>NZ_KQ948213.1:47153-492594 GCF_001514035.1 Streptomyces yokosukanensis | reverse complement strand
CCTTTCGGCGTCCGATTCCCGGTCGGCGGGATTTGTCTTGGGGCTTTTGGCTTTCGCCGCGGCCCTTTCGACATTCACTACGTTAGCGCATTCTCTCGGCGACTCATAATCGAGTCTCGCGGCTTCGAATTCGGGCACACGGGCGCGCCGAAATCGACCCCGCTGAGGGGTTGTAGCTAGGTAGTGGGTGGCCGCTCCGGCTGCTGGCTATTGCCGTACCCGGTTCAGTGGCTCGGGCCACATTACGCACCTTCGTAGGGTGCGTCAACTTGAGCGGCGCCTCGGCGCATGGGCCCGATAGGGGCTCACCGTCGGGTCGTTGGCCACCCAATAGCGCCAGGGATGGATGTCGCCGTTCCCGCCTTCGCCGGCGACTCCGGTGCGGGGGCCGCTTCGTACCTGGTCAGCGGGGACGGGCATACCGGTCAGCATGCGCAGCGGGGTCTCGCCCAAGGCGCACGCGTCCGTGCCGTCCAGGCTTCGGTCGACTTCCAAGGCCGTCGCCAGGCGGGCCGGGCCCTTGGCCAGTTCCTTGTCGTTCCGGGCCGAAAGTCGCCGTTTGCGAGCCAGTTCGACGCCCTCGACGATCTCGCCGGCGCGGAGAAGGACGGCGCTCGCCCGGCCCTCGGGCCCGCAGACGAGGTTCATGCAGTGCCACATGCCATAGGTGAAGTAGACGTACACATGGCCGGGCGGCCCGAACATCACCGCGTTGCGGGCGGTGCGACCGCGGTAGGCGTGTGAGCCGGGGTCGTTCGGACCGTCGTACGCCTCCACCTCGGTGAGGCGCAGGGCGATCGGGCCGTCGGGGGTCGTGCGGACGAAGACGCGGCCGAGCAGGTCCGGTGCCACGTCCAGGACCGGGCGGTCGAAGAACTCTCGGGGCAGTGGCGTACGGTCCGGGGGCGCGATCATGCCGTCCGAGGGTAGTGCAGCCGGGACACCGGGTCGGCGGAACCGGTCGGGGACGGATCGCGTTTGTAGGGGTCGAGGGTCCTTCGTAAAGGGAGAGTCAATGGCGTTCAAGAAGCTGCTCGCGAGCCTCGGTGCCGGTGGGGCGTCGGTCGAGACCGTGCTGACCGAGGTCAATGTCGTGCCGGGCGGGGTCGTCCAGGGTGAGGTGCGCATCCAGGGCGGGTCGGTGGACCAGGCCATCGAGGGGCTGTCCGTCGGTCT
Source organism: Streptomyces yokosukanensis (assembly GCF_001514035.1). Lineage (GTDB taxonomy): Bacteria > Actinomycetota > Actinomycetes > Streptomycetales > Streptomycetaceae > Streptomyces > Streptomyces yokosukanensis. Next base: position 491,418 of record NZ_KQ948213.1, on the reverse strand, counting down.
GCAGGCCAAGGTCGAGGTGGAGAGCGGCGACCAGGAGTACAAGCAGGACATCGAGTTCACGAAGGTGCGGCTCGGTGGGGCCTTCGAGCTGCAGGCGGGTGCCGTGCACGCCGTTCCGTTCGGACTGGAGATCCCCTGGGAGACGCCGGTCACCATGATCGACGGGCAGGCGCTGCGCGGGATGCACATCGGGGTGACGACCGAGCTGGCGATCGCGCGTGCGGTGGATTCCGGCGACCTGGACCCGATCAACGTGCATCCGCTGCCGGCGCAGAAGGCGATTCTGGACGCCTTCATCCAGCTGGGCTTCCGCTTCAAGAACGCGGACATGGAGCGTGGTCACATCCGGGGTACGCGTCAGCGGCTGCCGTTCTACCAGGAGATCGAGTTCCACCCGCCGGCGCAGTACCGGGGTCTGAACCAGGTCGAGCTGAGCTTCGTGGCCGATGAGCACGCGATGGACGTCGTACTGGAGATGGACAAGAAGCCGGGCCTGTTCAGCGAGGGCTCGGACACCTACCGGTCCTTCCAGGTGGGGCAGCACGACTGGCAGGGGACCGACTGGGCGGCTTATCTGAACCAGTGGCTGTCCGAGGTCGGCAGCAAGCGCAACTGGTTCTAGGCTCGGAAGCTGCTGGTTGCAGATCATCGATCAGGAGGTACCGAGGTGACCGAGCTCAAGCGGCGGCCGCTCCCCCACGACTTCCATCCGCCCGTGCCGTCGTTCACCGTGACGAGCGCGGACCTCGCGGAAGGTGCGACGTTGGGCAGCGCCCAGGTCTATGCGGAGGGCAACACCTCGCCGCAGCTGCGCTGGGCGGGCTTCCCCGCGCAGACCAAGAGCTTCGCCGTGACCTGCTACGACCCCGACGCGCCGACCGGCAGCGGGTTCTGGCACTGGGTCCTGTTCGACATCCCGGCCTCCGTGACGGAGCTGCCGGCGGGTGCGGGCAGCGGGAAGTTCGAGGGGCTGCCCGAGGGTGCGCTGCATGTGCGCAACGACTACGGGTCGAAGGACTTCGGTGGTGCCGCGCCGCCGCCCGGGGACGGGCCGCACCGGTACGTCTTCACGGTGTACGCGGTGGATCAGGAGAAGCTTGGACCGGACGCCGATGTCTCGCCCGCCGTGATCGGCTTCAATCTGCGGTTCCACGCGATCGCGCGTGCGCAGCTCATCGGTGAGTACGAGAATCCCGCGCAGAGCTGAGCGCAGCGCCACGATTCAGCTGAGCGTTCATTGAACGTTTGCCCGCCCCCGGTCTTGGAAGTGATCGGGGGCGGGCATTTTTTATTGCGTTGTCCATCTCGGCGCGCCCGTCCAGAGTTGATCCAAGCCCGCCGGGGGTGGGCAGGTGCGCACGGGAGGTGGGCTGGATGCGGGACACACTGGTTCTGAATGCGAGCTTCGAGCCGCTGTCGACGGTGACGCTGAATCGAGCCGTCGTCCTGGTGCTCCAGGACAAGGCCGTCGTGGAGGCTGCCCATCCCGAACTGCGCATGCGCGGTGCCGATGTGGACATACCCGCGCCCCGGGTGATCAGGCTGTGCAGATATGTACGGGTGCCGTTCCGAAGACAAGCTCCCTGGTCGAGGCGGGGTGTGCTGGTCCGGGACCGGCACCGGTGCGCGTACTGCGGGCGCAGGGCCACAACCGTGGACCATGTGCTGCCGCGGGCGCAGGGTGGGCAGGACACCTGGCTGAACACGGTGGCCGCGTGTGCCGAGGACAATCACCGCAAGGCCGCCCGGACTCCTGAGGAGGCGGGGATGACCTTGCTGAAGGAGCCGTTCGAGCCGACGCCGGCCGATGCGATGCTCTTGGCCCTGGGCCGGGACGACTTCGACGCGCTTCCTGAGTGGCTGGCTCGTGATGCGGCCTGATCGTCTGCCCGGCGGTTTCAGTCGGCGGCTGCGGGTCGTGTGTGGTTTCTCGCGCAGTTCCCCGCGCCCCTGAAGGGCGCGGGAGGAACCCCGCGTTCTCCAGCGGCGCTCAGTCGATGCTGGGCTTCTCCCAGCGGTCCGGGCCGTTGTTCTGGGGCGGGACGGACTTGCCGTTGTTGCCCGAACCGCCGCCCAGGGGGCCGAAGTTGCCCATGGCGCCGGAGAGGCCCTTGAGGGCGTCGCCGATCTCGCTGGGGACGATCCAGAGCTTGTTGGCGTCGCCCTCGGCGATCTTCGGGAGCATCTGGAGGTACTGGTAGCTCAGCAGCTTCTGGTCCGGGTCTCCGGCGTGGATGGCCTCGAAGACCGTACGGACCGCCTGGGCCTCACCCTCGGCGCGCAGGGCGGCGGCCTTGGCCTCGCCCTCGGCGCGCAGGATCTGGGACTGCTTCTCGCCCTCCGCGGTGAGGATGGCGGCCTGGCGCGTACCTTCGGCGGTGAGGATCGCGGCGCGCTTGTCACGGTCGGCGCGCATCTGCTTCTCCATCGAGTCCTGGATGGAGGTGGGGGGCTCGATGGCCTTGAGTTCCACGCGGTTGACGCGGATGCCCCACTTGCCCGTCGCCTCGTCGAGGACGCCGCGCAGGGCGGCGTTGATCTCCTCGCGGGAGGTCAGGGTGCGTTCGAGGTCCATGCCGCCGATGATGTTGCGGAGCGTGGTGACCGTCAGCTGCTCGATCGCCTGGATGTAGCTGGCGACTTCGTAGGTGGCCGCGCGGGCGTCCGTCACCTGGTAGTAGATGACCGTGTCGATGTTGACGACCAGGTTGTCCTGGGTGATCACCGGCTGGGGCGGGAACGGTACGACCTGTTCGCGCAGGTCGATGCGGTTGCGGATGGTGTCGATGAACGGGACCACGATGTTCAGGCCCGCGTTCAGGGTGCGTGTGTAGCGGCCGAAGCGCTCGACGATGGCGGCGCTGGCCTGTGGAATGACCTGGATGGTCTTGATCAGGGCGATGAAGACCAACACCACCAGAATGATCAGGACGATGATGACCGGTTCCATCGTGGTCCCCGTACCCCTCTCCGCCTCGGCGCCTTCGGCAGATCTCATGCTTGCAGAAGATCTTGCTGGTCGAGTCTGTCAGACTTCGCCCAACTCGTGGGCCGGTTGTCTCAGATGACGATGGCGGTGGCCCCTTCGATGTCCACGACGTCCACCTCCTGGCCCACTTCGTAGGCGCGGTCGGTGGCGAGGGCGCGAGCCGACCAGATCTCTCCGGCGAGCTTGATACGGCCGCCGGAGCCGTCGACGCGTTCCAGGACGACGGCCTGCCTGCCCTTCAAGGCGTCGATACCGGTGGCGAGTTGGGGGCGTTGCCTGCTGTGCCGGGCCGCGATGGGGCGGACGACGGCGATGAGCGCGACGGAGACGACGACGAAGGCGAGGACCTGGATCACGGTGCCGAGGCCGAGTCCCGCGACGACCGCCGCCGCGACGGCTCCCACCGCGAGCATGCCGAACTCCGGCATCGCCGTCACCACGAGCGGGATTCCGAGTGCCCCCGCGCCGACGAGCCACCACACCCATGCGTCGATGTCGTCCACGTGGTCATGGTAGGACCGGGGCCGGGCGGCGGACAGGGCGCGAACCGGGGTTGGGGCAGCGTCAGGACAGCGGCAGGCCCTGAGCGGTCCAGCGCTCGCCGACCTGTTCGACGACGAGCGGGAGACCGAAGCAGCGGGAGAGGTTGCGAGAGGTCAGTTCCAGCTCGATCGGCCCGGCGGCGAGCACCTTGCCCTGACGGATCATGAGGACGTGGGTGAAGCCGGGGGCGATCTCCTCGACATGGTGCGTGACCATGATCATCGAGGGGGCGATGGGGTCACGGGCGAGTCGGCCGAGGCGGCGCACCAGGTCCTCGCGGCCGCCGAGGTCGAGGCCGGCGGCGGGCTCGTCGAGCAGGAGCAGCTCGGGGTCGGTCATCAGGGCGCGGGCGATGAGGGTGCGCTTGCGCTCGCCCTCGGAGAGGGTGCCGAACTTCCGGTCGACGTAGTCGGTCATGCCGAGACGGTCGAGGAAGGCGCGGGCGCGCTGCTCGTCGACCTCGTCGTACTCCTCGTGCCAGCCGGCGGTCATGCCGTAGGCGGCGGTGAGGACGGTCTGCAGGACGGTCTGGCTCTTGGGGAGCTTCTCGGTCATGGCGATGCCGGCCACGCCGATGCGCGGGCGCAACTCGAAGACGTCGACCCTGCCGAGGGTGTCGCCGAGGATGGTGGCGGTGCCCTTGCTGGGGAAGAGGTAGCTGGAGGCGACGTTCAGGAGGGTGGTCTTGCCGGCGCCGTTGGGGCCGAGGATGACCCAGCGCTCGCCCTCCTTCACCGACCAGGAGACCTGGTCCACCAGAGCCCGGCCCTCGCGGACCACGGATACGTCCTGAAGCTCCAGAACATCGCTCATGAGCGCGTTGTCTCCCCTTGCAGTGTGGCCGGTCTCGGCTCTCGCGTACGCCTGTGGCTCGGTCCGCCGCGCCGGTGGGCGCAGCCCCCATGAAATCTACGCCACGAGTGCCCGGCTCCATTCCATCGGTCCGGTCCTTAGGGTGGAGGCATGCTCTCGGAACCGCGTTCAGGACGCCTTGCCGCTTGGGGAAATGCCCTTTTGGCCGGACTTGTCTCGCCGGATGACGCCGTTCTCGCCATTGTGGGCGAGGACACGGTGCACCGGGTGGAGGGGCTGCCCGGGGAGTCCGCGCCGGTCGGGCTGACGCTCGCGCTGGGGCGGCTGCGGACGCTGGGGGTGACCGGCTTGCGGGTGGCACTGCCCGCGCCGGGGCATCCGCTGGGTCTGAGCGGGCCGCCGGACTTCAATGCGCGGGCCTTGGCGGCCGAGGAGGCGGTGGTCTGCTTCGGTGCCGCGTACGGCCTGGTGCCTGAGGCGTACGAGGCCGGGCCCGAGGGTGATGTACATGCCGAGGTGGTCTGGCACGTACTGCCGGTGCGGGAGGCTCCGCCGGCCGACGTGCCGTCGCTGGGCGAGGCCGAGCGGGAACTGGCGGAGGCGCTGCACGAGGCGACCGCGGTGCTGTCGAAGCTGGATGTCGCCGGGTCGGGCCCGGTGGCGGAGGCGGCGATCGACGCGTACCGGGCGCGGGCCGAGCGGGGGCGCGAGGTGCTGGCGCCGGGATACCCGCCGCGTGCGGTGCGGGTGTTGGAGCTGGCGCAGCGGGTGGGGCTGCTGGTCTCGCTCGCGCACGACCGGGGGCACGGGGCGGCGGTCACCTCCGCGGAGATGGCTGCCCGGTCCGAGGCTCTGCGACCTGTGGAGCGGACGGCCCGGAGGGCGCAGGTCGCGGCGTACAACTCCATCGTGGAGGAGCGGGAGCGGGGGGTGCGGTAGGCCGCCCGGTTCCTGACGGCGGCGGGGGGGTCCGAAGGGCGGCGCCCCTCGGACCCCTATCGGCCTGGACGGCCTCGTCCTCGCAGCGCCGGACGGGCTGAGGGGTGAGCGGTACCAAGCCGACAGGCCCCCCGGTGCACACGGGAGGCCTGTGGTCGCTGTGGGCCGCGCCTCAGTGGTTGGTGGCGCTGTTGCCGAAGGCCGGGTTCAGCACGCCGACCACGCTCAGGCTGTTGCCGGACACGTTCACGGGGATGTGCACCGGGGCCTGGATGACGTTGCCCGAGACAACGCCCGGGGAGCCCTGGGCGTCGCCGCAGGCGTGGGCGCCGCCCGTGGCGGAGGCCATCCCCGCACCTGCGGCCACCAGGCCACCGGCCACCATCGTCACGGCCGCGGCCTTCTTCAGGTTCTTCACTTTCCAACCCCTCCTAGACATTCACCGCGGCGGTTCGCCGCAGCACGCACTGAGAACGGCGGAGATCGCCGGTGGTTGCGCCGTCCGGGGGACATTCCCACGACGGTATGAATCTCAGTCCATAGCCTGACCCTTCACGTTGCCCTCGGTGATGCCGTGGCGAGGGCGTTTCAGCCGGTCAGGCCGTGGCGAACGGCCCACAGCGCGGCCTGGGTGCGATCGGCGAGGTCGAGCTTCATCAGGATGTTGGAGACATGCGTCTTGACGGTCTTCTCGGACAGGACGAGGGCGCGGGCGATCTCGCGGTTGGAGCGGCCGTCCGCGATCAGGCCGAGCACCTCGCGCTCCCGCTCGGTGAGCGAACCGCCTCTGCTCTGTGGGGAGTTGGCCTCGTCCTGGGAGAGCAGGACGCCGGCGACCTCCGGCTGGAGCAGGATGTGTCCGGCGTACACCGAGCGGATGGCGCCGGCGAGGGCGTCGGGGTCCACGTCCTTGTAGACATATCCGGCGGCGCCCGCACGCAGGGCCGGTACGACCGTGCGCTGCTCGGTGAAGCTGGTGACGATCAGCACGCGCGCGGGGTTGTCCAGTTCGCGCAGGCGGCGCAGGGCGTCGACGCCGTCCATGCCCGGCATCTTGACGTCCATCAGCACGACGTCCGGTCGCAGTTCCTCGGCCTGGGCGACGCCCTCGGCGCCGTCGGCGGCCTCGCCGACGACCTCTATGTCGTCCTGCACTTCCAGGAAGGTGCGCAGGCCCCGGCGGACGACCTGGTGGTCGTCGACGAGCAGCACCCTGATCGCGTCAGCCACCGGGGACCTCCATCTCGATCGTGGTGCCCTTGCCGGACACCGATTCCACGGTCAGCGTGCCGCCGACGCCGCTCGCGCGGTCCCGCATCGAGACCAGGCCGAGATGCCGCCCGGCGCGGCGGACCGCCGTCGGGTCGAAGCCGCCTCCGTCGTCGGTGACGCGCAGCACGGCCCCGCCGCCGCGCCGCCGCACGCTCACGTCGACGTGCTCGGCGCCGGAGTGGCGCAGTGCGTTGTGCAGGGCCTCCTGGGCGACCCTGAGCAGGGCTTCCTCCTGGGCGGCGGGCAGGGCGCGAAAGCCGGTGCTGGCGAAGGTCACACGTGCGGTGTGGGCGCGGTCGAGCACCTGGGTCTGGGTGCGCAGGGTGGCGATCAGGCCGTCCTCGTCCAGGGCGGCGGGGCGCAACTCCACGACGGCGGCGCGCAGTTCGTCCGCGGCCTCGGCGGCGAGCGCGGCGACCTGGTGCAGTTCGCCCTTGGCGCGGGCGGGGTCGCGGTCGACGAGGGCCGCCGCGGCCTGGGCGGTCAGGCGCAGCGAGAAGAGCTTCTGGCTGACCGCGTCGTGCAGTTCGTGTGCGAGGCGGGAGCGCTCCTCGGCGATGGTGAGTTCGCGGCTGCGTTCGTAGAGCCGGGCGTTGGTGAGGGCGATGGCGGCGTGCTGGGCGAGGATGGCGAGCAGTTCCTCGTCCTCGGCGGTGAAGCCGCAGCCGCCCTCCGGCTTGGGGCAGTTCTTGTTCGCCAGGAAGAGGGCCCCGATCACCTCGTCGCCGTCGCGGATGGGCAGGCCGAGGAAGTCGGCCAGGTCCGGGTGCGCGGCCGGCCAGCCCTCGAAACGGGGGTCCTTGCGCACGTCGGCGAGGCGCTCGGGGCGGGCCTCGTGCAGCATCGCGGCGAGGATGCCGTGCTGGCGGGGCAGCGGGCCGATGGCCTTCCACTGGGCATCGCTGACGCCGTCGACGACGAACTGGGCGAAGCCGCCGTGGTCGTCGGGGACGCCGAGGGCGGCGTACTGCGCGTCGAGCAGCTCGCGGGCGGAGGCGACGATCGTCTTGAGGACGTCGCGCACCTCCAGATGCCTGCTCATGGCCAGCAGCGCGGAACTGACCGCGGCGAGGCCGGACCGGGGGCCTTGACTCATGACCTCACGGTACCGGCGGGGTGTGACAGCGGGGATCGGACCTGTGGCGGCCGTGCCCGGTCCGTCGGCCCTAGGACCGCCGGTGTAGGTCCCCGGGCCCCGGACGTGCGGAGTACGCCGAAGGACCCCTCCGTTTCGGGGCTCGCGTCCGAGGCGGCCGGGGCGGTGCCGTCCCTACGTTGTGGTCACCGCCCGACGGCGGGCGGTGGGCGACGAGGGGACGGTAGTCATGCCGGTGGCGATCATCACGGGGGCCTCGAAGGGCCTGGGGCGGGCGCTCGCGACGGCGCTGGCCGCGCGGGGCTGGGATCTGGTGCTGGACGCCCGGGGCGCGGCCGCCCTGCGGGAGGCCGCGCAGAGCGTCGCGGGGCACGGCACGCGCGTGGAGGCGCTCGCCGGGGATGTGGCGGATGCCGGGCACCGGGCCGCGCTGGTGGCGGCCGCGGGTCGGCTGGGCGGGGTGGATCTGCTGGTGAGCAATGCGAGCGCGCTGGGGTCCGAGCCGCTGGTCCGGCTGGCCGAGCTGCCCCTGGAGGGACTGCGGCGGGCGCTGGAGGTGAACGTGGTGGCCGCGCTGGGCCTGGTCCAGGAGGCGCTGCCGCTGCTGCGCCGGGCGCCGGGCGGCACGGTGATCGCGGTCAGTTCGGACGCGGCGGCCGAGGCGTATGCGACATGGGGCGGCTACGGCGCCTCGAAGGCTGCCCTGGACCAGCTCGCGGCGGTGCTGGCCGTGGAGGAGCCCGGTCTGCGGGTGTGGGCGGTGGATCCCGGGGACATGGCGACCGACCTGTACGCGGCGGCCGTACCCGGCGACGGTGATCCGCGTCCGGCGCCGGACACGGTCGTACCGGCGTTCCTGCGGTTGATCGAGGAGCGCCCGGCCGGTGGGCGGTACGCGGCGCCGACACTGCTGGAGCGGCGATGAGGACGGGGTTTCGGGTACCGGAGGGGCTGTCCGCGCGCGTGCCCGTCGAGCAGCGCGGTCCGGGGCTGGACCGGGACGCCGTACGGCTGCTGGTGTCGTGCGGTACGCGGGTGACGCATCACGCGTTCTCGGAGCTGCCCCGGCTGCTGCGGGCCGGGGACCTGCTCGTGGTGAACACCTCGCCCACGCTGGCCGCGGCGGTGGACGGGCGGATCGGGCACGCGCGCGTGGTGGTGCACTTCTCCACGCGCGGGGACGACGGCCGGTGGGCGGTCGAGCTGCGGGAACCGGACGGACGGGGTACCACGCACCCGCGTGCGGGCACGCGCGCGGGGACAGAGGGGATAGAGGGGATAGAGGGGACGGAGGTGGTACTGCAGGGGGCGGGGCGGCTGGTGCTGGAGGAGCCGCTCGGCCCGCGCGGGCAGCGGCTGCGGTGGGCGCGGGCGGCCGGGGACGTGCTGGAGGTGCTGCGCGCGCACGGGCGGCCGATTCGTTACTCCTATACGGAGCGGGATCAGCCGCTCTCGGCGTACCAGTCGGTGTTCGCGCTGCCGCCGCCGGACGGGGCGGGCAGCGCGGAGATGCCGAGTGCGGCGCGGCCGTTCACCGCGCGGCTGGTGGCGGAGCTGGTGAGCCGGGGTGTGTGGTTCGCGCCGGTCACGCTGCACACCGGGGTGGCGTCGGCGCAGGCGCACGAGCCGCCGTATCCGGAGCGGTTCGTGGTGCCGGAGGCCTCCGCGCGGCTCATCAACGCCGTGAAGGCGGGCCGGACCGGGCGTGCGGCGCCTGCCGGGCCGAGCGGTGGCGGGAGGGTCGTCGCGGTCGGTACGACGGCCGTACGGGCCGTGGAGTCGGCGGCCGGGCCGGACGGGGTGGTGCGGGCGGCCGAGGGGTGGACGGATCTGGTCGTGACGCCGCAGCGCGGGGTGCGGGTGGTGGACGGGCTGCTGACCGGGCTGCACGAGCCGGAGGCCTCGCATCTGCTGATGCTGGAGGCGGTCGCGGGGCGGGCCGGGGTCGACCGGGCGTACGAGGAGGCCCTGCGGGGGCTCTACCTCTGGCACGAGTTCGGCGACGTCCATCTCATCCTCCCGGAGGAGAGCCCTCACACAGAGCGTTGCGACGGCAACTCCTGGTGAGACTGTTACGTCTCCGATGTGAGCCCGCACATAGGGCCCACATCACGTACGACCGGACATAGGAGGTAAACCCTCCCGGGGTGAACGGGGCAGACGGTCCAATCTGTCCCGTTTTGCCCTTCCCTGATCCACTATCGAGGATCGTACGTCACACCTTTGCCTGGGCATTTTGCGGCCGCTAAGAATTGCTCCCGTCGCTCAGCGCCGCGGGTCTTCGGACCCCGGCGTTCGTGCGGGAGGACCGATTCCCCCGGCGGACGCAGGAGCGACCTCCGCGCCAACGAAGAGGTCCAGCAGCCATGCCCAAGAACATCCTCAGCCGTGCTCATAGCAGTACCCTGACCAAGCAGACCAAGATCGCCATCGCCGGCGTCGCCGCCCTCGGCACCGCCGCCCTGGCCCTCTCGGCCGTCCCCGGCAACGCGGACACCGTCACCACCGGCGCCCCGGCCACCACCTCGCAGGTCGCCGCCGGCGCGACGCTGAAGAACGTCAAGGGCACGGTCACCGACCAGCTCGCCACCGAGTCGGTCAAGCTCGACAAGCTCGCCGCGCAGAAGAAGGCCGCCGCCGAGGCCGCCGCCAAGAAGGCCGCGGTCGACGCCGCCGCCAAGAAGGCCGCGCAGGAGCGCGCCGGCCAGCCGGCCGCGAACCGTTCCGCCGAGCGTCTCGACATGCAGCCGGTCGCCGCGAAGATCTACGCGAACAACCTCGACGGCTGGATCCGGCAGTCGCTGGACATCATGAAGCAGCACAACATCCCGGGCTCCTACTACGGCCTGCACCGCAACATCATCCGTGAGTCCTCGGGCAACCCGATGGCCATCAACAACTGGGACATCAACGCCGTCAACGGCATCCCGTCCAAGGGCCTGCTCCAGGTCATCCAGCCGACGTTCAACACGTACCACGTGCCCGGCACGTCGTGGAACATCTACGACCCGGTTGCCAACATCACCGCCGCCGCCAACTACGCGGCCCACCGGTACGGCTCGATGGACAACGTCAACAGCGCGTACTGAGGTCGGCGCGGACCTCTGACGTACGCCGAAAGGGCGGCACCCCGCTGGGGGTGCCGCCCTTCGGCGTTGCCGAGCCTGCGACCGGCTACTTGCGCATGACCTCCGGCTCGTGGCGACGCAGGAAGCGGGCCACGAAGAAGCCGCAGATCACACCGAGCAGGATCAGGATGACCATGTCCATGCCCCAGGCGCCGGCCGTGTGGTTCCACAGCGGGTCGGTACTGCCCGGGTCGTCGGTGTTCGGGGCGATGTTGTTGAAGTCCAGCGTGGTGCCGGCGGCGGCCACACCCCAGCGCGACGGCATGAGGTACGACACCTCGTTCACACCGAGCGTGCCGTGCAGGGTGAACAGGCAGCCCGTGAAGACGACCTGGATGATCGCGAACATCACCAGCAGCGGCATGGTCTTCTCGGCGGTCTTCACCAGCGAGGAGATCACCAGACCGAACATCATCGAGGCGAAGCCGAGCGCCATGATCGGCAGGCACAGTTCCAGGAGGGTGGAGGCGCCGAGGATGAGCCCCTGGTCGGGGATGTCACGGCTGGAGAAGCCGATCACGCCGACCAGCAGGCCCTGCAGCACGGTGACGGTGCCGAGCACGACCACCTTGGACATCAGGTACGCCGACCGGGACAGGCCGGTCGCCCGCTCCCGCTCGTAGATCACCCGTTCCTTGATCAGCTCACGCACGGAGTTCGCGGCGCCCGCGAAGCACGCGCCGACCGCGAGGATCAGCAGCACCGTGGTGGCGGTGCCGTTGGGGACGTGCAGGCCCGTCTGCGGGTTGATCGCCGCGTTGACCCGCAGGCCGCGGTTGTGCTGGATCGGCAGGCTGACCGCGCCGAGGACCGCCGGCAGGACCACCGACAGCAGCAGGAAACCGCGGTCGGAGGCGATGACCGACACATAGCGCCGGATCAGGGTCAGCAGCTGCGAACCCCAGGCCTGCGGCTTGGGCGGCCTGATGGCCTGCGGCGGAGGCATGTGATGCACGGACTGCGGAGCGACCGAATCGATGTCCGCCGCGTACATCTGGTAGTGCTGCGAGCCCTTCCAGCGGCCCGCCCAGTCGTAGTCGCGGTAGTTCTCGAAGGCGGAGAAGACATCGGCCCAGGTGTCGTAGCCGAAGAAGTTCAGCGCCTCCTCCGGCGGGCCGAAGTAGGCCACGGAGCCGCCCGGCGCCATCACCAGCAGCTTGTCGCACAGCGCCAGCTCGGCCACCGAGTGGGTGACGACGAGGACCGTACGGCCGTCGTCGGCGAGGCCGCGCAGCAGCTGCATGACATCGCGGTCCATGCCCGGGTCCAGACCGGACGTCGGCTCGTCGAGGAAGATCAGCGACGGCTTGGTGAGCAGCTCCAGGGCCACCGAGACACGCTTGCGCTGGCCACCGGAGAGCGAGGTGACCCTCTTCTCCTTGTGGACGTCCAGCTTCAGCTCGCGCAGCACCTCGTCGATGCGGGCCTCGCGCTCCTGCGCCGTGGTGTCGGCCGGGAAGCGCAGCTTGGCCGCGTACTTCAGGGCCTTCTTGACGGTCAGCTCCTTGTGCAGGATGTCGTCCTGCGGGACCAGACCGATGCGCTGACGCAGCTCCGCGAACTGCTTGTACAGGTTCCGGTTGTCGTACAGCACCTCCCCCTGGTTGGCGGGCCGGTAGCCGGTGAGCGCCTTGAGCAGGGTGGACTTGCCGGAGCCGGACGGGCCGATGACCGCGACCAGGGACTTCTCCGGGACGCCGAAGGAGACGTCCTTCAGGATCTGCTTGCCGCCGTCGACCGTGACGGTCAGATGGCGCGCGGAGAAGGAGACCTCACCGGTGTCGACGAACTCCTCGAGCCGATCGCCGACGATACGGAAGGTGGAGTGGCCGACGCCGACGATGTCGGCCGGGCCCAGCTGCACCGAGCCGCCCTTGGCGATCGGCTGGCCGTTGACGTAGGTGCCGTTGTGCGACCCGAGGTCGCGGATCTCCAGACGGCCGTCGGGCGTGGCGTGGAACTCGGCGTGATTCCTGGAGACCTGCAGGTCGGAGACGACCAGGTCGTTCTCCAGGGCACGGCCGATGCGCATGACCCGGCCGAGGGAGAACTGGTGGAACGTGGTCGGGCTGCGGTCGCCGTGGGCCGACGGCGCCCCCGCGCCACCACCGGGTGCCTGCTGCGCGAACTGATCGGCGGAAGCCGACTGCTGCTGCGGGAACGCGGGCGCCTGCTGCTGCCAGTCCGGCTGCGGGGCCTGCGGCTGCGCGGGCGCCTGCTGCGGGATCGATGCCTGCGGCGGTGCGCCGGCCGCCTGCTGATGTGCGGCGGCCGCCTGCTGCGGGGCCGGCTGAGCCCAGCCGGGCGCGCCGGCGCCCTGCGCGGCGTACGGCGCCGGCTGCTGCTGGCCGGCGGCGGCTCCGGAGAGGTTCAGCCGCGGTCCGTCGGTCGCGTTGCCGAGGTGCAGCGCCGCGCCCGGACCGATCTCCATCTGCTGGATCCGCCGGCCCTGCACGAAGGTGCCGTTGGTGCTGCCGTGGTCCTCGATGACCCAACTGCGGCCGTTGAAGCTGACCGTCGCATGCCGCCAGGACACCCTGGCGTCGTCGAAGACGATGTCACCCTGCGGATCGCGGCCGAGGGTGTAGGGCCTGGACGGGTCGAGCGTCCAGGTCTGTCCGTTTGATTCCAGTACGAGTTCCGGCACTCCATGCCCCACTGAGTTGTCCCCCGAAGTTACCCCCATCACAGGGAGTCTAGGGATGTCGAACATCGTGGGGAACTATTCCAGGCTCCGCCCTCTGACCGAAAGCCGGGCCTTGTCATGAGCGCCCGCGCGCGCTCCAACTCGCCCCCTCGACGGGGTTGAAACCGGGCCGGAGAGTGGTAATTCCGGCGAGGGGGACAAGCGCGGCCGCGCCGCGTGTGGGGGTCTGCCAGGAAGCGGATCGGGGGGCTGCGATGAACACCGCCATGAGGGCCGGCGGGAGTGCCGGGCGCGCGCGACGCGCTTCGGCGGTGCCCGTCAGGGACGTCCTGCTGTCCGCGATCGCCGCGGTGAGCTGGGCGTTGACGGCAATGGCGGGCACGGCCGCGCTCGGCCTGCACCTCCTGAAGGCGGACGCGGCGGGTCCACTGGGCCCCATGACGGCGGCCGTTGTGGCACTCGGGGCGGGTGGTTCGGTCACACCGTCGGGCAATGTGTCCGCCTTCGGCCTGAAAGGCGCGGAGTCCCACATCGCCGTCGAGATCGCGCCACTCGGGGTGGGCCTGGTCGGTGCCCTGCTGGTGTCGTGGTTCTTCCTACGGTCCCTGCGTACGGCCGGAGTTGCCGTCGCGCCCGCCGAACTCCTTGTCCGCGCGGGCACGGTGGTCGCGCTCTTCGTGGCGATGCTGGCCGCTCTCGCCCAGGCCGGTCATGACGTCGTCACCGTCGACGGCGGCTCGCTCGCGCCGCACCGGATCGACGCCCTCGTCCATGCCAAGGCCGCGGTCGGCTTCAGGGTGGACACGGCGGCCACGCTCCTCGGTGGCGCGGGCTGGTGCAGCGGCGCCTTGCTGATCGCCCTGCTCGCCTCCCGGCGCACCCCCCTTCCGCCCGGTTGGTCCGTCGTGCACCGGGTGGTACGGCCCGCGGTCTCGGCGCTCGTGACCGTACTGCTGACGGCCGTCGCGGCGGGGCTCGCGGCGGCGGCGTACGCGGCGATCGGCGACGACCACCCGGGGCGGATCGCGGGCGCGGCCCTGCTCGGTGCGCCGAACGGCGTCTGGCTCGGCCTTCCCCTCGGTCTCTTCGTCCCCTGGGACGGCCACGCCACCGGCGTCCTCGCCGGGTTCCTCCCGCACCCGCTGGACCGGCTCCTCGGCACACGGTCCGACGGGCCCGTGACGCTGGGCCGTCTGGCCGAGCTGGACGGCCGGGTGTGGCTGCTGGCCGTGGCGGCGGCCCTGGCGATGCTGCCGGCCGGTGTCCTGACCGCGCTGCGCACGCCGGTACTGCGACCGCCCGACAGCGCCCTCGGGCTCGCCGCCCGGTGCGCCCTGGGCCTCGGCATCAGCACCGCGCTCGCCCTGCCGCTGCTCGCCCGTCTGACGGACGTCTCCCTGACCGCCTCCCTGTCCGTCCTCGGCGCCGACGCCCTCGGCACGGCCCTCCGTCTGCACGGCCACCTCGGCGCGGCTCTCCTGCTCGGCGCGGCGTGGGGAGCGGGCGCGGGAGCGGGCGGAGCCCTGACGGCTTGGGCGACCGGGGCGGTGGGGGTGCGGGCCGTACGGACGACCGGGGCGGTGGGGGCGCAGGCGCCACGGGTGGGCGAGGCAGCGGAGGCGAGGGCGGTGGGGGCGACGGAGGCAGCGGGAGGCCGGGCGGGGCGTGGCGCGACGGCGAAGCGGGGGGCGGCGGAGCGAGAGTGGCCGCCGGAGCGGGGCGGGGCGGCGGAGGCGGGCATGCCGGCAGAGCGGCACGGGTCGGTGGGGCGGCACGGGCCGGTAGAGCGAGGCGGGGCGGTGGGGGCATCGACCGGGAGCGGCTCCGGTGCAGGAGGTGGCCGGCGACCTGGGGAGGACGGTGGTCCTGGGCCGTACGCACCGAGTGCGCCGTATCGGCCGCCGAACCCGGACACGAACCCCTATCTCCATCTCCAGGTGCCGGAGGACCTGCGCGACGCGGCGCCGGAGGCCGGGCAGGACGGTGCCGGCGGGCGGCCGCCCTCAGCGCCGCCGGGGAAGCCGGGGCACCGCGGGTGACTCGGCCGGAGCAGCCGCCCGGGATCGCCCCCGGCCCTGCCCGTCAGGGCATCTCGTGGCACAGTCGTGGTGGAGCCGGGGCCGCCGTGCCGGGCGCGCGAGGTGTCTCGCGGTCGCAAGATCCCTGACACCGGGGCGACACCCATTGTTCCGTGTCCGTCAGGCGGACCTCGGCGGCGGACGGCACTGGGTGCCGGATACGGTGGTGACACCATGAGCGCTTCGCAGACCGCTGCTTCACAGACCCCCGAGGTCCCCACTCTCCTTGTCAAGATCTTCGGCAAGGACAGGCCGGGCATCACGGCGGGCCTCTTCGACACCCTCGCCGCGTATCTCGTGGACGTGGTCGACATCGAGCAGGTCGTCACCCGGGGTCGCCTGGTGCTGTGTGTGCTGGTCACCCAGCCTCCGGCCGGCCTGGAGGGCGATCTGCGGGCGACCGTGCACAGCTGGGCCGAGTCGATGAAGATGCAGGCGGAGATCATCTCGGGGCACGGCGACAACCAGCCGCGCGGCCTCGGGCGCTCGCTGGTGACCGTCCTCGGCCATCCGCTGACCGCCGAGTCGACAGCCGCCATCGCCGCCCGGATCGCGAAGACCGGCGGCAACATCGACCGTATCTTCCGTCTCGCCAAGTACCCGGTGACGGCTGTGGAGTTCGCCGTCTCCGGTGTGGAGACCGAGCCGCTGCGCACCGCTCTCGCCTCCGACGCGGCGGCACTGGGTGTCGACGTGGCCGTGGTGGCGGCGGGGCTGCACCGGCGCGCTCAGCGTCTCGTGGTGATGGACGTGGACTCGACCCTGATCCAGGACGAGGTCATCGAGCTGTTCGCGGCGCACGCCGGCTGTGAGGACAAGGTCGCCGAGGTGACGGCGGCGGCGATGCGCGGGGAGCTGGACTTCGAGCAGTCGCTGCACGCGCGCGTGGCGCTGCTGAAGGGGCTGGACGCCTCGGTGGTGGAGAAGGTGCGCAACGAGGTCCGGCTGACCCCGGGGGCCCGCACCCTGATCCGCACGCTGAAGCGGCTCGGCTACCAGGTCGGGGTCGTCTCAGGTGGCTTCACCCAGGTCACGGACGATCTGAAGGAACGGCTCGGCCTGGACTTCGCGCAGGCCAACACGCTGGAGATCGTCGACGGCAGGCTCACCGGCCGGGTCACCGGCGAGATCGTGGACCGCGCGGGCAAGGCGCGGCTGCTGCGCCGGTTCGCCGCGGCGGCCGGGGTGCCGCTGTCACAGACGGTGGCGATCGGCGACGGCGCCAACGACCTGGACATGCTGAACGCGGCCGGGCTGGGTGTCGCCTTCAACGCCAAGCCGGTGGTCCGCGAGGCGGCGCACACGGCGGTGAACTTCCCCTTCCTCGACACCGTCCTGTATCTGCTGGGCATCACCCGCGAAGAGGTCGAGGCGGCGGACACGCACGACGAGGACTGACCCCGCTCCGGCCGTCCGGGACACCCCAGGGCCCGGTGCCGCCTCTGTGGTGCCGGGCCCCTTCGTCCGTCAGCTGTGCGGAGTCCAGAAGTCCACGAGCTTGGCCACGCCGTGCTCCACGGACTTCCAGGAGCCCTCGAAGCTGAGCACCGCGAAGGCGGCGGTCGGGAAGCCGCTCTGGTTCATCCGTGCGAGGAGATCGCCGTCGGCTTCTCCCGCGAGGGCGTCGGCGAGCGCGTGGACGCCCGGGTTGTGGCCGATCAGGACGAGGTCGCGCACGTCGTCCGGTGTCTCGTTGAGCAGGGCGATCAGCTCGCCCAGGGAGGCCTCGTAGACCCGCTCCTCATAGACGGTCCTCGGTCGCTGCGGGAACTCCTGGACGGCGAGCTTCCAGGTCTCGCGGGTCCGGACCGCGGTGGAGCACAGGGCCAGGTCCAGGGCGATTCCGGTGTCCGCCAGCCTGCGGCCCGCGACCGGGGCTTCCTGACGGCCGCGCTCCGCGAGGGGCCGTTCGTGGTCGGCTTCCTGGCCCCAGTCGGCCTTCGCATGCCGGAGGAGGACGATCCTGCGAGGTTGTTCGACGCTCATGGCGCCCAGCTTCGCATGAAACGGGCCGTGCGGCGCAGGGAGTTGACATGCGGATTCACCGCGCACAGGGGCTTGTGGTCAGCGCGTGAGAAGTTGCTGGGCGCGCTCGAAGAGATGCGTGATCGCGGGGTCGCTGCTCGCCGCGTGTGCGTCGGACGGGTTCAGTATGAGCACGAGCAGCGCGATGAAGGCGAGCGCGGGCAGCGCGAGGGCCCACCAGGGCAGCCGGATGTCCACGCCGCCCGTGGTCGCCGGGTGGGGCCGGGAGTGGGTGCGGGCCGACATGATCGCCTCCGTGGGGCTTCGAGCGGGTCCGTGACCGCGTCGTGCGGTCACATCTCGAAGCTACGGAATCCGGGGCCGCCAACCCATCCGGACTTCCACCCAGTTGACCCTGACCCTCACCCCCTAGGGGATGGTGGGGCTAGCCCCACCATCCGCCCGCGGAGGCGGTCCGGGAAGCGGCCGTCACGGGGAGGCGAGGGTCGCGACGATGGCGATGATCACGAAGATGGCGAAGAACGAGCCGAAGACGATCACCATCTTCTTCTGGCCGTTCTGCGGGTTCGGGTCGAGCACAGGCTGCATGCGCCCAGTTTCGCACCCGCCCTCGGGCGCCCGGCGCCGGGGTCGGCACACCACCCCCGCGGGACCCACCCGCGAAGGTCAGCCCGCGGTCGCCTCCTCCTCCACCGTGCGGTCGCGGCCCGCCAGGAAGCCGACCACCATCTGCGGCACCATCAGGGCCGCCATGAGGGCGATCGGCACCCCCCAGCCGCCGCTCTGCTGGTAGAGCACGCCGACCAGCAGCGGGCCGGGGATGGAGATCAGGTAGCCGGTGCTCTGCGCGAACGCGGACAGCTGGGCCACGCCCTGGCCGCTGCGGGCCCGCATCCCGACCATCGTCAGGGCCAGCGGGAAGGCGCAGTTGGAGATGCCGAGCAGCAGGGCCCAGGCCCAGGCGCCGCCGGCGGGCGCGAGGTACAGGCCGGCGTATCCGGCGAGCCCGCACACGCCCAGGACCAGCACGATGGGCCCCTGGTGGGGCAGGCGGGTGGCGACCCGCGGGATGACGAAGGCCAGCGGCACGCCCATCGCCATGGTCACGGCGAGCAGCACGCCCGCGGTGCCGGCCGGGACACCGGCGTCCCGGAAGATCTGCGGCATCCACCCCATGGTGATGTACGCGGCGGTGGCCTGGAGGCCGAAGAAGGCGGCGAGCGCCCAGGCGGTGCGGCTACGGGTGATGCGCAGGGGCGCGGGCTGCGCCACGGACGCGTGGTGTTCCCGCGCCGGGCGCTCCTGCGGCGGTGCGGACGCGGCGGCGCGGCCGCGTACGAGCGGCAGCCAGGGCAGCACGGCGGTGCCCGCGAGGACGGCCCACACGGCGAGGCCGGACCGCCAGCTGCCGCCCATGGCGTCGGTCAGGGGCACGGTGACGGCGGCGGCGAGCGACGTGCCGAGGGCGAGGGCCATCGAGTACAGGCCGGTCATGGAGCCGACCCGGTCGGGGAACCAGCGCTTGACGATGACCGGCATGAGCACATTGCTGACGGCGATGCCCATCAAGGCGAGCGCGCTGGCCGCCAGGAAGCCGACCGTGCCGCCGAGGAACGGCCGTATCAGCAGGCCCGTGGTGATGGCGACCATGCCCGCGCACACGACGGCGGCCGGCCCGAAGCGGCGGGCGAGCCGGGGGGCGGTGACGCCGAAGACGGCGAAGCACAGCGGGGGCACGGAGGTGAGCAGGCCCGCCACGCTCCCGCTCATGCCGAGCCCGTCGCGGACCTCCTCCAGGAGCGCGCCGAGGCTGGTGATGGCCGGACGGAGGTTCAGCGCGGACAGCACGATGCCCACGACGACCAGGCGGGTCGTCCACGCGCGCGTGCGGCTCGCGCCGGGGGTCGTCTCGGGGGTTCTCGTCGCGGCGGCCGTACCGCGTTCGGGCGATGACATCGCCGTACGGGTCTCCACTGTCCGGGTTTCCTCACATGCCATGAGACCCATCATAGAATCATGGGATGATTGGTTGTCCACTCTCGGAGCGTCCAGGCCCGGGACTGTCGTGCGAAGGTGTGCCATGCCCTTGAGCCACCCGCGCCGTTCGGCGCTGTCCGAGCAGGTCATCGCGGAGTTGCGAAGCCAGATCACCTCCGGCGAATGGCCGGTCGGCTCGCGTATCCCGACGGAGCCGGAGCTGGTCGAGCAGCTCGGTGTCGCCCGCAACACGGTGCGCGAGGCCGTCCGCGCGCTCGCGCACAACGGACTGCTGGACATCCGGCAGGGCTCCGGCACCTATGTGGTGGCGACGAGCGAGCTGGCCGGTGTGATGCACCGCCGGTTCGCCGGCGCCGACCCCCGGCACATCGCGGAGCTGCGCGCGGCCCTGGAGTCGGCGGCGGCGAAACTGGCCGCCGAACGGCGCACCGAGAAGGACCTCAAGCAGCTGGACGCGCTCATGGAGCGGCGCGAGGAGGCCTGGGAGACGGGCGACGCGGAGGCCTTCGTGGCGGCCGACGCCACCTTCCACCTGGCCGTCGTGGCCGCCTCGCACAACGACGTGATGACGGCGATGTACGCCGATCTGGGCGAGGTGCTGCGGGACTGGCTGCGCGCGGACGTGGGCGCGGAGCTGACCCCCGAGACGCACATGGACCACGCCCGCCTGGTGGACGCGATCCGCGCCGGGGACGCGGAGGCGGCGGCGGCCGAGGCCGCGAGCTATCCGTTCCTGTGCCGGCCGGACCGGTTCAGCGCGCGCTCCGGCGGCTGAGCCGGACGGGGCGGACTTCCCTCCGGCACCGACCCGCGAGCCGTACGGTCATGGCGGGCCCGGTGTCCACCGGTGCGCTGTCGGTGTCGCCGTCCCCACCGTGGCGCACCGCGGTGCCTCGCCCCAGGCCGTCGCCGCGTCCCCGTCGACGTGTCCCGTGTCCCCTGCGGCACGGCCGAGGCCCGCGCCCCGGAAGGGACGCGGGCCTCGGCCGTCGCTCATGCGTCGGCGGCGGTCACGCGCCGATCGCGTGCAGACCGCCGTCGACGTGGATGATCTCGCCGGTGGTCTTCGGGAACCAGTCGCTCAGCAGGGCGACGATGCCCTTGCCGGCCGGCTCCGGGTCCTTCAGGTCCCACTCCAGCGGGGAGCGGCTGTCCCACACGGAGGCCAGCTCGCCGAAGCCCGGGATGGACTTGGCGGCCATGGAGCCGATCGGGCCCGCGGAGATGAGGTTGCAGCGGATGTTCTGCTTGCCCAGGTCACGCGCCATGTAGCGGTTGGTGGCCTCCAGGGCGGCCTTGGCCGGGCCCATCCAGTCGTACTGCGGCCAGGCGAACTGGGCGTCGAAGGTGAGGCCGACGACCGAGCCGCCGTTCTGCATCAGCGGCAGGCAGGCCATGGTCAGGGACTTCAGGGAGAACGCCGAGACGTGCATGGCGGTGGCCACCGACTCGAACGGGGTGTTGAGGAAGTTGCCGCCGAGCGCGTCCTGCGGCGCGAAGCCGATGGAGTGCACGACGCCGTCGAGGCCGCCCAGCTCCTCGCCCACGACGTCGGCCAGCCGCGCGAGGTGCTCCTCGTTCGTCACGTCCAGCTCGATGACCTTGGTGGGCTTCGGCAGCTTCTTGGCGATGCGCTCGGTCAGCGTGGGTCGCGGGAACGCGGTCAGGATGATCTCCGCGCCCTGCTCCTGGGCCTGCTTGGCCGCGTGGAAGGCGATGGAGGACTCCATCAGCACACCGGTGATCAGGACGCGCTTGCCCTCGAGGATTCCGCTCATGGTGATCAGTGACCCATTCCCAGTCCGCCGTCAACAGGGATGACGGCTCCAGTGATGTACGAGGCGTCGTCCGAGGCGAGGAACCGCACCGTCGCGGCGATCTCCTCCGGCTGCGCGTAACGGCCGAGCGGCACCTTGGACACGATCTCCTGGCGCTGCTCGTCGGTGAGTGCCTTGGTCATGTCGGTGTCGACGAAACCGGGCGCGACGACGTTGAAGGTGAGGTTGCGCGAGCCCAGCTCACGGGCGAGGGAGCGCGCGAAGCCGACCAGGGCGGCCTTGGAGGCGGCGTAGTTCGCCTGACCCGCGGAGCCGAGCAGGCCGACCACGGACGAGATCAGGATGACGCGGCCCTTCTTGGCGCGCAGCATGCCGCGGTTGGCCCGCTTGACGACGCGGAAGGTGCCGGTGAGGTTGGTGTCGATGACCGAGGTGAAGTCCTCCTCGGACATGCGCATCAGGAGCTGGTCCCTGGTGACGCCGGCGTTGGCGACGAGGACCTCGACCGGACCGTGCTGGTCCTCGATCTCCTTGTAGGCCTGCTCCACCTGCTCCGGGTCGGTGATGTCGCACTTGACGCCGAGGAACCCGGCCGGCGGCTCACCCGAGCGGTACGTGATCGCGACCTTGTCCCCGGCATCGGCGAATGCGCGGGCGATGGCGAGGCCGATGCCCCGGTTTCCTCCGGTGACGAGAACCGAGCGGCTCAACGGATCACCCTTTCCCTAGCGGTCTGCAGCAGTCGTACCCGCCGCCCGAACACGTCGATGACAGGCGGCTTCGTCAAAAACCTATCGGTAGCGCCGCTCGCTCGGGCAATCGGGCACCGACAGTGGCGCGAGTGAGTCCCTGTCGGATCCCTACAGAAAGACCGGCGCGGGAGGGAAACCGTGTAGTCCGCGGGGCACGTCCACGACATGATCGGACCCGACAGGCCACGACAGCAGGGAGACCTCGGTGCCTCATTCCATCGACGAAGCCTTCACGGCGCTTCCCCTACGGTCCCTCGCCGACGCCGCGCTGGCACGCGCGCGTGCGCTCGGGGCCGAGCACGCGGACTTCCGGTTCGAGCGGGTGCGCAGCGCGTCCTGGCGGCTGCGGGACGCCAGGCCCGCCGGATCGTCGGACACCACCGACCTCGGCTACGCGGTCCGGGTCGTGCACGGCGGCACGTGGGGCTTCGCCTCCGGTGTGGATCTGACCATGGACGCGGCCGCCCGGGTGGCCTCCCAGGCGGTGGCCATGGCCAAGCTGTCCGCTCAGGTCATCAAGGCCGCAGGCGCGCAGGAGCATGTCGAGCTGGCCGACGAGCCGGTGCACGCGGACCGGACGTGGGTGTCGTCGTACGAGATCGATCCCTTCTCGGTGCCCGACGAGGAGAAGGCCGCGCTGCTGGCGCAGTGGAGCGCACGGCTGCTGGCCGCGAACGGGGTCAGCCATGTGGACACCTCGCTGCTCACCGTGCACGAGAACAAGTTCTACGCCGACACCGCCGGGACCGTGACGACCCAGCAGCGGGTGCGGCTGCATCCGGAGCTGACCGCGGTGTCGGTGGACGACTCCAGCGGCGAGTTCGACTCGATGCGGACCCTCGCGCCCCCGGCCGGCCGGGGCTGGGAGTATCTGACCGGCACCGGCTGGGACTGGGACGAGGAGCTGGAGCGGATCCCGGAGCTGCTGGCGGAGAAGATGCGGGCGCCGAGCGTGGAGCCGGGCCTGTACGACCTGGTGGTCGACCCGTCCAATCTGTGGCTGACCATCCACGAGTCCATCGGCCACGCCACCGAGCTGGACCGCGCGCTCGGCTACGAGGCCGCCTACGCCGGCACCTCCTTCGCCACCTTCGACCAGCTGGGCAAGCTGAGGTACGGCTCCGAGCTGATGAACGTCACCGGCGACCGCACCGCCGAGCACGGCCTCGCGACCATCGGGTACGACGACGAGGGCGTCGCGGCGCAGTCCTGGGACCTGGTGAAGGACGGCACGCTGGTCGGCTACCAGCTGGACCGGCGGATCGCGCGGCTCACCGGGTTCGACCGCTCCAACGGGTGCGCCTACGCCGACTCCCCCGCGCATGTGCCGGTGCAGCGCATGGCCAACGTCTCGCTCCAGCCGGACCCGGCCGGGCTGTCCACCGAGGACCTGATCGGCGGCGTCGACCGGGGTGTCTACGTGGTCGGCGACCGGTCCTGGTCCATCGACATGCAGCGGTACAACTTCCAGTTCACCGGGCAGCGCTTCTTCAAGATCGAGAACGGGCGGATCACCGGGCAGCTGAGGGACGTCGCCTACCAGGCGAACACGACCGACTTCTGGGGCTCGATGGCCGCGGTGGGCGGTCCGCAGACCTATGTCCTCGGCGGTGCCTTCAACTGCGGCAAGGCCCAGCCCGGACAGGTGGCCGCCGTGTCGCACGGGTGCCCGTCCGCTCTCTTCAAGGGCGTCAACATTCTGAACACCACGCAGGAGGCCGGTCGATGAGCGCCCGTACGAACAAGCCGCACGAGATCGTCGAGCAGGCGCTCGCGCTGTCCCGGGCCGACGGCTGTGTCGTCATCGCCGACGAGCACTCCACCGCCAACCTGCGCTGGGCGGGCAACGCGCTCACCACGAACGGTGTGACGCGCGGTCGTACGCTCACCGTGATCGCGACCGTGGACGGCAAGGAGGGCACGGCCTCCGGTGTCGTGTCGCGCTCGGCGGTCACCGCGCGGGAGCTGGAGCCGCTGGTGCGGGCCGCCGAGAGCGCCGCGCGTGGGGCAGAGCCCGCCGAGGACGCGCAGCCGCTGGTCGTCGACGTGCCGGAGGCGCCGGACTTCACGGACGCGCCGGCCGAGACCTCCTCCGCCGTGTTCGCCGACTTCGCGCCGGCGCTCGGCGAATCGTTCGCACGCGCGCGTGCGGGCGGCCGGGAGCTGTACGGCTTCGCCAACCACGAGCTGGTCTCGACGTACCTGGGTACGTCCACCGGACTGCGTCTGCGGCACGACCAGCCCACCGGCACGCTGGAGCTGAACGCCAAGTCGCCCGACCACACCCGCTCGGCCTGGGCAGGCCGCTCCACACGGGACTTCAAGGACATCGACCCGGGCGCGCTCGACGCCGAGCTGGCCGTACGGCTCGGCTGGGCCGAGCGGCGGGTGGAGCTGCCCGCGGGCCGCTACGAGACGCTGCTGCCGCCCACGGCCGTGGCGGACCTGCTGATCTACCAGCTGTGGTCGGCGTCGGGCCGGGACGCGGCCGAGGGCCGCACGGTCTTCTCCAAGCCGGGCGGCGGCACCCGCGTCGGCGACAGGCTCTCGGAGCTGCCGCTGACCCTGCGCAGCGACCCGAACGAGCCGGGCCTGGAGTGCTCGCCGTTCGTGGTCGCCCACTCCTCGGGCGGCGACCAGTCCGTGTTCGACAACGGGCTGCCGGCCCACGCCACCGAGTGGATCGGCCAGGGCGTGCTGAGGCACCTGACCACCACCCGGCACAGCGCGGCCCTGACCGGGCTGCCCGTGGCCCCGGCGCTGGGGAACCTGATCCTGGACGGCGGGAACGACCGCTCGCTGCAGGACATGGTCGCGGACACCGACCGTGGCGGGCCCTGCCTGCTGCTGACCTGCCTGTGGTACATCCGCGAGGTCGACCCGGCGACGCTGCTGCTCACGGGCCTGACCCGGGACGGCGTGTACCTCGTGGAGAACGGCGAGGTGACCGGGCAGGTGAACAACTTCCGGTTCAACGAGTCGCCGGTGGACCTGCTGCGGCGGGCCACGGAGGCGGGGCGTACGGAGAAGACGCTGCCGCGCGAGTGGAGCGACTGGTTCACCCGGGCCGCGATGCCCGCGCTGCGGATCCCGGATTTCAACATGAGCTCTGTCAGTCAGGGCGTATAACCTCGTAGGCGTTCGCAGTCGGGCGTCGTCCGGCTGCCCGAAGATCACCGAGGAGACAAGAGAACCGTGACGGACATCGTCGACGAGCTGAAGTGGCGGGGGCTCATCGCCCTCTCCACGGACGAGGACGCATTGCGCAAGGCGTTCACGGACGGTCCCGTCACGTTCTATTGCGGCTTCGACCCGACCGCGCCCAGCCTGCACCTCGGCAACCTGGTGCAGATCCTGACGATGCGCCGCATCCAGCAGGCGGGCCACCGCCCGCTGGGCCTGGTCGGGGGGGCCACCGGTCTGATCGGTGACCCGAAGCCCACCGCGGAGCGCACGCTGAACGCGCCCGAGACCGTCGCCCAGTGGGTGGAGCGGCTGCGCGCGCAGATCGAGCCGCTGCTGGACTTCGAGGGCCCGAACGCCGCGGTCATGGTCAACAACCTGGACTGGACCCAGGGCCTGTCGGCCATCGAGTTCCTGCGGGACATCGGCAAGCACTTCCGGGTCAACAAGATGATCGCCAAGGAGGCCGTCTCCCGTCGGCTCAACTCCGAAGCGGGCATCAGCTACACCGAGTTCAGCTACCAGATCCTGCAGGGCATGGACTTCCTGGAGCTGTACCGGCGGTACGGCTGCACGCTGCAGACCGGCGGCAGCGACCAGTGGGGCAATCTCACCTCCGGCACCGACCTGATCCACCGGGTCGAGCCGGACGCCGTGGTGCACGCGCTCGGCACCCCGCTGATCACCAAGGCGGACGGCACCAAGTTCGGCAAGACCGAGTCCGGCACGGTGTGGCTCGACCCCGAGATGACCACGCCGTACGCGTTCTACCAGTTCTGGGTCAATGCCGACGACCGGGACGTCGCCAAGTTCCTGCGCATCTTCAGCTTCAGGTCCCGCGAGGAGATCGAGGAGCTGGAGCGGCAGACCGAGGAGCGTCCGCAGGCTCGCGCCGCGCAGCGGGCGCTCGCCGAGGAGCTGACGACGCTGGTGCACGGCGCCGACCAGACGGCGGCGGTGATCGCCGCGTCGAAGGCTCTCTTCGGGCAGGGCGAGCTGGCGGATCTGGACGGCAGGACGCTGGCCGCGGCGCTGTCCGAGGTGCCGCACATCCAGGTCGCCGAGCTGGGTCCCGTGGTCGATCTGTTCGCCGAGGTCGGGCTCGTCGCCAGTAAGTCCGCGGCGCGGCGGACCGTGAAGGAGGGCGGGGCCTACGTGAACAACGTGAAGGTCGCCGCCGAGGATGCGGTGCCGGCGGCCGAGGAGCTGCTGGACGGGCGGTGGCTGGTGCTGCGGCGAGGGAAGAAGAACCTGGCCGCGGTGGAGGTCACGGGCGCCTGAGCGCCGAACGGGGCGTGGGTGATCTGGCGACTGCGGCTTCGTCGTGGTCGATCGCGCAGTTCCCCGCGCCCCTTTCGGGGCGCCTCCCCTCAGCGGGTTGTCAGGCTCCGACGCGCTGCTGCTTCTTCTTCCCCAGCGTCGCCATGTAGAGGGCGTCCACGGCCGCGACGATGATGATCGCGGCCACCAGCTGGAAGATGTGCCGGCTCCAGTCGATGCCGGGGGTCGCCGCGACTCCCACGGCGCGGGCGACCGCGTTGCCCACGATGGCGCCCAGAATGCCGCAGATGGTGGTCAGCCACAGCGGGCTGTGCTGTTTGCCCGGGATGACCGCCTTGGCGATGATGCCCAGCACGAATCCGACGATGATCGCCCACAACCAGCCCATGACTGCCTCCTCGTACGGCTCGACGTGAGCATTACGGCCAGTGTGGGTCGGTGCGCCGTACGGCGCATGTCGGGGTCCCCCGTGCGCGGCAGTGCCGAGGGGATTACCGCAGGCAGCGGGCGACCCGGTCTCGTAGGCGGCGCAGCCGCGGCGTAACGTGGGAGAGGTCCCGGCCGGTTCCCCGCCGGGCCTGGGACGACGGTGCGGGCCGGGGGAGAGTCCGATGCGGGCGGATGGTGGAATGTGATGCGGAAACAGCACGGTGGCGGCGCCCAGGTTTTCCGGATCACCGGTGCCCGGACGGGACTCGCCGAGGATGTACGGGGCCGGCAGCGGCGGTACGTCATCTCGATGACGATCCGCACGGCGTCGGTGATCCTCGCCGTCACGCTGTGGAACGTCGAGCGGTACGTCGCCGTCGTCGCGCTCGTGGCGGGCGTTCTGCTTCCCTATGTGGCCGTGGTGATCGCGAACGCGGGCCGGGAGCGGCCGCCGTCGCTGCCCTCGACGTTCGTCACCGCGCCGATGCGGCCGATGATCACGCCGCCGCGGGCGGAGGAGCCGGAGGCGGAATCCGTTCCGGAGGACGCGGCAGCTCATCCGACGGGGGCGCACGGTGAGCGGTCCGACCCGGCGTGAACGCGGCGGGCGCGACGCAAACGGAATGCGACCCCCCGTCAAGCTCAAGAAAAGCTCAGATCAATCGTGCAGTTCCAGTGCCGGGCGGCGGGGTACCCGTGACATACTGCGTACGCGCTCCGCATCCCCCGTCGGAGCGACGGACCGACGCCGGGCAGCTCCCCCCGTGGCTGCTCGGCGTCGCCTTGTCCGGGCCTCTTTCTGCGAGACGAACCGTGAGTGACGAGACCCCCATCTGCTCCGCCAAGGGCTGCCGCACCGCTGCGGTGTGGGTGCTGGCGTGGAACAACCCGAAGATCCATACGCCGGAGCGGCGCAAGACATGGCTCGCGTGCGAGGAGCACCGCGAGCATCTTTCGCAGTTCCTCGGGGTTCGGGGATTCCTCAAGGACGTGGTCCTGCTGACGCAGTGGCAGGAGGAAGGAAGCGGCTGAGGACCGGGGTCGGTCACGGCTTCGGTGCGCTCTCGCGCCCGCGCGGCGCAGCCGCACATCCACGCAGTCCGCGTGCCCTTTCGGGTCGGCCGCTCAGCCCCCGATCGCGGACATGGGCCTGTCCGGCTGCACGAACGACGGGTCGTCCAGGCCCGCCCCCGCCTTCTTCCCCCACATCGCCAGCTTCCAGATGCGGGCGATCTCCTCGTCCGGGGCGTCGGAGCGCAGGGCTGCGCGCAGGTCGGTCTCCTCGGTCGCGAAGAGGCAGGTGCGTATCTGGCCGTCGGCCGTGAGGCGGGTGCGGTCGCAGGCCGCGCAGAAGGGGCGGGTGACCGAGGCGATGACACCGACCCGGTGCGGGCCGCCGTCCACCAGCCAGCGCTCCGCCGGTGCCGAGCCGCGGGCGCCGGCGTCCTCGGGGGTGAGGTCGAAGCGGGTGCGCAGGGAGGCGAGGATGTCCCCCGCGGTGACCATGCCGTCGCGCTTCCAGCCGTGCTGGGCGTCCAGGGGCATCTGCTCGATGAACCGCAGTTCATAGCCATGCTCCACGGCCCAGGCCAGGAGGTCGGGGGCCTCGTCGTCGTTCAGCCCCGGCATCAGGACCGAGTTGATCTTGACGGGGGTGAGACCGGCCGCGTGCGCGGCTTCCAGACCCTCGATCACGTCCTTGTGCCGGTCGCGCCGGGTCAGGGTCTTGAAGACCTCCGGGCGCAGGGTGTCCAGGGAGACATTGACCCGGTCCAGACCGGCGGCCTTCAGGGCGGTCGCGGTGCGCTTCAGGCCGATGCCGTTGGTGGTGAGGGACATCTGAGGCCGCGGCGCGAGGGCGGCGACGCGCTCGACGATGCCGACCAGGCCGGGGCGCAGCAGGGGCTCGCCGCCGGTGAAGCGGACCTCCTCGATGCCGAGCGTGCGCACGGCGATGTCGATGAGGCGGACGATCTCGTCGTCCGTGAGCAGGTCGGGCTTGGCCAGCCACTGCAGGCCCTCCTCGGGCATGCAGTACGTACAGCGCAGATTGCAGCGGTCGGTCAGCGAGACCCTCAGGTCGGTGGCCACTCGGCCGTAGGTGTCGATGAGCACGTGGGCCCCCTCCCTCTTCGCTCCACTCAGTTTCCGTCACGGGTGAGCCGCCCGTCACCGACGAGCCTACGTGACACCGCTGACATCGACGGCGACCCGATCCGACGAGGTGCGGGGCGGCCGCGTCGTAGGACCGTACAGGCCCGGACGACGCGGCCGTCGTACGAAGGTGTCAGTGTGCTCCGGTGCCGGTCAGGGACCGCACCTCCAGTTCGGCGTACTTGCCGGCGTCCGGGGCCTCCTTCGACAGCAGGGTGCCCACGGCACCGAGCAGGAAGCCGACGGGGATGGAGATGATGCCGGGGTTCTCCAGCGGGAACCAGTGGAAGTCCACGTCGGGGAACATCGAGGCCGGGCTGCCGGAGACCACCGGTGAGAACAGCACCAGGCCGACGGCGGTGACCAGGCCGCCGTAGATCGACCACAGGGCGCCCGAGGTGGTGAACCGCTTCCAGAACAGGCTGTAGAGGATGGTCGGCAGGTTGGCGGAGGCGGCGACCGCGAAGGCGAGGGCGACCAGGCCGGCCACGTTCAGGTCGCGGGCCAGGGCGCCGAGGAGGATCGAGACCGCGCCGATGCCGACGGTCGCCCAGCGGGCCGCGCCGATCTCCTGCTTCTCGGTGGCCTGCCCCTTCTTGATGACGTTGGCGTAGATGTCGTGCGCGAAGGACGACGAGGAGGCCAGGGTCAGGCCGGCGACGACCGCGAGGATGGTGGCGAAGGCGACCGCCGAGATGCTGGCGAGCAGGACGGCGCCCCAGGTGGAGTCGACGCCGCCCAGATGCAGCGCCAGCAGCGGTGCCGCCGTGTTGCCCGCCTTGTTGGAGGCGATGATCTCGTCCGGCTTGATGAGGGCGGCCGCACCGAAGCCCAGGGCGAGGGTCATCAGGTAGAAGGCGCCGATCAGGCCGATCGCCCAGATGACCGACTTCCGGGCGGCCTTGGCCGTGGGCACGGTGTAGAAGCGGATCAGGATGTGCGGCAGGCCCGCGGTGCCGAGGACCAGGGCGATGCCGAGCGAGAGGAAGTCCAGCTTGCTGGTGCCGGTGGCGCCGTACTTCAGGCCGGGCTCCAGGAAGGGCGCGCCCTTGCCGCTGTTGTCGGCGGCCTTGCCGAGCAGGTCGGAGATGTTGAAGTGGAACTTCAGCAGCACCAGGAAGGTCAGCAGCAGGGCGCCCAGGATCAGCAGGACCGCCTTGACCATCTGGACCCAGGTGGTGCCCTTCATGCCGCCGATGGTGACGTACACGATCATCAGGACGCCGACCAGGGCGACGATGCCGATCTTGCCGCCGTCGCTGGTGATGCCGAGCAGCAGCGAGACGAGGACTCCGGCGCCGGCCATCTGGGCCAGCAGGTAGAAGATCGAGACCACGATGGTGGATGTGCCCGCCGCCGTACGGACGGGGCGCTGGCGCATCCGGTACGCCAGCACGTCGCCCATGGTGTAGCGGCCGGAGTTGCGCAGCGGCTCGGCGACCAGGAGCAGGGCGACGAGCCAGGCGACGAGGAAGCCGATGGAGTACAGGAAGCCGTCGTAGCCGAACAGGGCGATGGCGCCGGCGATGCCGAGGAAGGACGCGGCGGACATGTAGTCGCCGGAGACGGCGAGGCCGTTCTGGAATCCGGTGAACTGCCGTCCACCGGCGTAGAAGTCGGCGGCGTCCCGGGTCTGACGGCCCGCCCAGACGGTGATGACGAGGGTCGCGGCGACGAACACCGAGAACAGCGTGATGATCAGCGTCCGGTGTTCGCTCGCCTCACCGGCGGCCAGCAGGGTGTGCGCTGCGGGGCTCATGCGCCGCCCTCCATCCGGGACTTGATGGCCTCGGCCTTCGGGTCGAGTTCGGTGGCGGCGTGCCGGGCGTACCACCAGGCGATGAGGAAGGTGGTGAGGAATTGAGCGAGACCCAGGACGAGCGCGACGTTGATGTTGCCGACGACCTTGGTGCCCATGAAGCCGCCCGCGTAGTTGGAGAGCAGCACGTACAGCAGGTACCAGGTGATGAAGGCGATGGTCAGCGGGAAGGCGAAGGAGCGGTGGGCGCGGCGCAGTTCACCGAACTCCGCGCTCTGCTGCACCTCGGCGAACTCCTCGGTGGAGGGAAGGGGGGTCCCCGGTGCGGCCGGGGGCGGTGTCTCGGTGGCCACGAAATCTCCTCGCGTGCGGATCCGATGACGAACGGGGGGGATCGATGGTGCTCACGCTCTCTGCCCAAGGTCCACGACGCCACGCGAAGATCGGTTCAAGTCCTATGAGTTCTTTCGCAAGCGGTCTGGGCAAGCCATTGCCAAGACATTGCTGTGCGGTGGGCCATGGGGATAGCTTCTGCCTGCACCAGTGGACGCCGCCTGCACCGGCGGAGCACGCGTCAAGCGCCAACGGCTTCTACGGCTTCTACGGCTTCTACGGCTTCAGCGCGGTCGACGCGCCGCGCGCCGTCCGGTAGTCAAGTAGCCGCATTGATCAGGCAGTTCCCGCAGCGCTCAAGGCCCTTCCCGCACTACCCGGACCTCCCGAGCATCCCGGATTTCCCGCACGCCACGCTCGCACCGCGAACGAATGGAGAGAACCGACCCATGACTGCGCCCGAGCCGCGCTACCGCCGCGCTCTCGCGATCCCGGCCGGAATGGCCTTGGCCACGGCACTCGCGTTCCTGCCGAACGTCACCGCGTCCGCGGCGGACCGCACCCCCGCGGCCACGGCCGACGGCCCCCTGCTCAGCTATGTCGTCAACATCCCTCCGGGGCACGGCGTTTCGGCGCATGTGCGCAGGGCGATCACCGAGGCCGGCGGCTCGGTGGTGATCGCCTACGACCAGATCGGTGTGATCGTCGCCCACTCGGCCGACCTCGACTTCGCCCGGGAGATGCGCGCGGTGCCCGGGGTGGACTCGGCCGGTGCCACGCGCAACGCGCCGCTGCCCGCACAGTCCACCACCGACGTCGGCACGCCGAGGGTGCTGAGCGCCGAGCAGGTGGCCGAGGCGAAGGCCACGGACGGTCAGGACCCGCTGGAACCGCTCCAGTGGGACCTGCCGGCCATCAAGGCGGACAAGGCGCACGAGAAGACCCTGGGCAGCCCGGACGTCACGGTCGCGGTCATCGACACCGGCGTGGACGACACCCACCCGGACATCGCGCCCAACTTCGACCGCGCGGACTCCGCCAACTGCGTCACCGGCAAGCCCGACACGACGGACGGGTCCTGGCGGCCGAGCACCACGGAGAGCCCGCACGGCACCCATGTGGCGGGGGAGATCGCGGGCGCGAAGAACGGCGTCGGCATCACGGGCGTGGCGCCGGGCGTCAAGGTGGCCGGCATCAAGGTCGCCACCCCGAAGGGGTACTTCTACACCGAGGCCGTGGTCTGCGGCTTCATGTGGGCGGCCGAGCACCACGTCGACGTGACCAACAACAGCTACTACACCGACCCCTGGTACTTCAACTGCACCGGCGACCCGGACCAGAGGGCACTGGTGGACGCCATCACCCGGGCCTCTCGGTACGCGGAGAGGAAGGGCACGGTCAACGTCGCGGCGGCAGGCAACGAGCGCTACGACCTCGCGTCCGACTCGATCACCGACCCGGCCTCCCCGAACGACGGCACCCCGGCGGACCGGGTGATCGACCCACACACGTGCTACGACATACCGACCCAGCTGCCGGGGGTCGTGACGGTCGCGGCGACGGGCGCCAAGGGCCTGAAGTCGTCCTACTCCAACTACGGCCTCGGGGTCGTCGACATCGCCGCGCCCGGCGGCGACTCGACCGCCTACCAGAAGCCGGAGCCCCCGGCGACGAGCGGGCAGATCCTGGGCCCGCTGCCGGGCGGCAAGTGGGGATACATGTCCGGCACGTCGATGGCGACCCCGCATGTCGTGGGCGTTGCCGCATTGATCAAGTCAACCCATCCACATGCACCGGCCTCGCTGGTCAAGGCGCTGCTGTACGCGGAGGCCGACGCCACACCGTGCACGGACCCGTACGACATCGACGGTGACGGCAAGGTCGACGCGGTCTGCGAGGGGTCGAGGAACCACAACGGCTTCTACGGCTTCGGCACGGCGGACGCACTGGCCGCGGTGACCGAGTAACCGATCACGGGCAGTCAGGCAGCCGGGCAGTCGGGCAGCATGGGTGCCGACCGCGCATATATTGATCCAGTCGATAATGCATAGTGCATTCATGACTGCTATCAAGTTCGCGTGGTCCGCCCTGGGCGGCGATCCCGCCCGTCTCGCCCGGCTGACCACGGTGGCGCGGGAGGGCGCGCTGGAGGCGCGCCTTCCCGTACGGGATCTCGCCCGCGCCTGCGTCGGCGCCTGTGCGCTGGCCGCCGCCGAGCTGGCGGGCCGACGGGCCGGGCTCGCCGAGGTACCCGCCGTCCGGGTCGACGACGGCGCCGTGGCGGCCGCCTTCCACAGCGAGCGGCACCTGCTGGTCGACGGGCGGGCGCCGGTCGCCTTCGCGCCGCTGTCGCGGTTCTGGCGGACCGCCGACGGCTGGGTGCGTACGCACGCCAACTACCCGCACCACCGGGCCCGGTTGCTCGGCGCACTGGACCTGCCGGCGAACGCCCCGGTGGCGGCGGTGGCCGCCCGGTTCGCCCAGTGCTCCGCGCTGGCGGCCGAGGAGGCCGTCCACGGCGCCGGCGGCCTCACCGTGGCCCTGCGCGACCCGAAGGAGTGGCAGGCCCACGAGCAGGCCGCCGAGGTGGCCGCACGGCCCCTGGTCGAGCGCGAGCGGCCGACCACCGCGCCCGCGCGCGTGCTCGCGCCGCTGGACCCGGCCACCGCTCCCCTGCTGCCCGCCGCCGGACTGCGGGTGCTGGACCTCACCCGGGTCCTCGCCGGCCCGGTGGCCACCCGCACCCTCGCCCTGCTGGGCGCGGACGTGCTGCGCGTGGACGCCCCCTGGCTTCCCGAACTCCCCGACCTGCACGCCGACACGGGCTTCGGGAAGCGGTCCGCCACGCTCGACCTGGGCGCCGAACCGGACGCTTTCGAGGAGCTGTTGGCCACCGCCGACGTCGTCGTCACGGGCTACCGGCCGGGCGCCCTCGACCGGTTCGGGCTCTCCCCGCAGGCGTTGTTCGCGCGCAGGCCTGATCTGGTCGTGGCACAGGTCTCGGCGTGGGGCGCGTACGGCCCCTGGGCCGCGCGGCGCGGCTTCGACAGCCTGGTGCAGGTCGCGACCGGGATCGCCGTGACCGAGGGCTCGGCCGAGGAGCCCGGCGCGCTGCCCGCGCAGGCGCTGGACCACGGCACCGGCTATCTGCTCGCGGCGGCCGTCCTGCGGGCGCTGACCGAGCAGTCGTACGACGGAGGCGGACGGCTCGTACGGCTGGCGCTGGCCCGGACCGCTCACTGGCTGACGGACGGGATCCGGCCGACCGCGGGCGCCGGGGCGCCGTACGAGGGGCCGGAGGCCTGGCTGACCGAGACGGACGGCCCGCTGGGGCGGCTGCGGCACGCACGGCCGCCGGTGACCTTCGCCGGCGGCCCCGCCGACTGGGCCCGGCCGCCGGTGCCCTGGGGGTCGGACAGCGCGCGCCGGCACTGAATCCGCGGGCAGCCGGAAGCGCACGCATGCATGAAATGCCGTACCCTCGTTCGTTTTCCGGGACTTGCCCGGTTCTGCGGTGGCTGGCGAAGATCGCGGGGTGCGCTTGATACGACCGACCGCCGGGGCGACCGACGCGAGGAGCCCCGCCCGGCGGCCCGGCATCGGCCGAGCCGCCGCTCTTGTGATCCTGGTGGCGCTGGGCGCCCTGATCCCGCTGCTCGGGCCGTCGGCGGCGCTGCACGGCACGGGGGAAGCCGCCGCGCCGGGGGTCGGCGGCATCGGGCTGCTGCGCACGGTGCTGATCGCCGCCGCGAGCGTGCCCCTCGGCGAGCTGTTCGTGCACCGGCTCGCCCGGCGTCTGCCCGGGGCCCCGCCCGAACGGCCGCGCAGCTGGGCGCCGTTCGCCACCACGGCCGGATTCGTGGCCGCGCTGGCGCTCGCCGCGGTGGTGTCCGCCGGCGATCTGGTCCCGCACCGCCTCGGCCAGATCGACGTCGGCGGCCTGTACGGCTCCCGTGACGGCCGGCTGGCGCTGCTGGAGGTCAACGGCTTTCTGCTGGCGGCCCTGTGCGCGCTCGCCCGGCGCCCGGCGGCACAGGTGTGGCCACTGGCCGCGGTGGTGGTCGCGGAGGCCTTGCGCGCGCATCCCACGACCGAGCAGAGCCCGCTGATCGGCTCGGGTCTGACGCTGGTGCACCTGACGTGCGCGGCGCTGTGGAGCGGCGGTCTGCTGTCCGCGCTGCGGCTGCTCAGGCGGTGGCGGGGCGACCCGGCCGGGGCCGCGCTGCTCGCCCTCTACGCGCGCGTGGCGGCCGCCCTGCTGGCGGCCATCACCGCGACGGGCGTGTGCAGTTCGCTGCGCCGCATGCCGTCGGCCACGATCCTGGACCAGCTGACGACGACGGCGTACGGACGCACCCTGCTGGCCAAGGTGATCCTGGTCGCCGCCGTCGCGCTGCTCGCCCTGTGGGCCCGGGTACGGCTCGGCCGCGCCGCCGACCCGCTGACCGCGTACACGCCCGCGCGGGCCGAGGTGATCGCCCTGGGCGCGGTCGTCGCGGTCTCGGGACTGCTCACCGCGCTGCCGCTGCCGATCCGCTGGACCTAGCGGGGTCCAGCGGATCCAGGCGACCTAGGAGATCTAGCCGTTGGTGACGAGCACCTTGAGGGCGGTGCGCTCGTCCATGGCCTTGTAGCCGTCCGGCACGCCCTCGATGCCGACGGTCATGTCGAACACCGGCGAGGGGTCGATCGTGCCGTCCAGGACGTCGGGCAGCAGCTCGGGGATGTAGGCGCGGACCGGGGCGACACCGCCGCGCAGGGCGATGTTCCGGTCGAACATGACGCCGAGGTCGAGGCCGGTGCCGCTGCCGTGGGGCACGCCCACGAAGCCGATCGCGCCGCCGTCGCGGGTGATGTTGACCGCCGTCCGCATGGACTGCTCGGTGCCTACGGCCTCCACGACGGCGTGCGCGCCCTGGCCACGGGTGAGTTCCCGGACCGCCTCGACGGCCGCGTCCCCGCGCTCGGCGACGACGTCGGTGGCGCCGAAGCGGCGCGCGATGTCGGTACGGACCTCGTGCCGGCCCAGCGCGATGATCCGCTCGGCGCCGAGCCGCTTGGCGGCCAGGACGGCGCACAGGCCGACGGCGCCGTCACCGACGACGGCGACCGTGGCGCCGGGGCGGGCGCCCGCGCCGAGGGCGGCGTGGTGGCCGGTGCCGAGGACGTCGGAGAGGGTCAGCAGGGCGGACAGCAGATGGTCGTCGGAGGCCGCGTCCGCCGGCAGCTGGACCAGGGTGCCGTCGGCGAAGGGCACGCGCACGGCCTCGCCCTGGCCGCCGTCGTAGCCGACGGAGCCCCAGAAGCCGCCGTGCTCGCAGGACGTCGTCAGGCCCTCGCGGCAGTAGTCGCAGACGCCGTCGGACCACATGAAGGGCGCGACCACGAGATCGCCCCGCTTGACCGTGCTCACCTCGCCGCCGGTCTCCTCCACGACACCGAGGAACTCGTGCCCGATGCGCTGGCCCGGCTGCCGGGCCGCCTCGCCGCGGTAGGCCCACAGGTCGCTGCCGCAGATACAGGCGCGCAGCACCCGTACGACGGCGTCGGTGGGCAGCTGCACCACCGGCTCGGGAACGTCGTCCACGCGCATGTCGTACGGGGCGTGGATGGTGGTGGCGCGCATGGCGAGGGTCCTTCTCGTGCGGGGTCGTGCGGTGTGCTCAGGGGGTGGTCGAGCGCACCTCACGGTACGCCGTGGCCGGTGGTCGCCGCTCGGCGAGGGTGCCGTACCCGCGGGGAGGGTCAGACGCCCACCGCGCCCAGCAGGCTGCCCGCCGCATAGGTGACCCCCATGGCCAGCGCCCCGCCCACCACATTGCGCAGCACCGCCCGCTCGGGGCCCGCCGAACCGAGCCGGGAACTGGTCCAGCCGGTGAGGACGAGCGCGGCCAGGACGGAGACGACGGTCACGGGCAGCCGCCAGGCGGCCGGGGGCAGGACGATGGCCAGCAGGGGCAGCAGTGCGCCCACCGTGAAGGCCAGGAAGCTCGCCCAGGCGGCGTGCCAGGGGTTGGTCAGGTCGTCCGGGTCGATGCCCAGCTCCACGCGCGCGTGGGCCCGCAGCGCGTCCCGCGCGGTGAGCTGTTCGGCGGCCTCCCGGGCCACCTCGCGGGACAGGCCGCGCTCCTCGAGCAGCGTGGTCAGCTCCTGCAGCTCGGCCTCCGGCTGCTCCCGCAGTTCCCGCTTCTCCAGGGCCAGCGCGGCCACCTCGGAGTCGCGCTGGGTGGACACGGAGACGTACTCGCCGGCCGCCATGGACATCGACCCGGCGAGCAGACCGGCCAGTCCGGCGGTGAGCAGGGCGGACCGGCTCTCGGTCGCGCCGGCCACGCCGACGACGATGCCGGCGGTGGAGACGATGCCGTCGTTCGCGCCGAGCACGGCGGCCCGCAGCCAGTTCAGCCGCGAGCCGAGCGCGCCCCCGTGGGCCTCTTGGTGGGTGGGTGCCGTCACAGCAGGGAGGATCGCACCCCGACGCCCACCCGCGCCGCACCGACGCTCCCCCACCGCCGCCGACAGCCGTGATCACCGGCTCCCGCCCTCACCACACCCGAAGCGACGCCCCCCGGGCGAAAACGGGGCTGGTCGCGTCTGCCGGAGGTTCCGGCAGCGGCTCGGCGACCTCGGTCACCGTGGGGCCCACCTTCGCCGCGACCGGGTCGAGGAGGGCGAGGTCGAAGCCGTAGAGGCGGGCCGCGTTGCCGCCGAGCATGGCGGTCAGCTCCTCGCGGGGGACGCCCGCGTAGGCGAACCTCAGGGCCTCACGGGTGTAGGGGTGGGTGCCCTCGTCGTGCGGGTAGTCGCTGCCCCACATGATCTTGTCGACGCCGATGCGGTCGCGCAGCGGCACCTCGTGCGGGCGCATGAAGCTGGCGCCGACGTAGCAGTGCTCGCGCCACACCCGGGACGGCGCCTCGCCCATGCTCTCGGTCAGTCCGGCGCCGAACCTGGCTTCGGCGGTGGCGGCGTTCGAGGCCGCCGACACCAGCCGGCCGTGGTAGTAGTCCAGCATGTCGAGGACGCCGGGGATCCAGCCGGAGCCCTGCTCGGTGAGCACCAGCTTCAGCCCGGGGTGGCGGCGGAAGACACCGCCGAAGACCAGGTGCCACAGGGCGCGGTGGGAGAACCAGGTCGTCTCGACCATGAAGACGGCGCGGGCGGCCGGTTCGTTGCCGAGCGGTGGTGAGGCGCCGCCCGCGTGGTGGTTGACGGGGACGCCGAGTTCCGCGCAGGCGGCCCAGATCGGGTCGTACGCGCGCGAGTACAGCTCGGGCAGGCCGGAGCCCGGCGGGGCACCGGGCAGCATCAGGCCGCCCTTCATGCCCGCCGACGCGGCCCGCCTGATCTCCTTGACCGCCTCGTCGACGTCGCCCAGGAGGATCTGGAAGACACCGGCCCGGCGGCCCGGTGCGGCCGCGCAGAAGTCCGCGAGCCAGCGGTTGTGGGCACGCAGGCCCGCCCAGCGCCGCTCGAGGTCGTCGGCGGTCAGCGGCTGCGTCATCAGCGAACTCGACGGGAAGAACGGCGGGATGGTGTTCGGGAATATCACCTCCGCGACGATCCCGTCCGCCTCCAGCTCCGCAAGGCGCCGCTCGGAGTTCCAGTTCCGGTCGGCCGTGTCGGCGAGCAGGTCCTCGTGCGGATTGACGTAGGTGGCCGCCCAGACGTCGAAGTCGTCGTGGTAGCGCTTCTCCAGGTACGGCTTGTAGTCGAGGAGATCGGCGCCGGCGTGGCAGTCGGCGGAGATCACGGTGTAGCGGTCGTCGTTCATCAGGTCACCCCCAGAGCCGTCGTTCATCGGGTCGCCTCCGGCGTCGGCAGGCCCGAGGCCGGGCCCAGCACCGGGAAGTCGTGGTCCGTCAGCCAGTGCCGGCCCGTCTCGCGGGAGCGCGCCCAGGACGCCTCGACCGCCGTCTGGTCGGCCGGCTGGCCGAGGTCGGCGGGGGTCGGGCCGATACGGCGGGCCAGGGGCGCGAGCTTCGCCACGTCGAAGCCGAAGACCTCGGCGGCGGCGAGGCCCAGCATGCGGCGGGTCTCGGCGACGGGGATGTCGTGGAAGGTGCGGCGCAGCCACGCGCGCGTGTCGGGCCAGGTGCCCTCGGGGTGCGGGAAGTCGCTGCCCCAGAGGATGTTGTCGACGCCGATCTCGTACCGCTGGGCCAGTTCGCGCCGCTTGGTGTTGGTGGCGCAGACGAAGACCTGCCGGTCCAGGTACTCGTGCGGAGCGCGCTTCAGCTCCTGGAACGGGGAGAGCTTCTTGCCGCCGTGCGCGCCGAGGTAGAGGCGGTCCATGAACCACAGCAGGTTCGGCAGCCACCAGCAGCCGGACTCGGCCACGCCGAAGCGCAGGCCCGGGTGGCGTTCGAAGACGCCGGACCAGAGCAGGAACCACAGCGGCCGGGCGGGCCACCAGGTCACCTCGCTCACATAGATGCCGAGGTGCTCGCCGTACTCCTCGCGCGGGGCGGCGCCGGAGTGCGTGAGGACCGGCATGCCGCACTCGGCGGCGGCCGCCCACACCGGGTCGTAGCGCCGGTCGTGGTACGGCTCCCGGCCGGCCCACATCGCCGGGATCATCAGGGCGCCCAGGCCGGACTCCTTCGCCCGGCGGACCTCGGCGACGACCTCGGGCACCTCGCCGGTGATCGGCAACAGGGCGACTCCGCAGTGCCGTTCGGGGTGTTCGGAGACGAACTCCGCGAGCCAGCGGTTGTGCGCCCTGGCGCCCGCCATGCCCAGCTCGGGGTCCTGGTCGCCGGAGAGGCCGAGGCCCACGCCGAAGGGGGCGGCGGTGCGGCTGTCGACGGCGTCGGCGTCCGGGAAGACCACCTCGGCGGCGACACCGTCCCCGTCCAGCTCCTTCAGGCGCTGCGCGGTGTCCCAGCCGCCGCGCAGGCCTTCCTCGTTGTCCCGGAACCACCGGTCGGCGAAGGCCTCGTTGCGGATGCCGAGCCGCGTCGCCTCCTCGCGGCGCCGGTCGCGGCCCGCGAGGAACTCGTCGAAGTCCCGGTGGAAGCGGGACTCCAGATAGGGCCGGTACTCCTCGGTGGGCAGTCCGGCGTGGCAGTCGGAGGAGATGATCAGATACGGGTCCCCGCCGGAAACAGCGTCGGTCACAGCAGCCTCCCGGTCAGTCGAGTACGAAGCTTTCGAGGTACGACGGGTTCGCCCGGTCCAGCATCGAACGGGACCGCGCGTGGATCTGGGCGTCGCTGTGCTCGCTCGTCGGCAGCAGCCAGAAGCGGTCCTCGCGCAGGCCGGCCACGACGAGGTCGGCGACCTCCTCGACGGGCGTGAAGCGGATCTCCTTGCCGGCCTCGCGCATCGCCGCCTCCCACTGGTCGAGGCTGCGGTACGGGGTCCTGCGCGGGCGCTGCTTGGCGTAGCGGGCGGGGCGGTTGCGGTGCGACTCCCACAGGCCGGTGCGCAGCATGTGCGGCCCCGGAAAGAGCACGGAGGCGCCCACGCGCGCGTGCTCGGCCTTCAGATGGGCGTACAGGGACTCGGTCAGGGTGACGACGGCCGCCTTGGTGACCGCGTAGACCGAGGCGGTCGGCAGGGGGGCGATCCCGCCGTCGCTGGAGGACGTGTTGACCACATGACCGGGTTGACCCGACTTGATCATCCTGGGCACGAACGCCTGGACGCCGTGGAAGACACCCCACACGTTGACGGCGAAGGCCCACCGCCAGTCGTTCGGGTCGTGCTCCCACATCCGGCCCTCGGCGCCCGAACCGACGCCCGCGTTGTTGCACAGGACGTGCACGGCGCCGTAGGTGTCGTAGGCCTCCTCGGCCAGCTCCATGACCTGGGCGCGTTCGCCGACGTCGACCACGCGCGCGTGCACGTCGGCGCCCTCGGCCCGCAGATCCGTCGCGGCCTTGTCGAGGGCGGTCTCCTCCACGTCGGCGAGGACCACCTTGAGGCCCTCGGCGGCGAACCGCCGGGCCATCGCGAGTCCGATCCCGCTCGCCGCGCCCGTGACGACGGCGACCTGTCCGGCCTGCAGGTCCATGCGGCTCAGCTCCCCTCGGGCGGCGCGTCGAGGATCTGCAGCGGATCGTCGTAGCGCTGGTGGACGTACGGCAGCAGCGCCTGGGCGTCGACCCGTTCGACGACCCGGCCGCTCTGGTCGCTGGTCTTCTCGCCGATGGTGATCTCGCGCAGCCGCAGCACCGGGAGGTCGGCCACCGGGTCGTACGCCGACTCGCGCAGGACGACCTCACCGGCGACGCGCTCCAGTCGGCGCACCTTCTCGTGGCGGACGCAGTGCACCAGCACCGGGTCGGTGTCGAAGCCCGAACCGTCCACCGCGGGAAGGAACTTGAAGTAGAAGTCGGTCTTGCGGCTCGGCTCCGGCAGCGGCAGTTCGGCGTCCACCGTGCCGCGCACCTCGGCGAAGGCGATGCCGTGCCGGCTCATGACCGCGCGCACGCCCGCGCCGTCGCGCTCGACCGTCACCTCGCCGAGCTTCTTGGGCTCGCCGAAGACCTCGCGTCCGCCCGTGAGGGCGCGCTCGTGGGTCATCGGCATGACCAGCGGATACCAGCCCTCGACCGCACCGTGCGCGGCGGCCACCGCGAACGAGCCCGCGCCGAGCGGGTATCCGGGCAGGTCGACCGCGCTGATGTTGACCCGCGCGAGCGGGCTGCCGGTGGGTTTCAGGGGTGGCGGCAGCACCGCCGCGACCGCGTCCGGGTCGGTCTCCCAGACGGCCACCACCCCGGTGGACCAGATGTCGGGAAGCCGCGTGCTCGCGGTGCGGGTCGCCTCGATCTCCCGTTCGGTCCGTGCGCCGTACCGTACGCGTGCCATACGTCGTACCGCCCTTCTTCTGGCGCGCCCATGTCCGACGGCCCCCATTTCTGACGGGCCGTCATCTGTAACACTGTTACAGCAGTCCTCGCCCGGGGTAAAGAGCCGGGGGTAAAGACACGCGTACGCCTACGACTTGGGAGGATCATGGCGAGCGGGACGAGGAGTGCGCTGACCCGGGAGGCGGTGCTGGAGGCCGCCGCTGATCTGGTGAAGCGGCACGGGCCGGACGCACTCACCATGCGGGCGCTCGCATCGGCGCTGGGCACCGCCGTGACCTCGATCTACTGGCACGTCGGCGGCCGTGAGGCCCTGCTCGACGCCCTGGTGGAGCGGACCGTGGCCGAGCTGGGCGAGATCCGCCCCCGCGGACGCACGCCGGAGGAGCGCGTGGTCGGCGTCGCGGGCGACCTGCGCCGGCAACTGCGCGACCATCCGCATCTGGTGGCCCTGGTGCACGAGCGGGGGCTGACCGAGCGGATGTTCCTGCCCGCCCAGCAGGCCCTGGTGCGCGAGGCGCACGCCGCCGGACTGCGAGGCACCCGTGCAGCCGAGTTCGTGCGGGCCGTGCAGTTCCAGGTCGTCGGACATGTGCTGGTGGAGCGCAACCGCGAGCGGGCCCCCGCCCAGCACCCCGACGAGCACGACCTGTGGCGCACCGAGACCGCCGGGGACGACCCCGCGCTGGCGCGTGCGCTGGCCCGACCGGTGGACAGCGAGCGGCTGTTCGTGACGACCGTGAGAGCGCTGGTACGGTCCCTGCTGCCGGCCGACGCGGCAGGTCCCACCCACCTGTCCGGCTCGTCCGACTCGTCCGGCTCGGCCGGCTGAGGAACACCGGTCGGCGGTCGGCGGTCGGCGGAGGAACACCGACACGAACGACGGGGAAGCTCCGGCCGGGTCGTCCGAGAGACGCACGACGCGCACGCGCGCGTGTGCGACGTTCGAGCGGCCGGACGGCCTCGCGGGCCGCCGGAGCGCCCTGAAGGTCGGGGCTGTCGGTCGCGGCCCGTATCCTCAATGACCATGCTCGAAGACCGTGCGACCGCAGTGTCCTCCCCCACCCAGTGGCCGGCCGCGTACCCGAAGGGATACGCGGTCGTTGACGTGGAGACCACCGGCCTGGCCCGGGACGACCGGATCATCTCGGCGGCCGTCTACCGGCTGGACGAGCGCGGCGAGGTCGAGGACCACTGGTACACCCTGGTCAACCCGGAGCGCGATCCGGGGCCCGTGTGGATACACGGTCTGACGAGCGAGGTGCTCGAAGGAGCGCCGCTCTTCGCGGACGTCGCCGAGGAGTTCGCGGCCCGGCTGGACGGCCGGGTGCTGGTCGCGCACAACGCCGTCTTCGACTGGCAGATGATCGCGCGGGAGTACGCGCGCGCACAGCGCGAGGCGCCGGTGCGTCAGCGGCTGTGCACCATCGCACTGTCGAAGGAGCTGGGACTGCCGCTGCCCAACTTCAAGCTGGAGTCGCTGGCGGCGCACTACGGCGTCGTACAGCAGCGGGCGCACCACGCGCTGGACGACGCGCGCGTGCTGGCGGAGGCGTTCCAGCCCAGCTTGCGCGCCGCCGCGGCGGGCGGCGTGCGGCTGCCGCTGCTGGAGTGCCGGCCGCTGACGGAGTGGTCGGACCGCCCGGTGCCCCGCCAGTCGTCCGGCGGCTACGGCGCCTATCGGCCGACCAGTTGGCGTCCCTCCCGCAGGAAGACCGCGTGCCCCTACCCCAATCCGGGTCGCTACGAGGACGGCAAACGCCTCAAACAGGGCATGCGGGTGGCGTTCTCCG
Source organism: Streptomyces yokosukanensis (assembly GCF_001514035.1). Taxonomy (GTDB): domain Bacteria; phylum Actinomycetota; class Actinomycetes; order Streptomycetales; family Streptomycetaceae; genus Streptomyces; species Streptomyces yokosukanensis. Next base: position 447,650 of record NZ_KQ948213.1, on the reverse strand, counting down.
GAGACACCTCCGTGGACCGCGAGCTGCTGGAGGACCGGGCCACCGAGGCCGGTCTGCACATCGCGTCCAGCATCTCGCGGCTGACCAGCCTGCTGGTGACCAATGACCCCGACTCGGGTACGTCCAAGGTGGTCAAGGCGCGCCAGTTCGGCACGCCGGTCGTCGACGAGGCCGCGTTCGGGCAGCTGCTGCGGGACGTCGAGCCCGCCGACGGGTGAGCGCGGGAGACGAGGGACCGCACCGAGACGAGCGATCGTACGAAAGAGTGATCGGCACACGACTCACCCGGAACCCGCTCGCCCTCGCCTCGGCGACGGCTCACCCTGTGGCGCATGGCGAAATGTGAAGTTTGCGGCAATGACTACGGGATGACCTTCGAGGTCCATGCACAGGGCTCGGTTCATGTGTTCGACTGCTTCTCCTGTGCGATCCACCGGATGGCTCCCCTCTGCGAGCACTGCAGGGTGCAGATCATCGGCCAGGGCGTGGAGGCCGACGACAAGTGGTACTGCGGCGCGCACTGCGCCCGCGCCGAAGGGAAGACGGGAATCGTCGACCGGGTGTGACCCGGTACCCGCCTGAATGCACCCCACGGCCCGGAGGTACCGTCGTGGGGTGCACCGCTACCGCTTCCTGTTGTCCCGCCAGTGGGTGATCCTCACCATCGTCGCGATCGCGCTGATCCCGACGATGATCAGGCTGGGTTTCTGGCAGAAGCACCGCTACGAGGAGCGCACCGCGCGCAACGACCTGGTGTCCTCGGCGCTGCACGCCGAGCCGGTCCCGGTCGAGCGGCTGACCTCCCCGGGGCACGCCGTGACCCGCACCGAGAGGTACCGCACGGTCACCGCGACCGGCACCTTCGACACCGCCCGGGAGGAAGTGGTCCGGCGCCGGACCAACTCCGACAACGAGGTCGGCTTCCACGTCCTCACCCCGTTCGTCCTCACCGACGGCAAGGTGGTGCTCGTCAACCGCGGCTGGATCCCCGCCGACGGAGCCCAGACCGCCTTCCCGAAGATCCCCGCCCCGCCGTCCGGCCGGACGACCGTCACCGGGCGGCTGATGGTCGACGAGACGACCGCGGCGAGCGGCATCAAGAACGTCAAGGGCCTCCCCGACCGCCAGGTCATGCTGATCAACAGCGAGCAGGAGGCGCACCGGCTCGGCGCGCAGGTGCTCGGCGGCTACGTCGAGCAGACCGCACCGATGCCCAAGAACGGCTCGCCGGAGCAGATCTCCGACCCGGGCAGCGAGGACGCCCCGCTGAACTACGCGTACATGCTCCAGTGGTGGCTGTTCGCCGCGGGCGTCCCGGTCGGCTGGTGGTTCCTCGTCCGGCGGGAGATCCGCGACCAGGAGCAGGCCGCGGCGGAGACGGAGCCGAAGGAGACGGAACCGGCCGCCGTATGACGCGGGGCCGCCCCGCACCGCGTCACTCCCCCGGCGCACCGACTGGTTGAGCCCGCCGACCCGCCGGGAAACCGGATCGCGTGAACGCACGCATCGAGGACTACGCCCTCATCGGCGACGAGCAGACCGCCGCGCTGGTCGGCAGGGACGGCTCGATCGACTGGCTGTGCCTGCCCCGCTTCGACTCCGGCGCCTGCTTCGCCCGGCTGCTCGGTGACGAGGACCACGGCCACTGGCGGATCGCCCCCGAGGGAGCGCGCACATGCACCCGGCGCGCCTACCGGCCCGACACCCTCGTCCTCGACACCGAGTGGGACACCCCCGACGGCACGGTCCGCGTCACCGACCTGATGCCGCAGCGCGACCGCGCCCCCGACGTCGTACGCATCGTCGAGGGCGTCGGCGGCCGGGTCACCGTGCACAGCACCCTCCGCCTGCGTTTCGACTACGGCTCGGTCGTGCCGTGGATGCGCCGCTCGGACGGACACCGGGTGGCCGTCGCGGGGCCGGACTCGGTCTGGCTGCGCTCGGAACCGGCCGTGCGCACCTGGGGCGAGGACTTCGGCACCCACTCGGAGTTCACCGTCGCCGAGGGCGACCGGGTCGCGTTCGTGCTCACCTGGCACCCCTCGCACGAGCGCCGCCCTCCGCTCACCGACCCCTACGAGGCGCTGAGCGGCAGCGTCCACGACTGGCGGCGCTGGACGAACCGCTGCCGCTACGACGGACCGTACCGGGACACCGTCGTACGGTCCCTGATCACTCTCAAGGCGCTCACCTACGCCCCGACCGGCGGGATCGTCGCCGCGGCCACCACCTCGCTGCCCGAGGAACCGGGCGGCGTGCGCAACTGGGACTACCGCTACTGCTGGCTGCGCGACTCCACCCTCACCCTCAACGCCATGCTGGCCGCCGGCTACCACAAGGAGGCCGAGGCCTGGCGCGACTGGCTGGTGCGCGCGGTGGCGGGCGACCCGGCAAAGCTGCAGATCATGTACGGCCTCGCGGGCGAGCGCCGGCTGCCGGAGTGGGAACTGCCGTGGCTGCCCGGCTTCGCCGGCTCGGCGCCCGTACGCGTCGGCAACGGCGCCGTCGACCAGCTCCAGCTGGACGTGTACGGCGAGGTCATGGACTCGCTGTCGCTGGCGCGCGGCGAAGGCCTGCCCGGCAAGCCGCACATGTGGGCGCTGCAGCGCGCGCTGATGACGTTTCTGCAGTCGGCCTGGCGGCAGCCCGACGAGGGCCTGTGGGAGGTGCGGGGCGGCCGGCGCCAGTTCGTGCACTCGAAGGTGATGGTGTGGGTGGCCGCCGACCGCGCCGTACGGACGCTGGAGGCGTACCCGGAGCTGGAGGGCGATGCGGACGGCTGGCGGGCGATGCGCGACGAGGTGCACCGGGAGGTGTGCGAGCAGGGCTACGACTCCCGGCGCCGGACCTTCACCCAGTACTACGGCTCGCGCGAACTGGACGCCGCCCTGCTCCTGATCCCCCGGGTCGGTTTCCTGCCGCCCGACGACCCCCGCGTCATCGGCACGGTCGACGCGATCCGCGCGGACCTGGGCCACGGCGGCTTCGTGCGCCGCTACGACACCGACGCCGTCGGCGTCGACGGCATGCCGGGCGGCGAGGGCGCCTTCCTCGCCTGCTCGTTCTGGCTCGCGGACGCCCTGCACATGACGGGCCGCACGGCCGAGGCCCGGGAACTCTTCGAGCGGCTGGTGGCCCTCACCAACGACGTGGGACTGCTGTCGGAGGAGTACGACCCCGGGCTGGGCCGCCAGGTGGGCAACTTCCCGCAGGCCTTCAGCCACATCGCCCTGGTGAACACCGCTCTCACGCTCTTCGGCGACGGGCGGGCAGGATAGGGGCCATGGATCTTGGACTGAAGGACCGGGTGTACGTCGTCACCGGGGCGACCCGCGGGCTGGGCAACGCCGCCGCGCGGGAACTCGTCGCCGACGGGGCGAAGGTCGTGATCAGCGGCCGGGACGCGAAGGGGGCGGCCGACGCCGCCGCCGAACTCGGCCCGAACGCGATCGGCGTGGCCGTGGACAACTCCGACCCGCGGGCGCCCGAGCGGCTGATCGCGGCCGCCCGTGAGCACTTCGGGGGCTTCCACGGCGTTCTGGTGAGTGTGGGCGGGCCGCCGCCCGGGTTCGCCGCGGACACCACCGACGAGCAGTGGCAGAGCGCGTTCGAGTCGGTGTTCCTCGGTGCGGTGCGGCTCGCGCGGGCGGCGGCGGCCGAGCTGGAGCCGGGCGGGGTGATCGGGTTCGTGCTGTCGGGTTCGGTGCACGAGCCGATTCCGGGGCTGACCATCTCCAACGGGCTGCGGCCCGGTCTCGCCGGGTTCGCCAAGTCGCTCGCGGACGAGCTGGGGCCGCGGGGTGTCCGGGTTCTGGGACTGCTTCCGGGGCGCATCGACACGGACCGCTTGCGCGAGCTGGACGCGTTGTCGGCGGATCCCGAGGCCACCCGGGCCGCGAACGAGTCCCGGATTCCGTTGCGCAGGTACGGGACGCCGCAGGAGTTCGGGAAGGTCGCGGCGTTCCTGCTGTCCCCGGCGGCTTCCTATCTGAGCGGGGTCATGGTGCCTGTGGACGGGGGCATGAGGCACGGGTTCTGACGGGGCCGGGCCTCAAGTGACCCTATCCGCGCGGTGCTTGACCGCCCTCAGGCGTACCTCGGCCGGCAGGGACGCCAGTCCCGTCGACTCGCGGGCGTGGGCCAGGGCCTGGGCCGTGACCTCGTTCAGGGCCGTCGACGGATCCACGTACGGGTCGAGCTGGAGCCGGATCCTCGCCGTGGGTGCCGTACGGCGTCCGCGCAGGTAGACCTCCGCGTGGGCCACGCCCTCCTGCCGGACCGCGTCATGGGCCAGAGCCGTCTCCAGGGCGCGGCCGCGCAGGAGTGCGCAGGCGCCGTCGCCGGTGTCGAGAAGGATCTCGGCCGGCCGACGGCGGCGCAGGAGCGTGGTCAGCCACCACAGGGCGAGCAGGACGAGGACCGTCAGACCGGCGAGGACGGCCGGCCACCACCAGGCGGTGCCGCGCCAGCGGGTGCGCTCGGCCCGGGTGAGCAGGACGTCGTGCGGGCCGGTGTGGATCCACCAGGAGGGCGGCGGCGCGCCCAGGCCGACGGCCAGGACCGCGCCGCCGAGCCCGAGCAGGAGCAGCCCGGCGAGGGCCAGCGGGACGCGGTGGAGGCCACCCCGGCGCATCGCCGTCACCTCTTCCGTCCGAGCCGTGCCACTTGGAGGGACAGCGCGGGCGGCCGGTCCAGGCCGAGCCCCCTGACCGTGTCCGTGAGCACGGTGTCCAGGTCGGCGCGTACGTCGTCCAGGTCGCGGAAGTGCGAGACGGCACGCACGTCGGCCTTCCGACGGCGCATCCGCACCCGGACGGACCGGACCCCGGACACGTCCATGGCCCGGTCGCGCAGCAGCAGTGCCGCCGTCTCCCGGTCGACCGCGGCGCGCACGTCGGGACGCGGGCGCCGCATGGGCAGCAGACCGCGCAGGCCCGGGGTGGCCGCGAGGGCGATGAGCCAGAGGCCGAGTGCGGCGGCGACGGCCGCGCCGGCCAGCACCCAGGTGTCGTCCAGGGGCCGTTCGGCCAGTTGCCGGGCCAGGGCGCGGCGCCAGCGCATCGCGGGGTGATGGGCGCGTACGGCGGCGATGTCGTACAGCAGGAGACCGGCGCCGGCCAGCAGCAGGACCGCGACGGCGGCGGCCGGGGCGCGGCGCGGCGACCAGAAGCGGCCACTGCCCGCGGCGGCGGGCGGCGTGGGGGCGGGGTCCTTGTCGAGGGTCGGGGTGCTCGTACGCGGCTCGCTCATCACGCCCTCCCGTGCGGTGCCGGGTGCAGCCGTTCGACCTGGACGGCGACCTCGGTCACCACCATGTCCACCAACGCGCCTACCCGCTCGGTGACTCGGCGACGCACGGCGGCGCAGTGGGCGCCGATGTCGCAGGGGTAGCCGAGTTCGAGATGGACGCTCAGGCGGGCCCGCTCCGTGGGGGTCTCCCCGTTCGAGCGATGCCGGGGGTGGGAGAGCACCACGACCGTCGCGTGCGGGGCGGCGGCGTCGGCGGGCAGTGGCGGCAGCGCCTCGCGGGCGGCCTGCGCGGCGATCTTCGCGACCACGCGGTCGGCGATCCGGGTGGCGCCGCGCTCGCCCGGCGGCACGAGGGCCGACGGCGGGCGCTCCGCCCCGGTCTCGGCGGTCACCGCCGCTCACCGCCGCCGGTCGCGCCGGTCGTCGCGGGTACGGAAGAAGTCACCCAGTTCCAGGTCGCCCTCGGCGAACCGGCCGGCGACGAACCCGATCGCCCCCAGCGCCGCCACCAGCAGGAAGGCGCCGAAGCCGCCGAAGTAGCCGGCGAAACCCAGCGCCATTCCGGCGATCATGCCGACCACGGCCATGCTCATGCAGCGCTCCTCAGCTCGTCGCGTGTGCGGTGTCGGGTCGCCGGTGCGTCACTGGATGCGCGGCGGCTCGGGTTCCTCGTCCTCTTCCTCGGGCAGCTTCACGTCGCTGACCGCGATGTTGACCTCGACCACCTCGAGACCGGTCATGCGCTCCACGGAGGCGATCACGTTCTCCCGTACGGCATGGGCGACATCGGCGATCGAGACGCCGTAGTCCACGACGATCTCCAGGTCGAGCGCGGTCTGCACCTCGCCGACCTCGGCCTTCACCCCCCGTGTCACCGACTTGGAGCCGCCCGGTACCCGGTCGCGCACGGCGCCGAAGGTGCGGGCGAGGCCACTGCCCATGGCGTGCACGCCGACGACGTCCCGGGCGGCGAGCCCGGCGATCTTCTCCACGACACCGTCGGCGATGGTCGTTCGTCCCCGGGTCGCCGGATCCCCGCCGCCGCGCCGGGTCGTCTTGCGGGTCGGCACCTGCGGCTCGTGCTCGCCCTCGGGGGTCGTCGTCGTGTCGGTCATCACCGTACGTCCCTTCGGTCGTCGTCCCCTTCGGTCGTCCTGTGCCCACCGTATGCAAGGTTCCCCGGTCGCGCGCCGGTGATACGGCAGGCTGGAGGAATGACGGCGGACCGGTGGACGGAGTCAGTGCGGCGCCAGGTCGCGCTGGGCAGGCTGCTGCCGCTCGGCGGGCCACGCGACGGCGCGTGGATCGCGGAGGGCGCGGCGGCCGCGGTACTGCGGCGGGCGGCTGGGGACGAGGTGCCGGAGATCCGGCTGGGCACGCTGCGGCTCGCGCTCGCCGCCCCCGAAGAGGCGGACGAGCCCGTCGTGCCGGCTCCGCCGAGCGCGCTGCCGCCGGGCGGACTGCGGTTGACGGCGGACTTCGCCGCGACGGCCGCCGAGCCGCTGCCCGCCGTGGCGTCCCGGCTGCGGCTGACGCTGGCGACGGCCGCGACGCGGCTGCTCGGGCTCATGGTGAGCGAGGTGGACCTGCGGGTGACCGACCTGCTGGAGGCGGCGGAGCCGCCCCTTCGGGTGCGCGTGCCGCAGCCGGCGGCCGCGCGAGAGCCCACGGACCTCGACGAGGCCCGGGTGGCCGCGGCCGCCCTGGCCGTCCCCGGCGTCCGCGCACTGACGGCTTGCCTCGGCGGCCTCGGCCGTGCGGTGCTGCTGCAGGAACGCGCGACCGAGTCGGCGCTGGCGCACCGGCACGCCCGCGTGGAGCTGGCGACGACGGCGGACCGCCGGACCCTCGACGTGGCCCGGCAGGTCCGCACGGCCGTACGGGACACGCTGGAGGACCGACCGACGGTGGCGGTGCTGGTGACGGCGGTCGGCTGAGCGCGCGGGCTACGGGCGGCCGTTGCGCCCGCTCGGGCGAGGTCGGGAGTGGGGGCGGGTGGGCGCAGCGGCCGGTGCGGGACGCCCGGCCGGTGCGGGGCTCATTCGCCGAGCCCGGCCAGCTCCCGCAGTCGCCGAGCCTGAGCGGCTCGCTCCGCCGCACGCTGGGCCTCGTAGTCCCGGCCCTGCGCCCCGCGCAGCAACGCCTTGGTCTCCACGACCGCGTCCCTCGGCGCGGCCAGCAACGCCGCGGTCAAGTCCCCTACGGCCGCGGTGAGTTCCGCCGCCGGCACGGCGGCATTGGCCAGCCCGCACGCCACCGCTTCCGCCGCGCCGACAGACCGTCCCGTGGCGCAGATCTCGAGCGCGCGGGCGTACCCGACGAGACCGACCAGCGGGTGCGTGCCGGTCAGGTCGGGTACGAGGCCGAGGCTGGTCTCGCGCATGGCGAACTGCACGTCGTCCGCGACGACTCGCAGATCGCACGCGAGCGCGAGCTGGAAACCGGCCCCGATGGCGTGGCCCTGCACGGCGGCGATGGACACGATGTCGTTGCGCCGCCACCAGGTGAACGCCTCCTGGAACTCGGCGATGCTCGCGTCGAGCCCGGCGTCGTCACGGCGCGCGAGATCGATGAAGGTCGGCTCGCCCGGGATCCCCTCCGGAGTGAACATCTGCCGGTCCAGCCCGGCGGAGAAGGACTTGCCCTCGCCGCGCAGCACGACGACGCGGACGGAGCCCGGCAGCAGCTGACCGGCCTCGGTGAGCGCCCGCCACAGAGCGGGGCTCTGCGCGTTGCGCTTGTCCGGGTTGGTCAGCGTCACCGTGGCGAGCGCGTCGTCGACGGTGAGCCGTACGCCGTCCTTGTCGAGTACAGGAGCGAGGTCCTGGTCGGGCGAAGCCATGGGGCGCCTCCGATGGGTGCGGTCATCCGGGCATGCCCGAGGGCATGCTTAAGTGACTGCACAGTAACCACCCGGCCGATCAGATTCCCGACCGGGTGGCCACCATCGAAGTCGATGGACCGCCCGGCGTCAGACCGATGCGGCCTTCTTGCCCCGGGTCGCTCCGCCACGCCCACGCAGGACGACGCCCGACTCGGTGAGCATCCGGTGCACGAAGCCATACGAGCGGCCGGTCTCCTCGGCCAGCGCCCGGATGCTCGCACCGGAGTCGTACTTTTTCTTGAGGTCTGCCGCGAGCTTGTCGCGCGCGGCGCCGGTCACCCGGCTGCCCTTCTTCAGAGTCTCGGCCACCCGTGCCTCCTCATGGGAAGTGCGCTCTGGTCTCCTCATGATCACCCCTCTTGGGCGTGATGGCCACCCATTCGGCAAGGTCCGTGAGACATCGTTGTGACGACAGGAGCGGATCCCCACAAGCGGAATGGGAGATTCCATGGGGTGGTGTCCACGGGGCCGTCCGGGTGGATTCGTGAAGTACCAGGTCAGCGATGCGAAACGGCCGATCCCTTGGCGCGCAAGGGATCGGCCGGAAAATTCGTGTACGACACACCCCGATACGAGGAGATCTCACACAGATGATGGATCACGGATGAGCCGAATGATCCATACGAAGTGGATCAGCGGGCGTCGACTCAGGCCAGGGCGACGAGATCCGCGTAGTCCGAGCCCCACAGGTCCTCGACACCGTCCGGCAGCAGGATGATCCGCTCGGGCTGGAGCGCCTCGACGGCACCCTCGTCGTGGGTGACGAGGACGACCGCGCCCTTGTAGGTGCGCAGGGCACCGAGGATCTCCTCGCGGCTCGCGGGGTCGAGGTTGTTGGTCGGCTCGTCGAGGAGGAGCACGTTCGCCGAGGAGACGACCAGGGTGGCCAGGGCGAGCCTGGTCTTCTCACCACCGGAGAGGACACCGGCCGGCTTGTCGACGTCGTCGCCGGAGAAGAGGAACGAGCCCAGCACCTTGCGCACCTCGACCAGGTCCATGTCGGGGGCGGCCGAGCGCATGTTCTCCAGGACCGTGCGCTCGGGGTCGAGCGTCTCGTGCTCCTGGGCGTAGTAGCCGAGCTTGAGTCCGTGGCCGGGGACGACCTGGCCGGTGTCGGGCTTCTCGACGCCGCCGAGCAGGCGCAGCAGGGTCGTCTTGCCGGCGCCGTTGAGGCCGAGGATGACGACCCGGGAGCCCTTGTCGATGGCCAGGTCGACGTCGGTGAAGATCTCCAGGGAGCCGTACGACTTCGACAGACCTTCGGCCATCAGCGGGGTCTTGCCGCAGGAGGCGGGCTCGGGGAAGCGGAGCTTGGCGACCTTGTCGGACTGGCGGACGGCCTCCAGGCCGGAGAGCAGCTTGTCGGCGCGGCGGGCCATGTTCTGCGCGGCGACGGTCTTGGTGGCCTTGGCGCGCATCTTGTCGGCCTGCGCGTTGAGCGCGGCGGCCTTCTTCTCGGCGTTGGCGCGCTCGCGCCTGCGGCGCTTCTCGTCGGCCTCGCGCTGCTGCTGGTAGAGCTTCCAGCCCATGTTGTAGACGTCGATCGTGGAGCGGTTCGCGTCCAGGTAGAACACCTTGTTGACGACCGTCTCGACCAGGTCCACGTCGTGGCTGATGACGATGAAGCCGCCGCGGTACGTCTTCAGGTAGTCGCGCAGCCAGATGATCGAGTCGGCGTCGAGGTGGTTGGTCGGCTCGTCGAGCAGCAGGGTGTCGGCGTCCGAGAAGAGGATGCGGGCCAGCTCGATACGGCGGCGCTGACCACCGGAGAGGGTGTGCAGCGGCTGGCCGAGGACGCGGTCGGGCAGGTTCAGCGCGGCGGCGATGGTGGCGGCCTCGGCCTCGGCGGCGTACCCGCCCTTGGTGAGGAACTCCGTCTCCTGGCGCTCGTACTGCTTGAGGGCCTTCTCGCGGGTGGCGCCCTTGCCGACGGCGATGCGCTGTTCGTTCTCGCGCATCTTGCGGATCAGTACGTCGAGGCCGCGCGCGGACAGGACCCGGTCGCGGGCGAGGACGTCCAGGTCGCCCGTGCGGGGGTCCTGCGGGAGGTAGCCGACCTCGCCGGAGCGGGCGATCTGGCCGGCGGCCGGGATGCCCTCGCCCGCCAGGCACTTGGTCAGGGTGGTCTTGCCTGCGCCGTTTCGGCCGACGAGGCCGATGCGGTCGCCCTTGGCGACACGGAAGGTGGCGTTCTCGATGAGGACGCGCGCACCGGCGCGCAGCTCGATACCGGAGGCGGAGATCACGGACAGACTCCAGGGCGTACTGGGATTGACGGGTGGGCGGCTGAGGACGTTCCCGCCGTCTAATGCGCGAGGAGAATGGCCATGAGGATAAGTCTAACGGGGGCGTGCAAGCGGTTTTTCTACGTCCGCGCGTTCGGTCCGTGCCGCGGGAGATCGTTGTCGAGGGGCGTGCGGTCCGGGGTGATCCGCCCGAGATCGTCCAGGGCCACGAGCCGCCCCGTCCAGGCGCCCTGCGCGCACGGCTGGGCGATCAGCAGGGCCGCGCCGCGCCGTACGGCTCCCTCGGGCCGGAAGGCGCAGCTCGGGCGGGCGGGCAGGATCCGGCGCAGATCGCCGTCGGCGATGCGGTACGCGGTGACGCGGGGCGGGGCGACGACCGCGAGGATGCCGCGGTCCAGGGGGCGCAGGACGCCGGTGCCGCCCTGGACGGGGAGCCACTCGGCCGCGTCGGGCAGGGCACGGTGCCAGCGGACCGAGCGGCCGTCGGTGTCGGTGAGCAGCCCGTCCTCCCAGAGGGCACGGTCCGAAGGGCTCGGGGCGGGGCGCGAGGAGGCGGTGGAGGGCGGGGGCACGAGGTGCGGGGAGGCGGTGAGGGGGCCCGCTGGGCGGGTGGCGGGTGGCCACCTCTCCCCCTTCCGTGTCCTCGGCCTCGGAACAGGCGCCGAGCGTAGTCGTGGGCGGTGGTGGGCACGCAGCGCCCGGGCGGGTGGGCGTGGGAAGTCGCCCGTTCGGGTGTTCGTCCGGCGGTGGGGCGGCGCGGTGGGTACGGATGCCGCCAGGCTTCGGACGACGGACGTGACGGTGCGGGCAGAGGGCGGTGACGCGTGCAGTTCGACGACGACGCGAACCTCGACACCTCCGAGGTGCAGGACCGGCGCGGCAGCCGGATCCCGGGCGGCCGGACGACCGTCGGGGGCGGTCTGGCAGGGCTGATCGCGCTGCTGCTGGCGCTGTTCCTGGGCGTGGGCCCGGAGCAGCTGGGCCTGTCCTCCGGCGGTGACACGGCCGCGCCCGCCGCGTCCTCGCTGGCGCAGGTCCAGCAGACCTGCCGTACCGGCAGGGACGCGAACGCCCGGGACGACTGCCGGGCGGTGGCCGTCGTGAACAGCGTGCAGGACTTCTGGACGCAGGAGTTCCGGCGGCGGCACGCGACGTACAGCACCTCGCCGACCGTGTTCTTCAGGGGCCGGGTCGCCACGGCGTGCGGGACGGCGAGTTCGGCGGTGGGGCCGTTCTACTGCCCGGGTGACCGCAAGGTCTATCTGGACCTGGGCTTCTTCGACGAGCTGCGCACGAAGTTCGGGTCCACCGGCGGCCCCTTCGCGCAGGCGTACGTGATCGCGCACGAGTACGGCCACCACGTCCAGGATCTGCAGGGGATCCTCGGCCGCTCCCAGGACGGGCTGACCGGTGCGAACAGCAACTCGGTGCGCACGGAGCTGCAGGCGGACTGCTACGCGGGCGTCTGGGCGCATCACGCGACGACGACACCGGACGAGTCGACCGGGCGGCCGCTGATCACCAGCCTCACCGCCGCCGACATCCGCGACGGCCTGGACGCCGCGGCGGCCGTGGGCGACGACCGGATCCAGGAGCGGTTCCAGGGCCGGGTGACACCGGAGGCCTGGACGCACGGATCGGCGCGGCAGCGGCAGCAGTGGTTCCAACAGGGCTACCGGACCGGCGACATGAAGCAGTGCGACACATTCCGCTGAGGCGTTGTCAGTGGGGGCTGCAAGACTGAACGGGACGCCACGGAACCGGCGTACGACGGCGTACGAAGGAGATCGGCATGGCAGGCATGGGTGGTGGACGGCCGAGCATCTATCCGTCGCTGCTGTACACGGACGCGAAGGCGGCGATCAGGCAGCTGACGGAGGCCCTCGGCTTCACCGAGCTGTCGGTGTACGAGACGGAGGACGGCAAGGTGATGCACGCCGAGCTGGTCCAGGGCAACGGCGCGGTGATGATCGGATCCAAGGGCCGGGGCGGCCGTTTCGACGCGCTGATGAAGGGCGCCGGGCCCACCGGGGTGTACGTCGTCGTGGACGACGTGGACGCCCACCACCAGCGGGCCCTGGAGCACGGCGTGGAGATCCTGATGCCCCCGACGGACCAGGACTACGGCTCGCGGGACTACATGGCCCGCGACGCCGAGGGCAACGTCTGGAGCTTCGGGACGTACGCCCCGGAGATCGGCGCCTGAGCGACCCCCGCGTCGCTCATCCCCCGGTGTGCACCTGGAAGGCGGCCCGGCGCACGGCCTTGGCCAGGGCCGGGTCGGGGTGCGCGGCGGCGAGCGCGACCAGGACCTGCACGGTGCGCGGGTGACCGACGGCGCGGACCTCGTCGAGCAGCTGGGGGACGGTGGGCTGCAGCGCGGACTCCAGATGCCGGACCAGCATCGGCGCCTCTCCGTGGTCGGCGACGGCGGCGGCGGTGTCCACCCACAGCCAGGTCGCCTCTTCGCGGGTGAGGACCTCGTGGGCGTCCTCCGGGTCGACCCCGTCGTGCTCGGCGAGCCACAGCAGGGCGTACGGCCGCAGGGCCGGCTCGTCCACGACGGCGCGCACGTCGGGTTCGGCGGGGGCGCCGACGACGCGCAGCGCCTCGAAGGCCAGGCCGCGCAGCAGGGCGTCCTCGCCGCGCGCGCCGTGGATCAGCTCGGTGACGGCGTTGCCGACGGGGCGGGCGGCGAGCCAGGCGCGGTATTCGGCGCGGGCGGCGTTGGGGCGGAGCTGGGCGCAGCCGCGGAGCATGTCCTCGGCGGACTGCTCGATGTTGCCGGCCGGACTCTGCGCGGCCACGCAGATCTGCTCCAGCTTGACCCACACCGCCCAGCTGCCCAGTGGGGTGAGGGTGGCCTGGCCGGCGCCGTGGGTCAGGGCGCCGACGAAGGCGAGGGCCTGCAGTGCCCAGTCGAGGAGCGGGGCGAGCGGGGTGTCGTCGGCGGGTGCGAGGTCGGGCGCGGCGGGGGGCTCGGTGCCGGGCCCGTAGGGGACCTCGCAGCGTTCGGTGCGCAGTTCGGTGACCCGCTGCTGGAGCAGGTCGAGCAGCTGCTCGACCGGGACGGGACCGGCGGACAGCTGGAGGAAGGAGAGCACCTGGGGCATGGCCGAGACGACTTCGGCGACGGCGGCCGGCCCCTGCTCCTCGGGCTCCGGGGAGGCGAGCGACCAGGCGTCGAAGAGGGCGACCCAGCCGCGCAGTACGGCGCTGTCGTCGCGGTCCCAGGCGCGCAGTCGCCAACCGGGGCGCGCGCTGTCGCCGTGCACCTCGACCAGTCCGGCGAGGCGCGCGATGTCCCAGTCGGCGCAGACCTGAGCGGTGCTCAGGCCCAGATCGACGGCGGCCCGTTCGGCGGTGGCGGCGGAGAGGGTGGCCTTGCCGTCGGCGGTGGCGCCGTCGCTGCCGGGGCCGAGCGCGGTGTCGGCCCAGCGGGCGACGCGGACCGGGCCGGCCAGCCCGATGCGGGCCATTCCGGCCAGTTCAGCGGGGGCGGGGGTGCCCTCCGGCGGCCGGGGTGCGGGGCGGCGAGGGCGCCGCTGGTTCACAGCTCTGGGGGCGGCGGCCAGGGGTCGCGGTCGGACGAGTCGGAGCCTGGAGTCGCGCGGGATACGGGACGTCACGGGTGCAGTCTTCCGGTTGACGGTCCGAAAACCCAAACGGAATGTCACGGCGGGCGACGGGGCTGGCCAAGGCACGGGGGCCGACGCGGGGCGAAGAGCCACGATCAGGCCAGTCGTACGACCTTAAACGGAATGCCTGGCACCGGGGCGGACGGGGTGGGTGCCGAAGTGGACGACCGGTCACACCAGTGGAGTCAGGAAGCGGCGCAGTCGCTCCTCGTACTCCTTCGGGTCGGCGTTCCACATCGCCGCGTGCGGGGCCTGCCGCACCGTGTGCAGGGCGACCAGACCGCTGCGGCGGGCGGCGAGGCGGCGGGACAGCTCCCAGGGGGCCACCTGGTCGTCGGGGCCGTGGAAGATCAGGGTCGGTACGGTGAGCCGCTCGGAGTCGGTGATCTCGGCGAGCCCGTCGGCGTGCAGGCCGGCCCGGCCCTGCGCGGCCCGTACGGCGAGCGGCAGCAGCGGCTGCGGGGTGTGGCGGGCCCGGGCGAGGGCGCGCAGCGTGGCCTCCCAGCTGAGCACCGGCGAGTCGAGGACGAGCCCGACGACGCGCTCGCGCACCGGGGAGTACTCGGCGGCGCGCAGGGCCATGGTGGCGCCGGTGGACCAGCCGAGCAGGACGACCCGGCGGGCGCCGTAGCGGACGGCGTAGCGGATCGCCGCGTCCAGGTCGCGCCACTCGGTCTCGCCGAGGTGGTTCAGTCCGTCCGGCGGGCGGGGGGCGCCGAGGTCGCCGCGGTAGGCGAGCGCGAGGACCGGCACCCTGCGGGCGTGCAGCGGGGCCATGAGGTTCATGGCCTGTTCGCGGGTGGTGCCGAGGCCGTGCACGGCGATCACCCAGGTGTCCCGGGCCCCGGGCACGAACCAGGCGGGCAGTTCGCCGAGTTCGCCGGGGATGTCGATGTCGGCGTGGTCGAGGCCGAGGGCGGTGCGGGGATTGCCCACGTACAGGTTCGGGGTGAGCCACACCGTGTCGCCGGAGGCGAGGGTGCCGTGCGTGACGCGCTCCAGGCGGCGTACGACGGTGTCGGCCGCGTGCCGGGCCGCCTCCAGGACGGGGCCGACGACCGCGTGGGAGCCGTCGCCCGCGAGGCCGTAGGTGCCGGGGCGCAGCGAGGCCAGATCGCGGGTGAGCGTGATCTGGCCGGCGGCGGTGCCGTGCACGGTGAGGCGGGGTTCGGTGGGCAGCGGGCGGCCGGCGGGCGCCTTCAGCGCGGCGTCGCTGGCGAGCCGGCCGGCGGCGACGGACGCCATGCCGGCGGCGAGGACCGCGGTGACCGCGGTGGCGGTCGCTTTGACGGTGCGCACGGGTCCAGTGTCCTGGGGGTTGCCGTCACCGGCCAGCCGAGGTGAGGGGGCCTGGGCAGGCCGTAAAGGCGGGGACGGCCCGGCGAGGGGTCACCTCCGCTGTCCGTACCCCCGCAACCGCTCCCCCACCTCCGCCAGTTGCGCCGGCGTCAGCAGGGACGGGGTGCGGCCCGGTACGGAGGACGCCGTCAGCCACAGGCGGCACATCCACTCCAGCTGGGCGGTGCGGTCGTAGGCCTGGTCGAGCGTGGTGCCGTAGGTGATCGTGCCGTGGTTCTGCAGGAGGCAGCCGGAGCGGTCGGCCAGGGCGCGGAGCATGTGCGCGGCCAGTTCGTCGGTGCCGTAGGCGGCGTAGGGGGCGACGCGGACGGGGCCGCCGAGGGCGGCCGCCATGTAGTGGACCAGCGGCAGCTCGGGGACGAGGGTGGAGACCGCCGTGGCGTGCACGGCGTGGGTGTGGACGATCGCGCGGGCGTCGGTGGTGCGGTAGACGGCGAGGTGCATGGGCAGCTCGCTGGTCGGCACCAGTGTGCCGAGCACCTGGCGTCCGGTGAGGTCGACGCCGGTGAGGTCGTCCGGGGTGAGCCGGTCGTAGGGCACGCCCGAGGGGGTGACCAGGACGAGGTCGCCGACGCGTGCCGAGACATTGCCCGAGGTGCCGACCACCAGCCCGTCGGTTACGGTGCGCCGTGCCGTGGCGACCAGTTCCGCCCAGATCCGTTCGTGCTCCGCGTCCCGCCGCTGCTCAGCCATGCCGCGATCCTGCCAGCCGGGCTCGTGGACAGGGGGCGAGCGGGGGCTTGTGGCCGGAAGCGCGTACCCCCGAACGGGCGGAAATCAGGATGAATCGCTCCGAAAGGGCGCTGATTCGCTGATCGTCAGGCCTTCAATGGTCCCCCTTGCCCGCCGGACGATCCCGCGTCCGCCGACCCGGGGAGACACATGGCCCGTGAACGCACCCGTCCCCGTCGCCGCGCCGGTGTCCTCGTGGCGACGACCGTCGCGCTCACCCTCGCGAGCACCGCGACCGCGACGGCCGGACCTGCGGCACTGGCCCCGGGCAAGCCCCGCGGCCACGACGTCTCGTCGCACCAGAAGAGCGTCGGCTGGCCCGCCGCCCACTCCAAGGGCGCACGGTTCGTCTACGTGAAGGCGACCGAGTCCACGAACTACCGCAACCCCTATTTCGCACAGCAGTACGACGGCGCGCGCGAGGAGGGCCTGATCCGGGGCGCGTACCACTTCGCGCGGCCGGACAAGTCCTCCGGCGCCAAGCAGGCCGCGTACTTCGTGCGGCACGGCGGCGGCTGGCGGCCGGACGGCTGGACGCTGCCGCCCGCGCTCGACGTCGAGTACAACCCGTACAACAAGAAGCACAAGTGCTACGGGCTGAGCAAGGCGCACATGGTCCGCTGGATCCGTTCCTTCAGCAACGAGGTCAAGCTGAAGACCGGCCGCCGCCCGGTGATCTACACCTCGCCCCAGTGGTGGAAGCTGTGCACCGGCAACAGCCGCGCGTTCTCGAAGAGCCACCCCTTGTGGATCGCCCGCCACGGCGCCAAGAAGCCGGGTGCACTGCCGGGCGGTTGGCGGTACTGGACGTTCTGGCAGCACCAGGCCAAGGGCCGGCTGCCGGGTGACCAGGATCTCTTCAACGGGTCCACGAGCCGGCTGCGGCTCTTCGCCCGGACCCGGTAGTCAAGGGGCGCTTGGGGCGCCGGAGCCGAACCGGTGCGAAACGGAACACCACCCCCTCCCCCAAGACACCCTCAAGCCCGTCTCAGTTCACCTTCCGTTCATCCAGGTTGCCTACGTTCGTCCAGCCAACGACCTCAAAAGATTGCCTGGGTAAATGGAAAGCTTCTCGCTGATCCTCGCGATTGTGGTGGTAACCGCACTCGCGTTTGATTTCACGAACGGTTTCCACGACACCGCGAACGCGATGGCCACCACCATCTCCACAGGCGCTCTGAAGCCCAAGATCGCGGTGACCATGTCCGCCGCGCTCAATCTGGTGGGCGCCTTCCTCTCCGTGGAGGTCGCGAACACGATCTCCAAGGGTCTCGTCGACGAGACCGGCATCCGCCCCGAGGTCATCTTCGCCGCCCTGGTCGGCGCGATCCTCTGGAACCTGGTGACCTGGCTGGTGGGCCTGCCCTCGAGTTCCTCGCACGCCCTGATGGGCGGTCTGATCGGTGCCGCCATCGCCTCCGCCGGCTTCGGTGCCGTGCACGGCGACGTCCTGGTCACCAAGGTGCTGCTCCCGGCGGTCGCCGCACCGGTCGTGGCAGGCATCGCGTCGATGCTGGCCACCCGCTTCTCCTACGGCATCGGCGGCAAGGCCGAGGGCGAGGCCACCCGCAAGGGGTACCGCGCCGGCCAGATCGCCTCCGCCGGCCTGGTCTCCCTCGCCCACGGCACCAACGACGCCCAGAAGACGATGGGCATCATCACCCTCGCGCTGGTCGCGGGCGGTGCCGTCGCCCCCGGCTCCAACCCGCCGGTCTGGGTCATCCTCTCGGCCGGCCTGGCCATCGCGCTCGGCACCTACATCGGCGGCTGGCGCATCATCCGCACCATGGGCACGGGCCTGACCGACCTGGAGCCGCGCCAGGGCTTCGCCGCCCAGACCAGCGCCGCGACCGCCATCCTGGCCTCCTCCCACCTGGGCTTCTCCCTGTCCACCACGCATGTCGTCTCCGGCTCGGTGATGGGCGCGGGCCTCGGCCGCAAGGGCGGGGTGGTCCGCTGGTCCACCGCGACCCGCATGGCCGTCGCCTGGGTGCTCACCCTGCCGGCCGCCGCGCTGGTCGGCGCGGGCGCCGAGACCGTCACGGACCTGGGTGACTGGGGCACCGCCGCCGTCGCCGTCTTCCTGGTCGCCGCCAGCGCCACGATCTGGAAGATCTCCCGCCGTGAGGTCGTCGACCACACCAACGTCGTCGCCGACACCGCGGAGCCGGCCGGCGTGGTGACCACCGCCATCGCCGCGGTGACCCCGCCCCCGGCGGGCACGATCAGCGAGGACCTGACGGCCACGATCCCCTCCCCGGCCGCTTCGGAGCCCGCGCCCCGGGCCGTCCCGCCGACCGCCACCGTCTGACCCCGGCCACCCGGTTACCGAAGGAAGCATCATGAAGATCGACTGGGCAGCCATCGGCTCCGTCTTCGGCGTCAGCCTCGTGTCCACCGTCGCGCTGGTGGCCCTGTTCACCCTCGGCATCAACGGTCTGGCCCGACGCGAGAAGGCGGCCGCGCAGGGCGGCTCCGCCGGCCTCGCCGTCACCGGCGCCTACGTCTGCTTCGCCGCCTGCGCGGCGGCGGTGGCGTACGGCATCTATCTGATCGTCGCCAAGGCCTGACGGCCCGCCACGCGCCCAGCACCGCCGAGGCTCCCCTCCGTTCACCGCGCAGGGGGGCCTTTGCCGTGCCCGAAGGCCCCGGGCACCCCGCGATGTGGGGATCGGCACACTCTCCTCGTGCAGGTCAACGGCAAGTTGACGGCCGTTCCGGGCCCGTGGTGGACTGCCCGGGCCATGTACGGCGGCAGAAGAGGAAGCCGGTGCGAATCCGGCGCGGTCCCGCCACTGTCACCGGGGAAGAACCCCCGGGAGCCAGGAACTCTCGCCGCCGCATCTCGTCGTACCAGGGCGCGGACACCCTGAGTGAGGACACGGATCACCATGCCCGGCTGCCGAAGGACCCGTACCAGGCCCGCTCCTGTACCCACGGCCGGCTGAGCCGATGGGTGCCGATCGCAGTTACGCGTACGGCGCCGCCGCCGGCCTTCTCGGTGATCTGCTCCTCGGCGATCCGCGCCGCGGGCATCCGGTCGCCGCGTTCGGGCGTGCGGCGGCTGCCGTGGACCGCGCGTTGTGGCACGACCACCGCGGCTGGGGCGCCGTGCACACCGTGGTGTGCGCCGGCGGCGCCGTCGCACTCGGCACGCTCGCCGCACGCGCCGTACGCCCCTGCCCCGCCGCCTCCGTCGCGCTGACCGCCGCCGCCACCTGGGCGGTCGTGGGCGGCACTTCGCTCGCCCGGGAGGCCCGTGCCGTCGGCGCCGCCCTGGAGCGCGGGGACGTCGAGGCGGCGCGGGCGCGGCTGCCGCATCTGTGCGGCCGGGACCCGCAGGCGCTGGACGCCGACGGGATCGCGCGGGCCGTGGTCGAGTCGGTCGCCGAGAACACCTCCGACGCCGTGGTGGGCGCGCTGGTGTGGGGCGCGGTGGCCGGGGTGCCGGGGCTGCTCGGCTTCCGGGCGGTCAACACGCTGGACGCGATGGTGGGTCACAAGTCCCGCCGCTACCGGCGCTACGGCTGGGCCTCAGCCCGGCTCGACGACCTGGCCGGCTGGCCGGGGGCACGGCTGACCGCCGTACTCGCCACCGCGGCCGGACCCGACCCCCGGGGTGCCCTGCGCGCCTGGCGGGCCGACGCCGGCAAGCACCCGAGCCCCAACGCGGGCCCCGTCGAAGCGTCGTTCGCGGGCGCCCTCGGCGTGCGCCTCGGCGGCACGCTCTCCTACGGCGGCCGGGTCGAGCACCGGCCCGTGCTGGGCGGAGCCACCGGCCGGGCGGTCCGGGCCCCCGACATCGACCGGGCCGTACGGCTCTCGCGCCGCGTCGGCCTGCTCGCGCTCGGCACCACGCTCGGCGCGCGCCTCGTCGTCAAGGGCCTCGTCAAGGAGTTGAAGGGACGTGGGAAGTGAACGGGGGACTCCTCGTCGCCGGCACCACCTCCGACGCCGGCAAGAGCGTCGTGACGGCCGGGATCTGCCGGTGGCTGGTGCGTCAGGGCGTGAAGGTCGCGCCGTTCAAGGCGCAGAACATGTCGCTCAACTCCTTCGTGACCCAAGAGGGCGCGGAGATCGGGCGGGCGCAGGCCATGCAGGCCCAGGCCTGCCGGATCGAGCCGACCGCGCTGATGAACCCGGTGCTGCTCAAGCCGGGCGGCGAGCAGAGCAGCCAGGTGGTGCTGCTGGGCAGGCCGGTGGGCGAGCTGAGCGCGCGCGGCTACCACGGCGGGCGCCAGCAGCGGCTGCTCGGCACGGTGCTGGACTGCCTGGCCGAGTTGCGGGGCACGTATGACGCGGTGATCTGTGAGGGGGCGGGTTCTCCGGCGGAGATCAATCTGCGGCGGACGGACATCGTGAACATGGGGATCGCGCGGAACGCGCGGCTGCCCGTGCTGGTGGTGGGCGACATCGACCGAGGGGGCGTGTTCGCCTCCTTCTTCGGAACCGTCGCCCTGCTCTCGCCCGAGGACCAGGAGCTGATCGCCGGATTCCTGGTGAACAAGTTCCGGGGCGATGTCTCGCTGCTGGAGCCCGGGTTGGAGATGCTCCAGGGCCTCACCGGGCGGCGCACCTACGGCGTGCTGCCCTTCCGGCACGGGCTCGGCATCGACGAGGAGGACGGGCTCCGGGTGTCGCTGCGCGGCACGGTCCGCGAGTCGGCCGTGTCCCCTCCCGTCGGCGAGGACGTGCTGCGGGTCGCCGTGTGCGCGATCCCGCTGATGTCCAACTTCACGGACGTGGACGCGCTGGCCGCCGAACCGGGCGTCGTGGTGCGGTTCGTGGACCGCCCGGAGGAGCTGGCGGACGCGGACCTGGTGGTGGTCCCGGGCACGCGGGGCACGGTGCGCGCGCTGGCGTGGCTGCGCGAGCGCGGGCTCGCCGACGCCCTCGTCCGCAGGGCCGCCGCGCACAAGCCCGTCCTCGGCATCTGCGGCGGGTTCCAGATCCTCGGCGAGCACATCGAGGACGAGGTCGAGTCGCGCGCCGGCGCGGTCGACGGGCTCGGGGTGCTGCCCGTGCGGGTGCGGTTCGCCCGCGAGAAGACCCTGACCCGGCCGGTCGGAGAGGCGCTCGGCGAGCGGGTCGAGGGGTACGAGATCCACCACGGCGTCGCCTCGGTCGAAGGCGGCCGGGCCTTCCTGGACGGCTGCCGGGTCGGCCAGACCTGGGGCACCCACTGGCACGGCTCGCTGGAGTCGGACGGCTTCCGGCGGGCCTTCCTGCGCGAGGTGGCCGCCGCCGCGGGCCGCCGCTTCGTGCCCGCGCCGGACACCTCCTTCGCCGCGCTGCGCGAGGAGCAGCTCGACCGGCTCGGCGACCTGATCGAACAGCACGCGGACACCGACGCGCTCTGGCGGCTCATCGAGTCGGGCGCGCCGCAAGGACTGCCTTTCATTCCACCGGGAGCGCCCGCATGAGCACAGTGTTGTTGTTGTCCACCGCCGACACGGACCTCCTGGCGGCCCGGGCCGCCGGCGCGGACTACCGCATCGGCAACCCGACCCGGGTGGACGTCACCGAGGAGCTGCCGGGGCTGCTCGACGGCGCCGACCTCGCCGTCGTACGGCTGCTGGGCGGCAAGCGCGCCTGGGAGGAGGGGCTGGCCGCGCTGCGGGCGGCCGGGATCCCGACCGTGCTGCTGGGCGGCGAGGCCGTACCGGACGCGGAGCTGATGGCCGAGTCGTCGGTGCCGGCCGGTGTGGTGGCGGAGGCCCTGAAGTACCTGGTCGAGGGCGGCCCGGCGAACCTGCTGGAGCTGTCCCGGTTCCTGTCCGACACCGTGCTGCTGACCGGCGAGGGCTTCGAGGAGCCGCGCAAGATGCCGGAGTACGGCGTCCATGGCTCCTACGCGGTGCGGGAGGGCCGTCCGACCGTGGGGGTGCTCTTCTACCGGGCGCACGAACTGAGCGGCAACACCGCCTTCGTGGACACCCTGTGCGAGGCGATCGAGGCGAAGGGCGCGAACGCGCTTCCCGTGTACTGCGGGTCGCTGCGCGGTGCGGACGCCGGGCTGTACGAGCTGCTGGGGCGGGCCGACGCGCTGGTCGCCACGGTGCTCGCGGCGGGCGGCACGCACGCCTCGCAGGCCTCGGCGGGCGGCGACGAGGAGTCCTGGGACATCGGCGCCCTCGCCGATCTCGACGTCCCCGTCCTGCAGGGACTGTGCCTCACCTCCTCGCGCGCCGCCTGGGCGGAGTCGGACGCGGCCCTGTCCCCCATGGACGCGGCGATGCAGGTCGCGATCCCGGAGTTCGACGGCCGGCTGATCACCGTGCCGTTCTCGTTCAAGGAGCAGGGCCCGGACGAGGTCCCGGTGTACGTCGCCGATCCCGAGCGGGCGGGCCGGGTGGCCGCCATCGCCCTGCGCCACGCCCGGTTGAAGCACAAGCCGAACGCCGAGAAGAAGGTCGCGCTGGTCTTCACGGCGTACCCGACCAAGCACTCGCGGGTCGGCAACGCGGTCGGTCTGGACACCCCCGCGTCGGCGGTGCGGGTGCTGGACGCGCTCCGGGACGCCGGGTACGGGCTCACCGAATACCCGAGCGGCGGCGACGAGTTGATCCACCGGCTGATCGCGGCCGGCGGCCACGACGTGGAGTGGCTGACGGAGGAGCAGCTGGCGGCGGCGCCCGCGCGGGTGCCGCTGGCGGACTACCGGGCGTGGTTCGAGCAGCTCGACCCGGGCCTGAAGGAAACCATGCTGGAGGCGTGGGGCGAGCCGCCGGGCAGCCTGTACGTGGACGGCGAGGACATCGTGCTCGCCTCCCTCCGGTTCGGGAACGTCGTGGTCATGATCCAGCCGCCGCGCGGCTTCGGCGAGAACCCGATCGCGATCTACCACGACCCCGACATGCCGCCCTCGCACCACTACATGGCGGCGTACAGGTGGCTCGAGAACTCCTTCGGCGCGGACGCGATCGTGCACATGGGCAAGCACGGCACGATGGAGTGGCTGCCGGGCAAGGGGCTCGGGCTGTCGCGCGGCTGCGCGCCGGACGCCGTACTCGGCGACCTGCCCCTGATCTACCCGTTCATCGTCAACGACCCCGGTGAGGGCACCCAGGCCAAGCGGCGCGGGCACGCCACGGTCGTCGACCACCTGGTGCCGCCGATGGCCCGCGCCGACACCTACGGCGACCTGGCCAAGCTGGAGCAGCTGCTGGACGAGTACGCGCTCGTCTCCGACCTGGACCCGACGAAGGCCCCGGCGGTCCGCGCCCAGATCTGGACCCTGGTCAAGGCGGCCGAGCTGCACCACGACCTGCACGTGGACGAGCAGCCGGACGACGGCGACTTCGACGAGTTCGTCATGCACATCGACGGCTATCTGTGCGAGATCAAGGACGTGCAGATCCGCGACGGTCTGCACATCCTGGGCGGCGGACCGGTCGGCGAGCCGCGCGTGAACCTGGTGCTGGCCGTGCTGCGGGCGTCCCAGGTGTGGGGCGGCCGGGCGAACGCTCTGCCGGGTCTGCGCGCGTGCCTGGCCGCCCACTTCGGGCTGGTCGAGAAGGAGCTGCTGGCCGAGCCCGGTGCCCCGGTGAAGGTGCCGGTGGAGCTGACGGACCTGGTGGAGGGGCCGGCGCGGACGGCGGCCGACGCGATCGACCTGCTGGAGCAGCTGTGCCGGCGGATCGCGACGGACATGGAGGAGCGGGCCTGGGAGCGGGTGGCCGTACCGGCGGTCCTGCGGGACGCGCTCGGCGCCGAACTCCCCGACGGTGTGGCCGTGCTGGAGTTCGCCTGCGACGAGGTCGTCCCCCGGCTCGCGCGGACCACGGACGAGATCGGGCACATCCTGCGGGCCCTGGACGGCGGTTACGTCCCGGCGGGCCCGTCGGGTTCGCCGACCCGAGGCCTGGTGAACGTCCTGCCGACCGGGCGGAACTTCTACTCCGTCGACCCCAAGGCCATTCCGTCCCGGCTGAGTTGGGAGGTCGGCCAGTCGCTCGCGGACTCGCTGGTGCAGCGCTACCTCCAGGACACGGGCGAGTACCCGAAGTCCGTCGGCCTGACGGTGTGGGGCACCTCCGCCATGCGGACCCAGGGCGACGACATCGCCGAGATCCTGGCGCTGCTGGGCTGCCGTCCGGTGTGGGACGACGCCTCGCGCCGGGTGACCGGCTTCGAGGTCGTGCCCCTGGCGGAGCTGGGGCGCCCGCGCATCGACGTCACGGTCCGGATCTCCGGGTTCTTCCGGGACGCGTTCCCGCACGTCGTCGGGTTGATCGACGACGCGGTGCGGGCGGTGGCGGAGCTGGACGAGCCCGCCGGGAGCAACTTCGTCAAGGCGCACGCCGACGAGGACACCGCCGAGCACGGTGACCGGCGACGAGCGACGGCCCGGGTCTTCGGCTCGAAGCCGGGCGCGTACGGCGCCGGCCTGCTGCCGCTGATCGACGCCCGCAACTGGCGCAGCGACGCCGATCTGGCCGAGGTGTACGCCGTCTGGGGCGGCTACGCCTACGGGCGCGGGCTCGACGGGCGGGCGGCGCGCGGGGACATGGAGACCGCGTTCAAGCGGATCGCGGTGGCGGCGAAGAACGTCGACACCCGGGAGCACGACCTGGTCGACGCGGACGACTACTTCCAGTACCACGGCGGCATGGTCGCCATGGTCCGGCACCTGACCGGCGCCAACCCGGAGGCCTACGTCGGCGACAGTGCCGTACCGGACCAGGTCAGGACGCGGACGCTGGGCGAGGAGACGCACCGGGTGTTCCGCGCCCGGGTGGTCAACCCGCGCTGGATGGCGGCCATGCGCCGGCACGGCTACAAGGGCGCCTTCGAGATGGCGGCGACCGTGGACTACCTGTTCGGCTACGACGCGACCGCGGGCGTGGTCGACGACTGGATGTACGAGAAGCTCAGCGCGGAGTACGTCTTCGACCCGGAGAACCGGGACTTCATGAAGCAGTCCAACCCGTGGGCGCTGCGCGGCATCACCGAGCGGCTCCTCGAGGCTGCGGACCGGGGCCTGTGGGCGGAGCCGGACCAGGAGACCCTGGACCGGCTCCGGGCGACCTACCTCGAGCTTGAGGGAGATCTGGAGGGCGACGAGTGAGTGCCCTCGGAACCCCCGCGTCGGCGGGGAGCACAGTGCGCGGACTGCTGTCGACTTGGCAGCGCCCGGGCCACCCCCGCTGCTGCGGGGAGCTGCGAGGCAGCATGACACGCCGGTTCCAGACGTACGACCGACTCCCGCACCAGCCGCTCGAAGGAGTGATCGCAGCGTGAGCAAGCCGTTTCCCTTTACTGCTGTCGTTGGACAGGACGACCTGCGGTTGGCGCTGCTCCTCAACGCGGTGAGCCCCGCCGTCGGCGGTGTTCTCGTGCGTGGCGAAAAAGGCACCGCGAAGAGCACGGCCGTACGCGCCCTTTCGGCGCTGCTGCCCGAGGTGGCTGTCGTCCCCGGCTGCCGCTTCTCCTGTGCCCCGGCGGCGCCGGACCCGAACTGCCCCGACGGCCCGCACGAGCCGGGGGCCGGTTCGGCACGTCCGGCGCGGATGGTGGAACTGCCCGTCGGCGCCTCCGAGGACCGGCTGGTCGGCGCACTGGACATCGAGCGGGCGCTCGCGGAGGGCGTGAAGGCGTTCGAGCCGGGCCTGCTGGCCGACGCGCACCGGGGCATCCTCTACGTCGACGAGGTCAACCTCCTCCACGACCACCTGGTCGACCTGCTGCTGGACGCGGCGGCGATGGGTGCCTCGTACGTGGAGCGCGAGGGCGTCTCCGTGCGGCACGCGGCGCGCTTCCTGCTCGTCGGCACGATGAACCCCGAAGAGGGCGAGCTGCGGCCGCAGTTGCTGGACCGGTTCGGGCTGACCGTGGAGGTCGCGGCCTCGCGGGAGCCCGACCAGCGGGTCGAGGTGGTGCGCCGCCGGCTGGCGTACGACGACGATCCGGGCGGGTTCGCCGCGAAGTGGGCGGACGAGGAGGCCGCCGTACGGCAACGGATCACGGCGGCAAGGGAGTTGCTGCCGCAGGTGCGGCTGGGCGACGGTGCGCTGCGGCAGATCGCGGCGACCTGCGCGGCCTTCGAGGTGGACGGCATGCGCGCCGACATCGTGATGGCGCGTACGGCGACCGCGCTGGCCGCGTGGGCCGGGCGGACGGACGTGCTCGCCGAGGACGTCCGGCAGGCGGCGCTGCTGGCGCTGCCGCACCGCAGGCGGCGCAACCCGTTCGACGCTCCGGGGCTGGACGAGGACAAGCTGGACGAGACGCTGGAGCAGTTCTCCGGCGAGGACCAGGGCGACGACGATCCCGACCCGGACGGACCGGGTGGACCGGACGGCGGGGGCGGCCGGCCGCAGCCCGACTCCGGACCCCAGGGCGGCGGGGAGAGCGCCGCGCAGCCAGAGGCCGGGGAGGACGGGCAGCCGCAGGCGTCCGGTGCGCGCGAGCAGTCGGCCGTACGGGCCGCCGAGCCCTTTCGCACCAAGGTGCTGAGCGTGCCCGGCATCGGCGAGGGTGCCTCCGGGCGGCGGTCGCGGGCGCGCACCGAGCACGGGCGGACGACCGGGGCCCGGCGGCCCCGGGGGACGCTGACCAAGCTGCACCTGGCCGCGACCGTGCAGGCCGCGGCCCCGCACCAGCGGGCGCGCGGCCGGTCCGGACCGGGGCTGGTGATCCGCCGCGACGATCTGCGGCAGGCGACCCGCGAGGGCCGCGAGGGCAACCTCGTGCTGTTCGTGGTGGACGCCTCGGGGTCGATGGCGGCGCGGCAGCGGATGGGCGCGGTGAAGGGTGCGGTGCTGTCGCTGCTGCTCGACGCCTACCAGCGGCGGGACAAGGTGGGGTTGGTGACCTTCCGGGGGTCCGGCGCGCAGGTCGCGCTGCCGCCGACGTCGTCCGTGGACGCCGCCGCCGTACGACTGGAGTCGCTGCCGACCGGCGGCCGTACGCCGCTGGCGGCCGGGCTGCTCAAGGCGCACGAGGTGCTGCGGGTGGAGCGGCTGCGGGATCCGGCGCGCCGGGCGCTGGTCGTGGTGGTGACCGACGGGCGGGCCACGGGCGGGGCGGAGCCGGTGGCGCTCGCGGGGCGGGCGGCGCGGCTGTTCGCGGCCGAGGGGGTCGCCTGCGTGGTCGTGGACTGCGAGTCGGGGCCGGTGCGGCTGGGGCTCGCCGGGCAGCTGGCGGGCGAGCTGGGCGGCAGCGCCGTCACGCTCGACGAGCTGCGGGCCGACTCGATCGCCGGGCTGGTCAGGGATGTGCAGGGGACGTCGAGGAGGGCCGCGTAATGCCGCAGGGACAGCCGAGTGTCGTACCCGATGACGGTCTGACGACCCGTCAGCGTCGGAACCGGCCGCTGGTCGTCGTGCACACCGGTGTCGGCAAGGGCAAGTCCACGGCCGCGTTCGGGCTCGCGCTGCGCGCCTGGAACCAGGGGTGGCCGATCGGGGTGTTCCAGTTCGTCAAGTCGGCGAAGTGGAAGGTCGGCGAGGAGAACGCGCTGCGCGTGCTCGGCGCCAGCGGCGAGGGTGGCAGCGTCGACTGGCACAAGATGGGCGAGGGCTGGTCGTGGGTCCAGCGGGACGCCCAGATGGACAACGAGGAGAAGGCCCGGGAGGGCTGGGAGCAGGTCAAGCGGGACCTGGCGGCCGAGACCTACCGGCTGTACGTGCTGGACGAGTTCGCCTATCCGATGCACTGGGGGTGGGTGGACACCGACGAGGTCGTGGAGGTGCTGCGCGAGCGGCCTGGCACCCAGCATGTCGTGATCACCGGACGGAACGCGCCCGAGAAGCTCGTCGACCTCGCGGATCTCGTCACCGACATGTCCAAGGTCAAGCACCCCATGGACGCCGGGCAGAAGGGCCAGAAGGGCATCGAGTGGTGATGAAGTCGGTGCCTCGGCTGGTCGTCGCCGCGCCCTCCTCGGGCAGCGGCAAGACCACCGTGGCCACGGGGCTGATGGCCGCCTTCGCCGCGCGGGGGCTCGCCGTGTCCCCGCACAAGGTCGGACCGGACTACATCGACCCCGGGTACCACGCGCTGGCGACCGGGCGGGCGGGGCGCAACCTCGACGCGTACCTGTGCGGGCCGGAGCTGGTCGCTCCGCTGTTCCTGCACGGGGCGCGCGGGTGCGACCTGGCCGTGGTCGAGGGTGTGATGGGGCTGTACGACGGGGCGGCGGGGGAAGGCGAACTGGCCTCCACCGCCCATGTCGCCAAGCTGTTGCGGGCGCCGGTGGTGCTGGTCGTCGACGCGTCCTCGCAGTCCCGGTCGGTGGCGGCGCTGGTGCACGGGTTCGCGTCGTGGGATCCGCAGGTGCGGGTCGGGGGCGTGATCCTGAACAAGGTGGGCTCCGACCGGCACGAGGAGCTGCTGCGTCAGGCGCTGGACTCGGCCGGGGTGCCTGTCCTCGGTGTGCTGCGGCGGGCCCCGCAGGTGGATACGCCTTCTCGGCATCTGGGGTTGGTGCCGGTGGCCGAACGGCGGACCGACGCCGTGGACGCCGTGGCGGCGATGGCCGCGCAGGTCGGTCAAGGGTGTGATCTCGAAGCCCTGCTGGCACTGGCGCGAAGCGCGGGAGGGCTCTCCTGCGCGCCTTGGGAGGCGCCGGTCACCGCAGCGGGCAGGCGCGAGGTGGTCGCCGTCGCCGGCGGTCCCGCCTTCACCTTCTCCTACGCCGAGCACACCGAACTGCTCACCGCCGCCGGTGCCGAGGTCGTCACGTTCGATCCGCTTCGGGACGAGCAACTCCCGAGCGGCACGGCGGGCCTGGTCGTCGGCGGCGGCTTCCCCGAGGTGTACGCCGGTGAGCTGTCCGCCAACGAGCCGCTGCGCAGGGCCGTCGCGGAACTGGCTCTCGGCGGCGCGCCCGTGGCCGCCGAGTGCGCCGGGCTGCTCTATCTCTGCCGGGAGCTGGACGGAGCGCCCATGTGCGGGGTGCTGGACGCCACGGCACGCATGACGGAACGGCTCACGCTGGGCTATCGGGACGCCGTGGCCGTCGGGGACAGTGTGCTGGCCGTCGCCGGGACGCGGATGCGGGGGCACGAGTTCCATCGCACGGTCGTCGAGCCCGGCGCCGGCGCCGCTCCCGCGTGGGGCGTGCGGGCGCCCGTACGGCGGGTCGAAGGTTTTGTACAGCAGGGCGTGCACGCGAGTTATCTGCACACGCACTGGGCGTCCGAGCCCGGTGTCGCCCGTCGGTTCGTGGAGAGGTGCCGGACGTCATGAGCAGCAGGCTGATCGGTGTCGGGGTCGGTCCCGGCGATCCGGAACTGGTGACCGTCAAGGGGGTCAACGCCCTGCGCGCGGCCGATGTCGTCGTCGTACCCGTCATGGCCGATCCCGACGGGAGAGACGGCGGCGAGCCGGGGCGCGCCGAGGCGACCGTGTTGCACTACGTGCCCGAGGACAAGGTCGTCCGGGTGGTGTTCGCGCTGAACGAGCGCAGCGACCGGGCACGGCGGGAGGCCGCCTGGGACGCGGCGGGCGAGCGGGTCGCCGGGCTGCTGAAGGAGCACGCGGCCGTCGGCTTCGCCACCATCGGCGATCCGAACGTGTACTCCACGTTCACCTATCTCGCGCAGACGATCGCCGAGCTGGTGCCGGGTGTCGTGGTGGAGACCGTGCCCGGGATCACCGCCATGCAGGATCTGGCGGCGCGGTCCGGTGCCGTGCTGACGGAGGGCACCGAGCCGCTGACGCTGGTGCCGGTGACGGCCGGGTCGGCGGTGCTGAAGGAGGCGCTGGCCGGGCCGGGGACCGTCGTCGCGTACAAGTTCGGGCGGCAGGCCGCCGAGGTCGCCGAGGCGCTCGAGGAGACCGGGCGGCTCGGCGACGCCGTGTGGGGTTCGGCGCTGGGTCTGCCGGAGGAGTCGGTACGGCCGGCCGCCGACCTGGACGGGACGCCGCTGCCGTATCTGTCGACGCTGATCGCGCCCCCGCGCCGGGACGGCGGACGGGGCGGCAAGCTGTGAGGCGGCCGGTCCGCTCAGCCGCCGGAGAGGCCGACCACCAGCCAGATGAAGGCCGCGCCGGCCACCGTGCACAGCAGGGTCGAGCGCGCGGGGTGCTCGTGGTGGGCCTCGGGCAGGATCTCGGCCGCGGCGAGGTAGAGCAGGACGCCGCCGA
The DNA here is from genome assembly GCF_001514035.1 of Streptomyces yokosukanensis. Classification (GTDB taxonomy): domain Bacteria; phylum Actinomycetota; class Actinomycetes; order Streptomycetales; family Streptomycetaceae; genus Streptomyces; species Streptomyces yokosukanensis. Next base: position 417,447 of record NZ_KQ948213.1, on the reverse strand, counting down.
AGAGGCCGAGGTAGCCGCCGAGCACCGCTTCGGGGATGTGGAAGAAGGCGGTCGACAGCGCGCCCACCAGGGGTGCGCAGGCGTCGGCCACCAGCATCCCGATGGCGCGGCGGCGGGCGTTGCCGTACAGGCTCGTGAGGGTGAAGGTGTTGAAGCCGTCGGCGAAGTCGTGCGCGATCACGGCGAGCGCGACGGCCGTGCCCATGCCTCCGCCCACCTGGAAGGCGGCGCCGATCGCCACGCCGTCCATGGCGCTGTGCCCCACCATCGCGGCGGCGGCCGTCAGGCCCACCTCGGGCGCCCGGTGGTTGTGCCCCTCGGCACCGCCGTGGGCCGCCTGGCGTGCGGCCAGCGTCCGCTCCACCAGGTGGGCCAGCAGGAATCCGGCCACGAACAGCAGCAGGGCGGCGGGTACGCCGAAGACCTCGCGGTCGGCGGCGTGCAGCGCCTCCGGCAGCAGGTCCAGGCCGACCACGCCGAGCATCAGACCGCCGGCCAGGCCCAGGACCAGGTGCCGACGGTCGGTCACGCGCTGAGCCGTCCAGCCGCCGGCCAGCGTCATCAGGAACGCGCCGAGCGCGACGAAGACCGCCATAGGCCCTTGCTATCCGATCGAGGCGCCTTCGCGCACATCCGGCACCGATCGCACTCCCCCAGACCCTGACATTTCACCGATTTCGACTTGCGTCTCCGACGCTCCCGCACGAGAGGACCTTTCCCATGGCCGATGCCCCCACCGGCAAGGTGACGTTCGTCGGTGCCGGCCCCGGCGCCGCCGATCTGCTGACATTCCGCGCCGCGCGCGCGATCGCGGAGGCGGACGCGGTGATCTGGGCGGCCAGCCTGGTCCAGGCGGAGGTCCTCGAGCACGCGCGTGCCGAGGCGGAGATCCTGGACTCGGCGGCCATGTCCCTGGAGGACGTCGTCGCCGTCTACCGGCGCGCCCGCGCCGAGGGGCTGAAGGTGGCACGGATCCACTCCGGCGATCCGGCACTGTGGGGCGGCACGCAGGAGCAGTTGGACCGGTGCGCGGAGATCGGGATCGCCACGGAGGTCGTGCCCGGCGTCTCGTCCTTCTCCGCCGTCGCCGCTCTCGCGCAGCGCGAGCTGACGATCCCCGAGGTCGCGCAGTCCGTCGTGCTGACCCGGCTGGGCGGCGGCAAGACGCCGATGCCGCCCGGCGAGGAGGTGCGCGAGTTCGCCCGGCACGGCACGACGATGGCGATCTTCCTGTCGGCGGCGCGCAGCGGGCAGCTGGTGCGCGAGCTGCTGGAGGGCGGGTATCCGACGGACACCCCGGTCGTCATCGCCTACCAGGCCACCTGGCCGGAGGAACTGGTCGTCAGGTGCACGATCGGCACGCTGGAGGAGACGGTCAAGGAGCACAGGCTCTGGAAGCACACGCTCTTCCTGGTCGGCCCGGCGCTGGACGCGCACGGCACCCGCTCGCACCTGTACCACCCGGGTCACTTCCACGGGTACCGCAAGGCCGACCCGGAGGCCCGGCGGGCCCTGCGCGAGCAGAGGACGAAGAGTTGATCACGGTCGTCGGTACGGGGACGGGCGCCCCGGTCGCCGAGGACGTCCTCGCGGGCGCCGCGCTGGTGGTCGGCGGACGCCGGCACCTGGACGCGGTACGGCTGCCCGAGGGGGCCGAGCCGGTCGTGCTCGGGCCGCTGGCGCCCGCCCTGGACACCATCGCCGAGTACCTCGGCAAGGACCTGCCGGTGGTGGTGCTGGCCTCCGGTGACCCCGGCTTCTTCGGGATCGTGCGGGCGCTGGCCGAGCGGTTCGGCGCCGAGCGGCTCGATGTGCGGCCGGGGGTGTCCTCCGTGGCGACGGCGTTCGCGCGGATCGGGCTGCCCTGGGACGACGCGGTCGTGGTGAGCGCGCACGGCCGGGATCTCCGCAGTGCGGTGAACGTCTGCCGGGCCCGTCCCAAGGTGGCCGTCCTCACCGGCCCCGGAGCCGGCCCGGCCGAACTGGGCGCCGCGCTGACCGGTGCCCGGGTGCCGGCCGGCGACCGGGGGGCCGCTCCCGGCCCGGTGGCCGCCGGTGGCCGGGTGTTCGTCGTCGCGAGTGCGCTCGGTGATCCGGGGCGGGAGCACGTGGAGCGGGTGACGCCCGCCGAGGCGGCGGCCCGGGACTGGGGGACGGCGGTCAGTGTCGTGCTGTGCCTGGACGAGGCGCGCGCACTCGGCGCGGCGCGCACCGTCGCGGGCGTGCCGGAGCGGCCGACGCGCTGGGCGCTGGACGAGGGCGAGTTCGCGCACCGGGACTCGATGATCACCAAGTTCGAGGTACGGGCGCTGGCGCTGGCCCGGCTCGGGCCCCGGCTGGGCGACCTGGTGTGGGACGTGGGCGCCGGCTCGGGCTCGGTGGCGGTGGAGTGCGCGCGGCTCGGCGCGGCCGTCGTCGCCGTCGAGAAGGCGGCGGACGGGGTGGAGCGCGTCCGGGCCAACGCCCGCGCCCACGGCGTCGACGTCGACGTGGTGCACGGCTCGGCGCCCCACGCGCTGGCGGGTCTCGCCGACGATCCCGACGCGGTCTTCGTCGGCGGCGGGGGCGGCGAGCTGCCCGCCGTCGTCGCCGAATGCGCCCGGCGGGCACGGCGGACCGTGGTCGTCGCCATGGCCGCACTCGACCGGGTGCCGGCGGCGCGCGAGGCGCTCACGGCCGCCGGGTTCGCCTGCGACGGGGTGCTGCTGCAGTCCTCGCGGCTGGCACCGCTGCCGGGGGACGTGACCCGGCTCGCGGCGACCAATCCTGTGTTTCTGCTCTGGGGCGTGCGAACCCCGGTTCTCAGCAAGGGAGTTGACGAGTGATCGGCCTCATTTCCGCCACCGCGGCGGGGGCGGCGGCGCGGGACCGGCTGGCCGCGGCCTGGCCGGACCGGACGCGGGTGTACGAGGGTCCCGTCGGGGAGGCGGTACGGGCCGCGTTCGCCGAGTGCGAGCAGCTGGTGTGCTTCCTGGCGACGGGCGCGACGGTACGGCTGCTCGCACCGCTGCTCGGCGACAAGACGTCCGACCCGGGTGTGGTGTGCGTGGACGAGGGCGGCCGGTTCGCGGTGTCGCTGGTCGGCGGACACGGCGGCGGCGCCAACGAACTCAGCCGTGCGGTAGGTGCGTTGCTGGGCGCGGAGCCGGTGGTGACGACCGCCACCGACTCGGTCGGACTGGCCGCCCTGGACACGCTGGGGCTGCCGTACGAGGGCTCGGTCGCCCTGGTCTCGCGCGCCCTGCTGGACGGCGAACCGGTCGCCCTGGAGGTCGAGTCGCCATGGCCGCTGCCGCCGCTGCCGGTCTCGGCGCACGGGTCGTACACCGTCCGGCTGACGGACCGGGCCGCCCCGGCCGGTGAGCGCGAGGTGCTGCTCAGGCCGCCGTCGCTGGTGGTCGGGGTCGGTGCGTCCAAGGGCGCGCCGGCGGCGGAGGTCCTCGGGCTGATCGAGGAGGCGCTGCGCGAGGCGGGGCTCTCGGCGCGGTCCGTGGCCGAACTCGCCACCGTGGACGCCAAGTCGGCGGAGCCCGGCATCGTCGCCGCCGCCGAGCGGCTCGGGGTGCCCCTGGTGACGTACTCCGCCGAGGAGCTGGCGGCGGTCGAGGTGCCGAACCCCTCCGAGGCGCCGCTCGCGGCCGTCGGCACGCCGTCCGTGGCGGAGGCCGCGGCCCTGGTGCGCGGCGGTGAACTCCTCGTGCCCAAGCGGAAGTCCAGCGCCCGGCCCGCCATGGCGACCTGTGCCGTCGTCCGGCGTCCGGGGCGCGGGCGGCTCGCGGTGGTCGGGCTCGGACCCGGCGCCCGGGATCTGCTCACCCCGCGGGCGGCGGCCGAGCTGCGCCGGGCCTCGGTGCTGGTCGGGCTCGACCAGTACGTCGACCAGATCCGCGACCTGCTCAGGCCCGGCACCCGGGTGCTGGAGTCCGGGCTCGGCGCCGAGGAGGAGCGGGCTCGCACGGCGGTCGCGCAGGCCCGCCTGGGGCATGCGGTGGCGCTGATCGGCAGCGGGGACGCGGGCGTGTACGCCATGGCCTCCCCGGCGCTCGCCGAGGCGTCGGACGACATCGACGTGGTCGGGGTGCCCGGGGTGACGGCCGCGCTGGCCGCCGGGGCGATCCTGGGCGCGCCGCTGGGCCACGACCACGTCTCCATCAGCCTGTCCGACCTGCACACGCCGTGGGAGGTCATCGAGCGGCGGGTGCGGGCGGCGGCCGAGGCGGACCTCGTCGTCACCTTCTACAACCCGCGCTCCCGGGGCCGCGACTGGCAGCTGCCCAAGGCGCTGGCGCTCCTCGCCGGGCACCGGGAGCCGACGACGCCGGTGGGTGTCGTACGCAACGCGTCCCGGCCGGACGAGTCGAGCCGGGTGACCACCCTCGGCGGACTCGACCCGGCGACGGTCGACATGATGACGGTCGTGACCGTGGGCAACACCGCGACCCGGATCATCGCCGGGCGCATGGTGACCCCGCGCGGCTACCGCTGGCAGGAGGACAACCGGTGAACCGGATCGTGCACCCCATCGAGCAGGAGTCCTTCCGGCGGCTGCGCGCCCGCCTGGACACCTCGCACTTCCCGCCGCTGACCCGGGCGGTGGTGGAGCGGGTCATCCACTCCGCCGCCGACCTGGAGTACGCGAGCGACCTCGTCATGGACGAGGGCGACCTGGAGCGGGGCCGGGCGGCGCTGCACGCCGGGGCGCCGGTCGTCGTGGACGTGGAGATGGTCGCGGCCGGCATCACCCGCCGGGAGACCGTCTGCCGGCTGGGGGAGGCCGTCTCCGGCCCCGGGCTGACCCGTTCCGCGCATGCCGTCCGGCTCGCCCACGAGCAGGTGGGGCCGGGCGCGCTGTGGGTGATCGGCTGTGCGCCGACCGCCCTGGAGGAGCTGCTCGCCCTGGACGCCTCCCCCGCGCTCGTCATCGGCCTGCCCGTCGGCTTCGTCGGCGCGGCCGAGTCCAAGGCCGCGTTGCGCGAGAGCGGGTTGCCCGCCGTGAGCAACGTGTCCGAGAAGGGTGGCTCGGCGGTCGCCGCCGCGGCGCTCAACGCCCTTCTGTACCACCCCGTTTCAGCTGAGGAGACCTCGTGACCACCCCGCCCGCCCTGCTCATCGCCGGACACGGCACCCGTGACGACGCCGGAGCCGAGGCGTTCCGCGACTTCGTCCGGCAGCTCGGGCGCCGCCACCCCGAGCTGCCCGTCGCGGGCGGCTTCATCGAACTGTCCCCGCCGCCGCTGGGCGACGCCGTCGCCGAGCTGGTCGAGCGGGGCGTACGCCGGTTCGCGGCGGTGCCGCTGATGCTGGTGTCCGCCGGGCACGCCAAGGGCGACATCCCGGCCGCGCTGGCCCGTGAGAAGGAACGGCACCCGGGCATCTCGTACACCTACGGCCGCCCGCTGGGCCCGCACCCGGCGCTGCTGAACGTGCTGGAGCGGCGGCTGGACGACGCGCTCGGGGGCACGGCCCGCACGCCCGAGGACCGGGCGGACGTCACCGTGCTGCTCGTCGGGCGCGGTTCCACCGACCCCGATGCCAACGCCGAGGTGTGCAAGGCGGCGCGGCTGCTGTGGGAGGGCCGCGGGTACGCCGGGGTGGAGACGGCGTTCGTGTCGCTCGCGGCGCCGGACGTGCCGAGCGGGCTGGAGCGGTGCGCGGCGCTCGGGGCGCGCAGGATCGTCGTCCTGCCGTACTTCCTGTTCACCGGGATCCTGCCGGACCGGGTGCGGCAGCAGACCGAGGGATGGGCCGCGGCGCACCCGGAGATCGAGGTGCGGTCGGCGGACGTCATCGGGCCCGAGCCGGAGCTGCTGGACCTGGTGATGGAGCGGTACGAGGAGGCCGTCAAGGGCGATCTGCGCATGAACTGCGACTCGTGCGTGTACCGGATCGCGCTGCCGGGCTTCGAGGACAAGGTGGGACTGCCGCAGCAGCCGCACTTCCACCCGGACGACGACGGCCACCACCACGGTCACGGGCACCACCCGCACGGGGGGCACGCACACAGCCATGCGCACTGAGGACACCGGCGGGTCCGGGCACGATCTGCGGCATCACGGGGACGCCGAAGTGCGGGACGACGGGGCCGCGTTGGTCGACCTCGCCGTCAACGTGCGGGCGGACACCCCGCCGCCGTGGCTGCGCGAGGAGATCGCCGGTTCGCTGTCGTCCCTCGCGGCCTACCCGGACGGGCGGGCGGCGCGGGCGGCGGTGGCGGCGCGGCACGGGCTGCCGGTGGAGCGGGTGCTGCTGACGGCGGGCGCGGCGGAGGCGTTCGTGCTGCTGGCCCGCGCGCTGAAGGTACGGCGACCGGTCGTCGTGCACCCGCAGTTCACCGAGCCCGAGGCGGCGCTCAGGGACGCGGGGCACACCGTGGACCGGGTGCTGCTGCGGGAGGAGGACGGGTTTCGGCTGGATCCGGCGGCGGTGCCGCAGGACGCCGATCTGGTGGTGATCGGGAATCCGACGAACCCCACGTCCGTACTGCATCCGGCGGGTGCGATCGCCCGACTGGCCCGTCCCGGGCGGGTGCTGGTGGTCGACGAGGCGTTCATGGACGCGGTGCCCGGTGAGCGGGAGGCGCTGGCCGGGCGGACGGATGTGCCGGGGCTGGTCGTGCTGCGCAGTCTGACCAAGACATGGGGGCTGGCCGGGCTGCGCATCGGGTACGTACTGGCCGCTTCGGAGATCGTCGCCGAACTGGAGCGGGCCCAGCCGCTGTGGCCGGTGTCGACGCCCGCACTGGCCGCGGCCGGGGCGTGTGTGACGCCGCGGGCGCTGGCGGAGGCGGGGCACGCGGCGCATCGCATCGCGGCGGACCGGGCGCATCTGGTGGCGGGGCTGTCGGATCTCGCTTCGCGGGGAGTGCGGGTGGTGGAGCCCGCGCAGGGGCCGTTCGTGCTGGTCCGGATGGCGGGGGCGGCCGGGGTGCGGCGTCGGTTGCGTGACCTCGGCTATGCCGTGCGGCGGGGGGACACCTTTCCGGGGCTCGGCGAGGAGTGGGTGCGGGTCGCTGTGCGGGACCGGGTGACGATGAGCGGATTCCTGGCGGCCCTGTCCGCATCCCTTCGGTGACCGGGGCCAGTCCCGCCGCCCCGCCCACGGCGGGAGCCGCTCCCTGCCCGGTGTGACGGCGGGCAGGGAGCGGCGCACGGGGAACCGCGGGTGGGGAGCCGCGGGTGGGGAGCCGCGCGTGGGGCGCGCGGTCGGGGACGTGGCGTCAGTTCCTGCGGCGTCGGGCCACCGCCACCGCTCCCCCGCCGACCAGCACCAGCGCCAGCGCGCCACCCGCGATGTACGGGGTCGCGGAGCTGCCACCGGTCTCCGCGAGGTCGGCCCGGGCCCCCTGCGGCTTCACGTCGGCGCCCGGGTCGTGGCTCTGCACCGGGTGCCCGGTGGGCGCGGCCATCGGCGACTCGCAGGTCGCCTTGGCCAGAGTGATCGTTCCTTCTACGTCGGCCACGTTGAGCTTCAACGGGTTGACGGAGACCTTGAGTTCGAGGGCGGTGGCGGCGGCCGTACGGGTCGTGGTGCGCCGCTGGGCGAGGTCGAGCCGGACCTCGCCGACGCCGGGCACCTTCACCTGCGTCGCGCCGCCGGCGGTGAGCGTGACGCGCTTGCCGAGGACCGTGACCGCGCCGAGGACGTTCGCCGAGGCGGCCGGGGCCTCGCCGACCTCGCAGGTCGCCTTGGCGGTGACCGTGCCGACCTCGATCAGGGACAGCAGGGGCAGGCCCGGGACGTGCAGCCGGGCGTCGACGAGCCGGACCGAGCCCTCGGCGCGCCGCGACGTCACCGTGGCCTTCGCGGCGGCGACGTCCGCGCCGAGGATGGTGAACGGCTTGCCGCCGGCCACGCCGTCGAGCCGGGTGGACAGCGCGGTCCGGTCGGCGCTTCGCGGTGCCTGGACCTCATTGAGGGAGACCGCGAGCGGGATGTCGACCGATCTGTTGAGCAGGGACACGTCGAGCCCGGTACGCAGGACGACGGCGGAGGCGCGACCGTGGTCGGCGGTCGCGTGCGCGGCGCCCGCGCCCAGGACCGCGGGAGACGCGGCCAGGGCGGTGACCGTCGCGACGGTGGCGAGACGGCGTGCGGGCATGCGGAAGTTGTTGCTGTTCAAGGTGGTGGGACCCCCAGAGGAAACGTGCTTGGGACCCGTCAACCTTGTACGCACTGTGGGTGAACGGTCAGCGATCCTCGGTCACTTCACTCATTCGAGGAGAATCGGCACATCTCTTCGAATCGTGAGGCACACGCGTTCCCTCGCGTCTCGATCACTCCACGACCCGCCCGTCGAGCACCACCCGGCGCGGCGCCGCCAGCACCCGTACGTCCGCCCGTGGATCGCCCTCGTACACCACCAGGTCTGCCGGCGCGCCCTCCTCCAGGCCGGGGCGGCCGAGCCAGGCGCGGGCACCCCAGCTCGTCGCCGACACGGCCGCCACGGCGGGGACGCCCGCGGTGACCAGCTCCGCCACCTCGCCCGCGACCAGGCCGTGGGCGAGGGAGCCGCCCGCGTCCGTGCCGACGTACACCGGGATCCCGGCGTCGTAGGCGGCGCGCACGGTGTCGTAGCGGCGCTCGTGCAGCCGGCGCATGTGCGCGGACCAGCGCGGGAACTTGCTCTCGCCGCCCGCCGCGAGCTGCGGGAAGGTGGCGATGTTGACCAAGGTGGGGACGATCGCGACGCCCCGCTCGGCGAAGAGCGGAATCAGGTCGTCGGTCAGGCCGGTGGCGTGCTCGACGCAGTCGATGCCCGCCTCGACCAGGTCGCGCAGGGGGTCCGTCGCGAAGCAGTGCGCGGTGACCCGGGCGCCGAGCCGGTGCGCCTCCGCGATCGCCGCCCGCACCGCCTCGCGCGGCCAGCAGGCGGACAGGTCGCCGAGGTCGCGGTCGATCCAGTCGCCGACCAGCTTGACCCAGCCGTCGCCGCGCCGGGCCTCCTGGGCGACGTAGGCGACCAGGTCGTCCGGTTCGATCTCCCAGGCGTAGTTGCGGATGTAGCGGCGGGTGCGGGCGATGTGCCGGCCGGCCCGGATGATCTTCGGCAGGTCGGCGCGGTCGTCGATCCAGCGGGTGTCGGAGGGCGAGCCCGCGTCCCGCAGCAGCAGGGCGCCCGCCTCCCGGTCGGTGAGCGCCTGCTTCTCGGCGGTGTCGGCGTCGACCGGGCCGTGCGCGTCGAGGCCCACATGGCAGTGCGCGTCGACCAGGCCGGGCAGCACCCAGCCCTCGACGGTGCGGATGTCGCGGGCGCCGGCGGGGCGGTCGTAGGACACGCGGCCCCCGACCACCCACAGCTCGTCGCGGACGTCCTCGGGTCCGACGAGGACCCGCCCCTTCACGTGCAGCACGGCGCCATCGCTCATGCCCGCACCCTAACGACCTAGGACCGGTCCTTCCCCACCCGGTCGGAGGTCCCCTCCTCCACTTCGGCCATCGCCGGGTCGAGCAGCCGGGAGAGGAAGTGCCGGGTGCGTTCGTGCTGGGGGTCGCCGATGACCTGCGCGGGGTTGCCGTCCTCGACGATCACGCCGCCGTCCATGAAGACGACCCGGTCGGCGACCTCGCGGGCGAAGGTCATCTCGTGGGTGACGACCATCATGGTCATGCCCTCCTGGGCGAGCCTGCGCATCACCGCGAGGACGTCGCCGACCAGCTCCGGGTCGAGCGCGGAGGTCGGCTCGTCGAAGAGCATCACCTCGGGGCCCATGGCGAGGGCGCGGGCGATCGCCACGCGCTGCTGCTGGCCGCCGGAGAGGGAGGACGGGTAGGCGTCCGCCTTCTCGGAGAGGCCGACGCGGGCCAGGTTCTCGGCGGCGATCCTCGCGGCCTCCGCCTTGTCCCGCCCGAGGACCCGGCGCTGCGGGAGCGTGAGGTTCTCGGTGACGCTCAGGTGCGGGAACAGGTTGAACTGCTGGAAGACCATGCCGATCCGGCGGCGTACGGCGTCGATGTCGACGTCCGGGTCGGTGATCTCGGTGCCGCCGACGAAGACCTGGCCCTTGGTGGGCTCCTCCAGCAGGTTGACGCAGCGCAGGAGGGTCGACTTGCCGGAGCCCGAGGGGCCGATGACACAGACGACCTCGCCCTGGCCGATCTCCAGGTCGATGCCCTTGAGCACCTGGTTGTCGCCGAAGGACTTGTGCAGGTCGCTTACCTGGATCTCCGGGCGGCTCACCGGATCGCCTCCTGGGACTTGGATTCCATGCGCCGGACGACATAGCTGAGCGGGATGGTCACCAGCAGGTAGCACAGGCCCGCGACGAGGATCGGCGTCGAGTTGGCGGTCGTACTGGCCAGATCGCGGCCGAACTTGGACAGCTCCCGCTCCTCCAGGGTGACGCCGAGGAACAGCACCAGCGAGGAGTCCTTGAACAGCAGGACGAGTTCGTTGGTGAGCGGCGGCAGGATGATCCGGAAGGCCTGCGGGACGATGATGGAGACCATGGCCTTCGCGGGCGAGAAGCCGAGCGAACGGGCCGCCTCCATCTGCCCCTTGGGCACGGCCTGGATGCCGGCCCGGATGGTCTCCGCCATGTACGCGGCCGAGACCAGGCCGAGGGCGAGGGCGACCTTGCCGTAGGTGCCGCCGACGATCTCCGTGCCGGGGAAGGCGAGCGGGACGGCGACGCCGACGAAGATGAAGATCAGCAGGGCGGGCAGGCCGCGGAAGATCTCGATGTAGACCGTCGCCAGCCAGCGGTACGGGCCCACGGAGGACAGCCGCATCAGCGCGATGACCATGCCGAGGACGAGTCCGACGACAAAGCCGGACAGCGTGTAGAGCACGGTGTTCTTCAGCGCCAGCGTGATGACGTCCGGGAACATCTGCCGGGCGATGCTGCCCTGGGCGAACTGGTTCCGCAGCCGGCCCCAGTCCGCCGTGGCCGCGAAGGCGGCCACGGCGGCGACGAAGACGACGTACTGGACACCGCGCGAGAGCCGGCGCTTCTGGCGTCGCGTCAGCCTCTTCTTCTTCGGCCGGCTCGGCTGGAGTTGTGTGCCGGTGTCGGTCATGAGGCGGCCGGGGAGGCGACGGAGGCGTCGTACGGGCCGATCCACTTCTCGTAGATCTTCTTGTAGTCGCCGTCGGCCTTGGCGTCCTTGAGGGCCTTGTTGATGGCGTCGAGCAGGGCCTTGTTGCCCTTCTTGACCGTGAAGCCGTACTGCTCGCCGGTCTTGAGGTTGTCGACGACCTTGAACTTGTCGGCGTTGGCCTTGTCCTTCAGCCAGCCCTGGACGACCGGGTAGTCGATGACGACCGCCTGGACCTGTCCGGTGCGCAGGCCGTTGAGGACCGCGTCGGAGGACTCGAAGGAGATCGGGTCGTAGCCCTTGCTCTTGACGTAGTCCTCACCGGTGGTCTGCGCCTGGGAGCCGAGCTTCTTGCCCTTGGCCTTGACGTCGGCGAGCGAGTTGACGCCGCTGCTCTTGTCGACGAGGACGGCCTGGGTGGCCTCGAAGTACGGGTCGGAGAAGTCGACGTTCTTCTTGCGCTCGGGCGTGATCGTCATGCCCGCGGCGGCCACGTCGCACTCGCCGGAGTTCAGGAAGGCGCCGGTCTTGAAGTTCTCGAACGGCGTGTCGAGGATCTGCTGCTTGACGCCGAGGTTCTTGGCGACGAGGTCGATCAGGGAGACGTCGAAGCCCTGCACCTTGCCGTTGATCTCCGACTGGAACGGCGGGTACGGCAGGTGGGTGCAGGTGGTCAGCTGACCGCCCTTGGCGAGGTGCACGCCCTTGACGGTCGTCGGGCCGCCCCCCGAGCCGCTGGAGGTGCAGCCGGCCACGAGCACCAGCCCGGCCGTCGCGGTGGTGGCTGCCAGAAGGCGGGTCCGGCGTCCGAGCGTTTTCATGGGGGGATCTCCGTCTGAGGGACCTTGTGCGAGAACTGTGGGTTCCGATTATAAGGAAGAGTTTGAGTCTCTCAAATCAAACCCATGGTTACAGACGCGTTCCACTTAAGATCGGTGGAGTCATCCCCGGGCCGTCAACCCGGCAATCACGCCCTTGGACGAAGAGAGAAGCGCCGTGACCCACCCCTTCCTCGACCTGCCCCCGCTGAGTGCCCAGCGCTTCGCCGCGATCGAGGACGGGGTGGCCCGGCTGCTGGACACCCGGCAGGACGTGCTGATCACGCAGGGCGAGGCCCTGCTGCCGCTGGAGGGTGCGATCCGCGCGGCGGCCGGGCCGGGCACGGTGGCCCTGAACGTGATCACGGGCCCGTACGGCCAGACCTTCGGCGACTGGCTGCGCTCCTGCGGCGCGACCGTGCACGACATCTCCGTCCCCTTTCACACGGCGGTGACCGCCGCACAGATCCGGGAGGCGTTCGCCGAGCACCCCGAGATCGACTTCGTGTCCCTCGTCCACGCGGAGGCGGCGACCGGCAACACCAACCCGGTCGCGGAGATCGGCGAGGTGGTACGGGAGCGGGGTGCGCTGTTCTACCTGGACGCGGTGGCCTCCGTGGGCGCGGAGCCGGTGCTGCCGGACGCGTGGGGCGTGGACCTGTGCGTGATCGGGGCGCAGAAGGCGATGGGCGGCCCGGCGGGTGTGTCGGCGATCTCGGTGAGCGAGCGGGCCTGGGCCCGGATGGCGGCGAACCCCGACGCGCCGCGCCGCTCCTATCTGTCCCTGCTGGACTGGAAGGAGCGCTGGATCGACGCCGGCCGGCGGGCGCTGCCGCACGCTCCGGCCCAGTTGGAGATGCTGGCGCTCCAGGCGTGTCTGGAGCGGATCGAGTCGGCGGGGCTGGACGCGGTGATGGCCCGGCACCGCACCGCCGCGCTGGCCACGCGGGCGGGCGCGGTCGCCCTGGGCGGGGGCCTTGAGCCGTATGTGCACGAGGCGAAGGACGCGGCACCGGTCGCCACGACCCTGCGGGTGCCGCCCGGCGTCGTCGCCTCGGAGCTGGTGGCTCGGGCGCTGCGCAGCGACCCCGCGCTGCCGCTGGCCGCGGGCGGGGGTGCGCTGGCCGAGGAGATGATCCGGGTCAACCACTACGGCGCGGACGCGAATCCGGGAGCCGTACGGGCAAGCCTGACGGCGGTGGGCACCGCGATGGCGGAGGCCGGGGTGCCCGTGGACCTGGTGGCCGCCGGTCGGGCGGTGGACGGCCACTGGCGCTGAGCGTCCGCCACAGGATCCTGCCGACGTGCGCCGGGCCGACCCGTGATCCTGCGGCGTCGACGGCCCGGCGCGTCGGGCGGGGGCAGCCTGCCGGCCGCCCCCGCCCGGCCCGCTGGGTGACGCTTCGCGCCCGGCGGGTCAGACGATCAGCCGGTCGAGGATGCCCGCCGTCTCGGCCGGCTTGAGCAGGAACCCGACGTGACTGGTGGCCAGGGTGTGCACGTCGTAGGGATTGCCGGGCGTCAGGGCGTCGGCCTCGGCGATCAGACGGTCCTGCATGGCCACGGGAAGCGACCGGTCGTCGGAGAGGCGGATGTAGGTGCGGGCGATGGTGCCCCAGGTGTCGGCGTGGCCGCGTGCGTCGGACATCATCACCGCCAGGGACTCGTCCGGCTGCAGGATGTTGAGGAAGGCCCGGAACTGCTCGTCGCTGCCGTCCGCCATCATCGCCGCCTTGAGTGCGGCCAGCATGACCGGGTCGGCGGTGCGGTAGTTGGCCCGGCCGACACCGAGCGCGGTGGGGTCGCCGACGTTCAGCGCGGCCAGCGGGGCCAGCAGGTTGTCGGCGAACTCGGGCTCCTGCATGTAGGCGACGGGGGTGGGGCGTTGCACGCACGACCAGCCGGAGATGTAGACGAGCCGGCTCACCAGGTCGGGGATCGTGTTGCCCACCCCGGTGATCGTGGTGCCGCCGAGGCTGGCGCCCACCAGGACCACCGGCCCGTGCTCGGCCACCCGCCGGACGACGTCGACGACCATGTCGACGTTGTCCTGGAGGGTGACGTCGGCCAGCCCGGACGGTTCGGCCGCCCACGCGTCGAGGTCCTGCGGGGCCTGGTAGGCGGCGGGGTACTGCGCGTCGAAGCCGTGCCCGGGCAGGTCCACGGCGAGGCTGCGATGCCCGAGCAGCGCCAGCTCGCGCTGGAGGGGCGTCCACATCAACGAGCTGGAGCACACGCCGTGTACGAGCACGAACGTCGCGTTCGCGTCGCGGGCCGGGCGCGGGCGGGGAGAGGTGCTGGAGACAGAAGTCATACGGGTCGGTCCAATGTCCGGTGGGCGGCGCGGCGGGCATGCCTGACGGGCCGTTGCCCGCGCGGTGCACCGCGCGGCTGAAGGGAGAAACGGGCGCACCTGTCACCAGGCGCGACGCGGATCTGCGGCCGGGCGCACACAAGCCGACGGCAGCGCTCGACGAGCGCGTGCCGGTCGCTCGGGCGACTGCGGCGACAGAAGTCTCAGACGGTCCGGAGGCGGACGAACATGTAGGACATGGCAGGGACCCTACCCGATCATGGATCACCGACGGGTCCGATTTCCCGCCGCCGGGGAGGACCGGGCTCGGCGGCCGGGCGGGCCGAACGGGAGCCGGCGCGGACGGAACCAGCGGACGGAACCAGCGAGGCGTGAATTCAATTTACTTTCACAATTCCCGCCAATTCCCTGAAAGATAGCTTCCCGTATTCTTCTGCCCGCTTTTCACGAGGCTAAACGGGGGAGTTTTCCAGCGGGTTTCTGGCGGGCCCTTGACGGTTTCCTGGCTGTGACACACTCCACACGAGTGGCGATTTGCACTGATTTTTCATGGGGTAATCCGGGCATTTAGGTCGGGTTCCTGCACAGCACAGCGACCACGCCCGTGCATTTCTCAATTCGCCTCGCTAAATTCGTGCCGCATGACTGCCGCACCCGCAGACCTGTTGATCGACCAGCCGGCGGTGACCGACGGAGCAGCGCTCTGGCGTCTCGCCAAGGAATCGAAAACCCTCGACCTGAACTCCTCGTACAGCTATCTGCTGTGGTGCCGGGACTTCGCCGGCACCTCGGCGGTGGCACGTGGGGAGGGCGGGGAGCCGGTCGGTTTCGTCACGGGCTATGTGCGGCCGGAACGCCCCCGCACGCTGCTCGTGTGGCAGGTGGCCGTCGACTCCGCCCACCGCGGTCTCGGCATCGCCGCCGCGCTGCTGGACGGGCTGACCGCTCGGCTCACCGCCGAGCACGGCGTCACCGACGTGGAGACCACCATCACCCCGGGCAACACCGCGTCCGAGCGGCTGTTCGCCTCGTTCGCCGCCCGGCACGGGGCGCGCCTGGAGCGCGAGGTGCTGTTCCCCGCCGAGCTGTTCCCTGAAGGCGCGCACGACCCCGAAGTGCTGTACCGCATCGGCCCGTTGACCGACGTCACCCCCCACTCCGCCCACTGAGGAGCGATTCACCGTGACCATCACCCAGCCCGACCTCAGCGTCTTCGAGACCCTCGAGTCCGAGGTCCGCAGCTACTGCCGCGGCTGGCCCACGGTCTTCGACCGCGCGCAGGGCAGTCGGATGTACGACGAGGACGGCCATGCCTACCTCGACTTCTTCGCCGGGGCCGGCTCACTCAACTACGGCCACAACAACCCCGTGCTCAAACGGGCGTTGATCGACTATCTGGCACGGGACGGGGTGACCCACGGCCTGGACATGTCGACCACGGCCAAGCGGTCCTTCCTGCAGGCCTTCCAGGATCTGGTGCTGCGCCCGCGTGATCTGCCGTACAAGGTCATGTTCCCGGGCCCGACCGGCACCAACGCCGTGGAGTCCGCGCTGAAGCTGGCCCGGAAGGTGAAGGGGCGCGAGGCGATCGTGTCGTTCACGAACGCCTTCCACGGCATGTCGCTGGGGTCGCTCGCCGTGACCGGCAACGCCTTCAAGCGGGCCGGCGCCGGCATCCCGCTGGTGCACGGCACGCCGATGCCGTTCGACAACTACTTCGACGGCACGGTCCCGGACTTCCTGTGGTTCGAGCGGCTCCTGGAGGACCAGGGCTCCGGGCTCAACAAGCCCGCCGCCGTGATCGTGGAGACCGTGCAGGGCGAGGGCGGCATCAACGTCGCCCGGCCCGCGTGGCTGCGCGCGCTGAAGGAGCTGTGCGAGCGGCAGGACATGCTGCTGATCGTCGACGACATCCAGATGGGCTGCGGCCGTACCGGCGCCTTCTTCTCCTTCGAGGAGGCGGGGATCGTGCCGGACATCGTCACGGTGTCCAAGTCGATCAGCGGCTACGGGCTGCCGATGTCGCTGTGCCTGTTCACGCCGGAGCTGGACGTGTGGGAGCCCGGCGAGCACAACGGCACCTTCCGCGGCAACAACCCGGCGTTCGTCACCGCCACCGCGGCGCTGGAGACGTACTGGGCCGACGGCTCGGCCATGGAGAAGCAGACCCGCAGCCGCGGTGAGCAGGTCGAGCAGGCGCTGATCTCCATCACCGAGGAGAACCTCGCCGATGTGAAGGAGTACCGCGGACGCGGTCTGGTGTGGGGCATGGAGTTCCACGACAAGGACCGGGCCTCGCGGATCGCGCGGCGGGCCTTCGAACTCGGGCTGCTGATCGAGACGTCCGGCCCGCAGGGCGAGGTCGTCAAGCTGCTGCCCGCCCTCACCGTCACCCCCGACGAGCTGGACGAGGGTCTGCGCATCCTCGCCCGTGCCGGCCGGGAGACCGTCTGAACCGCACGAACCGACAGAGCCGACAGAGCCGACCAGGAGGAAGAGCACCACGTGATCGTCCGATCGTTCAAGGACATCGAAGGCACCGACCGGCACGTCAGGGCCGAGTCCGGCACTTGGGAGAGCAAGCGGATCGTCCTCGCCAAGGAGCGGGTCGGCTTCTCCCTGCACGAGACCATCCTGTACGCCGGGACCGAGACGTCGATGTGGTACGCCAACCACGTCGAGGCCGTCGTCTGCACCCGGGGCGAGGCCGAACTGACCGACCGGGAGACCGGCACGACGTACACCATCACCCCCGGCACCATGTACCTCCTCGACGGGCACGAGCGGCACACGCTGCGTGTCAAGGAGGACTTCCACTGCATCTGCGTGTTCAACCCGCCCGTGACCGGACGGGAGGACCACGACGAGAACGGCGTCTACCCCCTGCTCACCGAGCCCGAGGAGGTGTGAGAACCCATGACCACTGCCACCGTCACCGATCTCTACCCGACCCGCGGTGCCACCGAGGCGACCGTCCCGCGCCAGGACCCGGTCCTGTGGGGCTCCCCGGACGCGCCGGGCCCGATCCCCGCCGCGGACCTGCACGCGTACGACCGTGACGGCTTCCTCGCCGTCGACCAGCTGATCGGCCCGGACGAGGTCGAGGTCTACCGCCGTGAGCTGGAGCGGCTGGTCACCGACCCGGCGATCCGCGCCGACGAGCGCTCCGTCGTGGAGCCGCAGTCGAAGGAGATCCGCTCGGTCTTCGAGGTGCACCGGATCAGCGAGGTCTTCGCGAACCTGGTGCGTGATCCGCGCGTGGTCGGCCGGGCCCGGCAGATCCTCGGCTCGGACGTGTACGTCCACCAGTCCCGGATCAACGTCAAGCCGGGGTTCGGCGCGAGCGGCTTCTACTGGCACTCGGACTTCGAGACCTGGCACGCCGAGGACGGCCTGCCGAACATGCGCACGGTGTCCGTCTCGATCGCCCTGACCGAGAACTTCGACACCAACGGCGGCCTGATGATCATGCCGGGCTCGCACCGTACGTTCCTGGGCTGCGCCGGTGCCACGCCCACGGACAACTACAAGAAGTCGCTGCAGATGCAGGACGCGGGCACCCCGTCCGACGAGGCGCTGACCGCGCTGGCGGGCGAGCACGGCATCCGGCTGTTCACCGGCCGGGCCGGCTCGGCGACCTGGTTCGACTGCAACTGCATGCACGGCTCCGGCGACAACATCACGCCGTTCCCGCGCAGCAACGTCTTCATCGTGTTCAACAGCGTGGAGAACGCGGCCGTTGCACCCTTCGCGGCTCCGGTGCGGCGGCCCGAGTTCATCGGGGCGAGGGACTTCACCCCGGTCCGCTGAACCCATGAGCGCCACAGGGGCCTCCACCCGCGCGGTGGAGGCCCCTGGCACGTGTCAGGCCAGGGCGTTCAGCAGGCGGTCCACGTCCGTCTCGGTGTTGTAGAGGTGGAAGGCGGCACGGAGGTTGCCCGCGCGGTCGGAGACCTCGATGCCGGCGCGGCTCAACTCCGGCTGGCGGGAGCCGAGTCCGGGGACGGAGACGATCGCCGAGCCGGGGGCGGGCACCGGTTCGTGGCCGAGGGTGACGGCTCCGGCGCGGAAGCGGTCGGCGAGACGCACGGCGTGGCCGTGCAGGGCGGACACCCCGATCTCCTCGAGCAGTTCGAGGGAGCCGCGCAGTCCGGCGTAGGTGAACAGGGCGTGGGTGAGGTCGAAGCGCCGTGCGGAGTGGGCGAGTTCGGCCACCGGGCCGTAGCAGCTGTCCCAGGGGGCCTCGCCCGCGACCCAGCCGGCGAGCAGCGGGACGAGTCCGCCGAAGTCCTCGGGGACGGTGAGGAAGGCCGCGCCGTGCGGGCCGAGCAGCCACTTGAAGGAGACGGTGGCGGTGAAGTCGTACTGCGCGGCGTCCACGGGGAGCCAGCCGGCGGCCTGGGAGAAGTCGACGTAGGTGCGGGCGCCGTGCTCGCGGGCGGCCTCGCGCACGGCGGTCAGGTCGGCGAGCCGCCCGTCGGCGGACTGGGCGGCGCTGACCGCGACGAGCGCGGTGCCCGGTCGGACGGACTCGGCGATCCGTTCCAGCGGGGCCGTGCGCACCTTGAGATCGCCGCGGACGTGGAACGGGTTCAGCACGGAGGTGAAGTCGTCCTCGGCGGTGAGGACTTCGGCGCCCGCGGGCAGCGAGTGGGCGAGCACGCCGGTGTGCGCGGCGACCGAGGCGCCCGCGGCGACCCTGGTGGCCGGGACACCGGCCAGCCGGGCGTACGCCGCCCGGCAGATCTCCACGTTCTCGTAGAGCGGGAGCAGCGGCCGGCCCTCGGCCCGCATCAGCGCCGCCTCGTGCAGGGCTGCGACCGCGCGGGCGGGCAGCAGGCCGGTGCTCGCGGTGTTCAGGTAGCTGGTCTTCGGGCTGAACTCGGCGCGGACGAGGCTGTCGAGCTTCTCCGTGGTGCCCATCTCCGTGGTGTCCATGGGACCACTCTGCGTCCCCTGGGACCACCCGTCCATTGCCGATTTCTGCGTGGTTGGTCCCAGGGCTCCTTATACAACGGCTCCGGCCTGCGGTTTCAGCCCTGCTGGGGCACCGCGCACCCGTCGGGACCGCAGGCCGCGCCGTCTCCCCCGTCACTCTGATCGACCAGCGTCAGCGGGGAGCGCTCGCCCCAGGCCTGGTCCAGCGCCCGGCTGAAGACCTCGGCGGGCTGGGCGCCGGAGACGCCGTACTTCCGGTCGAGGACGAAGAACGGCACGCCGGTCGCGCCGAGCTGGGCGGCCTCGCTCTCGTCGGCCCGGACCTCGTCCGCGTAGCGGGACGGGTCGGCGAGCACCGCGCGGGCGGCCTCGGCGTCGAGACCGGCCGCCACGGCCAGCTCGACGAGCCGCTCGTCGCCCTCGGTGAAGACGGAGCGCTCCTCGGCGAAGTTCGCCCGGTACAGGATCTGGATCAGCTCGTCCTGCCGGCCCCGCTCCTTGGCGAAGTGCAGCAGGCGGTGCATGTCGAAGGTGTTGCCGTGGTCGCGGCCCCGGGTGCGGTAGTCCAGGCCCTCGGCGGCGGCCTGGGCGCCCAGGTTGTCCTCGCCGGCCTCGGCCTGGGTCTCGCTCATGCCGTACTTCCTGGTGAGCATGGTGATCACCGGCTGGACGTCGCCCTTGGCGCGGCCCGGGTCCAGCTCGAAGGAGCGGTGCACCACCTCGACGTCGTCGCGGTGCGCGAAGGCGGCCAGCGCCTTCTCGAAGCGGGCCTTGCCCACATAGCACCAGGGGCAGGCGATGTCGCTCCAGATCTCGACGCGCATGTCTTCGGCTCTCCAGGTCGTACCGGCGCGGAGGCTCTCCCCGCCGCCAGTACGTGAACGTTCAAACAGCCGTGTTCATTCCCCGGGGACGGAGAAGCGCAGGAACAGGTGGTGGTCGCCCTCGGCGGGCGGGTTCTCGGGGTCGGGGACCCAGCCCTGGCGGGCGTAGAAGCCCTGGGCGCGGGTGTTGTCCGTGTGCACGTCGAGTACGGCCGTGCGCCTGCCGTCGGCCCGCCACTCCTCCACGCAGGCCGCGTGCAGGGCCGTTCCGATGCCGGAGCGCCAGCGGTCGGGGTCCACGTGGAACTGGAAGAGCTTGACCGTGTGGGCGGGTGCGCCGTCCGGGGTGCGGAAGGAGGCGATGCCGACGATCCTGCCCTGCTCGACGGCGCACAGCACATGGCCGTCGGGGCGCTCGATGGAGCCGCGCCAGGCCTCGACCCAGTCGAAGCCGGCCTGCGGGAGGCCGGCCGGGTAGTACGTCGAGCGGGCCCGTACGTGCAGATCGGCGATGACCTCGGTCTCGGCGGGCACGGCGGTGCGGATCACCACAGCGCCCCCGGCGCGTTCACTGATCATGCAACGGAGGACGTGACGGTGTCGGTGCCGGTTCCCAGGCGGCTGAACTGGACCCGGTACGCGCTCGGGGTGAGACCGGTGCGGCGGACCATGTGGGCGCGCAGCGAGTCGGCGGTGCCGAGACCGCAGGCGCCGGCCACCTGGTCCATCGGCAGCGTGGTGGTCTCCAGCAGTTCCTTGGCCCGTTCGATGCGCTGGTGCAGCAGCCACTGCAGGGGACTGACCCCGCTCTCGGCGTGGAAGCGGCGGGTGAGGGTGCGCACCGAGACCCTGGCGTGCCGGGCCAGGTCCGTGAGGGTGAGCGGCTTGTCGAGGTTGCGCATGGCCCAGCCGCGGGTGTCGGCGCAGACGGTGCCGCGTTCGGGCGGCAGCGGGGTGTGGGTGAACTGGGTCTGGCCGCCGGGGCGGACCGGCGCGACCAGGGCGAGCCGGGCGACCTCGTTGGCGACGGCGGCGCCGTAGTCGGTGCGGATGACGTGCAGGCACAGGTCGATGCCGGCGGCGTAGCCGGAGGACGTGAGGAACTGGCCGTCCTGGGCGTACAGGACGTCGCCCTGGACCTCGATGTCGGGGTGGCGGCGGCGCAGTTCGTCGGCGTGCGCCCAGTAGGTGGTCGCCTTGCGGCCCTTGAGCAGGCCGGCCTCGGCGAGCGAGAAGGCGCCGGTGCAGATGGAGGCGATGCGCACACCCCTGTCGGCGACCTCGCGCAGCGCCCGCAGCACCCGCGGGTCGGGCGAGAGAGGCCGGCCGGTGCCCGCGACGATCACGGTGTCCGCGTCCCGCATCGCCTCCAGGCCGTGCGGGATGTGCAGGTCGAGGGTGCCGGTGGTGGACACGGACCCGGGTTCGGGCGCGCAGATGACCACCTCGTAGCCGGGCTGCGTGTCGATCTCGACCTTGTTGAAGAGCAGTTCGGGGATGGCGAGGTTGAACATCGACACGGGCGGGGACGCGACGACCGCGACACGCAGCATGGCCAGAACCTCCGGATGCATGGCATTCAGGTCACTACTGTATGCCCACGCGGGTCAGCAGCATGGAGTCATGTCGACCGACCAGACCCTCCAACCGGACCGAACCGCCCTCGACAAGGGCGAGTTGGCATCCGGCCACACCCCGGCCCTCACCCTGACCACCGCTCTGCTGGGCTTCGCGTTGATCACCCTCGACGCGTCCGTGGTGAACGTGGCCCTCCCGGACATCGGCTCCGCGCTCGGCGGCGGCATGTCCGGCCTGCAGTGGGTGGTGGACGCATACACACTGGCCTTCGCCGCTCTCATGCTCTCCACCGGCGCCTTCGCCGACCGGGTCGGGGCGAGCCGGGCCTACGCCCTCGGCCTCACCGTCTTCACGCTCGCCTCGGCGGCCTGCGGCCTCGCGCCGACGCTCCCGGTGCTGATCGGCGCGCGGGTGCTGCAGGGCGTCGCGGCGGCCGTCGTCCTGCCCGCCTCGCTGTCCCTGGTGCGGCAGGCCTACGGCGAACCGGCGCGCCGGGCCAAGGCGGTGGCGCTGTGGGCGGCCGGGGGCTCGGTCGCGGTGGCGCTGGGCCCGGTGGCGGGCGGCGCGCTCACCACGGCCTGGGACTGGCGCGGGATCTTCTTCATCAACCTGCCGCTGGGCGCGGTCGCCCTGCTGATGCTGACGCGCGCGCCGCGCTCCGAGCGCCGCCCGGCCCCCCTGGACCTGGCCGGCCAGCTGACGGCCGTGCTCGCGCTGACGGCCCTGACGTTCGCGGTCATCGAGGGCGGTCCGACGGGCATCGTGGCCTTCGTCGTGGCGGTGGCGGCCGCCGCCCTGTTCGTCCGGGTCGAGTCACGGCAGTCGCACCCGGTCGTCCCGCTCGGCCTGTTCCGGGATCGCGCGATCCGGGTGGCCGTGGCCGCCGGGGCCGCGTGCAGCGTGTCCTTCTACGGCGTGGTGTTCGTCTTCTCGCTCTTCTTCCAGCAGGTGCAGGGCCGTTCAGCACTGTCCACCGGGCTGCTGTTCCTGCCGATGTCCGGGCTGATCGCGGTGACCAACGTGGTGTCCGGAAAGCTCGCCGGCCGCTACGGCCCCCGCATGCCGATGCTGCTCGGCCAGGCGCTGGCCGCGGCCGGACTGCTGGGTCTGCTGTCCGTCGGCTCCGGCACGCCCGCGGCCGTGGTGGCCCTGCTGCTCGTCCCGATGGCCCTCGGCTGCGCGCTGACCGTCCCGCCGCTGACGGCCGTCATGATGGACGCCGTACCGGCCGAGCGTGCGGGGCTCGCGGCCGGGGTGCTCAACGCGGCCCGACAGGTGGCCGGCGGCCTCGGGATCGCGGTGTTCGGCGCGCTGGTGAGCGGGGGCTTCGCCGCGGGCATGCGGGCGAGCCTGCTGCTGGGCGCGGCCCTGTTCGTCCTGACCTTCGCCCTCAGCTGCCGTCTCGGAGGTCGTCCGGCCAGCCGGGCCGGAAGGTGAGGTGGTCGTACGTCACCACGCACCCCTCCCCCAGCGGCGACTGGGTCATGAAGCCGACGAGGGCGGCGCCGGTCTCCTTCTCGTCGCCCAGCGTGAACAGCCGGACGAAGGTCCACCGCTCGCCGTCCCGGGAGGCGTGGAAGGCGAGGGCCCGACCGGTCCTGCTGATCCGCAGCCACACCGAACTCCCGTCGACCGTGAAGGAGTTGCAGTCGTCGGAGTGCCCCCGGGTGACCACCGTGCAGACGGTGGGCACGTCCGGGGAGTACTCCAGGCACAGCTTGGCCCAGGCCCGCTCGCCGACGTGGACGTACAGCACTCCGGCGTCGAAGGAGGCGCCGAACCCGACCGTGACACGGGCGATCAACTGGAAGTCCCCTTCCGGCGCGCCCAGCAGCCGCGGCGCGTCGGCGGCGGGGTCCAGGGCCTGGCCGGTGGGCGTGACGAACCGGTCCTGCCGGGGCCCGGCCCACCCGGTCAGCACGCCGTCCTCGTACGACCAGTGCCCGTCGGGTCCATAGGTACGGAGGGGAAAGGGGATCTCGGGAAGTTCCACGTCCATCGGCCGATTGTCGCAGGGGAACCGCACGTGCCCGAGGGGCGCTACCGCTCCAGCACCCCGTTGAACCTGCGCGGAAGCCCCAGGGGGTTCTCGTCCGTCAGCTCGACCGGCAACAACGCGGCGGGCGCGTTCTGATAGGCCACCGGCCGCAGCCACCGCTCGATGGCCGTACCCCCGACGGAAGTCGACGTGGAGGTCGTCGCGGGGTACGGCCCGCCGTGATGCTGCGCGGGCGCCACCGCGACCCCCGTGGGCCACGCGTTCACGACCACACGGCCCGCCAGCGGAGTCAGCTCGGCGAGAAGCTCCGCGCCGCGGCCCTGCCCGGCCGCCTCCTCGGCGGACAGCTGCACGGTCGCCGTCAGGTTGCCCGGCAGCCGGGACAGGACGCCCGCCGCCTCGTCCTCGTCCGCGTAGCGGGCCACCACGGTGACCGGCCCGAAGCACTCCTCCAGGAGCTGGTCGTACGCCCCTTCCTCGGCCAGCCTGGCGGCCGGCACCGCGAGGAACCCTGCGCTGACGCTGTGCTCGCCGCCCGCGCCCGGGGTGACCGGGGAGTCCACGTCGGGCAGCTTCGCGCGCTCGGCGACCCCGGCGATGAAGTCGTCCCGCATCCGGTGGTCGAGCAGCACTCCCGCCTCGGTGTCGCTCACCGCGTCCGTCAGGGCCTTGACCAGGCCGTCCCCCGCCGCACCGGACGGCACCAGCACCAGTCCGGGTTTCACACAGAACTGCCCGACCCCGAGCGTCATGGACCCGGCGAGCCCGACGCCGATCGCCTCGCCCCGCTCGGCGGCGGCGGCCTGCGTCACCAGGACCGGGTTGAGCGAGCCCAGCTCGCCGTGGAACGGGATCGGCACCGGACGGGCGGCGGCCGCGTCGAACAGCGCACGCCCGCCCCGGATCGAACCGGTGAAGCCCGCGGCGGCGACCGACGGGTGCTCGATCAGGTCGATGCCCGCCCGGAAGCCGTGCACGAGGCCCACGACGCCTTCGGGGATGCCGTGCTCCGCGGCGGCCCGGCGCAGCACCTTGGCGACCAGTTCGGACAGGGCCGGGTGGTCGGGGTGGGCCTTGACGACGACCGGGCAGCCCGCGGCGAGCGCGCTCGCGGTGTCGCCGCCGGCGACGGAGAAGGCGAAGGGGAAGTTGGAGGCGCAGTAGACGGCGACGACGCCGAGCGGGACCTTGTAGCGGCGCAGGTCCGGGATGGGCGGGGTCGCGGTGTCGTCGGGGTGGTTGATGACGACGTCCAGGAAGGCGCCCTCGTCGACGATGTCGGCGAAGGCCCGCAACTGGTAGCCGGTCCGGGCGAGTTCGCCGGTCAGCCGGACCGGGCCGAGGGCGGTCTCGGCGTCCGCGGTCTCGATCAGGCCGTCCCTGGCCGCTTCCAGGCCCGCGGCGGCCGTGCGCAGGAAGGCGGAGCGCACCGCGCGGTCGGCGAGGGCGCCCCGCGCGGCGTGGGCCGCCCTGACCGCGGTGTCCACCTCCTCGGCTGTGGCCTCCACCGCAACCTGCTCACGCCGCTTCCCGGTGCGCGGGTCGACACTCCAGACTGGTACTGCTGCCACCGCGGGTCCCTCCAGACGAGACTGCGCTTCACTGGGTCACCCATCAGCCGCGTTCGATATACTGAACGCTGTCTCTGATGATGAATTCGCTGTTCGGAGACTACATATCTCGGGACCTGAATATCCAGGCCCCCGTCGGACGAAGGGGTCAAGGGCGATGACGGCAGGCGACGCAGCTGGCGGGGCGCAGGTCAAGTCCGCGGTACGGACCGTTGAGCTGCTGGAGTACTTCGCCGGCCGGCCCGGCATGCACTCCCTCGCGGCCGTGCAGGAGGCCGTGGGATACCCCAAGTCCAGCCTGTACATGCTGCTGCGCACACTCGTGGAGCTGGGCTGGGTGGAGACGGACGCGACCGGCACGCGGTACGGCATCGGGGTGCGGGCGCTGCTCGTGGGCACGTCGTACATCGACGGCGACGAGGTCGTGGCCGCCGCGCGGCCGACCCTGGACCGGCTCTCCGACGACACCACGGAGACCATCCACCTGGCCCGGCTCGACGGCATCAACGTCGTCTACCTGGCCACCCGCCAGTCCCAGCACTACCTGCGCCCCTTCACCCGGGTGGGGCGCCGGCTGCCGGCCCACTCCACCTCCCTCGGCAAGGCGATCCTCGCCACGTACTCCGACGAGCAGGTGCGCAAGCTGCTGCCGGAGACCCTGCCCGCGCTCACCGAACACACCCTCACCGACCGCGAGAAGCTCATCGAGGAGCTGCATCAGGTGCGGGAGCAGGGCTTCGCGGTCGACCGCGAGGAGAACACGCTGGGCCTGCGCTGTTTCGGCGTGGCGATCCCGTACCGCACCCCGGCCCGGGACGCGATCAGCTGCTCGGTGCCGGTGGCCCGGCTGACGCCCGCCCACGAACAGATGATCAAGGACGCGCTGTTCGACGCGCGCGACCGGCTGACGCTGGCGACGCGTCGGCTGTAGACCGCGCCGCGGGTCGGACCGGGTGCCGTGTCCCCCTCGGCACCCGGCGTCTCCCCCGTGCGGCGGAGACGGATCGTCGGCGGGCAGGAAGCGCACCGGCCCGCTCGCACGGGAGCGTTGGGGCATGACCCAGTCAACCGCTCTCGGCCCGGCCGCCACCGGCATCTCCGCATGGTCCCGGCTGCTGCGCCTGCTCGCCGTCACCGCCTGTCTGCCGTATCTCGCCCTCAAGGTCGCCTGGATCGCCGGGAGTCATGCCGGGATCCCGGACGGAAGCCCGCTGCTGGAGCACCGGGTGACCATGATCGTCGCCAATGGGCTCACCGTGCTGATGGACGCGGCCGTGGTCGTGCTGGCGCTGCTGCTGACCCGTCCCTGGGGTCGGCGGGTGCCCGCCTGGCTGCTGGCCGCACCGATGTGGGTCGCCACCGGCCTGCTCGCGCCGATCATGGCCGGATTCCCGGCGCAGTTGGTGCTCCATGCCGTGCACGGAGGCGGCGACAGCGGCGGGAGCGGCGGCGGGGACAAGCCGTTCCTGGCCGGCTGGGTGTTCGACGTGGTGTACGGCGGGTTCATCGTGCAGGGCCTGGCCCTCGGGGCGCTGTTCGCCGCGTACGCCCGCAACCGGTGGGGGCAGCTGTGGCGGGGACGGCTGCGGGAGCTGCCGTCCCGCGGCACCGCGACCGGCCGGTGGGGCCCGGTGACGGTGGCGGTGCTCGCGCTGTTCCCGCTCGGCACCAGGCTGCTGTGGGCCTGCGGCGGCACGGCGGGGCTGGGCACGAAGCACCCCGGGGGCCGGCTGATGGACGTGCTGATGCTGGTCTCCCTGGCCGCCGCCGTGCTCGGCGTCCGCCAGCTCGCGCTCCCCCGCGGCGGCGCACTGCCGGTCGCGGTGCCGCTCGCCCTGGCCTGGATCGGCTCCGGTGCCGCCGCCTGCTGGGGCGCCTGGACGGCCCTCGGCGCCCTCGCCACCGCGCAGAACGCCGCCGATCGCCCGACAACGACGCTGGCTCTCACCTACGCTGGGCAGGTGATCACCGGCTTGCTCGTGCTCTCCCTCACTGCCCGCTTCCTCGCGGACCGGTCCACCGAGGCCGCCCGGTGCGCGGGGCGTTGAGGCGGCTCTTCGGCGGGCGGGCGCGGCGCCGGTGGGTCCATCTGATCCTGGGCGGCGCGCTCGCGATGCCGTACGTCCTCGTCGGCTCGGTGATCGTCGGACCGCTCACCGGCGTGGACGACGTCTTCGGTTCGCTGCCGCTGCAACTCGCCTCGTTCGCCCTGGGGTTGCCGCTCGCGGCGGTGACCTCCCTCTTCCCGCTGACCCGGCCGCTGGAGTCCGCCGCCGTACGCGCCCTGTGCGGTGTCGACGGGGACGACGCCCTCGCCCACGGCCCGGCCCGCACCCGGGCCGAACGGGCGCGCACCGCCCTCTGGTTCACGCTGCATCTCGGGTTCGGCGGGATCGTCGCGGGGATGTCGCTGGCGGTGCCCCCGTTCGCGGTCGTCCTGATGGTGCTGCCGCTGTTCGCCGGGCTCCGCCACTCCCCGCTCGACCTGCCCGACGTCCTCGACCACGGCTGGACGTCGGCGCTCAGCCCGCTCGCCGGCCTGGCCGTACTGCTCGCGCTCGCCGGGTGCGCGGCGGGCTGCGGGGCCCTGCTGGCCCGCTGGGCACCGGCGCTGCTCGGGCCCACCCCCCAGGACCGGCTGGCCGCAGCCGAGGCCCGCGCCGCCGATCTCGCTGTACGCAACCGGCTCGCCCGCGAGCTGCACGACTCCGTCGGCCACGCCCTGAGCGCCGTCACCCTCCAGGCGAGCGCGGCCCGCCGACTCCTCGGCACCGACCCGGAGTTCGTCCGCGAGGCGCTCGCCGCGATCGAGGAGACCACCCGGCGCACGGTCGGTGAACTCGACGCCGTGCTCGGCGTGTTGCGGGACGGCGACGCTCCGGGCACCGCACCCGCGCCGACGCTCGCGACCGACCTGGACGGACTGCTGCGCCGCACCCGGGCCGCCGGACAGCCCGTGTCGGCCACCGTCGGCACCGACCCCGCCGCGCTGCCCCCGCTGGTCTCCCGGGAGGCGTACCGCATCGTGCAGGAGGGCCTGAGCAACGCCCTGAAGCACGCCGGCACACCGGTCGCGGTGCGCATCGCCGCCGACGACGGCCATCTGGAGATCACCGTCGAGAACGCCCTGGGCACCGCACGCTCCCCCCGCCCCGGCGGCGGTCACGGTCTGCGGGGCGTCGCCGACCGGGTGCGGCTGCTCGGGGGCACGGCGCGGGCGGGGCCGTCGGCGGACACCTGGTGCCTGTCCGTACGACTGCCCCTGACCGCGCCCGCGACCACGGCCGAGGCATCCGCCCGGCCACTGCCGAGAGGAACCGCATGACCCGGCCCGCCGTCCGGATCGTCCTCGCCGACGACGAACGCATGGTCCGCACCGCCCTGCGCGCCATCCTCTCCGCCGAACCGGACCTGGAGGTGATCGGCGAGGCGACGACCGGCGCGGAGGCCGTGTCGCTGGTCCGGGAACTGCGCCCCGACGTCGTGCTCATGGACGTGCGCATGCCGGAGACCGACGGCATCCGGGCCACCGAACAGATCCTCACCACCCTGGAGCCGCCGCCCCGGATCGTCGTCGTGACCACCTTCGAGAACGACTCGTACGTGTACGACGCCCTGCGCGCCGGCGCCGCCGGCTTCCTGCTCAAGCGGACAGACGCCGACACCCTGGTGCAGACGGTACGGCTGGTCGCGCACACCGACAGCCTGCTGTTCCCGGCGGCCGTACGGGCCCTCACGGCCGGACACGCGCGCCGGACCACCCCGTCCGCGCCCTGGGTGGGCAAGCTCACGGGACGCGAGCGCGATGTGCTGCGGCACATGGCCGACGGGCTGACCAACGCCGAGATCGCCCGGCGGCTGGAGGTGGGACCCGCGACCGTGAAGTCGCATGTGGCGGCCGTCCTCGCGAAGACCGGCGCCCGCGACCGCACCCAGGCGGTGATCGCCGCGTACGAGGCCGGTTTCCTGAACACACGATGAGAAAACGGACGTACGGGAACGACCGGCCCCCTTCCGATCGTCTACGAAGCGGGATGAACAAGACGATCAGGCGGGCGTCCGTCTTCGCACTGCTGCTCGTGCTCGCTCTGCTGGCCAGGGCGACATGGGTGCAGTTCTACGACGGCAAGGCCCTCGCGGACGACAACGACAACCGGCGGAACGCGATCCGGACCTACTCGCAGCCGCTCGGCAACATCATCGTGGCCGGAAACGCCGTCACCGGCTCCACCCGGACCAAGGGAGGTGATCTCGAGTACAAGCGGACGTACACGGACGGCAAGCTCTACGCGTCCGTGACGGGCTACGCCTCGCAGGCCTACGCCCCCACCCAGCTGGAGGGCATCTACCAGGACCTGCTGGACGGCACGGACAACCGGCTGAAGACCGTGATGGACACGCTCACCGGCAAGCGCGCCGACCCGGGCGACGTGCTCACCACGATCGACCCGACCGTGCAGAAGGCGGCCTACCGCGCGCTCGGCGACAAGAAGGGCGCGGCCGTCGCGATCGACCCGAAGACCGGCAAGATCCTCGCCGTGGTGTCGACGCCGTCGTACGACCCCTCCACACTCACCGATGCCAACACGGCCGGGAGCGCCTGGAAGCAGCTGACCACGGACGGGCAGAAGCCGCTCGTCAACCGCGCGCTGCGCCAGCCGCTGCCGCCGGGTTCGACGTTCAAGCTGGTCGTGGCGGCCGCCGCGCTGGAGAACGGGCTGTACAAGAACGTGGACGATCCCACCGACAGCCCCGACCCGTACATCATGCCGGGCACCACTCGCCCGCTGGAGAACGAGAACAGGTCGGCGCCCTGCAAGAACGCCTCGATCCGCACGGCCCTGCGGTACTCCTGCAACAACGTCTTCGGCCATATGGCCGTCGAGCTCGGCCAGGACAAGGTCAAGGCCATGGCCGAGAAGTTCGGCTTCAACGACGACAAGCAGGACGTGCCGGTGCGCGCCTACGCCAGCGTGTATCCCTCCGGCATGGACAAGGCGCAGACCGCGCTGTCCGGCATCGGCCAGTTCGACGTCACCGCGACCCCGCTGCAGATGGCCATGGTGTCCGCGGCCATTGCCAACGGCGGCAAGCTGGTCTCGCCGCACATGGTCTCGAAGATCGCCGACAGTGACGGCGATGTGCTGCAGAACTTCGACGACGGCGCGGACGACAAGGAGATCGTCAGCTCCTCCACCGCCGAGCAGCTCCAGTCGGCGATGGAGACGGTGGTCAAGGACGGCACGGGCACGAACGCGCTGATCGACGGGGCCACGGTCGGCGGCAAGACCGGCACCGCCCAGCACGGCGAGAACAACAGCAAGACGCCGTACGCCTGGTTCACGTCCTTCGCGAAGTCCGACAGCAACGGCAAGGAGGTCGCCGTCGCGGTCATGGTCGAGCAGTCGGACGCGGCGCGGTCGGAGGTCAGCGGCAACGGACTGGCGGCGCCGGTGGCCAAGGCGATGATGCAGGCGGCCCTGAAGTAGGCGGCCCCGAAGGGCGTGCCGCGGGGTGATCGCGCGCGCGGTTCCCGCGCCCCTGGGGGCGCGGGAACCGTACCGTCAGGAGACGAAGTAGGTCGGGTTCGGCAGCTTGTACGTGCGGTCGGCGTAGCCGCCGTCGAGGTCCGAGTACTGGTCGCCGAAGTTGGCGATGACCTCGTAGCCGAGGTCGTCCTCGATGTGCTTGCGGGTGCCGGACTTGTACTGCACGGTCGTGCAGTTCCAGGTGCCCGGGGTGGCGCAGTCGCCCAGGTAGGCCGGCGGGTTGGCCTTGTCCTTGAGGAACATGTGGTCGGCGTCGAGGTTCACATCGGCGCCGACCTTCTTCAGGTTGGCGACGGCGGCGGTGCGCTGTGCCTCGCTCAGGCCGGAGTTGTAGAAGACCTCGACGCCCTTGGACTCGGCGTAGCGGACCAGCTCGGGGCTGCCGAAGACGGCGGGCCGGTCGGCGCGGTTCACGTAGTCGTTCCACGTCGTGGAGTTGTACGTGTAGTTGTAGCGCTTCTCGTAGTCGAGGCTGAGCAGCAGCGTGTCGTCGATGTCGAAGACCACGGCCGGCTTCTCGCCGTGACGGTGCGCCTTGCGGGCCGCCTTGTCGATGTAGCGCTTGGCGTCGGCGTCGAGGTGCGCCAGGTCCTCGGCGTACGGGCTGTCCGGGGACGCCTGGTAGACGCCGTTGGCGTCGGCGGTCGTGCCGTAGTAGGTGTCGATGTCCTTCACCAACTGCCCGATGTTGTAGGGCTCGTGGGTGGAGTTCGCCGTCGACTGCCCGGCGGTGGCCGCGCCCGCGCTGTACAGCGCGAGGCCGGCAAGAGCGCAGGCGGCACCGGCGGCGACGACTCTGTGGGACTTCCGCATGGATTCTCCGGATCTGGTGGATGAGAGTGATGTGCCAGGTCAGAGACTGTCTACGCGCATCACACCGCTGTGCGCGAGCGGTGTTATCCGATCGATACGCCGCCGATCGGGAAATCCACTGCACCGGTGGGCAGTTCACCACGCCGGCCGAGGCCGGCGGTGGCCGGGGAGGGCGCGGGGGCGCGCTCAGCCCGCGTACGGTTCGGGCACCGTGCCCGGCCGCGCCAGGAACTCGAAGTCGCAGCCGGTGTCCGCCTGGGTGATCTGCTCGGTGTACAGCGCGCCGTACCCGCGCTCGTACCGCACGGGCGGCGGCGTCCACTGCGCCCGGCGCCGCGCCAACTCCTCGTCGTCCACGACGAGTCGGAGCGTTCGTGCCTCGACGTCCAGGGCGACGAGGTCCCCGGTGCGCACGAGCGCCAGCGGGCCGCCGACGTACGACTCCGGCGCCACGTGCAGCACACAGGTGCCGTAACTCGTGCCGCTCATCCGGGCGTCGGAGATGCGGACCATGTCCCGCACGCCCTGCTTCAGCAGATGGTCCGGGATGGGGAGCATGCCGTACTCGGGCATGCCGGGGCCGCCCTTGGGACCGGCGCCCCGGAGCACCAGCACACTGTCCGCGGTGATGCCGAGCGCGGGGTCGTCGATGGTGCGCTGCATGGTCCTGTAGTCGTCGAAGACGACGGCCGGGCCGGTGTGCCTGAGCAGACGGGGCTCGGCGGCGATGTGCTTGATGACCGCTCCGTCGGGGCAGAGGTTGCCGCGCAGGACCGCGACGCCGCCCTCCCCGGCGACCGGCCTGTCGCGGGGTCGGATCACGTCGTCGTCGTGCACCCGCGCGCCCTCCAACTGCTCGCGCAGGGTGTCGTACGACACCGTCGGCCGGTCCAGGTGGAGCAGATCGGTGATCCGGGTGAGGAAGCCGGGCAGGCCGCCGGCGAAGTGGAAGTCCTCCATGAGGTACTTCCGGCCGCCGGGGCGGACGTCGGCGAGGACGGGCACGGTCCGGGCGATGCGGTCGAAGTCGTCCAGCGTGAGCCGCACACCGGCCCGGCCCGCCATCGCGATCAGATGGATCACGGCGTTGGTGGAGCCGCCGAGGCCGAGGACGGTGGTGACGGCGTCCTCGAAGGCCTCACGGGTGAGGACGTCGTTCACCGTGCGGCCCCGGTGGACCAGTTCGACGGCGGTCATGCCCGCCCTGGCGGCCATCCGGTCGTGCCCCGAGTCCACCGCGGGGATGCTGGACGCGCCCGGCACGGTCACGCCGAGCGCCTCGGCGGCGGCCGTCAGCGTGGACGCCGTGCCCATGGTCATGCAGTGACCGGGCGAGCGGGCCAGGCCGCTCTCCAGCTCGGCCGTCTCGCAGTCGCCGATGAGGCCCGCGCGCCTGTCGTCCCAGTACTTCCACATGTCGGTGCCGGAGCCGAGGACCTCGCCTCGCCAGTGGCCCGGCAGCATGGGCCCGGCCGGTACGAACACGGCGGGCAGGTCGACGGAGGCGGCGCCCATGAGCAGCGCCGGGGTCGACTTGTCGCAGCCGCCCATCAGCACCGCGCCGTCGACGGGGTAGGACCGCAGCAGTTCCTCGGTCTCCATCGCGAGCAGGTTGCGGTAGAGCATCGGGGTCGGCTTCTGGAAGGTCTCGCTGAGGGTGGCGACCGGGAACTCCAGCGGGAAGCCGCCCGCCTGCCACACTCCGCGCTTCACGGCCTGGGCGCGATCCCGCAGATGCACATGGCAGGGATTGATGTCGGACCAGGTGTTGAGGATCGCGACGACCGGCTTGCCGAGGTGCTCCTCGGGGAGGTAGCCGAGCTGACGGGTGCGGGCGCGGTGGCTGAAGGAGCGCAGGCCGTCGGTGCCGTACCACTGGTGGCTTCTGAGTTCCTCCGGCCGCTTGCGGGGCGCGTTCACCTCGACCATCCGGCGGCGATGGCGGCGACCTCGGCGCGCGCCTCCTCGGGCAGGGGCCTGCTCGGCGGGCGGACGTCGCGGCGGCACAGGCCGAGGGCGGCGAGGGCCTCCTTGACGACGCTCACGTTGTCGGCCGAGCCGTGGGCTGCGCGCAGTTCCTCGAAGCGGCGGATCTGCTCCCAGACCTTCATGGCGGCCGGGTGGTCGCCGCACCGGAGCGCCGCCAGCATGGCCAGGGCCAGGGACGGGGCGACGTTCACGAGTCCGGAGGTGAAACCGGTGGCACCCGCGGAGAAGTAGGACGGGGCGTACGGCTCGGCGAGGCCGGCGACCCAGACGAAGCGGTCGAGGCCGGCGTCCCGCGCGAAGCCCGCGAACCGGACGGCGTCCGGTACGGCGTACTTCACGCCGATGACGTTCGGGCAGTGGTCGGCGAGTTCGGCGAGCCGGGCGCCGGGCAGCCGGTCGCCCCGGATGTAGGGCACCACGCCCAGCTCGGGCACGGAGTCGGCGATCGCCCGGTGGTAGTCGACCCAGCCGGCCGCCGAGACATAGGGGTGGACGGGCTGGTGGACCATGACCATCGGGGCGCCGACGTCGCGGGCGTGCGAGGCGGAGGCGACGGCGGTGGGCAGGTCGTGGCCGACGCCGACCAGCACCGCCGCGCGGTCACCGGCTTCCTCGACGGTCGACTCGGTGACCAGACGGCGCTCCTCGGGGGCCAGGGCGTAGAACTCGCCGGTGTTCCCGCCCGGGGTGAGGGTGCGGATCCCGGCGTCGAGCAGGCGGCGCAGCAGGGCCCGATGGGTGCCGGTGTCGACGGAGCCGTCCGCGGCGAAGGGTGTCACCGGGATGGCCACCACGTCGGCCAGGGCCGCCCGTTGGGACTCGAACGTCACGCCGCTCATCGATGCCCTTCCTCCTGCCGAGGGTCGGTGTCCGAGGGGAAGGCACGCGCCACGAAGGACGCGATGTGGGCGTGCAGGGCGCCCGCGGCGCCGTCGGCGTCACCGGCGAGCGCGAGCCGGAGGATCTCCCGGTGCTCGGCGGCCTCCCGTTCCCAGGAGGAGTCGGCGGCCCAGGCGACGGCGGAGACCAGCGCGGCCTGGTCGCGGACCTCGTCCAGCATCCGGCCGAGCAGCGGGTTGCCGCAGGGCAGGTACAGGGCACGGTGGAACTCCCGGTTGGCGAGGGAGCGTTCGGCGGTGTCGGTCGCGGCGTCGGCCCGGTCCAGCGCGTCGTGCGCGGCGTCGAGGGGCGCCCCTCGCCCGACGGTCCTGCGCAGCGCCTCCGGTTCCAGCAGCAGCCGCACGTCGTAGACCTCGCGCGCCATGTCCGCGTCCACCATGCGCACCGTGACGCCCTTGTACTGGCTCATCACGACGAGTCCGGTCCCCGCGAGGGTCTTCAGCGCCTCGCGCACCGGGGTCTTGGACACCCCGAACTGCGCGGCCAGCTCCGTCTCGACCAGGGCCTGCCCCGGGGTCAGCCGGCCGGTGAGGATGCGGTGTCTGATCGCGTCCAGCACGACCTGCGTGCGGGACGGGATCGGGGTGGGCACGGAGGTCATACGGCCCTCTCTGATCTCACGTAGTGCGTCTCATATATCGCGTCTCATATATGACGTACGAAGTACGACGCGTCGAAAGTAGGAGGGGTCCCGCCTTTCGTCAATGCTTCCGACAAAGGAGGGCCGGGGCTTCTCAGACGGTGTGGACGTCGCCCTCGACGGCGGCACGGGTGAGCCGGCCGGAGACCGCGGCGGCGCGTGCGGTGGCCTGCTCGCGGGTGAGCGTGGGGCCGACATGGGTCACGAGCAGGGCGCGCACCCGCGCCTCGAAGGCGATGCGCCCGGCGTCCTCGGGCGTCAGATGCACCTGCTCGCGGTCTTCGCCGTCGCGATGCGCGTCGATGTCGGCTTCGCACAGGAACAGGTCTGCGCGCGAGGCGAGTTCACCGAGCGCGGCACAGGGTCCGCTGTCCCCGGAGTAGGCGAGGACGCTCCCCTGGCACTCGGCGCGCAGCCCGTACGCCTCGGTGTCGTGCGCGACGGCACGGGCGGTCAGCCGGAGGTTCCAGTGCCGGACGTCATGGCCGTCGTACAAGGTCCGGAAGTCGAGGACGCCCTTGAGGAAGTCGACGTCCGCCCGCCCGAGGAAGCCGGCCAGCCGATCGGCGCAGTCCTGCGGGGCGTACACCGGGATCGGGGCGGGCGGAGTCGCCCCGCCGTAGGCGAACGCGTAGGCGGCCGCCAGCAGATCGGCGCTGTGGTCGGCGTGCAGGTGGGAGATCCAGATCGCGGTGAGCCGCGCGGGGTCCGTGTGCCGTTGCAACGCGGCGAAGGTGCCGGGCCCCGCGTCCACCCACACCTCGGCACCCCCGCCGGACAGCAGATATCCGGAGCAGGGCCGGTCGGGGCCGGGGTGCGGGGAGGCGGTGCCGAGGACGGTGAGGGTGAGTGGCATGGGGGGAGAGTACGACGGCCGGGGCCCCCGCTTCGGCGCACTCGGCCAAGTGGAACCCTGGCGTCACATGGTCGTGCCTCGGCACGGGAACCGGCCGGTGGCGCGGGCCAGGTCCCATCCGTGGATGACGAGTTCGTCGGCGACGGCACCCCTGGCTCGCCCGGCAGGTCCACCCCGCCGGCGCGGGTCGTACCGGTCCGGGCGGCCGGATCGCGCCAGGCGTCGGCGAGTTCGTCGAGGGCCTTGGGCAGCTCCTCGCACCGGTCGGGGCCGATGTCCGGCACGGCGGCGTTCGGGTCGGTGTCGGTCGTCGTGCCGAGGTGACCGGCCCCCGCCGAGGCACCACACCGCGATCACCGGGTCGCACAGCGCGCACCCGAACGAGGAGTCGTGGGCGAACGGGACGATCGGGTGGCCCTTGAGGTGGTGCACGACGTCCCAGGCCGTGTGCAGCAGCCAGCCGACGCCGATCCAGGCCCAGGAGTCCAGCCCCTTGTAGGCGACGAAGGTGGCCACCGCGGTGAACGCGAACTCCCAGCCGCCGAGGCCGCCGCCACTGAGGTAGGCGGCACCCGCCCCTGCCACCATGACCGCGTTGAGGCGGCGTCGCTGGGGCTCGGGGACCAGGGACATGAGGAGGACGTAGAGGAGTCCGATCAGGATCGGGGCGATGTAGCGCATGCGGCCGACAGTAGGTTCGGGCCGGCGGGCGCCCCAGGGGCATTGCCGACAGGTTCCGACGGATTGCCGCCGCCTCGCACAGCGCCCGGATAAGGCACCTTGCCGATCCGCCCCGGCTCTCCTTAGCCCCACGATGAGCAGGCATGACGACTTCCTGGCCCCTGCTGCGCGTCCTGCGGGACCGCAACGCCGGGCTGTATCTCACGAGCCTGCTGGTGTCCGCCTTCGGCACCTCCTCGCTGTGGCTGGCGTCGGGCGTGTGGGTCAAGGACCTCACCGGGTCCGACGGCCTGGCCGCCCTGTGCATGCTCGCCATGTGGGCGCCCGCCCTCGCGGGCCCGGCGCTCGGCACGCTCGCCGACCGCGTGCGCCGCAGGCCCCTGCTCATCGCCATGGACCTGGGACTCGCGGCCGCCCTGCTCACGCTCTTCACCGTCCGCTCCCCGGGTGGACTGTGGCTGCTGTTCGCCGTCCTGCTCCTGTACGGCACCGTCGCCGTCGTCGCCGAGGCCGCCGAGTCGGCCCTGGTCGCCGCCGCCGTCCCCGGCGACCTCCTCGGCGACTTCAACGGGCTGCGGCTGACCGTCACGGAGGGCATGAAAGTCCTCGCGCCGCTGACCGGAGCGGGCCTGTACGCGGCGTTCGGCGGTGCGGCCGTCGCCTGCCTGGACGCCGGCACGTTCGTGGTCGCCGCCGGGCTGTGCGCACTGCTGCGGGTGCGCGAGGCCCGGCCCGCCCGGTCCGCCGGCTGGCGGCGGGAGACCGTGCGGGGCGTCCGGCATCTGTGGGGGCACCCGGGGCTGCGCCCGCTGGTCCGGGCGGCCGGTACGACGATGCTCCTCGGCTCCCTGAGCGCGACGACGACGTACGCCGTCGTGGACCGCCTGGGCCACTCCCCCGCCTACACGGGCGTGCTCTACGCCGTCCAGGGCGCCGGTTCGGTGACGGCCGGGCTCGTCGCCGGGGCCGCGCTGCGGCGGCTCGGCGGGCACCGGCTCGCGGCGGCCGGGATCGCGCTGAACGCTTTCGCGGTCGCCGCGCGGGCACTGCCGTGGGACGCGGTGGCCCTCGCGTCCGCGCTGGCGATCGGTCTCGCCCTGCCCTGCCTGCTCGTCGCGACCTTCACCGCCGTCCAGCGGGAGACGCCCGGCCCGATGCTGGGCCGGGTGACGGCCACCGCCGGCACACTGGTCCTCGGGCCCAACGCCATCGGGCTGGGCCTCGGCGCGGGCCTGGTCGAACTGGCCTCACCCGCGCTGCTGTTGCCCCTGTACGGCCTCGCCCTGCTGCTGACGGCGGCCACGCTGGCTCAGCGCGCGGACCGCGCCGACAAGGCCTCACGCACCGCGGCGAGGTCCGGGTCCGACGCCAACCCGACGTGATAGAGCCGCAGTTCCGTCGCACCCTGCGCACGCGCGCGTGCCGCGTCCGCCGCGAGCGTGCCGGGGCTGCCGCCCATCCCGGAGACGACGGTGAAGTTGGCTGCCAGCACCGTCCGCTCCCGCGCCTGTTCGGCGAAGGGCGCCAGCAGGCCCGTACCGCCCGTGCACGGGACGACCACGCCGTCGGCGACGGAGAGCACATGGGCGGGGTCGACGCCGACGTTGGCCCCGCAGCGGTAGGAGACCGGATCGGCGTGCAGCAGCACCTGGAAGCCGGCCGGTGCGGCGGCGCGCACGGCGGCGACGGCCTCCTCCTGGAGCGTGGCGGCGGTGCCCTCGCGCCACGCGCGCGTGCGGGCCGCCGTCTCCTCACCGAGCAGCTTCGCCACCGTGGGCCAGCCCTCGTCGGCCGCCGCGCCCCGCCACAGCGGCTCCAGCGCGGCCCGCACGGAGGCGGCCAGCACGTCGGCGTCCAGGGCCTGTTCGCCGTACCCGGCACGGCAGGACGGGCAGAAGCACAGGGACATCAGATACTGCCCGGCCTCGCCGAGACCGACCCCGGAGATCTTGTCGTGGGCGTGCAGATGCGCCAGCCCGTACCAGCCGAGGGACTCCAGCTCGGTGCCGTGCGCGCCGGGCCGTACGGCGGCCTCGGCGGCCAGGTCCACCAGGTACGCGCGCGTGCCGGGCTGGGCGATGCAGGGCGCCCAGGGGTAGCGGTCGCCGTAGGCGTTGACGACGCAGATGTCGGGATGCTCGGCGCCGAGGCGGGAGTTGTGGGCGAGGACGACCCAGGTGTGCACCGCGAGACCGGCGGCGGCCAGCGCCCGCGCGGCCTCGCCGTAGGCGTCGCCCGGGGCCCAGCGGCCGGCGCCGTAGGGGCGCAGGCCGCGGCCCGCCCAGCGGTCGCCCGGCGGGTAGAGGACGGCCGCGTACTCGGCGGTGACGATGCGCCTGCGGGGGTGGCGGGGGGTCAGGGCGCGGGTGGAGTGGTAGGCGGCGGCGAGGGTCACCTGCTCCACGCCCAGCGCGGCGATGCGCGCCGGGGCGTCCGGGTCCCCGTCGACGTCCCAGGGGTAGACGAACGCCGATGCCTTCACGCGTCCTCCTCCGAGCCGTTCCGGCGTGCGCTCACGCGTCCCCCTCCAGCAGCGCGTATCCCCGTTCGATCAGCTGGGCGAGCTGTTTGACGTGGTCCTCCGCCGGCTCGTGCAGCGGGGACCGGACCTCGCCGACGTCCAGGCCGCGCAGCCGTACGCCCGCCTTGACGAGCGAGACGGCGTAGCCGCGGCCCTGGGCGCGCAGTTCCACGAAGGGCCGGTAGAAGCCGTCCAGGAGGCGCCGCACGGTCGCCGTGTCACCGAAGGTCAGGGCCTGGTGGTAGGCGAGGGCGATCTCCGGGGCGAAGCAGAAGACGGCCGAGGAGTACAGCGTGACGCCGAGGGCGTGGTAGGCGAGCTGGGTCTGCTCGGCGGTGGGCAGACCGTTGAAGTACAGGAAGTCGCCGGGGACCTCGGTGCGTACGGCGCTGATGATCCGCTGCATCAGATCGAGGTCGCCGAGGCCGTCCTTGAGGCCGGTGATCCCGTCGGTACGGGCGAGTTCCACCACCGTCCGGGGCGTGAAGACGGCGTTGTCGCGCTGGTAGACGATGACCGGCAGGGCGGTGGCCGCGGCGATCTCCCGGTAGTGCCGCAGCAGGCCTTCCTGGTCGGCGAGGACGAGGTACGGCGGCATGGCGAGCAGGCCGTCGGCGCCGGCCGCCTCTGCGAGACGCGCGTAGCGGACGGCGAGCGCGGTGCCGTAGCCGGCGCCCGCGACGACCGGGACGCGTCCGTCGGTCGCCTCGACGGCCGCCCGGACGCAGGCCTCGAACTCCTCCGGCAGCAGCGCGTGGAACTCCCCGGTGCCGCAGGCGGCGAACACGGCGGAGGCTCCGGCGGCGACGCCCCGGCGGACATGGGTGCGGTAGACGTCGAGGTCGAGGGCGCCGTCCGGGCCGTAGGCCGTGACGGGGAAGAAGAGCGGCCCGCGGGGATCGCTGAGCCGTTCGGTGAGAGGGGCTGGCGTCACGGGCTCTCCCTTGAAACACACCGGTACCGAAACCCACCGGTGCACGTTTATGATTCACGTCTACATTTCTGAACGTGACCACGCTACGGGGCCTTCTTGCGGCAGGTCAAGCAGGCAAACTGGCAACTCCGAAGCGGATTCACGGAGATCAGGCACCACTTGACGTTGCACGGCGAGACTCTCTAACTTGTCCACGTATGTGAATATCGGCTACAAGGAGAATCCAGGATGCCCGCTCCCCGCACCGTCCTGCTCACCGGCGCCGCCGGCGGGCTCGGCACCCTGATGCGGTCCCTGCTGCCGGAGTACGGCTACACGCTGCGCCTCTTCGACATGCGGCCCGTCGAGGGCGAGCCGGACGCGATCACCGCCGACCTCGGCGACAGGCAGGCGCTGCGCGAGGCCGTGCGGGGCGTGGACGCGGTGCTGCATCTCGCGGGCATCTCCCTGGAGGCCCCCTTCGAGAAGATCCTGAAGGCGAACATCGAGGGCACCTACAACCTCTACGAGGCCGCCCGCGAGGAGGGCGTGCCGCGGATCGTCTTCGCCTCCTCCAACCACGCCGTCGGCTTCACCCCCGCCCCGCGCGCGGGCGAGCCGCTGATCCCGGTCGACACCCCGCGCCGCCCGGACACCTTCTACGGCCTGTCCAAGTCCTTCGGCGAGGACCTCGCCCAGCTGTACTGGGACAAGCACGGCCTGGAGACCGTCTCGGTGCGCATCGGCTCCTGCTTCCCGGAGCCGACCGGCGTGCGCATGCTCTCGGTGTGGATGAGCCCGGCCGACGGCGCCCGCCTCTTCCACGCGGCCCTGACCGCCGAGGGGGTCGGCCACACCGTGGTCCACGGCTCTTCCGCCAACACCCGGCTGTGGTGGGACCTGACCAGCGCGCGGGCGCTCGGCTACGAGCCGCGGGACGACTCCGAGCCGTACGCCGAGAAGCTGATCGCCGAACAGGGCGAGCTGGACCCGGAGAACCCGGCGCACAGCCACCTCGGCGGGCACTTCGTGAACGATCCGCCGATCTGGCCGTACTGAACCCTCCGGGGACCCGCTCCGGCGGACCGGGGGCGACCGCGCGGGCAGTGTCCGCGCACTCACCGGACACTCCTGGAGCGCCTGCCGGGCCCCACCGGGCAGCCCTGGAGCGCTCCCCGAACACGCCGCGAGCGCGTG
This sequence comes from Streptomyces yokosukanensis, assembly GCF_001514035.1. Lineage (GTDB taxonomy): Bacteria > Actinomycetota > Actinomycetes > Streptomycetales > Streptomycetaceae > Streptomyces > Streptomyces yokosukanensis. The sequence continues at coordinate 376,312 of NZ_KQ948213.1, read as the reverse complement.
CGGAGCGCGTCCGGAAGCCCGCGGGTGACGGAAAACGAACCCCGAGCGCACGGGCGGGCACCGAACGGGCCCGCCCGCCGTCGTTCCCGGGCATCCGGGACGCCCGCTCTCACCCCGCCCCGCACGATCCCGCAGGTCCGCGCCGGGCACCCGGTCGGGCAAACGGGCACAGACGGGCAGGATCGGGCGCCCGCCAGGCTTGGCCACCACCGCACACCCGCTGTAGAACTTTGCCCACGGGCCCGAACGGGCAGCAACCGATCGAACCGCGGACGCGTGACATCGGTTGAGGCGTCCCGAAGGCGAACGGGCCATGGGGCACAGAGGGAAGGCGGGTGACGGCATGAGCACGAGGACGGCGGAGGAACGCCAGCGCGCGATCGTACTGGCCGCGCGTGCGACCGGCGCGGTCGACGTCACCGCCCTGGCCACCCAGCTGGGCGTGGCCAAGGAGACCATCCGGCGCGATCTGCGCGCCCTGGAGGACCATGGCTTGGTCCGTCGTACACACGGCGGCGCCTATCCGGTGGAGAGCGCCGGCTTCGAGACGACGCTCGCCTTCCGCGCCACCAGCCATGTCCCCGAGAAGCGCCGGATCGCGGCCGCCGCGGCCGAGCTGCTCGGGGACGCCGAGACGGTGTTCGTGGACGAGGGCTTCACCCCGCAGCTCATCGCCGAGGCCCTGCCGACCGACCGGCCGCTGACCGTGGTCACGGCGTCCCTGCCGGTCGCGGGCGCCCTCGCCGAGACCGAGAACATGTCGGTCCTGCTCCTCGGCGGCCGGGTCCGGCCCGGCACCCTGGCCACCGTCGACCACTGGACGACGAAGATGCTCGCCGGATTCGTCGTCGATCTCGCCTTCATCGGCGCCAACGGCATCTCCCGCGAGCACGGCCTGACCACACCCGACCCGGCGGTCAGCGAAGTCAAGGCACAGGCGATGCGAGCCGCGCGGCGCACCGTCTTCGCGGGCGTGCACACCAAGTTCGGCGCGGTCAGCTTCTGCAGGTTCGCCGAGGTCGGCGCGCTGGAGGCGATCGTCACGAGCACCCTGCTGCCGACCGCCGAGGCCCACCGCTACTCCCTGCTGGGCCCACAGGTCATCCGGGTCTGAACGTCCACCCCCAGGAACACCCCACTCCACTCCCCAGGAACACCTCACTCCCCAGGTCCGACTCACTCCTCAGACCCCTCACACTCCCCCAGGGGCGTTCCACTCCTCCGAGCGCCCCTTATGTCCCCATATCTCCAGGAGCGATCCATGCGTATCCCGAGCCGACGGAGGCCGCGAGTCACACTCGCCATGGCCGCCGCAGGGACGCTGCTCGCCCCGCTGCTCTCCGGCTGCTGGGTCGGTGCGGGCGGGACCGGTTCCGGCGGCGACTCCATCAACGTCCTGATGGTCAACAACCCCCAGATGACCGAGCTGCAGAAGCTGACCGCCGCCCACTTCACCAAGGAGACGGGCATCAAGGTCAACTTCACCGTGCTGCCCGAGAACGACGTCCGCGACAAGATCAGCCAGGACTTCGCCAACCAGGCCGGGCAGTACGACGTGGCCACCCTCTCCAACTACGAGATACCGATCTACGCCCGCAACGGCTGGCTGCGCGAGATGAACTCCTATGTGGCGAAGGACCCGTCGTACGACGAGCAGGACGTCCTCAAGCCCATGCGCCAGTCCCTCACCGCCGACGACGGCAAGCTCTACGGGCAGCCCTTCTACGGCGAGTCGTCCTTCCTGATGTACCGCAAGGACGTGTTCGCGGCGAAGGGCCTCACCATGCCGGCCCACCCCACCTGGCAGCAGGTCGCCGACCTCGCCGCGAAGGCGGACGGCGCGAAGCCCGGCATGAAGGGCATCTGCCTGCGCGGGCTGCCGGGCTGGGGCGAGTTGATGGCCCCGCTGACCACGGTCGTGAACACCTTCGGCGGCACCTGGTTCGACAAGCGGTGGAAGGCCCACCTCGACTCCCCGGAGTTCGAGAAGGCGACAAAATTCTATGTCGATCTCGTCCGCGCGCACGGCGAGTCCGGCGCCGCGCAGTCCGGGTTCGCCGAATGCCTCAACGACATGACCCAGGGCAAGGTCGCCATGTGGTACGACGCCACGAGCGCGGCCGGCCTGCTGGAGGCGGCGGACTCCCCTGTCAAGGGCAAGTTCGGCTACGCCCCGGCCCCCGTCGTGAGGACGCCGTCCTCGGGCTGGCTCTACACCTGGGCCTGGGGCATCCAGAAGGCCTCCCGCAACCCCGACAAGGCCTGGAAGTTCATCTCCTGGGCGTCCGGCAAGGGCTATGAGCAGCTGGTCGGCCGGACCGGCGGCTGGCCGAACGTCCCGGCGGGCAAGCGGGCGTCGACGTACACGAACGCCGACTACCGCGCCTCGGCCGCCGCCTTCCAGGAGATGACCAAGGAGGCCATCGAGAGCGCCCGACCGAACGACCCCGGCGTGCAGCCGCGGCCCGCGCCCGGCATCCAGTTCGTCGGCATCCCCGAGTTCACCGACCTCGGCACCAAGGTCTCCCAGGAGATCAGCGGCGCCATCGCCGGACGCCAGTCCGTCGATTCGGCCCTCAAGAAGTCACAGGCGCTGGCCGAGAAGATCTCCAAGGAGTACGAGGGACGATGACAGCGACGACAACGGCCCGCCTCGCGGCCGCCCCCGCGGGCACACGGAAGCAACCCTCGGCCCGGCTGCGCGCCTGGGCCACCCGGGCCCCGCTGCTCCCGGCCCTCGTCTTCATGATCGCCGTGACCCAGCTGCCGTTCGTGGCCACACTGGTGATCTCCTTCTTCGACTGGAACGCCCTCTACCCCAAGGCCCGCCACTTCACCGGCCTCGACAACTACCGCCAGGTGCTGACCGACGCCGACCTGCGCCACTCGGTGTGGACGACCGTCCTGCTCACGGCGGCGGTGGTGCTGGCCAGCCTGGTCCTGGGGCTCGCGCTCGCCCTGCTGCTGGACCGCAGGTTCCGCGGCCGGGGCATCGTACGCACCCTGCTCATCGCCCCCTTCCTGGTGGTACCGGTGGCCGCGGCCCTGCTCTGGAAGCATGTGCTCTACAACCCTGAATACGGGCTTCTGAATGGGTTGTTGCACTATGTGGGCGGCCCACAGCCCGACTGGATCTCCCGCACCCCGCTGCTCGCGGTCGAGGCCTCCCTGGTGTGGCAGTGGACGCCGTTCATGATGCTGATCCTGCTCGCCGGGCTGCAGAGCCGGGACCAGCAGCAGATCGAGGCCGCGCGGGTCGACGGCGCGAACGACTGGCAGATCTTCCGCCATCTGACGCTCCCGCACCTGCGTCGCTACCTCGAACTCGGCGCCCTGCTCGGCTCGATCTACATCGTGCAGAACTTCGACGCGGTGTTCACGATCACCTCCGGCGGCCTCGGCACCGCCAACCTGCCCTACACCGTCTACCAGAGCTTCTACCAGGCCCATGAGAACGGTCTCGCCTCGGCCGCCGGCGTCCTGGTCGTCATCGGCTCGATCATCATCGCGACCTTCGCCCTGCGCGTGGTGTCGTCCCTGTTCCGCGAGGAGGTGTCCCGCGCATGAACGCCGTACTGCGCCGCAACGGGCTGGGTCTCGTGGCCTGGCTGGCGGGGATCGTGTTCTTCCTGCCGATCGCCTGGATGGCCCTGACCTCCTTCCACTCGGAGGCGGACGCGGCGACCAACCCGCCGTCCCTCACCGCGTCGTTGACGCTCGACGGCTACCGCGAGTTCTTCGGCAGCGGCGGCGGGCAGAGCCCGTGGCCCGCGCTGATCAACTCCACGGTGGCGTCCCTGGTCTCCACGCTCTGCGTCCTCCTGCTGGCCTTCCCGGCGGCGTACGCGCTGTCGATCCGGCCGGTGAAGAAGTGGACGGACGTGCTGTTCTTCTTCCTGTCCACGAAGATGCTGCCGGCCGTGGCGGGGCTGCTGCCGATCTACCTGTTCGCCAAGAACGCCGGGATGCTCGACAACATCTGGCTCCTGGTCATCCTCTACACCTCCATGAACCTGCCGATCGCGGTGTGGATGATGCAGTCCTTCCTCGCCGAGGTCCCGGTCGCCGTCATCGAGGCGGCGCGGGTGGACGGCGCCCGGCTGCCGACGATCCTCGCGCGCGTGGTCGCCCCGATCGCCCTGCCCGGCATCGCCGCCACCGCCCTGATCTGCTTCATCTTCAGCTGGAACGAGCTGCTGTTCGCCCGAGTGCTCACGGGCGTGGTCGCCGAGACCGCCCCCGTGTTCCTGACCGGCTTCATCACCAGCCAGGGCCTGTTCCTGGCCAAGGTGTGCGCCGCGTCGCTCGTCATCTCCCTGCCGGTGCTCGCCGCGGGGTTCGCCGCCCAGGACAAGCTGGTCCAGGGCCTGTCACTGGGAGCCGTGAAATGAAGGCCGCCGTCATCGAGTCCGTGGGCCGAGCCGTCGTCACCGAGGTGCCGGACCCGACACCGGGCCCGCGCGAGGTCGTCGTCGAGGTGGCCGCCTGCGGGCTGTGCGGCACCGACCTGCACATCCTCCAGGGCGAGTTCGCGCCCAAGCTGCCGATCGTCCCCGGACACGAGTTCGCGGGCGAGGTGGTCGGGGTCGGCAGCCAGGTCACCGAGGTGGCGGTCGGCGACCGGGTGGCCGTCGACCCCTCCCTGTACTGCTACGAATGCCGCTACTGCCGTACCGGCCACAACAACCTGTGCGAGCGGTGGGCCGCGATCGGCGTCACCACGGCGGGCGGTGCCGCCCAGTACGCCCTCGCACCCGTGGCCAACTGCGTGAAACTGCCCGAGCACGTGCGCACCGAGGACGCGGCCCTCGTCGAGCCGCTGTCCTGTGCGGTGCGCGGCTACGACGTCCTGCAGTCCCGCCTGGGCGCCCATGTCCTGGTCTACGGCTCCGGGACCATGGGTCTGATGATGCTGGAGCTGGCCAAGCGGACGGGCGCGGCGAGCGTGGACGTCGTCGACGTGAACCCGGCCCGGCTGGAGACGGCGCGACGGCTCGGGGTCTCCGCCTCGGCGGCGAGCGCGGACGAGCTGGACCGGCCGCAGGGCTGGGACGTGGTCGTGGACGCGACCGGCAACGCGGCCGCGATCCAGGACGGCCTGGACCGGGTGGCGAAGGCGGGTACGTTCCTGCAGTTCGGGGTGGCCGACTACGCGACGCGGGTGACGATCGACCCCTATCGCATCTACAACCAGGAGATCACGGTCACCGGCTCCATGGCGGTGCTGCACAGCTTCGAGCGGGCGGCCGAGCTGTTCGCGAACGGGGTGCTGGACCCGCAGGTCTTCATCAGCGACCGGATCCCGCTGGAGCGGTACCCGCAGGCGCTGGAGCAGTTCGCAGCCGGGGTGGGACGGAAGATCGTGGTCGTGCCCTGAGCCGGCTCGGGGTCGCGACCCTGAGCCGATTGGGGGTTGGGTAAGGGAACGGTAAAGCGGTGTCGTTCGTTCACCCGGCATGACAGCTATGACCCCTGGCTCGAACATCCCTCTCTCGACCGCGCGCGTGACGGTGGACGTCGCCGCCCCGGTGCGGCTCGACGTGTCGGGCCTGCTGCTCACCGCCGACGGCAAGGTGCGCTCGGACGCCGACTTCATCTTCTACAACCAGCCGACGGGTCCGGGCGTGGCCTACGCGTCCGGCGGCGGTGCGGCGCCGGACGCGATCACGGTCGACACCGCCGCCGTCCCGCCGGACATCGAGAAGATCGTGGTGACAGCCAGCCCGGACGCGGCCGGCCAGAGCTTCCAGGGCATCGAGCCGACGGCCACCATCCGCGACGCGGACGCCGGCGCCGTGCTGGCCACGTTCACCCCGCCCCAGCTCGGCACGGAGACGGCGCTGGTCGTCGTGGAGATCTACCGCCGGGGCGGCGCCTGGAAGGCCCGCGCGGTGGGCCAGGGGTACGCCGACGGCCTGGCCGGCATCGCGACGGACTTCGGCGTGACGGTGGAGGAGCCGGCCGCCGCGCCCGCCGCCCCGCCGCAGCAGCCGGCCGCCCCGCCGGCGCCCACCGCACCGCCCTCCGTCACCGCGCCCGCCCCGCCGGTCTCCGCTCCCCCGCCGCCGCCCGCCCCCGTGCCCGGCGCCGGGAAGATCAACCTGGACAAGGGCCGGGTCAGCCTGCAGAAGAACCAGACCGTGTCCCTGGTCAAGGGCGGCCGGCCGCTGCTCTCGCAGGTGCAGATGGGGCTCGGCTGGGAGCCCGCCTTCCGGGGCAAGGACATCGACCTCGACGCCTCGGTCATCGCCTACGGCCCCGAGCGCAACCCCATCGACAGCTGCTACTTCGGCAAGCTGACGATCCTGGGCGGCGCGATCAGGCACTCCGGGGACAATCTGACCGGCGAGGGCGGAGGCGACGACGAGATGATCACCGTGGACCTCGGCCGTCTCCCCCAGGAGGTCACCGGCCTGGTCTTCACCGTGAACTCCTTCTCGGGCCAGAAGTTCACGGAGGTGGCCAAGGCGTACTGCCGCCTGATGGACGCCGCCACGGGCGAGGAACTGGTCCGCTTCGACCTCACCCACGCCGAGCCCCAGACCGGCGTGATGATGGCCAAGCTCATCCGCCAGTTCTCCGGCGAGTGGGACATGACGGCCATGGGCGAGTTCGTCAAGGCCCGAACGGTCCGCAACATGGTGGAACCGGGAGCGAGGGCGCTGTAGCCGACCGAGGCGCGGGCGCGTGGGGACTGATCGCGCAGTTCCCCGCGCGCCCTGCCCGAGCCGCAGGACGCGGCGCCCTCCTGGGAGCCGCGGTGCCGTCGCCCTCGTGACGCCGCCGCCCGGAGGCTACGGCCGCAGCCCCTCCAGCAGCAGCGTCAAGTACCGCTGGATCTCCCGGCCCTGATGGTCCGCCAGTTCCGACGCCGTGGCCACCCCGTGAGTCAGCCGCAGCACCTCGATCGGCTCCAGGTCGGCCCGTAGGAACCCGGCCGCCCGGGCCGCCTCCACCAACCTCTTCGCCGCACCCTGCACCGACGCCCCGCACGCCGTCCTCGCGACCGGGCCGCCGTCCGCGACCGCCGAGCCCAGCAGGGACTTCAGCCCCCGCACCTGGATCGTGGCCACGCACAGCTCGTGCAGCCACGCCATGAGCGCCTCACCCGGCGGCAGCTCCCGCGCCAGTTCGTCGGCCCGCGTCCCCAGCGCCTCGAAGCGGTCGACGTACGCGGCCTCCAGCAGCGCCTGCCGGGTCGGAAAGTGCCGGTAGAGCGTGCCCGCGCCGACGCCCGCGCGCTTGGCGATGTCGTCGAGGGACGCGTTCTCCCCATGCTCGGCGAAGGCCTCCACCGCCGCCTTCAGCAGCCGCTCGTAGTTGCGCCGAGCATCCGCACGCATGGGTCTGACCTGCGGCATCCCATTCCTCCCCGCATCTCGCCGTCCTCGTCGCCGACAGCGTCGGCGCGGATCCACCTTCCCCTCGAACCGCCGGGTCGGGCAAGCAGACCTCATGCGCCTGAGGGGGGACGGCGTACGGCGTCCGCGCCCAGGCCGATCGTGGCCCGCGTCCGCATGGGGCCGTCACCACGGCGGGAGAGCAGTTCGATCTCGGCCACACGCGCGTGCAGCACGCCGAGCCGGGCGGCGCATTCGGCCGCGAGGACACGCGGAACACGGGTGCGGCCGAGCGAGAGATGCGGGGTGAAGCGCGGGAAGCGATCCGTGCAGTACGGGAAGGGTTCGGCCAGCGCGCGGCGGAGTTCCGTCCAGGGGGCCGGTCCGGCCGCGGCGGGATCGAGCCACACGGTGGCGTAGGACCGGTGACGGAAGGCGCGGACCCCGCTGAGCCGGATGTCGAAGGGCTCGCACCCGGCGGCCGCGGCGGCCAGCAGCGCGAGAGCCGCCGGGAAGTCCTCCTCCGGTACGAAGCCGTAGATCAGGTTCACATGGGGTGGCCAGCGGCGGATCTGCGGGTCGTGCTCGGCGCGGATGCGCTGGATGGCGGGCCAGAGTTCGGCCGGCGGGAGCCACGCCACGGCGGTCCGGGGCGTGGGGGCCGACTCCAGGCGACCGAGGGCCTCGACGGGGCGGGGCGGAGTCGGGGGGCGGGGCACGGTGCCGTCATGGCTCCGCCCGCCGACGCCGCCGCCGACGCTGGAGTCGGGCGGGTGGCTCACGCCCCCCGGACGCCGACCCGCCGCGTCGTCCGAGCCCTCACTCAACCGACGTGCTCACGGAGGCCCAGGCGTCGGAGAATCGCTTGTGCTCGTGCTTGGCCTTGTGGTGCCCGTGCGCGGACTTCGCCCCGTGGCGCTTGTGGCTCCGCTTCGACCCGTGGTGGCTGCGCTCCGACTTCGATTCGCCGCCCTTGCGACGGGACTTCGCCTCGTCGTCCGAGTGCCCCGGCTTCACCTCGTCGTCGGCCTGCCCCGGCTTCACCTCGTCGTCCGCCTGCCCCGGCTTCGACTCGTCGCCCGTCTGACCTGGCTCGGCCTCGTCGTCCGGCTTCCCAGGCTTCGCCTCGTCATCCGCCTGACCCGGCTTGGTCGGCTTCGCCTCGTCATCCGTCTGACCCGGCTTCGACGCGTCGCCCTGCTGATCGTGACTCCCTCCCGGGTGCTTGTGGTCGTGGTTCCCCGCCGTGGCCACGGCGACGGCCTGGGCGGAAGCCACCGCGACGACCGGGTGCGGATCGTCGTTGTCGTGGGCGACGCCCGTGCCGGCACCGAAGGCGGACAGCCCCGTGACCGCGGCGGCCACGAGCGCGGCGCGCTGAAACGTATGCATGGTTTGACCCTTTCTCACCTGACTGTGAAGTCACTTGACTACTCAGAGTGAGAATAGACGCACGGATCGTAGGAATTTGCGATCTACGTCCGGGCGCGCGCCGTGTCGGCTGCGACGCGTGGAACCCGGCGACCGGGCCCACCGGGGTGGACCCGCTCGCCGAGCACACGATCACGCGTCGGAGAAGATGCCCGACTCCCGCTCCCGCTCTGCGACTTCGCGGGCGCTCAGGCCTGCCACGGCCACCGTGTGTCACGGGCCGCTTCGAGCAGCGGCACCATCCGGAACGCGGCGTCGGAGAGGCCGCCGAAGGTGTGCCGGTTGCCCGTGCCCGACGGGCCCTGGCCCGCCCGGTAGCCCTCCAGGTTCCAGGTGTAGACGGGCACATGGGCCGGGATCTGGGCGGTCGGGTCGCCGTGCCGGTTCGGCGCGTACTGCTCGTCGGTGACGATCAGCACCCGGTCGTGCTTCTTGTAGTGCCGGCGCACCGCGTCGGTGGTGTCGGTGCCGCCCAGATCGCCGAAGCGCTCCAGGATCTTCAGCACCGACTCGCCCTTGCGGAACCGCACCTCGTTGCTGTGCGTGCCGAACTCGACCAGGTCGGCGTCGGCCGCCCGCAGCGCGAGCGCGGTGCCGAAGACGGCCGCCGCGTCGGCCCGGTTGAGCTGCGAGCGCTCCGCGACCTGCGACCAGAACATCGAGCCCGACCGGTCGACCAGCACCAGCGTCCGGCCGGGCAGCGCGGGCACATTGGCCAGCGAGTGGCCGAGCGCCTGCTCCAGCGGATACGACCAGCGCAGCGAGGGCGCGTGCCGGTACGCGGCCAGGTAGCGGAACGGGAACTGCCGCGAGCGTGCCACCTGCTCCGGGTCGCTGATCTTCGCCGCGACCTCGGCGGCGACCTCGTCCGAGACGCCCGCCTCGTCGAAGTTCCGCAGATTGCGGACCAGTGCCATCGCGCCCATGGACGGGATCACGGCCTCCCAGGCCGCCTTGTCCATCGGGCCCTGGAGCCAGCCGGCCAGCGCCTCCCAGGTGAGACCGGCCGCCGCGAGCCGCTCGGCGCCGCCGGGCGAGGTGACGACCGCCCGCCGCTGTGCGACCGGCAGCGCCATCAGCTCGCGGTGCGCGGTGAGCACGGGCAGCGATGCGGGCGGCACGGCGGTGTCCGGGTTGTGCCGACGGTCGAGCGCGTACCGGAACAGCTCGCCCTGCCACGGCCTGTCCGGGTCCGGCGCCGCGTGCACCAGGTTGAGGATGTCGCCGAAGCGGTAGCCCTTGGACGCGGTGTCGTACTTCAGCAGCGACCTGCCGTGGTAGAGCCGTCGTACGGCGTCGGCGACCCCGCGCTTGACGGGCTTCGGAACGGCGCGGCCGTGGGCCGACGTCCAGTACGCGAGCAACTCGCCGGGCTCGTCAGGGCGCTGGAGAACGGAGTCGACGACCTGCCGGTTCGACGGGCCGTCGGTGGCACCCGCCACCAGCCGGGCGTGCACGTACTCGGCGGCGCCCACGATCGACGCCGTCCGCAGCTGCCCCTCACCGCGAAGCCAGCCGAGCAGGCCGGCCGTCCACTCCGGGTCGCTCACGGCGAGGTCGCGCACGAGCCGGTCGAACCGGTCGTCCCGGTCGGTGCCGGACTCGTAGAAGGTGTTCTGCGTGACGAAGTGGGAGACCGCGAGCAGAAAGAGCTGCGAGCGTGCGTCGCGCTCGTGGCCCCGGCCGCCCTGGTACGTCCGCAGGGTGCGGCCGGTCGTGGTGACGGGCGAGACCGCCCGGGCCTGCGCGGTACGCGTGTTGAATCGCGCCATGATGAATTCCCCCGAATTCGTTTCCGTTTCGGCGGGAGGCGCAACAAAAGGAGGGAGTCCGAGATCAGGGATCGGCGGCGGACTTTAGTCAGATGCTCTGCCCATTGAGCTACACCGACCCGAAGTCGATGACGGGAGTCGAACCCGCAGCCTTCTGATCCCATTGAAGTAGCCGCTGCCTGCGCACCGGACACCCACCATGAGCTGCTCCTCCCGAGATCAAGTCGGCCGCGGCTGTATTTCATTCCAGGAAAGGGAAGTAGCCGCTGCCATCGCACCGGGAGGTGCGTGACGTTGTGATCTCACTGTAGGAGGCGCAGCGTCGGCCGTGCGAGCGAATTAGTGGCCGCTTCTGCCGTTGCCGCTTCTGCCGTTACCGCTTGTGCCGCTTCCACGGCCCCGTGACGGCCAGCATGATTCCGGGCGTCTGGATGTTGGCGAACAGGGTCCGGCCGTCGGGCGAGAAGGTGACCCCGGTGAACTCGCTGTACTCGGGGTCGTCCTCGGTACCGATGTTCAGCTCGTTGCGGGCGATGGGGTACGTCCGGCCGCTCTCGGTGGCGCCGAACAGATGCTGGACGCCCTCGCCGTCCTCGGCGATGACGAGTCCGCCGTACGGGGAGACGGTGATGTTGTCCGGGCCGTCGAACGCGCCGTCCTCGGTCGGGTCGGGGTTCACACCGAGCAGCACCTTCAGGGTGAGGGTGCGGCGCCTCGGGTCGTAGAACCAGACCTGGCCGTCGTGCTGGACCGGGCTCTCCTCACGGGCGAAGGAGGAGACGATGTAGGCGCCGCCGTCGCCCCACCACATGCCCTCCAGCTTGCGGGCGCGGGTGATCTGGCCGTCGCTGAACTGCTTGCGGGTGGAGACCTGCTCGGCGTCGCGGTCGGGGACGTCCACCCAGTCGACGCCGTAGACCGTGCCGATCTTCGTGGCGCGGGAGAGGTCGTCGACGAACTTGCCGCCGGAGTCGAAGCACTTGAAGGCCTGGAGGACGCCCGCGTCGTCGGCGAGGGTGCGCAGCTTGCCGCGGCCGTGCCGGAAGCCCTCCGGCGGGGTCCAGCGGTAGAGCAGGCCGTTGGGGCCTGCGGCGTCCTCGGTGAGGTAGAGGTGGCCGCGCTTGGGGTCGAGGACGACGGCCTCGTGGGCGTAGCGGCCGAGGGCCTTGACGGGCTTCGGGCCGCGGTTGGCCCGGCGGTCCTCCGGGTCGACCTCGAAGACGTAGCCGTGGTCCTTGGTGAAGCCGTTCTTCCCGGCCTTGTCCTCGGTCTCCTCGCAGGTCAGCCAGGTGCCCCACGGGGTGCTGCCGCCCGCGCAGTTGGTGGCGGTGCCGGCGATGCCCACCCACTCGGCGACCTCGCCGCCGCGGCGGACCTCGACGACGGTGCAGCCGCCGGCCGCCGCCGGGTCGTAGACGAGGCCCTCGGTGAGCGGCACCGGGTGCGGCCACTGGGCGCGGGCGCCGGCCAGTTCGTGGTTGTTGACGAGGAGGACGGTGCCGCGGGGGCCGTCGAAGGTGGCGGTGCCGTCGTGGTTGGACGGCGTGAACTCGCCGGACTCCAGCTTGGTCCTGCCGCTGTAGGTGATGATCTTGTACGTGAAGCCCGCGGGCAGGGCGAGGATGCCGTTCGGGTCGGGGACCAGCGGGCCGTAGCCGACACCGTGGTGGTGGCCTCCGTGCGCCGACTCCGCCCCGGCGCCCTCGGTCTCCGTCCCGGTGCCTTCGATCTCCGCCGCGGCGAGGGCGTTCGGCGCGGTGGCGAGCGCGCCGACACTGCCCGCCAGGGCGACCCCGGCACCGGTGATCGCGGACGTTCTGGCGAAGTCCCTGCGGGTGAGCGACATGGTGTGTCTCCTGAGACGGTGGGAGTGCCGTGGAGGGTGGCGGACCTCGGTTCGGCGCACACGCTCTCGCCACACCTTGAACGGGAGTTGAACAAAGGCCGACTTCAGAGGCCCTTGTTCAAGAATCCGTATGCACCGACCCATGGCCGACTCAAGAGATCGTCAACCGCCCTGCTGGGACCGGGCCTTGAAGGCGGCCTTCCGTGCCTCCTTCGCCACCTTCTTGTCCGGGTGCAGCCTCCCCATCGCCTCCAGCACGTCGGCGGTGGCCGGATGCTCCACCCGCCAGGCCGTCGAGAAGAACCCGCCGTGCTGCGCCGCCAGCCCCTCCACCAGCGCCTGGAGCTCCTCGGAGTTGCCCTCGGCGGCCAGTTGCGCGGCCACCGTGTCGATGGTCAGCCAGAACACCAGCTCCTCGGACGGCGCCGGCACCCCGGCCGCGCCCCGCTCGCTCAGCCACACGCGGGCCAGGCCGCCCAGTTCGGGATCGTCCAGCACCTCCCGCAGCGCCGGTTCGGCCTCCGCGCCGATCAGGGAGAGGGCCTGCTGGCAGCGCAGCCTGCGCAGCGGCGCTCCGGCGTCGGTGCCGCGCGCCGCGGCCAGCAACTCCCCGGCCGCGGGCGACGGTTCGCGCCGGGCGAGCCACTGCTCGGTCTCGGCCTGCGCCGCCGCCCGCCCGAACCGCGCCGTACCGTCGAGCAGCGCGTCCGCTCCCTTGTCGGCGAGTTCACCGACGGCGGGTGCCTCGAACCCGGCCTCCAGCAGTCGGGCGCGCAGTCCGTAGGCACCGAGCGGGGTGAGCCGGACCATGCCGTACCGGGATACGTCGGTGTCGTCCACCGGCACGGCGGGCTCGTCGTCGGCGTCGGCCATGAGGGCCTCGTCCACCGGCTGGTACACCACGAGCCCGACCGGCTCGAGCATCCTGAACTGGTCGTCGAGCCGCATCATCGCGTCGGAGACCTGCTCCAGGACGTCGTCGGTGGGCTCGCCCATGTCATCGGGGACGATCATGGAGGCGGCGAGGGCCGGCAGCGGGACCGGGCTCTCGCCGGGCCCGTCCTCACTCACGGTCAGCAGATAGAGGTTGCCGAGGACTCCGTCGAGGAAGTCGGCCTCGGCCTCCGGGTCCCAGTCGAGTGACGAGAAATCGATCTCGCCGCCGTCGTCCAGGGCGTCGACCAGGTCATCCAGATCGGGGACGCCCGCGTCGGCGACGACGGTCTCCAGCGCGGCGAGCCACACGGCGAGCACATCGGCCGGGGAGCCCCCGGTCAGCAGTTTCAGCTCCTCGCCCGGCCGGACGGTCCCGGCCTCCTCGTCCACGATCTCGACCAGGCCGGCGTCCACGGCGACCCGCCAGGCCTCGCCGGCGTACGCCGCCGCGTCGTCCCCACTCAGTCCGAGCAGTTCGGCGGCGGCCGGAAGCTGCTCCTCGATCAGCTCGCCGCCGGCGTCCACACGGGTGTCGGGTCCGGCCCAGCGGGCGAGGCGGGCGGCGCGGGAGAGCAACGGCGTGGACAGCGCGGCGCGTGCCAGCTCCGCTTCGGGGTGCAGCCGTACGGGCGGCAGGGGGGAGCTGTCTGGCATCGGCTGGTTCTCCTCGGACCGTGAACGGGCTCAGCCGCTCAGCCTAGACGGATTTCCACCCATGCCGCCCGGTTCATCTCGCTGTCGGCCGCCGTACATGGCCGAAACCTTGACAACTCCCGTACACAAGCTGGAGATTGACGCGCGTAGAAGTTGGGGGGACAACTGTTCACTCGGCTCTACGCGTGTCACGGAGGGCTACGAGCCCGCCACACTCCCGTTCCACCTCGTCCCGGCACTTTGTCATGTCCCTGGAGGGATCCCTTGCCGAGCAGGTCTTCCGCGCGTCTTGCCGCGCTCACCGTCGCCGCCGTCTGCTCCGCCGCGTCGGCCGTCGTCCTCACCTCGCCCGCACACGCCGACGCGGTGCGCATCCACGACATCCAGGGCACGACCCGGATCTCGCCGTTCGCCGGGCAGAAGGTGACGGACGTGCCCGGCATCGTCACGGCCACGCGTACGTACGGCTCCTCCAAGGGCTTCTGGATCCAGGACCCGAACCCGGACGGCGACCCGCGCACCAGTGAGGGCGTGTTCGTCTTCACCGGCTCCACGCCGAAGGTCGCGGTCGGCGACTCGGTGACGGTGACCGGCACGGTCTCCGAGTACGTCCCGGGCGGCGCCTCCTCCGGCAACCAGTCGCTGACGGAGATCACCAAGCCGACCATCACCACCGTCTCCACCGGCAACGCGGTCCCGGCGCCGGTCGTGATCGACGCGAAGTCGGTCCCGGACGAGTACGCCCCGGCCGGCGACACGGCCGCGAGCGGCTCGATCAACGCCCTGACCCTGGACCCGTCGACGTACGCCCTGGACCGCTACGAGTCCTTGGAGGGCATGAACGTCCAGGTCGCGAACGCCCGTGTGGTCACCGGCACCGACCCCTACAGCGAGCTGTGGGTCACGGTGAAGCCGAGTGAGCACCGGAGCCACCGCGGCGGCACGGTCTACGGCTCCTACGACTCCCAGAACACCGGCCGACTGCAGATACAGTCGCTGGGCTCCACCGCCGACTTCCCGAAGGCGAACGTCGGCGACACCCTGGAAGGCACCACCACCGGCCCGCTGGACTTCAACCAGTTCGGCGGCTACACCCTCGTCGCCGGCGAGCTGGGCACGCTGAAGAGCGGCGGGCTGCAGCGGGAGACCACGCGCAAGCAGTCGAACCGCGAGCTGGCGGTGGCGACCTACAACGTCGAGAACCTCGACCCGTCGGACAGCACGTTCGACAAGCACGCCGCCGCGATCGTGAACAACCTGCAGTCGCCGGACATCGTGTCCCTGGAGGAGATCCAGGACAACAACGGCGCCACGGACGACGGCACGGTCGACGCGAGCGCGACCGTGAACAAGCTGATCGACGCGATCGTCGCGGCAGGCGGCCCGAAGTACGACTGGCGCTCCATCAGCCCGGTCAACGACCAGGACGGCGGCGAGCCGGGCGGCAACATCCGCCAGGTGTTCCTGTTCAACCCCGAGCGGGTGTCCTTCGTGGACCGCCCGGGCGGCGACTCCACCACGGCGGTCGGCGTCACGCAGGTGCACGGCAAGGCCGAGCTGACGGCGTCCCCGGGCCGGATCGACCCGACGAACGCGGCCTGGAAGAACAGCCGCAAGCCGCTCGCCGGCGAGTTCGTCTTCCGCGGCAGGACCGTCTTCGTGATCGCCAACCACCTGATCTCCAAGGGCGGCGACCAGGGCCTGCCCTCGCAGTACCAGCCGCCGACGCGCAGCTCGGAGATCCAGCGCCACGCCCAGGCGACCGAGGTGAACGCGTTCGTCAAGGACATCCTGAAGGTCCAGAAGAACGCGGACGTCATCGCGCTCGGCGACATGAACGACTTCGAGTTCTCCGGCACCGCGAAGATCCTGGAAGGTGACGGCGAGCTGTGGTCGGCGATCAAGTCGCTGCCCAGGAGCGAGCGTTACACCTACGACTACCAGGGCAACGAGCAGGTCCTGGACCAGATCCTGATCAGCCCGGCGATCCGGCGCGGCTGCGACTTCGAGTACGACAGCGTGCACATCAACTCGGAGTTCAACGACCAGATCAGCGACCACGACCCGCAGGTGCTGCGCTTCCGCCCCTGAGCGGCACCGGTGTCAGGACTGGTTGAAAACCCCGTTCAGCCAGTCCTGCCAGGCGCTCTCGTTCGCCTCGGCATCGGCGTCCGGCGCGAAGTCGTGGATGCTGATGCCGAGCGGGGCGCCCCAGTGGCCGCGCCCGAAGAAGCGGATGAGGGCGCGGTCGGTGCGCAAGCCGATGAAGTACGGGGTCCGGTAGTCGAGTACGGCCGCCAGGGTCCGCCCGCCGGGGCCCCGCAGGGCGACCTTCGTACCGGCGGCGGCGTCGTCCGCCAGGCCGAGGGCGTGACCGGCGGCGGCGAGCGCCTGCCGGGTCGCCGAGGCCGCGGGCCCGTTCAGCTGGGCGAAGGCGACCGGGCGGGGCGCGAAGTGCGTGAGGTACTCGCACAGGGTGTGCAGATAGAAGTTGGTGTGCTTGCTCGCGCCGTCGTACTGGTTGTTCCAGTCATCGGTGAAGATGCCGCTGTGGACATAGCGCACCCAGGCGCGGCGGCCCTCGTCGCGGGGCTCGATGGTGTAGTCGAGCTGGTTGACCGACTGGACGGGCATGCCCACGTTCTCGCTGCGGTTGGTGTAGCGGTGCGGCGGGTCCCAGGCGGTGACGGTGGAGCCGAAGGGGCCGGAGCCGCCCACCCGGGGTTCCGGCGGGTCCATCGGCCAGAGGTAGGCGCCGGACGCGTGGACGACCGCGTCCCACACCTGCTCGGGCGGTACGTCGACCTCGAACTCGCGGACGATCTCGAATTCCTTGGACATGGCGGGGCTCCTGCTCACTGGTCCAGTGTCGGGGTGGGCCGGTCCTCGGCCACGGGGTCTTGGGCCACGGCGTCTTGGGCCACGGGCTCCTTGACCGTCGGGTGCAGGGCGACGACGATCCGGTGGTCGCGGCCGGCCTCGGCGTCGGGGGCGTCGTACTTGCGGATCAGCGCGCTCACGCCCGCCGTCAGCTCCTGCACGAAGGCCGCGCGGTCGGCGGCGGAGGCGAACCGCACCTGGCCGTCCAGCGCATAGGTCGCCAGCCGTTTGCGGGCCTTGGCGGCGCCGGTGATCAGCTCGCCGACGTCGCGCACCAGACGGGCGCCGAGCGCGAGCAGCCAGCGCGCGGAGAGCTGGTCGCGGAACCGGTCCGGATCCGGCTGCACGCCGGGCAGGGCGGCCGGCGAGATGACGTACGACGCGGCGGTCGCGCGCATCAGCCGCTCGGTGACATTGCCCTTGCGGCGCTCTCCTGCCAGCTCGATCAGGCCGTGCCGCTCCAGCGCCTTGAGGTGGTAGTTCACCTTCTGCCGAGGCAGTCCGACCTTGCCGGCCAGCATCGTCGCCGAGGCGGGTTCGGTGGCCAGCTCGGCGAGCAGCCGGGCCCGAATGGGGTCCAGCGACACGGCCGCGGCCTCGGGGTCCTCGATCACGGTCACGTCCAGCATGCACCCACCTTCTCACCGAAAACTTTTCTTGTCCAGAAGGGGTCAGTTGTCGGTGGGGAGTGCGGCGACGCCCCGACCGGGCAGGGTCAGCGACGACGCCGGCGGCGCAGCACACCCGCCGTGGCCCGGCCGGCCCGGCCGGCGCTCTCGCACAGCTGCACGGTCATGGCACCGGCCTTGTCCAGCAGGTCGGCGGCCCGCACCTGGACCCGGCCCGTCACCTCGGCCTCGCCGACCAACCGGGCGACGGTGCCGCCGAGCCGGCGTCCGCCGCGCCCCTTCCGCCACCGCGGCCCGTCGGGGCCCTCGGCGCCCGCGCCGTGCGGGATCCTGTGCGTCATCGAAACGCCCTTTCCCGAAGGGGGCGCGGGCTCGGGCGGTCAGCCCTGCCCCGCTCCCCCGGTCCCGCGTTCCCCGAGGCGGGCGAGTTGGCTCTGGAACCAGTCGAGTCGCGCCTGCAACAGGGCCGCCTCCGCGACGAGTTCGGGCACGCCGGGCTCGGTGGCGGCCGCCGCCTCGCCGGGCTCGGCCGAGGGGGATCCCGTACCGCCGCCCGGCGCCACCACTCGCAGCCCTTCTCCGGCCAGCCGGGCGAAGCCGGCGAGCGAGAGGGACGGACGGCCGTGCGCACAGCCGGCGCACGAGGGGGCGAGGGCCCGCCAGCCGGGCCTGCCCCAGCCGGCGTCGGCCAGCGCGACGGCGGTGCTGCCGCAGGCGCACGGGCCGACGGCGGCCGTGCGCACCCGCTGCCGGGCGTAGCGGAAGCCGCGCTCGAAGCGGATGTAGGCGCCGAGCACGGCGACCTCCAGCACGAGGGCCGTGCGGTGTTCGGCGGTGCACAGCATGGCCTCGGCGGCGGCGCGCTCATGGACGCAGTGGAAACCGCAGTCGCACAGGCGCGCGGGCGGGCGGTGCCGCCTGCCGTAGACGCAGGAGGCGTCGTCGAGCACGCCGTACGGCAGCGCGCCGCCGAGCGACACACCGGTGAACCCGGCCCGGGTGCCGTCCTGGGACAGCACCGGGTGGGCGATCTTGTATCCGGTCGGCGGCTCCGTCGGGCGTTCCGCGGGGAGCCGCAGTCTCATCGGGCGGCCGGGACCTCTTCGCGGGCCGGCTCGGCCGGTTCGACGCGAGCGGCCTCCTCCGGCAGCGGGGCCTGCTCCTCGCGGACGAGCGGCCGCTCCTCGGCGACTCCGGTGGCCAGTGCCTTGCCGAGCTTCATGGTGCCTCCCATGACGGACGTCGGTGACCCTGCGGCCATAGTGACCCATCAGGGGGCCAGTTGGACACAGCGCCGTCGACCGCCGCACAGACATATCAGCAATACTTACCAATACCTCTTAGGAGAATTAAGTAGAGCTTCATGGAGGCGGTGTCGAGACTACTCCCATGACGACCACACGCACCGCCGCCCGGCCCTTCGGCCGCACCCTCTGCGCGATGATCACGCCGTTCACCGAGGCGGGCGACCTCGATCCGGACGGCGCCCGCGAACTCGCCGAGCGGCTGGTCGCCGAGGGCTGCGACGGCCTGGTGCTGAACGGCACCACGGGCGAGTCGCCCACCACCTCGGACACCGAGAAGACCCAGCTGATCACGGCTGTCCGGGAGGCGGTCGGCGACCGGGCGTCCCTGGTCGCGGGCGTGGGCACGGCCGACACCCGGCACACCGTCGAGCTGGCCCGCGCGGCCGGAGCGGCGGGCGCCGACGGTGTGCTGGTGGTGACGCCCTACTACAGCAGGCCGCCGCAGGAGGCGGTGGAGGCGCACTTCCGCGAGGTCGCCGACGCGAGCGACCTGCCCGTGATGCTCTACGACATCCCCGGCCGCACCGGCACCCGGATCGAGCCGGAGACGATGATCCGGCTCGCCGCGCATCCGCGGATCGTGGCCGTCAAGGACTGCTCCTACGATCTCCTCGGCACCCAGAAGGTGCTGGCGCGCACGGACCTGGCGTACTACGCGGGCTGCGACGAGCACGTCCTCGCGCTGTACGCGATCGGCGCGGCCGGCTGTGTGAGCACGGTCGCGAACGCCGCCCCCGGCCACATCGCCGCGATCCTCGACGCCTTCGACACCGGCGACACCGCCCGGGCGACCGAACTCCAGCTGCGGGCCACGCCGTTGATCGAGGCGATGATGGGCGCGGGCCTGCCGGGCACGGTCACCGCCAAGGCCCTTCTCGCCCGGCTCGGTCTGCCCGCGGGCCCGGTGCGCGCACCGCTGCTGCCCGCCGGCCAAGAGCCGGCCGACGGGCTGCTGGCGTCGTACGAGGAACTGGTCGCGGCCTGAGCCGGCGGTCGGCGAGGGCGGGCGGCGGCAGCCGGCCGGTCCGCATGCCTGCCGTACGGTGTCCCCGTGACCCGTCCCCTGCTGTTCCTGGACGTCGACGGCCCCCTCAATCCGTACGCGGCCCAGCGGGAACGTCGGCCCGAGGGCTATACGACGATCCGGGTGCCCCTGGACGCCCGGCGCTCGCTGCGGGTCTGGCTGAACCCGGAGCACGGCCCGGCGCTGCTCCGGCTCGGCTTCGAGCTGGTCTGGGCGACGAGCTGGATGGAGGAGGCCAACATCTGGATCGCGCCGGTCGTCGGCCTGCCCCCGGACCTGCCGTACGTCGACTTCGGCAACGGCCTGTTCGCGATGCGCCCGGACGGCGTGCACTGGAAGACGGAGGCGATCGTGGCGTACGCCGAGGGCCGCCCGTTCGCCTGGGTGGACGACGAGCAGAGCCCCGCGGACACCCTCTACGTCAGGGCCCGCCATCCCGGCCCCGCCCTGCTCCACCACGTCGATCCGCGCCTCGGCCTGGGCGCGGGCGACTTCGCGGCACTGCGGGAGTTCGCGCACACCGCACCCGGATGACGGCAGGCGCCCGGCACCGTGCGGTGCGGGGCGCCTGCCGTCGGGTGCGAGGCGTCAGTCGTGGCTGTAGCGGGTCGGGCCGTTCTCGTCGCCGGAGTGCTGCCGGCCGAGCAGGACCTGGTTGTTGCAGTTCGGATCCTGCCAAGTGAGCCCGGCCAGAGGCCTCGGAGTGTTCCGGGGCCTCTGGCGTCTCAGGGGTGCTGAGAAGCGCCTCCTGTTGCCTCCTGTTGCTGAGGCGAGGCTGCAGCTTTATGGAACGGGCTGATAGGTCACGGTCGTGCCGGGGCACGCCTCTGCGAGTTGTTTGAGTGCTTCGAGTTCGACGGCGTCTGCGGTGAGTCCCCAGCGGAGTTTGGTTCCGGTCCATTCCGAGACGTACCGACACGTGGCTTCGACAGCCGGAGGCAGCCACTCGGCCGGGTCCTGGTCGGCCTTGCTGCGGTTCGCGGCTGCTGATACGGCGACGAGGGAGGTCGGGACGTCGAGATCATTGGCGTAGGCCTCGCGCCGCGCCGCCGTCCACTGCGACGCCCCGGAGTCCCAGGCTTCGGCCAGCGGCACCATGTGGTCGACGTCCAAGGCGCCGGCCGGGGTGATCCACTTGGAGTCGTAGTACGACCACCAACGCCCTCCGGACAGCTTGCAGCCCGGGAGGACCTGGGGAGGGTCGACCGCCTCGGAGAGGAGTACCTCGGCTCGGGTGTTGCAACCATCGGTCGGGTTCCGGCCCGCGTTCCAGTGCTTGAAGCTCGTGCGCTTGTAGCCGTCGCGCACCTCCGCGGCGACCGGGAGTGCCCGGACCGCCGCTGCCAAGGGGACGGTGAACACCGGGGTGGAACGGTCCTGCGCTTGAGCTGGAGTGGGTGCCACGAGGGACACGACGAGGAGTGCGACCGCAACGGCGGCCCGCCTGAAGCTCTTGATCACGTCAAGCAGAGTTGACCGCAAGTACCTCGCTCGAGTGGTCTGACTCGAATGAATGAGCCATATGGATGTCTCAGTTCACCGGACAGGTGTGCAAACAGTCATCCAATGAGGAATGGCGTCGCTGGTAGGACGACGGCGACGGCAGCGCTCCGCACAGTGCGCAGCCCGTCTCAGTTCCCTTCTCATTCAGCACCGTTCACGGCCGTTCAGAGCAGGCCGACAGCCGAGCCCGCCTCACCGGTCAACCCGCCAATAGACGCAGCTTTCGAAGGGTGTCCCTGAGCCGACGCCGCCCGGCAGCTGTTCGAGTCGCTCCCCCTGCCATGGAGACGGTGGGGGCCACCGCTCTCTTGTTCCTTCGTCGGCGGCGCATGCCTCGCATCACCCAACTGCCGCCTGACAAGACTCCGATGATGGCGAGTCACCCGATCGTCTCGCTCAACGCACCCTGGTCGATTGCGTCCCAGGGCTGCGACGAGCTACCAGGACCTCGCCTCCGGAGGCACACTCACACGTCGCGGCGCCTCACGACGAGAACGGCGAGTGCGATCGCGATCAGCGGCCAGAGCGTGTACACGATCCAGGAGCCGGGGACCGTGGCGGTGTAGCCCAGGGATCCGGGCTCCGGCTCCCAGGTCTGGATCAGGCGGTTCCAAGCGGCCGACACCAGCGCGTGTTTGATGTCCGCCGACCAGCGGCTGCCCTCCGAGAACATGGGGGGCAGCATCACCAGGGTGAAGACGCTGGTGACCATGGTCGCGGCGGCATGCCGGAGCAGAACGCCGAGGCCCAGACCGACCAGGGCGCAGACCGGAGCCAGCAACGCGGATGCGACCAGCGCCCGGAACACCCCGGGGTGGGTGATCGGAACACCGGCAAGGCGCCCGGCCAGGATGGCCTGGGAGACCAGGAAGGAACCGGTGGAAGCGGCCGTGCCGACCGCGGTCCACAGTGCGGCGATGACGGCCGCCTTGGCCAGCACGACCGAGCCGCGGGCCGGGACGGCCACGGTGGTGGTGCGGATCAGCCCGCTGTTGTACTCGCTCACCACGGTGAGGGCGCCCACGGTGCCGGCGACGAGGATCAGCGTCCAGTAGCCGGCTGGCGGATAGGCGTCATGGGGCCGGAAAAGATCATCGGGGCCGGAGGGCGCGGCCTTGTCCGCCTGCGTGGCCACGACGGTGGACCCGATGACGAACAGGAGGGTGAGTGCGATCGTCCACGGTGTGGACCGCAGGGACCGCATCTTGATCCACTCGGAGGCGATCAGGTCGCGGAAGCGGGCGGGAGGAGCGGTGACGGGAGTGGTCCGGAGCGCGGAGGTGAGCGTGGTCATCGGGGCTGTCCTGCCTGGTATTCGGTGCTGTCGGCGGTAAGTTCCATGAAGGCCACCTCCAGCGAGGCGGTACGGGTGGTCAGCTCGTTCAGCCGGATCCCGTTCTCGAAGGCGAGCGCTCCGATCCGGTCGGCCGGGATCCCGGTCACGGCGAGCTTCTCGGCGCCCGCCGAGCCCTCCGGCTCGACCGAGGCGCCCGCCGCCGTCAGCACGGCTGCGAGCTCGGCGGCTCGCGGTGTCCCCACCATGACGCTGCTGCGGGTACCGCGGGCCGCGAAGTCCCGTACCGACTCGGCGGCGATGAGGCGGCCCCGGCCGATGACGACCAGCTGGTCGGCGGTGTTCTCCATCTCCGACATCAGGTGACTGGAGAGGAAGACGGTGCGTCCCTCGGCGGCCAGGCGCCGGAAGAGCCGGCGTACCCAGCGGACGCCCTCCGGGTCCATGCCGTTGATGGGCTCGTCGAACATGAGCACAGGCGGGTCGCCGAGCAAGGCGGTGGCGATGCCCAGTCGCTGCTTCATACCGAGGGAGAATCCGCCGATGCGGCGGTCCGCCACCTCGGTCAGCCCCACCTCCTGAAGTACCTCGTCCACCCGGCGCCGCGGGATGCCGTTGCTGCGGGCCAGAGCGGACAGGTGGGCCGCGGCGCTGCGGCCGCCGTGGACCTGTCCGGCTTCGAGGAGGGCGCCGACGTGACGCAGTCCGCGCGGGTGGCGGTGGAAGGGGACGCCGCTGACGGTGGCGGCGCCGGTGGTGGGCGCGTCCAGGCCGAGGATCATCCGCAGGGTGGTGGACTTGCCGGCTCCGTTGGGGCCGAGGAATCCGGTGACCTGGCCCGGCCGGACGGTGAAGGACAGATGGTCGACGGCCCTTTTGCTGCCGTAGCACTTGGTGAGTTCGCTGACTTCGATCACGGCCCCCACACTGCCGAGAGGAGCCCCGTCAGGGCATGCGGCCGTGGGCGGCAATCGTGCGGCCGAGTTGGCCCGTGGGCGTACGTCCCCGGGCTGATGCCGCGCTGGTGGTGCCCCGGTTAGTCTCGCGGCGTGAACCATGACGACCATTTCGTTGCCTGCGCGCGTTGCGCACCGTGACTTTGTTCCTGGGAGGGCGCACCGCTGATGACGAGAACGAAGGCCGTGGCTTGGGCGGGGGGTGCTTCCTATCTCCTCGTCGTGGGTCTGCTGGTGGGGGCCGCACCGCGGGCGTCGGGTACGGTCCACGGTGTCGGGGCGCTGCTGGCTGTGAGCCTGCTCGCCGGTGTGGTGCGACGGATGCCGCTGCTGGCTCTGGCCATGGCACTCTTCGGATCCACTGCCGTGGTGGTGGGCCCTCCGAGTTCCGCCCATGAGAGCCGGGCGGCGTCATATCAGGGCCAGTTCCTGTCGTATCTGGCGGCGGATCTCGTGCTCGGTTTCATCGTCGCCACTTGCGCACGGCGCGCTTCGACTGTTGCTGTGGCCGTGTCTTTCACGGTGCAACTCCTGGTGATCGGCGGCTTTGCGCACGGGGACAGTCTGGCCGTCAACGGGGTGATCGCCCTCCTGGCGTTGGCCGCATCCTGCATGGCCGGTCTGCTGAGCCGCGAGCGTCGAGAGCACGCGGTGGCGCTGCGGGCACAGGAGGTGGCCGAGGCGGTGACCGCCGAACGGCTGCGGATCGCACGGGAGTTGCACGACATGGTCGCGCACAGCATCGGCATCATCGCGATCCAGGCAGGTATGGGCAGCCGGGTCATCCAGACCCAGCCGACGGAGGCACGCGAGGCTCTGCGCGCCATTGAGACCACCAGCAGAGAGACCCTGTCGGGCCTTCGGCGCACGCTGGTGTCACTCCGTCAGGCCGACCGGGGCGCGACCTCCTCGGAGCAGTCACCGCTCGCACCCTCGCCAGGGCTGGCGGACGTCGAACAACTGGCGGCAGCGACCGCGGGCGCAGGGGTACGCGTCGACGTACGACGCAGCGGGGAGCAGCGTCCCGTGCCGGCCGACATCGGCCTTTCCGCCTATCGCATCGTGCAGGAGGCGCTGACCAACGTGGTCCGGCACGCGGGCACCGGGCGTTGCCGGGTGGCCATCGAGTACGGAGACGAGGAGCTGTCCGTGGAGGTCGTCGACGACGGGCGCGGCGCCTCCGAGCACGACTCGGACCACGGCTTCGGCCTCATCGGGATGCGGGAACGAGTCGGTCTGCTGGGCGGCCGGCTCAGCGCCGGGCCGCGCCCTGAGGGCGGCTTCCGGGTGGCGGCCCGGCTGCCGCTGCCCGCACCCGTCGGAGTTCCGGTGGAGGCCCGATGACCGTTCGTGTGGTGCTCGCCGACGACCAGCCGTTGGTTCGGTCCGGTCTACGTGTGATCTTGGCCGATTACCCCGATCTGGAGGTCGTCGGTGAAGCCGCCACTGGCGCTGAGGCCGTCCAACTGGTCAGGGAGGCCAGCCCCGACGTCGTGGTCATGGACATCCGGATGCCCGGTATGGACGGGATCGAGGCCACCCGTCTGATCACGGCCGGTTCGTCAACCACACGCGTCCTCGTCCTGACCACCTTCGACGAGGACGACCATGTCTACGGCGCGCTCCGGGCCGGCGCGAGCGGCTTCGTGGTCAAGGACATGGCGCTGGACGACATCCTCGCGGCGATCCGCGTGGTCGCCGCCGGCGACGCACTGATCGCGCCGGGTGTGACGCGCCGTCTGATCGCGGACTTCATCGGGCGGCCCGCGGCTGTCCCGGAGAGCTCCCCACGGCCGGTCGAGGGCATCACCGAGCGGGAACGCGAAGTGCTGACCCTGGTCGGCCGCGGCCGGTCCAACACCGAGATCGCCGAGGACCTCTTCATCACGGTGGCCACCGCCAAGTCGCACGTCTCACGGCTGCTCACCAAACTGGGCGCCCGGGACCGGGTCCAGCTCGTCATCACTGCCTATGAGATGGGGCTCGTCACCCTTCCTCGCTGATGGTGTCCCCGGCCCCCGCGGTGAAGCCGGACATACCCGGTCGCTCGCGTCTCGGTTCCGAGCCGCCGAAGGAGCAGCCCTTGCCAGGCCGGCCTGCGGCTGTAAACAGGACTAGCCGGTCCCAGGCCGGCTCACTCCTCGCCGTCGTCGTCATCGTCGAGGTTGACGGCGTCCGGGCCGCGGAGGGGCCGCAGCCCGCCAACCGGCTGGGAGGCGGTGAAGCTGCAGCAGCCCAGTTCCTGGCCGACGGCAGGCCCGTGCAGCTGTCCACGAGCTGGGAGCCGTACGACCTCACCGCCGGCAGACTCGTCGTCCTCCCCGAGGGAGGGCCGCACGCCGGGGCGGGCGTCGTGAACCGCACGGCCGCGATCGGCGTCACCGTCAGCCACGCCGTGGCGCAGCCCGAGCCGCGGCAGGCGACCGCCGAGGAGGCGTCGATACTCGGCATTCAGAAGGCCGCGCTCGTCACCCACATCCGGCAGACGTACCACAGCGACCAGGCGCGGCCCGTGGAGACGGCGGACATCGTGGTGCCCGCCGCCCACTGCGAGATCGTCTACGAGATCCCGATCAACCGCTGGCCGCTGCTCACAGCCCGACTCCTAATGCGGTGCTCATGCACGAGCGCCCTCCCGGGCCGTCCCGGGGCCGTGGAAGGGCGCTCAACGATGACCAACGTCGACAACTGCCGACAACTCGGCAGCAGGTCAGGACGTTGATCGAGTAGGCAGCCGCAGGTCACGGCCGCCGGTGGTCAGTTGTGGCTGTGCAGGATGTCGTTCAGGCCGCCCCAGACCGCGTTGTTCGGGCGGGCCTCGACCTTTCCGGTGACCGAGTTGCGGCGGAAGAGGATGTGGGAGGCGCCGTTCAGCTCGCGGGCCTTGACGATCTGGCCGTCGGGCATGGTGACCCGGGTGCCCGCGGTGATGTACAGGCCGGCCTCGACCACGCACTCGTCGCCGAGGGCGATGCCGACGCCCGCCTCGGCGCCGATCAGGCAGCGCTCGCCGATGGAGATGATCACGTTGCCGCCGCCGGACAGGGTGCCCATGGTGGACGCGCCGCCGCCGATGTCGGAGCCGTTGCCGACCACGACTCCCGCGGAGATGCGGCCCTCGACCATCGATGTGCCGAGCGTGCCGGCGTTGAAGTTGACGAAGCCCTCGTGCATGACCGTGGTGCCCTCGGCGAGGTGCGCGCCGAGGCGGACCCGGTCGGCGTCGGCGATACGCACGCCCTTGGGGGCGACGTAGTCCGTCATCCGCGGGAACTTGTCGATCGAGGTGACCTGCAGATGCAGGCCCTCGGCGCGGGCGTTCAGCCGCACCTTCTCGATGTCGTCCACGGCGACCGGACCGAGCGAGGTCCAGGCGACGTTGGCGAGGAGGCCGAAGACGCCGTCCAGGCTCTGGCCGTGCGGCTTGACCAGGCGGTGGGAGAGGAGGTGCAGGCGCAGGTAGGCGTCGTGCGCGTCGATGGGCTTCTCGTCCAGCGAGGCGATGACCGTGCGGACCGCGACCACCTCGACGCCCCGGCGGGCGTCCGGGCCGACCGCCTTGGCCGCGCCCTCGCCCAGCAGCTCGGCCGCCTGCTCGGCGGTCAGCCGCTCGGTGCCGGCGGGGCCCGGCTCCTCGACCAGCTCGGGAGCCGGGAACCAGGTGTCGAGAACGGTGCCGTCGGAGGCGAGGGTGGCGAGGCCGGCGGCGACGGCGCCGGTGGTACGGGAAGCAGAGTCGGTCATGCGGGCAAACCTAACGCGGGCGGGGCGGTCAGGGCGAACCGCGTCTCACGTGCCGGGCGACGTTCAGGGGATCAGCCGAGCCAGTGCGGCGCGGGCGTGCTCCTCGTCGTACGAACCGCCCGTCAGCAGCACCTGCAGGCAGATCCCGTCCATCAGCGCGAGCAGCGCGCGGGCGGTGACCGGGTCGGTGCGACGGGCCAGCAGCGCCGCCGCGTCCTCGGTCCACTCGGCGGCGACGGGACGCAGCGCGGGGCGGCGCAGCGCCGCCAGGTACAGCTCGTACTCCAGCTCCACGCCGGTGCGGTCGCCGCCCAGCCACTGCCCCAGCGCACCGGCCAGATCCGCGGCGAGGTCGCCCCGGCCCCGCCCCTGCTCCGGCAGCCGCTCGGCCAGCACCCCGGCGAAGTTCTCGTTCGCCTGCCTCAGCGCGGCCACCATCAGCTCTTCCAGGGTGGCGAAGTGATACGTGGTGGAGCCGAGCGGGACGTCGGCCTCGGCGGCGACCGAACGATGTGTCAGACCCGCGATGCCGTCCCGGCCGACCACGCGGATCGCGGCGTCGATGAGGCGCCGGCGCCGGTCGGGGTCGTAGCGGCGGGGCATCAGTGGCTCGCCCCGCCCAGGTTCAGCACGACCACTCCCCCGACGATCAGCAGGATCCCGCCGACCTTGGCGGCGCTCAGTCCTTCCCCGAACAGCAGCAGGCCGAGGACGGCGATGGCCGCGGTGCCCACCCCGGACCAGATCGCGTACGCCGTGCCGATCTGGACGGTCTTCAGCGTGTGGGCGAGCAGGGCGAAGGAGACGAGGTAGCCCAAGGTCGTCACGAGCGAGGGCCAGAGCCGGGTGAAGCCCTCGCTGTACTTCATCGCCGTCGTCGCGGCGACCTCGGCGGCTATGGCGCCGGCGAGTGTCAGGTATCCCATGTGTACGAGCGTACACAACGCGCAGGTGCGGTCCGCTTCACCCCGCCCCGCCGGGGGCCGGGACCAGCTGGACCGTCGTCTCCAGGCCCCCCTTCTTCCGTACGGGCACGAGGTTCTTCAGTCCGGGCATGCGCAGCCTGGCCCGGACCGAGAAGGAGCCCACGACGGGCGCGTCGGCGGGCGCGCTCACCAGCAGCCGCAGTTCCCGGTTGGTGTGCAGATAGCTGTCGTCCTTGGCCATGAAGTCCCAGTAGGCCTTGCGGAACCCGGTGCCGGAGGCCGTCACGGTCGGGAAGTGGACGGTCCGTCTCCTGACCAGCTCCGGCCGGGCCTCGACGTCGACGGCCGAGAGCACGGTGGCGAACTTCAGCCCCGCACCGAGCCGCGCCTCCACCTCGACGGCGGTCTCCTCCACCTCGCTCGGGACCATGTCCTGGACGACCGCTCCCGGCGTCGCCGTCAGATCGACCACCAGACGTGACCACACGAAGCGGCACTCGGGGTGCGCGTGGACGACGAGCATCAGACCGATGTCGTACACCGCGTCGCCCTGCCCCGGACCGGCAGCCGCGTCGGGGGCACGCTCGGGAGCCCGGATCGCGATGCCGATCCGGTTCTCGTGGCCGAACAGCCTCAGGGCCTGTTCACCGGAGACGGTGTACGCGGACCGGTCGGCTTCCTCCTCGTCCACTTCGAGGGCGAATGCGTCGACCAGGGTGAAGTCGTCGTCGTGCACGAGCAGTTGTTCCCCTCTTGTCGGCTCATGTCAGTTCTCGTCAGTTCTCGTCAGTTCTTGTCGCTTCTTGCGAATGCCCGCCGCTTGCCACCACTCGCCACCGCTCGCCGTCAGAGCCATGAGCCGGCCAGTGCGAAGGCGGCCCAGCGGTCGAAGCGGTCGCTGTCCTCGCGGAGCGCGAGTGCGGCCGCACGCAGGGCGTGGGCCTTGGAAGCGGTGCCGTCGAGCGCGGAGTAGAACGCGGTCATCAGGCGGTACGCGGCACTGTCCGGGACCTTCCACAGACTGACCACGACCGAGTGGGCGCCCGCGAACAGCAGGGCGCGCAGCAGCCCCATGGGGTCCTCGGCGCCGTCGGCCGTGTAGACACCGCTCTCACAGGCCGAGAGGGTCACGAGGTCCGGGCCCGACGCCCGGACCCCGAGGATCTCCCGGGCGCTCAGCAGCCGGTCGGCCATCCGTACGCCCGAGGCCAGCGGGTCGTCGGCGGTGAAGGCCGCATGGGCCGCGACATGGACGGTCCCGTCCGTGGCCAGCGCTTCGAGCAGGGCGCCGGCCGTGGCCCGCGCCCCGATGCGCGGCAGCACTCCCCAGCGCTGCGCCAGCTCGGCCGCCTCGCGCCGGGCACCGGCCAGGTCACCGGTGGGGTCGCCGAAGACCGCGTACGACCGTGCGGTGCGGCGGCGCTCGACCAGGCGCCGCGAGCGCAGCAGCGACGCGCTCGGGCTGAGCACCAGCGGGTTGCGGGCCAGCAGTACGTCCTGGCCCAGCCGTGCCGCACCGAGCGGCACGTTGTGCACCGGTCCCGCCGGGCAGAGCACGACCGTGTCCCCCGGTTCGCAGAGATCGGCGAAGGGGGCCACGACGCCCGCCAGCTCGTGCTGGAACAGATCCTCCATGTCCGTCGCCAGCTCCCGGACCCGCGCGGCCGAACCGAAGTTGGCCGCGGCGAACCGGGCCAGCCGCGTGCGGTCGACCCGTGCCGTGGCGACGCGGACATGGGGGTCGTCACCGGCCACGGCGAGGAAGGCGAGCCGCGCGTCGTCGAGGAAGAGCATGTTCACCGCGACCACCCGGCCGCCCGGACCCGGCGGGGCCGTGCGCAGCAGCGCGGCGACCTCGGCGTGCGAGGTGGGGCGGGCCTGCCGGGTCGCCACGTACTCGGCGGCGTCCGGCGACCGCGCGGCCATGGCCCGCCAGACGTCCGCCAGTTCCTGTTCGACGGCCCGGTGGGCCGACCAGAATCCGCTGTCGCGGCGCGGTGCGGCGCGCAGCGCCCGGCGTCGCTCCAGCAGCTCCGTCTCGCGCGCGGCCAGCTCTGCGGGGACGCCGCCCGGCGGGGTCAGCGCCGCGTCACCGACCATGTCCAGGAAGGTGCGCGCACGGAGCGTCTCGACCGTCTGCCAGGCGGCGTCCGCGTGCTGCGGCGCGTGCGTCGTCCCGGCCAGGGCCAGCTGCGCGCGGGCCAGCGTCACGAGCGCCTGGCCGCGCTGTTCCTGGACCGCGAGCCGGGACGTCTCGTCGACGGCCCCGGCGCGGACCTCCTCGGCGATGCCGGTCGCCACCCGGAGCAGCTCGCACAGGTCGGTGAGGTGCCCGCGCTCCTGAAGGATCTCGGCCGCCTCCAGCAGGATCGGCCACGCGTCGGCCGGCGCCGCGACCCGCAGCCGGCGGCCGTCCGCGGTGGTCCAGCTGTGCGGATCGCCCGGCCCGGCGGGCAGACAGCAGTGCTCCAGGGCCAGCAGCAGGTGGGCCATGGGGTCGCCGAGACCGGGGTGACGGCGCAGGACGCGTGCGGCGGAGACCTCGACCCACGCGAGCCGGTTCCGTTTGGGCGCCGTCTCGTCCGCGAGCACGGCCCGCGCCCTGTCGAGGGTGGCGAGGGCGGTGCGTGGCGTGCCGAGCCTGCCGTACGCCTCGGCCAGGTACCGGTAGGCGTTGCTCCTGATGTCGGCGACCTGCATCTGGGTCTCGGCGCTCTCGGCGAGGTCGACGGCCTGCTGGAAGTGGCGCAGCGCGATGTCCGGACGGTCGCCGTCCAGGTGGAACCTGCCCCGGAGGATCAGTTCCTCGATCTCGCCGTAGGCGCTCGGGTCGTCCCTGCGGTGCGCGATGGCGAGGTCGCGGTAGCGCCGTGCGCCCTCCTCGTCCCCGATCTGCACGGCCAGCTCGGCCAGTTGCGCGTAGAGGTCGTCGCGGAAGTCCCCGCCCGTCCCCAGGATCCGCTCGGCGGCCGGTCGTTCGGTGATCCCCAGCCGGTCGCGGACCTCCTCCTCGGCCAGGAAGTGCCGCTCGGCATCGCGGAGCAGGCTGTACGCGTGCTCGACGGCCCCGCGCATGGCCTCCACCCGGGCGAGCCCCGTGAGGGCGACGGCGATGTGATGGTCCCGGCCGTAGCCCAGACGGCTCTGCCGCGGATCGAAGGACGCGGGCAGCGTCCGGGTCAGCCGCAGATGGGTCTCGGCCCAGAACGCCGCCTGCCCGAGGTCGTGGTCCCGGTCGCGGTAGCCGATGGACAGGGCCTGCGCGGCGATGACGACCGGCTCCCGCAAGTCCGGTGCGGTGCCGGCCAGCCAGGGCTCCCAGGACGCCGTGTCATGGGCGAGATTGCGCTGGAAGAAGCCCGAGAGGTTCACATCCTCGCGGACCTTGGACAGCAGCAGGTCGCCGTAGGAGCCGGGGTGCCGGGGCGGCGTGGTCATCGGTCACCGGCTCCGTCGCTCCAGGTGGGCCAGTGCCGCGCGGGCGCCGCCGTACTCGGGGTCGAGGGCGAGGGCCTGCTCGTAGCACTCCTTCGCGCGCCGGCGGTCGTCGCGCCCCTTCAGCAGCGCGTCGCCGAGGAACCGGTACGCCTGGGGTGTCGGCCTGATGGCGATGGACTCGGTGAAGTGGGCGGCGGCCGCGTGGAAGTCGCCGAGCATGTAGTACGCGTCGCCGAGGCCGAGATGGGCGTATTCCAGGTTCGGATCGGCGGCGAGCGCCTGTTGGTACGCGGAGACGGCCTCGCGATAGCTGCGCCGGGCGAACAGGCCCTCGGCTCGGGCCAGATGCTCCTCGGCCGTCGATCGAGGACGCGCGTCAGGCCGCAGCAGGGCCATGACCTGGGGGTACAGCTCCGGTTCCTTCCGGGCGATGTCGGCGAGGAGCCGCGCCCCCTCCTCCCGGGGGAGCCCGCGGACCATCGCCGCCCTCAGCTGCGCGGCGATCGCGTTCTGGCCCTGTCCGGCGAGGCTCGGGTCGATGGTCAATGTGCCGTCCTCGAAACGGACCTGCGGTACGGGGCCCGCCGACCCCGCGATCTGGGACGGCGGCGGCATCGCCGACTCCGGCAGGTCTCCGCCGAGTGCGCGCAGTTCGGCTGTCCAGGCGGACGCGTCCGGATCCTGTGTGGTGATGCACAGCATCGCGAGCAACTGGACCAGTTCGAGGTGTTCCGGTCCCGGCCGGTCGCCGACGCGGGCGACGAGCACGGCCTTCGCCTCTCCCCAACGGCCCACATCGGTGAGGGACTTGGCGAGCCGGGAGGTGGTTCCGGGCCGGCGGTCGCCGTGTGCGATCAGGTCGCGCAGCAGGTGGATGCGCGGCTCGGGCTCGTGGACCTCGCCCAGCAGGTGCACCATGCTGTCCAGTTCCTCGGTCGAGTCGGCCGGCAGGCCGCGCAGCGACTGGATCCAGCGTGCGAGGAGCGCCACCCGCTCGGGCCGGTCCAGCGCGGCGACCATGGCGCTTCTCAGCGTGTGGAGGTCGTCCCCGGTGACGGCGGGCATCCCGGCGGGCGGGGCGCCTCCCGCCATGAGGTCACGGGTGACCTGGAGCACCAGCAGGAACTGGCGGACCCCCGGCGCCACCCGGTCCGAGCAGTCCCGGTCGGCCGCCGCCAGTGCGCCGAACGCCTCGGTGAGGCCGCGGGCGGACCGGTCGCTCTTCGGCTCCAGCCTGCTCGCCTCGGCGGCCAGCGCCGACAGGCGTTCGGGTACCGGCCTGCCGAGGTCGCGGTAGGCGAGCCGGGCCAGCTCGAAGTGGCGCGCGCCCTCGCCCAGGGACCGCTGGGCGTAGCCCACGAGGAAGTGTCCAGCAGCCTGCGCCTCGGTGCTCAGGTACCCGAAGGCGGCCAGCACTTCGCCCAGTTCCCCGACGTCCCGTCGATCGTCGAGGGCGTCGGTACGGGCCCGCTCGACGAGACGGGGCAGATGCCTCGACAACTCCGGTCCACGGGCCTTGACATGGGCGGCAAGCCCTCCCGACGCCGCGGCCGCGAGCGCCTCCCGGATCGCCCGCTCGGCCGACTCGCTCCGGTCGGACGGTCCCGGCGGCAACAGGCGCGCCCACTCCCTGCCGATCTGCACGAACAGCACTGTCTTCCCCCGTCGTCGAGACAAGTGGCCGTTGAGAAGCGTGACTTCACTCTACGGTTCAGGGTGCCTGGTGGGGCGGGGACGACGGGATACGCGAAACGGCCGTACCGCGGACGGTACGGCCGTTTCCCCACGTGCCGCCGGCATGGCCGCCGCCGTGGGATCGGACAGTGGATCTCAGACGTTGAACCCGAGCGCCCGAAGCTGCTCGCGGCCGTCGTCCGTGATCTTGTCGGGGCCCCACGGGGGCATCCAGACCCAGTTGATGCGCAGTTCGCTCACGAGGCCGTCCGTGGCGGACTTGGCCTGGTCCTCGATGACGTCGGTCAGCGGGCAGGCCGCCGACGTCAGGGTCATGTCGATCGTCGCGATGTTCGCGTCGTCGATGTGGATGCCGTAGATCAGGCCGAGGTTGACGACGTCGATGCCCAGTTCGGGGTCGACGACGTCGTACAGCGCCTCGCGCAGTTCCTCTTCCGAGGCCGGCTTCATCTCGACGGTGTCGCTCATGCGGTCTTCCTTTCGGCTTCGGCGCCACCCAGCGCCTGGGCCGTCGCGTCCTTCCACGCCATCCAGCTCAGGAGGGCGCACTTGACCCGCGCGGGGTACTTGGAGACACCGGCGAACGCGACCGCGTCCTCCAGGATGTCCTCCATCGCGTCGTCCGGCTCGATCCGGCCCTTGGACTGCATCAGCTCCAGGAAGGCCTCCTGGATCTTCTGCGCGTCGGCCAGGTCCTTGCCGACCAGCAGCTCGTTGAGGACCGACGCGCTCGCCTGGCTGATCGAGCAGCCCTGGCCCTCGTACGAGACGTCGGCGATCTTCGTGCCGTCGTACTTCACGCGGAGGGTGATCTCGTCGCCGCACGTCGGGTTCACGTGGTGCACCTCGGCGTCGCCATCCCTCAGACCACGCCCGTGCGGGTTCTTGTAGTGGTCCAGGATGACTTCCTGGTACATGGAGTCCAGCTTCACGGTTTCAGCTCACGCCTCTCAGCCGAAGAAGTTCCGTACGTGCTCCAGGCCGTCGACCAGTGCGTCGATCTCGGCCGGCGTGGAGTACAGATAGAACGACGCTCGCGTGGTCGCAGGAATTCCGTAACGGAGGCAGACGGGCCGCGCGCAGTGGTGGCCGACGCGGACCGCGATGCCCTGCTCGTCGAGGACCTGGCCCACGTCGTGCGGGTGGATGTCGCCCAGCGTGAAGGAGATCGCGGCGCCCCGGTCCTCGGCCGTGGTCGGGCCGATGATCCTCAGGTCCGGGACCTCGGCCAGGCGCTGCACCGCGTACTCCGTCAGCGCGTGCTCGTGGGCGAGGATCTTGTCCATGCCGATCGAGTTGAGGTAGTCGATCGCCGCGCCCAGGCCGACCGCCTGCGCGATCGGGGGCGTGCCCGCCTCGAACTTGTGCGGCGCCGGGGCGTACGTCGACGAGTGCATCGAGACGGTCTCGATCATCTCGCCGCCGCCCAGGAACGGGGGCAGGTCCTCCAGCAGCTCCTGGCGGCCCCACAGGACGCCGATGCCGGTCGGGCCGCACATCTTGTGGCCGGTGAAGGCCACGAAGTCGGCCTGGAGGGCCTGCACGTCCAGCGGCATGTGCGGGGCGGCCTGGGACGCGTCGATGCAGACCAGCGCGCCGACCTCCTGCGCACGGCGCACGATGGCCTCGACCGGGTTGACCGTGCCCAGGATGTTCGACACCAGCACGAAGGAGACGATCTTCGTCTTCTCGGTGATGATCTCGTCGATGTTGGACAGGTCCAGACGGCCGTCGTCGGTGAGGCCGAACCACTTCAGCTTCGCGCCCGTGCGCTGCGCGAGCAGCTGCCACGGCACGATGTTGGAGTGGTGCTCCATCTCCGTGATGACGATCTCGGTCTCGTGGTCCACCCGGTAGGGCTCGTCGGCCCAGCCGAGCATGTTCGCCACGAGGTTCAGCGACTCGGAGGCGTTCTTGGTGAAGATCACCTCGTCGCGGCTCGGCGCGTTGACGAACTCGGCGATCTTGTCGCGCGCGCCCTCGTACAGCGCCGTGGCCTCCTCGGCGAGCACATGCACACCGCGGTGGACATTGGCGTTGTAGCGCTCGTAGTACTCGCTCAGGGCGTCCAGCACCTGGCGCGGCTTCTGCGAGGTCGCCGCGTTGTCCAGGTACACGAGCTTCTTACCGTCGTGGACCTGGCGGTCCAGGATGGGGAAGTCCTTGCGGATCGCCTCGGTGTCGAGGAGGCCCGGCAGCTGTGTCACGCGGATGCGCCACCCTTCGTGTAGGCCTCGTAGCCCTCGTCCTCCAGCTTGTCGGCGAGCTCGGCGCCGCCGGACTCGACGATGCGGCCGCCGGAGAAAACGTGGACGTAGTCGGGCTTGATGTAGCGCAGGATGCGCGTGTAGTGGGTGATCAGCAGGGTGCCGACCTCGCCGGTCTCGCGGACGCGGTTGACGCCCTCGGAGACGATGCGAAGGGCGTCGACGTCGAGGCCGGAGTCGGTCTCGTCGAGGATCGCGATCTTCGGCCTGAGCAGTTCGAGCTGGAGGATCTCGTGGCGCTTCTTCTCACCGCCGGAGAAGCCCTCGTTCACGTTGCGCTCGGCGAAGGAGGGGTCCATGGAGAGGCGCTCCATGGTCTCCTTGACCTCCTTCACCCAGGTGCGCAGCTTGGGGGCCTCGCCGCGGATCGCGGTGGCGGAGGTGCGCAGGAAGTTGGAGACCGAGACGCCGGGGACCTCGACCGGGTACTGCATCGCCAGGAACAGGCCCGCGCGGGCGCGCTCGTCGACGGACATCTCCAGGACGTCCTCGCCGTCGAGGGTGACGGTGCCGCTGGTGATCGTGTACTTGGGGTGACCCGCGAGCGAGTAGGCGAGCGTGGACTTGCCGGAGCCGTTGGGGCCCATGATGGCGTGCGTCTCGCCCTGCTTCACGGTGAGGTCGACGCCCTTGAGGATCTCCTTCGTGGCGTTGTCGGCCTCGACGGTGACGTGCAGGTCTCGGATTTCAAGCGTTGCCATGGATGCCTCAGGACTCCTGGGTGAGGGAGACGAGCACGTCGTCCCCTTCGATCTTTACGGGGTATACGGGGACGGGGCGCGTGGCCGGGAGGCCGGACGGCTTGCCGGTGCGCAGGTCGAAGGCGGAGCCGTGCAGCCAGCACTCGATCTGGCAGTCCTCCACCTCGCCCTCGGAGAGGGAGACGTTCGCGTGGGAGCAGATGTCGTAGATCGCGAAGACCTCGCCCTCGGTCTTCACGACCGAGACCGGCGTGCCGTCGAGTTCGACCCGCTTCGGGGTGTCCTCCGCCAGCTCGCTCAGCCCGCAGGCCCGAACGAAACGGGCACGGTCGAAGGTGGTCATGCGACCGACGCCTCCAGCTCCTCCTCGATCTTGGCGAGCAGGCGCTCCTCGATGTCGGCGACACCGATCTGCTGGACCAGTTCGGCGAAGAAGCCGCGGACCACCAGCCGGCGGGCCTCGTGCTCCGGGATGCCGCGGGCCATCAGGTAGAAGAGCTGCTCGTCGTCGAAGCGGCCGGTGGCGGAGGCGTGACCGGCGCCGACGATCTCGCCGGTCTCGATCTCCAGGTTCGGCACCGAGTCGACGCGCGCGCCGTCCGTGAGGACGAGGTTGCGGTTCATCTCATAGGTGTCCGTGCCCTCGGCCGAGGCCTCGATGAGCACGTCGCCGATCCAGACCGCGTGCGCGCTCTCGCCCTGCAGTGCGCCCTTGTACATGACGTTGGACCTGCAGTGCGGGGTGTTGTGG
Source organism: Streptomyces yokosukanensis (assembly GCF_001514035.1). Taxonomy (GTDB): domain Bacteria; phylum Actinomycetota; class Actinomycetes; order Streptomycetales; family Streptomycetaceae; genus Streptomyces; species Streptomyces yokosukanensis. The sequence goes on along the minus strand of NZ_KQ948213.1, from coordinate 339,218 downwards.
TCGACGAGGAGACGGTGCTCCTGGTGCTGGCCGGAGTCGGTGAAGTACAGACCGAACAGCTCGGCCTCGCCGCCGGTGCCGGCGTAGGCGACGCGCGGATGCAGGCGTACCAGGTCGCCGCCGAAGGTGACCACGAACGACTTGAACGTGGCGTCCCGGCCGATCAGCGCGTTGTGCTGGCCGACGTGGACCGCCTTGTCGTCCCAGTCCTGGACGGAGACGACGGTCAGCTTGGCGCCGTCGCCCAGGACGTAGTCGACGTTGGCGGCGAGGACGGCGTCACCGGTGTGGTCGATGACGACGACGGCCTCGGCGAAGGCTCCCAGCTCGACGACCTGGTGGCCGTAGGCGACCCCGCCCTCGCCGTGCACGGCGATGCGGATCGGCTCGGTGAGCACCGTCTCCTTGGGGACGGTGACCACACCGGCCTTCTCGAAGGCCGAGTACGCCTGAGCGGCGACACGGTCCACCGGGGTGCCCGCCCTGCCGAGCCGCGCGTCGTCGCGGCCGACGGTCTCGACGGTGACTCCCTCGGGGGCCTGTACGTCGACCTTCACGCCCTCGCCGGTGGCGGTCGCGGTGCCGTCGTGCAGCCCGCGCAGGCGCTCCAGCGGGGTGAACCGCCACTCCTCCTCGCGGCCGTGCGGGACCGGGAAGTCCGCGACGTCGAAGGACGGGGGCGCGCTCATGCGCGTCGCGACGGTCGACTCGGCGGCCACCGCGATCTGGCCGGCGGTGGTGGAGCCCACCGGAATGTTCTGAGCCTCAGCCATGGCTGTCGGTCTGCTCGCTTTCTTGCGTAAGGGCTTGATGGGAACGACGGCGGGGGCTTAGCCGACCGCGCCTTCCATCTGGAGCTCGATCAGCCGGTTGAGCTCGAGGGCGTACTCCATGGGCAGTTCCTTGGCGATGGGCTCGACGAAGCCGCGCACGATCATCGCCATCGCCTCGAACTCGGAGAGACCGCGGCTCATCAGGTAGAACAGCTGGTCCTCGGAGACCTTGGAGACGGTCGCCTCGTGGCCCATGGACACGTCGTCCTCACGGACGTCGACGTAGGGGTACGTGTCCGAGCGGGAGATGGTGTCGACCAGCAGCGCGTCGCAGAGCACGTTGGACTTGGAGCCGGCGGCACCCTCGCCGATCTCGACGAGTCCGCGGTAGGACGTACGGCCGCCACCGCGGGCCACCGACTTCGACACGATGTTGGACGAGGTGTTCGGCGCCATGTGGACCATCTTGGAACCGGCGTCCTGGTGCTGGCCCTCGCCCGCGAAGGCGATGGACAGGGTCTCGCCCTTGGCGTGCTCGCCCATCAGGTAGACGGCCGGGTACTTCATCGTCACCTTGGAGCCGATGTTGCCGTCGATCCACTCCATGGTCGCGCCCTCGTACGCCACGGCGCGCTTGGTGACCAGGTTGTAGACGTTGTTCGACCAGTTCTGGATGGTCGTGTAGCGGCAGCGGGCGTTCTTCTTGACGATGATCTCGACGACCGCGGAGTGCAGCGAGTCCGACTTGTAGATCGGGGCGGTGCAGCCCTCGACGTAGTGCACGTAGGCACCCTCGTCGACGATGATCAGGGTCCGCTCGAACTGGCCCATGTTCTCCGTGTTGATGCGGAAGTAGGCCTGGAGCGGGATCTCGACGTGCACGCCCTTCGGCACGTAGATGAACGAGCCACCGGACCACACGGCCGTGTTCAGCGCGGCGAACTTGTTGTCACCGGCCGGGATGACCGTGCCGAAGTACTCCTTGAAGAGCTCCGGGTGCTCCTTCAGCGCGGTGTCGGTGTCCAGGAAGATGACGCCCTGCTCCTCCAGGTCCTCACGGATCTGGTGGTAGACGACCTCCGACTCGTACTGCGCGGCGACGCCGGCGACCAGGCGCTGCTTCTCGGCCTCCGGGATGCCCAGCTTGTCGTAGGTGTTCTTGATGTCCTCGGGAAGGTCCTCCCAGGACTCCGCCTGCTTCTCCGTGGAGCGCACGAAGTACTTGATGTTGTCGAAGTCGATGCCCGAGAGGTCCGAGCCCCAGTTCGGCATCGGCTTCTTCTCGAAGAGCTTCAGGCCCTTCAGGCGCAGCTTGGCCATCCACTCCGGCTCCGACTTCTTGCCGGAGATGTCGAGGACGACCTCCTCGTTCAGGCCGCGCCTGGCGGAGGCACCGGCCACGTCGGAGTCGGCCCAGCCGTATTCGTACGTGCCCAGGCCCTCCAGCTCAGGGTGGGCAGTCTCCGTGGGGAGAGTCATGCGGGGTTCCTCCCGGCCGTGCTTGCAGGTGCGTCAGTGGAAATCTTGGGGATGAACGTCGTGCAGACGCCGTCGCCGTGCGCGATGGTCGCCAGTCGCTGGACGTGGGTCCCGAGCAGCTCGGCGAAGATCTCCGTCTCCGCCTCGCACAGCTGTGGGAACTGCTCCGCGACATGGGCGACCGGGCAGTGGTGCTGGCAGAGCTGCTCGCCGACCGGTGCGCTGCGCGCCGTAGCAGCGTACCCGTCCACGCTCAAGGCCTTGGCCAGCGCTTCGGCGCGCTTGTCCGGGGTGACGGCCTCGATCGCCTTGCGGTAGGCACTGGCCTGGGCCGTGATCCGGGCGCGGGCGAAGGCGGTGACGGCCTCGGCGCCGCCGCCCTGCTCGGCGATCCAGCTCAGCGCGTCCGTGGCGAGCTTGTCGTAGGACTGGTCGAAGGCGTCCCGGCCGCAGTCGGTGAGCGCGAAGACCTTGGCGGGCCGGCCGCGGGTGCGCGCCCCGTACACCCGCTGCTCCCGCGCTTCCACGACGTCGTCGGCGACCAGTGCGTCCAGGTGGCGTCGGACGGCTGCCTGGGTCAGGCCCAGCCGGCCGGCCAGTTCGGCGACGGTCGACGGGCCGTGGTCCAGGATGGAGCGCGCGACGCGGTTGCGCGTGGAGCGCTCACCGGTCGCGAGTTCCTCCTGCGGGGCCCCCAAGGGGGTCTCCCGAGCCTCGCCGACGTTTTTCACAACGCCATTGTTGCGTAATTCCTCCGAGCCTGACAAGCGCCGTGCGGATCAACGAGCGGTGCCCTGCGTCACTTAGGCATACCTAATGTGACCTGCGGAAACGATCTTTGATCGATCATTCCCCACCCCTGTGAACAGGCAATTCGGTAGCGCCGAGCACCCTTGTCGACAAGACTCCGGACCATGCCCACACCCCCTCCGACCGGCCCTCTCGTCACCCGGGACGACATCTCCACCCAGCTGCGCCTGCTGGGCGTCGAAACCGGGGAGACCCTCCTCGTCCACACCTCCCTCAGCTCCCTCGGCTGGGTCAACGGAGGCGCGGTCGCGGTCGTCCAGGGGCTCCTCGACGCCCTCGGCCCGTCGGGCACCCTGGTCGTCCCCGCCCAGTCCGGCGATCTGTCCGACCCGGCGGTGTGGGGAGACCCGCCGGTGCCCGAGGGCTGGTGGGACCGGATCCGGGCCACCATGCCGCCCTACGACCCGCTGACCACCCCCACGCGCGGGGTCGGCGTGGTCCCGGAGACCGTGCGGACCTGGCCCGGCGCCGTGCGCAGCGCGCACCCGCAGACCTCCTTCGCGGCCGTCGGCCCGCACGCGCGCGCGATCACCGACGGCCATGCCGTCGACTGCCGGCTCGGCGAGCACAGCCCGCTGTCCCGGCTGGAGAAGGTGGGCGCCCGGGTCCTGCTGCTGGGCGCGGGCTACGCCGCCTGCACCGCCTTCCACCTGGCCGAGTACCGGATACCCGCGCCGCGCGTGGTGGTCGGCAGGCCCGCCCCCGGCGGCGGCTGGGAGAGCGTGATCGAGGTGTCGATCAGTTCCGACCGGTTCGAGGAGCTGGGGCACGACTTCGAGCGGGACCGGACTGTCGTGCGGGGCACGGTGGGCGCGGCGCGGGCGCGGCTGTTCCCGGTGGCGGACGCGGTGGCTTACGCGCAGCGGTGGCTGCCCCTGCACCGTCCCCGTGAGGAGGAGATCTCCCACCCGCCCGTCTGAACGGCTCGGTCCCTCCCTAGACTCTGGGTCCATGCGAAGTGAGCCCGCCCACCCGTCTCCCGACCACCACCCCTCGACGAGACGCTTCGCGCCGCACCCGCTCATCGAGATCCAGGCCCTGGTGAAGCGGTACGGCACGAAGACCGCGGTGGACGGCCTCGACCTCGTGGCCGAGGCGGGTGTGACCGCCGTGCTCGGCCCCAACGGGGCGGGGAAGACGACCACGGTCGAGACCTGCGAGGGGTACCGGAAGCCGGATGCCGGCACGGTGCGCGTCCTGGGCCTCGACCCGGTGCGCCAGTCCGCCGAGCTGCGTCCCCGTATCGGTGTGATGCTCCAGTCCGGCGGCGTCTACTCCGGCGCCCGCGCGGACGAGATGCTGCGGCACGTCGCCAAGCTGCACGCGCATCCGCTGGACGTGGACGCGCTGATCGAACGGCTCGGGCTCGGCTCCTGCGGCCGCACCTCCTACCGCCGGCTCTCCGGCGGCCAGCAGCAGCGGCTCGCGCTCGCCATGGCCGTCGTCGGACGCCCGGAGCTGGTCTTCCTGGACGAGCCGACCGCCGGGCTCGACCCGCAGGCCCGCCGGGCCACCTGGGACCTGGTGAAGGACCTGCGCGCCGACGGCGTCTCCGTGATCCTCACCACGCACTACATGGAAGAGGCCGAGCAGCTCGCCGACGACGTCGCGATCATCGACGGCGGCAAGGTCATCGCCCAGGGCTCCCCGGAGGAGCTGTGCAAGGGCGGCGCCGAGAACACCCTGCGCTTCACCGGCCGCCCCGGCCTCGACGTGGGCTCGCTGCTCAAGGCGCTTCCGGCCGACTGCACGGCCGCCGAGCTGACCCCGGGCAGCTACCGGGTCGTCGGCAAGGTCGACCCGCAGCTGCTGGCCACCGTCACCTCCTGGTGCGCCCAGCACGGGGTGATGCCGGACCGGATCTCGGTGGAGCGGCACACGCTGGAAGACGTCTTTCTCGAGCTCACCGGCAAGGAGCTGCGCTGATGACCACCGCCGCAACGGGCACCCACTCCCCCGCGCCGGGGGCCGCGCCACTGCCCCGCATGATCGCCGCCCAGGCGGCCCTGGAGACCAGGATGCTGCTGCGCAACGGCGAGCAGCTGCTGCTGACGGTCGTCATCCCGACCCTGCTGCTGGTGCTCTTCAGCTCGGTGGACATCGTCGACACCGGCAAGGGCAAGGCGGTGGACTTCCTCGCCCCCGGCATCCTGGCCCTCGCGGTCATGTCGACGGCTTTCACCGGGCAGGCCATCGCGACCGGCTTCGAGCGCCGCTACGGCGTGCTCAAGCGGCTCGCCTCCTCACCGCTGCCCCGCTGGGGCCTGATGGCCGCCAAGACGGTGTCCGTGCTGGTCACGGAGGTTCTCCAGGTGATCCTGCTGACGGCGATCGCGTTCGCGCTGGGCTGGTCCCCGCACGGCAACCCCGCCGCCGTCCTGCTCCTCCTCGTCCTCGGTACGGCCGCCTTCTCCGGGCTCGGTCTGCTGATGGCGGGCACCCTGAAGGCGGAGGCCACACTGGCCGCCGCCAACCTGGTCTTCCTGCTGCTGCTCGTCGGCGGCGGCGTCATCGTGCCGCTGGACAAGTTCGGCTCGGCCGGCCAGCACGTGCTGGGCCTGCTGCCGATCTCCGCGCTCTCGGACGGCCTGCGGGACGTGCTTCGGGACGGGGCCGGGACGCCCTGGGGCGACCTGGGGATCCTCGCGGTCTGGGCGGTCGTCGGGCTGGCCGCCGCGGGAAGGTTCTTCCGCTGGGAGTGAGCGGGAGCGGCGCGACGGGCACGGGAGCGGGGACCCTCGTGAACACGTGCACAAGCGGCGGCCTACGATGGTGCGCGTGCCAAAGCTGAACACCGCCGATGCCGCAGCGGCCCTGCGCAACCCGCTCGCCTTCATCGCCGACCGCTGGACCCCGCACCCGAGGACCGTCCGGCGGGCGGCCCTCGCCGCGCTCGTCATGTCGGTGGTCATCGTCGTCACCGGCGGTGCCGTCCGGCTGACCGGCTCGGGCCTCGGCTGCCCGACCTGGCCCGAGTGCACCGACGGCTCGCTGACGCCGACGACCGCGCTGAGCTACCACAGCGCCATCGAGTTCGGCAATCGCATGCTGACGTACGTGCTGTGCGCCGCCGTCGGCTGGGCGATCATCGCCGCCCGCTCCGAGAAGCCGTACCGGCGCAGCCTGACCCGGCTGGGCTGGGCGCAGTTCTGGCTCGTGATGGGCAACGCGGTCCTCGGCGGCATCGTGGTGCTCGTCGGCCTCAACCCGTACACCGTCGCGGCGCACTTCCTGCTGGCGACCGCGCTGACCACGGTCGCCGGGGTGATGTGGCAGCGCACGCGCGAGGGCGACGGCGCGCCGCGGCCCCTGGTCGGCAAGGCCGTGCAGCAGCTGGTGTGGTTCCTCGTCGTCGCCTCCGTGCTGCTGATCGCGATCGGCACGGTCGTCACCGGAGCGGGCCCGCACGCGGGCGACTCCAGCGACGTCAAGCGCATTCCGATCGACTGGGAGACGGTCGCCAAGCTGCACTCGGTGCTGGCCTGGATCGTGGTGACGCTGACGTTCGCGCTGTGGTTCGTCCTCAAGGCGGTCGACGCCCCCAGGGGGCCGCTGGACCGCACCCGGGACCTCTTCGTGATCCTGCTCTCCCAGGGCGTCATCGGCTACATCCAGTACTTCACGCACCTGCCCGAGGTGCTCGTCGGTCTCCACATGCTCGGCTCGTGCCTGGTGTGGATCGGCGTCCTGCGGGTGCTGCTGTCGCTGCGCGAGCGCCCGGAGGCCGGCGTGGACCTGCCCGGCCCCTCGGCCGCGGTGACGGTGGGCACGCGCGCGTGAGCCGCGTCCTCGTCCGTACGCGGTGACGGGCGAGTCGGTCGCGGGGCCCGGGTGGCCCCGCCGGCCGACTCGGATCATCCGAGCCCGTACACGCGGCGCGCGTTGTCCGCCGCGACCATCCGGGCCACCCGCTGGGCGTCCTCCAGGCACCACGCGCCCTCGGCGACCCAGCCGCCCAGGACCCGGCCCAGCGCCTCGCGGAACAGCCGGGCCCCGACGACATGCAGTTCGGGCAGGCCGTGCGCGCCGGTGGAGAAGAGGATCTTGCCGAAGGGGGCCAGCTCCAGGATCTCGGCGAGGACGGTGGCCGCGCGGGCGCCGGTGCGCACGAGTGCGGCACCGGAGTCGGTGTAGACGTGCGGGAAGACGCCGGCCAGATGGGCGGCGTGGCGGTGGTACGGGTAGCCGTGCAGCAGGATCAGATCCGTGCCGAGGCCGGCCGTGGCCCGCACGAAGTCGGTGAGCAGCACGGGGTCGGTGCGGTCGATGCGGGAGCCCGGCTCGCCGAGCCCCGCGTGGAGTTGGAGCGGCAGGCCCGAGGCGACGGCGATCCACAGCAGATGCCGCAGCAGCACGGGATCGGTGAGTGCCCCGCCGACCCGCCGCCCGGCCAGCCAGCGGCCGGCCACGCCCCGCACCTCCCCCGGCCCCGGCGGTTCGGGCGCGAGTGCCAGGCCGTGTCTGAGGCCCGCGACGGAGGTGAAGGCGACGGCGTTCGCGGCGGCGCCGTGCACGGACTCGGCGAGGTTGGCCAGGAAGGACTCGACGGTCCCGGAGGTGTCGGCGACCTGCTCCGCGAGCAGTTCGAGCCGGATGATCTCACGGGCCTGGGCGGCACCGGCCTGGGCCATCTCGCCGGGGCCGGTGAGGTCGCCGGGCAGCCCGGTGTCGACCAGGTACGTCGTGATGCCGCTGCCGCGCAGCAGCCTGCGTCCCGCTTCCAGTACGCCCAGTTCACGGCGCTGCGCGAGATAGCGGGCGGGCGGGCAGTGCGGTTCCAGGCCGAGCAGGGGCGGGCACCAGCGCCGTACGGCGAATCCCGTCTGGGTGTCGAAGAGCGTGGTGCCGGGCGCCGGTGGGCCCTCGGTGCGGGCGAGTTGGGTCTCGAAGGTGCCGAGGCCCAGCTCGGTCCGCAGTACGCCGTGGCAGTACTGGTCCACGAGGGACGGCGTTTCGATCATTCCGGCTCCCCGTGAGGACGCGTGGGCGCGGCGCTGGCTTACACGTCCTAACGGGTGAACGGGGTTCGAGGTCGCGGTTTCGCTCTCGCCGCTCAGCCGCCGAGCTGGATGCCGGCCATGCGCTTCCACTCGTACGGCCCCGTCTTCACCTTGGCCGCGAACTCCCCGTCGAAGGACTCGTGGACGGTGATGCCGGACTTCTCGACGGCCTTCTGGGCGATCTCGGTGCTGGGAGCCACCAGGTCGCCCCAGCCGCCGTCCTCGCCGACGAGGACGATCCGGGCGCCGCGCTCGCCGATGTGGGCCACCTGGCCCTCCGCACCGCCGTGCGCCTTGGCGAAGGCGCTGATCCGGTGGGCGAGCCGGGCCACCGTGCGCTCGGCCTTGGGGTCAACCTGCTGCGTGTCTGCCATGGCCAGGATGCTACCGACGAGTAGATCAAACGGCGACGGGAGGGGTGCGTGGCCTTGACCACGCGCCCCTCCCGTCGGGGAAAAAAGGGGGGTCAGCGCAGGAACGGGTCGACCGCGACCGCGACGAAGAGGATCGACACATAGGTGATCGACCAGTGGAAGAGCCGCATCTCCTTCAGCTTCGAGCCGGTCACCTCGGCCTTCGCCCGGTTCTGCAGGCCGTGTGCCTCCCAGAGCCAGAAGCCGCCGGCCGCGAGGGCGACCACCGTGTAGAGCCAGCCGGTGTAGCCGAGCGGGGTGGGGAGCAGCGAGACCAGGACCATCACCCAGCTGTAGATGACGATCTGCCGGGCGACGACCTTGTTGGAGGCGATGACCGGGAGCATCGGCACGCCCGCGCGCGCGTAGTCCTCCTTGACCTTCATGGACAGCGGCCAGTAGTGCGCCGGCGTCCAGAAGAACATGACGAGGAAGAGGATGATCGGCGCCCAGGACATCGAGTTCGTGACCGAGGACCAGCCGATGAGGACCGGGAGGCAGCCGGCGATGCCGCCCCACACGATGTTCTGCGACGTACGCCGCTTGAGGAGCATCGTGTAGACGACGACGTAGAAGAGGAGCGCTCCGAGCGAGAGCCAGGCGCTCAGCCAGTTGACGGTGAAGCCGAACAGCAGCGTCGAGACGACCGCGAGGGTGATGCCGAAGGCGAGGCACTCGGGCGGGCTGACCATGCCGGTCACCAGGGGCCGCTGCGAGGTGCGGTCCATCAGGGCGTCGATGTCCCGGTCGATGTACATGTTCAGCGCGTTGGCGCCGCCGGCGGAGAGGTAGCCGCCGACGCAGGTGAGCAGGACCAGCTTCAGGTCCGGCACACCCTGCTGCGCCAGGAACATCACCGGAACGGTGGTGATGAGCAGCAGCTCGATGATTCGCGGCTTGGTCAGCGCCACGAACGCCTTGACACGGGCCCCGAACGGCCGGTGAACCGGGCCCTGGCTCGCACCACCCAGCACGCCCGCTGGACGTGATTCGACGGCCGTCACGCACACCCCTGACAGAGACATCCCAGCAAGCCTCCCCGTGTGAAGCACCGGTAAAGGCTCGCGCGTACCACGCCACTTTAGACGTTGCCCATACCCCGGCCTTCGCGGGGGTGGGGTCGTGTTGGCGCACGTCCCATCCGAGGGCTTCCACCCCTCGTTTGAGCGGTCAGATGAGCGCATCCGTATTCAAGTGCCAAATGGCGTGTCGGCCAGTCGGGAGGCGGATCGCACAGACTCCCGGCACTCTGGAATGAGTCGAAAAAACGCACGTCTTTACGGGGGTAGGCTCGGCAGCGGCCGGTGGGCGCCAAGCACGCCGGCGGCCGGGTGCGGGCGTATGCCCCGACGACCGGCGACCGACATGTGGAGAGGAGCCCTGACCCAGGGTGAGCACCAAGCCGACCACCACAGACCTTGAGTGGACCGACCTGGACCAGCGGGCCGTGGACACCGCCCGCGTACTGGCCGCCGACGCCGTACAGAAGGTCGGCAACGGCCATCCCGGTACGGCGATGAGCCTGGCTCCGGCCGCCTACACCCTCTTCCAGAAGGTGATGCGGCACGACCCCGCCGACCCCGAGTGGGTGGGGCGCGACCGCTTCGTGCTGTCCGCCGGCCACTCGTCCCTGACCCTCTACACCCAGCTCTACCTGGCCGGCTTCGGCCTGGAGCTGGAGGACCTGGAGTCCTTCCGCACCTGGGGTTCGAAGACCCCGGGCCACCCGGAGTACGGGCACACCAAGGGCGTCGAGACCACCACCGGCCCGCTCGGCCAGGGTGTCGCCAACTCGGTGGGCATGGCGATGGCCGCCCGCTACGAGCGCGGGCTGTTCGACCCGGACGCGCCGCAGGGCGACTCCCCCTTCGACCACTTCATCTACTGCATCGCCGGTGACGGCTGCCTCCAGGAGGGCATCTCCGCCGAGGCCTCCTCGCTCGCCGGCCACCAGAAGCTCGGCAACCTGATCCTGCTGTGGGACGACAACCACATCTCGATCGAGGGCGACACGGAGACGGCCGTCTCCGAGGACACCGTCAAGCGCTACGAGGCCTACGGCTGGCACGTGCAGCGCGTCGAGGCCCAGGACGACGGCGACCTGGACCCGGCCGCCATCTACGACGCCGTTCAGAAGGCCAAGGCGGTCACCGACCGGCCGTCCTTCATCGCGATGCGCTCGATCATCGCCTGGCCGGCCCCGAGCGCCCAGAACACCGAGGCCGCGCACGGCTCGGCGCTGGGCGAGGAGGAGGTCGCGGCCACCAAGCGCGTCCTCGGCTTCGACCCCGACAAGCACTTCGCCGTCGAGGACGAGGTGATCACCCACACCCGCAAGGCCCTGGAGCGCGGCGCCCAGGCGAAGGCCGAGTGGGAGAAGTCCCTGCAGCTGTGGCGGGACGACAACCCGGAGCGGGCCGCCGAGTTCGACCGCATCGGCAAGGGCGAGCTGCCCACCGGCTGGGAGGAGAAGATCCCGGTCTTCGAGCCGGGCAAGGGTGTCGCGACGCGTGCCGCCTCCGGCAAGGTGCTGCAGGCGCTCGGCGCGATCCTCCCCGAGCTGTGGGGCGGCTCGGCCGACCTCGCCGGGTCGAACAACACGACCATCGACAAGGAAAGCTCCTTCCTGCCCGAGGGCAACCCGCTGCCCGAGGCCAAGCCCTACGGCCGCACGATCCACTTCGGCATCCGCGAGCACTCCATGGGCGCCGAGATGAACGGCATCACGCTGCACGGCAACACCCGTGTGTACGGCGGTACGTTCCTCGTCTTCTCCGACTACATGCGCAACGCGGTACGTCTGTCGGCCCTGATGCACCTGCCGGTGACGTACGTGTGGACGCACGACTCCATCGGCCTCGGCGAGGACGGCCCGACCCACCAGCCCGTCGAGCACCTGGCCTCGCTGCGCGCGATCCCCGGTCTGAACGTCGTCCGCCCGGCGGACGCCAACGAGACCGCGATCGCCTGGCGCGAGATCCTGGGGCGCTACACCAAGGAGTTCGGCAAGGGCCGGCCGCACGGCCTCGCCCTCACCCGCCAGGGCGTGCCGACGTACGAGCCCGACGAGAACGCGGCGAACGGCGGCTACGTCCTGTTCGAAGCCGAGGGCGGCGAGCCGCAGGTGGTCCTGATCGCCACCGGTTCCGAGGTGCACGTGGCCGTCGAGGCGCGCGAGCAGCTGCAGGCCGAGGGCGTTCCCACGCGTGTCGTGTCGATGCCGTGCGTCGAGTGGTTCGAGGAGCAGGACCAGACGTACAAGGACTCCGTGCTCCCGCCGTCCGTCAAGGCCCGGGTGGCCGTCGAGGCGGGGATCGGGCTGACCTGGCACCGCTACGTCGGGGACGCCGGCCGCATCGTTTCCCTGGAGCACTTCGGTGCTTCCGCCGACGGCAAGGTGCTCTTCCGCGAGTTCGGCTTCACTGCCGAGAACGTGGCTGCCAAGGCCCGGGAATCCATCGCCGCCGCCCGGCGCTGACGCTCATATACGACACGTAGGAGATGTAATTCCATGACAGACGCACTGAAGCGCCTCTCCGAGGAAGGCGTCGCGATCTGGCTGGACGACCTGTCGCGCAAGCGGATCACGTCCGGCAACCTCGCCGAGCTGATCGACGATTCGCATGTCGTGGGCGTCACCACGAACCCGACGATCTTCCAGAAGGCGATCAGCGGCGGCGACGGCTACGAGCAGCAGCTCACGGACCTCGCCGCCCGCAAGGTCACCGTCGACGAGGCCATCCGCATGATCACGACGGCGGACGTCCGCGACGCCGCCGACATCCTGCGCCCGGTCTTCGACGCCACCGGCGGCCAGGACGGCCGGGTCTCCATCGAGGTCGACCCGCGCCTCGCCCACAACACCAGGGCGACCGTCGCCGAGGCCAAGCAGCTGGCCTGGCTGGTGGACCGCCCCAACACCCTGATCAAGATCCCGGCGACCAAGGCGGGTCTGCCGGCGATCGCGGAGACGATCGGCAACGGCATCAGCGTCAACGTCACGCTGATCTTCTCCCTCGAGCGCTACCGCGCGGTCATGGACGCGTACCTGACCGGTCTGGAGAAGGCGCGCGAGAAGGGTCTCGACCTGTCGCTGATCCACTCCGTGGCGTCCTTCTTCGTGTCCCGCGTGGACACCGAGATCGACAAGCGCCTGGACGCCCTCGGCACCCCGGAGGCCAAGGCGCTGCGCGGCAAGGCCGCCCTCGCCAACGCGCGCCTCGCCTACCAGGCGTACGAGGAGGTCTTCTCCACCGACCGCTGGAAGGCGCTGGAGAAGGCGGGCGCCAACAAGCAGCGTCCGCTGTGGGCGTCGACCGGCGTGAAGGACCCGGCGTACAAGGACACCCTGTACGTCGACGACCTGGTGGCGCCGAACACGGTCAACACCATGCCGGAGGCCACCCTGGAGGCCACCGCCGACCACGGGCAGATCACCGGCGACACCATTCGCGGCACGTACGAGCAGGCCCGTGCCGAGCTCGACGCGCTCGAGAAGCTCGGGATCTCGTACGACGACGTGGTCCAGGTGCTGGAGGACGAAGGCGTCGAGAAGTTCGAGGCGTCCTGGAACGACCTGCTGAAGTCGACCGAGGCGGAACTCAAGCGCCTCACCCCCTCGGAGGGCTGATTTGTCACCCCTTTCCGGTTCCGGAGCGAACCCGCTTCGTGACCCGGCCGACCGACGGCTCCCGCGCATCGCGGGGCCGTCAGGTCTGGTCATCTTCGGTGTCACGGGCGACCTGTCCCGCAAGAAGCTGATGCCCGCGGTGTACGACCTCGCCAACCGAGGTCTGCTGCCGCCGGGCTTCTCGCTGGTGGGCTTCGCCCGCCGCGAATGGGCGAACGAGGACTTCGCACAGGAGGTCCACGACGCCGTCAAGGCGCACGCCCGCACTCCCTTCCGTGAAGAGGTCTGGCAGCAGCTCATCCAGGGGATGCGCTTCGTCCAGGGCACCTTCGACGACGACGACGCCTTCGAGCGGCTGCGCTCCACCATCGAGGAGCTGGACAAGGCACAGGGCACGGGCGGCAACTTCGCCTTCTACCTTTCGGTGCCGCCGCGCTCCTTCCCGGTGGTCATCCAGCAGCTGAAGAAGCACGGGCTGGCCGACCAGACCGGCGGCTCCTGGCGGCGCGCCGTCATCGAGAAGCCGTTCGGGCACGACCTGAAGTCGGCCGAGGAGCTGAACAAGGTCGTGCACGAGGTGTTCGAGCCGGACCAGGTGTTCCGGATCGACCACTACCTCGGCAAGGAGACCGTCCAGAACATACTGGCGCTGCGCTTCGCCAACACCATGTTCGAGCCGATCTGGAACCGGTCCTTCGTGGACCACGTACAGATCACCATGGCCGAGGACATCGGCATCGGCGGCCGCGCCGGCTACTACGACGGCATCGGCGCCGCCCGTGACGTCATCCAGAACCATCTGCTCCAGCTCATGGCTCTCACGGCCATGGAGGAGCCCGCCTCCTTCGGCGCGGACGCGCTGGCCGCCGAGAAGGAGAAGGTGCTCGGCGCCGCCCGGCTGCCGAAGGACCTGGGCAAGTCGACCGTGCGCGGTCAGTACGCGGGCGGCTGGCAGGGCGGCGAGAAGGTCATCGGCTACCTCGAAGAGGACGGCATCGACCCGAAGTCGAAGACCGACACCTACGCGGCCATCAAGGTGGAGATCGACAACCGCCGCTGGGCGGGCGTCCCCTTCTATCTGCGCACCGGCAAGCGCCTCGGCCGACGTGTGACGGAGATCGCCGTCGTCTTCCAGCGGGCCCCGCACTCCCCCTTCGACCACACGGCGACGGAGGAGCTGGGCCAGAACGCGATCGTCATCCGCGTCCAGCCCGACGAGGGCATCACGGTCCGCTTCGGCTCCAAGGTGCCCGGCACCTCGATGGAGATCCGGGACGTCTCCATGGACTTCGCCTACGGCGAGTCCTTCACGGAGTCCAGCCCGGAGGCCTACGAGCGGCTCATCCTGGACGTGCTGCTGGGCGACGCCAACCTCTTCCCGCGCACGGAAGAGGTCGAGCTGTCCTGGAAGATCCTCGACCCGATCGAGGAGTACTGGGACAGGCACGGCAGGCCCGCACAGTACAAGTCGGGCACCTGGGGCCCCGCCGAGGCGGACGAGATGCTCGCACGAGACGGACGGAGCTGGCGCCGGCCATGAAGATCGACCTGACCGACACCACCGCCGGCGACATCAACAAGGCGCTCGTGCAGGGCCGCCGCGACATCGGTACCCCCGCCGTCGGCATGGTCCTGACCCTCGTCATCGTCACCGACGAGGAGAACGCCTACGACGCGCTGAAGGCCGCCAACGACGCGTCGCGCGAGCACCCCTCGCGCACGCTGGTGGTCATCAAGCGGGTCTCCCGCTCCCCCCGCGACCGTACGACGTCCCGGCTGGACGCCGAGGTGCGGGTCGGCGCGGAAGCGGGCACCGGCGAGACGGTCGTACTGCGGCTGTACGGCGAGGTCGTCGACCACGCCGACTCGGTCGTGCTGCCGCTGCTGCTGCCGGACGCACCGGTGGTCGTGTGGTGGCCGGTGAACGCCCCGCTGGACCCGGCGAAGGACCCGCTCGGCGCGCTCGCGCAGCGCCGGGTCACCGACACCTACGCCGCCGAGCAGCCGGTGCGGGAGCTGTCCGCCCGCGCCGCGGCCTACACGCCCGGCGACACCGACCTGTCCTGGACCCGGATCACGCCGTGGCGTTCGATGCTCGCGGCGGCCCTGGACCAGGTCACCTGTGAGGTGAAGGCCGTCGAGGTGGAGGGCGAGGAGTTCAACCCGAGCTGTGAGCTGCTGGCGATGTGGCTCGCGGAGCGGCTGGACGTCCCCGTCAAGCGCCTGCTGTCGTCCGGTCCCGGTCTCACGGCAGTCCGGATGAACACGAGCTGCGGCCCGATCGTGCTGGACCGCGCGGACGGTTCGCTGGCCACGCTGTCCATCGAGGGCCAGCCGGCCCGCGCCGTGGCGCTGAAGCGGCGGGAGACCGCCGAGCTGATCGCGGAGGAGCTGCGCCGGCTCGACCCGGACGACACCTACGCCTCGGCGCTGCGCTACGGAGTGGAGCGGCTGAACACCGCACCGGAGCCGCAGTCCACGGCCGCCGAGCCGGAGCCGCTGGAGGAAGCGGCCGAGGAAGCGGCGGCAAAGACGGCGAAGGCACCGGCGAAGAAGGCCTCGGCCAAGACCGCGAAGAAGGCACCGGCGAGGAAGGCGGCGGCGAAGTGAGCACTCCGCAGCTGGTCGTCCACCACGACAAGGAGCTGATGGCGCAGGCCGCCGCGGCCCGCCTGATCACGAAGATCGTGGACGCGCAGGCCTCCCGGGGCACCGCGTCCGTGGTCCTCACCGGCGGCCGCAACGGCAACGGCCTGCTGGCCGCGCTGGCGGCGGCGCCCGCACGGGACGCCATCGACTGGGCCCGCCTCGACCTGTGGTGGGGCGACGAGCGCTACCTGCCCGAGGGCGACCCGGAGCGCAATGTCACGCAGGCCCGCGAGGCCCTGCTGGACTCCGTACCGCTGGACCCGGAGCGCGTGCACGCCATGCCCGCCTCCGACGGCCCGTACGGCACGGACGTCGACGCGGCCGCCGAGGCGTACGCGGCGGAGCTGGCGAAGGCGGCAGGGCCGGAGAACCACGGCCCGGTGCCCACCTTCGACGTGCTCATGCTGGGCGTCGGCCCGGACACCCACGTGGCCTCGCTCTTCCCCGAGCTGCCGGCCGTACGGGAGACCGAGCGCACCGTGGTCGGCGTGCACGGCGCGCCCAAGCCGCCACCGACCCGGATCAGCCTGACCCTTCCGGCGATCCGCTCGGCGCGCGAGGTGTGGCTGCTCGCCGCCGGCGAGGACAAGGCGGAGGCCGCGGCCATCGCCCTGTCGGGCGCCGGCGAGATCCAGGCGCCGGCGGCGGGGGCGTACGGCCGCTCCCGGACGCTGTGGCTGCTGGACTCGGCGGCAGCTTCGCAGCTGCCCCGGTCGCTGTACCCGCCGGCTTCGCCGTGAGGCCGAACCACCTGTAGCGGCGGCGGGAACTCCGGTTCCCGCCGCTTCTCATTTCACCGACCCCGCCATCACGCCCTGCACGAAGTGCCGCTGGAAGGCGAAGAACACGACCACCGGCACGATCAGGGACAGGAACGCGCCCGGCGCCAGCACGTCGATGTTGCTGCCGAACTGCCGGATCTGGGACTGGAGTTCCACGGTCAGCGGCTGGGAGGAGCTGTCGGCGAAGAGCAGGGCGACGAGCATGTCGTTCCAGACCCACAGGAACTGGAAGATCGCGAGTGAGGCGATCGCCGGGCGTCCCACCGGCAGCACCAACCGGGTGAAGATGCGCCACTCGCTGCCGCCGTCCATCCGCGCCGCCTCCAGCATCTCCTTCGGCATCTCCGCGAAGTAGTTGCGCAGCAGGAACACGGCGAAGGGCAGTCCGTAGGCCACGTGGAACAGCACGACGCCGGGGATCGTGCCGAACAGGCCGAGCGCGCCGAAGAGTTTGGCCACGGGCAGCAGTCCGATCTGGACCGGCACCACCAGCAGGGCCACCACCAGCAGGAAGAGCGGCTCGCGGAGCGGGAAGTCCAGCCAGGCGAAGGCGTATCCGGCGAGGGCCGCGATGACCACGACGAGCGTCGTGGCCGGTACCGAGATCAGGACCGTGTTCCAGAAGGCCTGGGTCATGCCGGAGTTCTTCAGCAGCGCCGTGTAGTTGTCGAAGGACAGTCGGCCGGGGCTGGCCAGCGCCGTCCACCAGCCGCCCTTCGCGGTGTCCTGCGCCGAGCGGAGCGAGGAGAGGAACAGGCCCGCCAGCGGGGTCAGCCAGACCAGGCCGATCACCACCAGGAAGGCCTGCACCAGGCCGTTGCCCAGGCCCCGCCTGATCGCGTTCATCGCTGACTCCTCATCGTTGGCTGTTGCGGAAGCGGCGGACGTTGAACACCATCGCGGGGATCACCAGGAGCAGGAGCAGCACGCCGAGGGCGCTGCCGAGGCCCTGGTTGTTGCCGCCGCCGAAGGAGACCAGCCACATCTGTGTGGCCAGCACCGTGGCGTCCTCCTGCACCGGTCCGGGCGCGATGATGTAGACGAGGTCGAAGACCTTCATCACATTGATCACGAGGGTCACGAAGACCACGGTGAGCACGGGTGCGAGCAGCGGCACGGTGATCCTTCGGAAGATCTGCCACTCGTTCGCGCCGTCCATCCGCGCGGCCTCCAGCGCGTCCCGGGGCAGGGCGGACAGCCCCGCGCCGATCAGGACCATCGCGAAGCCGGTCCAGATCCACAGGTAGGCGCCGATGATCGCCGGGGTGACGAGTGTCGGTCCGAGCCAGGAGACGCCCTGGTAGGGCGGGGCGAAGTTCGATTCCGGGAGTTTCACGGTGTACGGGCCCGCGTGCAGCCCGGAGAACGTGAAGGAGCCGTCGGCGGCGGTCGTCGTGCTCGCGACCGTGCCGCCGTCCCGTACCGCCTCGACCTTCATGCCGGGCAGCCCGCTCTCCTTCGGGTCGACCTTGCCCTGCCTGCCGCCCCCGCCGGGGGTGAAGTCCAGGTAGACGACACCGCGCACCTCGCCGGACGCGGCCTTGCGGCCGGCCGCCGGGGCCGCGGGCGAGGTGTTCCGGGGCAGGTCCTTGGGCAGCACGCCGACCATCGGGAGTGTCACCGAGTGGCCGGCGGAGGCGGTCATGCGGTACGAGCCGTCCCGGTCCTCGGTGAGCAGGCCCTCGCGGCCGCGGGCCGTCGGGTAGGACGACGTGCCCGTGAAGGCGTCGTGGACGGAGACGACGGCCGCGTTCAGCACGCCCTTGTCCGGGTCCTCGTCGTAGGCGAGTCGGAAGATGATGCCGGCGGCGAGGAAGGAGACCGCCATCGGCATGAAGAGCAGCAGCTTGAACGCGGTGGCCCAGCGGACCTTCTCCACCAGGACGGCCAGGATCAGGCCGAGGCCGGTCAGCAGGGCCGGGGCCACGACCACCCAGATGGTGGTGTTGCGGACGGCCTTCAGGGTCGCCGGGTCGCGGAACATCTCGGCGTAGTTGTCGCCGCCCACGAACCGGGTGCCGGAGGCGTCGAAGAAGCTGCGGCCGACGGAGAACAGCACCGGGTAGACGACGAGCGCGCCGAGCAGGAGCAGCGCCGGGAAGACGAAGAGCAGGGCGACCAGCCGGGCGGGCCGCCGGCCGCGGCGCCCGTGCGCCGCGCCGGTGGCCCGCGGGGCCGCCTGCTGTTTCACAACAGTGGTCGTTGTCATGGTCAGTCCTGGTAGGCCTTGGCCGCGGCGGACTCCAGTTGTGCGGCGGTCCCCTTCGGGTCCGAGGGGTCGCGCAGGAAGTCCTGCAGGAGCTTCCACTCCCCCGCCCCCTTGGTGCCGCCGAAGGCCGCCGGGGCCTGGTCGGACATGTCGAAGCGGACCGAGTCACCGGCCGAGACGAGGGACTTGGCGGTGGCGCGGGAGACGTCGTCGCCGTACGAGGAGAGGTCGAGCTTCTTGTTCGGGGAGAGGAAGCCGCCCGCCTTGGCCCAGACGGCCGCGGCCTCGGGGGTGGCCAGGTACTCCAGGAGCTTCATGCCGGCCTTGGCGTTCTTGCCGTCCTTGAGGACGACCGCGGCGTCACCGCCGCTGACGACCGGTGCGGTGCCGCCGCCGACCGCCGGGAACGGGAAGAAGTTCGCGTCCTTGCCGATGGCCTTGCCGAACTGGTCGTGCGCGACACCGGCCACGAAGTCGCCCTCGTAGACCATGCCGGCCTCGGGCCCCGGCCCGAACACCTTCTCCACCGAGCCCGGGAAGTCGGTGTTCAGGGCCTCCTTCTGGCCGCCCGCGATCAACTGCTTGTCCTTGAACAGCTTGCCGAGGGTGGTGAGCGCCTCGACGACGCTCGGGTCGGTCCACTTCAGCTTGTGGGCGGCGAGGGCGTCGTACTTCTCGGGTCCGGCCTGGGAGAGGTAGATGTTCTCGAACCAGTCGGTGAGGGTCCAGCCGTCCTGGCCGGCGACCGCGAAGGCGGCGAGCCCGGAGTCGGAGACCGTGTGCCCGGCCTTCAGCATCGCGTCGTACGTCTTCGGCGGCTTGACCCCGGCCTGGGCGAGGGCGGCGGGGCTGTACCAGACGGTCGACTTGTGGGCGGCCTTGAAGTACAGGCCGTACAGGGTGCCGCCGACGCTTCCGTACTTCTTCCACACGGGGGCGTAGTCGGCGGTGATCGTCGCTCGCGCGGTCGGTGAGAGCGGCTCGAGCCAGCCCTTCTTCGCGAACTGGTCGAGGACGCCGACCTGCGGGACCATCACCACGTCGGGCGCGTTGCCGCCCTCGATCTTGCTGCCGACGACGGTGGAGACGTTGTCGCCGGTGGACACGAACTGGGTCTTGGCGCCGGTCTTCTCGGTGAAGGCGTCCAGCACCTTCTGGAAGTTCTTCTGTTCGCTGCCGGACCAGACACCGGCCACCGTGACGGTCTGGCCGTCGAGTGCCTTGTCGCCGCCGCCCGCGGAGACCGGTCCGCCGCCGCAGGCGGTGGCGCCGAGCGCGAGGGCGAGGGCGGTGCAGCTCGTGAGCAGGGTCGTGCGTCGTCGCATCATCGTTGACGGACCTTTCGGTCGAGGGGAGTTGACGAGGTGGGTTGACGAGATGGGTTGACGGGGGATCAGAGGTCGCTCAGCCACCAGGCCGCCGTGGCGGCGGGCAGGACGCCGGGCGGGCAGGGGCCGCTGGAGAGCAGCGGGGTGCCGGAGACCGGCGCGGGTGTGGGGGCCGTACCGAAGTTGACGGCGCAGACCAGGCCGTCGCCGCGGGTGAAGGCGAGGACGCCGGGCGGGGTGTCCAGCCAGTTCAGCGCGCCTTCGCCCAGCTGGGGCAGTGAGGCGCGCAGGTGGAGGCCGTCGCGGTAGAGGTGCCAGAAGGAGCGGGTGTCGGCGAGGGCGCGGTCGGTGGCGTGCTCGGCGAAGTACTCCGGCTGCGGCAGCCACGGCTTGGCGCCGTCCGCGCCGGAGGTGAAGCCGAACGGGGAGGCCTGTCCGGACCAGGGCAGCGGCACCCGGCAGCCGTCACGGATCCGGGCGCGGCTGCCGGTGCGGCGGAATATCGGGTCGGTGAGCACGTCGTCGGGCAGGTCGACGACCTCGGGCAGGCCGAGTTCCTCGCCCTGGTAGATGTACGCGGCTCCGGGCAGCGCCAGCATCAGCAGCGCGGCGGCCCGGGCGCGGGCGGCACCGAGGCCGCTGCCCCCGGTGGCGGGTTCGCCGTAGCGGGTGACGGTGCGCACCTGGTCGTGGTTGTTGAGCACCCAGGTGACCGTCGAGCCCGTGCCGGCGATGTCCTGCATGGCCTCGGAGACGACCTTGCGGAAGGCGTCGGCGTCCCAGGGGGCGCCGAGCAGGTCGAAGAAGAAGGCCTGGTGGAGTTCGTCGGGGCGGACGTACAGGGCGTGTTCGCGGGCGGTGGGGACGGAGACCTCGCCGACGAGGAGCCGTTCGCGGCCGTCGCGGGCGGTGTACTCCTCGCACACGGCGCGCCACCAGCGCCACACCTCGTGCACCTCGGGCTGGTTCCAGGCGAGCGGGTTGACCGAGTCGCGGGTGCGGGCGTCGGCCTCGGGGTCGTCGGAGTCGGGCAGTTCGGGGTGCTTGTACAGCCCGGCCGCCACGTCGATGCGGAAGCCGTCGACACCCCGGTCCAGCCAGAACCGCAGCACCCGGTCGAACTCGGCGGTGACCTCGGGGTCGCGCCAGTTCCAGTCGGGCTGCTCGGGCGTGAACATGTGCAGGTACCACTGGCCGTCGCCGACCCTGCTCCAGGCCGGGCCGCCGAACATCGCGTGCCAGTTGTTGGGCGGCTCACCGCCGTCCGGGCCGCGACCGTCGGCGAAGTGGAAGCGGGCGCGGGCCGGGCTGCCGGGTGCGCTGTCCAGGGCCTCGCGGAACCAGGGGTGCGCGCTGGAGCAGTGGTTGGGCACGATGTCGAGCAGCACCTTGATGCCGAGCCGCCGGGCGGCCGCCATCAGCAGGTCGAACTCGGCGAGGTCGCCGAAGAGCGGGTCGACTCCGCAGTAGTCGGCCACGTCGTAGCCGTGGTCGTGCTGCGGCGAGGGATAGAACGGGCTCAGCCAGATGCCGTCGACGCCGAGCTTCTTCAGGTACGGCAGCCCGGCGCGGACGCCGGCCAGATCGCCGATGCCGTCACCGGTGCTGTCCAGGAAGCTGCGGACGTACACCTGGTAGATCACCGCGTCGCGCCACCAGTGGTACTTACTCAACATGCATGCATGTTAGGTAGGCGTATCGCGAAGGTGTCAATGAAAAGAACGGATGCTACTGCTGAGTTGCGGTCTCAAATACGGACTTATCCGTGCACTTCCACGAGAGATGAGATGTCCGCGTTACTTAACAAGTAACTAGCGACCGGAGACGGCCGCCAGCTCCCGGGCCAACCGGCGCACCGCTGCCGCGGGCGTCTCGTGCCCGGTCAGCGCGTCGTGCACGACGGCCTGCACGACCAGGCTGACCTGGTCGTACCGCGCGCTCTTGGGGCGCGGGGCGGCGGTGAGCACGGCCGTGCGCAGGGTCGGGAGGTAGGGGAACCGCCGCACCAGCGCGGGATCTTCGTAGAGCGCCGCGCGTACCGGCGGCAGCGCGCCCCGGGTGAGCACCTGGCGCTGGACGGGCGCGCTGGTGAGGTAGGCGATCAGGCGCGCCGCCGAATCGGGGTGCCGGGCATGGGAGTTGACGGCGAGGTCGGAGCCGCCGAGCACACTGGTCCCGGGCCCGTCGGGGCCGGGCAGCGGTACGGCGCCGATCTTCCCGGCCACCTCGGAGCCCTTGGCGGAGGCGACGGCGTAGGCGTAGGGCCAGTTGCGCAGGAAGAGCAGCCTGCCGTCCTGGAAGGCCTGCTTGGACTCCTCCTCCTTGTACGTCAGCGCGGCCTTCGGTATCCAGCCCTCGCGGATGCCGCGGGCGAGGAAGCCGATTCCCTCGCGGGCGGCGGCGGAATCGACGGTGACGCGGGTGCCCTCGTCGCCGAGGATCGTGCCGCCCGCCGAGTAGACCGCCTCGGCGGCGTTCACGGTGAGGCCCTCGTAGGGCAGGAACTGGCCCGCGTAGCCGCCGAGTCCGTACTTGGGCGCGATGGTCTTCGCGTCGTGCTCCAGTTCGGCCCAGGTGCGCGGCGGGGGCACGCCCTCCTTGGCGAGGATGTCCTTGCGGTAGAGGAGGAGTCCGGCGTTGGTGACGTACGGGACCGCGTACAGGCGTCCGTCGTAGGTGGCCGTGTCCACGACCGGCGGCAGGAAACTGTCGAGGGGGAAGCGGTCCCTCGGGAGGGGCCGTATCCAGCCGGCCGCCGCGAACTCCGAGGTCCAGTTGACGTCGATGTTGAGGACGTCGAACCGTCCCCGGTCGCCGCCGCGCAGATCGGTGGTCATCTGCGCATGGGTCTCGTCGGCGGAGTCCGGCAACTCGACCAGGGTGACCTTCTCGCCGGGGTGGGTGCGGTTCCAGCCCTGGAGCAGCGGGCCCAGATAGCCGGTGAGGTCGCCGGCGGTGGCCAGGGTGAGCGGGCCTCGACCGGATCCGGCGCTCTCGTCGGCCCGCGCGCCGGAGGCGACGTACCCGGTCATGAGCACGGCAAGGACGAGGAGAGCCCGGCCGACGGCACGTATCCGGGGCCCCCTACCGGCGGTGCTTGTCCACCGCATAGGTTCCTCCCTGAACACGTACACACGACTTCGGCGTCCTCGCCGGGAGTCAGAGGCCATGTATACCTGTTAGGTATGGGCGATACTAGGGGCTGGCGTCATTCTCCCGTCGTCCGCCCATGGGGCGGGCCCGGCGGCGTCTGGTGCGTGCGATCGCAAGGCGCCGGATCGCCCTCGTGGCGGAGTCACGTGGGCGGTTCGGCAACGCGGCGAGCGTGCGTGCCAGACGCCGCCGGGCAGACGGGAGAATGACGGCAGGCCCTAGGGGCCTGGAGCACATTGAGCAGACAGGAGGACAGCACGAGTGCGCCTGCCCCTCCTGGCACTCCTCGCCCGCGGCCCGGCCCACGGCTACGAGCTGAAGCAGGACCTTGAGCAACTGCTGGGCTCCGCGTACCCTCAGCCGAACGTCGGCCAGATCTACGTCACCCTCAGCCGCCTCGAGAAGTCGGGACTGATCGAGGGCGAGGACATCGAGCAGTCCAGCCGGCCCAACAAGAAGGTCTACCACCTCACCGACGCCGGGCGGGAAGCGCTGCACGCCTGGTTCGAGGAGACCGAGGACGAGCCGCGGGTGCGGGACGAGTTCTTCATGAAGCTCGCCCTCGCCCCGCAGACCGGTCTCGCCGACCAGATCGCCCTCATCAACAAGCAGCGGCGCCAGTACCTCACCACCATGCGCAATCTTTCGAAGCTGGCCACGGCCGAGAACCGGGACAACCGCATCGCCCACCTGCTCATCGAGGGCGCGATGCTGCATCTGCAGGCCGACCTCGACTGGCTCGAGCGGTGCCAGGAGGAACTGGAGGAGCTGGAGTGAGCGACGGCCACCCTCCGACACCGCCCGCCGAGCAGGCTTTGGTGCTTCGGGCCGAGGGCCTGGTGAAGACGCACCGCGGCGAGGGCGCGCCCGCGCACGCGGTCCGCGGGGTCGACCTGAGCGTGGCCCGGGGCGAGTTCGTCGCGATCACCGGGCCGTCCGGAGCCGGAAAGTCGACGCTGCTGCATCTGCTCGGCGGACTGCAGCGCCCCGACGAGGGCAGCATCTGGCTCGACGGCCGCCGCACGGACTCCTTCAGCGAGGCGCGCTGGGCGGTGGAGCGCCGCACCGCCATCGGGATCGTGTTCCAGTTCTTCAACCTGGTCTCGAACCTGTCCGTCGCCGACAACGTCGAGCTGCCCGCCCTGCTCGCCGGCGTCCCGCCGAAGAAGGCCCGCGCCGAACGCGAGGCGCTCCTCGCCGAACTGGGCCTCGCGGGCAAGGAGCGCAGCATGCCGGGCGAGCTGTCCGGCGGCGAGCAGCAGCGGGTCGCGCTCGCCCGTGCCCTGGTCAACCATCCCCCGCTGCTGCTGGCCGACGAGCCCGCCGGAAGCCTGGACAGCCGGGGCACACGCGAGGTGATGCGGCTGCTGTCCCGCTTCCACGGGCGCGGGCAGACCATCGTCCTGGTCACCCACGACGCCCGGCTGGCGAGCGCCGCCGACCGCGTGATCAGCTTCTTCGACGGGCGCATAGCCGACGACGCGGCCCTGGACGACGCCCCGGTGTCCCGAAGGCCGGGGATCTCGGGTGTGCTGGAGCTGAGGGACTGATGGCGGCGGGTCCGCCGGGCCTGGGCTCCGGCGTGCGGGGCAGTCTGCGCTGGGCGCACTCCGATCTGCGGACGCATCGCGGCGAGGCGCTGTTCCTCGTGCTGGCCACCGCCGGGATCGTCGCCTCGCTGCTGCTGGCCACCGCCCTGTTCGGGTACGCCACCAACCCCTGGCAGCGGGTGTTCGCCCAGGCCCGCGGGGCGCATGTGTGGATCCACACCGTGCCCTCGGCCGACGCGCACGGGCTGGCCCGCATCGACGGCGTCGCGTCCGTGGCCGGCCCCTACCGCACCGAGGCCACCACCGTCGCCGTCCGCGGCACCCGCGCCTCCGTGGAACTGCGCGGCACCCCCGGCCCGCCCTCCGTCGGCCGGCCGCTGCTCACCGCCGGGCACTGGCTGGACGGGGCCGAACCGGACGGCGTGGTCCTGGAGAGCAGCCTGGCCCGGGCTCTGCTGGCCGAGCCCGGAGACACCCTCACGCTGCCCGGCACCGCCCGCACCCTGACCGTCGAGGGCATCGCGGACAGCGCCGAGCCCCACTACAGCCCGGGTGAGCAGCCGGGGCTGGTGTGGGCACTGCCGTCCGCCGTACGCGCCCCGGGCGGCCAGGTGATCGGGCTGCGGCTGGACGACCCGGCCGACACGGACTACGCGGTGCAGCGGGCCGTCACGGTGCTCGGCGCGGGCGCGGTCGGCGAGGTCTCCACCTGGCAGCAGGCCCGCTCCGCGGCCCAGGGCGACAACCGGCTGCTGGGGCAGGTGCTCGGCCTGTTCGGTCTCGGCGCGCTGATCGCGGCGGGGTTCGCCGTGCACGGCGCGATCGCCACCCGCATCCGAGGGCATCTGCGGGACCTGTCGGTGCTGAAGGCGATCGGATTCACGCCGGGCCAGGTCGTCCGGATCTTCCTGCTGCAGCATCTGGCGTACGCACTGCTCGGCTCGGTGGCCGCCGCTGCGCTCACCGAGACCCTGGGCCGTCGGATCCCCGGCCGGCTCGGCGATGCGGTGGGCGTGTGGCAGGGGCTGCCGGGGCACACCGCGGCGCTGTGCGCGGTGCCCCTGGGCGCGGTGCTGTTCATCGGCCTGACCACGGGGCTCGCGGCCTGGCGGGCGGGGCGGGTGCCGCCGGTTCCGGTGCCGCGCCCGGCCGCGGCGGCCGGCGGACGGCTGGGCGGCCCGGCCCGGCGGGCGCTCGGGCTGCGGTTGCCGGCCGCGCTGGTCCTCGGTGTCCACAAGGCGTGTGCGGGGCGCGGCCGGTCGCTGGCCGGCGTGGCACGGCTGACGCTGCCGCTGCTGCTGATCGTGGTGGCGCTCAGCGCCTGGACCACGATCGACCGCTTCCACAGCAGCCCGGAGCGCATGGGGCTGCCGACGGCCCTCACGGTCCGCTCCGACGGCACCCTGGACGCATCCGCCGTACGGGCCCAGCTGACCGCTGACCACCGGGTCGCGGCGGCCTACCCCGGGGTCGAGGTGGCCGCGCTGGTCCCCGGCCAGACCGGCACCATCGCGCTGCGCGGGGTAGGCACCAGCGCCGAGCCCTACCCGTACGCCCTCGCCGAGGGCCGCGCCGCACGCGGACCGGACGAGGCGGTGGCCGGCCAGGGCCTGCTGGATCTGCTGCACGCCCGGGTCGGCGACTGGGTGCGCATGACGGTGGGCGACCGGCCGCAGATCCTGCACATCGTGGGCCGCAGCATCGAACCGCAGAACGCCGGGCGGGTCGTGACGACCTCCCTGGACACCCTCCGCGCGAACGACCCCGGGCTGACCGCCGCCTTCCTCGAACTGCGCCTGCGCCCCGGCGCCGATCCGCAGCAGGTGGCCGGCGCGCTGACCCGGGCCGGCCACGGCCGTCTCGACGTGCACACGATGACGAATCCGGCCGACGGCCTGTCCCCGCTGCGCGCCGTCGTCGCCGGGCTGATCGCCGTACTGGCCCTGATCGGGCTCGTCGAGCTGCTCACCGCCATCGGCGGCAGCGTCCGCGAGAGCGAACGGGACGTGCTGGCACTGAAGGCGATCGGCATGTCCCCACGGCAGATCACCGCGATCACCGTCACGGCGACGAGCTGTACGGCCCTGGCCGCGGCGCTCGCCGCCACGGCACTGGGGCTGCCGCTGGCCCGCAGGCTGATCGACGCCCAGGGCGGCTCCAGCGGCATCGGCGCCGGTATCGCCCAGTCCCCGTCACCGCTGCTGCTCGTGTCGGTCGGCCTGGCCGCGGTCCTGGGTGCCGCGCTGCTGTCCGCGCTGCCCGCGGGCCGTGCCGCCCGCAGACGGCTCGCGGACACGACCGGCGCGGTGGCCTGACCCGCGGCGCCCTCAGGCGGCTCAACTGCCGTACGGACTACGGAGGTTGTGCGGATCCTGCGCGGGATGCCGCGCCGGGTGGTCGGTCAGCCGGATGCCGTGTCCCCGCTTGAGCCGGGCCATCTCGTACAGCGCGATGGCGGTGACCGTCACCGGGGCGCCGAGGATGAACACGATGCCGAGCTTGAGCCCGAGCCCGTGCAGATCACCGGTGAGCAGGTCGGGCAGCGCCATCAGCCAGCTGGTGACCATGGCGAGCAGGGGCGGCAGACAGCGGTGGACGGCTGCCGTGCCGAAGAAGTTCCCGGTGACCCGCAGGGCACCGGCGCCGACGAACCAGACCGTCCACAGCGTGAACAGCCCCATCGGGATGATCAGCAGCGAGCCGCTGAAGCTGCTGCTGGTCTGCAGCAGCAGGACGGTCGCGACGACCGAGCCCACGAAGGTGAGCAGCAGCCCCAAGGCCTTCAGCAGTGCCGGGCGCAGGGTGCGCAGGCTGCCGGTGCGCCGCCAGATCCACAGCATCACCCCGACCGTCAGCGGGGCGATCACCAGCAGCACGCCGGAGGCGATCAGCAGGTTCTGCAGCATCTCCGTGAGGGCGAAGCCGCCCTCGACGAAGGTGTAGACACCGACGGCGGCGACCGTCCCCGCGGCGACCCGGATCCGCTTCAGCCCCTCGACGGACGGGTCGAGCGGCTCGGGTATCCAGGCGGGATGGAACACCGCCCAGGCCGCGTGATGCGCCTTCAGCCAGTTCCTGCGGCGCGGCACGCCCGTTGTGCGGTTCCCCCGTGAACCGGCCACTGCACGCTCCCCCGAGTTGTGGTGCTCATGAGCAACGGGGAGTGTACGGGACACCGGGCGGCGTGCGCCGCCCGGTGCTCCGTGCCCCCGGCCGGACCGGCGGTCAGCTCCGGCCGCGCAGTCGGCGGTACGTGCCGACCAGCGCCTTGGTCGAGGCGTCCAGTCCGGGCACCTCCGCGCCCTCGGTCAGGGCAGGCTCCACGCGCTTGGCGAGGACCTTGCCGAGTTCGACGCCCCACTGGTCGAAGGAGTCGATGTTCCACACCGCGCCCTGTACGAACACCTTGTGCTCGTACAGGGCGATCAGCTGGCCGAGGGCGGACGGGGTCAGTTCCTTCGCGAGGACGGTCGTCGTCGGCCGGTTGCCCTGGAAGGTCTTGTGCGGGACCAGTTCCTCCGCCACCCCCTCCGCACGGACCTCCTCGGCGGTCTTGCCGAAGGCGAGGGCCTGGGTCTGGGCGAAGAAGTTGGCCATCAGCAGGTCGTGCTGCGCCTTCAGTTCACCGCTCAGCTCGGCCACCGGCTCGGCGAAGCCGATGAAGTCCGCAGGGATCAGCTTGGTGCCCTGGTGGATCAACTGGTAGTAGGCGTGCTGCCCGTTGGTGCCCGGCGTGCCCCACACGACCGGCCCGGTCTGCCAGTCGACCTGCCTGCCGTCCCGCGCCACGTACTTGCCGTTGGACTCCATGTCCAGCTGCTGCAGGTAGGCGGTGAACCTCGACAGATAGTGGCTGTACGGCAGGACCGCGTGCGACTGGGCGTCGTGGAAGTTGCCGTACCAAAGGCCCAACAGGCCCAGCAGCAAAGGCGCGTTGGACTCGGCGGGCGCGGTGCGGAAGTGCTCGTCCATCAGCCGGAAGCCGTCGAGCATCTCGCGGAAGCGGTCGGGGCCGATCGCGATCATCAGCGACAGTCCGATCGCGGAGTCGTACGAGTACCGGCCGCCGACCCAGTCCCAGAACTCGAACATGTTGGCCGTGTCGATGCCGAACTCGGCGACCTTCTCGGCGTTCGTCGACAGGGCGACGAAGTGCTTCGCGACCGCTTTGGCGTCGCCCTCCAGCCCGTCGAGCAGCCAGGTGCGCGCGGAGGTCGCGTTGGTGATCGTCTCGATGGTGGTGAAGGTCTTGGAGGCGATGATGAACAGCGTCTCGGCCGGGTCCAGGTCACGGGTGGCCTCGTGCAGGTCGGCGCCGTCCACGTTGGAGACGAAGCGGACCGTGAGAGCGCGGTCGGTGAAGCTGCGCAGCACCTCGTAGGCCATCGCGGGGCCCAGGTCGGAGCCGCCGATGCCGATGTTGACGACGTTCTTGATGCGCTTGCCGGTGTGGCCGGTCCAGGCGCCGGAGCGGACGCGGTCCGCGAAGTCGCTCATCTTGTCGAGCACGGCGTGGACCTTGGGGACGACGTTCTCGCCGTCGACCTCGATCACCGCGTCGCGCGCGGCGCGCAGCGCGGTGTGCAGCACCGCGCGGTCCTCGGTGACGTTGATCTTCTCGCCGCGGAACATGGCGTCCCTGAGCCCGAACACGTCCGTGGCGGCGGCCAGCTCGCGCAGCAGCCGCAGCGTGTCATCGGTGACCAGGTGCTTCGAGTAGTCGATGTACAGATCGCCGACCTGGAGCGTGTACCCCTCGCCGCGCCCGGGATCGGCGGCGAACAGCTCCCTCAGATGGGTGCCGGCCAGCTCCTCCCGGTGCTTGGCGAGAGCGGTCCATTCGGGCGTCTGGTTGAGCCTGGTACGGCCGTCTGCGTTCATTTCCGACTTCCGCCTTCTTTCGTGCCTGTCCCAGCTGTTCCAACCTAATTGATCACCGCGCGGCGCGAGCCGTCATGACGTCGTCGTCCGGTGCAACAGCACGTACGTCCGGCTTGCCGGCCGGTATCAGCGAGGTGACCGCCAGGGCGAACAGGACGGCCGCGAGCAGGGCGGGCGCGTTCAGGCCGTACAGCCGGGCCGCGGCCCCGCCGAGGATCGCGCCGAGCGGGGCGCCGGAGGTCGAGGCGGTACGGAAGGCGGCGGCGATGCGGCCCGTCATCGACGCGGGGCTGCGCTGCTGCATCAGCGTGACCTGGTTGACGTTCCACACCATGTTCATCGCGCCGAGCAGAAGCATGCCGACGACGAGTGCGGACAGGTCCCGGACGGATCCGACGAGCAGCAGCGACCCCGTCTGCACGCTGCCGGCGACCAGCAGGGCCCGCACCCGCCCGGTGCGGCGCGCGAGGCGCTGGGCGATGAAGCCGCCGCTGATGCTGCCCGCCGAGTACGCCGTCATCGCGGCCGCGTATCCGGTGTCGCCCGCGTCGAGCCAGCGCGTCACGTGCAGCGCCAGGGTGGCGATCAGCGCGCCCATCCCGATGTTGCACAGCAGCGTGGCCAGGCAGGTCGCCCGCAGCGTCCGGTCGCCCCACAGAGCGCGCAGCCCCGCGCCGATCTCCGCCCTCAGCGTGCTGCCCGCCGGGCGCGGTCCGCTCTGCGGCGGCCGTATCCGCAAAGAGGCGACCAGGGCGGCGGCCACCAGGAACGTGCCCGCGTCGGCCACGAAGGGCGTGCAGGCGCCCGCCGTCAACAGCAGCGGCACGAGCGGAGCGGCGATCAGGCCGCCGGCGATCTGCTGCCCGGTCATCAGCCGGGCGTTGGCCCCGCCCAGGGCGGCACGGTCCACCAGCGCGGGCAGCAGGGCCGTGGAGGCGTTGTCGAAGAGCGTCTGGAGCGTGGTCAGCGCGAAGGCGAGGGCGAGCAGCAGCGGGATCGAAGCGTGCCCCAGGCCCACGGCGAGGGCGAACGCGGCCACGAGCAGGCCGCGCACCGTGTCCACCACCCACATCGCCCGACGCTGGTCGACCCGGTCGGCGACGGCTCCGCCGAGCAGCCCGAAGAGCAGCCAGGGGACATAGCCGCAGGCCGTCACCGAGGCGATGACCAGTGGTTCGGCACTGAGCCGCACCGCGAGCAGGGGCAGCGCGGCATTGCGTAACGCGTCCCCGAACCGCGAGACCACGGCGGCCGTCCACAACCGCCCGAATCCCCCGTGCCACGCGGGCGCACGCCCGCTGTCCACCTCGCTCGCAGCCATGGCTCCCCCTCACGATGCGTCGGTGCATTCACCGTAGAGGTCGCCACTGACAATCGGCCGGGCCCGCGGGCGGACACGGCTGCGGCCAGGCGCCTTGGGGCGCCCGGCCGGTGTCAAGTCCTAGATCTCGCCCCGCAGTTTGGCGAGCGCCTCGGCGAGGATCGCCTCGCCGTCCGCGTCGCTGCGCCGCTCGCGCACATACGCGAGATGCGTCTTGTACGGCTCGGTGCGCGGCGGGTCCGGCGGGTTGTCCTGGTCCTGACCTGCCGGGAAGCCGCAGCGCGGGCAGTCCCAGGTCTCGGGCACCTGCGCGTCGCTGGCGAAGCTCGGCTGGGTCTCATGCCCGTTGGAGCACCAGAAGGAGATGCGCAGACGCGGCGCGGACTCGCCGCGCTCGGCCTCGCCCATCGGCCCCGCTCCGACCCGGCTTCCCCGGATCGCGTTGCCACTTGCCACGGTCGTAACTCCCTGCGTGATGGTGCCGCGAAGCGAGTCGGCGTTCCGCTTCGCTGCGAGCGCCTCAGTCTACGTAAGGCCCAACGCGCGTCCAGTGATTGGAGTTACAACCCCCACACCTAGACGCAAGCCCCATGATAGGCCGCGCTCACGAGCGCGTACCGAACATGGGGCCCTACGTACCGAATATGCGTGATGTGTGTGCTGAGCGGAGTATCAGCTGTTCGTCTTCATCAGGATGCCGAGAACGATGATGCACGCGAACCACAGCACGCCGATCACGATGGTGATCCGGTCGAGGTTGCGCTCGGCGACCGAGGAGCCGCCGACGGAGGACTGCATGCCGCCGCCGAACATGTCGGAGAGGCCGCCGCCCTTCCCCTTGTGCATCAGCACCAGCAGCATCAGCAGCAGGCTGAAGACGATCAGGGCGATCGAGAACCCCAAAACCACGGCTGGACCAACTTCCTCGGATTCGGATGGACGACAGGGGCACAGCACACCGGCTGTGCCCCCGCAAGGGTACGACGTATCGCCGCTACCGCCTACTCACAGCCCGTCCTACTGATCGCGGAATCGCACGATCTTGACGAACTCGTCGGCGTCCAGCGAGGCGCCGCCGACCAGGGCGCCGTCGATGTCGGCCTGGGCCATGATCTCGGCGACGTTGCCCGACTTCACGGAGCCGCCGTACTGGATGCGGACCTTGTCGGCCACGTCCTGCGAGTACAGCTCGGCGATCTTGGCACGGATGGCGGCGCAGACCTCCTGGGCGTCCTCGGAGCCGCACACCTTGCCGGTGCCGATCGCCCACACGGGCTCGTAGGCGATCACTACGGTCTCGGCCTGCTCGGCCGGGAGGTCCTTCAGACCGCCCTCGAGCTGGGCGAGGGTGTGACCGACGTGGTTGCCCGCCTCGCGGACGTCCAGCTCCTCGCCGACGCACAGGATCGGGGTGAGGCCGTGCTTGTAGGCGGCCTTGACCTTGGCGTTGACCAGCTCGTCGGTCTCGTTGTGGTACTGGCGGCGCTCGGAGTGGCCGATGACCGCGTAGGTGCACTTCAGCTTGGCCAGCATCGGGCCGGAGATCTCGCCGGTGTAGGCACCGGAGTCGTGCTGCGAGATGTCCTGGGCGCCGTACTTGATCTTGAGCTTGTCGCCGTCGACCAGGGTCTGCACGGAGCGCAGGTCGGTGAAGGGCGGCAGGACGGCGACCTCGACGGCCTCGTAGTCCTTGTCGGCCAGGGCGAAGGCGAGCTTCTGGACGTGTGCGATGGCCTCGAGGTGGTTGAGGTTCATCTTCCAGTTGCCCGCCATCAGCGGCGTGCGCGTGCTCAAAGGTCAGTCCTCCAGTGCGGCGAGGCCGGGGAGCGTCTTGCCCTCGAGGTATTCGAGGGAGGCGCCGCCACCGGTCGAGATGTGGCCGAATGCATTCTCGTCGAAGCCGAGCGTACGCACGGCCGCGGCGGAGTCACCGCCGCCGACGACGGTGAAGCCGTCCGACGCGACGAGCGCCTGGGTGACCGCCTTGGTGCCCTCGGCGTAGTCGGGGTGCTCGAAGACGCCCATGGGACCGTTCCAGAAGACGGTCGCGGCGTCGGCGAGCTTCGAGGCGTACAGCTCTCGGGTCCTGGGGCCGATGTCCAGGCCCTCCTGGTCGGCGGGGATGGCGTCCGCGTCGACGGTGGTGGGGTTGGCCGGGGCCTTGGTCTTCAGGTCCGGGAACTCCGGCGCGACGAGGACGTCGACAGGCAGCACCAGGTCCACGCCGTTCTTCTCGGCGCGCTCCATGTACTCGGTGACGGCCGGGATCTGGTCCTCCTGGAGGAGGGAGATGCCGACCTCGTAGCCCTTGGCCTTGAGGAAGGTGTACGCCATGCCGCCGCCGATGAGCAGGCGGTCGGCCTTGCCGAGCAGTTCGTCGATGACGGCGAGCTTGTCGGAGACCTTGGCGCCGCCGAGCGCGACGACATAGGGGCGCTTGACGTCCTCGGTGAGCTTCTTCAGGACGCCGACCTCGGTGGCGATGAGGTCGCCGGCGTAGTGCGGCAGCTGCTTCGGCAGGTCGAAGACGGAGGCGTGCTTGCGGTGCACGGCCCCGAAGCCGTCGCCGACGTAGACGTCGGCGAGGGCGGCGAGCCGGCCGGCGAAGGCGGCGCGCTCGGCGTCGTCCTTGCTCGTCTCGCCCGCGTTGAACCGGAGGTTCTCCAGGACGGCGACCTCTGCGTCCGCCAGGGCGGCCACGGTGGCCTTCGCGCTGTCGCCGACGGTGTCGGCGGCGAACGAGACGTTCTTCCCGAGGATTTCACCGAGGCGCGTCGCGGCCGGTGCGAGGGAGAACTGCGGGTCCGGGGCGCCCTTGGGACGGCCCAGGTGGGAGGCGACGATCACCTTGGCGCCGGCTGCCGCGAGCTTGGCGATGGTGGGGGCGACGGCGCGGATGCGGCCGTCGTCGGTGATGGTGGTGCCGTCCAGCGGGACGTTGAGGTCGGCGCGGACGAAGACCCGCTTGCCTTCGACACCGTCCTGGATGAGTTCGTCGATCGTCTTCATGAATGGGGCTCCCGAGGGCTGATGGTGCTCCGTGATCGTAGCCATGGCTGTTCTGTACGTGAGTCAGGGCCCGGACAGCGCGTCCCTGCGCTGCCCGAGCCCTGCACTCACACTGAGGTGCCTGGTGCGGCGATCAGAGCTGGCCGCCGACGAAGACCGTCAGGTCCACGAGGCGGTTGGAGTAGCCCCACTCGTTGTCGTACCAACCGATGACCTTCACGTTCTTGCCGTCCTGGACCATGGTCAGGGACGAGTCGAAGGTGCAGGACGCCGGGGCGTTGACGATGTCGGAGGAGACGATCGGGTCCTCGGTGTAGTCGAGGAGGCCCTTCAGCTCGCCCTCGGCGGCCTTCTGGAAGGCGGCGTTGACCTCTTCCTTGGTGACCTCGCGGCCGAGCTCGACGACGAGGTCGGTGACCGAGCCGGTCGGGACCGGGACGCGCATGGCGATGCCGTCCAGCTTGCCCTTGAGCTGCGGCAGCACCAGCGCGGTGGCCTTGGCGGCACCCGTGGTGGTCGGGATGATGTTCTCGGCGGCGGCACGGGCGCGGCGCAGGTCCTTGTGCGGGAAGTCCAGGATGCGCTGGTCGTTCGTGTACGCGTGCACCGTGGTCATCAGACCCTTGACGATGCCGAAGTTCTCGTCCAGGACCTTCGCCATCGGCGCCACGCAGTTGGTGGTGCAGGAGGCGTTGGAGATGACGTGGTGGCTGGCCGCCTCGTACTTGTCCTGGTTGACACCCATCACGATGGTGATGTCCTCGTCCTTGGCCGGAGCCGAGATGAGGACCTTCTTGGCGCCACCGGCGAGGTGCTTGGCGGCGTCCTCGCGCTTGGTGAAGATGCCGGTCGACTCGATGACGATGTCGACACCCAGCTGGCCCCACGGGATGTTGGCCGGGTCGCGCTCGGCGAGCACCTTGATGGTGTGGCCGTCGACGGTGATGGTGTCGTCGGTGTGGGAGACCTCCTTCTTGAGGCGACCCAGGATCGTGTCGTACTTGAGCAGGTGGGCCGTGGTGGCGGTGTCACCCAGGTCGTTGACAGCCACAACCTCGATGTCCGCACCTTGCTCCAGCAGCGCGCGGAAGTAGTTACGGCCGATGCGGCCGAAGCCGTTGATGCCTACGCGGATCGTCACGAACCGATCTCCTCGTGGTACGCCGGCCATGCGGTGCCGGCGAGCTCTGTTTGGGATGTCCCCGACCACCACCGACCCTACCTCCCTGCGGGCCCCGGGGTGACATCGAGATGGCCCATACACGGGCAGGCGGTCCGTACCCGTCAGTAGGGGTACGGACCGTCTCGGATCGGCAGTTGTTTCACCCGTATTTAGTAGGGAATGTCGGGCGGTTTTTGCACTCTCTTCACTCGTTCGTGAGCGGGTCGGCTCACTTGATCAGGAAGCCTTTCGCGCACCGTTGAGAGCGCTCCCGCTCACCTGTTGGAACAAGGGGGGCGGGTTCTGTCAACGTGGCGGCCCTCACGTGCCGGCAGAGGGCCGCCCTCACCCGTCGAGCGCCGCGAACGCCTTCTTCACCAGGGCCGTGCGATCGGCCGCCGACGGCACCTGCTCCAGGCCGAAACCGAGCAGCACCGTGTCGTCCGTGGTGACCGCTCCGTACGTCTGGAACAGCGCCCCCGAGCGCGTCCAGTCCTTCAGGACGGCCGGGCTGCCCACGGGCGGGCCGGCCACGTGCCAGGCCCCCAGGGACGACTCGAATCCCTCGGTCTCCCGCGCCGTGCCGCCGACGACCAGCGAGGCGTCGTCGACGAGGACGCCGTGTCCGCCGGTGCCCGGATCGGTGACGTAGCCGATCGACACCTCGACGGACTTCCCCGCGTAGGCGCTGAGATCGAAGGTGACCTGGCGCCAGCCGCCGGAGCTGCCGGTGAGGCTGTTCCAGGAGCCGGTCGCGCCGGTCGCGGTGCAGGCGCCCGCCGTGAGCGTCAGATAGTGCTTCAGCCACGGATGCTCGGCGATCAGGAAGCCCTGCCCGCAGTCCGCCGGCACGGCCGTCCTCGTGGCGCCGCCGGCCTCCGGCAGAGTCGTCCAGTCCTCGGCGCCCACCGTGTGCGCCTCGACCACCGCGTGGTCGTACCCCGGTTCGGTGTCCCACAGCATCCGGGCGCTCAGGGCCGGCTTGTCGGCGGCACTGACACCGGTGAGGTCGATGGTGCGGGTGAGGCGCTTGTAGGCGTCGTCGGTGTGCACGGCGGCGGCCATGTACGACCCCGAGTACGGCCCGTACGGGTTGACGGTCCCGGCGAACCGGCCCGCGCCCGCGCTCTTGAACTGCGGGTACGTGGCGCTCGGCAGCTCGTCGGAGGTGACGCCGTAGGTGCCGGCCGCCTCCAGCGGGCTGCCGGGCGCGTCACCGAGGGCGCCGGTGTAGCCGTCGAGGGCGCCGGAGCCCGTGAACCCGGTGGCGCCCTTGGTCGACGTACGGCTGTAGGCGCCCAGGTAGTACTGGCTGAAGTCGTCCGAGGGGGTGCCGTCGCCGAGGTCGACGCTGCCGCCGGCCAGCTCACCGGCCTCGATCAGCCTGCCGCCCTCGTTCAGATAGGCGCGCAGTTGCAGCTGGGTGGCGTTTCCGGGGCCCTTCGCGCCGGAGTAGTGCACAACCGTCCGGAAGTGCTTCAGCACGCCGAGCGCGTCCGGGGCGCCCTGGGTGGCGACGTCCCACACGATCGCCTTGTGCCCGGCCGCCTTCAGCGCGTCCACGTACTTCTGGGTCTGCGTGGCCGCCGCGCCCTCCTCGGCGACGACGAGCGTGTCCGCGGCGGGCCGCTCGGCGACCGTGTACGTGAAGTGCGGGCCGGTGACCTTCTTGCCGCTCCCCGTCTCGCCGGTGAACCACACCTCGACCTTGTCGCCCGGCTCGCCGTCGCGCACCTTGGCCCGGTACTCGTCGAAGTACAGGTCGTCCTCGCCGCCGTAGGTCTCGCCGCCCTTCCAGCGCCGGAGTGCCTGGTCGAGAACGCGGCCGCCGTTGACGCGGTACTTCAGCTCCTTGTCGCGGATCGCCTTGCGGACGACGACGGAGACCTCCTGGTCCGCGCCCCGGGAGTACGACGTGGGGAACGCGGCCGGGGTGAAGTCGGCGGCGCTCAGCCCGACCGAGGAGGCCGGCTCGTCCGGGTGTACGGCGGTCTCGGCGACGGAGAGCGCGAACGGGATGTTCTTGGCGAACTCCTGCTGGATCAGCTTCTCGTCGTCGGGGAACTCGAACACCGAACGGCAGTCCTCGGGCCGCCACGCGTCGTTCGGGTCGACGTTCGCCGCGGTCTCGCAGGTCGACATCTCGGGAGTGAACATCGCGACGCCGTTGACGTTCGACGCGTGTCCGTCCGCCTCGCCGTTGGTGGTGTACAGCTCCGAGGAGAGCTGTGAACGGTAGCCGGGGACGGCCGGGTTGTCCGGGGTGCCGGCGAGGGCCTTGTACAGGACGTCGTCCGGGGTGGGCGTGGCGACCTGCCAGCCGACGCCGTAGAGGAGCAGTTCGGCGGCCGAGTGGTAGTTGACGGCGTATCTGAACCCGACGCGCTTCTCGAAGCGGTCGAGCGCCTTGGTCTCGGGCTCGGACTCGGGGCTCGCGCCGCGGTAGGTCTCGCTGGTGGGGTTGGGGGACGAACCCTCGTCGTCGTAACCCCACTTGTAGGGGAAGTTGCGGTTGAGGTCGACACCGTCGCCCGTGTCGATGACGCCGTCGCCGTTGACGTCGCGCAGGTTCTTGCGCCACAGGCGGGTCTCGGAGTTCTTGAACGTGTAGTCGTAGCCGTCGGGGTTGGCCGAGATCACGAACCACAGTTCCGTCGAGTCGACGATCTTCCGGATGCGCCGGTCGGTGCGGTAGTGATCCAGGTAGTAGTGCATCAGACGGCGGGTCATCTCCGGGGTGATCCACTCGCGCGCGTGCTGGTTGGACAGGTACAGCACGGACGGCTTGGAGCCGTCCTTCGACCGCTTCGCGTTCTTGGTCAGCTTGAGCGCGAGGATGTCCTGGCCGTTGACCGTCTTTCCGATGGATTCGACCTTGGTGAGAGTGGGGTCGGCCTGGGCGGTGTCGAGAATCTCCTGCTTCAGCCCGCCGGCTCCGCCGTACGGGCGGAACACGCCCTGGGACGCCTTCGCGAGGCGCGCCCGCGCCTTGGCCGGGACGGTGCGCTCGGTGAGGTCCACGCCCTGATCGCGGAGCCTGGCGGCCTGCTGGTCGGTGAGGTAGACCTCGACCTCGGACTTTCCGCTGCGGGTGACCTGCTCGCCGAGTTCGTCACCGTCCTGGCCGGCCCGCAGGAGCAGCGGTATCTGCGCTTTGGTGACATCGGCGCGGAAGACCTTGACCGCGTCCGGGTCGGACTTCGCCGGACTTCCGCTCTGCGCCTGGGCTACGGGTGCGAGGCTCGCTCCGCCGATCAGGAGCGCGCCGACAGCGAGGATCGATCTCGCTCTGTGTCTCATGAACCCCCCTAGCGGTGGTCCGCCACGACGGCGAACAAGTTGCCAGGCTCATGTCAGTTCATGATCGAGTCAAGAGCGCCTGACGGCCACGTAAACGAGGGTCCCTCGGACACGCGAAGGCCGGTGCCGAGACCCAAGTGGGCCCCGGCACCGGCCTGTTGACGTGAGTGGGTCAGCCGGCGAGGTTGTCCGCCAGCTCCTCCGAGAGGTTCGCCTCCGTGCCCGGGATGCCCAGGTCGGCGGCGCGCTTGTCGGCCATCGCCAGCAGCCGGCGGATACGGCCCGCGACCGCGTCCTTGGTCAGCGGCGGATCGGCGAGCGCGCCCAGCTCCTCCAGGGAGGCCTGCTTGTGCTCCATGCGCAGCCGGCCGGCGGCCGCGAGGTGTTCGGGCACCTCCTCGCCCAGGATCTCCAGGGCGCGCTGTACCCGGGCACCGGCGGCCACGGCCGCGCGGGCCGACCGGCGCAGGTTGGCGTCGTCGAAGTTGGCGAGCCGGTTGGCCGTCGCCCGCACCTCACGGCGCATCCGGCGCTCCTCCCAGGCCAGCACGGACTCGTGCGCACCGAGGCGGGTCAGGAGCGCGCCGATCGCGTCGCCGTCCCGGACCACCACCCGGTCCACCCCCCGCACCTCACGGGCCTTCGCGGCGATCGACAGCCGGCGAGCGGCGCCGACCAGCGCGAGCGCGGCCTCCGGACCCGGGCAGGTCACCTCCAGCGAGGAGGAACGGCCCGGCTCGGTCAGCGAACCGTGCGCCAGGAAGGCACCGCGCCAGGCCGCCTCCGCGTCACACGTGGCCCCCGAGACCACCTGTGGCGGCAGACCCCGGATCGGGCGGCCCCGGCCGTCCACGAGCCCCGTCTGACGGGCCAGCTGATCACCGCCCGCGACGACCCGGACCACGTATCTCGAGCCGCGGCGCAGCCCGCCGGGCGCCATCACGATCAGTTCGGAACTGTGCCCGAAGATCTCCAGGATGTCGCGCTTGAGCCTGCGGGCCGCCATCGCGGTGTCCAGCTCCGCCTCGATCACGATGCGCCCGCTCACCAGGTGAAGGCCGCCGGCGAACCGCAGAATGGCGGAGACCTCCGCCTTCCTGCAGCAGGTCCGGGTGACGGGGAGCCGGGAGATCTCGTCCTTCACCGCTGCCGTCATCGCCATGGGCCGATCCTTCCATGCATCCGAAAAATACGGTCGTACGCGGCGGCCAACAGCTCCGGATCGTGCCGGGGTGATCCATCGGTTCGGGCCACCGGAGCCAGCTCGATCGCGGCTCCCAGCCGTTTGGCGGCCTCGGTGAGCAAGTCGCGGTCGGGCACGGCGGCCTCGTCGGCCAGCACCACGTCCAGGGCGAGTTTAGGGGCGTGTCGGCCCAAAACCTCCAAATGACGCTGCGGTGAGAAGCCCTCGGTTTCTCCCGGCTGCGGGGCGAGGTTCAGGGACAGCACCTTGCGCGCCTTGGTCTCGGTCAGGGCGTCCAGCAGCTCGGGCACGAGCAGGTGCGGGATCACCGAGGAGAACCAGGACCCGGGACCGAGCACCACCCAGTCGGCGTCCAGGACCGCGGCCACGGCCTCGGGGACCGCCGGCGGGTCGTTCGGCACGAGATGGACCGACTGCACCTCACCGGGCGTGAGCGCGACGGTCGCCTGCCCGCGCACCGTGTCCACATCCTCCGGGCGCTGCGGGTCGTGCCCCTTGACCAGGGCCTGCAGCTCCAGCGGCACGGCCGACATGGGCAGCACACGGCCGTGCGCACCGAGCAGCTTGCCGACCAGGTCCAGGGCCTGCACATGATCACCGAGCTGCTCCCACAGGGCGACGATCAGCAGATTGCCGACCGCGTGCTCGTGCAGGTCGCCCTTGGACTGGAAGCGGTGCTGGATGACCCGGGCCCAGGTCTGGCCCCACTCGTCGTCGCCGCACAGCGCGGCCAGCGCCTTGCGCAGATCACCGGGCGGCAGCACGCCCAGCTCGTCACGGAGCCGGCCGCTGGAACCGCCGTCGTCGGCCACGGTGACGACGGCGGTGAGGTCGCCGGTGATCCGGCGCAGCGCGGCGAGCGAGGCGGACAGGCCCATGCCGCCGCCGAGCGCGACGACCTTGGGCTGCGCGCCGCGCCGACGGGGCCGGGCGCCGCGAGCCTCGGCCGGGCGGCCGGCACGCGAGTCGGGCACCATTCGGCGCAGCCTGCTCAGCCGCGGTGTACGTTCCGTCATTCCCGTCCCATGTCCCGGTGTACGAGCACCGTCTCCACACCCTCGGCCGCAAGACGCGCGGCGAGTTTCTCCGACATCGCGACCGAGCGATGCTTACCGCCCGTACAGCCGATCGCGATGGTCACATACCGCTTGCCCTCGCGCCGGTAGCCGGCCGCGATGAGCCGCAGGAGTTCGGCGTACCGATCGAGGAACTCCTTGGCACCGGGCTGGTTGAAGACGTAGGCGGAGACCTCCTCGTTCAGACCGGTGAACGGGCGCAGCTCCGGGACCCAGTGCGGGTTGGGCAGGAACCGCATGTCCGCGACCAGGTCGGCGTCGACCGGGAGGCC
Source organism: Streptomyces yokosukanensis (assembly GCF_001514035.1). Taxonomy (GTDB): domain Bacteria; phylum Actinomycetota; class Actinomycetes; order Streptomycetales; family Streptomycetaceae; genus Streptomyces; species Streptomyces yokosukanensis. The sequence continues at coordinate 298,217 of NZ_KQ948213.1, read as the reverse complement.
GTACTTGAAGCCGAAGGACATCACGGTGGCCCGCAGCTCGGGCTCCTCCTCGCCGGCGAACTGGGCGTCCATCTTGGCGCGCAGCTCGTGCACATTGAGGCTGGAGGTGTCGATCACCAGGTCGGCGTCGCCGCGCAGCTCGCGCAGCAGCTCGCGCTCGGCGGCGATGCCGTCGACGATGCGGCCGTCACCCTGCAGCGGGTGCGGGCGGCGCACCGACTCGAAGCGGCGCACCAGGGCCTCGTCCGAGGACTCCAGGAAGACGATGCGCCGGGTGACGCCCCTGGTGTCCAGGTCGGCGAGCGACTCGCGCAGATTGTCGAAGAAGCGGCGGCCGCGCACGTCCACGACGACCGCGATCCGCGCCACATTGCCCTGCGAGCGGGCGCCCAGCTCCACCATCGTGGGGATGAGGGCGGGCGGGAGGTTGTCCACGACGAACCAGCCGAGGTCCTCCAGACACTTGGCCGCCGTCGACCGTCCCGCTCCGGACATGCCGGAGATGATCACCAGCTCGGGGATGGCCGCTTCGGGCCCCCCGGCCGGCGTACCGTCCGTGCTCACCTGTTCTCCGTTTTCCTGCGCCTCGGGCTCCTCACCGGCCGCGGGCTCAGGCTGATCCTGCCCCGCTTGGTTGTGGGCCCGGTCTCTCTTCGCTGTGGGCTGTGCCTCGTGCTCGGTCATGTCTCCTGCCCCCGTCGTTCGTCCGGGAGGCCCGCGGTTACGGGCTCCCCCGAGGAACCGTCCGTCGTCTCCGGTTCCTCGTCTTCAATGATCTCTCCAGTCGCCGTGTTCACGGCGGGCGCGGCCGGGGCCGCCTGGGCGAGGGCCACGGCGATCGTCTCGGCCGTCTTCCGGCCTATCCCGGGCACCTCCTGGATCTGTTCGATTGTGGCGGACCGCAGCTTCTTCACCGAGCCGAAATGCTTGATGAGCGCCTGTTTGCGGGTAACGCCGAGGCCGGGGACGTCGTCCAGGGGGCCGGCCCGAAAGCGCTTGGCGCGCTTGGTGCGCTGGTAGGTGATCGCGAACCGGTGGGCCTCGTCCCGTACGCGCTGGAGCAGATACAGGCCCTCGCTGGTGCGGGGCAGGACCACCGGGTCGTCGTCGCCGGGCAGCCAGACCTCCTCCAGGCGCTTGGCGAGGCCGCAGACCGCGATGTCGTCGATGCCCAGCTCGTCCAGGGCGCGCCGGGCCGCGGCGACCTGGGGCTGTCCGCCGTCGACGACGACCAGCTGGGGCGGGTACGCGAACTTCTTGGGACGGCCCTCGTCGTCCTTGAGGGAGTCGGTGATCACGTCCGTGCCGGTGAGCACGTCCGTGTCGGTGAGCGCGCCGTCGCCGTCGGCGAGGGCATCGTCGGTGCGGGCGAGGGCATCGCCGGTGCCGGCGAGGATGTCATCGGTGCCGGTGAGAGCGTCTGCGCCGCCGGGGTCCTCGGCCCACTCCCCCGTCTTCTGCTTCTCGGCGAGGTAGCGCTTGAAGCGGCGGGTGATCACCTCGTGCATGGAGCGGACGTCGTCCTGGCCCGCGAAGCCCTTGATCTGGAAGCGGCGGTACTCGTTCTTGCGCTGCAGACCGTCCTCGAAGACGACCATGGAGGCGACCACGTCGTCCCCCTGCAGGTGCGAGATGTCGTAGCACTCGATGCGCAGCGGGGCACTGTCCAGGTCGAGGGACTCGGCGATCTCCTCCAGGGCGCGCGAGCGCGTGGTCAGGTCGGAGGCACGCTTGGTCTTGTGCAGCGCGAGGACCTGCTGGGCGTTGCGCTGCACGGTCTCCATGAGCGCCTTCTTGTCGCCGCGCTGCGGGATGCGCAGTGAGACGTTGGCCCCTCGGCGGCCGGTCAGCCACTCCTGGACCGGTTCGACGGGCTCGGGCAGCGCCGGGACCAGCACCTCCTTGGGGACCCCGTCCCCGGTCTCCTCGCCGTAGAGCTGCTGCAGGGCGTGTTCGACCAGGGCGCCGGTGGTGATCTCCTCGACCTTGTCGGTCACCCAGCCACGCTGGCCGCGCACCCGGCCGCCCCGCACATGGAAGATCTGCACGGCAGCCTCCAGCTCGTCCTCGGCGACGGCGACGAGGTCCGCGTCGGTCGCGTCGGCGAGCACGACGGCATTCTTCTCCATCGCTTTCTTCAGGGCCTCGATGTCGTCGCGCAGCCGGGCGGCTCGCTCGTACTCCATCTCCTCCGCCGCCTCCATCATCTGCTTCTCCAGACGGCGGAGGTAGGTACCCGTGCGGCCGGCCATGAAGTCGCAGAACTCCTCGGCCAGCTCCTGGTGGTCCTCGGCGCTGATCCGGCCGACACAGGGAGCCGAGCATTTGCCGATGTAGCCGAGCAGGCAGGGGCGGCCGGTGCGGGCGGCGTTCTTGAACACGCCGGCCGAGCAGGTGCGCACCGGGAACACGCGCAGCATCAGATCCACGGTGTCCCGGATGGCCCACGCGTGCCCATACGGCCCGAAGTACCGGACGCCCTTCTTCTTGTGACCGCGCATCACCTGCACGCGCGGAAACTCCTCGTTCAGCGTCACCGCGAGGTACGGGTAGCTCTTGTCGTCGCGGTACTTGACGTTGAACCGGGGGTCGTACTCCTTGATCCAGGAGTACTCCAGCTGGAGCGCCTCGACCTCCGTGGACACCACGGTCCACTCCACGGACGCGGCGGTGGTCACCATCGTCCGGGTGCGCGGGTGCAGGTTCGCCAGGTCCTGGAAGTAGTTCGCCAGGCGCTGGCGCAGGCTTTTCGCCTTTCCGACGTAGATCACCCGGCGGTGCTCGTCACGGAACCTGTACACCCCGGGAGAGTCCGGGATCTCACCCGGCCTGGGGCGGTAGCTGGAGGGGTCGGCCATGTCTCACACCCTACTGGCGAGCACCGACACCACGACGAGCCTGTGGACAACCCCCACGTCCGTGCCGCTCACCGCCGCACGCGCCATCCCGTGTCCACGGGCGGCAGTCCCGTACCGATCATGTACCGGACGATCCGGAAGGCCTCGTCGAGCGGCACGGTGCCCTCGTCCGGGCAGGTGCCGCACCGCCCGGACACCCGGCGGAGCCGGTCAGCCAGGTCTCGACACGGCCCTCGGCGATCCGCCGCCGCAGGACGGCTGCCGCCTCGTCGGCCGTCACGGCCGCGCGCTCACCGGCTCGTGTCCGGATCTCTGTCACCCGCCGATGCTCCCACCGGCAGGGCAACGGGCGTGATGCCCGCGAACGGCCGGCCACGACACGCCGTCGCAACCCGGTCGGCTTCGGTCGTGGCGGGTTCCAGGTGTTGTCGGGGTCTGGTCAACACGCTTCAATGCGGGGGAACTCGGGGCCGTGCACGCACACATACGGGGGCGGTGTGCGCAGTCACGGGCGTTCACAGCGCCCACGGGGGGCCTCGCACACCGGCGCAGACGGTCTGACCAGCCGTAGCGACACCTCACAGAAAGGCGCCCCGGCATGCGGCATGCCACAGAGCACGCGCACCTCCCCACCGCGGAACTGGACACGGCCCTGCGGGGCGGCCCCTTCCATGTGGCGCTGCGCGCCGCCATCGCCGCACGCGGGCTGCCGCTCCAGCGCGTCCAGCACCACCTGTCCCGGCACGGGGTCAAAGTCGGTGTCACCAGCCTGAGTTACTGGCAGCAGGGCGCCCGCCGCCCGCAGCGCCCCGAGTCGCTGCGCGCCGTACGGGCGCTGGAGGAGATCCTCCAGCTGCCGGACGAGTCACTGATCCGGCTGCTCGCCGAGGTCGACGAACGCGTGGCGACGGGCCGCCCGGCAGGGCGCTCCTACCGCTCACTGATCCAGGCCTCGGACGTCCTGGACCGGCTCCGGACCGAGCTGGGCTGTTCCCTCGACGGCGGGCTGCACACCCTGGGCCACCACGAATGCGTCCGTATCGGCGCCCGGCGCGAACTGGCGGATCGCGAGGCCCACCACATCGTGCGGGCCCACCGCGACGGCGTCGACCGTTTCGTGGCCGTGCACCACGGCGACCCCGGTTGCCGCCCGCACGACATCAGAGTGCGCGCGCTGGAGAACTGCCGCACGGGCCGTGTCAGCTGGGACCGGGAGACCGGCGTGCTGGTGGCGGAGCTGCTCTTCGGCACGCGGCTGCGCACCGGCGACACCTTCCTCTTCCGGTACGGCATCGAGGACGGCACGGCCGGGCCCTCTCGCGAGTACCTCCACCGCTTCGGCTTCCCCGGCGGCCAGTACGCGCTCCAGGTGCGCTTCGACGCGGCCTCGCTGCCCGCCCGCTGCCATCGCTTCACCCAGCACTCGACGGCGGCCCCCCGCAGCGGCCGACACGAACTGCCGGTCACCGGCCCGCACCACTGCGTCCATGTGGTCGAGCCACGGATACGTCCGGGCATCGTCGGCATCGCCTGGGAGTGGGAGTGAAGTCGCCGCGGGAGCATACCTGTTGATGCGGTCCGGGCTGGACCTGCCACAGCGGGGGGTCAGCCGCGCGGCGAGCTGATCGCCGGGACTGGGTCACATGGTCCGTGCCGATCCGGGTCGCGCAGCCGGTCCGCCGAGGGGCTTCAGGCGCCCGGGCCGGCGATGATCCTGCCGTTCGTGTTCCTCACCGGCAGCTCGGCCAGCGGCTCGGTGGCCGGCGCCTGGACCACCTTGCCCGTCACGGCGTCGAACTGGCTGCCGTGGCAAGGGCAGACCAGGGTCGTCCCCTGCAGCTTGTCGATGGGGCACCCGGCGTGCGTGCAGATCGTGCTGTACGCCTTCAGCTCGCCCCTCCCGTCGCGGCTGACCACCACGTTGTGGTCACGGTAGAGCTTGGCGCCACCCTTCGAGACCTCGCTCTCGGCGCCGAGGTCCACCGGCGCCGTCGGAGTGGCCGCGCCCCCGCTGCCCTGCCCCGGCGCCGAGCAGGCGGCCAGGCCGAGCCCGGCGACCGGGGCCACGGCGGCCCCTCGAAGGACGGTACGGCGGCTCGCGGAGGGGTGCGCAGGCATCTGGTGACTCCACTGCTCAGGGGGTGTGCGGGCGACGATACCCGGGCAGAAGGGTCGGCCCCGGGCCGGGGTGGCGATGGCGACGACACGTGGGCGCGCCACAAAGCGTCGGTCGGGACGGAACAGTGCCGGTGAGGAGTGAGGGGCAGGGGGCTAGGGGCGGCGGTCAGGGGCCGAAAGGTGCAGTGGGTGGCGGTGAGGGGTGTGGGGTGCCGATGGGGGCGGCGGCTGAGGGGCGGGACGTAAACGCTTGCGCAAGCGTTTACGCGAGGGCGGTCGATGGGATAGCGTCCCGGCCGGAATGCCTGCACTCGATCGGTTCGGGAGGGAGACACGATGCCCACCATGGCCGACGTCGCGCGAAGCGCCGGGGTCTCCGTGGCGACCGTCTCCCACGTCCTGAACGGCACGCGCCCGGTGCTGTCCCACACCCGCCGGGCGGTGCTGGACGCCGTCGACGCCCTCGGCTACACGCCCAACACCCTGGCCCGCTCCCTGGTGACCTCCCGCACCCGCTCCATCGGGCTCGCGGTGTCGGCGATCAGCAACCCGTACTTCACGGAGATCCTCCAGGGCGTCGAGGCCGCCGCCCTGGAAGCGGGCTACAGCCTGCTCATCGCGGACCCCCATGACGATCCCGGGCACGAACGCAAGGTCGTCCAGCTCCTGCACGAGCGCCGGGTGGACGGGGTGATCGTCGCTCCATCCGCGCATCCGGACGATCTGGTCGGCTATCTGCGTCGCCACGCCGTGCCGACCGTGTTCCTCGACCGGGTGATCGACGCGGGCGTGATGAGCGGCATCGCGACCAAGGGCGGGGCGGACACCGCCCACGGCGAGGACGCGCCGTGGTACGACCAGGTGTGTGCCGAGAGCGCCGGACCGACCGCCCGTCTCGTCCGGCACCTCGCCGGGCTGGGACACCGCCGGATCGGCCTGGTCGCGGGCCAGCCCGGGTTCAGCACCACCGGTGAGCGGGTGGCCGGATACCGGGACGGCCTCACCGCCGCCGGCCTGGCCCACGACGAACGGCTCCTCGTGTCGGGGAACTCCGAGGCCACGGGTGCCGAGCAGGCCACGGCCGCCCTGCTCGGCCTGCCCGATCCGCCCACGGCACTTGTCACCGCCAACAACGCGATGACCATCGGCGCCCTGCGCACCCTGCGCCGACAGGGCCTGTCCGTTGCGGACGACGTCGCCCTGTGCTGCTTCGACGACTTCGCCTGGGCCGATCTGTTCTCACCCCGGCTCACCGCGATCGCCCAGCCCAGCAGGGAGTTGGGCGCGCAGGCGGTCCAGGTGCTCCTGGACCGCCTGGACGAGCCGCACCGGCCGACCCGCACGGTGCGTCTGCCCTGCGCGTTCGTCCATCGCACGTCCTGTGGGTGCCCGGAGGAGCCGGGCACCTCCGAGGGCCCCGAGAGCACCGCATCATCCACGTAGTCGCAGAAGGGACCCGTCTCGTGATCGTCGTCGCCGGTGAGGCACTGATCGACCTGGTACCGCAGGGCTCCGGTGCCCTCGCGGACCTGAAGCCGGCGCTCGGCGGCGGCCCGTACAACACCGCCGTGGCCCTCGGCCGGCTCGGCTCCCGCACCGCCTTCTGCTCCCGGACGTCGCACGACGCGTTCGGCGAGGCCCTGCTCGACGGGCTGCGGCAGGCGGGGGTGGACGTGTCCGGCGTGCAGCGCGGGGCGGAGCCGACGACCCTGGCGGTGGCCACGATCGACGGCAGCGGCTCGGCCGCCTACTCCTTCTACGTCGAAGGCACTGCCGACCGCCTGTTCACCGCCCCCGCCACGCTCCCCGCCGGCACGCGCGCGGTGTCCTTCGGCACCTGCTCGCTCGTGCTGGAACCGGGGGCGAGCGCCTATGAGGAGCTGATGCGCACGGCCGCGCGACAGCGGCTGTTCACCGCGCTCGACCCCAACATCCGGGCGGGGCTGATCCCGGACGCGGACGCCTACCGGGCGCGTTTCAAGAGCTGGCTGCCCTCGGTGACGCTGCTGAAGCTCTCCGCGGAGGACGCCGAGTGGCTGGGCGGCACCCCGGGCGAGTGGCTGGCCTCGGGGCCGACGGCCGTCGTGGTGACCCGGGGCGGGGACGGGCTGAGCGTGTTCACCCGGGATGGCGCGGAGTGCTCCGTACCGGGTGAGAAGGTCGCCGTGGTGGACACCATCGGCGCCGGTGACACGGTGAACGCGGCCCTGCTGCACGGGCTTTCGGCCCTGGAAGCGCTGTCCGCGGACGCGCTCGCCGCCCTCGGGACGGAGGGCTGGACGCGGCTGCTGCGCTTCGCGGCACGCGCGGCGGCGATCACCTGCTCACGGGCGGGAGCCGAGCCGCCCTACGCCGCCGAGCTCGGTCAACTGTGAGCGGTCCCTTTCCTCTCTGCTGTTGTCAAGGTGCGGCCGGACCCGGGGGACGGGATCCTGTCGGACCTCAGGGCCGGGGTGTCTGATGGTGGAACGAGCGGCGCCCCGCGGGGAGTTCCCGCGGGGCGCCGCTTTTCTGCTGGTGTGTCAGGACTTTCGTGCCCGCGTCGTCTTCTTCGCGGGCGTCGCCTTCTTCGTGACGGCGGCAGCCTTCTTGGTCGCCGTGTTGTTGGCCCTGGCCGTCACCGTCTTCTTCGCCGCCGTCTTGGCCGCAGCCGTCTTCTTGGCCGTGGTGGCGCGCGGCGCCTTCATCGGTTCCGCGTCGCTGATGCGGTCGGCGCCGAGGATCTCGCGCAGGAATTTTCCGGTGTGGCTGGCCGGAACCCCGGCGACCTCCTCGGGCGTGCCCTCGGCGACCACGAGGCCGCCGCCGGCGCCGCCTTCCGGACCCATGTCCACGATCCAGTCGGCGGTCTTGATCACGTCGAGGTTGTGCTCGATGACGATGACCGTGTTGCCCTTGTCGACCAGGCCGCCGAGGACCGTCAGCAACTTGCTGATGTCCTCGAAGTGCAGACCGGTGGTCGGCTCGTCCAGGACGTAGACCGTGCGTCCGGTGGAGCGCTTCTGCAGTTCGCTGGCCAGCTTCACGCGCTGGGCCTCACCGCCGGAGAGGGTGGTGGCGGACTGACCGAGACGCACGTAACCAAGGCCGACGTCCTTCAGCGTCCGCAGATGCCGGGAGATGGCCGGGACGGCCTCGAAGAAGTCGGTGGCCTCCTCGATCGGCATGTTCAGCACATCGGCGATGGACTTGCCCTTGTAGTGGACTTCCAGGGTCTCCCGGTTGTACCGGGCGCCGTGGCAGACCTCGCACGGGACGTAGACGTCCGGGAGGAAGTTCATCTCGATCTTGATCGTGCCGTCGCCCGCGCAGTTCTCGCAACGGCCGCCCTTGACGTTGAAGGAGAAGCGGCCGGGCTGGTAGCCGCGGACCTTCGCCTCGGTGGTCTCGGCGAACAGCTTGCGGACGTGGTCGAAGACACCGGTGTACGTCGCCGGGTTGGACCGCGGGGTGCGGCCGATGGGCGACTGGTCGACGTGCACGACCTTGTCGACCAGGTCGTCGCCGTCCACGCGCGTGTGCCGTCCGGGGACGTTGCGCGCGCCGTTCAGCTCGCGGGCCAGGTGCGTGTAGAGGATGTCGTTGACCAGCGTCGACTTGCCGGATCCGGACACGCCCGTGACGGCCGTGAACACGCCCAGCGGGAAGGACACGTCGATGTCCTGCAGGTTGTTCTCGCGGGCGCCGTGCACGGTGAGCCGCCGGGAGGGGTCGCGGGGACGGCGGACGTCCGGAACCGGGATCTCCTTGCGGCCCGAGAGGTACGCACCGGTCTGCGACTCGGTGTTGGCGAGCAGTTCCTTGAGGGAGCCGCTGTGCACGACCTTGCCGCCGTGTTCACCGGCACCGGGACCGATGTCCACCACCCAGTCGGCGACCTTGATGGTGTCCTCGTCGTGCTCCACGACGATGAGCGTGTTGCCCATGTCGCGCAGCCGGACGAGGGTCTCGATCAGTCGGTGGTTGTCCCGCTGGTGCAGACCGATGGACGGCTCGTCGAGGACGTAGAGCACGCCGACGAGGCCGGAGCCGATCTGGGTGGCCAGGCGGATGCGCTGGGCCTCACCGCCGGAGAGCGTGCCGGCCGCGCGGTTCAGCGAGAGATAGTCCAGGCCGACGTCGACCAGGAAGCGCAGCCGTTCGTTGACCTCCTTCAGGACCCGCTCGGCGATCTTCTTGTCACGGGCGTTCAGCTGCAGCCGGCCCAGGAACTCCGCACAGTCGCTGATCGACATCGAGGAGACCTCGGCGATCGACTTCTCCATGATCGTGACCGCGAGGACGATCGGCTTCAGACGCGTGCCCTCACAGGAGGGGCAGGGCACCTCGCGCATGTAGCCCTCGAAGCGCTCGCGGCTGGCGTCGCTCTCGGCCTCGCTGTGCCGGCGCTTCACGAACGGCACCGCGCCCTCGAAGGGCGTGGTGTACACGCGCTCGCGGCCGTAGCGGTTGCGGTACCGGACCTCGATCTGGGTCTTGTGGCCGTGGAGCAGGGCCTTCTTCGCGCGCTGGGGCAGGCCCGCGAACGGGATGTCCGTACGGAAGCCGAGGGCGTCCGCGAGTGCGCCGACCAGACGGCCGAAGTAGTCCTTGGTGTGCCCGTGCGACCAGGGGTGGATGGCGCCCTCGTCCAGCGACTTGTCCTCGTCCGGGACGATCAGCTCCGGGTCGACCTCCATGCGCGTACCGATGCCGGTGCACTCGGGGCAGGCGCCGAAGGGCGAGTTGAAGGAGAAGGAGCGGGGCTCCAGCTCCTCGAAGGACAGGTCGTCGTACGGGCAGTAGAGGTGCTCGGAGTACATGCGCTCGCGCTCGGGGTCGCCCTCGGGGAGATCGACGAAGTCGAGCACAATCATGCCGCCGGACAGGCCGAGGGCGGTCTCCACGGAGTCGGTGAGGCGGCGCTTGGCGGAGTCCTTGACCGTGAGGCGGTCGACGACCACCTCGATGGTGTGCTTCTCCTGCTTCTTCAGCGTGGGCGGTTCGGAGAGCTGGATCGTCTCGCCGTCCACGCGCGCGCGGGAGTAGCCCTTGGTCTGGAGGTCGGCGAAGAGATCGACGAACTCGCCCTTGCGCTCACGCACGAGAGGCGACAGCACCTGGAAGCGGCTCCCCTCCGGCAGCTCCAGGACCTTGTCGACGATGGCCTGCGGCGACTGGCGCGAGATCGGGCGCCCGCACTCGGGGCAGTGCGGCTTGCCGATGCGCGCGAAGAGCAGACGCAGATAGTCGTAGACCTCGGTGATGGTGCCGACGGTCGAGCGCGGGTTGCGCGAGGTCGACTTCTGGTCGATGGAGACGGCCGGGGACAGGCCCTCGATGAAGTCGACGTCCGGCTTGTCCATCTGGCCGAGGAACTGCCGGGCGTACGAGGAGAGCGACTCCACGTAACGGCGCTGGCCCTCCGCGAAGATCGTGTCGAAGGCCAGGGAGGACTTGCCCGACCCGGACAGGCCCGTGAAGACGATGAGCGAGTCACGAGGCAGGTCGAGCGAGACATTCTTCAGGTTGTGCTCGCGCGCGCCACGGACGATGAGACGGTCGGCCACGCCGGTCCGCACCTTTCTTGAGAGAAGTGACAGGGGCGGGGCCCCCGTGCTTCTTCAGACTAGGGGGAGCCACTGACAACGCCGGTCGGATTGCCCGGTTGCATAACAACCTCCGGGCATCCAGCATGCCCGACGCCGTTCCCGACGATATAGCACGTGCTTTCGATTTGCGGACGGCCTTCACCACCTTCACCCGAAGGTGTGGCAGGACTAGGGTCAGGCCCATGATTGATCACGCTCATGACCTGGCATGTGTACGTGACGCGACCGAACGGCTCCTCACTGCGGTCGCCGGACTGGACAACGCCTCGCTCGCCGAGCCGTCACGGCTCCCGGGCTGGACCCGTGGACACGTCCTCGCTCATCTGGCCCGCAATGCGGACGCTCTCGTGAACGTTCTCGAGGGCCGCCCCATGTACGCGAGCGCCGAGGTGCGGGACGACGACATCGAGCGGGACGCCCCGCGCCCCCTCGACGCCCAGCTCGCCGACCTGCGCGGGAGCGCGGCCCGCTTCCTGGCGACGGGTGACGCGCCGGCGGACTGGACGCGCACCGTCGAGCTGCGCAACGGGGTCACCGACTCCGCGTCCCGGGTGCCGTTCCGGCGGTGGATCGAGGTCGAGCTGCACCATGTGGATCTCGGTGTCGGGTACGAGCTGGAGGATCTTCCGGCGGAGTTCGTGGAGCGGGAGGTCGACTTCCTGACGCAGCGCTTCGCCGGTCACCAGGAGGTGCCCTCGACCGGCCTGGCCGCCGGCGACGGCCGGATCTGGACCACGGGCGGCGGCGCGGAGGGCGGACCGGTCGCGGTCGAGGGCACGGCCGCCGACCTGCTGGGCTGGCTCGCCGGACGGCGCGACGGCTCCGGCCTGACCGTGAAGGGCGCTCTGCCGAAACTGCCTCCTTTGTAGGCCGCCGCCGGTCCGCGGACTTCTCCCCGCTATAGGCTGATCACCATGACGTACACCGGAGAGGTCAGGGTCGGCGGACCGGCGGATGTGCACGAGCTGAAAGACCTGATGATCACGAAGATCGCGGTCGGCCCGATGGACAACAACGCCTATCTGCTGCGCTGCCGGGCCACCGACGAGCAGCTTCTGATCGACGCGGCCAACGAGGCGGAGACACTCCTCGGCATGATCGGTGACGACGGCATCGCGTCCGTCGTCACCACGCATCAGCACGGCGACCACTGGCAGGCGCTCGCCGCGGTCGTGGCCGCCACGGGCGCGCGTACGTACGCCGGCCGGGAGGACGCCCCCGGCATCCCGGTGCCCACGGACGTCCTGGTGAACGACGGCGACGTCATCACCGTGGGGCGCGTGGAGCTGACCGCGCGGCATCTCGTCGGGCACACCCCGGGTTCGATCGCGCTGGTCTACGACGACCCGCACGGCCACCCGCACGTCTTCACCGGCGACTGCCTCTTCCCGGGAGGTCCTGGAAGGACAACAAATCCGGGGGACTTCACGAGTCTGATGGATGGGCTGGAAGAGAAGATCTTCGGCCCGCTGCCTGACGAAACGTGGATCTATCCGGGCCACGGGAACGACACGACGCTCGGAGCCGAAAGGCCACAGATCGCCTCGTGGAGAACCCGAGGCTGGTGATTTAACCGGGGCCGCCCAGCAATGGGACGGCCCCGCTTTGGTGTTGGAGCACCGCGGCAGGGCCTGACCGAAGTCCTTGGATCAGAAGGAGCTTCGGCTGATGCAGAAGTCTGCCATCCGTCGTGAACGCCGCACCACCCGCCGCACTCTCCGCGCCACCTTGCGCGCCCGCTCCGCCCACCAGCGCCTCGCCGCCAGCTGCCGCCGCCGGCCCCGCTCGCTGGCCACCGTCGCCATTGCGTCCGGTGTCGCGAAGAACTCCGCGGCCGGCGTCGCCAACGGCCTCCGCAGCGTGGCAAAGCGCCTCGGCGTAGCCCCCGCCGCCACCGCCCGCACCCGCCGCACCGTCGCGGGTGGCCGCGCCCACCGCACCCACACCGTCAGCCGGTACAGCCTCGGCCAGGTCGCCCGCCTCACCTCCGCGTACCGGCCCCGTAAGGCCGAGTATGTCGCCGCCGTCGCCCTGATCGCCGCCTTCGCCGGCACCACCCGATGACCGGCCGCAAGGCCACGCAGGCGCCCGCCACCGCGGCGGGCGCCCTGCCCCCGGCCCTCACCGAATCCACCGACCTGCAGACCGCCGTCCGGATCGCGCGCCGCATGCTCCTTGCTTATAGCGACACCACGGGCTTCGACCTCGTCGCCTACGCTCAGGCACACAGCGGGCTGCACGCCACCGTCCGCATGCTGCTGCGGGCCCTCGACACCGAACCGGTGTCCGGAATTGCAGACACGCCGCGTTGCCCGGCCGCCCATCCGGAGGACCTGTCACCGTGCGTCGGTCCGGTCGTCGTGACCGTTCTGGATGCCCAGAACGCAGGCGCCCACGGGTGTGAGCACCACGGCGCAAGGCTCCTCGCCTCGCTGGAGGGCGGCAGGGTCTACGCCCTTGGCACCTCTCCCGAGGCCGCCGCCATTCGCGTCTTCAAGGCCGCAGCCGGCCTCCGCCCGTTCTGCTGGCTCACCGACGCCCCGCGCATCGATCCCTCCCAGCTCAGCGACGCCGAGAACCGTGCGAGGGGTGAGGTCCAGTGAACGAGCCCCGCACCGTCACCGTGCCCACCCTCGACCACGGGGACGTCACCGTGCCGGAGCCCGATTGGTGCACCGGGCACGGCCCCTTCCCCGAGCACCGAGCCGACCTGACCCACTACGGGCTTGAACACCGGCTCACCTACAACGGCGCCGAGTTGTTCCGGCTGATGCTCGCCCAGACCCCGCTCGCCGAGCGGGCGAGCCGCGAGGTCTGCGGATACGTCGAGCAGGCCGGCTACACCGGATCCCTGGACCAGGGCGGCCTGTACGACCTGGCTGCCGCCCTCGATGCGGCTGCCGACCAACTGCGCGCCTTCGCTGACCAGCACGCCGCACTCCTCGCCGGAGGTGCGCAGTGAACTCTCGCAGGCCGGTGCGGCGGCCGACCGAGCACGCCGCCGTCCGCGCGGCGGCCCGGTCCGCCCGGCCCACTCCTCCCGTTCCCGCCCTCATGGCTGCGCTGCTCGAAGCGAACGACCGCGGCGACCGCGAGGCCGTGACCCTGTGCGCGCACCGTGTCGTGCGCGCCTCCGACCCGAAGGTGGGCGAGCAGTGAGCCTCCGCGACCGCATCCGAGACGCCGCCTACAACGCGGCCACCACTTCCGACGGTGACCCGGCCGGCGCCCGCCGAGCCACACAGACCGCCTCGGTCCTGGCCCAGGCCGCATCCCAGCACGGGCACACCGGGACGGCCGCCGCGGTCGCCACCCTCGGCGCTGCTGCCGTGGCCGCCGAGGGCGCCCTGTCCAACTACGTCTATCCGCCCGGCAAGTACGCCACGTTCCGTGAGGACGGACAGCAGTGACCAGCACCACCACACGAGAACTCACCCAAGGGCAGTACGTCGTCCTCGGCGCCGCCGCCATCGCCATGGTCGCCGTCGGCGGCTTCGGCGCCTGGGGTACCTACTCGAACGCCGTCTCCGCCTTCCACCGGCAGGCGACTGCCGCGGGTGTTGTCGCGGCCGACGAGGGCCTCACCCTGATCCTCGCCCTGATCATGCTCGGCCGAACCATGCTCGGCATGGCATCGCCCACCGTCGTGCGTGGCGGGATGTGGTTCGCGCCGGTCTCCGCCAGCTGCATCGGTGTGGCCATCGCCAGTGACACCCGCGAGGCTGCGGTGTTCGCGGTCACACCGCTTGCTATGTCCGGCGCCGCTGAGGGCCTCGGGCTGATCGCCCGCTCGGTCGTCGTGTACCGGACAGGCCTGGACGCCGAGGTGATGCGCCGCAACGCCGACGCTGCCCGGCAACTGGCCTTTCAACGCGCCGTTGCCAACGGTCACCCCGGCCAGTGGCGACGCAAGATTGCCGTTCGCCAGTACTGGCGCCTCGCCCGGTACGTGGGCGTGGGCGACGCCGAACTCGGTGCCGGCCTGGTTGACGTCCAACGTGTCCGCGTCCGCGAGGGGGCTGATGCGGCGCTCACCGGAATGTACGGCGCCGGAACCGACACACCGTCGACCAACCCCGCCGCGTCGGCCCGGCCCGCCAGCGCCACGGTCAAGCTGCGCAGCACCCTCGCTGCCATGGATCCGGCCGACGCAATCCGGTTCGCCCATGAGGCGCGCCCTGATGCGGACGCCATCGAGCTGGCCGACATCCTCGGCGCCTATGGCGTCACCGTCGACCCCGTCGCGGTCGCTCTCGTGCTGGGTCAGCAGCCGGCCGAGTACACCGTCGAGCGACCTGATGCGGCTGATGCGCCGCAGGTCAAAGCGTTGGAGCCCCTCACCGTCGAGGGCGCCATCGTCGAGGCCGCATCCATCCTCGGCCCCGACGTATCAGCCCGCGAGATCGCCGAGCACGTCGCCCGGACACGCCGCCTGGTCGTGACCGAGCCCTACGTCCGGACGGCCCTGTCGAGGGCCGCGAAGAAGCAACAGGACGGCCCCGGCCGCGACGACATGGAAGGCGGATACGCCTGATGCGCTGGCTCCTCTTCGGCATCCTGCTCGGGCTGCTGCTCCTGATCCCGTCCGTGTTCACCTTCGCTGGCGCGGTCGTCGCGTGGCTACTCGACAAGCCCGTGTTCGTCGCGTTCGTCCTCGGCGCCGCCGCCAGGCCGCACCTGCCCCGGCTGCGGGGGTGGGTGCGATGACCGAGTCGACCCCGCTCGCCAAAGCCGAAGCCGCCGTCACCGAGGCCGCGACGAACACCGACGTCATCCGCCTGGCCCTGGCCGCCGTCGAGCTGGCCAAGACCGCCCAGCAGCAGGCGCCGGCCTGCGGACACCACCACCAGGGACAGGACTTCAACGCGAAGAAGTGGGTGACCATCGGCGGCCTGGTCGTCGCCGGCGGGTGCATCGCCTGCTTCCTGGCCGCCGCGCTCGCCCTCGTCGCCGTCGCCGTCGCCGTCGGCGGGACCTGCGCCACCGCCTGCGTGCTCATCCTGCGCGCTATGTGGCGCGACCTCTCCAAGGGCCGCTGACCTGCCCTTCCGTCCTCCGCCAGGTGTTCAGTTCTGAACACCTGCGGGGGTGCGGTGGGGCCGGACAACCCGGCCCGTAACCAAGGAGGACATCGTGACCCGTGAACAGGCCCTCGCCGAGGCCATCGACGCCGCCGCCAAGGCCAAGGCCCTGGCCAGCAACGCCAGGGACGCCGCCTACCAGACCGAGAGCCAGGCACGCACGTCCGTGTACGCCACCGCCTCCGGCGCCTGGGCGGACGTCGCCCGCGCGTACACCGACATCGCCGTCCAGCTGGCTGCCGACGAGAAGCCGGAGGCGTGACCGTGGCACTCACCGACAAGGACCCGCACAACCTTTCCGAACTGGCCCGCGTGGTCGTCCTGGGCGTCCGTATCCAGCGCCGCGAGGCCCGCGGCAGGTCCACGAAGGCCCTTGAGAACCGGGTCGACCGCATCCGCGAGGAGGCGCAGGCCCGGGAAGACGCCCGCGCCGCCGCCCGCCGCAAGCAGCAGGGCAAGTAGCCATGACCAAGGAGACTCAGATGACCGAAACGTTCGAGACCATCCGCTTCACCGCCGACGTCGTCGTCACCACGACCGACGGGTACGTCCTGCTGATCGAGCGCGGCTGGCCGCCGTACGAGGGCGCGGCGCCGGAAGAGCTGGACCAGATCGGCGTCTTCGACCGGCCCGACCGTGACCCGCGCGGCCGGTACGTCACCGTCGCCTACCACCTGACCGTCGTCCCCGGAACGCCCGTCGAGGCTGGCGATGACGCGACCAAGGCCGAGTGGTGGCCCCTGAACAGCCTGCCGCCGCTCGCGTTCGACCACGCCGACATCCTCGCCGCCGCAACGCGCAAGTAGGTACGCCACGGGGCGGCCGTCCTACCGCCAAGCAGCCGGCCGCCCCGTGCCCCTCATCCCTCCTATGGAGAGAGGAACCACCAGCATGACCGAGACCGCGCCGGAGCGCGTGAACGGGCACGTCAAGCCGCAGGTGTCCCTGCTCAAGTTCGCCCCCGAGACCACCGCCGAGCCCGCGCCACCGACCGTCGAAGAAGTCCCCGACGTTCTGACCGAGACCATCATCGACGTCGTCGCCAACGCCGAGCCCCGGCCCGTCGACCCGCCCACCGCAGGCCGCGAGCCCGGCAGCTGGCTCGCCGAGAAGCAGGCTTATCTCGCCGAGGCGCCGCCCGTCGTGCCCACCTTCCTGCGGAACGCCGCCGAGTTCGTCGACGCCGCCCGCTGGACCGTGTCGTACTACGCGCACGTCACCGCCTTCCACGCCCTCCGGGCGCCCGTCTACCTGGCCCGGCTGCTGCTGCGCGCACCGCGCGGCACCTGGCGGCTGATCGTGCGCTGGGGTAAGTGGGTCGCCGACACCGAGGCCCGCCCGGTCGAGGCCAAGGCCGCCGCCTCCGCGGACATCGAGGCGTGGCTCGCCCTGTCCCGCGAGCACTCCCGCCGCGTCCGACCGCGCCGTATCGCCTCCCTCGCCGTGGCCACCTCCACCGGCATCACCACCATCGTGGCTGGCTTCCTGGTGCCCGGCTGGACCCTCACCGCCTACGTGGCCGCCGCCGCGGTCACCGGCTGCTTCGGCAAGAAGGGCGACAAGCCGCTCATCACCCGTTACGTCGCTACCAACGTCCTGCGGCGCCTCGACTCCACCGAGGTCTTCGACGCGCTCGCCGCGATCGGCATCGAGGGCAAGAAGGGCCGTCGCGGCGTGGAGTTCGCCTCCGAGGCGATGCGCGACGGCCCCGGCTGGCGGGCCGAGGTCGACCTGCCGCCGGGCGTCGAGGCCACGGCCGTGCTGGAGAAGCGGGCCGCCCTGGCTGCAGCCATGCGCCGCCCCATCAGCACCGTTTGGCCGGAGGCCGACCGCACCGCGCACCCCGGCCGCCTGGTGCTGTGGGTCGCCCAGCGCGACCCGGCCAAGGCCGGCCGGAAGCTGTGGCCGCTCATGAAGGACGGCCAGGCCGACGTGTACGAGCCACTCCCCTACGGGTTCGACCCGCGCGGAAACCTCATCGAGATCACCCTCATGTACTCGAACCTGCTCGTCGGCGGTATCCCCGGCAGCGGCAAGACGTCGTGCGCGCTCGCCATCGTCCTCGGCGTCGCCCTCGACCCCACCGCCGAACTGTGGATCTACGAACTCAAGGGCTCCGGCGACCTCGACTCAGTCAAGCCAATCTGCCACCGGTACGTTTCCGGCGACGAAGACGAAGACCTCGAAGCCGCGCTCGCTGGCATGCGGTCCGGGATCGCCGAGTACCAGCGCCGCGCCGCGTTCATCCGCTCCCTGCCCGCCTCCGAAGTGCCGGAAGGCCGCAAGGTCACCCGCGCCCTGGCGCAGAAGTACCCCGAGCAGAACCTCGGCCCGCGCGTCATCGTCATCGACGAGGTCCAGGAGCTGTTCACGCACGCCGACTACAAGGACGAGGCTGCCGCCCTGGCCACCCGCCTGATCAAAAAGGCGCGGGCCTACGGCATCATCCTGATCCTGCTCACCCAGAACCCCGACGCCCCGTCGCTGCCGACCTCGGTGTCCTCCTCGGTCGGCACGCGCCTGTGCCTGGCCGTGATGGACTGGCGGGCCAACAACAACGTGTTGGGCACCAGCGCCTACGAGCGGGGGCTGCGCGCCACGGACATCAGCATCGACGAGCAGGGAACCGGCATCCTCGCCCGCGGCCGTGAAGGCATCACCGTGCGGGCCGCGTTCATCAAGCAGACCGAGGCCGAGGACATCGCCAAGCGCGCCCTGGCGCTGCGGACCGCGGCCGGCACTCTCTCCGGCCAGTCCGTGGGTGCCCTGGTCGAGGAGCTGGACGTCGAGACGATCGTCGACCACGTCCAGGCGATCTGGCCCGGTGGCGTCGAGGCCGTCCACTCCCACCGCCTCGTCGAGGCCCTCGCCACCTACCGGCCCGACCTATACCGCCCCTGGACCGAGATGGACGCGACGGCGGCGTCCACGGCACTCAGCACCGCACTGAAGCCGTTCAAGGTCTCCACCCGACAGCTGCAGATCCGGGAGTGCTGCGGTGGCGCCAAGGGGCTGCGGTACACGGATCTCCCGGCTGTCGAGGAAGACGAGTAGACCCCTTCGAGCCGGTTTCGGGAAGGGCTGGAGGTTTCACCCCGGCCCGAAACCGGTTTCGCCCCTGATATCGCGGCTGAGCTGCAAATTTTCGGGTTTCGGCTTCTGCGGCGACCCCCTGAAAACCCACCGAAACGAGGGCTGGAGACAGCCCTGAGCCCTGAACCCGCATGGCCCCCGACAGGTTCTATGCGGCTAGGGGGTGGGGTCGATCTCGTCCAACCTGCCGTTCTCGTCCAGCCGCCACCGCACCCCGGCATCGTCGGTGAACATTGCCACGACCGGATCGCTGCTTCGTTCTGGCCTCGCACATCCGAGTTGTTGGCCGCTGCCCAGCACCGGGTAAGGATCCGCAACTGGTTCGAGGCCGATACCCGACGGGTTGGCTGCGGTTTGCTCGACTGTTCCGACGTCGAGGGCCCCCGACGGGTGTTGCATGTGCACGTCGGTGATCGGCGCACGGCTGCGGTTCGTCAGGATGAGGAACCATCCCTGCCGCTCCCAGGTGATTGCCTCGGCCTGGCCGCGCCGCCGGTCTGCGGCTGCGTCGACCAGGGCGGTCCGCTCAAGGATGAGCGTCGCCGACTGCTCAGCGATCAGTGCCCGCTGCTCGGCGATGAAGTCGCGTTGTTCGTCGATCTGGTCGCGCTGGCTCTTCAACGTCCACACGGCCGCGCCCGCGGCTGCCGCCGCAAAGACGGCCCCAAGCCAGGTCGGGGCGTCCCCCCAGTCGATCGCACTCATGGCTGCAGCGTAAGGGCTCAGCCCCATCTGCTCCGTCTGTCACAGGCGTTCGGCGCACTGTTGCCGGCAGACGCCCGAAGGCTACGGTGCGCGGGCAGATCACCCGACCCACGAAGGGACCGCCATGACCAGGCGACTGTGGAAGGTTGGCACCAACTCGGGCAACGACGGATGCCCCACCCTCTACACCGAGACCGGCACCGACACCTACGTCGTGCAGGGCGACCCGATCACCGACCCCGCTGAGCTGTCGCAGCTCGACCTCGCGGACGGGGAAGCCGCGGTGACCGTGCCCCGAGAGCTGCTCGCGAACTTCGGCCCGAAGGAGGCCGTGCACGTGCCGCAGCCCATCACCTTCGCCGAGTTCGGCCGAATGTTCACCACGCTCCGGCACTCGGCCTGGCGGCTGGAGACCCGCGCCCGGTACGCCGAGGACGAGGCCGCCGACACCTACCGGCAGTTCGCCGCCGGCCAGCCCGTGACGTGGGACCTGGACGACCCGTGGTGCACCAACCGGCGCGAGCAGTCCGCACTCGGCAAGCGATTCGAGCGGGTCCGGATCCTCGACGAGCCCGCGACGTTGGGCCAGCGGTACCTCCTCGACAACGCCCGCCGCAACACCGCCGTCGGCGAGACCATCCGCGTCCTGCCGCGCAGCAAGGCCGAGGAGTTGCAGCTTCCGCGTGAGGACTTCTGGCTGTTCGACGCCCGCGTCGTCGCCTTGCTGCAGTTCAACGATGCCGACGAGATGACCGGCGTGGAGCTGATCACTAACCCGGTCGAGGTGCTCCGCTACGCCCAGGTCCGCGAGGCTGCTTGGCACCACGCCGTGCCGTACGACCAGATCAGCGGGTAACTTCGCCAGTGTGACCACGGACTTCCAGCAGGCCCGCGAGGCGCTCGGCCGCCGGCTCCGTGAGCTGCGCGGCCAGCGCACGCAACGGGACCTGGCGGCCCTGCTGCAATGGCCGCAGGCCAAGGTGTCCAAGCTGGAGACCGGCCGGCAGACCGCCACCCCGGAAGACCTCACTGCCTGGGCTACGGCCACCGGCCACCCCTCGACCGCAGGGGAACTCACCGCCCGCCTGCAGGGTCTGGAGACTCACACCCGGTCGTGGCGCCGCCAACTGCGCGCCGGGCATAGGCCCGTGCAGGACGTCCTCACCATCGAATACGAGCGCTCCACCGAACTGCGAGCCTGGCAGGGGTCCATGGTGGTCGGGATGCTGCAGACCGCGGACTACGCCCGTCACGTCTTCGGCCACTACGCCGAACTCCAGCAGTCGCCGCGCGACGTCGAGGACGCCGTCCGGGCCCGTATCGCCCGCCAGGCGCTGCTGTACGAGCCCGGCCGGGTCTTTCACATCCTGCTGTGGGAAGCGGCCCTGTACGCCTGCGTAGCGCCCCGCGACGTCCTCGCCGGGCAGATGGACCGACTCGCCTCCGTCATCGGCCTGGACACCGTGCAGCTGGGCATTGTGCCCTTCGGTGCGCAGCTCGCCATCCCGCCGGCCAACGCATTCTGGCTGTACGACGACCGCCTCGCCATCGTCGAGGACTGGCATGCCGAGCTGTGGCTGGACGACGCCGAAACCGTCACTCTGTACCGCCGCGTGTGGGACACGCTCGCCGCGGCGGCCGTGTACGGCACGCAAGCGCGCCGGCTGCTGGCACGGGCCCGCGCCCAGGCTGCCGACCTCGCGTGAGCATCACGCCGAATCACGCCAGTTGGTAGCCGAATATTCGCGAATCAGACTGGGTCCTGATTCGCCGCCGTCTCTAACGTCCTAGTCATGGCCCACCCGTTGCGCTCCGCCGCGCAGTACGAGGCCGGGGACAAATGGCTCGCCGAATGCAGCGAACACCCGGCCGTCGTTCGCGCGGCGTGGGATCAGGAGATCCTGGCCCCTATCGCCTCCGGCGCTCACTGGCTCGTCGCCGAGTCCAGCCTCATGCGGGGATGGCCGGCGGCCTCCCGGATCCGCGAGTCGCCGCACGGCCCCGTCCTCGCCGACCCGGACGGCAACCGCATGTTCTGGCTGGTGGCCCCGAGCGCCGCCGAGGAACTCGCCGATGTCCGTCAGCTGGTCGTGCACCCCGCGGGCTGGCTGCTGCCGTCCCCGCCGACGGGCTGGCAGGTGGAAGGCCGGTTCTGGCTGTGGCGCCCTGACGGGACGGGCCAGCTCAACGACCCCGCGCTCATCGCCGCCGCGTTCGGCCCTGGCGGATACCGCACCGAAGCGGAGGCCCGCGCATGACAACTACTGAGACTAGAGCCCTGGTCGACATCCCTGCCGCTCTCCTGCCGCTCATTCCACTGCCGCCGGTGGAAATCCTGCCGGACGCCAGGGCGCGCGGAGCTGAGTGCGTGTGGGGCGGCGAGCCCCTGTCCACCGCGACGGCGATAGACCTCGGGGAGCGCAGGACGGACGGTGGGCACTGGTTCCCTCGTGCATGCCGGCCGTGCACTCGCCGCGCCGTGTTGGCCGCACGCAACGCCCACCCTGGCCGGTGCGAGCAATGCACCGACGACGCCAGCCTCTGTGAGACCCGCCGCGCCCTGCACGCCCTCGCTATGGGGTTGGGTCGATGACTGCCAAGCGGAAGGATCTCGCCACGCGTCAGGCAGAGGCCGCCCGGTCCGGGGCTCGTGCGGCCGGGTACTGCGCTTTGGAGCACCCCAACGGCGGGGCGTCCTGCACTCGCTCGCCTGGCCACGGCGGGCCGCATCGGGACTTCTACAACGGCCGACAGTCCGTGACGGACGCGTCCGGCACTGAGTGGGTCGAATAGACGCCGTGCCCGACGTGGACGCCGATTACGTCGGGCACGGGCACAACTCCAGCGGGACCTATCTGACGGCGAAGGACGAGGGTCAGGGCGCTGGAGACGTGGCCGTCCTCGTCGCCCCTGTCGGGGGCGGCCACACCGCAAGCCCCAACCGGGGAGACCTTTCACGACAGGAGGAAAGCCGTGACCGTCGCCTTAGAGCGTCCCGCCGCAACCAGCATCCGCAACCCGCAAGAACTGCTCAACGCGGTCGCACCCCACATCACCGAGCTGACCGTCAACGTCTTCGACTCGGGCATGGCCCTGTGGGACCGCGAGATCGCCCTGCTCCTGCGCGATCACACCATGGTTCGCGACATGGCAGAACGGATCCTCGGCAACGCCGTCATGTATGTCATGGGCTCCATCGAGAACCCCGACGTACACCTCGGCGTCGGCAAGCTCGTCGACATCGGCGTGCACCAGCTGATCCTCGACACCCCCGTCTGGTGGGGCATCTGCCGCCTCTACAACGGCGGCCGCTTCAAGCACCACGCCCCGTTCATCGAACGGCGCCGCGACGGACTGTGCCTGCGCACCGGCGACTTCCTCCGCTCCCAGGGCTGGCCCATCGACGAGGAACTGTGGGCCATCGACGGCACGGACTGCTCGCCCTGCGACGACAAGGTCCCCGACAGCCACTGACCCCCGCTACAGTCGCCCCCGCCCTCACGGCTCTCCGAGGGCGGGGGCTCCCGTATCACGACGACCAGAGGAACAGCCGTGCCCGTACCCCACGACATTCCCACCGAGACCGAACTGTGGGACGCCTTCGCAGAGTCCGCGTTCAAGGACGACGCGGAACCTTCGTTCTGCTGGACCCAGTACGCCGGCCACGGCCCCGGCCCCGAACTCCTCGGCGCACCGGATTCCGTACTGGAGATCGGCTGCGGCACCGGCCGCGCCCTCGCCCACCTCGCTCAGCAGGGCATCAAGGCCACCGGCGTCGACCTGTCCCCGCGCATGGTGGAACGCGCTGGTGAGAAGTGGGCACCGCTCGGTGTACGGATCGAGCGCGGGGAAGTCCTCGACTGGCTCGCCGCCGACGAGGGCCGGTACGACGCCGTGTATTCCATCTTCGGAGCGGCTTGGTTCACCGACCCGTCCCGGCTGTTCCCCTTCGTGCGCGAGCATCTCAACGAGGGCGGCACGTTCGTGTTCTCCCAGCCGCCGGCCATCCCGGGCGCCTACGGACCTCAGGGCATGTACAAGGGCGGGTTCGCTGGGAAGGCGATGTTCACCTACCGGTACAGCTACAAGCCTGCGGTGTGGGAGCGGCACCTTCTCCGAGCCGGATTCACGGACGCCACGGCGACGGTGGTGGACGCTCCGAAGGTCGGGCACATCGGCACCCTCGTGGTCCAAGCCTGCGTCTAACCTGCCGCAGCAGAGAGGAGGCTCGCATGCCTGAGCCTGAGTGGATCGACCCCCGGTACGCAGACCTCGTGAAGACGTGGAAACGCACGCAGCAACCGACGTCCAGGGATCCGCAGCAGATCAGGCCGGTGCGGGGATTCATCGTCCAGCCCAAGCCCTGACAGCGGCATCAGCAGCCCGCCCGCCCTCGACGCTCCCAGGCGGTCACGAGGGCGGGCGGCCCGTCTCACAGCCTTTGTGCCTCAGACCAATCGATCAAGTCGGGCCGCTCACGCGCCCTGATAGCCAAGAGTTCCGCGCCGATCCTGCGAGGTACACGCGGCTCAGCCCACTGGTGCGCGTCATCGCAGCGCAGCAGCGCCGCTGTCTCACTGAAGTCCTGCGAGTCGATGATCAGGGTCAGATCGTCGTCCTGGCCACAGACCGGGCATGCGATGGCCTGGCCGTCCTTGAACAGCGGCGGGACCTGCAGTTCAGCGATGACGTTCACAGCCGGCTCCTGTCGCTCTTGCGGATCGCTTCCTTCATTTCCTTGACCAGTGCGTTCGCTGCCTCGCGGCGTGCAGAGGGGGTGGAGAAGTCGAATGTTCCGGACACGGTGATGTTCTCGATGACGACGCTTCCCCCGTTGGTCTGGGCACTGGAGACGAGCTGCTCGAACGCGGCGTTCTGCCCGGCAGTCAGGACCCGCTCAGGCCGCCCGGTCGCGTTGATCGCCATCGTGGCGCCTGGGTTGAGCAGGCCACCCGAGTCGTACTTCGCGGCCGGGGCGAAACCCCACTGCGACGTGAACAGCGGGTCGTCGTAGCCGCGTGCGGTCTTGCCGTAGTGGACGCCGAGCCCGCCGGACGACTCGACATTCACACCGGCCAGCGTGCCCGCGGTGTGGCCCACACCGGCGTTCGTGATTCCGATCATGAATGGGGACTTCAGGTTCTGCACCCACCCGGACGTTCCCGGCGGGAACGAACCGGTCGCCCAACGCCGGTGCGGCTTCTCCCCGCGTATCACAGACTCGATCGCCGACATGAAGCCGGAGCAGTCCCAGCTCGGGTTGCCGTTACCAGCCCACTGATAGGGCAGGCCGCCCTGCGACTTGGCCCACGCGAGCGCCCGCTGTACAGCCGGACCGCCCATGGCCTTCTTGTCCTCGTTACCAAGGAAGCTGAGCATGCTGTCGACCGTGTTGTTCGCCAACCCCTTCAGCAGGTCACCGAACCCGCCGCCGGGGATCCGGTTGATGAGCGGCTTCACGAGCGAACTCAACGCCTTCTGCGCGGCAGCCTTCAGACCACCGATCACTAGATCCTTGGCCCAGCTGAACGCGCCGCCGATGGCGCCGCCGATGCCGGAGGTGATCGTGCCGACGATGCCACCGGAAGCGAAGTGCTGCGCGCCGGCCTGCTCGCGCTGTCGTTCCTGCTGCTTGGTCGGGTTCCCGCCGGTCCGGGTGGGGTGGTCCTGGCCGAGCATGGCATCGATGCCCTTGTGGCCGCCGAGGGCGGCCACCTGCTGTTTGGACAGGATCCGCTCGCCGGGGGTGAGCATGGCGGGGACGGTGTCGCTGTTGCCGGAGCCGGGGACGACGCCGCCCCTGTTGAAGTTGAGGCTGATCGTTGGCAAGGTCAGGCTGCTGCTGATCTTCCCGGCGATGGTGTTCCACATGCGGCGGATGCCGTTGTTGTAGACCGTGTTGACGACCCACTTCACCGGCGACGAGATCTTCGATTCGATGCCGTTCCAGATCGTGCCGAGCGCGTTCTTCAGGCTTGTGAAGGCGTTCCGCATGCCGGTCCCGAAGCCGGAGATCTTCGAGCTGATTGTGGAGAAGATGCTGCTCACGGTGTTCTTCGCGCCGTTCCACAGCGACGACCACGTGTTCGTTATCGCGTCCTTGACGCCGGACACGCTGGATTTGATCCACGACCAGGCGCCCGAGATCGCCGACTTCAGGCCGCTGTAGAAGCTGTCCCACTTGGAGCGGGCCCCATCCCATATGGACTTCCACGTGCTGACGACCCAGTTCTTCAAGTCCGTGAAGATCTGCTTCGTCTTGTCCCAAAGGCCGGTGAACCAGCCGACGATGGCGTTGACCAAATCCGGGATGATCGAGTGGCCGACCAGCTCGTCGTACAGCCACTGGAAGAACTTCACGATGTCGTTGACGCCATCGCTCATGGCCTGCACGAACGTTGTGATCCACCCAATCACCGTCGTGATGACCGGGATCAGGATGTTGATCGCCCCGGCGAGCACGGTAGACAGCAACTCAGCCAGCCCAGTGATCAGCGGCATCAGAGGCGTCAGTACCTGCACCACCAGATCCAGCAGGGCCAGCGTCAGCTGGGTGATCGGCGGGATCAGCGGCAGCAGCGCCTGAATCAGCGTCGGGAACATCGGCGCCAGCGCACCGAGGAACTGCCCGAGCATCTGCACGACCGGTACCAGCGCGACCACGATCGGCATCAGGCCCCGCGCGAGCGCAGCCACCAGCGGCACCAGTGCGGCCCCGATCGCCTGGAGTACCGGAGCGACCGCCTTGATGATCACGGCGACCAGGTCACCCAAAGGCTTGAGGAGCGGCAGCACCGCTCGCACCAGTCCGACCACGACTGTGCCGACGTTCTGCACCACCGGCAGCAAGGCGTGAATGATCGGCGTCAGCGCCTGGCCGAGCCCCGTCAGCAGCTGACCGATGACCGGTCCGAGTTCCCTGGCCAACTGGGAGACGATCGGGGCCAGCTGCGCCAGCAAAGGCAGCAGCGCTTGGATGGCCTGCCCGAGGGCGCCGGCCAGTAGCTTCCCGACATCGTTGAGGGCTCGGAAGATTGAGGTCAGCGCCTTCTGCACTTCCGGCATCGCGGTGATTTTCCGGAGTTCCGCGAAGACGGAGCCCAGCGAGCCGAGTGCGTCGCCGCCGGCTTTCCCTGCTGCCTTCATCAGGTTGCCGAGGACGCCGAAGACGTTGCCGATCAGCTTGCCGAACTGCTTGGCGATGCCGAGAGCCTGATTGATGATCTTTTCCAGGTGCCCGTTTTTGGCTGCGGTGTCGATCTGCTTGCTGATGCGGTCGAAGACTCCGCCGGTCGCCGTGGTGATCCGGCGGAATGCCGGCGCCGCGGCAACGCCGATCTGAGCGAAGCCTTTGATCATCTGGCCGGGGATCCGGCTGAGTGGCGACAAGCCCTCATTGAGTCCGCTGAAGAGCTTCTTGATCGTGCCGCTCTTCCCCAGCCCCGCGATGGTGGAAGCGACACCCCTGCCCATGCGGTTCAGGACCCCGGCCGTGCCGACCAGCCCTGTCCTGAGGTCCGGCAGGATCGCGTGCGACATCGTCGTGAACGACTGCCCGAGCCCCTGGAAGAGGCGGTTCTGTACGTCCAGCTTCAGCGCCCGCCACGCGCCCGACTGGGCTAGGACTGCCTGCACGAACGCGCGAGCATTCGGGGCGAGCTTGGCGAAGGCGTCAGCCGTCTTCGAGGTGGCCGTCGCACTCTTGGTCTGCGCGTCCGCGAGAGCCTCGGCGGCCACCGTCGCGTTCTCCTGCGCGTCCGCGATCTGCCGCGCCCCATCCTTCGCGGCCTGCGCCGCCGCAGCCTGAGCGTCCGCGACGTCCCGCTGAGCCTTCGCGATCCGCTGCGCCCCGTCCTCCTGCGCGCGAGCCGCTTCGATCTGAGCGTCCTTCAGCGCCTGCGTCTTGTCGGCAACAGTCTGGTTGGCGTCGGCTTCCTTCCGCTTGGCGTCCTGGACGGTCTTGCTGCCCTCGACACCGGCGGCGTTCGCATCGGTGGTCTGCTGCTGCAGCCGCTCCGTCTGGGTCTGCTGTTCCTTGAGGGCCTGTACTGCCTGGTCGTAGGCGAGCTGATCTTTGGCTAGTTGCTCCGCGGATACCTTGGCCCCGGCCGCCTTGTCCGCGGTGAGCTGCTGTTCGGCGTCTTGAAGGTCGAGAACCTTCTGCCGCTGCGACAGTTGCGCGTCAGCGAGCTGGTTGTTGAGATCCTCCAGCTGCTGCGCGGCATCCTTGCGGGCCTGCGTGAGATCGACCTGGGCCTGCTTCGCGGCGCGCTGCGCGTCGGCGAGATCACGTTCGGCGGTCGCCACCTGTTCGGCGTTGCGCCGGTTGGAGTCGGCCACGTCCGAGATGGTGTTCTTCAGGTTCTGTTGCGCATCCGCGATATCCCGGGCTGCCTTGACACGGGCGGCAGCTGCGTTGACCTCCGCATCCTTGACAGCTTGCTGTGCTTTCGCGAGAGACCGCTGCGCGGATTCCACCTGCCGTGTTGCCGTGGCCGCGGTGTTGGCCGACGCGGCGGCCGGCTGGAAGGCCTGCTTGAACGCGTCGCTGATACCCGACGTGCCGAGCTTGACGGCCGCGAACGCCGCACCGAGCGACAACACCGCCGGCGCCGCGATCGCCGCCGCAGGGCCCATCTGGATGAGAGCCTGGCCGAGGGACGCCACGGTCGGCAAGGCGCCGCCCACGACGGCGGTCAACCTGGCGACGGTGCCGATCAGGCCGGATAGGGCGCCCCCGCCTCCGCCGCCGAGGTTGGACAGGGAAGACAAGCCTGCCCGGTCGACGTCGACCCGCAGGTTAAGGCGCCGGTCTCGGGAGAGCGCGTCGATGCGGGCGCGGGCGTCCGTGGTGTTGGCGTTGACGCCGACGGTCATCTGCCGGCGGCGGGTGAGGTTCGCGAGGCTATCCGCGGCGACGCGGGTATCGACGTCGATGCCGATACGCACCTGGCGCCGTTGGGTCAGATTGCGGATCTCGTCAGCGGCGACCCTGGTATCGGTTGTCGCGCGAATGTTGACGACGCGGTCGGCGGTGAGCTTGTCCAGCTGGGCTTTTACCCGGTTGTACGCGGCGTCGGAGATTTTCGGGGTGACGCTGACGGATACGTCCGTCAGCCGGAGGCGAGCGAGGGCGGCATCGTCGAGGTCGAGTTTGACCCCGAGGGTGCGTTCGCGGAGGAACCGGTCCAACCGCGAGGTGGCGTCCTTGTCGTCAAGGTCGAGACCGATCTTGACCTGGGTCTTCTTCGACTTCAGCCGGTCGATCGCACGGTCGTAGCCGGACTCATCGGCCGTGACCTCGACATACCCCTCCGCGATGCGGAACTGGCCGGCCATCAGGCAGTCACCGCCTTCACGCCATCGTCGGCGAGGAGGGCGGCGAGCGAGGTGCCGACGACGTCAGCCAGCGCGTCGGCTACCTCGATCGGTGGTTGTGCGGCGCCGCGTTCGTAGGCGTACACGCTCCAGCAAGTGCGCCCGACCTGGTCGGCGACCTGGTGCACGGACAGGCCGGCGGTTCGGCGGGCGGAACGGAGCTGGTGGCCGGAGAAGCGGCGGGCCATGGCGTCTCCCTGTTGCGGAGGGCTGGCGGTTGGGAGGCCAGGCCGTGGCTCGGATCACGGGTGAGCATCGCGCTCAGGCATCACGCCTTCGGATCGTCGGCCTGTGACGTCGCTGGATGCGCCGTCCATTGGAACGATACTCCATGCAGCCTTTGATTCGAAGGTTGAAGGTCTATCGTTCCGATGAATCGAAGCCACGGAGGTGTCCGGATATGCCGTCACCCATGTCCCCGCGATGGATGCCCCTGCCATCGGGCATCGGCGCCATGCTGCGCAGTGCCCGCCTTGACGCCGGCCTGTCCCGACAGGCCCTCGCTACCACTGTCCTCGCCTCGCCGGGATGCCTTCGGGCCGTGGAGGCCGAGCAGCGGCCACCGTCGTCCACGCTGGCGGACCGGATCACCCACGCGCTGCAGCTCGACCCATGGCGGGCCGCCCTGCTTCAGGCCGTGGCCGTCGACGAGGCGCAGCTGCGTAGCCGCCGCGGCACACGGCATGTGCACCGGCGCGGCGTCCCCGTGCCGCTGGCCGTCCGCGCCCGCATCCGCACCGAGCGCGCGGCAGGGCGCAGTTGGAACACCATCGCCGCAGACCTGAACGCCGACGGGGTGCCGACCATGGTGCGCGGGGCCTGGTGGAGCACCTCCGTCCGAAACGTGCTTGTTCACAGCCCCGTTCCGGCGACGGGGTTCTCCTCCCACTTGTCGGAGTCCTCGAAGTAGCTGAGCAGGGCCCGGGAGCCGTCGGCCCATCCGCCATGCCGGCCGATGCGGACCAGGTCGTGCCCGGCCTTCCGGGCGGCCGTAGCGAACCCGCGGCGCAGGCTGTGCCCGGACCACTGTCCCTCAAGTCCTGCGGCCTCGGCGGCGCGCTCTACTACCTGTGCGGCGGCCTGCGCGGTGAGCCGGCCGGCCGGGTCGCCAATCGGTACGCCGTGGCGGTACATCGGCGGGGCGATGCGTCCGTGTCGGTCGATGCGGATGAACAGCGGCCCGTCGGCGCGGCCCGCCTCGGCCATGGCCTCGCGCAGTGCGCGGACAGCACGGACGGGGCACGTGGCGGGGTTGTTACCGAACGGCACCGCCGTGTCCGTGAAAGCCTTGATCTTCCTCCGGTACACCGAGGCTTCGACGCCGTGTTCGGTCTCGGGGGCGTCGGCCAGGTCGAGCGCGACCAGCTCGGAGACGCGGGCGGCCGTGGCGAAGCCGAGCAGCAGCAGGGCGGCGTCCCGCTTCCCGATCAGCGCAGTGCGATCGAGGGTGGCGAGCATGGCGCGCAGCACGTTGGGCACGGCTGGCTGCGCCTTGCGGGGCTTGGCGGCCGGGTCCTTGGAGCGGGCGAGTCGGTCGCGGTAGCCACGCAGGACGACGCGAGCGCCCTTCGTGCTGGGCGGGGTGATGTTCGCCGCCGTGTGGGCGGTGCGGATGGCGGCGATGGCCCGCTCGATGCTGCTGGGCGAGTACGGGCGCCCGGTCCGCGGCCTCGGGATGGTCGTGAGCGCGGCGGTGTACTCGACGACGGTCTCGGGTGTGGCGGGGAGCGGTCGGTGTCCGGTGGTGGCGCACCAGGCGGTGAACTCTTGCCAGTCCGTGGAGTAGGCGCGGCGGGTGGAGTCGGCGGTGCCGGCGTCGAGTGCGTCGCGGGCGGCGGCGGACAGGGGCGGGGTGGCGTTGGAGACGACGGCCGACTGACCGTTGTCGGGTACAGCAATCTCCGAACTCTGGCTCATAAGAAGGGACATTATCGGGAGCCAGACCACTGCCGCTGACTGTCTGCCGAATTCCCGTCCCGACAGGTACCGTGCCCCGATGGAAGCTGGAGACGTAGCAACCTGGGTGGGGTCGACGGCCGCGGTAGTCGCTGCAGTCGCGTCGGTCGCGGCGTGGCGGCAGAGCCGCTCCGCAGTCAGTTGGCAGCTTGAACCTGCTCGCGGCGGCGGCCGGGACAGGGTCGTGAACACCGGGAGCAGGGCAGCCCGGGACGTCACGGTGCGGGCAGGATCGTTGTCATCCCCTCACCCCGGGGACCATACCGAGCAGGCCGCCAGCGTTGGCCCCGGTGAAGCGGTCCCGATCCTCGTCGTGCCCGGCGTAGGCACCGGCGACTTCGCGGTGGTCGTTACCTGGCGAGGCCGCTTCGGGCGCGAGGAGCGGTGGACCTACCGCACGCACTGACACGACCGTGCCCGGCCGCCGCGACGACGACCGGGCACAGTGCTGCGCTGCGTACCTACGACGCCGGCTTCTGCCAGCGATCGGCGTACCGGTGGGGCTGCGCCAGCTTGGCCGCCTGCTGATGACCCTGCGGGCCCAGCGTCCTCACCGCGCCCCTGTGCGCCGCCAGCGTCGCCGCCCGCTCGGCCTGCTGGCGCTTCCGCTCGCGCGCGGCGTACCGCTCAGCCGTGCTCACCGGCTCTTCATCGGTCTCCGGCTCCTCATCCTCGTACTCCTCAGCCTGGTCGTACTCCTCGCGATCGCCCTCCTCTTCGGACGCGTCGTCCGGGACCCACACGCCACGCGCTCGCAGCTCCCGCTTACGGGCCCCCTCGCGCAGCTCCTCATCGGCACGCGCCTGGGCCGCCGCCCGCTCGCCGTAGATCTCATACGTCTGCCGGGTGTCCCGCTCCCCCGACGCCGACGCCCACTCCTCGTCACGGGCACGAATCCGAGCAGCGTGCGCGGCAGCGCTCGGCGCGACCGGGCGGTTGACGTTGGACATGGTGATCTCCTTCAGATCAGGCCCCGGACGCTGCCGGGACGGTGTTGTCGAAGGCGGCTTCGGCGAGCCGCCGCAACTTGGCTGCGTGCCTGCGGGCGACGCCTATGCGGCGGGCTTCCGCCAGTTCCTCGCGGCGCCGCTTCTCCCGCTCGGCCTTGATGCGGGCCTGCTCGATCCGCTCGCGTATGACGTCGTCGACGTTCACGACTCCGCCTCCCGCACTGCTCGCAGACCACGGGCAATCGCACGCGCGGTCAGCCGCTCTGCCTTCCGCGGGGACGTGCCGGACGGAATGCTCACCCTGACGGTCACCGACCCGTCCTCGTGCACCCGCGGCCCGGGAGGTACGAGGCGCTCCTCGACGTCCTCAGCTGCCGCCATCACGGCCGCAGCATCGAACGGTTCCCGCCGTACCACCTGCCGCAGCGCGTCCATCTCCCGCGCGAACTCGGGGTCTTTCTTCCAGATGGCTATCGTGCCGGGGCTGACGCCCGCCGCCCTGGCAGCTGCCATGTTGGTGCTGCCGGCAGCAAGTTGCAGCAGCGCGTCGACCTTGCGCCGCGCGGGAGTTGCACTCATCGCACCCTTCCCTTCTGAGCGGGGCCGTCGAGGGTCGGCATCCACGGCCGGCCTCGCGGGCACGCTCGGGTGCCGCGTTGCGGCGGGATCGGGCCGGGCTTGCAGCCGTGGCGTTCGGGGGTGCCCATGTCCATCACGAACCAGAACCTTCTCCAGCAGGTGGTGAGGCTGAGGTCGAGGGCGGCGGCTGCCTCACGGAAGCTGCGGCCCTGGCCGAGGACGAGGTCGACGGCGGCGACGCCGTCGCGGACTTTCACGCCGAGGTCGAGGCGGAGGTGGGGGTAGGGGCCGCCGCGTTTGGTCATGGCGTTTCACCTTCTTCGGGGTGTTCGGGGTGTTGGTGTGGCGCGTTGGGGGGGTGGCCCGCGGCCGCCGGGTGCGTTTCGTGCTGTATGTCCGCTACTGGACTCCTGGACCCTTCCGCTGGACCCGTGCGAGTCCAGACCAGAAGGGGTCTCGTGTGCGAATACAGGTTCTCTTAGTTTAGATTTCAACTACTCACGTTTTCGCAGTTCAGGAGGCCCGCACCCCCTTCGTGGGGCGATCTTCGACACCCGTCGCCGATCACTCACCCACCCCTCGCGCCACTCGGTCCAGCGGGGTCCAGGGGTCCAGGGGGTCCAGCGCGTCATGGGGCACCGTCCCCCACCTCGGCGCGGCCCTCGTCGTCCTCCACCAGCCAGCCCTTCGAAAGCGCGAATTCGTACCCGGCGGGGACTTCCTTGCGCCACTTACTACTGGCCTTCTCCATCAGTTGCTCGCGGCGTACGCCTTCGCGGATCTTCTTCACGCACCAACGGGCCCGGGTCTCCAGGCGGGCATCGACGCGGGCGACGGCAGCGTGCGTCTTCACCGCGTCCTCGACACGTTCGTCACGCTTCGCCTGAGCGGCCGCGGCTTCTTCCCGGGATGCGCGCTGCAGGATTGCGGCACGCAGCTCACAGCTGGTCGCCCACATCTGCTCGGCGAGGTCCCAGTCTTCGGCCGTGATCTCCAAGCGGGCACCGTCGAGAAGCGCGAGCAGGCCGGCCAGCTTCGTCTTCGCCAGGTTCGCATGCGTGTCGAGTGGGTCGATCTGCATCTTCCCGGCCTGCCGTAGCACCAGCTCGGTCCGGATCTTCCGCTTGATCTCGTCGGGCATCGTCATGAGCGTGGGCCCGTAGACGTCCTGCGGGCCGCCAAAGTCGATGTCCGGGCAGGGGATCGGGTCCATCGGGATGTCCGGGTCGATGGCCACGCACCAGACGAAGCGCTGCGCGGTGCCGGTGACGCTGTCCCGCAGGACGACAAGGGCATTGGTGAACTGAAAGCCGACCACCATGCCCATCGCGTAGGTGCCGCGTTTAATGAACCGGCGGCGCTCGGCAGAAGCATTTGTCTGCCCCAGCGTGCCGGACTGCCATGCCGATCGGATCGAGGGCCACAGGGACGACCCGTCGCGAGAGCCGATGCGGATCAGCCCTTCGCCTTCGTCCTGGTAGAAGTACAGGTTGTGCCGCACCTGTTCGCGGGCTTTGATGACCTTGGGGTTGTTCTTCTTGTCGAGCTGGCTGAAGTCCTCGCGCTCGACCTCACCCATCATCGCCTCGGCGATGCCCTCACCCGTTCCGAGGGGAACGCCGTCCAGGAAGTCCCGGTCTTCTGGCGCTTCAAGCAGGTCTTCGGATACCTCGTTGGATGAGCTCTTGTTGCTGCCCGAGGTATCGATGACACCGACGAACAGGTTCAGCGAGGCGGGCTTCTTGACGCCCGTCTGGACCTTGACTCGGTGGTCGACCATGCCCGAGAGACGAGCCAGTGTGGCGTACAGCACCACATCGGAAGAGCAGCACATCGCGTGCGCGTACTGGCGGATCCTCTTCAAGACTTCGCGACGGTCGTAGAAGGCGGCGGGCAACTTCCCGATCAGGCGATCCTGCTGGGGTTCCTCTTCGTCGTTGAGTTCGTCGTCGGCCAGGTCCGGAACGAGCACGTGAGAGAAGTCGTTCCTGGCGTGCTCGCGGCCCACGGGCGGCCATGGATGCCGAGGTTCCGCTATCCCGGCGCGGAGCCCAGATTCGACGGTGGGGATGGCGCGCCCGTCGGGATGGTTGCCCGCGCGTGCCGCCGCGAGCAGGTGTTCGCGGGCCTCGGACTCGCCGAGTGCGCCCGCTCCGACCAGAGTGCCGAGGTTGAACGCGGCCGTGTTGAGCGTGTTGTTCTGATCGCCGTCGGGTGCACTGGCGATGGCGTCGCACTCCTCCTGAACCACTCTTCGCGTGTAGGAGTCGAGGCGCTCCACGCTCAGGACGACGCCGGAGACCGGAGGTGTCGCGGGCTTCTCGGGCCGGGCGAGCAGTGCCTCGGTGAGCCACTCAGGGGCGTGCACGGGCGGCTGCTCAGGGTTCTCCAGGGTGTAGATGACGCCGGATGCATGGAGGGATCCGGGCCCGATGACGAACGCGTTCCCGGCGCGTACGTCTCCGTCGAACTCGCCCTTCAACGCGCCCAAGCCATTGCCCAGCTTCAGCTCGGCGGGCGCCCAGAGGTAGTCGTGATACCCCTTCGCGGTACGGACCCGCATCGTTGGCGCCCATGCCTGGCCGCGGGCTTGGGCCACGTCCTCGATTGCACCCGGGCGGTCGCTGTCGATGACGATGAGCTGCTCGCCGGCCGGACCGCGGCAGCCCCCGACGAACACGCCGATGTTCTGAGGCCGTTGGGCGAGCTGGCGGCGGATCTGCTCGGCGTCCGTCGTGTGCCCGCGGGTGAAGGGCACAGATGGGTGCTTGCCTCGCTGATCGCACGTCGCTGGATCGTGGCCGCGACCGACGCCGGAGCACTGAGGCAGCTCCGGGTGGTCGGCCAGGAAGACGGCGAACTCGCGCTGTACGAGCCAGAGGGCACCATCGAGCGGCGTCTCTGCCGCTGTCTGCTGCTCGGTGGTCACTCGTGCTCCTGGTTCCTGCGGGCCGTGATGACGTCGTCGGCCATGGCGGTGATCTGTGCGCACCAGCCGCGTGCGGCGGTGCGGATGGTGCGTGGGCTCGGCTGCTCTTCGAGGTGGGCTCGGATGGAGCCGAGTACGGCTGTGCGGCGTCCGCACTCGCGTGCCCACTGCTGCCGGAACTGGTCCATGTCCATGGGCTGTTCACTGGGCTGGCTGTCGGCGTCGTGTTCTACGCTGGTGGGGACGTGGTTCGACGTCGGGGTGGGGTCTAGCAGTGCGGCTGCTGGGCCCCTTCGTCGTGTTGTCACGCTGTGGTCCGTTTCGCGAGGGCTCGGCCGAATGCGGGTTCCTCCATGTGGAGCGGCCTCGCGGTGGTCAGGTCTGGTCGTAGAAGCGGCTGCGGATCTCCCACAGCTGCCAGCCGCGTGCGGTGAGCCGGCGGATCTCGGCGCGGGCCTCACGGATGCTCAGGCCGTATCGGTTGCGCGCGAGGTTGTGGTCGGTTGCCGTGTGGCCCCGCCCGGCCACGAGGGTCAGGCGGGGTGCACGGCGGCCGGGACGGGCTGTCACCCGCGGGCCTTGTGGTCGGCGAACACTCGGTCGGCCATGGCGTCGGCCTCGTCGAGCAGCTGCCGAATCTCGGCGGTCTTCGCGCGGACGGCGGCCGCGTCGGTGAACTCCTCGTTGCGGACGTAGACGACCGCGCCCGCTTCACTGCCGGACAGTGCGGCCATGCCGGCGTCGAGGATGGTGCTGCCGTCCTCGCCGGTCACACGAAGCCTGTGGTTGTAGTGGTCGTAGTGGCCGGGCTCGGTGTCTTCGCAGTCCCGGTACTGGCACGCGGACGGCTTGTCCTCGTACCGCTGGCGGAGGCGGGCGATCATGCCAGCGGCGATCCGCTCCGCCACCTCCCGCGAGTAGTGGCCGGGCAGCGCGGTCCGCATGGCCTGGTCGACCACGGCCGGCAGCGCGGCGCAGAGCTGGTCGAGGGTGACGCCCTCCGCCAGGCCAAGCTCGGCGGCGATGTTCTCGGGGTGCCGATCGACGGGAGCGGGGATGTACGGGAGCGCGCGGCCGGTCGGCTGGAAGTCGATGCGCGATGCGATGGTCGGCTGTGCCATGCTGTTCTCACGTCCGTTCTTGTTGGAGCCTCGGGGTCGCCTGCCAGCGATCAGCCCCGGGGCTTCGGCGTTTCTGGTTCGGATGGGCCCCTGTCGCGTTGGTGCTGGAACACCTGCGGTCTGGCGGGGGCCGCTTTCACGCGGCGGTCGACTCGACGCTGCTGGGAGCGTGCGGCTCCGGGGCCTCGATCACCGGGCGGAAGATCGTCCGGAGTGCGGCCTTCTCTTCGCCGGTGAGCGGGGGGCGAGCCGCGACGATGCGGGCGATGAAGTCGCTGGTCGACTCCCCCGGCAGCTTGCGAAGCGTGATGTTCTCACTCACGCCGCGTCCCGGTCGCGCATCGCCCGGATGGCGTCGATGTACCGGTCCAGGAAGATGCCCCGTGGGGTCCTGATGCCGGCTTCCCAGTGGCTTACTGCCTGGCGGGTGACGCCGATGGCGTCGGCCAGTTCCTGCTGCGAGAGGTCCGCCGCTTCCCTGATCGCCCGGCGTTCCTCGGGCATGGGCAAATCGCGGCGTACCTGCAGGCGAGAGCGGATTTTCTCCGCCACCGTTGCGGTCATGTAGCCACCTTGACAGACCCGGCCACATATTTCAACCATGTCGATCGACCCGGTGACATGACCCGGTGATAGGGGGTGGCCGTTGCACGCTGTCACCAGGTTTGGGATGCTCACCCGGTGACAGCCGCCGAACCCCCCACTGGTTTCCTGCTGCCGGGCGCGCAGGACGACATCAGGCTCGACATCCGCGAGACCGTAGACCCCGATCACTTCGGGTTCGAGGCGCACCCGGCCACCGGGGCGCGCAGCGAGGTGTGGCAGGTCGAGGGCGACGTCGTCCGCACTGAGCGCGGGCTGAAGGTCTCGCGCATCGAGGTCAGCGCAGACCCGTCAGGCTCGGTGGAGATTACGGGCACGCTGATGCGACAGATCCCGATCGGCACGCTCCTGGACTACGTGCGCGCGCACATTTCCGCGAACCTCACCAACGAACTCCCGGGCACGCCGTCAGCCGCGCAGTCGGTGCCGGCGGGTCGCACGCCGCTGACGGATGACTTCTTGCGGGACGTGGCCTTGTCATATCTGCGGGAAACAGCGCCAGGCCAACCTCGGGGCGCGACGCGACGCATGGCGGAGGCGTACGGGCGGCCGGAGGAAACCATCCGGACATGGATCGGTCGGGCGCGCAGGGCCGGCTGGCTTGGCCCTAGCGCCAAGGGGCGGGCCGGCGCTGAGCCAGGGTCAAAGCTGTCCGAGTGGCAGCTGAACGAGATCAAGCGTCAGCATCCGGGCCTGGTCAGTCACGTCGGGGTGAACGCGGACGGTAGCACCGCAGACTTGTCCACCTCAGACCCTGAATAGGCCTCCCTCTCAATCGCCAGCAGCGCCCTTCCAAGTGACCTCGATGGTGGAGTCGTCGAAGCCGGGCCCCTTTCTGGCCGCCGGGAAGATCTTGATGCGCATGCGGATCGCCTCGAGGACGCGACGCTTCTGCGTGACCTCCAGGCGCTTCCACTTCTCCCCCGCCTGCGGCCCGATCAGCCCATCGAGCGCGGACATGTCCACGGGCTGAAGCCGCCGCGCCTCCGCCATAGCCTCGTCGATCTGCCCCTTCAGTTTCTGCGTGATCCGGCGCAGTTGCTCCCTGGTGATGTGACCCTCAGCGAAGTCATCGGCAGCGGCCGTCTGCCGGGCCCGTAGCCCCTCGGCACGTTCCAGAGCGGCCAGGGCGGCGCTCTCGTCGGGCTGGAAGACATCGGAGGCGCCAGGGTCGGACAGCACGCCTACGACGATCGTCTCGACGAACCTGTCCAGCGCCTCCATGTTGCGGCCCACACAGCCCGCGTTGCTGGCGCAGCAGTAGGTGGGCTTACGAGCTCCCCGTTTGGCGTTGCCGCGCATGGCCACGCGCAGGTGGCCGCAGCAGACTCCGCAAGTGGCGATCTCGCCCCATGACAGCAGGTAGCGGCGTTGCCCCGGCTTCTCCCGGCTCTCGGCGCGGGTGGCGAACAGCTCCTTGACCCGAGCGTGCTGTTCGGGGCTGACGAGGGCGGGCCACGCGGCCGGGTACTCGACGCCGCGGTGCACACGGATCCCCGCGTTGGCCGGGCGCAGGGCCACCTTCTTGACCGAGGTCTTGTTCCACAAGCTGCCGTCCTCGTTCTGGCCGAGGGTGCGGTGCTTGCGGTTCTGGCCGGCGCCCGGGGAGGCAATGCCGCGCTTGTTGAGGTCGGTGGTAATGCCGATCAGGGTGTCACCAGAGAGCAGGCGGGTCACGATCTCGCGGACGACCGGGGCCTGCTCGGGGTGCTCGATGTCGTGGAAGCCGCTGACCTGGCCGCGGTCGTCGTACTCATACTGGCGGCGCCAGCCGTAGGCGACTTGGCCGTTGGACCGCCCTTCCTGGGCGCGCTCCAAGGCTGCTCGCGCCACCCGCTCGGACTTCACCTCGGACTCTGCGGTGTCGCTCTCGCCGAGGTTGGCGAGCTGGCTGCGGTCGCTGGCCTTGGTCATGTTGAAGAACCCGCCGGACTCGAAGGCCACGAAGCACCGGGCGGAGCGCAGATCCTCGATTGCCTGGGCACGCTCAACGCGGCGGCGCCAGACTCGTGATGGGTGGTAGCCGGCGAGGATGACGCGGGTTCCAGGCTGCGTTGCGGCGGCGAGGACGTCGGCCATCAGCCGGTCATACTCCGGGCGTTCCTCGCCGCTGTGGGCGCTGACGTCGTTCTCGACGTACTCGCCACCGACCTCCCAGTTGTTGTCGGCGGCGAACCTGCGGAGGTCCTCCAACTGGCGCTTGACGCCGCGCCTCTTGTCGCGCGGATCTTCGCTGATCCGGGCGTAGAGGAAGACCAGGGTGCGGATGATCCCGAGGGTGACTGTCACCCTTGCATGTTACCCATGGATGTGCTTTTGTGTTCCCGGGCGGCGTCGGCAACACGCGCAAGGATCCGAAGGCCTTCGCCAGCCTGATCCACGACGTGGAGACGAAGATCTTCGACGCGCTGCCCGATGAGACCTGGGTGTACCCCGGGCACGGCAACGACACGACGCTGGGCTCGGAGCGGCCGCATCTGCCGGAATGGCACGCGCGGGGGTGGTGAGCGCCCGGCGCGGATGGTGAGCGCGGGCGCGTTCTTCACGGTGCGCGCCCCGTGTGAACCATTCGCACACGCTGGAGGCGCGTGCGCGCTCCCGGCGCACAGCGTCACGCAGTCAACTGGGAGCAGCCCCGCAGAGGATGACGGCTCCTGTGCGGTGGGGCCGCCGGTCTCCTACCCCGCCCTCGACCGGCGGCCCTGGCCAAGGGCCCGCTCCGTGCGCGGTGTTCACACGACCGCAACACCCGCTCCCAATATCCGGACAGTTGTCGTCGTGACCTGGACAATCGTCGGGGTTCACTGCCAATCTCCCGCCATGTACCTTGCCCCTCGCGCCCTGCGCGGTGCGCTGGCCGCCGCCACCGTAGCCCTGCTCGCCACCGCTGTCGGCTGTGCGCCGCAGCCCGAGGAGAAAGCGTCGGCCTCCCCGTCCGGCTCGGCCGCGAAGAGCTGCGCCAAGGGAAAGCTGGCCACCAGGACGCCCGGAAAGCTGACGATCGCGACGGACGAACCGGCGTACGAGCCCTGGTTCAAGGACGACAAACCCGCGAACGGCAAGGGCTTCGAGTCGGCGGTCGCCTACGCCGCGGCCCGGCAACTGGGCTATGACAAGAGCGCGGTCGTATGGCAGAGCGTGCCGTTCAACAAGGCGTTCGCGCCCGGCGTGAAGACCTTCGACTTCGACATCAACCAGGTGTCGATCAGCGCTGAACGCAAGAAGGCCGTCGATTTCTCCTCCGGCTACTACGACGTGCGCCAGGCCGTCATCGCGCTGAAGGGCAGCAAGGCCGCCAAGGCGACGAGCATCGCGGACCTGAAGGACCTCAAGCTGGGCGCCCAGGTGGGCACCACGAGCCTCGACTACATCTCCGACGTGGTGAAGCCGAACCAGGAGGCCGCCGTCTACGCCAAGAACGACCAGGCCAAGTCGACGCTGAAGAACGGTCAGGTCGACGCCATCGTGGTCGACCTGCCGACCGCGTTCTACATCACCTCGGCCGAGGTGACGAACGCGAAGATCGTCGGCCAGTTCGAGAACCAGGGCGGTACGCCCGAGCAGTTCGGGCTGGTTCTGGACAAGGGCAGTGCGCTCACCTCATGTGTGAGCGGCGCCGTGGACGCGCTGCGCAAGGACGGCACGCTGGCGAAGCTCGAGAAGCAGTGGCTCTCCGACGCCGTCGACGCCCCGGTGCTCAAGTGACGCTCGCCAAGGACGAGTCGGCCCGGGAGGGAGCCGACAGCAAGGACGACACGACCGGCGGCGCCGGTGACGGCTACGTGCCCTCCGAACGGCGCCTGGAGCGCGAGCGGTACAAACGCGCGCGTGCCCGCCGTGCCACGGCCGTCGCGGCGCTCTCGACCCTGCTCACGGCCGTCGTGCTCTACCTG
The DNA here is from genome assembly GCF_001514035.1 of Streptomyces yokosukanensis. GTDB lineage: Bacteria > Actinomycetota > Actinomycetes > Streptomycetales > Streptomycetaceae > Streptomyces > Streptomyces yokosukanensis. The sequence continues at coordinate 257,362 of NZ_KQ948213.1, read as the reverse complement.
GTCGTGGTCAACGCACCGGGCTGGCCGCGCACCAAGGAGACGTTCTTCAGCGCACAGTACGCGCGCGAGGCGCTACCGAAGGTCCTCGAAGGGCTGTGGCTGAACGTCCGCCTGCTCGCGGTCTGCGGCGTCGCCGTCCTGGTTCTCGGCATGCTGATCGCGATCGCGCGCACCCTGCGCGGCCCGGTGTTCTTCCCGCTGCGCGTACTGGCGGCGGCGTACACCGACTTCTTCCGCGGCCTTCCGCTGATCATCAACCTGATGATCGTGGTCCTGGGCGTGCCGGCGCTGCGGCTGCAGGGCGTGACGGTCGATCCGGTGCTCCTGGGCGGTACGGCGCTGACACTGACGTACTCGGCGTACGTGGCCGAGGTCTTCCGGGCCGGCATCGAGTCGATCCACCCTTCGCAGCGCGCCGCGGCCCGCTCACTGGGCCTCACCAATCGACAGGCCCTGCGCTACGTCGTACTGCCCCAGGCGGTACGACGTCAGGTGCCACCGCTGCTCAACGACCTGGTGTCGCTGCAGAAGGACACCGGTCTGGTGTCGATCGGCGGCGCGGTGGACGCCGTGCGGGCGGCCGACATCATCGTGGGCCGCAGTCTGAACTACACGCCGTACATCGTCGCCGGTCTGGTGTTCGTGGCGCTGACCATTCCGATGACTCGCTTCACGGACTGGGTGACGGCCCGGATGGACCGGCAGCGGGCCCAGGGAGGATCGCTATGAGCGACGCGGAAGCGCCCGTTCTGCGCATGGAGTCCGTCCGCAAGACCTTCGGCGGCTCCGTCGTGCTGCGGGACGTCGATCTGGCGGTCGCGCCGCACACGGTGACCGCGCTGATCGGCGCCTCCGGCTCGGGCAAGTCCACGCTGCTGCGCTGTGCCAATCTCCTGGAGGACATCGACGACGGCGCGATCTGGCTGGACGGCGAGGAGATCACCGATCCCCGCGTCGACCAGGACGCGGTACGGCGCCGGATCGGCGTGGTCTTCCAGGCGTACAACCTCTTTCCGCACATGAGCGTGCTGGACAACATCACGCTGGGGCCGCGCCGGGTGCACGGCGCCTCCCGCGCGGAGGCCGAGGAACGGGCCAGGGGACTGCTGGAGCGCCTGGGACTGGGTGACAAGGCGGATGCCTACCCCGACCGGCTCAGCGGCGGTCAGCAGCAGCGTGTGGCGATCGTACGGGCCCTTGCCGTGCGCCCCCGGTTGCTGCTCCTGGACGAGATCACGGCAGCGCTCGACCCCGAACTCGTCGGCGAGGTGCTGGAGGTGGTCCGGGGCCTGAAGGACGACGGCATGACCATGGTGCTGGCGACGCACGAGATGGGCTTCGCGCGGGACGTCGCCGACCAGATCTGCTTTCTGGACGGTGGAGTCGTCCTGGAGCGCGGCACCGCCGAGCAGGTCTTCGGCGACCCGCAGCAGGAGCGCACGCGGCGCTTCCTGCGGCGGATCGTGGAGGCGGGCCGTCTGTAGGCAGGCCGGCTGCAGGCGAGCCGTTTGTCGCCGAACCCGGGCCCGGCCGCGGGTTCCGACTACGCGTCGGCCTGGGCCGCACCCACCAGGGCGGCCACGCGCTCCACGCCGAAGACATACCCCTGCACTCCGCATCCGGCGATCACTCCGTCCGCGCGCAGCGAGACGTAGGAGTGATGCCGGAACGACTCGCGCTGGTGGATGTTGGAGATGTGCACCTCCAGCACGGGCAGTCCGTCACAGGTGTTGAGTGCGTCCAGAATCGCGACCGACGTGTGGGAGTAGGCGCCGGGGTTGATGACGATCCCGCAGTGGTTCAGGCGCGCCTCGTGGATCCAGTCGACCAGCTCGCCCTCGTGGTTGGACTGCCGGAAGTCCACCGTGCCGCCGTGCGCGGCCGCTGCCTTGGCGCACAGCGCCTCGATGTCGGCCAGTGTGTCCCTGCCGTAGATCTCGGGCTGGCGCTGGCCGAGCAGGTTCAGGTTGGGCCCGTTGAGGATCATGATCGGGGCGTTGGCCAGGGTGCGGGGCACGTTTCCTCCGGTCCGTTCGGGGCGGTACGCCGACGACCGCCGTTCGCACCCGGTCTATCACGGTGGCCGGAGCGGCCGGCGAGCCGTGCACGCCGTCGCCTCGGCGCACACTCCGGTCGCTTCGTCACCTCCATGCGCCCCCCGTAACCCGTGATCACCGTGGGTAGTTGACGCATCATGGAAGCTACACGCACCGTAAGCGCACCGTCGATGCTGCGACTCGCCGCCGCCTCCGCGGCGGGGACAGCGATCGAGTTCTACGACTTCTTCGTGTACGGCACGGCGGCCGCCCTGGTCCTGGGGCCGCTGTTCTTCCCGACGTTCTCGCCGCTCGCGGGGACGCTGGCGGCGTTCGCGACGTTCGGGGCGGGGTTCGTGGCCCGGCCGCTGGGCTCGGTGCTGTTCGGGCACCTGGGCGACCGGCGCGGACGGCGGCCGGTGCTGGTTCTCTCGCTGCTGGTCACCGGCGCCTCGACGGTCGCCGTGGGCTGTCTGCCGACGTACGGATCGATCGGTGTGGCCGCGCCCGTGCTGCTGCTCGTCCTGCGCTTCCTGCAGGGGCTCGGCCTCGGCGGGGAGTGGGGCGGCGCGGTGCTGCTGACGGTCGAGCACGCACCGCCCGGCCGACGCGCCCTCTGGTCCAGTTTTCCGCAGGTGGGGCCCGCTTTCGGGTTCGTACTCGCCAACGGGGTGGTGCTCGCGCTGTCGGCGGGACTGTCCGATGCCGCGTTCGCCTCGTGGGGATGGCGGGTGCCGTTCTGGGCGGCTGGAGTCCTGGCGCTGGCCGGGCTGTGGCTGCGCTCGTCGATCGCCGAGAGTCCTCGCTTTCTGGAGATCGACGACCACGCGCGCGTGCCGTTCCTCGAGGTCGTACGGCATCACGGACGGCTGGTGCTGCTGACGGCGGGGGCACTGGCCGCGGGGTACGCGATCTTCTACGCGGTGACGACCTGGTCGCTGGCGTACGCGACGGAGCGGCTCGGGGTGAGCCGGACGGTGATGCTGACCTGTGTCATGGCCGCGGTGGTGGTGGAAGCGGCGCTCACCCCGCTCATGGCACTGCTCGGCGACCGCTACGGGCGCCGGCCGATGTGTCTGACGGGGTGCGCGGCCTGCTGTCTGTGGATGCTCCCGATGGTCGCGCTGCTGGCCACCGGCCAGCCCCTGCTGATGTTCCTCGGCATCCTGGGCGCCCTGGCCGCCTTCATCACCATGTTCGCAGTGATCGCCGCCTACCTGCCGGAGCTGTACGAGGCGCGGGTGCGCTGCACCGGTGCCGCGGTGGGCTACAACCTCGGCGGAGTCCTGGGCGGCGCGCTCACCCCGATCGTGGCCACGGCGCTCGCACAGCACAGCGGGCGGATCCCGTGGAGCGTGGGTGCCTATCTCACCGGCGTCTCGCTGCTCAGCCTCGCGTGCTTCGCCATGCTCCCCGAGACCCAGCCGGTGCCCGTACCGGCTGTGGAGCCGGCCACCGGCTGACCGGTCGGCACCGGAGAAAGCGCTACGGGTTGATCGCCAGTTCCAGGTAGGCCGCGAAGATCACCAGGTGGACTCCGCCCTGCAGGGGGGTGGCCCGTCCCGGCACCACGGTCAGGGAACTGACCACGACGGTCAGCGCGAGCAGCAGCATGTGGGTCGAGCTGAGGCCGAGGACGAGTGGTCCGGAGAGCCAGATGGAGGCGAGGGCGACGGCCGGGATGGTCAGACCGATGCTGGCCATGGCCGAGCCGAGTGCGAGGTTGAGGCTGGTCTGCACCCGGTCGCGGCGTGCGGAGCGCAGCGCGGCGATCGTCTCCGGCAGCAGGACGAGCAGGGCGATGATCACACCGACGACGGCATGGTGCAGGCCGGCCGCCTCCACACCCGACTCGATGGTGGGCGACACGCCCTTGGCCAGGCCGACCACGCCGATCAGGGCCAGGCCGAGCAGGCCGAGGCTGATCCAGGCGGTGCGCGCGGACGGCGGTGCAGCGTGGTCGTCGGCGGTGATGACCTCGCCCTGTCTGGTGATCGGGAGGAAGTAGTCGCGATGGCGGACGGTCTGGGTGGCCACGAACAGGCCGTACAGGATCAGTGAGGACAGCGCGGCGAAGGTCAGCTGTACCGAGGAGAACTCGGGGCCGGGCTTGCTGGTGGTGAAGGTCGGCAGGACCAGGCTGAGCGTGGCGAGCGTCGCCACGGTCGCCAGGGCGGCGCCGGTGCCCTCGGGGTTGAAGACCGCGGTGCCGTGCCGCAGGGAGGCGGCGAGCAGGCAGATGCCGACGATTCCGTTGCAGGTGATCATCACGGCGGCGAAGACCGTGTCCCTTGCAAGGGTGGAAGTCTTGTCACCGCCGTCGGCCATCAAGGTGACGATCAGGGCCACTTCGATGATCGTGACGGCGATGGCGAGCACCAGGGAGCCGAAGGGCTCGCCGACTCGGTGGGCGACGACTTCGGCGTGGTGCACCGCCGCCAGGACGGAGCCGGCGAGTACCAGGGTCACCAGCGCGACGACCGCGCCCGGCAGGTCACGGCCCCAGGTGAAGGCCAGGAGGACGATCGCGAGGACGGGCACGAGGATCGTCCATTGCCGGGTGAGCGACCGGAGCCGAGTGATCATGCCGCGATAGTCGCAGAGACGTACAGGGTTCGCATTCTGTTCTTTTCGGATACCTCGCATCCTTTCCGTGGCGGGGACCGGCACCGGCGGGAGCGGGTGTGCGCTGCGCGCAGTCCCGCTCCCGCCACGGCCGTACCGCTCACAGGTTCGGTCAGGCGTCGACGCTGCCCTTCGAGGCGCCTTCGCCGTCGGTGTGCGCCGCCTCGACGGCGGCCTGCCTTCTGCCGGCCATCAGGCTGGTGATGGTGGTGACGACCAGGACCGCACAGATCACGCCGAGCGAGACCGGGATGCTGATCTCGGGGACGTGGACGCCGGACTCGTGCAGGGCGTGCAGCACCAGCTTGACGCCGATGAAGCCGAGGATGACCGACAGACCGTACGAGAGGTGGACCAGCTTCTTCAGCAGGCCGCCGATGAGGAAGTACAGCTGCCGCAGACCCATGAGGGCGAAGGCGTTGGCGGTGAAGACGATGTACGGGTCCTGGGTCAGGCCGAAGATCGCGGGGATGGAGTCCAGGGCGAAGAGGACGTCCGTGGTGCCGATGGCGAGCATCACGACCAGCATCGGGGTCATGACCCGCTTGCCGTTCTGCTGGATCCACAGCTTGGTGCCGTGGTAGCGATCGGCCACGCCGAACCTGCGCTCCACCGCCTTCAGCAGCTTGTTCTCCTCGTACTCCTCGTCCTCCTCGTCCGCGCGGGCCTCCTGGATGAGCTTCCAGGCGGTCCAGATCAGGAAGGCGCCGAAGAGGTAGAACACCCAGGAGAAGCTGGCGAGGATCGCGGCTCCCGCGGCGATGAAGATGGCTCTCAGGACCAGGGCGATGAGTACGCCGACGAGCAGGACGCGCTGCTGGTACTGGGTGGGCACCGCGAACTTCGCCATGATCAGGACGAAGACGAAGAGGTTGTCGACGCTCAGTGACTTCTCGGTGATGAAGCCGGCGAAGAACTCACCGGCAGGCTGTCCGCCGCCGAAGACGAGGAGACCGAGGCCGAAGAGCCCGGCCAGGACGATCCAGACGACGGTCCAGATACCGGCTTCCTTGATCGACACGTCATGAGGCTTGCGCCCGATGAAGAAGTCGACCGCGATCAGGGCGGCGAGACCCACGATGGTCAGGACCCATAGGGTCACGGAAACGTCCATTGCTCCTCCGGCTTACGTAGCGGCAAACATCAGCGTCGTCGCTGCCGGAGGTCTCTTCCACCCGCGTCGGGCCGACGCCCCGGGACCGGAACCGGTCCGTACTGATGGGTGCGCCGCAGTCAGGGAGTACTCCCCTCCGTACGGAAGACAGTACCTCAATCACCAAGGAAAGGTAAAGAGAAAGGCAGAATGAGGGCTAAAGTCCCTGGTCGGAGACCTTTACCTGTGCTTGGTGATGGCTCGCGCCACCTCAGTGAGGACCTGGTGCACGATCTGGCTTCCCGTCGGCACCAGCGAGGGTTCGTAGGTCCAAGCGTGCCCGACCCAGGGGTCGGCGAAGTGGTCGTCGGGGACGGGCGTGAGTCGCATCAGCGAACGCCACAGCGGATCGAGCAGGGGGCCGTAAGCAGCGGCATCCGCACGGTCCGCCACCAGCAGGAGGTGCACGCCGACGGCGGGCCCCTCGTCGGCCAGATAGCGCAGCCGGGTCACCGCCCGGTCGTCGAAACCGTGCGGGAAGTCGTGGACGATCAGCAGCTGCCTGGCGGTGTCGACATCGGCCGGCAGCGACTCGGGCGCGCCGCCGCGCAACGCCATCTGCACCAGGTCGACCCGCCGGGTGAGCCGTTCCAGCAGCTCCGCCACCCCCGCCGCCTCGGTCGCAGGAGGGCACGCGAGCACGCCGGCCCGCAGGAGCGGGCCAAACGCCGCGGTCCCGGCGCCGGCCGGGTCGATGACCTGCAGGGCGAAGTCCCCCGCCGGATGTACGGCCAGCAGCCGTGCCGCGAGCGCCACCGCCGCCTCCAGGGCCAGCTGCCGCAGTTCGGCGGAGTCCAGGAAGCCGTCGGCCGCCGCCGCGCCGCTGTCGAGCCACAAGCCGCGCTCGAGCGGAAGCCTGACCAGCAGGGGGATGCTCAGCACCGCGCTCTCCGGCAGATGGAGATCACCGAGGCGCAGGGCCATCGGTGGCTCGGCGGGCACGTGGTAGCCGTGCCAGACGGGGTTGTCCCAACGGGCGTAGGCAGGCGGAAGCGCGGGCTCGACCACCTCGGACTCGGCGCTGAGCTGGGCGAGGTCTCGGTCGAGGACCGCGCGCGCCTGGTCCACCAGCTGCGCCCGGCGGGCGTGGGCCGCCTCGCGCGCGGTGTCGCCCGCGGTGCCGAGCCGGCCGCGGGGGTCGGTGAGAGCCTGGTCGAGATCCTTTTCCAGGCGGGAGTCGGCGAAGTCGACGGCGCTGCGGTACGCGGCCGTCGTGCGGGCCAGGTCCTCGAACATGCCCCAGACCTGGTTGTACAGCCGCTCCTCCATCGACCAGCCCACGGCGTCGCCGGCGACGGGCGGCGCGGGCCGGTCGTCGGCGGCCGGGCCCGCCGGGGGCGGTGTGCCGTGCGGGCGGCGGCCGGGGTGCGTGTAGTCGACCCGGGCGCCGGGGTCTCGCGGGGCGGTGCTGGACGCGTCGGCGTCGTACGGGTTCCGTCCGCCCCGCGAGGGTGCCGGCTGCGGCTGCTCAGGGGAGTCCGCGAGGGGCCGCCTCGACGGCCCGGAGGCAGTGGTGTCCCGCGACTCGGGCAGGTGAGGGTCGTGCGGCAGGGACGGCGGGGTGTCGCGCGCTGTGGCGGCGGACAGGTCGGGCGGCACGGTCGCGGAGGTGTCGTACGGTGCGGGAGCCCGCGAGTCGTCCTGTGACCTCGCAGAGGGCGGTGTCGGCAGTGCGCGGGAGGAATCCTGGGCCGATGCCTCATGGACGGCGGAGGCGAGGTCGGCGCTCTCGCGCAGTCCCCGGTCGGCGAGGAGCGCGGTGAGCCCGGCCGCGTAGCCCTGACCCGTCGCACGCACCTTCCAGGCGCCCTGTCTGCGGTACAGCTCCAGGGCGAACACGGCCGTCTCGCTGTCCAGGCCGGTGAGGGTGTAGCAGGCGAGTTCGGTGCCGTCGAGGCCCTCGATCGTGGCGTGCGGGGCGGCGACGGCACCGAACCGGAATGGTCCCCCGGCTTCTGTGGGCAGGGCGAGGAAGACGTCGACGCGGTGCACGGCCTCGGGCAGGGCGCCCAGGTCGACCGCCAGCCGGTGTCGGGTGGCGGCCTGCCGGGGCACCTCGACGCCGGGCAGGGCGGGGGCGCCGGGATGAGCCACCCACTGGGGGCCGTGCACCAAGCCGTTCTCGTCGCCGAGCATGGCTCCGGTCAGGACCGGCGCCGCGGCCGAGATCCGGATCACCAGCCGGTTCTGGGACAGCGGGTGGTTCTGCCCCCGCACCAGCTCGGCCGTCATCGCCGTCGCCCCCCCTGTGTCGCTGTGTCGTGCGCGCTGCCGGTCGAGCCGGCGGTCCTACAGGTGCGGCAGGATCGCCGGCATCAGGTCCTGGAAGGTGCGGCCGTTGGCCGCGGTGCCCAGGGCGGTCATCGACCAGCTCGAGCCCGCGCGGTGCACCTTCGCCATGATCTGGGCGGTGTAGTCACCGCCGCCGTCCAGCGTGTAGCGGGCGAGTTCCTGGCCGTTAGTCTCGTCCACGAGGCGGCAGAACGCGTTCTGCACCTCCTGGAAGGTCTGGCCCGTGAAGGAGTTCACGGTGAAGACGATCTGGTCGATGTGGACCGGAACGCGCTGCAGGTCCACCAGGATCGCCTCGTCGTCACCGCCCTGGCCGACGCCCCCGACGAGGTTGTCGCCGGTGTGGCGGACGGAGCCGTCGTCGCTCACCAGGTGGCGGAAGAAGACGACGTCGACCGGCTGCTTCTCGGCGAAGAGGACCGCCGAGGCGTCCAGGTCGATCTCCCGGGTGCGGGAGCCGAACAGGCCGCGCCGCTTCGCCGCCTGCCAGCCGAGCCCCATGCGGACCGCGGTCAGGGTGGCCCCGTCCTTCTTCTCCAGGCTGATGGCCTGACCCTTGCTCAAGTTGACGGACACCGCTGATTTCCCCTCTCGATGATCCCCTGTTGCCGCGCAGCGCGCGGTTGTCCAAAACCCTACGCAGGCGCACCGACAGTGCCGAACCCCGGCTCGCGCTTTGTGTCGGGGTTGCAACACTTGGCGCGTATACCGAGGTCCGGCGGGGTGGCGTCGCCTCAGGCGAGTCCGGCTTCCCGCATCTGACGCAGTTCCTTCTTCATCTCCGAGACCTCGTCGCGCAGCCGGGCCGCGATCTCGAACTGCAGCTCCGCAGCGGCGGCACGCATGCGTTCGGTCATCTCCTCGATCTGCTCGGCGAGTTCGGCCGCCGGACGGTCCGTGGGCACCGCCTTGCCCTTGGCGGCCTTGCCGGCCTTCGCGCCCTTGGCCGCCTTGCCGCCCAGCGACGGGACGGGCGCCTTGGCGCCCTTGCCGTCCTTGGACTTGCGGTAGCCGGAGCCGAGGAGCTGTTCGGTGTCGACGTCCTCGCGGGCGATCTGCGCGACGATGTCGTTGATCTTCTTGCGCAGCGGCTGCGGGTCGATGCCGTTGGCCTTGTTGTAGGCAATCTGCTTCTCCCGGCGGCGGTTGGTCTCCTCGATGGCCCTCTCCATCGCCGGGGTGATCTTGTCGGCGTACATATGGACCTGGCCGGAGACATTGCGCGCCGCGCGGCCGATGGTCTGGATCAGCGAGGTGCCCGAGCGCAGGAAGCCTTCCTTGTCGGCATCCAGGATCGCCACCAGGGACACCTCGGGCAGGTCGAGACCCTCACGCAGGAGGTTGATGCCGACCAGGACGTCGTACTCACCTGCGCGCAGCTCGCGCAGCAGCTCGACACGGCGCAGGGTGTCGACGTCGCTGTGCAGATAGCGCACCTGGATGCCCAGTTCCAGGAAGTAGTCGGTGAGGTCCTCGGCCATCTTCTTGGTGAGCGTGGTGACGAGGATGCGCTCGTCCTTCTCGGTGCGCTTGCGGATCTCGTGCACCAGGTCGTCGATCTGGCCCTCGGTGGACTTGACGACGACCTCCGGGTCGACAAGTCCGGTCGGGCGGATGATCTGCTCGACGACGCCGTCGGAGCGCGACATCTCATAGGTGCCCGGCGTGGCCGAGAGGTAGACGGTCTGGTCGATGCGCTCCTGGAACTCCTCCCACTTCAAGGGGCGGTTGTCGAGCGCGGAGGGCAGTCGGAAGCCGTGGTCGACGAGGGTGCGCTTGCGGGAGGCGTCGCCCTCGTACATGGCGCCGATCTGCGGGACGGTGACGTGCGACTCGTCGATGACGAGCAGGAAGTCGTCCGGGAAGTAGTCCAGCAGGGTGTTGGGCGGAGAGCCGGGCAGGCGGCCGTCGAAGTGCATCGAGTAGTTCTCCACGCCGGAGCAGGTGCCGATCTGGCGGAGCATCTCGATGTCGTAGGTGGTGCGCATCCGCAGGCGCTGGGCCTCCAGGAGTTTGCCCTGCTTCTCCAGCTCGGCGAGGCGCTCTCCCAGCTCCTTCTCGATGTCGTTGACGGCCCGCTCCATGCGTTCGGGGCCGGCGACATAGTGGGAGGCGGGGAAGACGTACAGCTGCTGGTCGTCGCTGATGATCTCGCCGGTGAGCGGGTGCAGTGTGGACAGCGCCTCGATCTCGTCGCCGAACATCTCGATGCGGACGGCCAGCTCCTCGTAGACCGGGAAGATCTCGATGGTGTCGCCGCGGACCCGGAAGGTGCCGCGGCTGAAGGCCATGTCGTTGCGGGTGTACTGGATGTCGACGAAGCGGCGCAGCAGTTCGTCCCGGTCGATCTCGTCGCCGATGCGGAGGGGGACCATCCGGTCCACGTACTCCTGTGGAGTGCCGAGGCCGTAGATGCAGGACACCGAGGCGACCACGACGACGTCACGGCGAGTGAGCAGCGAGTTCGTCGCCGAGTGGCGCAACCGCTCGACCTCCTCGTTGATCGAGGAGTCCTTTTCGATGTAGGTGTCCGACTGGGGGACGTAGGCCTCGGGCTGGTAGTAGTCGTAGTACGAGACGAAGTACTCGACCGCGTTGTTCGGCAACAGCTCGCGGAACTCGTTGGCCAGCTGGGCGGCCAGGGTCTTGTTCGGCGCCATCACGAGTGTGGGGCGCTGGAGCTTCTCGATCATCCACGCCGTGGTGGCGGACTTGCCGGTGCCGGTCGCGCCCAGCAGGACGACGTCCTTCTCACCGGCCTCGATGCGCTTGGCCAGGTCGGCGATGGCCGCCGGCTGGTCACCGCTGGGCTGGTAGGGGCTGACGACCTCGAAGGGCGCCACCGTGCGTTCGATGTGGGAAACGGGCCGCATGGCATCCACCGTACGACCCCCCACTGACAACGGGTCCGGATCAGCGGTTCTGCGGGGTCCGGGAGGCGTGGTGCTCGGCCGTGCCGACCGGCAGGCGCCCGTCGTGGAGGGCGGGACGGCGGTCCGGGTGGGCGGTGACGGAGGCGGCCGGGACACCCGGTTTCTCCTCGACGGGCATCCGGACGGGACGGCCCATGACCATGAGCGGATCGAAGATCACGACGACGCCCGCGAGGAGCAGGAAGGCGAGCGGGCCGATCAGCATGGGCGCGAGCACGGACGGCTCCGGCACTCCTCCGGCGGCGTGGGACGGGCCGTCGAGGTGGACGCCCAGGGCTGCCATGCCCATGTAGTGCATTCCGCTGACCGCGAGCCCCATGACGAGGCTCGCCCCCACGCTCCACATGAATCCCCGCACGCGTCCGGCGGCCCACAGGGCGGCGGTGGCGGCCACGACCGCTATGACGACGGAGGCGGCGACGGTGAGCGTGTTGTAGGTGAAGTGCCCGTGGAAGCGGACGCCGGCCATGCCGAGGTAGTGCATCGACGCGACGCCCAGACCGGTGATCGTGCCGCCGGTGTACAGAGCGGTGCCGGTCGCGCCCCGGTAGCCGACGATGAAGATCCCGACACCGACCATGACGATGGCGAGGCCGAGGCTCGCGTAGGTGATCGGTTTGTCGTAGTGGATCGGCGCCTCATCGATGGCGAAGCCCATCATGGCGACGAAGTGCATCGTCCATATGCCGGAGCCGATCGCGGCCGAGCCGAGAGCCAGCCAGGCGGGGCGCCAGGAGTGGGTGACCAGCAGGGACCGGGTGGTGCAGCGCAGGCCGAGGGCGCCACCGAGGCAGGCCATCAGATAGGCCACCAATGGGGTGACGGCCCCGTAACTGAATCCGTCGACCGTGCCTTGCATCCGCGGCTGCCCTTCCGCCCTCTTGCGTCCCGGAATCCCCGACTTGTTCCCCCGGCCCAGGACCGCGCGGGCGGTCAGGGTTGTCGCAGAGAGTATGGCCCCCACCGGAATGGTCGAACGATTTTCCGGCAAAGAAACACGGCCTTGCCCCAGTTGTGCGGCACTGGTGAGCAGGCCTGGACATCTCGATTGAGTGTGTGGCCATCGTGCGCCCGGGTGTCGTTGACCCTCTGCTGTCACTCTGGTTGCTGTCCGTATTCGCTCGACGCGAGGAGTCTGCATGCACGCGCGCGTAGTGGCCGCCACGGCCGCCGCGGTCCTGGGTACGGCGGCCCTGCTGAGCCCCGCCTCCGACGCCCGGGCCGGGGACGTCGGCGCGACCACGGTGATCGCCCACCGGGGTGCCTCCGCCTACGCTCCCGAGAACACGCTGGCCTCGATCGACAAGGCCGCGCAGCTGGGCTTCTCCTGGGTCGAGAACGACGTCCAGCGCACCAAGGACGGCGAGCTGGTCGTCATCCACGACGACAGCCTGCAGCGCACGACCAACGTCGAGCAGGTGTTCCCCGGCCGGGCGCCGTGGAAGGTGAAGGACTTCACCGCGGCCGAGATCGCGCGGCTGGACGCGGGCAGCTGGTACTCCCCCGCGTACGCGGGCACGCGCGTGCCGACGCTGAAGGAGTACATGTGCCAGGTCGAGCACAATCACGAGAAGCTGCTCCTGGAGATCAAGAACCCGGAGCTGTACCCGGGCATCGAGCAGCAGACCCTGAAGCTGCTCGGCAACCAGAGCTGGCTCGACCAGAAGCATCTGGGGCGGCTGATCGTGCAGAGCTTCAGCGCCGACAGCATCCGGACCGTGCACAAGCTGAGGCCCGCGGTCACCACCGCCTACCTCGGGGCACCCGGCGTGGCACAACTGCGTGATTACGCGCGCTTCGCCGATCTGATCAACCCGTCGTACGGATCGCTCTCCCCGGCCTACGTCTCGGCCGTCCACTCCTTCGACGGACCGCACGGAAAGCCGCTCGAGGTGTTCGCCTGGACGGTGAACGACGCGCCCACCGCCCGCAAGGTGGCCGGTTACGGCGTCGACGGGCTCATCACCAACAAGCCCGACGTGGTGCGGGCCGCACTGGGTTCGGACTGATCGCGGCGGGCGTTGTCAGTGGCGGGTCGTACCGTGGGCGCATGGACAGCCATGGGCAGGATGAGCAACGGGTCGTGTGGGCCGTCGTGGGCACGGACATCGGGCCGCTGATGCTGGCGGCGACCCGGGACGGACTGGTCAACGTCGTCTTCCACGCCACGGACGCGGTGCGCGACCGCACCCTTGAGCGGCTGGCGGAGCGGCTCGGCGGCGCTCCCCTGGAGGATCCGGACTCGCCGCTGCTGACCGAGGCGATACGGCAGCTGCGGGCGTATCTCGCGGGCGAACGGCACGACTTCGACCTGCCCCTGGACTGGTCGCTGATCTCCGGCTTCAACCGGCAGGTGCTGCGCGAGCTGGCGGCCGGTGTGCCGTACGGCACGGTGGTGGGGTACGGCGACCTCGCCGGGCGGGTCGGGCAGCCCGGCGGGGCGCAGGCGGTCGGCGCGGCCATGGGTGCCAATCCGCTGCCGGTGGTCGTGCCGTGTCATCGGGTGGTGGAGAGCGACGGCGGCATCGGCGGCTTCGGGGGCGGGCTGGAGACCAAGCGCAAGCTGCTCGCTCTCGAGGGTGTGCTGCCCGAGCCGCTGTTCTGACCGGGCCCTGCCGCTCGTCCCCGGCCGGTCCGGCCGCTTCCCTCCGACCGGGCCCGGCTCCCTCTCGCAGTGCCGGGCCCGGCTCCCTGTCGTGGCGCCGGTCCGGCTAGTCGGTGTAGTGCCGAGCTTCGAGGACGTTGCCGTCGGGGTCGTGGAAGTAGAAGCTGCGCGGGGCGTTGCCACGGGCACCGAAGGAGTCGTGGCCGATGTCGCTCATGGGCACGCCGCGCTCCTCCAGCCGGGTGCGCAGGGCGTCGAAGGCGTCGGCGGACAGGGACAGGCAGAGATGGTTGACCGGATGGCCGGCCCGGTCGGCCGCGCCGGTCAGCATGGTCATGCGTTCCGCGAAGGCGAGCGGGGCGAGGTCCAGGAGGGTCTCCTCGTTGACGCGCACGGACGGGAAGGCCGCCTTTCCCTCGGCGAACTCGGTGACCCTGACAGGCTCCAGGCCGACGGCCTCCTGGTAGAAGCCGGCCGCGGCGACCGGATCGGCCACCCACAGGACGACGTGGTCAAGACGGATGCTGTTGTTCGTCATGCGGCCCAGGCTGGTGGCGTCCCCCACACGCGGCAAGCGTTTATCGGCCGCCGGTGCCCGCCAGAGATGAGGGAAAGCCGACGGACAGGAGGCGGTGCGTGGTGCTGATGGTGTCGGAAGAGGTCCGGGAAGCGAGCGACGCGCGGCGGCCGGTGGTGGCCCTGGAGTCCACGATCATCGCGCATGGCCTGCCCCGCCCGCGCAACCTGCAAGTGGCGCTGGAGCTGGAGGACGCCGTGCGGCGGGAGGGCGCCGTACCCGCGACCGTCGCCGTGCTCGACGGCCACCCCCGTGTCGGCCTGGACAAGGAGCAACTGGAGCGGGTCGCGAACGAGGACGGCATCCGCAAGCTGGGCCACCGCGATCTGCCGCTCGCCGTGGCGGCCGGCGTGAGCGGGGCGACCACGGTGTCGGCGACGGCACAACTGGCCGCGCTCGCGGGCATCCGGGTGTTCGCCACCGGCGGTCTGGGCGGTGTGCACCGGGAGTGGACGGTGACCCAGGACGAGTCGGCCGACCTGGGCCTGCTGGCACGCACTCGGATCACCGTGGTCTGCGCGGGTGTGAAGTCGATCCTGGACGTGCCGGCGACCCTGCAACGGCTGGAGACCCTCGGCGTGGCCGTCGCCGGGTACGGCACGGACCGGTTCCCAGGCTTCTATCTGTCGGACTCGGGGCATCCGGTCGACTGGAGGCTGGACACCCCCGCTCAGGTCGCGGATGTGATGCGGGCCCAGGACGCGCTCGACGCGCCGGGGGCGGCGCTGATCGTCGCCAACCCCGTCCCCGAGGCGGAGCAGCTCGATCCCGAGCTGCACGCACGCGTGCTCGCCGACGCGTTGCGCGCCTGCGCGGAGCAGGGCGTCACCGGGCAGTCGGTGACCCCGTTCCTGCTGGACTACCTGGTCCGGCACACCGACGGCGCCTCCCTGAGCGCCAATCTGGCGGCCGTGCGCGGCAACGTACGGCTGGCGGCGCGGATCGCCACGGCGTGGACCAGGGGGTGACCGCGCAGCGGAGCGGGGCCCTGCTGGTCGTCGGTGACGTGGTCACGGATGTGGTCGCCCGGCACCGGGGTCCGCTCGCGGCCGGCACCGACACGGCCGCCGGAATCCGGACGGTGCCGGGCGGCGCGGGCGCGAACGTGGCCTGCTGGGCCGCGCACACGGGCTGTGCGGACGTACGGCTGCTCGGACGGGTGGGCGCGGACGCGGCCGCATGGCACGAGCGGGAGCTGGTCGCGGCCGGGGTGCGGCCCCGGCTGGTGGTCGATCCGACGGCCGCGACCGGGACGGTGATCTGCCTCGTCGACACGGGTGCGGCAGCGGAGCGCACGTTCCTCACGGACAGCGGCGCGTCGTTGCGGCTCGAACCGGCCGACTGGTCGGACGCGTTGCTCGACGGTGTGGCCCGGCTGCATCTGTCGGGCTACCTGCTGTTCACGGAGGCGAGCCGGAAGCTGGCCGGGACGGCGCTCGCGGCGGCACGCGCGCGTGGTGTGCCGGTCAGTCTGGATCCGGCGTCGGCCGGCTTTCTGGTGCGGCTGGGCGTGGATCGGTTCCTGGCGTTCGCGGAGCGGCTGGATGTGCTGCTGCCCAGCCGGGACGAGGCGTGTCTGCTGACCGGGCTGCCGGATCCGGTGGACGCGGCGGCCAAGCTGAGCCGTCTCGTGCCGCTGGTCGTGGCCAAGGCGGGCGCGGACGGTGCGCTGGTGGTCCGCTCCGGCAGCGCGCCGGTCCGGGTCCCCGCGGCTCCGGCGGCCCCCAGGGACACCACGGGCGCCGGTGACGCCTTCACCGGGGCGTTCCTCGCCGCCCTGATCGCGGGCGCGGACCCGCAGGAGGCGGCCGCGCAGGGCTGCCGGGCAGGCGCGCAGGCAGTGGAGCGGGTGGGTGGCCGACCGCCGCGCATGGGGGACACCGGCTAGCCCGCCGCCGACGCGTCGGGACGCGGGCCGCTGCGCCATGCCTGCCCGGGCAGCGTGGACGTCAAGGCTCAGCGCCTTGATCCGCACGGCCTGGGCGCCCGCCCCGTGGTGGGCGCCTGGGCTTTCCGTCCCCACACCGAGATCATCGGCGCGGTGGCCAGGTCCATGCCGCCGGTCTCGACGTTGGCCAGGTGCCGGTCGATGTCCTCGTCGGTGGCGATCCCTGCGGTGACGAGTCGGTCCCGGATCTGACGGATCGTCGCGGCTTCCAAGGCGGTGCAGGCGGGTGAGGCCACCGGGAAGAAGGCGTCCGCCTCCACACCGCCCAGTCCGGCCTCGCGCAGCAGACGCGGGAGTTTGCGGCCGTAGGACAGATCGGCGCCGCGTTCGGCGAGCAGCTTGCGAAAGCCCTGGCGCAGCCGGTTGGCCAGCTGCTGCTCGGGCCCGTACTCGTCGGGGCAGAGCAGGGGCTGAAGGGCCGGGTCGGCGTCCTCGACCAGCAGCCGTCCGCCGGGCCGCAGGGCCTGGATCATGGACCGCAACGCCCTGTCCCGGTCCGGGACATGGACGAGGACGAGTCGGGCGTGGACCAGGTCGAAGCCCTCGCCCGGCGGTTCCTCGGCACCCACGTCGTGGACGCGGACCTCCACCGGAGGCCGGGCGGCGGCAGCCGAGACCAGCGAGGTGTCGATGTCGGTCGCGACGACCCTGCCGGTGGGGCCCACCTTCTCGGCGAGCCAGGACACCACGGAGGTGCCGCCGGCCCCGACTTCCCAGCACCGCATGCCGGGCCCGATGCCGAGTGCCTCGATGTGCCGGAACGTCGTGGGATCGAAGAGGGTGGCGAAGGCGTCGAAGCGCCGTCCCGCCTCGTTCTGCTGGTTGTCCAGGAGGTAGCCGTCGGATCGCGTCATGCCACGATCATCCCAGTCGCCCGGCTTGTCGGGATCGGCGAACGTTCCGTCGAGGGGTGGGAGCCGATCCGCGCACTGGTCGGAGCCCGTCCGTCCACAGACGGGAACCAAGCGGAACATCCTGTTCCCACAGGCTTACCCGCGTTTTGCACTCGGCTGGCAGACTTGCCCGGCAAGGCGCGGAAGCGTTGTGCGGGGAGATCCATGCGAGGGGATCCAGATGTCCATGGCGGGGAATCTGCGGAAGGTCACGGGGCTGAGCCGGGTCGGCGGCCTGCGCAAGGTGGCGCGGCTGACCCGGCGGCGGCCGCGTGTCGACCTGAGTCATCCCGCCAGGTCTCCGCTGGGCTCGTCGGTGGTCAACTGCGTGACGTACCAGGACGGTGTGCGGGTGCCGCAGTGCACGGATCTGGTGGACGCCGTGCGGATGGTGCGCAAGACCGGCGAGGGGTTCGTCTGGTTGGGGCTGCATGAGCCGACGGACCGCGAGTTCGCGGGCATCGCCGAGCTGTTCGACCTGCATCCGCTGGCGGTGGAGGATGCGGTCGAGGCGCATCAGCGCCCGAAACTGGAGCACTACGGGGACACGCTCTTCGCGGTGTTCAAGACCGTCTGCTATGTGGAGCACGAGAAGCTGACGGCGACCAGCGAGGTCGTGAACACCGGCGAGATCATGGTGTTCGTCGGCGAGGACTTCGTCATCACGGTCCGGCACGGCCGACACGGCTCGCTGGGCCCCCTGCGCGAGGACCTGGAGGCCCATCCGTACCAGCTCTCGAAGGGCCCGGCGGCGGTGCTGCACGCGATCGCCGACCATGTCGTCGACGACTACCTCAACGTGACGGACGCGGTGCAGGCCGACATCGACCAGGTCGAGACCGAGGTGTTCTCGGAGAACGGCGCGCGGCTCGACCCCGGCCGCATCTACCAGATGAAGCGTGAACTGCTGGAGCTGAAGCGAGCGGTGGTACCGCTGGGCCGCCCGGTGGAGGACCTGGCCACCCGGCCCATACGTGTGGTCGCACCGGAGATACAGGCCTATTTCCGGGATGTGCTCGACCATCTGATCCGAGCCAAGGAACAGATCGCCGCGTTCGACGAACTGCTCAACTCGATCCTGCAGGCCCATCTCGCGCAGGTGACCGTCGCGCAGAACGAGGACATGCGGAAGATCACCGCCTGGGCCGCGGTGATCGCCGTGCCGACGATGGTGTGCGGTGTGTACGGCATGAATTTCGACAACATGCCGGAGCTGCACTGGCGGTTCGGCTATCCGCTGGTCATGGCTGTCATGGCGGGGGCGTGTGTGGTGCTGTATCGGGGCTTCCGGCGCAACGGCTGGCTCTGAGAGCCGCAGGGGGCTGTGGCCGGGCCTGCGGTTCAGCCACTCCAGGCAGGGTGGCGCGGGTCGTCGGTGCGTACCAGGACGTCGGCCGTGCCGGCGGGGTCGGTCTCGCCGTCGTAGCGCTCGAAGGCGGGGAGCGTCCAGTGGTCGGCCTCCGGGGTACGGCGGCGCAGGGCACCCGGGGAGAGAAGGAGGTGCACGGTCAGGTCGAAGGGGAACCAGTGGCGCAGCAGGAGGGGGCCGTGGAGCAACAGGATCCCGCCGGGCGGGAGTTGGACATAGGGACTGCGGGTGGCACGGTCGGTGACCGGATCCCACAGGTCGGGCAGGACGCGGCCGCTGCCGCCCGGGTCCAGCGGGCCGAAGACCTCGCGCCACAGGGCGCCGGTGTCGAACCATCCGCCGTAATACGACTCCGCGTCCCGCCGTCCGTGCTCCAGGCGGAGTGAGGCCGGGCGCAGAAAGCCCTCGGCATCGACCACGAGCGAGGGCCGGCCGCGTACCCGCAGCGCCTGCCCGACACGCTCGGCGAGGTCGCCGGGCCGGGCGGCCGGGGCCCCGTCGAGGCCGACCCGCGGCCAGGCACCTCCGTCGGCCGGCTCCAGGCCGGCCAGCCGGTCGGCGAGCAGCTCGGCGAGCCGGTCCCAGGTGATCGCTTCGAGTCGCACAGGGCCCATGATGCCGGGTCGCGGTGGGGCCAGGTGACGGAGCCTCCCAGGAGGGGCGGGCAGTGGGCCACTGCCGGGAGAAGGTCGCAGTCGGCAGAGGACACGGCAGTGGCAGCAAAGCCGTAGCAGCGGCGCACGAGATCCGATCCAGGCTCCCGGTGCGGCACCGTTCGCAGGCCCCGGCGTTCGACTTCGGAGCCGGAGACGCGGACGCAAGCGGAGCGACGCGAGCGCAAAGGAAGTCGGCAGCCGGAAGGAAGGAAAAAGGAAGAAGAAGTCAGCAGCCGGAGGGGAGGAAGAAGAGGAAGAGGCGAAGCGAAGCGAAGCGAGGAGAGGGAGGGACGCCGGCGGGGGGAAGGAGGAGAAGGAGCGGGCAATGTGTGGGAGGCGCGGGCGGCGACGGGGAAAGTACCGCGTATGGCGCTTCCCTCAACTCCCCACTCTCCTGGTCGGCTTGTCGTCATTCAGGCGCTGAAGCCCAAGCGGTGCGCCGGGTGCCGGCGCGGGCCGCTGTCACTGCTGGTGCTGGAGGACGGGGCACCGCGCTGCCTGCACTGCGCGGACCTCGGGCACCTGGTGTTCCTGCCGCGCGGGGACACCGCGCTGACCCGCAGATCCAGGGAGGAGAGCGGACTGTCGGTCGTGGTGGTGCGGTTCAACCGGCGCAAGAGCCGTTACGAGCGACAGGGCGTGCTCGTGGAGGAGGCGGCGCTTGCCCGGGCCGAGGCCCGCTGTCTGGCGGACGCGGAGGCACGGCGCCGGCGGCGGGCGCGGGACGCGCGGCACAGGACTGCGCAGGACGAGCGGTTCGCGGCGGCGTTCGCGGCCGAGATCCTCCGGCTGCTTCCCGGCTGCCCGGCCGACCGCGCGCGGGCCATCGCGGCGCACGCGTCCGCGCGGGGCAGCGGCCGGGTCGGGCGCAGTGCGGCCGGGCGGGCGCTCTCGGAGGGGGCGGTGATCTCGGCGGTCGTGGCGGCCGTACGGCATGTGGATACGCCGTACGACCAGCTGCTGATGAGCGGGGTGTCGCGGTACGAGGCGCGGCGCCGGATCGCCCCGGCCGTGGAGAGCGTGCTGCTGGCCTGGCAGGACATCGGGACGGACGTGGGCTGAGAGCGGCGAGGAGGAGGCGAGGGGGGAGGAAAGGAGACAAAGGAGGGGGAGACGCTCGCGTATGTCGGCGCGTTCCTCGACCATGGTCGGCGCCGCTTCCTGGGCGTGGACTGGAAGCGATGCGGTTGTCGGGCCCGTTGCGGGTGGCGCGAGACGAGATGGGGCGTGGAGATGATCGGCGGGCCGTTCTTTGTGCTGGTCGTGGTGGGGATTCTCGGCACCGGGCTGATGGCCGGGGTCTTCTGCGCGTTCTCGACCTTCGTGATGCGGGGGCTCGCCGCGCTGCCACCAGCGCAGGGCGTCGCGGCCATGAACGCGATCAATGTCGCCGCGGTGCGGACTGCGTTCATGACGGTGTTCACCGGCTCGGCGGTGCTGAGCGCGATGATCGCCGTGGTGACGTTCGTGGTGTGGCCGGGGGAAGGGAAGCTGGAACTGCTGCTGGGCAGCGCGCTGTATCTCTTCGGCTCGTTCGGGCTGACCGTGGTCGCGAACGTCCCGCGCAACGACAGACTGGCCCGGCTGACCCCGGGTGCTCCGGAGGCCGCCGCGTACTGGCCGACGTATGTGCGCGAGTGGACGTTCTGGAACCACGTCCGGGCCGTTGCCGCCGGCGCGGCGGCCCTGGTCTACGTACTGGCCCTCACCTGAGTTCCCGAGGAGCCCCTCGCCCGGCCCACCCCTGACCCTCCACCGCGAGAAAGCGCTCTCCACCACCCTCGCGCTGGTCGGCACGGACGTATCGTGGCCGAAAGAGTGCCGAAGGCGGCCGCCGGTGACATGGCTGCCGCCGATGGCGCACAGCCCGTCGTACACCCGGTACCCCTGCGGTGCCCGTACGCGAGGAAGACGACCATGGCCGATCCCAAGGGGTTCATGACCACGCCGCGCCAGGAGTGGCCGCGGCGGCCCGTCGAGGAGCGCGTGCGGGACTGGGACGAGGTGTACGTCCCCCGGGCGCTGCTGCCCATCATCAGCAAGCAGGCCGACCGGTGCATGGACTGCGGGGTCCCGTTCTGCCACGACGCCTGCCCGCTGGGCAACCTGATCCCGGAGTGGAACGACCTGGTCTCGCGGGAGGACTGGCGGGCGGCGAGCGACCGGCTGCACGCGACGAACAACTTCCCCGAGTTCACCGGCCGGTTGTGTCCGGCGCCCTGTGAGGCGGGCTGCGTCCTCGCGATCAACCAGCCGGCCGTCACCATCAAGAACGTCGAGTGCGCGATCGCCGACCGGGCGTGGGCGGAGGGCTTCACCCCGGCACGGCCGCCCGAGCGGCTGTCCGGGAGGACGGTCGCCGTCATCGGCTCCGGGCCGACCGGACTGGCGGCGGCGCAGCAGCTGACCCGGGCCGGACACACGGTCGCCGTGTACGAGAAGGACGACCGGATCGGCGGGCTGATGCGGTACGGGATCCCCGAGTTCAAGATGGCGAAGCGGCATCTGGAGCGGCGGATCGAGCAGATGCGGGCCGAGGGCACGAAGTTCCGTACGTCGACGACGGTCGGGCGGGACGTCGGCGCGGTGGAGCTGCGCGGGCGGTACGACGCGGTGGTGATCGCCACGGGCGCGACCGCGTGGCGGGAACTTTCGGTGCCGGGACGGGAGTTGGAGGGGATACAGCAGGCGATGGAGTATCTGCCACTGGCCAACCGGGTGTGCGAGGGGGATCTGGAGGTTTCACCGTTGTCGGCGGCCGGCCGGCACGTGGTGATCGTGGGCGGCGGGGACACCGGCGCGGACTGTCTGGGGACCGCGGTGCGCGAGGGGGCCGCGTCCGTGACCCAGCTGGACATCTACGCGCAGCCGGGCGCCGAGCGCGACGAGGACACCGAGCCCTGGCCGACGTACCCGAAGATCTACCGGCTGTCGGCCGCGCACGAGGAGGCCAGGGACCTGCGCACGGCGCCGGCTGCGGACGCGGACGCACGGCTGTTCGCGGCGTCCACGCTCCACTTCGCCGGCGACGACAGCGGGCACGTGCGGTCGCTGCATCTGGTGGAGGTCGACGAGTTGCGCCGACCGCTGCCGGGCACCGGACGGACGCTTCCCGTCGATCTCGTGCTGCTCGCCCTCGGGTTCTCCGGGCCGGATCAGGAGGACGGGCTGATCAGGCAGTTGGGGCTGCAGCTCGCCCCGCGTGGCACGCTCGCACGGGACGACGGCTTCGCGACCAACGTCCCCGGGGTGTTCGCCGCCGGGGACGCGGCGCGCGGGCAGTCGCTCATCGTCTGGGCGATCGCTGAGGGGCGGGCGGTGGCGGCGGCCGTCGACCGCTATCTGACGGGCAGTTCACAGCTGCCGGCACCGGTCGCTCCGAGGGATCGGCCGATGAGGGTGTAGCCGTGGCCGACCGGTGGGGTGACGGTTCGCCGTGATGTGCGGCGGTCAGCGCTTCCGTTCGTCCGTGCCCGCCACCTTGCCCGTCGACAGGGCCACCCGGTTCCACGTGTTGATCGTGCAGATCAGGGCGATGACGTGGGCCAGTTCCGCCTCGTCGAAGTGGGCGGCGGCCTCCGCGTAGACGGCGTCGGGGACGCCCGCGTCGGCGACGAGGGTCAGCGCCTCGGTGAGCGCCAGGGCGGCCTGTTCCTTCGGGGTGAAGAAGTGCCGGGCCTCGCGCCAGACGGCGACCATGTGCAGCCGGTCCTCGCTCTCGCCTGCCTTGCGGGCGTCGGCGGTGTGCATGTGCAGGCAGTAGGCGCAGTGGTTGAGGTGCGAGGCGCGGATCTGGATCAGCTCGACCAGCGCCGGGGCGAGGCCGTCACGGGCGGCGGCGTCGAAGCCGATGATGGCGCGGAAGACCTTCGGAGCGGACTTCGCGAGGTCCAGTCGGGTACGGGAGCCCTCGGCCTCGGCGATCGCGCTGGTGAGGGAGGTTGCGGTGGTGGTCGTGTGCGTCGTCATGGCTTAAACCTACGAGCCCGATAGACCGGCTGTAGGGTGCATTTCCATGACGGAATCATGGGTCAATTCCGCGGAGCGCATCGGTGCCGATCTGCATCTGGAGCTGTCGGGGCCGGGGGGCCGGCGGGCGGCGCTGACCCGGGCGCTGCGGGAGGCCGTGCGCGGCGGTCGGCTGGCTCCGGGCACGCGGCTGCCGCCGTACCGGTCGCTCGCCGCCGATCTGGGCGTGGCCCGCAACACGGTGGCCGACGCCTATGCGGAACTGGTCGCGGAGGGCTGGCTGACCGCCCGGCAGGGTTCGGGAACCCGGGTGGCCGATCGGGCGGAACCGCTGCGACACGCCGTACGGACGCCCGTAAAGGCACCTTCACGCGCGCGTGGCCCGCGGCACGATCTGCGGCAGGGTGCGCCGGACGCCTCGGCGTTCCCGCGCGCGGCCTGGTCGGCCTGCTACCGGCGGGCGCTCCAGGGGGCGCCGAGCGAGGCGTTCGGGCCGGGAGATCCGGCCGGGCGCCGGGAGCTGCGGGAGGCGCTGACCGAGTATCTGGCACGCGCGCGTGGCGTGCGGACCGAGCCGGACCGGATCGTCGTCTGCTCGGGCTTCGCACACGCGCTGCGGCTGCTGTTCGGCCAGGGCGCGGGCGGGGTGCTGCGCGGGCCGCTGGGCGTGGAGGCGTACGGGCTGGAATTCCACCGGGGGCTGCTCGCCACGGCCGGGGTGCGAACGGTCCCCTTGCCGCTGGACGAGCACGGCGCGCGCGTGGACGTGCTCGGCCGGGAGCGGGCGGTGCTGCTCACGCCGGCGCATCAGTTCCCGACCGGCGGCCCGCTGCACCCGGAGCGCCGGGCGGCCGTGATCGACTGGGCACGCGCGCGTGGGGCGGTCGTCCTGGAGGACGACTACGACGGCGAGTTCCGGTACGACCGCAAGCCCGTCGGCGCGCTCCAGGGCCTCGATCCGGAGCGGGTGATCTACGTCGGGTCGGTCAGCAAGAGCCTGTCGCCCGCGCTGCGGCTGGGCTGGATGGTCCTGCCGCAGCGGTACGTCGGGCCGGTGCTCGCGGCGAAGGGCGAGCGGGAGAGCTGGGCGAGCGTCCTGGACCAGCTGGCGCTGGCGGAGTTCCTCGTCTCCGGGTCGTACGACCGACATGTGCGGCGCATGCGCCAGCGCTACCGGCACCGGCGTGACCGGCTCGTCGCCGCGCTCGCCGCCGACGCGCCCCAGGTCGAGGTGACGGGCATCGCGGCCGGGCTGCACGCGGTGCTGCGGCTGCCGCCGGGCACGGAGCGGTCCGCAGTGAAGGCCGCCGCGTGGCAGGGCGTCGCCCTGGACGGACTCGCCGCGTTCCGGCATCCGCAGGCGGCGGCGAGCGCCGGTGACGGCCTGGTGGTGGGATACGCGGCCGCGGCGGAACACGCCTACGGCGCCGCGCTGGAGGCACTGTGCGGGGTGCTGCCTCCCGGGTGAGGAGCCGGGCTGCCCCCGGAGGGCGGTGGCCGGCCTCCCGGGCGCCCGGCGCGAGGGTGATGCCGGCCGCCCTCAGTTTCCCGGTGGCCGCAGCCGACTCCTCGGGGGTGAGGTCGACCGTGGCGTGGGTCATCATCAGACAGCTGCCGGAGGGCAGTTCGGCGAGCAGCCGGGCGACCGGTTCGTGCGCGCCGTCCTCGTCGGAGACGAAGTGCAGCAGGGCCGCCGCGTGGGCCAGCACGATCGGGTCGTTGTCGCAGTGGACGACCCGCGCGTCGGGCGCGGTCCGCCATGCGGCACTCCGCAGACGTCCGACGCGGTGAGTGATCAATTCGAAACCACGACAAGGAGGTTGAGCGAGAGGCAGCACATGGTCGGGATCAGGACAGCAGGAAGTCGGCCTCCCCCGCCTTGGCACCCGCGATGAACGCGGTCATCTCGTCCGCGGTGTAGATCAGCGCCGGGCCGTCCGGGTCGGTGGACTGGCGCACGGCGATCCGGCCGTCGGCCAGCTTCATCGCCTCCAGGCAGTTCCCGCCGTTGCCGCCGCTCCAGGGCTTGTGCCAGCCCTCGCTGCCCAGCTCCCGCGCGGGCATGCCGTTGTAGACGTGCCCGCGCGGCTCGATGCGGTCCATTCACAGCTCCTTGCGGAGATCCTGGAGGATCCCCTTCGTGCGTTGTGCCGTAGCAGCCTGCGCCGCCATGCGGTCCATGACCTCGAGGTGGGTGGCCACCTCGGTGCGCGCGTCCAGGTAGACGGCTCCGGTCAGGTACTCGCTGTAGACCATGTCCGGCAGCTCCGGCATGGCGAATCGGAACAGCACGAACGGCCCGTACGTCCCCGGATGCGGCCCGCTCGCGAACGGGGCCACCTGGAGCGTCACATGAGGCAGCTTCGTGGCCTCGAGCAACTTGTCGATCTGCGCACGCATCACCTCCGGACCGCCGACCGGGCGGCGCAGGGCCGTCTCGTCCATCACCGCCCAAAAGCGCGGGGCGTCGGCACGGGTGAGCAGCTGCTGGCGCTGCATGCGCAGCGCGACATGCCGCTCGATGTCGTCCGGGCTGGTCTGGCCGATGGCACCGGACTTGAGCACACCGCGCGCGTAGTCCTCGGTCTGGAGCAGGCCGGGGACGAAGTGCGGCTCGTAGGAGCGGATGAGGCTGGCGGCGCCCTCCAGGCTGACGTACATCGAGAACCAGCCGGGCAGGATGTCGTGGAACCGTTGCCACCAGCCGGGCCGATTGGCCTCCTCGGCCAGCTGGACGAAGAGTTCGGCCTCGTCGTCGGGCACGCCGTAGGCCTTGAGCAGCAGTTGCAGGTACGGGATCTTGAGGGCGACCTCGGCCATCTCCATACGGCGGACGGTGGCGGGAGCGACGCGCAGTACGCGGGCGGCTTCCTCGCGCTTCAGCCCGGCGCGTTCCCGCAGGTCCAGCAGGCGCCGGCCGAGGACCACCTGGCCCACCGTCGGCGCGGACCGCGGTTCGCTCACGCTCCCACCTCCACCGAAGACTCCACCGAAGACTCCACCGAAAGCCCCACTGATGCTCCACCGAAATGTTTCCCGACAGCCCTACGGCGCCATTCGAAGATGCATTCGAAGACCAGGGCGGATCTCCGATGACCCCAATTGGCGCCGCTCTACATGCTGTTGCGAGCAGTGTGCCACGGCCCCTCACCGAGTCACACAGCACTCTGCAACTTTCAGAGTGGTACTTGCCAAGTGTTCACGGCGGGGAGATAGTGGCAAGCGTGATTCCGTCCGCGCCCTTAGGAACAGACGCCGCCGCAGACCGTCCCGGTCACGGCGCAGCCACGGGAGCAGCCCCCCAGGGGGGCGCTGCCGGGCGCCGGTTCCGCTTCGAGCTGGCCGCACATCCGGGTTCCGTCGCCCAGGCCAGACGCCTGACGCGTGCCCGGCTGACCGGCTGGTCGGTGTGCGCGGACACCTGTGACAGCGCGGCCCTGGTCATGTCCGAGCTGGTCACCAACGCGATCGTGCACACCGCGAGCAGTCGCGTCGTGTGCGAGTTGCACGACCACGACGACACCGTGCGCATAGCCGTACGCGACTGGGGCTGTGCCCCCGGTGAACCCCACCCGTCCCCGCAGCGCCCTGACGAGGAGCACGGGAGGGGATTGCTTCTCGTCGACGCGCTGTGCCGGGCCTGGGGTGCCCAGGAACACGGGCCGGGGCTGCTGGTCTGGGCCGAGCTGGCCCGTCGGACCGACGCGGCCCACGACACCACGGAACCGTGCAACGACCTGGGCTGGGGTGCCCGCACCAAGCCGGGCCGTCCGGACGACTCGGACGAGGACGAGTCGCCGGAGGGCCGGCACCCGGGTTCCGGGCACCCCATCTATCGGGACGGCGAACAGCAGCACCGCCACGGGACACCGGAGCCGCACCGGCACCACGCCCCGGACGTGCCGTCGCACCGGACTCTGCGCCGGCCCCCCGAGCAGCGCCGGGCGGGGGAGCGCCCGTGAGCGCAGGCCACGGCTCCGGCGGCCACGACTGCGATCCTCGGGGTGTCCCCCACTCCGAGCAGCACCGTCCCGCCCCCACCCGCGTCCGCCGGCCCGACACCACGAGCCCTTCCGAGCCCGGCCAGGTCGGTGCCGTCGGCCCCGGCGGCGAGCGACCTCTCGGCCTGGACACCCTGGTGCGGCTGCAGCGGCGCAGACCCGTCCCGGACGCGCCTCGCCATCTCGCGCTGCCGGACGGCATGACCGCACCGCTCGGCTGGGACGCCGTGGCCGTGCCCGACCGTCTCGGCCCCCTGGTCGTGCCCCGGCTGCCCCGGCTGGGCTGTGTGTACACCGACGGCGCCCGCTGGTGGTGGATCGTTCCGTCGGACTCCGACTACGCCCTTCCGTGGCCGTCTCCGGCCCACTACGCCCCCGGCGCCGTGGTCACCGGCAGCGCGCGGCTCATCCACCGCCCGGACGGCACGGTCCCCTACACCCCGCCGATCCCGCTGTACCTGGCCCTGTGCCGGGTGATCGGGACGGCCCCGGACTGGTCGCGAGCGGTCTCGGCGTAGCCGCCGCGCTCGCTTCGGCCGCGGCGCGGCGCCCCGAGGTGCCGGGTTCTGTTCATGGGCGGCCGCGGGGAGCGCGGCCGGCGCGGGGCGTACGTGGCGGATCGCGGGGCGTACGTGGCCGGTCGCGGAGTTCCCCGCGCCCCGCGGTCGGCTCAGTCCGCGCCGTCGCCGCTGCGCACGATCACCAGGAAGGTGTCCGTCGCGAGGTCCATGACGACCTCGGCGGGCAGCCCTTCCTGACGCCGCGCGTGCGCGAACTCCTCGGCGGGCCAGGAACCTCGTGGACCACCGGCGGGAAAGCGTTCGAGCACGGTTCGCCCGTTCACCATCTCGCACCTCCAGAAAAGCGTCGTCCTCAGGGGAGTTAACGCCCTGGAGAAGGGAAACACCTCGCTCGGTGACGGGACTGAGACATTGTCTACACGTGTTCGGTGCGGACCGTGAGGATCCGTTCACTTTGTGACACAAACAGTACTCTTCGTGTCAGAAGTCGTACTCGTCGTACTCGTCGTGAAAGCGGAGCCGGTCGCTGCCCGCAGGACTGCGGCCGAGCGCGGTGAAGTCGAGCAGGCCGGCGAGGGTGCCGAGTCCGTCCAGCCCGTCGTCGTACGCCGAGTAGGTGTGGAAGACCCGGTCGTGGTCGCGCAGGAAGCAGCTCAGGCCCGGGCGCTCGGCGAGGCCGCCGTCCAGCTCCACGGTGGCCTCGAAGTCGAGGTTGAAGTCGCCGTGGGACGAGGGGTCCGTCGAGTACCAGGGCACCGCCCAGCCCATCCGCGCCTTGAACGGCAGGATCCGGGTGAACGGCGCCCGGGAGACGGCCGCGAAGGAGGTGTTCCGGGCGCGCAGATGGGCGAGGTGGCCGACCTGGTCCAGGAAGGCCGAGCAGCACGGGCAGCCGGTCTCCTGCTCCGGCGCGAACATGAAGTGGTGGACGACGAGCTGGGCCCGTCCCTCGAAGAGGTCCAGGAGGGTGGCCTTTCCGTCGCCGCCCTCGAAGACGTACTCCGTGTCGACCTCGACCATGGGCAGCCGCCGCCGCTCCGCACCGAGGGCCGCACGCGCCCGCCCGACCGCCTCCTCCTTGCGCCGCAACTCCTCGCGCGCCGCGCGCCACTGCTCGCGCGAGACGATCTCCGGGATCGACATGAGCCCTCCTGACAACGGTCGGTTCGCAAGGGGTGACCGTCGGTGGATACGGAACTCATCGCCGCGCACGGAGATTCTTTCCGGCCTGTTTCCCATTCCGTCGGCCCGTGCTCAGTACCTCACCGGCAGGGCCAGCAGCCCGCGGCCCCGCAGCGACGGACGCCACTCCAACTCCCCGTCGTCCAGGGCAAGTTCGGGAAAGCGCTCCAGCAGGGCCGTCAGGGCGATCTCCGTCTCCGCGCGGGCCAGGGGCGCACCGAGGCAGAAGTGGACGCCGTGGCCGAGGGCGAGATGTCCGGCGGCGTCGCGGGAGAGGTCGAGGCGGTCGGGGTCGGGGAAGCGGGCGGGGTCACGGTTGGCGGCGGACAGGGACACCAGGACCGTCTCCCCGGCGGGGACGGTGACGCCCGCGATGGTCACGTCCTCGACCGGGAACCGGCGGATCGCGAGCAGGGCGGGGCCCTCGTAACGGACCAGTTCCTCCACGGCGGCGGGCAGTCGGGTCGGATCCTCGCGCAGGACGGCGAGCTGGTCGGGGTGGCGCAGGAGGGCGAGGGCGGCGTTGCCGATGAGCTGGACCGTGTTCTCGTAACCGGCGAACAGGATGAGGAAGGCCAGCGACATCAGTTCGTCCTCGCCGAGCCGGTCGCCGTCCTCGTCGCGTACGGCGATCAGGTCGGAGAGGAGGTCGTCGGCGGGCTCGGCCCGCTTGGCGGCGAGGAGCCGGGTGAAGAAGCCGAGCATGGCGACCACCGCTCCCCGGGCGGCTTCGGGCCGGGCCGGGTCCGGGGCGACGAGGGTGTCCGTCCAGATCCGGAAGTCCAGGCGATGGCTCTCCGGCACACCGAGCAGGTCGCAGATGACGGTGATGGGCAGCGGGGCCGCGTAGGAGGCGATCAGGTCGGTGGTGCCGTGCGGGCCGAGCGCGTCGAGGAGCTGGTCGGCGGTACGGCGGATGGGCTCGTGCAGTTGCCGGACGCGGCGCGGAGTAAAGGCGCGGCTGACCAGGCGCCGGATGCGGGTGTGGTCCGGCGCGTCCATGTTGAGGAGGTTGGCGTCCAGCGCGGGCGGTAGCGAGAACCCCTTGTAGCTGCCGGCCGTCGCGTGCCGCTTGTCCAGCGAGAGCCGGGGGTCGGCGAGCGCGGCCCGGGCGTCCTCGTACCGGGTCACGAGCCAGGCGGGGGTGCCGTCGGGGCCGGTGATGCGGTGCACGGGCGCGGTGTCGCGCAGACGTCGGTAGACGTCGTAGGGGTGGTCGATGAGACCGTCCGCGAGATCCATGATCCGCAGCCTACGCGGGCTCAGGTGTCGTACTCCTGGATGCGCCGACCGTGACCGCGGTCGGTCAGCGCGGGCAGGCGGCGCTCCAACTCGCCGACGGCGGCGGGCAGGTCGAGGGTGAGCAGGGCGCGGTCGCGCATCAGGATCCGGCCGTCGACGACGGTCGTGCGGACGTCCGCCGCGCGGGCGCTGTGCACGAGGGTGGCGGCGAGGTCGTGGACGGGCTGGGTGTGCGGGCCGGTGAGGTCGACCAGGATGATGTCGGCGCGCCGGCCGGGCGCCAGGGTGCCCACGCTGCCGCCGAGGCCGACCGCGCGGGCGCTCTGCAGGGTGGCGTGGTGCAGGGCCTGACGGGACGTCAGCCAGCGGGCGTCGCCTTCGGTGGACTTCTGGATCAGGGCGGTCAGCGTCATCGCCTCCCACACGTCGAGGGAGTTGTTGGAGGCGGCGCCGTCCGTGGCCAGACCGACGGGGACACCGGCCGCGCCCAGGGCTCGTACCGGGGTGGTGTCCGGCCAGGCGAACCGGAGGTAGCCGCGGGGCGCGGTCGCCACGGCCGTACGGCCTCCGGTGCGGGCCAGCAGCGGGAGGTCGCGTTCCAGGATGCCGGTGCCGTGCGCGATGAGCAGGTCGGTGTCGAGCAGTCCGGTCCGCTCCAGGACCTCGATGGGGGTGAGGCCGTGCCGGGCGAGGCTGGTGTCGGTCTGGTCGCGGTTCTCGGCGGCGTGGAGGTGGACGGGCAGCCCGTGCCGGCGGGCGAGTTCGGCGGTGGCGGTGAGGTCGGCGTCGGTGACGGTGTAGGGGGCGTGCGGGGCGAGGGCGGTGGTGACACGGCCGTCGGCGGTGCCGCGGTGGCGCAGCGCGAACTCCGCCGAGCGCTCCCGGCCCGCCGGGCCCTGGCTGGAGAAGTAGGCCTCGCCGAGGTGGGCGCGCAGCCCGCACTCGGCGACGACGGCGGCGACGGTGTCCATGTGGAAGTAGTGGTCGGCGAAGCAGGTCACCCCGCCCCGGATCATCTCGGCGCAGGCGAGCCGGGCGCCCAACTCGACGTCATCGGGCGTGAGATTGGACTCGACGGGCCAGACGACGTCGTTGAACCACTCCTCGACGGGCAGATCCTCGGCGAGGCCGCGCAGCACCGCCATCGGCGCGTGCGTATGGCAGTTGATCAGTCCCGGCATGGCGACCTGCCCGCGCGCCTCGATCCGCTCCACGGCGGGCAGATCGCGCACCTGCGCGGCTGTCGTCACCGACTCGACGAGGCGGTCGCGTACGACGATCGCGGCGTCCGGACGGAACCCGATCCGTTCGTCCTCGTCGTGGACGAGCACGGTGCAGCCGGTGATGACGAGATCGGCGGGGGAGGCGCACATGCGCCCACCGTGCGGCTACGCGGCCGCCGGCAACGGCACTTCGACGCCCTGTGTCTCCAACTCCTTCAGCGCCTGGTGGAGTTGTCCGATGTGCCGAGGCGTGAGCCGACCGGTGTCGTCGAGGTGGACGGCGCAGGCGGTGGTGGTGTCGACAAGTCGCTCCAGCGTGTCGGCGACGGCGCCCGTGCCCGCGGTGTGCCGGGCGAGGGCCGGCAGTTCGGCGGCGGCGACCGCGATCGCGGTACGGGCCTCGGCGAGGGTGCGATAGGCCTCCCGGCGCAGTACCCACCGCTCGGCCCGGTCGCCGGACTCGCCGAGGACGTGCACCAGGTAGGCGTGCGCGGCGCCTCCTGCCGCGCCGAGCCGCGCCCGCACCCCGCCGCCGCGCTCCCCCGGCATCGGAAGATGCCCGACGACCAGCACGAGCGCGCAGGCCAGCAGGGTCTCGCCGATGCGGCTGACGGAGGCCTGCGGCTCGCCGCCGGCCATCACCAGGGCGAGGACGAGGACGGTGACGACGGCGGTCTGCGCGGCGAAGTGCCGGGT
This sequence comes from Streptomyces yokosukanensis, assembly GCF_001514035.1. Lineage (GTDB taxonomy): Bacteria > Actinomycetota > Actinomycetes > Streptomycetales > Streptomycetaceae > Streptomyces > Streptomyces yokosukanensis. The sequence goes on along the minus strand of NZ_KQ948213.1, from coordinate 225,441 downwards.
GGCGACCGGGACCAGCGCACCGCAGACCGCGACCAGCGCGATCAGCCCGGCGGGCCGGGGCAGCACCGCGGCGAGCCCGGCGAAGACCAGGGCGCCGAACACGGTCCCGGCGGCCCGGCACAGCACCCGCGAGGCGAGCGGCCCGAGATCGGGCTTGACCAGGAAGACGGCGGTGGCGGGCAGCCAGTACCAGTGCTGGTGCTGGCCGTACCAGCGGGTGTGGTGCAGCGCCTGGGCGATGGCGGCGCTGGCCCCGAAGCAGAGGGCGACGCGCAGCCCGTACTCGCGTCCGCCGACGCCGAGCGCGGCGCGTACGGCGCCCTTGGCGCCCCGGCGCCGGGCGAGCGGCCGCTGTTGCGCGCCGTCCGTCCGGTCGAAGGTCTCGGCGGCGCGCAGCAAGGCGTCGTCGAGGGCGCGCAGGGCGGGAACGGACCGGCTGGGGGCGGGCAGCGGACCGGTACCGGTGTTGCCGCGGACGGCGGCGGCGAGTCTGCGGGGGCCTTCCGCGGCCCGCGCGGAGACCGGCTCCCCCGCCCAGAACAGGGCGGTCGCGGCCTCGGCGAGAGGGAGGGCGGCCGTGTACTGGGCGTGCAGCCGGCGCTCTGCGCCGGAACTGGCGTACCGGCGCAGCCGGGGCCCGGCGAGGGCGTCCTGGGCATGGTCGAGGGCGGCGGTGAGCGCGGCCCGCCGCGCGGTGGCCCGCGGCCCGCCCACGGCTCCGAGCAGCGCGGCGACGGCGTCGTACACCTCGGCGACCGCCGCCCGCTCCCCGTCGAACCGGAAGTCCCCGGCGAGCGAACCGGGCGTGGGCAGGGCGAGCCGCAGCGCAAGGAGCCAGCCGGCCCCGGCGAGGAAGGCGAGGGCCCGCTGCCCGCCGCTCTCGGCCGCCGGCATCCCGGCGCCGAGCGCGGCTCCGACGAGCAGCTGCGTCCCCGCGGCGGACGCGACGGGCCCGACCGCGCTGATGCCGCCGGCGAGCAGCCCGAGCCCGGTGAGCGCCAGGGTGAGCGGTACGGCGGCCAGCCCCTGCCCGGCACCGGTGCCCACGAGCAGCCCGAGGGCACCGGCGGCCGCGGGCACCCCGAGCCGCTTGACGGAGACCCGCCGGCCGCCGGGCCGGTCGTTGATGCCGGCGAGCATCGCGGCGATGGCGGCGAGCACACCGAGGGGCGTCCGCCCGGCGAGCACCCCGGCGAGCAGCAACGGCCCGGCGGCGAGCCCGCCCCGGATCACCGCACCCCAGGGAACGGGGCCGCGCTGAGCCCGCAGGGCATGGGCGAGCCAGAGAGGCACGGACAGTGCGGCGGGGCGCGACATGGGGCTCCTGTTCGTACGAGGGCGGGGTGGGCCTTCGGACGACGGTGGCCGGCGGGCTGTGCCTCAACGGTAGAGCCGTTTCGGGGGGCAAACGGGGCGGACACGTTTCGGGGAGGTGAAAGATGCCGGGGACGGCCGAGTTCTTTATGAACGCAATCCCTTCGAAGCCGAGCGCCGGCCCTCCATGGAGGGCCGGATCAGCACAGATGGCACCGCGCCGTCCCATGCAGGGCTCCGACGCACGAGCAGGACGGGTGCACGGCAACAGGTGCCCCGGCGGGCGCAGTCCGCGGAACCCATCCCTGTCCCGGACCGGCATCGGACGGATCTGTAGCACCCTCACCACCTAGGGTTGTGACACACCTTCCGTTGATCAAGGGAGAAACATGAGCCAGAACACCGATCACATAGCTCCGGAGACGCTTCCTTTCTGGGTGACGCTGGAGGAAGACGACTCACGTGCCGACGACACCATGGGGGTCTTCGGCCGCGACCCGGAAGCCGTTCTGCGCTCCGTACCGCTGGGGCCGCTACGCAAGAACCTCACCGAGACCGTGGACGCTCTGCAGCAGATCTTCGCCGACGTGGCGGCACGGGGAGGGGCCCTTCCCCTGGCCGAGGCTCAGCTCTCTTTCCAAGTGACTGCCAGCGGCGGCGTTCAGCTGCTAGGAACAGGACAGATCCAGAACGGACGGGGGCTCACGCTCACGTTCAAGCGTCCGTAGGAGCGCGATGATGCCACGTTTCAGAGCTCTCCTGATCGGCGCGAGCGATTACGACGACCCGGCACTGACCAACCTCCCGTTCGTACCGACAGATCTTGAGCGACTTGCAGACGCTCTCCGCGCCCGCGGATATCAGACTGTCGACGTTCCCACATCCCGGCGCGGTGTGACGCCGAACTTCGTGCACGGTGAGATCCGCAAGCTTCTTGCCAGCGCCGGCCGGAACGACGTGCTCCTGATCATGCTGAGCGGGCACGGCGTTCACATCAACGGCGCGGACTACTTACTCCCGGAGGACGCATACCTCAACATCGTCGACCGTGCCGGCATCGAGATCGACTGGGCTCGAGAACTGGATCACAGTGCGGCGGAGAGCGTTGTCTTCCTTATCGACGCGTGCCGGGAAGGAGTCGATCCTGGCACCATGTCCGTCGCCAACAGGCAGTGGGGTACACGGAAGAGCGCAGCTGCCACACAGCGCAAAGTCGCTTATGTCTATGCTTGCTCGCCCGCCCAGCTTGCCCTCTATGTTCGGCACGACGACACCGCGGTGGACCCGGACAGCATCGACACGACTTCGGGTGACACCTTCAGCCTCTTCTCCCGCGCCATGACGGACGTCGTGGCAGGACAACCCCGAGTGGGCAGTCTCGATCGTCTCGAGGCGGCGGTCCAAGACCGTATCGGCGACTTCCACAGAGCCTATGCGAAGTCGCGTCCGCTGCAGCAGATTCGCGTACTGACAGATGTACCGAAGGAAGATTTCCTCGTTCTACCGACGGACGCATCACTATCCGCAGAAGCCACAGACGAACAGTCATTGCACGTCGTTCTCAACAAATTGTTGACCTCGGCAGGGCTTGACCAGGTCGAGGTACTGAGAAACGTTGATCTCCCGCTGACCAGCATGCGTGCTGCCGTGGTACTGGCAGGGCACCATCCGGACACCGGACGCCCGTCCTACTTCGTCTTGGAATTGAAGGACTGGGCCTCAGTCTCTCCATACGACGGAGCCTCCACCCTCTGCAGCGTAGACGGCGACCCCGCCCCCGTCCTCAACCCCGCCGAGGAGGTCAAGGGCACCTGCGACTATCTTGCCGCGTTCAATGGGGCAATTATCGACGAAACCGGACACGTGGCTGGTGCGGCGTTCCTGCACAACACCACCGCACCAAAGGCAAGCGGTGTTCAGGCCGTCCCCCAGGGCGAGCAAACGATGCTGTTCACGAGTGACGGTCAGGACCAACTCATCGACGCTCTGCGCTCACGGCTGGCGCCTGCACCGGGCGCTGACGCGGCTGCCGCTCTCCTGAACTCGGAGCCGCGTCCAGCCACGCAACTCATGGGGGTAGCAGCCGACGAGGTCCGTTCCGCTGAGCAGTTCATCCTGCTCAAGCAGCAGCGTCTGGCCTACGAACTCGTGTTGAACGCCGTCCGCAAGGCCGAGGGAATCGGGCCTAAGGAGATCGTGATCGTCACCGGCGGTCCGGGGTCGGGAAAGAGCGTTATCGCCCTGTCGCTGCTGGGCGAATTGGACCGGAATGGCTACAAGGCAGCACATGCCACCGGATCACAGTCCTTCACGAAGACGATGCGCAAGATCGCGGGGGCTGGCGACACGCGGGTAAAGGGCCTCTTCAAGTATTTCAACAGTTTCATGCAGTCGAAGCCCGAGGAATTCGACGTACTCATCTGCGACGAGGCCCATCGCCTGAGGGAGACGTCCGTGGACCGATACACACCCGCAGCCCAGCGCACAGGCAGGCCACAGATCGACGAGCTGCTCGACGTGGCGCGCGTTCCCGTTTTCCTTCTCGACGAGCACCAGGTCGTGCGCCCCGGGGAGACCGGAACGGTGGAGTTCATCAAGTCAGCCGCTGCTGCGAGGGGGTACACCTGCCATGTGGTGCCCCTTGCAGACCAGTTCCGGTGCGGTGGAAGTGAGGAATACCTGCGGTGGGTCGTACGCCTTCTCGAGCTCGCGCCGGGAGGACCGATCGAGTGGGTGCCGGACGGCAAGGTGACTCTGCAGGTCGCCGAGACCCCTGAAGAACTCGAGTCCGTGCTCCGGGCCCGGCGTTCGGAGGGGTACAACGCGCGCATCTCCGCCGGATACTGCTGGCCCTGGACGAAGAAGATCCCGGCAGGACAGGACTTGCCGGAAGACGTCGTGATCGGCGAGTGGCGCCGCCCGTGGAACGTCGCCGGTGACAAACGAGTGGCAGGTGCTCCGCCATCGGCCCTCTGGGCAACGGATCCGGCGGGATTCGGCCAGGTGGGGTGCGTGTACACGGCTCAAGGATTCGAGTACGACTGGAGCGGCGTCATCCTCGGCCCGGATCTCGTATGGCGTGAGGATCGCTGGGTGGCTGATCGCTCCGCGTCCAAGGACACGGCTTTCAAGAAGTCGACGCCGGACGATGAACTGGACCGACTGATCCGGAACACCTACAAGGTGTTGCTCACCAGGGGGATGATCGGAACGGTCATCTTCTCCACGGATGCCGAGACGCGAGCCAAGCTCAAGGAACTCGTAAGCCAGCAGTAGGTCGAACTGGTGGGGAGCAGGCGGCAGCCATCGTGCCGCCTGCTCGCGGCTGACGCGGTCGACGCCGACCTGCCACTGGCGCCGAGCAATTCATTGGATACGGCGACGTGCTTTCCAGCCAGGTCCCGAGAGGTCGTCGATATTCATCTCATGAGTCCGCGAAGAATGCGGCCTCGGCGCTTGTGATTGCCTGAGACAGCACCTCAGGATCCACTCGTAGCGTCCCCAACACATCGTCCATGCACCGCAGCCCGGCCCGCTCCAGCAGCCGCTTCTCGTTGGTCACCCACTCCCCGCGTGCCGCGAGCACTCCGTGCGCGGCCTGGGCGGCGGCCGTGGCGATGGCTCCGGCGGTCTCGGTGAGGCGGCCGTGCGGGGCGTGGTGGGCCTTCGCGTAGGCGAGGGTGGCTCGGGCGGTGCCGTGCCAGCGGTCGGCGGCGGTGACGCGCAGCTCGGCCGGGTAGCCCGCCGGACGGGGCAGGGTGCCCCTGAGCACCTGGTTGAGGGCCAGTTCGGCCACCAGCAGATAGGTGGGGACACCGGCCAGGTGGAAGAGGAGCGGCTCCACCCGGAACCGTCCCGCCGCCGCCTCCGTCAGCTCGTGCTCGACCACGTCCAGGTCCCGGTAGTGGACATCCACCCGGCGGCCGATGGGGGTCCCCCCGCGCGAGCGGAGCCGAGCGTCGGGGATGGTCAGCCAGGCCCCGCCGTTGAACACTCCGCCGCCCCAGGCCCCGACCTCGGACACCTCGCCCGCCCAGCCGACGGCCCGCAGGGCGTCGGGGTCGAAGGGGCCGCGGTAGTAGATGGCCAGGTCCCAGTCGCTGTCGGGGCGGTGGGTGCCCTGGGCCCGGGAACCGCCGAGGGCGACGGCTCGCACAGTGGGGAGGGCGGCCAGGCGGTCGGCGGTGGTGGCGAGGAACTCGGAGTCGGGAGGGAGGTGGTCGGGGGCGGGAGGGAGGTGGTCGTGAGCGGGTGGCTGGGGCATGGCCTCAGCCTGCCGCAGGCATCCCGAAGTCCGCTCCCGAGATTTCCGCGAGCCCCTCCGCGATGCGCCGCAGCGGCTCGCGCAGCGCCGCGAGGTCGGCCCGCATCTGCGAGGCCTCCGGCCAGCCGAGTTCATGGTCGAGCGGTGCGGCATCGGCGGGTCGGCGGGCCTCGTACGCGGCGAGCCGGGGGTGCCAGGTGGTGGTGAAGGGCCGGATGGTGCCGTTGATCAGGGCGTAGGCGAGGCTCTGCACCGTGGCGGCGCCGTCGGCCGTGCCCTGCTCCAGCCGGATGCTGTAGGTGTGCAGCGTCGCGCGCGTGAAGTCGATGAGCGACTTGAGCGACGACAGCGCCTCGCGCAGGCTTCCCGTGCCGGGGGCCAGTTCCTGCACACCGATCCGGGTGACCAGCTCGACCTGGATGTCGAAGGCCGCCATCCGCTCCGACTCGCTGGGGGCTGCTGACACAAGGGCCTCCCTACGGCTTCCGGGTAGGGCCAGCGTAACGGTCTCGCGGTGGCCGCAGAGGGTGCGCAGGGCCGCGTGCCGCAGGGCTTCGGTGCGGGCGGGCGCGGGGTCGTGCTGGTGCCAGGCGTGCAGGGTCACGGGGTGGAGGGACCAGCGGTCGCCATCCGCAGGTCCCTGGGCCGTCTCGACGGCCGGGGTCAGCAGGCTGCGGGTGCGCAGTTCCGCGATGCCGTTGCCCGCCCGCAGGCTCGCCACGACCTTCGGCACCCGGTCGACGGCGGCCAGCACCCGGCGCACGTCGTCGGCCGTCACCGGCAGGGGGTGCAGGGCCGCCGCGCAGCGCAGTGCGTCCGCCGCGTCGGCGGTGTCCACGTCGTGGACGACAGCCGCCGTGACGTCGTCGCCGGCGAGCGCGTCGAGGAGGGATCCGCCGCGGGCGTGCAGCCGGTCGTACAGGTCCTGGGTGCGGTGGCCGGCCTGCAGGGCGCGGCCCAGCAGCGTGAGGGCGAGGGGGTGGCCGCCGACCGCGTCGGCCAACGCACGGTCGCCGCCGACGAGTTGGCGCGCCTGGGCGTCGTCCAGCGGTCCCAGGTCGACCGGTGTGCCGAGGGTGTCGTACGCGCGGCTGCGCAGCGTGAAGACGGTGTGCCCGAGCGGGTGGGGCGCGGCCGTCGCCGCGATGGCCCGCAGGGGCGTCCTCTCCACGTCGACGCCGTCGACGATCCACAGGAACGGTTCGCCGACGGCGTCGAACTGGCGGAAGACGGACTGGGCACCGCCGCTCAGTCCGGAGGCGCGCAGTGACGCGTCGAAGTCCCGTCCGTCGAGCCGGAACACACCGCCGGGGTACGCCGCCTCGAAGCGGACCGCGTACTCCTCGGCGAGGAGTGTCTTGCCGATGCCGGCCATGCCCCGGATCTGCACGGCACGGGCCGCGGACCGGCCGACCGTGAGCGGAGCGGCGTGGGCGTGCAGGGCGGAGTGCACACGCCAGAGTTCCGAGAGCCGGCCGAGGAACTCGGGGTGCGGCTCCGGTGCCCGATACCGGCCCCGCCCGCCGCCGCGCTCCGGGAGGGTCATGGGTCCGGCCAGCCGAGCGACATGCTCGCGTACGACGGCCACGAGGGCGGCGGGGTCGTCGGCGGAGGCGTGCCGGGCGTCGCGCAGCTCGACGGGATGGATGTGCCCCGTGAACGCCTCCGGATTGACGACCATGACACGGCGCCGCGGATCGCCCTCTCCGAGTCCCGCGAGATAGGCGGTCGTCAGCTCCCACTGGCAGGCCTCCCGCTCGGGATAGGCGGCCGAGTAGTACGCCAGCAGCGCCTTGGAACGGCCCAGTTCGCGCCGGATGGTGTCGCTGATGCCGGCGAAGGAGGCAACGCCGGTCTCGTCCGTGAACACCGTCAGCCCGCCGTCACGCAGCGCACGGACGAGCGGACGGACCCGCTCCACATCACCGCGGCTGTAACTGAGGAAGACGTCCCACACGGCGACTTACCCTACTGTGGGTACCGGGGAGGGCGATCATGGCACACAGGCAGCGCAGGCGGCGGCGACCGAGTGGTCCCTCGCAGATCACGGCCAAGCTGACGATCCCGTTCGTCGGCGAGATCTCCGGCACCTGGGAACCCGCCGACGCGGAGCGCAGCGCGGCCTGGGAGCTGTATCTGGAGCTGGTGACCCGGGTCTCGGTGGAGGAACTGGGCCGCGACGAGGGGTTCCTGCGCGAGGCGCTGTCCTCCTTCTACACCTTCTTCAACACCACCCGGGAGATCCTGCGCCGCTACGGCCCCGACGTCGCTCCACCCCTGACGCCCGGCAACGTCAGCTTCGGATTCCTCGCGGTCACCGTCCTCAACCGCGTCCTGCGCCCGCTGCTGTCGTCGTGGCATCCCCGTCTCACCGCGTACGAGTCCCGCCGGCCCGAGGGCAGCGATCCGATGGTGTGGGAGCGGGAATGGGAGCACTCGGACGCGCTCCGTGTGGAGATCGCGGCGGTGCGCCGGTCCCTGACCTCGCTCGCGCGAACGCTGCAGGAGGTGGCCGGGGTCAGCGATCTGATCACCCTGCCGACGCCTCCCCCACCGGGCCCGGGGCGCGATTTGGGACACCCCCCCCCCGCAGGCCGGAGGGACAGTGACGGCTGAGGGGACGGAGCGCGCGCCCCTCCTGCTCGCTGCCTGAAGCCGGGCGCACTCGGGCATCCCCGGCGGCGCGGAAATTGAGGTGCGGGCGGGGGCGGTGCGGCCCGATGATCGGAGGCGCTGACCGCCCGGCCGGCCGTTGTCGCGCACCCAGGTCCAGGAGCCGCCATGATCCGACGCATGAACGCGCCCGGACTCTTCCCACCGCCCACCTATGCGCATGCCTCGGTGGTGGAAGCGGGCACCAGGCTCGCGTTTCTTGCGGGAGCCGTGCCGCTCGACGAGAAGGGGGAGATCGTCGGACCGGGTGACCCCGTGCGGCAGGCCGAGCGGGTGATCGCCAATCTTCGGGAACAACTGACGGCTGTCGGGAGCGACTTGGCGCATGTGGTCGCCACGGAGGTGTACGTGGTCAGCGGCGAGCCCTCCGTGCTGTCCGCGGTGTGGGAGGTCGTGGAGGCCTCCGGGCTGAGCGCGGGGCCCCACTCGTCCACGCTGCTCGGCGTCGCCTGCCTCGGCTACACCGGGCAGTTGGTGGAGATCACGGCCACGGCCGTGGTGCCGGAAGGGGAGGAGGACCGGTGACGGACGAGGTGACGCTGCGCCGGGCCGTGCCGGCGGACGCCCGCGCCGCCGCCGATGTGTGGCTGCGGTCCTTCCGTGCCGCGCTGCCGACGGTCGTCCGGCCGCACTCCGACGACAACGTACGGGCGTTCTTCCGCGATGTCGTGGTGCCCTCGCAGGAGACCTGGGTGGCGGATGCGGGCGGTGGCGGGGTCATCGGTGTGATGGTCCTGCACGAGGAGGAGTTGTCCCAGCTGTACCTGGACCCGCGATGGCGGGGGCGCGGCATCGGCGACCGGTTCGTGGCGCTGGCCAAGGAGCGCAGTCCGGGCGGTCTGACCCTGTGGACCTTCCAGGTCAACAAGCCCGCCCATCGCTTCTACGAGCGCCACGGCTTCTGCGCCGTCGAGTCCACCGACGGCAGCGGCAACGAGGAACGGGAGCCGGACGTGCGTTTCGTCTGGCGGCCCTGACCCCGGCCCGCGCAGCCGCCCGCCCAGGGATCAGGCCGCGGTCCGGTTCACCGGAGCGGAGACCGCCTTCCGGACTCGCCCCGGGAGAGACCACCTGCCGACTCGCCGAAGGTGTTGCTGCTTTCCGGCCCGCCGGAGGCGCGGCTGCCGTCCGGCCCGCCGGAGATGCGGCTGCCGTCCGGGCCGCCCGAGGATGGGCGGCCTGCCCGCTCGCCCGAGGCCCGGTTGCCTTGCGGCTCACCCTAGGAGAGGGCGCCGCCAGGCTCGCCCGAGGACCGGTCGCCTTGCGATTCGCCCGAGGGCCGGCCCCACAGCCGGGTCTTCGGCAGGGGCGTGCCGTAGCTGCCCGTTCGGCTCGTCGTCAGGCCCAGGGTGACCAGGGATTCCGCGAGCTTGACCGCCGCCGCGACCCCGTCGACCACCGGCAGCCCGAGCTTCTCCCCCACCGCCCGCTGCAGTCCCGTCATACCGGCGCAGCCGAGGACCAGGACCTCGGCGCCGGCGTCCCGGGCCCGCTCGGCCGCCGCCAGGAACGCGGCCTCCGTACGGCCGACGTCGTCGGCGAGGTCGAGGACGGCGAGGCCGGTGCCGACGACGGCGGCGCAGTTGCGGGCCACGCCGGCGGTCTCCAGGCTGTCCTCGATCTGACCGCGGGAGCGGTCGAGGGTGGTGACGACACCGTACCGACGGCCGAGGAGGCAGGCGAGGTGGGCGGCTGCCTCGGTGATGTCGACGACGGGGACGTCGACCAGCTCTCGTACGCCTTCCCGGCCGTGCTCGCCGAAGCCGGCCAGGACGACGGCGTCGTACCCGGGTCCGTCGTAGGTGCGCAGCGTGTCGAGGACGGCGGCGGCGGAGAGATAGCTGTCGAGCCAGCCCTCGGCGGAGGCCGGGCCCCAGGCGGGGGTCAGACCGGTCACGGTGGTGCCTGCTCCCGCGGCGGCCCGCGCGCCGCGGACGATCTCCTCGGTCATCTCCTGGGTGGTGTTGCAGTTGGTGACGATGATCCGCACGTCCGTCAGATCCCCTCTGCCGTCTCCGCCGACGCCGAGCGCTCACCGCGGCTGAGCAGCGTGTACAGGGCGGCGGCGAGTGCCGTGCCGATGAACCAGGAGTACGGCGCCACATCGCTGAAGCCCTTCACCAGGGCCATGACGGCGGCGACCGCGGCGGCGGGCAGGAACGCCCACAGCGCCCTCGGGTTGACGCCCCTGCGATAGAGGTACGGGGCCCCCGGCCGGGCGTCGAACAGCGCGTCGACGTCGATCCTGCCGCGCTTGACCCAGTAGTAGTCGGTCATGATCACGCCGAACAGGGGGCCCAGGAAGGCGCCGAGCCCGCCGAGGAAGTAGTTGACGACGGTCGGGTTCGAGAAGAGGTTCCACGGCGTGACGACCAGCGCGGCCACCGTGCTGATCATGCCGCCGACCTTGAAGGTGATCTTCTGTGGCCAGACGTTGGCGAGGTCGTACGCCGGTGAGACGAAGTTGGCGACGATGTTGACCCCCATGGTGGCGATCGCGAACATGAGCGCGGCGACGACGAGCACCCAGGTGTCGCCGACCTTGGCGACGAGTTCCGCCGGGTCGGTGATGGTCTGTCCGAACGCCTTCAGCGAGCCGGCCGTCACGATCACCGAAACGACGACGAACGCGGTGGAGTTGATGGGCAGACCCCAGAAGTTGCCGCGCCGGACGGTCCGGTAGTCGGGTGCGAAACGCGAGAAGTCGCAGAAGTTGAGCATCAACGTGCCGTAGGTGGCGAGGATGAGCCCGATCGCGCCGAACCACTGCCGCCACTGCTCGCCCGTGGACACCGGGTGCGGGGTGGAGGTGAGCGAGATGCTCCAGTGGGCCTTGGCCAGGACCCAGACGGCGAGCGCGATCATCACCAGCCAGATCACCGGGCCGCAGAAGTCCTGGAACTTGCGCACCGCCTCCATGCCCTGACTGATGATCACCCACTGAAGCAGCCAGAGCGAGACGAAGGAGATCCAGCCGAGCGCGTCCAGGCCGAGGAAGGAGTGGTGGGTGAGCGACACGAGGCCGGGCCAGGCCGCCAGCAGCATCACATTGACGGCGACGGAGGCGAGATAGGTCTGGATGCCGTACCACATGATGGCGATCACGGCTCTGATCAGCGCGGGGATGTTGGCGCCCCACACACCGAAGCTGATGCGGCTGACCACGGGGAACGGCACGCCGTGACGCTGGCCGATCCGGCCCATGCGGTTCATGCCGGCGTAGATGAGCACGAAGCCGACGAGCAGGGCGGTGAAGACCTGCCAGACGTTCATGCCGAGGACCAGCAGACCGGCGGCGAAGGTGTAGTTGCCGAGGTTGTGGACGTCGGACATCCACATGGCGAAGAGGTCGAAGACCTTCCAGTTCCGCTCCTTGGCGGGGGCGAGGTCCTCGTTGACGAGGCGGGGGTCGGGGACGAACGCGGGGGCGCCGGTGGCTTCGGCGCGGTCGGCGAGGGACACGGGGCCTCCTGGACAGGGGGACGAAGGGGCCGTACCGCAGGAACTCGGACGGACCGCCGGCAAGAAGAGTCGGCGGCGAGTCGAATTTGGTATACCAAACTGCCGACATGGTGCCGTCGTCAAGCGTTCGGACCGATGTCGCTGCCGTTACGGCCCCGTAAAAGTCGCCTCGCGTCGGCGAAGATGGGCACATGACGAAGATCGAACCCCTGGGCGCGGTGCGCGAGCGGGTCCTGGCGAGCCTGCGGGAGGACATCATCGCCGGGCGCCTTGGACCGGGTGACCGACTCGTCGAACGGGAGCTGGCCGAGCGGTTCGGCGTCTCGCGCGTGCCGGTGCGGGAGGCGATCCGCGCGCTGGTCGCCGAGGGCTTCGTCCTCTTCGAATCGGCCCGCCGCACGGTCGTACGCCGGCTGACCCCGACCGACGTCCGGGAACTCTTCGAGCTGCGCGAGGCGTTGGAGGTGTACGCGGCAGGGCTGGCGGCGTCCCGGGTGACCCCGGAGGCACTGACGGAGCTGCGGGAGCTGCTCGACCAGGCGGCGCGGGCCACGAAGGAGGGGGACGCCGAGGCGATCACGGACATCAACACACGCTTTCACGACCGCATCCGCGCCCTGGCCGGCAACAGCCTGCTGATCTCAGTCATGGAACCGGTCGACGGCCGCCTGCGCTGGCTCACCCGGAGGAACGAGGAATGGCCCCAACTCCTCACCGAACACCGCGAGTTGTACGAGGCGATCGCCTCCGGCGACCCCGACCGCGCCCGCGCCCACGCACTCGGCCACGTCCGCGCCAACTACCGCTCGACGGTACGGCACCTGTTCGGAACGGATCCGGGCGACGGCGACTGAGCCGGACAGCGGTCGCGCCGACGGCGACCGGAGTCTGACGGCACTCCCTAACGCAGCCCGGCCGACTCCGCCGCCGTGTGCAGCACCTCGCGCAGCATCTCGGGAGTGAGCCGGCCGGTGAAGGTGTTGCGCTGGCTGACGTGGAAGCAGCCGAAGAGGTCCAGTCCGTCGAGCGGGACTCGGGTGCCGTGGGCGAAGGCCGGACGGGGCCGGGGCACGGTCCAGCCCGCCTCGGCGAACGCGGGCAGCGCGGCCTGCCAGCCGAAGGCACCGAGGACGACCGCGGCCCTCAGCGTCGGGCGCAGCAGCCTCAGCTCCTGGACCAGCCAGGGGCGGCAGGTGTCGCGTTCTTCGGGGGTCGGCTTGTTGGCGGGCGGGGCGCAGTGCACGGGCGCGGTGACGCGGACGCCGTACAGGTCCAGCCCGTCGTCGGCGTGGACGGAGGTGGGTTGCGAGGCGAGCCCCACGTCGTACAGCGCCTGGTAGAGCACATCTCCGGAGCGGTCGCCGGTGAACATCCGGCCGGTTCGGTTGCCGCCGTGCGCGGCGGGGGCCAGCCCGATGATCACCAGGCGGGCATCGGCCGGGCCGAAGCCGGGCACCGGCCGCCCCCAGTACGTCCAGTCGGCGAACGCGGCCCGTTTCGTACGGGCCACCTCCTCACGCCACTCGACCAGCCGGGGGCAGTCACGGCAGTCCGCCACACGCCGGTCGAGGCGGGCGAGAGCGCTGCTGTCGTCCATACGGCCACGGTATGCCCCTCGCCGCGGGACGCCTCGTGAGCCGGTGGGCGCCTCGTGAGCCGGTGGGCGCCTCGTGAGCCGGTGGGCGCCTCGTGGGCCGGCGGTTCCCCGGTGGTCGTGGTCGCCCCCGTCATCCGTCCGTCCCGTCGCGGCCCCCGGCCGCGCGGCTCCCGTGCGTCGCGCGCGTCGCGTACTTCGCGTACTTCTCGACGAACGCACACATCGCCACGACCGTGTTGCGCAGCTCCGACAGCAGCACACGCTCGTTCGGGGCATGCAGATTGCACAGGTTGTCCTGGGCGCCGAAGAGCAGCACCTCCGCGTCGGGCGCGGCCCGTGCCAAGCCGTTGACCAACGGAATCGAACCACCCGTCGCGATGTACGACGCCTCGGTGCCCCATGCCTGGGCCAGCGCCTCCAGAGCCGCCCGGTAGGCGGGACCGCCCGTGACGGCCTCGAAGCCGGGGCCGGTGTCACCGGGTGTGACGGTGAGCGGCACGCCGAAGGGCCTGAGCGACCGCAGATGCCCGACCACCGCCGACTGCGCCTCGCGGGGGTCCTGCTGCGGATGAAAACGCACATTCAGCTTGGCGCGGGCGTACGGAACGACGGCGGACGTCGCGTGGTCGACGCTCGGTGCGTCGAGCCCGATGACCGTGATCGCCGGACCGCTCCACAGCCGCTCCCCCAGCGTCCCGCTGCCCATGAGCGGCATTCCTTCCCGCACCCCCGCCAGCTCCCGGAACTCCTCCTCGGCATAGGCGGCCCCTGCCCATGCCTGCCTTCTGAGGCCGGCCACCGCGACGTCACCGTGCACATCGTGCAGGGTGGCCAGTGCCTTGAGCAGGACGAGCAGCGCGTCGGGCGCGGCCCCGCCGAACTCCCCGCTGTGCAGGGCCTGGTCCAGCGTGCGCACCTCCACGGTCACCTCGGCGACACCGCGCAGTCCGGTGGTCAGGGACGGGGTGCCGGGACGCAGATTGCCGCAGTCGGCGATGACGACGGCATCGCACGCGAAACGCTCCGGCTCGGTCGGTGGATGCTCGTCGAACGGGCTGCCGTACTCCTCCTGCCCCTCGAACACGATCTTCACCCCGACCGGCGGCCGCCCGTCGAACGCCCGCAGCATGCCGAGGTGCGCGATCGCATTGGCCTTGTCGTCCGCGACACCGCGGCCCCGCAGACCGCCCTCGATCGGCGTGGGCTCGAACGGCGGTGACGTCCACAGTCTCTCGTCACCGGCCGGTTGGACGTCGTAGTGGGAGTAGAGCAGGACGGTGGGCGCGACGGGGTCCGGCGGCGGAATCTCGGCGAAGATCACCGGGGCGGTACCGGGCAGATCGATCCGCTCGATGTGCTCGACGCCGACGCCCTGCAACAACTCCACGAGAAGGTCGTGCGCCGCGAGCACCGGTTCCGCCGGATAGCCCGGAAAGGCCACGGACGGAATCGCGGCCAACCGCACCAGATCGGCCCGCAGCCCCTCCATCAACGCGTCAACCCTGCCTGCCGTGTCCACGCCACCTCCTGTACTCCCCCGGCCAGCCCTCCCGGAGACCGGCACCGGGTGCCGACGTCGAGAAACATCGGGAACAGCCTCGGCCGTACGGGATCCCGGCGCATCCGGGGTGCGCCAGGGGGGTACGGCCCACCGGGAAAACGGCTCCGGCTCACCCGGCCGAGGGAGTTAAGGTCGGGACATGGCTTCCGAGGATGCGGACGAGAACGTGAACCGTGGCAGCGGCGGACCGGACGCGCCCAGCCCCGCCCACGGCGATCCGGACGCCCAGGACGCCCCGGCCGCCGAGGACACCCGGGCCGCTCACGGGTCCGCTGCCTCCGCTGACCAGCCCGTCGATGCGAAGATCGCCGCCGCGGTGGCCGCCGCCGAGGCCGCGGGGCCGGCCAACGGCGGGACGGTCCGGATCGACAGCTGGATCTGGGCCGTGCGCCTGATCAAGACACGTTCCCTCGGCGCCGCCGCCTGCCGGGGCGGCCACGTCCATGTGAACGGCGAGCGGGTGAAGGCCGCCCACTCCCTGCACATCGGCGACGAGGTGCGCCTGCGGCACGAGGGCCGCGAGCGGATCGTGATCGTCAAGCATCTGATCCGCAAGCGCGTCGGCGCCCCCGTGGCCACCCAGTGCTACGTCGACAACTCGCCCCCGCCGCCACCCCGTGAGGCCATCGCCCCCGCGGGCTTCCGCGACCGAGGCGCCGGCCGCCCCACCAAGCGCGACCGCCGCGAGCTGGAGCGCCTCCGCGGCCTCGCCGGCCCGGGCTCTCCGCGCGGCTTCGGCGCCTTGGGCGGCACCATGAGCCCCGGTGGCTTCGCCGGACTCGGCGGGCCGGGTGCCCCCGGCGGCAGGGGCGGCCCGGGACCCGACGACCGGAGCGGCTCGGGGCCAGACGGCCGGAGTGGCTCCGGACCCGACAGCCGAGGTGGCTCCGGGGCGGACGGGCACGGTGGATCCAGGGCGGACGGGCACGGTGGATCCCGTGGCAACGGCAAGCGCGGCGGGTCCGGGACCGGCCGGCGCGGTGGATCCACATCCGGCGAGCACGGCGGGCGCCCCCGGGGACGGTGACCGGAAGGCGCTACCCCATCGGCCTGCCCACCGGCCTGCCCATCGGCTCACGCCGACGCCGTCGGCCGGGCCCCCGCGCCCGGTCGGCGGCGTCGGCGCCGCGCACCAGGGTCACCGCCGCCGCACCAGCCGCAGCAGCTCACCGTTGTGCCCGCGCCGCACCCAGGCGATCAGGGCGAGCGGCACCAGCAGGATCAGCGGGGTCGCCGCGTTCTGGCCGTCGAAGACCGTGAGCTGGACGACGAACGCGCCCACCATGAGCGTGCCGAGCGCGATCGCCGCCACGGACTGCAGCACGGGTATCAACAACGCGACGGCTCCGGCGAGTTCGAGCGCGCCGATGGTGTACATGGCCCCGCTGCCCCAGCCGATCTTGTCGAAGGACTCGACCGCCGTGGGGTGCGCGATGAGCTTGGGCAACGCGCTGGCGATGCCGTAGAACAGCGCGAGCAGCACCTGCACGGAACGCAGCGCGATCCGGGCCGCGCGCCACCGGCCACCGCGAGAGCTGGTGGAGGCGTGGGAGGCGGCGGAGGTGACAGGAGTGGTGGGAGCGGCGGAAGCGACGGTCTCGGACATGGGGGTCTCCTGAGGGAAGCGGTGCCGATTGCTTTCACCGAGGTAGACCCGACATGGTCCGGTAACTCATCGCTCTCCGGCCGGCCGATGCGAGCGAGTCACCGCTATTGCGTGCGCACTGCCCGCACCCATGTCCCGTCCGGTGTCAGATACGCGTCCACCTCCAACCCCGCTTCCTCCAGCGCCGATTCGAACTGCTTCTTCGTCAGGGGCCGGGCGAGGAAGGTCTGGGTCCAGACCGCGTCCGGGAAGACGTACTCCGCGCGGACCGAGTTCACTCCGTCTCCGGCGGGCTCCACCGAGGCGATCCGCAGGGTGAAGCCGGTCGGGTCGACGCGCTCCCTCGGTACGTTCGTATGGTAGTCCTCGCCTTCCCGCTGGATGAGGACACAGCCGCCGTCCGCCACATGCCGGGCGCAGCTGCGCAGCATGCCCCGGCGGACCTCCTCGTCGCCGTTGTGCACGAGGAACGACGCGAGCATGACCACATCGAACTTCTCGTCGTCCAGGTCCAGATCCTCGATGGGGCCGCATATCGTGCGCGCCCCGCGGACCCGGCTCAGCATGTCGGCGGACTCGTCCACCGCCGTGACCGTGAAACCGCGTTCCAGCAGAGGGTGGGTCATCCTGCCCACTCCGCTGCCCAACTCCAGGATGTGCGCCCCGGCCGGTACCGCCGCGGCGATGATGTCCGGCTCGTCGCCCACCGGCAGGCGTTCGTACAGCTCGACCGCGCAGCCGTCCGGGGTGATCGCACCGGGTCCCGTGCCCTCGTATCCCTCACGCATTTCGACCGTCATGCCCGAACAACGGCCGGCCTTCGCATGCCCGTTCCCGTTCGGCACGGGTTCACCCGTTCGAGTTCATTCATGGCCTTAGCGGCAACCACGGCGACCTGGGCGACCGCAGCGACCCCGACTACGCGCCGCCGGAAGCCGGTTCGGTTGTCAACGGCAACGGGAACGGGAACGGGAACGGGAACGGGAACCATCCGTGCCCGATGTACCAGTGACCGCCCGCCCGCAGATGGTCCCCCACGGCCCGCTCCACGGACGTGCGGCGCGGCAGCCGAGCGACCGGCAGGTCGGGGGCGCCGAAGACGAACTGGACGGGTTCGGTGTCGGACGGCTCGGTGTCCTCGCGGGCGGTGCGGAACCGTTCCTGGAAGCGGACGATGTTGGAGTCGGCCGGCAGGTACTGCTTCAACTGCGGGTCGAGCAGCCAGGAATGGCACAGCGCGGCCACCGGCCGCTCCTCGGGGAAGTGCAGGGCGAAGAACTCGCGGGCCAAGGCGAGGGAGCGGTCGCAGGCGGCCGGGGTCAGCGGGCCGTGGAAGTCGGGGATGTGCAGGTTCAGACAGGGCGTGCCGGGGACGGCGTCCAGGCCGGCGGCCGCGAGCACCGGTGCCGAGCGCTGTCCGAGCCGCGCACGCTCGAACTGGAGTCGGCCCAGCTGGTACAGCTCGCCACGGAAGTGACGGACGAGCCAGCGCCGCGCATGCACGCCGAGGGTGCCGTACCGCCTGCGGTGCACCGCCATGTGCCGGCCAAGATCGGCCAGGGTGCGGCGGGAGGTCTCGGTCGGGATGCCGCGTTCCCGGTGCCGGGCGAGGGTGTGCGGGACCGCGGCGAGGAAGACGTACACGGCGAAGGCGCCGCCCAGCCCGGCCGGCGCCGCGTCGAGGAGTTCGGCGAGGTCGGGAGTGCGACCGGTCTCCTGCGGGTCGCGGAACAGTTCCTCGACGCACTCCCGCAGGAGTCTCAGCGCGCCGGGGTCGTCGTTCACCCTGCGCAGCCCGGCCACCAGTTCGTTGATCTCCTCGTGCGGCACGGCCAGGTCGAGGAGCAGTTCGGGCAGGTCGTCGCCGTCCGGCAACAAGGGAGTCCCCCTCCGACGCGGCACCGGACCTCCCTTCGGCGAACGGCGGTCGAGCGCCGTTGGTGAACGTCGTCGTCGAAGAGTACGTTGACAGCAGGAGTGGCGATCCAGATGCGTACGGGCAGTGAACCGGCGACCGCGCGCAGTGCTCTGCGGGCGCGGTTCTGGCTGTGCGTGTGGGGGCTGGTCTGGGCGGTCTTCGGCACGGCGGCGTTCGCGCTCGCCGGGCGCCCCGGCTGGGCGGCGGCCTGCGGGGCGCTGTGGCTGGTGGCCACCGTCGACATGACCCTGATCCTGCGGCACATCCGGCAGGGCCCGCACTACCAGCCGGGCCGCGCTGTACCGCCGTACCGGCCGCCGGAGAGCGGACCGCCGTTCCCGCGCCCGCCGAGGCACCGCCACCCGTGATCGACCGTGCCGTCGGCATCGCCGAGCGCCCGACGGGCATCCGCCCCCGCGTGTCCCATCCGGACCGCGCCCGGCTCGGACGCGCGATTGACGCACCCAGGTGTACGAGCACGCGGCGCCCGCTCAGTCGTCGAAGCGGGCCGCCTTCAGGTACCGCGGGTTGGGGTCCAGCGCGGCCGCGAGGCGGAAATGGCGTTGGGCCTGGTCGGAACGGCCCTGGCGTTCATAGGTGCGGGCCAGCGCGAAGTGCGCGAACGCGTTGTCCGGCTCGCGCTCGAGGACGATCGTGAACTCCAGCTCGGCGGGCCGCAGTTGCGCGGCGGCGAAGAACGCACGCGCGCGAAGCAGCCGAGCCGCGGTGTTCTCGGGGTGCGCGGCGATGACTCCGTCGAGCAGCTTCACCGCGCCCCGCGGGTCCCGTGAGTTGAGCAGATGCTCGGCTGCACGGAAGTCGATGACATGCGTCTCCGGAGTACGTCCGGTGGAACCGCTGGTCTCGGGCACGGCAGAGTCCTTCCCTCGCTGCGGCGTTTCAACGCCCAAGGAGGGGGCCGCTATTCCGCGGAGCCCTCACGCGCTCGCCGTACGAGGTCCTCCCACACCTCGGCGACACGCTTGCGCAGCGCGTCCAGGGGGACGTCGTTGTCGATCAGGATGTCCGCGATCTCCCGGCGCTGCTCGCGGGTGGCCTGCGCGGCCATACGCGCGCGTGCGTCCTGCTCGGTCGTCCCACGCAGCCGGACCAGCCGGTCGAGCTGGGTCTCGGGGCTCGCGTCCACGACGACCACGAGGTCGTACAGCGGTGCCAGGCCGTTCTCGGTGAGGAGGGGTACGTCGTGGATCACCACGGAGTCGGCGGCCGCCGCCTCCTCCAGCTCGCGGGAGCGGGCACCCACCAGGGGATGCACGATCGAGTTGAGGACGGCGAGTCTCTCGGGGTCGGCGAAGACGATCGAACCGAGCTTGGGCCGGTCCAGGCTGCCGTCGGTGGCGAGGACGTCCGGCCCGAAGGCCTCGACCACGGCGGCGAGGCCGGGCGTACCCGGTGCCACGACCTCGCGCGCGATGCGGTCGGCGTCGATCAGCACGGCCCCGTGCTCCACGAGCAGCCGTGACACCTCGCTCTTGCCGGCGCCGATCCCACCGGTCAGGCCCACTTTCAGCATGGGCGAAAGCTTAGGCGCTGCCACTGACAGCGCGGCCGGCGGAGGTCAGTTGTCGCCTTCCCGCTCCGCCAGGAAACGCTCGAACTCGCGCCCGATCTCGTCGGCCGAGGGGATCTCCACGGGTTCGGCGAGCATGTTGCCCCGGGTCTCGGCGCCCGCGGCCGCGTCGTACTGGTGCTCAAGGCCCTGGACGAGAGCGGTGAGTTCCTCGTCGCCCTCCTGGATCTGCCGGTCGATCTCGGTCTGTGTGCGGTGCGCGTCCGTGCGCAGCGCGTGGGCGACGCCCGGCAGGACCAGTCCGGTGGCGGCCGTGATGGCTTCCAGGACGGTCAGGGCGGCGTCCGGGTACGCCGAACGGGCGATGTAGTGCGGAACGTGGGCGGCGACGCCCAGCACGTCGTGCCCGGCCTCCATCAGGCGGAACTCCACCAGTGCCTCGGCACTGCCGGGCACTTGGGCCTCCTCGAAGGGGCTGCGGTGCCCCGGGACGAGGTCGCTGCGATTGCCGTGCGGGGTCAGACCCACCGGGCGGGTGTGCGGGACGCCCATCGGAATGCCGTGGAAGTTCACCGACAGGCGGACGCCGAGCCGCTCGACGATCTGCTGCACGGCCGCCGCGAAGCGCTCCCACTCCACATCCGGCTCGGGGCCGGACAGCAGCAGGAAGGGCGCACCCGTGGCGTCCTGGACGAGGCGGACCTCGAGGGCGGGGATCTCGTACTCGGTCCAGCGGTCCCGCTTGAAGGTCAGCAGGGGCCGACGGGCCCGGTAGTCCACGAGCCGGTCGTGGTCGAAACGGGCGACGAGCTGGTGGGGCAGTGAGTCGAGCAGCCGGTCGACGATCTGGTCTCCGGTCTCACCCGCGTCGATGTATCCGTCGAAGTGGTAGAGCATGACAAGGCCGGCCGACTCCTGGGCCAGCGCCATGTCGACAACGGCGAGCCCTTTCGGCTCCCATGCGTACAAACCCTGCGGATCAAGCACTGTGACCGCTCCTCCTCGTGTTCCTCATGGACAACGCGCCCTGGAACGCGGGCATTCCCGAAACCGGCCACTGATCAGGGCCATCCCTCCGGGCGCCTTGACGCCCCGTCAGTTGGTCCGTACCTTCACGAAGAGCCTCCGTTCACATAGGCGGCCAATGTTCATATAGGAGATCCGGCGGGATCGCGCGGCGCGCACGACAGGCGACCGCAAGACAGCCACGACAGGCACGACAGGCACGACAGGAGGCACTTCATGCGCACACGCACGCTGCTCACCTCCCTGCTCGCCACGACCGCCGCCACCGGCGGCCTGCTCCTCGCCACCCCGGTCGCGGCCTCGGCCGCCCCGACCGTCGAGGTGACGACGGCGGCCCAGCTGAAGACGGCTCTCGCCGACGCCCGGCCCGGCGACACGATCCACCTCGCGGACGGCACCTACACGGGCAACTTCAAGGCGTCCGTGCCGGCCACGTCGTCCGCCCGCATCACCCTCACCGGCTCCCCCGGGGCCGTGCTCACCGCCGGCGGCGGCTACGGGCTGCATCTGAACGGCGCCTCCTACTGGACGGTCAGCGGGCTGACCGTGACCGGCGGCCAGAAGGGCATCATGATCGACGCGGCCAAGGGGGTGATCGTGGACGGCGTCACGGTGCACGGCCTTGACATGGAAGGCGTGCACTTCCGCAACTCCAGCACGGACGGCGTGATCAGGAACTCGAAGATCTACGACACCGGCAACGACGGCAGCGGCATGGGCGAGGGCGTGTACGTGGGCACCGCCGGCAATCTGTCCGACAAGAGCGACCGCGTCCAGATCCTCGACAACACGATCGGCCCGGACGTGGGCGGCGAGAACGTCGACGTCAAGGAAGGCACGACCGGCACGCAGATCATCGGCAACGTCTTCGACGGCAGCGGGCTGACCGGCGCCAACTACGACGACTCCTGGGTCGATGTGAAGGGCAACGCCGTACTCGTCCAGGACAACACCGGAAGGAACACCAGCAACGACGGCTATCAGACCCACACCCAGCAGTCCGGCTGGGGCTGCGGCACGGTCTTCAAGGGCAACAAGTCGACATTGACGGGCGCGACCGGCGCGACCCAGCTCGCGATCGACGTCACCAACAACAGCTCCGGCTGCAAGACAACGGTCTACAGCAGCAACACGGTGACGGGCGGCAAGGGCCTGACCAACATCCCGGTCATTTCCTGAGGCCGGCAGGGCCCAGAAACGCGGGGAACTGCCCGGCACGCCACCGACGGCCCGCGCCCGAAGAACGCCCCGTAGTCCCCCAGAAACGCCTGAGGGGCCGCACCCCCGAAAGGGTGCGGCCCCTCAGCCAGCTATCGGCTAAGCCTCAGCGGCAGCGCTCAGCTCTGCCCACCGGCCAGCTTCTCGCGCAGCGCGGCCAGCGCCTCGTCCGAGGCCAGGGCACCAGAGGTGTCCGCGCCCTCGGAGGAGTACGAGCCGCCACCGGACGCGGCCGGAGCCGCAGCCTCGCCGCCCTCGGCCGCAGCAGCGGCGTCGGCCTCGCGGGACTTGATGACCTGCTGCTGGTGCTGCTCGAAGCGGGTCTGCGCCTCGGCGTACTGGTGCTCCCACGCCTCGCGCTGGGTCTCGTAGCCCTCGAGCCAGTCGTTGGTCTCGGGGTCGAAGCCCTCGGGGTAGATGTAGTTGCCCTGGTCGTCGTACGACGCGGCCATGCCGTACAGGGTCGGGTCGAACTCGACCGAGGCCGGGTCGGCACCGAAGGACTCGTTGGCCTGCTTCAGCGAGAGGCTGATGCGACGACGCTCGAGGTCGATGTCGATGACCTTGACGAAGATCTCGTCGTTGACCTGGACGACCTGCTCCGGGATCTCCACGTGGCGCTCGGCCAGCTCGGAGATGTGGACCAGACCCTCGATGCCCTCGTCCACGCGGACGAACGCACCGAACGGAACCAGCTTCGTGACCTTACCGGGCACGACCTGGCCGATCTGGTGGGTGCGGGCGAACTGCTGCCACGGGTCTTCCTGGGTCGCCTTCAGCGACAGGGAGACGCGCTCGCGGTCCATGTCGACGTCGAGGACCTCGACGGTGACTTCCTGGCCGACCTCGACAACCTCGGACGGGTGGTCGATGTGCTTCCAGGACAGCTCGGAGACGTGGACCAGACCGTCGACGCCACCCAGGTCCACGAAGGCACCGAAGTTGACGATCGAGGAGACCACGCCGGAGCGGACCTGACCCTTCTGCAGGGTCGTGAGGAACGTCTGGCGGACCTCGGACTGGGTCTGCTCCAGCCAGGCACGGCGGGACAGGACCACGTTGTTGCGGTTCTTGTCCAGCTCGATGATCTTGGCCTCGAGCTCCTTGCCGACGTACGGCTGGAGGTCGCGGACACGGCGCATCTCGACCAGGGAGGCCGGAAGGAAGCCGCGGAGGCCGATGTCGAGGATGAGACCACCCTTGACGACCTCGATGACGGTACCGGTGACGATGCCGTCCTCTTCCTTGATCTTCTCGATGGTGCCCCAGGCACGCTCGTACTGGGCGCGCTTCTTCGAGAGGATCAGGCGGCCTTCCTTGTCCTCCTTCTGGAGGACCAGGGCCTCGATCTCGTCGCCGACGGCCACGACCTCGTTGGGGTCGACGTCGTGCTTGATCGAGAGCTCGCGGCTCGGGATGACACCTTCGGTCTTGTAACCGATGTCGAGCAGGACCTCGTCCCGGTCGACCTTCACGATGACGCCGTCGACGATGTCGCCGTCGTTGAAGTACTTGATCGTCTCGTCGATCGCGGCGAGGAAGGCTTCCTCGTTACCGATGTCGTTGACCGCTACCTGCGGGGTGGTGGCGGTGGTCTCGGTGCTGCTCGTCATGTGGGAAAGGGCTCCGGTACGGACATTGAAGTCGTAGGTACTGCTTACGCCGGGAGCCCGTTTCGCTCTGCAGAAGCCGGACAGCCAAGGAAGCGCCACCCTGTGGACACCAGGTGTCCGGTGGCGCCTCGAGAACCGAGGGGACATACAACAGATGCGAGCGCAGCCTGCTACGTCTGAGGTGCGCAGGCCCGCAGCGCAACTTGTAGCATACGGGGGCAGCCCGACAGGGTCAATGCGCGAAGGCGCACACCAGGGGCGGATCGCCGTATATCCGGCAGAAGAAACGTCCTTTGAGGCCACGCGGGCCCGTTGGACCGCCGGTGTGACGGACCCCTGACGGGTTGGACGGAAGAGTACGACGAGGGAGCCGATCATCCAAGAGCCGGAAGCGTACGAGCCCGAAGGACCCGAGGCGGACGAGCCGGAGGCCACGCGACGTGACGCCGGGGTCGCGGAGAGCGCACGGGCCAACCGGGGCTGGTGGGACCGCAACGCGGACGAGTACCAGGTCGACCACGGCACGTTCCTCGGCGACGACCGCTTCGTGTGGGGTCCGGAGGGCCTGGACGAGGTGGAGGCCGAGCTGCTCGGCCCGCAGGAGGAGCTGAAGGGCAAGGACGTCCTGGAGATCGGCGCGGGCGCGGCGCAGTGCGCGCGCTGGCTGGCCGCCCAGGGCGCCCGCCCGGTGGCCCTGGACCTCTCGCACCGCCAGCTCCAGCACGCCCTGCGGATCGGCGGATCGTTTCCGCTGGTCTGCGCGGACGCCGGCGCGCTGCCCTTCGCGGACGGCTCCTTCGACCTGGCCTGCTCGGCGTACGGGGCGCTGCCGTTCGTGGCCGACCCGCGGCTGGTGCTGCGTGAGGTGCGCCGGGTGCTGCGGCCGGGCGGCCGGTTCGTGTTCTCGGTGACGCATCCGATCCGCTGGGCGTTCCCGGACGAGCCGGGCCCCGAGGGCCTGTCGGTGTCCTCCTCCTACTTCGACCGCACGCCGTACGTGGAGCAGGACGAGGAGGGCCGCGCGGTCTACGTCGAACACCACAGGACGATCGGCGACCGCGTCCGGGACATCGTGGCGTCCGGCTTCCGGCTCGTGGACCTGGTCGAGCCGGAGTGGCCGTCCTGGAACACCTCGGAGTGGGGCGGCTGGTCCCCTCTGCGCGGGAACCTGATCCCGGGTACGGCGATCTTCGTGTGCGAGCGCGACTGAGCCCCTGACGACGGTGCACGCGCGCGTGGGGGCCGGTTTCGCCGTCGCACGCGCGCGTGGGGCCGGTTTCGCCATCGCACGCGCGCGTGGGGGCCGGTTTCGCCATCGCACGCGCGCGTGGGGGCCGGTTTCGTCGTCGTACGACACTGGGGGCGTGATCCGTTACGACGCCCTGGACGCGCTGCCCGTGCGCTCCGCCCTGCCCGCCCTCACCGAGGCCCTGGAGGACGCCGGCACCGCCGTGCTCGTGGCGCCACCCGGGACCGGCAAGACGACGCTGGTGCCGCTCGTGCTGGCGGGGCTGGTCGGTGGCGGGCCGGCGCGGCGGGTCGTGGTGGCCGAGCCGCGCCGGATCGCGGCACGGGCGGCGGCCCGCCGGATGGCGTGGCTGCTCGGTGAGAAGCCCGGTCGGAGCGTGGGCTTCACGGTCCGCGGAGAGCGGGCGGTGGGGCGGCACACGCGCGTGGAGGTCGTGACGACCGGCGTGCTGCTGCAGCGGCTGCAACGGGACCAGGAGCTGCCGGGGATCGATGTCGTCGTCCTCGACGAGTGCCATGAGCGGCATCTGGACGCCGATACGGCGGCCGCGTTCCTGTGGGACGTACGGCAGGCGCTGCGGCCGGAGCTGCGGCTGGTGGCCGCGTCGGCGACGACGGACGCGCAGGGTTGGGCGCGGCTGCTGGGCGGGGCGCCGGTGGTCGAGGCGGAGGGCGTCGCGCATCCGGTGGAGGTGGTGTGGGCGCCGCCGGTGCGTCCGGTACGGCCGCCCCACGGGATGCGCGTCGATCCGGCGCTGCTGGCACATGTGACCTCGGTGGTGCGGCGGGTGCTGGCCGAGCGGGACGGGGACGTCCTGTGCTTCCTGCCGGGTGTGGGCGAGATCGCGCGCGTGGCGGGGCAGCTCGGCGGACTCGGCGAGGTCGACGTGCTCCAGGTGCACGGGCGGGCACCGGCCGCCGTGCAGGACGCGGTGCTGGCGCCCGGGGCGCGGCGCCGGGTGGTGCTGGCGACCTCGGTGGCGGAGTCGTCGCTGACGGTGCCCGGGGTGCGGGTGGTGGTGGACTCGGGGCTCGCGCGGGAGCCCCGGGTGGACCACGCGCGCGGGCTGAGCGGTCTGACGACGGTACGGGCCTCGCGGGCGGCCGGGCGGCAGCGGGCGGGGCGGGCCGGGCGAGAGGCGCCGGGGGCGGTGTACCGCTGCTGGGCTGAGGCCGAGGACGGGCGTCTGCCGGCGTTTCCGGCACCGGAGATCAAGGTGGCCGACCTGACGGCGTTCGCCCTGCAGGTGGCTTGCTGGGGCGATCCGGACGCCTCCGGGCTGGCGTTGCTCGATCCGCCGCCGGGCGGGGCGATGGCGGCGGCGCGCGAGGTCCTGTCGGCCGTGGGCGCGGTGGACTCTGCCGGTCGGGCCACGTCGGCCGGCGTGCGGTTGGCTCGGCTCGGGGTGCATCCCCGGCTGGGGCGGGCTCTGCTGGACACGCCCGGGGAGGGTGCGGACGTCGTCGCCCTGCTCTCCGAGGAAGTGCCGCGGGACTACGGAGACGATCTTGCCGGTGCTTTGCGGCGGACCCGGCGTGGCGGCGACGCCTACGCCGCGCGGTGGGCCGCGGAGGTGCGGCGGCTGCGGGCCGTGTCGCAGGAGATCTCCCACCCGCTCGCCGGTGACCGCCGGCCGGAAGGCGCCGGCCGGTCCGGATCCGGCGACGGTGCCGACCGGCTCGCGGGGGCCGTCGCCGCGCTCGCCTTCCCCGAGCGGGTCGCAAGGCTCGACGGCGGGTCGTACCTCATGGCCTCCGGGACGCGCGCCGAGCTGGTGGAGGGGTCCGCGCTGCGGGGTGCTCCGTGGATCGTCGTCGCCGTCGCCGACCGGGTCGCCGGGAAGGGGCACGCGCGCGTGCTGCTCGGAGCCGCCCTGCACGAGGACGTGGCGCTCACCGCCGCCGGAGCCCTGCGCGCGGAGCAGGACGAGGTGCACTGGGCCGACGGCGACGCCGTGGCCCGGCATGTCGAACGGCTCGGGGCGATCGAGCTGGCCGTGCGGCCCCTGAAGGACGCCGATCCGGCGCTCGTCCGCGCCGCCCTGCTCGACGGGCTGCGCCAGGAGGGGCTCGGGCTGCTGCGGTGGACGCCGGACGCGGAGACGCTGCGGCAGCGGCTGGCGTTCTTGCGCGCGCGTCTCGGGGAGCCGTGGCCGGACGTGTCCGACGACGCGCTGCACGCGCGCGTGGACGAGTGGCTGGAGCCGGAGCTGGGCCGGGCCCGGCGGCGGGCGGATCTCGCGCGGATCGACGCCGGGCAGGCGCTCGCGCGGTTGCTGCCCTGGGCGAGCGGGGAGGCCGGCCGGCTGGACGAGCTGGCGCCGCAGCGGATCACCGTGCCGAGCGGGTCCGCGATCCGGATCGACTACCGGGATCCGGAGCAGCCGGTGCTCGCCGTCAAGCTGCAGGAGATGTTCGGGCTGGCGCGGACGCCCGCGGTGGCGGGTGTGCCGCTGCTCGTCCATCTGCTCTCGCCCGCGGGGCGGCCCGCCGCCGTCACCGCCGATCTCGCCTCCTTCTGGAAGGACGGCTACAAGGGCGTACGCGCGGAGCTGCGCGGGCGGTATCCGAAACATCCGTGGCCCGAGGACCCGGCGACCGCCGAGCCGACCCGGCACACCAACGCCCGGCTCAGACGCTGACCGGTTCCGGCTCCGGGGTCTCGGTGGGTGCCGGGTCCTCGGGGCGGCGGGCGCGGGCTTCCAGGTAGAGGGCGAGGGCGAGGAGCAGCACGCCTGCGGTCAGGGAGCCCCAGGGGACGTAGGAGGTGAGCATCAGGACCAGGGTGCGGTTGTGCTTGACCAGGGCGACGGTGTGCTCGATGTAGTCCTCGCGCATCTTCACGTCCCCGGCGAACGCGGTGACCTTGGCCCGGCCGCCGAGCAGACTGCCGCCGCGCAGTTCCTCCTTGTGGAGTTCCTCGCCGTAGACGGGGGCGCCGGTGACCGGTTCGACCCAGAACTTGCGGACGGTGCTGTACCAGCGGGTGGTGCCCGTCTTGGCGACCGTCTCCGGTGTGATGCCCTCGACGGGCATGCTCTTGGGCATCGGGACCTTGGTCCAGGGGATGGTCTGTTCGAAGTAGTAGACCTTCAGGCCGCGGAAGGTCTGCGTGCCCTTGTAGTGGATGGGGCTGGTGGTGCGGGTCTGCGCGTCGAAGTACTCGTAGTCGCGTTTCTGCGTCAGGAAGGGCCACTTGAACTCGATGCCCTGGCGGGTGACCGGGTCGCCGTCGACCGTCTCGCCGGTGGCGTGCACGGGGTCCTGGCTGTGGGCGTCGAAGATGTAGCGCTCGGGGACGCGGGAGACCATCTTGCCGTCGGGGCCCTGGACGTAGGAGAGGCTGTCCCAGACCACGACCGGCCGGCCCGCCGTCTTCTCGATCTTCTTCGCCGCCTCCACGTTGCCCTTGAGGGTCTGCACGATGGTGACCTTGGAGACCTTCTTGGCCCGTATGTGGTCGTAGTCGAGGAGGGTCGCGCCCTTGGCCTCCAGGACCATGTCCTGGTACTGGTTCGCGGGGATCCTGGCCAGGCGCGGGAAGGCGTACCAGCGCATGAGCGGGGACAGCGCCGCGAAGAACACGGCGCAGGCGAGCAGGATCAGGCTTGCCCTGCGGCGCATGGCGGGCCTCCTTCCCGGACGGGCGCGGCTGTGGCGGCTACGGGTGCGAAGGCACCGTCGACAGCAGCGGCTTGGGGGACGTCCGGCCCGACGGTGTCCCCATGGCGGTCATCGCCAGGACCAGGGCGAGCGCGAGGGCGAGACCGGTCGTGGCGGCGATCAGAGCGCGCATACGGGCCTCCCGGCGGTGTTCCTGACAGTCGTGCCAGACGGTCGTGCCAGACGTTCGTCGCCCGACGTTCCTGATGGAGCGTCAGCTTCGGCACCGTAGCAACGGGCGGGTGAGATGAGAACAGCGGTGCACGGACGAACGAGGGCGCCCTCCCCGCCACCGCGGAGAGGGCGCCCTGTCGGTGCGCGTGGTGTCAGGAGGAGGACGAGGACGAAGGCGAGGAAGACGGCGAGGACGAGGACGAGCCGGAGGGGCTCGGCGACGGGCTCGCGGACGGGCTCGGCGAGGTGACGTCGGCGGCGACCGTCAGCTCGACGGTGAGCGTGGTGCCGCCGGCGGTGGTGATCCGGAGCAGGAAGATGCCGGTGGTGTCGTCCGCGTACAGCTTCGGCAGCGTCAGCAGGCCCTTGGCGTCCGTCCGCAGGTCGGCAAGCGTGCGTACGGGCTTGCCGTCCTTGTCCTTGAAGTAGGGGCCCTTGTCGTTCTCGGTGGTGTCGAGAGGCGACTTGATCAGGGTGGCGGTGGCCGCGACCTTGTCCGCCACGGCGCCCTTGTACGTCGCCTTCACCTTGACCTGGTCGGCGAACTCGCCGCCCGGGGTGCAGGTCAGCGGGGTGTCGCTGGTGCGGGTCAGGGTGTCGGCGACGCGCTCGGTGACGGTGGCGGTGTAGTCGACGCCGTGGACCTTGCGGCCCACGACGGTGGCGGTGACCTTGAAGTCGCCGGTCTTCTCGCCCGCCTGGAGCGCCGGTGCGAGGGCGACGCCCTTGGCGTCGGTGGCGACCGTGGCCACGCTCTCGCCGCCGGTGAAGGTGGCGTCGGTGTCCCCGCTGATCGTGAAACGGATCCGCACCTTGGCGACGGACTTGTCGGCCTTGGTCTCGGCGCGGGTGCCGATCTGCTCGGTGAAGTCGTGGCCGGCCATCGCGGTGAGCGTGGCGGTGTCCGCGTCCTGAAGGTGGTCCACCGTGTCGGTGGGGGTCTGCGGGGTCGTCGGCGGGACGGGCGGCTTGGGCGGCTTCGGGCTGGGGCTGCCGCCACCGGGCTTGCCGGGTTTCGGGGACGGCTTCTTCCCGGGCTTGGACTTCTGCGGGTCCGAGGGCTTCGGGGACGGCGTGCGCGGAGTCCCGTCGCTGCGGTGGGCGGGCAGGCCGCCGCTGCCGTCGGGCACGGAGTGGGTGCCCTTGCGGTAGTACTCCAGCCAGGACAGGACGGTGTTCAGATAGTCCTGCGAGTTGTTGTAGCTGAGGATCGCGCTGTGCAGGTCGTCCTCGCGCGAGAGGTCCCAGCCGTCGCGGCACAGGTAGTGACCTGCGGCGAGGGCGGCGTCGTAGACGTTGTTGGGGTCCTTCTTGCCGTCGCCGTTGCCGTCCCGGCCGGCCCAGGCCCAGGTCGACGGGATGAACTGCATGGGGCCCACGGCCTGGTCGTACTCGGTGTTGCCGTCGTACTGGCCGTGGTCGGTGTCCTTGATGAGCGCGAAGCCGTTGCCGTCGAGCGCCGGGCCCAGGATCGGGGTGATCGTGGTGCCGTCGGCGTCGACGGCACCGCCGCGGGCCTGGCCCGACTCGACCTTGCCGATGGCGGCGAGCAGTTGCCAGGGCAGGTTGCAGCCGGGCTTGCCGGAGCGCAGTTCGGCCTCGGCCTTCTTGTAGGCGTCGAGCACCGTCGCCGGTATGCCGGCCTCGGCGTCGCCCTGGGCGACGGGGGTGCCGACGGTCGGCGAGGGGCTGGGGTTCGGGCTGTTGAGCGGCGGAAGGTCCGTGTAGTACGGCGAGTTGCCGGTGGCGTTGCCGTCGGAGGGCGCGTCGGGAACCGGGGCGGAGGCGCCGGCCGTCGCCCGTCTGGCGTGGTCCTCGCCGGTCGCTCCCGGAGCCTGGGACGCGGACAGGGCCGCGACCGCTGCTGCGGCCACGGCGGTGGTCGCCGCCCCCTTGCACAGCCGCCTTCCGAATTGCGCCGCCATCGAGTGAACCCCTCCCGTGGACGCCCCGCGCCCGTCTCCGTCGGCCTGTCTCACTCGGTGTGACGGTTGCCCCGGTGCGCCGGTTGCGCGTGTTGCGTCTTTACGTCCCTGTGATGTGTGTACGACTGTGCGATCGGCACGGTGACGCAGGTGACCCTACGGCAACTTGTCGCGTATCGGGACCCGTTCCCGTCCGTTATTCACCGGTTGGCCGACTCTCGTTGTCGCGTACGGTCCCTGGCAGGGTCACGCATACTGGACGAAATCCGATCACCGGCTCGATGCCACGGCCGACGAGCGTTCCAGGGAGCTGTGTTGCCGTTCACGCTCAGCCATGCGGCAGCCGTCCTGCCCGCGGTCCGCCGGGACGGGACCGGCCGCGGCCCGCTGGTTCCGGCGGTGCTCATCGCGGGTTCCTTCGCGCCCGACATGACCTTCTATGCCGCGAGTGTCCTGCCCGGCGGGATGGAATTCGGCACCGTCACACACGCGTTCGCCGGGGTCTTCACGGTCGATGTGCTCATCTCCTGGGGGCTGGTGGGGCTGTGGCTGCTCGTCCGCGAGCCGTTGGTGGCGCTGCTGCCCCGGAGTCTGCGAGGACGACCGGCCGTGCTGCTGCGCTGCGGTGCGCCACGCGCGCGTGCCTCCGTCGCCGCGGTGTCGTGGTGGTACGTCTCCGCGGTGCTGGGTGCGCTGACCCATGTGGTGTGGGACGCGTTCACCCATGACGGGCGGTGGGGGACACGACTGATTCCGGCCATCGAACGGGACCGCCTGGCGGGCATGCCGCTGTTCACGTGGCTGCAGTACGGCTCGTCCGTGGCGGGCGCGGTCGTGATCGCGGTGTTCGCCGTGCGGGCGCTGCGGCGGGCGGCGGGCGGGGAGCCGGTGGGGGTGCCCGTGCTGTCCGTGCGGGACCGGTGGGTGGCCGGGGTGGTGATCGGCGGTTGCGCGGCGGCCGGTGCGGTGCAGCGGGCGGCGCGCTGGTGGGCCGCCACGGGTGCGCCGAGGAGGCTGTGGGACCTGGTGCCCGCCCTGTGCTTCGGTCTGGGCGCCGGGCTGGTCCTGGGGCTGGTCCTGTATGCCGCCGGGGTCAGGGTGTGGCGTCGGGACCGGGCTCCGGGCGGCCCTGCGGGTCCCCGTGGTTCCGGTGCTCCCGGGGTGGTCGGTGCGCGCCGGGAGCGGCCGCCGGTCGCTCGGTGAGGGACGCGACGAAGACCGTGAGGGTCGGCCGGGGGCGCGATCTCGGGATCGCGGTGAGTGCGAGGGCGAGATAGCCGCGGGCGAGGTCGGCCCACTGGCGCCAGTACGCGGCACGGCCCGCGTGGGCGGTCCGGCCGGTGAGTCCGTGCCCGAGGTCCGTGGCGGCCCTGCGGACGGTCGCGGCCGGGTTGGCGGGGATGCGGGCGGTGCTTGCGTCGGCCGCGAGGGCCGGGACCGGCGAGGCGGGCATGGCCTGCGCCGAGGCGGTGTCCGCCCAGGCCCGGGTGTCTGCCTCGGGCGTCCGGCGGTGAAGCATGCGTATACCCATGCCCGCAGTTTTGCGGCTCTGAGGGGTGGGGGGCGTTTTGGCGGGGGCCACGTGAGTGACGGTCCCTGCGGGGACCGGCCGACGGTCCCCGGCGGGCGCCAGCTCCCGTGCTCGTGGAGGCAGGGGGCGTAGGGCGGGGCCCATGGGGTGCGGCGGGGTCGGCGCCGGCGGAATGCGACGTGGGGGCCGGGCGCCGCCGCGGCGGAGGAGTGGGCGCCCGCCCCCGCTCCGGTGCGGGCGCGGCGGAGCAAGGGGCATCCGCGACGACTGGGGTGAGGCGGCTGCCAAGCAAGGGGCACCCGCGCCGATGCCTTCGTCGGTCCCGGTGCAGCGGGCGGAGGGGCGGCGCAGCCGGCCTTGGCCGCGGCGCCCCCTCCACCCCGGTGACGGCTAGTGCGCCGCCGATTCCCAGTCCGGTCCGACGCCGACCGAGACGTCCAAGGGGGCGCGGAGCCGGACGGCGTCGGCCATTTCGCGGCGGACGATCTCTTCCACGGCCGCCCGCTCACCGGGGGCGATCTCCAGGACGATTTCGTCGTGGACCTGGAGCAGCATCCGGGACTTCAGGTCCGCCGCCCGCAGCGCGCTGTCCACCTTGAGCATGGCGATCTTGACGATGTCCGCCGCCGTGCCCTGGATGGGCGCGTTCAGGGCCATGCGCTCGGCCGCCTCGCGGCGCTGTCGGTTGTCGCTGTTGAGGTCGGGGAGGTAGCGGCGGCGGCCGAAGAGCGTCGCCGTGTAGCCCGTCGCCCGCGCCTCGTCGACCGCCCGGCGCAGATAGTCCCGCACACCGCCGAAGCGCTCGAAGTACGCGTCCATGAGGGCGCGTGCCTCCGCCGCCTCGATGTTCAGCTGCTGGGAGAGGCCGAAGGCGGAGAGGCCGTAGGCCAGGCCGTACGACATCGCCTTGATCTTGCGGCGCATCTCCGCGTCCACCGCGGCCGGCTCGACACCGAACACCTGGGACGCGGCCGTGGTGTGCAGGTCCTCGCCGGAGGTGAACGCCTGGATCAGGCCCTCGTCCTCGGAGAGGTGGGCCATCACGCGCAGCTCGATCTGGCTGTAGTCCGCGGTCATCAGGGCCTCGAAGCCCTCGCCGACCACGAAGCCGCGCCGGATCGCCCGGCCCTCGTCCGTGCGGACCGGGATGTTCTGCAGGTTCGGGTCCGTGGAGGACAGCCGGCCGGTGGCGGCCACCGTCTGGTTGAACGTGGTGTGGATGCGGCCGTCGCCCGCGACCGTCTTGATCAGGCCCTCCACCGTGACGCGGAGCTTGGCCTGCTCGCGGTGGCGGAGCATGATCACGGGCAGTTCGTTGTCGGTCTGGGTGGCGAGCCAGGCCAGGGCGTCGGCGTCCGTGGTGTAGCCGGTCTTGGTCTTCTTCGTCTTCGGCAGGGCCAGCTCGCCGAAGAGGACCTCCTGCAGCTGCTTGGGCGAGCCCAGGTTGAACTCGTGGCCGGCGGCCGCGTGGGCCTCCTTCACGGCCTGCTGCACCGCGCCCGCGAAGGTCTGCTCCATCGCCTCCAGGTGCGCGCGGTCGGCCGCGATGCCGTGCCGCTCCATGCGGGCGAGCAGGACGGACGTGGGCAGCTCCATGTCACGCAGGAGGTCCACCGCGCCAACCTCCTCCAGGCGGGTCCCGAAGGCCTCGCCGAGGTCGAGGACAGCGCGGGCCTGGACCATCAGGGACTCGGCCTCGGCGCCCTCGTCGGTGCCGAAGGCGAGCTGGCCGTCGGCCGCGGCGGCGGGCGCCAGCTCGCGGTGCAGGTACTCCAGCGACAGCGCGTCCAGGTCGAAGGAGCGGCGGCCCGGCTTGACCAGGTAGGCGGCGAGCGCGGTGTCCATGCTGACGCCCTCGACGGACCAGCCGTGCTCGGCGAAGACGCGCATGGCGCCCTTGGCGTTGTGGAACACCTTGGGGCGGCCGGCGTCGGCCAGCCAGGCCGCGAACGCGTTCTCGTCGGTCTCGTCCAGCTCGGCCGGGTCGAACCAGGCCGCCGCTCCCCCGGCCGCGGCCAGGGCGACCTCGGCGACCGAGCCGGTGCCCAGCGCCCAGGTGTCGACGGTGGCGACGCCCAGGGGCTCGGCGCCGTGCTCGGCGAGCCAGGGGGCCAGCTCGCCGGTGCCCAGGACCGTGCCGTCGATCTCCACGCCGTCCGCCGCGACCGGGGCGGCCTCGGCCTCCTCGCCGCCGGGGTCGACGGCGAACAGGCGCTCGCGCAGGGACGGGTTCCGGATCTCCAGGGTGTCCAGGACCATCGTGACGGCCGTGCGGTCGTACGGGGCCCGCTCCAGGTCGGGGACCGACTTCGACAGCTCGACCTGGCGCTCCAGTTCGGTCAGGACGCGGTTGAGCTTGACCGACTCCAGGTGGTCGCGGAGGTTCTGCCCGACCTTGCCCTTGACCTCGTCGACGCGCTCGACCAGCTCGGTGAAGGAGCCGAACTGGTTGATCCACTTCGCGGCGGTCTTCTCGCCGACGCCGGGGATGCCGGGGAGGTTGTCGGACGGGTCGCCGCGCAGGGCCGCGAAGTCGGGGTACTGGGCGGGCGTCAAGCCGTACTTCTCGAGCACCTTCTCCGGGGTGAACCGGGTCAGCTCCGAGACGCCCTTCGTCGGATAGAGCACGGTGACGTGGTCGGTGACCAGCTGGAAGGAGTCGCGGTCGCCGGTGACGATCAGCACGTCGAAGCCCTCGGCCTCGGCCTGCGTGGCGAGGGTGGCGATGATGTCGTCCGCCTCGAACCCCTCGACGGCGAAGCGCGGGGCGTGCATCGCGTCGAGCAGCTCGCCGATCAGCTCGACCTGGCCCTTGAACTCGTCCGGGGTCTTGGAGCGGTTCGCCTTGTACTCGGTGAACCGCTCGGAGCGCCAGGTCTTGCGCGAGACGTCGAAGGCCACGGCGAAGTGCGTGGGCTCCTCGTCACGCAGGGTGTTGGCCAGCATCGACGCGAAACCGTAGATCGCGTTCGTCGGCTGGCCGGTCGCGGTCGTGAAGTTCTCCGCGGGCAGCGCGAAGAACGCGCGGTAGGCCAGCGAGTGCCCGTCCATGAGCATCAGCCGGGGACGGGTGCCGCCGGGGGTCTTGTCGGTCTTCTTCGATGCTGTCTCTGCCACGTCCCCGATCCTGCCACGCCGCACTGACACTCCGTTCCGGGGCGCAGGCAGTGGTCGCCCGGTCACTCGTCGTGCGGGCGGTGGACAGGGCCCGGACGGCGAAGGGGGACGGAGTCGTTGTCACTGGTCCGTGGGAGGATCGGCATCTCGGTCGGGATGCGCAGTCGAAGGGGAGCGGGCGATGGCGACGAAGCCGCCCAAGGGTGATCCGGTTCAGGACGCACCGCAGGTCGCGGAGCCGAAGCGCGCCGCCGCGGGACTGCCCGCCATCGGGCACACGCTGCGCATGGCTCAGCAGCAGATGGGTGTGCGGCGCACGGCGCTGACGCTGCTGCGGGTGAACCAGAAGGACGGCTTCGACTGCCCGGGCTGTGCCTGGCCGGAGCCCGAGCACCGGCACAAGGCGGAGTTCTGCGAGAACGGCGCGAAGGCGGTGGCCGAGGAGGCCACCCTGCGCCGTGTCACCCCGGAGTTCTTCGCCGCGCACCCGGTCGCCGATCTGTCCGGCCGCAGCGGCTACTGGCTGGGCCAGCAGGGCCGGCTCACCCATCCCATGTACCTCCCCGAGGGCGGCACGCACTACGAGCCGGTGAGCTGGGAGCGTGCCTTCGGCATCGTCGCCGAGGAGATCGCCGCGCTCTCCTCCCCCGACGAGGCCGTCTTCTACACCTCTGGGCGTACCAGCAACGAGGCCGCTTTCCTGTATCAGCTCTTCGCGCGCGAGCTGGGCACGAACAACCTGCCGGACTGCTCGAACATGTGCCACGAGTCGTCCGGTTCGGCGCTCGTCGAGACCCTGGGCGTCGGCAAGGGCAGCGTCCTGCTGGAGGATCTCCACAAGGCCGACCTGATCATCGTCGCCGGGCAGAACCCCGGGACGAACCACCCGCGCATGCTCTCCGCGCTGGAGAAGGCCAAGGCCGGCGGCGCGAAGGTGATCAGCGTCAATCCGCTGCCCGAGGCCGGCCTGGAGCGGTTCAAGAACCCGCAGACCCCGCAGGGCCTGCTGAAGGGCGCCGCCCTCACCGATCTGTTCCTGCAGATCCGCATCGGCGGCGACCAGGCGCTCTTCCGGATCCTGAACAAGCTGATCCTGGCCGCGCACGACACCGCCTCCGGCGCGGGCACGGCTTCGGGCGCAGCTTCGGGCGCGGACTCGGGTACGAGCGCGATCGACGAGGACTTCATCCGCGAGCACACCCACGGTTTCGAGGAGTTCGCCGCGGCCGCGCGGGCCGCCGACTGGGACGAGACGCTCAGGGCGACCGGCCTCTCGCGCGAGGAGATCGAGCAGGCGCTCGGCATGGTGCTCGCCTCCCGGCGGACCATCGTGTGCTGGGCCATGGGCCTGACCCAGCACAAGCATGCCGTGCCGACCATCCGCGAGGTGGTCAACTTCCTGCTGCTGCGCGGCAACATCGGCCGGCCGGGGGCGGGCGTGTGCCCGGTCCGCGGCCACTCGAACGTGCAGGGCGACCGCACGATGGGCATCTTCGAGCGGCCCGCGCCGGCCTTCCTGGACGCCCTGGAGAAGGAGTTCGGGTTCGCCCCGCCGCGCGAGCACGGCTTCGACGTCGTGCGGGCCATCCGCGCGCTGCGCGACGGCGAGGCGAAGGTGTTCTTCGCCATGGGCGGCAACTTCGTCTCCGCCTCGCCCGACACCGAGGTGACCGAGGCCGCGATGCGGCGCGCACGGCTGACGGTGCATGTGTCCACCAAGCTCAACCGCTCGCACGTCGTCACGGGCGCGCGGGCGCTGATCCTGCCCACGCTCGGCCGCACCGAGCGCGATCTGCAGGCCGGCGGTGAGCAGTTCGTGACCGTCGAGGACTCGATGGGCATGGTGCACGCCTCGCGCGGGCGGCTCGCGCCGGCGAGCCCGCACCTGCGGTCCGAGCCCGCGATCGTGTGCGGTCTCGCGCGTCGCGTGCTCGGCGCGGAAAGCGTCGTGCCGTGGGAGGGGTTCGAGAAGGACTACGCGACGATCCGTGACCGCATCGCGCGTGTGGTCCCCGGTTTCGAGGACTTCAACGCGCGGGTGGCCCGGCCGGGCGGCTTCGCGCTGCCGCACGCCCCGCGCGACGAGCGCCGCTTCCCGACCGTCACGGGCAAGGCGAACTTCACGGCGGCACCGGTGGAGTACCCCGAACTGCCCGAGGGCCGGCTGCTGTTGCAGACCCTGCGCTCGCACGATCAGTACAACACCACGATCTACGGCCTGGACGACCGCTACCGGGGCATCACCGGTGGCCGCCGGGTGGTGCTGGTGCACCCCGAGGACGCGCGGGCGCTCGGGTTCCCCGAGGGGTCGTACGTCGACCTGGTGAGCGAGTGGAAGGACGGCGTGGAGCGGCGGGCGCCCGGCTTCCGCGTCGTGCACTATCCGACGCCCCGGGGATGCTCGGCGGCGTACTACCCCGAGACGAACGTCCTGGTCCCGCTCGACGCGACGGCCGACACCAGCAACACCCCGGCCAGCAAGTCGGTCGTCGTACGCCTCGAAGGCCACACCGGAAGCCGTCTGGAACAATCGGCGACCGACTGAGCGTTTGCTCAGCGAGCAGATCAGGTGACGAAGAACGGAGCCGGGCCCATGGGCGAGCAGCAGCAAGTGAAGTTCCCTCAGGAGATCATCGACGAGTACGCGGCGCTCGGTGTCGATCTGCCCGCCCTGTTCTCGGCCGGACACCTCGGCACGCGGATGGGTGTGCAGATCCTGGAGGCCTCGCCGGAGAAGGTCGTCGGGACCATGCCGGTGGAGGGCAACACCCAGCCGTACGGCCTGCTGCACGGCGGCGCCTCGGCGGTGCTGGCGGAGACCCTGGGTTCGGTCGGCTCCATGCTGCACGGCGGCAGCTCGAAGATCGCGGTCGGCGTGGACCTGAACTGCACGCACCACCGCGGGGTCCGCTCGGGCCTGGTGACCGGTGTGGCCACGCCGGTGCACCGGGGGCGTTCGACGGCGACGTACGAGATCGTGATCAGCGACGAGGAGGGCCGCCGGGTGTGCAGCGCGCGGCTGACCTGCCTGCTGCGGGACGTGCAGCTGCCGGGCTGACGGGCGCGGTACGGGCGCGGGCCGGTACGGCGCGATACGGCCCCCGCCGACCGGCGCCGGACGCGGAATCTCCCATTTCCGTTGACTGTGAACAGGCCATTCCATGCCCACGTC
Organism: Streptomyces yokosukanensis; assembly: GCF_001514035.1. Taxonomy (GTDB): domain Bacteria; phylum Actinomycetota; class Actinomycetes; order Streptomycetales; family Streptomycetaceae; genus Streptomyces; species Streptomyces yokosukanensis. The sequence goes on along the minus strand of NZ_KQ948213.1, from coordinate 186,828 downwards.
GGCGCACGGCATCGCCACGGAAGGAAAACTTCCAGCCAGACCGCGCACTCCATGGCCAGCGAAACGACCAGATTTTCCGAGTTTCGAAGGCATGCGGGCACCGCATTCACGCCACACTCCGAGCGCGCCCAAAAATTCAAGATCAGAAGTCTCCACGAAATACTTTGGAAATTTTCGCCACTCCACCCGAACGACGGTCAAGCGCACGCAAATTCGGCCGGGCGGGGACTTGAAGTCGATCAATAGGACGATTAAATTTCGACGAAGTCCGCGCCAAAAGCGTTCAGGGAATATGGAGTGTGATGTCCCAGCCAGCCGAATCGCCCCTGGTCGGGGTCGGTGAGATCGTGGCCGCGACCCGGCGGTCCGCCGGGCTGATCCGCCGCACACCGATGCTGCCTCTCGACGTTCCCGCGTCCGAGAAGGCCGGGCCGACCGAGCGACGGCCGGATCTGCTGCTCAAGGCCGAACACCTGCAGCTGCTGGGCTCGTTCAAGGTGCGCGGCGCCTTCAACGCGGTCGCGTCGCTGCCGGAGGAGGTGCGCGCCCGTGGCGTCATCACCTTCTCCAGCGGCAATCACGGCAAGGCCGTCGCCCATGCCGCCGCTCTGCACGGCGTCAAGGCCACCGTGGTGATGCCCGACACCGCCCCGGCCGTGAAGATCGACGGGGTACGGGCGCTCGGCGCCACGGTCGAGCTGGTGCCCCCCGAGCGGCGGGACATCCACCCGTACGAGCTCGCCGCGCGAAGCGGCGCGCAGGTGGTGCACCCCTTCGACGCGCGGGACGTCATAGCCGGCCAGGGCACGCTCGGTCTCGAGATCCTGCAGCAGGCACCGGATCTGTCAGCGGTGCTGGTGCCGGTCAGCGGGGGCGGACTGATCAGCGGCGTGGCCGTCGCGATCAAGACGCTGCGCCCCGATGTCCGGGTCATCGGCGTGGAACCCGAGCTGGCGGCGGACGCGGCCGTAAGCCTGCGCACCGGCGAACGGGCGGTCTGGCCCACCGAGGACGTCTACCGGACCCGGGCGGACGGCCTGCGTGCCACCTCGCTCGGCGCGCTTCCCTGGGAGCACATACGCCGGCTCGTGGACGACATCGTGACGGTCTCGGAGGACGACATCAGCCGTGCTCTGCGCTGTCTCGCCTGCCACGGAAAGCAAGTGGTGGAGCCGTCGGGAGCAGTCGCCCCGGCGGCTCTTCTCTTTGGGAGCTTCGTCCCGCCGGCAGGGGCGGGCCCCGTGGTGGCCGTCGTGTCCGGCGGAAATGTCGACCCGGCCGTGGTCTCGTCGGTGCTCGCCACGCCACTCTGAGCGCGAACCCACGTTTCATTTCTAGGGGGATCATTGTCATCGCACATACGCATGTCGCTGTCTGCGGCATGCGAGGAAGCAGAATTCTCGTACCGCACCATTCCCTTCTACCGTGAACTCATCGACGGGGCAGGTCTGGCATCGTCGGGGCAGTTACGCCTCGACGGACCGGATGCGTTCCGGAAACTCCCGTTCACCAGCAAAGCGGATTTTCGGCGCGGTTTTCCGGCCCGCGTCGTGAACCACGAGGAATCCCTGCCGGAACTGACCTACACCAGCAGAAGTTCGGGAACCACCGGGGATCGTCTGGTCACGGTCGTGCACCGTCCCCTGCTGGCCGAGCGCATGGCCGTCACCGCCGCCACGCACCCGGCCCTGAGCGAGCGGCTGCTCGGCGCGGCGCACCGCAAGGTGGCCCGCCTGGCCGCCCCCAACTGCTCGGACGTGGAATGCGCGACCCCGCTCTCCACTCTCGCCGACCGCACCCTGCCCGACGGCACCCTGGTGCTGTCCATCGCGCACGACGTGCTGGCCACGCCCGGGGCGATGATCGACAAGATCTTCGACGAACTGGACGCCTACCGACCGGCGTGGCTCTACACCGACCCGACCCACCTGGCCTTCCTCTGCGGCCACCTGCGCAGGCGGGGCCTGGCCACACTGCCCGTCGGGGCCGTCGTCCTCACCTACTCGCTGCTGACCCATGCCGCGCGCCGAGCCGTCACCGCCGCCGTGCCCGAGGGCACACCGGTGGCCGAGGTGCTCTCCATGTCCGAGTTCGGCTGGCTCGGCATCGAATGCCCCGCCGGGGCGCGCCACCTGAACGAGGAGAACTACCACCACGAGATCCTCCGGGAGGACGGCGAGGACGCCCGCACCGGTGAGATCGGCGAACTCGTGATCACCAGCATCGGAGACCAGCTCTCTCCGCATGTCCGCTACCGGACCGGGGACCTGGTCGAACCAGGTGGCCGATGTCCCTGCGGGGCCGAGGGACGCACCGTGATCCACCACGGCCGCGCCTCGACATGCCTCGCCGACGGCGCCGACGGACGCTTCGTGACCCCCCGCCAGGCGGACGACGCCCTGTGCGACGTCGTCGGCATCGGCCACTACCGCATCGACCAGAGCGCCCCGGACAGCGTCCACTGCCGGGTCATCACCCGCGAGGACGCACCGCTCGACACGGTGCCGGCCGTGCAGGACCGGCTCCGGGACCTGCTCCCCCATGTGCCGCGGGTCGAAGCCACCGCCGTGACCCACATCGAGGCCGAGCGCTCGGGCAAGTTCAGCACCTGCGCCGGACCGGGCCGGGTGCGCGAAGGAGCCCTGCTGTGACCGCCGCCGTGGACTTCCGTGCGGACTTCCCGGTTCTGCGGCGCGTGGTGGACGCGGGCCCCCTCGTCTACCTCGACAACGCTGCCACCTCGCTGAAACCGCAGTCGGTGATCGACGCGATGGCGGGCTACTACGACTCCGTCAGCGCCAACATCCACCGCGGCAAGCACATCCTGTCCGAGGAGGCGTCCGAACGCTTCGAGCAGGTGCGTGCCAGGATCGCCGCCCGTCTCGGCGTACCGCCGCGCAACATCGTGTTCACCACCAACACCACCGACGGCATCAACCTCGTGGCGAGCGGGCTGCCACTGACCGAGACCGACCTGGTCGCGATCCCGCTCGACGCGCACCACTCGGCTCAGCTCCCCTGGCGGGAACGGTGCCGGACGGTCTGGCTCGCGGCGAGCCCGTACGCCACCGTGGACGAGGAGTCCTTCCGCGCGGCGCTGGACCGTTCCCCCCGGGTCGTGGTCCTCACAGCCGCTTCCAACGTCACGGGGCACACCGCCGACCTCGACCGGCTGACCGCGCAGGCCCGGGAGGCGGGCGCCTGGACCGTGGTGGACGCGGCGCAACTGGCGCCGCACCGGTTGCCGCGGATCGGTGAGTCCGTCGACGCGCTGGCGTTCTCCGCCCACAAGATGCTCGGGCCCACCGGCATCGGTGTGCTGTACCTGAGCGACCGGTTGATCGAGGAGCTGACGCCGAGCAAGCTCGGCGGCGGCACCGTCGACTGGGCGGACGAGCACGAGTTCCGACTGCGCCGTGCCCCCTATCGCTTCGAGCCGGGCACCCCGAACATCAGCGGCGTCTACGGACTCGGTGCCGCCCTGGAGTATCTCGACGCGATCGGCGAGGCCGAACTGGCCGCACGCGACCAGGACCTGCTCACCGTGCTGCTCGCGCAGGCGAAGTCCCGTCCCTACCTGACGGTCCTGGGAGGTCTGTCGGATCGGGACCGGCTGCCCGTACTGACCGTGGCCCTCAGAGGCGTTCCCGATCCCTCCACGATCGCCCGCGCGCTCAGCGACTCGTACGGGGTGATGTGCCGCTCCGGGTACTTCTGCGCCCAGCCGTACTTCGCGGCGCACGGTCAGACGGCGGGACTGCGCATCGCGCCCTATCTGTACAACACCGAGGGCGAGATCGAGCACACCTTCGCGGCGCTCGACGAGCTGCACCCGCTGCTTGCCGAGAGGGCCCGATGACCGAGTACGCCGAGGAGCTGTACGAACGGTTCCGTGCCGTCGCCGCGTCCGCCCCCGACCGCACGGCGGTCATCAGCGGTGACGGAGCGCGGACGACCTACCGGGAGCTGGCCGGCCTCACCGACCTGGCCACCCGCGCCCTGAGCGCTCGCACGGACGGTGAGGACACGGTGGCGGTCGAGGTCGAGCGCTCGCCGCGGCACCTCGCCGCCGTGCTGGCCGGCTGGCGACTCGGACTGGCCTACGCGCCGATCCGGCATCACGAGACACCGGCACGCCGCAGCCGTGTGCTGCGGCAGCTCGGCGGGCGTGCCCTGCTGGTCTCCGGCGACGCCCGGGCGGCCCGGATCGGCAGGGTGGATCCGCGCGAGCACGGGGAGCTGACGCAACCGCTGCGCTGGCCCAGCGGCCAGGCCGCCTATGTGGTGTTCACGTCCGGCAGTACCGGCGCCCCCAAGGGCACGGTCCTGTCGGCGGAGGGCTTCGCCAACCGGATCGACTGGAGCCAGCGCGCCTATCCGCTCGCCGCGGACGACGTCCTGCTGCAGCACACCGCCGTCTCCTTCGACTTCGCGGTGTGGGAGACGGCGGCGGCGCTCGTGCACGGCGCCACCGTGCTGCTCACCGAGGACGCGCCGTACGCGGACCCCGAGGAGGCCGTGCAGGCGGCGGTGCGGCACCGGGCCACCGTCGCCCACTTCGCGCCGTCCGTCCTCTCCCTCGTGGAGCTGTCCGGGCTGCTGGCGGACTGGACCTCGCTGCGGCTGCTGTACTCGGGCGGGGAGCAGCTGCAGAGCACGCTGGCGAGCCGGGTGCTCGACCAGGCGCCGCACACGCGCCTGGTCAACCAGTACGGCCCCGCCGAGACCTGCGTCGACTCCACCCATCACCCCTGTGCCCTCCCCCTGCCCGAGGGGCCGGTGCCCATCGGGCAGGCCATCGACCGCACCCGGCTCTCGCTGCTCCCCGTCGACGGACTCGGTTCCGATGCGGGCGAGTTGGTGATCTGCGGCCCCGGGGTCGCGTTCGGCTACCTGGACTCGGCCGAGCCCGCCGGAGACCGCTTCGGCCAGGACAGCAACGGCCGTACGTTCCGCACCGGTGACGTGGTGCGCCGACTGCCCGACGGCGAGCTGCTGTTCCTCGGGCGCCGCGACGACCAGCTGAAGGTCGGTGGCGTACGAGTGGAACTGGGCGAGATCGAAACGGTGGCCGCCGCCGTACCCGGGGTGTCCGCCGCGGTCGCCTGCGCCGTGGACGGGCCGGGCGGCCCCGTGATCGATCTCGTCGTGGAGAGCCGCGACGACTCGCTGGATCTGCGGGAGCTGCGCGCCGCACTGACGGAGCGGCTGATGGGTCCGGTGACGCCCCGCCGGCTGCGCGTCGTCGCCTCCCTGCCCCGCACTCCCGGCGGCAAGGTCGACCGGTCCCGGGCGCTCGACCGCGCCCGGCCCGACGCCGAGAAGACTCACCCCGTACAGACGAACGAGGAGACACGTTGAACCCCGCGAACAACACCGTGAGCGCGGACGCCGAGGCCTGTGTCCGCGCAGTGTGGACGGACGTGCTCGGCTGTCCGCCGCCGGAAGGGGACCAGGACTTCTTCGAGGACCTGGGCGGCAACTCGCTGCTGGCCTTCCAGGCGACCGTCCGGCTGCGCGAGGCGCTGGGGCGGCATGTGCCGCTGAAGCTGCTGTTCACCGCACGCACGTTCAACGACTACACCGCCCGGCTCCAAGGGGAGTGCTCTTCATGACCACCCACGACGACGCCGTAGGCCGGGCGCTCGAGGACTGCACGACACATGGAACGTTCCCGCTGGTCGTCACGTGCGCCGGTGCCGGTGACGCCCCTGGCTGGGCCGCCCGGCACGCCGAGCCGCTGCGGACGGCGTTGCGCCTGCACGGCGCGTTGATCCTGCGTGGCTTCCCCGTCCCCGACGAGGGTGTCTTCCAGGACGTCGTCGGCGCGCTCAGCGGCGGCACCTGGGCCGAGTACCAGGAGCGGGCGACGCCCCGCTCCCATGTGTCGGGGGCCGTGTTCACCTCGACCGAGTACCCGGCCGACCGGTCGATCTTCGTGCACAACGAGAGTTCGCACGTGCTGCGCTGGCCGCGCCACCTCTACTTCTGGTGCGACACCCCCGCGGCCGAGGGCGGGGAGACCCCGCTGTGCGACACACGGCGCGTGTACCGGGAGCTGGACCCCGGGCTGCGCAACCGGTTCGCCGCCGAGGGCTGGATCTACCAGCGGAACTTCGGCACCGGCATCGGCTTCGACTGGCAGTCGGTGTACGGGGTGAAGACCTTCGGCGAACTGGAGGAGTACTGCGCCCAGAACCACACGGCGGTACGCCGGGACGGCGACAACGTCCAGGTGCGGTACCGTCGTTGGGCGACCATGCGGCATCCCGACACCGGTGAGGACAGCTGGTTCAACCACGGCGTCTTCTTCAACCGCTGGAACCTCGAACCGGAGTTGCAGGAGTTCGCCGAGGAACTCGGCGAGTCCGCACTGCCGTACAACACCCTGCACGGGGACGGCAGCCCGGTCGACCGGGAGGTGATCGAGGAGATCCGTGCGGCCTACGACGCGGCGACGGTCGCCGAGCCCTACCAGGCCGGTGACGTGATGGTCGTCGACAATGTCGCCGTCGCCCATGGCCGCAGGCCCTACCGGGGCCGGCGCCGGATCCTGGTCACCATGACCGACCCCACCGACGGTACGGCCCTCGCGCCGCCCGCCGTCGTGGCGACTCCCGGCTGGTAGAGGGCCGGAACCCGGTGCGGGCCCGGACGGGCCCGCACCGTCAGGAGCGAGCACCGAAGGAAAGAACTCTCGTGAACATCGTGCTGTACGCGGTGATCGTGCTGTTCTGGGGCACCACCTGGATCGGCATCAAGTTACAGCTGGGCAGTGTGGATCCGGCCGTCTCGGTCGCGTACCGCTTTCTGCTGGCCGCCCTCTGCATGTTCGTCTGGACCGGTGTGCGCAGGCTGCCCATGCGCTTCCCGCTGCGCAGCCATCTGCGTCTCGCACTCGTCGGTCTGCTCATGTACTCGGTCAACTACGTACTCTTCTACTACTGTTCCGAACACCTGATCTCCGGACTGGTGTCGATCATCTTCTGCCTCTCGGTCGGGTTCAACATCGTCAACGGCCGGATCTTCCTCAAACGGCCCATCTCCCGCACCGTGGTGCTCGCCGCCGCCGCCGGCCTGGTGGGGCTCGCCATGGTGTTCGGCAAGGACATCGCCGACACCAAGGCGTCCTCGGGCCTGCTGACCGGTGTCCTGCTCGGCCTCGGCGCGACCCTCCTGTTCTCGTTCGGCAACATCGCCTCCTCCTGGAACCAGACCAGCGGGGGCCTGCCGGTCGTGCAGTCCACGGCGTGGAGCATGCTCTACGGCGGGATCTTCACGACGATCGGCTGCCTGTTCGCGGGGAACTCGTTCACGGTGGAGCCCTCGTTCCGGTACGTGGCGGGCCTGGCGTACCTGTCGGTGTGCGGCTCGGCGATCGCCTTCGTCACCTACCTGACGCTGCTCTCACGCATCGGCCCCGACCGTGCCGCGTTCGCCACCGTGGCCTTCCCGGTCATCTCGATGTCGCTCTCGACGATCTTCGAGGACTACCAGTGGAGCGCGCTGGCGGTGTGCGGCGTGCTCGTCGTCCTCGCGGCCAACGCGGTCATCCTGGCCGGTCCCCAACTGCGCCGCCTGCTCGGCAGGTTGATGCCGGACGCCGCGGGAGCGACCGGCGCCGCCGCGACGGCGGAGCGTCCGGCGGTGCCGGAGAGCAGAGGCGGCCGTGGCTGAGCCGGGCGGGGCCGTGGCGGTCCCGGCCCCGGCCGCGCACCCGGGCCCGCACCCGAACGGCCGGGCGCCGGGACGCTATTACCTGCTCCCCTATGCGGGCGGCGGCCATGCGGCCTACCGCCTGCTGACCGACCACTGGGCGGCCCGCCCGGACCGGCATCCCGCGGCGGTGCCGTTCGCCTGGGACTCCGCCCGGTACCTGGGCGGGAGCGGGCTGCGCGGACTGGCCGGGGAGCTGGCCCGGCGGATCGCCGACGACCTGGCGGCCCGCCCGGTGGACCGCTACGGCCTCTTCGGACACAGCATGGGCGCGCTCCTGGCGTACGAGACGGCCGCCGCGCTGCTGGAACTGGACTGCCCGCCACCCGCCGTCCTCGCCGTCTCCGGGCGGGTCGCGCCCCAGTACGGCTTCCGACCGGCGGTCGACCTCGACGATCCGAGGAGCACGGCCGAGTATCTGCGCTCCTGCGGGGGTGCGCTGGCGCAGGCCGCCGAGGACCCCGAGTTCGTCGAACTCGTCCAGGAGCGGCTGCGGGGCGACGTACTGCTCGGCGCCGAGCACGTCCACCAGGAGCGGCCGCCCCTGCCACTGCCGGTGATCGCCCTCGGCGGCCGCGACGACCCGCTGGCCGCCCACGAGGAGATGGCCGGGTGGCTGCGGCACGGAGTCGGCACCGGGGAACTGCGGCTCTTCCCGGGCGGTCACTGGTTCCTGTGGGATCACGTTCCGGCCGTGGCGGCACGGCTGGCAGAGGCTCTGCGAACCGGGGCGGTCACGGCCGAAGGTGGTGAAACCACCGAAAGGCCTGCGGAATGCCGGAATACGTTTCCCGGGAGTAACACTGCGTAATGCGCAGGCAATGCCGAATACCGGTTTCTCCCCCGGTTCCCTTCCCGCACAACACGTCGCACAGACCCGGGAAGACCACCGCAGCAACAGCGGCACGTAATCACCAAAAGCCCCGAGACACCTGAACGGATCAAGGTGCGTCCTGCGGTTCTCACCATGCGGACCGGGCGAATCGGCAGTAATTCCGGCGCTTCTCCCATGGAGTACCGCTCTGCATTACCTCGTGTCATAACAAGAGCGTCACAGCATTGGTCAGACTCTCCTCCACGTTCCCCACACACGCTTAGAGTCACGGCCAGTCACCGCGCCGTGGGTTTGTCAACTTCGGCCAGGCGTGCGGCTCGACCGTTTCCATCGGGAGACGGTTGTCCAGCGGAAAGGACTGATCGTGCGTCAACGTTCCCTCATCGCCGTCACCGCCGCGCTGGCGGCGGGAGCACTCACCCTTACCGCCTGCGGCTCGCGCGACAGCGGCGGCAAGGGCTCGGACTCCAAGGGCGGCACCACCGTCGTCATCGGCGTCGACGCCCCCCTCACGGGCGACCTGACCGCGATCGGCCTGGGCATCAGGAACTCGGTCGACCTCGCCGTCAAGCAGGCCAACAAGCTGAAGATCGTCGACGGCGTCACATTCAAGATGCAGGCCTTGGACGACCAGGCCCAGCCGTCGTCCGGCCAGCAGAACGCCTCCAAACTGGTGTCCAACGCAGATGTCTACGGCGTCGTCGGCCCGCTGAACTCCAGCGTCGCCCAGTCCATGCAGAAGGTCTTCGACGACGCCAAACTGGTCGAGGTGTCCCCGGCCAACACCAACCCGACGCTCACCCAGGGCAACGACTGGCAAAAGAGCAAGGTCCGCGGGTACAAGTCGTACTTCCGCACCGCGACCACGGACGCCATCCAGGGCCCGTTCGCGGCACAGTACGTCTACAACAAGGCCAAGAAGAAGAAGGTCTTCGTCATCGACGACAAGAAGACCTACGGCGCCGGCCTCGCCAGCACCTTCAGCGAGGAGTTCAAGAAGCTCGGCGGCACGATCGTGGGCACCGAGCACATCAACCCCGACACCAAGGACTACTCGGCCGTCGCCACCAAGGTGAAGAACTCCGGCGCCGACATCGTCTACTACGGCGGCGAATACCCGCAGGCCGGCCCGCTCAGCAAGCAGATCAAGGCCGCCGGCTCCAAGGTCCCCCTCGTCGGCGGCGACGCCGTCTACGACCCCACCTACATCAAGCTCGCCGGCCCGGCCAGCAACGGTGACCTCGTCACCTCCGTCGGCGCCCCGCTCGACCAGCTGCCCTCGGCCAAGGAGTTCCTCGCCAACTACAAGGCCGGCGGCTACTCCGAGGAGTACGGCGCCTACGGCGGATACGCCTACGACTCCGCCTGGTCGATCATCCAGGCCGTGAAGAAGGTCGTGGACGACAACAGCGGCAAGCTGCCCAGCGATGCCCGCGCCAAGATCACCGCGGCCGTGCAGAACGTCTCCTTCGACGGGGTGACGGGCAAGGTCTCGTTCGACGAATACGGCGACACCACCAACAAGCAGCTCACCGTCTACTCCGTCACGAACGGCGCCTGGAAGACCGTGGAGTCCGGTACCTACAACGGTGGCTGACACCACCTCACATCTGCACCACCGATGAGCCGCGCGGGGCGTCCCACTGGCGCCTCGCGCGGACTCACATCCGGACATCCGGCACATCCGTCGCACATCCGAAAGTCTCGGAGGACTTGCGGTGAACGAACTGCCGCAGCAGCTGGTCAACGGCCTGCTACTGGGATCCATGTACGGGCTGGTCGCCATCGGGTACACCATGGTCTACGGCATCGTCCAGCTCATCAACTTCGCCCACGGCGAGATCTTCATGACCGGCGCTTTCGGCGCCCTCACCGTCTACGCGTACGTCCTGCCCGACGGCACGTCCATGTGGATCGCCCTCCCGCTCATGCTCATCGGCGGCATCCTCGTCGCCGTTCTCGTCGCCGTGGGAGCGGAACGGTTCGCCTACCGCCCTCTGCGCAACGCACCGCGTCTGGCCCCGCTCATCACGGCCATCGGTCTCTCGCTCGCCCTCCAGCAGGCGGTCTGGGCCTGGTACCCCGACGCCAAGTCCGCGCGCACCTTCCCGCAGATCGGCGGCGGCCCCTTCCACATCGGCAACGTCACCATCCAGACCGGTGACATCTTCCTGCTGATCGCGGCTCCCGTCAGCATGGCCTTTCTCGCCTACTTCGTCATGCGGACCCGCACCGGACGCGGCATGCAGGCCACCGCGCAGGATCCGGACACCGCCAAGCTCATGGGCGTCAACACCGACCGCATCATCGTGATCGCGTTCGCCCTCGGTGCCGCCTTCGCCGCCGTCGGCGGTGTCGCCGACGGCCTGAAGTACGGCCAGATCGACTTCCGGATGGGATTCATCCTCGGCCTCAAGGCCTTCACCGCCGCCGTCCTCGGCGGCATCGGCAACATCTACGGCGCCATGATCGGCGGCGTCGTCCTCGGCATCGCCGAGACCCTCGCCACCGCCTACATAGCCGACCTCCCCGGCATGGAGAAGTTCGGCACCCAGTCCTGGGCCGACGTCTGGGCCTTCGTACTCCTCATCCTCGTGCTGCTGTTCAGGCCGCAAGGTCTGCTCGGTGAGCGCGTCGCGGACAGGGCGTGACACCGATGACCACACAGACCACCGCGCCGAAGACCCCGAGCACCCCCGCCGGCAGCGCGGCCGGCCTCATCGGCCTCCCGCCGCGCCTCGGCCGTGCTCTCGCCACCGGCGGCGGCCTCCTCACCATCGTCTCCACCTTCCTGGCCTGGACATGGACCCAGGACTTCCCCGGCGACCTCACCATCAACGGCTACCCGGGCGGCCTGCAGGTCCTGGTGCTCATCAGCGCCGTCCTGACCACGCTCCTCGGCCTCGCCTCCCACGGCGTCAAAGGGCTGGGGTGGCTGGCCCCGGCAGGCGCGGACGCGGCGCTGAAGTTCGCCGCCCTCGCCACCTTCGCCACCGCCTGGTACACGGTCATCGCGATCAGCGTCGAACTCGGCGGCCTCGTCAACCTGGAGCCCGGCGGCTTCCTCGTCGCCGTCACCAGCCTGGCCTCCCTCGTCGGCGCCCTCGCCCTCCCCTTCCAGCGGCCCGAACCCGACCCCCTCGACCCGGACGCGGGCCGCGTCGAGCGCGTCAAGCACCGCTCCGCGCACACCTGGGAGACCGTCAAGGCGGCCTTCACGGCGGACCGGCCGCGCCCGCTCGGCAAGCTTCCCGCCTACGCCGAGATCCTGATCATCGTCGCCGTACTCGCCGTGTCCCTGACCGTCTTCACCTACGGCATCGGCACCGAGTACGACGAGTTGTTCATCGGCTTCCTGATCACCGCCGGCTTCGGCTTCGCCGCCCTGAGCAAGTCCGGTCTCATCGTCCACGCCTCGCAGATCACGAGCCGGCACCAGAACATCACCGTCTGCGGCGCGTTCGCCACCGCCGCGCTGTTCCCCTTCACCCAGACCGACGACCAGTACGCGACGTTGGGTGTCTACATCCTGATCTTCGCCACCGTCGCCCTCGGTCTGAACATCGTCGTCGGTCTCGCCGGTCTGCTGGACCTCGGTTACGTCGCCTTCCTCGGCGTCGGCGCCTACGCGGCTGCCCTGGTCTCGGGCTCCCCCAGCTCGCCGATCCACGTGCACTTCCCGTTCTGGGCCGCCGTCCTGGTCGGCGCACTCGCCTCCCTGGTGTTCGGTGTCCTCATCGGCGCCCCCACCCTGCGGTTGCGCGGCGACTACCTCGCCATCGTCACGCTCGGCTTCGGTGAGATCTTCCGGATCACGGCCAACAACCTCGACGGCACCTCCGGCCCCGACATCACCAACGGCTCCAACGGCATCTCCTCGATCCCCAACCTGAAGATCCTCGGCTGGGACCTCGGCGCCCAGCACGACGTCGCCGGCTTCACCATCGGCCGGTTCGCCAACTACTTCTTCCTGATGCTGATCATCACCGCGGTGGTCGTCCTCGTCTTCCGGCGCAGCGGTGACTCCCGTATCGGGCGGGCCTGGGTCGCCATCCGCGAGGACGAGACCGCCGCGCTCGCGATGGGCATCAACGGCTTCCGGGTCAAGCTCATCGCCTTCGCCGTCGGCGCCAGCCTCGCCGGCCTCGCCGGCACGGTCCAGGCACACGTCACCTACACGGTCACACCCGAGCAGTACTACTTCGCCGGCCCCGTCCCGCCGAACTCGGCGTTCCTGCTCGCCGCGGTGGTCCTCGGCGGCATGGGCACCATCGGCGGCCCGCTCATCGGCGCCTCGCTGCTCTTCCTCATCCCGAACAAGCTCCAGTTCCTCGGCAACTACCAGCTGTTCGCCTTCGGTGTCGCGCTCATCCTGCTGATGCGCTTCCGGCCGGAGGGCCTCGTCCCCAACCGGCGCCGCCAGCTCGAGTTCCACGACGAGGCCGAGGCGCCCGCGGTGCTCGGCAAGACAGGGGCCTGATCCGAGATGACCACGCAGACCATCACCCGAGGCGAGACCGTCCTCGACGCCCGCGGCGTCACCATGCGCTTCGGTGGCCTCACCGCGGTACACAATGTCGACCTCACCGTGGACAGCGGCGAGATCGTCGGCCTCATCGGCCCCAACGGCGCCGGCAAGACCACCTTCTTCAACTGCCTGACCGGCCTGTACGTCCCCACCGAGGGCGAGGTCCGGTTCAAGGGCCAGGTGCTGCCGCCGAAGTCCTTCAAGGTCACGGCGGCCGGTATCGCGCGTACGTTCCAGAACATCCGGCTGTTCGCCAACATGTCGGTCCTGGAGAACGTCCTCGTCGGCCGGCACACCCGGACGAAGGAGGGCTTCTGGGCCGCCATTCTTCGCAGCCCCGGCTTCCACCGGGCCGAGCGGGCCTCCCGCGAACGCGCCATGGAACTCCTCGAGTTCGTGGGCCTCGCGCACAAGGCCGAGCACCTGGCCCGCAACCTGCCCTACGGCGAGCAACGCAAGCTGGAGATCGCGCGCGCTCTGGCCAGCGAACCCGGTCTGCTGCTCCTGGACGAGCCGACCGCCGGCATGAACCCGCAGGAGACCCGCGCCACCGAGGAACTGGTCTTCGCCATCCGCGACAAGGGCATCGCCGTCCTCGTCATCGAGCACGACATGCGGTTCATCTTCAATCTGTGCGACCGCGTGGCTGTGCTCGTGCAGGGCGAGAAGCTGGTCGAGGGCGACAGCGCCACCGTCCAGGGCGACGAGCGGGTCGTCGCCGCCTATCTGGGCGAGCCCTTCGAGGACGCTCCCGGCGCGGAGGAGATCGCCGAGGTCGAGGCCGCCGAGGCCCAGGCCGCACCCACCACGGACGCCGCGCCCGGCAAGGAGAGCGACCGATGACCGCACTGCTCGAGGTCGAGGACCTCCGCGTCGCCTACGGCAAGATCGAGGCCGTCAAGGGCATCTCCTTCAAGGTCGAGGCGGGCGAGGTCGTCACCCTGATCGGCACCAACGGCGCCGGCAAGACCACGACCCTGCGCACGCTGTCGGGCCTGCTCAGGCCCGTCGGCGGCCAGATCAGGTTCAACGGCAGGTCGCTGAAGAGGGTCCCCGCCCATCAGATCGTCCAGCTCGGCCTCGCCCACTCGCCCGAGGGCCGGCACATCTTTCCGCGCATGACGATCGAGGACAATCTGCGCCTCGGGGCGTTCCTGCGCAACGACAAGCCGGGCATCGAGCGGGACATCCAGCGGGCCTACGACCTGTTCCCGATCCTCGGAGAGCGGCGCAAGCAGGCCGCGGGCACCCTCTCCGGCGGTGAGCAGCAGATGCTGGCGATGGGCAGGGCACTGATGTCCCAGCCGAAGCTGCTGATGCTGGACGAGCCGTCGATGGGCCTGTCGCCGATCATGATGCAGAAGATCATGGCGACGATCGCCGAGCTGAAGTCCCAGGGCACAACGATTCTGCTGGTCGAGCAGAACGCCCAGGCGGCACTCTCGCTCGCCGACCACGGCCATGTCATGGAGGTCGGCAACATCGCCCTGTCCGGCACCGGCCAGGACCTGTTGCACGACGAGTCCGTGCGCAAGGCGTACCTGGGCGAGGACTGACCGGGAGGACCGACCGGTACGACGAGGCCCGCGCCCCCTTCTCCGGGGCGCGGGCCTCGTCGTACGAAGGGAGATCAGCCCTTCTTCGCGGCCTTCTTCTCGTCGTTGTCCGCGATGACCGCCTCGGCGACCTGCTGCATCGACATACGGCGGTCCATCGAGGTCTTCTGGATCCAGCGGAAGGCGGCCGGCTCGGTCAGCCCGTACTCGGTCTGCAGGACGGACTTCGCGCGGTCGACCAGCTTGCGGGTCTCCAGGCGCTGGGTGAGGTCGGCGACCTCCTGCTCCAGCTGCTTCAGCTCGGTGAAGCGGGAGACGGCCATCTCGATGGCCGGTACGACGTCGCTCTTGCTGAACGGCTTGACCAGGTACGCCATGGCGCCGGCGTCCCGGGCCCGCTCGACGAGGTCGCGCTGCGAGAAGGCGGTCAGCATCAGGACCGGCGCGATGGACTCCTCGGCGATCTTCTCGGCCGCGGAGATGCCGTCCAGCTTGGGCATCTTCACGTCCAGGATGACCAGGTCCGGCTTGTGCTCGCGGGCCAGCTCCACGGCCTGCTCGCCGTCCCCGGCCTCGCCGACGACGGTGTACCCCTCCTCCTCGAGCATCTCTTTGAGGTCGAGCCGGATCAGGGCCTCGTCCTCGGCGATGACGACTCGGGTCGTCAGCGGAGGCACGTGCGACTTGTCGTCGTCGGGCGCGTCTACGGGCTGGGGCGACTCGGCGGTCACGGGGGCTCCTCGTTCCAGGCAGAGGTACTGCTGACAAGAGCCTACCTAGCTACGGTATGGTGGACGCGCGGAGGGTCGGGGGAAACCTTTGATTCTGCGAGCCCCGGTAGCCCAATTGGCAGCAGGCAACGGATTCAAAACCCGTACAGTGTCGGTTCGAGTCCGACCCGGGGCACTTTTCCTTGGATTCCAAGGTCAGCGCTTCTGATGGGCCCCTCTCAACGAGGGGCCTTTTGTCGTCGTGGGGATCTCTACCGCGGGCTGTCGTCCTCGCCGATGTGGTGAACCCGGACCATGTTGGTCGAGCCGGAGACCCCGGGCGGGGAACCCGCCGTGATCACCACGACGTCGCCCTTCTCGCAGCGGCCGTACTTCAGCAGCAGCTCGTCCACCTGTTCGACCATGGCGTCGGTGGAGTCGACGTGCGGACCGAGGAAGACCTCGGCGCCCCAGGTCATGCTGAGCTGGGACCGGGTGGCCGGCTCCGGGGTGAAGGCGAGCAGCGGGATCGGCGAGCGGTAGCGCGACAGCCGGCGTGCGGTGTCCCCGGACTGCGTGAAGGCCACCAGGAACTTCGCGCCGAGGAAGTCGCCCATCTCGGCGGCGGCCCGGGCGACCGCGCCGCCCTGGGTGCGCGGCTTGTTCCGCTCGGTCAGCGGTGGCAGGCCCTTGGCGAGCATGTCCTCCTCGGCCGCCTCGACGATCTTCGCCATGGTGCGCACGGTCTCGATGGGGTACTTGCCGACGCTGGTCTCGCCGGAGAGCATCACCGCGTCCGTGCCGTCGAGGACCGCGTTGGCCACGTCGGAGGCCTCGGCGCGGGTCGGCCGGGAGTTCTCGATCATCGACTCGAGCATCTGGGTGGCGACGATGACCGGCTTGGCGTTGCGCTTGGCGAGCTTGATCGCACGCTTCTGCACGATCGGCACCTGCTCCAGCGGCATCTCCACGCCCAGGTCACCGCGCGCGACCATGAGCCCGTCGAAGGCGGCCACGATGCCGTCGAGGTTCTCCACGGCCTGCGGCTTCTCGACCTTGGCGATCAGCGGGAGGCGGCGGCCCTCCTCGGCCATGATCCGGTGCACGTCCCCGGCGTCGTCGCCGCTGCGCACGAAGGAGAGGGCGATGACGTCGAAGCCGGTGCGCAGCGCCCAGCGCAGGTCGTCCTCGTCCTTCTCGGAGAGGGCGGGGACCGAGACGGCGACGCCGGGGAGGTTCAGGCCCTTGTGGTCGGAGATCATGCCGCCCTCGACCACCCGGGTGCGGACGCGGGGGCCGTCGACGGCGGTGACCTCCAGGCAGACCTTGCCGTCGTCCACGAGGACGCGCTCACCGGGAGAGACGTCGGCCGCGAGGCCGGCGTAGGTGGTGCCGCACCGATGGCGATCGCCCTCGACGCCCTCCTCCACGGTGACGGTGAAGGTGTCGCCGCGTTCAAGGAGTACGGGGCCCTCGGCGAAACGGCCGAGCCTGATCTTCGGGCCTTGAAGGTCGGCGAGGATCCCGACGCTGCGGCCGGCCTCTTCGGCCGCCTTGCGCACCCGCCGGTAGCGCTCCTCGTGATCGGCGTGGGTGCCGTGGCTGAGATTGAAGCGGGCGACGTCCATTCCGGCGTCGACCAGTGCCTTGATCTGGTCGTACGAGTCGGTGGCGGGCCCCAGAGTACAGACGATCTTTGCTCGGCGCATACGTCGAGCCTAGGCCTTACCCGCGGGTAGAGAATCGGCCGGACATGACCACTCAACAACCTTTGCGTAAAGGGTTATTGACAAGTGTTGAATTGTGCGGCCACTCGCTCCAATGAGCGAATTCCGCCCGTCCGGACGGCCGCCGACGCCTCGGTCCACGTCGAGAAGCCGGGCGACACCGGCGGCCCGCCCGGACTACGCCCCGACCGTCACCTTCCTTCGACCAGGGGGGTGAGGTGCAGTTCCTGCCGGGCCCGCGGAATCCGGGGCCGGGTGCTCTGGAGACCGAAGGTCGTGAAGGCCGTTCTCGCGGCCGGCGGGTAGGGGTTCTCCCCGGTGAGGGAGTTCAGGATGGCGGCGCTGCGCCAGGCGGCGAGGCCCAGGTCGGGCGCGCCCACGCCGTGCGTGTGCAGTTCGGCGTTCTGGACGTACACCGAGCCGGTCACGGACGGGTCGAGGACGAGCCGGAACTCGTCGTCGATCCGCGGGCGTTCGCTGTTGTCGCGGCGCATGTAGGGGTCGAGTCCGGCGAGGATGCGGTCGAGCGAGCGCTCACGGTAGCCGGTGGCGAGGACGACCGCGCCGGTGGTGAGCCGGGAGCGGCTGTCCTGCTGGAGATGTTCCAGATGGAGTTCGACCTTGGTGGTGGCGATCCGGCCGGCCGTGCGCACCCGGACGCCCGGGGTGAGGACGGCGTCGGGCCAGCCGCCGTGCAGGGTGCGCCGGTACAGCTCGTCGTGGATGGCGGCGATCGTACCGGCGTCGATGCCCTTGTGCAGCTGCCACTGCGCGGCGATCAGCCGGTCCCGGACGGGTTCGGCGAGTGCGTGGAAGTAGCGGGTGTAGTCGGGGGTGAAGTGCTCCAGGCCGAGCTTGGAGTACTCCATCGGCGCGAACGCCTCGCTGCGGCCGATCCAGTGCAGCCTCTCGCGTCCTGCGGGGCGGTGCCGCAGCAGGTCGAGGAAGACCTCGGCGCCGGACTGTCCGGAGCCGACGACGGTGACGTGGTCGGCGGCCAGCACCTCGGACCGGTGGTCCAGGTAGTCGGCGGCGTGCACGACCGGCACCCCCGGGGCGTCCACCAGCGGCCTGAGCGGGTCGGGCACATAGGGCGCGGTGCCCACGCCGAGGACGACGTTGCGGGTGTAGGTACGGCCGAGGGCCTCGGCCTCGCCCTCGGCGTCGAGCTGGGTGAAGTCGACCTCGAACACGTCCCGTTCCGGGTTCCAGCGGACCGCGTCGACCTGGTGGTGGAAGCGCAGCGCGGGCAGGCTCTGCGCGACCCAGCGGCAGTAGGAGTCGTACTCGGCGCGCTGGATGTGGAAGCGCTCGGCGAAGTAGAAGAGGAAGAGCCGCTCGCGGGCTCTGAGGTAGTTCAGGAAGCTCCATGGGCTGGTCGGGTCGACGAGGGTCACCAGGTCGGCCAGGAAGGGCACTTGGACGGTGGCGCCTTCGATGAGCAGGCCGCGGTGCCACGCGAAGTCGGGACGCTGTTCGTAGAAGACGGCGTCGAGTTCGGCGAGCGGGTGGGCGAGCGCGGCCAGCGAGAGGTTGCAGGGGCCGATGCCGATGCCGACCAGGTCGCGGGGGGAAGCGGCGTCGTGGTGTGGGGGGTTGGTCATCCGAGGGTGCCTTCTTCTACGAGTTTCAGGAGCTGGACCAGGTCGTCCGGCCGGGTGTGGGGGTTGAGGAGGGTGGCCTTGAGCCAGAGGCGGCCGTCGAGCCGGGCGCGCCCGAGGACGGCCCGGCCCTCGTGCAGCAGCCTGCGTCGTACGGCGGCCACGGCGTCGTCGGCGGCGTCGGCGGGCCGGAACAGGACCGTGCTGATCACGGGCCGGTCGTACAGCTCGAAGCCGGGGTGTTCCCGCACGAGCGCGGCGAACTCGCGGGCGCGGGCGCAGACCTGGTCGACCAGGGCGCCGAGGCCGGTGCGGCCGAGGCTCTTCAGAGTGACCGCGATCTTGAGGACGTCGGGGCGGCGGGTGGTGCGCAAGGAGCGGTCGAGCAGGTCGGGGAGTCCGGCTTCGGTGTCGTCGTCCGCGTTCAGGTAGTCGGCGTGCCGGTGGAGCACGGCGAGTTCGCGGGGGCGGGCGACGGCGAGCAGTCCGGCGGCGACCGGCTGCCAGCCGAGCTTGTGCAGGTCGAGGGTGACGGTGTGGGCGGCCTCCAGTCCGGCGAGTCTGTCCCGGTGCCGGTCGCTGAAGAGGAGGCCCCCGCCGTAGGCCGCGTCGATGTGCAGCCGGGCTCCGTGGGCGGTGCACAGGCCGGCGATCTCGGGCAGCGGGTCGATGAGGCCGGCGTCGGTGGTGCCGGCGGTGGCGGCGACCAGCAGCGGGCCGGAGAGCGTGGTGAGGGCCTCGTCGAGGGCGGCGAGGTCGAGGGTGCCGCCCGCGGCCGGGACGACCACCGGGTCCGGCAGGCCGAGCAGCCAGGCGGCACGGGGCAGCGAGTGGTGGGCGTTGGCCCCGTGCACGAGGCGCACGCTGCCGCCGTACGCCTCGCGGGCGAGCAGCAGGGCGAGTTGGTTGGACTCGGTGCCGCCGGTGGTGACGAGGGCGTCGGCGAGCCCGGCGGCGTGGGCGAGCGCACGGGTGACCGCGGCCTCCAGGGCGGAGGCGGCCGGGGCCTGGTCCCAGGAGTCCAGGGACGGGTTGAGTGCGCTCACGGCCAGGTCGGCGGCGGTCGCCACGGCGAGCGGCGGGCAGTGCAGATGGGCCGCGCACAGCGGCTCGGCGGGGTCGGCGGCACCCTCCGCCAGGGCGTGCACGAGGACGGGCAGGGCCTCGGGGTCGCCCTGCTCCGGCAGGACGTCCCCGAGGATCTCGACGACCCGCGCGGCGACGGTCTCGGGTCCCCCGGCGGGCAGCGGCCCGCCGCGCGCCCGGCCGCCGGCCGCGAGCGCGTCGAGGACGGTGCCGAGGAGGGGGCGCAGAGCGGCGGAGCCGTGGGGGCCCGACGCGAGGGGCGGCGTGCGCAGAGGTCCGGCGTCGCTCATCGGCTTCCTCCGCTCCTGGGCCTTCCGGCTTGTGCCTGGAATTCCAGCTTGTACGGAAAGAGGCCCGTGCGTCCCGAAAAACCAACGATCACAACCCGAAAGTGGGTATTCCCGTACGAGGAAGGCGCGTTGAGGCGGAGACTGTGCGCGGACGCCGGTCGGCCGTCAGGCCGGTCCCCGGAAATCCTCGGTGTGGTCGCGCGTCCACGCGGCGAAGGTGCGGGCCGGGGTGCCGGTGACCTTCTCCACCGTGTCCGTGATCTCCGGTGGCACGCCGACGCTGTCCGCGAAGGTCTGCAGCAGCCGTTCGACCATCTGCGGCGGGGCGTGCGGGAACAGCTCCGGGCCCGCCTCTCGGGGATCGCTCTCCACGAACGTCAGCTCCCTGCCGACGGCCGCGCCGATCACCGCGACCTGCTCGGCGTTGGTGGTCGCCGCGGGCCCGGTCAGCCGGTGCACGGCACCCTCGTGACCGCCGTCGAGCAGGGCGCGCTCGGCGACGGCCGCGATGTCGTCCTCGTGGACGGGCGCGGAGAGCGCGCCCGCGAAGACCCCGCGGACGGTGTTCCCGGCGCGGATCTGCGGCGCCCACTGCAGGGCGTTGGTCGCGAACGCGCCCGGCCGCAGGAAGGTCCAGTCGAGCCCGCTGTCGCGGATCTGCTGCTCGACGGTGGCGTGCATGACGTGGATGGGGTGGGTCTCGTCGGCACCCTCCTGGACGATGGCGCTGGAGAGCAGCACGACCTGCCGCACCCCGTGGGCGCGGGCCCCCGCCAGCAGATCGGCGGCGCGGGGGTGGGCGTAGAGGAAGAGGGCCGTCGCCCCGTCGAACAGGGTGGCCGGGTCGTCCGGCTGGAGCCGCACCACGTCGGCGCCGGCGGGCAGCGCGGCCCGCTGCGGGTCACGGGTGAGCGCCCGCACGGGCCGGCCCGCGGCGAGGAGACGGTGGACGAGGGCACGGCCGACGTTGCCGGTCGCGCCGGTCACTGCGATCACGAAGGTGCCTCCGAAGGCTCGGCTGATCGTTCCTGACCTTGCCGAGCCTAAGCAGGTGCCCGGACCGGGGCATCGTCGCAAGGGACGATCCAGGCCCTAGGCCACCGGACCTACTCCGCTCGCGCCCCCTGTTCCACCGGCTCCTCCCGCCCGTCCCGTTCGCCCTGTCCGTCCCGTACCCGCGTGGCCCGGGCCAGGTCGTCCAGGCGGTCGGCGAGGGTGCGGCGCAGGGCCGGGGTGGGGTCCGCGTCACGCAGACAGGCCTCGCCGAGCCGCAGGTTCTCCGGGCCGACGGCATGGGCCGGGAAGGCCCAGCGGCCGGCGGCGACCGCCATGGCGGGGCCGCGCCGGGCCGCGACGGCCACGGCGTCCGGGTAGAAGCGCGGCACGTACTCCCTTACCAGATCGGCCTGTTCGGGCTGCCAGAAGCCCTGCGCGGTGGCCGTGAAGAGGTAGTTGGACAGATCGTCGCCGGCGAACATCGCCTCCCAGGCCGCCCGCTTGGCCTCCGGGTCGGGCAGGGCGGCCCGGCAGCGGGCGGCGCCTTCCTGGCCGGTGGCGCTCGGGTCGCGCTCCAGCTCGGCGGCGATGGCGGCCTCGTCGGTGGCGCCGAGCACGGCGAGCCGGCCGAGGATGCGCCAGCGCAGCTCGGGGTCGAGTTCCGGCCCGCCGGGCACCGTGCCGTCGGCGAGCCAGGCGGCGATGGCGTCGGGGTGGGCGGCCACGGCGATCAGGTGCCGTACGGCGATCAGGCGCAGGCCGGGGTGGTCGCCGTCCTCGGTGCGCCGCAGCAGGTCGCGGCACAGGGCGGTGAGGGTCGACAGGGCGGCCGGGCGGTCCTCGGGCTTCAGGTACTGGTCGGCGATCTGGCCGGAGGCGAAGGCGAGGACGCCCTGGACGAGGGCGAGGTCGGTCTCGCGCGGGAGGTGGGCGCGGGCCGTCTCCAGGTAGGCGGCGGGCGCCAGTTCGCCGTCGCGCACGGCGTCGCGCAGGGCGTTCCAGACGACCGCGCGGGTGAGCGGGTCGGGCAGTCCGGCCAGGCCGGCCCGGATCGTGGCGAAGGACTCGGGGTCGAAGCGGACCTTGGCGTAGGTGAGGTCGCCGTCGTTGAGCAGGATCAGCGCGGGGCGCTTGCCGATGGTCTGCGGAGCGGTCTGCGGGACGTCCAGGTCGAGGCGCGTGCGCAGCACCAGCCGGCCCTCATCGGTGACGGCGTGGTCGTACAGACCGGCGGTGAGGCGGTGCGGACGGCTGCCCGCGCGGTCGACGGTCAGGGTGTGGCCGCCGTCACCGGAGGCGACGACGGGCGTGAGCTTGTCCACGCCGGTGGTGCGCAGCCAGCTGTCGGCCCAGGCGGGCACGTCACGGTCGGTGGCGGAGGCGAGGGAGTCGATGAAGTCGGCGAGGGTGGCGTTGCCGAACTTGTGCCGGGCGAAGTGGGTGTTGATGCCCGCCAGGAAGTCCTTCTCACCGAGCCAGGCGGCCAGTTGGCGCAGCGCGGAGGCGCCCTTGGCGTAGGAGATGCCGTCGAAGTTGAGCAGCGCGGAGGCCGTGTCGTCGACCTTCTCGGGGGCGACGGGGTGGGTGGTGGGCCGCTGGTCGGCGTCGTAGCCCCAGGCCTTGCGGGTGACGCCGAACTCGGTCCAGGGCCCGGCGAAGCGGGTGGCCTCGGCGGTGGTCTGGTAGCCCATGTACTCGGCGAAGGACTCGTTGAGCCAGATGTCGTCCCACCACTTGAGGGTGACAAGGTCGCCGAACCACATGTGGGCCATCTCGTGCGCGATGACCATGGCGCGGGTCTGCCGCTCGGTGTCGGTGACGGCGGAGCGGTAGACGAACTCGTCGCGGAAGGTGACCAGCCCCGGGTTCTCCATGGCGCCGGCGTTGAACTCGGGAACGAACGCCTGGTCGTAGGAGTCGAAGGGGTACGGCTCCTCGAACTTCTCGTGGTAGCGGTCGAAGCAGGCGCGGGTGACCTCGAAGATCTCCTCGGCGTCGGTGTCGAGATACGGCGCGAGGGAGCGGCGGCAGTGGATGCCGAAGGGCAGCCCCCGGTGCTCGGTGCGCACCGAGTGCCAGGGACCGCCGGCGACGGCGACGAGGTACGTGGAGATCGGCGGGGTGGGCGCGGCCTGCCAGACGCCGTCGGGGCGCTGTTCGGTGATGCCGTTGGCCAGCACGGTCCAGCCCGCGGGCGCCGTCACCGAGACCTCGAAGACGGCCTTCAGGTCGGGCTGGTCGAAGGCGGCGAAGACACGCTGGACGTCGTCCATGAACAGCTGCGTGTAGACGTAGGTCTCACCGTCGCTCGGGTCGGTGAAGCGGTGCATGCCCTCGCCGGTGCGGGAGTAGCGCATGGCCGCCTCGACGCGCAGCTCGTGCTCGCCCGCGGAGAGGTTCTTCAGCGCCAGCCGGCCGTCGTGCAGCGACTCCGGGTCGAGGGGCTGTCCGTCGAGCGTGACCGTGCGCAGCTCGGCGGGCTTCAGCTCGACGAACGTGTCCCCGGCGGACCGCGCGGTGAACCGGATCACGGTACGGGAGTCGAAGGTCTCGTCCCCGGTGGTCAGGTCCAGTCCGACCGTGTAGCGGTGGACGTCGAGGAGCTGTGCTCGCAGCTGCGCTTCATCGCGCGTGAGAACGGACATGCAGGCCATGCTGCCTGATCGCACTGACAGCGCACAGGGGGTGGACGGTTTCGCGGCTTTTGTCCGGCCCACCGGTCCCGGGAGTCACTCGCGACCCACCCGGGGGTCAGTCGTCCGGCTGCTGGCCGTTGGCCGCGTCCTCGGCGATGCGCTCGTGGTGCCGGATCACCTCCGCGATGATGAAGTTCAGGAACTTCTCGGCGAAGGCCGGGTCGAGCTTGGCGTTCTCCGCCAGGCGGCGCAGCCGGTCGATCTGGCGGGCCTCGCGGGCCGGGTCGGCGGGCGGCAGCTGGTGCACCGCCTTGAGCCGACCGACCTGCTGGGTGGCCTTGAAACGCTCGGCGAGCAGGTGGACGACGGCCGCGTCGATGTTGTCGATGCTGTCGCGCAGCCGCTCCAGTTCCCGACGGACCTCGGGGTCCACGGCACCGGTTCCGGTTTTGCTGGTGGTCATGAACGTCACCCTATGGGGTCGCCGGGCCCGGCCTTCGGGGTGTCCGGGGAGTGGATCATCGGTGGATCGTCCGGGTCCGGGACGCGGTCGCTCCAGCCGCCGGGCACGCTGCGGCCCTGCTGGGCCCGGAAGCGGACCGGGGCGAGGCCCACCCGGCGGGTGAACAGGCGCGAGAAGTACGCGGGGTCGTCGTAGCCCACGCGGCGGGCCACTGCGGCGACGGGAAGCTCGGTGGCGGCCAGGAGTTCCTTGGCCCGGCCGAGGCGGATGCCGAGCAGATAGTCCTTGGGGCTGCACCCCGCGGCCCGGCGGACGGCGCCGCGCAGCTCGGCGGTGGTCATCCCGTGCCGGGCGGCGTGGTCGGCGACGCTCAGCGGCGCGCAGGCGTCGCGGGCGAGCGCCTGGAGCACCTGGTCGCCGTCCGGGGCGAGGTCGGCGCGGGCGCGGCGCAGGGCGACGAGCAGCTCGTGCACGGCGGCGCCGGTCTCCACCTCCAGCAGCGGGTTGCCGCGGCGGGCGGCGCGGGCGATGCGGGCGACCACCGCGCGGGGTCCGGCGGCGTCCGAGAGCGCTACGACGGGCCGTTCGGGCTCGATGTAGCCGAGTTCGGTGTAGGTCGCGGCGGCGGGGCCGGCGAAGTCGACGAAGCCCTCGTCCCAGCCGGCGTCCGGGTCGGGAGCGTAGTGGTGCGGCACGCCGGGGGTGAGCCACAGCAGCGCGGGCGCGGTGACGGCCGTACGGCGCCCGTCGGCACCCCGGTACCAGCCGCGGCCCGTGCTGATCACGACGGCCACATGGTGGTCGAGGGTGCGGGGGCCGACCGTGGGCAGCGCGCCGTGCTGGAGTCCGACGCCGAGGCAGACCAGGCCGAGGCGGTGGTGGGCGGGGCCAGGGCTGAAGAACCGCATCCAGGTGTGGTACATCGGCGCTCCTCCCGGCATCGGCGACCACGGACTTCCGCCCGGGCGTCGCGTCCCGCGGGCGTCGCGGCCCACAGGCGTCCCGTCCCAGCGTTTGTCCCAGCGTTTTGTCCAAGCGTTTTGTCCAAGCAGCGCCGATCTTCGTCCATGGCGCTGATCGTCGGAAGGGGTGAGGCTTTCGCTCATGAGCGAGTTCACGGTGGGGGAATCCGACTTCCTGCTGGACGGCCGGCCGGTGCGGCTGCTGTCCGGGGCGCTGCACTACTTCCGGGTGCACGAGGAGCACTGGCGGCACCGGCTGGCGATGCTGCGGGCGATGGGCCTGAACTGCGTGGAGACGTACGTCCCCTGGAACCTGCACCGGCCGGTCCCGGGCGGCTGCCGGGACGTGCCGGCGCTCGGCCGCTTCCTGGACGCGGTCCGGGAGGCCGGTCTGTGGGCGATCGTGCGGCCGGGCCCCTACATCTGCGCCGAGTGGGAGAACGGCGGCCTGCCGCCCTGGGTCACGGGCGAGCCGGGCATGCGCGTGCGCACGCGTGACGCGCGCTATCTCTCCCACGTGGAGCACTGGTTCCATCAACTGATGCCCGAGATCGTGCCCCGGCAGATCGACCGCGGCGGCCCGGTGGTCCTGGTCCAGGTCGAGAACGAGTACGGCAGCTACGGCAGTGACACCGGCTATCTGGAGGAGCTGGCGGCCCTGCTGCGCGCCGAGGGCGTCACGGTCCCGCTGTTCACCTCGGACGGCCCCGAGGACCACATGCTGACCGGCGGTTCGCTGCCCGGGGTGCTCGCCACGGTGAATTTCGGCTCCCACGCGCGCGAGGCCTTCGCGACACTGCGCCGCCATCGCCCCGAGGGCCCGCTGATGTGCATGGAGTTCTGGTGCGGCTGGTTCGACCACTGGGCCGGCGAGCATGTCGCACGGGACCCCACCGAGGCTGCGAAGGCGCTGCGGGAGATCCTGGAGTGCGGGGCGTCGGTGAACCTCTACATGGCGCACGGCGGCACGAGCTTCGGCGGCTGGGCGGGCGCCAACCGGGGCGGCACGCTCCACGAGGGCCCGCTGGAGCCCGATGTGACCTCCTACGACTACGACGCCCCCGTGGACGAGTACGGCCGCCCCACGGAGAAGTTCTGGCGCTTTCGCGACGTGCTGGCCGACCACCACGACGGGCCACTGCCCGAACTGCCGCCGCCGCCCGCCTCGTTGGGCCTCCCGGCCGAGGTGGCGCTGGACGGCTTCGCCTCCCTGGGGGACGTCCTGGAAGCGCTGGGCGGCGAGGAGACGGTGGCGCCGGTGCCGCCCACCTTCGAGGAGCTGGACGTCACCCGCGGACTGGTGCGCTACGAGGTGGACGTGCCCGGCCCCCGGCAGCCGTATCCGCTGGCCCTGCGCGGGCTGCGGGACCTCGCCGTGGTGTACGTCGACGGCGAGCGGGCCGGGGTGCTCACCGAGGAGGAGCCGCGGCTGGAGGAGCCCGTCGCGAGCCCCGCGCGCGTGGAGCTGTGGGTGGAGTCCCTCGGGCGGGTGAGCTACGGGCCGCGCTTCGGCGAGGCCAAGGGAATCACCGGCGGCATCCTGCACGAACGGCAGTATCTGCACGGGGTACGCGCGCGTGGCCTGGATCTGGACGCCTTCTCGGGCGGCGTCGCGAAGGTGGGGTTCGGCGCGCTGCCCGAGGAGGGCGCGGCGGGCCTGTACCGGGGCACCGTCCTGGTCCGCGGGGCCGGGGACGCCCGGCTGGAGCTGCCCGGCCGGACCCGCGGTTTCGTCTGGATCAACGGGTTCGGCCTGGGCCGCTACTGGTCGGTGGGCCCGCAGCGGTCCCTGTACGTCCCCGGCCCGGTGCTGCGCGAGGGCGAGAACGAGGTGTGGGTGCTGGAGCTGCAGGAGACCGACCCGGACCGGCCGGCGCCCCGGCTGCTGCCGGTGTGACCGGCCGCCCTTGCCGCCTACAGTGGAGAGGAGTTCCGGCGTCATTGGGGGTGCGGACGTGGCGAACGGCGGACCGGTCCAGCACGGCTACCCGCACCTGGAGACGGTACGGGCCGCCATCACCGCGCTGTACAGGCGCCTGTCCTACGACACCGTCCAGACGTTCTCGACCAGCCTGGCCCCGGCCGACGCGGCCTTCTGCGACACCGACGATCTGCACCTGGGCGCGCAGCGCGTGGCCCGCGAGATCGTGCGGCACTTCCGGCTGCCGGACGCGCGGCTGATCGTCGGATTCCGCGAGATGACCCACGCGGCGCATGTCGAACTGGCGGCGGGCCCCGAGTACTTCGTGGAACTGAACGACCGCTTCCGCACCCACCGCCGGGACATCGGCGCGGCGCTCGCCCACGAGGTGGCGCACGTCTATCTGCACCGCCTGGACCTGTCCTTCCCGTCCACGCCGGACAACGAGATCCTCACGGACACGGTGACGGCCTATCTGGGCGCGGGCTGGCTGCTGCTGGACGCCTTCCGGGAGGACGCGGTCTCCTCGCAGAAACTCGGATACCTCACCCCGGAGGAGTTCGGGTACGTCCTGGCCAAGCGGGCCCTGCTCTTCCACGAGGATCCCTCGGTGTGGTTCACCAGCCCGCAGGCCTACGACGCGTACGTCAAGGGAATGGCCCAGGCCCGCCGGGACGAGCAGCAACCCCCGCTGACCGGGGCCGGCTGGGCGGGCCGGCGCCGCTACGCCCACGACCGCAGGCACGCGCCGTCCGCTCCGCCGGAGGCGCCCTACGCCTTCACCCCCGACCCCACCGGCCAGCTCCGTGTGACGTTCCCCTGCCCGACCTGCCACCAGCGGATCCGGGTACCGGTGAAGGGGCGGGTACGGGCGCGGTGCGGATTGTGCCGGACGGTCCTGGAGTGCGACACCTAAGAGGCGCCGTAGACCGCCCCCGGCCCTTCCGCCGCCGCCAGCAGCTCGCGGGCCCGCTCCCCCGCCTCGGCCGGTGTCCATCGGGTGCCCTTGTCGGCGGTGGGGCCGGGGCGCCAGCCCTCCATGACGGTGATCCGGCCGCCCTCCGCCTCGAAGACCCGGCCGGTGACCCCCGCGCTCGCGGCCGAACCCAGCCAGACCACGAGCGGGGAGACGTTCTCGGGCGCCATGGCGTCGAAGCCGGTGGCCGGGGCCGCCATGGCCTGGGCGAAGGCGCGTTCCGTCATACGGGTGCGCGCGGCGGGCGCGACGGCGTTGACCTGGACGCCGTAGCGGGCCAGTTCGGCCGCGGCGACCAGGGTCAGCCCGACGATCCCGGCCTTGGCGGCGCTGTAGTTGCCCTGCCCCACCGAGCCCAGCAGTCCGGCCCCGCTGCTGGTGTGGACGATCCGGGCCTGCGGGAGGCGCCCCGCCTTGGCCTCGGCCCGCCAGTGCGCGGCGGCGTGCCTCAGGGGCAGGAAGTGGCCCTTGAGGTGGACGCGGATCACCGCGTCCCAGTCGTCCTCGTCGAGGTTGACCAGCATCCGGTCGCGCAGGAACCCGGCGTTGCTGACGAGCGTGTCGAACCGGCCGTACGCCTCCAGGGCGGTGTGGACCAGGCAGGCCGCGCCGTCGGTCGTGGCGATGTCACCGTCGTGCACGACCGCCTCGCCGCCGGCGGCCCGGATCTCCGCGACGACGGCCTCGGCCGGGCTCTCCGCGCCGGGTGCCCCGTCCAGCCCGACGCCCAGGTCGTTGACGACGACCCGGGCGCCCTCGGCCGCGAAGGCGAGGGCATGGGCGCGGCCGAGCCCGCGGCCCGCGCCGGTGACGGCGACGACCCGGCCGTCGCAGATTCCGCTCATCTGACTTCTCCCGGTTGACGGTTGACGGTCGAGGCGTCCAGAAAGGCGGGCCGCTCCCCGCCGCCGTGGACGTGCAGACTGGCTCCGCTGATGTAGGCGGCCGCGTCGGAGGCGAGGAAGACGGCGGCGGCGCCGACGTCGGCGGGAACGGCGAGCCGGCCGAGCGGGACGGTCCCGGAGACGGCGGCGATGCCGTCCGGTCCGCCGTAGTGCACAGGGGACAGCTCGGTGCGGACCATGCCGACCACGAGCGTGTTGACGCGGACGTCCGGCGCCCACTCCACGGCCATGGAGGCGGCCAGGTTCGCGAGACCGGCCTTGGCCGCGCCGTACGCGGCCGAACCGGGCGAGGGCCGGCCGCCGCTGACGCTGCCGACCATCACGACCGAGCCCCGGCTGCGGCGCAGCTGTTCGTACGCGGCGAGGGACGCGGTCAGCGGGGTGATCAGGTTCAACTCGATGACCTTGGCGTGCCGTTCGGAGTCGGCGTCCGCCAGCCGCCGGTACGGCGTGCCGCCCGCGTTGTTGACGAGCACGTCGAGTCGGGGCAGCGCGCCGAAGAAGGTCCGGACGGCGGGCGGGTCGCGCAGGTCGAGGGGGATGAACTCGATGCCGTCCAGCGGCTGTTCGGGAGGTCTGCGGGCGCAGGCCACGACCCGGGCGCCGGTCTCGGCGAAGGCCCGGGCGATCCCGGCCCCGACCCCCCGGGTGCCGCCGGTGACGACGACGGTTGTGTCGCGCGGCAAGTTGTCCACAGGCTCTCCCGCTCGTCTGTGCCGACTGCTAGCTTCGAAGCCTCGCACCTAACAAATGTTTGGTGGAAAGGTAGCTGATGCGCCCATGGGTGTCTCCCGTTCGTCCCCGGAAAAAGGGATTTCCGTGGTCACCGTCGACGTCCCGCCGGTCAACGCGCTGCCGGTGCGCGGCTGGTTCGAGCTGGCCGACGCCGTGCGCGAGTCCGGCCGCGACCCCGAGGTCCGGTGCGTGGTGCTGGGCGCCGAGGGCCGCGGGTTCAACGCGGGCGTGGACATCAAGGAGATACAGGCACGGGGTCAGGAGGCGCTGATCGGCGTCAACCACGGCTGCGCCGAGGCTTTCGCGGCGGTCTACGAGTGCGCGGTCCCAGTCGTCGCGGCGGTGCAGGGCTTCTGTCTGGGCGGCGGGATAGGCCTGGTGGGCAGCGCGGACGCGATCGTGGCGAGCGAGGACGCCGTCTTCGGGCTGCCCGAGCTGGACCGGGGCGCGCTGGGGGCCGCGACCCATCTGGCCCGGCTGGTCCCGCAGCACCTGATGCGCGCCCTGTACTACACGGGGCGCACGGTGAGCGCGGCGGAGCTGCACCGGCACGGCTCGGTGTGGCGCGTGGTGCCGCGCGCGGGGTTGCGGGCGGCGGCGCTGGAGCTGGCCCGCGAGATCGCCGCGAAGGACGGGCGGCTGCTGCGCATGGCCAAGGCGGCGATCAACGGCATCGACCCGGTCGACGTGCGCCGCAGCTACCGCTTCGAGCAGGGCTTCACCTTCGAGGCCAACCTGAGCGGACTGGCCGACCGGGTCCGCGACACGTTCGGGAAGGAGGGCGCATAGATGGGCGACAAGACGATGACCGCCGAGGAGGTGGTCTCCCGGCTGGAGAGCGGCATGACCCTCGGCATCGGCGGCTGGGGTTCCCGGGGCAAGCCGATGGCGCTGGTCAGAGCCCTGCTGCGGACATCCGTCAGCGATCTGACGGTCGTGTCGTGCGGCGGCCCGGACGTCGGGATGCTGGCCGCGGCCGGCCGGATCCGCAGGCTGGTCACCGCCTTCGTCACCCTCGACTCCATCCCGCTGGAACCGCACTACCGCGCGGCACGTGAGCGGGGTGCCTTCGCGCTGACGGAGATCGACGAGGGGATGTTCCAGTGGGGCCTGCGGGCGGCGGCGCACCGGCTGCCCTTCGCACCGGTGCGGGCGGGCCTCGGCTCGGACGTGATGCGGGTCAACCCCGGCCTGCGGACGGTCACTTCGCCCTACGAGGACGGGGAGACGTTCGTGGCCATGCCCGCCCTGCGGATGGACGCGGCGCTGGTGCACGTGGGCCGCGCCGACCGGCTGGGCAACGGCCGGTGCCTGGGCCCGGACCCGTACTTCGACGACCTGTTCTGCGAGGCGGCGGACGCGGCCTACGTCTCCTGCGAACGGATCGTGGACACGGCCGAGCTGACCAAGGAGGCGCCCCCGCAGTCGCTGCTCCTCAAGCGGCTCGCGGTGACCGGCGTGGTGGAGGCCCCGAACGGCGCACACTTCACCTCCTGCGCACCGGACTACGGCAGGGACGAGGAGTTCCAGCGGCACTACGCGTCCACCCCGTGGCCGGAGTTCGCCCGGAGGTTCCTCGGCGGGGACGAGGAGGCGTATCGGGCGGCGGTGCGGGACTGGCGGGAGGAGAGCGAGGAATGAACATTCCGCAGACGACGGCGAGCCGCGCCCCGGCCGGCCCGCCCACCCGGGCCGAGTACTGCGTGATCGCCTGTGCCGAGGCCTGGCGCGGGGCCGGGGAGATCCTGGCGAGCCCGATGGGCCTGATCCCCTCGCTGGGCGCGCGACTGGCCCGGCTCACCTTCGCACCGGACCTGCTGCTGACCGACGGCGAGGCCCTGCTGGTCCGCCCGGACGGCACGCCCGAGGGCTGGCTGCCCTACCGGCAGCATCTGGAACTGGTGGCGGGCGGACGCCGGCACGTGATGATGGGCGCGAGCCAGATCGACCGCCACGGCAACCAGAACATCTCCTGTGTCGGCGACTGGGCACAGCCGCGCCGACAGCTGCTGGGGGTGCGCGGTGCGTCCCTCAACACGCTCAACAACCCGACGAGTTACTGGATCCCGAGACATTCCCGGCGGGTGTTCGTGGAGCGGGTGGACATGGTGTGCGGGGTGGGGTACGACCGGGCGGCCGCCCTGGGCGCCACGGCCCGGTTCCACCGCCTCGTGCGGGTCGTCTCCGACCTCGGCGTCTTCGACTTCGCCACCCCCGATCACACGATGCGGCTCGCCTCGCTGCATCCGGGGGTCGACGTGGCGCAGGTGCGGGAGGCGACGGGCTTCGCGCTGGCCGTGCCGCAGGAGGTGCCCCGCACCCGGGAGCCGGAGCCGGCGGAACTGCGGCTGATCCGCGAGGTGCTGGACCCGGACGGGGCGCGCCTGCGCGAGGTGCCCGAGGGCGGAAGGGGGTGACGTGGTGAGGGAGACCGCGCTGACCCGGCTGGTCGGGGTGCGGCATCCGATCGTGCAGACCGGGATGGGCTGGGTGGCCGGCCCCCGGCTGGTCTCGGCGGCGGCGAACGCGGGCGCGCTCGGCATCCTGGCCTCCGCGACGATGACGCCGGACCGGCTGCGCGAGGCGATACGAGAGGTGCGGTCCCGTACCGACGCGCCGTTCGGGGTGAATCTGCGCGCCGACGCGGGCGACGCGGCCGACCGGGTGGAGATCATGCTGGCGGAGGGGGTCCGGGTGGCCTCGTTCGCCCTGGCCCCCTCGCGCGAGCTGATCGCCCGGCTCAAGGAGGCGGGTGTGGTCGTCGTCCCGTCCGTCGGGGCGCGCCGGCACGCCGAGAAGGTGGCCGCGTGGGGTGCGGACGCAGTGATCGTGCAGGGCGGCGAGGGCGGCGGGCACACCGGCGAGGTGGCGACGAGCGTGCTGCTGCCGCAGGTGGTGGACGCGGTGGACATCCCGGTCGTGGCGGCGGGCGGCTTCTTCGACGGACGGGGCCTGGTGGCGGCGCTGGCGTACGGGGCGGCCGGGGTGGCGATGGGCACGCGGTTCCTGCTCACCTCCGACTCGACCGTGCCGGACCCGGTGAAGGCCCGCTATCTGGCGGCGACGGTCCGGGACGTGACGGTCACGCGGGCGGTGGACGGCCTGCCGCACCGGATGCTGCGCACGGATCTGGTGGACGCGCTGGAGCGGTCGGGCCGGATACGGGTCCTCGCCCACGCCCTGCGCAAGGCGGCCGGATTCCGGCGGCTGTCGGGGCTGACCTGGCCGCAGCTGATCCGCGACGGTCTCGCGCTCAAGCACGGCAAGGAGCTGTCCTGGAGCCAGGTGGTACTGGCCGCGAACACGCCGATGCTGCTGAAGTCCGCGATGGTGGACGGCCGTACGGACCTCGGGGTGATGGCGTCCGGGCAGGTCGCCGGGGTGATCGACGACCTGCCGTCGTGCGCGGAGCTGGTGGAGCGGATCGTGAAGGAGGCGCAGGAGGTGCTGGACGGACTGGCAGGCCCGCGGGGCCGGGAGAGGTGACGGGGAGGGGAGGGGTGACGGGGCCGGGAGGGGGTGGCGGGGCCGGGATGACGGGGCTGGGAAGGCTCAGAGGCGTTCGATGATCGTCACATTGGCCTGGCCGCCGCCCTCGCACATGGTCTGCAGGCCGTAGCGGCCGCCGGTGCGCTCCAGTTCGTGCAGCAGGGTCGTCATCAGGCGGACGCCGGTCGCACCGAGCGGATGGCCGAGGGCGATCGCGCCGCCGTTGACATTGACCTTGTCGGGGTCGGCGCCGGTCTCGCGCAGCCAGGCCAGGACGACCGGGGCGAAGGCCTCGTTGATCTCCACGAGGTCGATGGCGTCGATGGTCAGGCCGGTCCTCTTCAGCGCGTGCGCGGTGGCCGGGATGGGGGCGGAGAGCATCCGGATGGGGTCCTCACCGCGTACGGAGAGGTGGTGGACGCGGGCGCGGGGGCGCAGCCCGTGGTCGTGGACCGCCCGTTCGGAGGCGAGCAGCATGGCCGCGGCACCGTCGGAGACCTGGGAGGAGCAGGCCGCGGTGATGGTGCCGCCGTCGAGGACGGGTTTCAGGGCGGCCATCTTCTCCAGGGAGGTGTCCCGACGCGGTCCCTCGTCCACGGCGACCGCGCCGTAGCGGACGGTCTCGCGGTCGAAGCGGCCGGTGTCGAGGGCGTGGATCGCCCGCCGGTGCGAGCGCAGGGCGAACTCCTCCTGCTCCTCGCGGCCGACGCCCCACTTGGCGGCGATCATCTCGGCGCCGGCGAACTGGTTGACGGGCTGGTCGCCGTAGCGGGCGCGCCAGCCGGGGCTGCCGAGGAAGGGGCCGTCGGTCAGGCCGAGCGGTGCGGCGGCCTGCCGGGAGGCGAAGGCGATGGGTATCAGGGACATGTTCTGCACCCCGCCGGCGACCACCAGGTCCTGGGTGCCGGAAAGCACCGCCTGGGCGGCGAAGTGCACGGCCTGCTGGGAGGAGCCGCACTGCCGGTCGACGGTCACGCCCGGCACCTCCTCGGGGAGGCCCGCGGCCAGCCAGCAGGTGCGGGCGATGTCCCCGGCCTGCGGCCCGACCGCGTCCAGACAGCCGAAGACGACGTCCTCCACGGCGGCCGGGTCGATTCCGGTCCGCTCCACCAGCGCCGTCAGCACATGCGCGCCCAGATCGGCCGGGTGGACCGCGCTGAGCCCTCCCCCGCGCCGCCCGACGGGCGTGCGGACCGCTTCGACGATATAGGCCTCGGCCATGACAACTCCCAGACAGGAAAGGGGCGTTATGCGACAGGTGTCACTCGCGTACGGCGATCCCGTCCAGCACCATCGACAGGTACTGACGGGCGATCTCCTCGGGGCTGTGCTGTCCGCCGGGCCGGTACCAGGAGGCGGCGACCCACACGGTGTCGCGCACGAACCGGTAGGTGAGGCGGACGTCGAGGTCGGCGCGGAAGGCATGCTCGGCCACACCTCGCTCCAGCGTGGACAGCCAGGCCCTCTCGAACCGGCGCTGGGACTCCGCGAGGAACGCGAACCGGTCCTGGGCGACGAGCTGCCTGCTCTCCTTCTGGTAGATCGCGACGGCCGCGCGGTGCCGGTCGATCTCCCGGAAGGACTCGGTGACGAGCGCCTCCAGCGTCTCGCGGGGCCCGAGCCCCGCGGCGAGGACGGTGTCGTAGCCGTCCCACAGCTCGTCGAGGAAGGTGCGCAGGATCTCCTCGAGCATCGACTCCTTGGAGTCGAAGTGGTAGTACAGGCTGCCCGCGAGCATCCCGGCGTGGTCGGCGATCCGGCGGACGGTGGTGGCGTTGTAGCCGTGCTCGGCGAAGACCTCGGCTGCGGTGGTGAGGAGTTCGCCGCGCCGGGCCGCTGCCGCGGTCACCTGGGGCTTCTTGTTGGTCGGCACGCACCCATTGTGGTCTGCCCCCGGTCATCAGGGATGCTGGCTGCTGACGGCGACGACCTCGCCGGTCAGGTACGAGGAGTAGTCGGAGGCCAGGAACACGATCACGTTGGCCACCTCCCAGGGCTCCGCGTAGCGCCCGAAGGCCTCCCGCTCGGTCAGCTCCTGGAGCAGTTCGGCGGAGGTGACCTTCACCAGGTGCGGATGCATGGCGAGGCTCGGCGCCACGGCGTTGACCCGCACTCCGTAGGCGGCGGCCTCGATCGCCGCGCACCGGGTCAGCGCCATCACCCCGGCCTTGGCGGCGGCGTAGTGCGCCTGTCCGGCCTGGGCCCGCCAGCCGACGACGGAGGCGTTGTTGACGATCACTCCGCTTCCGGTCCCCCGCATGGCCCGCAGGGCGGCGCGTGTGCACCGGAAGGTGCCGTTCAGTGTCACGTCCAGCACTCGGGACCACTGCTCGTCGGTCATGTCGACCAGGTCCGAAGTGCCGCCCAGGCCCGCGTTGTTGACGACGACGTCCAGCCGTCCGTGCTCGGCCACGGCCGTCTCGAACAGGGCCCGCACCTGGCCTTCGTCGGTGACGTCGCACGGCAGCGCCGTCACCGCGCCCGGGAACCGCCGGGCCAGTTCCGCCTCGTGCTCCTTCAGCCGGCGCGCGTGCGCGTCGCTGATGAGCACGCGCGCGCCCTCCTCCAGGAAGCGGCGCGCGGTCGCTCCGCCGATGCCGGCACCGGCCGCCGCGGTGATGACGGCGGTGCGGCCCCGCAGCAGTCCGTGCCCGGGTACGTAGGCCGGGCTCTCGACGCCTGTCATAGGGGCACGCTAACCTACCAAACACTTGTTAGGGAAGGTCGAGGGAGGAAGGTGTCGGTGGTGGATCTGTCTCACTCCCCGGCCGACGAGGAGTTCCGCGCCGAGGCCCGGGCCTGGCTGGCGGCGCATGTGCCGCGCACGCCGTTCCCGTCCCTGGAGACGGCGGAGGGCTTCGCGGCCCACCGCGGCTGGGAGGGCGAACTGGCCGCGGACCGCTGGTCGGTGGTGTCGTGGCCGAAGGAGTACGGCGGCCGGGACGCCGGGCTCCTGCGCTGGCTGGTCTTCGAGGAGGAGTACTGGGCGGCGGGCGCGCCGGGCCGCGTCGGCCAGAACGGCGTCAGCCTGCTCGCCCCGACACTCTTCGAGCACGGCACGCAGGAGCAACGCGCGCGCGTGCTGCCGTCGATGGCCACCGGCGAGGTGGTCTGGGCGCAGGCCTGGTCCGAGCCGGAGGCGGGCTCCGACCTGGCCTCGCTGACCTCCAGGGCGGTGCGGACGGACGGCGGCTGGCTGATCAGCGGGCAGAAGACGTGGTCCTCGCGGGCGGCCTTCGCCGACCGGGCCTTCGGTCTCTTCCGCAGTGCCCCGGACACCCCGAGACCCCATCAGGGGCTCACCTACCTGATGTTCGACCTGCGGGCACCGGGTGTCACGGTCCGCCCGATCGGCCGCCTGGACGGCAGGCCGGCCTTCGCCGAGCTGTTCCTGGACGACGTGTTCGTGCCGGACGAGGACGTGATCGGCGAGCCCGGCCAGGGCTGGCGGATCGCGATGTCCACGGCGGGCGAAGAACGCGGGCTCACCCTGCGCTCACCGGGCCGTTTCCTCGCCTCGGCACACCGGCTGGTCGAGCTGTGGCGCTCGCGCGGCTGCCCGGAGCACGCGCGCGCCCGGGTGGCCGACGCCCTGATCGGTGCGCGTGCCTATCAGCTGTTCACCTACGCGGCCGCCTCCCGCTTCCTGGAGGGCGAGCGGCTCGGTCCCGAATCCAGCATGAACAAGGTCTTCTGGTCCGAACTGGACCTCGCGCTGCACGAGACGGCGCTCGATCTGCTGGAGGAGGACGGCGAGTCGGCCGACACCGCCTGGTCCGAGGGGTATGTGTTCGCGCTCGCGGGCCCGATCTACGCGGGCGCCAACGAGATCCAGCGGGACATCGTCGCCGAGCGGCTGCTCGGCCTGCCGAAGGGACGCCGCTGATGCGCTTCCTGCCCGACGCCGAACAGCGCGCCTTCACCGCGTCGCTGCACGCGATGCTGTCGGCCGCGGACACCCCGGCGGTGGTCCGGGACTGGAGCCGCGGTGACCACGCGAGCGGGCGCGCACTGTGGTCGCGGATCGCGGAGGCAGGGGTGTTCGGCCTCGCGGTGCCGCAGGAGTACGGCGGGCTGGAGCCGCATCCCGTGGAACTGGCGCTCGCCTTCGTGGAGCTGGGGCGTCATGCGGTACCGGGTCCGCTGGTGGAGACGGTCGCGGCGGCCGTACTCCTCGAAGACCCTCCGTCGGCCGGACGCTTCCTGCCCGGACTCGTGGCCGGGACCGACCTCGCGACGGTGGCGGCGCCCGCCGGACCCGCCCTCGACGGCCACGCGTCCGCGCTCCGCCTCGCTCTCGACGGCGACGCGGCCACCCTGCGCCTCGCCGTCACCGCCGACGGGCTGTACCTGTCCACCGGCGCCGCGGGCCCGGTGCGCCGCTGTCTCGACCCCGCCCGCCGGCTGACGCCGCTCGCCCCGCAGGGCGAACTCCTCACCGCCGATCCCCCGCGCGAGCGCGCCCTCACCTGGGGCCGTCTCGCCGTCGCCGCCCAGGCCCTGGGTGTCGGACTCGCCCTGCTGGACCGCACGGTCGCGTATGTCGGGCAGCGCACCCAGTTCGGCGTCCCCATCGGCTCCTTCCAGGCGGTCAAGCACCGCCTTGCCGACGCCATGACGGCCCTGGAGTTCGCCCGGCCGCTCGTCCTCGGCGCCGCGACCTCACTGCGGCCCGCCGACGTCGCCGCCGCCAAGCTCAAGGCCTGCGAGGCGGCGTACGGCGCGGCCCGTGCGGCGCTGCAGCTGCACGGCGCGATCGGCTACACCGCGGAGTTCGACCTGTCCCTGTGGCTGACCAGGGCCCGCGCCCTGCGGACGGCGTGGGGCGCACCCGAGGAGTGCCGGAAGCTGGTTCTCGACGACGCACTCAAGGGACCGGCAGGACCCTGAGCGAGATCCGGGCACCCTGCCCCTCCTGTGCCGGGGTGTGCCGTCAGGCCTGCCGTACGATCCCCGCGGTGCGCGCGGCGACCAGCCACTGCGGGAACTCGCCGACGAGCCGGTCGTACAGCTCGGCGTCGGACAGGCTCCGCGGGTTCCGGCCGGCGTGGAAGAAGCCCGCGTTGTCCACGATCCGCCGGTCCGGGACGGCCAGCTCGTCGAGCTTCCGCAGGAACTCGAACTGCCGGCTGCCCGGATCGCCGAAGCCGACGAACTGCCAGAACAGCGGCAGCCCGGCCGCCTTGCACAGATGGCGTTCGGCGGCGAACTTGTCGATCGGGCCGCCGTCGGTCTGGAAGACCACCAGGGCGGGGTCGGTGGCGCCGCTGTCCAGGTAGTGGTCGATGACGGCGTCCATCGCCCGGTGATAGCCGGTCTTTCCCATGTGCCCGAGCCCGGCCACGATCCGCTCGACGCTGCCCGCATGGCTCGCCAGGTCGATGTCGGTGACCGCGTCGACGTCCGTGGAGAAGAACACCACCGGCACCCGGCCGTCGTCGTCCAGGTGCGCGGACAGGCCCAGCACCCGGTCGGCGAGCGCCTGCACACTGCCGTCCTTGTAGTACGGCCTCATCGAGCCCGAGTAGTCGACCACCAGGTAGACGGCGGCGCGCAGCCCGTCCAGGCCGTGCTTGGCGAGCGACATCCCCGCGGACCGGTAGGCGCCGACGAGCGCGGGCGCGGTCTCCTCCACCTTCCTGAGGCTGATCGCGGCCATGGCCCCCCTGTCCCCCTCGGCTGTCCGGAGCGCCGAGCCTACGTGATCAACCGGCGGGGCGGACATGCGACGACGCCTGCCCAGGGTCCGGTCGGGGACAGTGGGCAGGCGCCGTCTGGTGTTCCGTACGCCGTTGTACGGGACGCTTTTCGGATGCCGTCAGACCGCCAGGGCGCGGTCGGTCGGGCGGATCGGGGCCGGCAGGTCGCTGGCACCGGTCAGGAACCGGTCGACACCGCGGGCGGCCGAGCGGCCCTCCGCGATCGCCCACACGATGAGGGACTGGCCGCGGCCGGCGTCACCGGCGACGAACACACCCGGCACGTTGGTCTGGAATTCGGCGTCGCGGGCGATGTTACCGCGTTCGTCGAGGTCCAGGCCGAACTGGTCCACGAGGCCGTTCTCCCGGTCCGTGCCCGTGAAGCCCATCGCGAGGGTCACCAGCTGGGCCGGGATCTTGCGCTCGGTGCCCGGCTTGGAGGTCAGCCTGCCCTCGACGAACTCCACCTCGGCCAGGTGCAGCCACTGCACGTTGCCGTCCTCGTCGCCCTCGAAGTGGGTCGTCGAGGCGGAGTAGATCCGCTCGCCGCCCTCCTCGTGGGCCGAGGTGACCTTGTACAGGATCGGGAAGGTCGGCCACGGCTGGCTGGTCGGGTGCCGCTCGTCGTTCGGGCGGGGCATGATCTCCAGCTGGGTGACGGAGGCCGCGCCCTGGCGGTGGGCGGTGCCCACGCAGTCCGCGCCGGTGTCACCGCCGCCGATGACGACGACGTGCTTGCCCTCGGCGGAGACGGGCGCGGTGACGTAGTCGCCCTCCTGGACCTTGTTCGCCAGGGGCAGGTACTCCATGGCCTGGTAGATGCCCTTGAGCTCGCGGCCCGGAACCGGGAGATCGCGGGCCTTGGTCGCACCGGCGGCGATCACGATCGCGTCGTACCGCTTCTTCAGGTCGGTCGCCTTGAGGTCGCGGCCGATCTCGATGCCGGTACGGAAGCGGGTGCCCTCCGCCCGCATCTGCTCGATACGGCGGTTGATGTGCCGCTTCTCCATCTTGAACTCGGGGATGCCGTAGCGCAGGAGGCCTCCGACGCGGTCCGCGCGCTCGTAGACGGCGACGGTGTGGCCGGCCCGGGTCAGCTGCTGGGCGGCGGCGAGGCCCGCCGGACCCGAGCCGATGACCGCGACCGTCTTGCCGGACAGGCGCTCGGGGGCCTGCGCGGCGACGGTGCCCGCGTCCCAGGCCTTGTCGATGATCGCGACCTCGACGTTCTTGATGGTGACCGGCGGCTGGTTGATGCCGAGCACACACGCCGACTCGCAGGGAGCGGGGCACAGGCGGCCCGTGAACTCCGGGAAGTTGTTGGTGGCGTGCAGGCGCTCGGAGGCGGCGGTCCAGTCCTCGCGGTAGGCGTAGTCGTTCCACTCGGGGATCAGGTTTCCGAGCGGACAGCCGTTGTGGCAGAACGGGATGCCGCAGTCCATGCAGCGGCTGGCCTGCTTGCTGATGATCGGCAGCAGGGAGCCGGGGACGTAGACCTCGTTCCAGTCCTTGACGCGCTCACCGACGGGACGGGTCCGGGCGACCTCGCGGCCGTGGTTCAGGAAGCCCTTCGGGTCAGCCATTGATCGCCGCCTCCATCATCTTCTCGGTGATCTCGGTCTCGGTCAGACCGGCTCGCTCGGCGGCGTCCTTGGCGGCGAGCACTGCCTTGTACGTGCTGGGGATGATCTTGCTGAACCGAGCCGCGGCCACATCCCAGTCGGCGAGCAGCTTCTCGGCGACCGTCGAGCCGGTCTCCTCGGCGTGGCGGCGCACGGCGTCGTGCAGCCACTGCCTGTCCGCGTCGTCCAGCGCCTCGACCGCGTCGGCGTTGCCCGCGTTGACGTTGTCGCGGTCGAGGTCGATGACGTAGGCGATGCCGCCGGACATGCCCGCCGCGAAGTTGCGGCCGGTCGGGCCGAGGACGACCGCGTGACCGCCGGTCATGTACTCGCAGCCGTGGTCGCCCACGCCCTCGGAGACGACGAGCGCGCCGGAGTTGCGGACGCAGAACCGCTCACCGGTACGACCGCGCAGGTACAGCTCGCCGCCGGTGGCGCCGTAGCCGATGGTGTTGCCCGCGATGGTCGAGTACTCGGCGAGGTGGTCGGCCGCGCGGTCCGGGCGCACGACGAGCCGGCCGCCCGAGAGGCCCTTGCCGACGTAGTCGTTGGCGTCGCCCTCCAGGCGCAGCGTGACGCCGTGCGGCAGGAAGGCGCCGAAGGACTGGCCGGCCGAGCCGGTGAAGGTGATGTCGATGGTGTCGGTGGGCAGGCCCGCGCCGCCGAACTTCTTCGTCACCTCGTGGCCGAGCATGGTGCCGACCGTGCGGTTGATGTTGCGGATGGCGACCTGGGCGCGCACCGGCTGGGCCTCGGTCGCGTCGTTCGCGGCGAGGGCGTCGGCGGCGAGCTTGATCAGCTCGTTGTCCAGGGCCTTCTCCAGGCCGTGGTCCTGGGGGACCACCTGGTGGCGGACGGCACCCTCGGGCAGCGACGGCACATGGAAGAGCGGCTCCAGGTCCAGGCCCTGCGCCTTCCAGTGGTCGACGGCCCGCGCCACGTCGAGGGCCTCGGCGTGGCCGAC
Source organism: Streptomyces yokosukanensis (assembly GCF_001514035.1). Taxonomy (GTDB): domain Bacteria; phylum Actinomycetota; class Actinomycetes; order Streptomycetales; family Streptomycetaceae; genus Streptomyces; species Streptomyces yokosukanensis. The sequence goes on along the minus strand of NZ_KQ948213.1, from coordinate 145,411 downwards.
GGCCTCCTCGATGGAGCGGAAGCCCAGCTCGGCGAGGATCTCGCGGACCTCCTCGGCGATGAACTGGAAGAAGTTCACCACGTACTCGGCCTTGCCGGCGAAGCGGTCGCGCAGGGTCGGGTTCTGGGTGGCGATGCCGACCGGGCAGGTGTCCAGGTGGCAGACGCGCATCATCACGCAGCCGGAGACGACGAGCGGAGCGGTCGCGAAACCGAACTCCTCGGCGCCGAGCAGCGCGGCGATGACCACGTCACGACCGGTCTTCAGCTGGCCGTCGGTCTGGACGACGATCCGGTCGCGCAGGCCGTTGAGCAGCAGGGTCTGCTGGGTCTCGGCGAGGCCCAGCTCCCAGGGGCCGCCCGCGTGCTTCAGCGAGGTCAGCGGCGAGGCGCCCGTGCCGCCGTCGTGGCCGGAGATGAGCACGACGTCGGCGTGCGCCTTGGAGACACCCGCGGCGACCGTGCCGACGCCGACCTCGGAGACCAGCTTGACGTGAATCCGCGCCCGCGGGTTCGCGTTCTTCAGGTCGTGGATCAGCTGGGCCAGGTCCTCGATGGAGTAGATGTCGTGGTGCGGCGGCGGGGAGATCAGGCCGACGCCCGGCGTCGAGTGCCGCGTCTTGGCGACCCACGGGTAGACCTTGTGGCCGGGCAGCTGGCCGCCCTCGCCGGGCTTGGCGCCCTGGGCCATCTTGATCTGGATGTCGTCCGCGTTGACCAGGTACTCGGAGGTGACGCCGAAGCGGCCGGAGGCGACCTGCTTGATGGCGCTGCGCCGCGCCGGGTCGTACAGGCGGTCCGGGTCCTCGCCGCCCTCACCGGTGTTGGACTTGCCGCCCAGCTGGTTCATGGCGATGGCGAGGGTCTCGTGCGCCTCCTTGGAGATGGAGCCGTACGACATGGCGCCCGTGGAGAAACGCTTGACGATCTCGCTCGTCGGCTCGACCTCGTCGAGGGGGATCGGCCGGCGGCCGGAGTCGAAGCCGAACAGGCCGCGCAGCGTCATCAGGCGCTCGGACTGCTCGTTCACCCGCTCGGTGTACTTCTTGAAGATGTCGAAGCGGCCGCTGCGCGTGGCGTGCTGGAGGCGGAAGACCGTCTCCGGGTCGAACAGGTGCGGCTCGCCCTCGCGGCGCCACTGGTACTCGCCGCCGATCTCCAGCGCGCGGTGCGCCGGGGCGATCCCGGAGGCCGGGTAGGCCTTGGCGTGGCGGGCGGCGACCTCCTGGGCGATGACGTCGATGCCGACGCCGCCGATCTTGGTGGCGGTGCCGTTGAAGTACTTCTCGACGAAGGCCTCGTCCAGGCCGACGGCCTCGAAGACCTGGGCGCCGCGGTAGGAGGCGACGGTGGAGATGCCCATCTTCGACATGACCTTCAGCACGCCCTTGCCGAGGGCGTAGATCAGGTTCTTGATGGCCTTCTCCGGCTCGATGCCGTTCAGGAAGGTGCCCGCGCGCAGCAGGTCCTCGACGGACTCCATCGCCAGGTACGGGTTGACGGCGGCGGCGCCGAAGCCGATCAGCAGGGCGACGTGGTGGACCTCGCGGACGTCGCCGGCCTCGACCAGCAGGCCCACGTGGGTACGCTGCTTGGTGCGGATGAGGTGGTGGTGGACGGCCGCGGTGAGCAGCAGCGACGGGATCGGCGCGTGCTCGGCGTCGGAGTGCCGGTCGGACAGGACGATCAGGCGGGCGCCGTTGTCTATGGCGGCGTCGGCCTCGGCGCAGATCTCGGCGATGCGCGCGGCGAGGGAGTCACCGCCGCCGGAGACCCGGTACAGACCGGAGAGGGTCGCGGCCTTGAAGCCGGGCATGTCGCCGTCGGCGTTGATGTGGATGAGCTTGGCCAGCTCGTCGTTGTCGATCACCGGGAAGGGCAGTGTCACGGACCGGCAGGAGGCGGCGGTCGGGTCGAGCAGATTGCCCTGCGGGCCCAGCGAGGAGCGCAGCGAGGTGACCAGCTCCTCGCGGATCGCGTCCAGCGGCGGGTTGGTGACCTGCGCGAACAGCTGGGTGAAGTAGTCGAACAGCAGGCGCGGGCGCTCGGAGAGGGCCGCGATCGGGCTGTCGGTGCCCATGGAGCCGATCGGCTCGGCGCCGGCGCGGGCCATCGGGGCGAGGATGACGCGCAGCTCCTCCTCGGTGTAGCCGAAGGTCTGCTGGCGGCGGGTGACCGAGGCGTGGGTGTGGACGATGTGCTCGCGCTCGGGCAGGTCGCCCAGCTCGATCTCGCCCGTCTCCACCCACTCGGCGTAGGGCTGCTCGGCGGCGAGGGCCGCCTTGATCTCGTCGTCCTCGATGATGCGGCGCTCGGCGGTGTCGACGAGGAACATCTTGCCGGGCTGCAGCCGGCCCTTGCGGACGACCTTGGCCGGGTCGATGTCGAGGACGCCGACCTCGGAGCCGAGGACGACGAGGCCGTCGTCGGTGACCCAGTAGCGGCCGGGGCGCAGGCCGTTGCGGTCGAGCACGGCGCCGACCTGGGTGCCGTCGGTGAAGGTGACGCAGGCCGGGCCGTCCCAGGGCTCCATCATCGTGGAGTGGTAGCCGTAGAAGGCGCGCCGGGCCGCGTCCATGGAGTCGTGGTTCTCCCACGCCTCCGGGATCATCATCAGCACGGAGTGCGGCAGCGAACGGCCGCCCAGGTGCAGCAGCTCCAGGACCTCGTCGAAGGAGGCGGAGTCGGAGGCGTCCGGCGTGCAGACCGGGAAGACGCGCTCGATGTCACCGGTGCCGAACAGGTCGGAGACCAGCTGCGACTCGCGGGCGCGCATCCAGTTGCGGTTGCCCTTGACGGTGTTGATCTCACCGTTGTGCGCGACGAAGCGGTAGGGGTGCGCGAGCGGCCACGACGGGAAGGTGTTCGTGGAGAACCGGGAGTGCACGAGCGCGATCGCGGAGGCGAAGCGGCGGTCGGACAAGTCCGGGAAGAAGGGCTCCAGCTGGCCGGTGGTCAGCATGCCCTTGTAGACGATCGTGCGCGCGGAGAGCGACGGGAAGTAGACACCGGCCTCGCGCTCGGCGCGCTTGCGCAGCACGAACGCCTTGCGGTCCAGCGCGATGCCCTCGCTGGTGTGGTCGGCGACGAAGATCTGGCGGAACACCGGCATGGTGGAGCGGGCGGTGGCGCCGAGCAGCTCCGGGGCGACGGGGACCTCACGCCAGCCGAGGACGGTGAGGCCTTCCTCGTCGGCGATCGTCTCGATCCGTGAGACGGCACCCTCGGTGCCCTCCCCGGGCAGGAAGGCGATGCCTACCGCGTAGGAGCCCGCCGAAGGAAGGTCGAAACCGGCCACCTCACGGAAGAACGCGTCGGGCACCTGGGAGAGGATGCCGGCGCCGTCCCCTGAGTCGGGCTCGGAGCCGGTGGCTCCGCGGTGCTCCAGGTTGCGCAGCACGGTGAGCGCCTGCTCGACCAGCGTGTGGGACGCCTCGCCGGTAAGGGTGGCGACGAAACCGACGCCGCACGCGTCGTGTTCGTTGCGGGGGTCGTACATACCCTGAGCAGCAGGGCGAGCATCCATGAACGACCAGTTCTGGCCATTCGCGGAATGCTGGGACGGCTGGCGCGGCGTACGCATCGGCTCTCCCGTCGTCGTCATGTGGCATGTGGCAGGTGCCGAGGGACGACGTTGGCCCTCTGCGTGAGATCAAAATTTCGTGCAGGTTACATGATGGAGCGGTTCTCGGGAAGCGGATACTCCGTTCCAACATGCGGACACCACGGGGTCCGTGGCCGGGATGCCGCGCGAGGGCGGCGGAGCGCCGCACGGGGCGGCGGGGGTACCGCGCGAGGGCGGCGGGAGCCGCGCGTGGCGGCCTGGAGTGCCGCACGCGGCGGCGAACGCGTCAAAGGGACCGTTGCGGACACGATCGATCGGATCGGTGTCCGGCGGTCCGAGGGGGCGGGGGGAGCGTCTTCACTCACTCCGCGGGGGTGCGGCAGGCGTCATTGCTTGCGGCGCTTACGGCTCATGCCCCGTGGTCACGCGGTCGAAACCAGCGAGTAACGGGCTGGCGAGTACCTATGCGTCCCGTTGCATAGGTACCGACGACGTTATCCTACGGCCGTTCCGAACAGGCTGCCCAGGGCGTACGTCACACCGGCCGCAGCACCGCCCAGCGCAAGCTGCCTGAGGCCGCTGTACCACCAGCTGCGCGCGGTCACCTTGGCCACCACCGCGCCGCAGCCGAAGAGCCCGACGAGAGCGAGCAGCAGGGCGGGCCACAGCGCGGTCGCGCCGAGCAGGAACGGCAGCACGGGCAGCAGGGCGCCCAGGGCGAAGGACCCGAACGAGGACACCGCGGCGACCAGCGGCGACGGCAGGTCGCCCGGGTCGATGCCCAGCTCCTCCCGGGCGTGTATCTCCAGCGCCTGCTCCGGGTCCTTGGACAGCTGCCGCGCGACCTCGCGGGCCAGCTCGGGCTCCACCCCACGGGAGACGTACAGGGCGGCCAGCTCGTCCTCCTCGTCCTGCGGGTGCCTGCGCAGCTCACGGCGCTCGACATCGAGTTCGGCCTCGACCAGCTCCCGCTGGGAGGCGACGGAGGTGTACTCGCCGGCCGCCATGGAGAAGGCGCCGGCGGCGAGGCCCGCGAGACCGGTGATGACGATGGTCTGATGGCTCACGGCCCCGCCGGCCACACCGGTCATCAGGGCGAGGTTGGAGACGAGGCCGTCCATGGCGCCGAAGACGGCGGGGCGCAGCCAGCCGCCGTTGACATCGCGGTGCGTGTGGTTGTCCCGGTGCGCCTCGTGCAGCGCGGCCTGGGTTTCGATGACGGCCATGCGGACCCCCGGATAGCTTAGCCAAAGCTAACTTTGGACGAGTTCTACTTTTCGACCATCCAGAATCTACGCCCATTCCCACCCGCTCGCCACCAAGGAAAGGCTGGGCTAACCTGCACCTTTACCTGACTTTGCTCATCCGTGCATGATCTTGCTCAGATGCCAAGCGGGTGACGGGAACCCCGCGGAGGCTCGGCCGGCCGGACGCCGTGGCACACATCCGCAAAGCGTCTTCGTGGTCCCGCCGGCCCTCGTGGTCCCGCCGGCCCTCGTGGTCCCTCTGAAGGAGGCCGCCCATGGCATCGATCGCCTGCACTCCCCCGGTCCCGGCGCCCGACGACGCCGCCGGACTGCACGAGAGAGCCCGCGGCGCGCTGCTCGGCCTGGCCGTCGGAGACGCGCTCGGCGCGCCCGCGGAGAACCTCAGACCGTCCGAGATCCGGGCTCGCTGGGGCCGCATCACCGGGTACGTCACCGACCACCCCTGCGGCACGGACGACACCGAGTACGCCATCTTCTCCGGACTCCTGCTCGCCCGGCACGGCTCCGCGCTCACCCCGACCCATGTGGAGGCGGCCTGGCACGAGTGGATCGCCGACCGCGCCGAGGGCCCCTTCCGAGGAGCGGGCTTCAGCGAACGCGGCACCCTGGAGAACCTCCGCCGCGGGCTCGCCGCCCCCATCTCGGCCCAGCACCGTCACGCCTGGAGCGACGGCCTGGCGATGCGCGCCGCCCCCTTCGGCGTCTTCGCGGCCGGCCGCCCCGCCGAAGCGGCCCGGCTGGTGGCGATCGACGGCTCGATCAGCCATGAGGGTGAGGGCATCTACGGCGGTCAGGCGGTCGCGGCGGGAGTGGCGGCGGCGATGACGGGCGCACCGGTCCCGGTGGTGATCGCCGCGGCGCTCGCGGTCGTCCCGGACGACTCCTGGACGGCACGCTCCCTGCGCCGTGCGGTGGCCGTGGCCCACCGCGGCGAACGCGCGGTGCGCTGCGCGGTCGTCATCGGCGGCTACCCCTGGACCGACCTCGCCCCCGAGGCGGTCGCCCTCGCCTTCGGCGCGTACGCGGCGGCCGACGGCGACTTCGCAGAGGCGGTCCTGACGGCCGTCAACATGGGCCGCGACGCGGACACGACGGCCGCGGTGGCGGGCGCCCTGGCCGGCGCGACGCGGGGCGCGGCGGCGATCCCCGCCCACTGGGCCACGGCGATCGGACCGTCCCGGGGGCGCTGTCTGCCGTCGATGGCAGGCCATCACGTACTGGAGGTGGCGGAGCTGCTGGTGCCCGCTCCCCCACGACCGGCCGCGCCCCTGCCCTGCGCCTCTCCACCGGGCGAGCCGGGCGGCCGGACGAGCGAACGGGGAACCGGCAGGGGCAGCCCGCTGGCCGGGTACGCGGACAGCGAGGTCCGGTCATGACCGTGCGCCGCATCGAGGGGCTCCTGCTCGGGCTCGCCGCGGGTGATGCCGCCGGCTGGCCGGCCGCGCGGCACCGGGCCAGCCGTATGCCGGAATGGACCCGACGCCTCACCCGCGAGCTGGACACCTTCGCCGAGCAGAACGCCACCACCACCCTGCCGGTGCCGATCGCCCTCAACCAGCCCCCCGAACCCCTCCGCCTCGGCCCCTCCGACGACGCCGAGTGGGCGGCCTTCGCCGCGGAGGCGGTGCTGCGGGCAGGCGACGACGACGTGCTCGGCGACCTCAGCCGGGAGCGCCGTACCCGCGCCGCCATCGACCTCACCTGGACCGCCGTGGCCGCGGAAGTCGCCGCGGCGGCGGACCGCGCGCCCGAGATCGAGTCCGCCGTCCTGCCCCTGCGCGCCCGTATCTCCGTCCGCGCCGGCCTCGGCAACCTCGCCGCCGGCCTGCGCCCGCCCGCCACCGGCCACGACAACCCGCACTACTTCGACGACGCTGCCTGCGTCCGCGCCTGCGTCCTCGCCGTCGCCCACCCCGGCGACCCCGAACGTGCCGCCGGCCTCGCCGAGTTCGACGCCCGCTACACCCAGGACGGCGACGGTGTGCACGGCGCCCGCGCCATGGCCGCGGCGCTCGCGCTGGCCCTCGCCGGCGCCGGCCCCGACACCTGTGTGACCGCGGCGCTCGCCGAGCTCCCGGCGGACACCGAGATCGGCCGCAACACCCGCCACGCCCTCGCCCTCGCCGAGGACAGCGAGTCCGCCTTCGCCCTCGTCCCGCTCCTGGAGCACCAGATCGTCGACCACGTCTACAGCTACGGCATCGCCGCCGCCGAGACGGTCCCGGTCGCCCTGGCCCTCGCCACCGCGGCCGGCGGCCGGATCGCCGCGGCCGTACCCGCCGCCGCCTGCCTGTCCCGGGTGGCCGACTCCGCCCCCGCCCTCACGGGCGCCCTCACCGGGGCCCTCGGCGGCGGCGCGGCCGTCCCGCGGACCTGGCGGGACGCCTGCCGCACCCTGTCCGGCTGCGCGCTGCCCCGTCTCGCCGGCACCGACCTGGTGGAACTCGCCGGACTCCTGGAAGCCGTACAACCGGCCCGCCCAGGAGGATGATTCGGGGCATGACGCCCACAGAGCCCGAATGCCCCGCAAGGCCCGAAGAGCAACAAAGCGGCGGGACAGCCCTTTACGGACTCGCCGAACGGATCACCGGTGCCCTCGTCGGAGCCGCCGTCGGCGACGCCCTCGGCGGCCCGGTCGAGGGGTACGCCCCCGAGCAGATCGCCGAACGCCACGGCGGGCGCGTCCACGGCGTCGTCGGCCCCTGGCACGGCGACGCCTGGCGCACCGCGCGCCCCATCGCCCCGTACCACAAGGGCGACGGCCACGTCACCGACGACACCCTGATGACCCACGCGTTGATCCGCGTCTACGCCCGGGTCCGCGACCACCTCGACGCCTATGCGATCGCCGACCACCTGGTCCCGGACCTGATGACCAACCCGCGCTGGATCCCGGAACTGGAGACCGAGGCCCTGCCGCTGCACCGCCTCTTCCTCGCCGAGAAATGGCTCGTGGCGCGGCTCGCCTACGGCCATGTCGACCCCCGGGAGGCGGGCGTCGGCAACATCGTCAACTGCGGTGCGGCGATGTACATGGCCCCCGTCGGCCTGGTCAACGCGGCCGACCCGGCCGCCGCCTACGCCGAGGCACTGGACATCGCCGGTGCGCACCAGTCGTCGTACGGCCGTGAGGCGGCCGGTGTCCTCGCCGCCGCCGTCGCCGCCGCCATGGCACCCGGCGCGAGCCCCGACTCGGTCGTCACCGCCTGTCTGTCCCTGGCGAAGGACGGCACGCGCGAGGCGATCGAGAAGGTCTGCGAAGTCGCCCGCGGCCACCGCGACTTCGAGTCCGCACTGCGCCCCCTGCGCGCGGCGGTCGCCCCCTACGACACCGTCGGCCCGGACTACCGCGCCCCCTCTGCGGCCGCCCGCCGCCCCTCCCGCCTGCACGCGATCGAGGAACTGCCCGTCGCCCTCGGCATGCTGCTGGTCTCCGGCGGCGACTACCGGCAGGCCGTCCTCGGCGCGGTCAACTACGGCCGTGACTGCGACTCGATCGCCACGATGGCCGGTGCCCTCGCGGGCGCCCTCGGCTCACCCGTCCCGCGGGACTGGGCGAAGACGGTGGCGGAGGCGAGCCGTCTGGACCTGTGGGCGCCGGCCCGCACGCTCACCGAGGTCACCCAGGAGATCTTCGCCCGGGACGTGCGCCGGCGCCGGGCGCACGAGCGGGCCTTCGCGGCACTCGGAGGCAGCGCATGCTCCGACTGACCTGGGTCCAGCCCGAGGACCTGCTGGGCCACGAACTGCGCCAGGCCCGTCTGGACGGCCGGGAGCCCTCGGCGATCGAGGCGCGCTGGCGAACGGCGGGCGGCCAGGACGCCCCGCCCCGGGCGGGCGCGTCCCCCCACCCCGCGTCCCGCTACCTCCGCCTCCTCGCCGAGGACCTGCTGGACGAACTGGCCGATCTGCCCAGCGCCCTGTCCGAGGACGAGCCGACGGACCTGGCGCGCATCAAGTCCCTGTGCGCGGACTGGCCCGGTCCGCTCGGCCGCGCCCGCCCCGCCCCCGCCCCGGCCGCCCTCGAAGCCGCCTGGCTCGGCCGGGCCATCGGCTGCCTCCTCGGAAAGCCCGTCGAGAAGCTTCCCCTCGACGGCATCCGCGCCCTGGCGAAGGCCGCCGGCAACTGGCCCCTCACCGGCTACTTCAGCGCCGTCGGCGTCCCGGCGGACCTCCTCGCCGCGCACCCCTGGAACCGCCGCTCCGCCCGCACCTGCCTCGCCGAGAACATCGACGGCATGCCGGAGGACGACGACCTCGACTACCCGCTGCTGAACCTCCTTCTGCTGCGTCGGCACGGACGGACCTTCACCACCGCCGACGTGGCACGGCTCTGGCTGGACGAACTCCCGCCCGGCCGCGCCTTCACCGCCGAGCGCATCGCCCACCGCAACCTCCTCACCGGCATCGAGCCCCCGCACACCGCCCGCCATCGCAACCCCTTCCGCGAGTGGATCGGCGCCCTGATCCGCGCCGACGTGCACGGCTGGACCAACCCCGGCGACCCGGCCGCCGCGGCCGAACAGGCGCACCGCGACGCGGCCCTCACGCACACCGCCAACGGCGTCTACGCGGCGATGTTCACGGCCGCCGTCATCGCCACCGCCGCCGGGGCGGCCCCCGGCGGCCAGGACGTCCACGCCTGTCTGCGCGCCGGCCGGCGGGTGATCCCGCCCCGCTCCCGGCTCGCGCGAGCGATCGACCACGCGGTCCGGCTGGCCGGGTCCCACGAGGACTTCGACGACGTCGTGGACGAACTCCACGCCCGCTACTCCCCCGCCCACCACTGGGTCCACGCCATCCCCAACACCGCCCTGCTCACCGCCGCCCTCACCCACGCGGACGGCGACTTCGCCGGCTCCATCTGCCGTGCCGTGTCCGGTGGCTGGGACACGGACTCCAACGGGGCGACGGCCGGCAGTGTCGCGGGCCTGCTCGCGGGCGCACCGGCCGCCCTCCCCGACCGCTGGCGGGCCCCGCTGAAGAACCGGCTCGCCACCACCGTCGCCGACTTCGACGGCAGCGGCTTCGACACCCTCGCCCACCTCACCCTTTTGGAGGCGACCCGCCCATGACCCACATCGTCGTCCTCGGCAGCACGAACATGGACCTCGTCACCTATGTCGCCAAGGCCCCGCAGAGCGGCGAGACCGTCACGGGACGCGAGTTCCGTACGATCCCCGGCGGCAAGGGTTCCAACCAGGCGATCGCCGCCGCCCGCGCCGGCGCCACGGTCTCGATGATCGGCGCGGTCGGCAACGACGCCTTCGGCCTGCGGCTGCGCGACACCCTCGAACACTCCGGCGTGGACACGGACTTCCTGCGCACGGTCGAGGGCCCGTCCGGCACCGCGCACATCGTGGTGGACGACGGGGGCGCCAACTCCATCGTCGTCATCCCGGGCGCGAACGGCACCGTCGACCATCTCTCCCCCGGCGACGAGGGCGTGATCGCCTCCGCCGACGCCCTGCTGATGCAGCTGGAGATCCCCTCGGCCGCGGTCGTCGCGGGCGCCGAGGCCGCGCACCGGCACGGGGTCCGTACGGTCCTCACCCCCTCGCCCGTCCAGCCGCTGGCACCCGAACTCCTCGCCATGGTCGACCTGTTGGTGCCCAACGAGTACGAGGCGGTCACCCTCACCGGCCGCACCGACCCGCGCGAGGCCGCCGCGGCCCTGCTGGACCTGGTGCCGGAGGTCGTCGTCACCCTGGGCGCGACCGGCAGCCTCTACCTCGCCCGGGGCGTCGAGCCGCTCGTGATCCCGGCACCGAAGGTGACCGCCGTCGACTCCACGGGCGCCGGCGACACCTTCGTCGGCGCGCTCGCGGTGGCCCTCGCCGAGGAGAAGCCGGTGCGGGAGGCGCTGTCCTGGGCGGCGGCCGCCGCGGCGATCTCCGTCCAACGGCCCGGAGCCTCGGTGTCGATGCCGTACCGCCCGGAGATCGATGCCCAGTTCACCGCCTGAGGAAGCACGCATGAGGGACAGCGCATGAGGTACGGACGCATGAGGAACACCGCATGAGTACGACGACACCGGCCCTCGCCGGTCTGCGGGTGCTGGACCTCGCGACCCTCTTCGCGGGCCCGCTGGCCGCCACCCTGCTCGGTGACTTCGGCGCCGAGGTGATCAAGGTCGAGCATCCGCGCCGGCCCGACCCGTCCCGGGGGCACGGACCGGCCAAGCAGGGCGTCGGCCTGTGGTGGAAGGTGCTCGGCCGCAACAAGCGCACCATCACCCTGGACCTGTCCACGCCCGGCGGCCGGGCCACCCTGCTCCGGCTCGCCGCCACCGCCGACGTGGTGATCGAGAACTTCCGCCCCGGCACCCTGGAGAAGTGGCACCTCGGCTGGCCGGAGCTGTCCGCGGCCAACCGGCGGCTGGTCCTCACCCGGGTCACCGCCTTCGGCCAGTTCGGGCCGTACGCGCACCGCCCCGGATTCGGCACCCTCGCCGAGGCGATGAGCGGCTTCGCCGCGATCACCGGCGAGCCCGGGGCGCCGCCCACGCTCCCGCCCTTCGGACTCGCGGACTCGGTCGCAGGCCTCGCGACCGCCTGCGCCGTGCTCACCGCGCTGGCCGCGCGGGGGCGCAGCGGCAGCGGGCAGGTCGTCGACATGGCCATCATCGAACCGATCCTGTCGGTCCTCGGCCCCCACGCCACCTGGTACGACCAGCTCGGCCACGTCCAGGAACGCACCGGCAACCGGTCCGCGAACAACGCCCCGCGCAACACCTACCGCACCGCCGACGGCCTCTGGGTCGCCGTATCCACCTCCGCGCAGTCGGTCGCGGAACGGGTGATGCACCTGGTGGGCCGCCCCGAGCTGATCGACGAACCGTGGTTCGCCACCGGCGCGGACCGCGCCCGTCACGCCGACGCGCTGGACGAGGCGGTCGGCTCCTGGATCGCCGCCCGCACCCGGGCCGAGGTCCTCGCGGCCTTCGAGAAGGCCGAGGCGGCGGTGGCCCCGGTCCATGACGTCCGGGACGTCCTGGACGACCCCCAGTACCAGGCACTGGACACGATCACCACGGTCCCCGACCCCGAACTGGGCCCGCTGCGCATGCAGAACGTCCTTTTCCGGCTCTCCTCGACCCCCGGCGCGATCCGCTGGCCCGGCCGGCCGCACGGCGCCGACACCGACGCCGTCCTCACCGAGCTGGGTCTCACCCCGGCCGAGCTGCGCGCCCTGCGCGAGGAGGGTGCCCTGTGAGGCCGTACCCCCTCACCTGGCTCTACGCCCCCGGCGACCGCCCGTCCGTGGTGGCCAAGGCGCTGGCGGCGGGCGCCGACGTGGTGGTGATCGACCTGGAGGACGCGGTCGCCCCGGACCGCAAGGAGTACGCCCGCGCGGCCACCGCCGACCTCCTCGCCGACCACCAGCCCCTCCCGGTCCAGGTCCGCGTCAACGCCCTGGGCACCCCCTGGGCCGCCGCGGACCTGGCCGCCCTGACCGCGCTCCCCGGCCTCGCGGGCCTGCGACTGCCGAAGGTGACCACCCCGGACGAGATCAGACAGGTCGCCGCGGCCACCTCCGTCCCGCTGTTCGCCCTGCTGGAGACGGCCCTCGGCATCGAGCACGCCTTCGCGGTCGCCACCGCCCACCCCGCCCTGCGGGGCATCGCCCTCGGCGAGGCCGACCTACGGGCCGACCTGGGAGTACGAGCCGACGCGGGCCTCGACTGGCCGCGCTCCCGGGTGATCGTCGCCGCCCGCGCGGCGGGCCTCGCCCCACCCCCGCAGTCGGTCCACCCCGACATCCGCGATCCGGAGGGTCTCGCCGCCTCCTGCGCCCACGGCCGTGCCCTCGGCTTCCTGGGCCGCGCCGCGATCCACCCCCGGCAGCTGCCGGTGATCGAACGGGCCTACCTGCCCACTCCGGCGGAGATCGAGCACGCGGAAACGATCCTCAAGGCAGCGGCCGCCCAGGAAGGCGCCCAGGCCCTGCCCGACGGCCGCTTCGTCGACGCGGCCGTGGTGGCGCTGGCCCGGCGGACCCTGTCACTGGCCCGGACGAACTGATCCCTGTCGCGCCGGAGGGCGCCCGGGAAACCCGGGCGCCCTCCGCGTCGTACCAGCAAGCAGTCGTCAGCTCTTCTTCGTCGCCGACCCGGCCTCGTCCTTCGCCTCGACGGCGTCCGCCTTCGGCTCGGCGGCATCCGCCTCGGGCTCGGCCCCGTCCTCCGTCTCGGCAGCGGCTTCCGTCTCGGCAGCGGCTTGCGCACCGTCGGCCGGAGCCGTCGAGACACCCGGCTCGACCACGGCTTCCCGCCCCGGCCGCTTCTTCGAGGACACGACGATGTACGCCACCGCCAGCAGGAACACGAGCAGCGCGGTCCAGTCGTTCAGGCGCAGGCCCAGGATGTGGTGCGCGTCGTCCACGCGCATGTACTCGATCCAGCCGCGGCCCACGCAGTACGCCGCGACATACAGGGCGAACGCCCGGCCGTGGCCCAGCTTGAAGCGGCGGTCGGCCCAGATGACCAGGAAGCCCACGCCGATGCACCACAGGGACTCGTACAGGAAGGTCGGGTGGTAGTAGCCCGGCACCCGGCCGCCCTCGGAGGAGGTGATGTGCAGCGCCCACGGAACATGCGTCTCACGGCCGTACAGCTCCTGGTTGAACCAGTTGCCCCAGCGGCCGATGGCCTGTGCGAACGCGATGCCGGGCGCGACGGCGTCGGCGTACGCCGGCATCGGGACGCCCCGGCGCCGCGCACCGATCCACGCGCCGAGCGCACCCAGCGCGATCGCGCCCCAGATGCCCAGGCCGCCTTCCCACACCTTGAAGGCGTCCACCCAGTCACGGCCCGGGCTGAAGTACAGCTCGTAGTCCGTGATCACGTGGTACAGCCGGCCGCCGACCAGGCCGAACGGCACGGCCCAGACCGCGATGTCGGCGACCGTGCCGGCCCGCCCACCGCGAGCGATCCAGCGCCTGTTGCCGAGCCAGACGGCGACGAAGACACCGATGATGATGCAGAAGGCGTAGCCGCGCAGCGGGATGGGGCCGAGATACAGCACCCCGCGCGACGGGCTGGGAATGTAGGAAAGTTCCATGGCAAGTCCGACGCTACCGTGCCGGCCCGTGGGGACGGCAAGCAGCCCGGCTACGGCTCCATAACGGGGACGTGAGAAAAATCAGCCGCGGAGGCGGGGATTCCCTTACCCGCGGTTGGCGTCCTCCACCATCTGCTTGAGCTTGGCCGGGGTCATCGTCTGGTCCTGGTAGATGTTCTTCCCGCCGAGCAGGACCGTGGGCGTGCCGGTGAAGCCGCCGCCCTGGAAGGCCTTCTGCGCCTTGTTCACCCAGCTGTCGTGGGTGCCGTTCTTGACGCACTTCTGGAAGGCGGGCGTGTCCAGACCGCCGACCTTTCCGGACAGGGAGATCAGCTTGGCGTTGTCGGCGAACGCGTCGTCGGTCTCCTTGGGCTGGTTCGCGTACAGCGCGTCGTGGTAGTCGCGGAACTTTCCGGCGTCCTGGGCGCAGGCCACGGCGTTGGCCGCGCGCAGGGAGCCGGTGCCGCCGAGGTTGGCGTCGATCAGCCGGACCATGTGGTACTCGATCCGGAGCTTGCCGGAGTCGGCCAGTTGGTGGAGCGTCGGGCGGTAGGCGACCTCGAAGGCCTGGCAGGCCGGGCAGCGCATGTCCTCCCAGATGGTGAGCGTCGACTTGGCGCCGTCCTTGCCGACCGGGATCGCGAGGCTGTCCTTGCCCTGCGCGCCCGAGGGCGCCACGACCGGGCCCGCCTTCTCGCTGCTCTCCTTGCCGGCGTTCGCGGCCAGAACGCCGATCACCGCCGCGAGGCCCAGGACGCAGACGATGCTGGCGCCCACGACCAGAGTGCGCCGTCGCTTGTCCGCGGCCTTCTGCTTGTCGCGCTCGACCGCCAGCCGCTCCCGGGCGGTGCGCTTTCCGTCACGGTTCTTCTCGCTCACACCCCCAGAACGAACCGGGGAGGCGCAGCGCGCCTCCCCGACCTCAGGTCCACTCGTTCGAGTGACCGAATCTTTCGTTGTGAGTGACGGGCGAGTGACTCCGGTCGCTCACCGGCGGTCACACCTGTCCGCGCACGCCCTTGGCCAGTTCTCCGGCCAGTTCACGGACCGCCGCGAGACCCGCCGCGTGGTCGGGTGCGTCGAGCATCCGCTTCACGAAGGCCGAACCGACGATGACACCGTCGGCGAAGCCCGCGACCTCGGCGGCCTGAGCGCTGTTGGAGACACCGAGTCCGACGCAGACGGGCAGCTCGGTACCGGTGCCGCGGGTGCGCTCGACCAGGTCCTGGGCCTGCGCGCCGACCGATTCACGGGTGCCGGTGACGCCCATCAGCGAGGCCGCGTAGACGAAGCCGCTGCCCGCCCGGGTGATCTGGGCGAGCCGCTCGTCCTTGCTGCTCGGCGCCACGACGAAGACCGTCGCGAGGCCGTGCTTCTCGGCGTGCTCCCGCCACAGCGCCGACTCCTGGACGGGCAGGTCGGGCAGGATGCAGCCCGCGCCGCCCGCCTCGGCCAGCTCGGTGGTGAAGCGCTCGACGCCGTAGCGGTCGATGGGGTTCCAGTACGTCATGACGAGGACGGGCTTGCCGGTGGCCTCGTGGGCCTCCTGGACCGTCCGCATCACGTCCGCGATCTTGACCCCGCCGCGCAGGGCGATGTCGTCGGCGGTCTGGATGACGGGGCCGTCGAGGACGGGGTCGCTGTGCGGCAGGCCCACCTCCACCACGTCCGCGCCGCCGTCGAAGACGGCCTTGATCGCCTCGATGCCGCCGTCCACGGTCGGGAACCCGGCCGGGAGGTAGGCGATGAGCGCGGACCGGCCCTCGGTCTTGGCACCGGCGAGCGTGTCGCTCAGCAGCTGAATGTTCCCGCTCACTTGGCGTCCCCCTCGATCTCGGCGGTGTCGGTGGTGTCGGCGGCGACCTCGGCGTCGGTGTCGTAGAGGCCGAAGTAGCGTGCGGCGGTGTCCATGTCCTTGTCGCCGCGGCCGGAGAGGTTGACGACGATCAGGCCGTCCCTGCCCAGCTCCTTGCCGACCTCCAGGGCGCCGGCCAGGGCGTGGGCGCTCTCGATGGCCGGGATGATGCCCTCGGTGCGGGACAGCAGGCGCAGGGCCTGCATGGCCGCGTCGTCGGTGATCGCGCGGTACTCGCCGCGCCCCGAGTCCTTCAGGTACGCGTGCTCGGGGCCGATGCCCGGGTAGTCCAGACCGGCCGAGATCGAGTACGGCTCGGTGATCTGGCCTTCCTCGTCCTGCAGGACGTAGGACCGGGAGCCGTGCAGGATGCCGGGCTCGCCCGCGGTGAGGGTGGCCGCGTGCTCGCCGGTCTCGATGCCGTGGCCTGCCGGTTCGCAGCCGATGAGGCGGACGGACGCGTCGGGGATGAAGGCGTGGAAGAGGCCGATCGCGTTGGAGCCGCCGCCCACGCAGGCGACGGCGGCGTCCGGCAGCCGGCCGGCGCGCTCCAGGAGCTGCCGCCGGGCCTCGACGCCGATCACGCGGTGGAAGTCGCGCACCATGGCCGGGAAGGGGTGCGGTCCGGCGACGGTCCCGAAGAGGTAGTGGGTGTGGTCCACGTTGGCGACCCAGTCGCGGAACGCCTCGTTGATGGCGTCCTTCAGGGTGCGGCTGCCGGACTTCACCGAGACGACCTCGGCGCCGAGCATGCGCATCCGGGCCACGTTCAGGGCCTGGCGCTCGGTGTCGACCTCGCCCATGTAGATGGTGCAGTCGAGGCCGAACAGCGCGCAGGCGGTGGCGGTCGCGACACCGTGCTGGCCGGCGCCGGTCTCCGCGATGACCCGGGTCTTGCCCATCCGCTTGGTGAGCAGGGCCTGGCCGAGCACGTTGTTGATCTTGTGGGAGCCGGTGTGGTTGAGGTCCTCACGCTTGAGGAACACCCGTGCGCCGCCGGCGTGCTCCGCGAAACGCGGGACCTCGGTGAGGGAGCTGGGGCGGCCGGTGTAGTTGACCATCAGGTCGTCGAGTTCGCGGGCGAACTCGGGGTCGTGCTTGGCCTTGTCGTACTCGACGGCGACCTCGTCCACGGCGGCGACGAGGGCCTCCGGGATGAACTTGCCGCCGAACACGCCGAAGTAGCCTTCGGCGGTGGGGACTTGACCCTGTGGGTCAGGGAAGAAGAAGTTGCTGGGCATGCCGGAACCTCACGGTGAGTGCGTGTGAAAAGACACTGTTCGCCGTGGGGGGCGGAGCCTGTCGTACGACCTCGGGCCGTGTGGCGCCGGTCGCGCCCACGCGGCGGAGCCGCACCGTTCAGAACGCCCCGCGCCCCTCGGGGGCGCGCTGCCATCGACGTCCGTTGACCTGTCCCGGCTCGTCACCGATGACGTACCGCACGCGACGGCCGTGGACGCGCCGGGCCGGGGCACGGCAGCCCCTCGGCCGGCAGCCGCGCGCCAGGCGGGCGTACCGGTCCACGGTCGTCATGGTGGGAGTCATCGGGGTCAGCCTACCGGGCGATCAGCTCCGGCCGTGCCGCAGCGCGGGATGCTCGCCCGCGGCGACCAGGTCGGCGACGGCGGTCTTCGGGTCGCGGCCCGTGACCAGCGACTCGCCGACCAGGACCGCGTCGGCGCCGGCGTTGGCGTATGCGATCAGGTCGTGCGGGCCGCGGACACCGGATTCGGCGATCTTGACGATGTGGTCCGGGATCTCCGGCGCGACCCGCTCGAACGTGCCGCGGTCGACCTCCAGCGTCTTCAGGTTGCGCGCGTTGACGCCGATGATCTTGGCACCCGCGTCCACGGCGCGCTCGACCTCGTCCTCGTCGTGGACCTCGACGAGCGGGGTCAGGCCGATCGACACCGCGCGCTCGATCAGCGACTCCAGGGCCGGCTGGTCCAGGGCGGCCACGATCAGCAGCGCGAGGTCGGCGCCGTACGCCCGGGCTTCCCACAGCTGGTACGACGTGACGATGAAGTCCTTGCGGAGCACCGGGATGTCCACGCGTGCGCGGACGGCCTCCAGGTCCGCGAGCGAGCCGCCGAAGCGGCGCTGTTCGGTGAGGACGGAGATGACGGCCGCGCCGCCCGCCTCGTAGTCCGCGGCCAGCCCGGCCGGGTCGGCGATCGCCGCCAGCGCGCCCTTGGAGGGGCTGGAGCGCTTGACCTCGCAGATGACCTTGACGCCGTCGCCCTTGAGCGCGGCCACCCCGTCCTTGGCGGCGGGAGCCTTGGCCGCGCGCTCCTTGAGCTCGTCGAGGCTGACGCGTGCCTGCCGCTCCGCGAGGTCGGCACGGACTCCGTCGATGATCTCGTCGAGCACACTCACGCGAGCGGCCCCCTTTCAGACGGTGGTTCCTTCAGGTTTTGAAAACCCGTGGTCATTGCGATGGTATCCGCAGGAGCGCGGAGGTTTCGCATCCGGTGGACGCCGATTCCAGTAGCTGGACCATCTCCGTTCGATCAAGGATGCAGCCAGCCGCCCGAGGGCAGGTTCCGGACGGCCGTGAAGAGCAGCAGCAACACTCCGATGCCCCACAGATGCGCCGACCCGAGGCCCCATCGCATCGGCCGGCCGCGCACCGCGCGGGCCGTCCATACGGTCCACAGCACCGCGAAGCCCACGTACCCGGCCACACCCAGCGCGTTGTCGCGCAGCGCGGTGAGGAGATCGCCGTGGACGAAGGCGTGCGCGCTGCGCAGTCCGCCGCAGCCGGGGCAGTACAGGCCGGTGAGCCGGTACAGCGGGCAGACGGGGTAGTGGCCGGGCTCGTTCGGGTCGACGGCGCCGACGTAGGCGAAGGCCCCGGCGACGGCCGCGAAGATCCCCGCCGGGACGGCGAGCCGGCGCCACACCGGATCGGCACAGGCGCCGGACGGAGCCGGGTACGGGACCCCCGGCGCGGCCGGGCGGCTGTCAGCGTTCACGCGAGCATTGTCCCCTCCGCGGCGGCACCACGCGCGCTGGTCCGCCCGCACCTATGCCACGAGGGGCGGCCCGCACCCGCGTACGGGTGCCGGGCCGCCCCTCGGGGAAGCGGGGTGTGTGCTCAGCTCTCCACGCCGACCGGCTCACGGGTCACGGCGGGCGACCCGGCCACCACGAGGGGCTTCGGGTCCGAGCCGAGGCCCATGGCCTTCATGATGCCGGCGACCACCGCGCCGAGGAGGATGAGCGCAGAGCCGGCCCAGAAGCCGACGGGCTGGGCCATCACCATGAAGGCGCCCGCCACGCAGAAACCGATGAAGGAAATGATGACACCGGTCCAGGCGGCCGGGGTGTGGCCGTGGCCGTGGCTGCTGCCCGCCATGTCTGTGCTCCTCGTTGCTGTGTACGTGTCCAGTAGGCGTCGTACGTGTCGTACGGCTGCGAGCCCGTCCGTCACTGTCCGAGCCGGACGCTCGCCGTCCATTGTCCCGTACGCGGGCGCGCCGCGGACGCGGGGGTGGCGTCTGGTTCGCCACACCCGCCTCGCCCTGGCCGACGGCTCAGGCTCCGGTCGGGTCCTCGCCCCGGTCCAGGGCTTTCCAGATCTCCTCGGGCCGCTCCGGGTCGACCGGGCGGGCCTTGCGGCGCGGACGGTCGGTGCCGCGCTCGTAGCGGCCGGACATGGCGGGCCACAGGGCGCCGTAGCGCAGCGCCAGCAGTCCGGCGAGCAGGATCAGCACACCGCCGGCGGCCGCGACGTAGGGCCAGCCGGTGTGGCTGAGCGCGGCCACCGTGGCGGAGGTGTCACCGCTCGCCTGGGCGGCCTTCTCGTCCAGCGCGGAGGCGTCGGAGGCGGCCAGCAGGGCGGCGGTCACGATGCCGGCGCCGGAGAGCGCGAGCAGTCCGGCGACGACGAAGCGGCCGGCCCTGCGGACGGCGAAGACGGCGACGAGCGCGGCGAGGCCCACTATGGCGAGGGCCGCCGGAACGCCCGTGACGTCGCTGCCCTTGGCAGTGAGCGGGAACGTGCCGCCGGCCACCGACGCGGTGCCGTCCGCCCAGCGCTGCCGGGTCGCGAGCAGCGCCACGGCCGCGCCGAGCGCACCGCACAGGAGGGCCACGGCGAGGCTGCGCCGGCCGGACCGGGCGGGGGCGGCGGCTTCGGTACGGGGGTGAGGTACAGCAGTCACGTACTCCACTATCGCCTGAACCCCGGGCGAACCGTCACCCGGGGTTCGTATGAGAAACGCCCCATGGGCCGAAAGCGCCCTACTCGGCCAGCCGGTTGGCGGTGTGCACGGCCCGCAGGACGGCCGCCGCCTTGTTGCGGCACTCCTGGTCCTCCGCCACCGGGTCGGAGTCGGCGACGATGCCGGCGCCGGCCTGGACGTAGGCCGTGCCGTCGCGCAGCAGGGCCGTGCGGATGGCGATCGCGGTGTCGGAGTCGCCCGCGAAGTCCAGATAGCCGACGCAGCCGCCGTACAGACCGCGCCGGGACGGCTCCAGCTCGTCGATGATCTGCATGGCGCGCGGCTTGGGGGCGCCGGACAGGGTGCCCGCGGGGAAGCACGCGGTGAGCACGTCGAAGGCCGTACGGCCGTCGGCCACCGTGCCGGTGACGGTCGAGACGATGTGCATCACGTGCGAGTAGCGCTCGATGGACATGAAGTCGACCACCTCGACCGAGCCGGGCTCGCAGACCCGGCCGAGGTCGTTGCGGCCGAGGTCGACGAGCATCAGGTGCTCGGCGCGCTCCTTGGGGTCGGCGAACAGCTCCTCGGCGAGGGCCTGGTCCTCCTGCGGGGTGGTCCCGCGGGGGCGGGTGCCGGCGATGGGGTGGACCAGCGCGCGCCCGTCCTCGACCTTCACCAGGGCCTCGGGGGACGAACCCACCACGTCGAACCCGTCGAAGCGGAAGAGGTACATGTACGGCGAGGGGTTGGTGGCGCGCAGGACCCGGTAGACGTCCAGGGCGCTCGCCGTGCACGGGGTCTCGAAGCGCTGGGAGGGCACGACCTGGAAGGCCTCGCCCGCGCGGATGCGCTCCTTGACGTCCTCGACGGCCGTCATGAAGTCGGGGCCGCCCCACAGCGCCGTGTACTCGGGCAGTTCCGAGGGCGGGAGGACGGCGGGCGGCTGGGCCACCGCGCGCGTCAGGTCGGCCTCCATGGCGTCGAGGCGGGCCACGGCGTCGGCGTAGGCCTCGTCGACACCGGTGTCGAGGTCGTTGTGGTTGATCGCGTTGGCGATCAACAGGACCGAGCCCTCCCAGTGGTCCATGACGGCGAGGTCGCTGGTCAGGAGCATGGTCAGCTCGGGGAGCCGGAGGTCGTCGCGCTCGCCGGGGCCGATCTTCTCCAGACGGCGGACGATGTCGTAGCCGAGGTAGCCGACCATGCCGCCGGTGAAGGGCGGGAGGTCCTCCTGGTGCGGGGTGTGCAGGGCCTGGAGGGTGGCGCGCAGGGCCTTCAGGGGGTCGCCGTCGACGGGGACGCCGACCGGCGGGGTGCCGAGCCAGTGGGCCTGTCCGTCGCGTTCCGTGAGCGTCCCGGCGGAGCGGACGCCGACGAAGGAGTAGCGGGACCAGGAGCGGCCGTTCTCCGCGGACTCCAGCAGGAAGGTGCCGGGGCGCTCGGCGGCCAGTTTGCGGTAGAGCGCGACCGGGGTGTCGCCGTCGGCGAGGAGCTTGCGCGTGACCGGGATGACGCGCCGGTCGGCGGCGAGCTTGCGGAAGGTCTCGAGGTCCATGACGGCCGACCTTACTGAGCGGTGCTGTTCGAGTGCGCCTTCGGGGCGGCCGAAGCGGCGTCCTTCAGAAGCACGTCCTCGTCGAAGCAGGTGCGCGCCCCGGTGTGGCAGGCCGCGCCCACCTGGTCGACCTTGACGAGCACGGTGTCGGCGTCGCAGTCGAGCGCGACGGACTTCACCCACTGGAAGTGGCCGGAGGTGTCGCCCTTGACCCAGTACTCCTGGCGGCTGCGCGACCAGTAGGTGCAGCGGCCGGTGGTCAGCGTGCGGTGCAGTGCCTCGTCGTCCATCCAGCCGAGCATGAGCACCTCACCGGTGTCGTACTGCTGGGCGATGGCGGGCACGAGACCGTCGGCGCTGCGCCTGAGGCGGGCGGCGATCTCCGGATCGAGGCTGCTGGGTCGGGGCGTACCGGTCGTACTGGTCATGGCAGCCATTGTGCCGCGCGGGTCGGACAGTGCCGGTGCCGTGTCCGCTGCGCGGACTCGCCGCCTGGTCGTAGGCTGATCACATGTCGACCTTCGCCCAGCGTGAACGGCTGCTGCTCGCCGACCTCTTGGAAACCGTCGGTCCGGATGCCGAGACCCTCTGCGAGGGCTGGCGGACGCGAGACCTGGCCGCGCATGTGATCGTGCGCGAGCGCCGTCCGGACGCGGCCGGGGGCACGCTGATCAAGCAGCTCGCGCCGCGCCTGGAGAAGGTGATGGCCGAGTACGCCGCGAAGCCGTACGAGGAACTGATCCAGCTGATCCGTACCGGCCCGCCGCGCTTCTCGCCGTTCCAGCTCAAGCAGGTCGACGAGGCGGCCAACGTCGTCGAGTTCTACGTCCACACCGAGGACGTGCGCCGCGCCCAGCCGGACTGGAGCCCGCGCGAGCTGGACCCGGTCTTCCAGGACGCCCTGTGGTCCCGGCTGGAGCGCACGGCCCGGTTGGTGGCCCGGGGTGTGCCGACGGGCCTGGTGCTGCGCCGTCCGGACGGGCAGACGGCCGTGGCGCACCGGGGCGCCCCGGTGGTGACGGTGACCGGTGAGCCGTCGGAGCTGCTGATGTACGCGTTCGGCCGGCAGGACAAGGCCAAGGTGGGGGTGGACGGCGACGCGGACGCGATCGCCAAGCTGCAGGAGTCCAGGCAGCTGGGCTTCTGATCCCAGCGGTCGGGCAGCCGAGAGGGGCCGTGCCGTGATCAAGGTCGCGATGACCGGTGTGTACGTGGACGACGTGGCCCTGGCGCACGCCTTCTACACCGACGTCCTCGGCTTCGAGACCCGCACCCGCATGGACCTCGGCGGCGGCACGCTCTTCGTCACCGTCGGGGCTCCCGAGGGCGCCCAGCCCGATCTGCAGCTGCTGCTGGAGCCGGGCGAGGGCCCCGTCGCCGAGCCGTACCGCCGGGCGCTGTACGAGGCGGGCATCCCGTGCATCGTCTTCTCCGTGGGGGATCTCGCGGCGGAGTACGAGCGGCTGACCGGCCGGGGTGTCCGGTTCACCCATGAGCCGCAGCGGCAGGGGCCGGTGCTGGCGGCGGTGTTCGACGACACCTGCGGCAATCTGGTGCAGCTGGTTCAGCCGAAGGAGTGAGCGCGGCGCACCGCGCTCAGCCGGGAAGCTCCGCGCGCCGCAGCGCCGGTACGGCGAGCGCGACGACCCCGCCGAGGCCGCAGACGGTGGCGCTGACGACGTAGACCGGCCCGAGCCCGAACGCCCCGATCGCGGCGGCCGCGAACGGCATGCTGAGTGGGGTGAGGCCGAGGCTGACCAGGCTGGCGACGGCGGTGACCCGGCCCAGACGGGCGGGGTCGGACTGGGTCTGCAGCAGGGCCCCGCACAGCGCGCCGCTGAGCCCGGCGAGCAGGCCGACGAGCAGCGCCGTACCGACGGCCGCGGGCAGGGTGGGTACGAAGGCGAGGGCGCCGACGGCCACGGAGCCCGCGGCACACGCGCACCCGACGACCAGCCCGGCGCGCGGCAGCCGGCCCCGGACGGTCAGCAGCAGCGAGGCGGCTCCGGCGCCGACTCCGAATCCGGCGAGCACCCAGCCCATGCCGAAGGCGCCCCAGCCGCGCCGGTCGGCCAGCAGGGTCAGACCGACGTTCAGCGGGCCGACGAAGCCGAGGTCGCCGAGGGCGATGGCCACCATCAGCGGGGCGAGGACGCGGTGGCGGCGGACGTAGGCGAGGCCGGCCACGAGGTCGCTCCAGGCGGTCGTGTTCCCGGCGCCCTCCGCCGTCGGCAGGTCCCGTATCCGCACGCGCAGCAGCAGCGGCACCGAGACGGCGATGAGCAGCCCGGCGAGCGCGAAGGCGGCGGCCGCTCCGCCGAGGGCCACGCCGAGCCCGCCGAGCGGGGCGCCGACGACGGAGGCGAAGCGGATCGCGAGGCCGCGCAGACCCTGTACCCGGGCCAGCTGGTCCTTCTCGGTGAGACGGGCCGGCAGGGCGCCCACGGCGGGTATGAAGACGGCGTCGACGGTGCCGAAGACCAGCGCCAGCAGGGCCAACGGCCACAGCCCGGGGCTGGTGAGGAACAGCAGGGCGGCCGCGGCGAGGACGGCCGCGCAGCGCACGGCGTCGCTGCCGATGACGACCCGGCGCGGGCCGAACCGGTCGGCGATCACCCCGCCGCCGAGCATCAGCACGGCCCGGGGCAGCGCGCTGACTGCCATCACGAGACCGGCCTGGGCAGGCGTTCCGCTCTGGACGGCCGCCCAGGACAGGGCCAGGTAGTAGACGCTGTCGCCGAGCGTGGAGGAGGTGTAGGCGGCGAGCCAGCGCAGCACGTTGGGGTCGCGGTGGGCCTGCGCGGCCGGCGCCGGCAGGAGGGTGGCGGTCACGGTGGGGGGCCTCTCAGACACGGAAGGGGAAGCCGTACATGTAGAGCGCCACGTGCTCGCGTCCCTCGGTCTCGCCCGCGGCCTCGGCGGCCCGAGCCTGCGCGTCGTACGTGCGCAGAAGCGCCTCCAGCTCGCCCCTCAGTGCGGTGAGTTCCGCCGGGGTCAGACGCATCCAGGACTCGTTGTCCATGGAGGCGGTGTTCCACTCGGGCCCCCAGGTGGGGCGCTGGTCCAGGAAGCGGCGGTACTGGTCGGCCCGCTGGTCGTGGAAGAGGCGGCTGGCCGCGAGGTGGGCGGCGGCTCTGGCGGGCTCGCCCCGGAAGTCCTCGTCGCGGATGCTCACGCCGTCCGACGCCGGCTGCCACCAGCGCTCCCGCCCGTCCGCCGTCTGCGGCTCGGCCTCCTCGATCAGGCCGTGGTCGGCGAGCTTGCGCAGGTGGTAGCTGACCAGGGACACGGCCTCGTCCACGTGCTCGGCGAGCTGGGACGCGGTAGCCACCCGCTCCATGCACAGCAGCCGGTACAGGTTGGCCCGCAGGGGATGCGCGAGGGCCTTCAGCGTGCCGACGTCCGTGATCCGTCGGTTCTCCTTGCTCGCCATACCCCGACCATAGATACGAAAGAAAAGTTGCACAATGGATCTTGCGCAACTTCCCTTTCATGTCTTGTTTTCGGTGACCCGGAGGGTCAGGCGGCCCACTCGCGCAGCAGTCGGGCGACTTCCGTCAGGTCGGCTTCGTCGCTGCGGATGTCTGCGACGAGCTTCGCGACTTCGCCGTAGGGCAGATCGAATCGCACCCCGGACTGCTCCATGTACTCCCAGGCGCAAGCGATGCCGATGGAGGCGTTGTAGTCGGTGAAGGGCCGCAGCCTCAGGGCCGTGTGCAGGAATGTCGCCGCCCGTGCGGGGATCTCCCCGTAGTACGGCTCACCGGCGACGCGTTCGTACCTGTGGCGCTCGACCATGCAGTTCAGTGCGCCCCAGTCGCGAATCGGCGTGTTCTGCGGCGAGACGTTGACCTGAACGTTGAGGACCCAGCCGGCGTCTACATACAGCGTCACCGCAGGCCCGCCGGGAACCGCTCCTCGAAGTCGGCCATGATCTCCCGAGCCTTCTTCGTGGCCCCCTCGACGAACCTCTGCTTCTGCCGCCGGCGCACGACGTCCTCGGTCAGTATGTCGTGCGCCAGCCTCTTGATCGCGACGCCCTGCTCCTTGGCCTCAGCGCGCAGCTCGGCCAGCTCTTCCTCGGTGAACTCGATCGTGATTCCAGGCATACGAGCAGCCTAGCCACCTCGACACCTCAACCACTACCGCGTTCGCTACCAAGAGTGTCACCTCGAACTAGCGAACGGGGTGCCCCGCATCCCGCAGGGTCTGCTTCACCTCGCCGATGCGCAGGTCGCCGAAGTGGAACACCGACGCGGCCAGGACCGCGTCCGCGCCCGCGGCGACGGCCGGCGGGAAGTGGGCCAGCTTGCCGGCGCCGCCCGAGGCGATCACGGGGACGGTCACGTGCTTGCGGACGGCGGCGATCATCTCCAGGT
Source organism: Streptomyces yokosukanensis (assembly GCF_001514035.1). Lineage (GTDB taxonomy): Bacteria > Actinomycetota > Actinomycetes > Streptomycetales > Streptomycetaceae > Streptomyces > Streptomyces yokosukanensis. The sequence continues at coordinate 119,559 of NZ_KQ948213.1, read as the reverse complement.
CGTAGCCGTCCTTGGTGCCGTCCGCGTCCATGGAGTTCAGCAGGATCTCGCCAGCGCCCAGATCCGCCGCGCGGTGCGCCCATTCCACCGCGTCGATGCCGGTGCCCTTGCGGCCGCCGTGGGTGGTGACCTCGAAGGAGCCCGGCCCGGTGCGGCGGGCGTCCACCGAGAGGACGAGGACCTGACGGCCGAAACGCTCCGCGATCTCGCGGATCAGGTCCGGGCGGGCGATCGCGGCGGTGTTCACGCCCACCTTGTCGGCGCCCGCCCGCAGCAGCCTGTCCACGTCTTCGGCCGTGCGGACGCCGCCGCCGACCGTCAGCGGGATGAACACCTGCTCGGCGGTGCGACGCACCACGTCGTACGTCGTCTCCCGGTTGCCCGAGGACGCGGTGATGTCCAGGAACGTCAGCTCGTCGGCGCCCTCGGCGTCGTACACCTTGGCCATCTCGACGGGGTCGCCGGCGTCGCGCAGGTTCTGGAAGTTGACGCCCTTGACGACCCGGCCGTTGTCCACGTCCAGGCAGGGGATGACTCGGACCGCCAGGGTCATGACTGCTCAGGCTCCTCTGAATGCTTCAAGCTCTACTTCGACCAGGATGCGCGGATCGACGAAGCCCTCGACCACGAGCAGGGTCGAGCAGGGGCGCACGGAGTCGAACAGCTCCTTGTGGGCCCGGCCCGCCTCGTCGACGTCGCGCACATGGCTCAGGTACATACGGGTGCGGATCACGGACTCGATGCCGAGCCCGAATTCCTTCAGCGCCTCGATGGCGTTGCCGAAGGCGACCTTGGCCTGCTCGTACGGGTCGCCCTCGCCGTAGAGGACGGTCCCCTTGAAGGACGTGGTGCCCGCCACGGACACCCGGTCGCCGGCCGCCACGGCGCGCGCGAAACCGAAACTCTCTTCCCAGGGGCTTCCGCTCTGCACGCGCCGTACGGCTTCGGACGTCATGACACCGTGCCCTTTTTCAAGATGTGGCCTCCAAGGCCTCTTCCAGGGTGAACGCCTTCGCGTACAGGGCCTTCCCGACGATGGAGCCCTCGACACCGAGGGGTACCAGCTCGGCGATGGCGCGGAGGTCGTCCAGCGACGACACGCCGCCGGAGGCCACGACCGGCCGGTCCGTCGCCGCGCAGACGTTCCTCAGCAGCTCCAGGTTCGGGCCCTGCAGCGTCCCGTCCTTGGCGATGTCGGTGACGACGTAGCGGGCGCAGCCCTCCTTGTCGAGGCGCGCCAGCGTCTCGTAGAGGTCGCCGCCGTCGCGGGTCCAGCCGCGGCCGCGCAGGGTGGTGCCCCGTACGTCCAGGCCGACCGCGATCTTGTCACCGTGCTCGGCGATGACCCTGGCGACCCACTCGGGGGTCTCCAGGGCGGCGGTGCCGAGGTTCACCCGGGTGCAGCCGGTGGCCAGGGCGGCCGCCAGCGAGGCGTCGTCGCGGATGCCGCCGGACAGCTCCACCTTGATGTCCATCGCCTTCGCGACCTCGGCGATCAGCTCACGGTTGTCCCCGGTGCCGAAGGCGGCGTCGAGGTCGACCAGGTGCAGCCACTCGGCGCCGGACCGCTGCCAGGCGAGGGCGGCCTGAAGCGGGGAGCCGTAGGAGGTCTCGGTCCCGGACTCGCCGTGCACGAGGCGGACGGCCTGGCCGTCGCGGACGTCGACGGCGGGGAGGAGTTCGAGCTTGGCCATGGTCTACAGGGTTCCGATCCAGTTGGTGAGGAGCTGGGCGCCGGCGTCGCCGGACTTCTCGGGGTGGAACTGGGTGGCCCACAGGGCGCCGTTCTCCACGGCGGCGACGAAGGGCTTGCCGTGCGTCGACCAGGTGACCTTGGGGGCCGCGATCAGCGGGTTGTGCGATTCCAGCGCCCAGTCGTGGACGGCGTAGGAGTGCACGAAGTAGAAGCGGGCGTCGGCGTCGAGACCGGCGAACAGCTCCGAGTCGGCCGGGGCGTCGACGGTGTTCCAGCCCATGTGGGGCACGACGTCGGCCTGCAGCGGCTCGACCGTGCCGGGCCACTCGTCCAGGCCCTCGGCCGCCACGCCGTGCTCGATGCCGCGCGCGAACAGGATCTGCATGCCGACGCAGATGCCCAGCACCGGACGCCCGCCGGACAGCCGGCGGTCCACGACCCAGTCTCCGCGCGCGGCGCGCAGGCCCTGCATACAGGCGGCGAACGCGCCGACACCCGGCACCAGCAGTCCGTCGGCGTTCATGGCCTTGTCGAAGTCACGGGTGATCTCGACCTCGGCGCCCACGCGCGCGAGGGCGCGTTCGGCGGAGCGGATGTTGCCGAAGCCGTAGTCGAAGACGACGACCTTCTTCGAGAGCACGGTCAATTCCACACCTCCAGCCGCATGACGCCGGCGACCAGGCACAGGGCGGCGCCGATGGAGAGCAGCACGACAAGGCTCGTGGGCATCTTCTGCTTGACGAAGGAGACGATGCCGCCGACCAGGAACAGGCCGACGACGATCAGCAGGGTGGAGAGGCTGTTCATGGGGTTACAGCGCGCCCTTCGTGGAGGGGAGGATGCCGGCCGCGCGCGGGTCGCGCTCGGAGGCGTAACGCAGCGCCCTGGCCAGCGCCTTGAACTGGCACTCCACGATGTGGTGGGCGTTGCGCCCGTACGGCACGTGCACGTGCAGCGCGATCTGCGCCTGGGCGACGAAGGACTCCAGGATGTGCCGGGTCATCGTGGTGTCGTACTCGCCGATCATCGGCGCCATGTTCTCGGGCTCGGTGTGCACGAGGTACGGGCGGCCGGACAGGTCGACGGTGACCTGGGCGAGGGACTCGTCCAGCGGGACCGTGCAGTTGCCGAATCGATAGATCCCCACCTTGTCGCCGAGCGCCTGCTTGAAGGCGGCGCCCAGGGCGAGGGCGGTGTCCTCGATGGTGTGGTGGGAGTCGATGTGCAGATCGCCGTCGGTCTTCACGGTCAGGTCGAACAGACCGTGCCGGCCGAGCTGGTCGAGCATGTGGTCGTAGAAGCCGACGCCGGTGGCGATGTCGGTCCGGCCGGTGCCGTCGAGATCGATCTCGACCAGGACCGAGGTCTCCTTGGTCGTGCGTTCCACGCGTCCTACGCGGTTCATGCCTCAAGCTCCTTCTTCACTTCACGGACCGCGTCGAGGAACGCGTCGTTCTCCTCCGGGGTGCCGGCGGACACCCGCAGCCACCCCGGTACGCCGTTGTCCCGGACCAGGACGCCCCGGTCGAGGATCTTCCGCCAGACGGTGTGGGCGTCCGCGAACCGTCCGAACTGCACGAAGTTCGCGTCGGACTCGATGACGTCGTAGCCGGTCGCGCGCAGCTCGGCGACCAGCCGGTCCCGCTCCGACTTCAGTTGCTCGACGTACTTCAGCAGGGTGTCGGTGTGCTCCAGCGCGGCCAGCGCGGTCGCCTGGGTGATCGCCGACAGGTGGTACGGCAGCCGGACGAGCTGGACGGCGTCGACGACCGCCGGGTCGGCGGCGAGATAGCCGAGGCGCAGGCCCGCCGCGCCGAACGCCTTCGACATCGTCCGGGAGACGACCAGGTGGGGGCGGCCCGCCAGCAGCGGCAGCAGCGATTCGCCGTGGCTGAACTCGATGTAGGCCTCGTCCACGATCACCATCGACGGCTTGGCCGCCTGGGCTGCCTCGTACAGCGCGAGGACCGTCCCGGCCGGAACCGCGTTGCCGGTGGGGTTGTTGGGGGTGGTGATGAAGACGACGTCCGGCTTGTGCTCGGCGATGACCCGCTGCGCCGCCGCCAGGTCGATGGTGAAGTCCTCGCGGCGGGGCCCGGAGATCCAGCCCGTGCCGGTGCCGCGCGCGATGAGCGCGTGCATCGAGTACGACGGCTCGAAGCCGATCGCCGTACGGCCCGGTCCGCCGAAGGTCTGCAGCAGCTGCTGGATGACCTCGTTGGAGCCGTTGGCGGCCCACACGTTCTCGATGCCGAGGGGGTGCTTCGCGGTCTTCGTCAGGTACGCGGCCAGCTCGGTGCGCAGCTGGACCGCGTCCCGGTCGGGGTAGCGGTTCAGGTCACGGGCGGCCTCCCGCACCCGCTCCGCGATCCGCTCGACGAGCGGCTCGGGCAGCGGGTAGGGGTTCTCGTTGGTGTTCAGCCGTACGGGCACGTCCAACTGCGGCGCGCCGTAGGGGGACTTGCCGCGCAGCTCGTCGCGGATGGGGAGATCGTCGATGCCGGTCACTTGCCCTCAGGAACCTTCCAACCGAACCGCGCCTTGACCGCCGCGCCGTGCGCCGGCAGGTCCTCCGCCTCCGCCAGCGTCACCACATGACGGGCGACCTCGGCGAGCGCGTCCTTCGTGTAGTCCACGATGTGGATGCCGCGCAGGAAGGACTGGACGGACAGGCCCGAGGAGTGGCAGGCGCAGCCGCCGGTGGGCAGGACGTGGTTGGACCCGGCCGCGTAGTCGCCCAGCGAGACCGGGGCCCAGGGGCCGATGAAGATCGCGCCCGCGTTCTTGACGCGATCGGCCACCTCGGCGGCCCGGGCGGTCTGGATCTCCAGGTGCTCGGCGCCGTACGCGTCGACCACTTTCAGGCCTTCTTCGATGCCGTCGACCAGCACGATCGCGGACTGCCGGCCCCGCAGCGCGGGCACGATCCGGTCCTCGACGTGCTTGGTCGCCGCGACCTGCGGCTCCAGTTCCTTCTCCACCGCCTGCGCCAGCTCGACGGAGTCGGTGACCAGCACGGCCGCCGCGAGCGGGTCGTGCTCGGCCTGGCTGATCAGGTCCGAGGCGACGTGCACCGGGTCGGCGGTGTCGTCGGCGAGGATCGCGATCTCGGTCGGACCGGCCTCGGCGTCGATGCCGATCCTGCCGGTGAAGAAGCGCTTGGCGGCGGCGACCCAGATGTTGCCCGGACCGGTGACCATGTTGGCCGGGGCGCAGGACTCGGTGCCGTAGGCGAACATCGCGACGGCGGTGGCGCCGCCCGCGGCGTAGACCTCGTCCACGCCGAGCAGGGCGCAGGCGGCGAGGATCGTCGGGTGCGGCAGCCCGCCGAAGTCGGCCTGCGGCGGGGAGGCGAGCGCGATCGACTCGACGCCGGCCTCCTGCGCCGGTACGGCGTTCATGATCACGGAGGAGGGGTAGACGGACCGGCCGCCCGGCGCGTACAGCCCGACGCGCTCGACCGGCACCCACTTCTCGGTGACCGAGCCGCCCGGCACCACCTGGGTGGTGTGCGTGACGCGGCGCTGCTCGCGGTGGACCAGACGGGCGCGGCGGATGGACTCCTCCAGCGCGGCGCGCACGGCCGGGTCGAGGGCGGCCAGCGCGTCGGTGAGCGCCTGGGCCGGGACACGGACGGATTCCAGCCGTACTCCGTCGAACCGCTCGGCGAAGTCGATCAGCGCCGCGTCGCCACGATGATGCACGGCCTCGCAGATCGGACGCACCTTCTCCAGGGCGGCCGCAACGTCGAAGTCGGCTCGGGGCAGCAGGTCGCGCAGGGCGGGGCCCTCGGGAAGGGCGTCGCCGCGCAGATCGATTCGGGAAATCACAGTCCCAATTCTCTCAGACCGGTGTCGCGGGCCGTGGACGCGTATCAATGGCTGATACAGAACGTGGCCGAACTCGGAAGATCGCCTTCACCTCTAGTGTTCCGGACGTCACTCAGCGGGCATGAACGGCTGTACGAAACGGCTGAGCTGCGAGAAGTGAGAGAGGAAGAGCGGTGACCGAGGGGGCCGACCTGGTTGCCGGAGACCTGCCGGACGAGCTGACCGCGGCCGAGGCGGGCATGTGGCAGGCCTTCCGCAACGGCAGTGTGTACGACCTGAGCGGCGGGGACCGCGTGGTGGACGATCCGCACGGCGGCCATCCCTGGGGCCCCGAGCGCACGGTACGGGCGCGGATCGTGGCCTGGCTGCTGCTGGACGGCCCGCCCGCGCTCGCGGGCCGGGTGTCCTCGCTGAAGCTGACCGGCGTGCGGATCACCGGCACGCTGGACCTGTCGGGCGGCACGGTGCAGCCGTACGTCGAGCTGCGCGGCTGCCGCTTCGACGACGAGGTGCTGCTGCCGGAGGCCCGGTTCACGACCCTGCGCATGGTGGACTGCGCGGCGCCCCGGCTGGAGGCGGCCCGGGTGCACACCGAGGGTGATCTGCATCTGCCACGCTGCCGCTTCCAGAACGGGGTCCGGCTGACGGACGCGCACATCGGCACCGATCTGCTGCTCAACCAGGCGGTCGTGTACCGCGACCGCAGCGGGCGGTCGATCGCGGCGGACGGCATGACCGTCGGCCAGGACCTGCAGGCGGAGATGCTGGAGTCGCACGGCGAGCTGAGCCTGCGCGGCGCCAAGGTCGGGGTCTCGCTCAGCCTGCGCGGCGCGCAACTGAACAACCCGTACTCCCGCTACGCCCTGAACGCGCCCCAGCTGACCGTCGAGCGCACCCTGTATCTGACCCCGGCCGGCGTCGGCAGCCCCATGCTGAGCGGCACGACACCGGCGCGCGGGACGCGGATCCAGCGGTTCGAGTGCCGGGGCGGGCTGCGGCTGGACGACGGCCGGTTCGGGGACGCCGTCGACCTGGAGCGGGCGCGGCTCGCCTTCACCGAGGACCAGGAGCTGTCGCTGCGCCGGATCCACGTGCCCGAGCTGCGCTTCCTCGGGGACAGGCCGCAGCGCGGCAAGGTGGTGCTGTCGGGCGCGCGGATCGTCAACCTGGTGGACCGGGCGGCGAGTTGGCCCGGCCCCGGCAGCCTGCACATGGGCGGGTTCGTGTACGAGAGCCTCGTCCCGCGCGGCCCGTTCCCGCTGACCGGCCGGCTCGACTGGGTGGCTGCGGCCACCGCCGAGTACGCCCCGGAGCCGTACGAGCGGCTGGCGGCGGTGCTGCGGGCGGCCGGCGAGGACGAGGACGCGCGGGAGGTGCTGCTGGCCAAGCAGCGCCGGCGCCGCGAGACGCTGCCGCTGGCGGCCAAGTGCTGGGGGTACGTCCAGGACTGGACGGTGGCCTACGGCTACCGTCCGGGCCGGGCCGCGGTGTGGATGGCGGTGCTGTGGGCGGCGGGCACGCTGGCCTTCGCGCACGCGGACCATCCGCCGATGAACCACGACGGCCATCCGTACTGGAGCCCGGCCCTGTTCACGCTGGACCTGCTGCTGCCCGTGGTCGACCTGGGCCAGGTCGGCCAGTGGCAGCTGCGCGGCGGCTGGCAGTGGCTGGCGGCCGCGATGATCCTGCTCGGCTGGATCCTGGCGACGACGGTGGCGGCGGGGGCGACCCGGCTGCTGCGCCGGGGCTGAATCAGCCGGTCCGACCCGTTTTCCGCACATCGGCCGCATTTTCGGCACAGCGGGCGCACAAAAGCGGAACAGTCACCTTTTGCCGGTCCTTGACTCACGGCCGTACAACTTTCCGCAACTTCCCCCAAGCCTCTGGCGCGCTCCCGACCTGCGGTCTTTCAATGGTCGACACCATGGCTCTGCTGCCCTCGTTCATCCGCCCCACACGGATGGCCAAACGCTCCGCGCACCTCGTCCCCGGTCTCGGTCCGGCCGGGGACGAGGCCGTGCTCGACGCGCCCGACGACCGGCTCTCGCCCGCGCTGGTCGCGGCCGGCCGGGGCGAGTACGAGGCCGCGGCCGCTCTGCTGGCCGCCACCCGCGCCGCGGCGGCGTGGGAGAACCACGACCGGTACGTACGGCGCCTCGCCGCCTTCGCCCGCTCGCGCCCCGAATGGTTCGAGGCCTGGTGCGGGGACGCTCCCGGGGACCCCGGTGCCCTGCTGGTCGGGGCACAGCTGGCGGTGGACCGCGTCTGGCCCTCGCCGGCCCGCGCCGAGCTGCTGCGCGAGGTGAGCCCGCTCATCACCGCCGCCGCCCGCGCCGACGACCGCGACCCGGTGCCCTGGCGGATCGCCCTGGACCACGCGCGCGGCTCACGGGCCGGCCACCGGTACTTCGAGGAGCTGTGGGAGGCGGCCGTCCGGCGCGCCCCGCACCACTACGGCTGCCATGTGGCCGCGCTGCGCTATCTGGCCGACTGCTGCTGCGTCCTGTGGGGAGACGCCCCCCACACACCCCGTGCCTCGCACCGCGAGTGCTTCGACTTCGCCGACCGGGCGGCGCAGGACGCGCCCGCCGACTCGCTCGTGCAGGCGCTGCCGGTCCGGGCGGCGCTCGGCTACCTCACCGACGGCTGCGGCCCCGAGATCCCGCGCGCCCGGCTGGACGCCGCCGCCGACCGGGCGCTGGAGCTGTCCGCCCGCTTCCCGGCGGCCGATCCCTGGCCCGCCCAGATCCGCAACAAGCTCCTGTACGTCCTGCTGCGCCTGGACCGCCGGGAGGACGCCCGCGCCCAGCTGCGCCTGATCGGCCCGTACGCCACCTCGTTCCCGTGGGACCGGTTCTCCGACGACCCGCTCGGCCACTTCCTGCGGCTGCGCGAACACCTGCTGACGGCGGCTGCCGGACCCGTCCCCGCGAGGCTGCCGGCCTGGCTGACGGGACCGCCCGGTGAGCGCGGCGGACACGCCGACGCCGGCGACCATTAGGCTGAGGCGTCGTGACCACCGTCCGTCTCCCGCTCTTCCCGCTGAACACGGTGCTGTTCCCGGGTCTCGTGCTGCCGCTCAACGTCTTCGAGGAGCGCTATCGCGCCATGATGCGCGAGTTGCTCAAGACCCCGGAGGACGAGCCGCGCCGGTTCGCCGTCGTGGCCATCCGCGACGGCCACGAGGTGGCGCCGAGCGCCCCCGGCATGCCGGACCCCACGGCACAGCCAGCGCGGGGACCGGCCGCGGGCTTCGGCCCCGAGCCCCTCAAGGCCTTCCACGGGGTGGGCTGTGTGGCGGACGCGGCGACCGTCCGCGAGCGGTCCGACGGCACGTTCGAGGTGCTGGCGACGGGCACGACCCGGGTGCGGCTGCTCTCCGTGGACGCGTCCGGCCCGTTCCTCACGGCGGAGCTGGAGGAACTCGCCGAGGAGCCGGGCGACGAGGCGGGCGCGCTGGCCGAGGGGGTGCTGCGCTCCTTCCGCCAGTACCAGAAGCGCCTGGCGGGCGCCCGTGAGCGCTCGCTGTCCACCGGCGCCGAGCTGCCGGACGAGCCGAGCGTGGTGTCGTACCTGGTGGCCGCCGCGATGGTGCACGACACGCCGACCAAACAGCGGCTGCTCCAGGCCCCCGACACCGCGTCCCGTCTGCGCGACGAACTGAAACTCCTGCGCGCCGAGACCTCGATCATCCGTAGTCTGCCGTCGCTGCCCGCATTCGAACTGACCCGGGCACCGACGAGCCTGAACTGACGAGCCTGAACTGAGGGAAGACGGCCCGGGAAGACGCTGAGGAAGACGGATGGCGAAGAAGTCGAAGAAGCAGCAGCAGTCCGGCGGCACGCCCGCGACGGTCGCCCTCTCCTCGGCCGGCGTCGACTTCACGGTCCACGCCTACGACCACGACCCCTCCCACCCCTCCTACGGCGAGGAGGCCGCCGAGGCGATGGGCGTCAGTCCCGACCGGGTCTTCAAGACCCTGGTGGCGGACGTCGACGGCACCCTGACGGTCGCGGTCGTCCCGGTCTCCGGCTCGCTGGATCTGAAGGCCCTGGCGGCCGCGGTGCACGGCAAGCGGGCGACGATGGCCGACCCGGTGCTCGCGGAGCGGACCACGGGCTATGTCCGCGGCGGCATCTCCCCGCTCGGCCAGCGCAAGCGGCTGCCGACGGTGCTGGACGACTCGGCACAGGCGCACGAGACGATCTGTGTGTCGGCGGGCCGGCGAGGCCTGGAGGTGGAACTGGCCCCGACCGAACTGGCGAAGCTCACGGAAGCGGTGCTGGCACCGATCGGACGGGACTGACCGCGACGGGCAGACAGCGGTCCGAGGAGCGGTGCCCCTGGGTCACAGCTGGTGCGGATACGGCGGCTCAGGATCCCGGGGCCCGAACAGGGCGGTGAGCCCGAGGTGGACCACCAGCGCGCCCAGCGGCCAGGCCAGCAACGCGCCCTTCGTCCCCAGCTTCAACGGCGCCGAGAAGGTGACCCCCTTCCCGACCTCCTTCGCATGCGCGAGCACGTCGGACTCGGGCCCCAGATACACACCCAGCCGCCACGCCAGCACCGAACCGAGCAGCCCGCCGAGACCCAGCGCCACCACGAGCGGCACGCCCCCACGCCGCCGCAGCAGGAACACGAGGACGGCACTGACGACCCCGAGGGCGAGCCCCAGCAGGGTGAACGTGCCGTCCACGCCTATCGCCTGCTCCCCCTCGCTGTCCTTCAGATAGACGACCCAGCTCTTGCCGACCACGTCGCCGACCAGCGGCACATGCGGCGCCAGCCACCACCACAGCAGCCCCAGCAGCACCCCGCCCAACAGCCCGGCCGCCGTGATCACGGCGGCGTCCCGCAGTTCGGTCTTCATCCCGGGGCCGTCCTGTTCGTACCAGCCCCCGTCCTGGGCCCCGGCAGGCGGCGGCGCCTGCCAGACCTGGTGCCGGGAGTCGTCGTGCGGTGGCGGTGGCGGAGTCAGCGGTGCGGTCACCCTGACATCGTGCCAGGTCGCGCTGTCCGCCGCGTCACCGGACGGCGGCCCTGCGGTACGCCCAGGTCGCCACGGCCAGCGAGACCACCCCGACACCTGCGCAGACGCCCAGGTCGACGAGGACGACGGCCCAGTCCGGGTGCGCCCCGAAGGTGCGGGCATAGGCCTCGACACCGTAGGTCGACGGCAGCAGATCCCGCGCCAGCCGTACGATCTCCGGCATCCGGTCGGCCGGCAGCACACCCAGCAGCAGCGCCGCCGACATGCCCAGCTGGCCGAGCAGCGTGGCCAGTTCGGGCCGCGGCGCGAGCAGCCCGCAGGCGGCGCCCAGCCCGGACAGCGCGGCCCCGGCCAGCGGGATCACGGCCACCAGGATCCACAGATTGGACAGCGGCAGCCCGAACAGCACGCACCCGAAGACGGCCGTCACCAGCGTCCCCGGCACGGTGAAGGAGGCGTACGCCGCCGCCGCGCCCAGCACCACCGCGGCCGGCGGCACCGGCAGGGTGGCGTAGTGGTCGAGCCCCCCACTGGCCCGCAGCTGACCGAAGTACTGCGACAGCAGGTTCAGGGCCACATAGGCGACGACCAGCACCGACGAACCCGCCACCACGGACTGGGCCTCGCCGCCGCTGTCGACGACACCCCGCATCATCACGGTGATGCCGATGGACTGGAAGGTCGCCACGAACAGCAGCGGGATCCGGGCCACCCGGGCCCGGGACAGCTGCGCGCGGTAGACGGCGGCCAGCGACGGCCACAGCCGCGCGGGCGGCCCGAGTTCGGCCGCGCCCCGTGCCGTCTCGGGCACGGCCGGGGCATCGCCCGGCAGAACCTCCGCGGGTACGACACTCACGTCGAGCTGCTCCTCTTCCCTACGGCAGTCGCACAGACCCCTGTGACACTCGCGCAGACCCGTACGCATCGCACGGCCGCCGCGCTCACGCCTTCACCAGCCCCTGCCGGGCCGCGCCGCCGAGCGCCAGGTAGACGTCCTCCAGGCTGGGCGTCGCGAGGGTGAAGTCGTCCAGGGCGGCGAAGGCGGCCCCGCCGGTCACGGTGGCGACGACGGCACGGGCCTGTTCGGGCGCGAGCCGCAGCGTCCAGCGCCGCCCGGACTCCACCGCGCGCTCGCGCAGCACGGCGACCTCGGGCACCTCCAGCGGCGCCCGCTCCCGCCACACCAGCTCGACCCGCACCTCGCCGGCGACCTGTTCCTTCAGCCCGGCGGGTGTGTCGCAGGCGATGACCCGGCCCCGGTCGAGCACGGCGACCCGGTCGAGCACGGTCTCGGCCTCGATGACGTTGTGGGTGACCAGCAGCACGGTCGTACCGCGTTCGGCCCGCCGCCGGTCCACGGCCGCCCAGACCGCGCGCCGGGCCACCGGGTCCATGCCGGTGGTCGGCTCGTCCAGCACGAGCAGCGGGCGCTCCCCGACGAGGGCGGCGGCGAAGCAGGCGAGCCGCCGCTGCCCGCCGGACAGCTTCTTCAGCGCCCGCTCCGCGAGCGGAGTGAGCCCCAGTTCCTCCAGCACGGCGTCCCGCTCGGCCCGCGCCCGGCGTACGTCCAGCCCGCGCAGGCGCCCGGTGGTCTCGGCGGCGAGGGAGACGGTCAGCTCGTCCAGCGCGGAGGATTCCTGACCGAGGTAGGCGAGCAGGCGCGCGGCCCGCTCGGGGTGCCGGACGATGTCGTGCCCGAGGATCTCGACGCTGCCGGTGTCCGGCCGCAGCAGCCCGGTCAGCTGTCGTACGAGAGTGGACTTGCCGGCGCCGTTCGGCCCGAGCAGCCCGAAGACCTCGCCGCGCCGCACCTCCAGCTCGACCCCGTCGGTGGCCCGCACCTCGGGGGTGCCGGGCGCACCGCGCCGGCCCTTCACGGCCGGATAGCTCTTGCCGAGCCCGCGCACACGTACGACCTCGTCCTGCCGAGGTACCTGTGCCGAGCGCGTATTCACAAAGGACGAGACTAAGGGGTCGGAGCCCTTTACTCGCCTTTGGGGCCGTATCCGGGGGCGGGCCACCGGTCATCCCGAAAGCGTCGCCCAGGACGTCCCCGCCGCGCCGGTGCTCGGCCATCCAGGCGGAACGCGGGGGTGCCGCACGCGCAGCGCCCCCGGCGGCTCACTCCCCCGCCACGTTCTCCGCCGCGGCCGGCACATCGATCTCCCGCCAGAACCCCGCTCGAATGGCGTAGCGGTCGTGCTCGTCGATCTGGTCGTCCTTGTGGGCGAGGAGCCCGAACCGCGCGGCGTAGCGCAGCAGCTCTCCGTCGATGCGGTGCGGGATGCGCGGATACAGCTGCGACAGCCTCTGCAGATGGCCCTGGTCACCGAGCCGGGACATCCAGCGGCGGGCGAAGACCTGTCCCACCTCGTACGGGTCGCCGCCGACGGTGGTGATGTCCTCCTCACGGTCGGCCCAGCGCTGCTCGGCCGTGGTGAGCTGGGCGAGCGTCGGCATGGAGGCGACCTCGGGCGGCTCGGTGACGGCGCCCGGCCGGTCCACCCAGCCCTTGTCGGAGGACCAGCGCAGGGTCGCGGTCGTGGGCTGCTGCACGGGCTGGGCGCCGGGGGCGCGCAGCGCGGCGAGATCCTTGGGGGTGGGTACGCCCTTGGGGGCGACGGCCCGCTCCTGGGTGCCGTTGGCCGTCGCGGCGGCCGCCGGGGGGGTGTTCTGCTCGGCGGGCCGCTCGGCCGTCGCGGCGAGCGCGGACTCGGGCAGCGGCGCGGACAGGATCGCGGCGATCTCGGGCCGGGGCACGGGCGGCGGGGCGCAGACGCCGGTCAGTTCCTTGGCGCGGACGGCCTGGGTGATCCAGGCGCGGTCCAGGACCCGCCGCTCGTCGGCCTCGGCGACCAGGTCCTCGGACTGGTTGTAGTCGCCGTCGGCGGCCTGTACGGCCCACAGGTGGACGGCGACACCGTGCTCCTTGGCCGCCATCATCCCGGGCAGCAGATCCCCGTCGCCGGTGACGAGGACGACGTCGGAGCAGGCGCGGTTGCGGGCCAGTTCGGTCAGCTCGGCGTGCATGGCGGCGTCGACGCCCTTCTGCGCCCAGCGTCCGTCACTGCGGGTGAGGGCGCCGAGCCGGACCGTGACGCGCGGCATCACCCGCAACCGGCGGTGTTCCGGCTGGGGGACGCGGTCGGGGGCGCCGTCGAACCAGTAGATGCGCAGCAGTGGACGCTCGGTCTCCGACTCGGCGCGTTCTCGCAACGCCTGGATCAACGCGGGGTGGTCGACGGTGATCCGGGACCGTGAGGGCTCACCGGCGAGGAGGCTGGCGGCGGCACCCAGCAGGTACCCGGCGTCCACCAGGACGATGCAGCGGTCCACGCGACTCACCCTCTTCCCGGGAGGCTTTGCTTCGGACTTCCTTCGAGTCTGCCCGACCGCGCGAAGGTTAACGGCCGGAACTGGATCTTCGGCGTGGCGTTTCCCGCTCGCGCGCGTCCACCCGCCCTGTCACACACGGTAATTATCCGACATGCGCCCGATGTCAGCGTATGTGAATCTGATTGCGGCCCTGGCCCCTAGATCCCCCACAGGAGGCAGATCACCATGGCCAAGAACAAGAAGGAACGTAAGCAGCCGAAGGCTTCGCAGAGCGAGCGCGGCCAGCAGCAGGCCGAGAAGGCCACGCTGGACGCGATCCAGCATCGTGACGCGCAGGGTACGCCCGCGGACGTAGCCCGCACGCACCAGCGTCGCTTCGGCCACAACTGACATCTGCATAAGGGCATTTGAAGCCCAGGCACACATGAGGGGCGCACCCGTGACGGGTGCGCCCCTTCGCGCGCGTCCTCGCGCTGGTGCGGGTCAGCCGGCCAGGCAGGACGGACCGAGCAGCACCTTCAAGTCGCCGAAGAGCGCCGGGTCGGGCTTGACCCGGTGCCGGTCCAGGCGCAGCACGGTGGTCTTGCGCGGGCCCTGCAGCTTGATCCGCACCTCGCTGTCGCCCTTGTGATGGCTGAGGATCTCGCCGAGGCGGCTGACCATGGGCGGGGTGACCCTGGTGGCCGGGATGGTGAGGATCACCGGCGCGTTGGTGCCCGCGTTGGACAGGTCCGGGACCATCAGTTCCATCGCGACGAGCCGGGGGACGTCCTCGCGCTTGTCGAGGCGGCCCTTGACGAACACCACGGCGTCCTCGACGAGTTGGGTCGACACCAGCTGGTAGGTGGCCGGGAAGAACATGCACTCGATGGAGCCGGCGAGGTCCTCGACGGTGGCGATGGCCCAGGCGTTGCCCTGCTTGGTCATCTTGCGCTGCAGGCCCGAGATGATGCCGCCGATGGTGACGACCGCGCCGTCGGCGTGCTCGCCGCCGGTGAGCTGGGAGATGCCCGCGTCGGCCTTGTCGGACAGCACGTGCTCCAGACCGAAGAGCGGGTGGTCGGAGACGTACAGACCGAGCATCTCCCGCTCCTGGGCGAGCAGATAGGTCTTCTCCCACTCCTCGGTGGTGAACTCCACGTCGAGCCCGAACCCGGGCTCGCTGCTCTCCTCCTCGCCCATGCCGCCGAAGAGGTCGAACTGCCCCTCGGCCTCTTTGCGCTTGACCGCGACCACGTTGTCGATCATCGGCTCGTACTGCGCCGTGAGCCCCTTGCGGGTGTGGCCCATGGTGTCGAAGGCGCCGGCCTTGATCAGCGATTCCGTGGTGCGCTTGTTGCACGCGACCGCCTCGACCTTGTCGAGGTAGTCGGGGAAGGAGGCGTACTTGCCCTTCGCCTTGCGGCTCTTGATGATCGACTCGACCACGTTGGTGCCGACGTTGCGCACGGCCTCGAGGCCGAAGAGGATCACGTCGTCGCCCTGGGCGGCGAAGTTGTGCACCGACTCGTTGACGTTCGGCGGGAGCACCTTGATGCCCATGCGGCGGCACTCGTTGAGGTAGATCGCCGACTTGTCCTTGTCGTCCTTGACGGAGGTCAGGAGCGCGGCCATGTACTCGGCGGGGTAGTTCGCCTTCAGATAGGCGGTCCAGTACGAGACCAGGCCGTACGCGGCCGAGTGGGCCTTGTTGAAGGCGTAGCCGGCGAACGGGACCAGCACGTCCCACAGGGCCTGGATGGCCTCGTCGCTGTATTCGTTCTTGCGGGCGCCGGCCTGGAAGATGGTGAAGTTCTTCGCCAGTTCCTCGGGCTTCTTCTTGCCCATCACGCGGCGGAGGATGTCGGCCTCGCCGAGCGAGTAGCCCGCGATGATCTGGGCGGCCTTCTGGACCTGCTCCTGGTAGACGATCAGGCCGTAGGTGACGGCGAGGACCTCTTCCAGGGGCTCCTCCAGCTCCTTGTGGATCGGGGTGATCTCCTGGAGCTTGTTCTTGCGCAGCGCGTAGTTGGTGTGCGAGTCCATGCCCATGGGGCCCGGGCGGTACAGCGCCGACACGGCGGAGATGTCTTCGAAGTTGTCGGGCTTCATCAGCCGCAGCAGCGAGCGCATGGGGCCGCCGTCGAACTGGAAGACGCCGAGGGTGTCGCCGCGCTGGAGCAGTTCGAAGGTCGTCGGGTCGTCGAGCGGGAGGCCGAGGAGGTCGATGTCGACGCCCTTGTTGACCTTCACCATCTTGACGGCGTCGTCCATGATCGTGAGGTTGCGCAGGCCGAGGAAGTCCATCTTCAGCAGGCCGAGCGACTCACAGCTCGGGTAGTCCCACTGCGTGATGGTGACGTTGTCGGTGTGCCTCACCCAGACCGGGACATGCTCGGTGATGGTCTCGCTGGACATGATCACGCCGGCCGCGTGCACACCCATCTGCCGGACCAGGCCCTCGACGCCCTTGGCGGTGTCGATGACCTTCTTCACGTCCGGCTCGTTCTCGTACATCCCGCGGATCTCGCCCGCCTCGCTGTAGCGCGGGTGCGAGGGGTCGGTGATGCCGTTCAGGTCGATGCCCTTGCCGAGGACGTCGGCGGGCATCGCCTTGGTGAGCCGGTCGCCCATGGCGTACGGGTAGCCCAGCACGCGCGCGGAGTCCTTGATCGCGTTCTTGGCCTTGATCTTGCCGTACGTGCCGATCATGGCGACCTTGTCGGCGCCGTACTTCTCCGTCACGTACCGGATGACCTCGACGCGCCGACGCTCGTCGAAGTCGATGTCGACGTCGGGCATGGAGACGCGCTCGGGGTTGAGGAAGCGCTCGAAGATCAGGCCGTGCGGGATCGGGTCGAGGTCGGTGATGCCCATGGCGTAGGCGACGATCGAGCCGGCCGCGGAGCCTCGGCCGGGGCCGACCGCGATGCCGTTGTTCTTGGCCCACATGATGAAGTCGGCGACCACGAGGAAGTAGCCGGGGAACCCCATCTGGATGATGACGTCCATCTCGTACTCGGCCTGCTTCTGGCGGTCCTCGGGGACGCCGCCGGGGAAGCGGCGCTCCATCCCGAGGCGGACCTCTTCCTTGAACCAGGTGACCTCGGTGTAGCCGTCGGGGATGTCGAACTTCGGCATGAGGTTCTTCGCCTCGAACATGCCGGTGGTGTCCACCATCTCGGCGACGAGGAGCGTGTTGGCGCAGCCCTCCTGCCAGGCGTCCGAGGAGTCGATGGCGTACATCTCGTCCGTGGACTTCAGGTAGTAGCCGGTGCCGTCGAACTTGAAGCGGTCCGGGTCGGAGAGGTTCTTGCCGGTCTGGATGCACAGCAGGGCGTCGTGGGCACCGGCCTCGTGCGCGTACGTGTAGTGCGAGTCGTTGGTGACCAGCGGGGGGATGCCGAGCTTCTTGCCGATCTCGAGCAGGCCTTCGCGGACCCGGTGCTCGATGTCGATCCCGTGGTCCATCAGCTCCAGGAAGTAGCGGTCCTTGCCGAAGATGTCCTGGTAGTCGGCGGCGGCCTTGAGGGCCTCCTCGTCCTGGCCCAGGCGCAGCCGGGTCTGCACCTCTCCGGAGGGGCAGCCGGTGGAGGCGACGATCCCCTTGGACCACTGGGCGATGGTCTCCTTGTCCATCCGGGGCCACTTCTGCAGCCAGCCCTCGGCGTAGGCGTCGGAGGAGAGCCGGAAGAGGTTGTGCAGGCCCGTCTTGTCGGTGGCCCACATCGTCTTGTGGGTGTAGCCGCCGGAGCCGGAGACGTCGTCGCGCTTCTGGTGCGGCTGACCCCACTGGATCTTGCGCTTGTTGCGCCGGGACTCGGGGGCGACATACGCCTCGATCCCGATGATCGGGGTGATTCCGGCCTTCTGCGCGGAATGGAAGAAGTCGTACGCCCCGTGCAGGTTGCCGTGGTCGGACATGGCGATGTGCGTCATGCCCATCTCGTTGCAGGCGTTGAACATGTCCTTGAGCCGCGCGGCACCGTCCAGCAGCGAGTACTGGGTGTGGACGTGCAGGTGCGTGAAGGGCGGCTTTGACACGGTATGGCCTCCAACGGAAACACTCGGCGACAGGCGGACGGACAGTTCTGGGGTCAGCGTCGAAGTCTATGCCCCGCCACTGACACTGGGCGGGCACTCCCACGTACCTTCGTGCGTTGGGTACGGCAGAGACGCTGTCGTACAGGCAATGCACCAGGAGGCACCCCGCGATGTCGGTCCCCCAGCTCAGCGACGAGCAGCGCGGCGAGGAGATCCTCGCCGTCTTCGACACCGCCTTCGGCCGGCTCCTGGCCGCCGACCCGGCCGCGTTCCGGGTGAAGTTCCGGAAGATGGCGGCTTCGGCTTTCGCGTTCTACCGGGGCACCGCGTGCCTCTTCTACCGCGACCTGGAGACGGACAGGCGCGGCGGCCCGTACCTGGACGACCGCACCTCGCGCGTGTGGATCCACGGCGACCTGCACGCGGAGAACTTCGGCACGTACATGGACTCCAACGGCCGCCTGGTCTTCAACGTCAACGACTTCGACGAGGCGTACGTCGGCCCCTTCACCTGGGACCTGAAGCGCTTCTCGGCGTCGATCGCGCTGATCGGGCACGCGAAGGCGCTCAGCGACGAGCAGATCGCCGAGCTGGTGACGATCTACGCGGCCGCCTACCGCGAGCGCATCCACGCCCTGGCCACGGGCGCCAAGAGCGACGAGGTGCCGCCGTTCACCCTGGACACCGCCGAGGGCCCGCTGCTGGGCGCCCTGCGGGCCGCCCGCTCGCTGACCCGCTTCGAGCTGCTGGAGTCGATGACCGAGATCCGCGACTTCGAGCGCCGCTTCGCGCCGGGCGGCGGCTCGATCGAGCTGGACGCGGCCACCCGCTACAAGGTCCTCGCCGCCTTCGACGGCTATCTGGAGACGCTGCCGGACTCCTCCCTGGCCCGCCCGGACTCCTACCGCGTGAAGGACGTCGTCGGCCGCCGCGGCATCGGCATCGGATCGGCCGGCCTGCCGTCGTACAACATCCTCCTGGAGGGCCACAGCGACGCCCTGGAGAACGACGTCGTGATCTACATCAAGCAGGCCCAGACCCCGGCCGTCTCCCGGCACATCACGGATCAGGCCGTCGCCGGCTACTTCCAGCACGAGGGCCACCGCACGGTGATCTCCCAGCGCGCCCTGCAGGCGCACGCCGACCCGTGGCTGGGCTGGACCGAGCTGGACGGCTCGGGCCAGCTGGTCGCCGAGGTCTCGCCGTACGCCGTCGACCTGGACTGGAGCGACATCGACGACCCGGAGGAGATCGCGCAGGTCGTCGCCGACCTGGGCCGGGCGACCGCGGCGATGCACGCGGCGGCGGACGACACCTCCGGCGAGTCCCTGGTGCCGTTCTCCACCGAGCGGGCCATCGACGCGGCGCTCGCCGCCGACGAGGAGGGCTTCGCGCCGCTCCTGGTGGACTTCGCCCACAGCTACGGCGCACGCGCGCGTGCCGACCACCAGATCTTCGTCGACCTGTTCCGCAACGGCCGGATTCCGGGGCTGTAACCTTCGCGCACTCACAGGCACCCTTTAGGGGTCCTTTACTCCCGTGCGTGACAGACTCTTCTTTTGCTATGGACATATCCGGGACCCAGCTCAGAGCCGTGCGCGCGGCGCTGTTCACGGCTGTCGTCGTGACGCTCAGCACCGCGTCGCACGTGCTGCTGTCCCGGGCCCCGCTGCCGGTGGCGACCGTGCTGGCGGTCTCCGCAGGCGTGTTCGTCACCGCGTACGCGCTGGCGGGCCGCGAGCGCGGTTTCGGTGCGATCGCGGCCCTGCTGATCCCGCTGGAACTGACGGCCGACACGGTGTTCACCACCGGCCAGTACACCTGCTACGGCCGCGCGGGCGGCCCGGTCGCCGGCCCGCTGCACGCCTTCGGCTTCAAGGTGCTGTGCGAGGGCGGTGCCGTCGGCACCCCGCTGGCCCGGATGACCGGCGCTCACGGCCGTCCCGAGGCAGTGCTCGCGCACGCCACTCCGGCGGCCGCCTGGCTGCTGCTCGCCGCGCACGTCGGCGTGGGCCTGCTCGCCGCCGCCTGGCTGCGCCGGGGCGAGCGGGCGCTGCTGCAGCTGGCGCGCGCCGTCGCCGCCACCACCTTCCGGCCGCTGCTCCTCGCGGTCGCCGCGGTCGCCGTCCGGCTGACCCCGGTCCGCCGGCAGCCCCGGCCGGCTCCGCGCCGGGCCGCCGCCCGCGACCGGCTCTTCGTGCACTCCCTGGGTCGGCGTGGACCGCCGTGCTCGCCCGTCCTCGCCGCCTGCTGAACGTCGGCGGTTGAGCGACGCCGGCTCCCAGCGCCCATCGGACGGCGCCGGAGCGCCGGCATCCGAGCACACCCAGTCCCCCACACGTATCCCGCGTACGGCATGTGCGCGTCCCACACGGAGATCACCAGTATGAGCAAGCGGAACAGCCAGTCGGAGAAGTCGGCGGCCCGAGAGCGCCTGCGCGCCGAGCGCGAGCGGCAGGCCAAGCGCGACAAGGCCAGGCGGCAGGTCGTCGTGGCCGCCTCGGTGGTGGCCGTGCTGGCCGCGGCCGGCGGCATCGGCTACGCCGTCGTCCAGGCGAACAAGCCCACCGGGTGGGACGCCGCGAAGGACCAGAAGCTCGTGAAGCCGGCCAACACCACGGGCTCGGACGGCACGACCGTCGTCCTCGGCAAGAGCACCGCCAAGAAGACCCTCACCATCTACGAGGACCCGCGCTGCCCGGTCTGCGCGCAGTTCGAGCAGTCCGTCGGCCCGACCGTGCGCAAGGGCATCGCCGACGGCACGTTCAAGCTCCGCTACGTCGGCGCCACCTTCCTCGACAACAACCTGCCCGGCGTGGGCTCCAAGAACGCCCTCAGCGCCCTCGGCGCCGCGCTCAACGTCAGCCCCGAGGCGTTCCTCGAGTTCAAGGCCGCGATGTACTCGACGAAGTGGCACCCCGACGAGCAGGACGACAAGTTCAAGGACGACGCCTATCTGATCAAGATCGCCGACACGGTCCCCGCCCTGAAGGGCAACGCGGCGTTCCAGAAGGCCGTGAAGGACGGCACCTACGACAGGTGGGCGCTGGAGGAGTCCAAGATCTTCGACAAGGACGGCATACAGGGCACCCCGACCCTGAAGGTGGGCGACAAGACGGTGACGGGCCCCGACGGCAAGAACCCGCCCATGACCGCGGCCGACTTCGACAAGGCCGTCGGCGCGGCGCTCAAGGGCTGACGAGGCGTCGGAATCCGACCTTCATGTGAAGAGCGGGCGAACATTGGCTGTTCGCCCGCTCTTATGTGCGTACCGGTCAGTAACCTGATCGGCCGTGACCAGTCGTAAAAGATCACTTCCGGCCATCGAAGGCCTCAGCTCCCTCTCGCCCCGCCGCCGTACGGTCGTCAAGGCCGCGGCGGCGACCGCTGTGCTGGCCGGCCCCCTCGCCGCCACCCTTCCGGCGCGCGCCGCCGGCCAGGCCCCTGCCTTCCTGCACGGTGTCGCCTCCGGTGACCCGCTGCCCGACGGCGTCCTGCTGTGGACCCGGGTGACCCCGACCCCGGAGGCCGTACCCGGCTCCGGGCTCGGCCCGGACACCGAGGTGAGCTGGGTCGTCGCCAAGGACAAGGCGTTCACCAGCATCGTCGCCAAGGGCTCCGTCAAGGCGACCGCCGCCTCCGACCACACCGTGAAGGCCGACGTCCGCGGCCTGCAGCCGGCGACCGACTACTGGTTCCGCTTCTCGGCCGGCGGCACCGACTCCCCGGCGGCCCGCACCCGTACCGCCCCGGCGGCGGACGCGGCCGTGTCCGGACTGCGCTTCGGCGTGGTCACCTGCGCCAACTGGGAGGCCGGCTACTTCGCCGCCTACCGTCACCTCGCGGCGCGCAGCGACCTGGACGCGTGGCTGCACCTCGGCGACTACATCTACGAGTACAAGTCGGGCGAGTACGCGGCCCGCGGCACGGTCGTGCGCCCGCACGCGCCGGCCAACGAGATCATCACGCTCGCCGACTACCGGATCCGGCACGGCAAGTACAAGACCGACCCCGATCTCCAGGCCCTGCACCTGAAGGCGCCGGTCGTGGCGATCTGGGACGACCACGAGTTCGCCGACAACGCGTGGTCGGGCGGCGCGGTCAACCACACCGAGGGCGCCGAGGGCACCTGGACCGCCCGCAAGGCGGCCGCCAAGCAGGCCTACTTCGAGTGGATGCCGGTGCGCCCCGCCGTCGAGGGGACCACCTACCGGCGGCTGCGCTTCGGCAAGCTCGCCGATCTGTCCCTGCTGGACCTGCGCTCCTTCCGCTCCCAGCAGGCGTCCGCGGGCAGCGGCTCGGTCGACGACCCGAACCGGACGATCACCGGCCGCGCCCAGCTCGACTGGCTGAAGGCGGGACTCAAGGCCTCCGACACCAAGTGGCGGCTGGTCGGCAACTCGGTGATGATCGCCCCGTTCGTCGTCGGCTCCCTCACCGCCGACCTGCTCAAGCCGCTCGCCAAGCTGCTCGACCTCCCGCAGGACGGCATCGGCGTCAACACCGACCAGTGGGACGGCTACACCCACGACCGCCGCGAGCTGCTCGACCACCTGCGCTCGAACGCCATCGGCAACACCGTCTTCCTGACCGGTGACATCCACATGTCCTGGGCCAACGACGTGCCGGTGGACGCGGGCACCTACCCGCTGTCGCCGTCGGCGGCCACCGAGTTCGTCATCACCTCGGTGACCTCCGACAACCTCGACGACATCGTCAAGGTCCCCGAGGGCACGGTCTCCGTGATCGCCGCGCCGCTCATCGAGGCCGCCAACCGGCACGTCCACTGGGTGGACACCGACCGGCACGGCTTCGGCGTGCTGGACATCACCGCCGACCGCGCCCAGATGGACTACTACGTCCTGTCCGACCGCACCGACGCGAGTGCCACCGCCAAGTGGGAGCGCTCGTACCGCACCCGCAGCGGGACGCAGAAGATCGAGCGGACCTACGACCCGGTGTAGCGGCGGCTACGCGGACTGCAGACCGTCGAGGAAGCCGAGCGCCACCCGCCAGGTGGACTCGGCGGCCTCGGCGTCGTAGTCCGGCAGCTCGGGGTCGGTGTACAGGTGCCCGGCGCCGGCGTACCGGTAGACCTCCACGTCGGCGCCCGCGCGACCCATCTCCAGATACCAGGCGCTCAGCCAGTCGTCGGTCTCGAACGGGTCCGGCTCGGCCACATGCAGCTGCACGGGCAACTCGTCCACCTGCGCGTTCGGCGCGATGTCCGACGTACCGTGCAGAAGCAGCAGCCCGCGCGCCTTGTCATCGCCGAGGGCGAGGGTCTGGGCGATGGAGGCGCCGAGCGAGAACCCGGCGTACACCAGCCCGCGGTCCGAGTACGGAGCCGCCGCCAGCACAGCCCGCTTCAGCAACTCCTCCTTGCCGATCCGGTCCTTGGACTCCATGCCCTCCTCGACGGTGTCGAACGTGCGCCCCTCGAAGAGGTCCGGCGCCCACACCTCGTGGCCGGCCGCGCGCAGCCGGTCCGCCGCCTGGCGCACCGCGGGCCTCAGGCCGTAGGTCGAGTGAAAAAGCATGATGTTCATGAGGCCATGGTGCCAGCCGGTGCGGCGGCGCCGAACGGGCCACCCCGCACACCTGCTCCGGCTCGGCGAGGTCCACCGCGCGGGTCAGCACCCCCCACCCCAGGTCACCGCAGGCTGCGCACATCGAGATGCCGCAGCACCCGGTCCACGATCTCCGGATCCGCCCCCGGCTCGCTCCGCGCCGCCAGGACCTCGTGCCGCGCCGCGCTCAGCATCTCGTTCTGGATGTTCCGGATCCGCTTGATCCGCTTGATCCGCTGGTGCTGCGCCTCCCGCCGCTCCTCCCCGCCCATGTCGGGGCTGATCCGGATGCCGATGTCGAAGGCGCGCCGCAGCATCTGCTCCGACAGCTCCTCGGGCAGGTCCTCCACCTGCTCGATCTCCCGCAGTCTGCGCCTGGCCGCCTTCGCGGCCCGCACCGCCAGCTCCTTCTCGACCTGCTTCTCCCGCTCGGAGTCGGCCCGCACCCCGAGCCGCTTCACCAGCCACGGCAGGGTGAGCCCTTGCAGGACCAGCGTGACGATGATGACCCCGAAGGCGATGAAGACGATCTCGTCCCGGTCGGGAAACGGCGAGCCGTCGTCGGTCTTCAGCGGGACGGCCAGCGCCAGCGCCACCGAGGCCACCCCGCGCATCCCGGACCACCACATCACGACGGTCTCCCGCCAGCTGACCGGGATCTCCTCGTCGTAGTCCCGCCGCGCGTGCAACCGCTTGGTCAGCCAGGTGGCGGGCAGCAGCCACACGAGCCGTACGACGACCACCACGCCCACCACGGCGGCGGCCCAGCCGAGCAGCTCGCCCCAGCGCCCCTCGGCCGTGCGGATGGCGTTGTGCAGCTCGAGACCGATGAGCCCGAAGGCGACGCCCGTGACGAGCGTGTCGATGATGTCCCAGAAGGTGTGCCCGGCCAGCCGGGTCATCACGTCGTCGGCGCCGGTGGCGTACTCGGCGAGGAAGAGCGCCGTGGTGAGCACCGCCAGCACCCCCGAGCCGTGCAGCTTCTCCGCGAGCACGTAAGAGGCGTACGGCACCAGCAGGGTCATGCCGATCTGCAGTGTCGGATCGCCCAGCAGGTCCATCAGCCTGTTCGCACCCCAGCCGAGCACCAGGCCGACGACCACCGCGACGACGGCGGACAGCACGAGGTCCAGCCCCGCCTGCCACGGCGAGAACGAGCCGCTCACGACCGCGGCGATCGCCACGTGGTACAGCACGATGGCCGTCACGTCGTTGAAGAGCCCCTCGCCCTCCAGGATCGACACCAGACGGCGGGGCAGCCCGAGCTGCCCGGCGACACTGGTCGCGGCCACCGGGTCGGGCGGGGCGATCAGCGCGCCGAGTGCGACGGCCGCGGCCATCGGCAGCCCCGGCACGATCGCGTTGGCGACGAACGCCACGCTCACCGTCGTCACGAAGACCAGGGCGACGGCCAGCAGGAAGATCGGGCGGACGTTGGCCGCGAACTGGCGCCAGGAGGTGCGCCGCACGGCGGCGTAGAGCAGCGGCGGCAGCAGACCGGGCAGGATCAGATCCGGCGGGATGTCGACGTCGGGCACGAAGTCGGCCACCGCGAGGATCCCGCCGAACACCGTCATCAGCACCGGCGCCGGTACCCCGAACCGGTCGCCCACCGGGACGCTCACCAGGGCCCCGAGCAGCAGGACGAACAGCAGAGCCAACTGATCCACGGCCGACGCTCCGAGGGTCGACGATCACACGGCAGGTCTCAAGCCTGCCATCCGGCCGGCGCGCACGCCTGCCACCGCAAGGCGCCGCGCAACACCTACAGGGCGCGGCGCATCGCGCGGTGCGGGATGCCGGCGTCCGGGAACTGCGGACCGTACGGCGCGTAGCCGAGGCGCTCGTAGAAGCCGAGGGCCTGGGTCTGGGCGTGCAGGTCCACCGCGGTCAGGCCACGCGCGCGTGCCACGTCCTCGATGGCCCGGACCAGGGCCACGCCGACGCCGAGCCCACGGGCCTCGCGACTGACGGCGAGCCGGCCCAGGGAGCCCACCGAAGCGTCCCCGCCGGTCTTCGCCGCCGCGGCCGCGCCGTGCAGCAGCCGCCCGGTGCCGAGCGGCACACCGTCCTCGCGGACCGCCAGGACATGCACGGCGACCGCGTCGTAGGCGTCGTACTCGATGTCCTCGTCCACGCCCTGTTCGAGGACGAAGACCTCCTTGCGGACCGCGAAGCAGGCCTCGCGGTCGGCCGGGTTCTCGGCGATCCGGACGGTGTACGGCCCGCTCATGTGTAGGTCTCCTCGCGGACCTTGTCGAGGGCCGTCTGCAGGTCCTCGGGGTACCCGCTCTCGAACTCCACCCACTGGCCGTCCCCGGGGTGCTCGAAGCCGAGGCGCACGGCGTGCAGCCACTGGCGGGTCAGACGCAGCCGCTTGGCGAGGGTGGGGTCGGCGCCGTAGGTGAGGTCGCCGACGCAGGGGTGGCGGTGGGCGGACATGTGGACGCGGATCTGGTGGGTGCGGCCGGTCTCCAGCTTCACGTCCAGCAGGGAGGCGGCGCGGAACGCCTCGACGAGGTCGTAGTGCGTCACCGAGGGCTTGCCGTCGGCCGTGACCGCCCACTTGTAGTCGTGGTGCGGGTGGCGGCCGATCGGCGCGTCGATCGTGCCGCTCGTCGGGTCCGGGTGGCCCTGGACGAGGGTGTGGTAGCGCTTGTCGACCGTGCGCTCCTTGAACTGGCGCTTGAGCGAGGTGTACGCCCGCTCCGACTTGGCGACGACCATCAGGCCCGAGGTGCCGACGTCCAGGCGGTGCACGATGCCCTGGCGCTCGGCGGCGCCGGAAGTGGAGATCCGGTACCCGGCCGCGGCCAGGCCGCCGATGACGGTGGGGCCGCTCCAGCCCGGCGACGGGTGCGCGGCCACGCCGACCGGCTTGACGATCACGACCACGTCATCGTCGTCGTGCACGATCTCCATGCCCTCGACCGGCTCGGCGACCACCTGCACCGGCGCGGGCGCCTGCGGCATCTCGACCTCGAGCCAGGCACCGCCGCTCACCCGCTCGGACTTGCCGACCACCGCGCCGTCGACCTGGACCTTGCCGGCCGCGGCCAGCTCGGCCGCCTTCGTGCGGGAGAAGCCGAACATGCGGGAGATGGCGGCGTCGACGCGCTCGCCCTCCAGGCCGTCGGGCACGGGCAGGGTTCGGATCTCGGGAATCGTGCTCACCCGTCGAGTATGCCGGACGGGCGGAAGGGGCCCGACCGAGCCTGTGGAGAACCGGCTGTGGAGGGCGTCGGTCCCGGGCCTTGCGAAGCGTGCCGTGACCTCAGTCCTTGTGGACCGTGCCGTCCGGGTCCAGACCGCGGAAGGACAGCAGCACGATCAGGATGCCGCCGCACACGATCGCCGAGTCCGCCAGGTTGAACACCGCGAAGCCCCTGGGCGCGATGAAGTCCACGACCTCGCCCTCGAACACGCCCGGCGACCGGAAGATCCGGTCGGTGAGGTTGCCGAGGGCGCCACCGAGCAGGAGGCCGAGCGCGACGGCCCACGGGTAGCTGTAGAGCTTGCGGGCCAGGCGGATGATCACCACGATCACGGCCGCGGCGATCACGGTGAAGATGACCGTGAAGGCCGCACCGAAGCCGAAGGCCGCACCCGGGTTGCGCAGGGCGTTCAGCTCCAGCCAGTCCCCGACGAGCTTGATCGGCGCGCGGCCCTCCAGCTTGGCGACCACCAGCATCTTGCTGATCAGATCGAGGGCGTACGCGAACGCGGCCACCGCGAACAGCAGGGCGATCCGGCGCCCGCGACGGCCACGCGCGTCCGCCGGGACCTGCTGCTCGCCCGTACCGGACGCGCCGCGCGCGGCGGGCGCGCCGGAGCCGGCGGGTGCCCCGGCCGCCGCCGTCCGCTCGCCGCTGTCGTCCGGGGTGTCCGGCGTACCGATGATGCGCTCCGCCTCTGCCACGTGAGTCCCTCAACCTAGGTGCCTGGCTGAGGACGAGACTACGGCACGGCCCGGCACGCTCAGGAGCGACGTTCCTGCTTCTGTTTGCACTCGACGCACAGCGTGGCCCTGGGGAAGGCCAGCATCCGGGCCTTGCCGATGGGGTTGCCGCAGTTCTCGCACAGGCCGTAGGTGCCCGCGTCCAGCCGCTCCAGGGCGTGCTCGTTCTGAATGAGCATCTCGCGCGCGTTGGCGGCCAGCGCCATCTCGTGCTCACGCGTGATGTTCTTGGTGCCGGTGTCGGCCTGGTCGTCTCCGGCGCCGTCGCCGGAGTCCCGCATCAGGCCCACGAGGGAGGCCTCGGAGGAGCTGATCTCGGCGCGCAGCCGCTCCACCTCGGACAGCAGTTCGGCACGGGCCTCGGCGACCTCTTCCGGGGTCCAGGGGTCCTCGCCGGGGCGCACCGCCAGCTCGCCGGGTTCCACCGCGGCGACGCGCGCCTTGGGAACGGCGGTGTCCGCCGTGGCCGTGCCAGGAGTCTTCTTCGCAACCACTGTCGTGGCTCCCGTCTGCTTCGCGGCCCGCGCCGCGCCCGCTTTCTTGGCCGTGCTCGTGTCGGCCGCCTCCGTGGAGACGCCCTCGGCGGCCGCCTTCCCGCCGCCGGCCTTCTTCGCCACCGGCTTCCTGACGGCCGTCTCCTCCGCCGCCCCTTTCCCCTTGGCGGCCGCCTTCTTCCCGGCGGCCTCACCGGCCGGCGCCTTCTCGGCAGCGGCTCTCTTCCCCGAGGTCTTCTTCACCGAGGTCTTCTTCACCGCGTTCTTCTTCGCCGGGGTCTTCTTCGCTGCGGCCTCCTTCGCCGTGCTCTTCTTGGCTGCGGTCTCCTTCTCGGCGGCCGTTTCCGTCACCGCCGCCTTCCGGGCAACCGTCTCCTTCGCCGCGGCCTTCTTGGCGGCGACCTTCTTGGCGACAGCCTTCTTGCCGGCCGAGCCCTTCGCCTCGGACTTCTTTGCCTCGGACTGCTTGGCCTCGGACTGCTTGGCCTCGGACTGCTTGGCCTCGGTCTTCTCGGGAGCCTTCTCCTGGGCGGCTCTCTTCTTGCCGGCCGCTCCCTTGGCCTCGCCACCGGAGGCAGCCGCAGTGCCGGAGGCGGCCGCGCCCCCGCGCCGGCCGGTCGCCGGCTGCTGTACGGCGGTCTCTTTCGCCACCATGGCCGCGACCCCTTCACATATTGTGATCGTGTCCGCGAATTCGTGCTGGGACGATAAATCGACTTGAGTCCCGCGGCAACGGGGCACACCGCCCGATTCGCCCGCCCGCACCCCCACGCAGCGGGCCTGCATCCGTTGTGCCCAGCTCCCCGGCGGGTAATCCGCCGGGCCCGGCCTCCAGGGACCCGGGCGCCGGGCCTCACGCCATTCGGGTCATCCCGGCCCCCTGCACCGCCGGCGACCGCGCCGCGCGGAAATCCGGTCCGCGGCTGTCCGTGCGGCGCCGTACACTGGGCGCAGCGAAAAGCGTGGATGGGGACGAGTAGCGGCGTACGCAGCCCAGAGCGACCCGGGGACGGTGTGAGCCCGGGGGCGAGCGCGACGTGAAGATCACCCCGGAGCCGCCGGAAGAAAGCCGCAGCCAGTGCGCTGGGACGAGTAGAACCGGTTTCGCGACCCCAATGAGGGGGCTCACCGGCGCGCACGGCGCGACGGAGGGCCAAGGAGGGTGGTACCGCGGGAGCGCGCCGCACACGGCGTAGACAGGATCGAAGGCTCTCGTCCCTCCGACGGAAGGCAGCAAGTCCGTTGGAGGATGCTCGCAGATGACAGCGCCGACGTACCGCCAGGTGCCCGCACAGGTCGACCTGCCCGCTCTTGAGCACGCCGTGCTCGACTTCTGGCGCGACCAGAAGATCTTCACCAAGAGCCTGGAGCAGTCCGAGGGCCGCCCGGAGTGGGTGTTCTACGAAGGCCCGCCCACCGCGAACGGCATGCCCGGCGCCCACCACATCGAGGCGCGTGTCTTCAAGGACGTCTTCCCCCGCTTCCGCACCATGCGCGGCTACCACGTGGCCCGCAAGGCCGGCTGGGACTGCCACGGCCTGCCCGTCGAGCTGGCCGTCGAGAAGGAGCTGGGCTTCTCCGGCAAGCAGGACATCGAGGCGTACGGCATCGCCGAGTTCAACGCCAAGTGCCGCGCGTCGGTGACCCGGCACACCGACGCCTTCGCCGAGCTGACGACCCGCATGGGCTACTGGGTCGACCTGGACGACGCCTACCGCACCATGGACCCCGAGTACGTGGAGTCGGTCTGGTGGTCGCTGAAGGAGATCTTCACCAAGGGCCTGCTGGTCCAGGACCACCGTGTCGCCCCCTGGTGCCCGCGTTGCGGCACCGGCCTGTCCGACCACGAGCTGGCGCAGGGCTACGAGACGGTCGTCGACCCGTCCGTGTACGTCCGCTTCCCGCTCACCTCCGGTCCCCTCGCCGGCCAGGCCGCGCTCCTGGTGTGGACGACGACCCCCTGGACCCTGGTGTCCAACACGGCGGTCGCCGCGCACCCGGAGGTCACCTACGTCGTCGCGACCAACGGCGAGGAGAAGCTCGTCGTCGCCGAGCCGCTTCTCGCCAAGGCGCTCGGCGAGGGCTGGGAGAGCACGGGCCAGACCTTCACCGGCGCCGAGATGGAGCGCTGGAACTACCAACGTCCCTTCGAGCTGGTGGAGTTCCCGGAGCCGGCGCACTTCGTGGTGAACGCCGACTACGTCACCACCGAGGACGGTACGGGTCTGGTCCACCAGTCCCCCGCCTTCGGTGAGGACGACCTGAAGGTCTGCCGCTCCTACGGCCTGCCGGTCGTGAACCCGGTCCGCCCGGACGGCACCTTCGAGGCGGACGTGCCGATGGTCGGCGGCGTCTTCTTCAAGAAGGCGGACGAACAGCTCACCGAGGACCTGGGGCAGCGCGGCCTCCTCTTCAGGCACCTGCCGTACGAGCACAGCTACCCGCACTGCTGGCGCTGCCACACCGCGCTGCTCTACTACGCGCAGCCCTCCTGGTACATCCGCACGACGGCGATCAAGGACCGCCTCGTCCAGGAGAACGAGAAGACCAACTGGTTCCCCGACACGGTCAAGCACGGCCGGTACGGCGACTGGCTGAACAACAACATCGACTGGGCGCTGTCCCGCAACCGCTACTGGGGCACCCCGCTGCCGATCTGGCGCTGCGAGGACGACCACCTCACCGTCGTCGGCTCCCGCGCGGAGCTGACCGAGCTGTCCGGCACCGACCAGTCGAACCTGGACCCGCACCGCCCCTACATCGACGAGGTCACCTTCGCCTGCCGCCACGACGGCTGCGGAAAGACGGCCACGCGCGTGCCGGAGGTCATCGACGCCTGGTACGACTCGGGTTCGATGCCGTTCGCGCAGTGGGGTTACCCGTACAAGAACAAGGAGCTGTTCGAGAGCCGCTACCCGGCGCAGTTCATCTCCGAGGCGATCGACCAGACCCGCGGCTGGTTCTACACGCTGATGGCCGTCGGCACGCTCGTCTTCGACAGGTCGTCGTACGAGAACGTCGTCTGCCTCGGCCACATCCTCGCCGAGGACGGCCGCAAGATGTCCAAGCACCTGGGCAACATCCTGCAGCCGATCCCGCTCATGGACGCCAACGGCGCCGACGCGGTGCGCTGGTTCATGGCGGCCGGCGGCTCCCCGTGGGCGGCCCGCCGGGTCGGCCACGGCACCATCCAGGAGGTCGTCCGCAAGACCCTGCTGACGTACTGGAACACGGTCGCCTTCCAGGCCCTGTACGCCCGTACGTCCGAGTGGGCGCCCAGCGCGGCGGACCCGGCCCCGGCCGAGCGCCCGCTGATCGACCGCTGGCTGCTGTCCGAACTCCACGCGCTCACCGACCAGGTGACCCAGGCGCTGGAGGCCTACGACACCCAGCGCGCCGGCAAGCTGCTGTCCGCGTTCGTCGACGACCTGTCCAACTGGTACGTCCGCCGCTCGCGCCGCCGCTTCTGGCAGGGCGACAAGGCCGCGCTGCGCACGCTGCACGAGGTGCTGGAGACGGTCACCAAGCTGATGGCGCCGATCACGCCGTTCATCACCGAGCGGGTGTGGCAGGACCTGATCGTGCCGGTCACCCCGGGCGCGCCGGAGTCGGTCCACCTGGCCTCCTGGCCCAAGGCGGACCTGTCGGCGATCGACCCGGAGCTGTCGAAGCAGATGGTCCTGGTCCGCCGGCTGGTGGAACTGGGCCGGGCCACGCGCGCGGAGTCGGGCGTCAAGACCCGTCAGCCGCTGTCCCGCGCGCTGATCGCGGCGACCGGCTTCGAGGCCCTCGCCCCCGAGCTGCACACCCAGATCACGGAGGAGCTGAACGTCTCCTCGCTGGCGTCGCTGTCGGATTCCTCCGCTGGTCCAGCGGGAGGCGGCAGCCTGGTGGACACCACCGCCAAGGCCAACTTCCGTGCGCTGGGCAAGCGGTTCGGCAAGCGGGTGCAGGACGTGGCGAAGGCGATCGCCAACGCGGACGCCGCCGCACTGTCCCTGGCCCTGCGCGAGGGCACGGCGTCGGTGGCCGTCGACGGTGAGACGGTCACGCTCGCCCCGGACGAAGTGATCATCACCGAGACCCCGCGCGAGGGCTGGTCGGTGGCGTCCGACTCCGGTGCCACGGTGGCACTGGACCTGGAGATCACCGAGGAGCTGCGGCAGGCCGGCCTTGCCCGGGACGCGATCCGGCTGATCCAGGAGGCGCGCAAGAACAGCGGGCTGGACGTGGCCGACCGGATCGCGCTGCGCTGGGAGTCGACCGACCCCGCGGTGATCGCCGCTCTGGCCGAGCACGCCGAACTGATCGCCGACGAGGTCCTGTCGACCGACTTCGCCCAGGGCGAGGCCGACGGCGGCTTCGGTGAGCCGTTCACCGACGAGGGTCTGAGCCTGACGTTCCGGCTGCGGAAGGCGTAGGCGCCGGGCAGTGCGAGAAGGGCCCGGCCTCCACTCGGTGGAGGCCGGGCCCTTGTGCGTGGATTCCGTCGGACCACGGACCGTGCGGGGTTCCCCGAGCCCCTGAAGCACACCCGCAACCCGCGTAAAAAGGGCGGGGCCCCGGACCGAAGTCCGGGGCCCCGCCCTGTTGAACGCTGCCGACGCCTAAGGCGTACTACTCACCGTGCCCGGCGCTCAGTTGTCGTCCTCGTCGATCAGGAACCCACGCATCGGCGAGGGTGCCTGGCCCATCGGGGACGGGCCCTGCGGGCGGACCGGGGCCATGGGCTGCGTCATGGCCGGGGTCATCTGCTGCTGACCGCCGTAGGACGGGGCGGACGGAGCGGGGTTGCCGCCCATCGTCTGGTTGCCGCCGTAGGACGGGGCGCTCGCGCCGGCCGGTGCCATGGAGGGCGCCGGGGACGGCGGCAGCGACGCGGTGGCCGGGGTGCGCGGCGGGGCCAGGGAGTCGTCGGCCTGGGTCTCCAGCTGGCGCAGCTGGGACTCGAGGTACGACTTCAGGCGCGTGCGGTACTCGCGTTCGAAGCCGCGCAGGTCCTCGACCTTGCGCTCCAGCGTGGCGCGGGCGGACTCCAGGGAGCCCATCGCGACGCGGTGCTTCTCCTGCGCGTCCCGCTCCAGGGCGTCGGCCTTGGCACGGGCGTCACGCTCCAGACCCTCGGCGCGGCTGCGGGCCTCGCCGACGATCTTGTTGGCCTCGGAGCGGGCCTCGGCGATCGCCTGGTCGGCGGTCTGCTGGGCCAGCGAGAGGACTCGGGCGGCGCTGTCGCCACCGGGGCCCTGACCGGGCATACCGGGTCCACCCATGGGACCGCCCATGCCCATCTGCTGCTGCATGGGCGGCTGTCCGCCCATCGGGCCCTGCCCCATGGGGCCCTGGCCCATCGGACCCTGACCCATGGGGCCCTGGCCCATCGGACCGGGACCCTGCGGGCCGCCCTGACCGCCGGGACCGGCGGGCAGCTGCGGGGCGCCGCTCGGCAGCTGGGGCGGACCACCCATGGGGCCACCCATCTGCTGCTGCGGCGGGCCCGATATGCCGGCGGGCACCGGAGCGCCGGGACCTCGCATCCCCTGCTGCGGCATGCCCTGCTGCTGAGGATGCTGCTGCTGGTCCTGCTCCGGCGGACCCTTGCGCATGTTCTGCTGGTTCTGCGCGGCCGCACGGGTCGCCGCGGCCAGCTTGGCGCGCAGGTCCTCGTTCTCACGGAGCAGACGGGTCAGTTCGGCTTCGACCTCGTCGAGGAAGGCATCGACCTCGTCCTCGTCATAGCCTTCTCGGAGGCGGACGGTCGTGAACTGCTTGTTCCGCACGTCCTCGGGGGTCAACGGCATCTCTTCACCTCAACGTAGTCATCGGCAGTCGGCAAGACCGTATCGTCCACCCTCATCACACGAAGTTTTCCGTGATGGAGAGGAGGATGTAGACGATGATCATCAGTACGAAGAAGGACAGGTCGAGCGCCACGCCCCCGAGACGCAGCGGCGGGATGAACCGCCGCAGAAGCTTCAGCGGTGGATCGGTGACAGTGTAGGTGGCCTCGAGTACGACCACCATCGCCTTGCCGGGTTGCCACGAGCGGGCGAACTGGAACACGTAATCCATGACCAGCCGGAAGATGAGCACGGCGAGAAACACCAGTAGCGCGGTGTGGACCACCGTGACGAACACGCTCATGGCCTGCGCTTCCCTCTCCCCTGTTCCGTGCTCTTCCGAACTTCGATCCGGTTGTGCGTCTCAGCTCTGGTTGAAGAACCCGCCCTCTGCGATGCGGGCCTTGTCCTCCGCCGTGACATCGACGTTAGCAGGAGACAACAGGAACACCTTCTGCGTCACCCGCTCGATGCTGCCGTGAAGACCAAACACCAAACCAGCCGCAAAGTCGACAAGTCGCTTCGCGTCTGTGTCATCCATCTCAGTCAAATTCATGATCACCGGGGTGCCCTCACGGAAGTGTTCCCCGATGGTACGGGCCTCGTTGTACGTCCGCGGGTGAAGCGTGGTGATCCGGTACGGCTCTCGTTCCGACACGACCTTGGGCATGATCACCGGTGCGTTCTTCTCCAGGGACTGACGTTCTTGTGTGATGGATGCCACGGGCGCGATGCGCGCGGGACGTCCGGATTCCGCGGCGAGCGAAGTCGAACGGGGCACCGACTCGCGGGGCGCGGGCGGTTGCACGATTCGCACCTCTTCGTCCCTTTGGGACTGATGTGCGTTGTGCGATTGGTGTGCGGGTTCGTGTCGTCGATGGTCCCGCTCGGGCTCCGGGTCCAGCTCAGGCTCGAAGTCGTCGTCGGGGTCGAATCCCCGGCCGTCGTACCCATCGTCCTCCACGAGGCCGAGGTAGACCGCCATCTTGCGCATCGCGCCGGCCATGCTCTGAGTCCTCCGCTCTGTGGTGGATCGGCTGACGACTGCCAAGTGCCCGCGATCCACGCGGTCGTTGTGCCCGCCTTCACAGGCACTGACCATATTTTCTGCTGTGGTCCGACTTCTTGGCGACGTTACCCGAGCTTGGGGCGGACTCCGAGTACCGCAGTGCCGACGCGCACATGTGTCGCCCCAGCGGCCACGGCCTGTTCGAGATCCGCACTCATCCCTGCCGACACCATGGTTGCAGCCGGATGAGTTCGGCGCAGGTCAGTCGACAAATCCATGAGCCGCCCGAACGCCGCCTGTTCGCGTCCCGCGTACTCCCCGGCGAGCGGAGCGACGGTCATCAGCCCGTCGAGCCGCAGCCCCGGCGCCTCGCCGACGAGATCGGCCAACTCTTCGATTCCGCCGGGCGCGGCGCCTCCGCGCTCACCCCGGCCACTCGCCCCCGCGTCCAGCGCCACCTGGATCAGGCAGCCGATCTCGCGCTGCGCCCGCACCGCCTCCGTGGACAGCGCGGTGACGAGGCGGGCACGGTCGACGGACTGGACGACATCGGCATAACCGATCACGGAACGGACCTTGTTGGTCTGCAACTGGCCGACGAAATGCCATGTCAGTGGCAGATCCGCGCACGCGGCGGCCTTCGGCGCAGCATCCTGGTCCCGGTTCTCCGCGACATGGCGCACACCGAGTTCCGACAGGATCCGCACATCGCTCGCCGGGTAGGTCTTGGTGACCACGATCAGGGTCACCTCCTCCCGCCCTCGCCCCGCCGCCGCACAGGCGGCGGTGATGCGTTCCTCCACTTTCGCCAGATTTGCGGCGAGTTCGGTCTTACGGTCCGTCATGCCCCATCAGTCCAGCCAGACGTAGCTCGCGAGCCGCCCCGTGGTGCGGTCGCGGCGGTACGAGAAGTGGTTGTCCGACTCCAGCGTGCACACCGGCGCCTGCGCCCGGTCGCACACCCCGAGCCGGTCGAGCTGCGCGTGCACACCGGCGCTCACATCGACCGCCGGCGTACCCCAACTCGTTTCGGCGTGCGCCGCCGGCTCGACGGCGGCCACTTCGGCGCGCATCCGCTCCGGCACCTCGTAGCACCGTCCGCACACGGACGGTCCGGTGCGGGCGACGATCCGGCCCGGCTCGGCGCCGAGTTCGACCATGGCCCCTACGGCGGCGGGGACGACTCCCCCGACCATGCCGGGCCGGCCCGCGTGCGCCGCCGCGACGACCCCGGCGACGGGATCGGCCAGCAGCACCGGCACGCAGTCGGCGGTGAGAACGGCGAGGGCGAGTCCGCGGCGGGTGGTGACGACGGCGTCGACCTCCGGCACCGGCCTCCCCGTGCCCCAGGACTCTTCCACGACGGCCACGTCGGCGCCGTGCACCTGGTTCATCCAGACGACCCGGCCCGGGTCGAGGCCGAGCGACTTGGCGGCGATGTCCCGGTTGGCCCGTACGGCCTCGGGGTCGTCGCCGACCGCGCCGCCCAGGTTCAGCTCCTCATACGGAGCGGCGCTCACCCCGCCCCACCGGTCGGTGAAGGCGAAGTGCGCGCCGCTCACGCTCTCGCGCGGTCCTATCACTTCAGGAAGTCCGGCACGTCCAGCTCCTCGGCGGTGCTGTCCGAGTAGGACCGGGGCGCCGGCGGCATCGGCGGGGCGATCGGGATCTCCGCCACCGGCTCGGGCACCTGCTCCGGCTCCTCCTTCGGCTTGACGCTGCCCAGCGAGCCGAAGGACGGACGGCTGGGCTCGCTCGGCCGGGCCGGGGCGGGCTCCTCGCGGCGGGTGGAGCTCGAAGTGGATGACGAGCCGAGGACGTTGTCCCGGCGGGCGGGCGGCTGGCCGCCGTCGAAACCGGCGGCGATCACGGTGACCCGGACCTCGTCGCCGAGGGCGTCGTCGATGACGGCGCCGAAGATGATGTTGGCCTCGGGGTGGGCGGCCTCGCTGACCAGCTGGGCGGCCTCGTTGATCTCGAACAGACCGAGGTCGGAGCCGCCGGAGATGGAGAGGAGCACACCGCGGGCGCCGTCGATGGACGCCTCCAGCAGCGGCGAGGAGATCGCCATCTCGGCCGCGGCCACCGCGCGGTCGTCACCGCGGGCCGAGCCGATGCCCATGAGGGCCGAACCGGCCTCGGACATGACCGACTTCACGTCGGCGAAGTCGAGGTTGATCAGGCCGGGGGTGGTGATGAGGTCGGTGATGCCCTGGACACCGGAGAGCAGGACCTGGTCGGCGGACTTGAACGCGTCCAGGACCGAGACCTGGCGGTCCGAGATGGACAGCAGCCGGTCGTTGGGGATGACGATGAGGGTGTCGACCTCTTCGCGCAGCTCGGCGATGCCGTCCTCGGCCTGGTTCGCGCGGCGCCGTCCCTCGAAGGTGAACGGGCGCGTGACCACGCCGATGGTGAGGGCGCCCAGCGAGCGCGCGATGTTGGCCACCACGGGGGCGCCGCCGGTACCGGTGCCGCCGCCCTCGCCGGCCGTCACGAAGACCATGTCGGCCCCCTTGAGGACCTCCTCGATCTCCTCGCGGTGGTCCTCGGCGGCCTTGCGGCCGACGGCCGGGTTGGCCCCGGCGCCGAGTCCGCGGGTGAGTTCACGACCGACGTCGAGCTTGACGTCGGCGTCGCTCATCAACAGCGCCTGTGCGTCGGTGTTGATGGCGATGAACTCGACACCCTTGAGACCGACCTCGATCATCCGGTTGATGGCATTGACACCACCGCCGCCGACACCGATGACCTTGATGACTGCGAGGTAGTTCTGCGGTGCTGCCACGTCGAAGGCCTCTCGCCTCGAATTACGTTGTCGCCGCCGTGCGGTGCCCCGCACCGGGACGACGGATGCCGAATGGGACGGTCCGTAACGCCGACCCGAACCCTAACCCTGAAGTTTAGGGTTACCAGTGTGTGTGTTCCCTGAAGTCTTCTGAACAGGACACTAAGTCGACAAGTGGCGCACGTTCAACGAACACGCCGAACCTCCCGTTTTTCTTTTCACCCTATGTGATCAGCCGTAGCAGTGCCCAACCAGGGTGCTGGCCTGCGCAGATGTGCGTCAACTCCCCGATGACGCAGGGGCGGTGGGAACGCTGACATCGAAGTGCCGTGCGCCGGGAGCTGCTTTCATGAGAGCCGTGAGGGTCCGCGCCTTGGCCCGGCCGTTGTCACCACTGCCCCATGCCACCGTGCGGCCGTCCGCCAACGCCAGCGAGATGGTGTCGTAGGAACGGACTTGGACGGTCCGGGTCTCCTTCGCCACGGCGGCCGGCAGGTCACCCGCGACCCGGACGGCCTCGCGCACGAGCCGGTCGACGCCGAACCGCCGGAAGCCGGCGGCTGCGGAACCCTTACGGGAGGCGGACAGTTCCAGCGTCGGTACGGCCTTCGGCGCCTGCGCAACCGTAGCGAAACGGACACCTTCGCCATCGACTTCGACGAAGTCCCCACCCTTTCGGACAAGCAGGACCGGAGTGCGCTCGGTCACCTTCAGCCCGATCCCATGGGGCCAGGACCGAACCACGTCAACCGTGTCAATTCGGGGCAGTTTCCGGCGCAGTCGGGCTTCGATGGCGTCGGTGTCGACGGAAATCATCGGCGCCCCGACCGGTACGGCCGCCGCCTCGCGCACCTCGGCGGAGGTCAGGACGTCGGCGCCGGACACCGAGACCTGCCGGACGCGCAGCCACGCGGAGCCGTACAACACCCAGGCGCCACCGACCCCGAGGAGTACGGCGACCACAGCCAGAATGACCATCGTACGAAGGCGCGGTCTCCTGAGCCCGCGGGCGGGCGGCGGGCCGGACGACCCCTGCTGGCGTTCACCGCGCTCGGCGGTAGTCGGTCCGGCCACGCTCACTGCCCTTTCGTCATACGGTCCTAACGGCGCGAGGCGATCGCCTCGTACACCATGCCGACGAGCAGCTCGTCGGCGTCCCGGCGGCCGAACTCGCTTGCCGAGCGGGACATCTCGTACAGCCGGTGCGGATCGGCGAGCACGGGCAGGACGTTCTGCTGCACCCACTCGGGCGTCAGCTCCGCGTCGTCGACCAGGAGCCCGCCGCCCGCCTTCACCACCGGCTGGGCGTTCAGCCGCTGCTCCCCGTTGCCGACGGGCAGCGGGACGTAGGCGGCCGGGAGCCCGACGGCGGAGAGTTCGGCGACGGTCATCGCGCCCGCGCGGCAGAGCATCATGTCCGCCGCGGCGTACGCGAGGTCCATCCGATCCAAGTAACTTACCGGGACATAGGGGGGCATTCCCGGCATCTGATGCACCTGCGGCAGTTCGTTCTTCGGGCCGACCGCGTGCAGGATCTGGATACCGGCCTGCTGCAGCCACGGGGCGACCTGCTGGGTCACCTCGTTCAGACGCCGGGCGCCCTGGGAGCCGCCGGAGACGAGCAGCGTGGGCAGGTTGGGGTCGAGGCCGAAGCGGTGGCGGCCCTCCGGCCGGGCGGCGGCCCGGTCCAGGGTGGCGATGGAGCGGCGCAGCGGGATGCCGATGTAGCGGGCGTCGCGCAGCTTGCTGTCCGGCGTGGAGACGGCGACCCGGGCCGCGTACCGCGAGCCGATCTTGTTGGCCAGACCGGGGCGGGCGTTGGCCTCGTGGATCACGATCGGCACGCCGAGCCGCTTGGCGGCCAGATAGCCGGGCAGGGCCACATAGCCGCCGAAACCGACCACGACGTCCGCCTTGGTGCGCTCCAGGATCTGCTCGGCGGCCTTGATGGTGCCGCGCAGCCGTCCCGGGACGGTGATCAGCTCAGGGGTGGGCTTGCGGGGCAGCGGCACCGCGGGGATCAGCGCCAGCTCGTAACCGCGCTCGGGGACGAGCCGGGTCTCCAGGCCGCGCTCCGTGCCCAGGGCCGTGATCCCCACGGTCGGGTCCTGCCTGCGCAGGGCGTCCGCGAGGGCGAGCGCGGGCTCGATGTGGCCGGCGGTCCCCCCACCGGCGAGTACGACATGCACCGAAATTCACCGCTCTCCGGACGAGCGCGCCACCGAGGCACGCCGTCGCATCGTGTTCCATCTCCGAGGCTTCCGGCCGGAGCCGGGGCCTCCCGCCCGCTTTCTACCAAAGCGAGGTTGCCGCATCGCAAGCGCTGCCCGCGCAGCGGGCTCGTCGCGCGCGAAGGCGATCAGCAACCCGATGGCGAACATGGTCGGCAGCAGGGCGGACCCTCCGTAGGAGAACAGCGGGAGGGGGACGCCGGCGATCGGCAGCAGACCGAGCACCGCACCGATGTTGATCACCGCCTGGGCGGTGATCCAGGTGGTCACGCCTCCCGCGGCATACCTCACGAAGGGGTCCTCCGTGCGTCCGGCCACGCGGATACCCGCATAGCCTAGAGCCGCGAACAGGGCGAGCACCGACAGCGTCCCCGCCAGCCCCAGTTCCTCGCCGGTGACGGCGAAGATGAAGTCGGTGTGGGCCTCCGGGAGTTGCCCCCATTTTTCCACACTCGCACCGAGACCGGAGCCGAAGAGTCCGCCGGAGGCGAGGGCGTAGATGCCGTGCACGGCCTGCCAGCAGTCGGCGGCCCCCGCCTTGGGCTCGGTGGCGCCGATGCAGGCGAGCCGGGCCATCCGGTTGGGGCTGGTCTTGATGAGGACGAAACCGATCAGGACGGCGATCTGGAGCACGCCGACGAAGAGTCTCGTCGGCGCCCCGGCGAGCCACAGCAGGCCGAACAGGATCGCCGTGAGAATGATCGCGGTGCCCATGTCACCGCCGAGCATGATCAGCCCGAGCAGCAGGAAGGTGCCCGGCACCAGCGGCACGAGCATGTGCTTCCACTGGGTCAGCAGCTTCTTCTCCTGCTTGCGCGCGATCAGGTCCGCGCCCCACAGCACCAGGGCCAGCTTGCCGAACTCGCTGGGCTGGATCTGGAAGGAGCCGCCGAGGGAGATCCAGTTCTGGTTGCCGTTGACCGACATCCCTATCCCGGGCACCTGCACCAGGGCCATCAGGAAGACGGCGGCGATCAGGATCGGGTAGGCCAGCGCGCGGTGCAGCTTCACCGGCATGCGGGAGGCCACGAACAGCAGTATGCCGCCCAGCACGGCGGCCAGCAGCTGCTTGCGGAAGAAGTACGACCCCGGCAGCGACATC
Organism: Streptomyces yokosukanensis; assembly: GCF_001514035.1. GTDB lineage: Bacteria > Actinomycetota > Actinomycetes > Streptomycetales > Streptomycetaceae > Streptomyces > Streptomyces yokosukanensis. The sequence continues at coordinate 78,695 of NZ_KQ948213.1, read as the reverse complement.
TGCAGCGCGGTGACCTGGGAGGCCGAGTAGACCATGACCAGGCCCAGCACGGTGATCAGCACACTGCCGCCGAGGATCAGGTAGTAGGCGGTCAGCGGACGGTCCCAGGCCTTTCGCGCGCGCGCGTACAGCCGTTGTACGGGGCTGTGGCGCCGGGGCCCGGGGACGGCGGGCCGGCGGGCCGCCCCCTGCACGGGCGGCCGACCGGTTCGGCTACTGGGCATCGGCGCCTCCACTGAACGTCGACCGTCCCACGCGTCCCTCCCTAGATCCGCCCGGCGGGCGGCCGGGGTCAGGCTTCGAGTTCGCGGACCGCCGCCGCGAACGCGTCACCGCGCTGGTTGTAGTTGGTGAACATGTCCATGGAGGCGCAGGCCGGGGCCAGCAGCACCGTGTCACCGGGCTGCGCGAGCCGTTTCGCTTCCGTCACCGCCTGGACCATCGCCTCAGTGTCGGTCCGGTCGAGGTCGACGACGGGTACTTCCGGGGCGTGTCGCGCGAGGGCCTCGCGGATCAGGGCACGATCGGCGCCGATCAGGACGGCACCGCGCAGCCGCCGCGCCGACTTGGTGACCAGCTCGTCGAAGGTCGCACCCTTCGCCAGACCGCCCGCAATCCATACAATCGACTCATATGACGCCAACGACGCTTCGGCGGCATGCGTGTTGGTGGCCTTGGAGTCGTCCACGTAGGCCACGGAGTCGATGTCGGCGACGTGCGCGATGCGGTGGGCGTCCGGCCGGAAGGCCCGCAGGCCGTCGCGTACGGCCGTGGCGGGCACCCCGAAGGCACGCGCGAGGGCCGCCGCGGCAAGGGCGTTGGCGATGTTGTGCGGGGCCGGCGGGTTGACGTCGCCGACCTCGGCCAGCTCCTGCGCGTTCTTGTGCCGGTTCTCCACGAAGGCGCGGTCGACCAGGACGCCGTCCACGACCCCGAGTTGGGAGAGCCCGGGGGTGCCGAGCGTGAAGCCGACGGCCCGGCAGCCCTCCTCGACGTCGGCCTCGCGCACCAGCTCCTCGGTGAGCTTGTCGGCCACGTTGTAGACGCAGGCGACCCGATTGCCCTCGTAGATACGCCCCTTGTCGGCGGCGTAGGCCTCCATCGAGCCGTGCCAGTCGAGGTGGTCCGGGGCGAGGTTGAGGACGGCCGCCGAGTGGGCGCGCAGGGACGGCGCCCAGTGCAGCTGGTAGCTGGACAGCTCCACGGCCAGGACGTCGTACCGCTCCTCGCCGAGGACCGCGTCCAGCAGGGACACGCCGATGTTGCCGACGGCGGCCGTGCGCAGGCCCGCGGCCTCGAGGATCGACGCCAGCATCTGCACGGTCGTGGTCTTGCCGTTGGTGCCCGTGACGGCGAGCCAGGGCGCCGCGTCGGGGCCGCGCAGGCGCCAGGCCAGCTCGACATCGCCCCAGACGGGCACGCCCGCCTTCCCGGCCGCCAGGAACAGCGGTTTGTCCGGCTTCCAGCCGGGCGCGGTGACGATCAGCTCGGTGCCCTCCGGCAGGGTGGCCCCGTCGCCGAGGCGCACGGTGATGCCGAGCGCCTCCAGCTCCGCGGCCTGCTCACGCGCGCGTGCGTCGTCGCCGTCGTTGACGACCGTGACGATCGCCCCGCGCGCGTGCAGCACCTTGGCCGCCGGTACGCCGGAGACGCCGAGGCCGGCGACGACGACGCGCTTGCCCTGGAAGTCGGAGGGCTCCGAGGTGGAGGTCACTTTTCCGCTGCCCATCCCGCATAGAAGAGGCCCAGTCCGACGATCACACAGATTCCCTGGATGATCCAGAATCGGACCACCACCAGGACTTCGGACCAGCCCTTGAGTTCGAAGTGGTGCTGGAGCGGTGCCATCCGGAAGACGCGTTTGCCGGTGAGCCGGAAGGAGCCGACCTGGATGACGACCGACATGGTGATGAGGACGAACAGGCCGCCCATGATGGCCACCAGCAGTTCCGTGCGGGAGAGGATGGCCAGACCCGTGAGGACACCGCCGAGGGCGAGCGAGCCGGTGTCGCCCATGAAGATCTTCGCCGGCGAGGTGTTCCACCACAGGAAGCCGAGGCAGGCACCCATCAGCGCGGAGGCGATCACCGCGAGGTCGAGCGGGTCGCGCACCTCGTAGCAGGCGGCCGGGTTGGTCAGGGTCTGCGCGTTGGCGCAGGACTCCTGGAACTGCCAGACGCCGATGAACGTGTAGGCGCCGAAGACCAGCACGGAGGCGCCGGTGGCCAGACCGTCCAGACCGTCGGTCAGGTTCACGCCGTTCGACATCGCGAGGATCATGAACAGCGCCCAGACGACGAACAGCACCGGGCCGATCGTCCAGCCGAAGTCGGTGATGAAGGACAGCTTGGTGGAGGCCGGGGTGTTGCCGCGCGCGTCGGCGAACATCAGCGACAGCACGGCGAACGAGATGCCGACGATCAGCTGGCCGGCCATCTTCGCCTTGGCCCGCAGACCCAGCGAACGCCGCTTGACGATCTTGATGTAGTCGTCGAGGAAGCCGACCAGGCCCATGCCGAACATCAGGCCGAGGACCAGGATCCCGGAGTAGGTGGGCGGGTAACCGGTGATGAGCTTGCTCAGGAAGTACGCGGCGATCGTCGCCAGGATGAAGGCGATACCGCCCATCGTCGGCGTACCGCGCTTGCTGGCGTGCTCGCGCGGGCCGTCGTCACGGATGTACTGGCCGTAGCCCTTGCGCGCGAGGAGCTTGATCAGCAGCGGCGTGCCGATCAGCGTCAGGAAGAGGCCAATGACTCCTGAGAACAGGATCTGCTTCATCATCGGGCGGCAACCTCGCCCTCGGCAGCGGTCTCGACGAGCGCCTGGGCGACGCTCTCCAGACCCACCGATCGGGACGCCTTCACGAGGACGACGTCCCCCGGGCGCAACTCGCTGCGCAACAGGTCGATCGCCGCCTGTGCGTCGGACACGTGCACCGACTCCTCACCCCACGAACCCTCGTTATATGCGCCCAGTTGCAGCCAGGAGGCCTCAATCCCCCCGACGGCGACGAGCTTGCTGACGTTGAGCCGGACGGCGAGCCGTCCGACGGCGTCGTGCTCGGCGAGCGCCTCGTCCCCCAGCTCGGCCATCTTGCCGAGCACCGCCCACGTGCGGCGCCCCTGGCCCATGGCCGCGAGCGCCCGAAGGGCGGCCCGCATGGACTCGGGGTTGGCGTTGTAGGCGTCGTTGACGATGGTCACGCCGTCCGGGCGCTCGGTGACCTCCATGCGCCAGCGGGAGAGGGTGCCCGCCTCCGAGAGCGCGGTGGCGATCTCTTGCGCGGACATGCCCAGCTCATGGGCGACGGCGGCCGCGGCGAGCGCGTTCGACACGTGGTGCTCACCGTACAGGCGCATGGTCACATCGCTTGCACCGGAGGGTGTGTGAAGCCTGAAGGCTGGTTGTCCGCTGTCCGTGAGTCGCACGTTCTCGGCGCGTACGTCCGCTTCGGCCGACTCTCCGAAAAGGACCACCTTCGCCTTGGTACGGGGGGCCATGGCCCGGACCAGCGGGTCGTCCGCGTTGAGGATCGCCGCGCCGTCCTCCGGAAGGCCTTCGACGATCTCGCCCTTGGCCTCGGCGATCTGCTCACGGCCGCCGAACTCGCCGATGTGGGCGGTGCCGACGTTGAGCACCAGGCCGATCTTCGGCGGAGTCAGGTCGGTGAGGTAGCGGATGTGCCCGATGCCGCGGGCGCCCATCTCCAGCACGAGGAACTGCGTCTCCTCGGTGGCGGTCAGCGCGGTCAGCGGCAGGCCGATCTCGTTGTTGAGCGAACCGGGCGTGAACACTGTCGGCGCCTTGCTCCGCAGGACCTGCGCGATGAGGTCCTTGGTGCTGGTCTTGCCGGCCGAGCCGGTCAGGGCGACGAGGGTCGCGCCGAGCCGGCGTACGACGTGCCGGGCGAGGGCGCCGAGGGCGGTCTGCACGTCCTCGACCACGATCGCGGGCACGCCGACCGGGCGCGACGCCAGTACGGCGACCGCGCCCGCCTCGACGACCTGCGGTGCGAAGTCGTGGCCGTCCACGCGCTCACCGACGAAGGCGGCGAACAGGCTGCCCGGCACCACCTCGCGGGAGTCACGGACGACCGGCCCGGTGACCTGGACGGACGGATCCGGTATGTCGTGCGTCTGCCCGCCGACGACTGCTGCGATCTCGGCGAGGGAGAGGGCGATCACAAGTTCATCCCCTGGGTCTTCTGGATTTTCATCCCTGGGTCTTCTGGATGGCTGCGCGGAGCACCTGGCGGTCGTCGAAGGGACGGACCACACCGGCGATGTCCTGGCCCTGCTCATGGCCCTTGCCCGCGACCAGCACGGTGTCGCCGGCCTGGGCGCGGTCCACGGCGGCGGCGATCGCCGCGGCCCGGTCCTCGAAGAGGAGCACCTCGCCACGCTCGTGCGCGGGCACCGAGGCGGCTCCCTGGAGCATGGTCGCGAGGATCGCGAGCGGATCCTCGGAGCGGGGGTTGTCGGAGGTCAGTACGGCCGTGTCGGAGAGCCGGGCCGCGGCGGCACCCATCGGGGCGCGCTTGGTCTGGTCGCGGTCGCCGCCGCAGCCGAGGACGACGTGCAGCCGGCCCTTGGTGACCTTGCGCAGCGCCTTGAGCACCGATTCGACCGCGTCGGTCTTGTGGGCGTAGTCGACGACCGCGAGATAGGGCTGGCCGGCGTCCACGCGCTCCAGACGGCCCGGGACGCCCGGTACGGCGGCGATGCCGTCAGCCGCGGTCTGCGGGTCGAGACCGGCGGCGGCGAGGGCCACGACGGCGGCGAGGGTGTTCGCCACGTTGAAGGGGCCGGCGATCGGCGACCTGGCCTGGATCCGCTCGCCGTTCGGGCCGACGACGGTGAACGTGGAGTCCATCGGGCCGACCTCGACGTGCTCGGCGCGCCAGTCGGCGTCGGGGTGGCCCTCGGCGGAGAAGGTGACGACCGGGACGGTGGCCTCCTTCGCCAGCCGGCGGCCGTAGGCGTCGTCGGCGTTGATCACGCCGAGTCTGCTGCGTTGCGGCGTGAACAGCTGCGCCTTGGCCCGGAAGTAGTCCTCCATGTCGGAGTGGAACTCCATGTGCTCCGGGCTGAGGTTGGTGAACACGGCGATGTCGAAGACACAGCCGTCGACCCGGCCGAGGACCAGGGCGTGGCTGGAGACCTCCATGGCGACCGCCTCGACGCCGCGCTCCCGCATGACGCCGAACAGGGCCTGCAGGTCGGTGGCTTCGGGGGTGGTGCGCTCGGACTTGATGCGCTCGTCGCCGATGCGCATCTCGACCGTGCCGACCAGGCCGGTGGACTTCGCGGTGCGCAGCCCGCCCTCGACCAGATAGGCGGTGGTGGTCTTGCCCGAGGTGCCCGTGATGCCGATCTGGAGCAGGTCGCGGCCGGGGTGGCCGTAGATCGTCGCCGCGAGTTCGCCCATCCGCGCGCGCGGGTCGGCCACGACGAGGACCGGCAGCCCGGTCGCGGCGGCGCGCTCGGCGCCGGTCGGGTCGGTGAGCACGGCGACCGCGCCGAGGCCGGCGGCCTGGGTGACGAAGTCGGCGCCGTGCAGGCGGGCGCCCGGGAGAGCGGCGTACAGGTCGCCGGGGCGGACGGCGCGCGAGTCGTGGGTGATCCCCGTGACCTCGGCGGAGCTGTCCGCGGCGGCGGCACCCAGCTGATCGGCCAGTTCCGCGAGGGGTGTGGCGGAGACCTGAACCGGACGCGGCGGTCCCGGATATGTCACGGAAGCGCCCTTCTGGGTGGTTTGGGACTGATCAGCGTGTGGCACGGCGGTGAGCGTACCGGGCGCACCCGCTCCGGAGCGAAGTGAGGGGCGGGGGGCACCTTGGTTCCCGGGGTCCGGGGTGATCGTCGTCACGAGTTCGTTCCTGGTGTTCCGGTGTGCTGATCAGGGCTTGTAGTCGACGGGCAGGTCGGCGGACCGGCCCCCGGTCGGCGGGACCTGGAGGGTCTTCAGGGCGAACTCCATCACCTGCTTGTAGATGGGGCCGCAGATCTGGCCGCCGTAGTAGCTGCCGGAGGTGGCGTTCTGGATGGCGCAGTAGACGGTGATCCGGGGGTTGTCGGCGGGGGCGAAGCCGGCGAACGACGAGGTGTAGCCGCGGTACTTGCCGGTGGCCGGATCCACGCGGTTGGCCGTGCCGGTCTTGCCGGCGACGTTGTAGCCGGGGATGCGGGCCTTGATGCCGGTGCCCTGCTCGTCGTCGACGACGGACTCCAGCATCTGGGCGAGCGTCTCGGCGGTGGTGTTGCTGACCACCCGTGTCTCCTGGGGCTTCGGCGAGGGGGTGAAGCGTCCGTCGGCCCCCTTGGTGCCGCGCACCAGGGTCGGCTCGATGCGGACCCCGCCGTTGGCGATGGTCGAGTACACGGAGGCGGCCTGTACGGCGTTGATGGAGAAACCCTGGCCGAAAGGAATCGTGTACTGCTGCGAGGTGGACCACTTCTGGTACGGCGCGAGGATGCCGGGGGTCTCGCCGGGGAAGCCGAGTCCGGTGTAGCTGCCGATGCCGAACTTGCGCAGGTAGGAGTAGAGGACCTTGTTCGCCTGGGACTGCGTCGCGCCGAGCTGGCCGGTGGCCAGGATGGTCCCGATGTTGCTGGACTTGGCGAGCACGCCGTTCAGCGTGAGGTACCAGGTGTCGTGGTCGACGTCGTCCTGGAAGAGCCGGTCGCCGCGGTGCAGCCGGTTGGGGACGACGACATGGGTGAGCGGGGTCGCCGCCTTCTGCTCCAGCACGGCGGCCATGGACATCACCTTGGCGGTGGAGCCCGGCTCGTAGGCGTCCTGGAGGGCCGCGTTGCCCATGGCCTCAGCGTCCGCCTTGGACAGGTTGTTCGGGTCGAAGCCGGGGGCGTTGGCCATGGCCAGGATCTGCCCGGTACGGGTGTCCTGGACGACGACGTACCCGCGGTCCGCGTCGGACTTCTCCACCTGCTCGGTGATGGCCTTCTGCGCGGCCCACTGGATGTCGCGGTCGATGGTCAGCTCGACGTCGGAGCCGGGTACGGCGGGTGTCTCGTTGGACCCGGCCGTGGGCACCTCGCGCCCGCCGGACTGGGCGTAGCGGATCTTGCCGTCCTTGCCCGACAGCTTCTTGTTCAGCTCCTGCTCGATGCCGCCGCCGCCCTGGCCGTCGGCGTTGACCCAGCCCAGCAGCCCGGCGGCGAGGTCGCCGTTCGGGTACACGCGCTGGCTGCTGGGGTCGGCGAAGACGCCGGCCAGCACATTGGCGGTGCTCTTGTCCGTCCCCGCCTTCGTGGCGAGCGTGCTCTTCAGGTCCTTGATCTGTTTCCAGACCTGCGGGGTCTGCCGGGTGGCGAGCCGGGTGTACCGGGAGTTCTTGTTCTTGGGCCGCAGCTTGTCCACGATCGCGGACTGGTCCTGCCCGAGGATCGGGGCGAGCAGCGCGGCGGCCTGCTCGGGCCCGTCGTCGATATTCAGCTGCTTTCTGGTGAACATCGTCGGATCGGCCGTGATGTCGTACGCGTCCTCGCTGACGGCGAGGGCCACACCGCCGCGGTCGGTGATCCCGCCGCGCGCTGCGGCCAGCGTGTGCACGACATACCGGTTCTGCTCGGCCCGCGCGGCGTACGCGCTGGCGTCCACGGCCTGTACCTGCAGCAGCCGTACGACGAAGGCGAGCAGCACCAGCGTCAGCATGAGGCTGACCATGCGCAGCCGGGGCCGCGGGCTCCCGAGCCGGAGGGTCTGCTGGGCCGACGACCGCGCGTCGCCCGGCCGCCGCACCGGACGCGCACCGGGCCCGGGCCTGCGCTGCGCGGCGCCCGCGGGCCGCGATGGCTTGGCAGGTCCCGGCACACGACGGCGTGGTGCTTCCCTGTCGGACACGTGCGTCACCCTCCGGGGGTCGGGGTGGGCTGGGGGAGCGTGGGCGGCGGGGGGACTGCCGCTGCCGGGGCGGGGAGCGCGGGAGTGGGCTGGGGGCCGCCGGGGACGGACTGGTCCGGGGCCTGCGCGGTGGCGGGGAGCGTGGCCCCCGTCGGGGAGAGGGCAGGGGCCGGGGTCAGCACCTCGGGGGCGACCGGGACGGTCAGGGCGGCCGACCGGGGGGCGGCGCTCGGGACGCCCTTGACCCTGCCGTCGGTGCCGAGGAAGGCCGGGTCGCCGCCGGGGACCATGCCGAGCTCGCGGGCCCGGCGCTGGAGGGCGTCGGGGGCCGAGTAGGCGTCGATGTCCCGCTGGAGGGCCTGCTCCTCGTCGGTGAGGTTCTTCGTCCGCTTCTGCAGGTCGGCCAGTTTGAACGAGCCCTCGCTGAGGGCCGAGTTCAGCACCAGCAGCCCGATGAGGCCGCCGCCGAGGAACAGGACGACGAGAAGGACGAACGGGGCGCGGGCGGCCCGGGCCCGGCCGGCCGGGAAGAGCCGGGCCAGTCGCGCGGCCCGCCCCCTCAGTTCGGGTCTCCTACCCACAGCTCCCCCGGTGAGTTCGGGAATCCAACCGGCCCGTCTCGCTCACTCGGCGTCCTCCCTGATGCGCTCGGCGCCGCGGAGCCTCGCCGGTGCGGCCCGGCGATTCTCGGCGACCTCTTCCTCGGTGGGAAGTTCGGCACCCCGCGTGAGCAGCTTGAGCCGCGGCTGGTACCGCTCCGGTACGACCGGCAGCCCGGGGGGCGCGGTGGACGCGGCACCGGCCGCGAACACCTGCTTGACCAACCGGTCCTCGAGCGACTGGTACGACAGCACGGCGACGCGCCCGCCGACGTCGAGGGCCTTCACCGCCGCCGGGATCGCCCGCTCCAGGACGGACAGCTCGCCGTTGACCTCGATGCGCAGGGCCTGGAAGGTGCGCTTGGCGGGGTTGCCGCCGGTGCGCTTGGCGGCCTGCGGCAGGGCGTCCCGGATCAGCTCGACGAGCCGCGCGCTGTTGCTGAACGGCTCCTTGTCCCGCTCGCGCACGATCGCGGACACGATCCGCTTGGCCTGCTTCTCCTCGCCGTACGCGCGCAGGATGCGCACGAGTTCGCCCGCCGGGTAGGTGTTGAGGACCTCGGCGGCGCTGATGCCGCTCGTCTGGTCCATGCGCATGTCCAGGGGTGCGTCCTGGGCGTAGGCGAAGCCGCGGTCGGCCTCGTCCAGCTGCATGGAGGAGACACCGAGGTCGAACAGGACGCCCTGCACGCGCGCGATGCCGAGCCGGCGCAGGACGTCGGGCAGTTCGTCGTAGACGGCGTGCACGAGGGTGGCGCGCTCGCCGAAGGGCGCCAGCCGCTCGCCGGACAGGCGCAGCGCCTCCTTGTCCCGGTCGAGGCCGATCAGCAGCGCCTCGGGGAAGCGGGCCAGCAGCGCCTCGCTGTGCCCGCCGAGGCCGAGGGTGCAGTCGACGACCACCGCTCCCGGGCGCTCCAGGGCGGGCGCCAGCAGGTCCAGGCACCGCTGGAGCATCACCGGGACGTGTCGACTCTGGCTCAAGGGGGCCTCTCATCTTCCGGCGAGGCCCGTACGCACCGCCGGGTCCCCGCCAGCTCGTGAAGGGGAGGCCTGCCGGCGCCGGAAGCGTCAGCCGGACCGGGAGCGGGAGGAGGCCGAGCCGTACGTACGCGCCGCGCACGTGGGGAGACGGTCCGGGGTGAGCCGGGGTCTCCGGGGGTTTCACCAGCAGGGAGAGCCGCGCCTCCCGCTTCGCGTCACTTTAGTCCACCGTGTCTCGCGGTCAATCAACCGGCCTGCGCGTCGCCTACCGCATCGCGCGGGGCGCCGCAATTCGAAGCGATTCACCCGTGCGGCCCTGGTTTGCCCTCCCTGTGGGTTAGCTCACAACAAGCCACGATGACGTTCTTTGTCCTCTCTCACAGCGGGCCAGGACCGAGCGTGACCAGTAACGTCGTCACCATGACGACTTCCGCAGCAGTTCCCACTGGATCCGAAGGCGCCATAGCGAACGGCGGCACCGTGACGGACCGCCTGGTCGAAGCCAACCAGCGGTACGCCGCAGAGTTCACCGACCCCGGAATGGACGCCCGCCCCGTCCTCCAGGTCGCCGTCGTGGCCTGCATGGACGCCCGCCTCGACCTGCACAAGGCGCTTGGCCTGCAGCTCGGCGACTGCCACACCATCCGCAACGCGGGCGGCGTCGTCACCGACGACGTCATCCGCTCCCTGACCGTCAGCCAGCGGGCGCTCGGCACCCGCAGCGTGGTGCTCATCCACCACACCGGCTGCGGCATGGAGTCCATCACCGAGGACTTCCGGCACGACCTGGAGATGGAGGTCGGCCAGCGGCCGGCCTGGGCCGTGGAGGCCTTCCGGGACGTCGACCAGGACGTGCGCCAGTCCATGCAGCGCGTGCGCACCTCGCCGTTCCTGCTGCACACCGACGACGTGCGCGGTTTCGTGTTCGACGTGCGCACCGGTCTGCTGCGCGAGATCGACCCGGCCTGACGGGCCGGACCGGCCGCCCCGGAAGCACGGCACCCCCCCACCGCCCCTGTGTCGAAGTATCGAAAACAGGGTCGAAAACGCCGTAGGACCGACATCGTGCGGGCAGTTGTCCACAGGCGAGTGACACGAATCGGTAACGGCGGCAAGAATGCGGGGTGTGGCATCGCGCGGAACCTTTCCCGCGTGGTGTCCGTGTTTCGGGGTGGGCCGGTTTCGCAAGCAGCGTCGGCCCGGGAAAAGTACGGGCCGAGGAGGGCCGGGTGTCGACCTATGACGATCCAGCGAGCCATGGGGGCGCCCCCGCCCGAGCGTATGCGCGGGTGGGGGAAGATCTGACCGCCACTGTGGAGCGGGTGCGCGCTTCGGTGGAGGGCGTGATCGAGGGCAAGCCCGAGGTCGTACGGCTTGCGCTGACCGTGCTGCTCGCCGAGGGCCACCTGCTGATCGAAGACGTCCCCGGCGTGGGCAAGACGATGCTGGCCAAGGCGCTGGCGCGGTCCATCGACTGCTCGGTGCGGCGCATCCAGTTCACGCCCGATCTGCTGCCCTCGGACATCACCGGTGTGTCCATCTGGGACCAGCACCGCAGGGACTTCGAGTTCAAGCCGGGCGCCATCTTCGCGCAGATCGTGATCGGCGACGAGATCAACCGCGCCTCGCCCAAGACCCAGTCGGCGCTGCTGGAGTCCATGGAGGAGCGCCAGGTCACCATGGACGGGCAGACGTACGAACTGCCCAGCCCCTTCATGGTGGTGGCCACGCAGAACCCGGTCGAGATGGAGGGCACCTACCCGCTGCCCGAGGCCCAGCGCGACCGCTTCATGGCCCGCGTCTCCGTCGGCTACCCGAGCGTGGAGGCAGAGCTGCAGATGCTCGACATCCACGGTGGGGTGAGCCCGCTGGAGGACCTGCAGCCGGTGGCGCACGCCCACGAGATCATGAAGCTGATCGAGGCGGTGCGCGGCGTCCACGTCTCCGAGCCGGTCCGGAGGTACGCGGTGGAGCTGGTCTCCGCCACCCGCTCCCACCCCGACCTCAGACTCGGTGCCTCCCCGCGCGCGACGCTGCATCTGCTGCGCGCGGCGAAGGCGTCCGCGGCCCTCGCCGGCCGGGAGTACGCCCTGCCGGACGACGTACAGGCACTCGCCGTCGCCGTCCTCGCGCACCGCCTGCTCCCCACCGCCCAGGCGCAACTGAACCGTCGTACGGCCGAGCAGGTCGTGCAGGAGATCCTCCAGCGGACCCCGGTGCCCTCGGCGCCCGGGCAGCAGAACGGCTTCGGCGGTCTGGGCCGCGCGATCCCGGCGTATCCCCAGCAGCCCCCGCGGAGTCTGTGATGAGCACCGGGGGGACCGGGCACGCGGAGGCCGACCCCGAGGAGACGGGCGGCTTCCGTACGGCCCTCGCCGGCCTCACGACGCGTGGCCGTTCCTTCCTGGCGGCCGGGATCGCCGCCGCGATCTGCGCGTACGTCCTCGGCCAGAGCGATCTGCTGCGGGTCGGCCTGCTGCTGGCCGCGCTGCCGCTGATCTGCGCGACGGTGGTGTACCGCACGCGCTACCGGGTGGCCGCCTCCCGCCGGCTCGCCCCCGCGCGCGTGCCGGCCGGCAGCGAGGCCCGGGTGCATCTGCGGATGGACAACGTCTCCCGGCTGCCCACCGGCCTGCTGATGCTCCAGGACCGGGTGCCGTACGTGCTCGGGCCGCGCCCCCGGTTCGTGCTGGACCGGGTGGAGCCGGGCGGCCGCCGCGAGGTGTCCTACCGGGTCCGCTCCGACCTGCGCGGCCGCTACCCGCTGGGCCCGCTGCAGCTGCGGCTGACGGACCCCTTCGGGATGTGCGAACTGACCCGCTCCTTCTCGACGTACGACACCCTCACGGTCATCCCACGCGTGGAGCCGCTCTCCCCGGTCCGCCTGAGCGGCGAGGCCAAGGGGTACGGCGACGGACGGCAGCGCTCGCTGGCCCTCGCGGGCGAGGACGACGTGATCCCGCGCGGCTACCGCCACGGCGACGACCTGCGCCGGGTGCACTGGCGCTCCACCGCCCGCTACGGCGAGCTGATGGTGCGTCGCGAGGAGCAGCCCCGGCGCGCGAGATGCACCGTCCTGCTGGACACCCGGGGCGGTGCCTACGAGGGCGCGGGCCCCGACTCGGCCTTCGAGTGGGCGGTCTCCGCTGCCGCCTCGGTGCTGGTGCACATGCTCGAACGGGGCTTCTCGGTACGGCTGCTGACCGACAGCGGCAGCCTGGTGCCCGGTGAGGGCGCCGACGGGTTCGCGGGCAGCGGCCACGAGACCGCGGAGGCGGCCGGGCTGATGATGGACACCCTCGCGGTGATCGACCACTCCGACGGCACGGGCCTGTCCCGGGCCTACGACGTGCTGCGCGGCGGGAACGAGGGACTGCTGGTCGCCTTCCTGGGCGACCTGGACGAGGAACAGGCCACGACCGTCGCCAAGATGAGCCGGCGCAGCGGCGGTGCCGTCGCCTTCGTGCTGGACCCGGACACCTGGGTGCGGGAGGCGACCGACGTGCGCCGGCCCGGCGACCGGCACGCCGAGCGGCTGCGCCTGCTGCGCGAGGGGGGCTGGACGGCACTGAGCGTGCCGCGCGGCGCCACGCCGAACGCGCTGTGGCAGCAGGCGGACCGGGAGCGCTCGGGCCTGGCCGCCCTGGGCGGGGAGGCGACGCGATGAGCGGGCGGGCACGACTTGCGCTGTGCGCGGCGGCGGCCACGCTGATGACCTCCTGCGCGCTGCTGCCCCTGGTGGCCGAGCCGACCTGGCTGCTGCAGCTGGTCCCGCTGGTGGCCGTGCAGACCGGGGTGGGGGCGGCGGCCCGCCGGGTGCCGCTGGGCCGACTGCTGACCGTGGCGGCGCAGGCGCTGGTCACCCTGGTGCTGCTGACCCTGGTCTTCGCGCGGCAGTACGCGCTCATCGGTCTGATCCCGGGACCGGACGCCTGCCGTCACTTCGCCGACCTGATCCAGCAGGGCTCGAACGACGTCAGCGAGTACGCGATCCCCGCGCCGCTCACCGACGGCATCAAGCTGATGCTGATCGGCGGCGTCCTGATCGTCGGCCTGCTGGTGGAGACGCTCGCGGTGACCTTCCGCAGCGCGGCCCCGGCCGGACTGCCGCTGCTCGCGCTGTACTCGGTGGCCGCCGGGCTGTCCGACGGCGGCGCCGACTGGCTGTGGTTCCTGGTGGCGGCGGCCGGCTATCTGATGCTGCTGCTCGCCGAGGGCCGGGACCGGCTGGCGCAGTGGGGCCGTGTCTTCGGCGGCGCGCCCCGTGCCCCCGGCTCCCCGGAGGGCGGCGCGGTCGCCCCGGTGCGCACCGGCCGCCGGATCGGCGCGGTCGCGCTCGGCGCGGCCCTGGTGGTTCCGCTCGCCCTGCCCGCGATGCAGGGAGGCCTGCTGGACGGCGCGGGCGCCGGAGTGGGCGCGGGCAACGGCGACGGGGGGACGATCTCCGCGGTCAACCCGCTGGTGTCGCTGCGCGACAGCCTGAACACGGACGACGACCGCCAGGTGCTGTCGCTGAAGACCAGCGCGAACGACATCTCGGACCTGTACCTGCGGATAGTCTCCCTGGACGATTTCGACGGCACGACCTGGAAACCGGCGCAGCGCCACATCGTCGGCGTCCCGGACAGGTTCCCCACGCCCATCGGCCTCGACGCGGACGTCAAGCGCAGCACCGTGACGACCACGATCTCGGCGGCGAACTGGTACGCCCAGGACTGGCTGCCGATGCCGTACCCGCCGAGCGGGGTGAGAGTCGGCGGCCGCTGGCGCTACGAGCCGGTCGGCATGACCCTGGTCGGCGACCACGGCCAGACCACCCGGGGCGCGGTCTACCAGGTGAACAGCCTGGACGTGCAGCCGACCGCCGGGCAGCTGTCCAGCGCGCCGGAGCCTCCGGCCGCCCTGAAGCGCGAGTACACGAAGGTGCCGTCCGTGCTGCCGAAGGTGGTGGCCGAGACCGCCAGGCAGGTCACGGCGGGCGCGCGGAACCACTACGAGGAGGCCGTCAAGCTCCAGGACTACTTCGCCGTCGCGGGCGGCTTCCAGTACGACACCCAGGTGGAGGTCGGCCGCGGTGCCGACGCCATCGCGAACTTCCTGAAGAAGAAGGAGGGCTTCTGCGTCCACTTCTCCTTCGCCATGGCGGCGATGGCCCGCACCCTGGGCATCCCGGCCCGGGTCGCGGTGGGCTTCGCGCCGGGGACCCCGCAGCCCGACGGCTCGGTCACGGTGAACCAGAAGGACGCGCACGCCTGGCCCGAGCTGTACTTCGCGGGCGTGGGCTGGACCCGTTTCGAGCCGACGCCGACCCGTGGCACCACGCCGTCGTACACCCTGTCGAACACGCCCGGCACCTCCGTCCCCGATCAGGACCTGCCGTCGCACCGGCCGTCCACGGCGCCCTCGGCGGCGGCGTCGCCGAGCGAGAGCTGCTCGCCCCAACTGGTCAAGGTGCAGGGCTGTGACACCGCCTCGGCCGCGGCGGCCCCGCACAGCGGCGGCGGAGGCTCGGGCCCCTGGTGGTATCTGCTGATCGGGCTGGGCGCCCTGGTGGTGGCCGCGGTTCCGCTGGCGCCGTTGCTGTGGCGGACACGGGTGCGGTCGGTGAGGCTGGGCGGGCATGCCCGGACCGAACAGGGCGCGGTGGCGCACACCCTGGCCGCCTGGCAGGAGCTGACGGACAGTGCCTGGGACCACGGCATCGCACCGGACGACTCACTGACGCCCCGCCGGGCGGCGGCCCGGATCGTCGAACTCGGTCAGCTGGATCCGGCGGCCGGTGCCGCGGTGCACCGGGTGGCGGACGCGGTGGAGCAGGTGCTGTACGCGCCCGCGCCACGCCCGGTGGCAGGGGCGGCGGATGACGTGCGCCGGGTGAGCGAGGGGCTGCGCGCCGCGGTGAGCACCGGTGCGCGGCTGCGGGCGCTGTTCCTGCCGCGCTCGTCGGTGCGGGTGCTGTGGGCGGTATCGGCTCGCTGGTCGGTGCTGAAGGCCCGGGTGACGGCGGCCCGGACGACGGTGCGCGGGCCCTCGGAGCAGCGGAGCTAGGGCCTGGCCGGCGGATCAGGCCGGAGGAAAGCAGCGGTGCCTCGTCGGCGCACGTGAGTGGGGCGTGCCAAGCCCCGCGTCTCCGGCAAGATCCGCCGGACAGGCCCGAGTGCCCCGGCAGGCAACCTTTGCTCGTCAAGGAGCGGCGTCCGGTGCGGCGAGTGGGGACGCCCCCGCGCCGTCGGGCGCATGCGTGAGGGGTGACCACCGGTCGGTGGTCACCCCTCAACGACGATCTGCCGAGGGCCGCGGCCGCGGCTAGCGGCCCTGCTCGTCCCGGCGGCGCTGCCAGCGCTCCTCGATCCGGTCCATCATGGAGCGTTTCGGCCGCGCCTGGCGGCGGCCGGCGCCGGCGGGCTGCTCGCCCGGCTTCGGGGCCTTGCGCCAGCCCGTGACGGCGAGTACGGCGCAGCCCAGCATGACGAGGAAACCCACCACGCTGACCCAGATCAGCTGCATGACCATTCCGGTCATGAGGAGCGCGATACCGATGAGGAAGCCCGCGACCGCCTGGTAGACCCGCCGCCGGGTGTACGTACGCAGCCCGCTTCCCTCAAGCGCCGACGCGAACTTCGGATCTTCGGCGTACAGCGCTCGCTCCATCTGCTCGAGCATGCGCTGCTCGTGCTCCGAGAGCGGCACGGAGTCCTCCTCATCGTGCAGTCGCCGGGGCGACCCGGGGGGTCCCTTCAGGATAGGCAGGGAATCGCCCCCGTGAAACCCGCCCCTCTACGCCAATTGGCCAACCAGAACCCGCCATGGCCGTCCCGGCTCGCTGAGGCTTCCATTCCCCTGCGGCCGACCCGTCATGCCGGGTGGTGTACCTCGATCATACGGCGCAAACCCCTCGATCGGAGGTCTTGTGGCGTACTCCATCCGCTGTCGAGGCCCTGATCAGCGCTGTGTCCCGGTGGTGGGCTCAGGCCTCGGCGGCACCCCGCGTCTCACCGAGCACGTGCAGCTGGGTGGCGACGGAGTGGAAGGCGGGCAATTCGGCCGCGGCCACCTCCAGCTTCAGGAGCGCGTCGAGGGCGCCGGGCTCGGTGTCCACGAGGACGCCGGGGACGAGGTCGGCGAAGACCCGCACGCCGTGCACGGCGCCGACCCTCAGGCCCGCGCCCTCGACCAGCGCGGTGAGCTGCTCGGCGGTGAACCGGCGCGGCATCGGGTCGCCGCTGCCCCAGCGGCCCTCGGGGTCCTGCAGCGCTTGCCGGGCCTCCGAGAAGTGGCCCGCGAGCGCACGGGCGAGCACGGCCCCGCCGAGGCCGGCGGCGAGCAGGCTGAGGACGCCCTCGGAGCGCAGGGCCGCGACGGCGTTGCGGACGCCCTCGGCCGGGTCGTCGACGTACTCCAGGACGCCGTGGCACAGCACGGCGTCGTAGCCACCGCGCTCGACGACGTCGAAGAGGCCGTGCGCATCGCCCTGGACGCCCCGGACGCGGTCGGCGACGCCGGCCTCGGCGGTGCGGCGCTCCAGCGCGAACAGGGCGTTCGGGCTGGGGTCGACCACGGTGACGCGGTGACCGAGCCGGGCGAGGGGCACGGCGAAGTTGCCGCTGCCGCCTCCGGTGTCGAGGACGTCCAGAGCGTCCCGTCCCGTGGCCTTGACCCGGCGGTCGAGGGCGTCCTGGAGGACCTCCCAGACCACGGCCGTACGGAGGGAGGCGCGGGATCGGGACGGGTCGGAGCGCAGCGACGCCCACTGCGGGTGGTGGGGGGAGACGGGCGGGCGCATCGGGTCCGACACGGCAGTTGACTCCTCGGCAGGGCGGAACGCTTCAGGCGAACTCCACCCTATTGCCTCCGGCGCTCTGCCCGGTCACCGCGGCCGGGTACGGCCGGGCGCGTCTCGCACGGCGGACGAACCGGTGGTCAGCCCGCGTCCGGGAGGTCACCGCGCGCACTCGGGCCGTCCCGTTCGCCGGCGTCCTGGCGGGGCTGGGGCAGGACCGGCTGGAGGACGAGCATCCGCTCGACGATGCGCAGGAACATCGCCACGTCCCGTATCAGGTCGTCGGCGTCCCGTCGGCTCGCCGCGCCCTGGATGCCGGCCTCGGCACGGGCGCGGCGGGCGGCGCCGGAGGCGAACAGCGCGCTCCACTCGGTCAGTTCGGGGGTGATCTCGGGCAGCACTTCCCAGGCGCTGCGGATCCGGGTGCGGCGGCGCGGGGAGGTCTCGGGGCGGCCCCGGGCGGCGAGCACGGCCGCGGCGGTGCGCAGCGCGGCGAGGTGGGCCGTCGCATAGCGCTCGTTCGGCGTTTCCAGGGCGGTGGCCTCCTCCAGTGCGGCGCGGGCCTGGGCGAGCAGGTCGAGGGCGGCGGGCGGGGCCGTGGCCCGGCGGGGCACGGGGTGGACGTCGCTCGCCGGGCCGGTCAGTGAGGGGGCAGGGCCGGTGGCGCGGCGCCGACGGGCGGCGGCTGCGGACGGATTGGCCATGACGAACCTCCTGTCGTCTGGGTGACGGCACGGGTGCCGTATGTGCCCATCGTGAGGTATGGCACTGACAATCCGTTCTGACCTGGGCTTTTGCTTCGATCGTAGGTTCGGGAGTATTTTTACACTGACCAGTCAGTGCAAAAAGCCAAAGGGTGGGGGCTTGTGGACGGCGTGGACGGCGTGGACGTCAAGGCCGAGGGCCTGGGGCTCAAGGGCCCGCGGGGGTGGGCCTTCCGCGGCATCACGCTCGACGCGGAGCCGGGCTCGCTGATCGCGATCGAGGGACCGTCCGGCTCCGGCCGCACCTCCCTGCTGCTCGCGCTCACGGGGCGCATGAAGCCCACCGAGGGAGCGGCCGGCGTCGGCGGGTTCGCGCTGCCCCGGCACATGGCCCGGCTGCGCCGCATCAGCGCGGTGGCCAACGTGGCCGGCGTGACCGATCTGGAGCCGGCCCTGACCGTCGGCGAGCACCTGCGTGAACGCGCCCTGCTGCAGAGCCGCTTCGGCGACTCCCTGCGCGCCCTGCTGCGCCCCCGCGCCCAGCGCGCGCACGAGGCACGACTGCGCGTCGACGCGGCCCTGGCCGCCGCCGGACTGGACCTCGAATCGCTGCCCAAGGGCTCCCGGACGGCCGTACGCGACCTGGAGCGGCCGCAGGAAGTGCGCCTGTCCATCGCCCTGGCCCTGCTCGGTGGGCCCGGGCTGCTCGGCGTCGACGACGTCGACCTGAAGCTCTCGGACGCCGAGCGCGCCGAACTGTGGGACCTGCTGCGGTCCCTCGCGCGCGCGGGGACGACGGTGGCCGTCGTCTGCCGCACCGCCCCCGGCGACTGCGTCGTCGTGACGACCGGGCCGCAGGGCGCCGCCGCGCGGGCCGGCACGGGCGCGGTGCGGGACGGCGGCACGCGGGGTGCCGAACGGGCCGGCACGGACGAGGACGACGACAAGAGCCACCCGGAGGAGGACGTCGATGCGCTCGCCTAGGCTGGCCGCGCTGGAGCTGAGGCGCTTCGGACGCGGGAAGCTGCCGCGCGCCGCCCTGGTCGCACTGCTCGTGCTGCCGCTGCTCTATGGCGCCCTGTACCTGTGGTCGTTCTGGGATCCGTACGGCCGCCTGGACCGCATCCCGGTGGCGCTGGTGAACGACGACAAGGGCGCCACCGCGGCCGGCAAGAAGATCACCGCCGGTGACGACATCGTCGACGGGCTGCGCGACAGCCGGACCTTCGCATGGCACGAGGTGAGCGACGAGGAGGCCCGCAAGGGCGTCGAGGACGGCACCTACTACCTGTCGCTGACCATGCCGGCCGACTTCAGCCGGCGGATCGCCTCCAGTTCCGGCGACTCCCCGAAGACCGGCGCCCTCCGGGTGCGCACCAACGACGCGAACAACTACATCGTCGGCCAGATCTCCCGCACGGTCTTCAACGAGGTCCGCTCGGCCGCCTCCACCAAGGCCTCCCGCTCCTTCCTCGACAAGATCTTCGTCTCCTTCTCCGACATCCACGACAAGACGGTCACGGCCGCCGAGGGCGCCGACAAGCTCAACACCGGTATCGGGAAGGCGGAGAAGGGCTCGAAGGACCTCGCCGACGGGCTCAGGGACGCCCGGAGCGGCAGCGGCAAGCTGGCCAAGGGCCTGAAGAAGCTGAACTCGGGCGCCGGTGACCTTCAGACCGGCTCCGGGCAGGTCGCCGACGGCACCCAGGCCCTCGCCGACAAGGTCAACGGCGTCTACGGCAGGACCGGCCCGTTCCTGAAGGACAACGAGAAGACCATCGGGGACACCGCCGGGCTGGTGGCCGACTCGGCCAAGACCGTGAAGGACAATCTCGACGACCTGGTGAAGCTCGCCCCCGGTACGGCGAAGATCGCCCATCTGAACTCCGCCGTCCTGGCCGGGATCTACGAGAAACGCTGCGAGAGCGCCACGATCCCCGACCCGATCTGCCCCGACCTCAAGCGGGCCGAGAAGGCCGCCGCCGAGGTGGCCACCGTGGCCGACGACCTCAACACGCTGATCGCCGACCAGGACGGCGACCTGAAGACGATGCGGGACAACCTCGGCGCCCTCCAGAAGCAGGCGCAGGACCTGCGAAAGCGCGCACCGCACCTGTACGAGGACGTCGACGACGCGGTCAAGAAGATCGACAAGCTGAACGCCGGCGCGCAGAAGGTCGCCGCCGGTGCCAAGAAGCTGCACGCCGGGCTCGGCACCGCCCAGACCGGCGCCACCGCGCTGGACAAGGGCATCGGCACGGCCGCGTCGGGCGCCGAGACCCTCGACGGCGGCCTGTACAAGCTGTCCGACGGCTCCGGGAAGCTCGCCGGCGGACTGCACGACGGCGCGAAGAAGATCCCGGACTACGACAGGAAGGACCGCGACCAGCGCACCGACGTGATGGCCGACCCGGTCCAACTGGCCTCCCACGACCTGCACAAGGCGCCGAACTACGGCACCGGCTTCGCCCCGTACTTCATCCCGCTGTCCCTGTGGGTCGGCGCGATGGTCGCCTACATGCTGATCCCGCCGCTCAACCGGCGTGCCCTGGCGGCCGGTTCGCCGGCCTGGCGGATCGCGCTCGCGGGCTGGCTGCCGGTGGCCGCGGTGGGCGTGCTCCAGGTGGGCGCCCTGATGGCCGTACTGCACGGGGCGATCGGTCTGCAGATGTCGCGCGCGACCGGCACGATCGGCTTCCTGTGCCTCGTCACGGCCTGCTTCGCGGCGATCGTGCAGTGGCTGAACGCCCGCTTCGGCGCGGCCGGCCGGATCCTGGTGCTCGCCCTGCTGATGCTCCAGCTGACCTCCGCGGGCGGCACGTACCCCGTGCAGACCAGCCCGGGGTTCTTCAACGCGATCCACCCGTTCCTGCCGATGAGCTACATCGTGGAGGCGCTGCGCCGGCTGATCACGGGCGGCGGGCTCGGCCCGGTCTGGCAGGCGTGTGCCGTACTGGCCGCGTTCACCGCGGGCGCCCTGGCCCTGAGCGCCCTCGCGGCTCGGCGCCGCCAGGTGTGGACGCTGGACCGGCTGCACCCGGAGCTGAGCCTGTGACCCCCGAGCGGCCGCCGCACGCGCGCGTACCTGTGAGAATCAGGGCCATGGAAAGCAGCAGCGCCAGGTCCGGCGGCAGCACGCGCCGTGAGGCCACCCGGCAGAAGCTCTACGAGGCGGCCGTCACGCTCATCGCCGAGCAGGGCTTCTCCGCGACCACGGTGGACGAGATCGCCGAGCGGGCAGGAGTCGCGAAGGGCACGGTCTACTACAACTTCGCGAGCAAGTCGGTCCTCTTCGAGGAGCTGCTGCGGCACGGCGTGGGCCTGCTCACCGCCTCGCTGAAGGAGGCGGCGGAGCAGACCGCGCGCGCGGGCGGCAGCAAGGTGGACGCGCTGGACGCGATGGTCCGCGCGGGTCTCGTCTTCATCGACCGCTACCCGGCCTTCACCCAGCTGTACGTCGCCGAGCTGTGGCGCACCAACCGGGCCTGGCAGTCCACGCTGATGGTGGTCCGGCAGGAGGCCGTCGCCGTGGTCGAGGGCGTGCTGCGCGAGGGCGTGGCGGCCGGTGAGTTCAGCGACGAGATCGATGTGCAGCTGACGGCGGCCGCGCTGGTCGGCATGGTCCTGGTGGCCGCGCTCGACTGGAAGTCGTTCCAGCCGGAGCGCTCCCTGGACGACGTCCACGCCGCCCTGTCCCGGCTGCTGCAGGGACGCGTCAGCGGCAGGGTCTGAGCACCCCTCAGGCATGGGAAAGGCGCCGGTCCGCTGTCGGACCGGCGCCTTTCCGTTCCCCTTGTGTTCCCCGTACTCCCGTATTCCCCGTACGGTTCTCCCCCGATGGTCCCCCGTGGGTGGTCGTTCCCCCGGGTCCCCCGACTCGCTTCCGCCGACGTGTCGGCGGAAGGAGTGGCCAGGTGACGGGCGCCGTTCCGCCGCCCCGTGTCGGCGGTGCCGGGCCGTGTCCCCTGCCGTGTCTCCACTGTCGCGTCCGCACAGGTCGCGGCTCATCCGCGCACGTACTCATCTCACGACCTAGGTACGGATACTCAGGCACCCGCGCGCGTGCCCACGACGACGGCCCGCCATCTGGCTACGATCGCGTCCGTGTCCGTACTCCCCCTGGTCTTCACCAGCGGCTGGGCCAGCGGCATCAACGCCTACGCGGTGGTGCTGCTGCTCGGCCTGTTCGGCGTGACGGGCGTGAGCGCCGACGTCCCGCAGACACTGCAGCGGCCCGAGGTGCTGATCGTCGCCGGTGTGCTGTTCCTGTGCGAGGCGGTCGCCGACAAGATCCCCTATGTCGACTCGGCGTGGGACTCCGTGCACACCGTGATCCGGCCGCTCGCCGGTGCCTGGGTGGGTGCGCTGCTCGCCGGGCACAGCGGTTCGCTGTCGGACGTGGCGGCGGGTCTGGTCGGCGGCTCGACGGCGCTGGCCAGTCATACGGTGAAGGCCGGGACGCGGATGGCCGTCAACACCTCGCCGGAGCCGTTCAGCAACTTCGTGCTGAGCAGCGCCGAGGATCTCGGGGTGGCCGGCGTCGTCTCGTTCGCCATGTTCCATCCGGGGGCGGCGGCGGTCGTCGCGGCCGTGCTGCTGGCCGGCGGTCTGCTGGCGCTGGTGTTCCTCGTCTCGCGCATCCGGCGCTTCCTGCGGCGGCGGGCGCAGCGGCGCGAGGAGCGGCGGATGGCCGACCGCTCCCCCTGACCCGCCCGCGGGCCCGATTGTCGGTGGCGGTCGATAAAGTCGCAGGCATGGCACGGATTGCGGTGATCGGCGCCGGGATGGGCGCGATGGCGGCTGCCGCCCGGCTGGCCGTCGCGGGCCACCGGGTGGTGGTGTACGAACGCACGGACACGTACGGCGGCGGGGTGCGCCGGTTCGAGCGGGACGGGTTCGGATTCGACACCGGTCCCGGTCTGCTGACGCTGCCCGCCGTCTACCGCGACCTGTTCGTCAAGACCGGCAAGGAGCCGCTGGAGGACTGCGTCGAGCTGGTCCAGGTCGACCCGTCCTCGCGGCATGTCTTCGCGGACGGCACCGAGGTGGCGCTGCCGAACGCCTCGCGCGCGGGTGTGGTCGCGGCCCTGGACGAGGCACTGGGCGCGGGCGCGGGCCGGCGCTGGGGCGAGTTCCTGGTGCGGGCCCGGGAGGCCTGGGACCGTACCCGCAGGCCGCTGCTGGAGGAGCCGCTGTGGCCGAACTGGCGGGTGCTGGCCGACAAGGATCCGTATCCGGCTGTCCCGCAGCGCCGCCTGCTGCGCACCCGGCAGGCGCGCACCCTGTCCGAGATCGGCTCCTCGGAGCTGCGCGACGAGCGCCTCGCGGCCGTGCTGGACAGCTGCGCGCTCGCCCACGGCCTCGATCCGCGGACCGCTCCGGCGAGCGCGGCGGTGCTGCCCTACATGGAGCATGCCTTCGGCACCTGGTACGTGCGCGGCGGCATCCGGGAGTTGGCGCGCGCGGTGTACGAGCGGTGCCTGAAGCGACGGGTCGAGTTCGTCTTCGACGCCGAGGTCATGCGGATCCTGGACAAGGACGGCCGGGCCGTGGGCGTGGAGCTGAGAGACGGCACGGTGGTCGAGGCCGACCATGTCGTGGCGGACGTGGACCCGGCGCGGTTGAAGGTGATGACGGACCGCCCCCTGGACAAGGGCGAGGACGTCCGGGCCGATCCGTTCGCGACCCGGCCGGGGCGGTTCACCGTGCTGCTGGCTCTGCGCGGCGGGCGCGAGGCCGGTGCCGCGCACCGCACGGTCGTCCACGCGCCGGACCCGGAGTCCGAGCTGGACTTCCTGGCCTCGGCGGACGGGGATCGGCCGCCGTCACCCACGGTGACCGTGCTGCGCCCCGGCGACCCCGCGCTCAGACCGGACGACGGGCATGAGTCCATGGTGCTGTCCGCGGTGGTGCCGAGCGCCGCCGACTGGGACGAGGAGGGCATCGTCCGGCAGTACACGGACCATCTCCTCGATGCCGCCGAGGCCGCGATACCGGGCCTGCGGGACCGCGTGCTGTGGCAGCAGGTGCGCACCCCCGACGACACCGACGACGAGACGAGCGCGTTCCTCGGCGCGGTGCCGGCCCCCTCGCTGGCCGCCGGTCGGGGCCGTTACCTGCACCCGGCGAACACCACACGGCTCCCGGGGCTGTACCGGGTCGGTGGCTGGTCCCACCCCGGCGGCGGCCTGCCGCACGCGGGCATGTCGGGCGCGCTGGTGGCCGGGCTGATCGTGGAGGGCTCGGGGTTCCGCGGCTCCCAGTGAGCCGGGCCCAGGGCTCAGAAGCGGTACTGCTCGTCGTACCCGGCGCCGGGCTGCTGAGGCTGCTGCGGCTGGCCGTGCCCCTGGTACGGGTAGGGCTGCTCCTGCGGGAGTTCGCCGCCGTAGGTCTCGTCCGTGCGCTGCTGCGGCACCCACACCCCGCCCGCCGGGGTCTCGCCGTAGCCGCCGGTGTACGGCTCCTGGGGATAGCCCTGCTGGCCGTACTGCCCGGAGTAGCCGGTGTCGTACGACGAGGCGCCGCCGTAGGACTGGTTGCCGATGTACGGGTCGGAGTAGTTGGCGTAGGCCTGCTGCTGGCCGGCGGCGTCGTAGCCGTAGCCCTGCTGGCCGTAGCCCGAGTAGTCGTAGGCGTAGGCCTGCTGTCCGGCGTCCTGCTGCTGGGCCGCGGCCGCGTGGGTGGCGGTGTCGCCGTAGACGCCGTAGGAGCCGGTGTCCTCGGGCATGGGCTGCGGCTCGTAGACGGCATTGGTCTCGGCGGCGGCCGGGTCGGCGGCGCGCGCCGGGGTGAAGACGTCGTCGCGGTCGTAGGTCTCGTAGTCGCCGTGCGCCTGGCCGTAGACGGGCTGGTCGGCGCCCCCGCCGTCGGCGGTGCCGTCGTACTCCGGGTCGGCGGCCTCCGGCTCCTGGTCGTACCGCTCCGCCTTGCCGCGGCGGCGCTTGGTGCCGCCGGTCTCGGCCTCGGGGCGCTTGACCGCCCACCCGGCGGCGAAGCCGCGACGGAAGGACAGGGTGACGTAGGTCTGACCGAGGGCGAAGGCGATCGCGCCGACGCCGATCACGATCACGGACGGCATCAGCACACCGACCACGACACCGAGGAAGCCGACGAAGGCGAGCAGCCGCCAGCGCAGGCGCGCCTTGTACTGCAGCAGCACCTCGCCCAGCAACCACAGTGCGACGACACCGAACGCGATGTAGAGGACCGTCCAGCCCATGTACGCCCCTCTCCCAGTGACCGCTACGCAGTGTGTCGTATCTCGGTGCGGCCGGTCTAGGCCTGCGGGGGGTGGTGCAGGCCCAGGTTCTCGTAGATTTCCAGGGTCGCCGTGGAGTTGTTGAGCGTGATGAAGTGCAGTCCGGGCACTCCCTCGGCGAGCAGCCGAGCACAGAACTCCGTGGCGAAGTCGATACCGATGGAGCGTACCGCCGCCGGGTCGTCCTTGGCTGTGACGATCCGCTCTTTCAGAGCGTCGGGGAAGACCGCATTGCTGAGTTTGGGCAACCGTTCCAGCATCTTCACGCTGGTGACGGGCAGGACCTCGGGAATCACCGGGGTGTCGCAGCCCGCGGCCACCACGCGGTCGCGCAGTCGCAGATACGACTCCGGTTGGAAGAACATCTGTGTGATGGCGTAGTCGGCGCCCGCCCGGCACTTGTCCACGAAGTGGGCGACGTCGGTGTCCCAGTCCGCGGAGCGGGGGTGCATCTCCGGGAACGCGGCGACGCCCACACAGAAGTCGCCCGACTCCTTGATGAGCCGGACGAGATCGGCCGCGTAGGTCAGGCCCTTGGGATGGGAGACCCACTCGCCCATGGGGTCGCCGGGCGGGTCGCCGCGCACGGCGAGCATGTTGCGGATCCCGGCGTCCGCGTACTGGCCGATGATGTTGCGCAGCTCGGCGATGGAGTGGTCGACCGCGGTGAGGTGGGCGACCGGGGTGAGCGTGGTGTCGGCGACGATCTGCTGGGTCTCCTTGACCGTGCCGGCGCGGGTGGAGCCGCCGGCGCCGTAGGTCACGGAGACGAAGTCGGGCGCGACCGCCTCGACCCGCCGGAGCGCGCTCCACAGGTTCCGCTCGCCCTTGGGGGTCTTCGGCGCCGAGAACTCGAACGAGTACGTGGACTTGCCGGTGGCGAGGATCTCTCGCACGGTGCGTGCGCGATCAGTCCTGGTGGATGGGGTTCCGAGGGCCATACGGGCAGGTTAGCCAGGGGCGGGCGGTCCCCCAACCGGACGCCGATAATTTGCCCGAATTGTCGACCTGTTGTCCATCCCTTGGACATATTGCCGGATCGGCCGCGCGTCAGGCCTGCCGCAGGCGCTTGGCGAACTCGGCCGCCGCGGCACCCGGGTCGTCGGCCTCGGTGATCGCGCGCACGACGACCACCCGGCGGGCGCCCGCGGCCAGCACCTCGTCGAGGTTCGCGAGGTCGATGCCGCCGATGGCGAACCAGGGGCGGTCGGTGCCCAGGCCGGCCGTGTACCGGACCAGGTCGAGGCCGGGGGCGTGGCGGCCGGGCTTGGTGGGGGTGGGCCAGCAGGGGCCGGTGCAGAAGTAGTCCACGCCGTCCTGCGAGGCGGCCGCGGCCGCCTCGGACTCGGCGTGTGTGGAGCGGCCGATCAGCACCTCGTCGCCGAGCAGGGCGCGGGCCGCGGGGACCGGCAGGTCGCCCTGGCCGAGATGCAGCACGTCGGCGCGGGCGGCGTGGGCGACGTCCGCGCGGTCGTTCACCGCGAGGAGCTTGCCGTGCCGGGCGCAGGCATCGGCGAAGACCTCCAGATGCGCCAGCTCCTGCGCGGCCTCCATGCCCTTGTCGCGCAGCTGCACGATGTCGACACCGCCGGCCAGGACCGCGTCCAGGAACTCCGGGAGGTCACCCTGGCGGGTGCGCGCGTCCGTGCACAGATACAGGCGGGCGTCGGCGAGCGCGGTGCGTGCGGTGTCGGACATACGTGGTCCCCCTGGTCGGTGTCCCCGGCGGCTTGTGCGGGTGGCGTACGGGCTGCGACGGCCCGCACGCCACCTCTCGTGGTGCGGGTCGGCTCAGAAGGCGAGCGCCTGGGCGCGGCGCTTCACCTCCGTGCCGCGATTCTCGCTCAGGGCCTGCGCGGGGGTGCCGGGCAGGGTCGGGTCGGGGGTGAAGAGCCACTCGATCATCTCTTCGACCGTGAAGCCGTCGTCCCGCAGCAGCGTCAGGGTGCCGGTCAGGCCCTTGACGACCTTGTCCCCGTCGATGAAGGCGGCGGGGACGTGCAGTGCCCGGTTCTCACCTCGGCGTACGGCGATGAGCTGGCCCTCCTTGACCAGCTGCCGCACACGCGTCACCTCGACGCCGAACTGTTCGGCGATGTCGGGGAGAGTGAGCCAGGCGGGGACGAGAGCATCAATCTTTGCGTCAATCTCGGTCACGACGACAAGCGTAGGCGCTCCGCCGGAGTGGCCGCGATGGGAAGTACCGGGTGGTGTCGTCGGTCGGGTGCCGCGCCGTCGTGGCTGGTCGCTCCCCCACGTTCTCGGCTTCGCTCGAACCCGGGGGACCCCCATCGCGGCGGAGCCGCCTGCCGGTGCGGCCCCGCGCCCCCGGTAAGCCGCTCTTCAGGGCGTTTCCCCGTCCGCGGTGGCGTTCTTCAAAGGGCGGGCCGGGTCGGCCAGGGCCGCCGCGTCCATGGTTCGGCCCGCCTCGATCAGGCGGCGGCCCTGGGCGAGGTCACGCGGTCGGCCGACGGCCAGGAGGGCCACGAGGCGGTCCTCGCGCAGCCAGCACACCGTCCACGCGGGCCCCGCCGGGTCGCCGCGCCACACCAGGCGGTCGGCCGCCGCGTGATGGCCGGCGTACTGCACGAACCGGCCGAACTGCTCGGACCAGAAGTACGGCACCGGGTCGTAGGCCGCGAGGGTCTCGCCGAGGATGTTCGCGGCGACCGTGCGCGGGCCCTGCAGGGCGTTGTCCCAGTGGTGGACGAGCAAGCGTTCGCCGTAGCGGGCGGACGGGAAGGAGGCGCAGTCGCCGACGGCGTACACGTCCGCGACGCAGGTGCGCAGGTGCGCGTCGGCGAGGACGTCCCCCTGCGGGCCCAGCGCGATGCCGGACCCGGCGAGCCAGGCCGTGGCGGGGCGGGCGCCGATGCCGACGACGACGGCGCCCGCGGCCAGCCGGGTGCCGTCGGCGAGGACCACCGCGCCGGGCTCGACGCGCTCCACGCGCGCGTGCGTGCGCAGCTCGGCGCCGCTGTCGGCGTACCAGAGGGCCATCGGAGCCGCGACCTCGGCGGGCAGGACGCCGGCCAGCGGCCGGTCGGCGGCCTCCACGACGGTCACCGCGCAGCCGGACTCACGGGCGGCAGTGGTGAACTCGGCGCCGATCCAGCCGGCCCCGACGACCACGATGTCGTGCTGCTGGGTCAGCACCGGCCGCAGCCGCTCGGCGTCGTCCAGGGTGCGCAGCAGATGCACACCGGGCACGCCCTCGGTGCCGGGCAGGGCGATCGGTTCGGCGCCGGTGGCGAGGACCAGGACGTCGTAGGGCACCGGGCCCGTCTCGGTGTCCAGCTCGTGCGCGGCCGGGCGCACGCCCCGCACCTGGCAGCCGAGCCGCAGCTCGACGCCGAGCGTCTCGAAGTCCACGTCGAAGGCGGAGCCCTCGGCCTTGCCGAGCAGCACGGCCTTCGACAGCGGCGGGCGGTCGTACGGCTGGTGGGGCTCCGCGCCGAGCACGGTGATCGCGCCCCTGAAGCCCTGTTCCCGCAGGGCGACCGCGGTCTGCACCCCGGCCATGCCCGCGCCGACGACGACCACGCGCCGCCCCTGTGACGTGCCCTCTTGCGCTGTCTGCTCGCTCACCCGATCACCATAGTCAGGTGACGGAGTGTCAGTCAGCGGGCGTGCTCGGTGACCTGTTCCACAACGCTCGTGCCGGAGCCGGTCCGGGACTCCCACTCCCAGGCCTCCACGAGGCGCAGCCGCCCGTCCGGCAGTTCGGCGACCGTGGACGCGCAGTGCCCGCAGGCGGTCGTCCCGTCGGTCCTCAGCTGGACGTACCGGAAGTCCAGCCGGTCGCCCTGCCGGGTGCCGACCAGATGGCCGCGTACGACGTCGCCGCCCGCGTACTCGGCCCAGACCTCGCCGTTCTTCTCGTGGTACGCGAACCGGGTGCTGGTGCCCACCTGACCTGGGGCTTGGTCGGCCACGGGGGCGAAGGTCAGGCCGTCGAGGGATCGGGGCACGGGCAGGGGCTCCCTTACGGGTGAGATGCGGGGCGGGCTAGGGTGGCCACCGTACAAGCACTCGCGGGAGCCCGGACGCACCGGGCTGAGAGGGAGGCTGGCGGCCTCCGACCGTACGAACCTGATCCGGGTCATGCCGGCGAAGGGAGGGGCTGGACGCCCATGTCGTCACGTACGTCCGACGTCCTCGTCATCGGGGGCGGAATCATCGGCCTGGCCACGGCCTGGCGCGCGGCGCAGCGCGGGCTCGCCACGGCCGTGGTCGACCCTGCGCCCGGCGGCGGGGCCGCACAGGTCGCGGCCGGGATGCTGGCCGCGGTCACCGAACTGCACTACGGCGAGGAGACCCTGCTCGCCCTCAACCTGGAATCGGCCCGCCGCTACCCGGACTTCGCGGCCGAGCTGACCGAGCTGACCGGCCACGACCTCGGCTATCGACGCTGCGGCACCCTCCAGGTCGCGCTCGACGCCGACGACCGCGCCCATCTGCGCGAGCTGCACGCGCTGCAGCGGCGCTGCGGCCTGGAGTCGGAGTGGCAGTCCGGGCGGGAGTGCCGGCGTCTGGAGCCGATGCTGGCACCCGGGGTGCGCGGCGGGCTGCGGGTCGACGGCGACCACCAGATCGACCCGCGGCGGCTGGCGGCGGCCCTGGTGGCCGCGTGCGAGCGGGCCGGCGTCGCGTTCCACCGTGTGTGGGCCGAGCGGCTGGACGTCGTCGGCGGCCGGGCCGCCGGGGTCACCACGGCGGACGGCACCGTGCTGGGCGCCGGGCAGGTGGTGCTCGCGGCCGGCAGCCTGAGCGGACGGCTCGCGGGGGTGCCCGAGGCGCTGCTGCCTCCCGTGCGGCCGGTCAAGGGGCAGGTGCTGCGGCTGACCGTGCCGCCCCGGTACGCGCCGTTCCTCAGCCGTACCGTACGGGCCGTGGTGCGCGGCGGCCATGTCTATCTGGTGCCCCGGGAGAACGGCGAACTGGTCGTCGGCGCGACCAGCGAGGAGCTGGGCTGGGACACGACGGTCACCGCCGGCGGGGTGTACGAGCTGCTGCGCGACGCCCATGAGCTGGTGCCGGGCATCACCGAGCTGCCGCTCACCGAGACCCGGGCCGGACTGCGCCCCGCCTCCCCCGACAACGCGCCGCTGCTCGGCCCGTCCGGGCTCGACGGGCTGCTGCTGGCCACCGGGCACCATCGCAACGGGGTGCTGCTGACGCCGGTCACCGGCGATGTGCTGGCGCAGCTGCTGGCCGACGGCGAACTGCCGGAAGAGGCCCGCCCGTTCACGCCGCAGCGCTTTCGCGCCGTACTTCTGGAGCAGCCCGCATGACCGTCTCCGCCACTCTTTCGATCTCCGTCAACGGCGAGCACCGGGAGGTCGCCTCGGGCACCTCGCTCGACACCGTCGTACGGTCCCTGGCCGCCGCGCCCTCCGGGGTGGCCGCGGCCGTCAACGAGACCGTCGTGCCGCGCGCGCAGTGGCCGGGCACGGCGCTGAGCGAGGGCGATCGCGTGGAGATCCTCACCGCGGTCCAGGGGGGTTGAGCCATGGCCGACGATTCTTTCGTCCTCGGGGGTACGGCCTACTCCTCGCGGCTGATCATGGGCACGGGCGGTGCGCCCAGCCTGGAGGTGCTGGAGCGGGCGCTGGTCGCCTCCGGTACGGAGCTGACGACGGTCGCGATGCGGCGGGTGGACCCCTCCGTGCACGGTTCGGTGCTGTCGGTGCTGGACAGGCTGGGCATCCGGGTGCTGCCGAACACGGCGGGCTGCTTCACCGCCGGCGAGGCCGTGCTGACCGCGCGGCTGGCGCGGGAGGCGCTGGGCACGGACCTGATCAAGCTGGAGGTCATCGCCGACGAGCGGACGCTGCTGCCGGATCCGGTGGAGCTGCTGGAGGCGGCGGAGACGCTGGTCGACGACGGGTTCACGGTGCTGCCGTACACGAACGACGACCCCGTGCTCGCGCGGAAGCTGGAGGACGCGGGCTGCGCGGCGGTGATGCCGCTGGGGTCGCCGATCGGGTCCGGGCTCGGGATTCGCAACCCCCACAACTTCCAGCTGATCGTCGAGCACGCGCGCGTGCCGGTGATTCTGGACGCGGGTGCCGGTACGGCCTCTGATGCGGCCCTCGCGATGGAGCTGGGGTGTGCGGGGGTGATGCTCGCCTCGGCGGTGACGCGGGCGCAGGAGCCGGAGCGGATGGCCGCCGCCATGAGGCATGCGGTGGAAGGGGGGCGGTTGGCTCGGCTGGCCGGACGGATTCCGCGCAGGCACTTCGCGGAGGCGTCGTCCCCTACGGAGGGCATGCCCCGGCTGGATCCCGAGCGACCGGCGTTCTAGGGCCTGTCCGATGGGTCCGGCCGGGTGTCGGAGCGGTGCCTTCTCAG
>NZ_KQ948213.1:10921-46223 GCF_001514035.1 Streptomyces yokosukanensis | reverse complement strand
GTGCGTGCCAGACCCCGCGTGCCCGGCAGGACCCATCGGACAGGCCCTAGTGCCGCCCCGCTCTCCGTGACCGCCGTCGGCCGCCGCGGATCGTGGGACCGGGGGACGTGCGGCTGCGGGGCTGCGGGGC
Source organism: Streptomyces yokosukanensis (assembly GCF_001514035.1). Taxonomy (GTDB): domain Bacteria; phylum Actinomycetota; class Actinomycetes; order Streptomycetales; family Streptomycetaceae; genus Streptomyces; species Streptomyces yokosukanensis. The sequence goes on along the minus strand of NZ_KQ948213.1, from coordinate 46,093 downwards.
GGGGGCGTGTGTCGCGTCACAGGTCGGCTTCAGTGACCGGGGGAAAGCGGTCTCGGCGGGGGAAGTGCCGGTCGCTCCTCGTAGACTCCCCTGCGTGGATACGACCCTTCAGGACCCTCTCGTCGGGCAGGTGCTCGACGGCCGTTATCGCGTCGACGCGCGGATCGCCGTCGGCGGGATGGCCACGGTCTACCGGGCCCTGGACATCCGGCTGGACCGCGTTCTCGCGCTGAAGGTGATGCACCCGACGCTCGCGGCGGACGGCTCCTTCGTGGAGCGGTTCATCCGGGAGGCCAAGTCCGTCGCGCGGCTCGCGCACCCGAACGTGGTGCAGGTCTTCGACCAGGGCACCGACGGGTCGTACGTGTACCTGGCGATGGAGTACATCGCCGGCTGCACCCTGCGGGACGTGCTGCGCGAGCGGGGCGCGCTGCAGCCGCGGGCCGCGCTGGACATCCTGGAGCCCGTGCTGGCCGCGCTCGGCGCCGCCCACCGGGCCGGTTTCGTGCACCGGGACATGAAGCCCGAGAACGTGCTGATAGGGGACGACGGCCGGGTCAAGGTCGCCGACTTCGGCCTGGTCAGGTCCGTGGACACCGTGACCAGCACGACCGGCTCGGTCCTCGGGACCGTGTCGTACCTGGCGCCCGAGCAGATAGAGAACGGCACGGCCGACCCGCGCGTCGACGTGTACGCGTGCGGCGTCGTGCTCTACGAGATGCTGACGGGCGGGAAGCCGCACTCCGGTGACTCCCCCGCCCAGGTGCTCTACAAGCACATCCACGAGGACGTGCCGCCGCCCTCGGCGCTGGTGCCGGGGCTGCCGCACCCGTTGGACGAACTGGTCGCCTCGGCGACCGCGCGCACCCCGGACCTGCGGCCGCAGGACGCCGTGGCGCTGCTCGGGCAGGCGCGCGCGGCACGCCAGGGGCTGAGCGCCACACAGCTGGACACGGTGCCGCCGCAGGCGCTGTCCGGGGAGCACGACAACGCGCAGGACCGTACGAGCGTGATCCCGCGCTCGCTGACGGTGCCCCGGCCGCTGCCGGTCAACGAGGAGGAGCCGGCGGGCTCCGTCCATCGCACCAGTCGGCTGCAGGCGCCGCCCGCCCCGGCCGGGCGGTCCAGGCGCCTGGTACTGACCGTCGTCGCCGCGGTGCTGGTGGTGTTCGGTGTGGGCGCCGGGGTCTGGTACATCAACTCGGGCCAGTTCACGAAGGTCCCCCCGCTGCTGTCGAAGACCGAGGCGCAGGCGCGGGACCGGCTCAGGACGGCCGGGCTCGACGTCGGGCAGGTCAAGCGCGAGTACAACGACACCGTCAAGCGCGGCACGGTCGTCGGCACCGATCCGGCGCCCGGCGCCCGGATCCGTGACCACGACTCGGTCACACTGACCATCTCGCTGGGCCCGGACACGGTGAACGTGCCGGATGTCGCCGGCCGCACGCTGGCCGAGGCACGCTCGCGGCTGAAGGCGGACGGGCTGGAGCCGGGCATGATCACCCAGCAGTTCAGCGACGAGGTCGCCAGGGGCTCGGTGATCGGCACGACACCGCAGGCGGGCACCAAGCGGCACGCCGGTTCGGCGATCGCGCTGACCGTCAGCAAGGGAAGCCCGATCGATGTGCCGGACGTGACCGGTGACGATCTGGCCGACGCCAGGCAGGAGTTGACGGACGCCGGACTGAAGGTGAAGGTCGCGGCCGAGCAGGTCAACTCCGAGTACGACAAGGGTCAGGTGGCCCGGCAGACCCCGGGCGACGGCGGCCAGGCAGCCGAGGGCGACACCGTGACGCTGACGCTGTCCAAGGGCCCGGAGATGGTCAAGGTGCCGGACGTCGTCGGTGACAGCGTCGACGACGCCCACAAGGCGCTGGAGGGCGCCGGCTTCAAGGTGAACGAGGACCGCGGGCTGCTCGGTCTGTTCGGCGACACCGTGCAGAAGCAGTCGGTGAAGGGCGGCGGCACCGCGCCCAAGGGGTCGAGCATCACGATCACCATCCGGTGACCGGGAGCACCAGGTGACCGGGGTCGGGTGGGCGGTGCGGGCATGACACCCTGAACGGGTGAGCCTCGATCAGTCGTCGTCCCTTCCCCGCAATCCTGTCGGCGGTCATGTCCCCGTCGCCGGTGGCCTGCACTCCGTGGGGCTGTCGTACGCCCGCGAGCTGAAGGCGGAGACCGTGCAGGTCTTCGTCGCCAATCCGCGTGGCTGGGCGACGCCCGTGGGCAACCCCCGACAGGACGAGGCGTTCCGCCAGGCGTGTGCCGAGGAGTCGATCCCCGCGTACGTGCACGCCCCCTACCTGATCAACTTCGGCTCGCACACCGAGGCGACCGTGGAGCGGTCGGTTCAGTCGCTGCGGCACTCACTGCGGCGCGGGCGGGAGATCGGTGCGCTGGGTGTGGTCGTGCACACCGGGAGCGCGACCGGCGGGCGGACCCGGGAGGTGGCGCTGCAGCAGGTGCGCGCGCGGCTGCTGCCGCTGCTGGACGAGCTGACCCACGACGACGATCCGTTCCTCCTGCTGGAGTCGACGGCGGGGCAGGGGGCCTCGCTGTGCTCGCGCACCTGGGACTTCGGGCCGTACTTCGAGGCACTGGACGCCCATCCCAAGCTGGGCGTGTGCCTGGACACCTGCCACATCTTCGCCGCGGGGCACGATCTGACCGGGCCGAGCGGGATGCACCAGACGCTGGATCTGCTGGTGGACACCGTCGGCGAGGGACGGCTGAAGCTGATCCACGCCAACGACTCCAAGGACGTGGTCGGCGCGCACAAGGACCGGCACGAGAACATCGGCGCCGGCCACATCGGCGAGGAACCGTTCCGGGCGCTCATGACCCACCCCGCGACCGAGGGCGTACCGCTGATCATCGAGACACCCGGCGGCACGGCGGGGCACGCGGCGGACGTGGAGCGCCTGAAGAGGCTCAGGGACGGCTGAGGCACGGCTGAGGCCGACCCCGGCCCGGGGTCACAGCTCGGGGCCGTCTCCCGGTTCCTCCTGGTAGGAGTAGCGCTGCTCCTCCCACGGGTCGCCGATGTTGTGGTAGCCGCGCTCCTCCCAGAAGCCGCGGCGGTCGGCGGTCATGTACTCGACTCCCCGGACCCACTTGGGGCCCTTCCAGGCGTAGAGGTGGGGCACGATCAGCCGGACCGGGAAGCCGTGCTCGGCGGTGAGCAGCTCGCCGTCCTTGTGGGTGGCGAAGATCGTGCGGTCGCAGGCGAAGTCGGACAGGCGGAGATTGGAGCTGAAGCCGTACTCCGCCCAGACCATCACATGGGTGACATCCGGTGCCGGCGGGGCCAGGTCGAGGACGGTACGCGCGGGGACGCCGCCCCACTCGGCACCGGTGATGCTGAACTTCGTCACGCAGTGCAGATCGGCCACCACGGTGGTGTACGGCAGGGCCGTGAACTCGTCGTGGCCCCAGGTGTGCTTGTCCCCGTCGGCGGTGGCGCCGAAGACCCGGAACTCCCAGCGTTCGGGACGGAACTTCGGGACGGGTCCGTAGTGCGTGACCGGCCAGCCACGCTGGAGCCGCTGACCCGGCGGAAGCTCGGACCCTGCCGTCGCTCCAGACGCTCGCTCCACCGGATGACCCATGTAACCATCCTGACAGACCTCGGGCAGTGCCCTTGACCATGGATCCACAGAACGGACAACTCACATCAACCAAGCACTTACTTACTAAGTGCGCACTTACTGGACGATCTTCGCCGCCGATGCAATCATGCCGCCGCACACCCCCCGTTTCCGTGCGGAAGGAGCCGCTGCGATGCAGGGCGACCCCGAGGTCATCGAGTTCCTCAACGAGCAGCTCACCGGCGAGCTGACCGCGATCAACCAGTACTTCCTGCACGCGAAGATGCAGGAGAACTTCGGCTGGTACAAGCTCGCCAAATACACGCGGCACGAGTCGTTCGACGAGATGAAGCACGCGGAGGTGCTCACCGACCGGATCCTGTTCCTGGAGGGGCTGCCCAACTACCAGCGGCTCTTCCACGTCCGCGTCGGGCAGACCGTGAAGGAGATGTTCGAGGCCGACCGGCAGATCGAGGTGGAGGCGATCGACCGGCTGAAGCGGGGCGTCAAGGTGATGCGCGAGAAGGGCGACATCACGTCCGCCAACATCTTCGAGGACATCCTCGCCGACGAGGAGAACCACATCGACTACCTCGACACCCAGCTGGAACTGGTGGAGAAGCTCGGCGAGGCGCTCTACATCTCCCAGATCATCGAGCAGCCGGAGAGCAGCTGACCCGGCAGGATCTAGGCCGCCTCGTCCAGGCCGACGGGGCCGGACAGCTCGGCGAGCACGGGCCTGCCCTGGTCGGCCAGCTCGCGGCGCGGGCAGGCACCGCGGCCCAGAAGGGCCTGGATGCGGCGGACGCACGAACCGCAGTCCGTGCCCGCCTTGCAGGCGGAGGCGATCTGGCGGGGGGTGCAGGCACCGTCCTCCGCATGCCGCTTGACCTGGTCCTCGGTGATGCCGAAGCAGCTGCAGACGTACACGCGGATTCACCTCCCGACGGGGTCGCTGTCCTTCTGCCATCCCCTTGATCGGTGAGGCAAACCTAACCTTACCCGCCGCGCAGGGTCCGCAAAAGTGGGGAGGGGCGCGGATCGGATGTGATCCGCGCCCCAGAGCGCTCAGCGGTCCCGGTACGTCACCGGTCCCGGTACCTCACTGGTCCCGGTACATCTCCGCGACCAGGAACGCCAGGTCCAGCGACTGGCTGCGGTTCAGCCGCGGGTCGCAGGCCGTCTCGTAGCGCTGGTGCAGGTCGTCGACGAAGATCTCGTCGCCGCCGCCCACGCACTCGGTGACGTCGTCGCCGGTCAGCTCCACATGGATGCCGCCCGGGTGGGTGCCGAGCGCCTTGTGGACCTCGAAGAAGCCCTTGACCTCGTCGAGCACGTCGTCGAAGCGGCGGGTCTTGTGCCCGGAGGCCGCCTCGAAGGTGTTGCCGTGCATCGGGTCGGTCACCCAGGCCACCGTCGCACCGGACGCCGTGACCTTCTCCACCAGCTCGGGGAGCTTGTCGCGGATCTTGTCGGCGCCCATCCGGACGATGAAGGTCAGCCGGCCCGGCTCCCGCTCGGGGTCGAGGCGGTCGATGTACCGCAGCGCCTCCTCGGCCGTCGTGGTCGGACCGAGCTTGATGCCGATCGGGTTGTTGATCCGCGAGGCGAACTCGATGTGCGCGTGGTCCAGCTGCCGGGTGCGCTCACCGACCCACACCATGTGCGCGGAGACGTCGTACAGCTTGCCGGTGCGCGAGTCGACCCGGGTCAGGGCGGACTCGTAGTCCAGCAGCAGCGCCTCGTGCGAGGAGAACAGCTCGACGGTCTTGAACTCCTCCGGGTCCGTGCCGCAGGCCCGCATGAAGTTCAGCGCGTTGTCGATCTCGCGGGCGAGCTGCTCGTAGCGCTGACCCGACGGCGAGGTCTTCACGAAGTCCTGGTTCCAGGCGTGCACCTGGCGCAGGTCGGCGTAGCCGCCGGTGGTGAAGGCGCGCACCAGGTTCAGCGTGGAGGCCGAGGCGTGGTACATGCGCTTGAGCCGCTCGGGGTCCGGGATGCGGGACTTCTCGGTGAAGTCGAAGCCGTTGACGGAGTCGCCCCGGTACACCGGGAGCGTCACGCCGTCGCGGGTCTCCATCGGCTTGGAGCGCGGCTTGGAGTACTGCCCCGCGATGCGGCCGACCTTCACCACGGGCACGGCGGCCGCGTAGGTGAGGACGGCACCCATCTGGAGCAGCGTCTTCAGCTTGTTGCGGATGTGGTCGGCGGACACCGCGTCGAAGGCCTCGGCGCAGTCGCCGCCCTGGAGGAGGAACGCCTCTCCCTTGGCGACGGCCGCCATCCGGGCGCGCAGCTGGTCGCACTCGCCCGCGAAGACGAGCGGCGGATACGACTCGAGGTCCGCGATCACTGCGCGCAGAGCCTCGGGGTCGGGGTACTCGGGCTGCTGCGCCGCGGGCAGGTCTCGCCAGGTGTTGCCAGCGCTCGGGCTGGACTTAGCGTTCACGGTCACCTCGTAAACATTACGGGGTCGTGTCGCATGGTCCCTCTTCTTGCTCGATAGGTGAGACGCGGAGATTGTCTCGTGGACAGGGGCGGAGAGGGGTGCGGTAGGGTTTTTCCCATGTTCGCGCTTTCGATCCAGAACTGGTGGTGGACCGCTTCTCCGGCGGCCCACTGATCGCGCGTATCCGAAGACTTCGCGAAGGCCGCCCGAGGGGCGGCCTTCGGCGTGTCCGGGGCCGTTCCTCACCGCAAGAGGAACAGAGGACCATGGACCTGTCACAGCTGCCGCACGACGACCGCCCCTTCGCCCTGCTCCGCCGCCGCACCCCGGGCCGCGACGAACAGCTGGTGGAGGTGCTGATCGGCCCGGTGACCAGCCACGAACGGCTCGCCGACCTGCCCGACGAGGGCCTCGCGCTGGTCCCGTTCCGGCAGATCCGCGAGCGCGGCTTCGACGTCCGCGACGACGGCACCCCCCTGCTCGTGCTGACCCCCGAGGAGTCGTACGAGATCCCGCTGGAGGTGGCGCTGTCCCGGCTGCCGGCGCACGCGGTGCGCGTCGAGGGCGGTGGCTTCGACGTCGACGACACGGCGTACGGCGAGATCGTCGGGCGGGTGCTCGCGGAGGAGATCGGCCGGGGCGAGGGCGCGAACTTCGTGATCCGGCGCACGTACGAGGGCGAGATCCCGGGGTTCGGCCGGGCCGACGCGCTCGCGCTGTTCCGGCGGCTGCTGGCGGGCGAGCGGGGCGCGTACTGGACGTTCGTCGTGCACACCGGGGAGCGCACGCTGGTCGGCGCCAGCCCCGAGGTGCACGTCCGGATGTCCGGCGGGACCGTCGTCATGAACCCGATCAGCGGGACGTACCGGTATCCCGCCGAAGGGCCGACGCCGGAACATCTGCTCGGCTTCCTCGCCGACGGCAAGGAGATCGAGGAGCTGTCGATGGTCGTCGACGAAGAACTGAAGATGATGTGCACCGTCGGCGACATGGGCGGGGTGGTCGTCGGGCCGCGGCTGAAGGAGATGACGCACCTCGCGCACACCGAGTACGAGCTGCGCGGGAAGTCCTCCCTGGATGTGCGGGAGGTGCTGAAGGAGACCATGTTCGCGGCGACGGTGACCGGATCGCCGGTGCAGAACGCGTGCCGGGTCATCGAACGGTACGAGCCCCTCGGGCGGGACGGGGTCGGGCGCGGCTACTACGCGGGTGCGCTGGCCCTGCTCGGACGGGACTGCGGGGGCGCGCAGACCCTGGACTCCCCCATCCTGATCCGCACGGCCGACATCTCCTCCCAGGGGCGTCTGCGGGTCCCGGTCGGGGCGACGCTGGTGCGCGGCTCGGACCCGGCGGGCGAGGTCGCGGAGACCCACGCGAAGGCGGCGGGGGTGCTCGCGGCCCTCGGGGTGCGGCCGCCCGGGCCGCGTGCGGAGCGGGAGCGGCCCCGGCTCGCGGACGACCCCCGGGTGCGGGCGGCGCTGGACGGCCGCCGGTCCGCGCTCGCTCCCTTCTGGCTGCGGATGCAGGAGCGGGAGGCGGCGCTGGAGGGCCATGCCCTCGTCGTCGACGGCGAGGACACCTTCACCGCGATGCTGGCGCACGTGCTGCGCTCGGGCGGTCTGGAGGTGACGGTACGGCGCTACGACGAGCCGGGACTGCGGGCGGCCGTGCTCGGGCACGAGGGTCCGGTGGTGCTCGGCCCCGGGCCCGGCGACCCGGCCGACCTCGGCGACCCGAAGATGCGCCTCCTGCGGGAGCTGACCGCAGCGGTGCTGCGGGAGCAGCGGCACGGGGTGCTGGGGGTCTGTCTGGGCCATGAGCTGATCGCGGCCGAGCTGGGGCTGGACATCGTCCGCAAGGAGGTGCCGTACCAGGGGGCGCAGACCACGATCGACCTGTTCGGGCGGGCCGAGACCGTCGGCTTCTACAACAGCTTCGTGGCCCGCTGCGAGGAGGAGGCGGCGCGGGAGCTGGCCGCGCTCGGGGTGGAGGTGAGCCGGGCCGCGAACGGCGAGGTGCATGCCCTGCGGGGGCCGCGTCGTGCCGGAGGCACGCCCATGAACGCGTTCGCCGGCGTCCAGTTCCACCCCGAGTCGGTCCTCAGCCTGAACGGTGCCGCGGTGGTGCGGGAACTGATCGGTCAGCTGCACGGGACCAGCACGTTCTCCGAGCGGCGGCCCGCCGTGTAGTCCAGGACATTGCGCACGGTGGCGTCGACGATCTGCCCGACGGCGTCCTCGGTGTAGTACGCCTGGTGCGAGGTGACCAGGACGTTCGGGAAGGTGACCAGGCGGGCCAGGGTGTCGTCCTCGATGGCCTCCAGCGACTTGTCGAGGAAGAACAGGCCCGCCTCGGACTCGTAGACGTCCAGGCCGACGCCCGTGAAGCGGCCTTCGCGCAGCTCGGCGACGAGGGCCGCGGTGTCGACGAGGCCGCCGCGGCTGGAGTTGACCAGGATCGCGTCGTCCTTCATCGCCTTCAGGGCGGCGGCGTCGATCAGGTGCTGGGTCTCGGGCATCAGCGGGATGTGCAGGCTGACCAGGTCGGACTCGGCGAGCAGCTGGTCCTTCGGCACGTAGGCCATGCCGAGCCGGAGGCAGGCGGGGTTCTCGGCGACGTCCCAGCCGAGCAGGCGCATGCCGTGGCCGTGGGCGATCCGGGTGAAGGCCTCGCCGATCTTTCCGGTGCCGAGGACGCCGGCGGTGCGGCCGTGCATGTCGCGGCCCATGAGCCCGTCGAGGCGGAAGTCGAAGTCGCGGGTGCGGGTCGCCGCGCGGACGACACGGCGGTTCACCGCCATGGCCAGCGTCCAGGCGAACTCGGCGACGGAGTAAGGGGAGTAGGACGAGACACGGGCGACCGTCAGCCCGAGGCGTGCGGCCGCGTCGAGGTCGACGTTGTTGTAGCCGGTGGAGCGCTGGGCGATCATCCGCGTGCCGCCGGCCGCGAGGATCCGCAGGACGGGCTCGTGCAGGTCGGCGTTGACGCTGGTGGAGATCACCTCGTGGCCGGTGGCGATGGGTGCGGTGTCCTCGGTGAGGAAGACGTCGAGGCACCGGACGCCGTGGTGCGGGGCGAAGGCCCGCTCGATCAGGGGCCGTTCGTCCGCCTGCACACCGAAGGCCAGGATTTCCACGGTTGCTCCTGGTTGTCTGGGCTATGGGCCGAAATATACGGCCCATAGCCCCGGGATGCGGGTCAGCCGAAGAAGACCCCGACCTCCTCGTACAGCTTCGGGTCCACCGTCTTCAGCTTGGCCGTGGCCTCGGCGAGGGGGACGCGGACGATGTCGGTGGCGCGCAGGGCGACCATCTTGCCGAAGTCGCCGTCGCGGACGCACTCGATGGCGTGCAGGCCGAAGCGGGTGGCGAGCCAGCGGTCGAAGGCGCTCGGCGTGCCGCCGCGCTGGACGTGGCCGAGGACCGTGGTCCGCGCCTCCTTGCCGGTGCGGCGCTCGATCTCCTTGGCCAGCCACTCGCCGACCCCGGAGAGCCGGACATGCCCGAAGGAGTCCAGCGAGCCGTCCTTGAGCACCATGTCGCCGTCCTTGGGCATGGCGCCCTCGGCGACGACCACGATCGGCGCGTACGACGCCCGGAAGCGGGAGGTCACCCAGGCACAGACCTGCTCGACGTCGAAGCGCTGCTCGGGGATGAGGATGGCGTTGGCGCCGCCGGCCAGGCCCGAGTGGATGGCGATCCAGCCGGCGTGCCGGCCCATCACCTCCACGACCAGGACGCGCATGTGCGACTCGGCGGTGGTGTGCAGCCGGTCGATGGCCTCGGTGGCGATGTTGACGGCGGTGTCGAAGCCGAAGGTGTAGTCGGTGGCCGACAGGTCGTTGTCGATCGTCTTGGGCACCCCGACACAGGGCACCGCGTACTCGTCGGACAGCCGCGCGGCGACGCCCAGGGTGTCCTCGCCGCCGATCGCGATGAGGGCCTGGACGTCCAGCTTGGTCAGGTTGTCCTTGATCCGGCGGATGCCGTTCTCCGCCTTGAGGGGGTTGGTGCGCGAGGAGCCGAGGATGGTGCCGCCGCGGGGCAGGATGCCGCGCACCGCGGGGATGTCGAGACGAACCGTGTCGCCTTCGAGAGGGCCGCGCCAGCCGTCCCGGAAGCCGACGAATTCATAGCCGTACTCCTGCACGCCCTTGCGGACGATGCCCCGGATGACGGCGTTGAGCCCGGGGCAGTCGCCGCCTCCGGTCAGTACTCCGACGCGCATGAAATGTCCCTTCACCGCAGTTCCCTGACGCCCAGTCACGCTAACGGTGACCCAGGTCACAACGGGAGGGGCGGGATGGGTGATTTCGGCGCATTGCCTGACGCGGTCGGGACGCGGTCGTGCGGTGGGAGCCGGCCCGGTGGCGCTACGCGTCGTCGAGGCCGCGCTCTATGGCGTAGCGCACCAGCTCGACCCTGTTGTGGAGTTGGAGCTTGCCGAGGGTGTTCTGCACATGGTTCTGGACCGTGCGGTGGGAGATGACGAGGCGTTCGGCGATCTGCTTGTAGCTCAGGCCCTTGGCGACCAGCCGCAGCACCTCCGTCTCCCGGTCCGTCAGCCGGGGCGCGCCGGGTTCGTCGGTGTCGGGGGCGGGCGCGGGCTCGGAGGCCAGGCGGCGGTACTCGCCGAGGACCAGTCCGGCGAGGCCCGGCGTGAACACCGGGTCGCCGACGGCGGTCCGGCGCACCGCGTCCGACAACTCCTCGGTGGAGGCCGACTTGAGCAGGTAGCCGGTCGCGCCGGACTTCACGGCCTCCAGGACGTCGGCGTGCTCACCGCTCGCGGAGAGCACGAGGACGCGCAACGCCGGGTTGTGGCCGACCAGTTCCTTGCACACCTGGACGCCGGGCTTGGCCGGCAGATTGAGGTCCAGCACGAGGACGTCGGGGGCCGCGGCCTTGGCGCGGCGGACCGCCTGCTCGCCGTCGCCCGCGGTGGCGACCACCTCGAAGCCGGACTGGGCCAGGTCCCGGGCGACCGCGTCGCGCCACATGGGGTGGTCGTCCACCACCATGACCTTGATCGGATCCTGCTGCTGTGTCATCGCCGCTCCGCCTTCTTCCCCCGCGCCCGCAGCGCGTCCTTCGCCACCTTCAGTTCGACCTCCGTGCCCTGTCCGGGAACGGAGATCAGCTCCGCGCTGCCGCCCAGGTCGCGCAGCCGTCCGCGGATCGACTGGGCCACGCCGAGCCGGCCCTCGCCCTCGGCCTGGACCAGCCGGCCCTCGGGGATGCCGGGGCCGTCGTCCCGTACGGTCACCACGATCTCGTCCGGCTCGTCCTCGACCAGGATCCAGGCCCGGGCCTCGGCCCCGGCGTGCCTGCTCACGTTGTCCAGGGCGGCGCCGACCGCGGCGGCCAGCTCCCGTGCGGCCGGCCGGGGCAGCTCGACCGGCGCGCCGGGCTCGGCCAGGCTCACCCGGGCACCGGCGAAGGGCACCAGCAGCTGCCGCAGATCGACCGGACCGTCGTCGGGCTCGTCCACCACGCGTACGACGGCTCCGGCCAAGGCGTCCTCCGACACGCGGGAGACCGGCACCAGACCGCCGGAGACCAGCGTGCGCAGGGCCACCTCCTGCTCCCCCGCGAGCCGCCCCAGCTCGGCCGCCTCGCCGCCGAGCGCCGCGCCGCGCCGCTTCACCATCGCCAGCACCTGCAGCACGCCGTCGTGGATGTCCCGGGCCAGCCGCTCCCGCTCCCGGGTCGCGGCCTCGATCTCCAGGGCGCGGGCGAGGGTGCGCTCGGAGGCGCGGGCGACCTCCACGACGTAGCCGATGGCGATGGAGGCCACCCAGACGAGGATCAGGCTGTGCACGGTGTCCCGGGCGGGATGGCCGCGCTCGACGAGGTTGGCTACGGCCACCGCCGTGGAGGCGACGGCGGCCCAGCGCCAGCCGCCCTTGATCGCGAAGGCCAGCACCGCGCCGGCCGTCCATATCGACGGCAGTGTGGGACCGCCCGCGATCCGCTGGTGGCTGTCGGCGAGCGGGGTGAGCAGGATGCCGGTGAGGGCGACGGTCAGATCGGCGACCAGGAAGCGTCCGGTGCAGCTCGCCGCGTTCCGCACTCTGGGCAAGGTGGCGAGGGTCCATACGCACAGGACGGCGAAGTAGCAGACGGCGACCCAGGGGCGCACGAAGAGGTCGTACCTGGTGACGCCCAGGGCGATCGCGTACAGCATGGTCATGACGCGGTAGCCGGCGAGCGCGCGCCACAGCGGCAGCTCGACCGACATCCTCATGACGCGCTCGCGCTTGGGCATGTCCCCCGTCCCCCCTCCGGCCCTCTCCCGGCCTGTCAGGCCCCCGCCTTCTTCTCCGCGCCCTTGGCCTTCTCCGCGTCCTTGGCTTTCTCGGCGTCCTTGGCTTTCTCGGCGTCCTTGGCTTTCTCGGCCTCCTTGGCCGCCTTCACCGCCTTCGCCGCTTCCGTGATCTGCCGCTTGGCCGCCGTCGCGTACATGTCGACGTACTCCTGGCCGGAGAGCTTCATGATCTCGTACATGACCTCGTCGGTCAGGGCGCGCAGGACGAAGCGGTCGTGCTCCATGCCGGCGTAGCGGCTGAAGTCGAGCGGCTTGCCGATGCGGATGCCGGGCCGCATCAGCTTCGGCATCACCTTGCCGGGCGGCTGGATCTTCTCGGTGTCGATCATCGCCACGGGGATGACCGGCGCGCCGGTGGCGAGCGCCACGCGCGCGAGGCCGCCGGGCTTGCCCCGGTAGAGCCGGCCGTCGGGCGAACGGGTGCCCTCCGGGTAGATGCCGAACAGCTCGCCGCGCTCCAGCACCTCTATGCCGCTCTTGATCGCGGCCTCGCCGGCGCCGCGCGCGCCGGAGCGGTCCACCGGGAGCTGTCCGACGCCCTTGAAGAAGGCCGCCGTCAACCGGCCCTTCACACCCGGCGTGGTGAAGTACTCGGCCTTCGCGATGAAGGTGACCTTGCGGTCCAGGACCGCCGGCAGGAAGAACGAGTCCGAGAACGAAAGATGATTGCTCGCCAAAATGGCTGCACCCTCGGCCGGTACGTTCTCCAGGCCTTCCACCCAAGGTCTGAAGGCGACCTTGAGCGGCCCCCCGATGGCGACCTTCATCGTGCCGTACAACACCCGCGTGCCTCCTGTTTCCGTCGGACAGACCTTAACCCGGAGGACCGTCAATGGGCCCGACGACCCTGGTCGGTGTCAGTGCGGTCGCGTACGGTGAAGCACATCCGCGCGTTTTCTTCACGCCTTCGCCGGCCGCCGGCGGGGCCCTCTTCATGAACAGGAGCGTCGAAGGTGCCGGTCCTCCCCGGAGCCGAGCCGTACCGCCACGAGGGCGGGGAGGTGGGGGTCCTCCTCTGCCACGGCTTCACCGGCTCGCCCCAGTCGCTGCGCCCCTGGGCGGAGCACCACGCGGCGCACGGCCTGACCGTGTCGCTGCCGCTGCTGCCCGGCCACGGCACCCGCTGGGAGGACATGCAGGTCACCGGCTGGCAGGACTGGTACGCGGAGGTGGACCGCGAGCTGTGCGTCCTGTCCGAGCGCTGTTCGCGGGTGTTCGTCGCGGGCCTGTCCATGGGCGGCGCCCTGGCGCTCCGGCTCGCGGCCCGGCACGGCGAGCGGGTCGCGGGCGCGGTGGTCGTCAACCCGGCGAACAAGGTGCACGGCCTGTCGGCGTACGCCCTTCCGGTGGCCCGGCATCTCGTGCGGACGACGAAGGGCATCGCCAGCGACATCGCGAAGGAGGGCGCGGCCGAGGTGGGCTACGACCGGGTGCCCCTGCGGGCGGCGCACTCGCTGCGGCAGTTCCTGCGCCGGCTGGACGGCGAGCTGCCCCAGGTCACCCAGCCGTTGCTGCTGCTGCGCAGCGCGCGGGACCATGTCGTCCCGGCGGTCGACTCGGCCCGGGTGCTGAGCCGGGTGTCGTCCACGGACGTGACGGAGATCGTGCTGGAACAGAGCTACCACGTGGCGACGTTGGACAAGGATGCGGACCGGATCTTCGAGGAGAGCCTCGCCTTCATGGGCCGGCTCGCACCCAGTCTCGGCAAGGAAGGGACGGCCACAGGTGGCTGAGCACGAGTCCGACCGCGAAGGCCGCGAGCCGGACGAGCAGGGCACGCCCTTCGACGAGGACGCCGCCTGGCGCGCCATCGTCGAAGGGTACGGCCAGGAGCCGGCGGACCCGCCGGGCGCCAAGCCCTTCAAACCGGTGGAGGATCTGGCGCTGCCGGAGCCGGAGAAGGACACCGAGAGCGACACCGACAAGGCGCCGGTCCGGCCGCTCGGCAGCTCGGTCTCCTTCGCGCCCGGCGTCGGCCCGCGCGACTACACGCCCGCGGAGCCCGCCGAGGGCGAGGACGACGAGGGCCATTTCGTCCCGCCGGAGCCGCCGCCGCTGCCGGACGCCGACACCACCGCGAAGTTCGCCTGGCTGGGTGTCGTCGGCGGGCCGATCCTGCTGCTGCTCGCGGTGCTGCTCGGCTGGGAGATGACCTGGTGGCTGACGACCCTCGGCATCGGCGGCTTCCTGGGCGGCTTCGCCACGCTGGTGATGCGGATGCGCACGGACGACGACGAGCAGGACGGCGACCCGGGGCGAGGCGCGGTCGTCTGACGGCCTGAGCTTTGTACAGGGCCCGGCCGGCTCACCTATCGTGAGCCCATGCCGCGCGACACCCTCACCCTGGAGCAGATCGTCCGCACCGCCGTGGAACTGCTGGACGACGAGGGCCTCGAAGGCCTGAACATGCGCAGTCTGGGCAAGCGGCTGGGGGCCGCGGCGACCGCCGTCTACTGGCATGTGAAGAACAAGGACGACCTCGTGCTGCTCGCCTCGGACCGGGTGTGGCACGAGGTGGCACTGCCGGAGCTGGACGCGGCCGACTGGCGCGGCCCCGCCACTGTGATGGCCGACCGGCTGCACACGATGCTCGTACGGCATCCGTGGCTGGTGCAGGCGATGGGCTCCCATCTGCTCTACGGCGCCGGGAAGGCCCGTTACGACGACCATCTCCTCGGGGTCTTCGAGACGGCCGGGTTCACACCGGAGCAGGCGGATCGCGCCGCCGGCGCGGTGGTGACGTACGTCTTCGGCAACGCGCTCGGCGCGTCCACGATGGCGTCGCTGTCACGCAGACTGCGGCGGGCCGGCGAGGACGCCGAGGGGCGGTTCGAGGAGACGCTGGCCAAGGCGGCGGAGGCGGCGGGGCCGTTTCCGCGGCTGCGGGCGCGGCTGGGGACGGCGGCGGCCACGGGGTACGCGGACGCGCCCGACGGGACGTACGGGGTGGGACTGCGGGCGCTGCTGGCCGGGCTGCGGCCGGGCGGCGCGGACACCGCTCCCGGCACCGCAACCCCCTGACCGGCCCACCGCGCGCCCGCGGTCGCGGACGGACCGTCAGGCCCGGCCGAAGAGGCGTCCGGCCAGGTCGATCCCTGTCACCGTGCCGTCGGCCGCGCGGGAGAAGTAGCCCCGCTGCCCCTTCAGGCCGCCCTCGGTGACGAGGTACTCGTCGCCGTCCCCCGGCAGGAAGCCGATCTGCGCGGCCGGGTAGTCCGGCGGCATCTCCACGTCGGAGGCCGCGCGGATCTCCGGCTTGATGCCGACGGCGAGCGTGAGCCGGCCGTCCTCGTCGGCGATGTCGAGGTTCATCGCGTCGATCTCGTACCGCCCGGCGACCTCGCGCGCCCGCTCCTCCTCGTACGGCAGCGGCTCCGGTTCCCGCTCGACCACGCCGAGGTACAGCTCCAGCGCCCGCTTCAGCACCGCCTGGTTGAACTGGTAGCCGTCGGGGCCCGCGTTGGCCAGCGAGACGACGGCGAAGTCCCGCTCGGGCACCAGGAGCAGCTCGGCGAACTGTCCGTTGCCCGAGCCTCCGTGGCCGACCGTGCGCACGCCCTCCACGTCCCGCAGGAACCAGCAGATGCCGAAGGCGTCGCCGAGCGTGCTGGCGCGCAGTTCGACCGTGGGCTGCTTCATCCGGTCGAGCGCCTGGGCGGACAACAGGCCCTCCCCGTCGCCGAGTTGGAACCGGGCCCAGCGCAGCAGGTCGCTCGCCGAGGAGACGATGCCGCCGCCGGGGTTGTTGCCGCGCGTTCCGGCCCGCCACGCCTTCCAGGGGCGGGCGAGGGCCATGGTGCCGTCCTCGGCGCGGTTGTGGCCCGCGGCGAAGCGGCGGACCACGACCTCGTCCAGGTCGTAGACGGTGTCGGCCAGCCCGAGCGGCTCCAGGACCAGCTGGGCCACCGCCTTCTCGAACGGCAGCCCGGTGACGTTCTCCACGACCAGTCCCGCGAGGTTGTAGCCGGCCTGGCTGTAGGAGGCGCGGGCGCCGGGCGGGGCGATCACCGCCAGCCGGTCCAGCTGGGCGACCCAGGCGGCGAGCGAGCTGTCGGTCTCGTCGGCGTCGACGAGGTTCCAGTCCAGGCCCGAGGTGTGGTTGAGCAGGTTCAGCACGGTGATCCGGGCGGCGGTCTCCTCGTCGGCCAGGCGCAGCTCGGGGACGTACCGGCGGACCGGGGCGTCGAGGTCCACCTTGCCCTCGTCGACCAGGCGCATCAGCGCGGTCGCCGTGAAGCTCTTGCTGACCGAGGCCAGCGGGAAGAGCGTGTGCTCGTCGATGGGCAGGGGGTGGTCCACATGGGTCACACCGTGCGTGACATGGACCTCTTCACCGCCCGCCAGTACGGCGACGGCGACCCCCGGCACTGCGAACTCCTCCGCCGCGGCCTCGACGAACGCGGCCAGCAACGCCTGCTTCTCGGACATCCGGATCCCCCTCCTGGACACTTGAACTAAGTACAAGAAGGACTGTAGGGCTCCCCGGCAGGGCTCGCAAGACCTTTCCTGTACTTAGTTCAAGTCGGTTCGGGCGGAGGTCACGCCACCGGTACGCGCAGGGCGGCGAGCACCGGGAGATGGTCCGTGGCCGCGATCAGATCGGCCCGGGTCACGCCCGGCTGGCGCAACGGGACCCCGCAGCCGAGCACCTCGACGCCCTTCGTCGCGAAGACGGCGTCGATGCGCCGCGGGGGCCCACTGTGCGGCCAGGTGATCTCGCCGCCCCAGGGAGCCACCGCCCGGCAGTCCTGAAGGGCGCCGGAGAGCAGGCGGAAGGCGGGGCCGTCGGGGCCCTCGTTGAGGTCGCCGCCCGCGACGGCGTGCTCCACGCCCATCGCGGCGAGGCGGTCGAGGAGCATCCCGGCCTGCTCGCGGCGTTCGTCCTTCTGCAGGCTCAGATGGCAGCTGAGCACGCCCAGCCTGACGTCGCCGAATCGGACGACCGCGGTGGCGAGACCGCGCCGGTGCAGTCCGGGGGTGAGCGGGAGCAGGACGTCCTCGGTGTGCTCGATCGCGGCCCGCAGCGAGCAGAGGATCGCGGGGCCCGCGGCGGTGGCGCCGCCGGTGAGGACGACCTGGCCGCTTGCCGCGGCGAGCCGGGCGAGCTTCTTGCGCCAGCGGAAGAAGCGGGGGGCTTCCTGGACGAGGACCAGGTCGGGGGCGCAGGCGGTGATCACCCGGGCGAGGGCGGCGGTGTCGTCGCGCATCGAGCGGATGTTGTAGCTCAGGACGCGGAGGACGGGCGAACCATCGGACTCTGTGCGGGAGTTGGGGAGCAGCTCCATGCGGATCAATGTACGCCCAACAGCTCGGGGCGCGAGGATCGTACGCGACTGCCGGTGCGTTGCGGCTCGTCGCGCGGTTCCCCGCGCCCCTGGGTGAGTACGGCCGATGTCCGTTACATGATCGGGTCGGGCTCCCGGGCCAGGTCCGCCGCGCCCACCAGGCCCGCCTTGTTGCCCAGCTGGGCCGCGATGACGTCGGCCACCGGGCGCCAGTTGCCGCCGACCAGCCAGCGCTTGTAGGACTTGCGGATCGGGTCGAGCACCAGTTCGCCCTCGTCGGAGAGGCCGCCGCCGACGATGAACGCGGACGGGTCGAAGAGGGAGGCCAGGTCGGCCAGGCCCGCACCGGCCCAGCGGGCCAGCTCGCGGTAGGAGTCGACGGCGACCGGGTCGCCCTGGCGGGCGGCCATCGAGATGTGCTTGCCCTCGATGCCCTCGGGGGTGCCGTCGCCGAGCGAGAGCAGCAGCTCGGCGTGCTCGGGGGTGGCGTTGGCGCGCTGCTTGGCGTAGCGGACCAGGGCGCGGCCGGAGGCGTACTGCTCCCAGCAGCCCTGGGAGCCGCAGCCGCACAGCAGGCCGTCCGGGACCATGCGGATGTGACCGAACTCGGCGGCCACGCCGAAGTGCCCGCGGCGCAGCTTGTTGCCGATGATGATGCCGCCGCCGAGGCCGGTGCCGAGCGTGATGCAGATGACGTTGCGGTGGCCCTTGCCGGCGCCGAACTTGTACTCGCCCCACGCGGCGGCGTTGGCGTCGTTCTCGACCACGACCGGGAGGCCCACGCGGGCCTCGACCTTCTCCTTCAGCGGCTCCTGGCGCCAGTCGATGTTCGGCGCGAAGTACACCGTCGAGCGCTGTCGGTTCACATAGCCGGCCGCACCGATACCCACGCCGACGATCTCGTGCCCCACGCGTGCGCCCTCGACGGCAGCGGCGATGGCGTCCACGATGCCCTCGGGCGTGCCCGGGGTCGGCACCTGGTGGGTCGAGAGGATGTTGCCTTCCTCGTCGACCACACCGGCCGCGATCTTGGTGCCGCCGATGTCGACGCCGATGGTGAGTCCCATGAATCCCTCAGTTTCGGTCGAGCCCCGCTACGGCCAACCGTACCCGAGGCCCTGCCGGGGATCGGTTTCAGTCCAGGTCGATGCGCTCCCCCGGGCCGCCGCCGTCACCGCCGTCGCGCCGGTCGTCGCGCCACTCGTCGGCCAGGTCGGACGAACGGGCGGTCCAGCGGTGCTCCTGGGCCTGGACGGCGGATCGGTAGGCGGCGAGCAGCTCGCCGCCGGCCGCCGCGAGATGGTCGAAGACATCCGGGTTGCGCTCCACGACGGGCTCGACGGCGGCCTTGGCCTGCTGGACGACCTGGCGCACCACCTGCTGGGCGGCGGGTCCGGCGAGGCCGCCGAGGAGCGGTGACGACAGGCCGGACAGCTTGTCCGCCACCGTGTCCACGAGTCTCTT
Source organism: Streptomyces yokosukanensis (assembly GCF_001514035.1). Lineage (GTDB taxonomy): Bacteria > Actinomycetota > Actinomycetes > Streptomycetales > Streptomycetaceae > Streptomyces > Streptomyces yokosukanensis. The sequence goes on along the minus strand of NZ_KQ948213.1, from coordinate 26,978 downwards.
CAGCTCCTCCGCGGCCGAGCCCGGCTGCGGGCCCTGCTCGGCGCGGCGGCGGGCCTTCTCGGCGGCGAGATCCTCGGCACAGGCCGTGGCCCAGGCGTCGGCGTCGGTCGCCCGGCCCTGCTCCTCGGACATGTCGGTTGCGGGACGCTCTTCGCTCATGGCGGACTCCTGACGACGGTTCGCCTCTACGACGTTACCCGAACGGGCGTACCAGGTTCACCGTCCGCCGGTGGGCCACAGGCCGGGGTCCGGGGCGAACCGCACGCACAGTTCCCCGTCGCGCAGTCCGGCTCCGGCGACCGTGCAGCGACGCAGCGCGGAGGGCAGCGCGACGATCCGCCGAAACGGTCCCACGGTGATGACGAGTTCGTCGCCGCGCCGGATCAGATCCAGTTCGTCCCGTACGGCACCGGGCAGCGGAATGTGCCAGACCAGCACGCCGTCCTCGGCGATCCGGTCGGCCACGGGCCACTCGACCGGGGCGGGCACCGGATTGACGGACGGTGCGGCGAGCGCGGTGAGATCGTCGGCGCCGCGCGGGTCACGGCCGAGGTGCGGGACCAGGCGGACGTCGTACGACTGCTGCTGCCAGTCGGCGAGCGTCTTGCGCTGCTGGGCGAGGACTCCGGCGAGCCGGCTGTCCGGCTCGGCCTCGGGCAGGGCGCGGTTGGCGATCAGCACCTCGGTGGCCAGGCCGCGCAGGGCGAGGCCGAGGCGGGCGGCGCGTACGGCGTCGGCGCCGGCCGGGCCGGGTTCGGCGACCAGACGCACGGCGGTGTCGCGGTCGGTGAGGACGGCCTGCACGGCGGCCAGTTCGACGTCCCAGCGGGCCGCCGTCTCGTACAGCCAGTCGGCGGGCATGGGCACGCCGGCCAGTCGGCCGAGGACCGGGCGCAGGGCGCGGGCCGCCTGCCGCTCGGGCGGGAGCAGACGGCGCAGATAGCGGCGCAGCTCCTCGGGGAGTGCGAGCAGGGCGAGGGCCTGCGGGAGGGGTGGGAGGTCGACGACGAGAAGGTCGTAGCGCTCGCTGAGGGCGGCGTCCCGCAGGGCGCGCAGGAAGGACAGCTCCTCGGCGCCGGGGAGCGGGGTGACCTCCTCGGCGTCCAGGCGGGCGGCGCCGAGCAGGTCGAGGACGTTCGCGGCGCGGGTCTGGAAGGCGGTGAGGTCGTCACGGAACCGGGCGACCGCGTCGGGGCGCCAGGTGGTGAGGTGCGGCGCGGCCTTCTCGGGGGCCGGTCCCGTCACGGAGCCCAGCGCGGCACCAAGGGTGTCGGTGCGGTCGGCGCTCAGCACGAGGGTGCGGTTGCCCGCGCGGGCGGCGGTGAGCGCGGTGGCGGCGGCGATCGTCGTACGACCGCTGCCGCCGGGGCCCGTGATCAGGATGGTGCGCATGAGGGTGAACGGTACCGTCGCGCCCAAACGCGCGGGGGGCGCCTACTGCTCCCCCGACTCCACCCTCTTCTTCAGGCCCGCAAGGGCGCGGTCGATGATGACCTTCTCCGCCTTGCGCTTGATCATGCCGAGCATGGGGATCTTGACGTCCACCGTCAGAAGGTAGGTGACCTCGGTGCTGCCCGCGCCGACGGGCCTGAGGACGTACGAGCCGTCCAGGGAGCGGAGCATCTGGGACTTGACCAGGGTCCAGGAGACCTCGTCGGCGCCGGTCCAGGTGTAGGCCAGCGTCTGGTCGTCCTTGATCGCCCCCGCGTCCATGACGAGGCGGACCTCTTCCGCGCGGCCCTGGTCGTCGGTCTTGAGGACCTCCGCCTCCTTCACCTCGCCCGTCCAGTCCGGGTAGCGGGCGAAGTCGGCGATCACCCCCATGACGTCGGCCGGTGCCGCCTCGATCGTGATGCTCGAGCTGGTGTGTTCCGCCATCGCCGTGGCTCCTCCAGAAGCGGGCCGTACAGAGGTTGTCGTGCGCACGTGTGTGCAGCGTGAAGGCTACCGCGCCGCCGACCGGGCCCCTTCACCCCATGTCCCCGTACTTACCATTCGAGCGCCCAGGGCCGGCCCGTGCCCGCGAAGTGGCCCACGTTCACGCACTCCGTGGACCCGATCCGCATCCGCCGGGCCAGCGGCTGGTGCACGTGTCCGAAGAGCGAATAGCGGGGTTTCGTACGGCGGATGGCGTCCAGCAGGGCGCGGCTGCCGCGTTCGAATCGGCGGGCGACGGTGTCGTAGACCAGCTCGGGGACCTCCGGCGGGATGTGTGTGCACAGCACGTCGACCTCGCCGATCGCCTCGATCTTCGCCGCGTACTCCTCGTCACCGATCTCGTACGGGGTGCGCATGGGCGTCCTCAGGCCGCCGCCGACGAAACCGAAGGTCCGGCCGCCGATCTCGATCCGCTGCCCGTCGAGCACGGTGGTGCCGGGGCGGGCGTACTCCTGCCACAGGGGCGGCATGTCGACGTTGCCGTAGGTGGCGTACGTCGGGGTGGGGAACGCGGCGAACATCTCGGCGTACTGCTTGCGCACCGCCTTCTCTATGGCCCCCGCCCGGTCGGCGCCGATGCCGGCCCACAGCCGGGCACCGAACTCCCGCGCCTCCTCGAAGCGGCGGGCGGTGCGCAGCTCGACGATGCGGTCGGCGTTCTCCTTGCCGAACAGGTCCGGGAAGATGCCGCGCGAGTGGTCGGCGTAGTCGAGGAAGAGAACGAGGTCGCCGAGACAGATCAGGGCGTCGGCACCCTCCCCGGCCCGCGCCAGGTCACGGGCGTTTCCGTGCACGTCACTGACCACGTGGACGCGCGTCCGTCGGATGCCGGGGGGTGTGGATGCCATGGCGATCAAGAGTAGGCCTGTGCGGTGTGCGTGAACAGTGTCGGTCCCGCCTGCGGTTACTCGCCGGTCGGTTCAGCCGTGGACTACTGTGCGCCAAGGAACGCCAACGTGTGTGACGCAGCGAACATCTCGCTCGGACCCCCTGTCGGGAACGCCATACCGGCGGGTAACGTCCGGGCAGTCCAGTCGTGCTCTGGATTTCAACCACCGAAGCCCCGAGCACCAGCCCGAGCCTTGGACCGCACCGTCGCATCACACAGTGTCGTGGCGCCGGCGCCCTATGAGGAGCAGCAGTCTTGCGCGAGTTCAGCCTTCCGGCTTTGTACGAGGTCCCTGCCGACGGCAACCTGACCGACATCGTCCGCAGAAACGCCGCGCAGCACCCCGACGTCGCCGTCATCGCCCGCAAGGCCGGCGGGACCTGGCAGGACGTGACGGCCCGGGAGTTCCTGGCCGAGGTGCACACCGCCGCCAAGGGGCTCATCGCCGCCGGAGTGCAGCCGGGCGACCGGGTGGGCCTGATGTCCCGCACCCGCTACGAGTGGACGCTCATGGACTTCGCGATCTGGTGCGCGGGCGCGGTCACCGTGCCGGTGTACGAGACCAGCTCGCCGGAGCAGGTGCAGTGGATCCTGTCCGACTCGGGCGCGACGGCGTGCGTCGTGGAACTGCCGGGCCACACGGCGGCCGTGGAGTCGGTGCGCGAGACGCTGCCCGCCCTCAAGCACGTCTGGCAGATCGAGGCCGGCGGCGTGGAGGAGCTGGCGCGGCTCGGGCAGGACGTGTCGGACGAGACCGTCGAGGAGCGCTCCTCGCTCGCGCGGGCCGACGACCCGGCGACCATCGTGTACACGAGCGGGACGACCGGCCGCCCCAAGGGCTGTGTGCTCACCCACCGCAGCTTCTTCGCCGAGTGCGGCAACATCGTCGAGCGGCTGCGCCCCCTGTTCCGTACCGGCGAGTGCTCGGTGCTGCTCTTCCTGCCGCTCGCGCACGTCTTCGGCCGGCTCGTGCAGATCGCCCCGATGATGGCGCCGATCAAGCTGGGCTGCGTCCCGGACATCAAGCACCTCACCGACGAGCTGGCCGCGTTCCGGCCGACGCTGGTCCTCGGTGTCCCGCGCGTCTTCGAGAAGGTCTACAACTCGGCGCGCGCCAAGGCGCAGGCGGACGGCAAGGGCGCGATCTTCGACAAGGCCGCGGACACCGCGATCGCCTACAGCAAGGCGCTGGACAGCGCCTCCGGACCGTCGTTCGGCCTGAAGGTCAAGCACAAGGTCTTCGACAGGCTGGTCTACAGCAAGCTGCGCGCGGTCCTCGGCGGCCGGGGCGAGTACGCCATCTCCGGCGGCGCCCCGCTGGGCGAGCGGCTCGGCCACTTCTTCCGCGGCATCGGCTTCACGGTGCTGGAGGGCTACGGCCTGACCGAGTCCTGTGCGGCGACCGCGTTCAACCCCTGGGACCGGCAGAAGATCGGCACGGTCGGTCAGCCGCTGCCGGGCTCGGTGATCCGTATAGCGGACGACGGCGAGGTGCTGCTGCACGGCGAGCACCTGTTCAAGGAGTACTGGAACAACCCGGGCGCGACGGCCGAGGCGCTGGCCGACGGCTGGTTCCACACGGGCGACATCGGCACCCTGGACGAGGACGGCTACCTCAAGATCACCGGCCGGAAGAAGGAGATCATCGTCACGGCGGGCGGCAAGAACGTGGCGCCTGCGGTGATCGAGGACCGGATCCGGGCGCACGCGCTGGTCGCGGAGTGCATGGTGGTGGGCGACGGACGGCCGTTCGTGGGCGCGCTGGTCACCGTCGACGAGGAGTTCCTGGGCCGTTGGGCCGAGGAGCACGGCAAGCCGGCGGGGTCCACCGCGGCGTCGCTGAAGGACGACCCGGATCTGATCGCGGCGATCCAGGCGGCGGTCGACGACGGCAACGCCGCGGTGTCGAAGGCGGAATCGGTGCGGAAGTTCCGCATTCTGCCCTCCCAGTTCACGGAGGAGTCGGGCCATCTCACCCCGTCGCTGAAGCTCAAGCGGAGCGTGGTGGCCAAGGACTACACGGACGAGATCGAGGCGATCTACGCGAAGTAGTACGCCTGTTGACGGAGTGTCATGGCGCGGTGTCCTCGACGAGGACCCGCGCCATCGTGCGTTCGGCGAGGGCGGTGATGGTGACGAAGGGGTTCACGCCGATGTTGCCGGGCACGAGCGAGCCGTCGGTGACGTACAGCCGGTCGTATCCCTTGACCCTGCCGTAGTCGTCGGTGGCCTTCCCGAGGACGCAGCCGCCCAGCGGGTGGTAGGTGAAGTCGTCGGCGAAGACCTTGCTGCCCGAGCCGAACAGGTCGTAGCGGTAGATGGTCGCGTTGGCCAGGTTGATCCGGTCGAACAGCTTCTTGGCCATGCTCACCGACACCGCGCTCTGGGCGGCGGTCCAGCCGAGCTTCACCGCGCCGGAGGCGGAGTCGTAGGTGAAGGAGGCCCGTTCGGGGTTCTTGGTGATCGCGAGATACAGGCTGATCCAGTGCTCGAACCCCATGGGCAGCGGGGCGATCTCGGCGAAGACCGGGTTGTCGGCGTTGGCCCAGTCGTCGATGCCCATCACGGGCATGGTCGCCTCGTTGGCGCCGACGGTGTCCCAGACGTGGTTGGCGCGGCCGAGCATGGTGTTGCCGTTGGTGCCCCAGCCCGCGCCGACCGCGGAGTTCAGATCGGGCAGGGTGCCGGTGTCCCGGGCGCGGACGAGGAGTTCGGTGGTGCCGACGCTGCCGCCGCCGAGGAACAGATACGTGCAGCTGTACTGCTTGGTCTCGACGACCGCGCCGGTCGTGTCGATCCGGTCGACGGTCAGCACGTACGACCCGTCGCCCGCCCTGCTGAGGGACCTCACCTTCTCCAGCGTGTGGATGGTGACGTTGCCGGTGCCGAGGGCGGCGGCCCAGTAGGTCTTGTCGAGGCTGCGCTTGCCCTGGTTGTTGCCGTAGATGACCTCGCCGGCGAGCGCGGACTTCGTGGCCGTACCGGCGGCCTCCTGCTGCATGTAGCCGAAGTCGTAGACGTTCGGCACGAAGGTGGTCTTCAGGCCCGCGTTGCCGGCTGCCTTGCGGGAGGTGCGGGTGAACCGGTACCACTCGGTGGACTCGAACCACGCCGGGTCGATCGTGTTGACGCCCAGCATGGCGCGGGCGCGGGGGTAGTGGGTGCCGTACATCTCGTCGGCGTCCACGGTCGGGAACTGCTCGGTGAAGTACGACTTCACGGGCGTGACCGCCATGCCGCCGTTGACGAGGGAGCCGCCGCCGACGCCGCGGCCGACGTAGACGGACATGTTGTCGTAGTGGACGCGGTCCAGGACGCCGGGATAGGGGCCGATGTCCTTGTTGACCACGTCCAGCCAGAGGAAGGTGGCGAGCGGGGCCTCGGTGCGGGTGCGGAACCACATGGAGCGCTGGTCGGGGGCGGAGGTGGAGCAGAACACCTTGCCGTCGCTGCCGGCGGTGTTCCACAGGCGGCCCATTTCGAGGACGACGGTACGGATGCCGGCCTGGCCGAGACGGAGGGCGGCGACCGCGCCGCCGTAGCCGGAGCCGATCACGATGGCGGGCGCGGATTCGACGGCGTCGGGCTCGGCGGCGTGGGCGGACTGGAGGCCGATGCGGGTGAAGCCGAGGGCGGCCGCGGACTGCAGTGCGACCATGCCGAGGATGTGACGTCTTGTCAGCTGACGCTGCATCAGTTTTGCTGTCATGTGCGCAGCATGGGCGGACTATGAGGTTCCGCCAAGGGCTCCGCCGGGGGGCGGGGGCGCCGTCAGGGGTGCCGGGTGCGCTCCGTCGGCGGGTGCGGGTACATCGTGGCTGGTCGCGCAGTTCCCCGAGCCCCTTCAGGGTGTTTGCTCTACAGCAAGTTTTTAAGTTTCTCGGCGAGCAGGTCCCAGCGCCATCTCTCCTCGACCCACTGGCGGCCCCGCTCGCCCATGCGGCGGCGCAGCTCGGGGTCCTGGAGCAGCGGGACGATGCGGTCGGCCGCCGCCGCCGGGTCGCCGCCGCGGACGACCCAGCCGGTCTCGCCGTCCAGGACGGCGTCGGGGGCGCCGCCGGAGTCACCGGCCACGACCGGCAGTCCGGTCGCCGACGCCTCCAGGTAGACGATGCCGAGGCCCTCCACGTCCAGGCCGCCGCGGCGGGTGCGGCAGGGCATGGCGAAGACGTCACCGGCGCCGTAGTGGGCGGGCAGTTCGGACCAGGGGAGCGCGCCGGTGAAGCGGACCGAGGCCGCGACACCGCTCTCGCGGGCGAGGCGGCGCAGATCCCGCTCGTAGGGGCCGCCGCCGACGACGAGCAGGACGGTGTCGGGCTCGGCGGCGAGGATGCGGGGCATCGCCCGGATGAGGGTGTCCTGGCCCTTGCGGGGAACCAGCCGGGAGACGCAGACCACGACCGGGCGGTCGCTGAGGCCGAGGCGGGCGCGGACCTCGTCGCCGCCGGAGCCGGGGTGGAAGGTCTTCTCGTCCACCCCCGGCGGGAGCTGGACCATGCGGTCGGCCGCCGCCGGCGTGAGTGCCGTGGCGATCCTCGACCGCGTGTACTCGCCCAGATAAGTGATCGTGTCCGTCGCGTCACCGATGCGGCGCAGCAGCTGCCGCGCGGCGGGCAGCTGGGCCCAGCCGGCCTCGTGACCGTGGGTGGTGGCCACCAACCGCTCGGCCCCGGCCCTGCGCAGCGCCGGGGCCATGAGGCCGAGCGGGGCCGCCGCGCCGAACCACACGGAGGTGCACCCGTGCTCGCGCAGCAGCCCGACCGCCCGCCGGGTCGCCTGCGGGGTGGGCAGCAGCATGGTCGTACGGTCGCGTACGACGGTGAAGGGCTGCTCGGCGTCGAAGGCGGCCGTGGCCCGGGCGCCTTCCCGGCCGCGCTTCCAGGTGGAGGCGTAGACGACCAGCCGGTCGGGGTCCAGGCGGAGCGCCATGTTGTGCAGGAAGGCCTGGATGCCGCCCGGCCGGGGCGGGAAGTCGTTGGTGACGATCAGGGTCTTGTGCATCGCCGCCGACCCTACCGAACGGACCGTCCCGCGGCCGGGCGCGGCCGGGTCTGTGGCATGAGCACAGCCGGTCAGGACATCATGGTCCCGCGAAAGCGGACATCGAAGCGAACGTCGACGCGGGAATCGAACGGCAAGGGGAGCACGTGGAGACCAAAGGCGCCGGGCGGTCCCTGGCATGGCTGCTCGCGACCTGGGCCCTCACCCGTGCGGCGCTGCTGCTGTTCGTCTTCCAGGTGTACGCCTTCTCGGACCTGGACGTCACGTCCGACGTGTCGGTGACCTACCGGGGCTGGTACGAGGTGCTGCGCCAGGGCACGTTTCCGCTGGACGACGTGACCTGGCAGTACCCGCCGGCCGCCGCCCTCGCGATCCTCTCCCCCGCCGCCCTGCCGTTCCTGTCGTACGCGCACGCCTTCTTCCTGCTGGCGTTCCTCGCGGACGCGGTCGTCATGGCCCTGCTGCTGTATCCGCGCCGGCGCCCGGAGCGCTCGCTGCGCGGGGCCTGGGTGTGGCTGGCGGGTGTGCCGCTGCTCGGTCCGACGGTGTACGCCCGCTACGACGTGATGGTGACCGCGGTGGCCGTGGCGGCGCTGCTCGCCGGGGTCCGGCATCCCCGGGTGATGGGCGCGCTGACCGCGTTCGGGGCCCTGCTGAAGGTGTGGCCGGCGCTGCTGCTGGTCGGCTGCTTCCGGCGCCGCGCCTGGGCGTCGGCGGCGGTGACGGCGGCCGGGCTCGCGGCGCTGTTCGCGGTGTCCATGCCGGGCGCCTTCGCCTTCCTGACCTTCCAGCGCGAGCGGGGCACCGAGGTGGAGTCGCTGGGCGCCCTGGTCTTCCATGTGGCCCGGCACTTCGGCTGGCAGGGGCAGGTGCTGCTGAACTACGGCTCGATCGAGTTCCTCGGTCCGCATGTGGAGCAGGTCAGTACGGCGGCGCTGGCGCTGACCGGGGCCGCGTTCGGCTGGCTGCTGCTGTGGCGGCTGCGGGTGACCCGCAGGGAGCCGCACACGCTCGCGGAGGCGGCCTTCACCGCCGTCCTGCTGTTCACGGTCACCAGCCGGGTGATCAGCCCGCAGTACCTGGTGTGGCTGGTCGGCATGGCCGCGGTCTGCGTGTCGTTCCGGGCGAGCCGGATGGGGGCGCCCGCGCTGATGGTGGTGGCCGCGTCCTTCGTGACGGTCCTGGAGTTCCCGTTCGGCTTCGTGCACGTGGTGACGAGCGACCGCTACGGCGTGCTGCTGCTGGTGGTGCGCAACGGCCTGCTGGTCGCGGCCTCGGTCACGGCGGGCCGCCGGCTGTGGCGCTCGACCGTGCCCCCGGCCCCCGCGGCACCGCTGCCGCCCCGGCCGGCCCGGCCGCGCAAGGCGCCGGTCTCCCCCTGAGCGCCGCGCGTCGCTCAGCCGAGCTGGGACCTGACGTACTCGCGCCACTTGGCGGTGAACGCCTCCAGTGTGGTGCCGAGGACCTTCTTCAGCGCGTCCTCGACCGCGCCCGGCCGCTCCGCGTGGGCGCCGACGGCCCGGTAGAAGTCGCCGAGCCGGGCGGTGCCCCACTGCTCCGCGATCATCCGGCAGGCCAGCCAGCCCCCCTCGTAGGCCTGGGCCAGCTCGGTGGGGTCGCTGGTGAAGCCGAAGTCCTTGTCGGTGGGCAGGGCGGTCGGGGCGCGGCCGTCCTGGACGGCGCGGGTCAGTTCCGGCGCGGCCTCGGTCGGGGTGCGGCCGGTGTCGAGGTAGCCGATCCAGTCCGCATAGCCCTCGGAGAGCCACAGCGGGGTCGCGGCGGTGGTGGCCGCCCGGGTGGCCACATGGGTGGTCTCGTGGGTGAGCACCACCTGCTTGCCGAGGTCGCCGAGGGCGGCGTAGGCCTCCGGGTTGACGACCACCCGGTCCGCGGGCGCCTGGCCGGAGCCGCCCGCCTCGCCGGTGGTGACGGCGGCGATGCCCCGGTAGTTCGCGGCGGGCGAGCCGAGCAGGGCCCCCATGGCCGCGAGGGAGCCGGGCACGAGGACGACGACATGGCGGGTCCAGCCGGTCCCCCAGGCCCGGGAGACGGCCGGGACGGCGCGGTCGGCCAGCGTGGCGTACCCGTGCAGTTCGGCGGTGTCCCGGCCGGTGCCCAGCACCAGGCTGTGCGCGCCCCGCACGGCGGTCACCGGGCCCTGGTCCCACAGCTGCTGCCCGGTCTGCGCGGCGGGCCTGTCGGCGGTGACGGACCAGGTCCCGTCGGCGGCGCGGCCGAGGGTGAGGGTGCGGCGGGCGTCGACCGGGACCTTGTCGTACCCGGCGACCCGATAGCTCAGGTCGGCGTCGGCGGTGGCGCCGGAGGAGGTGCGGCGCACGGCGGTGACCCGGTAGGTCCAGGAGGACAGCGGGAGGGCCCGCAGCCGGGTGTACTCGGTCCGGGTGCCCGTCACCGCGTACGCCGCCTCGTCGTGGTCGAGGAGGGCGGCGGAGCGCCGGTCCAGCAGCTGCTGCACCTCGGTGCGGGCGGAGTCGGTGGCCGTCGGACGGCCGACGCACCCGGTCAGGGGCAGCAGCAGTACGAGCCCCGCGGCCCCGATGCTCCACACCCCTCTGCGACCGACCACTTCACGATCGTAACGGCGATCGACGCGATCAGGGCCGGGTGACCGAGGAGACCGGCATCATCCCCACGGGGTCGTAGCGCACCGCCGCTCCCGGATAGGGCGCGTGGATGACCTGGCCGTTGCCGACGTACATCCCCACGTGGCTGGCGTCGGAGCGGTAGATCACCAGGTCACCGGGGCGGGCCTGGGAGAGCGGGATCTGCCGGCCGGCGAAGCGCTGCTCCTGCGAGGTGCGCGGCAGCTGCATCCCGGCCTGCGCGTACGACCACTGCATCAGGCCCGAGCAGTCGAAGCCGACCGGACCGCTCGCGCCCCACACGTACGGACGGCCGAGGGCGGAGCGGGCGGCGGCCACCGCACCGGCGGCGCGGGCGTCGGGGGCGCCGGCGGTGATGAGGCCGGTCAGGTCGGGCAGGCCGAGGCGGCCGGAGTCGTCGGAGCGCGAGGCCCGGTCGAAGGCGGCGCGCTGGGCGGCCGGGAGCGCGTTGAGCAGCGTGCGGGCCTTGGCCAGCTTCTGCTCCACGGCCCGCTTGTGCGCGGCCACGGCCTTGCGGCTCTTCTCCAGCTCGGCGAGCTTCCCGGCCGTGGCCGTGCGCTCCTGGGCGAGTTCCCGCATCGCCGACTGCAACTCGCGCAGCCGGCCCTCCTGCTGGGTGCCGATGCGGTCGAGGGTGGTCGCCTTGTCGAGGTAGTCGGCGGGGTCGTCGGAGAAGAGCAGCGCGACGGTCGGGTCGATGGCGCCCGTGCGGTACTGGGCACCGGCCAGCGAACCGAGCTGTTCGCGCAGGGTGTTGACGTGCTGCTGCTGCCGGGCGATGAGGTCCTGGGCACCCCGCACCTCGCGGCGCAGCGTGTCCGCCCGCTCCTGGGCCTTGTCGAAGGCCTGGGTCGCCTTTTCGGCCTCCTGGTAGAGGCGGTCCACCTCGGCGCGGGTGTCGGCCTGCGGAGCCGCCTGGGCGGGTACGGCGCCGAGCGCGGCGGCCGCGGCCGACAGCATGCACAGGGCGACGGCGCCCCGGTCGAACCCGGAGGAGACAAAGCGGCGATGAGACCCCACGGCAGTCCTTCTGCTGGCGGACGAAGACTGCTTCCCCGGCGCCTGGGGACGGGGAGGCCCCGGCGCCGGGGAAACGCGGCAGACAGTAGCCGTGCGCAGGGGCCGTGACCAAAGACCGCGGTGGCAACTCACAGTGACGCCCCGCCGCTCACGCAGGTGGCAGACGGGGCGTGGAGTCAGTTCCGGTCCAGATGATTCGCCCGTTCGGGCGCCCCCATGTCAGCGTTTCTCGCGCGGTCGCGGGGGTATCAGACCGGGTTTCACCGACGTGCCGGACCGGGTCTTCGGGAGGGTGCCCGGACCCGCGTCAGACGCGGACGCCGAACTGGAACGGCATGTCGGACATCGTCTCGTAGCGGACCACGGCACCGGTGTGCGGGGCGTGCAGCACCTGGCCGTTGCCGGCGTACAGACCCACGTGGTGCAGGTCGCCGTAGAAGAACACCAGGTCGCCGACCTGGAGGTCGTTGGCCGAGCCGATCCGGGTCCCTATGTTCGCCTGCTGCTCCGAGGTGCGCGGGATGGAGATGCCGGCCTGGGCATAGGCCCAGGAGGTCAGGCCCGAGCAGTCGTAGGAGGCGGTGCCGGTGGCGCCGTAGACGTAGGGCTTGCCGATCTGGCTCTGGGCGGCGGAGAAGGCCGCCGCGGCACGGCCGGAGGCCGGCGGGGTGTCGCCGAGGTTCACGCGCGCGCTGGAGGAGCGGTCGGCGCGCTGCTGCTGAGCGGCCAGCTCCTGCTTCTCCTTGGCCGTCAGGGTGTTGAGGAGCTTCTGCGCCTCGGCGAGCTTGCCCTGGACTTCCTTCTTCTTCTGCTCCAGCTGGGTACGCGTGGAGGAGAGGTCCTTGAGCTTCTCGGTGGCTTCCGACCGCTCCTGGGCGAGTTCGCGCTGTTTGTCCTGAATCTTCTTCAGCGCGTCGACCTGCTGGGCGCTCAACTGGTCGAGCGTGGAGGCCTTGTCGAGGAAGTCGTCCGGGTTGGAGGACAGGAAGAGCTGGACCGAGGGGTCGATGCCGCCCGAGCGGTACTGCGAGGTGGCCAGCGAACCCAGGCCGTCGCGCAGTTTGTTGAGGTCTTCCTGACCTCGGGCGACATTGTCCTGGATCGTGGAGATTTCCTTCTGCAGCTTCTGCTGCTTCTCCTTCGCCCCGTTGAACTTCTCGGTGGCCTGCTCGGCCCCCTGGTAGAGGTTGTCGACCTTGGCCTTGACCTGGTCCTTGCTGAGCTTCTCGCTCGGCGCGGCGTTGGCGGCGTTCGCGCTCAGCACGACAGCAGCGGCGGCGGCGGTGGTCAGCACGGTCACGCGTGCGCGACTCTGCTGCTTGGGTCGACGGTGGGACGCCACGGAGGACGAACTCCTTCTCGTGAGTGAGTGAGCAATCACCCGTTCGGAGGTTCGAGCCCAGACCCTAGTGACCCAGCTGCGATCAGTTCAAATCCTCACACTAAAAAATCCCGTCACACAATGCATTCTTTGCACACAACCCACAGGGCGTGATGCTCGATTGACACTACGTTGCGTGACGATACGGTCAATTCGGGCAATGCTTGTGCCCGTTGGACCTTCAGGACAGACGCTTGAGAAGCACCGCGGACGCGACCGGACGGGCACCCGCCTTGGCGACCCCGTCGGCCACCTCACGGTCGGTGGAGGCGACGATGACCGGACGGCCCGGCGGCTCCGCGCGCACGAGTTGGCGGATCAGCTCGTCCGCCGTGACCCCCGGCTTGGAGAACAGCACCCGCACCCCGCGCGGCGGCGCGAGCAGCACCGGCGCGGCCAGTTCGGCGCCGTCGAAGACACAGGTCACCTCGGCGCCGGTCTGCGCGGCGAGCGCGGAGAGCTGGCCGAGCAGCCGCAGCCGCTGCTTCTCCAGCGGCATCTGCGGATAGCCGGTCTTGGTGACGTTGTAGCCGTCGACCACCAGATGCGCCTGGGGCAGCGCGAGCAGCTGGTCGAGAATGGCCGGATCGTTCTCGGACAGGGCGCGCGCGGCGATGTCCTTCGGTGTCATACGGCCCGGTTCGACCGCGTCCACGGTCTCGGCGGGCCGCACGGACACGGGCGGCAGCGCGAGCTCACGCCTGAGGCCCTGGGCCGCGTCCAGCAGGGTGTCCAGCAGCAGCCGCACCCGCATGTCCTCCACGCTGCGCCCCTCGCGGGCCGCCCGGCGGGTGGCCTCCAGCGCGGCCTCGGCCTCGCCGAGACGGGCCTTGAGCCGACGGGACTCGCTCTCGGTGGCGGACACCTGTGCCTGCGCCTCGGCCCGTACGGCGTCCATCTCGCCCTGCGCCTTGCGCAGCGCGGCCTCGCCCCGCTTGACGTCGCTGAGCGCGGCACGGAGCTTGCGGTGAAGCGATTCCGCGTCCTTCTTCGCCGACTCCAGCTCCGAGCGCAGCCGTTCGGTCTCGGCACGGGTGTCGTCGCGGGCCTGGGCCAGCTCGGCGCGCAGCCGCTCCAGTTCGGCCCGGCTCTCGTCGTCCGCACGCTCGGCGTCCGCGCGCTGGGCCTCCTCGCCGGCCGCGGTGACCAGCTTCACCCAGCCCGCCGGACGCAGTACGTAGGCCGCGGCCGCCACGTCGAGCGGGTCCGCGGCCGGAGGCGGGGAGCCGGAGTCCAGGGCGCCGGTGAGTTCCGGCTGGGCCTCTCTGAGCTTCTCCCCGATCCGCTGCCGGAACAGCGCATCGGTCTCCAGGGCCGCCGCCATCGCGTTCCCGGCGAACTTCGCCCGGCGACTGGGGGTGAACCGGGCGTACTGCCTCAGCTGGGCGGGCAGCTCCGCCATGGTCAGCGAGCCGAAACCGTCCGAGACGATCTGCACGACCCGCCGGCGCACGCCGTCGGGCAGCGGACGGTCAAGCACCTCAGCGGTGCCGTCGCCCGGCCCCCCGCCTGCGGTCTCCACCATCCGTCACACCCCACTACTTCACTTCCACGGGGCCGCTCCGCTCAGGAGCCGGCACCCGGCCTGTCCACGAGTTCCACCTGGTCCACCGCGTTGCACCAGCGGCACCGCACCGACTCGATGGTCTCACCGACCACCTCGCGCTCCTCCACCGTCGGCTCACCCGCAAGATCGAGATGGACGTACTCGACGACCTTCGACGAGCGCGTCACGTCGAACCGGGTGAGATTGCCGCACAGGGTGCAACGCCATCGGGTGGTCGCGGTCGGCAGGGGAACCGTCATCGTGGCTGTCCGCATCCTTTTCGTTGTCGCTCGTTGTCGCTCGTTGTCGCTCGTTCTCGCTGTCCGCGCCGCCGGCCGACGGCGTGTGGCGGTAACCCTACGGCCTGGCGGGGAGTCGCCGCTGGTCTGTTCACGGCGGCGAGGCGGTCTGTCAGCTTGCGTCCCGTTACGTCATGCTCTGTGTTCATGATCAGCGCGTGGAGCACGGCGACCGGCAAGGCCCTGCGAGCGGCCCGGAGCGCCTCGGCACCCCTGACGTACGGCCTCATCGCCCTGTGCTGTCTGCTCTTCGTCCTCGGCCCCGCCTCGGGTCTCACACCGGGATACGGCACCGGGGACGCGCTGCTCGCCGCGCAGCGGGCGTACTTCCGGCGCTGGGGTGTGGTCCCCGCCGAGCTGTTCGCCCGGCCGGTGCGCGAGGCCCTGACCCCCGCCACGGCCCTGTTCGTGCACGGCAGCTGGGTGCATCTGCTCGGCAACATGCTCTTCCTCTTCGTCTTCGGCGCGATGACCGAGGAACGGATGGGCCGGGTCGAGTTCAGCCTCTTCTACCTCGGCTGCGGCTACCTGGCCCTGCTGGGCTACGCGGCCGCCAATGCCACCTCCGAACAGTCGCTGGTCGGCGCCTCCGGGGCGATCTCCGCGGTCCTCGGAGCGTTCCTCTACCTGTTCCCCCGCGCCCGTGTGACCAGTCTTCTCCCGTTCCTGTTCTTCCTGCCGGTGCGGTTTCCCGCGTGGGTGGTGCTGCCGTTCTGGGCGGCCCTGCAGTGGGCGGCGGCCGGGCAGACCTCCGCCGGTCCGGGAGTGGCGTATCTGGCCCATCTGGTCGGCTTCGGCCTCGGCTTCGGCTACGCGTGGGTCCGCTACGGCCGTGCGGCTAGAGTGAACTGCGCCCCAGCTCCGGCACCCGAGGGAGAGAACCAGCCGTGATCACCGCGATCGTCCTCATCAAGACCAGCGTGGACCGGATCCCCGAGATCGCGGAGCAGATCGCCGCGCTGGAGAGCGTCAGCGAGGTCTTCTCGGTCACCGGCACCTACGATCTGATCGCCATGGTCCGGGTCCGCCGGCACGAGGACCTGGCCGAGGTCATCCCCAGCCGGATCAGCAAGATCCCCGGCGTGGAGGCCACCGACACGCACGTCGCGTTCCGCACGTACTCCCAGCACGACCTGGAAGCGGCGTTCTCGATCGGTCTGGACAACTAGGGGCTGTCCGATGGGTCCGGCCGGGTGTCGGAGCGGTGCCTTCTCAGTGCGGCTGAGCGGGGTCTGGTGCGTGCGATCGCAAGGCGGAGGAGGGAGTCGACGGTGGGGGTCCCCCCGCGCGAGCGCAGTCGAGCGTGGGGGAGCGTCGGCGAGTGACGACAACGCGGCTGGGGGCACCCCCTCTGGGGGA
>NZ_KQ948213.1:0-10422 GCF_001514035.1 Streptomyces yokosukanensis | reverse complement strand
GCGTGCCAGACCCCGCGTGCCCGGCAGGACCCATCGGACAGGCTCTAGTCCCCCCGGGTGACCCCGGCGAGGCCGGGCGCACAGAGCTGCCCGCACCCCGCCGTTCCGCGCGTCGGCTTCAGACCGCGGGCACGCAGCGGCCGTCCTCCGTGCGGTACTGCCACTTCGCGCCCTCGGCCACGAGTTCCCCGACCGCGGTGACGAAGCGGTCGACGTGCTCGTCGGGGGTGCCCGCGCCGAAGCTCACACGGATGGCGTTGAGGGACTTCTCGCCGGGGGCCGCCTCGGGGGCGCCGCATTCGCCCTGGGTCTGGGGGTCGCTGCCGAGGAGGGTGCGCACCAGGGGGTGGGCGCAGAAGAGGCCGTCACGGACGCCGATGCCGTACTCGGCGGAGAGGGCCGCGGCGAAGTGGGAGCTGTTCCAGCCCTCGACGACGAAGGAGATGACGCCGACACGCGGGGCGTCGTCGCCGAAGAGGGAGAGGATCTTCACCTCGGGGACCTCGGCGAAGCCCGCGCGGACCTTGGCGATCAGGTGCTGTTCGCGGGCGACCAGGCCGTCCCAGCCGGCCTCGGTGAGCGCCTTGCAGGCCGAGGCGATGGAGTAGGCGCCGATGACGTTCGGGGAGCCGGCCTCGTGGCGGGCGGCGCTCTCGTGCCACTCCACGTCCACCGCGCCGTCCTGACGCCGGGTCACCTTGCGGCTGGCGCCGCCGCCCGCGAGGTAGGGCTCGGCCGCGCGCAGCCAGTCGGCGCGGCCGGCCAGGACGCCGCAGCCGAAGGGGGCGTACAGCTTGTGGCCCGAGAAGGCGACCCAGTCGACGTCCAGGTCGTGGATGTCCACCGGGTGGTGCGGAGCCAGCTGGGCGGCGTCGAGGACGATCCGGGCGCCGTGGGCGTGCGCCGCCGCGGCCAGCTCTCGCACCGGCCACAGCTCGCCGGTGACGTTGGAGGCGCCGGTGACGCAGACCAGGGCCGGGCCGTAGGGGTCGCGGTCGGCGAGGGCCCGCTCCAGGGTCCGCACCGCCTGCTGCGGGGTGCGCGGGGCGTTGAGGTAGGTGACCCGGGCGTCCTGCCAGGGCAGCAGGGAGGCGTGGTGCTCGGTCTCGAAGACGAAGACCTGGCAGTCGGCCGGGATCGCGCGGGCCAGCAGGTTCAGGGAGTCCGTGGTGGAACGGGTGAAGATCACCTGGTCGTCGGCGCGGCAGCCGAGGAACTCGGCGACCGCCTTGCGGGCGTTCTCGAACAGGTCCGTGGAGAGCTGCGAGAGGTAACCGGCGCCACGGTGGACGCTGCCGTAGTACGGCGCGTAGGCGGCGACGTCGTCCCAGACGCGCTGCAGGGCGGGCGCGCTGGCCGCGTAGTCGAGGGCCGCGTAGGTGACCTCGCCGCCGGTGACGAGCGGGACGGTGACATCCCGCCCCAGAACGGGCAGCGGGGCACAAACGGACTGGTCGGCGGCAGCGGTGAAGACGGACATGGCGGAACTCCCGTGAAGGCAGACGGCATCCGCCGCGCGAGCGGACACGCTCCAGCGCGGGCGGGTGAAAAGGGGGATGCGGAGGCGGGGCTCTGCGGCCCTATCGCATTCGCTTGCTCACGGAAGGCTCCCTCGAACGACCAGGACCCCTGGCCCCGCGCTCGTCGCCGAACGCGCGAGGGGTCCGCGCTTGCCGTAGACCTCGCTGCCTACGACCTGGTCTTCACCCGGGGCACCCCGCCACGGACGGAGGGTTGCCGGACAGTCGGCCGGGGCCGAATGACTGTCGCTCATGACCTGGCTCGTATCCTGCCATACGATCTTCGACGCGCAAGGCGCAGTCCGGTATCTGGACTGCGCCGTGCGTCACAGGGGGCCGGTGTCAGCGGTTGGTGGCGGCCACCCAGCGCTCCAGGGTCCGCTTCGCCGCTCCAGAGTCGATGGACTCGGCGGCCCTGTCCATGCCGGCGCGGAGCTGCTCCGCCAGGGACGCGTCCGTCGGCCGCAGCGCGACGAGCGCCGCCGCCGAGTTCAGCAGCACCGCATCGCGCACCGCGCCCTTCTCGCCGTCCAGGACCCGCCGGGCCACCTCCGCGTTGTACGCCGCGTCGGCGCCGCGCAGGGCGTCCAGGGGGACGAGGTCGATGCCGGCGTCCCGCGGGTCGAAGACCTCCTCCGTGACCTTGCCGTCCCGGACCACCCACACCCGCGACGTGGACGTGACGGTCAGCTCGTCCAGTCCGTCGTCCCCCCGGAACACCAGGGAGGAGTTGCCCCGCTCGGCGAGGACACCGGCGACGATCGGCGCCATCCGGGGGTCGGCCACGCCGACGGCCTGGGAGCGGACCTTGGCCGGGTTGGTCAGCGGGCCCAGCACATTGAAGGTCGTACGGATGCCCAGCTGGCCACGGGCCGGGGCCACATGGCGCAGGGACGGATGGAACTTCACCGCGAAGCAGATGGTGATGCCGGCCTCTTCGGCGACCTCCGCGACCCGCTTCGGGGTCAGATTGAGGTTGATCCCGAGCTTCTCCAGGACGTCGGAGGACCCGGAGGCCGAGGACGCGGCGCGGTTGCCGTGCTTGACGACCTTGGTGCCGGTGCCCGCCACGACGATCGACGACATCGTGGAGATGTTCACCGTCTTGGCGCCGTCACCGCCGGTGCCGACGATGTCGACGGCCGGACCCGGCACCTCGATCACGTTCGCGTGCTCGTACATCGCGCGGACGAGCCCGATGATCTCCTCGACCGTCTCGCCCTTGGCGCGCAGCGCCACCATGAATCCGGCGATCTGCGCGTCGGTCGCCTCGCCGCGCATGATCCGGTCCATCGCCCACGCGGTGTCGTCGGCGGACAGGTCCTCGCCGTTCAGCAGGCCGTTCAGCAGGGCGGGCCAGGAGCGGCCCGCCGCGGTGTCGCCTCCAGCGGGGGTCACAGCGCTCATAGCCGCTCCTGGGTGTCGTACCGGTGAAACCAGTGGTCGATGCCACCCTATCGGCCCCCGGACATGGCGAAGGGCCCCGTCCGTAAGCCGGACGGGGCCCTTCAGCGTGGCGTGGCGACGCGGGGATCAGTGGTGGCCGTGGCCGCTCGCGATCTCCTTGTACTCCTCGACGGTCGGCTTCGGGATCTGGTTGTCCTCGCCGTAGTAGGCGCTGGACAGCTTCGACCGGAGCTTCTCCGAGGCCGGCACCTTGCGCTCGACACCGTTCTCGTCGACCGTCGCACCGATCTCGGCCGGCTCGTACTGGTGGTGAGCCGTGAGGGTGTGCAGCTGCTCCTGGCTGAGCGACTCGTGCACCTCGACGAACTCACCGTGCGGCAGGCGCTTGATGATGCCGGTCTCGCGACCGTGCAGCACCTTGTCGCGGTCGCGGCGCTGCAGGCCGAGGCAGATCCGCTTGGTGACGATGAACGCGATGACCGGGCCCACGAAGAAGAAGATCCGGACGAACCAGGTCACGGCGTTGATCGACAGGTGGAAGTGGGTGGCCCACAGGTCGTTGCCACCGCCGACCAGCAGCGTCAGGTACAGCGTCATCCAGGCGACACCCAGACCCGTACGGGTCGGGGCGTTGCGCGGGCGGTCCAGGATGTGGTGCTCGCTCTTGTCGCCGGTGACCCAGGACTCGATGAACGGGTAGACCGCGATCGCGACCAGGACCAGCGGGAAGATCACCAGCGGGATGAACACGCCCAGGACGAGCGTGTGGCCCCAGAGGTTGATCTCCCAGCCCGGCATGAAGCGGATGAGGCCCTCGGAGAAGCCCATGTACCAGTCGGGCTGGGCGCCGGTGGACACCTGGTCCGGACGGTAGGGGCCCATGGCCCAGATCGGGTTGATCTGGGCGACCGCCGCGATGGCCGCGATGACACCGAAGACCAGGAAGAAGAAGCCTCCGGCCTTGGCCATGTAGACCGGCAGCAGCGGCATGCCGACGACGTTCTTCTCGGTCTTCCCGGGGCCCGCGAACTGCGTGTGCTTGTGGTAGAAGACCAGGATCAGGTGCCCCACCATCAGGCCGAGCATGATGCCCGGCAGCAGCAGGATGTGGATCGAGTAGAACCGGGCGACGAAGTCGTGACCGGGGAACTCTCCGCCGAAGAGGAAGAACGACAGGTACGTGCCGACGATCGGCACGGACAGGATCGCACCCTCCATGAAGCGGACACCGGTGCCGGAGAGCAGGTCGTCCGGGAGCGAGTAACCGGTGAAGCCGGTGAACATGCCGAGGACGAACAGCAGGAAGCCGAACAGCCAGTTGACCTCACGCGGCTTGCGGAACGCACCGGTGAAGAACACGCGCATCATGTGCACGAACATGCCGGCGAGGAAGATCAGCGCGGCCCAGTGGTGGATCTGCCGCATGAGCAGACCACCGCGCACATCGAAGGAGATGTGCAGGGTCGAGTTGAACGCCTCGGACATCAGCTGTCCCTGCAGCGGGACATAGCTGCCGTGGTACTGCACCTCGTTCATCGACGGGTGGAAGAACAGCGTCAGATAGACACCCGTCAGGATGATGATGATGAAGCTGTACATGCACACTTCGCCCAACATGAACGACCAGTGGTCGGGGAAGATCTTGCGCATGTTGGCCTTGGCCAGGGAGTAGATCCCGAGCCGGCCGTCGGCCCAGTCGGCGATCCGCTCGCCGGCCGGTGCCTTCCCGCGAGAGCGGGAGCTTTCGTTCTCTGCAGTACTCATCCGCGCTCCCAGAATGCAGGACCGACGGGCTCCTCGAAGTCGCCGAGCGCCTGGAGGTAACCCTCGCTGTCCACGCCGATGTGCAGCTGCGGCAGGGCGTGGCCGGCGGGGCCGAAGATCACTCGGGCACCGTCGGAGAGGTCGAAGGTGGACTGGTGGCACGGGCACAGCACGTGGTGCGTCTGCTGCTCGTACAGCGAGATCGGGCAGCCGACGTGGGTGCAGATCTTGGAGAAGGCGACGATGCCCTCGTGCGACCAGTCGAGCTCGCGCTTGTCCTTGATGTTGTCCGGCTGGAGCCGGACGATCATCAGTGCGGCCTTGGCGATCTCCGTCTGGAACTCCTCGTCCGTCTCCTCCAGCCCGTCGGGCTTGGCGAAGGTGAGGGAGCCGACGGCGACGTCCTCGGGACGAAGCGGCTGGTTCGTGTTCATGTTGACCAGGCGCTTGCCCTTGGCCCACATCGTGTGGCGGAGCTTGGTGCCGGGCGCCGGGCCGAGGCCGCCGAGCAGCATGACGCCGGAGAGCGGCACCAGGGCCAGCGCGCCGAACATCGTGTTGCGGATCAGCTTGCGGCGGCCGAGGGCCGACTCCTTGGCGCCCAGGCGGAAGTCCGCGTGGACCTTCGCCCGGACGTCGGCCGGGGCCTCGATCGCGTGGCGCTCGTCGGCGACCTCCGCGTCGGACATCAGGGTGCGGGCCCAGTGGACCGCGCCCGCGCCGATGCAGAACAGCGCCACGCCGAGGGTGAGCCCCAGCGTGAAGTTCATCGCGCTGAGGTGCCCGATCGGGAAGACGAAGATCGACTTGTCGTTCGGGATCACCAGGTAGGCGACGATGAAGGCGACGGTGGCCAGCATCGACACCGTGAACAGCAGGGCGACCATGCGCTCGGACCGCCTGGCGGCCCGCTCGTCGATGTCCTGGATCCGGTGCTCGTGCGGCGGCAGCCCCGGGTCGGAGAAGGGGTTCTCCTCGTCCGCGATCCCTACCGCGCCATGTGCGTGGTCCTGCTCAGCGGGCAGGTTCTCTTCTGGAATGTCTTGGCTACTCATGACTTCTTGGCCTTTGCGGTCCGAGCGGCGACCCAGACGGCGACCGTGATCAGCGCGCCGAGGCCGAAGATCCAGGCGAACAGACCCTCGGTGACCGGCCCGAGGCCGCCCAGCTCCAGACCGCCCGGGTTCTCCGTCTTGTCGCCGTTGACCGCGTTCAGGTACGCGATGATGTCCTTCTTGTTCTTCGAGGACAGCGTGGTGTCGGGGAAGGAAGGCATGTTCTGCGGGCCGGTCTGCATGGCCTCGTAGATGTGCTTCGGGGCGACACCTTCCAGGCTCGGAGCGAACTTGCCCTTGGTCAGGGCGCCGCCCTTGCCGGTGAAGTTGTGGCACTGCGCGCAGTTGGTGCGGAACAGCTCGCCACCCTTGGCGATGTCCGCGCCGGCCGGGCCGTACTGCTCCTTGGTGGGCACGTTCGGGCCGGCGCCCAGCGAGGCGATGTAGGTGGCCAGCTGGTCGATCTGCGCCTGGTTGTAGACGACCTTCTTGCGCGGGACCTGGGCGCCCTGCGAGGTGGCGGCGGGCATACGGCCGGTGCCGACCTGGAAGTCGACGGCCGCGGCGCCCACGCCGACCAGGCTCGGCCCGTCGGAGGAGCCCTGGCCACCGGTGCCGTGGCAGCTGGCGCAGCCGACCTCGTAGAGCTTCTTGCCCTCCTTGATGGTCAGGGACTGGGCGGAATCATCGGCCTGCGCCTTGCCCGCGGGTGCGAACGCGGCGTACAGCCCCCCAGTGGCCGCCAGCGCGAGGAGTAGGACGACGACCGCCGCCAGCGGATGGCGTCGTCGTGCGGAGAGCTTTTTCACGGATTACCCCGGTGTCAGGATCTTCTGCGTCGGTGCTTCTGGATGTGCGGGAGCCGGTCCCGCTACTTGATCAGGTAGATCGTGGCGAAAAGGCCGATCCAGACGACATCGACGAAGTGCCAGTAGTAGGACACGACGATGGCGGCGGTCGCCTGCTCGTGGGTGAACCTCTTGGCCATGTAGGTGCGGCCGAGGACCAGCAGGAAGGCGATCAGGCCGCCCGTCACGTGCAGGCCGTGGAAACCGGTGGTCAGGTAGAACACCGAGCCGTACGGGTCGGAGGACAGCGAGATGCCGTCCTTCTTCACCAGCTCCGTGTACTCGTAGATCTGACCGCCGATGAAGATCGCGCCCATGATGAAGGTGAGGATGAACCAGCCACGGAGCTTCTTCACGTCACCGCGCTCGGCCGCGAACACGCCGAGCTGGCAGGTGAGCGAGGAGAGCACCAGGATCGTGGTGTTCGTCGCGGAGAAGGGCACGTTGAGCGAGTGCGCCATCTCCTTCCAGTGATCTGGTCCGGTCACCGATCGAAGGGTGAAGTACATCGCGAAGAGGGCCGCGAAGAACATCAGCTCGGAACTCAGCCAGATGATGGTTCCGACGCTGGTGAGGTTCGGCCTGTTGACCGACGGGTGCGCGTGCCCGGTTTCTACTGTCGTTGCTGTCGCCACGACCGACATTATGTCGGTCGCTTATCCCGCCCTCACTCCGGGGGGTGCCGTTCGGAGTGTTGCTGCCCGCCGAACCGGTGTTGACGTGGTGTTCATGGGGACTTGTACGGGAGTAACATCCGGCCCGAACGGCCCTGTCCGTCCCGTCCGTACGACGCTGACGTCCCGGAGGAACAATGCAGCCGACCGCCACGGTGCTGGTCTACAGCGACGACTCCAACACCCGCGAGCAAGTACGGCTGGCCGCCGGCCGCAGGCCGGCTCCTGACGTCCCGTTCGTCGAGTTCCTGGAGTGCGCCACCCCGGAGGCGGTCGTCCGGGAGTTGGGCCGTGGCGGGATCGACGTCTGCGTGCTCGACGGCGAGGCCGTGCCGATGGGGGGCATGGGGGTGTGCCGGCAGATCAAGGACGAGGTGTTCAACTGTCCGCCGGTGCTGCTGCTGATGGGGCGGCCCCAGGATGCCTGGCTGGCCACGTGGAGCCGGGCGGACGCGGCCGTGACGCTTCCGGTGGACCCGGTGGAGTTCGCCTCGGCCCTGGCCTCGCTGCTGCGCCGCAAGAGGCTGCTGAGCGCCTGAGGGCTCGGGGCGTGGGGCTTCGTACCCGCCGCGGTACGATCCCGCGCCCCGGGTCGGCTACAGCGCCGCGGGCTGCAGGCGTACCGTGCTCGCGTCCGACGAGGTGTTCGACGCGGCCTTGGCCAGGGCGCTGCCCGTGGTCCACTTGCTCCAGTCGACGTTCCAGTCGCCGAAGCCGTTGCCGAAGGGTTCCATCGGGTCCCCCTTGGAGTTGACGACCTTGACGATGTCACCCTCGCGGACGGCCTTGAAGAACCACTGGGCGTTCGCCGTACTCATGCCGGTGCAGCCGTGGCTGACGTTCGCCGAGCCCTGCGAGCCCACGGACCAGGGCGCGGCGTGGACGTACTCACCGGACCACGTCACCCGGGTGGCCCAGTAGACCAGCAGGTCGTAGGAGTCGGAGGTGCCCGCGGCGATGCCGACCGTGGTGCCGCGCATCCGTACGAAGTACTGCTTGGCCAGGACGACCTTGACACCGTTGCGCGTGTCCCAGCCGGGCTTGCCGGTGGTGACGGGGATCCTGTTGATGACGGCGCCGTTCTTGTAGACCGTCATCTGGTGGGCCGCGGCGTCCGTGACGGCCTCCAGGCGGTCGCCCGTGGTGATCGTCAGCGGCTTGGACGGGCCGCCCCACAGCCGGTCGTTGATCTTGATGCCGTTCAGGTTGCTGTGCACCGTGATGGTGGTGTGGGTGGGCCAGTACTCCTTGGGCCGGAAGTGGAGTTCCTTGCCGTCCACCCAGTACCAGGAGCCCTGCACGGCCGGCGTGGACTGCACCCGCAGGGCGCTCTCCACGACGGCACGCTGCGCCTTGTCCTTGACCTCCTGGTCGAGTTGGGCGGTGATGGGCTGTCCGACGCCGTACTCCCCCGCGTCCGGCCCGAAGGTGACGGTCAGCCGCTTCCTGTTCGTGGGCTTGCTGGTGTCGAACGTGAGGACCTTGCGGCCGGGTGCGCCGTCCTCGTCCTCGGTGCTCACCGTGACCGTGTAGTGGGCGTTGGCGGCCAGCGGGACGGTGCTGTGCCACCTGCTGCCGTCGGCGGCGAGTTCGCCCGGCACATAGCGCCCTGTGGAGTCCTGGGCGGTCACGTCGGCGATACGGCCGTCGTCGCTGTCGGCGGTGATCTCCAGGGGCTTGTCCGGGTCGGCCCGCTTGCCCTCGTCCGTGGGGACGTTGAAGGAGATCACATCCGCCGCGTCGTACGGCTTGGCCGACAGGGGGTTGCCGTCCGAACCGCAGGCGGTGGCGACCGCGCCGAGTGCGGTCACCAACAGGGTGCAGCCGACGACGGTGCTGGTCCGCGGTGTGTGGTTCATACGATCACGCTATGAGGTGCAAGCCTCACCAGCACGGCAGGTAATCCGTTCGAGTGATCGACACTACGGCAAAGGGACGCCAGCGGACGGGTGACGGGGCAGGTGGGGACACCCGAAAGGCCGGAAGCCCGGACTCTCCTGAGGGAGTGTCCGGGCTTCCGGTGCGTGTTCTCGTGTGCTACTGAGTGCGGTTTTCACCGTGGTAGTACTCGAACACCCAGCCGAACAGGCCGACCACGATGAACGGGGCCGAGAAGTAGATCAGCCACCAGCCGACCGCGATGCTGAGGAAGGCGATCGCACCGCCGAAGCCCAGCATGAGCGGCTGCCAGCTGTGCGGGCTGAAGAAGCCCAGCTCGCCCGCGTCGTCCGCGACGTCGGCCTCCATGTTGTCCTGGGCGCCCGCGTCGACCCGCCGGGCGGTGAAGCCCAGGTAGAAGCCGATCATGACGCTCAGGCCGAAGGCCAGGAAGAGAGCGGTGGTACCGGCCGGCTCCTTCGACCACACGCCATACACGATGGCCATGATCAGGATGAAGACGCTCAGCCAGATGAACATCCGACCCTGGATCTTCACTTGCCGGCCTCCTTGCTGCCCGCGATGGCGGTGCCGTGACCGGCGTGCTCGAGCTGCTCGAGCGCGGCGATCTCAGGGTGGTGCAGGTCGAACGCCGGGGATTCGCTGCGGATCCGCGGCAGGGTGAGGAAGTTGTGCCGCGGCGGCGGACACGAGGTCGCCCACTCGAGCGAGCGGCCGTAGCCCCACGGGTCGTCGACGTCGACCTTCTTGCCGTACTTGGCCGTCTTCCACACGTTGTAGAGGAACGGCAGGATCGACAGGCCGAGCAGGAAGGAGCTGATGGTCGAGATCGTGTTCAGGGCGGTGAAGCCGTCGGCCGCCAGGTAGTCGGCGTAACGACGCGGCATGCCCTCTGCGCCCAGCCAGTGCTGGACGAGGAAGGTGCCGTGGAAGCCGACGAACAGCGTCCAGAAGGTGATCTTGCCGAGCCGCTCGTCGAGCATCTTGCCCGTCATCTTCGGCCACCAGAAGTGGAAGCCGGCGAACATCGCGAAGACGACCGTGCCGAACACCACGTAGTGGAAGTGGGCCACCACGAAGTACGAGTCGGAGACGTGGAAGTCCATCGGGGGCGAGGCCAGGATGACGCCGGTCAGACCGCCGAAGGTGAAGGTGATCAGGAAGCCGACCGCCCACAGCATCGGTGTCTCGAAGGACAGCGAGCCCTTCCACATCGTGCCGATCCAGTTGAAGAACTTCACACCGGTCGGTACAG
>NZ_KQ948212.1:489666-513587 GCF_001514035.1 Streptomyces yokosukanensis | reverse complement strand
CCGTGGTGATCACGTGTGAAGCTCGACCGCGGTGTACGCGTCCTGGATCAGCCCGTCGAGGCTCGGTGGGCCCTCTTCATGCGTCCATCGGTGGAATGCCGTGCGGAACAGCGCCAGGGCGACCTCGACCTGGGCGCGCGCCGCGAAGGCGTCCTCACCGCGTTCGATGAGCGCAGTCACGAGCGCCTGGGACCAGGTGCGGAGCTTCCACAGCTCGCGCTCGGCCAGGTCCGGGACGGCCTCGACGACACTCGCGCGTCTGACGGCCTTGGCACGGCGCGGCTCGAAGTCCTGCGCGAGCGCGTGCAGGACTTCCCGCAAAGCGCCCGCGGACGTGGCCCCGGACACGGTCACTGCGTCGACCATGAGCCGCTCGATCCGGCCCTCGTCACCGAACAGCACTTCGCTCTTGTCCTTGAAGTGCCGGTAGAAGGTCCGGTCGGTCACACCGGCCCGTTCGGCGATGGCCGCGGTGGTCGTAGCGGAGTAACCGCGCTCCAGGAACAGGTCGAGGGCGGCATCCTGCAGTCTCGCGCGGCTTCCCGGCTTCCAGCGGCTCACACCTCGATCCTAACAGCGATGTCAGATTCTGCCGTCGACACTGGTTCAGTGATGTCAGACTCTGACATCCAATGCTAGGCTCGGTGATGTCAGATTATGACCTCACTTCGAGGAGCCGACCATGCCCCGTCCTGAAGTCACAGCACTTCTCTCGTATCTCGCCACCCTCGACGCGCCGGGTATCGAGACCCAGACCCCCCAGCAGGCACGCGCCGGCCTGCGCGAGCAGGCGAAAGCCGGGGACCTGCCCGTCGGCGAGATCGCCGTGCAGCAGCCGCTGACCATCCCGACCCGCTCCGGGGCGATCGCCGGCCTCCTCCTGGACCCACGCGCAACTCGCGAAGCCGGTCCGGTCGTCGTCTGGTACCACGGCGGCGGTTTCGTCACCGGAGACCTGGAGACCCATCGCTCCTTCGCTGCCGAGGTCGCCCGGCTGCTCGATCTGCCCGTCGTACTCGTCGACTACCGCCTCGCCCCGGAGGCGCCGTACCCCGCTGCGGTCGAGGACGCCGAAGACGCCGCCCGCTGGGTCGCATCACATCCCTGCGAGCTGGGCCGCGAGGCCGACGCCCTGGTGCTCGGCGGCGACAGCGCCGGCGGAACTCTCACCATCGTCACGGCCATGGCCCTGCGCGACGCTCCGGCCGAGGTACCGGTCCAGGCGCAGATCACCATCTACCCGGCCACCGACCTCTCGCGGCCCTACCCCTCGCAGCAGGAATTCGCCCGTGGGCGCCTGCTGACGGAGGCCGGACGGTGCTGGTACTACGACCACTACCGCGCCGACGTCCACGACTGGCACGGCTCCCCGCTGCTCGGCGACCTCACCGGCCTGCCGCCGGCCGTCGTGCTCACGGCGGGCGAGGACCCGGTCCGCGACGAGGGCCGCGCCTATGCGGCCGCCCTCATCACCTCCGGCGTGCCGACCACCTTCCTCGAAGCCGTCGGGCACATTCACGCCTTCGTCCTGATGCGCCGCATCATCCCCTCCACCCAGGACGACCTGGCACGCGCCTTCGCTGCCCTGTCCGCCACCGTGCACGCCGAGCGCACCACGCTCTCAGCGGCCGCCTGAAGGAAGGACTGACGGCTTTGGCCTCGCCGCACGAACTCACCGTTTCCGGGCTGCACCGTCTCTACCAGAACGGCGAGGTCACGGTCAGCGAGATCGTCGCTGACCACCTCGACCGCATCCGCGCCGTCGACTCATCTCTCAACGCCGTCGTCACCCTCAACCCCGCGGCGATGGAGGACGCCGCACGGCTCGACACCGCCTTGATGACGCGTGGCCCTCTCCACGGGGTCCCCATCCTGGTCAAGGACAACATCGAGACAGCGGGGATCGCGACCGCGTTCGGTTCCGCGGCGCTGTCCGATCATGTTCCCGCCACCGATGCGCATCTCGTGACGCGGCTGCGGAAAGCCGGTGCGGTGATCCTCGGCAAGACGACGTTGCCCGACTTCGCCATGTCCTGGCACGGCCACTCCTCGCGCTCCGGCATCACCCGCAACCCGTACGACCTCTCTCGCGACCCCGGCGGCTCCAGCAGCGGGACC
The DNA here is from genome assembly GCF_001514035.1 of Streptomyces yokosukanensis. GTDB lineage: Bacteria > Actinomycetota > Actinomycetes > Streptomycetales > Streptomycetaceae > Streptomyces > Streptomyces yokosukanensis. The sequence continues at coordinate 511,469 of NZ_KQ948212.1, read as the reverse complement.
GCCGCGGCTGTCGGGGCCGGCCTGGCCGTCGCCGGGGTCGGCACCGATACCGGCGGGTCGATCCGTATCCCGGCGTCCTTCTGCGGTCTTGTCGGTATCCGCCCCACCGTCGGACTGGTCAGCCGTCACGGCATCGCCGCCCTGGTGCGTGAGCAGGACTCCCCCGGCCCCCTCGCGCGCTCCGTCACCGACGCCGCCGCCCTGCTGGATGCCATGGCCGGCTGGGACCGCCGTGACCCCTTCACCTCCCTGCCCGCCATGACGCGCCGGAAGGGCACGTTCAGCGACCGGCTGGTGCCCGGAGCCCTGAACGGGGCCAGGATCGGTGTGCCGCGTGAACTGTGCGAAACCGGATCCGGCGACGACCCTGACGTGGAGCACGCCGTCGAGGAGTCCTTGGCAGCGATGCGCGCGGCCGGCGCGATCCTGATCGAGGTGCGTCTGCCCGGACTCGGCACCCTCCTGCGGGCAACGTTCATGTACCTCCGCCAGTCCCGCCGCGATCTGAACCACTCGCTGGCGGCCATGGGAGCCCCGTCAACCGATGTCGCCGACATCGTCGCCTCCGGACGGTACTGCTCGCGGATCGCGCTGCTGCGCGCCATGTCCACCGCAACCGCGGATCCCGCCGACGACGCGACGTACGGCCGAGCGCTCGAACTCCGCACGCAACTGCGCCATCTCATCGCCGCCCCCTTCGCCGAGCACGGGCTCGATGCCCTGGCCTACCCCAGCGCGAGGATCACCGCACCGTCACGCGCCGACATCGACGGCGGCGCCTTCGAGGACCGTGTTCCGGGCGTGCACAACCCCGCATCGAGAGCGTTCCCGGCCAACACGCACATGGCCGCGCAGGCCCTCTTCCCAGCGATCAGCACCCCTGCGGGGACCACGAGCAGCGGGCTACCGGTCGGCCTGGAGTTCCTCGGGCTTCCCCACCGGGACGCGGACCTCGTCGCCCTCGCCTTCGACCTGGAACGCATCCGCCCGCCACGCGCCGTTCCCACGATGGCCACCGCCCCGATCGGAGGCACCGTATGACCACCACCGCGTCGGGCTTCATCGACATCCACGCTCACTTCTCGCCGCCCGTCACGCCCGAGGCCCGTCGAACTGCCTGGGAGGCAATGCAGCGGGAGCGGTTCCTCACCCCACAGCCCTTCGAGTGGCGCCTCGACGAGACGCTCGCCCACATGGACGAGACAGGCACCGCCATGCAGATGCTCAGCAATGTCCCCACCGATCACGCACGCCTGCGAGCATCCAACGACTACGGCGCACAGATCGTGGCCACCCACCCCACCCGCTTCGGCCTGCTCGCAGCCCTTCCCACCGACGACCCCCGCGCTGCGTCGGAAGAGATCCAACGCGTCGGCGTCGTCGACGGCTGGGCTGTCACCACCCTCTACAACGGCCGCTCCCTCGCCGACACCGCCCTCGACCCGCTCTGGCAGGAACTCGACGACCGGCACGCCGTGGTGTTCGTCCATCCGAACGCCTACGCCCCGGCCGTCGTCGGTATGCCCGCACCACTGATCGAAGTCGCCTTCGACACCGGCAGAACCGTCGTCGCGATGCTCTACGCGGGCGTCTTCACCCGCTTCCCGAACATCGCCTTCGTGATCGCGCATGCCGGAGGAGCCGTTCCCCTTCTCGCCGGACGACTCGCCCTGCTCGGCGCCGAGCCATGGGTACCCAACCCACACGCCCTCAGCACAACAGACATCACGACGACGCTACGACGACTGTGGGCCGACACCGCCGCGTCCACCAGCGACCAACAACTCGCCGCCGCAGCAGCCACCTTCGGCGAGGACCACCTCCTGTACGGCTCCGACTGGGGCGTGCCCTGCACCGACAGGGCCTCAGCCCTCCGTGACATCACTTCGCTACGCCGCACCGAGGCAATCAGCCACACCGCCCGCGCAGCGGTCCCCGACCGCGCCCACACCCTGTTCCCACAGGCCGCACACCGCGCACGGAACGGGTCACGGAGGCCCTGATCAACACCAATTCGCGCTGCTCGCACGGTGTGGGCGGGTGACGGCGAGGACGAAGAGAGCGAGAACCTGGATGGCGACGACCACCGTGATCAGCACGGGGAACGAGTAGCCGTACAGGCCGCCGGTCAGTGCACCGCCGGCAGACGACCGTCCGGCGCATCCGGGGCCGAGGGAGCTGTCGCCTGCACCTCGCGTTCGTAGGCTGCCGGGTCCGGAACCCGGGCGCGCAGCCAGAACAGCAGCAGCATGACGGCGATGCCGGGGAGGGCGAGCACACCGCGCGCGGGCCCGTAGTCGTCCCCCCGTCAGGGCGAGCACGCCCGCGACCAACAGCGGGCCGGCCAGGGCGCCGATCCGGCCGCCTCGTGGACGGCGAAACCGCGGCCCCGTCCGGTCGCGGCGGTGGCGTGCGAGAGCAGGGTGTCCTTGGTCGGTGAGCGCACCGCCTCGCCGACCCGCTCGGCGATCACCAGCACGCACGCCACCCAGATCGCACCCGACGACGGACGGTTGTACTTCTTGCCCTGGAACTGGAGCCCGAGCCCGTGTGCTGTCCGGTCCCGTCAGGGCCGAATGTTCTCCAAGTCCTCAAGGAGGCCGGAGTGCGTCGGCTGCCACCCGAGAGCATCCCGGGTGTGGGCACTGGACGCCGGCTGGTCCATGGCGAAGATCGGGCCGAACGGCCCGAAGTTCTCCTGCGGAACTTCCTCGACCGGCAGGCCCAGCCGTCGGCCGATGACTGTCGCGATGTCCCGCACCGCGTCGCCCTCGTCGCTGACGGCGTGCCAGGACGTCCCGGCCGGTGCGGACTCGAGGACCAGACGGAACAGGACCGCCGCGTCGAGCGCGTGCACGGCCGGCCAGCGCTGGGTGCCGTCGCCCGGGTAGCCGGCCACCCCCGTGCGGCGCGCCGCATCGACCAGCAGGCCGGCGAATCCGCCCTGTCCCTCGTTGTGGACCGTGCGCGGCATGCGGACAGCCGCGCTGCGCACACCGCGCGAGGCGAGGTCCAGCAGCGCTGTGACCGAACGGCCTCGGCCGCCCACCGGTCCGTCGGTCGGCAGCGGATCGGTCTCGGTGGAGGCGCGCCCCGGCACCCAGGGCGTACCGGAGACCGCGACGATCGGGCGGTCGCTTCCGATGAGTTCCTGCCCCAGCGCGGCGAGGGCGGCGCTCTCCTCGGCGATGGCCTGCGCGAGCGCGTCCGGACTGCTGTAGTCGCGTCCGAACGCCAGACTGATCACGCCGTCGCACTGTGCGGCACCGGACCGCAGGACGTCGAGGTCCGCCAGGTCTCCGCGCAGCACCTTGGCGCCTGCGCCCTCAAGGACCTGCGCGGAGCCGTCCGAGCGAGCCAGCGCGAGAACGGTGTGGCCGTTGCCGAGCAGTTCGGCGACGACGGCGGAGCCGATGGTGCCGGTGCCGCCGGTGATGAAGACGTGCATGAGCTCTCCTTGAAAGTGATGGGACCCTTGTCCCGTCACTGACTCTACACGGGTGACGGGACTCTTGTCCCATCGTCTATCCTGGTCTCATGGCTAGATGGCAACCGGGGGCGCCCCAGCGACTCGTCGTCGCGGCGGTCGACCTGTTCACCGAGCAGGGGTACGACGCCACCACGGTGACGCAGATCGCCGAGCGCGCCGGCGTGACGAAAAGCACCTTTTTCCGGCATTTCTCCGACAAGCGCGAGCTGCTGGTCGCCGGTCAGGAGACGCTCAGCAGGCTGCTCGCCGACGGCATCACCGAGGCACCTGCGAGCGCCAGTCCGCTTCAGGCGGTGGCAGCCGGTCTCGAGCGCGCATCGAGCGCCATGGGCCCGGCGAACCGGGAGCTCGGCCCCCGCATCGAAGCAGCCGTGGCAGCCAGCACCGAACTTCAGGAGCGCGACGCCCTCAAGAGCGTCGGTCTCGCGGCCGCCATGACAGCCGCGCTCATCGCCCGCGGTGTCTCCGACCCGATTGCGCATCTCGCCGGCGAGCTGGGAGTCCTCGCGTTCAAGCGAGGCTACGCCCAGTGGTCCGAGAGTGATCGTGACGACGCGGAAGGGCTCGCGCCTCATGCGCTGGCGGCCCTGGAGGACCTGCGCGCGGCAACTGCGTCATTGGGCTGATCACTGCCTCGCACGCGCCGTGAACCACTCGAGCCGGCGAGAAGCCGCTTCCGCGTGCCCATGATGATCGCGTAGTGCCCGCCCGGGCGCCCGGGCAACACGCATCCCGTACTTTTCGGCCCGGTCGGAACACTCCGGTTGAGACACGATGGCGGCCAATGATGACGGCCGGGCAGATGATCTACCCACTACATCCGGAATCCCGCGGGGCCGCGTACCGCGGCGGTGGCGAGTTCCTTGACCCGGGCGCGGGGTACGGGAACACCGGGCGCCTGCTGGGCCCAGGCCACCACGTCCTGCACGGCGGTGAGGTCGGCCGGAGGCTGTCCCGTGTACGGGAAGGCGTAGAGCGGGGTGTTGGGTTCGCTGCGCCAGCTCTCGGCCAGTGTGCCCAGGTCCACCGTGTCGAAGCCGAGGACGTCGAGCAGGTCGGCCACCTCCTTCTTGGCGTCCGGGTCATCGCCTGACAGGGGCAGCGCGGTGCGGTCGGGGGCCCCGGCGGGGCGGAACAGGTTGAGCAGTTGGGTGGGGCCCACGTTGTGCAGTGCCTTGACCACTCGGGCGCCGGCGAGATGGCGCTGCACCAGTTCGCTGGAGGTCAGCTCGTTGCTGTCGAGCTCCGGGGCTTGCCAGTCGGACGTCGGCGCGTAGTTCATCGGGTCGATCACGGTCTTGCCGGCAAGTTCCGCGCGCGGGAGCAATGTGTGGGCGGCCAGCGGCACGGACGCGAGGACCAGGTCACCGGTGCTGGCCGCTTCGGCCGGGGTGGCCGCATGGGCCCGCCGGCCGAGCTCGGCGACGAGATGGGCCAGCGTCTGGGGGCCGCGTGAGTTGCTCAGGATGACGTTCAGGCCGGCATCGACGGCGCGGCGGGCGAGCCCGGCTCCGACCCTGCCGGTGCCGATGATGCCGAGGGTTGTGGTGCTCACGTGTCTTCTCCGTTCGGATCTCCCCGCGTCGCGGATCTCCTAGGTCAGGACCGCTCCGGCGGGCTGGTACCCATCACAGCCGGAGTGACCTTGGCGAACAATGACCAGAATCCCTCGATAGCGATCACATCATGTGATAGATCGGGAGGGTGGAACTCAGGGCGCTGCAGTATTTCGTGACCGTCGCCGAGGAGCTGCACTTCGGGCGAGCGGCGCAACGGCTGAGCATCGTGCAGCCGGCGTTGAGCCAGCAGATCTCCCGGCTCGAACGCGAACTCGACGTGCGCCTGCTCGAGCGCACCTCACGCCGAGTACGGTTGACCGCGGCCGGCGAACGAGTGCTCGCCGCGGCCCGCGAGACCCTCGCCGCGGCGGCCCGGGTTCGGGTGGTCGCCGGGCAGCCGGCGGCCGTCCTGCGGCTCGGGGTGGCCTCCTGCGTCACCCCACGCCTCGAGCGGGCGGTGGGCCGCATGGGCGAGGGTGAACGCCCCGCCGAGCCGAAACTGGTCGACCTGCCGGTGACCGCGCGCCTCGACGCCGTTCGCGACGGCGAACTGGACCTGGCGCTGGTCCTCGGCGCGGTCACCTCCGCGGCGGTGACAGCGGTGCGCGCCTGGTCCGAGCCGCTGCACGCGGTACTCGCACGCGACCACCCCGCCGCCCGTGAACGCGCGGTCAGCCTGCACGACCTCGATCCGAGCGGTCTGCGGCTTCCCGCCCGCGAGGGCGACCCACCGATGCACGATGCGATCCTCGCCGTACTGCCCGTGGCCCCGCTGCGCCCGCCTGCCGGGGACATCCTCAACGTGCTGTTCGAGGTGGGCCGGGACCCCGAGGGATGGACGCTGATGCCGGCCGAACAACTTGCCGGGTCCCGCACCGAGCGGCTCCTCCAGGTACCGCTCAACCCGCCGGTGACGGTCGACTGCCACGTCGTCACCTCATTGGCCACACCGGAGCCGTGCGTGGAGTCCTACGTGGCTCTGTTCGCGGATTGAGTGGTGTGCGTCGTGAAGTCACCGGTCACAGGTCTGGTGCGAGTGGCCCGCCGGCCGCGCTGACACACGGTCAGGCGCGCACCCGCGGACGGCAAGAGAGATTGTTGAACCTGCGCAACCGCATTCTCGATGAGCCATCGGCAGAGACAGCCTCACCGGGCGAGGGTCCCGGTGGCGTACGTGCGGAAGGCCGCAACCAGGCGGTTGCGCTCGCCGGCGCGGGTCGCCAGCACGACGTGGCTGGGCTCGACGCCTTCGAGCGGAACCGCGGTGAGGTCGGGGCGCAGAGCGTGGGTGGGCACCGAGACGGTCACGGCCTGCCCGCCGGCGACGAGTTCGAACTGGTCCGCGACGGCCTCGATCAGTGGCCCGTCGGGGGCGGGGCGGCCGTCGGGACGGGGGTCGATGCGCCAGAAGGCGCTCTGCAGCGGGTCCGCTCCCCGGACCTTGGGCAGGGGCTCGTCGGCGATGTCGGCAAGGGTGACCGACTCCCTCCCGGCCAGCCGGTGATCCAGCGGCACCACCAACACCCGGGGCTCCGCGTAGAGAGCCGTCACGTCCAGCCCGTCGGTGGCGAACGGCAGGCGGGCGACCACGGCGTCCGCGTGGTGGTCCAGCAGTGCCTGCCGCGGCGCGCCCGGCACCAGTTGTTTGGTTCGCACAACGACGTCGGGGTGCCGACGGCGTAGTTCGCGCACGGCCGGGGTGATGATGATGCCGGGCGTGTGGCCGACGGTGATGCGGCCGGGCCGGGCGGCGGCCCGGGCAGCGGCCGCGGCGCGGTCGGCGGCGCGCAGCAGTTCGGTGGCCAGCGGCAGGAAGACCTCGCCGGCCTCGGTGAGGTGGTTGCCCTGCGAGGTGCGCTCGAACAGGCAGACGCCGAGCTGTTGTTCGAGGCGGCGGATCTGGCGGCTCAGGGACGGCTGGGTCGTGTGCAGGGCTTCGGCGGCCCTGCCGAAATGCCGGTGCTCGGCCACGACCGTGAAACACTGCACCAACCGCAGATCGAAGGCTGCGGCTGGGGACGGCGACGAGTCAGGCACGTCCTCAGCGTAGTCCCAGGGACAGCCGAGGGCGCCACCTGTGGGCACTGTACCGGCCGCCCTGAACAGGCTCGATACGCCCGGCGTATCGCTTCCTGCACAACATTCATTGGACCCGCTCGTGCGGTCGGACGCAGGGTGGGCTCACCGGCCGGGGCGTGGCACGAGCGCCCCTCGGGCCGAACCTCACCTGTTTCCAAGGAGTGCATCACCATGCGCGCTCTCGTCACCGGCGCGTCCGGGTTCATTGGTTCCGCCGTCGTCGCCGAGCTCATCGGCGCCGGGCATCAGGCCCTCGGGCTCGCGCGCTCCGACGCCTCGGCCGCCGACCTGACTGCCGCCGGAGCCGAGACCCTCCGCGGCGCGATCGAGGACCTCGACATCCTGCGTGCCGCCGCAGCCGAGTGCGAAGGAGTCGTCCATCTCGCCTTCAACCACGACTTCTCGCAGCACCAGGCGGCGCGCGCCGAGCTGGCCGCGGTCGAGACGTTCGGCGACACCCGCGCGGGCACGGACCGGCCCTGGTCATCGCCTCAGGGGGGACCGGTCGGGACCGAGCGGGACACGCCGCCCGCTGCGGGCAGCCCCCGGATCGTCGGCGCGCGGGCGGAGCGCGGCGTGCGCTCGTCCGTCGTGCGGCTCTCCCCGACCGTCCACGACGGGAGCATGTGCGGCCTGGTCCAGCAGCTGATCGGCATCGCCCGCGACAAGGGCTTCTCCGGGTGCCTCGGCGACGGGCCCAACCGCCGGCCTCGGTGCACCGGCTCGACGCCGCACGCCTGTTCCGCCTCGCGCTCGAGAAGGCACCGGCGGGATCGGTACTGCACGGCGTCGGTGAGGAGGGTGTGACCATCCGGGTCATCGCCGAGGTCATCGGCCGCCACCTGAACGTCCTGGTGAAGGCCGTCGCGGCTGAGGACGCCCCCGTCCGTTCCGGGCTCCTGAAGGACCTGGATCAAGGCCGCTACTTCGGCTGAGGCCCAACCCCGACCCGGCACGACCATCAGCACCACCATCAGCACGACCATCAGCACGACCATCAGAAGGGAACGACCGATGCCGCACTACGGACCCGACAACCCTGACGCCACGTACGTCCCGCACGCCTACCCGGAGGCGACCTTCGACACCGGCGAGGTGATGCTGAACCACGCCACGACCGGCTCCGCCGACAATCCGGCTCTCGTGCTCATCCCGCCGCAGGGGACCTCCTGGTGGAGCTACGAGGCGGCCATGACGCTGCTGGCCGAGGACTTCGAGGTCTTCGCCGTGGACCCGCGCGGCCAGGGGCGCTCGACCTGGACCCCGGGCCGCTACACGGTCGACAACATGGGCAACGACCTGGTCCGGTTCATCACCGGACACGTCCAGCGCCCGGTCGTTGTCGCCGGCAACTCCTCCGGCGGCCTGATCGCTGCATGGCTGTCCGCCTATGGTCCTCCCGGCATGATCCGCGGTGCCTACCTGGAGGACGCGCCGCTGTTCTCCGCGGAGATCCGGCCCGCCTACGGCCAGGGCACCAGCCAGGTCGTCGGCCCGATGCACCAGCTCATCAGCAAGTACCTCGGCGATCAGTGGTCGGTCGGCGACTGGCAGGGATTCCTGCAGGCCCTGCCCCGTGAGCTGCCGCCCGCGCTGCTCCGGGGCCTGTCGGCGATGTCCGGCCGCTCCGGCGGCTACTTCGGCGGCGACGAACCGCCGCAGAGCATGAAGGAGTACGACCCCGAGTGGGCCCGCGCCTTCTGGACCGGCTCGGCCACCGCCTCCAACGACCATGCCCGCATGCTCGCCGCGGTCAAGGTCCCCGTGCTGCTCGCCCACCACTACCGCAACGTCGACGAGGAGACCGGAACCCTCCTGGGAGCCATCTCCGACCTCCAGGCCCGGCAGGCGCGCGAGCTGATCACCCAGGCCGGGCAGCGATGCGACTACCGCTCGTTCCCGGACGCGGCCCACGCCATGCACGCAAGCAACCCGCAGCGCTACGTCGAGACCCTGCGCGACTGGGCATCGTCGCTCGACTGACAGGATGTCAATTCCCTCGAACCGTGCAGGCCTCCCCAGGGAGCCAGCTCAGCGTCGACGAGGCGGTTGCTTCGGACGAAGCGGGCCTGGACGCTGCGGACCAACCGGAAGATCATCTCGCCCAACGGTCAACGTCACAGCACCGGTTGCCGGATAGGTGCGCGGTCGCAGGCGTTCGCCTTGCGGCCCGAACATGATCAGGTATTCGACCGGTCCGTCAGGTCCGGCGTTCGCGACTCCGTGAGCGGTCTGGGTATCGAACTCGGCGACTTCCCCGGCGGTGAGGACGAGGTCGTGTTCACCGAGCGCCAGCCACAGCCTTCCGTACAACACGCACAGCCATTCATATCCTTCATGGGACACCTGGCGTGGCCGTAGCGGCGGCTCGTCGACGGCGGGCAGAACATGCTTGTGAGCGTGCAGGCCCCCGACGTACCGGGTCAGCGGCAACACCGTCTTGTCCTCTCCGGGGCGCTGCGGCGGAGTACTTCGCGGTCTCTCCGCCGCGGCGGACACGGTGCCGACCAGCTCGTCCAGCGAGATGCCGTACGCCCTCGCCAACTGCAGCAGCACCTCCAGGGTCGGCTTGCGCCGACGGGTCTCGATCCGCGACAGAGTGCTGAGAGAGACACCGGTCGTACGGCTCACCTCGGTGAGCGTGGCACCGTGCCGCTCACGCACAGCCCGCAGCCTAGGGCCCACAGCCGCCAGCATGTCGGCCGTGCCGTCGTCCGTCATTGGCGCCTCGCCCCTTCCAGCCGGGCCACGTCCGTCCCTCCTGTCCTGCAAGTTTGCCAGAACGGCAAGGCCAGTCGCACCAGCCGGCCGCCGCACCGCATGATCGGTGCGTAACCCCGGCCCGCCCGTGAACCCGAGGAGAAGCCATGCATCAGCCCGCGCCAGCCACTGACCTGCGCCATCGCGCCATCGAGGGACCCGCCGGGCGGCTGCACCTGGTCGAGCAGGGCACCGGGCCGCTGGTCGTGCTCGTCCACGGCTTCCCCGAGTCCTGGTACTCCTGGCGCCATCAGCTCCCGGCACTCGCGGCGGCCGGATACCGGGCGGTCGCAGCCGACGTACGCGGCTACGGCCGCTCCTCCAAACCGGCCGCGACGGACGCGTACCGGATGCTCGCCCTGGTGGAGGACAGCGTCGCGCTGGTGCGCGCCCTGGGCGAGGAGACAGCGGTGATCATCGGGCACGACTGGGGCTCGAACATCGCGGCGATCTCCGCCTTGCTCCACCCCGAGATCTTCCGTGCCGTCGGGCTGCTGAGCGTCCCCTACGCCCCGCCCGGCGGCCCCCGCCCCACCGACGTCTTCGCCCGGATGGGCGGGGACCAGGAGTTCTACGTCTCGTACTTCCAGGAGCCCGGCCGCGCGGAGGCCGAGATGGAGCCCGACGTCCGGGGCTGGCTCGCGGGCTTCTTCGCGGCCCTGTCCGCCGACACCATGCCGACGCAGGGCGAGCCCGATCCGCACTTCGTGGACCGCACCGGCGGACACCTGCGCGACCGCTTTCCCCACGGCCGGCTGCCCTCCTGGCTGACCGAGGGCGACCTCGACGTGTACGCCGGAGAATTCGAGCGCACCGGCATGACCGGGGCACTCAACCGCTACCGCAACATGGACCGCGACTGGGAGGACCTCGCCCCGTACAGCGGCGCCCCCATCAAGCAGCCCTCCCTGTTCATCGGTGGCGGCCTGGACGCCTCCACGACCTGGATGGCCGACGCCATCAACGCCTACCCGGCCACACTCCCCGGCCTGACCTCCTCACACATCCTCGACGACAGCGGCCACTGGATCCAGCAGGAACGCCCCGACGAGGTCAACCGCCTCCTCGCCGCCTGGCTGAATTCCCTGCCGCCCACCGCATGACACTCCCCGCGCGTACGCGAGACCACATGACCCCCATTCTAATACCGGTATAGTAATGCCGGTATAGTTATTGGTTGCTCGCGAAGGAAGCCGCATGATCGAGATCCTTAGCCCCACCCTGCTGGCCCGGGCGAAAACCACCGGCGCCCTGGTCGGTGACATCCTGCAGACACTGAAGAGCCTTTGTACGATCGGCACGAACCTTCTGGACATCGACCGGTGGGCCGAGGAAATGATCGTCGAGGCGAGAGCGTCGTCCTGCTACGTCGACTATGAACCCTCCTTCGGACGCGGCCCGTTCGGCCACTACATCTGCACGGCCGTCAACGATGCCGTGCTCCACGGACGCCCGTACGACTACACGCTTACCGACGGCGATCTGCTGACACTCGACCTTGCTGTTTCCAAGGGTGGAATCGCTGCCGACGCCGCCATCAGCTTCATCGTGGGCGACGCACAGCCCCCAGAGAGCGTCGCGATGATCAGTGCGACCGAACGCGCGCTGGCCGCAGGGATCGCCGCTGCCGGGCCCGGGGCCCGCATCGGCGACATCTCCCATGCCATCGGCACAGTCCTCAGCAAGGCCGGGTACCCGATCAACACCGAGTTCGGAGGGCACGGCATCGGATCAACAATGCACCAGGACCCACACGTCGCGAACATCGGACGGCCGGGCCGTGGATACAAACTGCGCCCCGGGCTGCTGTTGGCACTGGAGCCGTGGGTCATGGCGGACACAGCTGAACTGGTCACCGATGCTGACGGGTGGACGCTCCGAAGCGCCACAGGCTGCCGGACCGCACACACCGAGCACACCATCGCCATCACCGACGACGGAGCCGAAATCCTCACCTTGCCGAAGCAAGCGCAGCCGTGAGCCCTCACCATCTTCGAACGCGCTGGCCGGAGGGGCTGGCATGACCCTCCGACCACGGTTTCGCCCCACCGCCTACTCGCCCGCCCCGCGGGCCCCCTCGACGGGTTCATATCCGGAACCGGCCTGCCCCTGGACACCCCCGCATCACCCTGACGAGCCGGGATCAGTAGCGTTGCCGATATGACGCGGGATGGCGTTGACGGACTCGACCGGGCGGTGATTCACGCCCTGCAGATCGACGGGCGCGCCCCGTTCCGGCGCATCGGTGAGGTGCTCGGGGTCTCCGACCAGACCGTGGCGCGGCGTTTCAGCAGGCTGTCCGGCGCTGTTGGCCTGCGCGTGCTCGCGCTCACCGATCCGGCGGTGCTGCACGAGCGGCAGTGGGTTCTGCGTGTCCGGGCTGCCCCCGAAGCCGCTGCGGAGATCGCCGAAGCCCTGGCCCGGCGTTCCGATACCAGCTGGATCAGTCTGTGTTCGGGCGGGACGGAGATCGTCGCGTCAGCCTGCGGTGACGGTGTGGAGTCGCTGCTCTTCGAGGCGCTGCCGCGTACCCGTCATATCCTCGATGTGCGGGCGCACGAGGTGCTGCACGTCTTCTATGGCGGTGCCGGTCAGCCGTTCACCAAGCAGGGGCCGCTCACGGAGACCCAGGCAACCCGGCTTGCGCGGCACGCTCCTCCCGTGGTCGGACCGCCGCCGAAGATGGACGGGACCAGCTGCCGCATGCTCGAGGTGCTGCGAGCCGACGGAAGAGCGTCGATCGACGAGCTGACGGCCGCCACGGCCACATCGGCGAGCACTGTCCGCCGTCGGCTGCACGAGTTGCGGGCCGGCGGTGTCCTGCACTTCGACGTCGATGTCGACCTCGCCGTCTTCGACGTGCCCGTGCGCACCATGCTGTGGCTCACCATCGGGATCGATGAACTCCTCGCCGCGGGCACCGCGCTCGCCGCCAGTCCCGAGGTGGCGTTCGCAGCGGGGGTCACCGGGACCAGCAACCTGTTCGCGAGCGTCTCGACACGGGACACGTCCGCGCTGTGGCAATTCCTGACGTCATTCGTGGGGCGACTGCCCGGCGTGCGGGACATCGAGACGGTGACGGCCTTGCGCCCGGTCAAGGGCGCCGTCGCCTTCTTCCCCCGTCCGCCGACACGCGCGTCCCGGCATGCGCCGCCCCGAGCCGGGCCACCGCGCGGACCTGCCGCACGTTGACGCGGTGCTTCAACCGGTCGAGTCGGACAGCGGGTGGCTCGTGACGAACTCGCTGACGATGCGAGCCATCAACCCGGGATCCTCCAACGGCATGGCGTGGGTGAGGCCGTCGACGACCAGCGTCTCCGCGTGCGGGAGGTGGGCGGCGATGGAGGCGGCTCGCGCCCGGTGGGGCGTGCCGAGGCGGTCGCCCCCGCCACCGACGACGAGCAGCGTCGGCGCCCGCACGGCGTTCATCTGCGGCGCACCGAACTCCCAGCCGCCGAAGGCGGCCGACTCCCGGGTGAAGAAGTAGCGGCTGCTGCCGACGGCTTCGGCGAGCCCCTGCTCTCCGAGCCGTTGCGCGAACAGGCGGCGCACGCCCGGCCCGCACACCCCGGTCAGAAAGGCGTAGAACGCCGCTTCCCACGCACCGGTCCTGGCCGCGGCGATCGCGGTCGGCATCGCCGGACTCTCGGGCTCGTCGTCCGCCCGGGGCAGCGCGGGCTCCAGGAGGACCAGCGAGGCAGCCAGGTCCGGACGGGCGTAGGCCAGGTGCAGTGCGATGTCGGCCCCGGCCGAGTGCCCCACCCAGTGGGCGCGCGGCACCCCCAACTCCGCCAGAACCGCGGCACAGTGGGCGGCCTGGGCGGGCACGCCGGCCCCGCTCGTGCGGTCCTCGCTGCGGCCGTAGCCGGCACGGTGGATGACGACGCGTCGGAACTCCGTCAGCTCGCGCGCCATGGGCGTCAGCCAGTCGGCACACAGCGAACCGTGCAAGAACACCACGGGTTCGCCCTCGCCGGCGTCGTCGTAGACGATGGAGGCATCGGATAGTTCGAGTCTCATCGCGCGGTCCGCCTCAACCCCGGGCCGGGTCGCGCAGCCCGTCGATGAAGCCGCTCACCTCGGTGAAGAACCTCACCGGCTGCTCCAGTTCGATGAGCTCGCCGGCGTCCTCGAAGACGATCAGTGTGGCGTCCGGGATGCCGCGCACAAGCTCCTCCGACAGCGGAAGCGGCGTGCAGAAGTTGTGCTCGCCGCACAGCACCAGTGTCGGCTGGGCGATCTCGCGAAGCCGTGCGAACGTATCGTGTGCCGCGATCATGTCGATCCGCGCCAGGCCGATCCGCCGGTCGTCGGGGTGGGCCGGGAGCGCGGCTGCGCGGTCGATCCACTCCACGACCGCCTCGGGGTGCTCACGGGCGTAACGCGGACCGAACAAGAACAGCGCGTAGGCGGACAGCAGATCGCGCCTGTCCCACTCGGCGGCGAGCCTACGCCGCACCTCGAACTCACGCCTGGTGAAGGCGTCGAAGCGCGCGAACGTGGAGCTCAACGTCAGCGAGCGCACAAGCCTCGGGTGTTCCAGCGCCATGTACTGCGCGATGGCGCCGCCCGTCGACGCACCCACGACATGGACCGGGCCGACGACGAGTTCCTCGACGAGCGAGGCCATGTCGGCCGCGAGCTGCCTGGTGGTGTGGCCGTCGAGGGCACGCGTCGTGCGCCCCGTGCCCCGCTGATCCGGCAGGATCACGTGGTACTTCTCGGTGAAGCGGGCGATCTGAGTCCCCCAGCTCGCGCCCACCCCACCCAGCCCGGAGACAAGCAGAACCGGCGGGGCCTCCGGGTCCCCGTGGGTCTCGTAGGAGAGAGAAATACCTTGCACGTTCAGGGTGCTCATGCTGTTGTCCCTTGCCTCTTGCCTGTAGTCCCTTCGACACGAGGCAAGCACTCGTCCACCGGTATCCCACCCCTGGACCGTCAGCTTGAGCGACATCCGACAGCTGTTTGCTGTCGATGGGCAAAAAGCGACAGACTCGCCGCCGCCCAGTGAAGCCGGCGTACCTCGATCTCGCCCATGCCATGTGCTGCCACCCTCTCCGAGCCTGACTACAAGGGACCCGGCGACCTCACTGACCTGCCCCCTCCTCCACGGCCGCTCCGACCGACGGCTCCGCATGCAAGCCGCCCGCGTCCAGGGCTTCCTCAGGCAACCCTGCTCTACGCTGCCCCGCCTGACCGCCGACGCGCTCACGCTCCCCGCCCCACTCCGCGGTGGTACTGCTGGTCCTATCCACGCGTCTGGCGGTGGTTGCGTCCGGAAGCGGATCATCGCTCGTGGGAGGCGACCCGCCGAAGGTCGCCGGCCACGGCCGTCCGGGCCCGGCGTGGGCAGGGCACATCGCCCGTCCGTCAGGCCACCCGACCTCGTCTCGCACCGGAGAAGTGATGCCTGACACCGCCGGTTTCAACGCACGCAATATCGAGGAGTTCCGCGCGCATCACGGGCGGCTGGGCGGAGGTTTCGCCGGGCCCCCGGTGTACCTGGCCGATCACGACCGCTGTCCGGGTTACCAGCGCAAGACGCATCGGGTGATCCCTGTCGTCGCGCTCATCCTCACGGGTGAGGGCGGCCCGGCACCCGTCGACCGCACAGAACGGACATCGTCGTGAGCATGGCCTACCTCGCGCAGCCTGATCAGCAGCAGAAGCTCGAATGGCTCGACGGCGGGCAGTTCGCCGTGCTCCTGGACAGCGCGGCCACCGACGGGCAGCTGACCGTCGGACGGTTCAGCGTCGCCAAGGGCGAGGCGCCGCCGTATCACATGCACACCCGCGAGGACGAGATCTTCATGCTGATCAAGGGCACCGCGCTGCTCTGGTCGGACGACCAGGAGATGGAACTGTCGGAGGGGGGCATTGTCTACCTGCCCAAGAACGTCCCGCACGGGTACCGGATCACCTCCGACACCGCGGACCTGCTGATGATCTGCACCCCCGGCGGTATCGAGGGCATGTTCCGGCACGCCGGGCGCGACCTGTCGACCGCCCGGCCCGAGGGGTTCGAGATCTCCGAGGACCGCATGGCCGAGGCCGCCGACATGTACGGCCAGATCATCCTCGGCCCGCCGCGCTGAACACCCGCACATCCGCACACTCACGGCTCCACGTCGCAACCACCCCGTACGAAAGGCGTACCGTGTCCGAGCAGCAACGCCGCGACCTCGACGAGATGCTCCGGCACGCCCCGCTCGATGTCGGAGGCGACGTGGCCGAAGCGCGCGTCGTCTTCCACGAGATGATGACTTCGGTGCCGCTGCCCCCCGATGTCACGGCCGTCCCCGGGCAGCTCGGCGGCGTCCCCGTCGTCACCGTCGACACGCCGGGCAGCGACCCGTCACGCGTGCTGCTGTACTTCCACGGCGGCGCGTACGCCATCGGCTCCGCGGCCGACGCGACGAGCCTGGCCGCCGACGTGTCCCGGCGCTCCGGCGCCCGTGCCGTCTGCGTCGACTACCGGCTGGCCCCCGAGCACCCGTTCCCCGCGGCGGTCGACGACGCCGTGGCCGCGTACGGCGCGCTGCTCGACCAGGGCGTCCCCGGCGCCAGGATCGCCTTGGTCGGTGAGTCCGCGGGCGGTGGTCTGGCCGTCGCGACGCTGGTCGCCGTCCGGGACTCGGGCATGTCCCAGCCCTCGTCGGCCGCGGTGTTCTCGCCCTGGGCCGACCTCACGGTGTCCGGCGCCAGCGCGACGAGCAAGGCCGCCGTCGACCCCGCGTTGACTCCGCGGGCCCTGCGCACCCGGGCCCGCGACTACCTCGGGGCGACGCCCGGCGCCGAGCCGCTGGCCAGCCCGGTCTTCGCCGACCTCACAGGCCTGCCGCCGCTGCTCGTCCAGGTGGGCTCGCACGAGATCCTGCTGGACGACGCCGTACGGCTGGCCTCCCGCGCCGCCGCCGCCGACGTCCATGTCCAGCTCCAGGTCTGGCCCCAAGTCCCGCACGTCTTCCAGGCGTTCGCCGTGATGCTCGACGAGGCCGACGAGGCGCTGCAGTCCGCCGCCGCCTTCACCCGGGCACACTGGGCCGCCGCCGAGTCCGCGTCGTACGCCTCGCTCCCGTCGTGACCACGACCGCCCCGCGCACTCCGGAAGGGACCGGAAAGGAACCGCCATGGTCGATGTGAATGTCGCGCCCTTCGAGACCGAGGTCCGTACCCGCGCCGGAGATCTCGTCCGCGCCGACGTCTACCTCCCCGCCGGCAGCGACGGGCCGTTCCCCGTCGTCCTCGGCGCCTCCCCGTACCAGAAGGCGCTCCGCCACCTGCCCCCGCACCCGGTGTTCCCGTTCATCGAGTACGGGCCCATCCAGCTCTACCTCGACAACGGCTACGCCTACGTCGCGATGGACGTCCCCGGCACGGGGCGCTCCGAGGGAACCTGGGACCCGGTCTCGCGCGGTGAGGGCGAGGCCATCCACGACATGATCGAGCACGTTGCGGCCGAGCCGTGGTCCACCGGCGCGATCGGCATGATCGGCATGTCGCACTACTGCTGGAGCCAGTGGAACGCCGCCCGCACCCGCCCGCCGCACCTCAGGACGATCGTCGCGTACGACGGCGCCACCGACATGTACCGCGACTGGATGTACCACGGCGGCATCCCGATCCAGGGCTTCCTGAGCACCTGGCTCTTCGGCTCGGTGCTGGTCCAGCACGAGATCGAAGGCATCGGCTTCCACGTCGGCGGCAAGCAGGACTTCGTCTACGACGTCCTCTCCCACCCCCTGGACGACGAGTGGCAGCGCCGCCGCTCGCCCTTCTGGGAGTTGCCGCAGATCGACATCCCCGTGTTCTCCATCGGCGTGTGGGGGAAGGCGGCGCTGCACCTGCGTGGCAACTTCTACGGCTTCGAGCGCGTACGGGGGCCCAAGAAGCTGCTGGTCGCGCACCCCGGCAGCTTCGCCGCCGCGCAGATGTACTACTTCGACGAGGACTTCCACCGCACCGAGCTGCTGCCCTGGTACGACCACCACCTCAAGGGCACCGACAACGGTGTGATGGACAAGCCGGACGTCCGCTTCTACGTCAACGGCGAGGGCGCCTACCACTCGGCGGCCTCCTGGCCGCCCCCGGACGTGCGGACCAGCACCTTCTACCTCGCCGGGGAGCACAGCGGCGCGGTGACCTCCCTCAACGACGGCACGCTCACCGAGACCAAGCCGGTCGCGGACGAGGCGTCCACCTCCTGGTCCTATCCGGACCCGGGCTGGATGGCCGGCGTCACGGTCTTCGACGAGCATGGCGTCCCCGACCACGTCGCGCGGGTCAACACCTTCACCACCGCGCCCATGGACAAGGACCGCGAGTTCAGCGGCCACGCCACGTTGACGCTGCACGCCTCCTCGGACCAGACCGACATGGACGTCATCGTCAAGCTCTCCCTCGTCTCCGGTGACTCCGGCGCGGGGCTGCCGATCAAGGTCAGCCAGGGCTGGCTGCGCGCCTCCCACCGCGCCGAGGACCCCCAACTCACCAGTGACATGCGTCCGTTCCACCTGCACAACGGCGAGGATCCGCTGGAGCCCGGCAAGGTCTACGAACTCCACATCGAACTACTGCCCCTGTCGTTCCTGGCCCGCGCGGGCGACCGCATCCGCCTGGAGATCACCAACCATGACTCGCTGATCACCGACGCACCCATGACCCACTTCTACGGCCAGAAGGCCGGCACCGACACCTACCACCACGACCGGTTGCGCCCCTCGGCGCTGCATCTGCACGAACGCCCGCGCCCCTGACGGGTTTTACCCAGATGTGGGCGACGAGATCTGCTGCGGGCAGGGCATCCGAACGATGATGACCGCATGGCACCGACGAACAACTTCGGCACGGCCCTGCGAGGCTGGCGGGAGCGCCTTTCGCCCTTGGCGGGCGGGCTGGGATCCGCCGCGGACCGGCGCAGCCCCGGTCTGCGCCGCGAGGAACTGGCCCGCCTGGCCGGTGTGTCGGTCGACTACGTGGTGCGGCTCGAACAGGGCCGGGCCCGCAATCCCTCCGCCCAGGTCGTCACCGCCCTGGCCAGGGCCCTGCACCTGGACACCTCCGAGCGCGACCACCTGTTCCGCTGTGCCCGCCTCGCGCCGCCATCCAACGGCGACGTGTCACTGCACGTGCCGTCGAGCGTCCACCGGCTCGTCCGGCACATGGGCGACGCACCGGTCGCGGTCTACGCCGCCGACTGGACGCTCGTCAGCTGGAACCGGATGTGGACCGCCGCCATCGGTGACCCCCGTACCTACGGCTGGGACCTGGGCAATCTCGTCGCCGGGATGTTCCGCTCCAGCGACGGTCACCGGGTCGATTCCATCGCCGCCTGGCCGGTACGGTCCTGGGCGGGCGACGAGGCCGAGGAGGAGTCCCTCGTCGCCGACCTGCGGGTCACGGCAGCGACCTACCCCGACGACGCCCGCCTCGCCTCGCTCGTCGACCGGCTGCTGCACACCAGCCCCCGCTTCGCCCACCTGTGGTCAAACGGCACCGCCGGCCTCCACACCGGGGACCGCAAGACCGTCGAACATCCTGTGGTCGGCGACCTGACCCTCGACCTCGACGTCCTCATGGCACCGGGCTCGGATCTCCGCATCGTCGCCTACACGGCCGTCGCCGCAACCGACGACGCCGAGAAGCTGGACGCTTTACGCGCGGACTCTCACGTGTAGTTCGTCGAACTCGTCGGTAGGTCGGGATGAAGTGGAGCCGCGAGGCAGGCAGCACCATCACCAACCCCCAAATCCGGTGCCGTCGGCTGCGCGAGCGGGCCGGCCAGCACCTCGAACAGGCGTCGGCCGGTTCGTAGGGTGGCGTACATGCTGCTCGACATCGTCGAGTTCCTGAGCCGGACCGGCTCGGAAGACGTCGAGATCGCCCGGTCCCCCGGCCGCGTCCGCGAGCGTCAACCCTGGTGGTGGCTCTTCCAGGGCAGTCCACGGGGTTGAGACCTGTAAAGCCTCCTCCTGGCTGATCGGCGCCTCGACCAGGGGTGATCGTGCGGCAGAGCCGAAGCGTCGGAGGATGTCGGAGCGGTGTCGGTGACATATCGGGGGCTGTCGGTCCGATGCCGGTGGGGCCTGGCACCTTTCGGAAGGTCCTGCCGGGTGCCGATCCGGCTGTGGGTTCGGGAAGGGGATCTCTTGTGCATGATGTAGTGATCGTGGGCGCTGGCCCGGTGGGTCTGTTCCTTGCCTGCGAGCTCAGCCTCGCGGGCTGCTCCGTCCTGGTGCTCGAACGCGAGCCGGGACCCCACTCCCCGTTCAAGGCGGAGCCACTCGGGATGCGGGGCCTGTCCGCCGCATCGGTCGAGGCGTTCTACCGCCGCGGGATGCTGCAACAGGTTCTGACGGCGTCAGGCGTCCACCACGATCCCGGCGCGGACCCCGACGCGGACGAGCCGTCAGCCCCTCGTCTCGGTGGCCACTTCGCCGGCATGGTGGTCGATCCGGCCAAGGTCGACGTAGCCGCCCTGCCGTACCGGCTTTCCAGCCCGGCACCGCAGGACGTGTTGACCTACCTCGAATCGATCGAGGCGGTCCTGTCCGAGCAGGCGTCCAAGCTCGACGTGGAAATCAGGTACGGAGTCACGGTCTCCACCATCGTCCAGAACGACGAGGGCGTGGTCGCGGGGGCAGGCGCGGACGAGTACGCGGCGCGCTGGCTCGTCGGCTGCGATGGCGGACGCAGTGCGGTGCGTGGGCTCGCGGGCTTCGAATTCGTCGGCACCGAGCCGCAGTTCACCGGCTACAGCATGCACGCCACCGTCGCCGAACCCGAGAAGCTGCGCCCCGGGTTCAATCCGACGCCGACGGGCATGTACCTCCAGCCGCCCAACCAGGGGCAGATCGGCATGATGGATTTCGACGGCGGCGCGTTCGACCGCTCACAGCCGCCAACTCTCGACCATCTCCAGGCGGTACTGCGCCGTGTGTCCGGCACCGACGTGACGCTGAGCAAGGTTCATCTGGTCTCGACCTTCACCGATCGGGCGATGCAGACGACGACCTACCGGCAGGGACGCGTCCTGCTCGCGGGCGACGCCGCGCACATCCACTCCCCCCTCGGCGGGCAGGGACTCAACACCGGCATCGGCGACGCCTTGAACCTGGGTTGGAAGCTCGCGGCGACCGTGCACGGGAACGCGCCCGACGGGCTACTCGACACCTACACCCGCGAGCGCCATCCGATCGCCGAAAGGGTGCTCGACTGGTCGCGCGCCCAGGTGGCGGCCATGCGGCCGGACCCGCATGCCCAAGCCATCCAAGGAGTGATTCGCGACCTGATCGGGACCCGTGACGGAACGACCTACGTGTTCGAGAGGGTGTCGGGATCGTCGATCCGTTACGACCTCGGCAGCGAACACCCACTGGTCGGCCGCAATGCCCCGGAGCTTCGCCTCGAAAACGGCACTCGCCTCGGCGACCTCATGCAGGACGGACGAGGCGTAGCGCTCGATTTCAGCACCGACCGATGCCTGCGCGGTTCAGCGATGGGCTGGGAGAGCCGGATCCGGTATGCAGCCGGTCCGGCGAGAAACGACCTCGGATTGGGTGCCGTGCTCGTCCGGCCCGACGGCGTGGTCGCCTGGGCAGGTGATCGCACTCCCGATCGTGAAGCGTTCGAACGGGCCGCCGGCCACTGGTTCGGTGGTCCGGAGATCCACTGAGCCTGAAAGCGTGACGTCGTGACAAGGAGGCGGCACGGTCGGTCCGGGGCCGCCTCCTTGCGTGCTGCGCCGCGCGCCGCCGAGACGCAACAGGGGCTGGGTGACGCGCTGTTCATAGGTTCCGTCGGTGTAGATGTCGGCGATCAGATGCCGGGGTGAGTGGACGACATGGGCGGTGTGCTGGTCAGTCGACTCCGACCGCGCGCAGGCCGGGCTGGGCGACTCGCCCGCCGTGGCGGTT
>NZ_KQ948212.1:482579-489069 GCF_001514035.1 Streptomyces yokosukanensis | reverse complement strand
GGGGGAATCCGGGTGGCCGGACCGTCCTACGGTCCAGGCCGTCCAGGTGCCGCTGGGCGGGGCGGTACGTGCTGCGGTCCGCGAGCGCGGGTCGGTCGAGGGGCCGATCGGGTGCGCCGTCGGGCTGCCGTCTCGCGTGGATCGCCGCGTAGTCGACGGCGGCGTTGAGCAGCACGACGGGGACACCCCGCTGGAGCAGGGCGCGGTACTCGTCGGCGCTGAGCCCGCCGCAGAAGATGACGCCCGAGACCTGCTGATCGAGCAACATGGTCACGTACTCGGCCTCGGTGAGCCCGCCCGCGGTGCGCGTGCAGAGCACAGGGGTGAAGCCGAGCTGCACCAGCGCACCGCCGGCGACTTCCGCGAGTGCGGGGAAGATCGGATTCTGCAGTTCGGGCAGCACCAGACCGACCAACCTCGCCCGTACACCCCGCAGTTGGGTGGGACGCTCGTAGCCGAGTACGTCGAGAGCAGTCAGCACCGCCTGCCGGGTGCCGTCCGAGACGCCGGGCCTGCCGTTCAGAACACGGCTCACCGTCGCCTCGCTGACGCCCACCCGTTTGGCCACTTCCGCCAGTCTCCGAGTCATGACGCTGCCTTCTTCTTCGTCGGGTTCCTTGTGGTGGCCGGTGCGCCGGTCAGCGCCGGCGCAGCCATACGGTCGTGTCGTCGGGCAGCTCTGCGGCACCCGGGTCGAAGCCGGGGGCGCTGGCGAGAATGACATCCGCGTCCGCGGGCAGCGGCGCTGCCGTACCGGAGAGGTTCGCCAGACACGAGAAGCCGTCGCCGCGGCCGAAGGCCAGGACGCCTGGAGCGTGTTCGGGCAGCCAGCCGAAGTCGGCGCCGTGCAGCCCTCGCTCGCTGCGGCGCAGTCCCAAGGCGGTGCGGTAGAAGGTCAGCATCGACTCGGGCCGGCCGCTCTGTGCCTGCGCGGTGTACGCGGCCCACCGCTGCGGCTGGGGCAGCCACGGCGGTGCGCTCGCGCCCTCGGGGCTGAAGCCGAACGGCGGACGCTCGCCGGACCAGGGCAGCGGCACCCGGCAGCCGTCGCGGCCGATGTCCGTGCCGCCGGTGCGGTGGAAGATCGGGTCCTGGCGCAGCTCGTCCGGGATGTCCTCGACCTCCCACAAGCCCAGCTCCTCGCCCTGGTAGAGGTAGCAGCCCCCAGGCAGCGCCAGGTCGAGCAGCAGTGCGGCCCGCGCCCTGCGGGTACCCAGCTCCAGGTCGGTAAGCACCTGGTGCTGGCGCAGCGACAGACCGAAGGAGGTGTCGGCGCGGCCGTACCGCGTGACGTGCCGGGTGACGTCGTGGTTGGACAGCACCCAGCTGGCGGGGGCGCCGACCGAGGCGTGCGCGGCCAGCGTCGCGTCGATGACCCGGCGCAGCTCGGCGGCGTCCCAGGAGCAGTTGAGGTAGTCGAAGTTGAAGGCGCTGTGCATCTCGTCGGGGCGCAGGTAGTGGGCGAAGCGCACCGGGTCGGCCAGCCACACTTCGCCGATCAGCGCGCGCGGCCGCTCGTAGCTCTCGGCGAGCGCCCGCCAGGATCGGTAGATGTCGTGCACGTCGTCGCGGTCGATGTACGGGTGCGGCACCGGCGGCGCGTCGGGGTCGAAGTCCGGCAGCGCCGGGTCCTTGGCGGGCATCGTCGCGGAGTCGATCCGGACCCCGTCCGCGCCGCGGTCGAACCAGAAGCTCAGGACGTTCTCGTGTTCCTCGCGGACCTTGGAGTTGTTCCAGTTGAGGTCGGGCTGTTCGGGCGCGAAGAGATGCAGATACCACTCGCCCGGTGTGCCGTCCGGGTTGGCGGTACGGGTCCAGGCCGGTCCGCCGAACACGGACTGCCAGTCGTTGGGCGGCAGTTCGCCGTCCGTGCCGCGGCCGGGCCGGAACCAGAACAGGTCGCGCGCCTCGGCGCCGGGCCCCGCGGCGACCGCCTCCTGGAACCAGGCATGCCGGTCGGAGACATGGTTGGGCACCACATCGACGATGATCTTCAGGTCGAGCGCATGGGCCTCGGCCATCAGCGCCTCGGCCTGCTCCAGGGTGCCGAAGGCGGGGTCGATGCGCCGGTAGTCGGCGACGTCGTACCCGGCGTCGGCCTGCGGCGAGGCGTACCAGGGGCTGAACCACAGGGCGTCCACGCCGAGTTCGGCCAGATACGGCAGGCGTTCGCGGACACCGGTCAGGTCGCCGATCCCGTCGCCGTCGCCGTCGGCGAAGGAACGCGGGTAGACCTGGTAGATGACGGCGTCACGCCACCACTGGGCGGTCTCGGCCGGCACGCTGGTCTCGGTAGGCATGGACGTCTCGGTACGCACGGAGGTCTCGGCGTGCTGCTCGGCTGCGACGGACTGATCGGCCACGGGGGCGGGCTCCTTTGAGCGAGAGGGGCGGGCAGAGTTCACCAAAGCGGGCAAATCGGCCGGGAGAAGGGCAGACGGGACCGCGACCGCGGCGGTGGGCCGCGCCTCAGCGGGTCCGGATCACCCCTTGAGTGCCCCCGCCGACAGGCCGCCGAGAATGTGCCGTTGGAAGAAGAGGAAGAGCACGATCATCGGTAGCGCCGCGATGGACAGACCGGCGATCATCTCGGTCGGCGGCACCTGCGTGGTGGATGTGGACAGCCGGTGCAGCGCGACCGACAGGGTCTGCTTGTCCGGGTCCTGGAGCACCAGCAGCGGCCACAGGAAGTCCTTCCACATGCCGACGACCGCGAAGATCGAGATCACCGCGAGCACCGGGCGGGACAGCGGCAGCACCACGCGCAGCAGCGTCTGCAGGCGCGAGGCGCCGTCGATGGCGGCGGCGTCGAGGAGTTCACCGGGGATCTGGTCGAAGAAGCGTCGCAGCACATAGATGTTGAACGCGTTGGCCGCACCGGGCAGCCACAGCGCCCAGGGCGTGTTGAGCAGGTTGAGGTGGAGCAGCGGCAGGTCGGAGACGGTCAGGTAGGCGGGCACCAGCAGTGCGGCCGCGGGCAGCATCAGGCTGGCCAGCATCCCGGCGAAGATCGCCTTCCCGAACACCGGCCGCAGCTTGGACAGCGCGTAGGCGGCGCACACGTCCACCGAGATCTGGATCAGCCAGCCGCCGGCCGCGTACCAGACGGTGTTGAGGAAGAAGCGCGCGATGTCCAGCTGGCTCCACGCGTCGTGGTACGCGGTGAGGTGCACGGACTTCGGCAGCAGCGTCGGGGTCTGCGCGGCGAACTCCCGCGGCGTCTCAAGCGCCGAACTGGCCATCCAGTACAGCGGGAAGAGGAACGCGGCGGCGAACAGCACCGTGGTGGCGGTCAGCACGGCGAAGTAGACGGCGCGGTAGCGCGGCCGGGCCAGTTCCTGGTCGGAGACCAGGCTGCGGGTCGCCGACGAGGCGGGGGCGGCTGTGGTCATGGTCGTGTCCTGTCCCTCGTGATCCCTCGTCCTAGTCCGACTCGCGGGTCAGCCGCAGGTACGACGCGGCGAAGACGCCGAGCACGGCGAAGAGCAGCACGCTCATCGACGCCGCGAGACCGAAGTCGTTGTTCACGGCGAAGGCATAGCGGTAGATCAGCGTCATCACGGTGATGGTCGAGGGGTCGGTGAAGCCGGTGAGCTGGAACGGCTCGATGAAGACCTGCATGGTGGCGATGATCTGGAGCAGCAGCAGGACGAGCATGATGAACCGCATCTGCGGCAGCGTCACGTACCGCAGCCGGGCCCAGATGCCCGCGCCGTCCAGCTCCGCGGCCTCGAACAGCTCGCCGGGGATGGACTGCAGCGCGGCCAGGTACATCAGTGTCGCGCCGCCCATGTTGGCCCAGGTGGACACCAGCACCAGCGAGATCATCGCCGTGTGCGGCGACTGGATCCACTGCGAGGTGGGCAGATGGGCGCCGCGCAGCGCGGTGTTGAACAGGCCGTCGCCCGGGTCGTAGAAGAACTGCCAGAGCATCACGCTGACGATCGGCGGCAGCATCACCGGCAGATATACCGCGATCCGGAAGTACCCCTTGAAGTGCCGCAGTTCGTTGAGGAGCACCGCGATCACGAACGGCACCGCGTAGCCGAGGAGCAGCGCGAGGCCGGTGAATTCGGCGGTGTTCTTCCACGCCGTCCAGAACAACGGATCGGCGAACAGATGACGGTAGTTGGTCAGCCCCACCCACTGTGGGTCGCTGATCAGGTTGTCCTGCTGGAAGCTGAGGATGATGCCCCGGACCAGCGGATACCACGAGAACACCGCGAAGCAGACGATGCCCGCCGCCATGAAGGCGTACGCCAGGGCGTTGTCGGCGATCCGTCGGCGCAGCCGGGCCCGCCGCGCGGTGCGTGTCCCGGTGCGGCCACGGGGCGGGCCGGCCGGGGCGCCGGGGCGGTGGGGGGCCAGGGAGGTGGCCATGGGTTCTCCTTTGTCGGCGCCCGCGGGCCGCGCCGGTCGTCAGGGCTCTGCGGGGCCCGCGGGCAACGCGGGGTCGGGTTCCGGGCGGGCGGCTACTGGGCCGCGAGCAGGGAGTCGACCTGCTTGGAGGCGCCTGACAGCAGGGAGTCGATGTCCGCGTCCTTCTGCGTCAGGACCTTCGCCATGGCGGTGTCCAGGACGGCGTAGATCTGCTGGGCCTTCGGCGGTTCGAGGACCAGGGGGATGCCGGGCAGCGACTGCGCGAACGGCGCGTAGTTGGCCACCGGCTGGTTGGCGTACTTCTTGTCGGCGGCGGCCTTGGTCTGCGCGGCGGCTCCGGTCCAGATGTTGGGCTCGGGCAGGCCGACCGGCTGCCCGGCCTGCGCCGCGCGCTGGGCGCCCAGTTCGATCCGGTCGGGGTTCTCGTACTTGAAGGTCACCCAGGCCATGGCCGCACTGATCTGCTCGGGGGTGTCCTTGGGGTTGAACATGAAGCCGCCGCCGCCGGCCAGCGTGCCCTTGCCGCCGGGGATCGGCCCGAGGCCGTACTCCTTGGGGTCGCCCTTGTACTGGGAGGCGATGGTGGGGATGTTGTCCGCGGTGGCGAGGTACATGCCCAGCTTGCCCGCGCCCATCATCTGCAGCAGGTCTGCCCACTCCAGCAACTGCCGCCGGCCCATGGAGTCGTCGGTCCATCGCATGTCGTGCAGTTGCTGCAGTACAGCCTTCCCGGTGGCGTTGTCGAAGTCGGCCTTCCAGCCGCCGTCGGGCTGCTGCTTGGCGACGTCGCCGCCGCGCGAGTACATCTCCGCGGTGAAGTGCCAGCCGCCGGTGTTGGACTTGCTGTAGTCGCCGTAACCGACGGTACCGTGGCCGAGCGCGGCGATCTTCTCGGCGTCGGTGCGGACCTCGTCCCAGGTGGTCGGCGGCTTGTCCGGGTCGAGTCCGGCCCGCTTGAACAGGGTGCGGTTGTAGACCAGGCCCATCGAGTAGTTGCCCTCGGGCAGGCCGTAGGTGTGGCCGTTCGCGTCCTGGAACACCTTGCGCAGCTGCGGCTTGACCTTCGCGACGGCCGGGAACTGCGACAGGTACGGGGTGATGTCCGCCGCCTGGTGCTTGGCGATGAGCCCGGCCGGGTCGGTGTAGTAGACGTAGAAGGCGTTCTCCAGCTGGCCGCCGGCGAGTTTCGTGGCGAACGTCTGCGGGTCCATCTGGCCCTCGTGCGGTACGACCTTGATCTTCGGGTGCAGCTTTTCGAAGGCCGCCACGTCCTGGAGGAATATCTTCCGGTGCGCCGGGTCGGTCTTGGCGGGCATGTCGTTCACCGTGATGGTGACGGTGCCGTCGGCGGATTTCGACGAGCCGGAGGAGCCGCCGCAGCCGCTCACTACGAGGGTCAGCCCTGCCGCCGCAGCGACGGCGAGGGCGGTGCGGGCTCTGCTGCCCGCCGGGAAACCGGTCATGAGTCGTCCCTGGTCATGAGGGTGATGGAGGGGCGGCCGCTCCCCGAGGTGACGCACAAGTTACGTCGCCCTCATCAGGCACGCAATACCGAAGCACATTTACGCAAAAGCCCCACAATCTTGATGCGCGATAACGCAAGAAATGCAAGGCTGACGCAGAATATCAACTGCTGATCGCGGATATAGTGCGCTCATGGTGCGCAAACTAGTGCAGGTGGCTCAGAAGGTCGGGGTCAGCGAGGCGACGGTGAGCCGGGTGCTGAACGGCAAGCCCGGAGTCTCGGACAGCACGCGACAGGCGGTGCTGACGGCGCTGGATGTGCTCGGCTACGAGCGTCCGACCCATCTGCGGGGTGTACGGGCCCGCCTGGTGGGTCTGGTGCTGCCGGAGCTGCAGAATCCGATCTTCCCGGCGCTCGCGGAGGTGGCGGGCGGTGCGCTGGTGCAGCTCGGCTTCACCCCTGTGCTGTGCACCCGGTCCGCGGGCGGGCTGACCGAGGCCGAGTACGTGACGATGCTGCTCGACCAGCAGGTCTCGGGCGTCATCTTCTGCGGTGGGCTGAGCGCCGACGAGAGCGCGTCGCTCAAGGAGCGCGGGATGCCGGTCGTCCTGCTCAACGCGGCCGTCGACCACAGCGATTTTCCTC
>NZ_KQ948212.1:364318-481843 GCF_001514035.1 Streptomyces yokosukanensis | reverse complement strand
TCTCCGGCTGTCTCCCGCAGCGAGTAGTAGGGGGCAGGCGAGCGGCTCCGGGCCCCGGAATTCCGAGCAAGAAACGGACGAAAAAGCTTCACCTCATTCGGCGCCGGCTGCCGTTCAATTCCCGGCGCGGGGGTGTCGGTGCAGCTCAGTGCCATCGTCGGGGCGAGCATCCGGATTCCATGCCTCTCGGCGTCCGATGCGCCCGATCGCCTGAATCCATTGCAGGAGGGTGAACGCGCGGCTACGGTGCCGGTCGCTCAAGCACCCCACTTCTCCTGCGGAGCCCGCCCATGCCCGAATCATCCCGGGGCACACGTCTGCCCAGATCAGCGCCCACCGCGGTCGTCGCGCTGCTCGCCATGCTGGTCGCCCTCGTCAGCGGGACCGCCCTGCGCGCCTCGGCGTCCACCGCGGGCACCGTCTACGAAGCCGAGTCGGCCGCCTTGTCCGGCGGCGCGGCCGTCGCCGCCGACCACACCGGCTTCACCGGCAGCGGCTTCGTCGGCGGCTACACCGACGCGAACAAGGGCACTGCCACGACCACCTTCTCGGTGACCGCCGCGAACGCCGGCGGCTATGTCTCCACACTGCGCTACGCCAACGGCACCACCGCCCCGCAGACCCTCTCGGTCTACGTCAACGGCACCAAGGTCACCCAGATCTCGCTGCCCGCGACCACCGACTGGAACACCTGGGGCACCTTCGCCACTCCCGTCACGCTGACCGCAGGAAGCGACACCGTCGCGTACCGCTTCGACAGCGCCGACAGCGGCAACGTCAATCTCGACAACATCACCCTCGCGGCCACCCCGGCCCCGCCCGACGGCCAGTACGAGGCCGAGTCCGCTGCCCTGTCCGGCGGCGCGGCCGTCGCCGCCGACCACACCGGCTTCACCGGCAGCGGCTTCGTCGGCGGCTACACCGACG
This sequence comes from Streptomyces yokosukanensis, assembly GCF_001514035.1. GTDB lineage: Bacteria > Actinomycetota > Actinomycetes > Streptomycetales > Streptomycetaceae > Streptomyces > Streptomyces yokosukanensis. Next base: position 480,916 of record NZ_KQ948212.1, on the reverse strand, counting down.
CGAACAAGGGCACTGCCACGACCACCTTCTCGGTGACCGCCGCGAACGCCGGCAGCACGCCCGTCGCTCTGCGCTACGCCAACGGCACGGGCTCCACCCGCACACTGTCCGTCTACGTCAACGGCGCGAAGGCGGTCACCACTTCGCTGCCCGCGACCGCCGACTGGAACTCCTGGGGCTCCGTCACCGAGAACCTGACGCTGAAGTCCGGCGCCAACACCGTCGCGTACCGCTTCGACACGGCCGACAACGGCAACGTCAATCTGGACAACATCACCGTCGGCTCCACCACGACGACCCCGCCCTCGGGCGACGGCCAGGCGTACGACGCGGCGACCGCGTTCTTCACCGGCGGCCCCTCGGTCGGCACCTCGATCTCCGGCTACGCAGGCAGCGGCTATCTGACCGGCTTCACCGCCCAGGGCGCGCAGACTCAGATCGACACCGCCGTGCCCTCGGCCGGCAGCTACGCCGTCTCCGTCGCGTACGCCAACTCCACCGGCTCCGCGCAGACGCTCTCGCTCTACCTCAACGGCATCAAGAACTCCCAGCTCAGCCTGCCCGCGGGCAGCGGCTGGCGGACGGTCTCCACGACCGTGACGCTGCGCTCCGGGCTCAATTTGATCGGCCTCCAGCACGACGCCGGGGACACCGGCGACGTCGCCGTGGACGGTGTGTCGGTCGACGGCGGCACCGCGCTCGCCACCCAGGGCGCGACCCTGCCGTACACCGAGTACCGCGCCGCGGACGCCACCACCAACGGCAGTGTGCTGCCGGTCAGCCGCGCGTACCCGTCGCTGAGTTCGGAGGCCACGGGACGCAGCGCCGTCCAGCTCACCGACACCGGGAAGTACGTCCAGATCACGCTCGCCGAGCCGGCCAACTCCGTGGTGGTGCGCTACTCGATCCCCGACACCTCCGACGGATCGCCCACCACCGCACCGCTCGCCCTCTACGCCGACAGCACCAAGGTCACCGACCTGACCCTGACCAACAAGTACTCCTGGCTGTACGGCGACGGCTACCACGACACCAACAACCCCGCCAACGGTACCGGCCACCACTTCTACGACGACGTGCGCTACAAGAACCCCGCCACCTGGCCGGCCGGCACGGTCCTGAAACTGCAGAAGGACGCCACCGCCGGCGGCACCTTCACGATCGACACGATCGACACCGAACTGGTGGACGCGGCCTACGCCATGCCGTCCGGATACGTCTCGGCCGCAACCTACGGCATCAACCCCGGCGGCGGTGACGTCACCGACGCGCTGAACGGCGCGCTCAGCCAACTGTCCGGCACCGGCCAGGGCCTGTGGCTGCCCGCCGGCACCTACACCATCTCCGGCCGAGTCAACCTCAGCGATGTCTCGCTGCGCGGCGCGGGACCGTGGTACACCACCCTCCAGTCCACCGCCGAGAACGGCAACGGCGGCCTGTACCCGACCGGCGGCCGCAACCAGATAGCCGACCTGTCGGTCTTCGGCGACCACACCTTCCGCAACAACGACCAGGGCGCGCCCGCCATCGAGGGCACGTTCACCTCCGGCTCGCTGGTCCTCAACGTGTGGATGGAGCATGCCAAGGTCGGCCTGTGGGCAGTGCCCGGCACCGGACTCGACGTCTCCGGCGTACGGGCCCGCGACATATTCGCCGACGGCATCCACGTACACGGTGGCTCCTCCGGTACCCGGGTCGAGCAGTCCAACGTCCGCAACACCGGTGACGACAACATCGCCCTGGACACCGAGAACGGCGACGTCACCCACTGCACGGTCTCGCACAACACGGTGCAGTCGCCGGTCCAGGCGGGCGGCATCGGGGTCTACGGCGGCGGCGACAACACCGTGGAGAACAACGCGGTCAGCGACACCGTCGCCTTCGGGTCCGGCATCAACGTCAGCACCGCCTTCGGCCAGAACTTCTCCGGCCCCACCACGGTCCGCGACAACCTGCTGATCCGTGCCGGCTCACACAACGACAACTGGAACTCCGACATCGGCGCCCTGTGGATCTTCGCCGACGCCAAGGGCGACATCACCCAACCGGTGAACGTCACCGGCAACACCATCAAGGACAGCTCCTACCAGGCCGTCCTGCTCAGCTACGCCCACCAGATCAGCAATCTGACCCTCGACCACGACACCATCAGCGGCGCCGGCACCTTCGGCTTCGACATCAGCGACGTCACCGGCAGCATGACGGTCAGCAACACCACCGTCAGCGGCACGACCTCCGCCGCCCTCAACAACCCCGGCGGTTACACGGTCAACCGGGGCCCGGGCAACTCCGGCTTCTGACCCGGCGGCGTAGAAACCGCAGGAGCGCGTCACGTGCCGGGGACGCGGACGATTGCACAAGAGGGCCCGGATCACCGCGATCCGGGCCCTCCGTGTTACGGCCCGTCAGGCCGCGACGGCCAACGGCGCGCCGCGCTCGGCCTCGTCCAGCCACTCGATCAGCGAGGTACGGGCGCGGGCGACCCGGGAGCGCACCGTGCCGATCGGGCAGTCGCTGGCGTGGGCCGCTTCCGCATACGGGAGCCCCAGCAGCTGGGTGAGGACGAACGCCTCGCGGCGGTCGTCAGGGAGTGCGCCCACCAGTTCCGCGAGGGCGATGCCCTCCTCGAAGCCGGGCAGGTCGCACGGTTGGGTGTGCTCAGCGGCCGACTCCCAGTCGTCGGTGTCCGACAGGCGGGGGCGGCACGAGCGGTAGCGGATGCTGTCGATCACCGCATGGCGGGCGATGGAGAACAGCCAGGTGCGGGCCGAGGAGCGGCCTTCGAACCGCTGCAGGCTGCCCAGGGCCCGCAGAAAGGTGTCCTGGGTCAGGTCGTCGGCGCTCTGAGGATCGGCGCCGAGGTAGGTCACGTAATGGCGGACATCCCGGTGCAGGGCCCGAACGAACAGGTCGACGGCATCGGGGTCGCCGCCGCGGGCGGCGAGCGCCCAGGCGGTAATCGACTCTTCCGTCGAGTTCGTCCGCGATGGCTCACGTGATGGCGGCAGGGCAGGAGTGATCACCTGTGTCTGTCCTTCTCGGGATCAGGAATCCGGTCTCCGGGCCGGTGCGCGCGACAGCACTGCGGGCGCTCCCGGCGGGACCGGTGATGGGGTGCGGGCCGGGCACGTGCGTGCGCGGCTGATGCCCGAGGCGGGAAGCCGACGGCGCGACGGCTGCCTGAAATGCCTCGGGGAACCGGCTGCCGTCAGGCGACAGCGAACCCCGTGGGCGGCCCCCGAGAGGTGATCGCGTGGGTGAGAAGGAGGCGGCGTGGGGCCCGGTCCGAGCCCGCTCGGCGTGCACGGATGCGCGGCCGGTGTGGTGGCGCGGGCGGGCTGAGCAGCAGGCCCAAGGGCGCGACGAGCCAGCCGGCCAGGGCCCGCAGGATGCGGAAGGCTGCGCGTTCGCCGTGGGCGAGCCACAGGCCGCACAGGAGCGCGGCCAGGAGGTGGGCGGCGAGCATGCCGGTCGAGGACATGCCGCCCATGTCGTGGCTCATGGAACCGGCTGTCCCCACGTGGGCCATCGAGCCCATCGACGCCGTGTCGTGCGTAGAACCCAAGGAGTGCGTGGATCCCATGCCCATGTCCATGGAGCCCATGGGCATGGGCATGGGCATGGGCATGGGCATGGCGCCATGCTCCGCGCCCGATGCTGACGGCGGAGCGCACAGGAGGTAGCCGAGCCACTGCCGGACGAGCGACCCGTCGGCGGACGGCTGTGGATGCACTACCGCCTGGGCGAGCGCGAACGAGGAGTGGAGCACCGTCTGCGCGGCCACCGCGATGGAGACCACGAGGAACGGTCCGCGCTCCCGGTCGGTCAGCGGCCAGGCCGCGCCGCCGGTCACCACCAGGCCCGCGGTCATGGCCCACCAGGGCACCGCGGTTCCCGACATCATGACGTGACCCAGGGCAGCGAGCAGCACGCAGCAGGCCGCGAACACCGCGGCCCGTATTGTGCGAGAACACCACCCTGGAGACATAGCGGCCTCATTTTTGCATCCGCACTTTCGTGATCACCGGTGGGTACGGATATCGGCTTGTCCCCGTTCACCGTGCGCGCACACTCAGGCAGGCCAAGACCACGAAGAGGTATCCGAGGTGCCGGGGGTCACCGGACGGTCCGGCGCACCGGCAGCGACGAGGTGCACAGATGCCAGGAACAAGCCACGGCACGCCCATGGACGACACCTGACGCTGGGGACCAGAGCGGGTGTGGTGCGCTGTGCCAAGGGGCTCGGCCTCGTCGCCGACCACGAACCGACCACGGCACCGCCGCTGGATCTGCTCGTCCATCCAGGAGGTGACGGCACCCGCGCCCTGGTGAAGGACGAGCAGCACCTTGCCTGGCTGCGGGAACTGCATCGGCAGTCACCCACCGGGACTATCTGGAGAAGCTCGCGAAGATCGACGGCTCGATCGACGTACTCGCCGGGGAGCGGTACGTCGACGACGGTGACGTCGTCACCTCGGCCGGGGTGTCGGCCGGGATCGACATGGCGCTGCATTTGGTGCAGCGGTTCGGCGACGCCGAGGCGCGCGAGCTGACTCGGGCCGGTATCCAGTACGCGCCACGCGGCCTTTGACCCCGCCTCACTGGTCCACGGGTTCCGGCTCCCTGTCGTGGGCGAGCGGCTGGGCGGCGTAGGTGATGCGGACGACGCCGTCGGCATGGCGTTCCGTGCTGCCCCGTACGCCGAAGACGTCACGGAGGAGGTCCGGGGTCAGGACGTCCAGGACAGGTCCCGCCGCCACCACCTCACCTTCGTGGAGGACGACAAGATGGTCGCAGAGCCGTGCCGCGAGGTCGAGGTCGTGCAGGACCGCCAGTGTGGTGATGCCCGTGCTGCGGATCAGGTCCAGGAGCTCGAACCGGGCGCGGATGTCGAGGTGGTTGGTCAGTTCGTCCAGCACCAGGAGCTGGGGGCGCTGCGCGAGGGCGCGGGCCAGTAGGACGCGCTGGCGTTCGCCGCCGGAGAGGGTGGCGTAGTCGCGGTCCGCGAAGGGGCCGACGCCGCAGCGGGCCACCGCCTCGGCCACGGCCTCCCGGTCCTCGGCGCCGTCGCGGCCCAGCAGGCCGTGGTGGGGCGTACGGCCCAGGGCCACGATCTCGGTCACCGTGAGCCCCGTCGTCGTACCGGCGTCCTGGAGGACGGCCGCGGTGCGGCGGGCGGCGGTGCGGGCGGAGAGTTCCCACACGTCGTCGTCGCCCACCGTGACCACTCCGGTGGCCGGACGCAGCGAGCGGTAGACCGTGCGGAGCAGGGTGGATTTTCCGCTGCCGTTGGGGCCCACGAGTCCGACGATGTCTCCCTTGGCTGCCTCCAGGTGCACATCGCGGAGGATCGGCTTGCGGTCCAGGGTGATGTGGAGCTGGTCCACGGTCAGTTTCATACGGTGTCCGGCCCTCGTCGTGGCTTCAGCGGCTTCATACGGTGTCCAGGCCCTTGTTGCGGCGCAGCAGCCACAGGAAGAAGGGGGCGCCGAGCAGGGCGGTGAGGATGCCCAGCGGCAGTTCGTCGGGGCGGCTGAGGGTGCGGGAGAGCAGGTCGACGACCACCAGGTAGATGGCGCCGAGCAGGGCGGTGAGTGGCAGGAGTCTGCGGTGGTCGGCGCCGATGGTGAGCCGGACCAGGTGGGGGATCATCAGGCCGACGAAGCCGATGCCGCCGGCGACGGCGATGACCGTTCCGGTGAGCAGCGCGCTGATCACCAGCAGGACGGCGCGCAGCCGGTTGACGTCCACGCCGAGCGCGGTGGCGGACTCGTCGCCGGCCAGCAGGGCGTTGAGCCGCCGCCCGAACAGGGTCAGCAGCACCGTGCTCGCCAGGACCACCACCGTGACGCCGGGCAGCTGGCTCCACTGGGCCCCGGCGACGCTGCCCAGCATCCAGAACATGACCGTGCGCAGCTCGGTCGGGGTCGCCAGCAGCTGGACGAAGCTGGTGACGGACAGCAGGACGTAGCCGACGGCGACTCCGGCCAGGACCAGCCGGGTCGGGGCCAGCCGGCCCCGCCGCTGCCCGAGCGCGAAGACCAGGGCACCGGCCGCCAGGGCGCCGACGAAGGCCGCGCCCGAGACTCCGATGCCGCCCAGCCCGCCGAGCGCGACGCCGCCGAGGGTGATGACCAGGACGGCGCCCAGCGAGGCACCGTAGGAGAAGCCGAGGACGACGGGGTCGGCGAGCGGGTTGGACACCAGGGTCTGGAGCACCGCCCCGGCCACCGCCAGGCCCGCGCCGACCACGGCGGCCAGGGCGACGCGGGGCGTTCGGAACGTCCACACGATCTGGTCCAGCGCCGGATCACCGGCAGCGCCCCGGCCGGTGACATGATGCAGGAGAACGCCCCACACGTCACCGACAGGGATGTCGACGGCACCGATGCTCACCGCCACCACCATCACCGCGACGAGGACGGCCAGCAGGCCGGCGACCGCGAGCGGCAGTCCCAGACGGCGCAGGAGCGGGCTCAGAACTTGTCCGGGTGCAGCATCTTCGCGATCTTCTCGACGGCCAGGTCGTTGCTGGGGCCGAGGTATATCGAGTCGGACAGCGTCACGTACGTGTTGTTCTTCGCGGCCGGCCACTGGGGGAACTCCTTCAGCAGTTTCCTGGCGTAGGCAGCCGGGTTCGGGTCGTTGTAGCCGATGACGACGAGGGCGTCGACGTCGGTGGCGGCCACCTTCTCCTTGCTCAGGTCGGCGAAGGAGGTCTTGGAGGCGTTCGCGAAGGCGTTGCTGCCGCCGGCCTTGGTGAGGATGTCGTTGTAGATGCCCTTGGCGACGACCGAGCTGAAGTCGTTGCCGCCCATGGCCATGTTGGAGAAGAGCACCATGACCTTGGGCTGCTTCTCGCCCTTGACCTTGGCAAGGACGTCGGCGATGTGCTTCTGGGAGGCGGCGACGACCTTCTCGGCCTGGGCACTCCTGTCGAAGATCTTCCCCATGTCGCGCAGCAGCTGGTAGCTGTCGGCGACGGTCATCCTCGACGTGTCCTGGGTGCAGCCCTGCGGCGAGACGTAGGTGTTGGCGCCGACCTGCTTGAGCTGGTCGCGGGTGGCGAAGCCGTTCTTCTCGTCGAAGCCGTACGACGTCGTGGACAGCACCAGGTCCGGGCGCAGCCCGATCATCGCCTCGCGCGGGATGTCGTAGGCGTCGTTCTGCTTGACGTTGCCGGTGGGCAGCTTCTTGATGGCGTCGACGCGGCCGGGGACCTCGGACATGCCGTAGTGCTGCTGGTTGGCGACGATGCGGTCGCCGAGGCCGAGGGAGAGCAGCGTGGAGACCTCGGCGACGGAGGCGCCGTTCATGACGACGACCCGGCCGGGCTCCTTGGCGAACTTCTCGGAAACTCCGCAGTTGTCGAGGGTCACCGGGTAGCCGGACTTCGCCGCCGCTGCGGACGCGTCGCCGCCGGTGCCGCCGGCCTTGTCGGTCGAAGAGCCGCATGCCGCGGTGACCAGACAGAGGGCGCCGGCCAGGGCGACGGCGGCCGGCCGTTTCTTCGACATGCTGGCTCCTTGCTGAGGGGTGGTCGGGAGATGACGGGTTCTGTTGCAGTAGTCGGGGGGCGGAGCACGTGAGTTCCCGGAGGTTCCCCACTACTTCGAGCGAGACGGGTGATGACCGCGCTTTCCGGCTGGAGCGGGCAGCGTTCCGGTGGTGACGCAGTGGTCGAGGTAGCGGAAGACGAGGTCGCGGTCGACGGGCGGGCAGGTGATGTCGCTGCCGTGCAGGCCGCCTACGACGTTCTCGGCGCGGATGCGCCCCAGGCGCAGGTCGGGTCCGGTCGCGTCGTCGGACGTCACCCCCGTCGGGTCCGTGGCGTCCGTCGCTTCGAAGAAGGCGAGCATGCTCTGCGCGGCCTCGGAGGAGCGCGGTAGTGCGGCGCGCCACTGGGGCAGCGGCAGGCGGCGCAGTGGGTAGCCGTACTCCTCCAGCCAGTCGTAGACATCGCGCAGCCGGACCGGGGCGGCGGCCGCGTGGTTGAACACGGCGGCGCCCGGCCTGCGCTGTCCGAGGCAGAGGTGGACGAGGGCTCGTGCGACGTGGTCGACCGGTGTCCAGATCTCCTCCTCGAACAGGTCGGGGACGATGCCCTCGGGGATGCCCGCGCGCAGCACGCTCCACAGGAAGTCCCGCTCGTTCACGTACCCCGTGGCGGCAGGCCCGACAATCCGGCCGAGCCGGTGCACGGTGACCGGCAGGCCCCGCTCGGCGGCCTGTTCCAGCAGGCGCTCGGCGGCCCACTTGGACTGCTGGTAGCCGTGGCGCAGTCCGGGATGGGGCGGAAGGAACCCCTCCGGGACTTCCGGGCTGAGGGTGAGCGGTGGGGCCACGGAGAGCGTCGAGACGAAGTGCAGCGGGGTCGAGTGCACGGCCGCCATGCGCAGCAGAGTCCTGGTGGACTCGGTGTTGGCGGCGCGGAGGGTGGCGTACTCGCGCATGATGCTGACGGTCGCGCCGTTGTGGAAGATCGCTCCGCAGGTTCGCGCGAGTTCGGAGAACAGCTCCTCGTCCAGGCCGAGGCGGGGGCGGGCGAGGTCGGCCGGGACCGCCGTGATGCGGGTGCGTGCCGCGTCCGGGAGGCTGATCAGGTGGGCGTCGAGAGCCTGGTGGACGCGGGCGGTGGCGCCGGCGGGGCTCGGGGCGCGGACCGGGCAGACGACCTCCGCGCCGGTGGTCGTGAGGAGTTCGGCGAGCAGGTGTACGCCGACGAAGCCGGTGGCACCGGTGAGCAGGATCCGGTGCGGTGCGCGATCCGTGCGGGAGCCGCCGCCAGGACGAATGTCCGGGTCGAGGACCGAGTCGGCGGGCAAAGACGCCGGAAGACCGGAAGCGGTCGGCAGTGCCTCCTCTTCGAGGTACGCGGCCAGCTGGGCCGGTGTCGGGTGCTGGAAGATCCAGGCGACCTTCACGTCACGGCGGAGTTCGGTGCCGAGGCGGTTGGCGACCTGGATGGCCTGGAGGGACTGGGCTCCCAGGTCGAACACGTCGTCCTGTGCGGAGACGGTGGCCACGCCGAGCACCTGTTGCCAGACGGCGGCGACGGTGTGCACCAACTCGGCTCCAAGCGAGGCGAGTTGTGCGCGGAGTGCAGGGGTTGCGAGTGCCTTCCTGTCGGTCTTTCCCGTGCTCGTCCGGGGCAGGCGGTCCAGGAACTCGACAGCCGACGGGACCATCGCCGCGGGCAATGTCGCCCGGAGGTGGTCCCTGATCACCGTCACGGACGGGGGCGGCCCGTCGGGAACGACGTACGCGGCAAGTCGCCGTGTCCCGTCGTCCAGCACCTGGCCCGCGACGGCGGCGTCCCGGACTCCCGGGTGCGCCAGGAGGGCGCTCTCGACCTCGGCCGGATGCACACGATGTCCGCTGATCTTGAACTCGGTGTCCGAGCGGCCCAGGTAGCGCAGCTGTCCCTCGTCGCCGATCCGTACCAGGTCGCCGGTGCGGTAGGCGCGGGGCGCTCCGGTCAGTACGGCGAGGGAGGAGAAGCGGGTGGCGTCCGGGAGCCGGTCGCCCCGGTAGCCGACGGCCAGGTTGTCGCCCAGCAGGTGGAGTTCGCCGTCGACCACCGTGGCGCGGGTCCCGGGGAGCGGGAGCCCGATGGGGACGTCCCCCGGGGCGAGGGAAGGGTCGTGGAGGTCGGCGACGGTGGCGACCACCGTCGCCTCGGTCGGGCCGTAGGTGTTCAGCAGCCGGACCGACGTGCCGACGGCCTCGCGCCAGCGGTCGACCCGCTCGGGGAGCGCTGCCTCGCCGCCGATCACGACGGTACGCACCTCGGCGGGCAGCGTGGCGGCGCCGGTCGAGACCGCGTAGGCCAGCTCGTGCCAGTACGCCGTGGGAAGGTCGAGGAAGCTGATCCGCAGGCGCGCGCAGGCGTCCAGGAAGGCGGGGACCGAGTCGGTCATGTCGTCGGTGCGGATGACGAGCGTGGCTCCGGCGCACAGCGTGAGGAAGATTTCCTCCACGCTGGTGTCGAAGTGCAGGGGGGCGAACTGGAGTACCCGGTCCGGCTGTTGGAGCCCGTAGCGGTGGGTGGCGCCGGTGACGAAGTGGGCGAGGGCGCGGTGGTCGATCTCGACGCCCTTGGGGCGTCCGGTGGAGCCCGAGGTGTGGAGGACGTAGGCGAGGTCGTCCGGTGCGGGCGCCGGTGCAGTGGGCTGTCCTGGGCCGGACTCCGACTGGTCGAGCGCCAGTACGTCACTGCCCGTGCAGTCGGCGGCGTGGGCGCTGGTCGTCAGCACGAGCGCGGGCCGGACGTTGTCCAGCAGCTCCGCCCTGCGCACTGGAGGTGCCGTCGGGTCGAGCGGGCTGTAGGCGGCGCCGGAGAGCAGGACGCCGAGGATGGCGGTGATCGCGTCGATGCCGCGGGGCAGGGCGACGGCCACGAGGTCGCCGCGGCCGACGCGGCGGGCGGCCAGCCGGCGGGCGAGATCGCGTGCCGCGCCGAACAGTTGCGCGTACGTGATGTGGCGTCCGTCGTGCTCGACGGCGACGGCTCCGCCGCGCCGGGCGGCGTGGTCGGCGATCAGGCTGAGGACCTGTCGGGCGGGGCGAGGCAGTGGTCCCCCGTCCAGAACGGTGACGGTGGAGCTGCGTACCGAGAGATCACCGAGCGACTGGTCGGGGGCGGCGACGGCCGCCCGGAGCAGGGACAGCAGCCCGTCCTGGAGCGCGGTGACGTCGGCCTCGTCGTAGAGGTCGGGGTTGGCGTCCACCGCGATGCGCAGTCCGGCTCCCTCGGAGCGGTCGTAGACGTTGACGGACAGGTCGTCGACGGGGCCCGCGGAGACGTTGTGGACCGTGCTGCGGTGTCCGGCGAAGCGCAGGTCGTACTCGAAGGGCATGATGTTGACGCCGGGGCCGGACAGCCGGCGCTGTCCGCCGACGAGTTTGAGGTCGCGCCGCAGTTGCTCGTAGCGGTAGCGCTGGTGCGGCAGTCCGGCGCGCAGTTCCGCCGAGACACGGGCCGTGAGGTCACGGAGGCTGTCCGAGGCGGTGACGGCGATGCGCAGGGGCAGGATGTTGCGCACCATGGAGGGGACGCGCAGGGAGACGGAGCCGAGGCGTCCCATCGCCGGGAGACTGAGGACGATCTCCGGTTCTCCGGTCAGGTGGTGCAGGTGGGCGACGGTGACGGCCAGCAACGCCTCGGACCAGGTGGCCTTGAGGTCGCGGGCGGCGGCGCGCAGGGCCTCCGTCTCCGCCGCGTCGAGGTCCGCCACCCGCCGGTGGAAGGTGCGTGCGGGCAGTGACGTGCAGCCGGCGGGGGTCGCGACCGGCGGCCGGTCCGCGAACCGGTCCGTCCAGTAGGCGCGGTCCTTGGTGAAGCGGGCCGAGTCCCGGTAGGCGCGTTCCTCCTCCCGGACCGCGGCCAGGGTGCCGAAGCCGCTGTCCTCCACCGGCTCGCCCGCCATCAGTGCGGTATAGACCTGGGCGACCCGGCGGGCCACCAGCGACAGGCCGAAGCCGTCGAGGGCGATGTGGTGGACGCGGTGGTACCAGATGTACTGGTCCGCAGCGATGCGGAGCAGCGCGTGGCCGAAGACGGCATCGCGGGCGAGGTCGACGGGGCGGACCATGTCCTGGTCCATCCAGGCCAGGGCCGCCGCGTGCGGGTCGGGTCCGGCGGTGAGGTCCGCCGTGTGCAGGTGCCAGTCGCCGGCAGGGGCGTCCGTCTGCCAGGGGCGGCCCTGGTCGTCGGCGGCGAAGGCGACGTTGAGAGCCTCCGTCTCCGCGACGACGTGGTGCAGGGCCGCGTCGAAGACGGTGGTGTCCACCGGTCCGTCGATGTGCACGTACTCGGCCGTGTTGTACGCGGGGCTGTCCGGGTCGAGCTGCTGGCCGGTCCAGATGCCCTCCTGTGCGGCCAGCAGCGGACGGCGCGGGTTCGGCGCGCTCACGTGGTGGCCTCCCGCCGTGCGGAGAGCAGCTGCCACCACTGGGCGAACGAGGTGCACTCGGCGAGTTCGACGAAGGTCACGTCCGCGCCGCTCTCCCGCCACCGTTCGATGAGGGTGACGATGCGCAGGGAGTCCAGCCCCGCGTAGACGGGGTTGTCTTCCAGGTCGACTTCGTCGGGCTGCTGGTACAGGAACTCCGCCAGATCCGCGCGGAAGCCCTCCAGCGTGAGGGGAGCAGGCATGTCGTTCTCTCTCAATCGTCCTCGACGGCAGGTCAGTTGACCTTGCGGGCGGAGCCGTCCCAGAAGCGGTCGCGCAGTTCGCGGCGCAGGATCTTGCCGCTGGGGTTGCGCGGAACGCTGTCGATGAACTCGTAGCGGGCGGGCAGCTTGAAGCTCGCAAGCCGTGGGACGAGGAAGGTGTGCAGGTCACGGGGGCTGGGCTGCTGCCCGGGGGCGGGGACGACGAAGGCGTGCACGTACTCGCCCCACCGCTCGTCGGGGGCGCCGACGACGACGGCCTCCGCGACGCCGTGATGGGCTTCCAGCACGTTCTCGATCTCGGCCGGGTAGACGTTCTCGCCGGCGACGAGGATGGCGTCCTTGATGCGGTCGCGGATGAAGATGTAGCCGTCCTCGTCGATGTAGCCGGCGTCCCCGGTGTGGATCCAGCCGTCGACGAGGGTTTCGGCGGTCTTGTCGGGCAGTCCCCAGTACTCGACCATGCGGGCGGGCGTGGCGAGGCACACCTCGCCGACCGCGCCCGGCGGCAGTTCGCGCCCCTGGCCGTCGATCACCTTGCTGCGCACGCCCGGATAGGGGTGCCCCGCTGCCTGCATGAGCGGTGCGCCGGGGACATGGGCGGCCGGGGGCAGGCAGACGGCGGTGTTGCCGGTCTCGGTGAGGCCGTAGATCTGGGCGAACTCGCAGTCCAGGACGGCGAGGCTCTGTTCCAGCAGGGCCTCGGAGATCGGGGAGCCGCCGTAGACCGTCTTGCGCAGGGTGGTGAAGTCCTCGGCGCCGACTCCGGGTTCGGTCAGCATCATGCGGAGCATGGCGGGCACGACGCAGGCGGTGGTGATGCCGAGGTCGCGGATGAGGTCGACGGCCTGGCGGGCGGCGAAAGCGCGCATCGCGACGACCGTGGTGCCCGCGTTGAAGTTCTGCGTGGCCCACCACAGGCCGCCGACATGGAACCCGGGAATGCCGATCAGCGCGACGTCGCCGGCCCGCCAGTCGATCCAGTCCAGCCCCTCGCTCGCCAGGGCGTCACGGATGGCGAAGAAGCTGCGGTGGGCGAGTACGACGCCCTTGGGCAGTCCGGTGGTGCCGCTGGTGTAGAGCTGGGCGACCGGCGTGTCCGGGGTGACGTTCACCGGCGCCGGGTCGGTGTCGGGGTGGGGGGTCTTCCAGGCTGCGAAGGACCCGGCGAAAGAGGCCCCCAGCCCGACGACCGTTTCGGGCGGCTCGGCCGGCATCTTGTCGAGGACCGACCCGAACTCGTCCTCCAGGAAGAGCAGTCGGGTACCGGAGTCGCGCAGGATGTGGCTGACCTCTGGTGCGGTCAGCCGCCAGTTGACCGGAACAAGGACGGTGCCGCTCTTGGCGCAGCCGAAGAGAACCTCGTAGTAGTGCTCGGACTCCTTGCCGAGGTACGCCACCCGGTCGCCCGGTGTGAGTCCCGCGGCCTGGATCGCATGGGCGACGCGGTTGCTCTCACGGTGCAGTTGCCCGTAGGTCAGAGTACGGCCCTCGCACAGGACCGCGGGAGTCTCGGGCTGGTGCCGCGCGTGGAAGCTCGTGGTCCGGACGAGCGTCTGAAGCTCCGGGTGGTAGAGCCGGTCCGTGGTCATGGATCTCTCGCCTCAGGTCAGGGGATGTTGACGATCGCCAGGGTCGCCTCGCCGTCGCAGCGGCCCGAGTCGGCGTCCCAGTAGCGGAAGGCGGTCTCGGCGTGCAGGAACGGGCTGCCGCCGGCCGGGGCACGTCGTGCGACGGTCCGGAATTCCATCTCCCCGGAGAATGCATGGGGGTTGACGGGCCGTCGGAAATTCGATGTGAAGCGCGCGATCAGGATGTCCGGAAGCTGATGCTTCCAGAAGTCGTCGAGCGTCCATGATTCGAACCCCGTACCGAGTCCTTCCTGCACGGACTTGGCCACCAGGTAGTACATCATCTGGTTGTAGCAGATATTCACCTCGACGGAATTCAGGTGCCCGGTGTCGTCGATGTAGCACGACTCGGGGATCGCGAACTCGCAGCGAGCAGAAGCGCGACCGTCTCTTTCCGTGACGACGGCCGAACGCAAGTATTTGCAGTGTTCTTTGTACGGCGTCAGCACCTGCGCCAGCAGAGCTTCGTCCGTCACGCCGCCTTGATCCCGTCATGCGGCGTGATCCCGTCGTGCAGCTTGCGCTCGTCATGCACGGTGACGCGGTACGAGACGGTCGGCTCGGGCGTGGTCGTGTGCCGGGCGCGGTGGATGAGGCTGCGGTTGTCCCAGACCAGCAGGTCGCCCTGCTCGAAGCTCTGCAGATGGATGTTGTCGTGCTCGAAGGTCTCGTCGAGCTGGCCGGTGACCTCGAACAGGCGGCGCAGGAGGCCCTCGTCGAGCGGCTTGCCGCCCTGGTCCTCGATGCCGACGGTGAAGCCCTCACTGACGTAGAGGACCGTCTCACCGGTCATGGGGTGGGTGAAGGTGGTCGGCTGGCGGACTGCCGGGGTCTTGCGCTCGACCTCCTCGATGATCTCGGATATGGGCCGGTAGACGTCGTGGGGGCGTATTTTGAAGTACTTGCGCACGGAGTGTCGGCAGTAGGTTCCGCAGATTTCCTTCTTGAGGTCCTCGGGCAGTCTTCCGTACGCCCGTCCCATGTCGATGAAGTACGTGCCGCGGTTCTTCTCCGGAATGACCTGGGGGTAGATCAGCGTGATACCGAAGGGGTCCGGCATGAACTGGTAGTCGGCGTGCCAGAACTTTCCCGTCCTGGGTACGCCGATCTGCTTTCCGTTCTTCGGCACGTTGGAGGAGACGAATATCTCCGGTACCTCAGGATGGTGGTACATCGGCTCGTAGTAGGTCTCGGGGCGGCCCAGCCGCTCGCCCAGTTCGAGGAAGCGTCGGGGAGAGAGGTCCTGGCCCTTCAGGACGGCGATCTTCTTCGTGTAGACGGCGCTCTTGAGCGCGTCGATGTCGGCGTCCGAGGCGGCGGTGTGGTCGAAGCCCTCGACCGTCACGCCGAGTGCGTTGCCGGGCTGTTCGATGATCCGCATGGGCGTTTCCTTTCGGAGCGTTGGGAGGAGCAGGCGGGGGGTCAGACTGCCGCTTTGCGCGCGTCGATGAGTCCGACGATGTCGCCGAGAGTGAGGTCGGGCTGGAGTTCGTCGTCGCCGACCGCCACGCCGAGGTCGCGTTCGATGCGGATGCTGATCTCGACCGTGGTCAGCGAGTCGACGTCCAGTGCGCCGAGGGTCGCCTCCGGACGGATCCGGTCCACGGGGGCGTCGTGCAACTTTCGGAGGATCATGACGAGTTGCTCGTAGGTTGTGGTGCTCATGACGTCATCCGTTCTTCTCGGTCGGGTGGGGCGGGTGCGCGCAGCGCGGGCCAGGTCAGGAGGCATGAGCCCCAGGTGAGGCCGCCTCCGAAGGCGGTGAGAAGCAGCCGGTCGCCGGGCCGGAGTGTCTGGCGGGCAGCGGCGTCGGCCAGAGCGAGCGGGATGGACGCGGCGCCCGTGTTGCCGACGGATTCGACATGGGTCACGCAGCGCTCGCGGGGCAGACCGAGGTCGTCGGCCACCGAGTACAGGATCCGCAGATTGGCCTGGTGGGGTACGAAGTGGTCGACGTCAGCGGTCTTCCGGCCGGCCCGGGTCAGGGTGGCGCGTGCCGACTCGGCCATGCGCGTCACCGCGTGGCGGTAGACCTCCTTGCCCCGCATGGCGAAGTGCCGGTCCTCGTGGTTGGGTTCACCCGGTCGGGAGCGCTGCCGGGAGCCGCCGGCCGCGACCGTGATCAGGTCCTCGTGGGCGCCGTCGCTGCCCAGGTCGAAGTGGCCGACCGCGCCCGGCTCGTCGGGGCACCCGGCGCGCAGGACGACCGCCCCGGCGCCGTCTCCGAAGATGATCGCGTTGGCCCGGTCCAGCGGGTCCACGATCGTGGAGTAGGCGTCCGCGCCGATCAGCAGGACCCGTTCGGCCACTCCGGCTGCAATCAGCCCGGCGGCCGAGGCGAGTCCGTAGACGAATCCGGTGCACACGGCGCTGATGTCAAAGGCCGCCGCGCCTGTCAGACCGAGCCGTGCCGCGACGGCGGGCGCGGTCGCCGGGCAGGTGTGGTCGGGGGTCGTCGTGGCGACGATGACGGCGTCCACGGCGTGTGTCCCGGCGGAAGCGAGGGCTCGGCGGCCGGCTTCGACGGCCAGGTCGGAGGTGGCCTGTCCGGGATCGACGACGTACCGTCGGCGGATTCCGGTCCGGGTGCGGATCCAGGCGTCGTCGGTGTCGAGCCGTCGGGCGAGGTGCTCGTTGGTCACCATTCGGGAGGGCACCCATCCGGCCAGCCCGCACAGGACGGCGGCCGGAGGGGCCGAAGGACCGGCAGCGGCAGTGGACATGGGGTTTTCTCCTGAAATTCCTGGTATTCCTGGCATGGCAGAGGACGGACCGGGCGGCCCGGACGTGAGAGGCGAAGTCGAGAAGGGAGGATCTGGAGGATCTAGGGGCCTGTGGTTCTGGTGCGAGCGAGGAGCGCGAGCGCACCGCACCCGATGCCGGCCGCTATCGCGAACACGGCGGTACGGATGCCGTCGAGGAGCCCGGGGCCGGAGGCGTCCTGTCCGACACCGCCCGCGACCGCGACCAGCACGGCGAGGCCCACCGCACCGCCCACCTGGAGGGCGGTCGACGCCATGCCGGAGGCGACGCCCTGATCACCGGGCGCCACACCGGCCGCGGCGGCGATCCACATCCCCGTCCACGCCGCGCCCTGCCCGAGCCCCAGCAGCACGATCCCCGGCAGGAGTCGGGCGTACGAACCGTCCGAGGTGAGCGCCAGCCCGAGCGCCCCCGCCCCGGCGGCACCCAGCACCATGCCGCCCACCAGCATGCGGCGCACCCCGAAGGCGGATACGGCCCGTTCGCCGGCCTGCGTGCCGACGGCCACCACCACGGCGGGCACGAGGAACGCGAACCCGGTCGTGACGGCGCTGTACCCGTGGACCCGCTGGAAGTACAGCGTCAGGAAGTACGGCACCGAGCTGAAGGTCGCGCTGAACAGAGCCGTCACCCCCATCGCCGCCAGCAGCCCGCGGTGGGCGAACAGCCTGGCCGGTACGAGGGGATCACGGGACCGCGTCTCCACGACGGCGAAGAGCGTGAGCAGCCCGAGGGCCAGCACGGCGCTCATGAGGACGGCGGGCGTGCCCCATCCCTTTGCGGGAGCCTGGACCAGCAGGAACACCAGGAGCGTGACGCCGCCCGTCGCGGTCAGCGCGCCCGTCACGTCGAAGCGCCGTGAGCGGTCCCGCGGCCCGTCGGCGGGGAACAGCAGCCGCCCGGCCACCGCGAGGGCCGCCGCCACGGGCACGTTGACGAAGAACACCGACGGCCAGCCGAACGCCTCCACCAGGACCCCGCCGAGCAGAGACCCGAAACAGAGCCCGCCGGCTCCGGCGGCACCCCATACCGCGAGGGCCCGGTTCCGGGCGGGCCCTTCGTCGTGCAGCGTGTTGATCAGGGACAGCGTCGCCGGGAAGAGCAGGGAACCGCCGATGCCTTGGACCGCTCTGACGGCGACCAGGACGCCTGGTGACCCGGACAGGCCCCCCACGAGCGACGACCCCGCGTACAGCAGCGACGCGAGGACGAACATCCGGCGCCGGCCGAGCAGGTCGGCGGCCCGGCCGCCCAGCAGCAGGAAGCCTCCGGTGGCCACTACGTAGGCGCTCACGACCCATTGCAGGTCGTGGTCGGAGAATCCCAGCCCTGCGCCTATGTCGGGCAGGGCGACGTACACGATGTTGTAGTCGAGCGAGATGACGAGCTGCCCCAACGCCAGAACAAGCAGGGACATCATCCGTCTCCCCCCTCGGAATAGCAGAATCCGGAATTTCCATGGAAGGAAATTCAAACAGTCGATCGTTTTCAGTCACCGTAGCACCCCGGATCGGGCTTGGGAATGCCCAACTTCTGTGCGCGCATTACCTGTTCAGGATTATCGGGGCAGCACTCTGACCCGACAGTCGAAAACTGCCGGGTGAGGAAAATCCAGGGATTCTCCAGGCTGAATTTCTAACCCGATTCAGCCCTCCCCCATCAGTCTGCGAATCTCAGTGATCAGGGCCACCAGTGCCTGTCGTTCCGGCAGGGTGGTCTCCGGATGCCAGAGGTCGATGAGCAGGCAGGTTCGCGGGCGGTCGCCCGCGTTGCGCGCCTCGTGCTCGAAGGAGTAGTCGAAGAGCAGGCACTTTCCTTCTTCCCAGGTGCGCGTCTCCCCGGCGACCGTGATGCTGCACCCGTCGGGGATGTCCACAGCGAGATGCAGGTTGATACTGAAGTTCCACAGGTCGCAGTGGGGTTCGATCACGGCTCCCGGCAACAGGGTGGAGAAGTGACACTCCAGCAGCGGGCATATCCTCTCCGTGTCGACGGCGACGCCTTTCACCACCTGATAAGCGGTGGGAGCCGTGGCGGCCGAATCTTCGACGAGACCTCCGTCACGGAAGAGGTGGAGGGCCTGCCAGTTGTCTTGACGGGTCAGATAGTGCTCGTAGTCCGAGAATTCTTCCCGGCGCTGAGCCCACGCCGAATTCAGCTCTTCCTTGATCGCTTGATGATGCACCTCCAATGCATGGACGACGGGCGCCAGTTCGGCATAGGCGTAAGGATCGTGCCAGGGAGTGGAAGAGAGTCCCGGCATGATCCACTTCGCCGCTTTTTGCAACGGATGCCGTTCGCTCCCGCCCGGCTCCAGCATCTGCTCGACCCGAGCGATCGATTCCGCACCGAACTCGCTCCTGATCGCGGCGAATGCACTCTCTATCTCTGGTGTCACACGGCTCTCCGGAGTTGAACGACCGGTGGTGTTCCGCCGGTCGGGGTCACGAGGTCGGCCGGGGTCACGAGGAGGCGGCCGACGTCCGAAGCACCGTCCCCCCGGCGCTCGGACTCCATGACCGACTCCTTGTCGGCGGCAGCGCTGCCGACCTCTCTGGTCCTCGACCCGGGCTCCCTGTTCGGCGAGGTAGCTCATGGCCAGGTGGTGCGTGGTGCAGGTACGGCCCTTGGTCAGCCCGGCGGGCGGACCATACGGTCACTCCCGTGCAGACACCGAGGACCGTCACCCACCCCCGCCTCACGAGCCGCGCGCGCGGCAGACGGCAGCCGCCCCTTGCCGGTCTCCGCCCGGACACCGGGGCGAGTTCTTCCACACCGTCAAAGGTGACGATGTGGACGCGCAGCACTTCACCTCCGCGACCGCGAGCCGGCGCCGGGACGGCGGAGTGGGCGGCACCGGCCACCGCCGCGGAGGACTGCAACAGACGTCTGCGTCTCACGTGTGCCGAACCACCTTCGCCCGAAGTTCCGCGCCCCTGCCCGCCTCGCACGGTGGTCGGCAGGTGTGGGGCTGCGCTGTCGAACTAGTAGTCGGGCGCCGGTGGGGTTGAGTTCCCGGGGTTCCGGGCGAATTTCCTTGGATCCGAGAGCAGTTGGGGGCACGTCACCGTCGGCTCGACGGACCACGGTGGTGTCGGATGGGGGCACGGCCCATCCTGCCGCTTCCCGGCCCCGGATCAGCCTCTCGAATTGGTAGTCGCGCCGACGGTCCAGGGAGTTCCCGCGCTCGCGAACTCTTGTGTTCACCCGCCCCGCGGCACAGCCGACCAGGGCCCCGGCATGCGACTACCCTCCCGAAGTTCCGCAACCACGTTCGATCCGTGGCGCTCCGGAAGGGCCCCTTCCATGCCACCACCCGGCGGAACCGATCGGAACCGATCGGAACCGATCCGAGAGTGGAGGTCAGTTGCCGTCCTGCCCCGGACGCACCACCACCGCGAGAGTCCGGACCGCCCCACTGTTCTCGAAGTGCAGGGTGAACGGGACCAGATCGCCGGCCTGCCAGTGCGCCGTCGCCGGGACCGTCACGTCAAGGCTGCTCGGGGACATCGCGAGGCTGCCACCGGCCGGGACGTCGACCGACGCCACCGTCTGCCCATACGCACTGCGGCCGTCGGTCATGCGATGGCGGCTGATCGTGGTCGCACCGCCGGCCTCGGCGGACGTCACCTTCACCAGCCGGTCCGCCGAGCCCCCGCTGTTGCTGATCCGGAAGAAGGCCGCCGTCTCCGGCACGCCGCCGTAGGGCAGGAAGACCCGTCCCCCGGTGACCGCGATCCGGGCCGGGCTGCCCGCGTTGCCGTAGGCGGTCCACATGCTCAGCCCACCGAGGGCGAGACCGCACGCGGCGACGGGCGCGAGCGCGGCGAGCAAGGCATCGGTCAACCGGCGCCGGGACGGCCGCCAGGGGTTCTGCTCTGCCATCGCGCTCATCGGGTACGCCTCCGGGCGGGCGAGGGCTGCCAGGCGCGCAGCCGCAGGCTGTTGCCGACCACCAGCAGCGAGCTGACCGACATGGCCGCCGCGGCGAGCATCGGGTTGAGCAGGCCGACCATGGCCAGCGGCACGGTCACGACGTTGTAGCCGAACGCCCAGGCAAGGTTGGTGCGGATCGTGGCGAGCGTGCGGCGAGACAGCCGGACCGCGTCCGCGAGGGCCTCGATGTTCCCGCGCACCAGCGTCACATCGGCGGCTCCGATCGCGACGTCGGTGCCGCTGCCCATGGCGATCCCGAGGTCGGCTCCGGCGAGCGCGGCGGCGTCGTTCACGCCGTCGCCGATGACCGCGACCCGGTAGCCCTGCTCGCGCAGGTCCCGTACGAGATCGGCCTTGCCCTCGGGGGTGCAGCGGGCGTGCACCTCGTCGATCCCCAGGTCCTGCGCGACGGCCCTGGCGGGCGCCTCCCTGTCACCGGTGGCGAGCACCGGGCGCACCCCGAGGCGCCGCAGCCGGTCGACGGCCCGGTAGCTGCCGGGTCGTACGACGTCACCGAGCTCGATCAGGGCCTCGGCAGTTCCGTCCACCCGGACCAGTACCGGGGTGTGGGCGGCGGCTTCAGCGAGGGACAGGGCGTCCGCGAGGGCTGCGGGCAACTCGCCGTCGGCGGCGAGGACTTCGACCAGTCTTCCCTCGACCCGGCCACGCACGCCCCGCCCCGGCAGAGCGCTGAACCGAGTCACGTCCGGAAGCCCCTGCCCGGCACGACGCGCATACGCGCCGATCGCCCTCCCGAGCGGATGCTCCGAACCCTGCTCGACCGCCCCCGCCAACCGCACCACCGCATCGCTGCCGAGCCCGCCCGGCACGGCGGTGACCCGGGCGACACTCATGTGGCCGGAGGTGAGCGTGCCGGTCTTGTCGAGGACGACGGCGTCGAGGTGCTGGAGCCCCTCCAGCGCCTGCGGGCCGGTGACGAGGACACCCAGTTGGGCGCCCCGCCCGGTCGCGGCCATCAGCGCGGTCGGGGTCGCGAGGCCCAGTGCGCAGGGGCAGGCGACGACGAGGACGGCCACGCACGCGGTGACGGCCGCCTGCGGTTCGGCCCCGGCCCCGAGCCAGAACCCGAGCGTCGTGACGGCCAGCGCCAGGACGACGGGCACGAAGACACCGGCGACCGAGTCCGCCAGCCGCTGCGCCCGCGCCTTGCCGGCCTGCGCCTCGGTCACCAGCTTCGTGATCCGCGCGAGCTGTGTGTCGGCACCGATGGCCGTGGCCCGTACGAGCAGCAGCCCACCGGAGTTGACGGCCCCGCCGACGACGGCGGAGCCCGGCTCGACCTCGACCGGTTCGCTCTCCCCGGTGACCAGGGACAGATCCACGGCGGAACTGCCGTCGACCACCTCACCGTCGGTGGCGACCCGCTCCCCCGGCCGTACGGCGAAGACCTGCCCGACCACCAACTCCTCTATGGGAACGAGCCGTTCGCGGCCGCTCTCCCGTACGGACACCTCCTTGGCCGCGAGTTGGGCGAGCGACCGCAGCGCCGCCCCGGTCCCGCGCCGGGCCCGAGCCTCCAAAAACCGCCCAGCGAGCACGAACAGCGGTACGCCGACGGCCGCTTCGAGATAGATGTGCGCCACGCCGTCCGAGGCGGTGGGGACAAGCGTGAACGGCATCCGCATACCGGGATCGCCGGCTCCCCCGAGGAAGAGCGCGTACGCCGACCAGGAGAAGGACGCCACGACGCCGAGGGACACGAGCGTGTCCATGGTGGCCGCCGCATGCCGCAGCCCGCGCACCGCCCGAACATGGAAGGGCCAGGCGCCCCGCACGGCGACCGGGGCGGCGAGCGCGAAGCACAGCCACTGCCAGTTGCGGAACTGGAGGCCAGGCACCATGGACAGCACGAGGACAGGCACCGCGAGCAGCGCCGTGACCAGCAGCCGGTCACGCTCTTGCCGAGCCACCTCGACATCCCCGTCCGCTCCCTCGCGCGGCTCCTTCTTGGGCGGCCGGGGAAGCGCGGCCGTGTAGCCGGCCTTCTGGACCGTCGCGACGAGTTCGTCGGCACCGACCTCGGCCGGATGAGTCACACGAGCCCGGCCGGTGGCGAGATTCACCGTCGCCGTGACGCCGTCGAGCTTGCCGAGCTTCTTCTCGACCCGGGTCACGCAGGCGGCGCAGGTCATACCGCCGACGGTCAGATCGGTCGTCACCAAGGCGGTCACCTGTTCCGCAGACATCAGCCGTGCCCTCCTTGCATGCCGCCCATCTCATCCGTACCTGCGCTCCCTCCGCCGCCTTCCCCGTCGCGGCCGTCGTGGCCGTCGCGGCTCGTGCCGCTGCCATGCATGCCGGGTGCGACGGGACCGGCGGCGGAACCAACGGCGTAGGACACGGTGAAGATCAGGGCCAGCAGGAGAAGAAAGCCGCAGAGCGCGGGCGGAGGCGTCGCTTTCCGCAAGGCCGCGCCACCGCCGGTCGAGGGGGATTGCCGGGACTCGTCCATCAAGCGCGTCTCCAGGTCACGTCGTACAGCGTCACTCGGATCGCGCCGTACCAGTTCAGTAGTCGGGCCGATAGCGCGGCGAGTTCCGGAGCAGCCGTGTGGCGCGCGTCACGCGAGAGGGGGTTCGGCAGGGCGAGCCGGCTCGCCGGGACCGCTGTCTGGCTCGTGGAGGCTTCGCCGTGGATTGTGTCGGATGACCTGTGGGGCGCCTATCGCTGGGTAGTAGAGCGCACATTCGCCCGGCTGCGCGGCTTCCGGCGTCTGCGCATCCGCGGGAAACGCCGAGCCGACATCCACGAAGCCTTCCTGCGCCTCGCCTGCTGCCTCATCGCCCACGGACAGATCAACTCACCCTGCGGAACGTGAAGGTCTGGCCAGAAATTCGACCATTGGCGGCGTACCGTGGCTGGGCTGTCTCCCGCTCGGCGATCGGAGTCCACCTTGCCCCCGTCACCCCGCGACGTACTTGCCGCATACCACCGGGCGATGCTCGCCTGGTCCGCCGACGAACTGGCCAGTCTCTACGCACCCGACGCCGTCCACGAGTTCCCCTTCCTGGCACCGGGCAGACCCAATCGCTACGACGGTCGGGAAGAGATCCGGATCGGCTACCAGGCAGCTTGGAGTGGAACCTCGGTACGGCTCCAGGAGATACATGACGTCGTTGTCTTCGACAGCACCGACCCCGAGGTCGTGATCGGGCAATGGGGGGCCACCGCGATGTCGGAACCTGGGGCTGCCCCGGTTGTCGTCACCGGCCTCCTGATCCTGCGGGTGCGTGACGGCATGATTGCGCATGCTCTCGACTACATGGACTCGCTCGGAACGTTCCAGGCACTGGGCCGCCTGCCCGCGGTGCTTGACAGCCTCGGCGTATCGGGCATCGATCAGTCCTGACTGATCGGTCTATTGGCCGCGTACCCCTATGCGGACAGTGCAGGGCGGCGAATGCCGTATCCGGAAAGTCTCCACGCCATCCCGGCATCCGCCCTTGCGATGCCGAACCCAGGACGGAGGTCGGAGAAGAGGTCGGAGAAGAAGTCGTCTTCAATGGACGTCCCCTGATGGACAGCGGCTTCTCCGCCCACGTTCAGCGCCAGGCGACACCACCCAGCCCTGAAGTGGAAGTCCGGCCCCCTTTCTGTGGCCTTCCCGGACGGTGGGCCGTCGGTGTTCGCGTCCTGGGACGCGCAATGCTTCAGCAGCGTGGAAGGTCGGAGACGGCGATGGGGCCGGCCTCGTGGAGGGCGAGCAACAGGGACAGGCGTCCGGGATCGGAGAGCAGGGAGAAGCGGTCGGCCCAGGCGCGTACGCGCTCGGGCTCGCCGACAGCGGCGATGGCGTCGCGGACCCGGTGGCCGTCGACGGTGCGCTGCCCGGCGCGTTCCGCGGGGACGAGATGCACGCCCTCATCATCGCCGTCACCTGCGCTCGTGCCTCAACGCCTGGTCATTTGTGCAGCCTTGCAGCTGATAGTGCCCGCCTTCTAGGGTGGGCGGGCCGTGGTGTTCGGGAAGACCGGTGACAGCCCCTCAGGGGTTCAGTCCGGAGCGGCCCTCGCCACTGTGATCGGGAAGTTCCCGCCCCATGCGTTGCCACTGGCCTCACGGCCGGGAAGGCAGGGGCAGGCGCATCGACCCGTCAGCCAGGAGACCGGCCACGGCATCACGAAGCTGATCCACGAGGTGTTGGAGCGTGACCCGTATGACCGTGTCTTCAGGCGTGCCCGAAGCCGCCGCCACGTCCTTCCGCTGGCGACGCGAGGACACTGTCCGAACCGCCGGCCTCCTGACCGTGATCATCGCTCTGCACGTGATCGCCTTCGGGATCCTGTTCCTGCTCGTGATCCCGCATCACTACGAGGTCGGCACCAAGGCGTTCGGGGTCGGCCTCGGCATCACGGCCTACACCCTCGGCATGCGGCACGCCTTCGACGCCGACCACATCGCCGCAATCGACAACACCACCCGCAAGCTGATGGCAGACGGCCAGCGGCCGGTCTCGGTCGGCTTCTGGTTCGCCCTCGGGCACTCCAGCGTGGTGGTCGCCATGGCCGCACTGGTCGCCGGGGGCGCCAAGCTCGCCGGCACCCTGATGAGCGACAACTCCAGGACCCACCAGGTCCTCGGCACCGTCGGCACCACCGTCTCCGGCAGCTTCCTGTACCTCATCGCCGCCCTCAACCTCGTCGCACTGTTCGGCATCCTGCGCGTCTTCAAAGCCATGCGCGCCGGCCGCTACGACGAGGCGGAGCTGGAGGCCCACCTGGACTCGCGCGGCTTCATGAACCGCATCCTCGGCCGGCTCACCAAGTCGATCCGCCGCCCCGGCCAGATGTTCCCCCTCGGCTTCCTCTTCGGCATCGGCTTCGACACCACCACCGAGGTCCTGCTGCTCGCCCTGGCCGGCAACGGCGCCGCCGCCGGCCTTCCCTGGTACGCCGTCCTGTGCCTGCCCCTCCTCTTCGCGGCCGGCATGAGCCTGTTCGACACCCTCGACGGCACGTTCATGAACTTCGCCTACCAGTGGGCGTTCTCGAACCCCGTCCGCAAGGTCTTCTACAACCTCACCATCACCGGCCTGTCCATCGCAGTGGCCTTCTTCGTCGGCACGATCGAGCTCGTCGGTGTCCTGCACGACAAGCTCGGCCTGAGCGACAGCGTCACCGGCTGGATCGCGGGCCTGAACCTGGACAACGTGGGCTACGTCATCGTCGGCCTGTTCGTGGTCGTCTGGGCCGTGGCCATCGGCTACTGGCGCCTCGCCAAGGTCGAAGATCGCTGGAGCGCCCGCACCGCCGATACCGGATGAGGCCACAGCGGCTGACGTCGAGCGGGCCCTCCCGAGCCGGCTCCGACAGCCGGAAGGCTCCCGCGAGGAACTTCCTCCCGGGAGCCTTCCGTTGTGCCCCTGCCTGTGAAGGGTGAGAAGACGATCACGAGGCAGGACGCTCGGGTGTTTCGCGGCGCTCTACGGCGTCACGGCGCGAGCAGCAGGCTGTTGCCGCGCTCCTTGGCGGCGGAGTAGCGCTTGGCCACGTCCTGCCAGTTGACGACAGCCCACATCGCGTCGATGAAGTCGACCTTCTGGTTCTTGTACTGGAGGTAGAAGGCGTGCTCCCAGGCGTCGAAGACCAGGATCGGCGTCGAGCCCTGGCCGACGTTGCCCTGGTGGTCGTAGACCTGCTCGACGACCAGCCGGCCGCTCAGCGGCTCGTAGGCGAGCACGCCCCAGCCCGAACCCTGCGTGGTGGCGGCGGCCTTGGTCAGTTGGGCCTTGAAGCCCGCGTAGGAGCCGAAGGACTCGGCGATCGCGTCCGCCAGCTCGCCCACGCCGTCCTTCTCCAGCGGCTCGCCGCCGCCGTCGCCGGTCATGTTGTGCCAGTAGATGCTGTGCAGGATGTGCCCGGAGAGGTGGAAGGCCAGGTTCTTCTCCAGGCCGTTGACGGAGCCCCACGACTCCTTGTCCCGGGCCTCCGCGAGCTGCTCCAGCGTGTCGTTGGCGCCCTTGACGTACGCCGCGTGGTGCTTGTCGTGATGCAGCTCGATGATCTCGGGGCTGATGACCGGGGCAAGCGCCGAGTAGTCGTACGGAAGCTCCGGGAGCGTGTACACCGGCATGTCCAACGTCCTCCGACATAGTTGCGAATAATATGCAACAGCATGCTAACCGCAGATGGCCTCCTTGCCGATCAGGCGTTGGACCTAGGTCTGCGGGACGTGCCGCTCATGGAGACAGCCGAGTGAGCACGACAGCGGGGTCCGCACGCGACGGCATGACCGGGCTGGCGTACGCGGTGCACTCTCCCGGAGCAACGCGCTGTCACATCACCGGCGAACCGCACCACCACACCATGTGCCAGCAGTACGGACGGGTGACGACGCCGGCGAGCCGCCACCGGCTGGAGGCCACACGAAGAGAGCGCGGCGGCAAGCCGAGCGGTCGGCCGTCCGACGAGGGCGACGACCTCGGGTTCCCCCCGGCGGAACAAGACGACGCCCGCCTACCCCTTCCACCACCTGGTCAGCGACGGTGTTCGGGAAGTGCGCACCGATCGCGGGCCCGGCAGCCCCGGCAGCGGAGTGCGGGCACTACGGGAAACGGGTGCCACCGGGCAGCTCGCGCCGGAGTTGAGATCAGCGCTGCGACACGAGCCGCAACTGCTCGGCAGGATCGCGCGGATGCTGCTGGACCTCCACTTCCCGCCCTCCCTCCACAGCGAGTTGTGCGAGACCGTCGGCCTCGAACTGGAGCCGTCGCCGGAGGCCGAACAGCTCTCCGGCGCACGAAGGCAGCGGGACAGGCGGATGCGGGAACTGGTGCTGACCGCCTATGAGTACCGGTGCGCCTTCTGCGGTTACGACGGCAGGATCGGCGCCGTTCCGGTCGGGCTGGAGGCGGCCCACGTGCGCTGGTGGGCGTTCGGCGGCCCCGACGACGTCGAGAACGGGCTGTGCCTGTGCTCGCTGCACCACAAGCTCTTCGACAGGGGCGTCCTGGGTGTCGGAGACGGTCGCCGCATCCTGGTTTCGCAGGGCTTCGTCGGGCACAGCCCGGCCGCCCACCAGCACGTCATAGCCCTCGCGGGCCGTCCACTCGTCGGCCCGCAGCCGGGTACGCGTCCGGTCGCGGCCGCTCACCGCGACTGGCACGCCCACCAGGTCTTCCACGGCGAGCCCCGCCCTGCCACGGCTGCCTGACCGTTGGCATTCAGCCGGGACCGAACCAGCCCAGGACCGTCAGATCACCACGGTCGAGGCACCGATCTCGATCAAGGAGTCCAAGAGCCCCACCTGCCCTGCCGACGATGCCGAGGCTGCGGCCCGATGATCAGGCTGCCGCACCGGGGAACACCAAGATCACCGACAGTGTCGTGCTGAGCAGGTGCGGCAGCGGGGCCGCGTCGGCGTCGAAGGAGGTTTCCACGCTCCGGCCCAGATCGGCAGCCGTGGTGGTGATGGTGCGGCCGTATTCCTCGTTGTACGCCGACACCGTGGGCCCGTCGGTGACGCGAAGCCGGGCAGCACCTGGCCCAAGGCGGGCGCCTCGGCGACCATTGCGTCACAGATCCCGTGCACCGCGAGAGCGTGATCGGCGGCGGCCTCAGGGGAGCCGCCGCCGATCAGGTCCGTCAGCGCATATCCGTGAGGAGGGTTTTGAGTTCAGCCTCCTGGTGGGCAGGCGACATCGGCGGGTTCGGGTGGTCGATGCCGAAGGTCTTCAGGACCTGGTCCATCTGGGCGTCGAGGAACGTCCAGCCGGTGTTGTCCAGCGGCTGCAACGAAGCCTGGTCGGCATCCCACAGGTCTCGCAGGGACTGGGCAGCTGCGTGGGCCCCGGTCGCGTTCCCCGACTGTGCGTCCCTGAGTGAGGTCGATGCGAGTGTCCTCAGCGCGTCGACCTTCTTGGACGGGAATTTCTTCACGGCCTGGCCAGGGGCGAGTTGAACGGTGGAGGTGGCGTCGGTCTCCGGTGCCGGTCCGACGTGCGGCTGGCTGTGCGCCCAGACCAGCAGGACCCCGGTGGCGACGGCGAGGAGGCTGAAGCCCGCGAGCCCGATGCGCTCCCTGCGCGGGTTGGCGGTGATCTGCGGGGTGTGCGAAGCCTCGTAGGTCTCGGTCACGTCGGAGCGCGTCACCGTCAGGTAGATGACAGTCGCCAGGATCAGGCCGAGGAAGATCAGGCTGGTGGTGAAGGTGCCCAGTGCGAGGCCGGTCGGCTCGCCGGGCTGAGCGACCTTCGGGGAGGCGAGCCAGTCGCCGATGTTCGCCCCGAGCGGGCGGGTCAGGATGTAGGCGAGCCAGAAGGACAGCACCGGGTTCGCGCCGAACTTCCACAGCAGCGTGATCGCCGCGATGAGGCCGAGCGGCAGCAGGACCGAGACTCCCGGGCTCCAGCCGGTGAGCTCGAGGGTCCAGTCGCCGGTCGCGGTGCCGAGCGCGAAGGTGACGAGGACGGCGAGCCAGTAGAACGACTCACGCGGCAGCGTCGTGACCGAGTGGATCGAGAGGGTGCGCTCGCGGACCCACCACACCCCGAAGACCACGGCGAGCAGGACCGAGAACACGGCGGAGCTGATCCACAGCGGCACGTTGAGCTGGTCGGTCAGGATGTCGGTGTACAGCGTGCCCGTGACACTGACAACGACCACGGTGAGCCAGTACGGGAACGGGACGTACCGCTTCAGCCGCAGCTGGACGCCCAGAACCACCACGAACACCGCGGTGAAGATCCACGCCGTGTTCACCAGGCCGACGCCCAGCTTCATGTTGATCCAGTCGGCGAAACTCTCACCGACGGTCGTGCACAGGATCTTGATCACCCAGAACCAGACGGTGACCTCGGGAACCTTGTTCAGCATCAGCCGCCCGCTGCGGCGCGTGCGGACTTCGCTTGTCGTTGTCATGCGACGAGGCTGGCTCGGCCATCCTGCACACAACCTGACTACGCCATCGGCTATGGCGTGGGGAAGGTCACCTCGACGCGACCGTGACCGTCCGCAACCGCACGTACTGCCACTCCCGCGGACGCGGCGAGACGCCTTACCACGGCCAGCCCCAACCCGTGCCCGTCGCCGCTGGTCACGCCCGCTTCGAAGACTCGATCAACCTCCGCCGGATCGAACCCCGGGCCATCGTCGAGGACATCGATCACGACCCCCCCGGGCTGGATGCGCGCCGTGACCCAGACCCGCGAACTCGCATGCCGCAGGCCGTTCTCCAGCAGGGGTGACAGCACAGCCACGACGAGTTCGGTTGCCACGGCGACGTCGACGTTGGTCGGGATGGCGAGTTCGATCGAGCGACCAGCGATCGCCTGTCGCGCCGCCGCCCTGAGATCGCAGCGGGTACCGCCATCGATCCGTGTCCGGGCGGCACTCAGAATCGTCGTGATCGCCGTGTTCAGGCGATCGACCTCGGTCAGAACAGACTCTGGTGACAGATGGTCACCGGAGAGCTGCGCCAACTGTGCCTCGCCCCGCAGGACCGTCAAGGGCGTCCGCAACTCGTGGGCGATCTCGTCGGTGAGCCGGCGCTCGTCCGCGAGCGCGTTGTCGATGCGGTCGAGCAGGCGATCGAGAGTGCGCCCGAGCTCCCCGAATTCATCGCGAGGAACGCCGAGGCCGAATCGGCGCCCGGGTTGGTGATCGCCCCAGTCGTCGGCAAGAGCGGCCATTTCGTGAACCACCCGCAACGCACGACCCACCACGAGGTAGGCGACGACGCCTGCGAGCAGGATCGAGATGCCACCCAACATGAGCGACATCGCCAGGCTGCGCTGCTCCGACGTCTCGTACGGCGTCAGGTCCACCCTCACGACCGCCACGACGCGGTGGCCTTCGAGCCGGATCGGCCGGGAATACAGAAGGTCACTGCCGACCGTGGTGGTGTGGGACTGCCCCGAGCCGGCAAGCGCCTCGGCGCGGTCAAGGACGCTGCCCGGCACGATCCCGTCAATAAGGCGCCCATCGGCATACACCCACGAGACCGTGTCCAGCGCTTCGCTGCCGCCCTCGATCAGCACGACGTGGCCACCGCGCACGGTTACGTTCGCCGCCACCGCCTCTGCACGCGTACGCGCCAGAGCGTTCGCGTCGGCGTCGGTCACCCGGCTCAGCAACACGTGTGAGACCACCACCAGCACTGCGACCACCGCTGTCGCGATCAGAACCGCAAGCGCGACGACCCTCCCGCGAAAGCCCGTCACTCCCATCGATAGCCCACCCCACGGACCGTCGCCAGGCGATCGGCCACGCCCAGCGCACCGAGTTTGGTCCGTAGCCGGCGAACGAAGGAGTCGAGGGTGTTGTCGCTGACCTGCGCGCCATGCGGCCAACCGGCAGCAACGAGGGCATGGCGGCGTACAGCGTCGCCCTGCGAAGCGATAAGCCTGCCCAGCAACCGAAACTCGGTCGGCGTCAGGCTCTCGCTTGTCGAACCGTAGATCACGACATGTTTCGCCGGATCGAGCACGACGCCCCTTGGTGGGGTCGTCGCGGTTGTTCTGCGCAGCAGGGCGCGGACCCTCACCAGCAACTCCGGGACGTCGAACGGTTTCGTCATGTAGTCGTCGGCTCCCGCCTCGAAGCCGCCCACCTTGTGATGCATGCCATCCAGAGCGGTGAGCATCAGCACTGGCGCATCAACGCCACGTGCCCGCAGCGCCAAGCAGACATCGCGGCCGTCAGCGTCCGGGAGCCCTAGATCCAGGACGACCAGGTGAGGAACCGGCTCAAGGTGCCGCAGCAGGCTGTCCGCCGTAGAAGCGACCGCGATGGTGTGGCCGTCGTGCTCGAGTGCGCGCTTGAGGACGTCGCGGACCGCCGCGTCATCTTCGCACACCATAATAAAAGCCACACGCTGACCCTAGGCACTCCAGCGAGAGTTCTCCATTCTCCCTGGTCAGGGAGCCATCGGACTGGCCTGTGGCTCAGGCCGCGTGAGCCGACGCGTGCTCCGGTTCAGCGGCATCCCTGCGGGTGACGGACGGGTAGATGACCAGTCCGACGATGACCACCAGGAACAGAGCGCTGGTCACGACGGTGCCCAGGCCGGGGCCGCCGCCGGTGGGCTGGGAGAGGTAGTCGCCGATCGAGGCGCCCAGCGGGCGGGTCAAGATGTAGGCGATCCAGAAACTCAAGACCACGTCCAGGTCCAGCGCGAAGTGCGCGATGGCCACCGCGGCGATGGCCGCCGCGCACAGGACGGCGGACAGCCAGTAGCCGAGGTCGATGCGCTCGGACACCAGGTCACCGGCCGCGGTGCCGAGGGCGAAGGCGAACAGGACCGCCAGCCAGTAGAACGACTCGCGGCTGGTGGTGTCGATGTGGTGGATGGACAGGGTCCGCTCGCGCCGGTGCCAGACGGCGAACACGACCGCGAGGACGAGCGCGAAGATCGCGGTGCTCGTCTCCAGCGGCACGCCCATGTTGTCGGTGAGGTTGTCGCTGATCAGCGTGCCGACGACGCTGATCAGCGCCACCGCTGACCAGTACACGCCCGGCCGGTAGGCGCTGGAGCGGAACTGGACCACCAGGACGACGGCCAGCAGGGCAGTCATCAGGGCCGACACTCCGGTCACCCCGAGACCCGCCTTCTCGTTCAGCAGGTCCGCCGCGGTCTCGCCGACCGTCGTGCACAGCACCTTGATGATCCAGAAGTAGAGGGTGGCCTCGGGCACCTTGTTCCGACGCAGCCGCCCGCGAGAACCGGGGGACTGACCGGCCTCCGGAACCGCCTGACTCTCAGACGCTTCATAGGTCACACTGCCCGACCATGTCACCGGGCACCTGAACGCATCCTGACTGCCGGCGCGCTTCGGCCGGGCACTGAGAGTCGTCACATCCGTGGACCTGGCCGGGGCGCGGCCCGGATGCTACGGCTCGAGCCGCCCTCCCCGGCAAACCGCACCTGCTGCTCCCCGTCCTCGCCTACGGCCTGCTCCAGAAAACGGCCGCGAACCGCGTCGTACGGGCCCGGACACGACGCCCGGCGTGCACGTCGTCCCCAGTCTGACCGGAATCGCGGGCTGCCGCTCCTCATCCCGCTCCGTCCGCCGCCCCCTCGGAGTGGACCGGGACGAGCAGGGTGAAGGTGGTCGGAACGCTGCCTGTCAGGGAGAGCCGGCCACCGAGGGCGATCGCCAGATCTCTGGCGAGGGCGAGACCGATGCCCGTTCCCGGCCCGCCACCGCTGTGGCCGCGGTCGAACAACCGAGCCGCCGGGCCGCGTACCTCGCCCTCGTCCGTGACATCGAAGGCGAGGGCATCGTCGAGGTCGCGTACGACCAGGCGGACCGTGCCGCAGCCGTGGACGCGGGCGTTGTCCAACAGGATGTCGAGGATCTCCGTGACAGGCCCGCCGGGCACGGGGACGTCGTCCGGCCCATCCCATGCGTGGCATTCGAAGCGCCGACCGGCCAGAGCGAACGGGCCGTGCCAGCGTTCCTCCGTGGCACGCAGCACATGGCCCACGGGGCGCCCGGCCGCCCTGGGCCTGAGCGCCGCCCGGGACGTGGACAGGCGCAGCACCTCCTCCACCGTGTCGTGCAGCCGGCGAGTGGTGGCGAGGGCCTCGGCGAGAACGGGGCGCAGCCGGGCATCGTCGTCCTGCTCCAGACCGGACTCCAGCGTGAGCTGAAGACCGGCCAGGGGCGTACGCAGCTGATGGGAGGCGTTGGCCGCGAAGTCCCGCTCGCGGCGCAGGAGTTCGGACAGGTTGTGCAGCATCTCGTTGTGGGTGCGGGCGACCTGGTCGATCTCGGCGATGCTGCTGGCGGCCGCCCGGGCGTTGAGGTGTCCTTCGGCGACGGCCCGGCAGTGCCGGGAGAGGTCCTCCAAGGGCGCGGTCAGGGCCCGGGCCTGACGGCGGGCGACGAGGACTGCGACGGCCAGCGCGACCACGGCCACGCCCAGCAGGGCCGCCCAGGTCAGGAAGACCCGGTCGCGTACGGCAGCGATCGGGGAAGAGGCCCGTACGACACCGATCACCTGCTCGGCGTGCGAGACGGGCACAGCGACGACCAGGTCACCGCCCGACCGGCTCCGGACGGCCGCACCGCCGAGGGACCGGTGGACCGGGGCGTCGCCGTGCGCGGGTCCGCTGCCCGCGCGCAGCCGCGCCTGGGGGTCGTACAGGCCGAGGTGCCCGCCGGCCGGGGGTGCGGACAGTTCCACGGGGTCGCCGGTCACGTAGTCCGGACTCACGCGGACGGCCCCGGCCAGGGCGGCACGCTCCAGGGTGTCGCGCTGGTCGGCGTACAGGGCCGTGCGGATGGCCAGGGCCAGGGGGACGGCGAGAAGGACGACGGCGACCAGGGCGGCGACGACGGCGACTCGCACCACGCGCTGTCTCATGCCCTCATCATGCGGCCCAGCCGACGGCCCCGACCATGTGTGCCGCACGTTTTGCCCCCGTCTAACCCTCGCCGAGCAGGGCGTTAACCGGCCCGCTCCTAGCGTCGACGGTACGACCGTTCGGTCCGAGGGCTCCATAGTGGAGGGCAGTGGACATGACAGCACACGCACGGGCATCCGCATTCGTGGGCCTGGCGCTCGTCGCGGCGGTGACGGCGGGCTGTTCGGGATCCGGCTCGTCGGCCTCCAAGAGCCCTCCCGCCTCTCACTCGCCGTCGTCCTCGTCGGCCTCAGGTACGCAGAACAACGCGGCGCCCACCGAGTCCAACCCGCCCGGCGACATCCCCGACAACCAGGTGTACGTGCCCTTCCAGGGAACCGGCTTCACGTTGAAGGTCCCCGAGGGATGGGCCCGTACCCAGCGGGACGGCGGCACCACCGCGTTCACGGACAAGCTGAACACCGTACGGATCCAGACGGCTTCCGCGCCCACCGCGCCCACCGTCGGCGATGTGACGCACACCGTCGTCCCGCAGCTGCGATCACAGGTCCCCAAGTTCGCGGCACCCCGGGTGTCCGAGGTGACCCGCCACGCCGGCCGTGTCGTCCTGCTCACCTACCAGGGCGACTCGGCGAAGGATCCGGTCACCGGCAAAGTGGTGCGGGACGCCTTCGAACGGTACGCCTTCTACCGATCTGGCCATGAGGTGAACCTGACCCTGTCCGGGCCGGTCAACGCCGACAACGTCGACCCCTGGCGCACCATCAGCGACTCCTTCGCGTGGCGGTGACCATCATGGCGGACGAGACGGCCCTGACCGCCCGCGAGCTGTATCGCTTCTACCGGGCCGGTGAGGAGGAGACGCTCGCACTGCGCGGGGTGTCCGTGCGGGTGGAGCGTGGCGAGACGCTGGCGGTGATCGGGCCGTCCGGATCGGGCAAGTCGACCCTGCTGGCCTGTCTGGCCGGGCTGGACGAACCCTCCGGCGGTGAGGTGCGCGTGAGCGGCGTACGGATCAGCCACCGGCCGGAGACCGAACGAGCCCGGCTGCGCGCGCGCCACATCGGGGTGCTGCTGCAGACCCGCAACCTGGTGCACCACCTGACCATTCGCGACAACATACGCCTGGCGCAGCAGGCCGCCGCGGGCAAGCCCGTGGTCTCCGCGCAAGAGCTGCTGGGCCAGGTGGATCTCGCCGGACGCGGCCACGCCCTGCCCCGACAGCTGTCCGGCGGCGAACTGGCCCGCGCCGGCCTGGCGATCGCGCTCGCCAACTCCCCCGACATCCTGCTGGCCGACGAACCGACCGGCGAACTGGACGGCGGGACGGAACAGACCATCCTCACACTGCTGCGCGACCGGGCCGCCCAGGGCTGCGCCGTGCTGATCGTCACCCACAGCGCGGCAGCCGTACGCGTCGCCGACCGGGTCATCGGCCTGGCGGACGGAAGGACAGTCGATGCCTCGGCGGAGCCGGAGCGGCAGGAGGCCCCCGATGTCACCGGATGAGCCACTTGTCGTATGCCGGGACGCGGCGCTCACGTTCGGCCAGGGCCCACAGGCGGTCGTGGCCGTGCACGGCGCCAACCTGGAGATCGGGACCGGCGATCGACTGGCCGTCGTCGGCCCGTCCGGGTCGGGGAAGAGTTCGCTGCTGCACCTGCTGGCGGGGCTGGAACAGCCCACCAGCGGCACCGTCACCCGAGCCGACTCTCTCGGGCCGTTCGGTATCGGTCTGGTCTTCCAGGGTGACAGTCTGATCCCCGCCCTCAGCGTGGCCGAGAACACGGCCCTGCCCCTGGTCCTCGCCGATCGGCCCGAACCCGAGGCCCGAGACGCCGCCCTGGCCGCGCTCGCTCTGGTGGACGCGGCCGATCTGGCCGACCGGCTGCCCGAGGAGATCTCCGGCGGCCAGGCCCAGCGCGTGGCCGCCGCCCGGGTCCTGGCCCAGGCGCCGCGCCTGATCCTCGCCGACGAGCCGACCGGCCGCCTCGACCACGCCACCGGCGCCCGGGTCCTGGACGCCCTGCTCACAGCCGCCGACCACACCGGCGCGGCCCTCGTCGTCACCACCCACGACCCCGACATCGCCGCACGCCTGGCCGTCCGGCGCACCATGCGCGACGGCCGGCTGCTGGCCCCCGAGGAGGTTCCGTGATCACCGTCTGGGCCCGCGGTCTGGCCCGCCATCGCACCGGACGGCTGCTGGCCGCCCTGACCGGGATCGCACTCGCGGTCGCGCTCGTCGCCGCGCTCGGTTCCTTCCTCACCGCGTCGAAAGCGACCATGACCCAGCGCGCCCTGCGCTCCGTCTCCGTCGACTGGCAGGTCCAGGTCCAACCCGGCGCCGATCCCGGCTCACTACTCTCGCTGGTGCGCAGAACGCCCGGCACGAGGGCTGCACTACCGGTCGGGTACGCCCGCACCGCCGGATTCACCGCCCGCGTGCAGGGCAGCACCCAGACCACCGGCCCCGGCGTGGCGCTCGGCCTGCCCGACGGCTACCGCACCCTGTTCCCCGACACGATCCGCCCCCTGTCCGGCGCCTCCACCGGCGTCCTGCTGGCCCAGCAGACCGCCTCGAACCTGCACGCCGCCCCAGGCGACACCATCACCCTCCAGCTGCCGGGCGTCGGAAGTCGTCAGGTGAAGGTGGACGGGGTGGTGGACCTGCCTCAGGCCGACTCCCTCTTCCAGACGGTCGGCGCCCCCAGCCAGTCCCAGCCGACCGCACCACCGGACAACGTCGTCCTGCTGCCCGCCCCCCGGTTCGCCGCACTCACCCACGGCTCCACCGGTTCCACCACCCAACTCCACGTCGCCCGCGACACCTCCCGCCTGCCCTCCGACCCCGCCGCCGCCTACACCGCCGTCACCGGCGCCGCTCACAACCTGGAGGCCCGCTCCGCCGGGACCGCACTCGTCGGCGACAACGTCGGCGCCGCCCTCGACTCCGCCCGCCAGGACGCCCTGTACGCCCAGATCCTCTTCCTCTTCCTCGGAGTCCCCGGCGCGGTCCTGGCCGCCGCGCTGACCGTCGCCGTCGCCTCCGCCGGGGGCGAGCGACGCCGCCAGGAACAGGGGCTGCTACGGCTGCGCGGCCTGCGCCCCGGCCAGATCACCCGCCTCGCCGGCCTGGAAGCGGCACTGATCGGCCTGCTCGGCGGCCTGGCCGGACTCGGCATCGCCGCGCTGACCGGACGCCTCGCCTTCGGCAGCGCGTCCTTCGGGACCGGCGCCGGCACCTGGGCCCTCTGGTACGGCATCGCCTTCGTCCTCGGCGCCGCCGTGGCCACCGGCGCCGTCCTCGTACCCGCGCTGCGCGACCTGCGCACGGTGACCGTCGCCGAGACCCGCAAGGAATCCGGCGCATCCGGCGCCCGCACCCCCTGGTGGGCGCGCTACGGCCTGGACTTCGCCCTGCTGATCGGCTCCTGGCTGGTCTTCCGCGCCTCCTCCGGCAACCAGTACGCCCTGGTCCTCGCCCCGGAGGGCGTGCCCAGCATCTCCGTGTCGTACTGGGCCTTCCTCGGCCCCGCGATGCTGTGGATCGGAGCCGCCCTGCTCCTGTGGCGTCTCACGCTGCTGGCGCTCGCCCACGGCCGCCCCGCCCTCGCCCGGCTGGCCCGCCCGCTGACCGCGAAGCTCGCCGGCGCCACCGCCGCCACGCTCGCCCGGCGCCGCCGCCCGCTCGCCCGCTCCGTGGTGCTGCTCGCCCTCGCCGTGTCCTTCGCGGTCTCCACGGCCGTCTTCAACGCCACCTACCAACAGCAGGCCGAGGTCGACGCCCGCCTCACCAACGGCGCCGACGTCACCGTCACCGAACCACCGGGCGCCCACGTCCCGCCCAGCTCCGCGAACACGCTGAAGGTCTCCGGCGTCCGACACGTCGAACCGCTCCAGCACCGCTTCGCCTACGTCGGCTCCGACCTCCAGGACCTCTACGGCGTCCGCCCCGACACCATCGCGCAGGCAACCTCC
This sequence comes from Streptomyces yokosukanensis, assembly GCF_001514035.1. Lineage (GTDB taxonomy): Bacteria > Actinomycetota > Actinomycetes > Streptomycetales > Streptomycetaceae > Streptomyces > Streptomyces yokosukanensis. The sequence continues at coordinate 443,101 of NZ_KQ948212.1, read as the reverse complement.
CTCCAGGACGCCTACTTCTCCGGCGGCACCACCGGGCAGCTCATGCGACGCCTCACCGAGCGCCCCGACAACCTGCTGGTCAGCGCCGAGACCGTCAACGACTTCCAACTCTCCCCCGGCGACACCGTCAACCTGCGCATCCAGGACGCCCGCACCAAGGCCCTGCGTACGGTTCCCTTCCACTACGCCGGCATCGTCAAAGAATTCCCCACCGCCCCCAAGGACAGCTTCTTCATCGCCAACGCGACCTACATCACGCAGGCGACCGGCAGCGACGCGGTGGGTGCCTTCCTCCTCGACACCGGCGGCGCCCACCAACAGCAGATCGCCGCACAACTGCGGGCCAAGCTCGGCACCAGCGCCACGGTCACCGACCTCACCCAGACCAGGGGCACGGTCGGAACCAGCCTGACCTCCGTCGACCTGGCCGGCCTGACCCGCATCGAACTGGCTTTCGCCGTCCTGCTGGCGGCCGGCGCCGGCGGCCTCGTCCTCGCCCTCGGACTCGCCGAACGCCGCCGTACCTTCGCCATCGCCACCGTTCTCGGCGCCCGCACCGGCCAACTGCGCGGCATGGTCCTCACCGAGGCCCTGCTCCTGGCGGTCACCGGGCTGGCCGGAGGCATCCTCATCGGCTGGGCCCTGTCCGAGATGCTCGTGAAGGTCCTCACCGGCGTCTTCGACCCTCCGCCCGCCAGCCTGGCCGTGCCCGGCGCCTACCTCGCCCTGACCGCGCTGGCCGCTCTGATCGCCGTGCTGGCGGCGGCCCTCAACGGGATCCGCCGCGCCCGGCGCCCCGCCATCGAGGAACTGCGCGACCTGTGAGTCAGCACGCGACGAGCGACGTGTCTACCCTGTCGGCCATGGGCACGCCCGCCGCACCCGACAACGGCCGCTTCCGGGTTCTCGTGGTCGAGGACGACGACGTCATCGGCCACCATCTCCAGACCGGCCTGCAAAGCAACGGTTACGCCACCTCCTGGAGCCGCACCGGCACCGCCGCCCTCGCCGAAGCAGGCCGCGCCCCCTACGACGCCCTGCTCCTGGACCTCGGCCTGCCCGACATGGACGGCCTCGACGTCGCCCGCACCCTGCGCGGCCGCTTCCAGGACCTGTTGATCGTCATCCTCACCGCCCGCACCGACGACATCGACGTCATCGCCGGCCTGGACGCCGGCGCCGACGACTACCTCGTGAAACCCTTCAGCCTCACGGTCCTGCTGGCCCGCCTCCGCGCTCACCTGCGCCGCCAGGCCGTCACCACGGTCGTGGATCAGCCGATCCACCTCGGCGACCTCGTCATCGACCCCGCAGCACGCCGCTGCCACTTGCACGACACGGAACTCCCCCTGCGTCTGAAGGAGTTCGAACTGCTCACCCTCCTCGCCCGACACGTGGGCGAAGCCGTCTCCCGCGAGACCCTCATGGCCGAGATCTGGGACGAGAACTGGTTCGGCTCCACCAAGACCCTCGACGTCACCATGGCCGCCCTCCGCCGTCGCCTCACCGACGCCGCCGAGACGCACCCCGCCCCCAGCCACCTGCCTCGCATCACCACACTCAGAGGACACGGCTACCGCCTGGATCCGTGACCGACTTCGTTCACACCGGCGTCCGGCGGTCCCCAACCACCTCCGGCTACGGGCCAGGGACCGCGTTTCCCATCGGTCCCGACGACCACCCCTACGGGCTGGTAATCCAGTCAGAAATCCTGTCCTGAGCTGGTTCTTCTTCGGTAGTGGCAGCGGCGGCCGATGGCCTGGTGGTGTCTGCGCCAGTGGGACCTTCAGTGCGTGGAGTCGTTTCTGCCGCCCCCTTTGCCATGACCAGCCGGCTGCACAGGGCCGCCACCGCAGGCAGGACGTTTTAGGCAGTGGCATAAAGGGTCCACCACACAGGCAGTGCCACGGCTCGGCGCAGGCAAAAGTATTGATGCCGTGTTTCTCATTCATGCACGCTTCAGGAATGCTCGCGCCGGCGCCCCGCCACCGGAGGGGCTCACCACGCTCCTCACGGTGAGCGCCCGGCCGGACGAAGGTCTCGAGCACGCGGTGCTCCACGAGATCGACGGGGGCAGGGATCTCGTGGTCGGGTTGTTCCTGGTGGCAGGGTCTCTCGCCCAAGCCGAGCAGGTTGCGGCCGAGGTGGTCGCACGCGCCCTGAGCACCTGCTCCGAGCTGGCGGACATCGCGCTCGTCGAGTGCGGCGCCGTACTGCCGTTGCCGGCGTTCGAGAGTCTCGCGGCCCGGGAGCCGCGCGAGCCGGAGTGAATCCCGCAGGACTCTTTGTGCCACGGACGCTTTAGTCCAGCCGAATTGCCTTCCCGCCCGACCGGCGCCCCGGAATCATCTGTGCCGCGGAGTCGATCAACTGTCGCCCTGACACGGCGGAACGAACAGAGAGGCTTTCCCATGTGCGCCACCCGTCTTCTTGCGACCGTCACCGGTGCTCTGGCGCTCGCCGTCCTCGCCGGTGCCCACACGGGCACGGCCGCACCGCGACCGCTGGCGGCCGGTTCCGGTGCCGTGGTCCACGTCGGCACGGTGAGCGCCGATGATCTGACCTGGGGTCAGTAGTGGAGGCCGAGAACGCGGTGCTGTCGCGCCTGTCCGGTAACTGGCACCGGCGGGCGGCGGTGCGGCGGGACGAGCCACCGCTGGACGCCTTCTACGAGGTGGGACGCCCGGACTACCCCGTCGCGCTGACACCCCTGCACCGCCACCCGGGCCTGTCCGGCGTCGACCCCGTCGCACTGGACAAGGCGCTGTACCTGGCGGGTCTGGCCTTCCACCGGCACACCATGGTCATCGAGCAGCACATCGTCGGACCGACCTTCCAGCGCGCCCTCGACGACTGGTTCCGCGACGCCGACGGCTCGGTGTTCCAAAGCACCGTGCTGCAGGCGGCCGTGGACGAGCAATACCACACGCTGATGCACTTCAACGCCGCCGCGACCATGAGGCGCAACCGGGCGTTGCACGTCCGCGACAGCGACATCCCGCTGCCGCATCTGATCGCCCGCCACCGTGACCGCCGCGAGGCCCAGCCTCTCGCCTGGCAGCGGGACCTGGTGAGCCTCGCGTTCACCACCGCGGTGGAGATCTCCATCGACGCCTACCTGGTTCTCGTCGGCCGGGACCCGGACATCCAGCCGGTCACCCGGGCCACCGCCGCCCTGCACTGGCGTGACGAGAAGTGCCACGCCGCGGTCAGCGAGGAACTGGCGCAGTACGTCTTCCTGCAGCTCGACGAGACGCAGCGGGACTTCTTCATGGAGCAGTTGGCCTACGCGACCCGCTGCTTCGCCGAGCAGGACTTCTCGGCATGGCACCGGATCGCGGAGTTGGCCGGGATACGGGACGGGCGCCGACTGATCGACGAATGCGCCGAGATTCCCGAGGCACGTCACCTGATCCGCGACAACAGCGGGATCAACCGCCTCTGGGCGGCACTCGACCGACTGGCCGACGGCCGCTACGGCGCGTCCCCCGGCGCGGGTGCGCCGGTCGGCGCGTCCCGCTGACCCGGCCCTGAACCGATCCCCACTTCAGAAAGGCATTCGTGTGACCGTCACCGACGTGAGTCTGTTGCCCGACGCCGGACCCGACACACCTGTCGACGCCCGCGTCGCCGGCGGGCCCGCAACCGAGCGGGACCTCGTCGCGGCCGAGCTGGCCGCCGGGGAACTGCTGACCGCGCTGGGCCTGCCTGTTGACGCGCCGTCGGTGCGGGCGACGCCCGGCCGGCTGGTCCGCGCCCTCGCGGAGATGATCACTCCCGGCGAGTTCACCGCCACGACCTTCCCCAATGACGAGGGGTACACCGAGCTCGTGCTGCAGACCGGCATCCCGTTCCGGTCGCTGTGCGAGCACCACATGCTCGCCTTCAGCGGGACGGCGCACGTCGGCTACCTGCCGGGCGAGCGGATCGTCGGGCTGTCCAAGCTGGCCCGGCTGGTGCAGCACCACGCGGCGCGGCCGCAGGTCCAGGAGCGGCTGACCCAGCAGATCGGCGCGTGGCTCGACGAGAACCTGAACGCCCGGGGCGTCGGGGTGGTGCTGAGCGCGGAGCACTCCTGCATGTCGCTGCGCGGGGTGCGGGTGAGCGGTACGCGGACCGTCACCAGCGCCTGGTTCGGCGCCCTGCGCGAGGAGCCGCGCGAGCGCGACGCCTTCCTCACACTCGCGGGGCTCGGGTGAGCGCCCGCGGCGGGGCGCGGCCGGGCGCCCGGGACCTGATCCTGCTGACAGGGCTGCGGACCTTCGGCCACCACGGGGTCGGCGAGGCGGAGCGCGCCACCGGCCAGGTGTTCGTCGTCGACGCCGTACTGGAGGTCGACACCCGCCCGGCCGCCCTGACCGACGATGTGAGCGAGACCGTCAACTGGCACCTGCTGGCGGAGCGCATCGACAAACTGGTCTCGGGCTCCTCGTTCCGGCTGGTGGAGACGCTGGCCGCGAGCATCGCCGACGAGTGCCTCGCCGACGCCCTGGTGGCGGCCGTCGAGGTGACGGTCCGCAAACCCCACGCGCCGATCCCGCTCGCCTTCGACGAGGTCGCGGTGCGTATCCGGCGCGAGCGCGAGCCGCTGCCCGGGACCGGGGAGGGACAGTGAACCCCGTGCCACCCCTGCCCGCCCGCTCCGCGCTGATCACCGGGGCCGCCCGGCGGATCGGTGCCGCGCTGGCCGAGGACCTGGCCGCGCAGGGCTACTGCCTGCACCTGCACGCCCACACCAGCGGCGCCCTGCTGGAGCAGGTGGCCGAGGACCTGCGGACGCGCCACGGCGTGCGGGTCCGCACGCATCTGGCCGACCTGGCCGACGTGACGGCCGTACGCCGTCTGGTGCACGACCTGACCGAGGACCCGCACCCGCCCGCGCTCGTCATCAACAACGCCTCGGAGTTCCTGGGTCACTACGACCGCGCCGAGTGCACCGACATCGACACGGTCGCCCGCACCCTCATGGTCAACACGGCTGTCCCCATCGCCTTGTCGGGGGTCGCCGCACGCGGCGGGAACGGGCACGTCGTCAACATCACCGACGCGCACACCGACCTCACCTGCGCCAGCCATCTGCCCTACGACGTGTCCAAGGCCGCGCTGACCGACGCGACCGCGCGGCTGGCGGTGCTGCTCGCCCCGAGCGTGCGGGTCAACGCCGTCGCTCCGGCGCTGGTGCTGCCGCCGCCCGGGGCGGGCGAGGCCGAGCTGCACGAAATGGCGGGCCGCGCACCGCTCCTGCGGTCCGCGCCGCTGGCCGACATCGTGGCCGCCGTCCGCTTCCTCACCGCGACCGGGTCCGTCACCGGGCAGACCATCATGATCGACAGCGGTGCGCACCTGGTGTGGGACAGCGAGTCGGACCTGCGTCCCCAGCCGGTGCCTCCGCACCCTGATCCGGCTGCCTGACCACCCGCCCGCTCCTCAGCAGGCTGTCCGACCACTCGACCGCCTGATCCACCCGGACACATGGCGTGTGGCCGCCCGTGTCCGCTGTGCTTCTCTTCCCCCTCCCCTCCTTCGAGGTAGGCCCATGCCCGTCTCCACCACACCCCGGCCGGCTCTGCGCGGCCCGGGGCCCTCCGAACACCCCGGTGATCCCGCGCAGGCAACCCTCGAGTCGCTGGGCCGGTCCGTCGGCGCGCCCGCGCCGGGCACCGCCCCAGCCGTCGAAGTCACCGATTTGGTACGGGAGTTCACTCGACGCCGGAAGAGTCCGGCACGTGCGCTCAACGGCCTGACCCTGTCCGTTCCCGAGGGTGAGGTGCACGGGCTGCTCGGCCCGAACGGCGCCGGCAAGACCACGCTGGTGCGGATCCTCAGCACGGTCCTGCTGCCGACCGCGGGCCGTGCGGCGGTCTGCGGTCACGACGTGGTCCGCGAGGACCGTGCGGTCCGGCGCCTGGTCGGCGTGGTCTTCGGCGGCGACCGCGGCCTGTACACCCGGCTGACCGCCCGCGAGAACCTCGAGTTCTGGGGCGCCCTGCAGAAGGTGCCGGCCCGGCTGCTGCGGGCGCGCAGCAGCGAGCTGCTGGACCGCCTGGGACTGGCCGAGGTGGCCGACCGCCGGGTCGAGGGGTACTCGCGCGGCATGCGCCAGCGCCTGCACCTGGCCAGGGGGCTGGTGGGCGAGGCCCGCGTGCTGTTCCTGGACGAGCCCACCATGGGCATGGACCCGGTCGCAGCACGCGAGTTCCGCACTCTCATCGGCGAACTGCGCGGCGAGGGCCGCACCATCGTTCTGGCCACGCACGACATGGCCGAGGCCCAGGCCCTGTGCGACCGGGTCAGCTTCGTGCGCGACGGCGAGGTCGTCGCCACCCGCTCCCCGCACGCACTGACCGATCTCGCCGCGGGCGTCGAGTTCGACGACCTCGACGACGCGGCACTCGCCCTGCTCACGGACCTGCCGGGCGTCACCGAGGTCACCGTCGGGCAGGGCACCACGCGGGTGCGGACCGACTCGGAGGAGGCGCTGTCGAGCGTACTGGCGACGGCCGTCGGACAGGGCGCCACCCGCATGCGCACGCTCCAGCCGACGTTGGAGGACGTCTACGTCCAGCTCATCGGCGACCGCGGGCTGAAGGTCTGAGCCGATGGGAACCCTCGCCGCCGGCTTCCGCCTGCAACTGCGGTTCTACCGCAGCTACCCCGACCTGCTGGTCCCCTTGCTGACCGCGCCGCTGTACGGCGTCGTGTTCACCCTCGTGATGCGCGACGGCCACCGACCGGACCTGGTGGGATCCGCCTCGCTGGCCCCGTTCTACATGTCGCTGTGGTGGTTCGCGCTGTTCAGCGGCGGCTGGATCATCCAGACCGACCGCTGGGAGGGCACGCTGGAGCATCTGGTCTCCGCCCCCGCCGCGTTCGCCGCCGTCGTGCTCGGGCGCATCAGCGCGACGCTGCTGCCGGCCGGGTTCGCGTTCACGGAGACCTGGGTCTTCGCCCGGTACGTGCTGGACGCCCCGGTGACCATCCGTCACTGGACGGTGTTCCTGGCCTCCTTCACGGTCACCCTGTTCGCGATGGCGGCCACGGCGCTGCTGATGGCGGCTCTGTTCGTGCTGGCACGCAACGCCGTCACCTTCTCCAACTCCGCCAGCTTCCCCTTCTACGTGCTCGGCGGCATCCTCGTGCCGGTCGCCGTGCTGCCGGGCTGGCTGCAGCCGTTCACCCGCCCGGTCTTCCTGTCGTGGTCGGCCGACCTGCTGCGCGCAGCCGTCGCCCCCGGACCGGTGCCGCATCCCGCCCTCGGTCTGGGCGCCATCGCCGTCCTCGGCGTCGCGGCCGGGCTCGCGGGCGGCGTCGTCCTGTCGCACATCCTCCGACGGCTGCGCACACGCGGGGAGTTGGCGATCACATGAGTAACGCATCGGTGGTCCGGCACGCCTTCCGGGTGGGCGCGCGCGACTACAGCACCATCTTCACCTGGAAGACCTGGCTCGGCGCCTGGTTCGTGCGGGTCCTCGCCCAGGTCGCGTTCTTCGCCCTGGTCGGGCGGATGCTCGGATCCGCCGAACGCACCCAGTACCTGCTCGTCGGCAACGCGGTCCTGCTCGCCGGCATGGTCGGCATGTGGGCGGTCAACATGGTCGCCTGGGAGCGCAGTACCGGCACCCTGCCGCTGCTCGCGGCCTCCCCCACCCACCCTGCGGTCGTACTCGCCTCCCGCGGCTCGTACCTCGTCGCCGACGCCACCGTGTCCGCCGCCGGCGCCCTGACCGTCGCGGGCCTCCTGTTCGGCGTCCCCCTGCCGTGGGCGCGTCTGCCGCTCGCACTGCCCGTACTCGTCCTCGTCGCCGGCTCCGCCTTCTGCTTCGCCACCTTCGCGGGCGGGCTCCTGCTCGGCTTCCGCTCGGCGCAGCCCATCGTCACCAACGTCGCCGTGGTCACCCTGATGGCCCTGTGCGGGGTCGACGTGCCGGTCGACGTCTATCCCGCCCCCGTGCGCTGGGTCTCCTCGGTCCTGCCGGTCACCCACGGGCTGCGCGCGATCCGGCTGATCCTCGGCCCGGCGCCGGCCTGGGAGCCGATCCTGGTCCAGGCCGCATGGGAGGCCCTGGTCGGCGCGGGCTGGCTGGCGGTGTGCCTGCTCAGCTTCCACGCCATCGTGCGGCGCGGCCGACGCCGCGGCACCCTCGACCACTCGTCCTGACAGGGATGTCCACATGACCACCGCACCACCGCCGCCCGGCTCCCCCACCACCCGTCCACCCGTGTCGGTCCTGCTCAGCTCCGTGTCCTCCGATTCCCACACCTGGAACCTGGTCTACCTCGAGCTGCTGCTCACCGAGCTGGGCTGCCACGTCCACAATCTCGGCCCGTGCGTGCCGGACCGACTGCTGCTCGACGCGTGCGGCACGCTGGAGCCCGATCTGGTCGTGCTCAGCTCCGTCAACGGCCACGGAGCGCTCGACGGAGAGCGCGTCGTCGGCCGGCTGCGGGCCCACCGGGTCTCGTCCGGGCCGCGTGTGGTGATCGGCGGCATGCTCGGTACGCAGGGCGGCGCGGGGGAGCGCGAGCGCGCCCGGCGGCTGACCGCCGCCGGATTCGACGCGGTCTTCGAGGGACCCGACGCGGTCGTGCGGTTCCGGGAGTACCTGGGGCTGATCCGGCTGATCGGATCTCCTCGGCCCGCTGGGGCAGCCGGTCCCGCCGAGGCCGTCGATCCCGCCGAGGCCGCAGAGGCCGCAAAGGCCGCCGGCGCGACGAGGGCGGCCGAGTTGGCCGGTACGGCGGCGATGGCCCGGTGAGCGCCACCGCGCCCGCGCCGTCCCCGACGGGATCGCGGCACGACTTCGGCGCTCGCGTCGCGCGAGCCAGGGCCGCGGGAGAGATCGTGGTCCAGCCGCGGATGGGGTTCGCCGACCCGGCCGCGATGCGCGCGGGCCTCGCCGCGGTCGCGGCCGTCCCGGCGGCGACCACCGGCACCATCACCCTGGACAGCTACACCCGGACCGGGGACTACGCCGCCCTGCGAGAAGCCCTCGCCGCAGGAGCGCCCCTCAACGGCTACCCGCTGGTCACCGCCGGTCCCCGGACCACGCGGGAGATGATCGCCGGACTGTCGGGCGCCGCGTTCCAGATCCAGGTCCGGCACGGCTGCGCGGCACCGATGGACATCGTGCGGTCGATGACGGCCGCCGGGCTGTTCGCCACCGAAGGCGGTCCACTGTCGTACTGCCTGCCCTACGGCAGGCTCCCGGTGCGCGACTCCGTCGAGAACTGGCGGCACGCCTGCGAAGCCCTGGCCGCGACGCGCGGCGGGCACGTCGAACCGCACCTGGAGACGTTCGGCGGTTGCCTGCTCGGGCAGTTGTGCCCGCCGTCGCTGCTGGTGGCGGTCAGCGTGCTGGAGGCGATGTTCTTCGCGGAGCACGGCCTGCGCAGCGTCTCGCTCAGCTACGCCCAGCAGATCCACCACGGCCAGGACCTCCAGGCCCTGGCGGCGTTGCGGACCCTCGCCGACGAGCACCTCGACGGCGTCGACCGGCATGTGGTCCTGTACGGCTACATGGGTCGGTACCCCACGACCGCGGCGGGTGCACGGCGGCTCGGGACACGGGCCGCGCTGCTGGCCGTGCGGGGCGGTGCCGACCGGCTCATCGTGAAGACGAGCGTCGAGGCACACCGGATCCCGGCCGTCGCGGACAACGTCCGCGCACTGCGGCAGGCGGCCCGCGACGTACGTCTCGCCCAGGGTTTCGGTCGGCCCAGCGCCCCTGAGACGGCATCAGGTGAGTCGAACCCGGTGCTGCAGGAGGCCCGCGCGCTCGTCGACGCCACCCTGGGCCTCGCCCCGGACGTGGGCACCGCCCTGCTCCTGGCGCTTCGCCGGGGTCTGCTGGACGTGCCCTTCTGTCTCCACCCCGACAACCGCGGCCGGGCCCGGTCCCGGATCGACGAGACCGGGCGTCTGGTCTGGTCCGACGTCGGCGCGATGCCGCTGCGTCCCCGCCGCGCCCGTGGTCCCGAACTGTCGTCGGCCGGCCTGCTGCGCGCCCTGTCCCACCTGGCCGACCAGTGCGACCGCGCCGATCCGGGCGCGGACGGCGCGACGCCGAGCGCACCGGCCCTCGAACCGCTCTTCTGCCTTCCGTCGTGAAACGAGGACACTGACGTGGCGACCCCCGTCCTGCGGCTCAGCCCGCTGTCTTGGCAGCAGGAATCCCTGCTGCTGCGCCCTTCGCCGTTCGGCGCGGGCGAGATCCACACCGACTTCCCCGTCCCCGACGAGGTGACCGACGACGAGCTCCTGCGGCGGGCCCAGCGCCTGGCCGACCGCGAGTCCGCCCTGCGCATCGTCGACCACGGCCCCGACGGGGTCGTCCAGCAGGAGCCTTTGCAGGTCCGACTCCACCACCACACCTGCGAATCGCCCGCGGACGTGCGGGAGTTCATCGCCCGATCCCGGCACCAGGACTTCCCGCACACCCCGGGCGAGCCGCGGTGGCGGCTCACCGTGATCCGTCACCGGGACGGTGGCGGCCGGCCCGCCCGGACCGCCTTCGCCCTGTTCGACCACTTCATCGCCGACCGGGTGAGCGTCGCCCTGGTGCGACGGGAGCTGTCGACCGGCGTGCCCGCCCGTCCCGGCGACGACGCGGCCGACGGCTACCTCGCCTGGGTGGAGCGGCAGCGCGCGGAGTTCGACCCGCACACGCACCAGGGCCTGGCGGCGGCCCGCTTCTGGCGGCGGCACCTGGACGGCGTCTCCCCCCACCAGGCCACCCCCGTGCCCGTCTTCACCGACGCACCGCGCGGCGACACCCGGGGCACCGCCTGGTACAGCGTGCACGTCGCGCTGCCGCCGGGTGCGGTCCGTCAGGCCTGCCGGGCGACCGCGGCCACGCCGTCGGTGCTGGTCCTGTCCTCGATCGCCGCAACCACGGCCTCGGCCTGCGGCGCGGACGACCTGACGCTGCGTCTGATCACCGGCGGCCGGACGCCCGGCTCGGCCACCACGATCGGCTGGCTGAACACCTGCGTCCCGGTGCGGCTGCGCGATCGCGAACTCGGCACCCTGCGGGGCGCGCTGGCCGCCACCCGCACGGCCTGGCAGGAGATCCTCCCCTACCAGCACACCCCGTGGGAGTACCTCTGGCGCACCTGCGCCCCCGAGGGCGCGCCCGCCCACGGCTGGCTCGCGGGCCACCGCCAACTGGTGGTCAACTTCTTCCCCGACGTCGTGGACGGGCTCACGGAGGCGGACTACGCCGACCGCACCGACGATTTCGAGCAGCAGTACCTGGCGCTGTACGTCGTACCGCTCGCCGACGGCGGCTTCATGCTCCGTCTGATCGGCGACGCGGGCGAGGTGGACCCGACGGCGGCGCGCCGCTACCTCGACGCGCTGCGCGACGGACTGCTGGCGCACGTGCGGGAGTCGCAGAGCACGGACACCGCCCGGGTCGGCGCGCTCGCGGGGAGCCGTCCGTGACCGCCCGGGACAGCACCACCACGGACAGCACGGCCACGGACAGTGCCGCCACGGACGGCTCCGCGACGGAGGCTGCCGCGCCGATCAGCGTGGGCGGGTGGGAACTGTGGCCGAGCGCCATGGTCCGCAGCGCGGGCTTTCCCGCCGCCTCCGTCGCCCGGCTCGCCGATCCCTTCCTGGCCGACCTCGCCGATCGCGCCGCCGACCAGCCGGGAGCGGCCACCGCCGAAGGCTACGCCCGTGCCTGGGAGCAGTCAGGTGAACACCGGAGCCGCGAAATCGGCGCCGTCGCCCGTTCGGACGCCTTCCGGCTGGCGGTGACCTGGCAGAACCCCCGCTTCTGGGACAACGCCGTGGAGCCGCTGCTGCGCCAACTCGCCACCGGGCGGCCCGGCAACACCAAGCAGCGCACCCGCGAACAGGCCGTCGCCGCCTACTGGCAGCGCTACTGCCTCAAGAACGAGTCCATCGGGTTCTTCGGGCCGACGGCCTTCGCCGCGATCGATCCGCGCCGGCCCGGTGTGACCGTCCGCAGCGGGCCCCGACTGGTCGACGACGCCGTCGTCCACCTGGAGCGCTGGCCCGTCGAGGCTCTGGCGCGGCGGCTGGAGACGGCGTTCGACCTCGGCCCGTGGCTGTGCCCGCGGCGCAGCCCGCTGGTCCGCCTCGACGGCGACACGGTGGTCCTCGCGGACGGTACCGCACCCGCCGTCGACCCTCTCGACGCGCTGCTGCTGCGCCTGGCGGACGGCACCGCCACGGCGCGGCAACTCGCCCGGCGACTGCGCTCCCACAGTCGCGGTGCCGCCCTCGACGAGCCGGCGGTGTACGAACGGCTCGCGCTGCTGCGGCGGCGGCGCATGCTGGTGTGGCGGCTGGAGCTCCCCACCTCGCCGACGTCCGAGGAGGAACTGCTCGCGGCGCTGGACCGGATCGAGGACCCCGCGGTCCGCGAGGCGGCCCAGGCGCCGGTGCGGGCCCTCGTCGACGCACGGGCCGATCTGCAGCAGGTCTGGGACCAGCCCGACCGCCTGCGGGCCGAGTTGGACCGGCTGGAGGCGACGCACACCGCACTCACCGGGGCGCCCGCCACCCGCAACGACGGCCTGGCCTACGGCGGCCGGACCCTCGCCTACCTCGAGTGCCGTCGCGACGTGACCGTGGGGCTCGGCGCTTCCTTCGTCGACGCGCTGCGGCCGCTCACCCTCGTCCTCGACAGCGTCCGCTGGCTGACCTGGCACATCGGTGAACAGCTGCGACCGCGCCTGGATGCCGCCTACCGCCGCGTCCAGAGCCGGACCGCCGGGACCGACGAGGTTGACGCGGCCGCGTTCTGGACCACGTGCATGACGATGTTCGGGGCGGAGCTTCGCACCGTGGTGGACGAGGCGCTGGCCGAGTTCCACCTGCGCTGGCGCAAGGTGCTGCCGGTGCCCGAGACGGCGCGCCGGGTCGACGTGGCCCGTACCGACGTCGCGGCGGCCGTGCGGGAGCTGTTCGACGCCCCCGCCGCCGGCTGGACACAGGCCCGCACGGTCTGCCCGGACGTCATGCTCGCCGCGCCCAGCGCCCGCGACGTCGAGGCCGGCCGCTTCACGCTCGTGCTCGGCGAGGTCCACGCGGCGATGAACTCGATGGACTACCTCACGATGGTGCCGCGCCATCGCGACCCGTCCGAACTGACCCGCGCCCTGGACGCCACCTTCCCCGCGCCACGCCTGCTGCCGCTGCTGCCGCCCGAAAGCCGCCCGCACTTCACGGTGCGCTCGCACCCGGCCCTGATCCGGCCGACCGACCGCCGGATCGCCCTGGCTCCGCAGACACCGCTCCCCCGGCACGGCCACGTTCTGCTCGGCGCGGACGCCCGGATCCGCGAGCGGGACGGGAGCCTGCGGGTCGTGGCGCCCGACGGCGCCGAGTTCACCGCGGTCGACCTGTTCGGCGAGGTCCTCAAGTCTCTGCTGCTGCGGACCTTCGACCTGTTCCCCGTCGAGAGGCACCGTCCTCGGATCACCCTCGACCAGGTCGTGATCAGCCGCGAAGGCTGGCGGATCCCGGTGCGCGAACTCGACTTCGCGCAGCTGCCCGACCCCGCCGCGCGCTTCGCCGCCGCCCGCGCCTGGGCCCGCCGGCACGGACTGCCGCGGCAGGTGTTCGTGAAGGCCCCCGGCGAGACCAAACCCGTCCACGTCGACTTCGCCGCCCCGGTCCTGGTCGAGTTGCTGGCGAGCAGCGTCCGACGGGTGCTGCGCGCCGCCGCCCCCGACGCCGAACCCGCGCTCAAGTTCGTGGAGATGCTGCCCGACACCCAGCAGACCTGGCTGCCCGACGCCGAAGGCCGGACCTACACCAGCGAGTTCCGGCTCGCCTTCTGCGACCCGACCGGCACGGCCGGTCTCCGCTTCCCCTCCGTGCTTCCCTCCCAGTGACTGGAGCAGTTCCGTGGAACCCACCGCACCTCGCTTGAGCCAGACCCTCGCCCTCGTCGCCGAGGTCGTGGGAGTACCGCAGGTCTCCCCGCAGGACAACTTCTTCGACCTCGGCGGCGACTCACTGACCGCCGCGTTCCTGTCCCTGCTGCTGGACGAGCGCCTCGGCGCCCCCGTCGACGTGTTCACCATCTACTCCGCCGACGACCTCGAAACCATCCACCAGGCCGTCCTCGACGCCGTCTCCCAGGCCCGGGCGGCGGCATGACGCCCTCCGCACCCGGTGCGCTCCCCGTCCTCGACGCGCTCCCCGCTCCGGACGGCGCCCGGCACTCACTCCTGGTCGAGCGAGTCCTCACCGCGGCCGCCCTCCGGCCGCTCGCCCCGGCTGTGCGCGGACCCCGTGCCGTGCTCCGGTACCGCGATCTCAGCGACCTCGTGCACGCCTGGACCGCCCGGCTGAGCGGTTCCGGCCTGCCCGCGGGCACGGTGGCGGCCCTGGAGGTCACCGACCCGACCTATCTGGCGCCCGCTCACCTGGCGGTGCGGGCCGCCGGGCTGGTCCCGATGCTGCTCGACCCCAACCTGCCCCCGGCCCGGCGGGACGCGCTGCTCGAAACGGGCCGCCCAGGTCTGGTGATCGGCGTGTCCGAGGATCTCGCCTGCGGGCCCGGCGTCGCCGACCCGCGGGTCCTGTCGCCGGACGCGGGCTACCTCGGCTTCACCTCCGGCACCCAGGGGACACCCAAGGGCATCGTGTCCAACGAGGCGGGCGTCTCGCACTTCGTCTCCTGGGAGGCAGCCGCCCTCGGCCTGCGCCCCGGGACGGCCGTAGCCCTGATCAGCCCGCCCTCCTTCGAAGTCGTGTTCCGAGAGCTGTTCCTGACGCTCACCACCGGCGCCGAGCTCGTCGTCGCGCCACCCGCGGTGCGGGCCGACCCGAACGCGGTTCTCCCCTGGCTCGCCGAGCAGGACGTCGAAGTGCTCCACGCGGTGCCGAGCCTCGCGGCGCGCTGGCTGGCCGCCGCCCCCGGCCTGCAGCTGAACCGGCTCAGGTGGACCCTGTTCGCGGGCGAGCCCCTGCACGCCGCCCAGGTCGCCGCGTGGCGCGAGTCGGCGCCGCACACCGAGGTCGTCAACCTGTACGGGCCTTCGGAGACGACCCTGGCGAAGTTCTGGTACCAGGTTCCCGCCGAACCCACCGCCGGGATCCAGCCCGTCGGACAGCCGCTTCCCGGCACACGACTGCGCCGACTGTCACCAGCCCCGAACAGCCCGCAGGAGCAGACCTCGGTCGGTGACGAGGTGTTCCGGATCGGGATCGCGACCCCGCACGGCTCGTTCGGCTACCTGGAGGGAACGGGCACACCCACCGACCACGCGTCGTTGCGCCGCCGGGCCGGCGAGACAGAGTTCGACAGCCAGGACCTGGGGCGGCTCGATCCGAACGGCAACCTCGTCGTCACCGGCCGCCGCGACTCCCGGGTCAAACGGCGCGGCGTCTTCGTCGATCTCGGTCTCATCGAAGCGCAGGCGACCTGGGAATCCTCCGTCCGCCTCGCCTGCTGCGTGCAGGCCGGACCGGAGCGGGGCGGCGCCGTCGTGCTCGTCGTGGAGAGCGCCGACCCGGGCTCGGCCGCCCGACTGACCCGAGAGCTGCGGCGCCGACTTGGTCCCGAGGCGCCGGAGGAGGTCGTGGCGGTCGCCTCCCTGCCGCTCTCGCCGAACGGCAAGATCGACCGGCGCGCGGTCGCCGACCGGATCGCCACCGGCGCCCTGTACGCGACCGGCCAGCCCCGGCAGGGGTGCTGATGGGGACGCGGACCGTCGTGATCGTCGACCCCTACTCCTCCGGGGTCATGTACGCGCCCGCGCTGCGGCGCGCGGGCTTCTCGCCGGTCGCGGTCTGCTCGGACCCGCCACCGGCCCCGCAGTTCACCGCGGCGTTCCGCCCCCAGGACTTCGACGCCCGGTTCCGGGCCGAGGAGGGGCTGGACGCCCTGCTCCGGGCGCTCGACCGGCTGGACGTGGCCGCCGTCCTGCCGGGAGCCGAGAGCGGAGTGCTGCTCGCCGACCACCTGGCCGCCCGTCTCGCACCGCACCTGGCCAACGACCCGGAACTCGCCCCCCACCGCCGTCACAAGGGCCTGATGCAGCAGGCCCTGGCCCGGCACGGACTGCCGGTGACGCCGACCCTGACGGTACGCCATCCCGACGAGGCCGCCCCGCTCCTGACCGCCCCGCCGTTCGCCGGCCAGGACCTGGTGGTGAAACCGGCGGCAGCGGTGTGCACGGACGGCGTCACCCTGGTCGAGGGCGGCCGGAACTGGCAGGCGGCCGTCACCGCGCTGCTCGGTCGGCGCAACGCGGTCGGGCTGGTCAACGAGGAGGTCGTCGTCCAACGGCGGCTCACCGGCACGGAGTACGTCGTCAACACCTTCAGCCACGACGGCCGACACACCGTCACCGACCTGTGCCGCTACCGCAAGGTCGCCAACGCCGGGCACTTCGCGGTCTACCAGGACGTGGAGTTCCTGCCCTTCGCCGGTCCCGGACACGAGGAACTGGTGGACTACGTCCGTGGGGCCCTGGACGCGCTCGGCTTCCGCTTCGGCCCCGCCCACACCGAGGTGATGCTCACCGCGGACGGCCCACGTCTGATCGAGGTCAACGCCCGTGTGGCGGGCAGCGGCATGGCCGCCGCCGCGGCCCTGGCCACCGGGGACAACGGCATCCAACGCACCGTCCGGTACCTGGGCGGCGTCCAAGGGGCCGTTCCGGACACCTTCGAGCTCGCGCGCACGGTGCGGGTGGCGATGTTCGTCGCGCCACGACCTGGAACCGTGGCCAACGCCGAGGTCCTCCACGAGATCCAGACCCTGCCCACCTGCCGGGGCCTGGAGGTCAGGGTCCGCAACGGCGACACCATCGCGGCGACTTCGGACCTGCTCTCCTCCACCGCGCTCGGCTGGGCGCTGCTGGCGGACCGCGACGCGGCAGCGGTGGAACGCGACCACCGCCTCGCACGCGCCTTCGCGGAACGGCTGCGGATCACCGCGTGATGTGCCGACCCGACGCGCGGACTTGACGCGACGTCATATCGGGCCTCCCCGGCAGGCGTCCGCGGGGCCGGTCGTCCCGGGGCGGCGCGCAGCCGCCCCGACATCGGCAGCAGTCGATCTGTTCACCCAGGAGCCGACAATCATTCAACTCGGTCACGGTTCTGCATATCCGCGACGAAGTAGGTTGTCATGGTTGCCAATTGGCGGTCGACGCCGTCCCTGCGCACCTTGTGAGAGTCCGCCATGCTGGAATCCCTGGATCTGGACCCCCTGTCGGAGCAGATCTACCTGTCCATCCTGACGCGCCCGGGCGACGGCATCGCCGCCCTCGCCCAGCATCTCGGCCGTACCGAGGCGGAGATCCGCACCGCTCTCGACCGACTCAGCGAACTCTCGCTCGTGCACCTCACCGACCGGGAGAGCACCCGCTTCCAGGCAGTCTCCCCGCAGTACGCGATGGACCTCCTGCTCGCCCGCCAGGAGGCACAGCTCGCACAGGAGCAACTGCGCGTCAAGGCCTCCCGCGCCGCCGCCGCACGCCTGTTGGCCCAGTCGTCACTGATCGGACCGACGCAGCACGATCCCAGCCACGAGCTCCTACAAGGGATCGACGCCATCCGTGCGCGGCTGGCCCGGCTCGGCGATGACGCCACCTCGGAGGTCATGACCTTCGCTCCCGGCGGTTCGCACTCCCCCGCGGATCTGGAAGCCAGCAGGACCCCGAACACCGCCCTGCTCTCCCGGGGCGTGCGGGTCCGGACCGTCTACCTGGACAGCGTCCGAAACGACCGTCCCACTCTCGACCACCTCTCCTGGCTCGCCTCCCGCGGCGCCGAAGTACGGACCAAGCCCACCCTGCCCACCCGTCTGATCATCGTCGACCGCCGACTGGCGCTGCTGCCGGTCGACCCGGCCGACGCGCGAGACGGCGCCGTACTGGTGTCGAACCAAGGCACGATCGCGGCGCTGTGCGCCCTGTTTGAGCAGATCTGGTCGGACTCCACCCCTCTCGGACAGCCGTCCGCACAGCAACCCCGAGATCTCAGCCGCCAGGAGACCGAGGTCCTGCACCTCCTCGCCACCGGACTCACCGACCAGGCCATCGCCACCCGACTCGGAGTCTCCCCCCGCACCGCAAGGCGTCTGGCCGCCGAACTCATGGAGCGCCTCGGCGCCCGCAGCCGCTTCGAAGCCGGCGTCCACGCCGTCCAGCGAGGGTGGCTTCCCACGCAGGACTGACTCGTACGAGTGCGGCAGCTGGTGTACTGCCCGCGCCCCTGTCCGAGTGGAACACGCTTCCCTGATCCCAGGGCATCTGGGAGGGCACGTCGTAGGCCACGGCGTGGAACCCGTTGTCGCCCACGGCCTTCTGTCACAGCCCCTATGAGCGGGGTCCTGGCTGTAACCGTCCGACCAGGTGGAAGACCTCCCGAGCCGCATATCTCTTGAGGCATCGGGCTATTTCGCTCCGGGTCTTGCCCTCCTTGACGCGGCGCTCCCGATGCCCACCAGGTCGAACTTCCTGCGGGGTTGAGATCAGCGGCCACGGCGTGCATCGGCCGTTCGGTCTTCGAGCGTGTCGTAGCCGCGCGAATCCGGCATTGCAAGTAGAACTCACCCCGCCATCTCCACGATTCCGCCTTGCGGTGGTGGAAACCGAGGAAGTCGAAGCCCTGCCCGCGGAGCCGGTCTGACCCTGGGGATCCCAGTCCCGGAAGTGGGGCAGGGTTCCACCTCAGCCGTGCCGACGGGCAGAACTTCGCCCATGGGTCGACACCTCACATGACGAGCAGCCCCGACTCTATGGCTCGAACAACCGCAAGAGTCCGATTCGGGCAGTTGAGCTTGGCCAAAATGATGCCGACCGTGCGTTTGACTCCATGTTCGGAGATACCCAGCGATCGAGCGACTTGCCGGTTGCTCAGGCCCTCGGCAATCAGGCGCAGTACCTGGTGTTCACGTGCCGTCAGCGCAATCATCGACGCGCGCTTCGAGGTGGTGTCGTCACCGGCTTGGTCGGGCGCCGTCACGGATCGTCGCGCCAGGGTCGCCGACACATGAAATCGTCCAGCCTTCACGTCGACGATCGCTTCGCGCAGGGTCTCGGGGCGGAGATCCGCCCAGTCCAGGAAGCCGTTTGCATGATCGACCCAGGATTGCTCGACAATGTCTGCCGAATCCACCAGGATCAGTACATGCATGTTCTGGATGCGCAGCTTTTCAGCGATCTCGCCAGGTATAGACCCCAAAGCATTGCCATCTGAAATGATCAGCTGACCGTTGCAGAACGTCGAGAGATCTTCGATATCCGTGATGGATTGCACCGTCAACTGGATGTCGAGTGAACGAAGCATTCCCTCGATACTGTATCGACGAATGTCGTCTTCGATTATCAGCGCTATCTCAGTCTGCAACAGGGATCGCCCAGCCCGCGGGAAAGCTCGCCTGCCAGATATATCGCGCGCCAAGTAATTGTAGTCTATCTGACTGCTGCAGTTTTCGTGATTTCCGCCGCTCGAAATCGGTTGCCGCGCCAGCCTGTTCTTCACGCTACCCATATCACTGATCCCCCGTTTTCTCACTTAAAAATGAGCATGGCACGGAGCGGCGGGAACTGTCCACCCCGAACCAGCCACCGCGTGGTGGGCTGTCGGTGGACGGGGAATAGGAAGAGGTGCCTGCTGACCTGCGATGGCGGGAGTTCCTATGCTTCCACCACGCTCGATCGATAAAGCATCTCTGCAGTGAAAGTTGAGCACAGGCCCACTGAAACGATTGCCGCGTTCGATGGCCCCGACCTGATCGCGTGTGCCGCCGCAGATCGAGGACGGACGAGTTCCGTCCGCTCTCGCGCACGCGAAACGGCACGAGAGCGCCCGCGGCGTCGCCGCGGGCGCCGAGTCGTCAGGCGGGCTGGACGGCGATCGTGCAGAGGCGCTTGGTGGCCCGGGTCAGGGCTACGTACAGGTCCCGCTCCCCACCGGGGCGGGCCGTGATGATTTCCTCGGGGCTCACGACGACGACCCCGTCGAATTCCAGGCCGCGCGCTTCGGACGCCGGCACGATGCGTGCGTGGTGGGCGATGCCCTGGGCCGCCAGCTCGCTCACCCTGGTGTCCGCGCAGATCACTCCCAGAAGCTCGCCCGGGTGCACGGTGCTCTGGGCGCGGAGTTCCTGAACGACGGCGGTGGCCAACCCGTCCGGAGGTGTGGTCGTGGTGCGAGGGCTCTCACCGCTTCGCAGTGACCGCGTGGGCTTCTGGTCCGGAGCGATCCGCGTGAGCAGGTCCCGGACGCTCTCCAGAATCTCCTGCGTCGTCCGGTAGCTGACGGTCAGGTCGTGCAGTTTGAACCGCGGTCCGACGTGCGGGCTCAGTGCTTCCTTCCAGTCGCGTGCCGTCGCGACCGGGCCCGCCTGGGCGAAGTCACCCACCAGCGTCATCGACCTTGACGGGCACCGGCGGACGATCATCCGCCACTGCATGGCGGTCAGTTCCTGCGCCTCGTCGACGACGACGTGCCCGTACGTCCGCTCGGGGGGGCCGTCGACCAGGCTCGCCGCCTCGTCCAGCAACGGCACATCGGCATCGGTCCACGGGTCGTCCGCACCGCGCAGCAGAAGCGACCGCTCCTGCGCGGTCAGGCGGGGCAGGCGCTCGGCGAGAGCGTCGGCGTTCGTCAGGAGCGCCTTCACGAGGTCACCGGGTACCAGCCGCGGCCACAACACCTCGACCGCTCGGTCGACTCCGGCGTCGTCGAGGAGATCGGCTCGGATGGCGTCCACGTCCAGCTCGTGGACCGGACCTGGGTCGGGTGCACCTTCGACACGTCGCTGGGCGGCTCCCGTGAACCGGTCCAGGTTGATGCCCGTCATCATTTCGGCATCGGCGTCGATCTGTTCCAGGAGGTCGCCCATGTCCCGTTGCATCGCGTCGGTGACGGCGTCGACCAAGAGCTCTTTGAACACCTGGCGCGCGGGGTTGTGCCCCTGTACGGCTGCCACGGCGGCGTCGCGTGCCGCGGCGACTTCCCGGCCGGGGAGGTGAACCAGTTCCTGTCCGACCCGCACGGCGAAGTCACCGGCGGGAGCTTGGTGGACGCGCATCAGGCCGGCCAGGGCGTCGGCGAGGTCGGAACTGCCCTTGAGGCGCGCCGTGTCGAACGAGCCCACCGCGTCCGGGGACACTCCGGCCAGTTCCCGGCAGGTCGCCAGAACGACGTCGTTCTCTCCGAGCGAGGGAAGGACCTGGGAGATGTAGTCGATGAACCGGGCGTTCGGGCCCACGACCAGGACACCCTCGTCCGCGGCGCGCGGGAACGCGTACAGGACGTAGGCCGCCCGGTGCAGCGCGACCACCGTCTTGCCGGTGCCTGGCCCGCCCTGCACGACGGTCACCCCGCGGTGGGCGGAGCGGACGATCTCGTCCTGCTCGGCCTGCAGCGTCGCGACGGCCGCGTGCATCCTGCCCGTACGCCGTGCCGACAGAGCCTCGGTCAACGGGCCGTCCCCCACGACGTCCTCGTCGGTCGGGGCGGTCCCGTCCAGCAGTTCGTCGCTCACCGAGACGACCGTGCGCTCCTCGACGCGCAGGTGCCGGCGCCGCCGCAGGTCCATCGGGTGGACCGGTGTCGCCTCGTAGAAGGGCCGCGCCGCGTTCGCGCGCCAGTCCACGAGGAGAGGCAGGTCATCCTCCTCCGTCTGCAGTCCGATCCGCCCGATGCGCAGGGCCGTGCCATCCGTCCAGTCGATGCGCCCGAAGACCAGGCCCTTCTCGGCGCCCTCCAGCCGGCCGATCTCCTTGGACAGGCGCTCGGCGGCGATTTCCCTCTCGTATGCCTCACCGGCGCTTTCCGCCGGGGCCTTCAGCACACTCGCGCGCTGTACTCGCGCCTCGGAAATCCGCTCGGTGACCAGCTCGTACAAGGAGGACACATAATCCTGCTCCGATTCGACCGCGCGCACAGCGGGATCATTGATTTTCGACAACAGGGGTCTCCTTCGATTTGAGCCAGAACATGAGTCAAAGCCCCCTAGAAGATGGGCCTTGACTCACTTGGTGAAGTTTTCCGCTGCTGAGCCCGCAGTTGGAGGCCGGCGATGTTTTGCAGACAGCCCGTCACGCGGTGGATCGAGGCTCGGCGCTGCGGGCCTCTTCGCGGTACGGCTGCGGTGCCGGGGTCTTCTTCTTTCCGGCAGCAGGCAGGGTGACCAGCAGCACGGCCGTTCCGAGGAGTGCGATGGCCGCGATCCAGCCCGCGCCGACGTGCATGGCATGGATGAACGCGTTGTCGGCAGCCCGGGCAAGAGAGGGCTGGTGGATGGTGGCGGCGACGTGACGGGCCTGTTCGGCGGAGACTTGCGCCTGCTCCCGCACCGGACCGGATGCACCCGTCAGCGAAGGTTCGATCGCACGTCGGTACACGATCGACATGATCGTGCCGCCCACCGCGATTCCGATCACGCTTCCGGTCTGTCGCACGGTGTTGGTGACGGCCGATCCCGCACCAGCCTGTTCCAGCGGCAGGTCACTGATCAATGCGGCCGTAACGGGGCCGATCACCATGCCGACCGAGAGGCCCTGCAGCAACAGCAGGATCTCGATCCAGACGAGTGGGGTCTGGAGCCCGAGGAACGCGTACCCACCCATGGTCAGCGCACCCACGGTGAGCGCCGGCACGGCGACAAGGCGCAGCGGCAGACGGCGCACCAGACGCGAGGCAAGGGGCGCCCCCGCGAGCGCGCCGAGTGCGGTCGGGATGTTGGCCAAACCCGCCTTCATCGGCGGAAATCCGAGCGCGCCCTGCAGGTAGAACGCGTTATAGAAGGTGATGGCGGCTACACCGAAGAGCAGCAATCCGAGCGCCACGTTGCCGCCACCGAATGCGCGTTGCGCGAACAGTCGCGGATCGAAGCTGGGCGCCTTGAGACGCAGTTCGACGAGTACGAAAACGGCCAGCAGAACCAGACCGAATACGATCGGCGCCCAAACGTCGGTACGACTCCACTCCGTCACCTGCCCGGCCCGGATCAGCCCGTAGGCCAACGCCACGAGCCCACCGATCGACAGCAGCATTCCAGCGGGGTCCAGTGGCCGCGGAGTGGGGCTGCGGAAATTCGGAACCAGCACCGCGAGCCCGATAAATGCCAATGCCGCGATCGGAACATTGATCAGGAAGACCGAGCCCCACCAGAAATGATCGAGCAGGGTTCCCGCCAGCACCGGGCCGGCAGCCATTCCGACACCGGCCGACGTCGAGAAGATGCCGATCGCGGCAGCCCGCGCGGGGCCGGTGAAGGTCCACATGAGGATGGCCATCATGGCCGGCGTGATCAGCCCGCTGCCCACCCCCATCGCAGCTCGAGCCGC
Source organism: Streptomyces yokosukanensis (assembly GCF_001514035.1). GTDB lineage: Bacteria > Actinomycetota > Actinomycetes > Streptomycetales > Streptomycetaceae > Streptomyces > Streptomyces yokosukanensis. The sequence continues at coordinate 419,800 of NZ_KQ948212.1, read as the reverse complement.
AATCAGCTGGGAAGCACCACTTGCGTACGCCGCCCAGAGCGAGGACGCGGCGAAGATCACCAACCCGCTGGAGAACACAGTCCGGTGGCCGAACCGATCGCCCAGCGCTCCTGCGGTGAACATCAACGTGGCGAAGGCCAGGGTGTACGCACCGGTCGCCCATTGCAGCTGACCCGGATCGGCTCCCAGTCCACGGACCGGGTCCGCAAGGGTCTCCAGCGCGGTACTCAGGACAGTGTTTTCTATCCAAATCAGCACTGAACACAACATGAGAATGGAAAGGATCAACTGCTGCCTGGACTTTGGCAACGCGGGAGGCGCGATCATGAACACCTTCGGATATCGATCGACGGAAACCTGGCCGACTGGAATATAAGCAAACTCCACAACGCTGTCAAGCTTGGATTTTCTCGCCAAACCCATTGCGGACGAACGAACTATATGCCTCTGCCAGATTTGCGGACAGAGCAGATTTGTGCCTCTGGCGGATCTGCGAGCATTCTCATGGAAAACTCGACCGATTCTCCAGGAAGGCTCTAGTTCGGGCGTGGCCGGCAGCATGATCGGCGTCAGCGTCCCGCTGGGGAGTCGTGACCACAGGGGTGGGGAATTGACTGACGCCGATAATGCAGCTCGCGGAGAATTACTTGACCGCCGACACGTGGTCGTGCCTCAAGCGGCGGCGGACCGCGTGAACGTCGTCGAATGCTCGGCGCAGGCGCCCGAGCGCGCCGCGCGGGCGGCCGGGCTCGTCCAGGGCTGTCATGTGTCCTCGTTCCTCGGATCTGAAGGTTCGGACATCAGTGGTCGCTGAGCGAATCGAGCCAGCGCCGCAGGTGCGCGGCGGTCTCCGCCACCTGTTCCTCGATGATCGAGAAGTGATCTGCCTCGATGTACTCGGCCGGTCCACGGTGCTGCCAGTCGGGGACGGGGTCGACCTCCCCGAAGCTGCTCAGCGTCACGGTGGCCCGCAGGTTCAGCGTCGGCGCGGCGATCGGCTCGGCCTCGCGCTCGGGGTATATCCGCACGTAGCCGCCCATGGAGACCAGGCCGTGGTCGTCGACGGGGGTCAGTGCGTTGTCCCGGGACAGGATCTGTCCCAGCGCGTCGGTGAGCACGAGGCGGTTGAGTTCGTGGTCTTGCGGGGAGTAGGTGTCGATCATCGCGACGCCCGCGAGTTCAGCGCCGTCATCCTCGAGCCGCCGGGCGACCGCATGGGCGATCGCGCCACCGGCCGAATAGCCGATGAGCGCCACCGGGCCTCGCTCGAGTTCCGATGCGACGGCCGCGGCGAGGCTCTCGATCGCCGCCGCCCAGGTCGCCGGCAGGTCGTCGCTCGCGCGCATGCCGGGCAGCCGCAACGCACTGACCCGCCGCTCGCCGCCCAGTTCGCGAGCCAGGCGGGCGAACTGGTGGGGGCCCGATCCCGCCAGGAACGAGGGGATGCAGACCAGTGCCGGTGCCGCGGCGCCGCGCGCCAGGAGCTGCGCAGCCGTGCGCTCCGCGCCGGCCTCGTCGGCGGAGTACGTGGTCATCAGAGCCGAGCTCGCCGTCAGCAGGGGCATCGCCCCTGCCAGCTCACCGCGGCGATGCGCCCCCGACACGAGGTCGGTGATCGTGCCGCGCACACCGGCCGGTGCCTGCTCGACCACGCCGGTGTCGGATTCCTCGATCCGCGCTCGCACCAGTTTCGCCACGTCGGCGGCGGTCGGGTGGTCGAAGATCAGCGTCGGTGACCACGTCAGCGCGGTCAGCTGTGCGAGCCGGTTCCGGAACTCGACGGCGCCGAGGGAGTCGAAACCGAGCTCGGTGAACGGCGCGTGCGGGTCGATCGCGTCGCCGGAGACGTGGCCGAGGACCGCCGAGGCGACGTTGCGCACCTCGCGCAGGATCACACCGTCGCGGTCGGCGTCGGGCAGCGCGGCCAGCTGTTGCGCCAGGCCGACACCGGTACTCGCGGCGGCCTGGGGAACCCGGATCATGCCGCGCAGTACGGCGGGCAGTGTGCCGCCGCGCGCCAGGTCGGTGAGCGCCGCCATGTCCAGCAGTGCCGTCGTCGGTGTCGCCCGATCGGTCGCGAGTGCGTTGTCGAACAGCGCCATCCCGGACTCCGGGTCGATCGGGACCAGGCCCAGCCTGGACCGGATCTGGCGGGCGTACTGCTCGGCGCCGTCGCCGCTGAGCACCCCTGCCATGCCGACGGTCCACAGTCCCCAGGCCAGTGAGTGCGCGGGCAGGCCCGCGCTGCGCCGCGCGCGTGCCAGCGCGTCCAACGCGCTGTTCGCGGCGGCGTAGTTGCCCTGTCCTTGTCCGCCGAGCAACGGCGCCGCGGACGAGAACAGTACGAACGCCGACAGATCCAGGTCGCGGGTCAGCTCGTGCAGGTGCAGTGCCGCATCGACCTTCGGCGCCAGCACCCGTGTCGTCTGCGCGGTGGTGAGGGTGTCGATCGTGCCGTCGTCCAGAACGCCCGCCGCATGGATGACGGCGGTCAGCGGGGCGTCGGCGTCGATGCCGGCCAGCAGGGCGTGGACCGCGCTGCGTTCGGTGACGTCGCACGCCACGACCTGGACGTGGGCGCCGAGGTCGGTCAGCTCGGCGACCAGTTCGGCGGCGCCGTCCACGGCGGCACCGCGCCGCGATGCCAGCAGCAGCCGTCGTGCGCCGTGCGCTGCGACCAGGTGCCGGGCGACGATCGCGCCGATGCCGCCGGTGCCGCCGGTGATGAGCACCGTGCCCTGGTCGAACGACAGGGGCACGCCCTGTTCGGTGGCGGGCAGCGGCTGCAGTCGCGGTGCCAGGAGCCGGCCCCCGCGAACGGCCATGTGCGGTTCGTCCTGGGCCACGGCATCGGCGAGCGACTTGATCGGCAGGGCGTCGCTGTCGTGGTCGATGAGCAGGAACCGGCCAGGGTGCTCGGACTGTGCGCTGCGCACCAGGCCCGCCACGGCGGCTCCGACCAGATCGGGTTCCTCGCCGGGCAGTCCGGCGGCCCTGCGCGTCACGATCGCGAGCCGGCCGGGGTGTTCGGCGCCCATCCAGCCCTGCAGCAGTGCGAGGGTCGTCAGCACGCCGGCGTGTACGTCCGCCGCGCCGGCACCGGTTCCGCGGGGCGCCGACCACACCACCGTGTCGGGAGCATCCCGCAGCACAGCGAGTTCCGCGAGATCGGCACAGGAGGCCGGGGGCTCGGGGGCCTCGACGGTCGCCGGGTCCCCCAGCACGACGATGCGCCCGGCGTCCGACTTGGAGGCGGTGGGTACGGCGACCCACTCGAGGTCGAACAACGGTGCCGCGCCGCGCAGCTGGGCCAGCGCCCGCTGCTCGAGCGGGCGGGCCCGCACCGAATCCACGCTCAGCACGAGGGCACCGGTCTCGTCGACCGCTTCCACGCTCAAGGTGTCCGGTGCGGTGCGGGCGATGCGGACGCGCAAGGCACCCACGCCGGACTGTGCCAGCTGGACACCGTCGAAGGCGAAGGGCAGTGGCACCCGGCCGTCGGGCCCGCCCTCGGCGCGAGGGTCGACAGCCGCGTGGAACACCGCGTCCAGCAGTGCCGGATGTATTCCGAAGGCGGTGGCGCGCGCTGCGGTGTCGGTGTCGAGCGCCAGGTCGGCGAAGACTTCCTCCCCACGCGACCACGCGGCGCGAACACCCTGGAACACCGGGCCGTACCCGAAGCCGAGGTCGCCGAGTGCGCGGTACACCTGCTGCCCGTCGACCGGATCGCCCGCGACCGGAGGCCACGCCTGGGACCAATCCGGCGCCGCGGTCGGCGCGGCGGGCGTGAGCAGGCCACGGGCATGCAGCACCCAGGCGTCGGCGGCGCGGGCGTGGACGGCCACGGTCCGGTGCCCATCGGCATCGGGTTCACCCACAGCGAGCTGAATGTCCGCGGCACCGTCGGGGGTGAGAATCAGCGGCGCCGCGAGCACCAGTTCCGCCAGGCGCGGCACGCCGAGCCGGGCACCAGCGGCCAGAGCCAGTTCCACGAATCCGGTACCTGGCATCAAGACCGCGCCGAAGACGGCGTGGTCGGCGAGCCATGGGTGCGTGCGCAGCGAGAGCCTGCCGGTGAACAGCCACTCGTCCTTGCCGGCGAGCTGCACCTGGGCGTGCAGAAGCGGATGCTCGGCGGAGTCGGCACCGGCGAGCGGCGCAGCGGCCTCCGCGGGCAGCAGCCAGAATCGTTCGTGCTGGAAGGGATAGGTGGGCAGCGTGATCCGTGCCTGCGGTCGAGCTCCGAAGTAGGCCGCCCACTGCACCGGCCTGCCCGCACAGTGCGCGGTTGCCAGCGCGGCGACCAGTTGCTCGGGTTCGGCGACCGTGCGACGGGATCCCGCGACCACCGATGCGCGCGCCGCGGGGTCTGTCGGCAGAGCGGCGCGGGTCATGGTCGTCAGCACCGCGTCCGGGCCCAGCTCGACGAACAGGCGCACACCCGAATCGAGCAGTGACTGCACCGCCGGGGCGAAGCGCACCGCCTCGCGCACCTGCCGCACCCAGTACTCGGGCGTGCCGAGCGAATCGCCGGCGAACGCGCCGGAGACCGTGGAGCACAGAGGTATGCGGGGCTCGTGGTACGTCAGGCCCGCGGCGACCTCCGCGAACTCGGTCAGCATCGGATCCATCAAGGCGGAGTGGAACGCGTGGCTCACCCGCAGCCTGCTGGTCTTGACGCCCTCGGCCACCAGCCTCGACTCGAGCGCCGATATCGCCTCGGTGTTTCCGGAGAAGACCACCGCGTCGGGGGCGTTCACCGCGGCCAGCGAGACCGCGGCGGCCGCCGGATCGGCATGACCCGCCGCCAGCAGCTCCACGGCCCGCCGCTCCGGCACCGCGGCGGCCAGCATGCTCCCACCCGTCGGCAGCGCCCCCATCAGGCGTCCCCGGGCCGCAACGAGCCTGCACGCGTCCGGCAACGACCACACACCGGCCACGTACGCCGCGGCCAGCTCGCCGATCGAATGCCCGGCCACCACGTCCGGCGTCACGCCGAACGACTCGACGAGGCGGTACATCGCCACCTCGAACGCGAACAACGCGGGCTGGGCGTACTCGGTGCGGTCCAGCAGGGTCTCGGCGGTCGCGCCGCTCGCGGCGGCCGGCGCGTCGAGCTCACTCGCCTCCTGTCCGGTGCCGGTGCGCTGCGCGCCGAACATCACGTCCCGCAGCGAATGCCCCAGGTGTGCGTCGAATTCCGCGCACACCTCGTCGAGCGCGGCGGCGAAGGCCGGGAACGCCCGGTACAGTCCAGCGCCCATCCCGATGCGCTGCGCGCCCTGACCGGTGAACAGGAACGCTGTCGTGCCTGTCTGACCGGCGCCGTTGGCGATGCCCGTCCCTGTCTCGTCGGCTGCCAGGCGAGCCAAGGCCGCCAGCAGCGTCTCCCGGTCCGGGCCCACGACGGCGGCGCGCTGCTCCAGCTGCGCGCGGTGCAGCGCCAGCGTCGCCGCGACGTCGGTCAGGTCGAGCTCCGGACGTTCGCTCAGCGCGTCGTGCAGACGGCGCGCCTGGGTCCGCAGCGCGTCGGTCGTCCGCGCGGACAGCAGCAACGGCAAGGCCTCCGGACGCGGTGGGTCGACCGGCCGCGGCGCGACCGCGGGCGCCTCTTCGAGGATCACGTGCGCGTTGGTGCCGCTGATCCCGAACGACGACACTCCTGCCCGGCGCGGACGCTCCCCGGCCGGCCACGGCTCGGCCTCGGTCAGGATCTCTACCGCGCCCGCCGACCACTCCACGTGCGGCGACGGCGCGTCGACGTGCAAGGTGGGCGGCAGCACCTCGTGCCGCAGCGCCTGCACCATCTTGATCACACCGCCGACGCCGGCAGCCGCCTGCGTGTGCCCGATGTTCGACTTCAACGACCCGATCCGCAGCGGCTCGGCGCGCTCCTGACCGTAGGCGTTGATCAGCGCCTGCGCCTCGATCGGGTCACCCAGCGTGGTGCCGGTGCCGTGCGCCTCCACCGCGTCCACCTCGGCCGCGGTCACCCCCGCGTTGACCAGTGCCTGGGCGATCACCCGCTCCTGGGACGGGCCGTTCGGTGCGGTCAGGCCGTTGCTCGCACCGTCCTGGTTGATCGCGCTGCCGCGGATCACGGCCAGCACCGGGCGCCCGTTGCGCTGCGCGTCGGACAACCGCTCCAGGGCGAGCATGCCGACTCCCTCGGCCCACGAGACACCGTCCGCAGCGTTCGAGAACGCCTTGCAGCGCCCGTCCGGCGACAGCGCCCGCTGCCGGGAGAACTCCACGAACAGCAACGGGGTCGACATGACCGTCACCCCGCCGACCAGGGCCAGCGACGTCTCCCCGGCGCGCAGTGCCTGCGCCGCCACGTGCAGGGCCACCAGCGACGACGAGCACGCCGTGTCCACCGTCACCGCGGGTCCTTCCAGACCGAGGGCGTAGGACACCCGGCCGGAGACGACACTGCCGGCCGCTCCGGTCGCCAGATAGCCTTCCGCGGCACCGTCGGCGGCATCGCGCGCCGAGTAGCCGTAGTCCTGGTACATGACGCCCGCGTACATCCCGGTATCGCTGCCCCGCAGTGAGGTCGGATCGATACCGGCGTCTTCGAGCGCTTCCCAGGCCGCCTCGAGCATCAGTCGCTGCTGCGGGTCCATCGCCGCTGCCTCGCGGGGCCCGATTCCGAAGAAGGCGGCATCGAAATCACCTGCGGCATGCAGGAATCCGCCTTCCCGGGTGTAGATCTTGCCGGGTTTGCCGGGGTCGGTGTCGTACAGGTGGTCGAGGTCCCAGCCGCGGTCGCCCGGGATCGGGGTGATCGCGTCGACGCGCCCCGCGATCAGTTCCCAGAGCTGGTCGGGATTCTCGACGCCGCCGGGGTACCGGCAGCTCATGCCGACGATCGCGATCGGCTCGTCGGCCCCGGCCCCGGCCCTGCCCCTGGCACTGGTCGGGGCGGGGCGCGGTCGCGCCGGCTCCGAACCGTCGACCCTGGTCCGCAGGAAGCCCGCGACAGCGGCGGCGGTCGGATAGTCGAACACCAGCGTGGACGGAAGCTGAACACCGGTGGCGGCGGTCACCCGGTTGCGGAACTCGACTCCGCCGAGGGAGTCGAGGCCCAGGGCCGTGAACGGTGTCTCGGGGTCGACGGCGTCGGCCGACTCGTGGCCGAGGACCGCGGCGGCGATCGCGCGGACCTCGTTGCGGATCAGCGCCTCCCACTGCTCGGCGGGGGCGTCGAGCAACCGCTGGCGCAGCGGGCTGTCGGCGACCTGGCCGCGCGGCGGTACGTGAATCAGGCCGCGCAGCAGCGCGGGCAGCGTGCCGAGCCGGCCCAGCGCGGTGAGGGCGGGGGTGTCGAGCAGCGCGGTCATCAGCATCGGATCGCCGGTGGTCAACGCGTTGTCGAACATCTGCATGCCGGTGTCCGGCTCGATCGGGGATAGACCGAGACGCGTGCGGATCTGACGCACCAGGTGTTCGGCACCCGCGTCGTTCAACGACTCGGCCATGCCGCGCTTCCACAGCCCCCAGGCCAGCGAATGCGCGGGCAGACCGGCGCTGCGGCGCGCCTGGGCGAGCGCGTCCAGCGCCGCGTTCGCGGCCGCGTAGTTGCCCTGGCCCTGCCCACCGAGCAGCGGCCCGGCGGAGGAGAACAGCACGAACGCCGACAGGTCCATGTCGCGGGTGAGCTCGTGCAGGTGCCAGGCGGCATCGGCCTTCGGGGCGAGCACCCGGTCCACCTGCTCGGCGGTCAGGGTTTCGATGGTGCCGTCGTCGGCCACGCCCGCGGTGTGCACGACAGCGGTCACCGGGTCGTGCGCCGGTACGGATTCCAGCAGCGCCGCGACCGCGGCGCGATCGCTGACGTCGCACGCGGCGACGCGTACGTCGGCGCCCAGCGCGGTCAGCTCGGTGACCAGCTCCTCGACACCCGGCGCGGCGAGGCCGCGGCGCGAGGCGAGCAACAGGCTGCGCACCCCGTGCCGGGTGACCAGGTGGCGTGCGGTGACGGCGCCCAGTCCGCCTGCGCCGCCGGTGATCAGGACCGTGCCGTCACCGAAGTGCCCGCCGGCCGGTTCGAGGGTGGTCGCACGAATCAGCCGCGGTGCCAGCGTGGCGCCGCCGCGGACCGCGAGCTGTGGTTCGTCCGCGGCGACCGCGGCGGCGATCCACCGGTGCAGGTCCGCGAGGTCGTTGTCGTCGAGGTCGAGGTCGACCTGCACTATGCGCCCCGGATGTTCCGATTGCGCACTGCGTACCAGACCGCGGACGGCCGCTGCCGCGGGGTCCGGCGTCTCACCGGGCAGACCTGCTCCGTTGCGGGTCAGCACGGTCAGCGTCGAGTCGGCGCAACCCGGTTCGGCGAACCAGTCGCGCAGCACCGCGAGGGCGTTGTGCACGGCGGCGCGGATCGTCGCGGGGACGTCGTCGCCGTCCGCCGTCGCCGTCTCGGGCGACCAGACGACAGCTGCGCCGGTGCGGCCCCCGCCCGTCGCGAACGCCGCGACGTCCTCGAACGCCTCGGCGCAGCCCGCGACGGGTCGACCCAGTGCGACCAGCTGCTGGTCCGGCACCGCAGGCGCCGTCACCGGCGTCCAGTCGACGGCGTAGAGCGGGCTGCGGGCACCGGCGAGAGCGGTCGCGTCCGCGGGGCGGGCGAGCACGGCGTCGATCGACAGCACCGCGGCGCCGGTGGCGTCGCAGGCGTCGATGCGCACCTTCTCGGAACCCGATCGGATGATGCGGGCGCGGACCGCGGTGGCGCCGTGCCGGAACACGCGGACGCCGTTGAAGGAGAACGGAAGCGGCAGCCTGCCGTCGGGGAGGTCGTCGGCGAGCGCGTCGATGGCAGCGTGGAAGGTCGCGTCCAGGAGCGCCGGATGCACCCCGAAGCCCGCCGCCCGGCCCGCTGTCGCCTCGTCCAGGGCCACCTCCGCGAACACGTCGTCACCACCGGTCCAGGCGGCGCGCACGTCCTGGAAGCTCGGGCCGTAGCCGAATCCCAGGTCGGCGAGCCGGTCGTACAGACGCGTTCCGTCGATCGGCGTGCCGTCGGCCGGCGGCCACTCGGGGCCGGTCCAGGCCGGCGTCGCGCCGTCGGCGGGGGCGAGGGTGCCGGTGGCGTGCAGCGTCCAGTCCGGCTCGCCCGGGTGGGACCGCTCGGTGCCGGTGGCGGCACGCGAGTGGACCGACAGGCGTCGACGGCCGGTGTGGTCGGGCTCGGTCACCGAGACCTGCACGTCCACGGCGGCGTCGCCGTCGAACAGCAGCGGTGTCGCCAGGACGAGCTCGTCCACGACGGGAAGTTCCAGGCGGCGGCCCGCGGCCAGCGCGAGGTCCACGAAACCGGTGCCGGGCAGGAGCACCGTTCCGAAGGCCGTGTGGTCGGCGATCCACGGCTGGTCGGTGGTGGAGAGCCTGCCGCTGAAGAGCCATTCGTCGCGACCGGCGAGCGGCGCGGCGACGCGCAGCATCGGGTGCTCGAGCGCGGACAGACCGGCGCGGCCCATGTCGCCGAGCGCGTCGTCGTCGGGCTGCACCCAGTAACGGCGGTGCTGGAAAGCGTAGACAGGCAGGTCGAGGTGGGTGCCCGGCCTTCCTGGTGACAGCGGCGCCCAGTCGACGGTGACGCCCGAGCAATGGGCGGCGGCGAGCAACCGCAGGAACTGGTCGACCTCATCGACGCCGCGCCGTGACGCCGCCGCGACCAGCGAGCGGGACGCCACCTCGTCGACCAGTGTGTGGCGGGTCAGCGCCGCCAGCACCGCGTCCGGCCCCACCTCGACGAACCGGCGCACGCCGGCGTCGGCGAGTGACCGCACCGCCGGGGCGAACCGCACGGCCTCGCGCACCTGTCGCACCCAGTACTGCGGCGTCAGCAGTTCGGGACCGGCCGGCGCACCGGACACCGTGGAGCACACGCCGATTCGCGGCTCCCGGTACGTCACCGCTGCGGCGACCTGCTCGTACTCGGCGAGCATCGGCTCCATCAGCGCCGAGTGGAAGGCGTGGCTGACCTTCAGCCGCGTCGTCTTCACACCCTCGTGGGCCAGCTGGTCCTCCAGTGCGACGATCGCCGCCGTCTCGCCCGAGAACACCATCGCCGCAGGCGCGTTCACGGCCGCCAACGAGACCGTCCCGGCCGCGAGCAGTTCCTGCGCCCGCTCCTCCGACACCGCGGCGGCGAGCATCGCTCCGTCGGTCGGCAGCGCACCCATCAGCCGGCCACGGGCGGCAACGAGCCGGCACGCGTCGGCCAGCGACCACACCTCGGCCACGTAGGCGGCGGCCAGCTCACCGATCGAATGCCCGACCACCACGTCCGGGGTCACGCCGAACGACTCGACGAGGCGGTACATCGCCACCTCGAACGCGAACAGCGCCGGCTGCGTGAATTCCGTCCGGTCGAGCAGGGCCTTGCGCTCGGTGTCGGTGGCGCTGTCCCCGGCAGCACCGGTCCCGCCGAACATGACCTCGCGCAGCGACACCCCCAGCAGGGCGTCGAACTCCGCGCACACCTCGTCGAGGGCAGCGGCGAACACGGGGAACGCGGCGGCCAACCCTGCGCCCATGCCGACGCGTTGCGCGCCCTGGCCGGTGAACAGGAAGGCCGTCTCGCCGTTGGTGGCGACACCTGACTCGATGTGCGGGGACGCCGAACCCGCGGCCAGGGCCGTGAGGCCGGCGAGCAGAGCGGCCCGGTCGGCGCCGAGCACCGCGCCGCGCCGGCCCAGCTGAGCGCGCGAAGCGGTCAGGACGGCGGCGACATCGGCGTCGTCCGCCTCGGGGTGCTCGGCGAGCCAGGCCAGCAGCCGGCTCGCCTGCGCCCGCAGCGCGGTCTCCGACTTGGCCGAGAGCAACCAGGGTGCCGGCAGCGCCGGTCGGCCCGACTCGGACTGTCGTACGACGGCATCCGGCCCTGTCACCGGATCGGCAGCAGGCTCGCGCGGTGCCTCTTCGAGGATCACGTGAGCGTTGGTCCCGCTGATCCCGAAGGACGACACGCCCGTACGGCGCGGACGATCGAGCTCCGGCCACTGCTGAGCCTGCGTCAGCAGTTTCACCGTGCCCGCCGACCAGTCGACCTCGGGGGTCGGCTCTTCCACGTGCAAGGTCGAGGGCATGACCCCGTTGCGCATCGCCATGACCATCTTGATCACGCCCGCGACGCCCGCCGCGGCCTGCGTGTGACCGATGTTCGACTTGAGAGAACCCAGCCACAACGGGTTGTCGTCCCCACGGGCCTGGCCGTAGGCGGACAGCAGCGCCTGCGCCTCGATCGGGTCACCCAGCCGCGTACCCGTACCGTGCGCCTCGACGGCATCCACCTCGGACGCCGACAGCCGCGCGTTGGCCAGCGCGGCCCGGATGACCCGTTCCTGCGAAGGCCCGTTCGGCGCGGTCAGCTGGCTGCTCGCACCGTCCTGGTTCACCGCGGAACCACGGATCACCGCGAGCACCCGGTGCCCGTTGCGCTCCGCGTCCGACAGCCGCTCCAGCACCAGCACGCCCACGCCCTCGGCCCAGCCCGTACCGTCCGCCGACGACGAGAACGCCTTGCACCGCCCGTCCGGCGACAACCCGCGCTGCCGGGAGAACTCCACGTACGTGCCCGGTGTCGCCATCACCGTCACACCACCGGCAAGCGCCATCGAGCACTCGCCCTGACGCAGCGACTGCGCGGCGAGGTGGAGGGCGACCAGCGAGGACGAACACGCGGTGTCGACCGTCACCGCGGGCCCCTCCAGGCCGAAGGTGTAGGACAGACGCCCCGACGCGACGCTGCCCGCGCTTCCGGTCAGCAGGTAGCCCTCGAAGTCCTCGGGCGCCTGGGGGGTCCGGGAGCCGTAGTCGTCGTACATGACGCCCATGTACACCCCGGTACGGGTGCCCCTCAGCGCGGTCGGGGCGATGCCCGCGTGCTCGAAGGCCTCCCAGCCCGTCTCCAGCAGCAACCGCTGCTGGGGATCCATGGCCGCCGCCTCGCGCGGACTGATGCCGAAGAACTCGGCGTCGAACCGGTCCGCCTCGTACAGGAAGCCGCCTTCGCGGGCGTACGAGGTCCCGAGGTGGTCGGGGTCCGGGTGGTACAGGTTCTCCAGGTCCCAGCCGCGGCCGTCCGGGAAGGGACCGACCGCGTCGCGTTCGGCGCTCAGCAGCTCCCACAGGTCGTCCGGGGAGGCGACACCGCCCGGGAGCCGGCACGCCATGCCCACGATCGCGATCGGCTCGTGTGCGCGCTCCTCCAGGTCCTGCACACGCTGACGGCTCTCCCGCAGGTCGACCGTTGCCCGCTTGAGGTAGTCGCGAAGTTTCTGCTCGTTGTTCATGTCTACCTGCCGAGTTCGTTGTCAAGTGCTGCGAAGAGTTCGTCATCGGTCGCCAGGTCGATGTCGGCGCCGTCGGTGCCGCCGTCCATCGCCCGAAGCAGGGCGCGCAGTCGCGCGGTGTACCTTCCCGCCGGTCCGTCGCTGTCCGCCGCGCCGGAGGCCCAGAGAGCGGCCTCGAGTACGTCCATGGCCGCCTGGATCGGGTCCGCCGCTTCGCCGACCAGCTCGCCCCGCAGGTACTCGGCGACGGCTCGGGTGGTCGGGTGGTTGAAGACGAGCGTGCTGGGCAGCTGCAGTCCGGTGAGGGCGTTCAGCCTGTTGCGCAGTTCGACCGCGGTGAGCGAGTCGAAGCCCAGGTCCAGCAGTCCGCGCTCGACGTCGATCGTCCGCGGGGCCGGGTGGGCCAGGACGATGCCGACCTGTTCCCTGACGAGGTCGAGCAGCAGCTCCTGCTGCCCTTCCGCGTCCAGGCCCGTGAGCCGCTGCGCCAGCGGGATCTCCGCCGGGGCGGAGGTGCGCCGAGCGGCTCGGCGCTCGGTGCGCACCAGGCCGCGGTACGGCTCGGGCAGTGCGTCCCCGAGGCTGCGAAGTACCGCGAGGTCGAGTGCCACCGGTGCGAGCACCGGTCGGGTCCCCGCCCCGCCGTCGGCTTGGGGCGCTCCGGCTCCGGCCAGGGCCGTGTCGAGGGCCGCGAGTGCCCGGTCCGTCGGCATCGGCAGGATCCCGCCCCGCGCGAGCCTGGCCCGGTCGGCACGGTCGAGGTCGCTCGCCATGCCGTCCTGCCACATGCCCCAGGCGAGGGACACGGCGGGCAGGCCCTCGGCGCGCCGGTGCTCGGCGAGCGCGTCCAGGAAGGTGTTGCCGGCGGCGTAGTTGGCCTGTCCGGCGTTGCCCACCAGGCCGGCGACGGACGAGAAGAGGACGAAGTCCGTCAGCTCCAGTCCGGCGGTCAGCTCGTGCAGGTTCCAGGCGGCTTCCACCTTCGGCCGCAGGACCCGGGAGAGGCTCTCCGGGCTCATGGCCTCCAGCGTGGCGTCCTCGACGACTCCGGCCGCGTGCACGACCGCGGTGAGCGGGTGCTCGTCCGGGACCGAGGCGAGCAGCCCGGCCAGCGCGTCGCGGTCGGCCGCGTCGCACGCCGCGACCCGTACGTCCGCGCCGAGTGCCGTCAGTTCGGCGACCAGGTCCTGCGCCCCGCCCCGCCGGCTGGTGAGCAGCAGGCGACGGGCGCCGCGGGCGGTCACCAGGTGCCGGGCGACCTGGGCTCCGAGTGCGCCCGTGCCACCGGTGATCAGCACCGTGCGCTCCGGGTCGAACGCGTCCTCGACGTCCGGGGTCCGGACCGGGTGCGGAACCTTGGCGAGCCGGGTCACGTAGGCCCGTCCCTCGTGCAGTTCGAGCTGCGGCCGGGGGTCGGCCAGGGCCGCGGCCAGCAGCTCGCGGTCGGCCGGCAGGCCGTCCGTGATCACGTGCTGGAAACGTCCCGGGTGTTCCGCCGCGGCGGTCCGCATCAGCCCGGAGAGTGTGCTGTGCGCCAGTTCCCCGGTGCTGACCACGGCGAGCCGCGCCCCGGGAGGAGCGTCGGTGGCGAGCCACTGCCTCAGCACCGCCAGCACCTCCTGGGTGACCCGGCCGGTCTCCTGCACAGTGGCCGGGCGTACCGGAAGGACGACCACGTCGGGTGCGGCCGCGCCGTCCGCCGTCGAGGCGGCCAGGTCGGCGAGGTCGGCGTGGTGTTCGGCGACGAGTCCGAGGTCGGCCTCGCCGAGGACCACGACGGCCGTGTCGCCACCGGTGGGGAGTTCCACGCCGGTCCGCTCCACCGCGTACACGATCTGGTCGGAGGGTCGGGTCAGCGCGGTCCCCGCCGGCAGGGCCCGCAGGGCGAGCGAGGCGACGGTGGCGACCGGCGCGCCCGTCTCGTCGGCGATGTCGACCGCGACCGTCGCGTCCGGTCCGGGTGACAGCTTGACCCGCAGGGTGTCGGTCCGGGACCCGGTCAGCTGGACGCCGTCGAAGGAGAAGGGAAGCCGTAGTTCGGCCGACTCCTCCAGGAGCAGTGCGTGCAGGGCGGCGTCGAACAGTGCCGGGTGCAGGGCGAATCCATCAGGGTCGACGGACAGCCGTACCTCGGCGTAGAGGTCCTCGCCCGAGCGCCATGCCGCCTGGAGGCCCTGGAAGGCGGGGCCGTAGCCGTAGCCCTGGTCGGCGAGGCGGTCGTACAGGTCCTCGACCGGCTGGGCTTCGGCGCCGGCCGGAGGCCAGGACGCGAGGTCGGGATCGGGGCCGCCGGGAACGGCGGCTCCCACGGTTCCGGTGGCGTGCCGGTTCCAGACGTCGCCTTCCTGGTCCCCGCGCGAGTGGACGGCGACGGGCCTGCGGCCGTCCCCGTCGGGGCCGCCGACGGTGATCTGGAGCTGGAGCGCACCCTCGTCGGGAAGGACCAGGGGTGCCTGGAGGGCGAGGTCCTCCAGGCGCTCGCAGCCGAGTGCGGCGCCCGCGTGGAGCGCGAGCTCCACCAGGGCCGTGCCCGGGACCAGCAGGGTGCCGGCGACGGCGTGGTCGGCGAACCAGGGGTGGCTGCGGGCCGAGATCCGGCCGGTGAACAGGACACCGTCGGAGTCGGCGAGCGGAACCGCGGCCCCGAGCAGCGGGTGCCGTGCGGAGTCGAGTCCGGCCGAGGTGACGTCGCCGCCGGGCCCCTCCATGAGCCAGTAGCGCTGGCGCTGGAAAGGGTAGGTCGGCAGGTCCGCGGCCGGTCCGGCGTCCTCGCCGAACAGTGCGCGCCAGTCGACCGGCACGCCCCGCACGTGGGCGTGGGCCACGGCGGTGACGGCGGTCAGCGGTTCGTGGCGCCCGCCGCGCACCACCGGGACCAGGAGCGATCCCGCGTCGAGGAAGTCCTGCCCCATCGCGCTGAGCACGCCGTCCGGGCCGAGTTCCAGGAAGGTCCGTACGCCTTCGGCCTCCAGGGCGCGTGCCGCGTCCAGGAAGCGCACGGGCCGGCGGACGTGCCGGACCCAGTACTCGGGCGTGGTCAGTTCCTCGGCGCCGACGAGCTGCCCGGTCAGGGTGGAGACGATCGGGATGGTGGGCGCGGCGAACGTGAGCCCCCTCGCGACCGAGTGGAATTCGTCCAGCATCGCGTCCATGTGCGGGGAGTGGAAGGCGTGGCTGACGCGCAGTCGCTTGGTCTTGCGTCCCTCGGCGGAGAGTTCGGCCCCGACGGCCTCGACGGCTTCCGCGTCGCCCGAGAGCACCACGGAGGCGGGGCCGTTGACGGCGGCGATGTCCAGCAGGTCCTCCCGTCCGGCGAGCAGCGGCAGCACCTCCTCCTCCCCGGCCTGCACGGCGAGCATCGCGCCGCCGCCGGGCAGTGCCTGCATCAGCCGGCCGCGGGCCGCGACGAGCTGCGCCGCGTCCGCCAGCGACAGGACGCCGGCGACGTGCGCGGCGGCCAGCTCACCGATGGAGTGGCCCGCGAGGAAGTCCGGCCGTACGCCCCAGCCCTCGAGGAGCCGGAAGAGCGCGACCTCGGTCGCGAACAGGGCGGCCTGCGTGAAGCCGGTCTGGTCCAGCGGCTCCGGGTCCTCACCGAAGAGGACGTCGAGCAGCGGCGCCTCCAGCCACCGGTCGAGCTCTGCGCAGACGGCGTCCAGGGCCTCGGCGTAGGCGGGGTAGGCGGCGTACAGCTCGCGGCCCATGCCGAGTCGCTGGCTGCCCTGACCGGTGAAGAGGAAGGCCGTACGGCCGCTCACGGGTGTACCCCGCACGGTCAGTTCCGCGAATCCGTCGACCGCTTCGGTGGCGGTGGAGGCCACCACCACGGCGCGGTGCGGCAGTCCGGCCCGTCCGACGGCCAGGGTCCGGCCCGTCACTGCCAGGTCCTGCTGCCCGGTGCCGGCGAGGGCCGCGCCCACCTGGTCGGCCTGCGCCAGCAGGGCCGCGTCGTTGTGGGCGGACAGCAGCAGCGGCACGACCGGCATCGGCTCGGCCGGCGGGACCGTCCCCTCGGTCGGCGGCTGCTCCACGATGACGTGGGCGTTGGTACCGCTGATGCCGAAGGAGGACACGCCTGCCCGGCGCGGCCGCCCGGACTCGGGCCACGCCACCGCCTCGGTGAGCAGTTCCACCTCGCCGGCGGACCAGTCCACTTGCGGGGTGGGCTCGTCGATGTGGAGGCTCTTGGGGAGCACCCCGTGCTGCATCGCCATGACCATCTTGATGACGCCGGCCACACCGGCGGCGGCCTGGGAGTGTCCGATGTTGGACTTCAGGGAGCCCATCAGGAAGGGCGACGGACGCTCCTGCCCGTAGGTGGCGAGTACGGCCTGGGCCTCGATCGGGTCGCCCAGCGTGGTGCCCGTGCCGTGGGCCTCCAGCGCGTCGACGTCCGCGGCGGTCAGGCCCGCGCTGGTCAGGGCCTGGCGGATCACCCGCTCCTGGGAGGGGCCGTTGGGGGCGGTGAGGCCGTTGCTCGCACCATCCTGGTTGACGGCGGTTCCGCGGATCACGCCGAGGATCCGGCGGCCGTTGCGCTGGGCGTCGGAGAGCCGCTCCAGCAGCAGGATTCCGGCGCCTTCGGCCCAGGCCGCCCCGTCCGCCTGCGCGGAGAAGGACTTGCACCGGCCGTCCGGTGCCAGGCCGCGCTGCCGGCTGAACTCGACGAACAGGGTGGGCGCGGCCAGTACGGTCACACCGCCGGCCAGGGCCAGCCCGCATTCGCCGTTGCGCAGCGCCTGCGCGGCGAGGTGGATGGAGACGAGCGAGGAGGAGCAGGCGGTGTCGACGGTGATCGCCGGTCCCTGCAGGCCGAAGGTGTAGGCGACGCGGCCGGAGGCGACACTGACCGTGCTGCCGACCGCCAGGTAGCCCTCCAGGGCCTCGGGGGCGTCCTTCAGGCGTGCCGCGTAGTCGTTGGCCATGACACCGGCGAACACACCGGTCTGGCTGCCCTTGAGAGAGGTCGGGTCGATGCCCGCGCGCTCGAAGGCCTCCCAGCAGATTTCCAGCAGCAGGCGCTGCTGCGGGTCGATGGCGATGGCCTCCCGGGCGCTCACCCCGAAGAGCTCGGGGTCGAACTGCGGAGCCTCGTAGAGGAATCCGCCGTGCCGGGTGTACGAGGTGCCCGCGTGGTCGGGGTCCGGGTCGTACAGGCCGTCCAGGTCCCAGCCGCGGTCGTCCGGGAACGGGCCGATGGCGTCCCGCTCGTCGGACAGCAGCGCCCACAGCTCCTCCGGGGAGCTGACCTCGCCCGGGTAGCGGCAGGCCATCGCGACGATCGCGATCGGCTCGTCGGAGGCGCCGACGACCGGTTCGGCCACGGCCGCCACGGCGTCCGAGCCGAGCAGTTCGGTGCGCACGAAGCCGGCCAGCTCGACCGTGTTCGGGTGGTCGAACAGCAGCGTCGCGGGCAGTTTCAGACCTGTGGCCGCGTTCAGCCGGTTGCGCACTTCCACCGACTTGAGCGAGTCGAAGCCCAGCTCGTTGAAGGCCCGCTCGGACGCGACCTGGTCGGCGTCGGTGTGCCCCAGTACGGAGGCCACCACGCCGCGGACCAGTTCCAGCAGCGCGCGCTCCTGGTCCTGGAGGGCCAGCGGCGCCAGGCGTTCCCGGAGGGAGTTCCCGCCCGCCCGCTCGCCGACGGCGGCGCGTCGCGCCGGGCGCACCAGGCCGTGGAAGAGCGCGGGCAGGGTGCCGTCCTCGCTCTGCGCCCGCAGTCCGGTGTAGTCCAGCAGTGCCGGAACGAGCACCGGCCGACGGGTCGCGAGGGCCGCGTCGAACAGCGCCAGTCCCTGCTCGCTGCCGATGGGGGCGATGCCGCCCCGGGACATGCGGGCGAGGTCGGCGTCGGTCAGGTGACCGGTCATCCCGCTGCCCTCGGCCCACAGGCCCCAGGCCAGCGACGTACCGGGCAGGCCCAGGGCCTGGCGGTGGTGCGCGAGGGCGTCCAGATAGGTGTTGGCCGCGGCGTAGTTGGCCTGTCCCGCGGTGCCGACCGTACCGGCCAGCGAGGAGAACAGGATGAACGCGTCCAGTTCCAGGCCGGCCGTCAGCTCGTGCAGGTGCCGGGCGGCATCGACCTTGGGGCGCAGTACGGTGTCGAGCTGCTCGGCCGTGAGGGCGTGCAGCGTGCCGTCGTCGAGGACGCCGGCGGTGTGCAGGACCGCGGTGAGCGGGTGCTCCGAGGGGATCGCGTCCAGCATCGCGGCGACCGCCATGCGGTCGGCCGTGTCACAGGCGACCACGGACACGTCGGTTCCGTGGGCCGTGAGTTCGGCCTCCAGCTCCAGCATGCCCGCCGCGTCCCGGCCGCGGCGGCTCGCCAGCAGCAGGTGCCGTACGCCGTGTTCGGCGACGAGGTGGCGGGCGAACAGCCGGCCCAGGGTGCCGGTGGCGCCCGTGATGAGCACGGTGCCCTCGGGGCTGAGGGCGGGCACGGTGTCGTCCGTCGCCGGCGACTTGACCAGCCGCGGCACGAGCAGTGCCCCGTCCCGCAGGCTCACCTGCGCGTCGGGTACGCCCAGCGCACGGCCCAGCTCGGCCTCGGAGAGGTCCCAGTCCGTCAGGTCCAGCAGGCCGAACCGGTCGGGGTTCTCGGCCATGGCGGTACGCACCAGCCCCCAGACGGGAGCCGAGCCGAGTCCGGCCTCCGTGCGGCCGGTGGTCGCGTCACGGGTCACGAAGACCAGGCGCGAGTCGGCGAACCGCTCCTCGGCGAGCCACTCCTGGGCCAGCCGCAGGGCCCGGTGCGCCACGGCACCGGGGCCGTCCTCGCCGGGGAAGGGGACCACGACGACCGGCGGGGTTCCGACGATGCCGGCGAGGTCCGAGCAGCTGCCCAGGGGGGCGGGCAGACCGTGGCCGGACTCGTCGAGGACGGCCCATCCGGCGGCCGGGGCGGCCTCCGGGGCGGTCGTCCACTCCACCTGGAGCAGCGGCTGGCGGGGGGTGCCCGAGCCGGCCAGCTGCGCGGGGTCCACGGCCCGCAGGCTGAGCGTCTTCACCGACGCGATCGGCGCACCGCCGGCGTCGGCGAGGGACAGGGCGGCACCCGAGCCTTCCGGGGTGATCCGTACGCGCAGCACGCTGGCGTTCACCGCGTGCAGCCGAACGCCGGTCCAGGCGAACGGCAGCGCCAGGCGGCCGTCCTCCGCGAGCGCCAGCGGGTGCAGGGCGGCGTCGAGGAGGGCCGGGTGGATCCCGAACTCGCCCGGGGGGACGTCCTTCGGGAGCGCGACTTCGGCGAACGTCTCCTGGCCGGCGCGCCACATCGCCCGCAGGCCCTGGAAAGCGGGTCCGTACTGGAAGCCCCGCTCGGCGAGCGTGTCGTACGCCGCCGTCAGGTCGACCGGCTCGGCGCCGGCCGGGGGCCAGGCGGTGTCGGCCGCTCTGGCCGCCCCTCCTTCCGCGTGCCCCAGTACGCCGGTGGCGTGCAGGGTCCACGGGTGGAGCGCGGCGTCGTCGGACTCGGGCTCCGGGCGGGAGTGGACCGACAGCGCGCGCCGGCCCTCCTCGTCCGGAGCGTCGACCACGACCTGGAGCTGTACTGCGCCGCGGCCGGCCAGCACCAGCGGTGCCTGGAGGGTCAGTTCGTCGAGCTGGTCGAGGCCCGTGTGGTCACCCGCCCGGATGGCGAGGTCCACGAAGGCGGTACCGGGGAGCAGCACGGTGCCGGCCACGGCGTGGTCCGCCAGCCAGGGCTGCGTGTTCAGGGCGATCCTGCTGCTCAGGACCAGCTTGTCCGCGTCGGCCGTCCAGAGCGCGGCGCCGATGAGCGGGTGCCGTTCGGCGGCCATGCCGAGCCCGCCCGCGTCCCCGGCCGGCGCCGGGCCCTCCAGCCAGTGGCGCCGGCGCTGGAAGGGGTAGGTCGGCAGGTCGACGACCGCGCCGGGTCCGCCGACCACGGCGGCCCAGTCGAGCGGGGCGCCCCAGACGTGGGCCTGCGCCGCGGAGGCGAGGAAGTCGTCGAGTCCACCCTCGTCGCGGTGGAGGGAGGGCACGGTGACGGCGCTGTCGTACGACGTGTCGTCGATCGTCTCCTGGAGCGCGATGGTCAGCACCGGGTGGGCGCTGGCCTCGATGAAGACGCGGTGGCCCTGGTCGAGCAGGGTCCGGGTGGCCTGCTCCAGCTGGACGGTCTGGCGCAGGTTGCGGAACCAGTACGAGCCGTCGAGCTCCGTGCCGTCCAGCGGCTGCCCGGTGACGGTGGACAGGAAGGGCACCTTGGCGGCGCGCGGGGTGAGCGAGGACAGGGCGTCGAGAAGCTCGTCCCGCAGGCTTTCGACGTGCGCGGAGTGGGAGGCGTAGTCGACGGGGATGCGCTTGGCGCGCACCTTGTTGCCCTTGCAGTGGGCGACCATCTCCTCGAGAGCGGTCACCTCTCCGGCGACCACCACGGAACGCGGGCCGTTGTGTGCGGCGATGTCGATGGCGCCGTCCCAACGGGTGATCAGCTCGCGGACCTCGTCGGCCGGCAGGGCCACCGAGACCATCCCGCCCGTACCCGCCAGCTTCACGATCGCCCGGCTGCGCAACGCCACGACCTTCGCCGCGTCGTCCAGCGACAGCGCCCCCGACACCACGGCCGCCGCGATCTCGCCCTGCGAGTGACCGATCACCGCATCCGGCTCGATGCCCACCGAACGCCACAACGCGGCCAGGGACACCATCACCGCCCACAGCGCCGGCTGGACCACGTCCACCCGGTCGAAACCGGGCGCACCCTCCACACCGCGCAGGACGTCCAGCAGCGACCAGTCCGTGAACGGCGCCAGCGCCTGCTCGCACTCCACCAGCCGGGCGGCGAACACCGGGGAGGAGTCGGAGAGTTCCAGCGCCATGCCCTGCCACTGCGAACCCTGCCCCGGGAACACGAACACCGTCTTGCCCGAGCCCGTGACCGCGCCGTGCACCAGGTTCGCCGCGGACCCGCCGGAGGCCAGCGCCTCAAGACCCGCCAACAGCTCATCCCGGCCGGCGCCCGAAACCGTCGCCCGGAAGGGGAGGTGCGGGACCCGCGTCGCGAGAGCCGAAGCCACCCGCGCCGGGTCGACGGTCTCCGAGGCCAGCAGCTCACGCACCTGGCCGGCACGCGCCGCCAGGGCCGCCTCGCTCTTCGCCGAGACCACCAGCGGAAGCCCCGCCACCACCGGCTCACCGGCCACGACCGGCTCCGGGCCCTGTTCCAGGACCACATGCGCGTTCGTACCGCTGATACCGAACGAGGACACGGCCGCGCGACGCGGACGCGCCACCTGCGGCCACGCCCGACGCTCGGTGACCAGCTCCACCGCACCCGTCGACCAGTCGACGTGCGGCGTCGGCTCGTCCACGTGCAGCGTCGCCGGAAGCTCCCCGTTGCGCATCGCCATCAGCATCTTGATGATGCCCGCGACACCCGCGGCAGCCTGCGTGTGACCGATGTTCGACTTGATCGATCCCAGACGCAGCGGCTCTTCGCGGTCCTGGCCGTAGGTGGCCAGCAGCGCGTTGGCCTCGATCGGGTCACCGAGCCGGGTACCGGTGCCGTGCGCCTCGACCGCGTCCACCTCGTGCGGGGCGAGGCGGGCGTTGGCGAGGGCCTGGCGGATGACGCGTTCCTGCGAGGGCCCGTTGGGGGCGGTGAGGCCGTTGCTCGCACCGTCCTGGTTGACCGCGGAACCACGGATCACACCAAGGATGTCGTGCCCGAGCCGCTGGGCGTCCGACAGACGCTCCAGCACCAGCATGCCCGCGCCCTCGCCCCAACCCGTACCGTCCGCCGTGGCCGCGAACGACTTGCAGGTCCCGTCCGGCGACAGACCACGCTGACGCGAGAACTCGACGAAGGTCGTCGGCGTGGACATCACGGTGACACCGCCGGCGAGCGCCATCGAGCACTCGCCCTGGCGCAGCGCCTGAGCGGCCAGGTGCACCGCCACCAGCGACGATGAACACGCCGTGTCCAGCGTCACCGCCGGCCCCTCGAAACCGAACGTGTAAGCCACCCGGCCCGACAGGACGCTCGCGATCGTGCCCGTCAGCAAGTGCCCCTCGAAGCCCTCCGGAGCACTCCCCAGCCGCGACCCGTAGTCGTTGTACATCACACCCGCGTAGACACCGGTCGAGGAACCGCGCAGCGAGGCGGGGTCGACTCCCGCACGCTCCAGCGCCTCCCACGCGACCTCCAGCAGCACACGCTGCTGCGGGTCGGTCGCGATCGCCTCACGCGGACTCAGACCGAAGAACTCGGCATCGAACTCCGCGGCCTCGTAGAGGAATCCGCCCTTGCGCGTGTACGACTTGCCGATCTTCTCGGGGTCCGGGTCGAAGAGGCCTTCCACGTCCCAGCCGCGGTCGGACGGGAACTCGTCGATCGCGTCGCGGCCCTCCGCCACGAGCCGCCACAGGTCCTCCGGCGAGGAGACCCCGCCCGGGTAGCGGCACCCCATACCGACCACGGCGATCGGCTCGTCCAGTCCCGGAGCGTGGGCGGCCACCGACGGGACGACGGCCGGTCCGGTCGCGTCGAGCTGTTCCAGCAGGAAGTCCGCCACCGCCTGGGGCGACGGGTGGTCGAACACGAGGGTGGTGGGCAGTCGCAGACCGGTCACCGAGTTGAGGCGGTTGCGCAATTCGCCACCCGTGAGGGAGTCGAAGCCGATGACCATGAAGGCCTTGGCCGGGTCGGTGTCGGCGCCGGCCCCGTGCCCGAGAACCAGCCCCACGGTCTCCCGTACGGTCTGGAGCACGGCCTGCGCCCGCTCCTGCGGGGACAGCGCGATCAGCCGCTGGACCCACGACGAGTCGGCGCCGCGGGCGGCGCCGGCCGCCTGCCGGCGGCGGACGCGGACCAGGCCGGTGAACAGCTCGGGGAGCGCGTTCTCCTCGGCCCGGGCGCGCAGGGCGCCCAGGTCGAGTTCGGCGGGGACCAGCAGCGGCTCCGCCGAGGCGAGCGCCGCGTCGAACAGGTCGAGACCCAGTTCCGGGGTCAGCGGGACGATTCCGCTCCGCTTCCACCGCGCGACGTCGGCGTCGGCGAGGGTTCCGGCCATGCCGTCGGCGCTGTCCCACAGGCTCCACGCGAGGGAGGTGGCGGGCAGGTTCCGGGCGCGGCGGTGCTGCGCGAGGGCGTCGAGGAAGGTGTTCGCGGCGGCGTAGTTGGCCTGGCCGGCGTTGCCCATGAGACCCGCGATGGACGAGAACATGACGAACGAGGCGAGGCCGAGGGACTCGGTCAGGCGGTGGAGGTTCCAGGCCGCGTCCACCTTCGGACGCATCACCCGCTCCAGGCGACCGGCCGACAGCGACGCGACCGTCGCATCGTCCAGGACACCCGCCGTATGCACGACGGCGGTCAGCGGGCGCGCGACCGCGACCTCGCCCAGCAGACCCGCGAGCGCGTCGAAGTCCGACACGTCGCACGCCGCGGTCCGGGCCTGCGCACCCAACTCCGCCAGCTCCGCCACGAACTCGGCGGCACCCGGGGTCTCGCCACCGCGACGCGACACCAACAGCAGGTGCCGCGCACCGTGATGCGTCACCAGCCGACGCGCCACCAGACGGCCCAACGTACCCAGAGCACCGGTCACCATGACCGTACCCTCCGGATCCAGACCCTCCACCGCGCCCGCCACGACACCCGCGGCACGCGTCAGACGCGGCACGAACAACTCGCCGCCCCGCACCGCGACCTCGGGCTCACCCGAAGCCAACACGGCAGGCAGCAGCTGAAGGCCACCCTCGTCCACGTGGGCGAGGACCAGTCGGTCGGGCTGCTCGGTCTGCGCGGTACGGATCAGGCCCACGAGCGGGGCCGTGTGCAGCGCGCCGTCCGGCACGACGAGGACGAGGCGGCTCTCCGCGAACTGCGGGGCGGCCAGCCACTCCCGCACCGCCTCCAGCCCGCGCGCCGCCGTGGCGTGGGTCTGGTCGAGCACATCTTCGGTGGTGCCGACGACGAGCTCCTGCTCGCCGATCACCACGAACTCCGGTACGGCGGATCCGGCGTCGACCGCGGCGCCGAGCGCGGCGAGGTCGGCGTAGGGCGACTCGCCCAGCCGGATCCATCGCTGGTCGGCGACCGGCTCGGCGGCCGGGACGGCCTCCCAGGCCACCCGGTACAGGGACTCCACGGCCGGGCCGGCAACGGCGAGCTGGTCGCGGGCGATCGGCCGCAGGGCGACCGACTCGATCGCCGCCACCGGAGCGCCGGCGCCGTCGGCGAGAGCGAGACGGGCCGTGTCCTGGCCGGTACGGGTCCAGCGGACGCGCAGCACCGTGGCACCGACCGCGTGCAGCGCGTAGCCCGAGAACGAGAACGGCAGCCGGATCGTGCTGTCGTCCTGCGCCGTGGCCGCGGCCTCCAGCACGAGCGGGTGCAGAACCGCGTCGAGGACGGCGGGGTGCACTCCGAAGCGCGCGGCTTCGGTGTGGAGCTGGTCGGGCAGGGCGACCTCGGCGAAGAGGTCGTCGCCGGCGCGCCAGGCGGCGCGCAGGCCGTGGAAGGCCGGCCCGTAGCCGTAGCCCAGGTCGTCGAGGCGGTCGTAGACGCCGTCCAGCGGGATGGGGGTGCCATCGGCCGGGGGCCACTGGTCCAGGGAGACGCCCGGCGAGGGGACGGAGGACGTGAGCAGGCCGGCCGCGTGGGCGGTCCACTGCTCTTCGCCGGTCCGCGAGTACACGGTGAACTGACGATCGCCGCGCGCGTCGGCCCGGTCGACGGTGAGCCGCAGCTGGGCGCCCGTCTTCTCCGAGAGCATCAGGGGTGCCTGGAGGGTGAGTTCCTCGACGGTGGCGTAACCCAGCTGCTCGGCCGCGGTGCCCGCGAGCTCCAGGAACACCGTCCCCGGAACCAGGACCGTCCCACCGATCGCGTGATCGGCCAGCCACGGATGCGAGGACAACGACAGCGAAGCCGAGAACTGCACCGCATCACCGTCAGGCTCCGTGATCATCGCGGCCAGCAGCGGATGATCCACAGCCGTCAGACCCAGACCCGCCGCGTCACCGGAACGCGGCGCGTCCAACCAGAAGCGCTCACGCTGGAACGCGTACGTCGGCAGCTCCGCCGCACCGGGGCCCGGCAGGAAGCCCTCCCAGTCCACACCCACACCATGTGCGTGCACAGCGCCCAGGGCGGCGAGGAGGGAGCGCTTCTCGGCACGGTCCTTGCGCAGCACCGGAACCACGGCGTTGCCCTCGGTGTCGGCCAGGCACTCGCCCGTCAGACCGGCAAGCGTCCCGTCGGGGCCCAGCTCCACGAAGGCCGTCACACCAAGGCCGGCCAGCGTGGCGATGCCGTCGGCGAAACGGACCGCCGAACGGGCCTGGACGGCCCAGTACTCGGCGGTGAACTCCTCGACCACCTCACCGGTGACATTCGAGACCACCGGGATCCGGGGAACCGAATAGGTCAGGGTCCGGGCGACCTCGGTGAGCTCCGCCAGCATTCCGTCCAGGTGCGCGGAGTGGAAGGCATGGCTCACCTTCAGCCGCGTCGCCTTCACACCCTCCCCGCGAGCCAGCTCCAGGACTTCGAGCACTGCCGTCTCGTCACCCGAAATCACGGTGTTCGCAGGGCTGTTGAACCCGGCCACGTCCACACCGGAACGGCCCTCGAGCCACCCGGCAACGCGCGCTTCGCCCGCGTTCAGGGCAACCATCGCCCCGCCCTCGGCCACGCCCTCCATCAGACGCGCCCGCGCGCACACCAGACGCGCAGCGTCCTCGAGCGACAGCACACCCGCCACATGGGCCGCCGCCAGCTCGCCCACCGAATGACCCACCAGATAGTCCGGGGTCACCCCGTGATGAGACAGCAGGTGGAACAGGGCCACCTCGACCGCGAACAGCGCCGGCTGAGTGAACACCGTCCGCTGAAGCAGCTCCGGCTCACCCTCGATCACCTCGGCGAGCGAACGGTCCAAGTGGACGTCCAACGCCCCGACGACCTCGTCGAACGCGGCCGCGAACACCGGCTCCGCCGCATACAGCTCACGGCCCATGCCGACACGCTGACTGCCCTGCCCGGAGAACAGGAACGCGACCGAACCCGCCGAGACGGCCTCGCCCGGGGTCAGCGCCCGCAGCGCGTCCAGGAGTTCCTCACGGGTCTCCCCCACGACCACCGCGCGGTGATCGAAACGAGCACGCGACGCGGCCAGCGAACGGCCCACAGCGACGACGTCCAGCTCCGGCCGCTCCTCCAGGAACGACACCAGCCGATCCGCCTGCTCCGCCAGAGCAGTCCCCGACTTGCCCGACACCACCCACGGCACCGGACCCGGCACCGACCGCTCCTCCACCGGAGCTTCGGTCTCGGTGACCTGCTCGACGATGAGGTGCGCGTTGGTACCGCTGATGCCGAAGGACGAGATGGCCGCCCGGCGCGGGCGGTCCAGCTCCGGCCACTCCTGGGCCTGCGTCAGCAGCTCCACCGCGCCGGCCGACCAATCGACGTGCGAGGTCGGCTCGTCCACGTGCAGCGTCGCCGGGAGAACCCCGTGACGCATGGCCATGACCATCTTGATCACGCCCGCGACACCCGCCGCGGCCTGCGTGTGACCGATGTTGGACTTCAACGAGCCGAGTCGGAGCGGCTCTTCGCGGTCCTGGCCGTAGGTGGCCAGCAGCGCCTGCGCCTCGATCGGGTCGCCGAGCTTGGTGCCCGTGCCGTGCGCCTCCACCGCGTCCACCTCGGACGCCGACAGGCGGGCGTTGGCCAGCGCGGCGCGGATGACCCGCTCCTGCGAAGGGCCGTTCGGGGCCGTCAGACCGTTGCTCGCACCGTCCTGGTTCACGGCGGAACCACGGATCACCGCGAGCACCTGGTGCCCGTTGCGCTGCGCGTCCGACAGCCGCTCCAGCACCAGCAGACCCACGCCCTCGGCCCAGCCCGTACCGTCCGCCGACGAGGAGAACGCCTTGCACCGCCCGTCCGGCGACAGCCCGCGCTGCCGGGAGAACTCCACGAACATGCCGGGCGTGGCCATGACGGACACACCGCCGGCGATGGCCACGGAGGACTCGCCCTGGCGCAGCGACTGCGCGGCGAGGTGGAGCGCGACGAGCGAGGACGAGCAGGCGGTGTCGACCGTCACCGCCGGGCCCTCCAGCCCGAAGGTGTAGGCCAGCCGGCCCGAGGCCACACTGGCGGTGTTGCCCGTCAGCAGGTAGCCGTCGTATCCGCCGGACAGTTCGTGCAGCCGCGGCCCGTACTCCTGTGCCGTCGCACCCACGTACACACCGGTGCGGGTGCCGCGCAGCGCGGCGGGGTCGATGCCCGCCTGCTCGAAGGCCTCCCAGGCCGTCTCCAGCAGCAGCCGCTGCTGGGGCTCCATGGCCGCCGCCTCGCGGGGACTGATGCCGAAGAACTCGGCATCGAAGCGGTCCGCGTCGTGCAGGAAGCCGCCTTGGGTGGCGTAGGTCTTGCCGGGGCTGTCCGGATCGGGGGTGAAGAGCGATTCAAGGTCCCAGCCTCGGTTGGTCGGGAATCCGCCGACCGCATCGACCTCGCTGCTGACCAGACGCCACAGGTCCTGGGCAGAGGCGACCCCTCCCGGCAGCCGGCATGCCATGCCCACGATCGCGATCGGCTCGTCAAGGGCTGTGGCCTCGTACTCGTCGTCGTCCTGGTCCTGGTCCAGGCCGCGGAGCTGACCACTGAGGTGTTCGGCGAGTATGGCCGGGGTCGGGTAGTTGAAAAGGAGGCCGGAGGGCAGCGAGAGCCCGGTGGCCCTGTTCAGCGCGTTGCGGAGCTCGACGGCCGAGAGGGAGTCGAAGCCCAGGTCCTTGAAGGTCGTGTCGATGTCCACGTCGCGCGCCGATCCGTGGCCGAGCACTGCTGCCACGTGCGCGCGTACCAGCTCCAGCTCATCGCCGCGCGGCGCGGACCGCTTCGGGCCGCTCCGCCGTGCCGCGGCGGTGCGGACCTGGACCGGTGCGATCGCCGAACCCTCCAGCCAGAAGGGCTCACGCTGGAAGGCGTACGTGGGCAGATCCACCAGAGCCGAACCCGGCAGGAACCGCCCCCACTCCACCTCCACACCGCCTGCGTGGGCCTCTGCGACCGAGGCCAGGAAACGACCCCGTCCACCGTCGTCGCGCCGCAGGGATCCGACGACAACAGTGCCGCCGGCGCCGGCCTCGTCGGCCGTGTCACCGAGGGCCGAGGTGAGCACCGGGTGGGCACTGACCTCGATGAAGACGCGATGCCCGTCGTCGAGCAGAGCACGGGTGGCCTCTTCCAGCCGGACGGTCCGGCGGAGGTTGCGGAACCAGTAGCCGCCGTCGAGCTCCTCGCCGTTCAGCGGCTGCCCGGTGACGGTGGAGAAGAACCTGATGTCACCGGTACGCGGCGTGATGCCGGCCAACAGCTCCCGCAGCTCCTCCTCCAGCAAGTCGACGTGGGCGGAGTGAGAGGCGTAGTCGACCGGAATGGTGCGGGCGCGGTATCCCTTGGCCTCCCTTTGAGCGACGAGTTCGGCCAGGGCCTCCGGGTCGCCGGAGACGACCGTGCTCATGGGGCCGTTGTGTGCGGCGATGTCGATCGCGCCGCCCCAATGGGCGATGAGCTCGCGAACCTCGTCGGCCGGTAGGGCGACCGACACCATCCCGCCCGAACCGGCCAGCTTCACGATCGCCCGGCTGCGCAACGCGACGATCTTCGCCGCATCCTCGAGCGACAACGCACCGGCGACCACAGCCGCCGCGATCTCACCCTGCGAGTGACCGACCACCGCATCCGGCTCGACGCCCACCGAACGCCACAACGCCGCCAACGACACCATCACCGCCCACAGCGCGGGCTGCACCACATCCACCCGGTCGAAATCAGGCGCACCCTCCACACCGCGCAGCACATCCAGCAGCGACCAGTCCGTGAACGGCGCCAGCGCCCGCTCACACTCCATCAGCCGGGCTGCGAACACCGGGGAGGAGTCGAAAAGCTCCAGCGCCATGCCCTGCCACTGCGAACCCTGACCGGGGAAGACGAACACCGTCTTGCCCGCACCGCCCGGCACCGCACGACCCGACACCACACCAGCCGCGGGCATACCCTCAGCCAGCGCCCGAGCACCCGCCAGAAGCTCCTCGCGCGTCTCTCCCACGACCACCGCACGGTGATCGAAACGAGTACGTGACATCGCAAGCGAACGACCCACCGCCGCGACGTCCAGCCCCGGACGCCCGTCCAGGAACGACACCAGCCGCTCCGCCTGACCGGCCACCGCCTCGGCCGACTTGCCCGACACCACCCACGGCACCGCACCCGAGCCGGACTCGGCGCCGGGCAACTCCTCTTCCGCCGCCGACTCGGTGCGCCAGTCCGACAGCACGACGTGGCAGTTCGTACCGCCCATACCGAACGAGCTGACGCCCGCGTACAGCGGCTCGTCCGGCCGCGGCCATGCCTCGAGGCCCCGCTGCACGGCGAGCTTCAACTCGTCGAACGGAATGTCCGGGTTGGGGGTTTCGAAGTTCAGGCTCGGCACGAGCTCGCGGTTGCGGATGCAGAGCGCCGCCTTCAGCAAGCCGACAATGCCGGCGGCACCCTCAAGGTGTCCGACGTTGGTCTTCACCGACCCGACCCGCAGCTCGGCTCCGTCCACGCGGCCGTCACCGAGCACCGCGCCCAGAGCCGACGCTTCGATCGGGTCGCCCACCTTGGTACCCGTGCCGTGCAGTTCGACGTACTGCACCTGCTCCGCGGACACCTTGGCACGCTCGTACGCCTGCCGCAGGACATCCTGCTGGCCGGCCGGACTCGGTGCGGTGAGACCGTCGGTCGTCCCGTCGTTGTTCATCGCGCTGCCGTGCAGCACGCAGTAGACCGGGTCGCCGTCCGCCATGGCGGCGTGCAGCGGCTTGAGCACCACGAACCCGCCGCCCTCACCGCGTACATATCCATTCGCCCTGGCGTCGAAGGTGAAGCTGACACCGTCTGGTGACAGTGCGCCGAACCGCTCCGCGCCGATGGTGCTGTCCGGCACCAGATTGAGGTTGACACCGCCGGCGATGGCCATGGCGGACTCGCCGCGGCGCAGGCTCTCGACTGCCAGGTGCACAGCGACCAGCGAGGAGGACTGGCCGGTGTCCACGGCCGCACTCGGTCCGTGCAGACCCAGGGTGTAGGAGATCCGGTTGGCAACGACGCCGCGGTTGAGACCGGTCAGGGTGTGGCGGGTGATGGCATCGACCCCGTGCTGACGCGTGAGGGCGGCGTAATCGTCGGCGATGACGCCGACGAAGACACCGGTCCGGCTGTCGGCAAGATCGGACGGGAGGATCCTGGCGTCCTCCAGTGCCTCCCAGGCCAGCTCGAGCATCAGCCGCTGCTGCGGGTCCATCGACGACGCCTCACGCGGACTGATGCCGAAGAAGCCTGCGTCAAAGCCGCTGACGTCCTCGAGATAGCCCCCCGGCCGAGAGGGCAGTTCGGGGCGGCCTTCCGGGGGCGCGCCGATCGCACTGCGGCCGTCGCGCAGCAGCTGCCACAGTTGCGCGGGGTTCTCCGCATGCGGCAGACGGCAGGACATACCGACGATGGCAATGGCCTCGGTCGATGTCGACGTGTCAGCTTGGAATTCAACCATGGTCGGTCGCCCTACCTATTGTTACGAACGATGCCTGAGCGGAGGCGTAGCACCCGCAGCGGTGCCGCGGGTGCTACGTCGATTTGATTCTGTGGCGGCCGGTCAGCCGCATGGGGAACCGGACGATCCAAAGCCAGTTCCGAGAGCGAGGGCCCTTCGTTTGCAGCTACGAGCCGACGGTCTGCTCGTATTTCGAGACGAGCATCCGCTTGAGGACTTTTCCGCTGGACCCCAACGGGAGAGCGTCGGTGAACTCGACTCGACGAGGGTACTTATATGCGGCGAGACGCTGTTTGCCCCATTCAATGATCTCTTCATCCGATCCAGAGGCGGCGTCCTCCGGCCGGGCTGGCACGACGATCGCCCAGACCTCCTCGCCAAGCACAGGGTGCGGAACACCGATAACTGCCACCTGCGCCACGCCCGGATGCCCGACGAGGATCTCCTCGATTTCGCGCGGATAGACGTTGTAGCCGCCACGCAGAATCAAGTCCTTCTTACGACCCACGACCGAAAGGTAGCCGTCGCCGTCCAGCCTGCCGAGATCGCCGGTGAGGAACCAGCCGTCGATCAAAACCTCAGCGGTGGTCTCCGGGCGACCGAGATATCCGGCCATGACGTTCGGACCGCGCACCACGATCTCGCCCACCTCACCGACGGGCAGGAGATCGATCCCGTCGGCATTCGGCCGAGCTATACCGACTGTGATGCCAGTGATCGGCACACCGACTGTTCCGGATCGAAAAGTCATGCCGGGATAGTGATAGGCAACGCTGCAGGAGGTCTCGGTCATCCCGTAGCCCTCGTACACAGGACATCCGAACACGCTTCGGACATCGTCGAGGGTCTTGACCGGAAGTGCCGATCCCCCGCTGTACACGCGGTCGAGCCGAGGAACCTGCTCGCCCTGGGCCACCGCATCGAGCAACCCGAAATACATGGTCGGCACGCCCATGAACACCGTGCACCGGTGTTTCGTCATCAGCGCGAGGGCTTCCCGCCCGGAGAATCTCGGCATCATGACAATGGATATGCCGGCGCGGAAGCCGGTCAGCATGCCGCAAATCTGACCGAAACCGTGCGACAGCGGCAAACACCCGAGCAGTACGTCGTCACTCCGGAACATGTACGGAGTGGTGACCATCCTCTCGACGTTGTGCAGAATGTTCCGGTGGGTGAGCATCACCCCCTTCGGCCTACCCGTCGTGCCGGACGTGTAGAACACGACCGCGACATCGTCGGGTTCCCGCACCGCGGACTCGTCGATCGGCGCTGCGTCCTGTGCCGCGTTCTCCAGGTCGACAGTGCCCGCGGGGCCCGGGCCGACAGTGAGGAGCACGGTGCCGAGCGGCTCCGCCGCCTCCCTCGCCTGAGCGAGCAAGGCGGCGGCGCACACCAGAAAGCGGGCGTCGGCATCGGTCAGTACGTGATCGATCTCCGACGCGGTCGACATGACACTCAGCGGGATCGCGACGGCGCCGGCCGCCAGCACGCCGAAGTACACGACGGGAAACTGCGGGGTGTCGACCAGGAGCATGGCGACCCGGTCGCCCGGCCGCACCCCGTTGGCCCGCAGCACGGAGGCGTAGCGACGTGCCTGTTCCCACAGCCACCCGTAGGAGAAGTGCTCGGACTCGTAGATCACTGCCGAGTGGTCGGGTCGCTGCGCCGCCGTGTCGGCCAGCACGCCGACAACTGACATGGTCATTGCTACAGCAGTCCGGCTGTCGCGAGAATACGGGCGCCGCCACCGCGGAGCTCGGACGTGGACCAGTCTCGGGCACTCGCGGTCGGGATGTTGAGTTCCCTCCAGATCCCATGAAGGGCCTGGGCGAATTCCTCGACATCGTTCTGATTGTGCACGGCGGACGGAGCGATGCGCAGGATCTCCTCGCCCGCGGGCACGCTGGGGGCGTTGATGGACTGGACGTAGATCCCGTGCCGCTCGAACATCAGCTGGGACGCCCGCTTGCACAGGTCGTCATCACCGATGAAGGCCGCAACGATGTGGGAGTCCGTCGAAATGAACGGGATGTCGGCCGAGATCAGAAGGCTGTGCAGAAGCCGCGCATTCTCCGAGAGAAGCTTTCGCTCGACATCGGAGGAGCGCAGGTACTGAACCGACGCCAGCGCACCGGCCGCGACCGCCGGCGGCAGCGAGGTGGTGAAGACGAACGAGCGCGAATAGGTCCGCACCGCGTCCACGAGGGCCGCCGGTCCCGCAATGTAGCCGCCGACCGTTCCGTAACCCTTTGCCAGGGTACCCATCACGACCGTGAACCGATCGGCGATGCCTTCCCGCGCGGCGATGCCGGCGCCCTGCGGGCCGTACATGCCGACCGCATGGACCTCGTCGATGAAGGTCGTGGCACCGTACTTGTCCGCAATGTCGGCGATCTCGGCGAGCGGCGCAACGTTGCCCGACATGGAATAGACCGATTCCACGACGATGAGCTTCGGGCAGTCGGCGGGAGCGGCCGCGATCAATTCTTCCAGGTGGGCGACGTCGTTGTGCCTGAAGACGTACTTCTTCGCGCCGCTGTGCCGGAGACCGTCGATGATCGAGGCGTGGTTCTTCGCATCGGAAAATACGATGGTGTCCTTCGGCAGCCCCGCCAGCACGGTGAGGGATCCCTCGTTGGCCGTGTATCCCGACGTGAAGAGGAGGGCGGCTTCCTTGCCGTGCTGATCCGCCAGCTCATTTTCGAGGAGGACGTGGTAGTGGTTGGTTCCACCGATGTTCCGGGAACCTCCGGAGCCCACGCCATGAGCATCGATCGCGGCGTGCATGGCCGCGATGACCTGACGATTCTGGCCCATTCCCAGATAGTCGTTGCTGCACCAGACGCTTACTTCCGAATCCACCCCATCACGCCGCGCACTGGCCAGGGGGTAATGGCCGGAACGGCGGCCGATCTCCAGGAACTCGCGCTTGCTTTCAGCAAGATCTGCAGTGGCGTTCCCACTCAGGTATGATGCCAGGTGAACGTTCATTCACTCGCCTTCTCGACGTAGCGGTTTGATTGACCTGCGAACCGAAAGGTCTACGCTAGGAATATTGCGACTTCAGGAGTACCTTGTCGGGCTTGCCGTTGCTATTCATCGGCAGTGCGCTCAAGACATGTATCTTCTCGGGCACATGAATCGGGGACAGTGCCTCAGCAATTCTCGCGCAGATGTCCTCTACTTCGACCACCTCAGCCGGATCGCATTCGATTGCGGCGTGGATGTGATCGCTTCCATCCTCGTCCTGCACGCCGTATACGGCGGCGTGCCGGACACCTGGGTGGGAAAGAATTTCCGCCTCGAGAACTATGGGATGAACCTTGACGCCGCCGACCTTGATGACGTGGGCCACCCGACCCAGGAGAGTCAAATAACCTCGCTCGTCGAGACGGCCGATGTCTCCGGTGAAATACCAGCCGTCACGAAGAACCTTTGCAGTCAATTCCGGGTTGCCGTTGTAGCCGTCCATCATCTGAGGCGAGCGGACACGGACCTCGCCGATTTCCCCGACCGCCAATTCCGCGCCCGAATTCGAGTTGCAGACGACGACCTCCGCCCCAGGGAAGGGCCGGCCGACAGTGGCCGCGAGTTCCGGGTCGCTGTGCTCCTCAGGCGTCAGGATCGTGATCCGACCGCTCTCGCTCGTGGCATACCCCTGCGCCAGAATGGGGCCGAAAAGTCCAATAGCCTGTGCAATTCGAGCCGGTGCCGCAGGGCTGCCGCCGTAGACGATCCGCTTCAGCGAAGACAGGCCCGCAGCTTCCACAGCTGCACTGTCGCGGATGCCTCGCTCAAGCAGATGGTCGATGATTTGGAACACGTGATTCGACGCCATGAACGTCCACGAGACCTCCTTCTCCGCAGAGACGGTGTCCACGAATTTCCCGGCATCGAAGCTCTCATGGGCATAGAGCGCTCCGCCCAGGGCGAAGACTGCGTCC
The DNA here is from genome assembly GCF_001514035.1 of Streptomyces yokosukanensis. GTDB lineage: Bacteria > Actinomycetota > Actinomycetes > Streptomycetales > Streptomycetaceae > Streptomyces > Streptomyces yokosukanensis. Next base: position 384,973 of record NZ_KQ948212.1, on the reverse strand, counting down.
ACCATCGGGGCGACGCCATGACTCAGAGGGGTCGACACCAGGATCGACGCACAGTCGTATTCACGACCGACCTCCATCCATGCACGCATGGTCGCTTCCCACGCGCGGCCCGACAACCGGATGCCCTTGGGCCGTCCCGTGCTGCCACTCGTGAAGCCGATGAAGGCCAGCGCTTCCGGGTCCCATGACACGGCGTCCGGGGTATCGGCAACATCGACCCGGCCGACCTCATCGCGTTCCCCATGCTGAAGTCGCGTTACAGGGATCCCACTACCATCAGCGAGCTCCGTCGCGCGCTCCGCACCTTCGGCGTCGGCATAGATGGTCACGGCTTCGGTTTCGCGCAGGATCTGGATCTGGTGATCCAGCGGAAGGATCGTTGCCCTGGTACCAGGATTAGTGGTCCGCACATAGCACACGGCACCGCCGAGCAGATGTGTCGCGTACCGCACGGTGAGCATCTCAGGGCTGTTGGGCGCGACCAGAATCGCTACCACATCCCCCTTGCCCACTCCGCGATTGCGCAGCGCAAGGAACGTTTCAGTCACGGACCGAATCAGGTCACCGCCCGAGAAGGCTTCGCCGCGCCAATAGACGGCATCTCGATCCGGCGCGGCTGCGAACAGCGAGAGAATCTCCGAGACATAACTTCGACTTGCACTCCACCAGTGCCCGGGCAGGCTCATGGGACCTTCCTTTGATCTCGCCAATAGCGATGTCATCCGATTGGGCGGTTCAATCTTCGCCATGCAAAGGAAGTGAGCGGTAGATCGTTCGACCGGCTACAACGGAGTGCCGGAAGGCATCCCGATCTGGGTAGCCGTTCGGCGCACGCGCCGTGCGGCTACCCAGGGTGTCGGCGTTCTCGACCGGGTGCGCCTCGTTTCGAGGGATGTCCTGACCTGAGCAGATGTCGAGTGGTGTGTGGGCGGACAGGTCTCTCCTCGACGAGCGGGGGCGGTGCCACATCGCCGCCGAACACGCGCTGGGCCCGGCGAACCTGTACTGCGATGCCGCAGCCCCTATGAGCGGGGCCTGGCTGCGGCTGGCCGACCGGGTGGAGGACCCGCGGGCAGCCTCACGGAATCGTGAGCACGCCGGGGCGAAGTCGGAGGCCGCCTCTCCGTACGGGGCTGCCACCATGAGCACCCCGTCCGTCCGACCGGCCCGGGACGGCCGGATACAGTGCGCGCGACGGCAGCCCGGTTGCTCGAGGAGGGGAAGCGTGACCGACACCAGCGAAACCCGATCCGCCGACAGTGCGGCGCAGGCGACGCAGCAGAGCCGACTGCACCGCCTGATGCGCTACCTCCCCCTGATCGCCCCCGTCCTGCTGTGGACCGTGCCCTGCTGGCTGCTGCTGTACACCGGACAGCACTGGCCGCTCCCCGTCACGTTCGCCGGCACCGCCCTGTTCGCCCTCGGCCTGATCGGTATGCCGCTCGCGATGGCGCGGGGCCACGGCCGACGCCAGCAGGACTGGGCGGCGATCGTCGGAGACACCCTGCTGGGCACCAGCTGGGTGGTGTTCACCTGGTCCGTCGTGCTCGGCGTCCCGCTGCGGCTCGCCCTGGCCGTGACCGGCGTAGGCGACGGCCAGGACCAGGCCCGGACCGCCACCTGGGCGGTCCTCGGCGCCACCACCGTGCTGCTCACCTGGGGGTACGCCGAGGCTCGCCGGGTACCACGGGTACGCCGTCTGGACGTGCAACTTCCCCGCCTGGGGGCCGGGTTGGACGGCACGCGCGTCGTCCTCGTCACCGACACCCACTACGGCCCGCTCGACCGCGCCCGCTGGTCGGCGCGGGTCTGCGAGACGGTCAACACGCTCAAGGCCGACCTGGTCTGCCACACCGGAGACATCGCGGACGGCACGGCCGAACGCCGCCGCGCCCAGGCCGCCCCACTCGGCACCGTGCAGGCCACCCGGGCCCGGGTCTACGTCACCGGCAACCACGAGTACTACAGCGAGGCCCAGGGCTGGGTCGACCTGATGGACGAGCTGGGCTGGGAGCCGCTGCGCAACCGCCATCTGCTGCTCGAACGCGGCGGCGACACCCTCGTGGTCGCCGGCGTGGACGACGTCACGGCCGAGTCCTCCGGCCTCGCCGGCCACGGCGCCCACCTCGCCGGAGCCCTGCACGGCGCCGACCCCGACCACCCCGTCCTGCTCCTGGCCCACCAGCCCAAGTTCGTCGACCGGGCGGCAGCCGGCGGCGTCGACCTCCAGCTCTCCGGCCACACCCACGGCGGCCAGATCTGGCCCTTCCACCACCTGGTCCGCATCGACCAGCCCGCCCTCGCCGGCCTCAGCCGCCACGGCACCCGCACCCTCCTCTACACCAGCCGCGGCACCGGCTTCTGGGGCCCGCCCTTCCGCGTCTTCGCCCCGAGCGAGATCACTCTTCTTGTGCTCCGCTCCCCGCAGCGGCCCCCCACGCCGTAGCGCCGGGTGCGAACCGGCACACCGCGTCATTCCGAAGGAATGCGAAACTCGAATCTGGGACGGTCCCACGGCACGGCGGGCGGGTTCGCGAGCGCGGTCCCGGTCCGCACCGCACCGACGCGGTGGTAGAAGTCCTCGGCGGGAAGATGCGACACGACCTCGACACGGTCGAGCCCGGCGGCACGGGCCTCGCACTGCATGTGCGCGACGAGCAGCCGTCCAATGCCACGTCCCTGCGCTTCGTCGGCGACGAACAGCAGGTCGAGCTCCGGTGGAGCGAGGACGAGCGAGTAGAACCCGATGACCCGGCCCCCCTGCTCGTCGGCGCCGACGGCCACGAAGGCGCGGTGGGCCTCGATGTAATCAGGACCGACCCGGTAGCCCGCCACAGCGGCTGCGTACTTGCCCTCGTAGGCGCCTGAGCCACGCACGAGCCGCGTGAGCCGCTTGGCATCCCGCGCGACGGCCCTCCGTATCGTGATCGGCTGGCTGATCGGGGAAGTACGTGACCTCATCGGGAGAGTATTTCGCACCGGGGAGTGCCTTCCTGCGGCGGGTCGGACGAGCGGCCCGCTTCAGCAAGCGCGTTCGAGGAGAGCCTGCGGCACCAGCCGCCGGTGGCCAACCTGATCATGCGTTTCCCGGTGGAGGACGTCCACGCCGCGGGGACGGGCCCGACGTTCCGGCGCGGTGAGGCCATCATGGAACGCCTGTCCTTCGGCCACGGACCGCACTACCGCATCGGGGCCTAACTGGCCCGGCAGGAAGCGCGTATCGCCCTGCCGGCGCCGTTCGACCGGTTCCCGCAGGTGAGGCTCGCGGTGCCGGCCGGCGAGCTGCGGCCGGTCGGCTTCTTCATCGCCAACGCCCACAGGAGCATCCCCGTCCGGCTCCCGTAGGCCGCTGCGGCATGGATGCTCCTGATCGGTGGGCGCCGTAGGGACGCGGGGCGGTTCAACGCCACAGGCGCGTCTGGACGTCGTCCCCGACGGGGGCGCAGTCCTCCTCGTGCCGGGCCTCGAGCCGCGGGTACGGGAAGGGGGTGGGTGTGCCGTCGGCCGCGACGACCCAGGCGACCCCCGGCCTCGGCTGCGCGGCGGAGACCATGCGGGCCGGGCAGGAGGGCGGTTCGGGCGCCGGGTCGGGGGACGCGGGCCGCTCGCCGTAGACGCAGAAGACGAGGATGGTTCCGCCCGGCAAGGGGGGCATGGGCTCTTCGTCGCCTTCGCCGGGAAGTGTCCGCACGGCGGGGGCTGGCGCCGCGCCCCCACCGGGTCCGGGCGGGACGGCCGGTACGGCGCACAGGGACGCGAACTCCTCGGCGGCCTCCCGTACGAAGTCGCCGCTCCAGGCGGATCGATCGGCCGGAGAACGCGAAGCGGTGCAGCCGGTGAGGGCGGCGGCCAGCGCTACGCCCGCCGCCAGGAAAGTGTGACGCATTCCGTCCATCTCTTGAATTGTTTACAAACATGCCTAATGCGGGCATCTCAGTGACGATTCAAGCGCACTGCACTGCGGCAGGAGTCCATGCCGCCGCAGAATCGGCCGGAGTGTGCGCATCGCGTAGTGGCTGCGGGATTTCACCGTGCCCACGGGCACTCCGATGTGCGTCGCGGCCTCGGCAGCCGTCCGGTCCTTGAAGTACAGCTCGACCAGCACCTGGCGGTGGTGCTCCGGCAGGCGGGCCATCTCCTTGGCCACGTCGCAGGCCCGCGGCACGTTCTCGTAGGGGTCCACGGGATGGGCGCCGGATTCCATCCGCTCCTCGCCGCCGACCTCCGTGGCGCGGCGGGACGGCATCCGGTGCTGGTCGATCGTCAGACGGCGGGCCACGGTCAGCAGCCAGGGCAGCGCCGAGTCCACGCCCCCTTCGAACGCCTCGGGGTGCTGCCAGGCCCACAGGAACGTCTCCTGCACGATGTCCTCGGCCCGGCCGAAGTCACCGGTGAGCTGCGCGACGACGCGGGACGCACGGTCGACGTGGCGGGTCCGCAGCGCGGGGCCGTACTGGCGCTGCTCGCGCTGGAACTCGGCAGAGTCGTTCCCGTGGACCGGTTCTGCGAGCTCCTCTGGGGCGAGCGGCCCCCGGCACACCCGAAGCCGGCCCCGCAGGGGCACATCGCGGCCCTGCGCAGGAACGCGGAGATCGTCATCTGCCGTGGGATCGCCGCTGCCTACCAGGGCGACGCGGAGGGCGCGCGCGTTCTACGAGCGGGCCGTCGAACTGGGGCGCGCCGACCACAGCCGCTGGACCGTGGCCGACGCGCAGGTCTCGATCATGGTGAATCTCCACCGGGTCCGGCCCTACGAGGCCCTCCAGGCCGGCCGTGCGGCGGCGCTGCGGGCGTTCGAGGAACTCGGCGATCCCTACGGCAAGTGCGCGGCGCTGCGCGGCCTCGCCCTCACCGCACGGATCCAGGGGCGGCTGGAGACGGCGCTGGATCTGCACGCGGAGAGCCACCGGCCGGCCGTGTCGCACAACCTGCCCCTCCTGGAGATCGCCGACCGGGTCTCGGAGGCCGAGCGCCGGCTCGCCCTCGGCCGGACGCGGGACGCGATCGGCATCCTGGAACTAGCGCTCGTCGACAGCCGCCGGCCGCGCGCCTCCCGTCTGGAATCGAAGGCCGCGGCACTGCTTGCGGGGGCTCTGGAGCAGAGCGGGCAGTCCTCGGCCACGGCCGTCGTCGCGGGTGCGTGACGTGGTCCTTGCACGGTGCCTGAAGTCGTGTCGTGCGGGCCCCGTTCGGCGAAAGCCCCGCCGGTGCGGTCCGGCGGGGCTTCGTCGTGTCGTCCCGGGCTCGATCGCGTGTCCGCTCGCGGCCGGGCGTGGGCGCCGGGCGTACGCGCTAGTGGGCCTCGTCCTGGTGGGACAGCTCCAGGTCGAAGCCGGTGGCGCCGCTGCCGTCCAGGCGCAGTGACGCGGCGACCGGGGCGTAACCGCTGGCGATGACGGTGTACTCGCCGCCGTCCAGGTCGGTGAACCCGTAGGCGCCGTCGGCGCCGGTGATCGCGGTGCCGACGACGTTCCCGGCCGAGTCCAGCAGGGTGACCTTGGCGTCGTCGAGCGGGTCGCCCGTGGCGGAGCTGATCACGCCGCCGAGCCGGGCGCCCGGCTCCAGGCGGATGTCGCAGGCGTCCGTCGCCCCCGGGGTGACGTCGACGCCGAGGGCGGCCGGGCGGTATCCGGGCGTGTTCACGACGAGCGTGTAGCCGCCGGGGACCAGGTCGGCGAGCGCGAAGGCGCCGTCGGCGGCCGTGGTCGCGCTGGACACGACCTCGCCGCGTACGTCCGTGGCGACCAGCAGGGCTCCGGGCAGCGGGTGTCCGTCCACGGCGTCCCGGACGGAGCCGGTGAGGGCGACGGAGCCGCTGAGCGCGAGGTCGCAGTCGACCGGCTCGTCGCCGACCAGCACCGTGACGGCCTGCGGCTGCCGGGCACCGGCGGCACCGATGAGCACATAGGTGCCGGGACCGGAGACGGCGAGGGTGTAGCACCCGTCCGCGCCGCTGACGGCACGGCCGAGCTGCCGTCCGTTGACGTCGATCAGGGTGATGACGGCCTGCGGCACCGGAGCGCCCGTGCCGTCCAGGACCCGGCCGCGGACGCCGTGGCGCCCGGTGGCGGGGACGGGCTCGAACCGGTCGGCCGTCGGCCCGCTCTCGGGCCGGCTCCCGTTGGGTGCCGGTTCGACGGCGAGGGGCTCGGCCTTGGCCAGCGCGACGGCGGCCGGGGCGGCGGCGGTCGCAGCCGGGTCCGGCGCCGGGGCGCCGTTCTCCTCGGCCGCCCGCGCCTCCAAGCCGGAGACCTGGCGCAGCGGCACCTCCTTGGTCCACAGCGCGACCAGGAAGCCCAGGACCATCACGGCCGCCGCGATGAGGAACACGAGCTGCATCGAGTCGGTGAAGCCGACCTTGAACGGCTGGGCGAGACGCGGGTCGAGCCGCTGGATGAACGAGGAGTCGTCGAGCACACCCGAGCCACTGCCGCCGCTCGCCCCCGGGTGCTTGACCATCTCCAGCACCGGGGCGTTCGCGGGGTTGGCGCGCACGGCCGGGTCGTGCAGCGCGGCCTGGAACGCGGGCGTCTGGGCCGCGCTGCGGAAGGCCGAGCTGATCTTGTCACCGACGGTGCTGAACAGCACGGAGAGGAAGATGGCGGTACCGGCGGTGCCGCCCATCTGCCGGAAGAAGGTGGCCGAGGCGGTCGCCACGCCCATGTCCTTGGGCTCGACGTCGTTCTGCACGGCCAGGGTCAGGATCTGCATACAGCCGGCGAGGCCGACGCCGAACAGCGCCATGTAGGCCATGGTCTCCGGCAGCGCCGTGTTCCACTCCACCCGGTAGTGGAACAGCAGCAGGGCGGCGATGATCAGCAGGGAGCCGATGACCGGGAAGATCTTGTACTTGCCGGTCTTCTGGATGATGCCGCCGACCACGACGGTCCCGGCGATCATCCCGATCATCAACGGGAGCATCAGCAGGCCGGACTTGGTGGGGCTGACGCCCTTCACGATCTGCAGATACAGCGGGACCATCATCAGCCCGCCGAACATGCCCATGCCGATGATCACGGACAGCAGGCTCATCTTGCTGAAGACCGGGCTGCGGAACAGCCGCATCGGGATCAGGGCCTCCTCACCCATGGCCCGTTCGACGAAGACCCATGCGATCAGGCCGACCACGCCGACCGCGTAGCAGACGCCGGACTTCGTGGAGGTCCAGCCCCAGCTCTGACCCTGCTCGGCCACCAGCAGCAGCGGCACCACGCCGAGGGCGATGGTGAGCGCGCCCCACCAGTCGATGCGGTGCTCGCGCCGGGTGTGCGGGAGATTCAGCACCTTGGCGACGACGAACAGCGCGATGATGCCGACGGGCACGTTGACGAGGAAGACCCAGCGCCAGCCGGCGATGGTCAGGATGCTGCTCCGGCCGGCCAGAAAGCCGCCGATCAGCGGGCCGAGCACGCTGGAGGAGCCGAACATCGCGAGCATGTAGCCCTGGTACCGAGCCCGCTCGCGGGGCGGGACGATGTCACCGATGATCGCCAGCGCCAGGGACATCAGACCGCCGGCGCCGATGCCCTGGAAGGCGCGGAAGGCGGACAGCTCCGTCATCGAGGTGGCGAACGAGCAGGCGGCCGAGCCGATGATGAAGATCGTGATGGCCGCGAGGAAGTAGGGCTTGCGGCCGTAGAGGTCGGACAGCTTGCCGTACAGCGGCGTACTGATCGTCGAGGTGATCAGGTAAGCGGTGGTGACCCACGCCTGCGCGCTCAGGCCGTGCAGATCGTCGGCGATCGTGCGGATCGAGGTGCTGACGATGGTCTGGTCGAGCGCCGCAAGGAACATCCCCAGCATCAGGCCGCTGAGGATTGTCATGATCTGACGGTGCGTCAGCCTTCCGGCGGTCGGCGGTGCCGACCCGGATATCGCTGTGGTTTCCCCGCGGGCCGGGGATGCGGACGTGGTCATGCGTGCGGATCTCCTTGCCTCGCCTCGCCGGCCGGGCCCTGCCCGCCCCGAGGCTCGTGTACGTGCGGTGAACCGGGTCGTCGTCGTGGCGCCGCAGCGGACCCTCGCCACATTCTGTTGCTTGCGGCTACCAAGTGAGTGTAGGCCTGGCCGGGACGGGCCGCGTCACCCTCACGTCGCCCCCTGCGCCCCCGCCCGCACGCCCGCCGGGAGCGACGGACCCGCGACGACCACGACGGACTGGGACATGTCCCACTTCGCACCGTCCGACGCCATCCGGATTGTCGACAGTCGGCAGGCGAGAGGCCCGACACTTCGCACAAACATTCCGATAAACCGACTGCTTCCGTCACATCGACACGAGGGCACGGGCGGCTCGCCGTGGTCGTCGGTCAGCTGTCGTCCGGGGTGCCGAGGCCGGTGCCGGTCAGGGCGCCCACCGGGTCGAGGTCCGGGGTGCCGCGGGGCCACCAGTCGTCCTGGTCGAGCTCCGACTCGTAGGCGTACCACAGGCCGTCCAGGCCGAGGCGGAGTTGGACATGGCCCCGCGGGTGGGTGAGGCGGTTGCGCCAGGGGCGGAACGCCGGGAGGTCGGCGGCGAGCAGCAGTGGGCGGGCCCGGTCGAAGCGGCCGGCCGGCGGGTCCCACGCCTCCTCCAGCACGGCGAGTCCGGCGAGGCCGCCCTGGCGCCAGGCCGCGACGGCACGCGCGAGGTCGGCGGGGGTGCGGTCGGCGGCCGTGGCGAGCGTGGCGTACAGCGTGCGGGTGGCGGCCGTGAGGCCGGAACCGGGGCGGGCCGCGGCCAGCCGCACCGCGTCCTGCCACAGGGTCAGTTCGCCCACCGGGTCGTGTCCGGTGGTGAGCAGTGCGTGGGCGCGGGCGGCGGCGTCGGTCGCCAGCTGGTCCAGCGCGAAGGGATCGGGGCCACCGGGCGCCGCCGGATACACCGGAGGCTGCTCGGGGTGCGCGAGCGCCGGCAACGGCCTTGGCAGCGCCGGGAGTCGGCGCGGGGCGAGGGCGTCGGCCGCGCGTACGCCGGGCAGGGATCGGGGCTGCCGCTCCTGGGCGGCCCGGGCCGCGCGGGCGGCACTGCGCCGGGACAGCGCGTCGAGCAGCTCCTTCTCGCCCCGGCCGCGCAGCAGGAGCAGCACGAACGGGTCGGTGTCGAGCAGCCTTGCCATCTGGTAGCAGAGGGCGGCCGCGTGCTTGCAGGGGTGACCGGAGTCGGGGCAGCTGCAGCGGGGGGCGAGGTCGCCGGGGCCGGGCAGCAGCGGGACACCGGAGTCGGCGAGGGACTGCGGCAACTCCTTGTCGAGCAGCGCGGCGATGTGTCCCGGCCGGTCGGCGGCCGTATCCAGGAACCGTGCCCAGTCCTCGCCCTCCAGGGTGCGGACCCGCACCTGTACGCGGTACGGGCGGGGGCGGCTCCCGCGCACGTACGCCAGCACGAGCCCCGGTGTCACGGTGATCGCGTCGACATGTCCCTGGTCGGCATAACCACGGCCCCGCGCCACCCTCTTGGCGTCCAGCGCCCCCTGCTCCAGCGCGTCCACCCATGCGTTGCCCCACCAGGTCGCCGCGAACGGCACGTCATCGGCAGTGGCCGCGCGGGGCCCGAACGCCGGGAAGGTACGGCGCAGTTCGGTGTCGCGGTGGGGTGTGGCCATGGTGGGCGGCACATGGGGGGACGCGGGGACGTCGGGCAGGCCGGGCGGTGTGTACGCGGACGCCGGGACGTCGAGCAGGCCGGGCGGTGTGTACGCGGACGCCGGGACGTCGAGCAGGCCGGGCGGTGTGTGTACGGACGCCGAGGCCTCGGGCGGGGCCGAGGGGGTGTGCGCGGACGCCAGGTCGTCGGGCGCGGGGGCGGGCCCGGCAGCGGCGGCGGATGTCGTGGGCGGGAGCGTGGTCGGCGCGGGCGGCGCAGGGCGGTCGGGCGTGGCGACGGTTGCGTCGGCGGGTGTTTCCTCCTCCGGGGTGTCGGACCACGTCGGCATCCGGAAGGCGTTCGCCAGGTAGTGCCGCATCTCCTGGGCGGCCTCGAGGCGGGCGGCCCGGGACGCGGGGTCCGGCGCGGAGGGTGACACGGCACGCGAGGGCGCGGAGTTGGCGCTTCCGGCCGCCTTCGCCGCCCCCGCTCCCGTCCGGCGTCGGGTGGCCTCGTCCGTCTCGGCGGCCCGTGCCTCGCGCCGGGCCGCGCGCAGCGCCTCCCGGGCGGCGTCGGCCGGGCGGGCCTGCGGCACGGTCGTGTCCTTCGCGGGTGCGTCGACCTCATCCGGGACGATCGCGCTGGACGGTGGAGAGACGGCGGGAGGTGCGGAGGCGGCCGGCGGTGCGGAGACGGCCGATGGTGCGGAGACGGCCTGCGTTGCGGGGGCGGCCGATGGTGCGGAGACGGCCTGCGTTGCGGGGGCGGCGGACTGCCGTGCGTCGTCCTCTCCTTGGTGGAAAGGCACCGGCTCCGTCGCAGTCTCGCCCGCGCCGCGCCGTGCCGACATCGCGGCCCGCAGTGCCGCGCGCGCCGCGTCGCCCGGTCCGCCGGCCACAGGGCGTTCCGCCTCGGTCTCGGCGGGCGTCCGCGCCCGCTCCGGCGTGGCACCCGCCGGAGCCTCGGGCGGAGTCGTCTCCGGCCCCTCCGGCGCCGACTCCAGCGGCGCGACGGGCGCCCCGGGCGCCTCTTCGGCCCGGCCCGTACGCTCGGACTCGGCCCGCTCCCGTGCTGCCCGCAGCGCCCGTCGGGCGCCGTCGCCGGGACGCTGTTCCCCGCTCGTCACGACGGCCTCCGCAGCGAGACGAGGTCGGACAGCTCGCGGTCGGTCAGTTCGGTGAGGGCCGCCTCGCCGGAGCCGAGGATCGCGTCGGCCAGAGCGCGCTTGGCGACGAGCATCTCGGCGATGCGGTCCTCGACCGTGCCCTCGGTGATCAGCCGGTGGACCTGGACGGGCTGGGTCTGGCCGATGCGGTACGCGCGGTCGGTGGCCTGCTCCTCGACGGCCGGGTTCCACCAGCGGTCGAAGTGGACGACATGGCCCGCGCGGGTGAGGTTCAGGCCGGTGCCGGCGGCCTTCAGGGAGAGCACCAGGACCGGGGTCCCGCCGCTCTGGAAGCGGTCCACCATGCGCTCGCGCTCCGGCACCGGGGTGCCGCCGTGCAGGAGGTCGACCGGGATCGCGCGGGCGGAGAGGTGGGCGGTGATGAGGCGGGCCATGCCGACGTACTGGGTGAAGACGAGCGCTGAGCCGTCCTCGGCCAGCAGGGTGTCCAACAGCTCGTCCAGCAGGGCGAGTTTGCCCGAGCGGTGCGCGAGGCGATGTGTGCCGGCCTCCTCCTTCAGATACAGCGCCGGGTGGTCGCAGATCTGCTTCAGGGCACCCAGCAGCTTCAGCACCAGGCCCCGGCGGGCGATGCCCTCGGCGGTCTCGATGGCGAGCATCGACTCGCGCACCACCGCCTCGTACAACGCGGCCTGCTCATGGGTGAGGGGCACCGGGTGGTCCGTCTCGGTCTTGGGGGGCAGTTCGGGGACGATGCCGGGGTCGGACTTCTTGCGGCGCAGGAGGAAGGGGCGGACCAGGCGGGCCAGCCGTTCCACCGCCTCGGCGTCCTCGCCGTTCTCCACCGCGCGGGCGTGGCGGGCGCGGAAGGACTTGAGGGGGCCGAGGAGTCCTGGGGTGGTCCAGTCGAGCAGGGCCCACAGCTCGGAGAGGTTGTTCTCCACCGGGGTGCCGGTCAGCGCCACCCGCGCCGGGGCCGGGATCGTGCGCAGCGCCTTGGCCGTGGCCGAGTACGGGTTCTTCACATGCTGGGCCTCGTCGGCGACGACCATGCCCCAGGGCTGTTCGGCCAGGTGGGCCGCGGTGGAGCGCATGGTGCCGTAGGTGGTCAGGACGAAGCCGCCGTCGAGGCCGTCCAGGGTGCGGCTCTGGCCGTGGAACCGGCGGACGGGCACACCGGGCGCGAAGCGGGTGATCTCCCGCTGCCAGTTGCCGAGCAGGGAGGCCGGGCAGACCACGAGGGTCGGCTCGGGGCGGGCGCGCTCGAGATGCAGGGCGATGAGGGTGACGGTCTTGCCGAGGCCCATGTCGTCGGCGAGGCAGCCGCCGAGGCCGAGCGAGGTCATGAGGTCCAGCCAGGCGAGACCGCGCAGTTGGTAGTCGCGCAGGGTGGCGGCAAGGCCCGGGGGCGGGGCGGCGGGGCGCAGGCCCGCGGTGAGCCGGTCGCGCAGGGCGGCCAGCGCACCGACCGGGACGGCCTCCACGCTCTCGCCGTCGACGTCGGCGGTGCCGGTGAGCGCGGCGGACAGCGCGTCGACCGGGTCGAGCAGGCCCAGTTCGCGTTTGCGGGCCTTGCGGACGAGGGCCGGGTCGACCAGCACCCAGCGGTCCCGCAGGCGTACGACCGGGCGGTGGGCCTCGGCGAGGGCGTCCATCTCGGCCTCGCTGAGCGGCTCCCCGCCGAGCGCCAGCTGCCAGCGGAACTGCAGCAGCTCCTCGCTCTCGAAGAAGCCGGTGCCGTCGGTCGCCGAGCCGGGTGCCGGGCGGACCACGGCGGCGGCCGTCAGATCGCGGGCGAGGTCCCTCGGCCAGTGCACGGCGACCCCGGCGGCGGCCAGCCGGGCGGCACCGGCGCCGAGCAGCTCGCCCAGCTCCTCCTCGGACAGGGCGAGGACGTCCGGCACCTCCTGCTCGGCGAGCCGGTCCAGGGGCGGCCAGACGCGGGCCGCGCGCCGCACGGCGAGGGCGGCGTCCACGCGTGCGCGGGGCCCGAACGCCGTGTCGGCCTCCCCCGCCCACAGGGCCGCGGCGTCGGCCACCAGGGTGGGGTCGGCGAGGCTGTGCGCCTGCACGACGGCGGCTCCGGCGGCGCGGGCGCCGTCGTGCGCACCGGCGTCGAAGACGTCGTGTGCCGAAAGGTCCAGGCGGAGCGAGATCCGTACGCCCGCGTCCATGCCGGCGGCGACCTCGGCCGCCCACTCGTGGGCCTGCGGCAGGATCACGGGCTCCCGGGCGGCGAAGGGACGGCCGGAGGTGTGCGGGGCCGCCGGGGTGCGGGGCAGGGTGTCGGTGACCGCGTCCAGGAAGGAGCGGACCAGGGCCTCCGGTTCGGGCAGCCGGAGCGGGCCGGGCTCCGGCAGCGGCACGGCGTGGCCCTCCGGGGGCAGGGCCGCGGCCACCGCGCGCAGGTGGGCGATGTCGTCGGGTTCCAGCGGGCCGGCCCGCCAGGCGTCCTGGCCGGACGGGGTCAGGCCAGGCAGCAGCCGGCCGCGCGCGACCAGGCGCAGCGCGTGCAGCGCGGCGGCGCCCCAGCAGGCCGTGGCCGGATGGGCAGAGGGGTCGTGGCGGGCGCGGACCAGCAGCGGCAGCGCCTCGGCGAGCGGCAGGGTCAGCGCGGGCACCTGGCGGCGGCGCACACCGGCTCCGTGCCGTCGGACGACCGTCAGCTCGGACCTGTCGCCTTCGGCGTCCGGCTCGCCGGGCAGGGCGCCGCCGTCGGGGTCCCAGAAGGCGATACGGCCCTCGCGCGGGAGGGGCGCGGGCAGATAGACGGTCGCGAGGCGCGCGGGGACCGCGCTCCCGGTCCGCCCGGAACCTCCCGTGTGCTCGGCCACCGCCGACATGCCGCCGCTCATACGTCCTGCCACCTCCCGTCCGTGTGTCGGATCAGACGTCTTCGACTCTACGGGCGGGGTCTGACACTCGGCCCCGGACATCGGCCCGGGGCCGGTGCTCACGGCACGGTGCGGGAGACGACGTAGACCATCGGGTTGTTCGGGTCGGACATGTTCACGACCACGTCCTGGGTGGGTGCCGGGTTCTTCTGTTCGCGGGTGAGCCCCCACCAGGGGCCGGGGCCGGTGAAGTGCCAGCCGCTGACCTTCTGGTCGCGGGCGCCGATGGTGATGTCGCCCTTCTTCAGCTGGTCCCGGCGGGCGCCCATCGTCTGCAGGAAGCTGTCCACGCCGGCCGCGTTGGTGCGGAACTGCACATAGAGCCGGCTGGTCTTCCAGTTGTTCGTCTCGTAGGAGGCGATGTGGTCGGCGGGGTGCGGGACGCTCACCTGGTAGAGGCGGCGCTGCACCTTCGACGGCCAGCCCGGGACGAGGCCGGTCGCGGAGTACTTCGCCTCCTTGTCCTTGCCGCTGTCGCGGCTCTGGTTGGCGGAGATCACCAGATAGCCGGCCGGGACCCCGATCAGCAGGACGATGATCAGCAGCGTGAGCGCGCGGCGCTTGGCCTTGTGCCCGGGGTTCTCGGCGGGGCGGCGCGGCTCGTCCGGCGGGGCGGACTGGCGGGGCAGTGACGCGATCATGCTGAGTCCCGGTCTCGGCGGGCCTGGGCGTAGCGCTCGTAGCGCTCGTACCGCTCGACCCGGCGGCGCTTGGCGCGGCGGAAGCGGCGGGCGACGAGTCGGGCCAGGTCGGCGGCGCCGACCATACCGGCCTCGGGGCCGAGCTGAGCGCGGGTGATACGGGCCTCGGGGCGGTAGCCGCGGCCGGTGAGATGGCGCTTGAAGGCGTCCCGGGCCGGGCCGATGAGCAGGTCGTCGGCGGCCGAGACCCCACCGCCGATGACGAAGCAGGACGGGTCGAGGGCGGCGGCGAGATTGGCGATGCCGACGCCGAGCCACTGGCCGATGTCCTGGAGCAGTTCGATGCACATGGCATCGCCCTCGCGGGCCAGCTCGGTGATCATCGGGCCGCTGATGTCGGCGATGTTGCCCTTGACGTGCTCGATGATGCCGTAGGCGACGGGCGAGTCGGCGGCGGCCAGCTCCCTGGCCTCGCGGACGAGGGCGTTGCCGGAGCTGTACTGCTCCCAGCAGCCGCGGTTGCCGCACGGGCAGCGGTGTCCGCCGGGGACGACCTGCATATGGCCGAACTCGCCGGCGACGCCGAACTTGCCCCGCTTGACCTGGCCGTCCTCCAGGATGGCGCCGCCGATGCCGGTGCCCAGGGTGATCATGACGAGGTGGTCCTCGCCGCGGCCGGCGCCGAAGCGCCACTCCGCCCAGGCGGCGGTGTTGGCGTCGTTGTCCACGAGGACCGGCACCGAGAGGCGGCCGCTGAGGCGGTCGCGCAGCGGTTCGTTGCGCCAGGACAGGTGGGGTGCGAACAGGACGCGGTTGCGCTCGGCGTCGACCCAGCCGGCCGCGCCGATGCCGACCGCGTGCACGTCGTGCCGGTCGGACAGGTCCAGGACCAGCTCGACGATGGTGTCCTCGACGACCTTGGGGCTCTTGGACTTGTCCGGGGTCTCCGTGCGGAGCTTCTCCAGGATGTTGCCGTCGGCGTCCACGACGCCCGCCATGACCTTGGTGCCGCCGATGTCGATGCCGACCGTCGGCACACGGGGTGCCGTCAGGTGGGAACGGCGCTCTCGTGTGCCCACGGTACGCAGGACCGGGGCTCGGCGGGAGCCGATGGGGGCGGTGAGGTCGCGGTAGGTGCTCATCGGGCTCGATTGTGCCCCACGCTCACGCTGAGTGCTGCGCGGGGAAGGGGGAGCGGGTGCGCGGGCACCGCCGTGCGCGGGTGCTCGGCGGTGGGACGCGCCCCGCGGCGGAGCCGCTGATCAGCGCGGCCCCGCGCCGCCCTGGGTCCGCTGCAGCTCATGGACCAGGGCGTCCAGGTCGGCTCCGCCGGCCATCTGCTTGGTCAGCTCGTCCAGCGTGATCTCGTCCCGTGTGTAATTGCCCACCATCGTGCCCCTGCGCAGAAGCACGAACCTGTCGCCCACCAGGTACGCGTGATGCGGGTTGTGGGTGATCAAGACGACGCCCAGCCCCTCGTCACGTGCTGCGGCCACATATTTCAGGACCACACCGGACTGCTTGACGCCCAGTGCCGCCGTGGGCTCGTCGAGGACCAGGACCTTCGCGCCGAAGTGGACCGCGCGGGCGATGGCCACGCACTGGCGTTCGCCGCCGGAGAGGGTGCCGATGGGCTGGTCGACGTCGCGGAGGTCGATGCCCATGCGCAGCAGGGCCTCGCGGGTGATGCGGCGCATGAGGTCGGTGTCCAGGCGCTTGAAGGGGCCGACGCCCTTGCGGGGCTCGGAGCCCAGGAAGAAGTTGCGCCACACCGGCATCAGCGGGACCACGGCCAGGTCCTGGTAGACCGTGGCGATGCCCCGGTCCAGGGCCTCGCGCGGGGAGGCCAGGCGGGCCTCCTCGCCGTCGATGCGCAGCGTGCCCGCGTCGTGCCGGTGCAGACCCGCGATCATCTTGATCAGGGTCGACTTGCCGGCGCCGTTGTCGCCCAGGACGCAGGTGATCTCGCCCGCGTGGACCTCCAGGGAGACGCCCTCCAGGGCGCGGACGTTGCCGTAGTGCTTGCCGGCGTCGGTCAGCTCGACCAGCGGCGTGCGCTCGGTGGTCTCGGTCATGTCGTCGCCTCCGCGCGCTTCTTGACCCAGGCGTTGAGCAGGGTCGCGAGGAGCAGCATCGCTCCGAGGAAGAACTTGAACCAGTCCGGGTTCCACTCGGCGAAGACGATGCCCTTGCTGGTCATGCCGAAGAGGAGGGCGCCGACGGCGGAGCCGATCGCGCTGCCGTAGCCGCCGGTGATCAGACAGCCACCGATCACGGCCGCGATGATGTAGATCAGTTCGTTGCCGACGCCCTCGCCGGACTGGACGGCGTCGAAGGAGAAGAGCAGGTGCTGGCCGGAGATCCAGGCGCCGAACGCCACGCCCATGTAGAGGCCGATCTTGGTCTTGGCGACCGGGACGCCGACCGCGCGGGCCGCGCTCTCGTTGCCGCCGACGGCGAAGATCCAGTTCCCGGCGCGGGTGCGCAGCAGGATCCAGGAGGCGAGGGCGACCAGGCCCAGCCACCACAGGATGGTGACCTTGAAGGCGACGCCGCCGACGGTGAGGGTCGCGGCGAAGACGTCGCGCGCGCTCGGGAAGCCCTCCATGTCGGCGATGGACTTGGTGGAGACCGTGCCGTCGATCAGCTTGGTGAAGCCGAGGTTCAGGCCGGTCAGCATCAGGAAGGTGCCGAGCGTGATGATGAAGCTGGGCAGCTTGGTACGGGTCAGCATGAAGCCGTTGAAGGCTCCGACAGCCAGGGTGACCAGCAGGGACACCCCCACACCGACCCAGGTGTTCGCCGTCATCTGGTAGCTGAACATCGAGGAGATCAGCGCCGAGGACGTGACGAGGACACCGGCCGACAGGTCGAACTCGCCACCGATCATCAGCAGCGCCACGGGGACGGCCATGATGCCGATGGTCGAGGAGGCGTACAGGACCGTGCTGAGGCTGGAGGCGTTGAGGAAGCCGTCGGCGGCGCAGGCGAAGAAGACGAAGACGGCGAGCGCGCCGACGACGGAGCCCAGTTCCGGCCGGGCGAGCAGCTTCCTCAGCGGCGAGGTCTGCAGAATCCTTTCGTCAACGGCTGTGCTCATCGGGTGCCCCGCTGGGTGTACGCGGCCAGCGCGGACGCCTGGTCCTTGGTGATGATCTGCGGGCCGGTCAGGACCGGCTTGCCGCCGCCGAGGACGTCGCCGTTGTACTTGTAGGCCCACAGCAGGTCGACCGCCTCGTAGCCCTGGAGGTACGGCTGCTGGTCCACGGCGAAGCCGAGGGTGCCGTTCTTCAGTTCGGCGGCGACCTGGGCGTTGAGGTCGAAGGTGTCGATCTCGGCCTTGCTGCCCGCGTCGCTCTTCGCCTTCACGGCGGTGTCGGCGTAGGGCGCGCCGAGGGTGACCACGGCGTCGAGGGACCTGTCGGCCTGGAGCTTGGCTTCGACGGCGGACTGGACGTCGGGCATGTTGGTGCCGTTGACGTAGAGCTTCTGCAGCGTGCCGCGGAAGGTCTTGGCGACGCCGTCGCAGCGCTGCTCGTGACCGACGTTGCCCTGCTCGTGCAGCACGCACAGGGCCTTCTTCTTCCCGCGCTTGTTCAGCTCGTCGCCGACGGCCTCGCCGGCGATGGTCTCGTCCTGGCCGATGTGGGTGAGGGCGCCGAAGGCCTTGGACTCGGCGGAGCCGGAGTTCACCGTGACGACGGGGATACCGGCCTTCTCGGCGCGGGCCACGGCGGCCTTCATGGCGTCCGGCTTGGCGAGCGTGACGATGATCCCGTCGACCTTCTTGTCGACCGCCGCGTCCACCAGCTGCGCCTGCTGCTGGGCCTCGTCGTCGTGCGAGTACAGGAAGTTGATGTTGTCCTTCACGGCGGCCTGCTTGGCGCCGTTCTGCACGATGTCCCAGAAGGTGTCGCCGTCTCCCGAGTGGGTGATCATCGCGAAGGTCCAGCGGGGGGTGTTCACCGCCGCCCTGCCCTGGGCCGCGGCGGCCTCGCGGGCGTCCTCGGCCCGCTTGCCTCCGGTGCTGCTGCACGCCGCGAGGGGCAGCGAGAGCGCCCCTGTCAGCGCGATGACTGCCCAGGTCCGAAACCGTGCCACGAGGCGGTGCCCCTTCTTGCTGTGTCCTGCTGCGTTCCGACGGAAGAGAGGGACCGCCGATCATGTCTCGGCAGCCCCAAACGATCCAGTATCGAACACAGGGAACACTCATGACACAGCCGGGGAGCGCTCACCCGCCCGATTGTCCGGACATTGCGACGAACCCGGGGGTGGCGGTCAGGGCCGGACGAGCAGCTGGAACTCGAAGGAGTAGCGCGTCGGGCGGTAGATGTGATCACCGAACTCGACCGCGCGCCCGGTGTCGTCGAAGGTGGTGCGCTGCATGGTGAGCAGGGGGGCGCCCTCGGTCTCCTTGAGCCGCTCGGCCTCGCCGGCCGTGGCCGCGCGGGCGCCGATGGACTGGCGGGCGCTGTGCAGGGTGATGCCGGCCGAGCGCATCAGCCGGTACAGACCGGTGGCTTCCAGCTGCTCGGTGTCCAGGTCGAGCAGACCGGTCGGAAGATGATTGACCAGGTACGCCATCGGCTCGCCGTGCGCGAGGCGCAGCCGCTCGACGCGGTGCACATCGCCGCCCTCGGGGACGCCGAGCGCGACGGCGACGGCGGCGGAGGCCGGCAGCACGGTGTTGACCAGCACCTTGGTCGCGGGGCGCTGACCGGCCGCCTCCAGGTCGTCGTAGAGGCTGCTCAGCTCCAGCGGGCGCTTGACCTGGCTGTGGACCACCTGCGTGCCGACGCCGCGGCGGCGCACGAGGAGTCCTTTGTCGACGAGGGACTGGATGGCCTGGCGGACGGTCGGCCGGGACAGGCCGAGCCGCGCGGCCAGCTCGATCTCGTTGCCCAGCAGGCTGCCCGGGGTGAGGCCGCCGTGCTCGATGGCGGCCTCCAGCTGCTGGGAGAGCTGGAAGTACAGCGGCACCGGGGAGCTACGGTCCACGCGGAGGTCGAGCGAGCGGGTCGGGTCCACATCTGGTTTCGGCACGGGCTCGAGCGTAGCCCCGTGATCGGTTGACGGGAAGTTGTGTAGTCCGATTGTCCGGACATACACATTGACAGCGTACGGGCTCCGCCCTCACTTTGATTCCATGCGCATCGGGGTCATCGGTACGGGCCGCATCGGCACCCTTCACGCGAGAACGCTCAGCCGTCACCGTGACGTCGGATCGTTGATCCTGACCGACGTGGATCCGGCACGGGCGCAGGGGCTGGCGCACCGGCTGGGCGAGACGGCGGCGCCGGGGGTGGACGAGATCTTCACGTGGGGTGTGGACGCGGTGGTGATCACCACGGCGACACCGGCCCACGCGGAACTGATCGGCCGGGCGGCGCGCTCGGGTCTGCCGGTCTTCTGCGAGAAGCCGATCGCGCTCGACCTGCCGGGCACCCTGCAGGCACTCGCCGAGGTGGAGACGGCGAAAACGATCCTGCAGATGGGGTTCCAGCGGCGTTTCGACCGGGGATACGCGGGCGCCCGTGAGGCCGTGCGCGCGGGACGGCTCGGCCGGCTGCACACCGTGCGCGCGATGACCTGCGACCAGTCCCCTCCCCCGGCCGAGTGGCTGCCGCTGTCCGGCGGGCTGTTCCGGGACACGCTGATCCACGACTTCGACGTGCTGCGCTGGGTGACGGGCCGTGAGGTGAGCGATGTGTACGCCGCCGGGTCGGACGGCGGGCCCGCGATGTTCCGCGAGAGCGGCGACGTCGACACGGGCGCGGCGCTGCTCACGCTGGACGACGGCACGCTCGCCACGGCCACGGCGACCCGGCTGAACGGCGCCGGGTACGACGTGCGCATGGAGTTGGCCGGGGAGCGGGACACGGTCGTGGTGGGCCTGGACGACCGTACCCCGATCGCGTCCACCGAGCCGACCGGGCCGCCGCCCGCGGACAAGCCGTGGACGGGCTTCCTGGAGCGGTTCGGGCCCGCGTACGAGGCCGAGTTGAACGCCTTCGTCGACGTGGTGCGCGGTCAGGGTCCCAACCCGTGCGACGGCCATGAGGCCCTGCAGGCCCTGCGGGTGGCCGAGGCCTGCGAGGTCTCCCGCCGCGAGCACCGCCCCGTGGCCCTCGCGGAGATCCCGGACCGCCCCCGGGCGCCCCGCGCCTGACCCCACGACCGCGGGGCCCGGCGAGGGGCTGGGGGGGGTGTCGTTCGGATCAGGCCGGCCGTGACGAACAGTGCGGACCGGCCGACCCGAGCGGGGTCTGACGCGTGCAGCTGCAAGGCGGAGGAGGGAGTCGACGGTGGGGGTCCCCCCGCGCGAGCGCGGTCGAGCGTGGGGGAGCGTCGGCGACCGACGCCAACACGGCTGGGGGCACCCCCTCTGGAGGAGTGCGTGCCAGACCCCGCGTGCCCGGCAGGACCCAT
>NZ_KQ948212.1:301849-364273 GCF_001514035.1 Streptomyces yokosukanensis | reverse complement strand
CGGACAGGCCCTAGGGTCACCAGCGCACCGCGAGGGTGCGGGGTCCTCTCATCAGGAGGCCGGGCAGCCAGTCATCGGGGTGGGCGTCGAGGGCCAGGGCGGGGGCACGGCGCAGGAGGCTGCCGATGGCCGTACCACCCTCCAGGCGGGCCAGGGGCGCGCCCAGGCAGAAGTGGATGCCGTGGCCGAAGGCGATGTGGCCGCGGGGGTCGCGGCGGATGTCGAAGCGGTCCGGTGCGGCATAGCGGTCGCCGTCGCGC
Organism: Streptomyces yokosukanensis; assembly: GCF_001514035.1. Classification (GTDB taxonomy): domain Bacteria; phylum Actinomycetota; class Actinomycetes; order Streptomycetales; family Streptomycetaceae; genus Streptomyces; species Streptomyces yokosukanensis. The sequence goes on along the minus strand of NZ_KQ948212.1, from coordinate 364,013 downwards.
TGGGCGGCGCTGAGGCCGACCATCACATGCTCGCCCCGCTCGATCCGGACGCCGCCGATCTCCAGGGGCTCGGTGGCATGGCGGAACGTGGCCGTCTGGACCGGGCCGTCGTAGCGCAGCATCTCCTCGATCGCGCCGTCCAGCAGGCCCATGTCGGCGCGCAGGGCGGCGAGTTGATCGGGGTGGGTGAGCAGGGCCAGGACGCCGTTGGCGATGAGGTTGACCGTGGTCTCGTGGCCGGCGACCAGCAACAGGAAGGCCATGCCGCGCAGTTCCTCGGCCGAGAGCCGGTCGCCGTCCTCGGCGGTGGTGCGGATCAGGTCGCCGAGCAGGTCGTCGGACGGACCGGAGCGCCGCTTGTCCTCGATCAGCTCGGTCAGATACGCGGCGAGGCCGACGATCGCGGCGGTCTCGGACTCGGAGTCGGTCGGTGCGACCGACTCCGACGACAGCTTGCGGAACTCGTCCCGGTCGATCTCCGGGACGCCGAGCAGCTCGCAGATGACGGTGATGGGCAGCGGGTAGGCGAGGGAGCCGATGAGGTCGGCCCGGCCGGCCGGGAGCATCTCGTCCAGCAGGTCGTCGGTGATCTGCTGGACGCGCGGGCGCAGCCGCTCCACCCGGCGCATCGTGAACGCGCGGGCGACGAGGCCGCGCAGCCGGGTGTGCTGCGGTGGATCGACGGTGAGCATGTTCGGGCCTATCAGGTCCTCGTCGAGGAAGCGCACATCGACCTTGCTGCCGTCCTTGGACAGACGGGGGTCGGCGAGTGCGGCGCGGGCCTCCTCGAACCCGACGACGAGCCAGCTCGTGTAGTCCTCGTCGGCGCCCGGTGGCCGGACGCGGTGGACCGGACCCCGCTCGCGCAACTCCGCGTACACCGCGTGCGGATCGCGGCGCAGTCGGTCGCCGTACTCCTCCAGATCGATCCGTTCCATGACCTTCCCGTCCTCCCCTTGCGGCCCCCGAGGCCAGGACAGCAGCACCCCAGTACACCGACAACGTCCGGGACGCGCGATCAGTGCCCGTCGTCGTCGAGGAGTCCGGCGTCGTACGCGAGCAGTGCGATCTGCACGCGGTTGTCGAGGCCGAGCTTGGCGAGGATCCGGGAGACATGTGTCTTGACGGTGGCCACGCTCATGTACAGCTCGGCGGCGATCGCGGCGTTGGCGAGGCCGCGGCCCACGGCGACGGCGACCTCGCGCTCGCGGTCGTTGAGGACGGCGAGGCGTTCACGCGCGCGTGTCTGGCGTGCGTCGGCGGCGCTGCCGGCCGCGTGTCGCATCAACTGCCGGGTGACGGCGGGCGAGAGCACGGGGTCGCCGGCCGCGACCCGGCGCACCGCGTCGACGATCTCGGTGGGCGGGGTGTCCTTCAGGACGAATCCGGCGGCGCCCGCGCGCAGGGCGTGCAGCACCTGTTCGTCGGCGTGGAACGTGGTCAGCACCACGACCTGCGGGGCGTCGGCGCGTGCGCGCAGCCGCTCGGTCGCGGTGAGCCCGTCCACCGAGGGCATGCGGATGTCCATGAGGACGACGTCCGGCCGGGTCCGCGCGACGAGTTCCTCGGCCTCGGCCCCGTCCGCGGCCTCCCCGACGATCTTGATGCCCTCGGCCCCGCCGATCATCAGGGCCAGTCCGGCCCGGACCAGCGGGTCGTCGTCGACGAGGAGGAGTCTGATCGGCGTCATGGGCCTTACGTAATCACGGTGCGGGCGGCGCGTGGGGGGCGTATCGGCGTACGGCGACGTCGTCAGGGTGTCACGCCGGTGTTTCCCCAGGGCAGCCAGGCCCGGATCTCGAACCCGCCGTCGGCCGTGCTGCCGTGTTCCAGCCGGCCTCCGGTGAGGGTCGCGCGTTCCGTGAGGCCGATCAGGCCCTGGCCGGAGCCGGGGACGGGGGTGGGCTCGGTGGTGGGCGGCGGGTTGCCGATCGTGAGGGTGAGGCCGTCGCCGGGGGTGCCGGTGAGGCACAGGGTGACCTCCGCACCGGGAGCGTGCTTGCGGGCGTTGGTCAGGGCTTCCTGGGCGATGCGGTAGGCGGTGCGGCCGACGGAGGCGGGTACGGCGGCCGGGTCGGCGACGCGGTGGTCCAGGCTGACCTTCATGCCGGCCTCGCGGCTCTCGGCGACGAGGGCGTCCAGCGCGGCCAGGGTCGGCTGGCGGCGCTCGTCCGCCGTGTCCTCGGACTCCCCGGCGCGCAGCACTCCGATGATCTCCCGCAGATCCTGGAGCGCCTCGTGCGCGCTCTCCCGGATCACCCCGGCCGCCCGGACGATCTCCTCCCGCGGCGCGTCCGGCCGGAACTCCAGGGCGCCCGCGTGCACGCTGAGCAGGGTCAGCCGGTGGGCGAGGACGTCGTGCATCTCGCGTGCGATGGCCTCGCGGGCGAGCCGCTGCGCCTGCTCCGCGCGCAGCCGCGCCTCGGCCTCCGCGCGGCGGGCCCGCTCGCGCAGGCTCAGCATGAGCAGCCGCTTGGAGCGGACGAACATGCCCCAGCCGATGACGGAGACGGCGAGCAGCACGGCGAACACGACGGATCCCGCGTAGGGCAGGTCGTGGTCCGGGCGCACCCAGTAGTAGAGGGGGATGAGGGCGAGGTTCACCCCGCCGATCCAGGCGACGTACCGGAAGGGCCGGTGCACGGCCAGGGTGAACAGGGCGACCAGGCTCGCTCCGCCCGCGGTGGAGGACACGAAGCTGACGGCGACCATCGCGACGGCGAGGCCGACCGGCCAGCGGCGGCGCAGCCAGACGGTGCCGCAGGACAGGGCGCCGATCACCACGTCGGCGACGGCGAAGCCCTCGGGCACGTCCGGATGCTGGAGCAGGGCGGCGGCGGTCGCGAGGAACAGCAGCACGGCCAGCAGGAAGCAGGAGGAGTCGACGACCCAGTCCCGCGCGGTGCGCCGGGGCGGCCGGCCGTCGGGGCCGGAGTCCGGGTCGAGCCCGTGCAGCAGGGCCGAGGGCAGCATCCACCGGCGGGGTCCCGCCTCGCTCGCCATGGTGTGGCCCAGCCCGTTCTCCGTCACGGTCGACCAATCTACGCAGGATGCGGGGGTACGGGCCGCACCCTGCGCGGGATCGGCTACCAAAGTCGCGGACCCATGGACTTTCGGCGGCGCGCCCGCTCCCCGGCTAGAGCGACGCGGCCGGCCACCGTGCGACGGCCTCGGTCAGCCGGGGGGCGGGGTGCGGCGGTGGCGCGGATACCGCCGGATCACGTGAGCTGGGCCGCCCGGGTTCGCAGGTGCGGTCCCTGGGTCACTCCGGCGAACGGGGCGGCGGTCCACCGGCCCAGCGCCTCGCGCAGCCGCCGGCTCGTCGGCTCGAGGTCTCCGGCCCCCATGGCGCGGTAGCCCGCTCCGGCCGTCCGCTCGAACGCGCGGGCGTCGCTGCCGCCACCGGTGTCCAGCGGGTACCCGCCCGGCACCCGGGCCCGCACGCCCTCGGCCGACCGCGCACCGCCCTGCGCCCGCAGCGCGGCGGCGATGACGGCACGCAGCCGGCGGACGTGGGTCTCCAGCAGCAACTCGGCTTCCGCAGGCGCCCCGTTCGGCCACAGCTCCTCGGCGATGGCACAGGTGGGGACGGCGTGATCGGTGGAGGCCGCGAGCAGGGCGAGCACCTGCCGGGTGGGTGCCGTCGGCGGCGCGATCGGCACCCCCGCCTCATGCACGGTCAGCCCGCCGAGCACCCTCAGGTCCATGCCGTCCCCCTCCCGGCTGTCACCGACTCAGCGAAGCAGTGATATAGCCATTCTTCTGTTTTCGGGTCCGCCGGTTCCGCCTCAACAGGGTTGATCCGGTGGGGAGTTCGACGCGACCGACGGGGCGCGGAGGCCGGACGTCGGTGGGTCCGCCCCCCACCCCCTCAGCCCCGCCGGGCCTCAGCCCTCACACGGCGCTGCATCCTCCGTCCACGGGCACCCCGGCTCCCGTGACGAACGAGGCGTGCTCGGTGCAGAGCCAGAGCGCCGCCTGAGCCACTTCGCGCGGGTCGGCGAGGCGCTGCTGCACGGCCCGCGCGACGGCGCCCTGCTCCAGCTGGGGAACCCGCTCGATCTCCGCCTCCATCAGCTCGGTGCGGGTGGCGCCCACCATCAGCGCGTTGACACGGATGCCGCGCCTGCCGTATTCGGCGGCGGCGGCCCGGGTCAGGCCGAGCACCGCGTGCTTGGCCGCCACGTAGGGGGCGATCGCCCCGGTGGCGAAGGACCCCGCCGTGCTGCAGGTGTTGACGATCGAGCCGGCCTTCTGGCGGAGCATGACCGGGATCTGCTGCTTGAGGCAGTTCCACACACCCCGCACGTTCACGTCCATGATCTGGTCGTAGACGGCGTCGTCCGTCTTGTGCAGCGGGGTGCCGACACTCCCCCAACCCGCGTTGTTGAAGGCCGCGTCCAGCCGGCCGTACGCCGTCACCGTCGCGGTCACGGCCCGCTCCACGTCCCCCGGTGACGTGACGTCACCCGCCGCAACCAGGACGGTGCCGCCGGCCGCCCCGATGTCGTCCGCCAGGGCGCGCAGCCTGTCCTCGCGTCGTGCCATGACGGTCACCGCCGCCCCCTGGGCGGCGAACAGCCGGGCCGCCGCCTCGCCGATGCCGCTGGAGGCTCCAGTGATCATGACGACCTTGTCCTGGAGCAGACCCTGCGCAGACTCCGCCACGGCGTTCCCCTCTCGCGTTGCCGATCAAGCCATGGCCCCGACGGTACGGGGCGGGCCACCCGAACGCACCGCCCACGAGCCAACAGCCGACGGCCGTCCGGCGAAACGTGGCACCGCCCGGTTCACGGCCGTCCCTCAGGCCCACGGCCGCCGGCGCCGCCGGGGCACGGCCCGCGCCGACCGCCTGCCAGGTCCGCTGGCCACAGGTCCGCCAGGAACGCGAGCAACGGCAGTGGGCCGCCGGGACGGATTCCCGGCGGCCCACTGGTGACGCGGAACGCCCGGCCCGCCCGCGGCCCGGGCGTGGGGGGACGGCCGCGGGGCGAGGCCTGCGTGTCACAGGTGTCGCACTGTTCCCTCTGATCCTGCCGACCGGTTCAGCAGCCGAAGTCGACCAGGTCGAACGTGGCGTAGTGGTCGGAGGTGTAGTAGTCCTCCTGGCTCTGCTCACCGGTGACGATGCGTCGGGCACCGCGGGTGGGGGAGCCGGGGGTGATCACCGTGTACTCGTGGTAGTAACCGCTCGACTGGCTGGGCAGGACGCCTTCGCGGTTGGAGAAGACGACGCCGTCCTGCGAGTACGGGAAGGGACCGCCCTGGGCGATCAGGTCCAGGGTGTCGTGGGCCTGCGAGGGCAGGTCGCCGTAGCAGATGCTGCCGACCGACGAGACCGCGGCGTCCGCCGTGGTGGCGGAGACGGTGCCGCCCACGAGGAGGGCGGACAGGAGCGCTGCTGCGGCGCCGATACGAGTGGCGCGTGGGGGGAATCTCATGTCCCCCATGATGACGCGCGTAGACATTGGCATGTCAACGACAAGGTTGAAGATTTTCCCTTCAAGTCATACGAGTTTTCAGGAAGTTAACCTGCGGCCCCCGCACCCCCACGCGGTCCTCACAAGCACCGGCGGGGGCGCTCCTCGACCGGGTCCGGGGTGCGGTCTAGGCGTCGTCGGGGAGTTCGTACGAGCCGTACTCGGGGCTGCCCGCCAGGTCGTACGTCTGGATCGACACGCCCGAGCCCGTGACCTGGCCGCCGGTGTGCCGGAAGCCGGTGGGGACCATGCCCTCGGGGAACAGGCGGCGGCCGGCGCCGAGCACGACGGGGAAGGTCAGCAGGTGCAGGGTGTCGAGGAGGCGGAGGTCGATCAGGGAGCGGACCAGCGCGCCGCTGCCGTGGACCTGGAGTTCCTTGTCCGTGTGCTCCTTCAGGGACCGCACCTCCTTGGCGAGGTCGCCTCGGACCACGGTGGTGCCGGACCACTCGGGGGCCTCGAGGGTGGCGGAGACGACGTACTTCGGCAGTGCGTTGAGGCCGGCGGCGATCGGGTCGGTCGGGTCGGTCACCTTCGGCCAGTACGAGGCGAAGATGTCGTACGTACGACGGCCGAGCAGGAAGGCGCCGGCGCGGCCGAAGACGTCGGTGACGAAGCCGCCGAAGTCCTCGTCGCCGTGCGGGAAGCTCCAGCCGCCCTGGGTGAAGCCGCCGCTGGTGTCCTCCTGGGGGCCGCCCGGTGCCTGGTGGACGCCGTCGAGGGTGACGAACACGGTGGAGACGAGCTTGCTCATGGCGAGTGCCTTCTTCCGGGTGCGGGGTCCGCTGCCATCAGCTGAGACCCCGCCGGCACCCGCAACTCATCGGTTCAGCCGGCGTGGGTGGAGAACAGTCCGCCGGTCGGGCCCTGCTTGTCGCCGCCCTGGGCCTTCTTCAGGGCGTTGGCGAGGCTCTCGATGGTGAGGGACTGCAGGATCACCCGGCCGTTGCCCTCCAGGGTGGCCAGGGACAGGCCCTCGCCGCCGAACACGGCGTTCATGATCCCCTGGCGGTTGAGGCCGCCGACGCGCTGGACGCCGTACTGGATGCCCTCCTCGAAGGCGACGACACAGCCGGTGTCCACCTCGATGCGGCCGCCGAAGTCCGCCGGGTTGAGGTCGATGAAGTTGCCCGCGCCGGCGATGATCACCGTGCCGTGCCCGGTGAACTTCTCCAGGACGAATCCCTCGCCGCCGCTCATGCCGGTGCGGCCGCCGGCGAAGGCGATGCCGAACTCGACGGTGGACTCGGCGGCCACGAAGGCGTCCTTCTCGGCGAACCACGCGCGCGTGCCGTCGAGCTCCAGGGCACGCATCTCGCCGGGGAGCACACCGGCGAAGCCGACCGTGCCCTCACCGCCCTGCGAGGTGAAGTACTGGAACGCCAGCGACTCGCCCGCGAGCACGCGCTGGCCGACCTGCATGGCCGTGCCCATGGCCTGGCGCAGCAGGCCGCCCATGCCGCCGCTGCCGCCCTGCCCCTGCTGCCCGCCGCCCGCGGACGGGCCGGACAGGCGCGTCTCCATGGTCACGTTCGTGGTCTTGAACAGGAACTTTCCGGCCTCGCAGTACACGGTCTGGCCGGGCTGCAGGTTGACGACCGCCATCTGCATGGCGTTGCCGACGATCTCTTGCTGAAGGGTCACGTGGGGAAGAACGCAGAAGACGGACCCGTAAGTTCCAGGGGGCCGGAACCGGGTCCGTACGGGTGACACGCGGGGCGCCCGGTGCTGTCCAGGCCGGGGCGCCCCGCGCGGGTCCAGGGGTGGGTCAGCCGCCCAGTTCCTGGTGGCGGGCGGCGAGCCGGGCCGCGCCGTCCTCGGTCAGGGAACCGAACAGCCTGAGGCGGGAGATGCCGCCGTCGGGGAAGATGTCCACGCGCGCGTGCGTACCGACGGCGGGGGTCGGCAGCACGAAGCGGTGGTTGGTGTCGGGCTGCAGGCGGGTGCGCGGGAGGACCTCCGTCCACGCGCCGCTCTCGCCGTCCTTGACGGAGACCGAGGCCCAGCCGGCGCTGTTGCCCTTCAGATAGGCGGTGTCGATCTCGATCGCGCGGATCTGCGACTGGGCGACCAGCTGGTAGCGGATCCAGTCGTTGCCCTGGTCGCGGCGGCGCCGGGTCTCCCAGCCGTCGTCCATCTTGCGGGAGCGGCCCGGCTGGATGGTGTTGGTGGCCGGGGAGTAGAAGAGGTTGGAGGCGTCCTCCACCTGGCCGCCGTTCTCCAGCGCCACCACGTCGAAGGTGCCGAGGACCGCGAGCCACTCGGGGTCCGGGACGACCTCGCCGTACACGCGCAGGCGGGCGATGCCGCCGTCGGGGTGCTGGTTGACGCGCAGGTGGGTGAAGCGCTGCTCGACGGTGACCTCGAAGCCGTTGGCCGCGTGGCCGCCGACGGGGGTGCGCGGGACGATCGTCGTCCACTTCACGTCGTCGCCCCGCAGCTCCTCCGGGGACGGGGAGCCGGGGACGGAGGCGGCCTCGACGGAGACCGCCTGCGGGTAGTTGCCGCGGAAGTGGGCGGTGTCGACGACGACCCCGCGGATCACACCGGGCGCGCCGAGGCGGACCAGCGCCCAGTCGTGGTCCTCGGCGGTCGGCCACGGGTGCTCGGCGCCGACACCGCGCCGGCGGCGGGTCTCCCAGCCGTCCATGATCTTGCCCTTGTGTCCGAAGTGCTCGGGGTCGAACTCGGCCCGCTCGGGCACCAGCAGGTTCTCGCGCTGGGCGAAGAACTCGTCGTTGGCGGCGATGACACCGGCGCCGAGCTGCCGGTCGGCGAGGTTGGCGTACTGGGTGAAGGGGAAGTCGGCGGCGCGGTAGTCCGCGTACGGGTCGCCGCCTCCGTAGGGGTTCGCGTCGCCGGTGAAGCTTGGTGTCGCCGTCACGGTGATCAGGGGTTCCTTTCTGGGCGTCGGCCGGTTGCGGGTGCTCGGGGGTCTTACTGGGGGCGGGTGAGCAGGGCGCCCTTCGGTTCGGTGAACTCGCCGCCGGCGGCGATGCGTTCGCCGCGCAGCCAGGTGGACTTCACGACGCCGTGCAGGGTCTTGCCGGCGTACGCGGTGACCCGGTTGCGGTGCTGGAGGCCGGCCGGGTCGACGGTGAAGGTCTCGTCGGGGGCGAGGACGGCGAAGTCGGCGTCGCGGCCGGCCTCGATGGCGCCCTTCTGCCCCAGGCCCACGAGCGCGGCGGTCTGCGTGGACATCCAGCGCACGACGTCCTCCAGCCGGTGGCCACGCGCGCGTGCCTCGGTCCATACGGCGGAGAGGCTGAGCTGGAGGCCGGAGATGCCGCCCCAGGCGGTGGCGAAGTCGGAGGTCTTCAGGTCGGCGGTGGAGGGCGAGTGGTCGGTGACGACACAGTCGATGGTGCCGTCGGCCAGCGCCTCCCACAGCAGGTCCTGGTTGGCGGCCTCGCGGATGGGCGGGCAGCACTTGAACTCGCTGGCGCCGTCCGGGACTTCCTCGGCGGTGAGCGTGAGGTAGTGCGGGCAGGTCTCCACGCTGATCCGGACGCCCTCGGCGCGGGCGGCGCGGATCAGCGGCAGCGCGTCGCTGGAGGACAGATGCAGCACGTGCACGCGGGCGCGGAGCCGCTTGGCCTGCGCGATGAGATTCGCGATGGCCGTGTCCTCGGCGTCGCGCGGCCGGGAGGCGAGGAAGTCGACGTACCTGGGGCCGCCGTGCTGCGGGGCGGCGGCCAGGTGGTGCGGGTCCTCGGCGTGCACGATCAGCAGGCCGTCGAAGCCGGCGATCTCCGCCATGGACTGGGCGAGCTGGTCCTGGTCGAGGTGCGGGAACTCGTCCACGCCGGACGGGGACAGGAACGCCTTGAAGCCGAAGACGCCGGCGTCCTGCAGCGGGCGCAGGTCCTTGACGTTGTCGGGCAGGGCGCCGCCCCAGAAGCCGACGTCGATGTGCGCCTTCTCGCGGGCCACGTCCTGCTTGGTGCGCAGGTTGCCGACCGTGGTGGTCGGCGGGAGGGAGTTGAGCGGCATGTCGATCAGCGTGGTGATGCCGCCGGCCGCCGCCGCGCGGGTGGCGGTCCAGAAGCCCTCCCACTCGGTGCGGCCCGGATCGTTGACGTGCACGTGGGTGTCGACCAGGCCGGGCAGCAGGACATGGTCGCCGAAGTCCTCCAGCCGTGCGCCGGCCGGGACCTCCGCGTCGTACGGCAGGACGGCCGTGATCTTTCCGGCGGAGACGGCGACCGAGGCGGCCCGCGTCCCTTCCGGCGTGATGACGCGCGTCGAGCGCAGGACCAGTTCAGCGTCGGACACCCGAACCCCTCTCTGTACCGCCGTTTTACGCTCCAGAAACGGGATTTACACCCACGTAACGGATTTCAACGTTCTGTTGAAGGAGTCTTCACCGCCGCTTCTCCGCCGTCAAGGGGCACACTTCCGGACAACATGCAGGCTGCACCCACTCTGGACGTTTCCACAAAGCGGAATTAGAATTCCAGCAAGCAGAACGTAGCTACGTACAAGCAGGGAGTCAACCGACTGCCGGGTAGGCTGCTTCCCTCCTGCCAGTCCCGAAAGGAACGCGCCGTGCCGACGTCCAGCGCCAGCACCACCGACTCCGCCAAGCCCTCCGCCGGGGGCGGGGTCCAGTCCCTGGAGCGCGCCTTCGATCTGCTCGAGCGGATGGCGGACGCGGGCGGCGAGGTGGGCTTGAGCGAGCTGTCCGCGACCAGCGGGCTGCCCCTGCCGACCATCCACCGACTGATGCGCACACTGGTCGCCTGCGGCTACGTCCGCCAGCAGCCGAACCGGCGCTACGCGCTCGGCCCCCGGCTCATCCGGCTCGGCGAGTCCGCGTCCCGGCTGCTCGGCACGTGGGCGCGGCCGTATCTCGCCCGGCTCGTCGAGGAGACCGGCGAGACCGCGAACATGGCACTGCTCGACGGCGACGAGATCGTGTACGTGGCACAGGTGCCGTCGAAGCACTCGATGCGGATGTTCACGGAGGTGGGCCGACGGGTGCTGCCGCACTCGACCGGAGTGGGCAAGGCCCTGCTCGCCGGGGTGGCCGACGAGGAGGTGCGGGCGCTGCTGTCCCGGACGGGCATGCCGGCCGCGACCGAGAAGACGATCATCACTCCCGAGGGCTTCCTCGCGGCACTGGACGACGTACGACGCACGGGATACGCCGTCGACGACAACGAGCAGGAGATCGGGGTGCGGTGCCTCGCGGTGTCCGTACCGGACTCCCCCACGGCCGCCGCGATCTCCATCTCCGGGCCGGCGGGGCGGGTGACGGAGGCGGCGACGGAGAAGATCGTGCCGGTGTTGCAGCAGATCGCCCTTGAACTGTCCCAGGCACTGGCCAGTTCCGGCGCCTGAGAACCCGGGGCGCGGCTCTCGTCGGCGACGACCGGTGCGTCGCGGCCCCTCGTGCGGTTCCCCGCGCCCGCGTGACTGATCCCCCGCCGTCAGGCTCGCGGCGACTCCCCGAACAGGTCCACCGCGTCCCGGACCCCGCTCAGCCCCCTCGCCAAGGCGCTCACCGAGCCGATCGCGCCGGCGATCAGCAGCAGGGAGCTGCGCAGGCGCGGGACCTCCGGGGAACCGCCGGACGCCATCGCCGCGAGGGCCGCCAGTTCGTCCTCGGCGATGACGCGGTCGGGGAACTCCGAGGGGAGCGCGGCGAGTTCGCGGCGCAGCCGGGACACGGCGGTCCGCAGTTCCGCCACCCTGGGGTCCTCGTCGCTGCCGGTCACCGCTCTCTGCCCCAAGCTCCGCAACACAGCCCTCCCCCTCACACTCCGTCGTGCGCGGGCCAGTAAACGCCACCGCGTCCGGGAGCGCCACAACGCGGACCGAAATTCAGCCCAAGGGAAACCGGCGGCATCCTCCCCCGTCAGGTATGCAGGACGTATGACGGACAACCATCACGAGGAGGTCGCCGGGCTGCTGCTCGCCGCGGGCGGGGGCAGACGGCTCGGCGGGCGGCCCAAGGCGCTGCTGGAGCACCGGGGGCGCCCTCTGGTCGAGCATGCGGTCGGGGTGCTGCGCGCGGCCGGGTGCACCCGGATCCACGTCGTACTCGGAGCGCGCGCGGACGACGTCCGAAAGCGTACCGACCTGAGCGGCTGCGTGCTCGTGGACAACCCCGACTGGGCCGAGGGCATGGGCTCCTCGCTGCGGGCCGGACTGACCTCGCTCGACGGCACGGGGGCCCGCGCGGCCCTGGTGAGCCTCGTCGACCAGCCCGGCATCGGGGCGGCGGCCGTGGCGCGGGTGCTCGGCGCCTTCGAGGACGAGAAGTCACTGGTCTCGGCCGCCTACGACGGCACACGCGGGCATCCCGTGCTGTTCGGCGCGGCCCACTGGGCGGACATCGCGGCGACGGCCACCGGGGATCGCGGGGCCCGTGCCTATCTGAAGGAGCACGCGGCGCGGATCCGGATCGTGGAGTGCGCGGACGTGGCCGAGCCCTACGACATCGACACCGAGGCCGACCTGCGCCACCTTGAGTGAGGAGGGTGGCACTGGGCGCCACCTTTCCTCGACTCAGAGAATCTCGACATCAACAAACCATTGAAGTTCCACGATGAGGAAACTACTATCCACTGTTCAGAAGCGCCTGCCCGCACAGCTGGCGCTGTTTGCCCTATTCGTGCCACTGGGCACCCGGTGCCACCGCTGAAGGAAGTGACAGCTCATGTCCGCACCAGCGCCGTCCCCGCTGGCCATCGTCGACGCCGAGCCCCTGCCCCGGCAGGAAGAGGTCCTCACGGACGCCGCGCTCGCCTTCGTGGCGGAGCTGCACCGGCGGTTCACCCCGCGCCGTGACGAACTCCTCGCCCGCCGGGCCGAGCGCCGCGCCGAGATCGCCCGCACCTCCACGCTCGACTTCCTTCCCGAGACCGCCGCGATCCGCGCGGACGACTCCTGGAAGGTCGCCCCGGCCCCGGCCGCGCTGAACGACCGGCGCGTCGAGATCACCGGCCCCACCGACCGCAAGATGACCATCAACGCCCTCAACTCGGGCGCGAAGGTCTGGCTCGCCGACTTCGAGGACGCCTCCGCGCCCACCTGGGAGAACGTGGTCCTCGGCCAGATCAACCTGGCCGACGCCTACACCCGCAGCATCGACTTCACCGACCCGGGGTCCGGGAAGTCGTACGCCCTTCGGCCCGACGAGGAGCTGGCGACGGTCGTCATGCGCCCGCGCGGCTGGCACCTGAACGAGCGGCACCTCGTCGACGCCGACGGCCAGGCGGTCCCCGGCGCCTTCGTCGACTTCGGCCTGTACTTCTTCCACAACGCCCAGCGACTGCTGGACCTCGGCAAGGGCCCGTACTTCTACCTGCCGAAGACCGAGTCGCACCTGGAGGCCCGGCTGTGGAACGACGTGTTCGTGTTCGCGCAGGACTACGTCGGCATCCCGCAGGGCACCGTCCGCGCCACCGTCCTGATCGAGACGATCACGGCCGCGTACGAGATGGAGGAGATCCTCTACGAACTCCGGGACCACGCGGCCGGGTTGAACGCCGGGCGCTGGGACTACCTGTTCTCCATCGTCAAGAACTTCCGTGACGGCGGCCCCAGGTTCGTCCTGCCGGACCGCAACGCGGTGACGATGACGGCCCCGTTCATGCGGGCGTACACCGAACTCCTCGTCCGCACCTGCCACAAGCGGGGCGCGCACGCGATCGGCGGCATGGCGGCCTTCATCCCGTCCCGCAAGGACGCCGAGGTCAACAAGGTGGCCTTCGAGAAGGTCCGCGCCGACAAGGACCGCGAGGCGAACGACGGCTTCGACGGCTCCTGGGTCGCCCACCCCGACCTGGTGCCGATCGCCATGGAGTCCTTCGACAAGGTCCTCGGCGACAAGCCCAACCAGAAGGACCGGCTGCGCGAGGACGTGCACGTCGAGGCGGCCGACCTGATCGCGATCGACTCGCTGGCCGCCAAGCCGACGTACAACGGTCTCGTCAACGCCGTCCAGGTCGGCATCCGTTACATCGAGGCCTGGCTGCGCGGGCTCGGCGCGGTCGCCATCTTCAACCTGATGGAGGACGCGGCCACCGCCGAGATCTCCCGCTCGCAGATCTGGCAGTGGATCAACGCGGGCGTCGAGTTCGAGAACGGCGACACCGCCACTCCCGAGCTGGCCCGCAAGGTCGCCGCCGAGGAGCTGTCCGACATCCGCCAGGAGATCGGTGAGCAGGCCTTCGCCGCCGGCCACTGGCAGGAGGCCCACGACCTGCTGCTGCAGGTCTCCCTGGACGAGAACTACGCCGACTTCCTCACCCTGCCGGCGTACGAGCAGCTCAGGGGCTGAGCCTCGGGGCCACGAGCAGCACAGGCGCCCCGAGCACCACGAGCGGCACGAACGAAACGAGCGGCCCCGGGATCGCCCCGGGGCCGCTCGGCCGCTTCTCAGCCCAGGTGGGCCGACCAGTCCTGCTCCGCGGCCGGCTCGCCGTGCAGGTCGGGGACGCGCCGGAGCCAGGCCGGGCGGCCCGCCTCGGTCTGCTGCGCGCGAAGGGCGTCCTCGGCCGCGAGCTGCTCACGGCTCGGGAAGTCGGTGGGCAGCCACTCGCGCGACAGCCGTGCACGGGCCAGCAGGTAGTCGACATAGGCGGCGCGTACGTCGTCCGGGGTCGCGAAGCCGGCGTCCTCGGCGAGCCAGGCGTCCGGGACCTCGGCGACGATCCCGCGCAGCAACTCCTCGGTCACCCGCGGCGCCAGCTCGGCGTCGGCGGCACGGACGTCGGGGCCGTAGTGCCCGAGGGCGTGCTGCCTGAAGTCGTACTTCTTGCCCGGGGTCGTGGTGTCCCAGCGGTGGTGGAAGACGAGGGCGGCGCCGTGGTCGATGAGCCACAGGCGCGGCGGCACGGTGCCGAGCGTGGGCCAGACCATGAGGTTCGAGCTGTGGACCGTACGGTCCACGTTGACGGTCAGCGCGTCCAGCCAGACGATCCGGCCGGCCTCCAACGGGTCCACGCGGAAGGTCTTCGCGAGTTGCGGGGTGAGGTCGCGGGCGCCCGGCAGCCAGTCCATGCCGAGGTTCACGCCCGCACTCGCGCCGTGCAGCGCCCGCACCTCCTGGTGCGGTTCGGCGGCGGCGATCGCGGGGTCGAAGTGGACGAGGACCAGCTCGGGAAAGCGCAGGCCGAGAGCGCGGGCGAGTTCCCCCACGATCACCTCGGCGACCAGCGCCTTGTGGCCCTGTGCGGCGCCGGTGAACTTGACGACGTACGTGCCGAGGTCGTCGGCCTCGACGACTCCGGGGACGGAGCCACCGGATCTCAGGGGAGTGATGTAGCGGGTTGCAACGACCTCTCTCATCATCTGAGCATAGTGAGCAGGCGTGACAGCCGGAGAGGAGTGCCCGGGCCACATGCGCCGGAGTGCGGAGGCGAACGTGCTCGATGAAGCGTGCGCCTGCCGTCGGGCCTGAGGCTGCCCGGAGCAAGTGGGACATGTCGGCGCACGAGCCGCCCTGCGGACCCCCGGCGGGTGGCGAAGCGCCCGGCGAGCCTGGCCGCGGCGGAGGGTGCTCAGGCGAGCGTCCGATGTGCGAGGTCACCACTGTTGCGGAAGTATCGGTAGGGGCGATTCGCACCCACCGGAGCACTCAGATGACGAAGCGCAACGCGAGGTGGCCTCCGACCTCCACGCCATCGGCGGCACTACGGGCCTCTGCGCCGGGGTTGCACGCCGGCGACTGGGGGCTTCTGCTCATCAGGCTGGCCTTCGGCCTGTTCATGGCCGGGCACGGCTCGCAGAAGCTCTTCGGGCTGTTCGGGGGGCCGGGGCTGACGGCCACCGGCAAGGGTTTCGACGCCCTGGGCTACCACCCGGGGAAGTTCTTCGCGCTGATCGGCGGCCTCTCGGAGTTCCTCGGCGGTCTCGGTCTGGCCGTCGGGCTGTTCACGCCCCTCGCGGCCGCCGCCCTGATCGGTGTGATGATCAACGCCATGGCGACCGTCACCGGGGCCCACGGATTCTGGGACACGGACGGCGGTGTGGAGTACAGCGTCTGCATCGCCGTCGTTGCCCTGGCCGTCGCCGCGATCGGGCCGGGCCGGCTGGCCATCGACCGCTTCTTCCGCTGGGGTGCCGGCGGCTGGCTCGAAGCCGGCTTCGCCCTGGGTCTCGGAGGTGTCGCCGCCGCGATCACGCTGAGCCTGTGAGAGCGCGGCTCTGGACGTCCGCATCGCCGCGCTGCGCCGGACGTAGGCCGTTACCACTGGCTGAAGCTACGGAGCAACGGTCAGTGTCTGCGCCGGGTGGTCCTCGGTACGGAGGGGGTGGGCGGGGCCCTGGGCCTGGAGGTGGACCTGGGTGCCGATGGCCGGCGGTGCGGCGTCCGTGTAGACGACCAGGTGCTCGGGCAGATCCCGGCCCGGGTCCGGGGCGAGCTCGACGCGGTGGTCGTGGCCCCGGAACAGGTGTGCGGTGACCCGGGCCTGGACGGTGTGCGGGCCGGGTTCGGGCGTCATCCGGAGTTGGTGGGGGCGGAGCATGACGACGCCGTCCCACCGGGTGTCGGTGGTGAGGGGCAGGGGTCCGAACGCGGTCGTGGCGTACCCCTCGGTGGCTTTGGCGAGCAGCAGGTTGGCCTCGCCCAGGGCTCTGGCGATGCCCTCGTCGGCCGGCCGGTGATAGAGAGCATCGGGGGTGTCGGCCTGCACGATACGGCCTGCCCGCATCACGGCGATCGTGTCGGCGAAGGCGAATGCCTCGTCCACATCGTGGGTGACCAGGATCGCCGTGGCGCCCGCGCTGCGCAAGGTGGCGGCGATCTCCGTGCGCAGTTCGGTGCGCAGCGCGGCGTCCAGAGCGGCGAACGGTTCGTCCAGCAGAAGGAGTTGGGGCCTCGGGGCGAGGGCGCGGGCGAGGGCCACGCGTTGCTGCTGGCCGCCGGAGAGCTGGTGCGGGTGGCGGTCGGCGAGGCCGTCGAGCCCGACGAGGTCGAGCATCTCCCCCACCCGCTCGCGGCGGTCGGCGCGAGGGAGGCCGAAGCCGATGTTGGCGGCGACCGTCAGGTGCGGGAAGAGCGCCCCGTCCTGCGGTACGTACCCGATGTGCCGACGCTCGGCGGCGACCCTGGTGCGGCCGTCGTCCAAGGTGCGGCCGTGCAGGGTGACCCTGCCCCCGGTCGCGGGGTGGAAGCCCGCGACGATGCGGAGCAGGGTGCTTTTGCCGCAGCCGGAGGGTCCCAGGACGCAGGCGAGCGCCCCGTCCTCGACGGTGAGGTCGAGTCCGGTGAGCACGGGGCTGCGGCCGTGCGCCGCCTCCAATCGGTTGATCAACAGGCCCGGCTGGCCGGCCATCTCAGTTCTCCTTGGGTGCGGTCGGCTGAGCGCCGAAGGTGCGGCGGGTGAGGATCAGGACGGCGGGCACGGACAGGGCGACCATCACGGCGGCGTACGGCGCCGCCGCTCCGTAGGAGAGGCCGGTGGTGTAGACCCAGAACTGGGTCGCGAGGGTCTCGGTGCCGGTCGGGCGCAGCAGGAGCGTGGCGGTGAGTTCGGTGCTCGCGGTGAGGGTGACCATCGCGAAGGCGGAGCCGAGTCCGGGCAGGATCAGCGGCAGGACGACTCGGCCGAGGACCACCGTCCTGCGGACGCCCAGCGAGCGCGCGACGTCTTCGACGCCGTGCGGCACGTGCGCGAGGGAGGCCCGCACGGAGGTCAGGGCGAGCGGGAAGAACAGCACCACATACCCGGCCACCAGCAACGACGGCTGCTGGTAGAGGGGTTGGGCGTAGCGGATGGCGAAGTACACCACCGACAGGGCGACGGCGATGCCGGGCAGCGCCCTGGTCAGGTAGGCGGCGCGTTCCACGGTGCGGGCCAGGCGGGTGGGCCGGCGCCAGGAGTAGAGCGCCACCGGGACGGCGGCGGCGGTGGCGAGGGCCGCCGATGTCAGGGAGTACCCCAGGGTCGTCGCCGTCTCGGTGACGATGGAGGCGGACGGCAGGGTGGTGGAGCTGCCGCGCACCAGCCAGTGGAGAAGTGCGAAGACCGGCACCCCGAGCGTCACCGCCACCACCGCCGCCGACGCGGCTGCGGCGGCCGGCTTCCAGCGGCCCAGGGCCACCGGGGTGCAGCCGCGCCCGGTGGTGCCCTCGCGCACCACCCGGCCGCGCCGAGCGGCGCGCGCGTCGAGAACGACGAGGAGGAGGGCGAGGCCGACCAGGGCGAGGGTGAGCAGGCTGGCGGAGGCCATGTCGAAGCTGGTCTGGTACTCGTTGTAGATCGCGGTGGCGAACGTGGTGTAGCGCAGCATCGAGAACGCCCCGTACTCGCCCAGGAGATAGAGCGAGACGAGCAGCGCGCCGCCCGCCAGGGCGGGGCGGGTGAGCGGCAGCGTGACACGCCACAGGGTCGCGAACCGGCCTCGGCCCAGGCTGCGTGAGACCTCCTCGGCCGAGGCGTCGGCGTGCCGCAGCGTGGCGGCCACCGGCAGGAACACCAGCGGATAGAGCGAGGACGTCATCACCAGTACCGCACCCCAGTACCCCTGCACCTGAGGGAACAGCGAGACCCAGGAGTAGCCGTGGACGAACTCCGGTACCGCGAGCGGCATCGCCAGCGCCACGGTCCACGCCCGCCGACCGGGCAGGTCGGTGCGTTCCACCAGGTAGGCGGCGCCGAAGCCGAGCACGAGCGTGCCGGCGGTGACGACCGTGGTGAGGGCGACGGTGTGCCACAGCAGAGTGGCGACCACGGGCCGGGCCAGCAGTCGGTGCACGGTGTCCCCGCCCGCCTGCGCGGCCTGCAGCCCGACGAACGCCAGCGGCGAGGCGACGAGCAGCGCGACCAGGCCCGCCACCAGCGGCAGCGGGCCCGGCGCCGTGCGGAGAGTCCTCACAGCAGGCCGACGGACTGGAGGAGTTGCAGCGCGTCCTTGCCGTCACCGAGGTCGCCGGCCCGGGTGACCGGTCCGGAGGCCGTCAACGCCCGGCTCACCTTGGTGTTCTTCACCCCGGCGGCGAGCGGGTACTCGTAACTCTCGGAGGTGGCGATGATCTGCTGGGCGGGCCTGCTGGCCAGGTAGGCGAGGAACGCCTGGGCGGCCGCCTGGTGCTTGCCGTGGGAGAGGACGCCCGCGCCGGAGACGTCCACCAGCGCGCCCGGGTCGCCCTGCTTGAAGTAGCCCAGTGCGCTGTGGATGTGGGCGGCGCCCTGCTCGTCACGCAGCCGGTACCAGTAGTAGTGGTCGATGACACCGCCGTCGACCTCGCCCCGGTTCACGGCGGCGACCAGGTCCTCGTTGCTGCCGTAGACCTTGCTGTTGGCCTTCAGCCCCGCCAGCCAGCTCTTCGCGCCGGCCTGGCCCTCCGCCTTGATCATCCTGGAGACGATCGGGGTGAAGTCCGTCTCGCTCGGCGCGATGCCCAGCTTCCCCTTCCACGCCGGACCGGCCAGGTCCTTGACGCCGGACGGCACTTGGGACGCCCTGAGCTTGCCGGTGTCGTAGACGAACGCGGCCTCGCGGGCGGAGACGCCCACCCAGTCGCCCTTGGCCGAGCTGTCCGCCGACGGAACCGCCGCCAGAGCGGGGGCGTCGGCCTTTGCCAGCAGGCCCCTGTTCTCCAGGGTGGTGAGCGCGGGCGGGTTCTCCGCGAAGAACACATCCGCCGGGGAGGCCGGCCCCTCGGTCAGGATCTGGTTGGCCAACTCGGCCTCGTCACCGGAGCGGACGCTTGCCTTGATGCCGGTCCGCGCCTGGAAGTCCTTCACCAGCGCGCTGACCGTCTGCTCGTGCTGACCGCTGTAGACGGTGATCGTCTGCCCCTTCAGCGAACCCCCCGACGCCTTGTCCGACGACGCGCCCCCGGAGTCGTTCGAACCGCTGCACCCCGCCAGCGCCAGAGCCGACAGCGACACCGCCGTCGCCAGCACGGCAGACCGGCGCACGGACCGCAGGACGATTCGAGACATGAGACCTCCGAAGTGAGACACACGGCCGCCGACGCCACCCCCACGGCACACGCCCGCCATCAACAAAGCAGGCTCACCTTACTTAGGTAAGCCTTGCCTGAAAACACATCCATGGAGGATCGGCAAGTAATGATTCGGCCACCCTGAGGTACCGAAAGTGGCGATTCGTTCAGCTTTGACGGTGCCCTTTTGACCACCTCATAGCCCGTTCATAGGCTCCCGATGAAAGCCCCATCACCACTGGCCGCACCAACGGTTACCGAAGCGTGACGGCGAGTGCTTCGCAAACACATCGATCAGCCTGCGCACGGCACCGGGAGGGCCGGATCGGTTGCGACCCTCGACGTGACATCCGTCACAGCCCGCTCGGCAACTAGGCGTGCGCAATAGTAGATACGACTCCGATGACATATGGGATTTGTCCGGCTTGCCGCGTGCAGGTGGCGCTCAGCGAGCAAGGGTGAGCGACCCGGTCGACGTCCTCCCGTATTCGTCGCCCGGAACAGCCTTCTGACATGGCGTCGAACCTTCGCAAACATCGCGGGCGCGAAGGCGGCATCTCGCTCCCCGTCTGACAAGAGCCGTTCGGATCTACGAGGCCGTATAGTAGTGGGCCCCTTTGCGCTGCGTGTGAGGCCGTTCCGAGAATGAGCACTCGGCGATCACCGAGTGAGGTTCACGCATGGCCAAGCACCGCAAAACGCAGCGTTTCCGGCGAATAGTCGTCACCGCCGCCGTCATCGGCGCCGTGGGCGTACCCTCCGTCGCCCTCGCCTGTTCCGGCTGGCCGCACGACGGGGCGAACCGGTCGGCCCCGGCCGACGTCGCCGCGACGACCACGCCCCGGCAGCAGGAGCACCAGGCTCACCGGCATCACCATCGCAATCACGACCACCAGGCCCCGCGGGCCACCGAGTCGGCGAAGCCCGGGGCCACGGCCCACCCGAGCGCCGAGAAGAAGACCTCGGCCCACAAGCGCAAGCGGACGGCCGCTCCCCAGCCCGCCGCCCCCGCCTCGAAGGCCCCCGCCGCGCCGAGCACCCCGAAGCCCACCGCCACGGCGTCCGGGGTCACCGCGCGCATCCTGCAGCTCGTCAACGCCGAGCGCGCCAAGGTGGGGTGCCGCCCCCTGACCCTGAACTCCGAGCTGACCAAGGCCGCGCAGGCCCACAGCGCGGACATGGCGTCCCACCGGAACATGTCGCACACCGGATCCGACGGCTCGTCCCCGGGCGAGCGCATCACCGCTGCCGGGTACCAGTGGAGCGCCTACGGCGAGAACGTCGCCTACGGCTACGCCACCGCGGACCAGGTCATGACGGGCTGGATGAACAGCCCCGGGCACCGGGCCAACATCCTCAACTGCTCGTTCAAGGAGATCGGCGTCGGTCTCGCGCAGCCGGGCAGCTACTGGACCCAGGACTTCGGCACGCAGCGGTAGGGCCCAGAGTCTTGCCCGGACCTGGCGGACCCCTGACCGCTCAGGGGCCCGCCAGGGGGTTCGGCACGGGCAGGTAGCGGGCGGCCGCGCCGTCCGCCCCGGTCCAGCGCAGCAGCAGGTTGGTCTTGCCCGGCAGGGTCGGCGCGGTGAGCAGGGCCGGGATCTCGGGCAGGTCGTGCCGGGCCAGCTCACGGCGGGCGGCGGGCCAGGGATCGAAGCCGGGGCGGCGCTCGGCCAGGGCGGCGGCGATCTCGGTGAGATGGTTGACGACCAGGCAGTACACCAGCCGCTCCCAGCCCTCGGCCCGGGTCACGTCGGGCAGCAGCTTGGCGCCCTCGGCGTCCCGGAACAGCGCCTGGACCGGCGTGCCGGACGCGTCCACGGCGACGAGGGTGTTCTGCAGATGGGCCTCCAGGACGACCCCGTGCTCGTCGAACGCGCTCAGGGCGGGCGGGACGACCTGCCGCAGATACGCCTGCCACCAGGCCTCCGGGTCGGCGGTTGCGGCCGGCGGGCTGCCGTCGAAGCCCTCGGCGAGGCCGGCGGCGAGCAGCGGGGTGGCGCCCGGCAGCAGATGGCCGCGCAACCCGTCGCGGACCAGGACGGCCAGCTCCTCGAAGGCGAAGGCGGCCGTGCGGTAGCCGCGGTCGCTCAGCCAGGCCGCGGGCGCGCCCGTCCCCGCGAAGGCCTGCCCGGCGGCCGTGTCGGTGCGGCGCAGCCGGCGCAGGTCGTGGGACCACAGCCGGCGGATGTCGTTGGTGATACGGACGTCCAGGCTGAACTTCAGGAACAGATCGCGCCCCGGCTCGTACACCGTGCGGATCGCCGCCGTCGGCCAGGTGTCGAACGCGGTCGTGCCGAGGCGGCGCAGCCGGCCGTCCGCGAAGGCCTCCGCCAGCTCCCGGCCGACCAGGTCCAGTTGCCAGGGGTGGGCCGGCAGCAGCCGGTAGCCGGGCGGTGCCGTACCGAGCGCGTCCAGGGCGCTGGTGTCGCCCTCCTCGGCCACCTGGTCCTCGCGGACACCGAGCAGCACCAGCGGGAAGCGGGCGTGCGCCTCGGGGGCGTACGGCAGCCAGGACTTGACCGGGCCGCCGCCGCGCGCCTTGGGCGCGGGGTGGTAGGGGTGGCCGGTGATCAGGGACTGCTCGGAGCGCAGATAGGGGTCCGTGGGCGCGGTCGCGCGGGCGCGTGCGGTGAGCAGCGCGGCGACCGCGTCCCGGCTGTCGACCATCTCGGCGGGCAGGTCGCCGCCCGGCAGCCCGGTGTGCCGGCGCAGTTCCTCGGCCACCAGCTTGACCAGCTCGGTGTGGCCGACCCGGTGCCAGGTCCCGGCCACGCACACCTCGGGGTCGGCGGGGCGCCGCCCGCCGCGCACCCGCAGGCGCCGCCCGCTCGGCAGCCGGTATACCCGCAGGTCACCGAGGGCCTGAAGCGGCTCGGCCACCTCGCGCAGCAGACAGTTCAGCAGGGGCGCGGCCGCGTAGGCGTCGGCACGGGGGCCGACGGCTTCGGTGGAGGGTGTGAGGTCCACGCGATCCGTTCGTTTCGTCGAGGGTCGTCGCGCTCAGTATGTCTCTCGACCCGGACAATCGTCCTGCGCCGCCCGCGTCCCCGAGGAGCCACCGTGCACCGTCCCCCCGCCGCCGCTGCCGAGGTCGCCGAGGAGCTGGCCGCCGTCCGGCCCGCGCTGCTGCCCCGGTACACCGCGGAGCTGCCGGGCGCCCGTGCCGCCGTGCTGACCCGGCTGTGGCGGGCGTTGGCCCATGAGCCGCTGCCGTGGGTGACCGGGCGGGTGCACGGCGCGCACAGCCTCGCGCTGCGCCTCGCCGACGGGCGGACGCTGTACGGGCCGCCCGCGGACCCGTACGCCACGAGCGCGTATGTCACCGGGGTCCGCCTGGACCGGGAGCGGCAGGTGGACCCGGCCGAGCTGGTGGCCGCGCTGGCGGTGCCGCACGCCGAGGCCTTCGCCGCGGAACTGGCGGACAGCGTGGCCTCGTTGGCGTTGTCCCGGGCCGACGCGGATCACTCGAAGGAGTGGCCGGCGGGGGTCCCGCCGACCGAAGTCCGGTGGAGGGACTGGGAGTGGGAGCAGCGGGTGACCGACGGCCATCCCTTCCACCCCAACTGCCGTTCCCGGCCCGGTTTCTCGGTGGCGGAGCAGCTGGCGTTCGGCCCCGAGCACCGGCCGGTGGTGGAGCTGGGGACGGTTCCGGTGCCGGCCCGGGAGTGCCTGGTGAGCGGCGACTGGCCGGCGGAGCTGCGGGACGGCGAGCGGCTGCTGGTGCCCGTCCACCCCTGGCAGGCCGCGCACGTCCTCAAGCGTGCCTGCGACCCCTGGCGTCCGGCCCGTCCCCTGCTGTCCCTGCGCACCCTCGCGCTGCCGGACGGCCGGCACGTGAAGACCGCGCTGAGTGCCCGGCTGACGTCCTCCGTGCGGGACATCTCCGCGTACTCGGTCCAGGCTGCCGAGCCGCTGACCGCTCTCGCCGAGGAGGTGGCGGCGCGCACGGACGGCCTGCTGCACATCACCCGCACACTGGGCGCGGTCTCGGCCGGCTCCCCCGATCTGGCCGCGCTGCTGCGGGAGTCGCCCGAGGTGTACGCGGGTCCGGGCGAACGGGTCGTTCCGGTGGCCGCGCTCGCCGCGACGGATCTGCCGAAGACGCCCGGCTGGCCGGCCGCGTTCGCCCGGCTCGCGCTGACCGTGGGCCTGCGGCTGCTCGACCTCGGTGTGGCGCTGGAGGCGCACGGCCAGAACCTGCTGGTGATCCTGGCGGCCGACGGCACCCCGGTGCGGCTGGTCTACCGCGATCTGGCCGATATCCGGGTCAGCCCGGCCCGGCTGGCGCGGCACGGCATCGCCCTGCCGCGGCTCACCGGCCGGCTGGTCACCGACGACGAAACGGCCCTGCGGCGCAAGCTGTTCGGCTCCCTGGTGGCGGGCGCCCTGGCCGGTACGGCGGGTTCGGGCCCGGCGCTGGGGGCGGCCCTGTCGGCCGTCGTGGCGGACCTGCCGGACACCGCGGACCTGTGCGCGCTGCGCGAAGGCCCGCTGCCCGCGAAGGCGTTGACCCTGATGCGGCTGTCGCCGCACACACCGGGCGACCAGTGGATGTCCCTGCCCAACCCGCTCGTTTTGGAGCCCGGCCCGTCCGATCAATAGGATCCGGCGATGATCACAAGACAACGGCTGGCGGCAGGAGTGTGCGCTCTGCTCGCCGCCCTCGCGGCCGGGATCGCGTGCCCCGGCGGAGCCGTCGCCGACGAGACACAGCAGGCCGCCCCGAAGGTCGAACTCGTGCTGGACGTCAGCGGTTCGATGCGGGCCCGGGACATCGACGGCGACTCCCGGATGGCCGCGGCGAAGCAGGCGTTCAACGAGGTGCTGGACGCGACCCCGCAGGAGGTCCGGCTGGGCATCCGCACGCTGGGTGCCAACTACCGCGGAAACGACCGCAAGGAGGGCTGCAAGGACACCGCGCAGCTCTACCCGGTCGGCCCGCTGAACCGGACCGACGCGAAGACGGCCGTGGCCACGCTGCAGCCCACCGGCTGGACGCCGATCGGGCCCGCGCTGCTGAAGGCGGCGGACGACCTGAACGGCGGCGAGGGAACACGCCGTATCGTCCTGATCAGTGACGGCGAGGACACCTGTCAGCCGCTCGACCCGTGCGAGGTGGCCCGCGAGATAGCGGCCAAGGGCATCGGCCTGACCATCGACACCCTCGGCCTGGTGCCCGACGCCAAGACCCGTGACCAGCTCAGCTGCATCGCGGACGCCACCGGCGGCACCTACACCGACGTGCGGCACAAGGAAGAACTGAGCAGCCGCGTCGGGCAGTTGGTCGATCGGGCCGCCGATCCGGTGGTGACGCCGGTGGCCGCCGAGGGCGCCGCGCAGTGCGAGAAGGCGCCGACGCTGAAGTCCGGTCTGTTCACCGACCGTGCGGAGTTCGGGCAGCAGCGCTGGTACAAGGTCGACGTCGCTCCCGGCAAGGAGCTGCGCGCCTCGGTGAGCGTGGCCGACGACCGCGCCGTGGGCCCGAACTACGGAGTGCTGCTGCGGGCGGTGACCGTGCACGGCCGGGAGATCGTGCGCGGCGAGGCGGCCGGCACGGGTCGTACGGACGTGATCTCGACGGGTCTGCGCTATCCGAAGGCCGCGAGCGACGACGACAACGCGCCCGCGGAGACCGTGTGTCTGCAGGTCACCAACTCCTTCGCGGCAGCCTCCGGGGTCAAGATCACGCCCGGTCTGCCGCTGGAGCTGACCGTCGACGTCGTGGACGGGCCGTCCGGCCACCACGACGTGGCGGCCTTCGGGCTCGGCCGCGGCTGGTGGCTGCTGGGCGCGCTGGTGCTGACCGGCTTCGTGGCGGGTCTGCTGTGGGGCTGGCTGTCGCGCTGGCGGGTCGCGGTCTGGAGGACGAACTGATGCGTATCACCCGTGTGTTGAGCGTCGCGCTGCTGGCGCTCGGGCTCGCGGCCGCACCGGCCGCCGCCGACTCCTCCCCCTCGCCGAGCGCCTCCGCCGACGGCCAGGCGCCCACCCGGGCGGGCACCTCCTTCCGTACGGCGACGGAGCTCCAGCAGGGGCAGCAGGCCACCGCGTCCGCCTCGGCGGGCGACTACCTGTACTGGTCGTTCCCGGCGGACACCGGGCAGCGCCCCACCGTCAAGGCGACGGTGAAGCTCCCGGCCACGCACGGGGCGCAGACCTGGCAGCTCGACGTGTACGACGGGCTGCGGCGCCGGCAGGCCTGCCAGTACGGGGCGGCGACCCGCACCGCCGAGCAGGGCGCGTCCTCCGTCGACCTGGCCTGTGTGCTGCGCACCGTGCGCGGCTGGTCGGAGCAGTGGGCGAACGACCCGCTGCCGGGCACGTACTACGTCCGGCTGACGGTCGTGGACCTCGGCTCGGCCGACCTCGGCAAGCCGGTGGACGCCGACGTCCGCGTCGACTCCAAGGACATCGGCGGCGCGGCGGCGGTGGACGGCTCGCTGGCCAAGCCGCTGGTTCCCGGTATCGCCCTCAAGTCCGAGGAGAGCGGGGACGGATCGAAGAAGGCCGTGCTGTCCAGCTTCGGTTCCGACGACGGCTGGTCCTCCGGATGGTGGTCCGACCGATGGGTGTGGACCGCGATCGGGGGTGTGCTCGCGGCTCTCGCCGGGATCGGCGGGTACGCGCTGACGCGGGGGGCGGGGCGGCCGTCCCGGGTACCGCCCGGCGTGTGAGCCGTACGACCCCTCACCACCCCTGAAGGCCCGCCGATCCGGCGGGCCTTCGCTCTTCTCACGCCTCCCGCAGCGCCTTGGCCGGCGCGCCCTCGCCCGTCACCGTCACCCGCCCGTCCCGCACCGCTTCCGCCAGGTCCGACTCGCCCCGGGCCACGGCCTCGCAGGTCGCCGCGTCCATCGTCAGGCGGGCGTCGGCCTCGCCGGGCGCGGGTCCGTCGCCGTACACCGGGCCGTCCTCGGCACCGACCCACAGATGGAAGTCACCCTCCTCCAGCCGGACCTCGACCAGTCCCCGGCCCGGCAGGCCGCGCAGCAGCGGCAGGGCGAACCAGTGCGCGCGGACCGCGTCGGTGGGCCGCCGCTCGCCCAGTTCGGCCTCGCCCCAGCTGCCCAGCGCCTGCAGTACGGGCAGCAACGCCCGGCCGCGCTGGGTCAGTTCGTAGACATAGGCCGCGCCCGGCGGGGGCAGCCGGCGCCGGGTGGTGAGGCCGCCCTGCTCCATGTCCTTGAGCCGGGAGGCGAGGACGTCCGTGCTCACGCCGGGCAGGTCCGCGTGCAGATCCGTGTACCGGCGGGGACCGGCCATCAGTTCCCGGACGATCAGCAGGGTCCAGCGGTCGCCCACGAGGTCGAGGGCACGTGCTGCGGAGCAGTACTGGTCGTAGCTGCGGCGTGGTGGCATGCGACGCAGTCTAGACGCGTTGTTGGACTTTCCAAGCTCTCACTTGGTAAAACCAAGCAACACGAGTTCCCGGAGGGCACAATGGAGTTCCGGCAGTCGAACAAGCTCAGCGAGGTCTGTTACGAGATCCGCGGCCCGGTGATCGAGCGCGCCGACGCACTGGAGGAGGCGGGGCACAGCGTGCTGCGCCTGAACACCGGCAACCCCGCGGCGTTCGGCTTCGAGGCGCCGGAGGAGATCCTCCAGGACATGATCCGGATGCTGCCGCGGGCGCACGGCTACACGGACTCGCGCGGCGTCCTCTCCGCCCGCCGGGCGGTCGCCCACCGCTACCAGAGCCTCGGCATCGACGTCGGCGTGGACGACGTCTTCCTCGGCAACGGCGTCTCGGAGCTGGTCTCCATGGCCGTGACCGCACTGGTCGAGGACGGCGACGAGATCCTGATCCCCGCCCCGGACTTCCCGCTCTGGACGGCCGCGACGACGCTGGCCGGCGGCAAGGCGGTGCACTACCTGTGCGACGAGCAGGCCGACTGGAACCCGGACCTGGCCGACATGGCGGCGAAGATCACGGACCGCACGAAGGCCGTGGTCATCATCAACCCCAACAACCCCACGGGCGCGGTGTACCCGAAGGAGGTCGTCGAGGGCATCCTCGACCTGGCCCGCCGACACGGCCTGATGGTGTTCGCCGACGAGATCTACGACCAGATCCTGTACGACGACGCGGTCCACCACTCGGCCGCCGGGCTCGCCCCCGACCTGGTCGTCCTCACCTTCTGCGGCCTGTCCAAGACGTACCGGGTGGCGGGCTTCCGCTCCGGCTGGCTGGTCGTGACCGGCCCCAAGCAGCACGCGAAGGACTATCTGGAGGGCCTGACCATGCTGGCCTCCATGCGGCTGTGCGCCAACGCCCCCGCCCAGTACGCCATCCAGGCCGCGCTCGGCGGCCGCCAGTCCATCCGCGAACTCACGCTGCCCGGCGGCCGGCTGTACGAGCAGCGCAACACGGCCTGGGAGAAGCTCAACGAGATCCCCGGCGTCTCCTGCGTGAAGCCCAAGGGTGCGCTGTACGCGTTCCCGCGCATCGACCC
The DNA here is from genome assembly GCF_001514035.1 of Streptomyces yokosukanensis. Lineage (GTDB taxonomy): Bacteria > Actinomycetota > Actinomycetes > Streptomycetales > Streptomycetaceae > Streptomyces > Streptomyces yokosukanensis. The sequence continues at coordinate 336,168 of NZ_KQ948212.1, read as the reverse complement.
GAAGGTGCACCGGATCCACGACGACGAGAAGTTCGTCCTGGACCTCCTCCTGCGCGAGAAGATCCAGGTGGTCCAGGGCACCGGCTTCAACTGGCCCTCCCCCGACCACTTCCGCATCCTCACCCTGCCTCGCGCGCAGGACCTGGAGGCGGCGATCGGCCGGATCGGCCGGTTCCTGGGCGGGTACCGGCAGTGACGGGGCGACGGACCGCACGGGCCCTCACCCGGGGGCGAACCCGCACCGGACGGTCTCGGCGTACGGGTCCCCGTGCGTCGTCCGCACGCCGAGCACGGCGTATTGGGCCGTTCGACCGGGTCCGTGCGAAGATCGCCCCTCATGATCTGACCACGGGGAGCAAGTGTGTTGGCGTACCGAATCCGTTGGGCGGCCGTGACCGTGGCCGCCGCATGTGGCGCGGCGGTCGGACTCGCGGCGCCGGCGCCCGCCGCGCCGGCGGGGTCGCCCGTCCCGCCGGACTCGTCCACCGGGCAGGAGGCCCGGAAGGCGGCCCGGTTCTGGACCGCGCAGCGCATGGCCGGCGCACGGCCGCTGGACGCCGTGCGCACCGCGCCGGACGGTTCGAGGAAGCCGCTCGCCGCCGCGGGCCGGCCTCAGGGCACCCTGTTCCAGGGGACCCGGCTCGTGGGGACGTTCTTCGGATCCGACGGACCCGGCGGCACCACCTGGCACTGCACCGGCAGTGTGATCGACACCAAGGCGCGGAACATCGTTCTCACCGCCGCCCACTGCGCCCGGAACATGAAGGGCGACTACGTCTTCGTCCCCAAGTTCGTGAAGGGCGCGAGTCCGGACCGGCAGCCGTACGGCATCTTCCACGTCCAGCGGCTGTTCACCGACCCCCGCTATGTGCCCGACAACGGGTCGTCCACCTCGAAGAAGCCCGTGTCGGACCTGGACACCACGTTCGCCAGGGTCTCGGCCAACCAGCGCGGCCAGAGCCTCCAGGACGCGGTCGGCGGCGGGCTGACGTTCACCCGCGCCTCCGGCTACACGAACAGAAACGTTTCCGTGGTCGGCTACCCCTCGTACCAGCACAACAGTGCGGGCAGCGCCGTCAAGTGCACGGTCCCGACCCAGCAGTTGCCCGGCTACCGGCAGATGTCGATGACCTGCGGCGGCTACTACGGCGGGGTGTCCGGCAGCCCGTGGATCACCGACTACAAGGACGACGCGCGCGGCGGCCATGTCATAGGCAACCTCGGCGGATACAACGGCGGCGGCAACGACGCCAACGTGGACTACATCAGCTACGCGCCCGCGTTCGGCGACGACGCGGCGAACCTCCTCGCCGACGCGGTGGCCAACCAGGACCCGCCCGGCGACCTGCCGCCGTACGAGGGGTTCCAGGACCCGCTGCCGGGAGGTGCCGCCCGGTGGCGCAAGGCCGCCCTGCTGGCCGGCGCCGACTACACCGGCGACAAGGTCGGCGATCTGCTCGTCGTCTGGTCCGACGGCGGGGTCACCCTCAGCCCCGGGGACGGCAAGGGCGGGTTCAAGCCGGAGAAGCGGCTGCTGAAGGCCAACTCGACCTGGACGCACGCCCGCGCGCTCACCGGCGGCGACTTCACCCGCTCCTCCGGCTCGGGACTGCTGGTGCGCTGGTCCGACGGCGAGGTCACCCTGTATCCGCAGGTCGGCGCCTCCGGCATGGGCCGGGAGATACGCATGGCCTCGCCCGGCTCCGCCTGGAAGAACGCCGTACAGCTCGCGTCCGGGCAGTTCGACGGCGGCAAGGGCGCCACCGATCTGCTGGTCCGCTGGTCGGACGGACGGCTGACCCTGTACACGGGGGTCGGCGCGGGCGGCCTCGGCTCCGGACGGCAGCTCCTGGCGGCGAACGGCACCTGGACCAAGGCCGCCCTGCTGACCGGCGGGACCTTCGGCACCGCGGCGGGTCTGGCGGTGCGCTGGGCGGACGGCAGCCTCGACACCTTCACCGGCACCTCGGCCGCCGGGCTCGGCACCAGGAAGCGGGTGCAGGGCCCGAACGGCCTGTGGACGCACGCCCAGGTCATGACCTCCGGCGACCTCACCTCCGACCACACCGGCAACGACCTGGTCGTGCGCTGGTCCGACGGCGAGACCTCGCTGTACGCCGACACGGCGGCCACGTCCCTCGGCACCGAGACCACACTGGTCACCCCCGGCACCTGACCCGACCGGGGACGTGTCCGCGGAAGAAGGCACCGGACCGGGGAATGCCCGGCGGTGGCCGCCCGTTGACGATCTCCGTCGGCCATCACCGGACAGGGGGAATCAGACATGGCGTTCGATGTGCACGGAACGGTCGCGGAGGGATTCGAGGGCGTACGCGAGGAGTTCGCGGCGGTGCTCGCCGAGGAGCGGGACGATCCGGGCGCGCAGCTCACGGTCCACCGGCACGGGCGGCGCGTGGTGGACCTGTGGGGCGGCGACGACATCGACGGGGACTCGCTGACGACGCTGTACTCCGTCGCCAAGGGCGCCGCGCACCTCGTCGTCGCGCTTCTGGTGCAGGACGGCGTGCTGGATCTCGACCGTGAAGTGGCCTCGTACTGGCCCGAGTTCGGCGTCCACGGCAAGGACCGGCTGACGCTGGGCGAGCTGCTGGAGCACCGGGCCGGACTCGTCGGGGACGCCGAACAGCCCTTCACGGTCGAGGAGTTGGCCGACGACCGGATCATCGCGGCCCGGCTGGCCCAGCGCCGGCCGCTGTGGGAGCCGGGCAGCGCCTGGGGCTACCACGGCTTCGTCATCGCCGCCCTCACCGGCGAGGTGGTGCGCCGGGTGACCGGGCAGTCGCTCCACGAGGTGTACGAGGAGCGGATCCGGGCGCCGTACGGCCTCGACTACTACCTTGGCCTGCCCGCGGCGGCCGAGGCACGCTGGGTGGAGGTGCAGCCGCTGGTGCCGACCCCGCAGGAGGCGGCGCTGCTGAAGGAGCGGGCGGCGGCGCCGGACAGCATCCGGGGCATCGCCTTCAACGCGCACGCGCCGGAGCCGCTCGACCTGGTGGCCTTCGGCAATCACCCCCGGGTCAAGGCGCTCGGCCCGGCGTCCTCGGGCGGGGTGGGCAACGCGCGCGGCGTCGCCGGGATGTACGCGGCCGCCATCAGCACCGTGGACGGCAGGCCGCCGCTGCTCACGCCCGAGACCGCGGCCCGGTTCGCGGAGCTGCGCACCCCGGGCGGCCCGGACCTGGTCACCGGCAGCGACGACCACTTCGCGCGCGGCTTCGAGCACACCCCCGCGATCTTCCCGTTCCTCGACCCCGGCACCTTCGGGCACAGCGGTGCGACCGGCTCGCTGAGCTTCGCCGACCCGGCGAACGGCATCGCCTACGCGTACACCCGGCGCCGGTTCGGCTTCCCCTCCGGGGTGGGCGCCGGGCTGGAGAACGGCCGTCTGGCGCAGTCCGTCCTGCGGGCCGCCGCCGCCCTGTGACACCGTGCTGACAGGCGAGCGGCAAGGGGCTGACGTGGGTGACCTCTTTCTCGTCCGGCACGGTGAGACCGAGTGGTCACGGTCCGGACGGCACACCGGCTGGACCGACGTACCCCTCACCGAGCACGGGCGGGAGGAGGCGCGCCGACTGGTGCCGCTGATCCGCTCGCACCGGATCGGGGCCGCGTTCGTCAGCCCCCTGCAGCGGGCCCGGGAGACGGCCGAGCTGATCGGGATCCAAGACGCCCGGGTCGACACCGACCTGCGCGAATGGGACTACGGCGGGTACGAGGGCGTGACCACCGTGGAGATCCAGCGCACCCGGCCCGACTGGTTCCTGTTCACGGACGGGGTCGCGCCGGGGCCGCCGGAGCATCCGGGTGAGACCCCGGAGCAGGTCGGCGAGCGCGCCGACCGCATGCTGGCCAAGGCCGACGCCGCCCTCTGCAACACCGAGGGAGTCGTCGTCCTGATCGCCCACGGCCACTTGCTGCGCGTCCTCACCGCCCGCCGCCTGGGCCTGCCGCCCCAGCACGGGGCGCTGTTCCAGCTGGCCACGGGGGCACTGTGCCGGCTGGGCACGGAGCACAACCGGCCGGTGGTGGCGGGGTGGAACATCCGGCCCCGGGAGTAGCGGGCGGGGGCCGTGGCGCCGGGCGTTGTCAGACCCGGGCCGTACTCTGCGGATGGGCCGTCCCGTCGGCGGCCCGGGGCAGGGGACGGGAGCGGAAGGAGCGCGCCGTGACGCGACCGCCGAGCGCCGCGCAGCGGCGTGTGATCGAGGGCGCCGACCCGGTGACGGGGCGGCTGCGCGGTACGCAGGCGCAGTTGGCGGCGCTGGTGAAGCGGGGGCTGGCGTTCCGTCATCCGCGTCCGCCGCACGAGCACTTCCTGACCCCGGCCGGCCATCGGATGCGGCAGGCCGAGCCGGCGGAGCCGGCGCGGCGGCCCGTGCCGGACGCGGGGGTGTTCGCGGCGCGGGTCGGCGGCGCGGAGGAACCGCCCGTGGACGCCGCGGCCCGGCTGCGCGAGGCGCACAGCGCCTGGCAGGGGCTGCTGGAGCTGCGCCGGATGACCAACCCCGACGGCGCCGTGGACCGGCCGTGCGGCTGGGAGCGCGCGCATCTGGTCCGCGCCGCCGCACTCGCCCTGGAGGCCGCCGGGCACCGTCCGGCGGACGGGGAGACGGACGGCTACCGGGTGCGGGCGACCCCCCAGCCGGACGCGGTCGCGGTGTACATGCCGGACCCGGAGGGCCTGGCGGCCTGCACGGCCACGCTGGAGCGCGCGGGCTGGCAGGCCGGCGCATACACCGAACCGCGGACGAGAGTGCGCTACGTGCTGGCCTCGCCGCGCCGGGTCTGAGCGGCGTGCCAGGATCGATCGACCAGAGTTTCGAACACGAGAAGGGCAGACCGTGGCCGAACCGTTTTCCGTCCGAGTGAGTGTCCGTGGCTACGAGACCGACACCCAGGGACACCTCAACCAGGCCGTGTACCTCAACTACGCGGAGCACGCCCGCTGGTCGCTGCTCCAGTCGGCGGGCGTGAGCCAGGCGCGGCTCGTGGCCCGGGGTGTGGGTCCGGTGACACTGGAGACGACGATCCGCTACCAGCGCGAACTCCTCGCCGGCGACGAGGTCGATGTGACCTGCGCGTTCGAGTGGGGCGAGGGCAAGACCTTCCGGATGCTGCAGGAGATACGCAGGACCGACGGCACGGTGGCGGCCGGGATCAGCGCGGTCGTGGGCCTGCTGGATCTCAAGGAGCGCAAACTGCTCGCCGACCCGCGGGAGGTGTTCGAGGAGCTGGCGGCGGACCTCACCCTGTTCGGTCTGTGACGCGGGCCCGTTCAGCCGGTGCCGAACGCCTCCTTGTGGTCCTCGGCCCACTGCTCGAACGTCCTGGCCGGCCGGCCCAGCACCTCCCGCACGTCCTCGGTGACCGTCGCGTTGCGGCCGTCGCGGAGGTAGGCGATCCCGGTCAGGACGTCCTCCACCCCGCTCTCGGCGATGCCGTAGGCGGTGCGGAGGAAGTCGCGGGTCTCGTCCGGCGTCAGACCGCGGACGGTGAGCGGGCGGCCGAGCACCTCGGCGAGGACGGCGACCTGGTCCGGGACGCTGATCGCCGCCGGGCCGGTGAGCGTGTACGTCCGCCCCGCGTGCCCGGCGTCGAGCAGGGCGCGCACCGCCACCGCGGCGATGTCGTGCGGGTCGATCACGCCCGACGCCCCGTCGGCGGTCATGTTCGGCACCGGCTCGCCCCGGCCCACGGCCGCCGCCCAGGCCAGCGTGTTCGAGGCGAACGACGACGGCCGCAGGACCGTCCACTCGGCCCCGCTGTCCCTGACCACCCGCTCCCCCACCCCGTGCCAGGCGACGGTCGGACCCGTGCCGGGGTCGTCGGTGCCGATGGCGGAGAGCTTCACCAGCCGCCGTACGCCCGCCGCGCGGGCCGCCGCGACCAGCGCCGTGTCGTGGGCGGCGCCGGGACCTGGCGGACACACCAGGTACGCGGCGCCCACCCCCGCCATCGCGGCCGCCAGGGAGTCCGGGTCGGCGTAGTCCGCGCGTACCGTCTCCACCCCGGCGGGCACCTGGGCCCGTGCCGGGTCGCGGGTCAGGGCGCGGACCTTCGCGCCGCGCGCCGCGAGCTGTCGTACGACTTCACTGCCGGTGGTGCCCGTGGCACCCGTCACCAGAATCATGTGGTCCACGATGGGCGCCGGGCGGCGGGCGTCTCTTGGAAATTCCGGCACGGTTCGCCCGCCCGGAAGCGGCCGCGGCGCCCTACCGTGGAGTGATGCCGAACGCCATCGCCGAGCAGGCCCTGACCACGCCCGAGGCCCTGCGCCCCTGGATCGCCGGGGTGCGCACGCTGTCCGTGTCCGCCGCCGAGCAGGCCGACCGGCCCTTCGTGCGGCTGCCCGCCGCGGTCACCAAGGTGGTGCTGCGGGTGGGGGCGGACGGGCGGCGCGACGTGTTCGTCTCCGGGCCGCGGGTGCGGGCGTCGTACCACGAGGGAAAGGCCCATCTCCACTGTGTAGAGCTGGGCCTCGCGCCCGGCACGATCCGCCCTCTGCTCGGGGTGCCGGCCGCCGAACTGGTCGGGCGGGTCGTGCCGTTGGAGGACCTGCCGGGTGCGCTGCCCCGTCGGCTCGCGGCCGGGCTGCGCCGACTGGATCCGCGGGAGGCGGTGCCCCGTCTCGCCGAGACGCTCCCCGAGCTGCTGTCGGCCGCCGTGGACCCGGCCCGTACGACACTGCTGCGGGCGGGCGTCGACGCCCTGTCGGTCCGCCCGGACCGGGCGCCCGCACAGGTGCGGGAGGTCGCCCGGGAACTGTCGGTCAGCGAGCGGCAGTTGCGCAATCTGTTCAGCGACGGGGTCGGGGTCTCCCCCAAGCACTACGCCCGGATCGACCGCGTCCGCACGGTCGTCACCCGGGCCGGGCACGCCCCCTGGTCGCAACTCGCCGCCGCCACGGGCTACTTCGACCAGTCGCACATGACGAGCGACTTCCGCGCCCTGATGGGGGTCCCGCCGCGCTCGTACGTCACCGGCCGGCTGCCCGCCCTGACGCCCTGCCGGTCGGTGCCGCGCCCGTGAACGGGCGGGCGCGGGACGGGGCCCGGTCGCGGTGCGGGGTACGGCGCGGGGCACGGCATCCACCGTGCCCCGGGCGGGCGTTCAGTGGGCCGGCGACAGTTCCTGACCCGCCTCCATCGGGTGGGTGACGTCCTCGGCCTCCTTGCCCTTGCCGAGGTGGTTGAAGACGAGGTTGAGCAGGACGGCGCTGACGCAGCCGGTGGAGATGCCGGAGTCCAGGACGATCTTCGCGGTGTCGGGGAAGGCGTGGTAGAAGTCCGGCGCGGTGATCGGGATGAGGCCGACCGCGAGCGAGACGGCGACGATCAGGACGTTGTTGTCCTTCTCCAGTCCGGCGCGGACCAGGGTCTGGATGCCGCTCGCGGCGACCGAGCCGAACAGGACGACACCGGCGCCGCCGAGGACGGGGCGGGGGACGACCGCGATGAGCGAGGCCGCCATCGGACACAGGCCCATCAGGACCAGGAAGCCGCCGCCGACGGCGACGACGAAGCGGCTGCGGATCCGCGTCATCGCGACCAGGCCGATGTTCTGGGCGAAGGCGCTGCACATGAAGCCGTTGAACAGCGGGCTGAGGGCGGAGCCGAGGGTGTCGGCGCGCAGGCCCGCCGCGATGGTCTTCTCGTCCGCGGGGCGTTCGACGATCTCGCCGAGTGCCAGCATGTCCGCCGTGGACTCGGTCATGGAGACGACCATCACCACGCACATCGACAGGATCGCCGCGATGTGGAACGTCGGGGCGCCGAAGTGGAACGGCGTCGGGAAGCCGATGACGTCGGCGTGGGCGACGGGGCCGAAGTCCGTGGCGCCGAAGGGTATCGCGATGAGCGTGCCGAGGATCAGACCGAGCAGGACCGCGATCTGTTTGACGAACCCGCGGGTGAAGCGGCGCATCAGCAGGACGATCAGCAGGGTGACGCCGGCCAGCGAGAGATTGGTCGTCGAGCCGTAGTCGCTCGCCCTGGCGTCGGGTCCCTGGGCCCAGCCGAAGGCGACGGGCAGCAGGGACACACCGATCAGGGTGATGACCGAGCCGGTGACGACGGGCGGGAAGAAGCGCACGGCCTTGCTGAAGAACGGGGCGCCGAGAAAGCCGAGCAGACCGGCGACGATGACCGCGCCGAAGATCATCGGCAGGGCGTCCGACTTGTCCTTGGCGGAGGCGACGATCGCCGTCATGGGGGCGACACCGGCGAAGGTGACGCCGTTGACGAAGGGCAGGCGGGCGCCGATCTTCCAGAAGCCGAGGGTCTGCAGGAAGGTGGCGAGCCCGGCGGTGAACAGACAGGCTCCGGTGAGGAAGGTGAGATCGGTGGCGGACAGGCCTACGGCCGCGCCGACGATCAGGGGCGGGGCGACGACTCCCGCGTACATGGCGGCCACATGCTGCAGGCCGCTGGTCGCCATCTTGAGTGCGGGAAGTTTCTCGTCTACGGGGTGGACGGCCACGGCGGCTCCTCCGGTCGGGTAACACGTCGTCGTCAACGCGGGTTTCATGGAGGTGGTGCGAGCGGTCGTGCGGGACCGGGACGGAGGCGGAGCTGAGCGGGTCGAGCGGTGACCGTTCCGGGGCGCGTGCGTTCGCACGCGCCCCGGAACAGCTGCCATGGACCCCGCTCGGGTCCACGGACCCCGGTCGAAAGCCGTCCCTCCCGACCGGAGCGTTCCCGGCGTGCCGCCCCCTTCGGGCGACCGCCGTGTCCTGGGGCGAGCCGCCCTCACGGGGCGGGCCGCCTTGTCACCGGCAGGCCGGCCGCATGTTCCGGCCTGCCGGGTCCTTCGACGGACCGCCCGTACGGGGCGACCGCCTGGTTTGTCGACGGGCGACCCGTGCGGGGCGCTCGTCGGGTCCTTCGGTGGAGCCGCTGCGGACGGCTTCGCCGAAGGTGTCCGGCGGGCCGGCCGTGGGAGGGGCCGGCCCCCGGAGTCGGTGGGGGTCAGGCCTGGGCGGCGATCCGGGCGAGGCGCTGGGCCTGCTCGCGGGTGGAGCGGGCGATGGCGTCCTCGTCCACCGTGGCCAGACGGCCGTTCTCCACGATCTGCTCGCCGTTGACGAAGGACGCGGTCACCGGGGCCGCCGCGCCGAAGACCAGCGCGGTCACCGGGTCGGCGATGGAGGCGTGGGCGAGGGTGTCCATCTTCCACAGCACGACGTCGGCCAGCTTGCCGGGCTCCAGGGAGCCGATCTGGTCGCCCCGGCCGAGGACCTCGGCGCCGCCGTGGGTGCCGAGCCTGAGCGCCTGGCGGGCGTTGAGCGCGGCCTCGCGGTGAGTGCCGAGACGGTTGATCAGCAGGGCGTTGCGCAGTTCGGTGTGCAGCTCGCCGGACTCGTTCGACGCCGTACCGTCGACGCCGAGGCCGACCGGGACGCCCGCCCGGAGCATGTCGGGGACGCGGGCGATGCCGGCGGCGAGGCGGGCGTTGGACGAGGGGCAGTGGGCGACACCGGTCTTCGTACGGGCGAAGGCGGCGATGTCGGAGTCGTTCATGTGGACGCAGTGCGCCATCCACACGTCCTCACCGAGCCAGCCGGTGGACTCGAAGTAGTCCGTCGGGCCCATGCCGAACAGCTCGTGGCAGAACTTCTCCTCCTCCACGGTCTCCGAGCCGTGGGTGTGCAGCCGTACGCCGAGGCGGCGGGCCAACTCGGCACCCTGCTTGAGGAGTTCGGTGGAGACGGAGAACGGGGAGCAGGGGGCGACGGCCACCTGGGTCATGGCGTCGAAGGAGGCGTCGTGGTGCTGCTTGACGGTCTCCTCGGTCGCCTCGAGCGCGCCCTGGAGCGTCTCGACGGCGAAGTCCGGCGGCAGGCCGCCGTCCTTCTCGCTGCGGTCCATCGAGCCACGGGCCAGCGTGAAGCGGACGCCCATCTCGGAGGCGGCCCGGATGATGGAACCGGACAGGTCGCCGGAGCCGTGCGGGAAGACGTAGTGGTGGTCCATGGCGGTGGTGACACCGCCGCGGGCCATCATGGCGAGGGAGCCTTGCGCGGCCGCGTACGTCATCTGCTCGTCGATGCGCGCCCAGGTGGGGTAGAGCGCCACCAGCCAGTTGAACAGGTTGTGGTCGGTGGCCAGGCCCCGGGTGATCCACTGGTAGAAGTGGTGGTGGGTGTTGACGAGACCGGGCGTGGCCAGATGGCCGCTCGCGTCGATCCGGCGGACCACGTTCTCCAGGCCGGCGGGGGCCTGGCCCGCGCCGACCGACTCGATACGGTTGCCGGCGAGGACGAGGTACCCCGAGGCGTACTCGGTGTCGCCCGCGTCCACGGTCGCGATCGCACAGTTCTCGATGACGATGCGCTGGGCTGCCGATGGTGCCATGGTGCGTCCTTGTCTTTCAGTGGCGGTCCGTGGACCGAAGGGGTGTCCACGGGGAGGGCACGGCAGGACCCTAGGAGGATTTGAGTGCCGGGGCGGGGTTGCCGCTCCGGGTGCCGAGATGGTGGAAGAACAGATTGAGCAGGACGGCGACGAGCGCGCCCGCGCTGATGCCGGAGCCGAGCACGGTCTGCGCCCAGGCCGGGAAGCCGGCGTAGAAGGTCGGTGCGGCCAGCGGGATGATGCCGGCGCCGAGCGCCACGGCGACCAGGATGATGTTGGAGCTGTCGTCCAGGCCCGCCTCGGACAGCGTACGGATGCCGCTGACCGCGATGGAGCCGAAGAGCACGATGCCCGCGCCGCCCAGGACCGGCATGGGGACCAGCGAGACGACCGCGCCGAGCACCGGGAAGGCGCCGAGGACGAGCAGCGCGCCGCCCGCGACGGCGACGACATAGCGGCTGCGCACCCGGGTGAGGGAGACGACGCCGACGTTCTGGGCGAAGGCGGAGGTGGGGAAGCCGCCGAAGACCGGACCGAGCAGGGTGGCGATGCCGTCGGTGCGCAGGCCCCGGGTGATGGTCCGGGCGTCCGTGCGGCGCTCGCAGATCTCGCCGAGGGCCAGCATGCCGGCGCTGGACTCGGTCATCAGGACCAGCATCACGATGCACAGCGACAGGATGGCCGCGGGCTGGAACTGGGGGGCACCGAAGGCGAACGGCGCGGGCAGCGCGGCGAGCGGCGCGGACTTCAGGGCGCCGAAGTCGGCCATGCCGAACGGGATGGCGGCCAGGGTGCCGATGAGCAGCCCGAACAGCAGGGCGACCTGCTTGACGAAGCCGCGGCCGAAACGCTGGATCAGCAGGATGACGGCGAGCGTGAACCCGGCGAGCGCGAGGTGGTGCATGGCGCCGAAGTCCGGGGCGTTCTTGTCGCCGCCCTGCGCCCAGCTCACCGGGACCGGCATCAGCGTGACACCGATCAGGGTGATGACGACGCCGGTGACCAGGGGCGGGAAGAAGCGCAGCAGCCGCCCGAAGAACGGGCCGACCGCGAGGCAGAACACGCCGGCGACCATCACCGCGCCGTAGATCGCGGGGAGTTGGTGCCCCCTGCCGTTGGTCTCGGCGATCGCGAGGATCGGGGCGATGCCCGCGGAGGAGGCGGCGTTGACGAAGGGCAGCCGGTTGCCGACGAGGCCCTTGACGCCGAGGGTCTGCAGGATGGTCGCGACGCCCGCGATGAGCAGGCTCGCGGCGATGAGCCGGGTGCGGGCCGCGAGGTCGAGTCCGCAGGCCTGGCCGATGATGAGCGGAGGAGTGACGACGCCCGCGTACATGGCGGCGATGTGCTGGAGCGCGGCGGGGACGAGCCGCGAGACAGGAAGCTTCTCGTCCACCGGGTGCACGGACGTGACGGCGTCCTCGGTGTGCACCGGCGGGGTGGAACAGGGGGCTTCGGCCGGCCCCTGTGCAGGCTGTGCCATGGGGTTCCCTCCGGTGTGGCGTGTCCCCGGCCCAGGTGGGGGGACCGGGGGCACGCGTCCCGCGTCAGAGGTTGGTCATGTCGACCGGGATCTTCGGCTCGCAGCCGTCCCGGAGGATGGTCGCCTCGATCAGGCCGTAGGGCCGGTCGGCGGCGTAGTAGACCTCGTTGTCGTTCTTGAGCCCGAAGGGCTCCAGGTCGACCAGGAAGTGGTGCTTGTTCGGCAGCGAGAAGCGGACCTCGTCGATCTCGCTGCGGTTGTTGATGATGCGCGCGCCCATCTGGTACAGCGTCTGCTGCAGCGAGAGGGAGTACGTCTCGGCGAAGGCCTGGAGCATGTGCTTCTTGACCTGCTCGTAGGACTTCTCCCAGTTGGGCATCTTCTGCTCGTCGTCGGTCCAGTTGAACCGCCAGCGGCTGGAGACCTGGGTGGCCAGGATGCGGTCGTACGCCTCCTGGAGGGTCGTGTACTTGTCCTTGACGTAGCCCCAGAACTCGGAGTTGGTCGAGTTCATCACGACCAGGTCCTTCAGGCCGGAGACGACCTCCCACTTCTCACCGTCGAAGGTGATCTGGGTGACGCGGGTCTCCTGGCCCTTGCGGACGAAGGAGTGCTTGACCTCGTCGGCGCCGATGAACTTGGAGTTGGCGTCGGAGGTCCCGATCCGCTCCCAGGCGTACTCCTCGATGCGGATCCGCGCGGTCTTGATCGGTTCCTGCGAGGTGACGAAGTGGCGGGCGAGGTGGATGCCGAACTGCTCGGCGGACTCGATGCCGTGCTCCTTGGCGAACGCGAACACCGTGTTCTTGGTGGTGTCGGTCGGCAGGACGTTGGCGTTGGAGCCGGAGTAGTGGACCTCCTCCATGTCGCCGCTCAGGGCGACGGAGACGTTGAGGTCCTTGATGTGGTGGGTGGCGCCGTCCCGCGTGATCTTTACGACTCGGTTCTCAGCCTTGCCGTACTGGTTCTGTCCCAGGATCGTGGGCATCTTCTGCTAGCTCCCTCGGTAAACGGAGTAGCCGAACGGGTTGAGCAGCAGCGGTACGTGGTAATGCTCCCCGGGCTTCACGGCGAAAGTGATCGCCACCTCGGGGAAGAACACGGCACCGCTGTCCCGATTCGCGGGGGCGTCCTGCTGCGCATCGGCTTGCTTCTTCTCGAAATACGCCTCGACGGCGAAGTCGAGTCGTACGTGTGTGATTCCCTCCGGCAGGGCCGGCAGGTCCTTGCACCGCCCGTCCGCGTCGGTCGCGGAGCCGCCGAGCGTCTGCCACTGCGCGTCACGCCCCGCGCGGGCGGACAGCTGGACGGCGACGCCTTCGGCGGGGCGGCCGATCGAGGTGTCCAGGATGTGGGTGGACACGGAGGCGGTGGTGCTGGTGCTCATGGTGTCAGGCGTCCTGTTCGACGAGTCGGGCCAGTCGGATGCGGTTGATCTTGCCCAGCTCGGTGCGGACGATCTCCCGCTCCTGCTCCGGCGCGTTGCCGATCCTCTCCTTGACCGCGTCCCGCATCTGCTCACCGGTGCGACCGGTGGCGCAGATCAGGAACACATGGCCGAACTTCTCCTGGTACGCCAGGTTCAGTTCGAGCATCTCGGCCTTGAGCCCCTCGGCGGCGCCGGCCATACCGGCCTGCTCCCGCGCGGACGTGGGGTCACCGGGCTTCGGGCGGCCGATCGGCGGGTGCCCCGCCATGGCCTCCTCCAGGTCCGCCGTGGTCAGCTCGGCCATGGCGGCGTCACTGGCGGCGTAGAGCTGGCCGGGGGTGGCGTAGGGGCGGGCGGCGAGCAGTCGCCGGGCCCACTCGGTGGAGGCGCACGCCTCATGGAGGGCGGCGCGGGCCGCGGGCTCCCCCAGGTCGTTGAACCGGGCCAGGCCCGGGGGCGTGGAAGTCGAAGTCACGGGAGCCTCCGTGGCCGGATTCGGCCTTCGTGCTGAAGCGGGCTGCCGATAGCTAACGCTCCCGGAAACGCCACGTCAACACTTTGTTGAAAAATCCGCGTAACAAGACGAGCCGGTCCTGGGCGGCGCGGGCGCCGCGGACGGTTGGCCGATCAGGCACCCTTCTCGCGGTTGAGGTAGTTGTAGACCGTGAAGCGGCTGACGCCGAGCGCGCCCGCCACGGTCTCCACACCGTGCCGCACGGCGAAGGCGCCCCGCGCCTCCAGCGTACGCACGATCTCCTGCTTGGCCTTGCGGTCCAGGTCGGCCAGCGGACGGCCCTGCCGGCGCTCCATGGCGGCCAGGATGTGATCCAGGGAGTCGGCGAGCTGGGGCAGGCGCACGGCGACGACATCGACGCCCTCCCAGGCGAGCACGACGTCCTCGGGACCGGCCTCGTCCGGCGGGAGCATCTCCGCACCCATGGCGTCGACCAGCGGCTTCACGGCCACGATGAAGGGCTCGTCCCCGGTCATCTATCCCCCTCCCCGATCCCGTCGTCGATCACGTTGACCTGGAGCGAGATCCGGGTGGCACCGGCCTCCAGGCTCTTGCGCAGCAGCGCGTCCACGGCGGTGAGCACGCGGCTCGCGCCCCCCTCGGCCGTGTTGCCGAACGGCCCGACGTCCACGGCGTCCAGTTCGGCCGTCTCGATGACCTCCCGCGCCACCAGGGCGTGCGCGGGCGCCTCGTCCAGGTCGAAGGGTTCGGTCGTGAACTCCACTCTCAATCGCACGCGCTCAACCTAGCGCCCGGTGGCAGGTTTCGGGCGACCGGTGACCGACCCCCCTTGACAAGCACCGACACACGACGGCAATCTTCCATTAAGCAGAAACGAACTTCCGCATTACGGAATCTCGACTACGGAAGGGAGCGCGGCCCGAATGGGATTCGCAGACCAGCGCTTCAACGTCAACCTGTCGATCCTCTTCACGGAACTCCCGCTCCTGGAGCGCCCCGCGGCCGCCGCCGCGGCGGGCTTCACGGCGGTCGAGCTGTGGTGGCCCTGGGTCGACTCCCCCACCCCCGAGCGGTCCGAGCGGGGCGCCCTGAAGAAGGCGATCGAGGACGCGGGCGTCCAGCTCACGGGCCTGAACTTCTACGCCGGACAGCTGCCGGGCCCCGACCGCGGCGCCCTGTCGATCCCCGGTGAGGAGTCGGACAGGTTCCGCGCCAACATCGACGTGGCCGTCGACTTCGCGGCCTCCCTCGGCTGCACGACGTTCAACGCCCTGTACGGCAACCGCGTCGACGGGGTGGACCCGGCCGAGCAGGACGCGCTCGCCCTGGAGAACCTCGTCCTCGCGGCCCGCGCCGTCGGTCGCGTCGAGGGCACCGTCCTGATCGAGGCCCTCAACCAGCCCGAGTCGCCGAAGTGCCCGATCGTGAGCGCGCCCAAGGCGATCGAGATCGTGGACAAGCTCAACGCGGCGACGGGCCTCGGGAACGCGAAGTTCCTCATGGACCTGTACCACCTGTCCATGAACGGCGAGGACCTGCCGTCGGTGATCGAGCGGTACGCCGCGAAGACCGGCCACGTCCAGATCGCCGACAACCCCGGCCGCGGCGCCCCCGGGACGGGTTCGCTCCCGCTGGAGGAGCTGCTGGACCAGCTGACGAAAGCCGGTTACGACGGCTGGGTGGGCCTCGAGTACAAGCCGGGCGACCGCCCGAGCGCCGAGTCCTTCGAGTGGCTCCCGCGCGAAGCGCGCGCCGCGCGCTGAACCCCCCGACTTTGCAGAGCAGTTGAGAGAGGCACCCCCATCATGAGCAACCTCCCCAAGATCGCGTGGATCGGCCTCGGCATCATGGGCTCCCCCATGTCCGAGAACCTGATCAAGGCGGGTTACGACGTCACCGGCTTCACCCTGGAGCAGGACAAGCTGGACCGCCTGGCCGCCGCCGGCGGCACGGCCGCCCCCTCGATCGCCGAGGCCGTGCGCGACGCCGACGTGGTCATCACGATGGTGCCCGCGTCCCCGCACGTCGAGGCCATCTCCTACGGCCCCGAGGGCATCCTGGAGAACGCCCGCAAGGGCGCCCTGCTGATCGACATGTCCTCGATCACCCCGCAGACCTCCGTCGACCTGGCCGCCGCGGCCAAGGACAAGGGCATCCGGGTGCTCGACGCCCCGGTGTCCGGCGGCGAGGCCGGCGCCATCGAGGCCGTGCTGTCGATCATGGTCGGCGGCGAGCAGGCCGACTTCGACATCGCCAAGCCGATCTTCGACGCCCTCGGCAGGACCATCGTGCTGTGCGGCCCGCACGGCTCCGGCCAGACCGTGAAGGCGGCCAACCAGCTGATCGTCGCCGTGAACATCCAGGCCTGCGCCGAGGCCGTGGTCTTCCTGGAGAAGTCGGGCGTGGACCTCGCGGCCGCGCTGGACGTCCTCAACGGCGGCCTCGCGGGCTCGACCGTGCTGACGCGCAAGAAGGACAACTTCCTGAACCGCGACTTCAAGCCGGGCTTCCGCATCGACCTGCACCACAAGGACATGGGCATCGTGACCGACGCCGCCCGCAACGTCGGTGCCGCGCTGCCGGTCGGCGCCGTGGTCGCCCAGCTGGTCGCCTCGCTGCGCACCCAGGGCGACGGCGGTCTGGACCACTCGGCCCTGCTGCGGGCCGTGGAGCGCCTCTCCGGCGCCCAGGTCTGACCCACCCAGAGCTTCCGGGCGGCGTCGCCGCTGACACCTGTCCTGTCGCGCCCAGGCGTCGGCGCCGCCCGGAATCACCTTGAGATCGAATTCAACAAACTGTTGACGTTCGGATTGCCCCACTTCTAGGCTCCACAAGACTTCTAGGCTCCACAAAGCGGAAGAAGATTTCCGCTGCCATCCGCACGGAAGGTCCACGATGTCGAAGCGCGTGCTCACGACAGAGTCCGGCGCACCGGTCGCCGACAACCAGAACTCCGCCTCCGCCGGCGTCGGCGGCCCGCTCCTGCTCCAGGACCAGCAGCTCCTGGAGAAGCTCGCGCGCTTCAACCGCGAGCGCATCCCGGAGCGCGTGGTGCACGCCCGTGGCTCCGGCGCGTACGGCCACTTCGAGGTGACCGACGACGTCACCGGCTTCACCCACGCCGACTTCCTGAGCGAGATCGGCAAGCGCACCGAGGTCTTCCTGCGCTTCTCCACGGTCGCCGACTCCCTCGGCGGCGCCGACGCCGTCCGCGACCCGCGCGGCTTCGCGCTGAAGTTCTACACCGAGGAGGGCAACTACGACCTCGTCGGCAACAACACCCCGGTGTTCTTCATCAAGGACCCGATCAAGTTCCCCGACTTCATCCACTCGCAGAAGCGGGACCCGTTCACCGGCAAGCAGGAGCCGGACAACGTCTGGGACTTCTGGGCGCACGCCCCCGAGGCCACGCACCAGGTGACCTGGCTGATGGGCGACCGCGGCATCCCGGCGTCGTACCGCCACATGAACGGCTACGGCTCGCACACCTACCAGTGGACGAACGCCTCGGGCGAGGCCTTCTTCGTCAAGTACCACTTCAAGACGAACCAGGGCATCCGCTCCCTGAGCGGCGAGCAGGCCGCGGAGCTGGTGGGCAAGGACGCCAACTCCCACCAGACGGACCTGCTCCAGGCGATCGAGCGCGGCGTGCACCCGTCGTGGACCCTCTACGTCCAGATCATGCCGGCGGCCGAGGCGGCGGACTACCGCTTCAACCCGTTCGACCTGACCAAGATCTGGCCGCACAAGGACTACCCGCTGCAGCGCGTGGGCCGCCTGGTCCTCGACCGCAACCCGGACAACGTCTTCGCCGAGGTCGAGCAGGCCGCCTTCTCCCCGAACAACTTCGTTCCGGGCATCGGCCCCTCCCCCGACAAGATGCTCCAGGGCCGCCTGTTCGCCTACGCGGACGCGCACCGCTACCGCCTGGGCGTCAACCACACCCAGCTCGCCGTGAACGCCCCGAAGGCGGTCCCGGGCGGCGCCCAGAACTACGGCCGCGACGGCTTCATGGCGGCCAACGGCCAGGGCCGCGGCGCCAAGAACTACGAGCCGAACTCCTACGACGGCCCGGCGGAGACCGGCCGCCCGCTCTCGGCCCCCCTGGCGGTGTCCGGCTACACCGGCAACCACACCGCCCCGCTCCACACCAAGGACGACGACTTCTTCCAGGCGGGCGAGCTGTACCG
Organism: Streptomyces yokosukanensis; assembly: GCF_001514035.1. Taxonomy (GTDB): domain Bacteria; phylum Actinomycetota; class Actinomycetes; order Streptomycetales; family Streptomycetaceae; genus Streptomyces; species Streptomyces yokosukanensis. The sequence goes on along the minus strand of NZ_KQ948212.1, from coordinate 318,218 downwards.
CCTGATGTCCGAGGAGGAGAAGTCCCGTCTCGTCGCGAACATCGCCGGCGGCCTGTCGCAGGTCTCCCGCGACGACGTGATCGAGAAGAACCTGGCCCACTTCCACGCCGCCGACCCGGAGTACGGCAAGCGCGTGGAGGAGGCGGTCCGCGCCCTGCGCGAGGACTGAGGCCAGCAACCCGCAAGCAGCGTACGGAATCCGACGGGAGGTCAGGATTTCGCACGCGGCCCGCGCGGCACGCCGGACGGCCCGGATGAGGGGTGGTCGTACGGCGGTGGGCGCGGGCAGGGCGAGGACCGTGGCGGCGTGCGAGCCAGTGCGGTGGTGAAGGACCGAGTCCCCTTCTCGACCAGAGGGAAGGGGCACCCGGTTCCGTCGCATCCGCCGCGGTCCCACCCAGCCCCCTGAACGGGGGCCACCCGCCCCGTCCGGCGGCGCGAACGACCTGTCGCGCCCAGCCTCGCGCCGTCGGACGGCCATCATCAGGACACGAAGCGCTCCCCCACCGAGGGGGAGCGCTTCGTGCTGTTCGGGCTCGGCGTGCGCGTCCGCCGTATCCGCAGGACGCTGAAGCCATGGGCAATCCGACGCACTACCCGCACATCGTGGTCCACTCCCCCGCCCTGGACGGCTCCCGGCGGGTCACCGAGGGGGACGTGACCCTGGGGATCGCCTCGCATCTGGACGACGTCGTGGAGATCCTGCGGCTGGCCGACCTGGACCGCATCGAGGTGGAGGAGAGCGATCTCATCGAGTGGCAGGGCGGCGGGCCCGACGACTGGCCGGGGCTCTCGGAGCACGAGCTGTAGCGGCCGGGGGCACGGCAGCGGCCGCAACCGGGCCACGCCGTCCCCGCATCGAGCGGGGACGCCGAAGGGCGGCCCGTCCGAGTGGACGGGCCGCCCTTGGCGTGTGCGGCGGCGTCAGACCTTCAGCGGCTTGATCGAGGTCGGCGCGTGGCCCGGCTCGGTGGCCAGCTCCTCGAACTCGGAGATGTCGCTGATGTCCATGGTGCGGCTCATCGAGATGTTGGTGATCCGCTCCAGGATCGCCTCGACGACGACCGGCACCTGGTACTCGGCGGCCAGCTTCTTCGCCTGCTCGAAGGCCGCGCCCAGCTGGTCCGGCTCGGTGACCCGGATCGCCTTGCAGCCGAGGCCCTCGGCGACCTTGACGTGGTCGACGCCGTAGACGCCCAGCTCCGGCGCGTTGATGTTCTCGAACTCCAGGTTGACCTGGAAGTTGATGTCTAGGCCGATCTGCGCCTGCCGGATCAGGCCCAGGTAGGCGTTGTTCACCAGGACGTGGACGTACGGGATCCTGTGCTGGGCGGCGACCGCCAGCTCCTCGATCAGGAACTGGAAGTCGTAGTCACCGGACAGGGCGACGACCGGGGAGTCCGGGTCGGCCTTGGCGACGCCGATCGCGGCCGGGATGGTCCAGCCGAGCGGGCCGGCCTGGCCGCAGTTGATCCAGTGCCGCGGCTTGTAGACGTGCAGCATCTGCGCGCCGGCGATCTGGGAGAGGCCGATGGTGGTGACGTACCGGGTGTCCGGCCCGAAGGCCTTGTTCATCTCCTCGTACACGCGCTGCGGCTTCATCGGCACGTTGTCGAAGTGGGTACGGCGCAGCAGCGTGGCCTTGCGCTCCTGGGTCGAGGCGACCCAGTCGGCGCGGTCGGGCAGCTTGCCCGCGGCCTTCAGCTCCTTGGCGACCTCGACGAACAGCTCCAGCGCCGCCTTGGCGTCGGAGACGACACCGTAGTCCGGCGGGAAGATCTTGCCGATCTGGGTGGGCTCGATGTCGACGTGGACGAACTTGCGCTCGCCCCGGTAGACGTCGAGCTTGTAGCCGGTGTGGCGGTTGGCCCAGCGGTTGCCGATGCCGAGGACGAAGTCCGACTCCAGGAAGTTGGCGTTGCCGTAGCGGTGCGAGGTCTGCACGCCGACCATGCCGGCGTTCAGCTCGTGGTCGTCGGCCAGCGTGCCCCAGCCCATCAGGGTCGGGATCACCGGGGTCCGGGTCAGCTCGGCGAACTCGACCAGCAGGTCGGCGGCGTCGGCGCCGATGATGCCGCCGCCGGCGACGATCACCGGGCGCTCGGAGGCGAGCAGGAAGGAGATCGCCTTCTCGATCTGGGCGCGGGTCGCGGCCGGCTTGTAGACGGGCAGCGGCTCGTACGTCTCCGGGTCGAACTCGATCTCGGTGAGCTGGACGTCGATCGGCAGGTCGATCAGGACCGGGCCGGGACGGCCGGAGCGCATCAGATGGAAGGCCTGCTGGAAGACGCCGGGGACCTGCGCGGCCTCCAGGACGGTGACCGCCATCTTCGTGACCGGCTTGGCGATCGAGGCGATGTCGACGGCTTGGAAGTCCTCCTTGTGGATCACGCTGGTGGGCGCCTGGCCCGTGATGCACAGGATCGGGATGGAGTCGCCGATGGCCGAGTACAGGCCGGTGATCATGTCGGTGCCGGCCGGGCCGGAGGTGCCGATGCAGACGCCGATGTTGCCCGGCTTGGTGCGGGTGTACCCCTCGGCCATGTGCGAGGCGCCCTCGACATGGCGGGCGAGGGTGTGGCTGATCCCGCCGCCCTCCTTGAGGGCCTTGTAGAAGGGGTTGATCGCCGCGCCCGGCACACCGAAGGCGTCGGTGACGCCCTCGCGCTTGAGGATCTCAACTGCCGCGCGGGCAGCGGTCATACGAGCCATCGAGTACTCCTGCTTCGGCTGTCGGATGCGTACTCCCGTCGCGCCCCGCGGTGAGCACATCTCCAAGGTGTCAAATTTCCGCATTGTGGAACTTAACTTCTACTATCTGGAATCAATGTAGAAGCGTGCGCCAAAGTCGTCAAGAGAGGCCGGAGACCTGGCAAGCGCCGGACAAGCAGGGTGGAAGAGGAGGACGATGAGACCGCCGTCCCGACGCGACGCCTGGGAGTGGGCCATGCCCGAGAGCGTGCCGGTGCACTGTCCGGCCTGCCGACGCGAGCACATCTATGCCGCGCCGGTGTATCCGTGTGCGTGCGGCGCGCCCACCGCCCCGCGGCTCGATCGGGCGGCGGAGCCGGTCGTGTCGGAGCACCGGGCCTGGGACGACGAGTGGATCGCGCTGCCCTGCACCGTCTGCCACCGCCGCAACCATTGGCCGCACCCGGAGCTGGGCTGCCCCTGCGGCACGGTCCTGCGCATCCCGGTGACCGGCCCCACGCCCTCGTCGCACACCCCGGCATCCGGAACGGACTCGACACCGGGATCGAAGCCGACGCCGGGGAAGGGGCCGACGGCACGTCCGGGGCCAGGCGCGGACCCGGCACCCGGTGCGGATGCGGTGCCGCCGTCGGAGTCGGGCGCGTCACCCGCGCGGCCGGCCTCCCCCGCGCACCCCGCGCCCGCGTCCGCCACCCGACCCGGTGCCCGTGCCGCCCGCCCCGCCTTCCAGCCGCGCACCATCCGCACCGCCCGCGACGCCGTCACCACCGCCGCGGTCTATCTGCGCTGGCTCGGCTATCAAGGCATCCGGCGGGCCGACCAGCGCCCGCCCAACGGCATCGGGCTCGCCGCCCACGGCCTCCTCGCCCAGGTGGACCCCACGGTCCGCCCGGCGGCGCCCCGGGACGTGGAGTGCCTGTGGCTGACGGCGATGACGGAGTCCGCGGACTGCGTGTACTTCTCCCTGGCCGGCTACACGGACGACGCCCGCAGCCAGGCCGACACCCTGCGCGTCCCGCTGTTCGTCCTCGACCTCACGGGCCTGCCCCGCCCGGTCAACACACCGGCCGACGAGCTGAGCGCCGACGGGGTCTGACGCGGCGAGGCCCCCGTCGCGCAGGTACGGCCGTGCCGCTCACCTCACCGACACCGCGCGCAGCATCGATCTCGGCGCCGCACCCCACGTCATCCGGCCGTCGTGTCCGAAGTCGCGTACTTCTCGCGCAGTTCGACCTTGCGCACCTTTCCGCTCACCGTCATGGGGAAGGCGTCCAGAATGCGGAGCCTGCTGGGGATCTTGTAGTGCGCGATCCGGTCCTCGCAGAAGGCGCGCAGCTCCTGGAGGGTGAGCGGGTCGGCCGCGTCGTACGGGATGACGCAGGCGAGGACCTCCTCGCCGTACTTCTCGTGCGGCACCCCGACGACCTGCACGTCCCTGATCTTCGGATGGGCGTGGAGGAACTCCTCGATCTCGCGCGGGTAGATGTTCTCGCCGCCTCGGATGATCATGTCCTTGATCCGGCCGACGATCTCGACATAGCCGTCCTCGCGCATCACCGCCAGGTCCCCGGTGTGCATCCAGCGGCCCGCGTCGACGGCCTCGGCGGTCTTCTCGGGCTCGTTCCAGTAGCCGAGCATCACGCTGTAGCCGCGGGTGCACAACTCGCCCGCCGTGCCGCGCGGCCGGGTGACCCCGGTGGCCGGGTCGACGACCTTGACCTCCAGGTGCGGCAGGACCCGGCCGACGGTGCCGGTGCGGTGCTCCAGGTCGTCGTCCCGGCGGGTCTGCAGTGACACGGGGGACGTCTCGGTCATGCCGTAGCAGATGGAGACCTCGGCCATGTTCATCTCGGCGACGACCCGCTTCATCACCTCCACCGGGCACGACGAACCCGCCATGATGCCGGTGCGCAGGGACGAGAGGTCGTACGCGGCGAAATCGGGCAGGTTCAGCTCGGCGATGAACATGGTCGGCACTCCGTACAGGGAGGTGCAGCGCTCCTGCTCCACCGCCCGCAGGGTGGCCCCGGGCTCGAAGGACGGGGCCGGGACGACCACGCAGGCACCGTGCGAGGTGGCCGCGAGGTTGCCCATCACCATGCCGAAGCAGTGGTAGAACGGCACCGGGACGCAGATCCTGTCCTGCTCGCTGTAGGCGAGCAACTCCGCCACGGAGTACGCGTTGTTGAGGATGTTGTGGTGGGACAGGGTGGCACCCTTCGGGAAGCCCGTGGTTCCCGAGGTGTACTGGATGTTGATGGGGTCGTCACAGGACAACGAGGCTTCGCGCGCCCGCAGTTCCTCGGGCCGGCCGGCCGCACCGCGCGCGGTGAACGCCTCCCAGCTCGGATCACCGAAGTACACGGTCTCCCGCAACCGCGGGCAACGGCCGCGCACTTCCTCGACCATCCCCCGGTAGTCGCTCGTCCTGTGGCTGAGCGAGGCGAACAGCAGGGAGATGCCGGCCTGGCCGAGGACGAACTCCACCTCGTGGGAGCGGTACGCCGGGTTGATGTTGACCATGACGGCGCCGACGCGGGCGGTGGCGTACTGCACCAGCGCCCACTCGGCGCAGTTCACCGCCCAGATCCCGACCCGGTCGCCCTTGGCTACCCCGCTCGCCAGCAGGGCGTGCGCCAACCGCTCGACGTCGGCGGCGAACGCGGCGTACGTCCAGCGCCGCCCGGCGGCCACGTCGACCAGGGCCTCACGGTCCGGCCAGGTGGCCACGGTCCGGTCGAGGTCGGCGCCGATGGTGTCGCCGAGCAGGGCGGTGGCGCCGGTTCCGTGCGTGTACGACGGCGACGCGGTCATCGGAAGTCCTCCTCGCGGTACTCGTTCGCCGAGCCCTGGGCCGTCGCCTCGCGCAGCTCGATCCGGCGGATCTTGCCGGAGACGGTCTTGGGCAGCGCGCCGAACTCCAGCCGGCGGATGCGCTTGTAGGGGGCGAGTACCTCACGGGAGTGCTCGAAGACGGCCTTCGCGGTGTCCGGGCCGGGCTCGAAGCCCTCGGCGAGGACGACGTACGCCTTCGGCACCGCGAGGCGCAGCTCGTCCGGCGCGGGCACGACGGCGGCCTCGGCCACCGCCTCGTGCTCCAGCAGCGCGCTCTCCAGCTCGAAGGGGCTGATCTTGTAGTCGGAGGCCTTGAAGACGTCGTCCGCGCGGCCGACGTAGGTCAGATAGCCCTCCTCGTCGCGGGAGGCGATGTCGCCGGTGCGGTAGAAGCCGCCCGCCATGGCCTCGGCCGTACGGTCCGGGTCGCCGTGGTAGCCGGTCATCACGCCGACCGGCCGCTCGGACAGGTCGAGGGCGATCTCGCCCTCGGCGGCGCCGGGCGCGCCGGAGACCGGGTCGAGCAGTTCCACCCGGTAGCCGGGGCTCGGGCGGCCCATGGAGCCGGTCTTGAGCGGCTGACCGGGGCTGTTGGAGACCTGCACGGCGGTCTCGGTCTGCCCGAAGCCGTCCCGGACGGTGACGCCCCAGGCCCGCCGGACCTGCTCGATGACCTCGGGGTTGAGCGGCTCGCCGGCGGCCACCGCCTCACGCGGCGGGGTGGCGAGCAGGCCGAGGTCGGCCTGGATGAGCATGCGCCACACGGTCGGCGGGGCGCAGAAGGTGCTCACCCGGGCCCGGTCCATCTCGGCCATCAGCCGGGCCGCGTCGAAGCGGGTGTAGTTGAAGAGGAAGACGGTCGCCTCGGCGTTCCACGGCGCGAACAGATTGGACCAGGCGTGCTTGGCCCAACCCGGCGAGGAGATGTTCAGATGCACGTCCGCGGGCTTGAGGCCGATCCAGTACATCGTCGCCAGATGCCCGATCGGGTACGAGGTGTGGGTCTGCTCGACCAGCTTGGGCCGGGCCGTCGTCCCGGAGGTGAAGTAGAGCATCAGCGGGTCGTCGGCCAGGGTGGGGCCGTCGGGGAGGAACGCGGCGGGGGCGGTGTAGGCGTCCTCGTACGGCTCCCAGCCCGGCGCGGGTGCCGCGCCGACCGCGATCCGGGTGTAGGCGCCGGGCACGTCGGCGAACTTCGCGGTGTCCTCGGCCCGCGCGATCACATGCCTGACCCGGCCCCGCGCCACCCGGTCGCGCAGATCGGCGGGTCCCAGCAGCGGTGTGGCCGGGATGACCACCGCGCGCAGCTTCATGGCGGCCAGCGCGGTCTCCCACAGCTCGGCCTGGTTGCCGAGCATCACGAGGACGCGGTCCTCGGCGGCGACCCCCCGTGCGCGCAGCCGGTTGGCGACCCGGTTCGACCGTTCGGCCAGCTCGGCGAAGGACAGCCGGGTCTCGGCGCCGCCCTCCTCGACGATGTGCAGCGCGGTCCGGTCGTTGCCGGCGGCGATCGCGTCGAACCAGTCCAGCGCCCAGTTGAAGTGCGTGGGCCGCGGCCAGGTGAAACCCTCGTAGGCGGTGGCGTAGTCCGCACGGTGCTCCAGCAGGAAGTCCCGGGCCCTGCGGAACGTCTCCGTCGCCGTCGTCATCTGGTTCCTCCTCGTTACCCGACCATTGCCGGGCGGCTCTCTGGCATCGTCTAATCCGTGATGCAGGTCTCACTACCCCCGAACGGGGGTGGGGACGGCAGAAGGGGCGAACTCGTGACGGCAGACGCGGCGGGGACGGTGGAGATCGGCGGCGCGCTGGCCCGGCTGCGGCGGGCGACCGGGCTTCCCGTCGCCTTCGGCGGCCTGGTCGAGTCCGGCCGGCCGCAGATCCGGATCAGCGAGCTGAGCGGTACGACCACGACCGCCCTGCGCTCGCTCGCGGTGACCTCCGGCAGCGGGCTCGGCGGCAAGTCGGTGGCGCTGGCCCGGCCGTGCGCGGTGACGGACTACTCCAGCTCGCGGCAGATCAGCCACGAGTACGACGTGCCGGTGGCCGCGGAGGGCATCCGCTCGGTCCTCGCCGTTCCGGTGGTGGTGCGCCGTCGGGTGCGCGGGGTGCTCTACGGCGCGCTGCGCTCGGCCGAGCCGCTCGGCGACCGCACGCTGGGCGCGGCCATGGCCGTCGCCCGCGACGTGGAGCAGGCGCTGGTGGTGCGCGACGAGGCGCGGGGGCTGCTGGCGGCGGCCCGGCCGGACCCCGGCGGCCCCGAGCGGGGTGCCGCCTGGGAGCAGGTGCGCGAGGCGCATGCGGCCCTGCGGGCGCTGGCCCCGCGCATCGCCGATCCTGGCCTGCGCGCCGAACTGCTCGCGGCCTGCGGCTTGTTGACCGCGCCGCGACGAGCCGGTGGCGTGACCCTGGCGCCGCGCGAGCTGGACGTGCTGTCCTGGGTGGCGGCGGGGGCGACCAACGTGGCGGTGGCCGAGCGGCTGGGGCTGCGCCCGGAGACGGTCAAGGGCTATCTGCGCTCGGCGATGCGGAAGCTGGGCGCGCACACCCGAGGGGAGGCGGTGACCGCGGCCCGCAGGGCGGGGCTGCTGCCGTGACGCCGGGCGGTGAGCAAACCTGCCCATTCAAGCGGAGCACCCCGAATTTCCCCGCGCTTGACCGTTTGTTATTTCCCTCACCACGGCTTCCGTCCGAATTTCAAGGATCGTTGCCTAGAATTTGGCCCGGACACGACACACGAGGGGAGCGGTGACCGTGCGACGGGACTTCCAGGAGCCTGCCAGGTGCCGCCCCGACCTGGTCATCGGCCGCGAGGACCTGTTCGCCGGCGCCCGTGACCAACTCGCCTCGGGCGGCAGCGTGCTGCTCCACGGTCCCGCCGGAATAGGGAAATCCACCGTCCTGCGGGCATTGACCGAGGAATACGGCGCCACCGCGCACACCGTGTTGCGGTGCTCGGCCACCGAGTCCGAATCCCACCTTCCGTTTCTCGCCCTCGCCGACCTCCTCGGACTGGTCCTCGACGACGTCTCCCCCCAGTTGCCCCCGGCCCAGCGCACCGCCCTGGAGTCGGCGCTGACCGGCCGCGGCGAGTCCAGCCTCCAGCGGGACGGCCTCGCCCTGCGCCTCGCGGTGCTCTCCGCGCTGCGCGCGCTGGCCGCGCAGGGCGGTGTCCTCGTCGTCGCCGACGACCTGCAGTGGCTGGACCCGGCCAGCGCCGAACTGCTCGGCTTCGCCGCCCGCCGTCTGGAGGGCACCCCGGTACAGCTGCTGTGCGCGGTCCGCACCGAGGGGCAGGAGAGCCAGGAGTACGACCGGCATCTGCGCTCCTGCCCGCCCGGCACCCTCGCGGTGCGGCTGGGGCCGCTCTCCCGCGCCCAGGTCGCCCAGTTGCTGGACCACCGCGGCCACGGCTCGCTGCCCCGCTCCACCGTGCGCGAGATCCACCGCACCTCCGGCGGCAACCCGCTGTTCGCCCTGGAACTCGGCCGTGCCCTCGCCGAGAGCCCCACCCCGCCCCGGCCCGGCGAACCCCTGCCGGTGCCGACCTCGCTGCGCGCCCTGGTCCTCAGCCGCCTGGACATGCTCTCCGTCGAGGCCCGCCGCACCCTGCTCGTGGCCAGCGCCGGCGCCCGCCCCACCCCGGCGCTGCTGCACGCGGCCGGGCGGGAGAACGCCGAGGCCGAATGCGCCCAGGCCGCCGAACTCGGCCTGCTGGCCACCGAGCCCGACGCGCCGGCCGTACGGTTCGCGCACCCGCTGATCTCCGCCGCGCTGTACGCGGAGGCACCCGCGCACGAGCGGCGCGCCGCGCACGCGGCCCTGTCCACGGCCGCCTCCGACCCGATCGAACGGGCCCGGCACCTGGCCCTGGCCAGCAGCGGCACCGATCCGGAGGTCGCCGCCCGGCTCGCCGGGGCCGCGGCCCTCGCCCGGGACCGCGGCGCCCCCTCGGTCGCCGCCCATCTGGGGCTGCTGGCCGCCCGGCGCACCCCCGCCGACGGCACGCCGAGCCCGCAGGAGCGCCGGCTGCAGGCCGCCGAGGACGCGATCACGGCGGGCGAGCTGGACCTGGCCCGGGACATCGCCCGCGAGGTGCTGTCGCGGGCGAGTGTGCCCGCCGACCGGGTGCGCGCCTGGATCATCGTCATCGACAGCGCCGGCCACACCATGGCCGAGGTCGACGCGGTCTTCCCGCAGGCCCTCGCCGACGCCGGCGACGACCCCCGGCTGCTGGCCCTGGTCCACTACCAGCTGGCCTGGCGCGCGCTGATCGTGGAGGGCGACTTCACCGAGGCCCGCGAGGCCGCCGCGCACGCCGCCGAGCTGGCCGCCCGCGGCAAGGACCGGCGCACCGAGCTGCTCTCCCTCGCCTTCCAGGCGCAGACCGAGACCCTGATGGGTCATCCGGAGGCGCCGAGGACCATCAAACGCGCCCTGAAGGAACCTCAGGACCCCAGGGTGGCGTGGCACCACAACGGGGCGGGCAGCGCCCGGTTCCGCTGGCTGGTCATGGGCGACCAGCTGACCGAGGCCCGCGCGACGGTGACCGCACTGCTGCGCGAGGTGCGCCGGCGCGGCTCGGTGGAGAGCGAGGTGCACTTCCTGCGCGGGCTCGCCGAGACCGAACTGCGCGCCGGGCACTGCGGGCGCGCCCTGGAGCTGGCCCGCGACAGCCTGCGCCTCGCCCGTGACTCCGGGATCGGCGAGACCGCCTCGGCGATGCTCACCTCGCTCGCGGAGGCTTCCGGCGGCGATGTGGACCGGGCCCTCTCCCTCGCGCGGGAGGCGGTGGAGCACGCCGAGGAGGACGGCGACCAGATGTACCTCTCCCGGGCCCTGGGCGCGCTCGGGTACGCCCAGTTGGTGGCCGGGGATCCGGCGGGCACGGTCCGTTCGCTGCGCCGGGTGCGCCGGCTGGAGCTGGGGCTGGGCATCACCGACCCGGCGCGCGGCCGCTGGCAGGGGGACCTCGCCGAGGCACTGGTCCGAATCGGTGAACCGGCCGAGGCGCAGGACGTCATCGACACGAGCCGCGAGCACGCCCTCAGACTCGGCCGAGAGAGCGTCCTCGCCGTCCTCGACCGCGCCGAGGCCCTGGTCAGGGCCGCCCAGGGCGAGCTGGAGGCCGCCGTGGGCCAGCTGACGTCCGCTCAGGACCGGCTCGGCAAACTCGGCTACGGGCTGGAGGAGGCGCGGGCGGCGTTCGCGCTCGCCCGGCTGCGCGGCCGACGCCCCGGTTCCACCGCTGCGTTCGACGAGGCCACCCGGATGTTCCGGCGCTGCCGTGCGCTGCCCTGGCTCCGCCAAGTGGACGAATCCCTCACCACCCCCGAGCCGGAACCGGCGCCGGCCGCCTCCGACGCCCTGGAGGGGCTGGACGGTCTTCAGGCGCTGGCCGCCATGGAACGTCAGGTCGCCGCGCTGGTCATGGAAGGCGCCACCAACCGGGAGATCGCCGCCCGGCTGTTCATCAGCGTGAAGACGGTGGAGGCGACGCTGACCCGGGTCTACCGGAAGCTGGGGATCCGATCGCGCGTGGATATCGTCCGATTGGCGGCGGCTCGCCGCGCGAAGTGAGAACGCGGCCGGTTAACTGAACCGGACCGAGGGTTTTCCCTCACCCAACCCCCTAGGGGGTTCCCTCATTGGGAGCCGAGGGTTCCGGGTCCTAGCGTAAAGGGCGTGCCGCTCGCCCGGGCATACGGGGGTCGGTCCCGCGACCCCCGTGCACAACCCCCACACCCGGCGACCCCCCACCGGTGCAACCCCCACTGAGGAGACTCATGTTCGGGCTCAGATGTGCCAGAAAGACCGCCGCGACGGTGGTGGCGACCGCCGCCGCCGCGGCGACCGCGCTGCTCGCCTCCCCCACGGCGAGCGCCGCCCCGCAGCCCATCGTCGGCGGTACGACCACCACCACGGCGGAGTACCCGTTCGTCGTGCAGATCACCGACGCGTCCGGCAACCAGTTCTGCGGTGGCACCCTGGTGGCCGCGAAGAAGGTCGTGACGGCCGCGCACTGCATGGCCGGCGAGTCCAGCGGCAACGTCCGCGTGGTCGGCGGCCGGACCTTTCTGAACGGCTCCGACGGCACGGTCAGCAAGGTCAGCAAGATCTGGGTCAACCCGGACTACACGGACGCCACCAACGGCAACGACGTGGCCGTGCTGACCCTCTCGACGGCGATGCCGTACACCCCGGCGTCGTACGTCTCCTCGTCCCAGACGGGCGTGTACACGGCCGGCACCACGGCGCGGATCCTCGGCTGGGGGACCACCTCGGAGAACGGCAGCTCCTCCAACCAGCTGCGGACCGCGACCGTCCCGGTCGTGGCCGACACCAGCTGCAAGACTTCTTACGGTTCGGACTTCGTCCAGTCCGACATGGTGTGCGCCGGACTCACCACCGGCGGCGTAGACACCTGCCAGGGCGACAGCGGCGGTCCCCTGCTCATCGGGGGCGTCCTGGCAGGGATCACTTCCTGGGGCGAGGGTTGCGCGGAGGCCGGTTACCCGGGTGTGTACACCCGGCTGACCACCTTCTCGGACCTCGTGACCGCGCAGGTCAACTCGTGACCCGGAAGACCTCCCGAGCATCCCTCGGGTAGATGCCAGGGGGGCGCTGCGAGCCACCACGAGCGGCCCGCAGCGCCTCCCTATCCACGTGCCCCCGTGGGACGCGGGGCTACTTGTCGGCCGTGAGCTTCCCGGCCGCACCCCAGCTGTCCGCGGGGACCTCGTGGATCCACACCTGCACGGTCTCCGCCGGGATCCGGTACGCGTCGACGAAGGCGTCGGTGACCCGCTTGACCAGCTCCCGCTTCAGCTCGGCATCGCGCGGGCCCTGCTGGATGGTGACGATCGGCATGGCTGAACTCCCTTGAGCGGTGTTCCGGTTCGGTGGGCCCAGTCCATCGCGAGCCGCGCCCCGGACCAAGGAGCAGTCCGCGACCGCGGCGATCAGTCTTCGTGATCGCCGCAGGCCAGGAGCAGTTTCTGCAGATGCGGGGAGGGGTCGGCGGCGGGCACCGCGAGACCGGTGGCCAGGGCCAGTCCGGGCGCGCGGAAGGGGACGTACGCCACCCGGGGCGTGGCCAGCACGCGCGCGTGCGAGGCGTAGACGACCGTCCACAGCGGCCGGGCGCCGATGGTGGCGAGGGTGTCGTGCAGGGTGCCGCCGGCCGGTGCGGGCACCGGCTCGAACCCGGCCGTGCGGCAGGCGCCGACGACCAGGTCCACCAGGGCGGGGTTGGCGCGGCGCGGGGTGAGGGCGAGGGGCAGCCCGGCGAGATCGGCGAGGTCGATCTCGTCCCGTCGCGCGAGCGGGTGCGCGGCCGGCAGGGCGGCGACGAGCGGATCGGGCCACAAGGGCACCACGCGCACCCCGGCCGGGGGTTCGGCCGAGCGGACGAACGCGGCGTCCAGCAGGCCCGCCGCAACCCGGGCGAGCCGTTCACCGGCCGGCAGCGAGACCAGCTCCACCGGCACCTCGGGCGACCGCGCGGCGAACGCGGCCAGCACCCGGTCCAGATGCTCGCCGAGCCCGGTGCTGGTGCCGAGGCGCAGCCCGGCGGGCGCCGCCACCGCGGCCCGCGCCCGCTCCGCCGCCGTGAGCACCGCCCGCGCCTCGGGCAGCAGCCGCTCCCCCGCCCCGGTCAGCCGCACCCTGCGCGGCGAGCGGTCGAACAGCTCGGCGCCCAGCTCCCGCTCCAGCCGCTGTATCTGCTGGCTGACCGCCGACTGCACGATGTGCAGCCGCTCGGCCGCCCGCCCGAAGTGCAACTCCTCGGCGACGGCGACGAAATAGCTGAGCTGGCGGAGTTCCATGGGCCGACTGTAGAGGTGCGACGACCCGCCCCTCTACGCTGAGCGGATCGGACGGCGTACCGGGAGGGTGAGCGCGCTGAGCGAGGATCACGAGGGCGTGGTGGTCCACTGGCGGCCCATGTGCCCGTACTGCATGAAGCTGCGCGTGAAGCTGGCGTTCACCCGCCTGCGCCACACCCGGGTCGACATCTGGCGGGACCCGGAGGCGGCCGCGTTCGTCCGTTCCGTCGCGGACGGGAAGGAGACCGTGCCGACCGTGACGGTGGCCGGCCGGGCGCTGGTCGATCCGTCGCTGCGGCAGCTGAGGGAGACGATCGAGGCGCACGCCCCCCACCTGCTGTCGCGGACCTGACGGGGCCGCGACTCCCACCCGATCCTGCACTGCGGTGGAGCCCGGCCGCGGCGGGTACGCGGATATCCTTTCCTCCTATCCCCGCTGAGTGATCACGCAGACGCAAGGCTCGACGGAGAGGCGGCCGATGTCCGAGCGAGAGAGCGGCAGGAACGGCGGACGCAGGTCCGTCTGGCGCCGCGCCCCCACCCCGCCCCAGCCACCCCTCGCCGAGAGCCCCGCGCCCACCTCCGCCGCGGCGGACGGTGCCGAGCCGGCGAGCATCGTCCAGGCGGCGCTGTACCGCGACGGCGTCCGCGTCTCCTCCCCAGCCACGCTGGCCGAGACCTTCCGCGAGCTGCGCAAGCAGCCCTCGGGCATGGCCTGGATCGGCCTCGCCCGGCCCACCGGGGCCGATCTGCACTCGCTGGCCGCCGAATTCGATCTGCACCCGCTCGCGGTGGAGGACGCGATGGAGGCGCACCAGCGGCCGAAACTGGAGCGCTACGGCGCCACCCTGTTCGTGGTGCTGCGCGCCGCCCGCTATCTGGACGCCTCGGAGGAGGTCGACTTCGGCGAGCTGCATGTGTTCGTCGGCCCGGACTTCGTCATCACGGTCCGCCACGGCGCGGCACCGGACCTGTCGGCGGTCCGCCATCGCATGGAGGACTCCCCCGAACTGCTCGGACTCGGTCCCGAGGCGGTGCTGTACGCGATCCTCGACGCGGTCGTCGACGGCTACGCCCCGGTGGTCTCGGGTGTGCAGATCGACGTCGACGAGATCGAGACCGAGGTGTTCCGCGGCGACCCCGAGGTGTCCCGCCGGATCTACGAACTCTCCCGGGAGATGGTGGAGTTCCAGCGCGCCACCCGCCCGCTCGTCGGCATGCTGCACGCGCTGATGGCCGGCTTCGCCAAGTACGAGACCGACGAGGAACTCCAGCGCTATCTGCGGGACGTCGCCGACCACGTCACCCACATCAGCGAACGCGTGGACGTCTTCCGTCAGGCCCTCACGGAGATCCTCACGGTCAACGCGACCCTGGTCACCCAGCAGCAGAACGCGGAGATGCGGGCGCTGGCGGAGGCGGGCTTCGAGCAGAACGAGGAGGTCAAGAAGATCTCTTCATGGGCGGCCATCCTCTTCGCGCCCACCCTGGTCGGCACGATCTACGGCATGAACTTCGACAACATGCCGGAACTGCACTGGTTGTTCGGCTACCCGTTCGCGATCGGGCTGATGGGCGTGGTCTGTCTGACGCTGTACCTCGTGTTCAAGAAGCGGGACTGGCTGTAGGGCACCGGTGACGACCGGTGCGTTCGAGGAACCTCAAGGAGCAGAGATGACCGAGGCGTTGGTACTGGGCGGCGGCGGTGTGGGCGGGATCGCGTGGATGACCGGGCTGCTGGCGGGGCTCGCGGACGCCGGGCAGGACGTCAGCGGGGCCGATCTGCTCGTGGGGACCTCGGCCGGGGCCACCGTGGCGGCCCAACTGGGCAGCGGGCTGGGCCTGGAGGAGCTGTACGCCCGGCAGGTGGATCCCGCGCTGCAGTCCGCCGAGATCATGGCCGAGATGGATCTGGAGAAGTTCGCGGCGGAGATCGGCGCCGCCCTGGGCTCCGCCGCCTCCGTGCCGCAGCTGCGCCGCGAGGTCGGCCGGGTCGCGCTCGGGTCGCGGACCGTGTCCGAGGAGGCCCGGCGCGCGGTGATCGAGTCGCGGCTGCCGGCGCACGGCTGGCCGGAGCGCGCGCTGAAGGTCGTCGCGGTGGACGCCGGGAGCGGCGAACCGGTCGTCTTCGAACGCGCCTCGGGCGTCCCCCTGGTGGACGCCGTCGCGGCGAGCTGCGCCGTGCCGGGCGTATGGCCGCCGGTGACGATCGGCGACCGCCGCTACGTCGACGGCGGGGTGCGCTCCATCGCCAACGTCGACCTCGCCGCCGGTGCGGACCGGGTGCTGGTGATCGTGCCGCTGGGCATCACCGAGCCCTTCGCCAGCGAGCAGCCGCTGGAGCGAGCCGTGGAGGAGCTGCGCGCCCAGGGCGCGGAAGTCGTCCTCATCGCCCCGGACGAGGCCTCGGCGACGGCCATCGGCGACAACCCCCTGAACCCGGCCACCCGCGCCCCGTCCGCCGAGGCGGGCCGCGCCCAGGCCCGGACGCTGGCCCTCCCGTGGACCCGCCGCACACCCTGACCGACTCCGCCGCGACCGGCCCGAGGGGCTGTCCGACGGGTCCGGCCGGGTGTCGGGGCGGTGCCTTCTCGGCGCGGCTGAGCGGGGTCTGGTGCGTGCGAGCGCAAGGCGGAGGAGGGAGTCGACGGTGGGGGTCCCCCCCGCGCGAGCGCGGTCGAGCGTGGGGGAGCGTCGGCGACCGACGCCAACACGGCTGGGGGCACCCCCTCTGGAGGAGTGCGTGCCAGACCCCGCGTGCCCGGCAGGACCCATCGGACAGGCCCAAGGGCCTGTCCGGCGGATCAGGCCGGAGGAAAGCAGCGGTGCCTCGTCGGCTCACGTGAGAGGGGCTTGGTGCGCGCAGCTGCAAGGCGGAGGAGGGAGTCGACGGTGGGGGTCCCCCGCGCGAGCGCGGTCGAGCGTGGGGGAGCGTCGGTGAGTGACGACAACGCCGCAGATGGGCGTGCCAAGCCCCGCGTCTCCGGCAAGATCCG
>NZ_KQ948212.1:261412-301685 GCF_001514035.1 Streptomyces yokosukanensis | reverse complement strand
CCGGACAGGCCCTGGGGGCGCGGGGAACCGGGCGCCGAGCCGCAGCGGACCCGCGCCCGGCACCGGCGCACCTCCGCGTCAAGCCCGGCTCAGCCCTCCGTGCCCCTCCAGCGCGGCCAGCACCTCGTCATCCGTGAGCTGCTCGAAATCCTCGTACCACTGCCCCACCGCGCTGAATCCGACCGGCCGGTACGGGCACACGATCATGTCGGCCTCGTCCACCAGCGCGTCCAGGGAGTCCGGCGCACCGACGGGAACGGCCAGGACGAGATGCGCGGGCCGCTGCCGCCGTACATGGCGCAGGGCCGCGCGGGCGGTGGCGCCGGTGGCGAGACCGTCGTCGACGACGACGACCGTACGGCCCGCCGGGTCCGGGGCCGGGCGGTCGCCGCGGTAGCGCTGCTCGCGGCGGCGCAGCTCCCGCCGCTCGCGTTCGACCGCCGGGGCGAGGGCCTCCTCGGTCAGGCCGAGCAGGCCCAGGGAGTGGGCGTCGAAGAGGGGCGGGTCGTCGGCGACGAGCGCGCCGACGGCGAACTCCTGGTGGTGGGGTGCGCCGATCTTGCGGACGACGAGTACGTCGAGCGGGGCGCCGAGGGCCCGGGCGACCGGCTCGGCGACGGCGATGCCGCCGCGTGGCAGCGCGAGGACGAGGGGATCGACGAGGGCGCCCTGATCACGCAGGTCGCTCAGCAGTCCGGCGAGTTCCCGCCCGGCTTCGGCACGGTCCCGAAAGCGCATGGCCCGACCTCCTCCGCGGAGCCTGTCCTTCCATGGTGCTCCCGGTCGGACCTTCCAGGGGAGTGCTCGAACAGTTGATCTATACACTAAGTGTATAGTCTCCGCATGCCTCATTCGACGGAGAAGATCCCGACGCCGCAGCACGCGACCAGGAAGACGCGGTCCCCCAGGAAGATGCGCGAAACCGCCCGGAGGTTGCGTCCGGGCGTGCTCGCCTCGGCCGCCCTCGGCCTGGCACTCACGCTCTCCGGCTGCGCCCAGGTGGACACGACCTCCCCGAGCGGTGCGCGGGCCGAGGCCGCGCACGGGGCGCCGGCGAAGCTCGGGACCGTCGACTGCCGCAAGGCGAAGTGCATCGCGCTCACCTTCGACGCGGGGCCCAGCGAGAACTCGCCCCGGCTGCTGGACACCCTCAAGGAGAAGAAGGTGCCGGCCACCTTCTTCCTACTCGGCAAGAACCACATCGAGAAGTACCCGCAGCTGGTCAAGCGGATGGCGGCCGAGGGCCACGAGGTGGCGAGCCACACCTGGGACCACAAGATCCTCACGGAGATATCGGACGCCCAGATACGCGACGAACTCAAGCGCCCGAACGACGCGATCGAGCGGCTCACCGGGCGCAAGCCCACGCTGATGCGCCCGCCGCAGGGCCGTACCGACTCCAATGTGCACAAGATCGCCAAGGAGATGGGCATGGCGGAGGTGCTGTGGAGCGTGACCGCCAAGGACTACACGACGAACGACTCGGCGCTGATCAAGAAGCGCGTCCTGGAGCAGGCGTCCCGGGACGGGATCATCCTGCTGCACGACATCTACGCCGGCACCGTGCCGGCCGTGCCCGGCATCATCGACGCGCTGAAGGAACGCGGGTACGTCTTCGTGACGGTGCCTCAGCTGCTGGCGCCCGGCAAGGCGGAACCAGGCAAGGTGTACCGGCCCTGACGCCCGCCGTCGGACGGGTCCGTACCGAACTCGCGGAGGAACGGCGCGCATTGCCTACGATCATGTCGTGCCGACCTTCTCCTTCACCCGTACGGTCCCGCTTCCTCTCGACGAGGCGTGGCGCCGGCTCACCGAGTGGCCCCGCCATGCCGACGCGGTCCCGCTGACCCGGATCGAGGTGCTCACTCCCGCGCCGACCCATGTGGGCACGCGGTTCGTGGCCCGCTCGGGCCTCGGCCCGCTCACCGTCGACGACCTGATGGAGGTCACCGTCTGGCGCCCGCCCGTCGACGACGAGCCCGGTCTGTGCCGGCTGGAGAAGCACGGCCGGACGGTCCTCGGCTGGGCGGAGATCGAGGTGGTGCCGGGGCCGGGGGGCCGCAGCCGGGTGGTGTGGCGGGAGGAGCTGCGCGTGCGCTTCCTGCCCCGCGCCTTCGACGGCGTACTGCGGCGCACGGCACGGACCATGTTCGGCCGGGCGGCCAACCGACTGCTCAGGCAGGCGTGAGCCGCGACACCGCGAGGGGCGCGGGGCGCTCGGTGGTCAGTCCCCGCGCCCCGAGACCTCCACCGTCACGCCCAGCCCGATCATGGTCAGCCCGCCGATCCCGCCGACGGCCGACAGGCGCAGGGGCGAGCGCGCGAACCAGCTCCGGGCACCGGAGGCGACCAGGCCCCAGACGCTGTCCGCTCAGCGCGATGGCGTTGAAGCCGAGGCCGAGCAGCAGCATCCGCGCCGGGACGTGCCCCTGGTCGCGGTCCACGAACTGGGGCAGCACGGCGGCGAAGGCCGCCGGCCGGTCGGAGGACACCATGGGGTCGTGCAGGCACGGGGCCCGCACCGCCCGGCAAACGGTCTTCCCCGTCGGCCGCTCAGGCCACCGACCCGATCCG
Source organism: Streptomyces yokosukanensis (assembly GCF_001514035.1). Classification (GTDB taxonomy): domain Bacteria; phylum Actinomycetota; class Actinomycetes; order Streptomycetales; family Streptomycetaceae; genus Streptomyces; species Streptomyces yokosukanensis. The sequence continues at coordinate 299,111 of NZ_KQ948212.1, read as the reverse complement.
CGCGGCCGGCCGGGACGACGTGTCGTGGTGGATGGGGGTGTGCGCGCCGGTGAGCGCGATGCCGCTGCCGCCGCGCCGGTTCGCGACGATCTCCGCGCCGATGGACAGGGCCGTCTCCTCGGGCGTGCGGGCGCCGAGGTCGAGGCCGATCGGCGAGCGCAGCCGGGCCAGCTCCAGCTCGGTGACGCCGACGCCGCGCAGCCGTTCGTTGCGGTCGAGGTGGGTGCGGCGCGAACCCATCGCGCCGACGTAGGCGACCGGCAGCCGCAGAGCCAGCTGCAGCAGCGGTACGTCGAACTTGGCGTCGTGGGTGAGGACGCACAGGACGGTACGGCCGTCGACCTCGGTGCGCTCCAGGTACCGGTGGGGCCACTCGACGACGATCTCGTCGGCCTCGGGGAAGCGGGTGCGGGTGGCGAACACCGGGCGGGCGTCGCACACCGTGACGTGGTAGCCGAGGAGTTTGCCGACGCGGACCAGCGCGGAGGCGAAGTCGATGGCGCCGAAGACGATCATCCGGGGCGCCGGGACGGAGGACTCGACCAGGACCGTGAGCGGGGCGCCGCAGCGCGAGCCCTGCTCACCGATCTCCAGAGTTCCGGTACGGCCCGCGTCCAGGAAGGCTCCGGCCTCGGCGGCGACGGTGCGGTCCAGTTCGGGATGGGCGCCGTAGCCGCCGTCGTAGGAACCGTCGGGGCGGACGAGGAGGGCCCGGCCCCGCAGCTCTGCCGGTCCCTCCACGATCCGCGCGACCGCCGCCGCCTCCCCACGGGCGGCGGCGGCCAGCGCGGCCGCGAGCACCGGCCGGGCGGGACCGTCCGCCCGGACCGGTGTGACGAGGATGTCGATGATGCCGCCACAGGTCAGGCCGACGGCGAAGGCATCCTCGTCGCTGTAGCCGAAGCGCTCGCAGACGGTCTCGCCGTCCTCCAGCGCCTGCCGGCACAGCTCGTACACCGCGCCCTCCACGCACCCGCCGGAGACCGAGCCGATGGCCGTGCCGTCGGCGTCCACCGCGAGGGCGGCGCCGGGTTGGCGCGGGGCGCTGCCGCCGACGGCCACCACGGTGGCCACGGCGAACTCACGGCCCTGCTCGACCCACCGGTTCAGCTCCTCGGCGATGTCCAGCATCTGTCGATCTCCTAACGGGTTGCGGGCGAGCGGCCTGACTAGTGCACGCCGAGCCAGGCCTCGATGGGATGAAGGGCGAAGTAGACGAGGAAGATGGCCGTGAGGCCCCACATGAAGGCGCCGATCTCACGGAACTTGCCCTGGGCCACCTTGATCGCCGTGTAGGAGATGACGCCCGCCGCGACACCGGAGGTGATGGTGTACGTGAACGGCATCAGGACGACGGTCAGGAAGACCGGGATGCAGGTCGCGCGGTCGGCCCAGTCCACGTGCCGGGCGTTCATCAGCATCATGGCGCCGATGACGACCAGGGCGGCGGAGGCGACCTCCTGCGGGACGATCGCGGTGACCGGGGTGAAGAACAGGCAGGCCGCGAAGAACAGGCCGGTGACGACCGAGGCGAGACCGGTACGGGCGCCCTCGCCGACGCCCGTCGCCGACTCGATGAAGACCGTCTGGCCGGAGCCGCCCGCCACACCGCCGATCGCACCGCCGGCGCCGTCGATGAACAGCGCCTTGGACAGGCCCGGCATACGGCCCTTGTCGTCGGCCAGGTTGGCCTCGGTGCCGACGCCGATGATGGTGGCCATCGCGTCGAAGAACCCGGCGAGGACGAGGGTGAAGACGATCATGGCGATCGTCATCGCCCCGACCCGGCCCCAACCGCCGAACTCCACGTGCCCGAAGAGCGAGAAGTCGGGCATCGAGACCGCGCTGCCGTGCAGTTCGGGCGCTCCGTTGGCCCACTGCTTGGGGTCGATGACGCCGAGGCCGTTGAGGACGGCGGCGACGACCGTGCCGGTGACGATGCCGATGAGGATGGCGCCGGGAACGTTCCGGGCCTGGAGCATGAAGATCAGCAGCAGGGTGCCGGCGAAGAGCAGTACCGGCCAGCCGGTGAGCTGGCCCGCCGGGCCCAGGCTGACCGGGGTGGTCGCGCCCTTGTGGACGAAGCCGGACTTGTAGAAGCCGATGAGGGCGATGAACAGTCCGATGCCCATCGTGATCCCGTGCTTGAGCGCCAGCGGGATCGCGTTCATGATCATCTCACGTAGGCCGGTGACGACCAGGAGCATGATGACGACGCCGTACATCACACACATGCCCATGGCCTGCGGCCAGGTCATGTTGGGGGCGACCTGCGAGGACAGGACGCCCGACACGGAGAGGCCGGCGGCGAGGGCCAGCGGCACCTTGCCGACGAAGCCCATCAGCAGCGTGGTGAAGGCCGCCGCGAACGCCGTCGCGGTGATCAGGGCCTTCTGGCCCATCGTGTCCCCTGCCGCGTCCTTTCCGGACAGGATCAAGGGGTTGAGCAGGAGGATGTAGGCCATCGCCATGAAGGTGGTGATGCCGCCGCGGACCTCTCGCGAGACCGTGGACCCTCTTCTGGATATGTGAAAGTACCGGTCGAGCCAGGAACGCCCTGCCGGGACGCGGCTGCCATCGCCCGCGTCGTCGGATGCGGTCCTGGGCTCCACTGACTGCTGGGTCATGGTGCCATCTCCCAAGGTTCAAAGGGGCACCCGTACAACCGCCCTGACGGTCACGGGATTTGGGGAATGGACGACCCGGGGGACGGCCCGAGACGAACGAATTTCCTGGTACTTCAAGGACCGCGAGCGGTGCGGAACTCAAAGAGGGTTCCTCCGGGCGGCGCGGCGGAGTGTGTGACGTTCCCTGCGCCGCCCGGAGAGCTTTTCGGTGTTACACGGTTCCCGTGAGGTGCTCGGGCCGTACCGGAGTGCGGTTGAGCTCCAGCCCGGTCGCGTTCCGGATCGCCGCGAGGACGGCCGGGGTGGACGACAGGGTCGGGGCCTCGCCGATGCCGCGCAGCCCGTACGGGGCATGGTCGTCGGCGAGTTCGAGCACGTCGACCGGGATGGTCGGCGTGTCGAGGATCGTGGGGATCAGGTAGTCCGTGAAGGAGGGGTTCCTGACCTTGGCGGTCTTCGGGTCGACGATGATCTCCTCCATCACCGCCACGCCCAGGCCCTGGGTCGTACCGCCCTGGATCTGGCCGATGACGGAGAGCGGGTTGAGCGCCTTGCCGACGTCCTGGGCGCAGGCCAGCTCGATGACCTTGACCAGGCCGAGTTCGGTGTCGACCTCGACGACCGCGCGGTGCGCGGCGAAGGAGTACTGGACGTGGCCGTTGCCCTGTCCGGTGTGCAGGTCGAAGGCCTCGGTCGGCCGGTGCCGCCACTCCGCCTCGATCTCGACGGTCTCGCCCTCCAGGACGTCGATCAGGTCGCCGAGGACCTCGCCGCCGTCGGTGACGACCTTGCCGCCCTCCAGCAGGAGTTCGGCGGTCGCCCAGGCCGGGTGGTAGGAGCCGAACCTGCGGCGGCCGATCTCCAGGACCTTCTCGCGGACGAGTTCGCAGGTGTGCTTCACGGCGCCGCCGGTGACGTACGTCTGCCGGGAGGCCGAGGTCGAACCCGCCGAGCCCACCTGGGTGTCGGCCGGGTGGATGGTGACCTGGGTGACGCCGAGTTCGGTGCGGGCGATCTGCGCGTGGACGGTGACACCGCCCTGGCCGACCTCCGCCATCGCGGTGTGCACGGTCGCGACCGGCTCGCCGCCGATGACCTCCATGCGCACCTTGGCGGTGGAGTAGTCGTCGAAGCCCTCGGAGAAGCCGACGTTCTTGATGCCGACCGCGTAACCGACGCCGCGTACGACGCCTTCGCCGTGCGTGGTGTTGGACAGACCGCCGGGCAGCTGCCGTACGTCGGCGCCCTCGCTGGACTCCCACTGGCGCTCGGGCGGCAGCGGCATCGCCTTGATGCGGCGCAGCAGTTCGGCCACGGGGGCCGGGGAGTCGACCGGCTGCCCGGTCGGCATGATGGTCCCCTGCTCCATCGCGTTGAGCTGACGGAACTTCACCGGGTCCATGCCGAGCTTCGCCGCCAGCTTGTCCATCTGCGCCTCGTAGGCGAAGCACGCCTGGACCGCGCCGAAGCCGCGCATGGCGCCGCAGGGCGGGTTGTTGGTGTAGAGGGCGATGGCCTCGATGTCGACGTCGTCGATGACGTACGGGCCGACCGAGAGCGAGGAGGCGTTGCCGACGACCGCCGGGGAGGCGGAGGCGTAGGCGCCGCCGTCCAGGACGATCTTGCACTTCATGTGCGTGAGCTTGCCGTCCTTGGTGGCGCCGTGCTCGTAGTAGAGCTTCGCCGGGTGCCGGTGGACGTGTCCGAAGAAGGACTCGAACCGGTTGTAGACGATCTTGACGGGCTTGCCGGTGCGCAGCGCCAGCAGACAGGCGTGGACCTGCATCGACAGGTCCTCGCGGCCGCCGAACGCGCCGCCGACGCCGGCCAGCGTCATCCGCACCTTCTCCTCGGGCAGGCCGAGGACCGGGGCGATCTGCTTGAGGTCCGAGTGCAGCCACTGGGTGGCGACGTAGAGGTGGACGCCGCCGTCCTCCTCGGGCACGGCGAGGCCGGACTCGGGGCCGAGGAAGGCCTGGTCCTGCATGCCGAAGGTGTACTCGCCCTCGACGATCACGTCGGCCCGCTCGCGGGCCTGCGCCACGTTGCCGCGGACGATCGGCTGGCGGTGCACGATGTTCGGGTGCGGGACGTGCCCGCTGTGGTGGTCGTCGCGGCCCTCGTGGACGAGGATCGCGTCCGGCGCGGTCGCGGAGGCCTCGTCGGTGATGACGGGCAGTTCCTTGTAGTCGACCTTGATCTTGGCGGCGGCGCGGCGGGCCGTCTCCGGGTGGTCGGCGGCGACGAGCGCGACCGGCTCGCCGTGGTGGCGTACCTTGCCGTGCGCGAGGACCGGGGTGTCCTGGATCTCCAGGCCGTAGTTCTTCACGTCGGTGGGCAGGTCGTCGTACGTCAGGACGGCGTACACACCCGCCATGGCGAGCGCCTCGGAGATGTCGATCGAGACGATCTCGGCGTGGGCGACGGTGGAGCGCAGGATCTGGCCCCACAGCATGTCCTCGTGCCACATGTCGGACGAGTACGCGAACTCGCCGGTGACCTTGAGGGTGCCGTCCGGGCGGAGCGTGGACTCGCCGATGCCTCCCTTGGTCTGGGAGCCCTGCGTGATCTTCGTAGGAGCGCCGTTGGTCGGCATGTCAGACTCCCTCGGACTGGCGGGCGGCCGCGAGGCGGACCGCGTCCATGATCTTCTCGTAGCCCGTGCAGCGACACAGGTTGCCCGACAGCGCCTCACGGATGTCCGCGTCGGACGGGTTCGGGTTGCGCTCGAGGAGTTCGTCGGAGGCGACGAGCAGGCCCGGGGTGCAGAAGCCGCACTGGACGGCGCCCGCGTCGATGAACGCCTGCTGGACCGGGGAGAGTTCGGTGCCCTCGCCGGTCTGCGAGTCGGTGCCCTTGGCCTGCCACTGCTGGGCGTCCTGCAGGGTCGTGCCGCAGGCGCCGGTCGCGCAACCGCCCTCGGAACGCTGCTTGGCGAAGTCGGCGAGGCCCTCGACGGTCACGACGTCGCGGCCCTCGACCTGCCCGGCCGCGACCAGGCAGGAACAGACCGGCACGCCGTCCAGGCGCACCGTGCAGGAGCCGCACTCGCCCTGCTCGCAGGCGTTCTTCGAACCGGGCAGGCCGAGGCGCTCGCGCAGGACGTACAGCAGGGACTCGCCCTCCCAGACGTCGTCGGCCTCCTGCGGACGTCCGTTGACGGTGAAGTTGACGCGCATTACGCAGCTCCCTCGGTGGTGCGGCGGGTGCCGCGGTACGACTCCCAGGTCCAGGTGAGCGTCCGGCGAGCCATGACGCCGACCGCGTGGCGGCGGTAGCTCGCGGTGCCCCGGACGTCGTCGATCGGGTTGCAGGAGGCGGAGCACAGGTCCGCGAACTGCTTGGCGACCGACGGGGTGATGATCTTGCCGTTGTCCCAGAAGCCGCCCTCTTCGAGCGCTGCGTTGAGGAACTCCTCGGCGGCCTTGGCCCGGACCGGGGTCGGGGCTGCCGAGCCGATGCCGGTGCGCACCGTGCGGCTCTCGGGGTGCAGCGCGAGACCGAAGGCGCACACGGCGATGACCATGGCGTTGCGGGTGCCGACCTTGGAGTACTGCTGCGGGCCGTCCGCCTTCTTGACGTGGACGGCGCGGATCAGCTCGTCGGGCTCCAGCGCGTTGCGCTTCACGCCCTTGTAGAACTCGTCGATCGGGATGAGCCGGGTGCCGCGGGCCGCGGACTCCACCTCGACCTCGCCGCCGGCGGCGAGGAGGGCGGGGTGGGCGTCACCGGCGGGCGAGGCCGTGCCGAGGTTGCCGCCGACGCCGCCGCGATTGCGGATCTGCGGGGAGGCGACCGTGTGCGAGGCGAGCGCGAGGCCCGGCAGCTCGGCACGGAGATTCTCCATGATCTTCGTGTACGGGACGGAGGCGCCCAGCCGTACGCTCTCCTCGCCGATCTCCCACTCGGTGAGGTCACCGATGCGGTTGAGGTCCAGCAGGTACTCGGGCCGGCGGTGGTCGAAGTTGATCTCGACCATCACATCGGTGCCACCCGCAATCGGCACAGCGGTGGGGTGCTCGGCCTTCGCGGCGAGCGCCTCCTCCCAGCTGGCGGGGCGAAGGAAGTCCATGACCGGCTCTCTTCTTCGTCTCGTGGGTCGTACATATTGAGCCAATCCGTGTGCGGCGGGCCCGGCTCGTTCATGTCCTGTTAACGCGGAGCGGACTCAGTACACCGCCCAGTACTCCAATGCGGTCAGTCACTGAAACCATGAAGGAGTTGGCTGGCCACGGCGGGCATCTTGTAGATTCGTATGAACGGAGGTCATCGGTAACCTCTCCGATTTCCTGGGGAAACGCAGGAAACAGCGCGGAGACCCAGGAGAGTGCCCTGTGCGGCCCCGTGCCGGGCCCATCCCGTCACCCTCCATGATCCATCGTAGGTTTCGAGACAAAGAACGGCGGCGACGAGATGCGGCTGCGCGCACTTCTGGACACCGATGTGCTGGGCCTGCGGCTGCTCGGCGGCGAAGAGGAGCTGGAACGGTCGGTGCGCGGGGTCATGACGACCGACCTGCGCGACCCGAGCCGCTACCTCTCCGGGGGCGAACTGGTACTCACGGGCCTGGCCTGGCGCCGGGACGCCGACGACTCCGAGCCGTTCGTGCGCATCCTCGTGCAGGCGGGGGTGGCGGGGCTCGCGGCCGGTGAGGCGGAGCTGGGCGATGTGCCGGACGACCTGGTGCTCGCCTGCGCCAAGCACCGGCTGCCCCTGTTCGCGGTGCACGAGTCCGTGGCGTTCGCGACGATCACCGAGCACGTGGTGCGCCAGGTCTCCAGCGAGCGCGCCGGCGATCTGGCGGCCGTCGTGGACCGGCACCGGCGGATGATGACCTCGGGCCCGGCGGGCGGTGGCCCGGACGTGGTCCTGGACCTGCTCGGCACCGATCTGGACCTGCGCGCCTGGGTGCTCTCGCCCACCGGCCGGCTGATCGCCGGCTCCGAGGTCACCGGCCCGGAGCTGCCCTCGGAGGCCTGTGCGAAGCTCGCCGCCGAACACCTGGCGGCCACCCGCACCGGCCGGCGCGGCCCGCACCGGGTGCTGCGCAACGGCACGACGTACTCGCTGTTCCCGATCCGCTCCTCCGGCCGCTCCCCGCAGGCCGCCCGCGATGTGCGCGAGTCGGTGCTGTCGGACTGGCTGCTGGCCGTCGAGGCGGACGCCGGTGACTGGCCCGAGGAGCGCCTGGACCTGCTGCAGGGCGTCACCCAGCTGATCGCGGTCGAGCGGGACCGCCGGGACGCGGCGCGCACGGTACGGCGCCGTCTCGCCCAGGAGGTGCTGGAGCTGGTCCAGACGGGTGCCCCGCCGGCCGAGATCGCGGCCCGGCTGCGGGTGGCCGCCCCGGTGCTGCTGCCCGGCCTCGGCGCGGCCCCGCACTGGCAGGTCGTGGTGGCCCGGGTGGAGTGGGAGGGCAGCGAGGTCGAGGGCGGCCCGGTCGCCCAGTCGCTCCTGGAGGAGGTGCTGGTCGACCCGTCGGCGACCGGTCCGGAGCCGTCCGACCGGATCGCGGTCGCGCACACCGGGGACGAGGCGATCGCCCTGGTGCCGCTCCCGGCGGTCTCCGCCGAGCACGACGGCTCGGAGACGGGGCTGCTGGCCGAATCCCTGCTGCAGTCGGTGCGGGAGACGCTGTCGGCGGGCCTGAACGACGACGGGCGGCTCACCCTCGGCGTCAGCGCGGCCGTGCACTCGGCCGAGGGCCTGCGCGGCGCCCTGGAGGAGGCCCGGCACGCCCGCCGGGTCGCCGCGGCCCGCCCCGGCCGGGTCTGCGCGGCCGGACACCAGGAACTGGCCAGCCACGTCCTCCTGCTCCCCTTCGTCCCCGACGACGTCCGCCGCGCGTTCACGGCGCGTCTGCTGGACCCGCTGACGGACTACGACCGCCGGCACCGGGCCGAGCTGATCCCGACCCTGGAGGCGTTCCTCGACTGCGACGGCTCCTGGACCCGCTGCGCCACCCGGCTCCACCTGCACGTCAACACGTTGCGCTACCGAGTGGGCCGGATCGAGCAGTTGACGGGACGGGACCTCTCCCGCCTGGAGGACAAGCTGGACTTCTTCCTGGCCCTGCGCATGAGCTGAGGTCAGCGGGGGCGCGCAGTGGCCAAACCCGGTCGCGCCCGCGCCCCACGACTTTGTGAAATCTTTCACCCACCCTCTTGGCCCGGCCGGTCGATCGGTGCTGGAATGCCGCCACCACTCAACAGCTCGATGGCGTGCTCGGGGAGGGCAACGTGGCGCATACCGCCATGTCTGGTAACGGAACGACCCCCGGTGACGATCCGCTCCAGACCGCGGTATGGCGGCTGCGCTCGCGGGCCTGCTGGGCCGACGCGGCGGCCCTGCTGCCGCCGGACAGCCCCGCCACGGCCCTGCAGCGGGCCGTGCTGCTGGTCGAACGGTGTCTGTACACCGAGCGGGGCTGGGAGGACGCGGAGGACGCCCTGCGGACGGCTGAGGCGCTCGCGCACGGCGACGAGGAGCGCGGGGCCGCCGCGTGTGAGCGGGGCCAGCTCGCCTACACGGCCACGCTGCACGGGGTGCGGGACCGGGTGGACGAGGCGCGGGCCGCGCTGGGCCGGGCGGCGGCGCTGATCCCTCCGGGGGCGCCGGGGCGGGCCCTGCTGGACTTCCGCCGGGGGCTGATCGCCGAGAACCTGACCCGCTCCCCGCAGGCGGCACGGGCGGCCTACCGCCGGGCCCACGCGGGCGCCGCCGCGCACGCCGATCCGCTGCTGCTGTCGTTCACATGGCGCCACCTCGCCGGGCTCGCGCTGCGGGACGGGGAACTGGCGGAGGCGCGGCACGGCTTCGCCGAATCCCTGCGGATCCGCGAGGAGTTGGGCTATCTGGTGGGCACGGCGCCCGCGCTCGTCTCACTGGCCGACGCGGAGTCCGAGCCGGAGGCGTCCCGCCTGCGCGAGGAGGCCCGACGGTTGTTCCGGCTGCTCGGAGGTGTCCCGACATGGCTGGCACGACAACTGACTCCCCCGACCCCGGGGGCGGCGACGGCATAGCAGCGGACGCGCCCACGAGCCCCGGTCAGCCTCTGCTGAACTTCCACCGCAGGCCGACCACCGAGAACCCGACCCACTCTCCGCAGACGCCGCCGGCGGCCCACCACCGGCCCCCGCAGCCGCCACCACGCACACCACTCCGCACCAGCCGCCCCCAGCCGCCCCGAAAGGGGCGGCGACGGCCGAACAACGGGTGCACCGGCCGGGGGGCGCCCCGGCAGGCCCTGGACGACTTGCGTCGGGGGTTGATCGCCAAGGATCGGCCCCGCTCTCCGCAGGCGGCGGGCAGGGCCTCAGTGAGCTCCGACGAAGTGTTCGGACACCAGGCCGCGGACCACGTCCACGTCGCCCGCGATCAGCGCGTCCAGCAGGGCCATGTGCTCCGCCGCGTCCGCGACGAGGTACGCCCGGCCGTGCCGGACCGGGGGCCACTGGGAGCGGCGGTGGAGGTCGGCGGCGATGCCGACCAGCTGCTCGTTGCCCGCCAGGCCGAGCAGCGCGCGGTGGAAGGCGCGGTCGGACTCCGCGTACGTCGCCGGGCAGCCGTCGGCCGCCGCGCGCACCGTGTCCTCCGCCAGCGGACGCAGCTCGGCCCACCGCTCGCCCGGCACCGTCCGGGCGAGCCGCAGCATCACCGGCACCTCGATGAGCGCGCGCACCTCCGCCAGCTCGGCCAGCTCGCGCGCGCCCCGCTCGACGACCCGGAAGCCCCGGTTGGGCACGACCTCTACGGCGCCCTCCAGGGCGAGCTGCTGCATGGCCTCCCGCACGGGTGTGGCCGAGACGCCGAACCGTTCGCCGAGCGCCGGCGCCGAGTAGACCTCGCCCGGCTGCAGCTCCCCGGTCACCAGCGCCGTACGCAGCGCGTCCAGGATCTGCCCGCGCACCGAGGAGCGCTGCACCACCGGCCGCGGCCCGGGAATCGGCCGCTCACCGTGCGTGTGCTCGCCCCGCGCGGCGGGCACGGCGCCGCCCCGCTCCCGGAAGACGTCGAGGACGTCCGCCACGCGCGCCTGCGCGGGCACCCGGCTGCCGCCGCCCCCGCGGCACTCCGGCGTCCCCGCCTCGGCGGAGCCCTGCACGCTCTGCTTCACGGGTCCTCCTGGCGCTGGCGGCTTGTCGGCACTTGGGTCATTAACGACGAGTTGTCACTTGTTCGTCAAGCACCATAGGCGCCCGAGGCGACAGTTCAAATTCAAAGAAGGACAAGCAAGGCAAGGCTTGCCTTATTGCGACGGTCCGCGATCGAGGGCGCCCGCCCCGCCACCGATGCCGCGGCCTCACCCCCGGCACCGCATACGGCCATCCCGCCGAGGCTCACCCGGGCCCGACCGCGACCGGGCGCCCCGGCCCACCAAACTCCCACCGAGGGCGGCTGCTTGACGGGGCCTCAGGGTCGGAGCACGGCCCGGGGTCCACTAAGATCATCGTCGGCTACGACCGCCCGTGCACGGACGGCCCCCGGAACAGCACGTCACACCCACCTCACCCGCCTCAGGAAGTTCCCGGGGAACCACCCGTACGGGTAGTCTTATTCGAACTCAACTCCCGCCCCTCAAGCGGCAGTTCGAGCAGAACGCCGTCCTGGGCATCCCCTTGCACTTCCTTGGCGGCCTCTTGCCCCGAAACCCCCTGAGGGCCCTCGGGAGTGGGCCACTATGGCGGGCGTTACGCCCTATCCCAATGCAAGGGACCCCTGATGAGACTGACCGACATATCGCTGAACTGGTTGCTTCCGGGCGCCGTACTGCTCCTGGGCATACTGGCGGCGGTGGCGGTGCTCGCGCGCGGCAAGCGCTCCTCCGGGGAGAACGCGAGCGCGGACGACTCGTGGGAGCGCAGCGAGGAGCGTCGCAGACGCAAAGAGGCCATCTACGGCACGGCCTCCTACGTGCTCCTGTTCTGCTGTGCGGCGGTCGCCGCCGCCCTGTCCTTCCACGGCCTCGTCGGCTTCGGCGAACAGAACCTGGGGCTGACCGACGGCTGGCAGTACCTGGTGCCGTTCGGCCTGGACGGCGCGGCGATGTTCTGCTCCGTCCTCGCGGTGCGCGAGGCCAGCCACGGTGACGCCGCGCTCGGCTCCCGGATCCTCGTGTGGCTGTTCGCCGCGGCGGCTGCCTGGTTCAACTGGGTGCACGCGCCCCGGGGGGCCGGCCACGCGGGCGCCCCGCAGTTCTTCTCCGGTATGTCGCTCTCCGCGGCCGTCCTCTTCGACCGGGCCCTGAAGCAGACCCGCCGGGCCGCGCTGCGCGAGCAGGGCCTGGTGCCGCGCCCGCTGCCGCAGATCCGGATCGTGCGCTGGCTGCGCGCCCCCCGCGAGACCTACCGCGCCTGGTCGCTGATGCTGCTGGAAGGCGTGCGCAGCCTGGACGAGGCGGTCGAGGAGGTCCGCGAGGACAAGCGGGACAAGGAGGAGACACGGCAGCGCCGGCGCGACCAGCAGCGCCTGGAGCGGGCCCAGCTGAAGGCGATCAGCCGGGGCCACCGCGGCTTCGTCGGGCGCGGCGCCCGACAGGTCGAGGTGCAGGCCGTGGAGCGTGGCCCCGCCGAGGTGACCGCGGAGCCTGCCATATCCGGCGCGGAGCAACTGCCCGTACGCGCGCGTCCCTCCCTGCAGCCGGTCCGCGGCGGATCCGCTGAGCAGGTGACGGTCGACCTCACCGCAGAGGACGACACCCAGGCCCTGCCGCGTCTGGACTCCCTGGAGCGCAAGCTGAAGGACCTGGAGCAGCAGTTCGGCTAGAAGGCTGCGACCGGCCGGTTCCGGCCGGGGGCGTGGCTGAAGACCCTGGCGCACGACGGGCCGGGGGCGTGACCGCACGGGTCACGCCCCCGGCCCGTCGCGTGCCGTTCGCCGACCCTGCCGTCAAGCGGCCTCGGCGCCCAGTTCGAACCACACCGACTTGCCCACCCCGTGCGGCCGGACGCCCCAGGCGTCCGCGAGGGACTGCACGAGCACCAGGCCCCGCCCATGGGTGTCCTCGTCCATGTCCGGGCCCCTCAGCTCCGGTCTGCGGGCCAGAAAGTCCCGTACCTCCACGCGCAGCCCGCCCGGCTCCACGACGGCCGTGAGGACCGCGTCGTCGTCGGTGTGGACGAGCGCGTTGGTGACCAGTTCGCTGGTGAGCAGTTCGGCGATCTCCGAGCGGCCGGGTTTGCCCCAGTGCCGCAGCAGTTCGCGCAACTCCCGGCGGGCCTCGGGCACCGCCCTGAGATCCGCCCGCCCCAGTCTGCGCCGGAGCCGGTGCGCGTCTTCCGTGATGGTGCCGGCCTCTTCCCCCGTCGTCTCCCCCGCCGTCGCCGAGGAGCCTCCGACGACCGCGGGACCGCCCCCTCGTGCCTGACTCTTCATGACCCCCGCCCGCACGCCGCTGGACCCTGCCCCTCCTGGTCGAACACGTTCACGGGGGATGCTTGCCCAGGACGCACACAGGCAGTCATGACCCATGCCCGATGACCGGCGGTTCGGCCACGGCCGTACGGCGTCCGGGCCGCCCGTCGGGCCGCGCCGCACCGGGATCACCCGTCCCCCGCAAGGCCCTGGGCGCCACGGACGCCTTGGAACGGCAAGGCAGATGCGCCCGGCACCGGCCGTCGGCACACCGTCACGCGCCGTGAAAGTGGCCGAAACCCATCCCTTCACGGGCCAGTACGCGCTCCTCGGGCTCTGAGCCCGCGGACGCTGCGCCCTCAGGGCCGCGGCACGTTGCGCAGATTGGAGCGGGCCAGCTGGAGCATGCGTCCCACGCCGCCGTCGAGCACGATCTTCGAGGCGGAGAGGGCGAATCCGGTGACCATCTCGGCGCTGATCTTCGGCGGGATGGACAGTGCGTTGGGGTCGGTGACGATGTCCACCAGGGCCGGGCCCTTGTGTCTGAAGGCGTCCTTCAGCGCACCGGCGAGCTGCTTGGGCTTCTCCACCCGCACCCCATGGGCACCGCACGCGCGGGCCACGGCGGCGAAGTCGGGGTTCACGTTGGTGGTGCCGTACGAGGGCAGTCCGGCGACCAGCATCTCCAGCTCGACCATGCCGAGGGAGGAGTTGTTGAACAGGACGACCTTGACGGGGAGGTCGTACTGCACGAGCGTCAGGAAGTCGCCCATCAGCATGGCGAAGCCGCCGTCGCCGGACATCGACACCACCTGCCGGCGCCGGTCGGTGAACTGGGCGCCGATCGCCATGGGCAGCGCGTTCGCCATCGAGCCGTGCGAGAACGAACCGATGATCCGGCGGCGCCCGTTGGGCGAGACGTATCGGGCGGCCCACACATTGCACATGCCGGTGTCGACGGTGAACACGGCGTCGTCGTCGGCGACTTCGTCGAGGACCGCGGCCACGTACTCGGGGTGGATCGGGACGTGCTTGTCGACCTTGCGGGTGTAGGCCTTGACCACGCCCTCCAGCGCGTCGGCGTGCTTCTTCAGCATCCGGTCGAGGAACCGCCGGTCGGTCTTCTCCCTGACCCGCGGGATCAGACAGCGCAGCGTCTCGCGCACATCGCCCCACACGGCGAGGTCGAGCCGCGAGCGACGGCCGAGCACCTCGGGCCGTACGTCGATCTGGGCGATCTTGACGTCGTCGGGCAGGAAGGCGTTGTACGGGAAGTCGGTGCCGAGGAGGATCAGCAGGTCGCAGCCGTGGGTGGCCTCGTAGGCGGCGCCGTAGCCGAGCAGTCCGCTCATGCCGACGTCGTACGGGTTGTCGTACTGGATCCACTCCTTGCCGCGCAGCGCGTGCCCGACCGGGGACTTGACCCGCCCGGCGAACCGCATGACCTCGGCGTGCGCGCCCGCCGTGCCGCTGCCGCAGAACAGGGTCACCTTCCCCGCCGCGTCGATCATCTCCACGAGCGCGTCGATCTCGGCGTCGCCGGGCCGGACGGTGGGCCGGGAGGTGACGAGGGCGCTCTGCGCGGACTTCTCCGGAGCCGGTTCGGCGGCGATGTCGCCCGGCAGCGCGACCACGCTGACCCCGCTCTGCCCGACCGCGTGCTGGATCGCGCTCTGCAGCAGCCGGGGCATCTGCCGCGGGTTGGAGATCAGTTCGCTGTAGTGGCTGCACTCCGCGAACAGCCGGTCGGGATGGGTCTCCTGGAAGTAGCCGAGGCCGATCTCGCTGGACGGGATGTGCGAGGCGAGCGCGAGCACCGGGGCCATGGAACGGTGCGCGTCGTACAGGCCGTTGATCAGGTGCAGGTTGCCCGGGCCGCAGGAGCCGGCGCAGGCGGCCAGCTTCCCGGTGATCTGCGCCTCGGCGCCGGCCGCGAAGGCGGCGCTCTCCTCGTGGCGTACGTGGATCCAGTCGATGGCGGAGTTGCGGCGGACGGCGTCCACCACCGGGTTGAGACTGTCACCGACCACGCCGTAGAGGCGGCGCACGCCGGCGCGGACGAGGATGTCGACGAACTGCTCGGCAACGTTCTGTCTGGCCATGTTCTCTCGTCTGCCCCTTCGGTGGTCCCGATCGCCTCCGTGGTTCTCGGTTCCATCAATCCACAGGGGCAGCGGTTACGCCTCCCACACGGCGGCCGCCGTACGGTCGTCGGCGTAGCCCTTCACCCGTACCTGGGCGTCGGCGAGGAACGCGGCGAGGCCGGGCGGGGTGGGGCCGGACCAGCGGCGGGCCAGGTAGGCGCAGAGGGCGGCCTCGCCGCGCAGCGGGTCGGCCAGGCCACCGGTGCACATCACCAGCGCATCACCCGGGCGGGCTACCGAGGCGCGGAACCGGAACGGCGTGGGAGGCGGCTGCGGCGCCGGCTCGTACGGGCTCGGCGGGGTCGGGATGCCGAGGTCCATGGTGAACCGGTCGCCCTCGGGGGTCTCGGCGCGCACCGTCCCCGGCGGGGAGCCGGAGCCGACGACGGGCGGGCCGGCGGCCTCGTCGGACACGGCGAGCGGCTCGATGTCCTGCCACGCCCCGTCCCGCAACCGGAACAGCCCGCCGTCACCGACGCCGAAGAACACGCGGGTACGGCAGTCGGGGTCGGCGGGCAGCAGCAGACAGCGCAGGCTCGCCGTGTACTCCTGCGGGCCGACGCCCTGCTCGACCGCGCTCGCCCGCAGGTTGCCGAGGCTGCGGTCGGTCAGCCGGTGCAGCCCGGACTTCAGCTCACCGCGCCGGGCCGCCCGGATGTCCTCGACCAGCCGGTGGTGGCTGCGGCCGACAGCCCGTCCGATCCAGCGGCACGCCTCGGCCGCCGCGAGATGCGCACCCGGCGTGCCGCGCACCCCGGTCGCCATCGCGACGAGCAGCAGCGCCTGGCGCCCCGTCCCGAACCGGGCCGTGAGCAGCGAGTCGCGGCGCGGCTCGCCCCGGTACCGCGCCGAGTCCCCGCGCAGCGAGACCGCCCGCAACGTACACGCCCCGTACCGCGCACCGTCCAGCACGGTGTCCGCGACCAACTCCCCCAGCTCGTCGGGATCGGCCCCGGGCAGCGCGGTCGGCTCGGGGTCGTAGGTGGGCGGCCCGGAGCCGACGTAGTCGATGGCGGAGGGCGGCGGAGCCGACGGCTCGGGCAGGGCCGAGGGCTCCCAGGGGATCCGGGCGCCGGGCGGGGCGTCGGTCGCGGCGATGGGTGGGGGCGGGGCCGGTGCCAGAGGCGGTGGGGGCGGGGGTGGAGGTGGGGACGGTGGAGTGTCGGTGATGCGCTGCGGCGGTACCACGGGTCGGTCGGACACCGCTCTGCGCGGGTCACCGTCCCCGTGTCCCGCCGCGCCGACGCCTCCGACGGCACCCTTGCCCGCCTCGGCGATTGCGTCCGCCTCGGCGGTTGCGCCCCTCTCCGCGCCCGTGTCCGCGTCGGGGTCTTTCGCCCAGGCCGCGTCCCAGGCGTCCTCCCAGGCGTCCGGTGGCGGCTCGGGCGGGGGTGGCGGGGTCGGCCTGGGCGTCACCGTGTGCTTCGCGGAGGCGAAGCGGTCGTCCAGGGTGTCGGGCGCGACCGCGGGTCCCGCGTCCTCGGTGGAGTCGTCGTACAGCTGTCCCCACCAGTCGTCCTCGGGACGGGCGGGCCTTCCCCCCTGCTGGCTCATGCCCCTAATTGTCCACCGCACCGGCCGCATGAAAACGGGGCATCGGGAAAATCCGGCGTGCGCGGTCGCCTCGAACGGCGTGTCGAGTGAAGGGGTGAACTGCCGTACGAAAGGCGGCAGATGGCCGCCGGGCGGCCCCACCCCCCACGGGAGGACCGCCCGGCGACGTGCGACGTGACCCGGCCCCGGATCCCCTTCGCGTGGTTCGCACACGTCCGGGCCCGGGCCACGGTCCGGGCGACCGGCCCTCGATGGGGCATCGATCGGATGGCCGGATTGTGGCTTGGTTTCCTGGGACGCGGCTGTGAATCGAGAACACCTCGCACGTCCCGAGCTGCTGCCACCTTGGCAGATTCACCTCCGCTACGGCGATGATGTTCCGCGGCGGGTTTGCGCCGTGGCCGGTTCCCGCCAGGCCGCGCCCGTCGTGGCGGTTTGTCGGTGGCTTGTTCTCGGGCCTGGTCCCAGGTCCGTCGCAGGGAGGGACGTAGGCCGATGCTGGCAGCGATAGGGCTGGACGAGACGCATGAGGCGGCGTACCGGGCGCTGGTGTCCGTGGGCGCGGCCGACGTGTCCGATCTGGCGCGGCGCCTGACGCTGTCCGAGCCGGACGCCGAGCGGGCGCTGCGCCGGCTGGAGGGGCACGGGCTCGCCGCCCAGTCCCCGGCCCGGCCGGGCCGCTGGGTGGCGGCGCCGCCCGGGGTGGCGCTGGGCGCGCTGCTCACCCAGCAGCGGCACGAGCTGGAGAAGGCGGAGCTGGCGGCGGCACTGCTCGCGGAGGAGTACCGGGCGGCCGCGGCCGAGCCGGCCGTGCACGACCTGGTGGAGGTGGTGACCGGTTCCTCGGCGGTCGCCCAGCGCTTTCTGCAGCTGCAGCTGGGGGCCGCCGAGGAGGTGTGCGCACTGGTGACCGGCAGTCCGGTGGTCGTGTCCGGCGTGGAGAACGAGGCGGAGGAGCAGGCCACCGGACGCGGGGTGCGCTACCGGGTGGTGGTGGAGCGTACGGTGCTGGACCTGCCGCACGGGCTGACCGAGCTGGCCGCGGCGCTCGGCCGGGACGAGCAGGTGCGGGTGGTGGACCGGGTGCCGACGAAGCTGGTGATCGCCGACCGTTCGCTCGCGATGGTGCCGCTGACGTCGAGGACGGCGGAGCCGGCGGCGCTGGTGGTGCATGCCAGCGGGCTGCTGGAGCTGCTGGCCGGGCTGTTCGAGTCGGTGTGGCGGGAGGCGCTGCCGCTGCGGCTGGGCGCGGCGGGGGTGGCCGAGGAGCGGCCGGACGGCCCGGACGCCACCGATCTGGAGGTGCTGTCGCTGCTGCTGGCCGGCCTGACCGACGTGAGCGTCGCCAAACAGCTGGATCTGGGCCTGCGGACCGTGCAGCGCCGGGTGCGGCGACTGATGGAGCTGGCCGGGGTGACGACCCGGCTCCAGCTGGGCTGGCACGCGTACGAGCGGGGCTGGGTCACCCGCTCGTAGCCGCCCGCCCGTGTCCGGGCGTACGCCGGCCTGTTCCGTCACGGGACTGCCGTTTCAGGGCTTCTCCGGCACTCTGGGCAGATGGGAGTGTGGGAACTCCTGCTGGTCGGCGTGGTGATCGTGCTCGGCCTGTGCGGGGTGCTGGTGCCCGGGGTGCCGGGGTCGTGGCTGGTGTGGTCCGGGGTGCTGTGGTGGGCGCTGACGGATCCACGGCCGCTGGCCTGGGCGGTGCTGGTGGGCGCCACCGCGGTCCTGCTGCTGTCGCTGGCGGTGCGCACGGCGCTGCCGCCGCGCCGGCTGCGGCA
Organism: Streptomyces yokosukanensis; assembly: GCF_001514035.1. Classification (GTDB taxonomy): domain Bacteria; phylum Actinomycetota; class Actinomycetes; order Streptomycetales; family Streptomycetaceae; genus Streptomyces; species Streptomyces yokosukanensis. Next base: position 280,652 of record NZ_KQ948212.1, on the reverse strand, counting down.
GAGCGGAGCCACCCCGGGGATGGCGGTGTACGCGGGTGCGGGGGCGCTCCTCGGCTTCGTGCTGCTGCCGGTGCTGGGCGCGCTGCCGGGGTTCATGGCCGGGATCTATCTGCACGAGCGGCTGCGCCTCGGCCGCCGTGGCGAGGCGATGGCCGCGCTGCGCACCGCGATGCGCTCGGGCGGCTCCGGCGTGCTGGCGGAACTGTTCGCCTGTCTGCTGATCGCCGGGGCCTGGCTGGGAGCGGTGCTGTGGGGTTGAGCCGCCACCGGGCCCCGGCCGGCCGTCAACCCGCCACCGCGAGTGCCCCGCGCACCGTGTCCGCGATCTTCGCCATACCCGTGTCGTTGAAGTGCAGATGGTCACCGGGGTCGTACCGGGGCAGCAGGCGGGTGGGGTCGGCCGGGTCGCGCAGGGCGGTGTCGGCGTCGGCCACCGCGTCGAAGGCGCCGCCCGTGCGGATGAACGCGTTCACCCGCTGCCGTACCGCCTCCCGGGCGGCGGTGTAGGCGGAGAAGCCGCGGTACGGGGTGAGGGTGACGCCGACGACCCGGACACCCCGGGCGTGGGCGCGGGCGACGAGCGCGCGGTAGGCGTCGGCGTAGGCGGTGGTGTCGTCGGCCGTCGGTGTGCCCTTGATGTCGTTGATGCCCTCCAGGACGACCAGGACCCGTACCCCGGCCCGGTCCAGGGCGTCGGCGTCCAGACGGGCGAGGGCGTTGGGTCCCGTGCCGTCGTGCAGCAGGCGGTTTCCGGAGATTCCCGCGTTGAGGACGCCGAGCCGGGCGGCGCGCAGCCGGTCGGCGAGCCGGTCGGGCCAGCGGTGGTTGGCGTCGGGGGTGGAACCGTTCCCGTCGGTGAGGGAGTCGCCGAACGCGACGATGCTGCCCGCGGTGTCGCCGAGGACGTCGACGCCGGTGACGTAGTACCAGCGGTTGGCAGTGGTGGTGTAGGCGGCGCCGACCTCGTCGGCGGCCCGGCCCGCGCCGGCCGGGGCGATGTAGTTGGTCTGCAGGGCGGTCTGGTGGACGGTCGCGGGGCCGTCGTTGCCAGGCGTGTAGACGGTGACGAGGAGGTCGGCGGCGGCCGGGACCGACAGCGGCAGCGGGTCGGTGACCGCGTCCTGGCCGGGCGGGACGGTGGCGGTCGGGGCGCCCTGGAAGGTGGCGGTGCGCACGGTGCCGGGTACGGCGTCCGGGCCGGCCGCCCGGCGCAGCGCGACGGTGACCGCGCCGAGCCGCAGCGGCGCGGTGCCGAAGCGGTTGCTGAGCCGGATGCGCACGGCCGTGCCGCCGACGCTGAGGTGGACGACGTTGCGGACGGCGGCGCCGGGCAGCGCGGCGGCGGTTCCCGACGGCGCGGTCTCCCAGCTGCCGGTCCACGGCACCGGCACCGGCGCCGGCGCCGCGACCGCCGGTGTGGTCGTGCCCGGCAGCATCGCCAGCAACAGCACCGCGAGGACCCGTCTGACCTCGGCCATCTCCGCACCCGCCCTTCCCCGTCGCTCGTCGGAGCAGACCGTGCCACACGGTCGGGCCGCGCCACCGCACCTTCGGCTGGGGTCCACCCGCTCGGCCCAACCGAGAGGGGAGAGCGGCCCGGGGCGAGGACCCGAGGGGCGGGGCGGACGGGCGACGGGCGGGCGGCCGGACCGGCGGAGAGCGGATGGCCGCACCGGCGGAGAGCGGACAACCGCGGCTGCGCCCGCCTACCCGGTCATCGACCCGTCCGCGTCAACTCCCCTGCGACGCGCAGATGCTGGACGGCGTAGGAGCGCCAGGGCCGCCAGCCGTCGGGCAGGTCCGCGCCGGGCGGGGCGACGTCCGGGTCGCCGAGGGTGCGCACGCGCAGTACGGCGACGGTGGCCGGGTCCATTCCGGGCAGGGCGAGCAGGGCCCGCTGTGCCTCGTCCCGGTCGGCGCCCGGGTCCAGCCGTACGGTGCCGTCGGCGAGGGCCGCGGCCAGCGCGCCCAGCGGGCCGTCCGGCTCGGCCGCGGCGAGGGCGGCGGGCTCGGGAAAGAGATGGGTGAGGGTGCCGCAGGGCGCGTCGAGCACCTTGCCGCACCGGCGCACCAGTTCCTCCGCGCCGTCCCGTCCCACCAGCGCGCGGACGGCGGGCTCCAGCGGATCCACGGCGCCGGGCGAGCGCAGTCCGGGCCGGGCGGCGACCAGCGGCGCGAGTCGGGGGTCGGCGCCGAGCCGCTCGTCCACGGCGTACGGGTCCGCGTCGAGGTCGAACAGGCGCCGCAGCCGCTGGACGGCCGTGGTGAGGTCCCGGGGGTCGGTGAGATGCAGCCGCGCGTCCAGCCAGCCGCCGGGGCGGGTGCCGGTGCTGGTCCGCACGGGCCGGGTCCGCTCCCGGGCGGCGACGATTCCGGTGCCGTAAGGCAGCCGCAGCGTGCGCCGGTAGGTGCGGCCGCCGGGCGTGCCGGAGACCTCCTCGACGCCGCTCACCGCCTCCTCGGCGAGCTGGTCGAAGACGGCGGCGGCCTGGTAGGGGCCGCGGTAGGCGAGCCGCAGCGGTATCCCGGCGCCCGGGGCGGCCCGATGGCCGCCGCGCCCCCGAGCGGCGCCCCGGCCGCCGGGAGCGGCGGCCCGCACCTCGGTGGGCGTCGAGGCGTAGACCTCCCGGACCGTGTCGTTGAACTGGCGCACGCTGGCGAACCCGGACGCGAACGCGATCTCGGTGACCGGAAGGTCGGTGGTCTGCAGCAGCACCCGCGCGGTGTGCGCACGCTGGGCACGGGCGAGGGCCACGGGCCCGGCGCCGAGTTCCGCGGTGAGCTGTCGCTGGACCTGCCGGGCGCTGTAGCCGAGCCGCGCGGCGAGCCCGGCGACGCCCTCGCGGTCCACGACGCCGTCGGCGATCAGCCGCACGGCCCGCCCGACGGCGTCCGCCCGTACGTTCCACTCCGCCGAGCCGGGCACGGCGTCGGGCCGGCACCGCCGGCAGGCTCGGAACCCCGAGCCCTGCGCGGCGGCGGCCGTCGGGAAGAACCGCACGTTGTGCCGTTTCGGCGTCACCGCCGGGCAGCTGGGCCGGCAGTAGATCCCGGTGGTCTCGACGGCGAAGAAGAACTCCCCGTCGAACCGCCCGTCCCTGCTGCGCACCGCCTCGTACCTGGTGTCCTCGTCCATCACGTGTTCCAGTGTGGGACGCCGGACGAGGCCGGGCCAGCGGAAATCGGACACGCAACTGACCCGGGCTTCGAGGACCTGCTGGAGGCCTACTGAAGACGCCCTCGCTTCAGCTCCATCGCGGCCCTCCCCTCGGCGCCCTTCCTCCTCCAGTCCCGCCGCAGCTCGGCACGGACCCGCGCGTCGGTCTTGGCGACGATCCACTGGTTCTCCCGCACCAGCTTGCGGTAGCTCTCCAGCCGTCGCTGCGGCAGCTCTCCGTTCTCGACGGCGGAGCGCACCGCGCAGCCCGGCTCGCTCTCGTGGGCGCAGTCGTGGAAGCGGCACTGTTCGGCCAGTTCCTCGATCTCGGAGAAGACCTGGCCGACGCCGCCCTCGGCGTCGTACAGGCCCACGCCCCGCAGTCCGGGTGTGTCGATGAGCACCCCGCCCGACGGCAGGGTCAGCAGATTGCGTGTGGTCGTGGTGTGCCGGCCCTTGCCGTCGACGTCCCGCGCGGCCTGGACGTCCATGACGTCCGCGCCGACAAGGGCGTTGGCCAGCGTGGACTTGCCCGCGCCGGACTGGCCGAGGAGCACGGACGTACCGGAGCCGACGAGTGCGACGAGGACGTCGAGGCCCTCGCCGTGCAGGGCGCTGACGGTGAGCACGGGCACGCCGGGCGCGCTCGTCTCGACGTCCTGCACCAGATGGGCGAGGGTGACCGGGTCCGGCACGAGGTCGGCCTTGGTGAGGACGACGACGGGCTGGGCGCCGGACTCCCAGGCCAGGGCGAGGAAGCGTTCGATGCGGCCGAGGTCGATGTCGAGGGCGAGCGAGACGGCGACGACGGCGTGGTCGACGTTGGCGGCGAGGATCTGCCCGTCGGACCGCTTGGAGGAGGTGGAGCGCACGAAGGCGGTGCGGCGCGGCAGATACGCGCGGACGTAGCGCGGGTCGCCGTCGGGGTCGACGGCGACCCAGTCCCCCGTGCACACGACCTTCATCGGGTCACGGGGCACGACGAACTCGGTGTCGGCGCGGACGATTCCGTCCGCGGTGACGACGTCGCACTGGCCGCGGTCGACCCGGATCACCCGGCCGGGCAGCAGCCCGTCGGCGGCGTGGAGGGCGAACGCGTCGGCCCAGTCCTCGTCCCAGCCGTAGGGAGTCAGTGCGGAGAACACAGCAGAGGTGGAAGTCAAGGGAGACCCTTCACAAGGGTGGCCCCGGGCAGGCGCGTTGGCGCGGTCGGTTCAGCCGGTGGCCACGGAGGTGGACTTGAGGAGTTCCTGGATGAGGGCAGCGCCCAGCACAGTGACAGCCATCGGTCGACACCTCCTCGACTCGCGCGTGATCCGCGCACACCACCTCGGCGTGCCCGCCAACTGTAGCCCGCCGGCGGGGCCGTGCGTCAAAGCGTTTTCCGTACGGTGTGTCTTCGGTACGGCGCGCTCAGTCGGCCGCGCAGGACGCCCCGTCGAGCGTGAAGTCGTGCGGTGCCCGGTTGCGGCCCTGCCGGGTGCCGATGAAGCCGAAGGTCAGGGTGCCGTGCGCGGCGACGGCCTTGTCGTAGTCGGTGGCGGTGGCGGTGACGTCGGGGCCGTCCTGATGGACGGTGGCGTCCCACATCTGGCCGACCCGCTGGCCGTCGCGGAAGGACCAGGACACCTTCCAGTCGGTGAGCGGCCGGTCGGTGGTGACGGTGACGGTGGCCTGGAAGCCGTCGGGCCACTCGTCGACGAGGTCGTAGGCGGCCCGGCAGGTCGCGGCGGGCGAGGCGGTGGTGCGGCCGGGGCCCGGCTCGGGCGTGGCCGAGGAGGTGCCCTGCGGCTCGGGGTCGGTGTTCCTGCGGCCGGAGCCGGCCGTCGTACGGGCCGCGGAGGGGGTGGCGGCGGGTGCCGTCGGCGAGGCGGGTCGAGTGGTGGTGCGGGGGGCGCCCGGGTCGGCGGCGGGCCGGCCGACGTCGCGGACGGCGGTGTCGTCGCGAACGGCGGTGTCGTCGCGGACGGCCGCCGTGTCCTGGCCGGAGCCGCCGAACGGCATCATCGACACGCCGAGCGCCAGCACCGACAGCAGCACGGCGGCGCCGAGCAGCCCGCCGCGCAGCACGCGGCTTCGGCCGGTGCCCTCCTCCGGTTCGCCGGGGCCGGGGGCGGTGCGGGCGGGGCGGCCCGCGCCGAGGCGGACCTCGGCGGCGCGGCGCCGGCGTTCCAGGTAGGCGAGGCCGCCCCAGCCGATCACCCCGCCGGCCAGCGCGGCGGGCAGCCCGCCGCCGTGCAGGCGCAGACAGGCGGCGGCCTCGGCGCACGGTACGCAGGTCGCGAGGTGCTGGGAGAGGTCGTCGGGGGTGTCGGTGGCGGGCGAGCGGGTGACCGCGTCCAGCAGCCGGGCGTAGGAGCGGCACGGCCCGTCCAGCGGGCTGTCGAGATGGGCGCGGTGGCAGCGGTCCCGGAACAGGGTGCGCACCTGGGCGAGTTCGTCGGCGGCGACGGCCGGGTCCAGGCCGAGCCGGCGGGCGACGGCGGGCAGGGGCAGCGCCTCCACCTCGGTCAGCCACAGCAGTGCGGCATCGGCCTCCTGCAGGTCCCTGAGGCCGCGCAGCGCGACCGGACGCTCCAGGGGCCGGCCCGTGTAGCGGGCGGAGTTGCCGGAGTTGAGCCACAGTCGCAGGTCGGGGTCGAGCGTGTGCCCCCGCCCGTCGGCCTCCCAGGCGGCGGCGGTGTCGCGTACGGCGGTGAGCAGCGCCGGGATCGTGGGCAGCCGCGGGGTGCGGCGGCCCGCGCCGCGCACATGGGTGCGTGCGGCGGCGCGGACCTCGCGCATGCCGAGCGTGAAGGCCTCGGTCGCCAGTTGATGGGCCGTCAGGGACCCGGAGGTGCACAGGTCCGCGTAGCTGAGCACCGCGTCCCAGCCTTCCGAGAACAGCGCGGTCTCGGTGGCGTCCTTGGGGGTCGGCAGGTCGGGCATGGGACTCCTGCATCCACGAGCGAGGTCAACTCACCACAGAGGGAAGGGAGTTACAGGGAACCTCGCGGCAGGGCACCGAGCCTTTCACGTCCTCGACACAACTGACAAGCGCCCTGCTCACATCCGGTTACCGTTGGTGGCGAGGCGGATGCGTGACGCGACGATCCCGCTCCTTCGGCCTTCCGTACGGACGCGGACGCCGTCCGTCTCACCGCCGGGCCGGCCCGGTGCGTGGGATCACACCTCGGCCGCCGCCGCTGCGGTGTCCGCCGCCGGTTCACCGGCGGGCAGGCTGTCCATGAAGGAGCTGACGGAGAAGACCGCGCGGCCGGGCCCGGGCGGGCCGTAACCGGGCGGGGAGGAGAGCCCGAAGTCGTCCATGGTCTGGCGGTAGGCCTGGAGCAGCCGGATGTGGTACTCCAGCGGCGCGCCCTGCGGGTTGGCCTTGCCGAGCGGCGTGGTGGGCTCCGGGCACCAGGTGGTGAACCGGGGGGTGATGCCGTGCGACATGAAGAAGCGCAGGCCCTCGGTGGTGGAGGCGATGGCCTCGTCGACCGTCGCGAAGCCGAACGGCTCCGCCATCTCCACGCCCGCCACGAAGTTGGGGATCACATTGCGCGCGCCGAAGATCTCCGCGGAGTCGAGGATGCGCTTGTGCCACTCGTCACGGCCGACGTAGCGCTCCTTGCCGGGGCAGTACAGCTCGAACAGCCGGCGGTCCCACACCTCGAAGTTGGGGTGGTAGATCTGCACTCCGTAGTCCTTGAACCGCTGCACGTCGTCACGCGGCAGCGCCTGGGCGACGACCTTGCCGATCCAGCGGCCCGGGAAGCGTTCCTCGATGGCCTTGGCATAGTGGCCGTAGAAGTCGGCCTCGTCGCGCCCGGCGACGGTCTTGGTGATCGCGCCGCCGGTCAGCGTGTACGCCGTGGAGGCCTTCTGGGTGTCGTACCGGTCGATGATCTCGAGGGCCTCCAGCACCTCCTCGACGTCCTTCACCCCGGTGTAGGGCCGCCCGGCCGCCTTGTGCTGGCGCCAGTTGTGGTTGATGTCGCAGTACTGGCACTCCTCCTTGGCGCCGAAGTACTGGCAGACCCGGAAGACGGTGAGGTAGATCAGATAGCCCCACTGGATGGTCGGGGCGACCTCCATCACGGACTTCCCGTTGGAGAGGGTGTGCCGGTAGTACTCGGGCATGGGCGGCACGCCGACGTCGGCGATGCGCTTCCCGTCGAGGTAGAGCCCGAGCAGCCCCTCGTCGTCGGCGGCCACGCGGTACGGCGAGGCCGGATTCACCCGTACGGAGACGACGGTGCGGCGCAGGCCGTACGGCCCCCCGGTGAGGATGATCTCCTCCGGCGGGCGCCTGAGCGCCGCCTCGCCCAGCTCGGGCAGGGTGCCGTGGTCGAAGGAGAAGATGAAGTACGACTTCGGCTTCACCTCGCCGTTCTCGTTGTCGCTGAGGGCGGACGGGTCGAAGGCGACGCCGCCGCGAAGCAGGTCCTCCTTGAAGACCGCCTCCCGTGGCACCTGCGGGAAACGCTCCATCAGATCCTCGACCAGCGCGGTACGACTGCCCATCCGTATGTCTCCTCCCGGCTCAGGCGTACGGCTCACACCGTATGCCCCCGCCCGCGGCTCAGCCGTGCCGGGTCCCCGCCCGGCGGGCGAGGTGTTCCGGTACGGCGATCCCGGCGGGCAGCGCCGGGTCGGGCTGCGGGGCGCCCCAGGCCGTGGTCAACGGCAGAACGCCGGCCCACAGGCCGAGGGCCGCGTCGGGCCCGTCGCCGTCCTCCGGGGCGCCGGTGCGGATCTTGACGGAGGCCTCCTCCAGAGAGAGGGCGAGGAGGGTGGTGGCGGCCAGTTCCTTGCGGCTGGGGCGGCGGGCGTACGACCACTGGCCGGGCGCGGAGTGCTCGGTGAGCAGGCGCAGGCCCGCCAGCTTCTCCTCGGGGTCGGTGACCTTGCGGGCGGTGCCGTGGATCATGGCGCTGCGGTAGTTGACGCCGTGCTCGAAGACGGACCGGGCGAGCACCAGCCCGTCCACGTGGGTGACGGTCACGCACACCGGGGTGTCGCCGGCGAGGCTGCGGCTGGCCACGGAGCCGTGCAGATACAGCCGGCGCTCGTCCCGCCCGTACACCGTCGGCACGACGAGGGGCCGCCCGTCGACCAGCACGCCGAGATGGCAGACGAAGGAGGCGTCGAGAATCGCCTCCAGCGCCGCCCGCTCCAGGCTGCCCTGCTCGCGCAGCCGGCGGTGACGGGTGCGGTCGGTGACGGGCAGCTCGGCGGGAAGCGGTTCCTGAGTCATGCACCGAAAGGTACCGATATCGCAGCGGTGATGCTAGAGAGTTTTCGAATACGTCGATCCAAGTCATCGAAACAACGAAATCCGCACACGGCCTCGCTGGTGCGGCGTGACGGATGAGAAGGTCGAAGCAGACGGACTCTCCGGGAGGGACGCACGGATGACAGGGACGGCCGGGACCGCCGGGGCGGTCACCAACTGGGCGCGCACCCTCACGTACACCGCGCGCGCGTTCCACCGTCCGGCGACGCTCGACGCGCTCGCGGCGGTGGTGGCGGGCAGTGCGCGGGTGCGGGTCCTGGGCAGCGGGCACTCCTTCAGCCGGATCGCCGACCCGGGCCCGCAGGGGGTGCTGGTCTCCACCGCCGGGCTGCCGCCGGTGATCGAGGTCGACACGGCCGCGCGCACGGTCCGGGTGTCCGGCGGGGTGCGCTACGCCGAACTGGCCCGCGGGGTCCACGCGCGGGGGCTCGCCCTGCCCAACATGGCGTCCCTGCCGCACATCTCGGTGGCCGGTTCGGTGGCGACCGGCACCCATGGCTCGGGCGTCGGCAACGGACCGCTGGCCTCGGCCGTCCGGGAGCTGGAGCTGCTCCTCGCGGACGGCTCGACGGTGCGGATCGGCCGGGGCGAGGCGCGGTTCGACGGCGCCGTGACCTCGCTCGGCGCGCTCGGCGTCGTCACCGCGCTCACGCTCGACCTGGAGCCGGCGTACGAGGTGGAGCAGCACGTGTTCACCGAACTCCCGCTGGACGGGCTGGACTTCACCGCCGTGTCGGCCGCCGGGTACAGCGTGAGCCTGTTCACCGACTGGCGGGAGCCGGTCCTGAGGCATGTGTGGGTCAAGCGGCGCACCGACGGGCCGGCGGTCCGCTTCCCGTGGGCGGCGCCCGCCCGGGTGCCGGTGCACCCGGTGCCGGGGATGCCGGCGACCCACTGCACCGAGCAGCTGGGCGTGCCGGGACCGTGGCACGAGCGACTGCCGCACTTCCGGGCGGAGTTCACGCCGAGCAGCGGGGCGGAGATCCAGTCGGAGTACCTGCTGCCGCGACCGGCGGCCGTCGATGCGCTGCGTGCGGTCGACGGCATCCGGTCGGCGGTCGCCGGGGTCCTGCAGACCTGTGAGGTGCGTACGGTCGCCGCCGACCCGCAGTGGCTCAGCCCGGCCCACGCGCGGGACTCGGTGGCGCTGCACTTCACCTGGGTGCCGGACGAGGCGGCCGTCCTGCCGGTGGTGCGCCGGCTGGAGGAGGCACTGGCTCCGTTCGATCCGCGTCCGCACTGGGGGAAGGTGTACGCGATGCCGCCGGCGGTCGTCCGTGGACGGTACGCGCGCCTCGCCGACTTCCGGGAGCTGGTCGGCTCCCTGGATCCGGGCGGCAAGTTCACCAACGCCTTCGTCCGGGACCTGCTGGCCGACTGACGGCCGCCGCCCCGGTCGGCACGGACTTTCCACAGCCCCTTTCCTAACCCCTTGTCGAAAGGCTCGCCCAGCCCATAGCCTGGCGCCCGCGCCGGTGCCCGATGTCATTCCGGCCTGGACGCAACGGGAGGGACCGGCCCCGGTGAAGCGCACATCACGTGACATCCGCACCGCGAACCGCTACGAGGTGCTGCGGCAGATCATCGCCGAGTCCCCCACCTCCCGGCAGGAGCTTGCCGCCGCCACGGGGCTGAGCCTCGCGACGGTGGCGACGCTGGTCGGCGAGCTGCTGGAGCTGCGCATGATCACCGAGGTCGGGTTCGAGGACTCGGCCGGCGGCCGGCCCCGGGGCCTGGTGGCCGTCAACGCCTCGGGGGGCGCGCTGATCGGCGTCGACATCGCGGAGACCTACGTCCATGTCGAGCTGTTCGACCTGGCGCTGAACGTGCTGGCCCGCGCCGACGAGGAGATGTGGCCCGGCGAGAGCCGCCCGGAGCAGGTGGTCGGCCACGTCGCCGCCGCCGTCGGCGCGGTGGTGGCTCAGGCCGGCGTCGAGGCGGCCCGGGTGCTGGGCGTCGGGGTGAGCGTGCCGGGCCAGGTGGACCGGGACACCGGCGTCGCCGAGTACGCGCCCAACTTGGACTGGCACGAGGTACCGCTGCTCGAACTGCTCGCCGAACACATCGCGCATCCGCTGTACCTGGACAATCCGCTGCGCGCGGGCGCGGTGGCCGAGCTGTGGTTCGGGGCGGCGCGGGGACGCGGGGACGCGGTCGTGGTCAACCTGGGCACGGGCGTCGGCGCCGGTCTCGCTCTCGGCGGGGGCCTGCACCGGGGCGTGAGCAACAGCGCCGGCGAGTGGGGCCACACCACGCTGGTGCTGGACGGGCGGCTGTGCCACTGCGGCAACCACGGCTGCGTCGAGACGTACGTCGGCGCGCCGGGCATCATGCAGAACCTGCGCGAACTGAGCCCGCGCAGCGCCCTGTTGCACCCCGAAGACCAGACGGCCACCGTCGACGCGCTGGCCCGCGCGGTGCACACGGGCGACCCGGTCGCCCTCAAGGTGGTCCAGGACACCGCGCGCTACCTGGGCGCCGGGATCTCCGACCTGATCAATCTGCTCAACCCCGAAGTGGTCGTGCTCAGCAGCTGGGTCGCGGCACGGCTCGGTGAGCCGCTGCTCGACGAGGTCCGCCGCGCCGTCGCCCGGCACGCGCTGCGCCGCCCGCTGGCCGCCACCGAGATCGTCCTCTCCCCGATCCCCACCGACCCGGTGTGCCTCGGCGCGGCCACGTTCGCCCTGGAAGGGGTGCTGCAGTCCGTCGGGCAGCGGCAGGCCGGCACCGCCAAGCGCATCACCGCCCCCGCAAGGAGCCGTACCGCACCGCCTTCATGACGACGGAAGGGATGCACGTGTCTCACCCCCGCTCTCACCCCCGCAAGAGATTCCCGCTGCCGGCGGCCGCCGCCGCACTGGCCGTCACCGGAGCCCTCCTCGTCTCCCCGCCCGCGAGCGCGGGCGCCGCCCCGCCCGCCGCCGAGGTCTCCCCGCACGCCGCCCAGACCATCGACGACATCGGCGCGTCCGGCGCCTGGTGGGTCAATGACCTCCAGCACTTCGACCCGAAGGTCCAGGCCCGGGTCGCCCGGCTCCTCTTCTCCCGGCAGGGGCTGGACCTCAGCGCGTACCGCTACAACATCGGCGGCGGGGGTGTCGGGGTCACCACCCCGGCCCGCGCCGCCGAGGACTTCGCCCGGGCCGACGGCTCCTACGACTGGAGCAAGGACGACGGCGGCCGGACCTTCCTGCGCTACGCGGCGCGGTACGGCGTGCGGGACCTGATCGGCTTCGTCAACAGCGCACCGGCCCGGTGGACCACCAACGGCAAGAGCTGCGGGGGCCAGTTGAAGGCGGAGCACGAGAAGGACTTCGCGGCCTACCTGGCCGACGTGACCGATCACTTCGCGCGCCAGGGCGTACGGCTCGACTACATCAGCCCCTTCAACGAGCCGGACAACAGCTTCGCCGACTGCGGCCAGGAGGGCATGCCGGTACCGGTCGACCAGCGCGACGACATCGTGCGCGCGCTGGGTGCCGAGCAGCGGGCCCGGCACCAGAAGACGTCGGTCATCGCCGACGAGTCCAGCAGGACCACGCAGTTCACCAGCGAAGTGCCCCGGTGGATCGACCAGCCCGGCACCGCGCGCTACGTCTCCAAGCTGGCCCACCACACGTACGACGACCCCGACGACATCCAGCTCGGCAAGGTGCACGAGACGGCGGAGTCGGTCGGCAAGGCGTCCTGGGCCACCGAGATCTGCTGCTTCGGCAAGGGCTCCACGGGCTGGAACCAGGAGTACGACCCGACCATCGACAACGCCCTGCTGATGTCGCGGATCGTCTACAAGGACCTCGCCGTCTCGCACGACTCGGCGTTCCAGTGGTGGGTGGCGCTCGCCGACGGATACGGCGACGACCCGACCACCAGGAACGACCAGGGCTGGAACGACGGCCTGATCTACTACGACCCCGACTACGCGACGAACGGCGACCAGAAGCTGTACTTCACCAAGCGGTACTACGCGCTGGGCCAGTACAGCAGGTTCGTCCGGCCGGGCTCCGTCGCGCACGACGTGACCGGTGCGCCGCAGGGCGTGGAGGTGTCGTCGTACCAGCGCGGCGGGCAGTGGGTGATCGTGGTGAACAACCACAACACCACCGACACGGCGCTGGACCTGCACTTCGACGGCGAGGCGCCGGTGCGGGCCACACAGGCGGTGCGGACCTCGGCCGACGAGGACTGGGCGAAGGTCGCGGAACCGGCCGTCAGCGACGGCACCGTGTCCACCACCCTTGCCGCCCGCTCGATCACGACATACGTCCTGGATCGTTCCGGATCCGCCGGTATCAAAGGCTGAGCTAGGAGACCGATGTCCTTCCGCACCCACACCGTCACCGAGTACGTCGAGGACGTCTCGCCGGGCTCCGGGGCACTGCCACCACGGGCCTGGTACGCGTCCTCGGACGCCCCGTCCCTGTCCCTGAACGGAATCTGGCGGTTCCGGCCGTCGCCGACGGCCGACGCCGAGGACGACTCCTTCGCCGCCCAGGGCTACGACGCCGCTGACTGGGCCCAGCTCCCGGTCCCCGGCCACTGGGTCCTGCAGGGGCACGGCTCCCCGATCTACACCAACCACCTCTACCCCTTCCCGGTCGACCCGCCGCGGGTGCCGACCGAGAACCCGACCGGCGACCATCTGCGCGTCTTCGATCTGCCCGAGGACTGGCCGGACCTCGCCGAGGGCGGTGCGGTGCTCCGCTTCGACGGGGTGGAGTCCTGCGCCCGGGTATGGCTGAACGGCGCGGACCTCGGCACGTTCAAGGGCTCCCGGCTGCCGCACGAGTTCGCGGTCGGCCCTCTCCTGAAGCCGGCCGGCAACGTGCTGGCGGTCCGGGTGCACCAGTGGTCGGCCGGTTCCTATCTGGAGGACCAGGACCAGTGGTGGCTGCCGGGCATCTTCCGTGACGTCACCCTGCTGCACCGCCCGGCGGGGGCCGCCCTCGACTTCTTCGTGCACGCCTCCTACGACCATCGCGCCGGCACCGGCACCCTGCGCGTCGACTCCGACGTGGACGGCCGGATCACCGTGTCCGAGCTGGGCATCGACATCGCCACCGGCGAGAGCGCGACCGTGCCGGTCGAGCCGTGGTCGGCGGAGACGCCGAGGCTGTACGAGGGCACGCTCGCCACCGCGGGCGAACGGGTGCCGCTGCGCATCGGTTTCCGCACCGTGGAGCTGTCGGACGGGCTGATCGAGGTGAACGGCACGCCCGTGCTGTTCAAGGGCGTCAACCGGCACGAATGGCATCCGGAGAAGGGGCGCGCGCTGGACCTCGCGACCATGCGCGAGGACGTGCTGCTGATGAAACGGCACAACATCAACGCCGTCCGCACCTCCCACTACCCGCCGCACCCGGCCTTCCTCGACCTGTGCGACGAGTACGGCCTGTGGGTCATCGACGAGTGCGACCTGGAGACCCACGGTTTCACCGAGCAGGGCTGGCGGGACAACCCCGTCGACGACGACCGCTGGACCCCGGCCCTGCTGGACCGGGCGTCCCGCATGGTCGAGCGGGACAAGAACCACCCGTCGGTCGTGGTCTGGTCCCTGGGCAACGAGGCCGGCACCGGCCGGGGGCTGACCGCGATGGCCGAGTGGATCAAGGGCCGGGACTCCTCCCGCCTCCTCCACTACGAGGGCGACCCCACCTGCCGTGACACCGACATGTACTCGCGGATGTACGCCGACCACGCCGAGGTCGAGCGGATCGGCCGCGCCCTGGACGGCGGCGGCCTCAAGCGCCGTCGGCTCCCCTTCATCCTCTGCGAGTACGCCCACGCCATGGGCAACGGCCCCGGCGGACTCGCCGACTACCAGCGGCTGTTCGAGACGTACGACCGGCTGCAGGGCGCCTTCGTCTGGGAGTGGATCGACCACGGCATCGCCCATCCGGAGCTGGGCTTCGCCTACGGCGGTGACTTCGGCGAGGAACTGCACGACGGCAACTTCGTCTGCGACGGACTGCTGTTCCCGGACCGCCGGCCCTCCCCCGGCCTGGTCGAGTACAAGAAGGTGATCGAACCGGTCGGCATCGCCGGTGACTGCGGCGAGAGCACCGTCCGCATCACCAACAAGCAGGACTTCGCCGGCCTGTCGGCGCTGGCGTTCTCGTGGGCGTACGAGGTCGACGGGGAGCCGGTGGATTCCGGCGACCTGCCGGTGCCGGCGCTGGCGCCCGGCGAGTCCGCCGAGGTCAAGCTGCCCGCGCCGCCGGCCGGGGCGCCGACCGGTGAGGCCCGCTGGACGGTCCGGGCGGCCCTCGCGGCGGACACCCCGTGGGCGCCCGGGGACCACGTCGTCGCCTGGGGCCAGGTCCCGGTGTCGCGGCGTCGGGTGCCGTCGGTCGCGGCGACCGCGCGCCCGGTGCCCGGCGACGGGGTGATCAGCCTCGGCCCCGGCACCTTCGACGCCCGCACCGGCGCCCTGACGGCCGTCGGCGACGTGCCCGTCTCCGCGCTGCGCCTGGACGTGTGGCGGGCGACCACCGACAACGACGACGGCGCCCCCTGGCAGCCCGATCAGCGCTACGGGCTGCTGTGGCGCAAGCTCGGCCTGCACCGCATGCGGCACCGACTGGACGCGGTGGAGACCGGCGAGCACACCCTGACGGTCCGCACCCGCGTGGCGCCGGCCGCCCGGGGGCTGGGGCTGCTGACCGAGTACCGCTGGCTGTCGGACGGAGACCGGCTGCGGCTGACCGTGTCCACCGTCCCGGAGGGTGACTGGACGGTCCCGCTGCCCCGGCTCGGCATCCGCTTCGCCCTGTCCGCGGCCGATGGTGTGCGGTGGTTCGGCGGCGGCCCCGGCGAGGCGTATCCGGACACCAAGGCGGCGTCGGCGATCGGCCGTTGGCGGTCGACCGTGGACGAGCTGCAGACGCCCTACGTCCGCCCCCAGGAGAACGGCGCCCGTGGCGACGTCCGCTGGGCGGAGCTGGGCGGCCTGCGCGTCGAGGGCGACCCGGCGTTCTGGCTGACCGCCCGCCGCTGGACCACCGAGCAACTGGACGCCGCCACCCATCGGAGCGACCTCGTCCCCGGTCCGGCCTCCGGCAGCGGCTCCGCCGCGGCGGTCTGGGTCAACCTGGACCACGGCCAGCACGGCATCGGCTCCCAGTCCTGCGGCCCGGGCCCGCTGCCCCGGTACCGCCTGCGGGTCGAACCGGCGGAGTTCTCCTTCGTGTTCTCCACCGTCGCCGACCCGGGGAGCGGCTGACGGACAGGATCTGACGCCCGTCAGGCTCTGCGGATCGGTGTGACGAGGGCGATGAGGGCGAGCAGGGCGCAGGTGACGCCCGCGGTCAGGGCGGCCGGTGTCGTGCCCCAGCGTGCGGCGGCCCAGGTGAGCAGGGCGGCGCCGACGGGGGCGGCGGAGTACTGCAGGGTCCAGTAGGCGGAGGTGACCCGGCCCAGCAGATGCTCGGGGGTGACCTCCTGGCGCAGGGACATCGAGCAGGTGCCCGCGATGCCGACACCGGCCAGGAAGCCTGCGGCGAGTACGGCGACCCCGGGCACGCTGCCGACCCGGCCGAGGGCGGCACAGGTCAGCCCGCAGAGCGCGACCGCGCCGATCCAGGCGGTGCCGAAGCCGAGCACGCGGCGGATGCGGGCGACGAGCAGGGACCCGGCGACGGTGCCGAGCGCGCCGGCCGCCATGACGGTGCCGACCGTGCCGTCGCCGTGCCCGAGGTCGTGCTTGAGGTGGTAGATGATCAGGTCGTTCAGGCCGAGAGTGAGGAAACTGAAGCCGAACAGCAGGGCGGTGAGCGAGCGCAGCAGGGGGTGCCGGTAGAGGAAGGCGACCCCGGTGCGCAGATCCTGCCGGACGGTGCCGCGGCCGGAGGCGGGGGTGTCGTCACCGGCCCGGGCGCGCAGCCGTACCCGGCGCAGGCACGCGGCGGAGGCGGCGAAGCCGGCCGCGTCGACGGCCACGGCGGCGGCCGGCCCGGTCCAGGCGGCCACGAGCCCCGCGCACAGCGGCCCGAGCACGCCGGCGGCCGCCGCCGTGGCGTTGAGCAGGCCGTTGGCCTCGGTGAGCCGGCCGGTGCCGACCAGCGCGCGGACGACGGTGACATAGCCGACGGCGAAGAACATGCCGACGGCCTCGCAGAGCGGCAGCACCGTGTACAGCAGCCAGACGCGCGGGCCGAAGGCCCACACGAGCGGGATCAGGCCGTACAGGACCATGCGCACGAGGTCGCAGGTGACGAGGAGCCTGCGCCGGTCCACGCGGTCCACCACGGTGCCGGCGAAGACGGCGGCGAGGACGGCGGCGGCCCCGCCGACGGCGGTGAGCAGGCCCATGCGCGCCACGGATCCGGTGGCCTCCAGCACCAGCAGAGGCAGGGCGATCAGGGCGAAGGAGTCGCCGAGGACGGAGAGCGTCTGGGCACCCCAGAACACGGCGAAGTCCCGCTGCCGCCACAGTGGTCGAGCAGCCGCACCCCCGTCCGCGGCACTGCTGCGGCTCCCCTCGTGCGTCTCGCCGTCCACGGCTCCCCCTTCCGAGACCCGGTCACCCTACCCAACCGTCCGAGAGGCCCGCCTCGGATCAGATTCCTGGTATACCTAGGCTGAAACCTAGAGAGTCTAGGAATGGAGAAGGGCAGGCTCCCATGGCCCGAGCGGGTCTCACCACGGACCGTGTCGTCGCGGCCGCCGCCGAACTCGCCGACGAGGCGGGCTTCGAGCACGTCACCCTGACCGCGCTGGCCCGCCGCTTCGGCGTGAAGGACGCCAGCCTGTACTCGCACGTCCGAGGCCTTGCGGACCTGCGCACCCGGCTCGCGCTGTATGCGGGCGGTGAGCTGATCGACCGGATCGCGTGGGCCGTGGCCGGCCGCGCGGGCAAGGACGCGCTGACCGCCTTCGCCGGCGCCTACCGCGCCTACGCAATGGAGCACCCCGGCCGGTACGCGGCCACCCAGATCCGCATCGACCAGTCCCTGATCGCCGCATCGCCCCAGATGCGCCGCACCGCCGAGATCACCTACGGCATGCTGCGCGCCTACGGCCTGCGGGAACCCGACCTGACCGACGCCGTACGCCTGCTGCGCAGCACCTTCCACGGCTACTGCGCCCTGGAGTCCGCCGGCGGCTTCGGCGCGGACCGGGCCGTACAGGCCTCCTGGGACAAGGCGATCGACGCCCTGCACCTGGCCCTCACCCACTGGCCCCGCGAGGCCCGACCCGACGGAGACGACCGATGACCGACGCCCCCGCCCCCGGCCCCACACCCACCAGTGCCCCCGCCTACGACGTCACCGGCAGCGGTCCCGTGCTGCTGGTGCTGCCGGGCGGCGCCGGACATCCGATGGGCCTGGGACCGCTGACCGAGCGGCTGTCCGCACACTTCACCGTGGTGACCTACGACCCGCTCGGCCTCGCCCACGGCCGGCTCGGCCTGCCGGTCCCCGAGCAGCGCGTGACGGACTGGAGCGAGGGCGCGCACCGGGTGCTGGAGGCGGTGCTTCCGGCGGGCGGGAGCGCGTATGTGCTCGGGACCAGTTCCGGTGCGATCGCCGCCCTGGATCTGCTCGCCCGGCACCCCGGGCGGCTGGCGCACGTGGTCGCGCACGAGGCGCCGTGCGTGACGGTGCTGCCGGACGGGCGGGAGCGGCGGGAGGAGCTGATCGGGCAGCTGGACGGGCCCGTACGCCCGCCCGCGCAGGGCGAGTCGGCCACCGCGTTCGGGGTCTTCCTGGCGTGCGTGCTGCGCCCGTTCACGTCGTACCTGCCGTCCTTCACCGCTCCCCCGGGTGGCCTCACGCTCGGCGCCGGCGTCGACTCGCGCGGCCAGGTGCTGCACCGGACGGCGGCGGCGCTCGCCGCGGGGCTGGGCGGTGCGTTCGTGGAGTTCCCGGGCGGGCACCTGGGCACGGTGGATCACCCGGTGGCGTTCGCCGACCTGCTCACCGACACGCTGCGCTCCAGTGCGCGGACCTCGGCGTAGCCGGGCGTGGTGCCGCCCGGGGTGCGTCCGGCGGCGATGTCGGCCACCGCGTCCAGGGCCGCGCCGAGCGCCCGCCGGTACAGCAGCGAGCCGAGGCTGATCCGGCGGACGCCGAGGCCGGCCAGCTGGGCGAGGGTGGGTCCGGCGGGCGAGTAGAGGATGTTGAGGGGGACGTCGAGCCGCCGGACGAGCGCCGCGATCCGCGCGGGGTCGGCCAGTCCGGGCACGAACACCCCGTCGGCACCTGCCTGCTGGTAGGCGTCGAGCCGCCGCAGGGTGTCCCGCTCGCCACCGTCGCCGGACCAGTACGTGTCGGTGCGGGCGTTGACGAACAGGCCGGGTACGGCCGCCTTGACGGCGACGATCTTCGCCGCGAGCCGGCCGCTCGGCCCCAGCCCGTCCTCCAGGTTGATCCCGACCGCCCCCAGTGCCCACAACTGCCGTGCCAGCTCCGCCACTTCACCGGGATCCCGGCTGAAGCCGCCCTCGGCGTCGACCGAGAGCAGATACGGCTCCGAGCCGAGGGTCAGGGCGAGGCTCAGCGTCTGCTCCCGAGTGGCACCCTCGCCGTCGGGCAGGCCGACGGCCGCCGCCACGGCGAGGCTCGTCGTACCGATCGCGGGGAAGCCCCGGGCGGCGAGCCCGGCCGCCGAGGCGTGGTCCCAGGCGTTGGGCAACAGCAAGGGCTCGCCGGGCCGGTGGTGGAGACCGGCGAACGTCGTCATCGTGGACTGAGCGGTCATACGGCCACGCTAGGCACCGGACACTTCGGCACCCACCGAACGATGCACGCCGCCACCGCCCGGGCACGGCGACCGACACGGCCGATCTGTAGGCCGGGGTG
>NZ_KQ948212.1:2473-260752 GCF_001514035.1 Streptomyces yokosukanensis | reverse complement strand
CGACAGGGCCTAGCGTCATGGCATGACCAGCGACACCTCCCCCAGCCTCGCCGACGCCCTCGCGGCCCGGGCACTCGTGCTCGACGGCGGCATGTCCAACCAGTTGGAGTCGGCCGGGTACGACCTGAGCGACGAGCTGTGGTCGGCGCGGCTGCTCGCCGAGCGGCCGGAAGCGGTGACCGCGGCGCATCTGGCCTACTTCCGGGCGGGCGCGGACGTGGCCATCACCGCCAGCTACCAGGCCACCTTCGAGGGCTTCGCGCGCCATGGCATCGGCCGCGACGACGCGGTCCGGCTGCTCGCCCTGAGCGTGGACCTCGCGCGAGAAGCCGCGCGGCAGGCCCGGGGCGCGGGCATCGAGCGACCGCTGTGGGTGGCGGCCTCGGTCGGGCCGTACGGGGCGATGCTCGCGGACGGCTCCGAGTACCGCGGCCGGTACGGGCTGAGCATGGCGGAACTGGAGCGCTTTCACCGGCCGCGCATCGAGGCACTGGCCGCCGCCGCGCCGGACGTCCTCGCCCTGGAGACGGTGCCGGACGCCGACGAGGGCGCCGCGCTGCTGGCGGCGGTGCGCGGGCTGGGGGTGCCGGCGTGGCTGTCGTACACGGTCGACGGCCGGCGGACCCGGGCCGGGCAGCCCCTGGAGGAGGCCTTCGCCCTGGCCGCGGACGTGGACGAGGTGATCGCGGTCGGCGTGAACTGCTGTGCGCCGCAGGACGTGGCGCCCGCGGTGGAGATCGCGTCCAGGGTCACCGGCAAGCCGGTCGTGGTCTATCCGAACAGCGGCGAGACCTGGGACGCCGAGGCGCGCGCCTGGACCGGGGGCGCGACGTTCGGCGCCGGGCAGGTCGCGGCGTGGCGGGAGGCGGGCGCGCGGTTGATCGGGGGGTGCTGCCGGGTGGGGCCGGACGGTATCGCGGCGATCGCCTCGGGACTGTGAGGATCACGGAACCACCGGGGAGCATCGGCGTGTACGGCGGCCGCGGGCCGGTTGCGGCCGGTCGCGCCCACGCTGCGGGGCCGCATGTCGCGCACGGCCCTGCGCCCCTGCCTCGCACCCCTCCTGCGGGGTGCCGTCAGCGGCGGCGCGCGCCCACGGACCGCCGCAGGCGCCGTACCGCTGCCGCCAGTTCGGTTCCGGGGGCCCGGGCGTCGGTGGCCGGTGCGGGTTCGGGGACGGTGGTGGCGGGCGACCAGAGGGCGAACTCGGCATCGCGTGGTCCGTGTGCGGTGTACGGCATCCCGTCGCCGAAGATCCGTACGGGATGCGAGGCGTCCCAGGGCTGCCAGCCGGGGTCGCCGGTCGTCGCGAAGCGCACCCAGGCTCCGTGCATCGCCTCGCACAGGTCGTCCGGGGCGCCCTCGCCCGCCAGTTTCTGCGATTCGGGCATGTCGCCGGAGTCGAAGACGAAGCCCAGCTCCAGGGCGTGGCAGGCGCCGAGGGACGGGAGGTTGGACGGCCAGGCGAACTCGTAGAGGTAGGAGGCGCCGGGGCGGGAGTCGGCGAGGCGGTGCAGGGGGATGCGCAGCAGATGGTCGGTGACCATCTGTCCGACGATCTCGGCGGTGTCGGCGTCGGGGTGCAGGGCGCGGTAGCCGCGGGGCACCTCGTGGCCGGCGCGGCAGCGGGCCATGGCGCCCGCCAGGGAGACGGGGCCGAGCCGGTCGACGTGTTCGACGAGTCCGCCGGGCACCAGCCACAGCCGGTACTCGTCCCGGGTCCAGCCCATGAGCAGTTCCACGCCCGGGGCGGCGTCGCCGTCGATCAGCGCCTGCAGGGGGTCGCGGGGGACGACGTCGTCGTCGACGACGAGACCGAAGGCGGGTCCGCCCAGCACCGGGCTGCTGAGCCGGCCGACCTCGGCCTGGGTGCGCAGCAGCAGTGCGCGGTCGACGGCGGCGAAGGCCTCGGCGGTGGCCGCGATCTTCAGCCGGCCGGCCATACGGCGCACCATCCGCCGTACCTTGTCGCGGTCGGACACCTCGGGCGGTCCGCTCTGCAGCACCGCCCGCCGCACCAGGCCGCGGGCCTGCGGCGCGGCGAGCAGGGCGCCGGCGCTGATGGCACCCGCCGACTGTCCGCACAGGGTGATCCGGTCGGGGTCGCCGCCGAAGGCGCCGACCGTCTCGTGGACCCAGTGCAGGGCGGCGAGTTGGTCGCGCAGTCCGGGGTTGGGCGGAGCGTCGGGGAACAGTCCGTAGCCCTCGACCCCCAGCCGGTAGTTGATCGAGACGCAGACGACGCCGTCGCGGGCGAAGGTGCCGCCGTCGTACACGGGAACGGCGGACGAGCCCCTCGTCAGGGCGCCGCCATGGAGCCAGAGCAGAACGGGGAGCCGGGCTCCCGGGTCCGGCTCGGGGGTCCATATGTTGAGGTTGAGGCAGTCGTCGCCGGGGATCTCGGGGTCGGACAGATACTGGGCGAACGCCTCGGAGTACGGCGGTTTCGGCGCCGTCGGGCCGAAGGCGGCGGCGTCGCGTATCCCGTCCCAGGGTTCGGGCGGCTCGGGCGGGCGGAAGCGCCGGGGGCCGACGGGCGGGGCGGCGTACGGGATGCCCCGGAACACCGCGATCCCCTTCTCGTACCGGCCGCGTACGGCCCCGTGGGGCGTTCTGACCACGGGGCCTGTCTGGTCTGCCGTCATCGCCCACCAGCCCTTCGCCGTGCTCCTGCGTCCGTCGCAGCCACGCTGAGTGCGCTGTTCACATCAGAGCATCACAGTGCGGGGATGTATTCCGGCGCACGGACCTGACGCTGGGCCGTTCGACGTACCTTCCCGTGTCAGCACGTCCGTGCGGCAGCCTCTGTTGCGCAGGTACAGCGACGGCCGGGTGGCTCCCGTGCGGGGTCCCGGCCGTCGTCCTGTGTGGTGGTCTCCGGTTGAGGGGGGGGCGGTCAGTCCTCGTCGTGGTGACCGGCGGCGCCCATGAAGGCCTCGACCACGTCGACGGCGCTGCCGTCGTGGTCGCTGCCGGCGGTGCCGCTGCCGGCCTGGACGTTGGCCGCGCGGTCGACCTCCAGCCAGGAATCGGCGTTCGAGTTGTCGACCACGGTGATCAGGCTTCCTCCCTGCGCACCCGCGGGTGCGGCACCGGCTCCGAGCAGCGCGGCGCAGGCAGCCGCGACGATCCCCAGCCGGGGTACGGCACCGCTCACACGCCCACGCCCTCGGGAGTGACCCGCTCACGGGCGATGTTGCGCTCCAGCAGGGTGGTGGAGGCCTTGACGCCGATCCCGCTGGCCGGATCCACCTGCGGCAGCCGGCCGTCGGCGGCCTTCAGGCCGGCGAGCGCGGAGTCCATCGCCTCGTGGGCAGCGAACAGGCACGGGGTGCTGTAGATGGCCACGTCGACGCCGAGGTCGGTCAGTTCACCGAGGGACAGGCGGGGCGACTTGCCGCCGGCGATCTGGTTGAACAGCAGCGGCTTGGCTCCGACGACCTTGCGGATGCGCTTGATCCACTCGACGCTGCGCACCCCGTCGACCAGGATCACGTCGGCATCGGTCGCGGCCAGCTGTTCCGCGCGGTGCAGGATGTCCTCCTCGTCCGTGGCGTCCGTCCGGGCGACGACGACCAGGTCCTTGCGGGTCTGGAGGACCCTGTGCAGCTTCTCCAGATACTCGTCCAGCGGCAGCACCTGCTTGCCGTCGGCGTGCCCGCAGCGGCGGGGCCGCTTCTGGTCCTCCAGGATCACGCCGGAGGCGCCGATGCGCTCCAGCCCCTCGACGACGTGGCAGGCGACCTCGGGGTCGACGTATCCGTCGTCGATGTCGACCAGCAGGTGGTGGTGCGGGAACGCGCCCCGCAGCCGCTGGACGAAGGCCACCATGTCGGGCCAGGCGATGAAACCGATGTCGGGCAGCCCGTAGTACGAGGCCGCGAAACCGAAGCCCGAGACGAACATCCCGTCGTAGTGCTTGGCCGCGATCGACGCCGAGTACATGTCGTACACGCCGATCAGCGGTGTGGTACCGGGCCCGGCGATGCGCTCGCGCAGCTTTTTACCGTAGGTCAAGGCCGGCTCCTCCTGTGGACGGGTGACGCGAGGCCGGATGGCCGACGCGCCTCGACACCCTTTGCCAAGACAAGAACATATATAGATACTCACGTGACCATCCATGTACGCCAGCTTTACTCACTCCAATGGCGCAACCGGTTCACCGCAGAAACGTCACTCAGGGCGCCGACAGGGGTGGGCGTACGGGCCAACTCCCTTGAAGGGCCTGGCCGGTGACCGTAGCCTCGCCGGGCATGAACGCCGTTCCCCCGTTCCTGGACCATCTCGTCCTGGCCACGCCCGATCTGGCGGCGACGGTCGCCGACTTCGCGCGGCGGACCGGTGTGACACCGGCGCCCGGCGGTGCACACCTCGGCCTCGGCACGCGCAACCATCTGGTGGGCCTGGGCGGCCGGAGCTATCTGGAGATCCTCGGCCCCGACCCCGGACAGCCCGAGCCCGCCGGGCCCCGGCCGTTCGCAGTCGACCGGCTGTCTCGGCCGCGCACGCTGACCTGGGCGATCAGCCCACCCGACCTGGAGTCGGCGATCACGACGGCCCGCGCTCGGGGTCACGACCCCGGGCCCGTGCGCCCGATGAGCCGCCGCACGCCGGACGGCACCGTGCTGCGCTGGCGGCTGACCGACGGCGGCCACGCACATCCCTCCGGACTGGTCCCCTTCCTGATCGACTGGGGCGACTCCCCCCACCCTTCGGCCTCGGGCCTTCCGGTCACCCCGCTGCTGGCGGTGTCCGCCGGCGTGCCGGACCCGGAGGAGGTCCGCGGCCCGCTCGCGGCCCTGGGCACCGGGCTGACGCTCGCCGCGGGACCGGTCGCGCTCTCCTTCACCGTGGACACCCCCAAGGGGCCCGTCACCTTCGGCTGAGACACACGGGGCCGCTACGCCCCCGGGAGTGTCCGATTCCTTCAAGACCGGGCGACGGCCCCCTGCCTACGGTGACCGCATGACTGCACGATTCGCCGTGATCGGCGTGGTGGCCTCCGACCTGGCCGCCTCGCTCGCCTTCTACCGTCGCCTCGGGCTGGCCTTCCCTCCCGGCGCCGAGGAACAGCCCCATGTCGAGGCCGAGTTGCCCGGCGGCCTGGTGCTCGCCCTGGACACCGAGGACACCGTCCGCTCCTTCCACTCCGGCTGGCGGCCGCCCGAGGGCGGTGGTCGCGTCGGCCTCGCCTTCCGCTGCGGCTCGCCCGCCGAGGTCGACGCCCTGTACGAGGATCTGGTGGCCGCCGGGTACCACGGGGAGCTGAAGCCGTGGGACGCGTTCTGGGGGCAGCGGTACGCCACCGTGCACGACCCCGATGGCAACGGCGTCGACCTGTTCGCGCCGCTACCCGCCGCCGAGTAGCTCTCCGAGCGGCATACCCGTCAGCTCCCGCACCTCGCGGGAGAGATGAGACTGGTCCGCATAGCCGGCACGCAGGGCCGACTCGGCGTACGGCGTTCCGGCGCGGGCCAGTGCCAGCGCCCGCTGCAGGCGCAGGATGCGGGCCAGGGTCTTGGGGCCGTAGCCGAACGCGACCAGGCAGCGGCGGTGCAACGTGCGGGTGCCGACGCCGAGTTCGGCTGCCGTGGCGGACACCGGGCACCCCTCGTCCAGGCGCCGCACCAGCCGGTGCAGCAGCGGATCGGGGGCCGTGGCCCGCGCGGCCCGGTCCAGGGCGATGTCCTCCAGCGCCGTCGCCGCGTCGTGCGCCGACTCGACCCGATCCCCGAGGCGCCGGACCCGGGCGGCGGGCCACAGGTCCGCCAAGTCGACCCGCAGATCGCGCAGTTCGTGCGCGGGCACGCCGAGCAGCGAGGGCGCGGTGCCGGGAAAGAAGCGGACGCCGGTCCAGGAGCGGGGCGGACCCTCGGGAACGTAGGGGCGGGTGTCGGGCCCCGCGACCAGCAGCCGGCCCTCGCTCCACAGCAGGTCCATGCAGCCGTCGGGCAGCACCGGCCGGCCGTCGACCCCGTCCGGGGTGTTCGTCCACACGACCGCGCCCGTCAGCCGGGACGCCCGCTCCGCGTACACGTGTGCCAGCCTACGTCTGGGACACACCCTCGGGCCCGTCTCCCGCCTCGCGCCTCGCGCCTCGCCCGACGAGCGCCCGTGCTGCGGTCGTCCGGCTTACGGCCTTCCGGCTCAGGGCCGTCCGCTCGGCTCGGGTGCCGGGCCGTGGGGCGCGGGACACGACGGCGCCGGGCTTATGCGTATGCCCCTGTGCGGGGTCTGCTGCCCGCCGAAGAGAACGCCGGTGTCGGTTTCGGGCTCGGTCTCGGGCTCGGGCTCGGCGTCGGGGGCGCCGAACAGCCGGAGGCCGTGGCGGGTGCGGAAGCGGCGGGCGTAGGCGGCGGTGGCCACGGCGGTCAGGGCGAGCAGCAGGAGCGAGAGGACCCGGGCCAGCAGCGGCACGACGTCGGTGGGCAGAGTGGCGGCGGCGAGTGAGCCGAGACCTCCGTCGAGCAGCTGCTCGGCTCCCCAGGCCGCGGTCAGGACGCGCAGTGCCCGGCGGAACTCGGCGGAGTCCCGCCATGTCCGGTCCCGTGCCCGGGACCCCGGGCCCCGGTGCAGCCGCTGTCCGAGCTGGAAGGCGAGCGGCCTGCCGGTGAACGCGGTGCCGAGCACCCAGCCGCCGACCACGAGGGACAGCACCGCGTCCTTGAACAGCAGGATCCGGGGGCCACCACCGATCAGGGCGGCCAGCGCGGCGGCCGCCAGCAGCACCGTGAAGAACAGGTCCATGCCGTCGATCCGGCGCTGCCGCACCGCACCGGTCACCAGGCGCAGAGCGGGCGGCGCGCCGCTGAGGAGTAACGCCGGTGCCTGTCCGGCGCCGAGGGCGCGGGCCGCGTAGTACACGAGGAGCGGCAGGACGATGTCCGCGGCGAGGGCGAGCAGCGGACCGCGGGCCGGACCGGCCTTCGTCTTCCCTGTCCCTCTCCCATCCCCCTTCCCCCTCCCCCTCCCGTTCTCCTTCCCCCTTCCGTTTCCCTTGCCGTTCCTCTCCCCCGAGCCGAGCCGTCGCGCCTGTGCCACCGGGTCCGCCGGGTTCGCCGAACTCGCCGTGTCCGTCACGTCCACCCTCTCCTCCGCCTCCTTCAGCGACGCGAAGCCCTTCGCGTCCTTGCGTCCGGCCGGACGCCGCCGACCTGCGGAAAACGCTAGGTCCGAGGCGGCCCCGGGCGGATCGGAGCACGGGTGGAGAGCCGGGTGGAAAGCGGGTGGAACCCGAGGGTGGAGATCCCGGGCGCGGCTCTCAGGGGCGGCCCCCATGCCCCGCTCGGTGCTCCTGCGGGCTCACGCCGTACACCCGCTTGAACGCGCTGGAGAGCGCGAAGGCGCTGCCGTAGCCGACATGGCGGGCGATGGTGTCGAGGGTGAGGTCCGTGTCGCGCAGCCGGTCGGCGGCGAGGGCGAGCCGCCAGCCGGTCAGATAGGCCATCGGGGGCTCACCCACGAGGTCGGTGAAGCGGCGGGCGAGGGCGGCGCGGGACACGCCCGCCTTGGCGGCGAGCGCGGCCACCGTCCACGGGTGCGCCGGGTCGTCCTGCAGCAGGCGCAGCGCGCGGCCGACGACCGGGTCGCCCAGCGCCCGGTACCAGGCGGGGGCCGCCGCCTCCGGACGGGAGAACCAGACCCTCAGCGCGCTGATGAGCAGCAGGTCCAGCAAGCGGTCCAGGACGACCTCCTGGCCGGGTTCGTCGCGGACGATCTCCTCGGCCAGCAGGGGCGTGAGCGGGCAGTCCCACACCTCGGCGGGGAGGGTCAGCAGCGGCGGCAGGGCGTCGAGGAGGCGGCCGTGGATCTCGCCGCGCATCAGGTAGGTGCCGATCAGCATGACCGTGGCGGCGTCGGGGCGGTCGCCCCAGGTGCGCACCCCCAGGTCCATGGAACCGTTCAGGGCGGTGCCGTCGGGGTAGCGGCACTCACCGCCGGGCAGGATCAGCGCCTGTGGCGCGGTGTCCGGTTCGTCGCCGCAGGTGTACGGGTCCGGGCCGCGCGCGATGGCCAGGTCTCCGGGGCCGAGCCGCACCGGCACGCCGTCGCCGTCCGGGGTGATCCAGGCGGTGCCGCGCGCCATGAGCATCACGGTCAGCGGCGCCTCGTCCTCCACGCGCACGGCCCAGGGCGGGTCGAAGCACGCGCGGATCATGAAGGCGCCGTGCGCGCGCGGACCGTCCAGCAGACCTGCGAGTGCGTCCATGGGGGCAGCGTAGACGCACGCTTATGGGCGTGAGCGGCTCGGCGATGTCGCCTTTCCCCGTACGGCAGTTGACTGACGGACATGACGCAGAACACGCAGAAGACGCCCGACACACAGAACACACAGAACACACAGGACAGGCCGAGCGCCCCGGACACGGCGGTGTCGACACTGGTGGTGACCGGTGCGTCCGGCCGGACCGGCAGCCGGGTCGCGGCGGCGGCGCGGGCGGCGGGTCTGACGGTCCGCGCCGCCTCCCGTGCGCGGGGCTTCGACTGGCAGGACCCGTCGACCTGGGAGCCCGTGCTGCGCGGCGCCGACGCGGCCTACCTGGTGTACCCCACGGACGTGGGCGCCCCGGACGCCCCCGAGGCGGTGGGCGGGCTCGCCCGCGTCGCAGTGGGGCTCGGCGTACGGCGGCTGGTGCTGCTGTCGGCCCGTGGCGAGGAGCAGGCCCTGCCGACCGAGGAGGCGCTCGCCGGGTCGGGGGCCGAGTGGACGGCCGTACGGGCCGCGTGGTTCGCGCAGAACTTCAGCGAGGGGCCGCTGCTCGATGAGTTGCGGACGGGCGGGGAGCTGGTGTTTCCCGGAGGGGCGGTGCGGGAGCCGTTCGTCGATGTGCGGGACATCGCGGACGTGGTGCTGGCGGCGCTCACCGGCGGCGACCGGTATGTGCGGCGGGCGCTGGAGGTGTCCGGGCCGCGGCTGCTGACCTTCGGTGAGGCGGTCGCCGAGGTCGCGGCGGCGACGGGGCGGGAGCTGGCGTACCGGGCGGTGTCGCCTCGGGAGTACGGGGAGCGGCTGGCCGGGTTCGGGGTGTCACCCGAGGAGGTGGAGTTCCTGGTCGAGCTGTTCACGTCCCTGCTCGACGGGCGCAACGCGCACGTCTCGGACGGCGTACGGCAGGTGCTGGGCCGGGCACCCCGGGACTTCGGGGACTACGCGCGGGAGGCCGCGGCGGCCGGTGCCTGGAAGCCCTGACGCCGACGGGGGCTTCGGGCCCGCGGCGGGCCGGGCCCGCCGCACGCCCCACCGACCTGCGCGCGTACGGCTCACGACGGGCCTGCACGCGCGCGTAGG
Source organism: Streptomyces yokosukanensis (assembly GCF_001514035.1). Taxonomy (GTDB): domain Bacteria; phylum Actinomycetota; class Actinomycetes; order Streptomycetales; family Streptomycetaceae; genus Streptomyces; species Streptomyces yokosukanensis. The sequence continues at coordinate 251,463 of NZ_KQ948212.1, read as the reverse complement.
ACTCATGTCCGCCCCGCACGCGCGCGTACGGCTCGCGGCGCGCCCGGTCACTGCTGCGGGTGTGTCGTCCCGCCGTCCCCGCCCGTCTCGTGCGGATGTCCGCCGTCGTCCTGGTGCGGATGCCGGTCATGGGCCTTGTGCGCGTGCTGCACGTGCTTGGCGTGGGTGCGCAGGCGGGCCGTGACGTCCTCCGGGGGCAGGAAGCGGGACCAGCGCTCGGGGAACTCGGAGGGCATGTCGGGGTCGTCGGGGTCGGTTTCGCGCGTTGCCGCGGCCCAGGCGACGTACTCGGCGACCTGGGCCTCGCGGATCCGCTCGTTCGCGGCGCGCGCGGCGGCCGTCGCGGCGGCGGGCCAGACCCGGTCGATGGCAGCGTTCACAGCCGCGCCGACGAGGACGGCGAAGGCCGACACACCGATCCACAGGAGCACGGCGACGGAGGCCGCGAGCGAGCCGTAGATGGTGGCGCCCTCGATGGTGTGCACAAGGTAGATCCGGAGCAGGGAGCTGCCGAGGACCCACATGCCGAGGGCGACCAGCGCGCCGGGCACGTCCTCGATCCACGGGGAGCGCACGGGCACGGAGACGTGGTAGAGGGTGGTCAGGAAGGCGATCGACAGGACGATGACGACCGGCCAGTACAGGACCTGTACCAGCGTCTCCGACCAGGGCACCACCCGCACGACCGCGTCCGGGCCCGCCACCATCAGCGGCAGGGCGACCGAGCCGATCAGCAGGGCCACGATGAACAGCGCGAACGACATCATCCGCGTCTTGACGATGCCCCGGACTCCGTCGAGGCCGTACATGACGGTGATGGTGTCGATGAAGACGTTCACCGCGCGCGATCCCGACCACAGGGCGAAGACGAAGCCGATGGAGATGACGTCGGGTCTGCCGCCCTTCATCACGTCGTGCAGGATCGGCTGGGTGATCTCCTTCACGCCCTTGTCGGACAGGACCGTCCGCGAGGCGTCGAGGATGTTGGTCTCCAGACTGCTGATGGTGTGGGCGCCGGTCCAGGTGTCGACGTAGGCGAGCAGCCCGATGAGGCAGAGCAGCAGCGGCGGCACGGACAGCAGCGTGAAGAACGCCGCCTCGGCCGCCAGGCCCAGGATGCGGTACTCCATGCAGGAGTTGACGGTGTCCTTGAGCAACAGCCAGGCGGTCCTGCGCTTGGAGACGTTCCGGTACAGGGCCCTGGCCCGGTGGAGGCGACCGGGGGACCGCTCGGGGGGTTCACTTGCTGGCTGCACGACCCAAAGGTATCCGCCGCGCCGGACCGCCCTCACCTTCCGGGGCGGGCGACCGCATCCTGCGCCGCCGGCGGCGCCGCTGTGCGACTCTGGAGGCCCTTACCGCCGCTGTCAGGGGTAGGTTCGCAATCATGGCAGGCACCCCCACCCACTCCGTGACGAACCAGCCGCCCCCGCTGGTCGGCTACGACCTGTTCACCGCCGACCGGGCCCTCGCGGAGGCCGTCGAACGGCACACCGCTTCGGACGTGCTCGACGAGGTGCGGGCGGAGCTGTCCCTGCTGGGCAGCGCGGCGGGCTCGGCGCAGCTGCAGGAGTGGGGGGCGCAGGCGAACGAGCACCCGCCGCGGCTGCGCACGCACGACCGGTACGGCCACCGGATCGACGAGGTCGACTTCCATCCGGCCTGGCACCGGCTGCTCGGCAAGGGCGTCTCGTCGGGTCTGACGGCCGCCTGGACCCGGCCGTCCGGGCACGTCCGCAGGGCCGCCGGCTTCCTGGTCTGGACCCAGGTCGAGGCGGGGAACTGCTGCCCGCTGTCGATGACCCACGCGGCCGTGCCCGCGCTGCGCACCGACCCCGGGCTCGCCGCCGAGTGGGAGCCGCGGCTGACGTCCACGCTCTACGACCGGGAGCTGCGGCCCGCGACGCGGAAGCCCGGCGCGCTCTTCGGCATGGGCATGACCGAGAAGCAGGGCGGCAGCGACGTCCGCGCGAACACCACCGCGGCCCGGCCGCTCGCCGAGTCGGGCACGTACTCGCTGACCGGGCACAAGTGGTTCTGCTCGGCGCCGATGTCGGACGCCTTCCTCGTGCTCGCCCAGGCCCCGGACGGCCTCACCTGCTTCCTGGTCCCCCGCGTCCTGCCCGACGGCTCCCGCAACGTCTTCCTCATCCAGCGGCTGAAGGACAAGCTGGGCAACCGCTCCAACGCCTCCGCGGAGGTGGAGTTCGCCGGCACCTGGGCGCGCCGGGTCGGCGAGGAGGGGCTCGGGGTGCGGACGATCATCGAGATGGTCGCGGCCACCCGGCTGGACTGCGCGCTCGGCTCGGCGGGCCTGATGCGGCAGGCGGTGGCCCAGGCGATCCACCACTGCGCCTACCGGGAGGCCTTCGGCGGCCGGTTGCTCGACAAGCCGCTGATGCGCAACGTCCTCGCCGACCTCGCGCTGGAGTCCGAGGCCGCGACCGCCCTGTCCCTCCGGCTCGCGGCCGCCTACGACGACGGCGGCGAACAGGAACGCGCCTTCCTGCGGCTGGCGGTGCCGGCCGCCAAGTACTGGATCACCAAGCGCTGCGCGCCCGTTGCGGTCGAGGCCGCGGAGTGCCTGGGCGGAAACGGGTACGTCGAGGAGTCGGGCCTGCCCCGGCTGGTACGGGAGTCACCGCTGAACTCCGTCTGGGAGGGCGCCGGAAACGTCCAGGCGCTGGATGTGCTGCGGGCGCTGCAGCGGGAGCCGGGCGCGCTGGACGCCTGCCTGACCGAGATCGGCCGCTCCCACGGCGCCGACCACCGCCTGGACCGCGCCGTGAAGGACCTGTTCACCGAACTCGCCGACCTGGACGCCGTGGAGGGCCGGGCCAGGCGGATCGTGGAACGGCTGGCGCTGGTGCTGCAGGGCTCCGTCCTGGTACGGCACGCGCCGTCCGAGGTGGCCGACGCCTTCTGCGCCTCCCGCCTGGGCGGCGACCACGGCGCGTCCTTCGGCACCCTGCCGACGGGCCTCGCCCTGGAGGCGATCGTGGCGCGAGCACACCCGCACTCCTGAACCGCGGGCCGGCCCGAGTCTGCCGCGCCCCCGCACCCCAGGCAGGGGTGGTGCTGCGCCGACACGGCACCACCCCCACCATCTGGGCCTGTTGAGCCCGCGGACGCGATCCCGCGTCAGGGTCAAGTCTCGGCCACCCTCCGACCGTCCACCAGGGTTGCAGGGGGTTGCAACTTGTCGGGGCACGTGCGCGGAGTGTGTGCCTCCGGCCTGCCCGGAGCGGCAATATGAGAGACACAGCCGGACCGGAAACCGCCGCCCGTACGGCTTGACAAGTATGTTCGATGCCCTTTTCGGGAGGACCCACGTGGTGAACCCGCCGATGAACGCGGCTCGCCTGGCCGCCCTGGACGCGACTCAGGCGGCGCGGCTGCTGAGCGAGGTACGCGACGCCACACTCGCCGGTCGACGTGCGAAGATCGCGCCCCGTCCGGTGATCGAGCAGTCCTGGGGACGGATGCTGCGCAGTGGTGTCGATCCCGATCACGACTTCAGATCCGGTCTGCTGCCCTCCGACGAAGTGCGGCGCCGACGTGAGGAGTCACGGCTGCGACATGTGCTGCCGGTGCTGCGCGAGGGGCTGCTTTCGGTCGCCGATGTCGCACAGCACATCATGGTCGTCGCGGACGCCGACGGCCGGGTGCTGTGGCGGGAGGGGTCCTCGCCGGTGCTGCGCAAGGCGGACGGCCTGGGCTTCGAACTCGGCGCGGACTGGCGGGAAGACGTCGTCGGCACCAACGGCGTGGGCACTCCGGCGGTGGTACGGCGGCCCGTACAGGTCTTCGCCGCCGAGCACTTCGTCCGCTCGCACGCCTCCTGGACGTGCACCGGCGCGCCGATCACCGATCCCAGGGACGGGCGGCTGATCGGTGTCGTGGATGTCAGCGGCCCGCTGGAGACCATGCATCCGGCGACCCTCTCCTGGGTGAACTCGGTGGCCAAGCTGGCCGAGGCGCGGCTGCGGGAGCTGCACCGGGACTCGCTGGAGCGGCTGCGGGCGGTGGCGGCGCCGGCGCTGGCACGGCTGGACGGGCGGGCGCTGGTGGTGGACCGGGACGGCTGGTCGGCGGCCGTGTCCGGGATGCCGTACGTGCAGCGGGTCGCGCTGCCCAAGTCGCTGGCGCCGGGGCATCGGTGGCTGCCGTCGCTGGGTTCGTGCGCGGTGGAGCCGCTGGCCGACGGCTGGCTGCTGCGGGCGACCGAGGAACCGCTCGGCACCGCGACCCGGATCGTGCTGGACCTGGCCAGGCCGGGCCGCAGTACGCTGACGGTGTCCGGTTCGGCGGGCCCCTGGTCGCGTGAACTCAGTCCTCGCCACGCCGAATTGCTGTTCCTGCTCGCCACCCACCGCTCCGGCCGCGGCGCGGCGGCCCTGGCCGAAGAACTGTTCGGGGATCCCTCACGCACGGTCACGGTGCGGGCCGAGATGTCCCGGATCCGACGGTATTCCGGGGAACTTCTGCAGCATCGGCCGTATCGTTTCCGCGAGGACGCCGAGATCGAGGTGCTGCTTCCCGACGACCCTCGTGACCTGCTGCCTTCCTCGACGGCACCGGCGATCGCGCGCAGCCGGACGGCCGCGCCGGGCGGCGGGCCCGCCGCCCGGTGAGCGCGCCTTCGGCATATTTGCGGGGTATCAGCCCTGCACAGGCCGTCGCTGCCGTAGCATCGCGTACGGGCCTCCCCGGCTGCTTCTTGCGTCAACGCAGGGATCGGCAGGCGCAGTTGACGCGCCGTCGGCCGGCGCGTCGTCGCGGCGGAGGAGCCGTGGAAGAGGGGACGAGATGAAGCATCGCGGCAGACACCGCCGACGCAGACGCGGCGCCGCGCTGCGCGCGTTCCTGGCCGGGACCGGGCTGGCGCTCACCGCCGCCGCCACCCTGATCAGCGCGTCCCAGGCGGACGTCACCGACAGTCCCGGCGCGCTCAAGCCGCTCTCCTCACCGGCGGACACCGCCCCGCTCGGGCTCCAGGAGCGGCTGGTCCCGGCCCGTACGCTGGACCGGCTCTCGGCCGCGATGGGCCACCCGGTCGGCGTGGACGCGGTCCTGGCGAGCGCTGACCGCGGGATGAGCGCGTCCGGCGACTGCGGCGCCGCCGACCGCGCGTCCCTGCCGGTGACCCCGCCGGCCACGCGTGCCTACTGCTGGGACCCGGCCGACACCACCGGCACCGGCTGGCGGCCGGCGTCGGTGACCACCTCCGGGGACGCCGACGACGACGGCGTGTGGGGCAGCCACCGGGTCGTCCTCGCCGGCTGGACCCACAGCACGACCAGCGGCCCCGCCGCCGAGCGGGGTCTGGCCAGGGTCGCCTTCGTGGACGCCGACGACCCCGCCCGTCTCGCCTACCGCTGGGTGCTGCTGGTGGTGCCGGTCGACGGCGGCCGTGACTACCGGGGCCTGTCCTCGGCGATCTCCGGCATGGTCTGGTACCAGAACAAGCTGCTGGTCACCACCAGGACCGGCAGCGCCGACGCGCTGTACGTCTACGACCTCGACCGGATCCAGCACACCAGCGTCGACGGACCCGCCGTCGGCCGGGTCCCCGGCGGCTGGTCGGCCGACGGCTACCGCTATGTGATGCCCGCGATCGGGTCGTACCGGTTCACCGCCGGGCGCTGCGCCCGCTCCGGCCCGCCCTGCCCCGGCGCGCTGGCCCTCGACCGGGGCTCCGCGCCGGACAGCCTGGTCGCCGCGGAGTGGACCGCACCGGACGGCGACCGGAACGCCCGGCTGTGGCGGTACTCCTTCAGTACGGATCCCGCGCGCGGCGGGCTGCTCGCCGCGGACGCCGCGGGCCGGGTGAAGGCGGTGGAGGCGTACCGGACCCGGGCGGCCGGGATCCGGGGCGTGCTGGCGTACCGGCGGCCGGGGACGGACCGGGCGTCCTGGTACGTGGGACGTCTGCCCGGGGCGCAGGACGGACATGGCGCGCTGTGGCGGCAGGACACCGGGGGAGCGACGGCGGCGCGCTGCGGCGCGGACGGTTCGCACCGCTGCTGGGCCGCGTCGGCGGGGTCCCTCTCCTACTGGCAGGAGACGGGCGAGGTGTGGTCGCTGTCGGACCGGATGCTCTTCGCCGTGCCCCTGGCCGATCTGGACCGCTCGCTGGAGTGACCGGGGGCGCCTCCACGGTGACCGGGGCCGGCTCCGGGTGACCCGGGCGATCGGCAGACCCGATCGACAGACCGGGCGGCGGGATGGTTCCCTGGCCCGCATGAGCAGCGTCCCCGTCACCACCTGGTCCCTGGAGCAGACGTCCCCGGCCGACCTCCTGCCCGCCGCCGCGCCCGAGGGCGACGTCCGGATCGTCCGTGCCGAGGTCCCCTCCCCCGAGTTCAGCCGCTTCCTGTACGCCTCCGTCGGCGGCGACATCCGCTGGACCGACCGGCTCGGCTGGACCTACGCCCGGTGGCAGGAGCATCTGGACCGGCCCGGCGTGGAGACCTGGGTGGCCTTCGACCGGGGCACCCCGGCGGGCTATGTGGAGCTGGAGCCGCAGGACGAGGGCGCGGTCGAGATCGTCTACTTCGGACTGATCCCCGCCTTCCGCGGCCGGCGCATCGGCGGCCATCTGCTGTCGTACGGCGCGGCGCGCGCCTGGGACCTGGCCGAGCGGTGGCCGCGGCGGACGCCGACGAAACGGGTATGGCTGCACACGTGCAGCAAGGACGGCGAGTTCGCCATGGACAACTACCAGCGGCGCGGCTTCAAGCTGTTCGACACCAAGGTCGAGCTGGAGCCGGACGTGATGACGCCGGGGCCCTGGCCCGAGGCGCATCGCGCCTGACACCCCGCCGATACCCCGCCCGGCCTGCCGGGACAAGCCGTGCGGCGGGGTATGTGAGCGACAACACCCTTGTCTCATGGTCCGAGACAAGGGTGTCCACATGTTGGATAAAGCTGGACTGTGTCCAGATCGCCGTGACACGCTTCCGTCATGTCTGGAACTGGAATTGCCTTGGTGAGTCGGCGGCACGTCGACCTCGGCCGCATGTCCAGCGCCATCTGTCCGGCGAGCTGACGCCCCAGCACCGCCGAGAACCCCCCGCACCCTGATCCCCTGTGCGCAATGCCGCGTACGCCTGCCCGCGTGCCCGCGTCTGCGCAGGTCAGAGCTGATTCCCATCGGTCCCGAAGGACGTAGAACCATGGCCGCCACTCCGCCGAACCCTGCCGCCTCCGCGCCCCGCCGCAAGGTGAGCCGTCACCGTGGTGAGGGTCAGTGGGCCGTGGGTCACTTCACCCCGTTGAACGGCAACGAGCAGTTCAAGAAGGACGACGACGGTCTCAATGTGCGGACACGTATTGAGACGATCTACTCCAAGCGCGGTTTCGACTCGATCGACCCGAACGACCTGCGCGGGCGGATGCGCTGGTGGGGGCTGTACACCCAGCGCAAGCCCGGGATCGACGGCGGCAAGACCGCGATCCTGGAGCCGGAGGAGCTGGACGACGAGTACTTCATGCTGCGGGTGCGCATCGACGGCGGGCGACTGTCGACGCGCCAGCTGCGGGTGATCGGCGAGATCTCCCAGGAGTTCGCGCGCGGCACCGCGGACATCACCGACCGGCAGAACATCCAGTTCCACTGGATCCGGATCGAGGACGTGCCCGAGATCTGGAACCGGCTGGAGGAGGTCGGCCTGTCCACCACCGAGGCCTGCGGCGACACGCCGCGCGTGATCCTCGGTTCCCCGGTCGCCGGCATCGCCGCGGACGAGATCATCGACGGCACCCCCGCCGTCGAGGAGATCCACCGGCGCATCGTCGGCAACAAGGCGTTCTCGAACCTGCCCCGCAAGTTCAAGTCCGCGGTCTCCGGCTCGCCGCTGCTGGACGTGGCGCACGAGATCAACGACGTCGCCTTCGTCGGCGTCGACCACCCGGAGCACGGCCCCGGATTCGACCTGTGGGTCGGCGGCGGTCTGTCCACCAACCCGAAGATCGGCGTGCGGCTCGGCGCCTGGGTGCCGCTGGACGAGGTGCCGGACGTCTACGAGGGTGTCATCTCGATCTTCCGCGACTACGGCTACCGCCGGCTGCGCACCCGTGCCCGCCTCAAGTTCCTCGTCGCCGACTGGGGTGCGCAGAAGTTCCGGCAGGTGCTGGAGGACGAGTACCTCCAGCGGAAGCTGGCCGACGGTCCGGCCCCCGCGCAGCCGCTGGAGCGCTGGCGCGACCACGTGGGTGTGCACCCGCAGAAGGACGGCCGGTTCTACGTCGGTTTCGCGCCGCGCGTCGGCCGGGTCGACGGCACCCTGCTCGCCAAGATCGCCGAGGTCGCCGAAGCCCACGGCTCGGGCCGGGTCCGCACCACCGTCGAGCAGAAGATGATCGTGCTCGACGTCGAGGAGGCGCAGATCGAGTCCCTGGTGGCGGGACTCGAGTCGCTGGACCTCACGGTCAGCCCGTCCCCGTTCCGCCGCGGCACCATGGCCTGCACCGGCATCGAGTTCTGCAAGCTCGCCATCGTGGAGACCAAGGCGCGCGGCATCGCGCTGATCGACGAACTGGAGCGCCGCCTGCCCGAGTTCGACGAGCCGCTCACCATCAACATCAACGGCTGCCCCAACGCCTGCGCCCGGATCCAGGTCGCGGACATCGGCCTCAAGGGCCAGCTGGTCCTGAACGACCAGGGCGAACAGGTCGAGGGCTTCCAGGTGCACCTCGGCGGCGCACTCGGCCTGGAGCCGGGCTTCGGCCGCAAGGTGCGCGGCCTGAAGGTCACCGCGGAGGAGCTGCCCGACTACGTCGAGCGGGTCCTGAGGCGCTTCCAGGCCGAGCGCGCCGACGGCGAGCGGTTCGCCACCTGGGCTGCGCGCGCTTCCGAGGAGGAGCTGTCGTGAACTTCGCGAACCGAGCCTCAGAAGAAGGGGAGGAGCTGTCGTGAGCGAGCGGGCCGCGCCCTTCTACTGCCCCTACTGCGGCGACGAGGACCTGCGTCCGAGCGAGCAGGGCCACGGCGCCTGGGAATGCGGGGCGTGCAACCGCGCATTCCAGCTGAAGTTCCTCGGGCTGCTCGCGCGAGGGCTGCAGCGCGCCGACCACGGAGGGGACGACCGGATATGACGACGGAGCAGAAGGACCGTACGAACGACGAGTTGAAGGCGCTCGCCGAGCAGGCGGGCCGCGACCTGGAGGACGCCTCCGCCCTGGAGATCCTCACGTGGGCGGTCGACACCTTCGGCACGGGGTTCTGCGTCACGTCCTCCATGGAGGACGCCGTCGTCGCCCATCTCGCCTCACGCGTGCTGAAGGGCGTCGACGTCGTCTTCCTCGACACCGGTTACCACTTCCCGGAGACCATCGGCACCCGGGACGCCGTCGAGGCCGTGATGGACGTCGACGTCATCACGCTCACCCCGAAGCAGACGGTCGCCGAACAGGACGCGCAGTACGGCCCGAGGCTGCACGACCGCGACCCCGACCTGTGCTGTGCCCTGCGCAAGGTCGCGCCGCTGGAAGAGGGCCTGAAGGCCTACCGGGCGTGGGCGACCGGCCTGCGCCGCGACGAGTCCCCGACCCGGGCGAACACCCCGGTGGTCGGCTGGGACGAGAAGCGGCAGAAGGTCAAGGTCTCCCCGATCGCCCGCTGGACGCAGGACGACGTGGACGCCTACGTCGCCGAGCACGGCGTCCTCACCAACCCGCTGCTGATGGACGGCTACCCCTCCGTCGGCTGCGCCCCGTGCACCCGCAGGGTCCTCGAGGGCGAGGACGCGCGGGCCGGCCGCTGGGCGGGCCGCGCCAAGACCGAGTGCGGGCTGCACGCATGACGACCAACACGGCCACTCACACGGCGTCCACAGCTCCCGCTAGTACGGCTGCGACGGAAGCGACCAATGCAACCCAGGAGAACCACGTGACCACCGGAGCCACCGTCTGGCTCACGGGTCTGCCGAGCGCCGGCAAGACCACCATCGCGTACGAGCTGGCCGGCCTGCTGCGGGACGAGGGCCACCGCGTCGAGGTGCTCGACGGCGACGAGATCCGCGAGTTCATCTCGGCGGGCCTCGGCTTCTCCCGCGCCGACCGGCACACCAATGTGCAGCGCATCGGCTTCGTCGCCGAGCTGCTCGCCCGCAACGGCGTCAAGGCGCTGGTGCCGGTGATCGCGCCCTACGCCGACAGCCGCGAGGCGGTGCGGGGGCGGCACGCGGAGCACGGAACGCCGTACCTGGAGATCCACGTGGCGACCCCGGTCGAGGTGTGCAGCGTCCGCGATGTGAAGGGTCTGTACGCCAAGCAGGCCGCGGGTGAGCTGACCGGGCTGACGGGGGTCGACGACCCCTATGAGGAGCCCCGGACACCGGATCTGCGGATCGAGTCGCAGCACCAGAGCGTGCGGGAGTCGGCGGCGTCGGTGTACGCCCTGCTGAGCGAGAGGGGACTGGCATGACGACCGTCGCCAAGGCCGCGACCGGCGGTGAGGGTACGGACAGCCCGTACGCCCTCTCGCACCTGGACTCGCTGGAGTCCGAGGCGGTGCACATCTTCCGCGAGGTGGCGGGCGAGTTCGAGAACCCGGTGATCCTGTTCTCCGGTGGCAAGGACTCCATCGTCATGCTGCATCTGGCACTGAAGGCGTTCGCGCCGGCCGCCGTGCCGTTCTCGCTGCTGCATGTGGACACGGGACACAACTTCCCCGAGGTCCTTGAGTACCGGGACCGTGTGGTGGCCGCCCATGGGCTGCGCCTCCATGTGGCCTCCGTCCAGGACTACATCGACCGCGGTGTGCTGAAGGAGCGTCCCGACGGCACCCGCAACCCGCTGCAGACGCTTCCGCTGACGGAGAGGATCCGCAGCGAGAAGTTCGACGCGGTCTTCGGCGGCGGCCGCCGGGACGAGGAGAAGGCCCGCGCCAAGGAGCGGGTGTTCTCGCTGCGCGACGAGTTCTCCCAGTGGGACCCCCGCCGCCAGCGCCCCGAGCTGTGGAACCTGTACAACGGCCGGCACGCCCCGGGCGAGCACGTCCGGGTCTTCCCGCTGTCCAACTGGACCGAGCTGGACGTCTGGCAGTACATCGCCCGCGAGGGCATCGAGCTGCCGGAGATCTACTTCGCCCACGAGCGCGACGTGTTCCGGCGCAGCGGCATGTGGCTGACCGCGGGCGAGTGGGGCGGCCCGAAGGACGGCGAGAGCATCGAGAAGCGGCTCGTGCGCTACCGCACCGTCGGCGACATGTCCTGCACCGGCGCCGTCGACTCCGACGCGACCACGCTGGACGACGTGATCGCCGAGATCGCGGCCTCCCGGCTCACCGAGCGGGGCGCGACCCGTGCCGACGACAAGATGTCCGAGGCCGCGATGGAAGACCGCAAGCGCGAGGGGTACTTCTAGCCATGAGCACGATCACGACCGAGGCGCTCTCGGCCACCACGCTGCTGCGGTTCGCCACCGCCGGCTCCGTCGACGACGGCAAGTCCACGCTCGTCGGACGGCTGCTGCACGACTCCAAGTCGGTCCTCGCCGACCAGCTGGAGGCCGTGGAGCGGGCCTCCGCGAGCCGCGGCCAGGACGGCCCCGACCTCGCGCTGCTCACCGACGGCCTGCGTGCCGAGCGGGAGCAGGGCATCACCATCGACGTGGCGTACCGCTACTTCGCCACGCCCCGCCGCCGTTTCATCCTGGCCGACACGCCGGGCCATGTGCAGTACACCCGCAACATGGTCACCGGAGCCTCCACCGCCGAGCTGACGGTGGTCCTCGTCGACGCCCGCAACGGCGTGGTCGAGCAGACCCGCCGGCACGCGGCGATCGCGGCCCTGCTGCGCGTCCCGCACGTCGTCCTCGCGGTCAACAAGATGGACCTCGTCGGGTACGAGGAGAACGTGTTCGCGGCGATCGCCGAGGAGTTCACGGCGTACGCGACCGAGCTGGGCGTCCCCGAGGTCACCGCCATCCCGATCTCGGCGCTCGTCGGCGACAACGTGGTGGAGCCGTCCGCGAACATGGACTGGTACGGCGGCCCGACCGTCCTCGAACACCTGGAGACCGTGCCGGTCAGCCACGACCTGACACACTGCCACGCGCGGCTGCCCGTGCAGTACGTGATCCGGCCGCAGACCGCCGAGCACCCGGACTACCGGGGCTACGCGGGCCAGATCGCGGCGGGCACGTTCCGCGTCGGCGAGCAGGTCACGGTGCTGCCGTCCGGTCGTACGACGACGATCTCGGGCATCGACCTCCTGGGCGAGCCGGTCGACGTGGCCTGGACGGCCCAGTCGGTGACGGTGCTGCTCGCGGACGACATCGACGTCTCGCGCGGTGACCTGATCGTGCCGACGAAGGACGCGCCGGCCACCACGCAGGACGTGGAGGCGACCGTCTGCCATGTCGCCGACGCCGCGCTGACCGTCGGCCACCGGGTGCTGCTCAAGCACGGCACCCGCACAGTCAAGGCGATCGTGAAGGACATCCCGTCCCGGCTGACGCTGGACGACCTGTCCCTGCACCCGCACCCCGGACAGCTCGTCGCCAACGACATCGGCCGGGTGAAGATCCGCACCGCGGAGCCGCTGCCGGTCGACTCCTACGCCGACTCCCGCCGCACGGGCTCCTTCATCCTGATCGACCCGGCCGACGGCACCACGCTGACCGCGGGCATGGTCGGCGAGTCGTTCGCCGCGCCCATTCCGGTCAAGGACGCGGCCGACGACGACGGCTGGGACTTCTGAGCATGAATCCGACCGATGTCTACTCGACGTTCGCGAAGGAGGGCGGCCGCATCGGCAGCGGCGCCCTCGGCAGCGGGCAGGGCGGGGTCGCCCGATGTGTGCGCTGACGTACGCGCACCGCTGGCGCGCCCTCACCCCCCACCGCTGTAGACGAAGACCTGCCGACTTCCCGGCCACGACCTGAAAGACCGTGACCGCCGGGCCAACGAGAGGAACACCTCCCGTGCCTGCCAACCGCTCCCCGCTGTTTCGTCGCGGCACAGCCGCGCTCGCCGCTCTCCCCCTGCTCGCTCTCGCCGCCTGCGGCTACGGCTCCGAGGCCAAGACCGACGACACCGCCAAGGTCGCCGCCGGGGCCAAGAAGATCGACGGACTCGACTCCGTCAAGATCGGGTACTTCGGGAACCTGACCCACGCGACCGCGCTGGTCGGCATCCAGAAGGGCTTCTTCCAGAAGGAGCTGGGCGCGACCAGGGTCTCGCCCGCGACCTTCAACGCGGGCCCGTCCGAGATCGAGGCCCTCAACTCCGGTTCCATCGACATCGGCTGGATCGGCCCGTCCCCCGCGATCAACGGCTACACCAAGTCGGACGGCAAGAGCCTGAAGATCATCGGTGGTTCGGCCTCCGGCGGCGTGAAGCTGGTGGTGAACCCGAAGAAGATCTCGTCCCTGAAGGACGTCAAGGGAAAGAAGATCGCCACCCCGCAGCTGGGCAACACCCAGGACGTCGCGTTCCTCAACTGGGCCGCGGAGCAGGGCTGGAAGGTGGACGCGCAGAGCGGCAAGGGTGACGTCACGGTCGTCCGCACCGACAACAAGATCACCCCGGACGCCTACGCCTCCGGCTCCGTCGACGGTGCCTGGGTGCCGGAACCGACCGCGTCCAAGCTGGTCGCCGAGGGCGGCAAGGTGCTGCTGGACGAGTCGTCGCTGTGGCCGGACAAGAAGTTCGTGATCACGAACATCATCGTGCGGCAGGACTTCCTCAAGAAGCACCCGAAGGCGGTCGAGGCCGTACTGAAGGCCTCGGTCGAGGCCAACAAGTGGATCAACGCCAACCCCGACCAGGCGAAGGCGGCCGCCAACAAGCAGCTGGCGGCGGACTCCGGCAAGGCGCTGCCCGCGAACGTCCTGGATCCGGCGTGGAAGTCCATCCGGTTCACCGACGACCCGCTGGCCGCGACGCTCGGCACCGAGGCGGACCACGCGGTCCAGGCCGGGCTGCTGGACAAGCCGAACCTGAAGGGGATCTACGACCTGACGATCCTCAACAAGGTCCTCAAGGCCTCCGGCGAGAGCACCGTCAGCGCCGCCGGTCTCGGCAGCAGCTGACGCAGAACCCGACGCGATCCCAGACGACTTCCCAGGAGGTGACGACCATGGCCACGACTCTCGCCAAGGCCGACGAGTCGGTCGACCACGCGGCACGCCTCGAGCATGTCTCGAAGTCCTTCGCGACACCCGGGGGGCAGCAGCTCGTCCTGGACGACATCAGCATCGATGTCGCACCCGGCGAGTTCGTCACCCTCCTGGGAGCCTCGGGCTGCGGCAAGTCCACGCTGCTGAACCTGGTGGCCGGGCTGGACCGGCCCACCGTCGGCTCCATCACGACGGAGGGCCGCCCGGCCCTGATGTTCCAGGAGCACGCCCTGTTCCCGTGGCTGACCGCGGGCAAGAACATCGAACTCGCCCTGAAACTGCGGGGAGTTCCCAAGCCCGAGCGACGCGGCAAGGCCGAGGAGCTGCTCGAACTGGTCCGGCTGCAGGGCGCCCACGGCAAGCGCGTCCACGAGCTGTCGGGCGGGATGCGCCAGCGCGTGGCGCTGGCCCGCGCGCTCGCGCAGGAGAGCAATCTGCTGCTGATGGACGAGCCGTTCGCGGCGCTGGACGCCATCACGCGGGACGTGCTGCACGACGAGCTGACCCGCATCTGGGCGGAGACCGGGCTCTCCGTCCTGTTCGTCACGCACAACGTGCGCGAGGCGGTGCGGCTCGCGCAGCGGGTCGTGCTGCTGTCGTCCCGGCCGGGGCGGATCGCCCGTGAGTGGCAGGTCGACATACCGCAGCCGCGCCGCATCGAGGACGCCCCGGTGGCGGAGTTGTCCCTGGAGATCACCGAAGTACTGCGTGGGGAGATCCGCCGTCATGGCCAGCACTGACACGACGAAGACCGTCCTTCCGGACGCAGGGAGCGTCGAGGCGGGTCTGGACGCGCTGGAGAGCGGTGTCGTCGGCCGTACGCCCTTCCGGCAGACGTTCGTCAACAAGATCCTGCCGCCCATCGTCGCGATCGCCGTGGTCCTCGCGGTCTGGTCGCTGCTGTACCCGGTCGTCGACAACCCGAGCAAGCTGCCGTCGCCGGCGGCCGTGGGCGGCGCGTTCAAGGACGCCTGGATGAAGGGCGAGCTGCTCGGCTACATCTGGACCAGCGTCTCGCGCGGTCTGCTGGGCTTCTTCTTCGCGCTGCTCATCGGCACCCCGCTGGGTCTGCTGGTGGCCCGGGTGAAGTTCGTGCGCGCGGCCATCGGCCCGATCCTGTCCGGACTGCAGTCGCTGCCGTCGGTGGCGTGGGTGCCGCCGGCCGTGATCTGGCTGGGCCTGAACAACTCGATGATGTACGCGGTGATCCTGCTCGGCGCGGTCCCCTCGATCGCCAACGGTCTGGTGTCGGGTGTGGACCAGGTGCCGCCGCTGTTCCTGCGCGCGGGCCGCACCCTCGGCGCGACGGGCCTCAAGGGTGTCCGGCACGTGGTCCTGCCTGCCGCGATGCCCGGCTATGTGGCGGGCCTGAAGCAGGGCTGGGCCTTCTCCTGGCGTTCGCTGATGGCCGCCGAGATCATCGCGAGCTTCCCCGACCTGGGTGTGGGTCTCGGCCAGCTGCTGGAGAACGCCCGCACCGCCAGCGACATGGCGATGGTGTTCGAGGCCATCCTGCTCATCCTGTTCGTCGGCATCGCCATCGACCTGCTGATCTTCAGCCCGCTGGAGCGGTGGGTGCTGCGCAGCCGCGGCCTGCTGGTGAAGGGCTGAGGCAACCATGCACCGGCCGGTCCTCCTCGTCATCGCCCACGGCAGCCACGATCCGCGGCATGCCCGGGCCGTGCACGCCCTGGTGGAGCGGGTGCGGTCGGTGCGGCCGGGGCTGCGCGTGGAGACCGGCTTCCTGGACTTCAACGTCCCGTCCGTGCACGGGGTGCTGGAGTCCCTCGCGGCGGAGGGGGTGCGGGACGTCGTCGCGCTGCCGCTGCTGCTGACCCGCGCCTTCCACGCCAAGGCCGACATCCCCACCGTGCTGCGTGAGGCGCCGGCGAGGCTGCGGATCCGCCAGGCGGATGTGCTCGGCCCGTCCCCGCTGCTGCTGTCGGCGCTGGAACGGCGCCTGTACGAGGCGGGGTTGACGCCCGCCGACAAGTCCTCGACCGGAGTCGTCCTGGCCTCGGCGGGGTCCTCCGACCCGGAGGCGATCGCAGTGATCGCCGACATCGCGCGGGAGTGGTGGCACACCGGTTGGTGCGCCGTGCGGCCTGCGTTCGCCTCCGCATCCCTGCCCCGCACCGAGGACGCCGTGGCCGAGCTGCGCGCCCTCGGCTGCGAGCGGGTCGCCGTCGCGCCGTACGTCCTGGCCCCCGGCTTCCTCCCGGACCGTATCGCGCGGGGCGCGGCCGAGGCGGACGTACTGGCGGACGTGCTCGGGCCTGCGCCCGAGGTGGCGCGGGTGCTCCTGGAGCGCTACGACGCGGCGGTCCGACCGGCGCTGGCGGCACTGGGCGCCTGACCGCTGCGTCAGCCCGAGCCGCGTGCGACCGATCGGTCGAGGGCTTGGCGGAGCCCCGGTGCGGCGGGGCTCCGGTGGGTCACAGGTCGAATGCGTGGGTGAGTTGCCGGGTGAAGTTGAGGCTGCCGGTCCCGGCTCCCGCCGCGATGGCGATGTTCTCCAGCGCGATGCGGATCCGGCCCCGGTTGGGCGGCAGGCCGTCGTCGGCGGACTGCTGCAGCGCGCCCTGGATGATCTCCCCGTACCCGACGATCCCCGGGTACTCGGCTCGCAGCGCGTCGGTGAGCCGACCGGCGAGGACCATGAGGGTCTCGAGGTCGGGCGTGCCGTTCCTCATGTCGATGTGGCCGTAATCACCGAAGTCGGCCGGGCCGCCGGTGTTACCGAAGTTGTAGGTGCTCATGTCCTGTCCTCGCTCGTGGACCCAAGGAGCCTGCGGGTGTGGGGGGTTGGCTTCGGCGCGGGCGACCGGGCTCGCCGGGGCTCGGTCCGCACGCGGGCGCGGTTGCGCCCCGGGCTCCGGACCCCCTGCTTCTGCGCCCATGGCGGTCGGGCCCCGGTCACCGAAGGTGCCGGTACCGCTGACGTTACCGATGTTGCAGGTGCACGTGCTGATGCCCGCCGCGCCGGGGCGGGGACGCGCGTGGCCGCCGCGGGCGCGGGGCGTCGCCTCGGTCCGGTCGCTGCTGCGGGCGCGGGGTCCGGTGCGGACGGCCTCGTCGGCGCGGGGCCGGATGTCGGCGCGGTCGCGCCGGTGCGCAGCGGCCGCGGCGGACGGCCCCGGCGGGGGCACGGGCGACTCGAAGACGCCGGGCGCGACACCGCCGATCGGGCCGAAAATCGCCACCCGTCCGGGTGACCGGCGTCCGTTGACCGGGCTCCGGGGAGCAGCCGGGTGCGCGACCGGCACGACCGTTTCGGGGCAGGCGAGGGGGCGTTCGGGGGTCGCGCGGCGGCGCAGGGCCACGCGCGCGTGCCGGGCGTGGGCCACGAGGTCGGCGCCCGTTCCCGGTCGCCCTGACACCCCGGCCCCGCACCAGCGCGGCAACGCTCGTGATGGTCTCCCCGCCACGCTCATCCGCCCCCTCTCCGGCCGTCCGCGCGCTTCACCCTAGGGACGTCCTCATGGGTTTGTCGCGAAGTTCGGTGAGCGGTGGCCTCGAAGGCCGGACGCGTGGTAGAGGGGCCGTCGGGTCCGGCGCTCCCCTGTGGCGTCGGACCGCGGCGGCGCTTCGTTCTGCGCCGCTCGCGGCCCGCGCGTCACACGATCGGCGAACGCACGGCACATGAGGGGCACTTATCAGCCAACGTGACGCACGGTCAGTCGAAGCGGAGGCCACCGGTGCGGGTGCGCTTGAGTTCGAAGAGGTCGGGGTGGCGGGCCAACACCCGGAAGCTGTCGAACAGTTCCGCGGCCTCGTCGCCTCGCGGAACGGCGCGCAGCACGGGGCCGAACCACACCGTGCCGTCGACGTGCAGGGTCGGCGTGCCCACGTAGCCGCCGGACTCCGGCTCCACGCCGGCCTCGTGGCTGCGGCGCACCGCGTCGTCGTACGACGGGTCGTGGGCGGCGGCCGCCAACTCGGCGGGCAGGCCGAGTTCGGTCAGCGACTCGCCGATCACCTGGTCGAAGTCCTTGATCTCGCGTTCGTGGATCCGGGTGCCGAAGGCGGTGTACAGGTCACGCAGCACCGTATCGCCGTGCTGCTCGGCGGCGGCCACGGCGACCCGCACCGGGCCGATCGAACGGTCCACCAGGTCCCGGTACCAGTCGGGGAGTTCATTGCCGTCGTTGTGCAGGTACAGGCTCATCGCCCGGAACCGGAGGTCGAGCGGGCGCAGCCGCTCGACCTCCAGGAGCCAGCGGGAGGTGATCCAGGCGAAGGGGCAGGCCGGGTCGAAGAAGAAGTCGACACGGGTCGGGGCGGGTTCGGCGGCCATCTCGCGGTACGTCATGACAGTGAGGCTAGTCGCGCGGTGGCGCAGTGTCCCGATCCACTTCGCCCCCGTCTCTCTGGTCCACTTCGCCCGGCCCGACGGCTTCCGGGTGCGCCGGGTCCACCACCGCGATCTCCGTCCCGCGCAGACGTTCCGGCTCCGCCACGACATCGATCCGGGTGATCCGGCCGTCCGCGCCGAAGGCGAAGGCCAGGACCACACGAGGCCGCCCGTACGGCGCCATGACCAGGCCGAACTCGCCGTCCAGCAGGGCGAGTCCGGTGAAGCGGGCACGATCCACCGCGGCCATCGCTCCCTGGGCGACGGGCACGGCGCCCCGCACGGTGATCGGCTCGGGCGTGGGCACGACCCGAGCGTCGGCGTGCAGCACCACGTCCGGGTCGAGCAGGGCGACCAGGGCCGTGAAGTCGCCGCCGCGGGTGGCGGCCAGGAACGCCTCGACGGCCCGGTGCCGGCGTACGGCGTCGGCGGAGGACACGGGCGGCCGGCCCTGGACGCGGCGGCGGGCCCGGCTGGCCAGCTGCCGGGTGGCGGCCGGGGTCCGCTCGACCAGCGGGGCGATCTCCTCGAAGGGCACGGCGAACAGGTCGTGCAACACGAAGGCGACCCGCTCGGCCGGGCCGAGGGTGTCGAGGACGACCAGCAGCGCGACCCCGACCTCGTCGGCCAGCAGCGCCTCCCGGGCGGGGTCGCCGGCCTCGGCCGCGACCGAGAGTGTGCCGTGGTCGCTGTCGTGGGCGCTGTCGTGGGCGGCGCTGTCGTGGGCGTCGAGGAACTCCTCGCGCCGGTTGCGGCGGGCCCGCAGCAGGTTGAGGCAGACCCGCGTCACCACGGTGGTCAGCCAGCCGGTCAGGTTCCGCACCTCGCCGAGGTCGGCCTCGCGGGCCCGCAGCCAGGCCTCCTGCAGAGCGTCGTCGGCCTCCGTGGCCGAGCCGAGCAACCGATGGGCCACGGCGGCGAGATGGGGCCGGTCCGCCTCGAACCGGGCCGCGAGCCGCCGCCCGGCGTCCTCCGTGCAGTCGTCCACCGTTCCCCCGTCCACGTCCTGTCCCGATCCCGCGGGCGCGGCACGAGCGGCTCGCGCCTGTCCGGCGCATACGAAACGCCAATTCGGCCGGAAGATCAACCAAGAATGCGCGTGTGGATCAACGGGCCGCCGCCACCGCCTCGTTCGCAAGGCGCACCAGGTCCTCGACCGGCATCGACCCGGCGGCCCGGCGCTCGCGCGCGAACCGGTTGGCGAGCCGCTGGAGCAGCTCGTTCAGCGGGGTCGGTATGCCGTGCAGCCGTCCGAGGAGGACGATCTCCCCGTTGAGGTGGTCGGCCTCGATGGTGCCGGTGCCCCGGGCCAGGGACTGCCAGGAGGAACCGCCGCCGCGCGGGGCGCCGTCCAGCGGCACCAGGGTGATCTTGTCGCCGCGGGCCGCGCGCTGCTCCGCCGCGCTCGCGTACGCGATCCCCGCCGCGTCGAGCACCGCCTCGCCCTCGGCCCGCACGCGCGCGTACAGCGCCTGGGCGGCCTCGCCGGCGACGGGGCCGCTCACCGCTTCGAGGGCGTTGGCGAGGTTCCCGAGCAGCTTGGCGTACTGCCAGCGGGCCACATCGGGCACGACCGGGGCCTCGAAGCGGGCGTCCGCCAGGTCGGCGGCGATCCGCCGGGCGGTGTCGTCGGTGCCGTGCGGCACACGGCCGAGATGCAGGATGCCGGTGAGCGGACTGCCGGCGGCGGAGACCGCGCCGGGCTCCACGAAGGTCGAGGGCAGCCAGACGCAGACGCCGTAGACGTGCCGGAAGCGGCGCAGCGCCAACCGCCCGCCTTCCACACCGTTCTGCAGGCACACGAGCGGCAGCCGCTCGGCGGCCGTGCCGCCGCCCGCGACGGGCGCATCGGCCCAGGTCTCCAGGGCGGCCACGGTGTCCTGCGTCTTCACGGCGAGCACGAGGACGTCCTCGGCGCGCAGTTCACCGAGCGGCCCCGGCCCGTCGACGGCGGGCAGTCGGTACGTCAACTCCCCTTCCGGAACCCGCAGTCGAAGTCCGCGCTCGCGAAGTGCCGTGAGATGCCCGCCGCGTGCCACGAGGACGACGTCGCGCCCGGCCTGGGCCAGCCGCCCGCCGACGGTCCCGCCGACCGCTCCGGCTCCGATGATGATGTAGCGCATGAAGCAGAGCCTCGCACACGCGGGTTCGGGGGCGGCCGTCACGCTCCCGTAGCCGTCAGTTCGACCAGCTTGGTCACGGTGTTCCAGTTGCGGCTCGTGGCGATCAGGTCCTTGGTCAGGCGCCGGCGGGACAGCACCTCGGCGAGCTTGGAGCGGCCGAGGCCGTCCGGGGCGTAGAGGTAGAGGCAGCGGTCGCCGAGCCGGAACTCCTCCGGGAGAAGGGCGGCCTGGTCGATGCCCGCGTAGCGGTCCGGGGTGACGGGCGCGGAGAAGTACGTGACGTGCAGCTGCTTGGGCTCCAGGTCGGCGGCCGGGAACGGGCAGTCCTCGGCGACCGCTTCGAGGTAGGCGTGGTCGCGCACGAGTACGTCGACCGGGAAGCCGAACCGCTCCCGAATCGCCTGGCTCAGCTCCGCCGCCAGCGACTCCTCGTCGCCGTGGCCGGTGGTGAAGACGGCTTGGCCGCTCTGCAGATACGTCTGTACGCCGGTGTGGCCGAGGCCGGTCAGCAGGGTGCGGAGGTCGGCCATGGGCACCTTCTTGGCGCCGCCGACGTTGATTCCGCGCATCAGCGCCGCATAGGTCGTCATCCGGCCACCCTAGAACGGCCGTCGTGCCCCGTGGGGGCGGGCACGACGGCCGTGCCCGCGCGAGGCGGGACTGCGCGAAACTCTCGCCGATGGGCGGGCGTCGGATCAACCTCTTCACGCACCTGTGACTTGTTCAACAAACTTTCGTAATCACAAACCGCCGCGCCGACGGCAGAACGGACAACCCATGTCCCTGCGGCCATGTCCCTCCGGGTGAGTCCGGGTGCGCGCCCCGGTGCGACGACCCCGAGACGCGTCCCCGAGACGTGCGGATAGGTGTAAGGGGCCGCCGTCCTCCCCAGTGGTGACGGTCGGGCCGTCGAGTTCACCGGGCAGCACGACGAGCGGTGTTTATCCGGCCCATACCGTCGAAGCGGAGCAAGCGCAGATGTGGCGGCAGGGGGCCGTCACCGCACACGAGGGGGAAAGCCCGCGATGGGAAACAGGGACGTGCGGGTGCGGGGACTGGCCGCCCGTGCCGGAGGGTGGAGCGCCCGGCACCGCTGGGCGGCCGTCGGCATATGGGTGCTGTTCGTCGTGCTCGCGATGGGGCTCGGCTCGGCGGCGGGCCGGGTCGACGTGGACGAGAACAACCAGCTCAAGGGCGAGACACACACCGCCGCTCAGATCATCGACGACGCGGGGATCAAGCAGCCGGCCGGCGAGACCGTCCTGATCCAGTCCAAGGACGCCGCGGTGACGGCGACCGGGTCCGAGTTCCGCTCGGCCGTCGACGACGTGGTGAAGGCCGTCCGAGGCACCGGGAAGGTCACGGCCGTGACCTCGCCGTACGACACGCACACCGTCTCCCGGGACGGCCGCAGCGCGCTGGTGCAGTTCGACGTGCGCGGTGATGCCGACACGGCCGTCGACCGGATCGAGCCGGTGCTGAACGCCGTCGCCGGGGTGCAGAAGGCGCACGGTGGCCTGCGGATCGAGGAGATCGGCGGCGCCAGCATGCAGAAGCAGTACAAGGACGCCTTCGGGGACGACTTCCAGCAGGCCGAGTACTCGGCGGTGCCGGTGGCGCTCGGCATCCTGCTGATCGCCTTCGGGGCGCTGGTGGCGGCGCTGCTGCCGGTGGCGCTCGCGATCACCGCGATCATGGCGACGATGGGCCTGATGGGCATCGTCAGCCATCTGCAGCCGATGAGCGACACCGCCAACTCCGTGATGCTGCTGGTCGGTATGGCCGTCGGCGTCGACTACTGCCTGTTCTATCTGCGCCGCGAGCGCGAGGAGCGGCAGGTCGGGCGGGACGCGGGCACCGCCCTCAGGATCGCCGCCGCCACCAGCGGCCGGGCGATCATCGTCTCCGGTGTCACGGTGTGTGTGGCGATGGCGGGCATGCTCTTCACCGGGCTCGCCGAGTTCGAGGCGATGGGCCTGGCCTCGCTGATGGTGGTCGCGGTCGCCATGGTCGGATCGGTCACCGTCCTGCCCGCGCTGCTGTCGCTGCTCGGCGAGCGCGTCGACAAGGGGCGCATCCCGTTCCTCTCCCGTCGGCGCCGCAGGCACGGCATGAACGAGGGCAGCCGGTTCTGGACGGCCGTGCTGCGCGGCGTGCTGGCCAAGCCGCTGGTCTCCGTCGTGGTGGCGGTCGGCGCGCTGCTGGCGGTCGCGGCGCCCGCGCTCGGCATGAAGACCCAACAGCTCACCCTGGACCAGGAGTTCGGCAAGTCGCTGCCGATCGTGCAGACGTACGATCGCGTCAACGACGCGTTCCCCGGTGGCAGCGAGCCGGCCCAGGTCGTCGTGAAGGCCAAGGACATCGGCGCCCCCGAAGTGCGCCGGGCGCTGGCCGACTTCAAGACGCGGGCGATCGCCTCGGGCGCCTCGCGCGGCCCGGTCGAGATCCGGCTGCACGCCGCGCAGAACGTCGCGCTGGTCTCCGTGCCGCTGGTCGGGGGCTCCGACATGGACCGGGCCGTCAAGAGCCTGGACACGCTGCGGGACGACGTCCGGCCCGCCACGCTCGGCAAGGTGGCCGGACTGCAGGCGCCGATCACCGGGCAGGTGGCCGGCAACCACGACTTCAACGACCAGCTGCTCGGCTCCGTCGTCCCGGTCTTCGCGTTCGTGGTCGTCTTCGCCTTCCTGCTGATGCTGCTGTCGTTCCGCTCGCTGACCGTCGCCCTCACCTCGATCGTGCTCAACCTGCTGTCGGTGGGCGCCGCGTACGGCGTCCTCGTCGCCGTCTTCCAGCACGGCTGGGGCGCCTCGCTGGTGGGGGCGGAAGGGGTCGGCGCGATCGTCACCTGGCTGCCGCTGTTCCTCTTCGTGATCCTGTTCGGGCTGTCGATGGACTACCACGTGTTCGTCGTCTCCCGGATCCGCGAGGCCCGGATGCGCGGGCGCAGCACCACCGAGGCGATCCGGCACGGCGTGGTCACCACGGCCGGCGTCGTCACCAGCGCCGCAGTGATCATGGTCGCCGTGTTCGCGATCTTCGGCACGCTGTCGATGCAGTCCATGAAGCAGATGGGCGTGGGCCTGGCGGCGGCGGTCCTCATCGACGCGACGCTCATCCGCGGGGTGCTGCTGCCCGCCGTGATGGCGCTGCTCGGCGAGCGCAACTGGTACCTGCCGAAGTGGCTGCACCGGCTGCCCGACCTCACCCACGACGAGGCCCCGGAGCCGCCCGTGGCGCGCCCCGCACCCGAGCGGGGCGAGCGGCTGCCCGTCTGATCCCACCCGGCGCCGCAGGGCCCGCCGGCTCCCTCGGGGAACCGGCGGGCCCTGCCCCGTGCCGCCCCGCCGCCAGCGGACCCGGCACCACGGGAGAGGGACCCCGTCCGGCAGAGGATCCGGGTCCGGGGTGAGCAGGTCGGCGCTCCTCGGGCATCCGCTCACCGCTGGTATCGGGCCAGCACCAGGTCGCCGTCCTGCTCCAGGCGTCTGCGCAGCTCGGGGAGGCCGATGGCGCCGCTGTAGTACTCCTGGAAGGCCGGGGTGGCCACTTTGTCCTTCCACTCGGGGTAGCCGCGGACCGTCTGGGCGGGTGCCGGTCGCAGTCGGGCCGCCAGGGCCGTGCCTGTCGCCCAGCCGTTCTCCTCGGTGTGCAGGGCGGGGTCCTTCAGGGCCTGGGTGCCGGTGGGCAGCATCCAGTCGCCGAGGGCGAGCCGGACCATGTTCTTCGGCCGCAGCAGGAAGTCGATGAACGCGGCGGCTTCCTTCTTGTGCGGGCAGTCGGC
This sequence comes from Streptomyces yokosukanensis, assembly GCF_001514035.1. Lineage (GTDB taxonomy): Bacteria > Actinomycetota > Actinomycetes > Streptomycetales > Streptomycetaceae > Streptomyces > Streptomyces yokosukanensis. Next base: position 227,075 of record NZ_KQ948212.1, on the reverse strand, counting down.
CGAGACGGACAGGGTCTGCGGGCTGACGCCCTGGGTGAGCCCCGCTGCGCCCGCGGGGGCGGGCAGCACCTGCCAGCGGAAGCCCTTCGGCGCCTGCTGCGCGATCTGCTGGCGGTAGGAGAAGCCCAGCGGGACCATGGCGTACCGGCCGCCGAAGAAGCCGGGCAGGGTGTCCGAGCCGCCGCTGCCCAGTGTCGAGGCGGGGGCGCTGTGGTCGACGGCGACCTGGTCGTGGACCGTACGGGGAACGACCGCGTCGGCGGAGGTGAAGCGCACGGTCACCTTGCCGTCCGCGGCCCGGTGGAAGACCCGGCCGCCCGCCGACAGAGAGAGGTTGAGCGTGGCGGAGACGGGTTCCTTCAGCGGCCAGGCCACGCCGTATCGGCCGGGCCCGCTGAGCGTCTTCGCCACCTGTCTGAACTCCGGCCACGTCCAGGGGTGTTCGGGAGTGGGGATGCGCACCTTCGCCGCGCGCAGCCAGGAGGCGTTGGCGATCAGCACCCGGGGTTCCTGGAGGAACGGCACGCCGTAGACGCCGTGACCGAAGGCAGCTGTGTCCCAACTCGCCTGTGGCACGTCGGACTTGAGGCGTGCCGGGAGGAGATCGGTCAGGTCGGCGAGATAGCCGCCGTAGGCGAAGTCGGCCAGGTCGTCGGAGGCGTCGTGGATGACGTCCGGGGCCTCGCCGCCCTCGAAGGAGGTGAGCAGCTGGTCGTGGACGCTGTCCCAGCTGCCCTGGACGTACTCGACCCTGACATCGGGATGCGTCGCGTTCCACTCGTTCACCAGAGCCTTGTTGGCGGCGACGGACTCCTGCTGCCAGGCGAGGGACTGGAAGCGCAGGGTGATCGGGCCGCCCGCGCGCCGGTCCGGCGCCGAGCAGCCCGTGAGGAGCAGCAGGACGGCGAGCAGCACCAAGGGGATGCGGGTCCTCATCAGCTCTTCACCGCCCCGGCGAGCAGACCGGCCGTGATCCGCCGCTGGACCAGGGCGAAGACGGCCAGCGAGGGGAGCGTGGCGAGGAACGCGGCGGCGGCCAGGGGGCCGAGGTCGGCGACGCCCTCCGCCCCGATGAAATGAGTGAGGACGACGGGCAGGGTCTGCTTCCCGGGGCTCTTGAGCAGCACCAGCGCGAAGAAGAACTCGTTCCACGCGGTCACGAACGCGAACAGCGCGGTGGCCGCGATGCCCGGCGCGAGCAGCGGAACCGTCACCGACACGAGGGTGCGCAGTCGTCCGGCGCCGTCGACGGCCGCCGCCTCCTCCAACTCGGCGGGCACCGCGCGCACATGACCGACGAGCATCCACAGGGCGAACGGCAGCGACCAGACGACGTACACCAGCACCAGCCCCGCCAGGGAGTCGACGAGACGCAGGTTCTTCAGCACCAGGAAGAGCGGAATGATCACCAGTACGAAGGGGAACGCCTGGCTGACCACCACCCATCCCGTGGCCGCCCGGGCCAGGCGGGTGCGGTGCCGGGCCATGGCGTACGCCATCGGCGTCGCGAGCAGGACGGCGACGACGGCGGTCGCGAGCGCCACCGACAGGGAGTTGAGGGCGGCATGCCCGAGCGGCTGCTCCTCGAAGGCCTGCCGGACATTGGCGAGGGTGGGACGGCGGGGGATCCACGTCGGGTGCAGACTGCCCAGCTCGCGCGGGGACTTCAGCGCGGTGGACAGCAGCCACAGGAGCGGGAAGGCCAGGAAGAGCAGATAGCCGAGCAGGGCGGCGTACTGCCCGGCACGTGCCGCACGGCGGGTCCTCATGCGTCCGCACCTCCGCGCAGCCGGCCGGCCAGGAACACCGCGAGCAGCACCGAGACCACGGCGACGAGTACGCATCCCATGGCCGCCGCGTAGCCGAACTGGCCGTAACGGAAGGCCTCTTCGTAGGCGAAGAGCGAGGGCAGCCGGGTCTTGCCGCCGGGGCCGCCGCCCGTGAGAACGTAGACCAGGGCGAAGGAGTTGAGGTTCCAGATGAGGTTGAGCGCGGTGATGGCGAGCGCCACCGGCCTGAGCGCGGGCCAGGTGACCGCGCGAAAGCGGCGCAAGGCGCCCGCGCCGTCGATGGCGGCGGCCTCGTGGAGTTCGCGCGGGACGTTCTGCAGTCCGGCGAGCAGGGCGACCGTGGTCTGGGGCAGGCCGGCCCAGACGCCGACGACGATCACCGCGGGCAGGGCGGTGGCGAGGCCGCTCAGCCAGTCGTGGCCGTCGCCGAGGCCGAGATCGCGCAGGGTCTCGTTGAGGATGCCCGCGTCCGGGTTGTAGACGAGCCGCCACATGATGCCGACGACGACTTCGGGCATCGCCCAGGGCACGATCGCGAGGGCACGGGCCAGCCCGCGCAGCCGCAGGTCCTGGGAGAGGAGCAGGGCGAGCCCGAGCGCCAGCAGGAACTGCGGCACCGTCACGCCGACCGCCCAGACCAGGCCGATCCGGAACGACTCCCAGAAGAGCGTGTCGTGCAGCAGGTCCTGGAAGTTCAGGGCGCCGGTCCACCGGGTGGCCTGGGTGCGGCCCGACTGGGCGTCGGTGAAGGCCAGCAGGACGCCGTAGAGCAGCGGGCCCACGCTGAACACCAGGATCGGGATCAGGGCGGGCAGGACGAGGAACCAGGCACCCTGCCCGGCGGCAGGATTACCGCCGGGCCGCCGCACATCTGCCACTGTTGTCACGGAACCAGCCCCTTTGCCTGCTCCGGTTGGCGTGTTCATGGTCGTGAAGGCCCGACCCGTCGTCAAGGCCCGACCCGTCGTCAAGGGACCGCGCACACCGCCCGACCTGTGCGAATGCGAGACTGGCCGCACAGACCCGACCGCAAGCTGCACGCACAGGGCATCCGCACGGCGGCGGCCGGGTCGACGGACGGCACCGGACGACAGCGCGGCACGGAGGCACGATGGACGAGGCACGGGCACGGGACGTACTGGCCGCGGCGGGAGTGCTGCCGGGCCCGGCCCGGGACGCGGCTCTCCTCTCCCTCGGCGAGAACGCGGTGTTCGCCGCCGGTGATCTGGTGGTGAAGGTGGGCCGCGACGCCGAACTGCTGCCACGGGCACGGCGCGAGCTGGACATCGCCGGCTGGCTGGCCGAGACGGGCGTGCCGGCGGTACGCGCGGCCGAGCCGCAACCGCGACTGGTGGACGGGCACCCGGTGACGGTGTGGCACCGGCTGCCGGATCCGGTACGGCCCGCCGAGCCGCGTGATCTGGCGCAGTTGCTGCGGCTGGTGCACGCACTTCCCTCCCCCTCCTTCGCGTTGCCGCCCCGCGAGCTGCTGGGCGGTGTGGAGCGCTGGCTGCGGCTCGCGGGCGACGCGATCGCCCCCGAGGACGCGGACTACCTCCGCGCGCGCCGGGACGGTTTCGCGGCGGCCGCGGCCGCCCTGACGCCCCATCTGCCGCCGGGCCCGATCCATGGCGACGCGCTGCCCCGCAATGTGCACGTCGGGCCCGACGGGCCGGTCCTGGTCGACCTGGAGACCTTCTCCGCCGATCTGCGCGAGCACGACCTGGTGGTCATGGCCCTCTCCCGGGACCGGTACGGGCTGCCCGGCAAGGCGTACGACTCCTTCACCGAGACCTACGGGTGGGACGTGCGGGAGTGGGCGGGCTGTGCCGTGCTGCGCGGCGCCCGCGAGACGGCCAGCTGCGCCTGGGTGGCCCAGCACGCGCCGAGCAGTCCGAAGGCGCTGGCCGAGTTCCGGCGGCGGGTGGGCTCGCTGCGGGACGGGGACGAGACAGTGCGGTGGTACCCGTTCTGAGGGGCGCGCCCCGGACCGGAAGCGGCTACGCGGGCTCCCTCTCGACCAGCTCCCGCAGGGGCCACGTGCCGTCGACCACCGCGTCCTGCTCACCCTTGCGGCGCAGGAACGCCTGGAAGTCCACCGCCCACTGCGCGTACCACTGGATCTGCCGCTCGTGCAGGTCGGCCGGGCTCAGGGACGCGATCTTGGGGTGGCGGTCGGCTATCGCGGAAGCGAGGCGCGCCGCGGCGAGGGCGTCGGCCGGGGCGGTGTGGGCCGCGTCGAGGGCTATGCCGTACTCGGCGCAGACCGCTTCCAGATTCCGCTTGCCGCGGCGGTAGCGGTCGACCCAGCGGTCGATGGTGTAGGGGTCGACGACCGGGGCGGGCGGGGCGCCGCCGAGGCGGTCGGAGAGGGACGGCAGGGCGTGTCGGCGCAGTTCGGCGGAGAGCAGGGTGAGGTCGAAGGCGGCGTTGTACGCGACGACCGGGACGCCCGCGCTCCAGTACCCCACCAGGGCGTCGGCGATCGCGTCGGCCACCCGGTCGGCCGGGTGTCCCTCCGACGTCGCCCGCTCATTGCTGATGCCGTGCACCGCCACCGCGTCGGCCGGGATCTCCACGCCCGGATCGGCCAGCCACTCCTTGCGGCCCATGGGCTCACCGGCCCTGACCTCGATCACCGCGCCGGTGACGATGCGCGCCTCGTGCGGATCGGTCCCGGTCGTCTCCAGGTCGAAGCCGATCAGCAGCTCCTGGTGCCAGCCCATGGGCGGCCCCCCTTCTCGGTGGTGCTTTCCCCCAGTGGCCTCCACCCTCGCACGCGGCACTGACAATCCGAGGTTCGCGTTCCGCTCGCCCTCGGAGAACGGCTCAGGACACCGGACGTGAATCCGCCCAGGTCAGCTCGAACTCCTCGCGATATGTCGGGAAGAGTCCGGCTTCACCCACTTCATCCGACTTGACCAGTTTGCTGCCGTTGCGCAGCACCAGCACCGGTGACTCCATCCCGCGCGCCCCGCGCAGATAGGACTGCACCACGGCGACCCCGTCGGCGCCGTCGCCGTCCACCAGGTAGGCGGTGAAGCGCGGAGTCTCGTCGTACACCTGGATCTCGAAGGCGCCCGGGTCGCGCAGCCGGGAGCGGACCCGGCGCATGTGCAGGATGTTCATCTCGACGGAGCGGCTCAGTTCGCCCCGTTTCATCCCCAGTTCGCGCTCGCGGCGCTTGACCGAGCTGGAGGCGGGGTTGAGGAAGAGCAGCCGTACCCGGCAGCCGGACTCGGCGAGCCGGATCAGCCGGCGGCCGGAGAAGTTCTGGACCAGCAGGTTCAGGCCGATACCGATGGCGTCGAGGCGGCGGGCGGAGCCGAAGATGTCCTCGGCCGGGAACTGGCGCAGCAGCCGCACCCGGTCCGGGTGGACGGCGACGACGTCGGCGTACCGGTCGCCGACCAGGTCCTCGACCGCGTCCACGGGCAGCCGTCGCGCGGAGGGCACGTCACCGGCGGCGCCGAGCATCTCCAGCAGCCGGGCCGAGGCCCGCTCGGCCTGGTTCAGGACGGCCTCGGACAGCGCCCGGTTGCGGGAGACGACGTTGCGGGTCACCTCCAGCTCGTCCAGGGCGAGTTCCAGGTCGCGGCGCTCGTCGAAGTACGGCTCGAAGCACGGCCAGTGCTGCACCATCAGCTCGCGCAACTGGGGCAGGGTGAGGAAGCTCAGCACGTTGTCGTCGGCCGGGTCGAGCAGATAGCCCTTGCGGCGGCTGACCTCGCGCACCGCGACCGCTCGCTGCACCCACTCCTGCCCGGCCGGGCCTGCCGCGGCGACCACCCAGTCGTCCCCGTGGACGGGTTCGTAGATGGGACGCAGGACGGCGGCCACGACCGCGCGCAGCCGCTGTTCGACGAGGTTCAGCCAGATGTAGGCCCGACCGGCCCGCTGGGCGCGGGTGCGCACCTCGCGCCAGGCGTCGGCGTCCCAGTCCAGCTCCGGTCCGATGGACCCCGCGTCCATCGGCCTGGCCAGGGACACCGCGCCGGGCGGGACGTCTGTGGAGTTCCCCTCATGACCCTCGTCACCAGGGGGCAGCTCCAGGCCTCCCGAGCCCACCCGTGCACCGCCTTCCGCCCCCCGGGCCTTTCCCGTCTCAACGATCAAGGAAGGGTACTCCGCGAGGGGTCGGCGGTGCAGCCGGATGGACAGGTCGGTTTCTCAACTGTTCTCGTCAACTCGGCCCGTTCCAATGTCCGTTCTCCCGTGCCAGATCCCGGGGAGTGAGCGGATTCATAGCGGTGACGTCCCGTGGGGCGATGGCGAAGCCCTGCCGGTGCACCGGCATGGGCTGCTGGTCCTCGTCCCGCGCGATGTGGTGGAAGCCGACGTTCATCCAGATCACGGGGTGGGTCAGGGTCTGTCCGCCGACCCATCGGTCGACGGCCCCGGGGTGACCCCGCCCGCACGTGGGGTTGTCGCTGGCGAACAGTTCGCAGGGGTTGTACTCGGTGACGTACACGTCGTGCTCGGTGAAGCCGCGGCCGAGGTACTTGGTGCTGGGTCCGGGCACGATCTCGTACGAACGGGTGTGCCCGTCCTTCTGCTCGACCCTCGTCCCGGACGGGCCGTCGAGACCGAAGTCCAGCCGCCAGAAGACGTTGTGGTCGGCGGGGTCGAGCAGCTTGACGGACCTGATCGTGCCGCCGGGGCACTCGACGGGCGACAGGTCCGTCAGCTCCTGGCCGAAGTCCTGGCCGGTCAGATCGCTGTACTCGTTCTTCCCGTCGTCGTAGGGGACATGGATCTGGGCGAGACGGGCGCTGCTGAGGACCCTGATCGGCTTCGGTTCGCCCCTGGGCCGGTAGGTGACCCGGTCGCACCGGTGTACGCCGCACCGGTCGAGGGCCGCGGGCTGGGTGCCCGGAGCGGCCAGGTAGACGCCGCCGCTCAGCAGCAGCTGGTCCGGTGAGGTGAGTTCCCTGCCGGTGGCGTCCTTGTAGTCCGCCTTCAGGCCCGCGCCGAGCGGTGCGGCGATCAGGAGCCGGACTGCCTCCGCGTTCTCGGCCCCCCCTGTTTCCCCGTGGTCCTCGGGGAGTAGGTATTGCCCCACCGGTTCGGCACCAGGTGGTCGCGAGAGCCGCCGGGTGCGCCGGTCTGTGGGTAAGAGGGACGTAAGTCAGGGGAGGTTCCGTCACTTTCGGGCAGACTCGGGGCCGAACGCGGCCCCAGGTCGGCGGCACACCTGGGAGAGTCGTATCCATGCAGGTCTGGCCTGGACAGGCGTATCCGCTCGGCGCCACCTACGACGGCGCCGGAACGAACTTCGCGGTCTTCACGGAGGCCGCTGACCGAGTAGAGCTGTGTCTGCTGCACGACGACGGCTCGGAGACGGCGGTGGAGCTGCGCGAGAGCGACGCTTTCGTGCGGCACGCGTACGTGCCGGGTGTGATGCCGGGGCAGCGGTACGGGTTCCGGGTGCACGGCCCGTACGACCCGGGGCGCGGGCTGCGCTGCAACTCCGCGAAGCTGCTGCTCGACCCGTACGCGAAGGCGATCAGCGGCGCGATCCGGTGGGGCGAGGAGGTGTACGGCTACCACTTCGGCGCCCCGGACAGCCGCAACGACCTGGACTCGGCGCCGCACACCATGGCCTCGGTGGTGATCAACCCGTACTTCGACTGGGGCAACGACCGGTCGCCGCGCACCGGGTACCACCACACGGTGATCTACGAGGCCCATGTCAAGGGACTGACCATGCGTCACCCGGGCCTGCCGGAGGAACTGCGCGGCACGTACGCGGCGCTCGCGCATCCGGCGGTCATCGAGCACCTGACGAAGCTCGGGGTGACGGCCCTGGAGCTGATGCCCGTTCACCAGTTCGTGAACGACCACCGGCTGGCCGACCTGGGCCTGAACAACTACTGGGGCTACAACACCATCGGTTTCTTCGCCCCGCACAACGCGTACGCCTCCTGGGGCGACCGCGGCCAGCAGGTGCTGGAGTTCAAGTCGGCGGTCCGGGCGCTGCACGAGGCCGGGATCGAGGTCATCCTGGACGTCGTCTACAACCACACCGCCGAGGGCAACCACCTCGGCCCGACGCTGTCCTTCAAGGGCATCGACAACCCGTCGTACTACCGGCTCGCGGACGACCCCCGCTACTACATGGACACCACGGGCACCGGGAACTCGCTGCTCATGCGGTCCCCGCACGTGCTCCAGCTGATCATGGACTCGCTGCGGTACTGGGTCACCGAGATGCACGTCGACGGCTTCCGCTTCGACCTCGCGGCGACCCTGGCCCGGCAGTTCCACGAGGTGGACCGGCTGTCGTCGTTCTTCGACCTGGTGCAGCAGGACCCGGTGGTCTCCCAGGTGAAGCTGATCGCCGAGCCCTGGGACGTGGGCGAGGGCGGCTACCAGGTGGGCAACTTCCCGCCGCTGTGGACCGAGTGGAACGGCAAGTACCGGGACACGGTGCGGGACCTGTGGCGGGGCGAGCCGCGGGCGCTCGCCGAGTTCGCCTCCCGGCTGACCGGCTCCTCCGACCTCTACCAGGACGACGGCCGCCGCCCGCTGGCCTCGATCAACTTCGTCACCTGCCACGACGGGTTCACGCTGGGCGACCTCGTCTCGTACAACGACAAGCACAACGCGGCCAACGGCGAGGACAACCGGGACGGCGAGAGTCACAACCGGTCCTGGAACTGCGGGGCGGAGGGCGAGAGCGACGATCCCGAGGTGCTCCTGCTGCGCGCCCGGCAGATGCGGAACTTCATCGCCACGCTGATGCTGTCCCAGGGCGTGCCGATGATCAGCCACGGCGACGAGTTCGCCCGCACCCAGCGCGGCAACAACAACGCCTACTGCCAGGACAACGAGATCTCCTGGGTGCGCTGGCCCGAGGACGCGGCGGATCCGCGCGATCTGCTGGAGTTCACGCGCGCGATGGTGTGGCTGCGCCGGGACCACCCGGTCCTTCGCCGACGCCGCTTCTTCCACGGCCGTCCGGTGGAGGGCACCCACGACGAGCTGTCCGACATCGCCTGGTTCACCCCCGAGGGCGCGGAGATGACCCAGCGGGACTGGGACTCGGCGCCGGCGTCCGCGCTCACGGTGTTCCTGAACGGCAACGCGATCTCCGAGCCCGGCTCGCGCGGACAGCGCATCACCGACGACTCCTTCCTGCTGATGTTCAACGCATCCCCTGGGCCGCTGGACTTCCTGGTCCCGGTCAACCACGGCCGGCAGTGGCAGGTGGTCGTCGACACGGCCCATCCGGAGGGCGTGCCGCCGGGGTCGGGCACGAAGGTCGGGGCGGGCGACCGGATCACCCTGCCCGACCGCAGCCTGACGGTGCTGCAGCGGCCGACGTAGCGGGGCGGACGTCGCCTGTCGGGTACCGGTGCCCCGGCACTGTTGCCTGTTGGGGGTACTAGCGAGGCTGCTGGTCGGGCACGCGCGCGTAGGGCGCGTTCTCGCGCGGTTCGCGGTGCGTCGTCGGGCGTGTCGTCAGAGCCAGGACGAAGGCGAGCGCGGCCGCCGTGCTCCCCGCCGCGAAGGCTGCCACGGGGCCGTAGGAGTCGGCGAGGCGCCCGGTGACGGCGACCGCGAGGGCCTGGCCGCCGACGACGGCGCTCGTGGCGGCCCCCATGGCCTCGGCCAGCCGGGCCGGCGCGACCGCGCGCTCCAGCAGCCCGAACACCGTGATGAGGTGCGGGGCGTAGGTCACGCCGAGGACCGTGACGACGACGTACAGTCCGGCCAGTCCGGTGGTGCCGAGCAGCGGCAGCGACAGCGCGCAGCAGGCCCCGGTCGCCAGCCGCCACCGCACCCGGGGCCCGAAACGCTCCGGCACGGCGGCCATGCCGAACCCGGCGACGGCGCTCATCACGCCCATCGCCGCGTACACGAGCCCCGCCTGGTCCTCCTGCCCGAGCCGGGTGGTGAGCGCGGTGATCCCGGCCTGACAGGCACCGAACACCGCGCCCTGGAGAGCGAGGGCGGCGAGCAGGGCGGGAGCACAGCGGGGCAGCGGAGCCTTCCGCACGGCACGCCCGCGTGCGACGGTGCGTTCGCCGCGTTCGGGCGTCACGAGTCGGGCCGTGGGATGGAGGGCGAAGCCGCTGCCGCAGATGGCCACCAGCAGCGCCGCGCCGCCCATCGCGTAGGCCGGATGGGCGAGCACCGCCGCCGTTCCGACCAGCGCCGGACCGAGCACGAAGGACAGTTCGTCCAGGGTGCTCTCGAAGGAGAGCGCGACACCGACGGTGGCTTCGGGCGCGCCGGCGCGGCGGGCCAGGGCGACCAGCCGGGTGCGGGCCAGCGGGCCGACGAGCGGCACGGTGGCCCCCGCGGCGGCCCCCAGAAGGGCCAGGACGGGCGTGGGAAGGCCCGCGAGTGCTCCGGCGACCAGTGAGGCCACGGCGAGCGCGTTGGCGAGCGAGAAGGCCAGCACGACCGTCCGCTGCCCGTGCCGGTCGGCGAGCCGCCCCACGAGCGGTGCGCAGGCCACCTGGCCGAGCGCGAGGGCCCCGCCGGTCAGCCCCGCGGCGGCCAGGGAGCCGGACGTCCGGGTGACGAGCAGCACGCTGCCGAACTCGATGGTGGCGGTCGGCAGCCGCCCCAGGAACGACACGCACGGCAGCAGCGGACCGGTCAGGCGGATCACCTGGCGGTAGGTGTCCCGAACCCGGCGTCGATCGGCTCTCCCCGTTGTCCCCATCGCTCGAAGCTAGCCACGCGTGCGTGGATCCGTGCAGGGGCCGATGACACGAAAGACGGCGGGCTGGGTACGTAGGTTTCCATGACCTCTGCGCGACCCGGACCGGGGGTGCCCACGGCCACCTACCGGCTGCAGCTCCAGCCCGCGTTCCCGTTCGCCGCCGCGGCCGCGGCCGTGCCGTACCTGGCCTCGCTCGGTGTCTCGCACCTGCACCTGTCCCCCGTCCTGGAGGCCGTGCCCGGCTCCACGCACGGCTACGACGTGGTGGACCACGCGCGCGTGCGCGAGGAGCTGGGCGGCGAGGAGGGCCTGCGGTCGCTGGCGCGGACCGCGCGGGAGCACGGTCTGGGCCTGGTGGCCGACATCGTGCCGAACCACATGGCGATGGCGCCCCGGCACAACCACGCCCTGTGGGAGGTGCTGCGCGAGGGGCCCGGCTCGCCGTACGCGCGCTGGTTCGACATCGACTGGGACGCACAGGGCGGGCGGGTGCTGCTGCCGGTGCTCGGCGGACCGGTCGGCGCGCAGCTGGAGCACCTCGTGGTCGACGGCGACGTGCTGCGCTACCACGAGCACGCCGTCCCGCTGCGCGCCGGCACGGCGCACCTGCCGCTGCCGGAGCTGCTGGACGCCCAGTGGTACCGCCCGGTGTGGTGGCGGCTGGCCCGCACCGAGCTGAACTACCGGCGGTTCTTCAGCATCTCGGAGCTGATCGGGGTGCGCGTGGAGGATCCGGAGGTGTTCGCCGCCACCCACGCCAAGATCCTCCAGCTGCTCGGCGAGGGCGTGCTCGACGGGCTGCGCGTCGACCATCCCGACGGGCTCGCCGACCCCGACGGCTACCTCGCGCGGCTGCACGAGGCGACCGGCGGGCGCTGGACGGTGGTGGAGAAGATCCTCGCCGACAGCGAGCGGCTGCCGCCGTCCTGGCCCGTCGCGGGCACCACCGGCTACGACGCCCTGCGCCGGATCGACGGCCTGTTCACGGACCGCACGGGGGCGTACGAACTGCTGGGCCGGTACCGGGCGTTCGCGGCGCCGCAGACGGACCGCGGCGGGAACTGGGACGCGACGGTACGGCGGGCCGCCTACAAGGTGCTCACGCACGAGCTGGCCGCCGAGGCCGACCGGCTCACCCGGGTCGCCACCCGGCTGTGCGCGTCGGCGCCGGACCTCGGCCTGCGCGACCGGGCTCCCTGGGCGCTGCGCACGGCCGTGGAGGAGCTGCTGGTCCGGATGCGGGTGTACCGCCCGTACGCCTCGGGTGACGCCTCCGGCGTCGTCACCGAGGAGGCCGCCGAGGAGGCCCGGCTCGCCTTCGCGGTGCCCGAGGAGGCGCAGGCCGTCGGCATCGTGCGCGGGCTGCTGGTCGAACCGCCCGGTGAGGTGTCGGCCCCGGACCACGCCGACCGCGCGGAGTTCCGCACCCGGTTCGCGCAGACCGCGTCGGCGCTGCGCGCCAAGTCCGTGGAGGACACCGCGTTCTACCGGTACGTGCCGCTGCTGTCGGCGACCGAGGTGGGGGGCGATCCGGGCCGGCCGGGAGTGTCCCCGGAGGACTTCCACGCCTACTGCGCGCGCGTGCAGCGCGACTGGCCGCTCACCGGCACGGTGGTCTCCACGCACGACACCAAACGCAGCGCCGACGTCCGCGCCGCGCTGGCCGTGCTCACCGAGTGCCCCGACCGGTGGGCTCAGTTGCTGGCCGAGGTGGCCCGCTGCGAGGAGAGTCCGGGCGGGCCGGACGGGCAGCTGGCCTGGGCGGCCTGGCAGACGGTGTTCGGGCTCGGGCCCGCCGAGGAGGAGCGGGTCCGGCAGGCGCTGCTGAAGCATGTGCGCGAGGCGGGCATGTACACCAGCTGGACGGAGCAGGAACCGCCGTACGAGGAGGCGGTGGCCGCGTTCGTCGCCGCCGGTCCGTGCGGGCCGCCGGGCGAGCGCGTGGCCGCCTTCCGCAAGGCGCTGGAGCCGCACGTGCGGGCCAACGTCCTCGGCACCGCCCTGGTGCATCTGACGATGCCGGGGGTGCCGGACGTGTACCAGGGCACGGAGGGCGAGCACCGGACGCTGGTGGACCCGGACAACCGGCGGCAGGTCGCGTTCCCGCCCGAGGCGCCCGGTGAGAAGGACGCGCTGACGGCGGCGGCGCTGCGGCTGCGCGCCCGACGGCCGGGCGCCTTCGGCGCGGGCGCGACGTACGACCCGCTGCACGCCGAGGGTGAGGCGGCCGGGCACTGCCTGGCCTTCGCGCGCTCCGGTGAGGTGGTCGCGGCGGTGACCCGGCTGTCGCTGCGGCTCGCGGAGGCGGGCGGCTGGCACGAGACCCGGCTGGCGCTGCCGCCCGGGCGGTGGGCGGACGTCCTCGCGACCGGACGGGAGTTCACCGGCGACGCGCGCGTGGCGGACCTTTTCGACCGGCTGCCGGTGGCACTGCTGGAGCGGGTCGCGAAGGCGTGAGGGGAGCACGGGCCCTCGCCCGGGTCCCGTTCGGGGCTCAGTGGGCCGCCGGGGCCCCCGGGGCGGGCCAGGTGGCGCGCAGGAGGTCCACGAAGGCCTCGGCCGCACCGGTGGGCGCCACGCGCGCGTAGACGACGAGGGGGCGTCTCCAGGCCGGGTCGGGGGTGAGGATCACGCAGTCCTCGCCCACGGCCCCGCGCACGACGTCGGCCGACGCGGTGCACACCCCGACCCCGGCGGCGGCCATGCGTACGGCCGTTGAGGTGTGCTCGGTCCACACGGCGGTCCGGGGGCTGAACCCGGCCTGCCCGCAGGCCCAGTCGAGGAACCGGGCGCCGTGCACGACGGGCTCCAGCGCGCAGCGGACCCAGGCCCGGTCGGCGAGTTCGGGCAGCGTCACCGTCGTACGGCCGGCGAGCCGGTCGTCGAACGGCACCACCAGGACGAGTTCCTCCTCGCCTATCGGCAGGACGGTGCCGGTGGGGTCGGCGGGCTCGGGGCCGAAGGCCAGGTCGGCGGTGCCGCGCCGGACGGCCTCCTCCAGCGCCTCGGCGGTGGCGTACTCGTGCAGCCGCAGCAGGACCCGGGGGTGGGCCGCGCGCCAGCGGGCGAAGACGTCGGGCAGGACGCCCACGGCGAGGGAGTGCAGGGTGGCGATGTGGAGTTCGCCGCCCTCGGCACCGGCGGTGGCGCGGGCCGCGCGTCGGGCCTGCTCCGCGCTGCGGACGGCGAGTTCGGCGTGCGGCAGGAAGGCCCGCCCCATGGGGGTGAGGCGCACACCGCGTGCCATGCGCTCCAGCAGGACACCGCCGACCGACCTCTCCAGGGCCTTGATCTGGTGGGAGAGCGCGGGCTGGGTGACGTGCAGGGTGTCCGCCGCGCGCGTGAACGACGCCTCGTGGACGACCGTCACGAAGTACTCCATCTGCCGCAGACTCAACGCAGCGTCCTCCCCAGACACCCATGAACGCCCTGCATGGCTTCCACAAGAACATTGCCTTGGACTCATGGCAAGGGGCGGGCGGAGGGTGGGGCCATGAGCACACGGACCACGAACACGACGGACGTCCTGGTCATCGGCGGGGGCACCGGCGGCTACAGCACCGCCCTGCGCGCCGCCGCCCTCGGGCTGGACGTCGTCCTCGTCGAACGCGACAAGGTCGGCGGAACCTGTCTGCACCGGGGCTGCATTCCGAGCAAGGCGATGCTGCACGCCGCCGAACTCGTCGACGGCATCGCCGAGGCCCGCGAGCGGTGGGGCGTGAGGGCGACGCTGGACTCGGTCGACTGGGCTGCGCTGGTGGCCACCCGGGACGACATCGTGGCGCGCAACCACAAGGGGGTCGAGGCGCATCTGGCACACGCCGGCGTGCGGGTGGTGCGTGGCAGCGCGCGCTTGACCGGAACGCGTACGGTGCGCGTGGAGGGCGTGCGTACGGGTCTCGCGCCGGGCGCGCTCACCGAAACCGCGCCCGGCGTGCGCGACTTCACCGTGCGCCGCGGGATCGTGCTCGCCACCGGCTCGCGCCCACGCACGCTCCCGGGCCTCGTGCCGGACGGGCGCCGCGTGGTGACCAGTGACGACGCGCTGTTCGCGCCGGGGCTGCCGGCGTCCGTCCTGGTGCTGGGCGGGGGCGCGATCGGTGTGGAGTACGCCTCCTTCCACCGGTCCATGGGCGCGGAGGTGACCCTGGTCGAGGCCGCGGACCGGATCGTGTCGCTGGAGGACGCCGATGTGAGCCGGCATCTGACGCGCGGGCTGAAGAAGCGCGGTATCGACGTCCGGGCGGGCGCGCGGCTGCTGGACGCGCAGGTGCGGGAGAACGGCGTGCACGCGCGCGTGCGCACCGCGCGGGGTGAGACCCGCACGGTGGACGCGGAGCGGCTGCTGGTGGCCGTCGGGCGGGCGCCGGTCACCGAGGGCCTCGGTCTGGAGGCGGCCGGTCTGACGCCGGACGAGCGGGGGTTCGTGGTACCGGCCGACTGGAAGCGGCTGGAGACGGCCGTGCCGGGCATCCATGTCGTCGGGGATCTGCTGCCGCCGCCATCGCCGGGCCTCGCGCACGCCTCGTTCGCCGAAGGCCTGCTGGTCGCCGAGGCCCTGGCCGGCCTGCCGTCGGGCTCGGTGGACTACGCGGCGGTGCCCCGGGTGACGTACTCCTCGCCGCAGACCGCCGCGGTGGGGCTGAGCGAGACGGAGGCACGCGCGCGTGGGCGGGAGGTCGCGGTGAACACGATGCCGTTGACCGCCGTGGCCAAGGGGATGGTGCACGGCCGGGGCGGGATGGTGAAGGTCGTCGCCGAGGCCGGCGGCGGGCCGGTGCTCGGCGTGCACATGGTCGGCCCGAACGTGTCCGAGATGATCGCCGAGAGCCAGCTGATCGTCGGCTGGGACGCGGAGCCCTCGGACGTGGCCCGGCACGTGCACGCGCATCCCACGCTGTCGGAGGCCGTGGGCGAGGTGTTCCTGACCCTCGCGGGACGCGGCCTGCACCAGCAGTGAGCCCACGGCACGCACCGTCCGCGCCGTGCCCCGGCGCCTGTGTCCGGGCGCCCCCGGGAGCCTCCCCCGCCGCAAGCTTGACAGTTCACCCGTCGCGTGCGGGACTTGGAGGGCGAAGCCGGGCGGAACAAGTCGGGGGTGAGTCTTCTGCCGGAGCTGCGCTACCCCAGCGTTCCCGAACTGGTCGCCTCCGCACAGGCGTTGGCCGCTCAGGAACCAGGGCTGTGCTCGCTCAGGCAGGTGGGCGTCTCGCGCGCGGGAAGACCCTTGCACCTGCTGTCGGTGGGGCACGCCCGGCGGGCGGTGCTGGTGGTGGCCGGCGCCCATGCCAACGAACCGACCGGGGGCTCCACCCTGCGGGTGCTGGCCGAACGCGTACTTGCCGAGCGGGAGTTGCGGGTCGACGCGTCCTGGCACTTCCTGCTGTGCGCGGATCCCGACGGTGCGAGTCTGCATGTGACGCCGGCGCCGCGCAGTCTGCTCGACTACCACCACGGCTTCTACCGGCCGACGGGCGCGGAGCAGCCCGAGTGGTCGCCGTCCGTGCTGCCGCCGGACCGGCTGCCGCCCGAGACCCGGGCGCTGACCGGGGTGATCGACGAACTGCGGCCCTATCTCCAGGTGACCCTGCACGGCACCGATCTGGGCGGCAGCTGGGTGCAGTTGACCAGGGACGTACCGGGGCTCGCCGAGCCGTTCGCCAAGTCCGCCGCGCAACTGCACATACCGGTGGAGACGGGCGCCTCGGACGCCGCCGGCTGGCCGGCCTCCGGACCCGGGGTGCACGTCATGCCCGGCCCGGAGACGGGGGCCGCCTACCCGAGCATGCCGGACGACGCACGGCACAGCACCTGGTACCACGCGCATCGCTACGGCGGTCTGACGGCCGTGGTGGAGGTGCCGATGTGGGCCAGCGACCTGGTGGACGATCCGGCGCCGCACCCGGCGCCGGCGGCGGCGATGCGGCGCCTCGCGCAACGGCTGCTGCGGGACGCGCTGGAGGTGGAAGGGGTGCTCACCGACGCGCTGCCCCGCCTCGGCGGCGTGGACGGCCCGCTGCTGCGGGCGGCGCGCTGGGCGCTGGAGCTGATACCGGGCCTGGCCGAGGACTGGGTCCACACGCCGCCGGCCGCCACGACCATGGCGTACGTCGGCAGTGTGGACGCCTTCGGACGACGGCTGCCGCTGCGGGCGGCGGCGATGCTGCTGCGGGTGCTGCGCGAGACGGACGACCGGGCGGCGCCGCATCTGGAGCAGCTCGTCGCCACCTGGTGCGATGCCTTCGCGGCGCGGTTCAGGGCCCGCTGGGTGCCGTTGGAGCACCAGGTGGAGCACCAGTCCCGTACGGTGCTGGTGGCGGCGCAGCAGGCCCGGGAGCGGCACATGTGAGGCCGCCGGGCTCAGCGCTCCGTGGCGAACACCGCTCCCGTGCGTGCCTCCATGGTGCACTTGTTGGCGTACGTCTCCTGGTAGTCGACCGGCCGGCCGTTCCACTGACCGTGCGCGTGGACGGTCACGGGGGCGTAGATCATCGAGCAGAAGACCTTCTTCTGCGAGATGCGGGCGATGTCACCGTCGGCGGCCGCGAGTTCGCCGCAGGCCTCGGCCGCGCGTGCGTATCCCAGAGGCACCGGGTCGCACAGCAGCAGCGTCCCGTGCCGGTCGCCGCTCTGGGCGGTCTCACCGCGGGCGACGGTGAGGTAGAGCCAGTTGTCGGTGAGGGGGAACGCCGTGCGGGGTGCCGCCTGTGCCGGGGCCGCGGCGAGGAGACCGGCACAGGCCAGCAGGGAGCCGGCGGCCGTGGTCAGTCGGGTGATGTACGTCATGACCGATGCATCGGCACACAGGGGCGCGTTCCACAGCCCGGCTCACCCGATCGGTCCGGCGCGCGCCCGTGCGGGTGAGCCGGTCCGCACCGGGCGGCCGGCCACTCAGCTCGAGGCGAGCCGGAACGCCATTCTGCCGAAGGCGACCTGGTCGCCCTCGCGGACGACGACCGAGCCGATCACGCGGCGCCCGTTGACCGTCGTGCCGTTGGTGGATCCCAGGTCGCGCAGGACCCACATGCCGCCCTGGCGGGTGAGTTCGGCGTGCACCCGCGAGACGGTCTCGTGGTTCAGGCGCAGTCCGTTGGCCGGGTCGCGGCCGATGCGCAGCGGGTGGGTGCGCACGGGGTTCGGCAGCAGCAGCTTGGGCAGCCGCTCGGCCTGCCAGGCCCGGCGCAGCCGTACGGTGAACCCCGAGACGGCCTCGACGGTGCCGAAGACCGCCCGGGAGAAGCGGTTCTCGCGGGGCAGGTCGGCGACGAGGGCGGCCAGTTCGTCACCGCGGCGGGCGGCCAGCGCCAGCTCCATGCGGCGCACGAAGGTGTCGTGCGAGAGCCGGCCCATGGCGACGCCGTCCCGCAGCACCTGCAGCGCCTTGTCACGCTCCGCGTCGGACAGCCGCGCGGGGTAGGTGGAGAACTCGAAAGACGACGTCACGCTGGTGATTGTCGGGCAGTGAACCCCGGGTGTCCAGAAAACGGGGAATCGGCGCCGAAGCGCACGTACGGCCACGACACCACCGGGAAAGGGCGTATTCGAAGGCGGATTGATCGTCCGGGCGGGCACGATGGGGATGCGGGACATCACGGTGAGCAGGCGATCCGTCGCAGACGAAGGGGAACCGTCCGTGCAGTTCGAGGTGTGGGCACCGCAGGCAGACCGAGTGACGCTCCATGGCGAGGGCACCACGCGCGCGTTGGCGCGCGATCCCGAGCGCGCGGGCTGGTGGACGGGAGAGGCGGAGGCCGAGGACGGCCGCCGGTACGGGTTCGCGGTGGACGACGGTCCCGTGCTGCCCGACCCGCGCTCGCGCCGCCAGCCGGACGGCCCGGACGGCCTGAGCGCAGTCGTGGACCACGGGCGCCACGCATGGCGCACGCGGTGGGCGGGGCGTGGGCTGCCGGGTGCCGTGCTGTACGAGCTGCACGTGGGCACGTACACCCCCGAGGGCACCCTGGACGCGGCGGCCGCCCGGCTGGAGCACCTGGTGGAACTGGGTGTCACGCACGTGGAGTTGATGCCGCTGTGCCCGTTCCCCGGGCGGCACGGGTGGGGTTACGAGGGGGTGTCCCTGTGGGCGGTGCACGAGCCCTACGGCGGCCCCGAGGCGCTGAAGCGGTTCGTCGACCGGGCCCATGAACTCGGTCTCGGTGTCGTCCTGGACGTCGTCCACAACCACCTGGGCCCGTCCGGCAACCATCTGCCCGCCTTCGGGCCGTACTTCACCGACACGCACCACACACCGTGGGGGTCGGCGGTGAACCTGGACGCGCCCGGCTCGGACGAGGTGCGCGCGTTCCTCGTCGGCAGCGCGCTGGCGTGGCTGCGGGACTACCGGATCGACGGGCTGCGGCTGGACGCGGTGCACGCGCTGCGCGACACACGCGCGTGCCACTTCCTGGAGGAGCTGTCGGCGGCCGTGGACGGCCTCGCCGGGGAGCTGGGCCGGCCGCTGTTCCTGATCGCCGAGTCGGACCTGAACGACCCGCGGATCATCACCGCGCGCGCGGAGCACGGCCTCGGGTTGCACGCGCAGTGGAACGACGACTTCCACCACGCCCTGCACACCGCGCTGACGGGCGAGTCGCAGGGCTACTACGCGGACTTCGCCGAGGATCCGTTCGCCGCGCTCGCCAAGACGCTGACCGGGGGCTACTTCCACGACGGCACGTACTCCAGCTTCCGGGGCCGGCACCACGGGCGGCCGCTGGACCGCGCGCGGGTGTCCGGGCACCGGCTGCTCGGCTACAGCCAGACCCACGACCAGGTCGGCAATCGCGCCCGGGGCGACCGGCTCGCCGCCCGCCTCTCCCCCGGGCTGCTGGCCTGTGCGGCGACGCTGACGCTGACCTCGCCGTTCACGCCGATGCTGTTCATGGGCGAGGAGTGGGCGGCGGGCACGCCCTGGCAGTTCTTCACCGACCACACCGATCCGGAGCTGGCCGAGGCGGTACGGCGGGGCAGGCGGCGGGAGTTCGCGGCGCACGGCTGGGCCGAGGAGGACGTACCGGACCCGCAGGACCCGGCGACCAGGGACCGCTCCGTCCTGGACTGGTCGGAGCCGGAACGCGAGCCCCACGCGCGCGTGCTCGCCTGGTACCGGCGGCTGATCGCGCTCCGGCACGAGCAGCCGGACCTCACCGACCCCGACCTGGGTGACACGCGGGTGGCCTACGACGCGGGGGCGCGCTGGCTCGCCTTCCGGCGCGGTGACGTACGCGTGGCGGTGAACCTCGGCGGGGAACCGGCGGCGATCCCCCTGGGCACCCGTCCCGCACTGGTTCTCGCGGCCTGGGACCCGGTCGATCCCCCGGGCCCCGACGGCCTCCTGGAGGTGCCCGGCGAGTCCTGTGTGATCCTCACCCAGCCCTGAGCCGCGGCGAGGACGATCCGCCACGGGGAATCGGCGCTCTACGGCTCCTGCTCGGCCTCCCTGAAGTCCGTCAGGCGCTCCAGCAGGATCGGCTCCCAGGAGCGCTCCAGCTGGGTGCGCAGCAGCGGCAGGGGGCTGTCGTCGCGGCCCTCCAGGCGGTCGGTGAGGCGGACGACGGTGTCGCAGCGGGCCAGCCACAGGCCGCGCAGACAGGGGCGGACGCCGTAGCCGGCGAGGGTGGCCGCGCGTACCGCCGCGCCGGAGCCGACCGCGAGGACGAGGCCGGCGATGTCCTCGGCCGGGTCTCCCAGGACCGCGTCGGTCCAGTCGAGGACGCCGCGCACCCGGCCGTCGGCACCGACCACCAGGTGCTCGCCCTTGAGGTCGTGGTGGACGAGCACGACCGTGCCGGACTGCCCGGTGAGCTGGGCCGCGCCGGGCGGGGTGAGCTGATGCAGCCGGGCGGCGTCGAACTCGTCGGCGGCGGCGAGGCGTTCGGCCGCGTGTACGGCCATGCGGCGCAGCGCCTCCAGGGAGCGCGGCGCGGTGCGCGGCACGCCGAGCGCCTCGGCCTGCCGTACGGGCACCGCGCGCAGCCCGGTGAGCAGTCCGGCGAGGTCGGCCTCGCCGACGGCCGAGACATCGTGCTCCTCGGCGCTGCCGCCGGGGATCGCGGTGTCGAGCGTGTAGCCGAGGCCCGGTGCCCACTCGCCGTGTGCCGCGCTGGCCGGGACGGCGACGGGCAGGTGCGGCCGGACCAGGTCGCGCAGGCGCAGTTCGCGGCGCTGGCGCGCGGTGGCCTCGCGGTCGGGGGCGAGGCGCAGCACATGGCGGGTGCCGACCCACCACGTGGAGTGCTCACCGCCCTCCGTCACGGGTCGCACGGCGGGTCCCGCGGTGCCGCCGCCCTCCTCGAGCAGCGTGCGGACCAGTCGGCGGACGGTGTCCGCGGTGGGGGTCGGTGCCTGGGTCATGGGTTCGCGCGTCGCCGTTCCGGGATGTGCCGAGGGTGTGTCTCCTGCGTCGCTCCGTCGCCTCTCAGTCCACTATGACCATCTCGCGCGTGGTGGTGTTCAGACGGCGCCCGCCGTCCTCCGTCACCGTGACGATGTCCTCGATGCGCACCCCGAAGCGGCCGGGCAGATAGATGCCGGGCTCGACGGAGAAGCACATGCCGGGCACGAGGGGCTGTTCCTCGCCCTCGATCATGTACGGCGGCTCGTGCGTGGTGACGCCGATGCCGTGCCCGGTGCGGTGGATGAAGTACGCGCCGTACCCGGCGTCGGTGATCACCGCGCGGGCGGCGCGGTCCACGTCCTGGCAGGCCGCGCCGGGCCGTACGGCCCGGTAGCCCGCCTGCTGGGCTTCGCGCACGATGTCGTGGACCCGGCGTTCCTCCTCGGTCGGCTCGCCCACGTGGACCGTGCGGGTGGTGTCGGAGCCGTAGCCGTCCTTCAGGCCGCCGAAGTCGAGGACGACCATGTCGCCGTCCTGGATGACGCGGTCGCCGACCTCGTGGTGCGGGTTGGCGCCGTTGGGGCCGGAGCCGACGATGGTGAAGTCGACCTGGGAGTGGCCGAAGCGGCGCAGCAGGTCCGCGAGGTCGCGGCCGACGTCGGACTCGCGGCGGCCGGCGAAGGGAACCTTCCGGATCTCCTCGAACGTTGCGTCGGCAGCGGCTCCGGCCGCCGCGAGGAGTTCGACTTCCGCCGCGTCCTTGACGGCGCGCAGCATGGGGAGGGCGTCGGTGAGAGCGGCGTAGGAGGTCTCGGGCAGGGCCCGCTGGAAGCCGAGCAGATGCAGGGCCCAGGTGTTGTCGCTGATGCCGAACCGGCCGCGGCCGTCGAGGAGGGCGGCGGTGACGGTGTAGGGGTCCTTGCCGTCGGTCCAGTCGCGCAGGGTGAGCGCGGACGCGCCGGCCGCGTGCTCGGCGTCCGGGGCCTCCAGGGTCGGCACGACGAGCACGGGGTCGTGGCCGGGAGCGAGGACCAGCACGGTGAGCCGTTCGGTGACGGCGACGGGCGTGTAGCCGGTGAGCCAGACCATGTCCGGTCCCGGTGCCACGAGCAGCCCCGCGAGGCCGGCGTCCGTCGCGGAGCGCACGGCATGCTCCATACGGGCGCTGTAGTCGGCGGCGGTGAAGGGCGCGGGCGTACTACCGGTCATCCGGGCCTCCGGGTGCGGGTGCGGAAACGGGCGACGGCGTCTCGGGCAGCATCCTGCCCGGCCGGACAGGGGCACGCGAGCCGATCGCCGTTGCTTCCCGCGGGACGCGGACGGCGCGGAAGGGACTCGGCATGGGGCCATCATGGCGCGCGGGGCGGATGGTGACCAGTGGGTTTCCGAGGGTGACCGAGGGGACGGGTGTCCGGGATGGCCCCGGCTCAGGTCACCACCCCGAGGACGA
Source organism: Streptomyces yokosukanensis (assembly GCF_001514035.1). Taxonomy (GTDB): domain Bacteria; phylum Actinomycetota; class Actinomycetes; order Streptomycetales; family Streptomycetaceae; genus Streptomyces; species Streptomyces yokosukanensis. Next base: position 204,822 of record NZ_KQ948212.1, on the reverse strand, counting down.
CCGCCAACTGCTGGTATCCCCCACTGCTGTGACGCACGGTGAGTGTCACCGGCGTGCCCGGCCGGGCGTGGGACACGGCCCGGCCGAGGTCGGCGGCGCAGTCGACGCGGGCGGAGCCGAACTGCAGCAGGACGTCCCCGCGGACCAGTCCGGCCGCGTAGCCGGGTCCGGGCACATGCACGCCCACGACCAGCGCGCCCGCCTTCGCCGCGTCGGCGGCCTCGACGCCGAGGGTCGCCGCGGGCAGGGCGGCCGGGCCGCTGCCGGAGGTGCCGGCGGCGGTGGGTGCGGCCTTGGCCGGCGGGCCGGACTGCGGGGCCTGGCGTTGCAGCTCGGCGAGCCTGCTCATGCCGATCACGGTGGCGCCGACCGTGCCGATGCCCACGCCGGACAGCACCAGCACGGTGCCGGTGCACAGGCCGAACAGCACGGTCCGCAGCCGCCGTCCGCGTCGGCGCGCGGCGTGCGGGCGGTGGGTGGGGCCGGGGGTGCCGCCCTCCCGTCGGTCCTGACCGGGCATGGGCTTCGGACGCAACGCAGTCTGTTCCATGGTTCGCTCGCCTCCTGCAGGTGGCTACCCGGGGCACCGGGCCGCGACGAGACACGAACGAGTGAGACTGGCCGGAGGGTGGCGGAGGGTAGTCATCACCCCCAGGGGCGAGCCCACTGCGCACACCGGACGATCACCCCACGCACCCCACCTGCCCCGCTCACCCCGCTCGCACCAGCCTCCGCACCACCTCCGCCGCCGCGTCCCGGGGACTTCCGCCGTGGAGGAGTTCCGGGCGGTGGACGACCCGGGGCGCGACGAGCGGGACGGCGATCGTGCCGGGTACGGCGGTCGCGGCCCTTTCGGGCAGCAGGGCGAGGCCGTGTCCGGCGGCGGCGAGGACGGTGAGGGTGTGCAGGTCGGTGCCCTCGTAGCGCAGGGCGGAGCGGAAGGCGCCGCCGCCGGTCGCGGCGCGCAAGGAGCCGAGCGGGAGCGCGGCGTCGGGCGCGTCGAGCCACCGGGTGTCGGCGAGGTCGGCGAGGCGCAGGCCGGTCCGGGCGGCGAGCGGGTGCCCGGACCGGCAGCAGGACGCTCACGGGCTCCTCGGCGACGCCGTGCGCGGTCAGCGGTGCCACATCGGACAGCCGCAGCGGATCGCTCGGCGCGGCCAGCCCGTCGACGAGTCCGAGGTCGGCGGTGCCGGTGGCGACGGCGGCCGGGATCTGCGCGCGGGTGAGCACGCGCAGGGTGACACCGGCCGGCGGGAGGGCGGCGAGGACGCCGGTGCCGAGCGCGGTCGACGTGGTGGCGAGGATCAGCCCCTGCTGGGGCGCGGCGGCGATGCGGGCGACGTCGGCACGGGCCGCGTCCAGCCGCAGCAGCAACGGCGCCGCATGCTCCAGCAACCGGTCACCGGCCGCGGTGGGCACGACGGGCCGCCGGGTCAGCAGGGGCGCGCCCGGCCGGAGCTGGCCGGCGACGGCTCGCACCCGCACCCGCACCCGCACCCGCACCCGCACCCGCACCCGATGGTCCGGGCGCTGGTGCGAGCCGCGGTCGAGCACGCGTCGTCCCGGCCCGCCCGGTCGGCATGACGGCCGCCGCGCCCGAACGCGGGCGCAACCCCGGGCGGGCACGGGCGGCGGCTCAGCCCATCTGCCCCTGGCCATGGCCTTCGTGGCCCCCGCCGTGGCCGCCGTGCCCGGCGCCGTGGTCGAACTTCATGGCCTCGGGCGGCATGACGACGAAGGGCCGCATCATGCCCATGTCCTCGTGCTCCAGCAGATGGCAGTGGTACATGAACCGGCCGTAGGCCCCGTCGAAGCGGCCCATGATCCGCACCATCTGATTGCCCGGCACCCGGAAGACGTCCTTGTTGCCCCGCTCGTTGGGGGCGAGCGGGATCGCCTGGCCGGCGTCGAGGCGCAGGGGCGTACGGGTGCCGCCGACGGCCGGGTCGAAGCCCGAGACGTCGTAGGTGTCCCGGCCGAGCAGCTGGAAGTCGGCCAGATGGATGTGCATGGGGTGGACGATGGGTGCGAGGTTGAGGAAGCTCCACTGTTCGTAGCTGCCCTCGGCGATGGTGAAGCCGAGGCCGTCGTTGAACGTCCGGGAGGTGCGCCGGTACGTCTTCGTGGTGCCGTCGGGACCGGTGACCTGCACGATGCCGTCGGCCGGGAGCTGCAGGCCGCTCGGGTCCTCGACCTCGGTCAGCTCCCAGATCTCCGGGTGGCCGCCGGCCCCCTTGGTGGCGGGCGGGGTGAGCAGGACCATGCGGTGGTTGTGCGGGAGGTCGTGGGTCAGCCTGCGGAAGGACCCGGAGAGCACCTCGGGCAGTTCGAAGGTGTCCTCCTCCAGGGTGTCGCCGACCCGGAACTCCAGGACGGCCGGGTAGCGCACGTCGCCGGCCGCGTCGGGCACGCCGGCCGGCTGGTTGGGCCCCTTGTTCACCAGCCGCAGCGTCCGCCCCGCGAGCGCGCGGAAGTCGACCAGCAGGTCGAAGCGTTCGGCCGGTGCGGCGGTCAGCGTGGGCAGGTCCGCGTCGAAGTCGACCGGCACGGGGCGCGGCAGCAGCCCGCCGTCGCTGCCGATCTGGTGCACGACGCCCGGCACCGGGTTGCCGTCCTCGTCGACGAGCACGAGGTCGAAGATGCGCGCGTTCGAGGCGTTGACCAGCCGGAAGCGGTACCAGGCGGCGTCCACCTCGGCGTACGGCCAGATGCGGCCGTTGACCGTGGTGTACGGGCCGGTGAACGGGAGGGAGACCGGCTTCCCGGTCTCCGGGTCGCTCGGCTGGACGATCACCGTCTTGTGCAGCAGCCGTCCGTTGAGGCGGCCGTCCTCGTCGGTGTCGAGGTTGCGGTCGGCGAGGAGCAGCGGGATCTCCCGGTCCCCCGAGGGCAGTTGCAGCGCGTCCTCCTCGTCGTCACGCAGGAGGTAGGTGCCGTACAGGCCCGTCATCACGTTCCACCGGGTGATGTTCATGGCGTGGTCGTGGTACCACCACTGCACCGCCTGGTGGTCGTTCGGGTACTCCGACAGCTGGGCGTCGCCGTGGCCGACGGCGTTGTCCGCCCAGCCGTCGTTGCCGCCGCCGGTCTGGGCGCCGTGCAGATGGGTCACGGTCCAGGCGGGCAGGGCGGCGACGTCCTTGTTCGGCTCGGCGCCCTCGCGGCCGGGTTCGGTGGTGGCCTGCGGGGTGCCGGGCGTGCGCAGGGGCACCTCGACCGAGGTGACCGGGTACTCGGCGTCCTTCGGTATGCGGTTGGTCCAGGCGATGCGGACGCGCTGTCCGCGCCGCACCTCGATGGTGGGGCCGGGCACATGGCCGTCGTACCCCCACATCAAGGTGGGCGGTAACTGCGGGTGCAGGCGCACCCAGGTCGGGCGCAGGGCGATCTCGGTCTCGCGCAGGACGTCGTCCGCGGCGGGACGCAGGACGGGCGGCACCGTCAACGGCGCGCTGTACGGCGCCAGTTCGTCCGCCGTCGGCGTCTGCTCCCCCGCGGTCGCCTCGGTGAGCCTGTCGATGGTCTCGGTCACGTTCGAACACCCCCGTGTTCACGGTCTGTTGTTCCCTTTACTCCTCAAGACTCCCGAGGGCTCACCGAAGTTCCACGAATGCCCGATTCCGTACGCGAAGATTCCGCGACCGTCAGACCGACGACAGGGCCGGTGCGGCGGACGGCAGCGTCGGTGCGGCGGGTGCGCGGTCGGGCAGGAAGCCGTGCGAGCGGCGGCCGAGCCACTCGGCCTTGTAGCGGTCGACACGGCGGTGCCAGTTCAGGATCCCGGCGAGCCAGTTCTGCAGGTCGACGACGTAGGCGTCCATGGCAGCGCGCCCCTCCCGCGACAGCTCGAAGTCGTCGTACAGGACGGGCAGTTCGTGCGCGATGACGTGTTCGAACTGCTGCATGCGCTGGGTCGTCAGGTCGTGCACGACGCCGAGCGCGGTCGGATAGTCGACGCCGAAGAAGTTCTGCACCACCAGGACGGCGTTGTGGATCTCGCCCTCGTACTCGATCTCCTTCTGGTACGAGAAGATGTCGTTGACGAGACAGGCGTAGTTGACGGCGGCGTTCTCCAGGGAGCGCACCGGGCCGCTGCGGTACACCTCGGGCGGAACGGCGGGGCCGTGGCCCATCCGGCTCATGCTCAGGGTGAGGTCGGAGCCGAAGGTGGCGCGCCGCATCTCCAGGTAGTCCACCGGGTCGGGGATGCGGTTCTGGAGCTGGTTGGACAGCTCCCACACCCAGCTCTCGGTCATCACGTCCACGGACGCCTTGAGGGCCTGCCGCTCCTCGGCGCTCATCCCGGCGGTCGTGCGCGCCCACAGGTCGGTCAGTCCGCGCTCCATGGCGTTGGCCGGGACGACCGCCGCCTCGCCCTCGACGGGCATGCACCGCGACAGCCGGGCCGTGCTCAGCCGCGCGCCGGCCAGGTCCCGGCGGTGGCCGTGGACCAGCGGGTAGTAGTCGTCGGCGTACGTCCCCCAGGCGAGCCAGTGGGCGCTGAGGTCGAGGGCCTCGGGGGTGGCGTCCGGGTCCAGTCCGGCGGAGCACAGCGCGAGGTCGAAGGCGGCGAGCTTGTCCTCGTCCCAGACGCCCTCCTCGAGGATGCCCGTACGGTGCGACCAGGCGAGCAGATTGCGCCGGGCGCCGTCCAGATGGGGGCTCAGGCTCACCTCGTACGGCATGTGGAACTCGGGAAGGATCGAGGGGCCGACCTTCTGGTGGGGCACGTGGGTGTAGGCGCGCAGACGTTCCTGGGCGGCGGAGGCGAGCAGCGCGCCGACGTCGGCGGCCGAGGTGCCGGGGTGGCTCAGGAGCTGCCAGGGCGAGGCGGCACGCGCGCCCTTGTTCATGTAGCGGCTGGAGCGCAGGTGCCATTCGTGGCCGCCGGACTGCCAGTCCTGCAGCCCCTTGGTGTAGGCGGCGATCGCGGCGACCTGGTCCGGGGTGAGGCCGCTGTCCAGGGCCACGGCGGGGACCTCGGTGAGCGCGGTGTGCTCGAACTGGTGCAGGCGCGAGGTGAGGATGTCGTTGACCGTCTCGGCGGCCTCCTGGGTCGTACAGCCGAAGAACGTCTCCAGGACGAGGACGCCGTTGCTGTTCTCGCCCTCGTCCTCGACCTCGCGCTGGTAGGAGAACAGGTCGTTGCGCAGGTGGACGGCGTCGGAGAAGGTCTCCATGAGGACGCGCAGCGGGCGGGTGCCGGCGACGGCGGCGGGCACCTCGGCGGTCGCGTACTCCACGAGCCCCGACGACCAGGGGGCGCCGCCCACCTTGCGGCGCATCTCGATGTACTCGACGGGGTTGGCGATCCGCCCCTCGTTCATGTTCGACAGTTCCCACATCGACTCGTTGAGCAGATGCTCGGTGGCCACGGCGAAGCGGCGGCGCCAGTCCACGGACATCGACGGCACCGTGCGCGCCCAGAGGTCCTTCAGGCCCGCCTCGACGGGATTCTCCGGCTCGGGCACGGGAGCGGCCGGGTCGAGCGGCATGAACAGCGGCAGGCGGTCCAGGTGGGCCTTTCCGGCGGCGCGGTCCTGGGTGCGCTTGAACATGTCGAGGAAGTGGTCGTCGAAGAAGAACACCCACACGTACCAGTCGGTGATCAGCGAGAGAGCGGCGCCGTCGCAGTCGGGGTGGGTGTAGGCGCACAGGAGCCCGTAGTCGTGCGCCTCCAGGTCGGCCTGCTCCCAGACCCCTGAGCCTTCCAGCATGCCCATCTCGCGTGCCCACGCGGTCGAGTGGGCACGGGCCTCGTCGAGGTGGGGGTTGAGCCGCGCGGGATACGGCATGTAGAAGTGCGGGAGTTCGAACGGCTGAGTCATGGCCGGGGCTCTACCCGTGGCACCCGACGGCCATCCGCCGTGCGGGACATGATCACACCATCGCGTGAACCATTCCCGAAACCCGGAACTCCCGTGCCCTGCCCAGGCGTTGATGACCCGGGCGGCAAGGGCGCGCGCCGTCCGACCGTGGCGACTGCGCCCGGCCCGCCCGTGTGCCCCGCGCGTGCCCTTGCCGTGATCCCGTGTGCGGGCCACGGTGGGCGCATGACCTCCTTTGTGCTGCCCCATGAGGTGCACGGCGACGGCGCCCACAAGGTGTTCGCCGTGCACGGCTGGTTCGCCGACCGGTCCGCCTACGCCCCGGTCCTGCCGGACCTCGACCGCGCCGCCTTCAGCTACGCACTGGTCGATCTGCGCGGCTACGGCGACGCGCGGGACACGGCGGGCGCCTACACGACGGCCGAGGCGGCCGGGGACCTGGTGGAGCTGGCCGACCGGCTGGGCTGGGCACGGTTCTCGGTGGTCGGGCACTCCATGGGCGGTGCGGTGGCCCAGCGGCTGGCGGCCGTCGTACCGGACCGGCTGCGCCGGATCGTCGGCGTCTCGCCGGTGCCCGCCTCGGGCGTACCGCTGGCCGGCGAGCAGGTCGCGCTGTTCACCGACGCCGCGCACAAGCCGGAGAACCGCCGCGCGATCATCGACTTCACCACCGGGGGCCGGCGGCCCGCCGCCTGGCTGGACCGGATGGTCGCCCGCTCGCTGGAGTGCAGCGACGCGAAGGCGCTCCGGGCCTGGCTGGACTCGTGGGCGGGCGAGGACTTCCACGCCGATGTCGAGGGCAGCGAGGTGCCCGCCCTGGCCGTGGCCGGCGGGTTGGACCCGGCGCTCTCGCCCGAGGTCCTGCGGCAGACCTGGCTGGCCTGGTATCCGCGGGGCGAACTCGTGGCGCTGCCGTTCGCCGGGCACTACGCCATGGACGAGTGCCCGCTGGAACTGATCCGGGTGATCGAGGACTTCCTGCGGGCCGACGCAGAGGCCCCGGCGCCCGAACCGGTCGGCGCCGGCGAGAGCGGACCGGCGTGAGCGTGCCGGAAGTGCCGCCCGTACCCGATGTGTTCGACCCGCGCCGGTACGCCGCCGGAGTGCCCCACGACGACTACCGCGTGCTGCGCGATCACCACCCGGTCGCCTGGCAGGAGGAGCCGGAGGTGCTGGGCTGGCCCGCCGGTCCGGGGTTCTGGGCGGTGACCCGGCACGCGGACGTCGTGCGGGTGCTGAAGGACGCGACGTCGTACTCCTCGCACCTCGGCGCGACGCAGATCCGCGATCCGGACCCGGCAGACCTGCCGTTCATCCGCAGCATGATGCTCAACCAGGATCCGCCGGGGCACGGGCGGTTGCGGCGGCTGGTGAGCCGGGCGTTCACCCCGGGCCGGGTCGACCGGTTCGCGGCGCTCGCCCGGGAGCGGGCGCGGACCCTGCTCGCCGGTGCGCTGCGGCGGGCGCGGGACGGGGACGGCACGGTGGACCTGGTGCCCTCCGTCACCGACGAGTACGCCCTGCTCAACCTGGCGGATCTGCTGGGTGTCCCGGAGGGCGACCGGCGGCTGCTGCTGCACTGGACGCAGCGGGTCATCGGCTACCAGGACCCGGACGAGGCCGGTCCCCCGGTGCGGGACGCGACCGGCCGGCCGGTCGATCCGCGTTCTCCGGCGAAGCTGAAGGAGATGTTCGCCTACGCGCGGCAGCTGGCCGCCCACAAACGGCGCCACCCGGCGGACGACGTCATGACCACGCTCGCCGCCGACGCTGAACTCACCGACGCCGAGCTGGAGATGTTCTTCTTCCTGCTCACCGTGGCGGGCAACGACACCGTGCGCAGCGCGGCCCCCGGCGGGCTGCTCGCACTGGCGGAACACCCGGCGGCGTACGCGTCGTTGCGCACCGGGAGGATCGAACTCCCCTCGGCTGTCGACGAGTTGTTGCGCTGGCATCCGCCCGTGCTGACCTTCCGCAGGACGGCCGCGCGGGACACCGAGCTGGCGGGGCGGCGGATCCGGGCCGGAGACAAGGTCGTGGTCTTCCACGCCTCGGCCAACCGGGACGAGCGGGTCTTCGCCGATCCCGCCCGGCTCGACCTCGCCCGCTCCCCCAACCCGCATGTGTCCTTCGGCGACGGCCCGCACGTCTGCCTGGGCGCCCACTTCGCCCGGCTGCAGCTGCGGCTGCTCTACGCGGAGGTGCTGTGCGTGCTCCCCGAACCGCGGCTCGCCGCACCCCCAGGGCGGCTCGTGTCGAACTTCATCAACGGGATCAAGTCGCTTCCTCTACAGGTCACTTGAGGGCCACCTGGATCAGTGCGTGGGTGCCGCCGGTGCGCCAGCGGTGACCCTCGGCCGCCACCAGTGCGGCCTCGGTCGCCGCGGACAGGCCGGTGATCACCTCCGACTTCAGGGTGCGCAGCGCGGCGACCGGGCCGGGGAAGTACGCGGTCGGCTCCTGGAAGGGGGTGGTCGGCGGCCACCGCCGGTCGCCCACCAGGCGCCGGTAGTTGAGGTCGCCCTTGAAGACGGTCAGCGTGGCCGCCGCGAACTCGGCACGCAGGTCGTCGGGCATCCGCTCGTACGGCAGCGGGGCGCAGGAGAAGGGGTGGGCGCGCACCGCGAGGCGGCCGTCCGCCGTCGCCGACCAGAGGACGCGCGCGTACTCGCCGGCCGCGCCCGGCGCCGCGCGGAGCCGGTGCAGCGCGTCGACGACGTCGGCGGTCGTGGCGTCGGAGACGTAGTACGGGTACGGCTTGACGTGCAGCACGGCACGCGCGGCGCGGCCCTCGGCGAGGAGGTGGGCGATCAGCAACAGGTCCGGGACGAGTTCGCGGCCCGCGTTGTCCGCGACCAGGACGACGGTGGCACCACCGTCGGGCGGCAGCAGCGACCACAGATCCGCGCTGTCGTCGGCGACCAGTGCGGGAACCGGGTCCTGGGCCTCGGCGCCTTCGGCGGAGAGCCGGAAGCCGAGGTCGGCGCGGTTGCCCCACAGCGAGCCGTGCAGCAGGGCGCGGGCCCGCTCCTGCTCGGGCAGGCCGGGCAGGGCGTCCAGCGCGGCGAGTTCCGCGTCGGTCTCCGGTGCGTCGAGTTCGGCACGCTTGAACGGGCGGAAGGGGTCGATGCCCTGCCAGGCGCCGGGGCCGAACCAGCCGACGGCTTCCAGCAGCCGACGGTAGAAGTAGCTCTCGGACCACAGCCACGGCACGTCGTACCAGGAGTGCCCGGCGCAGTCGGCCAGGCCCCACTCCTGCCACCGGTCCCCGTCCGGGGCATCGGCGGGCAGCGGCTCCACCGCCCCCTCGGCGCAGCTCTTCAGCAGCTCGTCCAGCGCCCGGTGCTGCCCGGGGCCGTACGGGAAGGCGTCCCGCACCTGCCTGATGATCGCGGGGTGCCGCTCGGCCAGCACGCTGTGCGGGAACGAGCCTGGTTCGTCGCCGAGAATCACGGGTGCGAACGGGGTGTCGGCCATGTCCGTCACCGTATCGCCCATGTCAGGCGGTTCTGACCTCCCGCTCCAGCTGCGTGGCGAGCGTGACGTAGCGGGGGCGGCGGTGCACCGGGACCAGGCTGCGGATCAGCAGATGCCACATCTCGGCGACGCGACGCGGCAGCCGTCCGACCGGTTCGAGCGAGCGGCCGGCGACCCGGGTGCCGATGAAGAAGGAGACGAGGGAGTGCGCGACGACGCCGACGTCGAGATCGCCGTGCACATCGGACTCCCGGACAGCCGCGGTGAATTTGCGATTGGCGAACTCCAGCCATTCGGTGAAGGGGTGCCTGAGCGGCGGCCGTACGGCGATGTCGGCGGTGGCCAGCCGCAGCGCGGCGCGGGGCACCGGATCCTCCACGGCGAGCCTGGCGGCCCCGAACGTGGCGCGGATCAGGGCTTCCAGCGAGGAGTAGCCGCGGCTCTCGACCTCGGCGACCAACCGCTGCCCGGCTCTGGCGTTGAGTTCGAGGATGGCCTGGGCGAGGTCCTCCTTGGCCGCGAAGTGGAAGTACAGCGCACCCTTGGTGACCTTCGCGTGTGCGACGATGTCGCTCAGACTCGTGGACTCGTAGCCGTGCCGGTCGAACAGATCGGCGGCGGCCGTGATGATCGTCGCCCGGGTCTGCTCGGCACGTAACTGCCTCGCCATCCTGGGACCCCTCCTCGCGGCTAGAAACGAACGGGACATGCGGTTTCTTCTTAACCCCCTGCACACGATATCTCACCGAGCGGCAGCGAGAGTCCGAGGTGCGGGCCACCGGCACGACACGTGTCAACCGCGTATTCGGAAGCGGACGACGCCTCGTCGGTTCATGGGTGGACGAAACAGGAGACGAGACCAGAACGGCTCCCTCCTTCACTGTTCAACCGTCCTCGACCGTCGCGGGGCGACGGCCGCCGGACCCATGATCGCCACGATACGAGGCCTACGGCCGGCTCCTCAACGGCGCCTCGAAGCAGGCGTGAAACATCCCAAGCGGTCGGTGCTTTCGCGCCCCTGGATGACGAACGCGCCGGTCCGCCTGAACACACCCGTCACCCGCGTCGTACTGGACCCAGCAGACCCCGTTCCCCGCACCCGCCGAGGAGATGCCCCGGATGACTCGGATGACCGCCCGCCTGAGTGTCACGGCGGCCGTCGCGGCGGCCCCGCTCCTGCTCCTGCCGTGGGCGGCGGGGTCCGCCCAGGCACACGGCGCCCCCACGGCCCCGGTCAGCCGGGTCTACGCCTGCTCCCCCGAGGGCGGCGCCGCGACGCGCTCGGCGGCCTGCCGGGCGGCACGCGCGGCGAACGGCGCTCCGTTCACGGCGTGGGACGACCTGCGAGTGGCGGGCGTCGGCGGCCGTGACCGCAGGGTGATCCCGGACGGCCGGCTGTGCAGCGGGAATCTGGCGGCCTACCGGGGTCTGGACCTGGCACGGCGCGACTGGCCGGCGACACGGCTCGCACCCGGCGCCCGGATGACGATGACGTACGCCTCGACGATCGCGCACACGGGGACGTTCGAGCTCTATCTGACCAAGCCCGGTCACGACCCGGCAAAGCCGCTCGCGTGGTCCGATCTGCCGGAGCGACCCTTCGCCCAGGTCACCGATCCGCCCCTGCGGAACGGGGCTTACCACATCGACGCGAGGCTGCCGACGGACCGGACGGGGCGTCAGATCCTCTTCACCATATGGCGGAACAGCAGCACGCCGGACACCTATTACTCGTGTTCCGACGTGGTCTTTTCGGACAAAGACTCGGAAGCGGGGACGGCGCCGGGGGCGGCGAAGGCTGTACAGGGGACTGCGGCCACGTCGGCCCCCACCGCAGGTGGGCGCGCGGCGGGCTCGGGACTCTCGGCGCACATGCTGACGGGCGGCGCCGCCGCGGTGCTGGTGTGCACCGGGGGCGCCGCCCTGGCCATGCGGCTACGACGACGATGAACTCGGCGTCGTCACGGCTCAGTTGACGTAGACGCGGGCGCCGCCGTCCGTCACCGGTGCGTACTTCGCGGTGAAGTAGCCGCTGGCGAAGCAGAGCGACGAGCCGGAGGACTTGGTGAACTGCTGGCTGGTGAAGCCGATGCTGCTGTCGGCGTTGTCCGCCTTCCCGGTGAGGGAGGGCGCCTGGTAGACGCAGGTGATGGTGCCCAGCAGGGTCTTGAGCTTGACCGTGGTCTGGATGGTCGAGCCGCTGGCCGGCGAGACCGTGAGGGTGCCGTCGGAGGCGACCGTCGCCGTGTAGGGCAGGTTGTCGACGGTGATGCTGCTGACGCCGGTGACCCCGGTCACGTTGCTGGTGCAGGAGGCGGCGTCGAAGCTGTGCCCGGTGACGGACTCGGTGGCCGTGCCGGGGGCGGTCGGGTTGCCGGTGACCTTGGCGGTGAACTGGGAGGACGTGCAGGTCACGCCGCTGGTGCCGGTCGCGCTGGAGTAGAGCGTGGCGGACGTGCCGGACGCCAGCGGGGCGGTGAGCGTGTCGCCGGTCGCCGCGGCGGTGCCGCCCGCGCTGCCGGTGGTGAGGACGGCGCCGCCGTCGGCGGAGGCGGGCGCGGCCACCGCCAGGGCGAGTGCGGTGGCGGTGCCGGCGAGGGCGAGGAGGGAGCGGGTACGCATGCGGGTGCCTCTTTCCTGGGTGGGGTCCGGATGAGGTGGGTGGGGAGGGTGGCGGATGGTGCGCGTGCACGTGCGCGTGCGGCATCGGACGGTTGAAGCCGAAGCGGCTCGCACGGTTCATGCCGAGCGGCGTCACGCGGTCGATGTCGTACGGCGGGTGCGGTCGATGCCGTACGGCGGGGTGCGGTCGATGCCGGGCGGCGTCATGCGGTCGACGCCGGGCGGCAGGGCGCGGTGGTGTGCGGGGTGCCGCCGGCGCAGGGCCGTGGCGCCTTCTCCGTACGCGACGGACCGGCGACGGCGGCGGCCGGGCACCGGCCGAAGACCTCGGGGGAAGGCCTTGGACCGGGCCGGCGAGGGCGGGCGGGCACGGCCAGGGGGGAACGGGCCGTGCGCGGCCGCACTGATGAGAGCGGTTTCCGCGAGCCGAGGTGAGCGGCCGACGTGAGCGTGCCGGGAATCGCGGCCGCTGCCGCTCGTCGGATCCGGCGCCACGGATCCGTGAAGCAGGGCAATTTGTAGACCTGATGAACAGTCAACGTCAAGGTGCATTAAGGCAGTTGCTGGGTTTCGGTCGCAGGCCGCGCACATCCGACACCCTCTTTTCACATCTCCCTTGACCCCCCGAAGTAACCGGCGGTAACTTCGGCGGAAGGCTACTGCCGCGTAACGAGAAAGCCCTTGCTCCGCCGGGGTGCGAGGAGGCGTACGCGACAGCCGCTGTCCGCGCCAGGACACGCGCCACTGAAGCTCAGCCCCGCATTGATCCATGCCCATGGGAGCAGACATGGCCTCGTCCCCGGACGTCTCGTCCGCCGGCAACACCCCCGAGAACCCGGGAAACGGTTCACCCTCCGAAGCTCCGCAGACCGCCGGGACCACCACCGGCGGCGAGCGACGGGGCCGGGTCCGGGCCCGCCGGGCCGCGGTGATGGCGGTGCCCGCCACCCTCGTCGCCGCCGGTCTCGCGGTCCTCACCGCGCAGGGGGCCCTGGGCGTGCAGTTCGCGATCTCCGGCATGCCCTTCACGGTCACCGCGAAGGAACTGAAGGGAACCGGTTTCGAGCAGTTCGGCGGCCTCGACAACATGGCGGACGGCAGCCCCAACGCCGGGGACACCGGCGGCCAGGTGCTGATCGTGACCTCCGCCATCAAGAACGCGACGCTCGACAGCCTGTGCCAGAGCGTCGACCTCGGCGGCACCAACCTGCTCATCACCGCGGGCAGCGGCGCGACCAAGGTGACGGCGAGCGACCTGACCACCGACTCCACGCAGCTGTCCGGCGACGCGGCGTTCAAGAACATCGAGATCGGCAACGACGCCAGCACGCTGGACAAGGCGCGTGTGAAGGGTCCGATCGGGGTCTTCAGCCAGCAGGCCGACACCGTGCGCATCGCCAACCTGCGGCAGACCAACTACGCGACGACGGCAGGTGTGTTCAAGCTGCCCGGCCTCAAGCTCCGCTTCAGCGACTCGGGCTGCTGATCGCGGTGGCCGACCGTCCACGCCGGGGCGCACGGGCCGCGTTCCGCAGCTGGCGGGCCCGCCGCCCGTTCTGGGGCGGGCTGCTGCTCGCCCTGGCCGGCGGCGAGATCCTGCTGACCGAGAAGGCCTCGCTGAAGGTCGTGATGCACATCGGCATGCAGGGGCTGGCCGGGTATCTGCTGCCGACGCTCATGGCACTGCTGGGTCTGCTGGTCCTCTTCAACCCCGCGCAGCGGCTCTTCTACTCCATCACCGGCGTCCTGCTCTCGCTGGGCACCTGGATGACGTCCAACCTGGGCGGTTTCTTCGTCGGCCTCCTGCTGGGCGTCACCGGCAGCTGCCTCGCCTTCGGCTGGCTGCCCGACCAGGAACCGCGCGTGAGCCGCCGCAAACGCCGCAGGCAGGCGAGGGCGGCGGCGCTGGCGCCGGCCGACGGGGCGGAGGGCACGGCCGCCTGACGGAGGTGGGGCGCCGTACCGTACGTCGCATCCCTACGCCGCGTCCGACCGGCCATCCGCCCGGTCCGTCCGACCGCCCGCCCGTCCGCCCATCCGTCCGTCCGTCCGTCCGTCCGTCCGGCGGCCGAGTCCCGTATCGCGCCCGCCGGTTCCTCCCGTCAGCCCGCGGTGACGATCGGCTCGGCGGGCGCCGTCGGCTGCTGCGCCGTACCGGCCTGCGGCGCCGCGCGGACCTCGCTCGACTGCAGGACCTGGGACGGCTCCACGGCCGGGTCGGCCGGACTCTCGGTGCCGTTCTCCTCCTTCATCGCCTTGGCCTCGCTCTTGAGGATGCGCATGGACTTGCCCAGGGCCCGCGCGGTGTCCGGGAGCTTCCGGGAGCCGAACAGGACGAGGAACACCACCGCGACGATCAACAGGTGCCAGGGCTCGAGTCCGTTGCGGAGCATGGCCGCCCCCTTCTCATGAATGCTTGCCGTCTTGCGCAACTGTACAACCTGCGCTGTCAGACGCCACGGCGGACCTTCGCCACGGTGAGGGCCAGCGCGTACAGGCCGAGGACGGCGGCGAGCAGCAGGTGGTACGCGGGCGGCAGCGCGGTCATGCCGAGTGCCGCGCCCAGCGGACTGGGCGGTACGGCGAGTCCGACGGCGGCGAGCAGGGCCGCGGCCCAGCCGACCGGTCCGGGCCGGCCGCCCCGGGCGAGCCGTCGGCCGTCGCGCAGGAGCAGCATGACCAGCGCCTGCGTGAGCAGGTTCTCGGTGAACCAGGCCGAGTGGAAGACGGCCTGGTCGTCCAGGGCGTCGGGGCCGTCCAGGGCGAGCGCGAGGACGCCGAAGGTGGCGAGGTCGGCGACCGCGTTGAGCATGCCGAAGCCGGTGATGAACCGCAGGAAGGCGGGGGGCCGCAGCACGGTCGGCCGGCGCAGCTCGACCGGGGCGGGGCGGTCGTGGGCGAAGGCGAGCTGGGCGGCGTCGAAGCACAGGTTCTGCGCGAGCACCTGGACCGGGAGCATCGGCAGGAAGGGCAGCAGCAGTCCGGCGGCGAGCATGGCGAGGACGTTGCCGAGGTTGGAGGAGAGGGTCACGCGCAGATAGGCGGCGATGTTGGCGCTGCTGCGCCGGCCCGCGGTGACGGCGTGTCCGATCGCGGTGAGGTCCTTCTCGGCGAGCACGACGTCGGCGCTCTCCCGGGCCACCGCCGCGGCCGCGCGCGGCGCGATGCCGACGTCGGCGGCGAGCAGCGCCGCCACGTCGTTGACGCCGTCCCCGAGGAAGCCGACCGTGTGCCCGGCGGCCCGCAGCCCGGAGACGACACGGGCCTTGTCCTCGGGAGTGCAGCGAGCGACGACCACGGTGCCCCCGCCCGGGAACGGGCCGGCGCCGCCCCCACGCGTACCGGCACCGGACCGCGCCTCGTCCGAGTCGGTCGGTGCCGTCCGTGTCTCGGCCGGGTCCAGCCCCAGTTCCCGGCAGACGCGGGTCGCGGTCGCGGGGTGGTCGCCGGTGAGGATGTGGACCTGGACGCCCAGGTCGGTGAGGGTGCGCAGGGACTCGGCGGCGCCGGGGGCGAGTTCGTCGTGGAAGGTGACCAGGCCCCGGAAGGCGAGGGCGCGTTCGTCGGCGGGGGTGTAGGGGCGGGTGCGGGAGGGCCGGTCGGCGGTGGCGACGGCCAGCACGCGGTGCCCGGTCGCCGCCTCGCGCGCGGCGAGCGCGAGCAGCCGCTGCCGCTCGGTGGCCGACAGCTCGCAGCGCTCCAGGACGTCCTCGGCGGCCCCCTTGGTGATCAGCAGGTGGTGGCCGAGCCGGCCGGCGACGACGGCGGTGGCGAGGCGCCGGCCCGGCGCGACGGGCAGCGCGGCGATCCCGTCGTACTGCTCTCCCACGGCTTCCGCGAGGTCGAGCAGGGCCTCGTCGAGGGCGTCGGGGGCGGGAAGTTCGGTGAGTTGCAGCGTCCACCAGGCGCTCACGGCCGCCCAGCGCAACACCTCCGGATCGTCCCGGCCGTCGGGGCCGAGGGAGCGGGCGACGACGGGGCGGTCCAGGGTGAGCGTGCCGGTCTTGTCCACGCACAGCACGTCGATGGCGCCGAGGTCGTGCAGCGCGGGCAGCCGCCGCACGACGACCCGGCGGGTGCGGGCCAGCAGCGCGGCGCTGCGGGCGAGACACGTGGTGACGATCACCGGGAGCATCTCGGGGGTGAGCCCGACGGCGACCGACACGGCGAACGGCAGGGTCTCCAGGCCCCGGCCGCGCACCGCCGCGCCCGCCATGAGCACCAGCGGCGGGGTGAGCAGCATGAACCGGACCAGCGCCCAGGCGATGCCGTGCACGGACCGGTCGAAGGCGCTGGGTTCGCGCGGCTGCGGCGTCCGCCCGGCGGCGGCGTACCGGGTGTGCGGCCCGGTCGCCACGACGACGGCGGTGGCGCTGCCCGCCACGACCGCGCTGCCCTGGAAGCACAGACAGGAGTCGGTGTCCGGCTCGGGCAGGTCGGCGGCGGCCTTGGGCACGGGCGCGGACTCTCCGGTGAGCGCGTCCTGGCGCACGGTCAGTCCACGGCTGCGCAGCAGTCGTACGTCGGCGGGGACGAGGTCGCCGGGGCCCAGGCGGACGACGTCGCCGGGGACCAGGTCGGTCACCGGGACCTCGTGGGCGCGCGGGACGGCGTTGTCGTCGGTCCGGCGCAGCACGGTGGCGGTGCCGGCGACCAGTTCGCGCAGCGCGGCGAGCGAGCGGTCGGCGCGCCGCTCGCCGGTCGCGCGCAGCGCGCAGCTGACGGCGACGAGCGCGAGGATCACCGTCGCCGTGCCCCAGGAGGCGACGAACGCCGAGACCAGGCCGAGGGTGAGGAGCACGGCGGTGAACGGTTCGCGCAGGCCCCGCAGAGCGCGCCGCAGTACGGAGGGGGTGTGCGGACGGGGCGGGACGTTGTCGCCGTGGGCGGCGAGCCGGGCGGCGGCCTCGGCGTCGGTGAGTCCGCGCGGGCCGCTGTCCAGGCGCCGCAGCACCTGGAGGGACGTTCCGGTCACCGGCTCAGAGGCCACGGAGGCGGCGGGCCGGGGCCGCGGCGGCCGTGTCCCGTTCGGCGAGCCGCCCGACGAGCAGGCGTACGACGTCGACCACGGCGGCCTGTCCGTTGGCGTCCACGAAGTACACCTGGCGGCGGCCCTCGCGGCGGGAGCGGACGAGTCCGGCGAGCTTCAGCTTGGTCAGGTGCTGGCTGACAGCCGGCAGAGCGCCGCCCACCCGCTCGGCGAGCCCGGTGACGTCGCTCTCCCCCTGGATCAGCGCCCACACGATGTGCAGCCGGGCGGGCGAGGCGAGCAGTCCGAAGGCGGCGGCCGCCTCGGTGAGCACCTCGGCGGAGGGGTCCTGGTGTCCGGTGCCCGGCGCTGTCACCACGGTCGCCTTCCTCTGGTGTCGTATGTGTCGAGCCGTGTTCGCGCGGCGCGAGGGGAATCAGTCTAGGTCGGCAGGAACTTCCCGGGCGTCCCGTTAGTTTCTACGGTGCTGTAGAAGTTGCCGCCGGTGTGCTGGGGGAAGCCGCCGGCCGTTGATACGAGGAGTGCGCATGGCCCTGTGGGACCGCGTCAAGGAATCCGCGTCGCAGATGCAGACCCAGCTGGTGGCGAAGAAGAACGACCTGAAGAGCGGCGCGTTCCGCGATGCGAGCATGGCGATGTGCGCGCTCGTGGCCGCCGCGGACGGGACCGTCGACCCGTCCGAGCGGCAGCGGGTGGCCCAGCTCATCGCGACGAACGAGGTGCTGCAGAACTTCCCGGCGGACGACCTCAGGCGCCGCTTCGAGGAGAATCTGAACAAGCTGACGACCGACTTCGCCTTCGGCAAGGTGAGCGTGCTGCAGGAGATCGCCAAGGCGAAGAAGAAGCCGGCCGAGGCGCGGGCCGTGGTGCAGATCGGCATCGTGATCGGCGGCGCGGACGGCGACTTCGACAAGACGGAGCAGGCCGTGGTGCGCGAGGCGTGCTACACGCTGGACCTGCCGCCGCACGAGTTCGACCTCTGAGCCTGGCGGACCACGCGCGGCCGGCCGGACCACGCGCGGCCGGCCGGATCAGGCCGGCCGGCGCAAGGCCGCCGACGTCGAGCACGACGCGGGCGCTCCCGGAGTACGGGTGCACCCGCGTCGGCACGTCCGGTCCGCAGTCGTACCGACGGACAGGGCGTCAGGAGAGACCGGCGGACTTCAGCCAGGCCTTGGCGACGTCCAGCGGGTCCTTGTTCTGGGCCTGCACCTGGGTGTCCAGGTCCAGCAGGGTCGCGGTGTCGAGCTTGGCCGAGACCGCGTCGAGCGCGTCGGCGCCCTTCTGCGACAGGGCGCCCTTGTGGACGAGCGGCTGGACGTTCTCGAAGCCGAACAGGTTCTTCGGGTCCTGCAGGACGACGAAGTTCTCCTTGGAGATGGTCGGGTCCGTGGTGAAGATGTCCCCGGCCTGCACGGCGTCCTTCTTCAGCGCCGCCTGGGTGAGCGGGCCGCCGGCGTCCAGCGCGCGGAAGGACTTGAACTCCAGGCCGTAGACGTCCTTGAGGCCCACCAGGCCCTGGTGCCGGGTCTGGAACTCCGGCGAGGCCCCGATGACCAGGTCCTTCGCGATGTCCTTCAGATCGGCGACGGTCGACTTCTCGGTCAGGTGGTACTTCTTCGCGGTGGCCGCGTTGACCGTGACCGAGTCCTTGGACTGCGCCGCCGCCGGCTTGAGCAGCGTCAGCGTGGAGTCCAGCTTGGCCTCGATGGCCGTCGTGGTGGCGTCGGTGGTGGTCGGCTTGGCCTTCGCGTCGAGGTAGGCCAGCAGCGCGCCGTTGTACTCCGGGAGCACCTTGATGGAGCCGTTCTTGATCAGCCCGTAGGTGGTCTCGCGGCTGCCGATGTTCGGCTTGTACGTGACCTTGATCCCCTTGGCCTTGAGGGCTTCGCCGTAGATGTCGGCGAGCAGGGTGCTCTCGGGGAAGTTGTTGGATCCGACGACGACCGTGCCGTCGGCGGCCTTGCCGTCGTCCGTCAGGGGGTTGCCGCCCGACGTGTCGTCCTTCGAGGAACAGCCCGCCAGCAGAGCCGTGGCCGCCGTGAGGGCGACCACCGCCGCGCCTCGGTTCCTCCGGATGGACCTGCTGATGCGGTTGGTGGAAGTCACCCACAGATCCAATCCAGCCGGTTCTTCGTCAGTCAAGTTCCACAGATCACCGATTGGCCTCGATCTGCGATCGGTTGTGGGCGGATAGCGGTCGCTTCGTAATGGATTCTTGATGAAAGGCGCGCCGAGCGGGCCATCAAGAGGACGTAGTCTCGGGGCAGTTGATATCGCCCACAGCGGTGCACGGGGCCCGCATCGGTGCCGTGTCGCAGGTAGCTCGGGGCGACGAGGCCTCCAGGTCCACGGGGTGGCGACGACCCCGGTGGAGACACACCCACGAAGGAGGCCCGGTGTCCACGAAGCAGGTGGACGCGCCCGCCCGGCACACCCCCGCCCGGGGCGGAGCAGGCGGTTTCGCCGACCGCTGGCCCTTCCGGCGCAAGCTCAACCTGCTGGTCGGCATCCCGCTGGCGGTCATCGCCGCGCTGCTGTCCTACCTGTTCACCGACCAGGTGCAGGAGTCGGGCAGCGCCGCCTCGGCGGCCCGGCTGGTGCGCGACAGCGCGCAGGTGGCGCGGCTGGTGGACCGGGTCGAGGCCGAGCACCAGCAAGCTGTCCTGCTCTCGGTGCGCTACGAGTCCGGGGCCGCCCGGCCCTCGAAGTCCGCCTACCGCGCCGCGCAGCAGGCGGTCGACGCCCAGGTGACGAAGGTGCGCGCGGCCTTCGGCGACCGCCTGCCGGACAGCGAGGCGCAGGCGCTGCGCGAGGTG
Organism: Streptomyces yokosukanensis; assembly: GCF_001514035.1. Classification (GTDB taxonomy): domain Bacteria; phylum Actinomycetota; class Actinomycetes; order Streptomycetales; family Streptomycetaceae; genus Streptomyces; species Streptomyces yokosukanensis. The sequence continues at coordinate 185,086 of NZ_KQ948212.1, read as the reverse complement.
GCGGGTCTGTCCAGTCTGCGCACCTCGGTGGAGCAGTCGTATCTGCCGGCCGACACCATCGACCCCGCCTACACGAGCGCCGCCGGGCGGCTGATCGACGGCCTCGGGCTGGACCGCGACGCGGGCCTGGCGGCCACCTTCACCGGCAGCCTGCTGGACTCGCTGCTGCGCGCGGACGCCGCCCACGGCGCCTTCGAGACCAATGTCTTCGCCGCGACGACCGGTGACACCAACGCGCTGATCGAGTTCACCAACGCGGTCGGCGCCTACGACCAGTACACCCACCAGGCCCAGCGCTTCACCCGGTTCGCCTCCGACGCGCAGGCCGAGCTGCTCGACGGCATCGAGCACAGCCCGGCCCAGCGCCGTATCGCCGACTCCTACGCCGAGCTGCAGGTCGATGCCGGGCAGTTGCCGGCGGACACCCAGGCCGAGATCCGGCAGGCGGTCCGGGAGACGCTGGCCGACTATCCGGACTATCCCCGGCAGGCCGCCGCCCGGCTGAAGATCACTACCGCCCTCATCACCCAGATCGCCGACCGCGCCGACGACACCGCCGCCACCGCCCGGTGGCGGGCCGCTCTGCTGCTGAGCGCCGCGCTGCTGGCGTTCGCGCTGTGGATCGCGTTCGCGGTGCTGGTACGGCGCTCGGTGATCCGGCCCGTGCAGGCGCTGACCGGGGCCGCGCGGGAGGTCGCCGAGGTGGCGGGGCGCGAGCTGGCCCGGGTGGCCGACGACGACGCCGAGGACGACGGGCCGCCCCGGCTGCGGGACATGCCGGTCACCGCGCGCGACGAGATCGGCGATCTGGCCGGGGCGTTCAACCGGGTGCAGACCACCGCCGCCGCGCTGCTGGAACGCCAGGTGCTCAGCCGGCGCAACACCGCCGAGATGTTCGGCAACGTGGGCCGCCGCGTCAGCAACCTGACGACCCGTCAGCTCGCGTTGATCGACGCCGTTGAGCGGGGCGAGACCGACCCCGCCCTGCTGGAACGCCTCTACTCCATCGACCACATCGCCGTACGACTGCGCCGCAACGCCGACAGCCTGATGCTGCTGGCCGGGATCCGCGAGAGCGCCCTGGACGCGGGTCCGACGGCGCTGTCCAACGTGGTGCGGGCCGCGCTCGGGCAGATCGAGGGCTACCGGCGGGTGCGGCTGTACGCCGCGTCGGACGCGACGGTCGAGCCCGACATCATCGGTGACCTCACCCTGATGACGGCCGAACTCCTGGAGAACGCCGTGTCGTTCTCGCCCGAGGGCAGCCCCGTGGAGGTGACCGTCCGCTCCGGAGCGCACGGCGCCCATGTGGTGGTCACCGACCACGGCCTCGGGATGAGCGCCGAGCGGCTCGCCGAGGAGAACACCCGGCTGATCCGCCGTGAACGCCTGGACCTGGTGCCGACGAAGGTCCTCGGCCTGTTCGTGGTGGGCGCGCTGGCCCGCCGCTGGGCGATCGGGGTCGAGCTGACCCGTACGCCGGGCGGCGGAGTGACGGCCGAGGTGACCCTGCCGGCCTCGCTGCTGCTGGCCGAGAGCCCGGTGGCCGGTACGCCGGTCACGGTGACGCCCACGGACACGACGGCGGCGGGACCGACCCCGGCGGCCGGCGCGCCGGTGAGCGGCCGGGCGACGGGCACCGGCCCAAAACCGCCGCTCACCGCCACCGCGTCCGTCCCGGTCCCGTCGCCGGCGGCCGGCGCCGCGCCCACGACGGCGGGCACCGCCCCCGTGACACCGGGCGCGGCCCAGCCGGTCGGCCCACTGCCCCGCCGCATCCCCCGCCGCGCCCCGCAGCCCGGCACGGCCGAGGAGCGCCGCTCCGCGCCGGAAGCCGGGCGGGCCGCCGCCGACGCCACCGCTCCCACCGCGTCGGACGCAGGCTCCGCCCGCCCGCTGCGGCGCCGGGTCCGCGGAGCCACGCTGCCCACCACCGCGGGCGCCGCGCAGGCCGTGCCGTCGACCGCCCGCATTCGGGACGCGGAGGCCGAGCGCAGGGCGCTGGAGGAGTTCGAGGAGGCCGTGGCCCGTGCCCGACGGGACAGCGGCACCGGGACCTTCGCCCGCCCCGAAGACCCCGACCACACCGCACACGACCCGAACCCCCTTCCGGAAGGAGCCGAGAGTTGAGCACGTCGACAGGTGGCACCCCGACGGGCGGCAGCGCCCCGACCGACCTGCAGGCGGCCGCGGCCGACTTCACCTGGCTGCTGAACCGCTTCGCGACCGAGACCGCGGGCGTCGTCGACGCGATCGCCGTGTCCTCCGACGGCCTGCTGATCGCGGTGTCGGAGCTGCGCGAGCCCGCCGACTCCGAGCGGCTCGCGGCGATCGTCTCGGGCATCACCAGCCTGGCCGCGGGCGCCTCCGGCAACTACGGCCTGGGCGGCCTCAACAAGGTCATCATCGATCTGGAGGGCGGCCATGTGATCGTCTCCGCGATCGGCAGCGGCGCCGTGCTCGGTGTCGTCACCGACAAGGAGGCCAAGCTCGGCAACATCGCCTACGAGATGACCCTGTTCGCCAACCGCGCCGGTGCCGCGCTCAGCCCGCAGCTGGTGCTGGAGCTGAAGAACAGCGTCGGCGCCGCGTCGGCCCGCTGAGCGAGCGCGGGCAGGGCGGACGAGGCAGACAGGGCGGACGCGCATGGCGGACGGCACCACCGGCCAGGACCCGGTCGGCCTGGAACCGGTCGGCCCGGCTCCGGTCGGTCCGGCCCCTGCCGTACGGCCGTTCCTGGTCACCGCGGGCCGGGTCGCGGACGCGGGCGGCGGCCGGGCGATGCCCCTGGAGACCCAGGTGGTGGCCACCGCCGCCGGGCTGGACGCGCTTGGTCTGCTCTCCTTCGAGCGGCACGACATCGTCGCCGCCTGCCGGCTGCCGCAGTCCCTCGCGGAACTCGCGGCCCGGCTGCGGCTGCATCTGAACGTGGTCCGCGTCCTGGCCGAGGACCTGCGCGAGGCCGGCCAGCTGGCGGTGTACGTGCCCGACCCCGAGGCCGTCCACGACGCGTCCGTCCTGCGCAGGCTGATCGACGGACTCAGGGCCGTCCCCGACTCCCGAGGAATACCGAGGAACACCGAGTGACTTCGACTGAACGGCTCGTCCGGGGCGCGGCCGCAGCCGTACGGCCGCCGCTGCCGGTGAAGATGGTGATCGCGGGCGGCTTCGGCGTGGGCAAGACCACCGCGGTCGGCTCGATCTCGGAGATCGAGCCGCTGACCACGGAGGCGTCGATCACCGAGGTCGCGGCCGGCGTCGACGACCTCACGCACACCCCGCGCAAGACCACGACGACCGTCGCGCTGGACTTCGGCTGCCTCACCGTCGACCCGACGCTGAAGCTGTACCTGTTCGGCACCCCCGGACAGGAGCGGTTCGGGTTCATGTGGGACGACATCGTGGAGGGCGCCCTCGGCGCTCTCGTGGTCGTCGACACCCGCCGACTGGACGACTGCTATCCGGCCGTCGACTACTTCGAGCACCGGCGCATCCCGTTCGCCGTCGCGGTCAACGCCTTCGACGGCCAGGTGGAGCACACCCTGGAGGAGGTCCGCTGGGCGCTGGACGTCTCCGCCGGCGTGCCGGTCGTGGTCTTCGACGCCCGTGAGCGCGGCTCGGTGCGGGACGCCCTGCTCGTCGTCCTCGAACTGGCCCTGGCCCGCACCGGGCCGGGACCGTCAGCCGCTTCGGCGCACCCCCGGTGAGACCGTGAGCCGGGACAGCGCCCAGAACACCACGAGGGTGGCGAGGGCGAGGCCGGCGACCAGGGTGGCGCCGCCGACGACCTTGTCGTAGTTCTTCTGGTAGAGGCCGTCGATGATGTACCGGCCGAGGCCGCCGAGGCTGACGTAGGCCGCGATGGTGGCGGTGGAGACGATCTGGATGGCCGCCGTGCGCAGGCCGCTCAGGACCAGCGGGAGCGCGACCGGCACCTCCACCTGGAACAGCACCCGCGTCTCGGGCATGCCCATGCCCCGGGCGGCGTCCACCGGCGAGGGGTCGACGGAGCGGATCGCCTCGTAGGTGGTGACGAGGATCGGCGGTACGGCCAGCACGACCAGCGGGATCATCACCGGCAGCGTCCCGAAGCCGCTCCAGATGAACATCAGCACCAGCAGGCCGAAGCTGGGCAGCGCCCGGCCGGCGGTGGCGATCAGCGCGAGGACGTTGCCGCCCCGGCCGTAGTGCCCGGTGAGCAGCCCCACGGGCAGTCCGATCGCGGCGGCGATCAGCAGGGCTTCCACCGAGAACGTGAGGTGCTCGGTGAACCGGGTGGGGATGCCGTCGTAGCCGTGCCAGTGGGCACCGTCGCTGAAGAAGGCGCGGGCGAAGTCGAGGACGTTCACCGGGTGGCTCCCTTCCGCGGCATCCACGGGGTGAGCAGGATGCGGACCAGGACCAGCACGGCGTCGGCGAGGATGCCCAGCACGGCGATGGTCAGGACGGAGTTCACGGCCAGCGCGGGCCGGTGGTAGGTCTGGGCGTCGTAGAGCATGTTGCCGAGGGCGCCCTGGTTGCCGATGAGCATGCCGACGCTGACGAGGGAGATGCTCGACACGGTCGCCACCCTGAGGCCCGCGATGATCGCGGGCACGGCGATGGGCAACTGGACCTGGAAGTACCGGCGCACCGCTCCGAGGCCCATGGCCTCCGCGGCGGCCAGGGTCTCCGGTGGCACCGAGCGGACGCCGTCCACGATCGCGGGAACGAGTACGACCAGGCTGTAGAGGGCGAGCGGGATCATCACCGTGGTCTCGCTCTGCCCGAAGTAGTCGATGAGCACGACGAAGAAGGCCAGGGACGGGATGGCGTAGAGGACCGTGGTGATGCCGAGGACGGGCGGGTAGATCCAGCGGAAGCGCACGCACAGCTGGGCGACGGGCAGGGAGACGATCAGACCGGCCAGCACCGGGATCAGGGCCTCGCGCAGATGCAGGCCGACGAGCCCGAGGTAGCTGTGCTGGAGATCGCTCGGCAGGTCGAAGAAGCCGTTCATCGTGCGGCGTTCACCTCGGTGTTCCGGGCCACCCGGCGGTGGGCGGCCCGGATCGCCTCGCCGATGACCTGCTGCGACACGACGCCCACGGCGCGTCCGTCGCCGTCCACGGCGACGGCCCAGCCGGTGGGTGAGAGCACGGCGCCGTCGAGCGCGGTGCGCAGCGAGTCGTCGCCGGGCACGAACGGCCGCCCGAAGTCGAGGAGGTGCTCGCGCTCGACGGACCCGGCGGTGAGCCGGTCCGGCTCGCCCCAGCCGAGCGGACGGCCGTCGAGGTCGGTGACGAGGAGATAGGGGGCGTCGGCCCGGGCGGCGAGCTTGTCGGCGTCGGCGTCGACGCCCACGATCGGCGCGGTCTGCAGCTCCAGGTCGGCGGACGGGAAGAAGGACAGCCGGCGGATGCCGCGGTCGGCGCCGAGGAAGTCCTCCACGAAGGCGTCGGCGGGCGCGCTGAGCAGGTCTGCGGGCGGGGCGAACTGGGCGAGCCGGCCGCCGGTGCGCAGCACGGCGACCATCGTGCCGAGCTTGATCGCCTCGTCGATGTCATGGGTGACGAAGACGATGGTCTTGCCCAACTCGTCCTGGATGCGCAGCAGTTCGTCCTGGAGGCCCTTGCGCACCACGGGGTCGACGGCGGAGAACGGCTCGTCCATCAGCAGCACGGGCGGATCGGCGGCGAGCGCGCGGGCGACGCCGACGCGCTGCTGCTGGCCGCCGGAGAGCTGGTACGGGTAGCGCTTGGCGAGTGCGCTGTCGAGCCCGACCCGTTCCATCAGCTCCGCGGCCCGGGCGCGCGCCTCCTTCTTGGGCGTGCCGAGCAGCCGGGGCACCGTGGCGATGTTGTCGAGGATGGTGCGGTGCTGGAAGAGTCCGGCGTTCTGGATGACGTAACCCATCGAACGGCGCAGGGTGTTGACCGGCTGCTGCCGGATGTCCGTGCCGTCGAGCAGGATGCTGCCCTCGCTGGGCTCCACCATGCGGTTGATCATCCGCAGGGTCGTCGTCTTGCCGCAGCCGGAGGGCCCGACGAGCACGGTGATCGCGCGGTCCGGTATCTCCAGCGACAGCCGGTCGACCGCGACCGTGCCGTCCGGATACCGCTTCGTGACTGAATCTATCCGTATCAAAACGCCGAATACCCTTCGGGTTTGGCAGATTTCCGCCCGTTTTCGGCCGAGGTCGTCGGTGCGCAGGCCGTTGCGGGGAGAGTCTAGACCGCGAGTGTTGCAGCGTTTTGGCGGGTGAATTGCTACGTCACGGGAAGCCCGGGGGTGCGCAGGACGTGGCGGGTGGTGTCCACCGCGAACACCTCGCAGCCGGTGCGGGCGGCGGCCCAGGCCGGGCCCTCGGCGCCCAGGGCGAAGGCGGCGGTGGCGGTCGCGTCCGCCTCGGTCAGGGTCGGGGCCACCACGGTGAGGCTGAGCAGCCCGGTCGCGGGGCGTCCGGTGCGGCCGTCGAGGATGTGGTCGCCGCGCTCGTACCCCCCGGACGTCGCCACCGCCGCGTCGGTGACCGCCAGCACGGCGCACACCTGGTCGGCCTCTTCCGGGTGCCGGATCCCGACCCGCCACGGCCCGCCGGAGACGACCACGTCACCACCGGCGTTGAGGCAGTACCGCCGCGCCCCGGCGGCCGTCAGCAGGTCGGCCGCCCGCTGCACCGACCACCCCTTGACCACCGCGCACGGGTCGAGGCCCCGGCCGGGCAGCCGGATGTCGAAGGCGCCGCCGGTGGCGCCGCGCAGGTCCGCGCAGAGGGCGAGCACCTCCGTCAGGTCCGCGCTGAGCTCGCCGCCGGCCAGCTCGCCGCGCCCGTACCGGGACACCTCGCTGTCGGGCTTGAACGGACTGAAGCGGACGTCCACTTCGCGCAGCCACGCGAAGACGGCGTCCGCGACCGCGTCGAAGTCGCCCTCGTCGTCGATCCGCAGCGAGACCGGAAACCCCATGACGTGTTCGACACGCCGCATGTCAGGAGCCCTTGGCGTCGATCGCGGCCTGAAGGGATTCCCGGTATCCCGCACTGGTGACCGTGGCGCCGGACACCGAGTCGATGCGGGCGCTCTGCGCCTTGAGCGTCTCCGCGATCAGCACCGGAATCGCCCACTTGGTCTGCGGATGGTGCGGGGCCTGCAGCATCCGCACGGAGGCGATCCGGTCTCCCTGGAAGGTCACCTCCACCTGGAAGACACCCTTCACGGTGCTCGCCGCGGTGCCTGGGACGACCTTCGGGGCCGACGCGACCGTCGACGCGGACGACGAGGTGGGCGACGGGGGTGCGGAGGGCACCGCGGCCTGTGTCGTCGTGGCCGCCGTCCCGGTCGACGGGTGGTAGCGCCACACCGGTATCAGACCCGCGACGGTCAGCAGGAAGACGGGAATGACTCGCTTCACGATGGGACGCCCTCTCTCAGCCCGCGAGGCTGAAGCGCTCGAAGTGGATCTGCCGCTTGGGCACGCCCAGGTCGGCGAGGCTGCGGAGCACGGCGGCCATCATCCCGGGCGGCCCGCACAGGAAGACGTCCCGGTCGCCGATGTCCGGTACGAGCCGCGCCAGTTCGCTCGGCGCGAGCCGGTCGGGGACGATCGGTCCGGTCACCAGGTGCAGTTCGGCCCCCTTGGCGAGGGCGAGGTCGCGCAGCTCGTCGTAGAGGACGGCGTCGCGGTCGGTGGCCACACGGTAGATGACCACGGCGTGGCCCGCCATGTCCTCCAGCAGCGCCCGGATGGGGGTGACGCCGACACCGCCGGCGATCAGCACGGACCCGGGGCGGGTGCGGTGCAGCGTGGTGAAGGCGCCGTAGGGGCCCTCGGCGAAGACACGGGTGCCGGGCTTGATGTGCCGCAGGGCGGCGCTGCCGGCACCGGCCGCCTTGGCGGTCAGGCGCAGGGTGCGGCCGTCGGGGGCGGCCGACAGCGAGAACGGGTTGGCCTGCCACCAGCGGTCCCGGGTGAGGAAGCGCCAGAGGAAGAACTGGCCGGCGCGGGCGGGCAGCCGGTCCAGATCGCGGCCGCTGACGTACACGGAGACGACGTCGTCGGACTCCGGCACGACCGCCGTCACCCGCAGCTGGTGGCGCAGGTTGCGCCACAGCGGGAGCACCAGCCGGCCCACGCCCACCGCGCCGAGCGCCACGCCCCACACCGTGTACCAGTACGTCTTCGCGGCCGGCGACGAGGTGAAGGTCGTACCGGTGGAGACCTGGTGGGTGAAGGCGAGGACCACGGCGACGTAGGTGTACAGGTGGATGAAGTGCCAGGTCTCGTAGGCGAGCCGGCGGCGGGCCCAGCGGGCCGAGACGGCGCCGACCACGACGATCAGCGCGAGCGCGACGACGGCGCGCAGCACGCCCTCGGCGGTCTCGGCGAGGTCCACGAGCTGGCTCACCGGGTCCATCGAGGACGCCTGGGCGTAGCCGAAGGTGATGAACACGGCGTGAGTGAGCAGGGCCCACAGCACGCCGAAGCCGGTGCGGCGGTGCCAGGAGGTCAGCCGGTCCATGCCGATACGGCGGTCCAGCCAGGGCAGCCGGGCCACGAGCAGCAGTTGGAAGGCCATGAGGAGAGCGCCGTACAGGCCGGCGAGGCGGCCCAGCACGATCAGCGTGTTCGAGGCGAAACCGGCCTGGACGAAGAACCAGGCGACCGCAGCCGCGTTGGCAACCAGCAGGGTGGAGAGGCCGGTACGGGCCACGGCCCGGGGGCGGATCACCGTGGCGGGCTCGGGGCGGGTCTGGAGGGTCGTCACGGACGGCAGCTCCTTGATCGGATCCTGGGTGACGAGCTTCGCCCGCAGTCGCTGTCGTTCTCCTGTCGGACGACTTTCACTCGAGTATCGATAGGGCCGGTGGGCGTCGGCAGCTCGGACTGCGCTGATCGGGTGGCGCAGGACGGGCGGGTGGAGGACGGGCGGGTGGAGGACGTACGACTGCTGGTCGTGGACGACGACCCGCCGATCGCCGACCTTGTGGACCGGCGAGCGGCCGTCACCCACCGTCGGTCGCCGTACGGCCCGCCTCCCTACGTCGAGGCCGCGTCGGTGGAGAACCCCTGACGGATGTGCGACCGGGCGGCCAACGCGGCGACGTCGTCCTCCGCGTGCCGCGCGTCCAGCCGGCCGAGGATGGTGTCCAGGACGTCCTCCAGCCCGCCCGAGACGGGGAAGCGGACGGCGGACAGCCGGGCCAGCGACCGGTCGATGTCCTCACCCCGGCGCTCCACCAGCCCGTCGGTGAACAGCACGAGGGTCTCTCCCGCGGCCAGCGGATGCGTGGCGGACTCGTAGCCGCCGAACCCGGTGCCCAGCGGCGGTCCGACGGGGACGGGCAGCATCGTGGCCTCGCCGTCCCGGGCGATGAGCACGGGGGGCAGATGCCCCGCGCTGGCCAGCGTGACCTGATGGCGCCCCGGGTCGACACGGGCGAGCAGACAGGTGGCGGGCCGCAGCTCCGCCTCCTTGGAGGAGATCTCGTCCATCTGCCGCAGCACCCGGTGCGGGGGCAGGTCGGCGGAGGCGATGTAGCGCAGGGAGGAACGGTAGGCGTTCATGTCGACGGCGGCTTCCAGGCCGTGCCCCATGACGTCGCCGACCACCAGCAGGGTCCGGCCGAAGTGCAGGCGTACCGTCTCGCACCAGTCGCCGCCGACCAGGACGCCGCCGCCGGCCGGCAGATATCGGATGGCGATGTCGAGGTTGGGGTGCGGGCGGCCGGGCTCGGAGAGCAGGGCGCGCTGCAGGTCACCGGCGGTGCGATTGACGGTCTCGTAGTCGCGTGCGTGCCGGATGTGCGAGGCGGCGCGCTCGGCGAGCAGGCTGATCAGCTCGCCCTCCGCACGGCGCAGCGGCGGCCCCGAGCGCTCCCACACGAGGACGCCGTACACGTCGTCGCCGCTGGTCAGCGGCGCACACAGGGCGGTACGGGGGCGGGTGCCGCCCACATACTCAAGCCAGGGCGCCGGCTCGGTGCCGAGCGCCGGTACGGCGGCCTCGCGGGCCACCGCGGCCGCCCAGCGGGCGTCGGGCAGCGCGTCGGCGTCCCCGGTGATCGCCTCGTACCCGGAGATGGTCTGGCCGGTCCGGCGCATCACGGCGGCCGCGCCGCCGGCCAGTCGTACGGCGGCGCGGGTCAGCTCGACGCAGGTCGTGCCCTCGTCGAGGGTCGTGCCGATCCCGGCCAGCGCGTCCCGCAGCACGCCCAGCCGCGCACCGGCCGCCTCCGTGACGGCAGCCGGCACGCCCTTCGCCGCCTCCGAGGAACCCGCGGGGTCCGCGGAGTCCCCGGACGCGGCAGTTCCCTCGGGGCCGGCGCCGTTCTCGCGGTGACGACCGCTGTCGGCTGGCACAGGCCTGCGACGGGACTGAATCCAGCGCGCCACACCCAACACCCTCACAGAGTCTCAAACCGGAGCGAGTGGGGCACGAGCCTCATCCATCCCAGCCCCCTCGGCGGCCCCGGGCGAGGGTGCGGGTCGTCCGTCCCCTCGCGCGGCCGAAGCGGTGTCCGGCGCGGTCAGGGCAGGTGGGGCAGGAGGTGCTCGATGCCGTCCGCGGCGACATTCCGGAGGGCGCACCGCCCGGCGCCCCCGCCGTTCCCGGTGGTCACGGGCTCGGTGAGGGCACATGGCCGGAAGCAGTCCGCGTGCGGGGCCTAAGCAGGCGCGCGACGCGGGCAGCGCGGCGCCTGCATCGTGGCGAACGTCCGTACCCACGCTGCGCCGCCTCTCCCGCTCCGGATTCCGACGGCGTTCATCTTCGACCGATCAGGCCCTGTCCAGCATCTCTTTTGCCAGATTCGGAGTGTTGATTGATCGAGTGAGGCCGCCGACCGAGGCGGTCAGCCCTTATCGGGCGTCAGCCGCAGGGAGATGGAGTTGATGCAGTACCGCTGGTCGGTCGGGGTCGGATAGCCCTCGCCCGCGAAGACGTGCCCGAGATGCGAGCCGCACCGCGCGCACCGCACCTCGGTGCGCGCCATCCCGTGCGAACGGTCCTCGACCAGTTCCACCGCGTCGGTGTCCCTCGGGTCGTAGAAGGACGGCCAGCCGCAGTGCGACTCGAACTTCGTGTCCGAGGTGAACAGTTCGGCGCCGCAGGCACGGCAGGAGTAGACGCCCTCGGCCTTGGTGTCCGTGTACTCACCGGTGAAGGCGGGCTCGGTGGCGGCCTGGCGCAGCACGGCGTACTCGGCCGGGTTCAGCTCCGCGCGCCACTGCTCGTCCGGCTTCTCGACGTCGTACGACATGAGCTCTCAGCCCCTCTACTGCGACAGGCGGTCCAGGATCAGCGGGCCCAGGTCTGTCACATCACCCGCGCCCATGGTGAGAACGAGATCACCGGGCTTCGCCATTCCCGCGATCACCGCGGGGATCTCGGCCTTGTCGTGCACGGCGGTGACGTCGGCGCCTGCGGCGCGCGCGGCCTCGATGATCAGCTCGCTGGTCACACCGGGGATCGGGTCCTCGCGGGCCGGGTAGATGTCGAGGACCACGGAGGCGCCGGCGAGAGCCAGCGCCTGGCCCATCTCCTTGCCCAGCTCCTGGGTGCGGGAGAACAGGTGCGGCTGGAAGACGACGAGGATGCGCGCGTCCCCGGCGGCGGCGCGCATGGCCTCCAGGTCGGCGGTCATCTCGGTGGGGTGGTGGGCGTAGGAGTCGATGACCTGCACCCCGGCGGCCTCGCCCTTGAGCTGCAGCCGCCGCTTGACCCCGGTGTAGGCGGCGATCGCGGGCGCCAGCTCCGTGGCCGGGATGCCGAGCGCGGCACCGGCGGCGAGCGCGGCCACGGCGTTGAGGGCGTAGTGCCGGCCGGGCACCGAGACGGTGAAGGTCAGCTCCTGCCCGCCGAGCAGCACGGTCACCCGGCTCTTCAGTCCCTGCGGGACGACGGCCGTCACCCGCACGTCCGCGTCCTCGGCCTCGCCGTACGTCACGGTCCGCACCGAGCCCGCCAGGCGCCGGGTAAGCTCCCGCGCCCCCTCGTGGTCGGCGCAGACCACCAGGGTGCCGCCGGGGACGATCTTCCCGGCGAAGGTCTCGAAGGACTCGTAGATCTCGTCCATCGAGGCGTAGTTGGCGTGGTGGTCCAGCTCGACGTTGAGGACGATGGCGACCTCGGGCGCGTACTTGTGGAAGCTGCGGTCCGATTCGTCCGCCTCGGCGACGAAGATGTCGCCCTCGCCGTGCAGCGCGTTGGAGCCGGGCGCGTCGAGGTCGCCGCCGATGGCGTACGACGGGTCGAGGCCCAGCTCGGTCAGGGAGACGGCCAGCATCGAGGTGGTCGTCGTCTTGCCGTGCGTACCGGCCACGGCGATCGGACGCAGCCCCACCATCAGCGCGGCGAGCGCGTCGGAGCGGTGCACCACCGGGATGCCCAGTTCGGCCGCGCGGGCCAGCTCGGGGTTGTCCTCGCGGATCGCCGACGACACGACGACACAGCTGGCGCCGTCGGCGAGGTGCTCCCTGGCGTGCCCGACGTGCACGGTGACCCCGAGCGCCCGCAGCGCCTCGGCTGTCGCCGAATCCCTGGCGTCGCTGCCGGCCACCTCGGCCCCGCGCTGCGCGAGGATCTTGGCGATCCCCGACATCCCGGCGCCGCCGATGCCGATGAAGTGCGGTCGGTCCATGGCGGTAGGAAGGCCGGGTGCCATGTGTTTCTCCCCAGGATTGCGGTGCGAGGCTGAGCGGGCCCTAGTGCCCCGGCAGACGACGTTCGCCCGCCGAGGAGCGGCGTCCGGTGCGTGCTCTCGGCGTGCCGGCCGGAAGTCCTCGTACTGGGCGTACGTGGGCTTTCGGGCGGTGCGGCGAAAGTGCGTGCCGGGCGTCGCGACGGGGCGAACGTTGCTTGCCGGGGCACTAGCCTATGCGCTGGAGCACGGGCCGCCCCGCAAGGGGCGCGGGGCAGCCGGGTCGGAGGTGCGGGGCGGCCGGGTCAGGGGTGGGGGACCGCGCGAGCCCCCCGCGGCCCACGCAGCGGGGTGTCTACGCCTTGCTGTGCGAGAACAGCTTCAGGACCGGCACCCCCACCTTGTGCCGAGCCCGGGACGCCCAGTCCCGGTGGAAGAACTCCTCCACGTAGTGGGGGTCGGTGAGCACGATCACCTCGTCCGCGGACACCTCCGCGACCAGGGACTTCAGGGCGTCCAGCGGATGATCCTCGACCAGCCGCCCCTCCGCCCGGCTTCCCGCCGACCGCAGCGCCTGCAGCGACACGTCGAGGGCCTGCCGTCCGACGCTCTTCGCCGCCTCGCCCTCGGGGGTCTCCCGTTCGCGAACCGCCTCGTCGAGTTCGCCAAGCGCGATGTCGTCGATGGCCCGCAGCAGGCGGTCCGCCTGGTCGCCGCGCGGCTGGAGGAGCACGTGGAAAGCGACCGGCTCGTCCCCGTGCAAGGTGGTGACGAACTCCACGTCGGCGGACGTCAAGGCCTTCTCGATCATCAGAACGCTTGTGAACACCAAACGCCTCTTCTCCTCCGTGGGCCCCGACGAGCCCCTGCGGAAACCATCCTGCCCCGCGATCGCACGGGTTCTGCCGGACTAAGTCTGCCCTCCGGAAGCTAAGCGGAACGACATCTTCCGCCTATTCAGGACCGACGGTAACGGCCGAACAGAAATCCGGCCTCCTCGAGGAGCGAGACGAGTTCGAACCGGCGCGGCACGGCGACGGACGGCCCACCGGCGACGCGCTGGGCGTCGCCCGCGGTGAGCACGGGCGACAGGGTCAGGCACATCTCGTCCAGCACCCCGGCGGCGATGAACTGGCCGAGCAGTCGGGGACCGCCCTCGGTGAGCAGCCGGGTGAGGCCGAGCCCGGCGAGGGCGCGTACCGCGCGCGCGGGCTCGATGCCCGCGCCGTCACCGGCGATCACCACCGTGACCCCGGCCTGCCGGGCGGCGGCCACCCGGTCGGGGGCGGCCGCGGCCCCGGTCAGGATCAGCGTGGGCACCACGGGCGAGGTGAACAGCGGGAGCGAGAGGTCCAGTTCCAGGCCGGCCGAGACGACCGCGATCGCGGGGGCCGGGGCCTGTCCGGCGGCCTCGCGGGCCGCGGCGAACTCGGCACGCGCGCGTGCGGGGCGGTACCCCTCCTGCCGTACCGTTTCCGCGCCCACCACGATCACATCAGCGAGCGCCCGCAGCGTGCCGAAGATCCGCATGTCGGCGGCGCTGGAGATGGGCTGGGAGCGTCCCTCGTGCTGGGCGGCGCCGTCGAGCGTGGAGACCATGTTGGCCCGCAGCCACGGCACGCGGTCGCCCGGGGCCAAAGCCGGGGCCGGCTCCGGGTAGGCGTAGGCGGCGGCCAGCTCGGCGAGCGTCCACTCACGGTCGGCGGAGACGCAGCCACGGGGCGCGCCCTGCTCCCCGGTCCCGGTCGCATCCGTCACCCGTGTCCCGGTGACCCCGCTCACCCCCTCCCCCTCGGGCGTGCCGTCGAAGGCCTGGGCTGCTGTTTCGTCGGTCACAGGGAACAGGCGTCGCATGTCGTGCAGTGTGACACGGCGCTTAGCATGGGTAATCGTGTCGTCCTCCACCGCCGCCCCCGGATCCAGCCCTGTGACCGACGCGGGCCCCCTCTCCCTGTGCACCCGTGAGCCGCGCGTCCCCGCGGACCGGCTGGTCGCCGAGATGGTGCCGCCTCCGCGCTTCGACTCGGTCCGCTTCTCCACGTACCTCCCGGACCCGAACCAGCCCAGCCAGACCGAGGCCGTACGGGTGCTGGAGGGCTTCGCGGCCGGACTCGGCGGAGCGCACGCCTCCGGCGCCGGCCGGCGCGGCTTCCTCGGCTTCGGCAAGGCGAAGGCCCCCAAGGCCCCGGCCGGGCCGCGCGGGGTCTATCTGGACGGCGGCTACGGCGTCGGCAAGACCCACCTGCTCGCCTCCCTGTGGCACGCCACCCCCGCCGAACCCTCCCGCAAGGCGTTCGGCACCTTCGTGGAGCTGACGAACCTGGTCGGCGCCCTCGGCTTCCAGCAGACGGTGCAGACCCTCTCCGGCCACAGCCTGCTGTGCATCGACGAGTTCGAGCTGGACGACCCGGGCGACACCGTCCTCGTGTCCACACTGCTCGGCAAGCTGGTCGACGCGGGTGTGGCGCTGGCCGCCACCTCCAACACGCTGCCGGGCAAGCTCGGCGAGGGCCGGTTCGCGGCCGCCGACTTCCTGCGCGAGATACAGGGCCTCGCGGCCCGCTTCCGCGCCCTGCGCATCGACGGCGAGGACTACCGGCACCGCGGTCTGCCCGAGGCCCCGAAGCCCTTTACCGACGAAGAGGTGACGAAGGCGGCGTACGCGACCGAGGGCGCCTCCCTCGACGACTTCCCGCATCTGCTGGAGCATCTGGCCAAGGTGCACCCGAGCCGGTACGGCGCCCTGACCGACGGACTGACGGCGGTGTGCCTCACCGATGTGCGGCCCGTGCCGGACCAGTCGACCGCGCTGCGGCTCGTGGTGCTCGCGGACCGCCTCTACGACCGCGAGGTCCCGGTCCTGGCCTCGGGGCTGCCGTTCGACAAGCTGTTCAGCGAGGAGATGCTGAACGGCGGCTACCGCAAGAAGTACTTCCGCGCGATATCGCGGCTCACCGCGCTGGCCCGCGACGCCAAGGGGCTCGTCGGCGTCTAGCGCCGGTGCACTAGTCACGAGCCGGCGCGTGGTCAAGAGTCAGATCACGCCACGCGACCGACACTTTTCACGCTCTCTTGCTCTCGTAACGTGCTGTTAACCCTGCAAAGGACTTTGCAGGGTTAACGTGTTTCTTGACCATCCATTGACCAATGTTTGGTGCGCACAAGAGATGCGAACGGACGGGAGGGGGGCGCATGTTCCGAGGTACGACGGCCCGGACCCGCTTCACCCTCCTCGCTGTACTCCTGCTCGCGTTCCAGCTCTTCGCTCCCACGGGAACCTTCGCACCCGCGTATACGCTCGGTCAGGCACAGGCCAAAGCCGAGGCCGGAACGCCGTCCTCCGTGCCGCCGGTGCGTGAGGAGAGGGACTCGGTCCGCACGCCGGGCCGCTCGGGCGCACCCGTGGGTCTGCCGCATCTGCGCGACCGGCAGCGCTGTTCGGCCTCCGGCTGCGCGCAGGCACACCCCCTCATAGCCGGCCGGGCGGCCGGTACGGGCCCGTCGCACACTCCCGGCACCGCGCACGACCCGGCCTCCAGAGCCTTCAGAGCCCACACCCCGGCAGCGCTTCAGGTCTTCCGCTGCTAGACGAGCGCTTCCGCTCTCGCCCCCACACACAACCGTCGTTCAAGTCCGACGCGCCCGTGCAGGCGCGCCAGGAGGAACCCACACACATGCAGCCCCTCATCGACAACGCCCGTACCTTCGGACAGCGCCCTGAGGAGTTCGCCAGGCTCGCCGAAGGCCAGTCCCCCCAGGTGCTGTTCATCACCTGCTCCGATTCCCGGGTCGTCCCGGCCCTGATCACGGGTGCCCGCCCCGGCCAGCTCTTCGAGCTGCGCACCGCGGGCAACATCGTCCCGCCCCACACCTCGCAGCACCCCACCAGCGAGGCCGCCACCATCGAGTACGCCGTCGAGGTGCTCGGCGTCCGCGACATCGTCGTCTGCGGCCACTCGCACTGCGGTGCCGTCGGCGCACTCGTGCGCGGCGACGACCTGACCGCCGTACCCGCCGTGCGCGACTGGCTCGCGCACGCCACCCCGCGACCGGCCGGCGCGGCCGAGGATCCGGAGGTCGCCGAGGGCGTACAGGCCCATGTCCTGACCCAGTTGCTGCGCCTGCGCTCGTACCCGTGCGTCGAGCGGAAGCTGGCCGAGGGCCGACTGGGCCTGCACGCCTGGTACTACGAGGTGCACACCGGTGCCGTACGGACGCACCGCCCGCAGACCGACACCTTCGAGTCCCTGTGAGCGCGCCGATGACCAGCAAGAACCCCACCCTCATAGCCCGCTTCCCGTATCTGCGGCAGGACTTCGCCGCCTCCCTCGTCGTCTTCCTGGTCGCGCTCCCGCTGTGCGTGGGCGTGGCCGTCGCCTCCGGGGTCCCGGCCGAACTCGGCCTGATCACCGGCATCGTGGGCGGACTCGTCACCGGGCTGTTGCGCGGCAGCAGCCTTCAGGTGTCGGGTCCGGCGGCCGGTCTGACCGTGCTCGTCTTCGAGGCGGTCAAGGAGTTCGGGCTGCCCGCGCTCGGCGTGATCGTGCTCGCCACCGGCCTTCTGCAGACGGGCATGGGCCTGCTGAAACTGGGCCGCTACTTCCGCGCCATCTCGGTCTCCGTCGTCGAGGGCATGCTGGCCGGGATCGGACTGGTCCTCATCGCCGGGCAGTTGTACCCGGCACTGGCCGCCAAGGCCCCCGACTCCGGGCTGGCCAAGATCGCCGGGCTGCCCAGGGCGCTGCCGGACGCCCTGGGTGACGGCGAGGCCGTGGCCTCGCTCGCGGTGTGCGCGGGAACGGTCGCGGTGCTGCTGCTCTGGAAGCACCTCCCGGCGAAGGTGCGTACGCTGCCCGGCCCGCTGGCCGCGGTCGGCCTGGCCACGGTGGCCGTGTTCGCGCTGGACCTGCCGGTGGCCACGGTCGAGGTGCAGGGCCTGCTCGGGGCCGTACAGCCGCCGCCGTTCAGCGCGTTCGGCGAGCTGGCGGGCGTCGGACTGCTCGGCACGATCGTCGCCTTCACGCTGATCGCCTCGGCCGAGTCCCTGTTCAGCGCGGCGGCCGTGGACCGGCTGCACACCGGGCCGCGCACCGCGTACGACAAGGAGCTGCTCGCCCAGGGCGTCGGCAACACGGTGTGCGGGCTGCTCGGCGCCCTGCCGATGACCGCGGTGATCGTGCGCAGCGCGGCCAACGTCCAGGCGGGCGCCCGCACCAAGGCCTCCCGCGTCCTGCACGGGGTGTGGCTGCTGCTGTTCGCGGCGCTGCTGCCGGGCGTGCTGGCCTACATCCCGATCCCGGCGCTCGCGGGCATCCTGATCCACGCCGGTGCCAAGCTGGTCCCGGTGCGGGCACTGGCCGGGCTGTGGCGCGAGCACCGGGGCGAGGCGCTGATCCTTTCCGTCACCGCCCTGTCCATCGTGGCGGTCAGCATGTTCGAGGGGGTGCTGATCGGTCTCGCGCTGGCCGTGGTCAAGACGGCCTGGGAGGCCTCGCACATCAAGCTGGAGGTGATCGACAAGGGGGCGGGACCCGTCGACGCCCACCTCACCGGCAATGCGACCTTCCTGCGGCTGCCGAAGATCCTGGACAGCCTGGAGTCGCTCCCCCAGGACCGCCCGGTCCGCCTCGACCTGTCCGGTCTGCACCACCTCGACCACGCCTGCCGCACGGCCCTGGAGAACTGGGCCGAACGGCACAGCGCGGCCGGGACGGAGCCGGTGAAGGTCACGGCGGTGCGGGCCGCCGCACCGACCGCCGCCCGACGACCGGCCGCCCTCTGACGGCTCCTGCTGGCCGCCGCGGTCCCCGGGTCGGGGTGCCGACGCCCCTCGGCGCCCCGACCCGGTCCCTGGTATCCACAGCAGGGCTTATGGCTTCCGCCCCTTCCCGGGCATATCGTTGCAGCAGCGGACAAAAACGGGCCTCTTCGTGAGGAGGTCACCATGCTCCAGGAGCTGCTGGGCGCCATCGCGGCGGCGGGTTCCGCCGGCGTGATCTACCTGGCGATGGCGGCACGCGTGGTCAAGCAGTACGAGCGCGGCGTGCTGTTCCGCCTCGGGCGCGTCTCCGGCGAGTCCCGGCCGCCGGGTCTGACGCTGATCATCCCCGTCGTGGACCGGCTGCTGAAGGTCAACATGCAGATCGTGACCATGCCGATCCCGGCCCAGGAGGGCATCACCCGCGACAACGTCACCGTGCGCGTGGACGCGGTCGTCTACTTCAGGGTGGTCGACGCGGAAAGCGCCCTGGTGCGGGTCGAGGACTACAAGTTCGCGGTGTCGCAGATGGCCCAGACGTCCCTGAGGTCGATCATCGGCAAGAGCGATCTGGACGATCTGCTCTCCAACCGCGAGAAACTCAACCAGGGCCTGGAGCTGATGCTCGACAGCCCGGCCATCGGCTGGGGCATCCAGGTCGACCGGGTCGAGATCAAGGACGTCTCCCTGCCGGACACGATGAAGCGGTCCATGGCCCGCCAGGCCGAGGCCGACCGGGAGCGCCGGGCCCGGATCATCAACGCCGACGCCGAACTCCAGGCCTCCAAGAAGCTGGCCGAGGCCGCCCAGCAGATGGCCGACACCCCCGCCGCCCTCCAGCTGCGGCTGCTCCAGACGGTGATGGCGGTGTCCGCCGAGAAGAACTCCACGCTGGTCCTGCCGATCCCGGTGGAGTTGCTGCACTTCCTGGAGAGGGGCAATCAGCAGCCCGCGTCGAACGGCGACGGAGAGCCTCGCTCGGGCTAGCGTGCCGGGCATGCGCCAGAGCTGGGTGACCGCCATGACCGCCGTGGCCACGATGAGTGTCGCGGCGGGCTGCGGCGACGGCACGGGACAGGCCGCCGCGCCCTCCCCCGCCGCCGCGCACCGGCTGACCGTCACCAGTTCCGCGTACGGCGACGGCGGCACCATCCCGCGGCGCCACACCTGCGACGGGGCGGACGTCTCGCCGCCGCTCGCCCTCGCCGCCGTACCCGCGCACACGGCGGCGCTGGCCCTGCTCCTGCGGGACACCGACGCCCCGCACGGCGCCTTCACGCACTGGCTGGTCTGGGACGTCGACCCGCGCACCCGGCAGTTGTCCGCCGGGGAGCATCCGCAGGGGGCGACCGAGGGCCGCAACGACTTCGAACGGCCCGGCTACGGCGGCCCCTGCCCACCGCGCGGCGACCGGCCCCACCACTATGTGCTCACGGTCTACGCCAGTGACCGCCGTGTGGCGCTGAGCGCGCAGGCCTCGCCGACCGACCTGCTGCGGACGCTGTCCGGTCATACCCTCGGCACAGGCACGTTGATGGGCCGATACAGCCGCGGATAGTGCCGCGAGGGGCCGTCGTACGGCTGCGGCTCCGCGGCGGAGGGCTTCGAAGGGAAGTGCGGCCGTGGTGAAGAAGGGTGCGGAGGACCTCCGGGAGCTGCTCCGGCTGCGGCCGGGTGAGCGGGTCGACCTGAGCGCGTACGACACCCGGGCCACGCCCGCCGCCACCGGCGGCAAGGCGGCGGGCCTCGCGGACACCGCGCGCATCGGCGAGCGGCTGGCCGGGCTGCAGGAGCGGCTGTGGGCGGCGGGTACCGCCGGGGACCGGCGACGGGTGCTGCTGGTGCTCCAGGGGATGGACACCAGCGGCAAGGGCGGCACGATCAAGCATGTCGTCGGCCACCTCAACCCCGCCGGCTGCCGGATCCACGCGTTCAAGGCGCCCACCGAGGAGGAGCGCCGGCACGACTTCCTGTGGCGGGTGCGCGGCGTCCTGCCCCGGCCGGGCGAGATCGGGATCTTCGACCGCTCGCACTACGAGGACGTCCTCATCGCCCGTGTCCGGCAACTGGCCCCGCCGGCCGAGATCGAGAGCCGCTACGGCCTCATCGACGACTTCGAGCGCTCCCTCGCCGAGGACGGCGTGAGCGTGGTCAAGTGCTTTCTGCACCTCTCCCACGAGGAGCAGCGGACGCGGCTGCTGCGCCGGCTGGACCGCCCGGACAAGCGCTGGAAGTTCTCTCCCGGCGACATCGACGAGCGTGCCGTGTGGCCCGCCTACCAGGAGGCGTACGAGCTGGCCCTAGAGCGCTGCGCGGCACCGTACGCGCCCTGGTACGTGGTCCCGGCGGACAGCAGGTGGTACCGGAACTGGGCGATCAGCCGCCTGCTGCTGGAACACCTGGAGGAGCTGGACCCGCGGTATCCGGCGAGCGATTTCGACGTGGCGGAGTGCCGGGAGCGACTGCTGAACGAAGGCTGAGCCGCGGCGCGTCGCTGCCCGTTTTGGGCGATTTTAATATTAATCTCCGTGACTGTAAGAGGTCGATCTGCTGCAGACCGCTTCCACACTCACACCATGGAGATGACATGCACAGACTTCGTAAGGCCGCAGTCCTGGCGGCTGCCCTCGCCACTGTCGGGTTCGCCGCCGGCACCGCCCACGCCGGCGGCGAGCACGGCGGCCACGTGTGGCAGAGCTCCAACTGCAAGGACCACGACCTGAACCTCGACCTCCTCGGCGAGGTCGGTCTGCTCAACGGTCTTCTGGGCAACGCGCTCAACGGCGAGGGAGACCCCGGCGCACAGGGCACCCACGTGGGCTCGACCATGGGCTGTGACAACAGGGGCGGCGGCTGGTAAGCGGCCCGTTCGGAATCCCTTGACGGCGGAAGGCGGCGGCTGGACCGGCGACCGGTGGGCCGGCCGGCCGCCCCACCGTCGACAAGGGCGGTGTGGCGACCTCACGCGCACACGGACAGGTCCGTGAGCGAGATCCGTAGGTGCGCGTGAGGTCGCCGCGCCCTCGACGGCAGCGGAGTGGCGGTGTGCTCTCCGCTGCCGTCGTCATGTGCGCACGGCGGACACCTCGCCGCCGACGCGGCGGAACAGGTCGGGACCGCAGGTCCGGTGGAACGGATCGGGACGGCCGCGCGGGTGACCGTGTCGCCGCGCCGCCGCGCATGTCGGCATACATGCGGTCATAAAGTCTTACTTTCGTACCGTGATCCCACGAGTACGCCGTATCGCCGCCGTCTGCGCCCTGGGCGCGGCTCTCGCCGCCTGCGGTTCCGCGGACCCCGCGGGCAGTGCCCGCCCGGCCCCCGCCGAGTCCCGCGCCAGCGCCTCGCCGTCCGCCTCGCGCCCGCCCGTGCTGGCTCCGGGCCCCGGCGGCCTGACCCCGGTCTTCGAGCACGGCCCGCGCACCCTCGGCAAGACTGTCGCGCTGACCTTCGACGCCGACATGACCGCGGATCAGGGCCCCCGCGCGGCGGCCGGCGAGCACTTCGACAACCCGGACCTGATCGGCGCCCTGCGGCAGTTGAAGGTGCCGGCGACGATCTTCATGACCGGCCGGTGGGCCGACGAGTACCCGATCGAGGCCCGCAGCCTCGGCAACGATCCGCAGTTCGAGGTCGCCAACCACTCCTACAGCCACCACGCGTTCACCGCCGACTGCTACGGACTGCCGACGATCGCCGCCGACAAGATGCGCGCGGACGTGGAGCGGGCGTACGCCTCCCTGCACCAGGCGGGCGTGCCGCACGCGCTGCCCTACTTCCGCTTCCCCGGCGGCTGCTACGACCAGCGGGCGCTGCGGGCGCTGAGCGGACTCGGGGTCACTGCGGTGCAGTGGGACGTGGTGAGCGGCGACGCGTTCGCCACGGACGCCGGCGCCGTCACCCGGCAGGTGCTGGACGGGGTGAAGCCCGGCTCGGTCGTCATCATGCACTGCACACGCAGCGCGGCCCCGACCACCGAGCGGGTCGTGCGCGCGGTCGTGCCGGCACTGCGTGGCCGCGGCTACCGGTTCGTGAAGGTCTCCGACCTGATCGGCGAGAGCGCAGGGCACCGCTGACAGGCCCGCGCGCCGCCCGTCACTCACAGGGTGCGGCGGTCGGTGAGCCGCGCGGCCACGG
The DNA here is from genome assembly GCF_001514035.1 of Streptomyces yokosukanensis. Taxonomy (GTDB): domain Bacteria; phylum Actinomycetota; class Actinomycetes; order Streptomycetales; family Streptomycetaceae; genus Streptomyces; species Streptomyces yokosukanensis. The sequence continues at coordinate 162,571 of NZ_KQ948212.1, read as the reverse complement.
CGAAGGCCGCGGCCGTGAGCAGGACCGCCCCCGCCAGGGGCAGCAGCGGCAGCGGTGCCCGGCCGGTCTGCGAACCGGTGACCAGACCGTTGACGGCGGCCTGCGCAGGGGAACCGGTGAGCACCGCCGCCAGCAGCGCGCCCAGCAGCATCGCGGGCACCGCGCGTCCCGTGGCGTGCAGCAGCGGCCGGTTGGTGAGCGCGCCGACGGCCGCACCGAGCAGCGCGCAGGTGAGTGTGGCCGGCAGCCCGGCCGCGCCGGCCCGCAGTCGCGGTACGTGGACCTGGTGGCCGTTGCTCGCCGGATCGCTGATCAGCGTCACCACCAGGGTCGCCAGCACGCCGAGGGCCACCGCCGCGAGCAGCGCCGTCAGCAGACAGGCGAGGTGCGCTCGGGCGGGACCGCGCGCGGCGGCGACACAGGCGCGGGCCGCGTCCGGCTCGCCGGTGACACAGATCCGCACCAGCCAGGCGGCCACCGGCAGCACGCCGACGGCCGTGTAGCCGAGCGAGTCGAGGACGGGCTGGCCGCTCTGCACGCCGATCCCCAGGAACGCGACGTACAGGATCACCGGCGGCAGCCAGCGCTGGGAGCGCAGCAGCAGGTCGGCCTGGTAGCGCAGAAGTGCGGTCATGGGCGGCTTCCGGAGTCGGGCGGTGGCGGGGTGACGCTCACGACGTGCCAGGGCGGATGGGCCGTGAGCAGGGCGCGCAGGACGACGTCGGAGTGCGAGGCGGGGACGGCGAGGCGGTAGTCGCCGGGCGTGGTCTCCCGCACGGTGGCGACGGTCCGTGCCGCGTCGGGCGGCAGCTGCCCGCCGGCCGGCCCGCGCACGAGGACCAGGGTGAGCGGTCCGTCCGGTGAACTCCCTTGGTCCGTACAGCACTTGAGGCCGCCGCCGAGCACGGTGTACGTCGCGTCCGGCGCCCCAACCAGCCGGCGCGGGTCGTGGTCCACGAACACCACGGCGCCCCCGGCGGCGGTCCGCTCGGCCACCGCACGCTCCAGCTCGGCCCGCGCCGCGGCGTCCAGGCCGGTCCAGGCCTCGTCCAGCACCAGCAGCTCCGGTTCGCCGAGCAGGGCCTGGGCGACGGCCACCTTCTGGCTGCTGCCCTTGGACAGCTGCGCCATGGGCGTACCGGCGTAGGCTCCGGCGCCGAAGCGCTCCAGCCAGGTACCGGCGGCGCGCTGGGCCGAGCGGCGGCTCAGGCCGTGGAGGGTGCCGAGGTGGGTGAGATAGCCGAGGGCGGTGAAGGGAAGCGCCGAGGGGAACCGCTCGGGGACGTACGCCGTGCGGGGGCGACCGGTGACCCGGCCCTCGGTCGGCGCGTCCAGACGGGCAAGGAGGCGCAGCAGGGTGGACTTTCCGGTGCCGTTCGCTCCTTCCACGCGAGTGAGCGTTGCGGGGGTGAGCGTGAGGTCGACGCCTCGTAACACCCAGGGGCCGCGGATGCCGTAGCGGCGGCCTACGGCGGTCAGTCGTAGGTCACGTTGCATGCGGATGATTCTGTCCGGTCCCGCCGGGGAGGTCGGCCTGGGGGCCGGTCCGGGGGACGCCGGTGGCCGGTCGCGCCCACGCGCCGCGGCCGCGACATCGGGCACAGCCCCGTGCCCCTTAGGGTTGGCTGGTGTGAGCCATGTTCCAGCGTCCCCCGGCGGCGGTCCCTTCCAGTCCGAGCGCAATCCCCGTGACGAGGCGCCGCAGTTCGTGCTGCCCCTCGTCGTGCGGATCGAGCGCGATGCGCCGCCCACGCGTACCGACGCGCTGGAGACGGCCGCACGGGCGGTGCTCGTCCTGCTCGCGGACGAACGGGCGCACGGGGACGGCGAGTGGGCCGAGGCGGTGCGCAACTGGGAGGACGCGCGGATCCGCAAGGTCGTACGGCGGGCCCGGGGCGCCGAGTGGCGGCGGGCCGAGGCGCTGCCCGGGATCACGGTGAGCGGCAAGTCCGCGCAGGTGCGGGTCTTCCCGCCGATCCCGCTCGACGGCTGGCCCAAGGACCTGGCCAAGCTGCAGGTGTCGGGCACCGAGCTGGACGACCCCGAGCCGCCCGTCGCCGCCGACCCGGCGCAGCCCGTGCTGTGGCTGAACCCGGAACTGGAGATGTCCGCCGGGAAGACGATGGCCCAGGCCGGGCACGGCGCCCAGCTGGCCTGGTGGGCGCTGTCCGACGCGGAGCGCACCGCCTGGCGGGACACGGGCTTCGCGCTCGCCGTCCGCACGGCCGACCCCGCCGACTGGACCCGGCTGACCGACAGCGGCATACCGGTGGTGCACGACGCCGGCTTCACGGAGATCCCCCCTGGTCCGACCGTCGCCGTGGAGGGGGTCCACCGGGTCGGATCGCCGCCCCGCCCACCGCAGCCGTAACCGCGCTCCACCGGCCGGGGCGGCCAACCGCCCCGCGGGCACCCCGGCTTCCGGCTTCCGGCTTCCGGCTTCCGGCTTCCGGAGCTGCGCGCCTCTGCCCGGCCCCGAAGCTCAAATATTGCTCTGAACACGGCACGCGGGCGGTTCGGGGGCGACCGCCGGGGCCATACCCCCGTCATTCGACGGGAGGGGGAACCATGCGCCGACTGGGCACGGGGATCGGCTGGCGGCCGGAGATCGCGGACGCCGTGGAGCGCATGCCGGGCATCGACTGCGTGGAGGTGGTGGCGGAGAACGTCTGCCCCGGCCACCTTCCGGAGTCGCTGCAGCGGCTGGGCGAGCGCGGGGTGACCGTGATCCCGCACGGTGTCTCCCTCGGCCTGGGCGGCGCCGACCGCCCCGACGAGGGCCGGCTGACGGCACTCGCCGAGCGCGCGCTGGCCCTCGGTTCCCCTCTGGTCACCGAGCACATCGCGTTCGTCCGCGCGGGCGGCCCGCTCACCGCCTCGCCGCGCCTGGAGGCCGGGCATCTGCTGCCGGTGCCGCGCACCAGGGACGCCCTGGACGTGCTCTGCGAGAACGTGCGCATCGCGCAGGACGCCCTTCCCGTGCCACTGGCCCTGGAGAACATCGCCGCGCTGTTCGCGTGGCCGGACGAGGAGCTGACCGAGGGGCAGTTCCTGGCCGAGCTGGTCGAGCGCACCGGCGTACGGCTGCTGATCGACGTGGCCAACCTGCACACCAACCACGTCAACCGGGGCGAGGACCCGGGTGCGGCGCTGGCCGCGCTGCCCGTGGAGGCGATCGCCTACGTCCACGTCGCGGGCGGTTTCGAGCGCGACGGCGTCTGGCACGACAGCCATGCGCACCCCGTGCCCCGCCCGGTGCTGGACATCCTGACCGACCTCGCCTCCCGCACCACCCCGCCCGGCGTCCTGCTGGAGCGCGACGAGAACTTTCCCGAACCGGCCGAGCTGGAGCGGGAGTTGAGGACGATCGGGGAGGCGGTCCGGGCAGGCCGCGAGCGTGCCGCCGGGGGCACGCGAGCCGGCACGGGGGCGGTCGCCGAGCCGCCGGCGGGTGACCCGGTGGGTGGAGGCGTCGCCGTGCTCGTGCGGCCGGTGGTCCGGGCGCGGGAGCGCCTGGGGGTCGCCCAGGCCGCGGTGCTGTCCTCGCTGGTGGCCGGGACCCCGGTGCCGGAGGGCTTCGACCGGGTGCGCATGGGGGTGCAGGCGCGGGCGCTCACGGCGAAGCGGGCGGATGTGGTGGCGAAGGTCGCACCCGAGCTGCCGGTGATCCTCGGCGAGGGGTACCGGCCGGCATTCCTCGACTACGCGCGGGAGCGGCCGATGAACGGAGGCTACCGGCGAGACGCCCTGGACTTCGCCGCACACCTGCTGCGTGCCGACCGCCCGAAGGACACGGACGCCCGGCACGCGCTACGGCAGTGGTGGCTGGACCGGGCGGGCCCGTCCCCGAGGCCGTCCCGCGGGCGGATGGCACAGACGGCGCGCAGGGTCCTGCTGCGGCACCGGGGCTGAGCGGGAACGAGGGCGCCACGCACCACCAGGCCGACGCGCCGTAGCCGGTCGGCGCCACCGCGTAGCACCACCACAGGCCGTCATCGACACACCGCAACCCCGCACAAACTCTGCGTACCGACCAGAACCCCCGTAGCGAACCCGCAGTAATATGCCGCCCGCACCCACCACCCCTGCACACTCGCGTGCGGTGCGCTACAGGAGGCGCCATGCGACCCCGACCCCCGATCAAGGGCCGAGGCATATTCAGCGGCACAGGCCTCGTCATCGCGGCCCTCGCGGCGACGGCGGCGGCGCTGCTCTACCCGCTCTGGTCCTACGCCGACCGTCAGAACGCGGCCGACCCGACCGTGCTGAGCGCACAGGCCGTGACGACCCCCTACGGCCCCCTGTCCGCACAGGACCGGGACTTCATCACCCAGGTCCGGCTGGCGGGACTCTGGGAGCTGCCCGCCGGCGAGCTGGCGGAGCGCAAGGGGACCGCGGCGGCCGTGCGCTCGGCGGGCCAGCACCTGGTCGACGGGCACACGTCGCTGGACGCCCATGTCCGCACCGTCGCCACCCAGCTCGGCGTACCGCTGCCCAACGAGGCGAACGCGCAGCAGAAGCAGTGGCTCGACACCCTGGGGGCGACGCAGGGCGAGGACTTCGACCGCCGGTTCGCCGGCACCGTGCGCCTCGCGCAGGGCCGGGTGTACACGCTGACCGCGCAGGTCCGGGCGGACACCCAGAACTCCCTGGTCCGCGATCTGGCCGACGACGCGAACGCGACCGTCCTGGACCACATCAAGGTCGTGGAGTCGACGGGGTACGTCGACTTCGCCGCGCTCGCGAAGGATCTGGCCGCCTCCCCCACCCCCGTGGCGACCCCGCGCGCGGTCGCTCCGAGCGCCGCCGTGCCCGTCACGCCCTCATCGGGCGACTCGTACGCGATGCCGCCCGCCACCGCCAGCCCGCCGCCGACGAGCAGCCCCTGACCCCGGCCGGGCCTCACCCTGCTCCGCCCGGCCGGGTCCGACCCGGCCTGACCTGGACAGGAAACGGAACGTCACATACCGCTAACACTGTGTCCGGATAGTGAACAGGGCATGGCGTTCACCCAGGCCTCTGGCATAGAAACACGTCATGTTCTGGGTCCTACTCCTGCTCCTGGCCTGGGCTTTCGCCGGTACGGCGTGCGCCCGACTATGCCTGTCGGCCGTCCGCGCGGCCGCCCTGGACACGGATGCCACCACGGTGGCCCCGGTGCCCGAACACGAGCTGACGCTGTACGAGGCGGCGTTCCTCTCCGGCGGTCCCGCCCGGGTCGCCGATGTGACCTTGGTCTCCATGGCCCGCCAGCGGCGCCTGCTGCTCGCACACACCGGCTGGGCCACGGTCGTGGACCCGCGCGGGCGCGACGAGATCGAGCAGTCCGTCATAGGAGCCATAGGTCCGGAAGGGCAGTCCCGGATCGCGCCGGTGCGGGCGCGGGCGGCCGGCGCGGAGGCCGTACGGCGGCTCGCCGACCGGCTGGAGCACGCCGGTCTCGCCGTCCCCGACGGCGCCGGTGCGACCGTGGGGGCCGCCGTCCGCCAAGTGCGCGCCGCCGCACTGGCCGTGGCGGCCCTGGGCCTGACCGCGCTGCTGCTGCCCGCCCAGACCGGGACACCGCGGCTGCTGATCGGCCTGTGGTTCGCCCTGCCCCTCACGCTGTCCCTGAGCTGCCTTGCCATCGCCCGGTTCGAGGTGCATCCGTACGCGCGCTGGGCCTCTCCCGCCGGGCAGCGGCTGCTGCGGGCGCTCGCCCGCAGGCCGACCGGCGACGAGCGGTCGTTCCTCACCTCGGTCGCGGTACGCGGGATCCGCGCGATCGGCGAGCCCCAGCTGCGCGCCGCCTTCACCCACCGCGACCAGCCCTGGCGGGAGTGAGGGTGGCTTCCGGACGCGTCCTCGGGGGCGCATAGGGGGCATTGACGCCGACACCGGCCGGGCGGTGCTTGCCTTCGCCCACGACCGAACGAAATATCCCTTTTGTTGTCGCCGGGCGTGGCAGCCGTGCCATCGCCGCCGCACCGAAGGGATACGCGATGAGAGCTGCCGCCCTGTATTCGGCCGCCGGGACCCTGCTTCTGACCACCCTGGCCGCGTCCCCGGCGGGCGGCACGCCCGTCACCGGTGGGGCACCCGGCGTCCCCGGCACGGCCGAGCTGCGCGGCACCGAGGTGGCCGTGGCCCGGGCCCGGGCGGACGGCATCGACTTCGGCGCGTGTTCGCCCGCCGACCTGCCGAAGGCGCCGAGCGCCGTGCGATGCGGCACGGTGACCGTCCCGCTCGACTACGCCCGCCCGAACGGCAAGCAGATCAGGCTGACCGTCAGCCGGGCCCCGGCGAGCCAGAAGGACCCGCGCAACAGCAAGCGGAAGGTCCCGCGGCAGGGCGCCCTCGTCTACAACCCGGGCGGTCCCGGCGCGTCGAGCATGTTCTTCCCGCTGGTCGGCGCGGTCCCCGAATGGCAGCGGCTCGCCGCCGCCTACGACCTGATCGGCTACGCCCCACGCGGGGTGGGCCGTTCGGCGCCGCTGTCCTGCCAGGACCCCAAGCGCTTCGTCGTGGCGCCCACCGCGTCGCCGGCGCATCCGTCGGCGTCGTACAAGCGGCAGCGCGTCGCCCAGGCCAGGGCGTACGCGCGCGGCTGTGCCCGGCACGCCGGCAAGAAGCTGCGCTTCTACACCTCGCTGAACAACGCCCGGGACCTGGACGTCCTGCGGGCCGCGCTGGGCGAGGACCGGCTGACGTTCATGGGGGCGTCGTACGGCACCTACTTCGGCGCGCTGTACGCGGCGATGTTCCCCACGCACGTACGGCGCATGGTGCTGGACGCGGCGGTCGACCCGGACCCGGAGAAGATCTGGTACCGCAACAACCTCGAGCAGTCGGCCGCGTTCGAGGAGCGCTGGACGGACTTCCGGGACTGGATCGCCCGCCACGACGACGTCTACCGGCTCGGTGACACCGCCGAGAAGGTGCAGCGCGGCTACGACACCGCGCGGGGGCGGCTCGCCGGCAAGGCGGCCGGCGGGAAGGTCGGTCCCGGCCAGCTGCAGAGCGCGCTCCTGAAGGCCGCCTACTCCGACTCCTTCTGGCCGAGCCGGGCCGCGGCCCTCTCGGCGTATCTGCACGGCGACCCGAAGCCGCTGGTGCAGCTGGCCGCGCCGAGCCCGAAGGCGGCCGCGGACGCGGAGAACCTCAACGCGGTCTACACCGCCGTGGAGTGCAACGACGCGCCCTGGCCGACGGATTGGAAGGTGTGGGACCGGGACAACACCCGGCTCGCCCGGGTGGCGCCCTTCGAGACCTGGGACAACGCCTGGATGAACCTGCCCTGCGCCTTCTGGCCGGCCCCCCGCCAGCAGCCGCTGGACGTGCGGACCGGGCCGGGTGAGCTGCCGCCGGTGCTGATCCTGGCGGCGGAGCGGGACGCGGCGGCGCCGTACCCGGGGGCGCTGGAGATGAACCGGCGGCTGGCCGGCTCGGTGCTGGTGACCGAACGGGACGCGGGCACGCACGGCATCGGGGGCGGCGCCAACAAGTGCGTCAACGAGCACCTCGACGCCTACCTGCTGGAGGGCCGGGTTCCCGGGCGGCGCGCGTCGTGCGCGCCGCACGAGGAACCTGCCGTCTCCGCCGGGTCGGCCGCCAAGAAGCCGCGGGGAGCGTCCCCGCGCGGCGTGACCGGCCGGCACTAGGCCCTGTCAGGCCAGGCCCGCCACCAGGTCCGCGACGCTCTTGCGGCGGCCCGTGTAGAACGGGACCTCCTCGCGGACGTGCCTGCGGGCCTCGGAGCCGCGCAGATGGCGCATGAGGTCGACGATGCGGTACAGCTCGTCGGCCTCGAAGGCCAGGAGCCATTCGTAGTCGCCGAGGGAGAAGGAGGCGACCGTGTTGGCGCGCACGTCCGGGTAGCCGCGGGCCATCCTGCCGTGGTCGGCGAGCATGCGGCGGCGGTCCTCGTCGGGCAGCAGGTACCAGTCGTAGGAGCGCACGAAGGGGTAGACGCTGACGTAGTTGCGCGGCGTCTCGTCGGCGAGGAACGCCGGGATGTGCGAGCGGTTGAACTCGGCGGGGCGGTGCAGCGCCATGTTCGACCACACGGGCGTCATCGCGCGGCCCAGCTTGGTGCGACGGAAGAGGTTGTACGCCTCCTGGAGCTGGTCGCTGGTCTCGGCGTGCCACCAGATCATGAGGTCGGCGTCGGCGCGCAGACCGGAGACGTCGTAAGTGCCGCGGATCGTCACGTCCTTGGCGGCGAGCTGGTCGAACAGCTCCTGGACCTCGTCGGCGTAACCCGCGCGGTCCTGCGGCAGCACGTCCTTCAGCTTGAAGACCGACCACAGGGTGTAGCGGATGACCTCGTTGAGGTCCTTGGCCAGCTTGCCCTTGTTCGGGATCTTGCCGGACTCGGTGGTAGGGGCGTCGTCACTCATGGTCCCTATTCTCCCGCTCCGCCGTGGAGGCTCTGCACCGGGTTGGCCGCAAGCTCCCGGACTGCGCTCAGGTCGCCGTCCAGCTGGTCCACCGCCGCGTACGCGCCGGCGATGCAGGCCGGGATGCCGACGCCGTCGTACTGCGCGCCGCACACGGCGAGCCCCGGCAGCTTGGCGACGTGCTCGCGGATGCGGGCCACGCGCGCGTGATGCCCGACCGGGTACTGGGGCAGGCCGTCGGTCCAGCGGGTGACCCGGGTCTCGACGGGCACGGCGTCCAGGCCGGTGGCTTCCCGCAGGTCGTGCCGGGAGACCTCGACCAGGGCGGCGTCGTCCCGCTGGAGGATCTCCGTCTCGCCGTGGCGGCCCACGGAGGTGCGCAGCACGACCATGTCCGGGTCCTCCTCGGCGATCCAGCCCCACTTGCGGGAGGCGAACGTGGACGCCTTGATGGTGCGGCCGTCGACCGGCGGGACGAGGAAGCCGCTGCCCTCGGGGAGCTTCAGGCCGGAGCGGCGGTAGGCGAGGGTGACCAGGGCCATCGACGCGTACTCGACGGCGGCCAGCTCGGCGGCGGCCTGCGGGGACTCGGCCCGCAGCAGCCGCGCGGCGGCCGGGGCGGGTACGGCGACGATCACGGCATCGGCCCGCAGCACCCGCTCCCCGGCGCTGATCCGCCAGCCGCCGGACGCCTCCCGGCGCAGCCCGGTGACCGGGGTGCCGGTCAGGATCTCGCCGCCGCGCGATCGCACCGACTCCGCGACCGCGAGCGGCAACGTGCCCACGCCGCCCTCGATGCCCATGAAGACGGGGCCGGTCTGCTGCTGCGCCGCGGCCTTGGCCTGGATCTCGCGGACGCCCTCCGTGAGGGACGCGTGGGCGCGGGCGGCCTGGAAGAGCTGCGGGACGGCCGAGCGCATCGAGATGCGGTACGCGTCGCCCGCGTACACCCCGCCGAGCAGCGGTTCGACCAGGCGGTCGACGACCTCTCGGCCGAGCCGGGCCGCCACGTACTCCCCCACGGCGACGTCGTCGCCGACCTCCGTGCGGGGCAGGTCGGCGTCGCGCCCGATGCGGGCGAGGCCCTCGTCGGACAGCACGCCGCGCAGCGCGGCGGCGGTACCGGGCACGCCCATCACATGGCCCTTGGGCATGGGGCGCAGGGCCCCGCGGGTCCAGATCGAGGCGGTCGCGGTGGCCGGTGGCTGCAGCCGCTCTGCGAGCCCCACCTCGCGCGCGAGGGTGATCGCCTCGGGACGGCGGGCGAGCATCGACTCGGCGCCCAGATCGACCCGCACGCCCGCGATCTCCCCGGGCAGCAGCTTGCCGCCGACCCGGTCCGCCGCCTCCAGCACGGTCACGCGCGTGCCGTGTCCGAGCAGCCGGTGGGCGGCGGCCAGCCCGGCGACACCGGCTCCGATGACGACGACGTGCCCTGTACGCGTACCCGTTGCGCTCATGCCCCCCACTCTCTCAGACCCCGCCGACACTCCCGCCAGAGCCCGAAGTCCTCTGCGGCAGCGGGGCGCAGGCGGCGGCACGCCCCGTAACGTGGCCCCATGAGCATGCGCGAGGGGCAGGACGGGACGGAACGGCTGGTCGTGATCGGCGGCGACGCCGCGGGCATGTCCGCGGCGTCGCAGGCGCGCCGGCTGAAGGGGCCCGGCGAACTGGAGATCGTGGCCTTCGAACGCGGTCGTTTCACGTCCTTCTCGGCGTGTGGCATCCCGTACTGGGTGGGCGGCGACGTCGCCGAACGGGACGCCCTGATCGCCCGCACCCCCGAGGAGCACCGCGCGCGGGGGATCGATCTGCGGCTGGGCACCGAGGTGACCGCGATCGACGTGCCCGGGCGGCGGGTACGCGCGCGTGACGTCGATTCCGGCACCGAGTCCTGGACGCCGTACGACAAGCTCGTCATCGCGACCGGCGCGCGCCCGGTCCGCCCCGACCTGCCCGGCGTGGACGCGCCGGGCGTGCACGGCGTGCAGACCCTGGGCGACGGGCAGGCCCTGCTTCAGACGCTGGCACGCGCGCATGGTCGGCGGGCGGTGGTCGTGGGCGCCGGTTACATCGGCGTGGAGATGGCCGAGGCGCTGATCAACCGCGGCTTCGAGGTGACCGTCGTCAACCGCGGCAAGGAGCCCATGTCGACGCTCGACGCGGACATGGGCCGCCTGGTGCACCGGGCCATGGAGGGCCTCGGCATCACCATGGTGAACGACGCCGAGGTCACCAAGATCCTCACCGGCGAGGACGGCCGAGCCCGAGCGGTCGCCACGCAGGACGCCGAGTACCCGGCGGACGTGGTGGTCCTCGGCATCGGCGTCCGCCCGGACACCGCGCTCGCCCGGGCCGCGGGCCTGCCCCTCGGCGCCCACGGCGGCCTGCTCACCGACCTCGCAATGCGGGTGCGCGGCCACGAGGACATCTGGGCGGGCGGCGACTGCGTGGAGGTGCTGAACCTGGTCTCGGGCCAGGAGCAGTACGTCCCCCTCGGCACCCATGCCAACAAGCACGGCCAGGTCATCGGCAGCAACGTCGGCGGTGGTTACGCCACTTTCCCCGGTGTGGTCGGCACGGCGGTCAGCAAGGTCTGCGACCTGGAGATCGCCCGCACCGGCCTGCGGGAGAAGGACGCGGGCCGGGTGGGGTTGCGGTACGAGACCGTCACCATCGAGTCCACCAGCCGCGCCGGCTACTACCCCGGCGCCTCCCCGATGACGGTGAAGATGCTCGCCGAGCGCCGCACGGGCCGGCTGCTCGGCGTCCAGATCGTCGGCAGGGAGGGCGCGGCGAAGCGGGTCGACATCGCGGCGGTGGCGCTGACCGCGCAGATGACGGTGGAGCAGATGACGGCCCTGGACCTGGGCTACGCCCCGCCCTTCTCACCGGTGTGGGACCCGGTCCTGGTGGCGGCCCGGAAGGCGGCCGCGAAGGTCCGGCCCTAGGCCGTACCGCTGATGCGCGGCAGGGCGGAGACGGCTGCCTGCGGCTGCTCGCCCGCGGGTTTCGCGTGGGTGGCGGCGGGCCGGGTGGAGCGGAGGCGGTAGCTCACGGCCTCGTCCAGGGTCACGGGCCGCTGCATCTGCGCGGCCAGCCGCCCGGCCTCCTGACCGAGCCGCGCGACATCCTCCCAGGGGATCCGTACCACCAGCGCCAGTTCGGCCTCGCCGTCGGGCATCGCCTGAACCTGCGGAGCGTTCGTCATCGCCTGTCCTCACGTCGGTTGAGAACAGATACGCGCACCCGGGCCCGGGCGTTCACCGATGCGCCCGCTCCGGCGCGGGCGGGGCGGATCGGGGTGGGGCGAGGACCGGGCGGGGCGGATCGGGGTGGGGCGAGGACCGGGCGGGCCGCATCCGCGGGTGCGGCCCCGTCACACCTGGTGAGTCAGCGCGCGGTCGCGGTGTGGACGTACTCAGCGAGGTGGGTCAGCGCGTCCGGGTCGGTGTTCGGCATGACGCCGTGGCCGAGGTTGAAGACGTGGCCCTCCAGGCCCGCGGCCGCGTCCAGCACCTCGCGGGCCTTGCGCTCGACGGTGTCCTTGTCGGTGAACAGGACCGTCGGGTCGAAGTTGCCCTGCAGCGCCTTGCCGGGGCCGACGCGGCGGGCGGCCTCGTCCAGCGGGATGCGCCAGTCGACGCCGACGACGTCCGCGCCGGCCTCGCCCATGAGCTTCAGCAGCTCGCCGGTGCCGACACCGAAGTGGATGCGCGGGACGCCGTAGCCGGCGACGGCGTCGAAGACCTTCGCGGAGGCGGGCATGACCGAGCGCAGGTAGTCCGCCGGGGCCAGGGCGCCGACCCAGGAGTCGAAGAGCTGGACCGCGCTCGCGCCGGCCTCGATCTGCACCTTCAGGAACGCGGCCGTGATGTCGGCCAGGCGGTCCAGCAGGTCGGCCCACAGCTCGGGGTCGCCGTACATCATCGCCTTGGCGTTCTCGTACGTGCGCGAGGGACCGCCCTCGACCAGGTAGCTCGCGAGGGTGAAAGGCGCGCCCGCGAAACCGATCAGCGGGGTGGAGCCCAGCTCCCGGGTCAGCAGTCCGATCGCCTCGGTGACGTAGGAGACGTCCTCGGGCGTGAGGTCGCGCAGCCGGGCCAGGTCGGCGCGGGAGCGGATGGGCTCCTCGACGACCGGGCCGACGCCGGGCTTGATGTCGAGGCCGAGGCCGATGGCCTTCAGCGGGACGACGATGTCGCTGTAGTAGATCGCCGCGTCCACGTTGTGCCGGCGGACCGGCTGCAGGGTGATCTCGGTGACCAGCTCGGGCCGCATGCAGGACTCGAGCATGGGGATGCCCTCGCGCACCTTGCGGTACTCGGGCAGCGAGCGGCCCGCCTGCCGCATGAACCACACGGGGGTGTGCGGCACGGGTTCGCGCCTGCACGCCTTGAGGAAGGCGCTGTTGTACGTCGCTGTCGGCTGCGTGCTGTAATCGGCGGTCACGAGGAAAGTTTCGCATGCCGCCGGAACGGGACTCGCGCGGCGTGGGGGGTTGCCGCCGGGGTGGGGGGCGCTCGCCCGTGGCCGGGTACGTCGTCGTGGTGTCTTGCCCTGCACGAAGGCTCCGTTCCCCTTACTCTTCCCCGCATGGCTGCGGCTCAGGGACGAAGGTCGGACAGTGCTGACGGATCGGATGACGTGAAGGACACCGAGGAGACGGACCGGCGCTCCAGTACCCAAAATCCACCGGCATTCCGGGCCGCGGTCGACGCCCTGCGCAGCACACGGCTGCGGCCGCAGGTCGAGGTGGAGCCCACCCCCGCCCCGCAGCGGCTCGCCCCGTACGCGTACGCGCTGGAGGCCGTCGTGGTCGACGGCGATCAGGAGCTGGCCGACGGCCGGCTGGTGCTGCTGCACGACCCGGCGGGCCATGACGCCTGGCAGGGAACGTTCCGGCTGGTGACGCTGGTACGCGCGGAGCTGGAGCCGGAGATGGCGGCCGATCCGCTGCTGCCCGAGGTGTGCTGGTCGTGGCTGACCGGGGCGCTGCAGGCGCGCGGGCTCGGCTACGGCGAGCCGAGCGGCACGATCACGCGGGCGGGTTCGCACTACTTCGGCGGGCTCGCCGAGCGCCCGCCCGCCTCGCAGATCGAGATCCGGGCGTCCTGGACGCCCCGTGAGGGCCTCGGCGGGGTGCCGGACACGGGGTCCCATCTGGCCTCCTGGTGCGATCTGCTGGCACAGGTCGCGGGGCTGCCGCCGGCCGGTCCGGGCGACGCCTCGGTGGTGACGCTGCCGCAGCGCAGGGGCCCGCAGCCGCGGTGAGCGGACCGCCCTGTCCGGGCGGTGTCCCCCGCATGGGCGCCTTATTGACCATCCCTTTGTCGATACGGCCACTTTCCGACCTGGAATCGCTTCCGCTCGGACCGACTCGATCTTCGGATGATCGATCGCGTGTCCGAATTGCGCAGATTGTTACTCACTAGATCGTGATCATTCTCTAAAGGCGGACGAGTTTGCTGCCGAAGACGACTGTGACCTTGAAAGCACGGTTCGTCCCGGCTTCCTCCCCACAAGCCGGCCCCGTCCCCCCACCCAGGAGGCCTGGTGTCCGTTCTCCTCGAGCAGCCCGCAAGCCTGGTCGCCTACCGCCCGAACAAGCCGACCGCCATGGTGGTCGTGGCCGACCCGCGCGTCCGCTCCACCGTCACCCGCCATCTGTGGGCGCTCGGCGTGCGCGATGTCATCGAGGCCTCGTCCGTCGCGGAGGCTCGTCCCCGCATCGGCAACCCGCGTGACATCTGTGTCGCCGACGTCCACCTGCCCGACGGCTCCGGCCTGACCCTGCTGTCCGAGACCCGCGCCGCGGGCTGGCCCAACGGGCTGGCGCTGTCCGCCGCCGACGACATCGGCGCGGTGCGCAACGCCCTGGCCGGCGGGGTCAAGGGCTACGTCGTCACCGGCACCCGCACCAACATCGGACTTCCCACCCGGCCCGGCGCCGCCCCCCTCGGCGCCACCCGGATGCACCGTCGCCCCCCGGGTGCCCCGAGCCACCCGGGCGGCTACCGCGAACTGTCCGGACGCGAGGTCGAGGTGCTGCGGCTGGTCGCGGAGGGCCAGTCCAACAAGGCGATCGGCGTCTCCATGGGCCTGTCCGCCCTGACCGTCAAGAGCCACCTCGCCCGGATCGCCCGCAAGCTGGGCACGGGCGACCGGGCCGGCATGGTGGCCGTCGCCCTGCGCACCGGAATCATCCACTGAGCCGTTCGGAGCAGCGGCCGGCTCACCCACGTGAACCGAAGCTTTCACCGGCCTGACTGGTTTACGACCCTCCCGCGCCCGTCGACGGAACGTTCCGTCGACGGGCGCCGTCCACACACGGATACCCTTGACAGGTGACCGACGCCCAAGACACCGCAGCAGACAGCTCCCTGCGCACCACCGGAGGCACCCCTCCGGACGACGCCGGATCTTCTGTGACGGGGGCGCCGACGCCGCTGCTCGAACCCCGCGAGGGCATTCCGCCCGTGATCGCCGACGAGGCCGCCCTCGCCGAGGTGATCGCCGCCTTCGCCGCGGGCTCCGGCCCGGTCGCCGTCGACGCCGAGCGCGCCTCCGGTTACCGCTACGGCCAGCGCGCGTATCTGGTGCAGCTGCGCCGCCAGGGCGCCGGCAGCGCGCTGATCGACCCCGTGGCCTGCCCCGATCTGTCCGCGCTCGGCGAGGCGCTGTCCGGCGTCGAGTGGGTGCTGCACGCCGCCACCCAGGACCTGCCCTGCCTGCGCGAGATAGGCATGATCCCGACCCGGCTCTTCGACACCGAGCTGGCCGGGCGGCTCGCCGGGTTCCCCCGCGTCGGTCTCGGCGCCATGGTCGAGAACGTGCTCGGCTTCGTCCTCGAGAAGGGCCACTCCGCCGTCGACTGGTCGACCAGGCCACTGCCCGAGCCGTGGCTGCGCTATGCCGCGCTCGACGTGGAACTCCTCGTCGATCTGCGCGACTCCCTGGAGAAGGAGCTGGACCGGCAGGGCAAGCTGGAGTGGGCCCTGCAGGAGTTCGACGCGATCGCGACCGCGCCGCCCGCCGAGCCGAGGAAGGATCCCTGGCGCCGCACGTCCGGGATGCACAAGGTGCGCAGACGCCGACAGCTCGGTGTCGTACGGGAGCTGTGGGAGACCCGGGACCGCATCGCCCAGCGGCGGGACGTCTCGCCGGGCAAGGTGCTCAGTGACGCCGCCATCGTCGAGGCGGCGCTCTCGGTTCCGGCCAACGTCCACGCGCTCGCGGCGCTGAACGGCTTCGGGCACCGGATGGGGCGGCGCCAGCTGGAGCAGTGGCAGGCCGCGGTGGATCGCGCGAAGGCGCTCACCGAGTCGCAGCTGCCGCAGCCGGGGCAGCCGGTCACCGGACCGCCGCCGCCACGGGCGTGGGCCGACAAGGATCCCGCCGCCGCGGCGCGCCTGTCCGCCGCCCGGGCCGGGGTGACCGCTCTCGCCGAGCAGCTCACCATGCCTCAGGAGAACCTGGTCGCCCCGGACACGGTGCGGCGCATCTGCTGGGAGCCGCCGAAGGCCGTCGACGCCGTGTCCGTGGGCACCGCGCTGGCGGGGTACGGCGCGCGCGGGTGGCAGGTGGAACTGGTGACGCCGGTACTGGTCGAGGCACTGTCGGCCACGAGCGGCTAGCCGCCACAGGGCTTGATCGCGTGCGGCGGCCAGCCGTCGAGATCAAGCCATACCGCTCTTCAGTACGGGACCACGGGTGTGACCTTCACCGCTCCAGCCGAGGGGACTGGGCAGCTACATTACTCGCAAGTAGCATGGGCTTAAGCAAGCGCTCAGCGTCCCGCACCCTGGAGGAGAGCCATCGTGCCTCGTACCGTCAGGGACGTCGTCTTCGTCGACGGCGTCCGCACCCCGTTCGGCAAGGCGGGCCCGAAGGGCATCTACCACGAGACCCGCGCCGACGACCTCGTCGTGAAGGCGATCCGGGAGCTGCTGCGCCGCAACCCCGGGCTGGACCCGAAGAAGATCGACGAGGTCGCCATCGCCGCGACCACGCAGATCGGCGACCAGGGTCTGACCCTCGGCCGCACGGCCGGCATCCTCGCCGGTCTGCCGCAGTCCGTGCCCGGCTACTCCATCGACCGCATGTGCGCCGGCGCCCTGACCGCCGTGACGACCACCGCCGGTTCGATCGCCTTCGGTGCCTACGACGCCGTCATCGCCGGTGGTGTGGAGCACATGGGCCGCCATCCGATGGGCGAGGGCGTGGACCCCAACCCGCGGTTCGTCAGCGAGAAGCTGGTCGACGAGTCCGCCCTGTTCATGGGCATGACGGCGGAGAACCTGCACGACCGCTACCCGCACATCACCAAGCTGCGTGCCGACGAGTACGCGGTGCGCTCGCAGGAGAAGGCCGCCAAGGCGTACGCCGACGGCAAGATCCAGCAGGACCTGGTCCCGATCTCGGTGCGCCGCACCAGCCCGGAAGCCGGTGAGACCGGCTGGGGTCTGGTCACCGCCGACGAGCCGATGCGCCCGGGTACGACCCTGGAGAACCTGTCCGGCCTCAAGACGCCGTTCCGTGTCCACGGACGGGTCACCGCCGGCAACGCGGCCGGTCTGAACGACGGCGCCACCGCCTCGATCATCGCGAGCGAGGACTTCGCCCGCGAGAACGGCCTGCCGGTCAAGATGCGCCTGGTCTCCTACGCCTTCGCGGGCGTCGAGCCCGAGGTCATGGGCTACGGTCCGATCCCGGCCACCGAGAAGGCCCTCGCCAAGGCGGGCCTCGGCATCGGCGACATCGGTCTCTTCGAGATCAACGAGGCCTTCGCCGTACAGGTGCTGGCCCTCCTCGACCACTACGGCATCGCGGACGACGACGCGCGCGTCAACCAGTACGGCGGCGCGATCGCCTTCGGCCACCCGCTGGCCTCCTCCGGCGTCCGGCTGATGACTCAGCTGGCCCGCCAGTTCGAGGAGCAGCCCGAGGTCCGCTACGGCCTGACCACCATGTGCGTCGGCTTCGGCATGGGCGCGACGGTCATCTGGGAGAACCCGCACTTCGACGGAGGCGACAAGTGAGCACCACCGCTGAACTCCTGAAGGGCGCGGCCGAGCTGTTCCCTGACGAGGTTGTGACCGAGGCGCACGTGCGCCACTTCGACCTGCCGTTCGGCGCCGGGCGCTTCGCCCTGATCACGCTGGACAACGGCCTGGACCACACCAAGCCGACCACCTTCGGCCCGGCCTCGCTGGCGAACCTGAACACCGCCGTCGACCAGGTCGAGAAGGAGGCGGCCGAGGGCACCATCGTCGGTGCCGGTGTCACCGGCAAGCCGTTCATCTTCGCGGTCGGCGCCGACCTCAAGGGCGTCGAGCTGCTGACGAGGCACGAGGACGCGCTGGCCATCGGCAAGGGCGGCCACGAGGTCTTCAAGCGGCTCGCGGGCCTGGCCGTACCGACCTTCGCGTACTACAACGGCGCGGCGATGGGCGGCGGCGTCGAGGTCGGTCTGCACTGCACCTACCGCACGGTGTCGAAGGCCATCCCGGCGTTCTCCCTGCCCGAGGTCTTCCTGGGCCTCGTCCCGGGCTGGGGCGGCTGCGCGCTGCTGCCGAACCTGATCGGCGCCGACAAGGCCGTCTCGGTCATCATCGAGAACAGCCTCAACCAGAACAAGCAGCTCAAGGGCCAGCAGGTCTTCGACCTCGGCATCGCGGACGCGATCTTCGAGGGCGCCGACTTCCTGGAGCAGTCCCTGATCTGGACCGCGCAGGTCCTCAAGGGTGACATCGCGGTCGAGCGTCCCACGATCGACCGCGGCGAGGCCTGGGACCAGGCCGTCGCCAAGGGCCGGTTCATCGCGGACGGCAAGGTGCACGGCGCCGCCCCGGCCGCCTACCGCGCCCTCGACATCATCGCCGCCGCCAAGAACGGCGACCTGCAGCAGGGTTTCGACGCCGAGGACCAGGCCCTCGCCGACCTCATCATGGGTGGCGAACTGCGCTCCGGCATCTACGCGTTCAACCTGGTGCAGAAGCGCGGCAAGCGCCCCGCGGGCGCCCCGGACAAGAACCTGGCCCGCCCGGTCACCAAGGTCGGCGTCGTCGGCGCCGGCCTGATGGCCAGCCAGCTCGCGCTGCTCTTCCTGCGCCGTCTGGAGGTGCCGGTCGTGCTGACCGACATCGACCAGGCGCGCGTCGACAAGGGTGTGGGCTACGTCCACGCCGAGATCGACAAGCTGCTCGGCAAGGGCCGGATCAACCAGGACAAGGCCAACCGCCTCAAGGCTCTGGTGACCGGTGTCCTGGACAAGGCCGAGGGCTTCTCGGACGCGGACTTCGTCATCGAGGCCGTCTTCGAGGAGATCGGTGTCAAGCAGCAGGTGTTCGCGGAGGTCGAGGCGGTCGCCCCGGCGCACGCCATCCTCGCGACCAACACCTCCTCGCTGTCCGTCTCGGAGATGGCGTCGAAGCTGAAGCACCCCGAGCGGGTCGTCGGCTTCCACTTCTTCAACCCGGTGGCGATCCTGCCGCTGCTGGAGATCGTCCGCGGTGAGCAGACCGACGACGCCTCCCTCGCCACGGCCTTCGCCGTCGCCAAGAAGCTGAAGAAGACCGCGGTCCTGGTCAAGGACGCTCCGGCGTTCGTCGTGAACCGCATCCTGACCCGCTTCATGGGCGAGATCCAGAACGTGATCGACGAGGGCACCCCGGTCGAGGTCGCCGAGAAGGCGGTGGAGCCCCTGGGCCTGCCGATGTCTCCCCTCGTCCTGCTGGAGCTGGTCGGCCCCGCGATCGGTCTGCATGTCTCGGAGACCCTCAACCGGGCCTTCCCGGACCGCTTCACGGTCTCCCCGAACCTCGCGGCCGTCGTCAAGGCGGGCAAGCGCGGCTTCTACGTCTACGACAGCGGCAAGCCGGAGCTGGACCCGGAGGTCGCCGCGCTGCTGCAGCAGGGCGACTCCGTCCTGACCGAGGAGCAGGTGCGGGCGCGGGTGCTGGACGCGGTGGCGCAGGAGATCGGGCTCATGCTCGAGGAGGGCGTCGTCGCCGAGGCCCAGGACATCGACCTGTGCCTGATCACGGGCGCCGGCTGGCCCTTCCACCTGGGCGGCATCACGCCGTACCTGGACCGCGAGGGCGTCTCGGAGCGCGTGAACGGCAAGAAGTTCCTGGCCCCGGGCGTGGCGTCGGTCCCGGCGTAACACCGTTGACCGTGTGAAGGGCCCCCGCCGCGGCGGGGGCCCTTTGCGCGTCCTCAGACGTGCTGCCACGCCTGCAGCGCCAGCCCCGGCTCGTCCTTCCGCCGGGCCAGCAGGAGTTGGCCGGTCGACGGGGACAGCGTGGCCGCCACCACCCGGTCGTCCGCGTCCGTCGTCAGTGACACCCGTGCATCCACCGGCAGTCGCGGGCCGGACTCGGTCCACCAGGCGCCCGCCGACTCGTCTTCGGTCGGGTGGGCGGCGAAGGCGACCCGGCCGCTCGCCGAGCGCTGGGCGAGCAGGGTGCAGTCATGGCCCTCGAGATCGCAGCGGACCGCGGAGATGGGGCCGGATCCAGCCGAGGCCAGCACGGTGACGGGCCCCTCGCCGGGGCGCCAGGCGCACAGGTCGCCGCCGGTGTCGGTGTAATAGAGGGTCGTGCGGCCGGCCGAGGTGGCGAGGGCGTACAGGGTGCCCGTGCGCACCGGGGTCCGGACGGACTCCTGGAGGACCGGCGGGGCGCCCGCCTCCTCCTGGCGCCAGTGCGCGATCCCGTCGGGGACGGCCGCGTACAGCTCGACCAGGCCGGACTCCCCCGTGACCGCCGCGAGGCCGTCCCGCACCTCACGGCCCTTCAGGTCCCGCCAGGGTTCCCAGCCGCCCTTCTCCTTCTGCGCGAGCAGCCGCACCCCGCCCTTTCCGTCGGGCACGAAGACATGGGCGCGGCCCCGTGCGTCGACGGCCACCGCGGGTGTGCCGGTGCGGTCGCCCTTCTTCAGCGGGTGGCCGAGCGGGTTCCAGTCCAGGGCGGCGAGGCGCGGGCGGAAGTGGGTGGAGTGCACCAGCCCCGACTCGCCCTTGACGGTGGGCCGCCAGGAGACCAGGTGGGCGTAGCCGTCGGCGCCCTGGCCGATCGCGAGGACGGGGTGCAGTCTCTGGTCGCCGCCCACCGTGCGCGGGGTGGTCCAGGGGCCACCGGGCTCGCGCTCCGCCCGGCACCGGACGGTGTCGCCCGACAGCTGGTAGGCAGCGAGCCGGCCGTCCCGGCCGCGCAGGAGCCAGTCGCCGTTCACCGGTTCACGCCGAGCGGTGGCCGTGCGGCGGCCCGCGCCTGCCCGGTCACAGCCGCTTCGCGCTGCGGAACAGCTTGGCGTAGAAGCCGTTGCCGTCCAGGCGCGAGACGCCGCCCTGGTCGCCGATGGTGGGGCCGTTCTGCTCCTTGCGGCTGGAGATGAAGACCTTGTGGCCCTCGGTGTCCGGGCCGAGGTAGATCGCGGAGTGGTCCATGTGGTTGCCGGTGCGGTGGTCCATCTTGAAGAACAGCAGATCGCCGGGCTGGAGGACGTCGATGTTCTGCGGCTGCGTGTACCAGGGGCTCGGGCCCTGGAGCTTGATGATGTCCACGCCCTCCTTGCCGCGGGCCATGCCGTCGGCGGTGCGCGGCAGCCCGTCGCCGCGGGTGTTGTCGGACATCAGCGGGAAGCGGGCCCGGTAGCCGTAGACCAGGCGCAGATAGCCCGAGCAGTCCACGGAGCGCAGGCGGTCCTTCTGCGGATAGACCGTGACGCCGTCCCGGAAGGTGTACGGGATGCCCAGGTAGTCGTAGAAGTCGGTCTGCTCGTAGCGGTCGACGCCGTCGGTCTTGAGGGGGCCGTAGTACGCGTGTCCGGCGTACTGCACGCCCTGGTCGTCCTTCTTGACCGGGGCGCCCTGGATGTACTGGAAGGCGAACGCGAAGACGTCGTCCTCCTCGCTGCCGTAGTACTGCTTGAACCAGTCCTTGAACCACTGCTGCTTCTCGGACCCCTTGGTCCACGCCTCCGGCATGAGGCGGACCCAGTCGTCGGTGACCACCTTGGTGGTGGTGTTGACGGGCTCGCTGAAGGTCCGCGTCGGGCCCTTGAGGGTGGCCGTGCGGGCGCCGTCCGTGAAGGTGGCGATGACCGCGCCCTTGCCGTCGCGCAGCACCGAGCGCGCCGGGTTGTTCAGCCGTTCCCAGGTCTGCTTGCCGGTCGCGCTGCCCGAGCTGTGCAGGTTCTCGGTGACGGTCTGGCCGGCCGGGAGCTTCGCCTGCTCGTCCTTGCGCAGCTCGTAGGTGAAGTAGGCGCTGCCCGCGAGCAGGGCCAGGACCGTCACCGCGTGGACGACGGGGCGGCCTTTTCGCTTCGGCATGGTGGGGGCTCCAGGAGTGCGTCGGATACAGGCGGGTTCAGGCGGACGGCATGGCGCCGAGGAGGATGCCGGCGGTCAGCACCACATAGGTGGCGAGGGTGACCGAGCCGACGGACAGCAGGGTCGCGCCCTTGGGCTGGCGGACCAGCTGGTAGCCGATCAGGCCGGGGACGATGAAGCCGAGCGTCTGGTTGGCGTACAGCAGCGGGAACTCCATCTGCAGCACGATGATCACGGTGGCCTGGATGAGCACGCCGCTGAGCACGACGGCGGCGAAGAGCCGCTTGCCGTACAGGATCACGAACTTCTGCATGAGCAGCGTGGCGAGGTACGTCAGGACGGTCACGCCGATGACGAGCGCGGCGCGCTGCAGGTCCTCGATGAGGGTGAGGGCCAGCCAGCCCGGGGTGATCATGCCGCCCGGCGACAGGTTGGTCGTCAGGTAGCACATGAGCGAGAACATCAGGCCCAGGCCGATGCCGATCGCGGCGATCTCGGGGGTGAGGACGGAGGGGATCAACGCGGTTCTCCTGGGCTGTGCCACTGCTGGCTGTCGTCGGCGGAAGACTGGGGCGGGACTCGGGGTTCGAACATCCCGCGGGAGTGGTGCTGCTGGGCCGCCCGGCCGTCGTCCGGGGGTGTCTGCACCGCGGCGGGTGCGGGCCGGCCGCCGCGCTGCGGCTGCGGCTCGGTCCAGGTGTCGTGCGCGTTCTCGTGCACGGTGTCGTGCGTGTGGTGGCTGTCGTACGAGGCCGGCGCGGGCAGCTGCGGGAGGTGCGGTTGCGGCGTCGCGTAGCGCGCCTCGTACGCCTCCGGGTAGCGCTGGTAGGGGTCGATGCGGGGCACGTAGAGCTGCATCGTCTCGGCGGGGTCGGTCACGGCGGGGGCCTTGGCGGCGTCCTCGGCGCGGGCCGCGGCGGTGGCCGGCTCGTCGGCGCTCTCGTCCGGCGGGAGTTCGGCGAGGTGCTCCAGCAGGATCTCGCCCTGACCGTGGATGTTGCCGATGGCGACCATCGAGGAGTCCGGGCCGAGCGCCTCCAGCATCTTGGCCATGAACTCCTCGGGGTCGCGCTTGTCGCCGCCGAGGTCGACGGCGCGCGAGCGGAACTCGGCGGGGATGGCGTCGATGGCGGACTTGGCCGGGTGGCCGATGACGAAGACGCGCTCGGGGTCGAGGTCGGGGATGATCTCGCCCATCTGGCCGTTGCGCTCGACGCGGTCGGGGCGGCAGTTGATGACGACGTTGAGCGGGCGGTGGATGGCGCCGAGGTCGAGCAGCTGGTTGATGTTCATCAGCGTCGACTCGGGGTCGTTGGCCGCGAAGACGTTGGCGAAGCGCAGCTTCTTGCCCTCGGGCGTCAGATAGCGCTCCACGGAGAGGACGCCGGGGTCCGGCGGGGCGTCGTACATGCCCTGCAGGGCCGTCTCGCGGTCGACGCCGAGGAGTTCGGCGACGGCGAGGGCGATGGCCACGTTCTCCTTGAAGGTGAACCAGCTGAAACCGCGCAGCTCCTCGTCGGTCACCGTCTCGGGGTCGGCGTAGATCAGCTTGCAGTTCCGCGCGTCCGCCTCCTCCTGGAGGATGTCGAAGCGGTCCTTCTCGGCGGTGACGCAGATGCCGTCCTCGGGCATCGAGCGGCACAGCGAGCGTGCCACGTCGTCCAGGGTGGGGCCCATCTCGGCGAGATGGTCCTCGCGGACGTTGCACAGCACGCCGATGGTGGAGCGGATCAGCTTGGACTGGTTGATCTCCTGCAGGGCCGGCATGACGGCCATGCACTCGATGACGAGCGCGTCCGGCTTGTACGCGGCGGCGCGCCGCACGATGCCGATCTGCTCGACCACGTTGGCGATGCCGAACTTGCGGTAGACCGGCTCCTCGGTGGCGTCGGGGTGGATGAAACGGGCCGCGGTGCCGGTGGTCTTGGCGACGGTGACCAGGTCTCCGCCGCGCAGGGCGCCCGCGCACAGCCGGGTGATGGAGGACTTGCCGCGGATGCCGTTGACCAGGACCCGGGTGGGTATGTGTTCCAGGTTGGCGAAGTGCCGCCGCTGTTCCACGATGCCCGCTATGAGCAGAATCGCGCAGCAGATCAGCAGCACGGTGTAGAGGAAGAGCACGGGTGATCAGTTCCTTGTGTACTGCTGGGGCGGGTACTGCTGCTGCGGGTGCGGCTCCGGGTGCGACGGCGGCGCGTACGGATCGGGCGGGTCCTGGCGCGGCGTGGGCCGCTGCGCGCTGGACTGCTTCGGTGCGGACGGCGGGGGCGAGGTACGCCGGGGCTGTTGACGGCGCTGGTCCTGCAGTTGCTGCCGGATGAGTTCCAGGGAGCGGGTGA
The DNA here is from genome assembly GCF_001514035.1 of Streptomyces yokosukanensis. Taxonomy (GTDB): domain Bacteria; phylum Actinomycetota; class Actinomycetes; order Streptomycetales; family Streptomycetaceae; genus Streptomyces; species Streptomyces yokosukanensis. Next base: position 138,518 of record NZ_KQ948212.1, on the reverse strand, counting down.
CGGCGCCGACCTCGTCGTGGTGCTGCGGGAAGAGCACGGTCTTGCGGTCGCCGCCGGCCAGCGCCTCGGCCCGGTCGGCCAGGGTGCTCAGCGGCCGGGCCACCACGATGTGCATCCAGCCGAGGCAGGCGACGGCCGCGGCGGCGCCGAGCAGACCGGCGAGGACGGTGCGGTTCTGGGCGTCGTACTCGGGGATGGCGAGGTGGTCGACGGGCTGCCAGCTGACCACGCTCCAGCCGAGCGACTCGGCCGAGCCGCTGCCGGAGAACGGCGCGGCGGCCGCGATCCGTATCCCGTTCTCCCGGTACAGCACCCCGCCCGGCCGCGGCTTCTTGCCGAGCCGCTGGGAGCTGGCCGCGACGAGGTCCCTCAGGTGCTGGTCGGGCAGCGACTGGAAGGCGAGGAAGCCGGTGTTGCCACCGATGACCTGGTGCCGGTCGTCCACGAGCCGGACCACGCCGAGGCCCGGCCGGGTCAGCAGCGCGTCGAAGAACTCGACGCGGAACTCGCCGACCAGGTGGGCTCCGCCGCGGCCGGGGATCTCGGCGGAGGCGACGACCACGGGCTCCTTGCCGCCGCGGCCCAGCAGCCGCAGGGGCTTGCCGGAGACCCGGTCGGACCGGACCACCTTCGGCTCCTTGCCCTCGCGGGCCTGGATCTCTCCGGAGGAGTCGACGACGTAGAGGGAGCGGTAGCGCTTGTTCTCGTTGTAGGTGCGTTCCAGCACCGTCTCCATGGCCTCGGGTGAGGTCTTGTCACCGATGAGGGAGGCGACCGACTGCAGGTCGGCGTCTCCCTCGTTGAGCGCGCGGCGCACCCGGTCGCTGAGCGTGTCGGTGCGTTCGCGCTGGTCGTTGACGAGCTGCCGGGGGACGTCGGCCGTGCTGTCCGCGCGGTTGACCAGCAGCATCAGCGGGGCGGACCAGGCGAGCAGCAGGACGGCGCAGACCGCGAGGAGGACCGGGGTGCCCACCCGGCGCAGCCCGTGCGGGCGCTCGGCCGAGCCGGTCGCCTCGGCACTCTCGCCGAGCAGCTGCCGGCGCAGCCGCTCCAGGGCGCCGCCGATGCGGTGCGCCTCGCCGTAGCCGGGGACGGTGACGGGGCGGGTCAGATCGCCTCGGGTGAGCCGGCGTGACTCCAGGAACAGCCGGATGAGCGGGCGTTGCACGGTGCCGAGCAGCACCGCCACGGCCAGTGCGCCGACGATGAGCAGCGCGCCGCCCGCCACCAGCCCGAAGACCGGGGAGAGGGTCCCGCCGGACTCCTCGGTCACCTTCACCATGGCGACCACGGACAGGCCGAGCCCGCTGGCGGTGGTGGTCTCGCCGGCATCGGGCGCGGCGAGGGTGGCGTAGCCGGCGACGGACCGGTCGCCGAGCAGCTTCCCGCCGAGCAGGCTGCCGCTGACGCCCCGGTAGCCGCCGATGCCGGGCTCCTTGCTGCTGCGCGGATCCTGGTCAGCCTTGCGGGCGGCCCCCTCGGCGAACTCCTTCAGCTGCTTGGTGGAGTCCTTGATGTCCTTGCGGTCGATGCTGTTGCGCGCCGACTCCGGTTCGGCGATGCCGTCGCTGCTGAGGATGGCGCCGTGCGCGTCGACCACGGCGATGGAGCGGAACTGGCCGAGGCTGATGCCGGGGAACTTCAGGTTCCGCGAGGCCACCAGCAGCAGCTGCGGCTTGCCCGGCCAGGTCAGCAGCCCGAAGGACAGCAGCCGTACCTCGCCGTTCTTCAGCTGCACCATCCGCGGGGCCAGCCCGTCCTCGCCGCTGAGGGTGGAGAGGTCCACGGAGGTCAGCGGCACCGTCTCGCCGCGGGCCGCGACCAGCTTGCCGGTGCGGATCTCGACGACCGCGGTGCCCATCCACTTCTGGTAGGTGCTGCCGAGCTTGTCGAGGACCGCGTCGCCGGAGACCGACTGCCCGGCGCTGAACAGCGCGGCGGAGCGGGTGACGTCGGTGACGGACTCGTCGATGGAGGCGCGCAGCGCGATGGCGCCGTCCTCGGCGAAGTGCTGCTGGGACGTCAGCACCGCCTTCGGCACACCGGCGTCGTCGACCCGGCCGAGGACGAGTGCCGTGATGCCGGCGAGCGTCAGCAGCAGCGCCGAGAGGACCGCGATCGGCGGGCGTATGCCTCCGATCAGCGACATGTCGGCTCGACGGCGGGCTCGGTGCTGCCGCGCCGGGGGCGGTGACGCCACAGGACGGTCCTCTCGTGAATGTGGTCCGGGCGCGCCGATGGTAAGACCGCGCCCGGAAACCTCAGACAGATAAGAGGGCGGTTAAGTTGCCGTAAGTCCCACGTGATCTAGGCAACATCGCGCAACCATCGGACAAGAACGGACAAATGCGCCTCCCAGTCCGACCCGGCCCATGATTCGTTCACACCCCCGTTCGAGATCCTACTCGGACAGCGGGGTCAGTGGCTTGAGCCCGTCCGCACCGGCTCCCCGGTTCAGCAGAGTGCCCTCGGTGCGCTCGAAGGCCAGCCGCAGCCGGGCTTTTTGAGTATCCGTCAGATCATGGTCGTCGCGCAGCGCGGCCGCCACGTCCAGCAGGCGGTAGTCCCGCACGTCGTCACCGGTGTAGGCGGCGGTGCCGCCGTCCCGGACGTTCTCGGCGTCCGGCGGGATCGTCAGCAGCGTCGGCTCGTAGCGCGGCTGGACCGTCCAGTGGCCCTTACCATGCTCGGCGAACGTGAACCAGGCGATCACGCCCTCCTCGGTCAGCCCCGTCGGCACCTCGTGCCGGGCGATCTGGTTGCCGAGCCCGTAGCTGATCCAGGTCCCCTCGACCTTCTCCATCGGCTCCACGACATGCGCGTGATGGCCGATGACCAGATTGATGCCGGTGTTCCGGGCGATCTGCCGGGCGAAGGCGATCTGCGAGCCGGACGGTTCCGGATGGTGCTCACGGCCCCAGTGCAGGGAGAGGATCACCACCTCGGCACCGGCCCTGCGGGCCCGCTGCTCGGCGGCCTTGATGCGGCCCAGGTCCTGCTGGTTGGCCAGCCACGGCTTGTCCTTGGGCAGCTTGTGCGGCTCGTTGAAGCCGTAGGCGAAGGAGATCTGCGCCACCTTGACGCCCTTGACGTCCATGACCAGCGGAGTCTCGGCCTCCTTCGCGGTGCGGGCGGAGCCGGTGTGCTTCAGCCCGGCGGCGTCCAGCGCGTCCAGGGTGCGCTTCACGCCGTCGTAGCCGTGGTCGAGCGTGTGGTTGGAGGCGGTGGAGCAGGTGTCGTAGCCGATGTCCTTGATCGCCTTCGCCTGCTGCGGCGGCACCTGGAAGTCCGGGAAGCCCTCGAAGGGGCCCTTCGCCGGGCCCATCACCGGCTCGAAGTGGCAGATCGCCAGGTCCGCCTTGCTGATCACCGGCTTGATACCGGCCATCATCGGGCCGAAGTCCAGCCCGTCCACGCCCTTGCCGGTGCGCGCCGCGTCCTTGCGGGCCTGGTCGACCAGTTCGGGATGCATCAGGATGTCCCCGGCCGCCGCGACGGTGAAGGAGCGCCCGCCGCTCTGGTCCGAGGCGTCGTCCGAGAGGAGACCACAACCGGAGGCGGCGGCGAGCAGGGCGAGCGGGGTCAGCAGGGACAGCAGGGTCCGACTACGGCGTCTGTTCACCGGGATATCTTGATACAACCATGAGAGCCCATCGCTCACGCGTCATAACGATCGCAACAATTCTGCTCGTCGCCACTGGCCTCGCCGCGGGCCTGACCGCCCTGCTCCACCGCACGGGCGGCGCCGGCGATGCCGACCGGCCCGCCCCGAAGGGGGCCGCGCAGATCGACCTGTCGCGCGAGGTGGCCGACTACACGGGCCGGTTCGGCCCCGACGGGGGCTACCGGCGGCCCGGCCGGGCCGACCGTACGGAGATCGCGGCCGCCGTCGGACTGCTGCTCGACGGCCATCGCGAACAAGCGGAACAGCGGCTTTCACAACGGGACTTCACCGTGCGCACGGTCGTCGACCGGCCCTCCGGCCACCGCTATGTCGAGGTGGCCGACCGCACCGACGCCGCCGTGACACCGCGCGGCTGGGGCCGGGTCTACCTCGACGCGGACCACCGCCCGAGCTGGTCGGTGCAGGTTCCGCATCCCGCGTTCGATCTGGGCACCGAACAGCTCGGCGTACAGGTGCTGCGCGGCTCGCCCGGCGGGGTCATGGTGATCGCAGGAGCACATCGCAAAGCCGGGGCTGGCAATTCCGCGGATGTGGCGCATCGCACGGACACCGTGTTCCACGCCATCTGCGCCGAGCTGGCCCGCCGTGGGATGCCCGGTATCCAGCTGCACGGTTTCGCCGCCTCCGCCGCACCCGACTACGACGTGATCGCCTCCACCGGCGCCGGAACGGCGGCCCGGCCGGAGGGCCGCGAACTGGCCGACGCCCTGCGCGGGCACGGCTTCGACGTGTGCCGGGCCTGGGTGCGCTCCTGCCCGCTGGAGGGCAGGACGAACATGCAGGGCAGAACGGCCGACGCCGACCATGTGCCGTTCCTGCACGTCGAGTTCTCCCCCACGATCCGGGCCGGCGGACGGCCCGCCGAGCGGGCGGCCGCCGCGATCGCCGAGATCACCCGCCGATGGGCGGGGAAACCCGTGACAGACTGAGTCCGTCACGAACGCTACACAACGGGGCTGTTACCGGATATGACGGACACCTCGGGTGCGGTGGACGAGCCGCTGCCCCTGCTCATCGTCGACGGTGCGAACGTCGTCGGGTCGGTGCCCGACGGCTGGTGGCGCGACCGCCGCGGTGCCGCCGAGCGCCTGCGCGACCGGCTCGTCCCCTACGCCGGCTCCGGCGTGGACGGCCTGCCCGGCCCGCTGGAGCTGGTCCTGGTGGTGGAGGGCGCGGCCCGGGGCGTGGCCTCGGTGCCCGGGGTGCGCGTCGAGGAGGCGCCCGGCAGCGGCGACGACCGCATCGTGGAACTCGCGGCGGCGGCCGGCGACCGCCCGTGCCTGGTCGTCACGGCCGACCGCGAGCTGCGCGGACGGGTCCGGGAACACGGCGCACAGGTCACCGGCCCCCGCACGGTGCGGGACTAGAGGATCATCCCGGCGTCGCGACGCCCGGCACGCTCCCCCAGAGGGGGCACCCCCGCTCGCCCCACCGCCCGGAAGCCCACGTACGGCGCGTCCGGTACGCCGTCCGGGTGACGCTCGCCGTGACCACGGTCCGTCCGGGGGGAGCGGGGCGGCGGGCATGGCCGGCACGCTGTCCGGCCCCGCCGTTCCCGCCGGAGCGGGACGGGCGGGGCCGGGTACGGCGGCGGAATCGGCTACGGAGTGTTGCCCGTGGCCTTTCGAGGAGCCGTCTCCCCCTGGGCGAGCCGGCTGTGGGAGCGGCTGTAGAGGAAGTAGACGACGAGGCCGATCGCCATCCAGACGGCGAACCGCAGCCAGGTCTCGGCGGGCAGGTTGAGCATCAGCCACAGCGAGGCGAGCACGGAGAGGACCGGGACGAGGGGCACCAGCGGGGTCTTGAAGGCGCGGTGCAGGTCGGGCCGGGTCCGGCGGAGAATGATCACGCTGATCGCGACGACGATGAAGGCGAACAGGGTGCCGATGTTCACCAGCTCGGCCAGTTCGCTCAGGCTGGTGAAGCCCGCCACGACGGCGATGACCGCACCGAGCAGGATCGTGGGCCGGTAGGGGGTGCGGAACCGGGGGTGGGTGTGCGAGAAGAACCGGGGCAGTAGTCCGTCACGGCTCATCGCGAAGAAGACCCGGGACTGGCCGAGGAGCAGGATCATGCAGACCGTGGTCAGTCCGACGGCGGCGCCGAAGCTGATCAGGCCCGCGAACCATGGATGGCCGGTGGCCTTGAACGCGTCGGCGAGCGGTGCGTCCACGGACAGCGAGCTGTACTTCTGCATGCCGGTCACCACGATGGCCACGGCGACGTACAGCGTGGTGCAGATGATCAGTGAGCCGAGGATGCCGCGCGGGACGTCGCGCTGCGGGTTGCGGGTCTCCTCGGCGGCGGTGGCCACGACGTCGAAGCCGATGAAGGCGAAGAAGACGACGGAGGCGGCGGTGAAGATGCCCATGACGCCGAAGTCGGAGGGGGCCCAGCCGAACATGAGCTGGATGAGCGGTGCCTTGAGGCTGCCGCCCGCCGGGACCGGCTGCTGCTTCGGGATGAACGGGTCGTAGTTGCTGCTCTTGATGAAGAAGGCGCCGGCGACGATGACCACGAGCACGACCGCCACCTTGACGGCGACGACGACCGTGGTGACCCGCGCGGAGAGCTTCATGCCGACGACGAGGATGGCGGTGAGGACCACGACGAGGGCCGCGGCGAGGATGTCGAAGCCGAACCCGGAGGCACCGTCCCGGCCGCTGAGGTACTCGGGCAGGTGCCAGCCCGCGTTGTCGAGCAGCGAGTGGATGTAGCCGGACCAGCCGACGGCGACCACCGCCGTGCCGAGCGCGAGTTCCAGCACCAGGTCCCAGCCGATGATCCAGGCGGGGAACTCGCCGAGCGAGGCGTAGGAGAAGGTGTACGCGGATCCGGCGACCGGCACCGTGGACGCGAACTCGGCGTAGCACAGGGCGGCCAGCGCGCAGACCACACCGGCGACGACGAACGACAGGGACACGGCGGGCCCGGCGGTGTTCTTCGCGGCCGTGCCGGTCAGGACGAAGATGCCGGTGCCGATGATGACCCCGACGCCGAAGACCGTCAGATCGAGGGCCGACAGGGACTTGCGCAGCGCGTGCTCGGGCTCCTCCGTGTCCCGGATCGACTGCTCGATGTTCTTCGTTCTGAACAACGCATTGCTCACGGGCCTACCTCCCACGCTTGTCGCCTCGACCTGGCTCGACATGATCGAGAGGGCTGGGGATGCGTATGCCCCGGCACTGGCAGGTTCACGCAGGAGAGCCGGTTCCGCCACCCGTAGGAGGTGACGAAACCGGCCCTTTTCGAATCGGGGGTGCGGACGCGTCAGTCGCGCGCGGGCTCCACCGAGTCCACGTCGGTGGCGGTGCGGTCGTACCGACCGTCGAGCTTGGCGACGAGCCCGGTGACCTGGCGGGCGATGTCGGGCGCGGTCAGGCCGATCTCGGCGAGGACCTCGCCGCGGGAGGCGTGGTCGAGGAAGCGCGGCGGGATGCCGAAGTCGCGCAGCGGCACGTCCACGCCCGCGTCGCGCAGGGCCTGGGCGATCGCGGAGCCGACACCGCCGACGCGGCTGTTGTCCTCGACGGTGACGACGACGCGGTGCCGCTCGGCCAGCGGGGCCATGGCCTCGTCGACGGGCTTGACCCAGCGCGGGTCGACCACGGTGGTGGAGATGCCCTGCTTGTCGAGCAGGTCGGCGATCTCCAGGCACATCGGGGCGAGGGCGCCGACGGAGACCAGCAGCACGTCCGGCTTGTCGCTGCCGGGCTCGCGCAGCACGTCCATGGCGCCGACCCGGCCCACGGCGGGTACGGCGGGGCCGACGGCGCCCTTGGAGAAGCGCACCACGGTCGGCGCGTCGTCGACGGCGACGGCCTCGCGCAGCTGCCGGCGCACCTGCTCGGCGTCGCGCGGGGCAGCCAGCCTGAGGCCCGGTACGACCTGCAGGATCGACATGTCCCACATGCCGTTGTGCGAGGCGCCGTCCGTCCCGGTGACACCGGCCCGGTCGAGCACGAAGGTGACCCCGCACCTGTGCAGGGCCACGTCCATGAGGACCTGGTCGAAGGCGCGGTTGAGGAAGGTCGCGTAGACGGCGAAGACGGGGTGCAGTCCGCCGTGCGCGAGGCCCGCCGCGGAGACGGCGGCGTGCTGCTCGGCGATGCCGACGTCGTAGATCCGGTCCGGGAAGGTGTCGGCGAACTTCTTCAGGCCGACCGGCTGGAGCATGGCCGCCGTGATCGCCACGATGTCGTCGCGCTCCTTGCCGAGCTCGACCATCTCGTCGCCGAAGACGGAGGTCCAGTCGGCGCCGGAGGCCTTGATCGGCAGGCCCGTGTCGGGGTGGATGGGGCCGATGCCGTGGAAGCGGTCGGCCTCGTCCTGGAGGGCGGGCTGGTAGCCGCGGCCCTTCTCCGTGAGGCAGTGCACGATGACCGGGCCGCCGAAGCGCTTGGCGCGCGCCAGAGCGGACTCCAGGGCCTCGATGTCGTGGCCGTCGATCGGGCCGACGTACTTCAGGCCCAGGTCCTCGAACATGCCCTGCGGGGCGATGAAGTCCTTCAGGCCCTTCTTGGCGCCGTGCAGGGTCTCGTACAGCGGCCGGCCGACGACCGGGGTGCGCTCCAGGATGTCCTTGCCGCGGGCCAGGAACCGCTCGTAGCCGTCGGTGGTGCGCAGTGTGGCCAGGTGGTTGGCGAGGCCGCCGATGGTGGGGGCGTACGACCGCTCGTTGTCGTTGACGACGATGACCAGCGGGCGGTCCTTGGCGTCCGCGATGTTGTTCAGCGCCTCCCAGGCCATGCCGCCGGTGAGCGCGCCGTCACCGATGACGGCGACGACGTGGCTGTCCCGCTTCGTGAGCTGGTTGGCCTTGGCGATGCCGTCGGCCCAGCCGAGGACCGTGGAGGCGTGGCTGTTCTCGATGACGTCGTGCTCGGACTCGGCCTGCGAGGGGTAGCCGGACAGGCCGCCCTTCTTCTTCAGCTGGGAGAAGTCCTGCCGGCCCGTGAGCAGCTTGTGCACGTAGGACTGGTGGCCGGTGTCCCACAGCACCTTGTCCTTCGGCGAGTCGAAGACCCGGTGCAGGGCGATGGTCAGCTCCACCACACCGAGGTTGGGGCCGAGGTGGCCGCCGGTCTTGGAGACGGCGTCGACGAGGAAGGTCCGGATCTCCCCTGCCAGCTGGTCCAGCTCCTCCGGGCTGAGCCGGTCCAGATCGCGCGGTCCCCTGATGCGGGTCAGCAGCGGCACCCGTGCCTCCTTGCAGTAGAGCTGATCGAGCTTTCGCCGGGCTCGCCCGAGTCTAATGTTCCGGCTTTGCGCGACACGACAGCGCCCGGTGCCATCGCGGCACCGGGCAAGGTCGGAAGGGGCGCGGGGAACCGCGCGTGAGGCCACGGCGGACCGGCACACGCGGGACGACCCGCGCCCCTGCGGCGGGACGGCGCCGGTTACGCGCGACCGGCCGTCTTCTGCGTCTTACGGGTGATGGAGTCGATCACGACCGTGGTGAGCAGAACCGCGGCGGTGATCATGTACTTCACCGGCTCCGCGATGGACTCCAGCTGCAGCCCGTACTGGATCGAGACGATCACCAGCACACCGAGCAGCGCGTTCCACGTACGACCCCGGCCGCCGAAGAGCGACGTGCCACCGATGACCGCGGCGGCGATCGCGTTCATCAGCAGGTCGCCCGTACCGGCGCTCTGGTTGGCCGAGGCGATCTTCGACGCCAGGAACAGGCCACCGATCGCGGCGAAGCCACCGGAGATGGCGAACACGGAGATCCGCACGGCGGTGACGTTGATACCCGCGCGCCGGGACGCCTCCACGCTGCCGCCGAGCGCGAAGATCTTGCGGCCGTAGGAGGTGCGGCGCAGCACGAAGTCCGTGCCGATCAGGAACGCGAGGAAGATCACCGTGGCCAGCGGCAGCCCCTTGTACTGGTTGTACATGAAGGCCGCGGCGAAGGAGATCACGGCCAGCAGCACGGTCCGCACGATCGTGTCGCTGAGCGGCCGGAACGGGATGCCCGCGGCCTGCCGGCGCCGGTTGCCGAGGAAGGAGGTGAGGAAGAACACGGCGACCACGACGACGGCGAGTCCGTAGGCGGCGGCCACGTCCGAGAAGTAGTACGTGGTCAGCTTGCCGACCAGGCCGTTCGGGTCGAGGTTGATCGTGCCGTCCGCGCCGAGCACCTTCAGCATGAAGCCCAGCCAGAACAGCAGGCCGGCCAGCGTGACGGCGAAGGCGGGGGCGCCCAGCACCGCGAAGAAGAAGCCGTGCAGCGCGCCGATGGCGATGCCGGCGGCGACGGCGATGAGCACGGCCGTCCACTCGGGCCAGCCCTGGTTGACCGCGAGGACACCGGCGAGGGCGCTGGCCGCGCCACTGACCGAGCCGACCGACAGGTCGATCTCGCCGAGCAGCAGCACGAAGACGATGCCGACCGAGATCATGCCCGTGCCGACCATCGTGATCGTGATGTCGTTGATGTTCTGCGCGGACAGGAAGTTGGAGTTCAGGACCTGGAAGATGATGCAGATGATCGCGAGGCCCAGGACGACCGGGATGGAGCCCAGCTCGCCGGCCTTCATCTTGCGCTTGAACTCGTGCCAGTAGCCGATCAGGCCCTCTTGCTGGACCAGCAGGCGCGGGTCGACCGCGGTGACCGCGGCGGCCGCGGCCTCGGGGTTCTCGACGACGGGGTCGTCCTGCGGCGGCGTCTTGTCGAGGTTCGCGGAGGTCTTGTCGATGCTCACTTGGAAACCTCCCCGTTCGTGTCGGCCGTGCGCGCCGCGCGGCGGGTGACGGCGTTGTCGGTGGCGCCGGTGATGGCGGAGATGATCTCCTCCTGCGAGGTCGTCTTGACCTCGAAGACGCCGTTGTTGCGGCCGAGGCGCAGCACGGCGACCTTGTCGGCCACCGCCTTCACGTCCGCCATGTTGTGGCTGATGAGGATGACGGCGTGGCCGCGCTCGCGCAGGCGCTCCACCAGGTCGAGGACCTGCGCGGTCTGCTCGACGCCGAGGGCGGCGGTGGGCTCGTCGAGGATCACCAGCTTGGGGGCGCCGAGCATGGAGCGGGCGATGGCCACGGTCTGGCGCTGACCGCCGGAGAGCGAGGCGATCGGGATACGGACGCTGGGGATGCGGATCGACAGCGTGGTGAGCAGCTCGCGGGAGCGGCGCTCCATCTCGACCTCGTCCAGGACGCCCCACTTCCTCAGCTCACGGCCGAGGAACAGGTTGCCGACGACGTCGATGTTGTCGCACAGCGCGAGGTCCTGGTAGACCGTCGCGATGCCCAGGGCCTGGGCGTCGTGCGGACGGCTGATGGAGACGGGCTTGCCGTCCCACTCGATGACACCCTCGTCGATCGGGTGCACGCCGGCGATCGTCTTGACCAGCGTGGACTTTCCGGCGCCGTTGTCGCCCACCAGGGCGACCACTTCACCGGCGTGGACCTCAAGCTCTACGTCGGTGAGCGCCTGAACGGCACCGAACCGCTTGGAGACCCCGCGCAACGCCAGCACGGGCGTAGCGGACACGTGAACCATCTCCTTCGCCGCCTGACCCGGCGGGAGGTTGTGCAGAAAACTGGGCGGGTGGGTCGGGAGCAACCCTGGGGGAGTTCCGTCCGGCGCCCCGCGCCGAGCTTGCGGGGCTGTGTGAGTCGCGGGACGCCGGAGGAGTCTTGGGGGCGTTCAGTCGGCTTCCCTACGGGCATTCAATGACGAACACCCGTGTACGGGAAGGGACTTGAGGTCGCCTACTTGAGGCCGATCTTGTCGCAGGCGGCCTTGTAGTCGGCCGTGCAGATGTCGGCGACGGTGTAGTAGCCCTGCTTGATGACCGTGTCCTTGATGTTGGCCTGGGTCAGCGAGACGACCGGGACCAGGACCGAGGGGACGTCCTTCGCCGAGGTGCTGGAGACCTTGTCCTTGGCGATGGAGTCCAGCGACTTGCCCTGCGCGAGCGCGACGGCCATCTCCGCGGCGACGTTCGCCTCCTGCGGGTAGGACTTGAAGACGCTCATGTACTGCGTACCGGCGACGATGCGCTGCACGCCGGCCAGCTCGGCGTCCTGGCCGGTGACCGGGACCTTGACGCCCGCGGCGTTGAGGGCGGTGATGATACCGCCGGCCATGCCGTCGTTGGCGGAGTAGACACCCGCGATCTTGTCCTTGCCGACCGCGGAGATCGCCGTCTCCATCTCGGAGTTGGCGTTGTCCGGCGACCACTCCTTGGTGTCGTACTCCTTGGCGACCGTGACCTTGCCGTCGAGGACGGAGTGCGCGCCCTTCTTGAACTGGGCGGCGTTCGGGTCGGTGACCGAGCCGTTGACCATGACGATCTTGGAGGACTTGGTGGCCTTGCTGCCCAGCGCCTTCAGCAGGGCCTCGCCCTGGGTCTTGCCGACCTCCTCGTTGTCGAAGGAGGTGTAGGCGCTGATGGGGCCCTCGGCCAGGCGGTCGTAGGCGACGACCTTGATGCCGGCGTCCACGGCCTTCTGCACGGAGTTCTGGATGGCCTTGGCGTCGACCGCGTCCACGATCAGGACGTCCACCTTGTTGGTGATCATGGTGTCGACCTGCTGCGCCTGCAGGTTCGCGTCCTGGCGGGCGTTGTTGTACTCGACCTCCGCCTTGCCGTTCGTCAGCTCCTTGATCTTCTTCTCGATCAGGGGCTTGTCGAACTTCTCGTAACGCGCGGTCTTGTTCTCCGGAAGGAGAAGGCCGACCTTGATGTTGTCGCCCTTCTTCGAGGACGAGGAGGAAGAGCTGTCGTTGCCCTTCGACTCCTTGGCGCTGCCACAGGCGGCCAGCGAGACCGCCATCGCACCGGCGGCTACGGCAACGGCGGCACGACGCATACGTGCGTTCACTTCAGAAACCTCCCTGACGAGGCCGCGTCGTTGCGGCCGAGGTGGCTGGAAGTCAACTCGGCCACACGTGCGACGTCAAGAAGTAAATCCTTAACGAGATGGCAACGGTGCCATCCGTTCTCTAAGTGAAGGCAGGGGTCGCCACAGACAGCGATCCATCCAAAAGTGTCGAATCGCCCATCTCGCTGAGGGCGAGGGCGAGCGCTCCGAGCACCTCCGCACGCCCTCCAAGTGCCCCCGGAAGAACGGACAGTTGGCGGGCCGCGCTGGGGATGGCGTAGCGGCCGACGGACTCCCTGATCGGCCCGAGCACCAGCTCACCGGCCTCGGCGAGATCACCGCCGAGGACCACCCGGCTCGGGTTCAGCAGATTGCACAGGTTGGCCACCCCACTGCCGATGTGACGGCCGACGTCGGCGATCACCCGACGGCAGCCCGGGTCTCCGTCCCTGGCCAGCCGCACGACGCCGTCCATCGTGAGGTCGGGCCCATGGCTGGACTGGAGCAGCGGGAGCACATAGCGCGCGGCCGCAAACGTCTCCAGGCAGCCGCGGTTTCCGCAACGGCAGACCGGGCCGGATTCATCGAGTGTAATATGCCCGATTTCTCCGGCCGTGCCGCCCGGACCCCGGTAGATCTTCCCGTCGATCACCAGGCCCGCGCCGACACCGCTCGCCACCTTGATGTACGCGAGGTCCCGCACGCCCTTCCCGCTGCCCCAGACCAGCTCGCCGAGGGCGCCGAGGTTGGCGTCGTTGTCCACGTGGACGGGCACGCCGAGCCGCTCGCGCATCTCCTCGGCGGGCTTGGCTCCGGTCCAGCCGGGCAGGATCGCGGTGGACCCCAGCGTCCCCGACTCCACGTCGATGGGACCCGGCACGCCGAGGCCGACGCCCGCGACCTTGGACCGGTTCACCCCGGTGGCCGCGATCAGGCGGCTGACCAGCTGTTCGGCCCGGTCGAAGCCCTGTGCGGCGGAGGCGTCGACGTCCAGCGGCTCGGACTCCTCGGCCAGCACCTGATGGGCGAGGTTGCCGATCGCGACGCGCATGTGGGTGTGCCCGAAGTCGACGCCGATCACAATCCCGGCGTCGCCGCTGAGGCTGACGCTGCGGGCCCGCCGCCCGCCCGCCGACGTGGGCGTGACCTCGACGGTTCCGCCGTCCTTCAGCTCCCGCACGATGTTGGAGACGGTTGCGGCGGACAGACCGGTCGTCCGCGCGATCTCCGCCTGCGTGAGGGACCCGGCCAGGCGCACGGCCCGTACGACCCGCTCCAGGTTGGCTCGGTGCAGCGACGACTGCGACCCTGGAGTCTCCACGACGACCTCCTGAGCGCGAGGCCGCTTCGGCGAGGCCCCGCGTATGTCCAACTAGTGAACTCTAAGCTGAGCCGTTCGGGGCTGGTTCCGTCAAGAGGTTGAACCGTTTCCGGATCCCCGGAACACACGCGCACGCCGCCTCCGGCAAGGGAGACGGCGTGCGCACGGGTGGCTGCGGGGTGTCACCCCGCCGGGCTCACGGCCCTATTTCAGCGCCCCCGCGGTCAGGCCTTGGACGACCTGGCGCTGGAAGACGATGTACGCCCCGAGCACCGGCAGCATGGCCATCACCAGGCCGGCGAAGAGCCCGGACCAGTCGCCCTTGTAGCCCTGGCTGACGGCCAGCTGGACCAGGCCCTGGGTGAGCACCTTCTTGTCGGGGTCGGTGTTCAGGACCGTGGGCAGCATGTACTGGTTCCACTGACCCAGGAAGTTGAAGATGCCGACGCTGATCAGGCCCGGTTTGGCCATGGGCAGCATGATCTGGAAGAACGTACGCGTGTGCGAAGCGCCGTCCACGAAGGCCGCCTCCGCCACCGAGGTGGGCAGCGTGCGGAAGAACGCTGTGAGGAAGAAGACCGTGAAGGGCAGCGAGTACGCGATGTAGACCAGGATCAGGCCATGGATCGTGTTCAGCATGCCCATGTTGTTCACGACATAGAACAGCGGGACCAGCGCGAGCATGATCGGGAAACTCATGCCGCCGATGAACAGGTAGTAGATGAAGCGGTTGCCCGGGAAGTCGAAGCGGGCGAGGACATAGGCCGCCATGGAGCCGAGCGCCAGGGTGCCGATGAGCGAGCCGCCGACCACCAGGACGGTGTTCAGGAAGTAGTCGCTCATGTTGGCCTGGGTCCAGGCCCGCGACCAGTTGTCGAAGTGCAGCTTGTCCGGCAGGGACCAGGGCGAGCCGAAGATCGAGCTGTCCGACTTGAAGGACGTCATCACCGCCCACAGCAGCGGCATGACCACCATGATCGCCCAGATGATCAGCACGCCGTGCGAGAAGACGTTGAGGACGCCGCCGTCCCTCTTGCGCCGGGCGGGCCTGGGGGGCGGTACATCGACCTTGGAGACGCTGGCGCCGGACTCGGCCGGCAGCGGTGCGGGGGTCTCGGTCGTCTTCATCGGTTCAGAACTCCAGCCGCTCGCGACGGCCCAGCCGCATCACGATCGCCGCGAAGGCGAGGGTGACGACGAGCAGGGCGACGCCGATGGTGGTGGCGTAGGCGGCCTGACCGTCCCGGAACGCCTTCTGGTACACGTACAGGACCATCACGGTGGTCGAGTAGTCGGGTCCGCCCGGTCCGGTCGTCATGATCTGTACGACCGCGAACGACTCGGCGCCGAGCGCGAGGATGCCCATGTAGACCCAGCCGGACTGCACGGTGTCCCACAGCAGCGGCAGGGTGACGCGGAAGAAGGTGGTGGCGCGGCCGGCGCCGTCGAGCAGGGCCGCCTCGTACAGCTCGGCCGGGATGGAGGCCATGCCCGCCGAGAACAGGACCACGAAGAAGCCGGTCGTGGACCACACCAGCACCGCCATCACACACCACAGCGCGAGGCTCGGGTCGCCCAGCCACAGGGGCTGGACGCTGCCGAGGCCGATCCCGCGCAGCAGGGAGTTGATCGCGCCGCTGTCCGGGTTGTACGCGAACTGGAACAGCAGCGCGACGATCGCGATGGACAGCACCTGCGGGAAGAAGTACACGATCTTGTAGAAGGACGAGCCCCGGACCCCGGAGATCACGGGGCCGCCCTTCCTGCGGCGTCCGCCCACATTGATCATGAAGGCGAAGAAGAGCGCCAGACTGATCGTCACCAGCGGGAGCACCAGAGCGAACAGCAGACTGTGCTGCAACGACTTCCAGAAGATGTCGTCGTGGAGCATCCTCTTGTAGTTGTCGAAGCCGACCATCTTGAATTCGGGGCTCAGGCCGGTCCAGTCCGTGAACGAGTAATAGATGGACTGGATGAACGGCCACACCACGAAGAGCGCGTACAGTCCCAGGGGCAGAACCAGAAACCCCACGATGAACCGGTACTTGCCGTGCTGCATCGCCACTCCGGTGCGTTGAAAGGGTGCTGGTCTACTGGTGCTTGTAGTGCTTGATCGAGGTGTCCTTGGCCGCCTCGTCGGCAAATCCCTGGATCTTCTTGATGGCCTCGGCGGGGGTAAGCCGACCGGCCATCATCTCCCCGAGACCGGACACACCGATCTTCTCCTTCTGCAGCTGCACATACCAGTCCTGCAGTCGCGGATTCACCACGTTGGATCCGGCCAGCTTCAGCGCCGCCACGCCGGAGTTCAGCCCCGGGGTGAGGGTGATGCCGGTGGTGCCGCCGTTGTAGGCGGTCAGCGACTTCACCTTGGCCGTGAAATTCTTCGAGGACGCCTCGGAGAGCATGATGCGCAGCTGCTCCATGCCGCCCTCGGGGTTGGCGGCCTTCGCCGGGACGATGAAGGGCTCACCGCCGGAGGCCCAGATGGTGCCGAAGGGCAGCTTGTCGCTGCCGTCGATGCCGGACGGCGCGGAGACGGCCAGATCGAAGTCCTTGGGGATGACGTTGGCCGACTCGTTCTCCACCCAGGAGCCGTTCGGGATGAACAGCGCCTCGCCCTTGGCCCAGGCGGTCTGGGACTGGATGTGGTCCAGGCCCGGGGTGCCCTTGAGGATGTAGCCCTTCTTGTACAGCTCGTAGTACGCCTCGAAGCAGGCCTTGACGGCCGGGTGCTTCCAGGCGTTGGGCTCCAGGTTGTCGATGGCGTCGAGCACCTCGCGACCGCCGACCTTGCCGATCATCGGGTACAGCGAGAAGGGGATGTAGTACGGGTACTTGCCCGCGTACGTCCAGCCCGCCATGCCCTTCTTCTTGGCCTTCTCGCAGACCGCGAGCATCTCGTCCCAGGTCTTCGGGTACTGCGCGTCGAGGGAGTCCAGGGCCTTCTGCGAGTACCAGACGCCGTACACCGTGTAGGCGTAGTAGAAGATCCAGACCGGGTTGCCGTCGAACTGGCCCATCTCCACGATGCCGGGGCGCAGGGTGTCGCGGACCTTCTTGTTCGGGTCGTCGTAGGACGGCGCGTCGAGCAGCGGGGTGAGGTCGGAGAGCTGGTTCTTGCCGACCAGGACGCCCATGTCCATCTGCTCGGCGCCGGAGTTGTCGATGAGGTCCGGCGGGTTGCCCTGGTTGAAGCGGGGCTGCAGGGTGGACTGGATCTTCTGGGTGGCGGAGAACTTCACCTTGACCTTGGGGAAGTCCTTCTCGTAGATCTTCACCGCGTCCTCGGCGTAGTCCTTGCCGAAGCCGCCGTCGAAGAGGACGAATTCCATGCCCGCGCTGTCGTTGACGCCGAGCGGGTTCTTCGCGGTCTTCGTCCCCGCCTTGTCCTTCTTCTGGCCGCCCCCGCCACTGCTCGCACAGGCGGACAGCAGGCCCATGCCAGGGGCCGCGACCACGCCGAGTGCGGCGGACCGCTTGATCAGATCACGGCGGCCGACACCTTCGGCACCGTGGTTCGAGGTGGATCCCATGCTCAAGTCCTCGCCTTCTCCAGGACTCAGGCGGTGAACCGGATCCTCCCCGGCACCGCAGTCGGGTAGCGCTGGGTCGTGCAGGGTCATGCTGGAAGTGCCGACAGGTATAGTCCACTTCCGGTCGGCTGAGCAAGATCGAATGCAGGGTTCGCGATGGGTCTTTTCCGAGTTGAGACCTCAAGGAAATATGAGGCCCCTGCGGGTCGCCTGGCACAAACATTCGCGGCATAAGTCCCTGAATGCCACACCCAACACCCTTGACATCACGGGCCACTTGACGACCTACTGGTTCCTGCGCCCCATAGGTGACAACGTTGTCTGGAGAGGGGCGCAGGAGGGGATCCGTAGATGCAGCGGAGAACTCGGCACAGATGGGGTCCGGCGGCCGTCCTCACGGCCGCCTTTGTCATGGCCGTCGGCGGGCAGGGCGCGGCGGTCGCCCTGCCCGCCAAGGCTCCGGCCGCGGGCCAGGAGTTCGCCTCCTCGTTCGAGACCGGCGATCCGGCACCCGACTGGCTGAACACCGTGGACACCGCGCCGGACGGGACCAAGCGCGCCTCCGGTGTCGACGGCGGCTACAGCACCGGAATTCCGGGCAATGTGACCGACCATGTCACCGATGTCCGGGCGAGCGGCGAGAACACGGGCGCCGGCGAGGTCAAGGAGAACCTGGTCGACGGCGAGCCCGGCACCAAATGGCTCACCTTCGCCCCCACCGGCTGGGTGGAGTTCGACCTCGACAAGCCCATCGAGCTGCACACGTACGCGCTCACCTCGGCCAACGACTACGACCAGCGCGACCCGAGGGACTGGACGCTGCTCGGCTCCACCGACGGCAAGGACTGGAAGCCGGTGGACTCCCGCTCGGACGAGAACTTCTCCGAGCGCTTCCAGACCAGGTCCTACGACCTGGCCGAGCCGGCCGAGTACCAGCACTTCCGGCTGGAGATCACCAGGAACAACGGCGCCTCGGACACCCTGCAGCTCGCCGATGTGCAGTTCTCCACCGGCGGCGGGGGCGACCCGGTGCCCCAGGACATGCTGACGCTGGTCGACAAGGGCCCGACCGGCTCGCCGACGGCCAAGGCACGCGCCGGGTTCACCGGGCTGCACGCCCTGCGCTACGCCGGGCGGCACACGGCGGGCGGCCGGGCGTACTCGTACAACAAGGTCTTCGACGTGAACGTGAAGGTCGGCGGCGACACCCAGCTGTCGTACCGGATCTTCCCGTCCATGGCCGACGGCGACCGGGACTACGACGCCACGAACGTCTCCCTCGACCTGGCCTTCACCGACGGCACCTACCTGAGCGACCTGGGCGCGCTGGACCAGCACGGGTTCCCGTTGTCGCCACGCGGTCAGGGTGCGTCGAAGTCGCTGTACGTCAACCAGTGGAACAACGTGGCCGCGCGGATCGGCTCGGTCGCGGCCGGGAAGACGGTCGACCGGATCCTCGTGGCGTACGACTCCCCCGACGGACCGGCGAAGTTCCGGGGCTGGATCGACGACGTGGCGGTGCGGCCCGTACCGCCCGAGCAGCCGAAGGCGCATCTGTCGGACTACGCGCTGACCACGCGCGGCACCAACTCCAGCGGCAGCTTCTCGCGCGGCAACAACTTCCCGGCGACGGCCCTTCCGCACGGTTTCAACTTCTGGACGCCGGTGACCAACGCGTCGTCGCTGAGCTGGCTGTACGAGTACGCGCGGGCGAACAACGACGCCAACCTGCCGACCGTCGAGGCGTTCAGCGCGAGCCATGAGCCGAGCCCGTGGATGGGCGACCGGCAGACCTTCCAGCTGATGCCGTCGGCCGCGGCCGGCACCCCGGACACCGGCCGCGAGGCGCGCCGGCTGCCGTTCCGGCACGAGAACGAGACCGCGCGGCCGTACTACTACGGGGTCCGGTTCGAGAACGGTCTCAAGGCCGAGATGACCCCGACCGACCACGCGGCGGTGCTGCGCTTCACCTACCCCGGCGACGACGCGAGCGTCGTCTTCGACAACGTCACCGAGCAGGCGGGCCTGACCCTCGACAAGGACCACGGGATCGTGACCGGCTACTCGGACGTGAAGTCGGGCCTGTCGACCGGGGCGACCCGGCTGTTCGTGTACGGCGAGTTCGACAAGCCGGTGACCGACGGCGGATCGAGCGGAGTGAAGGGCTACCTCCGCTTCGACGCGGGCGCGGACCGGACCGTCACGCTGCGCCTGGCGACCTCGCTGATCAGCGTCGACCAGGCGAAGGACAACCTGCGCCAGGAGATCCCGGACGGCACCTCCTTCGACACGGTGAGGCAGCAGGCCCAGAAGACCTGGGACAGGCTGCTCGGCAAGGTCGAGGTCGAGGGCGCGACCCAGGATCAGCTGACCACGCTGTACTCCAGCATGTACCGGCTGTACCTGTACCCGAACTCGGGCTTCGAGAAGGTCGCCGGCAAGGACCAGTACGCCTCGCCCTTCTCCCCGATGCAGAGCCAGGACACCCCGACCCACACCGGCGCGAAGATCGTCGACGGCAAGGTGTACGTCAACAACGGCTTCTGGGACACCTATCGGACCACATGGCCGGCGTACACCTTCCTGACGCCCTCGCAGGCGGGCGAGATGGTCGACGGGTTCGTGCAGCAGTACAAGGACGGCGGCTGGACCTCCCGCTGGTCCTCCCCCGGCTACGCCGACCTGATGACCGGCACCTCCTCGGACGTGGCGTTCGCCGACGCGTACGTCAAGGGTGTGCGGTTCGACGCGAAGGCGGCGTACCAGGCGGCCCTGAAGAACGCGACCGTGGTCCCGCCGATGTCGGGTGTGGGCCGCAAGGGAATGGGCACCTCGCCGTTCCTCGGCTACACCGCCACCGCCACCTCCGAGGGCCTGTCCTGGGCGATGGAGGGCTATGTCAACGACTACGGCATCGCGCGGATGGGCGCGGCCCTGTACAAGAAGACGGGCGAGCGGCACTACAAGGACGAGTCCGAGTACTTCCTCAACCGCGCCCGGGACTATGTGAACCTGTTCGACCCCAAGGCGGCGGGAGGCTTCTTCCAGGGCCGTGACGCCCAGGGCGACTGGCGCGTCGACTCCGCCGCGTACGACCCGCGTGTCTGGGGCTACGACTACACGGAGACCAACGGCTGGGGCTACGCCTTCAGCGTCCCGCAGGACAGCCGGGGCCTGGCCAACCTCTACGGCGGCCGGAAGGCGCTCGCCGACAAGCTCGACACGTTCTTCTCCACCCCCGAGACGGCCTCGCCGGACTTCGTCGGCTCCTACGGAGGTGTCATCCACGAGATGACCGAGGCACGGGACGTCCGGATGGGCATGCTCGGACAGTCCAACCAGGTCGCGCACCATGTCTCGTACATGTACGACGCGGCGGGCGAGCCCTGGAAGACACAGGCGACGGTGCGCGAGATCCTCTCCCGGCTCTACTCCGGCAGCGAGATCGGGCAGGGCTACCACGGCGACGAGGACAACGGCGAGCAGTCGGGCTGGTACCTCTTCTCGGCGCTCGGCTTCTACCCGCTCGTCATGGGCAGCGGCGAGTACTCCATCGGCTCCCCGCTGTTCAAGAAGGTCACCGTGCACCTGGAGAACGGCCACGACCTGGTCGTCAAGGCGCCGCGGAACAGCGCGAAGAACGTCTATGTCCAGGGTGTGACGTTCGACGGCCGTGCCTGGAACTCCACTTCGCTGCCCCACTCGCTGCTGTCCAAGGGCGGGGTGCTGGAGTTCGCCATGGGCGCCGAGCCGTCCGCGTGGGGCACGGGCAAGGACGCGGCCCCGGTCTCCATCACCCAGGACGACAAGGTGCCCACGCCCCGCGCGGACGTCCTGAAGGGGGACGGGCCGCTGTTCGACAACACCTCGGCGACGGACGCCACGGTCACCTCGGTCGACCTGCCGGTCGACCACGCCGTGAAGCCCGTCCAGTACACGCTGACCTCGTCGGCCGACCACACCAGGGCACCGGCCGGCTGGACCCTCCAGGGCTCCACGGACGGCACCACCTGGAAGACCCTGGACCGCCGCTCCGGGGAGAGCTTCACCTGGGACCGCCAGACCCGGGCGTTCGGCATCGCGGCGCCGGGCACCTACGCGAAGTACCGGCTGGTCCTGACCGGCTCGGCCACGCTCGCGGAGGTGGAGCTGCTGGCCTGACGTACGCACGCGACAGCGGCCGTCCCGGTGGAGAGGGGCGGCCGCTGTCCGCTGCCGTGGGTCAGCGTGTGGCCAGGGCGAACACGTGCAGGCCGGGGTCGCCGGGGAGCCTGACGCTCTTGATCCGCCGGCCGGCCGGGGCCTGGTACGGCCGGGTGGCGAAGACATAGGCCGCCACCGGTTCCCTGCCGGCGCCCGCGGCATTGCGGTACGGCGTCCGGGCGACGACCTCGTTGCCGTACCGGACGGTGCCGCTTCCGCCGCCGACGGTCCAGTCGGTGAAGGACAGGTCGACGGTGTCGGACGTGCCGTCGGTGTAGGTGACGGCCGCCCGGGCCCGCCGGTCGCCGTCGACCGCGCTGCCGATGAAGGACAACGCGCCCGCCGCCGTGGGCAGTTCGATGGTCTGCCCGGAACCCGAGGCGTTGTCGGGGCGGTCGGGCGGCGAGTTCGGCCAGGTGAAGGCGAGTCCGTCGACCGTGGACCGCCCGCCCGGGGTGAGGCCGGCCGCGGCGAGGGCCTGGCGGGAGTAGCTCCAGCCGCCGCCGTCGTAGTCGGCCTCGTCGTGGTCGCCCGTGTCGTCGCAGATGCCGGTGCCGTCGTAGGCGGCGAGCAGGGTGCCGGGGGCGGCCACCTTCAGCGAGACCGGTTGCTCGTACGACGTCCCGGCCGCGGCCACCGAGATCTTGACGTCGGAAAAGCCCTGCCGGGCGTCCCGGGCGGCGGTGAGGGTGATCACCTGGGCGCCGCCCTCGACCGTGCCCCCGGCGGGCACGGCCGTGACACCGGCCGGGGTGTGCACCCGGAAGCGCACGTCGGGGCCGCTGCCGCCGTGCAGCGACAGTGCGCGGACGACGGTCCTCGTGCTGTCGCCGGGTGCGAGCGTGGCGGAGGTGGGGCCGACACCGATCTGGTACGGCTGCTCGCCCTCGCGGAAGGAGGGCGGCGGGCGGTCCGCGCCCCAGCCGCGGTTCGGGGTGGCGGACAGGGTGTAGTCGAGGCGGCCGCCGTCGCGGACGAAGGACGCGGGCAGCCAGGGGCGGTCGCTGGTGCGGCCGTCGACCTTCAGGGACCGGATGTACGGTGCGCCGGGCGCCGCTCCGGTGGCGCGCACGGAGATGTCGTTGCCCCGCGGCCGGCTGATCTCCACGCGCTCGAACAGCGGTGAGGCGAGGACCAGTTCGGCACGGGAGGGCACCTGCGGGTACATCCCGAGGGCCGCGAAGACGTACCAGGACGACATCGCGCCCAGGTCGTCGTTGCCGGGGATGCCGCCGGGCGCGGTCGACCACAGCTGCCGCATCGCGGCCCGTACGGTCGCTTGCGTCCGGTACGGGGCGCCCGCGTAGTCGTACAGGTAGGGGACGTTGAGCGACGGCTCGTTGTCCAGCTCGGACTTGGTGCCGCCGTGGCCGGTGAAGGCCCAGCCGCCGTCCGTGTCGTGGAAGAAGTCGTCGAGCCGGGCGAGCGCCTTGTCCCGGCCGCCCAGTGCGGCGAACAGGCCCGCCGGGTCGTGCGGGACCATCCAGGTGTACTGGGCCGCGGTGCCTTCCACGAAGCCGTTGCCGGTGTCCGGGGTGAACCCGGTGACCCAGCTGCCGTCGGCCTTGCGGTTCGCGACGTAGCCGCCGCCGGCGTCGGCGGCGATGTCGAAGGTGTTCTGCCACCACTGGGCGCGCCGGGCGAAGACGGCGGCCGTGACCTTCTGCCCGGCGGCCGCCGCGAGCCGGGACAGGGAGAAGTCGGCCGTGGACATCTCCAGGGTCTCCGCGGCGCCGCCCCAGGCGTTGGAGACGCTCGGCATGTAGTGCAGCTCCAGGTACTTGTCCAGGGACGGCCGCTGGCCGGCGGAGAGCACCGGCCTGCCCGCCGCGGACAGGTCCCGCTCGGTGGGGACGGTGGCCGCCTCGACCAGCGAGTCCAGTGCGCCACGCAGATCGAAGCCGGTGCCGCCGAAGGCGTGGATACCGGCCAGCGCGGTCGGCGAGGGGTCGCCGTTCATCACATGGGTGCCGCTCGCGCCGTGCAGCCAGCGGTCCCAGGTCCCGCCGTTCTGCCCGGCCAGCTCGTACAGCGACTGGGCGATGTCGGAGCCGGTGCGCGGGTCGAGCAGGGTGAGCAGCTGCACCTGGTCGCGGTAGACGTCCCAGCCGGAGAAGGTGCCGTACTGGGCGCGGTGGCCGTGGCCCACCCGGTGCACCCGGCCGTCGCCGCCCCGGTAGCGGCCGTCGGCGTCACTGATGACGTTCGGATGCAGCAGCGCGTGGTACAGCGCGGTGTAGAAGGTGGTGCGGTCGGCGTCCGATCCGCCGCCGACGCGGACGGCGCCGAGCCGCTCGCGCCAGGCCCGGCGGGCCGCGCCCGCGACCGCGTCGAAGGAGCGGCCGGGCGGGTTCTCGGCGGCCAGGTTGGCCTCGGCCGCCGCCTTGCCGACGTAGGAGATGCCGACCTCGACGTGCACGGGCCCGGTGCCGGGCGCGAACGTGACATAGCCGCCCGCGCCCTTGCCCGCGACGGGCCGTCCGCCGTGCGCGAAGCCCCCGGTGCCGCCGGCCGCCCGGAGCGAGCCGGGGCTGAGCCTGTCGTCCCGCCAGGTGCCGGCGCCGTGGAAGGCGCGGTCGAAGCGGGCGGTGAAGTACAGGGTGTAGTAGGCGCGCCGGCCCTCGGGGTCGAGGTGGCCGCAGAAGTCGCCGGAGGTGACGGATCCGGAGATCGTACGGCGTTCCGGGTCGATCGTGACGGTCGAATCCGTCGAGCCGACCTCCGAGTTGGCGGTGCGCACCAGCAGTGAGGCGGGCCTGCCGGCCGGGAAGGTGAAGCGGGCCGAGCCGGTGCGGGCGGTGGCGGTGAGGTCGGCGGTGACGCCGGAGGCCAGGCCCACCGTGTAGTGACCGGGTTCGGCGCGCTCGTCGGCGTGGGTGAAGTCGGAGGCGTAGACGGCGTCGCGGGTGTCGCTCGCCGGGGAGGAGGTGACCTCGCCGGCGTAGGGGAAGAAGGGGATGTCGCCGCTGCCGCCCGCGCAGCCGGTGCCGGACATGTGGGTGAGGCTGAAGCCGCGGATGCGGGTGGCGCCGTACCGGTAGCCGCCGGGGGCGGCGGTTCGCGTGGCGTCCCCGGCGGTGTTCTCGGGGCTCCAGGAGAGCATGCCGAAGGGCACGACGGCGCCCGGGAAGACGTCGCCGCCGTTCTCGGTGCCGATCAGCGGATCGACGTACCCCGTCGGATCCGTGACGAGGCCGGTGGGTGCGGCGGGCGCCGCGAGGGCGGGCGCGACGCCGCCGAGCGCGAGCGTGGCGGCCAGCAGCAGGGACAGGGGTCCGAAACGCATGACGCGGCCCTTCCTCCTGGCGGACGGGTCGCGCACCACAGGTCGCACAAGCCGCAGGGACGGTAACGTGCGCCACCGGTACCACGGGAAACCGCATGCGCACGGCAGACGCACAACGGGATCACCCGGTCGGGTTACCCCAAATGGGTTGACATCGTTGTCGGTCGAGGCGGTAGAGTCATGCACAGACCATAAGACAACGTTGTCGTGCACGTCGGCCGACGTCACAAGCCGGCACCACCCGGGCGGGCGTCCATCACCCCCCTCACCCGCCCGGCTCGCGGACCCGGTGCGCACGACCACCGGGTCCGCCCAGAGCGACCTCGCGCAGAGGAAAGGCAGAGGAAGACCGGCCTGTCACCCGAGTGGCCCGAGTGACGGAAGTGGCCTCCTGCGAAGCATGAGGCGACGAAAATGTGTCCGCCCCCCGGATCTGCCATAGGCAGCGAGGCCAACCAGTGCTACAAATACCGCATGTCGGACGTATTCGCCCGATCCAGGCGTTCACCCTGGCGCTTCAAGGTCGGCAGGAGCCCGCGCAGCGTCGCCGGGCAGGTGTTCCTCCTGCAAGTGGCACTTGTCGTGGTACTCGTGGCCTGCGGCGTCATCGCACTCGTCCTGCAGTCGCAACATGACACGACCACCGAGGCCAGGCGCCGGTCCATCGCCGTCGCGCAGACCTTCGCGCACTCCCCCGGCGTGCTGCAGGCACTGCGCTCCCCCGACCCGTCCAAGGTGCTGCAGCCGCTCACCGAGGCGGGGCGCAAGGCCGCGGGCGTCGACTTCATCGTGGTCATGAACACCAAGGGCATCCGCTACACCCACCCCATCCCCAGCAAGATCGGGCACCGGTTCGTGGGCCAGATCAAGCCCTCGCTGGCCGGGAAGGTCTACACCGAGACGGTCCATGGCCCGCTCGGCCACGAGGAACAGGCGACCGTCCCCGTCTACGACGAGCACGGCAAGGTCACCGCGCTCGTCTCGGCCGGGCTCAAGGTGAAGAACGTGACCAGCGAGGTGGACCGCCAGCTCCCGATCATCCTGACCGCCGGGGCCGGAGCGCTGGTGGTGTCGACCGGCGGCACGGCACTGGTCGGCCGGCGACTGCGGCGCCAGACGCACAGCCTGGCCCCGGACGAGATGACCCGCATGTACGAGCACCACGACACGGTGCTGCACTCGGTGCGTGAGGGTGTGCTCATCGTCGACGGCGACGGGCGGCTGCTGCTGGTCAACGACGAGGCCGCCCGGCTGCTGGAGCTGCCCTCCGACGCCGAGGGGCGCACGGTGCGGGAGCTGCCGGGCCTCGACCCCGCGACGGCGGACCTGCTCGTCTCCGGGCGCGACGCCTCCGACGAGGTGCATTTCGCCGGGGGACGGCTGCTGGCGGTCAACCAGCGGCCCACGAGCCGTGCGGGAGATCCCTGGGGAACCGTGGTGACGCTCCGCGACTGCACCGAACTGCAGGCCATATCCGGCCGTGCGGAGGTGACCCGGCAGCGGCTGGAGCTGCTGTACGACGCGGGCCTCGGCATCGGCAGCAGCCTCGACGTGGTCCAGACGGCCGACGAACTGACGCGGGTCGCCGTCCCCCGCTTCGCCGACTTCGTCACGGTGGACCTGGCCGACGCCGTGCTGCACGGCGAGGAACCGGCCGCCACGGCGACCGACATGCGGCGGGTCGCGGTGGGCGGCATCCGGGACGATCACCCGCTGTACGAGAAGGGCCGGCTGATCGACTTCCTGCCCTCCACCCCGCAGGCGCGCGGCTACACCGCGGGCCGTACCGAGCTGGTCACCGACCTGTCGACCACCGACGGCTGGCAGGCGCAGGATCCGCAGCGCGCCCGGCAGATCCTGGAGTACGGCATCCACTCGCTGATCTCCGCCCCCATCCAGGCCCGCGGCATCGTGCTGGGCATGGCCAACTTCTGGCGTTCCAAGCGGGAGCCGTTCGACGCGGAGGAGGTGTCACTGGCGGAGGAGCTGGTGGCGCGCGCCGCGGTCAGCATCGACAACGCCCGCCGGTACACCCGTGAGCACGCCCTCGCCGTGACCCTGCAGCGCAGCCTGCTGCCGAGGGCGCTGCCCACGCAGAGTGCCCTCGACGTCGCCTACCGCTATCTGCCCGCGCAGTCGGGAGTGAGCGGCGACTGGTTCGATGTGATCCCGCTGTCGGGGAGCCGGGTCGCGCTGTCCGTCGGCGACGTGGTCGGTCACGGTCTGCACGCCGCGGCGACGATGGGCCGGCTGCGGACCGCGGTGCACAACTTCTCCACCCTCGACCTGCCGCCCGACGAGCTGCTCAGCCACCTGGACGACCTGGTCGGACGCATCGACCAGGACGAGGCCAGCCCCGAGACGACGGGCGAGATCGTGGGTGCCACCTGCGTGTACGCGATCTACGACCCGGTGACGCGCCACTGTGTGATGGCCCGTGCCGGGCATCTCACGCCCGCGCTGGTGTCGCCCGACGGCCGCGTCGCCTTCCCGGATCTGCCGGCCGGTCCGCCACTGGGCCTGGGCGGTATGCCGTTCCAGGCGGCGGAGTTCGAGCTGGCGGAGGGCAGCCAGCTCGTGCTGTACACCGACGGCCTGGTCGAGGACCGCTCGCGCGATCTGGACGTGGGGATGGAGATGCTGCGCCGGTCGCTGGCGGGCCACCCCGACCGGTCGCCGGAGGAGAGCTGCCGGGCGGTGCTGGAGGAGCTGCTGCCCGACCGTCCGCGGGACGACGTCGCTCTGCTCATCGCGCGCACCCGGGCGCTGCCGGCCGAGCAGGTCGCCGACTGGGACGTGCCGCGCGACCCGGCCGCCGTGTCGGGGATG
Source organism: Streptomyces yokosukanensis (assembly GCF_001514035.1). GTDB lineage: Bacteria > Actinomycetota > Actinomycetes > Streptomycetales > Streptomycetaceae > Streptomyces > Streptomyces yokosukanensis. Next base: position 110,823 of record NZ_KQ948212.1, on the reverse strand, counting down.
CGTGCCGCCGTGTCCGAGAAGCTGGCCGAGTGGGACCTGTCCGAGCTGGGCTTCGGGATGGAGCTGGTGCTCAGCGAGCTGATCACCAATGCCATCCGCTACGGCTCCGACCCGATCCATGTGCGGCTCATCCACGACCGCTCGCTGATCTGCGAGGTGGCCGACGGCAGCAGCACCTCGCCGCATCTGCGGTACGCGGCGACGACCGACGAGGGCGGCCGGGGCCTGTTCCTGGTCTCGCAGCTGGCCGAGCACTGGGGCACCCGGTACACCCCGCAGGGCAAGGTGATCTGGGCGGAACTGCCGGTGCCGGACCTCGCCGCGCTCCTCGCGGAGTGACACGGACCGGAGGCGCGGGGCGTGGGCGGCGCGCCGAGGGACACGCGAGGGGCGGGCCGAGCGGCCGGGAAGCCCGGCGGCCGGCGGGGGTGCCGGTGCGGCGTGGGTACGGAGGGCCGAGGGAGGTACCCGGGGTCAGGCGGAGCTGCCGAGGGGGTGGGAGGCGGTGGGCGGGTGTTCCGGCGCGGGGTGTGCGGAGGGGAGCGACGGGCCGGTCGCGGGGAAGTCGACCGTGAACTCGGTCCGGCCGGGGACGCTGTCCACGCGGACGGCGCCGCCGTGCGCGTGCACGATCGCGGCCGCCACGGCCAGCCCCAGCCCCGAGCCGCCCCCGCCGAGGCCCGCACGGGTGCGGGAGGGGTCGGCGCGGGTGAAGGGGTCGAAGACCGCGGGAAGCAGGTCGCGCGGGATGCCGGGGCCGTCGTCGCGGACCCGCAGGGTGTGCCGTGCGGCGGTGGTCGCGAGCGAGACGGTGACCGTCGTACCCGGCGGGGTGTGCATCCGGGCGTTGGCCAGCAGGGCGGACACCGCCTGCCGCAGGCGCGGCCCGTCCCCGGTGACCCGGAGCGGCGGGTCCAGGGGCAGTTCGACTCGCCACACATGGTCCGCGCCGGCCGTACGGGCCTGCCGTACCGCCTCCGCGACCAGCAGCGCGAGGTCCGTCTCGGCCGCCTGCGGGGGCCTGCCCTCGGCGAGGCGGGCGAGCAGCAGCAGGTCCTCGACCAGGCCGGTCATCCGGGCCGACTCCGCGCCGATCCGCCGCCAGGCGAGATCGGCGGTGTCCGGTCGGGCGCCGCGGTTCATCAGCTCGGCGTAGCCGGCGATGGAGGCGAGCGGGGTGCGCAGTTCGTGACCGGCGTCGGCGATGAAGCGGCGCATGCGTTCCTCGCCGCGCCGGCGCTCGCCGAGCGAGGCCTCGACCTCGTCGATCATCCGGTTGAGGGCGGCACCGACCCGGCCCGCCTCGGTGCCGGGGTCGGCGTCGGGTGCCGGGACCCGGGCGAGGCCGGTGGGCCCCTTCGGTCCGAGCGGCGCCCGGGCCACCTGGTCGGCCGCGGCGGCGACCCGGCCGAGCGGGCGCAGCCCTCGCCGTACGGCGAGGACGCAGCAGCCGCCCGCGAGGACGAGCGCGCCGGCGGTGGCGGCGGCCTCGATCCGCACGAGTGCGCGGAGGGTGTGCCGTACGTCGTCCAGGGGCAGGCCCGCCAGGACGCGGATGCCGCTCGCGTCGAGGGCGGTGACCCGGTAGGCGCCGAGGCCGGGGACGGTGCGGGTGTGGACCGTGCCGTCGTCGGGGACGCCGGTGAGGGCGGAGCGCTGGGCCGCGCCGAGCGGGCTCGGCCCGTCGTCCCGGCGGACGACCGCGCCGGCCAGGACGTGCCCGCCGGTGTCGAGGCGGGCGGCGAGCAGTCCGGACGGATGGCCGCCGGTGCCGAGGAAGGCGAGGTCGTCGGGGCGCCCTGGGTGACGGGCGGCAGCGGTCACCCCGGACACCGCGGCGTCGTTCACCCGGCCGTCCAACTCGCCCGTCAGATACGCGTGTTGGGCGAGAGCCGTGGTCAGTCCGAGCGCGCCGCACACACCGGCGAGGACGGTGGCGAGGAGGAGCGGCAGCCGGGTGCGCAGAGGGCGGGGCCCGCGGCGGGTCATCTCGGGGCTCCGCCGCGCGCGCCGGTCGGCGCCGGGGTACGAACGGTCGGTACGCAAGGGTGGCCGGTACGGGAGCCGGGAGCGCCAGACATGTGGCAATCCTGTGCCGGTCCGCTGGGGGAAGGCTGTGTTCCACCTGAGCCGGGGCGATGACCCGGTCGCGGTACGGCGCAGGGCCGCACCCCCGCCGGACGGGGATGCGGCCCTGCGGACCGGCTCGCTGTGCCGCTTACTTGCGGATCAGGTTGCGCAGCACGTACTGCATGATGCCGCCGTTGCGGTAGTAGTCGGCCTCACCGGGGGTGTCGATGCGGACGACCGCGTCGAACTCGACACCGGTGTCGGTGGTGACCTTGACCGTGCGCGGCGTGGTGCCGGCGTTCAGCTCCTCGACGCCGGTGAAGGAGAAGGTCTCCTCGCCGGTCAGGCCGAGGGTCTCGGCGGACTGGCCCTGCGGGAACTGCAGCGGCAGGACGCCCATGCCGATGAGGTTCGAGCGGTGGATGCGCTCGTACGACTCGGCGATGACGGCCTTGACGCCGAGCAGCGCGGTGCCCTTGGCGGCCCAGTCGCGCGACGAACCCGAGCCGTACTCCTTGCCCGCGAGGATCGCGAGCGGGGTGCCCTGCTCGATGTAGTTGCGCGAGGCGTCGTAGATGAACGACACCGGACCGTCGGCCTTGGTGAAGTCGCGGGTGTAGCCGCCCTCGGTGCCCGGCGCGATCTGGTTGCGCAGGCGGATGTTGGCGAACGTGCCGCGGATCATGACCTCGTGGTTGCCACGGCGCGAGCCGTAGGAGTTGAAGTCACGACGCTCGACGCCGTGCTCCGTGAGGTACTTGCCGGCCGGGGTGTCGGCCTTGATGGCGCCGGCGGGCGAGATGTGGTCCGTCGTCACCGAGTCGCCGAGCTTGGCGAGGACGCGGGCGCCCGTGATGTCGGAGACCGGGGTGGTCTCCATCGTCATGCCCTCGAAGTACGGGGGCTTGCGGACGTACGTCGACTCGGTGTCCCACTCGAAGGTGTTGCCGGTCGGGATCGGCAGCGACTGCCACTGGGCGTCGCCCGCGAAGACGTCGGCGTAGGACTTGTTGAACATGTCCTCGCCGATGGAGTTGGCGACGACGTCGTTGACCTCGGCCTCGGTCGGCCAGATGTCGGCCAGGAAGACGGGCTTGCCGTCCTGGTCGACGCCGAGCGCGTCCTTCGTGATGTCGACCTTCATCGAACCCGCGAGGGCGTACGCGACGACCAGCGGCGGGGACGCCAGGTAGTTCATCTTGACGTCGGGGTTGATGCGGCCCTCGAAGTTCCGGTTGCCGGAGAGGACGGACGTCACGGCCAGGTCGTGGTCGTTGACGGCCTTCGAGACCTCCTCGGGCAGCGGGCCCGAGTTGCCGATGCAGGTGGTGCAGCCGTAGCCGACGAGGTTGAAGCCGACCTTGTCCAGGTACGGCGTCAGACCGGCCTTGTCGAAGTAGTCGGTGACGACCTTCGAGCCCGGGGCGAGGGTGGTCTTGACCCACGGCTTGCGGGTCAGGCCCTTCTCGACGGCCTTCTTCGCGACGAGCGCGGCGGCGACCATCACGTACGGGTTCGAGGTGTTGGTGCAGGAGGTGATCGCGGCGACGGTGACGGCGCCGTGGTCGATCTCGTACGTCGAGCCGTCGGGGGCGGTCACGGTGACCGGGTTCGACGGGACGCCGTTCGTGGACGCCGGGGCGTCGGACGCCGGGAAGGACTCCTTGCCGGCCTCGTCGGCGGTGTCGACGTAGTTGCGTACGTCGAGCGCGAACTGCTGGGCGGCGTTCGCGAGGACGATGCGGTCCTGCGGGCGCTTCGGACCGGCGATCGAGGGCACGACCGTCGACAGGTCGAGCTCCAGCTTCTCGGAGAAGTCGGGCTCGGCGGCCGGGTCCAGCCACAGGCCCTGCTGCTTGGCGTAGGCCTCGACGAGGGCGACCTGCTGGGCGTCACGGCCGGTCAGACGCAGGTAGTTCAGGGTCTCGTCGTCGATCGGGAAGATCGCGGCGGTGGAGCCGAACTCCGGCGACATGTTGCCGATGGTGGCGCGGTTGGCGAGCGAGGTGGCGGCGACGCCCTCGCCGTAGAACTCGACGAACTTGCCGACGACGCCGTGCTTGCGCAGCATCTCGGTGATCGTGAGCACGAGGTCGGTGGCGGTGGTGCCGGCCGGCAGCTCGCCGGTCAGCTTGAAGCCGACGACGCGCGGGATCAGCATGGAGACCGGCTGGCCGAGCATGGCGGCCTCGGCCTCGATGCCGCCGACGCCCCAGCCGAGCACGCCCAGGCCGTTGACCATCGTGGTGTGCGAGTCGGTGCCGACCAGGGTGTCCGGGTAGGCCTGGCCGTTACGGACCATGACGGTCCGGGCCAGCTTCTCGATGTTGACCTGGTGCACGATGCCGGTGCCCGGCGGGACGACCTTGAAGTCGTCGAAGGCGGTCTGGCCCCAGCGCAGGAACTGGTAGCGCTCCTTGTTGCGGCCGTACTCCAGCTCGACGTTCTGGCCGAAGGCGTCCTTCGTACCGAACTTGTCGGCGATGACGGAGTGGTCGATGACCAGCTCGGCCGGGGAGAGCGGGTTGACCTTCGCCGGGTCGCCGCCGAGCTCCTTGACGGCCTCACGCATGGTGGCGAGGTCCACGACGCACGGGACACCGGTGAAGTCCTGCATGATCACGCGGGCCGGCGTGAACTGGATCTCCTGCGAGGGCTGCGCCTGGGAGTCCCAGTTGCCGAGCGCACGGATGTGGTCGGCGGTGATGTTCGCGCCGTCCTCGGTGCGGAGCAGGTTCTCCAGAAGAACCTTCAGGCTGTAGGGAAGGCGGGCCGAGCCCTCAACCTTGTCCAGCTTGAAGATCTCGTACGACTCGTCGCCCACGCTCAGCGTGCTGCGGGCGTCGAAGCTGTTCGCCGACACGACAGTCTCCTTCATTGATGTGCGCGTACCACCGTCAATCGTGCCGTCACGCGGTTCTGGCCAATCCGCTAAGGTAAGGCTAAGTTAGGTAACCCTTAGTGGGTGACGGCTGCGGTGCGCCTGGCAGATATCTCGATGTCGAGATAACTCTAGTACATGGGCGCGCAATGGTCATGTGCGGGCGGAGGTGTCCGGCCGGTCGTGTTCGGCCGGGCACGACCGGCAGGCCCACGGTGTCGGCCGAGGAATCGCTTGGCCGGTGCTCGGCGGAGAGATCATCATGTGCGAATGCCTGAGAACCCATCCTCTGCGGCACCGACCGTGGTGCGACTCCCCCGGTACACGAAGGCGAACCAGGAGGAGATCCTCGGCGGCGGCGATGATCCCTTCGGTGTCGCCCGGACCGGTCTGACCTGGCTGCCGAAAGAGGAACACTTCGGCATCAGACACGAAGACCGGCTCGTGGCACACGCCGGCCTGCTGCGACTGCCCGTCGCGATCGGCGGCGCCACGACAGAGGTGGTGGGCGTCGGCGGAGTGGCCGTCGCACCCGACATGCAAGGTCAGGGCCTGGCTCGGCTCGTCGTCACAGCCGCCCTGGAGCACGCCCGCACGATGGGTCCCCAGCACGCGCTCCTGTTCTGCCGGTCTCCTCTCGTGCCGCTCTACCAACGCCTCGGATGGCACCCGCTCGACAAGGACGTACTCGTCGAACAACCCGAAGGCCGCCTGGTGACCATGCCGCTGCGGACCATGGTGACGCCCCTGCGCGACGACGCCCACTGGCCCTCAGGACCGATACGGCTGCTCTCGCTCCCCATGTGACAGTCACCGCGGGGGAAGCCATCGCTGTCGAACACGACTTCGCGGGGACCAAGTGGCATGTTCACCGGTTCTCACCGGGCGGCGCTGATGCACAGGGGCTGGCCGGAGGGGTCCAGCAGCACGGTCCAGTGCTTGCCGCCGGGCTGGTGGGCGGGCTTGGTGGCACCGAGACCGATGAGACGTTCCCGGGCGGCCTCGACATCGTCGAAGGCGAGGTCGAGATGGAAGACGAGCTCGTCCTCGGGCCAATTCGGGGCCTTGAAGGACTCGGCCGTGTAGAAGACGTACGTCGTCGTGCCGTCGCTGATCATCGCCGCGGTGTCACCGAAGGTCTGGGTGACCTCCCAGCCCAGGGCAGCGGCGTAGAAGTCGGCGAGCGCCTTGCCGTCATGGCCCCAGAAGGCCGCGCACTTCACCACGCCGGCGGCGGTCTTGCCGGTGTGCTCCGTCACGGTGGTCACCGGGTCCGTTTCCGGTTGACGCCGATGACGTAACCGTTGAGGTCGGTGAAGTAGAAGAGCTTGTCGCCGTGGTGCTCCATGACGTCCTTCCGGACGGTGACCAACGGCCGGATGCGTTCGACGTAGGCGTCGAAGTCGTCGACGGCCAGATAGAACATGCCGAACGCGCCGACCGGGGTGTCCTTCAGCACGGGCAGCCAGTCGCGCAGGTGCGCGTCGCGGTAGACCATCAGCGCGAACTCGCCGTCGAAGAGCAGGATGCGCAGGTCGTCGTCCGGATCATTGCCGGCGGGCAGGGCGGTGAAGCCGAGCTTCTCGTAGAAGTCGACGGTCGCCTGGGTGTCGGGGACGCCCAGGCATGGGGCGATGGCGGGAGGCTTCATGGTGATCACTCCTTGAGGGGGCACGCGAGCAGGAAGGGGCGGAGCTCCTCACGAGCGCGGGGCCGCGTTCCGAGAAGTCCTGCCGGAAGCATGGCCTCCGTATAGGACAGAGCCCGTCCTATACGCCATCTCCAGGCGTTTCGCGTGCCGCTCGCAGTGGCTGACGGCTCAAGCCCGGTATCGGTTCGACGCGCGCGCTCACCCCGGCGCCGGGAGCCGCGCCAGGTTCGCGCCGACCATCACGGCCGCGCGGCGCAGCGCCTCGGCGAGCGGGGTGAGCCTGCGGGGGTCGAGGACGGTGGCGTTGATCGCGGCGACAACGTTGCCGGACGGGCCGCGCACCGGCGCCGCGACGCAGAACAGGCCCGGCACGCACTCCTCGTGGTCGTAGGCCACTCCCCGGTCCCGGGCCAGCACGACCCTGCGGGACCATGCGCCCGCCGAGAGGTTCGGCGGTGGTGCGGCCGGTGCGAAGAGGACTTCCGCGGCGGTGCCGGGCGGCAGGACCGCACCGGCCCGCAGGGCGAACAGGTCGTCCACCTCGCCGCGTATCCCGGCGACGAGCAGCGGGCCGCCGCCGTCCGGCACCGCCACGCTCAGGCCCACCCCGGCGTGGTCGAGCGTGAGCCGGCGCAGCGGCTGGGCCGCCGCGGTGCGCAGAAGCTGGGCGGGCTGCCAGGCCTGGCCGAGACGGAACGTGAGGGAGCCGACACGGTAGCGTCCGGCCCGGCGCTGGACGGCGCCGAGCGCGACGAGCTGGTCGAGGAGCCGGTGCGCGGTGGTCTTGGGCAGGCCCGCGTGCTCGGCCAGACGCGTCAGGCCCAGGTCGTCGTCGTGCGCCGCGAGCGCTTCCAGGAGGGCGAACGCGCCGTCGAGGACGTGCCGCCCGCGAGGCGGCTGCGCGTCGGACCCCTCAGGGACAGTGATGGCCATCGACCGCCCCCTTCGTCTCCCGAGCGGTTCGGGGCAGACCGGTGACAGTTCACGGCACACCGATAAACGGGCGATGAATGTCCGCTCAACACGTGATTCGGCACACGACTTTCGCAGACCGATGCCCACGGGGTGGTGATCGGTCACAGACCCGGCGAGACCTTCACGTGGGTCGTCGGCGGTCCACGGGCGGACCGTGCCGGTCCGCTCAGCGGAACACCGCTTGGCCCGCCGCCCGCCCGCGGGTGATGCTGTGAGCCCGGCCTGTCACGGCAGGCCCCGTCGCAGGGAGCCACTGATGCGCGAAACGATGTGGCCGGCCCGCACCTGACCGACGCCGGGAATCCCACTCGCTCGTCCTGACCCGCACGACGGGGCGCCTCGGCGCCCCGACACCCCACGGTCCCACCGCGTCGCCGACCTGACCTGTCGCACCCGGCCGGACCGTCCACGATCGGCTGCGGCCGCGCCCGCCCCTCCACGTGCCCGCAGCGCACGGCTGTCCGCGTACCGGTGCCCGCGCGATCGCGCGGCGCCTCACGACGGCGTGGCCGGGCCCGGCGGGGGCGGGCGGGCCCGGCCACGCCCGGGGGGAGACACGGTGCGACACGAACGGGGAGCGGAACGACTCGTCGCGAGGGACGTGGAGCAACGGCAGGCGCTCGGCGCCGTGCTGACCAAGGGGGGTACGGCGATCGTCGGTCCGGTCGGTGTCGGCAAGACGGCGTTGCTCTGCGCCGTGGCGGGCCGGCTCGACGCCGCGCGCTTCGACGTGGTGTGGACCGTGGCCACCCGGGCGAGCCGGCAGGTGCCCTTCGGCGCGTTCCACGGTCTGCTCGGCGGCGCACGGGACCGGCTCGACGAGACCCGGGCCTATGGGGCGCTGCACACCGAGCTGGCCCGGCGGTCCGGGCGGCGCACCCCGGTCCTGGTCATCGACGACGTCCACCACCTCGACGACCGGTGCGCGGCGCTGGCCCTGGGGCTGGCCGCGGAGGGCCGGGCCAAGCTGATGGTCGCCGCCCGCGGCGAGCCCGGCGCGGCGATGTCCGACGCCGTGGTGGCGCTGTGGAAGGACGGCTATCTGGAGCGTCTGGACGTGGCGCAGCTCGGCCTCGCGGGCACCGCCCGGCTGCTGCACGCCCTGGTCGAGGGCGAGGTGGCCCGGGGCACGGTGGACCTGCTGCACCGCTGGACCGGCGGCAACCCGCTGCTGCTGACCCAACTGGTGCGCCACGCACGGGCGTCGGGCCGGCTCGGGGCCGACGGCGGACTGTGGTGGTGGCGCGGCCCGCGGACGGTGCCGCCCGGCCTGGCCGAGGTGTTCGACCACGAGCTGGACGGCCTGACCTCCGGCGAGCAGGACGCCCTTGCGGCGATCGCCCTGGGCGAGCCGCTGGCCCTGCCCTCGGTGGAGGCCGTGGCGTGCGACGCCGTCGAGGCGCTGGAGGAACGGGGCCTCGTGCGCACGACCGACGGCGGCGGCGGGCAGATCCTGGTCCGCCTGGCCAGCCCGCTGCTGGCCGCGGCGGTCCATCGAAAGCTGCCCCGGCTGCGGCGGCGCCGGATCGCCGCGGCCCTGCTCGCCGCGGACACCTGCCCCGCGCCGGACCCCGTCGTGCGGGCACGCTGGCAGTTGGAGGCCGACGGGCCCGTCGACACCGCCTTGCTGATCCGCGCGGCGGAGGCCGCCCGCGGCCACGACCCCGAGCTGGCCTGCCGCCTGGCGCGCCGGGCACTGCCCGGATCGAGCGCGGCGGCCGTCGTGCTCGCCCGCGCGCTGGTCGAGTCGGGCGACGGCGCGCAGGCCCGGCAGGTCCTGGAGCGGGCCGGCGCCGAAGCGGCCACCGTCTCGGCCCGGTTGAGGGCCGGGATCGCGCTCGCCGCGCACGTCTGCTGGGTGGAGCGCGACCCGGCCGCCGCGGCGGCGGACCTCGCGGCTCTCGGCTCCCGCGCCTCCTCGCCCGCGGCCCGGGGTGCGGTGGAGGGCGTGCGCGCCCTGGTGCTCCTGGGTGGCGGCCGGACGAGCGCGGCCCTGGAGGCCGCCGAGCGGGTGCTGCGCACGACCGTACGGGGACCGGGGGTAGCCCCGGCCCGCCTCGCCCGGTCCGTCGGCCTCGTGCTGAGCGGCCGTACGAGGAACGCCGTGGCCCTGGCCGAGGCGACGGCCGCCGATGTCGACTCGCCCGGTGAGTTGCGGGAGTTGGCACTGGCCCTGGGGTGCTACGCCCAGGTGTGGGGCGGCGGCGCGGGCCCGGCCCTCGGCGAGGCCGGTGGCGGCGGCGCGGACCCGGTCCCCGGACAGGGGCGCGACGGCGCTGCGGCCCCGGGCTCCGGCCGGCTGGGGGTCGGCGGTGCGAGCCCGTTCCTGGGCGTGCCGTCCGCGTCGCATCCCGCCTCCGCGTTCCTGGACGGGCTGCGGTACTGGGCGCTCGGCGATCAGCAGGAGGCCGTGGCGCGGCTGCGCGAGGCCGTGCTGCGGCACTCCGGCGGCACCCGGCTGTTACGGACCGAGGCGACCTGCCGCCTCGCCGTCTGCCTCGCCGAGGCGGGGCGGGGCGAGGACGCCGAACGCGCGCTGGCCGCCTGCCCGCCCGACGCCGTGGGGCTCGTGCCCGGGCAGGAGCAGTGGGCCCGCGCCGCGGTGGCGGCCGCGCGCGGCGACGTGCCGGCCGCGACGGCGGGCCTGCGCGCCGCCGCCGGCACGGCACGGCGCGAGGGCTGCTGGGCGGTGGCGGCCGAGTGCCTGACGTACGCGGCCTGGCTGGCACCCGCCGGTCCGCCCACCGACCTGCTCGACCAACTGGCCCTCGCCGCGGGCCACATCGACGCGCCGCGGCTGCTGGCCGGGGCGCGGGCGGCGTTCGCGTTGGCCCGGGGCAGCGGTACGGAGTTGCTGGAGCACGCGGTGCGCCTCGACGGGCTGGGCATGCGGGCGCCCGCCTGGCGGCTCGCGGAGAGGGCGGTGGTGGTGCTGCGGGCGCACGGCCGCCGGCACGGGGACGCGGTGGTCCTGGCGACCCGGCTGCGCGGCGGCCAGGGGGCGTCGGCGCCGCCGGTGCGGCTCGACGTGCTCACCGCCCGCGAGCTGGAGATCGCCTCACTGGCCGCCGCGGGCCTGGCCGACCGTGCGATCTCCGACCGGCTCGACGTGTCCGTCCGTACGGTGGAGAGCCATCTCGCCCGCGTCTACCGCAAGCTCGGGGTGCGCTCCCGCCGGGACCTGCCGTCCGTTCTGCGTGCCTGACCGGACGGGTGCGGCGGGGGCGTAGGCGGCCGCGTGCAACGCGTACATCGCGGCGTAGCGGCCGCCCCGGGCGAGGAGTTCGGCGTGGCCGCCGCTCTCCACGACCCGGCCGCCGTCCAGGACGACGACGAGGTCCGCCTCGCGCACCGTCGCGAACCGGTGCGACACGATCACCGTGATGGTGTCCGGGCCCCGCCCGCCGGTGCGCAGGTAGTGCCGCAGCAGGTCGGCCTCGCTGTCCGGGTCGAGGCTCGCGGTCGGCTCGTCGAGGAGGACGAGCAGCGGGGCGGTGCGCATCCGGGCGCGGGCCAGGGCCAGCTTCTGCCACTGGCCCGCCGACAGGTCGGTGCCGTCGGGGAAGGTCCGGCCGAGCTGGGTGTCGAGCCCGGCGGGCAGGGCCGCGGCCACCTCGTCGGCGCCGGCGGCCCGCAGGGCGGCGCGTACGGCCTCCGGGTCTTCGAGCGCGGCCGGGTCGCCGAGGCCGACGCTCTCCCGGACGGGGAGTTCGAGCCGGCAGAAGTCCTGGAAGCAGGCGGTGACATGGGTGCGCCACTCGGCCGGGGCCACCTCGGCCAGGTCCCGCCCGCCGAAGCTGATCCGCCCCTCGGTCACCGGGTGCAGCCCCGCGAGCAGCGTGACCAGCGTCGACTTGCCCGCCCCGTTGTCGCCGACCACGGCGACCGTGGCGCCGGCGGGCAGCCGCAGGTCGAGCGGGCCGAGCGCCGGTTCGTCGCGGCCCGGATAGGTGAACACCACGCCGTCGAGGACGAGATCGCCGCGCGGCGGCACGGACCGGCCCGTCCCGCGGGGTACGCCGCCGCGCGGGTGGTCGGCCAGGCGCAGGTACAGCGTGACCGTGTCGAGGGCGCGGCGCAGCCAGCCGAGCAGCCAGCCGAGACCGGTCGTGGCGCCGACGAGGCGGGTGCTGAGGAGCAGGACGAGCACCGCCTGGCCGGCGGATCCGGTGCCGTCGAGCACCGCGCGCGAGACGAGGTACAGGCCGCCGACGAGGGCCGCGCCGAAGACCAGCCAGCCCGCCGCCACGGCGAGCGCGCCCTTGGCCCGGGCGGCCTCGCGCGGGCCGCTCGCGGCCAGGAAGTCGGCCCGGTGGCGCGTCGAGATCTCCCCCGCGAGGCGGTACAGGCGCACTTCGCGGGCCGGTGCCGGATCGGTGGCGAGGGTGAAGAGGTCGGTGCGGCGCCGGTCGGCCTCGGCGCCCGCCTTCTCGGCGGCGGCGACCGCCCGCGCCTGCCAGCGGTTGGCGGCCGCGAGGGGGCCGATCGCGAGCGGCAGCAGTACGAGCAGCGGGTGGGCGAGGGCCAGCAGGACCAGGGCGCCCACACATCGGGCCAAAAGGTTGGCGTTCTCCACCAGTGCCGCGAAGGCCGTGCCGAACTCGCCCCTGCGCTGGCGCACCACCTCGGCGGTGTCCAGGAACTCCGGGTCCTGGTAGTGCCCGATGTGGTCGGGTTCCGAGCACAGGTTCATCAGGCGCCGGTCGAATTCGAGGCCGATGCGGTGCTGCAGCACGAGGCGTACGTCGGTGGCGACGGCCGCCGCCTGGTGCACGAAGACCGTGACGCCGAGCAGCAGCAGTCCGCCGCGCACGGCCTGCCAGCGGTCGTGTCCGGCGGTGGCGTCGACCATCCACTGCAGGCCGAGCGCCTGCAGTGCGGCGACGACGTTGAGCAGCGGGGAGAGGATCAGGACGAGGATCGCGCGCCTCGGGTCGACGCGGAGGGCGGTGCCGACGAGGAGGCGTACGGCGGCGAGCGCCGTGCGGCCACGGCGGGCCGGCCGGCCCGAGCCGGTCGTGCGGCCGCTCGTCCGGTCCCCGCGGTGGGCTCGGCCTGCTGTCGTCTCATGTGAACTCGGGTGGCGTGCACGGCTGTTACCCACGGCGGCTTCCTTGGCGTGCGTCGAAGGGTTCGGACTGGATGCGGAACATCCGCGCGTAGCGGCCCTCGGCGGCGAGCAGCGTCTCGTGCGTGCCGTACTCGCTGATCCGTCCGCCGTCCAGGACGGCGATGCGGTCGGCCAGGCGGACGGTGGCGAAGCGGTGGGAGACCAGGATGGTGGTGAGCCCGGCGGTGATCTCCAGGAAGCGGGCGTACAGCTCGTGCTCCGCCTCGATGTCGAGGTGGGCGGTGGGCTCGTCCAGGACCAGTACCTTGGCGCCGTGCCGCACGGCGAACAGGGCGCGGCTGAGCGCGAGGCGCTGCCACTGGCCGCCGGACAGCTCGGTGCCGCCGGTGTAGGCGGGGCTGAGCGGGGTGTCCCAGCCGCCCGGCAGCTCGGCCTCGACACCGAGGAAGCCGCCGAGCCGGGTGGCGGCGCGCAGGGCCTCGTCGGTGGCCTCGGCCTCGATGCGGCCGAAGCCGATGTTGTCGCGCGCGGAGAACGGGTAGCGCACGAAGTCCTGGAAAACTACGGCGACCTGGCGCCGCCACGCGTCGATGTCGAGGCCGCGCAGATCCGTGCCGTCGACGGTGACGCGTCCGCCGCCCGGCAGATAGAGCCCGGCGAGGAGCTTGGTGAGGGTGCTCTTGCCGGCGCCGTTGTCGCCGACGAGGGCGAGCGAGGACCCGGCCGGGACGGCCAGGTCCAGACCGTCGAGCACGGGCTCGCGCCCGCCCGCGTAGGAGAAGCGGACCCCCTCGAAGCGGATCCCCTCACGGGGCAGGCCGGCCGCCTCCACCGGCCCCGGGCTCGCCTGCCCCGCCGCCCGCGCCGTCCCCAGGGCGCCGACCTCCAGCGCGGCGGGGACCGCGGCACCGGCCGTGTGCAGCTGCCACAGCAGATCGCCGCTGAAGCCGAGGGCGTACATGCCGAGCAGCGCCTGCAGGGCGACGGTGAGTTCACGTGTCGACAGCGCACCGTCGCTCGCGCGCACGGCGAGCGGCACCACCACGGCCACGTGCGCGGCGAGCAGGATGGCGATCGCCAGGGCGTGGCGCCGTGGGCTGACCCGGGCGCGGCGCAGTCGTACGATCCCCTCCCACCAGGCGATGCTGAACCGCTCCACCAGCCAGGGGCGCAGGGCGAACAGGCGCACTTCCTTGGCCGCCGGGGCGGTGGTGGCCAGCTCGCGCAGATAGGCGGCGCGCCGCAGTTGCCCGGTCTGCGCGCCGTGCGCGGTCACGGACCGGCCGATCTCCTTCTCCTGCCAGCGGCCGGTGACCACCCAGCCGGCGCCGAGGACCAGCGGCATCCACCAGCCTCCCGCCCAGCCGAGCAGGGCGGCGCTGACCAGGCCGGTCAGCCGCAGCGGCACCAGCCCGGCGAGCGCGACGACCGCCTGGCCGGGGGGATGCGCGCCGAGGGCGACCGCCCGTGCCTGCTCGATGCGGTCGGCCACGGCGGTGTCGTCCAGATGGCCGATCTGCGCGGGGCGCAGGGCGCCGTCCACCGTGCGCTGCGCCATCGCACCGTCGACCGCGGTACCCAGGCGCGCGGCGACCATGGTGCGGACCGGGTCGAGCACCACGTCGAGGACGAGGACGAGCGCGAGCAGCGCGAGCCCCCTCGCCATGCCGTCCGACGACGGCGGACGGCCGGTGAGCGCGGCCACCAGCTGCCCCGTGGCCAGGGGCAGGAGGGCGGCGCCCGCGGCCTGCGCCAGGACGAGTGCCGCGAGCGCGAGGGTCGGCCCCGGCGCGATTCGCGGCAACTGCCGTACCAGTAGGACGACTTTGCTGCTGTGTGCCATCACCGGATTCACCCTCCGCCGGGTCGGAAGTGCGCCGACATGGATGCGGTGGCCGCTTCGCAACAGAAGCGGCCACCGCGTGTGCGTCTCACCGTCAGTCGCCGACGGTCGTGGGCGGGTACATCATGGTGATTCACCTCCTTCCGCAGGACCACTGCTTCGGGACGTCGAGAACGCTAGGGCGGAGCACTCGGCGGGCGAATCCGTGGCCGGGTACGCAAATTCGGCCCGCGGGTACGCAGCCGGCGCCCCCGCATCCCGTACGTACGCCCCGTGCGTGGCGCGCGTGCGCCGTTGCGTACCGCTCCACGGACGACCGGGCGGGCGCCGCGTTCCTAGGGTGCGGGGCCAGGACTGCACGTCGGCCACCGACCGGGAGAGACAACCGTGGACGAGATGAAGAACCCCAACGCGGTCATCTGGGACGTCACTTTCGCGTGCCCCTTGCGCTGCGTTCACTGCTATACGGAGTCGGGCCGGCGGCCCGCGAAGAACCTCACCCACGACGAGATGCTGCGGGTCGCGGACGCCATCATCTCGCTGCGCCCGAAGATGATCACGCTGTGCGGCGGGGAGCCCCTGACCATCAAGCGCATCGTCGACGTGGCCCGGCACTTCGACGAGGCGGGCGTGCGGGTCTTCCTGTACACCAGCGGCTGGGCGCTGCCCGCCGCCGCGGTCGAAGAGCTGTCGGACGTGGTGACCAAGATCGTGGTGAGCCTGGACGGTGCCACCGCCGCGACCCACGACCGGATCCGGGGCCGGGCCGGGTCCTTCGACCGGGCGACGGGCGCCCTCGCCCGGATCGACGCGGAGGCCGGGCGACGGCTCGCACAGGGCCGGCGGGCGCCCCGGTTCGGTATCGACTACGTCGTGATCCGCAGCAACTTCGGGGAGTTGGAGGCCGTGTGCCGCGAACTCGCTCCCCGGTTCCCGCACCTGGAGACGGTCCACTTCGGGGCCGTGGTGCCCACGGGCCTCGCCAGCCGTCCCTCATTCGTCGAGCACGAGCTGCTCCACGACGAGCAGGTCGCCGAGCTGATCGCCCCGCGGACGCTGGAGCGGCTGCGCAGGGCCGCACCGCCGTCGGTCACGGTGGAGACGACCGAGAACTTCGAGGTCCAGATGAACCCGGCCTTCCTGGCCCGCACCCCCGGCTTCCGGCCCATGGAGATAGAGCCGGACGGCGAGGTGCGCGCGATGCCCATCTACGAGGGCACCGTGGGCAGCCTCCTCACCGAGGACCCGCTGGTGCTGTGGCGGCGTTCGTACGAACGCTGGACGGACCCGTTCGTCGTCGAGCAGCTGAACGCCATCCGCACCCGTGCCGACTGGGCCGAGGCGCTGCGCCGCATCGACGCGCGGTTCGCCTCGCACGAGGACCGGGCCCGCATCGAGCGGCGGCCGGTGTTCGTGCCGCTCGGCGAACCTTCGCACTAGCACCGCATCCTGCCTGACATCACTGGATTTGCCAGTATCTTTCGGGTGACATCGGACATGACACGGCATGCACCATCGGCGCGACATCACCCGAATGGCCCCCCATGGCGGGCGCCATCTCATATCTGAGATAGCCTCAGCCTCATGGCAGACGACTACCTCGTACGCATCGGCAAGCTCATCCGTGACGCCCGGCAGCACCGAGGCTGGACACAGACCCAGCTCGCGGAGGCGCTCGGCACCAGCCAGAGCGCGGTCAACCGCATCGAGCGCGGCCATCAGAACATCAGCCTTGAGATGATCGCCCGGATCAGTGAGGCCCTGGACAGCGAGATCGTGTCGCTGGGTTACGCGGGCCCGATGCATCTGCGAGTCGTCGGCGGCCGTCGGCTGTCCGGCGCCATCGACGTCAAGACCAGCAAGAACGCCTGCGTGGCACTGCTGTGCGCCTCGCTACTGAACAAGGGGCGTACGGTGCTGCGCCGAGTGGCCCGCATCGAGGAGGTGTACCGCCTGCTGGAGGTGCTGAACTCCATCGGCGTGCGCACCCGCTGGATCAACGACGGCGTCGACCTGGAACTGGTGCCGCCGGCCGAGCTGGAGATGGCGGCGATCGACGCGGACGCGGCCGTACGCACCCGCTCGATCATCATGTTCCTGGGCCCGCTGCTGCACCGCATGGACGCCTTCAAGCTGCCGTACGCCGGCGGCTGCGACCTCGGCACGCGGACCATCGAACCGCACATGATCGCGCTGCGCCGGTTCGGCCTGGACATCGCGGCCACCGAGGGCCAGTACCACGCGCGGGTCGACCGCACGGTCCGCCTCGACCGCCCGATCGTGCTGACCGAGCGCGGCGACACCGTGACCGAGAACGCGCTGCTGGCCGCCGCTCGGCACGACGGCGTGACGGTCATCCGCAACGCCTCCTCCAACTACATGGTCCAGGACCTGTGCTTCTTCCTGGAGGCGCTGGGCGTCAAGGTCGAGGGCATCGGCACCACCACGCTCACCGTGCACGGCGTGCCGAACATCGACGTCGACGTGGACTACTCCCCCTCCGAGGACCCGGTCGAGGCGATGAGCCTGCTGGCCGCAGCCGTGGTGACGGAGTCGGAACTGACGGTCCGCCGCGTCCCCATCGAGTTCCTGGAGATCGAGCTGGCGGTCCTGGAGGAGATGGGTCTCGACCACGACCGCAGCCCCGAGTACTGCGCGGACAACGGCCGTACCCGCCTGGTCGACCTCACGGTCCGCCCCTCCAAGCTCGAAGCCCCCATCGACAAGATCCACCCCATGCCCTTCCCGGGCCTGAACATCGACAACGTCCCGTTCTTCGCGGCCATCGCCGCGGTCGCGCAGGGCAAGACGCTGATCCACGACTGGGTCTACGACAACCGCGCGATCTACCTCACGGACCTCAACCGCCTCGGCGGCCGCCTGCAACTCCTCGACCCGCACCGCGTCCTGGTCGAGGGCCCCACCCGCTGGCGCGCCGCCGAGATGATGTGCCCCCCGGCCCTGCGCCCCGCCGTGGTCGTCCTGCTGGCGATGATGGCGGCGGAGGGCACGTCGGTGCTGCGCAACGTGTACGTCATCAACCGGGGTTACGAGGACCTCGCCGAGCGCCTGAACTCGATCGGGGCACAGATCGAGACCTTCCGCGACATCTAGGAACCGGGACAGACAGCAGACCCCTCCGGAGGAACTCGTTCCGCGTCCTCCCGTGGCCGTGGTGTCTCGTACACGGATCCGGACGGCCGGCTGAACCTTTGTGGTTCATGCCAATACGGCCTGCCGCCCGGATCCGTGGAGACTGCCGTTCACAACGGCGTCCCGGACTGTTCGTCCAGCCGAGAGCCGTCCTCGAACAGGCCCACACGGGGGGAGCGTTCCATGGCTGACGCACAGCAGCAGTACGACCGGATCGGGGAAGCGTTCGAAGGCTTCAAGGCCCTGCCGCTGGCGCGGTACGGAGAGGTGCCCGGCTTCCTGGCCATGGTCGGGGACGTCGCCGGGAAGTCGGTGATCGACCTGGGGGCCGGTACCGGCTTCTACGCACGGGAGTTCAAGCGGCGCGGTGCGTCCGACGTCTTCGCCGTCGACGTGTCCCCCGAGATGATCGCCGTCGGCGAGAAGCTGGAAGAGGCGGCTCCTCTCGGGGTGCGGTACGCGGTCGGCGACGTCGCCGACCTGACGGACGCGACGACCCGTTTCGACATCGGGGTGGCGGTCCAGCTGTTCAACTACAGCGAGGACGTCGCCACGATCGAGCTGATGTGCCGCAGCATCCACGCCCTGCTCACCGAGGGCGCCCCGCTGTACGTGTTCACGCAGAACCCGGCGTACCGGTTCGGCGGTGCGCCGCTGGACAAGTACGGATTCCGCTGCGAGGCCACCGGTGAGTCCTCTCCGGTGGGGACACCGTCCAGGATCACCGCCCTGCTCGACGGCCACCCGGTCTCGTTCACGGCGATCCCGCCGAGCCGCACCACGTACGAGACATGCCTTGAGGCGGCCGGGTTCACCGGTGTCGAGTGGGTGCCGCTGGAGATCTCGCCGGCCGGGGTGGAGGAGTTCGGTCAGGAATTCTGGGACGACTTCTACGACAACCCGCCGCTGGCCATGCTCCGCTGCCGCGCCTGACGGCCGGCCCCGGGCCGGGCCGTCCGCACCCCCACGGCTCCCGCCGAAGACACGTGACCCGCGCCACACGGGCCCGGTGTCACGTTTTCGGCGGCTGCCGTGTCCTGTGAACCGGACGCGACCCACGGGTACACGGGAGGAACAGCATGACGAGGACCCTGATCATCTGCACGTCGGTGTCGCACGGCAACACCCGCAGGGTCGCGGAGGCGATGGCGGAGGTGCTGGGGGCGAAGGTGGTCGAGCCCGACCAGGTCGATCCCGCCGAACTGGGCGACTACGACCTGGTCGGCTTCGGCTCCGGGATCTTCAACCAGAGGTTCCATCCCGACCTTCTCCGGTTCGTCTCCTCCCTGCCCCAACAGCACGGCGGCGCGTTCGTGTTCGCGACCAGCGGCCTTCCGTGGGTCCGTTTCGCCCCGCTCCTGCGCGGCCTTCGGAGCAAGGGCTTCACGGCGGCGGGCACGTTCTCCTGCCGCGCCTTCGACACCTGGGCCCCGTTCAAGCCGGTCGGCGGCATCCGCAAGGGACGGCCCGATCGGAGCGACCTCCAGGCGGCGCGGCATTTCGCCGAGGGGCTGCGAAGCCGCTGACGGAAGGCTGTTGACTTCCGGTCAAACACTGGCCGACGCGCCGTACGCCTCTTCCCACCGTTCGACACGGTGGGTGATGCTCTGCTCACCGGGGGACATCAGGAGCTTCACAAACCGACCCACGGAGGACAGGACGATGCCGCTCGGAAGGATCGCCGTGTACAACGACGCGGACGGCTTGGGCATCATCGCCGGTGAGGACGGCGAACGGCGCCCGTTCTCCGGCATGGAGACACAGACCACGCGCGAGGGGCAGCGGGTCCTGTTCGACGTCGTCGGCGAGAAGGCCACCAATGTGATCGCCGTACGGTGACCCGCGGTGGCCCTACGATCGGCTCATGCGAGGGTGGACGAAGAGCCTGGACGCGGCCGGCGTCCGGGAGCCGGGACTGCGTGCGGACTACGACCGTCAGCGGCAGCTGGTACGGCGGTACCGGCGCACCGCGTACCTGGCCGTCAGGCTGCTGCTGCCGAGCCGGTTGCTGCCGCACGTGGTGGCGATGACCGCCGTGATGCATCACGGGGACACCCTGATGGACACCGGGCCCCTGCCGCAGCGCGAGGCGGCCTGGACCGGCTGGGAGCGGCAGGTGCGCGAGGCGCTGGCGACGGGGACGAGTGACGTCGCCCTGCTGCGCACGCTCGGGCACACCGTGTCCGCCCGGCCGCGGCTGCGGGAGACCGTGGCGGCCTATCTGAAGACCGCCACGGCCGAACTGCACTTCACCGGCTTCGCCACCGAGGCCGACTACCAGGCCTATGTGGACGCCTACTCGTTCCCCGCCTTCATGCTGATCGCGGATCTGCTCGGGCCGCAGGGCGACGACCGCGAGTACCGGGCCGCGTGCCGGACGTTCATCGACGGCAGCCAGCGGCTCGACTTCGTCAACGACCTCGCCGAGGACCTGGGCGAGGGCCGCACGGGCATCCCGGCGGCCACGCTGGAACGGTTCTCCCTCGACACGGCCGAGCTGGCGACCGGCCGCGGCGGCGCGAGCCTGGCGGCGCTGGTGGCGGACCAGGTCGCCGCCGCCCGCGCCTGCCTGGTGGCCGCCCGGGAGTTGCCCACGCTGATCCCGCCTCCCGGCCGGCGGCTGGTGCGGGCGCTGGTCGAGATCGAGCTGCTCACCGCGGACGCGGTACTGGCGCGCGGCGCCGGGGTGTTGCGCGGTTCCGTGAGTCCGCCGCCGGCCCGGGCGCTACGCGTTCTCATGGGCCGGTACTGAGGCGTCGTCGGCGGCCGGTGCGGGAGCACGGTCCGCCCAGGGGATCCAGAGCGCCGTCACCGTGACGATCAGGGCCGATCCGGCGACCGTCGCCATGCCCAGGGTCAGGTTCGTCGCGCCCGCGACGAAACCGATCAGGGCGGGGCCCGCCAGCAGGCCCGTGGTGCCCATCGCGGCCACCAGCGCCAGGGCGTCGGAGCCGTGGCCGGCGGCCGCGACATAGACGCACGGGGTGATGGCGGCCGCGCCGAGGCCGACACAGGCGAAGCCGAGGAGGGTCGGGACCACCCCGCCGGCCGACAGGGCGAGGGCCAGACCGGCGGCGGCCACCGCGCCACCCACCCGGACCACCCGGCCGTCGCCGAAGCGGGTGCGCCAGCGGTCCGCGCGCAGCCGGGCCAGCAGCATCATCACGGAGACGACCGCGATTCCGAGGGGTGCCACGGACGCCGACGCCTTGACGACGTCCTTCAGATAGAGCGTCGACCAGTCGTTCATGGCGCCCTCGGTGATCGTGCCGAAGGCCATGGCACAGCCCATCAGCAGGGTCGTCCAGGAGGGCAGGGTCCGGCGGCGACGCTGCCGCGGCTCGTCCGGCTGCCCGGACGGGCCGTCGGCCAGCAGGGCCGGGCGGGCGCCCGCGACCAGCAGCAGCAACAGGGCCCCGGCCACGGTGAAGTGCACCGGGAGGGACGCGGTCAGGCCGGTCACACCGGAGCTGAGCAGGGCGGCGGCGAGCAGCCCGGCGCTGAACGTGGCGTGCAGCTGGGACATGGCGGTGCGGTCGTACGTCTGCTCCAGCGCGGCTCCCTGGGCGTTCATGGCGACGTTGAGGCAGCCGACCGCGACTCCGTCGGCGCAGACGGCGACGAGCGCGAGCGGGTAGTCGGGTACGGCGGCGAGGGCCGCCAGTACGGCGATCAGGCAGCCGGCCGAGGCCAGGCAGAGCCGTCGGGAGCCGAGGCGGCGCATCAGGACGGCGACGAGCGGGAAGGAGGCCGCCGCGCCGGCTCCGCAGGCCATCAGCAGCAGCCCCACCTCCCCGGCTCCCAGGTCGAGGCGGGTCTTGAGCGCGGGGAGGCGGGAGACCCAGGTGCCGTACTGGAAGCCGAGGAAGCAGAAGAGCGCGGCGATGGACCACTTGGCCCGGCGAAAGCCCGCGGGATCGGTTCTCGCGGTCATCGGCTCGCCTCCCGTACGGCGGCCACCCGCGCCGACATGTACACCGCGCCGTCGCCGTAACCGGCCGGCAGACGTGCCTCGTGGTGGGGGCGGTAGCCGTTGGCGCGCCAGAAGGGCTCCTTGCCCGCGACCGCGATCAGCGACATGGTCTCGAACCCGCGCGTGCGGGCCGTGTCCGTCAGGTGGTGGACGAGGCGGGTGCCGAGCCCGCTGCGCCGCTGGGGCGTGGTGACGACCAGATCGTGCAGGTGGAGGTTGGCGGACCGGTGGACGGCCGGTTCGGCCCGGTTCAGGTCGGGGTAGCGGAACCTCGGGTAGGGCAGGGCCAGTACATAGCCCGCGAGCCGCCCGCCGCGGTCCAGGACGAAGCAGGTGCCGGCCGCGGCCCGGGACCGCAGCGCGGCCTCGCCCTCGGTGAGCGAGGTGTCCGCGTACGCCTCGGCCTCCAGGGCCGCGACCTCGGGCCAGTCGGCCTCGGTCAGGCCCCGTATGAGGTCGCTCATGTCAGTGATGTCCTTCCTGGCCGCGTACGCAGACGCAGGGCAGCGGGCGGATGCCGTTGAACCCCTGGGTCATGTAGCTGGTGGCGTAGGCGCCGGCGGAGAGGATCCAGACCGGGTCGCCGGAGGTGACGGCGCGGGGCACCGGCACCGGGTGCCGGCCGTCGCCGTAGGCGTCGTCGCTGTCGCAGGTGGGTCCGGCGACGACGGCGGGCACGTGCTCTTGTGCGCCCAGGTGGTCCGGGAAGACCATCCGGTGCGTCAACTGGTCCATCTCGTAGAGGCCGTTGAACTTGCCGCAGCTCAGGTACAGCCAGTGCGCGTCCGTGCCGTCCGGCTGGCGGCGCCGGGTCAGCCGGGAGACATGGGCGCGCACGGCGCCGTGGTCGGCGACCAGATGGCGGCCGGGTTCCATGACGAAGGCGAGCGGGGTGGCGGTGAGGGCGCGCAGCTGGTCCATGCCCTCGCGGAGCACGGTGAAGATCTTGTCGAGAGGCGGGTCGAGGGGGTTGCCGTGGCGGTCCTGGTAGC
The DNA here is from genome assembly GCF_001514035.1 of Streptomyces yokosukanensis. GTDB lineage: Bacteria > Actinomycetota > Actinomycetes > Streptomycetales > Streptomycetaceae > Streptomyces > Streptomyces yokosukanensis. Next base: position 88,214 of record NZ_KQ948212.1, on the reverse strand, counting down.
CGAGCGCGGGCAGCCCGCCGCCGAGGTTGACGTGGTCGGGTACGATCCCCCGCCCGGCCAGGGCCGTCAGGGTAGCGGCGAGGGTGTCGAGGGCCTGCTGCCAGCCCTCCGCGGTCATCTGCTGGGAGCCGACGTGGACGGACAGACCGGCCGGGACGAGTCCGGCCGCGCGAGCCGTCTCCAGCACGTGGACGGCGTCCTCGGGGGCGCAGCCGAACTTGCGGCTCAGGCCCCACAGGGCGCCCTCGCCGCTGGTGGCGAGGCGGCAGAAGACCCGGGCGCGGGGCGCGTGCGCGGCGATGGCGGTGACGTCCTCGACGCTGTCGGTGGCGAAGGTGCGCACACCCAGGCGGTGGGCCTCCGCGATGTCGTGGTCGGACTTGATGGTGTTGCCGTAGTGGATGCGGTCGGGCTCGCAGCCGGCGCGGAGTGCCTGCGTGATCTCGGCGGGGCCGGCGGCGTCGAAGCCGGCGCCTGCGGCGGCCAGGCACTGCAGGACCTCGTCCACGGGGCAGGCCTTGAGGGCGAAGCGGACCTTGATGTCGGGCAACTCGTCGAGCAGGGCGGCGTATTGGTGCTCGATGCCGGTGAGGTCGTAGATGATGCGGTCGGTCTCGGCGGTGGCCAGGGATGCGCGCAGTGCGCCTGCGGCGGTGCCGCGGAGCGCCGTCGCACTGCTGCGGGTCCGGTGTGGCTGGTCGCGCCCGTGCGGCGGCAGCCGTACGGCGGACGGGGCCTCGCGCCCGTTCGGGGCGTTCATGTGCGGGCCGCCTCGATGAGTGCGGGCCAGGCTTCGATCAGGTGGGCGAAGTCCTCGATGTCGGATGCGGCCTCGTCGAGCAACTGGTCGCGCTGCTGCTCCAGTTGGTCGGCGAACGCCGCGTACCGGCCGCCCAGTTTGCGGTAGGCGGTGTCGACCCGGTCCAGGCGCCAGACGTTCTCGGTGCGGTCCAGGCCGGTGCTGTCGCGCAGGAACGCCACGATCCGCTCGGCCCGAACGTACCGGTCGCCGTCCAGCAGTGTGTCGCCCGCGTCGGCCATGCGGTCGTAGACGTGGTGGAAGTAGAGCATCGACAGCAGGAACTTCACGAATCGCCGCTGGTAGGCCGGGAACCCGGTGTCGGTGCGGCGTTCGGGGGTGTGGAAGTTCTCGATGTGCCGGTTGTGCAGGATGCCGGGCAGGCGGGCGTCGTGGACGAGATGGAGCAGGAAGTAGTCGCTGCCGATGGTGTCGGTGGCGGGCGGCAGCGGGACGCGCTCGTAGACCGCTCGGCCGAAGGCGATGTTGCACATGTCGACGCGCATGGGGTCGACCAGGGTGAGGGTGGAGCGGTCGCCGGTGAAAGGTGTGGTGCCCGCGCCGGTGAAGGACTCCTCGACCAGGTCGCGTCTGCGTTCCTCGCTCCAGTCGCCGGGCGCCCAGAGGCTGACGACGTCGTGGTACACGCCCTCGTCCAGTCGCCGCATCTCCGCGATGTCGACGGAGAGTTCACCGATGAAGGAGGCTCCGGCGAGGGAGACCGGGCGGTGCAGCAGTTCCGGGGCGAGGTCGGTGCGGGTGACCGTGCCGGTGGCCTCGGCGGCGGGCCGGCCCAGCCAGGGCAGCTCGTGGTGGATGGGGAACACGGGCCGCCCGGCGTGGAGTTGGTAGGTACTGTCGGAGTCCCGGCGGTGCAGCGAGGTGCAGCCGAGGGCGGCGGCGAGCAGGAAGGCGCGGTTGGTGCAGGCGCCGTAGGAGACGGCGGGCGGCAGCATGAGGCGGAGCACGCGGTCGGGTTCGGGCAGGTCGGCCTGCTCGATGGCCCGGCGCAGGACGTCGCGTTGGGCGTCCTCGCCGAGGTGGTGGACGGTGACGTGGGCGACCGGGGGCAGGGCGGCGAGGACCCGGGCGTGCTCGGCGCGCGTGGGGTCGTCGGCGGAGTCGAGGATCAGGAGCTGGACGTCGGAGCCGAGGTGCCGGGCGGCATGGGCGGCTTCCGCGTGGATCGCGACGAGCGTGGCGGAGCAGGCCCGGTTGGTGGGCAGGCACAGGCAGATGCGGTTCACTGTGCCCCTTCCGGGGCGGTGGTCCACGAGTCCAGGCCCAGCAGTCTGCTGCCGAGGGGGTTGAGCGTGGCGGGCCCGTAGCGGTGGGCCTCCGGTGCGCGGGCGTCGCCGAGGAGCGTGGCGTTCCAGTCGGGCGTCGCAAGGGTGCGCCAGGAGGTGACGCGGGAGTCGCGCAGGGCGGTGTGCTCCTCCAGCGCGGGCATCATCGACAGGTACTGGACGGCTCGGACACCGTTGTCAGAGAGGTTCGGTGCCACGCCGTGCGCCAGCAGCCCGTTGAAGATCAGCAGGTCACCGGCCTGGAGGTCGGGGCGGACCACCGGGAATTCGGCGCGGTCGGCGCCGGGCCGGATCGGGTGGCGGCCGGAGGGCTGGGCCACGCGCCACTGCTCGAAGCGGCGGAAGAGTTCCGGGGCGCACTGGAAGCCGCCGAGTTCGGGCCGGGTGTCGTTGAGGGCGATGATGCCCTGGACGCGCTGCGGCAGGACGGCGAGGGTGGTGTCGACGTCCCAGTGCAGTTCGATGTCGAAGCCCTCGTCGGTGGGTTCGATCAGGGAGCGGGAGCGGGTGCGGGTGTTGGGCGGGTTGAGGTTGAGCCGGTCCAGGGTGACCCACAGCTCCTCGCAGTCCCAGACGTCCACGAAGGCGTCGTAGACCCGCTGGGTCTGGCGGCTGTCCCAGAGGAACTGGTGGTGGTAGGCCTCGACGAAGCCGTAGATGAACAGGTGCTGGTCGAGTTCGGAGCGGAACCGGGGCTCCGCGTACCAGGTCTCGGGGTCGTCGGGGTCGAGGTTCTGGAACTGCCAGGCGAAGTCGAGGAGTTGCTTGGCCTCGCCGGGGGTGATGGCCTCGCGGACGATGACGTAGCCGTACGTCTGCCAGAAGGCGAGGTCCGCTTCGGAGAGCACGCGCAGGGGCTGGGACTTCTCGATGTCGCGCAACGGGGTCGAGGCGAGGTAGGTCTCGCCGTCGGCGCTGAAGTAGGGGCGGGCGGAGGCCGCCCGGTGGAGGTGGGGATGGGGCGTTTGCATGCGATTCCTCTGGAACACAAGTGCGAGCAAGTGCGGTTGGGATCCGGGAATAGAGCAAGGTCGAGCGGGCCGCCCGCGAAGAGGCGCGGGCGGCCGGTGAGCCCGTGGGTCAGCCCGCGACGACGGCTTCCGCCGCCGCCGCACCGCAGACCCGGGCGGCGCCGTACGTGGCGATGTGCAGGGCGCCGCGCGGGGCGGCCTGCGGCAGGCCCATCTCCACGACGACGGTGTCGGGGCGGGCGGCGAGCAGGGTGTCGAGGGCGGAGCCCATCCAGGGGTGCCGGTGCTCGTCGCGGACCACGGCGACGATCCGGCGGCCGTCGGCCGCGGCGAGTGCGTCGGCGCCCGCGCCGTCGCCGGTGAAGGAGGCGACGCTGGTGCCGGGCAGCAGCCGTGCCAGCTCGACGGCCACGCCCCAGGGGGTCTGGTCGCCGACGGCGATGTTGCGTTCGGGCTCGAACTGGGCGATGTACACGGGGGTGTTGATGGCCGCGGCGGGGCCGGTCCGGGTCACCCGCAGCGCGCGGCGGGCCGCGACCAGGCCGATCTCGGGGTCGGGCGCGGTCTCGGCGGCGCCGCCGCGCGCCCCGGCGGTCCAGGCGGCGAGCGCCCGCACCCGGGCGGCCGCGTCGGCGAGCCGTTCCTCGGACAGTTCGCCGGAGCGTACGGCGGCCACGAGCGCGTCCCTGAGGTTCAGCACGGTGCCCTCGTCGCACAGCCCGCCGCCGACGCAGATGGCGTCGGCGCCGGCCGCGATCGCGAGGACCACGCCGTGCTCCAGGCCGTAGGTGCCGGATATCGCGCGCATCTCCATGCCGTCGGTGACGATCAGGCCCCGGTAGCCGAGTTCGCCCCGCAGCAGTTCGGTGAGGATGCGGCGGGAGAGGGTGCCGGGGCGGTCCGCATCGAGAGCCGGGACGAGGATGTGCGCGCTCATGATCGCCCGGGTGCCGGCGGCGATGGCCGCGCGGAACGGGGGCAGCTCGCGGGCGTAGAGGGTGTCGGCGTCGACGTCGATGCGGGGTACGGCGTGGTGGGAGTCGACGTTGGTGTCGCCGTGGCCGGGGAAGTGCTTGGTGCAGGCGGCGACGCCGGTGGACTGCAGGCCCTGGACCCAGGCGGCGGTGTGCCGGGCGACCAGGTCGGTGCTCGCGCCGAAGGAGCGCACCCCGATGACGGGGTTGTCGGGGTTGGCGTTGACGTCGGCGGAGGGCGCCCAGTCGAAGTTGACGCCGCAGGCGGCAAGGCGCCGGCCCAGCTCGCGGGAGACGGCCCGGGTGAGGTCGGGGTCGTCGACGGCGCCGAGGGCGTGGTTGCCGGGGAAAGAGGAGCCGGTGCGCACGTCGAGGCGGGTGACGTCGCCGCTCTCCTCGTCGATGGCGACCAGCAGGTCGTCCCGTTCGGCGCGCAGTGCGGCGGTGAGGGCGGTGACCTGCTCCTCGGTGACGACGTTGCGGCCGAACAGGGCGACGGAGGCGAGGCCCTCACCGAGGCGGCGGCGCACCCAGTCGGGCGCGGTGGTGCCGTCGAAGCCCGGCTGCAGCACCGCGAGGGCGTCCCGGGTGAGGGTGTCTGTGCCGGTGGCGAGTGTGGTCATCGGCGGGGTCATCCCTTCACTGCGCCGTCGGTCAGGCCGCTGACGGCCTTGCGTTGCATGAAGATGAAGAGGATCAGGATGGGCAGCGCGAACAGGGACGAGGCGGCCATCGTGGCGCCCCAGTCGTCACCGAAGGCGGTCTGGAACTGCGACAGCCACAGCGGCAGCGTCTGCTTCTCGATGTCCTTGTTGAGGATGAGGACGAGCGGGAACTCGTTCCAGGCTGTGATGAACCCGAACAGCGAGGTCGCCATGAGGCCGGGCGCCAGCAGCGGGAAGATCACCTTGCGGAAGGCCTGGAAGCGGGTGCAGCCGTCGACCATGGCCGCCTCCTCCAGGTCCTTCGGCACGGCGGCGACGTAGCCGCGCAGCGTCAGGATGGTGAGGGGCAGCACCATCATCGTGTAGAAGACGGTGAGCGGGACCAGGCTGTTGAGCATGTCGTCGTCGCGGACGATCATGTAGATGGCGATGATCATGACCTCCCAGGGGGCCATCTGCGCCAGCATGAACGTCACGATGAGCCCGCGCCGGCCCTTGAACCGCATCCGGGCCAGCGCGAAGGCCGCGAACAGGGCGATGACGAGCGAGAAGACGACCGACAGGACCGTGACGGTGACGGAGTTGACGACCAGCGTCCAGAAGTGGTCGGCGTCGACGGCCTTCTTGAAGTGGCTGAGGGTGACGTTCGTCGGGAACCACACCGGGTTCTCGGAGATGATGTCGTTGGTGGGCTTGAAGGCCGTCGCGAACATCCAGTAGACGGGGAACACGAAGCCGACGAAGAGGACGGCGGCGGTCGCGTTGGGCCAGATACGGCCGAAGAGCGAGCGCTTCACAGCTCGTCCTCCTCTTGCTTGAGCACCATGCGCAGGTAGTACGAGGTGATGACGAGCAGGGCCAGGATGGTCAGGAAGGAGATCGCCGCACCGACGCCGAAGTGCTGGTTGCCGACGCCCTCGACATAGGCGTAGATCGGCAGGGTCTCGGTGAGGCGGTCGGGGCCGCCCTCGTTGATGGCGAAGACCTGCGGGAACGCCTTGAAGACCCAGATGACCTCGAGGAAGGTCGTGGCGTAGAGGAACGGCCGCAGGAAGGGCAGGGTCACGGAGGTGAAGCTCTGCCAGGCGCCGGCGCCGTCCAGGGACGCGGCCTCGTACAGCTCCTTGGGGATGGTGGTGGTGGCGGCGTACAGGTTGATCGCGACGAACGGGACCGACTGCCACACGATGAGCAGGATGATCACCGAGAAGGTGGAGAACTGACTGCCCATCCAGTTGTAGTCGGCCATGGAGTGCCAGCCGAGCTTGTCCAGGACCCAGTTGACGACGCCGAAGCGCTGGGCGAACAGCCACTGGTAGACGGTGGTGGCCGCGATGTAGGGCATGGCCCAGGCGAGGACGAGGCCCACCAGGAGCGTGAGCCGCATCTTCTTGCCGAGCCGGGCCAGCAGCAGCCCGATCAGGGTGCCGAGCACCATGATCAGGACGACGTTGACGGCGGTGAAGAAGACCGAGCGCTCGACGACCTTCCAGAAGTCCGAACCGGTCAGGATCTCCTTGTAGTTGTCGACGCCGTTCCACTCGGTGAGGTGCTGGATGAGCTGGCGCGGGTTGAGGTTCTGGAACGACAGCATGCCGTTCTTGACGAGGGGCCAGCCGAGCAGGACCAGGGTGGCCAGCAGCGCCGGCAGCAGCAGGAGATAGGGGGCGGCGCCGGCGCGGCGGGACGAGGACCCGGAGCCGCGGTCCTCACCCGTCGGCGGCCTGGGTATCCGGGCCTTGCGGACAGCGGGCTCCCCGGCCGTGTCCGTGCCTTCGGTCTGCACTGACATGAATTGCCATCTCTTCCGTGGCCGTACGAACTCCGTGCGCCGTCGGTGCGGAGGGCACACGGAGCCGGGGGCGCCTGCTGCGGCGCCCCCGGCGGGTCATCAGTTCTGCTGGGCCAGGCGCTTGTTGATCTCGCCCTCGACGTCCTTGGCGGCCGCCGCGGGGTCCTTGCCGTTCAGCACCGCGGTCATGTAGGACTTGATCGGGTTCGGGGTGTTCTCCACCGCGGCCCACTCCGGGATCAGCGGGGTGGTGCCACCGCCGGCTGCGGCGGGCGCGGCGGCCTCGGCGACGGCGTTGCCCTTGAGGTTGCTCTGCAGCGAGGTCTTGTTCGGGACGATGCCGCTGAGCTTGGCCAGTTCGCCCTCGTACTGGTCGGAGAGGGCGACCTTCAGGAACTCCTTGGCCAGGGACTGCTTCTTGCTGTTCTGGGCGACGGCGAGGTTGGAGCCGCCGAGGAAGACGCCCTCGGGCTTGGCGGCCGTCTCGCCCGGGATGGTGAAGTAGCCGAGGTCCTTCTCGATGGCCTTGTTGGCCTGGACGGCGGTGCCGGCCTCCCAGCCCATGCCGATGAACGCGCCGGTCTTGCCCTTGGCGAAGACCTGGGCCTGCTGCGGGGTGGCCTCGTCCTTGTCCTTGGGGGCCTTGGAGTAGGAGGCGTACTTCTTGTAGGTCTCCATGGCCGCGGAGACCTTCGGGTCCGACAGGTTGGAGACGTACTTGTCGCCCTGCTTCTTCACCAGGTCGCCGCCCTGGCCGATGATGAGGCCGTCGAGGAAGTACCAGTTCTGGCCCGGCAGGTAGAGCGGCTCGGCGTCGGTCTTCTTGCCGATGGTCTCCAGGTCCTTGAAGAACTCGTCGCGGGTCTTCGGGGTGGACTTGATGCCGGCCTTCGCCCAGATCGCCTTGTTGTAGATGACCACGCGGTTGGCGAAGTACCAGGGGGCGGCGTACTGCTTGCCGTCGAACACGGAGGACTGGGAGAGCGACGGCGTCCAGTCGGCGCCGATCTCCTTCTTGACGTCGGAGAGGTCGGCGAGGCCGCCGGTGGCCGCGTAGGCCGGGGTCTGGGTGTTGCCGACCTCCAGGACGTCCGGCGGGTTGTCCTCGGAGAGCGCGGTGGTGATCTTCTGCTGGATCCCGTCCCACTTCTGGATCTCGAACTTGACCTTCGCGCCGGTCTTCTTCTCGAAGCCTGCCTGGACGTCCTTGGTCCACTGCGGCGGCGCGGAGCCGTCCATGGTCCAGACCGTCAGCGTCTGGCCCTTCCAGCTGCCCGGTCCCGCGTCCTTGCCGCTGTCCTTGCCGTCGTTTCCGCCACACGCCGCAACGGAGACCATCATGCCCGCGATCACGATCGCGGAAGCGAGCTTGCGCTTCACGCCACCCTCCTCAGGGATGCCACTAACCCCCCACGCCCTCGGCGGTGACCTGCGTACGACGCTGTTGCACGTAGGGCTCGGGACCTGGCCACTAATGGTGTAGACCAGTACGGTGGAGCTTGGCCTAGACCTTTCGGGGTGTCAAGGGTGGTCCGGGAAGCCGATTCCGGCCGTTACGAGAACGTCACCGGAGCGCGTCCGTCCGCATCCGCCCCTTTCGCCCGGACATCCGGACGGACCGGACCCGGGCGAGTGAGTTGGACTAGACCATAGGGCAGTTGGTCGCTATAACGGGAGACCGTCGACACAGCCGGGAAGGCAGGCATGACCACCGACGTCAGCAGCGCCCAGCCGCACAGAGGGGCGTCCGGCCGCACCGCGCGCGTGCCGAAGTACTACCGGATCAAACAGCGGCTGCTCGCCATGGCCGACGAGCTGCAGCCCGGCTCGGCCATGCCGGCCGAGCGCCTGCTCGCCGTCCGCTTCGACACCTCACGGACCACCGTCCGGCAGGCGCTCACGGAACTCGTGGGCGAGGGCCGCCTCGACCGGATCCAGGGCAAGGGCACCTTCGTCGCCCAGCCCAAGCTGTACCGCACGCTCCAGCTCACCTCGCACACCGAGGACATGCGGGCGCAGGGCCTCACCCCCGCCTCGCAGATGCTGGACATCGGGGAGGTGCCGGCCGACGAGCGACTCGCGGGCCTGCTCGGCATCGGGATCGGCGAGCGGGTGCTGCGCATCGAGCGGCTGCGGCTGGCCAGCGGCGACCCCATGGCGATCGAGACGACCCATCTGTCCGCCCGCCGCTTTCCCGGCCTGCGCACCTCGCTGGACACCCGTCCGTCGCTGTACACGGCCCTCGCCGAGGTGTACGGCGTCCATCTCGTGGAGGCCGACGAGACCATCGAGACCTCGCTGTCGACCCCGCGCGAGGCGCAGTTGCTCGCCACGGACGTGGGGTTGCCGATGCTGCTGCTGTCCCGCCACTCGCGGGACGCGCAGGGCAGGCCGGTGGAGTGGGTACGGTCGGTGTACCGCGGATCCCGCTACAAGTTCGTGGCCGCGTTGCGCCGGCCGGCGGGGGAAGCGGTGGTACGGCGGGGGTACTAGGGCCTGTCGTCGGCCCGTGGCCGGCCGCTCGGCGCGGACCGTCCCTCACTCCACGTCGAGCGTGATGTCCTGCTCCTTGGTGGCGTGGATGTCCGGCAGCAACAGCAGCCCGCCGGAGCGCAGTTCCGTGATCGTCGCCTGCACATGGGCCTTGCCGGCCTTGAAGGGGTTCGGCGAGAACGAGCTGGTGTTCTCCCAGTGGTGCTCGGCGCCGTCGCACCGGGCGGCGGAGCCGCCGATGCCGTAGACGAAGGTGCGGTCGCCCTGGCTGATCGTGGAGCTGACGAAGGCCAGGCCGGCGGCTCCCGTGCAGCGGTAGGTGCCGGTGAGCGTGATGGTGCCGTCCTCGGCGACATGGCCGGTCTTGTCGATGGTCACGGTCTCGGAGGAGTCGGCGGCGGCCGGGGCGACGGCGGCGCACAGCAGGGCGGCGGCACCGAGGGCCGTGGCGAGGACGGGGCGTGCTGGCATGGAGTACCTCCCGGTGGGTGGGCTGAGGGCTTCCACTGGTACCGGGCGGCCGGGCCGCGGGGCGTGACCGTCACTCCTTCGGTGGCGCGTCATGGAAGGGTCCGGGAGTTGTCCGGGTGTTGTCACGCTTCACGACGCGCGGTTCCGGGGCGTTCACGACAGGAGCATGGTCTGGGTATGACGGGCGGCGGCCGCACCCGCCGGCCCCTCACATCCCGATGTGGAGGTGCGCCATGTGCTGCAACCGGTCCTCGTGCCCCGCGTCCGGCCCCGCCCCGCGGCATCCGGTGGCCGCCCATCCCGAGCAGGGCTGGACACTGCTGTGCGACGGCTCGATCGTCTTCGACGACAGTGGTGAACTGCACCCGGACGGCAGCGTGGTCCCGCCGTGCCGGGTTCCGGCGCAGCGGCCGGTGGCGGCCTGAACCGCACCGCCCACGGCGGCAGGGTCCGTCCGGCTACGGCAGTACGGCGAACCCGTCCAGTTCCACCAGGGCCTCGCGGTCCCACAGCCGTACGACCTCCACGACCGCCATCGCCGGATAGTCCCGGCCCGCCGCCTCCCGCCAGAGGCGGCCGATGTGTCCGGCGTGCTCGCGGTACGCGGCGACGTCCGTGGCGTAGACGGTGACACGGGCGAGGTCGCCAGGGGTGCCGCCGGCCGCGCGCAGCGCCGCGAGAAGGTTGCCGAGGGCCTGTTCGAACTGCTCGGGGAGCGTGTCCCCGACGACCTTGCCGTCGCCGTCGAGGGCGGTCTGGCCGGCGAGGAACACCACACGGGAGCCCGAGGCGACGACGGCGTGCGAGAACCCCGTGGGCGGGGACAGCTCGGGCGGGTTGACACGCTCGGTCGTCACGGAACCTCCTGGTGGTGGGTCTGGGCGTACAACTCCTTGGCGATGATGCCCCGTTGGACCTCGCTCGCACCCTCGTAGATGCGCGGGGCCCGCACCTCGCGGTAGAGGTGTTCGAGGAGGTGACCGCGGCGCAGGGCACGGGCGCCGTGCAGCTGGACGGCGGTGTCGACGACGTACTGCGCGGTCTCGGTGGCGAGCAGCTTGGCCATCGCCGCGCGCCCCGGCACATCGGCGGCGCCCCGGTCGTACGCCGTCGCCGCCGCGTACACCATCAGCCGGGCCGCCTCCGTGCGCAGCGCCATCTCGGCGACCTGGTGGGAGACGGTCTGCAGGTCCTTCAGCCGGCCGCCGAAGGCCTCGCGGCGGCCGGTGTGCTCGACGGTCGCGTCGAGCGCGGCCTGGGCCATGCCGACCGCGAAGGCGCCGACGCTGGGGCGGAACAGGTTGAGGGTGCCCATGGCGACGGCGAAGCCGCGCTCGGGCTCGCCGAGCATGTCGTCGGCCGTGACCGGCACGGCGTCGAAGCGGAGGGCGCCGATGGGGTGCGGCGAGAGCATCTCCAGCGCGCTGCCGGTGAGGCCGGGCCGGTCGGCCGGGACGAGGAAGGCGGTCACGCCCCGGGCTCCGGCGCCGGGTGCGGTGCGGGCGAAGACGGTGTAGAAGTCGGCCTCGGGGGCGTTGGAGATCCAGCACTTCTCCCCGGTGAGCCGCCAGCCGGCGCCGTCCGGCCGCGCCGCGAGGGCGAGCGCGGCCGCGTCCGAACCGGCGCCCGGCTCGCTCAGGGCGAAGGCGGCGACCGCGCGGCCCCCGGCGACCTCGGGCAGCCAGCGCTTCTTCTGGGCGGAGCTGCCGTGGGCGTGCACCGGATGGGCGCCCAGGCCCTGCAGGGCGAGGGCGGTCTCGGCCTCGGTGCAGGCCTGGGCGAGGGACTCCCGCATCAGGCACAGGTCGAGCGCACCGGAGGTGAACAGCCGCTCCAGCAGGCCGAGTCGGCCGAGTTCGGCGAGCAGCGGCCGGTTGACGTGTCCTGAGTCGCCCTGGTCGGCGAGCGGCCGCAGCCGCTGCGCGGCCAGCGTGCGCAGCTCGGCACGCCAGGCGTTTTGCTCTGGTCCGAGCGAGAATGCGGGCACTGCCGGTCCTCCCTCCGGGCCGGGCCGTCACGGCCCTTCCCGTCGCCGTCCGGGGCGCCTCGGGCCTGCCCCGCCACCCTTGCGACGCTATCGCGAAAGGTTGACTGCCGTCACCAACCCGATACGCTCGAATCGCAGCCGACCCCGGCATGGTCCGGCAGGCACCCCCTGGGTGCACCGGGACGCCGGTGCCCAGCACCACGCCCGTATCGATGTTTGTCACGGCAAGGGGGCGAACCGCCATGTATCGCTCGGCCCACGTCGACACCTTCGCGCGCGACCATCTGCCGCCCCCGGACGAATGGCCCGAGCTGCGCTTCGAACTGCCGGAGCTGCGCTACCCCGACCGGCTGAACTGCGCCGCCGAGCTGCTGGACCACACCGACCCGGCCCGTCCGGCCTTCCACACCCCGGGCGGTGCCACCTGGACGTACGGCGAACTGCGCGCCCGCGTCGACCGGATCGCGCATGTGCTCACCGGCGACCTGGGCGTGGTCCCCGGCAACCGGGTGCTGCTGCGCGGCCCGACCACGCCCTGGCTCGCTGCCTGCTGGCTGGCCGTGCTGAAGGCCGGCGCGATAGCGGTCACCGTGCTGGCCCAGCAGCGCCCGCACGAACTGGCCACCCTGTGCGAGATCGCGCTGGTGCGGCACGCGCTGTGCGACATCCGGGCGGTGGACGACCTGGCGAAGGCCGACATCCCCGGGCTGCGGATCACGACGTACGGCGGCGACGGCGCCGACGACCTCCTCGGCCGTCCCGCGCCGGGCACGCCGTACCCGGCGGTCGACACCGCGGCCGACGACGTGGCCCTGATCGCCTTCACCTCGGGGACCACGGGTCACCCGAAAGGGTGCATGCACTTCCACCGGGACGTGCTGGCCATAGCGGACACCTTCTCGCGGCATGTGCTGCGCCCCCGCGCGGACGACGTGTTCACGGGCAGCCCCCCGCTCGGCTTCACCTTCGGACTGGGCGGGCTGGTCGTCTTCCCGATGCGGGCCGGCGCCAGCTCCCTGCTGCTGGAGCAGGCGGGCGCCCGCCAACTGCTGCCCGCGATCGCCGAGCACCGCGTCTCGGTCCTGTTCACCGCCCCGACCGCCTACCGCGCCATGCTGGAGCAGTTGGACGGCCACGACGTCTCGTCGCTGCGGCGCTGCGTGTCGGCCGGCGAGAACCTGCCCGCGGCCACCTGGCGGGCCTGGCACGAGCGCACCGGCGTACGCATCATCAACGGCATCGGCGCCACCGAGCTGCTGCACATCTTCGTCTCCGCCGCCGACGACGCCGTCAGACCGGGCACCACGGGCGTGCCGGTGCCGGGCTGGCAGGCGCGGGTGCAGGACACGCACGGCGCACCGGTGCCCGACGGGGAGCCCGGTCTGCTCGCCGTGCGCGGCCCGGTCGGCTGCCGCTATCTCGCCGATCCGCGCCAGCGCGGGTACGTGCGCGGCGGCTGGAACATCACCGGCGACACCTATGTCCGCGAGCCCGACGGCTACTTCCGTTACGTGGCCCGCGCCGACGACATGATCATCTCCGCCGGGTACAACATCGCCGGACCGGAGGTGGAGGACGCGCTGCTGCGGCACCCGGACGTGGTGGAGGCGGCGGTCGTGGGCCGGGCGGACGAGGCGCGCGGGCAGGTGGTCGTGGCCTACACGGTGGTGCGCGAGGGGGCTCCGCGCGAGCCCGAGCCCCTGCGGGCCTTCCTCAAGGCGGAACTGGCGCCCTACAAGTGCCCGCGCGAGTTCGTCTTCCTGGACGCCCTGCCCCGCACGGCCACCGGCAAACTGCAGCGGTTCCGGCTACGAGACGAAGGTGACCGGCAGTGATGCCGACGACCTAAAATGATCAACGTGTCCGAGCAGCACGCCCCCAGGTCCCTCATCGTCACGCTCTACGGCGCGTACGGCCGCTACATGTCCGGTCCGGTGCCCGTCGCCGAGCTGATCCGGCTCCTGGCGGCGGTCGGCGTGGACGCGCCCTCCGTCCGCTCCTCGGTGTCCCGGCTCAAACGCCGCGGCCTGCTGCTGCCGGCCCGCACGGAGCAGGGCGCGGCCGGCTACGAACTCTCCCCGGAAGCACGCCAGTTGCTGGAGGACGGCGACCGGCGGATCTATACGACCGCGCCGGTGGCGGACGCGGGCTGGGTGCTCGCGGTGTTCTCCGTGCCCGAGTCGGAGCGGCAGAAGCGGCATGTGCTGCGCTCCCGGCTGGCGGGCCTGGGCTTCGGCACGGCGGCCCCCGGGGTGTGGATCGCCCCGGCCCGCCTCCACGAGGAGACCCGGCACACCCTGCGCCGGCTGCATCTGGACCCGTACGTGGACTTCTTCCGCGGTGAGCACCTGGGCTTCGCGCCGACGGCCGAGGCGGTCGCCCGCTGGTGGGACCTGGCCGCGATCGCCAAGGAGCACGAGCGCTTCCTGGACGCGCACGCCCCGGTCCTGCACGCCTGGGAGCGCAGGACCGGCACCCCGCCCGCGGAGGCCTACCGCGACTATCTGTTCGCCCTGGACTCCTGGCGCCATCTGCCCTACACCGACCCCGGCCTGCCCACCGAGCTGCTGCCGGCGGGCTGGCCGGGCGTGCGCTCGGCGGAGGTGTTCCAGGCACTGCACCGGCGTCTGCGCGACGCGGGGGCACAGTTCGCCGGGGTGTGAGGGGTCAGGGGCAGCAGAAGCAGTACAGCCGCGTGCCCGCCGCTCGGGCGCGGCGGGCCAGGCCGGCGAAGGCGCGGACGTGGTCCTCGCAGGCGTGGAAGTCGGCGAAGTCGACCTCCTCGATGTCGTACCACTGCAGCGCGAGCATCGGCACGTGCTCGCCCTCTATGGCGGCAAGCCGGTCCCGCCAGGCGTCGGGCAGCTCCACCAGATGCAGCCCGGAGTCCCACGGCGACTCCTCACCGGGCGCCGCCCGCCGCTCGTACGGCCACGCCTGAAGGTCCGGCCAGACCAGTTCGGGTCCGGCGGCACGGACGTCGTAGGGTCTGCCCTCGGTGAACGCCACCAGCTGTCCGAGGACGACATGGGGATCCAGTCCCTTCATGTCGACCCAGTCGGCGCCGACCTCGTCGAGGGACGGGCGCTCGGCCAGCCAGTCCCCGCCCGGCCCGATCGCCCAGTCGACCGCCGTGGTCCGGTCGGCGGCGTGGAAGTAGTCGTACAGCACACCCATGATCGCTCCGTCCCCTCGACTGTCACCCCCGAGTAGAGCAGACGGCACCGACAGCTCAGCTGCCCAGGGTCAGACGGGGCTTCGGGGCGTCCGTGCGTCCGGTCTGCGGGCGCCGGCCGCCCGCGCGATAGGGCGCCGGCCAGTGGACGCCCGGTCCCTCGTACCCCTGCTCGGCCGCCGCGTGCAGGGTCCAGTGCGGGTCGTACAGGTGCGGGCGGCCCAGGGCGCACAGGTCCGTACGTCCGGCGAGGATGAGGGAGTTGACGTCGTCCCAGGAGGAGATCGCGCCCACGGCGATCACCGGGACGCCCGCCGAGTTCCGGATCCGGTCGGCGAACGGCGTCTGGTACGACCGCCCGAACTCCGGCCGCTCCTCGGCCACGACCTGTCCGGTGGAGACGTCGATCGCGTCGACCCCGTGCGCGGCGAAGGCGCGGGCGATCTCGACGGCGTCCTCGGCGGTGGTGCCGCCCTCGGCCCAGTCCGTGGCCGAGATGCGGACCGTCATGGGCCGCTCGGCCGGCCACACCGCGCGAACGGCGTCGAAGACCTCCAGCGGGAACCTCAGCCGCCGCTCCGGCGAGCCGCCGTAGGCGTCGGTGCGGCGGTTGGTGAGCGGGGAGAGGAAGCCGGAGAGCAGGTAGCCGTGTGCGCAGTGCAGTTCCAGCAGGTCGAAGCCGGCTCGGGCGGCCCGCCAGGCGGCGGCCGTGAACTGCTCGCGGATGTCGGTGAGTTGGGCCCGGGAGAGCTGGCGCGGGGTCTGGCTGCCCGGCTTGTACGGCAGCGGTGAGGCGGCGACGAGTGGCCAGTTGCCGCGGGGCAGCGGCTCGTCGATGCCCTCCCACATCAGCTTCGTGGAGCCCTTGCGGCCGGAGTGGCCGAGCTGGACGCCGATCGCGGTGCCGGGCGCCTGGGTGTGCACGAAGTCGGTGACACGCCGCCATGCCTCGGCCTGCCGGCCGGTGTAGAGACCGGTGCAGCCCGGCGTGATACGGCCCTGATCGCTGACGCACACCATCTCGGTCATGACGAGCCCGGCCCCGCCGAGGGCGCGGGCGCCGAGGTGCACGAGGTGGAAGTCGCCGGGGACGCCGTCGACGGCCGAGTACATGTCCATCGGGGACACCACGACCCGGTTGCGCAGGGTCAGCCCGCGCAGCCGGAACGGCATGAACATCGGGGGCGTGCCGGACGGGCAGCCGAACTCGCGCTCGACGGCCTCGGTGAAGTGGGCGTCGCGCAGCCGGAGGTTGTCGTGGGTGACGCGGCGGCTGCGGGTGAGCAGGTTGAAGGCGAACTGCCGGGGCGGCTGGCCGAGGTACAGGGGGAGGTTCTCGAACCATTCGAGGCTGGCCCGCGCGGCCCGTTGCGTGGAGGCGACGACCGGCTTGCGCTCCTCCTCGTACGCCGTCAACGCGGCTTCCAGGGTGGGCTGCTCACTCAGGCAGGCGGCGAGGGCGAGGGCGTCCTCGACGGCGAGTTTGGTGCCGGAGCCGATGGAGAAGTGGGCGGTGTGCGCGGCGTCGCCGAGGAGGACGACGTTGCCGTGCGACCAGCGGTCGTTGACCACCGTACGGAAGGTCGTCCAGGCGGACCGGTGGGAGCGCAGGGGCCGGCCGCGCAGGGCGTCGGCGAAGATCTTGGCGCAGGCCTCGATGGACTCGTGCGGGGTGATCTCGTCGAAGCCGGCCGCCTTCCAGACCTCCTCGCGCATTTCGACGATCACGGTGGAGGCGTCGGCCGCGTACGGGTAGCCGTGCAGCTGCATCGGGCCGTGCCCGGTCTCGGCGATCTCGAAGCGGAAGGCGTCGAAGGCGAAGTCGGCGGCGAGCCAGATGTAGCGGCAGCGGTGCTCGCTCACCTGCGGGCGGAACTCCTGCGGGTAGGTCTCGCGGACGGTGCTGCGGACCCCGTCGGCGGCGATGACCAGGTCGTAGGAGGCGGACAGCCGGTCCGGGGAGGGCGCCTCGGTGCGGAAGCGGATGTCCACGCCGAGGGAGCGGCAGCGTGCGTGCAGGATTTCCAGCAGGCGTCTCCTGCCCAGGGCGGCGAAGCCGTGCCCTGTGGAGCGGTGCGTCACGCCCCGCTGCACGATGTCGATGTCGTCCCAGCGGACGAAGTCCCGTTGCAGGGCTTCGTAGACCTCCGGGTCGGCGTGTTCGATGCCGCCGAGGGTCTCGTCGGACAGGACGACTCCGAAGCCGAAGGTGTCGTCGGGGGCGTTGCGTTCCCAGAGGGTGATCTCCCGGTCCGGGTCGAGGCGCTTGAGCAGGGCGGCGGCGTAGAGGCCACCGGGCCCACCACCGATGACGGCGACCTTCATGTCACCTCCCCTGCCACTTCGGCGGGCGCTTCTCCGTGAAGGCCGCGTGGAACTCGGCGTAGTCCGCGCCGTTCATGAGCAGGGCCTGGGTCGAGGCGTCCAGTTCGACCGAGGCCGCCAGGGGCATGTCCAGCTCGGCCGTCAGCAGGGCCTTCGTCTGGGCGTGGGCCAGGGCGGGGCCGTCGGCGAGGCGGCGCGCCAGCGCCTGGGCCGCCTCGTCCGCCCGGCCCTCCTCCGTGAGGTCGCTGATCAGACCGATGCGCTCGGCCTCGGGAGCGCGGACCGGTTCGCCCAGCATGAGCAGGCGGGTGGCGTGGCCGAGGCCGACGACCCGGGGCAGCAGATAGGCCGCGCCCATGTCGCCGCCGGAGAGGCCGACGCGGGTGAAGAGGAAGGCGAAGCGGGCGCTCGGATCCGCCACGCGGAAGTCGGCCGCGAGGGCGAGCACCGCGCCCGCGCCGGCCGCCACGCCGTGCACCGCGGCGATCACGGGGAACGGGCACTCCCGGATCGCCCGGACGACCTGGCCGGTCATCCGGTTGAAGTCGAGCAGCTGGGCGGTGTCCATGGCGAGGGTGGCGCCGATGATCTCGTCGACGTCGCCGCCGGAGCAGAAGCCCCGTCCCTCGCCGGCCAGCACCAGGGCGCGTACGGCGCGCTCCCGGGACAGCTCGGCCAGCAGATCGCGCAGATCGGCGTAGGCGCCGAAGGTGAGCGCGTTGAGCTTCTCGGGCCGGGAGAGGGTGACGGTGGCGACCCCGTCGGCGAACTGGACCCGCAGGTGCTCCCAGTCGGAGGTGCGGGCGGCGGAGCCGGTGAAGGGACTCATGACGTGCGGCCTCCTAGGGCGGCGATGCCGTACGTTGCACTGCCCCATGAAGTTATCACTTGTTTGTGACTGTCGTCATGAGTGCGCGACACACGTCGGCCGGATCGGCCGGGTCCGGTCACCTGCGTCACCGGTCGTCGACAGCGCCGTAACAACAGGCACGGGCGTGCGAGGCGGAGCGTTCGCCGGGGTAGGCAGCCCGGTGCCGGGGCCGAAGGTCCCGGGCGAAGCCCGTCCACAGCCTCTGGAACCGGGCCCGTACCATTCCTACAGTCGAAAGCAGGACAGCCTGCTCCATGAACGGACTCACCTTGCACGAACGCCCCACCGAATCGGCCTCCTGGCGCATCGCCCTGCCGCACACCGCGGCGGCGGTGCCCGTGGCCCGCGCCCTGGTGCGCACGGCACTCGCCGAGGTGGAGCACGCGGCCGACAGCGACACCGCGGAGCTGCTGACGGCGGAGCTGGTGGCGAACGCGGTCGAGCACACCGGCGGGCGCGGCCCGATAGAGCTGGTCGTGGAGCTGCTGCCGACCGGCTGCCAGGTCGAGGTGCACGACCCGGACCCGGCGCCGCCCGGCCATCTGGCCCGGCCGGTGATCGAAGCGCCCGACCCCTGGCAGGAGGGCGGACGCGGACTGCTGCTGATCCGCGCCCTCAGCTCCTCCTGCGGTCACCGCCCCACCCCGTCGGGCAAGGCGGTGTGGTTCAGACTGCCTGCGGTTCCCGCTCAGCGGCGGCGCTCGCTGTGACCTCGGGGGCGGCCGTGGCCAGCGTGGAGCGCCGACGGCCGTAGCCGTAGTAGATCAGCAGGCCCACCACGAGGAACACGGCGAACTGCAGCCAGGTCCCCCAGCCGGTCTCGTACATCAGGTACAGGCAGAAGGCGACGCCGAGCAGCGGGACCACGGGGTACAGGGGCACCCGGAAGCTGCGGACGAGGCCCGGTTCCCGGCGGCGCAGGGCGATGACCGCGATGTTGACGACGGCCATGATGGCGAGCGTGCCGATGGTGCACAGGTTCATCACGGCGTCGAGCGAGGCGAAGGCCGCCGGGAGGGCGAAGACGGCCGCGACGATCAGGGTGCCGGCGACCGGGGTGGCGGTCTTCGGGTTCACCTTCTCGAAGACGCGCGGGATCAGGCCGTCGCGGGACATCGACATCAGGATGCGGGTCTGGCCGTACATCACGGCGAGGACGACCGAGGCGATGGCGACGACCGCGCCGAAGGCGATGACTCCGCCGCCCACGGCCGAGCCGGTGACCTCGTTGACGACGTAGGAGAGGGCCGCGGGCCGGCCGGCGACCCCCTTGCCGCCGATGGCGCCGATCGCGGCGAGCGCGACCGCGCAGTAGAGAAGGGTGACCAGGCCCATGCAGACCATGATCGCTACGGGGATGTCCCGGCGGGGGTTCTTCGCCTCCTCGCCGGCCGTGGTGATCGCGTCGAAGCCGATGTAGGAGAAGAACGCGGCGGTGGTGCCCGCTCCGATGCCGCCGAGGCCGGCCGGCGAGAACGGGGTGAGGTTGCCGTGCTTGAAGGCGCTGTAGCCGACGGCGCAGAAGGCCAGCAGAATGACGAGCTTGACGGCGGCCATGGCGGCGGTGGCCCGGGCGCTCTCGCGCACCCCGCGCACCAGCAGCACGGAGGCCATCGCGATGACGATCACGGCGGGCAGGTTGATGATCCCGCCGTCGCCAGGACCGGCGGACAGCGCGGCCGGGAGCTGGACCCCGGCGACGCTGTGCAGCAGCTCGTTGACGTACTGGCTCCAGCCGACGGCGACGGCTGAGATGGAGATGCCGTACTCCAGCAGCAGGCACCAGCCGACCAGGAAGGCGGTGGACTCGCCGAGCCCGGCGTAGGCGAAGGAGTACGAGGAGCCGGAGACCGGGATCGCGCCGCCCAGCTCCGCGAAGGAGAACGCGGTGAAGACGCAGGTGATCGCGGCGAGGACGAAGGAGACGACGACGGCCGGGCCGGCCTGGGCGACGGAGTCGGAGAGGCCGACGAAGATGCCGGTGCCGACGATGGCGCCGACACCGAAGCAGATGAGCTGGAAGAGGCCCATCGTGCGCTTCAGGCCGTGTCCCTCGCGGTCGGCGCCGGACTCGGCGACCAGCAGGTGCGGGGACTTGATACGGGGAGCGGGCATGCGGGTGGTGCTCGTTTCTGGGTGGTGCGGGCGACCGGGTGGGGTCGCGGCGGCGGCGCCGGGCGGGGTGGTCCCGGGCCGCCGGTCAGGATAAGGCCTGGTGAGCCGGGTCAGGCAACGCTGTGTGACGCACCCGCCAGGGTGGCCACGAGAACCGCCTTGATCGTGTGCATACGGTTCTCCGCCTCGTCGAAGACGACGGAGTGCTCGGACTCGAACACCTCGTCGGTGACCTCCAGCTCGGTGAGCCCGTGCCGCTCGTAGATCTCACGGCCGACGGCGGTGCCGAGGTCGTGGAAGGCCGGCAGGCAGTGCAGGAACTTCACGTCCGGGTTGCCGGTGGCGGCGAGGACGTCCATGGTCACGGCGTACGGGCCGAGCAGCGCGATGCGCTCGTCCCAGACCTCCTTGGGCTCCCCCATCGACACCCATACGTCGGTGGCGATGAAGTCCGCGCCGCGCACGCCCTCCCGCAGGTCCTCGGTGAGCGCGATCCGGGCGCCGGAGGCGGTGGCGAGCTGCCGGGCCAGCGCGATGATCGTCTCGTCCGGCCACAGCAGCCGGGGCGCGACGATCCGCACGTCCATGCCGAGCAGGGCACCGGTGACCAGGTAGGAGTTGCCCATGTTGTAGCGGGCGTCGCCGAGGTAGGCGTAGGCGATCTCGGCCGTCGGCTTGTCGGAGTGCTCGGTCATGGTGAGCACGTCGGCGAGCATCTGGGTGGGGTGCCACTCGTCGGTGAGGCCGTTGTACACGGGGACGCCGGCGTAGGCGGCCAGCTCCTCGATCACGCCCTGGCCGTGGCCGCGGTACTCGATGGCGTCGAACATCCGGCCGAGGACCCGGGCGGTGTCCTTCACGGACTCCTTGTGCCCGATCTGCGAGCCGGCCGGGTCGAGGTAGGTCGTGTGGGCGCCCTGGTCGGCGGCGGCGACCTCGAACGCGCAGCGGGTGCGCGTCGAGGTCTTCTCGAAGACCAGGGCGATGTTCCTGCCGCGCAGGTACTGCGTCTCGGACCCGGCCTGCTTGGCGGCCTTCAGCTCGGCGGCCAGCCCGACCAGGCCGCGGAACTCCTCGGCGGTGAAGTCCAGCTCCTTGAGGAAGTGGCGGCCGGCGAGGGCGGTCGGGACTGTCGCCATGGGGGCGCTCCAGGGGTACGGGTGCTACTGACTATGGAATTCTATACGAAAGTCAGCATGTCTATTCAGTAGGCTCCCTCACACCGCCTCGCGCTCCACGGGGCAGCTCATGCACCGGGGTCCGCCCCGGCCGCGCCCCAGCTCGCTGCCCGGGATCTCGATCACCTCGATGCCCTGCTTGCGCAGATGCGTGTTGGTCGTCGAGTTGCGCTCGTAGGCGACGACGACGCCCGGCTCGACGGCGAGCACGTTGCAGCCGTCGTCCCACTGCTCGCGCTCGGCGGCGTGCACGTCCTGGGTGGCGGTCAGCACCCGGATCTCTCCGAGGCCGAGGGCGGCGGCGATCGCGCGGTGCATGTGCTCCGGCGGATGGTCGGTGACCTTCAACTCCCGCTCGCCGGCCCCCGGTTCGATGGTGTACGAGCGCAGCATGCCGAGCCCGGCGTACTGGGTGAAGGTGTCGCCGTCGACCATGGTCATCACGGTGTCGAGGTGCATGAAGGCGCGCCGCTTGGGCATGTCGAGCGCGACGATCGTACGCGCCGAGCCGGCCGCGAACAGCTTGTGGGCGAGCATCTCCACGGCCTGCGGGGTGGTGCGCTCGCTCATGCCGACCAGGACGGCGCCGTTGCCGATCACCAGCACGTCACCGCCCTCGATGGTGGAGGGGTGGTCGGCCTGCCCCTGGGACCACACATGGAACGTCTCGCCACGGAACAGCGGGTGGTGGCGGTAGATCGCCTCGAAGTGGACGGTCTCGCGCTGCCGCGCGGGCAGCCGCATCGCGTTGATGGCGACCCCGTCGTAGATCCAGGCCGAGGTGTCGCGGGTGAAGAGATGGTTGGGGAGCGGGCCGAGGAGGAAGTCGTCGAGGTCCATCACATGGAAGCGGACCGAGGTCGGCTCCGCGTGCGCCTGGAGGAACTCCCGCTTGGTCATGCCGCCCACGAGCGCCTCGGCCAGCTCGCGCGCGGACAGGGCGGCGAAGGCGGCGCGCAGATGGTCGGTGGCGAGGGGACCGTACTCCTTCTCGTGGAAGACCCGGTCGAGGACCAGGGTGCGGGCCTCGGGCAGCTGAAGGGTCTCGGCCAGCAGGTCGCCGAAGAGGTGGACGGCGACCCCGCGGTCGCGCAGGACGTCGGCGAAGCCGTCGTGCTCGGCGCGCGCCCGGCGCACCCACAGCACGTCGTCGAAGAGGAGAGCGTCCTTGTTGCTGGGGGTGAGCCTTTTGAGCTCCAGGTCGGGCCGGTGCAGGATCACGCGGCGCAACCGTCCGGCCTCGGAATCGACGTGGTATGCCATGCCTCCATCCTGGCCGTCGCCGCCCGCCTTCACGCCCTTGTCGACCGTTTCCGCTCACTCCTGTTTCCGTTCGCTCCCGTTCTCGTCCGCTTCCGTTTTCACCCGCCCCATTTTCGTCCTATTGACGAGAAGCAGAGACCCCGCTTATCGTCGTGATGACGAAAAACGGGTCGAGAACGAGGGGGATCCCATGGCCGACATCACCCGGCGCCTGGGCTGGCGCCATCTGCGCGGCGCGCCGACCGCACACATCCGCCACCACCGCTCGGGCACGCTGGTGCACGACGGTCCCGGGCTCAGCTTCTGGTTCCGGCCGCTGACCGCGACGCTGTCCGAGGTGCCGGTCGACGACCGCGAACTGGCCATGACCTTCCATGCCCGGACCTCGGACTTCCAGGACGTGTCCGTGCAGGCGACGGTGACCTACCGCATCGCCGACCCGGCCGTGGCCGCCGCACGCCTGGACTTCTCCGTCGACCCGGACACCGGCGCCTGGCGCGGCACCCCGCTGGAGCAGCTGGGCACGCTGCTCACCGAGACGGCCCAGCAGCACGCACTGGACGTCCTCGCCCGTACACCGCTGTCGGCGGCCCTGGCCGACGGTGTCGCGGCGGTGCGCGAGCGCGTCGCGGCCGGACTGGGCGCCGAGCCGCGACTGCCGGCCACCGGCATCGAGGTGGTCGCCGTACGGGTGATGGCGCTCAGGCCGGAGCCGGAGGTGGAGCGGGCGCTGCGCACCCCGGCCCGGGAACAGATCCAGCAGGAGGCCGACCGGGCGACCTACGAGCGACGGGCCGTCGCGGTCGAGCGGGAACGGACCATCGCCGAGAACGAACTGGCCAGTCGCATCGAACTCGCGCGCCGCGAGGAGCAGTTGGTCGAGCAGCGGGGCACCAACGCCCGCCGCGAGGCCGAGGAGCAGGCGGCGGCGGACGCGGTGCGCGCCGAGGCGGAGGCGGCCCGGTCGGTACGGCTGGCCGAGGCGGAGGCCGAGCGCTCGGTCAAGCTCGCGGACGCCGAGGCCGCACGGTCGGTCAAGCTCGCGCAGGCCGAGGCGGCCCGCTCGCGGCAGCTCGCCGAGGCCGAGGCCGCGCGCACCGCCCTGCTGGCCGACGCCGAGGCGGCGCGGGCGGTGCGGGTCGCCCGTGCCGAGGCCGAGGGCGCGCGCGAGCTGGGCGAGGCGCGGGCCGAGGCCCAGGCGGCCTGGCTGCGGGTGCACACGGAGGCCGGCGTCGACGGGGCGGCGACCCTGCGGGCGCTCACCGCCACCCGGCTCGCCGAGAACCTGCCGCGCATCGACAGCGTGACCGTCTCGCCGGACGTGCTCACCGGGCTGCTCGCCAAGCTCACCCCGGGCGCGGGCGAGTGAGCCTCGCACCGCGCGCCGTGCTGGTCCACCGCACCACGGAGTACGAGGAGCTGGTGGCCCGGCACGGCACGCACGGTCAGGCCGCCTTCTTCCTCGCCTCCCGGGGCCGGGACATCGAGGAGGTCGCCGAACGCCACCGGCGCGCCCGCCACGCGCTGTCCGAGGTGACCGCGGCGGTGCCGCTGACCTGGCGTCAGGCACAGGTGGAGCGGGGCGATCTGGACCGGTTCCTGTTCGCGCCCGAGGACGTGGTCGTGGTGATCGGTCAGGACGGGCTGGTCGCGAACGCCGCCAAGTACCTGACCGGCCAGCCGGTGATCGGCATCGACACCGACCCCGGCCGCAACCCCGGAGTGCTGGTCCGGCACCGTCCGGGCGACGCGGCCACGCTGCTGCCGTCGGCGACAGGCACCGCGGCGGACGAACTCACCATGGTGGAGGCCGTCGCCGACGACACCCAGCGCCTGCTCGCGCTGAACGAGATCTATCTGGGCACGCCCGGTCATCAGACCGCCCGATACCGCCTGGGCCTCGAGGACGACGGGGGTGTCGTCGAGGCCCAGGCCTCCTCCGGGGTGCTGGTGGGCACCGGCACCGGCGCGACCGGCTGGCTCCGCTCGGTGTGGCAGGAGCGGGGCGGCCGGATCGCGCTGCCCTCCCCCACCGAGGAGCGGCTGGTGTGGTTCGTGCGGGAGGCCTGGCCGTCGCCGGCCACCGGTACGAGCCTGGTCGCGGGCGAGCTGGGGGGCTCGGCCGCGCTGACGGTGACCGTGGAGTCGGACCGGCTCATCGCCTTCGGCGACGGCATCGAGACGGACGCGCTCCAGCTCACCTGGGGGCAGACGGTCCGGCTCGGGGTGTGCGGACAGCGGCTGCGGCTGGTGGGGTGACCGGTCACCCCACCAGCGGCCCCGAACGCGGGCCGGCTCAGAGACGGGGGTCCACCGGTTCCGACTCCAGGGCCAGCACCCCGAACACCGCCTCGTGCACCCGCCACAGCGGCTCCCCGTCCGCGAGCCGGTCCAGGGCCTCCAGGCCGAGGGCGTACTCGCGCAGGGCGAGGGACCGCTTGTGGTTCAGGAACCGCTGCCGCAGCTTGGCGAGGTTGTCGGGCCGGGTGTACTCGGGACCGTAGATGATCCGCAGGTACTCACGGCCACGGCACTTGATGCCGGGCTGCACCAGGCGGCCCTCCGGGTTGCGGACCAGCGCGCCGACCGGCTTGACGACCATGCCCTCGCCGCCCCGGCCGGTCATCTCCAGCCACCAGTCGACACCCGCGCGCACCGACTCCGCCTCGCCGGTGTCGACGTACAGGCGCCGGGTGGTCTGCAGCAGTCCGGTGCCGTCGTGCTCCACCAGCCGGTCGATCAGGGCCAGTTGCTCGTCGTGCGGCAGCGCGGCGAGGCTGCGGCCCTGCACGGCCAGCAGCTGGAAGGGGGCGAGGCGTACGCCGTCCAGGCCGTCCGTGGTCCAGCAGTAGCGGCGGTAGGCCGCGGTGAACGCGGTCGCGGCGAAGGCGCGTTCCCGCTGCCGGTCCAGCAGACCGGGGACGTCGACGCCCCGGGCCGAGGCCGCCTCCAGGGCGGCCAGGGCGCCCGGGAACACCGCGCCGGACGCGGCGCCCACGGCCGCGTACTGGCTGCGCAGCAGCCCCGAGGCCTTCAGCGACCACGGCATCAGCTCGGCGTCCAGCAGCATCCAGTCGGTGGCCAGTTCGTCCCACAGTCCGGCGTCGGTGATCGCCGAGCGCAGCCGGCCGAGGATCTCCTCGGTCACCGCCTCGTCGTCGAAGAACGGCCGCCCGGTACGGGTCCAGAGGGATCCCGTGGGTCCTTCCGCACCGAACCGCCTGCGTGCCGCCTCCGCGTCCCGGCACACCAGGGCCACGGCCCGCGAGCCCATGTGCTTCTCCTCGCACACGACCCGCTCGACGCCGTCCGCCGCGTACTGCGCGAACGCCTCGACCGGGTGCTCCAAGTAGCCGTCGACCTGCGAGGTCGCCGTCGGTGCCATGGTCGGCGGCAGATAGGGCAGCAGGCGCGGATCGATGGCGAAGCGGCTCATGACCTCCAGGGCCGCCGCCGCGTTCTCCTCCCGGACCGCCACCCTGCCCGCGTACCGGGTCTCCACGGCCCTGCGGCCGTACACGTCCGCCAGGTCCAGCGGCCGGCCGTCCTGTCCGCCGGGGGCCTCGGAGCGCAGCGGGCGCGTCGGCTCGTACCAGACCCGCTCGGCCGGTACGTCGACCAGTTCCCGCTCCGGCCAGCGCAGCGCGGTCAGCTTGCCGCCGAAGACCGCGCCCGTGTCCAGGCAGATGGTGTTGTTCAGCCACGTCGCCTCGGGCACCGGGGTGTGGCCGTAGACCACCGCGGCACGGCCCCGGTAGTCCTCCGCCCACGGGTAGCGCACCGGCAGCCCGAACTCGTCCGTCTCGCCGGTGGTGTCGCCGTACAGGGCGTGCGAGCGGACCCGGCCGGAGGTGCGGCCGTGGTACTTCTCGGGCAGGCCGGCGTGGCAGACGACCAGCCTGCCGCCGTCAAGGACGTAATGGCTGACCAGCCCGTCCAGGAACTGCCGCACCCGCGCCTTGAACTCCTCGCTCTCGCCCTCCATCTGCGCGATCGTCTCGGCCACGCCATGGGTGTGCTGGACCTTGCGGCCCTTGAGGTGACGGCCGTACTTGTTCTCGTGGTTGCCCGGCACGCACAGCGCGTTGCCCGTCTCGACCATGGTCATCACCCGGCGCAGCACCCCCGGGGTGTCCGGGCCGCGGTCGACCAGGTCGCCGACGAAGACGGCGGTACGGCCCTCGGGGTGGACGCCGTCGGTGTAGCCCAGCTGGACCAGCAGGGACTCCAGTTCGGACGCACAGCCGTGGATGTCGCCGACGATGTCGAAGGGGCCGGTGAGATGGGTCAGGTCGTTGAAGCGCTTCTCGGTGACGACGACGGCGCTCTCCGCCTCCTCGACGCCGCGCAGGACGTGCACCTTGCGGAAGCCCTCGCGCTCCAGATGCCTGAGGGAACGGCGCAGTTCGCGGATGTGCCGCTGGATGACCCGGCGCGGCATGTCGGCGCGGTCGGAGCGGACCGCGTTGCGCTCGGCGCACACCTCCTCCGGCATGTCCAGCACGATGGCGACGGGCAGCACGTCGTACTTCCTGGCCAGCTCGATCAGCTGACGCCGGGCGTCCTGCTGCACGCTGGTGGCGTCCACGACGGTGCGCCGGCCGGCGGCCAGCCGCTTGCCGGCGATGTAGTGCAGGACGTCGAAGGCGTCCCTCGTCGCGCTCTGGTCGTTCTCGTCGTCGCAGACCAGGCCGCGGCAGAAGTCCGAGGAGATGACCTCGGTGGGCTTGAAGTGCCGCCGGGCGAAGGTGGACTTGCCGGAGCCGGAGGCGCCGACGAGCACCACCAGGGAGAGGTCGGTGACGGGGAGGACCCGTCCCCCGTTCTGCGTCTCGGTCATGCCGCCTTCGCCTCCTTCTCGGTGTCGCCGCGGTGGAACACCGCCATCTGGGTGGGCGGACCGACCTCGGGGTCGTCCGGCCCGACGGGTACGAACTCCACGTCGTATCCGTGCCGTTCGCCGACCGTCGCCGCCCAGGTGCGGAACTCCTCGCGGGTCCACTCGAAGCGGTGGTCGCCGTGCCGCACGTGTCCGGCGGGCAGGGACTCCCAGCGGACGTTGTACTCGACGTTCGGGGTGGTCACGAGGACCGTGCGCGGGCGCGCGTGACCGAACACGGCGTACTCCAGGGCGGGCAGCCGGGGCAGGTCGAGGTGCTCGATCACCTCGCTGAGCACGGCCGCGTCGTAGCCCTTGAGCCGGTTGTCGGTGTAGGCGAGCGAGCCCTGGAACAGCTTGACGCGGGCGGCCTGCCGCTCCCCCATGCGGTCCAGCTTCAGCCGGCGCGAGGCGATGGTGAGGGCCCGCACGGAGACGTCGACGCCGGCCACCTCGGTGAACCGCACGTCCTTGAGCAGCTCCTGCACCAGCTGGCCCTGTCCGCAGCCGAGGTCGAGGACCCGGGCGGCTCCGGCCGCGTGCAGGGCGGCGACGATCGCCTCCCTGCGCCGCACGGCGAGCGGTGTCGGCTTCTCCTCCGCCTCGGTCTCCTCCTCGACCGCGTTGTCGATCTCCTCGACCTCGCTGTCGTCGGCCTCGGCGAGCCGCACCAGCTCCAGCCGCTCCATCGCCTGCCGGGTCAGCGACCAGCGGCGGGAGAGATACCGCGTGGTGATCAGCTTCTGCTCCGGATGCCCGGGCAGCCAGCCTTCACCGGCCCGCAGCAGCTTGTCGACCTCGTCGGAGGAGACCCAGTAGTGTTTGGCGTCGTCGAGGACCGGCAGCAGGACGTACAGATGGCGCAGCGCCTCGGCGAGGGTCAGCGCCCGCGACTCCAGGACCAGGCGGACATAGCGCGAGTCGCCCCACTGCGGGAACGCGGTGTCGAGCGCGACCGGGTCGGCGCTCACGCTCCAGCCGAGCGGCTCGAACAGCCGTCGTACGAGATCGGCCCCGCCGCGGGCGGGCAGCGCCGGCACCTCGATGCGCAGCGGCAGCGGGGCCGCGGCCCGCTCGGGGCGGGCGGTGCACATCCCGCGCAGGGCGCTGGAGAAGACGGCGCTGAGCGCGACGGCGAGCAGCGAGGAGGCCGCGTAGGGGCGGTCGTTGACGTACTGGGCGAGCGCCGCGTCGGGCGCGCCGCCGCGGCCCTTGCCCTTGCCCCGCCGGACCAGGGCGACCGGATCGATCTCCAGCAGCAGCGCGGCCGTGCAGCGCAGGTCGTCCGCCTCGGGGTAGAAGACGTGCGCCGTGCCGTAGGACGTGGAGAACTTCTGCGCCTTGTCGGGGTGCTTGTGCAGCAGGTATCCGAGGTCGGTGGCCGGGTGGGCGGCGTCGCCGCGCGTGGAGATCGTCAGGAACACATGTCCGAGTCTTCCGGTTTCAGCCCTCGCCGACCACAGGTTTTCCCTGCTTCCCCCCGGGACCTCGTACCCCTGGTGTACGTCATGTCGCGTCGGCGACGATCGTCCGGGCGCTTCGCACCGCCCGCTCGTCCGCCGCGCGCATGGCCTCCAGCTTCTGCTTGTTCCTGGCGATGACGCTCTTCTGCGCGTGCGCCTCCAGGGCGTGCACGGCCGGGACGTAGCCGGTGTCGAGCTTGCAGTGGGCGTCCGCGGCCGCGGTCTTCCTCTCCTTGTCCGACGGCTTGCCGTGCCCGAACCAGTCGGAGTCCAGGGACGCCTCGTCCGGGTCGGCGTAGTGGAAGCCCTTCTTCTTCATGCAGGCCGACCACGCCCTGTCCGCCTTCTTCCAGCCCGGGTCCTTGCCGGCCTGCTTGCGGGACTCGTACCACAGCTCCATGGCGAGCGAGTAATAGCCGGAGAGCTTCAGGCCGTTGACCTTCGTCGCCGTGGGCGGCGAGCCGTAGATCTTCCGCGTCGCCTGCCCCAGGCAGCCGCCCTCGGGGATGCGACGGCCGTGCGCGGCACCGCTGCCGCCGTGGGACTCGAAGCGGCCGGTGAGGGCGGCGTACTGGTCGGCGGGCCACTCCTGGGGCTGGGCGGAGGCGTCCGGTCGCCGGTTGTGGTAGCCGCGCTCGGAGGCCAGGTCGGGGTCGACGACGCCGTACGGGTTGTCGTCGCCCGGCGTGTCCGGGCTCGACGACTCGCCCTGCCGGACGGGGTACGTCGACTCGACCGCCTCGACGTCGAGCACCCTGAAACCGCTGAAGCCCAGCCGGACCATGCACTGCTTCCCGAGGAGCCACTGAGCCCTGCCGATCGCCTTCGCGCCGTCCGAGGCGGGGTCCGGGAGGTAGGTGTGCAGCGGGAGCGCGGCCATGGAGTCGAGGCGGCGGGACTCGTCGACGGGGTCGTCCTGATCGGTGAACTGGCAGGCGGACAGGGCGAACAGGCCGGTGAGGGCGAGAGGCAGGACTTTGCGCACGGGGTCATCCGATCAGGCCGGGATCATGAACGCTGTGACGGAACCCACAGTTCCGGCACGGATTGTCCACAGGATCTCCTCAGCTGATCCCTGTGATCTCCACCATGGCCCGAGGGGCCCGCATCTGGTGAAGTGATCCACCGTCAACTGACCACTGACTCGAGGGGGAACAATGACCTACGGCCATGGAGTGCGCGCCCGCAGGAGAACCGTCGTCGCGGCACTGGCGAGCACGGCCTTGACCACGGGAGTCCTCGCGGCCGCACCCGCCCGCGCGGCCACGGCACCGCAGGTGTCGGCCCAGGGCGCGTACGCGCTGAACCCGGCCACGGGAAAGACGCTGTTCGGCAAGGCGTCGGACGGACGGCTGCGCACGGGGTCCACGACGAAGATCATGACCGCGCTCGTGGTGCTGTCCCAGCCGCACCTGGACCTCGACCGGAAGGTGAAGATCAAGAAGGAGTACACGGACTACGTCATCGACCCCGCCACGGGCCAACTGCGCTATTCGAGCGCCCGCCTGATCCTCGGCGACTCGATGAAGGTGCGCGACCTGCTCTACGGGCTGCTGCTGCCGTCGGGCTGCGACGCGGCCTACGCGCTCGCCGACACCTACGGCAGCGGGTCGACGACGGCCGGGCGGACCGCGTCGTTCATCGCCGAGATGAACGGCAAGGCGCGCGAACTCGGCCTGAAGAACACCCACTTCGATTCCTTCGACGGGGTGTCCAACGGCAACAACTACGCCTCGCCGCGCGACCTGGCGAAGCTGGCCGGGGTCGCGCTGAAGATCCCGACGTTCAAGAAGGTCGTCGGCACCAAGGTGTACAAGGACATGCAGTCCTACCGGCCGGGCGGCGGAACGCACCCCATGGCCGCGTGGGAGAACTCCAACAAGCTGCTCGGCTCCTACCGGGGCGCGATCGGCGTGAAGACCGGCTCCGGGCCGGAGGCTCAGTTCTGCCTGGTGTTCGCGGCGACCCGCGGCACCCGCACGGTCGTGGGCACGGTGCTCGCCGACACCTCGGCGGACCAGCGCTTCAAGGACGCCACGAAGATCCTCGACTACGGCTTCGCCCAGCGCGGCTGAGCCTTCGCACCGAGGGCTGCGCCACCGGGACCGGCATCGCCCGCGGTGCCGACCGGTGCGGGCTCCGTCGACCGCACCGGTCCGGCGGAGCCCGCCTCCGTCCGCCGGGAGGCGTTCGTCCTACGACAGCTGCGACTGGACCTGGGCCGAGATCAGCTCCAGGTGGTCCAGGTCGTCGAGGTCCAGGACCTGCAGATAGATCCGCCGGGAGCCGATCTCCGCATACCGGCCGATCTTGTCGACGACCTCGGCCGGGGAGCCGGCCAGGCCGTTGGCCTTCAGCTCGTCCACCTCACGGCCGATCACGGCGGCACGCCGGGCGACCTCCTGGTCGTCCCGGCCGACACAGACGACGAGCGCGTTGGAGTACGTCAGCGCGTCCGCACCGCGGCCGGCCTCCTCGGCGGCGGCCCGCACCCGGCCGAACTGCCGCTCGCTGTCCTCGACCGAGGCGAACGGGATGTTGAACTCGTCGGCGTACGTCGCGGCCAGCCGCGGCGTACGGGTCGCGCCGTGGCCCCCGATGAGCACCGGGACCTTGCCCTGGGCGGGCTTGGGCAGCGCGGGCGACCCGGTGAGGTCGTAGTACGTGCCGTGGAAGTCGAAGGTCTTGCCCACCTCGGTCGCCCACAGCCCGGTGACGATCGCGAGCTGCTCCTCCAGTCGGGCGAACTTCTCCTTCGGGAACGGGATGCCGTACGCCTTGTGCTCCTCCTCGAACCAGCCCGCGCCGAGGCCCAGCTCCACCCGGCCGCCGGACATCTGGTCGACCTGGGCGACCTGGATGGCGAGCACGCCGGGCAGCCGGAAGGTGCCGGCCGTCATCAGCGTGCCGAGGCGGATGCGCTTGGTCTCGCGGGCCAGGCCGGCCAGCGTGAGCCAGGCGTCCGTGGGTCCGGGCAGGCCGTCGACGCTGCCCATGCGGAGGTAGTGGTCGGAACGGAAGAAGGCGTCGAAGCCGAGGTCCTCGGTGGCTTTCGCCACGGTGAGCAAGGTGTCGTAGGTGGCCCCCTGCTGGGGCTCGGTGAAGATTCGAAGGTCCATACACCTATCCTGCATGCCGCGCGCCGCGTCAACCGCGTCGGTACCGCCCGGCGGGGGCGTCCCCGGTCGGGTGAAAATCGCGCACCGGGCGCGCCGGGCGCCGTGCGGGCCAGTGACCGGCCAGGGCGGTGATCGTTGGGACGTCGGAGCCGGACCGTCCGGCGCCCGCGCCGGACGGCGGCCGCCGTCGCGCGTCGTCGTGCCGGTCCTGCCGGGCCGGGGGGGCCGAGGAGGCCGTCATTGTCCGAAGAGAGTGGCTCCGCCACGATTGGCTCCGCCGACCGGCCGAAGGGCCTGCTGGAGGAGCTGGAAGAGCTGATGGCCGCGTTGAACGCAGATCTGTCGGAGCTGGCTGATCTGCACGGCGGTCAGGACGGCGCCGAAGAGGCCGACCTGGGCTGAGATGTGCGCCGGTGCCGTACCGACCGTGCCGGTCGGCGCGTTCTCACACGGCGCCGGAGGTGCTGTTCTCGCTTCCGCTCTCCGGTAACAACTCCTCCCGCGCCGCCAGCTTGCGCAGCATCTCCAGGACGCGGTCACGGGACTCGTCGGCCGCGTCGATGGCCTCCATGCACTGCCAGTACGTCGTCTCGTCGGCCGCGGAGCTGGCCATGCCGACCAGGGCGATGCCGACCTCGCCGAGCAGGCCGCCGAGGCAGAGCAGGGTCTCGCGGGCGTCGTCCAGCTCGGTGAGCTGGGCGGCGCGCAGATCGCCCAGGTCGATCTCGGGCGGGTCCAGGACCCCGCAGCCCCGGCCGGCCAGTTCGGTCAGGCCGAGCGCCTCGCCGCGCAGCTCCGGCGGTCCGGAGACGGCGAGCCGGCTGCCGATCGCCTGGGCCAGGGCCTGCGCCTGCCACACCTCCGTCATGATCTCGCCCGCGTCGGCGGCACCCGCCAGGGCTCGCCTGCTCGTGAGGATGAGCCGTATCGCATCCATTCGTCGCCCCCGTCCCTCCACGCACTTCTTCGGACCTTCGCTTGAACTCCCTTGTCCACTACCCAGAGTGAGGGTCCATGGGGCGAAAAGCCAGAGGTAAACGGAAATCTCTGGACAACAATTCGGATTCGACTGGAGAATTTCTTACGGAGCGTGATAACGGAATTCAGGATTCCGGGTGTTGGCCGGGTTCGGCCCCGTCGTCCGCGTCGGCGACCGGAAACCGCCGTTCGTTGCGGGCGATCTTGGCGTCCAGAGCGGCCAGCGGGTCGATGCCGAGGACCTCGCAGAACTGCAGCAGATAGGCGAGGACATCGGCGACCTCGTCCGTGACGCGGGGCGCGGCGGCGGGGTCGGCCATCACCCGGGCCGACTCCTCGGGGGTCAACCACTGGAAGATCTCTACCAGTTCGGATGCCTCCACCGAGAGGGCGGCGGCGAGGTTCTTGGGCGTGTGGTAGGGCTGCCAGTTCCGCGCGGCCGCGAACTCGGCGAGTCTGCGCTGGAGTCGGGCCAGATCGAGGGGTTCGGTCACGCGTCCAGGTGTACCACTGTGACGCCCGCGACCCCGGCGGCCCACGAGGCGTCGCTCACCGCGCCCACGCACCGGATGTGCCCGCGCTCGCCCATCCGGGCGGCCGTGCGCAGCAGTTCGCGGCGCTGGCGCGGGTCGAGGCAGCGGTCGAGGCCGTCCGCCAGGACGGTGAGGGTGCGCAGGGCGTCGGGCACCTCGCCCGGGGCGTCCAGGTCCAGGACGCCGGGTCCGGTGAGCAGCACCAGCGTCAGGGCGAGGTAGCGCAGCTCGCCGTCGCCGAGCCGGGCCAGTTCGGTGCGCGGGCCGTCGCCGCGGTCGAGCAGCGCCCGTACCGTGCCGTCCGACAGGGGTTCGGCGACCATGTCGGCGACCGGGCCGGCGCAACCCGCGCGCAGCGCCTCGACCAGCAGGCCGTGCCGGCGGCCGCACTCCGCGCGGGTGCGCCACAGTACGTCGGCGAGGTTGTCGCAGCCGGGCAGCAGCCGGCCGGAGCCGGTGGGGACGGGAGTGCGCATGCACTCCGGGCGGGGGTCGCAGGCGAAGACCGAGCGCAGCGCGACCACCATCTGCTCCGCCGCGGCGAGCACATGGCGCTGTCCGTCCGTCTTGCCGGCCACGCGCAGCGGCAGCAGTGCGGTGCCGAGGCGGTCGTCGGGGAGCGGGGCGCGGGTCACCGGGGCGGAGCCCGCGGTGTGCCAGGCGGCCTGCACGGTCCGGCGTCCGGGGTCGCGCAGCGCGCTCTGCAGCAGGACGATCCCGCCCGCGGTCAGCCGCTCCCCCACGATCCGCAGGTCCGGCTCGGCCTGTACGGCGATGTCGAGCCGGACCGGCCCCTCGGCGCCGTCGGCCGTGCATCCGATCCGGAAGCCCCGCCGCCCGCCGGCATCGGGGCGTGCCCGCTGCGGCACACAGGCGAGCGGGTCGGGGAACGCCTCGAGGAGCGACGCTCCGCCGCCGAGCCGGGCGAGCGCCTCGTACGCGGCGAGCGCGGTCGTCTTCCCCGCGCCGCTGTGCCCCGCGAACAGCGTGACGGACCCCAGCGGAAAGCCGACCCGCCGATGCCCGGCGAAGGCCGACAGCCGCAGCTCGGTGATCCGGGCGCGCACATCGGGGCACGTCCTGGACTCAGGGGACTCGCGGGACTCACTGGACTCGCGGGACTGCGCGGGAACGGTCGCAGTGGACGCGTCGCCCAGCGAAGGCCCGGCGGACACGGAAGGCACGGCCATACCGGGACGGTAGAACCCGCCCTCCCCGACGAACCGTTTTGCCCTCGCGGCGTTCCTACGATCGGGGGACGGACCGGGACGAGGCGGGGGCGCGCAGGCCACCAGGGCCCGCCCCCGCCGGGCGGACGGGACTTCCGGGGTCGGTGCCCCGGGTCAGCCGCCCGACACCCCCGCGCCCTCCATCAGCCCGCTGACCTCGGTGCCGGGCGGGGTGAGGAGGAACACATTGCGGTCGACGCGGTGCATGCCGCTGCCCAGGCCGAAGACCACGCCCGTGCTGAAGTCCAGGACCCGCTTGGCGACCT
Source organism: Streptomyces yokosukanensis (assembly GCF_001514035.1). Classification (GTDB taxonomy): domain Bacteria; phylum Actinomycetota; class Actinomycetes; order Streptomycetales; family Streptomycetaceae; genus Streptomyces; species Streptomyces yokosukanensis. The sequence continues at coordinate 53,361 of NZ_KQ948212.1, read as the reverse complement.
CGGTCTCCGCGCCGGACAGGTCGAGCAGGACCGGTGCGCCGGCCATCAGGGTCTCGGCGACGTCGCGGGCGTCCGCGAAGACGTTGACCCTGAGGACCACGAACCGGCGCCGGGTCTCGGTCTCGGCGTCGGGCAGCGAGCGGTGGTTCACCGCGGACGGCCAGGCGTCCCTGCCTCGCAGCGGCACGACCTGGGCGAGCCCCTCCCACTGTTCATCGGTGACGTCGTAGCGGTTCACCGGCTCCCCCCGACCTGACTCGCACTCCATGCCTGCACCAGCCAATTCTTACGCCAAGTCACCCGTTCGGCCCAACCGCGACACACTGCGCGACCGGGTTCGGTGTCACCCGCCGGGTATGACCTGCGGCACATGTACGATTACGCCCGCTTCTTACCGCCCTCATACCGGACTCTTCACATGCCGCCACGCCGCGCTCACCGGCCACCGTTAGCGTCCAGTGACGTGCACTTGGCAGAAACACAGCAGGTGACGCCCGGCCGGCGGACGCAGTCGGCGGTGTCCGCCGTACCGGTCGCCCGCGCGGGGGTCCCCGAAGCTCCCGCGCAGTGGCACCGTGTGCTGACGCTGCTCGCCGACGTGAGCCTGTTCATCGGTACGCGCACGGTGTGGACACAGGCCGCGACCCACAAGCTGATCCTCGCGGGGATCATCTCCGTCTGTTACGCCTCGATCCTGGTGACCGGCGTGCTCACGCTGACGGTCCGCCGGGCGCGCTCGCTGGCGCGGCTCGACGTGATCGTGCTCGTGACCGCGATCGCGCTCACCGTGTGCACCTGGGCGCTGAACCACGCGGGCGGCGACGAGGCGGTCCTGACCACACAGGCCGCCACGGAGATCGTCCATGGACACCAGGTGTACGACCAGCCGTGGCCGTGGCTCTTCCACATCAAGGGCGTCGCCCTGACGGCGACGACGACCGGCGGCTACGACTTCACGTACGGCTATCCGCCGCTCGCGCCGCTGCTCACCGCGCCCTTCCTGTGGCTCGGCCACAACGGCGCCCCGGCGACGGCGGCGGTGACGGTCGTCCTGATCGTGGGCACGGTCGCGCTGTGGCGGCTGCTGCCGGCCCCGTGGCGCTCCGCGGCCACGATGATCTGCCTGGGCTTCAGCTTCCTGCCGATGTACGCCCGTCAGGGCTACCCGGCGATCGTCGGCCTGGTGCTGCTGATGCCGGTGGTCGTGCGCTGGCCGCGGTTCGGCGCCGGGGGCCGGCTGGGTGCCGCCGGGATCGCGCGGGCCGTGTGTCTCGGCGCCGCGTGCGCGGCCCAGCAACTGCCCTGGTTCGTCACCCCCTTCCTGCTGGCCGGGATCTACGCCGTACGCCGCGGTGAACTCGGCGGGCGGGAGGCCGCACGGGTGGTGCTGCGGATCACCGGGATCGCGGTCCTCACCTGGTTCCTGATCAACGCCTACTTCGTCGTGAGCGAGCCCGGTCCGTGGCTGCAGGGCATCGCCCTGCCGCTGACCCAGGGCGCGGTGCTGCACGGGCAGGGCCTGGTCGACATCTCGCTGTACTTCACCCACGGCAGCGACCGGCTCGACTGGTACGGCCACGCGAGCATGCTGCTCGCCGCGGCCCTGCTGGCGCTGTTCGTGCTGTTCGTGCGGCGGCTGGGCCCGGCCGCGACCGTGCTGCCCTGGTGCGCGTTCTATCTGGCGACCCGGTCCCAGGACGGCTACTACCTGATGATGACGCCGCTGTGGCTGGCCGCGGCGATCACCGTGCCGCTGTCGGACTTCTCGCAGGCGTGGCAGCCGCGGCCCCGGTGGCTCACGGGTCGGCGCCGCCGTCCCGCCCTGGCCGCGGCCGTCGCGGTGCTGGTGCTTCCGGCGCTGGTGAGCGCGACCCTGGCCGCGACGGGGAAGCCGCCGCTGCGGATGGACATCACGGCGGCCCGGCACGGCTCCAAGCGCACCCTGTCGACGCTGACCGTGCGGGTCGCCAACACCGGGAGCGACGCGCTGACCCCGCACTACATGCTGACGACCGGCCAGGGCATGAACAAGTACTGGTCGCTGGCGCACGGCCCGGCCACGATCCCCGCGCACGGCACGGCGACCCTCGTGCTGCGGGCGCCCAAGGGCGGGTTCCCGCTGCCGGTGAAGAAGAACACCCACATCAGGCTGCGCGCCTTCACGGCGACCCCGCAGACGCTCTCCACGATCGACGTGAGCCGGGCCGAGCTGGGCATCAAGGGCTGAACGCAAGGGTCCTCGCGCCCCGGGTCCGAGGTTCGAGGACCCTGGGGCGCGAGGACCGAGTGCGTCGGTCAGGCCGCCGTACGCGTGAAGCGCAGCCCGGCCGTCACCGTGGTCAGGGCGCGCATCATGCCCAGTTGGTTCCAGCCCATGCCGAACTGCCCGCGGTCCACGGTGAACTCCGCGTCCAGGGTGAGCGCCTCGGCGCTCGCGTCGGTCAGGCGCGCGGTGAAGGTGACGGGCCTGCTGGTGCCCCGCACCGTCAGCTGACCCGTGACGCGCACGTCGTCGCCGTCGAGGCGCTCGGCGCCGCCGACGGCGAAGGTGATCTCCGGGTGGTTGCCCGCGTCGAAGAAGTCGGCCGAGCGCAGGTGGGTGTCCCGCTTGGCGTTCTTCGTGTCCAGGGAGGCGACGTCCAGGGTCACGGTGCCGGCGGCCGACCCGTCGGGCCTGACCTCGCCCTGGCCGCTGACCGCGGTGAACGTGCCCTTCACCGTGACCAGGCCCCACATGGTCGTGTGCCGCAGTCCCACGGTGGACGCGGCCTGGTCGAGCTGCCAGGTGCCTGTCTGCACGGCGACGGTCATGGTCGTACTCCCGGATTCTTTGGTCCAAATTTGGATGACCCCGTTCGGGCACACGCTAGCGCCTCATCCAAATTTGGACAACCACCTCGTCCAAAAATGGACGACAGGTAGACTCGAACCATGTCAGGAAGCGACGCGCACCCCGCCGACCAGTTCGCATGCCCCGCCGCGGGCGACGGACTGCTGCCCGGCGAGCTGCGCGCGTGGATGATCCTGCTGGCCGCGACGGGCGCCGTGGAGCAGCGAATGCGCTCGGTCGTGAAGGAGACCCTCGACGTCTCCCACGACGAGTTCCTGATCCTGTGCCTGCTGGCGGAACAGCCCCGCACGGGACTGCGGATGACCCAGGTGGCCGATCTCCTCGGCCGCCCCAAGACCCGGCTCACCTACCAGATCGCCTGCCTGCAGCGGGCCGGCCTCGTCACCCGCACGTCCGTGTGCGGCGACAAGCGCGGCGTGCAGGTCGCCCTCACCGAGAAGGCGCGCGCACGGCTGGGCGAGACCTCCGGCCTGCTCGCGGGGACCGTCCGGCAGGCCCTCGCCGACTCGATGGGCACAGAGCAACGCGCCGCGATGGGCGCGCTGCTGCCGGACCTCGAGGGCGTCTCCGGCGACTGAGCGGCCGGGCCCCGGCGGCTGAGCGGCGCGGATCACAAAAGCAAGTGGAGAAACCTCACAAGCGGATTCCCACGCTCGCTCAAGCGCCCTGCCCTAGCATCCGAGCCATGACGGTCCTGCCTGACGACGGGCTCCCCCTGGCCGCCGAGTTCCCTGACACGACGCACGAGCAGTGGCAACGCCTGGTCGAGGGTGTGCTGCGCAAGTCGGGCAAGGATGTCTCGGGCGCGGCAGCTGAGGACGCCCTGTCCACGAAGTTGGAGGACGGGCTGCGCACCCGGCCCCTCTACACCGCGCGCGACGGCGCGCCCGACCCCGGCCTGCCCGGCTTCGCGCCGTATCTGCGCGGCGGCCGACCGGAGGGCAACACCGCGGGCGGCTGGGACGTGCGGCAGCAGCACACCGCCCTCACCGAGCACGCCGTGCTCGCCGACCTGGAGAACGGCGGCACCTCGCTGTGGCTCGTGCTGGGCGAGGGCGGCTTCCCGGTCGCCGAGCTGGGCCGGGCGCTGGAGGGCGTCTACCTCGACCTGGCGCCGGTCGTCCTGGACGCGGGCCGGGACACCGAGCGGGCCGCCGAGACGCTGCTGCGGCTGTACGCCGAGGCCGGCGTGGACGCGGGGGCCGTACGCGGCAATCTGGGCGGCGACCCGCTCGGGTACGAGGCCCGTACGGGCACGGCCCTGGACTTCGCGCCGTACGCCGCCCTGGCCGCGCGCTGCGCCGGGCAGTACCCGGGCCTGCGCGCCCTGACCGTCGACGCGCTTCCGTACCACGAGGCGGGCGGCTCGGCCGCTCAGGAGCTGGGTGCCTGCCTCGCCACCGGTGTGGCCTACCTGCGCGCCCTGACCGAGGCCGGGCTGAGTGCCGAACAGGCCGCGGCCCAGCTGGAGTTCCGTTACGCGGCCACCGCCGACCAGTTCCTCACCGTCGCCAAGCTGCGCGCCGCGCGCCGGCTGTGGGCCCGGGTCGCCGAGGTCTGCGGGGCGCCGGGTGCGCAGGTGCAGCACGCGGTGACCTCGCCGGTGATGATGACCCGCCGCGACCCGTGGGTGAACATGCTCCGCACGACCGTCGCCACGCTGGCCGCCGGGGTGGGCGGCGCCGACTCCGTCACCGTGCTGCCGTTCGACCACGCGCTGGGCCTGCCCGACTCGTTCGCCCGCCGCATCGCCCGCAACACCTCCACGATCCTCATCGAGGAGTCCCACCTGGCCCGGGTCATCGACCCGGCGGGCGGCTCCTGGTACGTCGAGCGGCTCACCGAGGAACTCGCGCAGGCCGCCTGGGAGTTCTTCCGGTCGATCGAGCGCGACGGCGGCCAGGCGGCCGTGCTGCGCTCCGGCCGGCTGCGCACCGACCTCGCGGCGACCTGGGCGGAGCGCTCCGAGAAGCTCGCCAAGCGCCGTGAGCCCATCACCGGCGTCAGCGAGTTCCCGCTGCTCGCCGAGAAGCCGGTGGAGCGCGTGCGAGCGCCCGAGCCGCCGTCCGGCGGGCTGCCCCGGGTGCGCCGCGACGAGGGGTACGAGGCGCTGCGCGCCCGCTCCGACGCCCATCTCTCGGCCACCGGCGCCCGCCCGCGGGTCTTCCTCGCCACGCTGGGCTCGGCCACCGAGTACACCGCGCGTGCCACCTTCGCCGCCAACCTCTTCCAGGCGGGCGGCATCGAGCCGGTCACCGAGGGCGGCTTCGAGGCCAGCGGCGCCACACAGGCCGTGCTGTGCTCCAGCGACGCCCTGTACGCCGAACAGGCCCAGCAGGCCGCCGAGTCGCTGCGCGCGGCCGGTGCCCGGCATGTGTTCCTGGCGGGCCGGGGCGACTACTCCGGTATCGACTCGTACGTCTTCGCGGGCTGTGACGCCGTGGATGTGCTGTCCGCGACCCTCGACCGCATGGGAGTGTCCTGATGGGAATCCCCGACTTCTCCGGCATCGAGCTGGGGACGCCGGCCGCCGACGGCAGTGCCGAGGAATGGCGCTCGGCCGTCAAGCGGGCCACCGGCGGCGAAGAGCCGCTGTGGGAGACCCCCGAGGGCATCGGGGTCAAGCCGCTGTACACCGGCCGCGACCTGGAGGGCCTGGACTTCCTGGGCACCTACCCGGGCGCCGCGCCGTATCTGCGCGGCCCCTACCCGACGATGTACGTCAACCAGCCCTGGACGATCCGCCAGTACGCGGGCTTCTCCACCGCCGAGGAGTCCAACGCGTTCTACCGGCGCAATCTGGCGGCCGGTCAGAAGGGCCTGTCGGTCGCCTTCGACCTGCCCACGCACCGCGGCTACGACAGCGACCACCCGCGGGTGACCGGTGACGTCGGCATGGCGGGCGTGGCCATCGACTCGATCTACGACATGCGGCAGCTGTTCGACGGCATCCCGCTGGACCGGATGACCGTGTCGATGACGATGAACGGCGCCGTGCTGCCGGTGCTCGCGCTGTACATCGTGGCGGCGGAGGAGCAGGGCGTACCGCCCGAGAAGCTGGCCGGGACCATCCAGAACGACATCCTCAAGGAGTTCATGGTCCGCAACACCTACATCTATCCGCCGAAGCCGTCGATGCGGATCATCTCCGACATCTTCGCGTACACCTCGCAGCGGATGCCCCGCTACAACTCGATCTCCATCTCCGGCTACCACATCCAGGAGGCCGGTGCCACGGCCGACCTGGAGCTGGCGTACACGCTCGCGGACGGCGTCGAGTACATCCGGGCGGGCCGGGAAGCGGGCCTGGACGTGGACGCGTTCGCGCCCCGGCTCTCGTTCTTCTGGGCGATCGGCATGAACTTCTTCATGGAGGTCGCGAAGCTGCGGGCGGCGCGGCTGCTGTGGGCCAAGCTGGTCTCGCAGTTCGAGCCGAAGAACACCAAGTCCCTGTCCCTGCGCACCCATTCGCAGACCTCGGGCTGGTCGCTGACCGCGCAGGACGTGTTCAACAACGTCACGCGTACGGCCGTGGAGGCGATGGCCGCGACCCAGGGCCACACCCAGTCGCTGCACACCAACGCCCTGGACGAGGCGCTCGCCCTGCCGACCGACTTCTCCGCGCGCATCGCCCGCAACACCCAGCTGCTCATCCAGCAGGAGTCGGGCACCACCCGGGTCATCGACCCGTGGGGCGGCAGCGCCTACGTGGAGCGGCTGACCTACGACCTCGCCCGCAAGGCCTGGGCGCACATCCAGGAGGTCGAGCAGGCGGGCGGCATGGCGCAGGCCATCGACGCCGGTATCCCGAAGCTGCGTGTGGAGGAGGCGGCGGCCCGCACCCAGGCCCGTATCGACTCGGGCCGGCAGCCGGTGATCGGCGTCAACAAGTACCGGGTGGACAGCGACGAGCAGATCGAGGTCCTCAAGGTCGACAACTCCTCGGTGCGCGCCCAGCAGATCGAGAAGCTGCGGCGGCTGCGCGCGGAGCGGGACGAGCAGGCCTGCCGGGACGCGCTGGACGCGCTCACGCGGGCGGCCGACGGCACGGAGAACCTGCTGGAGCTGGCCGTCCACGCGGCCCGCGCCAAGGCGACCGTCGGTGAGATCTCCGACGCCCTGGAGAAGGTGTACGGCCGGCACGCGAGCCAGATCCGTACGATTTCCGGCGTGTACCGCAACGAAGCAGGCCAGTCCCCGAACGTGGACCGCACCCGTGCCCTGGTGGACGCCTTCGAGGAGGCCGAGGGGCGCCGCCCGCGCATCCTCGTCGCCAAGATGGGCCAGGACGGCCACGACCGCGGCCAGAAGGTGATCGCGACCGCCTTCGCCGACCTCGGCTTCGACGTCGACGTCGGCCCGCTGTTCCAGACGCCCGAGGAGGTCGCCCGGCAGGCGGTCGAGGCGGACGTGCACGTGGTCGGCGTCTCCTCGCTGGCGGCGGGCCATCTGACCCTCGTACCGGCGCTGCGCGAGAAGCTCGCCGAGGAGGGCCGCGAGGACATCATGATCGTGGTCGGCGGGGTGATCCCGCCGCAGGACGTGCCGACGCTGCTGGAGATGGGCGCCACGGCCGTGTTCCCGCCCGGGACGGTGATCCCGGACGCGGCCCACGACCTGGTGAAGCGGCTGTCGGCCGACCTCGGCCACGAGCTGTAGAGCCGCGATGGCCGCGATCGATCTCGACGCATATGTGAAGGGCGTACTCGACGGCAAGCGGGCCCTCGTGGCCCGCGCCATCACGCTGGTGGAGTCCATCCGGCCGCAACACCGGGCGCTGGCACAGGAGTTGCTGACCCAGCTCCTGCCGCACAGCGGCCGGGCGCGGCGGATCGGCATCAGCGGGGTGCCGGGGGTCGGCAAGTCGACGTTCATCGACGCGTTCGGCACGCTGCTGACCTCGCTGGGCCATCGGGTCGCCGTCCTCGCCGTCGACCCGTCCTCGACCCGTACCGGTGGCTCCATCCTGGGTGACAAGACCCGGATGGAGCGCCTCGCGGTCGACCCGGACGCCTTCGTCCGGCCCTCCCCCAGCGCGGGCACGCTGGGCGGGGTCGCGAAGGCGACACGGGAGTCGATGGTCGTGATGGAGGCGGCGGGCTACGACGTGATCCTCGTGGAGACCGTCGGTGTGGGCCAGTCGGAGACCGCGGTCGCCGACATGGTCGACTCCTTCCTGCTGCTCACGCTCGCGCGCACCGGTGACCAGTTGCAGGGCATCAAGAAGGGCGTCCTGGAGCTGGCCGACGTGATCGCCGTCAACAAGGCGGACGGCCCGCACGAGCGGGACGCGAAGGCCGCCGCCCGCGAACTGGCGGGCGCGCTGCGGCTGATGCACGGCAAGGACGCGTTCTGGAGTCCGCCGGTGCTCAGTTGCAGCGCCCGTGAATCGACCGGCCTCGAGCTGGTGTGGGAGCGCCTGGAGCAGCACCGGGCGCTGCTCGACTCCGCCGGGCGGCTGAGCGCCAAGCGGCGCGATCAGCAGGTCGGCTGGACCTGGGCGATGGTCCGCGACGAACTCCTCGGCCGGCTGCACGCCGACCCGGCGGTGCGCGAGGCCGCCCCGGACCTCGAACGGCAGGTCAGGGAGGGCAGGTTGACCGCGACCCGGGCCGCGGAACGCATCCTGGAGACCTTCGAGGGGCGTACGCCGCCTGCGCCGGGAGCCTGAGACGGCCGCGCCCCGCGGAAGGTGATTCCGCGGGGCGCCGTCGGGAGCGGGCGTTCAGCGCTTCGGCCCGGGGAAGACCACCCGGAGCCTTTGGACGCGTCCGTCGCGGCGGAACATGAGCCAGGCCAGGGTCGGCGGGCAGGGGTCGGTCGCATCGACCGGGTTGGTGACGTCCATCTCCCAGATGGTGATGTCGCGGCTGGCCACCACATGGCGCAGATGCTGGCGCACCCCCTTCTCCAGGACCTCCCCCATGACCGGGGTGGGATGGATGCGCTCCCCCGGCCGACCGAGGATGCCGACCAGTTCGGTCTCCGCCGGCCACAGTTCGGAGATCTCCCGGGGCAGGGCGCCGCGTTCCGATGCCCGCAGCGTCGCCACGGCCTCGTGCCTGCTCTCCTCGGTGAGCGCGGTCGCGTCGTCGTGCGACTGCGTGGCGGTCGACAGCAGCACCTGCGCCATCTTCGTCCGGGCCTGGCTCAGCCGGCTGCGCACCGTGCCGACCGGCACCTCGCACGCCTCGGCGATCTCCTGGTAGGAGGTGATGCCGCTGAAGTGCCGCAGCATCAGCACCAGCCGGAGCTGCTGCGGCAGTTCCGCCACGGCGTCCCAGATCCAGTCCCGCATCGCGTGCTGCTCGACGATCCGCTCGGGCTGGGCCGGCTCGTCGGCGCGAAGGAGCAGTTGGCCGATGCCTTCCAGGCCCGGCGACTCGCGGGTGTCGCGCAGCCGCATCCGGGCGGCGTTGCGCACGATCGCCCGGAGCCAGGCCCCCACGGCCGCGGGATCGCGTACGTCGCCGATGCGTCGCAGCGCGGTCAGCGCGGCGTCCTGCACCGCGTCGTCCGCGTCGGGGCCATGGCCGAGCAGGCTCAGCGCCACCGCGCGCATCGGCGCCTGATGGCGGGCGAGCAGCACCCCCAGGGCTCCGGTCTCGCCGGACTGGGCCCTGCGGGTGAGTTCGGCATCCGTGGGCCGGTCGAGGGGCACCATGCCTGAGCGCCTCCGCGGTGAGGTGTCACGAACCGTGGTCGGCCGGGGAGCGGGAGTGCCCCCCGTCCCCCGCGGCGACAGGGGCAGGGTAGACCCTGCGCTTCGGGTCGAGGGGGCCCTCTCCGGGAAACATCCGAGAACACCTTTCGCTCGTCAGCGCTCGGGCAGCCAACTGCCGTGGAAGCCGGCGGGGACGGGGTACGGCAGTTCCACCACGGCCTGTACGGACAGCCGCGCGGCGTCGAGGACGAGCAGTTCCCCGGCCGCGCCCTCCTCGTCCGAGACGAGCGAGAGCAGCCAGCCCTCGTCCTCGCCGGTGCCGTCCGCCGCCGGTACGAACACCGCCTCGCCGGCCCAGCGGCTGCCGGGTGTCTCGTACACCTGGCTGCTTCGGCGGGCGAGGTCGTGCTTGGCGATGCCGCCGCCGGAGACGGTGTACAGATAGCGGTGGGAGCGCCCGGTGCGCCGCTCGTCGTGCGTGGGGAACTCGGCGGCGCGGTCGTCGAGCCGGGCCTCGGTCACCGTGCCGGTGGCCGGGTCCAGGGTCCAGCGGTGCAAAACGGCCGGAGCGTCGGTCCGGCCGGGTTCCCGCACCCCGCCCAGGGCGTCCGGGCCGGTGGGCCCGCCGATGTCTCCCCAGGCCTTCTGGAACCCGGCCTCGTCGTAGCGCACCGCGTCCAGCACGATGCGCCCCCGGGGGTCCTCGTAGGCGTTGCCCACGTGGAAGACGTAGCAGGGATCGACGTCGTACCAGGTGACTTCGGTGCTGCCGGGTGTGCGGGGCATGGTGCCGAGCCGTGCGCCGTACGCCTCGTCCCACCGGTACGGCATGCCGCCGCGTCCGGCCAGGGCGGGGTCGAGGACGACGGGCAGGTCCAGCCACACGATGTGGTGCTCGGTGATGGCGAAGTCGTGCATCATCGTCGGGCCCGGCACGTCGACCACCCGGCTGTCCAGCAGCAGCCCCGCCGCGGTGACCCGGTGGTAGGTGAGGTACGGCGGGGCGAACCCAGCGCCGAACAGGTGCAGTTCGCCGGTTTCCGGGTCCTCCTTGGGGTGTGCGGTCATGGCGGTGGTCAGCCGCCCCTCGAAGTCGTACGGCCCGACGGTCTCCAGTGCCGGGGTGACCCAGTACGGAAGGCCCGCCTCGCACAGGGCGAGCACGGTGTCGGCGTGCCGGATGACATGCGTGTTGGCGGACGTCGCGGCCAGGTCGACGGTCGCGTCCTCGCGGATGAAGGGGTGCCCCTCCAACTGGCGGGTGCGCACCCATCGGTTGCGGTACCACTCGGCGCGGCCGTCGCGCAGCCGGATCCCGTGGAGCATGCCGGGGCCGGTGAACCAGTGGCCCTCGTCCCGGCCGGGCAGCGGGTTGGGGCCGTTGCGCAGATAGCGGCCGTCCAGTTCGGGCGGCAGGGCGCCGCGCACGGTGAGGTCGGCCGCGCCGTGCTCCTCGGGGACCGGGGCGAACCGGCCCCGCAGATACAGGGGAGGAGTGGTCTCGCCGGTCATGCTGTCTTCCTTGTCGCGCCGGCGGCCCGCCTGACGAGCGCGGCGACCTCGGCGGGCTCGGACACGTACACCGCGTGGCTGCCGCCGGTCTCGGTCAGGGCTGCGCCGGCCCGCTCCGCCATGGCGCGCTGGGCTGCGATCGGGATCATGCGGTCGTCGGTGGCGGCCAGATAGAAGCTGGGTTTCGTCCGCCAGGCGGGGTGGCCGACCGTTCCGCCGAGGGCGTCCAGGCCCCAGGGCACCTGGGAGTCGGCCAGGAACCGGGCCTCGGCGGCGGGCAGGTCCGCGGCGAAGGACGCGGCGAACTTCTCCCGGTCGAGGAAGAGGAACCCGTCCCTCGGCGGCAGGATCGGCGGGACGGGGGCTCCGGGCGGCGGGTCGGCGATGAGCGTGTTCACGGACTCGCCCTTGTCGGGCGCGAACGCGGTGACGTACACGAGCGCGGACACGTTCTCGTGATGGCCCGCTTCGGTGATCACCGCGCCGCCGTAGGAGTGTCCGACCAGCACGGTCGGGCCGTCCTGGGCGTCGAGCACGAGCCTGGTCGCGGCCACGTCGCCGGCGAGCGAGAGCGTGGGGTTCTGTACGACGCTCACGGTGTAGCCGTCCGCGCCGAGCAGCTCGTACACCCCGCGCCAGCCCGATCCGTCGACGAATCCGCCGTGGACGAGGACGACGTTCCGTGCCGCTCCTGCTTGCTTTGCCTGCGGTGTGCTGCTCATGCTCTGTCTGCTCCTTCGTGAAGTGGAGGATGTGCGGCGCGAGTTGTGTCGGACGAGTTGCGTCCGGCGAGTTGCGTCCGGGCCCGCAGGCGCGCCTGGGCCCGGGCGGGGTGGACCTTGGTGAAGACGGCGGGACCGAGGAGACCGACGACATGCGCGGTGATCCCCGCCCACGCCGGGGCGCTCACCGCGCCGCAGACAGCCAGGCTGACGCCGATGAAGGTGAACCCGGCACCCCAGGCGCCGGTGATGCGGTTGTTGACCTGGATGAACTCCGGCATGTCCCAGTACTCGGGGGGCGTCTGGCGCCGGGCGATGCCGAGCGTGAAGGGGCGCCGGATCGCCAGGGTCCCCCAAGCGGTGGCGGCCAGCCAGGCGAAGGAGATGACATCGGTGTGATCCGCCAGGGCCGAGTCCGGGCGGGACACGGAGACGGCGCCGACGACGGCGAAGTACACGACGGTGCTGAGCTCCAGGACCAGGGCGTCGAGACCGACGCCGCGCCGCCGGTCCTGCCGCAGGAGCAGCAGCCCCGAGGCGAGACCGCCCAGGGCGCCCCAGCGCCAGTCGAACGACGACACGACGCCGGAGACGATCCAGGGGATGAATCCGCGCAGATAACCCATTGAACGTTCCTCGGTGAAACGGAGTGGACGACGCGGACTAGATGCGGGGCGCGCCCCGAAGTTCGCACCATCGAATGTGACGCTCGCCACACTCTCGACCGGGGCCGCCGCCCCCGCGCCGCAATTCGGTCACCCGGTCGAGTCCTCGAGTCGGCTGAGCGCGCGAGGCCGCGCGGCTAGGATGCGGCCGTGGAGCCGCTCACCCCGTCCTCCGATGGAGAGAACGCCTTTATGGACAACTACGACGTCAAGCAGGAACGGCGAGACCTGTACTCGGCCAGGCGGGACCGGTTCGAGATCGTCGACGTGCCGCGCATGAGCTTCCTGATGGTGGACGGCCACGGCAATCCCAACACGTCGGCCGACTACCGCGCGGTGGTCGAGGCTCTGTACACCACGGCCTACGCCGTGCGCGCGATCGCCAAGAAGAAGGTGGACCGGACCCACACCGTCGGCCCGCTGGAAGGACTGTGGTCGGCGGACGACCTCAGCGTCTTCAAGACCCGTGACCAGGACGAGTGGATCTGGACGCTGATGATCGTTCAGCCGGGCTGGGTCACCTCCGCCATGGTCGACGAGGCGATGGACCAGGTGGAGAGAACGAAGAACCTGAGCGCCGGGCACCGCGTGAGGTTCGACGACTACGCCGAGGGGCAGTGCGTACAGACCCTTCACCTCGGGCCCTACGACCAGGAAGCTCCCACGATCGCGCGGATGCACGACGAGTTCATGCCCGCCGAGAAGCTGGTCCCCCGCGGGCACCATCACGAGATCTACCTCTCCGACGCCCGCAGGACGGCGCCGAACAGGCTGCGCACCATCCTCCGCCAACCGGTCGGTCCGGCCCACCCCTGACCTCGCCCGCGGGCGTGCCGGTCACGGTCCTCCCGCAAGGCTGGAGCGCGTGTCCCGCACCCTGGCCGCCAGCTCGCACGCCTCCTGCGCGTCGAGCTTCAGCCCGAACTGCTCCACCAGGACCGCCGCCAGTTCGTCGTCGTCCAGATGCCCCATCCGTGTCGAGGAGCCGTCCGGCGCGATCCGCGAGTACTCGCGGTTGAGCAGCCGGCGCAGTTCCCCGCCGCGCCGCTGCATCACGACCAGCTGCCCGGTGAACGGTGAATCCGGGTGGGTCGACGTGTAGTAGTTGGCCGCGTCCACATCGGCGGCGCACTGAGGGATCCCGGAGAACGAGTAGAGGAGGTTCTCCGAAGCGCCGAGCCGCTCCATGAGCCGGCGGTCCTCCCCCTCGGCGTCCAGCCGGAACGCCCAGTCCCCCTGCGTCCTCCAGACTCCGGCGGCCATCGGCAGCGGTTCGAGGAGACCGGCCCCGAACCCGACGTCGGCCAGCCAGTCGCCGTCCGCCCCGAAGGCGTGCAGGGTCAGATGGGTGCGCGGCCACGGACGGCCCGGACGCTCCCGGGGACGGGCGAGCAGCCGGCGGACCCGATAGCCGAGCTTGTCGAGGACCGCGCCGAACAGCAGACCCTGCTGGTGGCAGTATCCACCGCGCTGAGAGGTGACGAGCCTGTCCTGGACCTCGGGGATCGAAGTCGAGACACCCCGGCCGAGGACGATGTCGATGTTCTCGAACGGGATCGTCTCCACATGCGCGCGGTGAAGCAGCCGCAGGGTCCGTTCGTCCGGCCGCGCCCGATCGAGATCCGGTAGGCCGACGCGCGCCAGGTAGGCATCGACGTCGAGGTGGCGCACGCCCCACTCGTCGCCCGCGTCGGCCACCACCACCGCTTCCTTGCCGCTACCGCCGGCGGGTCCCACGGACCGCGCGGCGGCGCCCGGCGAGCTTTCCATTCCCATAGTCATCCGCTCCCATGTCTTGCGCACCCCGCAGGGCTTCGCGCCAGGGCCGACGAGCCACGTTCCGGCGCCTACGGCCAGATCGTGAGGTAGTCCGAGATCACAGCGGACCTGCGGAAGGCGGGATCGAGCACCGCTCCGGTGAGGTCCGCGCCGCTGAGGTCGGCGCCTTCCAGATTCGCCCCCACGAGCCGGCAGTTCACCAGGTCGGCCTGGATCAGGTAGGCCTCACACAGATTCGCACCTTCGAGGTTCGCCCCGCGCAGGTCGGCCGACATCAGGTACGACTCGGACAGCACGGCATCCGTGAGGTCCGCGTCGGCGAGGTCGGCGCCCCGCAGATCGGCTCCATGCAGGCGAGCGGCGCGCAGCTCCGGGCGGAACCCGCCCTGCGTCCGACGCTCGCGCACATGGAGGTTCCAGCGTTCCGGCCCCTGAACCACCATCGACTCATCCGCGCTCGGCATGTCTCGACCCCCGCTCCCTACAACGTGACCAGCGCGGACAGTGCACGCTTCTCGAGTTCCGCGGCCGACCGCACCGCGTCCGCCACCTCCTGCGCGAGGGAGGTGAGTTCCCCTCGGGAGTCGGCGGCGCCCCTCTCCAGCAGGGCGGCGCCCAGGGTCTGCCAGATCCGTCCGCTCTCGAAGAACAGCTGTGCCGGCTCGGCGTAGCGAGGGTCACCGGCCGCCTCCGAGACCTTCGTCAGGAAGCGGCCGATGATCGGCCGGAACAGCCCTCCTCCCGTACCGAACGACTCGATCTGGCGGCCCAGGTGCAGCATTTGACGCGAGAGCGCGTCGCGGACGACCACGTTGCCGGCCAGGTCGACGTCCTCGACCTCACCGTGCTTCGACTCCGGCCACGACATCGCCGCCGACGCCAGCGTCCTCATCCCGGGGACCCCCAGGTTCCTGCTGCCCGGCTTCAGCACTTCGCGGCAGAGGTTGCGCACGGCCACCGGTCCTACGCGGTCCAGCCGGGGCGCGCTGCGCTGCGGTCCGAAGACGTACACCCGCCAGTCCGGGTTGAGCGGCGGCGAGGCGCGGCTGGAGCGCGCGGCGTCGAGTGCGTCGGCGCTCACGACGACCGGCGCGTCGAAGGCCGGATCGGAGACCTCGAAGGCGTCGCCGTCGACCGCGCGCACGACGTTCACGAAATAGCCGCCGAAGGACGTGCGCCCCGCCATGCCCCAGTGCGGGAGCAGCCCGAGGTCCACCCTGGCCATGACGGCGGGAGCCGATTCCAGCAGCTTCATCAGGCCCTTGTCGGACCGTGGCGTGTGCGCGCCGACCTCGACGCCCATCAGGCGCACCGCGCGCAGCGGCATGATGGCCTGTTTGCCCACCACGATGTCCGGCGCACCGCCCGAAGACGGATAGAACGAGAACCCGAACCCGCCGTCCAGGCCGAACACGACGTCCTCGTCCACCTCGTGTCCGCCGGCGGCCAGGATGTTGCACTGGCAGGCCGACTCACAGTGGATGCCGCGTCGATGGAGATAGTCGCCCGCCGGACTCATCGGCCTGCCTCTCTGCCGAGCGACATCAGTGACGCTCGCGTCTGTCGGTCCATCTTCTCGATCGCGTACCTGAACGTGTCGCGCTTCAGGTCGCCGCTCCATCGGCGCACGAAGGCCTCGACCTCCTCGGGGTGGGCCTGGCCGGCGACCTTGAGCAACCACCCGCAGCCCTTCTGCACATACACGTCCTCGTCGTGCATGAGCCGGACGCAGTTGTCGAAGACGTGGGACAGGGGCAGCTCGTACGTCGCTCTTCCCACCCTGCGCCGCACGAACTTCACCACCGCCACGTTGGCGGCACGTCTCGCCCAGCTCGACGGGGACTCGATCCACGCCCGGGTCCGCGGAATCTGGTCGAGATGCCCGAGGAAGAACGGGTACAGCAGTTTCAGGCACAGGTCGTCGCACTGTGCCCAGTTGGAGACATGCTGTTCGAGCCAGTCGAGGCAGTGGTCGAGAAGCTCGGGTCCCAGCTCGGCCTTCGCGACCTTGTGCAGAAGCGCGAAGCCCAGGAGCACCTCTTCGTGGTGCGTCGCCCGCGACAACACCTCCTCGGCCAGGTGCAGCCTCGCCGCCGCGGGAGTGTCCGGCCTCGCTCGGACGTGGTCGTTCGCGAGGGCGACCACAGCGGCATTGCTGACTCCGAGCGCTTTGATCTCGCTCGGGAAATACCGCTGCATGCCCTGTGCGAAGGCTCCGTCCGCCTTGCTGGCGAGCTGTTCCAGGAGCTGCTCGGCCACCGCCTCGGTGTTCATCCCGGCATCGTTCCAAGGGTCAACGACACCGGTTTCACGGTGGGACGCCGCGGTGCCCGCTCCAGACGCGGCTTGTCGGCCATCACGTACTCGTACTCCTTCTGCATCTCCGCGACCGTGTCGATCGTCTGAGCCGACCTGTCGGTCAGGGTCTGGCCGCGCAGTCCCCACCACAGGTACCAGTTCTTGTGGCTCAGATAGGCGTTCCGGACGAAGTCGAGGGTTTCGTGGTCGGCGAGGATGTCCGGTTCGACGTAGTAGGCGGGTACGAAGGTGCCCTGCCCTTCCGTCATGATCCCGGCCTTGACCGCCTGGCGCTGCAACTTGGTTCCGCTGAGGATCCGGATTCCCAGATTCGCGTATATCTGGGCCGGGTTCAGATACTGCTCGGTGAACTCGATCGACTGCCGCAGGGCCGCCGAGGTCTCGCCCGGTCCGCCGAGGAAGATGCAGTGCGTGTGCTCGATGGGGCTCGCCGTGAACAGGCGGTCGACTTCGAGCACGCGCGCGAGGTCGAAGCCCTTCGTCAGGTCCTGGAGCGCCTCGTCGGTCAGCGCGTCCGTTCCCAGGTCGACCCGGATGCAGCCGGCCGCGGCCAGGAGTTCGACGAACTCCGGGGTGATCGCGTTGGGGGTCAGCTGGCAGTACCACGGTACGTTCAGCTTCGCGCGGACCATCTCCGCGCAGACCTCCATCGCGTACTCCAGCGGGAAGTTGAAGGTCGCGTCGACGATCTCGAACTCGCGGACCTCCGGATTCTCGGCCATGGCGCGCTGGATCTCTCCCACGACCTCGGCCGGATCCTTGAACCGGTCCCCCTTTCCTTCGGTCTTGCGGATGATGCAGTACGAGCAGTACAGCTTGCAGCCACGCTTCGTCTGCAGGGTCTCGATCGCCGGCTGCGTCTCCCGGGTGAGGTCGGAGGCCGCCGAGACGCCCTCCTCGAAGTAGCGTGGATCGTAGACGCTCCGGTCCGGTTCCAGGGCGCCCACGTCGAACGAGGAGTTCGAGGGGTTCTGGCAGTAGCGGCCCTCCGGGTCGAGATAGCACAGGCCGGAGATCTCCCCAGGACTGCCGCCGGATTCCAGGAAGTCGAGGAGCTGGACGATGCCCGCCTCGCCCTCACCGGCGATGCCGAAGTCCGGCTGGGCGTACTCGAAGAAGGACATCGGTTCCACGGAGAATCCGGAGCCGCCGAGCACCACCTTGGCCGAGGTGAACTTCCGTACGCACCGGACGATCTTCTCGGTCATCGGACCGAAGAAGATCGGGTCGATGAACGTGAGATTGTCCAGATTGCGTACGGCGATTCCCACCACGTCGTACGTGTTGGTGGTCAGCCGCTCGCGAACCGCCTTGAGTTCGCGTGACTCCCACAGCAGATCCAGCACATCCACCTGGTGCCCGGCCCGTTTGAGGGCGGCGCTGATGTAGGCCATGCCGATCGGCAGCGCGGGACGAGGTACGCGGATCTTGTTGGTGGAGATGAGTAGAACACGCATGGCACGTCACTCCTAGGTGTCCGCCGAGGGCACGCTCTCGCCCTCGACGGCCTGCCAGTAGGTCGCCGGCTGCAGATCGGCGCGCAGGGTCGCCTTGGCCCGGTACTTGCGCATGCGGCCGAGGTCGACGTCGACCACGCCCACCCCTTCCCCGGTGTCCCCGAGCAGGACCATCCGTTCGTCCCCGTCCTCGAAGTCGAACCGTTCCGATTCCAGGAAGAGTGGATCGGCCAGGATCTGACTGCGGCCCATGTAGCCGAACCCGGCGTACAGATTCGTTCCGACGCCTGACGCGAACGCCAGAATGCACTCCGAGTCCACGGCCCGTACGGGCAGCCGCATGTTCGCCACATAGGCGAACATCTCGGGGACGAGGGCCGAGCACACCAGGACCTCGGCGCCGCGACGGGAGTATTCGCGGACGACCTCGGGGAAGTTGACGTCGTATCCCTGGAGGAGGCCGATGCGCCCGAATCCGACGTCGAAGACGGGGTACTCCGACCCACCGGCCAGATACCGGCTCTCCAGTTCGTGGCAGTGCACGCGCCGGTAGGTGCCGATGAGATCGCCCGCCGGGCCGACCAGGACCGAAGTGCTGTAGTACTTGCCGTCGTCACCGCGCTCGAGGAGGCCCGCCACGACATGGATCTGGGCCTCCGCGGACAGCGCGCACAGGCGATCGGTCTCCGGCCCCGGAATGGGAACCGACACATCCGCGACTTCGAGGATGTTGCCGGAGGTCAGGAACGCCTCGGGCAGGCAGACGAGGTCGGCCCCTTTCGAGACCGCCTCGCCGATGAACCGCTCCGCCCGCCGGAAGTTCGCGGCGTTGCGGCCGAGCTTCGACTCCATCTGGACGACGGCGATCGTCAGCTTGGACATCACGGGCTCACGGGGGTGAGGGGGCGGGAGGAGATCACGAGGCCCAGGTCCTCCTCGGCCACCTGCCAGTCCTGAAGACCGGCCTGCCCGAGCAGATCCGCCACTTCCTCAGGGGTGTACGAGGCCTGGAGGGACCGCATGAACTCGTCGCCGCCCTCCTTCACGAACTGGAGGATGAAGGTGATGTGCCCTTCCTCGGCATGACGGTTCGTGTCCTCGATGATCACGACTCCGTCGGGCTTGCAGATGCGGGCGCACTCCTTGAGGGTGTCCACCGGCCGCTTCCAACGGTGCAGGGAGGAGAACGAGAAGACGATGTCGGCGGAGTCGTCCGGGAACGGAAGGTGGTTCAGCCGGGCCATCTCGAACTCGACGTCCCCCGCCATGTTGGCCCAGACGGCGAGCGTCAGATTGTCCTCCGCGACCTCGACCAGGTTCTGGATCTCCTCGACCCCGGAGATCGCCACGTCCGGGAACCTGCCGCCGACGTGCAGGGACAGCAGCCCCGTGTTGAAGCCGACCTCCACGAGGTCGGTCATTCCTTCCCGGAGGTTGGCCACGATCCGTTCGGTCGGCCGCTTGTACGCCATGAGCGCCGAGCGGCGCATCCCGAGATCGTAGCCACGCACCCCTTCGATGTCGGGGTACGGCCGCGCCAGCGGGACTCGTGCGGCCAGGTCCAGCAGTCGCGCGTCAGTGGTCATGGCACGCCCCCTTTCCCGCGGGTCCCGACACGACCTCCAGCGGCAGGGACCGCTGGGGGCTGACGAAGTTGGAGATGTCGGCGCCGAGATGCTGCGGATAGCGCCGGTACTCCGGCGAGTAGAACGTCTTGGAGATGTTGTCGAGGTAGTACCAGCCCTTCGGGCCCGTCACCTCGATGCCGGTCTCGCTGACGGTGATCAGTTCCTTCTCCACGAGGTCGTCCAGCTCGGCGCGGAACATCTCCATGAAGTCGACCCCGTGCAGCCGGCGGAACCGCTCCCGGTCGACCCGCCCGGCCTTCACCCCGAGGACCATCGACCGCCGGATCGCCTCCGACTGCGTGATGTGCTTGCCCATCGCGATCGGCAGCCGGCCGTCCATCACCGTCTGGATGTACTTGCCGAGGTCCGGCTCGTTGAAGTACCAGTGGTCGCGCAGATGACCGGTGGCGGTCGGGCCCAGCGGGATGATCGGAACGTCCTCGCTCCAGGAGGTCTCGCCGTAGCGCGGCTGGTACCCCGGCTTCGCGAAGCAGTCGCCGTAGTAGCCCTTGAAGCCGTTCTCGACGAGCTTTTGCGCGGCGACGAAGAACATCTCGTCGACCAGGCCGCGTTCCGGCACGGACGGGAGCTTGCGCCGCTTGGTCGAGATCTGGGCGAACTCCATGTACGTGTAGAACGACACGCAGGTCACACCGAGTTCGATGGCCACGTCGAGGCTGTGTTTCCAGCCGTCCATCGTCTGCCCGTTGATGCCGTGCATGAGGTCGATGTTGATGTTCTCGAAGCCGCAGTCCTGGAGCAGCCGGATGCTGTTCTTCAGCATCTCCGGATCGCTCGGCCGCCCGAGGTTCTTCAGTTCCTCCTCGACGAAGGACTGCACACCGAGGCTGATGCGCCGCACCCCCCGGTCCAGGAGCACGCGCGCCTTGCGCTCGGTGATGTCCACCGGTGTCGTCTCGATGGAGAAGTCAGCGTCGTCGGCGATGGTCAGGCTGCCGAAGAGGTGCCCGAGCAGGTCGTCGAGCTGCGGCGCGGTGAGCGCGGTCGGAGTGCCGCCCCCGATGTAGCCGAGGGTGATGACGTGGTCCTGGATGTACGGCCGGTTCGCGTAGTTGGTGATCTCGGCCTTGACTGCGTCCAGATAGGCGCGGGTGAGATCCCGGACGGTCTGGAACTTGATGTACGGGCAGCTGAAGCAGAGCCGGTTGCAGAAGGGTACGTGGACGTACACCCCCATCGGCTTGGACTCGAACACCTCTTCCTCGGTGACGGGGACGTGCTTCGTCGGGTACTGCCGCACCCACTCGTTGTCCCGTTCCGGATACTCCTTCCAGAACGGCATGCTGGTGGTTGTCGTTGTGATGGTCATGAGACCTTCCCCCTTTCGTCTTGGCCGGCGACGGATCGGACGATGTCCGCAAGCGTGGGTCGGGAGTAGCTGACGGAGCGGAGCACGACCCCTTGGCCGTGGGCGCGGGTGACGATCTCCCCGAGGACGCCTCGGTGGTCGTCTCCGGCCAGTTCGACCCGTACTCCGCCTTCGGTGTCATGGGCGGACCGGATCGGCTCGTAGGTCGTCGCCAGCCGCGCCGCCCATGAGCGCAGCCGATCGAGGTCCGGTTCCGCGAACGCCTCGAGCACGAGGCTGGACCGGTCGCCCGACCGGGTGATGTCCTCCAGTGAGGCGTCCTTGACCTGCCGTCCCTGGTGCAGGACCACGACGGAGTCGGCGAGCGCGTCCAGCTCCGCTCGTTGATGGCTGGCGAAGAGCACGACGACGCCCTCCTTCTTCAGGCCCCGCAGGAGGTCGATCAGCGCCTGCTGGGCGGCGGGATCGAGACCTGTCGTCGGTTCGTCGAGGATCAGGAGATCGGGCCGGTGCGCGACGGCGGAGATGATGTGCAGCTTGCGCTGGTTCCCGCCGGAGAGGGTGCGCACATACTGATCGCGGTATTCGTCCAGGTCGGCCAGCGCCATCAACTCGTCCAGGCGGGAGGCCTCCGCCCGCCGGAGCTTGAGCTGGTGCCTGAGATACGTCTCGACGCCGACGCCGTCGGGCAGTTCCTTCGCCTGCTGGACGTAACCGATGTGGCGGCTGACCTTGCCCCAGCGGCGTGAGTCCGTGCCGCACACCAGCACCTCGCCCCGGGCCGGGCGCAGGAGGCCGGCCACGAGTCGGATCAGCGTGCTCTTGCCGGCGCCGTTCGTCCCGATGATGGCGACTCCCTGGCCCGCGGGGACCGAGAACCCGATCGGGCCGAGCCGGAACGTCTCGCTGACGCGGTGCTCCAGTCCCGAGACGGACAGGACGGCCGTCCGCTCCGCCGCTTGCCTGTCACCCATGACCGATCCTCCGACGGAACGCGAACGCGGCCACCCCGACGGTCAGCAGCGCGTAGGCCACCGTGAGAGACAGGGTCAGGGCCGACGGGGACGGCCCCTGCCCGGTGGCCGCGCGGAACACTTCGACATGCACCGACAAGGGCAGCTTCGCCAGGACCTTCCCGAGCGTTCCGAGATTCTGCAGCGGAAAGAAGACCCCCGCGAAATACATCAGCGGAATCACGATGATGTTCACCACCGCGGGAAACGAGACCTCGTTCGTGTAGGTCGCGATGAACGTTCCCAGACCGGCGAACGTCATACAGCCCGAGACGAACGACAGCACCAGCAGTGCCGTCGAGTCGATTTTCGCGTCGAACACCACCACGCCGAGCACGAGGACCAGGGCGAACTGGAAGAAGCACTTCACCACCACGCCGACGAACCTGGCGAGCAGGAATCCGGAGTACGACAGCGGCGAGAGGATCAGGTCCTCGATCGTCCTGCGATTGCGGTCGATGATGATCGTGTAGCCCACGGTGTAGGTGCAGCTGAACATGATGCCCGCGGCGAGGATCCCCGGGAAGACGAAGCCGAAGTAGTTGGCGGCGCCGCGCGACGGGCTCGCCATCTGGTCCGTCGCCGCGCCGAAGGCGAGGACCATCGAGACCGACGTCAGGAACGTCGACACCGCGAACAGCCGGTTGTCGAAGAACTGGCGGAGATCGAGGACGACGAGGCCCAGTACGTCGGAGAACCATCCGGGCTGGTCCGAGCGGCGCGGGGTGCGGGACGCCCGCATCCCGCCCGTGGGTGTCACCCCCATCAGGAACCTCCCTGAAAGGTGGTGGACCAGGTCGAGCGGACATCGCCGTGGAACGGCAGGCGGTCGCGGACCTTGCGCCGCTGCCGCCAGTGCAGTTGTGCGTGGACCACCGTGTCGCGCTCTGCGGGGGCGGCCTCCGCCAGGACGTCCGCCTCCGCGTCCTGGCTCGCGTCCTGCACGAGCCCGTCGACGATCATGCTGCGTCCGAGGTAGGACATGCCCGCGAACCGGTTCTCGCCGACACCGCTGGAGAACACCAGCGCGCATTCGTTGTCCGCGGCACGCGCGCGGCAGATCGACCGCACCGGATGCGAGTAGGGTCCGAACAGGTTGGCCACGCAGACGATGAGGTCGACCCCTTGGAGCAGATACTGCCGGCCGGCCTCCGGGAACCGGATGTCGTAGCCGACCAGGAGCCCCACGCGTCCGACCGGCGTGTCGATCGCCGTGCCGGGGGCCCCGGGGGAGACGTGGTCGGACTCGCCCGCCCAGACGCATGCGCGGCGGTACCAGCCGAGGGGTTCTCCGGACGGGCCGACGAGCACGGCCGCGTCGAAGACGTCGCGGCCGTCGGCCAGCAGCACACCGGCGGCGATGTGGATTCCGAGGCCGCGGGCCTGATCGGCCAGGAACTGGACGACAGGGCCGTCGCTCGTGGTCGCGTCCGCCCGCAGCGTCGGGAAGTTCAGGCCGGTGGCGAAGGAGGCCGGCAGGCAGACCAGGTCGGCGTCCTGCTCGGCCGCCGTCGACAGCAACTCGGCCGCGCGCGCCTGGTTCTCCTCCCGCATGCCGGGATCGATCCGCATCTGGGCGGCGGCCACGGTGACACTGGGGCCACGGAAGAGACTCATCGGGCGGCTCCGGGCTTCGCTGTCGACCGGCGGACGTGCTCACTTGGTTCGGTCACCGTCGGCCACCTCCGCCTCGATCTCGTGGCGGGCGAGGTCCAGCACCGGAACGAATTCGTCCACCACGTCGCGCGTCACATGCCGCGTGACGACCAGACGAATCGTCTCGACGAATCGCCTGGACGTGGAGACGATCCAGCCCCAGGATTCGAGCCGCTGCGAAATCAGCGCAGCGTGGGCGACCTTGACCGCGACAATGTTCAGTTGGGGCTCCATCAGCAGCTCGAAGCCCTTTTCCTTGAGCCTGGTCGTCAGATACCCGGTCGTTTCGTAGTTCGCGCGGGTGATCTGCGTGAAGCCCGAACGCCCGAGGTTCTCGAGCACCGCGTACGTCGCGACCGCCGCGCTTCCGGGCCGGGTGCCGAGGAACGTGTTGTGGACAGGCGTGCCGATGAAGAAGGAATCGAAGGAGAAGCGTTCCGCGCCCTCTCCCTCCCGGAAGAGGATCGCACCGGCCGGCACATTGACGAGCCCGTACTTGTGAGGGTCGATGGTGATGGAGTCGACGCCGTCGACCGAGAAGTCGAACTGCGGCAGGTCGTGCCCGAGGTCGCGGGCGAAGGGGATGATGAACCCTCCGGTGGCCGCGTCGACATGAAGGTGCACCTCGTGTGCGCGGATCCGCGCACCGATCTCGTCCACCGGATCGACGACGCCGAACTCGCTGCTCCCCGCGGTCGCGACCACGGCGACCGTGTTGTCGTTGATCCGGCGCGCCACCTCGTCGGCCGGCAGCCGCATCGCCTCGTCCACGGGCACGACCACCGCGGAGAGCCCCAGGACCGCGAAGATCTTGTCGAAGGAGAAGTGCACGGTGCTGCTGACGACGACCTCGGGCCGAGCGGTCAGCCGTCCTCGGGCGCGGGCCGACTCACGGGCGACGAGCATCGCGATGAGGTTGGCCTCGGTTCCCCCGGAGACCAGGTTCCCCGAGCCGTCGGCGTTGCCGAGGAACGACAGCAGAAGCTCGACGACCTTGCGCTCGATCCGTTTGGTGCCGCGGAAGATACGGACGTCGCCGAGGTTGGTGTGCGCCGCGGCGGCCGCCATCTCCACGCCGAGAGGGTGCGGTTCCGTACAGATCGAGTTGAGCACGCGGTCCCACGAGACGTCGTCCTTCATCTCCTCGGCGATCCGGCGTCGGACGTCGGACGCCGGTACCCCGACGGCTCGCATCTCAGACCCCCCGCCCGGCGTGCGCGTGACCGCTCTTCGGCCCGGGTGCGTCGACGAGCGACGTGTAGAGGTCCGGGCGGCGCGCCCACAGGCCGAACCAGAGCGTCTCCTGGAAGCGCAGATCGGGCTCCCTGAGGTGCCTGATGCGGTCGAGGTCCCACTCGGCCTCGAACACGCCGTCGTCCGTGCCCGCCTCGGCGACGAAGCCCTCGGGCATCGCCACCGCGCTGCCGCCCGCGCAGGTCGGGCTCAGCGCGCCGGCGAAGGCGACCGCGACGGTGTTGAGCGTGGCGATGCCCCAGACCGCGGCCCGCTGCGCGTCCTTCGCGTGTGCGTCGAGCGAGCCGGCCACGAGGAGGAGTTCGGCACCGGCGAGGCACTCGATACGTGGCGGCTCGACGAGCCAGAAGTCCGGTCCGAGGAGCACTCCGACCTGTCCGAACTCGGTTTCGACCACGGGGAAGTCGTCCCCCGTGCCCGTGGTGCCGTCGGCCAGCACCGGCCGCGTCACCTCCGCGCGCACCGACCCGTCGGGGCCCAGGAGTCGGGCCACCTGCGCCGGACCGTCGGCCCGCTCCTGCGCCCACGATCCGGTCAGTACGTACGCGCCACGGCTGTGCGCCAGCGCCGCCAGGCGCTCCAGGTACCGCTCGCTCTGCCGCGTCGGCAGCACCTCGGTGCCGTCACCGCAGGCGAAGACGTTCTCGGGGAGCACGACGAAGGACGCTTCGGACGTCACGCGGCGCTCCAGGTCGCCCAGTACGGCCTGGGCGGTCGCCTCGGTGTCCGCACGACGGGCGTGCTGCGCTACGAAGATGGTCACCGGCCGGTCCCCTCTGTGTGCGTCGCTCCGGCCGGACGGCCTCGGTCCGAACCGCCGCCTCCCGGCCCGGTCATGGTCGAGCGGAGTTCGGCGGCGAGGTCCCGGTCCGCTCCCGCGTACGCGCCCAGCAGCGCCCCGTACGCCTTCGGCCTGCGCATCTCGTGCCAGAGCCGGCCGTCGCGGCTCGCGGACCCGGTCTGCTCGGACTTGCGGCCGAGATCGACGACGAGGACCTCCTGCCGGTCGCTGCCCGCCTGGGCGACGACTCCGCCGGGGGTGGCGACAAGGCTCGTGCCGGTGAAGTGGATCTCCACCTTGCGGTCTCCCCGCATGCCCCGGACGACGCCCACCGAGCTGGCGTAGACGACGTTCACGTCGTTGAGGTAGGCGGCGGTGCGCAGCGCGTTGACCATGAGCGCCTGGTTCTGCCGGAGGGTGCCTCCGGGCACGAAGATCGTTCGCGCTCCGGCGACGGCCATGAGCCTGATCACTTCCGGGACCCAGAAGTCCGAGCAGACGGCCACCCCGATCGGGCCGAACTCGGTGGACATCAGGCTGATCTCCTCCGCCTGGCGGCAGACGACCATCTCGTTGCCGAAGGCGTGCGCCTTGACGGCGCGGCCCGCGACGGCGCCCTGCCGGTCGATGAGGAGGGAGGTGTTGCGGTACTTGCCGTCCTGGAGGTCCTCGACGATCGAGCCCAGCACGATGTTCGTGCCCGCCTTGCGGGCCAGTGTCTGGAACCCCTCGATCACCGGGCCCGGCATGGGGGTGTCGGTCTTTCCCTTCAGATGGTCCTGCCCGGGCATGTACCAGGGGGGCCCGAGGAGGAACTCGGGGAAGCACACCATGTCGATGTCGCCGCCGGCCGTGGCGCTCTCGATCGCCTGATGGGCGCTGCGCAGAGCTTCGGCGGGGTCATCGACCCAGCGGGTCTGGACTACCGCTACCTTCATCCTTCTGGTCTCCTCACACTGCCACCGATGGATGGGCCGTTCCCGCGCCACGCCCCTAGGGAGCGGGCCGGCTGCCGTCGCCCTGCCGGTCCCCCGCCTCGACGATCGCGACATCGACGTCGACACCCAGTTCGTCCCGGACCCGGGCTTTCAGCGACCGCGCCGGCTCACGACCGCGACCCGCACCCGGATCCGCGGCACACGTCACGTGGAAGGCGCCGTCCCGGATCTCCCAGGAGAAGTGCGGCGAGAGCCCGGGAGACTCGAACACGACGCGTTCCACGTCGACGGCGGACACCGGGCCCGACGGTGAGGGGACCGCGTCGGCCACGCGGCCGAGCGGGGTGAGTACGGTGCTGCCGTCCCCGCACGGGCAGGGATCGGGCCGCAACTCCACCAGCTCGCCCGTCGCCACGCCCTGCGTCGGGCTCGATCCCGCGGGGGCGAGCAGCAGTTCACCGCGGACGTCGGCCGCGACGGCCGACGCGTCACCCGCGGCGCCGCGGAGCGTCGCGCGCAGCCGGTGCTCGCACAGGTGCAGCGCCCCGTAGGCGCACGGCACGGCGACGGTGGGCGTGGAGTCCGTCCCGAAGACCGGGGTCGCCGTCGCTCTCCACAGGTCGCCGATCCGGCCGAGGCGGCTCGGCGAGAGGGCCTCGCCCGTGCAGAGGATCCTCCGGATCGTCGTGTCACCGGGCCGCCCGCCGAGCGAGACGTCGACGTCCGCCATCTCCGTCGCCAGCGTGGGCGAGCAGACCAGCGCCGTCACCTCGTACCGGCGGATCAGGCCGAGGGCCCGCGGTATCGGGCAGATGGTGTTGCTCGTGCCCACGCTGAGCACCGTCGCGCCCATCATCTCCGCCGCGCGCTCCACCACGGCGCCGGTGAAGGACAGCTCGTAGGGGGCGGCCACCATGACGATGTCGTCCTCGGTCAGGACGCTGTCGAGGGCCAGGGCCATGTCGATCTGGTTGCGGACCCAGTCGTCGCGGGTCAGGAAGTGGGGGCGGGCGGCACCCGACGCGTCGAGCCCTTCGCCGTAGCGGGCACGCCGGGAGTGCGGGCCGCCGCCGTTGCGGGGGGTCTCGCCGGACCCGGTCGCGGTGTCGGCCGAGAGCAGGTCGAGGAAGTGTTCGTAGATTCCCGACGCAGGTACGGACATCACTGCTCCTCCTCCACACCGCTGTCCCGCCAACGCCATCCGTAGGCGTCGCAGGCCGTGCCGTCGCGGCCTGCCAGCTCCAGCGGGCGGCGGCCCTCCTTCGGGTCGATGTCGACGTGGAGCACCTTCGCCAGGACGAACTGGTGGTCGCCCAGCTGGTACATGGCCTCCAGGCCGCAGTCGATGGCGCCGTACGTCCCCGAGAGCCGAGGGCTTCCGTGGGACGAGGGAACCCAGGTGAGCGAGTTGAAGCGGCCGTCGGGGCGGCCCCGCGCGAACGCCTTCGCCACCTGGGCCTGGTCGTCGGCGAGGACGTTGACGCAGAACCGTCGCTCGCTCGCGATGGCCGACCAGCTCGTACTGTGCGACTTCACCACGAAGGCCACGAGCGCGAGTTCGTGGGAGACGACGGTCAGCGAGCCGATCGTGAGCCCGTACGGTGTCATGCCGCCGGCCCCGGAGCCTCGGGCGGAGCCCGTGACCACCGTGACCGTCCTCGGCAGCAGCTCCTCGATGTCCTTCAGGTCACGCGTGGTACGGGGATCCGTCTCCAGGGCTGTCCCGTCCTCGGCCGGCTCACCGGCTGCGGGCCCGGTCTGCGCCACGACGCCGCCGAGCAGCCTGCGCAGGTACTTCCCGGTCTCGCTGGCGGGGTTGTCGGCCAGCTCCTGCGGGGGTCCGCAGTGCACGACGCGGCCGCCGTCGCGGCCCGCCCCCGGCCCCACGTCGACGACCCAGTCGCAGAGCGAGACGACGCGCATGTTGTGCTCGATGACGAGGATGGTGTTCCCGGTGGACAGGAGCCGTTCGAAGAGGGCGAGGAGATGGCTGATGTCGGCGGGGTGCAGACCGCGCGTCGGCTCGTCGAAGATGAACAGCGTGCCGCTTCGGCGCTGCTTGAGCAGCTCGACGGCGAGAGTGAGCCGCTGTGCCTCGCCCCCGGAGAGGGTGGTCGTGGCGCAGCCCAGCTGGAGGTAGCCGAGTCCGAACTCGTCGAGCACGGAGAGCGCCTGGGTGACCTTCGCGCCGTCCCGCGCCGTGAACCATTCGAGCGCGTCCCCGACGGACATGGACAGCACGTCGTAGATGTTGCGGCCGTCGAGGCGCACATCGAGGACGTGGTCCTGGAACCGGCGGCCGTCGCACTCCGGGCAGATGACGGACTCGCTCTTGAACAGGGTCATCTCGACCTCGGCCAGTCCGAGGCCCTTGCACGCCTCGCATCGGCCGCCGGGGACGTTCGGGCTGAACTCCTTGCGGCTCAGGCCGCGTTCGACCGCGTCCTCGCTGGCCGCGAAGGCGTCCCGGATGTGGTCGCCGATGCCGATGTAGGTGGCGAGGGTGCTGCGGCTCGACCGGCCGATCGCCCGCTGGTCGACATAGATGACGTCCTTCAGGGCATCGGCGCCCTCGACGCCGCCCGCGCTGTCCGCGCCCTTGGCGACGGCCCGGGAGACCGCGTCGTGGACGCCGGCCACCAGCGAGCTCTTTCCGGCGCCGGACACACCGGAGACACAGGTGAGCCCGCCGAGCGGCAGCTTCACCGTCTCGTCCACCACGTTGTTGCGCGTGATGCCGCTGACCTGGAGCCAGCCGGCATCGGCGAGATCGACCCGGCCGCGCGAGGGCGCAGGCGACAGCAGCGCCGCCGCCGTCGGCGAGTCCTCGGCCTCCAGGAGGTCCGCGACGGGCCCCTCGAAGACCACCTCGCCCCCGCGCGACCCCGCCCCCGGGCCGAGTTCGACGACCCAGTCGGCGGCCCGGATCACCGATTCGTCGTGCTCGATGACGATGACGGTGTTCCCGAGGTCGCGGAGCCGGCGCAGCGAGGCCACGATCTTGTCGCTGTCGCTCTCGTGCAGACCGGCGGTCGGCTCGTCGAGGACGTACATGACGCCGGTCAGATCGCTGGCGAGGTGCTGGGCGAGCAGCAGCCTCTGCAGCTCACCGCCCGAGAGGGTCACCACCGGGCGCCGCAACTGCAGGTGCCCCAGGCCGACTTCCTCGATGTTCTCGCTCTGCTTGATGATCGCCGAGGCCAGTTCGCGCACCTGCGGCGGCAGCGCTCCCGACGTCAGGGCCGTGCGCAGGCGCACGATGGAACTCGACAGTTCGTCGCTCTGGAAGTCGTGGAAGGCATGTCCGGCCAGCGTCGCCCTGAGCGACTCGACGCGCAGACGGCCGCCCTCGCAGGCGGGGCAGGGTTCCTTCGCGAGGTAGTTCGTGAAGGAGTTCCGCCGCGCCGAGGAGGTGGTGTTCCGGTAGGCCCGTTCCAGGAAGTCGAGGATGCCCTCGAAGCGGATCTCGTTGGTGACCTTCCGGACCTTGATGGTGTAGCGCTTGTCCGACCCGTGGAGCACGCGTTCGACCTGGTCGCCGTCGAGTTCCGCGAACGGCAGGTCGAGGTCGATGCCGAGGTCGGCGGCCATGGTCTCGAAGGCCTTGCGGACATTGGGGATCGCGAAGGTGCCCGGGTCCGCGGCGTCCCAGATCTCCCGCAGCGTCTTCGACCGGTCAGGGATGATCTTGTCGAGCGAGAACCCGACCATCTCGCCGACGCCGTCGCAGCGAAGGCACTTCCCCTCCTTGCGGTTGGGGCTGAAGTGCTGCGCGGAGTGCGGCTCGGCGAAGATGCCGCACTCGGCGCAGCGCAGGTCGGGGCCGGTCTCGCCGAGGCAGGCGGGACACACCGGCCGCGAACCCGCGCCGAAGAGCAGACGGTAGAGCCCGTCGAGGCCGCTGATCGTCCCGACGGTCGAGCGGGGGTTGGAGAAGCCGCCGTCCCGTTGGCGCAGGGCCACGGGAGGCTGTGTCCCCGAGATCCGGTCGAACTGGTAGTCGCCGTCGCCCATGTCGAGGGTCTTGCTCGACAGGGCACCCAGGTAGAGCGACTTGGAGTGTTCGAAGAGGGTGTCGATGACCAGGGAGGACTTGCCCGATCCCGACACTCCGGCGGCGACGACGAGCTTCCCCTTGGGGAAGGCGACGTCGACCGACTTCAGGTTGTGAGTCGTCACTCCTTCGAGGACGATGCTGTCGAACGTCGTCACGGCTGCTCCGTTCGTGCGACCAGCCCGCGTGCCTGGCTTTCGCAACCTTCCAGGTCGGGGTACTTGGCGTACAACATGGCGCGGACCCGGGCGGGGTCGCCGCGGTTCCACTCCTCGTAGAGCTCCTGGCGCATGCCGAAGCGGTCGAGGACGAGGTCGCCGGCCACGCGGAACAGCCGTGCCTTCTCCTGCGCCCCCATGTCGCGCCCGCACATGTACAGGTCCAGTACGTCACGCAGCTCCGGCGAGGCCAGATCGGCGTCCGAGGGCTGCATCACGAGACCCGAGGCCCCGATCTGGCGGATGATCGCCGAGGCACGGGCCGAGAAGTGGCCGGCGACGGCGTCGAGGGCGGCGGTGGAGCCGGGCGCGAGCAGACCGGACGGGGTCCGCCTGCTCTCCGAGTCGACCGAGGCCAGCCCCAGCCGCAGAACCTCGACGTACGAGGTCAGCTCGCCGAGCATGTTGCCGACCTCGCGGAACTTGTCGACGCCGATCGCCTGCGCGAGGAGCGAGGCCACGCCGAGCATCGTCCGCAGCCGGTGGTGGAAGCGGAGCTGGCCGGTGTAGAGGGACCACTTGTTCAGCTCGTGGAATCCCCGGGCGGCCACGGCGGCGTCCTGGAGGAGGAACACCCGGGACCTCGGTATGAACACATCGTCGAAGACGAGCATGGCGTCCTGCTCGTCGAAGCGCGAACCCAGGCCGCCGGCCCCGTCCGCGTACGGCTTGCGGCACACCACGCGAAGGCCCGGCGTGCCGATCGGCGCACCGAACCAGCAGACGAAGCTGGGGTCCTCGCGCAGATAGTTGGCCGGGGACAGATAGATCAGTACTTCATGGGCGTACGGGGCCAGAGTCGCGATCTGTTTCGCGCCGCGTACGACGATGCCGTCCTCGCCCTGCTTGACCACGCGCAGCCCGATCTCGGGACGGGTGACGGGGGTCGAGGACCGGTCGATCTGGGGATCGCCGAGACCGTGGGTGAGCACGAGGTCGTTCTCGCGGCAGTAGTGGTAGTAGTTCTCCGCGTTGTGCCCGAACTCCGGGTCGACCGCGGCGAGTTCGGAACGGAAGTCGTACAGCCCGACGACGACGTTCGCCATGAAGTCCGGCACACGCGAGAGCTGACCGTGGGACGCCTCGATCCATCTGCGCGAGTTGCGCCACTTCAGATCGAGTTCCTCCCGGCTCCCGGGCGCGAGGTAGGAGAGGCTGACGGGCCTGCCCGACCGCTCGGACCGGAAGAGCATCTCGCCGGAGTGTTCCGGGGAGTGCTGCAGATCGTGGATCCCGGCGAGCGCGGTCAGCGTCGGTGTGAACCTCGGATCGCTGGTCACGTCGACGCGCCGGCCGTCGCACCACACCTCACGCCCGTCTCGCAGGCTGGCGATGTACTGCGCTCCGTGCCAGGCTCCACCGGCCTGGGACGGCAGGAGTTCGACGGGTGCTCCGCCCGCCTCTTCGGCGTCGGGGACGCTTGCTTCTGGGTTCGACACAGTCACACACCTACGGCTTCCGCTCAGCCGCACCCGAATGGAACGGCTTGTAGCTCTGCTCCTGCACGTGCGGGAAGTACTCCCGGGTCGCCTCTCCCACCAGCTTCATGATCTCGGCGTCGACGGACGACGGGTCCGCCACGAACCGGGCCAGTGGAGAGTCGGACACGGGGGAAAGATTCACTCGTCGCGCCTGGTGGATGGCTCGCAGCGAACGCTGGGCGTTGGCCGCGTCGCGCATCTTGTACACGGCCTGCGGCCCGTCCGGGACACCGATCATGGACTTCGTGCCACCGCTTCCGAGGCAGTTGCGCGGCATGTGGAGGTGCTCGTGCCGCCACTGCTGGTGCGCGGAGTGCAGCCGGAACGCCTGGTGGACCACGCTGTGCCGCAGCCATGTCTCCGAGCTGTCGTGCCGGCCCGCGTCGACGCGCCGGAGCGTCTCGTCCAGCGTCGGATCCCCGAACGAGCGCAGCCACGACTCCAGATCCGTCCAGAAGTGCTTGAACAGGTCCTTGAACATGTGCTGCTTGATCGCCAGCGAATGGGTGCCGCTGGCCGGCCCCAGGTTCTCCCGGAACCCGTGGTACTCGCCCGTCGCGAGGAGTTCGGCCATCACCCGCTGCGCCTCCACCATCGGATCGAGCAGCGTCGTGCAGGCCGACAGATGCGCGACGGCCTGGCTGAGCTGCGACGAGCGGATCGCCCTGACGGCGACCTCCAGGTGGTCGTTGGCCTCGGCGCAGAGGATCTCCGGGACCTGGTGCAGGGCGACGAACTCGCCATGGAGTGTCTTCGCGTCCAGTTCGGTCGCGGCGACCGCTTCGGCGAGCGTCGTGGACGAGGTGAGTTCGTCCAGGGTCCGCGAGAGCGGCACGGGCACGCCGGAGAGATCGAACTCCCACTTGGTCGCGTCGTGGCAGCACAGGCGTATGCCGTGCAGGACGCGGTAGAGCGGGTCGTCGATGCTCTTCGTCGCGATGGTCGCCCGCGCGTCCTTCGTCCGGCCGAGAAGGAGGGCGTCCTTCACGACCTTCTCCAGGCCGCGCAGCCTGTCGAGGTAGGTCCGGTAGCCGGCCGAGTCCGTGATGCCGAGTTCGGTGGCCGCGGCCGAGCCGGCGCCGAACTGGCTGCGCACGTCCAGCATCACCGTGCCCAGCCGGCACATGAGCCGATGGAACCCGACGCTCCAGGCGACGTAGCGCGAGGCGCCGGCGATGTCGTCCGATGCCACACACGCCTGCGTCCGCTCCGCCAGCCTGGCGAGGTTGAGGAGGCTCACCTGCGCGGCCTGGAAGAGAGTGCACACCAACGACTCGTAGGTCGCCTGCTCCACACCGCGTTCGGCCCGTGCCCGGGCGAGGAGGTCGATCCGGTGGAGTTGGTCGTAGCTCTCGGCCACCGGCCCCAGCTCGGTGTGCGGGCAGTGGGACGCGGGCCCGGCGGCGGCCTGGGGATCCAGGGAACATTCTGGATATGACATTCTTCGATCACTCCTCCGGCAGACGGGTGGGGAGCGGACGATCGATCGGCATCCTCAGATCCCTCCCGCCCGGCGCTCGGTGAAGTTCCGCATCGTCGGTTTGGCGGACGTCCGCAACGCCTCCTCGAACGAGGCGAGGGCGAGGGGGCGGAAGACCGCCCGCACGCCCAGGCGTTCGCGGACCGCCTCGGACACGGCGGCCCTGACGGTCTGGTCGTCGGCGCTCGCGGGGGGCAGCGCGATCTCCAGTACGTCCCCTCCGGCGTCGAAGGTGAAGAAGTACGGCGGCGCCGCCATCGCCCCGAGGACGATGTCCTCGATCTCCAGCTGCGACGCCCATCGGTCGCCGATCCTCAGGCGGTCACCGATCCGGCCCCGGTGGCGCAGTCTGCGCAGCGGAGAGCCGCAGGCGCAGGGCTCGGCCTCGATGCGGCAGGTGTCCCCGGTGCGGTAGCGCAGGAGGGGCATCGCCCGGCTCGCCAGGGTCGTCACCGTGAGTTCGCCGGTGGCGCCGTCCGGCAGCCGCTCGCCGGACTCCGGGTCGACGATCTCGAAGAACGTACGGGTCTCGACGAGATGGAGTTCCCCGAACCGGCAGAACATCGCGAGCGTGTTGGTCTCGGTCATGCCGAACATCGAGTAGGCCACCGCTCCCCACTGCTCGGCGAGTCGCCGCTTCTTCGCCGGGGACGAGCCCTCTCCCGCCATGAGGATCCTGGAGACCGCCAGGTCGTCACGGGGGTCGAGGCCGCAGCGCCGGGCGATCTCGCCGAGGTAGAGCGCGCGGGTTCCGGAGCACACCAGCGCGGTGGCGCCCGAGCGGTGCAGGGCGTGGACCATGCGCTCGGGGCTGCACTTCGGCGAAGCCGCTCCGAGCGGCACGATCGTGCACCCGAGGACCTCCAGCGCCCGGTCGAGGTCCTGTCCCACACCGGCCAGCTCGTACGGAACGGCGATGGCCACCACGTCCCGCTCGTCCAGCACGGCGGAGAGCAGGGTGGCGACGGTCAGGTTGTTCTCCAGCCAGTCCTCGACGGTGAAGAACGCCGCGATGGAACTCCCGTTGCCGGTGCCCGAGCTCTCGTCGAACCGGATCACCTCCCTCGGCGGTACGGCGAGCATGCCGAGCGGATAGGCGCCGGCGAGATGCTCGCGCGTCGTGAAGGGAAAGGCGGCGAAGGCCTCAAGCCGGCCGGCGGCTGCCGCCCCGGCCAGATGTGCGGGCACGAAATCGGCGTAGAAGGGCGAGTCGGCACACGCGTGGGCCACGGCCCGGGCGAGCGCCTCCTCGGTCCACCGATCGAGTGAGCGCCTGTCGAGCGAGGTCACCCGGGCCACCTTCTGCGCGACACGGACACGGGCGGCGACGGCGTCCCGGAGCCTGCCGAGGGACGAGTCGCGGCTGGTCTGCCGGGCGGGCGCCGTCATGCCGACACCTCTTCCAGCTCGGCCATCGCCGCCCGCTCCTCGACGGCCAGCTCGCCGACGAGGGACGCCGCGGCCTCGGCCGACTTGCGCATCGAGGAGTCGTCCGCCTCGCGCAGGAGATCGGCCACCTCGGTCCAACGCCGGGACATCCTGCGGTACTCGGCCGCCACGGTGTCGTACGCCGCGACTCCGGTGAGCGCGGCCGCCTCCTGGAGGAAGTCCGCCCACAGCGTGCGGAAGAAGCCGCCGCCCGTCCCTCCGTTCTCCATGCTGTTGCCGACGAGACCCATCGCGTGGGTGGGATCCTCCAGCGAGTCGCACCAGGTGCGCATCAGGGAACTCGTCTTGGCGATCCCCTTGAACCCCATGTTGGTGATGGGCGGGTTGAGGAAATCGTGCGCGGTGGCGTGGATCGAGGAACGGCAGCCGCCGGGCAGGGCCGCCGGGTCGTACGCCTCGGCCGAGATCCGGAAGGAGAGGTTGCGGGAACTCATCGGCCCCTTCGCCGAGCGGGCATCGCCCATGCTCTTCCTCGAAGTGGTCTGCACCCCCAGGTTTCCGGTCTCGACGACCACGAACCTGTCGTCCTCGTATCCGACGCACGCCACGTAGTGGGCGGCGAAGTGGTGCGATTCATCGGCGTAGTCGAGGTAGTACCGGTCGAGTTTCAGGCCGACGACGTCGCCGTCGTCCAGGGCCTCGACGAGATCCCGCTCGGCCTTGCTCCGCGAGCCGGTCTGCTCCTCCTGAAGACCTGCGCCCAAGGCACCGGCCGCGTTCCGCATGAGGTGGTCGGGCTTCACCCGGCCGCCGAGGAACGGCCCCGGCATCTGCTTGGAGTGCCAGTACAGGAACGACAGCCCCTGTCCGAGTCCGAACACCATCGGCTCGCTCAGCTCGACGCCGCGGTTGCGCAGCATGTTGACGAGGGCCGTGGACTCGCAGTGGTGGCCTGAGAAGTGGGCCGGCATGTCACCGCCCCCCGTCGTTCGGGACGTGCTCACCCTGCGGTGCCTGATGCACGATCTCAAGAACGATCTTGCTGGCGTTGTTCCGCACATGGCCGTACGTGTGGCCGAGTTCGTCCGCCTCGGTGAACGCGATCGTCTCGAGGGCGTCGACGCCGTCGTCGAGTGCCCGCAGGACCCGCTGGACGTCGGGCTCGGAGCGCACGTCGATGGCGACGTGCGACATCAGGCGCCGCCGCTCGTCGACGGGCCGCTCCAGCCAGGGGCCGTAGCTCTTGCACATGAACGTCTCGATCGTGCGACCGTCCGGAAGGCGGCACGAGTTCCACCACCCCTGGGTGCCGTACTGGCGCGGTGAGATGTAGGACGGCCCCATCTCGACGGAGGAGATCCGCTCGGCCGACCGCAGGTCCCGTAGATAGGAGTTCCAGTCGAGCACCTCCTCGTCGCGTGTGTAGTCACCCAGGTAGAGCCCGATGTGGTTGACGCCGACCAGGCTTTCCGTGATGCCGTCCGGAACGGTCCCACACCATTTCTGGACGTACCCCGAGCAGTCGATACCGCTCCATGTGCCGGACGCCTGGAGAATCTCTTCCCATACGGCGTCGAAGCGCGCGCGGGAGGGAAAGCGCCCGTCACGGGTGGCGGAGACGGCCGGCACCTGGTCCTGGACCGTATTCATGGCATTTCCTTCCTGCCCGCGATCACCAGTCCCATGGGCGCTTCACTCACCGCGGCCCCGGCGAGCCCCGCGTCCCTGAGGATCGGGACCACCTCGCTGCGGATGTAGGACGACCTGATCGAGCTGAGAAAACCGGGCCGCATGTCCGCGGCGATGTTCGCCTTCATGAACTGAAGGGTTATGCGGTCGATGTCGCGCCGGAGATCGACGATGCAATACCGTCCGCCCGGCCGCAGCACCCGGTGGATCTCGGTGAGAGCCGCCACCGGGTCAGCCCACTCGTGGAACGAGCTGGTGCTGATCACGTGGTCGAACGAACGGTCCTCGTGCGGCAGCTCCAGGACGGTGGCGCATTCGAATGCGCACTGCGCTGCGACACCGTATTCCTGCGCGTTCGCCCGCGCCCGCCGCACCATGGCTTCCGAGATGTCGATGCCGACGAGCGTCGCGGTCGGGGCGACCCGCACGATCCACTCCAGGCCGAGGTAGCCCGGACCGCAGCCGACCTCCAGGACCTTCCCCGAGGTGATCTCCGCGCGAGCGACGTCGTCGACCTTCTCCTGGAGCCAGCCGTTGTCGCGGATGTGCCGCTGCATCTCGTCGTACTTGGCGGCGATGTCCTCGCCCTGCAGCCCCTCGTCGGTCTCCGGAACGCGCCCCGCCACGGCGCCGCGCGCGCTAGCCATGGTCGACTCGGGTCGTCCGCCCGGCTGCCCTCGCTCGCCGGATTCCGACGGGTATCCCTCTCAACATCGCGCTCCCCATGTGCTCGTCCGTGGGGTTTCCCCCGGTTATGAGATTGACCGACGACGTCAATGACTCATCGACCGACAGTTCGCCGGGATACCACCAACAGGCGTCCGCCATGACGACATTCGTATCGAGGCCGGTCGAGATCCTGACCTTCATACGGACCACTCGTCCCCCGGGCCTCGCGAACACCTCGACCATGTCGCCGTCGCTCAGTTCTTCGCGTTCCGCGGCACGTGGGCTCATGGTCAGATGGGGGGCCGACTGGGTTCGCGCCGTGGTCGGCAGCTGATGGAATTCACTGTTGTAGAACTGGCGCGCATGCGCACTCGTCATGATGTACGGCAGATCGCGGGTCGGCTCGGGCAGGGCCTTGAATTCCGGCAGGCCCTTGTAGCCCATCGAGATCAGGGCGTTGTTCACCAGGTTCACCCGGCCCGACCTGGTACGGAATCCGGATTCGCGGTACTTGTGGTACCGCTTCTCGTTCGGGATGTACCCCGTCTTCTTGAACTGCTCCCAGGTGATCCCCATGCCGGCCAGCTTGGCGTCGAGGGCCGCTTCCAGGGAGGGGAAGAAGTGGTGGCCCAGCCCGAGCCGTTCGGCCAGGTCGAGGATGATCTCCTCGTCCGACCGGCAACCGTCGAGGGAGTACACCTTCTGCCGAGCGGCGATGTACGAGTTGAACTCCACGATCTGGTCGCGTTCGAGCCAGCTCGACACCGGCAGGATCACATCGGCGAGGCGTGCGGTCGGCGTCAGGAACATGTCGCACACGACCAGCAGATCGAGTTTGGCGATCGCCTCGCGCAGCGAGCCGGTGTCCTCGTGCGAGGCCAGAATGTTGCTTCCGAAGAGGACGAGCGAACTGACCCGGTACGGCGACTCGGTGAGGATCGCCCGCTGCAGGTCCCCCGGGGCCACCCAGCCGGTCATCGACAGCACCTTGTGCACGTCGCCGCCGATCCGCTTCTTCTCCTGCTCCGCGGACAGGAGATCGGAACGCGGGAAGGAACGCCGTCCGTCGACCGGCATCGGATCCCACATGAGGTCGCCGCCAGGGGCGTCGAGGTTCCCGCAGATCGCCGAGAGAAGGGCGATCGACCGGTGGGTGTCGAAGGAGTTCCGGTTCTGCGAGAGGCCGGTTCCGGCCTCGACGCAGGCCCGCGACGCCGTCGCGTACAGGCGCGTCGCCTCCAGGACGAGATCCGGCGCCAGTCCGGTGATCTCTCCCACGCGCTCGGGGTCGAAGCGGCGGACGTGCTCCGCCAGTTCGTCGAATCCGCTCGTGTGGTCCGCGACGAACTGCCGGTCGTACCAGCCCTCGTCGATGACGATCTTGATCATGCCGAGCGCCAGCGCACAGTCCGTCCCGGGCCGCAGGGGCAGGTGAAGATCCGCCCGCGCGGCCGTCTGCGTCTTCCTGGGATCGATGGCGACGACCTTGCTGCCCCGCTCGACGGCGCGCAGGAGCTTGATGCCGATCACGCCGTCCGAGTGGGTGTTCGGCTTGTTGCTCCCCCAGAGGAGGACGACCTCCGGATCGCCTTCGTAGTCGCAGAACGTGAACCCGCCGTAGGTCAGGATCGAGGCCATGACCCGGGGGTAGAAGCACACGTGCGCCGGTCCGACGACGTTCGGCGTCCCCAAGGCGTTCGCCAGGCGGAAGACCCACTCCTGGTAGTTGCGGTCGGTTCCCTGGCCGAGGACGACGGACTCCGGGCCGTAGCGCGCCATGTTCGCGGTCAGCTCGTCGGCGATCCGGCCCAGCGCCCGGTCCCAGCCGACGGGTTCGAACTCCCCGGTGCCCCGCCGGCCGGTGCGGACGAGCGGGGTCCTCAGCCGGTCGGGGCTGTGCAGCAGGTCCAGGGACGCCTTGCCCTTGACGCAGAAGTACCCCTCACTGGTCGGGTTCTCCGGATCGCCGTGGATACGGGTCGGGGAGCCGTCCACCAGCTCGATGACCGCGCCGCACCCGCCGTGGCACATGCGGCAGACCGACTTCACCCGGGAGACGTGCGGCCCGGCGCCGCCGTTGGTCGTCATGCCGCCCCGCCCGCCTGCCGCGCGGCGAGCGCCAGCAGGTCCCGGAAGGCCCTCTCCTCGGCCTCGGCGAGCGCCTCCATCCGGGCCGCGGCGGTTTTCAGGTGCTCGTCCGGGGTGCTCGATCCGCCGAAGGCGAGGAGAAGTTCGATGAGGTCGTCCCACCGCCGCTGAATGCCGTCGAAATCCACGATCGCGGGGGCCAGAACGGAATGGTCCAGCAGTTCGTCCGCTTCCCTGAGGAATTCCAGGAAAAGCCCGCGGAAGTTCGTCCCGCCCGTCCCCGCGAACCGCCAGAAACGCCCGACGCCCGGCACCGGATCCCCGGATGCCGAGGTGTTCCAGCGCGGCATCTCCGAGGCTGCCTTCCGCATGGCATTGATCCCCAGGTTCGGACCTCGCTCGCTCACCATCCGCGCCGCGGTCGACCGGATGGCCGGCCACACTTCGGCGCGCAGCAGCGGCTTGAGGTCGCCCTGATGCCTCTCCGACTTCTCGCCCACATGCAGTTGCGAGTTCGGCGACGGCATGAACCCTTCGTTCGAGGCTCGGGCCCGCCGCAATGACGCGATCGGAAGTCGCTGCGCTCCGCCTTGCTGTGCCGTGTCGACGACATGGGCGAAATCGTCGTCCAGATCGTAGAGGGCCAGGAAATGCGCCGAGAAGTGACTGCGGGAGGAGAAGTAGTCGAGGTGGTAGATGTCGACGGTGATTCCCACGACCTGCCCGGTGTCGAGCAGGGCGACCGTCTGCTCGTGCGCCGCGTCGGAGTCCTTCGCCTGCGACTCGCACAGCTCCACACCGAGGGCCTCGCACGCGTTCCGCGCCACCTCCGCCGGACCGGTCCGGCCGGTGAGCATCGGCAGGCCGGCACTTTCCGGAACGTCCCAGTACTGGAAGTCGATACCCTGCCCGAGGCCGAACAGCATCGGTTCTGAAATATCCGTACCGATGTGACGCAGCATGTTCCGGAGCATTGTTGTTTCACAATGCACGCCGGGCTGCGTCTGGGACGTCGTCAAGCGCATCGGAGATCCCCCGTCTCATGGTGCGATGCGTATCGGCGATGGTCTTTCGGGAAGCGCTACGGCCTGCGCAGGACCTCGCTGTAGCTCTGCAGGTCGAGGTGACCGGAGCCACTGGCGAGAACCACGACGACCGGTTCGAGACCCTGTGCGTCGGCCTCGGCCACGACGTCGATCGCCGCGGCGAGGGCGTGGGTCGACTCCGGAGCCACGAGGATGCCCTCGGTCTGGAGCAGCAGGCGCCCGGCCTCCAGCGCCTTGCGTTCCTCGATGGCCACGGCGTCCAGGACGCCTTCGTTGCGCAGCAGGCTCACCACGGCGGAGCTGTGGTGATTGCGCAGGCCGGCGGTGTGCACGGGAGGCGGGACGAAGTCGGCTCCCATCGAGTAGCCCAGTACCTGCGGGGTGTAGCCCGCCAGGTCGGCGCGCCCGTAGGTGTAGCGCCCGGCGGTCAGTCGCGGAGCCGCTGTGGACTCCGCGGCGAGGAAGCGCAGATCCGCTCCCCCGGCCCGAGCGCTCAGGTAGGGGCCGATCAGGCCGCAGAGGTTGCTCCCCCCGCCCGAGCAGGCGACGAGGTGGTCACCGCGTCCGGCTTCGCCGACCGCTTCCCCGTAGAGCCCTTCGAGCTGTGCCTGTACCTCGAGTCCGAGCAGCGTCTGATGAAGATAGACATGGGGCACTCCGCTTCCGGAGATGTACGCGGCGGAGTCCTTGCCCAGCGTGTATTCGATCGCGTCGCTGATGGCCGTGCCGAGGCTTCCCGGATGGTCCGGCCGGCGGTCGAGGACGCCGCGGCCGAATGCCGTGAAGTCCGACGGCGACGGGCGCACCTGTGCCCCGAGGAGTTCCATGTAGTGGCGGCGGTACGGCTTTTGGTCGAGCGAGCACTTCACCATGAAGATCTCGGCGTCGAGCCCGAACATACTGGCCGCCAGCGCGACGCTCATACCCCATTGACCGGCCCCGGTTTCCGAGACCAAAGTGGTACGTCCTTCAACAGCCGCGTAATACGCCTGGGCGATGGCGGTGTTCAGCTTGAAGCTTCCGGTGGGCAGTACGTCTTCACGCTTGAGGTAGACGCGAGCGCCGGTGCCGAGGCGTTTTTCCAGAAGGCGTGCGCGATACAGCGGAGTCGGCCGGCCGATGCGCCGATACCACTCCAGTACCGGCTGCGGAATCGGAACCCAACGTTCAGCCGGATTGTCCTGCTCCATGAGCGCTTTCGGGCGCACCTTCGCAGAGATTTCCGCGGCACTCGGGCTACCGAGATCCCGCGGCCGGGGCAGCTCCCGGGGCAAGTCATCCAGAAAATTGCGCCATTGCTCTGGCAACGGAATCGCGTGGGCGGAGATCGATGACGAGGCTAAGATTGTTTCGAGATCGGTCACATCGCCCCCCGAGGCAACGAGCCAGAAGCCGACCTTGCATCAGGAGGCTCACCTTAGGGAGCTGGCTTGGTACCGCGCAAGGACGTGACAAGATATATTCCTCTCCCAGCCCATCTCAATTGGCTTCTTCGATAGCCTGCCGGAATGGGGATCGTGGAACGGCTGGTGCCGGATGAGCTGTGGGAGTTGTTCCAGCGTGTGGTGCCGGAGGCGCCGACTCGCCCACAAGGAGGAGGGCGGCGCCGCTACGGCGACCGGGAGGTGCTGGCCGCCATCGTGTTCGTCGCGACGTCGGGCTGCACATGGCAGCAACTGCCGCCCACGTCGTTCGGGCCCTCAGGAGCCACGGCCCACCGGCGGTTCGCGGAATGGTCCCAGGCCGGGGTGTGGTCGCGGCTCCACCACCTGGTCCTCGACGAGCCGGGCCCCGGCGACCAACTGGCCTGGCCCCGCTGCGCCATCGACTCCATCGCCGCACGCGCCCTGAAAAAGGCAGACTAGGGAAACCCGGCAAGACCAGGGAGACCAACGGCTCGGCTGCCCCCCGACCCACCAACTCCCCACGCCCCCGCCCCCGTTGTGTGCGCAAGGCCGGCCACCCCCCGGACCTCACCGGCATCGCCCGCACCCTCATCTACCCTCACCCACCCGCCAATTGAGATGTTCTGACCGAGTCCGGGGCGGTGAGTCGGCGGTTGACCCGATATGGCACGGGAGAGGGTGAGTTGGTCTGTACCGGGCGGCTTGCGAGCGATCACCCGGCCTCGGTTCCGGGCTGCGGCACGCACGGCCACAGGGCGCAGGCTCGACCCCCGCACCTGTTGAGACGCGACCCGCGTCGATCGCCCACGCGCTGGTCAGCGACTGCGCCCGGCCCCCGTTACGGCCTTGCTTCGGCACACCGAACTCCAGGCATACCGCCGCTTCCGGATCTGGTCCTGCTCCGATTCCGGGAACCGAATTCCGGAGCCGGAGCCGCGAGGCGACGTCCGGCTCCGAACTCCGGCTGCGGACTCCGGGACCGAAGTCCGCAGCGTCCGCACGAAGCCGCCCCGCCTCGACGACGCCCGCCTCATCGACGCAAGACGTAACCCGCGTCGTCCCCGACACCCCCGCGTCCGCGCCAAAAGGAGGGAGCGAACGCACAGGTCCACGCGCCGTGGAACGGACAGGCCCGCGTTCCGGGACACGAGTCCCCCCGGCGCGAACGGGCCACCCCTTCACGCCGGTGCCTTCTCGGCCACCCGGAATCAGGCCGAGAGCCGACAGCATCCAGCCGACTGCAGGCCGGGGCCGCTCCACGCGCTCATCGACGAAGGCATGTGTGGCGTGCGTGGCCGCTCATTCCTCTGCGTCACGGACCAGGAGTGCGATCTGCACCCGGTTCTCAACCATGAGCTTGGCGAACAGGTTGCCTGTGTGCGCCTTGACGGTCGCGATGCTGATGTGGAGCCGCTCGGCGATCTCCGGGTTGCCCAGACCGTCCGCGATGGCCCGGGCGGTGTCGAGTTCTCGTTCGGTGAGCGCGGAGAGCTGTTTCCGCGCGGCTTCGCGGGACGAGCGGCGGGCCTCGGAGGACTGCGGCCCGGTGGCCGCGGCGATCACTCGTGCCGTGGCCGCCGGGGACAGCACGGGGTTCCCGTCCGCGACTGTCCGCACCGCGTCGAGAATCCGCGCCGGTGGGGTGTCCTTCAGGACGAACCCGAGGGCTCCGGCGCGCAGCGCGCCGAGCACCAGATCGTCGGAGTCGAATGTGGTCAGCATGAGCACCCGGGGCGGCGCCGGCCGGGTGAGGAGTTCCCGGGTCGTGCTGAGACCGTCACGGCCGGGCATCCGGATGTCCATCAGCACGACGTCCGGCCGCTGCTCGTCCACCACGGTGATCGCGGCGTCCCCGTCGGCCGCCTCCGCGACGACGGTCAGGTCCGGTTCGCCGTCGATGACGAGTCGTAGCGCCAGCCGCACCAGTTGGTCGTCGTCGACGACGACGACACGCACCGGCTTCCGCTCGCTCTCCACTCAGCTTCTCTTTTCGTGGTCGTGGTTCGGCCAGGGTAGTTGCGCGGAGAGGGCGTATCCGCCGTCGGAGGTCGGGTGGTGGCTGAGTCTTCCGCCGGCGAGGGTGATGCGTTCGGCGAGGCCGAGCAGGCCGAATCCTGACGCCGGCGGTTGAGTGGTCGTCGCGGTGGCCGGGGAGTTGTGGACGCCTACGTGCAGTTCGTCGCCGGCTGTTCCTTCCACGGTGACGTGTACGTGGGCGCCTGGGGCGTGTTTGGCCGCGTTGGTCAGTCCTTCCTGGATGACCCGGTAGCAGGTTCGTCCCACGACGTCGGAGGGTTTTCCCGTCACCGTGGTGGTGAGCGTGACGTCCAGTCCAAAAGCGCGGGCGTCGGCAACCAGCTCCGGGATTCGGTCGAGGGAGGGCTGCGGCGGTTCCGGGCGGTCCGGGTCGGCGCGCAGCACACCGAGGACGTCGCGTAGTTCTTCCAGCGCTTGGCGGGAGCCGTCGGCGATGCCACGGATCAACGTGCGGTCCTCCTCAGTGGTGAGGTTGCCGCGGTGGTCCAGCACTCCGGCCTGCATGGCGACCAGGGAGATCCGGTGCGCGAGCACGTCGTGCATCTCCCGGGCTATCCGGTTCCGTTCCTGGGCCCGTGCCTGCGCCGCCCGTGCGGTCTGTTCCCGTTCCGCGCTCTCCGCCCGCTCTCGCAAGGACCACACCTCGACGCGCCGTGCGCCGATGGCCACGCCCATGGCCACCGCGATGCCCGCGCTGAGCGCCGTGAGTGCCAGTTGGACCCATGTCGAGCCGGGCGGGATCTTCACCGGGTAGAGCACGAGGGTGAATTGCGCAGCGGCCACGTAGAC
Source organism: Streptomyces yokosukanensis (assembly GCF_001514035.1). Taxonomy (GTDB): domain Bacteria; phylum Actinomycetota; class Actinomycetes; order Streptomycetales; family Streptomycetaceae; genus Streptomyces; species Streptomyces yokosukanensis. The sequence goes on along the minus strand of NZ_KQ948212.1, from coordinate 8,446 downwards.
CAGCGCGACAACTCCGATCTCCACCGGACGGCGACGGGTGGAGATCGAGCACAGGGCCAGGAGCGCGGCGCCGATGGCGAGTGTCGACGCGCTCGTGGCGATGGCGACCGCCATGGCGACGGCGAGCGGGAACCGTCGCCGCCACAGGAGCGCCGTCAGGCAGCCGAGAGCCACCAGCGGATCACCGGTGGCGAACCAGGAACACGTGTCGGTCGCGCACCCGCGCGGCAGCGCCGCACTGGTGGAAAGCCAGAAGGGAATGCCCAGTGCCGCGGCGGCCGGCAGCCGCCACGTCTGCTGCCGGCCCCCGAGCCGTGGCGCGATGTCCGCGTTCATCCGGTCATTGTCGCGAAACCGTGCGGCCGGTGCAGCAGACCCCGGGACACTCCCGCCCTCGCCCAGAGTCGGATGACCGCCTCGACTTCGGTCGAAGGTGACTCGAGCCGCCGGGCCGATGTGCCGGTGACGCCGGATGAACAGACTCGTATCCGCCACCCCGACCGTTCCGGCGCGCGATCTCGTGCGCCCCCTCAGGAGGACACCAGATGCGCAAAACCCTGTCCCTCGCTCTCGCCGCCACCGCAGTCGCCGCGGCCGCGATGTCGGGAGCGTCGGCGGCGGCGACTCCGGACACGGTGACGGCGACGCCGGACTCCCTGCAGTGGGGCCCGTGCCCGCAGAAGCCCGAATCGCGGAACACCGACGCGCCCCGGCTCGAGTGCGCGACACTCGACGTCCCGCTGGACTACCGCAGTCCCGACGGCCGGCAGATCGAGATCGCCGTCTCCCGCCTGGCGAGCAAGGTCCCTTCGAAGCGCCGCGGTGTGCTGCTGACCAACCCGGGCGGCCCCGGCGGCTCCGGGCTCGACTACCCGGCCCTCCTCGCCGGCGCCGGGCTGCCGAAGGACGTCCTCGACTCCTACGACGTGATCGGCTTCGACCCGCGTGGCGTCGGCCGCAGCACGCCGGTCACCTGCGACCTGACCCCGCAGCAGCAGGCACGCGGCAACTTCCCGCCTTACGCGCACACCGCGGCCGACGTCGCCAAGGAGGCGCCGTACGCGCGGACCATCGCCGAACAGTGCGCCACGTCGCGGACGGCGTGGATGCTGCCGTACACCACCACCGCGAACACCGCGCGCGACATGGACCGGATCCGGGCGGCGCTGGGCGAGCCGAAGGCCTCCTACCTCGGTGCCTCCTACGGCAGCTACCTCGGCGCGGTGTACACGACGATGTTCCCCGGGCGCAGCGACCGGATCGTGCTCGACAGCAACATGGGCCCCGGCGGCTACGACCTGGCGAACTTCCGCTTGCTCGGCCGCGGCATGGAGGACCGGTTCCCGGACTTCGCGGCGTACGCGGCCGAGCACCCCGAGTACGGTCTGGGCACCACACCGAAGCAGGTGACCGCCAAGTTCTTCGAACTCGCGAAGCGGCTGGACGCCGCACCGGTCGGCGGCATCGACGGGACGCTGTTCCGCGGGGTGACGTTCGAGGGCCTCTACGCCGAGAGCCTCATGCCCCGACTGGCGGAGGAATGGCAGGCGCTGGACAAGGGCAGGCCGCTGCCGACTCCGCCGCCGGTCTCGGAGAACTCCTTGGCCAGTCATTTCTACGTGACTTGCGGTGATTCGCGTTGGTCCGGCAAGGTCCGGGACTACCAGCGCAATGCCGCGATCGACCGGCTGAAGTACCCGATGCTGGGCGGGACCACCGGGAACATCAAGCCCTGCGCGTACTGGCCGGACAACCGGGTCGGGCCGCCGGTGCACATCGGTGACCGCGGCCCGTCGAACGTACTGATGGTGCAGAACGAACGCGACCCGGGGACACCCCTGGTCGGCGCCATGAAGCTGCGGCGGGCATTCGGCGACCGGGCCACGATGGTGACCGCCGACCAAGGCGGGCACGGTGTCTATCCGTTCGGCCGCAACACGTGCGCGAACAACACGGTGACAGCGTTCCTGACCAGCGGACAGCGCCCGGCCGAGGACCTCGCCTGCGCGGCGGAGCCGAACCCGTAACGGGAGCGGACGCGTGCTCAAGGGGTGGCGGCACCGTGGTGCCGTACAGGCCGGAAGGCGGTCTACGCCATCCAGCTCGTCCCGGACCCCCACTCCGCCGAGGGGCGCGGGGCGCGCCTCGACCGGGCGCACCCCGCGCTGAGCCGCGCAGAGAAGGCACCGCCCCGACACCCAGCCGGACCCGTCGGACAGGCCCTAGCCCATCAGCTTGCGGATCTCGGTGATGAGACCGACGAGGGCCTCACGCTCGGGGACAGTCGTTTCCGGGTGCCACAGGTCCACGAGGAGACAGGTGCGCGGCCTGGCGCCGTTGTTCCACGCCTCGTGCACGAAGGAGTAGTCGAACAGCAGGCACTCGCCCTCCTGCCAGCGCCGGGTCTCGCCGGCGACCGTAATGCCACACCCCTCGGGGATGTCGACCGCAAGGTGCAGATTGATGCTGAAGTTCCACAGGTCGCAGTGCGGGGCGATCGAGGCGCCGGGAAGCAGCGTCGAGAAGTGGCTCTCCAGGAGGGGGCAGAGCTTGCCCTGCTCGATGACCTCTCGGGTGAGGACGGTGTACGCGGTGGGCACCAGAGCGGCCGAGGACTCGACCGGCCCGCCGTCGCGGAAGAGGTACAGCGCCTGCCAGTTCTCCTGGCGGCTCAGATAGTGCTCGTAGTCGGAGAAGGCGCTCTTGCGATCGGACCACGCGTCCGCGAGTTCCCGCTTGATGGCGCCGTGTCCGGCTTCGAAGGCGCGGACGACGGGTTCGATCTCGGGGTGCCCGTAGGGATCGTGCCAGGGCGTCTGGGAGATCCCGGGCATGATCCACTTGGCGTCCTTCTGCAGCGGATGGCGCTCCTGCCGCTTGGCGTACACCATCTCCTCGACGCGTGTGATGGAGCCGGCTCCGTGCCGGTCCTTCACGTCCTGGAAGATCTGATCTATTTCGGGTGTCATGTCTCGCTCTCTCTGGCCACGCACGCCTGCTCGGCGTGCTCGGCGTGCTCGTGCAGGGTGAGAAGGTGTGTGGGCCTCAGTCGTCATCGGATGCCCTGCCATATTTCGGCCAGCGAGTCCGGGCGAGCCATTTCCGCATGACTGCAGGCGATGCGCGCCACTTCGAGTCGGCCTGATATGTGTCCGTTCCACGCAGTCGCAGCACACACGTCAGTGGGCCTTCCATGGCCCGCCTCGTAGAATTTGACATCCCCGTCGAATTTTCCGGGAATGTGCTCCGTCATGATCCGGTGATTGTTCCGGTATATCGCGGCGATTTCCGCGAGATGCCGCTCGGCGAGTTCGGCGAACAGGCTGCGGTCCCGGCGCAGTGCTGCCACGACCCCTGTCATCGTGAGTGGCTCCTCGCCGTTCCCGGCCTGCACTCCAAAGAATTCGGCGAGTCCCGCCGCTACTTCCTCCTCCGTGATCGGGAGCGGCGTCGCGGTCTCGTGTGCAGGGTAGGAGTCCAGCAATGCGAGGGTCTCCACCTGCTCGCCCTGTGCCCGCAGCTGGACGGACATCTCATGGGCGACGACACCGCCGAAGGACCAGCCCATCAGGTGGTACGGACCCGATTCCTGTACCGCACGGATCTGCCGGACGTAGTCCGCCGCCATCTCCTGTATCGAATCCGGGAGCGCGTCCTTGCCGTCCAGACCTCGCGCCTGGAGGGCATAGACGGAGTGTTCCGAGGAGGCGATTCCAGCCAATGGCGCATAGCACCAGCCGATACCGCTCACGGGGTGGACGCAGAAGATTGCCGAGCTGCCTCCGTGGTCCTTGATGGGCAGGAGCACGTCGAACGCCTCCCCGACCGAAGACTGGCCCAGCTGTTCAGTGAGAGTGGCGACGGTGGGCGCGGCGAAGAGAGCTCGAATGGCCAGCTCGTCGCCAAGGACATCCCGGATGCGGCTGATCAGCTGAACTGCCAGCAGGGAGTGGCCACCCAACTCGAAGAAGTTGTCGTCGATTCCGACCGCGGGCACGCCCAGGATCTCCGCGAACAGCCCGCACAGGATGTCCTCCCGTGGGTTACGCGGACCGCGCCCGGCCGCGCCCGCTTCGTACACCGGCGCCGGCAGAGCCCGCCGGTCCAGCTTGCCGTTGGCGGTCAGCGGAAGCCGGTCGAGCGCCACGAACGCGGAGGGAACCATGTACTCCGGCAGCAGACCAGCCGCATGCGCACGCAGGGCCTCGGTGTCCAGGGCGTCGTTGCCGGCCTCGGCGACCACATAGGCCACGAGGCGCTTGTCGCCCGGCTGGTCCTCGCGGGCCACGACCGCGACCTGCGCCAGCCCCGGGAAGCGGCCCAGTACGGCTTCGATCTCGCCGAGTTCGATGCGGAAGCCGCGGATCTTCACCTGGTCGTCGACCCGGCCCACGAACTCCAGCAGCCCTTCGCCGGACCAGCGCGCCAGGTCACCGGTGCGGTACATACGGCTGCCGGCCGGTCCGAAGGGATCGGCCACGAACCGCCCCGCCGTCAGATCCGGACGGTCGAAGTAGCCGCGAGCCAGCCCCGCACCCGCGATGTACAGCTCCCCGGCGACCCCTGCCGGAACCGGCTGCAGATTGCCGTCCAGGACGTAGGTCTGCGTGTTGTGCAGCGGGCGGCCGATCGACGGCGCTCCCGTGATGGGGGCGTCCGTGGACCAGACAGTGGCGTACACCGTTGCCTCGGTCGGGCCGTAGATGTTGTAGACGCGGCTGGCTCGGAGTTCGTCCTTGACCTCGGCGGCGGCCTGGGCAGTCAGGGCCTCGCCGCAGAACACCACGGTATCCGCCGTGGTGCGCACGTCGCTTCGGGACACGATCCGGGCAAGCGCGGACGGAACTCCACTCACCAGGACCGGCGAACGGTCGTCGGCGTTCCGGTCGCCGAGGGCCAGCAGATCACGAAGCACCTCGATGCGACCGCCGGTCAGCAACGGGCCGAACATCTCGAACACGGAGACGTCGAAGTTGAGTGACGTGGTGAACAGGACGTGGGCCAGGGGCCGTTCACCGAACTCGTCACGGGCCCAGGCGACCAGGTTGGCCACGTTGGCATGGGTGACGACGACGCCCTTGGGGCGGCCGGTGGAGCCCGAGGTGTAGATGATGTACGCCGGGTGCAGCGGTTGCAGGACGCCGATCCGGTCACGGTCGGTCGGATCGGTGGCAGGCCGGCTTTCCAGGGCGGCGACGACCTCGGGAGCGTCCAGGACCAGGCGCGGAATCCGGGAACCGTCCGGGAGCATCCGCCCGGTCTCCTCGACGGTGAGGACGAGCGCTGGATCGGCGTCCTGCAGCAGGTAGGCGATCCGGTCCGCCGGGTACGTGGGGTCGACGGGCATATAGGCAGCTCCCGCCTTGAGCACGGCGAGCAGCGCCACCATGGTCTGCGCGGTACGCGGCAGAGCGAGAGCGACGAACTGTTCGGGACCGACCCCGTGCGCGATCAGGTGGTGGGCCAGGCGGTTGGCCCGCTCGTTCAGCTCGCCGTAACTCAGATCGGTGTCCGAGGCCAGGACTGCCGGGCGCTCTGGTGTCAGGGCAACCTGCGACTGGAAGAGCGTGGGAAGAGTCGCGTCGGTCGGCTCGGCCGCGGTGTCGTTCCACTCCCCCAGGATCTGCCGTTGCTCCCGCGCGGAAAGGATCTCGATCCTGCCGAGCGGCCGGTCCGGATCCGCGACCGCCGCTTCCATCACTCGCACCATCCGGGTCACGAGGGCTTCGACGCTCTCCTGGTCGAACAGGTCCGTGCTGTAGTGCAGCAGGCCGCCGATTCCAGCCGGACGGCTGTCGATCCCGTACTGCTCGGTGAAGTTGAAGCCCAGGTCGAACCTGCTGAACTCGAACGGGACCGACTCCTGAGCCACTGTCAGGCCGGGCAGGTTCAGCGCGCTGCCGCCGGTGGCGTCCACGCCGAAGATGACCTGGAACAGGGGGTGGCGGGCCAGAGACCGCTGGGGGTTGATCG
>NZ_KQ948212.1:0-1548 GCF_001514035.1 Streptomyces yokosukanensis | reverse complement strand
CACTGATCGGGACGGTGTCGCCGCGGTAGCTGGCCACCTTCGGCCGAGGCCGGTCGAAGGGCAGCTCGAGCTGGTCGGGAATCCCGTCCAACACGCTTGTCCAGAAGGACAGTTGCCGGCTCACCAGAGAACTGGGGTCTTCCTCCGCACCGAGGAGCTCGCGCTGCCACAGGGTGTAGTCGGCGTACTGCACCGGGAGCGGGGACCACGCCGGTGCCCGGCCCTGGAGCCGGGCACGGAACGCGGTCTCCACGTCACGTCCGAGTGGCCCCATCGAGGCGCCGTCGCTCGCGATGTGATGCACGAGCAGCAGCAGGACGTGCTCGTCGGGGCCGACGGTGAACAGCGTCGTCCGAAGCGGGAGCTCGGCGGCCAAGTCGAATGCGTACTGTCCCGCGCCACGGAGCGCTGTCTGCAACTCGCTTACAGCGCATGTAACTTGGTGCAGCCTTACGTCGACGGCGTCCGTTCCCAGCACTACTTGGGCTGAGCTTCCGTCGATCTCGTGGAAGACCGTCCGCAGGCTCTCGTGCCGTACCACCACATCGTTCAACGCCCGTTCGAGGACATCCGCGTCCAGGTCCCCGGTGATCCGGAACGCCACCGGGACGTTGTACGTGGCATTCGCACCCTCCAGCTTGTTCAGGAACCACAGCCGGTTCTGCGCCGGTGACAGCGGGATCCGTGTCGGACGCTCCGTCGCGGTCAACGCGGACCTGGCTGAACCCGCTTCCGCGATCTGGGCGGCGAGGGTGGCGATGGTGGGTGCTTCGAAGAGGGTCGGTACCGGCAGTTCGACGCCCAGGGTCGAACGGATGCGGCTGATGAGGCGGGTCGCGAGGAGGGAGTGGCCGCCCAGTACGAAGAAGTTGTCGTCGATTCCGATCGTGGGCACGCCCAGGATCTCGGCGAACAGGCCGCACAGGATCTCCTCCTGTGGGGTACGCGGTGGGCGTCCGGTTCCGGCGGCGGGCAGGTCGGGGGCGGGCAGGGCCCGGTGGTCGACCTTGCCGTTGGTGGTCAGCGGGAGCCGGTCGAGGACCATGAACGTGGTGGGGACCATGTACTCCGGCAGCAGACCGGCCGCGTGCGCGCGCAGGGCTTCGGTGTCCAGGGCGTCGTTTCCGGCCTCGGCGACCACATAGCCGACGAGGCGTTTGTCGCCCGGCTGGTCCTCACGCGCTATGACTGCGACCTGTGCCAGCCCGGGGAAGCGGCCCAGTACGGCTTCGATCTCGCCGAGTTCGATGCGGAAGCCGCGGATCTTGACCTGGTCGTCGGCCCGGCCGACGAACTCCAGCAGGCCTTCGCCGGACCAGCGGGCCAGGTCGCCGGTGCGGTACATGCGGCTGCCGGCCGGGCCGAAGGGATCGGCCACGAACCGCTCCGCCGTCAGGTCCGCACGCCCGAAGTACCCCCGGGCCAGCCCCGCACCCGCCAGATACAGTTCCCCGGCCACACCTGAAGGGACCAGCGACAGCGTGTCGTCCAGGATGTAGGCGCGCATGCCGTCCAGCGGACGCCCGACCGGAATCGGCGCCGGCACCA
>NZ_KQ948211.1:536220-536953 GCF_001514035.1 Streptomyces yokosukanensis | reverse complement strand
AAGTCGTGATCAAGCCTGAGGAGATTCCGCAGTTCACCGGTGATCTGGAGCAGTTGGAGAAGGATTACGGTGCGCTGAAGAAGGATGCGGGGCAGATCCGTTCCACGGGTGCGGACGTGCATGCGCAGTTCCAGGGGTTGTCGGCGTTCTACAAGGCTCCGGAGGCGGAGCAGTTGTTCGGCTCGACGAAGCCGGTGTCGACGCGTTCGGACGGTTTCGCGACGGATCTGGAGACGGTCTCGTCGGCGTTGTCGGGGTATGCGGCGGAGGTCCGTCCGCTGGTGGCGAAGCTGAAGCAGCTCAAGCACGATGCGCTGGCGTTCGTCGACTCGGTCAAGGGTGACGACGACTGGGAGTACGACGGGGACAAGGTCGACAGGAACAACCAGCTGCGTGATGACGTCACGTCGGCGGTGGCGGCGTTCTGGGCGGCGGAGCGGACGTGTCACAACAAGATCACGGCGTTGTGGCACGGCACGCAGATGGTCGCCGGTGACGGCTCGAACAAGTCGAACATGTACGGCTACAACGCTTCGGACCTGAAGGGTGCGAAGGGGCTGCCGTGGGGTGATGCGGTGGAGGAGAAGCATCACTGGTACGAGGTCGGGCACTGGGTGAAGTCGTTCGTGTGGGACGGCCTGATCGTGGACGGCATCTGGGGCACGGTCAAGGGCCTGGGCACCCTGGTGGGCGTCGACGGCTGGGACGCGATGAAGCAGGCCTGGAAGGGGCT
>NZ_KQ948211.1:148571-535545 GCF_001514035.1 Streptomyces yokosukanensis | reverse complement strand
GTCGGCGACATCGCGAAGGGCATCAAGGGCATCGGCAAGATCGACATCCCGGCCCTTCCCGACGGCGCCGTGCACATCCCCGACGGCTCCGTACACATCCCCGACGGCTCTGTGCACCTGCCCGACGGGCGCGTCCTGGAACCGAACGGGAATCTCCTGGACCACGCGGGCAACGTCGAGACGACGATCCCGAAGGAAGTCGCCCCCGGGCTCCCGTCCCACTGGACCATCCCGACATCGGAACCGGCCTCCGTGGGCATCCCCCATGGTGGTGTGGAAAGCGGCGGACACGGAGCCCTCCCGCACACGACGGACGGCGTGTACGGCGGAATGCCGTCGGCCGCGAACGATGGCATCCACGGTGGAGTTCCCCAGCCCGTGGCCAACGGCGTCCATGGCGGGATGCCCCATGTCCAGGGCAGCGGCATTCACGGTGGGATGCCCCATGTCCCGGACAACGGCATTCACGGTGGGATGCCCCATGTCCCGGACAACGGCATTCACGGCGGGGTTCCACACGTCCCCGACAACGGCATCCACGGAGGTCTCCCGCACGGCGCCGGCGACGCGGCCTCCGCGGGCGGGCACGCCGGTACGACGCCCTCGGCGTGGTATCACGACGGGCCGACGGCCCCCGCGCACGACGTGCCGCACGCCACCCCGCACGAGGCACCGACGACCGCCCCGCATCCCGGCGGCCACGACGCCCCGGGCGCGGGCGGCCACCCGGACCACGGCGCCGGTCACGGCGGTCACGACGGCACCGGTCACACACACGACGCCGGGCACGTCGTTGATCACGGTGGCTTCGACCACACCGGACTCGGGCACGACACGGCTGACCTCGCCGGGCACGACGGCGCGGACGCGGCGGCGCACGGGCACTCGGGCACGGAGGTGCCGGGGCACGGTGGGGCCGGGGAGCCGTTCGAGTACAAGCCGTCAATGTCGGACACGGACTTCGACGCCCTCAGCGACGCCGACAAGCACGCGGTGGCCGAGGCCGAACTCGCGCACGGCACGAACACCGCGCCCAGCGCCACCAACGCGGCGGGACTGAACTACGGCAATTCGTACTGGAACAAGTTCCTGGACGACCTTTCCCCCGAGTCGAGGGAAGCGCTGCGCACGTACAGTGGTAACGAGTACGACCAGATCAACAGCCATCTGCGCTTCGGCCACGACCTGGATCCCTCGCTCAAGCACACCATCGAGGAGATGGACAAGGTCATGGGGGCCCGCCCCGTGCCTGAGGACATCATGATCGTCCGCGGCACCGGGGTCGACCACGTCAAGGTCGGTGGCCATCCGATCGACTCACCGCTCGACATGCTCGGCGGTACGTTCGACGACAAGGCGTTCACCTCCACGGCGCTCGGCAGGACACCGCCGCCGCCGTTCGACTCGAAGCCCGTGTGGATGCACCTGCGCGTGCCGAAGGACACCCCCGCCCTCTGGATCGACCACCTCTCCAAGTACCCCGGAGAACGCGAGCTGCTCCTCGCTCGGGGCTCCGAGTACAAGGTGACGCGTGTCTTCTTCGACGAGGCACAGGGCAAGTGGCACATCTACGGCGAGGTCCTGCCGAGGCCGAAGCCGTAGCGTTTGCCGCGTTGAGGAAAAGGCAGAGTAAAGGGAACGTGGATTTCATGAGCAGCGAACGACCGATCAACCGGCGCTTCGACGAGGACATGCACCTCAACCTCGTCGCGCCGGGCCCGTCGCGGTACGCGACGCGGACCGACAAGCCGGTGCGGTACTTCACGGTGGTCGACAAGGAGGGCGGCGCGGCCCTCGGGTATGTCTGGGCGAACGACGAGGACGACGCCGCCGCATGGGTACCTCGTGCGGCCGCCGGTGGCAGGGCCCTCGCCGAGGGCGGTCACTGGCATGCCCGGTTGCAGGAGGCCAAGGGGCGGGGGATCCCGCCGTCGCAGGCCCTCGCGGAGATGCTGTCCAACCCGGAGGGCAACCGTGGCCGGGCCCTGCCGGGTGCCCTCGCCGACGCCCCCGACGCCGCGGCGGTCAAGGCCCTCGCCCAGGAGGCCTGACCGCGTGCCGCACGCCGTGCAGTACGTGGCGGTCGAGGCTCCCGACGGCGAAGTCGTCGGGTACGTCTGGGCCGACTACACCGCAGGCACCCTGAAGTGGGCCCAGCGCGCCGCCACCGGAACCGACGGACACCGCCTCGGCGCGACCTGGTCGGCCAAGGTGGCGCAGGCCGGTGAGCGGGGCCGGCCCCTGGCCGGTGCGCTGACCGGGCTCGCTCGCGACGCCGGCACCGGCCCCCCGGTCGACGCCCCCGGCCCCGAGGCCGTCGCGGAACTCGCCCGCACCGTCACGGACGCCGACGACCGGCGGCTGCTCGCCCAGCTCGACCACGGCGACGCACCGGCCTGGCGGGAACTGGCCGAGGCCTACGCCGCCCTCACCGACGACGACCGCGACATCCGCTGGGGCGGCGGTGAGAAGAACGCGAACGGGTCGATCCAGGTGGCGTACCCGGTCTACAGCAAGCCGCTGTGGCGGGTCGTCGCGGCGCTGTGGGGCATCGGTGCCGTGACCCCGGAGCACCGATTGAGCGCCAGTGCCGATCCCGCGGTGCCACCGCGCGGACGGCTCCAGCCCGCGGACGCCGTACGCGCCGCCACCCTTCTCGCCGCCGGCGAGCGCATCAGCGAGGGGACGGTGGACGAAGCCGTGCGGAGCGGCCTGTTCGACGCCATGGTCCGCGCACTCCTGGACCACCACGCGACACGCGCTCCCTAGGTGTGCAGATTCTGCGGAGGTTTGCCCGACGTCCTGTCGGCCCGGCCGCCCCGGGTGTGCCGCCCGCGCATCCATGTTCTATGTTGCACGGGCAAGGTGAGGGGGACACTGGATGTCGTACGACGGGCGTTCCGCTCCGGTCATGACGCTCGCCGAGGTCGAGGCCGTCGCCCGCGCCGCGCACGCCGCGCAGCGGGACAAGGCCGGGCGGCCCTACACCGAACACCTGCAGGCCGTCGCCGAAGGCGTACGTGCCCGCGGTGGCGGTGACGAACTCGTCGCCGCCGCCTGGCTGCACGACGCGGTCGAGGACGGCGTGCTGAGCGAGGAGTGGCTGGCGGCGGCTGCGCTCACCCGGCGCACCAAGGACGTCGTACGGGCCGTGACCAAGCGGCCGGACGAGGAGCCGCGGGCGTACGCCGAGCGGATCCTGGCCACCGAGGGCGCACGGCTCGTCAAGGCGGCCGACCTCGCGCACAACGCGGACCCGCGCCGACTGGCCGCTCTCGACGAGCCCACCGCACGGCGGCTGACCCAGAAGTACGCCACCATGCGGCAGTACCTCGGCCTCACCCCCGAAACCTCCGGAACCTCCGAAACCTCCGACGACCGACACACCTGACACACCTGACCCACAGAGAGCACAGGCACAGGACCAACTCAATGGCACGGGACTACGACAGCCAACTGCTGGAGTCGGTGGCGGTGCGCCGGCGCCGGATGCGCGACGCCCTGCTGTTCGGCGCACAGCGCGCCCGGCGCTCGGCGGACGAACGGCTCGGCAAGGTGTTCGCGGGCATCGCCATCGCGGCCGTACTGTGCGCCGGCTGCGTCGGGTGGTCCTTCCTGCAGACCACCCTGGCCAAGCAGAAGCAGCAGCAACAGCAGCAGGAACAGCAGTACGGCACTCCCTCCGCACAGCCGTCCTCGGCATCCTCGGCCACAACTTCGCGATGATAGGTTCCGGTAAGTGGTGAGCACAGCAACGACGTCCCGGACGCATCTGAGCCGGGTCACGCTGGTCGGTGAACGACGGCGTGCCGACATCGTCCTGCCGTCGGACACTCCGATCGGCCAACTGCTGCCCGACATCCTGCAGTTGCTCGACGACCGGGCCGCCTCGCGGCCCATGACCCGGCAGCTGATCACCTCCGACGGCTCGGTGCTGCCCCAGGAGGCCACCCTGTCGTCGGCCGGGGTGCCCGACGGCGCCGTGCTCCAGCTCGTGCGCGCCCATGCCGCGCCGCCCGCGCCCGTCGTGCACGACGTCACCGACCAGGTCGCCGACGACCTCGATCTGCGCGCCTGGCGCTGGCGGCCCGCCGCCCGCCGGGCCAGCGCCGGGGTGGCCACCGTCGTGTTCGCCGTGGCCGCGGCCCTGCTGGCCCGGCGCGAGTTCACGCTCGAGTCCGTCACCGCCGTACTCGCGGCCGTCACCGTCGTGTTCCTGATCGCCGGCGCCCTCGTCTCGAAGATCGGCGACGGCAACCGCGGACTCGCCACGGCCCTGCTGCTCGCCTCCGGCGGACTCGGGCTGCTCGCCGCCTGGACCGCCGCCGACGCCTACGGCTGGTCCGGCCCCGCCCGGCTGGCCGCCGTCGTCGCGGCGCTGGTGCTCACCCTGGTGCTGCTCGCCTACTGCTCCCCGCTCGGCCGCGGCGCGCTCCTCGGAGCCGGGGCGACCGCTTCCATCGCCCTGGTGTGGGAGGCCGTCGCCGCCGTACAGGACCGGTCGGACCGGCTCGGTGCGGTGATGGCGGTGTTCTCCGTCGTGCTGCTCGGACTGCTGCCCCGGCTCGCGCTGATGGCCTCGGGCCTGACGGGACTCGACGACCGGCGCTCCGCGGGCGCCTCGGTCAGCCGCCACCAGGTCGCCAACGCGCTCGCCGCGACCCACCGCGGGCTCGCGCTCGCCACCATCGCCACCGTCGTCTCCGCCGCCGCCGGCGGCTGGCTGCTGACCACGTCCGGCCGGCCGACCGCGTGGACGGTGGCCCTCACCTCGCTCACCGCCGTCGTGCTGCTGTCCCGGGCCCGCGCCTTCCCGCTGGTCGCCGAGGTCGTGGCGCTGTTCGGCGGGGCCGCGCTGCTCGTCGTGCGGCTCGCGGTGGAGTGGGTGGACCACGCGGGCGGCGCCGGGGCGCTGGTGCTGCTGTGCGTGGCCGGAGCGCTGCCGCTGCTGGTCCTCGCGGTCCAGCCGCCCGAGCATGTGCAGGTACGGCTGCGGCGGATCGGCGACCTGATCGAGTCCGTCGGCGTGATCGGGCTCTTCCCGCTCGCCGTCGGAGTGTTCGGCATCTACGGGCAACTGCTCAACAAGTTCTGAGGCCAGGGCAGGAGTGAAGGGCGACATGCCGAGCGGGGACAACTGGCAGGGCGATGTGCTGCGCGAGCTGAGGGACGGCTCGCCCCGGCAGCAGCCCGCGCCGGAGCAGCAGCAACAGGGGGCCGGCGCCCCGGGACAGCCGGGCACTCCCGCGCAGGGTCCCGAGCCGGCGTACGGCTACCCGCCGCAGCAGGCGTACGGCGATCCGTCCGCGGCCCACGCGCAACAGGCACCGCGGCAGGGCGGCCCCGCGCAGGGGCCCACCCCGGCGTACGGCTACCCGCAGCAGCAGCCGTACACCGACCCGTCGGCCCACCAGCAGCAGGCCTACGCCGCCGAGCAGCAGGCCTATGCCGAGCAGCAGGCGTACGCCGAGCAGCAGGCCTACGCCGCCCAGCAGCAGCGGTATGCCGAGCAGCAGCAGTACGCCCAGCAGCAGTACGCCGAGCAGCAGCGGTATGCCGAGCGGCAGCGGCACGCGGAGCAGCAGAGGTACGCCGAGCAGCAGCGGCAGGCCGAGCAGCAGCCGTACGCCGAGCCGCAAGCCGTTGCGCCGCAGGCCCAGGCACGCCCGCAGCAGGGACGGGCCGCGCAGCGCGGTACGCCCGACTCCCGGCCGGTGCTCGACAAGCGGGTCGCCGCCGCCGCGCTCAAGCCGCGCCACGGTGAGGCGTTCGGCGCCCGTGCCCTGCGTGCCGTACGCCGTACCGTTTCCTCCTCGGCGGCCCGCGAGGTCGCTGGCGCCGCGGCGACCGCCGAGGTGCTGCAGCAGGCCGTCACCACCGGCCGCCAGATCGCGGTGACCTCCATCCGCGGCGGCTCCGGCAAGACGACCCTCGCCGCCCTGCTGGGCGCCACGTTCGCCCACTACCGCCAGGACCCCGTGCTGCTCGTCGAGGCCGACCCGGCGCTCGGCTCGCTGCCGCTGCGGCTCGGCGCGGAATCGCTGCGCTGGACCACCGGAGACCTCGCCGCACTGGTGGAGCCGCAGATGTCGCTGCTCGACGTCACCGGATACCTGGTGCAACTCCCCGGCAACGCCTGGCTGCTGCCCGGCAGCCAGGGCCAGGTCGGCGCCATGCTCGACACCAAGGGCTACGAGCGGGTCATGGTGGCGCTGCGCCGCTACTTCGGGGTGACCGTCGTCGACTGCGAGACCCTGCCCGCCGAGGTCGCCCGCACCGCGCTGTCCGCCGCGCAGGCCCGGGTGCTCACCGTGCCCGCGACGCTGGAGGGCATCGCCAGCACCCGCGCCGTCCTGGAGTGGATGCGCAACCTGCCCCGGCATGTGCTGGCCTCCACCGTCCTCGTGCTGACCGAGATCGCGCCGCACCCCGGCCTCGACCTCGCCAAGGCCACCGAGGAGCTGACCGCGACCGGAGTCACCGTGAAGGTCCTGCCCTACGACCGTCATCTCGCGGCCGGCGGCGTCATCCGCACCGATCTCCTCGCCCGGGCCACCCGCGACGCCGTCACCCGCCTGGCCGCCGACGTCTTCCAGCTCTCCCAGAAGCAGCGCTGACCGCCCGACAGGAAGGGACCCGAGGAACTCGAGGACGAGGCAACGAAGATGAGCACCCGACTGATCCACCGCCCCGCGCGCACCACCCGGCCGCCGGCCGCCCCCGAGCCGCGCACCATAGAGGCACCGCCCAACCTGCCCGAGGGCAAGGCCGGCTCCGTGCTGCACTCGCTGCTGCCCATCGCCGGGGTCATGTCGTCCGTCGTGATGATGACCATCGTGCGCAACAGCCAGTTCGCCGGGCTGGGCGCGATCATCCTCGTCGTCACCCTGACCGGCTCCCTCGCCATGGCGTTCTCCCAGCGCGGCAAGGCCCAGCGCACCCGCCGCACCCAGCGCGAGGCCTATCTGGCCTACCTGGAGGACCTGCGGGAGCAGCTGGCGGGGGAGGAGCGCGAACGGCGCGAGAGCACCCAGGTGCTCAACCCGCCGCCGGACGCGCTGTACGACATCGTGCGCGACCCGGCCCGCCTGTGGGAACGGCGACGGACGGACGGGGACTTCCTGCGGGTGCGCGTCGGCACCGGACAGATGCCGGTGCGCGATCTGAAGGTCGCCCAGCAGGGCTCCTCCGTGCTCACGCCGCCCGACCAGTTCATGCTCAACGAGGCCTCCGCGCTCAGCTCCCGGTTCAGCACCGGCACCGAACTCCCGCTCACCGTTCCGCTCGACCGGGTCGGCAACATCAGCCTCATCGGCCCGCGCGAGGACACCCTGCGCGTCGTCCGCGCGCTGCTCGTGCAGGCCGCCGCCACCCACGCGCCCGACGACGTGGCCCTGGCCGTGGCGGCCCCCGGCGACCGGCTGGCCGACTGGGAGTGGGCCAAGTGGCTGCCGCACATGCTCGACGCCGAGCAGTTCGACGGCCCGGTCGCCGCCCGCCGGATCGCCCCCTCGCTGCCCCAGCTCGCCCGGCAGATCAACGGTGAGCTGCGCCGCCGCGCCTCCTACGCCGCCGAGGTGCGCCGCGGCCTGTCCGGCCAGGACGCCCTCGCCATGACCTCCCGGCTGCTCGTCGTCGCCGACGCGCACGGCGACGACGCCGTCGACCTGCCGCGCCCCGACGACGCGGTCGGGCTGCGGGACATGAGCGTCACCGTGCTGCATCTGCTCGACGAGCGGGTGCAGGAGCCCGGCAGCGTCGGCGTACGCATCACCGTCGACGGCGTCCGGATCCTCATCGAGGACCTCCGTGAGGCCGAGCCGATCAGCGCCCACGGCACGGTCGACGAGGTCGGCACCGCCCTCGCCGAGGGACTGGCCCGGATGCTCGCCCCGCTGCGGCTGTCCGCGGAGTCCCTGGTCGACGCCCCGCTGACCGGCCCGGTCGACTTCGCGGAGCTGCTCGGCATCGACGACGTCGCCCAGCTCGACCTGCACCGGCTGTGGGCGCCGCGCGGCGAACGCGCCTTCCTGCGCGTCCCGATCGGTGTCAGCGACAGCCACGAACCCGTGCTTCTCGACCTGAAGGAGTCCTCCGAGCTGGGCATGGGCCCGCACGGCCTGTGCGTCGGCGCCACCGGCTCCGGCAAGTCCGAGCTGCTGCGCACCCTCGTCCTCGCGCTGGTCGCCACCCATCCGCCGGAGGATCTCGCGCTGGTCCTCGTCGACTACAAGGGGGGCGCCACCTTCGCGCCCTTCGCGGACCTCCCGCACGTGGCGGGTGTGATCACCAACCTGGAGAACCAGGCCGGTCTCGTCGAACGCGTCCACGCCTCGCTCGCCGGTGAGGTCAAGCGGCGCCAGCAGGTCCTGAAGGAGGCGGGCAACGTGGCCGACATCGGCCACTACGCCGCCCTGCGCGCCGAGCGCCGCCCCGACCTCGACCCGCTGCCGCACCTGTTCGTCGTCATCGACGAGTTCGGTGAACTCCTCACCGCCAAGCCGGACTTCATCGATCTGTTCCTGTCCATCGGCCGTATCGGGCGCTCCATCGGCGTGCATCTGCTGCTGTCCAGCCAGCGCATCGAGGGCGGCAAGCTCAAGGGCCTGGACACCTATCTGTCGTACCGGCTCGGCCTGCGCACCTTCTCCGCGGACGAGTCCCGCACGGTCCTCGACACCACGGACGCCTTCCACCTGCCCCCGCTGCCGGGCTTCGGCTACCTCAAGGTCGACACCAGCCACTACGAGCGGTTCAAGGCCGGCTATGTCTCCGGCGGCTACCGCGGGCCCGTGCAGCGCGACACCGAGGACACCGGGCCGCTGGCCCTGGAGTACACGGCGTACAACTCGCTGGGCCAGGACGAGAGCGCGGGGCCCGAGGAACCGCAGATGCGGCGCCGGGAGACCGGGCCGACCGAGATGGGCGTCATGGTCCGGCAGATCGAGGACGCCGGCACCCGGCCCGTACGCCAGATCTGGCTGCCCCCGCTGCCCGACGCCGTCGCCCTCGACCAGGTCGCCGGGCCCGTCGAGGTGGGCCCGCGCGGTATGCAGCTGGCCCGGCGCCAGGGCCCGCTCCAGGTGCCGCTCGGCGTCCTGGACGACCCGACCCGGCAGTGGCAGGGCCAGTGGTACCTGGACCTGACGGTGGCGGGCGGTCACGCGGCGGTCATCGGCGGCCCCCAGTCCGGCAAGACCACCCTGCTGCGCACCCTGGCCCTGTCCCTGGCGCTCACCCACACGCCGCAGGAGGTCGGCATCTACGGCCTCGACCTGGTCGGCGGCGGTCTGCAGGCGCTGTCCGGACTGCCGCACGTGGGCGGCGTGGCCGGCCGGGCGGACCGGGAGCGGTGCGCCCGCACCATCGACTCCGTGCGCGGCATGCTGGACCAGCGCGAGGAGCTGTTCCGCCTGCACAACGTCGACTCCCTGGAGCAGCTGCGCACCCTGCGGGCCGCGGGCCGCGTCCCCGAGCTGGCCTCCACGGAGATCGTGCTGCTCATCGACGGCTTCGGCGCCCTGCGCGACGACTTCGAGGAACTCGACGACGCGGTCGGCGACATCCTCAAGCGCGGCAGCGGCTACGGCATCCACGTGGTCGCCGCCATGCTGCGCTGGAACGACGTGCGCATCGCCGCCCAGTCCCAGTTCGGCACCCGGGTGGAGCTGCGGCTCAACGACGCCGGCGAGTCCAGCATCGAGCGCAAGCTCGCCCAGACCCTCTCGCCCGAGGAGAAGGGCCGCGTCCTCACCGACGGCAAGCTCTTCGCCCAGGTCGCGCTGCCCCGCACGGACGGCGTCGCCGACACCGCCGACCTCGGCGCGGTCCTGGAGCGCACGGCCCGTACGATCCGCGCCACCTGGACCGGCGAGACCGCCCAGCCGGTCAGGGTGCTGCCGCACCTCCTGGAGCCGCAGCTGCTGCCCGGCCCGGCGGCCGAACCGCGCCGGGTCCCGATCGGCCTGGACCAGACCCAGCTGGCACCCGTCCTGCTCGACCTGTTCCGGCACGACCAGCACCTGGTGATCATGGGCGACAGCGAGTGCGGCAAGACCAACCTGCTCAAGGCGGTCGCCCAGGGCCTGATCGAGCGCTACGGCGAGGACGAGCTGGTCTTCGGCGTCATGGACCCGCGCCGCGGGCTGCGCGGCGCCATCCCGGAGGAGTACCGGGGCGGCTACGCCTACAACGCCAAGCTCTGCGCGGGCCTGTCCGCGGGCATCGCCACCGAACTGGAGAAGCGACTGCCCGACGAGAGCGCGGGCGGCGAGGACCTGGAACCGGGCAGCTGGGGCTCGGGCCCGCGGATCGTGATCCTGGTCGACGACTACGACGTCCTCACCACAGCGGGCCAGCAGCCGCTCGCCCCCTTCCTGCCGTACATCCCCTCGGCCCAGGACATCGGCCTGCACTTCGTCCTCACCCGCCGGGTCGCGGGTGCCTCGCGCGGCCTGTACGAGCCGCTGCTGCAGAGCCTGCGCGAGTCCGGTGCCTCGGCGCTGGTGATGGCGGGCGACCGCAGCGAGGGCCAGCTCTTCCCCGGCGTGTACGCCGGCCAGCAGCCGCCCGGCCGCGGCGTCCTGGTCCGCAGGGGCGAGCCGAACCGGCTGATCCAGACCGTCTACGCGGGGAACAGGTGAGAGGTAACCCATGACGAAGGATGTCGTCGCGCTCACCAAGGCGATGCCCGACCCGCTCAGCGTGCTCGCGGGGCTGCTCGCCGGCGGCCCGGACATACTGGCGGGAGTCGAGGGGGACGGCGCGGTGGTGCAGCTCTGCGACGAGCAGGGCCGCCCCCTCGTCTCCGTCGAGGCGCCCCAGCTGGTGCAGGTCAGGGGAGAGGCGCAGCGGCTGCTCGGAGCGGTCGAGCCCGAGGTGCCGTACTGGTGGACCGAGGCCCGGGCCACCACCGGCGTCAAGGAGGCCGAGCAGCTCGCCGGGGCCTTCGCGGCCCGTATCGCGACCCTGGTCGGCGGCACCGCCTGGCCGCGGGAGGCGGCGCGGTCGCTGGCGGTGGTCAAGACCGACGGGATGCGCGCGGCGCCGACCCCGGCCGCGGCGCAGCCCGCCGTGGACGTGCTCACCGACAAGGTCGCCGTGGTGATCCAGGACCGTCCGGTGGTCGCGATGACCGCCTGGCTCTCGGACGCCTTCCGCGCCGCCGCGAACGCGAACCTGGGCCTGCAGATCGTCACTCCGCCCGGTACGCGCCTGTCCCCGGCGGTCCGGGGCAGCCTGCCGGGCTGGCCCTCGCGCTGGGTGGTGCAGGACGAGAGGGCCGGCTACTACGACGGCCTGTCCGGAGCGGTGCTGCACTGGGCCGACGGGCTGTTCGTGACGGTCGAGTCCCCGGACGCGACGCCGGAGGACCCCCGGACCCCCATGGCCGATTCCTTCACCCCGACGTCCATGGACGACGGGGAGCGCCAGCTGGCCGTGTCCTTCCGGGCGATCCACCCGGCGGACGAGCGGCTCGTGCTCGGCGGTGCCCTGGAGGCCGTGTGGCGTGAGCTGACCGGCGAGCCGCCGGCCGGCTGGGGCACCGAGGAGCCCGCCAATCTGCCCTGGTCGCTGCGGCAGCTGACGGACCTGGCCCATGAGCGGGCGCCCGAGCCGACCTGGCTGGTGGTCGTCGGCAGCCCCGAGCGCCCCGGCCTGGCGACGGTCCGGATCAGCCGGACGAAGGGCGGTGTGGAGGAGGACGTCACCCTGGCGTTCGGCTACGGCCCCGGCGAAGAGGTGCCGACGGACGCCGATGTGACGCGGGCGGCGGAGATCCTCGCCACCCGGCACGATCTGCAGTCGATGCTGGTCCAGGTTCGCCGGGCCCGCCGTGATCTGTCCGTGCCGCCGCGCTTCGAGGGCCCCGGCGTCCCGTACGCCTTCGTCCTCGGCGCCGACGAGGTGCGGGAGATGCCCGGCGACCGGGCCCGGCGCACTCCGCTGCCCCGGTCGCCGCGCGAGTTGGGCCCGAAGCGGCGCCCGGCGTTGTACTACTCCTTCCGGGGCGACCCTTCCGACCTTTCGGGATGGGCCGACTTCGAGCGCCTGATGCGGCATCTCAAGGGCGACTGACGCGCTGTGCCGGCGACCGGTGCACTCGGGCGGCGAGTGCACCGGAGGCCTCCGCGGGGCGCTCAGCCCACCGGCGCCTTCTCCCGCTCACGGGCGCGTTCGGCGGCGTCCTGCTTGAACGCCCACTCCATCTTCGGCTCCATCGCGAACCGGAAGACCCGCTGCACGGGCTTGGTGCACAGCACGGTGACGGCGGCGGCGAAGAGGAGGGTGACCAGGATCTCGCCGAGCGGGTGGTGCAGCCAGGCGTGGTCGAACCAGCCGCGGTACTCGGCGAACTTCACCAGGAAGCCGTGCAGCAGATAGCCGTACAGGGTGCCCGCACCCAGTGCCGTGAACCATGTCCTGCGGCCCGGTACCCAGGCGAAGAAGCAGGCCGTCAGCAGCAGCGAGCAGCCCATCAGCGCGAGCGTCATCACCGGGCCGGACCACCAGGGCGCGGCCAGCTCCTGCGCGGCGTCGCGGTGGTAGAACCACGCGGTGTTCATACGCGGCACCGCCCACCAGCCGACCAGCAGCGCGGCGGCGAACACCGGCACCGCGGCGATCCGCACCGAGCGGCGGCGCACCAGCTGGAAGTGCTCGGGCTTCATGCACAGGCCGAGCACGAAGTACGGCAGGAACTGCAGCACGCGCTGCAGATCGAGGTCGTCACCGATGCTCGGGGCGGCGGACGCCAGCATCGCGATGCCGAGGGCCACCGCGAACGGCGAGCGCACCAGCTTCCAGATCGGTGTCGTCAGCCGCCAGATGAACAGCGCGACCAGGAACCAGGTCAGATACCAGGGATCGAGGAGGGAGATCTCCTCGTGCGAGCCCGTGACCAGGTTCTTGAAGAGCGGGTAGGCGGTCTCGAAGAGGACGTAGGGCACCACGACACCGGTGATCAGCCGTTTCAGCCGGTCCGGGCGCATGTCGAAACTGCGCGAGAAGTAGCCGGAGATGATGATGAACGCCGGCATGTGGAAGCAGTACACGACCGTGTACACGCCCTCCAGGATCCGGCTGTCGCCCTTCAGTGGCTCCCACGCGTGCCCCATGGCGACGAGCACGATCGCCAGGTACTTGGCGTTGTCGAAGAACGCGTCGCGCTGTCTGCCGGGTCTGTCCGCCTTCGCCGGGCCCTTCCGTGCGCTCATCGGGGTACGCGGACCGGGTACTCCGTCCACCGGCGACTGTGCCGGGGGGAGCGGCCTGCGGTTCTGGCCGGGGGACGAGGCGGCGTCAAACATCTGTGGCACCCTAGCGTCGTCTGTGGGATTTCGTAAAACCCCCGCAGTCATTCCTGGTTATCGCCTTCGCCTACCCCCCGATTTACAGAACTCGACCTCGCCTTCTACGTGATGGTGCGCACACAAGGGTCGTCAGTTCACCCTCGATGTCCCGATTCATCCCGACTAAATGGTGCATACGGCGTCTCTGTGCGATCAATTCGAATTACCTGCGCACGAGATGTGTGGACGCGGAAACGAAGTCGCGCAATTGCCCGGGAAGTCGGGCGCGGACAGCCTGTCGAATTACTGTGCGGCGGGTCGTCCGCCCCGGTCCGGTGTCCGACGTTGTGTCACGAGCCGCATGAGGCGGCCGGGTTGGTGGCACGATGGTTCTGGCGGGGGTGCGGTGGCCGTACCCCCGGGCCGGGAGAGCGGACCGACCGAGGGTGTGATCAGTTGTGGCCATTTCACTGTCTGTGGTGCTGCTGTTGGCGATCATCCTGGTAGTGCTCCTACGAGGGGGGAACATCAAGGCGGGGCCGGCGATCGTCGCGGTCCTCTTCGGCTTCTTCCTCGCCTCGACCGGCATGGCCCCGTCCATCGACCGCTTCCTGAACTCGATAGCGGACTCCATCAGCTCGATCAAGTTCTGATCCGCCGGGGCGGGTCCCGTACCTGGACGGCCACGCGGGGGACATGCCCGTGGTGAGCCGTGTCGGGTGATCGGCATGGTCGTTGGAGCGGGCATGCGAAAGATCATCATGACCGCCACGCTGGCCATGGCTGCCATGGCCATGGCAGCCCCCGCTCATGCGAGCACCGGGCCGACCCCTTTCAGCAACTGGACCTTCTCGCCGGCATCCGTCTGCGGGCTGGAAGGGGCTGAGGTGGCGGCGCTGCCCATTCTGACCAACTTCGTCCCCATCCACTCCAACAGCTGCTCGAACGGCAACGTGCTCGACCACCCGGGGATCTAGGCCGAACGCGCGACCCCCGGAAACGATTCAGGGCCAGGTCGGAGGAATCATCCTCTGACCTGGCCCTGAGCCGTATGGAGCGGGCGACGGGAATCGAACCCGCGTAGCTAGTTTGGAAGACTAGGGCTCTACCATTGAGCTACGCCCGCAACAGTGCGCCGCAGGTCGGTGACCGCGGCACTGAAGGCATCGTAGCGGGTCGCCCGCCGCCGAGGCCAACGAGTTGGTCCGCGAGGCGCCCGCTCGCGCCGCCTCGGGAAATGCGGCCGACGCGACCGGCTCGGGCATGTACCCTACGTCTCGCACCAGACGGGGTGTGGCGCAGCTTGGTAGCGCGTCCGCTTTGGGAGCGGAAGGCCGTGGGTTCAAATCCCGCCACCCCGACCACCTGCTCACGACGTCGTGATGATCGCCTTTTGGGGCGATGAGCGGCTCCGGTTACTATGCAAGCTGCGCGCCCGTGTGACCCGGCCCTCACGGCCTACGTACTCCTCCGGGCGGCGAATCCGCCGGACCCGACTGGCTCCGGCAACCCAAGCAGTCAGCCACAAGGAGACCGAACCGTGAAGAGCGCCGTGGAGACCCTGAACCCGACCCGGGTTCGGCTCACTGTCGAGGTGCCCTTCGAGGAGCTCAAGGACAGCCTCGACGCGGCGTACAAGAAGATCAACCAGCAGGTCACGGTGAAGGGCTTCCGCAAGGGCAAGATCCCGGCCCGCGTCATCGACCAGCGGTTCGGCCGCGGTGCGGTGCTGGAGGAGGCCGTCAACGACGCGCTGCCCAAGTTCTACACCGAGGCGGTCAACGAGGCCGAGCTGAGCCCGCTGGGCCAGCCCGAGGTCGACATCACCGAGCTGAAGGACGGCGAGACGCTGAACTTCACCGCCGAGGTCGACGTCCGCCCGGCCCTGGAGATCCCGGACTACTCCGGCATCGAGGTCGAGGTCGACGCGGTCGAGGTGACCGACGAGGACATCGAGAAGTCGGTCGAGCAGCTGCGTGAGCGCTTCGCCTCCACCTCCCCGGTCGAGCGCGCCGCCGAGGACGGCGACGTCGTCACCATCGACCTGGAGGCCAAGGTCGACGGAGAGGTGCTGGAGGACGGCATCGCGAGCGGCGTCTCGTACACCATCGGCTCCGGTGAGCTGCTGGACGGCATCGACGACGCCGTGAAGGGCAAGTCCGCCGGCGAGGAGGCCACCTTCGCCTCCGAGCTGAAGGGCGGCTCGGCCGCGGGCAAGGAGGCCGAGGTCACCGTCAAGGTCAGCCAGGTCGCCGCCCGTGAACTGCCCGCGCTGGACGACGAGTTCGCGCAGCTCGCCTCCGAGTTCGACACCCTGGACGAGCTGAAGGCCGACAGCCGCAAGCGCCTTGCGAACATGAAGCAGTTCGACCAGGCCACCCAGGCCCAGGAGCGCGTCCTGGAGAAGCTCCTCGAGCTGGTCGAGGTCCCGGTCCCCGAGAAGCTGCTCGAGGACGAGATCAACACCCGCAAGCACAACCTGGAGCACCACCAGCTCGGCCAGATGGGCCTCGACCTCGAGAAGTACCTGGAGATCCAGGGCAAGACCGCCGAGGAGTTCGAGACCGAGACCCGCGAGGCCGCGGTCAAGGGCATCAAGACCCAGTTCGTCCTCGACGAGCTGGTCAAGAAGGAGCAGCTGAACGTCAACCAGGAGGAGCTGACCGAGCACCTCATGCGGCGTGCGGCCTCCTCCGGCATGTCCCCCGACCAGTTCGCCCAGGCCGTCGTCGAGGGTGGCCAGGTGCCGCTCCTGGTCGGCGAGGTCGCCCGCGGCAAGGCCCTGGCCGTCGTGGTCGAGGCCGCCACGGTGAAGGACACCAACGGCGAGATCGTCGACCTGGACGACGAGGAGGAGGAGACCGAGGCCGCCGAGGCGTCGGAGACCTCCGAGGAGAACGCCGAGGGCTGAGCGGTCCTACGGCGCCTCTGAAGCGCGTACAGCGGGCCCTGGGGACTCTTCCCCGGGGCCCGCTCGCATACCCGCCACCGTGGCCGGCCGCAGGGGCGCGGGGAACTGCGCGAACAACCCCCACCCACCCGCGGCCCGACGACAACGGCACCGCTTCCCCCACGAACCGCACCGGCTCCGGAGCGGAGCGCTACGCCCCCGGCGAACACCCGCATTCCCGGGATTCCCGGAAGGGACCATCGCGTTAGGGTCCATGAAAGGCAGAACAATGAGACGGCCCGGCGCCGTCGTAGACGAGCAGGTGGATACGTGACGAATCTGATGCCCTCCGCCGCCGGCGAGCCTTCCATCGGTGGTGGCCTCGGTGACCAGGTCTACAACCGGCTGCTCAACGAGCGGATCATCTTCCTCGGCCAGCAGGTCGACGACGACATCGCCAACAAGATCACCGCGCAGCTGCTGCTCCTCGCCGCCGATCCGGACAAGGACATCTTCCTCTACATCAACAGTCCCGGCGGTTCGGTGACGGCCGGCATGGCGATCTACGACACCATGCAGTACATCCCGAACGACGTGGTCACGATCGGCATGGGCATGGCGGCCTCGATGGGCCAGTTCCTGCTCACCGGCGGTACGGCGGGCAAGCGCTTCGCGCTGCCGCACACCGACATCATGATGCACCAGGGCTCCGCGGGCCTGGGCGGTACGGTCTCGGACATCAAGATCCAGGCCCAGTACCTGCTGCGCACCAAGAAGACCATGTCCGAGCTGACCGCGCTGCACTCCGGCCAGACCGTCGAGACGATCGTCCGCGACGGCGACCGCGACCGCTGGTTCACCCCGGCAGAGGCCAAGGAGTACGGTCTCATTGACGAGATCATCACGCACGCCTCGGGTGTTCCGGGAGGCGGCGGCACCGGTGCCTGACCGGCCCGGCCACGCCACGCACCGCCGAGACCCCAGCCCCCCGAACGCCACCAGGACGGTGAACCCCATGACCAACTTCCCCGGCGCCGCCAGCGGCATGTACGAAGGGCCCCGCCCCGACAGCCGCTATGTCATCCCGCGCTTCGTCGAGCGCACCTCCCAGGGCATTCGCGAGTACGACCCGTACGCGAAGCTCTTCGAGGAGCGCGTGATCTTCCTCGGCGTCCAGATCGACGACGCCTCCGCCAACGACGTCATGGCGCAGCTGCTGTGCCTGGAGTCGATGGACCCGGACCGGGACATCTCGATCTACATCAACAGCCCCGGTGGCGACATGACCGCCCTCACGGCGATCTACGACACGATGCAGTTCGTGAAGCCCGACATCCAGACGGTCTGCATGGGCCAGGCGGCCTCCGCGGCGGCCATCCTGCTCGCCGCCGGTACGCCCGGCAAGCGCATGGCGCTGCCGAACTCCCGTGTGCTGATCCACCAGCCGGCGGGCTCCACCGGCCGCGGCCAGCTCTCCGACCTGGAGATCATCGCCAACGAGTTCACCCGGATGCGTGAGCAGCTGGAGAACATGCTGGCGAAGCACTCGAACCAGCCGATCGAGAAGATCCGCGAGGACATCGAGCGCGACAAGATCCTCACGGCCGAGGAGGCGCTGGAATACGGCCTTGTCGACCAGATCATCTCCACCCGCAAGCTCAACAACAGCTCGGTCCGCTGACGCGGAGCGGCTTGTTCTCCGCCCCCCTTGGCGCGGTCCACGTCAAAGTGAACCCTGCCAAGGGGGGCCCGAACACCGGGCCCGGCAAGGTACCGTCGGACATAAGGCAGCACCAGGAGCCGCTGGATTCGAAAGCGTCCAGGCGTCTCCCAGGCGAAGGGGAAGCACACCGTGGCACGCATCGGTGACGGCGGCGATCTGCTCAAGTGCTCGTTCTGCGGCAAGAGCCAGAAGCAGGTCAAGAAGCTCATCGCAGGGCCCGGTGTGTACATCTGCGACGAGTGCATCGATCTCTGCAACGAGATCATCGAGGAAGAGCTCGCGGAGACCAGCGAGGTGCGCTGGGAGGAGCTGCCCAAGCCCCGCGAGATCTACGAGTTCCTCGAGGGCTACGTGGTCGGCCAGGAGGCGGCGAAGAAGGCCCTCTCCGTCGCGGTGTACAACCACTACAAGCGGGTCCAGGCGGGCGAGAACGGCGGCTCGAGCGGCCGTGACGACGCCATCGAGCTGGCCAAGTCCAACATCCTCCTGCTGGGCCCCACGGGCTCCGGCAAGACCCTCCTCGCGCAGACCCTGGCGCGCATGCTGAACGTGCCCTTCGCGATCGCCGACGCGACGGCGCTGACGGAGGCGGGCTACGTCGGCGAGGACGTCGAGAACATCCTCCTGAAGCTGATCCAGGCGGCGGACTACGACGTCAAGAAGGCCGAGACGGGCATCATCTACATCGACGAGATCGACAAGGTGGCCCGCAAGAGCGAGAACCCCTCGATCACCCGCGACGTGTCGGGCGAGGGCGTCCAGCAGGCCCTGCTCAAGATCCTCGAAGGCACCACGGCTTCCGTCCCGCCACAGGGCGGCCGCAAGCACCCGCACCAGGAGTTCATCCAGATCGACACGACGAACGTCCTGTTCATCGTGGGCGGTGCGTTCGCCGGCCTGGAGAAGATCATCGAGGCTCGCGCCGGCGCCAAGGGCATCGGCTTCGGCGCGACCATCCTCTCCAAGCGCGAGCTGGAGTCCAAGGACGTCTTCGAGGACGTCATGCCCGAGGACCTGGTCAAGTTCGGCATGATCCCCGAGTTCATCGGCCGCCTCCCGGTGATCACGAGCGTCCACAACCTGGACCGCGAAGCGCTCCTGCAGATCCTGGTCGAGCCCCGCAACGCCCTGGTGAAGCAGTACCAGCGGCTCTTCGAACTCGACGGCGTGGAGCTGGACTTCGAGCGCGAGGCCCTCGAAGCCATCGCCGACCAGGCCATCCTCCGCCAGACCGGCGCCCGCGGCCTGCGCGCCATCATGGAGGAAGTCCTCCAGGGCGTGATGTACGAGGTCCCGTCCCGCAAGGACGTGGCCCGCGTGGTCATCACGGCAGACGTGGTCCTGTCGAACGTGAACCCGACACTGATTCCGCGGGACGCGCGGGGGCGGGGGTCGGGGGAGCAGAAGTCGGCGTAGTGCCGTACCGAACATAGAAGTGATGCCCGGCACCGGTGAGGTGCCGGGCATCACTCATTTCCGCCATTGGGCCATGGAAGGGCTTGAACCCTGGCGGGGCGTCCCAAGCTGTCGGTGGGACGCCCGCTGGATTGGCTGCATTGCTTACACCAACGTCACATCTTCACACGCACGTCGTTGCGGAGCTTGGCCGCCAGGTCCGCTGTGTCGTTGATCGTGCCACCGTCACCTGAGGCGAGCATCGCGACGCTGAATGCCGAGACCCGTGCGATCGTGCTGTGGTCGGCCCAGATGCAGACCGGCACCTTGGCCGTCTTCGCCGTTCCGCTGGACGACGCCGACGAGTTGGTGTTGTCCAGCTGGATCACCTGGCATTTCATGATGCCGTTGGAGAAGCCCGACGGGGTGACCGTCTCGGGGCTGCCGATCAGTTTGCCCTTCAGGTCCGAGCCGCTCTGGTCCTTCTCGGACTCCAGCTTGGCCTTGGCGAACACGGCGTCGAGGACCGCTTCGGGATTGTTGATCGTGCCGTAGACACCGCTGAAGGTGATTCCCTTCGCGGTGAGGCCCGTGCCGCTGCGGTAGGTTCCGCCGGCACCCTGCGGGTTCTTGACTCCCGCCTTCTCGAAGTCCTTGAGGTCGGACGAGGAGACCTCTTCGCCGGACCCCGAGTTCTCCTGCTTCGTGTAAGTACCGTTGATGACCGACGCCGGAGCCGTCAGCTTGTGCGGTCCGTCGTCCGCGACGCTGCTGCCGCCACCCCCGCCGAACGCGAAGTACGCCCCCACCGCCACCGCCGCCACCACGGCGACCGCGCCGATGATCAGGCCCGTCTTCTTCTTGCCGCCGCCCGGCTGCGGCGGCTGCGGCATGCCGTAGGGCTGCTGGCCGTAGGGGGGCTGCTGGCCGTAGGCGTTCGGCTGCGGCGGCATGCCGCCCTGCTGGGGGTAGCCGTAACCCGGCTGCGGCGGTGCCGGAGGCGTCTGCTGGGGGTAGCCGTAGCCGGGCTGCGGGGCCTGCGGCTGCTGGCCGTACGGGCCAGGCTGGCCCGGCTGGCCGTAGGGCCCCGGCTGGCCGTAAGGAGCAGGCTGCCCCGGCTGTCCGTACGGACCCGGCTGCTGGGGCTGCTGGCCGTACGGGCCCGGCTGGTTGTAGCTCATTTCTGGGTTCCCCCTATGACGCTTATATGTTCCACACATCCTGGACCAGCCCCAGGGAACCCACCTCACCGGGGGCCGCACCGTTACAGAACAAACGCGTTTCGGGACCACCCCGTGACCCCTCTAAACTGACCCTCGTGACCGAGAATGCTCAGCAGCAGCCACCCGCGCCCGACCCCGAACTGCCGACCCAGTACGCGCCGGCCGATGTAGAGGGGCCGTTGTACGAGCGCTGGGTAGAACGCGGTTACTTCGAGGCGGACGCCAAGAGCGACAAGCCGCCGTACACGGTCGTGATCCCGCCGCCGAACGTCACCGGCAGCCTGCACCTGGGTCACGCCTTCGAGCACACCCTCATCGACGCGCTGACCCGTCGCAAGCGCATGCAGGGCTACGAGACGCTGTGGCAGCCGGGCATGGACCACGCCGGCATCGCCACGCAGAACGTCGTCGAGCGCGAGCTGGGCAAGGAAGGCAAGTCCCGGCACGACCTGGGACGGGAAGCCTTCGTCGAGCGCGTCTGGCAGTGGAAGGGCGAGTCCGGCGGGCAGATCTCCGGGCAGATGCGTCGTCT
Organism: Streptomyces yokosukanensis; assembly: GCF_001514035.1. Classification (GTDB taxonomy): domain Bacteria; phylum Actinomycetota; class Actinomycetes; order Streptomycetales; family Streptomycetaceae; genus Streptomyces; species Streptomyces yokosukanensis. The sequence goes on along the minus strand of NZ_KQ948211.1, from coordinate 514,490 downwards.
CGGTGACGGCGTCGCCTGGTCGCGTGAGCGCTTCACCATGGACGAGGGCCTGTCGCAGGCCGTCCAGACCATCTTCAAGCGGCTCTACGACGACGAGCTGATCTACCGCGCCGAGCGCATCATCAACTGGTGCCCGCGCTGTCTGACGGCCATCTCCGACATCGAGGTGGAGTACCAGGACGACGACGGCGAGCTGGTCTCCATGAAGTACGGGGACGGGGACGACACCATCGTCGTCGCCACCACCCGTGCCGAGACGATGCTCGGCGACACCGCCGTCGCCGTCCACCCCGAGGACGAGCGGTACAAGCACCTCGTCGGCAAGCTCATCAGGCTCCCGCTGACCGACCGTTCCATCCCGGTCGTCGCCGACGAGCACGTCGACCCCGAGTTCGGCACCGGCGCCGTCAAGGTCACCCCGGCCCACGACCCGAACGACTTCGAGATCGGCCAGCGCCACGACCTGCCGTCCATCACGGTCATGGACGAGCACGCCGTCATCACCGTCCACGGCCCCTTCCAAGGCATGGACCGCCTGGAGGCCCGCTCGGCGATCGTCGCCGCGCTGCGCGCCGAGGGCCGGATCGTCGCCGAGAAGCGGCCGTACGTCCACTCCGTCGGACACTGCTCGCGCTGCAAGACCACCATCGAGCCGCGCCTGTCCATGCAGTGGTGGGTCAAGGTCGGCCCGCTCGCCAAGGCCGCCGGTGACGCGGTCCGCGAGGGCAAGGTCAAGATCCATCCGCAGGAGATGGAGAAGCGGTACTTCGACTGGGTCGACAACCTCCACGACTGGTGCATCTCGCGCCAGCTGTGGTGGGGCCACCGCATCCCGGTCTGGTACGGCCCGGAGGGTGACGTCGTCTGCGTCGGACCGGACGAGGAGCCGCCCGGGACCGAGGCGGAGGGCTGGCACCAGGACACCGACGTCCTCGACACCTGGTTCTCCTCCGGCCTGTGGCCGTTCTCCACCCTCGGCTGGCCCGAGCAGACCGAGTCGCTCGCGAAGTTCTACCCGAACTCCGTCCTGGTCACCGGCTACGACATCCTCTTCTTCTGGGTCGCCCGGATGATGATGTTCGGCCTGTACGCGATGGACGGCACCCCGCCGTTCCACACCATCGCCCTGCACGGCATGGTCCGCGACCAGTTCGGCAAGAAGATGTCGAAGTCCTTCGGCAACGCGGTCAACCCGCTGGACTGGATGGACAAGTACGGCTCCGACGCCCTGCGCTTCACCCTCGCCCGCGGCGCCAACCCCGGCGTCGACGTCCCGATCGGCGAGGACTGGGTCCAGGGCTCCCGCAACTTCGCCAACAAGATCTGGAACGCCACCCGCTTCGCCCTGATGAACGGCGCGACGGTCCAGGGCCCGCTGCCCGAGCCGTCCCGGATGTCGGCGACGGACCGCTGGATCCTCTCCCGCCTGAACTCCGTGGTCGCCGAAGTCGACGCGTACTACGACGACTTCCAGTTCGCCAAGCTGTCGGACGCCCTCTTCCACTTCGCGTGGGACGAGGTCTTCGACTGGTACGTCGAGCTGTCCAAGACCGTCTTCCAGGCGGGCGGCGCGCCGGCCGAGGTCAGCAAGCGGGTCCTGGGCGAGGTCCTGGACGTCACGCTGAAGCTGCTGCACCCGGTCGTCCCGTTCGTGACCGAGACCCTGTGGACGACCCTGACCGGCGGCGAGTCGATCGTCATCACCGACTGGCCGAAGGACAGCGGCCTGCGCGACGCCGCCGCCGAGCGGGAGATCGAGACCCTCCAGTCGGTCATCACCGAGGTCCGCCGCTTCCGCGCCGACCAGGGGCTCCAGCCCGGCCAGCGCGTCCCCGCCCGCCTGGCCCTGGACGGCACGGCCCTCGCCCCGCACGAGGCCGCCATCCGCCAGCTGCTGCGCCTGCAGCCCGAGGGCGAGAGCTTCACGGCGACCGCCACCCTGCCGGTCGGCGGCGCCGAGGTCGCGCTCGACCTCTCCGGCACGATCGACGTGGCGGCCGAGCGCAAGCGTCTCGCGAAGGACCTGGCCGCCGCCGAGAAGGAGAAGGCCCAGGCCACGGGCAAGCTCGGCAACGAGGCGTTCCTGGCCAAGGCTCCGGACAACGTGGTGGACAAGATCCGAGGACGCCTGGCCAAGGCGGAGGAGGACATCGCGCGGATCACCGCCCAGCTGGAGAAGCTGCCGCAGGCGTGAGCAGTTCCGCCTGACGAAGGCCCCCGGTGCGCATGAGGCACCGGGGGCCTTCGCCTGCGTCGCACCCACCTCGACCGGCCCCACCGAGCCACCGCACCCTTTGTCGGTGCGCCTCCGTAGACTGACCCTGTGAGCGACCACCCGCACGAGAACGACCAGCCCGACCCCCTCGACGGCTTCGACGAAATCGTCGAGGCCGAGACCACCCGCGACCCCGACCTCGCGGTCATCGAGGCCGGCAGCCGTACCCTGCGAACCCAGGGCGGGCAGCCGTCCGCCGACGTACCCACGCGGCCCGAGGACCCCGAGGTCGACCGGGCCCTGCGCGAGGTGGAGACGGAGCTGGCCACCCGCTGGGGCGAGACCAAGCTGGAGCCCTCGGTCAGCCGCATCTCCGCGCTGATGGACGTGCTCGGCGCGCCGCAGCGGTCGTACCCCTCGATCCACATCACGGGCACCAACGGCAAGACCTCCACCGCCCGCATGATCGAGGCGCTGCTCGGCGTCTTCGAGCTGCGCACCGGTCGCTACACCAGCCCGCATGTGCAGTCGATCACCGAGCGGATCAGCCTGGACGGCACCCCGATCTCCGCCGAGCGGTTCATCGAGGCGTACGAGGACATCAAGCCGTACGTCGAGATGGTGGACGCACAGCAGGAGTACCGGCTGTCCTTCTTCGAGGTGGTCACCGGCATGGCGTACGCGGCCTTCGCGGACGCCCCGGTGGACGTGGCCGTCGTCGAGGTCGGCATGGGCGGATCCTGGGACGCCACCAACGTCATCGACGCCGACGTCGCCGTGATCACCCCCATCGCTCTGGACCACACCGACCGGCTCGGCGAGACGACCGCGGAGATCGCCGCCGAGAAGAGCGGCATCATCAAGCAGGGCGCGACCGTGATCCTCGCGCAGCAGCCGGTGGACGCGGCGCAGGTGCTGCTGAAGAAGGCCGTCGAGGTGGACGCGACCGTGGCCCGCGAGGGGCTGGAGTTCGGGGTCGTCGCCCGGCAGGTCGCCGTCGGCGGGCAGCTGGTCACACTGCGCGGCCTCGGCGGTGAGTACGAAGAGGTCTACCTCCCCCTCCACGGCGCCCACCAGGCGCACAACGCCGCCGTCGCCCTCGCCGCCGTCGAGGCGTTCTTCGGCGTCGGTGCGCAGCGCGCCGACCCGCTGGACATCGACTCCGTGCGCAAGGCCTTCGCGGCCGTGTCCTCCCCGGGCCGTCTGGAGGTCGTACGGCGCTCCCCGACCGTGGTGCTGGACGCGGCGCACAACCCGGCGGGCGCCGAGGTCACCGCCGAGGCGGTGCGGGAGGCGTTCGACTTCAGCCGGCTGATCGGCGTGGTGGGCGCGAGCGGCGACAAGAACGTGCGGGGCCTGCTGGAGGCCTTCGAGCCGATCTTCACCGAGGTCGTCGTCACCCAGAACTCCAGCCAGCGGGCGATGGACGCGGACGAGCTGGCCGCGATCGCCGTCGAGGTGTTCGGCGAGGAGCGGGTGCAGGTCGAGCCGCGGCTGCCGGACGCCCTGGAGGCCGCGATCACGCTGTCCGAGGAGGAGGGCGAGTTCGCGGGCGGTGGCGTGCTGGTCACCGGTTCCGTCATCACCGTCGGCGAGGCCCGGCTGCTGCTGGGGAAGGGCTGAGACTGAAGGATGCGTACGCTCTGTGCGTCGACACTGATCGGCGAGTTCTTCGTCATCGGGTTCGCCGGTCTTGTCGCCATGAAGGACCCGAGCCTGGCCGTCTCCACGGTGTGGCTGGTCAGCGGAATCGCGATGGTGCTGTGTGTGCTGCTGTGCGGCATGGTGACCCGGCCCGGCGGGGTGGCCCTCGGCTGGGCCCTGCAGATCGCGCTGATCGCCTCCGGCATCTTCGTCCCGACCATGTACTTCATGGGCGTGGTGTTCGCGGCGCTGTGGTGGGCGTCGGTGCACTTCGGCAGAAAGGTGGACGAGGCGAAGGCCGGCTTCGCCGCCCGGACGGAGTCCGGCTCCTCGTCGGCTGACGCTGCGTAACGGGCGTTCCGACACGCCCTGTAACCTCGTCCCACCACCGCAGACGTCCGTCAGAAGGAGCCCTCCCGTGAGCCAGCGCACCCTCGTCCTGCTCAAGCCCGACGCCGTCCGTCGAGGCCTGACCGGCGAGATCATCAGCCGTATCGAGCGCAAGGCCGGCTGGCAGATCACCGCGCTGGAGCTGCGCAGCCTGGACCAGGACACCCTGGAGCAGCACTACGGCGAGCACAAGGGCAAGCCCTTCTACGAGCCGCTGGTGGAGTTCATGTCCTCCGGTCCGGTCGTCGCGCTGATCGTCGAGGGCGAGCGGGTCGTCGAGGGCGTGCGCGCGCTCGCCGGCCCGACCGACCCGATCGCCGCCGCACCCGGTTCCATCCGCGGCGACTACGGCGTGATCGTCCGCGAGAACCTGATCCACGCCTCCGACTCCGAGGAGTCCGCCGAGCGCGAGGTGAAGATCTTCTTCCCGGGCCGTGCCTGAACCGGGAGTGAGCCCCGCGCGGAGTTTTCGCTAATTTTTCTGAGTGGGCGTCAGCTGGTTCCGGTGGCGCCTGACCAGGGACGGCCGTACATTTCCGGCCGTCCCTTGGCATATGCCTAGTCGATCGGGGGAACGCGTGCCTCCGATGGACCGTCTCCACAAGCGGGGCGGGCCGCCATCTGGTGACAATGGCGGAGACCCTCGCGCAGTGTCCGTGCAGGCGCGTTTACGATGGAAGCCTTCACGTCACAGCACCCGCCTCGCCGACCTGATATGCCCTCAAAAGCCCGGGAAGGCCAGATGAATCCGGATGGGGAACTCAATGTCGTTCATCGGCCGTGACATGGCTGTCGACCTCGGGACCGCCAACACGCTGGTGTACGTCAGGGGTCGTGGAATCGTACTCAACGAGCCCTCCGTCGTCGCGATCAACACCAACACCGGTGGAATCCTCGCGGTCGGTGCCGAAGCGAAGAAGATGATCGGCCGGACGCCGGGCAACATCGTGGCCGTGCGCCCGCTGAAGGACGGCGTGATCGCCGACTTCGAGATCACCGAGCGGATGCTCCGCTACTTCATCCTGAAGATCCACAAGCGTCGCTACCTCGCCCGGCCGCGGGTCGTCGTCTGCGTGCCCTCCGGCATCACGGGCGTCGAGCGCCGTGCCGTGATCGAGGCGTCCTCCCAGGCCGGCGCCCGCCAGGTGCACATCATCGAGGAGCCCATGGCCGCGGCCATCGGATCCGGCCTGCCGGTCCACGAGGCCACGGGCAACATGGTGGTGGACATCGGCGGCGGCACCACGGAGGTCGCGGTCATCTCGCTCGGCGGCATCGTCACCGCCCAGTCCATCCGGGTCGCGGGCGACGAGCTGGACAACGCGATCATCCAGTACATCAAGAAGGAGTACAGCCTTCTGCTGGGCGAGCGCACGGCCGAACAGATCAAGATCACGATCGGTTCCGCGTACGACCTCGACTCCGACGAGCACACCGAGGTCCGCGGCCGGGACCTGGTCTCCGGGCTGCCGAAGACCGTGGTCATCTCGGCCGCCGAGGTCCGCAAGGCCATCGAGGAGCCCGTCAACGCCATCGTGGACGCGGTCAAGACGACCCTCGACAAGTGCCCGCCGGAGCTGTCCGGCGACATCATGGACCGAGGAATCGTTCTGACCGGCGGTGGAGCCCTGCTGCGCGGGCTCGACGAGCGGCTGCGCCGGGAGACCGGGATGCCGATCCACATCGCCGAGGACCCGCTGGACAGCGTCGCGCTCGGCTCCGGCAAGTGCGTCGAGGAGTTCGAGGCGCTGCAGCAGGTCCTGGACGCCCAGCCGCGCAGATGACGTAAGTCTTCGATTCCGCCGCACGAGACGTTCTCCTCTCGTGCGGCGGATCGTTGATGAGAGGCATAAGCTCCCACAAATGGCCCCGTCGGGTTGCGAATCGCTCAAGCGCCCGCGAAGGGGTTCCCGAATTCCTATCGAGGAAGGGCACGGCCGCCGCACGTGAGGGACACGAAAGAGAGCCGGCTGCTCCTGGTCCTGCTGGTTGCCATCGCATTCGCACTGATCACAGTGGACATCCGCGGGGGCAGGAACTCCCCGGTCGACGGTGCCCGGCAGGCTGCGGCCGCCGTGTTCGGCCCGGTCGAGAACGGACTGTCCTCGGCGGTCGAACCGGTCGGCAACGCCGTCTCGGCGATCCGGGACTCCGGCAGCCGCCACGACCGGCTCGCCGCCCTGGAGAAGGAGAACGCGGCCCTCAAGGCGAAGCTCGGCAGCGACGACCGCAACCGCAGCCGGCTGAAGCAGCTCGACAAGATGCTGAAGGTCGCCGGCGAGGGCCAGTACGGCATCAAGGGCGCCCAGGTCGTCGCCATAGGGTCGGCGCAGGGCTTCTCCTGGACCATCACCATCGACGCGGGTGCGGCCGACGGCATCAAGCGCGACATGACCGTCCTCAACGGCGACGGACTGGTCGGCCGGGTCACCACGGTCGGTCCCGACACCTCCACCGTGCTGCTCGCCAACGACCCCGACTTCACCGTCGGCACCCGCATGGAGGGCAGCGACGAACTCGGCTTCGCCTCCGGTCAGGGCGACCGCCCGCTGCGCGTGGAACTGCTCAACGGCAAGGCGGAGGTGAAGAAGGGCGACCGGCTCGTCACCTTCGGCTCGGAGGCGGACCGGCCGTTCGTACCGGGCGTCCCGGTCGGCGTGGTCTCCCGCGTCGACCCCTCCAACGGCGGCCTGACCCGCACGATCTACGTCACCCCGTACGTCGGCTTCACCAAGCTCGACATCGTCGGCGTGGTCGTGCAGGCACCGAAGAAGGACCCGCGCGACGAGGTCCTGCCGAGCAAGCCCCACCCGACCCCGACACCGACGGTGACCGTCACGGTGACGCCGTCCGCCGACGCCTCCTCCAACGAGCAGCAGTAGGAGCCGAACCCCATGCGCCCCAACCGGATCCTGCTCTCCACCGCGCTGGTCGTCGTGGCCCTGGTGATCCAGGTGAGCGTCCTCGCCCGCCTGCATCTGCCGGGCGCGGTGCCCGACCTGCTGCTGCTCACCGTCCTGGGCCTCGCCATGGTGTACGGCCATGTCGGCGGCGCCCTCGTCGGCTTCGGCGCCGGTCTGCTCGCCGACCTCGCCCCGCCCGCCGACCACGCGGCCGGCCGCTACGCGCTCGTGCTGTGCGTCATCGGCTACTTCGCCGGGCTGATCAGGCCGGACAACGGCCGCCTGAAGTCGGCAACCGGTCCGATGGCCGTCGTCGTCGCCGCCGCGATCGGCTCCACGCTGCTGTACGCGGGCGTCGGCGCCCTGGTCGGCGACACCGCCGCCCGCCATGTCGGCCTGCCCGGCCTGCTGTTCTCGGCCGCCCTGTACGACCTGCTGCTCGCCCCGTTCGTGGTCCCCGCGATCATGTGGCTGGCCCGTCGCGCCGACAACGACCCGCTCACCGAGGCCGGCCCCGCCGCCAAGGCCGGCGACATCTCGACCGGCTGGCTGTCCTCCGGCACCGGCCTGCGCATCGGCAGCCAGCGCGGCGGCCTCGGCGCGCTGAAGGCCAAGGCCCGCACCCGCTCCACCCGGGTCGGCCGGATCAAGGGGGTCAAGCGGCTGTGAAGCGCGGTCAGGCGCCCGCGGGTCCCGCAGAGTTCACCCGAACGGGGCGGCTCTCCCGGAACGCGGGCTCACAGGCTGGTCGTTCATCATTCGTACGCACGCGGCCGATTCGTACACACGCGCCGCACGCACAGGCATCCGTGCACTGAGAGGGGGAGGCAGCCGCAGTGACCAACATCCCCGAGACCGGTCGGACCCCACGGGTCCAGATCCGGCTCGTCGTGATCCAGATCCTCGTTCTCTCCCTCCTCGGCACGCTCGGCGGCCGGCTGTGGTATCTGCAGATCCGCGAGGGCGCCCAGTACCAGAAGGAGGCCTCCGGCAACCACGTCCAGCAGGTCGTCGACCCCGCCGTGCGCGGCGACATCCTGGACGCCCGCGGCGTGCCCCTCGCGGACAACGAGACCCGTCTGGTCGTCTCCGCCTCCCGCACCGACCTGCTCAAGCAGAAGGACGACGGCAAGGCCGTCCTCACCAAACTGGCCGGCGTCCTCGGCGTGAAGCCCGAGGACGTCATCCAGAAGGTCCGGCTGTGCGACGCCAAGACCCCCCAGCCCTGCTGGAACGGCTCGCCGTACCAGCCGATCCCGATCACCGACGAGGCCACCCCGAAGCAGGCCCTGCAGATCCGCGAGCGCTCCGAGGACTTCCCCGGCATCACCGCCGAGCCCGAGGCCGTGCGCCGCTACCCGGGCCCGGGCAAGTCCAACACCGCGCAGGCCCTCGGCTATCTCTCGCCCGTCACCGACGACGAGATCCAGAAGGCCAAGAACACCAACTCGCCCTATCTGCGCTCCGACATGGTCGGCCGCTCCGGCCTGGAGCGCGAGTACGACAAGGAACTGCGCGGCAAGGCCGGCGTCACCCGCTACGAGGTCGACAACCTCGGCCGGGTCATCGGCAAGGCCAAGTCGGACGCGGCCGAGTCGGGCTCCAACCTGGTCACCAGCATCGACTCCCGGGTGCAGCGCGTCGCGGAGTACGAGCTGGACAAGGCGATGAAGGCCGCCCGCCAGCAGTTCGACAAGATCACCGGTGAGAACTACAAGGCCGACTCCGGCGCCGTCGTGGTCATGGAGGCCAAGACCGGCCGGATCGTCGCGATGGCCTCGGCCCCCACGTACGACCCGAACGTATGGGTGGGCGGCATCTCCGCCAAGGACTACAAGGCCCTGACCGGCAAGAGCTCCGACTACCCGCTGCTCAACCGGGCCATACAGGGTCAGGCGGCCCCCGGTTCGACGTTCAAGGTGGTCTCCACGGCCGCCGCGGTCCAGGCCGGCTACGTGTGGGACGGCGGCTACCCCTGCACCAGCTCCTACTCGGTCGGCGGCCAGGTCTTCAAGAACTTCGAGGGCGAGAACTTCGGCCCGATCTCCCTGGGCCGCGCCCTGGAGGTCTCCTGCGACACCGTCTTCTACGGCCTCGCCGACCAGCAGTGGAAGAAGGACGGCGGCATCAACCCCAAGAAGGGCCAGCCGAAGGACTGGTTCTTCAAGACCGCCCACCAGTTCGGCCTCGGCAAGCAGACCGGCATCGACCTGCCCAACGAGGTCACCGGCCGCGTCCCGGACCGCCAGTGGAAGCTCGACTACTGGAAGGCCAACAAGGACGCCTGGTGCAAGTCCGGCAAGAAGGACGGCTCCTACGTCCAGAAGATCTATTACGAGAACTGCCTCGAAGGCAACAAGATGCGCGAGGGCGACGAGATCAACTACTCCATCGGCCAGGGCGACACGCTCGTCACGCCGCTGCAGGAGGCGATGATCTACGGCGCCGTCGCCAACGGCGGCACCGAGTACGTCCCGACCATCGGCAAGGCGATCGTCAGCGCCGACGGCAAGAGCGTGCAGGAGATCAAGCCCAAGGTGCAGCGCAAGCTGCCGGTCAGCCAGGCCACCCTCAAGGGGATGGACGACGCCTTCGCGGGCGTCATCACGCGCGGTACGGCCGCCTGGAAGTTCAACGGCTGGCCGCAGGACAAGATCGCCCTGCACGGCAAGACCGGTACGGCGGAGGTCTACGGCAAGCAGACCACCGGCTGGCTGGCGACGTACACCAAGGACTACTCGGTGATCATGACGATCTCCCAGGCCGGTACCGGTTCCGGTTCCGCTGGTGAGGCCGTGCGCAACATCTACAGCGCGCTCTACGGCGTCCAGGGCGACGGCTCCATCGACAAGAAGAAGGCGCTGCTGCCCGAGCCGCAGAAGGGCCTGCCGCAGATCCGCAAGGACGGCACCATCGCCGCCCCGAAGGTCACCGGCGACCCGGGCAAGGACGCCGAGGCCGCGCAGAAGAACAACCCGAGCAACGGCGACAGCCAGCAGCCCGCCGCCACATCGTCGCCCGGCACGGGCAACCGCAACACCCGCAGGCGGCCTCGCAAGAGGGGAAGCCGGAGGATGCCCTCATGACCGGCGCGAACAGCTTCTCCGTCTCCGGGTACGGCCCGGAGCGGGCCGGCTGGACCAGGATCTTCGCCCGTGACTCGGTCGCCCGCAGGCTGGACTGGCCGATACTGCTGGCGGCCCTCGTGCTCTCGCTGGTCGGCTCGCTGCTGGTGTACTCCGCCACCCGCAACCGCACCGAGATCAACCAGGGCGACCAGTACTACTTCCTGGTCCGCCATCTGATGAACCTGGGCATCGGGTTCGCCCTGATGATCGGCACGATCTGGCTCGGCCACCGCGCCCTGCGCAACGCCGTGCCGATCCTCTACGGCGTCTCGCTGCTCGGTGTGCTGCTGGTGCTCACCCCGCTCGGCGCCACCATCAACGGCAGCCGCAACTGGATCGTGTTCGGCGGCGGCTTCTCGCTCCAGCCCGCCGAGTTCGTGAAGGTCTCGATCATCCTGGGCATGGCGATGATACTGGCGGCGCGGGTGGACGCCGGGGACAAGCCGTACCCCGACCACCGCACCGTGATGCAGACGCTCGGTCTGGCCACCGTGCCGATCCTGATCGTGCTGCTCATGCCCGACCTCGGCACGGTCCTGGTCATGGTGACCATCATCCTCGGCGTGCTGCTCGCCTCCGGCGCCTCCAACCGCTGGATCTTCGGTCTTCTCCTCGCCGGCGTGCTCGGCTGCATCGCCATCTGGCAGCTGCACATCCTGGACGAGTACCAGATCAACCGTTTCGCTGCCTTTGCCAACCCCGCCCTCGACCCCGCGGGCGTCGGCTACAACACCAACCAGGCCCGTATCGCCATCGGCTCCGGCGGCCTGACCGGGGCCGGACTCTTCCACGGCTCGCAGACCACCGGCCAGTTCGTGCCCGAGCAGCAGACGGACTTCGTCTTCACGGTCGCGGGGGAGGAGCTGGGCTTCCTCGGCGCGGGCCTGATCATCTTCCTGCTGGGCGTGGTGCTGTGGCGCGGCTGCCGCATCGCCCGCGACTCCACCGAGCTGTACGGGACGATCGTGGCCGCCGGGATCGTCGCCTGGTTCGCCTTCCAGGCCTTCGAGAACATCGGCATGACCCTCGGCATCATGCCGGTCACCGGTCTGCCCCTGCCGTTCGTGTCGTACGGCGGCTCGTCGATGTTCGCGGTCTGGATAGCGGTGGGACTGCTGCAGTCGATCAAGGTGCAGAGACCCATGTCGGCGTAGCCCTCCGACGACTGCGCCGTGATCGTGGACGGATGCCGGTGCGCGGGGCGGACGCGGAGGCGCGTTCACCGGGTGGATGTGTGGAATTTTCCTGCCATTCACCCGGGGCGGCCCCTGCCGTGCCGCCCCGAGGGCCACTAGATTCAATTCATGGCGGATGCGAAACGCGAGATCGAGCGCAAGTACGAGTCCGACGACAGCGGGCTGCCCGACCTGACGGGCGTCGGCGGCGTGGCGGCGGTCCTGGACAAGGGCCTGATGGAGCTCGACGCCACCTACTACGACACCGCCGACCAGCGCCTGGCCGGCGCCGGCCTCACCCTGCGCCGCCGCACCGGAGGCTCCGACGCCGGCTGGCATCTGAAGTTCCCGGTCGCCCCCGGGGTGCGCGACGAGATCCGGGCGCCGCTCTCCGACACCGTCCCCGAGGAGATCGCCGCCCTGGTCCGCTCCCGGGTCCGGGACGCCGAGCTGGTCCCGCTGGTCCGGCTGCGCTCAGCCCGTGATGTGCGCCACCTGGTCGACGCCGACGGCGCCCTGCTGGCCGAGGCGAGCGTCGACGCCGTGACCGCCGAGCGCATCGGCGGCCGGGCGGCGGCCGCCCAGTGGACCGAGATCGAGGTGGAACTGGCCGACGAGGGCGACCCCGCCTTCCTCGACCAGGTGGAGAAACGGCTGCGCAAGGCGGGCGTACGCCCCTCGAAGTCGCCGTCGAAACTGGCCCGGGCCCTGGAGCAGACGGAGGAGCACCGCCGTAAGGGCCGTAGGAGCCGCAAGAGCCGCGAGAAGGGCGGGCCGGCGGCGCCGGAGACGGCCGGCGAGCACGTCCTCGCCTATCTGCGCGTCCAGCGGGACGTGCTGGTCGAGCTGGATCCGGCCGTCCGCCGGGACGTTCCCGACTCCGTGCACCGTATGCGGGTCGCCACCCGCCGCGCCCGCAGCACCCTGCGCAGCTTCCGCTCCGTCCTCGACCGCACCGTCACCGACCCCATCGGCGCCGAGCTGAAGTGGCTCGCAGGCGAGCTGGGCCTCGACCGCGACCAGGAGGTGATGGCCGAACGCCTGACAGCCGCCCTCGACGCGCTCCCGCCCGACCTGGTCGCCGGCCCGGTCCACGAGCGCCTCTCGACCTGGGCCGAGGCCCGCCACGGCGGCGCCCACAGCCGGCTCACCGAGGTGCTGGACTCCCGCCGCTATCTGACCCTGCTGGACACCCTGGACGGTCTCCTCGCCGCCCCGCCGCTGCGCAAGGCCGCCGCGAAGCAGCCGGACCAGGTGCTCACCAAGGCCATGGACAAAGACCTGGCGACCCTCTCCGCCCTGGTCGAGCAGGCGATCGACGTTCCGCCCGGCGGGGAACGCGACGTCGCCGTGCACGAGGCCCGCAAGAAGGCCAAGCGCACCCGGTACGCGTCCGAGGCCGCCGCACCCGCCCTCGGAAAGCCGGCCCGCTCCCTGACCAGGGCCATGAAGTCCCTGACCACCCTCCTCGGCGAGCACCAGGACAGCGTCATGACCCGGCGGACCCTGCGCGAGCTGTCCGCGGGGGCGCACGCCGCGGGGGAGAACGCGTTCACGTACGGGGTGCTGTACGGGCGCGAGGAGGCCCTGGCCGTGCGGGCGGAGGCGGAGCTGCCGGGGCTGTGGAAGGAGATCAGAACCCCGGCCGCCGGCTGAGCGTACGAGGGACGCCGCCGGGCGGGTTACGCTTGATGGTCACCCCTGTCAGCTCATGAAGGTTCGCGAGATGCCTGTCGAGTCGGTTTTCCCGCAGCTCGAAGCTCTGCTCCCGCACGTGCAGAAGCCGATCCAGTACGTCGGTGGAGAACTCAACTCCACCGTCAAGAACTGGGACGAGTGCGACGTCCGCTGGGCGCTCATGTACCCGGACGCCTACGAGGTAGGTCTGCCCAACCAGGGCGTCATGATCCTCTACGAGGTCCTCAACGAGCAGGAGGGCGTCCTCGCCGAGCGCACCTACAGCGTGTGGCCGGACCTGGAGGCGCTGATGCGCGAGCACGGCGTCCCGCAGTTCACGGTCGACAGCCACCGCCCGGTGAAGGCCTTCGACGTCTTCGGCCTCAGCTTCTCCACGGAGCTGGGCTACACGAACATGCTCACCGCCCTGGACCTGGCCGGCATCCCCCTGGAGTCCAGGGACCGCACGATCGACGACCCGATCGTCCTGGCCGGCGGCCACGCTGCGTTCAACCCGGAGCCGATCGCGGACTTCATCGACGCGGCGATCATCGGCGACGGCGAGCAGGCCGTGCTCGACATGACCCGGATCATCCGCGCGTGGAAGGCCGAGGGCTGCCCCGGCGGCCGCGAGGAGGTCCTCTTCCGCCTGGCGAAGACCGGTGCGGTGTACATCCCGGCGTTCTACGACGTCGAGTACCTGCCGGACGGCCGTATCGCCCGCGTGGTCCCGAACAGGTCGGGCGTCCCGTGGCGCGTCTCCAAGCACACCGTCATGGACCTGGACGAGTGGCCGTACCCCAAGCAGCCCCTCGTCCCCCTGGCCGAGACGGTCCACGAGCGCATGTCGGTGGAGATCTTCCGCGGCTGCACCCGCGGCTGCCGCTTCTGCCAGGCGGGCATGATCACCCGCCCGGTGCGCGAGCGCTCGATCACCGGCATCGGCGAGATGGTCGACAAGGGCCTGAAGGCGACGGGCTTCGAGGAGGTGGGCCTCCTCTCCCTGTCCTCGGCCGACCACTCGGAGATCGGGGACATCGCGAAGGGCCTGGCGGACCGGTACGAGGCCGACAAGATCGGTCTGTCCCTGCCCTCCACCCGCGTCGACGCCTTCAACGTCGACCTGGCCAACGAGCTGACGCGCAACGGCCGCCGCTCCGGTCTGACCTTCGCCCCCGAGGGCGGCTCCGAGCGCATGCGCAAGGTCATCAACAAGATGGTCTCGGAAGAGGACCTGATCCGTACGGTCGCGACGGCCTACGGCAACGGCTGGCGCCAGGTGAAGCTGTACTTCATGTGCGGCCTGCCGACGGAGACCGACGACGACGTCATGCAGATCGCCGACATGGCGATGCACGTCATCCAGAAGGGCCGCGAGGTCTCGGGCGCCAACGACATCCGCTGCACGGTCTCGATCGGCGGCTTCGTCCCGAAGCCCCACACCCCGTTCCAGTGGGCGCCCCAGCTCTCCGCCGAGGACACGGACGCGCGCCTGGAGAAGCTCCGCGACAAGATCCGCGGCGACAAGAAGTACGGCCGCTCGATCGGCTTCCGCTACCACGACGGCAAGCCGGGCATCGTCGAGGGCCTCCTGTCCCGCGGCGACCGCCGCATCGGCGCGGTCATCCGCGCGGTCTACGACGACGGCGGCCGCTTCGACGGCTGGCGCGAACACTTCTCCTACGACCGCTGGATGGCCTGCGCCGACAAGGCCCTCGCCCCCTTCGGCGTGGACGTCGACTGGTACACCACCCGCGAGCGCACCTACGAGGAGGTCCTGCCCTGGGACCACCTCGACTCCGGCCTGGACAAGGACTGGCTCTGGGAGGACTGGCAGGACGCCCTCGACGAGACAGAGGTCGAGGACTGCCGCTGGACCCCGTGCTTCGACTGCGGCGTCTGCCCCCAGATGGACACTCGGATACAAATCGGTCCGACCGGCAAGAAGCTGCTGCCTCTGACGGTCAAGAAGCCTGCGACCAGCGGAAACGCGAGTCAGTCATGAGCGAGGCGTTACGACGCATCGCCGATGCTGTGACGGACGTCACTGAAGGCGACGTGAATGCGGTGCTGATTGCACTTGGTGTCGCGGGCAGGGAACGGCAACCTGCCCGCGAGGCGTGCCGGACGCCGCTGCCGTCGCCCACGAGCGCACCGGACATTCACTCGGAGGTTGAGTGGGTCTGAGCGCGGGCGTAGTGACGTAACGCGAAGCCTGCACCAAGTTTTGGCTGTCGCCGTACGCTCGAATCATGAGCGCCAACATCGGCAAGCGGCTCCAGGACGTACGCAAGCGGCGCGGTATGACGCAACGTCAGCTAGCGAGCGAGTCCGGCGTGTCGGTGTCCTTGATCCGGAAACTGGAGCAGGGGGAACGGGCTGACACGCGCCTGGAGACTGCGCGCCGACTGGCACAGGTCCTGCGGGTACCCACAACCATCCTTATGGGTGAACACGAGGATGAGTCGGAAGTGGCGCCTTCGACCGGCGATCGCTGGGAGGCTGTCCGGCGTTCGCTCGTGGCTCCGATTCGGGTGGATGGTGTGGCGGAAGAGCCGACTGTGCGCGGTGTGCAGGAGGCCTTGGAATCGGCTCTGCCGCTCTTCTCCGGCGATCGTTTCGCGGAGCTGAGCGTGATCCTTCCGCCCTTGCTGCGGGACGCTGACATCATCGCCGAGAGTGGCCCGGAGGGGCGGGCCGTACGCGTCCGGCTCTCGCAACTGACAGGCTGGCTGCTCACTCAGACTCGGCAGTTCGAGGCGGCTGACATCGCGCTGTCCCGGTCGCTGGAGGAGTCGTCGGACCGGCTTCAGGCGGCGGCGACGGTGAGCACTCAGTGTTGGCTCTTGCTGCGGCGTGGCCGCTTGGCTGAGGCGCGGGAGTTGGCAACGCGGTGGGCGGATGAGGTGGAGCCGCGCATCTCGCGTGCGACTCCGGCGGAGCTGAGCGCGTGGGGTTGGTTGCTGCTGCGGGCTTCTGCCGCAGCGATCCGCGACAACCGGGCCGGAGAGGCTGAGGAGGCCTTGCGCTATGCCAACTCGGCGGCAGTCGCCCTGGGGCGGGAGTTCGCTCCGCGTGACGACTTCTTGCAGGCGTTCGGGCCGGTCACGGTCGCTTTGAAGCGTGCCGAGAATGCCATGATCGTCGACAGGCCGGACCTGGTGCTCAAGCTCTCGAAGCGCATCCCGACCAGCGGCATGCGGCCCACCTCCAACAACCGCAACCGTCACCTGCTGGACGTGGCAGAGGCGCATGCTCGGTCACGTGACTACGCGAAGTCGGTTGAGGTCTTGCAGGGGATCCGCGCCGACGCTCCACAGTGGCTGCCTAACCAACGCTACGCGCGGGACATCTTCGGCCGAGTGATCGGGCGTCGGCGCACCCTCACGCCGGAGATGCGGGAGCTGGCTGACGCGATCGGCGTACCAGTGTGACGCGGTGTGTCACTTCGGGCTGGCCCCTCGTCAAAGTGCCATTGAGGTGTGTTCCTGTCGTTACATAGCGTAATTTGCATGGCGACCCAAGGTAGAGCAGCAGAGACAGCTGTCCGTGAGGGCATGACCACGGTCGATGCCGACGCGCGTCAGCGGGAGTACACGACCTATGCCCCGGCCGGTGAAACGTGCCCGGCGTGTGGTGTGCCGATCAAGACCCTTGAGAGCTGCCGCCGGGGGATGCTGGCTCGTCGGGACTCGTCTCCGATCCTGGCCTACTGGCACACGGCTTGCGCACCGAAGGGGGCGGGGCAGTGATCCCCATGGAGATCTTCAGGAGCAGCAAGAAGGCCGCTGCTGACGCGCATGAGGCGCTGTTCCAGGCATTGCTGGCGATCGGGATTCCGAGGCGGGATCTTGGCTGGCTGGCTCCGCGCGTGGCGCCGGACGGTCGGCCGGTGGTGGCTATGGGGACGTGGAACGCTGATGTGGTGCAGAAGGTAGCGGCGCATCTGATGGCGTCACCCGCGCATGTCCAGGCGACGCCGGACGGCCGTGTCGTGGCCGATCACGCCCGTGTGACACGGGACGAATGACCCCGGCTCGCTGACGACGGCGAATCAAGGTTCAGCGAGTCGGCTGCCCCGCCTGTGCGTCTCCCCCCGGCGCATGGGCGGGGCTCTCTGGAGTTTGGGCGTGTGGTGCGGTGATGGCGAGCTGTGTGCACGCCGCCGGCCGTAGAGGCTTTTGGGCGGGAGCTGCCATGGGGCGAGTGAACAGGGGGCCTTACGCTGCCTGGCGGATCGGGCAGTCTTTGGGACCTGCCCGCAATAGCCCGATCGGCCCCCTGTTCTTCGAGGCTCGCCCCATGGTGGCTGCCTAAAAGCCTCGGAGGCCGTCGGCCCCAGCCCAAGAGGATGTGAACATCAGCCTCGTCCCTCCAGCGAGGCCGAGTCGCCCGACACCGCGCAGGACGGGCTCTTGGGCTGGCTGGTGTGGGTGTCGTGGTCTGGGTCGGCGGCTGAGCCGCTGGAGGCCGTGAGCCCCGGGCCACAGTCCACGGGATCGAGGCGGGCAAGGTGGGCCCGTGCTGGATCTGGCGCACGTCTCCGGGGCCGCCTGGTGTGCGCCGGGGCGGCGGCGCCCCGGACCGGACCGGCCGAAGGCCGCATGCCGGGCCGGGGTGCGGCAAGCCGCCCCGGCGGCGCGCCGAAGGCGCGCCCTGGAAGAAGTAAAGCCAGATTCCGCCACGTCCCGAACCGCTGACCGCTCCCGGCTCCCGATGGGCGCATGGCATGCTGCGCAACCGGCCGGACACGCCTGCTCTGTCCACCGATCCCGGAACTGCGTAACGCCCGCTCTCCGGACGTGCCCTCAGGTGCCCTGACCCCGTTGGCAATTCGGTTGACCTGCTGTCCTCGATCTGGATCGGCCGTCTGCTGATGTGGTTCTTACTCCAGGAGATTCCGGCATCGGAGCCCCCGTCGCCTAGGTGATTCGGTGATCCACATGGCACGGAAAAATCACGACCTCTGTCGGCGTCAAGTCTTATAATTCAAAGGCAAGTTGGCTGCGCCTGATCAGGGCGTATGCAGGACGCGCGCCCTGTAAGCGCAAAGGAGAAAAGCCATGGACACCCGTTACCTACTTCCCGACTTGAGGCTCTGGAGGCCGCGTGATGTCTGCCGAATCCGGCAACAGCATCACACCCAAAATCCATCCGTCCGCCGCGTCGTCCGTTCCGGTCGAGCGTTCCGATGCGCTGGCACGCGAACTACGTCTGCAAGCTCTCTCAGAGGCGGACCGTGATCTCATACGGCTCGTCAGTGATCCACTCTTTTCCCGCTGGAAAGAGCAGATCAAATCCATTGGCGGTTGCGCCAACCCGATTTACCTGTCCGGCTCCACGGTCACTCGTGATGCTGTTACGGGTGAGGTGATCTCGTCCTACTCGACCGACGGGGAGCCGGGTGAGCGGCTGGCCGTGCGCTGCCGTAACCGGCGTGCCTCGGCGTGTGAGCCGTGCTCCCGGCTGCACGCCGGGGATACCTTCCAGCTCGTTCGTGCGGGCCTGTCCGGCGGTAAGGGCGTGCCCGATGCGGTGCGGGATCGCTCCCGGCTGTTCGTGACGCTCACGGCCCCGTCGTTCGGGCCGGTGCATCGCGCACTCGGCGGGGCGCCCTGCCGTCCTCGCCGGGATGATCCGCGCTGCGAGCACGGGCGGCGCCTCGGCTGCGGCTTAACGCACACCGAGGATGACCCGCTGGTGGGCATGCCGCTGTGCCCGGACTGCTACGACTACGTGGGGCACGTGCTGTGGCACGCGCACGCCGGGCGGCTGTGGGACCGGTTCACCACTGCCGTGCGGCGGTACTTGGCTTCGGCCGGTGGTGTACCGCGCTCGAAGCTCGGTGACCACCTGGTGGTGTCCTTCGCCAAGGTCGCCGAGTTCCAGCGGCGCGCGGCCATCCACTTCCATGCGGTCGTGCGCCTGGACGGCCCGGACGGGGCTGGCTCGTCCGGGCCGGCCTGGGCGACGGAGGATCTGATCTTGGATGCGGTCGAGCATGCCGCCGCTTCGACCTTCGTCATGGTGGCGGACTCCGACGCGTACGGGACGGAGCGGATCGGGTGGGGAGGGCAGTTCGATGCCCAGCCCATCCGGCCCTTCTCTGATGGCGACGCTCCGTCAGATGCGGCTGTGGCGGGGTACGTGGCCAAGTACGTGTCCAAGAGTGCGGCCGACACGGGCGCCGGACTGGACTACCGGGTCACCAGCCTGGAGGGCATCCGCGCGGCCGTCGTCACGCCTCACGTACGGGCTCTGATGGCCACCTGCTGGCGCCTGGGCGGCCTTGCCGAACTGGAACACCTCCGGCTTCGGTCCTGGGCTCATGGTGTCGGCTATCGGGGGCACATCCTCACCAAATCCCGCCGTTATTCGACTACCTACACGGCTCTTCGTGAGGAGCGGGCCGAATACCGGCAAGGTGACACGGAGCCGGGTGACAACTCGGCCCTAATTGCGGAGTCGAGTTGGCGCTATGTGGGCTCCGGTTACACCCCCGGAGAGGCTGGGATAGCTGTCGGAATAGCCGAAGGCATCGCCCAGTCCCGACGGCTCTACAAGGAATCACTGGAGGATGGCGACTGGAGGTGGGTGAAGTGACTGCGATTGTTCCCGAGCGCCGAACTCGGATGTTCGCTCCGGCACCGACTCCCCTTCCCCGGGCAACGGTCCAGAGCGCGATAGAGAGTGAGATCGTGATCGTGGACGAGAGTGGCATTGAAGAGCCGTTCGACCCCACGGCCTGGCTCGAATGACACAAGGGAGCCGCCTTCCCCTTCGCGTTGGGGAAGGCGGCTCCCGTTCGTGTGTACGGCCAGGCGTCAGAAGGCTTCCGCGAAGTCGTCTTCTTTGAGTATCAGGCGGCCTCGCACGTCCTTAGGAATCATGAGTTTCATGTGGATGTGCGGCGCCCGGATGCCCTTCACCTTGGTCCGCTTGATCTTGCACTTCACGCCGACCCGGAGGAGATCGGCAGCCATGGCCTCCATGCCGCCTTCCTCCCAGCGTTCCCGGAACGACTTGCCGTTGTGCACGGCTACCCAGCGGTCCTGAGTGGACTCAGGATCGGCGGCCTCCAACTGCTTGATCAGGTCGTCCATCGTCTTCTCAGCCTGCTCTTTGGTGAACCGCGTCTTCGTGAATCGTCCCCCCGGCTCAAGGCCGGTCATGTAGTAGCTGATGGACTGTTCGAGGCGCTGCTGTTCTTTGCGGGCCTCGGCTCCCTGCCGGTACTCGCGCGTCATCACCGGTTCGTCTCCGAGAACCTTCAGGACGTCGTCCACCAGCTTCCTGTAGATCGCCTCCGGGTGGGGCGCGCCCTGACCGCCGCTCTTGCATTCGTAGCACCGAAGATAGGCGTATGACCTGCCGTTGTAGCCGGTCTTGTGCACCCTCATGTTGGTGCCGCAGTCATGGCAGATGAGGACTCGGAGGAACTTGGTCGCCCCATCGGGCTTGCGCGCGGGTTGGTCCCGTCGGCGTTGGTCCAATGCGCTCTGGAGGCTATTGAACTCATCCTCGGTGAAGATGGGGTCCGCTACTCGGATGGGCTTCGCGTTGCTGCCCAGCACGATCTTCGAGCGGCGTACCCCTCCGTTCTTGTCCTCTTCTACGCGGTACCCCATGAGCGCCGGATTCCTGAGCCGACGGATCAGAGTCGACGTCGTCAGTCCCGGCCCACAGAGTCCTGCACGTACGAGGACTCTGACCATGCGCCGGGCGGATGCGGGCTTCGCTCTCATGGCAGCGTTGCGGCACCACTGAAGCGCCTTGTACGCGTCCTCGTTGATGACCAGGACGGCCCTCCCGCTCTCGTTCTGCGCCGTCTCGTAGCCGTACGTGGGCTTACCCACCAGCCAGCCACTCTGTGTCTTGGTGTAGTCCCAGAGGCTCGCCACACGCGTGCTCGTGTTGGCTGCCTCGATTTCGGCAATACCGCCGATGATCGTGACCATGATCTTTCCGGCCGTGGTCGTCAGATCGATCGAGTCGTTCTTGGAGACCAGGTTCTTCCCGTACTTCAGGCACCAATCGATCACGGTGCTGAGGTCGGTGAGGCGTCGCACGAAGCGGTCCAGCTTCCAGAAGAGCAGTACGTCAAACTCGGGCGCCCGGTTGTTGAGCCAGTCGCCCAGCTCCTTGCGCTTCCACGGCGGGACCTTGGTCGCCGACACGTTCAGGTCGCTGGCGACGCCGACAACTCGGTAGCCGCGGTCCCTGGCGAGCATGCGTAGATCAAGTTCCTGCCGGACTGGCGACGTCGTGTCGTCGGTGAGGACGGACAGCCGGACAGATAACAAGGCTCGCGGGGCGTCGTCCGGTAACAGGGCCTCCGCCTTCTTCAACTCCTTCAAGAGGGCAAGGTCTGCCGTCGTCCACTCGGCCTCAACGGCGTACTGCTTCTGCTCTGCTGCGGTTTGCGTTCTGGTTCGTTTCCCCATGTCGGCCAACGTACCTTGGATTTAACGGAGTTGGTGTCTGCCCCCAGATGGACACGGCCATACAAATCGGCCCGACCGGCAAGAAGCTGCTGCCGCTGACGGTCAAGAACGCAGGTCCGACGCCGGCTTCGGGCGGTCACACGCACTGAGGTGGGCGAGGCGCTCGATCGGGTGATCGAGGCTTTGGCCGGGGTGAGTGAGGACGAGGTGGTCGCCGTGTTGGCTGCTATCGGTCCATCGAGCCGTCGGCGGCCGGTGCGCCCGGTTACGTCTCACACGCCTCTGCCGGAGCCCAGGGGAGCCTCGTTTATCCACTCCGAGGTGGAATGGGTCCGAGGCGCCGCGACGCTGTGAGGCCCGCTGAAGACCTTGAGGAGCCCCCTCCGATTCGGAGGGGGCTCCATCGCTTTCGGGGTGGGTTTGGAGGCGGCGCGGGACACGGCACCGCCGCGCCGTATGGGTGCTGAGACCTGCGCGGACTACCGATTTCAGTCGCCCTCGGCAAGTGGACGTCCGGGCCGGCGATTGCTGGATAAAGTCGTTTTGTCGCAACTGGTTGCGGGGGCAACCAAAGTTTGGTCGGCGCTGCCGACGTCCTTGGGGAGGGCTTGAGCGCATGAGTCGTCGCTCTGCTGGTTTCGTCAACACGTGGGCTGAGGCGCAGCGCGCGCATCAGCGCCAGATCGAGGCCGAGCAGAGGCGGCGCCGAGAGGAAGCCCGACTGGCGCGGGACTACCAGCGACGTGCGGCTCAGGGGCATCGGGAGTACCGGCAGGCGGAGGCCAGGCGACGGACGGAGGAGCTGGACGCGCAGGTTGCGACCTTGCAGGGACTTCTGACCGAAGGGTGTCAGGCGCCGGCTTTCAGGGCGACATCTTTGATGCGTGTGGAAGACATCCCGCCGTTCGACCCGGGGCAGCTCGCGTGGCCCGTGCGTATGCCGGATCAGAGCCAGTACCGGGCACAGGGCGGCTGGACGGCGAGCCGGCGTGCACAGGCGGAGGCCGAGGCGCGGGCCCGCTTCGAGCACGACTGGCACCAGGCGCAGGCAGCCGAGGCGCAGCGGCAGCAGCAACTAGCCGCCTTCCGGCGGGACTACGAGCAAAGGGCCGAGGCGCAACGAGCCGAGGTGCGGCGGCACAACGCGGGCATCACCGAGGTGACGGCAGGTGTCAGGCGGGGCGATCCCGAACTCGTGGTCGAGTACTTCTCCGCCGCCCTCTACGCGTCGACTGCCTGGCCCGGAGGCTTCCCCCGGCAATTGATGGCCGCCTTCGATCCGGCGGCCAGGCAGTTGGTGCTGAACTGGGAGCTGCCCGGGTACGACGTCGTGCCGGAGGCCAAGGCGGTGAGGTACGTACCGGCACAGGACCAGGACAAGGAGACGGCGCGTCCCGTGACGCAGCGCCGTGCACTGTACCGGGAGGCGCTGGCGCAGAGCATGCTGCTGGTTCTGCACCAGCTCTTCGCTGCGGACGAGCACCGAATTCTTGATTCGGTGGCGTTGAACGGCTTCGTGGACGCCCCCGACCCCGCGACGGGCAGGCAGTCCCACATCTTCCTGGCCACTGCCATGGCCCAGCGGGCAGCTTTCGCCGACTTCCACTTGGAGCAGGTGGACGCGACCAGTTGTCTGACGGCAGCACTTCGGGGACAGCTCACGACCCGTCCGGACCAGCTCACCTCCGTGCGGCCGAGCCGGCAGCCCGTGGAGGTCGGGAACCAGGTCGTCACCCATGGCGGTGGTGGCGAAGAGCCAGACCTGTACGACATGGACCCGATCGCTTTCGAGTCCCTCGTCGCCGACCTGTTCCGCGCCATGGGCATGCAGGCAGTGACGACGCAACGTTCGAACGACGGTGGTGTGGACGTCGACGCACTGGACCCGACGCCGATCCGCGGCGGCAAGATCGCCGTCCAGGTGAAGCGCTACCGCAACACCGTGCCGCCCACCGCGGTACGCGACTTGTACGGCACGGTCCAGGACGTCGGCGCCAACAAGGGTGTTCTGGTGACGACATCGGGCTTCGGTCCGGGCTCGCACACATTCGCCCGCGGAAAGCCGCTGGAGCTGATCTCGGGCAGCGAACTGGTCGACCTGCTGCACCGGCACGGGCTCCGCGGACGTCTGGGAGAGGGCGGGCGACCGACTCCCACGCACCCTGAGCCGTCCGCTCCGGCGACCCCGGCTGACGACTACAACATCCTCGGCATGATGTGGTCCGGCAATGTCGCGTTGGACGTCTGCGCACTCGTCTGCCGAGGCGACCAGGTCCTCAGCGAGGACCACTTCGTCTTTTTCAACAATCCGCAGACCCCGGACGGTTCGGTATGCGCGGCGACGGCTTCGGCGCCGGACAAAGCGGCGATCAGGGTCTCCTTCGACGCGCTGCCGCAAGGCGCTGATCGGTTCGTTCTGGTCGCCGCCGTGGATCCGGAGATCAATCCGGACGCGGATCTTTCCGGTTTCACGGATGCCTGTATCCGCTTGCTCGACCCGTCGATGAACGACCTTGACCGGCTTGAGGTCTCCGACGGTCGTGCCGGCGAAACGGCGCTGGTGCTTGGTTCCTTCCGACGGAGATCAAGTGGCGACTGGGACTTCGTGCTAGGAGGAAAGGGCTACACAGGAGGTCTGGAGGAGCTTGTCCAGGAGTACGGCATCGAGGTGGAGTAGCCCCGCCGGCGGCCGGCGCTTCGGTCCCTCGCCCGTCAGCGCCGCTGGTGTGCTCTCGGGCGCCTCTGCCGGGCCCTGGGAGTGCCTCGCAGAGCGTGACTCGCCATACGGCGTCGACCTGTGGGGCCTGATCGTCTTGCCGACGCCCTGGAGGGCGACAAAGCTGGCTGTGTGAGCCTTCCGGAACGCGCTCAGAAGGGAGGAGAGCCCGCAGCCCAGCCGATAGACGATCAAAGGGAGAGGGAGCCATGACGGCACAGAGCTCCGCGAGGTCGGCGACTCCAACCGTGACCAGGCAGCCCGACGGTCTCGGCAAGCGGGTCGGGGAGGTAGCGGAAATCACCGTTCTCTTCGATGCCGTACCAGGCGGGGCGGAGAGGTTCCACCAGAACGCCGCCAAGATCCAGGACGATGCCTTTCAATACGAAAAGGTCGTCGGCACTGTCCACGACTTTCGTGTCACGTTCATCAACAATGACACCCAGGTCATAGGCGCGGTCACCTATGACGGCGACTTCAAGCCGTACATGGCTGACATCTTCGCCAACGCCGCACCGTGGTTCGATGAAATGTTCGAAGGTGTCGTTGAGGGCTGGCCCGGGGCGACCTCTCCGAACATCGTCGACTGGCTGGCGACGAAGATCGTGGAGGCCGACATGTGGTACGCCTCCAATCCGACCATGACGGTCGAGGACACCACCAAGGCGCAGAAGGTCACGCAGGCGTTCAACGCGTTGCTGGATACCGCGTCCAGCTAGCAGCTGTCTCGCGTCCCAGGCGCCTGTAGTCCCGTGGTCATGGCGCCTGGGTGCCACCGGGCGGCCCGGCAACGGCGCGCGGTCGTCGGCCCGGGCCCCGTCAGCGGAGGTCGCAGCATCATGTCCGACCATCTTTCCGGCACCCGCGCCCTGGCCGATCCGGCCATAGACCTGACCGACCTCTATGCCTTTCCCAGCCCCTCCCGGTCGGGTCGGCTCGTCCTCGTCATGAATGTCTTTCCCAATGCGCGGCCGGGAGCCCTGTTCTCCGACGCTGCCGGCTATCGATTCCGCGTCCGGCCGGCATCCGTGCCCATGGGAGATTCCGGCTCACTCCTCGATGTCGGCACCGACGAATTCGCACTTGCCTGCACCTTCTCGATTCCGGTCGGACCGGATGACGACGGGGAGCTGGCGCAGCGGGGAACGTGCGTGCTGCCCGACGGGGAATCGGTTTCGTTGCTGGTGAATGACGAGCGGGGCGGCGAGGGCCATGGCGTGCGATGGTACGCCGGGCTGCGGCTGGATCCCTTCTTCATGGACGTGGCCAAGGAGGTGGAGACGCGGGCGAGGCGGCGGCTCGCCTTCGTACCGAAGGGCACCAATTCCTTGGAGGGCGCCGACGTCCTCACCGTCGTGGCAGAGCTTGACGTCGCCAGGGTGTTCGGAGCGAACTCGGGGAGCGTCTTCGCCGTTGCGGCGGAAACCGTCACGGTCGGACCGTACCCCGTGCGCCTCGAACGCCTCGGCCGCCCCGAGGTCAAGAACATTCTGCTGTCGGACAACGGGGTCGACGCCGCCAATAGGGTCGTTGACCTGCGCGATCTCTACAACGGGGAAGACCCGTTCCGGCTGGGGCCGAGCTACGTGGACGCCTATCGCGCACGCCTCAACGCCAACCTGGTCTTCTTCGACGGCCTCGACGGCAAGGCGGACTGGACGACGCGGCCGGACGGGACGCATCCGCTGACGGAGCTGCTGCTGGCGGACTTCCTGGTCGTGGACGTGGCCAAGCCGTACGCCGAAGACAGCTATTTCGAGATCGAGCGGGCCTTGCTGGAGGGACGGGAGCATGAGACCTGTGGCGGCCGGTCGCTCAACGACGATGTCATCGACACGCTCTACACGCTGATCGTCAACGCGGGCCATGGTCCGCGCGTGAGCGACGGCGTCGACGGGACCGTCCCGGCTTCGCGTGAGTTCCCGTACCTGGCACCGCCCAACCCCGACCCGCCCGAACCGGTTTCCGTCCCGACGGCCGCCGCAAGCTGATGGGCAGTTCCACGGCGGCCACTCATGCCGGTGGGGGGAGAAGGCCCGACCTCGCGGGCGGGCCGCCCACGACAGCCGGCGTCATCGCCATGGGCAACCTCGACGCCCGCATCGAAGGACTGACGTCGCAGGCGACACGCGGGAGGCTCACCGCTGACGGCTGGGGCGAGCTGGTGGAGCTGACCGCCCTGCGCGGGCACGTACTGGGCCGCATCGACCAGGCCGAGCGCGCGGCATCGCTGGCCGAGACGTTCGTCGACCAGGCGCCGCGCGATCCTCGCTCGCTCATGGCGCGCGCCAGGCTGGCGGGCCTCTTCCACCGGTTCGCGGCGGCGCTGGACGATCTGGACGCGGCGGCTGCGCTGGGGCTCGATCGGAGAAGTGTGGACGAGGAGCGGGCAGTCGTCTGCCAGGCGGTCGGGCAGTACGCAGACGCGCTCGCGCTGCATCGGCAGGGGCTGTCGAGGGGGCAGGACTTCAGGACCCTCGGCGCCATGGCCCGCTGTCATGCCGAGAGCGGCGAGGTCGAGGAGGCCGAGTCGTGGTTTCTGGCGGCCAGACGCGCCTACCGCGGGGTCAGCCCCTTTCCACTCGCGGTCCTCGAATTCCAGTGCGGGCAGATGTGGCTGGCCCAGGGCGGACTGGTGAGCGCGCGCGTCTGGCTGGAGTCGGCCGCTCGCCGACTGCCGTCCTATGTGCCGGCCCAGGGTCAGCTCGCTGAGGCCGACGCCGCCGAAGGCAGGACGGCCGTGGCGGCAGAGCGCCTGCGCCGGCTGGCCCTCGTCAGCGACGATCCCGACTACGCGACCCGGCTTGTCCGCCTCCTGGGCAGGTTCGAGACGTCGGCGGAGGCTCGGTTCTGGCGTGCCCGCGCTGCCGCGCGCTACGAGGAGTTGATGGCGCGCCACCCCGAGGCGTACGCCGATCACGCAGCGGAGTTCTGGCTGACCGTCGGCGGCGATCCCCGGCGAGCGCTTCGGCTCGCGCGGTGGAACCTTGCCCTTCGAGCGACCCCGAGCGCCCAGGCGCTCGTCAATCGCGCGATGTGTCGTGTCGGACAGCGTCAACAGTAGCGGTGATTGGTACAAAGTCGCCGATATGCGACCGGAAGGACGTCATGACAGCGACTGAAGCCCCACCGCTGCAGTTGGACGAGATTCAGGGCATCGTGCTGCGCGACCGGCCGTCGCCGTACGTCGGCACCTACATCCTGCTGCGTGTGGACGATGCCGGCGCCGGGCGCGAGTTGATGGGGCGCCTGGCCGAGCTGGTCGACTCCGCCGCCAACTGGTGGCAACCGGAACTGCCCGCGCTCCTCAACGCCGGACTGACGTACCGGGGACTCGAAGCGCTCCAGGTCCCGCCGGCCGCCCTGAACACCTTCCCTGACGAGTTCCGGCAGGGCATGGCGGCGCGCGCCGAGTTCATCGGTGACACCGGCGAGAGTGCGCCCGCGCGTTGGGAGCCGCCCTTCGGCACCGGCCAGGTCCACGTCGTGCTGTCCCTCCTGGCCGCCGACCAGGAATCATTGGCGGTCGTCCTCGAACGTGCCCGCAAGGCCCACGCGCAGCTTTCCGGTCTTCAGGTCGTCCACCGGCAGGACTTCTACCAGCTGTCCACCGGGCGCACCAGCTTCGGCTACAAGGACGGCATCGGCAACCCCACGATCGAAGGCAGCGGCGCCGAGAGTCCGCCCGGTGACGGTTCCGTGCTCAAGGCGGGCGAATTCGTGCTCGGCTATCCCGACGAGACCGGAAACGTGCCGCCGATGCCGCGGCCGGCCGAGCTGGGCCGCAACGGCACCTTCGTGGCCTGGCGGAAGCTGCACACGCGCGTCGCGGCCTTCCGCCGGTATCTCCACGACAACTCCGGCGGCCCGGAGGAAGAGTCGCTGCTCGCCGCCAAGATCGTGGGCCGCTGGCAGAGCGGCGCCCCCTTGATCCTGGCGCCCGAGCACGACGACCCGGCCCTGGGAGCGGACGACCAGCGCAACAACGGCTTCCGCTACGAGTCCGATCCGCGGGGCGCGATCTGCCCCCACGGCGCCCACGCCAGGCGAGCCAACCCGCGCGACTCAGAGATCATCGGCGACATCCGCCTGCACCACATGATTCGACGGGGCACCAACTACGGCCCCCCGCTTGCGGCCGGCACCCTGGACGACGACGGCGCCGACCGTGGCATCGTCTTCGTCTTCATCGGCTCGCACCTCGACCGGCAGTTTGAATTCGTGAAGTCGCAATGGCTGAACGACGGCCATTTCACCGGCCTCGACCAGGAGAAGGACCTGCTCACGGGCGACAACGACGGCACGGGCATCTTCACGATCCCGCAGCACCCCATCCGGCGCCGCCTGCACGGCGTAGAGCGTTTTGTCATCACCCGCGGCGGAGAGTACTTCTTCCTGCCGAGCCTCAGCGCACTGCGCTGGCTGGCGAGCCCTGGCGCCTGAGTGGACGTGCTGCGGCGTTGGCTGCGGCCGGTGCTTCGCGCTCTCGTCCGTCGGCGCCGCCGGTGTTCTCCCGGTCATCTGGGCTGGGCGCTGGTCTGGGTTGGGCAGGCGGTTGTGCCGGTGGCTGTCGGGCGGGCCGGCAGGGGGTTCAGCGGTGTGCAGACGGGTGTGGCGGCTCCGATGAGTTCGACCAGGCCGTTGCCGCCGGTGGGCGGGGCGAGTTTGGACCAGTTGTTGGCCAGCCAGACGTTGCCGGACTGGTCGAGCTGGACGGCGGTGAGGTGCTGGAGGGAGTTGTTGCGGTAGCCGTCGGGCGGTGACAGCAGGGAGCCGGTGGAGGAGCCGGGAGGGCACGCGCTGGTGTTCACGCCGCACAGGACGGAGACGGAGGGGGTGCCGAAGCCGGCGACCCACACGTGGTCGGACCCGTCGACGGCCACGGACCACGGAGCGATGGCCGTGGGCAGTTTGTGTACGCCAGCGACCTTTCCGTCGGGCCCGAGTTCGGTGACCGAGTTGCTGACGAAGTCCGGCACCCACACGTTGTTCTTGGAGTCGACGGCGAGTGCGAGCGGCCAGTCGAGTGAGGCGTCCTTGATGGGGGAGAACGAGGTCGGCTTGAAGTCGGGACCGATGACGGTGACGCTTCCGCCCGCATGGCCCTTGGGCACGCGCGTGTCCAGGAGTTTCGCCCCGTTGAAGCGGGCGTTGGAGACCCAGGCCCGGCCGTAGCCGTCGATCTGGAGGGAGAACGGGTGGTCGAGTCCGCCGCCGGTGATGGTGATCGCCTTGGAAGGGTCGCCGTGGGGGTAGACGATCACGCTTCCCTTGCCGCGGTTGCCTTTCAGGCCGTAGAAGTTGGCGATCCAGATGTTGCCCTTCTGGTCGACCGCGGTGCCCTGGGGGTGGTTCAGGTCACCGTTCTTGAATCCCGTGCTGGGCGACAGCGGCTTCCCGGACGGCGAGTACTTCGCCATGGCGTCCCCGGCGTAGCTGGGCACCCAGACGGAGCCCTGGTGGTCGATGGCGATGCCCCAGGCGCCCGCCTTCATGCCGCCACCGCTGATGGGGCTGTTGAAGACCGGGTTGCCCGCGGGGTCCTGCACGGTGACATAGGGGCTGGGGCTTCGCGTCCCGGGCAGCCAGTTGTCGGTGGCCCAGACGTTGCCCTTGGCGTCGACGGCGATCCGACCGGGGGCGTAGACCTTCGCAGCGGTGTAGTGCAGCGCCAGGACCCAGGCCGCCGGGGCGGCGGTGAGCGCAGGGCTGTAGGTGTGTACCTGTCCGGCCAGGGCGTACAGCTTGCCCGTGGCCAGTTTCGGGTTCATGGCGAGGTTGGCCACCGCTTGGGCCGTGTCCCCCGGTGTGCTGCCGCCCGGCGGCGTGGCCAGCTGCAGCATGTCGTTGCAGTGCCCGGTGTTCGCTCCCGGAGCGCAGAGCGAGATCAGGTTCGCAAGGGTGCCGAGGGTGGCCAGGGTGTCGTTCTTGCTGCCGTTGTCCTGGTCGGTGACGACCTTGCCGGGCTTGCCCGTTGCCGGGTCGGCGAGGTTGTAGGACGTGACTGCGGCGTTCTCCAGGCCGGGGCTCGGCCCGGTGATGCCGTGCTGGTCGGTGAATTGGGCCAAGGCGTAGGCAGCGGCGACGGTGGTGAATTCGTTGACCGTGACCGCGGATTCGGAGCGCTTGGCGACGCCGCCCCCGGGGCCGAAGCCGACGACGGAGCGCAGACGCAGCGAGCTGTCGCCCTTGGGCGCGGCTTCGACGTACAGC
This sequence comes from Streptomyces yokosukanensis, assembly GCF_001514035.1. Taxonomy (GTDB): domain Bacteria; phylum Actinomycetota; class Actinomycetes; order Streptomycetales; family Streptomycetaceae; genus Streptomyces; species Streptomyces yokosukanensis. The sequence continues at coordinate 483,985 of NZ_KQ948211.1, read as the reverse complement.
ACGGAGCCCGTGCGCCGGCCGGGCCGAATCCGGAAGGCTCCGTCGGTGTCTGTCGTGGCGTGCCCCAGAGTCCGGACGCCTTGCCGGTCTCCGGTGAAGAGGGTGACGGTGGCGTGGGACAGCGGCTTTCCCGCGCTGGTGACTGTTCCGTGCAACGGTGCCGGTGTGCCGGGAGGTGTGGCTGCGGGAAGTCCCGTCAGAGCCAGGGCCAGGGTGCCCGATGCCGCAAGGGCGATGCCTGAGCGGTGCCGTGAGAACTCCGTCCTTCCGACGCCGCTTGAGAATCGCCGTGTTGCTCTGCGGAGGCGAACGGTGAGGGGAAGCAAGATCGGGGCCTTTCGTCATGCGGCACGGTGCAGAACCTCCGCCCACGGGCCGGACGTCTGTCGCGCCGACGGGTCCTGCTGAGCGTTCGCGGGGGCGCCGCGCTGTCGACGGCGGGGCGCCCTGTGTGACCGTTACCAGGGCGTCGAGGCGTCGAGGCGTCGAGGCGTCGGGGCGTCGGGGGGTCGACGTGATCCGCCCTATGCGTCGGCGTCGTTCGGGTCACGCAGCGAGAACCAGCCGACCTTGCGGCCGGACAGCCAGATCAGACCCAGGTACAGGTGCGGGCCGACTTGCCGGATCTCATCGCGCACGCCCCCGAACACCAGGGACGTGTTGGAGTAGTCGATGACGATGCACTCCTGGTCGTCCAGGAGGCTCGGGCCGGGAGCGACCATGGCGACGATGGAGAGGATGTCCATCGGTGTGAGCCGGTTGCTGAGGTAGCCGTCCGGGCTGAAGACCTTGCCGCGCCACCCGAACAGATGCACCAGGGTGGCGAGCAGCCACGCCCCTCCAGGCCCGGCATCGGGGAAGATCGCCCGGCCTTCCATCGGGCCTTTGGGGATCTCGCCGGCCGGACTCCTGCGAAAGAGTTCCTCAAGCCGCTGGTCGTCGGTCTTGAGCAGCTCGGACTCTGTAGTCATCACGATCTTCCTCGGCGCCGCACCCCTTGTGGCCGTGGACTGATCTGCAGGCAGCCGGTCCGCCGGGCACACTCGGTGAACGTCTACTCGGAAAGCGCCCCGCGAGGGAACCGGCTCAGGCAGCGGGAAAGGCGCTCTGAACGTTGACGACGACCAGGCCGACCGCATGGTCACCGTTCGGCTGTTGATTCCGCCGCTCCCTCCATCGTGAACCTTTTCGGCGCGGCTCACCACCGCTGGCAGCGGCTGTGATCGAGCGCTGGTCCGGCGTCGGTCGGTTTCGAGTGGCCACGGTCACGCCATGGTGTGCCATCCGGGTTCCAGGCTGTCGAGGAGGGCGTGGAAGGCCTTGTGGGCCCGGTCGAAGTGGCCGTCCACCAGCGGGGTGATCAGCAGACCGAAGGAGGCATCGGTCAGGAGGGTGGCCTGTGTCCGCGCTCGGTCCCGGGTCATGCCGAGGTCACGGAAGACGGAGGTGAGCAGCTCCGTCCATTCGGTGACGATGTCGCGCATGATGGGCCCGTAGCGGTCCGGGTGAAGCACGCCGGCGCCCATGATCTCGAGGTAGAGAGGCAGGGTGGCGCGTACGTCGGGGTCGCTGAATTGTCGCCACACCTCCTCCAGGAAGCGGCGCAGGCCCGCGGGGTCCGTGGGCGGGCCCATGGTCTCCAGCAGGTCGCGGGTGCGCAGGAGGGGGCGGCGCTCGTAGATGTCGAGGGCCTCGGCGACCATGCGTTCCTTGGTGCCGAAGTAGTACAGGAGCATGCGATCGCTGGTGTCCAGGGCCTTGGCCAGAGGGCGCAGGGACAGGTCCGCGAGGCCGTTGCGGGTGACGTACTCGCGAACCCGGTCGAGAAGGTCGCGTCGCTTGGCCGGATCGGGCGGGCGAGGCATGGGGGCTCCTGGATGCGTGAGGGTGAGAACACCCGAATGTCCGTTTGCTGAGATTTTGGGAGCATCTTTACTGTAGCAGTCGCTACGTCTATATTTGGAGTGTAGCGGCTGCTACATGTAAGGGGTCTGGTGCACGCCAGGCACGTTCACCGGCGGACCGTCCGTTCGCCGGCCCGGAAGGGACTGATTCCCATGGCCACTCGCGCCATCGGTTACCCCATCGCCTTTCGCTGTGGCGGGTGGTCCTCTCATGGCGCCGGATCGTGGTTGACCAGACAGTGGGCTCTGTGGTCCCGCATGCTCGCGCCGCTGCGACCGCTGGACGCGCCGCGCTGCCGCGCCACCGCCTGGGACGCCTCCTGGCCCTTGCAGCGGGAAATGACCTCCGTGCGCCGGGCTCGGCGGTTGGTGACCGCGCAGCTGAGCGACTGGGCTGTCGGCTACCTGTCCGACACCGCTGAGCTGCTGGTCAGCGAACTGGTCACCAATGCCCTGCGTCACACGCGCGGCCCGCTCAGGCTCAACCTGCGGTTGAGCCACTCCCGCCTGTTGTGCGAGGTCGAGGACACGGAGTCCGCCTGCCCTGAGCGCATCGTCGTCGACTCGGACGCGGAGGGTGGTCGGGGCATCGAGCTGCTCGACCTGCTCGCGGACGCCTGGGGCAGCATGCGGACGGCCACCGGCAAGACCATGTGGTTCGAGCTGCAAGCCGAGGACCGTCCTCGCGGGACGTCAGGAGGTGAGGACGGAGATTCCGTCTCCGAGTAGCTTCAGCCCGAGGACGAGGAACAGGACCGCCATCACGGCGACATTGTGCTGAGCCGCCCAGTCCTTCCAATTGCCGAGCGTGGTCTTGGCCCGTTCTCCGCCGAGCAGGTAGACGCCCAGTGGGGCCAGAAGGCCGAGGGTGGCGATCACGACGAAGACCACCAGCGAGGCGATCTGCTGCCCGACCGGCAGTCCCGCTGAGCCGATCGCGGCGCCCGCGGCGATGGTCAGCGGTGCGTTCTTGGCGTTGAGCGCGGCCAGGGCCGTTCCGAGTCCGAACACCTTGACCGGCGAGAGGCGGTCTATCGCGCCCATCCATTTCGGCAGTTGAGCCTGCGAGGGATCCCTCGGGCGCCGATGCCACTGCCGGGTGCCGAAGGCGACGAGGAGCACACCCAGAGCGAGCTTGAGAACTCCCACCCAGGTGGCCGGGTGATCGTGGCCGGAGGCGTGTGCGGGGGAGGCGACCGCCAGCATCACTGCCCCCAGCGCCGAGAGCCCCAGTAGCCAGCCGACGGTGAAGAGGACCCCGTTGAGACGTCCCCGAGGCGTGGCGAGGATGAGGATGACGGCGATGATCGGGAGCGGGCTGATCGCGACGCCGGCCGCAAGACCCAGCACATCACCGAGAACTTTGCCCATGATTGCCTCCAGGTGGGGTCAGGGCGGCGATCGCGCGAGCGGGGTCGACGGGTGTGGGTGCGGGTGACCCGGCCGCCTGCACGCGGAGCAGCGGGGGCCGAAGCGACTCCTGGGCGGCGTGGCAGGGGAGGCAGTCGTCCGAGAGGACGACATGGCCTGCTCGGCAGGCCCGACTCCATCTTCCTGCGCCTTCAGGGATCTGTCCTCGGGAGCTTCGCGGGAGCTTTTCGGGTTGAGACGGTCTCGGCCCGGCGGTCGCCTGCGGGCGCGTCACGGACACGGTTCGTAGCCGGATCATCTCGGGGCGGAATCCGAATCAGATCCGGCCGGGCTTCGAGTCCGCCACCGGCTCATCACATCAGCTCCGCCACCGGCTCATCACATCAGCCGTAGCCGGAATGCGAGGCGGCGCGGGCGGAGTCAGGATGGGTGGTGAGGGCCATGGGACCTCGTATCGGGGCATCGGGGCAGCCCTCGAATCGATCCGTGGCAGGAGAACCTGATCATGACTCCGACATCAGACGCGACCCAGCCTGCCCATCCTGAGCACCCGGGCAGGACGGACGGGGTCTCCAACGAGTTCACCGTATTCACCAAGATCAAACCGGGCGAGGCCGATGCGTTGCGTGAGGATCTCGCCGCGCTCGCCGACGCGGCGGACGACGAGAGGGTTCATGCGGCGGTGCGCCAGATCGGCACGCTGCACGACGCGAGGCATGTGATTTTCGACGACGACACCCGGTTCATGTTCGCCAGCGTCTTCGACGGCTCCTGGGACACCTACATCGACGACTTCGCCAAGACGGTGGTCGGGGCCCGCTTCGACAAGGTCTTCTCGCACAGTGAAGGGTTCCCCGGGGTCCGTGATCCAGGGGTGAAGGAGTGGTTCCTCGCCCACCAGGAGCCCGCGGGGGTCTTCGTCAGCGCCTATCCCGATCTGACCGTTCAGCAGATCTTCAAGGACCAGCGTGTGGACAACGCGTTCCAGGAGGTGCTGGACACCCCCGAGTTCCGGGCGGCGCTGGAGAACCCGGCCAACACGGAGTTGGTGGCCACGCCCGCTTTCCAGAAGCTGCTGGAGGTTGCCGCAAGCTAGGCGGCCTGGAACGGCACAACCGCAACTCCCGGCCGACCGACGTCGATTGGACCGCGTCGGCGGGCGCGGGCCGCCCATCCGGGGCTGCCCAGGCTGACACCGATGTGGAGCACGAACCACCATGAGCACAACGGGAAGCGGCAGCGCGGACACCGTACGCGTCGAGATCGACGACATCCAGAGCGGAGCACTGCGCCCACGACCGGTGCCCTATCGGGGGAAGTACATCTTCCTGCGTGTCGACGACCGCCACGCCGGGCGCGCCCTGCTCCGGCGGCTGCTCCCGCTCACCGCGGCTGGTCTGCCCGAGGTGGACCCGAGCCGGGACGCCTGGGTGGCCGTGGCGCTCACCTATCAGGGGCTGGAGGCCCTGGGGGTGCCGCAGGAATCGCTGGACAGCTTCCCGCGGGCGTTCCGCGAGGGCATGGCCGCTCGGGCGCAGCTGATCGGTGACGTCGGCGAGAGCGCGCCGGCCCATTGGGAGGCACCGTTCGGAACGGGGGAGGTCCATATCGCGTTGAGCGCCCTGTCCTCCGACGCGGCGCAGCTGGACCAGGAGCTGGAGCAGGCCCGTGCCGCGTACGAGGACACGCCCGGAGTCCAGGTGGTCTGGCGGCAGGACGTCCACCAGCTCCCGACCGGGCGGACCACCTTCGGCTTCCGCGACGGCATCAGCCATCCGAACATCGAGGGCGTCGGGCTGCCCGGGTCCAACCCGCAGGAACTCCCCATCAAGACAGGCGAGTTCATCCTCGGCTACCCCGACGAGACCGGCAACCTACCGCCTATGCCGAGCCCCGATGTGCTGGGACGCAACGGGACCTACGTGGCCGTCCGCAAGATCCACACCAATGTGGCGGCCTGGCGCCGGTACCTGCGCGCGAACAGCTCCGGCGCCGAGGAAGAGGCACTCCTGGCGGCGAAGATGGTCGGGCGCTGGCCGAGCGGGGCGCCGCTGACGCTGACGCCGGAGCGCGATGATCCGGAGCTGGCCGCCGATCCGCACCGCGTCAACAACTTCCTGTACCGGGAGAACGACGACCGAGGCTTCCGGTGCCCCGCGGGCGCGCACATCCGGCGCACCAACCCCCGCGATTCCACGATCATCGGCGACGCGCGCATGCACCGCCTCATCCGCCGCGGCACCACCTACGGTCCGCCGCTGCCGGAGGGGGCGCTGGAGGACGACGGCGCGGACCGGGGGCTGGTCGGCGTCTTCATCGGAGCCCACCTGGAGCGACAGTTCGAATTCATCAAGGCCGAGTGGGTCAACGACGGAAACTTCATCGGCTACCCCGGCGAAAAGGACCCGGTGGCCGGACACCACGGCGGAACCGGCACCGTCACCATCCCGGAGAAACCGGTTCGGCGCCGTCTGCGGAACCTGCCCAGCTTCGTGGTCACCCGCGGCGGTGAGTACTGCTTTCTGCCAGGACTGCGTGCCCTGCGCTGGCTTGCCGAACTGGAGGACTGAAAGAAATTCCCATTCCTGAAGCAGTTCCGATCCCTTGAGGCCCCACCCGCTCTCCATGGAGAGGCCGAAGCCATGGCAGCACAGTTCGTCCGCTACACACCGGACATCGAGGTCGGCGATCCGCACTTCGACGAGAACCTGCGGACGGTGATCGAGAGGACCGAGAGCTACATCGCCGAGTCGGTCGAGGCCGGCGGCACCGGACGGGCCCTGCGTGACGCCCATGCCAAGGGCTACGGGCTGGTCCGAGGGGAGGTGGAGATCCTGGACGGGATTCCCACCGAGTACGCCCAAGGCATCTACGCCACTCCGGGAACCCACGACGCGCTCATCCGCTTCTCCAACGGCTCGCCCCACGCCGGAGCCGACGCACGACTGGGCGCCGCCACCGGACTGGCGCTGAAGATGTTCGGCATCCCCGGCCCGACCCTGCTGGAAGACGAACCGGACACGGGCACCTTCGACTACGCCAACATCAACGGACCGGTCTTCTTCTGCAACACCGTCGAGCACTACCTGTTCATCCAGGAACTGTTCCTGAACGCGCCCGCCTACTTCTCTCGGGGCCGGCCCGGCGCACATCGCTTCTTCGCCGACTTCGTGACCGGAAAGGGAACCCTGGACCAGGACGACTGGGCATGGGACGAGTTCCTGGCCTTCCTGCGTCTTTCCAAGATCCCCCCGGTCAACGTACTGCTGTCGAGCTACTGGACGATGGGCGCGGTCAGGCACGGGGACCACATCGCCAAGATACGCATCACCCCCGACCCGCACTCCGCCGCCGCGGTGGTCCGGCGCGCCCTCGACCCGACCTCCGCGCCGGAGGTCTTCCGTCCGGCACTGGAGGCCGAGTTGCAGGAGCGGCCCTACGCCTTCGACATCCAGGTCCAGCTCTGCACCGACCTGGAGCGCATGCCGGTGGAGGACACCACCGTGGAGTGGCCCGAGCAGCTCTCGCCGTCCGTCACCGTGGCCAAGCTGCGCCTGCCGCAGCAGGACATCTCCGGCCCGGAGAACCTGGAGAAGATGGACGCGCTGTCCTTCACGCCCTGGCGGGTCACCGCCGAGCACGCGCCCCTCGGCGACATCATGCGGGCCCGCAAGGAGGTCTACCGGCGATCCTCCATCGAGCGGCACAAGCTCAACCAGCAGCCGCGCACCGAACCGCGCAGCGCCGACGAGGTACTTGGCCCGAAGGGCGCGTGAGGCACGCGGGTGAGCGAGGAGGAGAGCGGGGTGCCGGTCGGTCCGCCTCCGCTCGCCGCGCGCGTCGATGGACGCCGAGGTCGCGTGACGGACGAAGGTCCGGGCTTCCCGCCGGAGTTCCTGCCGCGTGCGTTCGACCGCTTCGTCCGTGCCGAGGCCGGCCGCACCAGTGACGGATCGGGCCTGGGACTGGCCTCCATGCATGACGTCACCCTAGGGGCATCTCCGACATGCCGGTCATCGGGGCTGTCGGTACGTTCGTCACAGGTCGGTCGCCCGGCCGACGTCCGTGCGACAGAGAGAAGCGACATGCCCCCGCGTACTTTTGCTGTGGTCGGCACCGGAGTTGGCGCGACCGTCCTCGTGGTCGGCGGCATCACCTACGCCATGGCCGTCGGCTCCGCCCCCGCGTCCCCCTCCGCCCACCAGGCGGTCCGGCCCGTGCAGCGAGCCGCCCCCTCCGCTCCCTCCGCCCCTCCCGCTCCTCCTGCTTCTTCCGCTCCTACCGCTCCTCCCTCGGCTCCCGCGGGCGGCGGGAGCACGGGCGGAGGGAAGGGCGAGGGCCGCGACGGCGGTGGACGCGGCGGCGGTGGGCGCGGCGAGGGCCATGGGGGAGGCGGAAAGATCTACTTCAACGAACGCAGTTACTCCGCCTCCGCCGAGGGCTGCATCTCTGCGACCGGCTCCAGCAGCTTCAGCATCTTCAACGACAGCCGTAGGACCATCGAGGTCTTCCGGGGCTTTTCCTGCGACGACGGCCCTCCGGTCACCACCGTGGGTCCGCACAGCGACACCTTCGGCACGGTGCCCCGTGCCGAACCCGGGGGCGCGTTCGGTGACGAGGGACTCGTGGGCAGCTTCCAGGTGGTCGGCGACCGCGGCGGGTGGTGACGGCGCCGCCCGCCACCAGGACCGCCCCTGTCCTCCCGGTCGGCGTCGGACGCGTACCCGGCCGGATCCGAACAGGCGGCCACCGCGTCTACCCCCGTATGGAACTGCACGCGCCGCCACCTGGGCCCCGGCAGCCCGAAGGGTGCCTCACCGTCGCGATCCGCGTCCCCTTGCGGATCGTCGTCCTGGTGCTGGTCGTGCCGGTACGGATGGCGTGGGACGCGCTCGTCGTCGCCGGAAGGCTGGTGCGGGACGCCGTGCTCAGGCCGTTGGGCCGGGCGCTGCTGTGGACCGGAAAAGCCTTGTTCGTCCGGCCGTTCGCAGGCCTGTGGCGGTATGTCCTGGTCCCCGCCGGCAGGGCGCTGGCCTGGCTCGGCGCCGTCCTCGTCGTCGTACCGGCCGTGTGGTTCCACCGGTACGTGCTCACCCCCGTCGGCCACGGCCTCGCCCGTCTCGCGCGCGGGGTGGGTGACGGGCTCGCCTGGGTGTACGCGCGCGTGCTCCGGCCGATCGGCCACGCAGTCGCCCGGCTGGTGCGGTGTCTGTTCGTCGTCCCCGCACGATGGCTGTACGCGTGGATCCTCGCACCCGTCGGGCGAGCCGTCGCCTGGTGCGCACGAGGGCTGGGCCGGCTGCTGCGGATGATCGCCACCGGCATCGGGCTCGCCCTGTACTGGACCCTCCGCGTCCTCTTCGTCCTGCCCGCGCTCGCGCTGTGGCGCTGGGTCCTCGCGCCCGCCGGCCGGCTCCTCGCGGTCGTGGCGCGCGAGGCGGGGGACGCCCTCGGGCACGCGTGGCGGATCGCCGGACGGATCTCGCGGGCCGTCGGCCGGGTGCTCGGGACCCTCTTCCGGTGGATCTTCGTGGAGCCGGTGCGCCGGGCGTACCGGACCGTCCTCGTCCCGGTCGGCCATGCCGTCCGCGCCGCCGTCCTGAAGCCCGCCGCCGCGGGTGCGCGCGTGGTGGGCCGGGCCGTGCGGGAGGCGCTGACCAGCGCCCGCGAGACGGTACGGCAGACCCGCGCCGACGTCCGGCGGATGCTGTTCGGCGAGCCGAGGCAGCCGGTCGCGGTGGACCGGCGGGAACCTCAGGGGCCCGCGGCACGTACTCTTGGTAGCAGTACGACCGCACTCACGAAGGACTAGGACACTGGGCAAGCGACAGCCCGAAGGCCCGCCGCCCGCACCCGCGGTGCAGCGCATCCGACTGCGCTACACCAAGCGCGGCCGCCTGAGGTTCACCAGCCACCGAGACTTCCAGCGCGCCTTCGAGCGAGCGCTGCGCCGCGCCGAGGTGCCCATGGCGTACTCGGCCGGGTTCACGCCGCACCCGAAGGTGTCGTACGCCAATGCCGCACCCACCGGCACCGGCAGTGAGGCGGAGTATCTGGAGATCGCGCTCACCGCATCGCGCGACCCGGAGAAGCTGCGCGTCCTCCTCGACGAGTCGCTGCCCGCCGGGCTCGACATCGTCGACGCGGTCGAGGCGCGGACCTCGGGCCTCGCCGACCGGCTGACGGCTTCCGTCTGGGAGCTGCGGCTGGACGGCGTCGACCCGGCCGACGCCGAGCGCGCGGCCGAAGCCTTCAAGGGGGCCGAGACCGTCGAGGTCCAGCGCACGACCAAGAACGGCGTTCGCACCTTCGACGCCCGGCCCGCCGTGGTGAGCCTGGAAACGCACGGTTCACCGTCTGATAGGCCGACCGACCAGCCCTGTGCGATACTGCGGCTGGTTGTTCGGCACGTGACGCCTGCCGTACGACCCGACGACGTCCTGTCCGGTCTCCGCGCCGTGGCCGACCTGGCGCCGCCGGTCCCCGCAGCGGTGACCAGGCTGGCGCAGGGGCTGTTCGATGAAGAGACCGGCACGGTGACCGACCCGCTCGCGCCCGACCGCGAGGCAGCCGGGGCCCTGACGCCCACACCGGCCGCCGCCGCGACGGCGCCGACGCCGGAAGGTCCCGCGTAGGGACGGACGTCGTAGCGCCGCCCTTGTACTCGGGAGCCATCTGGGTCGGGCAGCGCACCCACCAGAAGACTTTCGCCAGGCCGTACCGACAAGGCGTACGGAACCGGCGAGACAGGACACAGAGTGCTCCCGTGCGGCGCCCGCGCCCCGGACGGCGGCCATCGCGTACCACGCGGGCCGCGGACGTCAACGGCGGACGGTCTTTTCGGACCGACGCCGGACCAGGCGCGGCGCCCGGGAGCCTGACGGGAGAAACGCCCGCATGCTCGAGCCGACCGAACCCGCTGAGGGTTCCGAACTGAACACGCCCAGCGACACCCTGCCGCCGCGCAGGCGTCGCCGTGCCGCCTCACGCCCGGCGGGCCCGCCCGGCGCGGGCGAGGCCTACGCCGAGGTGACCGTGCCGGCCATACCGGCCGCGGACTCCGACGAGGTCGCAGAGGCCGAAGAGACCGAGGCGGCCGAAGAGACCGCAACGACCGCAGCGACGGTCGAGCCCGACGAGACCGCTCCCGCGAGCCGTCCGCGCCGCCGGGCCACGCGCCGCGCCTCCGCGCCCGCAGGGGCGCCGTCGACCGCCGAGGCCGTCGTACCGGCCGCGTCCGCCGCCGAGAGCGAGCAGCCCGCCGCCGGTGCGGAGGGCGGCGAGGTCGTCGTCGGTGAGGAGGCCGCGCCGCGCCGCGCCCGACGCCGCGCCACACGCAGCGCCTCCGCGCCTGCCGCCGCCGCTTCCGAAGCGACGTCCGCCGCCGTTTCCGGTGCCGATGAGGCACCCGTGGCCCAGGAGGCCGCCGAGACGCCCGCAGCCGTGGAGGAGGCCGCGCCCGCTCGTCCGCGCCGTCGGGCCACGCGCCGCTCGTCCGCGCCCGCCGGGGCGCCCGTCTCCACCGAGGCCGCCGGGACCGCGGCGCCGCAGACCGCCGCGTCCGTCACCGCCGCGTCCGTCACGGCCGCTGCCGACGAGGCCGAGAAGGCCCAGGAACCGGCCGTGGTCGAGACCGAGGAAGCGGCGCCCGCCGCGCGTCCGCGCCGTCGTGCGACCCGGCGCTCGTCCGCGCCGGCCGGTGCGCCGAAGGCCGACGAGTCCGCCGCGCAGGCCCCGGCCGTCGTCGCCGAGGCCCCCGCCGCCGAAGCCGCGGCCGAGGCCGTCGCTCCCGCCGAGGCGAGCGGTGACGCCGAGGAGGCCGCTCCGCGCCGTACCCGCCGTCGCGCGACCCGCCGCACGTCCGCTCCGGCCGGTGGGCCGAAGACCGACGAGTCCGCCGACCTGGCAGCCGGCCCCGAGGCCGAGCAGCCCGAGGAGGCCGCCGTGGCGCACACCCCGGAGGTTCCCGTCACCGAGCCCGCCGACGAGCCGGCCGCCGCCCAGGAGCCGCAGGCCCCCGCCGAGGAGGCCGCCCCGCGCCGCAGCCGGCGCCGGGCCGTGCGTCCCGCCTTCGGGTTCTCCGAGCCCGCACAGCGGCCCGCGCAGCGCAAGCGGACGCAGGACGCCGAGGCGGAGGCCCCCGAGGCCGATGCCGATGCCCCGCGCCGCCCGGCCCGCCCCGCCGTCGCCGTCTTCCAGGCGCCGGTGTTCGCCGAGCCGAAGTTCCAGACCCCGGAGCGCGCCGCCGCCGAGGCCGCCGCGGTGGCCGCCGAGGTGGAGGAGCCCGAGGAGCACGCGGAGGAGCCCGCCGAGGCAGGCCCGCGCCGTCGCCGTCGCCGCCGGGGCGCCCCCGAGGAGACCCGCGCCGTCGAGGCCGCCGCCGAGGACGAGGAGCCGGAGGCCGAGGCCGCCGAGGACGAGGAGGCCGCCGAGCAGGCCGAGGACCTCGCCGAGGGCGAGGAGGCCGAGGAGGCCGAGGGCTTCGAGGAGTCCGGCTCCCGTCGCCGCCGCCGCCGTGGCGGCCGCCGCCGCCGTCGCGGTGACGCCGCGGACGGCGAGGGCGAGGAGGCCGAGGAACTGGCCGCCGAGCAGGCCGCGCAGGACGCCGAGGACACCGCCGAGCAGGAGGAAGAGGACGCCGAGGACGCCCGCGACGAGGCCGGCGGGTCCAGCTCCAGCAGCCGTCGCCGCCGCCGTCGCCGTCGCCGCGCCGGTGACAGCGGCGTGGACGCCGAGCCGTCCGCCGACGACCCGGAGCGCACGGTCGTCAAGGTCCGCGAGCCGCGCAAGCCCAGCGAGCCGTCCGACGAGGTGCAGTCCATCAAGGGCTCGACGCGTCTGGAGGCCAAGAAGCAGCGCCGCCGTGAAGGCCGGGAGCAGGGCCGTCGCCGTGTTCCGATCATCACCGAGGCCGAGTTCCTGGCCCGCCGCGAGGCCGTCGAGCGCGTGATGGTCGTACGCCAGCACGGCGAGCGCACCCAGATCGGCGTGCTCGAGGACGGCGTGCTCGTCGAGCACTACGTCAACAAGGAGCAGGCGACCTCGTACGTCGGCAACGTCTACCTCGGCAAGGTCCAGAACGTGCTGCCGTCGATGGAGGCCGCCTTCATCGACATCGGCAAGGGCCGCAACGCCGTCCTGTACGCCGGTGAGGTCAACTTTGAGGCGCTGGGCATGGCCAACGGGCCGCGCCGCATCGAGTCCGCCCTGAAGTCGGGCCAGTCCGTGCTCGTCCAGGTCACGAAGGACCCGATCGGACACAAGGGCGCCCGTCTGACCAGTCAGGTCTCCCTGCCGGGCCGCTACCTCGTGTACGTCCCCGAGGGCTCGATGACCGGCATCAGCCGCAAGCTGCCCGACACCGAGCGGGCCCGGCTGAAGACCATCCTCAAGAAGATCGTCCCCGAGGACGCGGGCGTCATCGTGCGCACCGCCGCCGAGGGCGCGAGCGAGGAGGAGCTGCGCCGGGACGTCGAGCGGCTGCAGTCGCAGTGGGAGGACATCCAGAAGAAGGCCAAGAACGGCAACGCCCCGACGCTGCTGTACGGCGAGCCGGACATGACCGTCCGGGTCGTGCGCGACATCTTCAACGAGGACTTCTCCAAGGTCATCGTCAGCGGTGACGAGGCCTGGGAGACGGTCCACGGGTATGTCGCCCACGTGGCGCCTGACCTCGCCGGCCGGCTGCAGAAGTGGACCTCCGAGGTCGACGTCTTCGCCACGTACCGGATCGACGAGCAGCTCGCCAAGGCGCTGGACCGCAAGGTCTGGCTGCCCAGCGGTGGTTCGCTGGTGATCGACAAGACCGAGGCGATGATCGTCGTCGACGTCAACACCGGCAAGTTCACCGGCCAGGGCGGCAACCTCGAGGAGACGGTCACCAGGAACAACCTGGAGGCGGCCGAGGAGATCGTGCGCCAGCTGCGGCTGCGCGACCTCGGCGGCATCGTCGTCATCGACTTCATCGACATGGTCCTGGAGTCCAACCGCGATCTGGTGCTGCGCCGCCTGCTGGAGTGCCTGGGCCGCGACCGTACGAAGCACCAGGTGGCCGAGGTGACCTCGCTGGGCCTGGTGCAGATGACCCGTAAGCGGGTCGGCCAGGGCCTGCTGGAGTCCTTCTCCGAGACCTGTGTCCACTGCAACGGCCGCGGTGTCATCGTGCACATGGAGCAGCCGGCGGCGGTCGGCGGCGGTGGCGGCAAGCGCAAGAAGCGCGGCCGGGGCGGTGACGCGCACGAGCACGTGCACGAGACCGCCGCGGTGGCCGTGGAGACGGGTGAGGCGGTCGAGCCCGACGCGGAGACCGCCGCCGAGGTGGCCGCCGAGGTCGCCGAGCCGGTCGCCCTGACGGCGCCTGAATTCGCGCCGGACGAGGAGCTGTACAGCAGCGTCGCCGAGGCGGAGGCGGCGGCCGGCCGCGGCCGTACGCGGCGCCGGGCGAGCCGTCGTGCCTCGGCCCCGGCGGGCGCGCCGAAGGCGGAGAAGGCTCCCAGGGCGGAGCGGACGCCCAGGGGCGAGAAGGCCAGGGCCGCGGCCCCGGCCGTGGCCGAGCGGGCTGCCGAAGAGCCGAAGGAGGAGGCCGTCGCGGCGCCGGTCGTCCCGGCGGCCACCGCCGAGGCGCCGGTCGCCGAGCCGGCCGCCGTCGAGGAGCAGCTGGTCCCGGCCCCGCAGGCCGAGCCCGTCGAGGAGGGCGCGCCCAAGGGCCGTACGCGCCGTCGTGCGACCCGGAAGGTGTCGGCGCCGGCCGGTTCCCCCGCGGGCGCCGAGGCGGCCGTGGTGACGGTGTCCGAGGCCGCGCCCGCGGCCGAGGCGCCGGTGGCCGAGCCCGAGGACGCGGCTCCCGTCGCGGCTCCGGTCGAGGAGACGCCCGCCGAGAGCGCCGCCCCGGCCCGTCCGCGCCGTCGTGCCGTGCGCAAGGTCGGCGCGCCGACCACGTCCGAGGAGGCGGCCGTCATGGTCGTCCCGTCGGCCGCGGCGGAGGAGGCCCCGGTCGTCGCGGAGACGGCCGAGGCGCCGGCCGAGGAGGCCGCTCCGGCCAAGAAGGCGGCTCGCAAGACCGCCAAGAAGGCCACGGCGAAGAAGGCCGTCGCCAAGAAGACGACGGCCAAGAAGACCGTCGCCAAGAAGGCGGCCGCGAAGAAGACGACGGCCAAGAAGGCGGCCAAGACGGCCGCCGCGAAGTCGACGGCGAAGAAGACCGCCACGGTCCCCGCCACCGGCGACGAAGGCTGACGCCCCGGGTGTGCGGCCGGTCCGAAGTGACCGGCCGCACACCCGCGGGGCCCGGTTTGACCCCCTCGGCCCGGCCCCGTAACCTTGACCGTCGGCGTGTCACTGAGCACGCCACATCCCCGTAAACCTTTTCCTCCCGGACGCAAGGCGGGCCGGGAGAGGTTGCCCATGTGTCATGTGGCGGCTGGCCTGCGGGGGTGCCGGTTCTGTAACGAGCGAAAGAGAGATCCGCGTGTACGCCATCGTGCGCAGCGGTGGTCGCCAGCACAAGGTTGCTGTCGGCGACATCGTTGAGGTTGACAAGATTTCCACTGCCCAGGTTGGCGACACGGTCGAGCTCTCGACCCTGCTCGTTGTCGACGGCGACGCTGTGACCAGCGACCCGTGGGTGCTGGCCGGCATCAAGGTCCAGGCCGAGGTCGTGGACCACCACAAGGGCCAGAAGATCGACATTCTGCGCTACAAGAACAAGACCGGCTACCGCCGTCGGCAGGGCCACCGCCAGCAGTACACGGCGATCAAGGTCACGTCGATCCCCGCGGCTGCGAAGTAAGGGACTGAGGAGACATGGCACACAAGAAGGGCGCATCGTCCACCCGGAACGGTCGCGACTCCAATGCCCAGCGGCTCGGCGTGAAGCGCTTCGGCGGTCAGGTCGTGAACGCGGGTGAGATCCTGGTCCGCCAGCGCGGCACCCACTTCCACCCCGGCGCCGGTGTCGGCCGTGGCGGCGACGACACGCTGTTCGCCCTGCAGCCCGGTGCGGTGGAGTTCGGTACCCACCGCGGCCGCAAGGTCGTGAACATCGTTCCGGTCGCCTGAATCGCCTGATTCAGCGCCGAACGCTTTCGCGAGGCGGACCTCACTTCCCGGTCGGGAAGGCGGGTCCGCCTTTCGCGTGTTGACCACTGTGTTGGCACATAGTCATACCCGTACTTTTCTGGAGGCACTGAACCATGACCACCTTCGTGGACCGCGTCGAGCTGCACGTCGCCGCGGGTAACGGAGGTCACGGCTGTGCCTCCGTCCACCGCGAGAAGTTCAAGCCGCTCGGCGGCCCGGACGGCGGCAACGGCGGCCGCGGCGGTGACGTCATCCTCACGGTCGACCAGTCCGTGACGACCCTGCTCGACTACCACCACTCGCCGCACCGCAAGGCCACCAACGGCAAGCCCGGCGAGGGCGGCAACCGGTCGGGGAAGGACGGGCAGGACCTGGTCCTGCCCGTGCCGGACGGGACCGTCGTCCTCGACGGGGCGGGCAACGTCCTCGCCGACCTGGTCGGCCACGGGACGTCGTACATCGCCGCACAGGGCGGCCGCGGCGGCCTCGGGAACGCGGCGCTGGCCTCCGCCCGCCGCAAGGCGCCCGGCTTCGCGCTCCTCGGCGTGCCCGGTGACCTCCAGGACGTCGTCCTGGAGCTGAAGACGGTCGCCGACGTGGCGCTCGTCGGCTACCCGAGCGCCGGCAAGTCCTCGCTGATCTCGGTGCTGAGCGCGGCCAAGCCGAAGATCGCCGACTACCCCTTCACGACCCTCGTGCCGAACCTGGGCGTCGTCACCGCAGGTTCCACGGTGTACACCATCGCCGACGTACCGGGCCTGATCCCGGGCGCGAGCCAGGGCAAGGGCCTCGGCCTCGAGTTCCTGCGGCACGTGGAGCGGTGCAGCGTGCTGGTGCACGTCCTGGACACCGCGACCCTGGAGTCCGAGCGCGACCCGCTCTCCGACCTCGATGTCATCGAGGAGGAGCTGCGCCAGTACGGCGGCCTCGGCAACCGGCCCCGGCTCGTCGTCCTGAACAAGGTCGACGTGCCCGACGGCAAGGACCTCGCCGAGATGGTCCGCCCCGACCTGGAGGCCCGCGGCTACCGCGTCTTCGAGGTGTCGGCGGTCGCCCACATCGGGCTGCGCGAGCTGTCGTTCGCGCTCGCCGAGCTGGTCTCCCAGGCGCGGGCCGCGAAGCCGAAGGAGGAGGCGACCCGGATCGTCATCCGGCCCAAGGCCGTGGACGACGCCGGCTTCACCGTCACCCGCGAGGAGGCCGGCGACGAGCCGCTGTTCCGGGTGCGCGGCGAGAAGCCCGAGCGCTGGGTCCGCCAGACCGACTTCAACAACGACGAGGCCGTGGGCTACCTCGCCGACCGGCTGAACCGCCTCGGTGTGGAGGAGGCGTTGATGAAGGCGGGCGCCCGCACGGGCGACGGCGTCGCCATCGGCCCCGAGGAGAACGCGGTCGTCTTCGACTGGGAGCCGACGGTCATGGCCGGTGCGGAGATGCTCGGCCGCCGTGGCGAGGACCACCGCTTCGACGCCGAGCGGCCCGCGGCGCAGCGCCGCCGGGACAAGCAGGCCGAGCGGGACGAGGCCCTGCGGGAGTACGACGACTTCGACCCGTTCGAGTAGAGCCCAGTACAGCCCCGCCTCACCCCGGTGAGTCGAACCGTGCGGCGCCGCGAGATCTTCGGATCTCTCGGCGCCGTACTCGTGTCTCCTTCCTGAGCCGGCGACTCGAATCCGATCTGTCGTCAGATGTGTTGTGGCGCGAAGGTGTTCCCACGTCGTGACGGATCTCCTGCCGTCTCCCCGTTTGTCATGCTCGCGATTGGTGTCGTTCAGCAGGCGGAGCGTCCCGGCGTGGGAGTTTCCCCATGTCCGAAGAGGCCACCGTGGCAAGGGAGTCAGCGTATGAACGCACCATCGCCCGATCGTCGCCGCTTTCTGACCGCCGGGGCAGCCGTGCTCGGCGCCGCGGCCTCCGCCCAGTTGTGGCTGCCGAGCCCGGCCCGCGCCGCCGCCACCCCGCTCCCGGACGGGGTGTTCGCCCTCGGTGTCGCCTCCGGCGACCCGCTGCCCGACGGCATCGTGCTGTGGACCAGGCTCGCGCCCGATCCGCTGAACGGCGGAGGCATGCCCGAGGAGGTGTTCCCCGTGGAGTGGGAGCTCGCCGAGGACGAGCGGTTCCGCCGTACCGTCCGCCGGGGGACCGCCGAGGCCCGGCCCGAGCTCGGCCACAGCGTCCATGTGGACGTACGCGGGCTGCGCCCGGACCGCCCGTACTGGTACCGCTTCCGGGCCGACGGCCGGCTCTCGCCCACCGGCCGCACCCGCACCGCGCCGCACGCGCACCAGCGGGGCGGTGCGCTGCGCGTCGCCCTCGCCTCCTGCCAGAACTGGCAGCACGGCTACTTCACGCCGTACGCCGACATGCTGGCCCAGGACCCCGACTTCGTGCTCTTCGTCGGTGACTACATCTACGAGTCCGCGCCCTCCGCGACGGCGGTGCGGCGGCACGAGGGCAAGGGCGAGCCGTACACCCTGGAGCAGTACCGCAACCGGTACGCCCAGTACCGCACCGACCCCGACCTCGCCGCGATGCACGCGAACGCCCCCTGGGTGGTCACCTTCGACGACCACGAGGTCGACAACGACTGGGCCGGCGAGGTCCCGCAGGACCCGGACAAGCAGTCGCACGACGCGTTCGTGGCCCGCTTGGCCGCGGCCTTCCAGGCGTACTACGAGCACATGCCGGTGCGCGCGAGCGCCGTCCCCACGGGGCCGCACATCCAGATGTACCGCCGACTGGAGTTCGGCCGGCTGGCGCGGCTGAACGTCCTGGACACCCGGCAGTTCCGCACCGACCAGGCCACCACGCAGGCGGGCGCCGAGTCGCCGTCGATGACGATGCTGGGCGCCGAGCAGAAGCAGTGGCTGCGGGACGGGCTGCGCGACTCGCCGGCCCGCTGGAATCTGATCGCCTCCCAGATCATGATGGCCGAGACCGATCTGCTGCCCGGCGACGGCAAGCTCTGGTACTACGACGCCTGGGACGGCTACCAGGTCGAACGAAACTCCCTGCTGCGGGAGTTCGCGGACGTTCGCAATCCGGTCGTACTCAGCGGAGACCGGCATCTGACGATGGTCAGCGACCTCAAGGAGGACTTCGCCGACCCGGACTCCGACGTCGTCGGCGCCGAGTTCGTCGGTACGTCCGTCTCCAGCAACGGCGATCAGGACGAGGCCGCCTTCCACGCCCAGTGGGACCCGCTGAAGGCGGACAACCCGCACTGGAAGGTGATCGACTGCCACCGCGGCTATCACCTGTTCGACATCCGCCGCGACGGCATCGACGCACAGGTCCGCGTCGTCGACACCGTCGTCGGGCCGCAGGCCACGGCGAGCACGCTGGCGCGGTTGCGGGTGGAGTCCGACGAGCCCGGCGTCCAGGTGGTCTGACGCGGGGGCATCGCGCGGCGAGGCGCCGCTCGGACGGTCCGAGAATCTACTGCGCCTGTTTTGCGCGCCACAAATCGGACTCTTACCCTCGCCGAGACCGAAATGCTGCGGAATCTTGATGTGGAATTCCGGGGCAATGGACCCGTCGGTCGAGCTGTATTACCGGCGGGTCCTGCCGTCCCGGGTGGCTCGGAGACCGCTGCACCGTCCCGCGCGCACCCCGTCACGGACCTGCGCCCATCCCTGTGACGCGGCTGTGGAAGACCCCGTGAGGACCTGTGCAGTTACTCACAGCAAATTCATGAGGGTTCGCGCGGCCCGGGGGCAATCACCAGGTGTGCCAGGTGAATGACAGGTTGCGCTCACATATGCATGGGATGTCGCTCACCTTGCATTGCGCTTACCTAAAGTGGGACCATTTCACGGTTCCCTGTCGCCCCAAGGTAGGTCACCTGTGTCCCAGCGCATAGCCAAGCCCCGTACCACCGCAGTCGTCCTGGCCGGTGGCACCGGTCAGCGGGTGGGTCTGTCGATCCCCAAGCAGCTGCTGAAGATCGCCGGCAAGGCAGTCATCGAGCACACCCTGACCACCTTCGAGAACGCCGAGTCGATCGACGACGTCATCGTGCTGATGGCGCCGGGCTATGTGCCGGACGTCGAGAAGATCGTCGCGAAGGCCGGCTTCACCAAGGTGAAGAAGATCATCGAGGGCGGCGCGACGCGGAACGAGACCACCGAGCGCGCCATCTCCGCGCTGCGCGAGGGCCTGGCCGAGGGCGAGGACCGCAACGTCCTCTTCCACGACGCCGTACGCCCGCTGCTCTCGCAGCGCGTCATCGACGACTGCGTGGCCGCGCTGGGGCGTTACCAGGCCGTCGACGTCGCCATCCCGTCCGCGGACACGATCATCGTGACCCGCACCCACGGCGAGGACGGCGAGTTCATCACCGAGATCCCGGACCGCTCCCGGCTGCGCCGCGGCCAGACCCCGCAGGCCTTCAAGCTGTCCACGATCCGCCGCGCCTACGAGGTCGCCGCCGGCGACCCCAACTTCCAGGCCACGGACGACTGTTCGGTGGTCCTCAAGTACCTGCCGGACGTGCCGATCCACGTCGTCGCGGGTGACGAGTACAACATGAAGGTGACGCAGCCGGTCGACGTCTTCATCGCCGACAAGCTGTTCCAGCTCGCCTCCACCGCCGCGCCCGCGCAGAAGGGCGAGGACGCCTACCGCGAACTCCTCACCGGCAAGACCGTCGTGATCTTCGGCGGTTCCTACGGCATCGGCAAGGACGTCGCCGAACTCGCCGAGTCCTACGGCGCGAACGTCTACGCGCTGGGCCGTTCCACCACCGGCACCCACGTGGAGAACCCGGAGGAGGTCGACGACGCGCTGTCCAAGGCGTACGCGGAGACCGGCCGGATCGACTACGTCGTCAACACCGCCGGTGTGCTGCGCATCGGCAAGCTCGCCGAGACCGACAACGCCACCATCGAGGAGGCGCTGAAGGTCAACTACCTGGCCCCGGTGCAGATCGCCCGATCGAGCTACAAGTACCTGGCCGAGACCCAGGGCCAGCTGCTGCTGTACACCTCCAGCAGCTACACCCGCGGTCGCGCCGAGTACTCCCTGTACTCCTCCACCAAGGCCGCCATGGTGAACCTCACCCAGGCGCTGTCCGACGAGTGGGCCGGCGACGGCATCCGCGTCAACTGCATCAACCCGGAGCGCACCGCCACGCCGATGCGCACCAAGGCCTTCGGCCAGGAGCCCACGGGCTCGCTGCTCTCCTCCGAGGCCGTGGCCCGCACCTCGCTGGACGTGCTGCTCTCGGAGCTGACCGGGCATGTGATCGACGTCCGCCAGCAGGACCCGACGGCCGGTGCGGCAACGGCATCCGGTTTCGAGCAGGCGTTGGCCACGGTTCTGGACCGTCAGGACGGCATGTAATAATTCTTAAATAGCTTTCACGGAATTCAGGCCTCTGCCGTCGCTCATTAACCGGGCGTTAGCAGAGGCCTGAATCCGTACATCCCTCGCGAACCGGCATTTCCCCTCCCAGAGCAGGTTTCTCCGTGATATCCACCGCTATTCGCGTCGCCCGGGTGGGCAGCGCGGCCGAGCTGGCCGCGGCGGCCCTCATGATCCTGGGCTTCCCGGCGCTCATGCTGGCCGCGCTCGTCCCGAGCGTTGCCGCCTTCGCGGCCGCGGCCGCCGTGACGTACCTGGCGGACCACTATCTGCACCGCAAGAGCAGCTACCTGATCAACCGCCTCAGCAAGATCCGGGCGGGTGTGTCCATCCGCTTCCTGATCCGGCAACTGCTGCTGGTCATGCTGCTGGCCCGGCTGTCCCACGCGGACGACCTGATCTTCTACGGTGCGATCGGCTGCTTCATCGCCTTCTACGGCCTCCAGGCCCCGCACGGCGCGCTGGTCACCCTCATCCGCAACCGCCGCCGGATGCCGGTCGCCACCCGCAACATCGACCTCAAGTCGCGCATCCGCATCCCGGACGCCCCGCCGCGCCCGCTGCTGCACCGCAGCACCGAGAAGATGCTTCATCTCGACCTGTTCGCGATGATCGGCATCCTGGTCTCCGCCGAGCTGGACTCCTCGGCCGCCGCCGGCTTCACCGGCATCGGCCTCACCCTCGGCCTCGGCCTGCTGTACGTCCTGGTGCTCGTGCCGTACATCCGCGGCAGGAAGATCCCGCCGAAGGCCGACGTCGTCCTCGCCGCCGTCGACGAGTGGCTGGCCGGCTACAAGCCCGAGACGGTCCTGTACTTCTCCGGTTCCAAGGACTCCGCGTACCAGGTCAACATGTGGCTGGAGACGATGGAGCAGCTGGACACCCGGCCGCTGATCATCCTGCGCGAGCGCGCCATCGTGAACAACCTCGCGCCGACCACGGTCCCCGTCATCTGCGTGCCCGGAGGGGTGCACCTGATGAACCTGGACCTGTCGACCGTCCGGGTGGCCCTGTACGCGGCGAACGTCGGCAAGAACATCCACCTGCTGCGCGTGCCCACCATGAAGCACGTCTTCATCGGCCACGGCGACAGCGACAAGCTCGCCAGCGTCAACCCGTACAGCAAGGTCTACGACGAGGTGTGGACCGCCGGTCGCGCCGGCCGCGACCGCTACGCCATCGCCGACGTCGGCGTCCGAGACGACGACATCGTGGAGGTCGGCCGCCCGCAGCTCGCCCCCATCCGGACCTGGCAGGGCGTGCCCGACGGCGCCCGCGCCGCAGCCGCCGACGGGGGCTGCCCGACGGTGCTGTACGCGCCCACCTGGGAGGGCTGGGACGGCAACCCGGGCAACACCTCGATCGTGCTCGCCGGCGAGAACATCGTGCGGCAGCTGATCACGGCGAACCCGCCGGTCCGCGTCCTGTACAAGCCGCACCCGTTCACCGGCACCGTCAGCAAGGAGGCCGGCGCCGCGCACAGGCGGATCACCGCGCTGGTCGAGCGCGCCGCCGCCGAGCGCGCCGCCGACGCCCGCTTCACCGCCGACGCAGCGGCCATGGCCGGGGCCAAGGCGGAGCTGGCCCGGATCGAGGCCCGCATCGCCGAACTGACCGGCAAGGGCGGCACCAAGGGCGACGAGGCCGAGGCCACCCGCGACGGCGTCGTGGACGTCCACCGGCACGAGGAGGTCGCCCGGCTGCGCGCCGAGTGGAACACCGCGTACTGGCGCGCCTTCCCGTCGTACGAGCACCGCGTCATCACGGGCGCCGAGCCGCGCCTGTACGACTGCTTCAACGTCTCCGACGCGATGGTCTCCGACATCTCCTCCGTGGTCTCCGACTTCATCGCGAGCGGCAAGCCGTACGCGGTCACCGACTCCGGCGAGCTGGGGCACGAGGAGTTCAAGCGGCAGAACACGGCCGTGCGCGCCGCGGTGATCCTGTCCAACGACGCGGCCGAGCTGGGCGGCCTGCTGGACGCCGTGCGCGACCCGTCGGCCGACCCGCTGCTGGACGCCCGCACGGAGCTCAAGCGCTATCTGCTGGGCCCGGACGAGCCGGCGTCGATCGACCAGTTCAACTCCGCGGTGGCCGACCTGGCCCTCAAGGCCGAGGCCCGCAACGTCGGCCAGCAGTCCCGGCTGGCCGCCGCGGGCCTGGACCCCGCCGAGGCCGCCGAGCTGAGCAACGCGGTGCCCGGCCAGCGGACGGCGTCCGCCGGTGAGACGGGCGGAGTCGGCGCGGGCTGATCGGCCGTACGACGCGGGAGGGGCCCGGCCCGGGGAGCGATCCCGGGGGCCGGGCCCCTCTGACGTTCAGGTTTCTTACTGCGTCCTCTTACTCACGGCGGCTGTCGCAGGTAAGCACCTCTTACCGTTCCTGCGTACCGTCCCTGGGAAGAGCGCAACCTGTGCGTGTGATGTGAGCCACTGTGAGTACACGGTAAGGCAACCTAGGTAAACGGTTAACCGTCTAACATTTTGCTATTAGGTGATACGGAGGAAATGTTCCTTTGAACGAGGGGGAAGAGTGACCGTCGCGACGCAGCCTGATGTGAGCGTGATCATCGGGGCGTACGAAGCGATGCCGTACCTGGTCGAGTGCCTGGCGTCCGTCGAGGCCCAGACCATCGACCCGGCACGCCTGGAGGTCATCGCGGTCGACGACGGTTCGACGGACGGCAGCGGGGAGTGCCTGGAGGAGTTCGCGGCTCGGGCTCCGATGGCCGTCACCGTCATCCGCCAGGAGAACTCCGGCGGCCCGAGCGGCCCCCGCAACGTCGGCCTGGGCAAGGCCAAGGGGCGGTACGTCTTCTTCCTCGACGCCGACGACCGGCTCGGCCCCGAGGCCTTGGAGCGCATGGTCGCCATGGGCGACGAGAACGGCACCGACGTGGTGCTCGGCAAGGTCGAGGGCGTCAACCGCGTCGCGCCGAAGTCCATGTGGGGCAAGACGCTCGGCCGTACCGACGTCTTCTCCTCCAACATCAAGTTCACGCTCAGCGCGCAGAAGCTGTTCCGCCGCGCACTGCTGGACGAGCACGGCATGCGGTTCGACGAGTCGCTGTTCACCGGTGAGGACGCCCTGTTCACCATGGAGGCGTATCTGCGCGCGGGCGGCGTCTCCGTCCTCGCCGACTACCCCTGCTACTACCTGGTCGGCCGCGACGACGGCAAGCACGTCACCAAGACCGGCAGCTACACCCTGCGCTTCGACTCCGCGCGGGCCCTGATGAAGCTGATCGCCGACATGGTCCCGGCCGGCCCCAAGCGCGACACCCTCATGGTCCGGCCCTACCTGATCACCCTGCTGCCCCAGTTCGGGCCCAAGTTCCTCACCGACGACGAAGAGGTGCGGCGGCACAAGTTCGAGCTGGCCAAGCCGCTGATGGAGGCGTACTGGACGCCCGGCGTCGCCCGGGGGCTGAAGGTCCACGAGCGGCTGCGGCTGCACCTGGTCGCCATGCAGAGACCCGAACTGCTCCCCGACGTCGTGAAGTTCGTCAAGTCGAAGAAGCAGGCCGCCGCGATCCTGGAGAAGCGCGGCACCCGCGTCTATCTCGTCTACCCGCACTTCCGCTCCAAGGCGGCCGGCGTCCCCGACGACATCTACCGCGCCGAGCCCCGCGAGGCCCGCGTCTTCCACGGCTACCGCGAGGCCGCCGCCAACACCTTCCTGCGCCGGGCGCTGCGCAAGGTGCGGCGCACACTGCGCGCCCGCGGCTTCGGCACGGCCGCCGCCTGACCGTGCGCCCCCTGTGCACACACCGTGAGCGCAGGGCTACCCTGCGCCTGTCCGGAGGCTGGACCGGCGGGCGCGGGGCGATCCCCTTCGCGTAGATTGCCGCACAGGCAGCCGGACCAAGAGGGGAACTGAGGGCAAGGTGGCAAGGGCTAGGCAGGCCGTGGGCGAGGCCCGCAGGATCGTCGTCAAGGTGGGCTCCTCGTCGCTGACCACCGCCGCCGGCGGCCTGGACGCCGACCGCGTGGACGCGCTCGTCGACGTCCTGGCCAAGATCCGGAACCAGGGGGCGGCCCGACGCGCCCCGGTCGAGGGCGCCGGCGGGAGGCGGGCGGGCGCGGAGGAGCGGGAGATCGTCCTGGTGTCCTCCGGTGCCATCGCCGCCGGGCTCGCCCCGCTCGGGCTGCGCCGCCGGCCGAAGGACCTCGCCCGGCAGCAGGCTGCCGCCAGCGTCGGCCAGGGTCTGCTCGTCGCCCGCTACACCGCCTCCTTCGCCCGCTACGGCATCCGCGTCGGCCAAGTCCTGCTCACCTCCGACGACATGAGCCGCCGCGCCCATCACCGCAACGCCTCCCGCACCCTCGACAAGCTCCTCGCGATGGGCGCCTTCCCGATCGTCAACGAGAACGACACGGTCGCCACCGACGAGATCCGTTTCGGCGACAACGACCGGCTCGCCTCCCTCGTCGCCCACCTCGTCCACGCCGACCTGCTCGTCCTCCTCTCCGACATCGACGGTGTCTACGACGGCGACCCCAGCAAGCCCGGGACTTCACGGATAGCGGAAGTGAAGGGCCCTGAGGATCTCGCCGGCGTCGAGATCGGCAGCGCGGGCAAGGCCGGCGTCGGCACCGGCGGGATGGTCACCAAGGTCGAGGCCGCCCGGATCGCGGCCGCCGCCGGCATCCCCGTGGTCCTCACCAGCGCCGTGCACGCGGCGGAGGCGCTCAGCGGCGGCGACACCGGCACCTACTTCCACCCCACCGGCAAACGCTCCGCCGACCGCCTCCTGTGGCTGCAGCACGCCTCCACCCCGCAGGGCGCGCTCACCCTCGACGACGGGGCGGTGGACGCCGTGGTGGAGCGCCGCAAGTCGCTGCTGCCCGCCGGAATCGCCGCCGTGGAGGGCGAGTTCAGCGCCGGCGACCCCGTCGAACTGCGCGACACGGCGGGACGCGCGGTGGCCCGGGGGCTCGTGAGTTTCGACGCCAAGGAGATCCCGCGGCTGATCGGGCGTTCGACCCGCGAGCTGGCCCGCGAGCTGGGCCCGGCGTACGAACGCGAGGTCGTACACAGGGACGACCTGGTGCTCCTGCACCCGTAACACTCGCAAAACCGCTCGTAAAACGGGGCGTAAGGACCGCCCCCGGTGGGGGACGTTGCGTAAAACCACCACGCGGAGCCCGGAGGCCTGCTCAACTTTGTGTCTGGGACATGTTGAAGGAACACGTTCCAGCAAGGGGCCGTACGAGCCAAGCGTGAAGGAGGCCGTGGTGAGACGAGCGCGCCCTGGGGCGACGTCGCGCGGCGCTCTGACGAGCGTCGCGGCCGGGGACGCCTACGAGGAGCCCAAGGACCTGCCCCGGCTGTGGCACGTCACCCTCAGCGTCTCCGGGGCGCCGGTCCCCCTGCCGGAGCTGCGGCGGGCCCTGGAGCAGCTGGCCCACGACCACCCCTTCCTGCGCACCAGCAGATACGCGCCCGACCACGCGGAGATCCGGTACTGGGAAGAGGCACGCGACCTGCACGACGCCGCCGCCGTGGCCCTGCGCCTGTGGGGCGAGCACCGCCAGAGCGCCGGCCTGCCGGCCTGGGAGATCGTCGGCCTGGAGGTCATCGACCGCGAGACCTACCACCACCGCATCGCCGAGGGATACGGGCCGGCACCGGCCACGCCGGTGGGCGTGCATCCCTTCTGAGCGGTCCTCGGGGCGCGTCTCGGGGCTCGTCTCGGGGTTCGGGACGAGCGGTGGGCGCGCGGCACCGCGCACTACCCTTCCTTCATGACCACGCTCTCGCCGTACGACGCAATGTCCCCGGTCACCCAGGCCGCCTACCGGGCCAAGGCCGCCGCCGCCGACCTCGCGCCGCTCCCGCGTGCCGTGAAGGACGACGCGCTGCTCGCCATCGCCGACGCCCTGGAGGTCCGGACCAGCGAGATCGTCGAGGCCAACGCCAAGGACGTCGCCAAGGCGCGCGAGAGTGGCACCAGCGAGTCCGTCGTCGACCGGCTCACCCTCACCCCCGAGCGGGTCCGCGCCATCGCCCGCGACGTCCGCGACGTCGCGAAGCTGCCCGACCCGGTCGGCGAGGTCGTCCGTGGCTCCACCCTGCCCAACGGCATCGACCTGCGCCAGGTCCGCGTCCCGCTCGGTGTCGTCGGCATCATCTACGAGGCCCGCCCGAACGTCACCGTGGACGCCGCCGCCCTCTGCCTGAAGTCCGGCAACGCCGTCCTGCTGCGCGGCTCCGCCTCCGCCTACGAGTCCAACACGGCCCTCGTCCGCGTCGTCCGGGACGCCGTCGGCGGCGCCGGGCTGCCCGCCGACGCCGTCCAGCTGGTGCCCGGCGAGAGCCGCGACTCCGTGCGCGAGCTGATGCGCGCCCGCGGCCTCGTCGACGTCCTCATCCCGCGCGGCGGCGCCTCCCTGATCCAGACGGTCGTGAACGAGTCGACCGTCCCCGTGATCGAGACCGGCACCGGCAACTGCCACGTCTACGTCGACGCGGCGGCCGACATCGACATGGCGATCGACATCCTGATCAACTCCAAGGCCCAGCGGGTCAGCGTCTGCAACG
Source organism: Streptomyces yokosukanensis (assembly GCF_001514035.1). Taxonomy (GTDB): domain Bacteria; phylum Actinomycetota; class Actinomycetes; order Streptomycetales; family Streptomycetaceae; genus Streptomyces; species Streptomyces yokosukanensis. The sequence goes on along the minus strand of NZ_KQ948211.1, from coordinate 456,725 downwards.
CCGCCGAGACCCTGCTCGTCCACCAGGACATCGCCCCCGAGTTCCTGCCGCGCGCCCTCGACGCCCTCGCCGAGGCCGGCGTCACCGTGCACGCCGACGAACGCGTCATCGCCTACGCCAAGGACTCCAAGGCGACCGTCGTGGAGGCCGTGGCCGAGGACTGGGAGACCGAGTACCTCTCGTACGACATCGCCGCCGCCGTCGTCGACTCCCTCGACAAGGCCGTCGAGCACATCCGGCTGTGGACCTCCGGGCACACCGAGGCGATCGTCACCGGCTCCCAGCAGGCCGCCCGCCGGTTCACCCAACTGGTCGACTCGACCACCGTCGCCGTGAACGCCTCCACCCGGTTCACCGACGGCGGCCAGTTCGGCTTCGGTGCCGAGATCGGCATCTCCACCCAGAAGCTGCACGCCCGCGGCCCGATGGGCCTGCCGGAGCTGACCAGCACGAAGTACATCGTCACCGGCGACGGTCATGTGCGCCCCTGACGTTCACCCGTTCGGCCGTGCGCCCCGACGGGTGGGCGGGCGGCCGGAACGCCGTCTCATCAGTCAGACGAATTTCCATACCGTCTGCCCAAATTGACCCCCCAGGTCTACTCTGGATCCGTGCCGGAGGACGTGGGGGGCACGCCGTTCCCTGACGGCTGGGAGCCCGACGACGACCACGACCACGGGGTGTCGGACGAAGAGTTCGCCTCCGTGGTCTTCGACGAGGCCTTCGTGCAGGCGGCCACGGTCCATGAGCCGACCGCCGTCGAACGCCTCCTGGCCGCGGCACAGGCCAGAGCCGAGGCCTCCGAGGCGGAGGCCCGCCGCGCCCGTGCCCGAGGCGATGCCTACGACGGAAAATACTCCGCCGAGGGAACGGATCTCGGCCAAGATCAGGACGACGACGAGCTGGACGACACCTACGTCCTCCACGAACGCCACGGCCCCTTCGGCCCCTACGGCAGACAGGTCCGCTGGCACCGTCCCGTGGCCTGGCTGCTCGCCGTCGTCATGGGCATCGGCATGGTCGCGCTGGCCTTCGCCGCCGTCTACCGCGGTGGCTCCGCCGGCACCCGCGACAGGGTCCCCTCGCGCCCCTCGACCGGGCTGGAACAGGGCAGCGCCGTCGCGCCCTCCGCCGCCGCCGACTCCGCCCGGCCGGCCGCCTCGGCCATCCCGCGCTCCCCCTGAGCGCCCGCCCCCGCTTTTGGTGAGCACCTGTCAGAAGTTGTCGTGTAGCAGGGCGTTTACCCGAGGCCCCCGAGACCTACTCTGAAGGTATGGGCGGGCCTGGAGACCCACCGGAGGGCACACCCGAGGGCGGCCCCGGCGGTGGAGAGGACGAGTACCGATCCGTCGTGTTCGACGAGTCGTTCGTCCGCGCTGCACGCCTCCAGGAGTACTCCGCCGAGGAGCGGATGGCCGACCACGCGCCCGCCGTACGGCGCCGGCCGCCGCTGCACCGCGGACTCACCCGGCAGGCCCTGATCCTGGTCGTGCTGATCGCCGTCGCCTTCGGCACCGCGATCTACATGGGCGTCCGCCACCCCTACGGCTCCCCGCAGGCCCGGCGCATCGCCGAGCCCCTGCGGACCACGGTGGTCCCGCTCGCCCCGACCAGCAGCGTGCCCGGCGCCGCCGAGGCCGAGAACCTGTACGCACACAGCCCCGCCGCCCAGTACGACGTCGGCGCCGACGGCATACCGCTGCCGGGCGCCCACAGCACCGCCCACTTCTCCGACAGCGAGGTCGTGAACGCGCTCACCACCGCCAAGGACTACATAGTCCGCTCCTCGCTCTACCCCGAGGTGCTCACCGGCGGCCAGGTCAGCCCCGTCCGGTCCCTCGTCGACGGCGACCAGCTCGACCAGTTCGACCAGAGCTTCAACCAGCCGGCGCCCGACGGACGGCACGCCGCCACCGGCTGGGCAGTCCGTTTCGACCCCTCCCGCGTCCGGCTCGCCGACGAGGGCCGGATCCGCGTCCGGGGCGATCTGCAGGCCGTCGAGAGCGACGCGGACGCGCTGGAGGTCATCGCGGACCACATCTTCGTCTACGCCCTGCGGCCCGCCCACGCCGCCGCCGACGCCTCCGCGTCGCTGTTCACGGTCCGCCGCGAGGTGACCTTCCGCCTCACCCACGACGATCTGCGCACCCACCAGATCCAGCTGGTCACGTCCTACGTCCAGGCGGGCCCGCTGGCCTGCGCCGAGGACTCCTCCGCCTACCTCCGCCCCCTGCTGGCCGGAGCGACGGCCCACGCCGGCGGCCCCGCGGCCACCGATCCGTACGCGACGGACAGCCCTACGGCCCTGTGCGGGACGCTGGCCGCCGGGGCCCAGCCGAAGGTGTGACCTACTCGCCGTCCTGAGGCGCGGTGTCCGTCGGGCCCTCCTTCGACGCCGGGGGGCTGCGGAAGCCGTCGAAGCCGCGGCGGACCCGGCCACCCAGGTCGCCCGCGCCGCCCGCGAGGTCGGTGACCAGCTTCATCAGCGGGTCCTTGGAGGACTTCACATCGCTCGCGTAGCTGGCCGCCGACTCGCGGAAGGAGTCGCCGACCGAGGTGTCCTTGTCCGCGTCGCGTCGCGGGTAGTGGCCGTCCATGATCCGCTGGAAGTCCCGGGACTCGGCCCACTTCTTCAGCTCGGCAGCCCGCACGGTGGTGAACGGATGCGAGCGGGGCAGTACGTTCAGGATCTTCAGCACCGAGTCGCGCAGATCGCCGCCGGAGTCGTACTCCTCGGCCTGCTCCAGGAACGCGTCCACGTTCATCTCGTGCAGGTGGTTGCCGCCCGCGATCTTCATCAGGCCCCGCATCGAGGCCTGGACGTCCTGCCCCACCAGCAGCCCCGCCCGGTCCGCGGACAGCTCCGACTTGCGGAACCACTCCCTGAGCGCCGTGACCAGCGCCATGATCGCGAGGTTGCCCAGCGGGATCCACGCCACCCGCAGCGCGAGGGTGGTCAGGAACAGCAGGATCGTGCGGTACACCGAGTGCCCGGACAGCGCGTGCCCCACCTCGTGCCCGACGACCGCCCGCATCTCCTCCTCGTCGAGGAGCTCCACGAGCCCGGTGGTGACGACGATGATCGGCTCGTCCAGACCGATGCACATCGCGTTCGGCTGCGGATCCTGCGTGACGTACATCGGCGGGACCTTCTCCAGGTCCAGGATGTAACAGGCGTCCAGCAGCATGTCGTGCAGGTGCTGGAACTGCCGCTCGGAGACACGCACCGAGTCGGACAGGAACAGCAGTCTCAGGCTCCGCTCGGGCAGCAGCCCGCTCAGCGCCTTGAAGACGGTGTCGAATCCGCTCAGCTTGCGCAGCGCCACCAGGGCCGAGCGGTCGGCCGGATGCTCGTAGGCACGCGAGGAGATTCCCGGGAAGCGCCTGCGCTGCCTGCTCGGCACGCGCTCGTGCCCCGTGTGCTGCTGGCCGTCGTCGGACATGTCTTCCCCCATGTGCGTATGAGTGCCCGCTGTGCCCCCGAGGCGGAGCCCAGCCTAGGCGGAGATACCGTGGACGGGCAGTACACCCGAAGGAGTCCACTCATGGAGCACCACCCCGCAGCCGCCTGGCTGACCGAGGCCGCCTCGAGCGCCGTCCAGCAGCACGGGGCGGGAAATCTGCTCCGCATCATCCTGATCGTGATGATCCTGGGCTGTGTACTGACCGCCTGGTTCCTGCTGCGCGGCTACAAACAGAAGGACGACTGACGGTTCGCGAAAGTTCCGCCGGCCTTCCCCAACGGCGGAGTCGGCGTGATCGCCGCCGAGCCGCCCGCTTACGATGAGCCGACATCTTTATCCCGCCCACACGCGATAGGTCCTGCCGAAGATGAGCCTTCACAGCGTCGCAGCCCCGTTGGTCACCCTCGCCGAAGCCGAGGGCGGCCACCACAACAGCCTCAACCCGGCACTCACCGGCGGCGGCGCCCTCGCCGTCCTGCTGCTCCTGCTGTGGATCACCACCCGCTTCAACCGCGACCGCTGAGCTGGGACCCCGTCCCCGGCCGGACACCACAGGCCGGGCCGGTAGGGTCTGCACGCATGGGAGAGCAGGACATGCCTACCGGTCCGGCGTACGAGAGTGCCGATGACACGGTGATGCACCCGCAGTACCGGCCGGGCCAGGGCCCCGCCCACTCGGGCAAGCGCCGCCTGGGCGTCATGGGCGGAACGTTCGACCCGATCCACCACGGGCACCTCGTGGCGGCCAGCGAGGTCGCCGCGCAGTTCCACCTGGACGAGGTGGTGTTCGTGCCCACCGGCCAGCCGTGGCAGAAGTCCCACCGCAAGGTCTCCCCGGCGGAGGACCGCTATCTGATGACGGTCATCGCGACCGCCGAGAACCCGCAGTTCTCCGTCAGCCGCATCGACATCGACCGCGGCGGCCCCACCTACACCGTGGACACCCTGCGCGATCTGCGTGCCCTCAACCCCGACACCGACCTGTTCTTCATCACCGGCGCCGACGCCCTCGCCCAGCTGTTGACCTGGCGGGACAGCGAGGAACTGTTCTCCCTCGCCCACTTCATCGGCGTCACCCGGCCCGGCCACCATCTGACCGACCCCGGTCTGCCGGAGGGCGGCGTCTCGCTGGTCGAGGTTCCCGCGCTCGCCATCTCCTCCACAGACTGCCGTGCGAGAGTCGCCAAGTCGGACCCCATCTGGTACATGGTGCCGGACGGAGTCGTGCGCTACATCGACAAGCGCGAGCTGTACCGCGGCGAGTGAGCCGAGAGGGGCACCGGTGAACAACCGATACGACACGGGTGACGCCGGCCACGGCGCAGGCCCGTACGAACTCGTCGGCTACGACGAGTACGGCCAGCCCGTGTACCGGCAGGTCCCGGCACAACAGGCGCCGCAGGCCCAGCAGGCCGCCTACGACCCGTACGCCCAGCAGCAGGGCTACGGCTACGACCCTTACGCCACCGGCCAGCAGCCGCCGGTGCCCCCCTACGACTCCGGCCGGGCCTCCGGGTACGACACCTACGGCACCCAGGCCCCGTACGACCCCTACGGCACCGGCACCCACCAGACTCCCGGCCACGACCCCTACGGGCAGGCCGCGACCAGCGGGCAGCAGCCCCGGGTCACCGAGCAGACCGCCTACATCCCGCAGCAGGCCGGCCCGCCGCAGGACCCGCACGCCCCCGCGCCGCACGAGCAGCCGCACGACGAGGACGAACGGGACTACCGCACCGAGCAGTTCGCCTTCGCGGAGGAGCCGGACGGCGACTCCGAGGACGTCATCGACTGGCTGAAGTTCACCGAGAACCGCACCGAGCGCCGCGAGGAGGCCCGCCGCCGCGCCCGCAGCCGGATCGTCGCCCTGCTCGTCGTCCTCGCCCTCGTCGCCGTCGGCGGCGTCGGCTACCTCTGGTACGCGGGAAAGCTGCCCGGTCTGTCCTCCTCGGGCTCCAAGCCCGGCGCGGACACGGCGGCCGGCGCCCAGAAGCGCGACGTGATCGTCGTCCACCTGCACAACACCGCGAAGGGCGGCACCTCCACGGCGCTGCTCGTGGACAACACCACCACCAAGCAGGGCAGCACCGTGCTGCTGCCCAACTCCCTCGACCTCAGCGACGACGACGGCTCCACCACGACACTCGCCAAGTCGGTGGACGACGACGGCAGTTCCGGCACCCGCGACCAGCTCGACACCGTCCTCGGCACCAACATCCAGGGCACCTGGCGCCTGGACACCCCCTATCTGCAGAACCTCGTCGACCTGGTCGGCAACATCGACATCGACACCGACACCGACGTGCCTGACCCGGACGCCAAGAAGAAGGGGGCCGAGCCGCTCGTGCACAAGGGCGGCGACCAGACCCTCAGCGGCAAGATGGCCGTCGCCTACGCCACCTACCGTGCCTCCGGCGAGTCCCAGAACGCCCAGCTCGAGCGGTTCGGCCAGGTCATGCAGGGCGTGCTGCGCAAGCTGTCCTCCGACCCGTCGTCGGCCGTCACCACCGTGCAGACCCTGGCGCAGATCCTGGACCCCCCGCTCACCGACAAGGACCTCGGCACCTTCCTCGCCAAGCTCGCCGAGCTCGCCAAGAGCGGCGCCTACAAGAGCGCCCTGCTGCCCGTGCAGGCCGACGGCACGCTGAGCGCGAAGACCAGCGACAGCGTGGTGAAGGACATCCTCGGCGGCACCGCCAAGAGCCCGGACACCGGCTCCGCGGTCCGGGTCTCCGTGCAGAACGCCACCGGTGTGAAGGACGACACGGAGAAGGCCCGGGTGGCGCTGCTCAACGGTGGCTTCACCTTCCTCGAGGGCGGCAGCGGATCCGGCGGCCAGGCCGCCTCGAAGGTGGTCTACTCGGACGCCTCGCACAAGTCGGACGCCACCGAGGTCGCCAAGACCCTCGGACTGCCCGCCGGCTCCGTGGCGAAGGGCACGGTCTCCTCGGGCGCCGACGTCTCGGTCGTCCTCGGCCAGGACTACCGGCCCAGCAGTTCGTGACCTGACCCCGGGCACCCCGCGTAGCGCCGATATCACGTGGGGTGCGCCGGACGGTCCGTGAGACCCTTGAGGTCAAGTGCCCGCCGACCGAAAGCTTCGTAGTGACCGCCACCGACCGTTCTCTTGACCTCATCAACACTGCCGCCCAGGCGGCGGCCGACAAGCTCGCCCACGACGTCATCGCCTACGACGTGAGCGACGTACTGTCGATCACGGATGCCTTCCTGCTGGCCTCCGCGCCGAACGACCGCCAGGTCAGGGCCATCGTCGACGAGATCGAGGAGCGCCTGCTGAAGGAACTCGGCGCCAAGCCGGTGCGCCGCGAGGGAGACCGCGAGTCCCGCTGGATCCTGCTCGACTACGTCGACATCGTCGTCCACGTCCAGCACAGCGAGGAGCGGGTCTTCTACGCCCTGGAGCGGCTGTGGAAGGACTGCCCCGAGCTTGAGCTGCCCGCCGACGCCAAGGCCACCCGCGGCAAGGCGGCGGAGCACTCCAGGCTGCAGGCCGCCGAGGCCGAGCAGGAGCCGGACGGGGAGTGGTGATGAGCTCCACCGGAGAGGTCAGCGACCGCAAGGACCGCGGTCGCCGCATCATCCTGTGGCGGCACGGCCAGACCGCCTGGAACGTCGAGCGCCGTTTCCAGGGCAGCACGGACGTCGCGCTGACCGAGACCGGCATCGGCCAGGCCCGTCGCGCCGCCCGGCTGCTGGCCTCCCTGAGCCCCGACGCGATCATCTCCTCGGACCTGCAGCGGGCGGCCCACACGGCCGCCGAGCTGGCCGCCCTGACCGGTCTCGACGTCGCCCGCGAGGAGGGCCTGCGCGAGACCTACGCGGGCGTCTGGCAGGGGCTGACGCACGAGGAGATCATCGCCCGCCACGGCGAGGAGTACGCGGCCTGGAAGCGCGGCGAGGCGGTCCGCCGCGGCGGCGGCGAACTGGAGACCGAGGTCGCCGACCGTGCCGCTCCCGTCGTCCTGGGGCACGCCGAGAAGCTGCCCGAGGACGGCACCCTCGTCGTCGTCAGCCACGGCGGCACCATCCGCACCACCATCGGCCGGCTCATCGGCCTGGAGGCCCGGCACTGGGAGAGCCTCGGCGGCCTCTCCAACTGCTGCTGGTCCGTGCTCGGCGAAGGCGCGCGCGGCTGGCGTCTGCTGGAGCACAACGCGGGCACCCTCCCGGAGCCCGTCCTCGGCGACGACGACTGAGCCTCGGCAGGCACCCGGACCCCGGATTTCACTTTCCGGCAGGTCACAGGCTAAAGTTCTTCTTGTTCGCCCCGCAGAGCGGGAAGAACCCGAGGGGCTATAGCTCAGTTGGTAGAGCGCCTGCATGGCATGCAGGAGGTCAGGAGTTCAATTCTCCTTAGCTCCACAGTGATGAAGATCCCGTCCCGTCAGGGGCGGGATCTTCTGCTACTCCCTGGTGGATCACGCCGTCAGGCTTGAGTCGCTCGGGTCCTGCGCTCGTATACCTCCGTGGAGGCGCCCTGGGCGGTGGCTGTGTCCGGACTGGTACTGAGGCGTCGCTGACCGTATTGCTCCGGCCGTGGCAGAATCAAACGGCCGGAAGGGGGCGCGGCCCGACGGGAGGGAGTAGCGATGCCTGCGAGCATCCTTGGGGAGGTCGGCCACCTCCTCGGTGCGGCGTTGATACGGGATACGACAACCCGGCTGAGCTGCCCTTCCTGTGGTTCCGCGCATGTCGCCCAGGTGCTCGGCGACAACGGCGGAATCTCCTACGTGTGCACGGCCTGCGGCCACAGCTGGAGCTGATCGATGGGTGCACACAGGCGAAAGTGCGACTGGTGCGGGAGCGGTACCCCGATCGTCCGCGACATGGAGCCGATCAACCCCGATTACCAGTACTGGTGCGAGGAATGCGCGCGGGCGTTGATCATAAAAGGCGACCCGATCGAGACGTACCGGGAATTGGAGGGCGAGCCGATCTACGGCCGTCTCCTGGAGGAGCACTGCACGCTCAAGCGGTTCTACTCGTTCGTGACGGCTTGACGCACGACGCACCGCCGGCGCGCCACGGCAACGATGTCCGGGGCGGTACGAGGGGCAGGGTGCCGGCTCCCGCGCGGAGCGCCGAGAGCAGCAACTCTCCGGCCCCCTGGTGCGGTTCGGGGGATGACGCGAACATGGCCCCAAAATGGGACATTGGTGGACACGTCGGTGCTAACTCGAAACCGATTTGGCGCTGTGTCCCCAGGCCTGTAATGTTTACGTCGTCGCCAGGGGAACCGGGCGAAACAACAAAACAAGGGGCTATAGCTCAGTTGGTAGAGCGCCTGCATGGCATGCAGGAGGTCAGGAGTTCAATTCTCCTTAGCTCCACAGAAATCGAAGGCGGACCATCCGATGGATGGTCCGCCTTCGGCGTGTTGCGGTGCGTCGTGACCGAGCGAGGAGGGGGCGGGCACCCGCGTCGGGTGACCGCCCCCTCCTCGTGCTCAGCGGCCGAGCGCGCGCCGGCCGCGGCCCTGGGAGACAACCGGCAGATTGCGCGACGGTGCCTGCCCGCGCGTGTCCTCCTCGAGCCGCAGGGCGAGCGCCGGGCAGCGGCGCACCGCGCGCAGCGCCTTCGCCTCCGCGTACCGCGGCACCTGCGCCTGGGCGACGGTCGGGAAACCGTCGGCGCCGAGTTCGAACACCTCGGGAAGGATGTCGGCGCACAGGCCGTGGCCCCGGCACAGCGTCCAGTCGACGTGGATCTTCTGGCGGCTGGCGCCGGTCTCCTCGGGCTCCGCGCCGCCCGGGATGCCCGCAGGGCTCCTGCCTCCCTCGAAGAGCGGCAGAACGCCCTCCACGGGCCGTCCGCAGCCGTTTCCGAGGACATGGGCCGCCAGGTCGTCGGTGAACGCCTTGATGGTCGACTCCAGGAACATCGCCGAGCCGTCCGGATGTGAACACGCCCCACGCCGCTTCACGTTCTTCGCGACCTGCTTGAGCGCCTCCAGGGCGGCCGGACCGCCGCCGTTCAGGATGTCCTCCATGCCGCGCGCGGCGGCGGGCAGTCCGAGGTAGCAGGGGCCGCACTGGCCGGCGCTCTCCTCGGCCAGCCACTGCGCCACCCGCAGCGACTCGCCCAGCGGGCAGGTCTCCTGGCTGATCGGCAGGATCGCGCCCGCGCCCAGCGAACCGCCCACCGCGTCCAGCGAGTTGCGGGAGACGATCGCCTCGTCGACGGTCGCCGCGTCGATCCACTTGCCGTGGTAGCCGCCGGTCAGCACGCCCTGCGGCACCGGCGGGGCGCCCGCCAGCTGCAGCACGTACCGCAGCGGCACGCCCGTGGGGACCTCGAGCACCATCGGGCGGGCGACCGCGCCGGACACGGTCAGCATGACGGTGCCCGGCTCGTCGTACAGGCCGGTGTTGCCGTAGCGCTCGGGGCCGATGCGGGCGGCGATGGCCAGCTGCGCGAACGTCTCCGCGTTCGACAGCAGGGTGGGCGCGCCGCCGACCCCGGTCTGCGAGGCGCTGATCTTGCGGCCGGGCGGGACCGCCGGGCCGCCGTCGATCGAGCGGACCAGCGAGGCGGCCGCGCCTGTGACCATGCGCACAGGGTTGCGCTGCACCCATGCGCGCAGCGCCGATCTGCGGCTGTTGCTCAGACCGCGTTCGGCGAGCGCGGCCTCCATAGAGCGCTGCGTGGACTCGCGCGTGACACCGATCACGAGCGTGCGCGCGCCGAGCGCCTCCGCGCACAGCAACGCGCCGTCCAGGATCAGGTGCGGGGCGCGGTTGATCAGGACCGTGTCCTTGCGGCAGGCCGGTTCGTCCTCGCTGCCGTTGACCACGACGACCGGTCGTACGCCGCGCTTGATCGCCGACTCGGCGACCGAGCGCAGCTTCTTGTGGAAGGGGAAGCCGGCGCCGCCGCGACCCTTGAGGCTGATGCGTTCGGCGAGCTGTGCGAGCTGCTCACCGCCGAGCGGGTCGAGCGGCCCGTGCACCTTCAGGTGCATGGGCAGGTCGAGCCGTTCCACAAGGTCGAAGCCCGACGTGAGTTGCGGAAGGCCGACGACGCGGACTTCGGGGACGTCGGGCAGGGCCTCGTTCACTAAAAGCCTCCGGACGGCGTGTTCCAAGATTCGCCCGAACCCGGTGTGTCGTAGGACGCGCCGGGCAGCGTTTCGGTAGCGGGACCGTTGTTGTAAGCGGAACTGTCGTTGTACGTGTCACTGGCGTTGTACGTGCCGTAGAAGCCGTTTGTCTCACTGTTGTCGTACATGTCACGCCCGCCGTACCCGTCGGCGCCCGTATTGCCATAGACCGGGATGGTGTGTCCGGTGTCCTGGAGCGGGTCGTACGCGGAGGGCGGGGCCTCGCCGACCGGTGGCGGGGACGGGATCGGCCAGTTGCCCGAGGTGCTGGAGGGGCCGTCCACGCGCGGGAAGGTCTCCGTGGCCTGGAGGTCCATCGGCAGGTCCATCCGGGCGGTCTGGCCGGCCGCGTACGGCTGCTGGGCGCGGCCCGGCGTGGAGACGGCGCGGTAGGCGGCCGCGAAGCCCGACGCGGGCTCTGCGGCGGGGGCGGCGGGGGTCTGGTACAGCGGCGCGGACGGGGCCGCCCCGGCCCTGGGCTCACGTCGGACGTCGAAGTCCGCGGGCGCCGACTCGGCCACCCGGGAACGGCTCGCGTCCAGCTCCTCCAGCCCCTGCCGCTCCGAGCTGCCGAACAACACCGCCAGCCGGTCGGCGACCTTGCGCTTGATCGGGCGCGGGGCCGCGCGCAGCGCGAGGGCGCCCATCACGCCCAGCAGGGACAGGCTGTAGAGGATCACGAAGATCGGCTTGGCCGAGCGGCCCGCGTAGAGGCCGTGCACCAGCGCCGCGCACCAGGCCGGGTAGGCCAGCATGTGCATGGCGCGCCAGCGGGCGGCGACGGGGGCCGGGGCGGCGAAATTGCTGCGCAGGGCGCCGGTGATGCCCACGAAGATCATCAACAGGCCCGCCAGCGAGCCCAGTCCGATCAAGCCGCCGATTCCGCTGACACCGAGCGAGAACGGAATGAGTGCGGCGATCAGCTGGGTGTGGCCGAGCGCGATCTTCGTGGTGATGTGCAGCAGCAGAAACGCGATCGAGGCGACCGCGGTGGTCCGGTGCACCGCCTGGCCGACGATCCGCTGCCGTGTGTTCAGGAAGATCCGGTCCTGCGCGAACAGGCCCCAGATCACCGAGCAGCTGAGCGACACCAGGCACAGCACGCCCGCGCCGAAGTTCAGGAAGTCGCGGAACTGGTTGCCTCCGACCAGCACGACCACGGGTATGAGCAACAGGGCGACAGCCGATGCCACACCGTAGGCGGAACGGCCCGGTTTGGGGAGAGAGCTGGTACTACGACGAGGGTTCATGGGGGGCAACTCCGAGCAGTTTCGGGAAAGCGGTCCCGCTGCCGAACTCTAAGTGGCGCCAATACTGATCAGTATGGGGTTTGCGTTATTCCGTTGTTATCAACGGACAATCTGATTGTGGGGTGTCCCTTAGGGCACGGTACGCGAAGAAATTGTTGACCTTGGTTCAGCTCCCCCCTCGGGTTGTGGCATGTCCACAAGGGATACGGAAGCGCGTCGCGGCTTGCTCAAGGTCGACGCCGCTCGCTCAAGGCCGTCGCCGCCCGCTCGGGGCCTGCGGTACCCTAGCGCCATGCGTGCCGTACGCCTTCTGCTTAGCGGGCCGCGCTGATCAGTACCGACCCCGGTCGCACCGCGAGGTCGGCATCGGCGCGGCGTCCCCTCCTGTGTGAGGGGATTTTTCGTTTCTTCGGATGCCGCAGCCGCAGGCAGAGACGATCGATGGAGCTTTGAGGATCATGAGCGAGACGAACCCCGCTGCGGCCGCCGCCACGTCGGCGGAGGCCGCGCCGCACCGCTACACGGCCGTCATGGCGGCCGAGATCGAGGCACGCTGGCAGGACTTCTGGGACGCCGACGGCACCTACGCGGCGCCGAACCCCAAGGGCGACCTGGCGGGCGATGCCGAGCTGGTCGCCAGGCCCAAGAAGTTCATCATGGACATGTTCCCGTACCCCTCGGGTGCGGGCCTGCACGTCGGCCACCCGCTGGGCTACATCGCCACCGACGTCTTCGCCCGGTTCCAGCGCATGACCGGCCACAACGTCCTGCACACCCTGGGCTTCGACGCCTTCGGCCTGCCCGCCGAGCAGTACGCCGTGCAGACCGGCACGCACCCGCGCGTGTCCACCGAGGCCAACATCGAGAACATGAAGGCCCAGCTGCGTCGGCTGGGCCTCGGCCACGACAAGCGCCGGTCCTTCGCCACGATCGACCCGGACTACTACAAGTGGACCCAGTGGATCTTCCTGCAGATCTTCAACTCCTGGTACGACGAGGAGGCGAGGAAGGCCCGCCCGATCTCCGAGCTGGTCGACCGGTTCGAGTCCGGTGAGCGTGCGATTCCGGGCACCACGCGCGCGTGGAGCGAGCTGAGCGCCCGCGAGCGCGCCGACGTCCTGGGCGAGTACCGCCTGGCCTACGCCTCCGACTCGCCGGTCAACTGGTGCCCGGGCCTGGGCACGGTGCTGGCCAACGAGGAGGTCACCGCCGACGGCCGCTCCGAGCGCGGCAACTACCCGGTCTTCAAGGCCAAGCTGCGCCAGTGGAACATGCGCATCACCGCCTACGCGGACCGGCTGCTGGAGGACCTGGAGGAGCTGGACTGGCCCGAGGCCATCAAGCTGCAGCAGCGCAACTGGATCGGCCGCTCCGAGGGCGCCCGTGTCGACTTCCCGATCGACGGCGAGCGCATCACGGTCTTCACCACCCGCCAGGACACCCTGTTCGGCGCCACCTACATGGTGCTGGCGCCCGAGCACCCGCTGGTCGAGAAGTTCACCCCGGCGGTCTGGCCCGAGGGCACGCACGAGGTGTGGACCGGCGGCCACGCCACCCCCGCCGAGGCCGTCGCCGCCTACCGTGCGCAGGCCGCCTCGAAGTCCGACGTCGAGCGCCAGGCCGAGGCCAAGGACAAGACCGGCGTCTTCATCGGCGCCTACGCGACCAACCCGGTCAACGGCGACCGCATCCCCGTCTTCATCGCCGACTACGTCCTGATGGGCTACGGCACGGGCGCGATCATGGCCGTCCCGGCGGGCGACCAGCGCGACTTCGAGTTCGCGCGCGCCTTCGAGCTGCCGATCCACTGCGTCGTCGAGCCGACCGACGGCCGGGGCACCGACACGTCGACGTGGGAGAACGCCTTCGGGTCGTACGAGGCGAAGATCATCAACTCGTCCAACGACGAGATCGGCCTGGACGGCCTGGGCGTCACCGAGGCCAAGGCCCGCATCACCGAGTGGCTGCAGAGCAAGGGCATCGGTGAGGGCACCGTCAACTTCCGCCTGCGCGACTGGCTGTTCAGCCGCCAGCGCTACTGGGGCGAGCCCTTCCCGATCGTCTACGACGAGGACGGCATCGCCCACCCGCTGCCCGAGTCGATGCTGCCGCTGGAGCTGCCCGAGGTCGAGGACTACAGCCCGCGCACCTTCGACCCGGACGACGCGAACACCCAGCCCGAGACCCCGCTGTCGCGCAACGAGGAATGGGTCGACGTCACCCTGGACCTGGGCGACGGGCCGAAGAAGTACCGCCGCGAGACCAACACCATGCCCAACTGGGCGGGTTCCTGCTGGTACGAGTTCCGCTACCTGGACCCGCACAACGACCGGCAGCTGGTCGACCCCGAGATCGAGCAGTACTGGATGGGCCCGCGCGAGGGCCGGCCGCACGGCGGTGTCGACCTGTACGTCGGCGGCGCCGAGCACGCCGTGCTGCACCTGCTGTACGCGCGCTTCTGGTCCAAGGTCCTGTTCGACCTGGGCCACGTCTCCTCCGCGGAGCCGTTCCACAAGCTGTTCAACCAGGGCATGATCCAGGCCTACGTCTACCGCGACAGCCGTGGCATCGCGGTGCCGGCCGCCGAGGTGGAGGAGCGCGACGGCGCGTACTACCACCAGGGCGAGAAGGTCAGCCGCCTGCTGGGCAAGATGGGCAAGTCGCTGAAGAACGCGGTGACCCCGGACGAGATCTGCGCCGAGTACGGCGCCGACACCCTGCGCCTGTACGAGATGGCCATGGGTCCGCTGGACGTCTCCCGGCCGTGGGACACACGCGCGGTGGTCGGTCAGTTCCGGCTGCTGCAGCGGCTGTGGCGCAACATCGTCGACGAGGACACCGGCGAGGTCACCGTCACCGACGCCGAGCCCGACGAGGAGACGCTGCGTGCCCTGCACAAGGCTGTCGACGGTGTCCGCCAGGACCTGGAGGGCCTGCGCTTCAACACCGCCATCGCCAAGGTCACCGAGCTGAACAACCACCTGACCAAGGCCGGTGGCACGGTGCCGCGCGCGATCGCCGAGCCGCTGGTGCTCATGGCGGCCCCGCTGGCCCCGCACGTCGCGGAGGAGCTGTGGCGCAAGCTGGGCCACACCGACTCGGTCGTCCACCAGGACTTCCCGGTCGCCGACCCGCGGTACGTGGTCGACGAGACCGTGACCTGCGTCGTGCAGATCAAGGGCAAGGTCAAGGCCCGCCTGGAGGTGCCGCCGGCCATCTCCGAGGAGGAGCTGGAGAAGGTGGCCCTGTCCGACGAGAAGGTCGTCGCGGCACTGGGCGGCGCGGGCATCCGCAAGGTGATCGTCCGGGCACCGAAGCTGGTGAACATCGTTCCGGCGTAACCGTCAGGTCACCGGCACGGGCGTCTCGGGGTAGTCCCCTACGGGCAGGTTCGGGGTTCTTCTGGAACTCCGGGCCTGCCCGCTGCGTTTACCGTGGAAAGCGCAGCGGCGTGTGCCGCGCCCGCCGGAGGAGGAGCGTCGTGGAAGCCGTGATCGCCGTGTTCGCCCTGCTCTTCCTGCTCTTCATCGGCCTGGGCGCCTACGCCACGGTCAAGGCGGTCGGCGCCGCCAGACGCGGAGTGGACCGGACCATCGAGCAGGCCCGGCGCACGGTCGAGGACCACACGTTGCGCGCCAAGTCCTTCGTCCAGGTCGGCCCGGCCGCCGAGATCGCCCAGCTGCGGCTCGCGCTGCGCACCTCCATGCGCGCGACCCAGGACGCGCTGCGCGCGGGCGCTGCCGAGGACGAGTCGCTGAAGGAGTCCCTCGGCCTCTTCGAGCGGCTCAGCGCGCACGGGCACGAGCTGGACGCGGACCTCCGGCGCCTGGAGTCGGAGCCGGACCGCGCCGAACTGACCGGCCGCCTGGCCCAGCTGCGCAGCCGCACCGAGCGCATCACCGAATCCGCGGACTCGCTGCGCCGGGCCGTCCGCGACCGGGCACGCCGCTTCGTCGACGACGATCTGGGCGTGCTCAGCGACCAGATAGACATCGAGGCCGACGCCTTGCGCCACTGGACCCCGGCCGGGCCCGCGCCGGAGCAGCGGCCCGACGCATCCGCCTCCGCCGCGGCCGACGGCCCGGACGCGGAGCACGCCCGCTCCCGGTGGCCCCGCTCCGCCGAGGAGCAGCCGCCCCAGGCGATCACCCCGCCGTCGCCGCGCATCGCCCATCCCTGGCAGAAGAAGCCCCGGCCCGAGAGCACCACCTGAGCGGGCCGCTCCCGGTCCGAGAGCACAGGGGCCGGGCTGCCGCGCCGGCACCACGGCAGGTAACCTCCAGCTCATGTCCCGCCATGTCGCGATCGTCACCGATTCAACGGCCTACCTGCCGCCACGGATGATGGAGCGGCACGGCATCACAGCGGTGCCCCTGACCGTGGTCCTCGGCGACCAGGCACTCGAAGAGGGCACCGAGATCTCGACCCGGTCACTGGCCCAGGCGCTGCAGAAGCGGCGGCCCGTCACGACCTCGCGGCCGAGCCCCGAGGTGTTCGCGGAGACCTACCGCAGGGTCGCCGAGTCCGGCGCGAGCGGCATCGTATCCCTGCATCTGTCCGCCGAACTGTCCGGCACCTACGACGCGGCGGTCCTCGCGGCGCGCGAGGCGCCGCTGCCGGTACGGGTGGTGGACACCGGGATGGTCGCGATGGCCCTCGGCTTCTGCGCGCTCGCCGCGGCCGAAGCCGCGGAGGCCGGCGGCACGGTGGACGATGCCGTCACGGCCGCCGAGAAGCGGGCCGCGAGCACGTCCGCCTACTTCTACGTCGACACCCTCGACTATCTGCGCCGCGGCGGCCGTATCGGAGCCGCACAGGCCCTGCTCGGTTCCGCACTCGCCGTCAAACCCCTGCTCCAGCTGGACGGTGGCCGTATCGAGCTGCTGGAGAAGGTCCGTACGGCGTCCAAGGCCATCGCGCGTCTGGAGGAGCTGACGGCCGAGCGGGCGGGCAGCGCCCAGGTCGACATCGCCGTCCACCACCTCGCCGCCCCCGAACGTGCCGCCGCGCTCGCCGACCGGCTGCGGGCACGGGTGCCGGGCCTGGCCGACCTCCATGTCAGCGAGGTCGGGGCGGTGATCGGGGCCCACACCGGTCCCGGACTGCTCGGCGCGGTGGTCTCACTGCGCTGATCCCTCACTCGTGCGGGTGGCGAAGTTATCCACAACCGGGCGGTCGTCCCCGGGAATTGACCAAGATCATCGCGAATCGGCGGGATGTCCCATCCTCGTCGCATGGCACTTCGATCACGCTCACGCACAGCCACTCCGACCAGCGGCCCCGGTCGCGGTCCCCTCTCCGACGGGCGCATGCGCCACCGCCGCGGCATCCGGCGTCGCCGTGCCCGCGATCGCCATGTCCGCCCTCGCCCGCCGGCACCGGCCGACGAACTGCGCCGCCGAGCGGAACTCCTCTTCGGTGAGCGAGCCGTGCGATGGCGGGAGCCGGGCAACGGCCCGCCGGACGAGGGGCCCGCGCCTCGCGCGACCGACGCGGCGACGGGGCCGGCCACCGGCACCGCACCGGCACCGGCACTGACGCCCACGCCGAGGGCGGCTGAAGGATCCGAAGCGGCCGAGGTGTCCGAACCAGCCGAAGCGTCCGAACCGGCCGGAGCATCCGAACCGACTGCGCCGGTCGGCCTGTCGGAGCTTCCCGGAGTCGATGCCCCCGGTCGGCGGGAGCGCGTCGGGTCGGCGCTGCGCGAGCGGATGCCGGTGTGGCTGCAGGCTCGTTACGGCGTGGAGCGGCGGGGAGCTGTGGCGCTCGCCGTACTGCTGATGGCCGCCGCCGTGCTGGCCGCACAGCACTTCTGGGCAGGGCGGACCGAGTCCGTGAGCGCCCCTCAAGTGGTGCGCGCGCAGCGGCCCTACGCCAAGAAGGAGGACGGCGCGAAAGCGGGTGCCGGTGCCGGTGCGGTTGCCGCGCCGACGCCGGGCGGGCAGATCGTCGTGGACGTCGGCGGCAAGGTTCGCAAACCGGGCGTCCTGCGGTTGCCGACCGGGTCCCGGGTGGCCGACGCTCTCCGAGCGGCCGGCGGTGTCCGTCCGGGCGTGAGCACCGAGGGGCTCAACCGGGCCCGCTTCCTGGTCGACGGCGAACAGGTCGTCGTCGGGGCGCCCTCCGGAGCGGTGGCGCCACCCGGTCCCGTCGCCGCTCCCGCCGGGTCGGCCTCCGGGGCGGGCTCCGGACCGGTAGGTGCGGGCCCCGCGGCGCCGGTCTCCCTCAACACGGCCACGGCGGACCAGCTCGACACACTGCCCGGAGTCGGCCCGGTGCTCGCCCAGCACATCATCGACTACCGCACCCAGCACGGCGGGTTCCGCTCGGTGGACGAACTGCGCGAGGTCAACGGCATCGGCGACCGCCGCTTCGGCGATCTGCGCAACCGGGTACGGCCATGAGCCACCTGATCGATGGCCGGATGCCGAGGCGAGGAAGAAGCACCGGTGCACTCGCGCGTGCCGGGCGCGGAACCGGCCGGCCGGGAGCGCCGGCGCCGGGCGGCGACGAGGACCGCGACCCCGAGGCGCGCGGGCCCGAGCGGGGTGAGCGCGCGGGCCCCATGGATCTGCGCCTGGTGCCGCCCGCGCTCGCCGCCTGGGCCACGGCGGCCCTGACGCTGGACATACCGGCGGCCTGGTCGGCGGGGATCGCGGTCGTCTGCCTGGTCGGCGGGGTCGTTCTGCTGTCGTCGCGCAGGCCCGGCGGCCGGGAGGGGAGAGCCGGGCGGGTGCTCGGGCCGTTCGCGTGGGCCCGTGCCTCGATCGCCGCCGTGCTGCTCTGTGTCGCCGCGGCGGCCGTGTCGGCCGGACTGCACGGGGCGGACGTACGGCGCGGACCGGTGCCCGAGCTGGCCCGGCGGTACGCGACCGTGACCGCCGAGGTCGAGGTGAGCGGCGATCCCTGGCTGAGCCGGCCACGGGTGCGTGGCGACCACGCGGCGCCGGTGGCGGTACTGGCCAGGGCGGAGGTGCGAGGCCTCGAACAGAGCGACGGGACGAGCGTACGGACGCGGACTCCGGTGCTGCTGGTCGTCGACGGCGACGTTCCGGCACCGGAGGGGAGCGCCGCGCGGAACGACGGTTCCGCGCAAGGGAGTACGGCGGGCGAGGGCGGCGAGGCGCGGGGGAGTGATGCGCGCGGCGCCGGCACGCAGGGGAAGGAGGCGAGGCGTCAGGGGTTCGGGAGGTCGCCGGGGACTGCCGCCCGGGGCGGGCCGCGTGCTCGTGCCGCCTGGCTCGGGTTGTTGCCGTCCACGCGGCTGCGGGTTGGCGGGCGGCTGGCGCCCGCGCTGACGGGCGGGGACCGGACCGCGGCCGTGCTGAGGGTGCGTGGTCGGCCGGGGCCGCGGATCGTGGCGGGGCCCAGTGGGCCGCAACGGCTGGCGGGACGGCTCAGGGCCGGGCTGCGCAAGGCGACCGACGGTCTGCCCGATGACGCGCGGGCGCTGCTTCCCGGGCTGGTGGTCGGGGACACCTCGCGGATCGGCCCCGAGCTGGACGAGGCGTTCAAGGCGACGGACCTGGCGCACACGCTCGCCGTGTCCGGCAGCAACCTCACCGTCCTGCTCGCGCTGCTGATCGGGCCGCCCGGACTTGCCCAGCGGGCCGAGCGCCGTGGTCTGGCCCCGCGCCTGGGGCTGTCGCTGCGGGCGACCGCGCTGCTCGCCGGAGTGCTCACGCTCGGATTCGTGATCGTGTGCCGGCCCGACCCCAGTGTGCTGCGGGCCGCCGTCTGCGGCGCGGTCGCGCTGCTCGCGCTGGCCACCGGGCGCCGCAGGTCCCTGGTCCCGGCACTGGCCGCGGCCGTCCTGCTGCTGGTGCTCTACGACCCGTGGCTGGCGCGTGATTACGGCTTTGCGCTGTCCGTGCTGGCCACCGGCGCACTGCTGGTACTGGCACCGGGCTGGAGCGAGGCGCTGCGGCGGCGCCGGGTGCCGCCGAGGCTCGCGGAGGCGCTGGCGGCGGCCGCCGCGGCACAGGCGGTGTGCGCTCCTGTCACGGCGGTGCTGTCGGCTCGGGTGAGCTTGGTGGCGGTGCCCTGCAACCTGTTGGCCGAGCTGGCGGTGGCGCCCGCCACGGTGCTGGGGTTCGCGGCGCTGGTGACGGCGCCGGTGGCGATGGGCGTGGCCAAGGCGCTGGCCTGGTGCGCGAGTTGGCCGGTGGGCTGGATCGCCGTGGTGGCCCGGACGGGGGCGGCGCTGCCCGGCGCGGGAGTGGACTGGCCGGGAAACTGGGCGGGCGCGCTGGCGCTCGCGGCGGTCACCGTGGTCGTCGTGGCGGCCGGCCGGCGGCTGTCGCGGCACCCGTGGTGGTGCGCACTGCTCGGGGTGCTGCTTGTGCTGCTGGTGGTGCGGCCGGCGCCGCTGACCCGGGTGGTCACGGGCTGGCCGCCGCCCGGCTGGCGGTTCGCGATGTGCGATGTCGGACAGGGCGACGCGACCGTACTGGCGACGGGTGAGGGTGCCGGGGTGGTCGTGGACGCCGGACCCGATCCGGCGCTGGTCGACCACTGCCTGCGGCAGCTGGGCATCACGCGCGTCCCGCTGCTCGTCCTCACCCATTTTCACGCCGACCACGTGGCGGGACTGCCCGGTGTCCTGCGGGGGCGCTCGGTGGCCGCGATCGAGACCACGGGTTTCGAGGAGCCCGCCGACCAGGCCGAGTTCGTCAGAAGGGAGGCGGCGGCACGGCACATTCCCCTCACACGGGCCGTCGCGGGCGAGGAGCGCCGTGCCGGACCGCTCTCCTGGCGGGTCCTGTGGCCTCCGCCGAGCACGCCGTCGCCCTCGGACCCGCGGGTCCCGGCATGGCCGGGCCCGGTGCCGGAGCCGGACGGCCCGAACGACGCGAGCGTCGCGATGCTGGTCCGCTCGGGCGGACTGCGGCTGCTGTTGCTGGGCGATCTCGAACCGCCGGCCCAGCAGGCGCTGGCGCGGTCACCGGCGGCGGCCGAGCTGGCCGGGGTGGACGTACTGAAGGTGGCTCATCACGGCTCGGCCTATCAGGATCCGGAGCTGATGCGGCTCGTGGCACCCCGGGTGGCCCTCATTTCCTGCGGTGCCGACAACCCCTACGGTCACCCGGCACCGGCGACCGTGGCCGCGCTGCGGGCGGGCGGGACGCTGGTGCTGCGCACCGACCGGGACGGAGCGCTCGCGGTCGGCGGGACAGGCGGGGCGGGAGGGGAGCTGCGGGTGGCGAAAGACTGAGGACGCGGTGATCGCTGAGACTGGTTCCATGAACTCGAGCCAGGCCGACGCCTATCTCCACCGGATCGGGGCCGAGCGCCCGCAGCGGCCCACCGGACCGGCGCTGCGCGAGCTGCATCTGCGCCATCTGCGGACCGTCCCCTTCGAGAATCTGTCGATCCACCTCGGCGAGGAGATCGTGCTGGAGGAGGAGCGGCTGCTGGACAAGGTGGTCGGACAGGGGCGTGGCGGCTTCTGCTACGAACTGAACGGCGTGTTCGGCGCGTTGCTCACGGCGCTCGGCTACGAGGTCGAGTTGCTCTCCGGGCGCGTGTACGGCGACGAGGGCCGGCTCGGCATCCCGTACGACCATCTCGCCCTGCGGGTGCGGACGGTGGAGGGTGACGTCTGGCTCGCGGACGTCGGGTTCGGGTCGCACAGCCACTACCCGTTGAGGTACGCGGAACGCGGCGAGCAGGCCGACCCCGGTGGGGTGTTCCGGGTGCTGGACGCCCGACCCGACGCGGCCGGGGTGGGCGGCGGACCGGCCGGGTCCGGGGACCTGGACGTCGTACGGAACGGCGAGCCGCAGTACCGGCTGGAGTCGCGGCCCCGGGTGCTCGGGGACTTCGTGGCCGGGGCCTGGTGGCACAGCACCTCGCCGCTGTCGCACTTCACCCGGTCGCTGGTCTGCTCACGGATCACCGAGGCCGGAGGGAGGATCACGCTCGGCGGGCGGACGGTGACGACGACGGACATCGAAGGGAGCCGTGAGTCGCGGGAGCTGGCGACGGACGA
This sequence comes from Streptomyces yokosukanensis, assembly GCF_001514035.1. Lineage (GTDB taxonomy): Bacteria > Actinomycetota > Actinomycetes > Streptomycetales > Streptomycetaceae > Streptomyces > Streptomyces yokosukanensis. Next base: position 434,900 of record NZ_KQ948211.1, on the reverse strand, counting down.
GGAGGTGCTGACGACGTATCAGGAATGGTTCGGGATCGGGCTGGACTGTGTGCCGACCGTGCGAAACCAGAATCCGAACCCCTAATTCGGCTCAGTTCCGGCGCATGTGCTGGATTCCCACGATGTGGGTCCGTGTTGCCTCGAAAGCCGCATCGGTGATCGAATGGGCCTTCGGCAATGAATGATGTCGAGGCGTACAGGGGTGTCGTAGATGTTCGGCCGCTGGCTGGGTAACCGGACGAACCGGGTGCAACGGACGAGTCCCCTGGCGGCGGTTCACACACCACCGGACGCCGGAGTGCTCAGCTGCCGCGTGGTCGATCCGGTCAACGAGCCGGTCGCCGGCGCCGAGTTCGCGGTCAGCGACCCCACGGGCCGCAAGGTCGTGTCGGGGGGTACGGATCCCTACGGGGCGTTCATGACGATGCTGCCGGCGGGGGACTACCGGCTCGCGGTGTCGGCCGACGGCTACGCGCCCTACCGGGCCACCGCGCTGGTGGTCGAGGACTCGCTCTCCTCGCTGGGCGACGTGACGCTCCAGGTCGCCCGTCCGCCGGAGCCGCCGGCGCCCGGCGACTGGGAGATCGAACCCGCCCACTCCTCGATCGCGTTCACCGCGCGGCACATCGGGCTGGCCCGGATCCATGGCAGGTTCGAGACCTTTGCCGGGGCGCTGCGCATCGCCGAGCGGACGGAGCGGTCGGCGATGCACGTGGTGATCGACGCCGCGTCCATCGACACGGGTGTGCGGATGCGGGACGACCATCTGCGGTCGGCGGACTTCCTGGACGTGCGGCGGTTTCCGACGCTGGAGTTCTACAGCGACCGGTTCGTGCACAAGGGCGGCAGCCGCTGGGCCGTCACCGGCGCGCTGTCGCTGCACGGCGTGACCCGCACGGTCACGCTCGACACCGAGTACCTGGGGCTCGGCAACGGCCTGGAGGGCGAGGTGCGGGCGGCCTGCCGGGCCACCACCGAGCTGCACCGGGACGACTTCACCGTCAGCTGGCAGTCCATGCTGGCGCGGGGCATCGCGGTCGTCGGGTCGAGCATCCGGGTCGACCTCGACATGCAGATCGTGCCCAAGGCCGGGCCGGAGGGCTGAGGGGCCGACCCGGGCTCCCGGCTGCTGCCCGGTGCCGGAGAATGGGGCCGTGAGCGATGTGAGACACGTGCTGGTGCTGCCCGACCGGGATGCCGCCGAGGAGGCGGCCGAGGCGCTCGGGCGGCGGTTCGGCCTGGACGAGGAACCCCGGCTCGTCCGCGACGCGCTGGCCGGTGAGGACGACGCCGAGGACGCGCAGTGGCTGGTGGTCCTGCGCGACGAGCACGAGCGGCTGGACCCGGCTGAGCTGGACGAGTTCGCCGGGGAGTGGGACGGCTGGCGCGAGGAGCCGTGACCCCGGGGCGGACTCCGGGGTCGCTCGGGGGCCGTTCGCAGTGCGCGGGCCGACTCGTTGTCAGTGCCGCGTGGGATGCTGTAGGCGATGGCCAGGAAGACTGCGAATGACGACCCTCTCGCCCCGGTGACGCTCGCCGTGGGCCAGGAGGACCTCCTGCTCGACCGTGCCGTGCAGGAGGTGGTGGCCGCCGCCAAGGCCGCCGACGCCGACACGGACGTACGCGACCTCACCCCGGACCAGTTGCAGCCCGGCACGCTCGCCGAGTTGACCAGTCCCTCGCTCTTCGCCGAGCGGAAAGTCGTGGTCGTACGCAATGCCCAGGACCTGTCCGCCGACACGGTCAAGGACGTGAAGGCGTATCTCGGGGCGCCCGCCGAGGAGATCACGCTCGTGCTGCTGCACGCGGGCGGGGCCAAGGGCAAGGGGCTGCTGGACGCCGCGCGCAAGGCGGGAGCGCGGGAGGTGGCCTGCCCGAAGATGACCAAGCCGGCGGACCGGCTGGCTTTTGTGCGGGGCGAGTTCCGCTCGTTCGGGCGGTCGGCGACGCCCGAGGCGTGCCAGGTGCTGTGCGATGCCATCGGCAGCGATCTGCGGGAGCTGGCCTCGGCGGTCTCCCAGCTGGTCGCCGATGTGGAGGGGACGATCGACGAGGCGGTCGTCGGGCGTTACTACACCGGCCGGGCCGAGGCCTCCAGCTTCACGGTCGCCGACCGGGCCGTGGAGGGGCGTACGGCGGAGGCGCTGGAGGCGCTGCGCTGGTCGCTGGCGACCGGTGTGGCGCCGGTGATGATCACCAGTGCGCTGGCGCAGGGGGTGCGGGCGATCGGGAAGCTGTCCTCGGCGCGCGGGGGGCGGCCGGCCGATCTGGCGCGGGAGCTGGGGATGCCACCGTGGAAGATCGATCGGGTGCGGCAGCAGATGCGGGGGTGGACTCCGGACGGGGTGGCGGTGGCGCTCAGGGCTGTCGCCGAGGCCGACGCGGGGGTCAAGGGCGGGGGCGACGATCCTGAGTACGCGTTGGAGAAAGCGGTCGTGGTGATCGCTCGGGCCGCCCGGTCCCGCGGACGCGGGTAGCCAGGTGCGCTGGGGCTCCGCCCCGACCCTCGCCATTGGCTCCGCCCCGGGTCCCGCGGGGAGCTTCGTCCCAGTCCTTGCCGCGGACTCCGCCCCGGGTCGCGGCAGGTGCTTCGTCCCGGGCCTTGCCGTGGACTTCGCCTTGGGACGCGACGGGAGTTTCGCCCCGGTGCTTGCCATGGGCGCAGCCTCGGGTCGCGCGGGGACCTTCGCCCCGGCCTTCGCCATAGGCTCCGCCCCGGCCCTTGCCGGAAGCTCCGCCCTGGCCCTTGCCGGAAGCTCCGCCCTGGCCCTTGCCGGGACCTTCGCCCCGGTCCCGCCGGGAGTTTCACCCCGGCCTCCACCGAGTGCTTCGCCCCGGTCTCGCCGGGAGTTTCACCCCGGCCTCCACCGAGTGCTTCGCCCCGGTCTCGCCGGGAGTTTCACCCCGGCCTCCACCGAGTGCTTCGCCCCGGTCTCGCCGGGAGTTTCACCCCGGCCTCCACCGAGTGCTTCGCCCCGGGGCCCACCAGGACCTTCACCCCAGCCCCCACCAGGCCCTTCGCCCCAGCCCCCACCAGGCGCTTCGCCTCTGGCCCCGCTTGCCCGCCACGCCCGTGGGGCTTCGGGGGGCGACTGGGAAGTGGTTTCCCGGCCTCCGGTATGCCGAAGACCCCGGTGTCCGCCCTGGGGAAGGGTGGGACACCGGGGTCTTCGGTTCAAGACGGGCGGAGTCACACCCGCGTGGCGAACGCAGGCCGCGTGTGACTCCTGGGGTGCCGGGCGGGAGCGGATGAGAGAGGGCCCGCTCTGGGTCCGTCCGGCGGTCAGATCAGAAAGGGGGTTCAGCCCTGGAGGGTCGCGACCTTGGAAGCAAGCGCCGACTTCTTGTTGGCGGCCTGGTTCTTGTGGATGACGCCCTTGGAGACGGCCTTGTCGAGCTTGCGCGCGGCCTCGCGGGACAGCGCGGTGGCCTTCTCCACGTCACCCGCGGCAGCGGCCTCGCGGGCCTTGCGGATCGCGGTCTTCAGGGAGGACTTGACGGCCTTGTTGCGCAGCCGAGCCTTCTCGTTGGTCTTGATCCGCTTGATCTGGGACTTGATGTTCGCCACGAAGGAGCCTTTTCAGGTTCTGGTGCGGGGCCGTGCAGGTCCCGTACCGGTGATCCAAAATTTCTCTGACGTGCCTCGCGCTGAGAGGGCATGAGGCACAGCCATCTACAGTACCAGTGGCCCTGCGAGCGGCCCAAAACGGTCCTCGGTCCCTTCGCGTGGGACCATGGAGGCTACGTATCGATCCGACCCGAGGCATAAGGCGCCTCAAGAGACAGGACCCTGCGTGCCCGCGACCCCTAACCATGTGCCCGAGCCGAGCCGTACCGCCCCGGCTCTGATCCGCAATTTCTGCATCATCGCGCACATCGACCACGGCAAGTCCACGCTCGCCGACCGGATGCTCCAGCTGACCGGTGTGGTCGAGCAGCGGCAGATGCGTGCTCAGTACCTCGACCGGATGGACATCGAGCGCGAGCGCGGCATCACGATCAAGTCCCAGGCGGTGCGTCTGCCCTGGGCCCCGACCGAGGGCCCCGACCAGGGCACGACGCACATCCTCAACATGATCGACACCCCGGGGCACGTCGACTTCACCTACGAGGTCTCGCGGTCGCTCGCCGCCTGCGAGGGGACCATCCTCCTCGTCGACGCCGCCCAGGGCATCGAGGCGCAGACCCTCGCCAACCTCTACCTGGCGATGGAGAACGACCTCACGATCATCCCCGTGCTCAACAAGATCGACCTTCCCGCGGCCCAGCCCGAGAAGTTCGCCGAGGAGCTGGCCAACCTCGTCGGGTGCGACCCGTCCGACGTGCTGAAGGTCTCCGCCAAGACCGGTCTCGGTGTCGACGTGCTGCTGAACAAGGTCGTCAAGGAGATCCCGGCCCCGGTCGGGGTCGCCGACGCGCCGGCCCGCGCGATGATCTTCGACTCGGTCTACGACTCCTACCGCGGTGTCGTGACGTACGTCCGTGTGATCGACGGCCAGCTCAACAAGCGCGAGCGCATCAAGATGATGTCGACCGGCGCGACGCACGAGCTGCTGGAGATCGGTGTCAGCTCGCCCGAGATGCTGCCCGCCGACGGCCTCGGCGTCGGCGAGGTGGGCTACCTCATCACGGGTGTGAAGGACGTCCGCCAGTCCAAGGTCGGTGACACCGTCACCAGCCAGCAGAAGGGGGCCACGGAGGCGCTCGGGGGCTACAAGGACCCGAAGCCCATGGTCTTCTCCGGTCTGTATCCGCTCGACGGCTCCGACTACCCCGAGCTGCGCGAGGCCCTCGACAAGCTGCAGCTCAACGACGCCGCGCTGGTCTACGAGCCGGAGACCTCCGCCGCCCTCGGCTTCGGCTTCCGCGTCGGTTTCCTCGGCCTGCTGCACCTGGACGTGATCCGGGAGCGCCTGGAGCGCGAGTTCGGCCTCGACCTGATCGCCACCGCGCCGAACGTGGTCTACCGCGTGGTCATGGAGGACGGCAGGGAGCATGTCGTCACCAACCCGAGCGAGTTCCCCGAGGGGAAGATCGACGAGGTGTACGAGCCGGTCGTGCGCGCCACCATCCTGGCGCCGACCGAGTTCATCGGCTCGATCATGGAGCTGTGCCAGACCCGGCGCGGCACCCTGCTCGGCATGGACTACCTCTCCGAGGACCGCGTCGAGATCCGCTACACCCTCCCGCTCGCGGAGATCGTCTTCGACTTCTTCGACCAGCTGAAGTCCAAGACCCGCGGCTACGCGTCCCTCGACTACGAGCCCACCGGCGAGCAGACCTCCAGCCTGGTCAAGGTCGACATCCTGCTGCACGGCGACAAGGTGGACGCCTTCTCGGCGATCACCCACAAGGACGCCGCGTACGCGTACGGGGTGCGGCTCGTCGCCAAGCTGCGCGAGCTGATCCCGCGGCAGGCCTTCGAGGTGCCCATCCAGGCCGCCATCGGCTCCCGGGTGATCGCCCGCGAGACCATCCGCGCCATCCGCAAGGACGTCCTCGCCAAGTGCTACGGCGGTGACATCTCCCGTAAGCGGAAGCTGCTGGAGAAGCAGAAGGAAGGCAAGAAGCGGATGAAGATGGTGGGTTCCGTGGAGGTTCCGCAGGAGGCCTTCATCGCCGTCCTGTCCAGCGATGACAGCGCGGGGTCGGCCAAGGGCAAGAAGTAACCAGCGGTAACAGCGAGTTGCGTCCGCAACCCGGACACACGGGGGCCTGTCGTGCGAAAGCGCGGCGGGCCCCTACGCGTGGGTAGTGTCGCTCTCCGTGGAAAGTGACAGGCCGAAGCCCCTTACGCAGCGGCCGGTCGCGGCTTACCCTGATCCCTGCTCGATAGTTACTCGCGAGTTAAACAACAGCTCGAACCCCCACCGTGAGTGAACCCAGCCGCACCGAGTCAGCCGCACCGTCGCGGGCCCCGGAGGATGTCGTGAGCGACACACAGACCCTGATCGAGAACCGTCCGCCCTCCGTGGCGGCCCTCTTCCTGGAGCGCGTGGCGGCCACACCGGACGCCGAGGCCTACCGATACCCGGTGCCCCCAGCCTCCGGTCAGGGCCCCGACGAGTGGAAGTCGCTCAGCTGGGCGCAGGCGGCCGAGCGCGTGTACGCGATCGCGGCGGGGCTCGTCGAACTGGGCGTGCAGCCGGAGCAGCGGGTCGCGCTCGCCTCCTCCACCCGCGTCGAGTGGCTCCTCGCCGACCTCGGGATCATGTGCGCCGGCGGCGCGACGACGACCATCTACCCGCAGACCAACGAGGACGAGTCGGCCTTCATCCTCTCCGACTCCGAGAGCCGGGTGCTGATCGCCGAGGACGCGGCCCAGGTCGCCAAGGCGCTGCAGAAGCGCGACGAGCTGCCCGAGCTGACCAAGGTCGTCGTCATCGACCCGGCCGGCGTGGAGACCAGCGACTGGGTGACCACCCTCGCCGAGCTGGAGCAGCGCGGCGCCGCCTTCCTGGAGAAGCACCCGGAGCTGATCAAGGAGCGGGTCGGCGCGATCACCCGGGACCAGCTCGCCACCCTCATCTACACCTCCGGCACCACCGGCCGCCCCAAGGGCGTGCGCCTGCCGCACGACAACTGGTCGTACATGGCGAGGGCGATCGCCGCGACCGGCCTGGTCACCATCGACGACGTGCAGTACCTGTGGCTGCCGCTCGCGCACGTCTTCGGCAAGGTCCTCACCTCCGGGCAGATCGAGGTCGGGCACGTCACCGCCGTCGACGGCCGCGTCGACAAGATCATCGAGAATCTTCCGGTGGTGCGGCCGACGTACATGGCGGCCGTGCCGCGCATCTTCGAGAAGGTCTACAACGGCGTCGCCGCCAAGGCCCGCGAGGGCGGCCCGGCCAAGTACAAGATCTTCCAGTGGGCCGCCGACGTGGCCCGCGAGTACGCCAAGGCCACCCAGGACAACTTCCGCCGTACCGGCACCGCCTCGGCGCCGTTCGGGCTGGCCGCCAAGCACAAGGTCGCCGACACCCTCGTCTACGCCAAGCTCCGCGAGGCCTTCGGCGGCCGGCTGCGCGCCTGTGTCTCCGGCGCCTCCGCGCTCGCGCCCGAGATCGGCTACTTCTTCGCCGGCGCCGGCATCCACATCCTGGAGGGCTACGGCCTCACCGAGTCCTCCGCGGCCTCCTTCGTCAACCCCGGCGAGGCCTACCGCACCGGAACCGTGGGCAAGCCGCTGCCCGGCACGGAGGTGCGCATCGCCGACGACGGCGAGATCCTGCTGCGCGGCCCCGGCATCATGGAGGGCTACCACGGGCTGCCCGAGAAGACCGCCGAGGTGCTGGAGTCCGACGGCTGGTTCCACACCGGCGACATCGGCGAGCTGTCGCCCGACGGCTATCTGCGCATCACCGACCGCAAGAAGGACCTCATCAAGACCTCCGGCGGCAAGTACGTCGCACCGGCCGAGGTCGAGGGCCAGTTCAAGGCGGTGTGCCCGTACGTCTCCAACATCCTGGTGCACGGCGCCGACCGGAACTACTGCACCGCCCTCATCGCCCTGGACGAGATCGCGCTCCTGGACTGGGCGAAGGAGCACGGACTGGCGGGGCGGCCGTACGCGGAGATCGTCGCCGCGCCGCAGACCGTGGAGATGGTCGACGGATATGTGCGGCAGCTCAACGAGGGGCTGCAGCGGTGGCAGACGATCAAGAAGTTCCGGCTGCTGCCGCGGGACCTCGATGTGGAGCACGGGGAGATCACGCCGAGCCTGAAGCTGAAGCGGCCCGTGGTGGAGCGGGAGTACAAGCACCTCATCGATGACATGTACGCCGGGACGCGGGAGGCGTAGCGCGATCCCCCGAGGGGCGGCGGGGACCGTGGCGGCCGCGGGTCGTCCGTGGTTGCCCGCGCCGTTCCCCGCGCCCCTTTGGTGGCCACCGGTGCTCAAAAGGTTCCGTCTTCTGGCCACTTCGGTGACTCCACGCTTATGCGTACCCCCGGTCTGTCACCCTGGGCCGCATGGACATGGCGGCCATACCGACGCAGCGGGAGAGCGAGCCCCGGGCCAGGGGGGTGCGGGGGCGGGCCACGCTGCCCGGAAGCCCGCACGCGCCCGGCTCGGCCCGTGCGCTGGTGCAGGCCGCGCTGGCCGAGGCGTCCGATGTCTCGGCCCGGCTCGCCGACGACGCCCTGGCCGTCGTCAGCGAACTGGTCACCAACGCCGTCGTGCACGCCGGTACGGACGTGGAGGTCGACTGGCGCCTGGAGGAGGACGGCGCGTTCGTCGTGGAGGTCCACGACCGGCATCCCTCCCGCGCGCCGCGCGATCCCCTCGGCGGCGAGGCGGCGTACGACACCCCCGAGTACGGGCGCGGCCTGCGGCTGGTGACCACCCTCGCCGAGTCCTGGGGCGTCACCTACCGCACCGGCGCCAAGACGGTCTGGGCGCGGCTGCCCCCGGGCGGTGTCGAGGACCCGTACGCGCCCGCGCCGGACGCGGCCCTGGCGGTCGCCGAGGATCTCGCCCCGCAGCCGCACCGCTCCGTCGGCGACCGGGACTGGCTCGGCCGGGGCGCGCTGTCCTTCCTCGCCGAGGCCTCCGACCTGCTCGCCGGACAGCTCGACGAGAACCTGGTGACCGCCCTGACCGGCCAGCTCATCGTGCCCCGCCTCGCCGACTGGTGCGCGGTGTGGCTGGAGGACGAGGCGACCGTGCGCGGCGGCGCCGACGCGGGCCCCGACCGGGTCTGGCACGCCAGCGAGAACCGCATCGAGGAGCTGCGGTGCGCCCTGGAGAAGGAGCCGCCCTGCCCGCCCGACGGGATGCGCTCCGGCCCCGAGCCGTACCCGTGGCCCGGCCATGCGCTCGGCTCGCGGGGCGCCGACGGGACGGCGCTGGCGTACCGGCTGATCGCGGGCGGCCGGCCGCTCGGCACACTGGTCATCGGCCGGTGCGGGCTCGCCCGCTTCCCCGACGAGGTCACCGGGCTCGTCGAGGACCTCGGCCGCCGGGTGGCGCTCGCCATCGGCGCGGCGCGCCAGTACGCCCGCCAGGCCACCATCAGCGCCGTCCTGCAGCGCGGCCTGCTGCCCGGCGCGGTCGCCGAGATCCCCGGCCTGAGCAGCGCGCTCGTGTACGAGCCCTGCGACAAGGGCGGCCCCAGCGGCGACTTCTACGACCTCTTCCCGGCGGGCGACGGCCGCTGGTGCTTCGCCGTCGGCGACGTCCAGGGCAAGGGCCCCGAGGCGGCGGTCGTGATCGGCCTCGCCCGGCCCTGGCTGCGGCTGCTCGCCCGCGAGGGGTATCGCGTCGCCGACGTCCTCGACCGCCTCAACCAGCTCCTCCTCGACGACGCCACCGAGGCCGCCGACGCCGCCGCCCGCGCCCTGGTCGCCGCCGGCGGGCGGCCGGTGCTCCCCGGGGACGGCCCGCAGACCCGCTTCCTGTCGCTGCTCTACGGCGAGTTGACCCCGTACGACGGCGGAGTCCGCTGCACCCTCGCCTCCGCCGGGCATCCGCTGCCGCTCGTCCTCGGCCCCGACGGCACCGTGCGCACCGCCGCGGGCCCGCAGACCCTGCTCGGCGTGGTCGAGGACGAGACCTACACCAGCGAGACGCTCGACCTTCGGCCCGGCGACAGCCTGCTGTGCGTCACCGACGGGGTGACCGAGCGCCGCTCCGGCTCCCGCCAGTTCGACGACGCCGACGGGCTCGCCCTCGCCCTGTCCGGCTGCGCCGGGCTCACCGCCGAACTGATCGCGGAAAGGATCCGGCGCCTCGTGGACGACTTCGGCGACGGCCCTCTCGAGGACGATCTCGCGCTGCTGGTGCTCCAGGCGGAGTGAGCGCCGCCGTCGCGGCGGGCGTACGGGACGGTCGTACGGGCGGGCGTACGGGACAATGGAAGGCATGCCTTCCGCACTTCCCGACGGTGAGCCCGTCCCCGCCGACGGCGCGCTGCCCGCGCACGCGCTCGCCGGGGCCGCCGCCCGCCCGCTCGGCTTCTATCTGCACGTGCCGTACTGCGCGACCCGCTGCGGCTACTGCGATTTCAACACCTACACCGCGACCGAGCTGCGCGGCACGGGCGGCGTACTGGCCTCCCGCGACAACTACGCGGACACGCTGACCGACGAGGTCCGCCTCGCCCGCAAGGTGCTCGGCGACGATCCGCGTCAGGTTCGTACGGTGTTCGTCGGCGGCGGTACGCCGACCCTGCTGGCCGCGGACGACCTGGTACGGATGCTGGCCGCGATCCGGGACGAGTTCGGCCTCGCGCCCGACGCCGAGATCACCACCGAGGCGAACCCCGAGTCGGTGGACCCCGCGTATCTCGCCACGCTCCGGGAGGGCGGCTTCAACCGGATCTCCTTCGGCATGCAGAGCGCGAAGCGGCATGTGCTGCGCGTGCTCGACCGCACCCACACCCCGGGCCGCCCCGAGGCCTGCGTGGCGGAGGCGCGTGCCGCGGGCTTCGAGCACGTCAACCTCGACCTGATCTACGGCACGCCGGGGGAGAGCGACGACGACTGGCGGGCGTCGCTGGACGCGGCGATCGGAGCGGGCCCGGACCACGTCAGCGCGTACGCGCTGATCGTCGAGGAGGGCACCCAGCTCGCCCGCCGGATCCGCCGGGGCGAGGTCCCGATGACGGACGACGACGTGCACGCGGACCGCTATCTGATCGCCGAGGAGATGTTCCGCGCGGCGGGCTTCGACTGGTACGAGGTCTCCAACTGGGCCACCTCGGAGGCGGGCCGCTGCCTGCACAACGAGCTGTACTGGCGGGGCGCGGACTGGTGGGGCGCGGGCCCCGGGGCGCACTCGCACGTGGGCGGGGTGCGCTGGTGGAACGTCAAGCACCCCGGCGCGTACGCGGCGGCTCTCGCCTCCGGCCGCTCCCCGGGCGCGGGCCGCGAGCTGCTGTCCGAGGAGGACCGGCGCGTGGAGCGGATCCTGCTGGAGCTGAGGCTGCGGGAGGGCGTGCCGCTGTCGCTGCTGAAGGAGGAGGGCCTGGCGGCTTCCCGGCGGGCGCTGGCAGAGGGGCTGCTCCAGGAGGGGCCGTACGGGCAGGGGCGGGCCGTGCTGACGCTGCGGGGGCGGTTGCTGGCGGATGCGGTGGTCAGGGACCTGGTGGACTGATCCAGCGAGTTCGGCACCTTTCCCGGCGTCAGGCCCCAGCGCTGCCCGTGACGAAGTCGATCAGCTCCTCCACCCGCCCCAGCAGCTCCGGCTCCAGGTCCTTGTAGGAGCCCACCCGCTTCAGGATCGCCTGCCACACCGCCCCGGTGTTCTCCGACGGCCAGCCCAGGGCCCGGCACACGCCCGTCTTCCAGTCCTGGCCGTGCGGGACGCGCGGCCAGGACTCGATGCCCAGCGACGACGGCTTCACGGCCTCCCAGACGTCGATGTAGGGGTGGCCGACCACCAGCGCGTGTTCGCTGGTCACCGACTCGGCGATGCGCCACTCCTTCGTGCCCGGCACCAAGTGGTCCACGAGGACGCCCAGGCGTGCGTCCGGGCCCGGCGCGAAGGAGGACACGATCGAGGGGAGGTCGTCCACGCCCTCCAGGTACTCCACGACCACGCCCTCGATCCGCAGGTCGTCGCCCCACACCTTCTCGACCAGCTCGGCGTCGTGCCGGCCCTCGACGTAGATGCGGCCGGCGCGGGCCACCCGGGCGCGGGCGCCGGGGACGGCGACCGAGCCGGAGGCGGTGCGGGCGGGCCGTACCGGACCGGTGGCGGGCCGCACCAGGGTCACCACCCTGCCCTCCAGCAGGAACCCGCGAGGCTCCAGCGGGAACACCCGGTGCTTGCCGAAGCGGTCCTCCAGGGTCACCGTGCCGGCCTCGCAGCGGATCACCGCGCCGCAGAACCCGGTCCCGGGCTCCTCCACCACCAGGCCCGGCTCCGCGGTCACCTCCGGCGCGGGCTGCTGCTTCTTCCACGGCGGGGTGAGATCGGCGGAGTACACACGAGAGCGCGGGCCCGCAGGGCCCTCGTCGGAGGGGCGGTGACGGGAGACGGGTGGGCGCATTCGGACGACGATAGGAGAAGCTGCGCGGCCGTGCCTACGACACGCCGAAGCGCGTTGCCAGCTGGTCGCGTTGGCGTCGTACGAACGCCGCGTCGACCACCGCTCCGTGACCGGGCACGTACAGCGCGTCCTCGCCGCCCAGCGCGAGCAGCCGGTCGAGCGCGGCCGGCCAGCGGGTCGGGACGGCGTCGGGACCGGCTTGAGGCTCGCCGGACTCCTCGACCAGGTCGCCGCAGAAGACCACCTCCGGGGAGCCGGGGACCAGGACCGCGAGGTCGTGGGCGGTGTGCCCCGGTCCCACGTTCGCCAGCAGCGCCTGGCGGCCCGCGCCGAGGTCGAGGGTCCACTCGCCGCAGACCAGGTGCCGGGGCACGGTCAGCGCGTCCACCGCCTCGTCGGCGTCGGCGGCCGCAAGACCGTTCCTGATCGCGTCCAGGCGCAGTTCCTCGCGCTCGTGGGCGAAGACGGAGTCCAGGCCCACCGCCCCGTACGTCTCCGCGCCCGCGAAGGCCGCCGCCCCGAAGACGTGGTCGAAGTGGGAGTGGGTCAAAGCGAGATGGGTCACACGGCCGCCGGCCAGTTCCTCGGCCTGCGCCCGCAGCCGCGCGCCCTCGGCCAGGCCGGAACCGGCGTCCACGAGCAGGGCCGTGCCGTCCCCGACGACCAGCCCGGCCGTGCAGTCCCAGCCGGGCAGCCGGCACCGGCCGATCCCGGCGGCCAGCCGCTGCCACCCCAGCTCTTCCCAAGTCACCGTCATACCGCGACGCTAGCCTCACGAGCCGCCGTGACCGTACCGACCTTGCCCCGGGTGTACCGGACAGCCGTACACTGGGGCCGGGAACGCTGGCACTCGCATGCGAAGAGTGCCAGGCGGACGAATCGCGGGACAGAGGGGACGACGTGCTGGAGGTGCGCGCGAATGCTGAGTGAACGCAGGCTTCAGGTGCTGCGCGCCATCGTCCAGGACTATGTCGGCACCGAGGAGCCGGTCGGTTCGAAGGCCCTGACCGAGCGGCACAACCTCGGGGTCTCCCCGGCGACCGTCCGCAACGACATGGCGGCCCTGGAGGAGGAGGGGTTCATCGCCCAGCCGCACACGAGTGCCGGGCGCATCCCCACCGACAAGGGCTACCGCCTGTTCGTCGACAAGCTGGCGGGCGTCAAGCCGATGACCGCGCCGGAGCGGCGGGCGATCCAGAACTTCCTGGAGGGCGCCGTCGACCTCGACGACGTGGTGGCCAGGACCGTGCGGCTGCTCGCGCAGCTGACCCGGCAGGTCGCCGTCGTGCAGTACCCGTCCCTGACCCGGTCCACCGTCCGGCATGTGGAGCTGCTCTCACTCGCCCCCGCGCGTGTGATGCTCGTGCTGATCACGGACACCGGCCGGGTCGAGCAGCGGATGGTCGACTGCCCGGCGCCCTTCGGCGAGGCCTCCCTCGCCGACCTGCGCGCACGGCTGAACAGCCGGGTCGCGGGCCGCCGGTTCGCGGATGTGCCGCGGCTGGTGGAGGACCTGCCGGAGGCCTTCGAGGCCGAGGACCGCGGTACGGTCTCGATGGTGCTCTCCACTCTCCTGGAGACACTTGTCGAGGAGAACGAGGAGCGGTTGATGATCGGCGGCACCGCCAATCTCACCCGCTTCGGGCATGACTTTCCCCTCATGATCCGGCCCGTCCTGGAGGCCCTCGAGGAGCAGGTCGTGCTCCTCAAGCTCCTCGGCGAGGCGAAGGATCCGGGCGTGACGGTGCGCATCGGGCACGAGAACGCCCATGAGGGACTCAACTCCACCTCCGTCGTGTCGGTCGGCTACGGTTCGGGCGGCGAGGCGGTTGCCAAGCTCGGCGTGGTCGGACCGACCCGCATGGACTACCCGGGAACGATGGGAGCGGTACGCGCAGTGGCACGGTACGTCGGACAGATCCTGGCGGAGTCGTAAGTGGCCACGGACTACTACGCCGTTCTCGGCGTGCGCCGCGACGCGTCGCAGGATGAGATCAAGAAGGCGTTCCGTCGGCTCGCGCGCGAGCTGCACCCGGACGTCAACCCCGACCCGAAGACCCAGGAGCGGTTCAAGGAGATCAACGCCGCTTACGAGGTGCTCTCGGACCCGCAGAAGAAGCAGGTCTACGACCTCGGCGGCGATCCGCTCTCGCAGAGCGGCGGCGCGGGCGCGGGCGGCTTCGGGGCCGGTGGCTTCGGCAACTTCTCCGACATCATGGACGCGTTCTTCGGCACGGCGTCGCAGCGCGGCCCGCGCTCGCGCACCCGGCGCGGCCAGGACGCGATGATCCGCATCGAGATCGAGCTGGACGAGGCGGCCTTCGGGACGACCAAGGACATCCAGGTCGACACCGCGGTCGTCTGCAACACCTGCAACGGGGAGGGTGCCGCTCCGGGCACCACCGCCCAGACATGTGACATGTGCCGCGGTCGCGGTGAGGTCTCGCAGGTCACCCGGTCCTTCCTGGGCCAGGTCATGACCTCGCGGCCCTGCCCGCAGTGCCAGGGCTTCGGCACGGTCGTGCCGACCCCGTGCCCGGAGTGCGCCGGCGACGGCCGTGTCCGCTCCCGCCGGACGCTGACCGTGAAGATCCCGGCCGGTGTCGACAACGGCACGCGGATCCAGCTCGCCGGTGAGGGCGAGGTCGGGCCCGGTGGCGGTCCGGCCGGTGACCTCTACGTCGAGATCCACGAGCTGCCGCACTCGACCTTCCAGCGGCGCGGCGACGATCTGCACTGCACGGTCACCATCCCGATGACCGCGGCGTCCCTCGGCACCAAGGTCCCGCTGGAGACCCTGGACGGCATGGAGGAGGTCGACATCCGGCCCGGCACCCAGTCCGGCCAGTCGATCCCGCTGCACAACCGGGGTGTCACACATCTGCGCGGCGGCGGCCGGGGCGACCTGATCGTCCACGTCGAGGTGCAGACACCGACCAAGCTGGACCCGGAGCAGGAGCGGCTGCTGCGCGAGCTGGCCAAACTGCGCGGCGAAGAGCGCCCGCAGGGCCAGTTCCAGCCGGGGCAGCAGGGGTTGTTCTCCCGGCTGAAGGATGCCTTCAACGGTCGCTGAACCGATGGCGGGCAGGGGCGTACGGCGGCGCCTCGGCACCCGGTATGCCCCTGTCCTATGCCGTGGGAAGCCCCGATTCGGACTTGTTCTGAGGACGTGACAACATGCGGTCATGTCCTCCGCGCTGACCGATCTCTTCCCCCACCCGATCGTGCAGGCCCCCATGGCGGGCGGTGTCTCCGTCCCGCAGCTCGCCGCCGCTGTCTCCGAGGCCGGTGGCCTCGGGTTCCTCGCCGCCGGGTACAAGACCGCCGACGGCATGTACCAGGAGATCAAGCAGTTGCGGGGGCTCACGAGCCGTCCGTTCGGCGTGAACGTCTTCATACCGCAGCGCGAGCAGGCCGAGTCCGGTGCCGTCGAGGTCTACGCCCACCAGCTGGCCGGCGAGGCCGCCTGGTACGAGACCGAGCTGGGCGATCCGGACAGCGGCCGGGACGACGGGTACGACGCCAAGCTCGCCGTACTCCTCGACAACCCGGTGCCGGTGGTCTCCTTCCACTTCGGTGTGCCGAGCCGGGAGGTGTTCGACAAGCTGCGCCGGGCCGGCACCTTCACCCTGGTCACGGCCACGACCGCCGAGGAGGCCCGTGCGGTCGAGCAGGCCGGTGCGGACGCGGTGATCGCGCAGGGCGTGGAGGCCGGCGGACACCAGGGCACCCATCGGGACCTTCCCGAGAACGACGGCAGCGGCACGGGTCTGCTCGCGCTGGTCGCGCAGATCCGCGAGGCCGTCGGCATCCCGGTCGTCGCCGCCGGTGGCATCATGCGCGGCAGCCAGATCGCCGCCGTACTCGCGGCCGGCGCGAGCGCCGCCCAGCTGGGCACCGCCTTCCTCGCCACCCCCGAGTCCGGCGCCCACGCCCTGCACAAGCAGGCGCTGACCAACCCCCTCTTCGTCCGCACCGAGCTGACCCGCGCGTTCTCCGGCCGTCCGGCGCGCGTCCTGGTCAACCGCTTCGTGCGCGAGCACGGCCCCTACGCCCCCGCCGCCTACCCCGAGATCAACCACCTGACCTCGCCGTTGCGCAAGGCCGCCGCCAAGGCCGGGGACGCCCAGGGCATGTCGCTGTTCGCGGGGCAGGGCCACCGGATGGCCCGGGAGATCGCGGCCGGGCGCCTGGTGGAGGTCCTCGTCGGCGAACTCGACGCCGCGAGGACAGCGTTGTCGGCCCAGGGCGGTCCGCGATGACCGCGCCGGTGTTCGTCGTCGACTCGCTTCAGGGCGTGGGCCCCGGCTCGGTCGTCGACGTCGACGGCCCCGAGGGGCGGCACGCGGTCTCCGTACGGCGGCTGCAGCCCGGCGAGAACGTGGTGCTGACGGACGGCAAGGGGCGGGGCGCGGCCGGGGTCGTCGTCAGTGTCTCGGGCAAGGACCACATGGTCGTCGAGCCCTTCGAGTTTCCGGTCGAACCCGAGCCCAGCCCCAGGATCACCGTCGTCCAGGCCCTGCCCAAGGGCGACCGCGGTGAGCTGGCCGTGGAGACGATGACGGAGACCGGCGTCGACGCGATCGTGCCCTGGCAGGCCGCCCGGTGCATCACCCAGTGGAAGGGCGAGCGGGGGCTGAAGGCGCTCGCCAAGTGGCGGGCCACCGCACGCGAGGCCGGCAAGCAGTCCCGCCGGCTGCGCTTCCCCGAGATCGCGGACGCGGCGACCACCAAGCAGGTTGCCGCACTTCTCGCCAAAGCCGACTTCGCCGGCGTGCTGCACTCCGACTTCGAGCACGAGAGCCGGCCGCTGGCGAGCGCCGAACTGCCCACCGAGGGCGAGATCGTGCTGGTCGTCGGCCCCGAAGGAGGCGTCGCGCGCGACGAGTTGGCGCTCTTCGAGGAGGCCGGCGCACAGGCCTGCGTGCTCGGTCCCACCGTGCTGCGCACATCAACCGCCGGCACCGCCGCCACGGCCCTGCTGCTGGGCCGTACCGGCCGCTGGTCCTGACATCTGGGGGACATCGTGGAACTCGCCCAAGTCCGGCTCCTGGTCACCGACTTCGCCGCCTGCTACCGCTTCTACGCCGATGTCCTCGGCCTCAAGCCGCAGTCCGGGGCGACCGAGGGCCCGTACGAGAAGTTCAGCCCGCACGCCGGATCCGCCGGGATCGCGCTGCAGGACCGCGCGATGATGGCCGAGATCCTGGACGAACTGGGCGACACCGTCAACGGCCACCGCTCCCTGGTGGTGCTGCGCGTGGAGGATCTCGACGCCTACTGCGCGCAGATCACCGCCCGCGGCGCCACCCTGCTGCACGGCCCGGCCCCGATGACCGACCGGATGCGCGTGGCCCACCTCAAGGACCCCGAGGGCAATCTCGTCGAACTCCAGGAGTGGCTGCTGCTGCGCGGCTGACAGGCGCTGCGCGCCCCTTCGGGGTGCTGCCCCCTCCCCGGATCGCGTGAGTGACCGTATGCGGCCTTTCGCGCCGCCCGAGTCGGTGGCACTCTGCCCTGCATGGGGGCTTTGCGGCGGATTCGGTGCGGGACGCGCGGGACGCGGACGGTGGCCGTGGTGGGGCTGGTCGTGGCGGCCGGTGGGACCGTGGTGGCGTGCCAGCCGGGCGGTATCGGTTCCGCCACCGCCGCCTACACCACCCAGACGACCGCGACGGCCGCGCTGAAACGGCAGCATGTGGACGTCAGTTGGCTCACCTGCACCGGCACCTACGGCAACGGAGGCAGGACGGCCGGCGGGACGCCCTCGCCGGCCGAGACCACGGTCGTAACCGTCGACTGCCGGGGCGAGACCAAGGACGGGCGGAAGATCACCGTCACCGGGAAGGTGACCAAGGCCGTCGACGGCGCCTGTGTGCGCGGCGACCTGACGGCCGAGGTCGGTGGCAGGCAGGTGTTCCACGTGGACGGGCTCGGCGACTGCGCCGCCCGGCCCGGACCGACGTACCGGCCGCCCACCCACCACCCCGGCGGCGGCCGGCCGACCGTGACGGTCACCGTCACCGAGACGGTCTGGTGCAAGGGCGACCCCACCTGCTGGCCCGCCGCGGGCAAATGACGCGGGGCAAGTGATCGGAAGGGGCGCGGGGCGCACCGGTCGCTGCGTACAGTGACGGGGTGACTCAGGGTGCTTCGACGAGAACCACGACGTCCTCGGCCTATCTCCGATTCCCCCATGTGCACGGCGACTTAGTGGCCTTCGTCGCCGAGGACGACGTCTGGCTCGCGCCCCTCGACGGCGGCAGGGCCTGGCGGGTCAGCGCCGACAACATGCCGGTGACCATGCCCCGGATATCGCCGGACGGACGGTCCCTCGCCTGGACCTCCACCCGCGACGGCGCGCCCGAGGTGCATGTCGCCCCCGTCGAGGGCGGGCCCGCCGACCGGCTGACGTACTGGGGCAACCGCCGTACCGAGGTGCGCGGCTGGACCGCCGACGGGCGGGTGCTGGCGCTCGGCGCGCAGGGCCGGGCCAGCTTCCGGCACACCTGGGCACACGCCGTCCCGCTGGACGGCGGACCCGCGACGCCCCTGCCGTACGGCCCGGTCGGCGATGTGGCGTCCGGCCCGGCCACCGTGCTGCTGTCCGCGCCGATGGGCCGCGAGGCCGCCCACTGGAAGCGCTACCGGGGCGGCACCGCGGGCAAGCTGTGGATCGACCGTGCCGCCGAAGGCGCAGAAGGTGCCGGCGAGTTCGTCCGGCTGCACGAGGACATCGACGGCAACATCGAGTGCCCGGTGTGGGCCGGCGACCGGATCGCCTTCCTCAGCGACCACGAGGGCACCGGCGCCCTGTACTCCTCCCTCGCCGACGGCTCCGACCTGCGCCGGCACACCCCGACCGAGGGCGGCTTCTACGCCCGGCACGCCTCCGGTGACGGCAGCCGGGTCGTCTACGCCTGCGCCGGTGAACTGTGGCTGCTGGACGACCTGGAGGGCGCCGAGCCGCGCCGGCTGGACGTGCGCCTCGGCGGGCCGCGGGTCGATCTGCGGCCGCGTCCGGTGAACCCGGCCCACTGGTTCGGCGAGGCGTCCCCCGACCACACCGCGCGCGGCAGCGCCGTCTGCGTGCGCGGCGGGGTCCACTGGGTCACCCACCGCTCCGGGCCCGCCCGCGCCCTCGCCGCCACCTCCGGTGTGCGCGCCCGGCTGCCGCGCGCCTTCCGCGCCGAGGGCGAGGAGTGGGCGGTGTGGGTGACGGACGCGGAGGGCGAGGACGCCCTGGAGTTCGCCCCGGCGACCGGCACCGTGCCCGGTGCGCCCCCGCGCCGGCTCGCCGCCGGACAGCTCGGCCGGGTCCTGGAGCTGGCCATGGCCCCCGACGGCGGCCGGGCCGCCGTGGCCGCTCACGACGGACGCCTGCTGCTGGTCGAGCGGGAGACCGGCGAGGTCCGCGAGGTCGACCGCAGCGACGACGGCGAGGTCTGCGGCCTCGCCTTCTCACCCGACTCCGCCTGGCTCGCCTGGGCCCACCCCGGCCCCCGCCCGCTCTCGCAGCTGCGTATCGCCCACACCACCGACCTGTCGGTCACCGAGGCGACGCCCCTGCGCTTCCAGGACTACGCCCCCGCCTTCACCCTCGACGGCAGACACCTCGCGTTCCTCTCCAACCGCGCCTTCGACCCGGTCTACGACGAGCACGTCTTCGACCTCGCGTTCGTGGTCGGCGCCCGCCCGCACCTGATCACCCTGGCCGCCACCACACCCTCGCCCTTCGGCCCGCAGCGCCACGGCCGCCCCTTCGAGACCCCCGACAAGGACGAGACCCCGGACAGCGAGGGCACCCCGGCCACCCGTATCGACCTCGACGGCCTCGCCGACCGCATCCTCCCCTTCCCGGTCGAGGCCGGCCGCTACTCCGGTCTGCGCGCCGCCAAGGACGGCGTGCTCTGGCTGCGCCACCCCGTGCGCGGCGTCCTCGGCACCGCCCGCGCCCACCCCGAGGACCCCGACCCGCACACCGAGCTGGAGCGCTACGACCTCGCCCAGCGGCGGCTGGAGCATCTGGCCGCGGACGCCGACCACTTCGAGGTCAGCGGCGACGGCAAACGCGTCCTGCTGTGGGCCGACGGCCGGCTGCGGGTCGTCCCCAGCGACCGCCGCACCGGCACCGACGACGACGGCGACACCAGCGTGTCCGTCGACCTCGCCCGCATCCGGCAGACCCTCGACCCGGCCGTCGAGTGGCGGCAGATGTACGACGAGACCGGCCGCCTCATGCGCGACCACTTCTGGCGCCCCGACCTCGGCGGCGTCGACTGGGCCGGCGTCCTCGGCCGCTACCGCCCGCTCCTCGCCCGCCTCGCCACCCACAGCGACCTCGTCGACCTGCTGTGGGAGGTGCACGGCGAACTCGGCACCTCGCACGCCTATGTCATCCCCTCCGGCGGTCGCGGCGACGGACCCCGGCAAGGTCTGCTCGGCGCCGACATCTCCCGGCACCCGGACGGCAGTTGGCGCATCGACCGCATCCTGCCCGCGGAGACCTCCGACCCGGACGCCCGCTCCCCGCTCGCCGCGCCCGGCGTCGCGGTCCGCCCCGGCGACGCGATCATCGCCGTCGCCGGCCACCCCGTCGACCCGGTCACCGGCCCCGGCCCGCTCCTGGTCGGCAGTGCGGGCCACCCCGTCGAGCTGACCGTCTCCCCGGCGGGCGGTGGCGAACCCCGCCACACCGTCGTCGTCCCGCTCGCCGACGAGGAGCCCCTGCGCTACCACGCCTGGGTCGCCGGCCGCCGCGCCCATGTCCACGCCGCCTCCGAGGGTCGGCTCGGCTACCTCCACGTCCCCGACATGCAGGCCCCCGGCTGGGCCCAGATCCACCGCGACCTGCGCGTCGAGGTCGCCCGGGAGGGACTCGTGGTCGACGTCCGCGAGAACCGCGGCGGCCACACCTCCCAGCTCGTCGTCGAGAAACTGGCCCGCCGCATCATCGGCTGGGACCTCCCGCGCGGCATGCGCCCCACCAGCTACCCGCTCGACGCCCCGCGCGGCCCGGTCGTCGCCGTCGCCAACGAGTTCTCCGGCTCCGACGGCGACATCGTCAACGCCGCGATCAAGGCCCTCGGCATCGGCCCGGTGGTCGGCACCCGCACCTGGGGCGGCGTCATCGGCATCGACAGCCGCTACCACCTGGTCGACGGCACCCTGGTCACCCAGCCGAAGTACGCGATGTGGCTGGAGGGGCAGGGGTGGGACGTCGAGAACCACGGCGTGGATCCCGACGTCGAGGTCGTCCAGCGGCCGCAGGACTGGGCGGCGGGCCACGACGTCCAACTGGACGAGGCGATCAGGCTCGCACTGGAGGCATTGGGGAGCAGCGCCGCGAAGACACCGCCGGCGATGCCGACCTGAGGCGCGTTGGGGCCGTATCGCCCTGCGGCTCCGCCGCGGGATGCGAACGGCCCCCGCCGACCCGCGCCCGAACGACTACGATTGCCCCTCGTATTGATCATCGGCGAAAGCGAGCGCAGGCGACATGGCCGGAGAACCGCAGGACGACTGCCTGTTCTGCAAGATCGTCGCAGGGCACATCCCGGCGACGATCGTCCGCGAGACAGACACCACCGTGGCCTTCCGGGACATAAACCCCCAGGCACCGACCCACGTCCTGGTGATCCCCAAGGTCCACTACGAGAACGCGGCCGCCCTCGCCGCCGCGGCGCCGCAGGCCGCCGCCGACGTCCTCGCCGCGACCCAGGCCGTGGCCGACGAGGAGAAGCTGGAGAGCTACCGCGTCGTCTTCAACACCGGCTCCGGCGTCGGCCAGACCGTCTTCCACGCCCACGCCCACGTCCTCGGCGGCCGTGGCATGCAGTGGCCCCCCGGGTGACACCTCGTGTCCGTACGTGAATTGGTGGTCCTCGGCACCGCCAGCCAGGTCCCGACCCGGCACCGCAACCACAACGGCTATCTGCTGCGCTGGGACGGCGAGGGCCTGCTGTTCGACCCCGGCGAGGGCACCCAGCGGCAGATGGTGCGCGCCGGGGTCGCCGCCCACGACCTGAACCGGATCTGCGTCACGCACTTCCACGGCGACCACTGCCTCGGTCTCGCCGGTGTCATCCAGCGGATCAACCTCGACCAGGTGCCGCACGAGGTCACCGCGCACTATCCGCGCTCCGGGCAGCACTTCTTCGAGCGGCTGCGGTATGCGACCGCCTACCGGGAGACGGTCGGCGTCACCGAGGCGCCCGTCGCCGCCGACGCCGTCCTCGCGGTGACCCCGTCGTACACCCTTCAGGCGCGCAGGCTGTCCCATCCCGTGGAGTCCTACGGCTACCGGCTGATCGAGCCCGACGGCCGCCGTATGCTGCCCGACCGGCTCGCCGCGCACGGGATCAGCGGCCCGGACGTCGGACGGCTGCAACGCGCGGGCCGGCTGGGGGACGTCACCCTGGAGGACGTCAGCGAGGTGCGGCGCGGGCAGCGGTTCGCGTTCGTCATGGACACCCGGCTCTGCGACGGCGTGCACGCGCTCGCGGAGGGCTGCGACCTGCTCGTGATCGAGTCGACCTTCCTGGACGAGGACGTCGAACTGGCCGTGGAGCACGGCCACTTGACCGCAGGGCAGGCCGCGGCCGTCGCCCGGGACGCGGGCGTGCGGCATCTCGTGCTCACCCACTTCAGTCAGCGCTACGCCGAGCCGGAGGAGTTCGAGCGGCAGGCGCGGGCGGCCGGCTTCGAGGGCGAGCTGACCGTGGCACGCGATCTGCTGCGGGTGCCGGTTCCGAAACGGCGATAAAGCGCCCGTACGATGCTTTGATGTCCCTCCCGAAAGCAGAACTGCACCTCCACATCGAAGGCACCCTGGAGCCGGAGCTGGCGTTCGAGCTGGCCGCCCGCAACGGCGTGACCCTCCCGTACGCGGACACCGAGGCGCTGCGCGAGGCGTACGCCTTCAAGGATCTCCAGTCCTTTCTCAACCTGTACTACGAGCTGATGGCCGTCCTGCGCACCGAGCAGGACTTCGCGGACCTGGCGAACGCCTATCTGGCCCGTGCCGCCGCGCAGGGCGTGCGGCACGCGGAGATCTTCTTCGACCCGCAGGCCCACATCGCGCGGGGCCTGAGCCTGGGCACCGTCGTCGAGGGGCTGTGGCAGGCGCTGGGCGACAGCGAGCGCGACCACGGCATCTCCACGAAGCTCATCATGTGCTTCCTGCGCGACGAGTCCGCCGACTCGGCGCTGGAGACGCTGCAGGCCGCGACGCCCTACCTGGACCGGATCACCGGCGTCGGCCTGGACTCCGCCGAGGTCGGGCATCCGCCGCTGAAGTTCCGGGAGGTGTACGAGGCGGCAGCCCGGCTCGGGCTGCGCCGGGTCGCGCACGCCGGTGAGGAGGGGCCGCCGGAGTACATCACCGAGGCCCTGGACGTGCTCGGTGTGGAGCGCGTCGACCACGGGCTGCGCTGCATGGAGGACCCGGCACTGGTCGAGCGGCTGGTGCGGGAGCGGATCCCGCTCACCCTGTGCCCGCTGTCCAACGTCCGTCTGCGCACGGTCGACACGCTGGCCGACCACCCGCTGCCGGCCATGCTCGACGCGGGCCTCATGTGCACGGTCAACTCCGACGACCCGGCGTACTTCGGCGGATACGCCGGCGACAACTTCGCGGCCGTGCACCGGACGCTGGGCCTGACCGAGGACCGGTTGCGCGAGCTGGCCCGCAACTCGTTCCTCGCGTCCTTCCTCCAGGACGACGAGGAGCGCAGGGCCCGCTACCTCGCCGAGGTGGACGCGTACGAGTTCGGGGACGCGGTGTCGTAGGCCCGCCGCGAGGGCGAGGTGCCCGGCCGTCGCCTTGCCGGCACGGCCCTGGGCGCCCTCCCATTGACGGCTCCATGTCCACACATCTAGCCTCTGTTCTCATACATGGACGCTATTCACAAGAGGAGATGATGGCGGTGGGTGGCGACCCGAGTCCGCGGCACGTGGCACGGCGATTGCGGGACGGCATGGCGCGGGGCGTGCTCTCCTTCCCGCTCACCGCGTTCCACGACGACGGCTCCCTCGATCCCGACGGCTTGCGCGCCCATGTCGCGGACAGGCTCGCCGCCGGGCCCGGCGCCGTCTTCCCCGCCTGCGGCACCGGCGAGTTCTTCTCGCTGGACGAGGAGGAGTACCGGACCGTCGTCCGGGTCACCGTCGAGGAGGCGGCCGGGGGCGTGCCGGTCGTGGCCGGGACCGGGTACGGCTGGGCGCAGGCCGCCCGGTTCGCGCGGATCGCCGAGGAGGCCGGCGCCGACGCCCTGCTCGTGCTGCCGCACTACCTGGTCGACGCCCCGCAGGACGGCCTCGCCGCACAGCTGGAACGGCTCGCCGCCCGCACCCGGCTGCCGCTGATCGCCTACCAGCGCGGCCAGGTCGCCTACGACGCGGACACGGTGCGGCGCATCGCGCGGATCCCGAACGTCATCGGCGTCAAGGACGGCCACAGCGACCTCGACCGGCTCCAGCGCCTCACCCTGGCCGCCCCCGACGGCTTCCTCTTCTTCAACGGTGCCGCCACCGCCGAGATCCAGGCCCGCGCCTACGCCGCGGTCGGCGTCCCCGCCTACTCCTCCGCCGTGCACGCCTTCGCCCCCGAGATCGCCGGCGCCTTCTTCGCCGCGCTCCGGGACGGGCAGGAGGCGGCGGTGGACAAGCTGTTGCGGGACTTCTACGTCCCGTTCGTCGAACTCCGCGACCGCGCGCCCGGATACGCCGTGTCCCTGGTGAAGGCCGCCGCCCGGCTGCGCGGACAGCGCGTCGGCCCGGTGCGCGCCCCGCTCGCCGACCCCGCGCCCGCCGACCTCGCCGACCTCAAGGCCCTGCTCACCGCCGGACTCGACCTCGTAGGAGCCTCCCTGTGACCCGAGACCTGACCATCGCCGAGGTGCGGCTGACGCCGATCCTGGTCGCCGACCCGCCGCTGCTGAACACCCAGGGCGTGCACCAGCCGTACACCCCGCGGCTGATCGTGGAGATCGTCACCGCCGACGGTGTCACCGGGCTCGGCGAGACCTACGGCGACACCAAGTACCTGGAACTGGCCCGCCCGCTGGCCGAGCGACTGCCCGGCCGGTCGGTCATGGATGTGAACGGACTGTTCGAGATCGACCTCGGCGTCGACGCGTCGCGGATCGACGCCGGGGTGGACGCCGGCGGGCTGCGCGGTGTGCAGAACGCCGACAAGCTGCGGCTGTCGGTGCTGTCCGCCTTCGAGGTCGCCTGCCTGGACGCCCAGGGCAGGGCGCTCGGACTGCCCGTGCACGCGCTGCTCGGCGGCAAGGTGCGCGACGCCGTGGAGTACAGCGCCTACCTGTTCTACAAGTGGGCCGCCCACCCGGCGGGCGTGGCGGCCGAGCCCGACGACTGGGGTGCCGCCCTCGATCCGGCCGGGGTCGTGGCCCAGGCGCGGACGTTCAAGCAGCGCCACGGCTTCGGGTCGTTCAAGCTCAAGGGCGGAGTCTTCCCGCCCGACGAGGAGATCGCGGCCGTACGGGCCCTCGCCGAGGCCTTCCCCGGACACCCGCTGCGCCTCGACCCCAACGGCGCCTGGTCGGTCGAGACCTCGCTGAAGGTGGCCGAGGAACTCGGCGACGTCCTGGAGTACCTGGAGGACCCGACGCTGGGCACGCCCGCGATGGCCGAGGTGGCGAGCGCCGCCGGCGTCCCGCTCGCCACCAACATGTGCGTGACCACCCTCGGCGAGATCGAGGAGGCGTTCACCCGCGGCGCCGTGCAGGTCGTGCTCTGCGACCACCACTACTGGGGCGGGCTGAGCCGGACCCGGCAACTCGCCGCGATCTGCGCCGCGTTCGGGGTCGGGATCTCGATGCACTCCAACACGCATCTGGGGATCAGCCTCGCCGCGATGACCCAGGTCGCGGCCACCGTCCCCGGTCTGCACCACGCGTGCGACTCCCACTACCCCTGGCAGTCCGAGGACGTCCTGACGAAGCGGCTCGAGTTCCGGGGCGGGAGGGTCGCGGTCTCCGACGCGCCTGGCCTCGGGGTCGAGCTGGACCGGGACGAGCTGGCCCGGCTGCACCGGCGCTGGGCCGAGGACGACGGCGCGCTGCGGGACCGCGACGACGCGGCGGCGATGCGGGTGGCGGAACCGGGCCGGCGGCAACCGGTGATGCCCCGCTGGTAAGCCCTGGCACGGCACGCCGTGTGGTGCACACTGGCCAGATCCGCACCACGCCAGGGAGCGCACCGTGACCCCGTCGCACACCATCCTCGGAGAGGAACCGGAACACCTCACCCAGGCCGCGCGCTGTCAGGCCCAGGTCGACCCGCTCGCGGCGCTGCGCGAGCCCGGCGATCCGCCCTGGGACGTCCATCTGACCGGCACGGTCTTCCTCGACATCATCTTCACCGGCCTGGACTCGGCGCCCGTGCGCGGCACCGAGTCCTGGGCCCGGGGCATGGGTTCCAGTCCCGGCGGGGTCGCCAACATGGCCACGGCGCTGGCCCGGCTCGGTCTGCGGACCTCCCTCGCGGCGGCCTTCGGGGACGACCACTACGGCGAGTACTGCTGGGACGCGCTCGAACAGGGCGAGGGCATCGACCTGTCGACGTCACGGACCGTGCCCGGCTGGCACTCGCCGGTGACCGTGTCCATGGCGTACGAGGGCGAGCGGACCATGGTGTCGCACGGGCACGAACCACCGCCGCAGGCCGTGCTCCGCCGGCAGCGGGCCGCGCACCGCGTGCCCCGCGCACGAGCGGCCGTGGCCTCGCTGACGCCGGGTGCCCGCGCGCCCTGGATCGCCGAGGCCGCGCGGCAGGGCACCCGGATCTTCGCCGACGTCGGCTGGGACGACACCGGGGCGTGGGACATCGCGGGGCTCGCCGACCTGGAGCACTGCGAGGCGTTCCTGCCGAACGCGGAGGAGGCGAAGCGGTACACGGGGGCCGACTGCCCGCGGGTCGCCGCGCATGCCCTGACCGAGTTCGTGCCGGTGGCGATCGTGACGCTCGGCTCGGAGGGCGCCTACGCGGTGGACCGGCGTACGGGGGAGGCGGCGGAGGTGCCGGCGATCGCCGTCGAGGCACTGGATCCCACGGGGGCGGGGGACGTCTTCGTCGCCGGGTTCGTGACCGGGTCCCTGGCGGGGTGGCCGCTGGCGGACCGGCTGGCCTTCGCCGGGCTCACGGCGGCCCTGTCGGTGCAGGAGTTCGGGGGGTCGCTGTCGGCGCCGGGGTGGTCGGAGATCGGGGCGTGGTGGCGGCGGGTGCAGGCCCTTCCGGGGCAGGAGCCGATGGCGCTGCGGAGGTACGAGTTCCTGGAGGGGCTGGTGCCGGAGGAGCTGGACCGGCCGTGGCCGTTGCGGCGGGCCGTGCCGACCATCGGATTCCGTCGGTCCAGCTGACGCGCGCGCCGGAACATCACCCTCGGAAAAGCCCTACGGGCTTGTCTGTGCACCGTCGTACCCTGGAATCGCGAGGCCGCCCTCAGCCAGGCGGCCGTGACGAGGAGGAAGCGCAGGCCTTCAGCGCCGGCCCATGACACAGACACCCACAGCTCACGCCACCCCCGCGCAGGAGCAGGCGAGAGCGCAGTTCACCGTCCCCGCCCAGCACCCCATGGTGACCGTGCTGGGTTCCGGCGACTCCCTCCTGCGCGTGATCGAGAAGGCCTTCCCGGCGGCCGACATACACGTCCGGGGCAATGAGATCAGCGCGGTCGGCGACCCCGGCGATGTCGCCCTCATTGCGCGCGTGTTCGACGAGATGATGCTGGTGCTCCGCACCGGACAGCCGATGACGGAGGACGCAGTGGAACGCTCGATCGCCATGCTCAAGGCGAGCGAGAACGGGACGAGCGACGGGCCCGAGACCCCGGCGCAGGTGCTCACGCAGAACATCCTGTCCTCGCGGGGCCGGACCATCCGCCCCAAGACCCTCAACCAGAAGCGGTACGTCGACGCGATCGACAAGCACACGATCGTCTTCGGCATCGGCCCGGCCGGTACCGGCAAGACCTACCTGGCCATGGCCAAGGCCGTCCAGGCCCTGCAGTCCAAGCAGGTCAACCGGATCATCCTCACCCGCCCCGCCGTGGAGGCCGGTGAGCGGCTCGGCTTCCTGCCCGGCACGCTCTACGAGAAGATCGATCCCTATCTGCGCCCGCTGTACGACGCGCTGCACGACATGCTCGACCCGGACTCGATCCCGCGGCTCATGGCCGCCGGGACCATCGAGGTCGCGCCGCTCGCGTACATGCGCGGCCGTACGCTCAACGACGCCTTCATCATCCTGGACGAGGCCCAGAACACGAGCCCCGAGCAGATGAAGATGTTCCTCACCCGCCTCGGCTTCGACTCGAAGATCGTGATCACCGGTGACGTGACGCAGGTCGACCTGCCGAACGGCACCAAGAGCGGTCTGCGGCAGGTGCAGGAGATCCTCGAAGGCGTCGAGGACGTCCATTTCTCCCGGCTGTCGTCCCACGATGTCGTACGGCACAGGCTGGTGGGCCGTATCGTCGACGCGTACGAGGAGTACGACAGCAAGCACGGCACCGAGAACGGCACCCACAAGGGCGGCCGTGGCAAGTCCGGCGCCAAGGGCACCAAGGGGAAGTAGACCAGCACGGCCATGTCGATCGACGTCAACAACGAGTCCGGCACCGAGGTAGACGAGCAGGCGATCCTCGATGTCGCCCGCTATGCGCTGGCGCGGATGCGCATCCACCCGCTCTCCGAACTGTCGGTGATCGTCGTGGACGCCGACGCCATGGAGCAGTTGCACATCCAGTGGATGGACCTGCCGGGTCCGACCGATGTCATGTCCTTCCCGATGGACGAGCTGCGGCCGCCGTCGAAGGACGACGAGGAGCCCCCGCAGGGGCTCCTCGGCGACATCGTGCTGTGCCCGGAGGTCGCCGCCAAGCAGGGCGCCGAGGCGCCGACACAGCACTCCATGGACGAGGAGCTGCAGCTGCTCACCGTCCATGGCGTGCTGCACCTGCTCGGGTACGACCACGAGGAGCCCGACGAGAAGGCGGAGATGTTCGGGCTCCAGGCCGCCATCGTGGACGGCTGGCGGGCCGAGCACGGGCTGACCGGGCCCTCCCCGGCGCCGACCGTCTCGTAAGCGGGCCGTATGTCTCCGCAGATCGTGGTCGGTGCGATCGCGCTGGTCGTCGTCGCCTGGCTCGCCGCCTGCGCGGAGGCGGGCCTCGCCCGGGTCTCCAGCTTCCGCGCCGAGGAGGCCGTCAAGTCCGGCCGCCGCGGCGGCGCCAAGCTCGCCCAGATCGCCGCCGACCCCACCCGCTATCTCAACGTGGCCCTGCTGGTCCGCGTCGCCTGCGAGATGGCGGCCGCGGCGCTGGTGACGTACGCCTGCCTCCAGGAGTTCAGCGCGACCTGGCAGGCCCTGCTGGTCGCCATCGGTGTCATGGTCCTGGTGTCGTACGTCGCCGTCGGCGTCTCGCCCCGCACCATCGGCCGCCAGCACCCGCTGAACACCGCGACGGTCGCGGCGTACGTCCTGCTGCCGCTGGCCCGCGTGATGGGCCCGATCCCGTCCCTGCTCATCCTCATCGGCAACGCCCTCACGCCCGGCAAGGGCTTCAGGCGCGGTCCGTTCGCCTCCGAGGCCGAGCTGCGCGCGCTGGTCGACCTCGCCGAGAAGGAGTCGCTGATCGAGGACGAGGAGCGCCGCATGGTGCACTCGGTCTTCGAACTCGGCGACACCCTCGTGCGCGAGGTCATGGTGCCGAGGACGGATCTGGTGGTGATCGAGCGGTACAAGACCATCCGCCAGGCGCTGACCCTGGCCCTGCGCTCGGGCTTCTCGCGCATCCCCGTCACGGGCGAGAGCGAGGACGACATCGTCGGGATCGTGTACCTGAAGGACCTGGTCCGCAAGACGCACATCAGCCGGGACGCCGAGAGCGACCTGGTCTCCACCGCCATGCGCCCGGCCGTCTTCGTCCCCGACACCAAGAACGCCGGCGACCTGCTGCGCGAGATGCAGAAGGAACGCAACCACGTCGCCGTCGTCATCGACGAGTACGGCGGCACCGCCGGCATCGTCACCATCGAGGACATCCTGGAGGAGATCGTCGGCGAGATCACCGACGAGTACGACCGGGAACTCCCGCCCGTGGAGCGCCTCGGCGACGACCGCTACCGGGTCACCGCCCGCCTCGACATCACCGACCTCGGTGAGCTGTACGGCCTGGAGGAGTACGACGACGAGGACGTGGAGACCGTCGGCGGGCTGCTCGCCAAGGCCCTCGGCCGCGTCCCCATCGCGGGTGCCGCCGCCGAGGTCGAACTGCCCGACGAACGCCGGCTCACACTCACGGCGGAGGCCGCCGCCGGCCGCCGCAACAAGATCGTCACGGTCCTGGTCGAACCCGCCGGGGAGGCGAAACCCGAGTGACGCCCCAGCAGTTGCGGGCCTTCTGCCTGTCGTTCAACGCGGCCGTCGAGGAGTTCCCGTTCGGCCCGGAGGCCTCCGTCTTCAAGGTGCTGGGCAAGATGTTCGCCCTGAGCAGGCTGGACGGTCGGCCCCTGACGATCAACCTCAAGTGCGACCCCGAGGACGCCGTCCGGCTGCGCGGCGAACACGAGGGGCTGATCGTCCCCGGCTGGCACATGAACAAGCGCCACTGGAACACCGTGACGGTGGACGGCGCACTCCCCGACCGCCTGCTGGAAGAGCTGATCGAGGACTCCTACGACCTCGTCGTCGCCGGCCTCCCGAAAGCCGAACGACTGCGCCTGGACCGGCCGTAGGTGCGCGCGGCCGTGTGGTGCACACGGCCGCGCGGGGTGAGATCGTCCGGGTTGCGGATCAGCTCCGGCCCCGGCCCTGGCGCAGGCCCAGGCCGACCAGGGCGGCGGTGACGAGGACCACACCCGCGTCCAGGGCGAGGACCGTGTGGACCCCGGCCAGCAGGTCGTGGGAGGTCGTGGCCAGCACGCCCAGCAGCGGGATGCCGACCGTGATGCCGACCTGCTGGGTGGAGGTCACCAGACCGGTGGCCAGGCCCTGCTCCTCGTTGGGGACACCGGAGGTCACGGTCAGGCCGTACGAGATGATCGCGCCCAGATGGCACATGCTGGCCAGGGACACGGCCGCCGTGGCGAGCCAGACCGACCAGATGTGGGAGTTCAGCAGGAGCAGGGTCGCGATCAGCGCGCCCTGGCCGGTCAGCGAGCCGACCAGGGTGCGGCGGGCGCCGAAGCGGCCGATCACCTTCGGGGCGAGCGAGCCGGCGACGGCCGACAGCACGCCCTGCACGCCGAAGACCAGGCCCGTCTCGAAAGCCGACAGCCGCAGGATCTCCTGCAGGTACAGGGTCAGCACGAAGACCACCGTCGACATCATCGAGAAGGTGACCAGACCGCCCACATTGCCCCAGGCCACCGTGCGGCGGCGCAGCATCGGCAGCGAGACCAGGGGAGTGGCCGTACGGGACTCGACGAGGATGAACGCGGTCAGCAGGAGCAGACCGGCGACCAGGGTGGTGAGGACGTCCGCGCGGCCGAAGCCGTGGTCGGCGGCCGTGGACAGGGCGTAGATCAGGCAGAGCAGACCGGTGGTGACGGTGATCGCGCCGGGTATGTCCAGACGCGGGCGCTGCGGGGTGCGCGACTCCGGCAGCAGCCCCGGCGCCAGCGGCAGCACGATCAGCGCGAACACCGACAGCAGGGCCATCGTGGAGCGCCAGCCGAGCGCGTCGGTCAGCACACCGCCCGCGACCATGCCGACGGTGAAGCCCAGCGACAGCAGCGTGCCGGAGATGCCGAGGGCGCGGTCGCGGGCCGGACCCTCCGGGAAGGTGGTGGTGAGCAGGGACATGCCGGTCGGTACGATCGCCGCCGCGCCGAGCCCCTGAAGCGCCCGCCCGGTGAGGAAGGACGCCGGGTCCCAGGCCAGGGTCGCCAGCAGCGAGGCCGCGCCGAACAGGGCCAGACCGGACAGGAACAGTCTCCGGCGGCCGTACAGGTCGCCGATGCGGCCGAAGAGCAGCAGGAAGCCGCCGGAGGGCAGCGCGAACGCGGTGACCGCCCACTGCAGGGCCGAGCGGCTCATCCCGAGGTCGCCGCCGAGTCGGGGCAGGGCCACGTTCAGGACCGAGAAGTCCAGCGCGACCATGAACTGGGCCGCGCACAGCACGAACAGGACGAGCTTGTCACGCGTCGACAACCGAGGGGTGTCGAGCGTCGCGCCCGTGGAGGGGGTGGTCGGGGTGGTGGTGTCGATCGCCATGCGTCGAGCATCGGGCGAACGGAATACGGGTGGGGAGTCGGAACTTATGGTGGTGGTGGCACCACCAGACACGACGGGGGAGGAGCGGGTACGTGCCTGCTGCGGGGGCGATGAAGAGCGAACGGCGCAATGAGCTGCGCGAGTTCCTGATGAGCCGGCGGGCCCGGGTCAGCCCACAGGAGGCCGGACTGCCGGTCGGCGGCGGCAGGCGCCGTACGCCCGGACTGCGCCGGGAGGAGGTCGCCGTGCTCGCCGGTGTCGGCGCCTCCTGGTACCAGTGGCTGGAGCAGGGGCGGGAGATCTCCGTCTCCCCGTCGGTGCTCGACGCCGTCGCCCGGGTGCTGCGGCTGAGCGACGCCGAGCGCCGGCATCTGTACCTGCTGGCCGGGATGAACCCGCCGACGCCCGAAGTGGTGCTCGGGAAGCGGGACATGTGCGACGGGCTGCGGCGGCTGATCGACACCTGGATGCCGTATCCGGCGCACATCATGGACCTGTACTACAACTGCGTGATGTACAACGACGCCGCCGCGATCGTGCTCGGCATGCGGTCGGACTTCACACAGAACTGCCTCATCGACTTCTTCACCGATCCGCTGTACCGGTCGCGCAGCCACAGCTGGGAGCGGAACGCGCGCACGGTCGTGGCGCAGTTCCGGGCCGCGTGTGCGGCGCGGCCGGACGACGAGGGGTTCCAGGAGGTGCTCGCCGAGGTGTCCGAGCGCAGCCCCGAGTTCCTTCGGCTGTGGGCCGAGCGGGACATCGAGGACCAGGGGCAGATCCGCAAGGAGCTGGAGCATCCGCTGGCCGGGCTGCTGGTGGTGGAGTCGACGGCGATGAAGGTGCCGGCCCGGCCCGATCTGATGATCGTGCTGCACACTCCGCTGGACGAGGCGAACACGGCGGCGAAGCTGGAGTGGCTGGCGTCCCCGGAGGGACGGCGGGGCGCGATGTACCCCGTGGCGGGGTGAACGGGCGCGGGCTTCGTATGCTCTGGGCATGACCGAGAGCAACGCGCTTGATCCCGAGGACCGCAAGATCGTGACCCTGGCCCGTTCCGTGCGGGCGCGCAACGGCGTGCCGGAGGGGGCGGCCGTACGGGACGAGACGGGGCGCACGTACGCCGCCGGGTCGGTGGAGCTGGCCTCGCTGCGGCTGAGCGCGCTGCGGACGGCCGTCGCGATGGCCGTGGCGTCCGGGGCCACGTCGCTGGAGGCGGCGGCGGTGGTGAGCGAGGCGGATTCGGTGCCGGCCGAGGATCTGGACGCCGTCTCCGATCTCGGCGGGGCGGGGACGCCGGTGCTGCTCGCCGGGCCGGACGGCGTGGTGCGGCTCACCGTTTCCGCGGGCTGAACCGGCGTATGGGCCGGTGGCCCGTCGAGCGGGTACGGACCGAACAACAGGTCGGCTGGAATTCAACCTTGTTGGGTTTGTGCTCTTGCGCATCAATGGAGCCGTACGTTTCCGACGGGCCGTCAGATCCGCACCGCCGACGCAGTGTGTCCGCACCCGCCTGCCCAGGCCTCTTCGCCCGTCGGTGTCCCCCCACATGGCACTCCCCACAGGGAAGGGAAGCGGATCTCCATGAGAGGCAAGCGCACGACTACGGGTGCGGCACTGGCCGCCGGGGCCCTCGCGGTCACCGGACTCGCCTTCGCACCCTCCGCGGCCGCCGTCACCCCACAGACGGCGACCATCACCGCGAGCTGCGGTGTCTTCGGCGGCGGTTCGGCGACGCTCACCGCCACCCAGAGCGGCACCTCGGCCACCATCACCCTCACCTCGTCCGCGATCACCGCGCCGGTCGCGGTGGCCCAGGACTCCATCTCCTCCACCCTCACCATGGCCAAGGCCGGCGGCGGTTCCGTCGTGTTCAGTGGAACCAAGAACCCGGCCATGAACACCGGCGACTCGGTCAGCGTCGGCCCGCTCCCCGGCACCGTCGCCTCCGGTGACAGCCTGGACGCGAACGGCGGCTCGCTGAAGATGGTGATCTTCGGGGTCACCGTGACCTGTACCGCGAACGGCCCGCAGTCCCCCGGCCCCTTCGTCTTCGACTGAGCGCCGGGAACCCCCTGGTGAACTGAGCGATCTGTTCCGGTTCCGGCCGGAAGTCCCCTGGATGCCGCAGAAACTGATGATCCGTCAGATTTCTGCGGCATCTCCATTGACTTCTCGCCCCCGCTCCTCATCAATGCCCCCTGTCGGCGCAGACGAGCCGCTGCGCCCACAACCCTCAGGAGGGGGCCCATGGGTTCCACAGCCCGAAGATCCCGACGGTGGCGCTGGGCGTCACTGCTCGGGGCGACCGCGCTCGCGGTCACCGCGGGCGGCGCGCTGGCCTGTCCGGCCGGTGCCGCCGGCACGAACGTGGACTTCGCCACGCACTGCATCCCGCCCGCCGTGGCGGGCCTGCCGCCGATCGACGGCACCACGACCGCCAGTGTCTCGGTGGACAACGCCGCTCCGAAGGTCGGTGACACCGTCACCGTGACCTACACCGTGGTGACCGCCGCCGCGGGCAACCCCACCGATCTGGCCCTGCCGGCCGACATCATGACCCCGACCGGGAAGGTCACCCTCGGTGGCGCGCAGACGGGGGACGTGACCGTCGCGGGGCCGAAGAAGAATCCGCCGGTGCCGGGGAAGGCGGCCTTCCCGTCCTTCTCGATGACCGGCACGTTCACGGTCACCAAGGCCGGGCAGATCACCCTCTCGCCCGGCGACTACAACATCCACACCAGCTACATCCTGGAGCTGGACACCCCGTGCACGGTCACCAACCCGCCCGCCCCGGTGTCGCAGACCGTCACCGCGACCGACGGGACCCCGGCCAACACCCGTGCGATCTCGCTGGGTTCGGCCTCCGGTGACCCCGGCGCCACCGTCACGGTGGGTGGCACGAACTTCACGCCGGGCGCAACGGTCACCCTGGCCGGGCGGGCCGGAGGCGGCCAGACCGCGGACACCGCCACCGCGACCGCGAACGCACAGGGCTCCTTCAGCGGTTCCCTCGTCGTCAACGACAGGACGACCACCGGGATCGTGGCCTACGAGGGCGGCTCCTGGAGCGCGGACAAGGGGGCCGGACCCGCGGCCTACGTCGTCAACGACAACTCGCCCGTCCCGCCGGGCGGTCAGAAGCTGACGACCACTGTGAAGGCGGGCACGCTGTCCATGACCCAGGCCGGGGACTCCGTCGCGCTGTCGGCGGTCGACTTCGGCAAGGGCGGCGCCTCCACCGGATCCCTGCAGACGGTGACCGTCAAGGACTTCCGCGGCGGGCCCGCGGGCTGGTCCCTGACCGGCAAGGTCACCGACTTCACCGGCCCCGGCGCCAAGATCGACGCGGGCGGACTGAGCTGGACGCCCGCGTGTGCCACCAAGCCGGGCAGCCCGAGCACCTGCAAGGCCGGTTCGGCGGGCGCCGTGGGCACCTCGGGGGCGACCCTCGCACAGACCCCCGACGCCACGCTCACCGGCGGTGAGTTCACCGTCGACGCCGGACTCTCCCTGAACGTACCGGCGTTCACGGCCCCGGGCTCCTACTCCGGTGTGCTCACGCTGACGCTCACCTGAGCGTACGGGCGTCCGCACCCGCCCGTTCCCCTTCTCCCTCGTCCGTGGGGGTCCGCACCCATGCGCAAGCTGTACGTCCTCCTCCTCGGCCTGCTGCTGGCATGGCAGGCCACGCCCGCCCACGCCGCCGACAACGGCAGCTGGTCCGTCTACCCCGTCGCCTCGAAGA
Organism: Streptomyces yokosukanensis; assembly: GCF_001514035.1. GTDB lineage: Bacteria > Actinomycetota > Actinomycetes > Streptomycetales > Streptomycetaceae > Streptomyces > Streptomyces yokosukanensis. The sequence continues at coordinate 398,915 of NZ_KQ948211.1, read as the reverse complement.
TCGCCGCGCGGCCCTACTTCTACCTCTCCGCCGACCCCGGCCAGACCCTCACCGACAAGGTCGCCGTCCAGAACAGGACCGGCGCACCGCTCACCTTCCGGCTCTATGCGGCCGACGCCTACAACACCGCCCGCGACGGCGGCTTCGCCGTACGCACCGTGACGGAGCGGATGCGCGGGATCGGCGCCTGGGCGAAGCCCGCGCGGTCCCGGATCACCGTGCCCGCCCACAGGACGGTCACCGTGCCCTTCACCCTGCGCGTCCCGGACGGCGCCGAGCCCGGTGACCATCCCGGCGCCATCGTCGCCCTGGACGAGCACGTCGCCCCCGGCAGCGGCCGGGTCGCGCTCGGCGTGCAGCGCGCCGTCGGCGCCCGCGTCTACCTCAGGGTCGGGGGGCCCGCACTGCCCGCGCTCTCCGTCGGACAGGTGCACATCAGCCACCACCAGCCCCTGATCCCGGGGCTCGGCGCCGGCACGGCCACCGTCTCCTACACCCTGCACAACACCGGGAACGTCACCCTCGACCCCAGAGTGGAGCTGAAGGTGCGCGGGCTCTTCGGCCGCAGGCTGCTGGACCGTGAGCTGACCCGGGTGCCCTCCGAGCTGCTGCCGGGGCAGCGGGTCCGGCTCACCGAGACGTGGCGCGGGGCGCCCCAACTCGACCGGGCCGACGTCACGTTGACCGCGAGCGCGCCCGGCACCCGGCAGTCGGCGAGCGCGTCCTTCCTGGCGCTGCCGTGGCTCGTCGTGATGCTGGTGTCCGTCGCGGGCGTGGCGGTGGGGGCGCTGCTGGTCAGAGCGCGTCGGGGGCGCGTTCGCCGGTCCGTACGCGGACGACCGTCTGCGCGGGTGCGGCCCACACCTTCCCGTCCCCGGTCCTCCCCGTCCGCGCGGCCCTGACGGGCACGTCGGGCACGGCCTCGTGCACGGGTGTGTTTCCGTGACGGTTCACTGCCTGAGGGTCACCGAAACCCCGCAGGGCGGCCGAGGGGCGGCGCAGCGGCGACCGCACGGTGCGGCGCGGCCTCCTGGATCAGGGACAATGAACGGCATGAGCGTTCGTACCCCGTCATCCGAAGAGTCGGCCGAGACCGTCCACCGCGCCGGCTTCGCCTGCTTCGTGGGCCGCCCCAACGCGGGCAAGTCCACCCTCACGAACGCTCTGGTCGGGCAGAAGGTTGCGATCACCGCGAATCAGCCGCAGACGACGCGGCACACCGTGCGGGGCATCGTGCACCGGGAGGACGCCCAGCTCATCCTGGTCGACACCCCCGGCCTGCACAAGCCGCGCACGCTGCTGGGCGAGCGGCTGAACGACGTCGTGCGCACCACCTGGGCCGAGGTGGACGTGATCGGTTTCTGCCTCCCGGCGAACGAGAAGATCGGCCCGGGTGACCGCTTCATCGCGAAGGAGCTGGCGGGGATCCGCAAGACCCCGAAGGTCGCGATCGTCACCAAGACGGACCTGGTGGACTCCAAGACCCTCGCCGAGCAGCTGATCGCGATCGACCAGCTGGGCAGGGAGCTGGGCATCGAGTGGGCGGAGATCGTGCCGGTGTCGGCGGTCGGGGACAAGCAGGTGAACCTGCTGGCCGACCTGCTGGTCCCGCTCCTGCCCGAGGGCCCGGCGCTCTACCCCGAGGGCGACCTCACCGACGAGCCCGAGCAGGTCATGATCGCCGAGCTGATCCGCGAGGCGGCGCTGGAGGGCGTGCGCGACGAGCTGCCGCACTCCATCGCGGTCGTGGTCGAGGAGATGCTCCCGCGCGAGGACCGCCCGGCGGACAAGCCGCTGCTGGACATCCACGCCAACGTCTACATCGAGCGCCCCAGCCAGAAGGGCATCATCATCGGCCCCAAGGGCAAGCGCCTGAAGGAGGTCGGCATCAAGTCCCGCAAACAGATCGAGGCACTCCTCGGCACCCCCGTCTTCCTTGACCTGCACGTCAAGGTCGCCAAGGACTGGCAGCGGGATCCGAAGCAGTTGCGCAGGCTGGGGTTCTGATCGCTTCGCCGGTCCGCCTGCTCGGCCGGCCGGGTGGTGAGGTGATGGTCTCGGGGTGTGGTGCGGGCCGAGGGTGATGTCGGGTCCCGCGAGCAGATCGAGGTGCTCCTCGGCACTCCTGCCGCGCGGCGGTAGCCGCATGTCGATGCAGCCTTGACCTGCAGGTCAAGGTCGCCAAGGACTGGCAGCGGGATCCGAAGCAGTTGCGCAGGCTGGGGTTCTGACGACGGCGTCCGCTGTCAGGAGCCGCTGGGTGTGAGGTCCTGCAGGCCCACCACCCTGAGGAGCTGAAGTCGTTCGTACGAGTCCGTTCCCGGGCGGGCCGTGTGCAGGACGAGACGGTGGCGGTGGTCGTCGGTCAGCAGGACTTCGCAGTCCAGCTCCAGCAGCCCCACCACCGGGTGCTGGAGACGCTTGGTGGCGGACCGCCGTACGGCCACCTCGTGCGCGTCCCAGAGCCGGGCGAACTCCTCGCTGGCGGCGCGGAGTTCGGCCGCCAGGGCGGCCGGCTCGGGGTCGTCCGGGCGGGACGCCGCCACCGCGCGGAGGTTGGCCACGTGCTCACGGGCGTGCTCCGCCCGGTCCTGCGGCGGGAAGAGCGGATCCGCCGGGTCCAGGAAGAAGCGGCGGACCAGATTGCGTTCGCGCGGCGGGCGGGCCAGGACGTCTCCCGACAGCGCACGCGACAGCGCGTTCTGCGCCAGTACCTCACCGCAGTCCGTCACCACCAGCGCCGGCGCGTCGTGCAGCCGGTCCAGGACCAGCAGCAGACCGGGGCGGACATGCGCCCGGGCCGTGTCCCGGCGCGGGGGCTCCTCGCCCGTCAGATGGAAGAGATGGTCCCGCTCGTCGTCGGTCAGGCGCAGCGCGCGGGCCAGCGCGGTCAGCATCACGCGGGACGGGCGCGGGCCCCGGGACTGTTCGAGGCGGGTGTAGTAGTCCACCGACATGCCCGCGAGGGACGCCACCTCCTCCCGGCGAAGGCCCGGCGTACGGCGGCGGGAGCCCGCCGCGAGGCCCACGTCGGACGGCTCCAGACGGGCCCGGCCACGGCGCAGGAAGTCGGCGAGTTCGGTCCGGTTCACCCCTCAAGCCTGCGGCAGTTCGCCGGGCTTATCCAGGGACTGCCGATCCCCTGATCGCAAGGTCTCTCCCGGTCGGCGCGGCACCGCCCGACGCTTGGGGCATCGGACCGAGAGGAGCGGAAGATGCTGACACTGGTGACGGGCGCGACGGGACAGGTCGGCCGGCGCTTCGTGCCGAGGCTGCTGGGGCAGCGGCGGCCGGGGGAGGGGGTACGGGTCCTGGTGCGGGACGCGGCGCGCGCGGAGCGGTTCGCCGCGCTGGGCGCCGAGGTCGTGGCCGCGGATCTGCGGGACGAGGACGCGCTGCACAAGGCCGTCGCAGGGGCGGACGCCGTCGTGAACATCGCCGCCTCCTTCCGCGGCGTGCCCGACGAGGAGGCCTGGGCCGTCAACCGGGACGCGGCGGTGGCGCTCGGACGGTCCGCGGCGGCCGTCGGCGTACGGCGATTCGTGCAGGTCAGCACCGGCGTCGTCTACGGCACCGGACGCGGGCGCCCGATGACCGAGGAGGACGAGATCCGGCCCGGCGGCGCCATGTGGGGCGCCTACCCCGAGTCCAAGGCGGCGGCCGAACGGGAGCTGCTCGCCCTTCAGGGCGGCATGGAGGTGCGCATCGGCCGCCTCCCCTTCGTCTACGGCGAGGGCGACCCGCACCTCGCCGACATCCTGCGCTGGGCCGCGCACTGGGCCTCCGCCCAGCGCCTCCAGATGGCCCACCACGTCGACGTCGCCCAGGGGCTGATGCGCCTGCTGTACGCCCCTGGGGTGAGCGGCCCGATCTACAACATCGCCGACGACGCCCCCGTCACGGCCGTCGAGCTGCACCAGCTCAACGGCGTCGACGTGCCCGCCGACATGCACACCCGGACCGACCCCGACCCGTGGTTCGGGATCATGTCCACGCAGAAGATCCGCCGCGACCTCGGCTACCGGCCCGTCCACCCGAGCGTCTGGTCCGCCCGCGACGACGGCGTCCTGTGACCGGCCGCCGGTCTACTCGACTCCCCTGATCCGGCCGACCAGCACCGCCCCCGCCAGTCCGATCGCCGCCGCCACCAGGTACAGCACCCGGTAGCCGCCCAGATAGGTGACGATCGGCGCGGCGAGCGCGGGGGCCGCGACCTGGGGCAGGGCGTTGGCCACGTTGATCACGCCGAGGTCCTTGCCCCGGTCGAGCGCCTTCGGCAGGACGTCCGTCATCAGCGCGAAGTCGACGGAGGTGAACACACCGAAGCCGACACCGAGGACGGCCGACGCCACGATCGCGCCGGTCCAGGTCTGCCAGCCGGCCAGGGCCGCCGTCGCCACCGCCATCAGCACGCCCGACCAGACGACGAAGGGCTTGCGCCGGCCGGCCCGGTCCGACCACACCCCGCCCACCACGACGGTCGCCGTCAGCGTCAGGCTGTTGACGGCGGTCAGGATCAGCACGCCCTGGTCGGGGTCGTGGTGGTGGAGGCGGTCGCGCAGGTAGTAGAGGAGGTACAGCAGCACCAGCGAGTTGCTGAGGTTGATCAGGAACCGGGTCAGCCAGGCCCAGCCCAGATCCGGGTGGCGCCGCGGACTCAGCCAGAAGCCCGCCAGGAAGCCGCGCCAGGACCAGGGCGGCCGGTCCTGCGCCGCCAGCCGTAGATCCGGGTACCGCAGGACGTACGGCAGCACCCCCGCCACCGTGCACACCGCGCACGCCGCGTACCCCGCGCCGATCCCGCCCGCCGCCGTGGCCAGGCCCGTGCCGCCGACCACGCCCAGGATCTGCGCCGCCCCCAACCAGCCGCCCACCGCGCCCCGTTGGCGCCTCGGCACCCGGTCCGGGACGGCCGCCGTCACCGCCGCGAACGCCGCGTTCAGCGTGAGCTGCACCAGGCACCAGGCCGCCGCCATGGACCACACCCCGCCCGCCCGGGCGAGCAGCAGCAGGGACAGCGCGCCGCCCGCCGCCCCGGCCACGATCCACGGGGTACGGCGGCCCCGGCGGGATGTCGTCCGGTCGGACAGGGCGCCGAAGAAGGGGTTCGCGAGCAGCGAGACCATCGCGCCGGCGCCGGTCACCCAGGCCAGCATCGTCTCCTTGGACATTCCGGCGCCGGGCGCGAAGTCCTTCGCCTGGGAGGCGAGCAGGATCTGCAGCGGCCCGAACCAGCCGACCCAGATCGCCCCGTTGGCCAGCGAGAGCGCCGCCGTCCAGCCCCGGCCGACCCGTTCGACCGGTTCCGCGAGGGCGGCGGCCGGACCACCGGCCGCGCTCATCCCCGTTCCGTCATCCCTGGGCCCGGAGCATGTCCCGGAACCAGTGGTAGGAGGCCTTCGGGGTGCGCTCCAGCGTCGTGTAGTCCACGTGCACCAGGCCGAAGCGGCGCGCATAGCCCTCGGCCCACTCGAAGTTGTCCAGCAGGGACCACACGAAGTAGCCGCGCACGTCCACCCCGGACTCCAGCGCCGTGTGCAGGGCGCGGACATGGGCGTCCAGGTAGGCGATGCGGTCCTGGTCGTCGATGCCCTCGTACGAGCAGCCGTTCTCGGTGATGACGAGCGGCGGGAGCCGGTCGCCGTAGCGGTCGCGGAAGCCGGTCAGCAGCTCGGTCAGCCCCTCCGGGACGACCGGCCAGCCGAAGTCGGTCCTCGGCCTGCCCTCGATCTCCCGCACCGAGAAGGGGAGTTCCGCGGGGAGGGTCAGTCCGCCGTACTCGCTGTCCGCGCCGCCGGGCGCGCCCACCCTGGTCGGCGCGTAGTAGTTGACGCCGTACCAGTCGACGGGCTCGGCGATGACCTTGAGGTCGGCGGCCACGTCGCCGGGCATCAGCTCGGCCGTGCCGTCGGGGTATTCGCCGAGGATGACCGGTTCGGCGAACAGGCGGTTGAGCAGGAGGTCGTAGAAGCCGGCCGCCGCCACGTCCGCCGGTTCGGCGGAGGCGGGCCAGGTGGGCCCGTGGGAGTTGGCGATGCCGATGTCGCTCGCACCGGCCGCGCGCAGGGCCTGTACCGCGAGACCGTGGGCGAGGAGCTGGTGGTGGGCGACGGGAAGCGCGTCGAAGAGGAGCTGCCTGCCGGGGGCGTGGGCGCCGATGGCGTGGCCCAGGAGGGTGTGCTCGGCGGGCTCGTTGAGGGTGATCCACTTCGGTACGCGGTCGCCGAGCCGTTCGGCCACCACGGACACGTACTCGGCGAACCGGGCCGCCGTGTCCCGCCGGAGCCAGTCCAGCGGGGCGGGCAGGTCCCAGTGGAAGAGGGTGGGCACGGGCCGTACGCCCGCCGCGCACACCTCGTCCACCAGGCGGTCGTAGAAGTCCAGGCCGCCGGGGGAGTTCACCCGGGGCCAGGAGATCGAGAAGCGGTAGGCGTCCACGCCGAGGCCGGCGAGGAGGGCCACGTCCTCGCGGTAGCGGTGGTAGTGGTCGCAGGCCACCGCCGCCGTCGAACCGTCCTTCACCCGCCCCGGCTCGGCCGTGAACACGTCCCACACGGAACGCTCGCGCTCCTCGGCCGCCCCCTCGATCTGATGGGCGGAGGTCGAGACACCCCACAGGAAGCCGTCCGGGAAGCGGGGTATCGGATCGCCTGCGTCAGTCGCCATGGCCGGGATCATCCTTACCCCCGGTAACGGAAGTCAATGCCCCGGCGGCGACCGGCTTCTACGCGCCTTCCTTCAGCACCCGGGACACCAACTCCCGTTCGTCCTCGGTGAGTCGGGGATCGGCCGCGTGCACCGTGCGGCCGTCCACGCTGATCTCGTACCGGAAGCCGTCCGGGACCCCGGCCGGCGGGGTGCCTCGGCCGGACGCGAGGACGCGTTCGGCCAAGGCCTGCCATGCGGGGGCGTCGGGCCGGGCCGAGGTGTCCACCTCGGCCCGGCGCTCGATCCCCGCGAATCCGCCCGTGCGCCGCACTTGAATACGCATGGGTCCCTGTCTAGTACGGAATCAGCTCGTCGGCACCCCGACCTGCGCCCAGGCGTCGAGAACGGCCTTCGCCTCCTCGCCCTCGCCGTAACGGGACTTGGCCGCGGCGGCCGTGAGCCTGGCGAAGGCCGCGAAGTCCGCGTCGGACGCCAGCTCGCCGCCCGTGAGCGTGTCGTACCAGATCTGCCCGGCCTTCTCCCAGGAGTGCCCGCCGATCGCCGTGGCGACCAGGTAGAAGGCGTGGTTGGGGATGCCGGAGTTGATGTGCACGCCGCCGTTGTCCTGGCTGGTGCGGACGTAGTGGTCCATGGTCGCCGGCTGCGGGTCCTTGCCCAGGTTCGGGTCGTCGTACGCCGTGCCCGGGGCCTTCATCGAGCGCAGTGCGGTGCCGTGGACGCCCGGGGCGAGCAGCCCCGAGCCGATCAGCCAGTCGGCCTGATCGGTGCTCTGGCCGAGGGCGTACTGCTTGATGAGGGAGCCGAAGACGTCGGAGACCGACTCGTTGAGCGCGCCGGACTGGCCGTAGTACTCCAGGTTCGCGGTGTACTGGGTGACGCCGTGGGTCAGCTCGTGCCCGATCACGTCGACGGGGATCGTGAAGTCGAGGAACGTGGTGCCGTCGCCGTCGCCGAACACCATCTGATCGCCGTTCCAGAAGGCGTTGTCGTAGTTCTCGCCGTAGTGGACGGACGCGTTCAGCGCCAGTCCGTTGCCGTCGATGGAGTGCCGGCCGTAGGCCTTCAGGTACAGCTCGAAGGTGGCGCCGAGGCCCGCGTGCGCGCGGTTCACGGTCGCGTCCTTGGCGGGCTTGTCGTCCTCGGCGTGCACCTTCCTCCCCGGCAGGTCCTCCTGGTGCCCGGCGTCGAAGACGGTGCGGTCGGGCCGGTCCGACGGCTTGCCGGCCGGTGCGGCGGTGGTGCGGACGGCGGTGATCCTGCGCCGGGTGCGCTGGGCCGCGTCGCGCTCCAGGGTGCGCAGCGCGGGCTCGGCGACGGCGGGGTCCTCGTGCCGGGCGAGCCGGTCGAGGACGTGCGGCGGCACGATCGTGCAGAAGACGGGCTCGAAGCCCCCGTGAGTCGTCATGCCCCGCACCATCGCATTGCGTGATCTAGATGTCACTAGCTGCCACCATGATTGGTGAAATACCGGGACAGGGAGCGCAACGCTCCGTGACGGTGTGGTAGGGCAATGTGGCATGGGGCACTTTTTGTCCCATTTGTCCCTCGGTCCCGCATACTGGGACACGCCCCCGCGTCCCGGGTGGCTCGGCTAGGCTGCGGAGCATCATGCGTTACGGGCTGCTTCTCCTTAGCTGCCGCGGCGAGGGCCTGTAGGAAAGGCCGACTCCCTCCCCGCGGAGCTTGGTGTTGCGTCGTCGGCCGTCCACCGGACCCGCGTATCCGCGGAACATTCGAGGAGCCCACGCACTCATGGCGAACCGCCAGCAGCCCAGCAGCATGCCGATCCACAAGTACGGCCGGTACGAGCAGGTCGACATCCCGGACCGCACGTGGCCTCAAGCGCGCATCACCGCCGCCCCCCGCTGGCTCTCCACCGACCTGCGCGACGGCAACCAGGCCCTGATCGACCCCATGTCGCCCGAGCGCAAGCGCCGGATGTTCGACCAGCTGGTCAAGATGGGCTACAAGGAGATCGAGGTCGGCTTCCCCGCCTCCGGCCAGACCGACTTCGACTTCGTGCGCTCGATCATCGAGGAAGAGGGCGCGATCCCGGACGACGTCACGATCTCCGTGCTGACCCAGGCCCGCGAGGACCTGATCGAGCGGACCGTGGAGTCGCTGAAGGGCGCCAAGCGCGCCACCGTGCACCTCTACAACGCCACGGCCCCGGTCTTCAGGCGCGTGGTCTTCCGCGGCTCCAAGGACGACATCAAGCAGATCGCCGTCGACGGCACCCGCCTGGTGGTGGAGTACGCCGAGAAGCTGCTGGGCCCCGAGACCGAGTTCGGCTACCAGTACAGCCCCGAGATCTTCACCGACACCGAGCTGGACTTCGCGCTGGAGGTCTGCGAGGCGGTCATGGACGTCTGGCAGCCCGGACCGGGCCGCGAGATCATCCTCAACCTGCCCGCCACGGTGGAGCGTTCGACCCCGTCCACGCACGCCGACCGCTTCGAGTGGATGCACCGCAACCTGACGCGCCGCGAGCACGTCGTCCTGTCGATCCACCCGCACAACGACCGCGGTACGGCCGTGGCGGCGGCCGAGCTGGCGCTGATGGCAGGCGCCGACCGCGTCGAGGGCTGTCTGTTCGGGCAGGGCGAGCGCACCGGCAACGTCGACCTGGTCACCCTGGGCATGAACCTGTTCTCGCAGGGCGTCGACCCGCAGATCGACTTCTCCGACATCGACGAGATCCGCCGGGTGTGGGAGTACTGCAACCAGATGGAGGTCCACCCGCGCCACCCGTACGTGGGCGACCTGGTCTACACGTCCTTCTCCGGCTCCCACCAGGACGCCATCAAGAAGGGCTTCGACACCATGGAGGCCGACGCCAGGGCCAAGGGCGTCAGCGTCGACGACATCGAGTGGGCGGTGCCGTACCTGCCGATCGACCCGAAGGACGTCGGCCGCTCCTACGAGGCCGTCATCCGCGTCAACTCGCAGTCCGGCAAGGGCGGTATCTCCTACGTCCTGAAGAACGACCACAAGCTGGACCTGCCGCGCCGGATGCAGATCGAGTTCTCCCGGCTCATCCAGGCGAAGACGGACGCCGAGGGCGGCGAGATCACCCCGAAGGAGATCTGGGCGGTCTTCCAGGACGAGTACCTGCCGAACCCGGACAACCCGTGGGGCCGCATCCAGGTCAGGACGGGCCAGTCGACCACGGACACGGACGGGGTCGACACCCTGACCGTCGAGGCCACCGTCGACGGCCGGGACACCGTCCTGACCGGCTCCGGCAACGGTCCGATCTCGGCCTTCTTCGACGCACTGCAGTCCGTCGGCGTCGACGTACGCCTCCTGGACTACCAGGAGCACACGATGAGTGAGGGCGCCTCCGCGCAGGCCGCCTCCTACATCGAATGCGCGATCGACGACAAGATCCTGTGGGGGATCGGCATCGACGCGAACACGACGCGTGCGTCGCTGAAGGCGGTCGTCTCCGCGGTGAACCGCGCCGCCCGCTGACCCCCCTGACCGGGCCTTTCGGTGCCCTGACCGCTGTATACGGCGGTCAGGGCACCGTCGGTTATCGGCCACCGCGCCGCCGAGGTCACGGAAAGGTCTCGTACGAGGTACTGACTCAGCCTCCGTGATGTGGCTAACATCACGCCAGCGCGGCGATGTTGCCGTGCGGTTACGGAGGTGCGACGTGCTGCCAGTACGGGGACGAGACGGCCGTGCCGCCAAGGCTGTGCACATCCTGCGCATCCGCACCGCGTGGACTCCCGTCGGGGACGGCGAGTTCTACTGCCCGGGCTGCGGAGGCGACCGCAACTACCAGCGGCTCACCGGACGCCGCCGGCTCACCCTGCTCGGCGTGCCGCTGCTGCCGCGCGGGACCGCGGGGCCGGTCGTGGAGTGCGCCGCCTGCCGCGGGCACTACGGCACCGACGTCCTCGACCACCCCACCACCCGCCGCTTCTCGGCGATGCTCCGCGACGCCGTGCACACCGTCGCCCTCGCCGTGCTCGCCGCGGGCGGCGCCTCCTCCCGAACGGCCCTGGAGACGGCCGCCGGTGCCGTGCGCGGGGCCGGGTTCGACGGCTGCACCGAGGAGCAGCTGGCCGCCCTGGTCGAGGCGCTCGCCGCCGACACCGGCCGGGTGCTCGGCGGGGAGTGCGGCACGAGCCTGACGATAGAGCTGCACGAGGCCCTGGACCCGCTCGCCCCGCACCTCGCGCCGGCCGGCCGCGAGTCCCTGCTGCTCCAGGCCGCCCGCATCGCCCTCGCCGACGGTCCCTACACGCCCGCCGAACGCGACGCCCTCGCCACCGTCGGCGCGGCGCTGACGATCTGCGCCGACGACGTGACCCGGCTGCTGGCCGCCGCCCGCACGCCCTCCTGACCCGCCCTCCCGTCCTGAACCGCCCTCCCGTCCTGCCCCGCCGTCCCCGGCGCTCGGCCCTCAGCGGCGGATGAGCCCGAGATCCGCGGCGGTGGCGACGGCGGCGGTGCGCGAGTCGACGCCGAGCTTGGCGTAGACACGGGCCAGATGGGACTTGACCGTGCCCTCGGTGAGGTGGAGCCGCCGGCCGACGGCCTGATTGGACAGCCCCTCGGCGACCAGGGCGAGGACTTCGGTCTCGCGCCGGGTCAGCGAAGTGCCGGGCGCGCGCAGCCGGTTCATGAGCCGGTCCGCGACCGCGGGCGCGAGCGCGGTGCGTCCGGTGGCGGCCGTCCGCACGGCGGCGGCCAGCTCCTCCGGCGGGGCGTCCTTGAGGAGGTAGCCGGTGGCGCCGGCCTCGATGGCCGGGAGGGTGTCGGCGTCGGAGTCGTAGGTGGTGACGATCACGACGCGGGGGGCGCCCGGCCGCGCCGTGATCGCGGCGGTGGCCTCGGCGCCGCCCATCCCCTTGCCGAACTGCAGGTCCATCAGCACGACGTCGATGTCGCCCCGGGCGGCACGGGCGACGGCGTCCTCGGCGGTGGCGGCCTCGGCGACCACGACGAGCCCCGGCTCGGTCTCCAGAACGGCCCGCAGCCCGGCCCGCACCACGGGATGGTCATCGGCGAGCAGCAGCCGTACGGGCTGGTCGGTCATGAACGGGCCTCGGTGTCGACGGGCGGGGACGGACGGGGCGTGGCGCCGCCGGGCGGGGGCGGGTGGCTCGGGGACTCGGCGGGCAGGGGGAGGCGGGCGGTCAGGGTGGTGCCGCGGCCCGGGGCGGAGTCGACGGCCAGGGTGCCGCCGAGCGCGCGCAGGCGGGCGTGCATGGCCGCCAGCCCGAAGCCGCCCGTCTCCGGGTCGGGCACGGGCAGCCGGGTGGGGTCGAACCCGGCCCCGTCGTCGACGACGGTGAGGGTGACCCGGTCGCCCCGGCGGCCGAGCGTGATGTCCACGGTGGTGGCCCGCGCGTGCCGGACGGTGTTGGCGAGGGCGGACTGGGCGATGCGCAGCAGGGCCACCTCGTGCGCGGTCGGCAGGGGCAGATCGACCGGACGGCCGCCGAGGCGGAAGCGGGCGGTGAGCCGGTGCCGGGTGCTCGTGGTGGCGCACAGGCGTTCCAGCGCGTCCGCCAGCGTCGTGCCCTCCAGGGCGGGCGGGGCGAGCGCGGCGACGAAACGGCGGGCCTCGGCGAGGTTGTCGACCGCGGCCTGGCGGGCCTGGCCGACGAGGCGCGCGGCGTTCTCCGGGGTCCCCGGCAGGTTCCGCTCGGCGGCGCGCAGCAGCAGCTGGATGCTGGACAGCCCCTGGGCGAGCGTGTCGTGGATCTCGCGGGCCAGCCGTTCCCGCTCGGCCAGCACCCCGGCGGTGTGCTGGGCCTCGGCCAGATCCGCCCGGGTGGCGGTGAGTTCCTCGATCAGCCGGCGGCGCTGTTCGCTCTCCCGGTACAGCGCCTGGTACCCCCACACCACCGCGACCGCGACGGCGGCCCCGAGCCCCGGTCCGATCGCCATGGCCGCACTGAAGGAGCCCTGATGGGCGGCGAACGCGGTGACGGCGGCCAGCGCGGTCGCGGCCACGGCGGCCGGTCCGGCCCGGCGCGGCAGCAGATGCAGCTGGAGGAAGTAGAGCGGGAAGGCCACCCACACCCCGTCGGCGGACAGCGCCAGCAGCACCAGCCACACCGCGCCGACGGCGGCCAGCCACCAGGCGGCGGCCCGCCGGTCCGCGCGGATCCGGGGCAGCAGCGGACCCGCCGCGTACGCCAGCCCGCACCCGGCCGCCACGGCGACGATCGCCGTGGCATGGGGCAGGGGGCCGGTCACGGCCCGCACAGCGGCCAGCGCGAGCAGGCCGGCGACCAGCAGATGCAGGCACCAGGACAGGGCCCGGGTGGTCGGGATCGGGGCGGGGGCGGCGGTCGTCACAGGCTTTCCAGGGTGTCCACAGTCCTTACAGCCTAAAGAAGGCGTCCGCGGCGCGGCCTCTGCCGAAAGTTGCAATCCGTGCGCCGCCCTTCGACCCGCGAAGTGCCCTCCGCCGCCAGATGCCGAAACGGGGCACGGGCGGCCACGGTGGAGACACACCGCGTCCACCACCGTGAGACATCTCGAGAGAGCAGCCGAAGCCGTGTTCGTCGCCTGGAGAGACCTGAGGTTCGCCAAAGGCAGGTTCGCCCTGATGGGGGCCGTCATCACCCTGATCACCCTGATGGTCGGGCTGCTGTCCGGACTGACCGCCGGTCTCGGCCGGCAGAACGTCTCCGCGATCACCGGCCTGCCCGCCGACCGGATCGCCTTCGAGGCCCCGGCCGGCGGGCAGAGCCTGTCCTACGCCGACTCCACCGTCACTGCCGCGCAGTGGCGCCGGTGGGCCGAGGTGCCCGGAGTCACCCGCGCCGAGCCCCTCGGCATCACCACCACCAAGGCCGTCGCGGGCGACCGGAGCACCGGTGTCTCCGCCTTCGGCGTCCGGCCCGGCTCGCACCTGGCCCCCGACGGCGGCAGGATCCGCGGACACGCGGCCGTGCTGTCCGCCACGGCCGCCGACGACCTCGGTCTCCGGCCGGGCGGCAGCTTCACCCTGGCCGGCCGGACGATGTCGGTGGCGGCCGTCCGGGGGGACGCCTCCTTCAGCCACACCCCCGTGATCTGGACCAGCCTCGACGCCTGGCAGCAGGTGGCGCCCCCGCAGGGCGCCGACGCCGGTCCGACCGCGACCGTGATCGCCCTGGACACCACATCGGGCGCCGATGTCGCAGCCGCCGACCGGGCCGCCGGCACCAGGACGGTCGGCAGGGACGACTCGCTGTCCGCGATCGGCTCCTACCCCTCCGAGAACGGCTCCCTGCAGCTGATGCGCGGCTTCCTGTTCGCGATCTCCGCCCTGGTCGTCGGCGCCTTCTTCACCGTCTGGACCATCCAGCGCAGCGGCGACATCGCCGTCCTCAAGGCGCTCGGCGCCTCCACCGCGCACCTGATCGGGGACGCCCTCGGCCAGGCCGCCGTCCTCCTCGTCGCCGGTACCGCCCTCGGCACCGGCACCGCCGCCGCTCTCGGCGCGCTGGTCGTGCGCGGCGCGGTGCCGTTCCTGCTGACCCCCGCAACCGTCCTCGTCCCCGCCGCGGTGATGATCCTGATCGGCGCGCTCGGGGCCGCTCTGTCCGTCCGCCGCATCACCTCCGTGGACCCGCTGACCGCCCTGGGGAGCGCCCGATGAGCCTGCACCTGTCCGGCATCACCCTCACCTACCCCGACGGCGAGCACCGGCTGACCGCCCTCGACCAGGTCACCCTGGACGTGCCCAGGGGCACGCTGACCGCCGTGGTCGGCCCCTCCGGCTCCGGGAAGTCCAGCCTCCTCGCCGTCGCCGCCACCCTCGTCACCCCCGATGCCGGCACCGTCACCGTGGACGGCGTCACCACGACCGGGATGAGTCGCGGGGAGCTGACCGAACTGCGCCGCCACAGGATCGGCATCGTCTTCCAGCAGCCCCATCTGCTGCCCTCCCTCACCGCGGCCGAGCAGCTGCAGCTCATGGCCCGGATCGACGGGCGCTCACCGGCGAAGGCCCGCGGCCGGGCCAGGGAACTGCTGGACGCCGTGGGCCTCGCCGCCGAGGCCGGCCGGCGCCCCCACCAGCTCTCCGGCGGGCAGCGCCAGCGGGTCGGCATCGCCCGCGCCCTGATGAACGACCCCACCCTCCTCCTGGTCGACGAACCCACCAGCGCCCTCGACCACGAACGCGGCGCCGCCGTCATCGACCTGATCACCCGTCTGACCCATGAGCGGGCCACCGCCACCGTCCTGGTCACACACGACCGCACCCACCTGAAGGGCGCCGACCGGATCGCCGAAGTCCGCGACGGGCGGCTCACGGTGCCCGTCACGGCCCCCTGACCGGCACCTCATCGAGGGGGGCGCAGGGCGATTTCCGCGCTGTCGGCACGGGCGTGTGATTGCGAGGCTCGGCCGGTGGTTGCGGAGAACATGAGCGGATGACGCCGCGCCACCGCACCCTGCTCACCGCCCTCGCCCTCCTCACCTCGCTCACCGCCCGGATGCCCGCACACGCGGATCCCACGCGAGCGAACTCGGCCCCCACGCCCCCGGCCCACACGGGCAGCGCGAACGGTCGCGCGGCCCCGGGCAGTACCGCGACCGGCCGGGCCGGCCCGCAGCACGCGGGCGGCGCGGCCGGTCGAGCGCGCACCGGCTGCGCCTCCTCGCTGCCGTACGTCTCCGGCCAGGGCGGCTACGCCACCTACCGGATCCCGGCCGTCGTGACGACCCGGCACGGCACCGTCCTGGCCTTCGCCGAGGGGCGGCGCAATGGTGTCGACGACACCGGAGACATCGATGTCGTGCTGCGCCGCTCCTCGGACGGCGGCTGCACCTGGGGCCCGCTGACGGTGGTGGCCGCCGGGCACGGGAACACCCGGGGCAACCCGGCGCCGGTCGTGGACCCGCGCACCGGTGCCGTCGTCCTGGTCACCTGCGGCAACAGCGGCTCGGTGACCGAGACGCAGATCATGCGCGGCGAGGTCACGGCCGAGCAGGGGCGGCGGGTGTTCGTGCAGAGCAGCCGGGACGACGGCCGTCACTTCTCCCGGCCGGTGGACATCACGGCGCAGGTCAAGCGGCCCGACTGGCGCTGGTACGCGACGGGGCCCGGCCATGCGGTGGCCCTGACCCGGGGCCCGCACGCCGGCCGGCTGCTCGTCCCGGCCAACCACTCCGCCGCCCCGCGCGCCGGCTCCTCCGACAGCGGCCGGGAGTCGAAGTACTACGGCGGTCACGCCTTCTACAGCGACGACGACGGCTGCACCTGGCACCTCGGTTTCGCCGACGACCGCTACGACGGCAAGACCAGCGCCAACGAGACGAGCGCCACCCAACTCGCCGACGGCCGCGTCTACTTCAGCGCCCGCAACCAGAGCGGCAGAGCGACCGGGCACCGCATCGACGGCTACTCCTCCGACGGCGGCGCCACCCTCAACCGCCCCTACGCCGTCCAGTCCACCCTGGACGACGTCCCCGTGGTCCAGGGCAGTGTCCTGCAACTCCAGGGCGCCGGGGCCCCGTTGCTGTTCTCGGGCCCCTCCGTGCCCACCGCCCGCCGCGCCATGGCGGTCTGGTCCAGCGAGGACTTCGGGCACACCTTCACCAAGCTGCGCACCCTCTCGCGCCGCCCGGCCGCCTACTCCGACCTCGTCCAGCTCGGCCACGCCACGGTGGGCGTCCTCTACGAGACGGGCGCCCACAGCTACGACACCCTGGAATTCCGCCGGCTGAACCTGTCCTAGGGCCTCGCCGGACAGGCCCTAGAGCAGGCCCGCCGCCGCCAAGAACTTGCAGACCCTCTCGACCTCGTCGCCGGACAGCGGCACCTGGGGCTCGGCCGTCATCGGGCAGTCGATGACGCCGCGCAGATGCAGCGCGGCCTTGAACGCGCCCAGCGCCGAGGAGCTGGCGCCCATCCGCGCCGGGTCGCCGACCGCGACCATCCCGAACAGCGCGCACAGCCGCTCCTGTTCGTCCCGCGCGCCCTCCCAGTCGCCCGCCCGGCACATCCGGTACAGCCGGACGTACCCGTGCGGGTCGACGTTGGCCAGCCCCGGCACGGCCCCGTCGGCGCCCAGCGCCAGCGCGGAGTCCGTGACCAGCTCGGAGCCGGTCAGCACGCTGAACCCGGGGTGCGTACGGGCGCCGGTGACGATCTCGCGGAAGGCGCCGAGGTCCCCGCTGGAGTCCTTGACCCCGGCCAGTACCCGGTCGGCGGCCAGCCCCAGGACCAGATCGGCGGGGAGCTTGGTGTGCACGGCGACGGGGATGTCGTAGGCGATGACCGGCACCTCGCTCGCGGCGGCGATCCGGCGGTAGTGGTGCACGATCTCGGAGCGGTGGGTGCGGGCGTAGAAGGGCGCGGTGACGACGACGGCCTGCGCGCCGGCCGCCGTCACGGCCGCGACATGGTCCAGGACGCGCGGCGTGGTCATGTCGATGGCGCCGGCGATGACCGGCAGCTGCCCGGCGACGTGCGCGGTCACCGCCGCCACCACCTGGCTGCGTTGACGATCCGTCAGGAACGCCGCCTCGGACGTCGAACCGAGCAGGAACAGCCCGTGCGACCCGCCCTCCACCAGATGGTCGACCAGCCGGAGCAGCGAGGGGACGTCCACCTCGCGCTCCGGCGTCAGGGGGGTGCAGACGGGCGGGACGACACCGGTGAGCGGGGCGGGGAACGGCATTCAGGGCTCCTGGCGTGCTAGGTCGCGAGTCGGCTGGTCCTCCTCCACAGGATGGTGACAGCGGTAGCGGTGTCCGGGCCGTGACGCGGCCGAGAAGTCGGGCATCGCCTCGGCACACAGGTGATCCGCCTTCCAGCAGCGGGTGCGGAACGGGCAGCCGCTCGGCGGCCGGGTCGCCGACGGCACCGGCCCGGTCAGCGGGATCGGGTCGATGGGGTCGAGCAGGCCGGGCGTGGCGGAGAACAGGGCGCGGGTGTACGGATGCCGGGCGGCGTCGGTGACCCGGTCGGCCGGGGTCTCCTCCACGATCCGGCCCAGATACATGGTGATCACCCGGTCGCTCATCCGCCGCACCGTCTGGATGTCGTGCGAGACGAACACCAGGGCCAGGCCCAGGCGTTCCTTCAGGTCCAGCAGGAGGTTCAGGATCTGGGCGCGGACCGACACGTCCAGGGCGCTGGTCGGCTCGTCGGCGACGACCAGCGCCGGGTCCAGGGCGAGCGCGCGGGCGATCGCGACGCGCTGGCGCTGCCCGCCGGAGAGCTGGCCGGGCAGCGCGTCGGCCAGCGCCCGGGGAAGGCCGACCAGGGACATCAACTCCCGCACCCGGTCGGCGCGTTCGGCCCCGCTGCCCCGGCCGTGGACGTCCAGCGGGTCGCGCAGGATCCGGTGCACCGCGAGCCGCCGGTTCAGCGCGGTCGACGGGTCCTGGAAGATCATCCCGACGCCCGCGCCGAGCGTGGCCCGGCGTTCGCCGGGAGGCATCGCCCACAGGTCACGGCCCTGGAACGCCACCGAGCCCGACACCGGCCGCTGGATGCCCACCAGCACGCGCGCCAGCGTCGACTTCCCGCACCCCGACTCGCCGACCACGCCCACCGTCTCCCCGGCGGCCACGGCGAGATCGGCGCCGGTGAGGGCGTACACCCGGTCGCGCCTCAGCAACCCGCCGCTGCGGGCCCTGTGCACCACATGCGCGTCCCGCACCTCGACGACAGCGGTCACTGCAGCGCCTCCTCGCTCTCCACGGACACCGCGGGATGGTGGCAGGCGGCCGTGTGGGTGGCCGTACCGGTGAGGACGGGTGCGCTGTCGTGGCACACCTGGGTGGCCAGCGGGCAGCGGTCGGCGAAGCGGCAGCCCGCCGGGAAGTCGGCCGGGGACGGTACGACTCCCCTGATCTGCGTCATGCGTTCGTCGGCCGACTCCAGCGACAGCACGCTGCCGAGCAGCCCGCGCGTGTAGTGGTGGGCCGGCGCCGCCACCAGGTCGGCGGTCACCCCGCTCTCCACGATCTGCCCGCCGTACATCACCGCCACCCGGTCGGTGATGTCGGCGATCAGCGCCAGATCGTGCGAGACGAGGATCAGCGCGAAGCCCAGCTCCTCGCGCAGCCGCAGCAGCAGCTCCATCACCTGGGCCTGCACGGTCACGTCCAGGGCGGTCGTCGGCTCGTCGGCGACGATCAGCCGTGGCTCGCGGGAGAGGGCCATGGCGATGAGCACCCGCTGGCGCTGCCCGCCGGACAGTTCGTGCGGATAGCTGCGCAGGGTGCGCTCCGGGTCCAGCCCGACCAACGACAGCAGCTCGCGCGGGCTGCGGCGGCCACCGCGCCGGACGAGCTGCTTCAGCTGGGCGCGGATGGTCATCGCCGGGTTCAGCGAGGACAGGGCGTCCTGGTAGACCATCGCCATCTCGTGCCCGAGCAGCCTCCGCCGGGCCCGCATCGGCTCGGCGAGCAGCTCCCGCTGCCGGAACCGCACCTGGCCGCCGATGCGCGCGCCCCGCGGCTGGAGCCCCATCACGGTGAGCGCGGTCAGCGACTTCCCGCACCCCGACTCGCCCACCAGCCCCAGCACTTCACCGGGGTACACGTCGAAGCCGACCCCGGCGACGATGTCCACGCCCCGGTGCCGGTCCGGGAAGCCGATGGTGAGGTTCTCCACGGCGAGCACCGGCTGTCCGCCGCGGTCGGGCAGCGGCCGGGCCCGGGACCGCAGCCGCTGGGCGGCCTGTGCCAGTCCGGGCAGCGCCAGCACCTCGCCGCCGCCGGGCTCCGGCGTCTGAAGCCGGTCCTCCGGGGGAGCCTCCACCTCGCGTGCGGCCGGTGCCGCCCAGGCGTCGGACACGCCCTCGGAGAGGATGTTCAGCGACAGCACGGTCAGCAGGATCAGCAGTCCGGGGAAGACGGTCGCCCACCAGCCGCCGGTCAGCACCATGTTCTTGCCGTCGGCGATGACGCTGCCCCAGGAGGGGTCCGGCGGGCGCACCCCGGCGCCGATGAAGGACAGCGAGGCCTCGAACACGATCGCCTCGGCGACCTGCACCGTGCAGAACACCAGCACCGGGGCGGCGCAGTTGACGGCGACGTGCCGCAGCACGATGTGCGGGGTACGGGCGCCGATCACCCGTTCCGCCGTGACGTAGTCCTCGCCGTACTGGTCGAGGACGTTCGCCCGCACGACCCGGGCCACCGGCGGTGTGAACAGGAAGGCGATCGCGCAGATCAGCACCCCGATGCCGCCGCCGAACACGGCGACCAGCACGGCCGCGAGCGCGATCCCCGGGAACGCCATGACGACGTCCAGGCAGCGCATCAGCGTCTCGTCGACGCCCTTGCGGGAGGTGGCCGCGATCGCCCCGAGGACGGCGCCCACGAGAAGGGCGAGCGCGGTGGCGCCGAGCCCGATCGCGAGCGACCACCGGGCGCCGTACATCAGCCGGCTCAGGACGTCCCGGCCGAGGCTGTCCTGTCCGAGCCAGTGCGCCGTCGACGGATGCCCGCTGTCGCCGACCGGGTCCTGCTGGTCGAGCGGATCGTGCGGGGCGAGGACCGGGGCGAGTACGGCGACCAGCACCACCACGGCCAGGAAGCAGACGGCGATCTTGGACAGCAGTGGCAGCCGGCGCCAGCCGCGCAGCCGGACGCCGGGCCGGGACAGCCGCTCGACAAGGCGTGCGCGCGTGACCATCAGGCCGCCCTCAGACGTGGGTTGACCAGCAGATACAGGATGTCGATGACGAGGTTGACGATGACGAACCCGGTGGCCGTGGTCAGGACCACCCCCTGGACGACGGCCGGGTCGCCGTTCTGCACGGCGTCGATCATCAGCTTGCCCATGCCGGGCAGCGAGAAGATGGTCTCGATGACGACGGCGCCGCCGAGGAGGTAGCCGACCCGCAGTCCGAGCACCGTCAGCGGGTTGACCAGCGCGTTCCTGAGGACGTTGCGTCCGACGACCACCAGGGGCGGCAGCCCGCTGCCGATCGCGGTGCGCACGTAGTCCTTGTCCAGCTCCTCCACCACCGAGGTCCGCACGATCCGGGTGAGCTGGGCGGCCACCGGCAGGGAGAGGGCGAAGGCGGGCAGCGCCATGGTCTTCAGCCAGCCGGTGACCGAGTCGGCCGGGTTGATGTAGCCGCCGGTCGGGAACCAGCCCCGGTCCACCGCCAGGTACTGGATCATCAGCAGCGCCAGCCAGAACCCGGGCGCGGCCACCCCGATCAGCGAGACGACCCGGATGGCCTGGTCCGGGATCCGGTCCCGGTACACGGCCGCCGTGACCCCGCCGGCCAGCGCCAGCACGACCGCGACGGCGAGACCGAGAAAGGTCAGCTGGAGGGTGAGCGGCAGCGCGGTGGTGACCTGGTCGACGACCGGGGCGCGGGTCAGGGCGCTGGTGCCGAGGTCGCCGTGGAGGAGGTTGCCGACGAAGTGGACGTAGCGCAGCGGGAACGGGTCGAGCAGGCCGTTGCGCTCCCGGAAGTCGTGCAGCTGCCGCGGGGTGGGGTTCGCGCCCTGGAAGAACGCGGACGCCGGGTCGACGTCAGAGAAGCGCATCACCAGGAACACGAACAGCACGATCCCGAGCAGCAGCGGCACGAGCAGGGCGAGACGGCGGAGCAGGATCCGTACGACGGCCGTCATGCCGTCAGATCCACTTGGCCTGGAGCAGGTTGATCCCCGGGTACGGCTGTGCCCTTATCCCGGTCAGCTCGCGCGGGTCCCAGGCGGTCATCAGCTCGTTGTGCACGACCGGGTAGAGCACGGCCTGCTCGGCGACGACGTCGATGTAGTCCTGGATCATCGCCTTCTTCTTCGCCGCGTCCGGCTCCCGGGTCGCCCGGTCCATGTCCGTGAAGAGCTTTCTGGCGACGGAGTCGTCGGCCCACCGGGTGTACCCCATCCACAGGTTCTGGGGCCCGTAGTTGTAGTGCATGATCAGATCGGCGTCGAGCCCGAACTGATTGGGGTTCGAGGCCGCGGCGACGACCTGGTAGTCCTGCTTCTGGTCCATCTTGGTGAACACGGCCGTGGTCTCCTGCGGTGCCAGGGTGGTCTCCACCCCGATCGCGTCCCAGGAGGACTTGATGGTCGGCAGGCAGTCCACGATCCAACTGACGTTCACGGCAAGGATGTCGACCTTGAGGTTCGTGACGCCCGCCGCCTTCAGCAGCGCCTTCGCCTTCTCGGGGTCGTAGTCGTACACGGTCCTGGCCCGCCGGTAGCCGGGATTGCCCTCGTTGAGGAACGAGGAGGCCGGCTTGCCGTGCCCCTTCAGGGCGACCCGCACCATCTTCTCGGTGTCGATGGCGTAGTGCAGCGCCTGCCGCACCCGTACGTCGTCGAACGGCCGGTGCTTGGTGTTGAACATCAGGAACAGGTTGTTCATCCCGGCGCCGCCCGCGACCGTCATCCCGCCCTGCTCCAGCCGGGAGATGTTGGCGTACGGGATGTTGTCGGCGATCTGCGCGCCCGCGTCGCTCCCGGAGATCTTCGCGACGCGCGGTGCCGCGTCCACGATGGTCAGCCAGTTCATCTTCTTGAAGGCCGGCCTGCGGGGGCCGTTGTAGGCGGCGAACGCCTCGAAGGTGGTGTTGGACTTCGGGTGGTGCGCGGTCTGCCGGTACGGCCCCGAGCCCACGGCCAGCCCCTTGATGGCGTCGTCCCAGGCGCCGGGCCGTGCGAAGACGTGCTTGGGCATGATCTTGGCGAGGGTGAGCCGGGAAAGCCCTTCGGGGAAGGGGAACTTGAGCTTCAGCTCGACGGTGCGGGCGTCGACCTTCTTCACATCGTCCAGCCAGCTGACGAAGAAGCCCTTGGCGAGGGTCTGGGTGCCCGGGTCGAGGATCCGGTCGAAGACGAACACGACGTCGTCGGCGGTGACGGGCCTGCCGTCGTGGAAGGTGGCGCCGGAGCGCAGCGTGAACCGCCAGGCGGTGGCGTTCGGGTCCTTCGGCACCTCGGTGCCGAGCGCCGGATACGGCACCCGGGTGATCGGGTCGGTGTCCAGCAGCCCCTCGTAGACATGGTTGTTGGCGGCCATCGAGAACGCCGACGCCGTCTGCGTCGGATCCCAGCTGCCGTCGTTGCCGTACCCGATCACGGCGGTCAGTGTCCGGTTCTCGCCGCTGCCGCCGCCTCCGGTGTCGTTCGTGGACTGCGGACCGGCCGAGCAGCCCGCCAGCACGGGCGGCAGGGCGGCGGCCGCGCCCAGCGCCCCGGTGAACCTCAGGAACGACCGGCGGCGCGGGGCCGGTGCGTCGGGGGTCACGTCGTCGCGCACGGGTCCTCCAGCAAGTCGGTGGGGGGAGGGGGTGGGAGATACGACGTCCTACGTCCTACGTCCGGTCGGTAGCGCGACCATAAGAGGGGCTGTGGGGGTGGTCAAGACAGCGCACACGAATGGCCTAGCCGCCACAGGTCGCACCAATGGCGGCCCGAAATGCTGGGTCACGGGCGCGAGTTGGGCCGATCGGGGGCCTGGGAGGCGGGGGGTCGGTGCCGGTCGCCGCGGCCCTCGACCACCAGGTTGCCGTCCGCGGTCAGCCGGGCCAGGGTGCCGGTGCGGCAGTAGCCGTCGGGGGTGAAGGCACGGGCGTCGTGCCCGGGGGACCCGTGGTGGCCGCGCACGGTGTACGGGCCGCGGGCGAGGAGTTCGCCGGCCTCGCCGTCGGGCGCGTCGACGCGGATCTCGTCGGCCGGGGAGACGGGCCGTCCCCGCGTCGTGAGCACCACGTCCCGCGGGTCGTCGAGGCGGGTGACGGTGAGCACCCCCTCGGCCAGGCAGAACACCTGCTGGAGCCGGCCGCCGAGGCCGGACTCGATCCGTGCGGCGAGGCCGGGGTCGAGGCCGCGGCCGCCGATCTGCGTCACCCGCAGCGAGCCGAGGCCGGCCCCGGTGCCGTCGAGGGCGTCCAGCCACCGGGCGGCGGTCTCCGGCTCCAGCGAGGTGACGGTCACCCCTTCCTGTGCGATCGCGGCGAAGGCGGTGTCCGGCGCGGGGTCGTCGAGCAGGACGACGGTGCCGCCCGCGGCCAGGGTGCCGAGGACGCCGGGGCAGCCGAGGGCGAGGGGGGACGCCGCGGGCAGCGCCGCGAGATAGACGTCCCCGGGGCCGAGGCCGAGCGGCTCGGCGGCCGCGCGGAGCTGGTAGGCGTAGTCGTCGTGGGTGCGGCCGACGAGCCGCGCCGGCTCCGTCGTGCCGTGCGAGGGCAGGAGGAACGCCACGTCGCGGGCGTCGAGACGGCGATCCGCCACGGGTGCCTCGTCCACGGTGTGCAGCGGGAAGGTCAGACAGCCGCCCGGCAGCACCGAGAAGCCGCCCGGCCGCTCGCCGGGCGCGGCGAGGGTGAAGATCCGCCGCAGCGATGTCGACCCGGCGGCGATGCGGGCGGCGGTCGCGATGTGGTCGTGGCCGCGGTGCGTCGCCGGGCCGACGTAGCCGACGGCCTCGCTCTCGGCCACCAGGTGGGCGATCTCCGCCTCCCCCTGCCCGGTCGGCGCGAACACGGGGATCGCCCCGGCGCGCATCAGCGCGAACGCCGTGACGACGAACTCGGGGGTGTTCGGCAGCTGCACCACGACCCGCTTGCCGGGCTCGACCCCGCGCAGCCGCAGCCCCGCGGCCATCCGGCTCACCCGCCGGTCCAGCTGGAAGTACGTCAGACGGGTCGTGCCGTGCACGAGCGCGGTGCGCGGCCCGTGCGCCGCCACCCAGTCGTGCAGCAGCTCGGGCAGGCTGCGGCCCTGCCAGTAGCCGGCGCGGCGATAGGCGAGGGCGGTGTCCTCGGGCCAGGGGGTGAAACCGTTCGCTGCCATCCCCGCAACATATTGTTGACCCGACGATTCCGTAAAGCGATTCCACTTTTCCGCAATTCGAAATACCGGGACGTGGCATTCCCGTGGCCGTCCCCTCAGGGGTCGTGCAAACGGCTGAGCGGGCACGACAGCAGGCCTGGCGCAGCTGCAGGCTGTTGCAGAGTGTAGAGGCGGAGCGTCACCTCGGATGTGCAAAGCGTGAAAGTCGAAGACGCGGGGGAGCAGGTCAGGGCGCGACGCACAACTCGCGCGGCGTGCTGTGTGCCGAAGAGGCGGAGGAAGAGTTGAGGGAATTGCGGCCTGCGGTCGGCAGCCATGTGGTGGACACCCATACCGGCAGGCTCGGCATCGTCATGGGCTACGAGGGGCCCTATGTGCAGCTGAGACCGTACGGCGGAGGCCGGGAGTGGGACGCCGAACCCAAGGCGCTGCGCACCGCGACCGCAGCCGAGCGGCTGAGCGCGGCGACCGCGCACGCCAACGCCCGCAGTCGCGGAGAGACGCTCTAGCCGCTCCCCGCATGGGCGAGAATGGTGCCCATGAGCCTGTTCCGCGACGACGGCATCGTGCTGCGCACCCAGAAGCTGGGTGAGGCGGACCGGATCATCACGCTGCTCACGCGCGGTCACGGCCGGGTACGGGCCGTGGCGCGCGGGGTACGGCGCACCAAATCGAAGTTCGGGGCCCGACTGGAGCCCTTCTCCCACGTCGACGTGCAGTTCTTCGCCCGCGGCAGCGAGCTGGTCGGACGCGGGCTGCCGCTGTGCACGCAGAGCGAGACCATCGCCCCGTACGGAGGCGGGATCGTCGCCGACTATGCGCGCTACACCGCCGGTACGGCGATGCTGGAGACCGCCGAGCGGTTCACGGACCACGAGGGCGAGCCGGCTGTCCAGCAGTATCTGCTGCTGGTCGGCGCCCTGCGGACGCTCGCGCGCGGCGAGCACGCCCCCCACCTCGTCCTCGACGCCTTCCTGCTGCGCTCCCTCGCCGTCAACGGCTACGCGCCCAGCTTCGAGGCCTGCGCGAGGTGCGGCATGCCGGGCCCGAACCGCTTCTTCTCGGTCGCCTCCGGCGGCTCCGTCTGCGTCGACTGCCGGGTGCCCGGCAGCGTCGTACCCTCGCCGCAGACCCTGGTGCTGCTCGGGGCGCTGCTTACGGGAGACTGGGAGACGGCGGACGCGTGCGAGGCGCGCCACGTCCGCGAGGGCAGCGGGCTGGTGTCCGCCTACCTGCACTGGCATCTGGAGCGCGGGCTGCGCTCCCTGCGGTACGTAGAGAAGTAGTTCACGGTCGAGGAGACGAGACACATGGTCGTTCGCGGGATCCTGGGGCGCCAGCGGCGCGAGTACAAGGCGCCGGAGCCGCATCCGTCCGGTGCCCGCGCGCCCAAGCTCCCCGGCGAGCTGGTTCCGAACCACGTGGCCATCGTCATGGACGGCAACGGCCGCTGGGCCAAGGAGCGCGGGCTGCCGCGCACCGAGGGGCACAAGGTCGGCGCCGAGCGCGTGCTGGACGTGCTGCAGGGCTCGATCGAGATCGGCGTGCGCAACATCTCCCTGTACGCCTTCTCCACCGAGAACTGGAAGCGCTCGCCCGACGAGGTCCGCTTCCTGATGAACTTCAACCGCGACTTCATCCGCAAGACCCGCGACCAGCTCGACGAACTCGGCATCCGGGTGCGCTGGGTGGGCCGGATGCCCAAGCTGTGGAAGTCGGTCGCCAAGGAACTGCAGATCGCCCAGGAGCAGACCAAGGGCAACGACCTGCTCACCCTGTACTTCTGCATGAACTACGGCGGCCGGGCCGAACTCGCCGACGCGGCCAAGGCGTTGGCCGAGGACGTGCGGGCGGGCCGCCTCGACCCGGCGAAGGTCAGCGAGAAGACCATCCAGAAGTACCTGTACTACCCCGACATGCCGGACGTGGACCTCTTCCTCCGCCCGAGCGGCGAGCAGCGCACCTCCAACTACCTGCTCTGGCAGAGCGCGTACGCCGAGATGGTCTTCCAGGACGTGCTGTGGCCCGACTTCGACCGCCGCGACCTGTGGCGGGCCTGCCTCGAATTCGCCTCCCGCGACCGGCGGTTCGGCGGTGCCGTCCCGAACGAGGACCTCATCGCCATGGAGGCCGCCATGAAGGGCGAGTCCACCTCGTAGCCACCGGCGGTTCAGCCGGATCGCCGAGAGCGGTTCATCCGGGCCGCCGAGGATGCGGGACTCATGAGACCTCTCACCCCAGTCCTCGCCCTCGGCGCCCTGCTGCTCACCGCGCTGCCCGCGCACGCCGCCGAGGGCCCCGCGCACCGTGAGAGCTACGGCACCAAGGCCCCGTACCGGCCCGAGCAGAGCGAGCGCACCTACCAGCGGCCCCCGGCCGGCTTCGAGCCCGTGTTCACCGAGAACGTCTCCCGGCACGGCTCGCGCACGGCGACCGACAGCGAGGACGGCGATCTGGTCCTCGCCCTGTGGGACAAGGCCGAGGGGCAGGGCCGACTCACCCCGACCGGCGAGCAGTTCGGGCCGACGGTGCGGGCCCTCGTGGCCGCCATGGACAAGGTCGGGTACGGCGACCTCAGCGGGCGCGGCCGGCAGGAGATGCGGGACACGGCGACGCGCATGGAGCGGCGCCTGCCCACCCTGTTCGCGAAGATCGCCGACCGGGGCGAGAAGATCGACGTGGTCAGCTCCGGGCAGGGGCGGGCCGTGGACAGCGCCGGGGAGTTCACGGGCGCGCTCGCCGCGGCCGACCCGGCGCTCAAACCGCTGATCGGGGCGGTGCGCACCGACAAGGACCTGCTGTACTTCCACAAGGCGGCGGGCGGTGCGGCCTACCGCGACTACCTCGCGAACGACCAGCGCCTCAAGGACACCCTGGCCTCGATCGAGAACCAGCCCCGGACCCGGCAGGCCGCCCAGCGCGTGCTGCGCCGGCTGTTCGAGGAACCGTTCGTCGAGCAGATCACCGACCAGGTCGGTGCCGCGCGGGCCGTCTACAACCTGTACGCGATCGCCCCCGCGATGAGCGAGGAGAGCCCGGCCGGCGAGGGCTGGGGCATGGACCGCTACATCTCCCGCGCGGACGCGGCCTGGTTCGGCTACCTCGGCGACGTGGAGGACTTCTACGAGAAGGGCCCCGGCTTCTCCGACAGCGACATCACGTACAAGATGGCGGACGTCCTGCTGGACGACTTCTTCCGGCAGGCCGAGGCCGAGCGGGCCGGTATCAGCGATCTCGGGGCCGAACTGCGCTTCACCCACGCCGAGGAGATCATCCCGCTGGCCGCGCTGATGGGCCTGCCGGGCAGCACCGAACCGGCGGCGCCGGGGCAGCCGTACACCTACGGCGACAACCCCTGGCGGGGCGCGTCCGTCGCTCCCCTCGGTGCCGACATCCAGTGGGACGTGTACGAGAAGGACGGCCGCTACCTGGTCCGCATGCTCTACAACGAGAAGGAGACGGCGTTCAAGGCCGGCTGCCGGCCGATCGAGAGGGGCAGCGCCTTCTACGACCTGAACGAGCTGGAGCGCTGCTTCGGAAGAGGCTGATCCGCGACGCCCCGCGCTCAGCCCCCGGCGCAGTCAGAACACGTGCCGAAGATCTCCACCGTGTGAGCCACGTTGACGAACCCGTGCTCCGCGGCGATCGCCTCGGCCCACTTCTCGACGGCGGGTCCCTCGACCTCCACCGCCTTGCCGCAGGCACGGCAGACCAGGTGGTGGTGGTGTTCACCGGTGCTGCAGCGCCGGTAGACGGACTCGCCGTCGGAGGTGCGCAGGACGTCGACCTCGCCGGCGTCGGCGAGGGACTGCAGGGTGCGGTACACCGTGGTCAGCCCGACCGAGTCGCCCTTGTGCTTGAGCATGTCGTGCAGGTCCTGCGCGCTGCGGAACTCGTCCACCTCGTCCAGGGCCGCCGCCACGGCTGCACGCTGCCGGGTCGCGCGGCCCTTCACGGGCGGTCCAGCGGTCGTCACCGTTGCCTCCTCACGTCTCGCCTGTGCCCGGGCCATTGTGCCAGCCCGCGCTGTCGGCGGTCAGGTGCCGATCTTGTCCCCGGCTCCTCTCGTGGCCGGAATCGCGCACTCCGCCGGGTCCCCGGCCGGGTGTGCGGCGGCTGCCGCACGGGCGCGTCGACGGGCCAGCGGGGCGGCCAGCGCCGTCAGCACGACGAACGCGGCGATGGTCAGCAGGACGATGGTCGCACCGGGCGGAACGTCCTGGTAGAACGAGGTCACCGTGCCGCTGATCGTCACCGTCACGCCGAGCGCGACCGCGATCGCGAGGGTCGCCGCGAAGCTCCGGGTGAGCTGCTGCGCCGCCGCGACCGGCACCACCATCAGGGCGGAGATCAGGATCAGGCCGACGACCCGCATCGCGACGGTGACGGTGACCGCCGCGGTGACCGCGGTGAGCAGATTGAGCGCGCGCACCGGCAGGCCCGTCACCCGCGCGAACTCCTCGTCCTGGTTGACCGCGAAGAGCTGACGGCGCAGCCCCAGGGTGACCACGACCACGAACCCCGCGAGGATCGAGATGGCCGTCACGTCCGAGGGGGAGACCGTCGACAGCGAGCCGAACAGATACGAGCTGAGGTTGGCGTTGGACCCGCCCGGCGCGATGTTGACGAACATCACGCCGCCCGCCATGCCGCCGTAGAAGAGCATGGCCAGCGCGATGTCGCCCCGAGCCTTGCCGTACCAGCGGATCAGCTCCATCAGGACCGAGCCGAGCGCCGAGACGGCCGTGGCCATCCAGACCGGCGAGGCGTGCAGCAGGAAGCCCAGGCCGACGCCGGTCATCGCCACGTGGCCGATGCCGTCGCCCATCAGGGGCTGGCGCCGCTGCACCAGGTAGATGCCGATCGCGGGGGCCGTGATGCCGACCAGCACGGCGGCCAGCAGCGATCGCTGCATGAAGTCGTAGGAGAGGATGTCCATCAGCTCAGCAGTCCCGTGCGCAGGGGTTCGGTGCCCGCGGGTGCGTGCGGGTGTACGTGGTCGTGGCCGGGCAGGGCATGTTGGCCCAGGGCCTTCGGGGGCGGGCCGTCGTGGAGCACACAGCCGTCGCGCAGGACGACCGCCCGGTCGATCAGCGGCTCCAGCGGGCCCAGCTCGTGCAGGACCAGGAGGACCGTCGTACCGGCCTCGACCTGCGCCTTGAGCGTGCGGGCGAGCACCTCCTGGCTGGCCAGGTCGACGCCCGCCATCGGCTCGTCCATGATCAGCAGCTCGGGTTCGGCGACCAGCGCGCGGGCGATCAGGACGCGCTGGTGCTGTCCGCCGGACAGGGCGTCGACCGAGTCCCTGGCGCGGTCGGCCATGCCGACCAGCTCCAGGGCGTGCCGTACGGCCGCCCGGTCGGCCTTCCGGAAGACGCCGAAGCGGGTGCGCGAGAGCCGGCCCGAGGAGACGATCTCGGTGACCGTCGCCGGGACGCCGCCCGCGGCCGTCGTCCGCTGGGGCACGTAGCCCACGCGCGCCCAGTCGCGGAAGGCGCGGCGCGGGGTGCCGAACAGCTCGATCGTGCCGTCGCTGACCGGCACCTGCCCGACGATCGTGCGGATCGCCGTGGACTTGCCGGAGCCGTTGGCGCCGAGCAGGGCGACGACCTCGCCGCGGCCGACGGTGAGATCGATGCCGCGCAGCACGGGACGCGCACCGAGTTCGGCGGTGACCCCGCTGAGGGCTATGACGGGCTCCTTGGCCATCTCGTCTCCCGTGCCCTTCACTTGGCGCCCAGGGCCTGCTGGAGTGCCTTGAGGTTGGCCTCCTGGACGGAGAAGTAGTCCTTGCCGCGGGACTTGGCCGTGATGCCCTCGATCGGGTCCAGGACGTCGGTCTTCAGGCCCGCGTCGCCCGCGATGGTCCTGGCGGTCTTGTCGCTGACGAGCGTCTCGTAGAAGACGGTGGAGACGCCGTCGGCCTTGGCCATCTTCTCCAGGTCCTTCACGCGTGCGGCGCTGGGCTCCGACTCGGGGTCGAGGCCGTTGATGGCCTCCTCGGTGAGGCCGTAGCGCTCGGCGAGGTAGCCGAAGGCGGCGTGGGTGGTGACGAACACCTTGGTCCTCGTGTCCGCGAGGCCGGTCCTGAACCGGGTGTTCAGCTCGTTCAGCTGCTTGACCAGGGCCGCGGTGTTCTTCTTGTAGTCGGCCGCGTGCTTCGGGTCGGCCTTCTCGAAGGCCTTGCCGACCCCCTCGGCGACCTGGGCGTAGCGCACCGGGTCGAGCCAGATGTGCGGGTCCTTGCCGCCGGACTCCTCGCCCTGGTGCGTGTCGTGCGCGGCGGCGTGGCCGCCGACCTCGTTGCCGTGCTCCTCCAGCGCGGTCAGGGAGGCCGCGTCGATCTTCGTCCCGACCGGGGACTGGGCCACCGCGTCGTCGACGGAGGGCTGCAGGTTCTTCAGGTACAGCACCGCGTCGGAGTCCTGCAGCAGCGCGATCTGCTTGGGGCTGATCTCCAGGTCGTGAGGTTCCTGGCCCGGGGAGGTCAGACTGGTGACGTGGACGTGGCTCCCGCCGATCCGCTCGGCGAGGAAGGCCATGGGATAGAACGACGCGACGACGTCGAACTTGCCGGTGTTCGCCGCCTGCGCCGTGTCGCTGGAGCAGGCGGAGAGCGTACCGGTCCCGAGGGCGGTGACCGCGGCGAGCGCGGCGGTGGGTATGAGGCGTCGTCGTACGTTCATGACAGTCATTTTCAACAAACATGGAAACCGTTGTCAACAAGCCTGCTGAGCGATACCGATTTGGTTGATCGGGAGCCCTCGCCGGTACCCTGAATCATTCGCTGGAAGCATCTCGCTTCAACGCCCGTCGTCGTAATGAAGAGAGCACCGTGGCCGCCGACAAGATCGACACCATCGTCAGCCTGAGCAAGCGCCGTGGCTTCGTTTTCCCGTGCAGTGAGATCTACGGCGGACAGCGCGCCGCCTGGGACTACGGACCGCTGGGTGTCGAGCTCAAGGAGAACATCAAGCGCCAGTGGTGGCGCTACATGGTGACGTCGCGCGAGGACGTGGTCGGTATCGACTCGTCCGTCATCCTGGCCTCCGAGGTCTGGGTCGCGTCCGGCCACGTCGCCACCTTCACGGACCCGCTGACCGAGTGCACCGCGTGTCACAAGCGGTTCCGCGCGGACCACCTGGAAGAGGCGTACGAGGAGAAGAAGGGCAAGGCCCCCGAGAACGGCCTCGCCGACATCAACTGCCCGAACTGCGGCAACAAGGGCCAGTTCACCGAGCCCAAGCAGTTCTCGGGTCTGCTGTCGACGCACCTCGGCCCGACGCAGGACTCCGGCTCCGTCGCCTACCTGCGCCCCGAGACCGCCCAGGGCATCTTCACCAACTTCGCCCAGGTGCAGACCACCTCGCGCCGCAAGCCGCCGTTCGGCATCGCGCAGATGGGCAAGTCCTTCCGCAACGAGATCACGCCCGGCAACTTCATCTTCCGCACCCGCGAGTTCGAGCAGATGGAGATGGAGTTCTTCGTCAAGCCGGGCGAGGACGAGAAGTGGCAGGAGTACTGGATGGAGCAGCGCTGGAGCTGGTACACCGGCCTCGGTCTCCGTGAGGAGAACATGCGCTGGTTCGAGCACCCGAAGGAGAAGCTCTCCCACTACTCCAAGCGCACCGCCGACATCGAGTACCGCTTCCAGTTCGGCGGCAGCGAGTGGGGCGAGCTGGAGGGTGTCGCCAACCGTACCGACTACGACCTCGGCGCCCACTCCAAGGCCTCCGGCCAGGACCTCTCCTACTTCGACCAGGAGGCCGGCGAGCGCTGGACGCCGTACGTCATCGAGCCCGCCGCGGGTGTCGGCCGCACCATGCTGGCCTTCCTGCTCGACGCGTACGTCGAGGACGAGGCGCCGAACGCCAAGGGCAAGATGGAGAAGCGCACGGTGCTGCGCCTCGACCACCGCCTGGCCCCGGTGAAGGTCGCGGTCCTGCCCCTGTCCCGCAACCCCGAGCTGTCCCCGAAGGCCAAGGGCCTCGCCCAGGCGCTGCGGCAGAACTGGAACATCGAGTTCGACGACGCCGGCGCCATCGGCCGCCGCTACCGCCGCCAGGACGAGATCGGTACGCCGTACTGCGTGACCGTGGACTTCGACACCCTCGAGGACAACGCGGTGACCGTCCGTGAGCGGGACTCGATGAAGCAGGAGCGCGTGTCGCTGGACCAGATCGAGGGGTACCTGGCTCAGCGTCTCGTGGGCGCCTAGTCACACCGTCGCGAAGCCGGGCGGGCCGAGGTGATCGGCCCGCCCGGCTTTCGCATGTCAACGCCCCTGCAGGGACTTCACGTTGTCGCCGAACGTCCAGTTCTTCGAGCCGTCCCAGTTGATCGACCAGGTCATCAGGCCCTTGAGCGAGCCGCCGTAGTGCTGCCAGGCCTGGGAGACCAGGGACGGTGACATGTAGCCGCCGCCCGCGCCGGACTGGGCCGGCAGCCCGGGGACCTGCTTGTCGTAGGGCACCTTGACGGTCGTGCCCTGCACCACCAGGCCCTTGTCCAGGCAGTCGGTCTGCGCGGTGAAGCCCGCGACCGTGCCCGCCTCGTAGGAGTCGCCGGAGCAGCCGTACATGCTCCCGTTGTAGTACTGGACGTTCAGCCACCACAGCCGGCCGTTGTCCGCGTACTTCTTGATGATCGGCAGGTACGCGCCCCAGATCGAGCCGTAGGTGACGCTGCCGCCGGTGACGTACGCGGTCTCCGGGGCCATCGTCAGGCCGAAGCCCGACGGCATCTGGGCGAGGATGCCGTCGATGATGCGGATCAGGTTGGCCTGGGACGTGGACAGCTGGTTGATGTTGCCGCTGCCCGTCAGGCCGGTCTCGATGTCGATGTCGATGCCGTCGAAGTTGTACTTCTTCAGGATCGGGACGATCGTCGAGACGAACTTGTCGGCCACGGCGGTCGAGTTGAGGTCGATGCCGGCCGCGGCGCCGCCGATGGACAGCAGGACGGTCTGGCCGGAGGCCTTCGCCGCGCACATCTCCGCCGGCGTGGCGACCTTCACGCCGGTGTCCATGCCGTCCTCCCACAGGGCTGTCCCGTCGGAGCGGATGACGGGGAAGGCCGCGTTGATCACGTTGTAGCCGTGCGCGGCGATACGGGAGTCGGTGATCGGGGTCCAGCCGAAGGGCGGATGGACGCCGTTCGCGGAGCCGTCCCAGTTCTCCCAGTACCCCTGGAGCACCTTTCCGGCGGGCCGGGACTTCACGGCGCAGGTGTCGGCGGCGGAGGCGGTGGGGGCGGTGGCGATCCCCAGGGGGACGAGGGCGGCGGCGGTGAGCGCGGTGGCGAGCAGACGTCGGAGCATGCGAGGCCTCCCGGTGGGGGGTGCGGCGAGGTGTCGTAGGCATGACAGTGCTCGTGGTCCAGACCTCTCGTCAATAGGTCTGGACCAATTGATCGGCCGCAATCGCCCCGAGTGACAGAGTTGGAGTGACAGATATTGAAATCTGTCAGCTGTCATGGCATCGTGGAGGCATGACGATGCGAACCCGAAACCTCGGAACCACCGGCCCTCAGGTCTCCGCCCTCGGCCTCGGCTGCATGGGCATGTCCGCCCTGTACGGCGCCGCCGATCGCGCGGAGTCCGTCGCGACCGTCCACGCCGCCCTGGAAGCGGGCGTCACCCTGCTGGACACGGGCGACTTCTACGCCATGGGGCACAACGAGATGCTGCTCGGCGAGGCCCTGCGCACCGCCCCGGCCGCCCTGCGCGAAAAGGCCCTGACCAGCGTGAAGTTCGGCGCCCTGCGCGACCCGGAGGGCAACTGGATGGGCTACGACGGCCGCCCGGCCGCCGTGAAGAACTTCGCCTCCTACTCCCTGCAGCGCCTCGGCGTCGACCACATCGACGTCTACCGGATCGCCCGCCTCGACCCGGACGTGCCGATCGAGGAGACCGTCGGCGCCATCGCCGAACTGATCGAGAAGGGGTACGTCCGGCACGTCGGTCTGAGCGAGGTCGGCGCCGAGACCATCCGGCGCGCCGCCGCCACCGCCCCGATCGCCGACCTCCAGATCGAGTACTCGCTGATCAGCCGGGGCATCGAGCGGGACATCCTGCCCACCACCCGCGAGCTGGGCATCGCCGTCACCGCGTACGGCGTGCTCTCCCGCGGACTGATCTCCGGCCACTTCGGCCGGGACCGGCAGCTGGCCGCGGGCGACTTCCGCGCCCACTCGCCCCGCTTCCAGGGCGAGAACCTCCAGCACAACCTGAACCTGGTCGAGGCCCTGCGCAAGATCGCCGAGCAGAAGGGCGTGACGGTCGCGCAGATCGCCATCGCCTGGGTGCTCGCCCGCGGCGAGGACATCGTGCCGCTGATCGGCGCCCGCACCCGCGAGCGGCTGGGCGAGTCGCTGGGCGCGCTGGACGTGACCCTGGACGCGGCCGACCTGGCGGCGATCGAGAAGGCCGTACCGGCGGACGCGGCGGCCGGCGAGCGCTACCCGTCGGCGCAGATGGCACACCTCGACAGCGAGCACCGGCCCTGACGCCGGGTACGGTCTAAGGCATGGCACCGCCCACCGAGACCCTGACCGCCGAGCGCATCCTCGAAGCGACCGAGGAGGTGCTGCGCCGCCACGGCCCGGCCAAGGCCACCGTGGTCGACGTGGCCCGTGCGCTCGGCGTCAGCCATGGCAGTGTCTACCGGCACTTCCGCACCAAGGCGGCGCTGCGCGAGGCGGTCACCAAACGGTGGCTGGACCGCACGGCGCAGAAGCTGGCCGTCATCGTCGCCGGCGACGGCGCCCCCGAGGAACTGCTGCGGGCCTGGCTCGCGGCCCTGTTCGAGGCCAAGCGGCACAAGGCGGGCGACGATCCCGAACTCTTCGCCACCTACACGGTGCTGACCGACGAGAACGGCACGGTGGTCGGCGAGCACATCGCCGACCTGACCGGACAGCTGACCCGGATCATCACGGCAGGGGCCGGGTCGGGCACCTTCTCGGTGTCCGACCCGGCCGCCGCGGCCCGAGCCGTCTTCCAGGCCACCGGCCGCTTCCACGACCCCTGCTACGCCCGGGAGTGGACCGCTCCCGGCGTCGACGAGGAGTTCACGGCCGTCGTGGACCTGCTGATACGGGGTCTCAGCTCACCTTCACCGTGACGGTGGGCGAGACGACCTTGCCGTTCTTGTTCGCGCTCACGACCCGCAGTTTCTCGGTGCCCTTGGTGTTGAGCTTGGCGAGAATCGCGTACGAGTTGTTCTTCTTGACCTTTGTGCTGGCCTTCAGGGCCGTCCACTTGCCGTCCTTCTCGTGCTGGAGGAGCAGTGGGGTGTTGAATTTCAGACCCTTGGTGCGCCCGGCGAGCTTCACCATGTCACCGGCCTTCAGCGAGGTCTTCGCGGCTGTCAGGGTGATCGAGGCCATCCCGGTCGTCGGGCTGGACGAGGACTTGGTCGTGGGGGAGGGGGTGCTACTGGCGGCGAAGGCTCCGGCCGTCCCGCCGGACAGCAGTGCCACGGTCACAACACCGGCGCCCAGCGTACGGCCGTAGCGGTGGCGGAATACCGAGGTCATGTTCGTCTCCTGTCGCTCGATGGACCTTTCCCAGGCTGACCCGGGTTGGCGCGAGCGGCCACTCGAAACCGGTCCAGAACGTGTCCTCGGCGGTGCAAGAGCGCAGGTCAGACACCGAATTCAAAGTCGGGGACCTTCATCGCGACGGTTGCCGGGCCGTCGACGGATCGATCGTCGCCTGATGCTCCTCGGCCAGATGCTCCTCGGCCTTCAGCCACGGCAGGAACTGCGCGCCCCTGCGCCAGCCGCAGGTGTCGCACCGGATCGTGCGCTGCACTCCCGTGCGCTGCACCTGGACGACGTGCTCCCGGCCGTGCCGGTCCCAGCGGCTGACCTTGCTCGTGCTGTTTCCCTGCGGCATGACGCCTCACGCCTCCTCCGGTCCGGCACACCCGGACCGGGACAGGAGTGTGCAGCAAGACGAACATCAACAGGGGGAGCTTCACATGGAGTTGTCCAAGCCGTGGCCTCGGCTCAGCGGACCTGGCGGGGCAGCCGCAGGCTGAGCAGGCCGGTCAGCACGATCCCCGCCAACTGCACCAGCAGCGTGGTGACCAGCGCGTCCCGCATGCCGAGGCGTGGCACGAGGGTGAGGAACAGGGTGCCGAGCGTGGCCACGCCCAGGGCGAGCGCCGACTGCTGGGTGGTCACCATCACACCGCTGCCGACTCCGGCGCGGGCGGGCGGCACCTCGGACATCACGAGCCGCAGGACATTGGGCAGTTGGAGCGCCTGCCCGGCGCCGGCGACGGCAGCGCCCGGCAGCAGCGAGCCGATGTCCAGATGCGGCCAGTCCCGCCAGGCGGCCAGCACGATCAGCAGGATGCCCACGGCCTGGATCACCGAGCCCGCGGTGACGACCCGGGTGCCGAACCGGGCGATCAGCCGGGGACCGGCGAGGGAGGTGAACAGGAACGTCACGGCCATCGGCGCGAGCGCGAGCCCGGCCGGCACCGGACCGAGTCCGGCGCCCTGTTGCAGCGCCAGCGCGATCACGAACATGAACCCGCTGAAGCCGATCGAGAACGGCACCATCAGCACCAGACCGCGCCGCAGCGAGGCCAGAGCCAGCAGGCTCGGCGGCACCAGCGGGGTCCGCCCCGCCCGGTCGGCCTGCCGCTCCACGACCCAGAACGCTCCGGCGGCGAACGGGAACGCGGCCAGCGACAGCCATGTCCACAGCGGCCAGCCCGTGGCCCGTCCCTCGGTGAGCGGGGCGAGCAGCGTCAGCAGCGACACCGCGAGCAGGACCGTGCCGGGCCCGTCGACGGGCTCGGGATGCTGGGAGCGGGTCTCGGGCACGACGCGCACGGCGAGGACCAACCCGACCACGACGACAGGGACGTTGACGAGGAACACCGACCGCCAGCCGGTCCCCGCGACATCGGCGGCCACGAGCACCCCGCCGAGTATCTGCCCGGCCACCATGGACAGTCCGGCCGTGGCGCCGTACAGGCTCATGGCCTTCGCGCGGCGGGCGCCGTGCGTCGCGGACTGGATGGTGGCGAGCACCTGCGGCAGCATCGCGGCGGCCGAGGCGCCCTGCGCGACCCGCGCCGCGACCAGGCTCCAGGCATCGGGTGCCAGCCCGCAGGCCAGTGAGGTCAGCCCGAACGCGGCCATTCCGCCGAGGAACAGCCGGCGGCGGCCGAACAGGTCCCCGAGCCGCCCGCCGAGCACCAGCAGCACGGCGTACGCGACGCCGTACCCGGCCACGACCAGCTCCAGCACGGCCTCGCCCGCATGGAGATCGGCGCCGATGGTCGGCAGGGCGACGTTGACGATGAAGAAGTCGATCAGCGGCAGTGCCGCCGCCAGCAGAACGGTGAACAGCCCGATCCCGCCGAGCGCGGGCGGCGCGGCCGTCGTGGGGACGGCCCGGGTGGTGACGGTCTCACTCATGCCCTAGAGCCTGCGCCGTCCGTCAGAGGGGTACCAGAGTTTCCTGATCCTGGTAGAAGCAGTACCCGGCAACAGGATGAGAGGGCGGCGGCGCCGCGCGGGTCTTCAGCGGGACCGCCCCGGCCTTCGCCGGATCGCAGCGGCGAGCAGAAGGCCGCCGCCCAGCACACCGGTGCCCGCGACGAGCCCCCACTGAGGGTGGGACGTGAGACCGCGCCGGACCTCGTCGGCGACTGACGGCTCTTCAGCTGTCCAGAACCGCTTCACCCTGACGTCGCGCCCGCCGTGGCTCACCACGCGTGCGGTGGTGGAGCCCGGCCGGGCCTGCGCGCGGAGCCGGGCCTTTCCGTGGTACTGGCGTCCGGACCAGGAGAGCCGAACCGGCTGCTCGAACGCGCGCGAGGACACCTCGACCACGTCGGTGGACGTGTTCCACTCGTCCAGCCACCACACGTCCACCTCGCTGCCCGGCTTTCCGACGTCGACGGAGAGCGAGGCCGACGGCGCGCTCCGGTCGGGCGGCGAGTCGTCGGCCGCGGCGGTCGCGGTCGCCGCCGGGGCGAGGACGAGGCCGCAGGCGAGCACTGCAGAACGGATGGCGCGAGGCACCTGGTGTCCCTTCCGGACGACGTCGTATTGCCTTCACTTTATCCATTCATTCATGAGCCTTTACGGTGGTTGAGGCGGGTGGCGGAGCGCCCTGATCCTGGTGGTGGAACCACCTGGCAACAGGATGAGGAGGAAGGCACCCTGGACCCATGACGACGACCACCGCCCAAGGCGCCGCCCCGCGGCCGGCCCGGGGCGCGGAGATCCGGCGACACGAGCTGGCCGCGTTCCTGCGCAGCCGCCGCGAGCGCATCAGCCCCGAGCAGGTGGGCCTGGTGCGCGGGGCCCGGCGCCGTACACCCGGACTGCGCCGCGAGGAGGTCGCGCAGCTCTCCGCGGTCGGCGTCACCTGGTACACCTGGCTCGAACAGGCCCGTGACATCCAGGTCTCCGTCCAGGTCCTGGACGCCCTCGCCCGCACCCTGATGCTCGACACCAGCGAACGCGCCCACCTGTTCCAGCTGGCCGGCGCCACCGATCCGACGCCCGCGGCGAGTTGCACGAGCGTCACCCCGGCCCTGCGCGCGATGCTGAGCCAGCTGGAGCCGATCCCGGCCTGCATCCAGAACAGCCGGTACGACATCCTCGCCTACAACCGCACCTACAGCCGCCTCCTGTGCGATCTGGACGCGGTGCCGGCGGAGGACCGCAACTGCATGCTCCTCGTGTACACGTACAAGGAGTGGCAGGACTCGGTCGTCCATCTGGAGGAGACCCAGCGCCTGATGGCCGCCCGGCTGCGCGCCTCGCTGGCCGGCCATCTCGGCGAGCCGGCCTGGAAGATGCTTCTGAAGCGGCTGGAGGCGGAGTCCCCCGAGTTCCGCGAGAACTGGGAGCGGTACGAGGTGGTCGGCAGCCGCTCCAAGACCAAGGAGTTCCGCAACGCCCATGTGGGCCACCTCAAGCTGGAGCACACCGATCTGTGGCTGGGCCCGGAGCAGGGCGCTCGCATGGTGACGTACATCCCCGCGGACGAGGAGTCCCGCGAGCGGCTCGAGCGACTGCACGGCCTCGCGCTCGCGCTGAGCTTCGTCTGAGTCCGCGGCGGCCGAGGGAACGTCCCTGGTGGAGGCTGCATCTACTTGTCTGCGGAGGCAGGGTGCCTCGCCACGGGGGGGATGTGCGGATGACGCGGCGGACGGCGAAGGCGAGGAAGGCGGCGGTTCTCGTGCTCGGCCTCGCGGTGCTGGCGGGACTGGCCGCCTGCGGTTCGGGTCACGGCGACAGCGACAGCCGAGGCCGCGCCCGCGCCGCCGCCTGCGGGTCACCGCAACTGCGCTGGAAGTGGACGCCGACGGCCGACCGGCGCCCGGGTGCGCCGGCGGCCCAGCTCAGCGCCACGAACAAGAGGTCACAGCCCTGCACCCTCGACGGCTATCCGCAGGTCAAGGTCTGGGTGGGCAAGGCGCAGGACGTGTATTCGGAGCCGAGGAAGAACGCGAAGCCGGTCCGGCTGGTGCTGGATCCGGGCCGTACGGTCGACTTCCCGCTCTTCTACGAGGCGCAGGACGTCCCGCGCGGCAGCTGCTGGATCGCGGGCGACTACGACGCGTCCAGCGACGTGGTGCCGCCCCACCCCGCCAAGCGCGACTACGGTTCCTTCGTCCACCCGACCGATGCGAAGGGTCACCGCCTGCCCACCCAGGTGTGCAGCGACACCATCCGCCTGGACCCGCCTCGCCTGCGCTAGGGCCTGTCCGGCGGACAGGCCCTAGCCCGCCCGCCCGGCTCCCACCGCCCGGCGCACCTCCGGTGAGTGCAGGGTCTCGGCCGTGCGGTCCGCGGTGCGGCGGGCCCAGCGGCCGGTGGTGAGCAGGCCGAGGACGAGGACGGCCAGGCCGCAGACGGTGAGGATCCACCAGCCGGGGCGGGCCGCCGCGGTGAAGGTGCCGCGGTAGGCGGAGGAGTCGATGCCGGAGGCGAGGACCGCGCCGATCACCGCGACGCCGAGGGTCTGGCCCAGCTGCCTGCTCGTGGAGGCGACCGCGGCGGCGACGCCGGCCTGGGTGCGGGGCATGCCGGAGACGGCCGTGTTGGTGATCGGCGCGTTCACGAAGCCGAAGCCGATGCCGAAGAGCACGTAGCCGACCAGGCGGGTGGCGTCCGACGTCTGCGCCCCGAAGGCCGCGAAGAGGACACCGCTCGCCGTCATCGCCGTACCGGCCACCAAAAGCGGGAGACGGGAGCCGCGGCTGCCGACCAGCCGGCCGGACAGGGGCGCGCACAGGAAGGTCGGCGCGGCCATCGGCAGCATCCACAGGCCCGCGTGCAGGGCGTCGAGACCGCGGACGTTCTGCAGATACAGCGTGGACAGGAAGAGGAAGCCGCCCAGCGCCGCGAACGCGCTGATCGCGATCACGGTGGCACCGCTGAACGGAGCCGAGCGGAAGAAGCGCAGGTCGATGAGGGGTTCGGCGCGGCGGGGCTCGTACCACAGGAGGGCCAGGAGCGCGGCGAGGGCGATCGCGGCGAAGGGGGCCACCGCGGCCGGGCCCGCCTCCGGGGCCTCGATGATCGCGTACGTCAGCGAGCCGAACAGGGCGATGACCAGGATCTGGCCGACCGGGTCCGGGCGGCGTGCCTTCGGCGCCCGGGACTCGGGGACGAAGCGGAGGGTGAGCAGGAGCGCCGCGAGGCCGACCGGGAGGTTGATCCAGAAGATCGAGCGCCAGCTCACCGACTGCACCAGCAGACCGCCGACGAGCGGGCCCGCCGCCATGGATATGCCGACCACCGCGCCCCACACGCCGATGGCACGGGCCCGCTCCCGGGCGTCGGGGAAGGTGTTGGTGATGATCGACATGGCGACCGGATTGAGCATCGAGCCGCCGATCGCCTGCACCATGCGGAACACGATCAGCAGGGACAGGCTGGGCGCGAGCGAGCACAGCAGCGAGCCGACGGAGAAGACCACCAGACCGGCCATGAAGACCCGCTTGCGGCCGATGCGGTCGGCCGTGGAGCCCGCGAGCATCAGCAGCGAGGCGAGCACCAGCGTGTAGGCGTCGATCGTCCACTGCAGGCCGGAGGTGGTGGCACGCAGATCGCGTTGCATGGACGGCAGTGCCACGTTCAGCACGGTGTTGTCCAGGCTGACGATCAGCAGGCTCATGCAGCAGATCGCGAGCACGAGCAGGCGGCGACGGTGGCTCGAGTCGGGCATGCATGTCAGCCTACGCCCACTTCGATAGTGTGTCTAACTAATGATGCTCCTAAA
Organism: Streptomyces yokosukanensis; assembly: GCF_001514035.1. Lineage (GTDB taxonomy): Bacteria > Actinomycetota > Actinomycetes > Streptomycetales > Streptomycetaceae > Streptomyces > Streptomyces yokosukanensis. Next base: position 357,235 of record NZ_KQ948211.1, on the reverse strand, counting down.
TAGTGTGCGTTACACGATCTTGGCGGGGGTCCAGCGCCCCGAACGGGTGACGGGACGGGCGACGCGCGGAGTGAGGGACAATGGTTGCTCGCCTTGTGCTGTATCCGCCGTACGCCCGCCCCGGAGCCGTCTGATGACCCACCCGCTCTCCATCGGCCCGCACGCCGTGACTCCGCCCGTCGTGCTCGCACCCATGGCGGGGATCACCAACGCGCCCTTCCGCACCCTGTGCAGGGAGTTCAGCGGCGGCAAGGGCCTGTTCGTGAGCGAGATGATCACGACCCGGGCGCTGGTCGAGCGGAACGAGAAGACCATGCAGCTGATCAGGTTCGACGCGAGCGAGCAGCCGCGGTCGATCCAGCTGTACGGCGTCGACCCGGCGACCGTCGGCAAGGCCGTCCGCATGATCGCGGAGGAGGACCTCGCCGACCACATCGACCTGAACTTCGGCTGCCCGGTCCCGAAGGTGACCCGGAAGGGCGGCGGATCCGCGCTGCCGTACAAGCGCAACCTGCTGCGGGCGATCCTGCGCGAGGCCGTCTCCGGCGCCGGCGACCTGCCGGTGACCATGAAGATGCGCAAGGGCATCGACGACGATCACATCACCTACCTCGACGCCGGCCGCATCGCCGTCGAGGAGGGCGTCACCGCCATCGCCCTGCACGGCCGCACGGCCGCCCAGCACTACGGCGGCACCGCCGACTGGGACGCCGTCGCACGTCTGAAGGAGCACGTCCCGGAGATCCCCGTCCTCGGCAACGGCGACATCTGGTCGGCCGAGGACGCGCTGCGGATGGTGCGGGAGACCGGCTGCGACGGAGTGGTCGTGGGGCGCGGGTGCCTGGGGCGGCCCTGGCTGTTCGCGGACCTGGTCGCGGCCTTCGAGGGGCGGACGGATGCCGTCGCGCGGCCGGCGCTCGGCGAGGTGGCCGACGTCATGGTCCGGCACGCCGGCCTGCTCGGCGAGTGGATCGGCGACGAGTCCAAGGGCGTCGTGGACTTCCGCAAGCACGTCGCCTGGTACCTCAAGGGTTTCGCGGTCGGCTCCGAGATGCGCAAGCGGCTCGCGATCACCTCCTCGCTGGCGGAACTCCGCGCCGGCCTGGACGAGCTGGACCTCGACCAGCCCTGGCCGCTCGGCGCCGACGGGCCCCGCGGGCGTACGTCCGGCAACAACCGGGTGGTGCTGCCGGACGGCTGGCTGAAGGACCCGTACGACTGCGCGGGCGTCGGTGAGGACGCCGAGCTGGACACCTCGGGCGGCTGATCAGCCCTTCTTCGGGTGCGGGGTCGAGCCGTACGCGGCGAGGAACCGGTCCCGGAACGCGCTCATCTTCCACACCGGCGCGTTGTGGGCGGGGCGCAGGCCGTCCGTCCAGCCCCAGCCGTCGACCTTGTCGAGGACCTTCGGATCCTTGGCGACGATCGAGATCGGCACGTCACGGCTGGCGTGGTTGCCGCTGACCCGGGCGATCGGCTGATGGTCGCCGAGGAAGACCAGGACCGTGTCCTTGGTGCCGTAGCGCGTCAGCCACTCGGTCAGGGCCGTCACCGAGTACTGGATCGTCTTGCCGTACTCCTGGCGGGACTTGGCCGTGTCGGCGATGACGTCGGCCGGGTTGTTGCCCGCCGCCTGGATGCCCTTGAAGATCGAGCCGTCGCCCAGCTGGTCCCAGCCGACCATCTTCGGGATCGGCGCCCAGGGCTGATGGCTGGAGGTGAGGATGAGCAGCGACATCCGCGCCTTTCCGGCGGCGGGCTTCTTGCTGTGCACCCGGTCCTGGTACTGCTGCAGCGCATACTGGTCGGGCATGGTCGACCAGCTGAACTTCGGCCCCTTGTAGCCGAGTTGGAAGGCGTTGTAGACCTTGTCGAGGCCGTACCACTTCTGCTCCGGCCACCCCTTCTGCACGCCCGGCATCACGCCGACCGTGTCGAACGCGCCGGTCTTCTTGAAGGCGTCCGTCAGGCTCATGTGGTCGCTCGCCATGACCGTGCGGTAGCGCTGCTGGTTGTTGATCCACAGGCCCGACATGGTGGTGGAGTGGCCGAGCCAGCTGCTGCCGCCGTACGTCGCCGAGGTCAGCCAGCCGCTCTTGGCGTGGAAGCCCGCCGCGGCCAGCGCCTTGGTGCGGGTGTCGAGGGTCCGGTCCACGCCGGGCGCCATGATCGGATCCTCGACCGCGCTACGGCCGTAGCTCTCGATGAACGTGAAGATCATGTCCTTGCCGCGCAGATCCGGGACCAGCTGGCTGCCCGGGGTGTTCCCGAAGGCGTCCACCTTGGCCACCTTCTGGAACTCCGCCTCGTCGCGCAGGGTGTTCCGCGCCTGCCGCACCTGCCACTTCAGCGCGGTGGCGGTGCGGTCGACGGCGAGCGGCACGCCGGACATCTGCAGGCCGAGGGAGGAGCAGGTGATCCAGACGACGCCGGCGATCAGCGTGCCCCGGGTCGCGGTGCCCGGGTGCCGGGCGAGCAGATTGGCGAGCCGGACGGTCGACAGCGTCAGCAGCACGAACAGCAGCAGCACGAGGACGAGCACACCCACCGTGGCGGCGAGCGTGGCCGTGCCGCCCAGTGAGTCCTTCAGGTACGACTGGGCGTCGCCGAGCAGGCTCCAGTCGAGGACGGGGTTGAAGCCGCGGCCCAGGTACTGGTTGAAGCCCATGTCGAGCAGGTTCAGCACGGTCAGCGCGGCCAGCGCGACCCCCGACACCACCGCCAGCGCCACCCGCGGCCGGCGCGGCAGCGCGATCATCACGGCGGCCCCGATCACGCCTTCCGCGGGTATCCGCACAAAGGTCGCGGGGCCCAGCCGGACCACGGAGTTCGGCATCACGAGCGCGACGACGACAAGGGCGGCGGCGAGCACCGTGACCGTGACGGACAGCGCGCGGGCGGCCGAGGGATGCCGCTCCCGCCAGCGCCGCGGACACGTCCGCAAGGCGGTCCAGGACCGGCGGAGCCAGGCGCTCCACGGGCGCCGGGACGGGGGTGGCACGGGTGAGGCGGCGGGGGACGACGATTCCTCCGGCACGGCCTCCTCGGCTGCCTCTGCGGCTGATGCGTGCGTGCTCGTGTCCTGAGACAACCCGGCGTCCTTCCTGCGAGTCCCGTGACGCCGTCTCGTACGGCCGCCCCCCGACCCCTGTTCACCGGCGCAGGGCAAACACCTGGCAAACGGTCACCGCACCGGGCCAGGGGCGCGGGGAACTGCGCGACCAGCCCCCACGCACCCGCAGCGGACAACGGCGCTACACACCACCCACCCCCGTCAGCAAAGCAAGTGGCACCGCGGCCGAGCGGGACTCCCGCACACACGCATGCGGATAGGGGACCGGCTCCGGATGCGTGTCCCTGCCGTACCCCGCCAGCACCTCCGGCAGGCGGTGCCCCGCGACCGTCGCCGCGTCGATCAGCGCATGCGCGACCGTACGGGCCTCGTCGTGCAGCCCGTACCGCGCGAGCCCCAGCGTGATCAGCGCGTTGTCGTGCGGCCACACCGAACCCCGGTGATACGAGAGGGGGTGGTACGCCGCCTGTCCCGCGGCCAGCGTCCGTACGCCCCAGCCGGAGAAGAAGTCGGGCTCCAGCAACCGCCGGCCCACCAGCTCGCCGTACTCCTTGTCCAGCAGCCCGGACCACAGCAGATGCCCGGCGTCGGAGGCGAGCGCGTCGATCTGGCGGCCCTCGCCGTCCAGCGCGAGCGCCGGGAAGGAGCGCTCCCGCATCCAGAAGTCCCGCTGGAACCGGTCCCGCAGATCGGCCGCCGCCTGCTCCAGCAGCGCCGCGTACGTCTCGTCGCCCCACACCGTGCGGGCCAGCCACGTCGTGCGGCGCAGCGCGTCGTACGCGTAGCCCTGCGCGCCCGCCGCCATGACCGCGCCGGTGGGCCGGGTGCCGTCGGCGCAGCAGATCGCGCCGGGGGAGTCCTTCCAGTTCTGGTTGGCGAGGCCGCCCTCGTCGGCGCGGTAGACGAGGTAGCCGCGCGAGGTCAGCCCGCCGTGGTCCAGCATCCAGCCGACGGCGGCACGCGCGTGCCGCTCCAGGCGCCGGGCGGGCCCGGTGTCCCCGGTCCGCTCGACGTACGCGCCGAGCAGGATCAGGAACAGCGGGGTCGCGTCGACCGAGCCGTAGTACCGCCCGAACGGCACCTGCCCGAAGTGCGCCAGCTCGCCGTGCCGTACCTCGTGCACGATCTTGCCGGGCTGGGCGACCGGGGACAGGCCGGTGGCGGTGGCCTGGGTCGCGGCGAGCGCGGGGAGCGTGGCGGCGGCCAGTTCCGGGCGGTACGGCAGCGCGAACAAAGAGGTGAGCAGGGCGTCGCGGGCGAGGAGGGCGAGGAACCAGGGGGCGCCGCCGGCCGGGACGCGCAGTTCCTCGCCGTCGACTCCGGTGGCCGGCACCTGGAGCGCGGCCAGGTCGGCGAGGCCCCGGGCGCAGGCGGCCGCCAGATCCGGCCAGCCGGTCGGGAAGGCCACGCCCTCCACGAACTCCCCTTCCGCGGTGCGGAGTTGATCGCGCACGGCCGACGGGTCGCGGGGCACGCGCAGGGCGCGATTCTCGCCGTGCGGGCGGGCGATCACCCGGAGCAGCAGCTCGGTCGTGCCGTGCGGGGCCAGGCCGAGCGTCCACACCAGGCGCCGGGCGCCGGTGCCGGTCTCCTCCACGGCGTCGGGAGCGGGATCGGCCGTGATGGTCGTACGAGAGCGCCACTCGGCGCGCCGGTAGGAGAACTCGATGCCGTCGTCGAGGACTTCGCGGGCGCGCACGGCGCCGGGCTTGGCGTAGGTGCGGTGGTCGGAGCGGAGTTCGAACTGGTCGGTGAAGTCCACGTCGGCGGTGATGGCGAGCCGGACCGTGGTCGGCTCCGGACGGTTGCTGGTCACCCGCAGCGACTCCACGAACGAGCTGTCGCCGACCGCCTGCCGGCGGAAGAGGGTGTGCGCGGCGGGCTCCTGCCGGCCTCCGCGCGGGACCAGCACACAGCGTGCCGCGTCACCGTCGGTGACCGGGGTGAGCACCTCGGGCACGGCGCCGTCGACGGTGAGCTGCCAGCGGCTCAGATGCCGGGCGTCCCGTACGAACAAGCCGTCCGGGGAGCTGTTGCCCCGGACTCCACTGATGTCGCCCCGGTCGCCCACGGCGGCGAACGTCGCCCCGTGCACGAGCAGATGATGCCGGTCGGTCATCCCCGGTCTCCTCCTTCGTCCTCTTTGTCGAACGTGCCGGTGGCCGCCTTGGACACGCCCTCACCGGGGCGTTTGGGAAGGTCTTTGTGCGGCTCCTGCCGCTGGTCCCGCCGCAGCTCCTGCCGCAGTTCCTCGTACAGGTCGAGGGCGAGGGCGGCGGTCCAGCCGAAGCCGGTCGCGCCGCAGGGCTCGCCCGTGTGCGGGTCGACGTACTCCGCGAAACCGGTGTCCTCGGCGAGGCGCAGCACGGCCGCGCGCAGCGCGTCGGCCCGCTCCCGCTCGCCGTGCAGGCGCAGGCCCCGCTCCAGCAGCCAGCCGGTGTTGAACCAGGCCGGGCCGCGCCAGTACCGGTGCGGATCGAAGGCCTCCCCGAGGAGGTCGTAGCTCGGCACGAGCAGGGTGCGGTCGCCGAGCCCGAAGTGCGCTCCGCACAGGGTGCGCACGAGCGCGGCGACGACCTCACGCGGCAGACCGGGGAGCAGGAGCGGCACGAGCCCGGAGACACCCCGCTCACGGATCAGCGCGGAGCCGTCGCCCGCGCGGACCGGCTCGGCGTGCAGGTCCCGGCACAGGAACATCTGCGCCGCCGGGTCCCACAGCCGTTCCACCAGCGCCGCCGTCAGCCGTTCGGCGCGGGTGTGCCGGGCGGTGCCGAGCGCGCCCAGCGCCCCGGCGATCCGTGCCAGCGCGTGCTCCGAGGCGATGAACAGGGCGTTGAACGCGGGGTCCTCGACGGCGAACTCCCCGCCTCCGTCGGCGTAGTGGGCGTCCCGGTAGTCCGCGGCCAGGCGCACGTACCGCCCGTAGTCCAGATCCGTCGGCCGGTCCTCGGGTGCCGTGTGGGCGAGGTCGGCGCGGCGGAAGGAACGCGCCGGGGCCGGGGTGATCCGGGCGAGCGGGGCGTCCCAGCAGGGGCTGTTGTCCATGCCCTGCTCCCAGGGGTGGACGACCGAGACCAGCCCCGCGCCGCCCAGGTCCCGGCGGTGCAGCAGATAGCGGTGCCAGGCGGCCAGCCGCGGGTACACCCGGGCCAGGAAGCCGCGCGACCGGGACAGGCCGGGGTCCGCGCAGTGGACGAGCCAGGCCGCGAGCGCGTGCACCGGTGGCTGCACGATGCCCGAGGTCTGTACGGTGCGCGGGGCGCCGGCCGTACGTCCGGCGGTGGAGGAGCGCCAGAAGTCGGGGCTCGGGAAGTAGGCGTCGAGCGGTACGGAGGGGTTGAAGACGATGTGCGGGACGCGTCCGTCGGCCCACTGGGCGGCCAGCAGCGTCTCCAGCTCGGTCTGGGCCCGCCGCGGCGAGACGTGCCGCAGGCCGATCGCGATGAACGCCGAGTCCCAGGACCACTGGTGCGGATACAGGTCCCGGGAGGGGACGGTCGAGCTGCCCGTCCAGTTCGCGTCGAGCACCCGGGCCGCCGTGATGCGCAAAGACGTGCCGGGAACCGGGGGACCGCAGGCGATCCCGCACTCCGTGGGGCGGGCAGTGAGCTGCGTGCTGCGATCCACTCGGGGCTCCCCGAAGACGAAGACACCCGGCCGGGCCGACCGGGTTCGGTTGCGACGACCGTAGAGTTACGTCTATTTAACACGCAAAACTCAATATGTTATGCAGGGTTGGGGAACACAAGGGGGTGCGCATGACCGACCGTCAGGGGAGGCCCGTCAGACGCGGCGGACAGGCCGGCGCCGGAGAGCTGCTCGAACTGGTCCGCAGCGGGCAGGCCGTGACACGCGGTGCGCTCCAGCAGGTCACCGGGCTGTCCCGGGCGACCGTCGGCCAGCGTCTGGAGCGGCTCTTCCGGGCCGGCTGGCTGCGCGAGGGCGCCGGCGGCCCGGTCGGCTCGCCGCTCGGCGGCCGCCCCTCCATCACCCTGGAGTTCGACGACGGCCACGCCGTCGTCCTCGCCGCCGACCTGGACGCCCGGCGCGCCCGCGCAGCCGTCCTCTCGCTGACCGGCGAGATCCTCGCCGAGCACTCGGGAACCCTGGTCGTCGAGGACGGCCCGGACGTGGTGCTCGCCGAACTCGGCCACTGGTTCGACCGGCTGCTGGAGAAGGCCGGGCGCCCGCCGACGGACGTCTGCGGCATCGGGCTCGCCGTGCCCGGCCCGGTCGACACCGGCCTCGGCCAGGTGGTGCAGCCGCCGATGATGCCCGGCTGGGACGGCTACGACATAACGGGCCGCCTCTCGCGCGCCTTCACCGAGCACACCGGCGCGCAAGCGGTGCCGGTCCTGGTGGACAACGACGCCAATCTCATGGCCTACGGCGAACAGCGCGCCGGACACCCCGACTGCACGGCCTTCGTCCTGGTCAAGGTGTCCACGGGCATCGGTGCTGGGGTGGTCGTGGACGGCGCGATCTACCGGGGGATCGACGGCGGCGCCGGCGACATCGGGCACATCCGGGTCGGCGCGGACGCCCTGTGCCGCTGCGGTTCGTACGGCTGTCTCGCCGCCGTGGCGAGCGGGGGTGCCGTGGCCCGGCGGCTCGCGGAGAGCGGGGTGCCGGCCGCCTCCGGCGCGGACGTGGGGGATCTGCTGGCCGCCGGGCATCCCGAGGCGGCGGCGCTGGCCCGGGAAGCCGGACGCCAGGTCGGTGATGTGCTGGCGACGGTCGTGACCCTGCTCAACCCGGGCGTGCTGATGATCGCGGGCGACCTCGCCGGAACGCCCTTCCTCACCGGGGTGCGCGAGCTGCTCTACCAGCGGGCGCTGCCCCGCTCCACCGCCCACCTGGACGTCGTCACCTCACGACTGGGGGAGCGGGCCGCGCTCATCGGAGCGGGGGCGCTGGTCGTGGAACACCTCTACGCGCCGGAGCGGGTCGAGGAGCGACTGCGGGCGCTGGGTGTGTGACGAGGATGTTTCCGAGTCGCGGAAGCGGTCGGCAGCGGTCCGCGGGGGGTCCGCGGCGGTCCGCATGGTGAAATCCGGCTCGCTGTGGCAGCGTGATTCTCGCCACCCTTGATAAGGGATGCGCTCAGATGAGCAGATCATGGGCGACTGCACTTCTCCAAGGGGTGGCACTCGGTGCCACCCCTTGATCGTTCATCGATCGAAATCAGACGTGCCAAGGCATGCTCATCTGAGCGGAATACCCGGCCTTTAGGGGTGTGTGCGTTCAAGAAGTGAAAACATCCGCCTGTCATGGCTTGCCAAGCTTTGACTTTCGATCCGCTGGCGGACGAGTGGTTACAGGCGCATGACGGGCAAGTGGACGTACCCATGTGCCTTCGATCTGGGTATGTTCCTCGCCGTCAGGGCAGCCACCGTGGCCTCAAGGAGTCGAGACCCGTGTCGGAAAACAAAGACCCCCACGCGGTGAAGTTCGTTTACGACTTCACCGAGGGAAACAAGGACCTCAAGGACCTCCTCGGCGGCAAGGGTGCCAACCTCGCCGAGATGACCAAGCTCGGTCTGCCGGTCCCTCCCGGCTTCACCATCACCACCGAGGCCTGCAAGGTCTACCTGGAGAGCGGCGCGGAGCCCGTGGCACTGCGTGACGAGGTGAGTGCGCACCTCGACGCCCTCGAGTCCCGGATGGGCAAGAAGCTCGGCCAGGCCGACAACCCCCTCCTCGTGTCGGTCCGCTCCGGCGCCAAGTTCTCCATGCCCGGCATGATGGACACGGTCCTGAACATCGGCCTGTCGGACAAGTCGGTGCTGGGCCTCGCCCAGCAGGCCGGCGACGACCGCTTCGCCTGGGACTCCTACCGCCGCCTCATCCAGATGTTCGGCAGGACCGTCCTCGGTGTCGACGGCGACCTCTTCGAGGAGGCCCTGGAGGCGGCCAAGCGGGCCAAGAAGGTCACGGTCGACACCGACCTGGAGGCCGCCGACCTGAAGAAGCTCGTCACCACCTTCAAGAAGCTCGTCAAGAAGGAGGCCGGGCGGGACTTCCCGCAGGACCCGCGCGAGCAGATGGACCTCGCCGTCAAGGCGGTCTTCGAGTCGTGGAACGGCGACCGGGCCAAGCTGTACCGCCGCCAGGAGCGCATCCCCGGCGACCTGGGCACGGCCGTCAACATCTGCTCCATGGTCTTCGGCAACCTCGGCCCGGACTCCGGCACCGGCGTCGCCTTCACGCGTGACCCCGCCTCCGGCCACCAGGGCGTCTACGGCGACTACCTGCAGAACGCCCAGGGCGAGGACGTGGTGGCGGGCATCCGCAACACCGTCGCGCTCGCGGAGCTGGAGTCGATCGACAAGAAGTCGTACGACCAGCTGATGCAGATCATGGAGACGCTGGAGAACCACTACAAGGACCTCTGCGACATCGAGTTCACCATCGAGCGCGGTCAGCTGTGGATGCTCCAGACCCGCGTGGGCAAGCGCACGGCGGGCGCGGCCTTCCGGATCGCCACCCAGCTCGTCGACCAGGGCCTGATCGACGAGACCGAGGCCCTCCAGCGCGTCACCGGCGCCCAGCTCGCCCAGCTGATGTTCCCGCGCTTCGACGAGCACGCGAAGGTCGACCAGGTCGGGCGCGGCATCGCCGCATCGCCCGGCGCCGCGGTGGGCAAGGCGGTCTTCGACTCCTACACCGCCGTGAAGTGGTCCCGCTCGGGCGAGAAGGTCATCCTGGTCCGCCGCGAGACGAACCCCGACGACCTCGACGGCATGATCGCGGCCGAGGGCATCCTCACCTCGCGCGGCGGCAAGACCTCCCACGCCGCCGTCGTGGCCCGGGGCATGGGCAAGACGTGCGTGTGCGGCGCGGAGGAACTGGAGGTCGACACCAAGCGGCGGCGGATGACGGTGCCGGGCGGCCATGTCGTCGAGGAAGGCGACCTGATCTCCATCGACGGCTCCTCGGGAAAGGTCTACCTGGGCGAGGTCCCGGTCGTCCCCTCCCCGGTGGTGGAGTACTTCGAGGGCCGGATGCACGCGGGCGCCCACGACGCCGGCGAGTTGGTCGAGGCTGTGCACCGCATCATGGCCTTCGCCGACCGCAAGCGCCGGCTGCGGGTGCGCGCCAACGCGGACAACGCCGAGGACGCCCTGCGCGCCCGCCGCTTCGGCGCCCAGGGCATCGGCCTGTGCCGCACGGAGCACATGTTCCTCGGTGACCGCCGTGAGCTGGTCGAGCGCCTCATCCTGGCCGACACGGAGGCCGAGCGCGAGGAGAGCCTGAAGGCCCTTCTCCCCCTCCAGAAGCAGGACTTCGTCGAGCTGTTCTCGGCGATGGACGGCCTGCCGGTGACGGTCCGTCTCCTGGACCCCCCGCTGCACGAGTTCCTCCCGGACATCACGGAGCTGTCGGTCCGGGTGGCCCTGGCCGAGTCCCGCCAGGAGCCGCACGAGAACGAACTGCGCCTGCTCCAGGCGGTGCACCGCCTGCACGAGCAGAACCCGATGCTGGGCCTGCGCGGCGTACGCCTCGGCCTCGTCATCCCCGGCCTGTTCACGATGCAGGTCCGCGCGATCGCGGAAGCGGCGGCCGAACGCAAGAACGCCAAGGGCGACCCGCGCGCCGAGATCATGATCCCGCTGGTCGGCACGGTCCAGGAGCTGGAGATCGTCCGCGAGGAGGCCGACCAGGTCATCGCGGAGGTCGAGGCGGCGACGGGCACCGAGCTGAAGCTGGCGATCGGCACGATGATCGAGCTGCCGCGAGCGGCCCTCACGGCGGGCCAGATCGCGGAGGCGGCGGAGTTCTTCTCCTTCGGCACGAACGACCTGACGCAGACCGTGTGGGGCTTCAGCCGCGACGACGTCGAGGCGTCCTTCTTCACCGCGTACCTGGAAAAGGGCATCTTCGGCGTCTCCCCCTTCGAGACGATCGACCGGGACGGCGTGGGCTCCCTGGTGAAGCTGGCGGCGGAAGCGGGCCGCCGCACCCGCCCCGACCTCAAGCTCGGCGTCTGCGGCGAGCACGGCGGCGACCCGGAGTCGGTCCACTTCTTCCACGAGGTCGGCCTGGACTACGTCTCCTGCTCCCCGTTCCGCATCCCGGTGGCCCGCCTGGAGGCGGGGCGGGCGGCGACGAACTCGGCGGGCAGCGACCACCGCTGACCCTCCCCGAACGCCGGAGCCGCCGCCCGTCCCCGACCCTCAACCGATGGGCGGCGGCCCCGGACCACGAAAAGGGGGCGGCACCCTGTGCGGGGGTGCCGCCCCTTTTGTCTCCCCCTGACCCTGCGCCGGGCGGCGGGTTTCGGCCTGTGTCCGGTTGCTGATCACCTGATGTGGTGGTCGGTTCCGGACGTAAGGATTCGCCATGTGATCATGACGCTACTTTCTGTGACTACGGCTGCCGGTGGGGCTGCCGGGGACACGGGAGAGATGGCGCATGAAGAGGGCTGTGGTGGGTCTGGTGGCCGCGGGGGTCTTTCTGACGGGGGCGGGGACGGCGTTTGCGTCGTCGTGGCATCGTCTGCCCATGCTGACGGTGAAGGACAGCATGACTTTCGAGGAAGGTCGCTACCGGTTCAACCCGGTTGAGCGGAATCACGGTTCCTTCGAGTGGAGCGGGTATCTGAACGACGTCGACCCCAACGACGATCACAACGGATACATGCAGGTTCGCGTCGAGGGCCACGACTGGAGTCGCTACTACGGCAAGCAGCGCAAGAGGGTGTTCCTGCACCACTCCAACTGGGACGGTGCCCAGCGGTACACGGAGGACGCGTATGTCCGCGTCTGCCTCGACAGGGGAACGCTCCGGCCGGACAACTGCTCCGGACAGCTGCACTACAAGGGACTCGACGGCTGAGTGGGTTCACGATGTTCGAAGTCCTTACTGCTCAGGGAATCCATCTCTCCTATGGCTCGTCGCAGGCTGTGAAGGGAGCAGGCATCGTGCTCCGGCGGGGTGAGATCGCCGCCGTCACGGGTGCCAGTGGATCGGGGAAGTCCTCCCTTCTGTACTGCCTCGCCGGGGTGCTGCCGGTCAGCCAAGGTGAAGTCCGCTTCGAGGGAAGAGTGTTGGGCGACCTGGATGACGGCGAACTGAGTTCATTGCGGCGTGACCGGTTCGGCTTCGTCTTCCAGTACGGTGAGCTCCTGCCCGAACTGACGGTTGAGGAGAATGCGGCGCTGCCCCTCCGGCTTGCCGGGCAGCGCAAAGCGCAGGCGTTCGCTGCCGCCCGGGATGTACTCGGGCGGCTGGGCCTCGCCGATCTGCGGGACCGGCGTCCTTCGCAGGTGTCAGGTGGGCAGAACCAGCGGATCGCCGTGGCTCGTGCACTCGTGCACCAGCCGGCGGTCGTCTTCGCCGACGAGCCGACTGGTTCGCTCGACAGCGTCAACGCAGAAGCGGTGCTTGAGGAGTTCCTCACGCTGGCCCGCTCTCAGCAATCGGCTGTCGTGCTGGTCACGCACGACGCCGATGTCGCGGCCCGGGCGGACACCAGGTACACCATGGTCGACGGCGTCCTCGCTCTGCAGGGGCGGTCGGCACGGTGAGCGAACTCCTCGTGGGGACCAGGCTGTTGTTCGGCAGCGGGCGTGGAAATCGTGTCCGCTTCGCGCTCATGGCAATCGGTGGGTCGATCGGCGTGTGCTGCCTGGCGATCGTGCTCACGATCCCCGGCATCCTCGCAGCGCAGGACGGTCGCGTCGCGGCCCGACAGCCCGTCATTCCACGGAACCTGTCCGCGGCTGAGGGAAGCGCCTTGCCGCTGTCCTTGGAACGGTCCGACCCCTACGGCTCCCGGCCCCTCACTCGCATCTTCATGGCCCGTGGCACCAGGCAGATCCAGCCGCCACCGGGACTGAAAGCCGTTCCGGCACGCGGGGAGGTCTTCGTCTCCCCACGGCTGCACGAACTTCTGCACGCCGAGCCGGGGCTGGCGCAGCGCTTGCCCGGACGGGAGACGGGGCTCATCGGGGCCGAAGGGCTCGCGCGTCCGGAGGAACTGGTCGCCTACGTGGGCATGAGTCGCGGTGATCTCCCGGACGGCACCCCCTTCTCGGGTTTCGGGGAGAAGTGGGCACCGACCGCGACCGTGGAGCCCTCCACACTCGACATTCTGCGATTCACGATGGCCGGCATCGTTCTGCTGCCCCTCGCGGTGTTTCTCTCTGTCTGCGCCCGCCTCTCCGCCGCCGAGCGGGCTCGTAGGCTGGCCGCTCTTCGGTTGTTGGGCATGAGCGCCAAGCAGGTGCAGAGGGTGAACGCCGTCGAGACGGTGGCGGCTGCCGGTGCCGGGGCCCTCCTCGGGCTGGGTGAGTACTGGGTGCTGAACAGAGTCATGTCCCGAGTGGGTCTTCCCGAATTCACGTGGTATTCGAGTGACGGCGCGCTGTCCAGCTCCACGCTCTTGGCGTGTCTGGTGGGGTGTCCGACGCTCGCCTGGTTCGTGGGCCGGGCGAGTGCTCGGAGGGCCGCGGTCAATCCGCTGGCCGTACGCAGGACGGCGATCGAGAGGCGCCCATCCGCCTGGGGCTTCTTCCCTCTGGTCGCGGGGTCGGGCATCGTCGCCGGGTACTGCCTCGCCGGTGCGACCGGACACGCGCCTCGTGACACCGGGCTGTCTTCCCTCCTCGTCCCGTCGGCTGTCGTCCTCATCGGTGTCGGCCTCGTGACGACCCTGCCGACCACGTGTCGTCACATCGCCCGGCGAGTCGCCCGATCCACCCATTCGGTCGCTCTCGGGCTCGCCATGCGGCGCAACGAGGCAGAGCCGGGCGGAGCGCTGCGGGTGGCGGCCGGACTGGTCGTGTTGGTGTTCGCGGCTTCCCTGGCCCAAGGGGTCCTGATCGAGCTGGCCCAGGTCACCAAGAACACATCACCGGTCCAGGACTACGACATGCGCTACACGCAGCTGACCACGGCTCAACGGCACTCTCTGGAACAGCTCCCGGGTGTTCGCGCCCATGTCGTCATCATGGACTCGACGCTCGCCGGCGCGTCCGAGACGGCATGGTCCCCGCGTGTTGTCCTGGCCACCTGTGCACAGCTGCGGAACATCGTGTCGTGGGTCGGTGAGTGCGTCGACCGGCAACCCCTACGGCTGTGGGACGCGAAGTTGGCGCAGGACGCACCGGTCGCTCCCGGTAAGAAGCTCCTTCTCCAGACGGGGGGCGGGCACCGTGACGTCGCGATCTCGGCGCCCGAACGGACGGTCAGATACCGGGAGTTCGATGATGCCCTGATCCTCGGCAGCCAGTCGATCCTCGCTCCACCCTCCGAACTGCCCCCTCAGGCCCGCCCTGACAGCGCCATGCTCAAGCTGATCAGCGCCTCGGACCCGGACACCGTCCGCAAAGTGCTCGACGGTATCGGACACGTCGCTCCGACCATCGATGTGATCCCCCAGGGACTGAACGTCACGGCTCTTCAGCAGATCGCCGTGGTCAAGACCCTGCTCGCCCTCGGCATGGTGCTGGGTGCCGTCATCGGTGTCGCCGCCTACGTGGTCGCCGCCACCGATCGCGCCGTGGAGCGGCGTCCCCAGGTCACCGCTCTGGCGCTGCTCGGTGCCCGCCCCCGCACCCTGAGGGCTGTGCAGGTCACGCAGGTCGTGCTGCCCTTGTCGGTGGGCCTGTTGCTGGCCGTCGTGTTGGGCAAGATGGCCGAGTCCAGCTATCTGGTCACCGGCGGTGGCACGGTGTTCTGGGACGGTACCGGTCTTCCCCTGCTGGTCGTCGGCACCCTGGGTGTCGTGGCCGTGGCCGCGCTGGGGTCACTGCCTCTCGTCGGGCGGCGGATCGATCCGGAGTTGATCCGGCGGGACTGAGAGGCGCGGCGCGCGAGAGGGGCGGCACACCCACCGGAGTGCCGCCCCTCTCGCGTGCCGCGCCCCCTCAAGTCTCTTCTGAGGGAGGAGCCCGGACGGTGCTGGACGCGTCCCCGCCCGGAAGAGCTGTGCGTCAAGCCGTGCGTCAGCGGCGATGCGCCGCTTTGGTGGTTCAGCCACCTTCGCGGCGGGAGCACGGAGTTCGCCCGGTTATTACCCGTCTCTTACGTATGTCTATAGTGGCTGAGCAGTGTCGCCACGGGAGGGGGACATGGTCATGCCGCGATGTCGGCCATCGGTGCCGTCTGTGCAGACCCGCCCGCCCGTAGGCTCCCCGCTCTGCCGCGCCGTGCGCTTCTGACCGGTCGACGGTGCCCATCAGCACACTCTTCACCGCCTCCTCGCCCTTCGGCCGGGGAGCGAGCCGTCGGCGTCGGCGTGCCCATGTGCCCCTGCACCCGCCGCGGTCGCCTCGTGCACCACACCCATGTGAAAGGCCTGACTTCCATGAGACGCCACGACACCTCGAACCGCGGAGCACCCGGCACCACCGCCGGACTCCTCGGCGACACCGCACACGCCCGCGCCGTCCCCGCGCCGGACGCCGCCGTACCGTCTCCTGCCACGGCCACGGCTCCTGCGCCCCGGACCGGCGGATCGAGCGCCAACGGTTGGGAGGTGGACGAGGGCGTCGAGGGGCGGGGGGCGATCCGGATGTTCCCCGTCGCGGGCACCGGGCTGACCGTGGCGCTGCGCCACGGCGATCCGGCCGCCGTACTACTCCATGTGGTCCGGCGTTTCCATCACGAGATCGACGCACTCGGCGGGAGTCACGAGGAGCTGTCCGTCCAGGGCTGGATCCCTCCGGCGCGGGTCCGCGACAGCGGGATGCCGGAGTCCAACCAGGCGTCGGGGACCGCCGTCGCGATCCGCCCGGCGTGGTATCCGCCGGGGCACCGCGACGCCTTCACCCCGGACCAGGTCGCGGTCGTCCGGGACATCCTCGCCGACACGGATGGCGTGGTGCGGTGGGGCGGTGACGACTGGCGCCCCTACGAAGGCCTGTTCTACCTCGCCACCGGCCCGGACGACGGCCGTATCACCCGCGTCGCGGACAGGATCCGCGTCCGGGACGAGAACGAGATCCGGAGCCCCCGCGGCCGATGAGCGGGGACGCCCGCCGGCACCCGTGAACAGGAGCAGAGCCATGTGCCGGACCCCTCCCCGAGTGCATCGGATCCCTCCCCGAGTCCACCGCACCCCTTCCGCACACCACCGCGCCCTTCTCGCGCTCCTGCTGACCGTCGTGGTGCTGCTGTCGGGCTGCACCACGGACACCTCGGCGAAGAGCGGTCCGGGCGCCTCGGGCGGCTCCCCGAGCGTCGGCGCATCGTCGCCGTCCGGCGCCGGCCGCGATCTGGCGGCGCGCTACCGCAAGGGCGGCGGGGATCCCGGCGTGTACGGGATCACGTACACGAAGGGCCGCGGCGGCTCGCCGGTCCTGACCGTGTGGACCCGCAAGAGGTCCGGCTACGGGGGCGGCTTCGACGACTTCGCCAAGACGCTGACGTCGTTCCTCGCCGGGCGGGGCGTCGACCTCGCTCAGGGCTGTGTGCTGACCGTGTACGGCCCCGACGGGACCACCTTGCACCACTACGACACCACCTTGGAGCAAGCCACCTGAGGGGCAGGCCCCCTGGCTCCGTCCCGTGACACACGGCCGCAACCCCTCTTTCGTAATCGACGTGCATGGTTGATCGTTGGGCCGTGCATCGATGACGGACGTCAGGGGGCACAGACGATGACCATGAGTCGCAGGGCGCTGCTGGCCGCGGGAGCCGGGGCAGGTGTCGGACTGCTCGCCGCGTGCGGGTCCAACACCGGTCGCGGCAGCGGGGGTTCGCGCACAGAACTGGCGCAGTGGTACCACCAGTACGGTGAGGCCGGTACCGAGCAGGCCGTCGAGCGGTACGCCGCCGCCTACAAGAAGGCGAGCGTCAAGGTGCAGTGGCGGCCCGGGAACTACGACCAGCAGACCGCGGCGGCCCTGCTCACCGACTCCGGGCCGGACGTCTTCGAGGTCAACGGGCCCACGATCGACCAGATCCAGGGCGGCCAGGTCGTCGACCTCACCGATCTCCTCAAGGGGGTCGAGGACGACTTCAATCCGGCCGTGCTCGCGCAGAAGAGGTACGACGGGAGGATCTGGGGCGTCCCGCAGGCCGTCGACATGCAGATGCTCTACTACCGCAAGAGTCTGCTGAGGGACGCCGGGGTCGAGCCGCCCACCACGCTCGACGCTCTCGTGGACGCCGCGAAGAAGCTGACCGACCGCAAGGTCAAGGGGCTGTTCCTGGGGAACGACGGGGGAGCCGGTGTGCTCGGCGGTACGCCCCTGTACGCCGCCGGGCTGCAACTCGTCACCGCGGACGGCGGGGTCGGCTTCGACGACCCCGCCGCCGCCCGCACCCTGGGCAAGCTGCACCAGCTCTACGCCGACAAGTCCCTCCTCCTCGGCGCGCCCGCCGACTGGTCCGATCCGTCCGCCTTCCTCCAGGGGCTGACCGCCATGCAGTGGTGCGGGCTGTGGGCGCTGCCGCAGGTCCAGAAGGAGCTGGGGGACGACTTCGGTGTCCTGCCGTTCCCGAAGGACGGCGGTCAGGGCAGGCCCTCCGTTCCCGTCGGGGCGTACGGTGCCGCCGTCAGCGCGCGCAGCAGGCACAAGGACGCCGCCAAGGAGTTCGTCCGCTGGCTGTGGGTCGAACGGACCGACTACCAGGAGGACTTCGCGCTGTCCTACGGCTTTCACATCCCGGCCCGGATCTCTCTCGCCAAGAAGGCCACCAGGCTCCAGAGCGGTCCCGCCGCCGACGCCGTCCGCTTCACCACCGACCACGGCTGTGCCCAGCCCCTGCTGTGGACGCCGGCCGCCCAGTCCGCCTACCAGGACGCGCTCAGCCGGATCATCAGGAGCGGGGCGGATCCGGAGGGCGAACTGCGGGCCGTCGTGGGCAAGGTGGCTGCCGAGCTCGACCGTGTGAAGAGCGCGAAGAAGGCGAAGACGGCGTCGTGAGGGGCCGCAGGGCCTTGTGGTTCTGGGTGTTCGTGGGGCCGTTCGCGCTCGGGCTCGCCCTGTTCACCTATGTTCCGCTGGTGTGGAGCGTGGGCCTCAGCTTCTTCGACGCGCGCAACACCGTCACGCCCACGCACTTCGTCGGCCTGGACAACTACACGGCGATGCTGAAGGACGACGCGTTCGTCGACAGTCTGAAGACCTTCCTCGTCTTCACCGCCTTCATCGTGCCGGCCACCTACGCCTTCTCGCTCTCGCTGGCCCTGATGGTCAACCGCGTCAGACGCGCTCGCGCGTTCTTCCGGTCGGTCTTCTTCCTTCCCGCCGCGTGCAGTTATGTCGTCGCCGCCCTGGTGTGGAAGATGTCCATCTTCAACGGGGTGCGGTTCGGGCTCGCCAACACCCTCCTCGGATGGTTCGGCGGCGATCCCGTCGCCTGGCTGTCCACCACCGACCCGCCCTGGTACTGGCTGGTCATCGTCACCGTACGGCTGTGGCTGCAGGCCGGGTTCTACATGATCCTGTTCCTCGCCGGGCTGCAGCGGATCGACCCCGCGCTGTACGAGGCGGCCGCCGTGGACGGGGCCCGGCCCGGCTGGACGGTGCTGCGGCACATCACCCTGCCCCAGTTGCGGGCCACCTCGGTCGCGGTGGTGCTGCTGCTCGTCATCAACGCCTTCCAGGCCTTCGACGAGTTCTACAACCTGCTGTCCGACGCCCGGGGCTATCCGCCGTACGCCCGGCCGCCGCTGGTCTACCTCTACTACACCGCCCTCGGGCAGGGGCAGAACCTCGGGGTCGGCAGCGCGGGCGCGGTGATCCTCGCGCTGATCGTCGCGATCGTCACGGTGGGGCAGGCGCGGTGGCTGCGGCTGGGAAGGACGGACGCCGATGGATGACGCCCTGGTACGGGCCGGACGGGCGCTCCGGCTGGTGCTGCTGATCGCGCTCGCCCTGCTCTTCCTGATCCCCTTCTATCTGCTCGTGCGCAACGGGCTCTCCAGCGAGCAGGACATCACCTCGCCCGAATGGACCTTCTTCCCGGGCGAGTTGAGGTGGGGGAACGTCCGGGAGCTGTTCGACGATCCCTCCGTGCCCTTCGCCTGCTCGCTGCTGAACTCCGCGCTGATCGCCGTCGCGACGACGCTGGGCACCCTCCTGCTCGCCTCGCTCGCCGGCTACGGCCTCGCCCGCATCCCGTACCGGCACGCGAACAAGGTCTTCTACGGCATCCTCGGCACCCTGCTGGTCCCGGCGGCCGTCACCTTCGTGCCGAGCTTCGTGCTGGTGTCGTCGCTGGGCTGGATCTCCACGCTCCGGGGGCTGATCGTCCCGACGCTGTTCTCGGCGTTCGCCTGCTTCGTCTTCCGGCAGTACTTCCTGGGGTTCCCGAGGGAGCTGGAGGACGCGGCGCAGGTCGACGGGCTGGGCTACTGGCGCACGTACTGGCTGGTGGTCGTGCCGAACGCGCGGCCGGTGTTCGCGGCGGTCGGCACGATCGTCTTCCTCGGCGCCTGGAACTCCTTCCTGTGGCCGCTGGTGATCGGGCAGGATCGCGGCGCCTGGACGGTGCAGGTGGCGCTGTCGTCGTTCACCACGTCCCAGGTGATCCGGCTGCACGAGCTGTTCGTCGCGGCCGTCGTGTCGATCCTGCCGCTGCTGCTGGTGTTCCTGTGCTTCCAGCGGTGGATCGTGGCGGGTGTGGAGCGGTCCGGGATCGACTGATCCGGGTCAGGCCGTCGAACCGCCGTCCACCACCAGGTCGGTGCCGACGACCGAGGCCGCGTCGTCCGAGGCCAGGTAGAGGACGGCGGCGGCGATCTCCTCGACGGTGGAGACCCGGCCGAGCGGGACCTCGGTGCGCATCCGGTCGGCCCGGTCGGTCTCGCTCTCGCCGGGCTTGAAGGACATGTCCGTGGCGGTGGGGCCGGGGCTGACGGCGTTGATGCGCACACCGTCGGCGATGTGGTCCAGGGCGGCGCCTCGGCTGAGCACCGACACGGCCGCCTTGGTGACGGCGTAGCCGGTGGTGCCGCGCAGCCGGCTGTGGACGCCGATCCGGGAGGCGATGTTGACGATGGCCCCGCCGTCCGGCTGGGTCCGCATCTGGGCGACCTCGGCCTGGAGGGCGAGGAGGACGCCGGTGACGTTGATGTCGAGCATCGTCCGCCAGTCCTCCTCGGGCAGGTCGGCGGTGAGCCGCCCGCGCCCGGTCAGGACGCCGGCGTTGTTCACCGCCACGTCGAGGGAGCCGAACCGGTCCACGGCCGCGCGGACCAGGGTCCTGAGGTCGTCGGCGCTGGTCACGTCCGCGGTGACGGCCAGCGCCTTGCCGCCCGCCCCCTCGATCAGCGCCACCGTCTTCGCCAGCGGCTCCTTGCGGCGTCCGGCGACGACCACGTTCGCGCCCTCGCGGGCGAACGCCAGCGCGATGCCACGCCCGATGCCGCCGCCGGCGCCGGTGACGAGGGCCGTCCGGCCGGTGAAGCGGGCGCGTGTCGAGGTGGTGGTCATGATCTCCCCTTTTATTGACCGATCGGTTCAGTATGAGGTGCCAAAAATGCGGCCCGGCGGGCCGTACGGCTCAGTCGAGCAGTGCCAGTGCGTGCTCCGCCGCGTCCCGGACCCGCGCGGGGTCCGGCGAGGCCTTGCCGACCACCCGCAGGCCCTGCATCAGCACGAGCAGCGTGCGGGCGAGGGCGAGCGGATCGCGGTCCGCGCCCAGTTCGCCCTGCGCCTGGGCGCGGACCAGGGCGGAGTGCAGCAGGGTCTCCAGGTGGTCCCAGCTCTGCTCCACCCTGCGGGTGGCCGCCCTGTCGTGCGGGGCCAGTTCGACCGCCGTGTTGGTGATCAGGCAGCCCTGCTCCCGGGTCGCGTCGGCGGAGGCCTCGTCGGCGAACCGCCGGAGCACCGCGCGCACCGCCGGCAGCACCGGGCCCGGCCGGGACAGCTCCCTGGTCAGCAGGGGGCTCTGCGCCTGTCCGTACCGGTCCAGCGTCCTCAGGTACAGCTCGTGCTTGCTGCCGAACGTCGCGTACAGGCTCGCTCTGCCGATGCCCAGGTGCTCGACCAGGTCCGCCATCGACGTCGCCTCGTAGCCGCGCCGCCAGAACAGCTCCAGGGCCGACTGCAGCGCGGCGTCCGGATCGAATTCCTTGGTCCTGGCCATATGTCGAGCCTAGGTTTTTCTGGAACGATCAGTCAAGTAGGGATCGGAGGTCATGCCGTCCGCACCTCGTACGCGGCCACCCGCACCGCCTCGTCGTCCAGGCACTCCCCGCTGATCAGGTCGAAGCGCTGCTTCAGCAGGGGCGAGGCGACGAACGGGCGGTCCCCGAGAGTGCCGATCAGACCGCGCGAGAGCACGGCCGCGCCGGTGAACGGGTCGCGGTTGTCGACGGCGTACACGCGGTCGGCGCGATCCCGGAAGAGGGCGACCTGGCGGCCGTCCGGCAGCAGAGCGGCCACGCCCCTGCCCGGGGTGAGCGCGCCGAGGTCGCACGCCGTGAACCAGCCGTCCGCCGGCCGGAGCCGGACCTTCACGGCGGTGGTCTCCAGAGCCAGGGTCATCGCGGGGCGCTTCCTTCCAGGACGTCGTCGGCGGGCCGCAGGCCGATGGACAGCAGCGGCAGGTCGGGCTTGATCTGGTCGCGCTCGGGGACGAAGGCGACGACCGGGTCCGGGGTGTCCGGGGCGTTCACGAAGGACACGAACCGGGCGAGCTTCTCGGGGTCGGCCACGGTCTGCGCCCACTCGTCGCGGTGGTGCGCGACATGCGCCCGCATCAGCTGCTCCAGTTCGTCGCAGATGCCGAGCGCGTCGTGCACCACCACGTCCCGCACATGGTCCAGGCCGCCCGGGATCCGCTCCAGCCAGGTGCTCGTGCGCTCCAGGCGGTCGGCGGTGCGGATGTAGAACATCAGGAAGCGGTCGATGAGGCGGACCAGTTCGGCGTCCGACAGGTCCTGGGCCAGCAGATCCGCATGGCGCGGGATCGCGCCGCCGTTGCCGCCGACGTACAGGTTCCAGCCGCTCGCGGTGGCGATGACACCGAAGTCCTTCGACCGGGCCTCGGCGCACTCCCGTTGGCAGCCGGAGACCGCCGACTTCAGCTTGTGCGGCGACCTGAGACCCCGGTAGCGCAGCTCCAGGTCGATCGCCATCCGGACCGAGTCCTGCACGCCGTAGCGGCACCAGGTGGAGCCGACGCAGGACTTCACCGTGCGCAGCGCCTTGCCGTAGGCGTGCCCGGACTCGAAGCCGGCGTCCACCAACCGGGACCAGATCAGGGGGAGTTGCTCGACCCGCGCGCCGAACATGTCGATCCGCTGCCCGCCGGTGATCTTCGTGTAGAGGCCGAAGTCCCGGGCGATCTCGCCGATCACGATCAGCTTCTCGGGCGCGATCTCGCCGCCGGGGATGCGCGGCACGACCGAGTACGAGCCGTTCCTCTGCAGGTTGGCGAGGAAGTGGTCGTTGGTGTCCTGCAGGGCCGCCTGCTCGCCGTCCAGGACGTAGCCGCTCGCGCCGATCGTCGGGGCGAGGGAGGCGATGATCGAGCCGACGGCCGGCTTGCAGGTCTCGCAGCCCTCGCCGCCGCGGGCGCCCTCGCGCCCGTGGCGGTCGAGCAGGTCCCGGTAGGCGGTGATGCGCAGGGCGAGGACGATCTCGTACAGCTCCTCGCGGGTCTGGGCGAAGCAGCCGCACAGCCCCTTGTCGACCTCGACGCCGGACGCCGCCAGCTCGGCGTCGACGAGCCGGCCGAGCACCTTGACGCAGGAGCCGCAGCCGGTACCGGCCTTGGTGCACTTCTTCACCTCGGGCACGGTGGTGCACCGGTGCTCGCCGACCGCGCGGCGGATCGCGCCCTTGGAGACGTTGTGGCAGGAGCAGACGATCGCCTCGTCCGGCAGCGCGGACGGGCCGAGCCGCTCCCCCGAGCCGGCCTCGGCGGGCAGGACGAGCGACTCGGGGGAGACCGGGGGCACCGAACCCGTCAGCGCGCGCAGGGTGCCGTACGCCTCCGCGTCGCCGACCAGGACGCCGCCGAGCAGCGTCCCGTCGCGGGCGACGACCAGCTTCTTGTACAGCCCGGCCCGGGCGTCGGAGTAGACGACGTCCAGGCAGTCCTCGGTGGTGCCGTGCGCGTCGCCGAAGGAGGCGACGTCGACACCGAGCAGCTTCAGCTTGGTGGACAGGTCGGCGCCGGTGAAGGACGCCTCGTCGGCGGCGATGGTCGCGGCGGCCGTCTCCGCCTGCTCGTAGCCGGGCGCCACCAGGCCGTACACCCGGCCGTCGGCGGCCAGCGCGCACTCGCCGATCGCGAAGACGTCCGGGTCGGACACGGTGCGGCAGCGCTCGTCGACCGCGATGCCGCCGCGCTCGCCGACCGTCAGGCCCGCGTCGCGGGCCAGCTGGTCGCGGGGGCGGACACCGGCGCTGAACACCACGAGGTCGGTGGCGAGTTCGGAGCCGTCGGACAGCCTCATGCCGGTCACGGCGCCCGAGGAGTCCGTCACGATCTCCTGCGTGCCCACGCCGGTGTGGACGGTCAGACCCATCTCCTCGATGGTCCGCAGCAGCGCCGCGCCACCGCCCTCGTCCACCTGCACCGGCATCAGGCGCGGCGCGAACTCCACGATGTGGGAGGTGAGTCCGAGGCCCTTGAGCGCCCCGGCCGCCTCCAGGCCGAGCAGGCCGCCGCCGACGACCGCGCCGGTCCTCGCCTTCGTCCTCGCGTACTCCTCGATGGCGAGGAGGTCCTCGATGGTCCGGTAGACGAAGCAGCCGACCGCGTCCTTGCGGGGCACGGGGGGCACGAAGGGGTACGAGCCCGTGGCCAGGACGAGGACGTCGTACCCGAGGACCCGACCGGACCGGGCCGTGACCGTCTTCGCCCCGCGGTCGATCGTCTCCGCCGGCTCGCCGACGTACAGCTCGATGCCGTGGTCGTCGATGAACCGCATGTCGGTCAGGGAGAGTTCCTCGGGCGTCCGGCCCGAGAAGTACGAGGTGAGGGCGACGCGGTCGTACGCCGGGCGCGGCTCCTCGCACAGCACGACCACGCGGTGCGTGGCGGTCAGGCCGCGCTCGGCGAGCGCTTCGAGGAAGCGCTGGCCGACCATCCCGTGGCCGACGAGCACGATCGTGGGGGTGGCCCCGGGGGCGGTGGTCATCAGGAGCCTCCGTCGTGGGTGAGCAGGCGGAGCGGGGGGCCGGCCTGCTCGGCGGGACCGGACCGCTCGGCGAGTCCGGTGCGCGGGCGCACCCCGCAGGCGTCCACCGACCGGGTCCGGATCAGGGGGAGTTGCTCGACCCGCGTGCCGGACATGCCGATCCGCCGACCGCCGGTGGTCCTCGTGCGGAGGCCGAAGTCCCGGGCGATCCTGCCGATCACCATCACACGCGTATTCGAGGTCATGTCCCCGAGCGTGCGGTCCCGAAGTTACCCGGCCGCATCACCTCTGTTTCCCATGAGGAACGCTGCCCTCAGCGGGGGCGGGCAGGGGGTGTGAGGGCGCCGTGAGGGTCTGGTGGCCGGGCGTCAGCGGCTGGCCGTCAGATGGGCGAACACCACCACGTTGCCCTGGTAGCCGGTGGCCTTGGAGTAGCCGCCGCCGCAGGTGATGACGCGCAGCTCGGGGCGGTGGGCCGCGCCGTACACCTTCTCGTCGGGGAAGTTGCTCGCCGCGTACACCTTCACCGCGTCCACGCTGAACACCGCCACGCTGCCGTCCTTGCGGTCCAGCTCGATCCGGGCCTCGCGCTTGAGCGCGCCGAGGTTGTAGAAGACGGCCGGGCCCTGGGTGTTGTCGACATGGCCGGCGACGATCGCGGTGCCCGTCTCGCCGGGCATGGTGCCGGACTCGTACCAGCCGGCCAGGTTCTTCTCCTGGGCGGGCGGCACGTCCAGGCTGCCGGAGGGGGTGAGCGCCAGGCCCATCAGCGGGGCGTCCACACGGATCGCGGGGATGCGGATCCGGGTGGGCGGGGAGGGGGCGAGCGGGGCGGGGGCCATGAGGTGCTCGCCGGTCGTGTCCGGGCGTCCCTCGGCCGCGGCCGGCTGCGGTGGGAGGTGCGTCCCCGCACCGCCGCCGAGCAGCCACACCGCGCAGCCGAGGGCCACGACGGTGACCGCGGCTATCGCGGTGTCGCCGAGCCTGGCGCCACGGCCGCGCCTGGCGCTTCTGCGCATGCGAACCCTCTCCCGGAGGCGGACCCCCGAAATCTCCCGGAGGCGGACCTCCGAAGCCCCCTTCCCCCTCCGGGTCGCGAGGGGCGTCGGACCCGGAGGGGGCGGGGATCGCGGTACCGGCGGACGGACAGCGGAGGGTGTCCGTCAGATCCCGTCGCCTCTCGCCCGGCGGTGCAGGAGCCAGGTACCGCCCGCGGCGGCGACGGCCAGCGCCGCCACACCCGCCGCGGTCTGCACGGGGTCGGTGCCGAGTGGGCCGCCGACCCCAGTCTTCAGGCTTCCCCGCGGCTGCACCTGCTCGTGCGCCGCGCTCAACGCCACCACCAGGTCGCCCGTCACCTGGCGGTCGCCCTCGCCGCACTTGGCGACGATCTCGTACGTCCCCGGCTGCGCGCTCTCCGGCACCTGGAACTGGCCGATCGCCTCGCCCTCGTGCGTGCTGGGCGCCAGGGTGAAGGTGCCGGCCCCCACCGCGCTCGCGTCCCCGGCCGCCGAGCCCTTGTCGCCGCACGCGGCGGTGTTCGCCGTGACCTGGCTGCCGGGTGCCACGGTGGAGGGGTACACGTCCAGGCTCGCGGAGTCGCCGGCGTGGGCGGGTGCCGCGGCAGCCACGACCAGCGCGGTACCGGCCAGCAGGCGGGCGGTGCGTCGCATGGTGCTCCCCAGAGCTCGGCGTCTCGACCGGTCCTTCACGGTGGCTCCGTGACGGCTCGTCCAGGAGATGGCCCCTGTCCTGTCGAGGAAAGTCGCACTTCGCGGGTTCCGCTTCCCGAGCGGCCGGGACGAATACGGTGAACGGGTGTCGCCCCCCGCCCCCCGCACGGCCTAACCCGTGCCGGGTTCCGGCAGGTCACAGCGGTGTGCGGGGCCGCACGAAGGTCCAGTACGAAGAGCACACGAATGGCGCGACGTCCGCCGTTGAACGGGTGACGGAACGACGGTGCGTCAGTGCTGAGCGGCGGTGTCCGCCGCCGGCAGCCGCACCTGCGCCTCGGCGCCGCCGTCGGCCGCGTTGCGCAGCCGGACCCGCGCCCCGATCACCTGCGCCTGCCCGAAGGCGATGGTCAGGCCCAGCCCGGTCCCCTGGCCGCGTTCGGCCGCCCCGGTCAGGAACCGCCGCGGCCCCTCCCGCAGCAGCCGCTCCGGGAAGCCGTCGCCGTGGTCCCGTACGGTCACCGCGCACCCGGCCACCCTCACCTCGACCTTGCCGCCGCCGTGCCGGCGGGCGTTGCCGATCAGATTGGCCAGCACCCGCTCCAGGCGGCGCGCGTCCGTGCGTACGGCGGTCTCCTCGTCGGCGCCGGTGAGCCCCACGTCCTCGCCGGCCCGCCGCACGATCCCGGCGACCAGCGGACCCAGCGGGCGCGTCTCCAGGTCCGGCCGTTCCACCTCCGCGTCCAGCCGGGCCACCTCCAGCAGGTCCTCGGTGAGCGTCCGCAGGGCCTGTACCCGGTCCCGGACCAGCTCGCTCGGGCGGCCCGGCGGCAGCAGTTCGGCCGCCGTGTGCAGGCCGGTCAGCGGGGTGCGCAGTTCATGGGCGACATCGGCGGTGAACCGCTGCTCGGCCTCCAGCCGGCTCTGCAGGGTCGCCGCCATCGTGTCGACGGCGGCGCCGAGTTCGGCCACCTCGTCGCGGCCGCCGACGGGCGCCGGCCCGCCGATCCGGGCGTCCAGCTCGCCCTGGCTGATCCGGCGCGCGGTCGCCGCCGCCGTACGCAGCTCGCGGCTGAGCCGCCCGGCCAGCAGGGCCCCGCCGAGCGCGGCGAGCACCACCACGCCCGCGCCGGAGACCATCAGCTGCCGGTCGAACTCGGCCATCTCCCGGCTCTCCTCGTCCAGCGGCTTGCGCACGGACAGCACATGACCGCCGACCGGCCGCGCCGCCCACACCTCGGGGTGGTCCGAGGAGAGGTCGAGGTAGGTCGTGCGGCGTCCCTCCAGCGCGGCGCGCCGCAGCGGCTCGGGTACGGCGAGGGAGTCGAGGGCCGCCTCGGCGTCGCCCTCGTCGACGCGACCGGTGAGTGCGTACACCTGCCGGACCCGGGCCAGCTGGGCCAGCGCCTCCGCTCGCGAGCCGTCCGCGACCTGCTCCAGCCGCTGCTGGTGCACGAGCAGCCCGATGGCGACGGCGACCAGCGAGCAGCCGACGGCGAGCACTACGGCGATCTTGCCGCGCAGCCCCAGCCGACGCAGGCCGAGCGGGCGCGGCCCGGGGCGGTCCGCCCCGAGGCGGTCCCCTGCGGGGCGGACCGGTGCGGGCCGGGGCAGGCCGAGGCGGCGCGGCCCGGTGCGGCGCGGGTCGACACGGCGGCGCGCGGCCTGGCCGAGGGCCGTCATCGCGGGCCGTCCCCGCCGCTGTCGCCCTCGCTGCCGCCGTCGCCGCTCGTGCCGCTCTTCCCGCTCTTGCTGTGCGTGGGGGACGGCATCGGCTGCGTGGCGGCGGATCCGTACTTCTTCTCGTCGCTGACCGTGATCATGCGGACGCCGTCCCAGTGGAAGCGCACGGCCTGCTGGGCGCCGTCCGTGCACAGGCTGCGCAGCACCAGGTCCTGGCCCAGCGTCTCCACGGCCACCTGGCGGCCCCCGGTGAGCAGCACCGTGTACACGCGCCCGGCGCGGGCGGCGAACACGGCGAGCAGGGTGCGGCCGCTCTCGGTGTCCGCGGCGACGAGCAGCTCGGGCTGCCCGTCGCCGGACAGGTCGGCGTAGCGCGGCGGGCGCAGTCCGGCCGGGCCCGGCCGGTCGGTGACCGGCTGGTCGGCGTACGGCCGGGTGCGCGGGTCGGCGCGCAGCACCGTCCGTACGTCCAGATCCCGCAGGTCCTTCACCGCGTCCGTGCCGATCCGGGGCAGCCCTTTCAGCGGCTCGGGCGGGGGCTGGTGCGTGGAGGCCTCGGCGCCGGGCGCCGAGTCGGAACCGCGGGTCCAGGCCGGCCACACCGACTCGGGGCGTGGCTGCACCGACACGGAGGGTGCCGGTTCCCCGGCGGCCAGCCCGTCCGTGGCGGCGCAC
The DNA here is from genome assembly GCF_001514035.1 of Streptomyces yokosukanensis. Classification (GTDB taxonomy): domain Bacteria; phylum Actinomycetota; class Actinomycetes; order Streptomycetales; family Streptomycetaceae; genus Streptomyces; species Streptomyces yokosukanensis. The sequence continues at coordinate 329,076 of NZ_KQ948211.1, read as the reverse complement.
CCGGTGGCGGCCCCGGCGGCGACGAGCACGGCGCAGCCGGGGAGCAGCAGGCGGAGGGACGGCTTCATGCCTTCGACCGTCGCACCGCTTCGTCACGGAAATCCGTAGATTGTGTAACAAGGATCAGCAGAAACGGACGATCGGGAGGTTAGTGACGAAGGTCCCGGAAAGCCCGGGACCAACGCCCGGCCATCGGTGGGCTCAGTTCACGTTGACGGCGCTCCAGGCCGCCGCCACCGCGTTGTACTCCGCGCTGCCCGCGCCGTACAGGTCCTTGGCCGCGTTCAGGGTGGCCGTCCGGGCCCCGGCGTAGTTCGTCGAGGACGTCATGTAGACCGTCAGCGCCCGGTACCAGATCTTGCCGACCTTGTCCCGGCCGATGCCGGTGACCGTGGAGCCGTTGTACGTGGGCGAGTCGTAGGCGACCCCGTTGATGGTCTTCGGGCCGCTGCCCTCGGACAGCAGATAGGCGAAGTGGTTGGCGACGCCGGAGGAGTAGTGGACGTCGAGGTTGCCGACCGAACTGCTCCAGTAGTCGGCCGAGTTGCCGTCCTTCGACGGCTTGTCCATGAAGCGCAGGGCCGGCTTTCCGAAGCCGGGCTTCACGATCTTCTCGCCGATGAGGTAGTCACCGGGGTCGGAGGGGCTGTTCGCGTACCACTCGACCATCGTGCCGAGGATGTCCGAGGTGGCCTCGTTGAGCCCGCCGGACTCGCCGGAGTAGGTCAGCGCGGCGGTCTTGGAGGTGACGCCGTGGGTCATCTCGTGCCCGGCGACGTCGAGGGCGACCAGCGGCCCGAAGGTGGTCCCGTCGCCGTCGCCGTACGTCATGCAGAAGCAACTGTCGTCCCAGAAGGCGTTGTTGTAGTTGCTGCCGTAGTGGACGCGGTTGTACGAGCCCTTGCCGTCGCCGGCGATGCCGTTGCGACCGTGGACGTTTTTGTAATAGTCCCAGGTCTCGTTGGTGCCGTACTGGGCGTCGACGGCGGCCGAGGCGCGGTCGGAGGCGGCGCCCGTGCCCCAGTGGTTGTCGGCGTCCGTGAACAGGTCCGCGGGGGCCCGGCTGATGCAGATGCCGAAGATGCACAGGTCGGTCTTGCCCTCGGCGTCACCGGTGTAGGTGTTGCCGCGCGTCGGGTCCTTGAGCTGGTACGACGATCCCGACTGGGTCGTCTGGAGCGGCACCGTCCCGCTGTACAGCGACTTTCCGTCGCCGGCGGCCGTCTCGATGCTGTCCCAGGCGTCGATCCGGGCGCCGGTGCGGGCGTCGGTCAGCACGGTCCGGGCGACCGGGTTGCCGAGCGAGTCCCGGCCGACGGCGTCGGTGCGCCAGGCGAGCCTCGGGGTGCCGTGCAGGGCGTCGACGATCAGTGCGGGCTTGGCCTCGACCTGCTTGAGGGCGTTGCCGAGGTGGGCGGCGCGCAGGGCGTTCACGGCCAGGTCGGCGGCCTTGCGGGCCGAGACCTCCGGGACGATCGAGGTGAGGGATATCGGGCCGCGGGTGGCCCGGTTCGCGCCGCGGTAGGCGCCGCCCGGGGTCAGGTGGACCACGAAGTCGCCGCCCAGCACGGGCAGATGGCGGTAGGTGCGGTCGTAGCGGACGTGCTGGGTGCCGTCCTTGTCCACGATCACGTCGCGGACGCTGGTGTGTTCGGCGGAGGTCAGGCCCAGGCTCGCGGCGTGCTCCAGGAGTGCCGACGCCGCGTTCTCGATCGCGTCGGCCCGGGTCGGTCTCGCGTCGGCGTGGGCGGCGGGGGTGAGGGCGACGGCCAGCAGGGCCGCGGTGGTGGCGGCGACGCCGGCGGTGGTGGTGGTGAGACGACGGGATCCTCGGACGTGCTGACGTATCCGGCTCATCTGTCTCCTTGGGGAAGCGCCCGACTAGGCGTGGGGGTGGCGCTGATGCCGACTGAGATTTAAGGGGCCATGACATGTCATGTCCATAGCCTCTTCATGGAGATGTGTGAGGAGCCGAAGGGGGTACAGAATCGCTTCCGTGATCGTTTCGGAACCCGGGCCCCCGCTGCCCTTCTTCGTCTACGGCACCCTGCGTCCCGGCGAGGCCAACCACGATCTGTTCCTGCGGGGACGCGTCGCGGCGGAGCAACCGGCCCGCCTGCCCGGCGCGGCGCTCTACGACGGCCCCGGCCACCCCTACGCGATCGAGCGGCCGGGCGGCGAGATCCAGGGCGAACTCGTCACCGCCCGGCCGGAGTCCTACGCCGAACTGCTCGCCGCCCTGGACCGGTTGGAGGAGTACGTCCCGGGCGACCCGCGGAGCCTGTACGAACGCGTCGCCCGGCACGTCCTGCGCACCGCCGACGCCACCCCCGTCCGTGCCTGGGTCTACCTGGCCGCGCCCCGCGTCGCCGCCGGGCTGCGCGCCACCGGCACCCGCATCGAGGGCGGCGACTGGCGGTCCCGGAACTGAGCCGGCCGAGCGGCGCCGCGGGAGCGGCGGCGCGCCGGGTCAGCCCAGCAGCGCGAGCCCCGCGGGCACGCTGATCCCGAACTCCTCGTCCGCGACGCGCCGCAGCTGCGCCTCGTCCGTCAGCTTCCGCTCGGTCACCGTGCCGTCGGCGCGGACCTCGACCAACAGGCGGCCGTCCAGGGAGAGATGGCGCTCGGCGGTGGTCCGCTGCAGATACGGCCGCCGGGTGAAGGGGGAGCGGGGATTGGTGCCGACGTGCCAGTTGAACACCTCGTAGTCGGGAGCGGCGAACGGCTCCAGCGTGAACGCGTACTGGCCCACCCAGCCCTTGCCGTCGTCGGCCTGCAACTCCAGCAGATCCAGCGGCCCTTCGTGCGACAGCGGCGTCAACCGGTGCCGGCGGCCGGCGCCCTCGAACTCGGTGCCGGTGACCAGCGGCACCGGTACCAGCAGCGCGCCGGCGGCGCCGAATCCCACATCCGCCAGGTACGGCTCCGGCACGCCCGGCACCTCGACCCGCAGCATCATGTGCGTGCGCGGCCGGCTCCACGGCGTCGCGGCGCCCAGCGTCGCCCGCGCGGCCAGCCCGCCGACCCGGAAGCCGAGGGCCTCGAGGGCGAGCCACATCAGCGTGTTGTGCTCGTAGCAGTAGCCGCCCCGCCGCCCGTGGACCATCTTGGCCATGAGATCGCCGGGCGCCAGCGAGGGGGCCCGGCCGCCCAGCGCGTCCAGGTTCTCGAAGGGCAGGGACAGCGCGTGCGCCAGATGGACACCCCGCAGCGTCTCCAGGTCGGCCTGCCGGCCGCCCTGCCATCCGATGCGGTCCAGATAGGCGTCGAGGTCGAACTGATCGAAGTCGGGCATGCCTCGAAACCTACGCGCCCACCCCACTCCCCGCCGCGACCTGCGGACCGATCCGCGCTACTCCGGTGGCCCTAGGTCCTCTCGTCGGACTCCCCGTCACCGCCCGCCGTGCGGCCGTGCTCGCCGCCCGGTCCGGGGGCACGCTCACCGACCGGCGGCCAGTGCCCGTGCCACCCCCGGCTCCTTCGGTCCGAGGAAGGTCGGGTCCGGGTGGAACACCGCGTCCAGCACCGCCTTGCCCGCCGCGAACACCTCGCGCGTCCCGCCGTAGTACCAGGTCGCATCGTGCTTGGCGTCGACCCCGACCCCGTACGAGTCCACGCCCGCCGCCTGGCACAGCGCCACCGCCCGCCGGATGTGGAAGCCCTGGCTGATCAGTACGGCCCGGTCCACGCCGAAGATCTTCTTGGCCCGCACACAGGAGTCCCAGGTGTCGAACCCGGCGTAGTCGCTGACGATCCGCCGGTCCGGCACCCCGTGCTTCTTCAGATAGGCGCGCATGGCGTCGGGCTCGTCGTAGTCCGTGCGGCTGTTGTCCCCGGTGACCAGGACGACCTCGACCCGCCCCGCCCGGTACAGCTTCGCCGCCGCGTCCAGCCGGTGCGCGAGATACGGCGACGGCTCGCCGTTCCACAGCCCGGCCCCGAACACCACGGCGACCTGCGCCCGCGGCGCGTCCGCCGTCGTGCGCAAGCGGTCCGCCGTGGACACGAACAGCCAGGTCGCCGGCAGCAGCGCCAGCACGCACCCGGCCACCACGGCCTGCACCAGCCGCCGCTGCCCCCGACGGGTGCGCGGCAGCCTCGGTCGACGGATCTTCATGCGGCCCCCCGGATTCGGCTGTCGACCATGGAGGACGCCCGTGACACCCATCCGGTTCGCCTCACATCGCCCATGTGTGCGACGTGAACCCGTGGAAAACGCTCGTGACGGCCAGGCAACGGCGAGGCAACCTGCGTCCGCCAGGATCCCTCCATGACGGCGTCGCACCCCTCCCACCCCGAGCCCCTCGCCCCCCTCGACAGCACGGCGCACCTCATGCACGGCATCGGCGACGAGACGGCCCGGCGGCTGCGGCTCCTCTCCCCGCTCGGCGGCCGCCGCCCGGCCCCGCCCGCCCTCGTCCTGGTCGCCCACGGCAGCCGCGACCCGCGCGCCCTGCGGACCGTACGGACCCTGTGCGAGCGCATCCGCGACCTGCGCCCCGGCCTCCCCGTCCACCTGGGCCACATCGAACTGAACGAACCCCTGCTCGCGGACACCCTCGCCGCCCTCGGCGGCACCCCCGCCGTCCTGGTCCCGCTGCTCCTCTCGCGCGGCTACCACGTCAAGCACGACATCCCCGGGGCGGCGGCCGCGGCACAGGCCCGCACCCGCGTGTCCGCCCCGCTGGGCCCGCACCCACTCCTGGTGGAAACCCTCTACGACCGCCTGCTGGAGGCCGGCTGGCCCGCGGCCATGGACCCGGCCGCGCGCCGCGCGAGCGCGGTCGTCCTCGCCGCCGCCGGTTCCCGCGACCCCGACTCGGCCGACGACACCCGCCGCACCGCCCGCCTCCTCGCGGACCGCCTGGGCGTCCCGGTCGTCCCCGCCTACGCCTCGGCGGCGGCCCCGACCGTCCCCACGGCCGTACGGGCACTGACGGCACGCGGACGGCACCGGGTGGCGATCGCCTCGTGCTTCACCGCCCCGGGCCGCTTCGCGACGCAGTGCGCGGGGGCGGCACCGTGGATCGCCTCGGCTCCCCTGGGCGCCCACCCGGCGATGGCCCGCCTGATCCTGCGGCGCTACGAGGAGAGCCGTGCGACGCGAGGGGCGACAGCCGCCTAGGAGAACGGGAAGCGTGCGAGGGGCGACGACGCACCCGCACCCGCCGTGTGGCGGAACTCGGCAGCCGGGCAGGCATAGTGTCGAGGGATGGAAGGCACCGCACCCCCCACCGGCTACGACCCGGCGTCAGCCGACCGCTACGCCCCCGAACCGGACAAACGCCCAGGACGAACCGCCTTCCAACGCGACCGCGCCCGCATCCTCCACTCCGCGGCCCTGCGACGCCTCGCCGGCAAGACCCAGGTCGTCACCCCGGGCGAGCGCGGCGCCCGCGCCTGGGACGCCAGCCCCAGAACCAGGCTCACCCACTCGCTCGAATGCGCCCAGGTCGGCCGTGAGCTGGGCGCGGCCCTCGGCTGCGACCCCGACCTGGTGGAGGCCGCCTGCCTGGCCCACGACCTCGGCCACCCGCCCTTCGGCCACAACGGCGAACAGGCGCTGAATGCCTTCGCCGACGACTGCGGGGGCTTCGAGGGCAACGCCCAGTCCCTCAGACTCCTCACCCGCATCGAGCCCAAGCGGTTCACCCCGGACGGGTCCGTCGGCCTCAACCTCACCCGCGCCGCCCTCGACGCCGCGACCAAGTACCCCTGGCCGCGCGGCGCCCACCCCACCGACCCGGCGTCGCACAAGTTCGGCGTCTACGCGGACGACCGCCCCGTGTTCGACTGGGTCAGGGCGCACGCCCCCGGCACCCGCACCTGCTTCGAGGCCCAGGTGATGGACTGGGCGGACGACGTGGCGTACTCGGTGCACGACGTCGAGGACGGTCTGCACGCCGGCCACATCGACCCCAACTGCCTGCACGCCGAGCCCGAGCGGCAGGAGGTGTTCCGGGTCGCCGTCGGCCGGTACGTCCCCGCCGGCACCGACCCGGCCGAGCTGGCCGCCGCCCTCGACCGCCTCCAGGACGCCGAGTGGTGGCCGCACGGCTACGACGGCACGGCGGTCGCCCAGGCCCGTCTGAAGGACGCCACCAGCCAGCTCATCGGCCGGTTCTGCCTGGCCGCCGAGAACGCCACACGCGCCGCGTACGGCGACGGCCGGCTCACCCGCTACGGCGCCGAACTCGTCGTACCCCGCGAGGCCCGGATGGAGTGCGCGGTGCTGAAGGCGGTCGCGGACCGGTATGTGATGCAGCGGGCCGAGCAGGAACGGCTGCGCGCGGACCAGCGGGTGATCGTGGCGGAGCTGGCGCGGGAGCTGACCGCCCGCGCGCCGGACGGTCTCGATCCGCAGTTTCGGGCACTGTTCTACGGGGCAGGCGACGACCACGCGCGCAAACGGGTGATCGTCGACCAGATCGCCTCCCTCACCGACGCCTCGGCGCTCTCGCTGCACGCGAGACTCACGGGGCATATGTGAGCGGAACGTGACCGGCGGTGGCCTGATCGGGGCACCCCCTCTTCCCGCAGCACGCCGTGTGCGGCACGCTCGCACATGGCGGCACCCTTACGAGGAGGCATCAAGTGGTCGACGCGGATCAGACATTCGTCATCGTCGGGGGCGGTCTCGCCGGTGCGAAGGCGGCCGAGACGCTGCGGGCGGAGGGCTTCACCGGCCGGGTGATACTGATCAGCGACGAGCGCGACCACCCCTACGAGCGCCCGCCGCTGTCCAAGGGCTTCCTGCTCGGCAAGGAGGACCGCGACAGCGTCTTCGTGCACGAGCCGGCCTGGTACGCACGGGCCGAGATCGAGCTGCACCTCGGGCAGACCGTCACCGCGATCGACCGGGCCGCGAAGACCGTCCGCCTCGGCGACGGCACCCTGATCCGCTACGACAAGCTGCTGCTCGTCACCGGCGCCGAACCCCGCCGCCTGGACATCCCGGGCACCGGTCTGGCGGGCGTGCACCATCTGCGCCGGCTCGCCCACGCCGAGCGGCTCAGGCAGGTGCTGACCACGCTCGGCCGGGACAACGGGCATCTGGTGATCGCGGGCGCCGGCTGGATCGGCCTGGAGGTCGCGGCGGCGGCCCGCGGATACGGCGCGGAGGTCACGGTGGTCGACCCGGAGCCGACCCCGCTGCACCATGTGCTCGGCCCCGAGCTGGGACAGCTCTTCGCCGACCTGCACGCCGAGCACGGCGTCCGCTTCCATTTCGGGGCGCGGCTCTCGGAGATCACCGGCCACGACGGCATGGTCCTCGCGGCCCGCACCGACGACGGCGAGGAGCACCCGGCGCACGCCGTGCTCGCGGCGATCGGCGCGGCACCGCGGACCGCTCTCGCGGAGGCGGCGGGGCTCGAACTGGTCGAGCGGGCGCACGGCGGCGGCATCGTCGTCGACGAGCGGCTGCGCACGTCCGACCCGGACATCTACGCGGCCGGAGACGTGGCGGCCGTCTCGCTGCCCCTGTTCGGCACCCGGGCCCGCGTCGAGCACTGGGCCAACGCCCTCAACGGCGGTCCGGCCGCCGCCCGCGCGATGCTCGGCCAGGAGATCGTCTACGACCGTGTGCCGTACTTCTTCACCGACCAGTACGACCTGGGGATGGAGTACAGCGGCTGGGCGCCGCCGGGGTCGTACGACCAGGTGGTGCTCCGGGGCGACGCCGGCCGGCGGGAGTTCATCGCGTTCTGGCTGGCGGAGGGACGCGTGCTGGCCGGGATGAACGTGAACGTGTGGGATGTCACAGAGCCGATCCAGAGGCTGATCCGGTCCCGGGGCCAGGTGGACCCGGACGCCCTGGCCGACCCGAGCGTCCCTCTGGAGAGCCTGACCTCCTGAGCACCGGGCCTGTCGGTCCGCCCCCGTAGAATCACCTCGTGGCAGGACGGATCAACGACGAGGACGTGAAGGCGGTACGGGACGCGGTCCCGATCGACGCCGTGGTCTCCGAGTACCTCCAGCTGCGGAACGCGGGCGGCGGCAACCTCAAGGGCCTGTGCCCCTTCCACGACGAGAAGTCGCCGTCCTTCCAGGTCAGCCCCGGCAAGGGGCTCTTCCACTGCTTCGGCTGCCAGGAGGGCGGCGACACCATCACTTTCGTGATGAAGGTGGACCACCTCTCCTTCTCCGAGGCGGTCGAGCGGCTCGCCGCCCAGGCCGGCATCACGCTGCGCTACGAGGAGGGCGGGTACAACCCCGCCCACCAGCGCGGCGAGCGCATCCGCCTGGTCGAGGCGCACAAGATCGCCGCGCAGTGGTACGCGGAGCAGCTCGCCACCAGTCCCGAGGCCGAGACCGGCCGGGTCTTCCTCGCCGAGCGCGGCTTCGACCAGGCCGCCGCCGTCCACTTCGGCGTCGGCTACAGCCCCCAGGGCTGGGACCACCTCACCCGCCATCTGCGCGGCAAGGGCTTCAGCGACAAGGAACTGATCCTCTCCGGGCTCTCCCAGGAGGGCCGCCGGGGGCCCATCGACCGCTTCCGGGGCCGCCTGATGTGGCCCATCCGGGACATCGGCGGCGAGGTCGTCGGCTTCGGCGCCCGCAAGCTCTACGAGGCGGACAACGGCCCGAAGTACCTGAACACCCCCGATACGGCGATCTACCGCAAGAGCCAGGTGCTGTACGGCATCGACCTGGCGAAGAAGGACATCGCCAAGGCCAGCCGGGCGGTCGTCGTGGAGGGCTACACGGACGTGATGGCCTGCCACCTCGCCGGGGTGACGACCGCCATCGCCACCTGCGGTACGGCCTTCGGCGGCGACCACATCAAGATCCTGCGCCGGCTGCTGATGGACAACGGCTCGGCTCGCGTGATCTTCACCTTCGACGGCGACGCGGCCGGGCAGAAGGCCGCCCTGCGCGCCTTCGAGGACGACCAGAAGTTCGCCGCCGAGACGTACATCGCCATCGCGCCCGACGGCATGGATCCCTGCGAACTGCGCCTCGCGAAGGGCGACGAGGCGGTCGCCGACCTGGCCGAACCCCGCACCCCGCTCTTCGAGTTCGCGCTCCGCCAGATCCTGAGCCGCTACGACCTGGACACCCCGGCAGGCCGGGCGGCGGCCCTGGACGAGGCGGCGCCCGTCGTCGCCCGCATCAAGAACAGCGGTGCCCAGCACGAGGTCGCCGTCGACCTGGCCGGCATGCTCGGCATCCTCGATACCCAGTTCGTGGTCCGCCGCGTGGGCCAGCTGGCCCGCTGGGCCCGCGAGCGCGGCGGCAAGGGCGGCCCGCAGCAGGAGCGCTCGCGCGGCGACCAGCAGTGGGCGGCGAGCGCACCCCGCCCCGCCTCCTCCGGCCCGGCCCTCACCCTGCGCAACCCCGTCTACGCCGCCGAACGCGAACTGCTCAAACTCGCCCTGCAGCGCCCCGAGCTGGTCTCCCCGGCCTTCGACGCCTACGGCGTCGACGAGTTCACCGCGCCTCCGTACGCCGCCGTGCGCCAGGCGGTCGCCGAGGTGGGCGGCGCCGAGTACGGCGTCCAGGACGCGCAGGAGTATCTGGTCCGGGTCCGCGAGGCCGCGCCCGACGACACCGTCCGCGCGATGGTCACCGAACTGGCCGTCGAGCCGATCCTGCGCCGCACGGTGGACGAGACCTATGCCGGCACGGTCCTGGTCCAGATCCGCCGCCGCGCCGTCGAGCGCCGCATCCATGACATCCAGTCCCAGTTGACCCGTCTGTCCACCGGCGGCGACCCGGCCCAACTGGCCGCCGTGCAGAACGAGATGTGGGTCCTCCAGCAGTACGACCAGGGCTTGCGCGAGCGGGGCGCGGAGGCCCTGTGAGGGTTCCGCCCGCCCGGCCGCGCCCCGGCGACCGCGGCACGGCGCCCCGCACCCCCTGAGCCACCGGCTCCTCGGTCACGGGCTTTCGGTCACGGACCGGATGCAAAAAGTCACCGCAAGCCCCTCGTGGCGGGGATGCGTCTTACTCCACACTGGGGGTCGGTGCCCGAGTCCTCGGAGCGCAGGCCGTCGACTCTCCACTTCCGAAACCGCTGCCGCACACCTTCAGCAGTGATCATCCTGGAGGTCGCCCCCGTGCAGACCCAGACCCTCACCCAGTCCGACAGCGCGACCAGCTCCACCGGTTCCACCAGCTCCACCGGACCCACCGCGGACGAGCCGGACCCGGAGACGGACGTCCTCGTGGCCGTGCCCCCGCAGGGCCCCGCCGCCCGGCATCCGGAGTCGGTGCCCGCCGAGCCGACGGAACCGCCGGCGGAGGCCCTCACGGACGAGCCCGAGGAGGCCGACGAACCACCGGTGGCCGCCGAGCCCGTCGAGACACCGGTCACGGCCCGGGCCGATACCAGCGGCCCCTCCGCCGACCTCTTCCGCCAGTACCTGCGCGAGATCGGCCGTATCCCGCTGCTCACGGCCGCCGAGGAGGTCGATCTCGCCCGCCGGGTCGAGGCCGGCCTGTTCGCCGAGGAGAAGCTGGGCAACGCCCCCGACCTGGCCAGCGAGTTGGCCCTGGACCTGGACCGGCTCGTGGTCATGGGGCGGATGGCCAAGCGACGGCTCATCGAGGCCAACCTGCGGCTCGTCGTCTCCGTGGCGAAGCGGTACGTCGGCCGCGGACTGACCATGCTCGACCTCGTCCAGGAGGGCAACCTAGGTCTGATCCGGGCCGTGGAGAAGTTCGACTACGCCCGTGGCTACAAGTTCTCGACGTACGCCACCTGGTGGATCCGCCAGGCGATGTCCCGGGCCCTGGCCGACCAGGCCCGCACCATCCGCGTCCCGGTCCATGTGGTCGAGCTGATCAACCGGGTCGTCCGCGTCCAGCGCCGCATGCTCCAGGAACGGGGCTACGAGCCGACCCCCGAAGAGGTCGCCGCCCACCTCGACCTGCTGCCCGAGCGGGTCTCCGAGGTGCTGCGCCTGGCCCAGGAGCCGGTCTCGCTGCACGCCCCGGTCGGCGAGGAGGACGATGTGGCCCTCGGCGACCTGATCGAGGACGGCGACGCCGCGAGCCCCGTCGAGTCCGCCGCGTTCCTCCTGCTCAGGGAGCACCTGGAGGCCGTCCTGTCCACGCTGGGCGAACGTGAACGCAAGGTCGTCCAGCTCCGCTACGGCCTCATCGACGGCCGCCCCCGCACGCTGGAGGAGATAGGCCGCCTGTTCGGCGTGACCCGGGAACGGATACGCCAGATCGAGTCCAAGACCCTCAACAAGCTCCGGGACCACGCGTTCGCGGACCAGCTCAGGGGCTACCTGGACTGAACGCAGCAGGGGGGCCGCCCACCGACGGCCCCCCTGCGCAAGTCCCGCCCCTGCGCGCCTAGTCCACCTCGGCCACAGCCTGCGCGAACTGGGCCTTGTACAGGCGGGCGTACGCGCCGTCCGCGGTCAGCAGCTCCGCGTGCGCGCCCTGTTCCACGATCGACCCGTTCTCCATCACGAGGATCGTGTCCGCGTCCCGGATCGTCGACAGCCGGTGCGCGATCACGAACGACGTCCGCCCCGCGGCCAGCTTCGCCATCGCCTTCTGGATCAGCACCTCGGTCCGGGTGTCGACCGAACTCGTCGCCTCGTCCAGCACCAGGATCGTCGGGTCGGACAGGAACGCCCGCGCGATGGTGATGAGCTGCTTCTCACCCGCGCTGACGCCCGTGCCCTCGTCGTCGATCACGGTGTCGTACCCGTCGGGAAGCGTACGGACGAACCGGTCGGCGTGCGCCGCCCGCGCCGCCTCCTCGACCTCGCCCCGTGTGACCTCGCGCGCGGCTCCGTAGGCGATGTTCTCGGCGATGGTGCCGCCGAACAGCCAGGTGTCCTGCAGCACCATGCCGATCCCGGAGCGGAGTTCGTCCCGGGACATCCTGCGGATGTCCACGCCGTCCAGGGCGATCCGGCCCCCCGACACGTCGTAGAACCGCATCAGCAGGTTGACCAGGGTCGTCTTGCCCGCGCCGGTCGGGCCGACGATCGCCACCGTGTGACCGGGTTCCACCGTGAGCGAGAGGTCCTCGATCAGCGGCTTCTCGGGGTCGTACCGGAAGGAGACGTGCTCCAGCTCCACGCGCCCGCGCAGCTCGGCCGGCCGCTCGCCCGGCACCGGGTCGGCCTCCTGCTCCTCCGCGTCGAGGAGTTCGAAGATCCGCTCGGCCGAGGCGACACCGGACTGCACCAGGTTCGCCATCGACGCGACCTGCGTCAGCGGCATCGAGAACTGCCGCGAGTACTGGATGAAGGCCTGCACGTCACCGATGGACAGGGAACCGGAGGCGACGCGCAGCCCGCCGACGACCGCGACCAGGACGTAGTTGAGGTTCGAGACGAACATCATCAGCGGCTGCATGACACCGCTGTTGAACTGGGCCTTGAACCCGGCCTGGTAGAGCGCCTCGTTCTGCTCGGCGAACGCCTTGGCCGACTCCTCGTGCCGGCCGAACACCTTCACCAGGGTGTGCCCGGTGTACATCTCCTCGACGTGGGCGTTCAGCTTGCCGGTGGAGCGCCACTGCTGCACGAAGTGCGGCTGCGACCGCTTGCCGACCCGGGTGGCCACGACGAACGACAGCGGCACGGTGACCAGGGCGACCAGGGCCAGGATCCACGAGACGTAGAACATCATGACGAGCACGCCGATGATGGTCAGCAGCGCGTTGATCAGCTGGCCCATCGACTGCTGGAGCGTCTGCCCGATGTTGTCGATGTCGTTGGTCGCGCGGGAGAGCACCTCACCGCGCTGGCGCTTGTCGAAGTACGACAGCGGCAGCCGCGACAGCTTCGTCTGCACGGACTCGCGCATGCGGAACACCGTGTTGTTCACGGCCCGGTTGACCAGCCTGGTCGCCACCGCCGTCAGCAGGCCGGCGATCAGGAACGTACCGGTCGCGAGCAGCAGGACGTCGCCCACGGCACCGAAGTCGATGCCCTTGCCGGGCGTGAAGTCGGTGCTCTTGAGCATGTCCGCGACGGAGCCCTGGCCATGGGCCCGCATCCGGTCCAGGACCTGCTCCTTGGTGGCCCCGGCCGGCATCCGGCGGCCGATGATGCCGGCGAAGACCAGGTCGGTGGCCTTGCCGAGGATCTTCGGGCCGATGACGCTCAGGGTCACGCTGACGAGCACGCACAGCAGCACGCCGTAGATCGTCAGCCGTTCCGGCTTGAACTGGGAGATGAGCCGTCTGCTCGACCCCTTGAAGTCCAGCGAGCGCTGGTCGGGACCTCCTGCGGACATCATGCGCCCCATGGGCCCGGCCATCAGGCGGCCTCCGCTTCCGTCAGCTGAGAGAGGACGATCTCCCGGTAGGTCTCGTTGCCCGCCATCAGCTCCCGGTGCCGGCCGGAGCCGACGACCCGGCCCTCGTCCAGCACGAGGATCCGGTCGGCGTCCCGGATGGTCGCCACCCGCTGGGCGACGATGACGACGGTCGCCTCGGCGGTCTCCTGGGCGAGCGCGCTGCGCAGGGCCGCGTCGGTGGCGTAGTCGAGGGCGGAGAAGGAGTCGTCGAAGAGGTAGATCTCAGGGCGCTGCACCAGGGTGCGGGCGATGGCCAGGCGCTGGCGCTGGCCGCCGGAGACATTGGTGCCGCCCTGCGCGATCGGCGCGTCGAGGCCGCCTTCCAACTTGCTCACGAAGTCCTTGGCCTGCGCCACCTCCAGCGCGTGCCACAGTTCCTCGTCGGTGGCGTCGGGATTTCCGTAGCGCAGGTTGGTGGCGACGGTGCCGGCGAACAGATACGGCTTCTGCGGCACCATTCCGACCGTCCTCGCCAGCAGCGTGGGGTCGATCTGCTGGACGTCCGTGCCGTCGACGAGCACCTCGCCCTCGGTGGCGTCGAACAGCCGCGGGACCAGCCCGAGCAGCGTCGACTTGCCGCTGCCCGTGGAGCCGATCACGGCGGTCGTCTCACCCGGCCGGGCCACCAGATCGACGGACTTCAGCACCGGCTCCTCGGCGCCCGGATAGCGGAAGCCGGCGCCCCGGATCTCCAGATGGCCGTGTGCGCGCAGTTCGGTGACGGGCGCGAGCGGCGGGACGACGCTCGAATCGGTCCCGAGGACCTCCTGGATGCGCTCGGCACACACCTCCGCGCGCGGCACCATCATGAACATGAAGGTGGCCATCATCACGGACATGACGATCTGCATCAGATAGGCGAGGAACGCGGTCAGGTCGCCGATCGCCATCTGGTCGCTGTCGATGCGGTGCGCGCCGAACCACACCACCGCGATGGACGACAGGTTCACCACCGTCATGACGATCGGGAACATCAGCGCGAGCATCCGGCCCGTGGCCAGCTGCATCTCGGTCAGATCGGTGTTGGCCTTCCCGAACCGTTCCTGCTCGTAGGTGTCGCGGACGAAGGCGCGGATCACCCGGTTGCCGCTGATCTGCTCGCGCAGCACCCGGTTCACCGTGTCCAGCCGGACCTGCATCGACCGGAACAGCGGTCGCAGCCGGCGCACGATGAGCGTGACGCAGATCGCCAGCACCGGCACGACGGCGACGAGGACCCCGGACAGCGGAACGTCCAGGCCGAGCGCCATCACGATGCCGCCCACACACATGATGGGCGCCGACACCATCAGCGTGAACGTCATCAGGACCAGCATCTGGACCTGCTGTACGTCGTTCGTCGTACGCGTGATGAGCGAGGGTGCCCCGAAGTGACCCACCTCACGGGCGGAGAAGGACTGCACCTGGTCGAACACGGCACCGCGCACGTCCCGGCCGAGCGCGGAGGCGGTGCGGGCGCCGTAGTACACGGCTCCGATGTTGCAGACGACCTGCGCCAGCGAGATGCCGACCATCAGGGCGCCGAAGGACAGGATGTAACCCGTGTCACCCTTCACGACACCGTTGTCGATGATGTGCGCGTTGAGGGTGGGCAGGTAGAGAGTGGCGCAGGTCTGCAGGAACTGCAGCAGCACCAGCAAGGCTATGGGTTTCTTGTACGGCCTGAGATGGGTCCGCAGAAGTCGTATGAGCACGCTACGTCTCTCGGGAGTCGACGACAGGGGGCTGGTGGGTGTGCCCTTGGCCCCTATCGTCGAACACTCCACCCGTGTTACCTCAACCCATTAACCCGGCGGCGAGGCGCGTACAACCCTGGGGATTCGGGGCGTTATGACTGAAATGCTCCAGGATGGGTCTGTTCCCGTACGGCCACGAACTGCTGCCGCACGGCCTGCCCCACGGCCAGCTCGTCGCCCGGCTCCAGCACCTGCGCCGCGGCCCCCTGCCAGGCCGGCGGGGTGCGCGGGTCGAGCGTGCCCTGCGACACGCCCAGGGCCCAGGCCGCCTGCCGGGCCGCGCCGATCGCCGCGTAGTCCGCGGGCTGGGGCACGACGACCTGCGCGCCGAACAGCGAGGGCGCGGCGGCCTGCACGGCCGTCAGCTCGGCGGCCGGGCCGAGCAGGAAGATCCGCCGCACGTCCACGCCCCGCCCGCGCAGCACGTCCAGCGCGTCGGCGAGCCCGCACAGCATGCCCTCGAACGCGGCCCGCGCCAGATGCTCGGGCTTCATCGACTCCCGTCGCAGCCCGGCGATCGTCCCCGCGGTGTGCGGAAGATTCGGCGTCCGTTCACCTTCCAGATAGGGCAGGAGGACGAGTCCGTGGGCGCCCGGCGTCGACTTCATCGCCAGCTCGGACAGGCTCTCCAGGTCCGGCAGCCCCAGAAGCTCGGCGGTGCCGCGCAGGGTGCGTACGGCGTTCAGGGTGGTGACGACCGGCAGATGCATACCGGTGGCGTCGGCCAGGGAGGTGATCATCCCGGACTGGTCGACGAGCGCCTCCGGGTGCACGGCCATCACGGACCCGGAGGCCCCGAGGCTCACCACCGCGTCGCCGAGCCCGATCCCGAGCCCGAACGCGGCGGCCATGGTCTCCCCGGTCCCGGCCGAGATCAGCAGCCCCTCCGGCGTCGTACCGGCCGCGTCCGACGGGCCGATCACCTCCGGCAGCATCGCCTGGTGGCCGAGCGCCAGCTCGACCAGGTCGGGCCGGTAGGCGCCGGTGGCGGCCGACCAGTACCCGGTCCCGGAGGCGCCGCCGCGGTCGGTGGTCCTGCGCGCCGGCCGCCCGAGCAGCTGCCAGACCAGCCAGTCGTGCGCCTGCAGCAGTACGGCCGTGCGGCGGGCGTTCTCGGGCTCGTTCTTCGCGAGCCAGCGCAGCTTGGTGACGGGCTGGGCGGCCTGCGGCGCACAGCCGACCGCCTGCGCCCAGGCCTCCCGGCCGCCGAGCGCGTCGACGAGATCCGCCGCCGCGACCTGCGCCCGCTTGTCGCCGCCGACCAGTGCGGGGCGCACGGTGTTGCCCTGGGCGTCCAGCGGGATCACCGCGTTCTGCTGGGCCGACACGCCGATGGCCTGCACGCCCTCCAGCAGGCCGCCGCCCGCGGCCTCGCCGAGGGAGAGCAGCCAGGCCTGCGGATCCACGTCACTGGGGCGTGCGCCGTCCGGCGTCTCGACCGGATGCGGTGCGTAGCCCTGCCGTAGTACGGCACCGGTGTCCGTGTCGCAGACCACGATGCGTGTGAAGTCCGGTGAGCTGTCCAGCCCGGCGACTATCCCCATACGGAGAATTTTGCAGCATTCCTGCGGTTGTTTTCGCCGGGGGCGGCGACTGGCCGTGGGCTGCCCCGTGACGTGCGCTCCGAAAAGTCCCCCGACGCGTCGCCTACGTGTTGCTCGTGCCCCAGTCGTCGTCGGGAGCGCCGTTCGGGTTTCGCTCCCGGAGGGACCGGACCCGCTGGGCCACGGTCTCGGGGACGCGGTCCCCGACCTTGCCGCTGACCGTGTGGAAGGCCATGCCGGCGTACTGGCGGCCCTGCTGGGCGGCGCTCTCGGCGGTATTGCGCACGGCCGGGTTCTGGGCGATCCGCCGGGCGGACTTCTTCAGCTGCTCGTAGCGCTCGCGTCCGGCCCTCGTGCCGAGTACGTAACCGAGAGCCAGTCCGGCGACGAACGTGAGCCGGTAGCGCATGGCTGCCACCCTTCCTTGCCTGTCTGCGGTGCGACGTGGGCGCCGGGGATACCGATTGGCGGAGCACCCCCCTGCTTGCGCTAATGTATGTGTCGCAGCGAGCGCCCGCCCCCTGGCGAATACCCAGGTAGGTACGTTCGATGCAATCGAGGCGATCCTCCGTAGCTCAATTGGCAGAGCAGCCGGCTGTTAACCGGCAGGTTACTGGTTCGAGTCCAGTCGGGGGAGCTTCGGTCCTCCGTAGCTCAATTGGCAGAGCAGCCGGCTGTTAACCGGCAGGTTACTGGTTCGAGTCCAGTCGGGGGAGCGCAGTGAACGAGGACCCCTAGGGGGTCCTTTTTCATGCCCGCGGGAACCGCCGCGCCTGCGCCGCTGTCCTCAAGGTCGTGAGCAGCGCGGATGCCGACCATCCGAAGCAGGAGATCGTATGAGCGGCTATGCTGCGGCAGACGGCGCGCACACATGTACGCGACACGCCGCTATGGGGCGGTAGCTCAGCCGGTTAGAGCAGCGGACTCATAATCCGTCGGCCGTGGGTTCGAGTCCCACCCGCCCCACCACTCGCTACACGTGCAGAAACCTTCTGACCTGCGGAATCGCGGGGTCCCGACGGGTCGAAGCCCTGGCACTTCATGCCGGCACCGTACGCCGGACGGATGCCCCTGACCGCCCGCACCTGCTGACGGATTCCTGACCTTCGGCGGCACGTCCCGTGGCCCTCGTCGCCGCAGGGATGCCGGACGTGACGTCCGTCTTCTGCAAGGGCTTCGGGCATTCCGTCGCCGGCTCGCGGCGGTTGGGATGGAAGCCGTGAGATCGCGCATTCCTTCGCTCCGGCCGCCGGTGTTCCGGGGGCGGTTGCACGACGCCCGGACGGCGACCTCGATCGGGCGGTGGCTGGGCCTGGCGTTCGCCGTGTGCTTCGTCACCGGACTGATCAGCCACTTCCTCCAGCATCCGCCGGGCTGGCCGGCCAACGACCTGCCGAGCCGCCCGGTCTGGGGCTACCGGCTCACCCAGGGCCTGCACGTGGCCTCCGGCATCGCTGCCGTTCCTCTGCTGCTGGCCAAGTTGTGGACGGTGTACCCGCGGCTGTTCGAATGGCCGCCGGCGCGCTCGGTGCTGCACGCACTGGAGCGGCTGTCGATCGGACTGCTGGTGTCGGGAGCCGTGTTCGAGTTGTTCAGCGGGCTGCTGAACACCGTCCAGTGGTACCCCTGGCCGTTCTCGTTCGTGCCCGTGCACTACGCGGTGGCCTGGCTGGTGGCCGGGTCACTGGTGCTGCACATCGCCGTCAAGGCCCCCGAGATCAAGGCCCATTGGAGCCGGCGGTCATCGGGAACGCTCGCCCTGCCCGCCGAGGACGCACCCGACCGGCGCTCGCTGCTGGCCGCGGTGGCCGCGGCGGTCGGTGCGGTCACGCTGACCACGGTCGGCCAGTCCTTCACCCCGCTGAGGAAACTCGAAACTCGATCTGCTCGCGCCCCGGCACCCGGACCACGGCCCGCAGGGCCTGCCGGTCAACCGCACCGCTGCCGCGGCCGGCGTCGGCCGCATCCCCGACGACGCCTACCGCCTGGTGGTGGACGGGCCGCGGCCCTACACGCTGACGCTGGCAGAACTGCGCGGCCTGACACAGCGTGAGGTGGAGCTGCCGATCGCCTGTGTGGAGGGCTGGAGCAAGTCGGCGCACTGGACCGGCGTGCGCATGACGGATCTGCTGGACCGGGCCGGTGCTCCGCCGCACGCGCGCCTGCGGGTCGTGTCGTTGCAGCTCCGTGGCGGCTACCGGGTCTCCGAGATGAGCCACGGGCAAGCCCGCGACCCGCTCACGCTGCTCGCGCTGCGCCTCAACGGAGAGGAACTCACGCCCGACCACGGTTACCCGGCCCGCCTCATTGCACCGAACCGGCCCGGTGTGCTGCAGACCAAGTGGGTCGGCCGACTGGAGGTGCTGTCGTGAAGCCGCGGCAGGTGAAGGTGAGCGTGACGCGCGTGCTGGCCGGCGCGGCCGGACTGGCGCTGATGGGCGTGGGGGCGTCGTCGCTGCTGGACGTGCCCGACCTGATGGACGTCCTGGTCTGGCTCGGCGGGGCCCTGGTCCTGCACGACGCGCTCATCGCGCCGTTGGTCCTGCTCGCCGGACTGGTCCTGGTCCGCGGCGGCGTGCGCGGGCCCGTACGCGGGGCGCTGCTGGTCGCGGGCGCGTTGACGGCCGTGGCGCTGCCGGTGCTGCTGCGTCCGGGCCCCAGGGCCAACTCCTCGGTTCTGCCGCTGGACTATCCGCGCAACTGGCTGCTCACACTGCTGGCGGTGGCCACGGTCACCGCACTCGTGCTCGCCGCGAAGGGGTTCAGTCGGCATCGGCGCCGTCCGCCGTCCTGAGCCCGCAGGGGTTTCTCGGGCGGGGACGGCACCACCGGCGCCTCGCCGCCCCGCCCTCGGCAGCCTGAAGAGGCCGCGGTCAACCTCCGTGGATCTGAACGGAGTTGACGGACCTTCGGGTGGCACGTCGCGGGCGTGCGACGCGGGCGGCGGAGAGCCGCACGAAACAGGGCGTCCGTCCCCGTTCACGGCTCGGTGAGAACTCGCACGACCGGGCCGACCGGACGACGCCCGCCGGTAGCGGAATGCGACCATTGGGTTGACCCGTACATGCTTGAACAGCCCGTGTGTTGGGCACGCACCTCCTACCGGCATCCACCGCCGGGCCGTACCGGCAGAGGGAGGGCGTCATGGACCGTCGCATCCGGGTACGCGTCAGCCGACGCCCCACCACCCCGCGCGAACGCGAGATCGACCGCAGGACGCCGTCGGGGCGCATCCTGCCGTACTGAGCACCGCTGCGCGCAGCGGCCAGGGGTCCTTCCGGGGACGGGAGTTGCTCCCGGGTTCGGCGCCGGTCACAACGGCGCCCGCCAGGTGGCCGTCGTGCCCTGCGCGTCCTCACCGGGTCCGAGGTCTCCGTCGTCGTACACCGTCAGCCGTACGGCCGCCCGGCCGTCCGTGAGGGTCGCCGTCGCGTCGACGGTCACCTCGATGCGGGAGACGCCCCGGCGGCGGGCGGCGGTGTCGAGGGCCCGCCGGAGCGTGGTGAGCAGCTGGCCGGCCACGCGGTCCGGGACCCGGCTGTCCACCGCGCCCAGGAAGCGGGTGGACGGCTGGAAGCCGAGCACCGCCGCCACGCCCGCCGTCTCGCGCAGCACCCGGCCCCGCAGCGTGGTCGGCGCCTCGGCGGGCGGCTGCTGGAGCGCGAAGATCGCCGTCCGCACCTCCTGGACGGTCGACTCCAGCTCGTCGACCGCCTTGCCGAGCATGTCCTGCACGACCCCCACCCGGGCCCGGCGCTGCGCCGCCTGCAGCATCATGCCCGTGGCGAACAGCCGCTGGACGACCAGGTCGTGCAGATCGCGGGCGATGCGGTCGCGGTCCTCGTACACCGCGAGCCGTTCCCTGCGGTGCCGGGCGCCGGCGAGGACCAGGGCGAGCGCGGCCTGGGAGGCGAACTGGGTGGCCAGGCGGTGCTCGACGTCCGTGTACGGGCGGGCGCCGCGCCGGCGCGGCAGCGCGAGGGTGCCGATGAGCTGCCCGTCCGCCTGCAGCGGCAGCATCATGCTGGGCCCGAACCGGTGCCGGACACGGGTCGTCATCCGCGGGTCGGTCGCCGAGTCGTCGATGAACACCGGCTCGCCGCCCAGCAGTTGCTCCAGCACCGGGCTGCCGGGCTCGATGTTCGTCCCGACGAGGTCCCCGGGGTCGTCGTGCGTCGACGCGGTGACGATCTCCATCCCGCCCTCGGGGGTGGGCTGGAGGATGACACCGGCGCAGGCGTCGGCGAGCAGCCTGGCCCGTTCCGCGACCGTCATCAGCGCGTCCGCGGCGCTCTCGCCGCTCAGCAGCGCGGTGGTGACGGCCGCCGCGCCCTCGATCCACCGCTCGCGCTGCCGGGCCGCCTCGTACAGGCGGGCGTTGCCGATCGCGGCGCCCGCCTGGGCGGCCAGCACCCGCAGCAGCTGCTCCTCCTCGCCGGTGAACGGGCCGCCGCCGCTCCTGCCGATCAGACGCAGCCGACCGAACGGCTCTCCGCCGACCAGGATCGGCACGTCCAGGCCGTCGGCGTCCTGCGGCGCAGGTGTCGTCGTACGGATCTCGGCCGGGCCGCCCTTGCCGGGGTCGGCCGTGCTCAGCGCCGCGTACCGGGCGCCGGTCAGCTCGGCGGCGCCGTCCACGATGCGTTGCAGGGTGGTGCGCAGTTCGAGTTCGGAGCCGACCCCGAGGACCGCTTCGAGCAGCGGCGGCAGGTGCGGGACGGGATCGCCGGGCATACGGTGTGCCGCGCGCGGCTCAGGCGGCCAGCGGGTTCAGCACCAGTGGCTCGATCCGGCCCTCCAGCATGGCGCCGAGGCCCTGGGCCGCACAGATGTCGGGCCGGTCGGCGATGTGCACCGGCATTCCGGTGGCCTGCCGCAGCATCTGGTCGAAGCCGGGCAGCAGCGCGGAGCCGCCGACCATCACGATCCCGCGGTCGGCGAGGTCGGCGACCAGATCGGGCGGGCAGTCGCGCAGCACCTTGCCGATGCAGTCGAGGACGGCGGTCAGCGGGGTCTGTATGGCGTCGCGCACGGCGGCGGTGTCCACGCGCACACTGCGCGGGAGCCCGGTGACCACGTCGCGGCCGAGGACCTCGGTCTGCGTCGGGCCGTGTGCGGTGAGGCCGTTGCTGGACAGGGCTATGTGCAGCGGACGCACGGACTGTCCGGGCAGCATCAGCTTGTGCTGGTGCCGCAGGTGCTGCACCACCGCGTGGTCCACGGCCTCGCCGCCCACCGGGACCCGCTCGGCCGAGACGATGGACCCGAGCGAGAGCACCGCGACCTGGGTGGTCGCCGCCCCGCACACCATGATCATGGTGGCCTCGGGGCGCTCTACGGGCAGTCCGCAGCCGATGGCGGCGGCGATCAGGGTGTCCACCAGCTCGACCCGGCGCGCGCCCAGCCCGACCAGCGTCTCGGTGATCGCCCGCTGGGCCAGCGGATCGGCTCCGTGCGGGGTGCAGGCCGCCGCCCGCAGCCGCAGATTGCGCCGCAGGGCACGGCGCGTCTTGTCGCCGAGCAGATGCCGCAGCATGCGGTGGGCCATCTCGATGTCGACCACCGTGCCCCCGGACACGGGGCGTACGACCGTGATGTAACCCGGTGTCCGTCCCGTCATCCGCTCCGCCAGCTCGCCGACGGCTATGAGCGCGCCGGAACGGGTGTTCACCGCGGCGACCGAGGGCTGGTCGACGATCAGCCCGGCGCCCTTCACATAGACCCTGGTACGGGCCGCGCCCAGGTCGACGCCGAAGTGGCAGCGGCGCAACTGCTCCAGACTGACGTTCACGACGGTCCTCCCGGTGCGCGTGCTTCGGTGTCGGTGCGCCCGGCCGGCTGGCGGGCCTCTCACAGCATCCTGGACGCGCCCTGGGGGCGGGCGCCTGCTGGAGGGGGCCGGGCGGGGTGCCGCCGAACGGGGGTTTTCGGCCGCGGCGCGCGATCCGGTGATGGACAGCGGGCCCCTTTCCCCACTCGCCGCTCCGCCGGCGACGGCGCGTCGGCCGCCGGTGCGGCCGACGACGCACGTCGCAATCCCTGTGGTTCCGGCAGGAGTTGGCGGATTGCCGCCAGGACGCGTTCCCGCCACCTCCCGTCAACACCGTTGCATCACCACGCACCTGACACTCGTCGCAGCACACGAGCCACTCGGACAGACACCCCGACGAGAAGAGGCGTGGATGACCAGAGGACCAGTCAGACGCGGGGCGGCACTGCTGGCGGTGGGGCTGGTGAGCGCCCTGCTGCCGGCCGGCCCGGCGCTCGCGCGGGAGCAGGCGCCCGCCCCGCACCCTCCGGCCGCCGCCGGCCCGGCCACCACCGTCACCCTCGTCACCGGGGACAAGGTGACCGTCACCGACCTCGGGCACGGGAAGAAGACGGTCACCGTGCGGCGGCCCGCGGGGGCCACCGGTGCCGTACGGACGCAGGAGAGCGACGGCGAGATCAGCGTCGTACCGGACGAGGCGCTGCCGTATCTGCGGGCCGGGACGCTGGACCGGCGCCTGTTCGACGTGAGCGGGCTGATCCGGCAGGGGCTGACGGACGCCGGGACCGACACGCTGCCGCTCATCGTGACCTTCGGCAAGGGCGCGCGGGCCGTCGCCCCGGCCGGGACCGAGCGGACCCGCAGCCTGCCCAGCCTGCGCGGTGCCGCGGTCGAGGCCGGCAAGGGGCGCACCTTCTGGCGGTCGTTCACCCGCCGCGACGGCGTCGACAAGGTGTGGCTGGACGGCCGGGTGAAGGCCGACATGGCCGAGAGCAACGCCCAGATCGGCACCGGGGCGGCCTGGGCGGCGGGCCTGACCGGCAAGGGCGTCACGGTCGCCGTCCTCGACACCGGGGTCGACCTGAGCCACCCGGACCTGGCGGACCGGGTGAGCACCACCAAGAGCTTCATCGACGGCGAGGACGTCGCCGACCGCAACGGCCACGGGACGCATGTCACCTCCACCGTCGGCGGCAGCGGAGCCGCCTCCGGCGGCAAGGAGAAGGGCGTCGCGCCCGACGCCACGCTCGCCGTCGGCAAGGTGCTCAGCGACGCCGGCTCGGGCAGCGAGTCGCAGATCATCGCCGGCATGGAGTGGGCGGCGCGGGACGTGCACGCCCGGATCGTCTCGATGAGCCTCGGCTCCACCGAGCCGAGCGACGGCACCGACCCGATGGCCGAGGCCGTGAACACCCTCTCCGCCCAGACCGGCGCGCTGTTCGTCGTCGCCGCCGGCAACACCGGCGCCCCGTCGTCCATCGGCTCGCCCGGCGCCGCCGACGCCGCCCTCACCGTCGGCGCGGTCGACTCCGCCGACCAGGCGGCCTACTTCACCAGCGCCGGACCCCGCTACGGCGACAACGCCCTCAAGCCCGACATATCGGCCCCCGGCGTCGACATCCTGGCCGCCCGCTCCCAGCTCGTCGACGGCAGCGGCTACTACACCTCCATGAGCGGTACGTCGATGGCGACCCCGCACGTCGCCGCGGTCGCCGCGCTGCTCGCGCAGGAGCACCCCGACTGGACCGGCGCCCGGCTGAAGGACGCGCTGATGTCCAGCTCGAAGCGGCTGGACGCCTCCGCCTATGTGCTGGGCGCGGGGCGGGTGAGCGTGCCGGACGCCGTCGAGGCCCGGGTCACCGCCACCGGCAGCGCCGACCTCGGCTTCTACAGCTGGCCGTACGACGCGGACAGACCGGTGACCCGGACGGTCACCTACACCAACTCCGCGGACCAGCCGGTCCAGCTGAAGCTGTCCGTGCAGGGCGCCCCGGACGGCGTCGCCACGCTCGCCGACACCTCCCTCACGGTCCCGGCCCACGGCACCGCCGCCACCACGGTCACCGGCGACGGAGCCAAGGCGCCGGTCGGCGAGACCAGCGGACAGATCGTGGCCGCCGACCCGACCGGCAGCGCCGTCGCGCACACCGCGTTCGGGCTGGTCAAGGAGGAGGAGCGGTACACGCTCACCGTCCACGTCAAGGACCGCGCGGGCGCACCCGCCCCCGCCGACCTCACCGTGCAGCGGCTCGCGGCGGGCGAGGACGCCCAGCCCGCCCGTGTCGGTGACTCCGGCACCCTGCGGCTGCGCCTGAAGCCCGGCACCTACTCCCTCGCCACCTTCCTCGACGTGCACGGCAGCCACGGCGCCGACTCCCTCGGCCTCGGCTTCCTCACGGCCCCCGAGATCACCCTCGACCACGACCAGGACGTCACCCTGGACGGCCGCGGGCTGCGCGAGATCAAGGCCGACGTCGACCGGCGCACCGAGACCCGCCAGCTCCTGATGGAGTACGACCGGCAGGCGAACGGCGCCGACCTCTTCGGCGCGGTCCAGGTGCCCCTCACCTACGACAGCGTCTTCGCCGCACCGACCGCGAAGGTCACCCAGGGTTCCTTCGAGTACCGGACGGTGTGGCGGCTCGCCAAGCCCCTGCTGGAGGTCAAGGGCGTGGGCGAGGCGACGGTCCAGGCCGGCGGCACCCTGATCGAGGGCCGTACGCGGCTGCCGCTCGTCGACGCCGGCGACGGCCCGTTCAGCGGGGTGTCCGGCAAGGCGGTGCTCGCGCACCTGCCCACCGGCGCCGACCCGGCCGCGCTCGCCCGGGCCGCGCAGGACGCGGGCGCCAAGGCGCTGTTCGTGACGGACGACGCGCCCGGCCGGCTGATGGCCTGGTGGGGCACCGACGACAACGCCGACCGGCCGCTGCAGATCGCCACGGTGAACGCGGCGGACGCGGCCCGGCTCCGAGCGGCGCGGACGGTCGAGATGACCGGCACCCGCAACTCCCCGTACGTCTACGACCTGTCCGAGGGCCACCCGGGCGCGATCCCCGACCGCGACCTGACCTACGCGCCCGGAGACCACGGACTCGCCGCCGTCCGGACGAAGTTCCACGCGTCACGGGGCACCGCCGGCGGCGAGTTCCGCTACTCCCTCACCGGCACCTTCGCGATCGGCCTCGGCTTCCAGGAGCGGATCGACCTGCCCGCCGAGCGCACCGACTACGTCTCCACCGGCCCCGGCCAGCTGTGGCACGAGTCCGTCACGATCGGCGACGGGACCCTGGAGGAGCGCAGCGGTCTGGTGCGGTACTCGGGCGGCTCACGTCCGGAGCTGAACTGGTTCCGGCCGGTGTGGCACCCATGGCTGGGCACCGGGCTCGGCTGGGGGCAGCAACGCGCGGGCAAACAGATCCAGTTGAACACCCCCGGCTGGGGCGACTCGGGGCCCGACCACACCGGCTTCGGCGACGCGTGGAGCGCGGACAGCGGCATGAGCCAGTCCACCGCCGTCTACCTCGACGGCACACAGGTGGACAAGAACACCGGCTCCGCCGCGTACGTCTGGGACGCGCCCGCCGACGAACACGCCTACAAGGTCGTCACCGACACCGCCCTGGACGCGGCCCGCTGGCCGCTCGCCACGACGGGGCACAGCGAGTGGACCTTCCGTTCCGCGGCGACGCCCGAGGACCACTGGACCTGTCTGCCGCTGATCAACCTCTCCTACGCCCTCGACACCGACCTCGCCGGGACCGTGCGCGGCGGGCAGCGGATCCCGGTCGGGCTCGGCGCCGCCTACGTGGCCCGTGCCACCGGCACCGGAACCCTGACCGGGGGCCGGCTGGAGGTGTCGTACGACGCCGGTGCGACATGGCGGACGGTACGGCTGACCTCTGGCCGGGGCGCCGCGTGGCACGGCACGCTCAGCGTCCCGCGCGGGGCGCCGTCCGTCTCGCTGCGGGCCTCGGCCCACGACGACAAGGGCGGCTCGGTGACCCAGGAGATCATCCGGGCGGTGGGGGTGAGATAGCGCCGCGGGGGTGGTCCGGGGGCTGTACGACGCCCCGGATCACCCCCAGCTCCACCAGGTCCTGCGGCCGGATCCGGAGCTGCTCGGCGGTCGCCTCGACCTCTGCCGTCGGGCGCTTGAGGATGGCCGCCGCCAGTTCCGGGGCGATCACCGAGAAGTAGCTGTCCGGGGTGGCCCAGGTGTTGCCGGGCGCGGCCAGGGCGAGGGCCCCGCCGGAGCCGCCCTCCCCTATGACGAGCGTGGTGACCGGGACCCCGGCCGCGGCCACCGCCGCGAACACCTCCGCGATCGCCGCGCCGGCCCCCTGCCGCTCCGCCTCCGCGTCGTTCGCGGCGCCCGGGGTGTCCACCAGCGTCAGCACGGGGATGCCGAGCCGGTCCGCGAGCCGGATCAGCCGGGCCGCGGTCCGGTACCCGGCGGGCCGGGTCGCCGCCCCGGTCTGCGCCGCGTAGGCCACGGTACGACCGTCCCGCTCACCGAACCCACACCGCATGCCGCCCGGATCCGTGCCGCCGCACCGGTCGCCGCCGATGTCACGGCGCCGGGCGAAGTAGGCGTCCAAGTAGGCCTGCGCGCGGGGCCGTTCACCGTCCCGGGCGCGCCGGACGGCGTCCCAGCCGGTGACCGGGAGTCCGGCGGCGCCGAGCGCGGCCGGGACGGGGGCCGGTGCGACGGGCCGGTCGCCCGCGTCCCGTGTCCCCCTCCGGCCGGCCGGACCGCCGGTCAGGAGCCGCAGCCACGACCCCAGTACCTCCTTCAGTTCGGCCGGGTCCACCACCGCGTCCGCCGAGCCGACCGCCACCTGGGACTCCGCGGTGTAGGCGGCGGGGTCGGCGTCGGCCGGGCGGACGCGGGAGCCGGCGAAGCCGACCTGGGCGCCGGGCAGCGCCAGCACGACGTCGGCGCCCGCGCCGAGCGTGGCCCAGCCGCCGCCGGTCGTCGGGTCCCGCACCACGGCGATCTGCGCCAGCCCCGCCGCACGGGTGAGCGCCGACTGCCGGGCCACGCGCTGCAGTTGGCTCAGTGCGAGCATGCCCTCCTGCATCCGGCTGCCGCCGGTCGCGGTCAACGGTACGACCGGCAGCCGGTGTTCACGGGCGTGGGCGTAGGCCGCCTCCAGCCGGTCCCCGGTGCGTTCGCCGAGGGAGCCGCCGAGGAAGCCGAACTCGAAGGCGATCAGCACGGCCCGGGTGCCCCCGACGTCCGCGGTGCCGCAGACGACGGACTCCTCCTCGCCGGTGCGCTCGGCGGCACGGGCGCGTGCGGCGTCGTAGCCCGCCCAGCCGAGGGGGCCGTCCGGGCCCGACCGCCGTGCCGGGCAGGGGAGTTCGGCGAAGCTGCCGGCGTCCGCGACCAGGGTCAGGATCTCCCGGGCCGAGCGCCGCTCAGACATCGGCCAGTGCCCGCTTCATGATCTTTCCCATGTCGTTGCGGGGCAGCGCGTCCAGGTAGCGGACGACCCGGGGGCGCTTGTGCGGGGCGAGGCGCCGGGCCACGTGGTCCGCCAACTCCTCGACTGCGGGCGGCGCCTTCGCGTCGGCCGGGACGATCCAGGCCACGATCCGCTCACCCAGGTCCGCGTCCGGCTCGCCGGTGACCGCCGCCTCCCGCACCGCCGGATGCTCCAGCAGTGCGTTCTCGATCTCGCCGGCCCCGATCTTGTAGCCGCCGCTCTTGATCAGATCCGTGGCCTTGCGCCCGACGATGCGCACGTACCCGTCGCTCTCCCGCACCGCCATGTCACCGGTGCGGAACCAGCCGTCGGCGGTGAACGCGGCGGCCGTGGCGTCGGGCCGGTTCAGGTACTCGGTGAACAGGTTCGCGCCGCGCACCTGGATCTCGCCGACACTCTCCCCGTCCTGCGCCGTGATCGGCGTCCCGTCGTCCTCCACGAGCCGCAGCTCGACGCCGGGCAGCGGTACGCCCACGGTCCCCGCGCGCGCCTCCCCGTCGGCCCGCACGCTGGTGTTCATCAGCGTCTCGGTCATGCCGTACCGCTCGATCACCCGCCGTCCGGTGGCCGCGGCGATCCGCTCGTGGTCGTGCACCGGCAGCGCTGCCGAGCCCGAGACCAGCAGCCGGGCCCGCCCGAGGGCCTCCGCCAGCTCCGGGTCCGCCGGGAGGGCCTCGGCGATGCGGTGGTACATCGTCGGCACCCCGAACAGCATGGTCGCGCCGGCGTTCAACTCCCGCGCCACGCCCTCGGTGGAGAACCGGCCGAGGTGCCGGACGCTGCCGCCGCGCCGCAGCGGTCCGAGGGTGCCCAGCACGAGCCCGTGCACATGGAACAGCGGCAGCCCGTGCACCAGCACGTCCTGCGCCGTCCACTGCCAGGCGTCGGCGAGCGCGTCCAGGGTGGTGGCGAGGGCCCGGCGGGGCAGGACGGCGCCCTTGGGCGGGCCGGTGGTGCCGGAGGTGTAGACGATCAGCGCCGGGTCCGTGTCGGAGGCGGACTCCTCGGGCACGGCGCCGCGGGCGTCCGCGTCGACGTCCAGCCGCTCCAACGCGCCGAGCGCGTCCGGGAGTCGGGCCCCCGGTGCGGCCAGCACCAGCGTGGGCGCGCTGTCGGAGACGATGTGCGCGAGTTCCTTCTCGCCCGACTTCGGGTTCAGCGGCACGGCCGCCGCCCCGGCGAGCAGGACGCCCGTCACGGCGACGGCGGTCTCCAGCTCGGGGGTGGCCCACACGGCGACCCGGCCGGCGCCGCGCAGCCGCCCGGTGAGCGCGCCGGCGGCACCCGCGAGATCGCCGTACGTCAAAGACCGCTCACCGAACCGCAGGGCGACCCGCTCGCCCGGACCACCCACCAGGGCGGGAAAGAGGGAGGACACGCGTCGCACTCCTAACACTGTCGACCGGTACCGTTCGGCACCCTTCCTACCCCAGGAGCCAGTTCCTCACCACCGTGCTCAGCTCAGCCGCGAGCCGGTGTACGACCGGAGGTTGTTAGCCTCACCGTGATCGGACCGTCGTACGAAAGGGAGTCCGCCATGCCCCGCATCGCCCTCGCCACCTACGACCCCGGCACCGAGCCCGGCAAGGACAGTGATCTGCCGGAGCTGGTGCGGGCGCTCAGGGCCGCCGGGGCCGGTGCCGAGGCCCGGTACTGGGACGATCCAGAGGCGGACTGGGCCGGCTACGACCTCGTCGTCATCCGGTCCACCTGGGACTACAGCTGGCGGGCCGAGGAGTTCGACGCCTGGGTGGAGCGGGTCGGCGCGCTGACCCGGCTCGCCAATCCGGCACCGCTGGTGCGCTGGAGCACCGACAAGCGCTACCTCGGTGAGCTGGCCGCCGCCGGTGTGCCCACCGTCCCCACCCGCTACATCGCGCCGGGCGAGCCCGCCGACCTGCCCGCCGACCACGAGTACGTGATCAAGCCGACCTCGGGCGCGGGCGCCCGGTTCGCCGCCCGCTACACGCCCGACGAGCACGAGACGGCGCTGCGGCAGCTCGCCCGGATGCACGCCGAGGGCTTCACGGCGATGGTGCAGCCGTACATGGCGGGCATCGACGTCGACGGGGAGCGGGCGCTGCAGTTCTTCGGCGGCGAGCTGCTGCACGCCAGCCGCAAGGGCGCCGTCCTCGCGCCAGGCACGCCGTACGACGCCGACAAGGTGGCTCACCCCGGCCTGGAGCCCTGGCGGCCCACCGAGGCGGAACTGGCGGTCGCCGAGAAGGCGTTGGGCGCCGTGCCGGGTGCGGACGCGCTGCTGTACGCGCGCGTGGACCTCGTGGACGGGGCGGACGGCGAGCCCCGGCTGATGGAACTGGAGCTGGTGGAGCCGAACCTGTTCCTGTGGCTGCATCCCGGGTCGCTGGAGCGGGTCGCACAGGCGA
This sequence comes from Streptomyces yokosukanensis, assembly GCF_001514035.1. Taxonomy (GTDB): domain Bacteria; phylum Actinomycetota; class Actinomycetes; order Streptomycetales; family Streptomycetaceae; genus Streptomyces; species Streptomyces yokosukanensis. The sequence continues at coordinate 298,875 of NZ_KQ948211.1, read as the reverse complement.
TCCTGGCGGCTGCCTCCTAGACGATCACAGCCGTCCGCTGGAGCAGTCCCCAGGTGAACTCGGCGACCACCTCGTGCCGTACGCCGTCCGCGTCCGGCGCGGTGAAGGCCAGCCCCCAGCGGGTGGGTGCGGTGCCCTCCAGCGGGCGGGCCGGGGCGAAGGCGCGGGCGACCTCGTCCACCGTGCAGGACCAGGGGGCGAGGTCGGCCAGGGTCCGAAGCCTCGGGGCGGGGGCGTCCGGCGCCCGTACCAGCCACTCGTTCCAGACCCCGCCGTCCGGCCCGACCAGCACCTCGAAGCGCAGGTCGGGCCAGAGCGGCAGGGCCCAGCGGCGGGCCTCGCAGTCGACGTCGCCGAGCCTGTGCGGCAGCACGGTTTCGGGCTCGCCGAGGGCGGACCGGTACCGGGCGGCGGCGGACCGGGCCCTCGGGGAACGGACCATCGCCTGCCAGCGCTTGTTGGCCTCCCGCATGTCGGCCATCGACGCGCCGAGGGTCCGGCGGGCGTCCTCGACCAGATCCGGATTGTGGTCGGCCATGCGGCGCAGCAGCACCAACTGGAAGTCGACGTACATGCCCCCCATGGTGCCCGGCTCCCTCGGGACCATTGCCCGTGCACCTCCCCGTGACTAACCTGTGTTCGCCATGCCGATCGCTTGTTGAAATCTCGAACACGCGCCTATATCCAAGGGAGGGGGCCGGACGTGGGACGCCTCGTGCCTGCCGTGACCCGGGCTCTCGACATTCTTGAGCTGTTCCTCGACGGGGACGGGACGCTCTCCGCCCCCGACATCGTGCGCAAGCTGCAGCTGCCGCGCACCACCGTGCACGAGCTGGTCACCACGCTCGCCGCACGCTCGTACATCGTGCCCGTGCCGGACCAGCCCGGACGTTACCGGCTCGGCGTACGCCCGTACCAGCTCGGCAGCCGCTACGCCGAGCAGCTCGACCTCGCCGCCGAGGGCCGGCAGGTGGCCCGCTCGGTCGCCGAGACCTGCGACGAGACGGTCCATGTGGCGATCCTCGAGGGCACCGACGTCATCTACATCGCCAAGGTCGACTCCACCCACGCCGTCCGCATGGTCTCGGCCGCCGGCCGCCGCCTGCCGGCCCACTGCACCTCGGTCGGCAAGATGCTGCTGGCCTCCCTGCCCGAGCAGGAGCTGACGGCGCGGATCCCCGACGACGCCGAGCTGACCGCGATGACGCCCAACAGCATCACCGACCCCGCCGTGCTGCGCTCGGCGCTGGCGGAGATCCGGCGGCAGGGCGTCGCGGTGGAGAGCCGCGAGTCCAACCCGGACGTGAGCTGTGTGGCGGCCCCGGTGCGCGACCGCACGGGCCAGGTCGTCGCCGCCCTGTCCGTCTCGGTCCCCATGATCCGCTGGAGCGAGGAGCGGCGGGCCGAGCTGGCGCGGCTGGCGGTGAAGGGCGCGGCGGAGCTGTCCGAGCGGCTGGGCCACCGGAGCGCGGTGTGAGCGGCGGGTACGAGGTCGCCGTACGGGCCGAGGCGACGCTGGGCGAGGGCCCGACCTGGGACCCGGCGACGGGCCGGCTGATCTGGCTCGACATCCTGGGCATGCGCGTGCACACCTACGACCCGGCGACGGGCCGGCGCACCGTACGGACCACGGAGCAGCACGTGGGCGCTGCCAAGCCCCGGGAGGGCGGCGGCCTGGTCCTCAACCTCCGGGACGGCGTGGGCCTGGCGGACCCCGACGGCACCTTCCGCTGGCTGCACCACGAGCCGGTCGCGGGCCGTCGCGGGAACGACGCCGCCGTGGCTCCCGACGGCTCGCTGTGGGCGGGCACGATGCGCTACGACGAGGCGCCGGGCGGCGGCACGCTGACCCGGCTGACCGGCGACGGTACGGCGCGGACGGTCCTGTCCGACGTCACGGTCGGCAACGGGACGGGCTGGAGCCCCGACGGCCGGCTCATGTACCACGTCGACAGCCCCACCCGCCGGGTGGACGTCTTCGACCACGACGGCGAGCGGACCGGAGGCCGCCGCCCCTTCGTCCGGATCGAGGAGGGCGCGGGCTTCCCGGACGGTCTGACGGTCGACGCGGACGGCTGCGTGTGGGTGGCGCTGTGGGACGGCGCCGCGGTACGCCGCTATACGCCCGCCGGCGAGCTGGACCGGGTGATCAGCCTGCCGACGCCCCGTACGACCGCCTGTGCGTTCGGTGGCGCCGGCCTGACCGACCTGTACATCACGACGGCGCGTACGGGCCTGCCCGCCCCGCATCCCCTGGCGGGGTCCGTGCTGGTGGTCCCGGGGGCGGGAGCGGGGCTGCCCCAACCGGCGTTCAAGGGGTGACGGTGCCCACGGCGTCGACCCCCGCCGCCTTCCGCTCCTGCGCGGTCAGCGGCGGCCCCGTCAGCGGGGGCCTCAACGGCCCCATCGCCGCCGCGAGCAGGACCTGCGGGGTGAGCAGCACCTGCGCCCCCCGCTCCAGGGACGTCACGTCGGTGACCCGGCGGGCGACGCGGCCGTTGCCCGTCGCGGTGTACATCAGACGGCCGACGTAGGCGGACACGATCCGGTCCCGCACGGTGGGCCCGGAGGGCGTCGCGCCGGGGTAGAACACGTCCTGGCCGAGGGCCAGGTCCCAGGCCGCGCGGACCGGGCGGGCGACGGCCCGCTGCACGCGGCGCGCCAGCCCCGGCGTGCCCCAGCCGTGCCGCTTGACCACCTCGCGCAGCAGCAGCGCGCTCTGCGCGGCGACGGCCAGACCGTGGCCGTAGACCGGGTTGAACACGGCGAGCGCGTCGCCGAGCACGGTGAAGTTCTCGGGCCAGGCCGGCATCCGCTCGTAGAAGTGCCGGCGGTTGACGGTGGAGCGGGTGACCGACACCTCGGACAGCGGCTCGGCGCGCTCCAGCAGCTCGCCCAGCAGCGGATGCCGCAGCTTCTCCCGGGCGAAGGGGATGAACTCCTCGTCGGCGGCCGAGGGTTCGCCACCCCGGGTGCCGCAGAGGGTGACGATCCACCGGCCCTGCTCGATGGGCAGCAGGAAGCCGGATCGGCCGGGTCCGTCGCCGTGCGGATCGGACTGCAGGTTGACCACCGGGAAGTCGTCCCTGGCCGCCTCGGGGGCACGGAAGAGACGGCTGGCGTAGACGACGCCCGGGTCGATCTCCCGGTGCTCCGGCGCCGACAGCCCGAGGTCCGCCAGCCACCCCGTGGCCCGGGACCCGCGCCCGGTGGCGTCGACCACGAGATCGGCGCTCAGGGTGTGTTCGGCGCCGTCCCGGCTCCGCAGCCGTACGCCGGTGACCGCGGCGTCGGTGCCGGTGAGGCCGAGGGCCTCGGTGCGGTCGACGAGTTCGATCCGCCGGTCGGCGAGGACCTGTGCGCGCACGGTGGCGTCCAGCAGGTCCCGGCCGGCCAGGATCACATGGTGGGACTCGGGCCAGCGCCGGAACCAGCCCTGTGCGGAGAAGGCGACCATGCCCGTCGTGACCGGGTGCCGGCGCCCGCCGGCGGCCTGGAGCGCCTCGGTGATCCCGGGCAGCAGCTCCTCCACGGCCCGTACCCCGCCCGACCACAGCATGTGGGCGTGCCGGGCCTGCGGCAGCCCCTTGCGGGGTTCGGCGCCGTCGGGCAGCGCGTCGCGTTCGACGATCACGACCCGGTCGGCGCAGTCGGCGAGCGCGCGTGCCGCGAGCATGCCGGTGTGGGATCCCCCCAGCACGACGGCGGTTCTGACGGGGGAGGGGGCTTCAGTCATGCGCGGACACGCTCTCTGCCGGGGCGGCCGCGTGAGCGCGTACCGCCATGATGTCGTCGGGGTGGCGGAGGGCTTGGGACACGGCCTGGATTTCCTGGAGCAGGTAGGTCGTGTCGGGTCCGGAGGGCGAGCCGGCGCCGTCGGACCGCGCCGCCCGCTCGCCGCCGGCCGCGTCCAGCAGGGCCACGGCGGCGGCGAGGGCCCTGGCTCGGCCCACTTCGTGGCCGAGGGCGAGGGCGGAGTCGTACGCGCGTGCGCGCAGGTCCTCGTCGAGGTGCCGGGACAGTTGCAGCAGCGCGTCGCGGATGAAGGTCTCGCGGCGGATCAGGCGCAGTTCGGCGGGGGCCTGCGGGGCGAAGGGCTCGCGCTCGCCCGTGACCGTGCGCGTCAGCTGGTAGAGGGGGCCGAGGGAGCGGTGGCGCAGCCGGACGTTCCAGCGCTCGTGGAGATACTGGCCGACGTGCGGGACGATGAAGCCCACCGCGACCAGGGTGGCGGACACGCACGCGCCCGCGGGAGCCACGTCGGTGCTCAGCCAGTCCAGGTCGTGGCCGGTCCACCGGGCCACGACGGCCGTGAGCTTGGCGGCGTCGAAGAACAGGTTCGTGGCGTAGCCGACGCCCAGCAGCCCGAGCCCCCAGCGCAGCCAGGCGTCCAGGCCGTCCGTGCGGATCCAGTTCCAGATCAGCCGTGCCGTGATCGAACAGGCCACGGTGTGCGCGACGAGGTAGAGGAGGATCTCCTCACGCATGAACGGGGTGTCGGCGTAGTAGGTGTCGATGTCGCGCAGCCGCTCCACGGGCACGTCCGCGAGCGCGAACAGCACCCACAGGGCGACCACCACACCCGCGTAGACGGACACCACCCAGCGGGTCACCCGGCGGGTCTGGGCCGAGCGGTCGGAACGGCCGTTGCGCCAGGCGATGATCAGCAGCAGCCAGGACGCGCAGAGCGCGGTGAGCAGGGAGTACACCCAGGGCGCCGAGATGTTCGGCACCCCGGTGACCCGGTTCGTCCAGGCGATGGTCCGCGGGGACGCGAAGACGAACACCCCGCAGGCGAACAGCAGCAGTCCGCCGACGGCGCGCAGCATCGGGTCCCGCCACATCTTGATGATGCTGGGCAGCTTGATCGCCAGGGCGGCGGTCAGGACGGCCGTCGGGATCCAGAAGGAGATGGAGACGTCACCGGTGAATCCGGAGGAATCGAGCGCCAGGATCACGGCGTTGTTCCCCTCTCGCGTGCCGCTCCCTCCGCCTTGGGCGCGCGCCCCTTCGGCTCGTCCGCCTGCTCGCGTCCGCGATAGCCGAGGGTCCGTTGCACCGGGCCGAGGGAGGCGCCGGCACCGGCGCCGGAGTCGGCGAGACGGTGCCGGAACAGGGCGGCCAGGCGGTGCCCGAAGTCGTCCGCCTCGGCCTCGTCGGCCTCCCGGGAGCCGTTGCGGGCGGCCACCGTGAGGGGCGTGTCCCGCCAGCCGGGTGTGTCGGCGAGGGCGCGGGCCGCCGCGTCCCCGGCGAGGTGGTGGTGCCGGTGCCCGGCGTGCAGATGCCACAACTCATGGCCGAGGATCACCAGTTGCTGCACGGCCTCGGCCCGCTCCTCCACGATCACCAGGTCGAAGTCGGCGAACTCCACCCACAGCCCGGTGACCTCGATCTCGTCCGGGAAGCGCTCGAAGCGCAGGCGCACCGGCCGCCCGCCGCGCAGCCGGGTCATCTCCTCGCACAGCACCCGGCACACCTCGCGTACGCCGTCCGGCGCCGAGGGGCGGGTGCGGACGGCGGCGGCGAGGTCGCCGGCCAGCGAGCGCATCGCCGAGCCCGGACGGGAGCGCCGCAGCCGTGCGGTCAGGCGTGCCGCCCGCTCACGCGCGCCCGCGATGCCCATCGCCTCCCCCTTCTCCCGGCCGCTGCAGGGCCCGGCTGTAGGGCCCGTCCGAGGGTACGCGCCTGGATGTGTTCGCGTCATGCGATCCGACGAGCGTCGTTCAACCGGGAACGACCCGGTGAGCGTGTACGTGATCAGGGCGGCACGGTCAGACGGGGGCGACCGGCAGCCCGCCGCTCGCCCTGCCGAGCAGCGTCAGGCTCACCTTCCCCGGCCCCGACAGCGTGGTGAACTCCGACAGGACCGCCAGCGCGAGGGTGTTGGTGCCCCGGGTGCGCAGGATGCCGTTCGGCAGGACGAAGGTGTGCTGCGGGCCCACGTTGTTGATGTACTGGCCCATGTTCCAGCCGTTGAGGAAGATCTGCGCCCGGTAGGCCCGGTACGGATCGTCCTCGAAGGTCAGTCCGATCGAGGCGTCGACGTCCGCCGGAACCGACAGCCGGAAGCCGGTCCGGTACCAGGTCACGCCCTGGTACCGGGCGGCGCGCGGGAAGGCCGTCGGCTCCCAGTCGTGGTCCCGGAAGGCGGGCAGGTGCCAGCCCTTGCGCTCGCCGTACAGGCCGCCGTTGTTCATCGGGCCGCGCACGGGGTCGGGGGCCGCCGCACCCTGGATCCGCCACGTCACCTTCGGCGAGGCGCCGTGGAAGGTGGCGGCCACGAGGCCCCGGGCCGTCTTGTGGGTGTCGAGGCCCTTGCCGTCCTGGTCGCGCTGCATGCGCCGCACGAGCACGGACAGCACGTGCCGGCCGGGCGAGCGCAGCGCCTGCCGCACCGGGAAGGCGGCGGTCGCCGCCCAGCTCCCCTGTCTGGTGGTCGTGTCCTTGTCCGGGACCGGCATCCGGTGGGTGCCCAGCGGCTCGCCGTCCAGCCAGGCCATCAACAGGCCCTGGGTGCCGGTGCTGTACGCGAGCGCGACCTCGTCCAGGCCGGTCGAGTCCGTGAAGGTGCCCCGGTACCAGACGTCTCCGTAGTGGAAGCCGTAGTCGTCGGCGAAGAGGACCGGCCGGCCGTCCGGCACGGGCGTGGTGCTGAACGACGTCCGCTTGTCGGCCGTCTTCCAGCCCGAGTCGTCGAAGCCGGGCCCGGCCTCTGGGTTCTCCCTGCGCATCCGCCAGCCGCCCAGCTCGGGCAGCTTCACCTCGGGCGCGGCGGGCAGCAGGCCGGTGGTCATCAGGCTGCCGGACAGCGTCACCCGGGTGGGCAGTCTGCGCCCGTTCCACACCAGGCTGTCGATCCCGCGCGGCCCCCACACCTCCACGCTCGTCGTCTCGGTGACGTCACCCGTCAAGTGGACCTCGGAGCCGCGCAGTTCGACATGGCGCAGCAGCGCCGGGCCGTACACGAGCAGGGTTCCCGACGGGGTGTCGTACGGGAACAGGCGTACGACGGTGGCGTCGTCGGCGAAGAGCAGCAGCAGCGGCGTCTCGCTCTCGCCCTTCTGGACCAGCACACGGGTCAGTCCGCCCTGGCCGAGCGGTACGTTCACGTGCAGCTCGTCGTCGGCGAACGCCCAGGCGGCCTCCGGGTCCAGACGCATGACGCTGGGCTCGGTCCGGCACTTCAGCACCAGCTCGGCCATCTCCGCGCGGCGCCCCGAGAACAGGGCGATGTCCTGCCGCCCCGCCGTCACGCACAGCACGGGCTCGGCGGTGGCGTACTTGAGGATCCGCCCGCCCAGCTTCAGCCCGGTCGTCAGCAGCCTGGCGTCCTTGCCGGGCACGGTGACCCGCACCCGGCCGGCATCGGTCGGCAGATCGGTGGTGACCGGGTCCGCGGCGTCGTTTCGGGCGACGTAGACGTGCGCGCCGGTGTCCGGGTTGGCCAGGTGGTAGACCTTCAGGCCGTCGGCCTTCACCTCGGCCGCCCGGTCCAGCTTGGCGAAGTCGGGCACGCGCTGCAGCAGATGGCCGAGCTGGTGCATCGGCGCGATCTTCTCGGTGACGCCCCGGCCCTCGTCGATGGCGGCGCCGTAGTCGTACGACGTGTAGACGACCGGCGCGGGCAGCCAGCCCCAGGAGGTCCCGCCGAAGGTCATGTACACGTTGTGCAGGGTGAGCCCGTTGGCGAGGTTGGTGAGGTAGAACCGGCGCTCGTAGGCGGCGTCCCGGGTGCGCCGCGACTCGGCGTACCCCTTGCCGTCGAACATGGCCCCGCCCCACGGGTCGAACCAGCCGCCGCCGAACTCGGGCACGAACCCCGGCGTCGACGGCGAGGCGCTGGCCCCGCCCTTCGCGCCGCCGGGCCCGAACGTCCCCCAGTCCGGCGGGGTCTGCGTCGGCGACGGATACCCGTCGAAGCCGTACAGCCAGCCGTCCTTCTCGCCGCCGGTGTCGAACGAACCGGGCACCCAGTAGCCGTTGCGCCCCTTGTCGTTGTGGAACAGCGGTACGTCGATGCCGTCGGCCCGCACCTTCTTGTACAGGTGCGACATGTACGCCCGGCCGCTCTCGTCGAGGTGGGCGTCGTACTCGTTCTCGATCTGGTACAGCAGGATCGTGCCGGTGCCCCGGGTGTACAGGTGCCTTCGGGCGATGCGGTTCACCTGGGTCAGCCACTCGTCGACGTGCCCCAGATAGGTCGGGTCGTCGGTCCGGGCCCTGCCCTCGGTCGCCGCCAGCCAGCCGGGGAAGCCGCCGCCGTCCACCTCGGCGTTGATGTACGGGCCGGGCCGCAGGATGACGTACAGCCCCGTCTCGGCGGCCGTGCGCAGGAACAGATCGAGGTCCCGGACGCCGGTGAAGTCGTACGTCCCCGGTGCGGGGGAGTGGTAGTTCCAGGCCGCGTAGATGCTCACGGCGTTGTACCCGTGCGCCCGCATCTTCTGCAGCACGTCCCGCCACAGGGAGGGGCTCGGCAGTCTGAAGGGGTGCATCTCGCCGGACCACACGACCAGCCGTTCGCCGTCCACGAGCAGCGAGTACCGGTCGTAGCCGATCGTGTGCGGCTCGCCGTCGGCGCTGGGCGGGGCGGGTGCCGGTCCGGTCGGCGCGCCGTGCGCCGCGTAGGCCGAGGGCGCCCCGGGGCCGCCGCTGCCGCCCAGGGCGAGCCCCAGGGCGGTCGAGCCGGCCAGGGCACTGAAATTACGTCTGCTGAGCGCCAAGGTGGATCCTCCCGGGCGATCTTACGGGGCGCGGGTGCGGCCATTCTCCACGCGGCGACGCCCCACAATGGATCCATGAGGATCTCGGCGCGGGCGGATTACGCGGTACGGGCGGTACTGGAGCTGGCCGTACGGCAGGGTAACGGCCCCGTGAAGGCAGAGGAAATCGCCTCCGTCCAGGCCATCCCGCACAAGTTCCTGGAAGGGATCCTGGGCGACCTCAGGCGTGGCGGGATCGTCGACAGCCGGCGTGGCGGAGGCGGCGGCTACCGGCTGGCGCGGGAGGCGGCCGACATCACGGTCGCGGATGTGATCCGGGCGGTGGACGGCCCGATCGTGTCGGTCCGCGGCGAACGCCCGACCGGCCTCGCCTACACCGGCACCGCACAGCCCCTGCTGCCGTTGTGGATCGCGCTGCGCGCGAACGTCCGCCGGATCCTGGAGGGTGTCACCCTCGCCGATCTCGCGGCGGACGAGCTGCCGGAGCCCGTCCGTGCGCTGGCCGCGGAACCGGGGGCGTGGGAGAACCCGTAGCCGGGTGCGCGGGCCGTGGTGAAAAACTCCGGATGTGAATGGCCGGAGTTGAGCCTTCCGGGTGTGGGCCGGGCTTTCTACGATGCGGAGCGCTTCACAGGCTCCACACAGACCCCCCACACACGACTATTGGGAGAAACCATGGCTGGTGGACTCCTCCTGAGCGGCGCCGTGGCGGCGCTGCTCTCCACCGCGATACCCGCCCACAGACCCGCCGGCGGAGTGTTCGACGACCCGCCCCCGGACAAGATCGTCATCGACGTGGCGACGGTGAACGGCTCCGGGTGCCCCGAGGGCACCGCGGCGGTCGCCGTCTCGCCGGACAACACCGCCTTCACGGTGACCTACAGCAACTACCTGGCCCAGGCCGGCGGCAACTCCGACCCCACGGCCTTCCGCAAGAACTGCCAGCTGAACCTGGTGGTCCACGTCCCGCAGGGCTTCACCTACGCCGTGGCCAGCGCCGACTACCGCGGCTTCCTGGCCCTGCAGCCCGGCGCGAGCGCCACCCAGAAGGCCTCGTACTACTTCCAGGGCTCCTCGCAGACCGTGCCCAGGACCCACCCCTTCAGCAGCCCCTTCAACGACAACTGGGAGGCCAGCGACAGCACGGACTGGGCTCAGCTGGTCTGGGCGCCCTGCGGGGTCCTGCGCAACTTCAACATCAACACCGAGCTGCGCGTGAACGCGGGCACCACCAACGCGGACAAGGTCAGCTTCATGACGATGGACTCGACGGACGGGGACATCAGCACCGTGTACCACCTGGCATGGAAGCAGTGCCCGAGCAGCTAGGCCCGCACTCGCACCTGCACCGTCCATCCACGTAGACGACCGGATCCGGCGTTACGGCGTGCAGGCCCATGAATGCATGATCGTGGGCCTGCACGCGCTCCCCGAATGCTTCACGAGCCCCATGTCAGGGCTCTCGGCGGTGCCGTTGACTCGGGTGGATGGGAAACGACATGAGTACAGATCGCCCCTGGGGCAAGGCTGTCGTCATCGGCGGCAGCTACGCCGGACTCGTGACCGCACGCGTCCTGGCCGACTTCTTCCATGAGGTCGTCCTCGTCGAACGGGATGCCGTCGACGAGGACACCGGCGTCCATCCGGGCGCCCCGCAGGGCTACCACGCGCACGCGATGCTCGCCAGGGGCGGGCAGATCCTGGAGCGGCTCTTCCCGGGCCTGCGCGAGGAGTTGAGGGAGGCGGGAGCGCCGTTCTTCGACTACGGCGAGGGCATCGACTACCTGCTGCCCGTCGGACTCGCGCCACGGCAGCGTACGGGCGTGGCGATCCAGACCTTCACCCGCGACGAACTGGAACGCCGCCTGCGCCGCAAGGTGCTCGCCCTGCCCCAGGTCAGGCTGATGCCGTCCACCCGGTGCACGGAGCTGACCCGGGACTCCTCGGGCCGGGTGAGCGGCGTGATGTGCCGATCGCAGAGCGACGAGCCGGTCCAACTCGCCGCCGACCTGGTCGTCGACGCCTCCGGACGGTCCAGTTCCCTGACGGACTGGCTGGGCGCGATGGGGATCACCGTGCCGCCGAAGCGCACGGTGAAGGCGAAAGTCACCTACACGTCGATGAACTTCGACCGGCCCGCGGCGAACGACCCCGGCCACCCCGGCTTCTACGTCGCCTATCAGATGCCGTTCGCACCCACCGTGCCCCGGGCCGGCGTCCTGCTCGCCGTGGAGCGCGACCGCTGGACCTGCTCGCTGTTCGGCTTCGAGGAGCAGCCGCCGACCGACGACAAGGGTTACCTGGAGTTCGCGGAGAGCCTGGACAACCCGCGCCTGGCCGAGCACATCGCCCGGCGCACCGTCCAGGAGCCCACCCGTCGCTACACCAGCGTCGACAACCAGTGGCGGCCCTTCCACGCCGTCGGCAACTGGCCCGACCGCCTCATCGCCGTCGGCGATGCCGTCTGTGTCTTCAACCCCGTCTACGGCCAGGGCATGACGGTCGCCGCGATGGAGGCGGAGCTGCTGCAGACCATGCTGGAGCAGTGTCGCGCGAGCGGCCGACTGGACGGCCTCGCCCGCGGATTCCAGAAGAAGGTGGGCCGTCTGGTGCTGGGCCCGTGGACGCTGTCCACGAACTCGGACCTGATGTGGTCCCCGAAGGGCCAGCCCCTCGCCGCGCGCTTCGCCCACTGGTACAACACGCGTCTGTTCCACGTGGCGGTGAAGGACGTGGCCGTATGGCGGCGGTTCGTGCGGGTGGTGAACATGGTGGGCTCACCGGCCCTGCTGTTCCATCCCTCGGTGGCCCTGAAGGTCCTGACGGTCACTTCCCGCCGGCGTGCGTGACGAACGCGGACCAGGCGGCGGGTGAGAGGGCGAGCGAAGGACCTTGCCGGTCCTTGGAGTCGCGGATGTGGATGGTGGCGGGGCAGGTGGCCACCTCCACGCAGTCGCCGTCACCGCCGCTGCTGTAACTGCTCTTGAACCAGGCCAGTTCGGAGGTGTTCATAGGTCCCCTCGCATCCGCTGCAGCAGACTCCGGGAGTCATCCAGAGTGAGAGCCTGCGAACGCATCCTGGCATACCGCTGGTTCAGGATGCTGAGCTCTTTCGCGTCGGATACGAGCAGTCCACCTCGCTGTCCCTCGCAGTAGGCGAACCACTTGTTCTTCGGGGTCTCCAGCAACTGCATGGGTCCGTCGAGACCGGCGTGGGATTTCCGGACCGTCGGCATGACCTGGATCTCAACGTTCCGTAGATCGCTGATCTCCAGCACGTGGTCGATGAGTTCCCGTGTGACCTCGACTCCGCCTGTGCGCCGCTGAAAGGCGTGCTCCTCGACGATGAAGCCGAACGCCGTGTTCGGCCGGTCGCGCAGCAACTGCTTGCGCTTGGCTCGGGCGGCCCAGTTGTCCTCGATCTGGTCGTCGTCCAGCGGCGGAAGCTGTTCAGTGAACAGGACCCGCGCGTACCGCTCCGTCTGCAGCAGCCCCGGCACCATCCTGGACTCGTACGTGTAGAGCGTGATGGCCAGCTTCTCCAGTCCGGCCCATCGCCGGAACCAGGAAGCCAAGCCCGCCTCCCGCTCCAGAAACTCCGCCGCCCTCCTCAACGCCCCCGTGTTCCCCAGCGCCGGCTCCGCCGCCTCCACGAAGTCCGGGTCCGGCATCCTCCTGCCCAACTCGATGGACGCGACCGTGTGTTTGGAGAACCCCACCAGTTCCCCGAGTTCCTCCCTGCTCAGCCCGTGATACTCCCGGAGGGCCTGTACCACCGCTCCGAACTGGCGCAGACTGACCGACGACTCCGGCTCACCGCCGTTTCCCGTACCCATGGCGCACATGGTTACGGCCTGTCACGAGTACTGTCCAGGCCGTGACTGCGTACGCTGCGCGAGCGTACGCGGTCCGCACCTGGTGAAGTGCCGGTCACGCCCGCCACATTGGGCCCATGACCGCACCGCCCCACGCCACCCGCACCGTCACTCAGCGCCTCAGTTCCACCCCTCGCGGCGCCCGCCTGGCAAGGCATCTCACGCTGGCCCAGCTCGACACCTGGGGCATCCCGCACGGCACCGAGACCGCCGACGCGGTCGCGGCGATCGTCGCCGAGCTGGCCGCCAACGCCGTCACCCATGGGCGCGTACCGGGGCGGGACTTCGAACTGAGGCTGGTCCGGCTGGCCGGGAGCATCCGCGTCGAGGTGAGTGACACGCACGACGGACGACGGCCGCCCGGACCCGAGGACGTGACCGAGCCGGGGCCGCTCGCCGAGGCGGGGCGCGGGCTCGTGCTGGTGGACGCGCTGGCCGACCGGTGGGAGGTGGTCCAGCGCGACCCGCTCGGCAAGACCGTACGGGCCGAGGTCGACATGCCGCCGTGGCTCAGTACGGCGTTGGTGCGAGAACGGGGGACTCGCCAACCGGATCATGTAAAGTCGCCCGACGTGAACACCGGACCGGCGCTACGCCACACACGGATCGGCTACCCGGTGAGGGGCTGACCGCACGGCGGGTGCGCGGAAGGCACCCCCTCGGTTCGGCACGCGGACCTCCTGATGCTCGCGCATCGCGAGTCCGTTCTTCGTGCCGAACAACAAAGAGGTCAGCCGCATGGCAGTCACGTTCAACCACACCATCATCGCCGCCAAGGACCGCACCGAATCCGCCCTGTTCTTCCGCGAGTTGCTGGAAGTCCAGGAAGCGCCGTCCTGGGGCCCGTTCACCAACATCCAGCTCCCCGACGGCGTGCTGCTCCAGTTCGCCGAGCCGCCCGTGGAGATCCAGATGCAGCACTACGCGTTCCTCGTCGACGACGAGCTGTTCGACCGGGCGTACCAGCGGCTGTGTGATCGCGGCATCGAGCACTGGGCCGATCCGCAGATGCGGCGCCCGAACGAGATCAACGACGAGCACGGCGGTCGAGGGGTGTACTTCAAGGACCCGGCCGGTCACGCGATCGAGCTGATCACCCGCCCCTACCTGTAGTCGACCCACAGACCCCCGCCGGCCGTCAACGTGCGAACTTTGCGACGGCCGCCGGGGTGACGGGGGTGAAGAAGTTCACGAGGTTGCCGTCGGGGTCGCGGAACAGCAGCGATCGGTTGCCCCAGGGCATCGTGGTGGGCTCGGTGACGAAGTCGGCGACGAAGCCGGTCAGGTTCTCGTGGACGCGGTCCACGTCGTCGACGAGGAACTCGGTGATCACGCTGTGGTTGTCCGCCGGGCGGGCGGAGCCCGGGGCGAACAGCGGGACGGTGCGCGTGCCGGCGATCGCGAGGGTGGCGTTGGGGGTCCTGAGTTCGGCGAAGTCCTCGGTGGCCCACACCGCCTGCACCCCCGTGGCCCGCTCGTAGAACTCGACGAGGCGCGCGACGTCGCCGGTGATGATGCGGATCGAGACGAAGTCCATGGTGATCTCCTTGGCTGCTGGAGCTGCTGTGCTTCGCAGGCTAGAAGAAATAGTGGACAGAATCGGTCCTGTATTCGCGTTAGGCTGGGAACATGCCTCGCCCCACCGGCCGCGTGCTGACACTCCTGGAGTTGCTGCAGTCGGGCGGCACCCGGACCGTGGCCGAACTCGCCGATCGGCTCGGCGTGGACGGGCGCACCGTGCGGCGGTACGTGGACCAGCTGGTCGACCTCGACGTGCCCGTGGAGTCGGTGCGCGGCCGCTACGGCGGGTACCGGCTCGCTCCCGGGTACCGTCTGCCTCCGCTCATGCTCAGCGACGACGAGGCGCTGGCTGTGCTGCTCGGCCTGGTCGCCGGCCGCCGGTCGGGGTTGACGGCGGCGGGGCACACCGCGAGCGAGACGGCAACGGCCAAGATCCGGCGGGTGCTGCCCGGCCACGTCGCCCGCCGGCTCGACGCACTCCTGGAATCCCTCGCCTTCACGGACCGCCCCGGCGAGTCCGCCACCCCGGACGCCGGGGTCCTGCTCACCGTCGCCGACGCGGTACGACACCACCGACCGGTCTCGATCAGATACACCGACCGCGAGGGCCGGCGCAGCGAACGCACGCTGCACGCGTACGGAATCGTCGCCCATTCGGGCCGGTGGTACGTCACGGGCACGGACCCGGAGATCGGCGAGGACCGCACCTTCCGGCTCGATCGCATCGCGGACGCGAGGACCCTGCCCGGCTCGTTCGAGGCGCCCGTGGACCCCGATCCGGCACAGCGAGTGCTGTCAGGGTTCGCCACGGCCGAGTACCGGCATGAGGTGACCCTGCGGATCCACGGGACGGTCGAGCAGATCCGCGCCCACCTTCCCGCCGGCGTCGCGCGCCTGGAGGAGCACGCGCCCACGTCGGACAAGGACCCGGCGGCCGAGCGGTGGCTGCGCGTCGAACTGCGGGCGGAGCGGCTCGACTGGTTGCCTGCGGTACTCGCCGCACTCGACCGGCCGTTCGTCATCGAGCGCCCCGACGAACTGCGCGACCTGGTCATCGCACGCGCCGAACGCCTCGCGTCCTACGCCCGCCGAACCTAGCCCGCCGCGTTCGGCCAGCTCTGGGCGTTCGGCCAGCCGGTGGCCGGCGCCGGGGTCAGGCCGGTGGCGGCGGCAGGCGCCGTCATGCCGCGCACCTGAGCCGCCGTGAGACCGCCACGGGCCGGGACTCCGGGGGGAGTGGGGGCGATCGCGGCGGCGGGGGCCGGTATCGGGACGGGGGCGGGAGCGGGCGCCGGTGTCGGCAGAGGTATCGGGGGCGGCAGGGGAGCAGGCGTCGGTACCGGGACCGGCTGGGGGACCGGCATGGGGGCCACCGGCTGCTGCACGGGTGCCATGGGCTGCTGCACGGGTGCCATGGGTGGCGGCGCCGGGACCGGCTGGGCCGCCGCGGGCACCGGCGCCTGCAAGGGCGGTGCCGGGAGTGGTGCGGGGGTCGGCTGGGGTGCCGCGGTCAACGGCTGGGGCGCCGCCGGCAGCGGCATCCCGGCGCCGGGCGGTACGGCGGCGGGGAGCGGCATGCCGGTGCCGGCGGCCGGAGCGGGAGCGGCGGTCATGGCCTGGGCCTGTGCGGCCAGGCCCGGTACGCCGCCTCCGTTGGTCGCGCCCACCAGCCGGTCCACCGCCGCCGTACCCGAGCTGTAGCTGGTCCCGGTGCCCAGCTCGGGTACGGCGGCTCCCCTCCTGGACCCGTAGAGCACCTGCTCCAGGCCGGACACCAGGCGACGCACGTCGACCTGGGGGCGCACCACGAGTCTCAGGAAGCGGCTGGAGGATCCGATCTTGTTTCCGCACTCGCGGACCAGAAGCCGGTGCTCGGTGAGCATCCGGTCCCGGACCACCGTGCCCTCGGCGCCGACGGGCAGCCGTACGAAGAGGAAGTTCCCCTGGGAGGGGTAGACGGTGAGGCCGGGGAGTGCGGAGAGGTGGCCGGCCATGTCCAGGCGGTCGCGGCGGATCTGCTGAAGGCTCTGCGCGTACTCGGCGCCGTGCTCCTTCAGCATGAACACCACGTGCTCGGCGAAGGAGTTGAGGTTCCACTTCGGCAGCATCGAGCGGACCTTTCCCGCGAGGGCCGGGTTCGCCACCAGATAGCCGAAGCGGATGCCGTGCAGGCCGAAGTTCTTGCCGAGGCTGCGCAGGACGATGACGTTCGGGCGGAGCATCGCCTCCTGGACGACGCTGGGCTCGGTCTCGGCGTCGGCGAACTCCAGGAAGGACTCGTCCACGACCACCAGGTCCAGGTCGGCCATCGCGTCCATGAACTGCACCACCGACTGCTTGCGC
Organism: Streptomyces yokosukanensis; assembly: GCF_001514035.1. Taxonomy (GTDB): domain Bacteria; phylum Actinomycetota; class Actinomycetes; order Streptomycetales; family Streptomycetaceae; genus Streptomyces; species Streptomyces yokosukanensis. Next base: position 282,413 of record NZ_KQ948211.1, on the reverse strand, counting down.
AGATAGCCGCCGTCGGGGTTGTTCGGGTTGCAGATCACCGCCACCCGGGTGCCGCGCCGCCGGATGAACTCGGCGTACTGGGCGAGGTCCAGGGCGAAGCCGCTGGCCTCCTGGAGCGGGAACATGTCGACCCGCTTGCCCGTCTCCATCGGCTGGTCCGTCCAGCGGCCGAAGGTGGGGACGGGGACGGCGAGGGACTCGCGGACCAGCAGATGGTCGATCCAGGTGATCAGTTCGGTGGAGCCGTTGCCCATCGCCACGCAGCTCGGCGGCAGTTGCAGCAGTGAGGACAGCTCACCGGTGATGATGTCGGCGCTGCTCGGGTAGTACGTGACGATCTCGCGCAGCCGGGCCGCCAGCTCCTCGAACATGGCCGGCGTGGGGAAGTACGGATTGCACGGGACGCAGAAGTCCACCGGGCCGGTTCCGTCGCCGCCCTCTCGCGTCAGCGCCGCCATCGAGGGGCTGTGCGCGGCGGTGCCGCGGAACAACGTGGTGACGTTGCCGGCCAAAGGTTCCTCCGTTCGGGCGGCCCGCGCGGTGGAACGCGGGCCGCCCTTCAGTACGGAGGCGGACGTGCCGTCGTTCAACTCATGTGCTGAACTTGTGAATGGTGGTCGTCCGGTACGTCCGGCCCGGCCGCAGCACGGTGGAGGGGAACGACGACTCGTTCGGCGAGTCCGGGAAGTGCTGGGTCTCCAGGGCCAGCCCGTCGCCCTGCCGGTAGGTGCGCCCGGACGGGCCGACGAGGGTGCCGTCGAGGAAGTTGCCCGAGTAGAACTGCACACCGGGCTGGTCGGTGAGGATCTTCAGGGTGCGGCCGGAGCCGGGGTCGCGCAGGGTCACCACGTGCTCGGGGCGGGCTGTGACGCCCTTGTCGAGGACGAAGTTGTGGTCGTAGCCCTTCGCCGTGACCAGCTGCGGGTGGCCGATGCGGATGTCCCGGCCGATCGGCTTGGGGCGGGTGAAGTCGAAGGGGGTGCCCTCGACCGCCGCCAGCTCGCCGGTGGGTATCAGGCCCGCGTCGGTGGGGGTGAACCGGCCTGCGGCGAGGTGGAGTTCGTGGTCGTAGATGCCGCCGCCGCCCTCGCCCGCGAGGTTGTAGTACGTGTGGTTGGTGAGGTTGACGACGGTCGGCCTGTCGGTGGTGGCCTCGTAGTCGATGCGCCAGTCGCCGTGCCGGGTGAGCGTGAAGGTCACCTTCGTCCGCAGCGTGCCGGGGTAGCCCATCTCGCCGTCGACGCTCGTGTAGTACAGGTGCAGTCCGACGTCCGCGCCGTCGGTGAACGGCTCGACGTCCCACACCTTGGTGTTGAAGCCCAGCCTGCCGCCGTGCAGGCTGTTCACGCCGTCGTTGACGGACAGCTGGTACGTCGTGCCGTCAAGCGTGAAGCGGCCCTTGGCGATGCGGTTGCCGTAGCGGCCGATGGTGGCGCCGAAGTAGGTGGTCCCGGCGACGTACGCGGCGAGGTTGTCGTAGCCGAGCGAGACGTTCGCGTGGCGGCCGTGGCGGTCCGGGATCTCCAGGGACTGGACGATGCCGCCGTAGGAGAGGACCTTCAGGCGGGTGCCGCCGTTCTGCAGCGACCAGCGGTACACCTTCGTGCCGTCGGCGAGCGTGCCGAAGTACTCCTTCACGGGCTTGCCTGCGGAAAGGGCCTGGGCGGTGCCCGTGCCGAGCGCGGTGGCCGCGAGGCCCGCCGCCGCGGCGCCGGCGATGACCGTGCGTCTGTTCAGTTCCATGTGGTGCGGCTCCTTTGAGCGACGCTTACGAACCGGACTTGCGCTTGTTCCACACGTCGAACCCGACCGCCGCCAACAGGGCCAGGCCCTTGATGACCTGCTGCCAGTCGGTGCCGACGCTGAGGAGGTTCATGCCGTTGTTCAGTACACCGAGGACGAGACCACCGATGATGGCGCCGAGGACGGTGCCGACACCACCGCTCATGGAGGCGCCGCCGATGAACGAGGAGGCGATGGCCTCCAGCTCGAAGCCGTCGCCCGCCTTCGGCGAGGCCGCGTTCAGACGGGCGGCGACCACCAGACCCGCCAGGGCCGCGAGCACGCCCATGTTCAGGAACACCTGGAAGGTGATGCGCCTGTCCTTCACACCGGACAGCTTGGCCGCCGGCAGATTGCCGCCGATGGCGTAGATGTGGCGGCCGAAGACCGAGTTGCGCATGACGTAGCCGTAGCCGCCCACCAGCGCGCCGAGGATGATCAGGACGATCGGCGCGCCGTCGTAGCTGGCCAGCAGCAGCGTGAGGGCGAGGATCGCGGCGACCAGGGCGACCAGCTTGAGCAGGAACAGCCGCACGGGCACGACGACGAGGGAGAACTCCTGCTGGCGGCGCCGGTCGCGGACCTCCTGCCACACCACGGCGGCGATCAGGACGATGCCGAGGAGCAGGGTGAGGTTGTGGTAGTTGGTGTTCGGGCCGACCTCGGGCAGGAAGCCGTTGCCGATCTTCTGCAGGCCGTTCGGGAACGGGCCGAGGGTCTGGCCCTTGAGCAGGATCTCGGTGAGGCCGCGGAAGAGCAGCATGCCCGCCAGGGTGACGATGAACGACGGTATGCCGAGATACGCGATCAGGAAGCCCTGCACGGCGCCCGCCGCCGCGCCCACCAGCAGGCACAGCATCAGGGCGAGGGGCCAGGCCATGCCGTGCTGCACGGTCAGCACGGCCGCGAACGCGCCCACGAACGCCGTGATCGAGCCGACCGACAGGTCGATGTGCCCGGCGATGATCACCAGCATCATGCCGATCGCGAGGATCAGGATGTAGCTGTTCTGCAGCACCAGGTTGGAGACGTTGCGCGGCAGCAGCAGATCGCCGCCGGTCCAGAACTGGAAGAGGACGACGATCAGACCGAGCGCGATCAGCATGCCGTACTGGCGCATGTTGCGGCGCAGGCCGCCGAGCACCAGCCGCAACAGGCCCGCGCCGGCGGCCGATCCGCCCTTGCCCGGCGGCGCGGCGGCCGGGCTCTTGTCGGTGACGTCCGTGCTCATCGCGTTACCTCTTCGTCCTTCGCCTTGTCGGTCGGCGCCTTGTCCTTCGTCATCCGGCGCATCAGCACTTCCTGCGTGGCCTCGGCCCGCGGCACCTCACCGGTCAGCCGCCCGGCGGCCATCGTGTAGATGCGGTCGCACATGCCGAGCAGCTCCGGCAGCTCGGAGGAGATGAAGACGACCGCCTTGCCCTGGGCGGCCAGCCGGTCGATGACCGTGTAGATCTCGTACTTGGCGCCCACGTCGATGCCGCGCGTGGGTTCGTCGAGGATCAGCACGTCCGGACCCGCGAAGATCCACTTGCTGAGCACGACCTTCTGCTGGTTGCCGCCGGACAACTTGCCCACCGGCTCGAACACCGTCGGCGCCTTGATGTTCATCGAGGTGCGGTAGCCCTCGGCGACCTGCCGCTCCGCCTGCTCGTCCACCACGCCGCGCTTCGCGACCTTCTTCAGCGCGGTCAGCGAGATGTTCCGGTTGACGGTGTCGATGAGGTTGAGGCCGTAGTGCTTGCGGTCCTCGGTGACGTACGCGATGCCGTGCTCCACCGCCTGGGCGACGGACTTCGTACGGATCTCCGTGCCGTCCTTGAGGACCGTGCCGCCCGCGTACCGGCCGTAGGTGCGGCCGAAGACGCTCATCGCGAGTTCGGTGCGGCCGGCGCCCATCAGGCCCGCGATGCCGACGATCTCGCCCCGGCGGACGCTGAGCGACACATCGTCCACGACCTTGCGCTGCTGGTCGATGGGGTGAAGGACGGTCCAGTTGCGGATCTCCAGCGCCGGTGCCGCGCCCTCCTGCGGCTCGTGCGGGGTGCGCTCGGGGAAGCGGTGGTCGAGGTCGCGGCCCACCATGCCGCTGATGATCCGGTCCTCGGTCGTCTCCGGCGCCTTCACGTCGAGCGTCTCGATGGACCTGCCGTCGCGGATGATCGTCACCGAGTCGGCGACCCGGCGGATCTCGCCCAGCTTGTGGGAGATGATGATCGAGGTGATGCCCTGGTTCTTCAACTCCAGGATGAGATCGAGGAGTTTGCCGCTGTCCTCGTCGTTCAGCGCCGCCGTCGGCTCGTCGAGGATGAGCAGTCTCACCTCCTTCGACAGGGCCTTGGCGATCTCCACCAGCTGCTGCTTGCCCACGCCGATGTCGGCGACGCGGGTCTCCGGGTGCTCGTCGAGGCCGACCCGGCGCAGCAGTTCGGTGCCGTGTCCGAGGGTCTCGTTCCAGTTGATGAACCCGCGCGTGGCGTGTTCGTTGCCGAGGAAGATGTTCTCGGCGACGGAGAGGTACGGCACCAGCGCCAGCTCCTGATGGATGATGACGATGCCGCGCCGCTCGCTCGCCCGGATGTCCTTGAACCGGCAGACCTCCCCCTCGAAGAGGATCTCGCCCTCGTAGGTGCCGTGCGGATGGACGCCGGAGAGCACCTTCATCAGGGTGGACTTGCCGGCGCCGTTCTCCCCGCAGATGGCGTGGACCTCGCCCCGGCGGACGGTCAGGGTGACGTCCGACAGCGCCGTGACACCGGGAAAGGTCTTGACGATCGAGCGCATTTCCAGGACGGGTCCCGCCATGGTCGTGCCTTCCAATCAGGTTGGGGTCGGGCAGAAGGGCGGGATCACTTGAGCTGGGACTCGGTGTAGTAGCCGCCCTTGACCAGGACGTCCTCGTAGTTGGTCTTGTCCACGCTCACCGGCTGGAGCAGATAGGCCGGGACGACCCTGGCGCCGTTGGTGTAGGTCTTGACGTCGTTGACCTGTGGCTTCTTGCCGTGCAGGACGTCGTCGACCATGGTCACCGCGACGGAGGTCTCCTTGCGGCTGTCCTTGAAGACGGTCTGGGTCTGCTGGCCCGCGATGATCGACTTGACCGAGGCCAGTTCGGCGTCCTGGCCGGTGATGACGGGCAGCGGGTTGCTGCCCGATCCGTAGCCGTCGGACTTCAGCGCGGAGATGACGCCGATGGAGATGCCGTCGTAGGGCGAGAGCACCGCGTCGACCCGGCCGCTCTTGTAGGACGAGGTGAGGATGTCCTCCATGCGCTTCTGCGCGGTGGTGCCGTCCCAGCGCAGCGTGGTGACCTGGTTCAGTCTGGTCTGCCCGGACTTCACGACCAGCTGCTTCTTGTCGATGTACGGCTGGAGCACCTTCATCGCGCCGTCGAAGAAGTACTGGGTGTTGTTGTCGTCGTTGGACCCGGCGAACAGCTCGATGTCGAACGGGCCCTTCCTGCCGGTGTCCAGGCCGAGCTTGTGGACGATGTAGGTGCCCTGGAGGGTGCCGACCTTCTCGTTGTCGAACGAGGCGTAGTAGTCGACGTTCTTGGTGCCGAGGATGAGCCGGTCGTAGGCGATGACCGGGATGTTCGCCTGGGCGGCCTCCTGGAGCACGTTGTTCAGGGACTTGTTGTCGATGGCCGCGATGATCAGGCCCTTGACGCCCTGCGTGATCATGTTCTCGATCTGCGAGACCTGGGTGCTCGGGTCGTCCTCGCCGTAGACCAGCCTGGTCTTGTAGCCCTTGGCCTTGAGGTTCTCGACCATGTCGTTGCCGTCGTTGATCCAGCGCTCGGAGGATTTCGTCGGCATGGCGATACCGATGGTGGCGCCCTTGACGTCACCCGTCTTCTCCTTGCTGCCGCCCGAGCCGCTCTGGCCGCAGGCGGTCAGGGTGAGGGCGAGCGAGGCGGTGGCGGATATCGCGGCGAGGGCGGCTCTGCGGTTGGGCATGGTGAACTGTCCTTGATCGTCTCGGCGTCGGGAGGTCGGTGCGAGGGTTCAGGCGTTGCAGGGGAAGCGGTGGAGCGGTCCGGGCAGCCGCGAGCCGAGCGGCGCCATGTCGCCGTCCGCGCCGTGCCGGGCGAGCAGGTCCAGGGCGAGCCGGCCGCGCCGCACCCGCTCCCGGGCGGTGTCCAGGGTCAGATCCCGCAGGTGGGCGCCCCACGGGTAGATGCCGGGCGCCTTGGACAGACCGAACTTCAGATAGAGCGGGGCGCCGCGCCGGATCAGCTCGGCGACCTCGTACATCCGCACGTAGCCGCCGAGGTCGTCGGGGGCCTCGATGTACATGTCCATCGGGGCGGCGGACACCCGGCGGATCTCGGTGAGGTGATCCAGCGTCAGATCGCTGGGCACGTTGACGGAGTCGGCGCCGAGCCGCTCGTAGACGGCGTACGAGGCGGGGTTGACGGGACCGACGAGCGCCGAGACCTTCAGCGTGGTGCCGGCGGGGATGACGCCGCTCTCCCGGGCCCGGTGCAGCGTCCACAGCACGCCCTCGTCGGCGACCAGCAGACACGTGACGCCCAACTCCGTCGCCCGTACGGCGTCCTCGACGCAGCCGGCGACGGCGTCGTGGCCCCGTGCGCGCAGTCCGGCCCCCCGTGAGTCGGAGCGCACCGAGCCGCCGATGTCCCAGGTGCCGCGCGGGCCGGTGAACAGGCAGAGTTCGATGTCCCGTGCGCCGGTCGCCCCGACCATCTCGGTGATCTCGGCGTCGGTCAGCATCCACACGCCGCTGCCCTGGCTGATGCGGTGGATCGGCACATCGAGGCGCGAGGCCTCCTTCAGGACGACGGCCAGCGCTTCGGGACCCTCGCAGGAGGGGATCTCGGTGCGCCAGCGGCCGCCGCCCGGGAAGCTGTGCCCGGAGGCGTCGGCGGGGTCGAGGGCGGGCGCGGCCAGGCCGAGCGCGGCGAGCGCCTGCTCGCCGGGCCTGCGGGCCGCCGGAGCGGAAGCGTCGGTCACAAGCTGTCCTTAGTGTTCGATATTTCGGACATGGTTCGGGACTCTGGGTACGGAAAACCGTTGGAGCTACGCCGGTCGGGGCGCCGTCAGGTGACGCCCCGACCGGCGTACGGCCAGGGCCCGCGACCCCGGCAAGGTCCGGAAGAGAGGCCCTACGGGCGCAGCAGCACCTTGCCCACCCCGGGGTCGCCCGCGCCGACGAGATCGATGGCCCGGGAGAACTCGGTCAGCGGCAGCTCGTGCGTGACCAGCGCCGACGGATCCAGCAGCCCGGCGCCGAACACCCGCACGGTGTGCGCCCAGGCGGCCGGTGGCGCCCCGAAGACGGTCTGCACCTCCAGCTGCCGTACGACGAGATCGGTCGGGTCGAGCCCCTTGGCACCCGGCGCCGGGATCCCGGTCAGGACCAGCCGTCCGCCGCGCCGGAGCAGGGCCGCGGCGGTACGCGCGGCACCGGCCGAGCCGGCCGTCTCGACCACGACGTCGAAGTCGTCCGGCAGCGCCTGCTCGCGCAACCGGAAGTCGGTGGCCCCGAACCGCCGCGACAGCGCTTCCCGGTCGTATCCGGTCCCCACGACGAGCAGCTCGGCCGGTGAGACGGCCTTCAGGAACTGCACGGCGAACATCCCGAGCGTGCCTGTGCCGACCACCGCGACCCGCTCGCCCGGCCGGGCGCCGGCCTTCAGCGCCGCCGCGGCGACACAGGCGGCCGGTTCCAGCAGGGCGGCGGCGGTGAGATCGGCGTCGTCCGGCAGGACGTGCAGCAGCCGGGCCGGCAGGGTGAGCGTGCCGGCCATGGCACCCGGCAGGGTGAACCCGGTCTCCTCGTACCCGGCCGTGCACAACGTGCTCTCGCCCGCGTGGCAGCGGTCGCACACCTGGCAGTTGCGGAAGCCCTCCCCGACCACCTTGCGGCCGACCAGGCCCGTGGGCACCGAGGCGCCCACGGCGCGCACCGTCCCCGACCACTCGTGGCCCGGCGTCAGCGGATAACGGACGTACCCCTCGGGCCGGTTGCCCTGGTACACCTCGCGGTCGCTGCCGCAGATGCCGACCGCGTGCACGGCCACCAGCGCCTCGCCCGGGCCGGGCTCGCGGGGTGTGTGCGCGACGAGCCGGTGCCGGCCCGGAGCCTCGACGAGGACGGCGCCGCTCACCTGGTCTCCTTCGGCCTGCGCTGCTCCCAGCCCTCGGCCCACAGATCGAACCGGGCCTGCGCCTGCGGGAATTCGGCGGCGGCGTCGGTGTCCAGCTCGATGCCGAGGCCGGGCGCGTGGGACAGATGGAAGCACCCGTCCTCCGGATCGACCTGCGGCGCGCCCTTCACCACCTGCTTGATCTCCGCGTCCGCGAAGTCGTTGAAGTGTTCGAGGATCTTGAAGTTCGGTGTGGTGAAGCCGACTTGGAGGGAGGCCGCGGTGAGCACGGACCCGCCGACGTTGTGCGGGGCGAGCAGCATGTAGTGCGTCTCGGCGGTGGCGGCGAGCTTGCGGGTCTCCCAGATGCCGCCGATGTGACCGACGTCGGGTTGGAGGATGTCCGCGGCCTGGCTGTCGAACAGCTCGCGGAACTCGATCCGGTCGTGGATCCGCTCACCGGTGGCGACCGGTATGTCCACCTTGGCCGCGACCTTCTGAAGCGCCTTCAGGTTCTCCGGCGGCACCGGCTCCTCCAGCCAGGCCGGACGGAAGGGCGCCATCTCCTTGGCCAGCCGGACGGCGGTGGCGGGGGAGAAGCGGCCGTGCATCTCCAGCATCAGCTCGGTCTCCGGGCCGATCGCGTCCCGTACGGCCTCGATGAGCGAGACGGCGTACAGGGTGTCCTGGTGGTCCAGTTCGAAGTGGCCGGTGCCGAAGGGGTCGATCTTCAGTGCGCGGTAGCCGCGCTCGACGACACCCTGGGCGGCCTTGTGGTAGGCCTCCGGCGTCCGCTCGGTCGTGTACCAGCCGTTGGCGTAGGCCTTGACCTTGTCCGTCACCTTGCCGCCGAGCAGCTGCCAGACCGGCACGCCCAGCGCCTTGCCCTTGATGTCCCAGCAGGCCATCTCGACGACCGCGATGCCGGACATGACGATCTCACCGGCGCGGCCGTAGTCGCCGTACTTCATCCGGCGTACGAGATCCTCGACCGCGAAGGGGTCCGTGCCGACGATGTGAGGGGACTCGGCCTCCCGCAGATAGCCGATCAGCGCGTCTGTTCGGCCGAGCATCCGGGTCTCGCCGACTCCCGTGATGCCCTCGTCGGTGTGCACCTGGACGTAGGTCAGGTTGCGCCACGGCGTGCCGACCACGTGTGTGCTGATTCCGGTGATGCGCACGGCAGTTGCCCTTCAGCTGTTCGAAATTTCGTCACACGTTCGAAATGCTGGCGTGACAGTAAGGACGGGGCGGTCGGGGTGTCAATGGGTCGAACGGATAACGGTTCCGGCAGACTCTTTCGTGGATTCTTCCGCTGCTCTACGAAACCTTCACAAGGGTGCCTAGGAACCTGACCCACGGGGAATCTAGTCTTCCGGCGTCATGGACTACTGCCACCCGTGCCGACGGCACCTCAACGGCGCCCTGGCCTGCCCCGGGTGCGGAACGCCGGCGCGCTCCACCGCGCAAGCGCCCGTCGCGCACGCCTACGCGGGCACGGGTGAGACTCCGGGCCACGGCGCCCCGCAGGAACACGCCCCGCAGGAGCACGCGCCTCAGGCGTACGAGCCCCGGTCGTACGAGCCTCAGGGGTACCGCATCCCCCACCAGTTCGCCCCGGCGGAGCCCGCGGAAGAGGAACCGGACCCGCACGAGGAGCCGGAAGCGGCGGCCGAGTCCGCGGCCGACTCCGAGCCGGGCGGCCGGGCGGCCCGGCGCAGGGCGCGCGGCGCCGCCACCGTGAGCCCCGCCGACGCCGACGCCAGCCGCCGCGACCGCAAGGCCGCCGCACACCGGCGCAGGCGCCGCCGTACCGTGCTGATCACCGCGGGCTTCGTGCTGGCCGCGAGCGGCCTCAGCCTCGCCGAACTCGGCACGGACGCCCCCTTCGCGCCCTTCTCCAGCGGACAGCCGGACTCGTCGCGGGACACCGCGGCCGACGGCGGCACGTCCTCCGCGTCCCCCGGTACCACGGCCGACCCGGCCTCCGACACCTCCGGTACGGCCTCGGGCGCCTCCGGCGGCGCCTCCCCGGACGCCTCGGCCTCCGCGTCCGCCACCGCGTCCTCGACGGCCAAGGACTCCGCGTCGCCCGGCGCGAAGGACACCGGCACGGCGCGGCAGACCGCCACGACGGGCTCCGGCACCACCCCCAAGGCCCCGGCGCCCCCGGCCACGTCCCGCCCGGCCGCCACCCCGTCCGGCGCCCCGACGACGGCCGCTCCGTCCCCGACGCCGTCGCCCACCAGGACCTGCACCCGGTTCCTGTGGTGGTGCACCTGAGCCCTGCCGCGCGCCCGCGCACCACCTCGCGCCATCCGCCATACGGGGCAGGGGTGACACCCCGAGGCGCTCGCCGCGGTTGAGTCGAACAGGTGCATCGCCCCGTACCGGTCTCGGGAACGTCCGAAGCGGGAACGGGCGTTGTACCGAGGGGGAGCAGCGAGAGCGGCTCAGTTGAGGAGAGCGGATGACGCAGCAGATCACCGTCCACGGCACGGTCGCCGAGGGCTTCGAGGCGGTGCGCGAGGAGTTCGCCGCCTTCGTCGAGCTCGAACGCGCCGACTACGAGGGCCAGTTGTGCGCGTACGTGCGCGGCCGGCGGGTCGTCGACCTGTGGGCGGGCACGGAGGCGGACTCGCTGTACGGCGTGTTCTCGTCCACCAAGGGAGCCGCGCACCTCGTGGTCGCGCTCCTGGTGCAGGACGGCACGCTGGAGCTGGACCGCAAAGTGACGTACTACTGGCCCGAGTTCGCTGCCGAGGGCAAGGGCGCGGTGACCCTCCGGGAGCTGCTGGCGCACCGGGCGGGCCTGGTCGGGATCGACGCCGGGTTCTCCGCCGAGGAGATCGCCGACGACCGGGCCATGGCCGAGCGGCTCGCCGACCAGAAGCCGTTCTGGCGGCCGGGGACGGCCTTCGGCTACCACGCGCTGGTGATCGGCGCGCTCGCCGGAGAGGTGGTCCGCCGGGCCACGGGGCACACCTTGCAGGAGGTCTACGAGGAGCGGGTGCGCGCGCCGTACGGGACGGACTTCTTTCTCGGGCTGCCCGAGTCCGAGGAGCCCCGCTTCCGGCCGGTGCAGCCGATGCTGCCGACCCCCGAGCAGCAGGCCCTGGCGGCTGCCGCGCCGACCGGCCCGCACACGCTGACCTCGATCGCCTTCAACACCCACGTCCCGGAGCCGGGCACGCTGGCGGACTACGCCAACTCCCGCCTCGTACGGGCGAAGGGCCCGGCGTCGGCGGGCGGTGTCGCCTCCGCGCGGGGGCTCGCGCAGATGTACGCCACGGCGATCAGCGAAGTGGACGGCCGCCCGCCCCTGCTGAAGCCGGACACGGTGGCCGAGGTGGGCCAGATCCACTCCGTCGGCTACGACCTGGTGGCCCGCGCCCACAAGGCGTACGGCCTGGGCTTCCAGGCCACGGCGGACATGTGGCACCCCGCCCTGGGCGCCGGCACCTTCGGCCACAGCGGCGCCGGCGGCACCCAGGCCTTCGCCGACCCCCGCAGCGGCCTGGCCTACGGCTACACGCGCCGGCGGATGGTGTTTCCGGGGGGAGCGGCACCGGAGAACGACGGGCTGGTGAGAGTGGTCCACAAGGCGGCGCTGGCGAGCTGAGCCGGCCCAGGGGCGCGGGGCTGTGTCTGACATGCGGCTCCCGCCGCGTGGGCGCGACCGGCCCACGGCGACCGGCACCCGGCGGCCGACCGCACCCGGCACCCGCCCCCCCCGGCCGAAGAAGAGACCGCACCCCACGTCCAAGGGTGCGGCCTCCACTGTCTGAAACGACGCTCGTCAGGCCAGCGTCACGGTGATGTTGCCGCGCGTCGCCTTCGAGTAGGGGCACACCTGGTGCGCCTTCTCGATCAGCTCCCGGGCCGCCTCGGCGGAAACGCCGGGAATGCTCGCCGAGATCTCCACGATGATCCCGAACCCGTCGTCGTTCTTGCCGATGCCGACCTTCGCGGTGACGGTGGAGCCGGAGACGTCGGCCCCCTCCTGCCGGGCGACGACCCCCAGCGCCCCCTGGAAGCAGGCGGAGTACCCCGCGGCGAACAGCTGCTCCGGGTTGGTCCCGGACCCGCTGCCGCCCATCTCCTTCGGCGGGTTGACGACGACGTCGAGTCGGCCGTCATCCGTGGCGACCCGGCCGTCGCGGCCGTTCTCGGCGGTGGCGACGGCGGTGTACAGGACGTCGGACTGCGTGATGGGCATGCGGTTGTCTTCCTCCTCGGTCCGCCGCGACTCGCGCCCACGATCGACGGCAGATTTCGGAAAGAAGTTACCGCATGCCGGAAACGCTGGGGAAGGCCTGTCGGGGCCTCAGAGCTTGACGATCATCTTCCCGATGTTGTCGCCCCGCAGGACCCCGAGGAACGCCTCCAGGGTGTTCTCGATGCCCTCGACGACCGTCTCGCGGTACTTCAGCTCGCCCGAGGCGACCCACGGCCCGACCTTCTGGACGAACTCCGGCTGCAGGTCGTAGTGGTCGCCGACCAGGAAGCCCTCGATGCGGCCCCGGGTCTGGATCAGCCGGGCGAGGTTGCGCGGGCCGGGCGCGGGCTCGGTGTTGTTGTAGACCGAGATCATGCCGCAGACGGCGATGCGGCCGCCCTGGTTGAGCGAGCCGATGGCCGCCTCCAGGTGGTCCCCGCCCACGTTGTCGAAGTAGACGTCGATGCCGTCGGGCGCGGCCTCGCGCAGCTGCTCGGAGACCGGGCCGTTCTTGTAGTTGAACGCGGCGTCGAAGCCGTACTCCTCGACCAGCAGCTTGACCTTCTCGTCGGAGCCGGCCGAGCCGATCACCCGGGAGGCGCCCAGGAGCTTGGCGAGCTGGCCGACCTCGCTGCCCACGGCACCCGCCGCGCCGGAGACGAAGACGACGTCGCCCTCCTTGAAGGCGGCGGTGCGCAGCAGGCCGGCGTAGGCGGTCAGGCCGGTCATGCCGAGGACGCCGAGGAACGCCGACAGCGGTACGTCCCGCGCCTCGACCTTCACGGCCGGCACGGACGTCGGGCCCACCTTGACGGCGTGCTTCGCGTCCAGGGCCGCGTACTCGCGCCAGCCGAAGAAGTGCAGGACGTGGTCGCCGACCTCGATGCCCTCGGCGTTGGAGGCGATCACCTCACCGACCGCGCCGCCCTGCATGACCTTGCCCAGCTCGAAGGGGGCGGCGTACGACTTCGCGGCTGACATCCTGCCGCGCATGTACGGATCGACGGAGAGGTACTTGTTCCGTACCAGCACCTGGCCTTCGCCGGGGGTCGGGACCGGGGCCTCGACGAGGGTGAAGTCCTCGGCCTTGGGCCAGCCGACGGGACGGCTGAGCAGGTGCCACTCGCGGTTGATCATGACAGCGCCTTTCCTGATACTTCAGAACCTGAAACAACCATGCGCTTCAATATTTCATGATGTCAAGTAAGCGGGTATCCTGGCGGGTATGGCCACAGCACCGAAGACCCATCGCCCCGACGCCCTCACGATGGAGGTCGTCGAACTCATCGGGGATGTCGTGGCCCGCTTCTACGCGGACTACGAGGAAGCGGCGGGCGAGCACGCGCTGACCGGCCCCCAGGCCCGGCTCCTCAGTCTGCTCTCGGTGGAGCCGCTGCCGATGCGGAAGCTGGCGCAGAAGCTGAAGTGCGAGCCGTCCAACGTCACGGGCATAGTCGACCGCCTGGAGTCCCGGGGGCTGGTCGAGCGCCGCCCCGACCCGGCGGACCGCCGGGTGAAGGTGGCCGCCGCCACCGACGAGGGCCTGAACGTCGCCCGTGACCTGCGCGAAGGCCTCCATTTCGCCCGCGAACCGCTCGCCGGCCTCTCGGCCGCGGAGCGCCGCTCGCTGCGCGATCTGCTCCGCCGCATGCTGGCCGGCTGAGCATCGGTAAAGTTCCGGTCATGCGCGATCTTGGGGTGGGGTTCCGACATCTGCTGGAGGGCCAGCGCTGGATGGCCCGGCACGGCCGCCAGTACGGCTTCGGGCTGCTGCCCGGCCTGATCACCCTGGTCCTCTACGCGGCGGCGCTGATCGCGCTCGCGCTGTGGGGCGAGGACGCGGTCACCTGGGCGACCCCGTTCGCGGACCACTGGTCCAGCCCCTGGCAGGGCCTGTTCCGCGGGTTTTTGACCGCGGTCCTGTTCGCCCTCGGCTTGCTGTTGGCCGTGCTGACCTTCACGGCCCTCACCCTGCTGGTCGGCCAGCCCTTCTACGAGAACCTCTCGGAGCAGGTCGACGCCGACGTCTCGCCCGACGGCACCGCCCCGCGCTCGCAACTGCCGCTCTGGCGCGAGCTGTGGATCTCGGCCCGCGACAGCCTGCGCGTGCTGGTGCGGGCTGCGCTGTGGGGGGTGCTGCTCTTCGCCCTCGGCTTCCTCCCCCTCGTCGGTCAGACCGTCGTGCCCGTGATCGGCTTCTTCGTCACCGGCTTCTTCCTCACCGAGGAACTCGCCGCCGTCGCCCTCCAGCGCCGGGGCGTCGAACTGCGCGCCCGGCTCGCCCTGCTGCGCTCCCGCAAGACCCTGGTCTGGGGCTTCGGCGCACCCCTCGGCCTGGCCTTCCTCGTCCCCTTCGTCGCGGTGTTCCTGATGCCGGGCGCCGTCGCGGGCGCGACGCTGCTCACCCGGGAGCTGCTCGGGGAGGAGCGCGCGGACGACCGCGAGTCCGACGTCGCCCGCACCGCATCGCAGTCCCGCACCGCACCGCAGTAGCGAGCGAGCCGCCCGGCGCCGCGGCGGGCGGGTCAGCCGGGGATCCGTTCCGCCGCCTCCCGCAGCGCCGCCACGAAGGCCCGCGCCGCCGTCGCCACCGGCGTCGCCGAACTGCCGGTCACCGCGGCGGTGTCGGAGAGCTTCCGGCGGGCGGCCGAGGACCTCTCCCCGGCCCGCGCCGACATCGCCCGCGCCGCCGCCCGGATCCGAACCGCCTGAGGGCCCCGACCGTCTGAGGGCCCCGACCGTCTGAGGGCCCTGACCGTCCGACGACCCGCGACCGCCTGAAGACCCCGTCCCGGAAGGCTCCGATGAACGTCACCCTCGACAACCCCGCCGACGCCCCCCAGCCCGCCAACGCCCACTACTCACAGGTCGCCCGTGTCGAACACGCCGACGGCAGCGCCCTGTTGTTCCTCTCCGGCCAGATCGCCGAGGGCGCCACGCTGGCCGAGCAGACCCGTGGTGTCTTCGAGACCATCGAGGCGCTGCTCGCGTCCCACGGGGCCACGCTCGCGGACGTCATCAACATCCGCACCTGCCTCACCGACATCGGCGAGCTGGACGCGTACGCCGCCGGTTCCTGGCGGGCGCCGCGCCGACGAGCATGACCTTCGAGGTGCCGCGGCTCTTCCGCCCACAGGCGCAGGTGGAGGTCGAGGTCGTGGCGGCGGTCCCGGCCACGCGCCGGCGGCCGGCCCTCAGTCCGCCGGCTCGCCCAGCAGCCGCAGGAAGTCCCGGAACGCCTCCGGCATGTCCACGGACCCCGGATCCAGCAGCCACTGGTACTGCAACCCGTCCATCACCGCGACCAGCAGCGGAGCGGTGCGCTCGGGGGTGAGGCCGTTCGGCAGGCGGTCGCCGTACTCGGCGCGCAGCACCGCCGCCATGGACGCGCGGACCTCGGCGTACCGCTCGGTGAAATATCCCCGCGCGGGATGATCCTCCGTCACGCTCTCCCCGAGCAGCGCCGAGAAGGTCTGGATGATCGCCGGGCGCATCGCGTTGTACTCCACCAGCGACGCCAGCAGCTCCATCCGCCACCGCGGGTCCGGCACCGCGTCCCACCGGTCCCGCTCCTGGAGGACGGCCACCAGCAGCGCGTCCTTGGTGGGGAAGTAGTGCAACAGCCCCTGCTGGGTCAGCCCGACCCGCTCGGCCACGGCGGCGAGGCTCGCCCCCCGGTAGCCGCGCTCGGCGATCACCTGGAGCGCGGCCCCGACGATCTCCGCACGCCGCTCCTCGCTCCTGACCCTCGCGTTCATGACGTCACCGTACGTCATCCGTTCGACCGAAATATAACGTCAGAATAACGAAACCTACCGCTCTACAGGTAGTCGATGCACGATGGAGGCACCTGCACGGACTGCAACGAGGAGGCACCGCGATGGCGGGATCCCAGCCCACCCCGGCCGACACGGCCCGCGAGACGGCCGTCGAGGCCGCCCTCGGCAAGCTCGGCCTCGACGCCAAGGCACGGCTGCTGGCCGGCCAGGACATGTGGACCCTGCCCGCCCTGCCCGAGATCGGCCTGGAGCCGCTGGTCATGTCCGACGGTCCGATCGGCGTCCGGGGCGTGCGCTGGACCGCGGACGACCCCTCCGTCGCCCTGCCCTCACCGACCGCGCTCGCCGCCACCTGGGACCCCGAACTCGCCCGCCGGGCAGGCGTGCTGCTCGCCCAGGAGGCCCGGCGCAAGGGCGTCCATGTGCTGCTCGCGCCCACGGTCAATCTGCACCGCTCCCCGCTCGGCGGCCGGCACTTCGAGTGCTACAGCGAGGACCCGTACCTGACCGGCGCGATCGGCACCGGCTATGTGACCGGCGTCCAGTCCGGCGGGGTCGGCACCACCGTCAAGCACTTCGTCGCCAACGACGCCGAGACCGACCGCTTCACCGTGGACAACCTGGTCTGCGAACGCGCCCTGCGCGAGCTGTACCTGGCCCCCTTCGAGACCATCGTCGAAAACGCCCACCCCTGGGGCATCATGACCGCCTACAACCAGGTCAACGGCACGACGATGACCGAGCACCACTACCTGGTCGACACGGTCCTGCGCGGCGAATGGGGCTTCGACGGCGTCAACGTCTCCGACTGGATGGCCGCCCGGGACACGGTCGGCGCCATCAACGGCGGTCTGGACGTGGCCATGCCCGGACCGCGGACCGTCTACGGCGAGGCCCTCGCCCGAGCCGTCCGGGACGGCGAGGTCGAGGAGAGCGCCGTCGACGCGGCCGTACGCCGCGTGCTGCGGCTCGCCGCCCGCGTCGGGATCCTCGACGGTGCCGAGCCCGTCGTGGCCGAACCACCCGCGCCCGTCGACGGCGAGGCCCTCGCCCGCGAGATCGCCCGCCGCTCCTTCGTCCTCGTCCGCAACGAGAACGCCGCCCTGCCCCTGAAGCCGAACGGCACCGTGGCCCTGATCGGCGCCGCCGCCCGCGACGCCCGCGTCCTCGGCGGCGGCTCGGCCACGGTCTTCCCGGCCCGGATCGTCGCTCCGCTGGACGGACTCACCGCCGCACTTGCCGAGGGCACCCTCAGCCACACCGTCGGCGCCGACCCGTCCACCGAACTCGCCGTCGCCGACCAGGGCTTCACCCTGCGGGCCGTCTGCCGCGACGCCGACGGCGACGTCATCGGCACCCGGTCGGCCCCGAACGGCCTGATCCAGTGGATGGGTTCGGACCTCCCCGCGGGCGTCACCCACGACCGGCTGCACTCCGTGGAGCTGACCGGCACCTTCATCCCGCGCGAGTCCGGCCCGCACACCTTCGGCATCAAGGGCATGGGCGCCTTCACGCTCAGCGTCGACGGCACCACGCACTTCGACGACGTCCAGCGCCCCGACAAGGAGGACCCCTTCGAGGCCCTGTTCGGCGCCCCCGTCCCCCGCGCCCAGGCCGACCTCGTCGCGGGCGAGCCGGTCGCCGTCTCCCTCACCTACGTCGTCCAGTTCCCCGACGACGTGCCCATGAGGGTCATCACCTTCGCGCTCTCCCACTCCGCGCCGCAGCGCGACCCCGACGAGCTGATCGCCGAGGCCGTCGAGGCGGCTCGCGGCGCCGACACGGCCGTCGTCATGGTCGCCACCACCGACCGCGTCGAGTCCGAGGGCTTCGACCGCACGGACCTCAGGCTCCCCGGCCGCCAGGACGACCTGGTCCGCGCGGTCGCCGCGGCCAACCCGAACACGGTCGTGGTCGTCAACTCCGGCTCGCCGGTGGAACTGCCCTGGCGCGAGGACGTGGCCGCCGTCCTGCTCAGCTGGTTCCCCGGCCAGGAGGGCGGCGCCGCCCTCGCCGACGTCCTCACCGGCACCCACGAGCCCGGCGGCCGGCTCCCCACCACCTGGGGCTCCCTCGCCGACGCCCCGGTCACCCGGGTCACCCCCACCGACGGCCGACTGCCGTACGACGAGGGCGTGTTCATCGGGTACCGCGCCTGGGACAGGGCCGGCCGCACCCCGGCGTACCCCTTCGGCCACGGCCTCGGCTACACCGACTGGAGCTACGAGTCCCTGGAGGCCGACGGCACCACCGCGCGGATCCGCCTGCGCAACACCGGTGCACGGCCGGGCCGCGAGGTCGTCCAGGTCTACGTCCGCCCGGCCGAGCCCGACCCCGGGCGCCCGGCCCGGCTGCTGGCCGGCTTCGCCTCGGCCGAGGCCGGTCCCGGCGAAGCAGTCGAGGTGACCGTCGCCCTGCCCCGCCGCGCCTTCGAGATCTGGGACGAGAAGGCGAAGGCGTGGGTGTTTGTGAAGGGTTCGTACGAGATCGCCGCCGGACGCTCGATCGCGGACCGCAGGCTCACCGCGCCGATTAACGTCTGATCCGGGACAAGTCCCCCACGAGCAGCCCCGGTCCGGGACCTGACCCCTGGACCGGGGCTCGCCACCTGCGGATACGTATAGACTCCCGGCCCGCGAGACCGGAAGTCAGCGGGTACGGGGGAGAGACATCGTGTATCCAGGCCAGCCACAACAGCCGGGTCCGTACGGGCAGCAGCCGCCCGCGGGACCGTACGGGCAGCAGCCGCAGTACCAGCAGCAGCAGCCCTATCCGCAGCAGCAGCCGTACGCGCCGCAGCAGCCGTACGCGCCGCAGGGCTATCCCCAGCAGCCCCATCCGCAGCAGCAGCCGTACCCGCCGCAGGGCTATCCCCAGCAGCCCTATCCGCCGCAGCAGCCGTACCCGCCGCAGCAGTCGGCCCAGCCGCCCGCTCAGCACGTCGGCGAGGGACGGATGCGGCTGGATCCGAACCTCACCCCGGCCCAGCGCGACCTGGCGCTGAAGATCCAGGCCAAGTCCAAGCCCATGGCCTACGGCATGGTCCTCGGCATCCCGCTCACCTTCGGCGGCGTCCACTACGGCATCACGCGCCAGCCCCTCGGATTCGTCGCGGCGCTCGCCGGACTGGGCCTGCTGGCCTTCGGCGTCTTCTCGCTGCTGCAGATGAGGGCTCTCAAGCAGCAGCTGCGGCTCATCACGGCGGACGCCTGGCGCTCCCCGGCCGCGCATCTGCCCGGCGCCCGCAAGGCCGCCACGCAGGCCGCCTACCTCAACGGCCTGCTCGTCCTGCTGTCCCTCGCCGCGACCGGCTACCTGCTCTACAAGGGAGCCGGCTGGGGCGCCTACGGCAACTCCCTCGGCTTCGGCGCGCTGATGCTGGGCGCCGCGCTGCCCTTCGGGATGGCGCTGGCCGCCGCCACCACCGTCCCGCAGTTGCTCCAGGTGATTCCGGCGGGCGCGAAGGTGGGGCGGAGCCTGTACTCGATCATCTTCGTGCTGGCCACGACGGTGACGGGGGAGGGCATCAAGGGCGGCTCGCCGGGCCCGGTCGTGGGCGGTGGCGCGACCTTGCTGATCTGCGGCGGGGCCATGTCCCTGCTCGGGAAGGCGGCCAAGCGGATGCGGGGGGAGCAGGGATAGGCCGTCGGCGCTCAGCGTGCCGAGAACACGTACACCGTCTGCGACCTGAAGGTCTCGCCCGGCCGCAGCACCGTGCTCGGGAAGTCCGGGTGGTTCGGGGAGTCGGGGAAGTGCTGGGTCTCCAGGGCGATGCCGTCGCCCGGGGCGAACGGGCTCGCGAGGTGGTCGGCGGTGTAGAGCTGGACGCCCGGTTCGGTCGTGGCCACGGTCAGGGTCCGCCCGGAGGCCGGGTCGTGCAGCTCGGCGGCCTCCTGCGGGTCGGTGGTCACGCCCTTGTCCAGGACGAAGTTGTGGTCGTAGCCCGAGCCGACCGTGCGGGACGCGCGGAAGTCGAACCGGGAGCCGGCCACGTCCGCCAGGACCCCCGTCGGAATCAGGTCGGCGTCGACGGGGGTGAAACGGGAGGCGGCGAGCCGCAGTTCGTGCCCGCCCGCATGGCCCGAGCCGGCCAGGTTGAAGTAGCTGTGGTTGGTGAGGTTGATCACGGTCGGCGCGTCCGTGACCGCCTCGTACGCGATCCGCAGCGCACCGCAGGCGTCCAGCGTGTACGTGGCCGACACCTCCAGCCGGCCCGGAAAGCCCTCCTCACCGTGCGGACCGACCCGGCTCAGCCGCACCCCGCCCTCGACCGGCTCCGCCGCCCAGACCCGCTTGTCGAAACCGCGGGCGCCGCCGTGCAGGGAGTTCGGGCCGCTGTTCGGCTCCAGGGCGTAGACCACGCCGTCCAGCGGGAAGCGGGCGTGCGCGATCCGGTTGGCGTACCGGCCGACGAGGGCGCCGAAGTACGGCCCCGGGTGCGCGAGATAGCCGTCCAGGCCGGCGAACCCCAGCACCACCTCCGCCGTCCGGCCCTCCCGGTCCGGCACCCGGACCGAGCGCACGATCGCGCCGTACGTCAGGACCTCCACCCGCGTCCCCGCGCGCTCCAGCGTCCAGAGGTGGACCTCGGTGCCGTCGGAAAGCGTGCCGAAGAGTTCGTTCATATGGAAAACCCTAGGCGATCAATGCCCTAAGCAACCGGACCGGCGGCGGTGATCGTCCGGTACGCGATCGCCGCGAGCCGGGCCTGGCCGTCCTTGCCGGGATGGAACCAGTCCCAGTGGCTGAGCTGGTCCGTGTCGAAGCGGTAGTCGTAGACCGCGCCCCCGTCGAAACGGCAGCGGCGGTCCTTGGCGCAGACCTCCTTCAGCACCTTGTTGTACTCCACCACCCGCTGCTGCACCCGGTCCCGGCGCACCACGGCAGCCCCGCTCAGATCGTCCGCGTCGGACAGCATCGACGGGCAGATGCCGAGCTTCCACACCTGCTTGCCCAGCGGATTGGTCCGCCCCTGCGACCACAGCCGCTTCAGGTTCGGCACGCTCGCCACGTACACCTGCGTCTTCGGGTGGGCCGAACGCAGCGTGCGCAGTGCCTCCTCGAAGTCCGCGCGGAAGGCGGTCACCGAGGTCATCGCCGCCGCCGACGACCGGCAGGCGTCGTTCGCGCCCGCCATCACCGTGACCAACTCGGGGTCGCGCCCCGCCGCCTGGGACATCTGCTCCGGCAGGTCCGCCATGCGGGCCCCGGTCTCCGCGTAGTTCCAGCTGCGCTCCGCCGCGCCCTCGACGCCGAGCAGCCGCACCGCCAGGCTGTCGACCTTCGCGTCGCTGCCCGTCGCCCACGACACCTCGGGGCAGTCCGAGAGCACCGTGCACGCGTCGAAGCCGCGCGTGATGGAGTCACCGACCGCGGCGATCGAGCTCGGGCTGCGGTTCCACAGCGGCGCGGGCTTGGCGGCGTGCGCCCTGGTGCTCTCGGGCGCGGGCGAACTCCCGCCCATGACGTCGCATCCGGCGACGCCCAGCACGGCGACCGCCATGACGGCGAGAGCGGCGCGCCCACGGCTGCTTCGCTTCCGCATCCCCTGCTGATCCCCTCGGTCGTCGAATCCGGTGTCTTCGGTGCTTCCTCCCATAACAACGTGCGAGGGTTCCCGACCGGGTGCCTTGGAACGGAGCACCCCCGTACAAGCGTCCCCCTGGGTGAATGGCGGAGGTTTCCTGGCACCGGGACCGACGGTACGTCACACTCCTTGCACCGCCGCAGGGTAGCCTCGCCATCAACGCGGCCGTCGCGCCACAGCCGCCAGCCAGTCCGCAAGATGTCCCGCTCTGTCCGGAGGTTCGGGTGACGACACGTGGAGTTCTGTACGTGCACTCCGCGCCGCGCGCGCTGTGCCCGCATGTCGAGTGGGCCGTCGCCGGGGTGCTCGGCACGCGTGTCAGTCTCGACTGGATCCGGCAGCCCGCGGCCCCCGGCACCTGGCGCTCGGAGTTCTCCTGGCAGGGCGAGGCCGGTACGGCCTCCAAGCTGGCCTCCGCGCTGCGCGGTTGGCACCTGCTGCGTTTCGAGGTGACCGCCGAGCCCTGTCCGACCGCCGAGGGCGAGCGCTACAGCTGCACTCCCGACCTCGGCATCTTCCACGCCGTCACCGGCATCCACGGCGACATCCTCATCCCCGAGGACCGGCTGCGCGCGGCGCTGACCCGCGCCCAGCGCGGCGAGACGGAGCTGGAGGCGGAGATCGCCAAGCTCCTCGGCAAGCCGTGGGACGACGAACTGGAGCCGTTCAGGTACGCGGGCGAAGGCGCCCCGGTGCGCTGGCTGCACCAGGTGGTGTGAGTCCGCGCCGTCCCGCTTCGCGCACGGACGAGGGCCCCCGCCGTTCGGCAGGGGCCCTCGTCCGTGTTCTCGTACGGTGTTCTCAGACGGTCCGGAACGCCAGCACCACGTTGTGCCCACCGAATCCGAACGAGTCGTTCAGCGCGGCGATACGGCCCTCGACGGGCAGCTTCCGTGCCTCGCCCCGGACGACGTCGGCGTTGGCCTCCGCCTCGGGGTCGATGTTCTCGACGTTGATGGTCGGCGGCGCCACCCGGTGGTACAGCGCGAGCACGACCGCGACCGACTCCACGCCGCCCGCACCACCGAGCAGGTGACCGGTCATCGACTTGGTCGCGGAGACCGCCATGTGGTCCGCGTCGTCGCCGAACACCTTCCGCAGCGCCTTCAGCTCGGCGATGTCACCGGCCGGCGTCGAGGTGGCGTGCGCGTTGACGTGCACGATCTCGGCCGGGTCCAGGTCGGTGTTGTCCAGCAGGTTCTGCAGCGCGTGCGAGATGCCGCGGCCCTCCGGCTCCGGCTGCACGATGTCGTGGCTGTCGGCGGAGACGCCCTGCCCGACGGCCTCCGCGTACACGCGCGCCCCGCGCTTCGCGGCGTGCTCGGCGGACTCCAGGACGACGACGCCGGCACCCTCGCCGAGGACGAAGCCGTCACGGGCGACGTCGTAGGGGCGCGAGGCACCCTGCGGGTTCTCGTTGTTCTTGGACATCGCCATCATGTTGCCGAACGCGGCGATCGGCAGCGGGTGGATGGCGGCTTCCGTACCGCCGGCGACGACGACGTCGGCGCGGCCGGTGCGGATCATCTCGATGGCGTAGCCGATGGCCTCGGCGCCCGAGGCGCACGCGGAGACCGGCGTGTGCACGCCCGCACGGGCGCCCACGAGCAGGCCCACGTTGGCCGAGGGGCCGTTCGGCATCAGCATGGGGACGGTGTGCGGGGAGACGCGGCGGACGCCCTTCTCCCGCAGCACGTCGTACTGGTCGAGCAGGGTCGTCACACCGCCGATGCCGGAGGCGATGACGGCGCCCAGCCGGTCCGGGTCGACGCTGGAGTCCTCACCGGCCTTGTCGGTGAAGCCCGCGTCCTTCCAGGCCTCCTGAGCGGCGATCAGAGCGAACTGCGCGGAACGGTCCAGCTTGCGGGCCTGCGGCCGCGGGATGACCTCGGTGGGCTCCACGGCGATCGGAGCCGCGATACGGACGGCCTGCTCGGCCGCCCACTCCTGCTCCAGGGGCTTGACACCGGACGTGCCGGCGATCAGGGCCTCCCAGGTCGAGGCTGCGTCGCCACCCAGCGGTGTGGTTGCGCCGATACCGGTGACGACCACGGTGCGATTGGTCGGGCTCACGGGAATTCTTTCTCCAACGGATACGGGATTCAGCGGCGCCACCGCCGGGTGGCGGGGCCTTGCAGCCTGGGCCTAGAGGGTGGCTCAGGCCTGGTGCTTGAGGATGTAGTCGGTGGCGTCGCCGACGGTCTTGAGGTTCTTGACGTCCTCGTCGGGGATCTTCACGTCGAAGCGCTCCTCGGCGGCGACGACGACCTCGACCATGGACAGCGAGTCGACGTCCAGGTCGTCGGTGAAGGACTTGTCCAACTGGACGTCCTCAACCGGGATGCCGGCGATCTCGTTAACGATCTCGGCGAGACCCTTGACGATCTCTTCCTGAGTGGCGGCCATGTTGGCGCTCCTTCTTCGATGTCTCGATGTTTCAGACGGTTTGTGGCACATTGCTGCCGCGCTGGATCACACGATCCGGCACGGAGTGCCTAGGGGAGGGTAACGACCGTGGCGGCGTAGACGAGACCCGCCCCGAATCCGATGACGAGCGCGGTGTCACCGCTCTTCGCCTCCCCGGTCGCCAGGAGCCGCTCCATCGCGAGCGGAATCGAGGCGGCCGAGGTGTTGCCGGTGGTGCGGATGTCCCGGGCGACCGTGACATGCTCCGGCAGTTTGAGAGTCTTCACCATCGAGTCGATGATCCGCACATTGGCCTGGTGCGGGATGAAGACGTCCAGGTCGTCCGGGCTGATCCCGGCCGCGTCCAGCGCCTGCTGGGCGACCTTCGCCATCTCGTACACGGCCCAGCGGAACACCGCCTGGCCTTCCTGGGTGATCGCGGGGAACTTGACGTTGCCCTCGCTGTCGAGGGGCAGTTCGGACACGTCGCCGATCCTGAACCGGTCCCACGGCACGGTCTGCTTGATGGTCTCGGACTTGTCGCCCTCCGAGCCCCACACGGTCGGGCCGATCGCCGGCTCCTGCGAGGGACCGACGACGACCGCGCCGGCGCCGTCACCGAACAGGAAGGCCGTGGCCCGGTCCTCCCGGTCGGTCAGGTCGCTCAGTCGCTCCACGCCGATGACGAGCACGTACTCGGCGGAACCTTCCACCACCATGCCCTTGGCGAGGGTCAGGCCGTAGCCGAAGCCCGCGCAGCCGGCCGAGATGTCGAAGGCGGCGGCCTTGTCGGTGCCCAGCTTGTCGGCGATCTCCGTGGCCACGGCCGGGGTCTGGCTGAAGTGCGAGACGGTCGAGACGACCACGGCACCGATCTGCTCGGCGTCGATGCCGGCGTCCGCGATCGCCTTGCCGGAGGCCTCGACGGACATCGCGGCCACGGTCTCCTCGGGCCCCGCCCAGTGCCGGGTCTCGATGCCCGAGCGCGAGCGGATCCACTCGTCGGAGGAGTCGATCTTCTCGAGGATCACCTCGTTGGGCACCACCCGGGTGGGGCGGTAGCCGCCGACGCCGAGGATGCGCGCATACGGGGCGCCCTTGCTGGGCTTGATCTTCGCCATGTACGGCTCCTTAGGCGGCGGCGTGCTCCGCGATCAGCTCGCGGGCCGTGTCGAGGTCGTCGGGGGTCTTCAGGGCCAGCGTCTTGACGCCGGGCAGCGCCCGCTTGGCCAGGCCGGTCAGCGTGCCACCCGGGCACACCTCGATGAGCGCGGTGACGCCCAGCTCCTTGAACGTCTCCATGCACAGGTCCCAGCGCACGGGGTTCGCGACCTGGCCGACCAGCCGCTCCAGGATCTCGGCGCCGGCCGCGACGGTGCGGCCGTCCTTGTTGGAGACGTAAGGGAGCCCGGGGTCGGCGGGCGTCAGCTCGGCGGCGGCCTTGGCCAGCGTCTCGACGGCGGGAGCCATGTGCTGGGTGTGGAAGGCGCCGGCGACCTTCAGCGCGACGACCTTGCGGACGCCCTCGGGCTTGTCCTCGCTCAGCGCGGCGAGCTGCTCCAGCGTGCCCGCGGCCACGATCTGGCCCGCGCCGTTGATGTTCGCCGGGGTCAGGCCCAGCTTCTCCAGGTGCGCGAGTGAGGTCTCGGGGTCGCCGCCGAGCAGGGCCGACATACCGGTCTCGGTGATCGCGGCGGCATCGGCCATCGCCAGACCCCGCTTGCGGACCAGAGTCAGCGCGTCCGTGTCGTCCAGCACGCCCGCGACAGCGGCGGCCGTGAACTCGCCGACGCTGTGGCCGGCGACGGCGCCCGGAGCGATCACGGACATGTCACCGAGTGCCGCGGCGGACAGGATTCCGGCGGCGACCAGCAGCGGCTGGGCCACCGCGGTGTCACGGATTGCGTCGGCGTCGGCCTGGGTGCCGTAGTGCACCAGGTCCAGTCCGATGGCGTCCGACCATGCGGCGACGCGGTCCGCGGCACCGGGGAGATCGAGCCAGGGAGTCAGGAAGCCAGGCGTCTGGGCGCCCTGGCCGGGAGCGACGAGTACGAGCACTCTCACACTCTCTCTTGGGGACGGCCAGGGCCGCCCGTGGGGACAGGGACGAAGAACACGAAGGGCTTTTGTGGGCCCCCGACAAAACCCTATGCCTGGGCCTCACCGTCGGCCAGACGCCCGAGGATGAGCGCGATCCGCAGTGTGAACGCGGATCGTACATCCGATGGCGACCAACCGGTGACGTCAGTCACACGTCGGAGCCGGTAGCGCACGGTGTTCGGGTGAACGAAGAGCATCCGGGCCGCGCCTTCGAGGCTGCTCGCCTGCTCCAGGTAGACACTCAGGGTTTCCAGCAGCGCGGACCCCGCTTCCTCCAACGGTCTGTAGATCTCCTCCACCAGCTGCTCGCGGGCGCTCGGATCGCCCGCGATCGCACGCTCCGGCAGCAGATCGTCCGCCAGCACCGGCCGCGGCGCGTCCTGCCAGGCCGAGCAGGCCTTCAGTCCCGCGGCGGCGGCCTGCGCGGACCGCGTGGCGGCCAGCAGATCCGGTACGACGGGCCCCGCGACGACCGGCCCGGCGGCGAAGGGCCCGATCAGCGACTTGGCGACGGCCAGCGGATTGCTGCTGCCCCCGGCGATCACCACGAGCCGATCCCCGAGCACGCCGGTGAGCACCTGCAGCTTGGCGTGGCGAGAGGCCCGCCGGATCGCCTCGACGGTCAACTCGCTGTCCCCGTCGGGCGCGGTCCCGAGCACGACGCACACATGCTCCGGCGAGTTCCAGCCGAGCGCGGCGGCCCGGCTGACGGCCCCCTCGTCGGCCTCTCCGCTGAGCACCGCGTTGACGACCAGCGACTCCAGCCGGGCGTCCCAGGCACCGCGTGCCTCGGCGGCCTGCGCGTACACCTGCGCGGTGGCGAAGGCGATCTCCCGGGCGTACACGAGCAGCGCCTCGCGCAGCACGCTCTCGTCGCCGGGGGCGGCCACCTCGTCGATGGCGCTCTCCATGACCTCGATGGTGGTCCGCACCATCTCCACGGTCTGCCGCAGCGTGATGGCCCGGGTCAGCTCGCGCGGCGCCGTCCCGAAGACATCGGTGGAGATCGCCTGCGGGGCGTCCGGATGCCGGAACCACTCGGTGAAGGCCGCGATGCCCGCCTGGGCGACCAGCCCGATCCAGGAGCGGTTCTCGGGAGGCATGGCCCGGTACCACGACAGGGTCTCGTCCATGCGCGCGATGGCCTGCGCGGCGAGGGACCCGGAGGACTTCTCCAGCCGCTTCAGGGTCGCGGCGTGCGGGTGGACGTCGTGTGCGTGGTGATCGGCGTGCGGCACGCCGCTGTGGGATTCGGGTTCGGGCACGGGGACAAGACTGCCTTATCCGGACGCCGCCGTGCGCCGCCGGGTCGAGGTGCGGGCGCCGGGCGGCCCGCGGCCGGTCTACGGTGGTGCGCGTGATGGACGTACGGCGCGCCGGTGAGCGCTACCCGGGGGGCGACGCGGAGGCCGGCATCCAGTCGTGGCACGCCTTCTCCTTCGGGCCGCACTACGACCCCGGCAACCTGCGCTTCGGAGCGGTGATCGCCTGCAACGAGGAGCGGCTCGCGCCCGGCGCCGGCTTCGACGAACACCCGCACAGCCACACCGAGATCGTCACATGGGTGGTCGAGGGCGAACTGACCCACCGCGACTCCACCGGCCACGAGAGCCGGGTACGCCCCGGCGACGTGCAACGGCTCAGCGCGGCCGCGGGCGTGCGGCACGTGGAGCGCAACGACGGATCGCTGCCGCTGACCTTCGTCCAGATGTGGCTGGCCCCGCGGGAGCCCGGCGGGGAGCCGTCGTACGAGATCGTCCCGGGGATCGCCGACTCCACGCCGTACGCCGTCCCGGAGGCGGGGGCGATGCTGCACGTCCGCCGCCTGGCCGCCGGCGAGCGGACGGCCGTGCCGGACGCGGCGTACGTGTACGCCCATGTGGTCCGGGGCGAGATCGCGCTCGCCGGGCAGACGCTCGGGCCGGGCGACTCGGCGCGGCTCACGGACGCGGGCGATCTGTCGGCGGTGGCGGCGACGGCGGCGGAGCTGCTGATGTGGGAGATGGCCCCGGCGGACCTCAGCCGCGCAGTTCCGCCAGCACCCCGTCCGTGAACACCGGCCACGCCTCGACCGCCCAGGGCCCGAACGCCCTGTCGGTCAGGGCGGCGCACGCCACCCCCGCGTCCGGGTCGATCCACAGGAACGTACCGGACTGGCCGAAGTGGCCGAAGGTCCGCGCAGACGACGAACTCCCGGTCCAGTGCGGCGACTTGGCGTCCCGGATCTCGAACCCCAGCCCCCAGTCGTTCGGGTTCTGGTGCCCGTACCCCGGCAGCACCCCCTTCGTCCCCGGATACTGCACGCTCATCGCCTGTGCGACCGTCCGCGGATCCAGCAGCCGCGGCATCTGCACCTCCGCCGCGAACCGGAGGAGGTCGGAGACCGTCGACACCCCGTCCTTGGCCGGCGAGCCCTCCAGCGTCGTCGACGTCATCCCCAGCGGCTCCAGCACCGCCTGGCGCAGATACTCCGGGAAGGGAATGTCCGCGGCCTTGGCGATGTGGTCGCCGAGCTGCTCGAACCCGGCGTTGGAGTACAGCCGCCGCTCCCCGGGCGGAGCCGTCACCCGGTGCTCGTCGAAGGCCAGCCCGGAGGTGTGGGCGAGCAGATGGCGCACGGTCGAGTCGGGCGGCCCGGCCGGTTCGTCCAGCTCGATCGCGCCCTCCTCGTACGCGACGAGCGCCGCGTAGGCCGCCAGCGGCTTGGTGACCGAGGCGAGCGGGAAGCGGTGCCCGAGGGGGCCGTGCGTCCCGAGGACGGTCCCGTCGGCTCGTACGACGCCCGCCGCCGCGGTGGGCACGGGCCAGTTCTCGATCGAGGCCAGGCTGTTCAACGACATGGTGCCGAGCCTATGCGGCTCACAGGAGCAGCCGCATCGACGGGTCCGGGTCGCGCGTGAAGCCGAGCGAGGCGTACAGCGGTTCGGCCGCCGGGGAGGCGTTGAGCAGCACATGCCCGGCGCCCCGGGCCCGGAACCAGGCCAGCAGCTCCTCCATGCACGCGCGCGCGTACCCGCGGTGCCGGGCGTCCGGGTCGGTCGCCACGCTGAACACGTGCCCCACGCGCCCGTGCGGATTGCCGGCCCTGCCGATGCGGTACTCCAGCGTTCCGGCCGCCAGCGCGGCCAGCGCCCCCGGCCGGTCCGGACGCTCGACGACGAAGGCCGCGAAGTCCGCGTCGCTCTGCGCGAGCCGCTCCCGCAGCGTCGGCAGGGACTCGGCATGCCACTCGGTCGGCCCGGCGCCGCCCGCGCTCCAGAGCGAGTCGATCATGACCTGCCGCAGCCGCAGCACTTCACCGGCGTCCTCGGGCAGCGCCCGCCGTGCAAGACTCATGCGCCGCACGCTAGCGGTGCGACCAGGCTCGCGTCCTGCGGATTTCTTACCCGATCCGCTTGCTTGGAGTGCACTCGAAGGCCATAGCGTGGAGACCATGACGGTGATGCAGACCACGCCAGCGGACACCGGACCAACGGCCCCCGCCGACATCTGCTCCGCCCCGCCCAGGCGCCATCCGCGACCCGACGGCCAGGACCGCTACACGATCAGCGAGGTCGTCGTGTTCACCGGCCTGACCGCGCACACCCTGCGCTGGTACGAGCGGATCGGCCTGATGCCGCACGTCGACCGTTCGCACACCGGCCAGCGGCGCTACAGCAACCGCGACCTGGACTGGCTGGACTTCGTGACCAAGCTGCGGCTGACCGGCATGCCGGTGGCGGACATGGTCCGGTACGCGGAGATGGTCCGCGAGGGCGAGAGCACCTATCCGCAGCGGCAGGCCCTGCTGGAGTCGACCCGCCGGGACGTCCTGAGCCGGATCGCCGAACTGCGGGACACGCTCGCCGTGCTGGACCTGAAGATCGGCTTCTACGCGAGAGAGGGGAGCCCCCGATGACCGACGCCGGGCTCGCGTGACCTTTCGCCTGGGAGCGGCGGCCGGCCCGGGGGCTACAGCTCGGCCAGCAGCTCGGCCTTCTTGCCGGCGAACTCCTCGTCGGTGACCAACCCGGCCTGGTGCAGCTCGCCCAGATGCCGGATGCGCTCGGCGATGTCGGCGGGGTCGCGCCGCGGCGGGGCCGGCACCGCGGGTACCGGCCCCCGCGTGCGTACGGCGGCCAGGACCGCCGCGGCGAACGGCAGCGACTCGTGCACCGGCCCGTACCCCAGCCCGAAGACGACGGCCGCCGGATCCTGATCGGCCTGCACGGGCGCGTCCGGGGCCGCGTCGCGGCGCACCAGCCGCAGATGGCCCTCGAACACCTCCGGTGACCGCCACTCCACGCCGCTCAGGTCGGTGACCGCGAGGCTCTGGTCGCCGGCCTTCCACTTCGCCGACGACGCGCCCGTCCACGACCAGCGGAACTGCACCGCCGTACCGTCGAACGACGCCTTTCCGTCGTACGCCTTGAACGACAGCGGCGCCTCGGGCGCGGCCACCAGATGGCGCTCGACGGGCCCGGACTCGGTGAGCAGCCCCTTCAACTCGTCCGCGTAGTACTCGGCGAGGGTCTCGCGCTCGGCCGGCAGCACCAGCCGGTACGGATCGGAGCCGTCCTTCAGCTGCCCGGCCGCCGCCTCCACCAGCGGATCGGCGCCGGCGCGCGGCAGCAGCCGCAGGACGACGGTGCCGCGCCTGCCCGGCGCGAGCGTCACGCCCTCGACCGCGGACAGCGGGATACGCCGCTCCCCGAGCGCCTGGAACAGCTTCGGTGTCCGAATCCCCCGTTCGTAACGGATGAGCACGGAGTCGGACTCGAACTCCCAGACGGCATGAAATCCCGCCAGTACGTCACCCATGCGGCTCATCGTATGCGGCACGTGCTCCTCCGTCGCCACCCGCGCAGACCGCACTTCCTGCTGTTTCTACGCGCGTCCGGCCGTCGTCGTGCCGGACGCACCGGCCCGGCACGCGTCGTTCTCGCGTGCGCACGTCACCGCGTCGTACGCGCCGACGCCGACGTCGGCGAGATTGCGCAGGCTGTCCGTGCCGGGCTGGAAATAGCCGGCGTGACCCTTGGCGTCCCGGGCGGACAGCACACGCGCGCCGAACTCCGAGGACACCGGATCGGCACCGTGCCCGAGCCCGCCCAGCTCCAGATACGGCACGTCCTGGATCCAGTCGGTGGCGTCCCGCATGGCCCACACCCGGGCAGAGGTGTCCAGGTGGGAGGCGGCGGAGACCCGCATGCCGGGGCTCGCGGCCACCGCTATGTCGGTCACCCGGTCCGGCATGGCGTGCGCGGCGACACCGCAGACCACCGTGCCGTAGCTGTGGCAGATCGCCGCCACCGGGGCCCTGCCGGGCAGGCCGCCCAGCATGGCGTTCAGCCGCACGGCGCCCTCCTCGGCGCGCAGGCCGGTGGCCGCGTCCACGCCGAGTCCGTCGGGGGCGGTGTAGTCGGCCCAGGCGATCACGGCCGTCCGGGTCGTGGGGCTCTGGGCGCGCTCCGCCGCGTACAGCGCCTTGGCCATGCCGACCGGGGCGCTGTAGGGGCGGTAGGTCTTCTGGAAGGTGAGCAGATCGGTGTCGACGCCGGGGACGACGACCGAGATCCGCTGGGCCGTGTCCAGGTTCCCGAACACCTCCGCGACGCGGCCCGAGCCCTCGGGGTCGAAGGCGAGGACCTGCCGGCCGGGGCTCAGCAGGGCCTCGTAGCGGTGCATACGACGGCCCGCGTCCTGCTGCCCGGCCGCGCTGAGCCGGCTGTCGTGCATGCGCTTCTTCTCGACCTTGCGGGCCTGGTCCAGCGCGATGTGGTTGGCGCGGTAGCGCAGGGTGACCGGGGCGCCGTTCATGTTGCCGACCGCGAGCGGGTAGCGGTGGGCGAGACGGGCCTGGTCCTCGGCGCCGAGGGAGGTGAAGAAACGGCTGAGCCGGGCCGGCGCGGCCTCGGGGTCCGGCAGGTGGAGGCCGTGGACGGTGCCGTGTCGCCACTTGTCGAGCGAGGCCTGCAGTTCGGTCGACTCCCGGTGGGTGCGCAGGGCGGTCCAGCCGGTGGTCGCGAGCATCACGAACACCACGGCCAGCGCCAGCAGTGCGCGCCAGACGTTCAGTTGCGGGGAGGTATCGAAGGAAGTCACTGGGAGGACACACTAGGAGAACGGCGGGGTCTCGGGGTAACCGAGTGACAGGTATCACGTTTCGTGATACGCCGAACGCCCCGTCAGTGATCTCGGTCCGCGCGCCAGTTCCCGGTGAGCGCCGAACCCACCTGGTCCAGGTAGGACGCGGTGAGTTGGCGGACGGCGCCCAGGCTGAGGTCGTCGCCCTTGCACCACTGCCGTTCCGTGACCCTCATCACGGCGCCGAACACGGCCACGGCGAGTCGCGGCCGGGGGTCGGCGTCCACGTCCACACCCTCGCGCTCGGCCAGCAGGCGCGCGATCGTCTCCTCGGTGGCGGCCGAGCGGCGCAGGTGGGCGGCGAGCAGCGCGGGCGTGGACTCGATCGTCCGGTACATGCGCAGATGCAGATCGATCGGGACGGCCGTCTCGACGGTCCCGCGGATCGCGTCCCAGCCCTGCAGGATCGCCTGCCGCAGGGCCTCCATCGGTGCCTCGTGGGCCGGGCGCGCCCGTACGGCGGCCACGAAGTGCTCCTCCGTCATGGCCTGCACGGCGAAGGCCGCGTCCTCCTTGCCGGCGAAGTAGCGGAAGAAGGTGCGCTGGGAGACGTCGACGGCCTCGGCGATCTCGTCGACGGTGGTGTGCTCGTAGCCCTGGGTCGTGAACAGCTCCAGGGCGGCCCGCAGCAGCGCCTCCCGTGTGCGCTGTTTCTTGCGTTCCCGCAGTGTTTCCATGGGTGTCAGTTACTGACGGATGAAATGGTTTGTCAATTGTCAGAGGCTGACACTAACCTCGTTCGTATGACTAGTCAGACCACCGTCGACGCGACGGGGCCGGGGGACAAAAGCTCGGCCGCCCCGCCCGCGTCGGCTCCGGCCGCGGGGCTGCGCGGCCATCCGTGGCTCACCCTCATCACCGTCGCCGTAGGCGTCATGATGGTGGCCCTCGACGGCACCATCGTCGCCATCGCCAACCCGGCGATCCAGAAGGACCTGGGGGCCACCTTCGCCCAGGTGCAGTGGATCACCAACGGCTACTTCCTCGCCCTCGCGGTCTCCCTGATCACCGCGGGCAAGCTCGGTGACCGCTTCGGCCACCGGCAGACCTTCCTCATCGGCGTCACCGGCTTCGCCGCCGCCTCGGGCGCCATCGGCCTGTCGAGCAGCATCGCCGCGGTCGTCACCTTCCGCGTGTTCCAGGGCCTGTTCGGCGCGCTGCTGATGCCGGCCGCGCTCGGCCTGCTGCGGGCCACCTTCCCGGCCGAGAAGCTCAACATGGCCCTCGGCATCTGGGGCATGGTGATCGGCGCGTCCACCGCGGGCGGCCCGATCCTCGGCGGTGTCCTCGTCGAGCACGTCAACTGGCAGTCGGTGTTCTTCATCAACGTGCCGGTCGGCGCGCTCGCCCTCCTCCTGGGCGTGCTGATCCTGCTCGACCACCGCGCCGAGAACGCCCCGCGCTCTTTCGACATCCCCGGCATCGCGCTGCTCTCCGGCGCGATGTTCTGCCTGGTGTGGGCGCTCATCAAGGCCCCGGCCTGGCACTGGGGCAACGGCAGGACATGGGCCTTCATCGGCGCGTCCGTGGTGCTCTTCGTCGCGTTCGCCCTGTGGGAGACGAGAGTCAGGGAGCCGCTGATCCCGCTCGGCCTGTTCCGCTCGATCCCCCTCTCGGCGGGTGTCGTGCTGATGGTCCTCATGGCCATCGCCTTCATGGGCGGCCTGTTCTTCGTGACGTTCTACCTGCAGAACGTCCACGGCATGCGCCCGATCAACGCGGGTCTGCACCTGCTGCCGCTCACCGGCATGATGATCGTCGGCTCGCCGCTCGCCGGCGCCGCGATCACCAAGCTCGGCCCGCGCATCCCGCTGGCCGGCGGCATGGCCGCGACCGCCATCGCCATGTACGGCATGTCGACGCTCAAGGCCGACACCGGCAGCGGTGTCATGTCCATCTGGTTCGCGCTGCTCGGCCTCGGCCTGGCACCGGTCATGGTCGGCGCCACCGAGGTCATCGTCGGCCACGCCCCCATGGAGCTGTCCGGCGTGGCGGGCGGCCTCCAGCAGGCGGCCATGCAGATCGGCGGCAGCCTCGGTACGGCGGTGCTGGGCGCCGTGATGGCCTCCAGGGTCGACAGCGACCTGGCGGGCAACTGGAACGGGGCCGGGCTGCCGAAGCTGACCCCGGATCAGCTGGGCAAGGCCTCCGAGGCGGTTCAGGTCGGTGTGGCGCCGGTGCCGAAGGGTGTTCCGGAGCAGGTCGCCGCGAAGATCACCGATGTCGCCCACGACACCTTCATCTCCGGCATGAGCCTCGCCTCGCTGGTCGCGGCCGGCGTGGCGGCGGTCGCCGTCCTCGTCGCGCTGCTCACCAAGCGGGGTGCGAACGCGGAGGCGGGTGCGGGCGTGGGCCACATCTGAGGGCCGTACCCGCGGGATTTCCCCTATCAGGGTGACTCCGCTAAAGATCCCTCGCACCGGACGCACGCCGCAGGTCACAGTGGGTCAAGTCCTCCGCAGGACATGGGAGGACCGCCGGGCCGCGGCGTGCGTTGCGGAGGGGGCTGCGCAGGCCTGCGGCGCCTCGGCGGGGGCGGCAGCGGGGTGGGGACGCGTTCACCGTCGCCGGGTGGGGATCCGTGCCCGGCTGCTCGCGCAGTTCCCCGCACCCCTGAGGGGGTTGCAGTGCAACTTCCGAAGGGGCGCGGGGAACTGCGCGAGCAACCACGACGGATCCGCACCCGGCAGCGAATCGGCGCCCCCACCCCGGTCGCCGCCCCCGCCAAGGCCGCGCAGCGCTACGCGTCGCCGCCCGCCGCTCCCGGATCCGCCGCCGAGACGTCCAGCAACTGGTAGCGGTCGATGGCCTGCTTCAGCGCGGACCGGTCGATCTTGCCCTCCCGGGCCAGTTCCGTCAGCACCGCGACGACGATCGACTGCGCGTCGATGTGGAAGAAGCGCCGGGCCGCCCCCCGGGTGTCGGCGAAGCCGAAGCCGTCCGCGCCGAGCGACTGGTACGTGCCCGGCACCCACCGCGCGATCTGGTCCGGAACCGATCGCATCCAGTCGGACACGGCCACGAACGGACCCTCGGCGGCGCTGAGCTTCCGCGTCACGTAGGGCACCCGCTGCTCCTCCTCCGGATGCAGCAGGTTGTGCTCCTCGCACGCCACCGCCTCGCGGCGCAGCTCGTTCCACGAGGTGGCCGACCAGACGTCGGCGCGCACGTTCCACTCCTCGGCGAGGATCCGCTGGGCCTCGAGCGCCCACGGGACCGCCACGCCCGACGCCATGATCTGCGCCGGGAGCGAGCCGGCCGTGCCCGGCCGCAGCCTGTGGACGCCCTTGAGGATGCCCTCGACGTCCACGTTCTCCGGCTCGGCCGGGTGCTGGATGGGCTCGTTGTAGACGGTCAGGTAGTAGAAGACGTCCTCGCCGTGCGGGTGCTCGGCGTCGCCGCCGTACATCCGGCGCAGGCCGTCCTGCACGATGTGCGCGATCTCGTACGCGTACGCCGGGTCGTAGGCCACGCACGCCGGGTTGGTCGAGGCCAGCAGCTGCGAGTGGCCGTCCGCGTGCTGCAGACCCTCACCGGTCAGGGTCGTACGACCCGCGGTCGCGCCCAGGACGAAACCGCGTGCCAGCTGGTCGGCCATCTGCCAGAACTGGTCACCCGTGCGCTGGAAACCGAACATCGAGTAGAAGACGTAGACGGGGATCAGCGGCTGGCCGTGTGTCGCGTAGGCCGAGCCGGCCGCGATCAGGGACGCCGTGCAGCCCGCCTCGGAGATGCCGTCGTGCAGCATCTGGCCGGTCGGCGACTCCTTGTAGGCGAGGAGCAGGTCCCGGTCCACCGCCTCGTACTGCTGGCCGAGCGGGTTGTAGATCTTCGCGCTCGGGAAGAAGGAGTCCATGCCGAACGTGCGGTACTCGTCCGGCGCGATCAGCACGAACCGCCGGCCGATCTCCTTGTCCCGCATGAGGTCCTTGAGGAGCCGGACGAACGCCATCGTCGTGGCGATGGACTGCTGGCCCGAGCCCTTCTTCACGCTCGCATAGGTCTTGTCGTCCGGCAGTGCGAGCGGCTCGGCACGCACGACGCGCGTCGGGACGTACCCGCCGCACTGCTTGCGCATGTCGTGCATGTACTGGATCTCGTCGGTGTCCCGGCCCGGGTGGTAGTACGGCGGCAGGCCGGACTCCAGCTGCTGGTCGGTGATCGGCAGGTGGAGGCGGTCCCGGAAGCGCTTGAGGTCGTCGACCGTCAGCTTCTTCATCTGGTGCGTGGCGTTGCGGCCCTCGAAGTTCGGGCCCAGCGTCCAGCCCTTGATCGTCTTGGCCAGGATGACCGTCGGCTGGCCCTTGTGCTCCTTGGCCGCCTTGAACGCCGCGTAGATCTTGCGGTGGTCGTGACCGCCGCGGCCCAGGTGCAGGATCTGGTCGTCGGTCATGTTCTCGACCATCGCGCGCAGCCGGTGGTCGTCGCCGAAGAAGTGCTCGCGGATGTACGCGCCGGACTCCGTGGCGTACGTCTGGAACTGGCCGTCCGGGGTCGTGTTCATCTTGTTGACGAGGATGCCGTCGCGGTCCTGCGCGAGCAGCGGGTCCCAGGTGCGGTCCCAGATCAGCTTGATCACGTTCCAGCCGGCGCCCCGGAAGATCGACTCCAGCTCCTGGACGATCTTGCCGTTGCCGCGCACCGGGCCGTCCAGGCGCTGCAGG
Organism: Streptomyces yokosukanensis; assembly: GCF_001514035.1. Classification (GTDB taxonomy): domain Bacteria; phylum Actinomycetota; class Actinomycetes; order Streptomycetales; family Streptomycetaceae; genus Streptomyces; species Streptomyces yokosukanensis. The sequence goes on along the minus strand of NZ_KQ948211.1, from coordinate 245,638 downwards.
TTGCAGTTGACGACGAAGGTCAGGTTGTCCAGGCCCTCGCGGGCGGCGATGGACAGCTGGCCGAGCGACTCCGGCTCGTCCATCTCGCCGTCGCCGAGGAAGGCCCACACGTGCGACTTGGACGTGTCGGCGATGCCGCGCGCCTCCATGTAGCGGTTCATCCGCGCCTGGTAGATCGCGCCGAGCGGGCCGAGGCCCATGGAGACCGTCGGGAACTCCCAGAAGTCCGGCATGGAGCGCGGGTGCGGGTAGCTGGACAGGCCGTCGGGGTACTTCGACTTCTCCTGGCGGAAGCCGTCGAGCTGGTCCTGGGTGAGCCGGTCGAGCAGATAGGCGCGGGCGTAGATGCCCGGCGAGGCGTGGCCCTGGAAGAAGACCTGGTCGCCGCCGTCGCCCTCGTCCTTGCCGCGGAAGAAGTGGTTGAAGCCGACGTCGTAGAGCGAGGCGGAGGAGGCGAAGGTGGCGATGTGGCCGCCGACGCCGATGCCGGGGCGCTGGGCGCGCGAGACCATCACGGCCGCGTTCCAGCGGGTCGCGTTGAGGATCTTGCGCTCGATCTCCTCGTTGCCCGGGAAGAACGGCTCGTCCTTGGTGGCGATCGTGTTGACGTAGTCCGTGCTGCGCATCTCGGGCACGGACACACGCTTCTCGCGGGCCCGTTCGATCAGTCGGAGCATGAGATAGCGGGCCCGTTCCCGGCCGCGCTCATCCACGGCGGCGTCGAGGGAGTCGAGCCACTCCTGGGTCTCTTCGGGATCGAAGTCAGGAACCTGACTCGGAAGGCCGCCAATGATGATCGGATTGCGATCGGATCCGGAAGCCACGCTGTTCCTTACCTGTCAGAGGGCCGATTTTCTGCTTTTCTTCACCTGTCTGCACCGTCCCCCATCGTGTACCTGGGGACGGCGTACGTCATCTCATCGCTGGTTCCATCGGTCGAAACGCAACGATACGCCCGGGGTGTGACGTGCCTGGCAAAGGTGTTCGAGAGGCGCCGCAAAACAGGCAAATGTGTGTGATGTGGAACACGCTGGATCGGGATACGGTGCCAGAAGTTGCGGCGACAAGGCCGGGATCGTCACCGTTTCGGCGGTCCGAAGGGCCGGGTACTTGCGCGATCCGTCCCGCCCGTGTGGACTACGGCCAGGCAACGCGCGCACGCGCGTGGCTGAGTTTTTCCCAAAGACATGATCAGGAGGCAGACCGTGAGCGCGACCGCGGACCACGCGGAGACGAACCTGGCCGTCAGGCTGGGTTTCCAGCCCGACCAGGTGGTCCAGGAACTCGGCTACGACGAGGATGTGGACCTAGAACTCCGCGAGGCCATCGAGGCGGCCACCGGCACCGAACTGGTGGATGAGGACTACGACGACGTGGCCGATGCCGTGGTGCTGTGGTTCCGCGACGAGGACGGAGACCTGACGGACGCGCTGGTCGACGCCATCGGGTTCCTCGAAGAGGAAGGCCAGATCGTCCTTCTCACGCCGAAGACCGGCCGGGACGGCTACATCGAGCCCAGCGACATCAGTGACGCGGCGCGGACGGCCGGCCTGTCGCAGACCAAGAGCGTCAGCGTGGGCAAGGACTGGAACGGCAGCAGGCTTTCGACCCCGAAGGCCGGCTCATCCAAGCGGTGACTGTCTTCCGCAGGTGAGCGATGCGGGGGCGGCGGTCCCCTCGGGAGGCCGCCGTCCCCGCCGCCGTAGGCTGTTCTCCTCCGAACAGCCCACCGAAAGGGAAACATCCCGATGGCGATCCAGGTCGGCGACAAGGCCCCCGACTTCGAGCTCAAGGACAACCACGGCAAGGCCGTGAGGCTCTCGGACTTCCGCGGTGCCAAGAACGTGGTTCTCCTCTTCTATCCCTTCGCCTTCACCGGTGTGTGCACCGGCGAGCTGTGCGAGCTGCGCGACAACCTGCCGAAGTTCGTCAACGACGACACCCAGCTGCTCGCCGTCTCCAACGACTCGATCCACACCCTGCGCGTCTTCTCCGAGCAGGAGGGCCTGGAGTACCCGCTGCTCAGCGACTTCTGGCCGCACGGCAACGTCTCGCGCGCGTACGGCGTCTTCGACGAGGACAAGGGATGCGCCGTCCGGGGCACCTTCATCATCGACAAGGAAGGCGTCGTGCGGTGGACCGTGGTCAACGGCCTGCCGGACGCGCGCGATCTGGACGAGTACGTGAAGGCGCTCGACACCCTGTAGGCCGACCGTGGCCGACACCTGTGATTCTCCGGGTCCAGGGTCTGCGAGGGGCGGGAACCCGTCACTAGGATCGGCACGTTGATCCCATATCCGAAGCACGACGGGGCTCCCCGCCCCTGGACACCACATGGAGGACCCGTGGGAGTCAGCCTCAGCAAGGGCGGCAACGTATCGCTGACGAAGGAGGCCCCGGGCCTGACCGCCGTCATCGTCGGTCTGGGCTGGGACGTGCGCACCACGACCGGCACGGACTTCGACCTCGACGCCAGCGCGCTGCTGCTGAACAACTCCGGCAAGGTCGCCAGCGACCAGCACTTCGTCTTCTTCAACAACCTCAAGAGCCCCGACGGCTCGGTCGAGCACACCGGTGACAACATCACCGGTGAGGGTGAAGGCGACGACGAACAGATCAAGATCAATCTGGCCGGCGTCCCGGCCGACATCGAGAAGATCGTCTTCCCGGTGTCGATCTACGACGCCGAGAACCGCCAGCAGTCCTTCGGCCAGGTCCGCAACGCGTTCATCCGCGTCGTGAACCAGGCGGGCGAGCAGGAGATCGCCCGCTACGACCTGAGCGAGGACGCCTCCACCGAGACCGCCATGGTCTTCGGCGAGCTGTACCGGCACGGGGCGGAGTGGAAGTTCCGCGCCATCGGTCAGGGCTACGCCTCCGGTCTGCGCGGTATCGCGCAGGACTTCGGCGTCAACGTCTGACGTACAGGGACGTCAACGTCTGACGTACGACGTCGAGAAAGCCCCGCGATCCGTCCGGCGCCGCACCGTTTACGGGCGGCGCCGGACGTGCAGGACAACCAGTAAGCACCACTAGGGGAGGACCAGCATCATGGGCGTCACGCTCGCCAAGGGAGGCAATGTCTCCCTCTCCAAAGCCGCACCGAACCTCACCAACGTCATGATCGGGCTCGGCTGGGATGCGCGTTCCACCACCGGCGCCCCCTTCGATCTTGACGCCAGCGCGCTGCTGTGCGGCGCCGGCAACCGTGTGCTGGGCGACGAGTGGTTCGTCTTCTACAACCAGCTCAAGAGCCCCGACGGCTCGGTCGAGCACACCGGTGACAACCTCACCGGTGAGGGCGAGGGTGACGACGAATCGATTCTGGTGGACCTCGCCAAGGTGCCGCCGCAGTGCGAGAAGATCACGTTCCCCGTCTCGATCCACATGGCGGACGAGCGCGGCCAGACCTTCGGCCAGGTCTCCAACGCGTTCATCCGCGTCGTGAACCAGGCCGACGGCCAGGAGCTGGCCCGCTACGACCTGAGCGAGGACGCCTCCACCGAGACCGCCATGATCTTCGGCGAGCTGTACCGCTACCAGGGGGAATGGAAGTTCCGCGCCGTGGGCCAGGGCTACGCCTCGGGCCTGCGCGGTATCGCCATGGACTTCGGGGTGAACGTTTCGTAGCCGCTGGTACCGCCGGTAGGGTGCACCTCTAGACTCGGGGTCAACGTTTAGCAAAGCCGAGTACGGCGCGGGGGAGACCCGTACCTAGATGATTGGGTAGCCAGTGCTTCTGAAAACCTTCGGCTGGTCGTTCGCGGTGACCGCGCTCGGCCTGGTCGCCGCGGTCTTCTACGGGGGGTGGGAGGCCTTCGGAGTCGTGGCGATCCTCGCCGTCCTCGAGATCTCGCTGTCGTTCGACAACGCGGTGGTCAACGCCGGCGTCCTGAAGAAGATGAACGCCTTCTGGCAGAAGATCTTCCTCACGGTCGGCGTCCTCATCGCGGTCTTCGGCATGCGGCTGGTCTTCCCGGTCGTCATCGTGGCCATCACCGCCAAGAAGAGCCCCATCGACGCGGTGAACCTGGCCTTCAGCGACAAGGACCAGTACCAGCAGCTGGTCACCGACGCCCACCCGGCGATCGCCGCCTTCGGCGGCATGTTCCTGCTGATGATCTTCCTGGACTTCATCTTCGAGGACCGGGACATCCAGTGGCTGCGCTGGATCGAGCGCCCCCTGGCCAAGCTCGGCAAGGTCGACATGCTGTCGGTCTGCATCGCCCTGATCGCCCTGCTGATCACCTCCTTCACCTTCGCCGTCCACGCCCACCAGCACGGCGGCGCCCATGTCGACAAGGCGCAGACGGTCCTGATCTCCGGCATCGCCGGTCTGATCACGTACATGATCGTCGGCGGTCTGTCCGGCTACTTCGAGGACCGGCTGGAGGAAGAGGAGGAGCGCGAGCACGAGGCGGAGGAAGAGGCCGCCCGCACCGGCAAGAAGAAGTCGGCGGTGCTGCTGGCCGGCCAGGCCGCGTTCTTCATGTTCCTCTACCTGGAGGTCCTGGACGCGTCCTTCTCCTTCGACGGCGTCATCGGCGCCTTCGCCATCACGAACGACATCGTGATGATGGCCCTCGGCCTCGGTATCGGCGCGATGTACGTCCGCTCCCTCACGGTCTACCTGGTCCGCCAGGGCACCCTCGACGACTACGTCTACCTGGAGCACGGCGCCCACTACGCCATCGGCGCCCTGGCCGTGATCCTCCTGGTCACCATCCAGTACGAGATCAACGAGGTCATCACCGGTCTCGTCGGCGTCGTCCTGATCGCCTGGTCCTTCTGGTCCTCCGTCCGCCGCAACCGCGCACTGGCGGCGGCCGGCGAGGGCAGCGACGAGAAGGCCGAGGTGCCCTCCGGGGTGTGACGCCCCGGCGGGTGAGGAACGCTCTGAGCGGGGCGGCCGACGGGGTCGGCCGCCCCGACGGCGTTGACCAGAGTGACCAGGGGGCGGGAATGGGATTCTTCGACGGACTGCGGGGCGCCAATGCCGCCGACTTCGACTCGGGCAACGCCTCGACCAACGCCATCGAACTCACCAGGCGGCACCAGACGGTGTCCCTCACCAAGCAGGGGGCGTCCACCGGCAATCTGCGGGTCAACCTGACCTGGCGGATGCGCACCTCCGACTTCGACACCACCCAGCGCACCAGCCTCTTCCGGCACCCCTTCAAGGCCCTCAGGCCGCCGGAGGTGCTCGGCCACGGCCAGAGCATGGTCAACGTCGACCTCGACCTCGGCTGCCTGTACGAGCTGACCGACGGCACGAAGGGCGTGGTCCAGCCGCTCGGCAACTACCTCGGCGACGTCAACGGACCGCCGTACATCAAGCTCAGCGGCGACGACCGGTTCGGCTCGGCGTCCGGCGAGACGATGTACGTCAACCTCGACCACCGCGACGCCATCAAGCGCCTGCTGGTCTTCGTCTACATCTACGACCAGACCCCGGCCTTCGACCGCACCCACGCCATCGTCACGCTGTACCCCAGCAACGGGCCTCGTATCGAGATAGGCCTGGACGAGCGGCATCCACAGGCTCGCTCGTGTGCGGTCGTGATGATCGAGAACATCAAGGGGGAGCTGGTCGTCCGCCGCGAGGTGAAGTTCGTCTACGGCTTCCAGGGAGAGCTGGACCGGCTGTACGGGTGGGGGCTGCAGTGGGGCCGGGGCTACAAGACCAAGGCCGAGCGGTAGCGCCCGGGCGGTGGTACCCAGGGGAGCGCGGGGAACCGCCCGCGCTCACCGCCCGATGAACTGCGGCCCCTGCGGAGGCAGCCGGAAATTCGGGTCCGCGGGCCCCGCGGGCACCGGAACCGGCTGAGGCTGCGGATACCCGTACGCGGGCGCGGCCGACGTCGGCTGCGGGTACCCGTACGCCGGCGGAGCCGACGTCGGCTGGGGGTAGCCGTAGGCCGGCGGCTGCTGCGGCACGGCTGACGTCGGCTGCTCGGGGGGCAGGGGCTGGGCCGGCCGGGACTCCTCCTCCACCTCCGACTCGTCCACCGAGATGCCGAAGTCCGTGGCGAGCCCCTTCAGCCCGTTCGAGTACCCCTCGCCCAGTGCGCGGAACTTCCAGCCCTCCCCGCGCCGGTACAGCTCACCGCAGATCAGCGCGGTCTCCGCGCCCGTCTCCGGCTTGATCTCGAACCGGGCCAGCGGCTCCCCGTCGGCGACCGCGGCGTCGTACAGCTGGATGCACAGCGCCGGCACCTGGTCGAAGGTGATCCCGTCCGCGGACGCGACCAGCAGGATCCGGCCGACGCCCGGCTCGACGGCCGGCAGATCCGTCTGGACCGTGTCGGTCAGCCCCTCGGTGACGCGCTTCTTGCCCAGCCGCCACACCGAGCCGGAGGGGTGCCGGGGCTGGTTGTAGAAGACGAAGTCCTCGTCGGAGCGCACACGGCCGTCCGGGCCCAGCAGCAGCGCCGAGACATCCACGTCCGGAACCCCCTGGCCGGGCGTCCAGCGCAGTGCGGCGCGAACCGTTTCGGCCTCCAGCGGGACGTTCGACCCCTTCAGCATCGCGTGCGTCATGCGGTCATCCTGCCTTCTCGGTCCTGGCCACGACAATGCGGGGGGTGTGGTGTCCCACGGTGGCGCCGACACGGGCGAGTTACCAGAAATTCATGCCCATAGGGAACCCCTGACATGGATCCCTACGTACTATTACCGGCCACCTTTTACCGAACACACAGACTCGGCTCGCACCCCTGAGGGAGTCCTATGCGTCATTTCGGGCACATCGCCCCCGAGGTGCGGCAGCGCCTCTTCCACCGGGAGCCGAGCGCATTCACCGCCGACTCTCCGGCCCGGCTGCTCGCCGCCGCCCTCGGCGCCACCCTGTACAGCCCGGCCACCCGGTCCCGGCTCGCCGACGACATCGTCAAGCAGGCCGGGAACGGCGTGGTCTCGATGGTGCTGTGCCTGGAGGACTCGATCGACGACGCGGACGTCGTGGCCGGCGAGGAGAACCTCGTCCGGCAGTTCGCCGACCTGGCCGCCCGGCCCGGGATCGAGCCGCCGCTGCTCTTCGTCCGGGTGCGCACCCCCGAGCAGATCCCCGACCTCGTACGGCGGCTCGGCCCGTCCACGCGGCTGCTGTCCGGATTCGTGCTGCCGAAGTTCACCGAGGAGCGCGGCCTGCCCTTCCTGGACGCCCTGGCGGACGCCGAGGCCGACAGCGGCCGCCGGCTGTTCGCCATGCCCGTCCTGGAGTCCCCGGAGCTGCTCTACCGCGAGTCGCGCGTGGACACCCTGGAGGGCATCGCCCGCGCCGTCGACAAGTTCCGCGACCGGGTGCTGGCGCTCCGCCTCGGCGTGACCGATTTCTGCTCCTCCTACGGCCTGCGCCGCGCCCCGGACATGACCGCCTACGACGTCCAGATCGTCGCCTCCGTGATCGCCGACGTCGTGAACATGCTGGGCCGGGCCGACGGCACGGGATTCACCGTGACCGGACCGGTGTGGGAGTACTTCCGGGTCTCCGAGCGCATGTTCAAGCCGCAGCTGAGACAGAGCCCCTTCCTGGAGGTGCAGGCCGTCGAACTGCGCGCGAAGCTGATCGAGCACGCCATGGACGGACTGCTGCGCGAGATCTCCCTCGACCAGGCCAACGGTCTGCTCGGCAAGACCTGCATCCACCCCTCCCATGTGCTGCCGGTCCACGCGCTGTCCGTGGTCAGTCACGAGGAGTACAGCGACGCCCAGGACATCCTGCGGCCGGAACGCGGCGGCGGGGGTGTACTCAGGTCGGCCTACACGAACAAGATGAACGAGGTGAAGCCGCACCGCGCCTGGGCCGAGCGGACCCTGCTGCGCGCCGAGGTCTTCGGCGTGGCCCACGAGGACGTCGGCTTCGTGGAGCTGCTCGCCGCCGGAATCCCCGGCTGAGCCCGCTCGATCCTTTTCCATTTCGTCCAAGGAACGCATGAAGAACGCAGTGAATGACGGGGTCTGGTCCGGCAGCTGGGTCGCCGAGCGACTCGGGGTCGAACTCGTGGGCGACGATGCCCTGCCGGCCCTGCTCGGTCTCGCCCTGCGCCGCAACCCCAAGCGGGCCCATCTGCTCGTCTCGAACGTGCTCGGCAAGCACGTCCCGCAGTCGCCGACGGTCGTCTACGACCACGGCCACCGCCTGGGCCGTCGGGCCGCCGCGCTGCTCGGCGAGGCGGAGGCGGCCACGGCGGTCGTCCTCGGCTACGCGGAGACCGCGACCGGCCTCGGCCACGCCGTCGCCGACGGCATCGGCACGGCGCCGTATCTGCACTCCACCCGTCGGCCGGTGGCCGGGGTCGCCCGAGCGGGCGGCTTCGAGGAGTCGCACTCCCACGCCACCTCGCATCTGCTGCTGCCGGAGGAGCCCGCCCTGCTGGCCGGGGCTGGGCCGCTGGTGCTCGTCGACGATGAGTTCTCCACCGGCAACACCATCCTCAACACCATCCGTGACCTGCATGAACGATATCCGCGCGAGCGGTATGTGGTGGTCGCCCTGGTCGATATGCGATCGGCCGAGGACGTCGATCGGATGGCGCGGTTCGCCGACCGGATCGGCGCGCGGGTGGACCTGATCGCCGCCGCGTCGGGGACCGTGCGGCTGCCGTCGGGTGTGCTGGAGCGGGGGCAGGAGCTGGTGGCCCGCCATGAGTCCGCCGCTAGCGGGTCCGCCGTCGCCGGCCGCGGCGCCCGTGCGGCGGAGCCGCACGAGGTCCCGCCCCGCGCCCCGCGGCGGCTGGACCTGCGCTGGCCGGCGGGTCTGCCCGACGGCGGCCGGCACGGCTTCACCCCCGCCCATCGCGCCCGCCTCGAAGCCGCGCTGCCCGAGATGGTCGCCCGCATACGCGGCGCCCTGCCCGCCGGCGCCCACCGCGTCCTCGTCCTCGGCTTCGAGGAGCTGATGTACGCCCCGCTGCGCCTCGCCCGCGAGCTGGAGCGGATCACGGACGCGCAGGTGCGCTTCTCCACCACCACGCGCTCGCCCGTCCTCGCGGTGGACGACCCCGGATACGCGATCCGCACCCGGCTGGCCTTCCCCGCCCATGACGACCCGGCCGACGGCCCTGGCGAGCGCTACGCCTACAACGTGGCGGGCGGCGGCTTCGACGCCGTCGTCGCCGTGGTCGACTCCGTCGCCGACACCCCCGCGCTGCACGCCCCCGACGGCCTGCCGGCACGGCTCGCGGCGCACGTCCCGCACGTCCTGCTCGCGGTCGTCCCCTCCTACGTCCCGCAGACCGGCGTCCCCGCGCCCCCGCACGCTCCCGAAAGGCCGGCCATGCTGCCCGAGCCCCTCCGCGGCCCCGCGTTCTCCTCGTACCCGCCCGAGGAGGTCGGCTGGCTGCTCCAGGACCTCTCCGACATCACGCTGGAGGCGCCGACCGAGGAGCGGGAGGAGGCCATCCAGAGCGGCGGCGCGCACTACGCCGAGTCGCTGCCGGTGGAGTACCAGCCGAGCGAGCAGTACCAGGAGCTGTTCCACACGGCCCTGGACGCCTCGGCCGCCCGGCTCGCGCAGGCGGTCGGCGTGGTGACCGAGGCCGTCATCACCGAGCGGTCACCACGTCCGGTGCTGGTCTCGCTCGCCCGCGCGGGCACCCCGGTCGGCGTCCTGATGCGCCGCTGGGCCCGCTTCCGGCACGGTCTCGACCTCCCGCACTACGCCGTGTCGATCGTGCGCGGCCGCGGCATCGACGCCAATGCCCTGCGCTGGCTGGCCGCCCACCACGACCCGCGCGACGTCGTGTTCGTCGACGGCTGGACCGGCAAGGGCGCCATCACCCGTGAACTCGCCCTGGCCGTAGAGGAGTTCGAGGCGAAGGAGGGCGTCACCGGCTTCGACCCGGAGATCGCCGTACTCGCCGACCCGGGCTCCTGTGTGCGCACCTACGGCACCCGCGAGGACTTCCTCATACCCTCCGCGTGCCTCAACTCCACCGTCTCCGGCCTGATCTCGCGTACGGTCCTGCGTGCCGACCTGGTCGGCCCGGACGACTTCCACGGCGCGAAGTTCTACCGCGAACTCGCCGGCGCCGATGTCTCCGTCGCCTTCCTCGACGCCGTCGCCGCCCGCTTCCCCGAGGTCGCCGACACCGTCGAGGAGGCGGTGAAGGAGCTGTGGGCCGCGGACCGCACCCCGACCTGGGCCGGCTGGCGGGCCGTCGAGCGGATCAGCGAGGAGTACGGCATCCACGACGTGAACCTGGTCAAGCCCGGCGTCGGCGAGACCACCCGGGTGCTGCTGCGCCGGGTGCCCTGGAAGATCCTCGCGCGGGCCGGAGCGGGCGCCGACCTCGACCATGTGCGCCTGCTCGCCGAGCAGCGCGGGGTCCCGGTCGAGGAGGTCGGCGAACTGCCGTACACCTGCGTCGGGTTGATCCACCCCAAGTACACGCGCGGTGCCACGGGCGCCGACGGCAAGGCGGTGAACCTCTGATGCCGGTGCTGGTGGCGAGCGACCTCGACCGCACGCTGATCTACTCCTCGGCGGCTCTCGCGCTGACCATGCCGGACCCGCGGGCGCCCCGGCTGCTCTGCGTGGAGGTGCACGAGGCCAAGCCGCTGTCCTACATGACCGAGACGGCGGCCCAGCTGCTGACCGAACTCGGCGACACGGCCGTGTTCGTGCCGACGACGACCCGGACGCGCAAGCAGTACCAGCGCATCAACCTGCCCGGACCGGCCCCGAAGTACGCGATCTGCGCAAACGGCGGCCATCTGCTGGTCGACGGGGTGAGCGACGCCGACTGGCACGCGAGCGTGCAGGCCCGGCTCGCCGAGGAGTGCGCGCCGCTCGCGGAGGTCCGCGAGCATCTGCTGCGCACGGCCGACCCCCTCTGGGTGCGCAAGCACCGCCTCGCCGAGGACCTGTTCGCCTATCTCGTCGTCGAGCGCGAACTGCTGCCCGAGGACTGGGTCAAGGAGCTGGCGGTGTGGGCGGAGAACCGGGGCTGGACGGTATCGCTCCAGGGCCGCAAGATCTACGCCGTCCCGAAGCCGCTCACCAAGAGCGCGGCGGTGCGGGAGGTCGCCCGCCGCACCGGTGCGGAGCTGACACTGGCCGCCGGTGACTCCCTGCTGGACGCCGACCTCCTGCTCGCGGCCGACCGCGGCTGGCGTCCGGGACACGGCGAGCTGGCCGACGCGGGCTGGAGCGCGCCGGACATCAGCGCGCTCGCGGAGCGGGGTGTGCTGGCGGGTGAGCGCATCGTCCGGGAGTTCCTGAGGGAGGTGCGGCAGCCGGCCCGAGGGGCGCGGGGAACCGCGGGATCATCCACCCCGCCGCCGCACCGGCCCGCTTAGCCGCAGCACCCTCCACCACAGCAACCGCCCCCGCCGGACGCGGGGGCGGGAGCCTGGGCGGACGTCCCGCCCAGACCGACCGTCGACAACAGCTTCACGGTGTCGTCGTGCCCCGCGGGGCAGTTCGCGGGGGCGGCGGACTCGGCCATGGGCCGGCTCAGTTCGAACGTGTCGCCGCAGGTGCGGCAGCGGTACTCATAGCGAGGCATGGCCACAGACTAGCCGCCGCGCATCGGGGCGCGGCATCTCAATGTTTCATGAGTGTTGCGTCCCTTCGGTACGTATGTGCGGATGATTCGAAAACATCGCTGATAGCTTGTGAAGGCCGTTGCGAGGACGCTCAACCCCGCGCGAGCAAGAGCGAGTGCGGAGGGAGACGCAGTCGTGACCGATGCGTCGCAGGGGGAAGACCGTCCCACCGTGCGGGGGTCCGGTGGTGAGCCGCTCGCCGCCGACGAGACCCTGCACCTGAGGGTGGACGCCCTCAGGGCGGACGAGACCGTGCAACTGCGTGTGCCCGCGCCGCCGGAGCCGTCCGCCCCGGTCGGCCGCGCCGAGCGTCGGCGCAGCGCGCGCCCCACGGCGCGGGAGCGTGCGAGGACCGCGGCGGGCCGCCTGGTCGCGCCGCTGGCGCCGTACGCGCGGCGCCTCGTCCCCTACGCGCGCCGTCTGAGGCCCCTCTACCCACGCCCCGGCCGGACCGGCTGGCGCCGCTGGGCACCCTCCTGGCGCCAGTGGATCGGCGCCGTCCTCAGCGCGTTCGCACTGCTCGGGACCTTCCTGGTCACCGCGTACGCGCTCACCGACATACCGAGCAACCTGAACTCGTACGCCACCCAGCAGGACAACGTGTACTTCTGGTCCGACGGCACCCCGATGGCCCGGACGGGCTGGGTGCAGCGGCAGGCGATGCCGCTGAAGGACATCCCCGCCGACGTCCGCTGGGCGGTACTGGCGGCCGAGAACGAGACCTTCTACACGGACCCGGGCATATCCGTGACGGGCATCACCCGGGCTCTGTACCGCACGGTGGGCGAGGGCGACACCGAGGGCGGATCCACCATCACCCAGCAGTACGTCAAGAACGTCTACCTCAGCCAGAACCAGACGGTCAGCCGCAAGTTCACCGAGGCGATGATCGCCCTCAAGCTCGACAACAAGATGAGCAAGGACCAGATCCTGGAGGGCTACCTCAACACCAGCTGGTTCGGCCGCGGCAGCTACGGCATCCAGCGCGCCGCCCAGGCCTACTACGGCAAGGACGTCAGCAAGCTCAACGCCTCCGAGGCGGCCATGCTCGCGGGACTGCTCAAGGGCGCCGGCCTGTACGACCCCACACTCGGCAAGGCCAACCACCACCGGGCCGTGGAGCGCTGGTCCTGGATCCTCGACCGGATGGTCAAGACGGGCAAGCTGTCGCCGCGGGAGCGCGCCGAGTACAAGACGTTCCCCGAGCCGCTGAAGAGCAACCCGCTGTACAACACCGGTACGCAGAGCGACTACCTGGTGGAGCTGGCGTCGCAGTACGCCAAGAAGGTCGGGCATCTGACCGACAAGCAGTTCGACCTCGGCGGCTACCAGATCTACACGACCTTCGACCGCAGGCGCGAGCAGGCGCTCACCGACGCCGTCACCAAGGCCCGCAAGCAGGCGGGGCGGACCGACCCGGCGACGGCGAAGAACGGGCACTACGGCGCCGCCTCGGTGGCCGCCGACGGCCGGATCCTCGCCGTCTACGGCGGTCCGGACCACCGTACGCAGGGCTACAACGAGTCCAACGCGAGCACCGTCCCGTCCGGCACCGCGTTCCTGCCGTTCGTCTACGCCGCCGGGCTGGAGCACGGCGTCCACAAGACGCGCGGCGGGCCCGCCACCCCCGTCACCCCGGACACCGTCTACGACGGCGACGACGGCGTCCCGGTCATGACCCCCGAGGGCCCCTACTGGGACCGCAGCGGCAAGAAGGTCGCCGCGCACAACGAAGGCCGGAAGTCCTACGGGAAGATCACTCTGCGCCAGGCCCTGGCCCAGTCGGTGAACACGCCGTTCATGCAGCTCGGCATGGACACGGGCCTGGACAAGGTGCGCCAGACCGCCGAGGCGTCCGGACTGCTGTCCTCCAGCATGGGTCCCCAGGTGCCCGCCCTGGCTCTCGGCACCTCCACCCCCAGCGCGATCCGGATGGCCGGGGGGTACGCGACGTTCGCCGCCGAGGGCAGGCACACGGAGCCGTACTCGGTGAGCCGGATCACCCGGAACGGCGCGCCGGTCGCGCTGACCACCCCGCGCCCGACGCGGGCGGTCGGCGCCCAGGTGGCCGAGAACGTCGAGGAGGCGCTCACCGACTCCTTCCGCACCGCCCATCCGGCAGCTGCCGCCGGCTCGCCGACAGCGGCGGGGAAGGCCGGTACCGCCGACAAGGACACCGCCTCCTGGTACGTCGGCACCGCCGACTCCGTCTCGACGGCGGTCGTCGTCTACCGGATGGACCTGACGAAGTCCCTGGAGCCGCTGCCCCTTCAGGGACTGGCGGGGACGTCCGCCGACGACGTGCCGTACAACCTCTGGGCGGCCGCCATGGGTCTGGGCTGACGACCGGACCTCCGCACCACCTCACCCCCCTCGGAGAATGAGCCGCGCATGCCCCGCAAGAAGTCCCCGACGGGCCGCCGTCGAGCAACCGGCCGCCGTGTCCCCGGCCTCACCCGCCTGCGGGCCCTGACCCTCGCCGCCTTCCTCGTCGTGGCCTCGCTGGTGGCCGGCTACCTCGTGCTCAGCCGCACCGACGACACCGCGCCGGCCGCCTCCGCCAAGGCCCCGAAGCCGGCCCTCCCCAAGCCCACCGCGACCCCCTCGTGGGACGGCAGGACCCAGATCCTCGGTGACGGCTCCACCTCCTACACCGGCCCGCAGAAGGGCACGTTGAAGCCGGTGCCGCTCAAGCCCGGCGAGAAGCCCCCGCAGTTCGTCGTCTTCTCCTGGGACGGCGCCCTGGAGGGCGACGACCATCTCTTCTCGCACTACCGGGAGATGGCCAAGCGGTACAACGCCCACATGAGCTTCTTCCTCACCGGCATCTACCTGCTGCCCAAGAGCAAGAAGTCCCTGTACCACGGGCCGATGCACTCGCCCGGCGACGCCGCCATCGACTACCCCACCGACGAACACATCCGCACCACGCTGCAGCAGCTCCGCCTCGCCTACGAGCAGGGCAACGACATCGGCACCCACTTCAACGGCCACTTCTGCGGAGCCAAGGGCGGCGGTGACTGGAGCGTCGCGCAGTGGAAGAGCGAGATCGACCAGTTCTACTCCTTCGTGGAGAACTGGAAGACCAACACCGGGTACAAGGACATCCCCGCCCTGCCCTTCGACTTCAAGAAGGAGGTCACCGGCGGGCGCGCGCCCTGCCTGGAGGGCCAGAAGAACCTGCTGAAGGCCATCAAGAGCTACGGCTGGCGCTACGACGCCAGTTCCCCGGGCGACTTCCAGATATGGCCGGCGAAGAAGAACGGCGTCTGGGACTTCCCGCTGGAGATGCTGCCGTACGAGAACGGCAGGTTCCAGGGCCTGTCGATGGATTTCAACTTCCTCTACAACCAGTCCGGCGGCGAGACCGACGGCGACCCGGCCAAGTACCCCGAGTGGCAGCAGCAGACCGCCGACTCCTACATGGCCGGTTTCAACCGCGTCTACTACGGCAGCCGCGCCCCGCTGTTCGTCGGCAACCACTTCGAGCACTGGAACGGCAGCGTCTACATGAAGGCCATCGACGAGATCATCCCCAAGATATGCACCAAAAAGGGCGTCAAATGCGTGTCCTTCAAGGAGTTGGCCGACTGGCTCGACGTGCAGAAGCCGCAGACCCTCGCGGCCCTGCGCGGCCTCGACCCCGCCCAGTCGCCGGACTGGTCGCAGGTCGTCAAGTGACTTATGTATAAAGCAGGTTCCGCTTGTGCAACACTCTTCACATCCTTCGCACGAGTCGTGCAAAGATGCTCCTCTCCCGGTAGGTGTTACCGGCTAGAGGGGAACATCATTGAAATCAAGAAGACTGAGCCGTAAGCGGCGCCGCGCGACCATAGTCACGGCCGCGGCTGCCTCGGTGGTCGCCGGCGTGGCCCTGGTGCCCAACTGGAGCGCCGGCGCTGCGGTCACCAATGACCCGACGGTGGACGCGGCGACCAGGGCGACCTTCCAGAAGCTGGCCGACGCGGTCTTCACCGACCGCACCGAGGTCCTGGTGGACGGCGCCGAGAAGACCGGCACACGGCACACGTCCGGCTTCTCCGGGTCCGTGCGCATGTCCGGCGGCCAGACCCGCCTGCAGAGCTCCGCCCTCGGTGAACTGCGTGCCCGCAAGGCCCGCCTCGCCGAGCTGGGCGAGAAGTACAGCGCGGGCAGCACGAAGGTCACGCTCGACGCCACGCGGGTCACCGGCCGCAGCGCCAGGGTCGCCGTCACCGAGACCACGACCCTGACCTACGACAAGCCCGCGGCCAAGGGCCCGAGGACCACCGGATTCCAGGCCCACCACGAGCTGACCTTCCAGGCCGACCGCAGCGGCGACTGGCAGCTGACCGGCATCAAGGACACCGACGACGGCTATCTCGCGGTGAACCAGGTGGCGGCGCCCTCCGTCGCCAGGGCGAGGACGACCGCCGCGGACGACGGCCCGCCCGACGCGCCCCGCGCGTCCACCAGCTGGCCCGCGCGGTCCAACCCGAAGAACACCACCACCGGCGCCTACGACTACAAGGCCATGGTGGCGTACGCGACCAAGTACTGGAACCACTACAACCCGGACTACCCCGACTTCAACGGGGAGGGCGCGGGCGGCGACTGCACCAACTTCGTCAGCCAGACCCTGAAGGCCGGCGGCTGGAAGCACGTCCCCGGCTACACGAACGACTTCCACAAGTGGTTCGGCACCGCGGACATCCAGTCGGACTCGTTCGTCGGCGTCAACGAGTTCTCCTGGTTCGCCCTGTCCTCCAAGCGCGTCACGCCGCTCGCCGACGTGTACCAGGCGGACATCGGTGACGTGATCCAGATGGACTTCAACCGGGACGGTTCCAAGGACCACACGATGGTCGTCACCTACCGCGACCGCTACGGCACGCCGTATGTGACGTATCACTCCACCAACACCTACAACAGGTCGGTGGCCAGCCTCGTCGCGTCGTACCCGAACGCGTACTTCTACGCCTACAGGACCTGACCCCGCTGGTCCTGCCGCCCCGGCCCGTCCCCTTCCGGCAGCGTCCGCTGCTCGTGCGGGGAGGGCTCGGGATGGCGGGCCCGCCAGTACGGGTTGTCGTGCGGCAGGGTCGAGCCGACCCGGCCGTACATGCCGAAGGTCATCAGCAGCAGGCCCACGACGAAGCTGAAGAACACGTTCTGGATCTTGAACGCCAGGAAATTGTGCGTGGTGTCCAGCAGGCCGAGGCTCAGGAAGCCGGCCATCAGGAACAGCACTCCGAACACCATGTTCAGCGTGGACGCCACGTTGCCGCCGACCACCATCCCGGCGAGCAGGATCACCCCGACGACGATCGACAGCACGCTCAGCGCGCCGTTGGTGTTCAGCCCCGCGACCGTCGCGCCGCCGGTGTTGAAGAAGCCGATGTGGTTGATCAGACCCAGGACACCGAAGACGACGAGGAACGCGCCGATCAGGCCCGCACCGATCCGGTAGACCGTGTTCAGCTGGTGGTCGACGGGCAGGTGCTTGTCGAACTCGATCCGCCGCCGTGGACTCGTGTGCACTGCGTGTGTGGCCATGTCCGCCTCCCTGGGGGCGCTAACGGAGGCCAAGCGTCCACATCAATATCCACCTGCGACGCGGAGCCGTGCAACCGACGGGGCCCCTGCCCGGCGCTCGACGGCTCAGTGACCGCCGAGTTCCTCGCGGATCTGCGCCACCACCCGAGCCGCCGCCTGCCGGACGGCGTCCGTCTCGGTCAGGAAGTGCCAGTAGTCGGGATGCCGCCCCTCCAGCGTGCCGATCGCCCGCTCCAGCCGGGCCACCGCGTCGTCCAGCGGACGGGCGTGCCGGGGATCCGGGGTCGTGCGGCCCGTCATGGCCAGCCGCTGGGCGTCCCGGATCGCGAACCGGGTGCGCTCGATCTCGGTCTGCGGATCCTTCTGCACGGCGTTCAGCCGTGTGAGCCGGTCGCCGGCGGCCGACACCGCCTCGTCGGTCGCGTTCAGCAGCGCCCGTACCGTCGCCAGCAGCGAGGCGGCGTCCGGCCAGCGCTGGGCGTCCCGGGCCGTCTGCGCCTCGCGCAGCTTCTGCTCGGCCTGCCCCACGTTCTGCGTCGCCTGCTCGGGCACGTGCTGCAGGTCCTGCCAGCAGGCGGCCGCGAACCGGCGCCGCAGCTCGCTCAGGACCGGGTCCACCTGCCCGGCCCGGGTGGTCAGCGCCTGGGCCCGGGTGCGCAGGCTGACCAGCCGGTGGTCGATCTCGGCGGCCTTCTCCGGCAGCCGCTCGGCCTCGGCCCGGATCGCCCCGGCCTCCCGCTGCACCCGCTCGGCCCGCTCCAGCGTCTGCGCCGCGCCGTGCTGCCCGGCGCCCTGGTTCAGCCTCGTCAGCTCCGGGGACAGCGCGGCGAGCCGGCCGGCCAGGTCGTCGGCGCGCAGCCCCTGCTCCCGTACGGCGTCCAGGGCGTTGCTCGCGGCCAGCAGGGCCTGCCGGGCCCGCTCCACGGCCGGTGCCAGCCGGGCCAGCTGCGTCTCGGCCTTGCCGAGCAGCGGCCCGAGCGAGGTGCCGAACCGGTCCAGTTCCTGCTTGACCCGGATCAGCTCGTCCTTGGCGGAGGTCAGCTCCGCGCGCGCCTGGGAGGCCGTGGCGGCCTCCAGGTCGTCCCGGTCCAGGTCATGGGCGTCGACGGCCTGGATGTAGCGCCGGCTGACCTCGTCGATGCGCTGCCCGAGCGCCTCGAAGTCGGTGACGGCCCGCCGGGCGGCGGGGGAGTCGTCGACGGCCGTGATGGTCTCGATGGAGATCCTGAGGTCCCGCTGGGCGGTGTCCAGTTCGTAGAACGCGGCCGCCGCGGCGTCCTTCGCCGCCTGCGCCTCGGCCCGCTGGCCCTCCGCCCGGCCGCCGAACCAGCGCCGGGTGCCCCCGCCGGCGAACGCGGCGGGCAGGGCGAGCGCGGCCAGCACCGGCAGGCTCATCAGGGTGAGGGTGTCGCGCAGGGCCGTGGCCCCGGACCGGGCCCGGATGGCCGACGGCGGGTACGACCGCATCGCTGGCGTGCCCCGTGTCGCCGTCACATCCCTCTCCCGTGTGGTGGTCCGCCGTGGGTGGTGTCATTCTCCCACCCGTTGTAGACGAACACACGGGCCGGTCAGTTCGCCGTACGGACCGTGACCTTTCCGTTCGCGGAGTCCGCGGACACCGTGTGCGGGCTCCGGTCGTCCCGGGGCACGGACACCGAGACGCCTCCGTTGTCCGATTCCGCCTTCACCACGTGGTACGCGGCGCGGGGCAGGGCGACGGTCACCGGGCCGTTGTCGCTGGTGACGTCCACGCGGTCCGGCACCCGGCCGAGGGTGAGGTCGACCGGGCCGTTGCTGGTCTCGGCGTGCACGCGCGACGCGGCGGCCTCCGCCCGGATCGGGCCGTTGTCGGAGCGCAGGTCCAGCGGCCCGGTGGAGTCGGTGACGTGCACCTCGCCGTTGCTGGTGTGGATGCCGAGCGCGTCGGCGAATCCGTGCGCCCGCACGCTGCCGTTGCCCTCGTCGACGTCGACCCCGACCCCCTGCGGCACCTCGATCCGGTACTTGGCCGAGCAGTCGGCGATGAGCCCGGAGCAGTGCATCCGCAGTCTCAGCCGGTCGTCCTGGAAGGACCAGCTCACCGTGGGCCCGCCGCCGACGACGACCTTCCCCTCGAACCACCGGGTGACCTGGACCGTCCCCGCCTTGTTCCCCTTCGCGGCGACGATCTCCAGCCCCGCGTCGTCGGAGTCGACGGTGAGGGTGCGGCCGTGCAGGGCGAAGGACCGGTGGTCGGGGTGGGCGTCGTCGTCCGCGGACGCTCCGCAGGCGCTGACGCCCGCGACGAGCACGCCGGTGACGGCCGCCGTCACGGCGGCACGTGCGGGAAGGGAACGGGCCTTACGGGCCATTGGAATCTCCCCCTGTACCGGTTCGCCGGGTCGCGGCGCCCGGATCAACTCGGTCTCCGCCGACCCTAGATGATCACCACTCGCGCCTTGGATCCGGCAGCCTCCCGGACCCGGGGTGGGGTTAACCCCCGTAAGCCGTGGCCCGCCCTCACACGTTTGCGGTGCACCAGCCCCGGCAAGGTAGGCTGTCGACTCGTCCTGGGTGCAGCCCGGGTGCCGGGTGCGTAGCTCAGGGGTAGAGCGCCTGCCTTACAAGCAGGATGTCGGCGGTTCGAAACCGTCCGCGCCCACCAGGATCAGTGAGCAAGTTCAGAGGCCTTCCGGTGAGATCACCGGAAGGCCTTTCCCGTACCTGGGCGAGGAAGGCTGCGGTCGGGGGCTCTTCTCATTGCCGGGCGTGCTTCAGTCTGGTGCGGGCGTCCACGCGGTCCGCTGCCGCGACCTCGGCCCAGAAGCGGTGCGTGCTGACGAACACCGCCAGTTCGTGCTCGCGGCGGCGCAGCTTCTCCACCTCGGCCTGTTCGTCCGCGGTCCAGCCCGGGGACGCGGGCCGCTCCACCTTGCGCCAGCCGTTGTCGTCGCTGAATCCGTCCACCGGCTCCACCGACCAGGGAAGTCGCTTGAGCAGAGCCGACAGCTCGGCCCGGACCTGATGCAGCTCCTCCTGACCGGCAAGGAGGTCACTGGGAAATTCATAGGTCGTCGCCACGCGGCAATGCTACGCCTGTTCGATTTTGTGGAGCGAGCCGCTTTGCGGGACAGGGGGGAGGTTCAGCCGAACGGGTGATCGGGCCGGTGTGGGGTGCCAGGGGCGGACCCGCTCAGGCGGTCGACAGGCCCGCCCGCGTCGCGAGGCTTCCCAGGGTCGCGTGGAGCGCCCGCCGTTCGGGCTCGTCGAGATGTGCGGTCAGTTCGCCGTCCAGGGTCGTGGCCTCGGCCGTGCAGGCGGCCAGGAGTTCGTGGCCCCGGTCGGTGAGCGTGAGCACCTGGCGGCGGCGGTCCTGCGGGTCGCGCACCCGGCGCAGCGCGCCGAGGGACTCCAGATGGTCCGCGAGGGACACCACCAGGCTGGGGGCCACGCCGAGTCGGCCCGCCAGGTCCTGCTGGGAGGCGAACGAGCCCTGGCCGAGCGCGGTGAGCAGGCCCACGTGCTTGGGCTTGAGGTCGAGGCGCTCGATGCGCCCGGCGAAGCGGTCGCCGACCACCGCGCCCAGAGTGCCGAGCCGGAACACCAAGGTGTCCGGCAGCCCCGCGGAACCCTTGACTTCATTCATGCCGGTGATGAGACCTTCCGGTAAATCATTCATAGTGCGAATGATTCTGACGGTGAGTGAATCCTCGGAAGGTACAGAAGGTACCGGTGGGGGAGGCCGCCGGCCCAGTGGCCGCTGAACCACTGGGCCGACGGGCGTCCTCAGTGGCCGGCGGCCCGCAGTTCGTCCATCAGGCGCGCCGCCACCGGCACCGGTACGCCGTGCCGGCCGGCCGCGCGCAGCAACGCCCCGCCGATCGCGTCGAGTTCGAGCGGGCGGCCCGCCTCGGCGTCGCGTTGCATGGACGACTTGGCGGCGGGCGGGAAGGCGTCGTACCGGGCCAGGGCCTGGCCCGGGTCCGCGGGGGCGCCGCAGGCGCGGCTGACGGCGGCGGTCTCGGCGACCAGGGACTCCAGTTCCGCACGGTGCCGGGTGCGGACCTCGCCGAGGGGGATGCCGTAGCGGGTGGTGAGCAGGGCGAACGGGGCGAGGAAGGCCATCTTGGCCCACAGGGCCGCCGTCTCGTCGTCGAGCACCCGGGTCGTCGCACCGGCGGCCGCGAGGACGGCCGCCAGCTGTTCGAGGCGGGGACGGGGGACGGTGTCGCCGGCCAGGTCGATCTCCGTGAACGGGCTGCCGTGCTCGATCACGCCCGGGGCGAGGCGGGTGGACTCCACGCGGATCACGGCGGGGGCCACGCGGTCGGGGCGATGGCGGGCGCGCAGGGCCGCGGGGTGCTCGACGCCGTTCAGGAGCGGTACGACGAGGGCGTCGCCGAGGGCGCCGGGCGGGACGCGGGTGAGGGCGGCGTCCAGGGCGGTGTGCTTGACGGCGATCACGCAGGCGTCCACCGGTTCGCGCAGCTCGGTGTCCGCCTCGACGGGGGCGGTGAAGTCGCCGAACTGGCGGCTGCGGACCTGGATGCCGGTGCGGCGCAGGGTGTCGGCGGTCTCTTCCCGGGCCAGGCAGACGACGCGGTGGCCGGAGCGGGAGAGGAGGGCGGCGAGGAGGCCGCCGGTGCCGCCGGGGCCGAGCACGGCCACGGTGTTCTTGGTCGCCATGAGGCTGTTTCCCTTCGTCGGTCGGCCCCGTGGATCGGTGGCCGCCTTCGCCGTGATCGTCGCATCGTGGCGCGGTGTGCGTGAGACTGGGGGCATGTGCCGGAGCATCAAGACGCTGCGTCCGCCCGTACTGCCCGATGAGGCCACGGACGAGGACATCCACGCCGCCGCGCTGCAGTACGTGCGGAAGGTCTCGGGGTTCCGGGCGCCCGCCGCGCACAACCGCGAGGTCTTCGATCGCGCGGTGGCCGCGGTGGCCGAGGCCACGGCCGAGCTGCTCGGGGACCTGGAGGTACGGGGGCAGTCGGCGCGGAGCGCCACGCCCCACGGTCCGGCGTGACGGACGGCAGGGACGACAAGCGCGAAGCGACGCGCGGGCAACGGTCACGCGTCGGCCGTTCCCTCTGACTCACCGTCAAGATCCTTTCCAGGCAAGAGGGTTCGGCTTCGGCGTGCCCGCGTGGGGTGCGCGCCGGGGGGTGGAGGCCGAAGACATGGCCAGATGTTGAACTTGCAAGCATTGGTTAGGTGGCCCTAACCTGGCCTCTCATTCGGTACCGCCGCCCCCACGACCGGCCTACGTCCCCGGCCGGCCCGAACGACACCGAAGAGGAGAAACACCCTCATGACCGCACGTCTCAACTCCGCTCAGCCCTATGCCCTCGGGCTCTTCCGCATCGTCGTAGGCCTGCTCTTCGCCGTGCACGGCGCCGCCTCCCTCTTCGGCGTCCTCGGCGGCGCCGCCGGCACCCAGGGCGGCACCATCGCGGCCGGTACCTGGCCCGGCTGGTACGCGGCAGTGATCCAGCTCGCAGCCGGAGCCCTGGTGCTCCTCGGCCTCGGCACCCGCGGGGCCGCGCTGGTCGCCTCGGGCTCGATGGCGTACGCCTACTTCGACGTCCACCAGCAGGCCGCGCTGTGGCCCATCCAGAACGGCGGCGAGATGTCGGTCCTGTTCTGCTGGGCGTTCCTCCTGCTGGTCTTCACCGGCTCCGGCGCCTTCGGCCTCGACCGGCTCGTCGCCCGCCGCACGGCCGAGGACACCGGGGCCGCGGCCGAGCGGACCCCGATAGCGGCCTGACGCGAACAGCGCCCTTCCCCGCCGCGAGGGGGGAAGGGCGCCGCGTCGTCTCCGGTCCGCTCCCGGTGGTGCGCCCCGCTGACGCGTCCTGCTGACGACGCCTCGTTCACGACACCTCGTTCACGACACCTGGCTCACGACACCTGGCTCACGAGGTCCGGCTCACGAGGTCGGACCGAACGGCACCGTGAAACAGGCCGCCCGGCTGCCCTTGGTGCCGGGCTCGCTGTGGATCACCACCGAGGCGGCCTCGCCCTTGCGGAAGCTCCAGTTGTGCTGCGCGGCGCCCATGCCCGTGCCGTGACTGTCGGACTTGAAGTCCAGCCAGACCTCGTTCTGGGCGCTCATGTGGGCGGCGTCCATGCCGGCCTTGTCCTGGTAGTGCGAGCCGGCGGCGGCGGGGTCCGCCGCGCAGGCCTTCTGATGGACGTGGGCCCCGAAGAGGTGGTTCGGTTTGACGCCGACCATGCGCAGTTGGACGGTGGTCACGCCGTTGCTCTGGGTGTGCTGCCGCACCCGGATCCAGGCGCCGGTCGGGACGAGGGTCTTGTCGTACGTCACCGCCTTCGCCGTCGCGGACGCGCTCGGTGGAGCGAACTGGCCGACGGTCTCCAGTGAGACGCCGGGAGTGCTCGCGCTCCCGGTCGCGAACAGGGCTGCGGCGAGGGCGCCCGCGTATACGGCTGCGACCATGATGTGCACCTTTTCTCTGCTCGTATGCGCCGTTTCGTTCGAGGGGTGGGCCTCGACTCCGTGGAGCGGGCCCCTCTTCGTTGCTACGGGACGCGATACGGCTCTGCAGCCCTAAGCGTGCCATTCAGGTGAAAAATGCCACGTAGGCCTCATGTGCCCGACAAGTCCAGCGAGGCCCCCCGAGGCCCTGCTGTCACACCCCCGGCGTACGCTGTACGGCTGTCAACGGGGGAGTGACGGGAGTCGTCGTGTTCGAGAGTCTGGGGGCATTGGCCACCGGACCGTGGATCTATGCCGCGGTGGTCGTGTCGGTGGTGCTCGACGTGTTCGTGCCGGTGCTGCCGAGCGGCGTGCTGGTCATCACGGCGGGTACGGCAGCGGCCGCGGGGTCGGGCGCGGCCACGGGCCGGGTCGCACACGCCGTGCCGGACCTCCTGGTCCTGATCCTCTCCGCGGCGACCGCCTCGGTCCTCGGCGATCTCCTGGCCTACCGCCTGGCCTGGCGCGGCGGCGAGCGGCTGGACCGGGCGATAGCCCGCTCCCGGCGGCTGACCGCCGCGCAGGAACGTCTCGGCGACGCCCTGGCCCGGGGCGGTGGCGCACTGGTCGTGCTCGCCCGCTTCGCCCCCGCGGGCCGCTCGGTCGTCTCCTTCTGCGCCGGCGCCGCCCATCGCCGGGCCCGCGACTTCGTCCCCTGGTCCGCCCTGGCCGGCCTCTCCTGGGCCGCCTACAGCGTCGCCCTCGGCTACTACGGCGCCCAGTGGCTCGGCGCGACCTGGCTCGCCACGGCCGTCTCGCTGGCCGCCCTGTTCGGCGCGGGCGCCGCGGCGGGCTTCCTGATGCGCAGGCGGCCCGCCTCCTGACCGCTCGCGCCGTGCCGCGTTCGCCGGCCGCGGCAGCTCCCCGGGGCGCGGGGAACTGTGCGACCGGCCACGACGGGCCCGCGGTCTCCGTGCGCTCTCAAGCCCTGCGGTGTGCTCCCGAACCCTGCGCGCGGTGCGAACTTCAGCAGCCCGCCAGGTCCTTCGTCAGGGCCGTCTTCTCGGCGGAGTCGACCGAGAGGTTGTAGTAGTACTTCACCTGCACCCAGGCGCGGACGTAGGTGCAGACGTAGGCGGACCGGGACGGGATCCAGGTCGCCGGGTCCTGGTCGCCCTTGGCCTGGTTCACGTTGTCGGTGACGGCGAGGAGCTGCGGGCGGGTCACGTCGTTGGCGAAGGCCTGCCGCTGGGCGGTGGTCCACTTGCTCGCGCCGGAGTCCCAGGCCTCGGCCAGCGGGACGAGGTGGTCGATGTCGACGTCGGAGGGGGAGGTCCAGGTCGCGCCGTCGTACGGGGAGTACCAGCTGCCGCTGGTCGCGGTGCAGGCGGAGTTGGTGACGACGTTCTCGCCGTCCCGCTTGAGGATCCACTCACGGGTGTTGCAGGTGCCGGAGATGGTGATCCAGGTCGGGAACTTGTCGCGGCTGTACCCGGTGCGGTTCTCGGTGGCGACGGTGAGCTGGGAGAGGTAGCTGCGGGCGGTGCTGCCGCTGACCGGTGTGGGGAGGGCGGCGGAGGCGCTCGGGGAGTTGAACAGGGCGGCGGAGGCGACGACGCCGGTGAGGGCGGCGAGTATGCTCAGCCGTCGACGCGCGTAGAACTTCGGCATGCGAACTCCCTTGTGAGGTGGGGGTGTTGGAGCGCGAGCCAGGGAATGCTCGCGGTGCCGTGTTGCCGGAGGGTGAGCGCTCGGTAAGAAGCTAGTGACGCGCGCATGTCAAGGCAAGGTTCGCGACGGATTGACGTCCGAACCTTCACATCCCGTACGATGGGGAGCGCAGAAGGGGAGTAGCTCTTCGCCGGACCGTCGACATACTGCTCAGCGAGCCTGAGCCGGCGCCCGGAGGCGGACCTCGTGCGGGCCGCCAGCGAGACCTTCGGCAAGCAGTGCACGTCCGCGTCCCGTGACGCGGACGCCGTGTGTGCTGCCATGCCGAGGTGTCAGCGCGTGACGTACCACACTCTCGGCGGGGCAGCCCCGACCGATTGAGGAACCTTGATCAGCATCACCGTGACGGCGCTCGTCTTCGGCGTCATCTTCCTCGCCGAACTGCCGGACAAGACCGCGCTCGCCGGCCTCGTCCTCGGCACCCGTTACCGCGCGAGCTACGTCTTCGCGGGCGTCGCCACCGCCTTCCTGCTGCATGTCGTGCTCGCCGTCGCGGCCGGCAGTGTGCTGACCCTGCTGCCGCAGCAGATCGTGCACGCCGTCACCGGTGTGCTCTTCCTCGGCGGCGCGGCGATGCTGCTGCTGAAGAAGGGCGACGGCGACGAGGAGATCAAGAAGCCGGCCGACCAGTCCTTCTGGAAGGTCGCGGGCACGGGCTTCATGCTGATCCTCGTCGCCGAGTTCGGCGATCTCACTCAGATCATGACCGCCAACCTCGCCGCCCGCTACGACGACCCGATCTCCGTCGGCCTCGGCGCGACGCTCGGCCTGTGGGCCGTCGCGGGACTGGGCATCGTCGGCGGAAAGGCCCTGATGAAGAAGGTGCCGCTGCGGCTGATCACCCAGATCGCGGCGCTGCTGATGCTCGGGCTCGGCGTGTGGAGCCTGTACGAGGCGGTGGCGGGCTGAGCCCGGCGGGCGGCGGCGCGGTGGCCGGAGGGCGAGCTGAACGGTCGGTGAACCCTTCCGGGAGGTGGTGGCGGGAACCGCAGGTGTTTTGTACCGTGGAGGAACAAAGTGGCTCCCGCCCGTTTTCCCTGACCGGCGGGCGGGGCCGCCTTGTCCCTCCCGATGTCTCACCCGACATCCCGCCGGACAACCCGCCCGACGTCCCGACCGACGCCTTTCGGCACGGGGTCCTTCCGCTCCTGGAGCTGCCGATGACGGCCACCGCCGCGCCCACCGTCCTCACCACCCGTGCCCTCCTGCTCGACATGGACGGCACCCTCGTCAACTCGGACGCCGTCGTCGAGCGCATCTGGCGGCGCTGGGCCGAGCGGCACGGTCTGGACGGCGACGAGGTGATGAAGGTCGTCCACGGCCGGCAGGGGCACGCCTCCATGGCCGTACTGCTGCCCGACCGGCCGGTGGAGCAGAACTTCGCCGACAACGCCCGGATGCTCGCCGAGGAGACCGCCGACACCGACGGCGTGGTCGAGATCCCCGGCGCTGCCGACTTCCTCGCCTCGCTGCGCGGTCTGCCGCACGCGCTGGTGACCTCCGCCGACGTCGCGCTGTCCACCGCGCGCATGGGCGCCGCCGGGTTGCCGCTGCCCGAGGTCCGGGTCACCGCGGAGTCGGTCGGGGCGAGCAAGCCCGATCCCGAGGGCTTCCTGAAGGGGGCCGCCGAGCTGGGTGTGGATCCGGCCGACTGCGTCGTGTTCGAGGACTCCGGTGCCGGTATCGCCGCCGGGCGCGCCGCGGGGGCGCTCGTGGTGGGGGTGGGTCCCCGTGCCGGGCTCCACGAGCCCGATGCGGCCGTGCCCGACCTCACCCGGGTGCGGGTCGAGGCGGTCGGTGACGGGACGATCCGGCTGCACATCGGCTGACGCGGCGATGCGGCTTCCCGCCGGGGCGGGGTGCCGTGCCGGGGGCGCGCCCGGTCACGGCTCCCGTGTCTCGGCCTCCAGGCTCTCGCGGGTCGCCGGCCCGTACACGCCGAGGGTGTCGTCCCGGATGCCGCGGGCCAGTTGGTAGGTGCCCACCGCGTCCTCCACCGAGCGGCTGTAGACGCCGTCGATCCGGTCGTCGTAGAGGTCCAACTGCCGCAGCCGCTGCTGGAGTTCGGCCACTCCCGGCCCGCGGTCGCCGCACCGGAGCACCGGGGCGGTGGCGGGTGAGGTCCGTGCGGCGGGGGACGTCGTCAGGGACGGGGCGGGGGAGGCCGGGCGGGACGTGCCGGCGGACGGGGTCGGCGTCGCGGTCGGCGAGGCGGACGCCGTGGCCGACGGACTCGGACGGGTCGCCGGCGCGGAGGGCGACGGTACGGGCGCGCGGGGCGCGGTGGGGGAGGGCGATGCCGTCGGTGACGTCGGGCCCGGTGCGCTGACCTGCGGGACGCTCTCCCGGACCGCCTGGGCCGCCGGTTCCCGGGACGGCGGGTGATAGCTGAACAGCCCGCTCGCGAACCCGGCCGCCGCCACGACCGCCACACCGGCCCCGGCCACCGACAGCAGGACGGTACGGGGTGACCGCCGACGCGACGACTCACCTGCCCGGACCTCGACGGCCGGCAACGCTCGGGTCTCCGCGCCGTCGCGCGGCATCGGGACGGCGTCGGGTGGCATCGGGACGACGGGCGGCGCCTCGGCGGCGGGGAGGGTGTCGTCGGTCGGCTCGGAGCGGGGCTCGGTGACCTCGACGTACGGTCGTATCCGCAGGGGGCCGAAGTCCTCCGCCGCTGCCGCCTCGGCCGTGCGTGTCTCGCGCAGTGCCTCGGCGGCGCGTTCGGTGCAGTCGCAGGACGGGCTGTGGTCCGGTCCTCGCGGTGCCCCGCACTCCGGGCACGTATGGCGCTCGGAATCACTCACGCGTTCGCCCACTCCCCTCGTGTCCCCTCACGAACCTTTGAGACTAGGCGGACCTGCGGCGGATCCGTCGTCGGAAACGCCGCACTCAACAGGCCATAAACGGTGACACCGACCACGATGGAAGAGGTTGCACCCGAGCCCCGGGAGGTCTCCATGGCCGTGGACGCGCACGGTACGAAGAAGCAGGCGGAGGCCGCCGAGCACGTCCCCGGCAATGTGTTCGTCTCGATCGGCGCCCTGCTCCTCGGGCTGCTGCTCGCCGCGCTCGACCAGACGATCGTGTCGACCGCGCTGCCCACCATCGTCAGCGACCTCGGCGGCCTGGAGCATCTGTCCTGGGTGGTCACCGCCTATCTGCTGGCGTCGACCGCCGCGACCCCGCTGTGGGGCAAGCTCGGCGACCAGTACGGCCGGAAACGGCTGTTCCAGACCGCCATCGTGATCTTCCTCGTCGGCTCGGCGCTGTGCGGGATGGCGCAGAACATGCCTCAGCTGATCGGGTTCCGCGCGCTGCAGGGGCTGGGCGGCGGCGGGCTGATGGTGCTGTCGATGGCGATCGTCGGCGACATCGTGCCGCCCCGCGAACGCGGCAGGTACCAGGGGCTGTTCGGGGCCGTGTTCGGCGCGACCAGTGTGCTGGGTCCGCTGCTCGGCGGGCTGTTCACCGAGCATCTGAGCTGGCGCTGGGTGTTCTACGTCAATCTGCCGGTCGGTGCCCTCGCGCTCGCCGTGATCGCCACCACCCTGCACATCCCGCGCCGCACCGCCCACCACGTCATCGACTACCTCGGCACCTTCCTGATCGCGGCCGTCGCCACCTGCCTGGTCCTCGTCGCCTCCCTCGGCGGGACGACGTGGGCCTGGGGCTCGGCGCAGACCATCGGGCTCGCCGTGCTGGGCGTGCTGCTGGCCGCGGCGTTCGTGGCCGTGGAGCGGCGGGCCGCCGAACCGGTGCTGCCGCTCAAGCTGTTCGGCATCCGCACCTTCACCCTCGCCGCCCTCATCAGCTTCATCGTCGGCTTCGCCATGTTCGGCGCGATGACGTATCTGCCGACCTTCCTCCAGGTCGTGCACGGCGTCTCGCCGACCATGTCCGGGGTGCACATGCTGCCGATGGTGTTCGGGCTGCTGCTGTCGTCCACGGCGTCCGGGCAGATCGTCAGCCGCACCGGCCGCTGGAAGGTGTTCCCGGTCGTCGGCACCGCCGTGACCGCCATCGGCCTGCTTCTGCTGCACCGGCTCGACGAGCACAGCTCGACCGCCGAGATGAGTGTCTACTTCTTCGTGTTCGGCCTGGGGCTCGGCCTGGTCATGCAGGTCCTGGTGCTCATCGTGCAGAACGCGGTGTCGTACGAGGACCTGGGCGTCGCCACCTCCGGCGCGACCTTCTTCCGCTCGATCGGCGCCTCCTTCGGCGTGGCGATCTTCGGCACGGTCTTCGCGAGCCGTCTCGGCGACAAGCTGGCCACCGCCTTCCGGGGCGTGGCCCTGCCCCCCGGCGTCGACGCGAACGCGCTCAAGTCCGATCCGCGCGGGATCGCCGCCCTGCCGCCCGCCCTGCGCCCGGCGGCCCTGCACGCGTACGCGTCGGCCATCACCGACGTCTTCCTCTACGCGGCCCCCGTCGCCGTCCTCGGCTTCCTGCTGGCCTGGCTCCTCAAGGAGGACCGGCTGCGTGGCTCGGTCACCGCGCCGGACGCCTCCGAGACCATCCCGCCCAACCCGGTCGAGCGGTCCTCCTACGACGAGTGCTGCCGGGCCCTGTCGCTGCTCGGCACCCGCGAGGGCCGCCGCGAGGTGTACCGGACGATCACCGAACGGGCCGGGTACGACCTGCTGCCCGCCGCCAGCTGGGTGCTGCTGCGCATCCGCAAGTACGGCTCCGTCGAGCCGGGTGTCCTCGCCGAGCGCAGCCCCGTCCCGCTGGACGTCGTCCTCGCCGCCGCCCGCCAGGTCGAGGAACGGCGCCTGGCCGAACGCCGGGGCCTGGACCTCTACTTGACCGAGTCGGGCCGCGAGGTCGCCGACCGGCTCGCGCGCGCCCGCGAGGAGTCGCTCGCCGAACTCCTCGGCGACTGGTGGCAGCCCGGCCGCTCGACCGATCTGACACAACTGGTCAGGGAACTCACCGACGAACTGTGCGGCACCGAACGCGAGCGCCCGCACGACGAGTCGACGACCAGGACCGGCTGACTGCGAGCGGACCGCGCACCTCGGCGCGGTTGCCCGGCGAGCTGCCGCAGACCGGACGGGCGGCGGCGGAACCGGCGTCGAGGTGCCACGGGGCGTCGTCCACCCGCACCGCGTGCCGGACTTCACCGCCGTCGCCGGCTCCCCGCGCAACCGGTGCCGCGCGGTCCGGGCCGGACGGCGCTCGCCGCTCCGCCGCGACCGGCCGCGACGTTCCCCGCGCCCCGCGGCGGCCATGTCGGCCGGGCGGTGCGCACACTGTCTGTCGTGAATCGCACCGATCGCCTCTACGCCCTCGTCGAGGAGCTGCGTGCCGCCGCTCCCCGCCCCCGTAGTGCCCGGCTGCTGGCCCGGCGTTTCGAGGTCAGTGTCCGCACGATCGAGCGGGACCTCGCGGCGCTGCAGCAGTCCGGGGTGCCGATCCACGCCGAGCCGGGCCGCAGCGGCGGGTACGTCCTCGACCGGGGGCAGACCCTGCCGCCGCTCGCCATCACTCCGGCCGAGGCGACCGCCCTCGCCGTCGGGCTGCAGACGCTGGCCGGGACGCCGTTCGCGGCGGACGCGCGCAGCGCGCTGCACAAGGTGCTGGCCGTGATGCCACAACGGGAGCGCACGGCGGCGGCCGAGCTGACCGGGCGGGTACGGCTGCTCGTCCCGGCGACCCGTCCGGCGCCACCCGCCGGGCCGGTGGTCCCCGCCGCGCTGCGGGAGGCGCTGACGGCCGGGCGGGTGCTGCGGCTGGAGTATGCCGACGCGGCGGGCCGGGTCACCGTCCGGGACGTGGAGCCGCTCGGTTTCCTCGGTGGCGCGGGGCACTGGTATCTGGCCGGGTGGTGCCGGCTGCGAAGGGCGCCGCGCGGGTTCCGGCTGGACCGGGTGCGCTCCGCGACGGCCCTGGACGAGCGGGTCCCGCGGCGGGACTTCGACCTCGGCGCCATCGGCACCCTCGGTTCCGATGTCGTACCGCTCGACGCGGCGACCGTGATGTGACGGTAATCACCGACAGGGGGGTGTCGCGCGGCGGGCGGAGGCTGATGCCCATGACAACGACCCAGCCGACAACCGGCATCCCCCTGACCCCCGCCACCGGCATCGCTCTGTTCGAACGCTGGACCGCGCTGTGGAACGGCGACTTCAGCGACCCGGAGGCCTTCCTCGCCCCCGGCTTCCGAATCCGCTTCGCCAATGCGCCCGAGCGGGCGGCTGTCACCGACGCGGTGCACGGCGCCGCCGGGATCGTGGGCCTGATCTCCGACTTTCGTGCGCAACAGCCCGCACTGGTCTACACCGTCGACGGGACGGCGCTGGTGGACGCCGGCCTCGGCCAGGTCGCCTGCCGCTGGTACGTGACCCAGGCGGACGGCACCTGCAAGAGCGGGATCGATCAGTTCCAGGTGGTGGACGGGCGGATCTCGGCCGTCTGGTCGGTGAGCGGCCTGCGCCGCTTCGCCGACTGACCGACCGGTCCCCGCCGGTCCGCTGTCGGACCTCCGACTACTCGACGGCGTCCGTGGCGGCGGCCCTGCGCTGCCGCCAGGTGCGCACGACCTCCTCGACGTCGTACGGCTTCCTGCCCAGCGGGGGGCCGGGCGGCGGCTTGAACATCATGTCCTTGATCTTGACGTTGACGTCCTCGATGATCTGCCGCGCGATCCGCTCCGACGGAGCCGCGTACGCCGCCTCCAGCGCGTCCTCGGCCTCCTTGCGCAGAGCGAGTGCGGGCGGCAGGACGGACAGGCCCTCGCGAGCCATCTTCCGTTTGATCCACCACAGTTCGTCGTAGACGGAGTCGACCTCGGTGGGCAGCGGCTCGCCCGCCCCCGGCAGTCGCTCGAAATCACCGCGCCCCTGCGCGTCACGGATCTGCTTGTCGACCCACGAGTCGAACGGCACACCCGGTGGCTTTCGCTCGGTCATGACTCCATTGTGCCGGACGGCGCCCGGCCGGGCGTTCTATCATGCGGCGGCAGGGGAATCCGGCCGCCGTGCAGGGGCGTCGAACGACGTCGAAGGACGTCGGACGTGGAACGTCACAGGGGGGAACGCACGTGCTCGAACTCACCATGGCCACCGTCTCCGGGGCCGACGCGGGTGCCACGGCCGGGATGGCGATGGCCGAGGCCCCGAGCGAGCCGGGCGCCGTGCTCCGGCTCGGCCGGGACGCGGCCGTGTGCCGGCTGGTCACCCCGGACGACTGGCTGTTCGTCTCGCGTGTGCACCTGGAGTTCGTCTGCGGCCCGGACGGCGCCTGGCAGTTGACCTGGCTGCGCGGCTCCCAGCCCGAGCCGTCCTCCGAGGTCCGGCTGCTGCTCGGGGAGTACGCGCAGCCCGTCGGCTACGGCGCGACCGTACGGCTGCCGCACGGCGGGTCCGGCGAGATCGTCGTCCAGGACCGCACCGCGCCGCGCAGCGTCAACGTCGGCTTCTACCACGAGGCTTGAGCCGAGGCTCGGGCGTGCCGGAGCCGGTTCAGGCCAGCACGCGGGCCAGCGCGAAGCCGTCGTAGCCCTTGCTGCCGACCGTCTGGATCGCCGTGCCGGTCAGCCGCGGATGGGAGGCGATCAGCTCGATCGCCGCGCGCGTGCCCACCACGTCGGGATCGGTGCTGCCCGCGTCGCTGACCCGGCCGTGGCGCACCACGTTGTCCAGGACGATCAGGCTGCCGGCGCGGGTGAGGCGCAGCGCCCACTCCACGTAGTGCTCGTTGTTGGCCTTGTCGGCGTCGATGAACACGAGGTCGAACGGGGCCGGGTTCTCGTCGGCGAGCTTGGGCAGCGACTCCAGGGCGGGGCCCACCCGCACCTCCGCGATCCGGTCCAGGCCGGCCCGGGCGATGTTCCGGGTCGCCACCTCGGCATGCCTGGCGTCGTACTCCAGCGACACCAGTCTGCCGTCCTCGGGCAGGGCGCGGGCCAGCCAGATCGTGCTGTAGCCGCCGAGTGTGCCGATCTCCAGGATGTGCCGCGCGCCCTGCACCTGGGCGAGCAGGTGGAGGAACTTGCCCTGTACCGCCGTGACGGCGATCTGCGGCAGCCCGGCGGCGTCGTTCTCCCGCAGGGCCGCCAGCAGTGCCTCGTCGTCGGGGGCGAGCCGGCTGGTGAAGTAGTCGTCGACGTCGTCCCAGAGCTGGGGGTCGCTCATGCTTCTGCTGCCTTTCCCGAGTGTCTGCCCTTCGCGTACGACATCGTCTCAGCCGAGGGGCGCCGACGGTGAGATCGGCGGCGGGGGCTGCACGGGCGGCGGCGGAATCACCGGCCGCCGGGAGCGCCGTACGACCCTCACGGTGATCGCGGCGGCGGCCGACAGCAGGACACCGCCGACCGTGAGCAGCCAGGCCGGGATCCCGGCGACCTCGCGCAGCCGGTCCTCGTAGATCACCTGCTGGACCGGGGTGTCGGCGGCGGCCCGGACCAGCTCGTGGTCGCCAAGGATGCGGTCCGGCTCGGGGAACTGCTGGGTGAGCGCGGTCAGATACGGCGTGCCGGCGGCCAGCGCGCCGAGGGCGCCGCCGTGCGGATGGACGCGGCCCGCGAAGACCACGCTGGGCTGCATGCCGCCGATCGCCGTGCGCGTGCGCATGCGGTGCGCGGCGAGGACGTACAGGCCGAGCGACTGCGGGGTGCTCGCGAGGCGGGACAGCCGCATCGGGTACACCGGGGCGTCCGAGGCGAAGGTGAGGTGGAGGGGATCCAGCGCGCCGTGCAGCGTGCCGCCGGTGCCGTCCGGGGCGAGGCGGACGGCCACGTACTCCCAGTGCCGGTCGACGTACGGCTGCAGGGCCGTCCTCAGACGGGCGGGGAGGGGGAAGCCGTGGGTGTGCAGCCAGTCCTCCAGGGCGGCCGGGTCGGTGGCGGTCAGCCGGGCCACGTCGAAGGGGCCGAGCCGCTGGCGGTCCACGACACCGACGGCGGAGCCGCCGCCGGGTACGGGGGCGTCGGCCGCCAAGTCGTTGTCGTCGAAGGGCCAGTCGCCGTCCCGCGGCCAGAAGTGATGGCGGGTGCGGTGCACGGGGGCCATGGCGGTGGCCAGCTGGTCGAAGAGGGCGGGGTCGCCGAGGCGGACGGTGGCGCGGTGCGGGACGGGCATGATCCAGGCGGCGTGCCGCGCGTCGCCGTTCACCGTCAGCCGCATCACGATCTGCTCCCGCCGGCCGTCCCAGCGCAGCACGGACTGCTCGTTGCTGACGGATATCCGCGTGGCCGGGTCCGGCACCATCGCTCCGCACCCACAGGCGTAGGCCGGTGCGACGAGCCAGCTCAGCTGGATACCGAGGAGTGCGAGGACCAGGGCAAGTATGCGGGCACGGGCGCGTTTCACAGGCCTACAGACGACGCGGACCTGTCAACGGTTCCGGCGCCGCGGCGGGGTACGACCCGTACCCCTACGGCGATCAGCGACTCTCCACCGCAGGGGCGGAGCCCGGCAGCGGCCGGCCCGCACACTCCGACATCCGCCACACCGCGAAACCGCCCACGACAGCCGCGGCCATCATGTAGTACGCGGGCATCATCATGTTCCCCGTCGCGCCGATCAGTGCCGTCACGACCAGCGGCGTCGTGCCGCCGAACAGGGACACGGACACGTTGAACCCGATGGACAGGGACCCGTACCGCACCCGCGTCGGGAACAGCGCGGGCAGCGCGGCCGGCATGGATGCCGTGAAGCAGACCAGCAGCAGCCCGAGTGCCCCCATGCCCAGCGCGACGGCGAGCAGGCTGCCCTGGCGGATCAGCAGCAGGGCCGGGACGGAGAGGAGGAGGAAGCCCGCGCAGCCGGCCGCGATCACCGGACGCCGGCCGATCCGGTCGGTCAGCGCGCCCGCGAACGGCTGGACGATCATCATCAGCGCCATCACGCCCAGCACGACCAGCAGACCGTGCGTCTCGTCGTACTTCAGCTCGCTGGTGAGATAGCTCGGCATGTACGACAGCAGCATGTAGTCGGTGACGTTGAAGACCAGCACCAGGCCCATGCACAGCAGCAGCGGCTTCCACTGTCCCGCGACCATCTCGCGCAGCGGCACCTTCGGCCGCGAGGCCTCGGCCTTCTCGACCTCCGCCGCGAACGCCGGCGTCTCCTCCAGCCGCATCCGCAGATAGAGACCGATGATGCCCATCGGGCCCGCGATCAGGAACGGGATGCGCCAGCCCCACGCCACCAGATCGTGCGAGGACAGCAGCGCGGTCATCAGGGTGACCAGGCCCGCACCGCCGATGTAGCCCGCGAGCGTGCCGAACTCCAGCCAGCTGCCGAAGAACCCGCGCCTCTTGTCCGGGGCGTACTCGGCGATGAAGGTCGACGCGCCCGCGTACTCACCACCGGTGGAGAAGCCCTGCACCAGACGGGCGGCCAGCAGAAGCAGCGGCGCGCCCACGCCGATCGTCGCGTACGACGGGATCAGGCCGATGGCGAACGTGCCCGTCGCCATCATGATCATCGTGAGGGCGAGCACCTTCTGACGGCCCACGCGGTCGCCCAGCGGGCCGAAGACCATGCCGCCGAGCGGCCGGACCAGGAAGGCCGCCGCGAACGCTCCGAACGTCGACAGCAGCTGCGCGGTCGGGTTGCCGGACGGGAAGAAGACCTTGCCCAGGGTGACGGCGATGTAGCTGTAGACGCCGAAGTCGAACCACTCCATCGCGTTGCCGAGCGCGGCCGCCTTCACGGCGCGCCTGACCAGCGCGGGGTCGGTGACGGTGACCTCGGTGGGGGCCTGTGCGGCCCGCGAGGGCTTCGGCTGCGGGGGGATGGCAGTGGCGGTCGCCAAAACGGGGCTCGCCTACCTTTCGACGGGGACGGGGACGGGGGCGTGGTCCGTGGGGCGACACTGCCGGGAACGGGCCTAAACCGACCATAGGGGGACTTCGGGGCGTTACGGTGCGTACCCACTTAGCTGCATATTGCGGCTAAGTGGTGTGTACGCAGGTACGTCTGCCCGCCCGGCCTCTCGTACACCACCCCCGCGCTGTGACGCTTCTCGCGCCCCGGGCAAGGAACCGCACACCCCGCCGACTATCGTCTTCCGGACAAAAGGAGGACGACCGTCAGGTGAATCGAGAGTTTCCTGCGTCCTCCCTCCGGGGGTGCGCGACCCTCCATGGGGTGCGCGGAAGAACTCGGCGTGAACGGCGCCGGGACGGACGGGGCGGGAGGCCGACGGGGCGTGGCGAACGTGGAGCACAGCGGGCGAGCGGTGGACACCTTCGGAACGGCCCCTGACGAGGCACGGCTGCGCGCCGCCCGGCTGGGCCTGTGGGCCGTGGCGGTGATCCTCGCGGTACGGCAGCTGGCCGTCGTCCTCACCACACCGAGCACCGAGCGGCTGACCGCCCTGGAGACCTGGGTCGGACCCCAGGGCGTCCTGCATGTGAACGGCTCGATCTACGACTCGACCCGGTTCACCGGCACCCCCTTCGCCGGCCTCGTCCTCAAGCCCCTCACCCGCTCCGCGCAGGCCGCCCTCGGCTGGGGCTGGACCTTCGGCACACTGCTGCTGGTCGTCGCCCTCGGCCTGATCGCCGCCCGCGCGCTGCCCCAGCCGATCGGCCGCCGCACCTCCCTGCTGGCCGCACCGGTCGCGATCAGCCTGCTCATGCTGTCGCTGCCGGTCCGCAACGCCCTGTGGCTCGGCCAGACCAGCATCATCCCGGTGCTGCTCGTCCTGCTCGGCTGCTTCACCGTACGCGGGGAGCGGGGGAGCGGGCTGTGCATAGGCCTGGCCGCGGCTCTGCAGCCGACCATGCTGCTCTTCGCCCCGCTGCTGTGGTTCACCGGCCGCCGCCGGGCCGCCGCCGCCACGACCGGCACGTTCGCCGCCTGCACCGCGCTCGCCTGGGCGGCGCTGCCGCACGACTCGTACGCGTACTGGGTGCACCACATGGCCGGGACGGGCCTCGGCGGCAACGCCGACGCCCTCGGCAACCAGTCCCTGCACGGCGCCCTGCTCCGGCTCGACCTGACCGGACCGGTGGAGATCGCGCTCTTCCTGGTGCTCGGCGCCGCCGTCGCGGCCCTCGCCCTGCGCCGCGCCGTGCGCTACGCCCGCGACGGCCAGCTGCTGCTCGCCGTCGCCATCACCGGCTGCGCCGCCATCGCCGTGTCACCCACGGCCTGGCAGTACCAGCTGCTGTGGGTGCTGCTCGCCATGGTCGGCCGGGTGGGGAAGCGGGCCTCCGACCGCTATGTCTGGCCGGTGGCCGTCGTCCTCGTCACTACCCTCCCGGCGAAGATGATGCTGCCGAACATGTCGATGATGTACCCGCTGCGCGACAACCTCGTCCTGCTCGCGGCGGTGGCCGCCGCCACGGCCGTCCCCTTCCTGTCCCGGACGTCCCCCCACTACCAGACCCCGATCGCGACGCAGTACGCGCCACAGCCCCCGGCCCGCTTCGCGCGCGTCCCGCTCCTCCCCTTCCTCCGCCGGGTCCTGACCCGCCCGAACCTCCTGCTGGAACTGCTGCTCATCCGGGTCGTCTACGCCGCCTACCAGCAGGTCCGCCTCGCCGCGACCGGCGGCACCATCTCCGGCGGCCGGGCCCGCGCCGAGCACCACGGGCACATCGTGCTGGACATCGAGCGGTTCCTGCACATCGACATCGAGCACGCGGTCAACCACGCGGTGGCGAAGGTCGGCTGGCTGCGGAACTTCTTCGACTTCTACTACGAGTCCTTCCACTTCGTGGTCCCGCTGACGGTCCTCGCCGTCCTGTACTGGCGCCGCCCCGCCGACTACCGCTGGGCCCGCGCCTCCCTCGGCTTCGCCACCTTCCTCGCCCTGATCGGCTTCTGGCTCTTCCCGCTGGCCCCGCCGCGCCTGATGCCCGCGCTCGGCATGATCGACACCGTGCACGGCGTGCAGGACTTCTCCCAACCGAACTACGGCACCCTGACCGCGCTCACCAACCAGTACGCGGCGATGCCGTCGCTGCACTTCGGCTGGGCCCTGTGGTGCGGCGTGGTCATCGCGATCATCGCCCCGAAGTGGTGGATGAAGGCCCTCGGCCTGCTGCACCCCCTCTTCACCGTCTCGGCCATCGTCGCCACCGGCAACCACTGGGTGCTCGACGCGGTCGGCGGCGCGGCGGTCGTGAGCGCGGGCTTCGGCCTCTCGTACCTCCTCCAGGGCCCACGCGCGGCTGTGAAATCGGCGGGGGTGCAACTCCCCAGGGGGCGCGGGGAACTGCGCGACCAGCCGTCCACGGAACCACACCCGGCGACGAACCCGTAGACCCGTCTGCCCGCCGCCGTCGCACGGGCCAGCTCGCCGGCCGTCGGTGTCAAGCGACCGTGGGGCCGCCCGCTTCTCGGCGATTGTCGTGCTTCCGTGAGCTGCGTCAAGGGAGCTCCCGTTCCGCTGCGCTCCACTCCCGCGTCGCCTTCGGCGATCGGCCTGCGGCCGACCCTTGAGACACCTCACTCCAGCACGAGGGAGAAGCGAGCGGGCAGCCCGGGGAAAGTGGCCGCCATACCGGTACCAGCCCCTTGGGTCGGTTGCGTACGCGGTGTCCCCTCCGCTGACGGCTTCCCTGTCAAGTCTGTGCGTGTTACATGTTCTCCTTTATCACCCTACTCGGCCGGCTTTCTGGATCAGTCTCCCTTGTGCGCTTTTCTGTCCATTTTCGCCTGGTCCTGTCGCGCCTTCTCCACTAATCGGTTCTCCTCCGCTTGGAAGGAGTCGAAGAGGGTCTTCAGTTGCCTCATACGGCCTTCGTGATCAGTGCGCCAGTTATCGGCATTCTTGCCGATCCAGGCTTTCGGCATCATCTTGTCGACGTTCTTCATTGCGGTGCGAATTTCGCTCACCGCGTTCTCTATCGCGTTCATGTCCTGACGGCACATGTAGTCGAGGCGATCTTCTTGGGGTATCCCCATGAGCGAGAATCATTCCCTCATTTGGTGTTGGCGCGGACAGTGAGCGCGGGCACGGTCTTACCGGACATCGTGTTGCTTCCCATGACCAGTACTCGGTCACCCATCTGCGTGACGAACCATGGCATGGTGCAGGGGCTGTCGAGGGCGGGGTACTGCTCGCCGGCCGGGCAGATGCGATCGTGGGTCGCCTTGATGAGTACAGTGCCGGTCGTCTTTCGGACGTGAATCACGTACGAGGCGTATTTCGCGGAGTTACCGACGGAATACACGCCTCTTGCGTAGAAGCCGCCTCCGAGAGCAGGAGCCAGGGCTTGAGGGGAGAGTGCCGAGATCGGTATACGGCTGCCGGGCACCTTGCCGGAGATCGGCAAGCGGTGCGGGGCCTGGCCCAGGGGCAGGACGAGCATATCGGCGAAGGTTTGGCCGGTCAGCTGGACGTAGGCGGTTCCTGATGCATCGACGGTGCCGAACACCGCGAGTTTCCCGCCGTGACTGCCGTAGAGCGAAGTCGCCTTGTCATCCTTGAGGGCCCATACGCTCTTGCCGTCCAGGACGATGATCGAGCCGTCGGGACGCACTCCGATCGGCCTTGGCTCCACGAACTGATGCGACGTCCGCACGAAGCCGGAGGCGCCCTTACGGTTGACCTGGAGCAGACCGCTGTCCCCGCCGATGATCACGCCACCGTCGGGTGTGGCTGCCATGCCGTGGGCAGCGCCTGGATACGAGACGTGCGCGAACCGGCTGACCTTTCCTTGTGGTGTCATGCGCAGGATGTCGAAGTTCCCGCCAGCATTCATCATGTAGACGTTGCCCGAGCGGTCCCAAGCCAAGGAGCTGCTCCAGGCGCTTCCGGCAACGGCGTCATCGACGTCATAGCGCGTGCTCAGCTCACCGAGGGCGAACGAGGACACCTTGCCCTGCTCCGGATTGGGGAGGACAGCCTGCGCGTCGCCGCCTGCCGAGCAGGCAGTGAGCGGCAGTGTCATCGCGGCCGCCGGAATGAGGACGCGCCGCGTCCAAGCCCGGATCCTACTTGCCATCAGGTGACACCTCCGCATGGGAGAAGCCGCTCTGGAAAGCATTTATGTACGTAGCCCGATCGTCTTGCGTCGACGACCAGTTGTTGAAGTCGCCGTTGTTCCAGGCATTCGCGGCGACGGTCTTGGTCCGAGGGTCGTACCAGGGCGCGTTCGCCGGATCCGGAGGCGGAATCTTCCCCGCACGGATCAGCCCCTGCGCGATCGCCGGAGAGAAGGTCAGATACTGCTGCTTTGCTTGTTCCTGGTTGAGTCGCTCCTGTTTGTCCGCGTTACTCGTGGAGAAAGGGTCCTTGTCCGGGGCGATGATAGTTCTTCCCACGGTCACCAGGTTCTGGGAGTACTTGAGCCCTTTTGCGGCCAGCTGGGCCGCACCCTGGAGTGTTTCCCCCTCCGGGGTCGACGGCGCGGGAATCCATCCAAAGATGTTCCCGGCATAGTTGAGGACCATCAGGTTGTGCTTGTGCTCCTCGTCCAGTTGCTGGGCCTCGGTGTACTTGGCGCCGAGTTTCGCCTTGGTGAACAATCCGGCGATATGTCCCATGTTGGTGAGGTCATTGGTGGCATGTGCGCTGCCCGCCGCCTCCGAGACCTGCCCGTGCAGCGTGGTGTCGAACATGGCCGCAGCATCGGGGTTGTCCTTGGCGAACAGTTCCATGACATTGACCAGATCTTCGGGGTTGGAGCCCAGAACATGGCGGGAGTAGCCACGCGATTCGGGGCCCGCCAACAGGCTGGTGGCGCCGAGCTGGTCGGCCCAGGTGGCCGTGATGCCGGCCAGGGCGACGGCGGTGCCCTTGGGGTAGATCTGGAACTGCTCCTTCTTGTCGGCGTCATCCCGGTTGAAGAAGGTGTCCTTTTCCTTCGCCGCCGCGGTCAGGATGTTGCTGGCCGCCAGGCCGGACTGGTCGGCGTGCTCGGGGCTTCGGTCGTTGGCCGCGAGGGTGAGGACGCGGCGCACTGCGTCGGACTCGTCGATCGGTCCGTTGGGGCCCGGCGTCTCCCAGTGGTAGTCGACCAGTTGCCTGGCGTACCGCAGGCCCGCGCCATCCGGTGCGGTGAGCAGGTCGCGGGATGCCTCTGGGTTCTCGCCTATGCGGTTCATCAGGGCGAGAGCGGGGTCGTTGGCCTGGATGGCCGTGATGAGCCGTGAACCGTTGTCCGGGTCGGTGTACTGGGGGTCCAGATCGATCGACTGGTACCAGTTGTGGACGCCTGGCGAGGTGTAATAGCCGTACGTGCCGCTGCTTCCGATGCGGGGCATGTAGTCGGGCCGCATTCCGTTCCGTCCCGACTGCTTTGCGCGCCAGTCCAGCATCGCCCCGCCGGCATCGGACAGCACCTTCGGGTTCCACTGATCGCCTCTCGGGCCGTACTTGAAGAGCACGCCGACGGACCACATGTCGCCGTTCGGCGGGTTGGTCAGTGCTGCGAGGTAGTTGGGCGCCGGGTGGGGGTAGTTGCCCTTGACCGCCAGGTCGCTCATGACCTGAGTGGCCTTGCCGTACTGGGCGAGGATCTTCTCGGACTGTGGGTTGAACACGGCCCCGTTGTGGGTGCCGTCCTGTTCGTGCAGGATGCTCGGCACCCTGGTGGCCTCAGTGATCCCACCGGCGATCATGAACGCTGTCATGTATGCGGGGTCGTCCTGATGGTCGGCAAGAGAGTGGGCGATCGTCTGGATGTCCTCACGGGAAGTCGCGGACTTCGGGTCGTCGAGTGCCTTCTTTAGGATCGCGGCCTCCTGCTGAGCCTCCTTGGCGCTCTGCGCGCTGAGGTCCTTCATGTCCCACGGGATGTTGATGATGTTCCCGTCCGGAGTGCACAGCCCGATCGAGTCGCCGGCCTCCTCCAGAGTGCGGGCCAGATCGGCGCGCTTGGACATGTCACGGAAGTCGTCGCCCACCGCCCGCGTCTGCTGGGCGATCAGGGACAGGTTGACGCTGCCGTCCCAGGCCTTGAAGTTCTTGCGGATCAAGGTCCCGTGCCTAGCCAGAGCCTGTTCCAGGTCTCCGAGTCTGTCCGCGAGCTTTCGCACCCGAGCAGGGTCGACGCCGACGTACTCCCCCATGAAGCAATGCTCCTTTGTGTGACCGTGACAGCTTGCAGTGATCGACCGCGGTCAGCGGCGACTGGTTCCTGGCTCGCGGCTAACCCGGGCCCTGACCGGCCGGGTGGCCGATGAGGCCGAACACCAGCAACTGCAGCCGTCAGCGGTTGACTGCCTGGATCTCCTGGACGTTCATGTCCTGGGTCGTGTCGAAGGTGCCGTTCGGAAGGCTACCGTTCGTGCCGCCTGAGCCCTCCCACGAGATCTGCCACGTGATCGATGCCTTCAACTGGTACGGCCGGCCGTTGGTGGCTCGCAAGTAGGTGATCCCGCACGGCGGGGTCTTGTTCGCGTCACCTGCGGTGTAGGGAGCGCCAATGGATCCGTCGGCGTTGATCGTGCAGTCGCCAGAGGCTGGGTACGTCTCGGCGTCGGACGTGCCCGGGTCCAGGTGCAGGGCGATGGGCTTCGCTGTCGTCTCCGCCCACACACCGACTTCCGGCAGCTCGGCGCGGACCTTGACCGGCTGAAACTTGGCCTTGTCCAACCACACCCAGGTCGGAAGATTCACCGTGGACTTGACGGTGGGCCTCACCTCGACCTCGGTCTTCGGGACATTGATCTTGTTGTAGGCGTAGGCGGCGAGGACATCGGGAGTGGGGGCGTGCTTGTCGTTCGGCAGGGTACGGGCGTTCTGCCAGAACAGGGTCTGCTCGCAGTCGGCCGAAGCGATGTCGTTCCGCCTGTTCGGGTTGATCACCCCGCGCCAGAACATGCCGTCCTTGCCGAGGTTGTAGTTCGTATAGCCCGCTCCGCTCCCGAACTCCGCTTTGTCCTTCTCGTAGTGGTCCACCATCAGCTGCTCGCCCCAGCTGAGAGACGGAGTGACGGGCACCAGGTCCCCGTTGGGGTTCCTCTTGAGGCGGCTGACCGCGTCCTTGAGCTGCTGGGGGTGGCCACGGGCTCGTACCAGCACGCTGGCGGCCGCCAATTGGGGTCCACTGGGGCCAGTGGCTTGGCGGAGCTGCCGGTACCGCCGCTGACCTGGGTGACCTTGATGCGGGTCGCGGTGGCTGCCGCGGTCAGCGTGCTGCCGGAGGCGTCACCGGAAGGCTGCTTCTGCGCAGGCGGGCTGGGAGACACGTCGCCGCCCCCGCCGTAGCCGTACGCCGCGGTGGCAGATGCCATCAGAGCGACGAATGTGGCAGACAACAAGCACAGGCCCTTGCGTGCGCCCCTCACTGCCCGCATGCTCCCCGCTCAGTCTGCACCGACCGCGTCTTCCAGACCCCTTGGGAGGTCTTCTCCAACGTGGTCCGGTACTGGAGGTACGGGCTGGTACCCGTCGGGGTGCCCGCGAGCTTGTTCGTCTTCCGGTTTTTGGTGTCCGCCTTCCCTTCATCCACACAGTAGAAGAGCACACCCAATCCCTGGCCGTTCACCTGAACTTGGGAATCGAAGACCCTGACCTTGCCAACCAGGCTGTCATCCGTCTTCGCGTAGCCCTTGACCCATGTGCGGACCGAGTCCAGAGCAGCGCCCTCGTTGTAGAAGGCCACCGGGCTTGTATTCGGGTCGGCCTCGATGATGGCTGCGTGGTCCGCTCGCAGAGCTTCCTTGCCGTCATCCATGATTGCCTGCAGCTTCGGGTTGCTGTTCGTCCAGCCCTCGAAGTTCATCGTGAAGGTCGATGGCAGCGTGACCTCCGGTCGCTTCACGTCGGACGCCCTGGAGGCCGAGGCCGACGGGCTACTGCTCGCCCCCGCGTCCACGCCCTTGATCTTGTCCGAGGATGCCCCGCTACCCCCTCCCGAGCTACAAGCGTTCAGCAGCAGCGCGGCAGATGCGGTGAGCGCGGCTGTAACGAGCCGGGCGGGGCGGTTCACTGTGGACTCCTGTGTAGGTGGGGGTGACTCAATCCAACTAACGCTACCCATGGGGTGCGCGATGCCACTAGTTGGGTTTGCGTCGAGATCGCGTAACCCGAGAGATGGCATCAGGGGAACTGGAGGCTCTTGCTCTGACCCGCATAGGAAGGGAACACGTCACCTGCGTAGCCGCCTGAGTGTCGACCCCGCCCAGGGGCCCGTTCCTTTCCGGCCCAACGGTCACGTCTCGGTCGGAGTCGGGAAAACACCCTCCGCCGCGCACTCGAACCACACCGTCTTGCCCCGGCCGCCTCCCGCGCTACCCGCCGACACCCCCCACTTGTCGACCACGGCGTCC
Organism: Streptomyces yokosukanensis; assembly: GCF_001514035.1. GTDB lineage: Bacteria > Actinomycetota > Actinomycetes > Streptomycetales > Streptomycetaceae > Streptomyces > Streptomyces yokosukanensis. The sequence continues at coordinate 201,217 of NZ_KQ948211.1, read as the reverse complement.
AGCAGCGCGAGGCCGCGTCCGCTTTCCGGGTCGTGGTCCATGTCGGGCTTGGACAGGGGGAGTTGGGCGTAGCCGTCGGTCACCTCGGCCCGCACGCCCGCCGTCTGCCGTACGAGCAGTACGGTGCAGCGGCGATCGGGTACGTGTCGTACGACGTTCGTCACCAGCTCGCTCACGCCCAGTTCCACGGCGAACGTCAGCTCCGTCAGCTGCCATTCGTCGAGCAGCGAGCGGACGATGCGGCGGATGTGGCGTACCGAGTGCTCGCCGATGGTGAGGTTCATGCGGTACTGGGGAGTGTGGGGAATGTTGAGGTTCACAGGACGATGCTGACCTCGCGTCACTACGCTGGGCTACGGGATGAACACAACGGGTCCGAGAGGGGACTTGGCATGGTGAACATCAACGCCCTCGACCCGAGCGCCTCACCGCTCGACTACTACGGCTTCGAGTTGCGCCGCTGCCGAGAAGCGGCGGGACTCACACAGAAGCAGCTCGGGGACATCATCAACTTCACCGCGTCGCTGGTGGGGCAGATCGAGACGGCACGGAAGCTGCCGACGCTGGATTTCAGCGAACGGGTGGATGCGGCGCTGGGCACGGGTGGCTTACTGTCCCGGCTGCATCCGCTGGTGATGCGCAGTCAGCTCCCGGCGTGGTTCCAGCAGGTGGCGGAGCTGGAGGTGCGGGCGGCGGAGATCTGCTCCTTCCAGACGCACATGATCCTTGGCTTGCTCCAATCCCCGGCGTACGCCCGTGCGGTGCTCGGAGCGGTGGACCGAAGCGACCTCGACGATCGCACCGCCGTCCGACTGGCGCGCCAGAACATGTTCGAGAAGGAGGAACCGCCGGTCTTCTGGGCGATCCTCAGCGAGGCCGCACTGTATTCGGAGATCGGCGGCCGGGAGACCATGCGAGGTCAACTGGTTCATCTGTTGACCTTCGAAGACAACCCAAGGATCAACATTCAGATCTTGCCGTTCTCCGCAGGAGCGCACGCGGGCCTCACCGGCTCGTTCGACCTCTACCGGTTTGCCGACGACCCCACCATCCTCTATACCGAGAGCTTCCGCAGCGGGCACCCCACGGCGAACCCGGAGACGGTCAGGGAGTGCTCGCTCCGTTACGATCATCTGCAGGCCGCCGCACTCTCCCTCAAGGGCTCGGCGGAGTTGATTCGGCGCGTGATGGAGGACCGCTATGGAGAGCAAGTGGCGTAAGTCCAGCTACAGCAGCGACCAGGGCGGCCAGTGTGTCGAGGTCGCCGAACTGGCGGAAGCCACTGTCGCCATCCGCGACTCCAAGACCCCCGCGGGACCGATCCTCACGGTCGGCCCCGCCGTCTTCACCGACTTCGTCACCTGGGCGTCGGCTACAGCCGCTGGATGATCGTCCCCGTCGCCAGTCCACCGCCCGCGCACATCGTGATCAGCGCGAACTCCTTGTCCGCGCGCTCCAGTTCGTGCAGGGCGGTGGTGATCAGGCGGGCGCCCGTCGCGCCGACGGGGTGGCCCAGGGCGATCGCACCACCGTTCACGTTGACCTTCTCCAGGTCCTGCTCGAAGACCTGCGCCCAGCTCAACACCACGGAGGCGAAGGCCTCGTTGATCTCGACGAGGTCGATGTCCTTCAGGGACATGCCCGCCTTGCCCAGCACCGCGCGCGTCGCGTCGATCGGGCCGTCGAGGTGGAAGTGCGGGTCGGCGCCGACCAGCGCCTGGGCGACGATGCGCGCCCGGGGCTTCAGCTTCAGGGCGCGGGCCATCCGCTTGGACGCCCACATGATGGCCGCCGCTCCGTCCGAGATCTGCGACGAGTTGCCCGCCGTGTGGACGGCCGTCGGCATCACCGGCTTCAGGCGGGCCAGCGCCTCCGGCGACGTGTCCCGCAGGCCCTCGTCCTTGTCGACCAGGCGCCACATGCCCTGACCGGCGAACTGCTCCTCCTCGGTCGTCGGCACCTGCACGGCGAACGTCTCACGCTTGAAGCGTTCCTCCGCCCAGGCGTGGGCCGCTCGCTCCTGTGAGCGCAGGCCCAGCGCGTCGACGTCCTCCCGCGTCAACCCCCGGTGGCGGGCGATGCGTTCGGCCGCCTCGAACTGGTTGGGCAGGTCCACGTTCCACTCGTCCGGGAACGGCTTTCCGGGGCCGTGCTTCGAACCGGAACCCAGTGGGACGCGGGACATCGCCTCGACGCCGCAGCTGATGCCGACGTCGATCACGCCGCCCGCGACCATGTTGGCGACCATGTGCGAGGCCTGCTGGGAGGAGCCGCACTGGCAGTCGACGGTCGTGGCGGCCGTCTCGTAGGGGAGGCCCATGGTCAGCCAGGCCGTGCGCGCGGGGTTCATGGACTGTTCGCCGGCGTGGGTGACCGTGCCGCCGACGATCTGCTCGACCGCGTCGGCGGGGATGCCGGTGCGGCCGAGGAGTTCACGGTAGGTCTCGCCCAGGAGATAGGCGGGATGCAGATTGGCGAGCGCGCCGCCGCGCTTGCCGATCGGGGTGCGGACGGCTTCGACGATCACGGGTTCGGCGGCCATGGGTGCGGGTCCTCTCCGAGAGGGCTCTCCTCCAGAACTAGTACGCGTTCTAGTTCTGTTCAGCAGTCTGCTGACGTGATGTCCATCACCGCAAGGGTCTTGCAGGTGCCGAAGTTGCGATCTGCACGAATTCCGCACGGATTGGGGGTGCCATGCCTCTTGCTACTTGTAGAACTCGTTACTACCTTCACGGCACCCGCTGATGGGCCGTCAGAACTCAACGACGGGAGCCGCCGATGCACTGCCCCGCGCTGCCCGACGGGTTCGACCTCACCGATCCCGACCTGCTGCACCACCGTGTGCCCCTGCCCGAGTTCGCCGAGTTGCGCCGCACCGAACCGGTCCGCTGGATCGCGCAGCCGCACGGCGTCGCGGGCTTCGCCGACACCGGCTACTGGGCCGTGACCCGGCATACGGACGTCAAGTACGTCTCCACGCACCCGGAACTCTTCTCCTCCACCCTCAACACCGCGATCATCCGCTTCAACGAGCACATCCAGCGCGATGCGATCGACGCCCAGCGGCTGATCCTGCTCAACATGGATCCTCCGGAACATACGCGGGTGCGGCAGATCGTGCAGCGGGGCTTCACGCCACGTTCCATCCGCGCCCTGGAGGAACGGCTCAGGGCGCGCGCCGGGTCGATCGTCTCGGCCGCCCGTGACCGCTCCGGAGCCTTCGACTTCGTCACCGAGGTCGCCTGTGAACTGCCGCTCCAGGCCATCGCGGAGCTGATCGGCGTACCCCAGGAGGACCGGTCCAAGATCTTCGACTGGTCCAACAGGATGATCGCCTACGACGATCCCGAGTACGCCATCACCGAGGAGGTCGGCGCGGAGTCGGCCGCCGAGATCATCGCCTACGCGATGAACATGGCCGCCGAGCGGAAGCAGTGCCCGGCCCGCGACATCGTCACGACCCTCGTCGCGGCGGAGGACGAGGGCAACCTCAACTCCGACGAGTTCGGCTTCTTCGTGCTGATGCTGGCGGTCGCCGGGAACGAGACCACCCGCAACGCCATCACCCACGGGATGCACGCCTTCCTCACCCATCCCGAGCAGTGGGAGCTGTTCAAGCGGGAGCGGCCGGCCACCACGGCCGAGGAGATCGTGCGCTGGGCGACCCCGGTCAACGCCTTCCAGCGGACGGCCACCGAGGACACGGAGCTGGGCGGGGTCCGGATCAAGAAGGGCGACCGCGTGGGGCTGTTCTACGCCTCCGCCAACCACGACCCGGAGGTCTTCGCCGACCCCGACGGCTTCGACATCACCCGCGACCCCAACCCCCATCTGGGCTTCGGCGGCGGCGGTCCGCACTTCTGCCTCGGCAAGTCGCTGGCGATCCTGGAGATCGACCTGATCTTCGGCGCGATCGCCGACGCGATGCCCGGCCTGCGGCTGGCCGACGAGCCGCGCCGGTTGCGCTCGGCCTGGATCAACGGAGTCAAGGAACTCCAGGTCACCACCGGCTGACCCGCCCTGACCCGGCGGGTCGGCCCACCCCGAGGGAGGCAGGAGCACTCCTACCCCGACGCCCCGTTCCTGCCTCCCCCGAGGTCCGCATCACGCTCGCACTCATTCGCGGCCCGACGCCACCACCGCCAGCGCCCCGGAGGCGACGGCCGCGATCAGCAGCGGGATGCCGAGGCCGTGGTGGAGGACCAGCAGCGCGCCCAGGAGGGCGCCGACGAACATCGCGACCACCGAGGCCGTACGGCGCGGTGAGCGGTGGCCGGTGGCGTCGCCGAGGCGGGACTCGGAGGCCAGGCCGGTCAGGGTCATGGTCAGGACGGTCGTGGTCAGGTCCGGGATGCCGAGTTTGCGGACGGTCGCGTTGCGCAGGCCCATCGCGAAGGCGGTCAGGGCGATCAGCGCGTAGCGGGTGCCACTGGTGTCCGGCCAGGCGAAGGCCACCGCCGCCGAGGCGCCGACGAGGACGGCCTCGGCGGCCAGCGTCAGCCGGGTCCACCGGCGCCGGGTGCCCCCGCCGACCCGGGCCGCCAGCCGGCCGCCCGTCACCGCGCCGAGCAGGAAGCAGGCCAGTGAGGTGGCCGTGTGCGGGACGGAGAAGCCGGGCGCGCCGGCCGCCGCGAAGCCGAGGACGACCACGTTGCCGGTCATGTTGGCCGTGAAGACCCGGCCGAGGCCCAGATAGCTGACGGCGTCGATCAGCCCGCTCACCACGGTCAGGCTCAGCAGCACGGCCACCAGCCGCAGCCCGCGCATCTCGGGGTCGTACGCCTCTTGTGCCGATGCATTCTCCGCCGCGCTCACCGGTTCAGTGGACCACGCGCGGGCCGGGGAACGCCGAAGGCGGCGGCCCGGGGATCGGGGCCGCCGCCTTCAAGGCTTTGGTGGGGGGTGCGGCTCAGTACCAGCCGTTCGCCTGCCAGAAGCTCCAGGCCTTGACCGGGCTGCCGTAGCGGGAGTTCATGTAGTCCAGGCCCCACTTGATCTGGGTGGCCGGGTTGGTCTTCCAGTCGCCGCCGGCGGAGGCCATCTTCGAGCCCGGCAGGGCCTGGACCAGGCCGTAGGCACCGGAGGAGCTGTTGGTGGCGGACGGGTTCCAGCCACTCTCGTGCGAGACGATCTTGCTGAAGGCGTTGAACTGCGAGGCGTCCGGAATCATCTTCTTCGCGATCGCCTGAGCGGAGGAGGCCGAGGCCGGGGCGGCCTGAGCGGGCGCCGCGGAGAGCGCCATGCCGGCGGTGGCGGCGGCCACGGCGGCGACGGTGAGGGCCTTCTTCGGGGAAGCGATGCGGCGGATGACGGAAACGGACACGGAGCACCTCTTGCGTCGGGGACAGGGGGCTCGCCCGTATGGCGTGGCCATCGTTCGTGCGATGGCCGCATACGTCGGCGCCGCGGCCTGTGAGGGCTCGGGGCGCCTGGCGACGTCGTCCAGACAAGCAGGCTCGCAGTAGGTCCGCAATGACCCCTTTTACTAGTTGTGGCCGGATCGACGGGAAACATCGGTTCTGTGGCGTGGGTCTCAATGCGCAGGTCAGCGAGGGTGAGCTGCCGGGCATATCGGACATTCGTTACTACGAGCCGGAATCGTAGGTGATCCGCGTCATGTGGGGTGCTTCACCGCCTGCGTGCCGCTGGGTGAGCCGCCGTATCCGTCCGGTGAGCGCTCCTGGGGCTCGAATGTGACCGCGGTCTCGAACGCGGCCCGCCGTGTGGCCCGGCGCAGCGCGCGCAGCACCGCCGGGCCGAGGACGAGGGTCAGCACCACCGTGCAGACGGCCCGGCCCAGGTCCCAGCCGAGCGAGGTGGCCAGGCAGTACGCGACGAAACGGGCCAGGTTGGCGGGGACGGAGGCATGGGCGTCGAAGGAGATGTTCGAGGCGGTGGCCCCCATGAAGGGCCAGCCCGCCAGATTCATGACCGTGCCGTAGGCGAAGGCGGCGAGGAAGCCGTAGACGCCGAGAAGCAGCAGCTCTGCCCTTCCGCGCAGCCGGACGGCGCCCGGCAGCAGCCCGGCCCCCATCGTGAACCAGCCCATCGCCAGCATCTGGAACGGTAGCCACGGCCCGACCCCGCCCGTGAGCAGCGCGGACGCGAACATCGTCACCGAGCCCAGCGTGAAGCCGAAGCCGGGGCCCAGCACCCGCCCGCTCAGCACCATCAGGAAGAACATCGGCTCGATCCCGGCCGTCCCCGCGCCGATCGGCCGCAGCGCGGCCCCCGTCGCGGCCAGCACTCCGAGCATGGCCACGGCCTTCGGCCCGAGGTCCGACTCGGAGATCGTCGCCGCCACGACCGCGACCAGCAGCACCAGCAGCCCTGCGAAGAGCCAGGGCGCGTCCTGGGCGTGGGCGCTCAGCTGCGAGGTGGGCGGGGCGAGGAAGGGCCAGCCGAAGGCGGCCACACCGACCGCGCCGACCAGCACGAGTGCGATGAGCGAGCGGGGGCGCAGCCGGACGGCGTGCAGACGGGCCGAGCGGCGCGGGGCGCTCATGCCAGGGCCTCGCGCACCTCGGCCACGGTGAGCCACTGCTGCGGGGCGAGGATCTTCGTCACCTGCGGCGCGAAGGACGGCGAGGAGACGACGATCTGAGCCGTCGGTCCGTCGGCTATGACGTCCCCCTCGGCGAGCAGCACCACCCGGTGCGCGATCTCGGCCGCCAGCTCCACGTCGTGCGTGGCCAGCACGATCGCGTGCCCCTCGGCGGCGAGCCCGCGCAACACGGTCACCAGACGGGCCTTCGCCGCGTAGTCCAGGCCGCGCGTCGGCTCGTCGAGCAGGAGCAGGGGCGGCCGGGCGGTCAGTACGACGGCCAGGGCGAGCGCCAGGCACTGGCCCTCGGAGAGGTCGCGGGGGTGGGTGTCGTCCGTGATCCCGGGCAGCAGCCGCGACACCAGGGCCCGGCAGGTCCCCGGCTCGGCACCGGCGTCCCGGTCCGCCGCCGTGCACTCCTCGGCGACCGTGTCCGCGTACAGCAGATCACGGGGCTCCTGCGGGACGAGGCCGACGCGGCGGACGAGGTCGGCAGGAGCGGTGCGGTGGGGGGTGACCCCGCCGACGGTGACCGATCCGGTGCTGGGCGCGATGAGGCCGACGAGGCAGGACAGGAGGGTGGACTTGCCGGCGCCGTTGCGGCCCATGAGGGCGAGGGTCTCGCCGGGGGCGACGGTCAGGTCGATGCGGCGCAGGGCGTCGATACGGCCTCTGCGCACGGAGAGGGCGTGGACCTCGGCGCCGGGGGTCCGCGTGGTCTCGGGGGCGGGGGCGGGGCGGCGCCGGAAGAGGGAGCGCCGCGCTGTGCCGGTGCGACCGCCCGCGGCGGCGGGAGCGTCCTGAAGGGGGGCAGCGCACTGCGCGACCGGCCCCGGCGCACCCGCGGACGCGGTGGCGTGCGTGCCCGCGGCGGCGGACGCGGACAGCCGTTCGCGCAGCGGAGCGGCCCGGCGGCGGGCGTCGCGGACCGTCAGGGGGAGGGGGGACCAGTCGGCCAGGCGCCCCAGGGCCACCACCGGGGGGTGGACGGGGGACACGGCCATCACCTCGGCCGGGGTGCCGGTGACCGGGGGTTCGCCGGGAGCGGGGAGCAGGACGACGCGGTCGGCGTAGTGGATCACCCGCTCCAGACGGTGCTCGGCCAGCAGGACCGTCGTACCGACGTCGTGCACGAGGCGCTGGAGCACGGCGAGGACCTCCTCCGCCGCGGCCGGGTCCAGGGCCGAGGTCGGCTCGTCCAGGACCAGCACCCGGGGGTGCGGGGTGAGCACCGAACCGATCGCGACCCGCTGCCGCTGCCCGCCGGAGAGGGTGGCGATCGGGCGGTCCCGCAGCCCGGTGAGGCCCAGCAGATCAAGGGTCTCCTCCACCCGGCGCCGCATGACGTCCGGGGCGAGCCCCAACGACTCCATGCCGTAGGCGAGTTCGTCCTCGACGGTGTCGGTCACGAAGTGGGCGAGCGGATCCTGCCCCACCGTGCCGACCACGTCGGCGAGTTCGCGCGGCTTGTGGGTGCGGGTGTCCCGGCCGGCCACCGTGACGCGGCCGCGCAGGGTGCCGCCGGTGAAGTGCGGCACGAGTCCGCTCACCGCGCCGAGCACGGTCGATTTGCCGGCCCCGGACGGGCCGACGAGCAGCACCAGTTCCCCTTCCGGCACCTCGAAGTCGACGCCCCGGACCGTGGGTTCGGCCGCGCCGTCGTAGGTCACGCTGACATCCTCGAAGCGGATCACGACGGCTCCTTGGGGGCCTTGGGGGCCTTGGGGGCCTGGGGGACGGCGAAGGCGGGCAGCAGGGCGAGGAGGATCGCCGCGGCGGGCCACAGGGGGAGAGCGGGGGCGACGAGCGGGACCACGCCCGGGTGCAGGGCCTCCGGGTCGCGGGCGGAGGCCAGGCTGAGCAGCGCGGCCACGGCGACGCCGGAGCCGGTGACCAGCCAGGCCCGCGCGTTCCAGGGATCGGGACGGTACCGGGTGCGCAGCGAACGCCGGCCGCCGAGCCGGAGCCCGGCGAGCGCGGCGGCGACACCGGCGAGCAGAAGAGGGACGCCGTAGGTGCCGCCCTCGGCAGTGAGCAGCCCGTACGTTCCCGCGCACACGCCGAGCAGGCCGCCGAGGGTGAGCGCGGCCGTCGTACGGCGGACACGGGCGGGCACCTCGGCACTGCGGCCGTAACCCCGGGCCTCCATCGCGGCGGCGAGCGCGACCGAGCGCTCCAACGCGCCCTCCAGGACCGGCAGTCCGACCTGCAGCAGGCCGCGCACGCCCCGGTCGGGACGGCCGCGCAGCCGGCGGGCGGCGCGCAGCCGCTGGACGTCGGCGATGAGATGCGGCGCGAAGGTGAGCGCGACGACCACGGCGACACCGGTCTCGTACAGGGCGCCGGGCAGGGATTTCAGCAGCCGGGCGGGGCCGGCGAGCGCGTTCGCCGCGCCGACGCAGATCAGGAGGGTGGCGAGCCTCAGGCCGTCGTAGCCGGCGAAGACGAGGGCCTCGGCGGTCACCTTTCCGCCCAGCCGGATGCCCTGTGCCCAGTGGGGGAGCGGGACTTCGGGGAGGGTGAGCAGGATGTGGGTGCCGGGGACGGGGGAGCCGAGGGCGATCGCGAAGAACATCCGGACGAGCAGGACGGCGAACGCGAGCTTGGCGAAGGCGGCGTAGGCGCGGGCGGCGGGGGTGGGAGTGCGGTGCGTCGCCACGACGTAGGCGGAGGCGGCTATGAGAAGGGCGAGCAGGAGCGGATTGGTGGTGCGGGTGGCCGCCGTACCGAGACTCAACGCCCAGAGCCACCAGGCGCCGGGGTGGACGGAGGGACGGCTGGGGCACCTTGAGGGTTCGGGCGACCGCAACCCCCCAGGGGCGCGGGGAACTGCGCGACCAGCCCCCACCGGCCCGCAGTCAGACGGAGTCATCGCGTCGCCGTCGGTTCCGCCACACCGCCGCGCCTCCCAAAAGAGCTACGACACCCACGCCGATCGGCAGGCCCAGGGACGGCCCGTCGCCCGAACCGTCGCTCTTCTGCGGCGACTTCTTGTCCGAGGACGCCGAAACCTGCTCTCCGCACCCCTTCTTCGGGTACCCCGAGATCGCGCAGAGCAGCGCGTTGGTGTCGTACCGCAGCGGCCCCGCCACGGCGGCCAGCGCTTCCGCGGTCGTGCCGTCGGCGGACACCCGCGCGCAGGCCGTGCGGCCGCCCGGCGGCGTCTCGCCGGACGGCGCGTCCGCCGGGGTGCCGAAGTCGAGGACCAGGGCCACCCGCTTCATGCCGGACTTGGCCGGCGTGGCCGAACAGATCGCGCCGAAGTCCGCCGCGCCGCGAGGCCGGCTCGCGTCCGCCGAGTCCGCGCTCACCGCGAAGCGGAAGCCCTCCACGGCGCCGTCGTCGGGACGGGCGGTCGACGGGCCCTGCGTGGCATACGTCCACTGCCCGCCCGACCGCTCCCAGAAGGACCAGTAGCGGTAGCCCGTGGCGTGCGCCTGGGGCACCGCGGCGACCAGCGCGGCGAACGCGGCGAGCAGCAGGCCCGCGGTGCGGCGGACGGCGGTCACGGCCGGCGCTTCTTGCGGCCGCTGAACAGGAAGCCGATGCCGATGCCCGCGACGAGGCAGACGCCGACGAACCACCAGAGGCCGAACTTCGAGCCGCCGTCGGACTTCTCGGCCTTCCCGGTCTCGTGTCCGGCGGAGTCCATCCGCGGGGCGGGGCCCAGTTCGTTGAGGGACCGCACGAGGCTGGTGCCGCCGAAGTCACCCGGCTGCGCGCCGATCGCGTGGGCGGCGAGGATCAACTGGGCGTACGCCGCGGGGCCGCTCTGCTTCGCCCACGGGCCGGCGTTCTTCTCCAGCCAGTCGTACGCCTTCTTCGCCGGCTCGGTCCGGCCGTCCGCGGCGAGCGCGACGACGGTGTCCGCCGTGTTGCCGTAGTCCGGCTGGGGCTTGGCGCCGGCCAGCGTGGACTGGAGGTGCCCGGTCTTGCCGACGGCCGCCGCCAGATAGGCGCCGGCGTTGTCGGCGACCTGTGCCGCAGTGGGATGCGCGGCCTTCGCGCAGGCGGCGTCGGCGGGAGCCTTGCCGGCCCGGGCGACGAATCCCTTGCCGAGCGCGCCGAGGACACCGGCCGCCGTCGCGTCCGCGTTGGCGGCGGGCTTGCCCTTCTTGTCCGGCTGGTAGGCGAGGGCGCCGCCACCGTCCTGGTCGCAGGGCAGGGACATGGCGGCGAGGAGGTCGTAGGGGGACTTGCCCTCCTTGGTGACCTTCGCCGGGTCGGCGCCGGTCGCGGTCAGCGCGCCCACGACCACGGAAGTGGAGTTGGTGTCGCTGGCCTTGCCGGGGTAGTAGGCCCAGCCGCCGTCCTTGTTCTGCACGGACTTCAGCCAGGTCACCGCCTTGCCGACGGCGTCGTCGTGCCCGCCGGTGGCCTTGAGCGCCTGGACCGCGGCGGCGGTGCTGTTGGTGTCCACCATGACCTTGCTGTCGCAGGCCTTGGCGGGATCGGCGCGGAAGGCGGCGAAGGCGCCGTTCGTGCACTGCTGCCCGGCGAGCCAGTCCACGGCCTTCGCGGCCGGCTCGTAGCCGAGGGTCCGCTGGGCGATCAGCGTCAGCGACTGCCGCCACACACCGTCGTAGGTGGGGTCGGACGTGCCGTAGAGCCCGGACGGGATCGCGGCCTTCACAGAAGGCGACGGGCCGGCGGCCATGGCGGGTGCGGCGGCGGCCAGCACGCCTACGGCGGCGAGAACCGCGGCACTGCGGCGGACGTTCATGGTCGGCGACTGCCTCTCCTGCGGGGAACCGGCAGCGCACGGGAGACACCCCGGGCGGCTCGGCTCCGTAAACCTCGACGGTGCCGTGCGCGGCGGGCCGCCGACGCACGCGAGCCGGTCAACGTCCCGTCCGGGGCATTCCGGCTCACCGCCGGGAGGCGGCTGACGGATGGGGGTGCCCCCGGCTCGAGCGAAGCCGAGAGTCGGGGGAGGGTCGGCGCCGGAATTGCACCGGCTTCCCCCCGTACGGGTGTGATGACGACTCGGCCACTTTACCGGCACCCCCGAGCGCCCCGAGGAGTGGCCGTGCGCACAACACCACGGTGACCGGCGTCACGGCCTCGGCCGGACCTTCGGGGTGTCGCCGGCGAAGGGCAGGTGCAGGGTGCGGGAGGCGATCAGCCAGGTGCCGTCGATCCGGCGGAAGACGTCCTCGTAGTGGCCGACCTGGACGGGCGGCCCGGCCGGGACCATGTCGCCCCGGTGGCCGTCGATGCGGTACGTCGAGAAGTACGAGACGGCGCTTGCCGTGTCCGGACCGGTCACGGTGACCAGCACATTGGACATCAGCCGGCGGGAGAGCCGGTCGGCGGGGCGGGAGCCGAAGTACGCGCCCAGCGCCTCCCGGCCCTCGATCCGGCGCCCGTCCCCCGGCGGGGGCCACTCCCAGGCGCCGTCCTCGGCGAACAGTGCGGCCACGGTGGCCGGTTCACCGAGGTCGAGCCGGTGGACGAAGTCGACGACCAGGCGCTCGCAGGCGCGTTCGGCGAGCAGCCGCTCAAAGGGTTCCATGAGGCTGTGTAGCACGGAGCCTCTCGCTCACCCCACGCAACGTCCCCTCACCCACCCCCTCACACCGCCACGTACGTCACCGGCTCGCTGCCCGGCACCGGTTCCGCGCGGCCCTGTTTCACCAGGCGGCGCAGATGGGACTCGGCTTCCGAGACGGCGATGGTCCGGGAGCCGTAGGGGATCTCGGACCAGGGGCGGTTCCACTCCATGCGCTCGGCGAGCTGCCAGGGGGTGAGCGGCTCGGCGAGCAGGGCGAGCAGACCGGCCAGCCGTTCCTCGTGATGGGTGAGCAACTCCCGTACCCGTCCCGTCGCGTCGGTGAAGGTGTGCTGGTGGGCGGGGAGGACCTCGGCGGGGGCCAGGCGGCCGATCCGTTCCAGGGAGTCGAGGTAGTCGCCGAGGGGGTCGGTGACGGTCGCGTCGTCGGGGTCCTCGTACAGACCGATGTGCGGGGTGATCCGGGGCAGCAGGTGGTCCCCGCTGAACAGGCGGCCGCGGCCGACGAGTCGGGCGGGGTGCTCCTCCTCCAGGTGCAGGCAGACGTGGCCGGGGGTGTGGCCCGGGGTCCAGATCGCGCGCAGCCGGCGGCCGGGCAGGTCGAGGAGTTCACCGGGGACGATCTCCCGGTCGGGCAGGGCGGGGGAGAGGCCGGGCAGGCTCCGGCCCCGTGCGCCGCGCAGCGGGGCCACATGCTCCTCGGGCGCTCCGGCAGCCGTCAGCTTGGCCGCCATGTACGTGAACCACCGCTCGGGCCGTGTCCGGCGCGCCCTGCGCACGATCGCCGCATCGGCCTCGTGCATCGCCACCCAGGCGCCGCAGGCCTCGCGCACCTTGGCCGACAGGCCGTGGTGGTCGGGGTGGTGGTGGGTGATGACCACGCCGTACACCTGTGACACCGCCGTACCGCAGGCCGTCAGCCCCGCCACGAGCGTGTCCCAGGCGTCGGGGTCGTCCCACCCGGTGTCGATGAGCACCGGTCCGCGGTCGGTCTCCACGACGTACACCAGCGTGTGGCCGAGGGGATTGTCCGGTATGGGCACCGCCACGGACCGCACGCCCCCGCCGTGATCGAACGTCGTCACCATCAGGTCCTCCGCCCCTCCGCCCGGCGCCACCGCCGGGCCGTCCCACGGCCATTGCCCATGATAACTAGAACTGATATCAGTTCTGAAACAGCGTCAGAAACACTTGCGGTGCGGTGGGAGGCGGACGGCCATGACCGAGCGCGTGGAACACGGACAGCTGTTCATCGGCGGGGAGTTGACCGATCCCCTGGGCAAGGACGTCATCGAGGTGATCTCCCCGCACACGGAGGAGGTCATCGGCCGGGTGCCGCACGCCTGTCCGCAGGACGTGGACCGGGCCGTGGACGTGGCGCGCCGCGCCTTCGACGAGGGGCCGTGGCCGCGCGCCACGCCGCAGGAGCGGATCGAGGTCGTCACCCGGATCAAGGACGGCATCGCCGCGCGGCACGAGGAGATCGCGCGGGTCATCTCGTCGCAGAACGGCTCCCCGTACTCCTGGAGCGTCCTCGCCCAGGCGCTCGGCGCGATGATGGTGTGGGACGCGGCGATCAGGGTCGCGCGGGACTTCACCTACGAGGAGCGCCGCGACGGCGTCCTCGGCCCGATCCTCGTCCGGCGTGAGCCGGTCGGGGTGGTCGCGGCCGTGGTCCCCTGGAACGTCCCGCAGTTCGTCGCGGCCGCCAAGCTCGCGCCCGCGCTGCTGACCGGCTGCACGGTCGTGCTGAAGCCGTCCCCGGAGTCCCCGCTGGACGCGTATCTGCTGGCCGAGATCGCGCGGGAGGCCGGTCTCCCCGAGGGGGTCCTCTCCGTCCTCCCCGCCGACCGCGAGGTCAGCGAGTACCTGGTCGGCCACCCCGGCGTCGACAAGGTCTCCTTCACCGGCTCGGTCGCCGCCGGCAGGCGGGTGATGGAGGTCGCCGCCCGCAACCTCACCCGGGTCACCCTGGAACTGGGCGGAAAGTCGGCGGCGGTCGTCCTCCCGGACGCCGAAGTGCACACGGCGGTGGCCGGCATCGTCCCGGCCGCCTGGATGAACAACGGGCAGGCGTGTGTGGCCCAGACCCGCATCCTCGTCCCGCGCGCCCGCTACGACGAGTTCGCCGATGCCTTCGTCCAGGCCGCGAGCGCGCTGAAGGTCGGCGACCCGCTGGACCCGGCGACCCAGGTCGGCCCGCTGGTCGCCCGCCGCCAGCAGCAGCGCAATCTCGACTACATCCGGATCGGGCAGGAGGAGGGCGCCAAGGTACTCACCGGCGGCGGCCGTCCGGACGCTCAGGAGCGCGGCTGGTACGTCGAGCCGACCCTGTTCGGCGACGTCCACAACGCCATGCGCATCGCCCGCGAGGAGATCTTCGGCCCGGTGATCTGCCTGCTCCCCTACGGCGACGAGCAGGAGGCGGTGAAGATCGCCAACGACTCGGACTACGGCCTCTCGGGCAGCGTGTGGACGGCCGACGTGGAGCACGGCATCGACATCGCCCGCCAGGTCCGCACCGGCACCTACTCGGTCAACACCTTCAGCCTGGACATGCTCGGCCCGTTCGGCGGCTACAAGAACTCCGGCCTGGGGCGGGAGTTCGGCCCGGAGGGGTACGGCGAGTACCTGGAGCACAAGATGATCCACCTGCCGGCGGGGGCGTAGGCCATGGGCGACCGCTGGCACGTCGAGGTCGACCGGTCGGTGTGCATCGGCTCGGCGCAGTGCCTCCACCACGCCCCGGACCGCTTCCGCCTCGACTCCGCCCGCCAGTCCCACCCGGTGGCCCCGGACGCCGACGCCAGCGAACCGATCCTGCGGGCGGCCGAGAGCTGCCCCGTGGAGGCGATCCTGATCACCCTGCGGGAGAACGGGGAGGCGGTGTTCCCGCCGGAGGAGTAGGAGCCGGGACCCTCAGCGGGTGCCGCCTGGTTCCGTCAGGTCGATCAGGCGGCACACCGTCTCGATGTCGATCTTCACCTGGGCGATGGACGCGCGGCCCGAGAGCCAGGTGATCAGCGCGGAGTGCCAGGTGTGCTCGATGACGCGGACCGCCGAGAGCTGCTCGGGCGTGGGGTGCTCCAGGCCCACCGCGTCCAGGATGATCAGGGTCGTCTGGCGGGAGACCTGGTCGACCTCCGGCGAGACGCTGCGGTCGGCGAAGGTCAGCGCGCGCACCATCGCGTCGGCCAGGTGCGGCTCCCGCTGGAGGGCGCGGAAGGCCCGCATCAGGGTCTCCGATACCCGCTCGGCCGCCGTCTCGCCCGCCGGGGGCTTCTTGCGCAGGGTGCCGTGCATGTGCTCCAGCTGGTCCTGCATGGTCGCCACCAGCAGGTGGATCTTGGAGGGGAAGTAGCGGTACAGGGTGCCCAGGGCCACCTGGGAGGACTCCGCCACCTCACGCATCTGTACGGCGTCGAAACCGCCCCGGCTGGCCAGCTGTGCGCTCGCGTGCAGGATCCTGCGGCGGCGGGCCTCCTGGCGCTCGGTGAGCGGCGACGAGGAGGGCCGGGACGTAACTGTTTCCACCTTGGGTTCCGCAGGCATGGGTCCCGTTCCGTGACAGTCGGTGAAAGCGTCTGTGGGGCACGTGATCACACAGCATGGCAGGGCTGCGCGCCGTGGCGCGAATCACCTGATCCACTGCTCACAGCTCCCCTACCTGCCGGTAGATTCAAAGCCTCTTGAACGATCAAGTCTGAAACTTGTTCTAGATTACCGTCCCGTCGTAGTCTCGCGGGACAGCGCAGGCAGAAGGGGGCACGGAGTGACCGCTGAGGCCCAGGATGCGGGTGCCCAGGAGGCCCCCGCCGCCGACGGCGGGCGACCGCTCGACATCGCGCTCCTCACCTATAAAGGGAACCCGTTCTGTGGCGGCCAGGGCGTCTACGTCCGGCACCTGTCGCGCGAGCTGGCCCGGCTCGGGCACCGGGTCGAGGTGATCGGCTCACAGCCCTACCCCGTCCTCGACGAGGGGTACCCCGGAATCACCCTCACCGAGCTGCCCAGCCTCGACCTCTACCGCCAGCCCGACCCCTTCCGCACCCCGGGGCGGGGCGAGTACCGGGACTGGATCGACGCCCTGGAGGTCGCCACGATGTGGACCGGCGGCTTCCCCGAGCCGCTGACCTTCTCGCTGCGCGCCCGCCGCCATCTGCGCGCCCGCCGCGGCGAGTTCGACGTCGTCCACGACAACCAGACCCTGGGATACGGGCTGTTGGGGGACATCGGCGCGCCGCTGGTCACCACCGTCCACCACCCCATCACCGTCGACCGGCAGCTGGAGCTGGACGCGGCCGAGGGCTGGCAGCGCCGCTACTCGGTGCGCCGCTGGTACGCCTTCACCCGGATGCAGAAGCGCGTCTCGCGCCGGCTGCCCTCGATCCTCACCGTCTCCGGCACCTCCCGACAGGAGATCGCGGACCACCTCGGCGTCCGCGACGACCGCCTCCACGTGGTCCACATCGGCGCCGACACCGATCTGTTCGCGCCGAATCCGGCCGTGGCCGAGGTGCCGGGCCGGATCGTCACCACCTCCAGCGCCGATGTGCCGCTGAAGGGACTGGTGTTCCTCGTGGAGGCCCTGGCCAAGGTGCGCACCGAGCACCCGGCCGCCCATCTCGTCGTCGTCGGCAAGCGCCCCGAGGAGGGACCGGCCTGGGCGGCGATCGAGCGCTACGGCCTCCACGGCGCAGTCGAGTTCGTCAAGGGCATCTCCGACGCCGAACTGGTCGACCTGATCCGCTCGGCCGAGGTCGCCTGCGTGCCCTCGCTCTACGAGGGCTTCTCGCTGCCCGCCGCCGAGGCCATGGCCACCGGCACCCCGCTGATCGCCACGACCGGCGGAGCCATCCCCGAGGTCGCCGGCCGCGACGGCGAGACCTGCCTGGCCGTGACCCCGGGCGACGCGGACGCGCTCGCCGCCGGGCTCGTACGGCTCCTGGGCGACCGCGAGCTGCGCGGACGGCTCGGTGCGGCGGGCCGGGAGCGGGTGCTGCGGCACTTCACCTGGGCCCGCGCCGCGGAGGGCACCGTCGCCCACTACCGCGAGGCCATCGCCCTCTCCCACGCTCGAAAGGGCTCGCGCGGGGGGACCTTCGACGGCGGCCCGCGCCCCGGGCCGCACACCGAGCAGACCGAGGGCCGCCCCACGGCCGCAACAGGCGTCTACACCGAAAGCAGGGCCACGTGCTGACCGTCGACTTCTCCCGGTTCCCGCTCGCCCCGGGCGACCGGGTCCTGGACCTCGGCTGCGGGGCCGGCCGGCACGCCTTCGAGTGCTACCGGCGCGGCGCCCAGGTCGTGGCCCTGGACCAGAACGCCGAGGAGATCCGCGAGGTCGCCAAGTGGTTCGCGGCGATGAAGGAGGCCGGGGAGGCGCCGGCCGGCGCCACCGCCACCGCCATGGAGGGGGACGCCCTCGCGCTCCCCTTCCCCGACGAGTCCTTCGACGTCGTCGTCATCTCCGAGGTGATGGAGCACATCCCCGACGACAAGGGGGTGCTGGCGGAGATGGTGCGCGTCCTCAAGCCGGGCGGGCGGATCGCGATCACCGTGCCCCGCTACGGCCCCGAGAAGGTCTGCTGGACGCTGTCCGACGCCTACCACGAGGTCGAGGGCGGCCACATCCGCATCTACAAGGCCGACGAGCTGGTCGCCAAGGTCCGCGAGGCGGGCCTGAAGCCCTACGGCAGCCATCACGCGCATGCGCTGCACTCGCCGTACTGGTGGCTGAAGTGCGCGTTCGGCGTCGACAACGACAAGGCGCTGCCGGTACGGGCGTACCACAAGCTGCTGGTCTGGGACATCATGAAGAAGCCGCTCGCCACCCGGGTCGCCGAGCAGGCCCTCAACCCGCTGATCGGCAAGAGCTTCGTGGTCTACGCGACCAAGCCGCACCTCCCGCGCCTCGCCGAAGGGGCGGCCGCCAAGTGACCACCCCCCGGACAGAACACCTCGTCCTGCCCGGGGTCCTCACCGCCGGGCAGGCCGCCGCGACCGTCCGCGGCATCCTCGCCGTACAGCGGGAGGACGGCGCGATCCCGTGGTTCCGCGGCCACCACCTGGACCCCTGGGACCACACCGAGGCCGCGATGGCCCTGGACGCGGCCGGCGAGCACGAGGCCGCCGAGCGGGCGTACACCTGGCTGGCCCGGCACCAGAACGAGGACGGCTCCTGGTACGCCGCCTACGCCGACGGCGCCCACGACGACGTCACCGACCGCGCCCGCGAGTCCAACTTCGTCGCCTACATAGCCGTGGGCGTGTGGCACCACTACCTGTCCACCGGAGACGACACCTTCCTGGACCGCATGTGGCCGACCGTCTACGCGGCAGTGGAATGGGTGCTCGGGCTCCAGCAGCCCGGCGGCCAGATCGGCTGGCGCCGCGAGGACGACGGCACGCCCACCGCGGACGCCCTGCTCACCGGCAGCTCCTCGGTCCACCATGCGCTGCGCTGCGCGCTCGCCATCGCCGATCAGCGCGAAGAGCCCCAGCCGGACTGGGAGTTGGCGGCGGGGGCACTGCGCCACGCGATCCGCCGGCACCCGGAACGCTTCCTGGACAAGGACCGCTACTCGATGGACTGGTACTACCCGGTCCTCGGCGGCGCGCTCACCGGCGAGGAGGCCAGGGCTCGCATCGCCGGGTCCTGGGAGAGGTTCGTCGTACCCGGCGTCGGCGTGCGCTGCGTGGTCCCCAACCCCTGGGTGACCGGCGGCGAGTCCAGCGAACTCGCCCTCGCCCTGTGGGCGGTGGGCGAGTCCGACCGCGCCCTGGAGATCCTGCAGTCCATCCAGCACCTGCGCGACGCGCAGAGCGGCCTGTACTGGACGGGCTACGTCTTCGACGACGAGGCGATCTGGCCCCGCGAACTCACCACCTGGACGGCCGGCTCCCTCCTGCTCGCCGTCGCGGCCCTCGGCGGCCACGAGGCCACCTGCGCGGTCTTCGGCGGCGAGCATCTGCCGACGGGCCTGGACC
This sequence comes from Streptomyces yokosukanensis, assembly GCF_001514035.1. GTDB lineage: Bacteria > Actinomycetota > Actinomycetes > Streptomycetales > Streptomycetaceae > Streptomyces > Streptomyces yokosukanensis. The sequence continues at coordinate 182,171 of NZ_KQ948211.1, read as the reverse complement.
CGGACTGCTGCGACTGAGAGCCGGTGGTGCGGCGCCCCGTAAGGGGCGCGGGTCTGCCGTGCCCCCCAAGTGGCGGATCCGACTCGACCGGGCGACCCTGCCAAAGGAAGCAAACCGCTCGGGGAGACACGTCCGGAGGACCCCGTGCCCGTACCGATACGGCGCCTCTGCGTGGCGCTCACGCTCTGTACCGCCCTGCTGGCCGGTTCCACCGCCTGCGGCAGCAGCGCGAACACCAGCACGAAGGACACCGCGGCGGTTCAGGCCGTCCCCGCCGCCGCCAAGCCCAGCCCGACCACATCCGCCGAACGCCAGAAGTTCGCCAAGACCCGGTTCGTCGCGAACGCGGGCCTCGCGGCCGGCGCGACCTACCAGTGGATCGTCAAGCCCCTGAAGGCCGGGAAGTTCAAGAAGGGCGCCAAGGGCCGCAGGTCGGCCCTGGTCAAGGCGGCTCTGGCCGGTGCGTTCACCTACAACCGCCTCAAGGCGGCCCAGCGGAACGCCCAGGGCGATCCGACGCTCTCCAAGGCGCTCGCACCGCTCAGCGCCGGCATCGACGCCCTGAAGGACCTGCCGTCCAAGCTCCGCAAGGGTGACGACGGCGCGGCCAATTCCTTCAACGACATCATCGGCAAGGTCAAGGACGCCGGCGCGAGTGCCGGTGCCCCGGTCAAGAACCAGGTGCCCTCCACGTCCCAACTCGCCAAGGGAAGCTAGGAGTTCAGCTCCGCCAGCACCCTGAGGCTGTGCGGGTCCGGAGACAGGGCCAGCAGGTCCGTCACCGGACCCGCACGCCACAACTGAAGCCGCTCTGCGATGCGTTCGCGCGGACCGACCAGTGAGATCTCGTCGGCGAAGGCGTCCGGCACGGCCAGCACGGCCTCCTCCCGCCGCCCCGCGAGGAACAGTTCCTGGATGCGCCGGGCCTCCTTCTCGTACCCCATGCGCGCCATGAGGTCGGCGTGGAAGTTCCGCGCCGCGTGGCCCATGCCGCCGATGTAGAAGCCGAGCATGGCCTTCACGGGCAGCAGCCCCTCGGCGACGTCGTCACACACCTTCACCCTCGCCATCGGCGCCACGAGAAACCCCTCGGGCAGCCGGCGCACCACGTCCCCGTACACCTCGGGCCGGCTCGGCGCCCAGTACAGCGGCAGCCAGCCGTCGGCGACGCGGGCCGTCTGCGCCACGTTCTTCGGCCCCTCGGCGCCCAGCAGGACGGGCAGGTCCGGGCGGAGCGGGTGCGTGATCGGCTTGAGCGGCCTGCCGAGCCCGGTGCCCTCCGGCCCCCGGTAGGGCAGCGGATGGAACCGCCCGTCCACCTCCACCGGCCCCTCGCGCCGCAGCACCTGCCGTACGACCTCCACGTACTCCCGGGTCGCGGTCAGCGGCGACTTCGGGAACGGACGGCCGTACCAGCCCTCCACCACCTGCGGCCCGGACAGGCCGAGCCCGAGCAGCATCCGGCCGCCGGACAGATGGTCCAGGGTGAGCGCGTGCATCGCGGTGGTGGTCGGCGAGCGGGCGGCCATCTGGGCAACGGCCGTCCCCAGCCTGATCGTCGACGTCCGCGCCGCGATCCAGGTCAGCGGGGTGAACGCGTCCGAGCCCCAGGACTCCGCGGTCCACACCGAGTGATAGCCGAGCCGCTCGGCCTCCTGGGCGAGCGGCACATGACCGGCCTCCGGACCGCGTCCCCAGTACCCGAGTGCCAGACCGAGCCGCATACGCCTGCCTCCTGACGGACCGTCAGTTCCCCAGCCGGGAGGCGACTGTACGGCAACGGCCCCCCGCCCGGAAGGGCGAGGGGCCGTGTGCGGCGCTGTGCGGTCAGCCGCGCTGGATACCGGAGGTGTCCTGGAGCACGCCCCGGCGGCCGTCCTGGGTCTGCGCGACCAGCTGGGCGCCGCGCTGTTCGACGGCCAGGTACCAGGTGCCCGGCGCCAGTTCGGCGATCGGGGTCGGCGAGCCGTCCTCGCCGAACAGCGGACGGGTCACCGGCACGGCGAACCAGAACGGCGAGAAGTCCGCGGCGGCCGGAGCCGGCTGCGCCGCCGGCGCCGGAGCGCCCGGCTGCTGCTGCCCGAACGGCTGGCCCGGCTGCGGCTGCGCACCGTACGGCTGCTGCGGCTGCGCACCCGGGTACCCGTAACCACCGGGCGGCTGCGCACCGTAGGGCTGCGGGGCGACCGGCTTGGGCGCCGGGAGCAGGGCGGCCTGGAGGGCGGGGACGAGGGGGGTGGCGATGGCGGCGCCCGCGAGTACCGCCGCGGCGATGAAACCGAGGATGAGGCCGGCGCCGGCGCTCACTCCGTCGGGGACGTCGATCAGCGACCACAGCAGCGACCAGGCTGCCAGGATCCCGAACCCGGTGCCGGCCTGACCCAGGTCGAGCCCCAGTACCTTGCGCGGTTGCGGCAGGCAGCGGTTGACGACGATGAGGGCACCACCGATGACCGCGCCCATGTAGATACCCAGGCCTTCACCCAGGTCGTCCCAGGAGTTCCGGCTGATGCTGGAGCCGTAGCCCGAGTAGCTTTGGAAGGTGAGGAGCGAAGCGATGAACAGCACCACCGCTGCTCCGATCACCACGCCGTCGCCTCTAGTGAGGGAGCGGATATTCACTTCAGGTCCTTCGTAAGTCGTCTCGTCGTCGGTAGACACTACCGTCCGCAAGATCCGGCTGTCCGCCTGGTTCCGCCCACCGGTCACGACCGACGCAGGAAACTCACGATTCCCTCAGAGATCCCTTGCGCGGCCTTCTGCCGCCAGGCGCCGCTGGTCAGCAGTGCCGCGTCCTTGCTATCGCGCATGTTGCCGCACTCGATGAACACCTTCGGAACCGTTGACAGATTGAGACCGCCGAGGTCGGTGCGTGTGACGAGACCGGTACCTCCGCCGAGGTAGTTGGACGGCGGCTCGCCGGTGTCGCGCAGGAAGGTGCCCGCGAGGCGTGTGCCGAGGTCATGGGAAGGGCCCACGATCTTGCGGGTGTCGGCGGCACCGGCGTGCACGGACCCGGGGAGGATGACGTGGAAGCCGCGGTTGCCGGCCGCGGAGCCGTCGGCGTGGATGGAGATCGCGGCGTCGGCGTGCGCCTCGTTGCCGATCCGGGCCCGCTGGTCCACGCACGGCCCCCAGGCCGGGTGGTCGCCGTCACGGGTCAGCTTCACCGTGGCGCCCTGCTTCTGCAGCAGCGTGCGCAGCCGGTGGGCGACGTCGAGGGTGAACCGGGCCTCGGTGTAACCGGCGTTCGTGGACGTCCCGGTGGTGTCGCACTCCTTCTTGTTCGTCCCGATGTCCACCTTGCGGTTGATCTCGGTCGTGTGCTGGAAGTTGTCCTGGTTGTGCCCGGGGTCGATGACGACGACCTTGCCCTTCAGGGAGGCGGACGCGGGCGCCGCCGAGGGCTGCTTGCCGTCGTCCCCGACGGACGCCGAGGGGGAGGCGGTGCCGGCGGGCGTGGCGACGGCGGCCGTGCGGTCCGAGCCGCCGCCGGCTCCGCCGCCCACCGCCTCGTACACCACCCAGCCGAGCAGCGCGCCCGGCACCAGCGCGGCGAGCGCCACGGTCAGCGGCCCGCGCCGGAACCGGCGGGGCTGCGAGGGTTCGAACTCCGGGCCTACGTACGACACGTCTGCCACCCTACGGCGTATTCGCTGCGTCTGTGCGTCTGACACCCTTCCATCGAACTGGAAGCTGCTGAAGCGGCGCGGTTGAGCGATGGCCGATTCGGCGAAAATATCGCTTTGTTGTGCAGTGGTTGCAAGGCTCTACTGTTGCCTCAGCTGGAGCTGAAGGCGGCCATGAGCGGGTGGCTCCTGTCCGGGAAGGGCGCGTCCAGTTTGGCGATTTCAGGGATTGCGACAGGATAGCAAGTGTATTATCGTGCACATGCCACTATTAATTCAATTCCGAGGGGGAGTTTCATGAGCATCAAGAAGAGGGCTCTGACGCTGATGGCGGTTGGTGCGCTGTTGGGTATACCTCTGATCGGTGTAAGTGCCGCCAACGCCAGCGCCGCCAATGTCGGCCCTCAAGGTCTTTGCTTCAGTACGGCAATACCTGCAGACACGTCCAGTGGGGTGTTCCGCCTCAAGAAGACTCTTCCGCTTAAGAAGGGGCCATACACTGGCTGTGCCGATGCCAAGTTTGCGCTTGAAGGGCGTAAGTTCTACGCGTGGTGCTATTACACCAACCTGCAAGGCAACTTGTGGTACTACGGGAGTGAAGCGATCGATGGTGACAAGGGGTGGGTGTATGTGGGCAACCTGACCTTCCTCTCTGGGACTCTGAAGCCCTGCCCACAAGCATAGGTATCTCGACATGACGCCAGTGGAGGCCCCAGAGGGTGATCGTTCGTGCGCCTGGGTGCCTCCACTGTGCTAAGTCTCCGTGTGGGAGATCCGGTTGCGCGTAAGGCGTTGGCTGGTCATGCTGCCGGACCTGTCAGTGGCGGAGTCGCCATCGAAGTCGGTGAGGATGATAAATCCTCCGTGTCCTAGCCAGGGGTTGCGATCCTGTGAAAGAGATATTAGTCGGGAGGCTAGTGCTGGCGTCAGTGAGAGTCAGAGCATCAAGACGGTGAGCGTGAGTGCTGCCGCTATTAGATGAGCGAATTGCTCTACCGTCTTGAGGTAGCAAATCGGGTCACGGGTGTTTGTAAAGCGGAGTTCGAGTGGTCCCCCATGTAACCGGGCCCTCAGATCCCCGCGCCCGTTCGCCGCAGGACACGCAGGGAGCCGGTCGCCGAGACCTCCGTGAACGCCCCGGACCCGAGGGCCCTCAGGTACACCCGGTACGGCGCCTGGCCGGTGAACTCGTCCTCGGGCTCCGGGAAGACGTCGTGGACGACCAGCAGCCCGCCTTCGGCCACATGGGGCGCCCAGCCCTCGTAGTCGGCGCCGGCGTGCTCGTCCGTATGGCCGCCGTCGACGAACACGAAGCCGAGCGGGGAGTTCCAGATCGCCGCGATCTGCGGGGAGCGGCCCACGAGGGCGACCACCTGCTCCTCCAGCCCCGCCCGGAACAGCGTGCGGCGGAAGGTGGGCAGGGTGTCCATCAGGCCGATCTCGGGGTCGACGGTCTCCGGGTCGTGGTACTCCCACCCGGGCTGCTGCTCCTCGCTGCCGCGGTGATGGTCGACGGTCAGTACGGTGACCCCCGCCGTACGGGCCGCGTCGGCGAGCAGCACCGTGGACCGCCCGCAGTACGTCCCGACCTCCAGCAACGGCAGTCCCAGCCGTCCCGCCTCCACTGCCGCCGCGTACAACGCCAGCCCCTCGTCCACGGGCATGAACCCCTTGGCCGCCTCGAACGCGGCCAGGATGTCGGGCTTGGGTGCGGGGACGGGCATGGGGCGCCTCTCTGTCGTACGTCGGTCCGACCGCCCATGCTGCCGCACCCCCGGCCACTGATGTGACAGGGGGTGCGTTGTGCAGGGGCGCGGGGAACTGCGCGACCAGCCACGACGGCGAGTCGGTCGCCGGACGGGCAGTACCCCCGAGTTCTAGGCGCTCACAGTCTCCCCGGGCAACGAAAGATCCAGAGCGACAGCCCGCTCCTCCCCGGAATGCGTGGCGGCAGAGGCGAGCGGCCCATGGCCGGAGGCCTTCGCGGCCAGCACGTACGCTCCCTGCGCCGGCACGGCCAGTGCGTACGTGCCGTCCTCGCCGGAGACCGTCGCCCCCGCCTGCCGCCCGCGCCGGTCGATCAGCGTGACCTTGGCACGGGCCACCGGAGTGCCGGAGGCGTCCAGAACCAGGCCGCGGAATCCGCGCAGCACCTCTTCCGCCCGCTCCAGCGCCGCGTCCTCCTCGCTGCTGGCCCGCAGCTGCGTGTGCTGCTGCACCGGGCGCCGGGCCTTCGGCAGGCACAGGGCCATCAGCAGGCCCACCGCGACGGCGGCCGTCGCGATCAGGAAGGACACGTGGAAGCCGTGCATGGTGGGGATCGCCATGCCGCCCACGTGGTTCGCCGTGTTGGCCAGCACCATGCCGATGACGGCGCTCGACACCGACGTGCCGATGGACCGCATCAGCGTGTTCAGGCCGTTGGCCGCGCCGGTCTCCGAGGCGGGGACCGCGCCGACGATCAGCGCGGGCAGCGAGGAGTAGGCGAGGCCGATGCCCGCGCCGAGGACGACGGACGTGACGACGGTCTGCCAGGCCGCGTCCATCAGGCCGAGGCCGCCGCCGTAGCCGAGCGCGATGATCAGCAGGCCGATGATGAGGGTGACCTTCGGGCCGTACTTGGCGGACAGCCGGGCGTACACCGGGGCCGTGAACATCATCGTCAGGCCCAGCGGGGCCACGCACAGGCCCGCGACGACCATGGACTGGCCGAGGCCGTAGCCGGTGGCCTTCGGCAGCTGGAGCAGCTGGGGCAGGACGAGCGAGACGACGTAGAACGCGACGCCGACCATGATCGACGCGAGGTTGGTGAAGAGGACGGCCGGGCGCGCGGTGGTGCGCAGGTCGACCAGGGGTGCCTCGACGCGCAGCTCGAACAGGCCCCACAGGACGAGGACGGCGACCGACCCGGCGAACAGGCCGAGCGTGGTGCCGGAGGACCAGCCCCAGTCGCTGCCCTTGGTGATGGGCAGCAGGAGCAGTACCAGGCCGGTGGACAGGCCGAGGGCGCCGACCACGTCGAAGGAGCCCTCGGCGCGCATCGGGGACTCGGGCACGACGAGGAGGGTGAGGACGATGGCGAGCACGCCGAGGCCGGCGGCGCCGTAGAAGAGGGCGTGCCAGTTCGTGTGCTGCGCGACCAGGGCGGCGGCGGGCAGCGCGAGGCCGCCGCCCACGCCTATGGAGGAGCTCATCAGGGCCATGGCCGAGCCGAGCTTCTCGCGCGGCAGCATGTCGCGCATCAGGCCGATGCCGAGCGGGATCGCGCCCATCGCGAAGCCCTGCAGCGTCCGGCCGACGATCATGGTGAGCAGCTGGCTGGTGAGCGCGCTGACCAGGGCGCCGACCACCATGACGGCGAGGCTGAGGATCAGCATCCGCCGCTTGCCGTACAGGTCGCCGAGCCGGCCCATGATCGGGGTGGCCACGGCGCCGGACAGCAGGGTCGAGGTGAGTACCCAGGTGGCGTTGCTGGGGGCGGTGCTCAGCAGCTGCGGCAGGTCCTTGATGACCGGCACGAGCAACGTCTGCATCACCGCGACGACGATGCCCGCGAAGGCGAGCACCGGGACAACGGCGCCGCTCGCCCTCCGGTCCGGCTGGTCGGTCGTCGTGTGGGTCATGGAGTCGAGGCCTCCCCGTAGTGATAAGTGCCGGGTAAACCTCGTATGCACAGGCAACTATTCCGTTGCTTCGGGCTTCTAATGGATCCTTGACCAGCTCATGGGGATCTGATCTGACGTCAGGGGATGGCGAGTTGGTGGAACACGTTCTAGTCTGCGCGCCATGAAGGCTTATGTAGCCGGGGTCGGGATGACGAGGTTCGAGAAGCCCGAGACCCGTTCATGGCAGTACTGGGACATGGCGAGGGAAGCGGGCGAGGCGGCCCTCGCGGACGCCGGAATCGACTACACGGACGTGCAACAGGTTCCCGTCGGCTACTGCTTCCAGCCCTCGACCGCCGGTCAGCGCGCCGCCTATGAACTCGGTCTCACCGGCGTCCCCGTCTACAACGTCAACAACAACTGCGCGACGGGCTCGACCGCGCTGATGCTCGCCCGGCAGCTCGTCGAGGGCGGCGCCGCCGACTGCGTACTGGCGCTGGGCTTCGAGAAGATGAAGAAGGGCGCGCTGGGCGGCGGAGCCGACGGGGGCGACTTCTCGACCTCGCCGGTCGCCCGGCACTACGGCGTCATGGCCGCCCGGCACGGCTTCGAGATGACCCCGCCCACCGCGCAGATCTTCGGCGACGCGGCCCGCGAGCACATGGAGAGGTACGGCACGACCGAGGCCCAGCTCGCCGCGGTCGCCGCCAAGAACCACCGGCACTCCGCGCACAACCCGCGCGCCCAGTTCCGCGACGTGTACGACGTCGCCGACATCCTCGCCTCCCGCACGGTCCACCGGCCGCTGACCAAGCTCCAGTGCTCGCCGACCTCGGACGGCGCGGCGGCGGCCGTGGTGGTGTCGCAGGGGTTCGCCGCGCGGCGCGGGCTCACCGGGCTCGTCGAGATCGCCGGGCAGGCCATGACCACGGACACCGAGGAGTCCTTCGCGTCCGGCTCCTGCATCGACGTCGTCGGGCAGCCCATGTCCCGTGCGGCGGCCCGGCAGGCCTACGAGCACGCCGGGCTCGGCATCGAGGACGTGGACGTGATCGAGCTGCACGACTGCTTCTCGGTCAACGAGCTGCTGACCTACGAGGCGCTCGGCATGTGCGCGGCCGGGGAGTCGGGGAAGCTGGTCGAGTCGGGCGCGACGACCTACGGCGGCCGGTGGGTGGTGAACCCGTCGGGCGGGCTGATCTCCAAGGGGCACCCGCTCGGCGCGACCGGGCTGGCCCAGACGGCCGAGCTGGTGTGGCAGCTGCGGGGAGCGGCGGGGGAGCGGCAGGTGCCCAGGGCGCGGGTGGGCCTCGCCCACAACATCGGGCTGGGCGGGGCGGCCGTCGTGACGGTGCTGCGCGCGGTGTAGGCCGTACGGCCTACTGCCGATGGTTCGAAATGCCGATGCAAGGACCGTAACCGGGTTGAGAGCATGACATCCATGCTCGAAGCCGCCGACACCACGCCTCTCATATCCCGTCTTCTGTCCCGCCGTACGACCGCGCCCACCTGGCTGGTCGTGGCGCTCGCCTGCGCCGGACAGTTCCTGGTCGTCCTCGATGTGTCGGTGGTCAACGTGGCCCTGCCGTCCATGCGGACCGGCCTCGGCCTGACCCCCTCCGGTCTGCAGTGGGTGGTGAACGCCTACGCCATCGCCTTCGCCGGGTTCATGCTGCTCGGCGGCCGGGCCGGCGATCTGTACGGGCGCAAGCGGATGTTCCTGGTCGGCCTCGGCCTGTTCACGCTGGCCTCGCTGGGCGGCGGCCTCGCCCAGGAGGGCTGGCAGCTGCTGCTGGCGCGGGCCGTGCAGGGGCTCGGCGCGGCGGTGCTGGCCCCCTCGACGCTGACCCTGCTGACGGCCGCGGTGCCGGAGGGGGCGGCGCGGGCGCGGGCGATAGCGACCTGGACCGCGGTCGGTGCCGGGGGCGGAGCCGCGGGCGGACTGGTCGGCGGAGTCCTCGTGGACGTGCTGGACTGGCGCTGGGTGCTGCTGATCAACGTGCCGGTGGGCGCCCTGGTGCTGGCCGGCTCGGTGATCTGGCTCAGCGAGAGCCGGGCCGGCGACGGGCGGCGCCTGGACCTGCCGGGCGCGCTGCTGGTGACGGCGGGCCTCGCGACCCTCGCGTACGGCATCTCACGGACGGAGGCGGCGGGCTGGACGGCTCCGGACACCCTGCTGCCGCTGCTCGGCGGGCTGCTGCTGATCGCACTGTTCCTGCTGGTCGAGGCGCGTACGGCGGCCCCGCTGATGCCGCTCGGCCTGCTCCGGCTGCGCTCGGTCGCGTCGGCGAACGCGGCGATGTTCCTCTCCGGCTCGGCCATGTTCTGCATGTGGTACTTCATGACGCTCTACGCCCAGAACGTCCTCGGCTACTCGCCGCTGGAGGCCGGTCTGGCCCTGGTGCCCAGCTCGCTGGCCGTGATCATCGGCTCCAAGCTGGCGCCCCGCCTGATGCGGGCGGCGGGCGCGCGGCCCGTGGCGACGCTGGGCACGCTGGTGGCGGCGGCCGGCTTCGGCTGGCAGTCGACGATGAGCGCGCACGGGGCGTACCTCACCGCGATCATGATCCCGGGGATCCTGATGATGCTCGGCGCGGGGCTGGCGGCGACCCCGCTCGCCTCCCTGGCCACGTCGGGGGCGGCGCCGGGCGAGGCCGGTGTGGTGTCGGGGCTGGTCAACACCTCGCGCACGATGGGCGGTTCGCTCGGGCTCGCCGTGCTGTCGACGGTCGCCGCGGCCGGGACGGGCAGCGGCCGCGGTCCCGAGGCGCTGACGGACGGCTACGCGCTGGCCTTCCGGGCCGGTACGGCGGTGCTGCTGGGCGGGGCGGTGCTCATGCTGGCGTGGCTGCCGCGGAAAATCTCCTCGACGTGAGGCAACGATCGGGGCCGTCCATGGACTCCTTTTGATGTCTAGGAGGTGCCCATGGGGGACAGGAAGCAGGGTGGGAACGAAGAGTTCCAGAGCTTCATGGTCGGCCGCTGGCCGCGGCTGATGCGTACGGCATTTCTCCTCACGGGGGAGCAGCACGCCGCCGAGGATCTGGTCCAGTCGACGCTGGAGCGGGTCTATGTGTCCTGGCGCAAGGTCGGCTCGGCCGACGATCCGGAGGCGTACGTCCGGCGCGTGATGATCAATCTGCATGCGCGCAAACACAGAAGAAGGCTCAAGGAGTTCCTCGCTCCGAAGGACGACTCGGGCCTGGCACACGAGGTGGCCGACACGGGGGACCGGATCGCGCAGGCCGACGACCGCAGCACCCTGCTCGGGGCGCTCGCCCAACTGCCCGTACGGCAGCGGGAGGCGGTGGTCCTGCGCTACTGGGAGGACCTCACGGAGACACAGACGGCGGAGGCGATGGGCTGCTCGGTCGGCACGGTGAAGAGCAACGCGGCCAAGGGGATCGCGAAACTGCGGGCCATACCGGGACTGGCCGAGACGGTGATGCACGGAGGACGGAAGTGATGGGCGCGGACCGGGAGAAGCACGACATGACGCACACGGACATCGCCTTCCTCCTCGCGGACGCCGCGGACGAGGTCGAGATCGGCATAGCCCCGGTCGAGGCGGTCGTCCGCGGCGGCCGCCGCCGCAGAGCCCGCCGCTGGGCGGTGGCCACGGCCACGGCCCTGGTGCTGGCGGGGTCGACGGGGGCCACGCTGGCGGTCACCGGACTGCCCGGCCACACCGACCGGAACGCGGTCGTGGTGGCAAAGCCGTCCACCCCCGAGGCCCGGCACGTGTATGCCCCGCAGATCACGGAGGTGGCGCACGGCACGGACCACGGCACGAGCTGGCGCGTGGTCGTGTCCGTGTGGGGAGCACCGCGTGACAAGGCGGAGGCGGCGGGGCAGCTGGCCGCGATGCGGAGGTACGGCCTGGAGCGGGCCGTGCTTCCCGACGGCCGGCACCTGGTCGGCATGACCTCGTACTACTCGGGCCTGTACTACGGCGACCACCCTTTGAGAACGGCCATGTTCAACAGGGTCGAGAAGTGGGAGCCCCTGTCCGGCACGGACCTGATGTCCGCGGCCCTCCCCCTGGGCGAGGCGGCCTCCGACGGCCCCGAGCGGCTCGTGGTGGGCACGGTCTCCACCACCGCCCGGCAGGTCAGATGCGGCTGGAAGAACGGCACCAGCACCATGGCCGAGCTGCGGGCGGTGGCCGGATCCCCGGTCACCTGGTTCGTGTGCACGGCCCCGGACCGGACGAGCTACGAGAACGCGGAGGTGGTCCGGTAGCGCCCACGACTCACAGCCAGCCCTGCTGCCGGGCCTCGCGCACCGCCTCCGCCCGGTTGCGGGTGCCGGTCTTGCCGATCGCCGAGGAGAGGTAGTTGCGGACGGTGGACTCGGACAGATGCAGGGCGCCTGCGATGTCGGCGACCGTCGCCCCGTCCACCGACGCCTTCAGCACATCGCACTCACGGGCCGTCAGCGGGCTCGGTCCGGCGCCGAGCGCGGCGGCGGCCAGCGCGGGATCGACGACGGTCTCCCCGGTGAGCACGCGCCGGATCGCCGCGGCGAGTTCCTCCACGGGCCCGTCCTTGACGAGGAACCCGGCCGCCCCGGCCTCCATGGCCCGCCGCAGATAGCCGGGTCGGCCGAAGGTGGTGAGGATCAGCACCCGGCAGTCGGGCGCCTGCTCCCGCAGCTGCGCCGCCGCGTCCAGCCCGCTGGCGCCCGGCAGTTCGATGTCCAGCAGGGCCACGTCCGGCCGGTGCAGCAGCGCCGCGTCGACGATCGCGTCACCGCGCGAGAGCTGGGCGACGACCTCGATGTCGTCCTCCATGCCGAGCAGCAGGGCGAGCGCACCACGCATCATGCCCTGGTCCTCGGCGAGCAGCACCCGGATGCACTTGGCGGGCCGATGGTCCCGGGGCATCTCGTCCATGCGCTCACCCTACGGCCACCGGGCCGATCGGCAGGGGCGCGGCGAGGGTTTCGCGGACGTCGTCCGGCAGATGCCTGAAGAGGCGGATTTCCTCCGGTGGCCGGTGCCGGTGTGCGAGGGGCGTCGGCAAAGAATCCGCTTGATTCGGTGCAGCGGGGGTTGACGGTCGCGGGCGGCCTGAAAACAATCGCCCCTGCATTTCCGGAATCCCACCGAAATTCGGCAGCGGAATAGGTTCGGTATTTCGATCGAACAGCATCCGAAATACCGAACATGCCCCTGCCCATGACGAACCGAGGTGCACCTTGCCCACCGGAACCCCCCGCCCCCGGCGCCTGAGAAGCGCCGCGCTCCGCGTCCTCGCCGTCTGCGCGACGCTCGCCGCGCTGCTGCTCGGCGCCGGTGCGCCGCAGGCCGCCGCCGCCAGTTCGCTGCCCTGCGACCTCTACGCCGCCGCGGGCACCCCGTGCGTCGCCGCGCACAGCCTGGTCCGGGCGCTGTACGCGTCGTACGACGGCCCGCTCTACCGGGTGCAGCGGGCCTCGGACGGCGCCACGAAGGACATCGGGCTGCTCGCCACCGGCGGTTACGCCGCCGCGGCCGCCCAGGACGCCTTCTGCTCCGGCACGACCTGCGTCATCACCGAGATCTACGACCAGTCCGCCCGCCACAACGACCTCACCGTCGAGGGCGCGGGCGGCGCCGGCGCGGCCGATGTCGGTGCCCCGGCCGACGCGCTCCCCGTGACCGCCGGCGGCCACCAGGTCTACGGCCTGGAGATCTCCGCCGGCATGGGCTACCGGGACGACTCCACCTCGGGCGTCGCCACGAACGGGGCCGCCGAGGGGATGTACATGGTGACGTCCGGCACCCATGTCAACGGCGCCTGCTGCTTCGACTACGGCAACGCCGAGACCAACAACAAGGACACCGGCAACGGGCACATGGACGCCATCAACTTCGCCACCGAGTGCTGGTTCTCCCCCTGCTACGGCCAGGGCCCCTGGGTGCAGGCCGACCTGGAGAACGGGCTGTTCCAGTCGGATGCCGGACACAGCAGGAACACCTCCGACACGGGCACCGGACCGCTGCCTTTCGTGACCGCACTACTCAAGAACAACGGCCAGGACCATTTCGCGCTGAAATACGGGAACGCGCAATCGGGTGGGCTCACGACCACCTATTCCGGAGGTGAGCCGACCGCCGGTGGATACTCGCCGATGCACCAGGAGGGCGCGATCGTCCTCGGCACCGGCGGCGACAACAGCAACGGCTCCATCGGCTCCTTCTACGAGGGCGTCATGACCGCGGGCATCCCGACCGACGCCGCCGACAACGCCGTCCAGGCCGATGTCGTCTCCGTCGGCTACGGCGCCGCGACCGGCAGTACCGGCACGCTGAACCCCGGCTCGGAGATCTCGCTGCGCGCCACCACGTCCTGCTGCACCGCCGACTACGTCCGCCACCAGAAGAACGCCGGCGTCCTCTCCTCCGTGACCTCCGCCGGCTCCGGCCTCAACAAGAACGACGCCACCTGGATCGTCCGCAGGGGACTCGCCGACAGCTCCTGCCTCTCCTTCGAGTCGCGCAACTACCCCGGTGACTTCCTGCGCCACTCCGACTTCAAGCTCTACCGGCAGCCCATGGACGGCACCGCTCTGTTCCGGGCCGACGCCACCTTCTGCCCGCAGACCGGCAGGAGCGGCACCGGCACCTCGTTCGCCTCGTACAACTACCCGGCCCGATATCTGCGCCACTACGACTACAACCTGTACATAGCGAGCGACGGCGGCTCCGAGGACTTCGACAGCACCACGTCCTGGACCGACGACGTCAGCTGGGCGGTCAGCCCGCCCTGGGCGCCGTAGCCACCGCCTGCGCGAACTGCGCCGACTGCACCGGGAGTTCGGCGGTCACCGTGAAACCGCCGCGTGGCGACGGGCCGGCCGTGAGTGAGCCGCCCGCCGCCGCGAGGCGCTCGGTCAGCCCCTTCAGGCCCGTGCCGCCGATGCCCGGCTGGGGCCGGCTCACGGGCGTGCCGCCGCCGTTGTCGGTGACGGTCAGCCGGACCTGCTCGGGACCGCTCTGCACGGTGATCTCGCAGCGGCCGGCGTCGCTGTGCCGGACCACATTGGTGACCGCCTCACGCACCACCCAGCCGAGCAGCGCCTCGGTCTGCGGTTCGAGCGGTGTACCGGACTGCCGTACCACCGGCTCCACGCTCGCCGCTGCCAGCGCCGAGCGGGCCCGGGCCAGCTCGGTGGCGAGGCTCCCCTCCCGGTAGCCGGTCACCGCCTCGCGGATCTCGGTGAGCGCCTGCCGGCCCACCGACTCGATGTCCGTGATCTGGCCCAGTGCCGCGTCCATGTCGCGCGCGGCCAGCCGCCGGGCCGCCTCCGACTTCACCACGATCACCGACAGCGTGTGCCCCAGCAGATCGTGCAGATCCCGCGAGAAGCGCAGCCGCTCCTTCTCGACCGCGCGCCGGGCCAGCTCCTCGCGGGCGGCGCGCAGCTCCCGTACCGCCTCGGACAGGCCGAGGATCGCGGCGGTCACCATGCTGGAGAGGAAAGTGGCGTAGCCGATGTTCGTCGCGTCGCCCCAGTTGTCGCGGATCCCGGAGACGGTCGCCGCGTAGATCGAGAGCAGCACGCCGGTGCGGCCCAGCCAGGGGCCGCGCAGGGTGGCGCCGGCCGCGAGGCCCAGCAGGGGGAAGAACATCAGCCAGTTGCCGCCGTACCCGACGGCCAGGGCCGTGGTCAGCAGGCCCATCAGCAGCAGCGCCACCCGGGTGGAGACGGCCTCGCGCCTGGCCCGCTCGAAGGACCGGAAGGTGACGTAGATGTAGAGGGAATTGAAGGCGAGCAGACCGATGCCGCCGATCCAGGGGTTCGGGGTCTTGCCCTGCAGGAGGTTGGAGAAGGAGCCCATCCCCATCAGCAGCCAGGGCAGCAGCGAGAAGCCGGTGGGCGGCGGTCCCGGATGGTCGACGTCCGGATTCCTGCCCCGCTTCGAGGCCGCCCGCTGCGCCGCCTTGAAGCGCTCGTGGTCCGCCTTCCACTCGATCCGCGCCGTGCGCCAGGCCCGCGCCTGGCGCCGCACTCCGCGCCACACCGTCATGTCCGTGCTCCCCCGATCAGCTGGTCCCCGCCGCACGGCGGTACGACAGCCCGGCGCGGGAACCGAACGGTTCCGGCCAAGCCGTCAGCACGATGATGGCACCCGCGACCAGGACGCGGCAGATGCGCATGTACGGACTCGGGCAGTACAAATGTCACCGGCCGCGAAACCTGACACCTCGTCAGGAGCCTTCACAACTGCGGAGTGCTCGGCTATACAGAGGGCGCTGGACTGGAACGCGTTCTAGATCCGCCCCAAGGACGACCTCGGTGCGGCCGACGGTGCGGACGACCGCGCCGAGGTCTTGAACCGCCACAGGAGCCCTATGCCCATCGACGCAGCCAAAGCCCTCGCGGCCGAGCCCCGTACCGGGGACATCTCCTGGACCACCAAGGATGTCCAGCTCTACCACCTCGGCATCGGCGCCGGCGCGAATCCCGACAGGCCCAGCCCCGCCACCGACCCCGGCGAACTGCGCTACACCCTGGAGTCCCGGCTGCACGTCCTGCCGAGCTTCGCCACCGTCGCGGGCTCCGGCGCGCCCGGTGTGATCAGCGGGCTGTCCATGCCCGGTGTGGAGGTCGAACTCGCCAAGGTCCTGCACGGCGGGCAGACGCTGGAGATCCACCGCCCCATCCCGGCCGAGGGCACGGCGAGGGCGACCAACCGGCTCGCCGCCGTCTACGACAAGGGCAAGGCCGCCATCCTGGTCCTGCGCACCGAGGTCGCCGACGCCGACGGCCCGCTGTGGACCAACGACGCCCAGATCTTCGTACGGGGCGAGGGCGGCTGGGGCGGCGACCGCGGCCCCTCCACCCGGCTCGACCCGCCCGTCGGCGAGCCCGACCTGAGCGTCGAGCGCCCGATCCGCGAGGACCAGGCCCTCCTCTACCGCCTCTGCGGCGACTGGAACCCGCTGCACGCCGACCCCGACTTCGCCCGGCACGCCGGTTTCGACAGGCCCATCCTGCACGGGCTGTGCACCTACGGCATCACGCTCAAGGCGGTCGTGGACACGCTGCTCGGCGGGGACGTGAGCCGGGTGCGGTCCTACACCACCCGCTTCGCCGGGGTCGTGTTCCCGGGCGAGACCCTCCGGATCCGCATGTGGCAGGGGAAGGGGAGCGTCCGGGTGGCCGTGAGCGCCGCGGAGCGGGGGGACGCTCCGGTCCTCGCCGACACCATCGTCCAATACTCCTGATCCAGACGGTAGTTGAGGGGAGCCGCAGCAATGCGCGCAGCCGTACTGCACGAGATCGGCCAGGAAAAGCTGGAGGTCCTCGACGACGTCGAGGCGGTGGGCTTCGGCCCCGGCAAGGTCAGGGTCCGGGTGCGGGCCACCGGGCTGTGCCACTCCGACCTGTCCGCGATGAGCGGCGTACTGCCGCAGCCCGCGCCGTTCGTGCCGGGCCACGAGGGCGCCGGCGAGATCCTCGAGGTCGGGGACGGGGTGCGGGGGCTGCGGCCCGGCGACCGGGTCGTCCTGTGCTGGCTGCCCGCCTGCGGCGCCTGCCCGGCCTGCAAGCGCGGCCAGACCCAGCTGTGCCTGGCCGGATTCATGAACGCGGGTACGCCGAACTTCAAGCGAGCCTCCGGCGATGTCTTCGGCTTCGCCGGTACGGGCACCTTCGCCGAGGAGGTCGTGGTCGACGCCGGCTGCGCCGTCCCCATCCCCGAGGACGTGCCCTTCGACATCGCCGCGCTGATCGGCTGCGGGGTGACGACGGGGCTCGGCGCCGCGCTCAACACCGCGGACGTGGAGGCCGGTTCGTCGGTCGCCGTCATCGGCTGCGGAGGTGTCGGCATCTCGGCGGTGCAGGGGGCGCGGCTCAAGGGCGCCGCCGAGATCGTCGCCGTGGACCCGGTCGCCTCCCGGCGCGAGTCCGCCCTGAAGTTCGGCGCCACGAAGGCCGTTTCGCCGGACGAGCTGGCCGAGGCCAAGCAGCAGGTCACCGGCGGCGAGGGCTTCGACTACGTCTTCGAGGTGGTCGGTCGGTCGGCCACCGCCCGCACCGCCTACGAGAACACCCGGCGCGGCGGCACCCTCGTCGTGGTCGGCGCCGGTGCCATGGACGACTTCCTGCAGCTCAACATGTTCGAGCTGTTCTTCGACGAGAAGCGCATCCTGCCGTCCATGTACGGCGGCGGCGACGTGCTGCGCTCCTACGAGCGCGCGATCGCCCTGTGGCAGGCCGGCCGTATCGACCTGGCGGGCCTGATCACCCACCGGGTGCGGCTCTCGGAGATCAACGAGGCACTGGACCAGATGCGTACCGGGACGGCCCTGCGTACGTGCATCGAGATCTGAGGACGGGGACCGGCATGGCACTGCCATCTGAGGGGCCGCTGAACGGGCTGTCCGCCGTCGTCACCGGCGCCGGACGCGGGCTCGGCCGGGCCGAGGCCCTGGAACTCGCCCGGCTCGGCGCGGCCGTCGTCGTCAACGACTTCGGGCAGTCCGGCAGGGACGGCTCGGGCGAGGCCTGCGCGGCGCCAGCTGAGGAGGTCGCCGCCGAGATACGCGCCCTCGGCGGCCGGGCCGTCGCCCACACCGGGGACGTCGCCGACTTCCGGCAGGCGAAGGAGCTGATCGCGGCGGCGATCGACGAGTTCGGCCGGCTGGACGTCCTCGTCAACAACGCGGGCATCCTGCGCGACCGCATGGTCTTCTCCATGACCGAGGACGAGTGGGACTCGGTGATCCGCGTCCACCTCAAGGGCCACTTCAACACCACCCACTTCGCCGCCGCGCACTGGCGGGAGCGGTCCAAGGCGGCCGGCGGGGAGCAGGTCTACGGGCGGATCGTGAACACCTCCTCGGAGGCGTTCCTGGCCGGTTCCGCGGGCCAGCCCAACTACGCGGCCGCGAAGGGCGGCATCGTCGGGCTGACCACCTCCACGGCCCTCGCCCTCGCCAAGTACGGCGTCACCGCCAACGCGATCTGCCCGCGCGCCCGGACGCGGATGACCGAGGACGTGTTCGCCGGCTTCCAGCTGCCCGACGAGGGCCTGGACCCGCTGGCACCCGAGCATGTCGCCCCGCTCGTCGGCTACCTCGCCGCACCGGCCGCCGCCGGGATCAACGGCCAGCTCCTCGTCGTGCACGGCGGCATGGTCGCGATCGTGGAACGGCCGCGGGTGCAGGCCAAGTTCGACAGCAAGCAGGAGACGTTCACGTACGACGAACTCGACGCCCTCCTCACCCCCCACTACGCGGACCGGCCGCCCGGGGAGACCTTCGCGGCGGCGGACGTGCTGGGGCTGAAACGCGGGTGACGGAACACGGTGACGGAACACGGGTGACGGAACGCGGGTGAGAGAAAAAGGAAGAGGGGGCGTCGGTCGGACGCCCCCTCCTCGACGACGACCGTCAGGCGGCCGCCTCTGCAATGCCCTCCGCCGGCTTGCGGTGCCGGCCGTGCGGATCCGTCTCGTTCTCCTGGGCCGCGATCGGGCCCCGGTGCCGGCCGTGACCGGCAGCCTCGGAAGAGTCGGCGGACAGCTGCTCGGTCGTGCTGGTCTCGCTCATCGGAAGTACCCACCCCGTCAACATCATCTTTCGTACAGCCGGGCGAGTGTAACCGGCACACCACGGGCCGAATCCAGGCGCACACGCCAACCGCCACTAGTTCGTTACAAGACGTGCCAGGGGTGCCTGCTGCAACGGCACAGGGCGCGCGACCGAGGGTTCCGGAATGTCTGGTTCCGTAGGTTCTGGAGGGCCCGGGAGGTCCGAAGGGCCCGGTTCCGCCGGCTGCCGTGACGCCTCGGGCGCCCCGGCGGCCGTGCCGTCCCGGACCGGACCCTGCGGACCCGCGCCCCCCGATCCCCCGGTTCCCCCCGGAGCCGCGGCGACCTCGGTCCCCGCGCCCCCCGTCTCCACCATCTCCGCCACGCCGCAGGCGGTCTCCTGCGTGGCGTACGGCAGCCGCAGCACCCCGTCCCGTGTCCACAGCCCGGCCCCGGTCAGCCACCCCTCGGGCGCCGGGAGATGGCTGATCTGCCGGCCCGCCGGCCGCCAGACGCCCACCCAGCTGTTGCCGTACGGCCCGTCGACGCGCAGCGCCACCGCGCAGTTCTCCGGCATCAGCACCTGCCCGGGCTGGATCGCGAACGGCGCCAGGGCGCAGTCCGGCACCCGCAGGCTCTCCGGGAAGCGCACCGGCAGGGTGCTGCCGAGCACGCCCCAGCCCAATCGCCGCCGTCCCGGCGAGGGCGCGTCGGAGGAGATGAGCAGCAGCCCGCTGTCGGGGTCGGCGAGCAGCAGCCGGTCCGCGCTCCCGGCCGCGATCTGCAGCAACGGCGAGACCTCCGCACGCTCCAGGTCCACCACGACCGTCTTGACCGGCCCGCCGGCCGGCTCCCGGTCCAGCGCCAGCAGCCGCCCGTCGCGATCCAGCCAGACCCCGCCCGCACAGCGCCCCGGCACCTCCACGAGCCGTTCCGGACCGAATGCCGAGCCCGCCACCAGCCAGACCGCACTCGATCCCGGCCCGACGGCGAGGGCGTACACCCGGCTGCCTCCCGGTGCGGGCGGCAGCAGCGTGAGCCGGGTGCCGGGCTCGGGGCACTCCACCGCGCCGAGCGGCAGTTCGCCGGTGCCGGGCCCGGTCGGGTACAGCAGTGAGAAGACGTGCCGGTGCTCGACCAGCCGGTGGATCAGCACCCGGCCGTCGGACAGGGGCTGCACCTCGGTGCCGGGCTCCTCGGGCTGGTTGCCGGGCAGCGGCACCGCGTACGGCTCCGGGCCGTCCAGCGTCCAGCGCTCCGGGAACCAGCAGTCACCGGCCGGCGCGAGCCGGGCGGCGTACGCCCCGTCCGCCGTGATGGCGCACCCCGTCTCCGGCTCACCGTCGTCCTCGCCGGTGGAGGGGGGTTCGATCGCACAGGCCGTCATCGTTCGGTCACCTCCGGCGACGAAGCTAGTTTTCGCACGCACAGACGTGGGACCGGCAGACTTCGGCTTCACACATACGTGTGTCGCAGAAGCGATTCGCCTGAGGAAACGGGGACCTTTGTGCTGAGCGGGGCCAGAGCACGCGCATGCGGTACGGCCGCCCAGACCAGCCAGGTAGCCTTTGCTTCGTGCCCCGTCTGTCTGAAGTCATCGCCGCGCTGGAGAGCCTGTGGCCCGCCGAGCGGGCCGAGTCCTGGGACGCGGTCGGCACGGTCGTGGGCGATCCCGACCAGGAGGTCACCCGGGTCCTGTTCGCCGTCGACCCGGTGCAGGACATCGTCGACGAGGCGGTGAAGCTCGGCGCCGACCTGCTGGTCACCCACCACCCGCTCTATCTGCGGGGCACGACCACGGTCGCGGCGACCCACTTCAAGGGCCGTGCCGTACACACACTGATCAAGAACGACATCGCCCTGCACGTCGCCCACACCAACGCCGACACCGCGGACCCGGGTGTCTCGGACGCCCTGGCGGGCGCGCTCGACCTCAGGGTCATGCGCCCCCTGGTGCCGGACCCGACCGATCCGGCGGGCCGCCGGGGCCTCGGCAGGGTCTGCGAGCTGGACCACCCGGTGACCGTCCGCGAGCTGGCCGAGCGCGCCGCCGAGCGGCTGCCCGCCACCGCGCAGGGCATCCGGGTGGCCGGCGACCCCGAGGCCGTCGTGCGCACCGTCGCGGTCAGCGGCGGCTCCGGCGACAGCCTCTTCGACCAGGTCCGCGCGGCCGGCGTCGACGCCTTCCTCACCGCCGACCTGCGTCACCACCCGGCGAGCGAGGCCGTCGCGCACGGCCCCCTCGCGCTGCTCGACGCGGCACACTGGGCCACCGAGTGGCCCTGGTGCGAGCTGGCCGCAGCCCAGCTCGACGAGATCTCCGACCGCCACGGCTGGGACCTTCGGGTCCATGTCTCCAAGACGGTCACCGACCCCTGGACCGCCCACGCGGCGTCCACCACCTCTAGTAGCTAACAGGAGCCCCCAACTGAACGCCGCGCCCGCCGACCAGATCCGACTCCTCGACGTCCAGGCCCTCGACGTCCGGCTGCAGCAGCTCGCGCACAGGCGCAAGTCGCTGCCCGAGCACGCCGAGATCGACTCGCTGAGCAAGGACCTCACGCAGCTGCGGGACCTGCTCGTGGCCGCGCAGACCGAGGAGAGCGACACCGCCCGCGAGCAGACCAAGGCCGAGCAGGACGTGGAGCAGGTGCGCCAGCGCGCCGTCCGCGACCAGCAGCGCCTGGACTCCGGCGCGGTCACCTCGCCCAAGGACCTGTCCAACCTCCAGCACGAGATCGTCTCCCTCGCCAAGCGCCAGGGCGACCTGGAGGACGTCGTCCTGGAGGTCATGGAGCGCCGCGAGGCCGCGCAGGAGCGGGTGACGGAGCTGACCGAGCGGGTCGCCTCCGTCCAGTCGAGGATCGACGACGCGAGCGGGCGCCGGGACGCGGCCTTCGAGGAGATCGACGGCGAGGCGGCGACCGTGACGAAGGAGCGCGAGGTGATCGCGGGCTCGGTCCCCGCCGACCTCCTCAAGCTCTACGACAAGCTGCGCCAGCAGCAGGGCGGCATCGGCGCGGCCAAGCTGTACGCCCGTACCTGCCAGGGCTGCCGCCAGGAGCTGGCGATCACCGAGCTGAGCGAGATCCGCGCGGCGGCGCCGGACACCGTGGTGCGCTGCGAGAACTGCCGCCGCATCCTGGTGCGCACGGCCGAGTCGGGCCTGTAAGGGGCGCAGCCGGTGAGGGAGTTCATCGTCGAGGCCGACGGCGGCTCGCGGGGCAACCCCGGGCCGGCCGGCTACGGCGCCGTGGTGAGCGACGCGGCGACGGGGGAGACGCTGGCCGAGCTGGCCGAGTACATCGGCGTCGCCACCAACAACGTCGCCGAGTACCGGGGCCTGCTGGCCGGCCTGCACGCCGCCCGCACCCTGGACCCGACGGCCGCGGTGCACGTCCGTATGGACTCCAAGCTCGTCGTCGAGCAGATGTCGGGCCGCTGGAAGATCAAACACCCCGACATGAAGCCCCTGGCGGCACAGTCGCGGTCGGTCTTCCCGCCCGACCGGGTCACCTACGAGTGGATCCCCCGCGACCAGAACAAACACGCCGACCGCCTGGCCAACGAGGCGATGGACGCCGGGGCGAAGGGCGAGCAGTGGTCGCCTTCCGACGAGGCAGGGGCGGGCGAGGCACGGGTGGTCGACGCGCAGAGCCCCACCCCCGACGCGCAGAGCCACTCGGCGCCGGGCTGGAGCGCCGCCCCCGACCTCGGCGCCCCCGCGACCTTCGTGCTGCTCCGGCACGGCGAGACCCCCCTCACCCCCCAGAAGCGGTTCTCCGGCAGCGGCGGCACCGACCCCGCCCTCTCCGTCGCCGGCCGCGAACAGGCCCACCGCGTGGCCGAGGCCCTGGCCCGGCGCGGCACCGTCCAGGCCGTCCTCGCCTCCCCCCTCGCCCGCACCCGTGAGACCGCCGCCGTCGTCGCCGCCCGCCTGGGCCTCGACGTGACGGTCGAAGACGGCCTGCGCGAGACGGACTTCGGCGCCTGGGAGGGCCTCACCTTCGGCGAGGTCCGCGACCGCCACCCCGACGATCTGAACGCCTGGCTCGCCGACCCAGAGGCCCACCCCACCGGCGGCGGCGAGAGCTTCGCCGAGACGGCCATCCGTATGGCCGCCACCCGCGACCGGCTGGTCGCCGCGCACGCGGGCCGTACGGTCCTGCTGGTCACACACGTGACCCCGATCAAGACCCTCGTCCGCCTCGCCCTCGGCGCCCCGCCCGAGTCCCTGTTCCGCATGGAACTCTCCGCGGCCTCCCTGTCGGCGGTGGCGTACTACGCGGACGGCAACGCGAGCGTACGGCTCTTCAACGACACGTCCCACCTGCGTCCTTGAGCCGGTCGGGCCCGCCGAGTCCGGCCGCGCCCCGCGCCAGCTCCTCGACCCGCGCCCAGTCCCCGGCGGCCACCGCGTCCGCCGGGACCATCCAACTGCCGCCCACGCAGCCGACGTTGGGCAGGGCCAGATACTCCGGCGCGGTCTGCGGCCCGATCCCGCCGGTCGGGCAGAACCGGGCCTGCGGCAACGGCCCGGACAGCGACTTCAGATAGGCCGTGCCGCCCGCCGCCTGCGCCGGGAAGAACTTCATCTCCCGCACCCCGCGCTCCAGCAGCGCCACCACCTCCGAGGTGGTCGACACCCCGGGCAGGAACGGCACCCCGGACCCGCGCATCGCCGCCAGCAGGGCGTCCGTCCACCCGGGGCTGACCAGGAACCGTGCCCCGGCCGCCACACACGCGCCGACCTGCTCCGCGGTGATCACCGTGCCCGCGCCGACCACGGCCCGCGGCACCTCGGCGGCGATCGCCCGGATCGCGTCCAGCGCCGCCGGCGTCCTCAGCGTCACCTCGATCGCCGGCAGCCCGCCCGCCACCAGCGCCCGGGCCAGCGGTACGGCATCGGCGGCGTCGGAGACGACCACCACGGGCACCACGGGGGCGAGATCCAGCACGGAGACGGCGCCGGAGGCAGGGGAGGAGGAGGGCAGGGGTGACGTCATGCCCTCATCGTGCCCAGCTGCTGCATCACGCGCAATGACCGTTGCGCATGCTGCAACAGCTCGTCAGTGGATCTCCTCCACCAGCACATCCAGCGACCACGCCTTGCCCGCCCGGCCCGGCGCCTCCGCCTCCACGACGTACCCCAGCTCCCGCAGCACCCCGATCAGCTCGGCGGGGTCCTTCGGCGCGGCACCGGCCGTGAGCAGGCTCCGTACGATCCGGCCCTTGGTCGCCTTGTTGAAGTGGCTGACCACCTTCCGCGTCGGCGCGTGCAGCACCCGCACCGTCGCCGTGCGCCCTGCGACCTCACCCTTCGGCCGCCAGGCCGCCGCGTACGCCGATGACCGCAGGTCCAGCACCAGCTGGTCCCCGGCCGTCTCGGGCAGCACCTCGGCCATCGACGCCCGCCAGTGCCCGGCCAGCGCGCCGAGCCCCGGCAGCTTCACGCCCATCGAGCAGCGGTAGGAGGGGATCCGGTCCGTCACGCGCACCGCGCCCCACAGCCCGGAGAACACCAGCAGCGAGGCCGCCGCGCGCTTCTTCGCCGCCGCGTCCAGGGTGGCCAGGCCGAGGGCGTCGTAGAGGACTCCGGTGTAGATCTCGCCGGCGGGGCGGGCGCCGGCCGTCGGCAGACCGGCGTTCTTCGCGACCTCGCCGGCGAGCCCCTCGCTCAGCCCGAGCACCTCGCGCGCCTTCTCCGCGTCCCCGGAGCACAGCTCGACCAGCTCGGTGAGGACGGCCTCCCGGGCGCCGGTGAGCCCCGGCGACGACAGCGACCGAAGGTTCAGCGGGGCGCCCCCGCCCGAGTTCGCCTTGCCTTCCGAGGGCGGCAGCAGGACCAGCAACACGTACTCCTCACGTAGACCTCCGCGCCAGACTACGGCGTGCCACCCGCACGGCCCCGACCTACTCTCGCTGTATGCCCCGCCGCAAGATCCGTGTGACCGGTGCCCCCGAGGCCCCCCTGCGGGCCGCGCTCGCCGCGCTCCGTGCCGAGCTGGGGGTCGCCGAGGACTTCCCGCCCGAGGTCCGGGCCGAGGCCGAGCGCACGGCGAAGACGCCCGCCCTGCCGTCGTACGACGTCACGGACCTCCCCTTCTTCACCCTCGATCCGCCCGCCTCCACCGACCTCGACCAGGCGACGCACCTGTCCCGGCAGGGCACCGGCTACCGGGTCCGGTACGCCATCGCCGACGTCGCCGCCTTCGTCGCACCCGGCCGAGCGCTGGACGCGGAGGCGCACCGCCGGGTGAACACCCTGTACTTCCCCGACGAGAAGATCCCGCTGCACCCCACCGTGCTCAGCGAGGGCGCGGCCAGCCTGCTGCCGGACCAGGTCCGCCCGTCCGTGCTGTGGACGATCGACCTGGACGCGGACGGCCGGACCGTCGCCGTCGACGTGCGCCGCGCCCTGGTGCGCAGCCGCGCCAAGCTCGACTACGCGAGCGTGCAGAAACAGATCGACACGGGGACCGCCGAGGAGCCGATCGCGCTGCTCAAGGAGATCGGCGAGGCCCGGGAGCGGCAGGAGGCCGAGCGCGGCGGCATCTCCCTGAACGTGCCCGAGCAGGAGATCACCGAGCAGGACCACACCTACGTCCTCGGCTACCGGACCCCGCTGCCCGCCGACGGTTGGAACGCCCAGCTGTCCCTACTCACCGGCATGGCCGCCGCCGATCTGATGCTCGCCCACGGCACCGGCGTCCTGCGCACGCTGCCGGCCGCCCCCGACGATGGGGGTGCCCCCGCTCGAGCGAATTCGAGGGTGGGGGAGGTGGCCCGGCTGCGCCGCACCGCGACCGCGCTGCGCATCGACTGGCCGCACCATGTGTCGTACGCGGCCCTGATCCGCTCCCTCGACCCGGGCGACCCGCGCCACGCGGCCTTCCTCCAGGAGTGCACCACCTTGCTGCGCGGCGCCGGCTACACCGTCTTCCGGGACGGCGTCCTGCCCGCGATCACCACCCACGCCGCCGTCGCCGCCCCCTACACCCACTGCACCGCCCCGCTGCGCCGCCTGGCCGACCGGTACGCCGCGGAGATCTGCCTCGCCGCCGTCGCCGGTCAGGCCCCGCCCGACTGGGTGCTCGCCGCGCTCGACGCGCTGCCCCGGCAGATGGCCGAGGGCTCCCGCATCGCCGGCACGGTCGAGCGCGAGTGCGTGGACATCGTGGAGGCGGCCCTGCTCAAGGACCGGATCGGGGACGTCTTCGACGGCTGCGTGGTCGCCGTCGACGAGCACCGGCCGACCGTCGGCACCGTGCAGTTGATCTCCCCGGCCGTCATCGGCCGTGTCGAGGGCGACCCCCTGCCGCTCGGCGAACGGCTTCGGGTGCGGCTCACCCGCGCCGATCCGGGGACATCGAAGATCCTCTTCACGGTCGCGTGAGGGCCTGGCTTCACGGCCGCGTGAGCGCCCGGACGAGCCCGCCGGGGCCGTCGGCGTGCAGCCGCGTACGGCGGGGGAGCTCGTCCGAGGCGGGTCGTCGGGTCACGCGTCGCCGGTGGTCGGCGTCCCGAGCCAGCGTTCCAGGGCTTCCGGGAGGCCCTTGGTGTCCGTGCCCTCCGTGTCGGCCGCCCAGGCCACGAAGCCGTCGGGGCGGACGAACAGTGCCCTGAGGTCCGGCCGGTCCGGGCAGGCGAGGGTGCGGATCTGCAGCCGGTCGCCGTATCCCTCGGCGCGGGCGCGCAGTTCGGGGTCGTCGGCGAGGTCGAGCAGCAGGGCGCGGCCGGAGCGCAGCTGGTCGCCGAGCCGGGATCCGTCGGCCAGCACCAGGTCGGGGGCGCTCGCGCCGGTCAGCGGGTGGTCGCCGGGCAGGTCGTAGCGCTGCCAGATGCCGGCGATCTTGGAGACCAGGTACGTCGTACCGGTGGTGGTCAGCGCCAGATCGGTCACCACCCGGCGCAGGGCGCGGGCGTGCCGGTCCGGGCGCATCACCGCGATCTGGGCCCGGGTCCAGTCGAGCACCCAGGCGCCGATCGGATGCCGCTCCGCGGTGTAGCTGTCGAGCAGGGACTCGGGTGCCGTGCCGCGTACGACGGCGGCCAGCTTCCACCCCAGGTTCATCGCGTCCCCGAGGCCGAGGTTGAGCCCCTGCCCGCCGAACGGCGAGTGCACATGCGCCGCGTCGCCCGCGATGAGCACCCGGCCCTTGCGGTACTCGGTGGCCTGGCGGGCGTTGTCGGTGAACCGGGTGGCGCTGTGCACCTCGGTGACGGCGACCTCGGGCACCTCCGTCACCCGGCGCAGACTGGCCTGCAGTTCCTGGGCGGTGATGGGGGCCGAGCGGTCCGCCGGGGGCCCGTCGAACTCCACGGTGAGAATCCGCCCGGGGAACGGCCCATGGACATAGGTCCCGGTGTCCGTGGTGTTCCAGCCCTGGCGCAGCCGCTCGGCGCCGGTCAGTTCCACGACCGCCTGATAGCCGGTGATCTCCGGGTCCGTGCCGGGGAAGTCGAACCCGGCGAGCTTGCGGACCGTGCTGCGCCCGCCGTCGCAGCCGACCAGCCAGCCGGCACGGATCGTTCCCTCGGCGGTGTGCACGGCGACCCCGTCCGCGTCCGCGTCGAACCCGGTCAGCTCCACGCCCCGGCGCACCTGGACGCCGAGCCCCTCGGCGTGCCGGGCCAGGATCCGCTCCAGCGCGGCCTGCGGCACACCGAGCCCGGTGTCGCCGGCGGGGCCGACCTCGGCCCAGGCGGGGTCGGAGCCGTCGAACAGATCGGGGTCCATCATGATCCCGGCGAAGTGCCCGGCGAACTTGGGCGGGAGCTTGGCCTCGGGCCCGCCGCGGTTCTCGCCGGCCTGCCTGAAGGCGAACACCCGCTGCCGCGCCGCCTCCCACACCGCCGCCAGCTCGGGCAGCAGCCCGCGCCGGTAGAGGGCGACCGCGCTCGGGATGTTGATCGCGCCCGCCTTGATCGTCTCGTCCACCTCGGTGAGCCGCTCGATGACCAGCACACTCGCCCCGCCGAGCGCCAGTTCGCAGCCGAGGAAGAGGCCCACGGGGCCGGCGCCGGCCACCACCACGTCGTAATCGATCGTCGTCATGGCTTCAACTGTAGTCACTAAAAGTTTTGAGTGGCTATAGTTTTACTATGAACGAGGAACTGCCGGACGAGGAGCGGCCGGACGAGGAACTGCCGCACGGGGAACCGCCGGATGCGGAACTCTCGCTGAGGGAGCGCAAGAAGCGAGCCACGCGGCAGCGGATCTCCGACATCGCGACGGGCCTGTTCACCGAGCGCGGCTTCGAGGCGGTGACCGTCGCCGAGGTCGCCCGGGAGGCGGGTGTCTCCACGATGACGGTCTTCAACTACTTCCCGCGCAAGGAGGATCTGTTCCTCGACCGCATCCCGCAGGCCGTCGCCCTCTTCGTCGGGGCGGTGCGCGACCGCGGCGCCGGTGAGGCGCCCCTCGCCGCCCTGCGCCGCCTCGCGCTCCGACTGCTCGACCGGCGGCACCCGTTGGGCGGTGTGGGGGAGACCTTCTCGACCTTCGGGCGGATCGTCGTCGACTCCCCGGCCCTGCGTGCCCGCGCCCGCGAGGGCGTGGAGGAGGTGGAGCGGGCGCTGGCCGCCGCCCTCGCCGAGGCGGGTGCGCCGGATCCGCGCCTGCTCGCGGCACTGGTCGTGGCGGCCTACCGGACGGTCTTCCTCGCCTCCGCGCGGCAGCTGCTGGCGGGCGAACCGGCGGACGAGGTGGCGCGGGAGCACCGGGCGCGCCTGGAATCCGCCTTCGCGGCCCTGGAGCGCGCGGACCTTGACGGCTAACGCCGTTAGCCGTACGGTCGAGGCATGGCTAACGACGTTAGCCATGTCTGGTCGGCCACCCGCCGAGACCGCCGTACGACACCGGAGGCAGCCATGGCCGCGACGGCCGGCACCACCCGCACGCCCAACGCCACCCGCACCGTCCTGCGCCGCGCCGCATGGCTGGCGCTCGCCCTGTTCTGGTCGGCCTTCGCCGTGCTGGAGGGCATCGGCCACGGCTGGCTCGCCGGCGCCGCAGCCCTGGCCTTCCTCGTCCTGCCCGACCTGACCTTCCTGGTCGCCCTGGACGACGCGCCCCGCATGGCCAAGGGGCAACTGCCGCCGCGCGCGGTGCCGTACTACAACGCGATGCACCGGGCCCTCGTCCCGCTCGCGCTCCTCGTCGCCTGCACGGTCCTGCCGGTCACCTGGCCGCCCGCCGTCGCCGCGCTGTGCGGCTGGCTCGCCCACATCTCGTACGATCGCGCCTTCGGCTACGGACTGCGCACGAAGGAGGGCTTCCAGCGTGACTGACGACCGCCTCACCCCCCGGGCGCGGGAGATCGCCGCCGTGGCCCGGGAACTCCTGGAGGAGTCCGGGCCCGCCGCCCTCACCATGCGCACCCTGGCCGACCGCCTCGGCATCAAGGCCCCGTCCCTCTACAAGCACTTCCCCGACAAGCAGGCCGTGGAGGTCGAACTGACCGCGCGGATGCTCGCCGAGTCGGCCGAGGCCCTGGAGGCAGCCGAGGCCCGCGCCCCCGGCTCCCTCGAAGCGGTCGCCGGGGCCTACCGCGCCTACGCCCTCGCCCATCCGCACCTGTACTGCCTGGCCACCGAACGCCCCCTGCCCCGCGCCCAGCTCCCCGCGGGCCTGGAGGACCGGGCCGCCCTGCCCCTGCTGCGCGCCTGCGCGGGCGACCTGGACCTGGCCCGCGCCGTCTGGGCCTTCGCCCACGGCATGGTGATCCTGGAGATCCACGGCCGCTTTCCCGGCGACGCCGACCTCGGCGCGGCATGGAAGCGTGGCCTGAAAGCGTTGCACCCCTGACGGTCTCGGTACGACAAGGGGGGTGCGCCATGGCGGAACAGGCGCTGTGGACGAGGGCCCGGCTGGGCCACGAAGGGCCGCCGCTCGACCTGCTGACGGCCGATTTCCGCCGGCACACCTACGCACCGCACGCCCACGACGAGTACACGATCGGCGTCTGCGTCGGCGGCAGCGAGGTCATCGACTACCGCGGCGGCCACATCCGCACCGGCCCCGGCACCATCGTCGTCCTCGACCCCGGCGAGATGCACACCGGCGGCCCCGGCAACCCCACCGACGGCTACGCCTACCGCGCCCTGTACGCCGACCCGTCCCTGCTGACCGACGGCGTCCTCGGCGGCCCGCCGTACTTCCGCGAACCCCTCCTCGACGACCCCGAGTTGGCCGCCGCCCTGCGGCTCACCCACACGGAACTCAGCGCCTGCCCCGACCCCCTCGAAGCCGAGTCCCGCTTCCCCTGGCTGCTGACGGCGCTGGCCCGCCGGCACTCCACGGCCCGGCCCGCCTGCGACGCGGTCCCCGGCGCGGGCGCGATCGCACGGACGGTCCGCGACCGCCTCGCCGACGAACTCGCGGCACCGCCGCCGCTCGCCGGTCTCGCCGCGGACCTGGGCCTGTCCCGCTACCAGCTCCTGCGGGCGTTCCGTACGGCCATGGGCATACCGCCGTACGCCTGGCTGGCCCAGTACCGGGTGAGCAAGGCGCGAGGGCTGCTGGAGGCCGGGCTGCGCCCGGCGGAGGTGGCGGGGCTGGTGGGCTTCGCCGACCAGGCGCATCTGACCCGCTGGTTCCGCCGGGTGCTGGGGGTGACGCCGGCGGCCTACCGCAACAGCGTTCAAGACTCCCCGTGAGGCCGTGGCCGAAACTCAGGGCATGACTGCACGCGGCTGGTTCCTGTTCTCCCTGATGGGAGTGGTCTGGGGCATCCCCTATCTGATGATCAAGGTGGCGGTGGAGGAGGTGTCCCCGCCCGTGGTCGTGTTCACGCGCTGTGCGCTCGGCGCGATCCTGCTGCTCCCGTTCGCCCTGCGCCAGGGCGGCCTGCCCGCGACCGTCCGCGCCCACTGGCGCCCCCTGCTGGCCTTCGCGTGCCTGGAGATCATCGTCCCCTGGTTCACCCTCACCGACGCCGAACGGCACCTGTCCAGCTCGACGGCCGGGCTGCTGATCGCGGGCGTGCCGATCGTGGGCGTGATCGCGGCCCGCCTCCACTCCCGGCTTCGCCCGAGCGCGGGGAGCGACGCCCTGGGTGACACGGACCACCTCGGGGCCCGTCGGTTCACGGGCCTCGCCCTCGGCCTCGGCGGTGTGACGGTCCTGACCCTCCCTCATCTGACCGGCGGCGACACCCGCTCGCTGGCCGAGGTCTTCATCACGGTGCTGGGCTACGCGACAGCACCGCTGATAGCCGCGCGCCGGTTGAAGGACGTCCCCTCCCTGCATCTGACGGCCGCCTGCCTGACCCTCGCGGCGGTGGTCTACGCCCCGGTCGCGGCCCTCGCCCGCCCGTCCGCTGTCCCCTCGTCCTCCGCCCTCGCGGCCCTGGCCGGCCTGGGCGTGCTCTGCACGGCGGTGGCCTTCGTGGCGTTCCTGGAGCTGATCAAGGAGGCGGGCCCGACGCGGGCGACGGTGATCACGTACGTCAATCCGGCGGTCGCGGTGGCGGCGGGCGCGCTCTTCCTGCACGAGCGGCTGACACCGACGGTCCTGGCGGCCTTCGCCCTGATCCTCGCGGGCTCGGTCCTGGCGACGGCCGCCGCCGGTCCGCGCCGCCCCCGGCGCCCGGTACCATGGTCGACACGGCAGACGAGCCGGGCGGACGGCCGCGTGGAGTCCCCCTAGGGGGCTTCCCGAGGAACGTCCGGGCTCCACAGGGCAGGGTGGTGGCTAACGGCCACCCGGGGTGACCCGCGGGACAGTGCCACAGAAAGCAGACCGCCCGGGGCTTCGGCCCCTGGTAAGGGTGAAACGGTGGTGTAAGAGACCACCAGTGCCCAGGGTGACCTGGGCAGCTAGGTAAACCCCACCCGGAGCAAGGTCAAGAGGAGCGCCGTAACACGCGCTCTGCGCGGACGTTCGAGGGCTGCCCGCCCGAGTCCGCGGGTAGACCGCACGAGGCCGGTGGCAACACCGGCCCTAGATGGATGGCCGTCGCCGAGGGGCCCGCGAGGACCCCTCGGAACAGAACCCGGCGTACAGCCCGACTCGTCTGTCGTACCGCCCCGCTCACGCCGGGGCCGGGCTGGTCTCCCGGACGGGGGGACCGTAGGCCGTGGTGAGCAGGGCCGGGAGAGCGGTGGCGTCGACCTCGTAGGTCTGGGTGCCCACGGCCGCCAGGGCGAGGGACGCCATCACGGAGCCCGTCCGCGCGCACCGCGCGACGTCCAGGCCCGCCGACAGCGCGGCCAGATAGCCCGCGCGGTACGCGTCGCCCACCCCGGTCGGGTCGGCGACCTCGGCGGCCGGGGCCGCCGCCACCTCCACGGGGTTCTTCCCGGCCCGCTCCACACGGCTGCCCCGCTCGCCGAGGGTGGTCACCCAGGTGCCCACCCGGTCCAGGACCTCGGCGTGCGACCAGCCGGTCTTGCGGAGCAGCAGCCCGTGCTCGTACTCGTTGGTGAACAAGTGGTCCGCGCCGTCGAGGAGTTCCCGGACGTCCGGGCCCTCCAGCCGGGCCAGCTGCTGGGAGGGGTCGGCCATGAACCGGATCCCCAGGGACCGGCAGGCGCGGGTGTGCCGGAGCATCGCCGCCGGGTCGTCGGCGCCGATCAGGACGACGTCCACGCCGTCCTCGGTGACGTCGGCGAGGTCGATCGCGGACGCCTGCGCCATCGCGCCGGGGTAGAAGGACGCGATCTGGTTGCCGTCCGGGTCCGTGGTGCACAGGAACCGGGCCGTGTGGCGGGTGGCGGAGACCAGGACGGCGCGGGTGTCCACGCCCAGGGCGGCCAGCCGGGCGCCGTAGCCCTCGAAGTCGGCGCCGACCGCCCCCACGAGCAGGGGGCGGTGCCCCAGCAGGGCCAGGCCGTAGGCGATGTTGGCGGCGACCCCGCCCTCCCGGATCTCCAGGGTGTCCACCAGGAACGACAGCGAGACCCGGTCCAGCCGGTCGGCCAGCAACTGGTCGGTGATGCGGGCCGGGAAGGTCATCAGATGGTCCGTGGCGATGGACCCGGTGACGGCGATCCGCATCTCACACCCCCGCCGCGGCCCGCAGCGCCGCAGCCCGGTCCGTGCGCTCCCAGGTGAAGTCGGGCAGTTCGCGGCCGAAGTGGCCGTAGGCGGCGGTCTGGGCGTAGATCGGGCGGAGCAGGTCGAGGTCGCGGACGATGGCCCTGGGCCGCAGGTCGAACACCTCGGTGACGGCCGACTGGATACGGTCCACGGGCACGGTCTCGGTGCCGAAGGTCTCGACGAAGAGACCGACGGGCTCGGCCTTGCCGATGGCGTAGGCGACCTGGACCTCGCACCGGGCGGCGAGCCCGGCCGCGACGGCGTTCTTGGCGACCCAGCGCATGGCGTAGGCGGCCGAGCGGTCCACCTTGGAGGGGTCCTTGCCGGAGAAGGCGCCGCCGCCGTGGCGGGCCATGCCGCCGTAGGTGTCGATGATGATCTTGCGGCCGGTCAGGCCGGCGTCACCCATCGGGCCGCCGACCTCGAAGCGGCCGGTGGGGTTCACCAGCAGCCGGTAGCCGTCGGTGTCGAGCTTGATGTCCCCCTCGCCGAGCGCCCTCAGCTCCGGCTCGACGACGAACTCGCGGATGTCGGGGTTGAGCAGCGTCGCCAGGTCGATGTCCGAGGCGTGCTGGGAGGACACGACCACGGTGTCCAGGCGTACGGCCTTGTCGCCGTCGTACTCGATGGTGACCTGGGTCTTGCCGTCCGGGCGCAGGTAGGGGATCGCGCCGCTCCTGCGGGCCGAGGTCAGGCGCTGCGACAGACGGTGGGCGAGGCGGATCGGCAGCGGCATCAGCTCGGGTGTCTCGTCGCTCGCGTACCCGAACATCAGACCCTGGTCGCCGGCCCCGCCGG
>NZ_KQ948211.1:26152-147647 GCF_001514035.1 Streptomyces yokosukanensis | reverse complement strand
GACGGCGGGACATGGTTCGGGAGTCTCCTTACCCGGACGAGTGGGGGCGGGGCGGGGGCACCGCACCGCCCCGCCGGTGGGCAGGGCGGTGCGGTGCCGGACCGGAGCGCGGTCAGCTCTCCGGGTGGTGGACGGCGAAGACCGTGTACGCGTGCGGGTCGGGCTTGCCCAGCGCGGCGGCCCGGTCCCGGTACACCTGGACGTCCGGGTCACCCATGGTGGCCTTGATCTCGGCCTTGCTGCGCCACTGCGCGTAGTAGACCAGGCGCTTGCCGTCGAGGCTGGTCATGATGTTGACGGAGATGCAGCCGGGCCGGTGCCGGATGAACTTCTCGGCGCCCTCGCTGAGCACCTCGGCCAGCTCCTGCTGCTTCTCCGGCTCCACCTCGAAGACGTTGATCATGGCGAAGGTGCCGTCGTCGGTGCGGATGATCGTTTCTGACATGGTGTCACATACCTTTCGATGGGTGGTTGTCACGGTGGTCCACTCGCCGACGGGGGGCCGTCGGCGACGACTTGGGGAGAGGGCCGGCAAGAGCCCTCAAGGGTGCGGTGCCCGCCACGCGCGGGCCACCTCGACCGCCTGCGAGGGGTTGAGCCGCGGGTCGCACAGGGACGCGGGGACGGCCTGGCGGGCGGTGCCGGCGGGCTCGGCGTCGAGTTCCGCCGGGTCCTTCCAGACGCACTCGGCCACGTCGTGCGGCGTGGTCTCCAGGTGCAGTCCGGCAGGTGTGCCGCCCGCCTCGGCCACCACCTCCAGGAAGCCGCGCACCTCCTCGACCACCGTCCGTACCGAGCGGACCTTGATGCCCGACGGCGACCTGACGGTGTTGCCGTGCAGCGGGTCGCACAGCCACGCCACCTGGTACCCGGCCTTCTGCACGGCGGTGACCAGCGGCGGCAGCGCGGTACGGACCGCCGCCGCGCCCATCCGGGAGATCAGCGTGAGCCGGCCCGGCTCGCGGCCCGGGTCCAGCCGGGCGCACAGGGCGAGCAGATCCTCCGGCCGGGTCGTCGGCCCGACCTTGCAGGCGACCGGATTGGTCACCTGCGCCAGCATCCGCACGTGCGGGCCGTCCGGGTGGCGGGTGCGCTCGCCGATCCACGGCAGGTGTGTGGAGGCCAGCAGGATGTGGCCGGCCGCGGTGCGGCGCAGCAGCGGCAACTCGTAGTCGAGCGCCAGCGCCTCGTGGCTCGTCCACACCGGCGCCCCGGTGGGCAGCGTCCAGTCGCTCGTGCGCTGCCGCAGGTACGTCACGGCGCGATGGGCGGCGTAGTAGCACTCCAGCATGCGCCGGGGGTCCGGACGGCGGGCCGCGGGCGTCGGTTCGGGGCTGTTGACCAAGTGGCCCCGGTAGACGGGCAGTTCGACGCCGTCGATCTGCTCGGTGTCGGCGCTGCGCGGCTTGGCGAACTGGCCGGCGATGCGCCCGATGCGCACCACCGGCTGGCCGGTGCCCGCCACCATCACCCCGGCCAGCGCGTCCAGCAGGCCCGCCTTGCGCATGACCGTCGCCGGTTCGCACTCGGCGGGGTCCTCGGCGCAGTCGCCCGCCTGGATGACCAGATAGTGGCCGCCTGCGGCCTCGGCGAGCAGGGTCCGCAGCAGCCGGACCTCCTCCCACGTCACCAGGCCGGGCAGCCGGGCCAGTTCGGCACGGACCGCCGCGACCTGGACGGGGTCGCCCCAGGCCGGCTGCTGTTCGGCTGCGCCGAGGTCGCGCGGGAAGTCCTCGTCCAGGTCATGGAGGGGAACCTCGACGCCGAGCGCGTGCAACGGATATCCGGGGTGGGTGAGCCCGGTCACGGTCGTCCTCCTGCGGGGCGGCACGGGTCGGGAAGCTGATGGTGGCCCTGGTGGCCGCGCCCTCGGCGGGGCGCGTACGGCGATCCGGTGGGCGCGGTCAGCACGGCAGCTCGTCGGCAGCCAGCCGGCGCGCCATGGTGAGGCCGTCGGCGACCGCGAGCATGATCAGCTCCACGCGCTCGTCCTTGCGGGCGTGTTCGTTGAACGCCTGCACGGCGGCCGCCTTCTCGCCGGGAAAATCGTCGAGCACCTGGCCGCTGAAGAGCGTGTTGTCGACCAGGATCAGGGCGCCCGGCCGCATCCGCGGCACCAGCTCGTCCCAGTAGTCGATGTAGCCGGGCTTGTCGGCGTCGATGAAGGCGAGGTCCAGGTGCGGCACGGTGGGCAGGGCGCGCAGGGTGTTCACGGCGGGACCGAGGCGCAGCTCGATCCGGTCGGTGACACCGGCCCGGCTCCAGAACTCATGGGCCAGCACGGCCCATTCGGCGGAGACGTCACAGGTGATCAGGGAGCCGCCGGGGGCCATCCCGCGGGCCAGGCAGAGCGAGGAGGAGCCGGTGAACGTGCCCACCTCGACGATGTTCCGGGCGCCGAGCAGCCGTACCAGGAAGGTCAGCAGCGCGGCCTGCTCGGGGGCGACCACCATGTGCGCCTGGTCGGGTATCAGTGCCTGAGTCCGCTCCGCCAGTTCCGCCAGGAGCGGGTCGGGGATCATCCTGCCCTGGGTGAGCAGGTAGTCGTGCAGCTCGGGTGTGAGCGCGATGTTCCTGAGTGTGTCGTTCCGCAGCACGGGGTACTCCCGATGGTGTAGGGGAATGGATGCGCAGGGCCGGGGGAGCGGCAGATCCCGCGGGACTGCCGGGGCGCGCCGGTTCAGGCGGCCGTGAACCCGGCGGACGGCCAGGCCGCGTAGACACCGCGGACCGCCTCGGCCGGACGGGGGAGGTCGGCGGTCGCGGCGCGCAGGTCGCCGGCGCTGTGCAGTTCGAAGCGCCGCCGCCGGCCGGGATGTCGGTGGTCGCGGACGAAGTAGGTGACGGTGGAGCCGTCCGGGCCGCCCTCGTGCGGATTGTGTCCGCCGCCCTCCCACAGCAGCCCGGCCTCGGTGTGCCAGGTGGTGACGAGCCGGCGCAGCAGCGGCGTGGAGGGCCGGGCCAGGACGAACGCGGTGTGGTTCTCGAAGCCGTGCGCGCTCTCGCTCGCCTCGATCCGCCCGTCGAACGCGCGGCTGTCGCGCGGGAAGAGGAAGACCTCGACCGCGGGGTGCCGCCGTCCGCCGGTGAGCTCCAGCCGCAGCCGGGTGATGTGCACCTCGCAGTCGGCCGGGTCCAGTCCGTGGCGCTCGGCCAGCCGGGCGCGCACCACGGTACTGGGCACGGTCCGCAGGGGTGCCAGCCCCCGTGCTTCCAGGTGTCGCAGTCCCGCCGCGAGGGTGGCGGGGAACAGCAGGACCGCGCAGTGGTCGAAGACGCACTCCCGCTCGGTCAGCGCCGCCGCGGTGCCGTGCGGCGCCAGCGGTGCGATGAGTTCGGACGCCGCCGCCGTGCTGGCGAAGCGGGCGTCATGGATCACCTCCTCCAAACGGCGCAGGTCCCTCTCCGAGAACGGGTGCTCCACGGCTGGACCGTCGGTCGGACGGGATTGTTCGCCGGTGGTGCCAGAGGAATGTACGAAGGCCATCGATACCTCCTGCCTCAGGGCCGACGGAATTCTGTGTCGACATCTGCTTTCCGGACAAGAGAGATCTGGTGCCGATAGGCCTTTGTGGCTCGAAAAATGCCGTCCGCGCAGCTGTTTGGCCCACTTGACCTGGGGAAACGTGACTCTTCGGGTTTCTCGATGGCGTGAATCGGAGGTGGCGATCGGTCCGGATGACGCCTTTCCGGCAACTTCTGGAAGCGGAGTCCCCCCTTACTGTATCGATGTTTCTTACCGCTCCCGGAGTTCCTGCCGACCGGTTTTTGGGTGCGGAGTGGGAATCCGGTCCTGCATGGATTCGATTCCGTCGATGACCGTCATCGGCGCGGCCGAACGGACCGCTGGTGAAGTGGGTCGTACATCGGTCGCACGCTGCAGGGAAAACCCTTGCATTGGGATTCCTTATCGTGTGTCGACGGTGTGCGGATCATCGATATTTCTTATCGGGCGGTGCTGGACGAGTGAATCGGGCGCCGCACAGAATCCCTGTTCGCAAGGCAGCGTCTGCATCGTTCTGCCCGCAACGGAGGTTTCTTTGTGAACGCTCCTGCTCCCCGCACGGAATCCCTGACGGTGTCCCACACG
The DNA here is from genome assembly GCF_001514035.1 of Streptomyces yokosukanensis. Lineage (GTDB taxonomy): Bacteria > Actinomycetota > Actinomycetes > Streptomycetales > Streptomycetaceae > Streptomyces > Streptomyces yokosukanensis. Next base: position 143,557 of record NZ_KQ948211.1, on the reverse strand, counting down.
TTCACCGAGGTCCTGGAACGCGCCGCCGCCCGTCGCACGGCACCCGCCGTGTGGGACGACGGCCGGTGGCGGACCTGGCGGGACTGCCTGGACCAGGCCGAGCGCACCGCGGCCGCCCTGCACCGGCACGGCCTGCGGGCCGGCGACGTGCTGGCGGCCCGGCTGCCCAACTCCTGGGAGCTGGTGGTGCTGCACGCGGCCACCGCCCGGCTCGGCATCCTGCTGCTGCCCCTGCACTCCGCCTACGGCACCCGCGAGGTGCAGCGGCTGATCGAGCGGTCGGGCGCGGTCGCGCTGGCCGCCGCCGCGTTCCAGCGAGGCCATGACCGTATCGGCGAGATCCTCACCCTGCACGAACGGTGCACCGCACTGCGGCACCTGTGGGTGTCGACCGCCGGCGCCACCCGCCCGGGCACCGCCGGGCTGCCGGACCTGGCCGAGCTGTTCGACGAGGAACCGGACCCGGCCGCCCAGCTGCCGCCCGCACCGGCCGACCCGCGGGCCCCGCTGATGCTGCTCGCGTCCTCCGGGACGACCTCCCAGCGGCCGAAGCTGTGCGTCCACAGCCATGGCGGACTCCTCGGCAACGCGGTGGCCGCGGCGGCGGACGGCGGACTCGGCGCCGCCGACACCATCGTCTCGGCGAGCCCGCTCAGCCATGCCTTCGGACTGCTGTCCGTCCACCTCGCCCTGGTCACCGGCGGGAGCGTCGGCCTGTTCGACGGCTGGGACCCGGGCAGGTTCGCCGCCGCCCTGGCGGCGGCCGGTGCCACCGCGGCCTTCGCCGTACCGGCTCAACTACGGGATCTGCTGGCCCTGCCGGCGGACCGCGCGGTGCCCGGTGCGCGCACACCGGCACTGCGCGAGGTGCGCACCGGCGGCGCGCCCGTGCCCCGCGAACTGGCCGACGGGGTACGCCGCGCCCTGGGCGCCCGCCTCATCGTGCAGTGGGGGATGACGGAGATCGGCGCCGGCACCTACACCCGCCCCGGCGACCCGCCCGAGTCGGTCGGAACCATCGGGCGGCCCGCCTCCGGCGCCGAGGTGCGGATACGGAACCGGGACGGCGCGCCGACCGCACCCGGCGAGACCGGTGAACTGCAGTACCGCAGCCCCTACATGTTCTCCGGCTACCACCTCGACCCGGAGCTGACCCGGGCCGCGCTCACCCCGGACGGCTGGCTGCGCACCGGCGACCGGGCCGCGCTGGAACCGGACGGCTCGGTGGTCTACCGGGGCCGCGCCGACGAGCTGATCAACCGGGGCGGGCTGAAGTTCAGTGCGCTGGAGGTGGAGGAACTCCTCAACGACCTCCCGCAGTTGGCCCAGCACGCGGTCGTCGCCCGTGCCGACCCGCGGCTCGGCCAGCGCTCGTGCCTGCTCGTGGCGCTGTGCGAGGGCGAGCGGGTGACCCTGGACGACATCACCGGCCACCTGGTCGCCAAGGGGCTGGCCACCTACAAACTCCCCGAACAGCTGGTCGTGGTGGACCGGTTGCCCACCACGGTCACCGGGAAGATAGCGCGCGCCCGGCTGAGGACGATCCCGCTGCCTCCCCTTCCGGCCCCGTCGCCCAAGCGGCCCTCGGGCCACGCCCCGGGCGCGACGAAGGCCACCGGATGACCCCCGCCCGCACCCCGCCCCCGGCCGGTCGCCTTCCCGCGCGGCACGTTCCGGCCGCGGCGGGCGGGCGCCGGACGGACTCAGCTTCCCAGCTGCTTGCGCAGTACCGCCTGCAGGCCGGTCAGGTTCGGGTTGCCCGAGTTCCGGCCGAGCCACGTCATGGTGATGGACGTGTGCAGGGACACGTCGTCGACCTCCACGACCGCGACCTCGCCCCGGTGGGCCTGGGCCCGCACCGCGAGGGACGGGAGCAGGGCGCAGCCCATGCCCGCGGCCACGCACGCGCCGAGGGTGCCGATGCTCGACACCTCCGCGACCGGCTCCTTGACGGCCGGCCCGGAGAAGGCGTTGTCGAACATCTCCCGGAAACCGCAGCCCCGTTCGGTGGCGAGAAACGGTTCCGGGGCCAGCTCCCCGAGATGCACCCGGTTGCGCGCCGCCAGCGGATGGTCCGGCGGGGTGATGACCACCAGCGGTTCCTCGGCCAGCGTCTCGGCCTCCAGCCCTGCGTCCTTCGGCGCGTCGCCGAAGGTCAGGCACAGGTCGAGGTCACCCCGGCGGACCGCCTTGTACAGCTCGCCCCGGTTGTCCTGGGTGATCCGCACCCGGGCCTCCGGATTCAGCGAGCGGTAGCGCGAGAGCACCCCGGGCAGCAGATGCAGGCACACCGTCTCCAGCGCGCCCACCGCGACCTCCGAGCCGGGCCGGCTCACCGCCCAGCGCGCCTCCTCCATCAGCTTGAGGATGCGCTCGGTGTACTCCGACAGCACGACGCCCTGGGGCGTCAGCCGCACCCGCCGCTGCGAGCGGTCGAGCAGCTCGACCCCCAGCTCGCGCTCCAGCGCCTGGATCTGGTCGCTGACGCTGGACTGCGCGTAGTGCAGCTCACGGGCCGCCTGCGTGACGCTGAGCGTCCGGGCGACCGTCTCGAACGTCCGAAGATGCCGTAACTCCACGTCTTGGCTCCCCCCTCGAATCACCAATCGGCTGAACCGATGTTACCCATAGGGCATTCCCGTCGTCACCAGCAACAATTCGCCTTTCGAGTCGGCTTGAATGGTTTGTGCCCCCGACAACTCCCCTCGGCCGGCGGCTAATTAGCGCAACTGAAACGAAGGAGAAAAACATGTCGACGCAGGCGGAAACCGCTTCCGTCGCACCGGCGCGAACCGACAAGCCCTCGGCGACCTTGTTGATCGGGCTCTCGCTCGGTTACTTCATGGTGCTGCTGGACACGACGATCGTCTCCGTGGCGCTGCCCGCCATCTCCGGTGCCCTGCACGTCGGTCTGAGTGGCCTGCAGTGGGTCACCAACGGCTACACGATCACGTTCGCCGCGCTGCTGCTCACCGCCGGCTGGCTGTCCGACCGCTTCGGCGGCCGCCGGATCTTCCTCTGCGGCCTCGTGGCCTTCGGCGTCCTGTCCGGAGTCTCCGCCGCCGCGAACAGCCTGGGCGCCCTGGTCGCGCTGCGCCTCGCCCTCGGGGTCGCCGGCGCGCTGCTGCTCCCCTCGTCCCTCGCCGTGATCACCAACGCCTACAGCAACCCCGCCGACCGCGCCCGCGCCGTCGGCAACTGGGCGGCGATCACCGGTGTGGCCCTCGCGGCCGGCCCCCTGGTCGGCGGCGCGCTCACCGAGACCGTCGGCTGGCGCGCGATCTTCCTCATCAACGTGCCGCTGGCGCTGATCAGCTTCGTCATCACCCTGCGCGCCCCGGAGACCGCCCGCAAGCAGCGCAGCGGCCTCGACGCCACCGGTCAGCTCAGCGCGGTCGTCGCCCTCGGCGCCCTGTCGTACGCGCTGATCGAGGGCCCGGGCAAGGGATGGGGCAGCGGCCTCGTGCTCGGCTCCCTCGTCCTCGCGGCCGTCGCGGCCGGCGTGTTCATCGCCGCCGAGTCGAGGGCCAAGGACGCGGCGATGCTTCCGCTGCGCATGTTCCGCAACCGCGGCTTCTCCGCCGCGCTCGGCGCCGGTCTGCTGGCCAACTTCGGCCTGTCCGGACTGCTGTTCGTCCTGTCGCTGTACTTCCAGGAGGGCCGCCACTACTCCTCGTTCGTCGCCGGTCTGGCCTTCCTGCCGCTGACCGTGCCCACCGCCTTCAACCCCATCTACACCGGACGACTCGTCGGCCGGATCGGCCCGCGCCGCCCGGCCACCACCGGTTTCGTCCTGATGGGCGTCGGCGCCCTGCTGCAGGCCCCGTTCACGGGCGACTCCGCGCTCGCGCTGACGGCCACCGTGGTCGGCCTGCTCGCCTTCGGATTCGGTGTCTCCTTCGCCCTGCCCGGTCTGGTGGCCGGTATGGCGAGTTCCGTACCGCCCGAGCTGGCCGGCATCGGTGCCGGCGCGCTCAACTCGGCCCGCCAGGTCGGCGCCTCCCTCGGCGTCGCCGTCCTCGGCGTGGTCCTCAACCTGTCCTCGACCAACCCCGACGGCACCAAGTGGGCGCTCGTCGTCGGCGGTTCGAGCCTGCTGTTCGGCGCGATCATCGCCTGGACCGGGCTCAGGGGCCGTACCGCGAGCTGAAGTCGACCCCGCCCCGGCGTGCAGCGCCCTGCCCCGATCACAGGAGGAGCAATGGCAATCGCCTCACCGTCCACCCGTCCCCCGGCCGGCGCGCCGGACCTGCACGTCGACGGGGTCGACCATCTCGCGTTCGTCACCTGGCAACCCCGCGCCACCGTCGAGTTCTACACCCAGGCCCTCGGTATGCCGTTGGTGCACGCCATCACCGCCACCGGCTGGCTCACCGAGGACTACCCGGACTTCGTGCACTTCTTCTTCGACATGGGCGCGGGCAACCGCATCGCGTTCTTCTACTACTTCGGCCTGCCGGAGGAGGACGCCCCCAGCGACCTCATGCACCGCTCCCGGCACCTGGCCTTCCACGTCGACACCGAGCAGGAACTCCTCGCCTGGCGCGAGCGGTTGAAGGCGCACGGTATACGCGTCACCCGGCCCCTCGCCCACGAACTCATCGAATCGATCTACTTCGACGACCCCAACGGCATCCAGCTGGAGATCACCCGCCCGCTGCGGACGATGTCCGAGATCGACGCGCGCGACGCCGAGCTGACCGTGCGGGCACTCGCCGATGTCGCCGAGTCCCCGCGGCCGTCGGTGGAGGCGATGTGGCAGCGCAAGGCGGAGCTGATCCGCAAGACCACGGAAGGAGCCGGCCTGTGAGCCTCGCCCTGTACGTGCTCGACGTGCCCGAGTTCCAGCCCGTGGTGCGCGCGGCCGAGGCCGCCGGCCTGAGCGTGCGCAGCAGGGGCGACTACCTCGAACTGCACACCGACGAGCCGGAGGCCGTGCTGCGCCGCGACGAGTCGGCGATCCGCACCGCGGTGTGGCACGCGGCCCTCACCGGCGGCCTCGACGGCCGCATCGTCAGCTTCACCTCCGACACCCTCCACCTCGCCAAGGAGACGGCATGAGCGCGAGCACCGGCAGCAGTGAGCACCACCCGGTCCTGGTCGTCGGCGGCGGCCCGGCCGGCCTCGGTGCCGCGCTGGCCCTGCGCGCCGCGGGCCTGCCCGCCGTGGTCCTGGAACGCCGTACGGAGGGCTCCGTACGACCCGGCAGCCGGGCCGCCTATCTGCACGGCGCCTCGCTGCGCGAACTGGAGCGGCTCAGCCCCGGACTCGGCCACGAGGTGGCCGGCCGCGGCCTGACATGGGCGACGAAGCGCTCGTACTGGGCCGGCAAGGAGATCTACGCCCGCACCTACCCGCAGACGACGCGTGAGGGACTGCCGCACTTCACCAGCCTGCCGCAGGTGATCACCGAGGACCTGATGGCGGCGGCCTGCGTCAAGCAGGGCGTGGAGTTCCACTGGGGGGTGGAGGTGACCTCGGCGCTGAGCACGCCCGAGGGCGTCCTGCTCACGGACTCCACCGGACGCCAGTGGCAGGCCGACTACGTGGTCGCCGCCGACGGCTCGCGCTCCGTGCTGCGCTCCGCGATCGGCAGCCCGCTGGAGGGGCCGCGCTCCCCGAACACCTTCGTGGTGGTCGACCTCGACGACGACCCGGACCACAACCCCATGCCGATCGAGCGGGTCTTCCACTACCGGCACCCGAGCGTCGGCGGCCGCAACGTGCTGACCGTGCCCTTCGCGGGCGGCTGGCGGGTCGACCTCAACCTTCTGGTGAACGACGACCCGGAGCGGTTCATCTCTCCGGAGGGCCTGCGCCGCTGGATCCCGCGGATCCTGCCCCGGGCGTACGGCGAACGGGTGCGCTGGGTCTCGACGTACCGGTTCGCCCAGCAGGTCGCGGCCCACTTCACGGACACCCACCGAAGGGTCCTGCTGACGGGTGAGGCCTCCCATCTGTTCGCGCCGTTCGGCGCCCGGGGCATGAACTCCAGCATCCCGGACGCGGTGCGGGCGGTGGAGGCCGTCACCGAGGCGCTTCAGGCCGGCCGGGACCGGGCCGCCGCCGGGGCGGCGATCGGCCGCTTCGCCGAGGAGCGCAAGGAGGCGGCCGGCTACAACCGCGCCTGTGCCAGCGCCGCGCTGGAGCACATGCTGGCCCACCGTCCCTCCCTCTTGTTGCGCCAGCGTGCCGCCGCGGCGGTCGCCACGGCGGGGCGCAGGGCGGGCGAGTGGCTGGACTCCGCGCCGTACGGCCCGAAGCTGACGGCGCGTGGGGCGGCGCGCGGCTCGTACTGAGCCGGTCCCCGATCCACCTCCGACGGCGGCCTGTGGCGGCCGGCTACATCCCCCGGGCCGGTTCGTCCGCCCAGGCCGTCGTCGGAGGTCTCACCCCAGGGAGCAGACGGTTCCTCCGGTCGGGAACGCGCCGACCGGAGGAACCGTCCGCTCCCGCTCAGAGCGGGGAGACGGGTGAGCCGTGCAGGATGGTCCGGGCCGCCGCCCGCGCGGCGTCCACGACGGACTCGCGGGTGGTGGGGGAGAAGGCCAGGAACACCGGCAGGGGCATCGGAGTGGGTCCGAGGACGCCGGGTGGTGCCTGGCGGAGTCCCGGGTGCTTCTCATGGGCGTTCGAGCACAGGGCCGTGTAGGCCAGGCCGGCCTGGACGGATGCCCGCAGCGTCAGCGGGTCGGAGCACCCGGTGATCGAGTGCCAGCGGACGCCGTTGTGGTCGAGGGTCTCGGCGATGTGCAGGCTGAGCGCCGAGCGTCCGCCGAGCAGGGCGACGGGCACCTGGTCGCCGCCGGTGAGCGGCGCGCGGCCGAACCAGTCGAGTCGCAGCCGCCCCAGCAGGTCCGAGCGGGGCGTGGTGGTGCCGAGCAGCAGGGCCGCCTCGAGTTCTCCCTCGCGGACCTGGTCGGCGAGCGCGGCGCTCTGGCCGGTGATCATCGTGCACCGCAGATGGGGCCAGTCCACGGCCAGTTGGGTGAGCGTGGTGCCGAGTCCGTCGGTGAAGTGGATCGAACAGCCCATGCTGAACGATCCCTGACTGGAGATCGCCGACACCCGGGTGAGCACTTCGTTGTTCAACATGATGACGCGCCGGGCGTGCGCCACCATCTCCCGCCCGGCCGGAGTGAGTCGCAGCGGCCGCTTCGTGCGCTGGAACAAGGGTGTCTGGACGATCGACTCGAGACGTTGGATCTGTTGGCTGACGGTCGGCTGGGTGACGTGGAGCGACTGCGCGGCACGGGCGAATCCGTCCTCGTTGACGACAGCCAGCAGAGTGCGCAGGAGTTTCACTTCGATGTCGCGCTGCATCGTGGCTCACCCCCCTTCTGGTAGGACTGGCCGTGAGCGCCGTCGGTCGAGGCCAGACAGGTAGGCGGAGCCGGTCGGCGCTCCGGCCGGTCACCGCCGGGAGGCCACCCGGGCCAGGTGCCGGGCGAGGACCTCGCGAGGCTCCGGGCTGAGGGTGCGCAGCGCCACCAGGGCGGTGATCACGACGTCGCACAGTTCCGACTCGACGTCCGCCCACTCGTGGCTGACGCCCTTGCGCGGGTTCTGGCCGGTCGCGCCGATCACGGCCTGGGCGACCTCGCCGACCTCCTCCGACAGTTTGAGGAGGCGCAGCAGAAGCCCCTCCCGGCCCCCGTGCGGTTGGTGCTCTTCCAGCCATTCCCACAGGCCCTCGATGGTGTCCCAGAGGCCGACGGGAATGTCCTGATCGCTCATGTCCGGAGCCTGCCACACATGGCTAGAGGGTCGGTCGAACAGATGTGCCTGATGGTGGCGGCCCATGCGCCGCGCCTTCCCCGCCGCCGGCCCGCCTGCGGTGACCTTCCGCCCTACTCGTCGAACTCCTCGAACAGCATCTCCTGCCTCCCCTCCGTCCTCGCGCGCACCCGGCAGTTGCGCGCGCCGATCACCGCGGCCGTGGCCGCCGCCGTGACCCCGAGGGCCACCGGCACCATCCAGCCACGGTCGAGGACATGGCCGAGGGTGTGGTCGAGGGAGAGGCGGCCGGGGCCCGCGATCGCGAGACCGGCCGCCGCGAGGCCGAGGGTCGCCGCGTACTCGTAGCCGCCCGCCTGGGCGAAGAAGCCGTTGGGCAGGTGGACCGCCGCCGCCCCCGCCATCGCACCGGACGCCGCCGAGCCCGCAGCCGGGGTCGCGAGGCCCAGGGCGAGCAGGGCGCCGCCGCCGGTCTCGGCGAGGCCCGCCGCCGTCGCGCTCAGCCTGCCGGGCGCGTAGCCGACGGACTCCATGAACTGACCGGTGCCCTCCAGGCCGTGCCCGCCGAACCAGCCGAACAGCTTCTGCGCGCCGTGCGCGGCCAGCACCCCACCGGTTCCCAGCCGGAGCAGCAGCAGGCCCAGATCACGTCGGTCGTAGCAGCTCACGATGACTCCCGGACGGAGAGGCGGGTGGGGAGACGGGCCGACGAAGAGGCTCGTGTTGTCTCCCACCGTCGCAGGTCCCGCCCCCGTGGGCCCGCCGTGCAGGGCGTTCGGGTGGCGGCTCCGGGCCGGGGATGTGAGCCTGGCGCCATGACGATTAAGCCAGCGAAGCTCAGCGAACCTGCCGTCCGGGCCTTCGTCAACGCCGTCAACTCCCATGACCGCGACGGCTTCAAGGCGCTCCTGGAACCCGGCGCGACCATGTCCGACGACGGTTCCGACCGCGACCTCGACGAGTGGATCGACCGGGAGATCTTCCTCTCCCACGGCCACATGGACGTCGAGAGCGAATCCGACGGCGGCCGGGCCGTGATCGCCCGCTACCGCAACGACACCTGGGGCGAGATGCGCACCGCGTGGCGCTTCGTCATCGAGGGCGACGGACGTATCTCACGGTTCGAGACCGGACAGGCGTAGCGCGCGCTCGCCTGGCTGTGGCCGCGCAGCCTGGGCAAAGGGTGTGTGGCGGCCGGGAAATGCAGGCAGCTCATCGGATTTTCATAACGCGGCAAATTCCGTGCCGTACGGGCCTGGATCGAGGAATCCCCTGCTGGGCGCGGTGTACGGTCCCCGGGTGCGCGAATGTTCCCGGCTCAGTCGGCGTGCCGTCCTCGGACTGACGGCCGCCGCCTTTCCTCTGTCCATGGCCACCGAGGCCTCCGCGACCACGGTCGTCGGGGGCGAGCGGCTGGCCCGTACCGGTGTTCAGGTGCGCGGTGCCTCCGGGCTGCCCGGCAAACTCACCGCCCGCTCCTGGCTGATCGCCGACTGCGAGAGCGGTGAGGTGCTCGCCGCGTTCAACGCGCACCGGCGGCTCGCGCCCGCGTCCACGCTGAAGATGCTGTTCGCGGACACCGTGCTGAAGAAGTTCGACCGCACCGAGCGCTACACGGTCAAGGACTCCGACGTGAGCGACGTCCCGGCCGGCTCCAGCCTGGTCGGCATCAAGCCCGGACTCACCTACACCGTCGACCAGTTGTGGCAGGGCGTGTTCCTGCGCTCCGGCAACGACGCCGTGCACGTGCTCTCCCACATGAACGGCGGCATCGCCAGGACGGTCGCCGAGATGCAGGCCAAGGCCGAGGACCTGCAGGCGCTGGACACCCATGTGGTCAGCCCCGACGGCTTCGACCATCCGGGCCAGATCTCCTCGGCGTACGACCTCTCGCTCTTCGCCCGCCACGGCCTGAAGGACGCCGACTTCCGCGGCTACTGCGGCACCAGGACCGCCGACTTCCCGGCCGGCGGCAAGAAGACCTTCCAGATCCAGAACACCGACCGCCTGCTGACCGGGGCATGGGGGCTGAGGACGTACGACGGCCTGATCGGTGTCAAGAACGGCTACACCAGCAACGCCGGCAACACCTTCACCGGCGCCGCCACCCGGGGCGGGCGCACCCTGCTGGTCACCGTGATGCACCCGGCGACCGGCAGCAACGCCGTCTACGAGCAGACCGCCGCACTGCTCGACTGGGGGTTCGGACACGGACGATCCGCGCAGTCCGTGGGCATGCTCGTCGATCCGCTCAGCGAGGGCGGTGCGAGCGCCGATCCGGCGCAGGGGCGCAAGGCGGCACCGGCGGGCGGCGCGCCCGGCTCGGACTCCGGCGGGCCGTCCACCGGGCGGGTCGCGGAGGGCGCGGGGCTCACGGCGCTGCTGCTGGCGGCAGGGGCGGCGATGATGGTGAAGCGCCGCCGCAGGGCGGCCGCGGCGGCGACGGCCGAGGCGGACACGGAGGTCGCGAGGGTCACGGAGACCGCCGGAGCCCCGGGGCCGGGATCCACGGGCGCCGCAGGGTCCACGGGGACCGCCGGGGCGACGGAGTCCGGCGGCCGGCACCGCCGCTGAAACGCCCCGGACGACGGGAGCGACCGGCACTGCCGGAACGCCTGGCACCGCCGGAACGGCGGGAAATGTGCGGCGGCCGTTCCACCGGCCGGTGTGTGCCCCGCGTCCCGCGCGAGGTCCACCCCCAACTCCGGCCCGGTGGAACGGCCGCCGACTCCCCCCTCGGTGTGGCTATGGAATCCACGTGCTCCAACTGTGAAGCTCTCGTGGAGGAAAGTTGAGCATATGCGCTCGACGGGCTGCAATACTGCGGATGTTCAAATTCCGTTTGTGGTAATGGAGTCAGCCCCGCCCGATGTACGGCATCGCCGTCGCCAGCACCGTCGCGAACTGCACGTTCGCCTCCAGTGGCAGCTCGGCCATGTGCCGCACCGTGCGCGCCACGTCGGCCGCGTCCATCACCGGCTCCGGAGCCACCTCGCCGTTCGCCTGCAGCGCGCCGGTCTGCATCCGCGCCGTCATGTCGGTCGCCGCGTTGCCGATGTCGATCTGTCCGACGGCGATGCGGTACGGCCGCCCGTCCAGGGACAGCGACTTGGTGAGGCCGGTCAGCGCGTGCTTGGTCGCCGTGTAGGCGACCGAGTGCGGGCGGGGCGTGTGCGCCGAGATGGAGCCGTTGTTGATGATCCGCCCGCCCTGCGGGTCCTGCTCCTTCATCCGCCGGTACGCCGCCTGCGCGCACAGGAACGCCCCGTTGAGATTGGTGTCCACGACGTGCCGCCACGCGTCGTAGGGCAGCTCCTCGACCGGGACCCCGCCGGGCCCGAAGGTCCCCGCGTTGTTGAACAGCAGGTCCACCCGGCCGAAGCGCTCCACCGTCGTCGCGAACAGCGCCTCCACGTCCTCGGGGCGGGAGACGTCGGTGCGCACGGCGAGCGCGGCGCCCCCCGGCGTCAGCGCCGCCGTCGCCTCCAGCGTCTCGGCGCGCCGGCCGGCCAGCGCCACCGACCAGCCGGCCCGCAGCAGTTCGACGGCGACGGCCCGCCCGATGCCGGAACCGGCGCCGGTCACCACCGCGATCTTCGCTTCCCTGTCAGTCATGGCATCGCAGCGTAGGCGGAACGTCCGCGATGCGGAATCCACTGTCCGCCATACGGTTACCGCAGTGCGACGCCCCCGCCCCGCCCCCGCTCCCGCTCGCGTGTTCCCCGGCAGTCCGTGCGAGCTGAGAACATGGGTGCCGGTCGTTCCGCAAAAGGGAACCAAGGGAGGGGACGCATGCCCGAGCGCGCCGCGGCACCGACACCGGACACCGACCACCCGTCCGCTCCCGACCACCCGTCCGCTCCCGACCGGCCGACCGCCGCCGACCGCCGCACCGGCCTGCTCGTCACCCTCGCCCTCGGCGGCCTCACCGCGACACCCCCGCTCGCCATGGACATGTACCTCCCGTCCCTGCCGGAGGTCACCAGGTCCCTGCACGCACCCGCCACCACCGTCCAGCTCACCCTCACCGCCTGCCTGCTCGGCATGGCCCTCGGACAGCTGGTCGTCGGCCCGATGAGCGACCGCTGGGGCCGCCGCCGGCCACTGCTCACCGGCCTCGCCGTCTACCTCCTCGCCACCGCCCTGTGCGCCCTCGCGCCGAACGTCGAGACACTGGTCGCCTTCCGTCTGGCCCAGGGCCTCGCGGGCGCGGCCGGCATCGTCATCGCCCGCGCCGTCGTACGCGACCTCTACGACGGCATGGCCATGGCCCGCTTCTTCTCCACCCTGATGCTGATCTCCGGGGCCGCACCGATCGTGGCGCCGCTGATCGGCGGGCAGATCCTGCGGGTGACGGACTGGCGGGGCGTCTTCGTGGTCCTCACCGTGGTCGGCGTCCTGCTGGCCGCCCTGGTCTGGCTGCGGCTGCCCGAGACGCTGCCGCCCGCCGAACGGCACGCCGGGGGAGCGGGTGCGGCGCTGCGGGCGATGGGCACCCTGCTCGCCGACCTGCCCTTCACCGGCTACATGCTGGCCGGCGGCTTCGCCTTCGCCTCGCTGTTCGCGTACATATCCGCGTCCCCGTTCGTGATCCAGGAGATCTACGGCGCCTCCCCGCAGACCTTCAGCCTGCTGTTCGGCCTCAACTCGGTGGGACTGGTCGTCGCCGGACAGGTCAACGGAAAGCTGCTGGTCGGCCGGGTCGCCCTGGAGAAGGTACTGGCCTGCGGCCTCGCGGTGATCGTGCTCGCCGCGACCGCCCTGCTGCTGATGGCCACCGCAGTCCTCGGCGAGACGGGCCTCGTCCCCGTCGCCGCCGCGCTCTTCCTCCTGATGTCCGCCATGGGCATCACACTGCCCAACGCCCAGTCCCTCGCCCTGCTGCGCACCCGGCACGCCGCCGGCTCCGCCTCCGCGCTGCTCGGCACCACCTCCTTCCTCGTCGGAGCGGTCGCCTCACCACTCGTCGGCGTCGCCGGGGAGCACACCGCCGTACCCATGGCGGTGGTCCAACTGGCCGGAGCACTGGTCGCGGCGGCCTGCTTCGTGGGAATGTGCCGTCCCTGGGACACACGGGGGAACACCCGTGCGGGGTCGGAGGGAGACGGGAACTGAGCGCTCCGAGACTGCGCGCCGACACACCGGAACGGGCCGGGCTCGACCCCGCGGAGGTCGGGCACCTGGTCGGCGAGGTGCACGCCCTCACCGCCGCGGACCGCCCCTGGGCGGCCGGCGCCGTCCTGCTGGCCGGCCGCGGACCCGTGATCGCCGTGGCCGAGGCGGCGGGCTGGGCCGTCCGCTACTGCGCCTACGACCCCGAGACCGACGCCGGCGTCGAACTGCCGCCCGACGCCCGGGTCCCGGCCACCGTCGACACGCCCTTCGACCTGGCCTCCCTCACCAAGCTGTTCACCTCCGTCGCCGCCGTGCAGCAGATCGAGCGCGGCACCCTCGGCATGGACGCCCGGGTCGGCGACTACCTGCCCGACTTCCACGCCGCGGCCGCCCACGGCATCACCGTGCGCCAGCTGCTCACCCACACCTCGGGGCTGCGCCCCGAACTCCCGTTCCACGACTGCCCGGACGACGCCACCCGCCTGGCCCTGCTGCGCGCCGAGGCTCCGACCGGGCAGCCCGGCCGGTACCGGTACTCCGACCTGAACATGCTGCTGCTCCAGTCCGTGCTGGAGCGCATCACCGGCCGGTCCCTCGACGTCCTCGTCCAGGAGGGCATCACCCGCCCGCTCGGCATGACGTCCACCGCCTTCGGCCCCTGCCGCGGCGCGGCCGCCACCGAGGACCAGCGGCGGCCCTGGGCCAAGGCGGACCGCGGGATGCTGCGGGGCGTGGTCCACGACGAGAACGCCTGGGCGCTGGGCGGGGTCGCCGGCCACGCGGGCCTGTTCTCCACCGCCCCCGACCTGGCGGTCTTCTGCCGCGCCCTGCTCGCCGGCGGCTCCTACGGTCCCGCCCGCATCCTCGGCCCCGACTTCGTCGAGCTGCTGCTCACCCCGCCCGGACTGGGCTTCGCCGTCGACCAGCCCTGGTTCATGGGCGAACTCGCGGGCGACGGCGCGGCGGGCCACACCGGCTTCACCGGCACGTCACTGGTCCTCGACCCGAGGACGGACACCTTCCTGGTCCTGCTGGCGAACACGGTGCATCCGAGACGTCGGCCACCGGACAGCGGACCGCGAGCGCGCCTGGCGACCCGTCTGGCGCGGGCGGTGATCTGACCCACGCCGCCTGACCGGCCGGGACACGGAGCGCCGTAGAATCACCGGGTGAACGACCCCGTACCCCCGGCCGAATCCCTCCGCAGGAGCCTCGCCGAGCTGCTCGACGGACTCCCGCCCAGGCAGGCCGCCGGTGCCGTCGAGCGGCTCATCGCCAACTACCGGGGCGACACCCCGACCCACGCCCCGATCCTGCGCGACCGCGCCGACGTGATCGCCTACGCCGCCTACCGGATGCCGGCCACCTTCGAGGCGGTCCGCACGGCGCTGGAGGCGCTCGCGACGGCCGCACCCGACTTCACGCCCGGCAGCCACGTCGACGTCGGCGGCGGCACCGGCGCCGCCACCTGGGCCGTCACCGCGACCTGGCCCGGCGAGCGCGGTGTCACCGTGCTGGACTGGGCCGAGCCCGCCCTCGCCCTCGGCCGGGAGATCGCCGCCGCCAACCCGGCCCTCGCGGGCGCCCGCTGGCAGCGCGCCCGGATCGGCGCCGACCTCACCCTGGACGACGCCGATCTCCTCACGGTGTCGTACGTCCTCAACGAACTCTCCGAGCCCGACCGCGCCGCCCTCGTCGACGCCGCCGCGGCCGCCGCGTCGGCCGTGGTGATCGTGGAGGCCGGCACCCCGGCCGGCTACGCGCGCGTGATCGAGGCCCGCGACCGCCTCGTCCGCGCCGGCCTGCGCGTCGTCGCCCCCTGCCCGCACAGCGCCGCCTGCCCCATCGAACCCGGCAAGGACTGGTGCCACTTCTCCGCCCGGGTGAGCCGCTCCTCGCTGCACCGCCAGGTCAAGGGCGGCACGCTGCCGTACGAGGACGAGAAGTTCTCGTACGTCGTCGCCACCCGACTGCCCGCCGAGCCGGCGTCCGCGCGGATCGTGCGGCGTCCGCAGATCCGCAAGGGCCAGGTGCTCCTGGACCTGTGCGAGGCCGACGAACGCCTGGCGCGCACCACGGTCACCAAACGCCACGGCGACCTGTACAAGGCCGCCCGGGACGCCGACTGGGGCGACCCGTGGCCGCCCCCGGAGGAGCCCGCGTAACCGCCCGCTTCCCGGTGGTGTCCGCCCCCGTCGACTGTGAGGCACGTCTCGTCCGGTTCCTCCGGAAACCGCCCCGGGCCCCCCGAAGCGCAGGAAGATGGGACGATAAGGCATGCTGTCCGCACACCAGCGAGGCGACCACAGAGGCGACCACCGGGGCCACCACTGGGGCGACCACTGAGGCGAGGGGATTGATGAGCGCGACGTTCGGCGGCCGATCCGGCCGGCAGGGCAAACTCTCCCAGTGGCTGCTCGGACGCCGTCCGAAGGAAGCCGCCGCCGACGACGACGGCGGCCGTGAGGCCCTGCTGCTCGGCGCCGCCGCGGCGGGCCTGCCGCTCGCCCCCGCCGCGCACCCCGCCCCCGGCTACCGATGTTCCTGCGACCGCGTCGGCTGTCCCACCCCGGCCCGGCACCCGGTGTCGTTCGCCTGGCAGACCCAGTCCACGACCGACCGCGCCCAGATCGAGCGCTGGGCCCGGCACCAGCCGCAGGCCAACTTCATCACCGCCACCGGCATGACCCACGACGTCCTCGACGTGCCCCTTCAGGCCGGCCGGGAGACCCTGGAGCGGCTGCTCGGCAGCGGCATCGAGGTCGGTCCGGTCGCCGAGAGCGACGACGGGCGCATGCTGTTCTTCACCCTCACCCGCGGCACCCCCGAGGACGAGGACGAGTGGTGGCCGTGCGAGCTGGACTGCCACCCCGAGACCATGGACGAGCACCCCGGGCTGCGCTGGCACTGCCGGGGGTCGTACGTGCTCGTACCGCCCGCCCGGCTGCCCGGCGACGACGGCCAGCGGGTGCGGTGGGTGCGGGGCCCGGAGCATCCGCTGCCGGATCCGCTGAGCCTGCTGGAGGTGCTCACGGACGCCTGCGGGCGGTACGCGGATCACCCCGGTACCGCCTGGCCGATGCGGCACTGAGCGCTCCGCGGGCGGCGCCGGTCAGCCGCCCTGCGCCGACGTCAGTCCCGGCACCCGCCCCAGCATCGACACCCTGCCGCTGCCCGGCGGGTCGAGGGCGACCTCGGCGGACATGAACTCCAGGGTCAGGGACTGCTTCACCTCGCCCTCGGTCAGCGCCTGCACGTCCTTGTTCGGGATCGGCACGGTGGTTCCGGCGGCGGAGGTCTGCCTCTCGTAGTGGTGGGTGCTGAAGAACACCAGCGCCCCGCCGTCCTCGGTGCGCAATGCCAGCGGCGCGTAGTCGCCGTTCGTCAGCGGCTTGTCGATGAACTGCGTGACCAGGCCGGGCTTGCGGGCCCGCTTGACCCGGTCGGTGCGCTCGACGCTCGTGTACTTGCCGTCGGCGAAGGCCTGCCCGCCCTTCTTCAGGTACGTCGCGTAGTCCGCGCTCAACTTCCCCGGTGCCACGGCGAGTTGTGCGGAGTCGGCCGGTACCGCCTCGGCCCAGCCGTCCTTGTCCGTCCTGAGGGCGGGCACCGCGCCGGGCGCCACCAGGGTCACATGAGCCACCCGCCAGCGCCGGTCGAGGTCGTCGCGGGTGAACACCATCAGCCAGCGCGCGGTGCCGGTCTTGCTGCCCCGGGCGTCGGCGACGAACCAGCGCGGCCAGCCTGCCTTCTTCGGGATCGAGATCTTCAGATCTGTCAGCTTCAGCGGCACGTGGTTCGGGTTGCCGGAGGGGCTGTTCGCGTGTCCGGCCTTCAGCCGGGCGGCGGTGATGTCGCCGAACGGGCCGGTGAGATAGGGCGCGTCCAGGGAGTTGTCGTAGGCCTTGTCGGCCTTGTTGTACGCGTCCGTGAACGCGGTGACCGCCTTGGCGGCCTCGGCGCGGGTGGCGGAGGGGAGCACCTCCCGCTCCCCGTGCACCACCACGCACCCGCTCGTCGTCAGCGACAGAGCGGTCAGCGAGGCCGCTATGAGTGCGTTCCGCCCGCGCCTGCGGAGCAGTACGTTCCTCTCACGCCTGCGGAGCCTGCGCGGGCTGCGATCCCTGCTCATCGGGTCCCTTCACCTTCCGCTTCCCGGAGGCGAACCCTACCGGGGCGAAGAACACGGCGAGCGTCGGGATCAGATACAGCAGCCACACCGTGACCTGGAGGACCGTCGGGTCGGGCTGGAAGTTGAACACGCCCTTCAGCAGCGTGCCGTACCAGCTGTCCGGCGGAACGGTGTCACTGATGTCGAAGGCCAGGTGGGTCAGCCCCGGGACCCAGTCGGCCTCCTGCAGATCGTGGAAGCCGTACGCCAGCACGCCCGCCGCGACCACGACCAGCATGCCGCCGGTCCAGGTGAAGAACTTGGCCAGGTTGATCTTCAGGGCGCCCCGGTAGAACAGCCAGCCGAGCAGCACGGCGGTGGCGAGGCCGAGGGCGACGCCGGCCAGCGGGCGCGGGGTGCCGTCGGAGGCCGCGTGCACCGAGGCCCATACGAACAGCGCGGTCTCCAGGCCCTCTCGGCCCACGGCCAGGAACGCGGTGGCGACGAGCGCGCCCGTGCCCATCGCGAGAGCCGCGTCCAGCTTGCCGTGCAGTTCGGACCTCAGGTGCCGGGCGGTGCGCCGCATCCAGAACACCATCCAGGTCACCAGGCCGACGGCGACGATCGACAGGGAGCCGCCGAGCGCCTCCTGCGCCTCGAACGTCAGTTCCTGGGAGCCGAATTCGAGGGCGCAGCCGAAGCCCATCGCGATGGCGATCGCGATGCCGATGCCGATCCAGATCGGCTTCAGGGCGTCCCGGCGGCCGGTCTTGACGAGGTAGGCGATCAGGATGCAGACGACGAGCGACGCCTCCAGCCCCTCGCGCAGGCCGATCAGATAGTTGGAGAACACGGACTACGCCTCCTTGGAGAACAGCGTGCGGCCCCACCAGTCGTCCGCGTCACGGACACCGGGCGGCACGGCGAACACCGCCGAACCCACGTGCTGGATGTATTCGTTGAGCGCGTCCTGGGCCGACAGCTTGCGCTGCAGCGGGACGAATCCCTCGCGCACGTCCCGCTGGTAGGCCAGGAAGAACAGGCCGGCGTCGAGGCGGCCGAGGCCGTCGGTGCCGTCGGTGAAGGAGTAGCCCCGGCGCAGGATGGTGATCCCGCCGTTGGACTCGGGGTGCGCGAGCCGGACGTGCGCGTCGGGCTTCATGGCCTTCAGGAACGGCCGGTCGTGCTCCTTGGCCTTGCCGACCGGGGCGCCCTCGAGCTTGTCCCGGCCGAACACGTCCTCCTGCTCCTGCAGGGACGTACGGTCCCAGGTCTCGATGTTCATGCGGATGCGCCGGGCGACCAGGTACGACCCTCCGGTCATCCAGGCCGAGCGCGCGCCGCCGTCCCCGTCGCCGACCCACACGAACTTCTTCAGCCGGTCGGTCTCGGTGCCGGCGATGTTGCGGGTGCCGTCCTTGAAGCCCATCAGGTTGCGGGGCGTCTGCGCGTCCGGAGTCGTGGACGAGGTCTTGCCGAAGCCGAGCTGCGACCAGCGGATGGCGACCTTGCCGAAGCCGATGCGGGCGAGGTTGCGGATGGCGTGCACGGCCACCTGCGGGTCGTCCGCACACGCCTGGACGCACAGGTCGCCGCCGGTGCGGGACCTGTCGAGGTTGTCGCCGGGGAACTGCGGCAGGTCGGCCAGGGCCTCGGGCCGCTTGTCCCGCAGCCCGAACCGGTCGAAGAACGACGGCCCGAAGCCGATCGTCAGCGTCAGCCGGGACGGCTTGAGCCCGAGCGCCTCACCGGTGTCGTCCGGCGGGGCCTCGGCGAGTCCGCCGTACGCGCCCTCGCCGACCGGCTTGCCCGCGGTCATCCGCCGGGCCGCGGCCGTCCAGTCCTTGAGCAGCTGGACGAACTCCTCGCGGTCGTCGGTCTTCACGTCGAACGCGGCGAAGTGCAGCCGGTCCTGCACGGGTGTGGCGATGCCCGACTGGTGGACGCCGTGGAACTCGACCGCGCCGCCCGCGTCGGCGGCCGCCGGGTCCACGTCGTCGCCCGCCTTGGCCATCGCCACCGCGCCTCCGGCCGCCGCGGCACCGAGCGCGAGCCCGGCACCGCCCCAGCCGATCAGCGCCCGGCGCGACGGATTGCTTCCCTGGGTCTCGGTCATCGCGTCCTGTCCCCTGCTCACTTCACGACCGCGGCGGCGAGCTTGGACAGCGGCTCGGCGAGCGCGTTCACCGCGTCCGACAGCTCCTTGCGCTGATCCTTGGTGACCTTGTCGTAGGAGACGAAGTCGTAGGAGTTCTTGTCCGGGCGGTAGGTGTCGAGCAGGGTGTTCAGCGCGGTGAACTGCCGATCCAGCTCCTTGGCCAGCGCCGCGTCGTTCTTCGCGGCGACCGGCTTCAGCAGCTCGTACGCCTTCTGCGCGCCCTCGACGTTGCCCTTGAAGTCGGCCAGGTCGGTGTGCGAGTAGCGGTCCTCCTCGCCGGTGACCTTGCCGGTGGCGACCTCGTCGAGCAGCTCCTTGGCGCCGTTGGCCATGGAAGTCGGGGTGATCTCGGCCTTGCCGACCCGCTTCTGCCAGTCCTTCAGGTCGCTCACCAGCTGGTCGGCGAGGGCCTTCTCGTCGGCGCCGATCTTCTTGTCCGCCCAGAGGGCCTTCTCCAGCCGGTGCCAGCCGGTCCACTTCTGGCCCTTCTCCAGGCCGTCGGCGCGGGTGTCGGTCTTGGGGTCGATGTCACCGAAGGACTCGGCGACCGGCTCGGTGCGCTCCCAGCCCAGGCGGGAGGGCGCGTAGGCCTTCTTGGCGGCGTCGAGGTCGCCGGCCTTGACGGCCTCCGCGAAGACCTCGGCGAGCGGCACGGTGGCGTCGGCCTGGTCCTGGGCGTACTGGCGGTAGCGCGCCACCGCCTGGTCGAGCCTCGGGTCGCGCTCGGCGGCGGCGGTGGAGCCGGTCACGTCGAGCTTCTGCCGGACGCCGTGGCCCTTCATGCCGGGGCGGCACGCTATCTCGTACGACCCCGCCTTGACCTCGGCGGTCAGCGTGTACTTGGTGCCCGGCCCGATGTTCTCCTTCTCGGAGACGATCCGGTCGTCCGGGAACAGGATCTCGACCTCGGTGGCCTTGGAGCCCTTGTTCTCGATCTTCAGCGTGACCTGGCCGGCCGGGACCGAGGTGGCGGAGGTGTCGCACTTCGCGTCGGCCGCCGTGACCTGGATGGCGTCGCCGTCCTTGGCGTCGCTTTTCGCGGTGCAGGCCGAGAGGGCGGTCAGAGCGGCCACGGTCGTGGCGGCGGTGACGGTCAGTCGGACGGCTCGCATGCAGGCTCCCGGCAGATCTGGTGTGGTGAGGCTGGCCTAACTTACATGAGCCTTACCTCACTCATACCAAGCCGGTCCGTGATTCGGCTCTCACGGAGAGGTCACGGCACGGCTCGATCTCGACGGCTCAAATGAAACCCCAATAAACGGCAAAGGGGAAGTCAAGGGGTGGGAGGGTGGTGGGCATGGGTGACGCACGCAGGGAGCTGCTGGGGGCCGGGCGGCTCGTGCTGGACATCGAGGACCGCCCCGGGCCGCCGCCGCTCCGCTTCGAGACCACCGAGAACGGACGGCTCCGGGTGCTCCGGCAGAACGGGCACCCCGTCCTGCTCGGCGCGCTCACCGACGGCAGTTGCTGCCCCGACCTGCATCTGCACCGCCTGGGCACCTACCGCTCGCCGCTGCCGCCGATCCCGTCGGCACGGATGCGCGCGGCGGCCGACTGGGTCCACCAGTACGCCCGTTGGCTTCTGGCGGCCGGATCGGACCCGCTGCACGACGGCCGCTGGGAGCTGTCGCTGCGCACCTCCTTCGCGGCGGGCGTCTGGACGGCCGACCTCGTCCGCGACTGGCCCGGCGCGGTGCTGGAGCTGAACTGCGGCGGCGGCTGGCACGGCGTCCTGCCCCTGCGCAGCTTCTCCGCCCCGGACGCCGCGCGCGTGAAGGCGTACCGCAAGCACGCCCGCGACGGCACCCTCGCGCCCGTCCTGCTGTGGTGGCAGCCGCGCCTGGACGGCTGGTTGATCCTCGACGGCCACGACCGCGCGGTCGCCGCCCTCGCGGAGGGACGCACCCCCGAGTGCGTCGTCCTGACCCGGCTGCGCGACGCGGAGCTGTGGCGCAGGGACGCCGAGGCGATGACCGAAGGCCATCGACAGCGCATGGACCGGCTCGCCGCGCACCCCGCCTCACCCGGGACCGAGCGCCGACGGGCGGCCATGGAGCAGGGCTACGGCGACGCCCTGGCCGAACTGCCCTACGACCCCTCGGGCATCCGCACCTGGCCCCTGCCCGGCGGTGCCCCCGCCTGGCGCGCGCTCGCCGCGACCGCGATGTTTCAATTCCCCGGTGACTGACTACGACGTACTCCGCGTGTTCTGCGGACCGAACGGCGGCCACGGCAACGAACTCGGCGTCGTCCGCGACGGCTCGGTGCTGCCCGGGCGGAGCGCCCGGCAGGCGCTGGCGGCCGAACTCGGCTTCAGCGAGACCGTGTTCGTGGACGACCCCGAGCGGGGCGTCATCGACATCTACACGCCCACCCTGCGCCTGCCCTTCGCCGGACACCCGTGCGTCGGCACGGCCTGGCTGCTCGACGTGCCGGAACTGGTCACGCCCGCCGGAACGGTCGGCGCCCGGCTGGACGGCGAGTTCAGCTGGATCGAGGCACGGGCGGAGTGGGCCCCGCCGCGCACCCTGCGCCGGTACGACACCCCTGCCGAGGTCGACGCCCTCGACGTACCGCCGCCGGGGGAGTGGATCTACGCCTGGGCCTGGGAGGACGTGGCGGCCGGCCGGATCCGCGCCCGCGCCTTCCCCGGCCGGGGAGACGGCATCGACGAGGACGAGGCCACCGGCGCCGCGGCCATCCTCCTCACCGACCGGCTGGGCCGCGCCCTGAACATCACCCAGGGCAAAGGCTCCCAACTCCTGACCGCACCGCAGCCCCACGGCTGGGTGGAACTCGGCGGCCGGGTCTTCCTGGAGCCCTAGGGCCTGTCCGGCGGACCAGGCCCTAGGCACTCAACGGGAACTCCCTGCCCAGGGCCCGCAGGACGGCGGTGTTCAGGGCGAAGGCGTGCTTGCACTCGGTGACCATCCGCTGCTTCTCCAGGCCGTCGACGCGCATCCCGTCCAGCAGTTCCCGGTAACTCCGCTTGAAAACGGACGGGTTGGCGATGTCCTCGAAGACGTAGAAGCGGACGCCGTCGCCCTTCTTCGTGAAGCCCCAGGTCTTCTCCGCCCTGTCGCGGATGATCTGGCCGCCGGACAGGTCGCCCAGGTAGCGGGTGTAGTGGTGGGCGACGTAGCCGCCGGGCCACGACTCGGCGCACGCCCGCACCCGATCCGCGTACCTCCGGGTGGCGGGCAGGGTGTTCAGTCCCGCCCGCCACCCCGGCCCGCGCAGATGCGCCAGATCCCGCTCCAGGGCCGCGAGCCGCGACAGCTCCGGCCGGATGAAGGGGCCGGCCACCGGATCCGCGGCCAGCCGCCCGGCGCCGCTCTCCAACGCCGCGTACACGAACCACAGCTGCTCGGTGTAGCGCGCGTACGCAGCCACGCCCAGCCGGCCGCCGAGCAGGTCGTTCATGAACGTCGACGTCCCCGCCTCGGTGTGCTGCTCGCGGGTCGCGGTGCGGATGAGGGTCGAGAAGGAGTCCATGAGGCCGTCCCCTGCGCATCTTGCCGACACCATGTCGGTAAAAGTCTACAAGAGAAGGCCCGCCCTCGCAGAGGGCGGGCCGTGCGGTCGTTCGCGGCTCGGGCGGGCGCGGCCCTAGGGCAGGGTGAGGATCTCCGCGCCGGTCTCCGTGACCACCAGCGTGTGCTCGAACTGGGCCGTCCGCCTGCGGTCCTTCGTCACGACCGTCCAGCCGTCGTCCCACATGTCGTACTCGTGGGTGCCCAGCGTCAGCATCGGCTCGATCGTGAACGTCATGCCCGGCTGCATCACCGTCGTCGCGTGCGGGCTGTCGTAGTGCGGGATGATCAGGCCGGAGTGGAAGGAGGAGCTGATCCCGTGACCGGTGAAGTCACGGACGACTCCGTAGCCGAAACGCTTGGCGTAGGACTCGATGACACGGCCGATGACGTTGATCTGCCGGCCCGGCTTGACCGCCTTGATCGCGCGGTCGAGGGACTCCCGGGTCCGCTCCACCAGCAGCCGCGACTCCTCGTCCACGTCCCCGACCAGGTAGGTGGCGTTGTTGTCGCCGTGCACCCCGCCGATGTACGCGGTGACGTCCAGATTGACGATGTCGCCGTCGTTCAGGACCGTCGAGTCCGGGATGCCGTGGCAGATGACCTCGTTGACCGACGTGCACAGTGACTTCGGGAAACCGCGGTAGCCGAGCGTGGACGGGTAGGCGCCGTGGTCGCACATGTACGCGTGCGCGACCTTGTCCAGCTGGTCCGTGGTGACCCCGGGCGCGATGATCCTCGCCGCCTCCGCCATCGCCTGGGCGGCGATACGGCCGGCGATCCGCATCGCCTCGATGGTCTCGGGGGTCTGTACCTCCGGCCCGGTGTACGGCGTCGGCGCGGGCTTGCCGACGTACTCGGGGCGGCGGATGTTTCCGGGGACCGAACGGGTGGGAGACAGCTCCCCTGGTGCGAGCAGCGACTGGCCAGACATGCCAGCGAGTCTATCCAGCCGACATGGGGGAACATGTCGGTGGCGAGAGGAGCTGTCCATGCCCCTGTTCAAGAAGCGCACCGTCGGCAAGCCGGGCGAGTGGTACTACTGCCTGGAGCACAAGAAGGTCGAGGAGGGCCCGGACTGCCCGGGCAAGGACCGCTTCGGGCCGTACGCCACCCCCGAGGAGGCCCGGCGGGCGATGGAGACGGCGGCCGACCGCAACCTGGAATGGGACACCGACCCGCGCTGGCGCGACAAGGCCCAGCAGCAGGACGCCGACGACGAGTGATCAGCCGGCCGTCCGGGTGACGGCGGCGCGGTGCTCGCGCATCCGCACCGCGTGCTCGTCGGTCCGGGCGTCGTACGCCATGAGGCGCGGCAGGCAGAGCGCGAGCAGCCCGAGGGCGCCCGCGCACGCCAGACCGCCGGAGACGACCGAGAACCGTACGCCCGCCGCGGCCGCCAGGCCGCCCGCCCGGACCTGGCCGAGCTGGGGACCGACGGAATAGGACAGCAGCTCGATCCCGGCGAGCCGGCCGCGCAGCTCGTCGGGGATCGTCTGGTTCCACATGGCGGCCCGGAAGATCCCGCTGACCATGTCGAAGCCGCCGCCGACGGCCAGCAGGACGAGGACCAGCCACACGTTCCGGCAGGCTCCGGCCGCCGCCACCGCAAGGCCCCAGCCCGTGGCCGCCAGCACCACCGTCAGCCCGTGCCGGTGCACCCGGGAGACCCAGCCGCCGGTCAGGCCGACCAGCAGGGAGCCGGCCGGGACGGCGGCGTACATCAGCCCGAGCGACCAGTCGGCGTGCAGTTCGTCGGCGAGGAACGGCAGCACCGCGAGCGGCATGGCCAGGGACATCGCCGCGAGGTCGACGACGTAGGTGCCGAGCAGCTCCTTGCGGCTCCAGGCGTACCGGGCGCCCTCCAGGATCGCCTTCAGCGAGGGCTTCGAGGCCGCGGCGAGGGAGGCGGGGCAGGGGGCGATCCGCACGATGTACGCCAGTGAGACCACGAAGGTCAGCAGGTCGGCGGCGTACGCCCAGCCGAGGCCCGCGCAGGCGACGACCACGCCCGCGAGCGCCGGGCCGGCGACTGCGCCCACCGTCCAGCGCAGCGAGTTCAGCGAGGCCGCGGCGGGCATGTCGGTGTGGGCGACGATCCGGGGCCACAGGGAGTCGAGCGCGGGGCGCTGGACGGAGACCAGGGCGCTGGAGAGGGCGGCGACCACGTACAGCGGCCACACCGCCGGGTGCGGGAGCAGGGCGTTCAGCAGCAGGGCGGCGCTGAGCAGGCCCTGACCGGTCTCCGTGCGCACGATGAGCTTCCGCTTGTCGAGCGCGTCGGCGAGGGCACCGCCGTAGAGGCCGCACACGATGAGCGGCAGCAGCTCCACGGCCCCGATCGCGCCGACCGCCGCCGCGGAGCCGGTGAGGTCCTTCAGCTGGACGGGCAGGGCGACGAAGGTGAGGAAGCTGCCGAAATTGCTGATCAGGCCGGACTTCCAGAGCCGCCGGAAGTCGGCGGAGGCCTTCCAGGGGGCCAGGTCGGGCAGGAGAGTGCGGATCACTGAGGCATGCTCGGCCGCCGCCCGCTACCGATCAACCGCTTTTTCACCAGGGAGCAGGTGGCGGTGCCGTCAGGATCTCCGCCAGTCTCGACAGGCGGTCGCGGAAACCCCGCCGGGCCCGCGGAGCGCCCGCGTTCTCCCCGGCCGCCGCGCTGACCAGGTGCTGCACGGTGTCCAGGTCCAGCTCCGCCGCGTCGGGCACGGCCAGAGTGTCGTGCGCCATGGCCGTCAGCTCGCCGCCACCCGGCCCCAGGGCCAGCACCGTGACCCCGGCCCGCCGGGCCGCGTGGACACGCTCCAGCAGGTGCGCCGGCTCCTGCGGCGCCACGACCAGCAGCGTCTCACCGCGCCGTGCCGCCTCGATCCGTCCCGGCCCGACGGCGAGGTGCGCGGGGTCGCAGGGGTGCGCGTGATGCCGCACCAGCGTCGGCGCCAGCTCCGGCGTCCCGGACCACGCGGCCTCGTCCACCAGGTGCGCGGCCAGATGCCACGGCTCGTACGCGGGCGTGCCCACCAGCAGCAGCCCGCCCCCGTGGGCCACCACCGACCCGCGCAGCACCCCCGCGAACCGCCGGGTGGCCCCCAGCCATTCGGTCCCGGCGAGCACTTCCCGGAGCAGCGCGACCCGTACGGCGTCCATGTGACCGCATACTGCCTCAACCGGCCACTTGTGACGCGGAGTTCACCCGGAATTCGCCCCACCCGGGGACATTCACCGCTCTCCGTACGGACACCGGTCCCCCAACCCTCCCAGGAGCCGCCCGATGACCGAGGCCACCGTCCCCTTCCGCGCCGGACAGGAGGGCTACGCCAGCTTCCGGATCCCGGCGGCCGTCGCCACCGAGGCCGGCACGCTCCTCGCCTTCTGCGAGGGCCGCGTCGACTCCGCCGCCGACCACGGGCACATCGACATCGTGCTCAAGCGGTCCACGGACGGCGGCCGTACCTGGGGCCCGCTCCAGGTCGCCGCGAGCAACGGCGAGAACCTCGCCGGCAACCCCGCCCCCGTCGTGCTCGACACCGGCCGGATCCTGCTCGTGCACATCCGCGCCGCCGCCTTCGCCACCGAGGACGCCATCCTGCGCGGCCAGGTCGAGGACGCCGACGGACGCCGGGTGTGGGTGCAGCACAGCGACGACGAGGGGGCGACCTGGTCCGCGCCGAGGGAGATCACCGCGCAGGTGAAGAAGCCCGGTTGGCGCTGGTACGCCACCACCCCCGGGCACGCCCTCCAACTCGCCTCCGCACGCGTCCTCGTCCCCGCCAACCACACCGTGCCGCCCACCGGCACCGACACCGGCGCCGAGCCGCGGTACAACAGCGGCCACTGCCTGCTCAGCGACGACCGGGGCGAGAACTGGTACCTCGGCTACCTGGACGAGAACACCGACGGGTACATCAACGTCAACGAGACCACCGCGGCCGAACTCCCCGACGGGCGCGTCTACTTCAACACCCGCAACGACTCGCCCGCGCCCGGCAGCCGCGCCGACGCCCACTCGGCGGACGGCGGGCGGAGCCTGGTCAAGCCGTTCCGGCCGCAGGCCGGGCTGACCGCCCCGGTCTGCGAGGCCTCCGTCCTCCAGCTCCGCGACCCCGACCTGCTCCTGTACTCCGGCCCGGCCGACCCCGCCTTCCGCGCCCTGATGACGATCCGCGCCTCCGACGACGGCGGCACCACCTGGCGCGGCGCGTTCACCGTCGACGGACTGCCCGCCGCCTACAGCGACCTGGTCCGTGCCGACCCGGACACGGTCGGACTCCTCTACGAGACCGGCGACTTCAGCGCCTACGAGACGATCGCCTTTCGCCGGGTCCCGCTGCACCGGCTGGCCTGAGCCCGCCCCGCCCGCCGCACGGACGTAGAGTCGGGCCCATGACCTCTACCGACAGCGCACAGACCCCTGCGAAGGCCCCCGCCAAGGACCCCTGGGACCTGCCCGACGTCTCCGGGTACGTCGTCGGCGTGCTCGGCGGCACCGGACCGCAGGGCAAGGGCCTCGCCTACCGGCTCGCCCGGGCCGGCCAGAAGGTGATCATCGGCTCCCGTGCCGCCGAGCGCGCCCAGGCCGCCGCCCAGGAACTGGGCCACGGCGTCGAGGGCGCCGACAACGCCGAGACCGCGCGCCGCAGCGACATCGTGATCGTCGCCGTGCCGTGGGACGGCCACGGCGACACCCTGAAGTCGCTGCGCGACGAACTGGCCGGCAAGCTCGTCGTGGACTGCGTCAACCCGCTCGGCTTCGACAAGAAGGGCGCCTACGCGCTCAAGCCCGAGGAGGGCAGCGCCGCCGAGCAGGCCGCCGCCCTGCTGCCGGACTCCCGGGTCACCGCGGCCTTCCACCATCTGTCGGCCGTCCTGCTCCAGAACCCGGAGATCGAGCAGATCGACACCGATGTGATGGTGCTCGGCGAGGAGCGCGCCGATGTGGAGATCGTGCAGGCGCTGGCCGGGCGCATCCCCGGCATGCGGGGCGTCTTCGCGGGCCGGCTGCGGGGCGCCCACCAGGTGGAGTCGCTCGTCGCGAACCTGATCTCGGTCAACCGGCGCTACAAGGCACACGCCGGGCTCCGCGTCACGGACGTGTGACCCCATGGGGGACACTGGTCGGCGAAGCAGTGTCCCCCGCAAGGAGCCCAGCCCGATGCCTCCCGTTCCCCCGTCCGCCCAGCCCCGGCGACTCGCCCTCTACGCGCTCGTCGTCTGCGTCCTCGCCGTGGCCGCCGCCGTCGTCTCCTTCGCCCGGGGCAGCTGGCTGGGGGTCGTCTGGGTGCTGCTGGCGGGCCTGACGTCCAACATGGCCTGGTACTACCTCAAGCGCGGCCGGGCCGCCGCGGCACGGGGCAAGTCCGTCACCGGCTGATCCGTCACGGATTGACCTGGCAGATCTCGGGGTTGCCCTGCCAGAAGCGGTACAGCTCCTGGCCGCAGTAGCGCGGGAAGTCGCCGACGCCGAGGCCGCGCAGGACGGCGTCGATCAGGTCGAAGAACGCGCTGTTGAGCGAGGGCACCCACAGCAGCGCGAACACGAACAGCAGACCGAACGGTGCGAACGGCTCCACCTGGCGCTTGATCCGGTACGACAGCCAGGGCTCGATGACGCCGTAGCCGTCCAGCCCCGGCACGGGCAGGAAGTTCAGGATCGACGCCGTCACCTGCAGCAGCGCGAGGAACGCCAGCGCGTACTGGAAGTCGGCGGGCACGCCGTCCAGCGCGTGCAGCCAGAACGGCGCCGTGCACACCGCCGCGAACAGGACGTTCGTCAGCGGACCCGCCGCCGAGACCAGGCTGTGCCGCCAGCGCCCCCGGATCCGGCCCCGCTCGATGAACACCGCGCCGCCCGGCAGACCGATCCCGCCCATGATCAGGAAGAGCACCGGGAGCACGATGCTCAGCAACGCGTGCGTGTACTTCAGCGGGTTCAGCGTGAGATAGCCCTTCGCGCCGACCGAGATGTCCCCGCTGTGCAGGGCGGTGCGCGCGTGCGCGTACTCGTGCAGGCACAGGGAGACGATCCAGGCCGCCGTCACGAACAGGAACACGGCGACGCCGGGCTGCGCCGCGTGTCCCGTCCAGGTGGCCCAGCCCGTGACCGCCGTCACGGCCAGGATCCCGAGGAACACGGGACTGACCCGGCGCTCGCCGCGGCGGGTGGTGGCGGTGGTCATCTGCGGGCTCCTGTGCGGGCGGGGACGGTCCGGCTGCGACCGTACCGGCCGCGCACTCGTGGGGGAAACGTCTCGCACACGCCGTCCGGTTCCTGGACCCTGGGGGGATGGCACGGATCAGGGTGTTCTACGAGGACTGGCAGATGGAGTGCTGTGGCACGCCGTTCGCGGTGGGCGACGAGGTCGTCTGGAAGCTGGTCGCCGTCGACGGGAAGGACGCCCGGGGCGCGTACCACGGCGCCGGAGCGTGGGTGGAGAACCATGGCGGCCCCGACCACGGGACCACCGGCCGGGTGCGTTCCGTCGACCTGGTGCACCAGGAGTACCTGGCTCACCACGACCCGCGCACCGCGGCACCCCGGGACACGGCGCCGGGGAAGGTGACCCTCCGCGCCGCCGGACGCGCCCTGGAGCCGGTCCCCGGCGCACACACCCTGGAGCCCGTCGACGACTGCCCGAAGTGGTTCACGGCGTACGAGGACGAGGACCACGAGGACCACGAGGACGGGGAGCGGCCGCCGCGGCAGGTCCCGTACCGGGTCCGCCGCGCCGTCGGCGCCCTCGTCACCCTGGAGGTCACGGAAGCCGCGGACGGCACGCCGCCGAAACCCGGTGACCCCCGCTGACCGCTCCGGCGACAATGGACCCCGTGCGTCTTTCGCTGCTCGGCACCACCCAGGTATTCCGCCCCGACGGCACGGCCGTCCCGGTCGGCGGGGCGCGGCTGCGCACCCTGCTGGGCGTGCTCGCCCTGCGGGCCGGCCGGACCGTGCCCGCGAGCCTGCTCATCGACGAGGTGTGGGGCGCCGAACCGCCCGCCGACGCCGCCGGGGCGCTGCAGGCCCTCGTCGGCCGGCTGCGCCGTACCCTCGGTGCCGACGCCGTCGCCTCCGCCGAGGGCGGCTACCGGCTCAGCGCCGCACCCGAGGACATCGACCTCACCCGCTTCGAGCGGCTGACCGGCGACGGCCTCGCGGCCCTCGCCGACGGCGACCCGGCCAAGGCCGCCGCCGTCCTCGACGACGCGCTCGCCCTGTGGCGCGGCCCCGCCCTCGCCGACCTGCCCGACCACACCGCCGAGGCGGCCCGCTGGGAGACCCGCCGGCTCGACGCGCTGCGCGCCCGGCACACCGCCGCCCTCGCCCTCGGCCACGCCGAGCAGTGCCTGCCCGAGCTGACCGCCCTGTGCGACGAGCATCCGCTGGACGAGCCGCTGCAGACGCTGCGGCTGCGCGCCCTCGCCGACACCGGCCGCCCGGCCCAGGCGCTCGCCGCCTACGAGGACGTACGACGGCTGCTCGCGGACCGGCTCGGCTCCGACCCCGGCCCCGAACTGCGCGCCCTGCACGCCGAATTGCTGGCCGAGAAGCCCCCGGCCGCGGCACAGCCCGCACCGGCGCCGGGCAATCTGCCCGCCCGGCTCACCTCCTTCGTCGGCCGGGAGGCCGACATCGAGGCCATCGGCGCGGATCTGACCGCCGCCCGCCTGGTCACCCTGCTCGGGCCCGGCGGCGCGGGCAAGACCCGGCTGTCCCAGGAGGCCGCCGAGGCCGTACGGCACACCGTCCGGGACGGGGTGTGGCTCGCCGAACTGGCCCCCGTGGACGATCCCGAAGCCGTACCGCAGGCGGTGCTCACCGCGATCGACGCCCGCGAGACCGTGCTGCACGGCGCCGGCGTCGAGACCATCCGCGCGGCCGCCGACCGGCACGACGACCCCCTCGAACGACTCCTGGAGCACTGCGCCCGGCGCCGGATGCTGATCATCCTCGACAACTGCGAGCACGTCGTGGAGGCCGCCGCCGCACTGGTGGCCCGGCTGCTGTCCCGCTGCCCCGGCCTGATCGTCCTCGCCACCAGCCGCGAGCCCCTCGCCGTGCCGGGGGAGCTGGTGCGGCCGGTGGAGCCGCTGCCCGAGCCGGTCGCGCTGCGGCTGCTCGCCGACCGGGGCGCGGCGGCCCGGCCCGGATTCCGGGTCGAGGACGACCCCGCGGCGTGCGCCGAGATCTGCCGGCGACTCGACGGGCTGCCCCTCGCCATCGAGCTGGCGGCGGCGCGCCTGCGGATGCTGACCCCGCGCCAGATAGCCGACCGGCTCGACGACCGCTTCCGGCTGCTCACCTCCGGCAGCCGCACCGCACTGCCCCGCCAGCAGACCCTGCGGGCCGTCGTGGACTGGTCCTGGGAGCTGCTGGACGCGGAGGAACGGGACGTCCTCGCCCGGCTGTCGGTCTTCGCCGGCGGCTGCGACCTGGCCGCCGCCGAGGCCGTCTGCGGCCCCGTCGCCCTGGACGCGCTCGGTTCCCTGGTCGACAAGTCCCTGGTGGTGGCCGCCCCCTCGGGCGCGGGCGGGATGCGCTACCGGCTGCTGGAGACCGTCGCCGAGTACGCCTTCGAACGGCTCGACGAGAGCGGCCGGCGCGGCGACGCCGAACGCGCCCATCTGGCGTACTACCGCGAACTGGCCCGCACCACCGACCCGTTGCTGCGCGGCGCCGAGCAGCGCACCGCCATCGACCGGTTCCAGCTGGAGTACGAGAACCTGCGCACCGCCCTGCGGCACGCCGTCGCCCTCGGCGACGAGCAGGAGGCGCTGTGCCTGGTGCTGTCCCTGGTGTGGTTCTGGCAGATGCGCGACCAGCGCATCGAGACCCGCACCTGGTGCGATGAGGCCATGGCGCTCGGCCCCGACCCGTTCGCCGCGCCCGTCCGCCCGGCCCGCCCGGTCCGGCAGCGCTGCACCGACACCCCGCCCCCCTACACCGGCGAGGTCCTGGCCGAGGCCCGGCGCGGCGTCCATCTGGCCCATCTCGCCTGCATGGAGACCGAGCTGGAGGCCTGGCAGACCCCCGAGGCGCAGGCCAAGCTCAGGGCCATCGCCGAGGCGTACGAGCCCGGACTGCCGCAGACCTGCCGGGCCCCGGGCGCGCTGTGGTTCTACGCCGTCATGATGACCGAGGGCATGGAGCGGCTGCGCACGATCATCGACGCCACCGTACGGACCTGCCGGGACACCCCCGGCTACGAGTGGGAGCTGGCCGGCGCCCTGCAGATGCGGGCCAACGTGCTCGCCAACCGCAGCGTCTGGGCGGGCGACGCCACCCGCGACGCCGACGAGTCCCTGGAGATCTACCGCCGCCTCGGCGACGCCTGGGGCACCGCCGAGGCGCTGTCCGCCCGCGGCGAGGCCCATGAACGCAAGGGTGCCTATCGGGCCGCGGTCGCCGACTACCAGTCCGCCATCGAGTACGCCGAACGCCTCGGCGCCCGCGCCCAGATGGCCGTCCTGCGCGCCCGGCTCGGCAATGTGCTCATGGAGGAGGGCGAGATGGAGCGCGGCGAGCGGCTGCTGCGCCGGGTCATCGCGGACGGGGACGGCGCCCTCAACGAGGCGATGCCCGCCGCCCGGCTCTTCCTCGCCTGCTGGCTCGCCCTGACCGACCGCATCGGCGAGGCGCGCGAGCAACTCAGGCTGCTGCGCGAGGAGTTCAAGATCGCGCACTTCGTCGTCTTCGACGCGATGATCCTCACCCAGGAGGCCTGGCTGGACGCCCTCGAACGGCGGTCGCAGGAGGCCCTGGCCCGCGTCCGCAAGGCCCTGCGCCTGGCCGAGGACCCGCTGTCCGAGGCCGTCACCCCGCAGCTGCCCTCGATCTGCCTCGGCGTCGCCGCGATGGCCCTGGCCGGCTGCGAGAGCGGCGGCCGCGCCGCGGACGGCGCCCGCTGTCTGGGGGCCTCCGACGCCCTGCTGCCGACCGGGCACATCCTGTCCGGCATGGAGCGCCGGTTCCACGATCTCACCGAGGCCCGTATCCGGGAGACCCTCGGCGCGGGGGAGTACGCCGCCGCGTACGCCGAAGGCGGTGGCCTCTCCCTCGCGGAGGCCACCGCCCTGGTGTGACGCGCACGCCGGATCCCGATGCGGAACGCGGGCGAACGTCAGGTCTTGGTACGGAACTTGTGGATCGCGATCGGCGCCATGATCGCCGTGATCCCCACCGACCAGATCACCGTCACCCACAGATCGTGCGCGACCGGGCCGCCCACCATGAGCCCCCGGGCCGCGTCCGCGAGCGTGGACAGCGGGTTGTAGTCGGTGAAGTGCTGCAGCCAGCCCGGCATCGACTTGGTCGGAGCGAAGATCGAGGATCCGAACTGCAGCGGGAACAGCACGAGGAAGCCCACGCCCTGCACCGACTGCGCGTTCTTCAGCATCACGCCGAGGGTGAGGAACACCCACATGATCGAGGAGGCGAACAGCGCGGACAGCCCCACGGTCGCGAACAGGCCGGTCCAGTGGTGGATGTGGAAGCCGACCAGAACGGCGACGACCATCAGGATGGCCGTCGCGAACAGCATCCGCGCCAGCTCCACGGCGATCTTCGCGAACAACACGGACCCGCGCCCGATCGGCAGCGAGCGGAACCGGTCCATGACCCCGCTGTTGAAGTCCTGGCTGAACCCGGTGCCCACGCCCTGCGAGAGGGTCATGCTCATCATCGCCAGCATGCCGGGGATGACGTACTGCACGTATCTCTCCTGGCCGCCGCCGAGCGCCTGCCCGATCGAGCCGCCGAAGACGTACACGAACAGCAGCGTGAAGACGATCGGCATGAACAGCGCGTCGAACATCGACTCCGGGTCCTGGCGGATCCAGAGCAGATTGCGGCGGACGAGCGCGCCGGTGTGCCGCAGATGCCCGCGCAGCGGGATCCGTGCGTCGGCGTCGGTGAGAGTGGTGGCGGTTGCGGCGCTCATACGGCGACCTCCTCGCGGGTGTCTGCGGGCTCGGCGTCCTGCGGGGCACTGGCACGGTGGCCGGTCAGGGACAGGAACACCTCGTCCAGGCTGGGCAGTTCGGTGGTGATGGCGGAGATCGTGATGCCGCGCGCGGTGACCGCGCCGACCACGGCCGTCAGCTGCTCGTCGCTGAGGATCGGCACCAGCAGCGTCCCGGACTCGGTGTCCACGGTGGTGGTGGCGAGCCCGGTGATGCCCAGCTCGTCCAGCACGTCGGCGAGCGGGCGCAGCTGCAGCGGATCGACGGGCCGCACCCGCAGCGTACGACCGCCGACGCGGGCCTTCAGCTCCTCGATCCCGCCGGTGGCGATGACCTTGCCCCGGTCCACCACGGTCAGCTCGTCGGCGAGCTGCTCGGCCTCCTCCATGTACTGGGTGGTCAGCAGCACGGTGACGCCGTCGCCGACCATCCTCTGCACCTCGTCCCACACCTCGTTGCGGGTACGGGGGTCGAGACCGGTCGTCGGCTCGTCCAGGTACAGCACGGCAGGCCGCCCGATCAGGGACGCGGCGAGATCCAGCCGCCGGCGCATGCCTCCGGAGTACGTGCTGGCGGGCCGCTTGGCCGCCTCCGTCAGGGAGAACCGCTCCAGCAGCTCGTCGGCGCGGGCGCGGGCGTCCTTGCGGGACAGGTCCAGCAGCCGGCCGATCATGTACAGGTTCTCCCAGCCGGGCAGCTTCTCGTCCACGGAGGCGTACTGTCCGGTCAGACCTATCACCCGGCGCAGCTGCCGGGGCTGGCGTACGACGTCGTACCCGGCCACGGTGGCCCGGCCGGCGTCGGGAGTGATCAGGGTGGACAGGATGCGGACGAGGGTGGTCTTGCCGGCGCCGTTCGGCCCGAGCACGCCCATCACGGTGCCCTCGCGCACGTCCAGGTCGACACCGTCCAGCGCCTTGGTCTCGCCGTAGTGCTTGACCAGTCCCCGTACGTGCACGGCGTGGCTTGCGCCGGCGGGGTTGTCGATGCGTGTCATGGCAGAGACAGTGCCAGGGCCTGCCGACAAACCACCGACAAGCCGCCTACAGCCGCCTACAGGCCCCTGCAGAGCGGCAGCCCGCCGACGGGGGAAGATCGGCGGGCTGCCCGGGTGTTCCGCAGTGGCTCAGTGGCACCGGTCAGTGGACCGAGTGCTCCTCCGACGGGAACGTACCGCCGACGACGTCCTGCGCGAACTCCTTCACCGCGTCGCCCATGACCTCACGCAGGCGCGCGTACTGCTTGACGAACTTCGGCATCCGGCCGGACGTCAGCCCCAGCATGTCCGTCCACACCAGGACCTGCGCGTCCGTCTCGGGACCCGCGCCGATGCCGACGGTCGGGATCTGCAGCACCCGCGTCACCTCGGCCGCCAGCTCCGCCGGAACCAGCTCCAGGACCACCGCGAACGCCCCCGCGTCCTGCACGGCCTTCGCGTCGCGCAGCAGCTGCTGCGCCGCCTCCTCGCCGCGCCCCTGCACGCGGTAGCCCATCGCGTTGACGGACTGCGGGGTCAGGCCGATGTGCGCCATCACCGGGATGCCGGACTCCACCAGCAGCCGGATCTGTTCGTGCGAGCGCTCGCCGCCCTCCAGCTTGACCGCGCCGACCCCGGCCTCCTTCACCAGCCGGGTCGCCGAGCGCAGCGCCTGCACCGGGCCCTCCTGGTAGGAGCCGAAGGGGAGGTCGCCGACGACGAGGGCGCGCTGGGTGCCGCGGACGACGGCCGCCGACAGCATCGTCATCTCGTCGAGGGTGACGGGCACGGTCGTCTCGTACCCGAGGTGGCAGTTGCCCGCCGAGTCGCCGACCAGGATCACGGGGATCCCGGCCTCGTCGAAGACGGAGGCGGTCATCGCGTCGTAGGCGGTGAGCATGGGCCACTTCTCGCCGCGGTCCTTGGCGAGGGCGATGTCGCGGACGGTGATGCGGCGGTTGCTCTTGCCTCCGTACAGCGCCTTGCTGCCGTCGGAGGACTGGTGCTGCGCGCTCTGCGCATTTTGGGCAGCCGAAAGCTGCGTCATGGCAACGGCTCCTTCAGTCATCTCGAGGCGCCCTGACGGCGTCCCCGGATCGAGTCCATGGTGGCACCTCGTGCCAGTCAGGACCAGGGGGACCCCCTGTGATCCCCGTCCGTGGCCGGAACCGCGCCATGTAAGGCGTTGGTAAAGAAGTAAGATACGAGACCGTTCCGTATCGAAACGGCCGTAGGCTCGAACACATGACAAGTCCCGTCCCTGCCTCCCGGATACCCGAAGCGGTGCACCGGCGCCGCTGGGCGATCCTCGGCGTCCTGATGCTGAGCCTGCTCATCGTGGTGCTCGACAACTCGATCCTGAACGTCGCCATCAAGACCATCTCCACCCCGGCGCCCGTCGGCCTCGGTGCCTCCCAGGGGCAGATCGAGTGGGCGATCAACGCCTACACCCTCGTCTTCGCCGGCCTGCTGTTCACCGCAGGCCTCGTCGGCGACCGCCTCGGCCGCAAGAAGGTGCTGCTCGGCGG
Source organism: Streptomyces yokosukanensis (assembly GCF_001514035.1). Classification (GTDB taxonomy): domain Bacteria; phylum Actinomycetota; class Actinomycetes; order Streptomycetales; family Streptomycetaceae; genus Streptomyces; species Streptomyces yokosukanensis. Next base: position 107,442 of record NZ_KQ948211.1, on the reverse strand, counting down.
CATCGCCGTGTTCGGCATCGGCTCCGCCCTGGCCGCCGAGTCCGGCTCGCCCGGCCAGCTGATCGCCTTCCGCGCCCTGATGGCCCTCGGTGCCGCCTTCGTCATGCCCGCCACGCTCGCCGTCCTGATGAACGTCTTCGAGCGCGAGGAGCAGCCCAAGGCCATCGGCATCTGGGCCGGCGGGGTCGGCCTCGCCATCGCGATCGGCCCGATCACCGGCGGTGCGCTCCTCGACCACTTCTGGTGGGGCTCGGTCTTCTTCGTCAACGTGCCGATCGTGATCATCGCGCTGGCGCTCATGACCTGGCTGGTGCCCGACTCCCGCGACCCGCGGCCCGGCCGCCTCGACCCCGTCGGCGTCCTGCTGTCCGTCGTCGGCCTCGTCCTGCTCGTCTACGGCATCATCAAGGGCGGCGAGCTGGCCGACTTCACCGACCCGAAGGTGCTGGCGGCCGTCCTCGGCGGTCTCGCCGTCCTCGTCGGCTTCGTCGTCTTCGAGCGGCGCAGCGACCACCCGTCGCTCGATGTCACCTACTTCAAGAACAAGGTCTTCTCGGCCGCCATGGCCGCCATCGCGCTGGTCTTCTTCGCGCTCATGGGCGTCACGTTCTTCAGCGTCTTCTACATCCAGAGCGTGCGCGGCTACTCGCCGCTGAAGTCCGGGGCGCTGATGCTGCCCCTCGCGCTCGCCCAGCTGATCTTCGCCCCGCGCGCCCGGCTGGTCGTCGACCGGTTCGGCAACAAGGTCACCACCACCGCCGGCCTGGTGCTGATCGCGGCGATGCTGGCCATGTTCGCGACGTTCGAGGCAGACACGCCCCTGTGGCGGCTCGAGGTCGTCTTCTTCCTCATGGGCACCGGCATGGCGCACATCATGACGCCGACCTCGGTCGTCATCATGCAGGCGCTGCCGCGCGAGAAGGCCGGCTCGGCCTCCGCGCTCAGCAACACCTTCCGCCAGGTCGGCGGCGCGCTCGGCATCGCCGTCCTCGGCTCGGTGCTCGCCTCCTCCTACCGCGACGGCGTCGAGGGCAAGCTCGGCATGCTGCCGCCCGCCCTGCGCGACCAGGCCGCCGAGTCCATCGAGGCCACCCTCGGCATCGCCGGCAGGCTCGGTGACCAGGGCAAGGCCCTGATCGCTCCCGCCAACGACGCGTTCCTGCACGCCATGCACCTCACCGCGCTGTGCGGGGTGGGCGTCGCGCTGATCGGCGCCGTGGTGACGGGCCTGTTCCTGCCGGGCAGGACGCCGGCCCCTCAGCAGGGCGAGAAGGAGACGGAGTTGGTCGCGGCCGGGGAGTGACGCGTTCCGCGGGTTCCGGAGGGGAACGAGGCGACTGCGGGACAATGCCCGCAGCGCAGTGAGAGGACGGATAGACGTGAGCCTTGCCGAAAGCCGACCGCGCCCGGACGGGCCCGTGCGGGGACGCCCCCGCAGCGAGGCCGTGGAACGGGCCATCCTGGAAGGCGTGATGAAGCTCCTGGAGGACGGCGTACCGCTCGCCGAACTCTCCATCGAGCGCGTCGCGCGCACGGCCGGTGTCGGCAAGGCCACCATCTACCGCCGCTGGAGCGGCAAGGAGGAACTGTTCGTCGACGTCCTGCGCGCCGCCGAACCCCCCGACCCCGAACTCCCCGGCACCTCCCTGCGCGACGACCTCGTCGTCCTGCTGGAGTCCCTGCGCCGACGCGGTCTGGCCAGCCGCTCCTCGGTGATCCTGCACAACGTGTACGCGCAGATGAAACACAGTCCGAGGATCTGGGCGGAGTACCACGACACCGTGATAGCGCCCCGCCGCCGGCTCACCCTGGAGGCGCTGCGCCGGGCACAGGAGAACGGCGAGCTGCGCCCGGACGTCGACCTGGACCTGGCCAACGACATGTTCGTCGGCCCCATGCTCGTGCGCAGCATCATGCGCCCGGACGGCGATCTGCCCGAGGGCCTGGCGGAACAGATCGTCGACACGGTCCTGGAAGGCCTACGACCCGTCAGCTCGACAGCCTCGTAGCACTCATGTGCGCATTTCGTCACAGACCCCGCCTGCCCCGGGGGTAGACGGAACTCACCGGCCCATGCCGTTCGTCCTCGTCTTCCGTACGGCCGTCATGGGACGGCGGGATCGGCACCGATCATCCCCTAGGGTCGGAAGAACACACGGGGGAACGACGGTGTGCACGGCAGGCAGTGAGGCAGACGGTATGGCGCAGCAGGCGTACATGACGGAGACGGTGGGCGGCGGCTCGGGGCCCGAGCGACCGGGATCCCGGCTTCGGCGCCTGATGCACCGCCTGTTCACCGGATGGCGCGGCGATCCACGCATCTGGCGCCGCGGCATCGTCTTGGCGGTACTGGCCCTGCTCCTCGCGCTCGTGATGCTGCTGCACTCGCACATCCCGAACCGGGTGGGCAACCTCGGCAGCCTCACCGAGACGTTTCTGCCCTGGCTGGGCTTCGCCATCCCGGTGCTGCTGCTCCTCGGTCTGATCCGCAAGTCGGCGACCGCCCTGATCGCCGTGCTCCTCCCGGCGATCGTGTGGCTGAATCTTTTCGGCGGGCTGCTCACCGACAAGTCGGGCTCGGGCGGCGACCTGATGGTGGCGACCCACAACGTCAACGCCGAGAACCCCGACCCCGCAGGGACCGCCCGTTCCGTGGCCTCCTCCGGTGCCGACGTCCTCGCCCTGGAGGAGGTTCCCGGCAGCGCCGTGTCCGTCTACGAGAAGGCGCTCGCGTCGACGTACAAGTACCACGGGGTCGTCGGCACGGTCGGCCTGTGGAGCAAGTACCCCTTGACCGACGTCCGGGCCGTCGACATCAGGCTCGGCTGGAACCGCGCGATGCGCGCCACGGTGACGACGCCCAAGGGCCCGATCGCGGTGTACGTCGCCCACATGCCCTCGGTCCGGGTGAAGGTGGAGGCCGGTTTCACCGCCCGCCAGCGCGACACGAGCGCCGACGCGCTCGGCGAGGCCATCGCCGAGGAGCCCCTGAAGCAGGTGGTCCTGCTCGGCGACCTGAACGGTACGATGAACGACCGCTCGCTCAACGCGGTCACCTCCCAGATGCGCTCCACACAGGGCGCGGCGGGCAGTGGCTTCGGCTTCAGCTGGCCGGCGTCGTTCCCGATGGCGCGGATCGACCAGATCATGGTCAGGGGAGTGGAGCCGGAGAGCTCCTGGACGCTGCCGCGCACGGGGAGCGACCACCTTCCGGTGGCCGCCCGTGTGAAGCTGGACACGTCGTCGTAACCGGTGGGAATACTGGGCCTGAGAGACTTTGTTCCGCTGCTGAACTTTGAACGCTCGGAACTCCGCTCTCTGACCTCGAAAGGCACAGGCCCTTCATGCCCCTGGCCCTGCTCGCACTGGCCGTCGGCGCTTTCGGAATAGGTACGACCGAGTTCGTGATGATGGGCCTGCTGCCCGACGTCGCGGACGACCTGCACATCTCGATCCCCACCGCCGGACACCTGGTCTCGGCGTATGCGCTGGGCGTCGTCATCGGCGCCCCGCTGCTGGCCGCGCTCACGGCCCGGATGCCGCGCCGCAGGGTGCTGATCGCCCTGATGGGACTGTTCGTCGTCGGCAACGCCCTGTCGGCCCTCGCCCCCGGCAACGGCTCCCTGCTCGCCGCCCGCTTCCTCAGCGGCCTGCCGCACGGCGCCTTCTTCGGCGTGGGCGCGGTCGTGGCGACGGGGATGGTCCCGCCGGAGCGCAAGGCCCGCTCGGTGTCGCTGATGTTCCTCGGCCTGACCGTCGCCAACATCGCGGGCGTCCCGGTGGCCACGCTCATGGGCCAGCACCTCGGCTGGCGGGCGACGTTCCTCGGCGTGAGCGTGATCGGCCTCGCGGCGATCGCCTCGCTGGCGCTGCTGATCCCGCACGACCGGGGGCACGCCGCCTCCTCGACGGGCCTGCGCGGTGAACTGGCGGCTCTGCGCTCCCTCCCGGTCTGGCTGGCCCTCGGTACGACGGTGGCGGGCTTCGGCGCGCTGTTCGCGGCCTACAGCTACATCACCCCGATGCTGACGGACGCGGCGGGCTACGCCGAGACGAACGTGACGCTGCTCCTCGCCCTGTTCGGCGTCGGCGCGACGGCGGGCAACCTGCTGGGCGGCCGCCTGGCGGACCACTCCCTGCGCGGGACGCTGTTCGGCGGACTGGCCGCGCTCGCGGTGGTCCTGCTCCTGTTCCCCGTCCTCATGCGGGGGGAGTGGAGCGCGGCGCTCGCGGTGACCCTGCTGGGCATGGCGGCGTTCGTCACCGGCTCCCCGCTCCAGCTGATGGTGATGGAGAAGGCGTCGGCGGCTCCTTCCCTGGCCTCCTCCGCCAACCAGGCCGCCTTCAACCTGGCGAACGCCGGCGGCGCCTGGATCGGCGGGCTGGCCCTCGCGGCGGGTTTCGGTACGACCTCCCCGGCGCTGGCGGGCGCGGCCCTGGCGGTGCTGGGTCTGGGCGTGGCGAGCGTGGCGTACGCCGTGGACCGGCGCCGGACGACTCCGTCGGCGGGCCGGGTGATCACCTCGCACCTGCCGGAGGAGTCGGGGGCGCTGCACCACTGACACCCGGTCGCCCGCCGAGGGCGAACGGACCGGAACAGAGGTCGCAGGGACGGCCGGCAACCTCGGTCGCCAGCTGTCCCTGCGGCCTTCCTTGCTCATCTCACTCGCTCGGAACGAATCCGTCATGCGGCTCGTGCCATCCCCAGCCTCGCGCAGCCCGCTCCATCTGCGAGCGTGTCAGCCGGAGGACGGGTGAGCCGCTGCTACCGGTTGCCGTGGCCGGACGGAATCTGTGACTGAAGTCCACAGGGATGTCCAGGGCCATGAAATTCTTTCCGCTGCCCGTCCGTGCCCGCAGGCGGATCCGATGCCGCGCCACCGGCACCGTCTCGGGAATCCGAAGGTTCCATGCCTGCTTCCACGGTCCGGGGGGCAGTCTCGGATCGCCCGAGAGTCTTGCGCCTATGCCCGCCAGCAGATCGGGTAACCGATAGCTTCTGTCCAGCATCTTCACCGGACCGAACTTCATGATCACATTGCAGGTGACCCGGGTCAGGTCGACGGTTTCCTTGAGGAGGCCGTCCATCTCCCAGCGGACCTGGTGCCCGAGCCAGGGCAATGCGGGGGTCAACGTGATGTCGAGGATGTCCAGGACGTAGGTGTCGTCGCTAGCGTCCTCCACCAGGCGCATACTCACCTCGCTCACCCCGCGGAGTCGCGGATACGAATGGTGCTGCCGTGGCACGCGCCCGAACCGACTGCGAAGCGTCCCCCGAGGCGTCGATCTCACCCATTCGGGGGTGGGTGGACACCGGAGGAGAGCCGGCGGCCACGCCACGGGGGACATGCGCCGATGGGGGGCGTTCGCGCGGGAATCACCGGAAAGGGTCGGCCGGTGAAGGCGGGGACGGCCGCCCTGACGCCAGACTGCGGCGCCTGGCGTCAGGCTCAGGCAGGGTGTGCACGGCGTGCGGTTGTCGGACAATGGTCGGGACCGGAGCCCCGGCCCGATACCGGCGGGCCGGGGCTCCATATCATGCGGTCGGTTCCGGACTAGTCCTCGTCGCCGCCGCCGCCCTCGTCGCCGCCGTGGTGGCGGACCACGCGGAAGCTGGCCACGACGCCGTCCTCGACGTCGATGCCGTCGGTCGGGCACGGGTGCACGCCGAAGCTGTCGCTGTGGGCACCGACGGTGGCGATGGGGGCGCCGTTGTCGCAGACCGCCCCGCGGAACACCTCGACGGTCTTGTTGCTCTCGTTGCGGATGTTCAGGGTCTTGGCGCCCAGGCCGCTGACGACGGTGATGCAGTCGCCGGGGTGGCTGGAGTAGGACCGCTCGTTGATCTCGATCCGGCCCTCCCGCCGGTGACCGCCACCGCCACCGCCCTCGTTGCCGCCACCCTCGTTGCCCTTGCCCTCCTCGTTGTTGCCCTTGTTGGACGACGACGACGACGAACCGCCGTCTCGGGGGGCTCCGGCGGCGGCCGTCGGGGCCGCCTCGGGCGCCGGGACAGTGGCGGCCGAGGCGTACGTGATGCCGGTCGCGACAAGAGCGGCGGCGGCCGCGACAGCGGCTGTGACCATGTTGGAACGGGCGAGCTTCATATCTCGTCTCCTGTCTCGTATCTCGGAGATGCCGGTCCGTCAGCCGGCGCGAGATCAAAAGTACGCATATCTGACATACCGGCACCATCCGAAGATCGGCGATGTGTGCCGATCGGGGCATTCCTGGCCCCGAATCGCCTGTCTCCGAGGGGGTGGGGGGCGCTCAACTCATATGAAAACAGGTGAGATTGAAATACTATTGGGCCTTTAGAGTGATCATCTGACCCCTGCTCACCCGGCGGCGACGCGTGTCGGTGCGGTCGCGGTGAGGCGGGGCGTGCTAGAGGGGCCGCCGCCGGCGTGGATCCCCCTCCCCGCCCGGCGGAGGCCGCCCCGACCCCCACCGGGCTCCTCCGTCCCCGTGGCGGGCGGCGGGACGGGCCACGCGCACGGGTCGGGGGAGGTCGGCTCGGCGAGGGTGCGGGCGCCGTGCTCCGGCGCGCCGAGGACGTGCACGCTCGCCGGTGCGACGGCGTCGAGGGGCGGTCGCGTTCGTGGGCAACTCCGTTGCGCGCGGCGGGACTTCGGGTGCGCGCCGAACGGGGTGGTGGAGCAGACGCAAAAGGGGGCGTGAGGCCCTCAGGACCCCACGCCCCCTACCGCTCGGTGAGCGTCAGTGCTTCTTCGCGTACGACTGGACGTACCCGTCGGCCGGAGAGCCGACGCCCGTCACGTCGTCGTAGCCCTTCGTCGCGGACAGCGAGCTGTCCTTGCCGAGGGAGCGGACCGAGTACAGCAGGCCGCCCTTGGCGTCGAGGCCGTTGGCGAAGTCCACGCGGGCGACCGCCAGGCCGGAGCCCGTGGGGTTGTCCGTGACGTCGTGGAAGACGCCCTTCTTGCCGTACTTGGCGTAGATGGACGGGTTGGCGAAGCCGATCGCCTGACCGCCGCGCGCCTCCTGGGCCAGCGCCTGGACCGCCGCGATCACCGGAGCGGCGAGCGAGGTGCCACCGATGCGGTACTCGCTGTACTGCTGCGAGCCGTCCGGGAAGGTCTGGGTCTGGCCGACCAGGAAGCCGGTGTTGGGGTCGGCGATGGCCGAGATGTCCGGGACGACGCGGTTGCCGGAGGCGTTGTTCGCCTTGGCGAGCGAGTCCGGGACGACGCCCTTCTGGTAGAACGGCTGTGCGACGTTCTTGCTGGTGCCGCCGCCCGCGCCCGAGGTGAAGGCGCCGGGGAAGCCGGCCCAGCTCTTGCCGTCGGCCGCCAGGGTCGCCTTCTGGGTGCCCCAGCCGGTCTCCCACTGGTACGTGTCGCCCTTGCCGACGGCCAGCGAGGTGCCGCCGACCGCGGTGACCCAGGAAGAGTTGGCCGGGGTGTCGACCTGCTTGACCCCGGAGGCCGCGACCTGGTCGCCGTCGTCACCGGAGGAGAAGTAGAAGCCGATGCCCTGCACCGCGCCCAGCTGGAAGACCTGGTCGTAGGCGGCCGCGAGGTCCGGGCTCTGGTTGGCCTCGACGTCGCCCCAGGAGTTGGAGACGATGTCGGCCAGGTGGTTGTCGACGACCTTGCTGAGCGAGGCCAGCAGATCGTCGTCGTAGCAGGAGGCCGCACCGACGTAGGTGACGTCGGCGTTGGGCGCGACCGCGTGCACGGCCTCGACGTCGAGGGTCTCCTCGCCGTACCAGCCGGCCGCCTTGCACTCGTCGATCCTGGTGTAGTCGGCCGGCAGCGACTGGTGCAGCTGGCCGGTCGTCCAGGCCTGGTCGCCGTTCTTCACCGCGTACTTGCCGGCGTCGAAGGCGATGGTCGGGGAGGCGTAGGCGTCGGTGATCGCGATCTTCACGCCCTTGCCGGTGTACTTGCCGGCGCCGTAGGCGGAGCGCAGCTGCTTGCCGGTGTAGCCCTTGATCGCGTACGGGATCTTCTGGCCGTACGCGTCCGGCAGGGTGCTCGCGGTCTTCGAGCCGTAGTACGAGGAGAACGGCCCGGCGTTCTTGAACACGGCGTCCGGCGGCGGCAGCGTGTTGTCGTGGTTCGCCTTGTGCGGGGCGTTGTCCAGGCCGGTGACGGTGAGGACGGCGTCCTTCAGGCTCTGCGGCACCGACGCGGTCTGCGCCGGGGCACGGTAGGTCTTGGAGCCCTTGGCGAAGTTGTGCAGCTGGGTGCTGAAGGCCTTCTCGGCGGCGGCCACGTCACCGGAGACGGCGACGTAGTGCGTGGTGACCTCGGTGACCTTCAGGCCGGCCGACGTCAGCCAGGACTTGACCGCGGCGACCTGGGCCTTGGTGGCCCCGAAGCGGGCCTGTGCCTTCTTGGCGCTCAGGAACTTGCCGTACAGCGGCGAGCTGGGGTCGGACACGGCCTTGGCGTAGGCGGCGAGCCCGGCGGCGTCCTTGCCGGCGAAGTAGACCCGGGCGTTGACCTGGGCGCTGTTCGAGGTGGCGCCCTTGTCCGCCTTGGCCGTGGCCCAGAGAGGCTTGGTGCCCTTCAGTACGTCACGAGCGGGGCTGTCCGCGGCGTGCGCCGCGGGTATGCCCAGCGCCAGCGCGCCGGCGACCATCGGCAGTGTCGCTGCCATGCTCACAGCGCGCAGCTTGGCGCGGTTGGATCTCATATAACCCCCTGCGATGCGGTTCGCATGCATGTAGTGGTCGGTACGTCATGTGTCCGCGCGCCGGCCCGCGGCGGTACGGCCGGTGAAGGGATCACATGATGGGGGTCACTCTTTCGATGAACCGTTCATGCCAGGGGAAGGGGAAGGTCAAGAGAAGCTCAAGTAACCGTCATGTGGGGCGATTTGAGCCGTTTATCCTTACGGCTGTGTTACAGAACGGCTTGCCCGCTGTTCACGAACGCGGTTCCGCTCCCGTCACGAACGCGGTTCGGCGCCCCGCTCCTTGAGCATCTGGGCCATCACCTGCAGTTCCGACTGCTGCGCGTCGACCATGCCCTGGGCGAGCTGCTTCTCCACGCCCACGGTGCACTTGGCGACACAGCCCTCGGCCATGTGGATGCCGCCCTTGTGATGGTCCGTCATCAGCTGCAGATAGAGGATCTCGGCCCGCTTGCCGTTCAGCGACTGGAGCTTCTTCAACTCCGTGTCCGTCGCCATGCCCGGCATCAGCGAGCCGTCCCCGCGCTCGGGCATGTCACCCATGCCCATCCAGGTCATCGGCGGCTCGGCCGACACCTTCGGCAGCTCCCACAGATCCAGCCAACCCAGCAGCATGCCGCGCTGGTTGGCCTGCGTCTGCGCGATGTCGTAGGCGAGCCGGCGCACGTCCTCGTTGTCGGTGCGGTCCCGGACGATGTACGACATCTCGACGGCCTGCTGGTGGTGCACGGCCATGTCCCGCGCGAACCCGGAGTCCGCCGACTGCGCGCCCGGCGTCTTCGTGCCCGGGTCGCCGGAGTCCTCGGCGACCGCGTACGTGATCGCGCCGGAGGCGACGAGCACCGCCGCCGAGGCCCCCGCGATCCAGCCGATGCGGCGCCGCCTCACTTCATGACCCCGCCGGTGCAGGAGGCGCCCGGCTCGGGTGTCTGCCGGCCCTGGACGTAGGCGGCGAAGAACTTGTCCACTTCCGGATCGCTCGCGCTCTTCACCGTCACCTGGTGGCCCCAGGCCGACAGGACCAGCGGCGCCGCCTGGTTCTCGTACGGGCTCATCAGCGAGTACGGCGTCTTCTTCACCTTCGCCGCGAGCGCGTCGACGTCGGCCTTCTTCGCCTTGCCGGTGTACGTCACCCACAACGCGCCGTGCTCCAGCGAGTGCACGGCGTTCTCGTCCGGCAGCGCCTTGGTGTAGACGTCGCCGTTGCAGTCCGCCCAGATCGGGTTGTGGTTGCCGCCGACCGGCGGGTGCATCGGGTACGACACCTTGGTCGCCACGTGCGTCCGCGACAGCTTGCCGGTCCAGGTCTTCACACCGTCCTTGCCGGTGGCCCACCGCCCGGAGTCACCGGAGGAGCCCTTGGCGGAGTCGCTCGCGGTGTTCTGCTTGTCGCCGGACCGGGACTGCACCAGGACCACGCCGCCGACGACGAGGCCGCCGACGACCACCGCGCTCGCGACCGTGGTGAGCACGCGGCTGCGGCGCTCGCGCGCCCGCTCGGCACGGCGCATCTCCTCTATTCGCGCCTTGCGCGTCGCGTTGCTGTTCTTCGCGGAACCCATGAGGTGTCCTTCTGGGGGAAAGGGGCGGCAACGGGAAGGGTGGGGCCCGCTGATCGTAGTGGGGGTGGCGCAGGTTGCCGTAGAGAGTGCACGGCAAAGGAACGACCGGGGAGTACGTGAAGAGGGGGGGCAGCGGATAATTTGTACCGAGGATGCGTATTACCTACGCTCGGGGTGTGCGGCTCCTGCGCTCCACCGACCTGGCCCTGCGCGTCCTGATGCGGCTGGCCGTGGCCGCCGACGCCATGCCCACCACCCGCCAGGTCGCGGCGGACATGGACGTGCCCTACACGCATGCCGCGAAGGTCGTCGCCGAACTCCAGCACCTGGGCCTCGTCGACGCCCGGCGCGGCCGCGGCGGCGGTCTCGCGCTGACCGGGAAGGGCCGCACCGCGTCGGTCGGCGCGGTGGTGCGCACCTTCGAGGGAGACGGCGACGTCGTCGACTGCGAGGGCTCGGCCCCCTGCCCCCTGAACTCCGGCTGCCGGCTGCGCGGCGCCCTGCGGCGGGCCCAGGAGGCGTTCTTCGCCGCCCTGGACCCGGTCACGGTCACCGACATCGTCGCCGACCCCACCGGCCCGCTGCTGCTGGGCATCTCCCGCCACGCCTCCTAGGGCGTGTCGTCAAACTCCCTCCCCAGAGGGGGCACCCCCACTCGCCGCACCGGGCCCACGCACCTGACGCCGCCCGGCCCGCCCTTCGGGCGGACGACGGGAACGTGACGACAGGCCCTGGCCCCGGGCCGGCCACAGGTCCGGGCCGAAGACCTCGTAGTGGATGTCGGATGCCGGTCAGGTCGACCAGGCCGGTGCGGGTGCCCGGGCCGGCGTCGCGCTCGTAGAAGAAGTGCACGGACGCGCCCGCGAGCCGTGCGGCGTACCTCGCGTGGTCGCCGCGCAGGGCGTGGTCGGCGGGGGAGCGGTCGCCGTGGACGACGGTGACCGGGCCGCGATGGCCGGCGGCCGCGAGATCGGCCGGCATCGCGACCATCGGGGTCACGCCGGTGCCCGCCGACGCGAGCAGCGGGGACGCGCCGGGCCCCGTCGGGCAGGGTCACGCACACGGAGACGTACTGGCCGGCCCCGCACGTCATAGAAACTTGCATCTGAGCTACAAATTAAATGGCGATGGTGTCGGCCACTCCGCGCGCCGGATCGGCCATTACGGATGTCGGTCCGAGCAGGCAAGATGGGCGACACAGAGGTACACCTGCCGTACGAGAGGCGTTCAGGCCGAGGACGCATCCGCGATCAAGGTCCGCAACGCGCGTGAAATGGTGTTGTGGTGGGATGCTCAGGTGCCCGACCGCCTCCCGTGGGACGCGGGGACGGGCGGCCTGGCCAGCAAGGATGGGGTAGCGGAAGATGGACAAGCAGCAGGAGTTCGTGCTCCGGACGTTGGAGGAGCGCGACATCCGGTTCGTACGCCTGTGGTTCACGGACGTGCTGGGCTTCCTGAAGTCCGTCGCCGTGGCCCCCGCCGAACTGGAACAGGCATTCGACGAGGGCATCGGCTTCGACGGCTCCGCCATCGAGGGCTTCGCCCGGGTCTACGAGTCCGACATGATCGCCAAGCCGGACCCGTCCACCTTCCAGGTCCTGCCGTGGCGCGCGGAGACCCCCGGCACCGCCCGCATGTTCTGCGACATCCTCATGCCGGACGGCTCCCCCTCCTTCGCCGACCCGCGCTACGTCCTCAAGCGCGCCCTGGCCCGCACCTCCGACCTGGGCTTCACCTTCTACACCCACCCCGAGATCGAGTTCTTCCTGCTGAAGGACCGCCCGCTCGACGGCTCCCGCCCCACCCCGGCCGACAACTCGGGCTACTTCGACCACACCCCGACCAACGTCGGCATGGACTTCCGCCGTCAGGCGATCACCATGCTGGAGTCGATGGGCATCTCGGTGGAGTTCTCCCACCACGAGGGCGCGCCGGGCCAGCAGGAGATCGACCTGCGCTACGCCGACGCGCTCTCCACGGCGGACAACATCATGACGTTCCGCCTGGTCATGAAGCAGGTCGCGCTGGAGCAGGGCGTCCATGCGACCTTCATGCCGAAGCCGTTCTCCGAGCACCCGGGCAGCGGCATGCACACCCACCTGTCGCTCTTCGAAGGCGACCGGAACGCGTTCTACGAGTCGGGCTCCGAGTACCAGCTCTCCAAGGTCGGGCGCTCCTTCATCGCGGGCCTGCTCAAGCACGCGGCGGAGATCTCCGCGGTCACCAACCAGTGGGTGAACTCCTACAAGCGCATCTGGGGCGGCTCCGAGCGCACGGCGGGCGCCGGCGGCGAGGCCCCGTCGTACATCTGCTGGGGCCACAACAACCGCAGCGCCCTGGTCCGGGTCCCGATGTACAAGCCCGGCAAGACCGGCTCCGCGCGGGTCGAGGTCCGCTCCATCGACTCCGGCGCCAACCCGTACCTGGCCTACGCCGTCCTGCTGGCCGCCGGCCTGAAGGGCATCGAGGAGGGCTACGAGCTTCCGCCGGGCGCCGAGGACGACGTGTGGGCCCTGTCCGACGCCGAGCGCCGCGCGATGGGCATCGAACCCCTCCCGCAGAACCTCGGCGAGGCCCTCGCCCTGATGGAACGCAGCGACCTGGTCGCCGACACCCTCGGCGAGCACGTCTTCGACTTCTTCCTGCGCAACAAGCAGGCCGAGTGGCACGAGTACCGCAGCGAGGTCACCGCCTTCGAGCTGCGGAAGAATCTGCCGGTCCTGTAGGGGCGGGTCAGGGCCGGTTTCCGGCGAAACGATCCCCTGGGGCGGACGGTCGCGGACCGTCCGCCCCAGGGCGTCCCGGCGAGGCCGGACCGCGGCTCACTGCCAGTCGTCGGACTCGACGCTGGTCCGCTGGATCTCCTGGTGACCGTGCTGGGGCTGCGCGCGACCGCCGTGCTCGGCGTTGTTGCAGGCGTCGTACACCGACTGGCCGGTCTCCGGCACGACGAACGGGACGAGCCCGAGGGCCTGCTGGCAGATCTTGTTCCCGGACAGGGTCCGGCCGGCGATGTTGATGCGGCCGTGGTCGCCGTCGTGGGCGTGGGCCGGGCCGGCGAGCGCGAGACCGGCCGCGGTGAGCGTGGCCAGAGCGGTGATCTTCTTCATAGCCTGGTCAACGACATCGGATCGGCGCAGGTCACGCGGGAGCGGGCGGTGCGCCTATCCGATGTACGCCGGTGACACCGCGGCCGTGCCGATCCGCCGCGGCGTTCCCGAGCCGTCCGCCGGGACCTGGTACAGATCCGCGCCGTAGTCACCCGGCAGGGCGTACACGAGCGTACGGGCGTCCCGCCACACGACCTGGTCGTCCACGCTTCTCCGCTCGGCCAGCGGGGTCTCCCGCAGGGTGCGCAGATCGAGGACGTACAGATGCCAGGGGGCGTCCTTCGGCAGCCCCTCGACCCGCTTCTTGTACGCGATCCGGGTGCCGTCGGGCGAGAGGGACGGACACTCGACGTTCGCGTGCACGGTCGTGAGCGTCCGGGTGCGCAGATCGCCCCGCACCAGATAGGTGCTGCCCCTGGTCGCGAGCGTCGCGTAGAAGGTGCGGTCGTCCCGCGCGAACGTCACGCCCCAGAAGTTGACGTCCGGTGCCCGGTAGGGATGCCCGTCCTTGACGATCCGGAAGTCCTCCAGCGACGGGATCAGCTCGCCGCTCCTGGTGTCCACGATCGCGGCACGCGTGGAGAAGTTCGTCCCGGCGTAGCTGTCACCGCCCACGAACGCCGTCCAGGCGGCGAAGTGCCCGGTGGGGGAGACGCGGGCACGGGAGGGGATGCCCGGGACGTCGTACCGGCGCACGGTCCGCAGCCGGGCGTCCAGGATCAGCGCCCGATACGTGTCCGACACCGTCCCGTGCACGGCCTGCAGGCACACGCCCGTCCCCGAAGCGGCGTAGAAGCGCAGGCACTTGACGCCGGAGGCGGTACGGGGCCCGGAGGGGTCGCCGGCCGGAACGCCGACGACCTCGTCCCGATGCGGCCCCCACGCCATGTTCCGGAAGAGCATCCGCCCCTGCCCGGTCAGCGTCACCGCCCCCGGCGTGACCCGGGGCCCGCCCGCCTGGGTGTGGTTGCGGCGCTCGGCGCGGGCCGAGGCGTGCAGCACGGACGCCAGCCCGACCGCCGCCAGCACGGCGACGGCCGCGACCAGGATCAGGATGCGGCTGCGTACGGTCATGCGGGCACCGTTCCCTTCGGGCGCAGGGTGAGGGAGAACAGGGCGCACACGGCCAGCGCCACGGCCGCCCCCGCGAGCGCCGCCCGGTCGCCCCACACCGTCCAGGCCGCGCCGAACAGCAGCGAGCAGGCGAACCGGGCCGTCGCCTGCCCGGTCTGCACGAGGGCCAGCCCGGACGAGCGCAGCGCCTCCGGAACCCCGTCCGAGGCGGCTGCCATCAGCACCCCGTCGGTGGCCGCGTAGAAGGCTCCGTGCAGGGCGAGGACGACGTAGGCCAGGCCCGACCCGTGCCACCCCAGCAGCAACAGCGCGTAGGCGGCCAGCAGGGCACCGTGCCCGGCCACGAAGACGGCCCAGCGGCCCACCCGGTCCGCGACCCGCCCGAGCGGCACCGCGAGCAGCAGGAAGGAGGCCGCCGTACCGAGCGGCAGCAGCGCGAACCACCGGTCCGGTACCCCAAGACGCCGCTGGAGCAGCAGATAGACGAAGGAGTCGCTGACCGTCGCCAGACCCAGCAGCAGCGCGCACACGGCGATCCGCCGCAGCCCGCGCCCCCGCAGCAGTCCCACCGCGCCGCGCAACGTGGGCCGCTCGGCCGCGACCGCACCGCCCCGCCCGCCCGGCACGAAGAGCACCAGCACCAGGACCCCGGCCACGGCGACACAGAAGCTGACGGTGAACACCGCGTCGTACCCGTCGACCGTCGCCCGCAGGATCAGGAAGGCCACCAGCGGTCCGAGCAGGGCTCCGGCCGTGTCCATGGCCCGGTGCACCCCGAAGGCGCGCCCCCGGGTCTCGGGCGTGCTCGACAACGAGATGAGTGCATCGCGCGGGGCGGTCCGCAGCCCCTTGCCCGTGCGGTCGGCGGCGAGCACGAGCCCGATCGGCGTGAGCGAGTGAGCGATCAGCAGCAGCGGCTTGCACACCGCCGAAATCCCGTACCCGAACCCGGCGACCCACTTGTGCCGCCCACCGCCCCGATCGGCGAGATGGCCGCCCACCAGCCGTACGAGCGCGGAGAACCCGTTGTAGACGCCGTCGAGCAGCCCGAACCCCAGCGGGGACAGGCCGAGCCCGGTGACCAGGTACAACGGCAGTACGGCAGTGACCATCTCGGAGGACACGTCCGTCACCAGACTGACCGTTCCGAGCGCGAGCACGGTCGGGGCGATCGCGGCACGGCGCCGCCCGGCCATCGGCCGGACGGCACCGTCCGCGGACGCCGGCGTACTCGACCGGCTGTCCGCTACGTACACGTCAGGACGCCCAGATGCCGCTGATGTCCTCGGCGGAGGCCGCGTTGCCCGCGTGCGAGGTCAGCCCCTGGCTGTCCTCCAGCGTGCGCAGCAGGTCGTAGTGGTTGTACGTCGTGGAGCTGGACGACCCGGCGGTGACCGGCTGCCCGTACAGCACGGTCGGGATCCGGTTCCCGCTCAGCCGGTTGTCCTCGTCGAAGGTGAGGACGAGCAGGCTGTTGTGGGTCTTGGCCCAGGTCGCGTAGGCACCCAGGTTGTTCTTCAGCCAGGTGTCACCGGTGGACACCGAGCAGTCGTGCATGTCGCTGCACAGGTTCGGGGTCACGACCGACATCTGCGGCAGCGTGGAGTAGTCCGTAGGGAACTGGTCGAACGTCTTCGCGCTCGACGTCGGCACGTTGCTGAACCCGAACCACGGGTTGTGCTTCTGCGCGTACTTGCCGCTGCTGCAGGTCGTCGAACCCTCGCTGGGCAGCGACTCGTTGTAGCTGGCCCAGCTCCTCCCGGCGTCGATCACCTCGGACGCCAGGTTCGGGGCCGACGAGAATCCCGGAGTGACACAGCTGTCGTCCGTGACCCCCTGCGTCGAACCGGAGAACAGGGCGTAGTAGTTGGGCTGGCTCGGGTGGGTCTCGGCGTACGACTGCGTCAGGTTGGCACCTCCCGACTTCAGCGAGTTGATGTACGGAGCGCTGGAGGAGCCGACGACCTGGCTGTACGCGTGGTTCTCGAAGACCACGACGACCACGTGATCCGGACTCGGCACGGCGCCCGCGGCGTGCGCGGACCCTTCGCCGACTCCGGTCCACAGCCCGACTGCGGCCGCGGCGAGGGCTGCCGCGGACGCCATGACGGTACGGGCACGGCGGTGCACGGAACTGCCGGACACTTCAACCTCCGAGGGTGGGGGGACGGGGCTGGTGGTGCGGACAGAGCATGCACACGCCAATATTCCCCTGCCTCACGGCACCCAACCGAGATGGTGAAGACCGGATGAACTTCGGCCGCGTACGGCGGCAAGGGGACGCGGCGGGTGGTGTCCGCCCGCAGCGGCCGGCGAAAGCACGGAGTGCCCCTTGAAGCAGACAGACCGCCGGCCCGAGGACGGACACCACCCGCCGGGGCACCGACTCCCCACTCACCGTAGGCGCACGACAAGCCACGACGCACCCCGCAGGGGCTGCCGCAGGCATCCCACGACGCACCCCACGACGCACCCCACGACGCACCCCACGACGCACCCCACGACGCATCCCACGACGCACCCCACGACGCACCCCACGACGCATCCCACGACGCACCCCGCAGAGCCCCCCGCGGGCATCCACAGCCCCCCACCCCCGATCCGGTTAGGCTCTGGCCAGGAAGACCGACATCCCAGGGGAGGCCGAGCATGACGCCGGGCCGCAGGAGCAGCACCTTCACCCGCCTGCTCCGACACGGCTTCACGGACCCCTCCGCCGCGGAACGCCTCCTGGACGGCCCGGAACTCGCCCCCGTCCGCGACGACCCCGTCCTCCTGGAAGCCCTGGGCGCCACCGCCGACCCGGACCTGGCCCTGCACGGCCTGGTCCGCCTCCTGGAGGCCCAGGACGGCCCCACGGCCCACCGCGAACTGCTGGACACCCTCATCGCGGCCAAGCCCCTGCGCGACCGCCTCCTGGCTGTCCTCGGCGCCTCCACAGCCCTCGCCGAGCACCTGGCCCGCCACCCGGCCGACTGGCAGGCCCTGGTCACGTACGAGGCGCAGGACCTGCACCCGGGCCTCACGGAGTTCGAGCGCGGCCTGGCCGAGGCCACCGACCCCGTCTCCCTGCGCGTGGCCTACCGCCGCTGCCTCCTCTCCATCGCCGCCCGCGACGTCTGCGGCACCACCGACGTCGCCGAGACGGCCGCCGAACTCGCGGACCTCGCGACCGCCACCCTGCGCGCCGCCCTGGCCCTCGCACAGGAGCACGCCCCCGAGGACACCGCGGCCTGCCGCCTCGCGGTGATCGCGATGGGCAAGTGCGGCGGCCACGAACTGAACTACGTCTCCGACGTGGACGTGATCTTCGTGGCGGAGGCGACCGACGGCACCACCGAGGCCAAGGCACTCACCTCCGCCACCCGCCTCGCCTCGCACCTGATGCGGATCTGCTCGGAGACCACCGTCGAGGGCTCCATCTGGCCCGTGGACGCCAACCTCCGCCCCGAAGGCCGCAACGGCCCCCTGGTCCGCACCCTCTCCTCCCACCTCGCCTACTACCAACGCTGGGCGAAGACCTGGGAGTTCCAGGCCCTGCTCAAGGCCCGCCCGGTGGCCGGCGACGCGGAACTGGGCGAGGCGTACGTCGACGCGCTCGAACCCATGGTCTGGAAGGCGGCCGAACGCGAGAACTTCGTGGCGGACGTCCAGAAGATGCGCCGCCGCGTGGTCGAGAACATCCCCGCGTCCGAGATCGAGAGAGAACTCAAACTGGGCCCGGGCGGCCTGCGGGACGTCGAATTCGCCGTCCAGCTCCTGCAGTTGGTCCACGGCCGCACCGACCCCGCCCTGCGCAGCGGCACCACCCTGAACGCCCTCCAGGCCCTGGCCGCCGGAGGCTACGTCGGCCGCGAGGACGCCGCCCGCCTCGACGAGGCGTACCGCTTCCTGCGCTCGATGGAGCACCGCATCCAGCTGTACCGCCTGCGCCGCACCCACCTCGTCCCCGTGGCCGAGGAGGACCAACGGCGCCTCGGCCGCTCCCTCGGCCTGCGCACCGACCCGGCGGCCGAGCTGATCCGCGAATGGAAGCGCCACACGGGCGTCGTACGACGCCTGCACGAGAAACTCTTCTACCGCCCGCTCCTCGACGCGGTGGCCCAACTCGCCCCGGGCGAGGCCCGCCTGCGCCCCGAAGCGGCCAGCGAACGCCTCGTCGCCCTCGGCTACGCCGACCCGGCGGCGGCCCTGCGCCACCTGGAGGCCCTCGCCTCCGGAGTGACCCGGAAGGCGGCCATCCAGCGCACCCTCCTCCCCGTCCTCCTCGGCTGGTTCGCCGACTCGGCGGACCCGGACGCGGGCCTGCTGAACTTCCGCAAGGTCTCGGACGCGCTGGGCAAGACCCCCTGGTACCTGCGCCTGCTGCGCGACGAGGGCGCCGCGGCCGAGAACCTGGCCCGGGTCCTGTCGGCGGGCCGCCTCGCCCCCGACCTCCTCATGCGCGCCCCCGAGGCGGTGGCCCTGCTGGGCGACGGCGACGGCACGGCCGCACGCGCGGGCGGCCTGGCGCCCCGTGGGCGCACCCCGCTGGAGCAGGAGATCCTGGCCGCCGTGGGGCGCGCGGAGAACGCCGAGCAGGGCGTCACCGCGGCCCGTGGCGTGCGCCGCCGCGAGCTGTTCCGCACCGCGGCCGGCGACATCGTCGGCTCCTACGGCACCGAGACCAGCCCCGCCGAGGCCGACCAGGGCGCCCTGGTGGACCGGGTCGGCGCGGCGGTCTCCGACCTCACGGCCGCGACCCTCGCGGGCACCCTGCGCGCGGTGGTCCGCGAGGGCTGGGGCGACACGCTGCCCACCCGCTTCGCGATCATAGGGATGGGCCGGTTCGGCGGCCACGAGCTGGGCTACGGCTCCGACGCGGACGTCGTCTTCGTACACGAACCGCGGGACGGCGTGGACGAGCACGAGGCGGCCGCCGCCGCGAACAAGGTGGTCGCCGAGATGCGCCGCCTGCTCCAGCTGCCCAGCGCCGACCCGCCGCTGATCATCGACGCCGGCCTGCGCCCGGAGGGCAAGTCGGGCCCGCTGGTGCGCACCCTGAAGGCGTACCAGGCGTACTACCGCCGCTGGTCCCTGGTCTGGGAGTCCCAGGCGCTGCTGCGGGCGGAACCCATGTCCGGGGACGAGGACCTGGGGCGGCGCTTCACCGAGCTGATCGACCCGCTGCGCTACCCGGTGCACGGCCTGGCGGAGGACGCGGTCCGCGAGATCCGCCGGCTGAAGGCCCGTATGGAGTCCGAACGCCTCCCGCGCGGCGCCGACCCCAAGCTGCACACCAAGCTCGGCCCGGGCGGCCTGTCCGACGTCGAGTGGACCGTCCAGCTGTTCCAGCTCCGGCACGGCTGGGACACCCCCGGGCTGCGCACCACGCGCACCCGCGAGGCGCTGGCCGCCGCCCGCGAGGCGGGGCTGCTGTCGGCCGAGGAGGCCGAGATCCTGGACGAGGCGTGGGTCCTGGCCACCCGGGTGCGCAACGCGGTCATGCTGGTGCGCGGCCGGGCTGGGGACACCTTCCCCACGGAACCCCGCGAGCTGGCGGCCGTGGGCCGCTACCTGGGCTACGGCGCCGGGCACGCCGGCGACATGCTGGACGCGTACCGCCGTACCACCCGCAGGGCACGCACGGTGATGGAGGAACTGTTCTACGGCGACTCGACGTGACGAAACCGCGGTGCGATCGGGGTCAGTCCGCACACAGCACGGCGTTCGGCACGACCCGGGGCAGCGCATGCGGCAGCGCGCCGTACCACAGTCGCGCCACCGTGAAGCCGAACGCCAGGCACAGCACACCGCCGACCGCGTCCAGCCAGAAGTGGTTGGCGGTGGCAACGATGACCAGCAGGGTGGTCGCCGGATAGAGCAGCCCCAGCACCCGCGCCCACGGCACGGACGCCAGCGCGAAGATCGTCAGGCCGCACCACAGCGACCAGCCGATGTGCATCGACGGCATCGCCGCGTACTGGTTGGACATGTGCTTCAGATCGCCGGAGGCCATCGAGCCCCAGGTGTGGTGCACCATGACCGTGTCCACGAAGTGCCCGCCCCGCATCAGCCGGGGCGGGGCGAGTGGAAACAGGTAGTAGCCGACCAGCGCCACACCCGTGGTCGCGAACAGCGCCAGCCGGGCCGCCGCGTACCGGCCCGGGTGCCACCGGTACAACCACACCAGCACACCCAGCGTCACCACGAAGTGCAGTGTCGCGTAGTAGTAGTTCATGCCGATGATCAGCCAAGTCACCGAGTTCAGGGCGTGATTGACGGACTGCTCGACGGCGACGCCCAGAGCGTGCTCGACGCGCCAGATCCAGTCGGCGTTGCCGAGCGCCTTGCCCTTCTGCTCCGGCACGGCGTTGCGGATCAGTGAGTACGTCCAGTAACTCACCGCGATCAGAAGGATCTCGAACCACAGCCGAGGCCGTCGCGGCCGCCGCAGCCGGCCCAGCACACCCCGCGGCCCCCGCCCGACCTCGCCCGTGACGGTCTGCGGAACGGCCACGTCTGTGCGACCTTCCGACTGTGTCACGGTCGAGTCACTCATAGGCATCAAGTCTGCCAGACACGGCTTCCTCGACAGATCATCCCAAGGTCGGGTCCGCGACGCACCTTCTACGACGTGCGGACGACATGCGGCGCCGAAGCGGTCGACCCCCGCACCACCAGCTCCGGCATGAACACGAACTCACTGTGCGGCGCGGGCGTCCCGCCGATCTCCTCCAGCAACGTGCG
The DNA here is from genome assembly GCF_001514035.1 of Streptomyces yokosukanensis. GTDB lineage: Bacteria > Actinomycetota > Actinomycetes > Streptomycetales > Streptomycetaceae > Streptomyces > Streptomyces yokosukanensis. The sequence goes on along the minus strand of NZ_KQ948211.1, from coordinate 86,303 downwards.
CACCGCGGCCTGGCCCATCGCCGGCACCGGCTTGCGGACCGTGGTCAGCGGCGGGTCGGTGAAGGCGATCAGCGGGGAGTCGTCGAAACCGACCACCGACACGTCCCGGGGCACCTCCAGGCCCCGCTGCCGGGCCGCCCGTATCGCACCGAGCGCCATCATGTCGCTCGCGCACACCACGGCCGTGCAGCCCCGCTCGATCAGCGCGGTCGCCGCCGCCTGGCCGCCCTCCAGGGTGTACAGCGAGTGCTGGATCAGCTCCGCCTCGACCGTCTCGGCGCTCAGCCCCAACTGGTCCTGCACGGCCCGCACGAAGCCCTCGATCTTGCGCTGCACCGGCACGAACCTCTTCGGCCCGAGCGCGAGCCCGATCCGGGTGTGCCCGAGCGAGACCAGATGGGTCACCGCGAGCGTCGTCGCGGCCCGGTCGTCGGGGGAGATGAACGGCGCCTGCACCTTCGGCGAGAAGCCGTCCACCAGCACGAACGGCACGCCCTGCGCCCGCAGCCGCTCATAGCGCTGCATGTCGGCGGTGGTGTCCGCGTGCAGCCCGGAGACATAGATGATCCCGGCGACGCCGCGGTCCACCAGCATCTCGGTCAGCTCGTCCTCGGTCGACCCGCCCGGGGTCTGGGTGGCGAGCACCGGCGTGTAGCCCTGGCGGGTCAGCGCCTGGCCGATGACCTGGGCGAGGGCCGGGAATATCGGGTTCTCCAGCTCCGGCGTGATCAGACCGACCAGCCCCTCGCTGCGCTGCCGCAGCCGCACCGGGCGTTCGTAGCCGAGGACGTCCAGCGCGGCGAGCACGGACTGGCGGGTGGTGGCGGCGACGCCCGGCTTCCCGTTGAGGACCCGGCTGACGGTCGCTTCGCTCACCCCCGCCTGCGCAGCGATGTCGGCAAGCCGTGTGGTCACGGCACTGGACTGTACCGGTCGTATGTCGCCTTGCACACCGGCCGGACGCCGGGCCCGGCCCGCCGGACGGCCCGCCGTGGGTTGCTGCTTCATCTCGCTCCCTCGCAATCTGGTGGCAAGAGCTTGCAGAGTCTTGCACAAATGCTGCCCATAGCGCCCCACCGGCTTCAATGCGCGGTTGCGCGGGCGTCGAGCGCCGGTCACGGCGGGGTAACCATCGTGTTCCCTTGCACTTTTTTTCTGCAAGGTCTTTCGCGCCGCTTACATCGCTGTTACGTTCCCAGTCGCCCGGTCGCCGCAACGGCGCAGTCGGCAAGACCGCGGGGACGGCGGACGGGACCGCCCCTGCCTCACTCGGGCTCGAACCCCTCAAGGAGAACTCATGCGGCGTGGCATAGCGGCCTCCGCGCTGGTGGCGTCCCTCGCCCTCGCGGCGACGGCCTGCGGCGGCAACGGCGGCGACAGCGGCAAGGCGGACGGCCCGGTCACCATCACCTGGTGGGACACCTCCAACGCCACGAACGAGGCGCCGGCGTACCAGGCCCTGGTCAAGCAGTTCGAGGCCGCCAACAAGAACATCAAGGTCAACTACGTCAACGTCCCCTTCGACCAGGCGCAGAACAAGTTCGACACCGCGGCCGGCTCCAAGGGCGCCCCGGACATCCTGCGCTCCGAGGTCGGCTGGACCCCGGCCTTCGCGAAGAAGGGCTACTTCCTGCCGCTGGACGGCACCGAGGCCCTCGCCGACCAGGCCCGGTTCCAGCCCAGCCTGATCAAGCAGGCCCAGTACCAGGGCAAGACCTACGGCGTCCCGCTGGTCACCGACACCCTCGCGCTGGTCTACAACAAGGCCCTGTTCAAGAAGGCCGGCATCACCGACGCCCCCAAGACCTGGGACGAGCTGAAGTCGGATGCCGCCAAGGTCCAGGACAAGACCGGCGTCGACGGCTACTGGGGCTCCACCCAGGCCTACTACGCGCAGAGCTTCCTCTACGGCGAGGGCACCGACACCGTCGACGCCGCCACCAAGAAGATCACCGTGGACTCCGCCACCGCCAAGAAGGCCTACGGCACCTGGCTGGGCCTGTTCTCCGGCAAGGGCCTGCACAAGGCCGACACCACCGCCGACGCCTACGCCCACATCCAGGACGCGTTCGTCAACGGCAAGGTCGCCGCGATCGTCCAGGGCCCCTGGGAGATCACGAACTTCTACAAGGGCAGCGCCTTCAAGGACAAGTCCAACCTCGGCATCGCCGTGGTCCCGGCCGGCTCCACGGGCAAGGCGGGCGCCCCGACCGGCGGCCACAACCTCTCCGTCTACGCCGGATCCGACAAGGCCCACCAGGAAGCGGCCCTGAAGCTGGTGAAGTTCATGACCTCGGCGACCTCCCAGGAGGCCATCGCCCTGAAGAACTCCACCCTGCCCACCCGGTCCGACGCCTACACCGCCAAGGTCAAGGCCGACCCCGGCATCGCCGGCTTCCAGAGCGTCCTCGCCGCCGCCCAGCCCCGCCCGGCCCTGCCCGAGTACAGCAGCCTGTGGGGCCCGCTGGACATCGAGCTGCCCAAGATCGCCGGCGGCAAGGAGTCCCTCGACAAGGGCCTGGGCAACGCCGAGGTGGCCATCGCCAAGCTGGTCCCCGACTTCAGCAAGTGAGCCCGCGTGGCCGTCGGAACCTCTCTGAGGGGGGAAGGTTCCGACGGCCGCCGGCCTGTGCCCAGGCCCGCCCCCTGAACTCCCGAAGGTGTCGAACATGACAGTCGCCATCGACCGCGCCACCGGCAGCCGCCGCGGTGACCGCGCGCCGCGGCCCGGCCTGGGCCAGCGCATCAGACACGGATTCCAGAAGCACTGGTACGCCTACGCGATGATCGCGCCGGTCGTCGTCGTGCTCGGCGTCATCGTGGGCTATCCGCTGCTGCGCGGTGTCTACCTGACCCTCACCGACGCCAACAGCCTCAACTCGGCGCGCACCATCGGCGTCAACCACATCGACGCCACGTACAAGTTCATCGGGTTCGGCAACTACAAGGACATCCTGTTCGGCCCGCTGGCCTACGACCGGTTCTGGTCGCACTTCCTGTGGACCGTCTTCTGGACGGTCGCCTGCGTCGCCCTGCACTACACCATCGGCCTGGGCCTCGCGCTCATGCTCAACCAGAAGCTGCGCGGGCGCACCTTCTACCGCCTGCTGCTGGTCCTGCCCTGGGCCGTGCCGACCTTCGTCACCGTCTTCTCCTGGCGGATCATGCTCGCCGACTCCGGCGCGCTCAACCAGTTCCTCGGCGCGCTCCACCTGCCCCAGCCGCAGTGGCTGGAGGACACCTTCTGGCAGCGCTTCGCCGCGATCATGGTCAACACCTGGTGCGGCGTGCCGTTCATGATGCTCTCCCTGCTCGGCGGCCTGCAGTCCATCGACTCCACGCTCTACGAGGCCGCCGAGATGGACGGCGCGAGCGCCTGGCAGCGCTTCCGGCACGTCACCCTGCCCGGACTGCGCTCGGTCAGCTCCACCGTCGTACTGCTCGGCGTCATCTGGACCTTCAACCAGTTCGCCATCATCTTCCTGCTGTTCGGCCCCACCGGCGCGCCCGACGCCCAGATCCTCGTCACCTGGGCCTACTACCTGGGCTTCGGACAGCAGCCGCGCGACTTCGCCCAGTCCGCCGCGTACGGCGTCCTGCTGCTGTCGATCCTCACCGTCTTCACCTCCTTCTACTTCCGCTGGCTGAAGCGCAATGACCAGCTCGCCGTCTGACGCCGCAGGAGCTGCCGCCATGAGCACCACGACCCTTGAGAAGTCCGAGGCCGGGCCCGCATCCGCCGCACGGACCGCGCGCCCTGCCCGCCGGCGCGGCGAACGCGGCCGGCTCGGCGTCGCCCTGCTGCACGGCGGCCTCGCCCTCGCGAGCCTGATCGCGCTGGCCCCGGTGGCCTGGCTGGTCTTCCTCTCGCTCGGCCCGGACAAGGACGACTACCTGCACCCGGGCAAGATCCTGGGCAAGCTCACCTTCTCCAACTACAGCTTCGTGCTGGAGCACACGGCCTTCTTCGACTGGTTCAAGTCGACGATGATCGTGGCCCTCGGCACCACCTTCATCGGTGTCTTCGTCGCGGCCACCACCGGCTACGCCGTCTCGCGCATGCGCTTTCCCGGCTACAAGTCGCTGATGTGGGTCCTGCTGCTCACCCAGGCCTTCCCGATCGCCATCCTGATCGTGCCGATGTACGAGATCTTCAGCGAGCTGGGCCTCATCGACACCTACTGGTCGCTGATCATCATCAACTGCACCACGGCCGTGCCCTACAGCGCCTGGCTGCTCAAGGGGTACTTCGACACCATCCCCTTCGAGATAGACGAGGCCGGACGCGTCGACGGGCTCACCCCCTTCGGCACCTTCTTCCGGCTGATCCTGCCGCTGGCCCGACCGGGCCTGGCCGTGGCCGCCTTCTACAACTTCATCACCGCCGTGGCCGAGGTCGCCTTCGCGACGACCTTCATGCTCGACGACTCGAAGTACACCTTCGCCGTCGGTCTGCAGACCTTCGTCAGCGAGCACGACGCCCAGTGGAACTACATGGCCGCCACCGCGGTGCTGATCGCGATACCCGTGTCCGTCTTCTTCTACCTCGTGCAGAAGAACCTCGTCACCGGTCTGACCGCCGGTGGCACCAAGGGCTGACCCCCTCTCCCGCACAAGGGCTCCCGCGCGCCGGTGCGCGCGGGTAGGCGGCCGCGGTGCGTATCCGACCCCGCTGTCACCGCGGCCGCCTCGCACACCCCCCGGTCCCGGCATCCGTCGCCGTACCAACGCCCACGCGCCCATGACCCGATTCCCTTCAAGATCAAGGACGCCATGAGCCAGCAGCACCCCGCCGCACCGGCCCCCCACTCCACCGCAGCCGCCGTGGCCGACCGCCGCGACTGGTGGCGGGACGCGGTCATCTACCAGGTCTATCCGCGCAGCTTCGCCGACAGCGACGGCGACGGCATGGGCGACCTGGAAGGCATCCGCGCCCGCTTGCCGTACCTGCGCGACCTCGGTGTCGACGCCGTGTGGCTCAGCCCCTTCTACGCCTCCCCGCAGGCCGACGCCGGTTACGACGTCGCCGACTACCGCGCCGTCGACCCGATGTTCGGCAATCTGCTCGACGCCGACGCGCTGATCCGCGACGCCCACGGGCTGGGGCTCAGGATCATCGTCGATCTCGTCCCGAACCACTCCTCGGACCAGCACGAGTGGTTCCGGCGCGCCCTCGCCGAGGGCCCCGGCTCCCCGCTGCGGGAGCGCTACCACTTCCGCCCCGGCAAGGGGGAGGACGGCGAACTCCCGCCCAACGACTGGGAGTCCATCTTCGGCGGCCCGGCCTGGACGCGGGTCACCGAACCGGACGGCACGCCTGGGGGAGAGTGGTACCTGCACCTCTTCGCCCCCGAGCAGCCCGACTTCAACTGGGAACACCCGGCGGTCGGCGACGAGTTCCGCTCGATCCTGCGCTTCTGGCTGGACATGGGCGTCGACGGCTTCCGCATCGACGTGGCCCACGGACTGGTGAAGGCCGACGGCCTGCCCGACCTCGGCGCGCACGACCAGCTGAAACTGCTGGGCAACGATGTCATGCCGTTCTTCGACCAGGACGGTGTGCACGCGATCTACCGGCAGTGGCGCCGCATCCTGGACGAGTATTCGGGCGAGCGCATCTTCGTGGCCGAGGCCTGGACCCCGACCGTCGAGCGCACCGCGAACTACGTCCGCCCCGACGAGCTCCACCAGGCCTTCAACTTCCAGTACCTGAGCACGGCGTGGGACGCGAAGGAGCTGCGCGAGGTCGTCGACCGCACCCTTGAGGCCATGCGCCCGGTCGGCGCCCCCGCCACCTGGGTGCTGTCCAACCACGACGTCACCCGGCACGCCACCCGCTTCGCCAACCCGCCCGGCCTCGGCACCCAGATCCGCAGCGCGGGCGACCGCGCCCTGGGTCTGCGCCGCGCCCGCGCCGCCACCCTGCTCATGCTGGCCCTGCCCGGCTCGGCGTACCTCTACCAGGGCGAGGAGCTGGGCCTGCCGGACGTCGTGGACCTGCCCGACGAGGTGCGCCAGGACCCGGCGTACTTCCGCGGCGCCGGCCAGGACGGCTTCCGCGACGGCTGCCGGGTGCCGATCCCGTGGACCCGGGAGGGCTCGTCGTACGGCTTCGGCAGCGGCGGCAGCTGGCTTCCGCAGCCGCAGGGCTGGGGGGAGCTGAGCGTCGAGGCGCAGACGGGTGTCCCCGGCTCGACGCTGGAGCTGTACCGCTCGGCGCTGAGCGTCCGGCGGACGCGGCCCGACCTCGGCGCGGGCGAGTCGGTGCAGTGGCTGCGCGCGCCCGAGGGCGTCCTGGCCTTCCGGCGCGGGGAGTTCGTGTGCGTCGCGAACACCACGGGAGAGCAGGTGACGACACCGCCGTACGGCCGGGTGCTGCTGGCCAGTGGTGAGCTGGCCGAGTCCGACGGTGGGACGAAGGTGCCCGCCGACACGACGGTGTGGTTCACCGCGATCTGACGACCCGTCGAGAAGTTCTTGCATCAACTTCACAACGGCCCGCTGCCTTTCAGGCAGCGGGCCTTTAACATCTGCGTCACCGCAAGTTTGCTGAAACCTTGCAGCAAGCGCCTTCAGCGGTCTCCCCAAGCCTTCAACGTCGAAGGAACCCCCACATGGCACGCAGAACCCTCTCCGGGGCGGTCGCCCTCACGGCCGCCGCCCTTGTCATGACCCCAACCACCGCGGACGCCTCCCCGCCCGGCACCAAGGACGTCACCGCCGTACTCTTCGAGTGGAACTACGCCTCGGTGGCCCGCGAGTGCACCACCACCCTCGGTCCCGCCGGCTACGGCTATGTCCAGGTCTCCCCGCCCGCCGAGCACATACAGGGCTCGCAGTGGTGGACCTCGTACCAGCCGGTGTCGTACAAGATCGCGGGCCGGCTCGGCGACCGCACCGCCTTCAAGAACATGATCGACACCTGCCACGCGGCCGGCCTGAAGGTCGTCGTCGACACGGTCGTCAACCACATGTCGGCGGGCAGCGGCACCGGCACCGGCGGCTCGTCGTACACGAAGTACGACTACCCGGGCCTGTACTCGTACCCCGACTTCGACGACTGCACCTCGCAGGTCACCAACTACCAGGACCGCTGGAACGTCCAGCACTGCGAACTCGTCGGCCTGGCCGACCTGGACACCGGTGAGGAGTACGTCCGCAAGACCATCGCGGGCTACCTGAACGACCTGCTCTCCCTGGGTGCCGACGGATTCCGCATCGACGCCGCCAAGCACATCCCGGCGGAGGACCTGGCGAACATCAAGTCCCGCCTGACGAATCCTTCCGCCTACTGGAAGCAGGAGGTCATCTACGGCGCGAACGAGGCCGTCCAGCCGTCCGAGTACACCGGCAACGGAGACGTCCAGGAATTCCGCTACGCCTACGACCTCAAGCGCGTCTTCACCTCCGAGAAGCTGGCGTACCTGAACAACTTCGGCGAGGGCTGGGGCTACCTCGCCGGCTCGGTGGCCGGCGTCTTCGTCGACAACCACGACACGGAGCGAAACGGCTCGACGCTGAACTACAAGGACGGCGCCGACTACACCCTGGCCAACGTCTTCATGCTGGCCTGGCCCTACGGCGCCCCGGACATCAACTCCGGCTACGAGTGGTCCGACGCGGACGCCGGCCCGCCGAACAACGGCCAGGTGGCCGCCTGCTGGCAGGACGGCTGGAAGTGCCAGCACGCCTGGCCGGAGATCAAGTCCATGGTCGCCTTCCGCAACGCGACCCGCGGTCAGCCGGTGGGCAACTGGTGGGACGACGGGAGCAACGCGATCGCGTTCGGCCGGGGGAGCAAGGGCTATGTGGCGATCAACCACGAGTCCTCGTCCCTGACCCGCACGTACCAGACGTCGCTGGCCGCAGGGACGTACTGCGATGTTCAGAGCAGCACGACGGTGGCGGTGAACTCCAGCGGGCAGTTCACCGCCACCCTGGGCTCGAACACGGCGCTCGCGATCTACGCGGGCAGGTCGAGCTGCTGAGCCGGGAGCACTGCTTCCAGGTCTCGCTCGTCGTGTAGCCGGACGAACCGCCCGTCGTGTACGAGCGGTTCGTGCCGGACTCCCAGGTCACGTTCCCGGAGGCGGGTGCCCGCCGCCGCCGCGCTCGCGCTGCGGCGGAGGAGACCCGGGGGGCGGTGTCTGCTCATGATGCGGCGCCGGGAGAAGGGGAAGCGTTCAACAACCCGTGACCGTGCGGCAGTCGAGAAGAGCACGTCAAGATTGACGTTGAAACTTCTTGCTATGAGTTTCAAGACTCTTGCTGTCATGCTTTCGTCGGGGATACGGTCGCGCGGGGTCGGACCCAAGAGAGCCGTATTCGCTAGGAGTTACCGCCTGTGCCCGTGATACCGAGAGCGAGACGGGCCGCGGCAGTCACCGCCGTAGCCCTCGCCGCCGCCCTGATCCAGCCACTCGCGGCACACGCCGCGCCCACCCCGCCCGCGCCTCCCCCGGACGCGGCCCTCGCCGCCCAGCCCGCCCGGCACGACGACACCCGCGAACAGTTCTACTTCGTCATGCCGGACCGTTTCGCCGACGGCGACACGTCCAACGACCGGGGCGGACTGACCGGCTCCCGCCTCAGCACCGGCTACGACCCCACCGACAAGGGCTTCTACCAGGGCGGCGACCTCAAGGGCCTGACGAAGAGGCTGGACTACATCAAGGGCCTCGGCACCACCGCCATCTGGATGGCCCCCATCTTCAAGAACCGGCCCGTCCAGGGCACGGGCACCAACGCCTCGGCCGGCTACCACGGCTACTGGATCACCGACTTCACCCAGGTCGACCCGCACTTCGGCACCAACCAGGACCTCACGACCCTCATCGCCCGAGCCCACGCCAAGGGCATGAAGGTCTTCTTCGACGTCATCACCAACCACACCGCCGACGTCGTGGACCACGCCGAGAAGTCGTCCGACTACCTCTCCAAGGGCGCCTTCCCGTACCTGACCAAGGACGGCAGGCCCTTCGACGACGCCGACTACGCCGACGGCGGCAAGAGGTTCCCGGCCGTCTCCGACGCCTCCTTCCCGTACACCCCGCGGGTCACCGGCCGCAGCAAGGTCCCGGCCTGGCTCGACGATCCGACGATGTACCACAACCGGGGCGACTCGACGTTCGCCGGAGAGTCCGCCACCTACGGCGACTTCTCCGGCCTGGACGACCTGTGGACCGAGCGTCCCGAGGTCGTCCGGGGCATGGAGAAGATCTACGAGCGGTGGGTGAAGGACTTCGCCGTCGACGGCTTCCGGATCGACACCGTCAAGAACGTGAACATGGAGTTCTGGACGCAGTGGGCGACCGCGCTCGACGCGTACGCAGCCGCGCACGGGCGGAAGAACTTCTTCATGTTCGGCGAGACCTACTCCGCCGACACCTCGGTCACCTCCGCGTACGTCACCCGGGGCCGCCTCGACGCCACCCTCGACTTCCCCTTCCAGGACGCGGCCCGCGCCTACGCCTCCCAGGGCGCCGGCGCCCACAGGCTCGCGAGCGTCTTCGGCGACGACTGGAAGTACACCACCGACAAGGCCAACGCCTACGAGCAGGTCACCTTCCTCGGCAACCACGACATGGGCCGCATCGGGTACTTCCTCAAGCAGGACAACCCCGAGGCGAGCGACGCCGAGCTGCTGAAGAAGGACAGGCTCGCCAACGAGGTGATGTTCCTCAGCCGGGGCAACCCGGTCGTCTACTACGGCGACGAGCAGGGCTTCACCGGCTCCGGCGGCGACAAGGACGCCCGCCAGACCATGTTCGCCTCCAAGGTCGCCGACTACCTGGACGACGACGAGATCGGCACCGACCGCACCCACGCCAGTGACTCCTACGACACCGGTGCCCCGCTCTACCGGGACATCGCCGACCTCTCCCGACTCCGCAGGGCCAACCCGGCCCTGACCGACGGCGTGCAGAGCGAGCGCTACGCGGCCGACGGCGCCGACGTGTACGCCTTCACCCGGACCGACGCGCGCACCGGCCAGGAGTACGTCGTCGCCCTCAACAACGCCACCGCGGCGAGGACGGCGGCCTTCGCGACCGGGTCCGCCGGCATGGCGTACCGGGGCGTCTACGGCACCACGGACACCGTGCGCAGCGACGGCGACCGGAACGTCACCGTCACCGTCCCGGCCGAGTCCGCCGTCGTCTACAAGGCCACCGGCCCGCTCGGCCGGCCGACGGCCGAGCCGACGCTCACCCTCCACGCCCCGGCCGCCGGAGCCACCGGCACGGTACAGATCACCGCGGACAGCGGCGGCGGACAGCTCGACCGGGTCGTCTTCGCCGCCCAGGTCGGCAACGGCACGTGGCAGGTGCTCGGCTCCGCCGACCACGCCCCGTACAAGGTCACCCAGACCCTCGGCGCGGGCGTACCCGCCGGGACCGCCCTGCGCTACAAGGCCGTCGTCGTCGACTCCGCCGGACGCACCGCGTCCGCCACGGCGAGCAGCACCACCGGCACCCCGCCCGCACCCCGAACCCCCACGGCCTCCGCCCGGGGCTACGCGATCGTCCACTACAAGCGCACCGACGGCGACTACGGCGACTGGGGCCTGTACGCCTGGGGCGACATCGCCGACGGCGAGGCCACCACCTGGCCGGCCGGACATCCCTTCGTCGGCCGGGACGCCTGGGGCGCCTTCGCCTACGTCAAGCTCAAGCCCGGCGCCTCGAACGTCGGTTTCCTGGTCGTCGACAAGGACGGCGACAAGGACGTCTCCACCGACCGGAGCATCGACGTCACCAGGACGGGTGAGGTCTGGGTCGAGCAGGGCAAGCCCGAGGTACTGACCCAGCGGCCCGACCGTCCCGCCCAGGACAGGACCAAGGCCGTCATCCACTACCACCGCACGGACGGGAACTACGCCGGCTGGGGCCTGCACGTCTGGGCGGGTGCCGCGCACCCCACCGACTGGTCGAAGCCGCTGGAGCCGGTGAAGACTGATGCCTATGGCGCGGTCTTCGAGGTGCCGCTCACCGCGGGTGCCACCAGCCTCAGCTACATCGTCCACAAGGGCGACGAGAAGGACCTGCCCGCCGACCAGTCCCTCGACCTCACGGCCGACGGCTACGAGGTGTGGCTGTTGAACGGCCAGGACGGGCATCTGCTCCCGCAGCCCACGGCCGACGCCGCCGCCCTCGACCTGACCACCTCCAAGGCGATCTGGATCGACCGCGACACCGTCGCCTGGAACGGCGTCGACGGCGCCGCCTCCACCCAGCTGCTCTCCTCCCACGACGGCTCGATCACCGTCAAGGACGGGACGCTGACCAGCGACGACGAGCGCTGGCTGCGCCTGGGCAGGACCACGCTCACCGACGCCCAGAAGGCGAGGTTCCCCCACCTGAAGGACTACACCGCCTGGCGTGTGGACCCGCGTGACCGGGATCGGGTGCGCACGGCGCTCACCGGCCAGCTCGTCGCCTCCCAGCGGGCCGCCGACGGCGCCGTGCTGGCGGCGACCGGCGTACAGATCGCCGGCGCCCTGGACGACCTCTACCCCCGTGCCACGCAGGCCGCGCTCGGCCCGGTGTTCCACGACGGGAAGCCGACGCTGTCCGTCTGGGCGCCGACGGCGCAGAGCGTGGCGCTCGACCTGGACGGCGCCACCGTGGCCATGCACCGCGACGCCGCCTCGGGCGTCTGGTCGGTCACCGGTCCCGCCTCCTGGAAGGGCAAGCCGTACCGGTACGTCGTGAAGGTCTGGGCGCCCAGCGTCCGCAAGCTGGTCGTCAACAAGGTCACCGACCCCTACTCGGTGGCCCTCACCGCCGACTCCGGGCGCAGCCTCGTCGTCGACCTGGACGACAGGTCCCTCGCCCCGAGCGGCTGGTCGGGCCTGCGCAAGCCCCGGGCCGTACCGCTGAAGGACGCGCAGATCCAGGAGCTGCACATCCGGGACTTCTCGGTCGCGGACAAGACCGTCCCGGCGCGCGACCAGGGCACCTATCTGGCCTTCACCGACAAGAACAGCGACGGCAGCAGGCACCTGAGGGCGCTCGCCGGGTCCGGCACCTCGTACGTGCACCTGCTGCCCGCCTTCGACTTCGCCACCGTGCCCGAGAAGAAGGCAGACCGGGCGAGCCCCGACTGCGACCTGGCGTCCTACCCGGCCGACTCCGACCGGCAGCAGGCCTGCGTGGCGAAGACCGCCGCGCGGGACGCCTACAACTGGGGCTACGACCCGTACCACTACACGGTCCCCGAGGGCTCGTACGCCACCGACCCGGACGGCACCGCCCGTACCGTCGAGTTCCGCAGGATGGTCCAGGCGCTGAACGAGGACGGCCTCAGGGTCGTCATGGACGTCGTCTACAACCACACCGCCGCGAGCGGCCAGGCCGACACCTCCGTGCTCGACAGGATCGTGCCCGGCTACTACCAGCGGCTCCTCGCCGACGGCAGCGTGGCCGACAGCACCTGCTGCTCCAACACCGCGCCGGAGAACGCGATGATGGGCAAGCTCGTCGTGGACTCGATCGTCACCTGGGCCAAGGAGTACAAGGTCGACGGGTTCCGCTTCGACCTCATGGGCCACCACCCGAAGGCCAACATCCTCGCGGTGCGCAAGGCGCTCGACGCGCTGACCGTGAAGAAGGACGGCGTCGACGGCAAGAAGATCATCCTGTACGGCGAGGGCTGGAACTTCGGCGAGGTCGCGAACGACGCGCGGTTCGTGCAGGCCACGCAGGCGAACATGGCCGGCACCGGCATCGCCACCTTCTCCGACCGGGCGCGGGACGCGGTACGCGGCGGCAGCCCCTTCGACTCCGACCCCGGCGTCCAGGGCTTCGCGTCCGGCCTCTACACCGACCCCAACACGTCCTCCGCCAACGGCACTTCCGCCGAGCAGAAGGCGCGGCTGCTGCACTACCAGGACCTGATCAAGGTCGGTCTGACCGGCAATCTGAAGTCCTTCGCCTTCACCGACACCGACGGCAAGGAGGTCACCGGCGCCGGCATCGACTACAACGGCTCGCCCGCCGGCTACGCGGACGCCCCCGGCGACGCCCTCGCCTATGCGGACGCGCACGACAACGAGTCGCTGTTCGACGCCCTGGCCTACAAGCTGCCCGCGAGGACGAGCGCGTCCGACCGGGCCCGGATGCAGGTCCTCGCGATGGCCACGGCCGGCCTCTCGCAGGGGCCGTCCCTGTCCCAGGCGGGCACCGACCTGCTGCGCTCCAAGTCCCTGGACCGCAACTCCTTCGACAGCGGCGACTGGTTCAACGCCATCCACTGGGACTGCGCCGACGGCAACGGCTTCGGGCGCGGCCTGCCCATGGCGGCCGACAACCGGTCCACGTGGGAGTACGCGAGGCCCCTGCTGACCACGGTGAAGGTGGACTGCGATCAGATCACCGGCGCCTCGGCGGCCTACCGGGATCTGCTGAGGATCCGTACGACGGAGAAGGCGTTCTCGCTCGGTACGGCCGCGCAGGTGCAGGGCGAGCTGTCCTTCCCGCTGTCGGGCAAGGACGAGACACCGGGGGTGATCACCATGTGCCTCGGTGACCTGGTCGTCGTCTTCAACGCGACCCCGCAGCGGCAGGAGCAGACGGTCGGCGCGCTCGCCGGCACGCGCTACCGGCTGCACCCGGTACAGGCCTCCGGCGCCGACCCGGTGGTGAAGACCTCGGCCTACACCGTCGGCACGGGAACGTTCGCCGTCCCGGCACGGACGGTCGCGGTCTTCGCGAAGGCCGACCGGTAGTGGTCGACGGGACCTAGGAACCGAGGGCGATGAGCCGGCCGAGCAGGTCCGCCAAGGGGCCGTCGGTCGGCTCGTCCTTGACCATCTTCTTCAGCAGGGCCGCCATGTCCTCGTCGTAGGCGGCGCTGACCGCGGCCAGCGCGGCGAAGTCGTGCACCAGTTGGATCTCCAGCTCGGCGCGCGGGACGCGTCGGCCGTTCAGCCAGATCAGGGCCGTCGACTCGGCGAGCGAGATCCAGGAGCGGACGACCAGTTCCAGCCGCGGGGGCGCCTCCACGATGCCCAGGTGCGACAGCATCTGCTCATAGGCGGCCTGCCGCACCGCGTCGATGAGGGCGTTGGTGGCCGAAGACCCCACGGCCGGTCCGCCGCGCATCAACGCGGCGAAGCCGGGCCCGTGTTCGTCCACGAAATCGAAGAAGCGGCGCATCACCCGCAGCAGCCGGGCGCCCAGCGGGCCCTCCTGCGGCTCGGCGAAGCGGTTCGCGAGATCCTCCGAGGCACGCTTCAAAGCGGCTTCGTACAGGCTGAGTTTGCCGGGGAAGTAGTGGTACACCAGCGGGCGGGAGATGCCCGCCGCCGTCGCTATCTCGTCGATGGAGACCTCGTCGGGCGAACGTCGGCTGAACAGGTCGAGGGCGACGCCGATCAGCTGCTGCCGCCGCTCCTCGACGCCCAATCTGCGGCGAACCCCGGTACTCATGCGAACACCCTACCGATCGAATTCGGCCGCAGGTGATCACATGTCGAGCACCAGACGATCGCCCCGGGCCCGCGACACGCAGATCAGCATGGAATCGGCACGCTCCGCGTCCGTCAGCAGCTCGTCCCGGTGCTCGATCTCCCCGGCCAGCACCCGCTGTTGGCAGGTCCCGCAGAACCCCTGCTCGCAGGAGTAGGCGGCGTCCGGCAGTGCCCGGCGTACGGCGGCCAGCACGGTGGAGTCGGCCGGTACGGTCAACGTCTGTCCGCTGCGCCGCAGTTCGACCTCGAAGGCGGTGTTGCCGTCGGACGACGTACGTGGCGCGAACCGTTCGAGGCGGACGTCGGGAAAGCGTGCCGTGACGGCTGCCATGAGCCCCTCGGGGCCGCAGGCGTAGACGACGGCCCCCTCACCGACCTCCAGCGCATCGAGATCGGGCCGCCCCTCCACGACGGTCACCCGGTCGCCGCCCAGTTTCTCCACCTCCTCCAGGAACGGCATCGAGGCTCTGCCGCGTCCCGCGTACAGCAGCCGCCACTCGGCGTTCTCCGGAAGGGCCCGCAGCATCGGCAGGAGCGGCGTGATCCCGATCCCCCCGGCGACGAAGACGTACGAATCAGCCTCGACCAGCGCAAAACGGTTCCGCGGCCCCCGCACCTCCAGTTCCATGCCCTCCGTCACCTGCTCGTGCAGCTCGCGTGAGCCGCCCCGCCCGTTCTCGACCAGCCGGGTCGCGACGGTGTACGAGGAGGTGTCCTCGGGGTCGCCGCACAGCGAGTACTGCCGCACGAGCCCCGACGGCAGGACGAGGTCGAGATGCGCGCCGGGTTCCCAGCGCGGCAGGTCACGTCCCTCCAGGCGGAGCCGGACGACCCCGTCGGCCACCGTCTCGTGCGAGGTGACCAGCAGCCGCAGCGCCCGCGAGCGCGGCCGGCCCGAGGTGGGCTCCTCCAGCGCGGGCATCGGCCACAGCGGCGAGACCTGGATGCGGCGGCGCAGCGCCTGCCGGGTCAGCAGGGCGGCGCCCGCGAGGAGCGCGACGGTACGCAGCTTCGGCATCAGGCGGACCTCTTCTCCGCCGCCGTCGCCGCGGGGGAGGCGGCGAGGTAGGCGACGGCCTGCTCGGTGTCGCCCTCCTGCGAGGGGTGGTAGTCGCGGCTCAGATAGCGGGGGATGGACCTGACCATGTCCCCGGTCGTGGGGAGCAGGCCCTGCCTACCGCGGACGTGGAAGTCCTTGAAGCTCGCCTTGCCGTCGATCAGGGTCGGGTCGTTCTCCATGAAGAACCGCGTCCCGCGCTGCCACAGGAACACCAGCGCCGAGAACGCCGTGGCCCAGGTCCGCACCCGTCGGCTGTAGCTGCCGTCGACATGCATGAACAGCTCGAAGGCGACCGAGCGGTGCTCGACCTCCTCCGCGCCGTGCCAGCGCAGCAGGTCCAGCATGGTCGGGTCGGCGCCGCGGCGGTCGAGTTCCCCGGCGTTGAGCACCCAGTTGCCGAGGAACGCGGTGTAGTGCTCGATGGCCGCGATGAGCGCGACCCGCTCCATCAGCCACCACCGGCGCGGCCTGCCCGGCGGCAGCGTCCGGTCACCGAGCAGCTTCTCGAAGAACCAGTCGACCTGGGCGGTGTACGGCGTCGGATCGAGCCCCTGCTCACGCAGGTGCGGCAGCACCTCGTCATGGGCCTGGGAGTGCATCGCCTCCTGGCCGATGAACCCGATGACGTCCTCGCGCAGCCGCTCGTCGCGGATGTACGGCAGCACCTGCTTGTACACATGCACGAACCACCGCTCACCGGCGGGCAGCAGCAGGTGCAGCACATTGATGGTGTGCGTGGTGAACGGGTCCTCCGGCACCCAGTGCAGCGGCGTGCCGTCCCAGGAGAAGGACACCTTGCGTGCCTTGAGCGGCACCCGGGCCTGCGTGTTAGACATGGCGTCAATGTACTGGCGAGTAGTGCCGCTGAGAACCCCTGCGGCAGAGCTTGTTTACGCAGATGTCAGCAACCGCTCGTCCGGGGACGCCTCCCAGGTCCGACACCCGCTAGTGCAACCCGCTGACCGCCCGTCCGTCCGTCAGGGTGCCCTTCAGTGCGGCCCGCGCCCCCTGCCGGGCCCGCGCCACCAGGAACTGGCCCTGCGCGGCGGCGGTGACCCCGCCTCCCGCCTGGATCGTCGCCGTGTCCTTGTCGCCCGCCGCCAGCAGATACCAGTGCCCGGCCGCGGACTTCCACAGCACCCCGGCGAGCGCATGGGGATCCCGCGGACCGCAGGACCGCGCGTCCGTGCCCTTGGCGACCACCGCCGCCACCCGCCCGCCCGGCGTGCGGAACTGGGCCAGCGCGCCCGTACCGTCGCCGCGCCAGGTCTCGGCCCTGGTGCACATCCACTCGGCCGCCCCGCTGCCGTCGGGCAGCGGCTGCTCGGCGAACGTCCAGGCGTTGACGCTGCGCACCCCGACGGAGCGCTCCGCCGCCAGCGAGCAGGCGAACGGCGCCCAGGCCGTCCGCCCGGCGGCGTCGGACACCTCGCCGGCCGAGCCGGGCGGGCCGGCCGTGAGATGGGCCGGCATCAACTCGCCGAGATCGGTGGTGAGTTCGGTGCCCCAGGCGCCGGTCAGCTGCAGCACCGTCCAGGAGGTGCAGCTGCCGGAGCGCAGCGCGGGGCTGGCCAGCGGTGCGGTGATGCCGTCGGTGACCGTCAGCGGGGTCGCGCCCGCGTCCGGCTTCATCAGGTCCCGGGAGGCCGCCTTCTTCACCCAGGGCGCGGTCAGGTACTGGACATTGCCGTCGGAGCGGCCCAGCACCAGCGCGCTCGCCTCGGCGTCGCCCGCGCCGTCGGCACGGGCGAAGTCGAGGGCCGCGCCCTGGGTGCCGTCGACCGGCTCGGCGTACCGGACGATGCGCAGACCGTCGTAGAGCACCACCACGCGGCCGTTGTCGACCTGGCCCGCGTACAGCAGCTGGGGCGGGCCGGCCGGGCCGCCGGTCTCGGTGCCGGGGGTGGCCGAGACATGGACCGCCGCGCCGGGACGCGCCCACACGGCGAGGGCGCGGCGCAGCAGGTCCGTGTCGCCGGCGAGCGGGCCGCGCGTGGGCCAGGCGGAGAAGTCGGTACGGGCGGCGGACTGCCAGGCGGTGGGGGAGACCCGGACCAGCCGGCCGGGGTCGAGGGCGGCCTCGGCGGCCGGGTTCCCCGCGTACACGGGCGCGGCGGCGCCGTCGGGGCCCCAGCCGTCACCGGGCAGGGCGACCAGCGCCCCGCACACCGCGAGCGCCGCGGCAGCAGCCAGTGCGGCCTTGCCGTGCTGGCGGCGGCGCATCAGATCGGTGGGCCGGGCCTGGAGCAGGCAGGGGTCGAACTCGGGGGAGGCGAGCAGCGCGGGCTCGTTGGGCACGCCGCACGCCGCGGCCAGCGCGCCGCCCACGTCGTCGACCTCGGCGGCCGTCAGCAGCTCCCGGATCTCGGTGTCGGACAGCTGCTCCAGGCCACGCAGCACATAGGCGGCGCGGGCCGGCCCGGACAGGGCGGACAGCCGCTGGTCCAGGGCGAGTTCGTCGGCACCGCCCGAGCGCGGGAACAGCCGAAGGCCCCACACCTGGGGCAGCAGCGGCGGCAGCTGGGAGAGCCGGGGCAGGCCCTTGCGGGGCCGGGTCGCCTCCAGGGCCGTGCACAGGACCCGCTCGCGCAGATAGGCGTACCCGAGGTCGCCCTGCTCGCCGGAGACCTGGGCCGGGATCACGGACTGCCGCGTCCGCCCCCTGGGCAGGGAGCGCTGGGCGAGGGAGTGCGCGGTCAGCACCCGGCGGCTGCGGCCGAGGCCGGGTGGCAGCACCAGGTAGGCGATCCGGACCAGCCGTGGATAGTGCTCGACGAGCGCGGCCTCGGCCTGCTCGACGTCGACGGGACCGGGGTGTCCGGTGGAGGCGGGTGCGTGACGCTGGGCTACATCCTGTGACTGCACGTCCGGGAAAACGAGCGGGCCGGAGGTTGGTCACCACCGGATGGGTGATTCATCCGTCCGGTTCAGTGGTCGGCCCGGCCGTCGTTGCCGTGCGCAACTGCCGTCGCCTTTGAGCGTGGGGCGGTCCGCAGCCGTATCCGAAGGAGCTGAGGCATGCTGGGCCCACAGGACCGGAGGAACAGATGAGGGCGACACGACTGCTGCCGGCCGCCGCGGCCGTACTGGCGCTGGCGGGCTGCGGCGCGGGCGCGGACACCAAGGCGGTCCCGCCCGCCGCGACCGGCAGCCTGGAGAGCCTGGCCGCCGAGGTGAAGTGCAGGCCGAACATGCAGATCGACTCCGACGAGGTCCGCCAGGCCATCTGCCGGAACACGGACGGCAGGTTCGTCTTCGCCACCTTCGCCACCGACCGCGGCCAGCGCGAGTGGATCAACGACGCGAAGGACTACGGCGGTTACTACCTCGTCGGCCGCAAGTGGGTGGCCGTCGGTGACGACGGCGTCGTCAAGGCGCTGCGCGGCACGCTCGGCGGGGACGTGGAGACGGGCACGAACCACGCCGCCCATTCCGCGCACGGCGGCTGAGGCCGGCGCGGGCACGGGAAAGGCCGGTGACGGGAGGGGGGCTCCGTCACCGGCCTCGTTCCGTGGCCCGTGTCAGGTGGTCACGCTCGGGTGGTCACGCGCAGTTCCGGCCGCTGTTGATGCAGTTTGCGATCCTGTTGGCCAGGCCGCCGCTCGTGACGCTGATGAAGTCGTCGTGGTCGGTGATCGGCTTGTGCAGCTGTTCCGGGAAGCCGTCGACCGCGTACGCGTTCTTCACCTGGCCGTTCTGGACGACCGGCTGCGGCACGTTGTAGACCAGGCGCATCGTCAGCTGCGGGATCGCCTTGAAGCCGTTCGGGCAGACACCGCTCGCGGGGTCGGGGAAGGCCACGTGCGTGCGGTGGTTGGCGCTGTCGATGTTCTGGCCGTCCCAGCAGTTCTGGAAGGCGAACGTGCGCACCACCTTGCTGCCCTGCGGACAGATCGGGTACTGCGTGGTCAGCTGCACCTTGTTCTCGAAGCCGGTGCAGCTCCAGTGCGCGTTGGCGTTGGCCGTGCCGTTGGTGAAGGCCTTGGCGTCACCGGTGATGATCCGCAGGAACTGCGGCATCGCGACGACCTTGCTCGCCGGGCTGCCGACGTACTTGATCTGCGCCTGCTGGGCCACCAGGATCCGGCCGACGTTGAGGTCCTTGCCGCCGCCGTCCGCGTTCGCGTCCTTCTCCTGGGTGCCGTCCTGCAGACGGATGACCGGCCAGTAGTACGCCGACAGGTCGTTGCGGTTCTGGCAGCTGCTGCCGCCCTGCAGGAACGTCTGGTTGCTGGAGAACGCGTTGACCTTCTGGTTGCCGACGTAGTCGTGCACATGGTGGGCACCGTTGGTCACACCGGGCGCGACGATCACGTTGTCGCTGTTGTGGTTCTGGTTCGCGTTCACGCCGCAGCGCGTGGTGAACGTGCCCGTCGAGGCGTTGCCCGTGTTCTGCGGCTTGCCCTGGACGTTCGGGGCGACCCGGGTGATGTCCACGAAGTCCGCCGCGGCCGGGCCGTCGCCGCCTTGGCCTCCGTTGTTGCCCTGCTGCTGACCGCCCTGCTGCTGGCCACCGCCGTTCTGCTGCTGGCCGCCACCGTTCTGCTGCTGGCCACCGCCGTTCTGCTGCCCCCCGGCGGTGGTCTGGTCGGCGGTCTGCGCGGTACAGGCGGCGAGCTGCTGCAGCGAGGTGTCGAAGGACCCGCCGACCCGCTGGACGTCGATCCGGATCCGGTCGATCGTCGCGGCCCGCTTCTCCTTGAGGGGGCCGACGATCGCGTTCTGCACGAAGCTCGGATCCTTGGCCTGCGCGTTCCGGGTGGAGGCGAGCCGGGCGTAGGCCTCGGTGATCTGCTTGTCGAGGTTCGCCAGCTCCGTCGCCACGCCCTGGCGGGCCCGCCAGGGCACGTTCGTCAGCTTCTGGCCGACGTCCGGGCAGGAGACCGTCGCGACCTGCGCCGTCGCGGCCTTCGTCTGGTTGCCTCCCCACGTCTGGTTGTTCGACTCGTGCGCCGAGGCGTAGAAGTTCGCCCAGATCAGCCCGCCCCCACCGAGCGCTAGGGCCGCCGATGCGGCTATGGCCTTGGTGGCCAGCGGCGTACGGCGTTTTCGTGTGTTGCGTCCCATGGAACTCCTCTGACTTCCTTGCGGGGCAGCATCGAGGCGCCCGACAGGAGTGAAGCGGCGCCCATCCATACGGACGCCGCCTCAGAGGTGTTCACCCGTTTCACAAATTCCTCGCAGAAACAGGGGAGTTGGCAGGTCGGCGGTGCCGGTCAGCGATCCCGGTCGAGATGGGCGAGGACCGCGAGGACTCGCCGGTTGTCGTCGTCCGACACCTCCAGGCCCAGCTTGGCGAAGATGTTGGAGGTGTGCTTGGCGATGGCCCGTTCCGTCACCACCAGCTGGGCCGCGATGCCCGCGTTGGACCGGCCCTGCGCCATCAGCTCCAGCACCTCCAGCTCGCGCGGGGTCAGACCCGCGAGCGGCCGGTCGCCGGCCGCCCGCCGCGACAGCAGCTGCTGGATGACCTGCGGGTCCATCGCCGTACCGCCGGCCGCGACCCGCCGCACGGCGTCGATGAACTGCTCGGCGTCGAAGACCCGGTCCTTCAGCAGGTAGCCGATCCCGCCGGTGCCGTCCGCGAGCAGCTCGCGCGCGTACAGCTGCTCCACGTGCTGGGAGAGCACCAGCACCGGCAGCCCCGGCCGCGCCCTGCGGGCCGCGAGCGCGCACTGCAGGCCCTCGTCGGTGTGCGTGGGCGGCAGCCGTACGTCGACCACGGCCACGTCGGGCTCCAACTCGGCCAGCGCACGGGTGAGTTCGGGTCCGGTCTCGACGGCGGCGGCGACCTCGAAGCCGAAGGCCTGAAGCATCCGGACCAGCCCGTCGCGCAACAGGAAGAGGTCTTCGGCTAGGACAACGCGCACGGGATCTCCATCGTCACCAGGGTGGGGCCGCCGACGGGGCTGCTGACGGCCAGGACGCCGTCGAATGTACCGAGCCGGCGCACGACCCCGGCGAGGCCCGACCCCGTGCCGATCACCGCGCCGCCCTTGCCGTTGTCGGTGACCGTGATCCGCAGCCGGCCCTCGGCGTGGTGCACATCGACCCGGACCCGGTCGGCGCCGGAGTGCTTGACGGCGTTGGTGAGCACCTCGCTGACCGCGAAGTACGCCGCCGACTCGACCGGCGCGTCCGCGCGGCCGGGCAGCTCCACGCCCACCTCGGCCGGCAGCGGCAGACGCAGCGCCAGCGCCCGTACGGCGTCGCCGAGCCCGCGTTCGGCGAGGACCGGCGGATGGATGCCGCGCACCAGGTCGCGCAGTTCCTCCAGCGCCTCGACGGAGTTCCGGCGGGCCTGGGCGAGCAGCTGCTTGGCCTGCGCGGGGTCGTGCTCCACCAGCATCTCGATGGTGCCGAGGTCCATGCCCATGGCGACCAGCCGGGCCTGCGCCCCGTCGTGCAGGTCCCGCTCGATGCGGCGCAGCTCGGCGGCCGAGGTGTCCACGGCGTCGCGCCGGGTCTCGGTCAGCACCCGGACCCGCTCGGCGAGTTCCGCGTCGCCGCCGAGCACGGCCCGGGTGAGCTGGAAGTGCGCGGTCAGCAGGCGCGGGGCCAGCCGCCCGGCCACGGCGAGGAGCACGGCGGCGAGCAGGGCCGCGACGAGGGCGGTCCCTTCGCCGGTGACCGGCACGAAGAGGTACCAGTAGGCGTCGCCCGAGGCCGGTACGTACGCCCGCCACAGCCCGGCGGGCAGCATGAATCCCTCGACGGGGTAGAACACCAGCAGGGCCGGGAGCAACGCGGTGGCGAAGCCCGCGGTGATGTCCACCGGCAGCCAGAGCACGTCCCGCCGGACCTGCGGGTCCCTCAGCAGCGCGAAGGTGCGCGTCCAGGGACCCGCGCCCTCGGGGAGCGGCTGGTACGCCGCCGGGATCCGTATCCCGCACCACTGCGCCGCGAGCCTGCGGCGGGCGTCCGCCAGCGCCCGTACACCGGTCAGTACCGCCGGCGTGGTGACGAGCCCGACACCGAGCGGGACGAGCGCGACGGAGAGGAGGGTCAGGACCAGGAACGCCACCCCGCAGGGCAGCACCACCAGGGTCAGCACCAGCCCCTGCACGGCGGCCAGCAGCACTTCCCGGGCCCGGCTGCGCAGGCCGCGGCTCTTCGTGTCGGTGTTCATGCCGCCAGTCTCGCCGAGCCGCCCGCGCGCGTCAGTCGTCCGAGGCCGCCTCTTGGGGGGTGGTGCCAGGTACACCCCCGGCCGCGCCGTCGACCGCGGATGGGCGCGCGCCGCCCGCCTCGGCCAGCACCTTCGCCTCCACCCGCGGATCGAGACCGGGGGCCGTCCGGTCCGGCCGCAGCGGGGCGGCGCCGCCGATCTGCGTCAGCCAGCGCCAGGTGTCCGCGACGGTCCTCGCGGGCGGACGGCACACCAGTCCGGTGGCCAGCGCCCGCGACACGTCGGTGCGATGGGCGCAGTCGTGCAGCTCACTGTCCGGCGGCGTCCACACCGGCAGCTGGGTCCATGGTTCGATCCCGGCGGCCAGGATCGCCTCCGGGGCGGTCCAGCGCAGCTCCGCGTCCGCGCCGGTGACCCGGACGCACAGGTCGAGCAGCTCGCCCATGGTGCTGTGACCCGGCGGGCCGATCAGGTCGTAGGGCCCGCTCAGCCCCCGCTCCACCGCGCCGAGCAGCCAGCCGGCCAGATCGCGGGCGTCGATGAACTGCACCGGCAGCTCGCGCGGCCCGGGAGCCAGTACCGGGCCGCCGCGGGCGATCCGGGTCAGCCACCAGGGCAGCCGGCCCACGTTCTCGTGCGGGCCGAGGATCAGCCCGGCCCGCACCAGCAGCGAGCCCTCCTCGCCGAAGTCCTCGACGGCGGCCAGCTCGCCACCCCGCTTGTCCTGCGCGTACTCGGTCTGCCCGGCGTCGGCGAAGGCCCCCTCGACCAACGCCCCGGCCGAGCCGTCCCCGCCCAGCGAAGGCCAGGGCCAGCGGTACACCGACCGGCTGGAGACGTACACGTACCGCGCGGCACGGCCCCGCAGCAGCCGTGCCGCGGCGAGCACGGCACGCGGTGCGGCCGACCAGGTGTCGACCACGGCGTCCCAGCCGCCCGGGTCGGCGGCGAGGGCGGCGAGGCCGTCGGGAGCGGTGCGGTCGCCGTGCAACGACCGCACCCCGCAGGGGGGTCGGTTCCGTCCCCGGTGGAAGACGGTCACCTCCCAGCCGCGCGCCACCGCGGCCTCGGCGACCGCCCGCCCCACGAACTCCGTACCGCCCAGCACCAGAAGTCTCATACCGGTGATCGTGCCCGCTCGGGGCGCGCGAGGGCAGGGGACTCTGCCGAGGGCAGAGCGGCGGAGGGTCAGCGGCCGGTGGGCGGGGTGTACTTGTAGCCGACCCGGCGCACCGTCTGGATCGTCCGGCGGTGCTCGGCGCCCAGCTTGCGGCGCAGCCGGGCGACGTGCACGTCGACGGTGCGGCCGTCGCCGACATGGCCGTAGCCCCACACCGTGGTGACCAGCTGGTCGCGGGTGTGCACCCGGTGCGGATGCGCGACCAGGTGGGCGAGCAGCTCGAACTCCAGGTAGGTGAGGTCGAGTTCACGGCCGTCGACGCTGGCGGTGCGGCGCGCGGAGTCGATCCGCACCAGCCGCTCGGTGTCCGTGCCGATGCCCGCGGGCGTGCCCGCGTCGGTGCCCGTGACCGTGGCGGCGATCGCGTCCGGGGCCGCCTCGGGCTGGTCCGGCACCGCGACAGGCAGGAACGGCGGCCGCTGGTCGGCCGGGACGAGCACCAGATAGCCGACCATCGGCGGTCGGCCGGGGAGCGCGGGCAGGGTGTGCGGCGGCGCGGGCAGCCAGGTGGCGCCCGGCGGCAGGATGTCCGCGACGTCGGCCACCTCGTCCCGGTCGACGGCGCGCAGCCGGTGCCGGGCGGGGGAGGTCAGCGGGGAGGTGGAGGAGAAGGAACGAGAGGTCGCCATGAGAGGTCAGCTCTTTCGCGCAGGGAGTTCGCCGGTCGGGGCGACGGCCGCGATTCGTGGTCGGGGCGCGTCGGAGGACGTACGTCGCTGTGCGCTGGCCGAAGGCCGGGGGTTACGGCTTCAGAGGGCCCGCGCGTTCGTCGCGCGGCAACACACCCGGTCGAAGTCGTGGTGCTGACGGGAGGGCCAGAAGGGCTCGAGGTCATGGCGACCCGTCGCGGTGATCTTCTGGAAGCTGGCCATGGGCCCATTGAAGCAGACACCGGCGCCGAGCAGGACCCTTCTCTCACTGCTTGGACGCTTCCTTGGCGTGAAGTTGACGTTGCGGCCGTCCCGGCGCGGCACATACGCCCCTGATCAGCGGCTTCCACCGGTCGGCCGATCCGGTGCGTCGTCTCGCCATGCGGACAAGGGGTGTTGAGCCGAGCGCCGGCGCGGAGAACGGCAGGTGTGCGGCGGACGCGACAGGGGCGCCCGCCGTCACGGCGGGCGCCCCTGTCGCGACGGGACGGATCAGACCTGGCCGGCCTTCTCCAGCGCGGAGCAGCAGGTGTCCACCAGCAGACGGGTCACCACGTAGGGGTCGACGTTGGCGTTCGGGCGGCGGTCCTCGATGTAGCCCTTGCCGTCCTTCTCGACCTGCCACGGGATGCGGACCGAGGCGCCGCGGTCGGAGACGCCGTAGGTGTACTGGTCCCACGGGGCGGTCTCGTGCAGGCCGGTGAGGCGCTCGTCGATGCCGGCGCCGTAGTTCTTGACGTGGTCCAGCGGCTTGGAGCCCTCGCCGAGCGACTCGCACGCGGTGATGATCGCGTCGTAGCCCTCGCGCATCGCCCTGGTGGAGAAGTTGGTGTGCGCGCCCGCGCCGTTCCAGTCGCCCTTGACCGGCTTCGGGTCCAGGGTCGCGGAGACGCCGAAGTCCTCGGCGGTGCGGTACAGCAGCCAGCGGGCCACCCACATCTGGTCGGAGACCTCCAGCGGGGCGAGCGGGCCGACCTGGAACTCCCACTGGCCCGGCATGACCTCGGCGTTGATGCCGGAGAGGCCCAGGCCCGCCTTCAGGCAGTTGTCCAGGTGGGCCTCGACGACGTCGCGGCCGAAGATCTCGTCGGCGCCGACACCGCAGTAGTAGCCGCCCTGCGGGGCCGGGAAGCCGCCCTCGGGGAAGCCGAGCGGGCGGGTGCCGTCGAAGAAGGTGTACTCCTGCTCGATGCCGAAGATCGGCTCCTGCGCGGCGAACCGCTCGGCGACCTCGGCGAGCGCGGCCCGCGTGTTGGACGGGTGCGGGGTCAGGTCCGTGTCGAGGACCTCGCACAGCACCAGGATGTCGTCGCCGCCGCGGATCGGGTCCGGGCAGCTGAAGACCGGCTTGAGCACGCAGTCCGAGGAGTGGCCCTCCGCCTGGTTGGTGGAGGAGCCGTCGAAGCCCCAGATCGGAAGCGCGTCGAGACCGGCCGGGGCACCCGTGATGACCTTCGTCTTGGATCGGAGCTTGGCCGTCGGCGCGGTGCCGTCGATCCAGATGTACTCGGCCTTGAAGGTCACGGGGCCACTTCCTTCGGGGGTGGTCGGGCGCACTCGGTGCGGGTGTTGCGGCGCTACGGCACCGGGGCGCCGTGTCGATCTGCCCGGCAGCCTGGCAACAGGCGATTTCCCGTCCGTTGCTCTTGTGTGAACCCCGTGTTACCTGGCGGTTGTGTGGTGCGCCTCACGCGGCACGCCCTCGGCGGCGGTCCCGGTGGCGGCGGCGCCGTCCCGAGCGCCCGGCCGGCCGGCGACCGCCACCCCCGTGCGGTCGCCGGCCGGGTCTCACCCCA
The DNA here is from genome assembly GCF_001514035.1 of Streptomyces yokosukanensis. Lineage (GTDB taxonomy): Bacteria > Actinomycetota > Actinomycetes > Streptomycetales > Streptomycetaceae > Streptomyces > Streptomyces yokosukanensis. The sequence goes on along the minus strand of NZ_KQ948211.1, from coordinate 60,018 downwards.
CCTTCTCGATCAGCGCACGGCGGATGAGGAACTTGCCGGGCTCGCGGACCTGTTCGAAGGCCGCGTTGTTCAGCAGCACGCAGCTGCCGGACACCGAGGTGACCTTCACCGTCGTGGACTTCCTGTTGTCCAGGTTGGTGACCTTCAGGGTCGTACCCGCCGGGAACTGGCCGCTGGAGGCGGCCGGGGCACCGCCCTCGCCGGAGAGCGTGACCGTGGAGCCCTTGCAGACCTGCTGGCCGGAGCCCGCCGCGGCACCACCGGCGTTGCCCGCCGCGGCACCACCGGCGTTTCCGTTCCCGGTGGCGTTCCCGGTGGCGCCGGTCTGCGAGGGCTGTGCGCTCGGCTGCCCCGCCTGGGAGTCCTGAGCCGACTCCCCAACGGTGCATCCGGCGGCCTTCTGCTGGACCTTGATCTGGGCGATGACCGCCTGCCGGTTGGCGATCCGGGCCGCCGACTGGGAGTCCGGGGCGGCCTGCTGCCCGGCGATGAAGCGCTCGTTGTTGCCGAGCGCGGTGGCGAATCCCTGGCAGACGGTCGAGTCCCCGGCGGAGAGGGTCTTCGCACCCTGCGCGGGCTGCGCGGCGTTGGACGTCGTGGCCAGCGCGAAGGCTCCGCCGCCCGCCACCGCCGCGGCACTGGCGAGCAGCGCGATCTTCTTCTTCGTGCCGAGAGTTCTCCTGCGCGACATGCGCGCCTCCTGAAGAGGTAGGGGGAGCGTACGCCGCTATGTACGAGATGCCGAACAGGGTGACTCAGCTGTCGCAGGAGTCGGTGAAGTAACCTGCGTCACAACGGACTTGAGTGCCGCTCAGCCCTTGTTGTGTGCGAGGGCCTCCCGTACGGCGTCCTCGGAGCGGGCGACCAGGGCCGTTCCGTCGTCGGCGGTGATGATCGGCCGCTGGATCAGCTTGGGGTGCTCGGCGAGCGCGGCGATCCACCGGTCGCGGGAGCCCTCCTCCCGCGGCCAGTCCTTGACCCCCAGTTCCCTGGCGATCGCCTCCTGGGTGCGGGTGATGTCCCAGGGTTCGAGACGCAGCCGGCCGAGCACGGCCCTGATCTCGTCCTCGCTCGGCACGTCCTCCAGATAGCGGCGGACGGTGTACTCGGCCCCCTCGGCGTCGAGCAGGCCGAGGGCGCTGCGGCACTTGGAGCAGGCCGGATTGATCCAGATTTCCATGCGGCCCACGGTACGCGAAAACTCCTTGGCACCCCCTGTCACGGAGGCCCCGAAAGCCCTTGTGGCCAGGGGCTTTTGTCAGTGGTGGGTCGTAGAATAGAAGCAGTGTTCGAGGGTGTCGCCGGACTGTCCGGCCGATGCCCTGACCGCGACAGGAGGATGCCTGTGCCCGCTGCCGCCCTGAAGCCGAAGCCGTTGCCCACCCAGTCCACCGCCCAGCACCCCGTGCTGTTCGACTCGCCCTACGAGCCCATGACGAAGCGGCCGCTGCCGGCCGGACGGCCGCGCGAGTGGTACGTCACCCACAACCGCCGGCTGAAGGCCATGCGCCTCGCCATAGCCCTGCTCGACTCCGGCGTCTACCAGCCGGCCCAGGCCCGCGACGAGAAGATCCGCAGCGCGGCGCAGGAGATCGGCATGCGCCCGCCGTCGGACACGACCTGTCACATGGTGCGCGCGTTCATGCGCTACAACCGCTGACACCGACACCGGTTCCGGCGCCGGCGCCGGGTGCCCCGTGCTCTCGGGGGCACCCGGCGTGCCCGTCTACGGCCGTGGCCGGGCCGCCGCGGCCGTCAGCGGCTCCTGCCCGCACGAGCCGTCCAGCACGAGGGCCGCGAACTCCCGCCGGTCCCCGGGGTGGTCATGGAACCACAGGCCCAACCGGTGCCCCGCGTCCGGAAGTTCGAAGCGGGAGTAGCGGGCCCGTGCCGACAGCGCCTCCTGTACGGCCTCGGTCACGGCCGGCGGGATGACCGCGTCGGTACCGGGGACCGCCAGTACCGCCCGGCCCGGGTACGCCCGCAGGGCCTTGAGCGCCAGCGAACTCCGCCAGCCGTCCGGCGTACGGATGATCTCGCTGAAACGGCCCTGACGGTTCTCGAACGCCACGTCCCAAGCCTCGGGCGCGTAGACGGCGGGCGAGCACAGACCGACGGCCGCCACCCGGGCGCCGTAGTGCCGTACGAGATCGGCGACCGTCTGGCCGCTCATGCTGAATCCGACCAGGACCAGCGGGCTGTCCGCCGGGGCGTGCGCGTCGAGCACCGCCACCGCCTGCTCGAACCGTCGGCGCAGGCTCAGCTCCGCGAGGGAGCCCGTGCTCTCGCCGTGGCCCGAGAAGTCGAACGCCAGGGCACGGCAGCCGCGCTCGGCGAACTCGGTGAGCAGGGGCAGCAGCCGCTCCTTGCTGCCGTTGCCCGCGCCGTGCAGCAGCACCGCCGTGGCCCGGCCCGGTGGTCCGGCGCTCACCCCGCTGAGCCGCTCGCCGTCGAAGTCGTAGGTGAAACCGGAGAGTTCGGTCATGGAGCCATTCACTCACGGCAGGCCGTCGCCGGACGGAAAACGGGGTGCGGGTGGGGTGGCGGCGTCCCTACGCTGAACAAACGGCACGAAGCCGACACACTCCACCCCAGCCACCCTCACCTCACGGAGGAGGTCCGTCATGCGTGGCATCGTCGCGTCCGGGACCGTCGTCCTGGTGATCCTCGGAATCGGAAACCATCTGTGGTGGCTCGCCGCCGTCGCGCTGCTGTACCTGTACGCGACGCGGGGGCGTCGCTCCCCGGGCACACCACCCCCCGGCGCGGGCACCCCGCCCCCGCCGGACAGCTACCGCGCCTACCGCGAGCGCCGGGACCGGCAGGCCCGGTGGGAGCGCCGCTACCGCCGTGAGCACCCCTTCGAGGCCCGCCGGCAGGAGCGTGAGAAGAGCAGGTGAGCGAGGGCGTCCCCGGTCACAGACCGGGGGCGCCCCACACCGGGAACCAGCGGCTCAGATCCTGCTCGATCCGCAGATCGTTCGTGAGCGCCGCCTTCACCTGCAGCTCCAGCGCGCTGTCGCGGCGCTCGGCGCCACCGGGCAGCGGGGCGAAGGGGTAGAACGAGGCGCGCTTGTAGAGGTAGACCAGTGCCAGCTTGCGGTCGGCGTCGTCGGTGAAGGCGGCCAGTGAGCAGAGCAGCTGCGGACCGAAGCCGTTGACCTCCATCGCGCTGTTCACCGCGTGCAGATCGTTGACCAGCTCCGGCAGCTGCTCCGGGCCGCGCGTGGAGACCAGCCAGGAGTAGCCGTAGTCGTCCCGCCGCAGCTCCACCGGCGGGCTTCCCCCGCTCCCGGCCTCGGCCGAGCGGGGGGAACTCCACCGCTCGGAGTCCGCGTCCAGCAGCGCCTGCACCTCGCGGCGGGTCTGCTCGAAGGCGGCCCCCTCCACGGTGGCGAAGCACACCGCCCCCGTCCCGGTCGGTGTGAAACCGGCCGCGGCCTGGAGGGTCACGGCCGCAGACGGCAGCGCGAAGAGCTGGTCGAGATCGGGCGCGACCGGTTTCGTACGGCCCAGCAGGATGTCCAGCAGCCCCAACGCTCAGCCCGCCTTCCGCAGTGCCATGGGGGTCAGCCCGCCTTTCCCGGAGTGGCGGCCTCGCCCAGCTCCGCCGAGATCCGGCCCAGCTGCTCCAGCCGCTGCTCCAGGGTCGGGTGCGTGGAGAAGAACCGCTCGATGCCGGGCTCCTTGCCGGTGGCCGGCGTGAAGTAGAAGGCGTTGAAGGCCTGGGCGGTGCGCAGATCCTTGGTCGGGATCCGGGCGATGTCGCCGGAGACCTTGGTGAGCGCCGACGCCAGCGCCGACGGTTGCCCGGTCAGATGCGCCGCCGCCCGGTCCGCCGCCAGCTCCCGGTACCGCGACAGTGCCCGGATCAACAGGAAGCTGATCGCGTACACCGCCGCGGACACGCCCAGGACGGCGGCGAACACGGCGGCCGTGTTCTGGTCCCGGCGCCCTCCGCCGAAGACCTGCGAGTAGAAGGCGAACCGGACGATCAGGCCCGCCAGCACGCCGAGGAAGGAGGCGACCGTGATCACGGCGACGTCCTTGTGCGCCACGTGCGACAGCTCGTGCGCCAGCACGCCCTCCAGCTCGGCCGGTTCCAGCCGGCGCAACAGGCCCGTGGTCACGCAGACCACGGCGTGGTCGGGATTGCGGCCGGTCGCGAACGCGTTCGGCATGTCCATCTCGGAGACGGCGACGACCGGCTTGGGCATGTCCGCGATGGCGCACAACCGGTCGACCACCGCGTGCAGCTCGGGATACTCCTCCCGCTCCACGACCCGTCCGTGCATCGCGAACATGGCGATCCGGTCGGAGAACCAGAACTGCGCCACGAACATCGCTCCGACCAGCACGACGACCAGCACCCAGGACTTCAGCAGCGTGATCAACGCGGCGATGAAGCCCACGTACAGCAGACCGAGCAGGAACAGCGTGAGTCCCATGCGCACGGTCAGCCGTCGATCGCTCCGGAAGCGGCTCTGCATCTTGCATCACCCCGCAGTCAGGCACTCGTCCCGCTGTCCAGTGTGCACCTGCCGACTCCCATGAAATGGTTGCGAACGGCCCTAGGCGCAGCAAAACGTGCCTGTGCGTCCCCGGCTGTCGCGCTGTGTCCCGGACCGTCCGGTACGCGTCCTAGCCGGCCGAGCTGTACTGCACCAGCCCGATCAGCACCATGATCGCGACCACACAGCCGAAGACCATGGCCGTCGACGCCCACGACGACCGGCGCGGCACCGGTTCGGCGTCGGCCCGGAAGGGCGCCGGGTTCGGCGGGTTGTCCTTCCAGCGCGCGGCGAGCATCCGGGCCCGGGCGGAGGGCTCCTTGTGCTCGGCGGAATTCGCCCAGCGGTGATCGAATTCCCGCTCCCAGTCGTCCTGCTCCGTCATCCCCGTTCAACCTCTCTCGTCCAGCACGGCAAGGAGGGATGATCCCCCGACATTAGGAAGTCCGGGAAGCGCAAAAGGTTGCCCGCCCCGTGGCCGGGGCGGGCGGATTCGGTCGGGGCGGCGGACTAGCCGAGGTCCGCCGTGGACGGGACGACGACGCCGTAGAGGTCCTCGATCGTCGCGAGCGCGCCGAGGTGGAGCTGCTCGGCGGAGACCTCCGCGACGGCGCTGCCCAGCGGCCGGGTCGCGCAGGCGTCGGCGACGACGGTGGGCCGGTTGCCGCGCAGGAAGGCGCCCTGGGCGGTGAAGACGACGCACATGTGGGTCATGAAGCCCGCGATGATCACGTCCTTGTTCCCGGCGGCGTCCACATGCGTGGCCAGATCGGTGTCGTGGAACGCGTTCGGGACCTGCTTGACGACCACCGCCTCGCCCTCGGCGGGCGCGACCTTCGGATGGATCTGGCCGATCTCCTCGCGGATGTCGTACGGAGTGCCCGCCCCGCCGTCGTTGACGACGTGGACGACCGTCGCGCCCGCGCGGCGCGCTCGGGCCAGCAGTTCGGCGCCCGCGTCCAGCGCGGCCTGCCAGCCCGCCAGCTCCATCACGCCGCGGGTGTAGGTGTTCTGGTAGTCGATGAGGATCAGGGTCGAGCCGGCGAGCGAGGCCGGGGTCTGGTCGAAGCCGTTGAGGTCACGCAGAGTCGTCGTAGCCATGCCTTCACGCTATGAGCGTCCGCCCCATGGCGGCAATGTCGTGTAACTTGCAGATCCGGACATCGGCCGGGGCGGAACCCGGGGCAGGCGGGAGAGTGGGGGCTGTGGTGAGCGGAGTGGAACGGTTCGTCGTCGTCCTTCTCTTCGAAGGCGTCGATCTGCTCGATGTCACCGGGCCGCCCGAGGTGTTCGCGCTGCTGCGCCGGGAGACGGACGACGCGGTCGGCTGCGAGGTCGTCCTGGCCGCCGAGACCATGGACCCCGTCACCACCGCGGCCGGGGTGCGGGTGCTGCCCGACGTCACCTTCGCCGAGGCCGCGCGGCGCCCCATCGACACCCTCCTCGTCCCCGGTGCGGTCGACGTCGACGACCGGCGCCGGGTGCGCGCCGTGACCGACGAGACCGTGGTCCGCTGGGTGCGCACGCTCGCCGGCCGGGCCCGGCGCGTCGCCTCCGTGTGCGTGGGCGCGCATCTGCTCGCCGCCGCCGGACTGCTCGACGGCAGGCGCGCCACGACCCACTGGTCGACCGCGCCCCAGCTGGCCGCCGAACACCCGGCCGTCCAGGTCGACGCCGACCCGATCTTCATCCGCGACGGCACGGTGTGGACCGGCGCGGGCATCACCGCCTGCCTCGATCTCTCGCTCGCCCTCGTCGCCGAGGACTTCGGCGAGGCCGTGGCGCTGCGCGTGGCCCGGCAGCTGGTGATGTACCTGAAGCGGCCGGGCGGCCAGAGCCAGTTCAGCGTCCCCATCGAGCCCGTCTCGACCACCCGGCGCATGGACGAGCTGCGCCGGCACATCGCCCAGCACGTCACCGGCCGGCTGACGGTCGCCGACCTCGCCGCCCACGCCCATGTCGGCGAGCGCCAGCTGACCCGGCTGTTCCGGACCGAACTGGGCACGACCCCCGCGTCGTACATCGAGTCGGCCCGGGTCGAGGTGGCCCGGGGCCGGCTGGAGACCACGGACGACACCCTCGACCGGGTGGCCTCTGCCTGCGGCTTCCACACGGTCGACACCCTGATCCGCGCCTTCCGGCGGCAGCTGGACACGACGCCCACCGAGTACCGCAGCCGCTTCCGGCACCGCGCCTGAACAGACCGAAGGCCCCCCGGAACGAGCCGAGGGGCCTTGGCGGGGCGTCGCCGGGACGCCGGGGTCGATCACACGTCGAAGTACAGCTCGAACTCGTGCGGGTGCGGACGCAGCTGGAGCGGAGCGATCTCGTTCGTGCGCTTGAAGTCGATCCAGGTCTCGATCAGGTCCGGCGTGAACACGTTGCCCTGGAGGAGGAACTCGTGGTCGGCCTCCAGCGAGTCGAGGACGGCCGGCAGCGAGGTCGGGACCTGGGCGACGTTCGCGTGCTCCTCGGGAGCCAGCTCGTAGAGGTCCTTGTCGATCGGCTCGGCCGGCTCGATCTTGTTCTTGATGCCGTCCAGACCCGCGAGCAGCAGGGCCGAGAAGGCCAGGTACGGGTTGCCGGAGGAGTCGGGCGCGCGGAACTCGACGCGCTTGGCCTTCGGGTTGGAGCCGGTGATCGGGATGCGCATGGCCGCGGAGCGGTTGCGCTGCGAGTACACCAGGTTGATCGGCGCCTCGAAGCCCGGCACCAGGCGGTGGTACGAGTTCACCGTCGGGTTGGTGAAGGCCAGCAGCGACGGGGCGTGCTTGAGGATGCCGCCGATGTAGTAGCGGGCGGTGTCCGACAGGCCCGCGTAGCCGGCCTCGTCGTAGAACAGCGGGTCGCCGTTGCTCCACAGCGACTGGTGCACGTGCATGCCCGAGCCGTTGTCACCGAAGATCGGCTTCGGCATGAAGGTCGCGGTCTTGCCGTTGCGCCAGGCCACGTTCTTCACGATGTACTTGAAGAGCTGCAGATCGTCGGCGGCGGCGAGCAGCGTGTTGAACTTGTAGTTGATCTCCGCCTGGCCGGCGGTGCCCACCTCGTGGTGCTGGCGCTCGACCTTCAGGCCGTTCTTCTCCAGCTCCAGGGAGATCTCGGCGCGCAGGTCGGCGAAGTGGTCGACCGGCGGGACCGGGAAGTAGCCGCCCTTGTAGCGGACCTTGTAACCGCGGTTGTCCTCGACGGCACCGGTGTTCCAGGCACCCGCCTCGGAGTCGATGTGGTAGAAGGACTCGTTCGCGCTGGTCTGGAAGCGGACGGAGTCGAAGACGTAGAACTCGGCCTCGGGGCCGAAGTACGCGGTGTCGGCGATGCCGGTCGACGCCAGGTACGCCTCCGCCTTCTTCGCCACGTTGCGCGGGTCGCGGGAGTACTGCTCGCCCGTGATCGGGTCGTGGATGAAGAAGTTGATGTTGAGGGTCTTGTCCCGGCGGAACGGGTCGACGCGGGCGGTGGACAGGTCGGCGCGCAGCGCCATGTCGGACTCGTGGATGGCCTGGAAACCGCGGATCGACGATCCGTCGAAGGCCAGCTCCTCGTCCGGGTCGAACGCGTCGACGGGCACCGTGAAGTGCTGCATGACGCCCGGCAGGTCGCAGAAGCGGACGTCGACGAACTTGACGTCCTCGTCCGCGATGAACTTCTTGGCCTCGTCGGCGTTCTGGAACATCCAGCTCCTCCTACTCCCGACCGTCCTCGCCGGGGTGGTAGATCGTTCGTGCGGCCAGTGCGGTGGCACACGCTGGTCTCGACCCTAGGGACGGGTGATTTCTCGGGCGTGACCCGTTTGTTTCGCAGAAGTTAACCGGCCACGGGTCCACCGTAGCCCCGACACACCCCTCGGCGTCGTGCGGGAAACCGGGCGCAGTACCGTGGACGGGTGGACAACAGGCAAGCACTCGGTTCGTGGCTCTCCGGGCCCCGCTCGGCCATGGAAGAGGCCGGTGCCGACTTCGGCTACCGGGGCGAGCAGCTCGGCCTTCCCGAGGAGGGGCCGAACTCCATCGCCCGGCCCGGCAGGCGGCTGGGCGCGCTCGCCGTGGACTGGGCGCTGTGCGTTCTGATCGCATACGGCCTGGTCACCGACGGCTACGGCCCCGCCACGAGCAACTGGGCGCTCGGTGTCTTCTTCGTCCTGAGCGCCCTGACCGTCGGCACGGTCGGCTTCACACCCGGCAAGCGCCTGTTCGGCATCCGGGTCGTGGCCCTGCGGACCGGCACGGTCAACCCACTGCGCTCGCTGCTGCGCACGATCCTGCTGTGCCTCGCCGTCCCCGCCCTGATCTGGGACCGTGACGGCCGCGGCCTGCACGACCGGCTGGCGCAGACCGTCGAAGTACGGATCTGACCGCCGAAGTACGGATCTGAGGGAGCTGGTCCGCCCGATCCGCCGTCGGGGTGCCTCTGCGTCGCCGACCGCGGGTCCGCCGCGGCTCGTCGCGACCGGTCAGCCCTCGCGGCCGGCCAGTGGTCCGGACGCCCCCCATCCGGTTGCCCGACACCCGCACCGACGGCATAGTCATGATCGGTGGCCGTGACGACCCGGACACGGTCTGTCGCCGCCCGCCAGGGCCCCGCCGGACTTCGGGACAGGTGGTACGCGGTATGACCGACACTCAGGATCTGATGGCGGCCGAGGTGACGCCCGAGCAGTTCCGGGACGCCATGGCGCGCTTTCCGTCGGGCGTGGTGGTCGTGACCGCCCGCTGCGAGGACGGCACCCCGCGCGGCTTCACGGCCAGCTCCTTCTGCTCGGTCTCCCTGGAGCCACCGCTGGTCCTGGTGTGTCTCGCGGACTCGGCCGACTCGGCCGCGGTCTTCGCCCGGTGCGACCACTTCGCGGTGAGCGTGCTGGCCCCGGAGCACCAGCCGCTCGCCATGCTGTTCGCCACCAAGGGCGCGGACAAGTTCTCCGACGCCCTGCTGCAGCCGAGCCCCACCGGCCTCCCGGCGGTGCGGCAGGCGCCGGTGCAGCTGGACTGCGCCGCATACGCGCGATACCCGGCCGGGGATCACACGATCCTGATCGGCCGGGTAACGGGAGTACGGCTGGGCGAGGGAGCCCCGGTGGTCTACTACGAGCGGACGTTCCGGCCGCTGGTCTGAGCGGCGGGCGACGGGACTGCGCGCAGCCTCGTCGCGGGGCTCCTGCGCGGCGTCAGCGCCCCTTGGGCATCCGCATGCCCTTGGGCATGGGGCCCTTCGGCAGCGGCATGTTGGTCATCAGGTCGCCCATGGCCCGCAGTCGGTCGTTGGTGGCCGTCACCTGGGGGCCGTTCAGCACGCGCGGGAACTTCAGCATGGTCGTGCGCAGCTTCTTCAGCTCGACCTGGCCCTCGCCGGTGCCGACGATCACGTCGTGCACGGGCACGTCCGCGACGATGCGGTTCATCTTCTTCTTCTCGGCGGCCAGCAGGCTCTTCACCCGGTTCGGGTTGCCCTCGGCGACCAGCACGATGCCGGCCTTGCCGACGGCCCGGTGCACCACGTCCTGGCTGCGGTTCATCGCCACCGCCGGAGTCGTCGTCCAGCCCCGGCCGATGTTGTCCAGCACCGCGGCCGCGGCGCCCGGCTGGCCCTCCATCTGGCCGAAGGCGGCACGCTCGGCCCGGCGGCCGAACACGATCGCCGTCGCCAGCAGGGCGATCAGCAGGCCGAAGATGCCCAGGTAGACGGGGTGGCCGAGCAGGAAACCGATCGCGAGGAAGACAGCGAGGGTGCCGATGCCGACGGCCCCGAGTACAAGACCGATCTTCTTGTCGGCCTTGCGGGTCATCTTGTACGTGAGAGCGATCTGCTTCAGTCGCCCTGCGCTCGCGGGGTCCACCGCGGATTCCTTCCTCGCCATGCCACGAAGTCTACGTGGCCCCGGGAGTGCGGACGACGGCAGTGCCCGCGGGGAAGGGACGGGGAGGGTCAGGAGCGGTCGGCGGCCTGATCCAGGAACCGCTGCGCCTCGACCCGGTCCTTGGCACGCCGGCGGTCCTCCAGTACGGAGGTCCACGCGTTGCGGCGGGCCGTGCGCTGCCCGCTGCTCATCAGCAGGGACTCGACGGCGCGCAGAGCGTCGGTGAAGGACGGGATGGCGGTGGCGCGAACGGGCGCGGCCTGCATGATCGAGGACCCCCTCGGGGCGGGTGGTGTACGAACCGTGATACCAGAGTCACTGATTGGTGTTACCAGGGCGTGTCCGACCGGTCAAACGCCAATGAAACCTTGATACAGAGGGTTGAAACGCTGACGCGGCCCTGATGTCCGCCCTCATCAGCGAGGACGGTCAGGACCGCGTCGTCTCGGCCTTTACTGGCCAGTAGCTACTTGTGCGTGAATTCACACAGCCTGCGTGGCGACATAGGCGCCGCGCTTCTCGATCGCCATCTGGTACAGACGCCCGGCACGGTACGAGGACCGCACCAGCGGGCCGGACATCACACCGGAGAAGCCGATCTGCTCGGCCTCCTCCTTCAGCTCCACGAACTCCTGCGGCTTCACCCAGCGCTCGACCGGGTGGTGCCGGACGGAGGGGCGCAGGTACTGGGTGATGGTGACCAGCTCGCAGCCGGCGTCGTGCAGCTGCTTGAGTGCCTCGCCGACCTCCTCGCGGGTCTCGCCCATGCCGAGGATCAGGTTCGACTTGGTCACCAGGCCGACGTCGCGGGCCTCGGTGATGACCTTCAGGGAGCGCTCGTAGCGGAAGCCGGGGCGGATCCGCTTGAAGATCCGCGGCACCGTCTCGACGTTGTGCGCGAAGACCTCGGGGCGGGAGTCGAACACCTCGGCCAGCTGCTCCGGGACGGCGTTGAAGTCGGGGGCCAGCAGCTCGACCTTGGTACGGCCGGCCTCGCGGTCCGCCGTCTGCCGGTGGATCTGGCGCACGGTCTCGGCGTACAGCCAGGCGCCGCCGTCCTCCAGGTCGTCGCGGGCGACACCGGTGATCGTGGCGTAGTTCAGGTCCATCGTGACCACGGACTCGCCGACGCGGCGCGGCTCGTCGCGGTCCAGGGCCTCGGGCTTGCCGGTGTCGATCTGGCAGAAGTCGCAGCGCCGGGTGCACTGGTCGCCGCCGATGAGGAAGGTCGCCTCGCGGTCCTCCCAGCACTCGTAGATGTTCGGGCAGCCGGCTTCCTGGCACACCGTGTGCAGGCCCTCGCTCTTCACGAGGTTCTGCATCTTCGTGTACTCGGGGCCCATTTTCGCCCGGGTCTTGATCCACTCGGGCTTGCGCTCGATGGGGGTCTGGCTGTTACGGACCTCCAGGCGCAGCATCTTGCGTCCGTCGGGTGCGACTGCGGACACGACCGGCTCCCTGTGACTTCGATTCTTCGGCGCACCCAAGGGTACGCCCGTACAAAATGCGCCCTGCCCCGGAGGCCAACCTCGCTGCCGCAGGGCACATTCCCGGCGGACCGGCTGGGCGGACCGCAGGGGATCAGGCGGAAGCCTTCTCGATCACCCGCGGCTTCAGCTCCGCGTTCTCCAGGACGTCCTTCAGGTGCCTCTCGACCACCGGCAGGACCTCCTCGATGGTGACGTCCCGGCCCAGCTCGCCCGTGAGCGAGGCCACGCCCGCGTCCCGGATCCCGCACGGGATGATCCGGTCGAACCACTTCATGTCGGGGTTCACGTTGAACGAGAAGCCGTGCATGGTGACGCCCTTGGCCACCCGGATGCCGATCTGGGCGATCTTGCGGTCCTCGCGGCGCTGGCCCGCGTTGGAGGGGGCGTACTCCGGGCCGTCGAGCCGGGGGTCGAACTCCTCGTCCTGCAGTCGCGGGTCGAAGTCCAGTGACAGTCCGCCGAGCGCGGGCCGCTGCTCGACCGGGTCGCCCAGCACCCACACACCGCTGCGGCCCTCGACCCGGGTGGTCTCCAGGCCGAACTCGGCGCAGGTGCGGATCAGCGCCTCCTCCAGGCGTCGCACGTGCGCGACCACGTCCACCGGGCGCGGGAGCTTCTGGATCGGGTAGCCCACCAGCTGCCCGGGGCCGTGCCAGGTGATCTTGCCGCCGCGGTCGACGTCGACGACCGGGGTGCCGTCCAGCGGGCGCTCGCTGTCCTCGGTGCGGCGGCCGGCCGTGTACACCGGCGGGTGCTCCAGGAGGATCACGGTGTCCGGGACCTCTTCGGCGAACCGGGCCGCGTGCACCCGGCGCTGCTCGTCCCAGGCCTCCTGGTACTCGACGGCATCCGCACCGAACCCCATGCGGACGAACCGCAACTCACTCACGGCAAGCGCCTCCCTCAGCGACCGAGCAATCGGTGTGTCAGGCACGTAACGCGCCCACGCCACTGTACGTCCGACCGGTGTACGTCAGCCCTGCGGGCGTTTCTCACACGATCGGATGAATGCCTGGCGGAATGTGTGATCGCCCACTCACTCTCCGCTACATTCGCGCCGTTCGTGAGGCCATAAGGGCTGCTCAAAGGGAAACCGGGCACTTCAGAGGCCCGGAAGGCAGGAGACCGCACAGCAGATGACGGACCGACCCGCGCAGCGCACCCCCAACCGCCAACTCGCCGCGCTCATCGCAGAAGCGGGGTTCTCCAACGCGGGTCTGGCCCGTCGCGTCGACCAGCTCGGCCTGGAGCACGGGCTGGACCTCAGATACGACAAGACGTCGGTGACCCGCTGGCTGCGCGGACAGCAGCCGCGAGGGACGACGCCCGCCCTCATCGCCGAGGTCTTCACCCGCCGGCTCGGACGCCGGCTGACAGCCCAGGATCTCGGTCTGGACGCCTGTGCGCCGGTGTACGCCGGGCTGGAGTTCGCGGCCACCCCGGAGGAGGCCGTCGACATCGTCAGCGGGCTGTGGCGCAAGGACTCCGGCAGCCACGCCGAGCTGCGCAAGATCGCGTTCACCCCGGCGGGGCTCGTCGTGCCCAGCCGGGACTGGCTGATCGGCAAGCCCGACGACAAGGTGGCCCGCGAACCGGCGGCCCGGGTGCCCCCGCAGGGCCGCCCCGCCCCGGCCAGGTCGCAGGGGCGGCCGACGCCGGTGCTCCTGCCCCGGGTGCGCGGGCACGCCGAGCGCGCCCCCGGCCACAAGGTGAGCAACGGCGACATCAACGCGCTGCGCTCGGTCGGCGAGCTGTTCCGCACCCTCGACGACCGCTTCGGCGGGGGCCACGCCCGCCAGGCCCTGGTGCGCTACCTGGAGCACGAGTGCGAGCCGATGCTCCGCGGCAGCTACGACGAGCAGACCGGCCGCCGGCTGTTCGGCGCCGCCGCCGACCTCACCCGGCTCGCGGGCTGGACGTCGTACGACATCGCCGCGCACGGGCTCGCCCAGCGCTACTTCGTGCAGGCCCTGCGGCTCGCCCAGGCGGCCGGCGACCGGGCGTACGGCTCCTACGTGCTGGTCACCATGAGCCGCCAGGCCGTCTACCTCGGCCACGGCAGGGAGGCCGTGCAGCTGGCCCGCGTCGCCCAGCAGGGCGCGGGAACCAGCGGCCCGCCGGTCGTGCAGGCGCTGCTGCACGCCTCCGAGGCACGGGCGCACGGCGTGCTCGGCGAGGTGCGGGCGTGCACCGCCGCGCTCGTGCGGGCCGAGCGCGCCCTGGAGGCGGCCCGGCCCGGGGACGAGGTGCCGTACTGGGCCAAGTTCTTCGACGAGGCGCAACTCGCCGACGAGTTCGGGCACTGCCACCGGGATCTGCAGCAGTTCCGGGCGGCGGCTCAGCACGCCGAACGCTCGCTGCAGCTGCGTGCGCCCTCCTACGCCCGCAGCCGGCTCTTCTGCCGGGTCGTCCTCGCCACGGCCCGGCTCGGCCTCGGCGAACTCGACCAGGCGTGCGTGCTGGCCGCGGAGGCCGCCGGGCAGGCGGTGGAGATGCGGTCCGTTCGTGCGGTCGAGTACGTGAAGGATTTCGAACGCCGGCTGGAGCCGTATCGCGACGCGGCACCGGTGCGGGGGTACCGGGAGAAGGTGGCGGCCCTGGGGTGAGCCCTACCGCCGCTTCGCGCCCATGGGGCGGGGCCGCGTCCCGATACGGCCCCGCACCCCTCCAGGGCGGCTACGCGGCCCTCGGCAGCGTCGCGGCCGGGTCCGCTCGGTTCATCGACCCCGCCGCGCCCAGGTCCGCCAGGATCGCCGCCGCGGCCCGGTGGGCCGAGTGCAGGGCCCCCTGGACCGTGCTGGTGTCGCGGTGGTCGCCGCAGACGTACAGGCCCGCCAGGAGGCGTACCGGGCGGCGCAGGTCGTGCGGGGGCCGCATCGCCGGGACCGCCTCCGGGGTGTGCTGCACGGCCAGGGTCTCCCAGCGGCGCGTCGAGGTGCGGTAGAGCCGGGAGAGGTGGATGCGGACCGCGGTGTCGACCCCCTCGGGCGGTGTGCCGAGGACCGTCGAGGAGATCAGCAGCCGGCCGACCGGCGCACGGCTCGGATCCACGTTGCTGACCACCGCCGTGTGCGCCACCGGCCCGCCGCGGTCGGCGTCGAGCAGCAGCGAGGTGCCCGAGGAGAAGGCCGCCGCAGGGTCGTCGGTGGTGTGGTGGACCACGGTCACGGGGTGGAAGTCCGGCACCCTGAGGCCCGGCAGCAGCTCCGCCGCGGCCCGCGCGTCCGTCGCGAGCAGCACCGCCCGGCAGTGGATCTCGCCGTGCTCGGCGGTGGTCACCGTGGTCGTGGACACCGAGGTGACCCGTACCCCGGTGTGCACGGTTCCGGGCGGCAGCGCCCGCGCCAGCAGTTCCGGCAGTACGTCCGCGCCGCCCTCCGGCACACACAGCCGGCCGCTCGCGAAGGAGCGCAGCGCGAGGTCGGCGCACCTGCTGGAGGTGGTCAGCTCCGGGTCGCACAGCAGGGTGGCGAGCAGCGGGCGCAGAAAGCCGTCGATCGTGCGGGCCGGCAGTCCGCGCCGGGCGAGAGCCTGGCCCGCGGGCATCTCGGGACGGGCGAGGACGCGTTCGACGGGGGTGGCGGCGATCCGGCCGAGCGCGGCGCCGAGCCGGGCCTGGTCGACCGCGCCGCCCACCGGCGCGGCGACCCGGCCGGGGACGGCGGCGGGCCCCCTGGGGGCGCTCGCGAGGGCGCGCACCACATGGAGTGCGCCCCGTGCGCTCCCCCCGGTCGCCGGCGCGCCCGCGCGGTGCGTGCGTCCGTCGCGGTGCAGCAGGACGCCGGGCGCGAAGGTGCGCAGGACCAGGGAGTCCAGGCCCGGGGTGGTGCGGAGTTCGGGGTAGGACGTGGACAGCAGCTGTCCGATGCGGTCGAGCCGGAAGCCGTCGACCTTCTCCGTCGACATGCGGCCGCCGACGTACGGGGCGGCCTCCAGGACTGCGGTCGAGACTCCTGCGCTGGTCAGCCGATGGGCCGCCGAGAGACCGGCGATTCCGGCTCCCACGATGACGACGTCCACCTGGTACGCGGGCTCAAGCACGAGGCCCCTCCTGTGGTTGCGCGGCCGGTGGAGACGTCATGCCCCCAACTGGCTCCGGGGATACCCGAGTTCGGCTCGAGGTTAGGTCCGCGATCGGTCACAAACAGTCGCGCATCGACAGAGCACGGTCGCATAGAGGTCGCATGCGGTCACAAGAGGTCGCAGGACATCTCTCGCGTACGTCGGACCGTGGCATCGGGTGCCTCAGGCCGCCCGGATCGCCTCGTCGATCCCCGCGAGCGCGAACCGGAACCCCGACTCCAACAGCCGCTTCGGCACCACCCGTTGGCTGCCCAGCACATCCCCGGCCAGCTCGCCCAGCACCGCCCGCAGCACCGGCGCCGGCACCGGGAAGGGGGCCGGTCGGTGCAGCACCCGCGCCATCGCCGCCGTGATCTCACGGTTCGTCAGCGGCTCGGGTGCCGTCAGATTGAACGGCCCGGACAGGTTCTCGCCGTCGATGAGATGCCGGATCGCGGCGACCTCGTCGTGCAGCGCGATGTACGACCAGTACTGCCGTCCGTCGCCCAGCCGCCCCCCGAGCCCCGCGCGGAACAGCGGGAACAGCCGTCCCCAGGCTCCGCCGCCCCGGGCCACCACCAGCCCCGTCCGCACGAACACCGTCCGCACGCCCGCCTCCTGCGCGGGCGCCGCCGCCTCCTCCCACTCCACGCACAGCGAGGGCAGGAATCCGTCGCCCGGCGGCGCCTGCTCGTCCACCACCCGGTCGCCGGTGTCGCCGTAGATGCCGATCGCGCTGCCACTGACGAAGACCCGCGGCGGTTCGGGCAGCGCGGCCACCGCCTCCGCCAGCGCGGCCGTGCCCAGCACCCGGCTGTCCCTCAGCCGCCGCTTGTACGCCGCCGTCCAGCGCCGGTCGCCGATCCCGGCCCCGGCCAGATCGACCACCGCCGTACAGCCGGCGAGCCCCGCCGCATCCACGTACTGCCCCTCGGGGTCCCAGCAGACCTCGTCCGGCCCGGCCGCCGCCCGGCGCACCAGCCGTACCACCTCGTGCCCGTCCGCGGTCAGGGACCGCACCAGGGCGCTGCCGATGAGCCCGGACGCGCCGGCCACCGCGATTCGCGTACGTTCCATGGTCCCAGCATGCCCGTGCGAAAACCCCGTGGGGTGCCTGCGACGCCCGCCGTAGGGTGACCGTCATGCCAGAGCCGTACATACGCATCGCCGTGGCCGACGACGAGGAGGGCCTCGTGGTCCTCGACCGCGCCACCTGGTCCACCCTGCACGCCGTCTCGCCCCCGCCCGAGGCGCCGTTCTTCGACGAGCGCCATGTCCCGGCGGACTACCTGGTCGCCGAGACCGACGGGCGCCTCGTCGGCTACATCCGCCTGGCCGTCCCGACCCGGCTCGCCTCCAACGCGCACGTCCTGCAGATCCAGGGCCTCGCCGTCGCCGACGAGGCGCGCGGGCAGGGCCTCGGACGGGCGCTGATCCGGGCCGCCGTCGAGGAGGCGCGCGGTCGCGGGGCACGCCGGCTGAGCCTGCGCGTGCTCGGGCACAACGCGCCGGCCCGCGCGCTGTACGAGGCCGAGGGGTTCGCCGTCGAGGGTGTGCAGCCCGAGGAGTTCCTCCTCGACGGCGTCTACGTCGACGACATACTCATGGGCCGCAAGCTGTGACCGGGGCGAGGGTCAGGAACTGACCAACTGGCCCGTGTCCACCGGTGCCGTCGCCGTCGCCGCGCGCTGCGCGTCGCCCGCCACCTCGTCCGCCGTCAGCACGTACCCCGTCTCGGCGTCCGAGGTGGAGCGGGCGAAGACCACCCCGAACACCTTGCCGTTCGTGGTCAGCAGCGGGCCGCCGGAGTTGCCCGGCCGGACCGTGGACCGGATCGAGTAGATGTCCCGGGTGACCGTGGCGTCGCTGTAGATGTTCTGCCCGGTCGCCTGCACCCGGCTCGCCACCGTCGCCGCCTGCAGATTCAGGCCGCCGTCCTGCGGATAGCCCGCGACCACCGCCGAGTCGCCGCGCGTCGCGCTCGTGTCGAAGCGCAGCACCGGGGCGCGCAGGCCCGGCACATACAGCACCGCGACGTCCCGGTCGGGGTCGAAGAGCACCACCCGGGCCTCGTACGACGGGCCGACCCCGCCGATCCGGACGCTCGGGCGGTCGATGCCCGCCACCACATGGGCGTTGGTCATCACATGCTGCGCGGAGTAGACGAAACCGCTGCCCTCGCGGCCCTCGCTGCCCGACACGCCCTCGATCTTGACCGTGCTCAGCTTCGCGGCGTCCGTCGCCGACGCGGTGACGCTGTCGCCGGAGGGCCGGGCCACCCGGGCCGTCGACTCGTTCTCGAACGGGTTGAAGACCTGCGGGAAGCCCGCCTCGGTCAGCGCCGACGTGGCCCGCGAGAACCACGCGGGCGTGGTGTCCGGCATCGCCTGCTGCACCGCGCCCAGCAGCGTCGAGTTCCGTATCGCCGTCGTCAGCGTCTGGGACGGGGCCGCGCCCAGGACGCTCGCCGCCACCCAGGCCACGATCAGCACGGCGACCGAGTTCGCCGCCGCGCCCCCTATCCCGTCCACGACCCGCAGCGGACCGCGGTCCAGCTCGCCGCGCAGGCGCAGCGCCAGCCGGCCCGCCAGCTCGTGCCCCACCACCGCCGGCACCAGCACCGTCGACACCGCGAGCACGGTCGCCTGCGCCGTGCCGCGCTCCACCAGGCCGGTCACCCACGGCAGCACCCACACCCCGACGACGGCACCGCCGACGAACCCGGCCAGCGAGACACAGCCGGCCACCAGCCCGCGCCGGTATCCGGACGCCGCGTAGACGATGATCACCAGCGCAAGCACCAGGTCGAGCAGGTCCACGGAGCCGCCTTTCTCTCGGACCCCTCAGTACGAACGGGTCGGGGCCGGTGATCAGTCACCCACCCACACAGGAGCGCGGTCACCGGGCGGCGAACCGGCCACGTATGTGTGTACCCCCAGAAACGTCCCGGACCGGGACGATGGTTCCGCCAGGTGGCACAGCGCACATCGCGGGCACGGCCCGGCGGCCCGAGAGTGGGATCATGTTCGCCGTCCGAAGAACACTGGAGAAGCCCGGGTCCCCGCAGACACCGAGGACACCGGAGACCGAGGCGGGGAGGGCCCCGCGGACGTCGGGGACCCCCGAGAGACCGGCGCCGGGCGCACCGGATATACCAGATATATCGGGTGCCTCGGGCATATCGGAGATCCCGGGGAACGCTCGGACTCCCCAAGCACCGGGTACCCGCAGCCGCTTCGCCCCGCGCGTACCCGGGGCGCTGCTGATCCTGCTGGGCGTGCTGCCCGGCCTGGTGGCGATCGTCGCGCTCGGCCTGTGCGCCGGCGGCGCCGAGCACACCGGCGTGGCCCGCCCCGACGGGCCGGTTCCGGCCCGTGCCCCGGCCGTCCACCGCGCCGACCGGCCGCACATCCTGCCCCGCTCCGTCTGGCTGGGCATCGCCGGGCGCCCCCAGCCGCCCCCGCGCTACGACGACAAAGTGGTCGCCGTCTTCCTCCACCACACCGACTCGCCGGGCGGATACGCCTGCGCCGACGCCCCGAGCATCATCCGCCACCTGTACGCCGGCCAGACCGATGTGCGCCACTGGGACGACATCGGCTACAACTTCCTCGTCGACCGCTGCGGCACCATCTACGAGGGCCGCGCCGGAGGCGTCGAGCGGGCCGTCACCGGCGCCCACACCCAGGGCTTCAACCACGGCACCGCCGGGATCGCCGCGATCGGCACCTTCACCGCCGGCGTCCCCGTGCCCCGGGCCATGACCGACGCGATCGCCGCCCTGGTCGCCTGGAAGCTCGGCCTCGCCGACGTCGACCCGCGCGTGAGCGTCCGCCTGGTCTCCAGCAACAGCCGCAGCCGCTTCAAGGTCGGCACCATGGCCACCCTGCCCGCCCTGGCCGGCCACACCGACGGCTTCATGACCAGCTGTCCCGGCGCCGCCCTCACCGCCCGGCTCCCCGAGATCAGGGAGAAGGCCGCCCGTCTCCAGGGCCGGACCACCTCCGTGCCCTTCCTGGCCGGGACCACCCCCGTGCCCCTGCCGAGCCGGATCACCCCCGCGCCCCTCCAGCGCTGGATGACCCCCGTGCCCCTGCAGAGCCGGATCGCCCCCGCGCCCCCGCAGAGCGGGACCACCCCCGTGCCCCTCCTGGGCCGGACCGCTCCCTCGCCCTTCCTGAGCCCGTTCGCCCCCGCGCCGCCCACAGGAACCCCCTAGGCGCCACGCAGCTTTCCCCGAGCCCCGGGCCCTACGGTCGGGGACGACACCAGCAGTCCGGAGGTGGGCATCATGACCAGTAGTCGTACGCGTGCCGAGACCCCCGAGCGAGTGCGCCGGACGCGCAGCGCACACGGACCGTGGGCGGCGGTCCGCGCCGCCGCCACGGTCGTCCTCGGCCCGGCCGAGGCGGTCGCGTCCGCCCTCGACCAGGCCAACGCCGCGCCGCTGCGCCACACGGCGCGCTCCGGCCGGGCCCAGGCCCGGCTGCCGGCCGGCGCCACCCGCAGGCGCACGGCCGGCTGAACCGGGGCCGGCTACTCCCGGAACCGGTCCCACAGCCGGGGAAACCGTTCGGCGAGGGCCTGCTCGTTCTCGAAGGCCACCGGCGCGCCCGCCGGCTCGGCGGGCGCCGGAGCGATGCCCAGGTCCGGTGCGACGGTGCCGGTCAGCTGCTCGTAGGCCTCGTCCGCCGCATAACCCAGTTCCTCGCCGTCGCCGTCGATCTCCTCGTCGAACTCGCCGAGCAGCTCGGCCAGCGAGTCCGGCTCGTGCAGGGCGCCCTCGTAGACCTCCCGGCCCTGGCCGATCAGCCAGCAGCGGAAGAAGTCGAAGGCGTCGTCGCTGGCCCCGTCCAGCAGCACCCAGGCGGCGCCCCACAGGTCCCAGCGGTAGGCGCGGTTGTAGCGGGCCTCGAAATGACGGGCGAAGTCCAGGACCAGCTCCGGGTCCAGCTGGAGCAGCCGGTCCACGAGCGCGTCGGCCTGTTCCTCGGGGTCGCCCTCGGCGGTCTCGCGCGTGGCGTCGATCAGCTCCCAGAACTCCGTCTCGTCCATCACGGCACCAGCATCGGGCCTCCGTCCGTGGGACGCACGCGGAGTGGGCCGGCGTGCGGCGGATCGTTATGCGGCGCCCGCGGGGCCGTACAGCGCCGCGAGCCGGGCGGCGTCCGCCGCGAACCGCTCCCGCAGGCTCTGCGGAGCCAGTACCTCGGCCTCCGCCCCGAGCGCCGTCAGCTGCGCGTAGGCGACCTCCTCGGACTCCACCGGCACCGTCACCGTCAACCAGCCCACCCCGTCCGGCTCGCCCGGCCCGCTCAGCGCGGCACGCGCCGACACCGGCTCGACGGCGTACCGCAGCCGGCGCACGCCCTGCGGGGACAGCCGTACGACGACCTCGGTGCTCAGGATCGAGCGCGCGAACCGCTCGGCCTGCTCGGCCCAGTGGCCGGGCAGATCGAAGTCCGAATCACGGGCGAACCGTTCCTCCAGGGGATCCACGGCGCTGAACCGGTCGATCCGATAGGTCCGGAAGGAGCCGCCGTCCGCCGCCCGCGCGCACAGGTACCAGACGCCCGCCTTCAGCACGAGCCCGTACGGCTCCAGCAGCCGCTCGACCTCCTGCGCGCCCCGCCGGTACCGGGCGGTGACCCGGCGGTCGTCCCACACCGCCTGTGCGACCACCGGCAGCAGCGCGGGCGTCTTCGGCTCCTGGAACCAGGCGGGCGCGTCCAGGTGGAACCGCCGGGCGGCGCTGTCCGGGGCGTCGCGCAGCGACGGCAGCAGCGCCGCGGCGACCTTCAGCCGGGCCGCGGACGCGGCGTCCTCCAGTCCCATCTCCCGGAGCGCCCCCGGCACCCCGCTCAGGAACAGCGCTTCCGCCTCGCTCCTGGCCAGCCCCGTCAGTCGCGTCCGGTACCCGCCGACCAGCCGGTAGCCGCCGGCCCGGCCCCGGTCCGCGTAGACCGGCACCCCCGCCTCCGACAGCGCCTGCGCGTCGCGGGTGACCGTCCGCTCCGACACCTCCAGCTCCCGCGCGAGTTCGGCGGCGGTCATGGACGGCCGGGACTGCAGAAGGAGCACCATCTTGATGAGCCGGGCCGCACGCATGCCGTCAGCCTGCCACGAAGCCTGCCGGCCCGGCGGTGATCTCCTAGGCTTGGGGCACCTCTTGAGGCACCTGGGGAACGGGGAAGGGGCGGGGCATGCGGGGGGAGATCCTCGACGGCCGGTACGAACTGGTCGAACGGCTGGGCCGAGGCGGCATGGGGCAGGTGTGGGCGGCCCGGGACGCGCGGATGCAGCGGGACGTGGCGGTCAAGCTCGTCACCGCGCTGCCGCGGATCGGCGAGCACGAGACCTTTCTGCGGTTCCGCCGCGAGATCAGGTCGGCGGCACGGCTGCCCGGCCGGTACACCGTCATCGCCCATGACTGCGGCGAGGCCGTCCTGGACGGCGAACGCGTGCTCTACATGGTGATGGAGCGGCTGACCGGGCGGACCCTCGCCGACGCCGTCGCGCAGGAACGACCCTCCTGGCAGCGGGCCGTCGCCTGGACCCGGCAGGTCGCCGCCGCGCTGGACGCCGCGCACCGGCAGGGCATCGTGCACCGGGACATCAAGCCGGAGAACGTCATGTTCGACGCCGACGGCGACCTGAAGGTGCTGGACTTCGGCATCGCCAAGTTCCTCGGCGACACCGTGCTCGTCAGCGGCCTCACCGGCACGGGCGTCGCCATCGGCAGCCTGCTGTACATGTCACCGGAGCAGGCGCGCGGCGAACGCACCGTGGATCACCGCACCGACCTGTACTCCCTGGGCTGCCTGCTCTACTTCATGCTCACCGGCAAGCCCCCGCTCGTCGCCGACAACGCGTACGCGCAGCTGGCTCTGCTGATCGACGGCGAGATCGAGCCACCGCACCGGCTGAACCCCGCCATACCGTCGGAACTGAGCGACTTCGTCGTCGACCTGCTGGCGCGGGACCCCGAGGACCGGCCGGCCTCCGCACGCTCGGTCGCGGACCGGCTGGCCCGCGTGGCCGGGCCGGCCGGACCGCCCGCATCGGCCCCCTCCGCCCACAGGACCCTCGCCTCGGCCCGGGCCGAGGCCGACGAGGCACGCAGGTCGGCCGAGGAGGCCGCCGCCCAGGTGATGACGATGACGGAGGAGGCGGCCGCTCGGATACGCGCCCAAACCGAGCAGGACGTCATCGCGATGCGCGCGGCGGCGGACCAGTACGCCCAGCGCAGGCGTGAGACGGCGGACGCCCTCTTTGAGGAGACCCGGGCCAAGGCCGCGCAGGCCGCCGCCGACTTCGAGACGGGCCTGGCCCAGCGCCGCGAGCGGTCCGAGCGGGATCTGGCCACGCGGCAGCAGAGGGCGGAGAAACGGCTCGCGGAGATCGAGGAGAGGGCCGAGCAGCTGAGCCTGGAGGCCGAGAAGCTCCGCACCGACGCCGAACGCCGGGCCCGGCAGACGGTGGCGGCGGCCACCCGGCAGGCCGAGTCCGTCCTCGCCGAGGCGGAGGAGAAAGCCGACCGCATCCTCCCGAACCACGCGCTGACCGGACTGCGCGACACCGTGGCCGCGATCATCGCCGACAGCAGGTTCACCCCGGTCGGCGGGCTGGTCGAGAAGCGCGCCACCATCCTGCGCCAGCTGACCGAACTGCACACGGCGCTGTCCGGCTTCGAGGAGCCCCCGAGCGGCCGGGAATCGTCCCCGCAGGGATGACGAAACGCCGTCGCGGCGGAGGTGGCAGCCACCTCCGCCGCGACGGCGCTCGGTCGGTCGGGCGGGCTCTTACAGCCCGTACTTCTCCCGGGCCTCCTTGACCGCGGTGGCCTTCACCTCGCCGCGCCGGGCGAGCTGGGCCAGGGCCGCGACGACGATCGACTCGGCGTCGACGCCGAAGTGGCGGCGGGCGGCCTCACGGGTGTCCGACAGACCGAAGCCGTCGGCGCCCAGCGAGGACCAGTCCTGCTCGACCCACTGTGCGATCTGGTCAGGGACCTGGCGCATGTAGTCGGACACCGCGAGGACCGGACCCTCGGCGCCCTGCAGCGCCTGGCGGACGAACGGCACGCGCTCCTCGCCGCGCAGCAGGGCCGCGTCGGCCTCCAGCGCGTCGCGGCGCAGCTCCGACCAGGAGGTCGCGGACCACACGTCGGCGGCCACGCCCCACTCCTCGGCGAGCAGCCGCTGCGCCTGGAGGGTCCAGTGGATCGCCGTACCGGAGCCCAGCAGCTGGATGCGCGGGGCGTTGGCGGCCGGGGACAGACCGGCGGACTCCACCGTGTTGAAGCGGTACAGGCCCTTGACGATGCCCTCGTCGATGCCGAGGCCCTGCGGCTTGGCGGGCTGCGGCATCGGCTCGTTGTAGACCGTCAGGTAGTAGAAGACGTTCTGGTCCTCGCCCGGCTTGGCCTCGCCGTACATCCGGCGCAGACCCTCACGGACGATCACCGCGATCTCGTAGGCGAAGGCGGGGTCGTACGTCAGCGCGGCCGGGTTGGTGGCGGCGATGACCGGGGAGTGGCCGTCCGCGTGCTGCAGGCCCTCACCGGTGAGGGTCGTACGGCCGGCGGTCGCGCCGACGAGGAAGCCGCGGCCGAGCTGGTCGCCGAGCTGCCACATCTGGTCGGCGGTGCGCTGCCAGCCGAACATCGAGTAGAAGATGTAGAACGGGATCATCGCCTCGCCGTGCGTCGCGTACGCGGTGGACGCGGCGATGAAGTCGGCCATCGAACCGGCCTCGGTGATCCCCTCGTTGAGGATCTGGCCGTTCTTGGCCTCCTTGTAGTACATCAGCTGGTCGCGGTCGACCGGCTCGTACGTCTGGCCCTTGGGGGAGTAGATCCCGAGCGAGGGGAACAGCGACTCCATACCGAAGGTGCGCGCCTCGTCGGGGACGATCGGCACCCAGCGCCTGCCCGTCTCCTTGTCGCGGACCAGGTCCTTGACCAGGCGGACGAAGGCCATCGTCGTCGCCACGTTCTGCGAGCCGGAGCCCTTGTCGAAGGAGGCGAAGGCCTTCTCGGCCGGGGCCGGCAGCGGGGCCAGCGCGTGCGTACGGCGGGCCGGGGCGGGGCCGCCGAGGGCCGCGCGGCGCTCCTGGAGGTAGCGGACCTCGGGGGAGTCGGCGCCCGGGTGGCCGTAGGGGACCACGCCGTCGACGAAGTCGCTGTCCTTGATCGGCAGGCCGAGCAGGTCGCGCATCGTCTTGAACTCGTCCACCGTCAGCTTCTTCATCTGGTGGTTGGCGTTCTTCGACGCGAAGCCCTCGCCGAGGGTGTGGCCCTTGACCGTCTGGGCCAGGATCACGGTCGGCGCGCCCTTGTGCTCGACGGCGGCCTTGTACGCGGCGTAGACCTTGCGGGCCTCGTGGCCGCCGCGCGAGAGGTGGAAGCACTCGAGGATCTTGTCGTCGCTCAGCAGCTTCGCCATCTCGGCGAGCGCCGGGTCCTTGCCGAAGAAGTCGGCGCGGATGTAGGCGGCGTCACGGGTCTGGTACGTCTGGACCTGCGCGTCCGGTACCTCGCGCAGGCGGCGTACCAGCGCGCCCGTGGTGTCGAGGGCGAACAGCTCGTCCCAGGCGGAGCCCCAGAGCGACTTGACGACGTTCCAGCCGGCGCCGCGGAACTGGGCCTCCAGCTCCTGCACGATCTTGAAGTTGGCGCGGACCGGACCGTCGAGGCGCTGCAGGTTGCAGTTGATGACGAAGGTCAGGTTGTCGAGGCCCTCGCGGGAGGCGAGCGCGAGTGCGGCCGTCGACTCCGGCTCGTCCATCTCGCCGTCGCCGAGGAACGCCCACACGTGCGAGGCGGAGACGTCCTTGATGCCGCGGTTGGTGAGGTAGCGGTTGAAGCGCGCCTGGTAGATGGCGGAGAGCGGGCCGAGGCCCATCGACACCGTCGGGAACTCCCACAGCCAGGGCAGCCGGCGCGGGTGCGGGTACGACGGCAGGCCGTTGCCGCCGGCCTCCTGGCGGAAGTTGTCCAGGTGCGCCTCGTTCAGGCGGCCGTCGAGGAAGGCGCGGGCGTAGATACCGGGGGAGGCGTGGCCCTGGATGTACAGCTGGTCGCCGGAGCCGTCGCCCTCCTTGCCCTTGAAGAAGTGGTTGAAGCCGGTCTCGTACAGCCACGCGGCGGAGGCGAAGGTGGCGATGTGGCCGCCGACGCCGTGCTTGCTGCCCCGGGTCACCATCGCGGCCGCGTTCCAGCGGTTCCAGGCGGTGATCCGGGCCTCCATCTCCGGGTCACCGGGCAGGCCCGGCTCCGCGGAGGTGGGGATGGTGTTGACGTAGTCGGTCTCGAGGAGCTTCGGCAGCGCGATGCCGCCCGCCTCGGCGCGCTCCAGCGTGCGCCGCATCAGGTACGCGGCGCGGTGCGGCCCGGCCTCCCGGGCGACGGCGTCGAGGGAGGCCTGCCATTCGGCGGTCTCCTCCGGGTCGCGGTCGGGGAGCTGGTCGAGCGCGCTCGGCTGGATGGCGTTGGGGTCGGTCATGTCGCCGCCTTCCTCAGTCGAAGGGGGTTCCCTCATCGGTAAGGGTTCGGGGGTGCCCTAGGTCTTTGGCAGGACAGGGCGTGGACTTCGGTGGAAGTCCGTCGGTGACTGTAACTCCCTGATCGATGATCGATCAAAGGGTTGAGGGCGAAAACCTCTTGATTTGGAGAAAGTAGGCACCCGGTGCCTTCGAGGGAGACACCGGGTGCCGTAGTTTGGTGGCGTTTTCGCAGGTGAGCAGGGTTGTGCTCGGGTGGTCGCGCAGGCTCTCAGGCGCGCGGCGCGCACCCCAGGACATGTGCCTTCACCAGTTCCGCGATCCGCGGATCCCGGCGCTTGAACGCCTGCACCAGCTCCTCGTGCTCCTCCGCGTACGACTGCTGGACCGTGCCCAGCCAGCGGATGGACAGCGCCGTGAAGACCTCGATGCCGAGCCCTTCCCAGGTGTGCAGGAGCACCGAGTTGTGCGCGGCGCGCACGAGTTCGCGGTGGAAGCCGACCGTGTGGCGGACCTGGGCGGTGCCGTCGGTGTTGCGGTCGGCCTCGTACAGGGCCAGGACGTGCGGCTCCAGGGCCGAGCAGTCCTGCGCGAGGCGGTCGGCCGCCAGCTCCGCCGCGATGGCCTCCAGACCGGCGCGGACCGGGTAGCTCTCCTCCAGGTCGGCCGCGGTCAGGTTGCGGACCCTGACGCCCTTGTTCGGCGCGGACTCGATGAGCCGGAGGGACTCCAGCTCGCGCAGGGCCTCACGGACCGGGGTCTGGCTGACCTCCAGCTCGGTGGCGATACGGCGCTCCACGATGCGCTCGCCCGGCTGCCAGCGCCCGCTGACGATTCCTTCCACGATGTGCTCGCGGATCTGTTCGCGCAGCGAGTGGACGACGGGCGCGGTCATGGAGGCTCCTTAGGGAGGGCTGACGTTTAGACAATACGGCGGGTTCGCTCCGTGGGTGGGGCGCGCGGCGGTGCTTTTGCGCAGGTGAGACGAGGCTTACACGCAACGTGCGCCGACAAACACGACACCCCGCCCGGAAAGCTCCGGACGGGGTGTCGTACACGCACAAGGCCCAAGGACCTGCGGGACCGGCCCGCAGGCCGGCGGGTCACAGACCCAGCTCGACCTCGAACTCGCCCGCCTCCAGGATCGCCTTGACCGCCGTCAGGTAACGGGCCGCGTCGGCGCCGTCGACCAGGCGGTGGTCGTAGGAGAGGGTCAGGTAGGTCATGTCGCGGACGCCGATGACCGTGCCCTCCTCGGTCTCGATGACGGCCGGACGCTTGACCGTGGCACCGATGCCGAGGATCGCGACCTGGTTCGGCGGCACGATGATCGTGTCGAACAGCGCGCCGCGCGAGCCGGTGTTGGAGATGGTGAAGGTCGCGCCGGACAGCTCGTCCGGAGTGATCTTGTTGGCGCGGACCTTGCCCGCAAGGTCGGCCGTGGCCTTGGAGATGCCCGCGATGTTGAGGTCGCCGGCGCCCTTGATGACCGGGGTCATCAGGCCCTTCTCGGAGTCCACCGCGATACCGATGTTCTCGGTGTCGAAGTAGGTGATCGTGCCCTCGGCCTCGTTGATCCGGGCGTTGATGACCGGGTGGGCCTTCAGCGCCTGGGCGGCGGCCTTGACGAAGAACGGCATCGGGGAGAGCTTGACGCCCTCGCGGGCCGCGAAGCCGTCCTTCGCCTTGGCGCGCAGCTTCATCAGACGGGTGACATCGACCTCGACGACCGACGACAGCTGGGCCTGCTCGTGCAGCGCCTTGACCATGTTGTCGCCGATGACCTTGCGGATGCGGGTCATCTTGACGGTCTGGCCGCGCAGCGGGGAGACCTCCAGCGCCGGGGCCTTCTTCGCGGCGGCCGGGGCGGCGGCAGCGGCCGGAGCCGGAGCGGTGGCGGCGGCCTTCGCGGCCTCGGCGGCGGCGATGACGTCCTGCTTGCGGATACGGCCGCCGACGCCGGTGCCCTTGACGGCGGCCAGGTCGACGCCGTTCTCGGCGGCGAGCTTGCGCACCAGCGGGGTCACGTAGGCGCCCTCGTCGGTCGCCTGGGTGGCGGTCGGGGAGGACGGCGCGGTGGCCGGGACGACCGGAGCCGGGGCGGGCGCCGGGGCCGCGGGCGCGACCGGGGCGGCAGCGGCGGGCACGGCCGGAGCCGGAGCCGGGGCGACCGGGGCCGCGGGGGCGACCGGGGCCGGGGCGGCGGCGACGGGCGCCGGGGCCGGGGCGGCCGGAGCCGGAGCGGCGGCCGGGGCGGCACCCGGGGCACCGATGACAGCGAGCTTGGCGCCGACCTCGGCGGTCTCGTCCTCGCCGACCACGATCTCCAGGAGCACGCCGGAGGCGGGCGCCGGGATCTCGGTGTCGACCTTGTCCGTGGAGACCTCGAGCAGCGGCTCGTCGGCCTCGACGGAGTCGCCGACCGACTTCAGCCAGCGGGTGACGGTGCCCTCGGTGACGGACTCACCGAGCGCGGGCAGGACCACGTCCGTGCCGGTGGCGCCACCGGCCGGGGCGGCCGGGGCGGCGGCGGGGGCGGCCGGGGCCTCGGCGACCGGGGCCGGGGCGGCGACCGGGGCGGCCGGAGCCGGGGCCTCGGCAGCGGCGGGGGCCGGGGCGGCCGCGGGGGCGCCGGTGCCGTCGTCGATCACGGCCAGCTCGGCGCCGACCTCGACGGTCTCGTCCTCGGCGACCTTGATGGAGGCCAGCACGCCGGAGGCCGGCGAGGGGATCTCGGTGTCGACCTTGTCCGTCGAGACCTCGAGCAGCGGCTCGTCGGCCTCGACGCGCTCGCCCTCGGCCTTCAGCCAGCGGGTGACAGTGCCCTCGGTGACGCTCTCACCGAGCGCCGGAAGGGTTACGGAAACCGCCATGGTTTCGGTTGCTCCTAACGAATTGCGGAAGTCTTGTCGTCGCGCCCGTTGACCGAAGGCTCAGTCGTGGGAGTGCAGGGGCTTGCCGGCGAGCGCCAGGTGCGCCTCGCCCATCGCCTCGTTCTGCGTCGGGTGGGCGTGGATGAGCTGGGCGACCTCGGCCGGCAGCGCCTCCCAGTTGTAGATCAGCTGGGCTTCGCCGACCTGCTCACCCATGCGGTCGCCGACCATGTGGACGCCGACCACGGCACCGTCCTTGACCTGGACGAGCTTGATCTCGCCCGCGGTGTTCAGGATCTTGCTCTTGCCGTTGCCCGCCAGGTTGTACTTCAGAGCGACGACCTTGTCCGCGCCGTAGATCTCCTTGGCCTTGGCCTCGGTGATGCCGACGGAGGCGACCTCCGGGTGGCAGTACGTCACCCGCGGCACACCGTCGTAGTCGACCGGGACGACCTTCAGACCGGCCAGACGCTCCGCCACCAGGATGCCCTCGGCGAAGCCGACGTGCGCGAGCTGGAGCGTCGGGACCAGGTCACCGACGGCGGAGATGGTCGGGACGTTGGTGCGCATGTACTCGTCGACGAGGACGTAGCCGCGGTCCATGGCGACCCCGGCCTCCTCGTAGCCCAGGCCCTGCGAGACCGGCCCGCGTCCGACGGCGACGAGGAGGACCTCGGCCTCGAACTCCTTGCCGTCGACGAGGGTGACCTTCACGCCGTCCTGGGTGTACTCGGCCTTCTGGAAGAAGGTGCCGAGGTTGAACTTGATGCCGCGCTTGCGGAACGCGCGCTCAAGAAGCTTGGAAGAGTTCTCGTCCTCGACCGGGACGAGGTGCTTCAGGCCCTCGATGACCGTGACGTCCGAGCCGAAGGACTTCCACGCCGAGGCGAACTCGACGCCGATGACACCGCCGCCCAGGATGATCGCGGACTTCGGCACGCGGTCCAGGACGAGGGCGTGGTCGGAGGAGATGATGCGGTTGCCGTCGATCTCCAGGCCCGGCAGCGACTTCGGCACGGAGCCGGTCGCCAGCAGGACGTGGCGGCCCTGGATGCGCTGGCCGTTCACATCGACGGAGGTGGCGGACGACAGCCGGCCCTCACCCTCGATGTAGGTCACCTTGCGGGACGCGATCAGGCCCTGCAGACCCTTGTACAGGCCGGCGATGACGCCGTCCTTGTACTTGTGGACGGCCGGGACGTCGATGCCCTCGAAGGTCGCCTTGACGCCGAACTGCTCGCTCTCGCGGGCCTGGTCGGCGATCTCGCCCGCGTGCAGCAGGGCCTTGGTGGGGATGCAACCCCGGTGCAGGCAGGTGCCGCCGACCTTGTCCTTCTCGATCAGGGCGACGTCCAGGCCCAGCTGCGCCCCGCGCAGGGCCGCGGCGTAACCACCGCTACCACCGCCGAGGATCACTAGGTCGAAAACGGTGCTGGCGTCGTTCGCCACGTCACGTCCTCCATGCATGTGCGCCGTAGGCCGGTCGTCGATGACCGGCGGGCGGCTGGTGTCCGGCCGCTTGATGCTTCGGCCCTTCGGTGGGGGCCCTGTCCTGCCGGGCTCCATCTTTGCACTTGTTCGAGGCGTACGAGACGCCGGGCTGGACTGTGAGACACCCCACTAGAGCGCCCGAAGGGGCGCGGGGAACTGTGCGACCAGCCCCCACGCCCCTGTGGCCGCCCCGAGAACAGGGCGGTCCGAGCCGTTGGGCGAAGGTCAGCCCAGCTCGCCCGCGGCGGTCAGTTCCGCCAGCCGGACCAGCGTCCGCACCGCCGAGCCCGTACCGCCCTTGGGCGTGTACCCGAACGGCCCGCCCTCGTTGAACGCCGGGCCGGCGATGTCGAGGTGCGCCCAGGTGATCCCCTCGCCCACGAACTCGCGCAGGAAGAGACCGGCGACCAGCCCGCCGCCCATCCGCTCGCCCATGTTCGCGATGTCGGCGACCTGGGACTCCATGCCCTTGCGCAGGTGCTCCGGCAGCGGCATCGGCCAGGCCGGCTCGCCGACCTCCTCCGCCGCCTCGTGCACGGTGGAGCGGAACGCGTCGTCGTTGGCCATGACACCGAACGTCCGGCTGCCGAGCGCCAGCATCATGGCGCCGGTGAGGGTCGCGACGTCCACGATCGCGTCCGGCTTCTCCTGCGAGGCCGCCCACAGCGCGTCGGCGAGCACCAGCCGGCCCTCGGCGTCGGTGTTGAGGACCTCGACGGTCTTGCCGCTGAACATGCGCAGTACGTCACCGGGGCGGGTGGCGCTGCCCGACGGCATGTTCTCGGCCAGCGCGAGCCAGCCGGTGACGTTGACCTCCAGGCCGAGGCGGGCGGCGGCGACGACCGCGGCGAACACCGCGGCGGCACCGCTCATGTCGCACTTCATCGTCTCGTTGTGACCGGCCGGCTTCAGCGAGATGCCGCCCGAGTCGTAGGTGATGCCCTTGCCGACGAACGCGAGGTGCTTGTCGGCCTTCGGGTGCGTGTACGACAGCTTGACCAGGCGCGGAGCCGCGGCCGAGCCGCCGCCGACGCCGAGGATGCCGCCGTAGCCGCCCTTGGTCAGGGCCTTCTCGTCGAGCACCTGCACCTTGAGGCCGTGCTCCTTGGCCGCGGCCTGCGCCTCGGCGGCGAACGCCGCCGGGTCGAGGTCGTTCGGCGGCATGTTGATCAGGTCGCGGGAGCGGTTCAGCTCCTCGGCGACCGCGACGGCGCGGGCGAGGGCCCCCTTGTGGGCGGCGTCGCGCGGCTTGCCGCCGAGCAGCGCGGCCTCGGCCAGCGGCGCCTTGCCGTTCTTGGCCCGCGCGTCCTTGGCGCTGTCCTTGTAGACGTCGAAGGAGTACGCGCCGAGCAGGACGCCCTCGCCGATCGCGCCGACGGCGCCCGGACCGTCGATCGGCAGCGCGAACGCGGCCTTCTTCGAGCCGGCGAGCGCACGGGCGGCCACGCCGGCGGCCTTGCGCAGCGCCTCGGCGTCGTAGCCCTCGTCCTCGCTCTTGGCGTCCGGCTCCGCGCCCAGGCCGACCGCCACGACGATCGGGGCCTTGAAGCCGGCCGGCGCGGGCAGCTTCGTCAGCTCGCCCTCGGCACCCGAGGCGCCGAGGGTCTCCAGGACGCCGGCCAGCTTGCCGTCGTACGCCTTGTCCACGGCCTCGGCGCCCGGCGCCACGACGGGGCCCTTGGTGCCCTTGGCGACACCGATCACGATCGCGTCGGCCCGCAGGCCGGGCGCCGCAGAGGTGCTGAGAGTCAGAGCAGTCACGGTGGTGAATTCTCGCTTCCGATGTATTGCGATCCTCGATCGCCCTGTAGGGCCATCGCCGTCAGCAGGGTGGGTGGGCCCGAGAGCCGACCCTAGGTCCATACCTGGGCACAGGTGGCAACCGGGGCCTTCACCCTGTCGGCGAACACCCGGGACGAGACTACGCGCGTGTGCGCCCTCGCTCATTCCTACGGGCGTTCACCTGTGTGTGGCGTCGTGGCCATTTCCGTCTGCTGTACGTCGGCGAACGCGCCATGGTCGTCGCGCTCCGGCGGGCCGGGCGTGCACCGGCTCGTGCGCGGTCGGCCGACTCGCCGGGGCTGCCGGGGAGTCCGCCGGGGGCCAGGGTGTCGTCCCGGCCAAGTGGGCGCCGGAATCGACGAGTTCGGCGCCATGGGCGGGGCGCCGCCGGGCACGGCGCGGGCGCTCACCCCTGGGGCACGTCGCCCGCCGGGCCGGACCGCGCCCCCTGGAGCGCGCCCACCACGGAGGTGCCGGCCAGCCGGTCGGCGAGGGAGCGGCGGCCGGGGAAGAACACCGTCAGCGCGTTGACCAGGAACAGCACCACCGCGACGGCCCACACCAGCGCCGACAGCGCGAACTGCCCCTCGATCAGCAGCACACAGGCCAGTGCGTACACCGCGACGTCGGCGGTGGTGGTGACGACGGCCCGGCGCAGGGTGTGCCGGGGCATCCGCGGGGTGACCCGCAGGCCGAGCAGGCCCTTGCCGAGGGTTCGGCCGAGCAGGGCGAGACAGGCCCACTGGTAGAGGAACGTGACGACGACGAGCGCGCCGAAGGCCTCCTCCACGTCCAGCACGATCTTGTCCCACAGCGACAGGCCGAGGTGCTCGGAGGCGCCGAGGACGTCACCGCGCGAACTGACCAGGTCGAGGCCCCCCTTCGTGGCCAGCGAAGGCACGTCCGTCACCAGGGCGCAGATGCGGTGGAAGGTGAGGATCGCGAGCAGCGTGGCTGCCGTCACGACCAGCGCGAAATCTATGGACCAGGCCAGGCTGCGGCGCAGTTTGAGCACGGATGTCCCCCGAATCACTACTGTCTTGTCCGTGTACGGGCGAAGATCCTAGCCGCCGTCGACCGGGGCACCGGCGACCGGCGAGCAGGGCACTAGGGCCTGTCGGATGGGTCCTGCCGGGCACGCGGGGTCTGGCACGCACTCCCCCAGAGGGGGTGCCCCCAGCCGCGTTGTCGTCACTCGCCGACGCTCCCCCACGCTCGACTGCGCTCGCGCGGGGGGACCCCCACCGTCGACTCCCTCCTCCGCCTTGCGATCGCACGCACCAGACCCCGCTCAGCCGCA
>NZ_KQ948211.1:0-25984 GCF_001514035.1 Streptomyces yokosukanensis | reverse complement strand
CCGAGAAGGCACCGCCCCGACACCCGGCCGGACCCATCGGACAGGCCCTAGCCGCCGAGGGCCAGGACGACCAGCGCGGCCGTCGCCGCCGTCTCCTCCAGCGCCCCGAAGACATCCCCCGTCACCCCGCCGAACCGGCGTACGCACCGCCGGAGCAGGAGTTCCGCGGCCGCCACGGCCAGCAGCACCGCCGCCGCCCCGCGGAGCGCGCCGTAGCCGCCGAAAGGCGTGCCCCCGGCCCCCGCCGCCAGTGTGACGGCGGCTGCCGCGGCCAGTGCGCCCGGCATCGGGACCACCCCGGCGACCGCCGCGCCCAGACCCTCCGGGCGGGCCGCCGGGACATCGGCGCGGGCGGCCAGGGTGAGGGCGAGGCGGGCCGTGACCGCCGAGGTCACGGCCGCCGCGGCACCCCGGGCCCAGGAATCGCCGTAGAGCTGCGCCAGCACCGCGACCTGGGCCAGGAGCGTGAGGACGAGGGTGAGCACGCCGAACGGCCCGATGTCCGACTGCTTCATGATCGTGAGCGCTTCCTCGGCGGACTTGCCGCTGCCCAGCCCGTCGGCGGTGTCGGCGAGCCCGTCGAGGTGCAGCCCGCGGGTCAGCGCCGCGGGTACGGCGACGGAGGCGACGGCGGCGAGCAGGGGACCGGCGCCCAGAAGGAGCAGGACCAGTGCGAGTCCGGCCGCGCAGACGCCGACGACCAGCCCGGCCACGGGCGCGCTCAGCATCCCGCCGCGTGCGGCCTGCCGGTCCCAGCGGTGCACCCGGACGGGCAGCACGGTGAGGGTGCCGAAGGCGAAGCGGAGGCCGTCGTGAGGGGAGGTCTTGGGCACCGGCGAAGGTTACCCGGCGGTCGCGGAGCCGCCCGCCGCACCCGAGGATAAGGTGCGCATATGGGGCACTGGTGGGAGCGGAACATCGTCGAGCCGGGCAAGCTCCCGCTGCTGCTCGCGCTCGCCGCCTTCGTGCTCACGTTCGTCGTCACCCGCGTGATCGTCCGTCTGATCCGGGCCGGCAAGGGCCCGTTCCGCAACGTCAAGGCGGGCGGACTGCACATCCACCATGTGGTGCCCGGGGTCGTCCTCACCGTCGTCGGCGGCTTCGGCGCGGTCGCCAGCGACCGGCACGGCGCGGGCGGGGCCCTCGCCGCCGTCGTGTTCGGGATCGGCGCCGGCCTGGTCCTGGACGAGTTCGCCCTGATCCTGCATCTGGACGACGTCTACTGGACCGAAGAGGGCCGCAAGAGCGTCGAGGTCGTCGTGCTCACCGCCGCGCTCGTCCTGCTGCTGCTCGCCGGGTTCTCCCCGTTCGGCGTCAACGACCTGACCCAGCAGGAACTGCAGGACCGCGGCGGGGCGCTCACCGCCATCGCCATGAACTTCCTCTTCGCGCTCATCGCCCTGAGCAAGGGCAAGACGCGCATCGCGGTCTTCGGGGCGGTCGTGCCGCTGGTCGCGCTGTTCGGGGCCGTCCGGCTGGCCCGCCCCGGCTCCGCGTGGGCCCGCCGCTTCTACGGCCGCCGCCCCCGCGCCCGCGCCCGCGCCGCCCTGCGCGCCTACCGCCACGACCGCCGCTGGGCCCGGCCGCGCCGCGCCCTTCAGGACTGGATCGGCGGCAAGCCCGACCCGCGCCCGGTCCGGCTGCCCGGCCGCCGCTGACCGCGCCGCGACAGACGGCCGTACGCCCGCCGCACCCGGAGCCGCAGTCCGCGCCCGTGGCGGTGCCGCACCGCCACCGCCAGGCACAGCACCCCCACCGCCATCAGCGCGGCCAGATGCTCCTTGCCCGCCAGGTTCTCCTTGACCAGCACCTCGGCCACCATGGCGACGGTCACCGCACCCGCCGTCGCGTAGGCGCCGTAGCGCCACGCCACGTACACGGCGAGCCCCACCACGGCCGCCGACGGACCGGTGTCCACCACCTGCGCGTCCGTCCACGGCAGCCCGAACGGGGCGTGCGCGCCGAGCGAGATGCCGATGCGCGCGTACAGGGTCCCGGCGAGCGTGGCGACGTACGCGATGACCAGCGTCCGCCACCAGCCGATGCACACCTCGGCGATGCCGAACACCAGCAGGATCTGCACCAGGGCGCCCCACACCGGCAGGTCCAGCGCCGGTACGAACAGCGACAGCGGAGTGCGCAGCAGGGCCAGCCACAGCGGGTCCTCGGCCCGTACGGCGCCCATGTTCTGCACGAACTGATAGCCCCACGACCGGTTCTGCACGAACTGCAGCAGAGCCGTCAGACACACCGCCCCGACCGTCATCGGTACCGCCTGCAGGCGCCGCTTCAGCAGGGCCTCCCGCGCGGTGACGTACAGCAGCCCCCACTCCTCACGGGCCCAGCGGGCGAGGGTTCTCATCTGCGTTCCTCATCGGTGCGTGTCCAGGTGCCTGCGATGCAGCCACTTCGGCAGACCCGGCGCCTCCAGAAAGCCTTCCGCGCGGGCCGAGGAGAGGCCGATGCGCGGGAGGTCCGCGCTCTTCTCGAAGAGCAGGAACCGCGGTTCCCAGATGGGTCGGTACTTGGCGTTGGCGCGGTACAGCGACTCGATCTGCCACCAGCGGGAGAAGAAGCTGAGCAGCGACCGCCACAACCTCAGCACCGGTCCGGCACCGAGGCGCGCGCCACGTTCAAAGACCGATCGGAACATCGCGAAGTTGAGTGAGACCTGGGTGATCTCGATCTCGCCCGCCCGGCGCAGCAGTTCGATGACCATGAACTCCATCAGCCCGTTGTCGGAGTCCCGGTCGCGGCGCATCAGATCCAGGGACAGCCCGTGCGGCCCCCAGGGCACGAACGACAGCAGGGCGCGCAGCCGGCCCTCGGCGTCCGTGCACTCCAGCATCACGCACCGCCCGTCCTCGGGGTCCCCGAGCCGGCCGAGCGCCATGCTGAAGCCGCGCTCGGTCGCCCCGTCCCGCCAGTCGTCGGCGCGTTCGACGAGATACGCCATCTCGTCCGCCGAGATGTCCTCGTGCCGCCGGATCCGCACCTGGTACCCGGCCCGCTTCACCCGGTTGTACGCCTGCCGGACCGTCCGCATCGCCCGGCCCTCCAGCGTGAAGTCGGCGACCTCGACGATCGCCTCGTCGCCGAGTTCCAGGGCGTCGAGGCCGTGCCGGGCGTAGACCGTCCCGGCCTCCTCGCTCGCCCCCATCACCGCCGGGATCCACCCGTGCGCCCGTGCCTCGGCCAGCCATGGCGCGATCGCGCCGGGCCAGGCCTCCGGATCCCCGAGCGGATCCCCGGACGCGAGGCTCACCCCGCCGACCACCCGGTAGGCGACGGCCGCCTTGCCCGTGGGCGACCACACCACGCTCTTCTCGCGGCGCAGCGCGAAGTAGCCCAGCGAGTCCCGCTCGCCGTGCCGCTCCAGCAGGGTCCGCAGCTGCTTCCCGTCCTCCTCGGTGATCGGGTCGACGGCGCGCCGGGAGCGGAAGGCGGCGTAGAACACGGCGAGGACGAGAACCGTGCTGAGCACGTTGATCGTGACGTTGGCCCAGTTCGGCGGGGCGATCCCAGGGAAGCTGGACTCGTCGGCCGACACGGACACCAGACGCAGATTGCCGTAGTGCCAGCGCTCCACAAGGGTCGAACGGGCCGCGTCCGGCGCCTGGTTGGTGACCGTCACCAGCAGCGCGGCCAGCAGGCTCGCGACCAGCCCGCCGCCGACCGCGACCGTCGCCGCGAGCCGGGGGTTGGACCGGTCGCCCTTCGCGTAGAACTCGCGGCGGCCCACGACCAGCGTGCCGACGAAGGCGGCCGTGAGCCCCAGGGAGATCCAGTTCTGCGGGTACCGCCGCAGCTCCGGGAAGATCATGGCGAACGCGAACAGGGCGAGGAAGGCCCCGCTGAGCACGAGATTGAGGATCCAGGCGGCCCGCTTCCTGCGCCGCATGGTGATCGCCAGGAACGCGGTGAACACACCCGAGGCGAAACCGGCCGTCAGCAGGTACGGCGTGAAGAAGTCGTCCTGGTTGTGCCGGCGCACGTCCTGGCCGAGCGAGACCCAGACCGCGCTGAGGAAGTTGATGAAGGCGACGGTCCGCAGGTACCAGACAGCGAAGGCGGCGGCCCGCCGGGAGGCCCCGGTGGACCGCCGCCCCTCCTCGCCCGGACGCCCCGGTTCGGCTTCCTGCGGCACGGCAATTCGGGCAT
Source organism: Streptomyces yokosukanensis (assembly GCF_001514035.1). Lineage (GTDB taxonomy): Bacteria > Actinomycetota > Actinomycetes > Streptomycetales > Streptomycetaceae > Streptomyces > Streptomyces yokosukanensis. Next base: position 21,823 of record NZ_KQ948211.1, on the reverse strand, counting down.
CTCCCATGGGTCAGGATCATATGGGCGCCGCCCTGGCGAACCACACTTTTCCGCCGGGGGTTCTCCCCGCTCCGCCGCGCCGGCACTCGGCCGGTACGGCGGAGTCCGGCTGCGCCGAACCGGCCGAAACCCGACTACTCCGTCGGCTCTTCCGGCCTCTTCTCCGGCTCGTTCCGCGGCTCGCTCTCCGGCTCCTTCTCCGGCTCCGGCCTCTCGGGCAGCTCGGCGGCCAGCGCGGCAGCGCTCCGCACCAGCGGAAGCGCCAGCACGGCCCCCGCGCCCTCGCCGATCTGCACCCCCTGCTCCAGCAGCGGTTCCAGGGCCATCCGGTCCAGCGCCTTCGCCTGCCCCGGCTCCCCGCTGTCGTGCCCGGCCAGCCACCAGTCCGGCGCCCGGAACGCGATCCGCTGCCCGACCAGCGCGCACGCGGCGGCCACGACGCCGTCCAGGATCACCGGCAGCTTCCGCACCGCGCACTGCAGCAGGAACCCGGTCATGGCCGCGAGGTCCGCCCCGCCCACGGTCGCGAGCAGCTGCAACTGGTCCCCGAGCACCGGCCGCGCCCGCCTGAGCGCGTCCCGGATCGCGGCGCACTTGCGCATCCACGCCAGGTCGTCGATCGCGAGCCCGCCCCGCCCGGTCACCACCGAGGCGTCGGTCCCGCACAGCGCGGCGATCAGCACCGCCGCGGCCGTGGTGCCGCCCACGCTGATGTCGCCGAGCACCACCAGATCCGTACCCGAGTCGGCCTCCTCGTCGGCGACGGCGATGCCCGCGCGCAGCGCCGCCTCGGCCTCGTCCAGGGTGAGCGCGTCCTCGATGTCGATACGGCCGCTGCCGCGCCGCACCCGGTGCCGTACGACGTCCTCGGGGAAGGCGTCCGGAGCGCAGTCCAGGGCCATGTCCACGATCCGTACCGGCACCTCCTGCCGCCGGGCGAGCACGGACACCGGGCTCGCGCCCTCCAGCACCGCCCGCACCAGCTCCCGCGCACCGCCCGCGGGCCGCGCCGAGACACCCAGCTCGGCGACGCCGTGGTCACCGGCGAAGAGGATCACCCGGGGCCGATCGATGGGACGTACCGGTACGGCGCTCTGCGCGGCGGCCAGCCACTCACCCAGCTCGTCGAGGCGGCCCAGCGCCCCGGGCGGCACGTTCTGGCGCTCCCGCCGGGCCTCGGCGTCACGGCGCACGCCCCCGTCCGGGCGCTCGATCAGATCGGTGAAGTCGTCCAGATTAAGCCTGCTCATTCGCCGAACAGTACCGGCAGAGAACGAACGCTTCCGCGCCACACGGTCACCATGTACCGGCGACGTCTTTGCACCCAAGATCAGGATCCCTTACGTTCCGGTTTGCAGCGGAATGTCGCTCAGGGAGCCGCCCATGCCGACCTCGCCCGTCACCCCGAAGAACCTCCCCCACGGGGGGTACGCCCAGCGGTCCTGCGACCCGCTCCTCGAACCGCGTCGCGAGAACTGCCCCTGGTGCGGCTCCGCACGGCTGCGCACCCGGGCACGGATGCGTGACCCGCTGCGGCACCGGCCGGGCAGGTTCGTCGTCGAACAGTGCCGGGACTGCGCCCACACCTTCCAGAACCCCCGGCTCACGGCGGAGGGGTTCGCCTTCTTCCACCGGGACGTCTACGAACGGCAACTGGAGGAGTTCACCGCCCGGGTGCTGTCCGCCGACGCGGTCCGCCGCCGGCACCGCGCCACCGCCCACAAGCTGTCGGCGCTGGGCGAACCCGAGAGCTGGCTGGACGTGGGCACGGGCCACGCCCGATTCCCCGAGGCGGCGAAGGAGTTCTTCCCGTACACGAGCTTCGACGGCCTGGACCCCACGGCCCGGGTGGAGCAGGCGCAGCTGGAGGAGCGGGTCGAGGAGGCCCACCGCGGCTACCTCGCCGCCCCCGCGACGACGGCCCGGCTGCGCGCCCGCTACGACGTGCTCAGCATGTTCCGCCATCTGGAGCACGCGCCCGACCCGCGCGCCGAACTCCGCGCGGCCCTGACGGTGCTGCGCCCCGGCGGCCACCTGATCGTCGAAGTCGCCGACCCGCGCTGTGCGTTCGCCACCCTGCTCGGCAGACGATGGCTCCCCTACGGCCAGCCCCGCCATCTGCACCTGGTGCCGCTGCGCAACCTGCGCGCGGAGTTGGAGGCGCTGGGCTGCGCGATCCTCGTGACCGACCGCAGCGGCCCGCACATCCCCTACGACCTCTCGGGCGCCCTCGCCCTGGCCTCGGCCCCCTATGCCCTGCTGAGGTTCGCCGCGGCGCCCCTGCGGGATCCGGTGTCGGCCCTCGACCACGTCCTGGCGCCGCTGCTGCGCCACACACGGTTCTCCAACGCGTATCGGATCGTGGCCCGCAAACCCGTCCGCTGACCGCGCGCGCCGTGCGTGCCCGCGCCTCGCCGGCGCCGGAAGGCGAGCGGACCCGCGTCACCCCCGCAGCACCGACGCCTGCCCGGCGACGATCAGCAGCACCTGCTCGCACTCGTCGGCGAACACCGCGTTCAACCGGCCCAGTTCATCCCGGTACCGCCGCCCGGACGCGGTCGCCGGCACGATCCCCGACCCCACCTCGTTGGACACGGCGACCACGGTCCGCCGAGTGCGGCGCACCGCCTCGGCCAGCTCCCGCACCCGCTCCCGCAGGGACTTCTCACCGCCGCCCGCCCACTCCGCGTCGTCCCACGCCCCCACGCGGTCCATGACGTCCGTCAGCCACAGCGACAGACAGTCGATCAGCAACGGCGGCCCGTCCTCGCGCAGCAGCGGCACCAGGTCCGTCGTCTCCGCCGTACGCCACGACCCCGGCCGCCGCTCCCGGTGCACGGCCACCCGCTGCGCCCACTCGGTGTCCCCGCCGCGCGTCCCGCCCGTCGCCACGTACAGCACGTCCGGGAAGGACGCGAGCCGCCGCTCGGCCTCCACCGACTTGCCCGAGCGGGCCCCGCCCAGCACCAGCGTCCGGCGCGGCACGTCCGGCACCTCCTCGTACGCGCCGACCGCCAGCGTCGTACCGTCCGGCACGGCCCGCGCCCCGGCGGCGGCCAGCCGGCGCCGCAACTCCGCGCCGGGCGGCACGTCGTGGTCGAGATGGACGGCGACGACGTCCGTCGTGGGGCCGGCGGAACCGACCGCCCGCAGCCGGGCCAGCGCGTCCGGGCGCCCCACCACGTCGGCGAGAACCAGGTGGTACGACTCCGCCGGCGCCGCCTCCAGACCGGCCGGCGCCCCGCCCGGGGGCAGATACAGCAGCCGCTGCCCGTCCGGCCCGGTCACCGCGTACCCGGTGCCGCCCGCGTCCATCGCCACGGCCCGCACCCGATGCCCCGTCAGCAGCGCCAGCTCCCGCCCGTCCGGCACCCGGCCGGGCTGCGGCAGCCCGGCCGGCACCTCCACCGCCGGTCCGTCGTGCGGATGCGACAGCAGCACCTGCCGTACCCCGCCCAGCGAATGCCCGGCCCGCGCCGCGGCGAACGCCACGCCCGGCGTCAGGTCGAGCAGCAGCGTGCCGTCCACCAGCACGGCCGTGGCCGCCCGGGCGTCCGGTCCGAGCGCGGTCGCGCAGGCGGCGCAGGGGCAGTCGGGGCGGGGCAGTCCGGCCGGGGCGCCGGTACCGAGCAGAGTCACTTCCACGGAATCGATTTTCGCCCCTCTGATCAGGTCGTGCGCTTCCGGCTAGTCTTCCAGCAGGTGTGGGATCAAAGGAGGTCCAGATGACGGCGTGGACGTGGCGGTTCGAGAAGGCCGACGGGACGGAGGTCCAGCCCCCGGTGCAGCCCGAGGAGTTCACCACGCAGGGGGATGCCGAGTCCTGGATCGGCGAGGAGTGGCGGGCGCTGCTGGACGGTGGCGTCGAACAGGTCCGGCTCTTCGAGGAGGGCACCGAGATCTACGGGCCGATGAGCCTGCAGGCCGCCGCGGAGAGCTGAGCCCCCGGGGGTGCGGCCGGGTCCGGTCGTACCCCCTTCTCACTGCTGGCTCAGCGTCACCTTCACCGTCTTCTCGACACCGTTGCGCTGGTACGTCACCGTCGCCCGCTGGCCCGGCTTGTCCGCCGCCAGTGCCTGCGACAGCGAGGTGATGGTCGAGATCGACTCGTCGTCGAGCTTGGTGATGATGTCGCCCGGCCTCAGGCCCGCCCTGCCGGCCGCGCCGCCGCTCTTGACGGTGACCACGGCCACCCCGGTGGGCTGGTAGCGCTCGTCCACGACGGTGCGCCCGGTGATGCCGAGCGCGGCCCGCCCCGAGTCGACGACCTTGCCCTGCTTGATGATCTGGTCGGCGATCGTCTTCACCAACGACGCCGGGATCGCGAACCCGATGCCGGGTGCCGCGCTGCCCCCGAGCTGGGGGTCGGCGGCGCCGAGCGTCGGGATGCCGATGACCTGCCCGTCCAGGTCGACCAGGCCGCCGCCGCTGTTGCCGGGGTTGATCGCGGCCGAGGTCTGCACCATGTTCGCGATCGTCGCGCCCGTCCCCCCGCCCGCCTCGCTGACGGTCCGCCCGGTCGCCGAGACGATGCCCTGGGTCACGCTGGACGACAGCCCGAGCGGCGAGCCCATGGCCAGCACGATCTGGCCGACCTCCACCTTCTCGGAGTCGCCGAACTTCGCCGCCTTCAGTCCGGCCGGCATCTTGTTCAGCTTGATCACGGCCAGGTCCTGCTCGGGGTAGGCGTACACCAGACTGGCGGTGAGCGGCTCCTCGCTGTTGGCCGTGGTCACCTTGAAGGACTTCTCGGACTCGAGCACGTGCGCGTTGGTGACGATGTGGCCGCTGTCGTCGTACACCACCCCGGAGCCCAGTTCGTGGCTCGCCTGGATCTGCACGACCGAGGGCAGGACCTGTTTGATGATCTTCTGGTACTGGTTCTGCAGATCGGCCGCGGTCATCGGCACGGCCGCCTGCGCGGTCGTCGTGGTGCCGGTGTCCCGCGCCCCCGGAGCGGAGGTGGGCGAGCAGCCGGCGGCGAGGACGGCGCAGCACATCACCGCCGCGGCGGGCACCGCCTTGCCGGGGGCACGGGTACGGGAAGCGTCCATGCCCCGAGTCTCACCGGACGGTGACGGGCGGGCCCGTGGTGTACCCCCGAACGGGCTCAGCCCCGGACGCCGCACAGGTGCAGCAGTGCCGCGGTCCCCCGGTAGGGATCGGTGCGCCCCGCCCGTTCCTCGGCGGCCAGCAGCGTCTGGAGGTCGTCCGGGATCGGTGCGTCGTCCGCGGCCGTGTCCGTGAAGACCCGCACGCCGTACCAGGCGTGCAGCGGGGCGGCGATCCCGGCGAGCGTGCCGGTGAGCGCCGACAGCCGGTCGGCGCGGACGTCCAGCCCGAGGCGGTTGCGGTAGGCGGTGGTGTCGAAGGCGGCCAGGGCGCCCGGCCAGTCGCCGGACAGGCCCGGCCGCAGGGCGAGCGCGTCGGCGTTGCGCACGAGGAGGGAGAGCAGCCCGCCGGGGGCGAGCATCCGGGCCAGCCCCGCCAGCAGCGGATCGGGCTCCTCGACGTACATCAGCACGCCGTGGCACAGCACCACGTCGAAACTGCCCGGCAGGAAGTGCACCCCGGTGTCGCGTCCGTCGCCCTGCACCAGCCGCACCCGCTCGCGGATGCCCTCCGGCTGCGCGGCCAGCGCCTCGCGCGCGGTGGCGATCATCGTCGGATCCTGCTCGACCCCGGTCACCTGATGGCCGAGCCGGGCCAGCCGCAGCGCCTGCGTGCCCTGGCCCATTCCCACGTCGAGCACGCGCAGCCGCTGCCCGACCGGGAACCGCCCGGCTATCTGCTCGTCCAGCTGGCGAGCCACCAGTTCCTGGCGTACGACATCGCGCAGTCCGCCCAGCTTGGTCAGCCAGGCCTGCGCCGCGCCCCCGGTGAAAGCGTCTGCGCTCAGAGCCGCTCTCCGCGCTTGACCTGCGGCTTCGGCAGCCGGAGCCGGCGCATCTGGAGGGACCGCATCAGGGCGTAGGCGACCGCGCCGCGCGTGTTCTGGTCCGGGAAGCGCTCCTTGAGCCGCTTCTTCAGCCGGAACCCGCTGAACGCCGCGTCCAGCACGATCAGCACGATCACCACGAGCCACATCAGCAGCGCGATCGACTGGATCGCCGGTACCCGCACCACGCTCAGCACGAGGATCACGACGGCGAGCGGCAGGAAGAACTCCGCCACGTTGAACCGCGAGTCCACCCAGTCGCGGGCGAACTTGCGGACCGGGCCCTTGTCCCGGGCGGGCATATAGCGCTCGTCACCGGTGGCCAGTGCCTGGCGCTGCCGGTTCAGGGCCTGGCGCCGGTCCTCGCGCTGGCGCTTCGCGGCCTCCTTGCGGGTGGTCGGCGTGTTGGCCACGCTGCGCCGCTGGGACTGGGCCTCACTGCGCTTGGGCGTGGGCCTGCCCTTCGGGGCCTGCGGGTCACGGGGCTGCTTGGAAAGCTCCACCGGCGTCTTGTCGGTGGGAGCCTTCTCTTCCTTGGCACGGCTACGGAACACAAAACCCAAGGGTAAGCGCTGCACGGGCATGGACCCCAGCCCGGCGGGGAACGATCCGGCAACACCGGACGTCGTAGGGGGACAGAGGGGACGTTGCAGACGCTTCACCCGGCGGTCACCGAGGAGACCGCGGCCGGCCCGGAAAGGCTCACCCGGAGGACCACCTACTCCTCACGCCGGATCGATGTCGTCGGCAGTCGTCCTTGGGGATGACCGCATCACTCCCCGAACAGTGCGGTAATGGAGTCAGGGCCCGTACTGTGGTCCTGTCGCAGGATCTGTGAGCTGGAGTCCGTCAGAAGGGGGCGCGCGAAGCCCATGAGCGGTGTCATGAAGCGTATGGGGATGATCTTCCGCGCGAAGGCGAACAAGGCCCTTGACCGGGCCGAGGACCCGCGCGAGACCCTGGATTACTCGTACCAGAAGCAGCTGGAGCTGCTGCAGAAGGTGCGTCGCGGGGTCGCCGACGTGGCGACCAGCCGCAAGCGCCTGGAACTCCAGCTCAACCAGTTGCAGCAGCAGTCCACCAAGCTGGAGGACCAGGGCCGCAAGGCGCTCGCGCTCGGCCGCGAGGACCTCGCCCGCGAGGCGCTGTCCCGGCGCGCCGCCCTCCAGCAGCAGGTCACCGACCTGGAGACGCAGCACACGACCCTGCAGGGCGAGGAGGAGAAGCTCACCCTGGCGGCCCAGCGCCTGCAGGCCAAGGTGGACGCGTTCCGTACGAAGAAGGAGACCATCAAGGCCACCTACACCGCCGCCCAGGCCCAGACCCGGATCGGCGAGGCCTTCACCGGCATCTCCGAGGAGATGGGCGACGTCGGCCTGGCCATCCAGCGTGCCGAGGACAAGACGCAGCAGCTCCAGGCCCGCGCCGGAGCCATCGACGAACTGCTCGCCTCCGGCGCCCTGGACGACCCGACGGGTACGGCGAAGGACGACATCGCGGCCGAGCTGGACCGGCTCTCCGGTGGTACGGATGTAGAGCTGGAGCTGCAGCGCATGAAGGCCGAGCTGGCCGGCGGCGCCCCGCAGCAGGCCATCGAGGGCGGCACCGGCCAGGGGCAGACCCAGCAGCAGCCGCAGGACACCCCGCGCTTCGACAAGCAGTAGCCCGGCGCCGGGACCCGAGCCGAGGAGGCCGACGTGATCGTACGGATCATGGGGGAGGGCCAGGTGAGGCTGGACGACTCCCACCTCGCCGAGCTGAACAAGCTGGACGACGAGCTGCTGGAGCAGATGGAGGGCGGAGACGAGGAGGGCTTTCGCCGCACCCTCGGCGCCCTCCTCGACTCCGTCCGCCGGCTCGGCGCCTCGCTGCCGGACGACGCGCTGGAACCCTCGGATCTGATCCTCCCGTCGCCGGACGCGACGCTGGCACAGGTCCGGGAGATGCTCAGCGACGACGGGCTGATCCCGGGCTGAACCGGGCCCCGAGCCGGTCGTACGGCCCCACGGCCCGGCCCGGGGGAGCGCTCGGGGGTAGTTCAGCGTGAACCAGGTGGTGCGGGACTTCTTGCCACTGCGGGTGGGTGAGCGATCAGCGCCTTGCCGCCGTTCTGCGGCGGCGCGAGGGGAGCCCGGAAGCCGACGTACGCGGTGGTGTCGGAACCCGGCGCGAACTCCAGCCCCTCCACGTCGAAGCCGTTGATCTCCTTCGGGATCTGGCCGTCGGCCGTACCGGCGGCGAACCCGTAGCGGTCGCCGTTCGCCTCGTCCCAGGCCACCAGGTCGTCCCGCAGCCGGTTCCCGGCCGTGCCGAAGGCGAGCCGGGTGGCGGCGCCCGAGCCGGAGAGGGGCGTGGTGAAGACGGTGTTCCGGTCGGCCTTGTACACGCCGTCCTTGTTGTTGCCCGGCGAACCGGTCCAGTAGATCGTGTTCCCGACGCGGCCCGCGCCCTCGATGTCGACCTCCTTGTCGGCGCCCAGCGCGCCGCCCAGGTCCCAGGTCTTCACCGGCGCGCCCGAGGCCGAACCGTCGTACAGGCGCAGGGTGTCGTCCTCGTCGTTGCCGACGACGACATGGCCGCCGCCGACGTCCACGGCGGCGGAGGTGTCCGAGGCGCCGGTCAGATAGGCGTCGGCGGAGTGCTGGACGGCCGGGGAGGCCGCGTGGTGCAGGGTGGCCGTGGCGGTCTTGCCGCCGAGACCGGTCACCTTCAGGGTGAGGTCGGCCTAGCCCTCGGAGTGCGCGGAGGCGTCGGCGCCGCTCTGCGCGACGGTGACGGTGACGACCGGGTCCCCGGTGCTGCCGACGGCGCCCGAGACCAGTGCCAGAGCGGCGGCGGACCAGATCGCACGGCTCGGGCGATCACCGGTACAGGCCGTTGCAAAGCCCCCGTAGTGTTCCTTCTCGTGAGCACTCTCGACCGCGCCCGCTGCAGCCTCACGGCACATCCCTGGGCTCTGGACGCGGCCCTCGCCGCGGGTGTGCTGGTGTGCATGGTCGCGGGATCCTTCGTGACCCCGCACGGCAACAGCGGCGTCACCTGGGGCGTCCGCACCCCCGCCCCCCTCAGCCTCCTCCTCATGGTCCTGGCCGCGGCCGCCCTCGTCCTGCGCCGCCGCGCCTCGAAGACGGTCCTCACCGTCACCGGCACCTTCGCCGTGATCGAGTGCGTCACCGGCGACCCGCGCGCCCCGGTCACGATGGCCGCCGTGGTCGCCCTGTACACCGTCGCCTCGACCACCGACCGCACCACCACCTGGCGCGTCGGTCTGCTCACCATGACCGTGCTGACGGCCGCCGCCATGCTCGGCGGCCCGCTGCCCTGGTACGCGCAGGAGAACCTCGGCGTGCTCGCCTGGACCGGCATCGGCGCCACCGCCGGGGACGCCGTACGCAGCCGCCGCGCGGTCGTCCAGGCCATCCGGGAGCGGGCCGAGAGGGCCGAGCGCACCCGTGAGGAGGAGGCGCGCCGCCGGGTCGCCGAGGAGCGGCTGCGCATCGCCCGGGATCTGCACGACGTCGTCGCCCATCACATCGCCCTGGTGAACGTGCAGGCAGGTGTGGCCGCACACGTCATGGACAAGCGGCCCGACCAGGCCAAGGAGGCGCTGGCCCATGTCCGTGAGGCGAGCCGCTCCGCCCTCGACGAACTGCGCGCCACCGTCGGCCTGCTCCGCCAGTCCGGCGACCCCGAGGCCCCGACCGAGCCCGCGCCCGGCCTGAACCGTCTGGAGGAGCTGGCCGCCACCTTCCGCAACGCGGGCCTGCCGGTCGCCGTGGCCCGTGCCGGCCAGGGCGGCGACCTGCCCGCCGCCGTCGACCTGGCCGCCTACCGGATCGTCCAGGAGGCGCTGACCAATGTGCAGAAGCACGCGGGGGCCGGGGCCGGGGCCGAGGTCAGCGTCGTACGCGTCGGACCGAACGTCGAGGTCACCGTGGTGGACGACGGCGCGGGCGCGGCGGGTGTGCCCGGGGCCGGCGGCGGCCACGGGCTGCTCGGCATGCGTGAGCGGGTCACCGCCCTCGGCGGCACCCTCACCACAGGGCCCCGCTACGGCGGCGGTTTCCGCGTCCATGCGATCCTGCCCCTCAAGACCCGTACGACGGCCCCGGGGGAGTCCGCATGACGATCCGTGTCCTGCTCGCAGACGACCAGGCCCTGCTGCGCAGCGCGTTCCGGGTGCTGGTCGACTCCGAGCCCGACATGGAGGTGGTGGGCGAGGCCTCCGACGGCGCCGAAGCGTTTCGCCTGGCGCAGGAGCAGCGCGCGGACGTCGTCCTCATGGACATTCGGATGCCGGGCACCGACGGGCTCGCCGCGACCCGGATGATCAGCGAGGAGCCGTCCCTCGCCCAGGTCCGCGTGGTCATCCTGACCACGTTCGAGGTCGACGACTACGTGGTCCAGGCCCTGCGCGCGGGCGCCTCCGGCTTCCTCGGCAAGGGCAGCGAGCCGGAGGAACTGCTGAACGCCATCCGGGTCGCGGCGGGCGGCGAGGCCCTGCTGTCGCCGACCGCCACCAAGGGGCTGATCGCGCGCTTCCTCGCCCAGGGCGACGGCGACGACCGTGACCCGGCGCGCTCGGCGCGGCTCGGCGCCCTCACCGGCCGGGAGCGCGAGGTGCTCGTCCAGGTCGCGGGCGGCCACTCCAACGACGAGATCGCCGAGCGGCTGTCGGTCAGCCCGCTGACGGTGAAGACGCACGTCAACCGGGCCATGGCCAAGCTGGGCGCGCGCGACCGGGCACAGCTCGTGGTGATCGCGTACGAGTCGGGGCTGGTCCGGCCGCGCACGGACTGATCTCCACCCGTGCCCACCCGCGGTGTACTCCGTTCTCCACCCCGGCGTACTGCGGGCGGAGTAGGGCTCGGATAAGGAAATGGACCCTGGGCCTACGGTTCGGCTCTCCGTGATGGTTCAAGGTGAAAGGGTCTGCCGCTCACAGAAGAGAGACCCTGATCCATGTCCTGGCTGTCGAGATTCAGCCTCCGGCAACGGGCCCTCATAGGCCTGATGTCGCTCGTCGCGCTCGTCTTCGGGCTGATCGCGATACCCCAGATCAAGCAGCAGCTGCTGCCCACCATCAACCTGCCCATGGTGTCGGTGATCGCGCCGTACCAGGGTGCCTCGCCCGATGTGGTCGAGAAGCAGGTCGTCGAGCCGATCGAGACCAACCTCCAGGGCGTCTCCGGCGTCAAGGGCGTCACCTCGACCGCCAGTGAGGGCAACGCCGTGATCATGGCGTCCTTCGACTACGGCAACGACACCAAGCAGATCGTCTCCGACGTCCAGCAGGCCGTGAACCGGGCCCGCAACCAGCTGCCGGACGCCGTCGACCCGCAGGTCGTCTCCGGCTCCACGGACGACATGCCGACCGTGGTCCTCGCCGTCACCTCCGGCAAGGACCAGCAGGCCCTCGCCGACCAGCTGGACAAGACCGTCGTACCGACCCTGAAGGACATCGCCGGCGTCGGCCGCGTCCAGGTCACCGGCGTCCGCGATGTACAGGTCACGGTCACCCCGGACGACGCCGGGCTCGCTCGGGCGGGTCTCACCTCCGCCGCGCTCGGCCAGGCCCTGCAGGCGGGCGGCGCGACCGTCCCGGCCGGCTCCTTCGACGAGAACGGCGCCAACCGCACCGTCCAGGTCGGCGGCGGCTTCACCTCGCTGCGGCAGATCCAGGACCTGATGGTCACGGGCGAGAGCGGCGGCAAGCCCGTACGTCTCGGTGACGTGGCCACCGTCAAGGAGCAGCCGGCCCCGGCCGACTCCATCACCCGCACCGACGGCAGGCCCAGCCTCGCCGTCAACGTGACGATGGACCACGACGGCAGCGCGGTCAGCATCTCCGACGCGGTCAAGGACAAGCTGCCCGAGCTGCGCACGCAGCTCGGCTCCGGCGCGAAGCTCACGGTCGTCAGCGACCAGGGCCCGGCCGTCTCCAAGTCCATCAAGGGCCTGACGACGGAGGGCGCGCTGGGTCTGCTCTTCGCGGTCCTGGTCATCCTGGTCTTCCTCGCGTCGATCCGTTCGACGCTGGTCACGGCCGTGTCCATCCCGCTGTCCGTCGTCCTCGCCCTGATCGTGCTGTGGACGCGCGGCCTGTCGCTGAACATGCTCACGCTCGGTGCGCTGACCATCGCCATCGGCCGTGTCGTCGACGACTCGATCGTTGTGCTGGAGAACATCAAGCGGCACCTCGGCTACGGCGAGGAGCGGGGGGACGCGATCCTGAACGCGGTGCGCGAGGTCGCCGGCGCGGTCACCTCCTCCACCCTCACCACGGTCGCCGTGTTCCTGCCGATCGGGCTGGTCGGCGGCATGGTGGGCGCCCTGTTCGGCTCGTTCAGCATCACGGTGACGGCGGCCCTGCTGGCCTCCCTGCTGGTGTCGCTGACGGTCGTGCCGGTCCTGGCGTACTGGTTCCTGCGCGCCCCGAAGGGCACCCCCGAGGACGCGGCCGAGGCCCGCCGGCGGGCCGAGGAGAAGGAGGCGAACAGCCGCCTCCAGCGCTTCTACGTCCCCGTTCTGCGCTTCGCCACGCGCCGCCGTCTCACTAGTGTGCTGATCGCGATCGTGGTCCTCGTGGTCACGTTCGGCATGGGCGGCCTGCTGAAGACGAACTTCTTCGACCAGGGCGAGCAGGAGGTCCTCACCGTCAAGCAGGAGCTGAAGCCCGGCACCAGCCTCGCCGAGACGGACAGGCAGGCGAAGCGGGTCGAGCAGCTGATCGCCGCCACCGAGGGCGTCAAGGACTACCAGGTCACCGTCGGCTCCTCCGGCTTCATGGCGGCCTTCGGCGGCGGCACCGACACCAACCAGGCGTCGTACCAGATCATGCTGAAGGACTCGAATTCGTACGACGACGTCCAAAAGCATCTCGAGGACGGGCTGAAGAAGCTCCAGGGCATCGGTACGACCACCGTGTCGGCCGGTGACGGCTTCGGCAACCAGGACCTGAGCGTCGTGGTCAAGGCCTCCGACCCGCAGGCCCTGCGCACGGCCTCGGAGCAGGTCCGCTCCACCGTCGCGGGCCTCGACGGCGTCACGGACGTCACCAGCGACCTCGCCACCAGCGTGCCGCGGATCTCGGTCAAGGCGGGCGCCAAGGCGGCGGCCGCCGGTTTCGACGACCAGAAGCTGGGCGCGGTGGTCGCCCAGGCGGTGCGCGGTACGACGGCGGCGAAGGCGACCCTCGACGACACCGAGCGCGATGTCGTGGTGCGCTCCGCCAAGCCCGCCACGACCCTGGCTCAGCTGAAGAACCTGCGTGTCGGCCCGGTGAAGCTCGGTGACATCGCCACGGTGCAGCTCGTGGACGGCCCGGTGTCGCTGACCCGGATCGACGGGCAGCGTGCCGCGACGGTCACGGCCAAGCCGACCGGTGACAACACGGGCGCGGTCAGCACCAAGCTCCAGTCGAAGATCAAGGCGCTGAAGCTGCCGGCGGGTGCCACTGCCGAGATCGGCGGTGTCACCTCCGACCAGAACGACGCGTTCAAGAACCTGGGCCTGGCCATGCTGGCGGCGATCGCGATCGTCTTCATGCTCCTGGTCGCGACGTTCCGCTCGCTCGCCCAGCCCCTGATCCTGCTGGTGTCGATCCCGTTCGCGGCGACCGGCGCGATCGGCCTGCTGGTCGCCACCGGCACCCCGATGGGCGTCCCGGCGATGATCGGCATGCTGATGCTGATCGGCATCGTGGTGACCAACGCGATCGTGCTGATCGATCTGATCAACCAGTACCGCCGACAGGGCTACGGCGTGGTCGAGGCCGTGATCGAGGGCGGCCGGCACCGTCTGCGCCCGATCCTCATGACGGCCCTGGCGACGGTCTTCGCCCTGCTGCCGATGGCGCTGGGCGTCACCGGCGAGGGCGGCTTCATCGCCCAGCCGCTCGCGGTGGTCGTGATCGGCGGTCTGATCACCTCCACCCTGCTGACGCTCCTCCTCGTCCCGACGCTCTACGCGATGCTGGAGCTGCGCAAGGAGCGCCGCGCGAGGAAGCGGGCGGCGAAGAAGGAGGCGAAGGCGGAGAAGCTGCCGGAGCCGGCCGGAGTCTGACCGCTTCGGCAGTCCTGCCCCACGGCATGGCGAAGGGCCGGGTCCCGCACACGGGACCCGGCCCTTTCGCGCGTCCTACGGAAGGGCGAGCATCCGCTCCAGCGCCAGCTTGGCGAACGCCTCCGTCTCCTCGTCGACCTCGATCCGGTTGACCAGGTTGCCCTCGGCCAGGGACTCCAGGGCCCAGACCAGATGGGGCAGGTCGATGCGGTTCATGGTCGAGCAGAAGCAGACCGTCCGGTCGAGGAAGACGATCTCCTTGCCCTCGGGAGCGAAACGGTTCGCCAGGCGGCGGACCAGGTTCAGCTCGGTGCCGATGGCCCACTTGGAGCCGGCCGGGGCCGCCTCCAGCGCCTTGATGATGTACTCGGTGGAGCCGACGTAGTCCGCCGCGGCCACGACCTCGTGCCTGCACTCGGGGTGGACCAGGACGTTCACGCCCGGGATGCGCGCACGGACGTCGTCGACCGACTCCAGGCTGAAGCGGCCGTGCACCGAGCAGTGGCCCCGCCACAGGATCATCTTGGCGGCCCGCAGCTCGTCCGTGCTCAGCCCGCCGTTCGGCTTGTGCGGGTTGTAGACCACGCAGTCGTCCAGGGACATGCCCATGTCCCGGACCGCGGTGTTGCGGCCGAGGTGCTGGTCGGGCAGGAACAGCACCTTCTCGCCCTGCTCGAAGGCCCACTCCAGCGCGCGCTCGGCATTGGACGAGGTGCAGATCGTGCCGCCGTGCCTGCCGGTGAACGCCTTGATGTCGGCCGAGGAGTTCATGTACGAGACCGGCACCACCTGCTCGGCGATGCCCGCCTCGGTCAGGACGTCCCAGCACTCCGCGACCTGCTCGGCGGTCGCCATGTCGGCCATCGAACAGCCGGCGGCGAGGTCGGGCAGGACGACCTTCTGGTCGCCGGAGGTGAGGATGTCCGCCGACTCGGCCATGAAGTGCACACCGCAGAAGACGATGTACTCGGCCTCCGGGCGAGCGGCCGCGTCCCGGGCCAGCTTGAAGGAGTCGCCCGTGACGTCCGCGAACTGGATGACCTCGTCGCGCTGGTAGTGGTGGCCGAGCACGAAGACCTTGTCGCCGAGCTTCTCCTTGGCCGCGCGGGCACGCTCGACCAGGTCCGGGTCGGACGGCGAGGGCAGGTCACCGGGGCACTCGACGCCCCGCTCGCTCTTCGGGTCGGCCTCACGGCCGAGCAGCAGCAGGGCGAGCGGAGTCGGCTGCACGTCGAGCTCCGGGGTCTGGGCGGTGGTCACGACACGCACCCTTTCTACTTTTCGTCTAACTGACGCTATCTATCATAACTGGTTCACGTCACTTTGACGATGGCCATAGCGTCGATGTGACGTGAATCCCGCCCGGGTCCCCCGCGGGACGCTGTCGGCGTCGTGAGCCATGTGCGAGCATGAAGAGGCAAGCATCACGCGACAACGCGACTGCCCGGCCCGGAATGAATCCGCGGAAGCGACGGTTGCACTCGTCGGCAAGCAGTCTCCGTACAACCCGGGAGAGATGTAGATGTCCGTATCGGACGAGACCACCACCGTCACCGACGGCATCATCCTGACCGACGCCGCCGCGGCCAAGGTCAAGGCCCTGCTCGACCAGGAAGGGCGCGACGACCTCGCGCTGCGTGTCGCCGTCCAGCCCGGCGGCTGCTCCGGCCTGCGCTACCAGCTCTTCTTCGACGAGCGCTCGCTCGACGGAGACGTGGAGAAGGACTTCGGCGGCGTCAAGGTCGTCACGGACCGGATGAGCGCTCCGTACCTGGGCGGCGCCACCGTCGACTTCGTGGACACCATCGAGAAGCAGGGCTTCACGATCGACAACCCGAACGCGACCGGTTCCTGCGCCTGCGGCGACTCCTTCAGCTGAGCCGCCGGCCCCCGCGGCCCGGCGGACCGAGAGAGGCGGCGGCCCCCTGTACGGGGGGCCGCCGCCTTCGTCGTACGCCGAACGGCTCCTTCGCCGTCTGCGCGGCTAACGGGCCTGCGGTGAGGCGTCCGGACGCAACGCGCCGGGCTCGGCCCGCGGGATCCGCGCGCCGTCGGCACCGACCACCGTCCGAGCGTGCAGCGGCGCGGCCAGCCGTACGGTCTTCACGTACTCCTTGGCGATCAGCACGCACACCTTGTCCGGCCAGGGCGTCTCGGTGACCGTGACCGTCACCCGCTCGGCGCTCTCCTCGGCCGTCGCCCGGTAGTCGGCGCACACCCCGCCGAAGAAGCTCACGGTCAGCTCCCGGCCGTCGGCCGAGTAGCCGGTCACCTTCACGGAGTGCGGCTTCGGCGCCCTGCTCGGCCCGCCGGAGGGAGCCGCCGCCGACGCCAGGTACCGGGGATCGACCGCCGGATACGTCACCGTGGACGCACCCTGGTCCGCCGGCGCGCGCACCTCGAACAGCCAGGACGGCACCAGCGTCTGCCGCCCGGCGACGGAGTGCGCGGCCAGCCCGAACACCGCCTTGTCCACGGTGGCCCGGTCGCCTCCCTGCTTCGGCACCGTCATGGCGGACTTCGACCCCGCCGTGGAGGTGCCGCAGGGCTGCTCCAGCCGGTCCTTCAGCGGCACCGGAGCGGCACAGCCGCCGATCCCCATCCGGTGGTCGCCCTTCGGCGCCGCGTTCATCAGCTTCAGCGTCTTCGCGGCGCTCAGCACGGGATACACATCGCCCTTCACCGGCACCCCCAGCAGCCCGTGCCCGCCGACCAGCTCGCCCTGCCGGTCCACGATCAGGCCGGTCGTCCAGCCGTACGTCGGCAGCCCGCCGACCACCGGCTCGGCGTTGACCACCCGCTGGGTGCCCATGACCTGGCCCGCGTCGATCTTCGCGTCGTCCAATCCGGCCGCCTTCAGCACCGGTGCGGCGGCCTCGGTCGCCTTCGGCACGCTCACCGGGGCGCCGGTGGGGCCCATCGGGTCATGCGTGCACAGGACGCCCTTCCTGCAGTTGTCCGTGCCCGGCGCATACCGGTTGAAGCTCCAGCTGCCCGGCGCGTCCCGGTTCACCTGGAGGCTCGGCCCGGAGCCGTCCTTGCCGCCGACCCGCCAGATCCCTCCCTCGGCCACCGGCGTGCCGTCGACGCCGAGCGCCTTCGCCAGCCGGGCCACCGCGTCCTTGCCGACCTCGCCCTTCGGCACGTACACCGGCGCGGAGCCGGGCCCGTCCGGCAGCTCGCCGCCGGCCACGTAGGTCGCGCCGTAGGGGTCCGGCTCGCCCGGGGCGATGCCGCCCGCGCCGCCGAAGCCGTCCAGGGCGAGCGGTGGGGGAGTGGCCCCGCCGCCCGCTCCGGGGCCGCCCGCGGAGCTGCCCGTGCCGCTGTTCGCCGCGAGATAGGCGCCACCGCCCCCGACCAGCAGCACGGCGGCGGCGACGGACAGGACGGCGAGCCGCGACCGCCGCCGCCCGCCGGGCCGGCCCTCGCCGCCCCCGGCGCCGTCGGCCCCGTCCTCCGCCGCGGTCGCCGGCCCGGGCCGCCCGCGGTCCTCGACGCGGTCGAGGCCCTCATGGCTCCCTGCTCCCTCCGGGTGCTCGGAGCCCTCGGCGTGCTCGCGGTTCTCGGGTCCCTCGGTGTTCACCGCATCGCTCCTCGCTGGTCGTATCCCGCATCCCCCACGTGGGGGACGGCGATGGGACGCGGGAGGGGAGCGTGCGGTTCCCGGCGGAACGCGCCCGGCGCGTCAGTCGCCGTAGTCCGACATCGCGTCCAGCAGCCGCGCGGACCTGTCCGGCACGGTCACCCCGTGGATCAGGGACGGCGGCACCGGCCGGGACTCGGTGTGCTCGGGAACCGTCCAGTGCGGAGCCATCCGGGCGCAGTCGCCGCGCAGCGCGGCGAGGTCGCCCTCGGGGTCGGCCGGAGCGGCGGAGCGGAACTTGAGGTTCGTCATGACGGCACGGTAGGCCCGCGTCGGGCGCGAAGAAAGATCTACTATCGGGTAGTTTCGCCACCTACAGAGCAGACGGCCCGACCGGGTAGCGTGAACTGTCAATCCAGCCTTCCGCAGGAGAATCCCCGTCGTGCGCATCGCAGTCACCGGCTCCATCGCCACCGACCACCTCATGACCTTCCCCGGCCGCTTCGCCGACCAGCTGGTCGCGGACCAGCTGCACACGGTTTCGCTCTCCTTCCTGGTGGACAACCTCGACGTGCGCCGCGGCGGCGTCGGCGCGAACATCGCCTTCGGGATGGGCCAGCTCGGCACGCTGCCGATCCTGGTCGGTGCCGCCGGCTCCGACTTCCACGAGTACCGGGCCTGGCTCGACCGGCACGGCGTGGACACCGAGTCCGTCCGGATCTCCGAGACCCTGCACACGGCCCGCTTCGTGTGCACCACCGACGCCGACCACAACCAGATCGGCTCGTTCTACACCGGAGCGATGAGCGAGGCCCGCCTCATCGAGCTGAAGACCGTCGCCGACCGGGTGGGCGGCCTCGACCTGGTCCTCATCGGCGCCGACGACCCCGAGGCGATGCTCCGCCACACGGAGGAGTGCCGCTCGCGCGCGATCCCCTTCGCCGCCGACTTCTCCCAGCAGATCGCCCGCATGGACGGCGACGAGATCCGCGTACTGCTGGACGGGGCGACGTACCTGTTCTCCAACGAGTACGAGAAGGGCCTCATCGAGACCAAGACCGGCTGGAGCGACGCCGAGATCCTCGCCAAGGTCGGCCACCGCGTCACCACCCTCGGCTCGCGCGGGGTGCGCGTCGAGCGGGTCGGCGAGGACCCGATCGAGGTCGGCTGCGCCGAGGAGGAGCGCAAGGCCGACCCCACGGGTGTCGGTGACGCCTTCCGCGCGGGATTCCTGTCCGGACTGGCCTGGGGCGTTTCGCTGGAGCGCGCCGCGCAGGTGGGCTGCATGCTGGCGACGCTCGTCATCGAGACCGTCGGGACGCAGGAGTACCGGCTGCGGCGGGCGCACTTCATGGAGCGGTTCACCAAGGCGTACGGGGACGAGGCCGCCGAGGAAGTCCGGGCTCACCTGGCCTGACCCGGCAGCGGTGTGCGCCGGGCGGCTGCCCGGGGGCTGCGCCCCCTCAGCTCACCCGGCGTACCACGTACGCCGTTCCCCTCCGGGCCGGTTCCTCCCCGACGTACTCCTGCCCCCGCATCTCGCACCACGCCGGGATGTCCAGGCGGGCCGCCTCGTCGTCGGAGAGGACCCGGACCGTGCCGCCCACCGGCACCTGTGCGAACACCTTGGCGAGTTCGATGACGGGGATCGGGCAGCGCTTGCCGAGGGAGTCGACGACGATCTCCCCGGCTCCCGCGGCCGTCTCCGGCGCCGGTGCGTCGAGGCTCTCCCGGACGCCCGCGACGGCACCCGGCAGCACCGCCAGGAACCGCTCCACATCCTCCTCGGCCGCCCCCATCGGCAGGGACACCCGTACGTTGCCCTCGCTCAGCACGCCCATCGCCTTCAGTACATGGCTGGGCGTCAGCGTGCTGCTCGTGCAGGAGGAACCCGAGGAGACCGAGAAGCCCGCCCGGTCCAGCCCGTGCAGCAGTGCCTCGCCGTCGACGTACAGGCAGGAGAAGGTGACGATCCCGGGCAGCCGCCGCTCGGGGTCCCCGACGACCTCCACGTCCGGCACCAGCTCCGGCACCCGCGCCCGGATCCGCTGCGTCAGCTCCCGCAGCCGTACCGCCTCCTGGGCCGCCTCGGCCCGCACCGCGCGCAGCGAGGCCACCGCCGCCACGATCGCCGGGATGTTCTCGAACCCGGGGGCGCGCCCCGACTCCCGCTCGTCGGCCGGTCCTTGGGCGGCGAACCGCACCCCCTTGCGTACGGCGAGCAGTCCGACCCCGGACGGTCCGCCCCACTTGTGCGCGCTGGCCGCCAGCAGCGACCAGGCGCCCTCGACCGGCCCCCACCCGAGCGACTGCGCCGCGTCCACCAGCAACGGCACCCCGCCGGCCCGGCAGACCTCGGCCACCTCGCCCACCGGCTGCACGGTCCCCACCTCGTGGTTGGCCGACTGGAGCACGGCGAGCGCGGTGTCCGGGCGAAGGGCATTCGCGTAGCCCGTCGGGTCCACGGCACCCACCCGGTTCACCGGCACCTGTGTGACGGTCCCGCCCTCCGCCTCGAGCAGATCGGCCGAATGGAGTACGGAGGAGTGTTCGACGGATGACACGATCAGGTGACTTCCGACCCGCCGCCGTCCGGCCAACGCCCCCGCGATTCCCCTGTGTACGGCCCGCGTCCCGGACGTCGTGAACACCACCTCGTCCGCCCGGCAGCCGATGGCCTCGGCGGCCGCCTCGCGGGCGGCGTCGAGCAGCATCCGTGCCTTGCGTCCCTCCCGGTAGAGCCGGGCGGGGTCCGCCCACCCGTCGTCCAGGGAGGCCAAGAGCGCCTGTCGGGCGACGGGATGGAGAGGAGCGGCGGAGGCGGCGTCGAAGTAGGACACACAGCAACGGTAAGACGTGCGTCGGCCGCAACTCCCCAGGGGCGCGGGGAACTGCGTGACCGGCCACGACCCGTGCCGCGGTCGCAAAGGCACCCGAAACCACCCGGCCTGCTAGGCGCTTTCGGGTGACCGCTAGCGCGTATGCCCCCCTCCCCGCGAACCCCCGGAGGGCGTCGGCTAGGGTTTGGTCCGCATAAACATCCAAACCCCTGCCCGCCGCAGGGCGGCGACCGACCAGCGAGAAGGCCGCAGCCGACCGCGCGGGCGAGACTCTCGGGAAGGCGCTACGTGAGTCCCAACGGCTCCGACCGCTCGCCGCGGCGCCCGATGCGGCGGAAGCTGCTGCAGGCACTGACCGCGGGCCTGGTCCTGGCGACCGCAACCGGTTGCACATACAAGGACTTCCCCCGCCTTGGCATGCCCACCCCGACCACGGAAGAGGCTCCGCGGATCCTCTCCCTGTGGCAGGGCTCCTGGGCTGCCGCGCTGGCCACCGGCGTGCTGGTGTGGGGCCTGATCCTGTGGAGTGCTTTCTTCCACCGGCGCAGCCGCACCAAGGTCGAGGTACCTCCGCAGACCCGGTACAACATGCCGATCGAGGCCTTGTACACGGTGGTCCCGATCATCATCATCTCGGTGCTCTTCTACTTCACGGCCCGGGACGAGTCGAAGCTCCTGGACCTCTCCAAGAAGCCGGACGTCACGGTCAACGTGGTCGGCTTCCAGTGGAGCTGGGGCTTCAACTACGTGGAGAATGTCCCCGGAGTCTCCGGCGACGCCAAGACCGACAAGAACCTGGACGCCATTCCGGACCGGTTCAAGAAGGACTTCCCGGCGAACGCCGGCGGTGTCTACGACGTCGGTACGCCCGCCACGAAGAACCCTGAGACGGGCAACCCCGGTCCGACGCTCTGGCTTCCCAAGGGCAAGACGGTCCGCTTCGTCCTGACCTCTCGTGACGTCATCCACTCCTTCTGGGTGGTGCCGTTCCTGATGAAGATGGACGTCATCCCGGGCCACACCAACTCGTTCCAGGTGACCCCCAACCATGAGGGCACCTTCCTCGGCAAGTGCGCCGAGCTCTGCGGTGTCGACCACTCCCGGATGCTCTTCAACGTGAAGGTCGTCTCCCCGGCAGCGTACGAGGCGCACCTCAAGGACCTCGCCAAGAAGGGGCAGACCGGTTACGTTCCCGCCGGCATCGCGCAGACGAGCCACGAGAAGAACCGGGAGACGAACAACCTGTGAGCATCCTCAACGAACCCCAGGGTGCCGCGGCTGCTGAAGGCTTGTACGCGGACGAGCAGCCGGTCCGGCGCAAGCAGCCCGGCAATGTTGTGGTGAAGTGGCTGACGACCACCGACCACAAGACGATCGGGACGATGTACCTCGTGACGT
>NZ_KQ948210.1 GCF_001514035.1 Streptomyces yokosukanensis | reverse complement strand
CGCACTCCACGCACCACCCCACTCCGGCTCATGAGGAAGAAGAGATGCAGCAAGATGCGACATCCGCCTCGGTCACTGAAGTGAGAGACGATCGGCATCTGCGCGTTGTACGGCCCACCCCTCGGGATGAGACACAGGGCGCTGCCTGATCGGACTGCCCCGGGTTTATCGTCCTGCCGTCAAGGATGGCTCTCGGAGATCACTCCGAGAGCCATCCTTGACGGCTGTCCCGTCTGGCTCGACTTGTATGACGGATAGCCCATCCGAGCCCGCGTCGTGAGCCGGCGTATTCCCCCCGGACCTGGGCAGCGCGGACTGCTCGATCAGAACACCGCCCGTACATAGAAGCCGCCCGCCTCGGTCCGGCCGTACGTGAACGCGCCGTGCGCTTCGGCTACCTGTGCGGCAAGCCCTGTGAGGCCGTGCCCGCCGTGTGGGACCGACGGCGTCGCGCCGGGCGCGGGCCCATTGCGGACGTCCACGAACAGCCGATCCGCGCTCTGATTCGCGGGAGTTGACTCGACCACTACCTCGATCCGTGCCCCCGGCGCATGCCGTATGGCGTTGGTCAGGGCTTCCTGAACGACGTGGTATACGGCGCTTTGGACGCGAGCGGACCAGCGGTCGGGGTCTTTAACGGCTATGCGAGCCGTATCGAACAGGCCAGCACGGGACAGGAGCTGCGGGATCTGCCGCAAGCCGCCCGCCCCTGGATCGTCCTCCTGAGGGCGCAGCATCCCAGTGACAGCGCGCATCTCGTCGAGCGCCCTGCGGCTGAGCGAGTGAATGGCAGCGGCGTCCTCGGCCGCGGTCGGGTCCTGCGTGCGTGATTGGAGAGCCTGCGCACGCAGCGCGATCAGACTCGTTGCATGACCGACGGAGTCGTGCAACATGCGAGCCAGGGCGGACCGCTCCTCCACGGAGGCCAGGCGCCGGGCGAGATGTAATTCCTCGGCCCGGCTGCGCCTGAGCGCGGCGTAGCTGTTCGCCAGCGCCCTACGAGTGCGGAGTTGAAGGCCGATCGCCGTCGGTGCGGCCGAAACTGCGGCAGCGTAGACGATGTGGATGATCCAGTCCCTGAGCGAGCTGGGCGCTGGACGACCGGGAAGCAGGGACTGCGCGACGGCGATGGCCGTGACCGCTGCGCTGCAGATGGCGGCGGTGCGCAGCGCATACCGTTGCCCGACGTAGAACAGGGCGGTGATCGGGGCGAGCACGATGTCTCCGTCGGCCATGCCCACGAGAGTGAGCGCGAGCACGCCCAGCGGACAGCGACGACGCAGAACCAGCGCAAGCACGGCGATGACGGACACGGCAAGCTGGTGCGGATGCCAGCCCGGCGAGTGCGCATGCCACTGCAGCAGGTCGACTCCAGCGAGGAGCAGTACTCCGGCATCGGCGGCCCGCTCCCTGATGAGCTTCCTGCGTCTCGTGCCGCTCACGCCGACTTGCTGAGCAGCCGAGCCTTTCGGCGGTCAGCGCGGCCCGCACTCGGTTCCTGGTGCCGAGCTTGGCGAGGACCGCGCTGACATGGTTCTTGACCGTCTCCGGACTCAGCACGAGGCAGTCGGCGATCTCGCGGTTGGTCAGCCCGCTGCCCAGGAGTTCGAGGACTTCACGCTCACGCTGTGTGAACCGTGCTGCACGGTCGCGGGCCTCGGCGTCCCTCACGGAGCGGGACGCGAACCTGCGATAGCCATCGATGACGGTCGGCGCCACGGGACGGGACACCGCGCCGACTCCGGCCGCTGCCTCCCGGACTGCGTCCGTGAGTTCGTCGGCGGTCACGTCTTTGAGCAGATAGCCGATGGCTCCCTCCGCGAAGGCCCGCAACACGTCCGAGTCGGCTGCGAAGCGGGTCATTATGACGACGGCCGGCGGATCGATTATCTGCTTGAGGCCACGCAACACCGTGAAGCCGTCCACGTCCGGCATCCGCAGGTCGAGCAAGACGACGTCCACGGTCTTCTCTCGAGCGAGCCGGACCGCCTCCCGTCCGCAACAGTCGCCCACCACCCGCACATCGGATGCTTCGGGACGCTGAAGCATCGCGCGTAAGGCGGAACGAACCAATGACTCGTCATCAACAATCAGCACTCTGGTCATGACTCCCCCCATGCCTGCCAGTGGCTCCCCGTCACCCGGTGGTCAGCCGGGCGGCATGATTCAAGAGCTGTTGGTGACTTGATGATACGCAGGTGACTCCCCCCCCCAGTTGGGGGACGTGGCGATGAAAACGGGCCAGAGCGGGGGATGGGCGCAGCTGCTTCCAGCCGCAAGCATGATCTCCGCATGCGAAGACGTACGAAATCGCGCAAGAGATAGATGCGCACCGTTGACGTCAACTGTCCTGCTCCACCCGACTGCATTCGAAGGGAAGGCAAATGAGAGCCAAGAGGTTCATAGCAGGCTCCGTGTTCGTTGGCGTGATCGCCGCCGCCTCCAGTGGCCTGATGGCGTCCTCGGCGTCCGCCTCGTCCCTGCCCCGGCAGAAGGCCGCGGCCGACGAATCGGTGCAGCGCGCGACCGTCCTTGACGGCGGCGCCAACCCGCAGTTCCTGCACGCTCTGGCCGACGCCGCCGTCGCGGGCGTCACCGGAGCCGTCGGCGGGAAGGTCATCGACACGGCTGTGAAGCTCACAACCAAGATCAAGTCGTCCAGCGACTCGTCTTCGTCGTCGGAGTCGTCCTCCTCATCCAGCGGCGGCCCGGTGACGAGCCCGGCCTCGCTGCACGGGGTCATCCCGGGCGACGCGCAGTTCGACGCGAACTGAGATCCGAACGGGAAATGACCGGCCGGAACTGAGCTCCGACCAGCGTCGTCCGGCGCATCGCATCCGATGCGCCGGACGACGTCCGACCGACACACCTGGAGGATCTTTCCCGGATGGCAGCGCACACGAAATCCCTTGACGAGTCGAGCCTCGGCGCATCAGGCCTCGGATCATCACACGACACACCGGCACCCGGTACAGGCGATAGCGAAGCCCTCTCCAGAGTCCGCCCCACCCCTGTCCGTGTCCCTGTTCCCGTGCGAGTCCGGCTCTGCGTGATCCTGGGCGTCCTGCCCGTACTTGCCTTCATGGCGGCATGTCTTGTGTACAACGCCCCGCAGTCACCGGCATCTGTGCGACTGATCGGACCCGCCCGCAGGGTTCTCGAACCGTACTTCTGGCAGGACTGGCAGCTCTTCGGACCAACGCCCGGTACCAGCAACGACCTGGTCTATCTGCAAGCTCGGATTCAGTACGGCGGAGAGACAGTCGAGACGGCTCCGGTCGAGGTCGAAGAGGCGATCGACCGCGCCCCGCGAGGCTTCCGCATCAACCCGACAAAGCTGCCCGGCATCATGCTCGCCTTCGACCAGACCAGCAGTCACTACGCGAGCGCGGCCACTCGCATCAAGAAGCTTCCCGCGGCACAGCGCAAGGCCGCACAGGCGGCCCTGGACAAGCAGTACAAGGCCGACTTCGAGGAGATGCAGCGTTTCTTCTCGGCCCGCGCGCACTCGTTATACCCAGGAGCGCGAATCCTCGCGGTGCAGGCGACCTTCAAGACACGGCCGATCGTTTCGTTCTCGGAGCGGTACGAGAGTCCCCACCCGAAGGAGAAGCTCAAAGGCCTTCTGCAGACGTCATGGATGCCCTACGTACCAGGAGTGGCCCAGTGATCCGGCATGCGCCCCGAGCCGCGCGCGCCCACAAGATGGCCGGCGCGTTCCTCCTCGCCCGCCTGGACGGGTTCGCGCTGCGGCTCGCCCGCAGGGAGCGGCGCCTCATCGGTCTTTCTCTGATGCGGCTGGTCATCGGTTTCGCGA
The DNA here is from genome assembly GCF_001514035.1 of Streptomyces yokosukanensis. Taxonomy (GTDB): domain Bacteria; phylum Actinomycetota; class Actinomycetes; order Streptomycetales; family Streptomycetaceae; genus Streptomyces; species Streptomyces yokosukanensis. The sequence continues at coordinate 602,813 of NZ_KQ948210.1, read as the reverse complement.
CCATCCTGTACTGCCTCGCCGACTACTCCAACAGACAGTTCCTGTGGGGCCCGCACGCCTATGACAGCCCTTCTACAGCATCCGCCCAGATCCCGGGCGGCGGCTTCTCCCTCTACCTGTTCAGCGACTCACAGGCGTGGTTCGAATTCCTCTTCCACGCCACGATCCTGACCTCCGCGGCGTTCATGATCTACGGAGGCCGGGCGCTCACGGTCGTGCAGGCGGTGATGATGTGGTCACTGCACTACCGCAACCAGGACCTTCTGGAAGGCGGCGACAACCTCGCCCAGATTCTCGTGATCTTCCTGGCCTTCACCTGCTCCAACGCCTACTTCGCCCCTGGCGCCAAGAAGCGGCGTGAAAAGCTCCTCGCCCAAGACCGGCAACCGGCCATCTCCACCGTGCTGCACAACCTCGCCACGTACCTCATCGTCTTCCAGACTGCCGTTCTGTACCTCGCAGCCGGCTACTGGAAGATCTTCGGAAAGGTCTGGCAGGACGGTGTTGCGATGTACTACATCAGCCGCGAGACCGAGTTCCACATGTCGGCCACGTTCGCCCACGTCATGAGCAACGCCTACCTCGGCACGGCAATGTCGTACGCAACGATCGTCATCGAGCTGGCCTTTCCGTTCGCCCTGGTCTCCTCGCGCGCCTGGCTACGCAAGGCCAACATCCTCGCGCTGGAAGCGATGCACCTGGGCATCGCGGCCTTCATGGGACTTGTCTGCTTCGGCCTGTTGATGATCGGCGCGGACTCCGTCTGCCTGCGCGACGAGGACTACCGGTCGTTGTGGAGGCGCCTGCAAGCCGGTCGGCTCCGCGTGGCGGCAAACTGGCCGGGGGAGGCGGGACGCATACGCACATCCCCGATCCGCAGCTCGGCATCTCGCCTGCCCAGTACATCTCTTCGGAAGGGAGCCCACGATCATGTCTGAGCCTGTGATCGTCTTCGACGGCACCTGCGGCTTCTGCCGCACCACCGTGATGCACCTGGCGCGCAGTCGTCGTCTGCGCCTGTCCGGACGCCTGCGGGCTTATCAGGCCGTGGATTTAGCGATATACGGGCTGACCGAGCAAGACGCTCGAGAGCGTATGTGGCTGATGCACGACGGGCACCTCCAGGGCGGAGCGCAGGCGTTCGCCGCATGGTTCGCGACGGGCAGTCCGGTCGCCCGGCGGATCGGCCGCGCGCTCACCTTGCCCGGGGTACGACAGGTGGCGGAGGCGACCTACCGGCTGATCGCCCGCAACCGGCACCGTATTCCCGGCCCGTGGGAGCACACGTGCGCGATCTGACGCCCGAACCGCCCGTCCCGTCCGAACTACCTGAAGCGCAAGCCCTGTCGAGGTTCCTCACGGCAGACCCGGGGGAGTGGCAGTGCCTCGCACCGCGTGTGACAGAAGAGGTCGGCGCGGACACGCTGAAGCGGATAGTCAGCGCCACCACGGCCCGCATCGGAGACCTCGTCACCGTGGCGGACAGCCCCGACGGGCTGATCGTGTCCGGCAGCAAAGGACAGGTACGCGCCTGGGCCCAAGTCGCACGTGACGGCGAACTCACAGCATTGCGCATCGAAGGCGCCCGCTACACCCCGCCACGCAGCCGCCGACATCTACCCGCACCCCTGACCTGGGCGGCATACCTGACCCTGGTCACCTTCTGGAACGTTCTGACCGTCTGGACGGCCGCCGACCGCACCGCCTGGCTCGCCGATATCGCAGCCCTCGCCGCCTTCTACGTGATCATCGAAGGATACGGCGCACCGGCGCAACAGCCTCGCCTGTTGCGCCGCACGGTCGAGGCAGGTGCCGTCGCAGCCATCGCCTCCGCCTGGCGACTGCCCGATCTACCGGCAGGGCGCGGCACCCTCCACCTCACCGGCGCCATCACACTGCTCGCAGGAGCCGCGTGGATCGTCACCGCCGCACGACTGCACCGCTGGAAGGCGCCACTGTCCCAGCCGCTGCTGTTCCCGCTGGACGGCACATGGTACGTCGTACAAGGCGGAGGCCGTGTACTGAACCATCATGCCCGGATACCGGAGCAACGCGGCGCCCTCGACCTGGTCGCGCTCGGCCCGCACGGCACACGTACCCGGCCCGGCCGTGACCTCACCGCCTACGCCGCCTACGGACGTCCTGTCCGCTCTCCCTGCGACGGACGGGTGATCTCCGCCTCCAACACGGTGCAAGACCAGAAGCCGGGTGAGATCCGCTACCAACCGCCCTACGGCAACCACGTGTTCGTTGACACCGGACGGGAGATCATCAAACTCGCGCATCTGCGCCCTGGCTCGGTGACGGTAACGAAGGGCGACATCGTCCGCGCTGGCCAACTCCTCGGCGAGGTCGGCAACACCGGTAACACCACCGAACCGCACCTGCACATCCACGCCGAACGCGACGGCGCCGGCCTGGACCTGGAGTTCACCAGGATCCCCGGACGCCTCCACCGCGGGCGAAAGATCCGCGCCTGACACGGCACACAACCCCAACACTTCCGCGATGCGGCAGCCCCCGCTTCCCGGGCACACCCACCCGACCCATTCCAAGGAAGTCTGCGCTCCATGCGCTCTATCCACATACGGCGCGCCCTCGCCTCGGTGGCAGCCATTGCCGCACTGGCCGCAGCTCTCACGCCCACGGCCAACGCAGCCGAGCCACACAAGCCCGCACCCCTCCCGGGTAGCCACCCCGACCGCGCCACCACGGAATCCGACACCGGTCAGATCCCCGCAGCCACACACCTCATCGCCCGTCTCTACCTGGGCCCCCGCGACCCGGACGGACTCGACGCCTTCCTCACCGCCGTCACCACACCGACCAACCCCCGCTACCGGCACTTCCTCACACCGGCCCAATACGAGAGACGCTTCGGACTCACACCCAGCGCGCGACACAGAATCACGCAGTGGCTCACCAGCGCACACCTACGCGTGACGGCGAAATCTCCTCACTATCTCCAAGTCTCCGGAACGGAAGGCGATTTCGCCAGAGCAATGGGTACCAGCATCCATCGCTACGCCGGCTCGGGAGGTACCGTTCAGTCGCCCGCGGGTGACGTGCGTGTTCCTGCTTCCCTCAGCCGCGACGCGAGGGCTGTAGAGGGCCTGTCCTTCAACGTCCCAGCTACTGCGCAGCCCCTCAGTCATCCCGAACCGCACACCAGCGGCCAACGGGTTTGTTCTTCATACTTCGGCGAACGACCCGCCCCCGCTCTTCCAAAGGCATACGGCAAGACGCAGACCTACGCCCCCTGCCCCTACACCCCACGCCAACTGCGCCGCGCCTACGGTGTCACGGCCTCGGGCGCCAGCGGCAAGGGCCGCACCATCGCCATCGTGGGTGCCTACGGCAGCGCCACCGCAGAGCAAGACGCGAACTCCTACGCCACCCTCACGGGCGACCAGCCCTTCCAGTCCGGCCAGTACCGCGAGCGGGTCAGTCCGTCCGACTGGAACGTCACCAAAGCATGTGCACCGCCGACAAGTTGGGCAGGCGAGCAGGCGCTCGACGTGGACATGGCTCACGGCTACGCACCTGACGCGGACATCCTCTATGCAGGGGCCAACTCCTGCCTGGATGCAGACCTCATGGATGCCGAGTCGTACGTCATCGACCACCGCGCCGCTGACGTCATATCGAACTCGTGGGCCGAGGTCATCCACACCAGTCGACCCCACCTCACACCCGCGGTGATCAAAGCCTGGAACCTGCTCTTCCGACAGGCAGCAGCCGAGGGCATCGGCGTGTACTTCGCTGCCGGCGACTGCGGTGACCAGTCACCCGGTGCCGCCTCCGGTGGCTTCAACTGCGACCCGAATACCACCCAGCCGCAGGCTGACTTTCCCAGCGGCTCCCCCTGGGTCACGTCCGTCGGCGCTACCACACTGGCCACCACCAAGGACGGCGGGTACGCCTGGGAGACCAGCATGGGCGACGACCTCTCGATCCTTTCCCCGCAAGACACCGCGTGGGAGCCCATCCCCGGCCTGTTCGCCTTCGGCAGCGGCGGCGGCCCGAGCGACTTCAGCCGACCTTGGTACCAGCGCGACACGGTCCCCGAATCGTTCGCCCACGACCACCGCGTCACGCCGGACATCTCGATGGAAGGTGACGGGGCACTCCCCGTCCTGATCGGCCGCACCGACTCCGGGCGGTTCGAAACAGTTGGCTACGGCGGGACATCCGCCGCCACCCCGGCCTTCGCCGCCCTCCAGGCCGATGCCGAGCAACTGTCCGGACACACGCTGGGCTTCGCCAATCCCCTGCTGTACATGTTGCGGAGTGCGGGAGTCTTTCACGACATCCGGGACCTGTCCCGGCCCACCGCCGTCATCCGCGACATGGGCCCGAACGCAGGGACCTACCGCTTTCTCCTCTACACGCTCGGCCACGACTACGGCCTCAAAGCGACCAAGGGCTATGACATGTCCACCGGTCTGGGCTCACCCGCACCGGCGTACCTGGAATGGTTCCGACGCCACAGCGGCCGGCCGAGGCGCGCTCCACGCCCGCCTCGGTAACAAGGGGGTCGGCGGCATCTGCACGTTGTACGGCCCGCCCCTGGAGGCGAGGTGCGGGGCGCCGCTCAATCGCACTGTCCCCCGTCTGTCCCCCAGCCATCAAGAGAGCCTCTCGGAGATCACTCCGAGGGGCCTTTCATACCCTGTTTTGCCTGGTCAGAGCTAATGCGCCCGTAGAACTCGATCTTGCAACACCCTCTTCATCGACGAGGGCTTCGGCAGCCTCGACGACCAGACCCTCGACGAGGTGTTGGACGTCCTCGACTCCCTGCGCGAACGCGACCGCAGCGTGGGCATCGTCAGCCACGTCCCTGACCTGCGGCGTCGTATCCACGCCCAGCTGGAGGTCGTGAAGGGCAGAACGGGGTCGGTGCTGCGGCAGCGGGGGGTGTGAGGGCTCGCCGGATCCGGGGAAAGCCGGCTGGACCCGGCCGGCCATCCGCGCCGGTCACGAGCTGGTGCGCCGCGGCCGGTTCCGGGACGTGACCAGAGGTGAGGCCGCCCACCACGCGCATCCCGCGCGGGTGGGCGGTCCCGTCCGGGCATCAGTGGCCCAGGGCGCGCCGGGGCAGGGGAGAGGAGTACACGACGCTGGTGGTCACGGAGCCCAGCGTGCCGATCTTGCCGGAGATCTCCTCCAGATGCGTCATGGACCGCGCGGCGACCTTGATGACGAAGCAGTCGTCGCCCGTCACATGGTGCGCCTCCAGGATCTCGGGCGTCGCGGCCACCAGGTCGTGGAACGGCTTGTAGTGGCCGTTGGGGTAGCGCAGCCGGACGAACGCGAGGATCGGCAGTCCGAGCCGCTCGGGGTCGACGACCGCCGCGTACCCCTGGATCACGCCGGCCTCCTCCAGCCGCCGGACCCGCTCGGTGACGGCGCTCGGCGACATGGAGACGGCGCGGGCCAGCTCGGCATAGCTGGCCCGGCCCTCCCGCTGGAGGACCTCGAGAATGCGCCAGTCGGTGGCATCCGGGGAATACGCGGTCATCCCGGATGGATAGCAGGGAATTCCCGGATGGATCAAGGGGTGGGCCGTGGATTCTCACTTCAAGGAGAGGACCCCGGGCCATAGATTCTCAGTCATGATCACCCAGACCTCAGAGAGCCCTGTCCCTTCGGCGAGCCGTGTCCGTTCGGCGGACCCCGGCGCCGCGGAGAACCCCGTCCTGCGGGTCGCCCCCGCCGCTCCCGCCGAGGCCGCCGCCTACTTCCGCGCGAGCCTCGCCTTCCACGCCGACGTCTCCGACGTGGCCACCGTGCTCGCGGCCGGTGGTGACCCCGGCTTCGTCGTCGTGGACACGCGCTCGACCGAGTCCTGGGACCAGGGCCGTATCCCCGGCGCCGTCCACCTGCCCACCGCGCTCGTTCCCGAGCAGGCCGAGCGGCTCCTGGACAGGTCGGTGCCGGTGGTGACGTACTGCTGGGGCCCCGGCTGCAACGGCGCCACCCGTGCCGCCCTCGCCCTCGCCGAACTCGGCTACCAGGTCAAGGAGATGCTCGGCGGCTTCGAGTACTGGGCCCGCGAGGGCTTCGCGTACGAGACCTGGCAGGGGCCCGCCCGTCGTGCCGCCGACCCCCTGACCGCGCCCGTCGAAGGCGAGTGCGGCTGCTGACAGACGCCCGTGTAGGTTCTCTGCCCATGGCTCGATACGCGGATCCAGGCGCGCTGGAGTGGGTGGAATCGGGCGGCGGCCCGCTGATAGCCGTACCGGAGACGGTGCTGCCGTTCTGGGCGGGTGCCGACAGCGAGGAACTCGACACCGACTACGACCGGGCGTGCGAGGTCGACGGGTACGTCGGCCTGCTGCCCGTCGGCGACAGCGCGGCCCTGGTGTTCGGCGACGAACCCGCCTCCACCTCGTTCCTGCCGGACCACGCCACCTTCGTTCGGTGGTCCGCCGCGAACTCCGAGGCGGAACTGCTGGCCGGTGTCCCCGCCGCCCTCGAGACGGCGGTGTGGGGGAGCGAGGTGCGCTGGCGGGTGCCCGGCCCGGTGCTGCTGTTCGACTCGGCCTGGCCGGGCCAGGCGGCCGGTCGTACTGAGCACCTCCGGGTGCCGCTGGCGGCGGGCACGTACATGGTGCAGGCCGCATACGTGCAGCCGGGTCCGGAGACCTGGGTCGGGCTGGTGCGGCTGACCCGGCTCGCGTCCTGACCCGGCTCGTGCGTCGACCGGCCTCGCGTCCTGACCGGGCGCGCATACCGACGCAGCGCACGCCACCCGGCGCACGCCACCCGGCGGGCGGTCGCCCGGCATGCGGCCGAGGCCGCTCGCCGCACCGCTCAGCGCAGTCCGTCGAAGGCGATCTTCAGATGCCGAGGGCCGCGCAGCACCGCGTTCTGCCGGTACGGCGGCGGGTCCTCGACGAGACGGGGATTCTCCAACCGCCGGGCCAGTTCGGACAGCGCGATCTGGGCTTCCAGCCGAGCCAGCGGAGCGCCGAAGCAGCTGTGGATGCCGCTGCCGAAACCGAGGTGCTGGAGGTCCCCGCGGTCCGGGTCGAAGCGGTCGGGATCCTGGAACCGCTCCGGGTCCCGGTTGCCCGCGGCCAGCGCGAGCCAGATCCGCGAACCCTTGGGAATGGTGACGCCGCGCACCTCGATGTCGGTGATGCAGGTGCGCTGCGGGAGGAGCTGCACCGGGGGCTCGTAGCGCAGGAGCTCCTCGACGATCTTGGGGGACAGGCCGGGGTCCTCGCGCAGCCGCCGCAGATACTCGGGGTGGCGCAGCAGGGTGAGCATGCCGTTCGTGATCAGGTTGACCGTCGTCTCATGTCCCGCGATGAGCAGCAGCACCGATGTGCTGAGCACTTCCATCGTCGTCATGGCGCCGTCCGGACCTTGACTGTTCACCAGGTCCGAGAGCATGTCGTCGCGAGGTTCCTTGGCGCGCTGCTCCACCAGACCGTTCAGGTACATGCCGAGCTGCAGCCGTGCCTCCTGCGCGGTCCGCTCGGAGTCGGCGCTCGTCCGGGTGTCGGGATCCAGGCCGGCGACGATGGGGTCGACCCAGGCACGGAATCGGGGCTCGTCCTCGCGCGGCACACCGAGCAGCCGGCAGATCACGGTCACCGGGAAGGGGTACGCGACCTCGTCGACCAGGTCGATCTCCCGGGCGTCCCCGAGCCCGTCGATCAGGCCGCTGACGATCTCGGCCAGCTCGCCCCGCATGTTCTCGATCCGGCGTGGCCGGTGCGGCGGTCCGAAGGAGCTGTTGGCGATCCTGCGCAGCCGGTCGTGCTCCGGCGGGTCGAGGCGGATGAAGCTCGGGGGCAGCCCTGTCGCCTCGGGCCCCGACACCTCGTCCTCCCCGGGATCGACCAGATTGACGGCGTCGGAACTGATCCGCGGATCGTGGAGCAGCGCCTCGATGTCGTAGTACGAGCTGATGACGAAGGGGCCGTCCTCCTCGTGGAGCACCGGTGTCTTACGGAGTTCCTCGTACACCGGATACGGGTTGGCGCGGTTGGCGAAGTCCGTGATCCGGCGCAGCATCGAGGGGTGCGTCATGGCAGGTCCTTGGGGCGTCGAGGCCGGGCGGCGGTCAGTGGCGGGCGGGGTGGAAGACCAGTTGCTGGTCGGCCGGTGAGTAACCGCTGAGGGTGATCATGGGGCCGTGGGTCGGCAGGGACGGGTCCGGGAAGTCGGCGTCCACCGGCCGGCCCTCGGGGCGCCGGTCCACCGTCGGGAACTCCACCGGGAACGGCGCGCCCCGCTCGATCTGCCGCTGGTAGAACTCCAGCCACCGGGTGTTGTCGAAGGACACGGCGGCGATGATCCGGCCCTTGTAGCCGTAGACCCCGACGAACCGCCGCTCGGCGAGCGACCCTTGCGTGATCATGATCTGCTCGCCCATGGGCGGCACACCGACCGACTTGATGTTCACGCCGAACATCGACGACCAGAAGGCGGGCATCCACAGATGCGGGCGCCGGTCGGCGCCGTCGCAGATCATGTTGTGCGCCGCCGTCTGAGCCTGGGCGACGGCGTTGCCCCAGTGCTCCAGAGAGAGGAACTGGTAACCGAACAGAGCGTGCGGAGAGCGTGCGACGTCGCCCGCCACGAAGACGTCGTCGGTGACGATGCCCCGGAAGTCGAAGGCCCGGCACCCCGCGTCGCAGGCGATGCCCCGGGGTCCCGCGCCGAGCCCCGATCCGTTCAGCCACTCGGTGTTGCGCATCGAACCCAGCGAGACGACCACGACATCCGCCTCGACGACGCTCTCGTCGGACAGGTGGACGGCGCGCACCCTGCCCGTGGCGTCGCCCTCCAGTCCGGTCACCGTGACATGGGTGCGCAGATCCACGCCGTTCTCGGTCTGCAGGCCGGTCGCGACCGCGCCGATCACCCCGCCGAGCGCGCCCACCAACGGTGCGCCGGCGCGCTCCGCCACGGTGACGGGAATGCCCATCTCCCGGCAGGCCGAGGCGACTTCCGAGCCGGCGAACCCGGCCCCGATGATGAACACCCGGCGCGGCCCGGCCTTCAGCCGCTGATACAGGTCGTCCGCGTCGTCACGGGTGCGCAGCAGGCAGACGCCGTCCAGTCGGGCCTCGTCCTCCTTGAACCAGGGCCGGGCGCGGACCCCGGTCGCGATGAGCAGCCGGTCGTACTCCACCTCGTCCCCGTCGGCCAGCCGCACCCGCTTGGCCGACAGGTCGAGACCGGTCGCCGCGACGCCCAGCCGCCACTTGGCGTCGATCTCCCGGCGATGGGGCAGGTCGGTGCGGTGCGGGGACGCCTTGCCCAGCAGCACGGACTTGGACAACGGCGGCCGGTCGTACGGCTCGTACGGTTCGTCGCCGATCAGGGTCAGCTCACCGGCGAAGCCCTCCGCGCGCAGGGTCTCGGCGGCCCGCAGGCCAGCCAGTGAGGCGCCCACGATCACGATCCGGCCCTCGCGCCTGAGCTGGCCAAGGTGGTCAGCGGACATCGTGCGCCTCCTGGGCTGAGCCTGTGCCCCGCTCGCCCAAGCCCTCCAGCCCGTCCGCCGTGATCGCCTGCACCGGGCAGGCCGCGACCGCGCGAGCCAGCCGCTCGCGCTGTTCCTCGGGTGCGTGCGGGTTGTAGATCAGTGACTCCTCGCCGTGCATGGCGAAGACATCGGGAGCGAGGAACGCGCACTGGGCGTACCCCTGGCATTTGTTGAGATCGACGACGAGCCGCATCGACGCTCCGCCCTTCCGGTGGCCAGGTCCGGTGTGCGCCGGTCGTCTTCGCGCGGCACTCCCGGACGGCGGTCATGTCCCGTTTGCCAGCATGAGTGCCGTCGAGCAACATCGCCCGTCGGGAAACCCCCATTCGGGCTCTCGGCCGTCCCGGCGCACGGGTGCCACGGCGGCCCGTCGGTCACGCGTTCGCGGCGGTGCGGGGCCGGGCGCGACCGCTCTCCCGGAGGATGTACACGCTGAGCGCCAGCGACCAGGCGGGGAAGACCAGCTCCGCCCAGGGCACGTTGGACGCGAGGACGACCAGGGCGAGGGCGGTCAGGAAGCCCAGGATCGTCAGAGGGCGGGGCAGGACCCCCAGGCGGTGGCCGATCACCGACATCGAGCAGGCGAAGACGGCCGCCATACGCATGGCGAACTCCGTCAACAGCGAGTACGCGAGATGACGGCCGAAGTCCCACGAGGACAGTTCCGGCGCCGTACCGGGGGGATGGCCGATCGAGAGGACGGCACCGGCCGCGGCGGCGGCGCCGAAGAGGGTGGCGGTGAAGACCAGCCCGCTGCCGAGGAAGACGGTGGCGAGGAACTTGTCCTCGCCCTCACCGATGTGTGCCCGCATCACCCCGAGGAACCAGAGGAAGAAGATGCCGGCGAACGGGATGAGGGCAAGGGCGGTACGCACCGCGTCACGGCGCCCGGAATCCGTGAATCCCTGAGCGGTGACCGCGTCGACCCCTTCGGGGATGCCCAGTCGCACCAGGACGATCGCCGCCGCCAGCAGCAGCGCGAACACGACCCCCGCCAGCCCGGCGGCGCGCGGTGTCTCCAGCACCGGCTGCCCGTTCTGCTGCATGCCGCCCGGCCTCCTCCACATCGCCTCCGGCACCAGCTAGCCGCCGCCCGGCCGTTCGCGCCACCGGGGCACGGCCGGACGGCCCACCGCTCAACGCCCACCGCCGGCACACCTCGCTACCCGGCCGCCCCCCCCCGACGGCCGTGATGCGCTCGCGCGATGCCTCCTACGCCCCCCTGGGCTCGTCGGCCGTGTCGGCCGACCCGCGCCCGAGTCCGCGGGAGCCGCGGTGTGCTCCGCTGCCTCTGCGCGGGCGGGTCGCTCTGGTGACCGGTGCGAGCCGGCGGGCAGGGATCGGACGTGCCATGGCCAGGCGGCCGGCCGCCTGCGGGGCGAGCGCCCTCCAGAAGGGCGCCGTCGCCTCGGTCACCCGGTCCCTGGCCGGCGCCCTCGCCGAGCACGGCATCACGGTGAACACCGTCAACCCCGGCCCGGTGGAGACCGGTCACGCCACCGGCGAGGCCCACGCGGCCGTGGCCGCGCGGTTCCCCGGCGGACGCTGGGGCCTCCCCGGCGATCCGGCCCGCCTCATCGCCTGGCCGGCCACCGACGAGGCCGCGTGGATCACCGGGGAGGTCGTCAACTCGGAAGGCGGCCTCCGGCGTTGAGGTCAGGTCGATGCCGGCCAGCCGTCAGAGCTGGGACAGCTCGTCCACCAGGTCGTCCAGGCCCAGCGAGCCCTGCGACAGCGCGGCCATGTGCCAGGCCTTCAGATCGAAGGCGTCGCCGTGCCGCGCGCGGGCGTTCTCGCGGCCGAGGAGCCACGCCCGCTCCCCGAGCTTGTAGCCGATCGCCTGGCCCGGAATCGTCAGGTACCGGGTCAGCTCGCTCTCCACGAAGTCCGCCGGCCGGCTGCTGTGTGCCCCGAAGAACTCCTGCGCCAGCTCCGGCGTCCACCGCTCACCGGGGTGGAACGGAGAGTCGGCGGGGATCTCCAGCTCCAGATGCATGCCGATGTCCACGATGACCCGGGCGGCCCGCATCATCTGCGCGTCCAGGTAGCCGAGGCGCTCCTCGGGGTTGGTGAGGTAGCCCAGCTCGTCCATCAGCCGTTCCGCGTACAGCGCCCAGCCCTCGGCGTTGGCGCTGACCCCGCCGATCGTCGCCTGGTAGCGGGAGAGGTTCTCGGCCACGTGCGCCCACTGCGCGAGCTGGAGGTGATGCCCGGGTACGCCCTCGTGGTACCAGGTCGAGACGAGGTCGTAGACCGGGAACCGCGTCTGGCCCATCGTCGGCAGCCAGGTGCGGCCGGGCCGCGAGAAGTCCTCCGAGGGCGCCGTGTAGTAGGGCGCCGCGGCGCCGCCGGGCGGGGCGATGCGCGACTCCACCTTCCGTACCCGCTCGGCCAGTTCGAAGTGCGTGCCGTCCAGGTCCTCGATGGCCTTGTCCATCAGGCCCTGCAGCCACTCCCGGACCTCTTCCACGCCCTCGATGTGCCGGCCGTGCTCGTCGAGGTGCGCGAGCGCCACCCACGGGGTCTCGGCGCCCGGCAGGATCCTCTCCGCCTCCTGCCGCATCTCGCCGAGGATCCGGTGGAACTCCGCCCAGCCGTACGCGTACGCCTCGTCCAGGTCCAGATCGGTGCCGTTGAAGTAGCGGGACCAGCGTGCGTAGCGCTCGCGGCCCACCGTGTTCGGGGCGCCCTCGATCGCCGGGGCGTAGACGTCCCGCAGCCAGTCCCGCAGCTCCACCAGCGCGCCGGTCGCCGCGCGGGCCGCCTCGTCCAGCTCCGTGCGCAGCGAGTCCGGACCGGCGGCGGCGAAGTCCTCGTACCAGCCGCGGCCCCGGCCGTCCGTGTCCGTCCACTCGGTGAGCTGCTGGATGTACGTCGCCGTCGGGCGCGGCGCCGCGAACAGCTTGCGGTCCAGGCCCAGTCGGAGCGACTCGCGGTAGCCGGCGAGCGCGCCCGGCACCGCGCGCAGCCGCTCGACGATCGCCGCCCAGTCCTCGTCCGTCTGCGCCGGGGTGACCGTGAAGACGTCCCGCACCGAGTGGCCGGGCGTGCTCATGTTGCCGACCGCGCGCAGGTGCTCGTCCGCGTCGTGCACGGCGAGTTCGGCGGTCAGCCGCTCCCGCAGCAGCCGCCCGCAGCGCCGCTCCACGTCACTGTCCGCCCCGGGCTGCCGCTCCGCCTCGTCCAGCTGTGCGAGGGTGGCCCGGGACAGCTCCGCGAGGGCTTCCTGGCCCGCGGGCGAGTAGTCGGGCAGCCGGCTCGAACTCTCCTTCACACCGAGGTAGGTACCGGTGACCGGGTCGAGGGCGATGAGGTCGTCCACGTACGCGTCGGCCACCTGACGGGGCAGCGGGCTCTTGGTCTCAGACATGCCGCCCATCCTGGTACGACGAGGATCTCCGCGTCACCCACGTTCGGGGGGATTCAGCTCTGGGCGTGGCCGGGAGGCAGCAGCGGGCCGCACTCCCACTGCTGGAAGATCAACCGGGTCTCGACCCGTGCCACCTCGCGCCGCGCGGTGAACTCGTCCAGCACCAGCCGCTGCAGATCGGCCATGTCCGCGACCGCCACATGCACCAGGTAGTCGTCCGGCCCGGTCAGATGGAACACCGTCCGGGCCTCCGGCAGCGCCCGGATCCGCTCGACGAACGGGCCGACCAGCTCCCGCCGGTGCGGCCTGACCTGCACCAGAAGCAGCGCCTGCAGCCCGCGTCCCAGCTTGGCCGGATCGAGCCGCAGCTGATGGCCGAGGATCACGCCCGAGCGGCGCAGCCGGGTCACCCGGTCCAGGCACGTCGACGGCGCCACGCCCACCTGTTCGGCGAGGTCGCGGTAGGTGGTCCGGGCGTCGTTCTGCAGCAGCCGCAGCAGATGAAGATCAACCGGATCCAGTGCGACAGATTCGGCCATGGCTCGAACGTAGCACGGCACACGGACCCGGTGAACCGTTCACTGTTCACCCTTCCGCCCATGGACACAGCGACCACCGGTGCCTACGACGGCGTACGCACCGCACCCAGAGCCCTGGCCACCGAGGCCGTGCACGCCGGCCGCGACGATCTCGCCCGCCAGGGTCTGCACGCCCCGCCGATCGACCTGTCCACCACCTACCCCTCCTACGACAGCCGCGCCGAGGCCGCCCGCATCGACGCCTTCGCCACCGACGGCGCCGACCCGGACGGACCGCCGGTCTACGGCCGCCTCGGCAATCCGACCGTCGCCCGCTTCGAGACCGCGCTGGCCCGTCTGGAGGGCACCGAGTCGGCGGTCGCCTTCGCCAGCGGAATGGCGGCGCTCAGCGCGGTCCTCCTCGCCCTCCCCCACTCTCGGCCTCGCTCGAGCGGGGGGACCTCCATGGCCGCGGGCCTGCGCCACGTCGTCGCCGTACGGCCCCTGTACGGCTGCAGCGACCATCTGCTCACCGCCGGGCTGCTCGGCACCGAGGTCACCTGGACCGACCCGGCCGGCATCACCGACGCGCTGCGCCCGGACACCGGCCTGGTGATGGTCGAGTCCCCGGCCAATCCGACCCTCGCCGAACTGGATCTGCGGGCCGTCGCGCACGTCTGCGGCCCGGTGCCGCTGCTCGCCGACAACACCTTCGCCACCCCCGTGCTGCAACGCCCCGCCGCGCACGGCGCCCGCTTCGTGCTGCACAGTGCGACCAAGTACCTGGGCGGGCACGGCGATGTGCTCGCCGGCGTCGTCGCCTGCGACGAGGAGTTCGCGGGCCGGCTGCGGCAGATACGGTTCGCCACCGGCGGTGTGCTGCATCCGCTGGCCGGCTACCTGCTGCTGCGCGGGCTGTCCACCCTGCCGGTCCGGGTTCGGGCGGCTTCCGCGAACGCCGCCGAACTGGCCCGCCGGCTCGCCGCCGACCCGCGCGTGGCCCGGGTCCACTACCCGCGGATCGGCGGCGCGATGATCGCCTTCGAGGTGTACGGCGACCCGCACGAGGTCGTCTCCCGGGTCCGGCTCGTCACCCCGGCGGTGAGCCTGGGCAGCGTGGACACGCTGATCCAGCACCCCGCCTCCATCAGCCATCGCATCGTCGACGCCGACGACCGGCGCGGGGCGGGGGTGAGCGATCGGTTGCTGCGGCTGTCGGTGGGCCTGGAGGACGTGGACGATCTGTGGGCCGATCTGGACCAGGCGCTGTGCGCGGCGCCGGAGCGGCCGGTGGCGGGTTCGGCGGCGAGGGACACCGCCGGGACGGGCACCGCCTGACACCGCCCTCGTGGCTGAGCGCCGTCGCGCGGGATCGGAGCGCGGCCGTGCCGAGAGGCGTACCGGCCCGGTCGCGGGCGCCCGGCGCCACGCGGGTGGGAAGGCGAGGCGAGGGCGGTCCGGGCGCGCCCCGCGTCAGTCGCGGCGGGCCGGGTCGCCGGGGTACCGCCGGGCGGTGTCGTACGGCGGCCGGGCGACCACCGCTGCGGCGTTCAGCCGGGCGGTGATGACGAGCGTGCCCTCCTCGATCTGGTAGTCCAGGGGCAGTTCGAGGCGGCGCATCGCGGCGACCATGCCGGTGTTGGACGCCTGTGTCACGGCGTACACGCTCTCGCAGCCGGCCTCCACGGCCATGGCCACCAGTCGGCCGAGCAGTTCGCCGCCGATGCCGCGCTGCTGCCACTCGTCCTCGATCAGCAGCGCGACCTCGGTCTCGTCGCCGTCCCAGAGCAGATGCCCGAGGCCGACGATGCGGCCGGAGGCGGACTGCGCGGCCAGCGTGCGGCCGAAACGGGGACTGAGCAGGTGGTTCAGATAGCGGTCCGCGTCGTTGACCGGGCCGTGGTAGCGCAGGTCGAGGGTGCGCGGCGAGCACCGCTCGTGCATCGCCCTCGCGGCGGGCAGGTCCCCGGTGTCGACCCGGCGGACCGTGATGTCGGCGCCTTCCGGCAGCGTCAGCACGTCCTTGCCGCGCGGGATGCGCGGACCGAGCCGGTTGTCCAGCTCCACCAGGGCCCGGGCCCGCGCGAACTCGGTCGGCGTGAAGGGCAGATACGGCCGCTCCACGGTGAGCACGGCGCCTTCGGGTGCCCGTAGTCGCATCACGGTGTCCTCGAGGACGCCCTCGACCGGCACCGGCTTCGCTCCGCGGTCCGCGCCGGCCGGTGTGCCGGGCAGTGAGCGGATCGTGCACCGGCCCAGCAACTGGCGCAGTGCCAGCGGCAGTTCGGCGGCGTCCAGCGCGGTGCGCGCGGCGAGGCCGAGCACCCGGGTGGGGACGTCGACCAGATCGTGCGCGTCGGCACGCTCGATCCAGGTGGAGTCGCCGCCGGCCAGCGAGACGGCCCGGGTGATCTCGGCCGCCGCCAGCGCGGTCGGCGCCCGCAGCAGGAACTCGTCCACGGTGCCGTCGGCCAGGGGGTGCGTCTGGAGGCTCAGGATGTCGACGCGCCGCTCGGCCAGCGCTGTGCACAGCGTCGCCAGCGAGCCCGGCTCGTCCTGGACCGTCGTCCGCATCCGCCACAGGGCACTGGCGTCCGCCACGCCGTCCGCCGGCCCGGCCGGCTGCTCGGTGGGCCCGGCCGGCCGCGCCCCGGCAGCCGGCCGGGCGCCGGTATCGTCGGCGGGCGGTGCGTGGCCGTGGCGCCGTGCCCACCATGTGTGGAAGCCGGCCGTCGCGGCCAGCACGAGGGCCGAGACCACCAGCAGCGTGGGACCGTCGGGGCCGTGCCCGATCAGATTCGCCACGGCGTCGGCGACCGCGACGGCGGTGAACAGGGCGGCCAGCTCCACGAGGTCGCGCCGCCAGTGGTGCACGGGCCGGCCGTGCTTCGTCCGGGTCACATCAGACATGTCTGCACTCATGCTGCCACTGTGAAGGAAGGGTGTTGCGTGATCACGAACTGTTTGTGACCGATGGGTAAAGCATGCTCCGTCCTTTTTGTCCTCACTGTTACGGTCGGGGCGCCCCGCATCGTGTGGCTCCAGATGGTGGCGTTGTCGTCCTCCTCCGACGTCGACGCGGAGGCGTGGGGGAGGGGCGTCGCCCGTAGTGATCGTGTCATGCGAAAACCGTAGCGGCGGCCACTGACAATCGGTCTGAGCTGCGAAAAGGCCCGCAGGGCAGAGGAGTTGCCCGAGCCTACTGGCCGACCCGGCCCGGCTGGAGCGTTTGAGTGAACAGCACCGTGCCGTCGTACTCGCGCAGCCGGACCGTCAGCTCGCCGCTGTCGCCGTCGATGTCCACCTCGCCGAAGAACTGGTAGCCCTCGGCGGGCGACACATTGGCGGTGGCGGGCGCCTTGAGGAAGACCCGGTCCGGGCCGAACGTGCCGTCCAGCGCGCTGGCCGGGAAGGCGCCCGCGTTCAGCGGCCCGGAGACGAACTCCCAGAACGGCTCGAAGTCCTTGAACGCGGCCCGCGAGGGGTCGTAGTGCTGGGCGGAGGTGTGGTGCACGTCGGCCGTCAGCCACACCGTGCCGGTGATCCGCCGGTGCTTGATGAAGCGCAGCAGTTCCGCGATCTGCAGCTCGCGGCCGAGGGGCGCGCCCGGGTCGCCCTGCGCCACGGCCTCGAAGTTCGGCCTGCCCTCCACCGGGTCGGGCACGACCAGCCCGAGCGGCATGTCGTTGGCGATCACCTTCCACGTGGCACGGGACTTCGCCAGCTCGCGCTTGAGCCACTGCAGTTGCTCGCGGCCGAGGATGCCCACGGGGTCCGCGGTCTGGTCGTCCGGCGAGTTCGCGTCGCGGTAGGAGCGCATGTCGAGCACGAACACGTCGAGCAGCGGTCCGTGGTGGACGACCCGGTAGATCCGGCCGTCCGGACGCCCGCTGACGGTGGAGATCGGGAAGTACTCGGAGAACGCCTGCCGGGAACGCGGCGCCAGGTCGTCGAGCCTGGTGCCGGCCGGGTAGGGGGTGCCGGTCCCGATGACCTCGCCCGGGTACCAGTTGTTGCGGACCTCGTGGTCGTCCCACTGGATGATGTTCGGCACCTGGGCGTTGAACCGGCGCAGCGCCGGGTCCAGCAGGTTGTAGCGGAAGTTGCCCCGGTAGTCGTCCAGGGTCACCGCCACGTGCGCCTTCTCCTCGGTGGTGATGCTCCGGTAGACGCTGCCGTCGGGCAGGGGCGCGGTCGCCGCGATCGGACCGTCGGCGTAGATGTTGTCGCCGCTGCACAGGAAGAAGTCCGGGTCCACCGTCGCCATCGCGTCGAAGATGCGGTAGCCGCCGATGGACTCGTTGATGCCCCAGCCCTGTCCGGCCAGGTCGCCGGACCACACGAACCGCACGCCCTGGCGT
Source organism: Streptomyces yokosukanensis (assembly GCF_001514035.1). GTDB lineage: Bacteria > Actinomycetota > Actinomycetes > Streptomycetales > Streptomycetaceae > Streptomyces > Streptomyces yokosukanensis. The sequence continues at coordinate 585,056 of NZ_KQ948210.1, read as the reverse complement.
CGCCGGGCCGGTGCGGTGCGGAAGGTGCCGGTCACCGGCTCGCCCGTGCGCCGCGGGTCGTCCGGGTCGGCGAGCAGCACGCGGTAGTGGATCTGCTCACCGGCGGGCAGGCCGTGCAGCCGGGTGGTGCCGGTGAAGTCGCTGCCGGAGCCCAGCAGCGGGCCGTGCCATCTGCGCGCGTTGCGGAACGACTCCGTGGCCGAGGTCTCCACGATCATCCGGGCCGGCTGGTCCGAACGCACCCACACCAGGCCGGAGTCGGCGGTCACGTCGCCCGCCTGCACGCCCCAGCCGGCCCGGGGGCGCCCGGAACGGGCGAACGCCGGGGCCGCGCCGAGGCCGACGGGCAGCGCGAGGGCCGCCGACGCGGCGAGGGAGCCGCGCAGAAGGCCGCGACGGCCGGGGAGCGATCGGTCTGACATGGCGAGTGCCTCCAGGGCAGGGATCCGGCCGGTGTGCAGAGCCCACACCTACTGGGGCGCTGCGGCGCGTGCGGAAACCGGAAATGAACATCGGGACCCGGAGCGGACGCCGGCCCCGGGCGCCATGACGTCGAACGGTCCGTCAGTCGACTGCGCGGTCCGGGTCTGTCCGGCTCCCCTGAGCGCGGGACATCGCGAGCGCGGGGCCCCGTGGCATCCGGCCCGACACCAGGACGCCGCCTCCGCGACCCGCCCGCACGCGCGCGTGTCACCGCACAGGCGGGGCCGGCCCGGGTCGGTTCCGGCGGTCCGGGTGCCCCGTGCCACGAACGATCGCGAACCTCGCTCCGCTCAGCGGCTGCCGTCCAGGATGACCCGCGCGACCAGGGCCGGGTCGTCGTTCATCGGGCAGTGGCCGCAGCCGGGCAGCCGTACCAGCCGGGCGTGCGGGATGAGCTGCTTTGCGCGCACGCCCTGGCGGCGCACGAGGAGCCGGTCCTGGGTGCCCCAGGCCACCGTGACCGGCAGACCGGGGAGATCGTCGGTGAACCGGACGGTGGCACCCGCCCGCAGCGTCGCGTCGAACCCGGTGCCGCCCACCAGCGCGAGTGTCTCGGCGACCACGGCCTCCGGAGCCCGGCGGGCGGGGCGGGCGTAGATGGTGCTGGTCAACGCGGTGCGGCCGGCCGCGGTGCGCGACAGCCGCTGCACCAGCGGCAGCGGGAGCCGCTGCGCGATGCCTCGCATCGCGAGCAGCACCGCGAAGGCGTACCGGCGTTCGGCGTCCGTCCAGAATCCGGCGGGGGACAGGGCAGTGACGGACCGTACGAGCTTCTCCCGGCCCAGCTCCAGGGCGAGCAGGCCGCCCAGCGAGTTGCCCGCGATGTGCGGGCGGTCCAGCTCCAGCGCCTCGAACAGGGCGCCGAGCACGGCGTCGGTGGTGGGCAGGTCGTAGGCGAGGCCGTCGGGCAGGCCCGGGGACGCGCCGAAGCCCGGCAGGTCGACGGCGATGATGTCGCGTTCGGTGGCGAGGATGTCCACGACCGGGTCCCAGGCCTGCCGGTGGTGGCCGATGCCGTGCAGCAGGACCAGCGGTTCCCCGTGGCCCACGCGCGCGTAGGACACGGTCACGTCCTTCGGGCCGGACGGAGTGGGGACCTTGAAGGAGACGGTGGCGGACATGGGGCTGCTCCTCGTCTGGGTGCTGACGGACGCTGTAGACAGCTTGTCAGCAATTGCTACCTGCCGGTAGCCCCCGAGGGTGCGGGCCTCCGCTCGCCGACCTCGGTCAAAGCGCCCGGTGCACCTCGATGTTGAAGTCCGCGGTCCCGAACCGCCGCATCATGGTGAGCCACAGCGGCAGATACATCTCCACGGTCCGTGCCGCGCGGATGCCGCCCAGGTCCAGCACCCGCTCCGCCGGCCACCCCAGCTCTCCGAGCATGGCCGTCACCCGCCGCTTGGCCTCCGCGTCCTCACCGCACACGAACAGGTGGTGCGCGCCGGGCACCCGTCCCGGATCCACCATCACCTGACAGTTGACCGTGTTCAGCGTCTTCACCACGCGCGCGTGCGGGAAGGCCCGCTGGATCTGCTCGCCCACGCTGTCCGACTCCACCGGATCCAGACGCGCTTCCCCGTCCTCGAAGGCCAGCGGGTTGCACACGTCCACCAGGATCTTGCCGTCGAGGTTCTCCGCGCCGGCCGCCCGCAGCGCGTCCAGTGCCACCCGGCCGCTCACCGCGTTGACGACCACCTCGGCGAACGCCGCCGCCTGGGCGAACGTGCCGGCCCGGGCCCGCTCCGCCGCGGCCGTCGCCCACTCCAGCGCCACCGGATTGTCCTTGGTGCGAGAACCGAGGGTGACCTCGTGCCCCAGTTCCACCAGCCTGCCGCCCAGCGTCCGGCCCACCTCGCCCGTGCCCAGCACCGCGTACCGCATCGGCCACCTCCAGGTCACAGTCCGCCGACCCCCGGCGGTCCGCGGTCATTGTGATCCGGGCGGACGGCTGACGAGCCGATTCCGGATGGACACACCCGGCGCGTGTCGGATGGGATCAGGCGATGACCGCCGACACCGCGACCGACGTCTTCGAAGACCACCGCCGGCTGCTCATGGGCGTCGCCTACCGGATGCTCGGCCGGGTGGCCGACGCCGAGGACGTGGTCCAGGACGCCTGGCTGCGCTGGTCCGGCGCCGACCACGCGGAGATCCGCGCACCCCGCGCCTACCTGGTGCGCATCACCACCCGCCTGGCCATCGACCGGCTGCGCCAGGTGCGCACGCGCGGCGAGGCGTACGTCGGTCCATGGCTTCCGGAGCCCTACCTGACCGAGTTCGGCGACCTCGCCCCGGACGCGGCGGACCGTGCCGTGCTCGCCGACAGCGTCTCCCTCGCCGTACTGGTGGTCCTGGAGTCGCTGTCACCGCTGGAGCGGGCCGTCTTCGTGCTCAGGGAGGCGTTCGGCTACCCCTACGCCGAGATCGCCGCCCTGCTCGACCGCGGCGAGGCGGCCGTACGGCAGCTCGCCGGGCGCGCGCGGCGGCACGTCGACGAACGGCGCCCGCGTTACGAGGTCGACCCCGTCCGGCGACGCGAGCTGACCGAACGTTTCCTCGCGGCAGCAGAACGCGGCGACCTGGAAGGGCTCATGTCCCTGCTCGCCCCGGACGTCCGCCTGATCGGCGACAGCGGCGGCAAGGCCAAGGCGCCGCTGCGGATCCTGCACACCGCCGACAAGGTGGTCCGCTTCCTGGCCGGTGTCGCGCGGCGGCGGCCGCCCGCTCCGTCCTACCGTCTGCTGGAGGCCAACGGCGGCCCGGCCGTGCTGATCCTGTCCGCGGGCAAGCCCGACAGCCTGTTCCAGCTGGACATCGCCGACGGCAGCGTCACGACCCTGTACATCGTCCGCAACCCGGACAAGCTGCGGCACCTCGCCGCCGACTGACCCCCACGCGCCCCGCGAGCCCCCGTCCCGCGACGGGGGCTTTGCCGCGATGTCACACACACCACCGCGTACGAACGCCTCATGAACGCTCCGCGGCAGGTCACCTCTGTGTTGCGCAAGGGATCGAGGATTGGTCTTGACCAAGGGTGACCGCCGCCCTATGGTCGCAGAGAAGTGAAACAACCTTTAATAAACAAGGGCGCTAAAAACCGCCGGACCACGGCTCTTGCGGAGGACAGGGTGGGGACCACGCAGCTGGAATCGGTGCCGGAACCGAAGTACTGGCATCTCAAGACCGTACTCACCGAGGCACTGGACTCCGAGTTCTCGGTCGGGGAGATCCTGCCCAACGAACGCGACCTCGCCGCCCGCTTCGGCGTGGCCCGCGCCACGCTCCGCCAGGCCCTCGAACAGCTGGAGCTGGAAGGCCGGCTGCAGCGCCGCCGCGGCGTCGGTACGACCGTCGCGCCCCCGCGCGTGGGCGTGGCCGTCGGCACCGAGCAGCACGCCTGGCCGGGCGCCGCCTCCGACGCCTGGCAGCCCGTCGACTGCGAGCAGGCCGCGCCGCCCGCGTCCGTCGCCGCGGCCCTGGAGACCGGCGCGGACGAGCCCGTCCACACCGTGCGCCGCTCCCGGATGTCCCACGGCCAGCCGGTCGCCACCGAACTGCTCTACGTCCCGGCGGCCTCGGTCCCCGACCTCACCGCCATCGACACCCCGTCCGGCGCGGCACGCGCGCGTGCGGTGCTGCGCGAACTCCAGCACCTGTCGCTCGAGAGCCAGGACCGCGCCGTCGAGCTGGGCTCCGCCCGCGCCGACGACGCCAAGGAACTCGACCGGCTCCCCGGCTCGCCCGTCCTGGTCGTCACCACGCGCTTCTTCGCCGCGGGCCGCACCGCCGCCCTGTCCGTCGCGACCTACCGCGCCGACACCTGCCGGCTGACCTTCGGCGACTCACCCGACGTGGAGATACACCACGACCCGGAGCGCCGCGCCTCCTGATCACCCGTGTGCCCCGGCCTCGCGGCCGGGGCACACGGATTACCCCCTCCCCGGGAATCCGTTCCCCAGCCTCCGCGCCTCGGCGCATGCCGGGCGAGGACGACTCCCCGGGCGCGCGGGCAACGGCCCGACCAGCCACAACGCGGCCGGACGGGTACGGCGACCCGCACCCGGCCCGTGTGGCGGGACAGCGGCAGCTCAGCGCCGCGCCGTCGTGCCGCCCACCGCGAAGAGCTGCTCCTCGACATGATCCAGAGCCAGGCGCAGCGCCCCCGTGGACACGACCGCCTCGCCCAGCAGGGACAGCGTCACCCGTGGCGGCCGCAGGCAATAGCGGGCCAGTTCGCGGTGGAGCGGTTCCAGGACGCCGTCGAGACCGGCCGCCCAGCCGCCGATCACGACCAGCTCCGGATCGAGCGCCAGGACCAGCGCCGCCACGTCGTGCACGAGCCGCTGGATGAACCGCTCGACGGCCGCCCGCGCCCGCTGGTCGCCCTCGCGGGCCAGCGCGAACACCTCGGCGACGGCCTGCTCGTCCAGCGGGTGCAGTGGCTCGTCCGTGGTGGACAGCAGTCTCTCCGGAGTCGCCTCCCGGCCCAGCAGATGCAGCGCGCCGATCTCCCCGGCGGCGCCGCCGTAGCCCCGGTGCAGCCGCCCGCCGATCAGCGAACCCGCGCCCGGGCTCAGCCCGGCCAGCACGAACACCACGTCGTCGGTCCCGGCCGCCGCGCCCTTCCAGTGCTCGGCGACGGCCGCCGCGTTGGCGTCGTTCTCCACCAGGACCGGGCACTTGAAGGAGCGGCTGAGCCGCTCGCCGAGCCTCAGGCCCGTCCACTGCGGCAGCGCCGTGCTCAGCCGCACCGTACCGTCGGCCTCGACGATCCCCGGCGTGCCCACGCCCACGGCCCGCAGCGAGCCGCGGGCGACCCCGGCGCGCCGCAGCAGCTCGGCGACCGCGCCGCGCAGCCGGTCGAGCCGCTCGTCCGCCGTGGCCGTCTCCGCGACCTCCTTGGCCTGTGTGCCCAGCACCCGCCCGTCCAGGTCGGACAGGACCGCGGCGACCCGGTGCGGCCCGACCTCCAGGCCCAGCAGATGCCCCGCCTCGGCCCGGAACCGGAACCGGCGCGCGGGGCGCCCCTGACGGCGCGCACTGCCCTCGTCGGCCGCCGCCTCCACGACGAGTCCGCCCTCGATGAGCCCTTCGACGACGCCCTCCACCGTCGGCCGGGACAGTCCGGTGACCCGGGTGACCTCGGTGAGCGTCGCGCAGTCCGTGGCACGCAGCGCGTGCAGTACCACCGCGGAATTGATCCTTCGCAGCAGCGAGGGATCGCCGCCGGTCAGCTGCGCCACCCGTCCGTCCTTCCAGCTCGCGGGCGTGATGGCCGGATCGTACTCGTCCCGGCGCACCCCCGGCGAGTGCCGGGTTCCGGATCGGGGCCGGCGGCAGGGTGCGAGGGCCGGTGACTCGGCGTGGCTCGACGAACCCCGACTCGTACGCGGCGATCACCGCCTGGGTGCGAATGAAGGGACGGATGCCGACCAGTCGGCATCGGCATCGGCACCCACAGCGGGCTCGCCATGACCGCGCTGTGGTCGACGGCCGCCCTGCCGGCCGGCGGGTGGGGCCTGCACCGCAAAGACGCCTGACGCCCCGCCAATTGTCAGTGGCGACCGCTTTACTGGAGCACATGGACATCGCGAAGTGCCTGACCGTCATCGACGCGCTGTGCGCCGGGGAGTTCCCCGCGCCGGACGGCGCGCCGAAGCCGGGTGCGCCGGGACCCGGTCACCGGACCGTGGAGTTAGCGGCGAGCCACGGGATGCGAGCGGGCGACGCCGGGGCGCGGCAGGGGACCGCGCAGGACTTCCGGGCGTACCGGGAGGCCGTAGCCGAGCGGCTGCACGACCGCTGGGGCCGTCAGCCGCCCTGGGGCCAGCTGACGGTGCGGCTGCGCCTCGGCCGGGGTGAGGCGATACCGGAGCCCTGGGCCACCCTCAGCCTGCTCACCGACGAGCTGGACGTGTGGCAGGTGACCGACACCGGCCGCTGGGTCGCCCTCGGCGTCGCCGACCGGGACGAGGCGGACGAGATACGGCTGCTGGCCGCGGTCACCCGGACACCCCCGCCCTGACCGCTCAGACCGACGCGGCGTCCCGCAGCCGGGCGAACTCCGCCGCCATGGTCGCCGCCGTCCAGTGCGCGTTCAGCCCGCTGGGATTGGGCAGCACCCACACCCGGGTGTCCCCGAACGTCCGCTCCTGGGGCCCCACTTGAGCCGTGCGATCACCGAAGGCCGACCGGTAGGCGCCCACTCCGACCACGGCCAGCCAGCCCGGCCTGAGCCGCGCCACCTTCGCGGTGAGCAGCCGCCCGCCTTCGACGTACTCCTCGGCGCTCAGCTCGTCGGCCCGCGCGGTCGCCCGCGCCACGACGTTCGTGATGCCCAGTCCGTACGACAGCAGCTCCCGCTGCTCGGCCGGCTTCATCAGCCTCGGCGTGAAACCGGACAGATGCAGCACCGGCCAGAAGCGGTTGCCCGGGCGGGCGAAGTGGTGACCGGTCGCCGCCGTCATCAGACCCGGGTTGATCCCGCAGAACAGCACCCGCAGGCCGTCCGCGACGACGTCCGGTACGAGACGGTCGCGGGCGGCCTCCAGGTCGGTCTTCGTCAGGCGGGTCAGAGGATCGCCCCGGGGGTGTAGCCCGCGGCCTGCGGGTGCTGCTTGACGATCTCCTCGATCCGGCCGACGACGACACCGACCTGGTCGGCGGCGGCGCCGGTGAAGGACAGCTTGTCGGCCATCAGCGCGGACAGCTGCTCACGGTCCAGCGGGAGCCGTTCGTCGGCGGCGAGCTTGTCGAGCAGGTCGTTGCGCTCGGCGCCCTGCTCGCGCATCGCGAGCGCGGTGGCGACGGCGTTCTCCTTGATCGCCTCGTGCGCGACCTCGCGGCCGACCCCGGCCCGCACGGCACCCATGAGCACCTTGGTGGTGGCCAGGAACGGCAGATAGCGGTCCAGCTCGCGGGCGACGACCGCCGGGAAGGCACCGAACTCGTCGAGCACCGTCAGGAAGGTCTCCAGCAGGCCGTCGAGCGCGAAGAACGCGTCGGGAAGCGCCACCCGGCGCACCACCGAGCAGGACACGTCGCCCTCGTTCCACTGGTCGCCCGCCAGCTCACCGGTCATCGAGGCGTAGCCGCGCAGGATCACCATCAGGCCGTTGACGCGCTCGCAGGAGCGGGTGTTCATCTTGTGCGGCATCGCGGAGGAGCCGACCTGGCCCGGCTTGAAGCCCTCGGTGACCAGCTCGTGCCCGGCCATCAGCCGGACCGTCTTGGCCAGCGAGGACGGCGCCGCCGCCAGCTGCACCAGCGCGGTGACGACCTCGTAGTCCAGCGAGCGCGGGTAGACCTGGCCGACCGAGGTGAACGCCTGCGCGAAGCCCAGGTGCCCGGCGATCCGGTTCTCCAGCTCGGCGAGCTTCCCGGCGTCGCCGCCCAGCAGGTCCAGCATGTCCTGCGCGGTGCCGACCGGGCCCTTGATGCCGCGCAGCGGGTAGCGGCCCAGCAGTTCCTCGACGCGGCCGTGGGCGACGAGCAGCTCGTCGGCGGCGGTCGCGAACCGCTTGCCGAGGGTGGTGGCCTGCGCGGCCACATTGTGCGAGCGGCCGGCCATGACCAGCTCGGCGTACTCGCCCGCCAGCTTGCCGAGACGCGCCAGCACGGCGACCGTGCGGTCGCGCATCAGCTCCAGCGAGAGCCGGATCTGCAGCTGCTCGACGTTCTCCGTGAGGTCACGGGAGGTCATGCCCTTGTGCACGTGCTCGTGCCCGGCGAGGTCGTTGAACTCCTCGATCCGTGCCTTCACGTCGTGCCGGGTCACCTTCTCGCGCTCGGCGATCGAGGCCAGGTCGACGGTGTCGAGGACACGCTCGTAGTCGGCGATCGCCGCGTCCGGCACGTCGATGCCGAGGTCCTTCTGGGCACGCAGCACGGCGAGCCAGAGCTGCCGCTCCAGCTTCACCTTCTGCTCGGGGGACCAGAGCGTGGCGAGCTCGGCGGAGGCGTAGCGTCCGGCGAGGACGTTCGGGATGCGGGGCTTGGCGGGAGCAGAAGTCACGTGTCCAGATTCTACTGGCGGTTTGTGCAGGCCAGCGCCGCGCCCCCGATCGTCGAAAGCTACGAGACCCGCGTCACGGTGCGCTGCCGGCCGGCACGGCCGGCTCCGCCGGCACCTCCGCGTGGCACGGCTCGGCCGCGCGCCACCAGACCGGCGCCCTCCCGCCCAGCTGGGACACCGGCTCCATCGGCCCCGGCCCCTCTCATGACCGGGAGGCTACGCCCGGCCCTCGTACGGCAGCAGCTCGGGGCGCTTGGGCGGGCGGCCGTCCCCGGACGGTGTGACACCCATGGCCGCAGTCACTTCTGAGGCGTCACTGCGCCCCTGCCTGTCACGCGAGAGGCGAGAGCGCTGTACTGGGGCGCCTGAAGTTGCTCTCATCAGGTGAAAACGACCTCTCAAGCACCCGAGACGTCCTTTCCTACGGGTCGTGAGGCGTGGATGTACTGGTCGGCCCAGGCGCTGATGATGTGGGCGGCTCGCCGCGCCTGCCCTCGTGAGGTCAGGAGGTGGTCTGCTCCTTCGAGCGAGACGAAACTTCGCGGGTGCCGCGCCTCGCGGAAGATCTCCCCGGCGTTGGCGATATCGACAGTGTCGTCGGTGGGCGAGTGCATCACGAGCAGCGGCCGGTCCAACTCACGGACCCGGTCGTGCAGACGGGCACGGCGGACGTCCTCGACGAAGGCGCGCTTGAGGACCAGGGTCCGCCCGCCGACGAACCACTCGTGCTGCCCCTCACTGAGCACGCGGTCGACGACCGCGTCGTACTGGTGCTCCACGTGGCTGGGGTCGGCGGGCGCCCCGATCGTGGCGACCGCGCGGACGCCGGTCGCCTCGGCCGCCGCAGCGATGGCGGCGGCGCCTCCCCACGAGTGACCCACCAGCAGATCCGCCGGAGTCCCCCGCTCTGCCATCAGGTTTACCGCGCGGACGGTGTCCTGGACCTTGACGGTGAAGGAACCGTCACCCCAGTCGCCGTCGGAATCGCCGATCCCGAGGTTGTCGTAGCGCAGCATGCCGATCCCCTCGCGGGCCAACTGCTTGCTGACCCGTGAGGCGGCCGGCGAGTTCTTGCCGAGCGTGAATCCGTGGACGAAGATCCCCCAGCCCCGGACCTCGCCCTCCGGCAGGTCGATCGACCCGGCCAGCTCGGGGCCGACGACGCTCTTGAATCTCACTTCTTCGGACACGTTGCGATCACTCCGGCCGGGTGTTCGTGGAGGCCGGTGTACCGACGAGCAGCTCGGTGATCTCCTTGGCGAGGTGCGGGCCGAGCTCGCCCCAGCCGTCCTTGTAGCCGTAGACGCCGGCCAGGGTGCGGGCCTCGTAGTCGCCGTTCATGATCTCGATGTCGTCTGCGGTGATGAGTCCCGGGTGGGCGACGCCGACGGCCGACGAGACCTTCATCAGCTCCCTGCGCAGGGTGCGCAGGTAGACAGCGGCCCGGGTGGCCTTCGAGGTCGGGTCCAGGCCGCGGGCCAGCCACTGGTTCTGGGTGGCGATGCCGGTGGGGCACTTGTCGGTGTGGCACTTCTGCGACTGGATGCAGCCGATCGACAGCATCGCCTCACGGGCCACGTTGATCATGTCGGCACCCAGAGCGAAGGCGACCGCGGCGTTCTCGGGCAGGCCGAGCTTGCCGGAGCCGATGAAGGTCAGCTCGTCGGTGAGCCCGAGCTCGGCGAAGGTGCCGTAGACCCGGGAGAAGCCCATCCGGAACGGCAGCGACACCGAGTCGGCGAAGATCCGCGGCGCCGCTCCGGTGCCGCCCTCGCCGCCGTCGACGGTCACGAAGTCGACGCCACGGTCACCACGCGCCATCAGGGCGGCCAGCTCCTGCCAGAAGCCCAGCTCGCCCACCGCGCTCTTGACTCCGACCGGCAGACCGGTCTCGGTGGCGAGCAGCTCGACGAAGTCCAGCATCGAGTCGACGTCGCCGAACGCGCTGTGCCGCGAGGGGGAGGCGCAGTCCTTGCCGACGGGTATGCCGCGGATTTCGGCGATCTCCGGGGTCACCTTGGCGCCCGGCAGCATCCCGCCCAGCCCCGGCTTGGCACCCTGGGAGAGCTTGATCTCGATCGCCTTGACGGGGGCGCTCGCGACCACGTCCTTGAGCTTGTCGAGGTTGAAGCTGCCGTCCTCGTTGCGGCAGCCGAAGTACGAGGTACCGATCTGCAGCACCAAGTCGCCGCCATTGCGGTGGTACGGCGACAGGCCGCCCTCGCCGGTGTTGTGCATCGTGCCGGCCAGCGCCGCTCCCTTGTTGAGCGCCGTGATGGCCGCGCCGGAGAGCGAGCCGAAGCTCATCGCGGAGATGTTCACGACGCTCGCCGGCCGGAAGGCCTTCGCACGCCCGCGCGGCCCGCCCAGCACCTTGGCCGAGGGCAGCGGGGCCTGCGGGTCATGTGTGTCGGGCAGAGCGCCGGCGAAGGTGCGCTGCTTCAGGTAGGCGTGCCCCTGGACGTGCTCGACGTCGACCTCGGTTCCGAACCCGAAGTAGTTGTTCTCCTCCTTCGCCGACGCGTAGATCCAGGTGCGCTGGTCACGGCTGAACGGGCGCTCCTCCTCGTTGGAGGTCACGATGTACTGCCGCAGCTCCGGCCCGATCGTCTCCAGCAGGTACCGGGCGTGCCCGATCACGGGGAAGTTCCGCAGCAGTGCGTGCCGCTTCTGGACAAGGTCGCGGGCTGCCACCAGCGCCACTGCTGTTGCGGCGACGGCGCCGATCCTCCGGGCCTGCATGAACGTTCCTCCTTGAGGCACGGCTCCATCGCCACACGGTGGAGCCCGCTTGTGTCACATCGGGCGCCAGACGGCGCACACAGTCAAGGGCGCGCCGACGCCATCGAAGAAATGCGAAACGACTCTAAAGGGCCACACGAATATGCACAGCGACGGCGATCACACCACCCGGACGACCGGGCCCAGACCTCGCCCGCATCCCAGAGCCAGGCATCAGCTTGTTGTTCGACCTCGCCGGTTCACCTGACCTGCTGATCTTGGTTCGTTCCTGAGGCAGCAGGACGGCCGTTCTTCACGCTTCGACGTGTCGAGCAACGTCGCGTGAGAGAACGGCCGCTGGTGAGAGGATCACCGCTCGTGCGGCCTCCGAACAGGCATGTTGCCCGGAATGCGGTGCTGGCTTAACTCGGATGCATGACCGGTACCGACGGCGGATCGCCGATCTGGCCGCTGGCGGTTCGGGAGCGGCAGAACAGGAGCTGCTTCGGCGAGGTGCTCGTGAACAGGGATTGATCGTAGTCCCCGTAGCGCTGCGCGACGTCGAGACCGGCCAGCCGGCAGAGCGCCAAGAGTTCCTCGGGAAAGAAGCAGCGCATGCTGACCTTCTTGGTGCGTACGCACACGCCGTCGCGTAGGTAGTCCAGCGTGAAGCGCAGCACTTGGGCGGCGGCGTCGTAGCTGGTCGTCGCTCGCACGTCGAGCCTCGCCCCGTCCCGGTCCGCGACCGACTTGTGGTGGTAGGGCGACTCCGGGAGCCGGCACAGCTTGGCCATGTCGGGGTTGAACACGTCCAGGATCAGGGTCCCGCCTGGTCGCAGCACGTTTCGCGCCGAGGCGAGGAACGCGACCACGGAATCCAGGTCGTGCAGGTGCTGCATCGCGTTGGTTGCCGAGAACACCAGGGCGAAGCGCCTGTCGGAGCGGATGTCTCGGCAGTCCTGTTCCAGCCACTCGACCGGCAGTCGCTCGTCCTCGGCCCGCCGACGGGCACGCGCAAGCATCGAGGGCATGATGTCAAGCCCTGTGACCTCGACACCCGCCCGCGCGATCGGCAGGGTGATGCGCCCGGTCCCGCAGGCCACCTCCAGGACCGGACCGCCCGCCTGGACCGCTTGGCTGAGGAAGAACGGGATGTCGTGGGTGCGCGCGCTGAACTCCTGATCGTAGAAGTCCGCATCGTCGTAAACGGCCAGGTCCTCCAGTGGCTTCATCGCGCCACCGCCGGCGTCGGGCCGAAAGTGTCAGCAAGGCTGGTCAGGATGGAGCCGGACCAACTGCTCTCCCCGAACACGCTGACCGGCATGGCGAGCACGCCGCACTCACGCCGGAGCGTCTCCGCTGGGATTTCAACCGGGAAGAAATAGTTGCCGGGACACGTCCGGCTCGCCGTGGGAATCGCCCCGAGCACGTCGTCCGGCAACCGTTCGAACAGCCGCTCAGCCCGTGCGGCCAGTTCATCGACGACCTGCCGGGGCACCTCGCTGTGCTTGGTCAGCAGGCGGTCGGCGAGCCTCAGTTGAGCCGGTGTCGGCGGATCCGCCCGGAACGCTTCGGTCAATTCGGTTTGCATCGGACCCAGCAGGACCACGCCGAATGTGCGTGGCCACAGCCATCCCTTGGTGACCGAATGCAGTAGGACCGCGCAACCGGTGTCCAGCAATCGCTGTGTGCCGGCAGCGAACGGGGCTCCCAGGTCGTAGACGCTGTCGATCAGCAGGCGGCGGCGTGGTGATTCCCGCAACCACGAAATCACGGCGGCGCACTCGGTATCGGACAGGTGTCGGCCGAGCGGCTTGCTGGGGTTGGCGAGCAGCAGGTATTCGGGTCGGTGGTCCGCCGGTGATCTCGGCAGGACCGGCGCCGGTAGCGTCGGGTAGGACCCGGGCTCCAGGCCCGCAGCGCGGGCCAGCTCGAAGTAGACCGGGTACACGTCGCTGGGCAGCCACAACCGCGCTTGCACGGTGCGCAGCCAGTCGAACACCATACCGAGCCCGTGCCGGACCCCTCGACAGACCATGGCGTGGCCGGACCACTCCTCCGGCAGCTCGAAGCGCCGCAGCCAGGCACGGGCGAGATCGCACCGGTGCACCGTACTCATGTCGGTCGGCGGTTCCGGTCGCATCGGAGCAAGCGCCCGGTACACGTTGGTCTCGGCGGCGTCCAGAAGCGACGGGAAAGCACTGAGTTGCCGCTGGCGGAATTCCTGGAACTCCTCGAACCTCATGTCGCCGCACCTTCCGGCACGATCTCGCTGGCCCGGTCTTCCAGGGAGGCGTAGCAGCGCCCGTCGGCCATGACGTTCCAGCTGCGTGCGATCCCGTTGGTGCGTTCCCAGAGCAGGCTGGGCTCGGTGTAGGCGGCGATCCGCATCGGCCGTCCGTCCCAGTTGCCGTGGTAGACCGGCGCGCCCCAGGGCAGGCGGCTCGCCAGTACGAAGCCATGCTGCTCGGCGAACCGGGTGACGATGGACAGCGAAACCTGGTGCTCTCGGCTCCAGACGTTGGCGGCGCGGTCGAAGTAGAGCGACTCGGTGCTGGTGGATACATAGAGTTCTTTGAAGCAGACTTCCTCGACGCCGAGAGCCGCGGCCCACGAAAGGTAGTCGGCGACCTCGGCCGCATCGGCGACGCCGCCGTGTTGGAGCACGCAGATGAGCCTCATCCGCAGCCCCGGCCAGCGGTCACGTTCCACGCGCCAGGTGTCGATCACGGAGTTCACCGGCGTGCGCAGCATCATCAGCCGCTCGCTGACGGCGTCGTCCTGATGGTGCCGGGAGACCGCCAGCACGCTCAGGCCTGCGGTGCTCAGGGCTGCGAGGCGGCCGGCCCGGTCGGCGTGCCGGCCTTTCGCCAGGGTGTGCGCGTTGGTGATCAGGACGACCTTCGGGAAGACCGCCGAGCAGGCGGACACCAGTCGCAGCTGCTGCTCGAACGGTATGAGGGTGGGCTCCCCGCCGCCGGTGATCACTGCACGTTCGGCACCCGCCGCACGGGCGCGCTCCAGCCAGTGGGCGACCGCGTCCCACGGGACCCGTGCCGGCGCCTGGTCGCTGGAGATCGAAGCCGAGGAGAAGCAGAACGAACACCGGGCTTGGCAGGCGGAGGCGACTGGCAGAAGCGACACCGAGCGCGGTCGCGTGTCGGCGTAGCGGCCCTGTGCCGACCCATGCAGGTGCAGGGAGGCCGCCATCGCATCCTCGACGGTCGTCGGGCGCAAAGTGAACTCGTCGCCTACTTGGTCGAGCTCATGGACTGCTGACAGCCGGATGCGAGCCTCGTGCAGTTCCATGCCGAGGCCGGTCGACACGTTGGGCACCAGCTTGTCGGGGTCCACCATGGTTTCCAGCACCAACAGCCGGTCACCGGGAATGGCCAGACGGTCCAGCAAGCGTCGCGCCTTGCCGATGCCGATTCCCAACTCCGCTCGGGTCAGCAGGTGGAACCGGTCGGGATAGGTACTCTCCGGAATCCCCGCCTTACCGTAAGCGTTCGCGTACTTGTCGAAGCCCTTCGCGAAGTTCGACAGCACGATGACGTGGAAGCACTGGTCGCCATGGTTCATCCCGTCATCATGCATGAACGGGCCCAGACGACATGGGCCGAACTGCAGGCGGAGCGCGGTGCCACCGCACGCCTTCTGCCGCTCATCGCCGTCCGGCAAGGCAGCGCAGTCCCGGCGTCGCGCTGATATCGGAGTGCGAAGTGGCTCGGGAGAGTGTCACAGTCACTGTCGTGACCTTGATGGATGTACTCGTCGGCTTCTCCCGCACTGGCCGGATCGGGCCCCTGAACTGCGGAATGACCCTGGCTGAGGCTGAAATCCTTCTCGGCCCGGGGCGCCCGCACCCCGCCCACATCATGAAGGGACCCGATATCGACGGCTACCCGTACTCCTGGGACGGGCTGGGGCTCGTGGTCACTCAGCGAGCCGTCAGCGGGATCTGGATCAACCTCCGGCCCGGTTCGACCGCCGAACTTCCGCCGCTCGTCCTGCCCGATTCCGAGTCATTCGACGCCACCGTCCTCCGCGAGGAGCTGATCGCCGCCCTGGACGACGCAGGCTGCCGACATGCGGTCAACAGCACCCTCACCTTCGGCCGGCAGGCAAGCCTCATCACCCGACCCGCCGACGTCTGCGCGGTCTTCAGCCTGCCGGGACGGGACAACCACGTGCCGCACCGCGATCGGCACTACCTCAATGTGATGCACAAGCACACGGCTTGACACTGCTGATTCCACAGAATGACCCGGTTCACGTGACCCTCGACCATACCGCTGGAGTAGGGCAGGGTCAGCCTGGCGGTCACGGCGTCGAAGTCCTTGTAGAGGTCGCGGGTGAAGCAGTGCGGGGGCGGCAGGTCGCTGCTCTCGACCGCCTTGATCCAGCGCGGCAGGAGGAGGCCTTCAGAGGTTCATCCCTGCAGCCCGGCACCTCCGCATGGTGCTCCTTCGGCCTGCCCACCCAGCCCGCCTCCGACGTCTGCGAGTACGACGAAAGCGATCTCGCCTGACGGCCACCCCACTTCGCATCGTTCCCGGCACCAGCCGACCGCATGTGATCGCCTTGCGCTCACGCCCCTCCGGCCGACGACAGCACCTGTTCGCACCATAGGGTCGGAACATGTCGACCGAAGACCTCCCGGCCCCCACGGCCAAGCACTGGCAGGACTGCACGCACGTGTACGACTTCCTGGACCAGATCCGTCTCCGGCCCGGCATGTGGCTGTCCGGCGGCTCAGTCCACGATCTGCAGACGATGCTGATCGGCTACCAGGTAGCCCTTGGTGTGCACTCCATCGACGACCCCTGCGACTTCTGGCACGGCGGAGCCTTCAGCCAGTGGCTCGGGACACGCCTCGGCGGCAGCAGCCCGCTCGGCTGGGCAGCCGACATCGAACGCAACACCCCCGACGGCTCGACTCCCGTCGAGGAGTTCTTCCGCCTCCTGGACGCCTACCGGAGCGACGCGGCGCAGCATCCGGCGCCAACCGCTACGACCACCCGGCTTCCCGGCATCGAGTACATGATCAACACCTTCGTCACCCTCTTCTGGCGCAAGTGTCTCCTCACACAGGCGGCGAAACGTCTCGAAGACCGCGGCTTCCGTGTGATCCGCCTGGAAGCCGGCCAATGGAACACGGAGCGGGACATGCACCGCGCCATTGCCACGGCTCTGGACTTTCCTGACTACTACGGTCGCAACCTTGACGCGCTCAACGACTGCCTCGGGGACGTAGCCTGCTACGGCGGCTACGACGATGCTCCCGAAGGCGCCGGACTGGTCCTTGTCTTCACTGACTACGACCGGTTCGCGACAACCTGCCCCAGGTCGGCGCAAGTCGTCCTGGACATCATCGCCGACCAGGCCCGCCAAGCAGCCGTACTTCGCCGCCGTCTGATCTGCCTGGTCCAGAGCAACGACCCGCAGATCCGGTTCGAACCCGTCGGAGCCATGCCCGTCCTCTGGAACAACGACGAAGCGCTCGACGCCCGCCGCTGTTGAACAGGTGATCCTTGTCAGTGCACCCGGTCAGGGCGCCCGCCATGAAAGTGGGACAGCTGACCGAAGCGCTCTCCGGTTCCGTTGAGGGTCTCCTTCCGTCCGGTCGGGTGGTCACAACGGATGAAGGCGACGGAGGCGTACAGCCCCTGTGGCTCAGCGACGGGCCGGCCACGGCCCAGCTCTGGACGCGGATGCATGCCGAACACGCGCGCTCCGACCTGTGGCCTCTGCTGCTCGACTCGCTGGATGCGAACGACGATGAATTCCGCCCGCGGGCATCCGGGGAGGTCTTCCCCGAGCAGATGTCCTCCCCGGCACGCCACGACCCAGCCGGGAGACGGCTACGAACCCTGACCATTCGGCCGCCGAGTGCGCGCAGGCGTTCCTCGCCGACCGCCCAGAGGCACGTCTGGGGCTGGTCGCCGCAGCGTCCGGTGCCGAGGCGTTGGCGATTGCGGGATGGGCGGGACCTTGCAACGACGACAACGACACCGCGAAGTTCTCCGCGGTCGTCCGTGACTGGGAGCGCCGGTTCGGCGCCCGTGTCGTCGCGGCCGGCTTTTCCACGCTGCACCTCAGCGTCGCCGCGCCACCGGCCAACGAGCATGAGGCTCTCCTGGTTGCGGCCGAGCACTTTGCCTTCTGCCCGGACAACACCACGAGCCTGGTGGTCGGCGATGAGTCCGACAGCTACCTGGGCGAGGTGCTCACGGACCGCCCGCACCCTCTGAGCGCGTTCCAGGTCAACATCGGGTCGGCGTCGCTGCGCGGCTCTGCGCTCATGTTCGCTGCTCCCGCGGCCTCCAGTTCTGATGAGCACGCCTGGGTCCGCGACCAGGCGACCGAGTTGCCAGGCAGCCGCGACGAGCACGATGTCCACGAGGCGGCCGCTGCGCTGTGCGGGCTCCCGAACGACATCGCCGGCATCGTCGACCCCGGACTGCTCGCCACCCACGACCATTTCGGCGTCCGCCAGGCCGGTGCCGTCCTGTGCATGAGGTTCCCCGCCCGCCATCACAGGACCGCCCTGCACCTCGCCCGCGACCCCGACCTCCGCGCGCGGCGGGCCCTGGCCGAAGCCGCCGCGAACGCGGCCGTGGAAGGCCCGGAAACCGACGCGATTCGCCAGATCCTGCGCGGCGACCCGTGCCACAGCATCCGGTCCCGCGCGGGAGCACGACGGACGACTCCTCATCGGGCCGGCGCCCCGGGCCGGACACCGGCCCGATCCGGCAGCGGGGCGGAACCCGATGAGGTTGAGGTTCCGCCCCCGCAGACCGTGATGGACCCCGCTCTTCAGTCTGGCGACCCCGTTCGTCACACTGACGCCGTGCCTCGAATAGCCACCGCCGCTTCGTCCCGGCAGGTCCGCCGCCTCACCACGATGGCGCTTTTCGGTCCGCCGGTGATCGTCGGGCTGTCGTTGCTGGCCGCCAATCCGGACTGGAGCGGGCTCGGACTGGTGCTTGGGACCTTCGCGCTGATCGCGACTCTCTCGCTGATGATCACCGCAGCGCCGAACGGGTGGTTGATCGTAGGCGGGGTGATCGTGGGGATCGCCGCGCTGTCCGGGCCGGGGCCGGTGCTGCAGGCGGAGGTGATGGCGCACCAAGGGCAGCGGGTGGAGGTGCGGGTCACCTCGGTGAAGACGTACCAGGGCAAGCACGGGCCGGAGTACACCTGCCTTCTGGGGCGGGTGGACGGCAAGCCGCTCAACCACGCCGAGCTGGGCAACGACTCCTGCGACGGGCCGATGGAAGTCGGGCAGACCGAGGACGTGCTCGTCGACCCGCACGGCTGGACGGCGCCGGAGCCGGCCGAGACGGACTACAGCGGGATCGACATCGCCGCGTGGGCCCTGCCGGTGGTACTCGTGCTCTTCGAGCTGTTGGTCTGGCTGTCCCGGCGGGTCGGGCAGCGCCGGTTCGAGGGCCGCTGATGGCGCCCGGGTCCCGGAAGAACGTGGCCTGGCCCCCGCACGTGGTGCGGCGGCTCGCCCGCACAGTCGCGCTCGTCCCGCTGCTGATGGTGGGCATCGGCGTGCTCGGCACCAGCCCGGACTGGTTTCCGGCGGCGCTGATCCTCGGTGTGCTGACCGTGGCTCTCGCGATCGCGGTGCTGATGGCGACCGAGACCAAGGGGTGGGTGTTCTTCGCCGGGCTGATCATCGGACTGGCCGTCGTGCTCGGCTCCGGGCTGGTCTTCCAGGCCGCGCTGATGCAGAGCCGGGGGCAGCGTACCGAGGTGCGGATCACCTCGGTGTACACCACCAAGGGCAAGACCGGCCGGATCTACCACTGCAGGCTGAAAAGGACCGACGGCAGGCCGATGGACCACGCCGACATCGTCGGCATGGGCTGCAACGGCACGGAGGACGCGGGCACCACCGAGCACCTGCTGGTGGACCCGAGCGGCTGGCTGGACCCGCAGCCCGCCGATGCCGACTTCAGCTCCCTCCCCGTCGGCGTCGTGGGAGTCGGCGTCGCGATCGGGTTGTGGGAGCTGACTGTCTGGCAGACTCGCCGGATCGGCCTGCGCGAGGCCGCGGCGAACCCGACGGCGCCTAGCCGGCCGAGCGGCGCCAAGCCGAGCCCAGACAACCGGAGCAAGAAGAAGCGCAAGCGGCGCTAGTGTCCTGCGCCTGAAATGGCACGCTTGCCGTTCATCCAGTCCGTCGGGGCTTGGTGCCGACCTTGTGGTGGGTCGGTGGCCGGTAGGGCCGGCCGGTGGCCAGGGCCAGTCCGCCCCCGTGGTGGTCGGCTCTGTGGTGGTTCTTCGAGCCGGGTGGGCGTCCGGGGCCGGGGCTGGGAGGTTTCGGCACGTTCGGTGCAGGCCGCGATGAACGTCGCGGCCGGCCGATTTCGATGAGGCCCCGGTTGGTACAGTCCGCGCGATCCAAGCGGGTGATCTTGCTGGTTCGTCTCGGCGTCATGTGGTCACCGCACGCCGCAGGTCAACCGGATGCGGGCCGCAGGTTGTTCATGAGCTGGCCGAGGGCGAACTCGAAGCGGTCGTGTCCGGTGCCGGAGATCAGCTCGGCGGCATGGCGTCGAGTCTGCGGGAATTTCTCGGCAGGCAGTGCGGTGAAGCGGTCCAGCAACTCCTCGTGGCTGAGTACCCATTCGTGATCCTGGTGCCGGCGCCGTTGCTGGACCAGCGACTGCTCCAGTGCGTAGGCGCTGACGTAGAGGGACAGCGCGTCGCGGGCCCATCCGGCCGTCCTCGGTTCGATGCCCCCCGCGAGCAGGATCGCCAGGATTCCTTCGCCGACCCGCAGCGTTTCCAGGTTGGTCGGCACCGTGGCCAGCGCGGCGCGCGAGACTCCAGGGTATTTCAGGTACAGGTCGCGGATCTGTGTGTACACCCCGAGCAACTGCTCGCGCCAGGCAGTCGGGTCCGCTTCGGGGAGCACGACCTCGGCGTAGAGCCTGCCGATCAGCAGATCGTCGATGTCGTCCTTGTTGACGATGTGCGCGTACAGCGACGACGGACCGGTGCCGACCACGGCGGCGACCCGGCGGATGGTCAGCGCGTCATACCCCTCGGTGGCGACGACTTCCAGGGCGGCGTCGGTGATCCGTTCGACGGTGATCGGCTTCTTGCGTGGTGCCGACGCGGCGACCTCCGCTGCGGGTTGGGCGTGGCGAGCTGCGCGGCGTTGGCGGGGATCAGCGGACATGCCCACCACTATAACTTGACGCGATCTAAGTTCGACAAGTAGAACTTAGATCGGCATAACGAACTAAGTTCGTACCGATGTCTCGGAGGTGTGTGATGCGAGTTTCCGTTGTCGGAGCCGGCCTGGGAGGTCTGGCTCTCGCGCAGGGTCTGCGTGGTGCCGGGATCGAGGCCGACGTGTTCGAGCGCGACCCGGGGGTCGTCGCACGGTTCCAGGGCTACCGGCTCGTGCTGAACCTGAGCGGTTTCCAGGCGGTGCGCGACTGCCTGCCGACGCGCTGGCACCCGCTGCTGGACGAGATCGTCATGGACGCATCCGCCGAGCAGCTGATCCTGGACCCGCAGCTGAAAGAGATCGGCAAGCTCGGCGCGGGCCGGACCGGCATCGTGGTCGACCGGCAGGTGCTGCGACACCTGTTGCTGACCGGCCTCACCGTGCATACCGATGCCGCGCTGACCGGCTACGACGTGCTGGCCGACGGCAAGGTCCAAGCCCAGTTCGCCCGCCGCGACCCGGCCACCGCCGACCTGCTCGTCGGCGCGGACGGCGTCACCTCCGCGGTCCGCGGGGTGTTGTCGCCGCAGACCATCCCGACCGACACCGGCGTCCGGTTCGTCATCGGCCGCACCCCGCTGACCGACGAGTTCGCCGGCCTGTCCAAGGCCTACGGCTCGAAGATCACGGGCGGCGGCGTCAGTTTGCTGCTCGGCGCGATGCGCTTCCGTACCCCGCCGAAGCAGGCCGCCGAGCAACTCGCCCCCGACGTCACGCTGCCCGACATCGGCGACTACGTGCGCTGGGCCATGATCCTGCCGCCGAACGGCTCACCGGGGGACCTGACCGCGCAGGACGCCGTGCTGTCCAGGATGGAAGGTTGGCACCCGGAGCTGCGCGCGCTCATCGAGCAGGCCGACCCGGACAACAGCACGCTGCTGTCCATCCGGGTGGTCAAGCCCGGTGAGCGCTGGGCGTCCGGCCCGGTCACGCTGCTCGGCGACGCGATCCACGCCACCTCCCCGACCGGCGGCAACGGCGCGAACACCGCGCTGCGCGACGCCGACCTGCTGCGCCGCTGCCTGATCGAGGCCAACGAAGGCCGCCAGGATCTGCTCAGCGCGGTCGGCGACTACGAGCGGCAGATGTTCGAGTACGGCGCCGAGGCCGTGCGCAGCAGTCTCGAGAAGCTGCCCGCCTTCGCCCCCGAAGCGAAACTGTCCTGAGTCCGAAATTCACCTTGTGCGATCGACCGGACTCGTCGCTGGTGGCGGCATCGGACCGTAGCCAGTGGGAGACGTCCACGGCGAGGACCAGCCGGCCGTCGGCTGCCCGCGGCAGAGACACCCCGGCCAGGGAGCGCCGTAGTCGGCCGATTTCGATGAGGCCCCGGTCCAGAGCGCTGTACAGGGCGCCGTGCCCGCGCCGGTGCTCGGGCGTCAACGCCGACCCGACCAGCGTCTTCACCGGCCCCTCCGAGCACGGGAGCGCGTCCGTGAGCTCCGCGTCGGATCGGATTGTCGGTCAGCAGGCCGAGCCATCGCTCGACCTGGTTGATCCAGGAGGAGCCGGTCGGGGCTCCAGGTCAGGGCCCCACCCGTCGCCAGTCCGTCACAGAGCCGGGGTCTGTGTGGTCCGCAGGGGTGACCCAGAAGGCCTTGCCCAGCTCGGCGCTGAATTGGGCGCCTGTCCGGCCGTCGCCCGAGGAGCGGCCGGTCAGTCGGCGGCCTATCCAGGGCAGAAGGTACTGCCGGGCGAAGCGGGCGTCCGCGACCCGCCGGGTCAGCCAGTCCGGCGGGGCGGTGGCGGGCATCGGCAGCCGCCAGTCGCCGTCCTCCGGCTCGTACCCGAGCCGCTGCCACACCGCCTCGGCGACCCGGCGGTGCCCCTCCGCCGTCAGATGCAGCCGGTCCACGTCCCACATCCGGGGATCGCCGAGGGAGGGGGCGCCGTACAGGTCGACGACGAGGGCGCCGTGCCGGGCGGCCAGCTCGTCGACGCAGGCGAACAGCTCCTCCATGCGCGGCCGGAACCGCTCCAGCACCGGACCCTGGCGGCCAGGACTGCGCATCAGCACCAGCTGCCCGCAGGACGGCGCCAGCCGCTCCACGGCCTCGGTCAGCAGCCCCTTCACCCGGCCCATGTCGCACTTGGGCCGCAGGGTGTCGTTGAGGCCGCCGACCAGCGTGATCACGTCGGCGTCCATGGCCGCGGCCGCAGCCACCTGTTCGTCGACGATCTGGCCGATGAGCTTCCCGCGCACGGCCAGGTTGGCGTAGCGGAAGTCCGGGGTGCGGGCGGCCATCCGCGTGGCGAGCAGATCGGCCCAGCCCCGGTAGGAGCCGTCGGGCAGCAGGTCCGACATGCCCTCGGTGAAGGAGTCGCCGACCGCGACCAGGCTGCTGTACGGGGGAGGTGTGGGATTCGTCTGCATGGCGTCAGCGATGGTATCCCGGCTCCATACCCGCCGGTCGGTCGCCCCGTGAACACCTGGCGTCACCCGGGCGCAGGCTGTCCGAACAGCTCCCGCAGCACGTCCTCCATGGTCACCAGGCCGGACAGCCGGCCGTCGTCACCGAGCACCGCCGCGAGATGCGTACGGCTGCCCCGCATCGCGGTGAGCACGTCGTCCAGCGGGGTCCCCTCCCGTACCCGCGCGATGGACCGCATGTCCCGGAGCCGGAACGGCATGTCCCGCGGCGAGGCGTCCAGCGCGTCCTTGACGTGCAGATACCCCACGATCCGACGGCCCACGTCGACCACCGGGAACCGAGAGAAGCCCGACTCGGCCGACAGCCGCTCCAGCTGCTCGGGGGTGACGCCCACATGCGCGTACACCACCCGCTCCAGCGGCACCACGACATCGCGCACCGGTCGGCTGCCCAGCTCCAGGGCGTCGTGCAGCCGCTCCTGCGCCCGGCCGTCGATCAGCCCCGCCTCGCCGGCGTCCTTGACGATCTCGGCCAGCTCGGCGTCCGTGAAGGTCGCCGCGACCTCGTCCTTCACCTCCACCCTGAGCAGCTTCAGCAGCCCGTTCGCGAAGGCGTTGATCGTGAAGATCACCGGGCGCAGTGCCCGGGACAGCGCGACCAGCGGCGGGCCGAGCACCAGCGCGCTGCGCACCGGTTCCGCGAGCGCGATGTTCTTCGGGACCATCTCGCCCAGCAGCATGTGCAGATAGGTGGCGAGGGCCAGCGCGATCACGAAGGACACGGCGTGCCCGGCGCTCTTCGGCACGCCGATCGCGTGGAACACGGGCTCCAGCAGATGCGCGATCGCGGGCTCGGCGACCACGCCCAGGACCAGCGTGCACAGAGTGATGCCGAGCTGGGCGGCGGCCAGCAGCGCGGAGACGTGCTCCAGGCCCCACAGCACGGCTTTCGCCCGCCGGTCGCCCTCCTGGGCCAGCGGCTCGATCTGCGAGCGGCGCACGGAGATCAGCGCGAACTCGGCGCCGACGAAGAAGGCGTTGACGACCAGCGTCGCCAGACCGATCAGCAGCTGTACGGCGGTCATCGCGCCCCCTCCGTCCTCTCGTGGGCCTGTTCGTCGTCCAGCGGCGCGTGCAGCAGCACCCGCGCCGCCCGCCGCCCCGCGGCGTCCACCACGTCCAGCCGCCAGCCGGCGACCTCGACCGTGTCGCCGGTGCGCGGTATCCGGCCCAGCAGGGTCGCGACCAGCCCGGCCAAGGTCTCGTACGGCCCCTCGGGCACCCGTAGACCCACGCGCGCGAGCTGGTCGGTGCGGGCGGCGCCGTCGGCCGAGTACAGGGCCCGGCCGTCCTCGTCCGTGCCGGCGGGAGCCAGGTCGGGCGTCTCGTGCGGGTCGTGCTCGTCGCGCACCTCGCCGACGACCTCCTCGACGA
Source organism: Streptomyces yokosukanensis (assembly GCF_001514035.1). Classification (GTDB taxonomy): domain Bacteria; phylum Actinomycetota; class Actinomycetes; order Streptomycetales; family Streptomycetaceae; genus Streptomyces; species Streptomyces yokosukanensis. The sequence goes on along the minus strand of NZ_KQ948210.1, from coordinate 560,777 downwards.
TGTCCTCCAGGGTCGCCACGCCGGCCGTGCCGCCGTACTCGTCGATGACGACGGCCATGGTGCGTCTGCCGCCGAGCCGGTCCAGCAGCCGGTCGACGGTGAGGGACTCGGGCACCAGCAGCGGCTCGCGCATCACCTGGGAGACGCGGCGGTGGCGGCGCTGCTCGGCCGGCACCGCCAGGACGTCCTTGATGTGGGCGACACCGACGACCGAGTCCAGGCTGCCCCGGTAGACCGGGAACCGGGACAGACCGGTGGCCCGCGTCGCGTTCGCCACGTCCTCGCAGCTCGCCTGGGTGTCGAGGGCGACGACCTGGACGCGCGGGGTCATGACGTTCTCCGCCGTGAGGTCGGCCAGGTTCAGCGTGCGCACGAACAGCTCGGCGGTGTCCGCCTCGAGCGCGCCCTGCTTGGCGGAGTGCCGGGCGAGGGCGGCCAGCTCCTGCGGACCGCGCGCGGAGGCCAGCTCCTCGGCGGGTTCGATGCCCAACCGGCGCACGACCCGGTTGGCCGTGTTGTTCAGATGCGTGATGAAGGGCCGGAAGACCCCGCTGAACCAGCGCTGCGGGTTGCCGACCCGCTTGGCCACGGCCAGCGGCGAGGAGATCGCCCAGTTCTTCGGCACCAGCTCGCCGACGACCATCAGGAACACCGTCGACAGGGCCGTACCGAGCACCAGGGCGACCGAGGCGGCCGTGCCGCTCGACAGGCCCATCGCCCGGAACGGACCGGCGAGCAGCTTGGCGATCGACGGCTCGGCGAGCATGCCGACCACCAGGTTGGTCACGGTGATGCCGAGCTGGGCGCCGGAGAGCTGGAAGGTCAGGTTCCGTACGGCCTTCAGGGCACCCGGGGCACCGCGCTCACCGCGCTCGACGGCTCGCTCCAGCTCACCGCGCTCCACCGTGGTCAGCGAGAACTCCGCCGCCACGAAGGCGCCGCAGGCGAGCGACAGCAGGATCGCCACCAGGAGGAGGAGCACTTCGGTCATCGGGTCACCCCCGTCCCATGATCGGACGGGGCGGGGCGGGACGCGCGGTGGCGCGGACTGGGAGGCTCGCCCATGGGCGGACGCTCACAACCTTTCATCGGGGGCCGAGTACTCCCTCAAGAGTAAAGGACGAGCAAAGGGAACTCGCCGCCTCGCTCCGTGAGCGGCTTCACCCAGCGCCGCCAGTGCTCCTCCGGGCCGTACCCGGCCGCGCTCCAGGTGTGGTGCGCCCTCTCGTTGCGGACCAGTACCATCGCGTCCGCGCGCCGCCCCCCGAGCCGTACGAAGCGCTCCTCGGCGGCGGCCAGCAGGGCCGATCCGATGCCCTGCCGACGCCGCTGCGGGTGCACCGCGAGCCGGTACAGATGGCAGCGCCACCCGTCGAAGCCCGCGATCACCGTGCCGACCAGCTCGCCGTCCCTCCCCACGGCGAGGATCAGCGCCCCGGGATCGCGGGCGATCAGCCGGTCGACGCCGTCCGGGTCGTCGCTGATGCTGGTGCCCTCGGCGGCCGTCCTCCAGAAGGCAAGCACCGCGTCGAGGTCGGTGCGGGCAGCGGGGCGTATGTGCGGATCAGTCATGTGATCACCGCAGCACGCGGCGCGTGCCCCGTGCCGGGAATTCCGTCATGCGGACTCCTCGCGCAGCCGCTCCATCACCGGCGCGAACGCCTCCATGGACGGTTCCACGACGGTCAGATACGAGAAGCCGAACCGCTCGCGCAGCGCCCGCACCCGCGCGACCACGTCCTCCAGCCGGCCGACCAGCACGATGGGCAGCTCCAGCGCCGTCTCCGTCGTCAGCTGCGGCTGCCGTTCCAGCAGCGGCTTCAGCACGGGCTCCGGGTCGTCGGTGATCGTCACCAGCTGGATCAGCAGATTCAGCTCGGCCGCTTCGGCCCGGCCCGCCGCCAGACCTCGGTAGCGCGCCACCCGCTCGTCCAGCTCGTTCGCGGTGAGCGGCTCCAGAGCCCCCGGGGCCGACCCCGGCCGGGCTCCGGGGAAGGCCGCGATGTCCGCGTGCTCGGCGGCCAGCCGGAGCATCCGGTCGCCGTTGGCACCGATCAGCAGCGGCACCCGGGGCTGGAGCGGCCGGGGCTCGTGCTCCTGCGACCCCAGCAGCCGGTCCAGTTCGCGCACCGTGCGGCTCAGATGGTCCACCCGCTCGCGCGGCGAGCCGTACGGCAGCCCTGCCGTCTCGTGCTCGGCCGGCACGTATCCGGTGCCCAGCCCGAGTTCGAGGCGTCCGCCGGTGAGCGCGTCCGTGGTCGCGACCTCGCGTGCGAGCAGCGTCGGGTTCCAGAAACCCGCGTTGAGCACGAACGTGCCGAGCCGCGGTCGCTCGGTGGCCTCGGCCGCCGCGACGAGTGCCGGGAACGGCGCGACCATCCCGAGGTGGTCCGGGACGAGGATCACGTCGTAGCCCAGTTCCTCGGCGCGCCGGCACTTCGCGCGCCACTCGGCGGCGGGCGCGGCGTCGAGCAGATTGACCCCGAAGCGGAACGGACGCGTCATGAATACTCCTCCACGGATGAGGACTTGATCCCGGACCTTCGATTCCATCATGGAGCCGGGCACGCGTCGCACGGGCCGCGTCACTCGTGGGCGATCGCCGCCAGCACGTTCATCCGCGAGGCCCGCAGCGCCGGCAGCAGGGCCGCGACGACACCGACCACCACCGAGCCGAGCACGACGGCGACCATCGTGGTCCAGGGGATCGCCAGCGCCGTCAGCCCGCGCAGGGCCAGCACCTGCTGCATGCACACGCCCCACACCAGCCCCAGCGCCAGCCCGAGGACCGCGCCGAACACCGCGATCACCACCGACTCCAGCCGGATCATCCGGCGCAACTGCCGCCGCCCCAGCCCGATCGCGCGCAGCAGCCCGATCTCGCGGGTGCGTTCCACCACCGACAGCGCGAGGGTGTTGACCACGCCGAGCACGGCGATGACGATCGCCAGCCCGAGCAGCGCGTACACCAGATACAGCAGGACGGCGATCTGGTCGTGGACCAGCTGCTTGTAGTCGCCCTGGTTGCGCACCTGGACCTGGGGGAACGGCCCGAGCGCCCGCTCCAGGCGAGGGCGCAGGTCCTGCGTCCTGGTGCCGGGGGACGCGTTGACGTAGAGCACCGAGTCCTGGGCGTCCGGCACGTACTTCGCCAGGGTCGCGAGCCCGAGGAAGAGACCACCCTGCGCGCCGAACCCCTGTGTGGTGTCCTGATCGGTGAGTGCCGCGACGGTCAGTTCGGTGCGCCGCCTGCCCGGGAACTCGACCGGCAGGACGCTGCCGACGCGCACGCCGTGGTTCCTGGCGAAGCCGGCGTCCATGGCCAGGCGGCCGTCCGCCAGCGCGGCGCCCGAACCGCCCTGCGCGTAGCTGATGTGCACGACGTCGTCGAGCCCCCGGCCGTACCCGGTGGCCGTCGTGCGGACCTGGCTCCCGTTCGGCAGCCGTACGGCGATCTGGGTGAGCCGCTGCGGTACGACGCGCCCCACACCGTGCGTGGCCAGCACCGCGTCGCGCACCTTCGCGGTGAACGGGACGAAGTTGGTGTTCTGGACGATGAAGTCGGCGCCGAGGTTCTTGTCGATCTGCTGGTCGAACGACGCGGACATCGAGGCGCTCGCCACCGACATCCCGCCCACCAGGGCCAGGCCCACCATCAGCGCGGCGGCCGTGGCGCCGGTACGACGCGGATTGCGCAGGGCGTTGCGCTGGCTCATCCGGCCGACCGGACCGAACACCGTGGGGAGGGCCGCGCCCAGCACCCGGATCACCGGCCGCACCAGCAGCGGGCCGGCGACGACCGTCGCGATCAGCGTCAGGGCCACGCCGAGCCCGAGCAGCGAGGCCGCCTGCGCGGTCCTCGTGGCCGCCGCGCATCCGGCCAGCGCGGCGGCGCCGACCGCCCCGACCACCCCGCCGACGACCGCACGCACCTTCAACGGCCTGCTCCCGCCGGTGACTTCGGCCACCCCGTCGCTCGCGAGCGCCGCCATCGGCGACACGGCCGCCGCACGCCGTGCGGGAAGATAGGCGGCCACGAAGGTGACGCCGAGACCGACGACGTAGGCCGCGACCGGTGTGCGCCAGCCGATGACCATCTCCGTGGCCTTCAGGTTCATCCCGAACGCGGTCATCAGCCGGATCAGCGCCAGCGCCAGCCCGATCCCGGCCGCGAGGCCGAGCGTCGAACCGACCAGCCCGAGCAGCAGCGCCTCCGTGAGCACCGAGCGCCGCACCTGCCGCCGGTCCGCGCCGAGCGCCCGCAGCAGGCCCAGTTCCCGGGTGCGCTGGGCGATCAGCATGGAGAAGGTGTTGACGATGAGGAACACGCCGACGAGGAGCGCGACACCGGCGAAGCCCAGCATCACGTACTTGATCACGTCCAGGAAGGCGCCGAGGCTGGCCGCCGCCGACGTGGCCTGCTCGTTCGCGGTCTTCAGGTCGTAGGCACCGGTGCCGATCGCCGCGCCGATCCGGCGCTTCAGCTCCGCGTCGGAGACCCCCTTCACCGCGTCCGCCGTGACGCTGGTCGCCTTCGCGGCCGACCCGAGCAGCTCACGGCCCGCGACCGCCGGGTCCAGGAAGAGCAGGGCCGCGCCGGGGTTGGTGGTGGTGAACGTGGCGATGCCGACGACCCGCACCCGGAAGGTGCCCGGCTGCGCCTGCACGGTCAGCGGGTCGCCGACGCGTACGTGCTTCTTGCCGGCCGTGTCGGCGTCGAGCAGCGCCTCGCCCGCACCGCGCGGCGCATGCCCCGAGGTGAGCTTCACCGGGCTGCGGTCGGTGACGTGCCAGGCCAAGGTGATGGTCGGGGCACCGGTGGTCGGGCCGACGGACTTGTCGCGGCGGTCGACCACGACGGCGTTCTGCACCGACACCTCGGCGCGGGCCGCCGCGACGCCGTCGACCTTCGCCACCCGGTCGCGCAGCGCGGCGGGCACGGTCTGCACCGAACCGCTCACCCGGGCCGCCCTCAGATCCTGCTGCTTCGGCTGGACCGTCACATCCGCGGCCGTGGAGGCGAACAGCCGGTCGAAGGTGTGCGTGACCGTGTCGGAGAAGATCAGGCTGCCCGCGACGAAGGCCACGGAAAGGATCACGGCCAGTGCGGACAGCGCGAGCCGCCCCCTGTGCGCGAGGAAGCTCCTCAGGGTCGCCTTCAGCACGGTGTCAGTCCTCCACGGCGGTGTCGTCGACGCCGAGCCGGCCCCGCGCCACGTCGCGTCCGGGGGTCTGGCGGGCACTCCGGGTGAAGAGGTGCATGCGCTCCAGCACGTTCTCGGCCGTCGGCCGCTCCATCGCGTCCACGATCCGCCCGTCGGCCAGGAAGACCACGAGGTCGGAATGGGCGGCGGCGCCGGGGTCGTGGGTGACCATGACGACCGTCTGCCCGAGATCGTCCACGGCGCCGCGCAGGATGGCCAGCACCTCGAGCCCGGCCCGCGAGTCGAGGTTGCCGGTCGGCTCGTCGGCGAAGATCAGCTCCGGCCGGGAGGCCAGTGCCCGCGCGCACGCGACCCGCTGCTGCTGACCGCCGGAGAGCTGGGCGGGCCGGTGCTTGAGCCGGTCGCGCAGCCCGAGCGTGTCGATGACCTGCTCCAGCCACCGCTCGTCGGGCCTGCGGCCCGCGATGTCCATGGGCAGCGTGATGTTCTCGGCAGCCGTCAGCGTCGGGATGAGGTTGAACGACTGGAACATGAACCCGACCCGGTCGCGTCTGAGCCGGGTCAGTTCCCGTTCCCTCAGCCCGGTGATCTCGGTGTCGCCCAGCCACACCTGGCCGGCCGACACCGTGTCGAGCCCGGCCAGACAGTGCATCAGCGTGGACTTCCCGGACCCCGAGGGCCCCATCACGGCGGTGAAACGGCCGCGCGCGACGTCCACGTCCACCGAGTCCAGGGCCATGACGGCCGTCTCACCGGAGCCGTAGGCCTTGGTGAGCCCGCGGGCGCGGGCCGCGACGGCGCCGTACGGAGCGTGTTGCGCAGCAGTGGTGGACAAGACCGCCTCCCGGTCGCCTGAACCGCCCGTCCCGGGCGAGCGTAGGGGACACCCCGGCCCGGCGCAGCCATTCCGCGCCCTTGCCTTGCTAGCAGACCGGCGCTAGCGTCGAAGCATGGCGAAGACCCAGCTGAACGTACGCGTGGACGAAGGCACCGCCCGCGCGGCCCGTGAACGCGCCCTGGCTCGCGGCATCAGCGTCAACCGCTATATAGAAGAGCTGGTCAGACAGGACACCGGGGAGGCCGGCCGGACGTTCGTCGACGCCGCCGCCGACTTCATGAAGCAGTACGAGTCCGTGTTCGCCGAGGAGTTCACCGAGCCCCGCGGCACCCGCACCGGGGACGGCCGCTGATCCCTTGAACGAGCTCAGCATCGACCTCGCCTGGCTCCTGATGCTCGCCGAACAGAAGACACCCGGAGATCCCCAGGTCACCGACTGGGGTGCCCTGGTCGCCGCCGTCGCCCGGCACCGCGCCGAGATCTTCGGCGTGCCCGTCTACGACGACCCGTACGCCCGTGCCGCCGCCCTGCTCCAACTGCTGATCCACCTGCCGGCGCTGGAGCGGTCCAACGCGCTGTTCGCCTCGGCGGTCGCCTACGCCTACCTGGTCGCCAGCGGCGTGAAGGTGATCACCACAGCCGAGCAGGTGCGCGACCTCGCCCGGCTGGTGAAGCAGGGCGAGACCGACGTGGACGACATCGCGCGCGAGTTGCGCCGCTGGAGCCTGTGATCAGCGTGCGGCCGGCTCGTCCGGCCGCCAGGCGACCCCGAGCACGCAGTACGAGGTCGGAAGCCTGGGCCCCCTCTCCGGCAGCAGCACCGGCCGCTGGGGGCCGAGCGTGAACCCGGCCGCGCGCAGCGCGGCCACCGGCTGCCGGGCCAGATGACAGCCGCCGGCCAGCGCCGGCCAGAGCGTCCGGTCCAGCGTGTGCTGGGTCAGTGTCATCAAGCGGCCGCCGCCTCGGCCGTGCTCGAAGAACCGCAGCTGGCCGCCGGGCCTGAGCACGCGCCGCACCTCGCCCAGCGCCCGAGGCACGTCCCGCACACTGCACAGCACCAGGGACAGCACCGCCGCGTCGAACGCCTCGCTCTTGACCGGCAGCGCCTCCGCCGCGCCCGGCACGACGTCGACCGGCACCTGGGCGCGCCGCGCCGACTCCAGCGCCAACTGCCGCAGCAGCGGCTCCGGTTCGATCGCCACGACCTCCGCGACGGTCCCCGGATAGTGCGAGAAGTTCAGTCCGTTGCCCGCGCCGATCTCGATCACCCGCCCCGACAGCCCGGCGAGCAGCCGGTCACGCAGCCCGGCCACACCCAGCCGGGTCTCGGCCTGCCGGCTGTACCGCGCGTAGCACCGGGCGAAGAGGGGGTGGTGGACGGGGTCCCGCGCCACCTTCCGGGAACCGGAGGACAGCAGCCGCATGGCGAACCTCCCGGTACGTACGACCTGGAAACAGTCTCCCCCGCACGAGGCGCCCCCACCCTCCACCCGACTCGGTCGGCCGAAAGGCGGACGATCCGGGCAGCCGGAGCCCGCGGCTTCGGATCCGGTCCTGGCTTCAGAACGAGCCTGCTCCCCGAGCCCCTTCTACGCCGGAGTCTCCCGGAGCCGGAAGGTCTCCGCGTCCCAGGTTCCGTGCAGGGCGGGGGCCAGCCAGGCGGGGGATGCCGTACGGAAGGCGGGGGGCGGCAGGACGGCCGCCCCGGAGGGGATCGCGCCGAGGAGGGGGGCTCCCGTGACCTCGGGGAAGTCGGTGACGTTGCAGCGGGAGGCGAGGTCCGGGGCGTCGGGCCAGCTGCCGATCACCACACCGGCCAACTCCAGCTCCCGGCGCCGCAGTTCACGTGCCGTCAGCTCCGCGATGTTCAGCGTGCCGAGCCCGGCCGAGGCCACGACCAGCACCGGCGCGCCCAGCAGCTGCGCCGCGTCGGCGAGGGTGCCGCCGGCCGCGTCGAAGCGTACGAGCAGCCCGCCCGCCCCCTCGACCAGCACCAGATCGTGCTCGGCGGCCAGCTTCGCCGCCCGGTCGGCCACCTCGTGCGGACGGACCGGGGCCATGCCGGCCCGCCGGGCCGCCGTACCGGGCGCCAACGGCTCCGGATAGCGGGCGAGTTCGGCGGTCGTGACCGCACCCGCGAGCCGTACGACCTCGTCGGCGTCCCCGCGCTCGTGCGGTCCGACCCCCGTCTGGGCGGCCTTCAGCACGGCCACCGAGCGCCCCGCCGCGAGCGCGGCGGCGGCGACGGCGGCCGTGGTGACGGTCTTGCCGACCTCCGTGCCCGTCCCCGTGATCATCAGTACCGGCATGTCATCCCTCCCGCGCCGCGGCGCACACCGCGCGCGCGATCCGTGCCACGTCCTCGTCCGAGGTGATGTACGGCGGCATCGTGTAGACCAGATCGCGGAACGGGCGCAGCCAGACACCCTCCCGTACGGCCGCCGCGGTGGCCGCGGCCATGTCCACCTCGTGGTCGAGCTGGACGACGCCGATCGCCCCGAGGACGCGGACGTCCCGCACACCGGGCAGCTCACGGGCCGGCGCCAGCCCTTCCCCCAGGCCCGCCTCGATCCGCTTGACCTCCGCCCGCCAGTCCTGCCCGAGGAGCAGGTCCAGGGAGGCGCCTGCCACGGCGGCCGCCAGCGGGTTGCCCATGAACGTGGGCCCGTGCGCGAGCACCGGCACCTCGCCCCGGGAGATGCCGTCGGCGATCCGCGCGGTGCACAGCGTGGCCGCCAGCGTCAGATAGCCGCCGGTCAGTGCCTTGCCCACACACATCACATCCGGGCTGACGCCCGCGTGCTCCGCCGCGAACAGCGCGCCGGTGCGGCCGAAGCCGGTGGCGATCTCGTCGAACACCAGCAGCACGTCGTGCGCGTCGCACGCCTCGCGCAGCACCCGCAGATACGCGGGGGAGTGGAAGCGCATCCCGCCCGCGCCCTGCACGACCGGCTCCACGATCACGGCAGCCAGCTCGTGCGCGTGGCGCCCGATCAGCTCACGCAGATGCTCCGCGTACGACTCCTCGTACTCCGGGGGCGGCGCGTCGGCGAACACCTGTTGCGGCAGCACGCCGGACCACAGCCCGTGCATCCCGCCGTCCGGGTCGCACACCGACATCGGATTCCAGGTGTCGCCGTGGTAGCCGCCCCGCCAGGTGAGCAGGCGCCGCTTCTCGCTGCGGCCGAGCGAGCGCCAGTACTGCAGGCACATCTTCACCGCGACCTCGACCGACACCGAACCGGAGTCGGCGAGGAAGACGTGCTCCAGGCCTTCGGGTGACATGTCGACAAGACGCTTCGCGAGCCGTACGGCGGGCTCGTGCGTGAGCCCGCCGAACATCACATGGCTCATCCGCCCGAGCTGCTCGTGCGCCGCCTCGTTGAGGACCGGGTGGTTGTAGCCGTGGATCGCCGACCACCACGAGGACATGCCGTCCACCAACTCGCCCGAGCCGTCGGCCAGTTTCAGCCGGACCCCGCTCGCCGACTCCACGACGAGCGGTCGGGCGCGTCCGGGCATCGGGCCGTAGGGGTGCCACACGTGCCGACGGTCCAGTTCCAGCAGTTCGGGCACGCTCGGGCCGGGCAGGTCAGGCATTGGGCGCGAGGTCCGTTCCGGCGCCACGGCGGCGGACGGCGACGAGGTCGGTGCGCGCCTCCTGCGCGGGCGAGGCGGCCGGAGCGGCCTGCGCGGCCGACGTGCCGCACGTGTCCGCCGTGCCGCACACCTGCGCGCCCTCGTGCGCACCGCAACCCTCGTGCGAGCCACAGCCCTCGTGCGTACCGCAGACGGACCCGCGGCCGCCCGCGGCCCGGACCCGGTGCTCCGGCAGCGTCACCTCGCCGGCGCCCTCCACCTCGAACCCGGCGTCGGCGACCATCTCCAGGTCGGCCTTGCCCGCCTGGCCCTCACTGGTCAGGTAGTCGCCGAGGAAGATCGAGTTGGCGAGGTGCAGTGCGAGCGGCTGCATCGTGCGCAGATGGACCTCACGGCCGCCCGCGATGCGGACCTCCGCGTCCGGGCAGACGAACCGGACCATCGCGAGGATCCGCAGGCAGCGCTGCGGGGTGAGGTTCCACTCCTTGGCCAGCGGGGTGCCCTCGAACGGAATGAGGAAGTTCACCGGCACCGAGTCCGGGTCCAGCTCGCGCAGCGAGAAGACCACGTCGACCAGGTCCTCGTCGCTCTCGCCCATGCCCGCGATCAGGCCCGAGCAGGCGGACAGGCCGGCCGCGTGCGCCTTGTTCACCGTGTCCACCCGATCGGCGTACGTGTGGGTGGTGGTGATGTCCCCGTACGTGGACTCCGAGGTGTTGAGGTTGTGGTTGTAGGCGTCGGCGCCCGCCTCGCGCAGCCGCTCGGCCTGGCCGTCGGAGAGCAGGCCGAGACAGGCGCACACCTCGACGTGCTCGTTCTGCTCCTTGATCGTCTTGATGGTCTCGGAGACCCGCTCCACGTCCCGGTCCGTCGGACCGCGTCCGCTGGCCACCAGACAGACCCGCTTGGCGCCGCCCGCGAGACCGGCGGCGGCCGCGTCGGAGGCCTCGTCGGGCTTGAGCCAGGTGTACTTCAGGATGCCGGCCTTCGAGCCGAGCCGCTGGGAACAGTACGAGCAGTCCTCCGGGCACAGGCCCGACTTGAGGTTGACCAGATAGTTGAGTTTCACCCGTCGCCCGAACCAGTGACGGCGCACCTTTCCGGCCGCGGCCACCACATCGAGCACGTCGTCGTCGGAGGTGGCCAGCACCGCGAGCGCTTCCTCGCGGGTCGGCAGCTCACACCGAAGCCCCTTGTCCACCAGCGTCTTCAGGAGGTCCATGAGCCCTGATCCTGTCCTACGGGACCGTCCGGGGCCAAGGAGAGTTTGCACAACGGAGACGGTTCACCGTGTGGGTATTGCCACACCCTGGGTGGCTGATCCTGCCGCTAGGGTCTGTCCGCTACCTACAAAAGCCCCGGAGGACCCATGGCGTTCGGCTGGATCGACGAGCAGGCCGAGGCGCGCCGCCGCGCCGGACTCGTCCGCACTCTGCGCCCCCGCCCCGCCGGCTCGGCCCTGCTGGACATGGCGAGCAACGACTACCTGGGCCTCGCCCACCACCCCGAGGTCACCGAGGGGGCCGCCCGGGCCGCCCGGCTCTGGGGCGCCGGCGCCACCGGATCCCGGCTGGTCACCGGCACCACCGAGCTGCACACCGAGCTGGAGCGCGAACTGGCCGACTTCTGCGGTTTCGAGGCCGCGCTGGTCTTCTCCTCCGGGTACGCGGCCAATCTGGCCGCGGTCACCGCGCTCGCTCCGCACGGCTCACTGATCGTCTCCGACGCCGGCAACCACGCCTCCCTCATCGACGGCTGCCGGCTCGCCCGGGGCGACAAGCAGGTCGTCGGGCACGCCGACCCGCAGGCGGTCCGCAAGGCCCTGGCCACCCACCAGGGTCCGGCGATCGTCGTCTCCGACACCGTGTTCTCGGTCGACGGCGACCGGGCACCGCTGGCCGCGCTGGCCGAGGCGTGCCGGGAGCACGGCGCGGGGCTGGTCGTCGACGACGCGCACGGGCTCGGGGTGCTGGGCGACGGCGGCCGGGGCACGCCGCAGGCGGCCGGGCTCGCCGGTGCCGCGGACGTGGTGGTCACGGCGACCCTGTCCAAGTCGCTGGGCAGTCAGGGCGGAGTGGTGCTCGGCCCGACGCGGGTGATCGACCATCTGGTCAACGCGGCCCGGACCTTCATCTTCGACACGGGCCTGGCCCCGGCGGCGGCCGGCGCCGCGCTCGCGGCACTGCGGCTGCTCGCGCGCGAACCGGAGCGCGCGGCGCGCGCCCGTGCGGTGGCCACGGAGCTGCACGCACGGCTGACCGCCGCGGGTCTGGAGGCGGTGCGTCCGGACGCCGCGGTGGTCTCCGTACGGGCTCCGTCCCCGGAACAGGCGGTGCGCTGGGCGGCCGACTGCCGTACCGCGGGGCTGGCCGTGGGCTGCTTCCGTCCTCCTTCCGTGCCCGACGGCATCTCACGGCTGCGACTGACCGCCCGGGCGGACCTGTCCGGGGCGGAGATCGAACGCGCTGTACGGGTGATCGGCGAAACGCGACCATGAGTCGGCGTGACACGGCCGTGCTCCGCGCACACGTGATGCTGACTGATCGGTTCTGATCGGCGGGCGTTCCGACGGGAGCGCCTTCCGGTCGGCGCGCGGTTCAGAGTGCGGTGAGGAACCGCCCCCAGCTCGGGGCGGAGAAGAGCACCGCGGGTCCGGCGGGGTTCTTGGAGTCGCGCACGGCGAGCAGTCCGACCCAGGGGCCGGAGAGCGGCCGGGCCGTCTCCACGCAGTTGTTGGCTCCCGTGCTGAAGCTGCTGCGCAGCCAGTGCACGTCTGGCAGATCGGTACTGGCAGGGACGTTCCGAGGCAGTGCTGACATGGTGCCTCCTTACGCGCCGTCACCTATCCCGGCGATGTATTCCAGCGAGTCCTCGGGTGAAAGGGCGTGCATCCGAAGGGTGTCGAAGGCCTCCGAGTAGGCCATGAGGTCTTCTTTCCGCTCCAGATAGAGGCTACTCGTCAACTGGTCGAGAACAACCACGTCCAGATCAGAAGTGCTCGGAAATGAGAAGATAACGAAAGGTCCAGTGAGGCCGATATGCGCCCCGGCGCCGAACGGCAGTACCTGGAGCCGGACTTGGGGAAGCCGGGCCGCCTCCGTCAGCCGCTCCAGCTGGCGGGCCATCACCTCCGCGCCGCCCACCTCGCGCCGCAGCACCGCCTCGTCCAGCACTGCGCTCAGCCTCAGCGGCCGTCGGGTGCGGAGCACGTCCTGCCGGGCCAGCCGCACCTCGACCAGGGTGTCCAGGCTGTCGTCGTCCAGGTCCTTGACGGCCGCCCGGGTCACCGCGCGCGCGTACTCGGGTGTCTGCAGCAGGCCGGGCACGACGGTGGTCTCCAGGGTGCGCATCGCGCTCGCCTGCGACTCCAGGCTGATGAAATCCCGGTAGGTGGGCGGCAGTACCCCGCGGTAGGCGTGCCACCAGCGATTGCGTTCGCCCATGTCCTCGGAGCCCGCGAGCATCAGCAGCAACTCGCGCAGCTGTGCGTCCCGCACCCCGTAGACGTCCAGCAGTAACCGTACGTCACCCGGTTTCACGCCGCTGGCGCCCGTCTCGATACGGCTCACCTTCGACTGGTGCCAGCCCACCAGCCGGGCCGCCTCACCGCTCGTGAGCCCAGCACCGGTACGCAGCGTGCGCAGTTCGGCGCCCAGTTTGCGGCGTCGCACTGCCGGCCCGTTCTGCATGGGCTCCTCCTTACTCCTTCCGGGCCGCCCAAATACGGTCTCGCGTCGTAGAGTTCACCGCTTCGGGCGACAGATATATGCATATCTTGGTGGATCGCTCCCCGTGACCGGCCCGGTGATGGCAGGCTGACGAGCGAGCAAGCACCAGTCCGGGACCGTACTCGAACCATCCGCTCCGTGTCGGACTGCGGGCCCCTGGGAAAGGGACGACGTCGCCATGGCAGACCATCTGGAAGCATCCGTCACTCTGCCGAGCGATCCCGCCTCGGTCTCCGCCGCCCGCTCGTATGTCGTGGGCACGCTCGCGGAGTGGGGCCTCCCGTCGGACACCGACGCGGCCGACACCGTGCGGCTCATCGTCTCCGAACTCGCCACGAACGCCGTACAGCACACCTTCGGGCAGTCACCCACCTTCACGGTCGACATCGCGCTGGACCGTGACGAACATCTGCGCATCGGCGTCACGGACAGTCATCCGCGCTTTCCGAAGAGACTGCCCGCCGCCGTCCAGCAGGACAATGGCCGCGGCATGGTCATCATTCGCTGGCTGACCGCCGAGTGCGGCGGCAAACTCCGCGTCCGCCCCACCCGCGAGGGCGGCAAGACGGTCTCCATCGAACTCCCTTGGGCGGTCCCGGCCCAGCCGGTCCCTGTGGCGGGCCCCCAGCAGCCGTAGCCCAGCAGCGCCCGGAAGGCGTCCGCGGCCGGGCTCGTCCCGTCCCGCGCCACCTGCGCGGCAGGCCACCCCGGAGCCGCCCGTGGGCTCCAGGCGGGCACCGAGGCGGCGCCGACGGCGCTCGGAGCGGCCCCGCTGCCGGAGCCGCTCCTGATCTGACGACGGGTCAGTTGACCCGGCCGTACCAGACGCTCCTGGTCCAGATCTTCTGGAGCCTCACCACGTCCCCGGTCCTCGGCGCGTGCCAGATCTTGCCGTGGCCGGCGTAGATGCCGACGTGGTAGACGCTGGAACCCGAGTGGAAGAACACCAGGTCACCGGCCTGACGGCTGCCGGCGGAGATGTGGTGCGTCTTGTTGTACTGCTGGGCTGCGGTGCGCGGCAGGCTCTTGCCCGCCTTCTTGAACGAGTAGAGCGTCAGCCCCGAGCAGTCGAACCTGCGCGGCCCGGTGGCCCCGTACTGGTACGGGGACCCCTTCTTGGAGGCCGCGACCTGCAGTGCTTTTGTCGCGAGCGCCGCGGCCGAGGCATCGCCCGAGAGGCCTGGGACCGCGATCGAGCCGCCGACGGCGGCGAGGGTGAGGGCCGAGGCCGTACCGGCCCTGGCCATGAGCGACGGGACACGATTGAGCGCAGTCATGCGCAACCCTTCGTCAGCCGCCTGTGAAGGATGACCTGTCGGATTCGGGCTGGCGAAGTTGCCCGGCCGCGTTGCCGCGGCTTCACCCCAAGGATCGCTCGAAGCCTCCGACCGTCTGCGACATACAGACGAACGTCCGCTGCGGCGACCCGTCTTGCTCGGGTCCTCCACTCCTGCCGATCCACTTCTGTCGACCGGTCATCCAGGCGGCGGCAGGACTCGGCGTCCGCCCGGACCGCCCCGCCGCGGTGGCGGGGGCCTCTCGTCAGACAGGGATCTTCACCCACAGCTGTCTGAAAATCCCAACGGAATCGGGGATTTGTGGTGTTACTCACCACTCACCCGTTCGGGTGGACAGCGGTCTGTTCGAGGCATCGTCATATCCCGGTCGTAGCCCCCGACCTGGGGCGGAGCGTTTCGTTCCGCGCCGGAGATCCACACGGTGCGCAAGTCGGGAGGTCGGGAAAACGGCCTGGATGTACGTCCTTCGGCGGTACGCCGTTCGGGGCGTTTCGCGCCCGGGTCGAACGGATCGTGTCGACATTCGGGGCCGTCGGGCTGGTCGGGTGTCCGGATCAGTCGACCCCGTAGGGCGGGAGCGTGACGCGCGCGGTCCGACGCTCACCGTCCAGGACCCGCAAGGCCCGTGCCAGCGTGTCTCCGTGCAGCTCCGTCTCGCCCCGCTGGTGCATCAACGCGAGGGCGTCACGCAGTTCTGCCGCCTTGCGCACCAGAGCCTGCGCCGCGCGCAGCCCACGATAGGTGTCCCCGCCGTGCGCGGGATTGACCCGGCCCAGCAGATCGCTCGCCTCCAGGTAACGGTCGATCAGATCGCCCTCGGCGCACGTCAGTGCGGGCAGCGGCGGCAGGTCCGGCAGCATCCGCGGCTCACCTCGCGCCCGATGCGCCGGGCGTGCTCCGCCGGCTGGGCACGACACCGTCCACCAGGCCGTAGGCCACCGCCGCGGGGGCGTCCAGGATCAAGTCCCGTTCCAGGTCACGGTGTACCTGCGCCGCGGTGCGCCCGGTGTGCCGCATGAGCATCTCCTCGGTCAGTGCCCGGACCCGTGCCAACTCCTCGGCCTGGATGAGCAGGTCGCTGGGCTGGCCCCGCACCGGCTCGGGAAGCCGGGGCTGAGTGATCGTGATGCGTGCGCCGGGCAGGGTGAACCGCTTGCCCGGTGCGCCGGCCGCGACCAGCAGCGCGGCGTGGGACGCGGCCTGGCCCAGGCAGTAGGTCGCCACGTCGCAACTGACGTAGCGCATCGTGTCGTAGACGGCCGTCAGCGCGCTGAACGAGCCGCCCGGGGAGTTCACGTACAGCGTGATGTCCCGCTCCGGGGCCGCGTGTTCGAGGTACATGAACTGTGCCATCACGTCGTTCGCGGCCGCTTCGTCGAGCGCGGTCCCGAGGAAGACGATCCGGTCCTCGAAGAGCTTGCCGTAGGGGTCGAGGGTGCGCACGCCGCCGCCGGTGCGCTCGGTGAACTCGGGCAGGACATGACGGGCGAAAGCTCGGGACATGGGCACACCCCTTCTCGTCGCACGGCCTCCGGTGGGCTCGGCGTCTGTAAAAAATGTACAGGACGTACGTGCCGTTAAGATGGGGACATGGCCTACGAGATTCCGGTGACCCAAGCCAGGGCTGAGCTCGCCGACCTGATCAACCGGGTGGTGTACGGCGGAGAGCGCGTCGTCGTGACACGGCATGGAAAACCACTGGTCGCGCTGGTCTCGGCGGCTGATCTGGAGCGGTTGGACGCGCTGGCCGAGCCGACCGGGGAGCAGATCGTCAGCTCGGTCTCGGGTGTTCGCGAGGCCGGTTCCGCCCCGCGCGAACAGCAGCGGTTCGGGATCGCCGCCGAGCATCACGGTCCCGGCGCGCCCTGACCCGGTCGGGTATCGCCCTTCCCATAACGCGGTCATCGCCGGATCAAGGGCTGGTTTAACGTCGTTGAAACTCCGGCGAACTAGTCTGCCGACCCACGCCATCAGGGGTTTTTCCACCCGGATTGAGGACAATCCAGGGATTTGTCTGTGTGTTACACCTATCCCCGTCGTGATGGCAGCGGCAATCCGGACCCCGCACGGTCCGGAGCAAGGACTGTGAGGTGGGACGTGCAACTGACCCCGCACGAGCAAGAGAGGCTGCTCATCCACGTGGCGGCCGACGTCGCCGAGAAGCGGCGGGCCCGTGGACTGAGGCTCAACCACCCGGAAGCGGTCGCCCTCATCACGTCGCACATCCTCGAAGGAGCCCGTGACGGCCGTACGGTCGCCGAGCTGATGTCCTCCGGTCGCAAGATTCTCAGCCGGGAGGACGTCATGGACGGGGTCTCGGAGATGATCCACGACGTCCAGGTGGAGGCCACCTTCCCGGACGGCACCAAGCTCGTCACCGTCCACGAACCGATCATCTGAGGGGGCCGCGATGATTCCCGGAGAGATCCTGTTCGCCGACGACCCCGTCAGCTTCAACGACGGCCGCGAGGTCATCCGTCTGACCGTCCTGAACGCCGCCGACCGGCCGGTCCAGATCGGCTCCCACTACCACTTCGCCGAAGCCAACCCCGGCCTGGAGTTCGACCGCGCCGCCGCCCGCGGCAAGCGGCTGAACGTCGCCGCCGGCACCGCCGTCCGCTTCGAGCCCGGCATCCCCGTCGACGTCGCACTGGTGCCCCTCGCCGGCGCCCGGATCGTGCCCGGGCTGCGTGGCGAGACCGGAGGTGCCCTCGATGCCTGAGATCTCCCGCGGCGCCTACGCCGACCTGTTCGGGCCCACCACCGGCGACCGCATCCGGCTCGCCGACACGGATCTGCTCATCGAGATCGAGGAGGACCGCTCCGGCGGTCCCGGCGCCTCCGGCGACGAGGCGGTCTTCGGCGGCGGCAAGGTCATCCGCGAGTCCATGGGCCAGTCCCGTGCCACCCGGGCCGACGGCACCCCCGACACCGTGATCACCGGTGCCGTCGTCGTCGACCACTGGGGTGTCGTCAAGGCCGACATCGGCATCCGTGACGGCCGGATCACCGCCCTCGGCAAGGCCGGCAACCCCGACACCATGGACGGTGTCCACCCCGACCTGGTCATCGGCCCCGAGACCGAGATCATCGCGGGCAACGGGCGGATCCTCACCGCCGGCGCCATCGACGCGCATGTCCACTTCATCTGCCCGCAAATCGCCGACGAGGCGCTGGCCTCCGGCATCACCACCCTGGTCGGCGGCGGCACCGGCCCCGCCGAGGGCTCCAAGGCGACCACCGTCACGCCCGGCCCCTGGCATCTGGCCCGGATGTTCGAGGCGATGGAGGCCTACCCGGTCAACGTCGGCTTCCTCGGCAAGGGCAACACCGTCTCCCACGAGGCGATGCTGTCCCAGATCCGGGGCGGCGCCGCCGGCCTGAAGCTGCACGAGGACTGGGGCTCCACCCCGGCCGTCATCGACGCCGCGCTCACCGTCGCCGACCGCACCGGCATCCAGGTCGCCATCCACACGGACACCCTGAACGAGGCCGGCTTCGTCGGGGACACCCTCGCCGCGATCGCGGGCCGGGGCATCCACTCGTACCACACCGAAGGCGCCGGCGGCGGGCACGCGCCGGACATCATGACCGTGGTCGCGCAGCCCAACGTGCTGCCCAGTTCCACCAACCCGACCCGGCCGTTCACCGTCAACACCGCCGAGGAACACCTCGACATGCTGATGGTGTGCCACCACCTCAACCCGACGGTCCCGGAGGACCTGGCGTTCGCCGAGTCCCGGATCCGGCCCTCCACCATCGGTGCGGAGGACATCCTCCACGACCTCGGCGCGATCTCGATCATCTCCTCCGACTCCCAGGCCATGGGCCGGGTCGGCGAGGTGATCCTGCGCACCTGGCAGACGGCGCACGTCATGAAGCGCAGGCGCGGGGCGCTGCCCGGTGACGGACGCGCGGACAACCGTCGCGTACGTCGCTATGTCGCCAAGTACACCATCAACCCGGCGCTCGCCCAGGGCCTCTTCGCCGAGATCGGCTCCGTCGAGACCGGCAAGCTCGCGGACCTGGTGCTGTGGGAGCCCGCGTTCTTCGGCGTCAAGCCGCTCCTCGTGCTCAAGGGCGGGCAGATCGCATACGCGCAGATGGGCGACGCCAACGCCTCCATCCCCACCCCGCAGCCGATCCTGCCCCGCCCGATGTACGGCGCGATCGGCCGCGCCCCGGCCGCCAACTCGGTCAACTTCGTGGCCGGGGCGGCGATCGAGGACGGGCTGCCGGAGCGGCTGCGGCTCGGCAAGCGGTTCGTGGCGATCGAGTCCACGCGTGCCGTCACCAAGGCCGACATGCGCGAGAACGACGCCCGGCCCGATGTCCGCATCGACCCCGACAGCTTCGCCGTGCACATCGACGGCGAGCTGGTCGAGGCGGCACCGGCCGTCGAACTGCCCATGGCCCAGCGCTACTTCCTCTTCTGACGGAGTCGCGATGTCACGGGCAGCACTACTCGTCCTGGCCGACGGCCGCTTCCCCGCCGGAGGGCACGCGCACTCCGGTGGGGCGGAGGCCGCCGTCAAGGCGGGGCGCATCACCTCCGCGGCGAGCCTGGAGGACTTCTGCCGGGGCCGGCTGCACACCGCGGGGCTGGTCGCGGGCGCCCTGGCGGCCGCCGCCGTACTCGGCGTGGATCCGGGCGAGCTGGACGCGGCGGCGGACGCCCGCACGCCGTCCCCCGCGCTCAGGGCCGCGGCGCGCCGGCTCGGGCGGCAGTTGCTGCGGGCCGCGCGGGCGAGCTGGCCCTCACCCGAACTGGACGCGCTGGCCCGGCAGTTCCCCAAGGGCGCCCATCAGCCGGTCGTGCTCGGCACGGCCGCGCGGGCGGCCGGACTCGCCCCGCAGGACGCGGCCTACTGCGCGCTCTACGAGAGCGTGAGCGGCCCGGCCACGGCCACGGTCAGGCTGCTGAGCCTGGACCCGTTCGACGCGACGGGGGTGATGGCCCGGCTCGCGCCGGAGCTGGACCGCGTCGCCGATCTGGCGGTGGAGGCGGCGAGGAGAGCCGTGACGCAGGGTCCGGACGCACTGCCCGCCGCCTCGGCACCGCTGCTGGAGGTGGCGGCGCAGTGGCACGCCGACTGGCCCGTCCGCCTCTTCGCCTCCTGACGTTCCCACCCCGCCCGTCCCACCCCGCCCGTCCCCCTCGCGGGCCGAGCGGTGGCCGCCCCACCGCCCCACCGCACGGTCCACGGACCGGCACCACCAGGCCCACGAAACAACGGAGCCGCACATGCACCTCGACCACGTCCACACCGGCCCGGCCGCCGTGAGCGCGGACGCGCACCGCCCCGACGGAGCCCGCCGCGCCCTGCGCATCGGCCTCGGCGGACCCGTCGGGTCCGGGAAGACCGCGACCGTCGCCGCGCTCTGCCGGGCCCTGCGCGACGAGCTGTCCCTCGCCGTCGTCACCAACGACATCTACACCCGTGAGGACGCCGAGTTCCTGCTCCGGGAGGCCGTGCTGCCACCCGAGCGGATCACCGCCGTGGAGACGGGCGCCTGTCCGCACACCGCGATCCGCGACGACATCTCCGCCAACCTCGAAGCCGTGGAGGACCTGGAGGACGCGGTCGGCCCGCTGGATCTGATCCTCGTCGAGTCCGGCGGCGACAACCTCACCGCGACCTTCTCCAAGGGCCTCGTGGACGCGCAGATCTTCGTGATCGACGTGGCCGGCGGCGACGACATCCCGCGCAAGGGCGGACCCGGCGTCACCACGGCCGACCTGCTCGTCGTCAACAAGACCGACCTCGCGCCGTACGTCGGCTCCGACCTCACCCGGATGGCCGCCGACGCCAAGGCCCAGCGGGCCGAACTCCCCGTGGTCTTCCAGTCGTTGCGCACACGGAGCGGTGTCGCCGACGTGGCCGCGTGGACGCGGGGGCGGCTCGCCGCGTGGACGTCGTGACCGCGCTGACCGGGGTGCGGGCGAACGCGCGGATCGTCGCCCGCGCGGACGGCCGGGGCGGCACGGTGCTGCCCGTGCTCGACTCCGACGGCCCGCTGGCCCTGCGCCGCACCCGGGCCGTCGGCGCCGAGGCGAAGGTGATGCTGGTCGGCGCGATGAGCGGCCCGCTCGGCGGCGACCGCTTCTCGCTCACGGCGAGCGCGGCACAGGGCGCCCGACTGCACGTCGGTTCGGCCGCCGCCACGCTCGCCCTGCCGGGCCAGGCCGCAGGCGAGGCCCGCTACGACGTACGGCTCGATGTGGCCGACGGCGCCGAACTGCACTGGCTGCCCGAGCAGTTGATCTCGGCCCGGGGCAGCGACCTGCACGTCACCACGCGGGCCGAACTCGCCACCGGTGCCCGGCTCGTGCTGCGCGAGGAGCAGGTGCTCGGGCGGGCCGGAGAGGAACCCGGGCGGCTCACCAGCCGGCTGACGGTGCGGGTCGCGGGCCGGACGCTGCTCGACCAGGAGTTGGCCTCCGGCCCCGGCGCGCCGGGCGGCTGGGACGGACCCGCGGTGCTCGCCGGACACCGGTCGGTCGGTCAACTCCTCGTGGTGCGACCCGAGTTCGCGCGACATCCCATGGAGGCGCGAGTGCTCGGGGAGTGCGCCGCACTCATACCGCTGGCCGGCCCGGCGGTCCTGGTCAGCGCCGTCGCCCCGGATGCCCTGCGCCTGCGCAGGCTCCTGGACGAGGTGCTCGCCGAGTTCGGCTGAGCGGGCGCGGCGGGCGGCGCCGCGGAGGGGGCGGGGGGACCGCGCGCCACGCCACGGCGTGGCCGCAGACGGCCGACGGCATCGCGCGACACTCCCTCTCCTGGCCCAACGCCGCGGAGCGCCCCGCTCAACGGGACATGATCATCCGGTTATCGGATTGGTAAAGATGGGTGGCTACCCCTGTTCTCAGGTGGTTCACAGCCGAGAGGATCCCCGCCTGACCACTCGCAGCGATCCTGATGTAGGGGGAGGGGCCCACTTGAGGGACAACAGACCGAAGAGCCGCCTGCTGGCGCTCGGTTCGGCCGGAGCACTCGTCACCGCCACTCTCGTCGCCGGCGCCGTCACGGCGCCCGCGGCCAGCGCCGCCGGGCGGCCCGGCCAGGACCGGGAGGCCAAGGGCGCCGCGGTCGCCGCCGCCCGCGCCGCCAAGGCCGGCATCGACTGGCAGGACTGCCCGGCCGACTGGGGGCTGGCCAAGCCCATCCAGTGCGGTTGGGTCAGCGTGCCCGTCGACTACGCGCACCCGTACGGCAAGCAGATCAAGCTCGCCGTCGACCGTATCGGCAACACGGGCACCCCGCAGGAGCGGCAGGGCTCGCTCGTCTACAACCCGGGCGGCCCCGGCGGTTCCGGGCTGCGCTTCCCGACCCGGGTCACCAACAAGAACCCCGTCTGGGCGAACGTCGCCAAGGCCTACGACTTCGTGGGCTTCGACCCGCGCGGCGTCGGCCACTCCGCCCCGATCTCCTGCATCGACCCGCAGGAGTTCGTCAAGGCGCCCAAGATGGACCCGGTGCCGGACACCGAGGCGGACAAGCGCGCACAGCGCAAGCTGGCCCGCGAGTACGCCGAGGGCTGCGCCGAGCGCAGCGGCGCGATGCTGCCGTTCATGACCACGCCGAACACCGCCCGCGACCTGGACGTCATCCGTGCGGCCCTGGGCGAGAAGAAGCTCAACTACCTCGGCGTCTCCTACGGCACCTACCTGGGCGCCGTCTACGGCACCCTGTTCCCGGGCCATCTGCGCCGCATGATCGTGGACAGCGTGGTCGACCCGGCCCGCGAGAACATCTGGTACGAGGCCAACCTCAACCAGGACATCGCCTTCGAGGGCCGCTGGAAGGACTGGGAGGACTGGGTCGCCGCGAACGACGCCGCCTTCCACCTCGGCACCACCCGCGCCGCCGTCCAGGCCAAGTGGCTCCAGCTGCGCGCCACCGCCAAGAAGAACCCCCTCGGCGGGGTCGTCGGCCCGGCCGAGCTGATCTCCTTCTTCCAGAACGCGCCGTACTACGACTCCTCGTGGGTGCCGGTCGCCACGGCGTTCAGCAAGTACGTCGCCGGCGACACCAAGGCGCTCGTCGACGCGGCCGCCCCCGACATGTCGGACACCGCGGGCAACATCACCGCGGAGAACGGCAACGCCGTCTACACGGCCGTCGAGTGCACCGACGCCAAGTGGCCGACCAGCTGGAAGAAGTGGGACCGGGACAACACCCGGCTCAACAAGGACTACCCGTTCATGACCTGGGCCAACGCCTGGATGAACCTGCCCTGCGCCACCTGGCCGGCCAAGCAGCGGACCCCGGTCGAGGTGACGACCCACAAGGGTCTGCCGCAGGTGCTGATCGTGCAGTCCACCCGGGACGCCGCCACGCCGTACGAGGGCGCCGTCGACCTGCACAAGCGTTTCCAGGGTTCCCGTCTGATCACCGAGAAGGACGCGGGATCCCACGGTGTGACCGGCCTGGTCAACCCCTGCATCAACCAGCGCGTCGACTCCTACCTGATCGACGGCAAGCTGGACGGTGCGGACGTGACCTGCGGGCCCCACGCCACGCCCAAGCCGTAACCGGGCCCGTACGGTGACGAGGGGCGGCCGGACTCTCCGGCCGCCCCTCGCTCAGCGCCTCGGGGACACCGGCCCTCGGCGGCCGTCCCGCGCGGTCAGCTGAGCGGCGCGCGCGGGAACCTGCGCTCCTTCGCGCCCTTCGCCGCGGCCTGCCGCTCCTTGGCGACGGCCGCGTACTCGTCGACGTACTCCTGCTCGGACAGCGTCAGGATCGCGTACATGATCTCGTCCGTGATGGCCCGCAGGATCGCCTTCTCCTCCTCCATGCCCGCGTAGCGGGAGAAGTCCAGGGGCTTGCCGAACCGGATGGTGACGGGGTGGAGGTTCGGGACGACCTTCCCGGGCGGCTGGGCCTCGAACGTGCCGATCATCGCGCACGGCACGACCGGCACCCCGGCCTTCAGCGCCATCACGGCGACGCCGACCTTGCCCTTGTAGAGCCTGCCGTCGTGCGAACGGGTGCCCTCCGGATAGATGCCGAGCAGCTCGTTTCGGCCCAGCACCTTCAGCCCCTCGCGGATCGCGGCCTGCCCCGCCTCCTTGCCCGAGCGGTCCACCGGGATCTGCCCGGCACTGCGGAAGAAGAACGCGGTGAGCCGGCCCTTGAGCCCCGGGCCGGTGAAGTACTCGGCCTTCGCGAGGAAGGTGATCCGGCGCCTGAGCATGGCAGGCATCAGGAAGTGGTCGGAGAACGACAGATGGTTGCCGGCGACGATGGCGGGGCCGGAGGCCGGCACGTTCTCCAGGCCCTCGATGCGAGGCCGGAAGACCAGTCTCAACAAGGGGCCCAGCAACACGTACTTGAGCAGGTAATAGAACACGGCTCGCCCCTCACGTCGTCCAGGCCACGCCGGCGTGTGCCTGTCGTCATCTGTAACCGCAACCGGCCATGCTCATGCTGTCTTCACCGAACCCCCGGCATCGCGGTGCCATGGCCGACGTCGGCCCGACGGTAGTGCGCACGGGCGGCGACGTCATCATGGCGGCAGCTGCGCCCGTGTCCGGCACCCGGTCGGCGCAGGGGCGAGGCCGGTGCCCCGGCCCTCGTACGATGGCAGGGATGCACAGCACCGGACCGCGCACCCCGAGCAGCCCGCCCCAGCGGCGGCGGCGCGGGCTGCTCGTGCTGGCGCTGCTGCTCGGGCTGTTGGGCATGCACGCGCTGGGGCCCGGCGGGGGCACGACGCACGCGGGGCACAGCCGGCCGGAGCATCACTCCACCCTGTCCACCGTCGCCGCCGCCGGGCAGGACGACTGTGCGGACGCCGACGGCCACTGCGGCGGCGGTCGGCTGCACCACGCCGACCCCACCTGCGCCTCGGGCGCGGTGAACGGCGGCCCGCAGCCGACCGCCCTGGTCCCCGACCCCGTGGCCGTCCCCGGGCCGGACCATCACCCGCGCTCCCGAGCCGCCACCGGCCCGGACGGCGCCCGCGACCCGCCCTCCCTGGCCGAACTCCAACTCCTGCGGATCTAGAGCCCCGACGGCCGCAGCGCCCGCCTCTCGACGGCGGAGCCCGCGGTCGCGCTCAGGCCCACCCGAAATCCCCTGAGAACCACAGCAGTTCCAGCATGACCACCCGTACTCCGATGCGCCGTGCCGCCCTGGCCACGGTCGCCGCGACCGCCGCCCTCGTCCTCGCCGCCTGCGGCGGCGACGGCAGCGGCCACGCCGTGCACGGCGCCTCCGCCGCCCCGAGCGCATCGGGCAGCACCGCGCACAACGCACAGGACGTCGCCTTCGCGCAGGGCATGATCCCGCACCACCAGCAGGCCCTGGAGATGGCGCGACTCGCCGCCGACCGGGCCTCCTCGGCACAGGTGAAGGACCTCGCCACCCGCATCGAGAAGGAGCAGGACCCCGAGATCCGCACCATGACCGGCTGGCTCACGGCCTGGGGCGAGCAGGTGCCCATGGCCGGCATGGACCACTCGGGCCACTCCGGCATGCCCGGGATGATGAGCGACGCCGACATGGCCAAGCTGAAGAAGGCCGAGGGCAAGGACTTCGACACGATGTTCCTGTCCCTGATGGTCGAACACCACCAGGGCGCCGTCGAGATGGCCGGCACGGAGAAGACCAAGGGCGCGTACGGACCCGCCAGGACCCTGGCGGACGCCGTCGTCACCGCGCAGAACGCCGAGATCAAGGAGATGAAGAAGCTCCTCGGCACGGGCTGAGGGGCAAACGAGCCCGTGAGCTGACGCGGAGCGGGCGGGGGCCCGTGCCCTCGGCACCGGCCTTCGCCCCGCGCCGTTCACTCCGGCGGGTCCGTCAGGGACTGCTCGGCCCAGATGACCTTCCCCTTGGGCACGAAACGGGTGCCCCACCGCTGGGTGAACTGGGAGACCAGCAGCAGTCCGCGCCCGCCCTCGTCCATGGCGCGCGGATGGCGCAGATGCGGCGCGGTGGCGCCGCCGTCGGACACCTCGACGATCAGCGCCCGCTCCCTGATCAGCCGGAGCCTGATGGAGCCCTCCGCATGCCGGATGGCGTTGGTGACCAGCTCGCTGACGACCAGTTCGGTGGTGAACACCAGGTCCGCGAGGCCCCACTCGGCCAGCTGCCGCGAGGCGGCCTTGCGGGCGTCGGCGACCAGGGCCGGATCGGCCGGCAGGTCCCAGTCCGCGACCTGCCCCGCGTCGAGCAGCCTGGTCCGGGCCATCAGCAGGGCCACGTCGTCGTGCGGCCGGGCCGGGACCAGGGTGTCGATCACGGACCGGCAGCTCAGGTCGAGCGAGGGGGCGGGCCGCTCCAGGGCGCGGCGCAGCCGGTCGCGGTCCGCCTCGACGGTCCCGTCCGGCCCGTGGACCAGCAGTCCGTCGGTGTGGAGGGCGAGCGTGCTGCCCTCGCCGAGGGCCAGCTCGACCGCCTCGAAGGGCGGACCGCCCGCGCCGAGCGGCGGCCCCTGCGGGAGGTCGACGAAGCTGACGACGCCGTCGGGCAGGACGACGGCGGGCGCGGGATGGCCCGCGGCGGCCATCGTGCACCGGCCGTCGACCGGGTCGTAGACGACGTACACACACCCCGAACCCAGCGCCTGGGCGTCGGCGGCCTGCGGGATCTCGGGGACGCCCTCCTCGGCGGCCATCCGCGCCACCAGGTCGTCGAGGTGCGCGAGGATCTCCTCGGGCGGCAGATCGAGCGCCGCGAGGGTGCGTACGGCGGTGCGCAGCCGCCCCATGGCCGCGGCGGCGTCGATGCCGTGGCCCGGTACCTCGCCCACGACCAGGGCCACCCGTGCCCCGGACAGCGGGATGAGGTCGTACCAGTCGCCGCCGAGGCCGGTCAGCTCGTCGGCCGGACGGTAGCAGGCGGCCACCTCCACCGCGTTCTGCTCGGGCAGCCGGTGCGGCAGCAGGCTGCGCTGCAGGACCAGGGCCGCGTCCCGCTCACGGGTGTAGCGACGGGCGTTGTCCACGCAGACCGCCGCCCGGGACACCAGGTCCTCGGCGAGATTCAGGTCGTCCTCGTCGAAGGGGTCCTGACGGCGGCGCCGGAAGAACGTGGTCACGCCCAGCGTGACGCCCCGCGCGCGGATGGGCACGATCAGCACGCTGTGCAGGCCCAGGTCCACGAAGGTCGCCGCCCGGCCGTCCGGGACGCCCGCGGCCCAGTCCTCGGCCAGCGGGTCGAGTCGCTCCTCGCGCCAGGACCGGCCCGTGCTCAGACAGCGGATCGGAGGCGATCCGGCGAGATAGGTGACGACCTCGCCGATCTCGACGACGGCCTCCGGGATCCCGGGGTTCACCGACTGGTGCCCGGCACGCCGCAGGGGTACGTGATCGGTGTCGCGCAGCGGTTCGGGCTCGGCACCGCGCAGCACGGACTCCAGCAGGTCCACCCCGACGAAGTCGGCGAAGCCGCGCACGGCCACGTCGGCCAGTTCCTGCGCGGTCCGCCGGATGTCCAGGGTGCGCCCGATCTGCTCGCCGGCCCGGTCGAGCAGGGCCAGCCGCTGCCGGGCGCGATGCCGCTCGGTGACGTCGACGACGGTGTAGTACACGCCCATCGGCCGGCCCGCGGCGTCGTCGAGACGGGTGAACGACATCATGTGCGCCGTCTCCCGGTGCGGTGCGGACCGGATCTGGCCCACGTGCTCGTACCCGACCACCGGCCGGCCGGTCTCCAGCACGGCCCGCATCTGCGTCTCGATGTCCGCGGAGTCGATGCCCGGCTGGATCTCCGCCAGCCGTCGCCCCAGCCTCCTGTCCGGGGAGCCGCCGCCGTACCGCTCCAGGGCCTCGTTCGACCAGACGCACCGCAGATCGGTGTCCACGATCGCGATGCCGACGGGGGAGTCGGTCACCATCTGCTCCAGCACCGCACGGCTCATGTCCCAGCCGCGCGCCCCGGAGGTCTCGGAGAGCAGAACCAGCCACCGTGCCGTGCCGTCCGGTTCCCGCGTCGGAGTGATCCGCACCATCAGCCGGACGAGCTGCCCGTCCTTGCGCTGCGCGGTCAGCAGCCCCGCCCAGCCGCCGTTGCTGCGGCACCGCCTCGCCAGCTCGGGCACCCGCGCGGCGTCCGGGGCGGACAGCAGGCCGGCCGCCCCGGTGCCCACCACCTCGGCGGCCGGGTACGCCAGCAGCCGCTGCGCGTCGGGCGTCCAGGCCGTCACCATGCCCCGGGCGTCGAGCAGCAGGGGCGCGGCATCGGCCACGTCGAAACGCTGCCGGGCAACGTCCCGCTCCTCGTGAGTGCCCACGGTCGACCTCTCTGTAGCTGAGAGTGGTCTACCCCCTCTTGGCTGAATCGTCACCCTTCGGACATCGGGTGGCGGTGTACGAACGGGGGGAGCGGCGTGCGCCGCTCCCCCCGATGTCTCAGCCCGGCGGCCGCGCCGAGGTCATGAACCGAGCACCCGCTCCAGCGCGGCCAGCGCGGAGCGCAGTTCCTCCGCCGTGACGGTCAGCGGGGGCGCCAGCCGGATCGTGGACCCGTGGGTGTCCTTCACCAGGACCCCCTCCCGCATCAGCCGCTCGCTGACCTCGCGGCCCGTGCCGATCGCCGGGTCGATGTCGACGCCCGCCCACAGCCCGCGCGCCCGGAACCCGAGCACGCCCCTGCCGACCAGCTCGCCCAGCCCGTCCCGCAGGACCACGCCCAGCTCGGCCGCCCGCTGCTGGAACTCACCGGTCTCCAGCAGCTCGATCACGGCCGTGCCGACCGCCGCGGCCAGCGGGTTGCCGCCGAACGTCGAGCCGTGCTCGCCCGGGTGCAGCACACCCAGCACCTCGCGCCGGGCCACCACCGCCGACACCGGCACGATGCCGCCGCCGAGCGCCTTGCCGAGCAGCAGCATGTCCGGCACGACGTCCTCGTGCTCGACGGCGAGGGTGCGGCCGGTGCGGCCGAGGCCCGACTGGATCTCGTCGGCGATGAACAGACAGCCCTTGCGGCGGGTCAGCTCCCGCACCGCGGTGAGATAGCCGTCGTTCGGGATGATCACGCCGGCCTCGCCCTGGATGGGCTCGATCAGCACGGCCGCCGTGGTCTCGTCGACGGCCTCCTCCAGAGCGGCCAGGTCGTCGTACGGCACGATCCTGAAGCCGGGCGCGAAGGGGCCGAAGCCCGACCGGGCGGTCTCGTCCGTGGAGAAGCTGACGATCGTCGTCGTACGGCCGTGGAAGTTCTCGGCCGCCACCACGATCGTCGCCCGGTCGGCGGGGACGCCCTTCACGTCGTAGGCCCACTTGCGGGCCACCTTGATGCCGCTCTCCACCGCCTCGGCGCCGGTGTTCATCGGCAGCACCATGTCCAGGCCGGTCAGCGCCGCGAGCCGCCCGGCGAACCCGGCGAGCTGGTCGTTGTGGAAGGCGCGGGAGGTCAGGGTGAGCCGGTCGAGCTGGCGGTGCGCGGCCTCGACGAGTGCCGGGTGCCGGTGGCCGAAGTTCAGGGCCGAGTAGCCGGCCAGCATGTCGAGATAGCGACGGCCCTCGACGTCCTCCACCCAGGTGCCCTCGGCTCGGGCGACGACCACGGGGAGCGGGTGGTAGTTGTGCGCGAGGACCGGCTCCTCCGCCTTGATCAGGTCGTCGGACGTGCGCGCGAGCGCGGGTGCGGTCATCAGCGGATCTCCTGGGTGCAGCACTTGATGCCACCGCCGGCCTTGTGGAACTCGGACAGGTCGACGGGGACGGGGATGAAACCGTGGTCGGCGAGGCGTTCGGCGAGCGCCTCGGCCCGGGGGGCGATGAAGACGTTGCGGCCGTCGGACACGGAGTTCAGGCCGAAGGCCATCGCGTCCTCGCGGGTGGCGAGCACCGCGTCCGGGTACAGCCGGCGCAGCACTTCCCGGCTGCCCGCCGAGAACGCCTCCGGGTGGTAGCAGATGTTGTCGTCGTCGAGGACGAACAGCGCCGTGTCGAGGTGGTAGAAGTGCGGATCCACCAGGGTCAGGCCGATCACCGGATGGCCGAGGAACTCCTGGGCCTCGCGGTGCGCCTCCCGGGTGGTGCGGAACCCGGTGCCGGCGAGCACGTACCGGCCCGTCCACACCAGGTCGCCCTCGCCCTCGGTCACCGACTCGGGGCGGTACACGTCGTAGCCGGCCGCCTTGAACCAGGTGTCGTAGTGCACCGACTCCGGGCGTCGCTGCGCCGCGTGGAACAGCGAGCCGAAGACGCGGCCGCCGACCACGAGCGCGGCGTTGGCGGCGAAGACCATGTCGGGCAGGCCGGGGACCGGCTCGACCGACTCGACCGTGTGCCCATGGGCGCGGTAGGCGCGGATCAGCGCCTGCCACTGCTCCTGGGCGAGGTCCACGTCGACGGGCTGGTCGGGCTGCATCCAAGGGTTGATCGCGTACTGCACCGCGAAGTGTCTGGGTTCACAGACGAGAAAGCGCCGGGGGCGCTGCACACGGC
The DNA here is from genome assembly GCF_001514035.1 of Streptomyces yokosukanensis. Taxonomy (GTDB): domain Bacteria; phylum Actinomycetota; class Actinomycetes; order Streptomycetales; family Streptomycetaceae; genus Streptomyces; species Streptomyces yokosukanensis. The sequence continues at coordinate 530,742 of NZ_KQ948210.1, read as the reverse complement.
TTTCGGACACAGTCGGTTCCCTCCGCTTTGCTGAGTGTCACAAGGGGTGAGCACAACGGTAGAAAGGGAGGAGGACGCCCGACAAGAATGAAAAGCTGCTTAGATGCGCAGGATTGCTGCGTGATTCAGGGGGAAGGCGCAGCAGTCGTGCGCATGGCTCGCGTCATTCGGGCGCCACCTGGGTCGCGCCCGCTTCGGGGCTTTCCGGGAGGAGGTGGGAGAGCACCATGACGCTGATCGTCTTCCGGATGAACGGCTCGGTGCGGATCCGCTCCAGCACCTCCTCGAAGTGCTCCACGTCCCGCGCCCGCACATGCAGCAGCGCGTCCGCGCCGCCGGTCACCGTCATGGCCGCCGTGATCTCCGGATGGTTCTGGACGACCTCCGCCAGCCGCCGGGGCGGGGCCGCGCCCTCGCAGTACACCTCGACGTAGGCCTCCGTGCGCCAGCCGAGCGCCGAGGGCTGCACCGTCGCCGTGAACCCGGTGATCACCCCGGTCTCGCGCAGCCGGTCCACCCTCCGCTTGACCGCCGTCGCGGACAGCCCGACCTCCGCGCCGATCTCGGCGAAGCTGGTCCGGGCGTTCGTCATCAGCGCGGTGATGATCTTGCGGTCGAGATCGTCGAAGGACGTGGTCCTGCTGTTCATGCGGGCACTGTAATCAGCCACGCCCGCCGCGAGGGAACCCGGGACCGGGGGTGACGAGGAAACCTAGGACTGGGTGACCACCATGGCGAGGGTCAGCAGCCCCAGCACGACCCATCCGAACCAGAGCCAGCCGTTGCTGCCGAGCGCGACCGTGTAGGCGGTCACGACGACGAGCCCGCCGACCGTGAGCGCCCCCATCGCCTTGGTGGAGCCATTCGTGGAGCCGTTCGTGGAACCGCGCATCGCGACACCCTCCTCATGGTCCGTCCATGACCATGGTGCCCCGAATCCCTCGCGGAGGGGATGGCTCCGCCTATCCTTCGCGAGTGTTCAGCGAGGCCAGGTAGGCGTTGTACGCCTCCAGTTCCTTGTCGCCGTCCCGGTCGGCGGCCCGGTCCTTGCGCTTGGCCTGCCGCTGTTCCGAGCCGTACCACTGGAACAGCAGCGCGATCAGCACCAGCACGGACGGGATCTCGCTGAACGCCCAGGCGATGCCGCCCGCCGCGTTCTGGTCGGACAGGGCGTCGATGCCGAGCGAGGCCGGCGGATGCTTGAAGGTGTCCACCATCGGTGTCGACGCCATCATCAGCGCGATGCCGAAGAACGCGTGGAACGGCATGCCCGCGAACAGCTCCAGCATCCGCATCAGATACCCCGGCCGGTGCGGGCCCGGGTCGATGCCGATGATGGGCCAGAAGAAGACCACGCCGACCGCGAGGAAGTGCACCATCATCGCGATGTGCCCGGCCCTGGACCCCATCAGGAAGTCGAACAGCGGGGTGAAGTACAGCGCGTACAGGCTCGCGATGAACAGCGGGATCGTGAACGCCGGGTGGGTGATGATCCGCATGTAGCGGCTGTGCAGCAGCATCAGCAGCAGCTCGCGGGGGCCCTTGCGCCCCCGGCCCGCGGTCGGCAGCGCCCGCAGCGCCAGCGTGACCGGCGCGCCCAGCAGGATCAGGATCGGCGACAGCATGCTGATGATCATGTGCTGGACCATGTGCACGCTGAACATGACCATGCCGTAGTCGTTCAGCTTGGTGCACATCACCAGGGCGATGGTCAGCACACCGACGACGTACGACACCGTACGGGACACCGGCCAGGTGTCCCCGCGTCGGCGCAGTCGTACGACACCCCAGCCGTACAGGGCGAGCCCGGCCACGCAGGCGATGAGGAAGAAGGGGTCCGTCGACCACTGGAGCCCCCGTGCCAGCGTGAACGGCGGCAGATCCATCATCATGCCGTGCCCGCTGTGATCCATCCGGCGGCTCCTGATTCGTGGGGGTTGTACGCGTCTGTCCGCCCCCAAGAGTAGAACCGCCCCTGGTCACGACCGTGACCGGGGGCGGGTTGTTCTCAGGTGAACTAAAGGACGCACTCGGCCTCGTCGTACCGCTCCACCGGAACGGTCTTCAGGGTCTCGACCGCCTCGGCGAGCGACACCATCACGATGTCCGTCCCGCGCAGCGCCGTCATCATCCCGAACTCGCCCCGGTGCACGGCCTCCACCGCGTGCCAGCCGAAGCGCGTGGCGAGCACCCGGTCGTACGCCGTCGGCGTGCCGCCCCGCTGCACATGCCCGAGGATCACCGGCCGCGCCTCCTTGCCCAGCCGGTGCTCCAGCTCGACCGACAGCTGGCGGGCGATCCCGGCGAAGCGCTCGTGGCCGTAGATGTCCTTGCCGCCCTCGTCGAAGTCCATGGTGCCGGGCGCGGGCTTGGCGCCCTCCGCCGCGACCACGATCGCGAAGCGCTTGCCGGCCTCGAACCGCTCGCCGACCCTCGCGGTCAACTCCTCGATGTCGAAGGGCCGTTCCGGGACGACGACGGCGTGGGCGCCGGCCGCCATGCCGGAGTGCAGCGCGATCCAGCCGGTGTGCCGGCCCATGACCTCCACGATCAGCACGCGCTGATGCGACTCGGCGGTGGTCTTCAGCCGGTCCAGCGCCTCCGTCGCCACGGTGACGGCCGTGTCGAAGCCGAAGGTGACGTCCGTGACAGCGATGTCGTTGTCGATGGTCTTGGGCACGCCCACGATCGGCAGCCCGCTGTCCGACAGCAGCCGGGCCGCCTTCAGCGTGCCTTCACCGCCGATCGGGATGATCGCGTCCAGACCGAGTTCCGCGACATGGCCCTTGGCCCGCTCCACACCGTCGCGCAGGTGTTCCGGGCGGACCCGGGAGGAGCCGAGGATGGTGCCGCCGCGGGCCAGGATGCCGCCCACGGCGTCCAGGTCGAGCTTGAGGTAGTCGCACTCCAGGAGACCCTTCCAGCCGTCCCGGAAACCGATGACCTCGTCGCCGTGGTCGGCGACGGCACGGTGCACGACGGACCGGATGACCGCGTTCAGACCGGGGCAGTCGCCACCGGAGGTGAGGACACCAATGCGCATAGCCCGAAATACCTTCTCAACGTGGGCCGGGTAACCGGACCACGTTGTCCGGCGGATTCCCGGCCACCCTACCGGCGTGAGGGGGCCGCTCCGTAGCGGGCGTCCGCCTGCTGGACGCGCCCGCACATGTGAGCGGACGGCCCGTCAGGAGGGCTCGCGACGAACCTGCCCCAGCACGCTGGAGTACCGCTGGAACGGTGCTTTACGCGGGCTGCTGGGCAGCGGTGATGCGCTCGTTGCGGAGCGCCTCGTACCAGCGGTCGTCGACCGGCGGCAGCGCGTTGACGTCGAGCGCCAGCTTCAGCAGCAGGTCGGCGATCAGCGGATTGCGGGCGAGGACCGGGCCGTGCATGTACGTGCCGAAGACGGTCCCGTTGTACGCGCCCTCCGTGCCGTCCCCGGTGCCGTTGCCCTTGCCGATCTGCACCCGGGCGAACGGGCGCGCCGTCGGGCCGAGGTGGGTGACGCCCTGGTGGTTCTCGAAGCCGGTCAGCTGGGGCATCCCGAGCGGCGGGTCGATGTCGGCGAGCACGTCACCGACGCACCGCTCGCCCTCGCCGCGCACCGAGACCACGTCCAGCAGGCCGAGACCCGGCTCGCGCTGGCCGAGGTCGTTGATGAACTCGTGGCCGAGGATCTGGTAGCCGGCGCACACGGAGAACACGATCGCGCCGTTCTGCACCGCGCGGGACAGATGGCCGTCCCGGCGCAGCCGCTCGGCCGCGAGCCGCTGCGGACGGTCCTCGCCGCCGCCGATGAGATAGATGTCGCCGGAGGTCGGGATCGGCTGGTCGCTGCGCACGTCGAGCCGGGCCACGTCCAGGCCGCGCTGCCGGGCCCGCCGTTCCACGACGAGGGCGTTGCCCTGGTCGCCGTAGGTGCTCAGCAGGTCCGGGTAGATCCACACCAGCCGCAGTTGGTTGTCGCTCATGAGGTGATCGCCCTTCGAAGATCAGTTGCCGACGCGGCGGCGCAGGTCCTGGAACGCGGTGTAGTTCGCGATGACCTCGATCCGGCCGGGCGGGCACATCTGCACGGCCTGGTCGAGGTTCTCGCAGACCTGGAAGTGCTGGTTCGCGACCTCCAGACGGACGGCGAGGTCCAGCTTGCGGTCGCCGATCACGAAGATCGGGTGGCCGGTCAGCCGGGTGTAGTCGACGTCCCACAGCCAGGAGGTGTCGGTGCCGTCGGCGCCGCGGGCGTTCACGGAGAGGATCACCGGAGCGGGCGGCGGGTCGATCAGGGAGAAGGTCTCCAGCCAGCCGGCCGGGTTCTTGGCCAGCAGCAGCCGCAGATCGCGGTTCTGGAACTGCACGACGTCGTACCGGCCGGCCACCGCCTGCACCTGGTACATCCGTTCCAGGGCGACCTGCGGCGGCACCCCGAAGACGGCGGCGACGGCGGCGGAGGAGGCGGCGTTCGCCTTGTTGGCGCGGCCCGGCAGCTGGAGGTGGATCGGCCAGGCGGACCCGTGCGGGTCGAGCACATGGTCCCCGGACAGCGCCCAGGTCGGCTGCGGCCGCCGGAACCCGCACTCACCGCAGAACCAGTCGTCCCCGGGCCGCTGCATCACGCCACCGCAGGACGGGCAGGACCAGGCGTCGTCCTTCCACATCTGCCCGGCTGCGACCCAGATCACATTCGGGGAGGAGGAGGCGGCCCACACCACCAGCGGGTCGTCGCAGTTGGCGACGATGAAGGCCTTGGAGCCGGAGAGGCCCTCGCGCCAGTTCTCGGCGAGCATCCGGGTCTCGGCGGCGCGGTCGAGCTGGTCGCGGGAGAGGTTGAGCAGGGCGATGCACTTCGGGGCGGTGTCCCGGGCCACACCGGCCAGGTACTTCTCGTCGACCTCGATGACGCCGAACTTCGCGTCCGAGCCGCCCGCGAGCGCTGAGGTGATACCCGCCGGCATGTTGGCGCCGAGCGCGTTCGACACGACCGGGCCGGCGGCGCGCAGCGCCTCGGCGATCAGCCGGGTGGTCGTCGTCTTGCCGTTGGTCGCGGACACCAGGACGACGTCCAGGTTCTGCGCGAGCCGGGCGAGCAGGTCGGGGTCGAGTCTCAGCGCGACCCGGCCACCGATCACCGACCCGCTGCCGCGCCCCGCGGCGCGCGATGCCGCAGCGACCGCCTTGCCGGCGGTCACGGCCAGCTTGGCCCGCGGCGTGAGCGGGTCCGAGTTGCCTGCCATCAGTTCTCGATCCTCCTTGCGTACGCGCCGCGCCCTGGGCCATCCGGCAACGTGGTGTGGACCTCAGCCTATCGAGATCCGTTCGCACACCCGAATCCCGGCCCATGGAAGCGCGGCGGGCATGAGCTGAAGAAACCGTACCCTTGCCGCTATGCGACACGGCACGATCCCGGGCGCCCGCGGGCGCGTCCGGCCACTTTCCCTGCTCGGAGACGGCGTCCTGCACGAGCCCTGCCGGGAGGTCACCGACTTCGGGGCCGAATTGGCCGACCTCGTGGAGGACTTGTTCGCCACCATGTACGCGGCACAGGGGGTGGGACTGGCGGCGAATCAGATCGGGGTCCCGCTGCGCGTCTTCGTCTACGACTGTCCGGATGACGACGATGTGCGTCATCTCGGCCATGTGGTGAACCCCCGTCTCGTCCAGGCGGACGGCGTGGTGGTCCGGGGCCCGGAGGGCTGCCTGTCCCTGCCGGGCCTGGAGGCGGGGACCGAGCGCCACGACCACGCGGTGGTCGAGGGGCGCACGGTGACGGGGGAGCCGGTCACCGTGCACGGCACGGGGTTCTTCGCCAGGTGTCTGCAGCACGAGTGCGACCACCTGGAGGGCCGGGTGTACGCGGATCACCTCACGGGGTGGCGCAAGCGCAGACTGGACCGGCAGATCTCCCGGGCTTCGTGGCGAAGGGGCGCTGTCTAGGGGGCGCTGTCCAGGGTCGCGGGGAACCGTGCGCCCGGTCCCCGTGCACCCGCACCCGGGAGAGGGCCGTCAGAAACCCGGACCCCCCATCCTGTCCCCGGCGGCCGCGAGGCGGCCCCAGAGCAGATCGGCGAGGGAGCGCACCAACTCGGCCCGGGAGCAAGGGCGCTCGCCCAGCCACCAGTCACCGGCCGCGTGCATCATCCCGACGATCCCGTGCCCCCACACCCGCGCGAGCTGCTGGCTCCCCGGCCCGAGGTCCACTCGCTCCTCGATGACCTGGGCCAGCTCCTCGCCCATCCTGCGCAGCAGGGGCGCGCTGTGCTTGCCGACGTCGAACCCCTGGTCGCCGCCCTGGCCCCCCTCCGCCGGATGCATCAGGAACCGGTACACCTGAGGACGCGCCTCGATCGCGGCGAGATACGTGTCCAGGGTCGACTCCACCCGCTCCCGCCGCTCCGCGGGCGCGTCCAGCGCAGCCCGCAGCGAAGCGAGCAGCGCGTCGGTGTGCCGCTTGGCGAGGGCGGCGTAGAGTCCGCCCTTGTCGCCGAAGTGGCGGTACAGGATGGGCTTGGTGATCCCGGCCTCCGCCGCGATCGCGTTCATCGACGCCTGCGGGCCGTCGCGCAGCACCACCCGGTCGGCGGCCTCCAGCAGCTCGCGCCGTCGGCGGTCGGCGGATCGCTGCTGATCGGTCCGCTGCGTGGTGTCCATGTGCTCTCCCCACCCGTGCTGATTCGGTGACGCCTGCGCAAACTAGCACTGACTGCGCCTCTGACATCGAACGGGATGCCGAGGCGTCATCGGCGGTTGACTTTTCCTACCCGTCGGTAACAGACTCTTGTTACCGCTAGTAACACCGTACCGCCGCCGCTGGAGGGGACATGGCCGAGTTCACCATGGAGCTGAACGACGAACAGAGGGAGGTCCGGGACTGGCTCCATGGCTTCGCCGCGGACGTGATCCGCCCCGCGGCCGCCGAGTGGGACGAGCGCGAGGAGACTCCCTGGCCGGTCATCCAGGAGGCCGCGAAGGTCGGCATCTACTCCCTCGACTTCTACGCGCAGCAGTACTTCGACGCCACTGGTCTCGGCATCCCGATGGCCATGGAGGAGCTGTTCTGGGGCGACGCGGGCATCGCCCTGTCCATCGTGGGCACCGGCCTGGCCGCCGTGGGCGTTCTCGCCAACGGCACCGAGGAGCAGATCGGCACCTGGATCCCGCAGATGTACGGCGACCCGACCGACGTCAAGGTCGCCGCGTTCTGCTCCTCCGAGCCCGACGCCGGCTCCGACGTCGCCTCCCTGCGCACCCGTGCCGTGTACGACGAGGCGAAGGACGAGTGGGTGATCAACGGCACGAAGACCTGGGCGACCAACGGCGGCATCGCCAACGTCCATGTCGTCGTCGCCAGCGTCGACCCGGAGCTTGGCTCCAAGGGCCACGCGTCCTTCATCGTCCCGCCGGGCACGCCGGGCCTCTCCCAGGGCCAGAAGTTCAAGAAGCACGGCATCCGCGCCTCGCACACCGCCGAGGTCGTCCTCGACCACGTCCGTGTCCCCGGCTCCTGCCTCCTCGGCGGCAAGGAGAAGCTGGACGAGCGGCTGGCCCGGGCCCGGGAGAAGGCCAAGGCCGCCGGTGGGGAGCGTGTGAAGAACGCGGCGATGGCCACCTTCGAGGCTTCGCGGCCGGCCGTCGGTGCCATGGCCGTCGGCACCGCCCGGGCCGCCTACGAGGTTGCCCTCGACTACGCCAGGACCCGGGAGCAGTTCGGGCGTGCGATCATCGACAACCAGGGCGTCGCCTTCCAGCTCGCGGACATGCGGACGCAGATCGACGCGGCCCGGCTGCTGGTGTGGCGGGCGTCCTGGATGGCGGTCAACGGCAAGCCGTTCACCGCCGCCGAGGGATCGATGTCCAAGCTCTTCGCCAGTGAGACCGCGAAGAAGGTGACGGCGCAGGCCATTCAGATCCTGGGCGGCAACGGGTACACGCGTGAGTACCCGGTCGAGCGGATGCACCGGGACAGCGCCATCTACACGATCTTCGAGGGGACGAGCGAGATCCAGCGGCTGGTCATCGCCCGGACGCTGGCCGGGATGCCGATCCGGTAGTGCCGCGGGGGTCGCTGCGCGATCCGGTCACACACCGACGTGTGTGGCCGGTCGCGCAGTTCCCCGCGCCCCTTCAGGCCGGCGCGCTCACCGGTGCCTCAACGGTGTCAGTTGTTCGATGTCGTACTTCGCCCTCAGGGCTTCGATGGCCTGCTGGTCCGGCGGGCCCCCGTTGCCCAGGATCTCCAGCAGCTCGTCGAAGTAGCGCTCGTGGTCGGGTGGGGGAGCGGCCTGGAAGAACATCTTCGCCGGTGTGCCCGTCGGGTTGGCGAAGGCGTGCGGGCACCCCGGCGGTACGACGATGACCGTGCCCGCGGTCGCCCGCACCACCCTGTTGCCCGAACTCGACTCCCATTTCTGCCAGTTGTCGGGGGTGCGGATGCGTGGCTCGAAGGCGAGGACGTCCAGTTCACCCTCCAGGACGTAGAACAACTCCTCGCTGCGGGAGTGCACATGGGCGCCCACGTCGAAGCCCGGCGGGACCTCCACCTCGAAGGTGGAGGCCATCCGTGAATGCATGCCGGTCACCTTGAACGTCACCCGCTGGGCCGGTGTCTCCACGACACGGCCGTGGCCCGGCGGCACGTACAGTCCCTCGGTCCATGTCATGGGCCGCTCACCAGGTCACCGGCAGGGCCTCGGGACCCCGGATCAGCGCGCCCTTCTTGAAGGGCACCTTCTCCGGCGGTACGGCCAGGCGCAGGCCCGGCACGCGGTCCAGCAGGGCGTCCACCATGAGTTCCTCCTCCAGCCGGGCCAGCATGTTGCCGGGGCAGAAGTGCGGGCCGAAACCGAAGGACACATGGGGGTTCGGGCTGCGGGAGAAGTCGATGGTCTCCGGGTCGGGGAAGACCTCCGGGTCGCGGTTGGCGGCCAGGTAGGAGTTGTACACCGCGTCTCCCGCGCGGATCCGCACGCCCCGGATCTCCACGTCCTCCAGGGCGATCCGGGACAGGCCGACCGCGCTGCGGTGCGGGATGTAGCGCAGGAGTTCGTCGATCGCCCTCGGGCGGATCTCCGGCTCCGCGCGCAGACGCTCCACCAGGTCGGGGCGGGTCAGCAGCAGATAGACCATCTGCCCGCTGTTGTTGGTGACCGCCTCGCCGCCGATCTGGAGGAGACCGGCCAGTCCGACGGCCTCCTCCAGGGTGACCTCGCCCCGGCCCACCGCGGCGCCGAGCAGGGAGGTGACGTCCTCGGCCGTGCTGTTCTCGCGCAGCCCGATCAGATCCGAGAAGTAGGCGGCCATCTCCCGCTTGGCCTTCTCGCTGACCTCCTTGCCGTTCGAGGAGGACAGGATGAGCTGGGTCCAGGTGTGCATGATGTGCCGGTCGGCGGCCGGGACGCCCATCATCTCGCAGATCACCGCGATCGGGAACGGGCTGAGGATCGTGGCCGTGAGATCGGCGGGCGGGCCGTCCTGGAGGAGTTCGTCGACCAGTTCGTCCAGCATGGCGCGCGCCTTCTCGCGCACCCGCTCCACACCCTTCGCGGTGAACGCGGTGGCCACCGAGCGGCGCAGCCGGGTGTGGTCGGGCGGGTCGAGGAAGCCGACCGCGCCCGGGTCCGGGATGAAGTGCGGGGCCAGCCGGGTGACCGGCTTCTTCATCACCTCCTCACGGCTGAAGCGGGGGTCGTTGGTGACCATGCGCACGTCGTCCATCCGGGTCACCAGCCATGCCCAGCCCTCGCCGTTGGGCAGCTGGATGCGGGTGACCGGTCCCTCGCGCATCAGCTCTGTGAGCACCGGGTCGAAGTCCGTCCCGGTCAGGTCGAGCGCCGGCCAGTGTCGGATAGGGGGCAGGGTCTCGGTGAGCGTCTCTTCCGTCATGCCGTATTCATGCCGTTTCTCGGTCAGAGCTGCGCCAGCGGCCCAGCGCCATTTCCGCGGTGATGCCGGGTCCGAACCCGGCGAGGAGCCCGCGCGCCCGGTGCTCGGCGCCGCCCTCGTCGAAGAGCCGGCGCAGCGCGTCCAGCACGACGCCGGAGGCGATGTTGCCGTACTCCGTGAGGGTGGCCCGGCTGAACCGGAACGCGTGCGGGTCGACCTGGAGGAACTTGCTGAGGTCGTCGAGGATGCGGGGTCCGCCGGCGTGGACGATGTAGAAGTCCAGGTCGGACGCGTCCCAGCCGTGCGTGCCCGCGAGATCCTGCAGCGCCGGGGCCAGCGGCTCCATGGTGGCCGGCACCCGCTTGTCGAGCAGGAAGTGGAACCCTGTCGCCCGGACGTCGTACATGATCCACTCTTCGGTCTTCGGGATCAGGTACGAGCCGTTGCGCTCCAGCTCGATGCCGGTGCCGCCCTTGCCGCGGACCACGGCGGCGGCTATGCCGTCACCGAACAGGCCGTTGGAGAGCAGCGAGCCGACGCCCAGGTCGGTGGGCTGGTAGCACAGCGAGCAGAACTCGCAGGCCACGATCAGTGCGTTCGCCTCGGGGTAGGCCGTGCAGAAGTCGTGCGCGCGGTTGATCGCCGCGCCGCCGGCCGCACAGCCCAGCTGGGCTATGGGGAACTGTCGGGTCGTGGGATCGAAGTCCATCTCGTTGATCAGCCACGCCGTGAGCGAGGGCATCATGAAGCCCGTGCACGAGACGTAGATGATCACGTCGATGTCGGTGGTCAGGAGTTCCGCGTCGTCGAGCGCCCGCTGTATCACCGCGGGGACCCGGGCCTTGGCCTCGGCCTCGTAGAGCTTGTTGCGGTCTTCGAAGCCGGGGTGTTTGAGGGTCTCCTCGATGGGCTGCACGATGTGCCGGGTCTTGACGCCCGTGTTCTCGATCAGCCGCAGGGCGAGCGGCAGTTGCGGGTGATCCGCGTGGCGGGAGCGCGCCAGTTCCAGCGTCTCCTCCATCGTGATCACGTGCTCCGGAACCGACACCGATGGTCTGCACAAAGTCGCCATGAACCGTGCCTGCTTTCAGCCTTCCGGAAGGCTTTTGCCCACCGGTCAGAAGGTCGTTCACCGTGGGAGGTGGTTCACCCACGATCACTCGGACCGGCGACGTTCTCTCGCCGAACTACTCCAGATCGGGGACACCGTGTCAGCCTCGAATGCGAAGCCGCACGTCCGCGCGAGGGAGAACACCATGACGGCAACGGCCGGTGACCTGCTGCAGAGGACCACCGGGGCGCTCGCCCCGGACCCGACGGCCAACCCGGTCGTCCCGCTGGTGGAACGGGGTGAGGCACCCACGCGGACGCTCGCGACGCTCGCCCTGGAACAGCAATGGGTGATCCCGGCCGACCGCCGCTCCTTCGAGCATCTGGCCCAGCGCGCCGACCCCGCCTCCGCGGCCTTCTTCACCTCGCTCGCGACCGGCGAGGAACTGGCGTCGGCACACCTGGAGGCCTTCGCACGGGCCTGCGGCGTGAGGGAGGACCACTCCCGCGCCTACGTCCCCCTGGCCGGCTGCCAGGCCTACCCCGCCTACGTCTCCTGGCTGGCCCTCAACGCCTCCCCGGCGGACGTCGTGCTCGCCCTCACGGCGAACTTCTCCGCCTGGGGCGGCTACTGCGCCCGCATCGCGACAGGCCTGCGCACGCACTACGGCTTCGGGGACGACGCCTGCGCCTTCTTCGACTTCTTCGCCGCGCCGGCCCCGGAACTCGAGCGGCAGGCGACGGAGGCGGTGCAGGCGGGCCTCGACGACGGCAGCTTGGACACGGCGGGCGCGCACACCTACGGCGTCCTGCTCCAGACGTACGAGAGCATGTTCTGGCAAACGGTGTGGCAGCCCGCCTGAGGGCCGCGGGACGGCATCGGTGTGCGGCTGCGCCGCGCGGACGCGATCACCCCCGGCGCACCCGTACCCGCACCCGAAACGCGGCCGGAACCGCTACGGCGCCCCGCTGCTGTGCGCGATGCACGCCACGTCGATACGATCCGCCAGCTTGGCCAGCTCGATCGTCAAAGCCGCCACCGTGTCCTCGTCCAGCCCCTGCTCCCCGGCCTCGACAAGCCGCAGCCACCGAGCCCCGACGGTCCGCAGCAACCTACTCACATCGGCCGCGGCCACCTGCAAGGTCCCACGGTCGTCCACGATCAGAGGCAGAGTCACTTCGCCGTTCACAAACCGGATGCTAGCCGCGCAGCGCTCACGCACCCTGCCAAACCGTGGTGATGTTGCAGAACTCGCGGATTCCGTGCCCGGACAGCTCACGCCCGTACCCGGACCGCTTGACCCCGCCGAACGGGAACGCCGGATGGGAGGCCGTCATCCCGTTGACGTACACGGATCCGGCTTCCAGATCGCGGGTGCACCGTTCCACCTCCCCGTCGTCCCGCGTCCACACGTTGGAACTGAGGCCGAACGGCGAGTCGTTGGCGATCAGGACGGCCTCGTCCAGGTCGCCGGCCCGGTACAACGTGGCCACCGGGCCGAAGGCCTCCTCCCGGTGCACGCGCATCTCCCGGGTGATCCCGGCGAGCACGGTCGGCGGGTAGTACCAGCCCGGCCCGTCCGGCCGCGCGCCGCCGCACAGCACCTCGGCGCCGCTGCGCTTCGCGTCGTCGACCAGTTCCTCCAGGTCGGCGCGCCCCTGCTCGGTGGAGAGGGGCCCGACGTCGGTGTCCTCCTCCAGCGGGTCGCCGACCGTCAGCGCCTTCATCCCGGCGACGAACTTCTCGGCGAAGGCGTCGTAGACGTCGCGGTGCACGATGAAGCGCTTCGCCGCGATGCAGGACTGCCCGTTGTTCTGCACGCGTGCGGTGACCGCCACCCGCGCCGCCCGATCCAGGTCGGCGGACGGCATGACGAGGTACGGGTCGCTGCCGCCGAGCTCCAGCACCGTCTTCTTGATCATCTCCCCGGCGGTGGCGGCGACCGCCCGGCCCGCCGGCTCACTGCCCGTCAGCGTCGCCGCCCTCACCCGTTCGTCGCGCAGGATCTCGTCCACCGCGCCCGAGCCGATCAGCAGCGTCTGGAAACAGCCCTCCTTGAAGCCCGCGCGGTGGAACAGGTCCTCCAGATACAGGGCCGTCTGGGGGACGTTGGAGGAGTGTTTGAGCAGGCCCACGTTGCCGGCCATGAGCGCGGGCGCGGCGAAGCGGACGACCTGCCACAGGGGGAAGTTCCAGGGCATCACCGCGAGCACCGGACCGAGCGGCCGGTAGCGCACCCGTACCCGGGACGCCCCGGAGTCCGCCACGTCCGCCTCGGCGGGCTCGTCGTCCGCCAGCAGCTCCTCGGCGCGAGCGGCGTACCAGCGCATCGCCTTGGCGCACTTCGCGGCCTCCGCACGCGCCTGCTTGACCGGTTTGCCCATCTCCAGGGTCATGGTCCGGGCGATCTCCGGCTGGTCCTCGTCCAGCAGATCGGCGGCCTTGCCCATCAGGCGGGCCCGCTCGGCGAACGCGGTGGTCCGGTACGTGCGGAACGTGGCCTCGGCGAGCTGGAGCCGGCGTTCCAGCTCCTCCTCGCCCATGGGCTCGTACGTCTTGAGCGTCTCGCCGTTCGCCGGGTTCACCGTCGCGATGGGCATGGCTGACCTCCCTGGGAGCGGGCTTGACTCGACCTTCGCGCGCGGGCGTGCCGTCCGCAACGCGTGGCGTCCGGTTCAGCCCGAGTGCTCGGCCAGCCGGTCGAGAAACGCGCTCTGGGCCGTGATGATCAGCTCACGCGCCCGGTCCAGACCGAGCCACTCCACCCGGTCCAGCTCCGGGAACTCCTGCTCCCGGCCGGAGCGCGGCGGCCACTGCATGGTGAAGGTGCCGGGGCTGAAGGCGCTCAGGTCGAAGTCCGCCTCGACGGCCCACACCGTGACGATCTTCCTGTTCCGCTGCGCGACCTCGCCCAGCGGCAGGGCCGCCCCGTCGGGCGGCGCCAGCCCCAGCTCCTCGCGGAACTCGCGCCGGGCGGCCTCCCAGGCGGGCTCGTCGGGCTCGTACTCGCCCTTGGGGACGGTCCACGCCCCCGCGTCCTTCTTCGCCCAGAGCGGACCACCCATATGGCCGAGCAGTACCTGGACGCCGTCGTCGGTGTGCCGGAACAACAGCAGTCCCGCGCTGCGTTTGGTCGCACGCACCGTCACGGTCGGACCTCCGGGTGGGCCGCCAGCAGGGCCTCCACCGTATCGGCCTCCTCGGGGCGCTTGTCCTCGCGGTAGCGGACCACGCGGGCGAAGCGCAGGGTGACGCCGGCCGGGTAGCGGGAGGAGCGCTGCAGGCCGTCGTAGGCGATCTCCACGACGAGTTCGGGGCGGACCCGGACCACCCAGCCGTCGTCCTCGACGGCCAGGGCCCGCAGCCGCACGGTCTGCCAGGCGAGCATCACATCGGTCATGCCCTTGAAGGTCTTGCCGAGCATGGCGAAGCTGCCGTCCGGGTTGCGGGCGCCGAGGTGGAGGTTGGAGAGCTTGCCCGTGCGGCGGCCGTGGCCCCACTCGGCGGCCAGCACGACCAGGTCGAGGGTGTGGACGGGCTTGACCTTCAGCCAGGAGGCTCCGCGCCGGCCGGAGCTGTAGGGCGCGTCCAGCGCCTTGACCACCACGCCCTCGTGACCGCGTTCCAGGGTCTTTGCGAGGAAGCGTTCCGCCTCCGTGATGTCCTCGGGCCCGGAGGCGACCGTCCGGCGCACCCGCATCGGCTCGGGCACCAGCCGGGCCAGCCGCGCGTGCCGCTCGGCGAAGGGCAGGTCCAGCAGATCGGTGCCGTCGACCGACAGGGCGTCGAAGAACACGGGGGAGACCGGGACCGCCCCGGCGGCCTTCGCCACATCCGTCCGGGAGCCGACCCGGCCCGCCGTCTCCTGGAAGGACCGGGGCCGCCCGGCGGCGTCGAAGGAGATCACCTCGCCGTCGAGGATGAACCGCTCCCCCCGCAACTCCCGTGCTGCGGCGGTCACTTCGGGCAGCCGATCGGTGATGTCGTCCAGGGTGCGGGTGTGCACGCGGACCGTGTCGCCGTCCCGGTGCACCTGCACCCGGATGCCGTCCAGCTTCTCCTCCACCGCGCACGCGCCCAGCTTCGCCACCGCCTCGGCGACCGAGGAGGCGCTCTGCGCGAGCATCGGCAGCACCGGGCGGCCCACGGCGAGCCGGAACCGGTCGAGCGCGCCGGGCCCTTCGGCGAGCAGGGCCCCGGCCACCGTCTGCAGCGACCCGGTGAGCATCACCGCCCGGCGTACGGCGGCCGGGTCGGCGGCCGTCGCCCGCGCGAGGCCCTCCACGGCGACCGCGTCCAGCGCGCCCTGCCGTACCTCGCCGGTGAGCAGGCCGAGCAGGAAGCGCTGCTCCTCCTCGGTGGCCGCGCCCATCAGCTCGGCGACGAGCCGGGCCCGCTCCGCCTGCGCGCCCGGCCCGGACACCTTGCCCAGCTCGCTGAGCAGCGCGTCGACCTCCTGGACCGTGAGCGTGGGCCCGGCGGCCGGCGGCACCGGGCGGCCCAGCACCTTCCAGCCGACGCCGAGCCGGCCCTGCGGCAGCCGGCCGGCCAGATACGGGATGACGATCGGCACATCGTCCGCCTCCGCCTCCCCGAACAGCTCCGCGAGCAGCGCGGTCTTGCGGGAGCGGGCGGCCGCCTGGGCGACCTCCCGGGACACCTGGGCGAGCCGGGCGAGCAGCATGCAGCCATGGTGCACCAGCGCTCCGCCGGGTGCGCGGCGTCCCGTTCGCGAGTGCGCCGTGCCTGGGCCGCGGGCCCCGTGCCCCTTACCGGGTGTCGTCGTCGAGGTCGGCCATGAGCAGGTCTGTGTTGATCGCCGCCCCCGCCCGATAGCCCCCGCTCGCGGCGTTGATCACCTGCTCGGCGAAGCCGCTCGCGTTGCCCGCCGCCCACAGTCCGGGCACGCTCGTCAGGCCCCGCTCGTCGATCACCGGGTAGGCGCCGAACGGTGTCTCGCGCAGCTCGGCGCCCAGCCTCACCAGCAGGTCGTTGCGGGGGACGGGCCGCGGGGCCGCGTACAGTACGGCGCGGTCGTGGACCGTGCCCGCCTCGGCGGGGGCACCCCCGGCGAGCCGGACCCCGGTGAGCCGGTCGTCGGTGACGACCAGTTCCGCCACCCGGCCGGGCACCACCGTGACCCCGGCGGCGGACAGCCGGCGCACATCGTCGTCCGTCAGCTCCGACTCGCGCACCTCGTGCAGGAAGAAGTACACGTCCTTCGACCACTGGGTGACCATCAGCGCCTGGTGCACGCTCAGCGGCGAGGTGGCGAGCACCCCGGTCGGCAGGTCACGGACCTCCCAGCCGTGGCAGTACGGGCAGTGCACCACGTCGCGGCCGAACCGCTCGGCCAGCCCCGGCACCCGGGGCAGCTCGTCCCGCAGCCCCGTGGCGATCACCAGCTGCCGGGCCCGTACCGTCCGGCCGCCCGCGAGCGTCGCGGTGAAGCCCTCGGCGTCCCGGTCCGCGTCCACCACCCGGTCCCGGACCAGCTCCACGCCGTACCGGGCGATCTCCTCGCGCCCGGCCGCCAGGAACTCGGCCGGTGACATGCCGTCCCGGGACAGATAGCCCTGCATGTGCGCGGACGGCGTGTTGCGCGGCTCGCCCGCGTCGACGACCAGCGTGCGGCGCCGGGCCCGGCCGAGGACCAGCGCGGCGGACAGGCCGGCGGCACCGCCGCCGACGACGACTACTTCGTACCTGTTGTTCTCGGTCATACGGCGACCGTCGCCCGGAGCCTGCGCTATTGACAAATGCATTTGCCGTTCCTGCAATGGGGAGCATGAGCACGGACGACGTTCTGGCGGAGGTGGGCGCCCGGCTGCGGCGCATGCGCAAGGAGCGGGAGGTGACCCTGGCCGCGCTCTCCGAGGCCACGGGGATCTCCGTCAGCACCCTCTCCCGGCTGGAGTCGGGGCTGCGCAAGCCCAGCCTCGAACTGCTGCTGCCGATCGCCCAGGCCCATCAGGTGCCGCTGGACGAGCTGGTGGGCGCGCCGCCGGTGGGGGACCCGCGTGTGCGGTCCAAGCCGATCGTGCGCGGCGGGCGCACCCACTGGCCGCTGACCCGCCAGCCCGGCGGCCTGCAGGCCTACAAGGTGCTGGAACCGCAGCGCGCACGCGAACCGGACCCCCGCGCCCACGAGGGGTACGAGTGGCTGTACGTCCTCTCGGGCCGGCTGCGGCTGGTCCTCGGCGAGCACGACGTGGTGCTCTCGGCGGGGGAGGCCGCCGAGTTCGACACGCGCGTGCCGCACTGGTTCGGCTCGACGGGCGAGGGGCCGGTGGAGTTCCTCAGCCTGTTCGGGCCGCAGGGCGAGCGGATGCACGTACGGGCCCGGCCGTCGCGCACGTGACTCGGCCGACTCTCGCCCCCTGACGCGGTCGGTTGTTCCCTCATTGGCAAGCGACCGCTTAGTATGCCGTCGGACCCGGTCACCCGAAGCAGTCCCCTGGAGGCCCCGCATGCAGGCATGGCAAGTGCACGAGAACGGCGAGCCGAGCGAGGTGATGCGCCTGGCGGAGGTGGAGCGGCCCACGCCCGGCGACGGCCAGGTGCTGCTGCGCGTCCGCGCCGCCAACATCAACTTCCCGGACGCCCTCATGTGCCGGGGGCAGTACCAGGTGCGGCCGCCGCTGCCGTTCACGCCCGGCGTGGAGATCTGCGGCGAGACCGAGGACGGCCGCCGGGTGATCGCCAACCCCGCCCTGCCGTACGGCGGTCTTGCCGAGTACGCCCTCGCCGACGCCCACGCCCTGCTGCCCGCGCCGAAGTCGCTGGACGACGCCGAGGCCGCCGCGCTGCACGTCGGCTACCAGACCGGCTGGTTCGCCCTGCACCGCCGGGCCCGGCTGGAGGCGGGCGAGACCCTGCTCGTGCACGCCGCGGCCGGCGGCGTCGGCAGCGCGGCCGTGCAGCTCGGCAAGGCGGCCGGCGCCACCGTGATCGGTGTCGTCGGCGGCGCGGACAAGGCCGCCGTGGCCCGCGAGCTGGGCTGTGACGTGGTGGTCGACCGCCGGAGCGAGGACGTCATCGCGGCCGTGAAGGAGGCCACCGGCGGCCGGGGTGCCGATGTGATCTACGACCCCGTCGGCGGTCAGGCCTACGCCCAGTCCGCCAAGCTGGTCGCCTTCGAGGGCCGGATCGTCGTCGTCGGCTTCGCGAGCGGCACCGTCCCGAGCCCGGCCCTCAACCACGCGCTGGTGAAGAACTACTCGATCCTCGGCCTGCACTGGGGCCTGTACGCGACCAAGAACCCGAAGCTCATCCTGCGCTGCCACGAGGAACTGACCGAACTGGCCGCCAGGGGCGTGATCAAGCCGCTGGTCAGTGAGCGCGTGCCGCTCGGCGAGGCCGCCGCGGCCGTGCAGAAGGTGGCGGACGGCCGGACCACCGGACGCATCGCCGTGGTGATGGAGGGAGCAGCATGACCGACGCCGAAGAACTGCGCCGCCGCGCCCGGGAGCTGCTGGCCGCGCACCCTCCCGCGGACACCGACCGCCTCGACTTCCTGCGCGCCCGCTTCGACGCGGGACTGGCCTGGGTGCACTACCCGCAGGGCCTCGGCGGCCTCGGCGTCCCACGCTCCCTGCAGGGCGTCGTGGACGCCGAGCTGCAGGCCGCGGACGCCCCCGACAACGACCCCCGGCGCATCGGCATCGGCCTCGGCATGGCCGCGCCGACGATCCTCAAGTACGGCACCGAGGAGCAGAAGCGACGCTATCTGCGTCCCCTGTGGACGGGCGAGGAGGTCTGGTGCCAGCTGTTCAGCGAGCCCGGCGCCGGCTCCGACCTCGCGGCGCTCGGCACCCGGGCCGTACGGGCGGGCGAGGACTGGACGGTCAACGGGCAGAAGGTGTGGACCTCCAGTGCCCACATCGCCCGCTGGGCCATCCTCATCGCCCGCACCGACCCGGACGTGCCCAAGCACGCGGGCATCACCTACTTCATCTGCGACATGACCGACCCCGGCGTCGAGGTCCGGCCGCTGCGCCAGATCACCGGCGAGGCCGAGTTCAACGAGGTCTTCCTCACCGACGTCCGCGTCCCCGACGACCGCCGCCTCGGCGAGGTCGGCGACGGCTGGCGGGTCGCCCAGACCACGCTGATGAACGAGCGCGTCTCCATCGGCGGCATGGCCCTGCCCCGCGAGGGCGGCATGATCGGCCCGGTGTCCAAGACCTGGCGCGAACGCCCCGAGCTGCGCACTCACGAACTCCACCAGCGCCTGCTGAAGCTGTGGGTCGAGGCCGAGGTCTCCCGCCTCACCGCCGAACGCCTGCGCCAGCAACTCGTCGCCGGCCAGCCCGGCTACGAGGGCTCCGGCATGAAGCTCGCCTTCGCCCGCCTCAACCAGGAGATCAGCGGCTTGGAGGTCGAACTGCGCGGCGAGGAGGGCCTGTTGTACGACGACTGGACCATGCGCCGCCCGGAGCTGGTCGACTTCATCGGCCGGGACGCCGGCTACCGCTATCTGCGCTCCAAGGGCAACAGCATCGAGGGCGGGACCAGCGAGATCCTGCTGAACATCGTCGCCGAGCGGGTCCTCGGCCTGCCCGCCGAGCCGCGCACCGACAAGGACGTCGCCTGGAAGGACCTGGCCCGATGACCGATCTTCTCTACTCCGAGGAGGAAGAGGCGCTGCGCGCCGCCGTCCGCGATCTGCTCACGGATCACTGCGCGCCGGCGGACGTCATCGCCCGTGCCGAGTCCGGCACCCCGCACGATCTCTCCGTGTGGAAGTCCCTCGCGGAGGGCATGGGCCTCGCCGGGCTCCTGGTGCCCGAGGAGCAGGGCGGCCAGGGCGCCTCCGCCCGCGAAGCGGCCGTGGTGCTGGAGGAGCTGGGCCGCGCCGTCGCCCCCGTGCCGTACCTCACCAGCGCGGTTGTGGCCACCGAGGCCCTGCTGGCCTGCGGTGACGAGGAGCTGCTGGGGCGGCTGGCCTCCGGGCGCACCATCGGCGCCCTCGCGGTCGGCCTGCACACGGCGCCGGGCGCCGCCGTCACCACCGTACGCGCGCAGAACGGCACTCTGCACGGGGAGTTGACCGGCATCGCCGACGCGGCGGTGGCCGACGTCCTGCTCGTCCCGGCCGACGACGGCGCACTGTACGCCGTGGCCTCGGACGCCGTCACGGTCACCCCGCAGGCCTCCCTCGATCTGACCCGGCCGCTGGCGACGGTACGGCTCACGGGTGCTCCCGGCCGCCGTGTCGGCGACGCGGAACCCGCCGTACGACGCGCCCTGCGCGCCGCCGCCGGACTGCTCGCCTCCGAGCAACTCGGCCTCGCGGACTGGGCGTTGACCGAGACGGTGCGCTATCTGAAGGAGCGCAAGCAGTTCAACCGGCCGGTCGGCGGATTCCAGGCGATCAAGCACCGGCTCGCCCAGCTCTGGCTGGAGGTCGTCAACCTCCGGGCGGCCGCCCGGGCCGCCGCCGACGCGCTCGCCTCCGGCGAGGACACCGACGTGAGCGTGGCCGTCGCCCAGGCCTACGCCGCACCCGTCGCCGTCCACGCCGCGGAGGAGGCGCTGCAGCTGCACGGCGGGATCGGTATGACCTGGGAGCATCCGATCCACCTGTATCTGAAGCGGGCCAAGGCGGACTCCATCGCCTACGGCACCGCGGGGGCCCACCGCGCGGCGCTGGCCGAGCTGGTCGATCTCCAGGGACCCTGACCACCCGAACAAGTGAACAGGTGGCGAACTCCCTTCCGGATGGGGCCTGTTGGGTGTGTGCTGAACGCATACTCCCTTCGGTCCCATCCGGCATCTCAAAGGGAGGCAGAGCATGGCCCTCACCACCCGTCGCAGAGCCCTCACCACCCTCGGCGCCACCCTCGCCGGGGCGTTCGCCCTGCCCGGGTCACAGGCCTGGGCGGGCACCCCCCACCGGGGACGGCGTCCGCTGTGGAACGCGCACGCCCACAACGACTACGAACACCCCCGGCCCCTGTCCGACGCGCTCGACCACCGCTTCGGCAGCGTCGAGGCCGACATCTTCCTCGTCGGCGACCAGCTGCTCATCGGTCACGACGCCTCCGAGCTGGACCCGACCCGCACCCTCGAATCCCTCTACCTCGACCCGCTCGCCGCCCGGGTCCGGGCCAACCACGGCTCGGTGTACCGGGGATGGCGCCGGCCGCTGCAGCTCCTGATCGACATCAAGACCGAGGGCTCGTCGACGTACCTGGAACTCGACCGCCATCTGCGCCGCTTTCCAAACCTGTTCACGCGGTACGCGCACGGCCGGGTGCACCCCGCCCCCCTCACGGCCGTCATCTCCGGCGACCGCGCCGCCCGCATCCCCATGGAGGCGCAGCAGGAGCGGCTCGCCTTCTACGACGGCCGGCTCACCGACCTCGGCAGCACCGCCCCCGCCTCCTTCATCTCGCTGATCAGCGACAACTGGACGCAGGTCTTCACCTGGTCGGGGGACGGCGCGTTCCCCGACGCCGAGCGGCAGAAGCTGCGCGGCATCACCGCCGCCGCGCACGCGCGGGGCCGGCAGGTGCGGTTCTGGGCCACCCCGGACGCCGCGGGCCCGGCCCGCGACGCCCTGTGGGCGGAACTGCTCGGCGCCGGCGTCGACTATCTCAACACCGACGACCTGGCAGGCCTGGAGACCTTCCTGGACGCCCACGCCACCGCGTGACACCACACGTTCGGGGGACACGTCAGCCGCCCGGACGAACCCTCCGCTACGCCACACTTGCGGCCGAACGCCGCACAAGGGGCGTGGCGGAGGAGGGTTCCCGATGGCCGTTTCCATTTCTGCGGTGCTGTTGCTGCTGATCCTGGCCGTGATCTTCATGCGCAACGGCGCGTTGAAGATTTCCCACGCCCTGGTCTGCGTACTGCTCGGGTTCTACCTGGCCGGCACGAGCATGGCGCCCACCATCCACAGTGGGCTCATGACGACCGCGGAGCTGGTGAGCAGCCTGCGGCCCTGAGATCAGCCGGCGGAGAAGACGCCGATGCCGTTCGCGACGGGGCGTTCGGCACCACCGCTCGGATGGTTGCGGACCGTCACGGCGCTCGCCCCCGCGTCGCGGGTGACCAGCTCCGTCGAGCCGCCGCCGTCGAGGTTGAACGCGTCGGACGCGCCCAGCGACCGCATGGTGCCGGCCTCCTCCGCGACCGTCATACCGCTCCGGTACGCGGCGGCCCCGTCCAACGCCAGGATCAGCAGCTGCCGTCCGCCGTCCTTGAAGCCCACGACCGTGCGCACCGCCGAGGTGACGTTGTCGAGGCCGGACAGCGCCGTCCCGTCCCTCAGGACCGGGAAGCCGCCGATCGCGAACGCGTACGGCACCCCGGACGAGGCGGCCGCGAGGCGGTGCGTCACGGTCACCGCGTCACCGACCGAGACCTTGCGCAGCTGCTGCGCGCCCGCCTCGCGGCCGACGAGGACCGTGGTGTCCGCGGGGATCGCGCCACTGCCCGGGGAGTCGGTGGCGGAGACCACCCGGCCGTCGCGCACCTTCACCTCGTAGGTGTCCGTGCTGCACGGAGCCGACCGCTGACTGTCGGTGCCGCACACGGACCGCCTCCGGGAGGCGCTGCCCCACTTCGAGGTGAAGGCGCCGACGGAGTTCTCCGGGAGCGCGTACTGGTTGAGGCCCTGCAACGTGAGTCTGCCTTCGGGGGTGTCGACGCCGCCGACGAGGGACAGCCGGTCGAGCCGGGCCCGCCGGTCGGTGCCCACCCCGATGACGTCCTGCGTGTTCGTGCCCGGCGGCAGCGAGGGCCCGAACCGCTGGCCCTTGGGCACCGCCGCCTTGAGCACCTGCCCGTCCGCGATCGCCGGTCCGACGCTCGCGCCGGTGGCCTCCACGCCGGGGTGCTGGGTCTCGGTGATGTTGAAGAAGTCGCCGTTGACCCCCGCGACCGCCCCGGACGAGTCCGCCATCTGGGAGACCGTGCCCCGGGCCGCCACCGCGCCCGGGTGGAGGAGGTCGACCCGGACATGCGGATTGCCCAGGTCGACCGTGAGCAGATGCGCGTGCGTCCTGCCCGCGCCCGCCTCGACGTCGAACTGCCGGTAGGTGACCCCCGGCACGATCCGCTTGCCGACCGGAGCGGCATCGGCCGGCGTCGCCCCCGCGAGGGCGGCACCGGCCAGCACTCCGAACGCCGTGACAACTGTGAGAACCGCTCTGCCCGCTGCCGAACGCCTGCGACGTCTGGTCACCGTGCCCCCTGATGTCTCGTCAACTGTCCCTGTCGTACGGGTTTTAAGGGGCAGTGGACCAGAACGCGACGACAGCCGGGCCGACTAGACGTCGACTACGCGAGAACGGGTGAGAAAACGCACCCCCTCGGGTGCTTCCAGCGAGAAGCCGCTACCCCGTCCGGGTACGACGTCGACGATCAGCCGGGTGTGGCTCCACGCCTCGTACTGGCTGCGGGACATCCAGAAGGTGACGGGTTCGGCCACGCCGTCCACCGCCAGCTCGGCCAGCAGTACGTCCGAGCCGCCGGTACGGAACTCGCCGTCGGGATAGCACATGGGCGCGCTGCCGTCGCAGCAGCCGCCGGACTGGTGGAACATCAGCGGACCGTGCTCGGCGCGCAACCGCCGTACCAGGTCGGCGGCCTGAGGGGTGAGTTCGACGCGCGGGACTTCCTCGTCCATGGGTCACCGTCCTGGAGAGCGGGGGCGCGGGCGTGGGCCGGACCCAGTCTCATGGATCGTCACAGACCCGTCCAGCAGGCGTGGTTGCCCCGCAGGCGTTCAGCGATGGCCGAGTACGTTCACCACCCGCCCGTCGGGGTCCCGCACGAAGAACCGTCGTACGCCCCACTCCTCGTCCGTCAGCGGGTGCACGATCTGCGCGCCGCGCCTGCGCATCGCCGTGTACGCCGCGTCGACGTCCTCGACCTCGATGCTCAGGTCCGGGGCCACGGGCGCGGTGCGGTCCTCGGCCATCACGCTCAACTGCACGGCCGGGTTCCCGGGGGAGGCCAGTGTCATGATCCAGCCGTGGTTCATGACTTCCTCCAGTCCCAGCTCCCCGTAGAACTCCGCGCTGCGCGGCAGCGAAGACGATTGGACGTTGGGCACGACGCGGCGTGCAGGCATCTCGTGGCTCCGCGGGGCGATGGGCTGTCGTGGACGGCGGCCACCCTAGTGGGCCGTGGGGTTGAGAGGATGGGGGCATGAGCGCTTTCTTCGGTCACCCCGAGCCGCGCCTCGTGCTCGACGGCGAATATCCGTGCTGGGACGAGCCGCTGGCGGCCGTGAACCGGGACCTGGCGGCGACCTTGCCCGACCAGCGTCCCCTGCGCCTGATCGCCTACCCGGAGAGCGAGGACCTCGAGTACGTCTACGTGGCCCTCTCCAAGGGCGAGGCGCACGGCAACGCGTTGATCCCGACGGAGTCCGCCGCCGAAGCCCTGACGGCCGTCGCCGACGCGGCCCAGGACACGGTGTCGGAGCGGCTGTGGCGGGCCTGGCCCCTCTGCACCGTCCATGATCTCGGCATGCACCCGCGCGACATCGACGGACGGCCGTCCTGGTGGTGCGCCGGCGGCCCCCGTCCGGGCGACCCGGCCCATCTCCGCGCGGCGATAGGCGAACTGGACACGGTCCAGCAGCCCCGCCCCACCCCCCGCAAGCGCCCCAAGAACCGCAGACTCCGCTGACCCGTCCGGCACGTACCCGGCCGTCCGGGCGTGGGAGTGCCGTCAGGCGGTGACGTGGATGCGGCGCGTCAGCAGTGCGTACGCCGCCGAGGAGACCACCAGACCCGTCGGCAGGGCCAGGTCGACGCCGCCCAGGGCGGCGGCCACCGGCCCGGTGTAGACGGTGTCGACGCACAGCGCGGAGACGGCCACGCCGGACGCGAGGGCCAGTACCCCGGCCCAGTTGAACCCGCCGGTGTACCAGAAGGGGCCGGTGCGGGACTCGTCGCCGAGGGCGATGCCGTCGTAGCGGTTGCGGCGCAGCACGATGTCGGTGGCGTAGACAGCCGTGCTCGGGCCGAGCAGCACCACCGTCAGCTGCAGCACATTGCCGACGGTGTCGAGGAAGTCCGAGACGAGCAGCGCGTACAGGGACGGTCTGGGCGCCCATGCCAACACCGTGACACCACAACGGCCGGCCGCGGTGCTGCGCATGCCCGTGACGACCGCGGAGCGGGAGCTGGGCCTGCCGCCCGGCGCCTTGGACCGCACCGTCTGACCTGCGCCCCTGGTGCTCCGCCCGTCTGCCTTTTCCTGCCTTTCCGCGTCCTTGTGAAGGAGTCCCCGTGCCCGCCGATCTCGTTCTGCTCTCCGCCCGGCTGCTCGACCCCGGGACGGGCCGGCTCCTTCCGCACACCGCGCTCGCCGCACAGGACGGGCGGATCGGCTTCCTCGGCGCCGACCGGGAGGCCCGCGTGTTCGCGGGACCCGGTACGACGGTTGTGGACCTGCGCGGAGCCGTGGTGACCGCGGGCCTCACCGACGGGCATCTGCACCCGGTGTCCGGTGCCGAACGCACCATGGGCGTCGACCTGTCCGGCTGCCGCGACCTGGAAGCCCTGCGGACCACGCTGGCCGCGGCGGTACGGGAGCTGCGGCCCGGCGCCTGGCTGCGCGGCTGGGGCCTGGACCCCAACGCCTTCGGCACCGCCCCCGTCGGCAACGCGTCCCTCGGCCCGGTCCTCGACGGTGTGCCCGCCTTCCTCGACCTCTTCGACGCGCACTCGGCCCTGGCCAGCGAGCGTGCGCTGGAACACGCCGGCATCGACGGGCCGCGCCGGTTCGCGCAGGGCTCCGAGATCGTCTGCGACGCCGACGGCCGGCCCACCGGACTGCTTCTGGAGGACGCCGCCTGCGCACTCGTCGAGGACGTCGCGCCCCGCCCCACCGCGGCCGAGGTACGGGCCCGCACCGCCGAGGTGCTGCGCGCCATGGCGGCCGCCGGCCTCACCGGCGGACACGCCATGGACGCCAACGGCGACAGCCTCGCCGTCTACGGCGCCCTGGAGGCCGAGCAGGCGCTGCCCCTGCGGCTGCGGATCGCCCCCTGGTGCCGGCCGGAGGCGGACGACGACGCCGTCGCCGGACTCGTCCGGCTCCAGGGCACCGGCGGCGCGCTGTGGCGGGTCGCGGGCGTGAAGCTGTTCATGGACGGCACCGTCGACAACGGCACCGCCTGGCTGGAGACCCCCGACTGCCACGGCGAGTCGGCGCACGCCTACTGGCCCGACCCGCAGCGCTACACCCAGGTCGTCGCCGCCCTCCACCGCGCCGGTGTGGCCACGGCCACCCACGCGATCGGCGACGCGGCGGTGCGCCACGTGCTCGACTCCGTCGAGAAGGCACGGACGGAGGGGCGGGGAGGGGGGTCGGGAGAGGGATCGGGGAGCGTACGGCACCGCGTCGAGCACATCGAGACCGTCCCGGACGACACCGTACGGCGGTTCGCGCAGCTCGGCGTCGCCGCCTCCATGCAGCCCACGCACTGCTGCGAGTTCACCCGCGCCGACCACACCGACAACTGGTCGCGGCGGCTCGGCGAGGAGCGCGCCGGACGGGCGTTCCGCTGCCGTGATCTGTGGGCGGCCGGGGCACGGGTGGTCCTCGGCTCGGACTGGCCCATCGCGCCGTACCCGCCGCTGCAGGTCATGGCCGGTGCCCGGCACCGCCGCCCCGCAGACCTCTCCCTCCCGCCGCACGGCCCCGACCAGGCCCTGACCGCCCTGCAGGCGCTCCAGGGCATGACCGTCAATGCCGCCTGGGCGGCGGGGGAGGAGACCGGGGCCGGCCGGCTCGCCGTCGGCCACCGCGCGGACCTCACGGTCCTGGCCGACGATCCGCTCACGGTGTCGGACACCGACCTCGCCGAGCTGCCGGTGCGGCTGACGGTGGTGGCGGGACGGCCTACGTACCGGGCGGCGGACCTGTAGCGCCGGGCGGCGCCGAACGCGGCTGCCCAGGTCCGGCGCGCGCCTTCGGCCGGAGGAGTCGCGCCGCTACTCGCCGGAGCGACGCCGGCGCCGGTCCCGCCAGGCCTCGACCAGGAGGGGCAGCATCGACAGGACGACCACCACGGCGACCAGGGGCAGCAGGTAGTCGTCGATGTGCGGGACGGAGGAACCGAGGCTGTAGCCGGCCAGGACGAGCAGCTGCGACCACAGCACCCCGCCCACGGTCTGCCAGAGCGTGAAGGTGCGCGCGGGCACGTCGAGCGCGCCGGCCACCGGGTGCAGGACCGTCCGCAGCAACGGTACGAACCGCCCGATGACCAGCGCCTTCCCATAGCCGTACCGGGCCAGCAGCTGCTCGGCCCGGGCCGCCGCCGCCTTCACCCGGCGGCTGGAGGTGCGGGCCAGCAGCGCCCGCCCGCCGCGCCGCCCGATCAGATAGCCGACCTGGCCGCCGGCCACCGCGCCGACGGCCGCGCACAGCAGCACCTGCCACAGCGCCAGCCGGGGCGGCTGGTCCGCGCTTCCGGCACACAGCACACCGGCCGGGAACAGCAGGGTGTCACCGGGCAGGAAGAAGCCGACGACCAGCAGACCGGACTCCGCGAAGATCACCACCAGGACGCCGATCGCGCCGAAGGCGGCCAGCACCGAGGCGCTGTTCAACGGGTTGACGGCGATCACCTGGCCGAGCCTCCTGGCCTGCTCGCAGGGGTACTCGCTCACCAGCATCGCCCGCGCACCCCGAAACCGCCCGCTCCGGTCAGGCGCACGGGAGCAGCGCGCGCAGCCCGTGGGTGCGTGGCCGCCCGCGGGAGCCGCGCGGGGCGGTCGGGCTCAGGGGCAGGCCTTGAGGAACTCGATGAGGGCCGCGTTCACCTCGTCCGGGCGCTCCTGCTGTGTCCAGTGCCCGCAGCCCGCCAGCTTCAGGGGCGCGCGCCACAGGTTCGGCATCAGCTCGGGGAGCTTCGCGATGAGTTCGGGCGTGCCCGGGAAGGCGGGGACGACGTCATGGTCGCCGTAGACGTAGAGGGCGGGGCGGGTGACACGGGCGCCGTGCCACGGAGCGGTCAGCTCCCAGTTGCGGTCGAGGTTGCGGTACCAGTTGAGGGCCCCGGTGAAGCCCCGCGAGAAGCTCTCGGTGAGTGCGTCGAGGTCGTCCTCGGTGAGCCACTGCGGCAGGACCTCGGGGTCCGCCATGTCCACGAGCCAGCCGCGATCGGGGTCGACCAGCGGCTGCCGGCCCTCGCCGGCGTGGGGCGCGTCACCGGAACCCCAGGTGAGGAACTTCCGCAACGTGGTGCGCGTGTCCTCGGCGAACTCGGCGTCGGCGACACCGGGGCGGTTGAAGTAGTTCCAGTAGAAGCGGCCGCCGTACATCTTGTCCATGGCGGCCAGCGGAGGCTGCGTCCCCCGGAACGGCGGCGGCACGCTCAGCCCGGCCACCCCGAGCACCAGGTCCGGCCGCAGCAGCGCGGTGTGCCAGGCGACCGGCGCGCCCCAGTCGTGCCCGACGACGTACGCCTTCTCCTCGCCCAGAGCCTGGATCAGCCCGACGACATCGCCGACGAGATGGAGGATGGAGTACGCCTCGACGTCGTCGGGATGCTCGCTGCGCCCGTATCCACGCTGGTCCGGGGCGACCACGCGGAAGCCGGCGTCGGCCAGCGGCCCGAACTGGTGGTGCCAGGAGTGCCATGACTCGGGGAACCCGTGCAGGAGCACCACCAAGGGGCCGCTGCCCTGTTCGGCGATGTGCAGCCGAATGCCGTTCACGTCCATCATTCGATGCTCGACCATGCGCCTGAGCGTACGTGAAGCGATCTTCGGCACCGAGTTTTGAACAGGCCAATGGTCGTCCTGCGGGCCGGGGTCCCGGCCCGCAGCGCCGAGCGTTCAGGGTGTTCTGGGCGTTCCGGGTGCTCAGGGCGGTCAGAACATGCGGGGCTGGCCGTTCGACGCGCTGAGTCCGCCGTCGACGGGAATGTGGGCGCCATTGACGAAACGGGCGTCGGGACCGGCCAGGAAGGCGATGACGGCGGCCACTTCGTCCGGTTCGGCAGGGCGTTGCATCGGAATGCGCTGACGGAACGCGGCGAGCGTGGCCTCGTTCTCCATGATGGGCGCGGTCACCGCGGTACGGGTGAGGCTCGGGTGCACGGCGTTGACCCGCACCCCCTCGTGGCCGTGGTCGAGCGCCATGGCGTTGGTCAGGTTGACCAGTGCCCCCTTGGCGGCGTTGTAGGCGGCCAGGCTCCAGTCCGCGCCGAGCCCGGAAGCCGAGCCGACGTTGACGATGCAGCCCCCGACGCGCCGCAGATGAGGCAGCGCGGTGCGGGACGCGAAGAAGACACCGTCGACGTCGACCGCGAAGATGCGGCGCCAGGCGGCGGTCTCGGTGTGCTCGACGGTTCCGGCCAAGCCGATGCCCGCGTTGTTGACCAGCACGTCCAGCCGGCCGTGTTCGCGCGCCACCGCGTCGATCAACTCGGTGATCGACGACTCGTCGGAGACGTCCGCGACGCGCGGCACGATCGTCGCACCGGGCGGCGCGTCGGCGGCGGACGCCTTGAGCCTGTCCTCGTTCCGTCCGACGGCGATCACCGTGGCACCCTCGCGCCCCAGCCGATACGCGGTGGCGGCGCCGATGCCGGACCCGCCACCGGTGACGATCACGACTTTGCCCGCGAACCTGTTCCCGTCCACTGTCACTCCTCATCGCACGCCGACCGGGTCAGTCACCGGCGTCAGGTAAACCCGACAACGCGGACGACGCAAGACCGCCCCCCGCCGGGCACGCACCCCCACGGCCGTCCGGCGCGGCGCGCACCGATCGGTCCCGTGCGGGGGTGTCAGCAATCCGTAGGATCGGGTGTCCGGGCCGGTCCGCGCATGACGAATCCCTGACGGACGGCGGCAATTGCTGCTTTCAGCGCATGCGACGAGGTGTGATCTTCGTACGGCCCGCGTACGGGGGAGGCATGGTGCAAGGCGACGAGCGGCAGCAGTTGATACTTGAGCGGGCGCGGGGCCAGGGATCGGTCGGTGTGCGGGTCCTGGCCCGGGAGCTGGACGTGTCGTCCGAGACGATCCGGCGGGATCTGCGCGTCCTGGAGTCGTACGGCTTGCTGCGGCGCACGCACGGTGGTGCGTATCCGGTGGAGACCCGGAGTTTCGAGACGTCGTGGGAGACGCGGACCCGTCGTCTGGTTCCGGAGCAGAGGCGGATCGCGGCGGCCGCGGTGGGCCTGATCGGACCGGCGGAGACGGTGTTCGTCGACGAGGGGTCCACCCCGGAACTCGTCGCCGAGGCGCTACCGGGCGATCGGCCGTTGACAGTGGTGACCGCGGCGCTGGCGGTCGCCCACCGTCTGAGCCGGCGGGAGAACACGACGGTGATCCTGCTGGGCGGTCAGGTGAGGCGGAGTACCCGGTCCGTGGCGGGGCCGTGGGTGGAGCAGATGCTGAGCGAGTTCGTCATCGATCTGGCGTTCGTCGGTGCGAACGGGATCTCGTGGGAGCACGGGCTGACGACCCCGGAACCCGCGGCGGCCAAGATCAAGGCACAGGTGATGAAGGTGTCGCGGCGCAAGGTCTTCTGCGGGGTGCACACCACGTTCGGGGCGGTGGGTTTCTGCCGCTTCGCCGACGTCCGCGAGTTCGAGGCGATCATCACCGATACCGGCCTGCCCCTGGCCCAGGCGCGTCCGTTCGCCCGGGAGGGCGGTCGGGTGCTGCGGGTGTGAGCGACGACCTCCACCACGGAGCAGGGCCTGCGCTCGGCGGTGGACAACCTGCTGACCAATGCCTGGACCCACGGCCGTGCCGAAGACGGCGTCGCCCGCATCGAAGTGACCCTGGACTCGTTCGGCGGTCCGTACGAGCCGGCCGCGGTGCTCACCGTGGACGACCACGGGCCCGGCGTCCCTCCCGACCGCCGCGAGGACGTCTTCCAGCGCTTTCACCGCGGCCCCGACAGCCCTGGCTCCGGCCTCGGCCTGACCCTGGTGGCCCAGCAGGTCGCCCTGCACCGAGGCCGGATCACCGTGCGGGACGTGGAGCGCACCCTGCCGCTGCTGCACCGGGACTGGCCGACCAGCACGGCCGGCACGCCACCGGACCCCGCTCGGACGGCTCCTGGCCGGGCTTCGCCGGACGGCTGACCCGGATCAGGAGGCCGCACCGGCAGGCTGGGCGGCCCGGCCCGGTGACGGCGCCCGGAGAGCGGCAGGCACCGACACGCCCCCGGGTCGCACCGATCGCCGCGGCCCTGGGCGCATACCGGTTGGGAACCGGGCGTGCTTCGGGACAGGGCTTCACCCCGCGCGGACCGTGCTGCTTCGCTGGCCGGGTGAGCCGACCGGCAGTACCTGGCGGCCCTCCCCGATGACCCACCGTCCGCCGCGAAGGCGGACATCGACGCACTGCGGGACCGGCTGCGCACATCGCGGCGGGAGATGAGGGAAGGACTGGGAGCAGCGGACAGCGACGCTCGGCAGGTTGAGGGGGAGATGTGACCGACGAGGGGATCGAGGACAGCGGGGCCGTCCGGGCGCTGCGCGCCTGGGTGATGGCCGCCACGAAGCGGGCGCTGCGGCTGTATCCGCCGGGCACCCCCGCCGCCGACCCGAATGTGTACGACGGCTCGATCGCCGAACTCGACGAGCTGGTGCGGCTGCTGGAGCACGACGCGGAACTGCGGGCCACGGTGACGGTCCAGCTCGGCTCCCTGCTCACGATGCGGCACCTCGCCAGAGGCGGCGTGCCGCAGGACCGGGAGCGCGCCCGGCGCCTGCTGCGGGAGGCCCGGGACCCCGCCACGGCGACCGGGGCGGCGACGGACGCGGACGACAGGAGGTGGGCCGCGCTGGCTCTCCTCTCCCTCGTGCTGCCCCTGCCGAAGACGCGCCTCGGCGACGATCGGCCGCCCGCTCTGTCCGGCCTGCTCGACTGGCACACCGAGCTGGGGCCGGCGGGGATGGCGGACGCCGTGGTCGAGATACGGGAACTGCTGGCCGAGGTCGAGAACCTGCCGCTGCCGCCGGAGCGGCACGCGGAGCTGCGGCGGACGAGCACGGTGCTCGCGCAACTGGCCGGGCCCGGCTCGCCCGTCGACACGATGCGCCGGTTCATGGACGGGATGTCCGGCGCATTCACGCACGGGGACGACATCCAGCGAGTGGCGGACATGTTCTCGGGGCTCACCGACCCGCAGCCGGGTCCGGAACCCGCCCCTCGCGAGGAGGGCCCCGCCACGCCTGATCCGGCCCCCGGCGGCACCGAGTCGTTCGTCGCCCTGAACGCCGTCGTCCCGTCCCTGTTCGAGGCGATGGAAGCGGCGCGGAGCGGCGATCCGCAGGCCCTCGACCGGGCGCTGGGCCGACTGCGGGACGCGCACCGGCGGATGCCGCCCGGCCATGAGCTGGGACCCCAGGTCGAGATGGTCACCGCCGCCATGCTCCAGCTGAGCAGGACGGTCGGCGGAAGCCTCCACGACGAGGCGCTCGGCCGTACCACCTTGGAGACGCTGGGCGAGCAGACCGGTGTGTTCGCACCGGACCCCGCGCATCCGGTGGACCGCGAGTTCGCCGTCCTGCTGCGCGTGCTCCCCCTCGCCATGCGGCTCCGCGCGGCCCACGAGTCGGAGGACATCGAGACCGTGCGCGCCGTGCATGCCGAACTCGTCGCACTCGAAGCGGAGACCCCCCATGACCACAAGCTCCGTCACGTGGTCATGGGGGGTCTCGCCCAGGCCTGCATCACGCTCGGCATGCTGACGGACGACAACGACATGGCGCTGCGCGGCGCCGACTACTTCGACGAGGCCACCGCGGCGGCGGACTCGCTGCCCCCGTTCCTCAGGCAATGGATCGGCCAGGCCGCCGGCGGCGCCGACGCCCTGCGCGCCAGGGTCACCAACGACCCGACGCTGCTGCCGAAGCACACGCCCCTGCCGCCCGACGCACCGCGAGGGCAGCAGTGGCTCTCCACGATGTCCCAGTCCCTCCAGTACGGCCTCACCCACGACCCGGCGGCACTCGACCCCCTCATCGGTGAACTGGAGCAGATCCGCGACGAGATACGGCAGGGCGGGCAACCCTGGTTCGCCGCCGACGCCCTGTGGCAGCTGGCGGTGGCCTACCGGGCCCGCTGGCACCACACCGAGGACGCGACGGCTCAGGCCGCGGGCACGGACACCGCGCTGGAGGCGCTGCACGTACTCGCGGGCGACGTCATCCTGCAGCGCGGCGCCGAACACGGCCTGCTGACCGCACGCTCCGGCGCCGAACGCGGCGTGCAGGCCGCCGTCTGGGCCGCCTCGCAGGGCCGTGTGGAAGACGCGCTGGCCGCGTTGGAACTGGGCCGGGCCCTGGTGCTGCACGCGGCGTCCACCGCACGCGCCGTACCGGAGCTTCTCGAAGCACGCGGGCATGAGCAACTCGCCGCGGCATGGCGGGACTCCGACACGGGTTACGCCGGCACGGGTGACTCCGCCACGGGCGCAGCCGGCACGGAGGACGGGCCGCCGGGGGAGCTGCCGAGCACCCTGCGCCGCCGCGCCATGGAGGCGCTCGGCCACCGGCAGCAGCGCCTGTTCACCACACCCACGGCGCACGAGCTGGCGGACGGCCTCGCCGCGGCCGGAGCGGACGCGCTCGTCTACCTGCTTCCCGGCAAGGGCGAGATGCAGGGGGTGGGGATCGTCGTGTGCCCGGACCACAGCGTCGGCGTGGGCGGCCTCCCCCTGCTGTCCGACACCGGGAGCGCGCCGCTCGAGCAGTACCTCGACGCGGCGGCCGCACGCTCGCGCAGCCTCGGCGATCCGGGCGCCGAACAAGCCTGGGAGGAGGCCCTGTCGAAGCTGTGCGACTGGGCGTACCACGCCGGGCTCGAAGACGTGCTCCACGTGGTCGAGGAGCGGCGGGCAGCCGCTCCACCCGGCGACGAGCGCCCTCCGGGCCCGCTCAGGATCGTCCTGGTGCCGTGCGGGCGGCTGGGCGTCGTCCCCTGGCACGCGGCCCGCCTGCCCGCGGCGGCGCCCCACGACTACGTCTGCCAGAGCGTCGTCATCAGTTACGCGGCGTCCGGCGGCCAACTGCTGCAGACCGTGCGGCGCGCCCCCCGGGACACGGCCGGCGCCGCGGTCCTGATCGCCGATCCCCGGCAGGAGCTGACCCACGCCGAGCGGGAGGCCACCGCGCTCCACGAGGCCTTCTACCCGCAAGCACGCCTGTACGGCGAGTTCTACGAACCGCCCGTGGAACCGGTGGCGGCCGGCACTCCCGACGAGGTCCTCGCGCTCCTGTCCGCGCCCCCCGCGCTGCTGCATGTGGCCTCGCACGGCTCCGCGGGGGTGCGTCCGACGGTGTCGGCGCTGCATCTCGCCTTTCCGGCCGGCACCGACGTGCTGTCGGCCGAGGAGGGCGGCCCCGGGGCCGAGCCCGACCTGGGCATGCTGACCGTGACCCGGCTCCTCGACGGGCCGTGGCACGAACAGCCCGGCGCACCGGGGCCGTTGGTGGTCCTGAGCGCCTGCGAGACCGACCTCAGCACCCGTGACCACGACGAGGCCCTGACCCTGACGACGGCCTTCGTCTCGGGTGGGGCACGCAATGTGGTGGGATCGCGGTGGACCGCTCAGGACGGGGCCTCGGCGCTGATGATGGCGGTGTTCCACCACTATCTGACCGTCGAGGGGCAGGGGCCGGCGGACGCGCTCAGGGCCGCGCAGCTGTGGATGCTCGACCCGGACCGAGAGAATCCGGGCTCGCTCACCGGCGAGCTGCTGCGCGAGATCCGGCGCCCGGGTCTCGAACGCCTGCCGGTCTGGGCGGCGTTCATCCACCAGGGGCACCCGGGTCCGGCAGGGGCGACGCCGGCCGCGGCCCGCTCCGCCTCCACGGAGGGAGCCGTATGAACCCCGAACAGCTGCTCGGCCTCGTCGGCGAACACCGGGACAGCATCCACGCGGCCCTCGACGGCGAGCAGTACGCGCTGCTCCTCGCCCGGCTGGGCGCGCTCGCCGAGGCGGCGGAGGCCGACCCCAAGGCCGTGCGCCGGGCCCTGCAGGGTGTCAGACTCGCTCTGGTCCCGCTGCCGCTGGACCATCCGGTCCGGGTGGCGCTGGACTCCGTGCGCCTCGCGGGCCCCGCGATCGACATGGCCGTGGTGGCCGGTGCCCGGACCCTCCTGGAGCGGCTCTCGCAGCCGCCGCCCGTCCCCGACACGGCGGTGATCATCCGCGCGGCGCAGGCCCGGCTGCTGGCGGCGCCGGTGCTGGACCTCTCCGTCGTGCGGGCCCGTTGCCACTCCGCCGGCCTCGACGAACCGCCGCCGGAACTGATCCGCCTCGACGACGCGGAACGCGGCGACCGCTACCCGGCCTTCCAGTTCGCGGGGGCGGCCGGCGGACCGATCCCCGTCGTGCTCCGCGTCAACCGCATCCTCGTCGCCGGCATCGACCCGTGGGGAGCCGCCGACTGGTGGCTGAGCGGCAACGTCCAGCTCGGCGGAAAACCCGCCGCACTGCTCGGGGAACTCCCCGACGAGCAGCTGATCGGCGCGGCCACGGCACTCGTGGAGGGGGACTGATGACCGGCACCCTTCCCCCGTCCGCCTTCGTGATGCGCCCCAACAGCCGCCTGCTGCCAGCCGGTTCGCTGCTGTGGCGGATGCACAAGGCGAAGCGGCCGGCCAACCGGTTCAACCCGGTTCCGGCCGACGCCCACTTCGGCGGCAACCGCTTCGACGGCACCGAGTCGGACCCGTACCAGTACCTGTATCTCGCCGACACCCCGGCCACCGCACTCGCCGAAACCCTGCTGCGCTCCCTGGAGTTCGATCCTGAGACCGCGACGCGTCTCGTCCCGTACGCCGCGGTCCGGGGCAAGTCCCTGACGCTGCTGCGCACCCGATGCGAACTGATCCTGGTCTCACTGGTCACCGAGGCGGACCTGGCCGCCGTGTGCCAGGACTCGTGGCTACTCGAAGCCGAGGGCGAACGCTATGCCAAGACCCGCCGCTGGGCCAGCGAGATCCGGGCCCAGACACCCGAGGCCATGGGCCTGATCTGGCAGTCCCGGCGCAACCGGCCGCACCTCGCATCGGTCCTCTTCCACGACCGGTGTGCGGGCGAGCCGCTCGCCGTCGTGCCGGGCGAAGGCATCCCGGCCATGGACTCCCCGGCCGGCGTGGGGAAGACGAACCAACTGCTCGCCCCGCTGCGCGCCGCGGTCGTGCCGCCGCGTTCCGACTGATCGCCGGTGTTGTCTGATCGCTTGTGGCGGTGTGGCGAGCGGTGTCATCGTGACTGCATGGCGCCACTATTGGACCACGCGTCAATTGTCGCGGAACTCAAGCAGGTTAGGCGGTCCGGGCCCGTCAGGCTGCGCGACCTCGCGCTGCCCGCCCTGCGGCAGGCGGCCGCCGCCCGCACCCCGCACGCCTCGGTCGAGGAGCTGCTGCGGCTCGCCGTGGCGCGGATCGACACCGACACGCTGCGGACGGCCGCCGAGTACACCCTCGGTCTGGCCCAGGGCACCCGGGACTGGCCGCCCTCGTCACGCCGCAGCCGCGCGGCCCTGGTCTACGGAGTCGGCGTGGAGCGCTTTCGCAAGTACCAGGAGCTGGTGGTCCTCGGGCAGGTCGCCGACCAGATCGTGGAGCTGGCGGACGGCGGCGCCGCACAGGCCTGGAGCGGGTCCTCGCACCGGCACGTGGACGTTCGGGCGGCCGGCCGCGGCGTCCGCCTGACGCTGCACGTCCACCCGGTCGACCTGCTGCGGGACGTGGACGTCGTGGTCTCGCCGAGCAATACGTACTTCGGGCTGCCCGAGCCGTACAAGTCCTCCGTCTCGGCCTCGCTGCGCCGGGCGGGCGCGGTGCGCGGGGTGACCGGTGACGTGCTCGACGACCCGGTCCACGACGGGCTGCGCAAATGGGCTTCCCGGCAGGGCACCTACGGCCGCCCGGTCGTCCCCGGCACCGTGGCCCCGACGGAGTCCGGCGCCCTCGTGAGCCAGGGGATACGCCGGATCTACCACGCGGCCGTGGCCGTGCCCCGGGCCGGTACCAACGACTACGACGTGCTCCCCGCCGATGTCACCCGGGCGGCATCCCGGGTCCTCGCGGTACTCGCGGACGAGCACGACCACTTCACGCCGCCGCTGCGCTCGGTGTGCTTCCCGCTGCTCGGCTCGGGGCGCGGCGGCCTGCCCTACGAGGTCAGCCTGGCCGCCGTGTGGGCCGCCGTGGAGGCGGAGCTGGCGCGCGGCGCGCACTGGGACCTCCACTTCGTCGTCCGGACCCCGGCCGCCGCCGCGCTCCTGGAGCGGCTGCCCACCAGGATCCGCCCGGCTCGCGCCCAGTCCGCGACCGGACGGTCCTGTTGACTGGAATCACCGGGGCCGTTCCGGCCAAGTTTCGAAGGTCGACCGACTCTGCGATCGGAGAGGTAAGGGTCATTGATCGGGGGAATGGATCGCGCGTGTCCGGTGTGCGGAACTCCTGACGGGGACGAGCCTCACTGCCCGGGCTGCGGCTGGCTGATGTGGGACGACCCGGTCCTCGGGGAACCGACCGACACCGACCGGGAGTCCGCGGCAGCCCTGCTGCAGGCCGCCGAACGCGCCTGGGACCTGCGGGCGGCGGCGCTGACGGGTGCGGGTGCCGGCGGCGAGGGGCAGACGGCGTCGGTGCTGCGCGGCGGCCCCGCGGGGGCCGGCGAACTCGATCCGGCGACACCGCCCGCTCCGCCTCCGGGCCCGGCGGCACACGACTCCACGCGGTGGGAGCAGACCCTCGCGGACCTGGTCGACGGCCGCATCGACTCGCTGCTGTTCATCGAGTTCGCCTCCGAGGGCGTCAGCCTGGTCAAGGCCGTCGTGGACCGGAGCGGGATACCGCGGCAGAGCGACGCCGGCAGCACGCGGTGGAGTCGTGTCGCGCCGCTGCTCGATCCCCGCGAGGACATACGCCGGTTCCAACTCGCGGGCGGAATCGGCGACGTGCCGGTGGTCGGCCGTGCGGAGTTCGACACCGCGGTGACCCGGTGGCTGCGCGGACACGTTCCGCCCTCCTGCGCCCACACGATCGTGCTCGTCGACCGCCGCGCGGGCTGGCTCCTGCTGGACCGGGCCGCGGCGCTGCTGCGGACCATGTACACCCCGCGGGCCGAGCTGGTGCCCCGGCGGGCAACGTTCGCCCCGGGCCCGCGCACGGCATGCAGGCCGGACACGGAGGAAGCGGTGCGCGGCGCCCTGCGCACCGCGCCGCTGCACGTCGACCACACGCTGCTGCTCGCCCGCGTCGACCGGGTGACCGGCGCCGTGCACCCGCACCCCCACGTACTCTTCCCGGCCGGATCCCGGCTCCGGCACGGCGAGACCGCCACGACGGAGATCACCGTCCACGGCTGGCCGAGCGACTGCGCAGTGGAGCTGCCCGTGCTGGACGGCGCAACCACGGGCGGCGCCGAACCGGTGGTGCTGTCCGCGCCCCGGACCACGCTCGCGGCCTTCGCACCGGCACGGCTGTCCTTCGTCCTGCGCGGCCCCGGGCGGGTGGAGCTGCTCCAGGCGGGGCACGAACCGCCGAACGACCCGGCCGAGGACGGCACGTCGAGAAAGCACCGGCAGATCCCCGCCCTGTTCGAGGGCCCCCTCTCGCGCATCGTCCGTCCGCCCGCCCTCGACGTCTTCTTCACCGTCGAGATGAGCGGTGCCGAACCGGAGGAGACCGCCGAGCGGCTGGCGTTCGTCCGGGACGTCATCGCCGCGCTGGCTCGCCGGTACGGCGCCGGCGACGGGCTGCGCGTCGGCGTCGTGGGTCACTACGACCACGTCGTCCGCGAGGCCCCCTACACCCCCCTGACCCGTCTGCGGCGGACCGTCCCGGCAGGCCCCGCACAGAGCGCCCTGGCGAGCCTGGCCGACTGGCGGCCCGCCCGGCGCGAGCAGGACACCGTCTCCTCGCTGGAGGACGCCCTCAAGGAGGTCCGTTCGGTCATCGGCCGCAAGGGCGGCCCCCGCCACCGCCAGGCCGAACGCGCCCTCCTGATCGTCGCCCGCCGCCCGCCGGCACCGCCCGAACAGCGCGACGTGGTGCCGGCCTGCCCGCTCGGCGCCGACTGGCGGACCGAGCTCGAAGCGCTGCGAGCCCGGGGCGTGCGGGTACGGACCCGGCCGGAGCGGAACCAGCCGTACTCCGGCAAGGAGGCGGGCACCGCACAGCGTTACGCCGCCGACGCGTGGGACACGCTCTCCGCCGCCGGTTCCTTCCGCCAGGACGTCGACACAGCGGCCGACGTGGCCGAGGCCCTGGCTCCCGAGTGGCGGTGGGACGGTCCGCCCTGCCGTTACGCCCTGGCAGCTCCTTTGCTCTGAACCACCGTCAGTACGAGGAGAAACGTCATGTCCGATCCGTACTACGACCCCAACGAGTACCCGCAGCGCCCCAGCGAGCCGCCGCGGCTGAACCCGGTGCCCGACCTCCCGCCGAAGAGGCCGCCGGGGGAGGGCGGCTCCGCGCCCTGGCCGTCGGCGCCCGCGTCCGGCGAAATGGACGGAAACCTCATGCCGACGCGGGTGCCCCTGCCCCCGAACGGCGCACCGGCCACCCCGTCGGACCGGGTCCGGATCGGGCTGTGGGGCGCGCCGCACTCCGGCAAGACGACCTATCTGGCAGCCGTGCCCATAGCCGCGATGCAGCAGGCCAGATACGGCCACGCCGGCTGGGCGGTCAGCGGGATGAACGCGGAGTCCAACGAGTTCCTCGCCTCCGGTGTGACCCAGCTGGAGAGCGACCGCGTCTTCCCGGACGCCACCGTGGGCCTGCGGCCCCTGTCCTGGTCCTTCCAGGGGGCGGAGCAGCCGTTCGGGCGGTTCCGCAGGCAGCGCGAGGTCGGCTTCGTGCTGGAGGTCCAGGACGTGGCGGGCGAGGTGTACGGCCGGGACGAGGAACACGCCCTGCGGCCCAGGATCCTCGACCAACTGGCCCGGTCCCAGGGGCTGGTCTACCTCTTCGACCCCCTGCTCGACGGCAAGCCCGCCACCCGGAGCCTCGACTACTTCTACTCGATGCTCAACGAACTCAACACCCGGGTGCGGGACGCGGGCACACTCCATCGCAACCGTCTGCCGCACCATGTCGCCGTCTGCGTCACCAAGTTCGACCACCCCGAGGTGTTCCGCCCGGCGGTGGAGGCCGGCTGGGTGACACAGGACTCCGTGGGAGCCCAGCTGCCCCGGGTGCCCGCCGAGCACGCCGCCCGCTACTTCCGGTGGATGTGCGACGAGTTCCGGGGCTCCTCGGCCCGGCTCGTGCGGGACGGCCTGGCCTCGTTCTTCCACCCGGAGCGCATCTCGTACTACGTCTCCTCGGCGATCGGCTTCCGCCTCAATCCGCAGCACGTCTTCGACTACCGCAACTACCACAACGTGGAGTACGTCGACGGTGTCGCCCGGATCTGCACCTCGCCCGTGCCCGTCAACGTCCTGGAGCCGCTGACCGATCTGGAGCGCCGGATCCGCTCGGCCTCGCGCCGCCGGCGGCCGTGGTGAACGAGGCCCCGGGCCCCGACGGGCTGACCGCGCAGTGGGCGGTCCTGGGCAAGCACCCGGGCCGCAGCATGGGCTACGAGGTGCTGGACGGCAGCCTGCCGGGAAACCGCGCCCAGCGCTATCTGTGGGGCGCCACCACCGGAACCCCGGACGCCCATGACCCTGCGGGCGGTCTGCCCTGGCGGGTGTTCCTCAGCGGCGCGGACGGGGAGACCCGTTCGGTGTGCGCGGTCGTGGACACCAGCTGGGACGGGGCCAAGGACGGTACCGGCAGGCCCAGTTACACCTGGCTGCTGCTGCTCTTCGAGTGGCAGGCGGCCAGCCGCGCGGGGGTGACCTGGACGGCGCTGGAC
Organism: Streptomyces yokosukanensis; assembly: GCF_001514035.1. Taxonomy (GTDB): domain Bacteria; phylum Actinomycetota; class Actinomycetes; order Streptomycetales; family Streptomycetaceae; genus Streptomyces; species Streptomyces yokosukanensis. The sequence goes on along the minus strand of NZ_KQ948210.1, from coordinate 489,980 downwards.
CGGGCCGTCTCCCGGGCCGGTTCCGCGCCCGCCCGGTTCGACGCGCCCCTCGCGCCGCCGCGCACGACGGTCGCCGAACTGTCCTACACAGTCGATGAGTTGGGCTTCGAGTGGGCCGCCGGAATGGCCGCCCTGCTGCTGGACGGCCGGCAGTTGGTGATCACTGCGCCGCGCGGCGGCGCGCTGCCCGGCCTCGACGAGCGGGTGCGGACGCTGGACGCCGTCTGCTCGCTGCTGCCGTACGGATGCCGGTCCTGGCTGAGCGGCGCCACCTGGACCGGCAAGGCCGAACACGATCTGCGGCTGGTCTTCGCCGCCTCTGCCCGGACCGGGCAGCAGGAGGCGCCGCTGGGCACCGGCCGTCCGCCGGCCCCGCGGGGCGAGGCCGCCGCCCGCTACCTCACCGAACTGCTGAGGCTGAGGGCGAAGCTGGGCTCCACCGCCGATCTGGTGGCACACCTGCTGGCGGCCACCACCGCCCTCCCGCCGAGCGACGCCGCCGAGGCGGTGCGCGTGCTGCAGGAGCTGGACCTGCTGGACTCGGTGCTGAACGACATCCGACAGGGGCGCGCCCGGCCGGGCGACGTACAGCGGCTGCTGGAACTGCACGCGGTGGAATCGCTGGACGACCGGCAGCTCGGGACCCTGGTGGTCTTCCTGGCCGAGTACGCCCGGCGCCCCGACGGCGGGACGGCACAGGCCCTGCTGACGCGGCACTGGACGCGGCGGGTCCCGGAACTGCTCGCCGCCCACGTCGTGGCCGATCCTGCCTCGAAGCGGACACTCACGCTGGCCAAGGAGTACCTGACCCTGCTGCGCGGACTGGAGGAGGCGCACCCCGGTTCGTTCGACCGGCTGTTCACGGCCCTTGCCGCCACGCCGGGGTACGACCCGGCCTGGATCGGCTCCCTCGCCTACATGGTCGAGAAGGAGTTCGGGTACGACTGCGAGACGGTGGACCGCGTTCTGATCGACTCCCGGGATGCCGGACTCGTCTGGCTGACGCTGCTGCTGCAAGCCCGCCCCCGTGACCTGCGGCCACTGTCCCGCATGGTTTCCCTCGCCGCGGAGGCCGGTGTCGACCACAGGCCCGGCTGGCTGCGCTTCGCCGGGCTGCTCACCGGTGCGTTCGATCCGGCCGAGGTCGCCGCGACCGACGCCGCCGAGTTCACGGCCGGGCAGCCGGACGCGTGGCGGATCGCCCTGGAGACGGCGCGGGACCACGGCCGGCCGGAGGTGATCGGTCCGATGTGGGCCGTCCTGAGCCAGCTGGTGCGAGGCGGCAGGCACAACGAGGTGCTGCACATGCTGGACACCCTGGCGCCTCCCGGGGCACAGGAGGTGCCACCGCAGACGGCCGCCGACGCTGACCTGCTGCGGGCGGCGGCCCCGCCCGACGGGGCCGGTCCGGGGCTCACCCGGACCGTGCCACGGCTGCGGCTGCTCGATGCCGACGACCCCGGCCTCGACACCTACGTCGCCACGGTCGTCCTGCGCACCGAGAGCGAACCCGAGCTGAAGGACCGGGTCGTCGAGGCGCTGCTCGGCGACGAGCCGGACCCCGACGGGGCCTCCTGGAGGGTGCTCTGCCTCTGGATGCGACAGCACCCCAGCATCGACCTGACGGTGCGGGCCGGCCTGGCCCGGCGGCTCAACTCGGCGGCCCACTCCGGCTGGCTCGACCTCGACCTGCCCGAGGACCTCGTGGACGGGCTGGTGCTCCGCAACGGGCTGGAGTGGCTGCGCCCGGTACGGCGACTGCGGCTGGCCGTCGCCGACCGGGCCCCGATCGACGAGATCGCCCGGATCGTGGCCGAGGCATGCCCCCACCGCGTCTTCTCCCGCCGGCTGATGGACGAGATCGCCCACTACGGGTCCTGGTTCGCCTTCAGGCTGACGACCGAGCTGGACAGACAGGCGCCCGGACTCGGAGTCGCGCTGTACGGGGCCCTCGGCAGCGATCGGCAGTACCAGAACGTACGCGCCGGACTGGTGCGCCTGAGCATCGAGCAGCTGAACCGCCACCGCAGGCTCCTCGCCGCACTGGGCGCCGCCGAACCCTCCCCCCACCCCTTCGCCGGGCCGCCGGTGCACACGCAGCGGCCGGCCGCGCCCGCGCCCTCGCCGGCACCGCCGGACCAACCCGGCACCTGGCGCCCCGATGCCCTCCCCACGGCCGCCGATCACGCGCCGAAGGGCAAGCGCCGCAGGCCCCGCCTCCCGGGCTGGAAGCGGAGGGACCCGTGACCGGCATCGGGATCGACATCGGCACCCGGTACGCCCGTATCGCCCGCATCGGTGATCGAGGAGTCCCGGAGCTGGCGGAGTTGCCGGGGGCGGTCCCCGGTGAGGGACTGCCCGTACCGGACGCCGCGGGAACCGGTCGCGAGGACGCGTTGCGTGCGGTGTACCGCGCGTACCGCGGACGGTACGGCACTCCCGACGACGTGGTGGCGGTCGTCGGGCAGCGCGGCCGCCTGGAGCAGGCGAGGCTCGTGACCGCCGCCCTGACCGAGTCGCACGGCGACGGCCGCGCGCCGCGCGTACGCGCTCTGAGCACTCCTCAGGCGGTGCTGGCGCTGCTGCGGGCCGCGGGGACGGCGACACGGGGGCGGTACGTGGTGTGCGACCTCGGTGCGGCGGCGGCCGAGGCGTCGGTGTGCGTGGTGACGGCCGGGGCGGTCGCCGTGGCGGCAACCGCGCGGCACGCCCCGGCGGACGGATACGGCGCCGCTCTGGACGCGGCTCTCCTGGCGGAGGCCGGCCTGGCCGCGGACGAGGAGGGACGGAGGGCGCTCGCCGCCGCGCGGGCCGAGGAGGGCGCCGCGCAGCGCCTGGACCTCGCTCTCGAACGGGCCGAAGACCGCCCCGAGCGCTGGGACGCCACCGCCGTCCACCGCGTGGCGGGACGCGACATCACCGCGGGCACGGTCCGCTCGGCCCTGCGGCGGCTGACGGCCGGCCTGGACCTGGCACTGTCCGAGGCACTGGGCGACGGCTCTTCCGGCGGTGCAGCACCCCCTGGGGGCGGCCACGGCGACGACCCCGACGGCGCTCTGGTGGCCGTCGGCGGCACCGCTCGGTTCGCGCCGCTGGCGCGCCATCCGGCCGCCGCCGGATGGCGCCTGGCTCCGCTGCCCGGCGGCACCGATCCCTCGCTCGCCGCGGTCTTCGGGGCCGCACTCGTCGCCGCGGGCCGGATCGACCCGGCGGACCGCTATCCGTACGCCGTGTGCGTCGGCGCCCAGCGGACGGTCGCGGGACGGCTGAAGGACCAGGAGCTGGTCATCAGTGAGGCCGGACACCTGGAGCCCGGCGGCGACACGGTCTACGCGCAGCGGGCCGGGCAACGGCTGCGGGTCGCCGTCGGGCCCGCGGGAGCAGCCGTCGGGCGTCCGGTGCAGGTGCGGGTGCGCGATCCGGAGCGGGGCGTGAGCGCCCCGGTCCGCACGCTGGCACTGCCGGTGGGCACCGAGGACGACCGCTTCCATGTGGGCGTACGCCTTGCCGTGGACGGGACGGCCCGGCTGGTGCTGCACCCGCTCGACCCGGGAGCGCCGGCCGAGTTCCCGCTCGGCAGCCTGCCGTCCGATCTCAGGACCGATCCCAAGGGAGGGCCTTCGTGAAGCACATCAGCCCGTCGCGGCCGCTCCGGTTCGGCCGGAGGTGCGCCGCCGTACTCGCCGTCGCGCTGCTGGCGGCCACGCCGGTCGCGGGGGCACACGCGGCACCCGAAGCCGGCACGGGGGCTCCGAGCCGTGCCGAGATCTACCAGGAACTCGGGCTGGACCAGGAGCCCGCGGACTACGTGATCCTCGTGGACACCTCCGGCTCGATGGCGCAGGGCGGCCGCTACAGCACCGTCCGCTCCACACTGCGCCCGTTCCTGGACGGCCTCACGTCCAGGGACCATGTCGCGCTGTTCACCTTCGACTCCCGGCCCGAGGCCCGGTACATCGGCGCGGCCGGCGACACCAGGAAGATCGTCTCGGCGCTGCCGTCCAAGCCCAACGCCTCGGGCGAGACCGACATCGGTGCCGCGCTGAACGCCGCGCTGAACGAGCTGGGCCGTGACGACGCCTCCTCGGTGGCCTCGATCGTGCTGCTCACCGACGGTCGGCACCACCCGCCCCGCGGCTCCCGCTACCCCACCGCCGGCGGAGCCCCCTGGGACGCGTTGCGCAAGCGCGCAGAGGGGATCGCACAACGCACCGACCTCGCCGGATACGCCCTGCCGTTGGGCAGCGGAGCGACCGGCGCACAGCTGCTCGGCGACGTCGTGCAGAACACCTCCGTGCTGCAACCGCGGGGCATCCAGGGGCTGGGCTCCTACCTCGCTCGGGCGGGCGACGGCGCCCGTGCCCGCAAGGCCGGGCTGCTGCTGGCGCAGGACGCCGGCAAAGGGGTGAGCGCCACCTGGCAGGGCGGCGGCGCGGCCGACGTCACCGACGGCCGGGCGACCGCGAGGCTCACCCTGCGGTCCACGACCCGCCATCTGCCGCTGACCGTCGACGGACTGCGGGCGAGCCTCGTCGATCCGTCGCTCGACGTCCTTGGGCTGCCGGGCGAGGTGACCCTGCAGCCGGGCGCGTCCCGAACCTTCGAGGTCGGGCTGCGCGGACGGCTGACGGCCGGCGGCCTGCCGTACCGGCGGACCGAGCACCGCGAGGCGACGCTGCACCTGGCGGGCCGGGTCGGCTCGTCGTGGGAGCGGCCGCTGGCCGGGGACGTCAAGCTGGACATACCGCGTGCGATACGTGTCGGGCAGCAGGCGGTGCCGCTGCGAGCCACGCTGGGGTCGGTGGTCCTGCTGCCCGCGCTGGTGACCACCCTCGTACTGCTGGGGCTGGGCGCCTGGCTGTGGTGGCGCCGGATCAACCGGCCGCCGCTGCACGGCGAGTTGCTGCTGGCACCGGCCATCGGTGAACACGATCCGGTCCGGGTCAGGCTGGACGGCCGCCGGATGGCACTGCAGCCGTCGCCGCCGGTGAGCGGGCGCGGGCGGGTGCAGGGCAGACTCCGGTCCACCGGGCGCGGACCGCAGACCGACCTGCGGATCCGGTACACACCCGACGGCTCCGCCGGGGAGAGCCGGGCCACGTGCCGGCCCGGCGGCAGAGTCGTGGTCGGCGGGGTGTCCTTCACCTATGTGGCGGAACCGGCCCCCGCACCGGCCGACGGGCTGCCGCGATGACCGGCACCGCCCTGAACGTGGCCGCCACGAGAGTCGGCACCGAGGCCCTCGGGCCCGGCGTGCGGTCCGCGCTGTGGGTCCAGGGCTGCCCCTTTCGCTGCGCCGGGTGCATGTCCGCCGACTGGATCCCCTTCCGGCCCGCCCGCCTGGCCCAACCAGCGGAACTGGCCGAGGAGTTGCTCGCGGACCCCCGGGTGGAGGGACTGACCTTCTCGGGAGGCGAGCCGATGGCGCAGGCGGCCGGGCTGGCCGAAGTCGCCCGGCTGGCCCGGGAGACACGGGACGTGTCCGTGATCTGCTTCACCGGCTACCGGCTGGAGCGGCTGCGGACCCGGCCTCCCTTCCCCGGCGTTCCCGAACTCCTGGGCGGGATCGACGTGTTGATCGACGGGCTGTACGTGACCGGGCTCGACGACGGGCGCGGACTGCGCGGCAGCTCCAACCAGCGGGTCCATCACCTCACCCGACGGCACGCGGACGGCGGCTACGACTTCGCGGGCCGTCCGCGAACCGCCGAGATCGCCGTCACGGGCCCGGAGGCACTGCTCATCGGGGTGCCCCCGAAGGGGCTGCTCGACGCCTTCGACAGCGCGGTCGACACGGTCCGCGCCCGTGCGTCCGCACCCGTCAGCCACACCAGTCAGGCCGTACGCACGGCCCCCGCAGAACAGGAACGCGATGAGCGGTAGGAAGCGCATCCAGGTCGACGAGTCCGAGTGGTACCGCATCCAGCGCCAGGCCCGGGATCTGAGGAAGGTCCAACGGGAGGTCCCGAACCTGATCGACGCCGTGCGCCGGCAGACGAGGGCCGACCTCGACCGGACCTTCACCCGGGTGGAGCGCAGGCAGCAACAGCACGACGAGCTGATCGGCCGACTCAGCGATCAGACACGCGAGTTGGAGCAGGACACCGCGCGGCGGCTGCAGCAGCAGGCGACCGAGCTGCGCGGGGAACTGGCGGCCGGCGCCGGGCAGCTCAGGGAGGAGACCCGGCAGCGGCTGGCCGAGCAGCAGGAGCGCACTCGCCAGGCGATCGCGGCCGAACGTGCCGAGCGCCGCGCCGAGACGAGCCGCGTGTCCGCGCGGATCGACGCCATCGACAAGGACCGGGCACAAGCCGGGCAGCTGGTGCGGTCCTGGCTGTCCGACGCCCGTGCGATGACGGCGGCGATCGCCGAGGCCGCGCTGCACGAGCGGTACGCGCCCGGCGAACTGGACCGGCTGACGGACCGGCTGGCGACGGCGGAGCAGAACGCCGCACAGGGCAGGTTCGACGCGGCGCTCGCGCTGGCGCAGGAGACGTACCACTCGCTGAGCGAGCTGCGCACGGAGACCGAGCAGCGGGAACTGGAGCGCTGCACGGCCCAGATGGCGGCGATCGACGCCCTGGTCACCGTGGAGGAGGAGATCGAGGGCAACCTGATCCAGCCGGTGCTCGGACCCGACGGGGAACCGGTGGACGGCTACACGGTGGACGTCGGCTTCTGGTCGCAGGGCGAGCTGGACCGGCTGCGGGAGGAGACCGCGGACGGGCTGGCCCGCGCCCGCGACGACCGCACGGGAACCGGCGAACTCAACCTGCTGCGGGAGCAGGAGGCGCCCCGGCTGGAAGGCGCGCTCGGCAACACCGTGGGGCGGGCCTGTCTGCGGCATCTGGCTTCGCAGACCCGGGTGAGCCTGGCGGACGCCGTGGTCCAGGCCCTCGGCCGGACCGCCTTCTACGAGTTCGTCGACGGCGAGTACCAGGACGCGGACCCGCGAGGCACCTACTACGCCAAGCTCGTCCACGAGAACGGCAACCAGATCGTGCTCGACATCTCGCAGGCCGAGCCGGACTCCGGCCGGCACGTGGTCCGGGTGCTGTCGTACGACCACGACATCACCGCCGAGGCACAGCTCCAGGAGCGGGCCGCGGCGATCGGCGAGTCCCTGAAGGACGAGGGGTACCCGGTGTCCGGGGCGGCGTCGGAGCCAGGGGCGCCGGACCGGAAGCTGCTCGACATCCAGAGCCACCGGGACAATCCGGCGCATGCCGTGGAGGGCGGCGCGTGAGCGAGCGGCCCCCCTCCGCTCCCGGGCCGGTGGTGGAACGGTTCGACGGAGCCGTCCTGCGCAGCGGCGAGCCGTTCACCATCCTCTACGGCCCGGGAGTGAGGGACGTCTTCGTCGACACCGCCTACCAGGTGTGCACGCTGGAACAGGTGCTGTGGCGGCTGCTGCGCGTCCACGGCTACGAGCGGATCGTGTTCGGTTCGACCGACCGTCCGGTGTACTTCAGGGACGACGGCTCACGCGAGCTGAGCCGCGGCCGGGCCCTCGGGCACAAGAAGGCACCGGCGGCGGGTCCCCGCACCATGCGCACCCCGGGGATGAGCGGACCGATGGGCAATCTCCTGGTGACCCCAGGAAGCTCGCCCGCCGAGGAACGCGGCCCCGCGGGACCGCCGCCACCGGCGTCGGGGGTGAGCGACCCCCACGCGGTGATGACGCTGACCGGCTATCTCCAGCGGGCCGAGCCCCGGACGGCCGTCGTGATCCCCCACGCCGAGAACTATCTGCGCTACAACCAGGCGCCGAGGGCTTTGGCCGGTGCGATGGCCAACTGGGCCAGGCACCACGGCAACGGCAATCTGTGGGTGCTGGTCTTCGAACGAGGCACCCTGGACGACGTGGCGCGGTACGTGGAGAGCTGCCACGCCTACCCCCTCCTGGAGACGTTCGTACGCGCGCAGGCCGAGCAGCGCGGACGGTCCGGTACCGCGAGGATCGACTTTCCGCAGGCGGCCGAGACGGAGCGGCTCATCCATGCCGTGCGGCTCCGCTCGGGGCTGCGGCTCGGCGACTGGCGGGAACTGGACACCATCGTCAAGGCGATGGCGACGAACCCCCGCACGGCACGCGCCTGGAAGGCGATGCTGGAAGAGCTGGCCAGGGCGTCGGACACCGCGCTGACGGTGGCCGCGATACGCGGCGAGGGCGCGGACGTCCCCCCGGCGGACCTCCGCAGCCCCTGGGAACGGCTCGCGGCCATGCCCGGTCTCGACGCGGTCCGGGAGCATTTCGAGCAACTGCGGGCCGAGGTCGAGACAGTGGGCGCGCTACAGGCCGAGGGCCGCGCCACGGCAGCCGAACCGCCGTCCCTGCACCTGGTGTTCAGCGGCAACCCGGGCACCGGCAAGACCACGGTGGCACGGCTCGTCGGCGAACTCTTCCGCGATCTCGGGCTGCTGTCACGGGGCCATGTCGTCGAGGCGAAGATATCCGACATGGTGGCCGGCTACGTCGGCCAGACGCCGGGGCTGGCCAACGCGACGGTCGACCGGGCGCTGAACGGCGTGCTGTTCATCGACGAAGCCTACACACTGAACGACCAACGCGACGGATTCGGCAAAGCGGCCATCGAGACGCTGCTCGCACGGATGGAGAACGACCGCCGCCGACTGGTCGTGATCCTCGCCGGATACCCGGACGAGATGACGGAACTCCTGGAGTCCAACGTCGGTCTGCGGAGCCGGACTTCCGTTCTCCGTTTCCCCGACTATCCGCCGGACACCCTGCACGCCATCGCGCTCGGCCGGCTGACCGAGCGGGGCGCGACGCCCTCACCCGAGGCCGGGGCCCGCTTGCGGGAGATCGTCTTCGGGATGCACCGCACGCGCGACAAGTCCTTCGGCAACGCCCGCGACATGCGCATCCTCGCCGACAGCGTCTTCCAGCAGTGGTCCGGCCGGGTGCGCGCCCAGGTGAACGAACCGGTCACCCCCGAGGACATCCCCGACGGCTACCGCAACCACCTGCCGCAGCCCCCGCCCGACCCCGCGGAACTGCTGGCCGAACTCGACCGGTACGTGGGACTCGGGCCGGTCCGCACGGCGCTGACCGAACTGACCAACCGGCTGCGGCTGCGGCAGGCGCGGGGCCAGGGCGGCTTCGCCCCTCCGCATCTGCTGTTCGCCGGGCCCCCGGGGACCGGCAAGACCACGGTGGCCCGGCTGATCGGGAAGATGTTCCGCACCATGGGCCTGCTGCACAGAGGGCATGTGGTGGAAGCCGGACGGGCCACCCTGGTCGGCCAGTACCAGGGACAGACGGCACCACGGGTGCGCAAGGCCTTCGAGGACGCGATGGACGGCGTGCTGTTCATCGACGAGGCCTACAGCCTCATCAGCGATGCCCGGCACGGCGGATACGGGCAGGAGGCCATCGACACCCTGGTCCAGGAGATGGAGAACCGGCGAGGCCGCCTGGTCGTGATCGTCGCCGGCTACCCCGGGGAGATGGACGCCTTCCTCGCCACCAACCCGGGTCTGCCCTCCCGCTTCACCACCCACGTCCCCTTCGACCACTACAGCCCGGAGGATCTGGTCGAGATCCTCGACCGCATGGCGGCCGAGGAGAACCGCACGTTGGGCGAGGGGGTGCAGGAACGGGCCATGGCCTGGCTCGAAGCGACCCGGCGGGCCCGCCCCGCCGAGTTCGGCAACGCCCGCACGGTCCGCGGACTGCTGGAACTCATGGAGGCGCGGATGGGCGAGCGTTACGTCCGTCAGGGCGCCGGGAGCGCGCCGCCCTCGGAGTACCTGCCCGAGGACGTCCCCGCCCCGGGCGCCGGCTGACCGTCATGTCACCGCGCCCAGGGAACCACGGACCGCCCCTCGTGGTCCCGCGCTTCGCGTTCGGCGATCACCTGGTGGAGGCACTCGTCGGCGGCGCGCAGGCGGCGTTCCATGTCGGCGGCGGCGGCCTCCACCTCGGCGAGCGAGAGGTGCTGGCGCGGGGTGGCGGTGCCGGCGGCGGCGCCCCGGGGCTCGCCGAGGGCCCGGGCCAGGTCCCGGTCGGCCGCCGCGTACCTCCGCAGCGAGGCGAGCCTCGCACCGTAGGTCTCCTGGATCTGCGCCAATCGTGTCTGACACGCGGCGAGTTGACCGATCCCTTGCCCGTACTTGTCCTCCGCGTCGGCCAGTTCGCCCTGTGCGGCAGCGGCCCGGTCGAGGAGCTGACGGGTCTGCGGGGCCAGGACGGCGAGCTGGTCCTCGGACAGGCGCACCAGGGCGTCACTGCTGGTGCGCAGCGCCTCCTCCACCCCGGTGTCCCGGCCGCGCAGGGCGGCCAGCCGGTCCGTGATGACCTCCTGCTGCTCCTGGAGGGCGTCCAGGGCGAGCACCAGCCGCTCCCGGCGGCGCAGTTCGTCGACCTGGCGGCGCAGTGTCTCGTGTTCGGCGAGCCGGTTGGCGAGCGCCTCTTCGGCGGCGCGCAGTCCGGCCAGGTCGGCGCGTGCCGCCGCGACCTGTTCGGTCAGCTCGGTGTGCCGGCGCATCCGGTCCTCGACGTCGCCGGCGACCCGGTCCCCGGGCGCCGCGGCGGCGAGCAGACCGGGCAGCCGCGCGTCGAGCGTGCGGCCCTCCTCCAGGGCCTCGTCCAGGGCGAACAGGGCACCGAGCGCGTGCGAGCCGCCCGCGCTGTCGTCCACCTGCTCCAGCACCTCGGCGGCCCAGCCGAAAGCGAGGCGGAGCACCCGGAGCGCGCTCTCGGCCTCCGGCCGGCCGGTGTCCGCCACGGTGGCGGCGATCTCGCGTCGGGGATCGTTCACGACGGTCTCCGTCCTCTCCGGATGGGCCGGCTCGGCGAAGCCGACGCGGAGGCGCTCCGCCGGAACATCATCGCATCCCCGAATCCACCCCGATCCGCTGTCGCGGCCGTCGCCGTGGCCTCTACGATCGAACGGCCGCTCCGCCGTCCCAACGATCGCTCAACCACCTTGTCCCCAGGGAGATTTCATGACCGAGGTAGTGTCCTTCGCGGGACCGGACGGCAGTTGTCTGAACGTCGAGGTCGCCGATGAGGCGTCCGGGCTGGAGCGGATCTCCCGGGACCCGGACGGGACGGCGCGGGCCGGTCGGCACCTGATGGACGCTCTCGCACAGGCCCGGCCCGCGATCACCTCGGTGATCGACTCGGTGCGGGAGCTGGGGCCGGACGGGTACGAGATCGAGTTCGGGCTGAAGTTCAACGCCGAGACCGGTGTGGTGATCGCCAAGACGACGGTCGAGGGTCACTTCGTGGTCAAGGTCAACTGGACCCGGCCCGCCCCGGACCCGGCGGCCTGAAGCCGTGTCGGTCCACTGGGAGCGTCCGCCCTGGCTGGTCAGCGTCCGCAGGACCGAGCACGCCGACCCGGTGGGCGTCGGCCTGCTGGTGACCCCGCGGCACGTGCTGACCTGCGCCCACCTCGTGCAGCCCGGCCGCGCGACGGCCGTACCGGACAAGCCCGTCTTCGTACGGTTCCAGTACGCCTCCCCGCACGATCCGATCCCCGCCACGGTGGTGCCGGACGGCTGGCACCCGGTCACCGGAGACGACACGGGCGATGTCGCCGTGCTCGAACTCGGCGCGCCGCTGCCGCCGGAGGCCGTACCCGCCCCGCTGCGGACCACCGACCCCGGAACCTGGGACCACCGATTCCGCGCGTACGGCTACCCCACGGAGCACCGGCGGCAGGGCGTCCCGGTGCGCGGCGACATCATCGGGCACGCGGGCCCCGAGTGGCTCCAGGTCGAGGCTGCCGCGCACACCGGATGGGGTCTGGAGAAGGGGTTCTCGGGTTCCCCCGTCTGGGACGTCGACAGCCAGGGCGTCATCGGCATGCTGGTCGCCCGCGACCCGGTGTCCTCGGTGGACCGGCGCACGGCCTACGCGGTCAAGGTCGAGGCGCTCGTCCGGTACTGGCCACAGCTCGCCGGACACGTCAAGGACGCCACGACGACCGAGGTGCGCCACCGGCTGGAGAGCCTGCTGTGGGTGCCGCTGACCGAGGACTGCGAGATCCCCCGGGTCGACCAGGTGGACCCCCACGACATCGGCGTGGCCGGCTCCAAGTACAGCGGCTCGCCTGCCGCCGGCCGTGCGCACCGCGCGGCGGCCGGCGCCCCGTACGTGCCCCGCAGTCCGCAGGACGGGCGGCTCGACGAACTCCTGGTGAGCCGGCGGCTCGTCCTGCTCGCCGGACGCTCCAAGGCGGGCAAGTCCCGCACCCTGTACGAGGGGCTGGTCCGTACGATGCCGCACGCCCGGCTGGTCGTGCCGCGCCCGGACGGCCCCGGCCGTGGCAGCCTGGAGGCCCTCAGCCGCCTGCGTCTGCCCACCGGATCGGACCCGGTGGTGCTCTGGCTGGACGACCTGCACCGCTATCTGCAGCCGGGAGGGCTCGATCTGCAGATCCTGGACCGGCTGGCCCGACGGCACCCCGCCGTCACCGTCGTGGCGACCATCCCGGCCAAGCAGCGGGCCGCGCTCACCGGCATGGACAACGACATCGGCCGTGTCGCCCGGACGGTGCTGAACAAGGCCGCCACGGTCGAACTGCCTTCCCTGCTCGCACCGGGCGACGTCACGGCCGCCCAGGAGCTGTACCCCGGGGAGGACTTCACCACCCGCGGCATCGGCGAACTCATGGTCGCCGCACCCGCCCTGGAGCAGCGCTTCACCGACGGCGTCGAAAGCTGCCCCGCCGGGTGGGTGCTGGCCAGGGCCGCCGCCGACCGGCTGCGCATCGGACTCACCGAACCCGTTCCGGAGAGCGTGCTGCGGGAGCTGTTCGCCTCGTATCTGAGCGCGCATCATCCGGAGGCCGACGCCGACGAGGACGCGTACCGCACGGGTCTGGCCTGGGCCCGCGAGCCGGTGGCGGGCAGTATCGCCCTGCTCCAGCGGGTCCGGGCGCCGGACGGCACCACGGGGTACGCCGGGACGCCGTACATGGCGGAGTACCTGGACACCCGCGACGACGACCCGTCGGCCGCGGTGCCCGGCTTCGCCTGGGAGTACCTCATGGGTCACGGCACCCCCTCCGCGCTCCTGCCCACCGCGTACACCGCGCTGGTCCGGGGCGAATCGGAGGTGGCCGAGCGGATGCTGCGGCGGGTCGCGGACGGGTCGGGGGACCCGGACGGTTCGGCGTGGGCCCTGCTGGTGCTCGGTGAGCTGCACCACGACCGGGCGGAGTTCGACGCCGCGGCCGAGCTGCTGGAGCGGGCCGCCGCCTCCGCCGTGGACGGCGTGGTTCCGCTGGCGCAGGTGGCGCTGGCGGACATCCTCGTGATGAACGGCGACCTGGTCCGCTCCCGGCGGTTGCTGGAGAGCGTCGTGGGATCCCCGGACCCCCAGATCTCCCAGCTGGCCCAGGTCGGCCTGTCGGTCCTGCTCTACGCGGAAGGCGAGGACGAGCGGGCCGAGCGCCTGCTGGAGGCGGCCGTCGCCGCCGGGGACGAGGAGGTGGCGCGCAAGGCGCACGTGCGGTTGGTCAACGCGCTGACCGGGTCCGACGGCGAGGCGGCGGGCGTGAGTACGGCACCGGCGACCGCCGACCGGGCCAGGGCCCGGGTGGGCGTGGGCACCGGGCGCGGCCGTCCGGCCGAGCCGGCCGAGCAGCCCTGGGCGCTGTCCCGGGCGATGGGCGAGTCGATGGCGGACGAGGTCGCCGCGGTGGCCCGGGTCAGCCTCGGAGACCTGCTGACCCGGCAGGGCAAGCTGGACCGCGCCGAGGAGGTGCTGCGGTCCCTGCTGGCCGGTTCGGAGGTCCATGCCGTGCGGCCGGCTCAGACGAGTCTGGCCGAACTGCTCCTCGTGCGCGGGCAGTTCGACGAGGCGGAGCAGATCCTGCGCGAGCTGATCGGCTACGGGAATCCGGCACTGGTGCCGTACGCCAAGATCCTGCTGGCCATCGCGGTGCGCGCGCGTGGCGGACTGGAGCAGGGCATGGTCCTGCTCCGCGAGGCGGCCGATTCGGGCCATCCCCACTACGGTCCCCGGGCGGCCTGCGGACTGGGCGAGTGGTACGCCGGTCAGGGCGACACCCCGGCGGCCGAGGAGTGGTTCGGCCGGGCGATCGGCGGCGGGCACCCCGGCTGGTCGGGACTGGCCCGCATCGAGTTCGCCGTGGTGCTCGCGCTCCAGGAGGGCGACATGGACCGGGCGACCGGGCTGCTGGCCGCCGTCATCGACTCCGGGGATCCCCGCATGGTCGCGTACGCCGCCGACGTCCTCGGGAACCTTCTCGTGCGGCACGAACGCACCGACGAGGCGGAGCGCGCGTACCGCGTCGCCGTCGACTCGGGACACCGGCACTGGGCCCCGGCCGCCCGGGTGGACCTCGCCGTGCTGCTCGCCACCCGCAACGGCGACACGGCGACCGCAACCGACCTGCTCCATACCGTCATCGAGTCCGGACACCCCCATCTGCGACCACGTGCCGCAGACTGCCTCGGCGACCTGCTGGCCCGCGGCGGCCGCTTCGACGAGGCGGAGCGCGCCTACCGCATCGCCATCGACTCCGCACACCCTCAGTGGTCGCTGATCGCCCGGATGGACCTCGCCCTGCTGCTCGCCGCCGCCGGGGACTTCGCGGGGGCCGAGCGCCTGCTGAGGGAGGTGGCCGGTTCGGGGGACGGCACGGCCGAGCCATGGGCGCGCGCCGTGCTCGGCGTCGTCCTCGTCCATGCCGGGCAACGGGAGGAGGGAAAAGGGCAGTTGCGGGCGGCGTCCGAGGCGGAGGCCGGTGCCGCATCGCAGTTCGGGCGTTTCCAGCTGGCCAAGTGCCTGCTGGAGGAAGGTGCGTCCGAGCAGGCCGAGAGCCTGCTGCGCACGCTGACCGAGGGTGAGCCCTCACAGGTCACCGAGGTGGCCCGCGCCTATCTCGCCGTGCTGTTGCTGCACGGCGACCCGGAAGCCGCGATGGAACTGCTCGGCCGGGCGAGCGGCTCGGACGACGAAGCGGCCGCCGCGCCCGCCTGTCTGGCCGCCGGGGAGCTGCTGCTGGAGCTGGGCGAGGTGCGGGCGGCGGGTGAACTCCTCCAAGCAGTCGTCGAGGTGACCGAACTGCACGAACTGCCCCGGGCCCGCGCCCTGCTCGGCGTCGTCCGGCGGTCCGTCAACGACCTGGACGGCGCCCGCCGGTTGCTGACCGAGGCCCTGGCCGCAGGCGATCCGGCGGTCGAACCGCTGGCCCGGCGCTATCTCGGCAGCACCCTCTTCCGCATGGGGCTGCCGGCCGAGGCGGAGCAGGCCCTGTCGCCGCTGGTGTGTTCCCAGGACGCCGAGCACTGGCCGGAGGCACTGCTGCTGCTCGGCAGGGTGCTGGCCTCGGACGACCGGCCCGAGGAGGCGTACCCGTGGCTGCGGCAGGCCATCGAGTGCGGTGACGGCGAGATCGCGGCCGAGGCCCGCGAGGTCTACGCGGAGCTGCTGCTGAGCGACGGCCGACGGGAGCGGCAGGCGGAGGAACCGTCCCGCGGTGCGCCCCCGGCGCCCCCGCCCCGCCGCAGTCCGCATGCGGCTCCCTCCGCCTCCCCGCCGCCACCACTTCCGGCGGCCGTGCTCAGCCTCCTGGGCGACGTCGCGGACGCCGAGGGCAAGGAGGAGGAGGCCGCCTTCTGGTACGCGCTCGCCCGCCGCACCGGAGGGATCCGGTAGAGGCACCTTCGTGCGGTTCGTCCCGGGTCGCCGTGACAAGCGGTCGGAAAGCGCCGGGAAAGCGGCGGGAAAGCGGCCGGAAAGCCGTCCCCTGAAGGCTTGGCCCGTTGGGCTTTCAACGAGTTGGCGCGCCGTCCGTTCGGGATCGGCGCGTAGGGGACGCGGGCATGGAACACAGCACGGACGGCCGGGGCACGGACCAGAAGCGACCGGGCCGCGGTGCCCGGGACGGGGCACGCGGCGAGGCGTTCGCGCGTGCCCTCTACGACAAGCACGGGGCGTTCATGCTGAGGGTGGCGACGGGGCTGCTCAGCGGTGACACCCATCAGGCCCAGGACGTGATGCAGGAGACCGTCCTGCGGGCCTGGCGGCACGCCGGCATCCTCGACGCGGACGCCGAGGGGGTCCGGCCCTGGCTCGCCACCGTCCTGCGCAACCTCGTCATCGACGGCCACCGCGCCCGCCAGGCCCGCCCCCTGGAGACCGACGACACCGCCCTCGGCGATCTGCCCGGCCCGGAGCACGTCGAGCGCGCCCTCAGCAAGAAGATCGTCCGCGAGGCGCTGGCAGACCTGTCGCTCCAGCACCGCGAGATCCTCGTCCACGCCCACTTCCTCGACCGGTCCGTGGAGCAGACCTCCAAGCTCCTCGGAATACCGCGCGGCACCGTCAAGTCCCGCACCTACCTGGCACTCAAAGCCCTGCGGACCGCATTGGCCGAGCGCGGCTGCATCCGCCTCTGAGCGGCACCCGCCCCGGAAGCCCTCCGGGCCGTGGACGCCGGCCTGTTCCTGCGTCCTTCCTCGTGCTGTCCGGTTCCCTCACCAGAAGGCGGCCAGCACGGACGGCGAGCCCGACAGGCGCTCGTGGAGGGGATATCGCCGCGTCGGCACGGCGTGTCGCCGCTCCGTGATGTCGGCCAGAAGAGAGCCGACCGCGTTCCGGGTGAGAGGCTCCATGAGCAGATCGGCCAGGCGTCCGACCTCGACAAGGATTCCGTGCAGGTCCGCCCCCTCGACCCGCTCCGTGTGAGACGGCGCCACACAGGCCGTGAGGGCAAGACCTGCCACCGCCTTGCGGTTGCGAGGAGAGGTCGGTGACGACCAGACCTCCCGGAAGACGGTTTCGGCCTCGCCGAAACGCGACTGCCCGGCCAGGACCACGCCCCGCAGGTTGGCGACGGCAGCCCTGAGGTCGTACGAGATGAGCTCGGAGGCGACCTGCTCCACCTGGGACAGCCGCCTGTCCGCCGAGTCGAGGAGCCCCTCTGCCACATCCAGGAAGGCGAGCCGCAACGCCCGGTAGGCCCACCGGGAACGAGCGTCCATCGACCGGAAGACGGTGCTCGCCTCGCTCCACAGCTCCCGGGCCGCCTCCCTCCGGCCGACGCTCTCCTCGGCGTCGCCCAAGGCCGTGAGGCAGACCGACAGGGTGACGGGGTCGTCGATGGCCTTGGACACCTCGATCCCGGTCAGTGCGTGCTCCCGTGCGGCGTCCGCATCTCCCGCATGCAGGCAGTAGGTCGACCAGGCGTAGTGCAGGGCGACCCGGTCCCAGCCGAACTCCGTGCCGGCGATCCCCGCGTCCGCCGCCGCGAATCGCGCCTCCCAGCCCTCCTCGGCGGCAAGCCGCGCGTGCAGCGCCTCCCAGACGGGACCTACGACGGCCAGATCCGGATTCCGCGCACTCCGCCACGTTTCCCTGTAGCGCTCCTCGTACTTCAGCGCCATGTCATGCCGGCCGCAGACGTGGTTCAGCCAGGCCAGCCAGACGAAGACGTAGCACAGCGCCCACTCCTCCTCCGGCGCCGGCCGCCGGTGACCGGCAGGCGTCCGCGCGCCGGTGTCGTAGGCGTCCAGGGTGCGGGTCAGCCTGTCGATGCCCTCTTCTTCACGGCCGAGGATGTACCAGAAGTATCCGAGAGTCGATTCGAGACGAAGCGCGTCGGTGACCCGCGCGGTGCGCGTCATGAGGTCGCAGGCGACTCTGAGATTGGCGGATTCCTCGGCGACACGGCGGGACCAGAAGGCCTGCTCCGGCGACGGCATGCCCTTGTGGCCCTGTCTGACGAACCCCAGCGACCAGGCGATGAAGCGGTCCTGGGCCGACGCCAGATCTCCCTCTGCCTCAAGCTTCGCCAGCGCGTACTCGCGTACCGTCTCCAGCATCTGGAAACGGGTCCCGCCGGCGGTGCGCACAGTGAAGATCAGTGACTTGTCGACCAGTTGACCCAGGACGAGAAGAAGGCCGGCGGTGTCCTCCGACCCGGATTCCGAGTGTGGCAGTACGGCCTTCTCCGCGTCCTCGACGGAGCACCCGGCCACCCGGAGGGCGAGTTCGCCCAGTACCCGTTGCTCGGCGGTGCTGAGGAGGGCGTAGCTCCAGTCGAGAACCGCACGCAGCGTCCGATGCCGCCGCGGTGCGGTGCGTTCTCCCTTGACCAGCAGGGCGAATCGATCGTTCAGCCGCCGATCGATCTCCGAGACGGACAGCAGTCTCACGTGCGCAGCGGCGAGCTCGACGGCCAGCGGCAGTCCGTCCAGTCGCCGGCACAGGCCGATGACCTCGTGGTCTTTCGCCGCTTCCTGGTCGAACGACGGGTTGATCAACGAGGCTCTGAGTGCGAAGAGTTGTGCGGCCTCCTCCGGGGCCATCGGTTCCACCGGGAAGAGCATTTCACCGGACGTGCTCAGCGGTTCTCTGCTGGTGGCCACGATGGTGGCCGACGGACAGGTGTCCAGCAGCTTCTTGACGAGAAGCGCGGTTTCGTCAAGGACGTGTTCGCAGTTGTCGAAGGCCAGGATCGCCGTGCGTTCCTTGAGGAAGGAGACGATCCGCTCAAGAGGGTCCAGCGGATTCTGGTCCGCGGTGACCGAGCTTTCGAACAGGCCGAGTGCGGCGGTGAGAGCCGACAGCACTCCGTCGTCTCCGACGGTCACGAGGTCGATCCACCAGACGCCCTCACCCCCGCTGCCCGGTTGCGACAAGGCCTCCAGCATGAGCCGGGTCTTGCCCACACCTCCTGGCCCGACGGCCGTGACAAGGCGCCGACGGCCGATTTCTTCCCGAAGGCCCCGCAGCATGCCGGCGCGTCCCACGAACGCGCCAGGAGGAACTGCCAGGTTTCCTTCCGCCGCCGGGTGGTGGGACGTCGTCCGGCGCGATGCCGGGTGAGGTGAACGAGGCCCGGGGGTCAGCGGGTTGCCGGACACGCCGCCGGGTCCCGTCAGGGCCGGATCGTGCGTAAGGATCGCCGCCTGCAGCGCCTCCAGCTCGGGAGACGGGGCGAGTCCGAGCTCGGCGTCCAGGAGATTCCTTGCGTGGCGGAAGACTTCGAGCGCCTCGGCCTGCCGTCCGCAGCGATACAGCGCCAGCATCAGCTGAGCGCGCGGCCTTTCCCGGAAGGGGTGCGCGGCGACCAGACGCGACAGCTCCGCGACGAGTTCCTCAGCCTTTCCCCGCTCCATTCCGGCGGTGATGGCGTCCTCGTGGGCGGTGAGCCGGAGTTCCTCCAGCCGGGCACGCTCCGCGTCGAAGAAGATGCCGGTCATGCCCTCGAGAGCGGGGCCCCGCCACAGTGCCAGCGCGTCCCGCAGCAGCTCTTCCGCCTCCGTGCAATTCCCATGCCCGAGATTCTTCCGGCCCTGGTGAATGCGATGCTCGAATTCGGTGACATCGATACGGTCGTGTTCCGACAGGATCAATCGGTAGCCGCCCGCCTGCATGACCAGCCGCCGTTCCTCGCCTCGGGCGGCGAAGGAAGTGCGCAGTTTTGTCATCTGCACCTGCAGAGCGTTCACGGGGTTCCTTGCCGCCCGCTCGCTCCACAGTTCGTCGACGAGAGTATCGCTCTGCACCGAACGCCCGTCGGCCAGGATCAGCCTCGCGATGACAGCCCGCCCCAGAGGACCCGAGAAGTCAATCAAGGACCCGTCGGACGCGACCACTTCAAGGTGCCCGAGCAATCGAAAATGCATATGACTTTTTAGCATGAATGGACAGTCGGGTCCAACAGGTCGGAAAGGTCCTGAATTACCGGGGCAATTCTGATCGCGGCCGCTTCGGCCCGTGTTCGGTCATGTGCCGACAGGCGCGGAACCCGCGATCCGCAACCGGTGTGCCCGGCCCACGGGACGCACGAGCCGCCGGGCAGCGGACGCGAATCGCCCCCGGAGACGAGTGAACCGGGACCTGAAGCGGCCCGTACCCCGCAATGTGGCGGGTCCGGCGAGCGGCTCGTCCGAGGGCCGTACATGCCAGGCGCCGCGGAGAGCATCCGCAGGATTCGGCTCACCCCGGCCAAGGCCCCGTACCCGTTTCGTCTTTGGAGGAATGACATGGTGAGCAGTTCCGCGGATCAGACCCTGGCCGTCCAGGTGGTCGACAGCATGGAACGGATGAGCGGGAGGCACCCGGGATGCCGCCGGTCCAGTGCGCGGGGGGCCGTCTTCCGGGCCACCTTCACTCCCACCGGGGCCGCGGCGGCGCTGACCACGGCCGCACACCTGCAGACGCGGCCGGTCACGGCCACCGTACGGTTCTCGAACTCCGAGGGAGACCCCCACACCCCCGACACCGCGCCGGTCACCCGCGGCATGGCCACCCGTTTCCACCTTCAGGACGGCAGTGACACCGACCTCGTCGCCCTCAGTGTCCCCCGATTCGTCGCCTCCACGCCCCGGGAGTTTCTTGAGCTGACCGAGGCCCTGCGCCCCGACCCCGGCACCCGTCGGCCCGAGCCGGCCCGGGTGCACGCGTTCGTCCATGCCCACCCTCACCTGGCCGAAGCCGTCGCACAGCAGCCGCCCGTACCGGCCAGCTACGCCTGCACCGCCTACTGGGCCGTCCATGCCTTCATCTGGGTCGACGCGGCCGGCGCCGGGCAACCCGTGCGGTACCGCTGGGAACCGGAGGCCGGACGTACCGACCTGACCGCCGCTCAGGCGGCCACCCGCACCGCCCACTACCTGACCGACGAACTCCATCAGCGCCTGGAGCGCGCACCGGTGGCGTTCGACCTGCGGATTCAGCTCGCCGGACCCGACGACCCCACCCACGATCCCAGCACCGTCTGGCCCGACCACCGAGAGGAGATCACCGCCGGGCGCCTGGAGATCACCGCACCTGCCGACGGCCAGGATCTCCGGGACACGCAGGCTTTCGACCCCACCCGCGTCACCTCCGGCATCCAGATCTCCGACGACCCCGTCCTCGCCTTCCGCGCCCACGCCTACGCCGAATCCCACCTGCGGCGCAGTCACGAGCGACAGAGCCGATAGAGCCGATGGAGCCGACGGAGCGATCACCGATCGCGCTTGAGCGCCGCCGGCCGGTGCCCCGGTCGCGCGCAGTCCGGAAAGAACCCCTGATCCTCCGGTGGCCGGAGGAACGTGCACGTGATGACAGGAGAATGCACATGACAGTCCTGACCGGCGACTACGTCGTCGTCGGAGGCGGCACCGCGGGCTGCGTACTCGCGGCGCGGTTGTCGAGCGATCCGGGGGCGCGCGTGGTGCTCCTCGAAGCCGGCGAGGCGAGCGGCCCGCGGGCGATGTCCTCCCCGGATCCGCTGGCGGCCTTCAGCCTGTGGAGCACGTCCGTGGACTGGGCGTACTCCACAACGGCCCAGCCCGGCACCGAAGATGCCGTGCACGCGTGGCCGCGGGGCAAAGTGCTCGGGGGGTCGAGCGCCATCAACGGCATGGTGCACCACCGCGGGCACCCCGACAGCTACGACGCCTGGGAGAAGCAGGGAGCGACGGACTGGAACTACGACGCCCTGCTGCCGTTCTTCCGGCGGAGCGAGACGGCCGAGGGGCGCGACCCGCACGTGCGTGGGACCGACGGCCCCATGCGCATCGAGGCGAGCCCGGCCCCGAACCCGCTCGCCGAGGCGGCTTTCCGCGCGGCGGTGGAGTCCGGACACACGCCGCTGGAAGACGGCAACGGCCGGGTGAGCGAGGGAGTGTCGTGGCGCGAGACGAACGTCGCGCAGGGCCGGCGGCAGAGTGCCGCCGATGCCTATCTGCGCCCCGTCCTCGCCAGGCCCAACCTGACCGTGATCACCGGCGCGCAGGCCCGTCGGCTCCTGCTGGAGGGCGGACGCTGCCGAGGGGTGGAGTACACCGTCGCCGGTGAGGTGCGAACCGTCCTGGCCGACCGGGAGACCGTCCTTGCCGCCGGCGCGATCGGGTCCCCGCATCTGCTCCTGCTCTCCGGTGTCGGTCCTGCGGACCACCTCCGGGAAACCGGCGTCGAGGTGCTGGCCGACCTGCCGGGTGTCGGCGGCAACCTCCACGACCACGTGACCAGCTACGTCGTCTACGGCTCCGACCGGCAGCCGCCCAGTTCCGACCAGAGGCCGCCCACCGGCCCGTCCGCCGAGGCGCACGTGCTCACCCGGAGCCGTGCGGATGTGGCTCCCGACCTGCTGCTGCTCTTCGCCGGGGCGGCGCTGCGGCCCAGGTGGACAGGGGCGGACCCCGGCGGCTACTCCGTCCTGTTCTCCCTCATGGACCCGAGCAGCCGGGGCACCCTGCGCCTGCGGAGTGCGGACCCCGCTGTGCCTGCGCTGATCGATCCGGCCTACCTCAGCGACGACCGCGACCTCGACCGACTCGTCCTCGGTCTGCGCCTCGCGCGTGAGCTGGGTGGGACGAAGGCGCTCGCGCCGTGGCGGACGGCCGAGTCCTTCCCCGGCGCGGACGTCCAGGACGACGACTCCTGTCGCGCGTACGTGCGCAGCACCGCGAGCACCTACTTCCATCCCGTGGGGACCTGCCGGATCGGCACGGACGAACTCGCCGTGGTGGACCCGCAGTTGAGGGTGCGGTCCGTCGCGGGACTGCGCATCGCCGATGCCTCGGTCATGCCGTCCACCGTGTCGGCGCCCACCAACGCGACCGTCCTCGCCATCGCCGAGCGAGCGGCTCACCTCATGACCGGCGGCTGAGCGCCGGGAGAACGACGCACGCGCCCCGAGTCGGCGGGCGCGTGTCCGGCGGTGAGGACCCTGCCCTCCGGTGGTGACGGGGCGCCGGTCGGATGCACGTTGGCCTGATGCATATGCCAACGTCGCTGATCGCTCGGTCAGTCGTGGGAGTGGGGTGACGGCTCTTTCGTCGGACCGGTGGGCGGGGTCGGCGCATCCTCGTCCCACGGTCTTCACATTTCATGAGGGAATTGCTATTCCAGTTGCATCCGACTCCCCTTCCGCCCCTCAGGAATCTTCCGCCTTCTCGCCGAGAATTCAGGCAAGTAGAAATCGCGCCACCCAGCCCTCTCGGTAGTTTCAGGACTTTATCTTCAAGGTGAACCGCGAAACCGTTTCGGCATATCTACGATCGCAGGCTATGACCGACATTCCACGGGACAACTCCGCCACCCGTGCCCGCTGGCAGACCTGTCTGAGGCTCGCCCGTGAACTCCTCCTCGTCGGACCCGACGGAAAAGACCTCAAGCTCGAATATCTGCACGCACTGATAGACACGGGCCGCCTCGGTACCACCCGGCACCCGCGCAAGAAGGTCCTCGTCGTCGGCGCCGGCATCACCGGCCTCGTCGTCGGCCGGCTGCTCAAGGACGCCGGGCACGACGTCACCATCCTCGAGGCGAACGCCAACCGTGTCGGCGGCCGGATCAAGACCTTCCGCACCACCAAGCACCACCAGCCCTTCGCCGACCCGGCCCAGTACGCCGAGGCCGGGGCCATGCGGCTGCCCGACTTCCACCCGCTCGTCCTCGCCCTGGTCGACAAACTGGGGCTCGGCCGCCGCCAGTTCTACAACGTGGACATCGATCCCCGCACCGGCAGCGGCCCCGACGTGCCCGTCCCTCCGGTGACGTACACCTCCTTCACCGGCCGGACGTGGACGTACGGCGACGACAGCCCGGACTTCGCCGAACCCGACAAGCGCGGCAACTCCTGGATCCGGGCCAACCGCGTCCAGGTACGGCGCGCCGACTACGCCGCCGGACCCGAGCGGATCAACGAGGGCTTCCACCTCACCGACGACGAGGTCCGCGCCCCCGTCGCGCGGATGGTGGACGAGGCGCTGGAGAGCGTGCGCGACTACTACTCCGACGTCGTCGACGGCAAGCGGGTCGACAAACCGTTCGACGAGTGGGTCGAGGGCTGGGCCCGGGTGATCCGCGACTTCGACGGCTACTCGATGGGCTCCTTCCTGCGCGACCGCGCCGGGCTCAGCGACGAGGCCGTCGAGGCCCTCGGAACCCTGGAGAACATGTCCTCGCGGCTCTACCTCTCCTTCTTCCACAGCTTCCTGAGCCGCAGCGACATCAACCCCGGCGTCCGCTACTGGGAGATCCCCGGCGGCAGCTGGCGCCTGCCGCACGCCCTGTACCAAGGCCTGCGCGACGAGGTGCAGCTCGGTCAGCGCATGATCCGCCTCGAGTACCACGACCCCAGCCGCGACACCGACCCCGACGGCACCGGGGCGGTCGGACCCGACGGGTGGGGCGTGGCCGTACAGACCGTCGACGAGGAGGACCCGAAAGAACTGCCCCGTCTGTGGACGGCGGACCTGGCGGTCGTCACCATCCCGTTCTCCTCGCTGCGCTTCGTGGAGATCGTCCCCTCGATGTCGTACAAGAAGCGCCGCGCCGTCATCGAGACCCACTACGACCAGGCCACCAAGGTGCTGCTCGAATTCAGCCACCGCTGGTGGGAGTTCACCGAGGACGACTGGCGCGACACGCTGGACGGCATCGCGCCCGGCCTGTACGAGTACTACCGGCGGGGGCACGAGGTGGACACCGAGACCGTGTCCGTGCCCACGCTGCCCGAGCCGGAGGCCGGACTGCTCGGCGCCGCCGTCAAGGACAGCCTCGTCACCGAGGAGATGCGGCGGATCGACGGCGGCCTGCCGCTGCGCGGCCCCGCCGTCCGGCCCGCCACCCACTGCTTCGGCGGGGGCTCCGCCGCCGACAACCCCAACCGGTTCATGTACTACCCCTCGCACCCGATCGCGGACAGCACGGGCGGCGGCGTCGTCCTCGCCTCGTACTCCTGGTCCGACGACGCCGCACGCTGGGACTCCATGCCGAAGACGGAGCGCTACCTCTACGCCCTGCGCAACCTCCAGGCCGTGCACGGCCGGCGCATCGAGGTGTTCTTCACCGGCCGGGGCGCCACCCAGAGCTGGGCCCGTGACCCGTACGCCTTCGGCGAGGCCGCCATCTACACCGCGCACCAGATGACCAGCTTCCATCTGGACGTCTCCCGGCCCGAGGGCCCGGTGCACTTCGCCGGTGAGCACACGTCCCTCAAGCACGCCTGGATCGAGGGCGCCCTGGAGAGCGCCGTCCGCGCCGCCCTCGCCGTCCACCAGGCCCCGCCGGTCACCGACAGGAAAGGCCCGGACCAGGACGCCCCGGGTGCGGACCGGGAAGGGGAGTCCTCGTGAGCGCGATCACCCCCGCCTGCACGGTCGCCCGCTATCTCGCCCTGCGGCTGGCCGAGTTGGGCATCACCCACCTGTTCGGCGTCCCCGGCAACCACCTCGGCCCGTTCCTCACCACCCTGCGGGCCGAGGGCGACATCGAATGGGTCGGCACTCCGACCGAGGGCGGCGCGGGCCAGGCCGCCGACGCCTACGCCCGCATCCACGGCGTGGGCGCGGCGGCGGTGACGTACAGCGTGGGCGCGTTCAATCTGCTCAACGCCTGCGGCGGCGCGTACGTCGAACAGGTCCCGCTCATCGCCGTCAACGCCTGCCCGCCGTACGAGCAGTGGCAGAACTTCCGCGCCGTCGGGCTGCTCACCTCGCACATGAGCCCCCGTGCCGAGAGCAACCTGGACGTCTACCGGCAGGTCACCGTGGACGCACAGGTCATCTCCCACCCGGGCCTGGCGCCCGCCCAGATCGACGCCGCGCTCACCGCGTGCGTCTCCGAGCGCCGGCCGGTCTACCTGGAGGTCATGGAAGACCTGTGGGACGAGCCCTGCCCCGAGCCGACGGAGCCGATCGTCCGGCGCGAACGGCCGTTCAGCGAGCGCAACCAGAAAATGCTGGACCAGGCCGTGCAGGCGATCCTCACCCTGATCGAGGAGCACCCCGGCCCGGACGGCAGGCCCCGCCCGATCGTGTGGGCCGGCGAGGAGATCGACCGGTACCGGCTCGGCGGGGAACTCGTCGACCTGGTGGCGGCCACCGGCGTGCCGTTCTGCACGACCGTCGGCGCCAAGGCCGTCGTGGGCGAGGACCTGCCGCAGTTCCACGGCGTCTACAACGGCAAGGCCAGCCACCCGGACGTCTACGCGGTCTTCAAGGAGTGGGCCACCTGCCGGATCGGGCTCGGATCCTGGTCCACGTCGAAGAACCTGGGCGGTGAGCAGAACGTCGGCACCGACTGGGTGATGGCGGCGCACGGCGGCGTCAGCGTCGGTACCTCCTACTTCCCCGACGTCCAGCTCGCCCAGTTGCTGCCCGCCCTCCAGGACGCGCTGGTGAAGGCCTACGGCACCGACGGCCTGTCGGCGGACTACTACGCCGAGTCCTACAGCTACCGGGGAGCGCGGGACGACCGCCCCGCCGGCCTGGCCCAGTACCGCGCCTCGCTGAGCGTCGGCGGCGCGCGGTCCCGGGACGCCGAACGGCTCACGTACGACGGCGTGTTCGACCGGGTCAACCACTTCCTGGGCCAGGAGAGCACGGACGACTGGACGGTCGTGTCCGACGCCGCGTTCTCCCTCATCGGCTCGATGAACCTGTCCCTGTCCGCGGGCGGCTTCCTGTCCCAGATCAGCTGGCTGTCCATCGGCTGGTCGGTCGGCGCGGCCACCGGCGCCGCGCTCGCCCCGGAACGCGACGGCGCCCGCCCGATGGTGTTCGTCGGCGACGGCGCCTTCCAGGAGACCTGCCAGGAGATCTCCACGCACACCAGGCTCGGGCTGCCCTCGGTGGTGTTCGTCCTGGACAACGGGTCCTTCTACGGCATCGAGCAGATGTTGGTGCACCCGGCCTACTTCGCCGCACAGGACCCCGCCGACCCGGACTTCTACAACGTCCTGCACCCCTGGCACTACGACCGCCTCCCGGCCGTCTTCGCCGGCGAGGACACCCCGGCGACCGGCCTCAGCGTCGCCCGCCCCGCCGAGTTGGACGAGCTGCTGGCCCGCCTCGGCGACCCGCACGACCCGGTCAACGCCGGACCCGTCCTGGTCCGCGTCCGCCTGGACCGGCACGACTATCCGCGGGCCATGGCGTACAAGGTGCCGAAAACCTCGTGACCGAAACTCCCGTGACCGAAAGTCCCGTGACCGAAAGTCCCGTGTCAGAAACTCCGGTGTCAGAAACTCCGGTGTCAGGAAATCCCGAATCCCGAGGGGGAGAGAAATGGCTGATCTGAACGTACTGATCGCGTTCGACGCGGCCACGATCGTCGAACAGAATCCGGGCGCGTCGCGGAATCCCGACGCGCCGACCTACGTCGACCAGAGCCTGATCTACATGACGACGCGGCACGACCACATCGTCGGTACCTCGGGCGCCGAGCTGAACCTGCGCGCCGAACCCGGGGACACCATCCGGTGGCGGGAGACGACGGTGTCGCTCGGCAGCGACTACAAGGCGCTGCTGTACCGCTACGTGAGCAGCGACCCGGGCCACACACTCATCAGGACGCCGGAGATCGAGGTGGTCGACGGCATCTATCCGCTCCCGCGGGAGGGCAGCGAGGGCAGTCCGGATTTCGTGACGCAGAAGTACCAGGACCACTACTGGCGCACCACGGTGAAGAGCGTCGGCAAGGTCGTGTACCACTTCTACTTCCAGATCCTGGACCGGCACCGGCAGCTGAAGGGGTACTACCAGTGGGACCCCTTCATCACGATCGAGGACGCCTGACGGTCCGGCCGTGAGGGGCGGCGGCGCGGTCACCACCGCCGCCGCCCTTCGCGGTGCCCGTCCTGCCGCGCTGCGCCGTGCTAACGTTGTGCGTTTGTGGCGTCGCTGTGCCGGTGCTCCGTTCGGTGCTCCGTTCGGTGTCCCTGGCCGGCGGCCGCGTCCCCGCCGCGCCTTCCTCGGTACGGTCCCTTCGGAGGAAGGCTCTCTGTGAGCGAATCAGCACGTGCCGATGCCCGGCAGCAGGACGACGCGCCCGAGGCGGCGGGCGCCACTTCGGCAGTGCCCACGGCGGTGTCCTTCGCCCGGCTGGGGTTGCCGGCCGAGATTCTGCGGGCGCTCGATGAGCACGGTGTGACGGTGCCCTTCCCCATCCAGGCGGCGGCGCTGCCGAACGCGCTCGCGGGACGGGACGTCCTCGGCCGGGGCCGCACGGGATCCGGCAAGACGCTCGCCTTCGGCCTGGGGATGCTCGCCCGGACGGCCGGGCGGCGTGCGCAGCCGAAAGAGCCGCTGGCGCTCGTTCTGGTGCCCACCAGGGAGCTGGCGCAGCAGGTCGGTGAGGCGCTCACCCCGTACGCCGAGGCGCTGCGGCTGCGGCTCGCGACCGTGGTGGGCGGAGTGTCCGTCGGGCGGCAGGCCGCCGCGCTGCGGGACGGCGCCGAGATCGTCGTGGCCACGCCCGGTCGGCTGCACGACCTCGTCGAGCGCAAGGGCTGCCGACTGGGGCGGGTGCGCATCGCGGTCCTGGACGAGGCCGACCAGATGTGTGACATGGGGTTCCTGCCGCAGGTCACCGAGATCCTGGACCAGGTGCGTCCCGACGGGCAGCGGATGCTGTTCTCCGCCACCCTCGACCGCGACGTCGACCAGCTGGTGCAGCGCTACCTGCGCGACCCCGCCGTCCACTCCGTGGACCCCGCGTCCGGCGCGGTCTCCGCGATCGAGCACCACGTCCTCGTCGTGCACGGCCCGGACCGGTACGCCGTGACCACGGAGATCGCCGCTCGCGACGGCCGCGTCCTGCTGTTCCTGGACACCAAGCACGGCGTCGACCAGCTCACGCGGCATCTGCGGGCCAGCGGCGTGGCCGCCGCCGCCCTGCACAGCGGGAAGTCCCAGCCGCAGCGCACCCGGACCCTGGCCCAGTTCAAGAACGGGCAGGTCACCGCGCTGGTGGCGACGAACGTCGCCGCGCGCGGCCTGCATGTCGACGACCTCGACCTCGTGGTCAACGTCGACCCGGCCACCGACCCGAAGGACTATCTGCACCGGGCGGGCCGCACGGCCCGGGCCGGTCGCTCCGGCACCGTCGTGACACTCGTCCTGTCGGGACAGCGCCGCGAGACGAGCCAGGTCATGGCGGACGCCGACGTCGCCCCCAAGGTCACCAAAGTGCGGTCCGGCGAGGCCGAGCTGAGCCGGATCACCGGCGCCAGGGCCCCCTCCGGAAACCCTCTCGACGGCGGGCCTGCCGTACCGCGCCCCAAGAACCACAACGCCCCGTTCCGCGGCCTGGGCAGCACCAAGGACGCCAAGGACGCCAAGGGCGGCTCCGGCGGCGGCTCGTCCCGCAGGAGCAGCGAGGCGCGCAAGCTCGCGGAGGCCCGCAAGGCGGCCCGGGTGCGGCGCGGCGGCTGAGACCGGCTTCCCGGACCGCCGGCGGCGCGGAGAGATCCGCGGGCTCGTGCACCGACCGGTACATCAGTCCCATGGGCGTGCTGGTGCCGAACCCGCTGCCTTGGCCTCCCATCGGCGCTCGCCGTGAAGTGCCACCGCAGTGGCGGCCCAGCACCTCGCGGGGAAGCGGAGGCCGGCCGCCTCCCCAGCCGAGCCGCGCCCGGCGGTGTGCAGGGGACAGGCCGGGCGGGCGCCGGCCCGTCCGGTCCACCTGGTCGGCCGGACGGGCCGGCTACCGCGCTTCGCGCAACCGCAGTTACTCAGCGCCGCCCCCCGGATGCCCAGGACGGGAGGGGGAGAGGATGCGACGCTGGAGTGAGGGGCCCGCGAGTGGAGGTCCGAGTGCGTCTCATCCGGTCCGGGGCTCTCTCCTTCGGCCTGGCGACCATGTCCCGGTGCGGCTCAATGGATGCGACGCAGAATCGTGCGGTCAGTCTGTGAGCCCGCCGGCCGGGGCACCACTCACCGAGCGTCGCCGGGCGGCCTTACCGCGTGGATCCGGCCCGCCGGGACCAGGACCGCGCGACCAACGGAAGGCAGGTGCGTCCCATGCGCACGTCGACCCGTATCGCCGGTGCCCTCACCGGCCTGACCCTCACCCTCGGTGGCGCGGTCCTCGCTGCTCCCGCGGTCCGGGCGGACATCCCCGCCTGCACACAGATGGCCGAACTGGCCGGTGCCACCGCTTCCGACTCCGTCACAGCGGCCTGCGGCCGTGGCGTGGTCGGAGACCTGCAGAGTTGTGTGACCGGGCTGACCGGGGCCGGAGTGGCGGGCGGCGCCGCGACCGGTGCCTGCCGGGCGGCGGCCCACGAACCGCGTTAGAGGACCGCGCGCGGCAGCCGCCCGCCGGCACCGGTCGGGTCGGAGGCAGGTACGGCCCGTCTCCTCCTCAACCCCCGGCCTGCCCGGACACAAGGCGGCCCCGGTGGGCAGTCTCGACGCCAAGGACATCGACGTCGCCCCGCTCCTACCGACGCGCACGCGGCGTACCGATGCGGCCGGTCGAGGTCGGTGCCGTCATGCCTCTGCGGGGCCGGGCAGTCACCGCCCGGGCGCGGCGCCCGGCCTCGCCTCGCGGGCCTCATGCGGAGCGCCCATTCTGAGTAAGAGGGCGTCGTCGTCTTGAGACTTGTCCTTCCCGAAGGCCGAACGAAGGCGCCTGACAGGAGGAGGAAGTCATACGCATGCGAAGAATCCTGGGCCTCGCCCTGGCCGCGGCAACCCTTGCCGGCGTGAGCGCCGTCGGCGCTGTCAGCGCCGGGGCCGCCTCGTCTCCGAACATCTCCAGAGACGACTGCACGGCCGCCGGCGGACAGATCGTTTCACGCCCCTACGCCGGCGAATCCTGCGCGCTGCCTGACGGGACCTCGCAGGCGATCACTTGACGGGTCGGCGCACGGCTGGGCAGCCGGTCCGGTCGGTGCACGCGGCGCGGTGGGTATGGAGTGACGGCACCCGGTCCACCGTCGGGTGGATCACCCGCGCCCGTCTCGACACCGCGGCACTCGCGATGGTGGACGCCGACCGTCTCGAAGCCAAGGCCGTCACCGCTTCGAGACGGCCCGCGCCGTCCTGAACACCGCGCTTGCCGCCGTCCCGAACGGCCCCGGCCATGTCGTCGGACAGCGACCGACGAGGTCGTTCGCATTTCCTGGCTGTATTGAGCATTTCCTAGCTGTATTGATTCGGATTTCCCAGCTGTATTGATCACGAGCGTTGTTGACACTCGGCAGGTCTTGAACAGGCGCAGAAGAAGGAGCAGTTCCGCCGGCCTCGAGCCTCGATGTGCCGACGGTGATGGAGTCTTCCTTCTGGCGCGGGCGATGATCGCGCCGCTGTCCGCGACCCGTCCGAGTCAAGGCCGACCCCGTCGGCATCGCCAACCGGCACGCGGCCCACGGCCCTCTCCGGGGACCTACGAGACGGCGCCGTAACAGCACGACCAAGGAGCCGACCGGCACGGTGCACCCGCCGGCCGGCTCCGCCGTGCTCCTCGACGACCCCGGGGATGACTCCGTCGTTCGGCCCATCAAGGGCTCCGGCTGCAACGCCGAAAAGGACCAAACGGAGTCGCCCCACCCTCGCGTTCCGGTACGCCTCCTCGCCCCAGGCCGCCCCGATGACGGCGGTCCCGTACCCCGGCCGACAGGCCCGGAGGAAATCCCGCATGCGCGTCTTCCTGCCCCTGACCGCCGTCACCACCGCCGCGATCCTGCTCGTCACGGTCACCGGCGCGACTCCCGCCGCAGCAGACCGGAACCCCGACGGCACACCACTGGTCAAGGTGTCCCAGGGCGACCCGTACGCG
Source organism: Streptomyces yokosukanensis (assembly GCF_001514035.1). Classification (GTDB taxonomy): domain Bacteria; phylum Actinomycetota; class Actinomycetes; order Streptomycetales; family Streptomycetaceae; genus Streptomyces; species Streptomyces yokosukanensis. The sequence goes on along the minus strand of NZ_KQ948210.1, from coordinate 458,464 downwards.
AAGTGCACCATCGGAGCGAGGTCCCCCGACAGCATCGTCTACCCGGCCACCGAGGTCGAGCCGTACCTGTCCGTCGATCCGCGCGACCCCAAGCGCGTGGTCACCGTGTTCCAGCAGGACCGCTGGAACGACGGCGGCGCCCGTGGCCTGGCGGCCGGCTGGACCACGGACGGCCACACCTACCACCGGAGCACGCTGCCGTTCAGCCTCTGCGCCCCCGGCGGCGCGGACTACGAACGGGCCTCCGACCCCTGGGTGAGCACCGGACCGGACGGCACGGTCTACGCCGGTGGGGAGGGCGTCGACTTCACGAAGAGCACGCGCAGCGCCCTCCTGGCAGTCACGTCCCGCGACGGCGGCCGCACTTGGCGGAACCTCACCACCACGCACGTCGACGAGCAGCCGTTTTTCAACGACAAGCCCTCACTCACCGCCGACCCGATCCGCAAGGGCACCGCCTACCAGGTCTGGAACCGCCTCGACAACGACCCACCCGGCCCCAGCTCCCTCGACGGTCCCGGCTACATCTCCGTCACCCGCGACGGAGGCCGCACCTGGAGCAGGGCCCGGCCGTTCGTCGACACCAGCACCGTGCCCAACACTCAGACCATCGGCCATCTGATCGTCGCCGACCGGTGCACCGGCACCCTGTACGACTTCTTCGACCGGATCACCTACTCCGACGACCTGAGCACCGTCGTCGAAGCCCGCTACGAGGTGGTCACCTCGACCGACGCCGGAGAGACCTGGAGCGCCCCGGTCACCGTGGCCCGGGACACGTCCGTACCGGAGGTCGACCCGAACGACCCCACCAAACTGCTGCGCGCCGCGGCCACCCTGCCGAGCCCGGCCGTCGACCCCAAGTCAGGCACGCTGTACATGGCCTACGAGGGCTCGGACTTCTCCGGTGGAAAGTTCGACTCCGTCCAGCTTGTGCGGTCCACCGACGGCGGACGCACCTGGGGGACCCCGGAGCTGATCAGCCCGAAAAGCGTTCCGGCCTTCTCACCGTCGATCGCGGTCGCCGAGCGGGGCACGGTCGCGCTCACTTACTACGACCTGCGCTTCCTCAAGCCCGGCAACACCACCACCTTGCCCACCGCCTACCAACTGGCCACGCTGCAGCACGGAAACCCGAAGCTCCGGACCGAACGACGGATCTCGCGGGTCTTCGACTGGCTGCAGGCGCCGTTCGCCGGGGGCTACTTCCTCGGCGACTACCAAGGCCTGGTGGCGGACGGCAACGGAGTACGGGCGGTGCTCACCGAGACCCACTCCGGCGCACCACAGAACCGTACGGACGTGTACACCAGCAGTCTCCGTACCCGCTGACCGACGCGGACGCCGTCGGCCGGCCCGGCCGCCGTCGGCTGCAGACAGGCCTCGGACCCACTCTGTGACCACGTTGGGCGGGGAGGTTTGGCCGTGTCCCGCCAGGCGGGCGGGTCTGCTGCTCTGGGGTCGTGTGGTTTCCCGGTCTGTCGGGCACGGAAGGAGCACAGGCAGGGCACGCCTGAGACCTGGCATTCGAAGATCCAACGCGCCGCCGGTCGCCCGCCCGCCAACGGTTGATCGGGATCTCATGGACGATCTCGCAATGAGCGACGGGCACCACGATGTCCACCGTCTCCACGGGCCGCCCCTGGTCGTGACTCCCAACTCGTGGACAGCTGCACGGGCCTGCCGTCCGCCAGGAACTCGTACGTCGTCCGGACACACAGCTCGCCCTCGGCGATTCCGAGCCGCGCCGCGATCTCCGCCGGACAAGGTGCGGCCTACGGCCGCGCAAACCTTGACAGCTCGCTGCGCCCGCGCGCGGCGGCGTTCGGGAGCTCCCGCCCGCGGCGTGCTTCCGGGCCGACTCGGACCCGGCGTGCCCGACGGGTCGGCACAGTCCCTGTGACTCTCCCGGCTACGCTCGCGCGGGAGCGCCCCGCGGCGCGTGGCTGCGGGGCGCCTTGTGGGGTTCAGTCGATCTGCTCCCCGTTGTGCCTACCGCCCTTGCAGAGGTTGTTCGCCAGATCGGCCGTTCCGCCGCCCTGCTTGCACTCAGAAGGGGTGACGTAAGATGGCGCACCCTGTGTGGCGGCGCTGGCGGTGGCGGCGCCTGTGAGGCCGAGTCCGGCGAGGGCTGCCGTGGCGATGACGGCGGCGAGGATTCGTCGAATGCGCATTTGGTTCCCTTTCACGGATTGCCTCGATTGGGGCACTAGTCAGCTTGATCTTCACCCATGTGGGTGGCACGTCAGGTTGGGCCATTCGGGTGAAAGTGCCGTCGGGTGCGGGGTCGGTGACGCGACCCGTCGGACAGGCCCTGGAACGAAGAGAGCACCCCGGCCGGATGGGCGGTCTCTTCGTTGTTCCGGAGGGGCAGCGTCCGCAACCGGCCCCATGCTAAGAGCCGTGTTGACCTGCGGAAACGCGCCCTTGGTAGCGGAGGGTGGCCGGACGTTGGCGGGCGCTACACATTCTGTTTGGCGTCCGCGGAAAAAGTGCAGGTCAGAGGGGGCGAGCGATCCCCGGCGGACGCTCCGGACGCTATTTTCCCTTAACTCTCAAGTTTTGCTGGGGGAGGGCTGTTCAGGCGGGGCGGGATCGCGGGCCCGGCTGCCCGCCCGCCCCTGAAAAGCCGTGGTGAACCACAGAGAGCGGGGGAGGCCCGGCGACACCTGCCCACGTCTGCCGCCTGCCCCTTGGAAGGCTCGCAGGGCAGCAGTCCAGGAGCGGGCGTCCCCGGGGCAGGTACAGGCGCCCTACGCAAGCAGGAAGACCACCCGCGGACGTGACGTGCTCCTCTTGCTTGTGCAGGGCGGTCGTGGCGCACCCTGATGCCTTCCAAGCGAGGGCGACGAGTGCCCCGCTCCTGGAGCCGCCTGCAGGAGCGTGGGGGAACCGTGCGCGGGTGTCAGGGCCAGGTGTCAGGGGGTGTCAGCGCGCGCTGTCAGGGAGCGTGACACCCGCGCCTGCCTAGGGTTTGGGTGTTAGGCGGCCGGTCGACTCTTCCGGAACCAGGCCGGCAACTACGAGGAGGTTGCCGCCTACGGCATCACGTGGGCGCGGGCTCGGGAACACGCTCTGACGCTTACCGAGTGCACCTCTCGCCTGGCCAGGCGACCTTACGATCTCCGGCACGCCGGGATCTCGTTCTGGCTCCACTCCGGAGTGGACCCGGCCGAGTGCGCCCGCCGCACCGGCCAGAGCATCGAGGTTCTCTTTCGCCACTACGCCAAGTTCCTTGACGGCCTTCGAGAGCAGGCGTACCGCCTCATCGAGCAGTCCATGAACGAGTGGCAGCGCGTCAGCCAAGGTGACGTACCCGAAGGCTGAACCGGGGGTTTGGTCCGTGACTGGTCCGGAAGCACTGGTCAGGAAGGGTGCGGTCGTGGGAGGAACGGGGAGTTGGTACGCAAGCCGGGCTCGGTCGAGAGCGGGCTGAGCGAAGGGCGCCTGACAGGTGAAAACTCAGGTCAGGCGCCCTTTCCCATGTGTCTAGAAGAAGCCCAGCTTCTTCGGCGAGTAGCTCACCAGCAGATTCTTGGTCTGTTGGTAGTGCTCCAGCATCATCTTGTGCGTCTCGCGGCCGATCCCGGACTGCTTGTAGCCGCCGAACGCCGCGTGCGCGGGGTAGGCGTGGTAGCAGTTCGTCCACACGCGGCCCGCCTGGATCGCGCGGCCCGCGCGGTAGGCCGTGTTGGCGTCCCGGGTCCACACGCCCGCACCGAGCCCGTACAGCGTGTCGTTTGCGATCTTGATCGCGTCGTCGAAGTCGTCGAAGGAGGCCACCGAGACGACCGGGCCGAAGATCTCCTCCTGGAAGATCCGCATGCGGTTGTCGCCCTCGAAGATCGTCGGCTGGACGTAGTAACCGCCCTTCAACTCGCCGTCGTACTCGACGCGCTCGCCGCCCGTGAGGACCTTCGCGCCCTCCTGCCGGCCGATGTCCAGGTAGGAGAGGATCTTCTCCAACTGGTCGTTGGAGGCCTGCGCGCCGATCATCGTGTCGGTGTCGAGCGGGTGGCCCGGCTTGATCTGCCGGGTGCGTTCGACGGCCGCCTGAAGGAAGTCCGCGTAGTGACCGCGCTGGATCAGCGCCCGGGACGGGCAGGTGCAGACCTCGCCCTGGTTGAGCGCGAACATGGTGAAGCCCTCGAGCGCCTTGTCCCGGAAGTCGTCGTCGTGCGCCCACACGTCGTCGAAGAAGATGTTCGGCGACTTGCCGCCCAGCTCCAGGGTGACGGGCTTGATGTTCTCCGAGGCGTACTGCATGATCAGCCGCCCGGTCGTGGTCTCGCCCGTGAACGCCACCTTCGCCACCCGCGGGCTCGACGCCAGCGGCTTGCCCGCCTCCACGCCGAAGCCGTTGACGATGTTCAGCACACCCGGCGGCAGCAGGTCCGCGATCAGACCGACCCAGTAGTGGATGGAGGCCGGGGTCTGCTCGGCGGGCTTGAGGACGACCGCGTTGCCCGCGGCGAGCGCCGGCGCGAGCTTCCACGTCGCCATCAGGATCGGGAAGTTCCACGGGATGATCTGCGCGACGACCCCGAGCGGCTCGTGGAAGTGGTACGCCACCGTGTCGTCGTCGATCTCGGCCAGCGATCCCTCCTGCGCGCGGATCGCCCCCGCGAAGTAGCGGAAGTGGTCGATCGCCAGCGGGATGTCGGCCGCCAGCGTCTCCCGGACCGGCTTGCCGTTCTCCCAGCTCTCGGCCACCGCCAGGGGCTCCAGATGAGCCGCCATACGGTCGGCGATCTTCAGCAGGATGTCGCCGCGCTCCGCCGCCGACGTACGACCCCATGCGGGCGCGGCCTCGTGCGCCGCGTCCAGCGCCCGCTCGACGTCCTCCGCGGTGCCGCGCGCGATCTCGGTGAACGGCTGGCCGTTGACCGGTGACGGATTCTCGAAGTACTGCCCGCGCACCGGCGGCACGTACTCCCCGCCGATGAAGTGGTCGTAGCGCGCCTGGTAGGAGACGATCGCGCCTTCGGTGCCCGGCGCCGCGTAACGAGTCATGCTGGTCTGCCTCCCGGGTGCAGCGCTGCCCGCCGTTGGGCAGCTGTCGGGCGCGAGGCTAGGCGCGCGGACGTTGCAAGTACGTTGCGCCGCCGGTCCGCCCCGGTGTCCGGCCGGCCTGTGCCGTCAGCTCGGCCTCCAGCGCGGCGAGCCGGGCCCGCACCGGCGCCGTGGGCCGCACCGCCGCGAGCGCCCGCCACACCGTCACGTCGTCCTCGCCCCACGGCGCGTGCGCCCAGTCCGCGAGCAGGTCCGGGTCGCGGCGCGCGATCAGCGCCGTGCGCAGCCCGTCGGCGAGCCGCTCCCGCAGCCGTACGATCGCCGGTGCCTGCGAACCGGGCAGCACCGGACCGGTGTACGCCTTCGCCGCCGCCGTGACCGCCCCCGCCCGCAGCCTCCGCTCCACCACGGCGACGTCCGACTCGACCGCCGCGCCGAGCCGGTACGGCCGCGAGGCCAGTACTCCGGTGCCCAACACCCGGCGCAACCGGGCCAGTTCGGCACGCAGGGTCACCGGTGTCACCGACTCGTCCGCATACAGCGCGCACAGCAGCTCGTCTCCGGTCAGCCCCTCGGGATGTCGGGCGAGCAGCACGAGGATCTCGCTGTGTCGGCGGCTGAGCCGGGCCCGGCGGCCGTCCAGGACCAACTCGGCCTCGTCCCGTCCCAGCGCACCGAGCAACGGCGTGCCCGGGGCGGCCGGAGCAGGCGCGAGCAGCGCCAGCTGCGCCTCGGCGGCCCGCGCCACCGCCTGCACGAAGCCGAGGCTGTGCGGATGGGCCAGACCGTCCCCGCCCGTGATGTCCACGGCGCCCAGGACCCGGCCGGTGCGCGGATCGTGCACCGGTGCCGCCGCGCAGGTCCACGGCTGGACCCGCCGTATGAAGTGCTCCGCGGCGAACACCTGCACCGCGCGGTCCACCGCGACCGCGGTCCCCGGCGCGTTGGTGCCGACCGCGCTCTCCGACCAGCGAGCCCCCGGCACGAAGTTCATCCCGTCCGCCCGGCGCCGGGTCGCCCGGTGCCCCTCGACCCACAGCAGCCTGCCGTGCGCGTCGCACACCGCCAGCAGATGCTCGCCGTCGGCGGCGAACGTGCCCATCAGCTCCCGGAACAGCGGCATCACCCGGGCCAGCGGGTGCTCCGCCCGATAGGCGCCGAGGTCGCTGTCGGTCAGCTCGACGCTGGCGGTGCCGTCCGGTCCGACACCGGCCCGCGCGCTGCGCCGCCACGACTCCGCCACCACCGACCGAACCGGCCGCGGCACCGTCCCCGCCCTGGTGAACGTCTCGTGCGCCCGGCGCAGCGCACGGACCCGCTCGGCGGGGTCGGCCCCCGGCTCCAGGGCCACCCACGGATCGGTCAACTCGGCCTCCCCGGACGGTGAAACGCTGATGTCGGTGCTGCGACCATCCTCTTCCGGCTAGGCGAAGTTGACCAGTCTCAGGTACCGGACCCAGTCCCAGTTCGGGCCAGGATCGGTGTGGTCGGTACCGGGCACCTGGTAGTGGCCGATGATGTGCTCCCTGTCCTTCGGAATGCCGTGCTTGTCGCAGATCGCCGCCGTGAGCTTCGCCGACTGCTCGTACAGGGCGTTGGTGAAATAGGCGGGCTGGTCCACCCATCCTTCGTGTTCGATGCCGATGCTGCGGGTGTTGTACTCCCAGTTGCCCGCGTGCCAGGCGATGTCGGCCTCGTGCACGCACTGGGCGACATGGCCGTCCGCCGAGCGGACCAGATAGTGCGCGGACACCTTCTTCTCCGGGTTGGCGAAGATCGCCAGTGCGTTGGCGTACGTCTCCTGCGTGACGTGGATGATCACGCGGTCGATGGCGTAGGTGCCGGGGCGCTCGGACCCGGTGTAGTTGGAACTGCTCGCCGGCTGCCACTCGGCGGGCGGGTAGTCGACGGGCGCGGACCGTGCATCCGCTCGCGGAACGGGAAGCAGCGCGTAGGGAACCGCGGCGAGCGCCGCGCCCTGCAACAGGCGTCTCCTGCTCAGCCACGGCTGAACCGGGCTCGCTGTTCGCGCCTGCTCCGCTGGCTGTGCTGACTGTGCCGGGCCGACCGGGTCCATGTCCATCGGCGGGTGCCTTTCGGGGTGTGGGGGTGTCAGGGGGCTTTGATGTGCCTCGGGGTGTGGGTATGTCGGGGGAGCGGAGTCGCCACGGCGGGCGGCGAGCGCCTCACGGGGGGTGGGGTCGGTGTCAGGCGCGCAGCGCTCGCGCGGTCTCCCGCAGCCGCGCGTGTACGCCGCGGTACGTCTCGCGCGCGGGCAGCCACTCCTTGCGGAGCTTGGCCACGCACGTGTAGTTCGTGTCGCACACGTTGGCCAACGGTGATTCGACGGTCTGGGTTGCGAATTGATACGCGTCCGGCGCACTGAACCCGTAGTCACGCACGAGCCATTGCACCAGGTCGAGCTGCGATATCCGGAACGCGTCCTCCAGCGGGCGGGCCGATCCGGTCGAGATGATGTGGGTGTCGGACTCCAGCCGCGGCCACGGCGTGGCGACCTCCTTGAGGAGGTCCACGACCACCACGGTGTTCATCGCGCACTCCACCGCCACGCCGCAGGTCTCGCCCTCGCCCTGCCGGGCATGGCCGTCGCCGAGGCTGAGCAGGGCCCCCTCGACATTGACGCCCAGATAGCAGGTGACGCCGGCCCGCATCTCGGGCGTGTCCATGTTTCCGCCGTGCGCGTCCGGGACCAGGGCCGAGCGCACCTCCAGATTGGCGGGGGCCACGCCCACCGTGCCGTGCATGGGGTCCAGGGGCAGCTCCGTCTCGAAGTCACTGTCCTGGGCCTGGAACAGGGCGGTGCGGCGCACGCGGTCCAGCTGCCAGATCCAGACGCGCTCCGGCAGCGGGGGCTGCAGTGTGGCCGTGGTGTGTGTGGAGGTGAGGGCGCCGAAGAGCGGGACCGTCGTCGACGCCGCCCAGTCGCGGGCCGGTTCGATCGACACGAAGTGCACGGCGACGGTGTCGCCGGGCTCGGCGCCCTCGATGTGGAAGGGGCCCGTCTGCGGATTGAGGAAGGGGAACTCGCAGACCTCGGAGACGAGGTCCTTCTCGGAGCGCACCCGCCCGGCGAAGCAGTCCTCCGTGTACAGGTCGAGAACCGTTCCGGGCGTGATCCGCGCGATGGGCGGCGCGCCGCCGAAGGTCCATGCGTAGGCGTCCGGTTCCGGACGCACGGTGAGGATCCGGGGGTCGGTCATCGTCGGGGTGGTCCCTTCTGACGGGGCGGTCGTGGGACGGAGCGGGGCGTGCGCGGCCGTGGCTTGTCCAGGCCGAGGGGCGTGCGACGAGGCGGGGCGGCTCAGCAGGGAGGTGGAGGGCGAGGGCGGATGCGGGTCGTCGACGGCTCAGCGACGAGGCGGAGGGCAGCGTGGACGCGGGGCGTCGGCGGGCTGTTGGCGGGGCGGGGGGGGGGAGGGAGGACGGACGCGCGGCCTGGGTGGGTCAGCTCGGCACCGTCCCGTCCTGGCGGTGGTCCGCCGGGTCGTCCGCGTCGAGGTGGACCCGCGCGGTCTCGGCTATGCGCTCGGGGTGACGCCGCATCAGCAGCATGAGCACCACCACGCCCGCGGCCATCCAGGCACCGACGATCGGGCCGGCGTAGGACACCGGGGCCGTCAGTTCGGTGACGAAGTCGAACACCGGAAGGCCGGCGGCCGTCAGCAGGGCCGGGACGAAGGCCGCCGTGCCCAGCACCGGGAACAGCAGATGCCGCAGGGGTTTGACGGCGGACCGGCCCGCCCGCAGGAAGTAACCGGCGCAGGCCACGTTCACGACGATGTAGACACCGACGACGACCGTGACGATCACCGTGGCGAGCAGCAGGAACGCGGTCACCGGGTCGTAGCCGAGGCCCAGCCCCAGGGTCACTCCGACCGCCAAGACGCTCTGCAGTGCGATACCGGCCACGGGGGAGCGGTGCCGGGGGTGGAGCGTGGCGAGCAGGCGGGGCAGGACGCGGATGCGGGCCAGCGCGAATGCCGTACGGGTCGAGACATTGGCGCACGCGTTGGCGTTGGCGATCGTGGAGTTGACCACTGCCAGGAAGACCAGCACCCACAAGAGGCCGAAGGAGGCCCGGGCGACGCCGTCCCAGGAGGCCTCGCCGGAGGTGCCGAACTTCGCGAACCGGTCCGGCCCGAAGTAGACCGTCATCGCATAGGTCGTGATCACGTAGAACAGGCCGATGCCCAGTGCAGCGCCGAGGACCGCGCGGCGCATCGTCCGCCGGGGATCGCGGGTCTCCTCGGCGAGCGGCGCCGCCGCCTCGAACCCCGCGAAGGCCAGCACCGTGTACACGGACCCCGCGAACACGCCGCTGATTCCGGCGTACCCGTCCGCGGTGTGCGAAGTGCCGAACACCGACAGGGTGTTGGCACTGCCCGCCTTGCCGATGAGCAGCACCGCGAACACCAGGAAGACGACGATCTCGAAGACACCGAGGACTGTGCCGAAGCGGGCCGAGGCGCGGATGCCCGACGAGCCGGCGACGGCGATCACTCCGGCGCCCGCCAGGGACCACGGCCACCACAGATCCGCCGGATACGAGGACCACTGCTCGTGCAGCGTGCCCGCCGCCGTGAAACCGAGCTGCAGGAGCAGCAGCGGTGGGATCAGCATCTCCACGAAGACGTAGCCCCAGCCGACGAGAAAGCCGACGGCGGGATGCAGACCGCGTGCCGCGTACGTGGCCACCGAACCCGCCGTGGGCAGCTCCCGTGCCAGCTCGGCCACGCAGGACGCGGTGAACAGACAGGCCACCAGCGCGATCAGCACCGCCAGGGGCAGGCTGCCGCCCGCGAAGGCGGCACCGGCCGGGATCGACGCGGCCACCGCGGCGGCCGGCGCCATCGCCGTCACGCTCTGGAACAGCACCTCGCGCAACCCGACGGCGTCGCGCCGCAGCGCCCCGGTCGTCTGCTCGTGCATGTGTGTCCCCCGATGCGTGTCAGTCCACTGCCACCCGATGTGTGTGAAGTACCGCCAACCGTCCGGCACCGCTCGACCTTGACGGTCCGTCGGCTGCGCCTCGCGTGAAAATCACGGTACGGCGCGGGTGGGTCGGGCAGAAGAGCCCGCACCGCTTCCGTGGAGAAGCCCCCACTTGTGGAAAACCAGGTCACCCGATCGGGTGTACACCGGCCGTCACCGCGCCGTTTGTCCCCAGCCGTCCACGGCGTCACAGCACTGCGCCGCGTGGTCAGACCTTCCCGTCACAGCGGCAGGCCCTCCCGCAGGTACACCACGCTCCGCTCCCGCGCCGCCGCGTGCAGCGCGGTGAGCGTGGCCCGCCGGGCGGTGAGCCGCAGCCCGTCCAACTCGTCGAGCGAGAAGAGTCCGTGCCGGTCGTGCTCCTCGCTCAGCCGCACACGGACGCCCTCGGTCAAGGTCCCGGCGTGGAAGAGGCAGTCGAGCACCGGTCCGGTGCCGAGTACATCCCCCCGATGGCCGATGCCGAGCAATACCGGTTCCGGACCGATCTCTATGCCCGTCTCCTCGAGCATCTCCCGGCGCGCCGCGGCCCAGGGGTCCTCGCCGTGGTCCAGCATGCCGCCGGGCAGCCACCAGGACCCCGAGCTCGGGTTGCCGGGGCCGTACCTCAGCAGCAGGACGCGGTCCTGGCGGTCGAGCACCAGCACGCAGGAGGCGAGCAGTGTCTGTGGCTGTGTCCTGACCCATTGCGCTCGTGGCATCCAGTCCGCCACCCGGCCTCCCCTCACAGCTCCACCGGAGATGTCAGGATCGTTCCGCCACCACCGCCGGATCGTCCAGTACGCCTCGGACGACCGAGTGCGCCGCGCCCAGCAGGGGGCCCTCCGGGCCCAGCCGGGACACCGTCACCGGGCAGGGCGGGCCCGCCGTACGGCCCGTCAGCTCCGCCTCCAGGGCGGGCAGCAGCCAGGGGGAGAGGCCGGCCAGGGCGCCGCCGAGGACCACCGTCTCGGGGTCGAGGAGATTCACCGCGCCGGTCAGGGCGATACCGAGCGCCGTACCGGCGTCCCGCAGGGCTGCGCGTACGCTCGCGTCGCCCTGTTCGGCGCGCCCGGCGAGCAGGCCCACCATGTCCTCGCGCGGCTTCAGCCCGGCCGCGCGCAGCACCGCCTCCTCGCCCGCGTACTGCTCCAGGCAGCCCCGGCCGCCGCACGGACAGGGCGGACCGTCCGGCCGCACCGGCACATGGCCCAGCTCGCCCGCGAAGCCGCGGGTGCCGCGCAGCAGCCCGCCGTCCACGACGACCGCCGCGCCGATGCCGATCTCGGCCGACACATGCAGGAAGTCCCGTGCGGTGCCGTCACCGAGCCACAACTCGGCGAGCGCACCGAAGTTGGCTTCGTTGTCCACGGTCAGCGGCCAGTCACCGGGCAGCAGGGGATCGAGATCGGTGTCGTGCCAGTCGAGGTTCGGGGCGCGTACGACGGTACGGCCGTCGCGGGCCACGAGCCCGGGCACGGCCACCGCGAGCCCTGCGGGCCACAACGCCTCCCGCTCCGCCTCCGCGACGACCTGGCGCACCAGCTCGGTCAGCTCCTCGACCACCGGTCCGGGCGCCCGGCCCCGGTTCGCCGTGTGCCGCACGGCCCGTGCGCGGACCGCGCCGCGCAGGTCGACCGCGCAGACCGCGAGATGGTCGACGCCGATCTCGGCGCCGATCCCGGCCGGGCCGCGGCCGCTCACCGTGAGCGCCGAACCGGGCCGGCCCACCCGGCCCGGCCGCTCCGGACCGAGTTCCTCCAGCAGCCCCCACCTGATCAGCTCGTCCACCAGCGTCGACACCGCCGCCCGCGTCAGCCCGATGCGTGTGGCGACGGCGGCCCGCGACAGCGAGCCCTCGGCACTGACGGCGTGCAGCACACGGGCCAGGTTGCGCCGGCGCATGCCCCGCTGGGTGTCCGGCAGGGCGCGGGCGGCCCCCGACGGGCGGGTCTCGTGCAGCGGTGCGGTCATGCCTGAAGTCAGTCCTCGGTGTCGGCCGCCCGGCTCACCCGCGCGGCGCGGTGTCCGTGGCCCGCTCCAGCAAGGGGGCCGCGTCGGAGAGTACCCCGGTGATCCGCTCCAGCGTCGCCCGGTCCCGCTCCACGGCCTGGAGCACCGGGCCCGCGGCCGTGTTCCAGCGGCGGGCCACCGCGGCCGGGTCCTCGCCGGTCAGCAGGCCGGCGGCCTGCGCCGCGGCCCCGAGGGCGACCAGTTCCTTGGCCTGCGGGACCTGTACCGGCCGGCCCGACAGCCGCCGTACCGTCTGCTGCCAGGCCTTGCCCCGTGCCCCGCCGCCGATCAGCAGCAGCGGGGTGCTGCGGTCCGCGTCCTCGTCCAGGACCAGGTCGAGCGCGCCGAGCAGCGCGTGCACGGCGCCGTCGTAGGCGGCCTGCAGCAGGTGGCCGGCGGTCGTGTCGTGGCGCAGTCCGTGCAGCAGACCCGAGGCGTTCGGCAGGTTCGGGGTGCGCTCGCCGTCCAGGTACGGCAGCAGGGTCACTGCGCCGCCGGACTCCACCGCCTCCCGGTCCAGGCCCAGCAGCGCCGCGACGCGGTCCACGGCGAGTGTGCAGTTCAGGGTGCAGGCGAGGGGCAGCCAGTCCCCGTGCGCGTCGGCGAACCCCGCCACCGTGCCGGTCGGATCGGTCGGGCGGTGCCTGGAGACGGCGTACACCGTGCCGGACGTGCCGAGGCTGAGCACCGGGGCGCCCGGTCGCAGGCCGAGGCCGAGGGCCGCCGCCGCGTTGTCGCCGGTGCCCGGTGCGACCAGCGTCCCCTTGGAGAAGGGCAGGTCGTGGCTGTCGCGCACGGTGCCGGCCACCTCGCCCGGCCGCACCACCCGGGGCAGCAGCGCCGGGTCGAGACCGACGTGCGCGAGGGTCTCCGCGTCGTACGTCTCCGTCCCGGACGCCCACCAGCCGGTGCCGGACGCGTCGCCGCGGTCGGTCGTGCCCTGCCCGGTCAGCCGCTCGGTGAGGTAGTCGTGGGGGAGGCGCACCGCCTTCGTCGCGCGGACCGACCGGGGCTCGTGCTCGGCCAACCACGCCCACTTCGTGACCGTGAACGACGCGCCGGGCACGCTGCCCGTGCGCTCCGCCCAGGCCTTCGGCCCGCCCAGCTCCTCCACCAGGCGGCGGGCCTGCGGCGCCGAGCGGAGGTCGTTCCACAGCAGTGCCGGACGCACCGGCTCGCCCCGCTCGTCCAAGGTCACCAGGCCGTGCTGCTGGCCGCCGATCGACACCGCCGCCGCCTCGCGCGCCGCGTCACCGCACTGACGCAGCGCCTCGCACAGCGCGTCCCACCACTGACGCGGATCGCTCTCGCGGCCCGCGCCGCAGGACACGGTGTGCGACGCCTGGCCGCTCGCCACCACCTGGCCGGTGGCCACGTCCACGACCAGCGCCTTCGTGGACTGCGTGGACGTGTCCACGCCGACGACGAGCGGACCCTCGGCTGCTGACATCGGGCTCTCCCTTTTCCGCGACGTTCCGCGACTCTGCGGGACAAAGACATCTTGTCTCTTCCCAGAGGCGCGAGCGCATACTAATTTGTAAACGGCCATGACGAAATAGTCGTACGCAGCGAGGAGCCGTGGCATGAGCTACCAGCCCACCCCCGAGGACAGGTTCACCTTCGGCCTGTGGACCGTCGGCTGGCAGGGAAGGGACCCGTTCGGCGACGCCACCCGCCGCGCCCTCGACCCGGTCGAGACGGTGCAGCGCCTGGCCGGGCTGGGTGCCTACGGAGTGACCTTCCACGACGACGACCTGATCCCGTTCGGGTCCACGGAAACCGAGCGCGAGTCGCACATCAAGCGGTTCCGGCAAGCCCTCGACGCGACCGGCATGACCGTCCCGATGGCGACCACGAACCTCTTCACGCACCCCGTCTTCAAGGACGGCGCGTTCACCGCCAACGACCGCGACGTGCGCCGCTACGCGCTGCGCAAGACGATCCGCAACATCGACCTGGCGGTCGAACTGGGTGCGAGGACGTACGTCGCCTGGGGTGGCCGCGAAGGAGCCGAGTCCGGCGCCGCCAAGGACGTCAGGGCCGCCCTCGACCGCATGAAGGAGGCCTTCGACCTGCTGGGCGAGTACGTCACCGCCCAGGGCTACGACATCCGCTTCGCCATCGAGCCCAAGCCGAACGAGCCGCGCGGCGACATCCTGCTGCCCACCGTCGGCCACGCGCTCGCTTTCATCGAGCGCCTGGAACGCCCCGAGCTGTACGGCGTCAACCCCGAGGTGGGTCACGAGCAGATGGCGGGGCTCAACTTCCCGCACGGCATCGCGCAGGCACTGTGGGCGGGCAAACTGTTCCACATCGACCTCAACGGCCAGTCCGGTATCAAGTACGACCAGGACCTGCGGTTCGGGGCCGGCGATCTACGGGCGGCGTTCTGGCTGGTCGACCTCTTGGAGAGCGCCGGCTACGACGGGCCGCGCCACTTCGACTTCAAGCCGCCGCGGACCGAGGACCTCGACGGAGTGTGGGCGTCGGCGGCCGGCTGCATGCGCAACTACCTCATCCTCAAGGAGCGTTCGGCCGCCTTCCGTGCCGACCCACAGGTCCAGGAGGCGCTGCGTGCCTCACGGCTGGACCAGCTGACCCAGCCGACGGCGGCCGACGGACTGCAGGCCCTGCTCGCCGACCGCACCGCCTACGAGGACTTCGACCTGGCTGCGGCGGCCGCGCGCGGCATGGCGTTCGAGCGCCTCGACCAGCTCGCGATGGACCATCTGCTGGGCGCGCGGGGCTGAACGCGTGGGGGCCGGGACACGGCGCACGCCGCCCCCCGGCCCTCCTTCGGCCCACCGGCCGGGCTGCCCGGCCCGGGAACGGTGACGGCGTTTCAGAGTCTCTCCGGATCCCTCGAATCGGCGTCGAGGCGTGCCGAGGCCAGTGCCGTCGCGGGATCACGGTCCGGTCCGCCTGCGGGAACCCAGCCGCCGGCCTCGTCGCGGTACGGCCACCAGAGGCCGTCCCGGCCGAGGCGCAACTGCACCCCTTCGTCCGGGACGGTCCACCGGTTGCCGCTGCTGTGGAACGGCGGCCGTTCGTCGGCCTCCCAGGCCGCTTCGAGCGCCGCACGCGCGTGTGCGAGAGCCAGGCCCTCCACCTGCCACTCCTCGTCGAGCACGGCCAGCGCCGCGACACCTCCGGCACACCACGCGCGGACCGCCGTCGCCAACCCGGCGCGGCCGCGGCCCGACTCCTTCGCCAGCCGCTCGATGACGGCGTCGCAGGGCGCCCCGCATGCAAGCCGTACGGCGTCCTGGCCTGCCGTGAGCGCGGCGTCGTGCCAGGGATCCGAGCGGTGGCCTCGCGGATCCGAGTGAAGGACCTCAGGGTTCGACCGGGTCGCCTCCGGATCCGAGCGGAACATCATCGGATCTGGCCGGGACGCCTCCGCCTCCGGGCGGAAGTCGTCCGAAGCCGAGCGAACGACTTCCGCGAGGAGCCGGTACGCCTCCATGGCGGTGCGGCCCGCCAGGTGCTCCAGCGCCGCCGGATCCATACCGGGCGCGGGCACTGTCGCGGAGGTGAGGGGCGGCGGCGTGCCCGGGAACTGCGGGAGTCCGGGCAGCGGCGGCAGCGGCGGCAGGATGTCCCCGGCCGCCCATGCCTCGCTCGCGTCCACGCCCACGGTCGCGGGTGTGGAGGTCGCCGCGCGGGGCGCCGTGCTGCGCAGATGCAGTTCCGCCAGGAACGCGTCCTTCTCGCGTCCGCGCAGCAGCAGGAGCAGAAACGGATCTTCGTCCAGCAGCCGTGCCACCTGGTGACAGAGCGCTGCGGTGTGCCCGCAGTGGTCCCAGGTCCCGCAGTCGCACTCGGGCTCCAGATCGCCCAGGCCCGGCAGCAGTTCGACGCCGCCGACCGCGGCGTCCTCGATGAGATGCGGTGGCAGCTCACCGTCGAGCAGCGCGGCCAGATGTCCGGCCTGGCCCACGGTCGTGTCCAGCAGCCGCCCCCACTCCGCCTCGGACAGCTCCGGCACGAGGACGTCGGCGCGGTGGGCCGCGCCCCGGGCGTCGCGTACGACGGCGGTGACCCGGCCCGGCCGCACGGTCACCGCCCCCACACCTCCCTCGCGCGCGAGCCGGCGGCCCGCCTTGACCGCGGCACCGTCCAGTGCTGCGTCCTCCAGGGCCCGCAGCCATGCGCGACCCCACCAGCCCTGCGCGAACCCGCGCCCGCGCGCGGGAGGCGGCGCGGCAACCGTGCGCTGCGCCGCACGGCCGTGTCCGTCGTCGTAGCGGTTCATCGTGCCTCCCCGCGCAGTTCCACCAGCGCGGCCAGTTCCTCGGCCGTCAGCTCCGTCAGCGCGGCCTCGCCGGTGCCGAGCACCGCGTCCGCCAACTCCTTCTTTCGGCCGAGGAGGTCCGCGATGCGGTCCTCCAGAGTTCCCTCGGCGATCAGCCGGTGCACCTGCACCGGGCGGGTCTGCCCGATGCGGTACGCGCGGTCCGTGGCCTGGGCCTCGACCGCCGGATTCCACCAGCGGTCGTAGTGCACGACATGCTCGGCCCGGGTGAGGTTCAGACCCGTTCCCGCGGCCTTCAAGGACAGCAGGAACACCGGTGCCTCGCCGTCCTGGAAACGCCGCACCAGCTCCTCGCGCGCGGTGACCGGAGTCCCGCCGTGCAGCAGCAGCGAGTGCACCCCACGGTCCGTCAGATACCGTTCGAGCAGGCGGGCCATGCGCACGTACTGGGTGAAGACGAGCACCCCCGATCCCTCGGCGAGGATCGTGTCGAGGAGTTCGTCGAGCAACTCCAGCTTCCCGGAGCGTCCTTCGAGCCGTGGCTCGTCCTCCTTGAGGAACTGCGCCGGATGATTGCAGATCTGCTTCAGCCCGGTCAGCAGCTGCACGATCAGGCCCCGGCGGGCCATGGCATCCGCTGCCGCGATCCGGTCCAGCGTCTCGCGGACCAACGCCTCGTACAGTGCTGCCTGTTCGGAGGTGAGGGCCACGGGACGATCGCTCTCGGTCTTCGGCGGCAGCTCGGGGGCGATGCCGGGGTCCGACTTGCGCCGTCGCAGCAGGAACGGCTGGACGAGCCTCGCGAGCCGCCGGGCCGCTGCGGGATCGAAGCCGCCCTCGACCGGTTGCGCGTAGCGCGCGCGGAAGGCGCCGAGACGGCCCAGGAGACCGGGAGTCGTCCAGTCGAGGATGGCCCACAGTTCGGTGAGGTTGTTCTCCACCGGGGTACCGGTGAGCGCTACACGCGCGCGTGCCCCGAGAGAACGCAGTGCCCGCGCGGTCGCCGAATAAGGGTTCTTCACGTGCTGTGCCTCATCTGCAACGACCAAGCCCCAGGGCTGTGCGGCGAGCCGCTCGACGTCCAGGCGCATCGTGCCGTACGTCGTCAGCACGAACTCCCGGCCCCCGACGGATCCGAGAGTGCGTCCGGGACCGTGGAACCTGCGCACGGGCACACCCGGGGCGAACCGCTCGATCTCGCGCTGCCAGTTGCCGAGCAGGGAGGCCGGGCAGACGACGAGCGTGGGACCGGCCGCCGAGGCGTCTGTCTGCCGGTGCAGGTGCAGGGCGATCAGCGTGACCGTCTTGCCGAGGCCCATGTCGTCGGCAAGGCAGCCGCCCAGGCCCAGCGAGGTCATGCCGGCCAGCCAGGCGAGGCCCTGGAGCTGGTACTCGCGCAGGGTGGCGGCGAGGCCGGGCGGCTGCCCGACGGTGTCTGCCGTCCCGGTGTCCGCGAGTTTCTCCCGGAGCCGTTCCAGCCATCCCGACGACCGTACGTCGACCAGGTGGCCGTCGACCTCCGCAGAGCCCGTCAGGGCGGCGGCCAGCGCCTCGACGGGAGCCAGGGCGCGGTCCTGGCGGGTGCGGGCGCGGTCCGCCTGCTGTGGGTCGACCAGGACCCATCCGTCGCGCAGCCGCACCAGGGGGCGCTTGGCCTCTGCGAGCCGGTCCAGCTCCTCCCGGGACAACTCCCGTCCGCCGAGGGCGAACCACCAGCTGAAGGCGACCGCGGTGTCCGACGAGAGCAGCGACGCGGGCGCCCCGGCAGACCGTGCGGCAGCCGTCGCGTCGTCCGGCGGACCGACGGTCGCGTGCGCCGTGAGGTCGCGCGACAGTTCTTTCGGCCAGTGGACATCGACTCCCGCCGTGGCCAGAGCCCGCGTGCCCACGCCCAGCAGCTCGGCGATCTCGTCATCGGCGAGGTCCACGGCGTCGGGTACGGCGGCGGACAGCAATGGTGTCAGCGGCGGCCAGGCGTGGGCGGCCCGGCGCAGTGCCAGCAGCGCGTCGGCACGCGCGCGTGGACCGACCGTCTCGGGTACGGCGCCCGCACCGGTCCAGAGGGCCGCCACGTCGACGACGTCCGTCGCTGTGCCGACGCCATGCACCTGCGGCACCGCACGGAACCGGACCGGAGCGTCGTCCCGCTGCCCGAGGTCGTCGAGCCCGGAGACCTCCACGCGCAGCGACAGGCGTACCCCCGCGTCCTGGCCGGCTGCGATGCCGTCGGCCCATGCCCGCAAGGTGGGCCACCGCTGCGGCTCAGGTGCCGCGTACGCGGAGCCACCGGTCACCGACGGGGCGGCGGGGGAGCGCGGGAGGGTGTCGGCGACCGCGTCCAGGAAGGCGCGCAGCAGCTGCTCCGGGTCCGGTAGCCGGGGCGGCCCCTCGGCCGCGAGCGGTGTCGCATGGGCCTCCGGTGGCATGGCGGCGGCGAGTTCGCGGATCGACTCCGCGTCCCGCGCGGACAGCCGGGCCACCCGCCAGACGTCGTGATCGGCGGGGGAGAGCCCCGGCAGGAGCAGTCCGCGCGTCACGAAGTGCAGGGCCAGGTGACAGGCGGCACCCCAGAAGCCGGCCGAGCGGTGCCCTTGCCGCAGGGCACGCGTGCGTGTGAGCAACGGCAGGGCGCGGTGCACGGGCAGCAGGAGCGCGGGCGTGCGGACAGGTTCCACGTCGCCGTCAGCCGTGGGCATCGCGATGTCCAGTTCCGCAGGCGTCCCGTCGACGACGACAGGAGGGACCTCGCCGTCGCGCCGCCAGAACGCGAACCGGCCCGCGCGGGCGGGGTCGGCGGGCAGGAACACCATGCAGCAGTGGGACAGTTCGGAGAGTTCGGAGGGTGATGCCGTCGGAAGGGTCTGCACAGCTCTGCCGCACTCCTCAAATTTGATTACTGGGAACGGAGTCGCCGAGGCTACAGCGCGCTGAGAGCGACCCCGGCATACTGGCGTAGTGATCCAGGTCACTTCACAATGTGTTCGACGTTGGCCATCGTCGGTGGCGCACGGGGATCACGGCGAGGGGAAGGCGAGACGGACACGCGGCCTCCGGAGCCTGCCGAGGGCGTCACGGTCGAGGAGCCACTAGGGGTGGGCCTCAGGGACGTCTCGGGGTCGGGTTCCGGAACTGTGTGGACCGGGAGGCCGTTTTCACAGCAGAGAGCGGCAGTGGCCGCGAAGGAGGCGACGCTCATGTCCAAGAACGCGAAGATCGCCGTCGGAGGTGTGGCGGTCGGGCTGATTCTGTTGATCTGGCTGCCCTGGTGGGTGGCGTTCCTGATCGTGGTCGGCGTGCCGGTCGCCGCGTATCTGACGCTGGACCCCGCACAGCGGCGCCGGCTGCGCAGGGTCACCCGCAAGGAACTCGGCCGCTGAGAGGACGGCGGACCCCCAGGGGTCCGTGGCGGCGGCCGTGGGGCCGGACCGGTCTCGGGGGCTGGTCCGGCCCTCGGAGTCCGGAGAGTGGGTCGTAGAGGGTCGCCCGGCCTCGGGGCCGGGCCGGTGGCGCGCGGCCTCAGAGGGGGCGTACGGCCATCTTGTCGAGCGCCTCCAGCAGGCCCGGAAGCTCGGGACCCCGGCCCACCGGCAGGACTTCGCCGGGCTCCTCGTCCAGCAGCACGAACGCGATGTCGTCGGTGCGAGCCACTATCGACCAGCCGGGGCCGTCGGCGCGCAGCGTACGGGCGTCCCCCGGGGCGAACGACGACCGTACCCGCCCGAGCGGCGGCGGCGAGTCGACATAGGCGCGGGCCTCCGCGAGCACCCGCCCGACTCCCCGGTGGTGCGGTACGCCCTGTCGCCCCTCCGGCGCCGACTCCTCGGCCGCTGCCTGCCCCTCTGGCTCCTCCTGTCCGTCCGGCTCCGACTGCCCGTCCGGCACGGAGAACTTCTCGTCGTCGATCTGTTCCCGCCAGGCCGCCCACTGCAGAGCTATCTCGTCGGCGCCCAGACGGCGCTGTGCCGGTCCCCAGGAGCCGGTGTCCGGCGGGGTCAGCGCGGGCCCGTCCGTCACCTCGGGGGCGGGATCGTGCGGAGCGGGGACGCCGGGAGCGGCGACGGCGACCGCCAGCGGCCAGCCCGGCAGGGCGGTCACGACCGCGCGCTCGTCCGGCGACAGCTCGTACTCCATGCCGCAGTCCCAGGAGGCGATCGCCACGGCGACCAGCGAGACGTCGTCGATGACGACCGTCCAGCGCGCGCCGTCGCCGTCCTGGCCCAGCACCAGGCCGTACCCGTCGGCGAGGGGCGCGAGCCCCAGTGCCGCGCACGCCTCGGGATAGTCATCGCCGAGAACGCTCGGAAACTGTGCCGCAGTCAGTAG
This sequence comes from Streptomyces yokosukanensis, assembly GCF_001514035.1. Taxonomy (GTDB): domain Bacteria; phylum Actinomycetota; class Actinomycetes; order Streptomycetales; family Streptomycetaceae; genus Streptomyces; species Streptomyces yokosukanensis. The sequence continues at coordinate 437,868 of NZ_KQ948210.1, read as the reverse complement.
CACCGCCGTCAGCACGTACAGCGCATCGTCCGCGGCGGCGACGGCCTCTTCGTCGGTCCGGGCCATCCCAGCCTCCCCAGTGGTTCGTCCATCGGCGCGCACCCTAGTGCGAGCGGAAGCCGCTTGTCACGGCTCCTCACACCACGCGGACCTGCAGGTTTCCACCTGGACGGGGGCGAAACGACCACACTGGGCGGGGGGGCTTCCTCAGTCCGTGGGCAGCCCGAGGAGATCACGGGCCACCACCGTGGGCGACACGTCGCGCTCCCGGGCCAGAGCGACGACGGCGCGGCGGGCGAGTTCGCTCACCCCGAACGACAGGGCGTCGGCGGGCACCCAGGTCGTCGCCTCCTCGATCCGCTCTTGGTCGTTCTCCGCGCGGGCCGCGATGTAGGTGGCCGCCGCTTCGAACAAGTTGTGCGTACGCCTCTCCCGGACGTCCGTCGGCTGCACACGCGCGGAGGTGCGCAGCTTGGTGGCGTACTTGAATATCTGGCCGAACACGCGGACCACCCTTCCCCCGAACGGGGCCATCATCGATACGTCATCTGCTGTCACTCAACGTAGAGTTGGACCTTCTGCGGCAGAAGGGGGGGCGACGCGGTGAAGCGATTCGAGAGGCTCGGACAGATCCGTCGACTGGACCCGGTGGCGGACGCACCGGAGATCTACCGGCTCAGTACGGCGTTCGAGTTTCCCTGGGACTACACCCGCGCACTGGAACTGGCCCTGTACCGCACCTACGCCGTGCCGAGCATCGGGCGGCTCCTCGCGCGGACGGCCGAGCTGACCGAGCGCACACAGAAGCGCTACGACGACACCGCGCTGCTCCTCGACACCGTCGTCGAGCACGGCTTCGCCACCGAGGAGGGCCGTACGGCGATCCGCCGCATCAACCAGATGCACCGCAGTTACGACATCGGTGACGACGATCTGCGGTATGTGCTGTGCACCTTCGTCGTGGTGCCCCGGCGCTGGATCGACACCTACGGCTGGCGGCGGCTGTCCCGGCACGAGGTCATGGCCGCCGCCGAGTACTACCGCACCCTCGGCTGGCACATGGGCATCCCCGACATCCCCAAGACGTACGAGGAGTTCGAGACCCTCCTCGACAGCTACGAGCAGGAGCACTTCGGCTGGGACGAGCAGTCCCGGACGGTCTCCGACGCCACCCTCGACCTGATGGCGTCCTGGTATCCGCGCCCTCTGGCGCCGCTGTTGCGCACCACGACGCTCGCCCTGCTCGACGAACCCCTGCTGCGCGCGTTCCGGTACACCCCGCCCAGCGCGGCCACCACGTCGTTCGTGCGTCAGGCCGTACGCGCGCGTGGCCGCCTCGTCCGGCTGCTGCCGCCGCGCCGCTCCCCCCACTTCGCCCGCCAGAACCGGGAGATCAAGGGCTACCCGGACGGCTACCGGGTGGCAGAGCTCGGCACCCGCCCGATTCCTGGGCTGCGCGGTTGCCCGGTGCGGCACCACGACGCCTCGGCGGGCGGCACCGTCGATTGACGCGAGGGTGTCGCGCAACCAGGCCAGTTCGGCCCGGCTCGTGGCACGCGCGACGGTGAGCACACCGCGCCGGAACGGGTCGTCCACCTCCTCGGCGCGCAGGGGCCGGTCGCCCTCGTGGAAGAAGCTCGCGGGCTCCTCCAGGAACGCCAGCCGACGTCGCAGTACGGCCGCCGGGGCGGCGGGGTCGTCCAGGTGCCGCAGGAATGCGAGCGGCGTGAACCACTGGTTCTCGTCGGTGATCTCACGCTGCCCGAACTCGCCGGCCGGCGCAGCCGGTTCGTGGACCTGCCGGGACACGGCATCAGCGACCGGCCGAGTACGTTCGGATACACGCTGGAGGAGTACGCCGGCGCGGTGGCGGCCGCGCTGGACGAATCCGGGGTCCGTGGCGCGGAGTTGATGGCGCACAGCATGGGCGGCGCCGTGGCCGTCGTGCTCGCCCACCGTCGGCCCGACCTCGCCTCCCGGCTGGTCCTCGCGGAGGCCAACCTCGACGCCTTCCCGCCGCTCACGGCCGCCAGCAGCGGAATCGCAGCTTGTAAAGAGGACGATTTCGTCGAAAGGCAGCACGCGCGCGTGCTGGCAGCAGTCGGCCCGCTGTGGGCCGCCACCATGCGCCTCGCCGACCCCCGCGCCCTGCACAGCAGCGCCGTCGGGCTGCGCCGGGGCTCCGATCCGGTCCTGCGCATCCCCCTCGAAAAGCTGGCGGGAGAGCGTGTCCACCTGTAGGGCGAGTTCAGCGGTGAACTGGAGGGGCGCGAGGCTCTGGAAGCCGCCGGGGTACGCGTCGTGACGGTGCCCGGCGCCGGGCACAACGTCATGTTCGACAACCCCGACGCCTTCGCGGCGGCCGTGGCCGGAACGGACTGACCCGCGCGGCCTTCGGCGATGCGACGCTTCAGCCCGTGCGCTCGGCGAGCGCGAGAAAGCGGCGGTCCTCGTCGACGTACGACGTCATGCTCCACCCCGAACGAGCCAGCAGCGGGCCGAGGTTGGCCTCGGCGCGCAGATCGCCGGGAGTGATCTGACGGCCCTGTCGTGCCGCCAGGGCCGCGCGCCCGATGGGATGGAACAGCGCGAGCGTGCCACCGGCGCGCACCACACGGGCCAGCTCCCGCAGGTTCTCCTCCGGGCGCAGCAGATGAGCGATCAGACCGGCGGCGAACACGGCGTCCAGGGACCCGGAGGCGAGCGGCAGCGCGGCGACGTCCGCGAGCAGCAGCCACGCGTCCCGGTCCCGGCCCGCCCGTGCGGCGGCCTTGAGCATCGCCGGGGTCAGGTCGGCGCCCAGCACCACCCCGGACGGGCCCACGGCGGCTCGCAGCGACGGCAGTGCGCGCCCCGTGCCGCAGCCCGCGTCCAGCACGCGGTCGCCCGGCCGCAGTTCGAGATCGGCGACGGCAGCGGCGAACGCGGGACCGTCGTCCGGGAAGCGGCTGTCCCAGTCGGCCGCACGGGCGCTGAAGAACTCCTGCACATGTGTGTGGTCATCGCTCATGCCCGGCATGATTCCTCACCGTCGCGAGGGATGCGTAACCGTCGCGGGGGATACGTAGGCGCACATGTTCGAGCCCGACCCGATCGTTCCATCGCATTTGCATGTCATATTCCAGCAGCTTTCGAAACGCGCCCCCTCTGTGCGCCCGTGCCCCCTAGCGTCCTTTGGCCATGGGACACCTGGACCACGCCGCCTTCGGCTGGCTGACCCCCGTACTGTCGTACGTCATGGCCTGCATAGGTGCCGCGCTCGGACTGCGCTGCACCGTCCGCGCGCTCGCCACCACCGGCCGCTCACGCCGCAACTGGCTGGTCACCGCGGCCTCCGCGATCGGGTCGGGCATCTGGACCATGCACTTCGTGGCCATGCTCGGCTTCCGCGTCAGTGGCACCGACATCCGCTACGACGTGCCGCTGACCATCCTGAGCCTTCTCGTCGCCATGGTCGTCGTGTGCGCAGGCGTCTTCGCCGTCGGCTACAGCCGGGACCGCAACCGGGCGCTCCTTCTCGGCGGTCTCACCACCGGGCTGGGTGTCGCCAGCATGCACTACCTCGGCATGGCGGCGGTCCGGCTGCACGGCGACATCAGGTACGACCCCGTCCTCGTCGGCGTGTCGGTTCTGATCGCCGTCGTCGCGGCGACCGCGGCCCTGTGGGCGGGCCTCAACATCACGTCGCCCCGTGCGGTCACCGTCGCCTCCCTCGTCATGGGAGCGGCGGTCAGCAGCATGCACTACACCGGGATGTTCGCGGTGAGCGTGCGTGTGGCCCCCTCCGGCGACACCCTGCCCGGGGCCACGGCGATGCAGTTCATCTTCCCCCTCGCCGTCGGCCTCGGGTCCTACCTGTTCATCACCTCGGCCTTCGTCGCCCTCTCACCCACGGCCGACGAGCGCGAGGCCTCCGCCTCCGCCCAGCGGCCCGTCGAGAGCATCGCCCGCTAGCGGGAGCCCGGTCCGAGAAGCCCGGCCCACGTCCCGAGCGAGCCCGACCCACGTCACGAGCGAGGAGGCCATGCGCCCACCCCGTACCACCCCGAATGCCGGCACCCCGGAGCACCCGCCGCGCGGCCGCCGCGCGCACGCCGGACCGCCCGCCGACGAGGGCACCGACCGCCCGCTCGGCACACCACCGGCCACGGCACGCGCGCGTGCGAGCCGGCGCCTGCGCCCTCGTACCGTGCGGGCCAAGGTGGTCAGCCTGCTCATGGTGCCGGTCGTCTCGCTGCTCGCCCTGTGGGCGTACGCCACCGTCACCACCGCCCAGGACGTCGCCCGACTGCGGCAGTCCCAGCGGATCGACGCCGAACTGCGCACACCGGTGGCCGCGGCCGTCGACGCCCTCCAGGCCGAGCGCACCGCAGCCGTGCGCTACGCCACCGCTCCGGGCGCGGGCGGCGGCAGCGACATCCGAAGCCTGGGCGTCCGCACCGACCGGGCCGTGGCAGCGTTGCGGCTCGGCGGCGACCACACCGTCGCGGACACCGAGGAGCTGCCTGCCGGTGTCTCCGGCCGCCTCGGCGCCTTCGTCACCGGCGCCGAGCGCCTGCGGGCCCTGCGTACGGCCGTACTCGACCACAAGGCGGGCTGGGACACGGTGTACGCGCGGTACACGAACACCATCGGCGCGGCCTTCGCCGTGGACGGCGCCCTGACCGGCATCCAGCAGGCGGACATCGGATCCGACGCGCGCGTGCTGCTCGAATTCAGCCGGGCCGCCGAGGCACTGGCCCAGGAGGACGCCGTACTCGGCGGCGCGCGGGCCGCCGGGCAACTGCAGGGAGAGCGGCTACGTCTGTACGGCGCCGCCGTCGCCGCGCGCCGTACGCTCACCGAGGCCGCCGGCGCCGACCTGCCCGCCGCCCAGCGCGCCGCCTGGCAGAACCTGACCGCGAGCGACTCCTACACCGCCCTCGGCGACGTCGAGGACAAGGTCCTCGCCGCCGGGCCGGGCGCCAAGCCGGCCGACACGGCTCCACAGGCAACCTGGAGCGACGCCCACACGCGTGTGCAGGACGGCATGCGCGACATCGCGACGGACACGGGCCGGGTCGTCGCCGGCCGCGCCGACCCGGTCACACGCGGCCTGCTCAGCCCCGCGGGTGCCGCCGTGCTTCTCGGCCTGGCCGCCGTCGCCGCCTCGCTCGTGATCTCCGTGCGCATCGGACGCGCCCTCGTGGTCGAACTCGTGAGCCTGCGCAACGACGCCCTGGAGATCGCCCGCCGCAAACTCCCCGAAGCGATGCGCAGACTGCGCGCGGGCGAGGAGATCGACATCCAGGCCGAGACACCCGCCGGACCACCCGCCGAGGACGAGACGGGGCAGGTCTCGGAAGCCCTGACAACGGTCCATCGCGCAGCCCTGCACGCCGCCGTCGAACGCGCCGAACTCGCCAGCGGCATCTCCGGTGTCTTCGTCAACCTGGCCCGCCGCAGCCAGGTACTGGTCCACCGGCAGCTCAGCCTCCTGGACAGCATGGAGCGCCGCTCGGACGACCCCGACGAACTGAGCGACCTGTTCCGCCTGGACCACCTCACCACGCGCATGCGGCGGCACGCCGAGAGCCTGATCATCCTCTCCGGCGCCGCACCCGGCCGGGCCTGGCGCATACCTGTGTCCCTGACCAACGTCGTACGGGCCGCCGTATCGGAGATCGAGGACTACGCGCGCGTGGAGGTGCGGCAGCTCCCCGAAGCCCATGTCACCGGCGCCGCCGTCGCCGACCTCACCCACCTGCTCGCCGAACTCGTCGAGAACGCCGCCCAGTTCTCACCGCCCCACACGCGCGTGCGCGTCACCGGCGAACCCGTCGGCAACGGTTACGCCCTGGAGATCGAGGACCGAGGCCTCGGCATGGGCGCCGAGACCCTCGCGGAGGCCAATCGCCGCATCGAACAGTCCGAGGCCCTCGACCTCTTCGACAGCGACCGGCTCGGACTCTTCGTGGTCAGCCGGCTCGCCTCCCGGCACGACGTCAAGGTGCATCTGCGGAACTCCCCCTACGGAGGCACCACCGCCGTCGTCCTGGTGCCCACCGCCCTGCTGTACAGCGGTGCTGCGGAACGCGCCGCCCAACGAGGTGAGCAGTCCCGTCAGGAGCAGAAGCGCGAGTACGCGCGCGTGCCCGGCGCAAGTCCGCGGCAGGAGGCCGTCGCCGCCCGATCGGACCGGCCCGCGCTCGCGGCCACCGCGCCCGCCCAGACCGCCGTGGGGAAGTCGGGCGGGCAGGCAGCGGCCGACGAGACCCCGCCCGCCGCAGTCACCGCCTTGCGGCTGCACCGCCCGCCCCACGACGCCGAGACCACCGACGACCTCCCGCGCCGCGTGCGCCAGGCGAGCCTCGCTCCCCAGCTACGCCGGCAGCACCCCGAAGCGCCGGCGCCGGAGACCGCGCGGCACGGCGACGAACAGCGCACCCCCGAACTGGTACGGGACCGGATGGCGGCCTACCGGGACGGCTGGGCTCGCGGCGGTGGCAGACAACCCGGCCGTGGCGCCGCCTCGCGACCCGAAACGGGCAGTGACAGCAGCGAAGGAGACCCTGCATGATCCAGGACACGAACACGGGGGCCGGCCAGCGCTCCGGCGAACTGGACTGGCTGCTCGACGACCTGGTGATGCGCGTCGGCGAAGTGCGGCACGCCGTCGTGCTCTCCAACGACGGCCTCGCCGTCGGCGCCTCCACCGGCCTCGCCCGGGAGGACGCCGAGCACCTCGCCGCCGTCGCCTCCGGCTTCAACAGCCTCGCCAAGGGCGCGGGACGGCACTTCGGAGCGGGCGGTGTGCGCCAGACCATGGTCGAGATGGACGACGCCTTCCTCTTCGTGGCCGCCGCCGGAGACGGTTCCTGCCTCGCCGTCCTCACCGCCGTCACGGCCGACATCGGACTGGTCGCCTACGAGATGGCACGCCTCGTCAAGCGGGTCGGCGAGCACCTGTACACGCCGCCGCGTGTCGCCGCGCAGCCCCCCGCGACCGGATGACCTCCAAGAGGCGGCACCGATGACCGAGAACCGGACCGGCGGTCCAGGAGAGCCGGGCAGCCAGTGGTACGACGGCGAGGCCGGACCACTGGTCCGCCCTTACGCGTTGACGGGCGGGCGCACCCAACCGGGGCCCACCGGGGTGCGCTTCGACCTGATCGCCCTCGTCACCCTCGTCCCCGGGGCACCGGCGCTCGACGACGCCGCACTCGGCCCCGAACACCGGACCCTGATCGACTTGTGCCGAGCGGAGACACAGTCCGTCGCCGAACTCGCGGCGGACGCGGACCTCCCCGTCGGCGTGGTCCGGGTGCTCCTCGGCGACCTCCTGGAACTGGGCTGCGTGGTCATCAACCGTCCCGTACCCCCGGCGCGCCTGCCCGACGAGCGGATCCTGCGCGAGGTCATCGCCGGATTGCGAGCCCTGTAGATGAAAGTTCAGGACCCGCCACGCACCGCGCACCGCCCCGAGACGTACGCATCGCCTCGGGATGTCGTCCAGATGCCGGCTTCGTCTTCGCACCCGGCGCACGCCGATCGCAGCCGATCCTCCCGAGAGAAGTGAGCATGGTCACCGAGCACTCCGACGCCGTCGTCGACACCTCCGAGCTGGCGCTGAAGATCCTGGTCGCCGGCGGGTTCGGCGTCGGCAAGACGACCCTGGTCGGAGCCGTCAGCGAGATCCGGCCGCTGCGCACGGAGGAACTCCTCAGCGAGGCCGGGCAGTCGGTGGACGACACCGACGGCGTGGACCAGAAGGTCACCACCACCGTCGCCATGGACTTCGGGCGCATCACCATCCGCTCCGGCCTGTCCCTCTACCTCTTCGGCACCCCGGGACAGGACCGCTTCTGGTTCCTGTGGGACGAGTTGTCCCAAGGCGCCCTCGGCGCCGTCGTCCTCGCGGACACCCGGCGCCTCGAGGACTGTTTCCCCGCGGTCGACTACTTCGAGCACCGGCGCATCCCGTTCGTGGTGGCCGTCAACTGCTTCGCGGGGGCCCGGGCCCACGGCGCGCACGACGTCTCCCGCGCCCTCGACCTCGACCACGGCACACCCGTGGTGCTGTGCGACGCGCGGGACCGGGACTCCGGCAAGGAAGTCCTGATCCGGCTCGTCGAGTACGCCGGGCGGATGCACACCGCCCGGCTCCTGGACTCGGTCGGCTGAGCCCGCCGATCAGGCCGATACGTCCTTCAGGGCCACCATCTGGTCGACGGTGACACGGACCAGCAGCTCACCCGGAACGCCGTTGCGGGCGCCGTACTCCTCGGCGCGGTCCTCGCCCATGTACCGGGCGGCGATCCTGGTGGCCCAGTGACGCACCTCGTCCAGGTCCTCCGACAGCCGTGCGTGGCCGTTCAGCACCACGAAGTGGAACGGCGGCCGATCGTCGTCCACGCACAGGGCGATCCGTCCGTCGCGGGCGAGATTGCGCCCCTTCACGGTGTCCTTACCGGTGTTGAACACCAATTCGTCCCCGTCCAGCAGAAACCAGATCGGGGCCACATGAGGGCTCCCATCGGCGCGAACGGTGGACAGCTTGCCGGTCCGGGTGCCGTTCGAGACGAACGCCCGCCATTCCTGATCGGTCATCTTCTGTGCCATGCGCCCATCTTGCTTGCCCGGACGCCGGTGGTGGGGAAGGCTGGCGCAGAGTTCCTCCAGCCAGGGGGAGATCACACGGGGAGATGGAAATGGCCCAGAACCAGGGACTCGGCTGGCTCCTGGACGACCTGACCGAGCGTGTGGACCATGTGCGACATGCCCTGGTCCTCTCGAACGACGGACTGGTCACAGGCGCGAGTACGGGCCTGCGCCGAGAGGACGCCGAGCATCTGGCCGCCGTGGCGTCCGGTCTGCACAGCCTGGCCAAGGGATCGGGACGCCACTTCGGCGCGGGCAGAGTGCGCCAGACCATGATCGAGTACGACGACGCCGTGCTGTTCGTGACCGCGGCCGGCACCGGCAGCTGCCTGTGCGTGCTCAGCGGTGCGGAGGTGGACATCGGTCAGATCGCCTACGAGATGACCCTGCTCGTCAATCGCGTCGGCGAACACCTGGGCGTGGACGCCAGGCAGCCCGAGCGAGCCCCCACCACGGACGCCTGACCTGCGGATTCTCCAACCTTTGTGGAGTTGTCCACAGGCCCGCCACGGCCTGGACCGAATTGGCTACGGTGTGTGCACGGCAAACGCACAGGGCGTGAGCCAAAGACTCCGCGGGGGAGTACGACCATGTCGACGAGCACCGTCCGCCCACCCCGGCCCGTTACCCTCACCCCGGGCCACGCCGCTCGGGAACTGGGCCTCAAACGAAGCGAGTTCGACCTCGCCGTGCATCTCGGCCACATCCGGACCGTGCCCGACGAGGGCGGGGGAGGAGGACCGAGGGTGGAGCGCGCGGAGATCGACCGCCTGCGCGCGCAGGAGGGCCACCCGGAAAACCTGCGCGCCCGTGTGCAGGCGGTGGGGACTTCGCAGGGCGCAGCACTCATGGAGATCCCGGCCGGTCGCTTCACACGGCTCGCCCGACTGGGTCTGCTCGTCCCGGTGAAGTGGTACATGAATCGCTACAGGGTCGTGGTCTGGCTCTATCTGGCGGAAGAGCTGCGCGCTTTCACCGCGGACGCCAAGAACGCACACCTGCTCAAGGGGCGCACGCCCGAGAACCTGCGCGGCCGGCTGGAGGCCGGCCTGGATCTGCGAGCCCGCAACTGGCGCGGGCGCCACCTCGGGTTTCTGCTGCGCCAGGCCGAGGAGCCATGGGCCCGGGCCGGAGCCTTGGCCGCCTTCCTCTCGCCCGTCGAGATCGCCGACGTCGTCAGGGATCCCTACGAGCGCGCGTGTCTGAACCGGTTCCGGCCCGCACAGGCCGGTCAGGGCGCTCCGGGATCGCCTGTCGCGGACCTCGCCGCGCGGATCACGACGGCTCAGGACGCGGACGAGATCGAGTGGCTGCGCAGCGACCTGGCCCATGCGCTCGAGGAGGCCCGTGCCTTCGCGCCGGCCCCACGCCCGGCCGTCCGCCGCAGCGCACCGCCCCCACGAGCGGCCGCGCGCCCCATCCCGCCCATGGCCCGAACGGCCACACGAGCCACGGAACCGACGGTACGGCCACCATGGGCGCTCGGCGAAGACCCGGCCGGAGCACGGGCGACAGAACCGCTGCCGGGACCCTTCGAGGCGAAGAAGGGGCGGCCGGCGGAGGTGTCGGGGCCCAGGATCAGGCCGGTGACAGTGATGGGTGCGCCGAGCGGTGGACCGCTGCCGGGGACGTCCGAGTCGAAGGATGAGCCCGTGACTCGAGCGTTCGAGTGGCACGGTGCGCCGGTGACGCTGTCGGCCCCGGCCTCCCCGGCCCTCCGGACACGCCGTCCGGCGAAGTCCGCCCCGGCACGCCCGGGCCGCGGCCTGCGTGCCTGGCTGCGGCGGAGAAGCCCTCGACCCGCGCGGCTCTGAGATCGACTCCGCCGCGGTCCCGGCCGTCGGCACGCTACAGCGATCTGAACAGGCCCTCCTGGACGACCGAGACAAGCAGACGCCCCTGCAGGTCGTAGATGCGCCCGCGGGCCAGACCGCGCCCGCCGGTGGCGATCGGCGACTCCTGGTCGTACAGGAACCACTCGTCCGCGCGAAACGGCCGGTGGAACCACATGGCGTGGTCCAGCGAGGCCAGGTCGAAGTTCCGCGGACCCCACAGTGGTTCGACCGGGATGCGGACCGCGTCCAGGAGGGTCATGTCGCTGGCGTAGGTCAGTGCGCATGTGTGGACCAGCGGGTCGTCACCGAGCGGTCCGACCGCGCGCATCCACACGGCGCTGCGCGGCTCGGCGCCGTCGATCTCCTCGGCGTTCCAGCGCAGCCGGTCGACATAGCGGATGTCGAAGGGCTGGCGGCGCGCCATCCGCTCCAACTGCTCCGGCAGTGCGCCGAGGTGCTTGCGGATCTCCTCGGCGACCGTCGGCAGCGACTCCGGGTGCGGCACCTCACGGGCGGGAGGCAGCTGATGCTCGAACGGTCCTTCCTCAGGTTTGTGAAAGGAGGCGGTCAGATTGAAGATCGTGCGGCCCTGCTGCACGGCTGTGACCCGGCGCGTGGTGAAGGACCGGCCGTCGCGGACCCGCTCCACCTGGTACACGATCGGCACCCCGGGACGGCCCGGACGCAGGAAGTACGCGTGCAGCGAGTGCACCGGGCGGTCGCCGTCCGTCGTGCGCCCGGCCGCGACCAGCGCCTGGCCCGCCACCTGGCCGCCGAAGACCCGCTGCAGGGATTCCTGCGGGCTCCGGCCGCGGAAGATGTCGACCTCGATCTGCTCCAGGTCGAGCAGATCGACCAGTTTCTCGGCCGGGTTCGTCATCGGTGGGATTCTCCTTGGCTCACAACCAGCCGCAAACGGCTCACAACTGGCCGACGTCGGTGACGCGGACGACCGCACGGCCCTCGGCGTCCGAGGCGGCGAGGTCGATCTCTGCGCTGATGCCCCAGTCGTGGTCGCCGTTCGGGTCGTCGAAGATCTGGCGGACGCGCCAGAGGCCGTTCTCCGGCTCCTCCTTGATGACCAGCAGCTTGGGGCCGCGGGCATCGGGGCCGGTGCCGAGATCCTCGTACTCGTCCCAGTACTTGTCCATCGCCTCGCCCCAGGCCTCGGCGTCCCAGCCGGCTTCGGCGTCCAGTTCGCCCAGGTCCTCGACCTGGTCGAGGGCGGCCAGCTCCACGCGGCGGAACATGGCGTTGCGAACCAGGACCCGGAAGGCGCGCGCGTTGGTGGTGACCGGCTTGACCTCGTCGGCCTTCTCCCGGGCCTCCTCGGCGGTCATCTCCTCCGGGTTCGCGAGCTGCTCCCACTCGTCCAGCAGGCTGGAGTCCACCTGGCGCACCATCTCGCCCAGCCACTCGATCAGATCCTGCAGATCCTCGGACTTGAGGTCGTCCGGGATCGTGTGGTCCAGGGTCTTGTAGGCGCTGGCGAGATAGCGCAGGACGATGCCCTCGGTGCGGGCCAGCTCGTAGTAGGACACCAACTCGGTGAAGGACAGCGCCCGTTCGTACATGTCCCGGATGACGGACTTCGGCGACAGCGGGTGGTCGCCGACCCACGGGTGGCTCTTGCGGTAGGTGTTGTACGCGTGGAAGAGCAGCTCTTCCAGCGGCTTCGGGTAGGTGACGTCCTGGAGGCGCTCCATGCGCTCCTCGTACTCGACACCGTCCGCCTTCATCGCGGCCACGGCCTCGCCGCGCGCCTTGTTCTGCTGGGCGACGAGGATCTGACGCGGATCGTCGAGCGTGGACTCCACCACGGACACCATGTCGAGGGCGTAGGACGGCGACTCGGGGTCGAGGAGCTCGAAGGAGGCGAGCGCGAACGTGGACAGCGGCTGGTTGAGCGCGAAGTCCTGCTGCAGGTCGACCGTGAGCCGGACGATCCGGCCCTCGGCGTCCGGCTTGTCGAGCTTCTCCACGATCCCGCCGTCGAGCAGCGAGCGGTAGATCGCGATCGCCCGGCGGATGTGCCGGAGCTGCTGCCTGCGCGGCTCGTGGTTGTCCTCCAGAAGGTGACGCATCGCCTCGAACGCGTTGCCCGGGCGGGCGATCACCGACAGCAGCATCGTGTGCGTCACCCGGAATCGCGAGGTCAGCGGCTCGGGCTCCGAGTCGATCAGCTTCTGGAAGGTGCTCTCCGTCCAGCCGACAAAGCCCTCCGGCGCCTTCTTGCGCACCACCTTGCGTCGCTTCTTCGGATCGTCGCCGGCCTTGGCCAGCGCCTTCTCGTTCTCGATGACGTGCTCCGGCGCCTGCGCCACGACCAGCCCCGCCGTGTCGAAGCCGGCCCGGCCGGCCCGGCCCGCGATCTGGTGGAACTCCCGGGCCCGCAGCGTGCGCACACGGCTGCCGTCGTACTTCGTGAGAGCAGTGAACAGCACCGTGCGGATGGGCACGTTGACGCCCACGCCGAGGGTGTCCGTGCCGCAGATGACCTTCAGCAGACCTGCCTGGGCGAGCTTCTCCACCAGGCGCCGGTACTTGGGCAGCATGCCTGCGTGGTGGACGCCGATGCCGTGCCGGACGTAACGGGAGAGGTTGCGGCCGAACTTGGTCGTGAAGCGGAAGTTGCCGATCAGCTCGGCGATCTGGTCCTTCTCCTCGCGCGAGCACATGTTGATGCTCATCAGCGCCTGGGCCCGCTCCACCGCCTGCGCCTGTGTGAAGTGCACGATGTACACCGGCGCCTGCCTGCTCTGCAGCAGGTCGGTGAGCGTCTCGGTGAGCGGGGTGAATTGGTACTCGTAGGAGAGGGGCACCGGCCGGGTCGCCGAGCGGACCACCGAAGTGGGCCGGCTGGTACGGCGGGTGAGGTCCTTCTCGAAGAACGACACATCACCCAAAGTGGCCGACATCAGGATGAACTGCGCCTGGGGCAGCTCCAGCAGGGGGATCTGCCAGGCCCAGCCGCGGTCGCCCTCCGCGTAGAAGTGGAACTCGTCCATGACGACCTGGCCGACGTCTGCGTTCTTGCCGTCGCGCAGGGCGATCGACGCCAGCACCTCGGCGGTGCAGCAGATCACGGGAGCGTCGGCGTTCACGGACGCGTCTCCGGTCAGCATGCCGACGTTCTCGGTGCCGAAGAGCTTGCACAGCTCGAAGAACTTCTCCGACACCAGCGCCTTGATCGGCGCCGTGTAGAAGGTGACCTCGTCCCGGGCCAGCGCGGCGAAGTGCGCGCCCGCGGCGATCATGCTCTTGCCGGAGCCTGTGGGAGTCGAGACGATCACGTTCGCCCCGGAGACCGCCTCGATCAGAGCCTCCTCCTGGTGGGCATAGAGGGTGAGGCCGCGTTCCAGCGCCCACGACTCGAAGGCTTCGTACAGGGCGTCGGGGTCGGCGGTCGGCGGCAGCTGATCGATGAGGGTCACGCACCCATCTTGCCTGGCCCGGTCCCCAAGAGGGGAATCGGCTGTGGGCGCGAAGATCACGGCCGCTACGCTGTGTCGCCGACGCAACGTCAGCGCACCGGGTCAACTGGACAGCGGCACACAAGGAATGGAGCGGGAAGCGGCCATGATGGGACCAGCACACTCACTGTCGGGGGCCGCGGCCTGGCTCGGCGTCGGAGCCGCCGCCGCGGCGGCGGGGCACCCGATGCCCTGGCCGGTTCTCCTCGTCGGGGCTCTGATCTGTGCCGGTGCCGCCCTCGCCCCGGACCTCGACCACAAGGCGGCGACCATCTCGCGCTCCTTCGGTCCGATCTCCCACTGGACCTGCGAGATCGTGGACAAGCTGTCCTACGCCGTCTACAAGGCGACCAGGATGAAGGGCGACCCGCGCCGCAACGGCGGCCACCGCACGCTGACGCACACCTGGCTGTGGGCGGTCCTGCTCGGCGCCGGCTGCTCGGCGGTGGCGATCGCGGGCGGCCGCTGGGCAGTGCTGGCGATCCTCTTCGTGCACATGGTGCTGGCGATCGAGGGTCTGCTCTGGCGGGCGGCCCGGGGTTCCAGCAGCGACATCCTCGTCTGGCTGCTGGCGGCGACCAGCGCCTGGATCCTCGCGGAGATCCTCGACAAGCCCGGCAACGGCTCCGACTGGCTGTTCACGGCGCCGGACCAGCGCTACCTGTGGCTGGGGCTGCCGATCGTGCTGGGCGCCCTGGTGCACGACCTCGGGGACGCGCTGACCGTGTCCGGCTGCCCGATCCTGTGGCCCATCCCGCTGGGCCGCAAGCGCTGGTACCCGATCGGGCCGCCCAAGGTGATGCGGTTCCGCGCCGGAAGCTGGGTGGAGCTGAAGGTGCTGATGCCGGTGTTCATGCTGCTCGGCGGCGTGGGCTGCGCGGCGGCCCTCAACGTGATCTGAGGCGCCGTTCCCGTCCGGGGCACCCGTCGCACGACCCGGGGTGCCCCGCGGTATCAGGGCGCCTCGTCCGTCTCCGCCCCGCCGTACCGGCGCTCGAAGCGGGCGACGCGGCCCTCGGTGTCGACCGTGCGGGCCTTGCCCGTGTAGAACGGGTGGCTCTCCGAGGAGATCTCCACGTCGACCACCGGGTACGTCTGGCCGTCGTCCCACTCGATGGTCTGCTCGCTCTGCGCGGTCGAACGGGTCAGGAACGCGTAGCCGGCGGCGCGGTCGCGGAAGACCACGGGGCGGTAGTCGGGATGCTTGTCCTGCTGCATGGCGGCTCCTTGTGCGGGGCGGTCGGGCAGGGGGTGTGCGGGTCGGCCGGACCGTGTGGGTCAGCCGGACTGCGCGGATCAGCCGGACAGGAAGTCCTCGTCGACGATGTGCATCGCGGCCTCCTCTGCGGAGGCGGCGGCGCCGTCGATGCCGACGTCGGTCGCGACGAGGGCGGCCTCCTCGTCCTCGTGCGCTCCCTCGTCCGGGGCCACCAGCCGGCCGGAGCGGAGGTTGCCGACCTCGTTGTCCAGGAGTTCCCCGTCGGTTTCGGCGCAGTCACCGAGGTCGTCGCCGTCAGGCGTGGCAAGATCGGGCAGTTCCTCGGAGAGCCGCTGGTCGAGCGTCTCGCCCGCCTGGCGCTCGGCCGCCGTCACACCGATGTGCTCCACCGCCCAGGGGCGCTCAGGAGGCGACCAGCCCCGGTCGAGCGGGTCCCCGACACCGTCGGAGTCCAGTGTGTCCTCGACGTCGAGTACCCCCGAGTCCTCGCGGATCTCCGAGGAATCGGGCTGGTAGACGTCGTCCCCCCAGCTGTCGGCGCTGTCCACGAGTACCTCCAGGTGGTGAGGACGGCCATGTCCCTCCGCAGCGGGTGGCGGGCCGTCGGCACGCGCGGCACGGGTGCCGCACGCCGCGAACCGGGTGGATTCGAGGCGTTCCCCGAGCCGGTGCCGATTTCCAGCCTTCCACCCCTGCTCGGGACCGCGCAACGGCACGGCCGCCGGTCAGGGCTCGCACCCGTGTACCGGTACCCGACAGGCCTCACGGCACACCTGCCCGACCTCACCCGGCAGCCCCGGGCACGGCCGGCGAGCGCCGTGGCCCGGCACCGGTCGGCCCGTGCCCGGACCGGATCCTCACCCGTGCCAGGACCGCCACAGCGCCGCGTACGCGCCGTCCGCCGCGACCAGATCGTCATGGCTGCCCAGCTCGCTGATCCGACCGCTCTCCACGACGGCGATCACGTCGGCGTCATGTGCGGTGTGCAGGCGGTGCGCGATGGCGACCACCGTGCGGCCGTCCAGGACCCGGGCCAGGGAGCGTTCCAGATGCCGGGCCGCGCGCGGGTCCAGCAGCGAGGTCGCCTCGTCCAGCACCAGGGTGTGCGGATCGGCCAGCACCAGCCGGGCCAGCGCGATCTGCTGGGCCTGCGCCGGGGTCAGCGCCAGACCGCCGGATCCCACCTCGGTGTCCAGGCCGTCGTCCAAGGCTCGCGCCCAGCCGTCCGCGTCGACCGCGGCCAGAGCCGCCCACAGCTCGGCGTCGTGGCTGCCGACGGCGGGCACGCCGCTCGAACCGAGCCGCGAGTGGGGGAGGGCCAGCAGGAGGTTGTCCCGCAGGGAGCCGACGAAGACGTGATGTTCCTGGTTGACGAGGGCGACGTGGGACCGGACGCGTTCCGCGGGCATCCGGGACAGTTCCGCGCCGCCCAGGGTGATCCGGCCGTCGCGGGGTGTGTAGATCCCGGCGAGCAGCCTGCCCAGGGTGGACTTGCCCGCGCCCGAGGGGCCGACCAGGGCCAGCCGGGTGCCCGGGGCGACCTCCAGGGACACCTCGCGCAGCACGTCGACGCCCTCGCGGTAGCCGAAGTGCACCCGGTCGGCGAGCACGTCCCGCCCCTCCGGTGCCAGCGAGGCGTCCCCGGCGTCCGGCTCGATGTCCCGCACCCCGACCAGTCGGGCCAGCGACACCTGGGCGACCTGCACCTCGTCGTACCAGCGCAGGATCAGGTTCACCGGGTCGACGAGCATCTGCGCGAGGAGGGCGCCCGTGGTCAGCTGCCCCACCCCGATCCAGCCGTGCAGGACGAACACCCCGCCGACCATGAGGACCGAGCCGAGCACGATGACGTGGACGGTGTTGATGACCGGGAAGAGCACGGACCGCAGCCAGAGCGTGTACCGCTCCCAGGCCGTCCACTCCTTGATCCGCTGCTCCGACAGGGCGACACGGCGGGCACCGAGGCGGTGCGCCTCGATGGTGTGGCCCGCGTCCACCGTCTCGGCGAGCGCGGCGGCCACGGCCGCGTATCCGGCGGCCTCGGAGCGGTAGCCGGCGGGCGCTCGCTTGAAGTACCAGCGGCAGCCGGCCACCAGCACCGGTACGGCGAGCAGTACGGCGGCCGCCAGCGGCGGAGCCGTCACGACGAGCCCGCCGAGCAGCAGCAGGACCCACACGACGCCGATCGCCAGCTGCGGCACGGCCTCGCGCATCGCGTTGGCCAGGCGGTCGATGTCGGTGGTGATGCGCGAGAGCAGATCACCGGTGCCCGCCCGTTCCAGCACGCCCGGCGGAAGCCCGACCGAGCGGACGAGGAAGTCCTCGCGCAGATCGGCCAGCATCCGCTCGCCGAGCATCGCGCCCCGCAGCCGCACCTGCCGTACGAACACGGCCTGCACGGCCAGCGCGAACAGGAACAGCCCGGCGGTCAAGCCCAGATGAAGCTCCCGCGACCGGTCCGAGACCCGCTCGACCAAGCCGCCGACCAGGTACGGACCCACCATGGAGGCGATCACGGCGACCGTGTTCACACCGATGAGCAGGAGGAACGCCCGGCGGTGCCGGCGGAACAGCTCGGCGACATAGGCGCGCACGGTCGAGGCCGCGCCGACGGGCAGGGTGGTGGCGGTCGTCGGGGCCGCCGGGTCGTATGCCGGCGGCGCAACGCCGATCATGTGCTCTCCTCGATCTCGTTCCGTTCCTGGCCCGCGCCCACCAGGGCACCTGCGTCGGCCGCGGCCAGTTCGTCGTCCGTCTCCCGGGTGACCACGGCCCGGTATCGCGGGTCGCCGTCGATCAGCTCGCGGTGCGCACCGACTGCGACGACCTCGCCCTCGTGGACCAGGGCGACCTGGTCAGCGCGGTCCAGCAGCAGCGGTGAGGAGGTGAACACGACCGTGGAGCGCCCCGAGCGCAGCCGGCGCAACCCGTCGGCGATCCGCGCCTCGGTGTGCGAGTCGACGGCGGAGGTCGGCTCGTCCAGCACCAGCACCTCGGGATCGGTGATCAGCGACCGAGCCAGCGCCAGCCGCTGGCGCTGGCCACCGGACAGGGACCGCCCGCGCTCGCTGATCCGCGCGTCCATCGGGTCCGCGGCGTCCAGCGACCCCTGGACCAGCGCCTCCAGAACGTCGTCGCACTGTGCCGCGGCCAGCGCGTCCGCGGCCCGCACGGCTCCGGACGCGGGCACGTCGAGCAGCTCGCGCAGCGTTCCGGACAGCAGTACCGGGTCTTTGTCCTGGACGAGGACGGCGGTACGGGCGCTGTCCTGGGACAGCTCGTCCAGGGCGACGCCGCCGAGCAGCACCGAGCGGCCCGGCTCGGTCGCGTGGCCGCCCAGCCGCTCCGCGAGCCTGCCCGCCGCGTCCGGGTCGCCGCAGACCACGGCGGTGAGACGCCCGGCGGGAGCCAGCAGACCGGTGTCGGGGTCGTACAGGTCCCCGGCCGGCACCTCGGCCTCGCCAGTGCCCGCGGTGGCCGTGGCCGCGGCCGTGGACCGCTGCAGCGACAGCACACGCGCCGCCCGTTTGGCCGACGGGCGTGAGAAGGAGTACGCCATGGCGATCTCCTCGAAGTGCCGTAGCGGATAGTTGAGGATCATGACCGCGCTGTAGACCGTGACGAGTTCACCGACGGTGATGCGGCCCTGCCGGGCCAGGTGGATGCCGTGCCAGACGACGGCGATCAGCAGCAGTCCGGGCAACAGCACCTGGACGGCGGAGATCAGCGACCACATCCGGGCGCTGCGCACCGCGGCGTGCCGCACCTCCTGCGAGGCGCGGCGGTAGCGGTCGAGGAACAGCTCCTCACCGCCGATGCCGCGCAGTACGCGCAGCCCGGCGACCGTGTCCGAGGCCAGCTCGGTGGCCCGGCCCGCCTTCTCGCGCTGTACGTCGGCGCGGCGAGTCGCCCGGGGCAGCAGCGGCAGCACCGCGAGGGCCACCACCGGCAGTCCCACGGCGACGACCACGCCCAGGGCCGGCTGGTAGAGGGCGAGGCCGGCACAGACCACCACGACCGTCAGCGCGGCGGCGGTGAACCGGGAGACCGCCTCGACGAACCAGCCGATCTTCTCGACATCGCCGGTGGAGACGGCCACCACCTCGCCGGCGGCGACGCGTCGGCTCAGGGCGGAGCCCAGCTGAGTGGCCTGGCGTGCCAGCAGTTGCTGGACGCGGGCGGCGGCCGTGATCCAGTTGGTGACGGCGGTGCGGTGCAGGAAGGTGTCACCGACGGCGATGCCCGCACCGCACAGCAGCATCAGACCACCCGTCAGGGCGAGCCGGGTGCCGGAGCGGTCGACGACCGCCTGGACGGCGAGGCCGACACAGAAGGGCAGGGCCGAGACGGCGACGAAGTGCAGCAGGCCCCAGGCGAGCGACTTCAGCTGTCCGCCCAGCTGGTTCCGCCAGAGCCACCACAGGAATCGGGGGCCCGAACGTGCGTCCGGGATGCCCGGATCGGAGTACGGAAGGTCTTGAATCTGCATGACGTCCAGTGGCTCGTGTCAGGAAGGGGTGGGGGAGGTGGGGAAGCACGGGGAGGCGGCGGAGAGCGGTGACAAGCCGTGAAAGGTTCGCGTCGCCGAGTGGTGAATTTCAAACGGTTTTCCTGACGGAGCGGTGCAATCAACTGGCTTCAGGCCAATGGGGCGCGCGGCCACGGAGCACGGGTCCGGCTTGGCCGGCGAGCCTCGACGGACCCGCAGCGGCCGGTCGGGACGGCCGGTCGGGGGCCTGAGGTCGTCGTGGTGACGGACTTCGGGACTCCTGCGGCGCCCCGTCCGCCTGTGGCACCGACGCGTCCGGCCCGACTCGCTCCGTTGGGTCGGAGGGCTCTCGCGGCCGGCCGAGCGGAGCCCGAGGACGTCGACTGCGCCTCGAGTGCCCCACGACCGGCCCGCTCGCAATGGCCGGAAGGGCGGGACCGAGGAGCATCGCGACTTCGGCTTCGACTACGCCGTCGCCATCGACCGGAGGCGTCGTCCGGCCACCCGTCGGACGACGGTCCGCGTGCGTCGGCGGGCCCAAGGATCCGGCGCCGCATCCCGGTGATGGTGATAGTGACGGTGACGGGCGGCAGAAAGGAATTGCGCGCCTGGCGCGCCGGCACCTGTGCCCGATCGCGCCGTTCCTCCCGAGGCGTCATTGCGGCCGAGCCCCGAATCCCCGTAGAACACCGGCCATGAGTAGACGGATAGTCATGTCCATGCTCGCCGGAGTGACCCTTCTGGTGAGCGCGTTCTTCGGCACCGGAGGCGCCGCTGCCGCCCAAGCGGCCGACGTTCCGCCCGAGTTCGGTACCGACTGGCACGACCCGGTCACCGCGGCACCCCCGGTCGACCGGCCCCACGCCACGTCGTGTCAGGTCACCCTCGCCGACGTCCAGTTCCGCGACTTCACGCCGTACCGAGGTGCCTACACCCCGCCCCAGGGCTGCGGCGACCGTTGGAGCAAGGTCGTCCTGCGGCTCGACGGCAAGGTGAAGGGCCGTCAGTACGACCGTCTCGGCTATCTGCATGTCGGCGGGGTCGAGATCCTGCGCACCTCCACGCCGGAGCCCTCGCCCGACGGCATCGCATGGCACGTCGAGAAGGACGTGACCCGCTACAGCGACACCTTCCGCAGCGCGCAGGACGTCGAGATGCTGATCGGCAACGTGGTGGACGACACGTACACCGGTGTCATCGATGTGCACGTCACCCTGACCTTCTACGCGGGCCGCCCCGCAGAGCGGACCCCCGACCGCGTCCTCACACTCGCCGACACCCCCGACGGTGCGACCCTCACCACCCCGCGCAACAGTGAGCGGATCGTCGCCGAGGTCTACGCGACCGGTTCGGGCGGCGGCTGCGAGGAGTTCTGGTACCTCACCGTGGCCGACCCGGCGTCGTACTCCTGCAAGGCCGATCACGGTCCTTACCGCGAGGTGCAGATCAGCATCGACGGCCAACTCGCCGGAATCGCCGCGCCGTTCCCGAACGTCTGGACCGGCGGCTGGTCCAACCCCTTCCTCTGGTATGTCCTTCCGGCGCCGCACGCCTTCGACGTGCGGCCCCTCGCCTACGACCTCACGCCCTTCGCGGGCCTGCTGGACGACGGCCGTCCGCACCGCGTCGACGTCTCCGTGGTCGGCGTGCCGGCAGGCCAGTCGGGCTGGAGTGCGCCGGTGAACGTCCTGGTCTGGCAGGACGCGCACCGGGCCCACGTCACCGGCGCGCTGACCGTCCACCGGGCGACGGACATCGCCAATTCCTCCACCTACACGCCCGGTTCGGAGAACCGTGTGAACACCGACGCCGGACATCGGCTCACCGTGTCCGGATACGTCGACACCTCGCACGGCCGGGTGACCACCACGGTCGCCCGCACGCTCGCCGACACCTCCGTCCACCGGTGGACCGACGGCGAGAACACGGACGGGCTGAACGCGACGTGGTCCGACGACCAGACGGTCACCGTCGGCGGAGACGGTCCCGCCCGGACGACGCACACGTACCGGACGTACACCATGGACGGCGCCACGACCATCGGCACGGACGACCGGCTGCGCACCGTGCTGACGCTCGGCGACCGCGCGTCCGTCGTGGAACTGGGGGACGGCCGGCGCACCGTGTGGTCGCGGCTGGACGACACCTACAGCGGCGACGCGGCGTACACGATCAACGTCCCGCGCGACCAGCGGCACGCGGTCGGCACGTCGAGCGAGCGCTATCGGCTGTACGGCACCGACGGCTGCTACGACCGCTCGCTGGCCACGGTCCAGGGGGTGTTGACGCAGGACCGCGAGCGGTGTTGAGGGCACGGATGCGCAGTGCGCCACGCGCGCGGTGATTTACACGGCTGTGACACGGGTGTCTCAGCGGGGATCAACGGCACCTCCAGAGTGATCGACGCGGAAGCCTTTTTTCGTATCGCAGAAGTCCCGTCCAGCTTCTGTGTGCCGACGTCCCCCAAGGAGTGCCCGTGCCGCAGTCCGTACCGTCCCTGCCGCGACGCGTCGCACGCACACTGCGTACGTCCCTCTTCGCGCAGGTCGCCTGCGCGCTCGTGCTCGGCATCGCCGTCGGGAAGCTGTGGCCGGAGTCGGCCACGGTTCTCCAGCCGCTCGGCGACGGCTTCGTGCGCCTGATCAAGACGGTCATCGCGCCGCTGGTGTTCTGCGTGGTCGTCGTCGGCATCGCCAAGGCCGGTGATCTGAAGGCCTTCGGGCGCATCGGGCTGAAGGCCCTGATCTGGTTCGAGGTGGCGTCCACGGCCGCCCTGACCCTCGGCCTGGTCGCCGCGAACCTGGTCGGTCCCGGCACCGGGATGCATGTGGACGCCTCGAAGCTCGACGCCTCGGCGGTCGATCGGCAGACCCAGGGCGGCGCACTGCCGTCCACGACCGAGTTCGTCCTGAACGCCCTGCCGAACAGCGCCGTCGGCGCCTTCGCGGACAACGCGCTGCTCCAGGTCCTCGTCCTGGCCTGCTTGGTCGGCGCGGCACTGCTCCACCTCGGCCCCGGCAAGGTCCCGCTGATCCTGCCGGCGATCGAGCAGGCGCAGGAGGTCGTCTTCGCCGTCGTCGGCTTCGTCATGCGGCTCGCCCCGCTCGCGGTGTTCGGCGCCATGGTCCACCTCGTCGGCCAGTACGGCCTCGGGATCATCACGACCTACGGCAAGCTCATCGCCTTGTGCTACGCCGTCGCCGCCGCCTTCCTGGCGCTGCTGGGGGTCGCGCTGCGGTTGGTCACCGGGCTCAGCCTGGGCAAGTTCGTGCGCTATACGCGCGCGGAGATGCTGCTGGCCCTCGGCACGGCCTCCAGCGAGAGCGTCATGCCGCGCATGATGCAGAAGCTGCGCCGGGCCGGCTGCCGGAACGACGCCGTGGGCCTGGTGCTGCCCACCGGCTACTCCTTCAACCTCGACGGCGCCTCGATCTACCTCTCCGTCGGCACCCTGTTCATCGCGCAGGCGGTGGGTGTCGACCTCGACCTGGGGCAGCAGATCACGGTGGTCCTCGTGCTCATGCTGACCAGCAAGGGCATGGCGGGCGTGCCCGGTTCGGCCTTCCTCGCGCTGTCCGCGACCGCGACCTCGCTGGGCGTCGTCCCCGCCGGAGCCGTCGCCCTGCTCCTCGGCGTGGACCGGATCATGGACTCCATGAGGGTCACCACCAACCTGCTCGGCAACTGCGTCGCCGTCTTCGCGGTCTGCCGCTGGGAGGGTGCGCTGGACATCGAGCGGGCCAGGAAGGTGCTGGACGGGGAGGGCGCGGACATGTCCGACGAAGGCGTCCAGGCGGCACCGGCCATGGGGGCGCGGACGAGCGCGGAGGCCGTCAAGGAGCCCGCGTCGCAAGCGGGCTGACCGATGCCGGCCGACCGCATGCCGGCCGACCGAGGTCGGCGGGCCGTGCGCCGGGGGCCGTGTGCGGTCCGCCCGGCTGGAGGTACGACGGCCCGGTGTCCCTCGGGGCTCCGTGCGCGGCGGCGCTGCTCAGCAGGGCGTGCCGCCGTCCCTCTCGATCAGGGTGTCCAGCAGTACGCCGAGCACCTGGCGCTCCTTCTCCGTCAGCGGCGCGAGGATCTCCTCGGCCGCCGAGCGGCGTGCGCCGCGCAGCTCGCGCAGGGTCGTGCGCCCCTCGTCCGTCAGCTCGATCCGGGTCACGCGCCGGTTCGCCGGGTCCGCCACCCGCCGTACCTTCCCGCTGGCCTCCAGCCCGTCGACCAGCGTCGTCACCGCCCGCGGTACCACTTCCAGGCGTTCGGCGAGGTCGGCCATGCGCGGAGGCGAGGCGTAGTGCGCGAGGGTGCGCAGCAGCCGGGACTGAGCCGGGGTGACGCCCAGCTCGTGCCGTTCCAGATGGCGCTTCTGGATGCGGTGCACCCGGCGGGTCAGCCGTAGCAACTGCTCGGCGAGCAGGCCGTCGGGATCTGGGGTGGTCATGCGGGAACAATATCAGGATGCCGTTCATTGTGAGTATAGGTAACAATGAGCTATGATCCGTTCGTCATCGTCGGCCGACTTCCGGCCGGCGCCCGTTCACCTCCGTAGGAGCCCATGCATCCCGACCGTGAAACGTCCTGGACCCCGCCTGCCGACGCCAAGGAACAGCCCCGGCAGGTGCGCCGCATCCTGAAGCTCTTCCGTCCCTATCGCGGGCGGCTCGCGATCGTCGGCCTGCTGGTCGGCGCCTCCTCGCTGGTCTCGGTGGCCACGCCGTTCCTGCTCAAGGAGATCCTGGACGTCGCGATCCCCCAGGGCCGCACCGGCCTGCTCAGCCTGCTCGCGCTCGGCATGATCCTGAGCGCGGTCCTCTCCAGCGTCTTCGGCGTGCTCCAGACGCTGATCTCGACCACCGTCGGCCAGCGCGTCATGCACGACCTGCGCACCGCCGTCTACGGCCGCCTGCAGCGCATGTCGCTGGCCTTCTTCACGCGGACACGCACCGGCGAGGTCCAGTCCCGGATCGCGAACGACATCGGCGGCATGCAGGCCACCGTCACCTCCACCGCCACCTCCCTGGTCTCCAACGTCACCAGTGTCGTCGCCACCATCGTCGCGATGGCCGCCCTCGACTGGCGGCTCACGATCGTCTCGATGCTCCTGCTGCCGGCGTTCGTCTGGATAAGCCGCCGCGTCGGCAACGAACGCAAGAAGATCACCACACAGCGGCAGAAGCAGATGGCCGCGATGGCGGCCACCGTCACCGAGTCGCTCTCGGTCAGCGGCATCCTGCTCGGCCGCACCATGGGCCGCTCCGACTCGCTGACCGCGTCCTTCGCGGAGGAGTCCGAGCGACTGGTCGACCTGGAAGTGAAGTCGAACATGGCCGGCCGCTGGCGCATGGCCGTGATCACCATCGTCATGGCCGCGATGCCCGCCGTCATCTACTGGACCGCAGGCCTCGCCCTCCAGTTCGGCGGCCCCAAGGTCTCCCTCGGTACCATCGTCGCCTTCGTCTCGCTCCAGCAAGGGCTGTTCCGCCCGGCCGTGAGCCTGCTCGCGACCGGTGTCCAGATCCAGACGTCCCTCGCGCTCTTCCAGCGCATCTTCGAGTATCTGGACCTGCCGATCGACATCACCGAGCGCGAGCGGCCGGTGCATCTCGATCAGATCAAGGGTGAAGTCCGCTTCGAGGACGTCGAGTTCCGCTACGACAACGACGACAGGACCCGTCCCGTCCTGGACGGTGTCGATGTCACCGTTCCCGCGGGCGGCAGCCTCGCCGTCGTCGGCCCGACCGGAGCCGGCAAGTCCACGCTCGGCTATCTCGTGCCGCGGCTCTACGACGTCACCGGTGGCCGTGTCACGGTGGACGGCGTCGACGTCCGGGACCTCGACTTCGACACCCTCGCCCGCGCGGTCGGCGTCGTCTCGCAGGAGACTTACCTCTTCCACGCCTCGGTCGCCGACAACCTCCGCTTCGCCAAGCCCGACGCGACCGACGAGGAGCTGCGGGCGGCGGCCGGTGCGGCGCAGATACACGACCACATAGCCGCCCTGCCCGACGGCTACGACACGGTCGTCGGCGAACGCGGCCACCGCTTCTCCGGCGGTGAGAAGCAGCGCCTCGCGATAGCCCGCACGATCCTGCGCGATCCGCCGGTCCTCATTCTCGACGAGGCGACCAGCGCGCTCGACACCCGTACGGAGGCCGCCGTCCAGCAGGCGATCGACGCCCTGTCGGCCGACCGGACGACGATCACCATCGCCCACCGCCTGTCGACCATCCGCGGCGCCGACCAGATCGTGGTCCTCGACTCCGGGCGGGTCACCGAACGCGGCAGCCACGAGGAACTGCTGGAGCTGGACGGGCGGTACGCGGCGCTGGTGCGCCGGGACGCGCAGCTGGCACCGGCGAGCTGAGAGGAGGCGTGACGTCCGACGGCGCACCCGAGGAGCCACCGCCCATTGCGCTGGTCGTCCCGGAGGGCTACCTGTGCGCAGCGCGACGCGACGGACGTCCGCCAGGCCGTCACCGCAACGTGGCCGACGTCAACGCCCTCCACCAGAGCGCGGAGCAGGAGCGGACCCGAGTCAGGACCCGGCCGCTTGCGCGTCCTCCGGCCACTTGCGCGTCCTCCGTCCGCTGATCCGGTGGGCCTCAGGCGGCGGCCGGCTGCTCCTCCGCCGTCGATTCCCTCGTCGATTCCCTGATGTCCCGGACGGCCGCGCGGCCGGCGCGGTTGGCGCCGATGGTGCTGGCCGAAGGGCCGTAACCGACGAGGTGGACGCGTGGATCGGCCGCCGACCGGGTGCCCTCGACCCGGATCCCGCCGCCCGGCTCGCGCAGCCGCAGCGGACGGAGATGGTCCAGCGCGGCCCGAAATCCGGTCGCCCACAGGATGACGTCGGCGGTGATGTGCCGTCCGTCGTCCCACGCCACACCGTCCGGGGTGATCCGGTCGAACATCGGCCGGCGGTCCAGCACCCCGTCCGCGAGCCCCTGCCGGACGGCCTCGTTGAGGGGTAGCCCGGTGACCGAGACCACACTGCGCGGCGGCAGCCCCTGCCGTACCCGTTCCTCCACCAGCGCGACGGCCGCACGGCCGGCCTCCTGGTCGAACGGTCCCTCGCGGAAGACCGGCGGCCGCCGGGTGACCCAGGTGGTCGCGGCCGCGTACGGTGCCAGTTCCAGCAGATGCTGGGTGCCCGAGGCGCCGCCGCCCACGACCACCACCCGCTGCCCGGCGAACTCCTGCGGCCCGGCGTACTGCGCGGTGTGCAACTGCCGTCCGCGGAAGGTCTCCTGGCCGGGATAGCGCGGCCAGAACGGCCGGTCCCA
This sequence comes from Streptomyces yokosukanensis, assembly GCF_001514035.1. GTDB lineage: Bacteria > Actinomycetota > Actinomycetes > Streptomycetales > Streptomycetaceae > Streptomyces > Streptomyces yokosukanensis. The sequence goes on along the minus strand of NZ_KQ948210.1, from coordinate 410,929 downwards.
GGTGCCGGTCGCGTTGATCAGGGCCCGGGGGGACCAGATGCCCTCCGACGTCTCCACGCGCAACCGTCCGCCGTCTCCTTCCCCGACGGCCAGTACGTCGACGGGTCGACGCACCCGCAGGTCGAAGACGTGCTCGTACCGTTCGAAGTACTCACCGATCACCTCCGCCGAGGGCCGCGCGGGGTCGGCGTCCGTCAGTTCCATGCCGGGCAGCGCGTGCATCCCGTGCACCTTGCCGTACGTCAGCGAGGGCCACCGGAACTGCCAGGCGCCGCCCGGCGCGGGGGAGTGGTCGAGGACCACGAAGTCGCGGTCCGGCTCGAATCCGGTGCGCCGCAGGTGATAGGCGCTGGACAGCCCGGCCTGACCGGCACCGATGACGACGACCTCGACCTCACGCGATTCGTTCACGTTTCTACCAACCGGGAGCCCGGCGCGAATCTTCCCGCGGCCCGGCACGGCAAGAAAGGGTCTGTATTCGCTTTCCGGAGCAATCAAAAATAGTGTCATGACCGCCGAGCAGCGGAAGATCCGACCGATGAACACTGCGGAGGAAGCCCTGGTTCGCTCGATCGACCGGATCGTCCATGTGCTGCCCAGAGCCCTGGACGCCGCCATGCAGCAGGAGCAGCAGATCTCGCTGACCGAATACCACGTGGTCACGCGGCTGCAGGCGCGGGACCTGGTGGAACGGGTGCGCGGCACGGATGACCGCCGCGGCCGGCACGCGGTGCTCACCGACAGGGGCCTGGCCCGGCTGCGCGAGGGGTGGCCGAGCAATCTGGATGGTGGGCGTCGCCATCTCCTGGATCATCTCGAGGGCTCCGACCTGCACGCTCTGGCACAGGCCTTCGCCGCCATAGGTGAGCCGGCCGACAGTCGTTGAGGGGCTCCGGTGCCGTGAGGCTCCATGGGCATGGCCGACACAAGGCGAAATCTGGGGGGTTCAGGCTCGTATGACGACACACGCAAGCAGCTTGGCCGCGTTCCTGCGCTCGTGCCGGGAGCGGCTCAAGCCGGAGACGGTGGGGCTGACCTCTCAGGGGCGGCGGCGTACGCCGGGGCTGCGCCGCGGGGAGCTGGCCACACTCGCCGACCTGAGCGTCGAGTACGTGGAACGCCTGGAGCAGGGCCGGGACACCAACCCCTCCGGTGCGGTGCTCACCGCGCTCGCCGACGCGCTGCGCCTGTCCAGTGACGAGAAGCGGCATCTCGCGCTGCTGGCCATGAGACAGCACAGCGCCATGCTCCTTCCCGCGCCTCCTCCGGTCGGTGACGATCCGCGCCCCGGCGTGCGCGACCTCCTGGACCGCCTGGATCCCACTCCGGCGTGTCTGCTCGGGCCGGTCTACGACGTCGTGGCATGGAACCGTGCGGGGGAGACGGTGGCCAGGCAACTGGGTGTGCTGGACACGGACCCGCCGAATCTCACCCGCTACCACTTCCTGCACCCCATGGCGCGCCGTATCTTCGACGATGCGTCGTGGGCGGAGACGGCGGACGAGGTGGTGGGCTGGCTACGGGCCGCCGAGCCGGACTGGGGATCCGACGACGCGTTCCGTGCCCTGCTCGACGACGTGCACGCGGTACCCGAGTTCGCTTCACGATGGGCGGCCCACACGGTGGCCTCCAGACGGCCGGCCGGCAAGCGCTTCTGGCATCCACGGGCCGGGCACCTGAACATCCGGCTCGAGATCCTCTTCGTGGGGGAGGCCAGCCACTGGATCCAGCTCTGGCTGCCGAGCGACAAGGGCACCGCCGCGGCCTTCGACGCCCTCCTTCGCACGCAGGCGAGCCCCACGCCTCCCGGCCCCGACGGCGCCCTCGCCCGGGGAAACGAAGCCCACCGGCTCTGAGAGAAGCCGGTGTTCCGGTACCGCCCACCCGGAGGGGAACCAACCGCCTTCGGGCCGTGAGCTATGGGCCGTGGGCCGTGGGCCGTGGGCCTGGGTCGCGGCTGCTGGGCAGCGGGGTCTGGGCTGCTGGGTCTGGACTGCGGGGCGCAACGTCTCCCTGCCACTACGGGGATCCCCACGGCGTTCCTGCGCGAGGCTTTCAGCGTGCATCGTCAGGGCGAGAGGTCCCACGGAGCGAAAGGGAGCAGTCCGATGGAACTCAGGCCGATGCGATCCTGGATTCATCACAGTCGAGGAAAAGTGCTGCGCCAGGCGGTGACGGGACGCCACGAACTGGGCGGCCTGTACGAGGACATGATCACGCGGCAGGGCTTCGAGGGACGTGACGCGTACCTGTACCGGCGCAGCGAGCCGACCCGCTGGAAGCGCGCCGGAGGGGGCGCGGTAAACCGCAATTACGACGGGCAGCTGCTGGAGCCCTCCGACCGAGCCCTTCCCGGCGGCGGCCCACTGCGTCTGTTCCACAACCCCGGCCTGTCCATCTGGGTCAGCCGGCGCAGCGCGAACATGCCGTACTCGGCGCGCAACATCGACGGGGACGAGCTGTACTTCGTGCACGAGGGCACCGGCACCTTCTACACCGAGTTCGGGCCGATCCCGTACGAGCCCGGTGACTACGTCCTGGTACCGAAGGGCGTCACCTACCGGATCCGCCCGGCCGGCCCCGTGAACTACTTCCTCGTCGTCGAGTCGGCCGAAGAGCTGGGCTTCGCCGACACCGGTGCGTTCGGCCGCCGCGCCCCCTTCGACCCGGGGCTGCTGTACGTACCGTCCCCGGAGCTGGACGAGCTGGGTGACGGCTGCGACGAGAACGGAAAGTGGCCGGTCCGGCTCAAGATGCGCGGCGAACACACCACCGTCGTCTTCGACCTCGACCCCATCGACGTCGAAGGCTGGTCGGGCGATCTGTTTCCGTTCAAGATGAACATCCGCGACTACCGGCCGATCATGAGCGACCGCATCCACGTCATGCCGTCCGCCTACGCCGTCTTCGCCACATCGACCTTCATGGTGGGCAATTTCCTCCCCCGCCCCTTCGAATCGGCCCCGGACGCGGAGCAGTTCCCTCCCTACCACCGCAATGTGGACTACGACGAGTTCACGTTCTTCCACAGCGGGACGGTCCTCGGCATGCCCATCGCCCCGGCCACCATGTCCCTCGTGCCGCAGGGTCTGCACCACGGCCTGCCCGCCGAGCTCCAGGAGCAGGTGACCAAGAACCTGAAGCCGGGTGACCGCATCGACACCGAGGTCGTCTTCGTGGACACGAAGGTGCCGTTGACCCCGACGGCGGAGGCCGATGCCACGCGGCACACGGGCCAGGACTCCGGCCGGATCGGCATGTAACCCAGGGGGCGCACGGGCACACAAGCGGCACCCGCCGGCTCGCGGGACCCTCACCGGGCGGCGAACGAACCGTGGTGGCGGTCCCGCTCAGCTCTTCGCCGGAGTCGTCGACGGCGGCAGGTCGCCGTTGAACCGCGGGTCCACGAAGGCGCCGAAGTCCACCTTCTTCGGGATGAGCCTCAACTCGGTGAAGGTGTCGGCGATCTGCTGCTCGGAGGCGACGAGCGGTCTGTCGACGGCGACCGCGACACGGGTGGAGTTGGTTCGCTTCACCGAGGCCAGTGCCACGTCGTACGGCAGCCCGGTGTCCTTGGCCCACACCTTGGCCCACTCCTGCTGATGGCCGTAGACCCAGACCTGCGCGCGTCGCAGCCGGGCCAGATAGTCCTTGACGGCGGCGGCCTTCTTCGGGTCCCCGAGCGCCGAGGGCGCGGCCACCTGGAAGGTGAGCCCGTTGGTGATGCCGTCGCCCGTGGTCAGCACCCGGCCCTGCCCGGCCTTGAGGATCTGAGAGGTGTACGGGTCCCAGACCGCCCACGCGTCGACCTTGCCGGAGGTGAACGCGGCCAGGGCGTCGGCCGGCTGGAGATACTTGACGTGGACGTCGGACAGGCCCAGCCCGGCGGCCTTGAGCGAGGCGATCAGCTGGTAGTGCGCCGACGAACCCTGCGCCACCGCGATCGACTTCCCCTTGAGCTGGTTCGGCACGGTCAGCCTGGAGTTGGTCGGCACGAGGACCGCGTCGCCCTTGGAGGTGCCGTGCCAGGCGGCCACGACGGAGATCTTCGAGCCGGCGCTGGCCGCGAACACGGGCGGGGTGTTGCCGACGCCGCCGATGTCGACGGCCCCCGCGTCGACCGCCTCCAGCAGCGGCGGCCCGGAGGTGAAGGTCGACCACTTGATCTTGTAGTTCAGGTTCTTCAGCTCACCGGCGGCACGCAGGACGGCCTCCGAACCGCCCTTCTGGTCACCGACGTCGAGGGTGACGGACCCCTGCCCGTCGGTGCCGGTGCCGGCGGACGCGTTCCCTCCGCAGGCGGTGAGCAGAAGCGCGAGGGGGAGGAGCCAGGCGCTGGGGACGAGGCGTCGGCGCATCAGGGTTTCCGTTTCTGTGCAGGAGTTTCAGGTCTGTGGCGGAGTTTCAGGGGGGTCAGGAGGCCTCGGCGGCCGTGTCGACGCCGAGCCGCTCCAGCAGCCCGGCACGCAGCGCGGCGAAGCGGGGGTCGGTGATCCCGCGCGGCCGGTCGAGGTCGATGCGCTGCTCGTGGGCGATCCGGCCGCCGTCCATCACCAGGACCCGGTCGGCCAGCAGCACGGCCTCCTCGACGTCGTGCGTGACCAGCAGCACGGCGCAGCCGCGGCGCTGCCACACCTCCCCGACCAGCCGCTGTGCCTTGATCCGGGTGAGCGCGTCGAGGGCGCCGAACGGCTCGTCGAGCAGCAGCAGATCGGGCTCGCGCACCAGAGCACGGGCGAGGGAGGCGCGCTGCGCCTCGCCACCGGAGAGCGTCTTCGGCCAGGCACCGATCCGGTGACCGAGGCCCACCTCGTCCAAGACCCGTTCGGCGACGGCGCGTTCGGGCCTGCCGGGCAGACCGAGCAGCACGTTGCGCCACACCTTCTTCCAGGGCATGAGCCGGGGTGCCTGAAAGGCGACGGCCCGGCGGCGCGGGACCAGCGCCGTGCCCTGGATGTCGCGGTCCAGCCCGGCGAGGATGCGCAGCAGGGTCGACTTGCCGCAGCCGCTGCGGCCGAGCAGGGCGACGAACTCGCCGGGAGCGATGTCGAGGCGGAGGTCGTCGATGACGGCACGTCCGTCGAAGGCGCGGGTCAGCCCCTCGACACGGACCGCGTGTGCGGTCACCGGCCGGTGAACGTCGGTCGCCATTGCAGCAGCAGCCTTTCGAGGGAGCGGACGACGAAGTCGGCGAGCAGGCCGAGGAAGGCGTAGACGATCAGGCAGACCACGATCACGTCGGTCCGCAGGAAGTCCCGCGCCTGCACCATCAGGAAGCCGATGCCGGCGTCGGCGTTGACCTGCTCGGCGAAGACCAGCGCGAGCCAGGCGATGCCGAGTGCGTAGCGCAGCCCGGTGAGCGCGCCGGGCAGCGCGCCCGGCAGGACGACGTGCCGCGTCAGACCCCACCGGGACAGCCCCAACGACTCACCGGCTTCGACGAGTTGGGAGTCCACCCCGCGGATCCCGGCGTAGACGTTGAGATAGATCGGGAAGGTCACTCCGAGCGTGATGATGGCGGTCTTCGGGGCCTCGCCGATGCCGAACCAGATGATGAACAGCGGGATGAGACCGACGAACGGCACCGTCCGCAGCATCTGCACCGGCGCGTCCACCAGGTCCTCGCCGATCCGGAACAGGCCCGAGACCAGGGCGAGTCCGGTGCCGATGACGGTCCCGAGCAGCAGCCCGGACGCGACGCGCCGCAGCGAGGTCCCCATGGCCGTCGGCAGCGAACCGTCACTCACCAGGTCCCAGCCGACCTGGGCGATGCGGCCCGGCGAGGCGAGCACATCGGACGTCAGCACCCCGGTGGCGCTGAGGACTTGCCACATGGCGAGCAGCACGATCGGGCCTGTGGTGCGGCGCACCCAGCGGGGGACGCGGAACCCGCGGGAGAACGCGGGGACGACGGGCTGGAGGTCGAGGGGGCCGGGTCCAGGGCGCTCCGCACCCGGACGCTCGGACTTGGACATGGCCGAAATATCGGGCTCGGGTGAGCTGGGTGGGGCATGGCTGATGCTCATGAGCACTCCACACGGGCGAGGGTGGGGCAGGAGTTGGGCAAGAGTTTGGGGCAAGGGTTTGGGTGGGGAGGCGCGGATCGGCGCCGACACCTCATGCCTGCCTCAAGGGCACGTCAGGGGTATGGCAGGGAAGCCCGGAGAAGGGCGAGACAGGAAGGAGCGGGAATCCGAGAGGGCGTCAGCGGCCGCGGCGACACGCGGCGGAGGCCACCCGCAGCAGGTCGATGTGACCGCGCGTGGTGAGCAGGGCTGAACGCAACATGCGGCAGAACGTAGCCAGCGTGCCGCGCCGTGGTCAACGGTGTCTCGACCTGTGGACCGTGCGTATCAGAAGGCGATCGTGCCACAGAGTGTGAGAGTCGGTGCGTGGGTCAGGATGGGGGCATGCCAGATGCCTTCACCACCCGAACGCTGAACGTCCCCACCGGCTCCCGGGAGCGCGTCGTCGACCTCACTGCCGACTGCGAGGAATTCCTGCGGGAGGCGGCGGCCGGCCGCGACGGCCTGCTCAACGTCTTCGTCCCGCACGCCACCGCCGGAATCGCCGTCATGGAGACGGGCGCCGGCAGCGACGACGACCTCCTCGCCACCCTGCACACCCTGCTCCCCGCCGACGACCGCTGGCAGCACCGCCACGGCACCCCCGGTCACGGCCGCGACCACGTCCTGCCGGCCATCGTCCCGCCCCACGCGACGCTCCCGGTGATCGCCGGCCGCCTGGAGCTCGGCACGTGGCAGTCGGTCTGCCTGGTCGACACCAACCGCGACAACCCCGAACGCACGGTGCGCCTGAGCTTCCTCGGCTGACTCCGGGCAGCGCGGAGGCGATTCGCGGGCGACCGGGGGAGGAGCCTCGCGGGTGACGAGTCCCGAAGGACGGGCCCCGGCTCACCGGGGACCGGGCGGTGGCACCAGGCCGAGCCGCTGGGCCCGCAGTACGGCGCCGAGCCGATCCCGGGTGCCCAGCTTGCGATAGATGTTCTCGACATGCTTGTGCACCGTGCGGGCCGAGATGCCGAGGCGGCGCCCGATCGCGTCGGCGGTGAGCGTGTCGGTGAGCAGCAGCAGGACGCTCGTCTCACGCGGCGTCAGGGCACAGTCCGCCGCCCGCGCGTCCGGCGCCTGCGCCGGGCCGAGCACGCGCCGCCACCCCTCCAGCAACTGCCGCTGCCGCTCGACGCCCGCCAGCAGCGGTTGTGCGCGCTCCGCCATGGCGAGATGGTCGTCCGTGAAGTCCGTACCTGCGCGGTAGACCAGACAGCCGGTGATCGGCGTGGTGCTCTCGGGGAGCGGCACACCCAGGACATGGTCGACGTCCCACACCTCGCCGAGCAACCGCGCCGTCGCACTGTCCGGCCAGCCGCGGCCCGCAGCCCGGCGTGCGGAGACCGGCAACCGGTCGGTCCGGTTCGCGTAGTGGTGGGCGAGAGGGTAGCCCGCGCGCAGCAGGGTCAGGTCCTCGTCCCCGAGCCGCTCCAGCTCGGCCGAGGCACCCCCGGGCGCCACACCGATCGTGCCCTCGCGCTCGCTCCAGTCGTCCAGCTTGTGGACGACCGCCTCACCGCCGCACAGGTCGGCCAGCGCGCCCGCGAGCATCGGCCACAGACGGGCGGGATCCCGCTCGTGCAGTGCGGCGACGGCGACGGCCGTCATGCGTTCGTAGGCCCTTTGCAGCCCCACCTGCTTCCCCTCCGGTCGTCCCGCACCCCGTCCTCGCCTCGCGCGTACGTACTTCTACGCATACCCCCGCCTCCGCCGGCTGCCGCAGACTGCAACCCTGCGGCACCGGCTCGGTGGACGCATGCCCGGCGGGCCGCCGGCACGGGGGAACGGCGGCCCGCCCGGTGTCGCAGCCCTGGCCCTCCCACCGGCCTCGGTGCCGGACAGCACCGGACGGCCCCGACCGCCCGCACGGCGGCGCCCGCCCGGCACCGCCCGGAGCGGCTCGAGTGGCCCTCGTAGTCGCCGGCCGACACCCACCCCCGACGTGCCTCCCACACCCGCGTTGCTCAATTGACGGGAACTGTAGGGCAGACCACTGACAGCGCCCTCCGACGGGCGGAGGGCGCTGTGGACGAACGACAGAGAGCGGGGAGCGGGAGCGGAGGAGGTCAGTCGCGCTCGGCGGCGCGCTGCTCCTTCTCCTGCTTCTGCTGCTTGATCCGCACGGCTTCCTTGCGGACCTCGGCCTGGGTGGCGCGCTCCTTCTCCAGCCACTCGGGCCGCTCCTGCTTGAGCGCCTCGATCTGCTCGGTGGTCAGCGCTTCGGTGACGCCGCCGCGCGCGAGGCCGGCGATGGACACGCCGAGCTTCGCGGCGACCACCGGACGAGGGTGCGGGCCGTTGCGCCGCAGCTCGCTCAGCCACTGCGGCGGGTTCGCCTGCAGCTCGTTCAGCTCGGCGCGCGTGACGACGCCCTCCTGGAACGAGGCGGGGGTGGCGGGGAGGTACACACCCAGCTTCTTCGCCGCGGTCGCGGGCTTCATCGTCTGGGTGCTCTGCTGCGAACTCATGAGGTCCAGGGTATCGGCCGCGCCCCGCGTCGCCGACCACGGCCGGTGACGGAGAGCAGGCCACGGCCGGTAACCTGGCCTGGTGACAGGCTCGGAGGAATCACCGTCGTTCCGGCTCGCGTACGTACCCGGAGTGACACCCGCCAAATGGGTGAGGATCTGGAACGAACGCCTGCCGGACATCCCGCTCACCCTCGTCCAGGTCCCGGCCACGGAGGTGTCCGGGGTACTGCGGGCAGGCGAGGCCGACGCCGCGTTCGTACGGCTTCCCGTGGACCGGACGTACTTCAGCGCGATCCCCCTCTACACCGAGACCACGGTGGTCGTCGTCCCCAAGGACCACCTGATCACGGCCGCGGACGAGGTGACCCTCGCCGACCTCGCCGAGGAGGTGGTCTTCCACCCCATGGACGACGTCTTCGACTGGGACGGTCCGCCCGGCGAGCCCGCCTTCGAGCGGCCCGCGACGACACCGGACGCGATCGAGCTGGTCGCCGCGAACGTCGGCCTCCTGGTCGTCCCGCAGTCCCTGGCCCGCCTCTACCACCGCAAGGACCTCACGTTCCGCCCGGTCACCGACGCCCCCGAGTCGAGCGTCGCCCTGTCCTGGCCGGAGGAGGCCACCACCGACCTGGTGGAGGACTTCATCGGCATCGTCCGCGGCCGCAGCGTCAACAGCACCCGGGGCCGCGCCAAGCCCCCGGCCGAGCAGAACCAGAAGCGCTCCGAGCCGAAGGGCACCCGCCAGAAGCCGGCGGCGAAGTCCACGGGCCGCACCCCTCGCGCCCGCGCGGCGGGAGGCGGCACCCGCTCGGCGGGAGCGAAGCAGACCCCGAGGCGGGGCAAGCCCCGCCGGAAGTCGTGAGGACCGGGACGACGACTGCGACCGCGTCCTCGCCCGAGCCGCCGGGGCATTGCGCGACGCCCGCCACCACTGGCTAAGCCTCCTGCCGTGCCGCCTCCCGCTGCTGTTCCGGCTGCGGGCGGGAACGGCGTTCGCGGAGGTCCGCGAAGGCCAGGCAGAGGGCCAGCAGGATGATGGCGACAGCGGTGAGCAGGCCGTGCTGGAAGGCGGTCGCGGGGCTCGCGCGCTTGGCCAGCTGGGCGAAGTACACCGAGCCGACCGCGGCGACACCGGCCGCCGAGCCGATGCGCTGCGCGGTCTGCAGCACCCCGCCCGCCGCCCCGCCCCGCCGCACGGGCACCAGGGACAGCGTGAGGGTGGTGTTCGGGCTGATGGTCAGGCCGGAGCCGACGCCGGCGACGAGCAGCGGCAGCGCGGCCGCCCAGGCCACGTCCCGCCCCGGTACCCAGTGCACGGCCGCGACGACGCCGAGCATCCCCACCGCCACCGTGGACAGGCCGGCGATGACCAGCCTGCGTCCGAAGCGCACCACCAGGCGCCCACCGGCCGCGGCACCCACCGCCGACCCCGCCGCGAAGGGCATGGACGACAGGCCCGCCGCGAGCGCGCCGTAGCCCATGCCGTTCTGCAGGAACAGCGTGTAGACGAAGAACAGCGTCGTGAAGCCGCCGAAGTACACGAGACTCAGCAGCGCGCCGAGCGAGAAGGAGCGCAGCGAGAAGAGCCGCAGGTCGACCAGCGGCGCCCGGTCGCGCCGCCCCTGCCGCCGCTCCCACGCCCAGAACGCGGCCAGCAGGCCGGCGCCGACGGGGAACAGGGCCCACTTCAGCCGCCCGTGCCACTGCTGTTGCTGCACCAGGGGCAGCATCAGGGCGAGCACACCGGAGCCGAGGAGCAGGACGCCCGGTACGTCGAAGCACTCGCGCCTGTCCGAAGAGCCGGGGGAGCGGGGCAGCAGACGCAGCCCCGCGCAGAACACGGCCAGCCCGATGGGCAGGTTGACGTAGAACACCCAGCGCCAGCCGTCGGGGCCGCCGGCCGCCTGGATCAGCAGACCTCCGGCCAGCGGGCCGAGCGCCGTGGAGATGCCGATGGTGCTGCCCATCATGCCGAAGGCGCGGGCCCGTTCCGCTCCCTGGAACATCTGCTGGATCAGCGCGGAGGTCTGTGGCGCGATCAGGCCCGCCGACGCCCCCTGGACCAGCCGGAACAGCACCAGCCAGGTGGCGCCGGTGGACAGTCCGCAGGCCGCCGAGGCGAGCGTGAACAGCGCGAGCCCGGTCAGAAAGGTCTGGCGCCGCCCACGCAGGTCACCGAGCCGTCCCGCCGGGACGAGGACCAGGCCGAGGGTGAGGGCGTAGCCGGACATCACCCACGACAGGTCGGCCGTGCTGGCGTGCAGTCCGTGCTCCATGGACGGCAGCGCCACGTTCACGATCGACGTGTCGAGCAAGGTCATGAAGGCCGCGGTGAGACAGACGGCGAGCGCTTGCCACCGGCGGTCGTGCCGGGCCGGCCCGGCTCGGTCTGTGGTCATGGGCTCACGCTAGGCAGCCACCGCGCCCCGCGCACGGCGGGAACAGCCCGCCGCGCCGTCGCCGGACGGGTACGACGCACCTTCGGGGCACGGCCGCCCCCGACGCACGCGGCAGCGCCCCCTTGCTCCGGAAGGGTGTCCCGGCTCAGGCGGATGTCCCCCGCAGCCATGCGTACACCGACTGCGCGGTGAACTCCGGCTGGCCGCCGCGCAGCAGCAGGCTCGCGGTGGCGAACTCGGGTGCGGCGGCCTGTGCGGCGACGTACGGGATCGCGATGCACCGCATGCCGGCCGCGTGGGCGGCGGCCGCGCCCGGCGCCGCGTCCTCCAGCACCACGCAGTGCGCGGGGTCCGCGCCGAGCCGCCGGGCCGCCTCCAGGAAGACGTCCGGGGCGGGCTTGCCGCGCGGGACCTCGTCGGCCGAGACCACCGTGCGCAGGAACGCGTCCAGGCCGGTGCCCGCCAGAATCGCGTCGATGGCCTCAGCGGACGAACCCGAGGCGACCGCCATCGGCACGCCCTGCGCGGCCAGCAGCTCCACGAACGTGCGCATCTGCGGGTACGCGCGCGTGCGGGTGCGGGCCAGTTCGAGATAGCGGCGGTTCATCGTGGCCAGCAGTTCGTCCACCGAGGCGCGCAGTCCGTGGCGCGCCCGCAGGCTGACCACCGTCTCCTGGGTGCTGATGCCCACGTAGCCCTCGTGGTCCGCCCAGCTGAAGTCCCGGACGCCGTGCTCGGCCAGGGTCTGTCGGCTCGCCTCGTAGTAGTTCGGCTCGCTGTCCACCAGCGTTCCGTCGAGATCGAAGATGGCCGAGAGGGCGCCGAGTTCGCTCATGCCGTCCAGAATGCCAAGAGGCAGGCCGTCAGGTGCGGACCGCCCGGCCCACCGACTCCACCAGGGGCAGCAGCCGGTACGGGACGCGCTCGCGCAGCGCCACCTCGGTGCGGGTGCGCACCACCCCCGGCAGGCTGATCAGCTTCTGGATGACGTCCTCCAGGTGGGCGTTGTCCCGGCCGACCACCCGGGCGAGCAGATCCCCGCCGCCCGTGATCGAGAACGCCTCCACGATCTCCGGTACGGCGGCCAGCGCGTCCCCCACGTCGTCCAGATGGCCCTGGGTGACCTCGATGTGCACGAACGCCAGCACCGGATGGCCCAGGGCGGCGGGGGAGAGGGAGGGGCCGGTACCGGTGATCACACCGTCGCGTTCCAGGCGGTCCAGCCGGGCCTGGAGCGTGCCGCGGGCGACGCCGAGGACGCGGGCGTACTCGCGCACGCTGGTGCGCGGCTGCTCAAGGAGCAGCCGCAGGATGCGGGTGTCGAGTTCGTCCACGGCCATGATGGACGACTGTACCAATGGCTCAGCCCTGGGCCGCCCGCATAGGCCCTCCGACCTGGTCCGTTGGCTTTTGATCGGCCGCTCGCAGCCATCTCGTCCAGTACCAATGGACCAGTGAATCGGCGATCACTTGAGCCAGTAGCCCCGGTGATGCTCTCATGGACACGTCGATGGCGCTGCGGGTCTCCGCGGCGCCTTTTGTGTGCCGTGTTCCATGGGGAGGACAGCAGTGCTGAAGAGGGTGTTCGTGGCTCCGGATCCGGGTCGGGCGCGGCTGCGCTTCGCCGCGCGGGCCGTCCTCGGCATCGGCCCCGCGGTCGTCGTCTGCCTCCTGGTCGGACACTCCCTCGTCGGCGCGGTCACCGGCGGCCTCGCCGCCCTGCTCACCCTGTTCACGGTCGCCGATCCGACCGTGCGCGGACAGGCGGTCACCACCGCGCTGCTGCCCGTCGTGGGCATGCCGGTGCTCGCCGCGGCGGCCGAGCTGCACTCCGTCCCCGTCGCACGCGACCTGGCCTTCCTCGCCGTCGTCGGCGCCGGGGTGTACGCGCGCCGGTGGGGTCCGCGCGGGCACAGCCTCGGTGTGTTCGCCTTCATGACCTTCTTCGTGGCCCAGTTCCTGCACGCCACGCCGGCGCAGCTGCCCGAGCTGTACACGGCCGTCCTGCTGTCGGTGCTCAGCGCGGCCGCGGTGCGCTTCGGTGTGTGGTGCTACGAGCGCCGGCTGCCCCCGCCCGCCGTACCCGCCCCCACCCTCGGCTCCACCCGAACGGGGGGACCCGTGTCGCCCGCCGGTCGTGGCCTGGCCCGGGTGACCACGCGGCAGGCCGTGCAGGCGACCGCGGGCGCGGGCTTCGCGCTGGTCGTGGGCCAGCTGGTGTCCGGACAGCGCTGGTACTGGGCCGTCGGCGCCACCTGGTGGATCTTCGTCAACACCGCCTCGCGCGGCGAGACGCTGGTCCGCGGCTTCCGCCGGGTGCTCGGCACGGTGATCGGCATCTGCCTGGGCTTCCTCGTCGCGGTACCCGTGCACGGCGCCCCGGTCGCGACGGCCGTGCTCGTCGCCGTCGCCGTCTTCGGCATCTTCTACACGGCGGCCGTCTCCTACACCTGGATGATGCTCTGGGTGACCCTGCTCGCCGAACTGCTCTACGGCCTGCTCGGCGTCCTGAACCCCGGCCTGCTGGCCCTGCGCCTGGCCGAGACCGGCGTGGGCGCGCTCGGCGCGGCGCTCGCCGTGCTGTTCGTCCTTCCGGTCACCACCCACGCCATCACGGACGCCTGGATCCAGCGCGCCCTGCGCTGTGTGCACGCCTGTACGGCCGAGGCCGCGGCCAGGCTCGCGGGTTCGACGACCGCCGACCCGGCGCCGCGCGTCGCCGAGCTGGAGCAGTTGCTGGGCCGTGTCCGGCTCGCCGTCGCCCCGCTGGTGCACCCGCTGAACCCGATGTCGGCCCGCAAGCGGCGCGCCCGCCGCGTCCTCGCCCTCCTCGACGACTGTGCCCGCGAGGTGCGGGGCCTCGTGACCGTCGCCGCCGATCCCGAGGCCTCGCACGACACCCGCCTGGCCGCGGCCTGCCGGCGCGTGGAGTCCGCCGTCGACGCCCTGATCACGAGCCGCCTGGAGCCCGTACGGAGCCCCGCCGAGCCACCCGCCGAGCCCGCCCTGGCCCACCTGCACGGCCTGGAGCGCGCCCTCACCGAGCTGTCCGAGCCCCTGCGGACCCGCTCGGGTTCGCGACTGGTGGATGCCTGAGCCGGTCGGTGTGACCGCGGCCGGTGGGGGAGGCCGGCCGCCCCGGGCGTGCGGCCGGTGAGGGAAGCCGGCCCCCTCGGGTGTGCGGTCGGTGGGGCCTGCGGAGGAAGACAATCGCCGACCACACCGGCTCCTTGGTCTAGACCGCCTTGATCGACTGCTACCGTCGGCCCCGGACGGGCTCGACCGAGAGGGGACAGCGGTGGCACAGGACTGCAGGCCCGGCAGGCGCCGGGCGTTCATCGGCTCGTTCACGGCCGCGGGCGGCCCCGGCCTCGTGACCGCCGAGATCACGCCGGACAACGGCGCACTCGTCCTCGGCGTCGCCGTCAACGACGTACGCGACCCGTCCTATCTGGCCCTGTCGTCGGACGGGCGGACGCTCTACGCGGTCAGCGAGATCGCCGAGGGTGCCGTAGCCGCCTACCGTGTCCACGGCGACCGGCCGGAACTCGCCGGGACACCCGTGTCGGTGGACGCCAGCGGACCGACCCACCTCGGCCTGTACGCGGGGCACCTGCTCACCGCCAACTACGGCTGCGGCAGTGTCACCGCCGTCCCCCTGCGCCCGGACGGCACGCTCGCGGCCAAGCCCTCCGGGCGCCTCCAGCACACCGGCTCCGGCCCGCACGACCGGCGCCAGCGCGGCCCGCACGCCCACCAGGTGCAGGCCGACCCGAGCGGCCGGTGGGCCGTGAGCGTCGACCTCGGCACGGACTCGGTACGGGTCTGCACCCTCGCGGACGGGGCGCTTGCCGTACACCGCGAGTTCGCCCTGCGCCCCGGCTCCGGCCCCCGCCACCTGGTCTTTCACCCCGACGGCGCGCACGCCTACGTGGTCAACGAACTCACCCCGACGGTGACCGTGTGCCGTTGGGACGCCGAGGCGGGTTCGCTCAGACCGCTGACCGAGGTCCCCGTGCTGCCCGGCGCCCCGGCCGGGGACGCCTATCCGTCCGGGATCGTCGTCTCGCCCGACGGCCGCTTCGTGTGGACCGCGACCCGCGGCGAGGACGTCCTGTCGGTCCTCGCCGTCGAGGGCGAGGGGCTCCGGCTGATCGGCACGGTGCCCTGCGGCGGCCGCTGGCCGCGCGCGCTCGCCGAGCACCGCGGCTTCCTCTACTCGGCCAACGAGCGCTCCGGCGATGTGAGCTGGTTCGCATTGGACGAGGCGTCGGGGGTGCCCCGCTACGACGGTGCGGTACGGGTCCCCGCGGCCTCGTGCGTCGTCTTCGGCTGAGCCTTCCCGGACTTGAGCGCTCTCGGGCTTGAGTCCTCCCGGACCTGAGTCCTCCCGGACCTGAGTCCTCCCGGACTTGACCCTTCCTGGGCTTGACTCCTCCCGGGCAGGCCGAAGGGCCCGCTCCGGGGTGGGGAGCGGGCCCTGGGTCGTACGGGCGCCGCGCGGTCGCGGCTTGAGGCGGGCGGGCCGGGTCAGCGGACCGGCGTGCCCTGCGGCTGCTGCGGGGCGATGCCCAGCGCCGTCGTGTACTTGGCGAGGGCGAGCTTGCCGATCGTCGGGTACGCGCCCAACGCCTCGGCCGTGGCACAGCCCGCCTCCGCGGCGGCCGCCGCCAGCAGCGCCGGGTCGATCTCCGGGCCGATCAGGTACGGCGCCAGGGCCAGCTGCTGCGAGCCCGAGGAACGCAGCTGCTCGGCGACGGAGGAGATCGAGCCCTCCTGGTCCAGGGCCGCGGCCATCACCGGCACGGCCAGGCGCGCGGCGAGCAGCATGCCGGTGATCCCGGCCGCCTGCACCGCCTCCTCGCCCCCCACGGACGCCAGGATGATGCCGTCCGCGGCGGTGGCCACGGTGAACAGGCGCGCGCGGTCGGCACGGGCCAGACCCGCCTCCGACAGCCGCACGTGCAGCGCCTCGGCGAGCAGCGGGTGCGGACCGAGGACGTCGGTCAGATCGGCGGCGACCCGGCTGTCCATCACGCACTGGCGGATCTGCCGCAGCATGGCGCTGTCCGGGCCGGCCAGCAGCGGGACGACGACGGCGACCGGGCCGTCGGGCTCCTTGATCCCCTCGACCCCGGCGGCGACGGCCTGCTCGTACCGCGCCGTCCGCTCCCCGGCGGCGCGTGCCAGCACGGACCGGAGCGTGGGGAACTCGGCGTCGTCCCCCTCCAGGTACCCGATCCGGGCGTCCAGACCGGGCAGCTCGGAGCGGGCGATGCTCACGACCTCCTCGGCGAGGCTGCGAATGGCGGCGCTGGGCGCACCGGGCACCGCGAGGGCGAGCGCGGGCGCACCCTCGGGAGCCACCAGCGGTTCCGGTCGGCGGTGCCGTCCGGGCTGGCGGGGTCGCGGCATTCGTACTGGCAGGCCGGACTCGGGTCCAGTGGGGGAGCTCATGGCGCCGCATGTTACTGGCTTCAAGGGTTCCTCCGTTCGGGGAGGGTGCAGGTGAGCGGTATCCGTCCGGTTTTGTCTGATGAGTTACGCGCGGAGGACACATGTTCGCGGCACGTGCCGCGAACATGTGACGACAAGGGCTCCGCAAGGGTGAACAATCCGCTTTTGCCGGGAACTCGATCCCGTACTCAATCCCGTTGTACGGAGATCACATGGAGCATGGTCGGTTCACCCGGCAGGGTGAGGCGGCCGGCCGCGAGATCGGTCGCGATCCGTACCGAGCCGTGCAGGGGATCGCCCTCGGCCGGCACCTGCCGGGCGTACGGCAGCCTGGCCGCCAGCTGCTCCCGCAGGGGTACGAGGAGCGGAGCGCCGAGGCGGAACAGGCCGCCGGTGAACGCCACTCGGGACTCCCCGTCCGCCGGGCACACGGCGGCGGCGGACTCGGCCATGTGCCGGGCCGCGTCCCGCAGGATGCCCGCTGCGACCGGGTCGTGCGCGGCGCAGGCGGCCACGCGGGGCGCGAAGGAGGCCAGGACGGCCGGCCGGTCCGTGCGCGGATACAGCTGCCCCGGCAGGTCGCGCGCCGCCCCGAACTGCTCCTCGGCGCAGCGCAGCAGCGGTGCGGAGCCGCCGTCCCGGCCGTCGTGCGCGCGCAGCGCCGCCTCCAGACCGGCCCGTCCGATCCAGGCGCCGCCGCCGCAGTCGCCGAGCAGATGCCCCCAGCCGTCGGCCCGCCGCCAGGACGACAGGTCGGTGCCGACGGCGATCAGCCCGGTGCCCGCGGCGAGCACCGCGCCCGGCCGCTGTCCGAGGGCGCCGGCATACGCGGTGACGGCGTCGGCGGCCAGCGCCACACGCCGGACGCCCAGCTCCCGGGCGAGGGCGCCGGGCAGTTCGGCGCGCAGGTCGTCGCCCAGGGTGGTGAACCCGGCGGCGCCGATGACGGCCGTGGCCGGCTCGCCCACGTCGGCCTCCGCGGCACAGGCACGGGCCAGCGGGACGAGTTGGGCCATGAGATGAGCGGCATCGATGCCCCGCGCACCCGTGCGCACCGGTTCGCGCGACTCCCGCTGGGCAGCGGGTGCCCGGCCCGGCACGCCGACGGCGACCCGGAGACCGGAGCCTCCGGAGTCCACCGCCAGATACCCGGGCACGGTCACGGCAGTCGCCACTCCACCGGCTGTCCGCCCTGCTGTGTCAGCAGGTCGTTGGCCCGGCTGAACGGCCGCGAGCCGAAGAACCCGCGATCGGCCGACATCGGCGAGGGATGCGCGGACTCCACCGCCGGCAGGCTGCCCAGCAGCGGCCGCAGATTGCGGGCGTCGCGACCCCACAGGATGGACACCAGCGGCTTGCCGCGCGCCGCCAGCGCCCGGATCGCCTGCTCGGTGACGTCTTCCCAGCCCTTGCCACGGTGGGCGGCCGGGCTGCGCGGCGCCGTGGTCAGCGCTCTGTTGAGCAGCAGGACGCCCTGCTGCGTCCACGGCGTGAGGTCGCCGGTCGCCGGCTGGGGCAGCCCCAGGTCGGTGTTCAGCTCGCGGAAGATGTTGATCAGGCTGGGCGGCAGCGGGCGTACCTCGGGCGCGACCGAGAACGACAGGCCCACCGCGTGCCCCGGGGTCGGATACGGATCCTGACCGACGATCAGTACCCGTACGTCGTCGAACGGTTGCTGGAAGGCCCGCAGGACGTTGGGTCCGGCCGGGAGATAGGTGCGTCCCGCGGCGATCTCCGTGCGCAGGAAGTCGCCCATCTCGGCGATCCGTCCGGCGACGGGTTCCAGGGCCTTCGCCCAGCCCGGTTCGACGATTTCATGCAAGGGTCGTGGTGCCACGGGCGTCACCCTACTGCCGTACACGGGCAGGTGATCAACCGATGGCCGAAGGTCGGCGGAGGCGTCCCCGTGCGGCCCGCCCGCCCGCACACAGGGGTCAGGCGATCACCGCCGCCCGTACGCACAGCACGTCCGGCAGATGGCCGGCCAGCTGCTGCCAGCTGTCGCCGTCGTCGGCCGATGCGAACACCTCGCCGTTGCGGTTGCCGAAGTAGACACCCGCCGGGTCGGCGTCGTCCGTGCACAGGGCGTCGCGCAGCACCGTGCCGTAGTGATCCTCCTCGGGCAGTCCCTTGGACAGCGGCTCCCAGCTCCGGCCCGCGTCGGTGGTGCGGAAGACGCGGCAGCGGTGCCCGGCGGGCACCCGGTCGGCGTCGGCGTTGATCGGGAAGACGTACGCCGTGCCGGCCCGGTGCGGATGAGCGGCCACCGCGAAACCGAAGGTGGACGGCAGATCCGCGCCGATGTCGGTCCAGTGCGCCCCCGCGTCGTCGCTGCGGTACACCCCCCAGTGGTTCTGGAGATACAGCCGGTCCGAATCGCCCGCGTCCTTGGCGATCTTGTGCACGCACTGGCCGAACTCCGGGTTCGGATCCGGCAGGAACACCGCGGACACACCGGAGTTGGACGGCGTCCAGTGCGTGCCGCCGTCGGTGGAGCGGAACACCCCGGCCGTCGAGACGGCCACGGTCACCGCGTGGGGGTCGCGGGCGTCCGTGACCACGGTGTGCAGCCCCTCACCGCCGCCGCCGGGCACCCACCGCGAGCGGGTCGGATGCTCCCACAGCGGCCTGACCAGGTCGAAGCTCTCGCCGCGGTCCTCCGAGCGGTACAGCGCCGCCGGTTCCGTGCCCGCGTAGACCACGCCGGGCTCGGCGGCGGCCGGGTGCAGCTGCCAGACGCGCTCCAGGGAAGCGCCCGTGTCCTTGGGGAACTTGACGGCCGGTCGCGGCGGTTCGGTCCAGCTGCGGCCGAGGTCGTCGGAGTGGAAGACCGACGGGCCCCAGTGGGCGCTGTCGCCGCCCGCCAGCAGCCGCGGCCGGGGCTGCCGGGTGTCGATCGCGACGGAGTAGACCGCCTGGGCGTTGAAATACGGGCTGTCGTCGAACTCCCAGGCGCCGCGGCCCCTTCGCCGCCCGATGAACAGTCCCTTGCGGGTGCCCACCGCCAGCATTACCTCGGTCATGCCGATCACCTCCGGGACGCCTTCGTCCAGGTAGTCGTGAGACAGGAAGTCGTCAGTTGTCGGCCAGTCTGCACCCCGCCACTGACACTCCCCGCTGAACTACGCGTTTCCACAGGTCACGGCGGTGTCGTCGGCCTGTGGCGGAGATCGGCCACGCCCCTTTACGGCATGCGCCTGCGCGAACGGGGTGTCTCGTGCGACCGTCGAGGAGACGGCTTCGTGAGCAACGGGGCGATCTCCCGCGTATGGGAGGGCGTTCCGGCCGGTCGGTGCGCTCGTGGGGAGGATGCCTTTGAAGGTGTTCCGTGGTCCGAAGGTGTTCCGGGGTCCGAAGGCGCGATGGTGGCGCTGGCGGCGCAACCCGCTCAAGCGCCGGGCCGACGTGGTGGAGGCCTGGGTGCTGCTCGGCGCCTGGCTGCTGACCGTCCTGGCGGGGGCCTTGGGCGGTCTGGTGGCGGCCCGGTCGGTGGAACACGGGCTCGCTGAGGAACGGGCGGAGTGGCGTCCCGTCGTGGCCCGTGTCGTGGGACGGGCGCCCGGAAACTCCCCCGTGCACAGCCACACCTCCGCAGGTGAACGGGTCTGGGCCAAGGTCCGCTGGCGGGTGGCCGACGGCTCCGTCCACACCGGCCAGGTCCGGGTGCAGGCCGGCAGCAGGGCCGGCACCCCGGTCACCGTCTGGACCGATCCGCAGGGTCATCTCGTCGACCGCCCCACCTCCGCCTCCGAGGCCGACTTCCGCGGCGCCCTGATCGGCTGCCTGGTGGGCGTGAGCGCGGCGGCCGTCCCCTTCGTCGCCGGCCTCGCCCTGCGCGGCCGGCTGGAACGCCGTCGCATGGACGCCTGGGACGCGGAATGGGCGCGGCTCGGACCGCAGTGGGGCGGATGGTCCGATCACGGCCGCAGGTCGGGCTGAAACCCGCCGCCTGCCCGGCTCGGGTGCGGCACGCCGACCTGGTCCGTGCGGCCCGCGTGGGCCGCCCAGGTGCTGGTGGGCCGGGCGGGGGCAGGCGGACGCCTCCCGGGCCGGGCCGTTCGAGGGCAGCATCGCCCAGCCGGTGGCCCGACGGCTCGTCAGGCACCTGCTTGTGCCGGATCCGCGCCTGCCCGCATTGCCTCCAACGCCTTCCGGCACGCTGTCAGCAGCGCCTCGTCCTGCGGTATGCCCCAGCCGTCGGCTCCGCGCGTGCGGGCCGGAGGGCGGCGCGGGGCGGCCAGCTCCGCCGTCACCAGGTGCCGTAGCGGCGCGGCGGCGGGACCCATCGCGGTGAGGCAGCGGGCGATCGGGCCGCGCGTGTGCGGGTCCTCGGTCCAGGCCGTACGGAACACCGGCAGGACCGGTTGCGGATCCGCGTCGACGCGCCACAGCGCGCACGCGGTGGCCACCCGCTCCCGCGCGGGCCCAGAGCGGGCCGCCCGGCGCAGCGCGGGCAGCGCGGCGCGCGCGGCCGGTCCCACTACGCCGAGCTGCGCGGCGGCGCGGCATCGGTTCGCCGGTTCGCCCTGGGCCAACTCCCGCAGCAGCACGGGGAGTACGACGGTGGCGTCCCGCCGCGCCGACCAGAGTGCGCCGGCCGCGGCGGCGGCGTGGCGGGTGCGCAGGAGCGCCTGGAGTGTCGGGATCGCCTCGGCGGCGCCGCCCAAGGCCACCAGAGCCCCGATGGCCTGGCCCGCGATCGCGTCCCGTGCGCCCAGCGCCTCGGGAGCCCCCGACAGCAGCCGCAGCACCTGCGGGACCGCCCCCTCGTCTCCGACGGCCGCGACCGCGGCCAGCAGCGGGGCGGCGCAGCGGGCGGCGGAGGGGGCGGCGAGGGGGATCCGGCCGAGCCGGTGCCGTAACGCGGGCGCGAGCGGGGCCGCGGCGGGGCCCAGATGAGCCACCTCGAACCCCAGGTCCTCCGGCGCGGCCGGGCCGGCCAGCAGTTGGGCGAGGGCCGGGACCGCGCGCGGATCGCCGCTTCTGGCGAGCGCCCTGAGCGGGCCGCCCAGCCTGGCGGAGCCGCGCCCGCCGCGGTGCGTCCACAGGTCGGGGCGGGCACCCACCAGCGCGTGCAGCGCGTCGGCGGCGGGTGCGGCCGACGCGAACAGCTCCGCGAGGACCGCTGCCGCCGCGTCCCGTAATCGGTCCTGCTCCGCGCTCAGTTGGGCGCCGAGCAGGCTGACGGTTCCGCTGTGGTCGCCGCGCCAGCCGCGCAGCAGTGCCGCCGCCATCCACACCGCATTGCACCGGTCCACCGGGTCGGGACTGGTCAACTGCCCGCTGAGCAGCGCGGTCCGCTCACCCACGTGGTCGCCGAGGGCGGTGTGCAGGGTGCGCAGCAGACGGGAGCCCTCCTCGTCGGACGGGCGCAGCCGGTGCAGGCGCCGGACAAGGGTGTCGGCGGCGCCAAGGTCCGGCAACCGGGCTCGCTGCGCCGTGCGCTCCCGCAGCAGCCGGACCGCCGTCGGCACCGGATCGGCGGGCAGCCGGGCGGGTGCGACGAGCGCGAGCTGTCCGAGCGCGGCGAGCCGCGGCCCCGGCGCGTACGGCGGCGCGCTCTGCTCGGCCAGGAGGTCCACCGCGGCGCCGGCGTGCGCGGGGTGGCGGCGGGTGAACAGGCCGAGCGCCTCCGTGAGCGCGAGCAGGACGCGGTCGTCGCGCTCGGCCCGCAGCCGCTGCCGCAACAGGTCCAGGACCCGCGCGGGCGCGGCCAGGAAGTGGACGAGGGCCCCGGCGGTCGCCCGGCGCACCGCCGGGTCCGGGTCCCGGGCGAGCCGGACGAACACCTCGGCGCCCGCGCACACCGCTTCCCGTGCGCGCGGGTCCCCGTCCGCGCTCTCCGCGCCGATGCCGACCAGCAGTTCCACGATGCCGCCCCGGTCCGGCAGCTCCTCGCGGGCCACGAGCGAGAGCAGGAACGGGACGCAGGCCAGCGTCGAGTCGTACACGTACCCCTGGTGGTGCAGTGCGCCGTACATCCCGTCGAGCGCGGTCGCCCGCTCGACGGTGTCCGCGGACGCCAGCGACCGCAACCAGCCGGGCACGTCCTCCGCGCTGCCGTGCGCGTGCCGCAGCGAGGCCCAGTCGACCTCGTCGATCCCCGTGAACACGTTGCCCTCCCCAGACGAGTGCCACCTGATCGCGAGTGTGCACCACGGCACTGACAACGGTCCGGAACCACGCGCTGACTGTGTGCGATCCGTCGGCTGTCACCGGCCAGGGTGCCAACGGCCCTCGCCCGCCGGACGGGAGCTTCGCGAAAGGGGTCGTACTCGTCAGGGGCAGGGGTCAGTTCAGGCCGGGCAGCGCACGCTCCAGGATCGCGTCGAGGCCGGCTCCGGCGGGCAGCGTGCCGAACGCGTGCCCCCAGTCGCCGCCCAGCCGGCTCGCGCAGAAGGCGTCCGCGACCGGGTGCGGGGCGTGCCGCACCAGCAGCGCGCCCTGCAGGGCGAGCGCCATCCGCTCGACCAGCCGGCGGGCGCCCGTCTGGTCGGTTTCGGCCAACTGGTCCTTGAGCGCGGCGACCGCCGTGTCCAGGCGCGCGTCGGCCCCGCGCGCGAGGGCGAGTTCGGTGAACAGGGCCTCGGCGCTGTCCGGTTCGCGGCTGAGGGCGCGCAGCACGTCCAGTGCGTTGACGTTGCCCGAGCCCTCCCAGATCGACAGCAGCGGGGCCTCCCGGTAGTGCCGGGGCATCCCGGAGTCCTCGACGTAGCCGTTGCCGCCCAGGCACTCCAGCGCCTCCGCGGTGAACGCCGGTCCCCGCTTGGTGACCCAGTACTTGCCGACGGCGGTGGCGATCCGCCGGAAGGCCCGCTCCCCGGCGTCCCCGCGCACCGCGCGGTCGGCCGCACCGGCCAGCCGCAGGGCGAGTGTCGTCGCCGCCTCCGACTCCAGCGCCAGGTCGGCCAGGACGTTGCGCATCAGCGGCTGCTCGGCCAACCGGGCGCCGAACGCGCTGCGGTGCCGGGCGTGATGGCCCGCCTCGACCAGCGACTTGCGCATCAGCGTCGCGGAGGCCATCACACAGTCCAGCCGGGTGCAGTTGACCATCTCGATGATGGTCTTCACGCCCCGCCCCTCGGGCCCCACCAGCCAGGCCACGGTCCGGTCGAACTCCGGCTCCGAGGAGGCGTTGGAGCGGTTGCCCAGCTTGTCCTTCAGGCGCTGGACGCGGAAGGTGTTGCGAGTGCCGTCCGGCAGCACGCGCGGCACGAGGAAGCACGACAGGCCGCCTGGCGCCTGCGCGAGCACCAGGAAGACGTCGCACATCGGCGCCGACGTGAACCACTTGTGCCCGCGCAGCGTGTACACCCCGGGCTCACCGGTCGGTGTGGCCGCGGTGGTGTTCGTCCGCACGTCCGAGCCGCCCTGCTTCTCGGTCATGCCCATCCCTGCGAGCAGGCCCGGCTTCTCGGTGGGCACGCGCAGCTCCGGGTCGTACTCCCGGCTGGTGAGCAGCGGTTCGTAGACCTTGGTCAGATCCGGCTGTGCGCGCAGCGCGGGCACGGCGGCGTACGTCATCGACGTCGGGCAGCCGTGTCCGGCCTCCGTGTGCCCCCACACCAGTCCGCCCGCGGTGCGGGCCACATGGGCGCCGGGACGCTGGTCCGCCCACGGTGCCCCGGCCAGCCCCTCGGCGACCGCCGTGCGCATCAGGTGGTGCCAGCTGGGGTGGAAGTCCACCTCGTCGACGCGGTGGCCGTAGCGGTCATGGGTGCGCAGCACCGGCTCGTACCGGTTCGCCAGCTCGCCCCACTCCTGCGCCTCCACGCTCCCGGCGCGCGCCCCCAGCCGCCGGATGCCGTCCTCGGCCCACCCGGCACCCTCGCGGCGCAGCCCCTCCAGCAGGGCCGCGTCGTCGGAGGCGTCGTACGGGGCCAGGGGCGGGGCCTGGTTGGTGACGTCGTGGGTCGCGTCGGAGGCGGCGTGCTGCGGCTGAGGCCGCGACTGGGCGGGCGGCTGCGCGGGCGACTGGGCGGGAATCGAGACCATGAGAGCATGTTGCACTTCTTCTGCGACTGTAGCAATAGTGCAACATGCGAGTCCACGTACAGTACGTGCCCATGCGCATGAACGTCTCGCCCGATCCGCAGGAGGCAGGCCTGCGGCCGCTGTCCGCGCGGTCGGTCGTACTGAGCCTGCTCCTCGGCGCGCACCCCGCGGAACTACCGGTGAAGGACCTGGTCCGGCTGGTGGAGCCCTTCGGTGTCGGCGGATCCACGCTGCGGGCCGCGCTGAGCCGGATGGTGAGCGCGGGAGACCTGCGCCGCACCGACGCCGTCTACCGGCTCAGCGACCGGCTGCTGGCCCGCCAGCGGCGCCAGGACGAGGCACTGCGCCCCGGCACGCGCGCGTGGAGCGGCGACTGGGAGATGGTGGTCGTCACGGCGACCGGCCGCGGCCCCGCCGAACGGGCCGAACTGCGCGCCCGGTTGACCGCCCTGCGCCTGGCCGAACTCCGCGAGGGCGTGTGGCTGCGCCCGGCCAACCTCGACCGCGTCCTGCCGGACCCGCTGCGCACGGTCGCCCGGACGTACGCCGCACGCCCCGACGAGCCCGCGCCCGACCTGGTGGCCCGGCTCTGGCCCCTGGACGCCTGGGCGGCCACCGCGCGGCTGCTGCTCGCCCGCACCGCGGCCGCGCGGAGCCCGGCGGACCGCCTCACCGCCTACGCCGCCGCCGTACGTCACCTGCTCACCGACCCGGTCCTGCCGCGCGAACTCCTCCCCGCCGACTGGCCGGGGGACACCCTGCGCACGGCGTACGCCGGGTTCCAGCGGGAGTTGGCCGCGTCGGTGGGGCGAAGGGAGCGCGCCGCATGACGCCGGAGTCCCTCGAAGGGTTTCTGCGGGCCCGGTTCGAGGAGGAGGAACGGGTGGCACGCGACGCGATCGCCGGTGCGCCCGGCGCCGTATGGGGTGTCATGGCCGACGACATCGAGCAGGTGCTCACGTCCCAGGACGGCGGGACCACGCACACGCCGCTGGTGCAGTTCGGCGCCGAGGACCCGGTGCGGCTGCTCACCCATGTGGCCCGGCACGATCCGGCCCGGGTGCTGCGCGAACTCCAGGCGAAGCGGGCGCTGTCGCGGGAGCACCGGACACGCGACGACGGCCGGTGCCGCACCTGCCGCGAGGCGGAGGGCCCCCGCTCGGCCTGCACCACGCTGCGCCTGCTCGCCGCGCCGTTCGCCGGCCATCCCGGATACGACGACTCCTGGCGCCCCTGAGCCCGCCCTTCGGGCGGACGGCGGGAGTTCGACGACACCTCCTAGGCCGGAGGCCGACCGCTGGTCCCCGACGGGGAGAACCGGCCGTCGACGGCTTCGGCGGGCTCCGTGGCGGAGAGGTCATCTGCGCGCGCACCGGATGCGACGCCGAGGGTGCCGGATCCGGATCCGGAGCCGGGGTCGCTCGGTGTGAAGCCCAGGCGGGTCTGCTCCTCCGCGACGATGCGGCGCGCCAGCTCCGTGTCCGACACGTCGACGGCGTCCGGGGTCGCCTCCGCCACCTCGCTGCGGCGGGCGTAGGCGTCGAACAGGCGGGCCTTCCGCTTCAGCATCTGCACCATCCGCTCGTCGACGCCGCCCGGAGCCAGCAGGCGGTGCACCCGGACCGGCCGTACCTGGCCCATGCGGTGGGCCCGTGCCACCGCCTGCTGTTCGACGGTCGGCTTGATCTGGGGCTCGCAGATGATCACGACGGAGGCGGCCTGGATGTTGAGCCCGACGCCCGCCGCCTGGATCTGCGCCAGCAGCACCGCCGTGCCGGGCACGGCCGTGAACTCGTCGACGAGCAGCTGGCGCCGCTCGGGCGGCACACTGCCGGTGAGCGGGCCGATCACGGGACCGCCGGTCCGCGGCCCGGCGTCGAGCGCGTCCCGCACCACGCCCAGGACGTCCCGGAAGTTGGAGAACACCACCACCTTCAGCCCGTTCTCCCCGGCCTCGTGCACGATCTCGCGGAGCCGGACGAGCTTGGCGGACTTCTCCGGGCGGGCGTACCCGGCCCTGCGCATCGCCATGAAGTTGCCGGAGCACACCGCCTCCCGGTACGCCTCCTCGTCCGAGGCGCTCGGCTCCTCCCACTCGTCCGTCTGCTGCAGGGCGGGCAGTTCGGCGAGGACGTCCACCTGGTTGCGGCGCAGGTAGACGGGGGCGACCGCCTTGCGGAAGGCCACGGAGCCGGGCAGTGCGGCCTGGTCGCCGATGCGGTCCGCCACGGCCTGGTCGAGCAGCCGGACCAGGTTGCGGAACTCGGCCACCCGGTTCTCCATCGGCGTGCCCGTCATGAACAGGACCCGTCCGCAGTGCCCGGCCCACTGGGCGACGGCCTGGGAACGCAGCGCCTTGGGGTTCTTCACGGCGTGCGCCTCGTCGACCACCAGCATCCCGATCTCTCCGCCGCCCGGGACCGGGAATCCGCGCAGGGCGTCGAACGTCGTCACGGCGACGCCGCCCCGCCCCTGCCAGTAGGCGAAGGCGTCGTGCCGGTCCGGTCCGTGCAGGGGGGTGACGTGGAGCGAGGTGCGCGCCTCGATCTCCCGTGTCCAGTTCACCAGGACGCTCGCCGGGCAGACCACCACGAAGTGGCTCTGCCCCTCGGCGGCCAGATGCGTCAGCGCGGCCAGAGCCTGCACGGTCTTGCCGAGGCCCATCTCGTCGCCGAGGATCACCCGGCGCTGCGCCAGGGCGAAGCGGGCACCGAACGCCTGATAGCCGCGCAGCGACACCCGCAGCCGGGAGTCGTCGAGCTGCTGGCCGCGCACCCGCTCGGCGATGCCGTCGGGCAGGAACCCCTCGGCGGCGGCCGTGTTCGGGGCGGGCCCGGAGATCTCGGCGAGCAGCCCGTAGTACTCGGCGGAGCGCAGCTCGAAGTCCGCCCAGGCGGCGAGGTCGGTGGAGGTCCCCCGCAGCAGGTCCACCGACGCCTGTGCGAGCGCCTCGGGGGTGCCGTCCCGCACGGCCCCGTCCACCAGCGTCCGTATCTGCCCGACCGCCTCCAGCGCGCGGGCCTTCCTGGCCTGCCCGGCCGTCAGCATGCTCAGGCGCCCGGCGGCGGGCCGGGCGTCGTCCAGCAGGGGACCGAGCCGCTTCGTCAGCGCGGCGGCCGTGTCGACGGCACGGCGCGCCTCGGGCCCGGCTTCCACGAGCACCTGCAGGGCCATGACGAGCGCGGTCGTCCGCGGGTCCGGGTGGTCGACGTCGATGTGCACGGCGACGGTCTCGTGCACGGCGTCGGACAACTGCCGGGCGGCCGCGACGATCTGGCCCGCGGTCCGCTCACCCACTCCGGGGATCTGCCGCAACCGGTACGACCCGGCGTCGAGCACCTGCCGGACCGTGCGCAGTCCGCTCCTGTCGACACTGCCCAGCCGCAGCCGTCCGCCCGTGGCGTCCTGCAGCCGTGCGACGGGGATGGCGTCGAGCGCCCGCTCCACCGCCGCGTCCTGGATCGGCCGCAGCGCCGCCCGAACCGCCTCGACGGCCCTGCCGTGGTCGTCGGCCAGCGACCGCCCCGCCTCGTACAGCCGCGCCGCCCGCGCGACC
This sequence comes from Streptomyces yokosukanensis, assembly GCF_001514035.1. GTDB lineage: Bacteria > Actinomycetota > Actinomycetes > Streptomycetales > Streptomycetaceae > Streptomyces > Streptomyces yokosukanensis. The sequence goes on along the minus strand of NZ_KQ948210.1, from coordinate 382,980 downwards.
GCCTCCCGCTCCCTGCGCCCCATCCGCCCTCCCTCGCGCCACATCCTCGCACCGCGCGGCACGGGCTCGGAGCAGACCCGGGCGAGCAGGGGCGGCCCCGGTGCGGCGGGCGTCCGCGAGGGCGGGCGGTGGCAGAGCGGGCGGGAGGGCGACGGCGCGGGGATCGGGTCCGCGAGCCGGGGCAGGGGCAGGAGGTGGCTTCGGTCGGCCGCGCGGTGCACCCCGCTCGGCGGGGACGGCACCGGCCGGGCGGCGGGTGCCGCACCGGGCCGGGAGGAGACCGCCGGGCGGCCACCGGGCGACCGTCCGTGCCGCCGTGCTCAGACCGAGCGGTGGTACTGGTCCGGCACGCTGACCTCGCCGCCCAGCTCGCGGGCCGCGTGCCGGGCCCAGGACGGGTTGCGCAGCAGCTCGCGGCCGAGCAGCACGGCGTCGGCCTCACCGTTGGTGAGGATCTTCTCGGCCTGCCCGGCCTCGGTGATCAGTCCTACGGCGGCGACGGGCAGCGGGGTCTCGGCCTTCACCCGGGCGGCGAACGGCACCTGGTAGCCGGGCCCGGTCGCGATGGTCACGCCGGAGGCGTTGCCGCCGGTGGAGACGTCGAGGAGGTCGACGCCGTGGGCGTGCAGATCGCGGGCGAAGCGGACCGTGTCCTCCGCGCTCCAGCCGCCGTCCTGGAGCCAGTCGGTGGCCGAGACGCGGAAGAACACCGGCTTGCCCTCGGGCCACACCGCCCGTACGGCGTCCACGACTTCGAGCGCGAACCGGGTGCGGTTCTCGTACGAGCCGCCGTAGGCGTCGGTGCGGTGGTTGGAGTGCGGGGAGAGGAACTCGTTGATCAGGTAGCCGTGGGCGCCGTGGATCTCGGCGACGTCGAACCCGGCGTCGAGCGCCCGGCGCGCCGCGGCGGCGAACTGGCCGACGATCTCCTCGATCCCTTCCACCGTCAACTCGGTGGGCACGGGGTGGCGTTCGTCGAAGGGCACCGCGCTCGGGGCGACCGGCTGCCAGCCGTGCGCCTCCGGCCCGACCGGGGCGCCGCCCTTCCAGGGTTGGTCGGTCGACGCCTTGCGTCCGCCGTGCGCCAGCTGGATCCCCGCCACCACGCCCTGGGCGGTGAGGAAGCGGGTGATCCGGCGGAAGGCCTCCACCTGTGTGTCGTTCCACAGGCCGAGGTCGTAGGGGGAGATCCGGCCCTCGGGCGAGACCGCGGTGGCCTCCACGATGATCAGGCCGGTGCCGCCCGTGGCGCGCGCCGCGTAGTGCGCGAAGTGCCAGTCGTGCGGGGCGCCGGCGAGCGGCCCGTCCGGCTCGGCCGAGTACTGGCACATCGGCGGCATCCACACCCGGTTCGGGATGGTCACTTCGCGCAGGGTGATGGGCTCGAAGAGCACGCTCACGACGGACTCCATTCGTCACGGGACCACTGGTCGACTCGTACGATAACCCTCGTACTACGAGGCATGTCAAACTACGATGCCTCTCGTACAATGGTCGCGGTCGACGAGTTCCGCGAAGAAGGGCAGCCGCCGTGACCGACACCGCCACCCCTGGCCGCGCACTGCCGCACCCCGACCGGGCGGAGATCCGCCTGGAGGCCGTGCTGCACGCGCTCTCCGATCCGATGCGGCTGGGGATCGTCCGCGAACTGGCCGCCGCCGAGGCCGAGTTGTCCTGCTCCCACTTCGATGTGCCGGTGACCAAGTCCACCACCACGCACCACTTCCGGGTGCTGCGCGAGAGCGGGGTCATCCGGCAGGTCTATCGCGGCACGGCCAAGATGAACGCACTGCGCCGGGACGACCTCGACGGCCTCTTCCCGGGGCTGCTCGACAGCCTCCTCGCCGCCGCGGACCGGCAGTCCGTCCGCCTCGGCGACGCCGGCTGAGGAACCCGGCCCCAGGACCTACACGGCCCCTTCCGCCTCGGCCACGGCATCCGAACCGGTCCTGGAGGGAACGTGGTTGAAGAGCAGGTTCAGCACGATCGCGGACAGGCAGCCCGCGCTGATGCCGCTGTTCATCACCGTCTGGAACCAGTCCGGGAACTTCTCGTAGACCGTCGGCACACCCACCGGCAGCATGCCGATCGCCAGCGAGACGGCCACCACGGTGAGATTGCTGTTGCCCCTGAAGTCGACCCGGGCCAGCGTCCGCAGCCCGCTCGCCGCGACCGTGCCGAACATGACCAGTCCCGCGCCGCCCAGCACCGGCGCCGGGATCGCCGCGACCACCGCGCCCAGCTTGGGCAGCAGGCCCAGCAGCACCAGGATCCCGCCGGCCGCCGCGACCACCCAGCGGCTGCGCACCCGGGTCATGCCGACCAGGCCCACGTTCTGCGCGAACGCCGTGTACGGGAAGGTGTTGAACACCCCGCCCAGCACCGTCGACAGACCGTCCGCGCGCAGCCCGTCGGCGAGCGAGCGCGACTCGACCCTCCGGCCGGTCAGCTCGCCGACCGCGATCAGGTCACCGGTCGTCTCGGTCATCGTCACCAACGCCACCACCAGCATGGACACGATGGCCGAGGCCTTGAAGACCGGCGTCCCGAAATGGAACGGCGTGCTGATGCCGACCCAGTCGGCGTCGCCGACCCCGCCGAAGTCCGTGAACCCGAACGGCACCGCGACCGCCAGGCCCACCGCGATACCGATGAGCACGGCGATGCGGGCGAGGTACGCGGGCGTGAACCGCTGCACGGCCAGCACCACCACCAGCACGAAAGCCGCGAGCGCCAGGTTCTTCGGTTCCCCGAAGTCCTTCGCGCCGGCACCGCCCGCCGCCCAGTTGCCCGCGACCGGCAGCAGCGAGACCCCGATGATCAGGATCACCGTGCCGGTCACCAGCGGCGGGAAGTAGCGCAACAGCCTGCCGAAGACCGGCGCCAGCAGCATGATCGCAAGACCGGCGACGATCACCGCCCCGTAGATCGCGGGCAGTCCCCCGCCGGTCGTCCCGATGAGCACCATCGGCGACACGGCCGCGAACGTACAGCCCTGCATGATCGGCAGCCGGACCCCGAACCGCCAGAATCCGACGCACTGGATCAGCGTGGCGATCCCGGACACCAGCAGGTCGGCGGTGATCAGATACGCCAGATCGGCGGGCGACAGCTTCATCGCACCGCCCACGATCAGCGGCACGGCCACCGCGCCCGCGTACATCGCGAGCACATGCTGCAGCCCGAAGGCGGCCAACTGCCGTACCGGTGGAACCTCGTCGACGGGGTGGACGTCTGCGGTGGTGGCCATGGGGACTCCAACAGTGCCGGGCGGGACATGACATCCGAACAGGACGAGACCGTAGACATCTTGAACAGTTTGTTGATTTCCGGTCTGTTGCCGGTGTGTGTCCTGCCCGCCGGACCGCCGGGGAACCCCCGGCCGCCGGGCCTACGACGACCGGGCCGCCGTGAGCAGCGCGTCCCAGTCGGCCAGTTTGACCACGCTCCGCCCGAGCCGCGCGCCCAACTCGGCCTCGGCCCGCTCGATCGCCAGCCATCCCGTCCAGGGCACGGGTTCGATCCCGGCCGCCCGCAGCGCCGTCACCGGATCGCTCGGGACCTGCTTCCGGCTCAGCACGGGAGCGTTCGCGAGCAGGGAGGCCGCCGTCTCCTTGGCGCAGGGCCGGTTGGTGCCGATGACACCCGTCGGGCCGCGCTTGATCCACCCGGCGACGTACTCGTCCGGAGAGGCGCCCCCGGCGCGCAGGACGCGCCCCGCCGTGTTCGGCACCGTGCCGCTCGCCGTGTCGAACGGCAGCCCGTCCAGCGGCACTCCGCGATAGCCCACGGAGCGCAGCACCACCTGGGCGGGCACGTCCTCGAACCGGCCCGTGCCCGTCACCCCGCCCTGTCCGTCCGGCGCCGTCCGCTCGAAGCGCACGGCACCCACCCGGCCCGCGTCCTCCAGCAGTTCCACGGGACGCAGGAAGAACCGCAGACCGATCCGCCGGGCGGCGTCGGCCGGCGGCCGGCCGGCCCAGCCGCGCAGCACCTCCAGATTGCGGCGCTGCACGGCGGGCAGCGTCGCGGGGTCGGCCGGATCCAGCGCCAAGTCGGCCGGATCCACGGTGACTTCGGTGCCGGGCAGCCCGCCCAGCTCGCGCAGCTCCTTGGTGGTGAAGCGGGCCTGTGAGGGGCCGCGCCGGCCCACCATGCGCACATCGGTGATCCCGCTCGCCGTCAGCGTGTCCAGCGCCGCCTGCGGGATGTCCGTCGGACGCAGCTCCGCGGCGCCCCGGACCAGCATCCGCGTGACGTCCACGGCCACATTGCCCACGCCGATGACGACGGCCGACCGCACTCCGTGCAGGAAACCCGCGTCGGCCGCGTCCGGATGCGCGCTGTACCAGGCCACGAAGTCGGTCGCCGACCAACTGCCCGGCAGATCCTCACCCCGTATCCCGAGCCGGCGGTCGGTGGCGGCGCCCACGCAGTACACCACCGCGTGATACAGCTCGCGCAGCCGCTCCACCGGCAGCGCGCCGGGGCCGCCGCCCACCCGGACGCCGCCGAGGAACCGCACCCGCTCGTGCTCCAGGACCGTCCGCAGGCTGCCCTGCAGGGACTTGATCTTCTCGTGGTCGGGGGCGACGCCGTAACGCACCAGGCCGTACGGGCACGGTAGCCGGTCCAGGACGTCCACGCGGACCTCGGGATCCAGCTGGACCAGGCTCTGGGCGGTGTAACACCCGCTCGGCCCCGAACCGACGACGGCGACACGCAGCACAGCGATGCTCCCTGCCCGAAGGAGGTGGTGTGCGAACGGCTCCAGCATGGCATCCGCGGGCCTGTGGCGGCAGGGGCCGGCGGGGTGACGACGACGCGTGTCCGTTCGTATGGAATGCGATCATGCGGTTACGTTGCGTGTGTGCTAGAAGCATCCTTGCTTAATCTTTCTGATCGGAAAGCGGAGGACGGCGCGGTGTCCGTGTGGCCCGCGTGGAAGGTGCGGGAGTACGGCGGCACCACCTCCTGGTTCCAGGTCCGGCTGGCCTTCCCCGACGGCGCTCGGGTCGACGCCCTGGCCGTCCTGCACGGCGGATGCGTGTCCATCGAGGACGTCACCGCGCAGCCGGCCCTCTCCCTGGCCGACCTGACGGCGCTCGCGCACTGGCTCGAGGGCCCGCTGTTCGCCTCCTGCGGGATGGCGGCGCAGCGGCCGTCCGGGGGCGACGCCGACCGGCACCCGCAGGGGCGGGGCGAGGACGAGCGTCCGGAGGAGCCGCCGCAGGGCGTGCCGTCGGCTCAGCAGCCCGCACCCGAGGCCGGTGACGCGCGGGAGCGGCACGAAGGCGCGCGCTTCGAGGAACGGCGCGAACCGGGGGAACGGCAGCAAGGTCAGCAAGGTCAGCAAGGCCAGCAAGGCCAGCAAGGCGAGGAAGGGCAGCAAGGGCAGCGCACGCAGGAGCGGCACGACAGCGCGAGCCCGGACAAGCCGCACGACAGCGCGAGCCCGCAGGAGCGGCACGCAGGCGTGCGCGCCGAGGCGCGGTGCGAGGGCGAGGCACGGTGCGAAGGCGAGCGTCCGAAGGTGTGGCCCGCACCGGACGTCCGGGGCGTGGAGGGCATCGTGCTCGGCGCGGGTCCCCGGCGCGCCCGGCCGGAGTGGCCGCGTGGCATCGAGGGCCGGCGGCTCGTGGCGCGGGAGTACCGGGCCGCGCAGCAGGGAGGCGTCGACCCGGTGCTCGCCGTGATGAGCGCGACCGGACGCAGTCGCCGCCGCTCCCTCAGGCTGATCGCCCAGGCACGGGACGCCGGTCTTCTGACGCCCCGTCATGCACGGCGTCGCTGAGGCGAGTCGACGCCCGGGCGGCCTTCAGTCGGCGCTCGGGCGTTCCTCCGTGGCGAAGAACCGGGACAGGTCCTGTCCCCTCGCCTCCTGGCCGCTCTCGCTCTCCGGCGGTGCTCCGGCCTCCCGGTCGAGGCCGTAGCGCTGGAACAGTTCGGCACGCAGCGCCGGCACGGGCATCGGCACTCCCGGGATCAGCGCCGCGTACACCGCGCCCATCAACAGGGCCCGCAGCATCGGGTAGTCGGCGGCCACGTCCTGGGAGCCGCACCGGGCGACGGTGTCGCCGAGCAGCTCCGACAGTCGGCGCTGCTCCGGGCACTGCACGAAGCCCTCCGCCTGCAGCAGCCCCGCCATGTGCTGCCGCATGAGCACCGGCCGGTCGTGGGCGAGGCCCAGGATCGCGTCTATGGCCCGAGCCAGCCGCTCGCGGCCGTCCTCGGTGTGCGGTTCCCGCTCCAGCGCCTCCTCCAGCGTGCGGTGCATCAGCCGGTGCACGGCGGACTGGACCAGCTGGCGCTTGCCGGGGAAGTAGTACGACACCAGTCCGCGGGCCGAACCTGCCCGGTCCGCGATGTCGCCCAGCGTGGTGGCCTCGAAACCGCGCTCGTCGACCAGTTCCACGGCGGCCTGCAGCAGCCGTTCCCGGGAACGTCGCCGCAACTCTTCATTGACCGAGGCGCTGCGCGGGGACATCCTGTAACTCCTGCGTTGACTGGCTGCCAGCCAACTATACTCAACGCACTGGGCACCGCCATGCGCGGGCCCTGTCAAGGGCTGCCGTCCGTCTGGGGCGACGCGGGGGATCGTCTCAGGCGGACGGCTTCTTCGGCTCGGAGGACGGATCCGAGGCCGACCTCGTTCCAGGAGAAGGGGCGGGAGCCGCGGGATCGGGAGATTCCTGGGAGATCGTCCACAGGCAGACTCCACTGCGCCTCCATGAGGCGTCCATCGGACCTCCACGAGGCGTTGCCGACGCGGCCGAGCGGCCCGCGCCCGGCCGCCTTGCGGGCTCAGCCCACCAGGTCCAGCACCGGCAGCAGCGCGTCGGGCCGATCCGCCACCGGCAGGTGCTCGACGAAGTGCACCCGGCAGCCGAGCGCGGCCGCGCCACCGTCCGCCTCCTTGCTGTCACCCACCATCACCACCTGCCGCGGATCGGCGCCCAGCGCCGCGCAGGCGACCGAGAACAGCCTCGGGTCCGGCTTCTGCACGCCGTGTTCGTACGACAGCACATACGCGTCCACATACCGGTCGAGCCCGTGCGCGCGGAACACCGGGCGCAGATCCCAGCCGATGTTGCTGACCACGCCCACGCCGATCCCGCGCTCGCGCAGTGTGCGCAGCACCTCGGCGGCGTCCGGGTACGGGGCCCAGGCGGCCGGTGTCATGTGCCGCTCGTACAGCGCGTCGTGCAGCCGGGGATCGGGCAGCGGCACCCGCCGGGACACGCCCGTGTAGGCGGCCCGGTGCAGCTGGGCGCTCTCGTCCCGCACCGCCCAGACCTCGGCCAGGTCCTGCGGCAACCGCACCGGTGAGGCACCGCCGGGCAGCGCACCGGCCGCCTCCAAGGCGTCGGCCGTCGCCTTCAGTTCGGGCTCGGGGAGGGGGTGTCCCGACTCGCTCAGCACCGCACGCAGCCAGGACTCGGTGGACTCGACGCGGAACAGCGTCCCGGAGAAGTCGAACAACACGGCAGTCATGCGCCCGACCCTAGCGGGGGCGGTGAACCGGCCTGGTGAGCCGATCGGGCCACCGCCGTTCGAGGACCACCACGGCCACCGCCACCACCAACGCCCCGAACAGCCAACCGCCGAGCACGTCCGAGGGCCAGTGCACGCCCAGCCACACCCGGGTCACGCCCACGCCGGCCACCGAGACCACGGCCGCCGCCACGGCCGTGCACCACCGGGCGCGGCCCGCGCCGAAGCGGTGCGCCAGCCACAGCAGCAGGCCGCACACCACGGTGGCGGTCATGGCGTGACCCGACGGGAAGGCCGCCTGGTCGGCGGAGTCGACCGGGTCCGGCCACACCGGGCGGGGCCGGTCGACGGCGGCCTTCACCGCCCGCTGCACGAGCGCCGCCAGGGCCACGGTGACCGCCAGCCACGACGCCGTCCACCAGGCGGCGTGCCGCCGCACCAGCCACACCGCGGCGGCCGCGCACACCAGGCGCATGGTCAGCGGGTCCCACACCCAGTCCGTCAGCACCCGGAAGACGTGGGTGAGCGCGCGGTCGTGGACGGCCCAGCGGTGGGTCGTGCGGGAGAGGTCGCCGTCCACGGTGAGCAGCGGCTGCCAGCCGATCGCGACGAGGGCCGTCAGCAGCCCGCAGCACACGCCGAGGGCGGCGGCGAGCAGGGCCGCGGTGCGAACCGTTCGAGGGCGGGACCGGGGCGGGGCGGGGCTGAGGCGCATGCCGTGATCCTTGTCGACCACCCGGCTCGCGGCCACCGTCCGGTCGGCCGCGCGGCGCACCGCGCCCGCAGGTTCGCGCGGATCGGCTCACATGGCCAGCAGCATCGCGACCATCCCGATCCCCATGGACAGCCGGCAGGCCCGTGCCAACTCCGGCCGGTCGCCCCAGCCGACGGCACCGGCCCTGCCCTCGGCCCCGGCCCCGACCCCGGTTTCGGCCCTGGCACCGGACCCGCTCGCGGGCACCGCGACCGCGGCCGGCACCAGGCGGGCTCCGGCGAGCAGCACGTAACCCGTGAAGTACACCAGCAGCGTGCCGGTCAGCAGTGGCACCCCGGCGCCGCCGTGCGCGTGGTGCGCGCCGGGCGGGGCCACGGCCATCGCCACCGCCATGTAGACCATCGCCGACGCGCCCACCAGGTGGTGCACATGGCGCGGGGCGCCGCGCACGGCCCACAGCGCGCGCAGTGCCGCCGCGCCGAACACGGCCGCGTACACCGGCCACGCCCATCGCGGCGGGCTGAACGCCGCCGCCGGTACGGCCATGACGGCCATGCCGAAACCCATGAGCGCCTCTCCGCCCGCGGCCCGCCGCTGCTCCTCGACGCCGCTGCGCATCCGCAGCAGACAGTAGGCGCCGGTCGCCGCGCAGAGCGCGACCAGCAGCCACGCTGCCGACACCGGTCCGTGCACGCGCGCACCTCCCCGCTCGACGGTCCCTCGAGGATGCGATGCCCGCCCCGGGCGGAGCGCACGCGAGCGCAAGGGTGTACACGGGGAGCATTCCGCGGAGCGCGGCAGGTGAGGACGGACCGGGCCGTGGGCTCGCGCAGGAATTTTACGAGTAAAACACATGCTAAATTGGTGGTATGAGCAGTGTGACCCGCCACCGACTTCCCCTCGCCGGGGTGCTCCGCCTCGGGCGGCCCTCCGACATCTGGTTCAAGCCCGCGCTGAGCGTGGTCGTCGCCGTCGCCCCGCCCAACCTGGTCCTGCTGGCCCTCGGCCGCCTCGACCTCGCCATGTACACGATGGCCGGGTCGCTGTGCGCGCTCTACGGCCACAACCGGCCCTACGCCGCCCGTGCCCGGGTCCTGGCCTGGGTGGTCCTCGGCATGGTCGGCGGCCTTGCCGTCTCCCTGATCGCCGCGTCGCTCACCGGTGAAGCCGTCGTGCTCGTGACCGTCGGCGCCGTGATGGCGGCCGTCCAGAAGACCGTGTCCGACGCGACCCGGCTCGGGCCGCCCGCGAACGTGGTCCTGACCTTCATCAGCTCCGCCTCGCTGTTCGCGCCGCAGACCCTCGACCAGGTGCCCGGACATGCCGCGCTGGCCCTCGCGGCCGGCATGTGGGCGTGGCTGGTCGGCATGGCGCCCGGGCTGCTGCGCCCGCACGGCCCCGAGCGCCGGGCCACCGCCCAGGCCCTGAACGCCGCCGCCGGGTACGCCGACACTCGCGGTACCGCCGACGGCCACGTCCGGACTCGTGCCGCGAGCGCCGCCGCGATCCACGCCGCCCGGCAGTCGCTGCTCGCCCGGGGCGCCCGCCCCGACCGCACCCGACGCGCTCTCGAACGGCTCCTCGTGCGCGCCGAGGTCGCCCTGTCCGCCCCCGCCGACTCCGACCCGGCGCGGCTGCGCGCGTGGGCCCGCGAACTGCGCGGCACGGGACGGATACCGCGCGTCGAGTCCCCGTGCGCGTCGGCCGACGAACTCCCCGGTGCGGAGGCCGAACCCGCCCACCCGCGACGGCCGTTGCGGCACCGCCTGGCCCCCCTCGCGCCGATCGCCCTGCGCACCGCGATCGGCTGCGCCCTCGCCGGCTACGCCTCCCTCGCGCTCGGCGTCGGCCGCCCCTACTGGGCGCTGGTCACCGCGGCCTCCCTCTACCAGGCCAATGTCACCCTCACCTGGAGCCGCGGCATCCAGCGCGTCGTCGGCAACGTCGTCGGCGTCCTCCTCTTCGCCGCCCTCACCCCGCTCGCACATCTCCACCCCGTCGCCCTGGTGCTGTGCACCCTCGCCCTCGGCTTCGGTGCCGAGGCGCTGATCGGCCGCAACTACTGGCTCGGCAGCGTCTGCGTCACCCCGATGGCCCTGCTCATCACCGAGTTCGCCCGCGCCCAGAACCCGGCCGAGCTGATGACGCAGCGGGTCGCGGACACCCTCGTCGGCGCGCTGGTCGGCTTCGTCGCGGCCGTCGCGGTCACCAACCGGCGGGCCGGCGACCGCCTGGAACACGCGCTGACCGCGGCGGAAGGCGCCCGCGAGCGGGCCGCCCGACTGCTGGCCGAGCCGCACCCGGCACCCCGCGCCCTGGAGACCGCCCGCCGTGCCCTCGCCGCCGCCCTCGTCGATCTGCGCGCCACGGCCGACTCCGTGTCCGGCGAGTGGTGGCAGCGCGCCCTGCCCGAGGAGCGGGTCGTGCTCGCCGAGCAGTCCGGACACCGTACGCTCGCGGCGACGGTACGACGCCAGGGCCTCGCCCCCCGAGCCCGGGCCCAGGACCAGGACGAGAATCAGAGCGAGCAGCAGGGCAGGCAGCGGAACGAGCGGCAGCGCATGCAGCAAGGCACGCAGCAGGGCCAGGACCAGGACCCCGGCAGGACGACGGAGGACATACGGCCATGACGGCGACGAACGGCGGACGGGTGCCGGTGGGCGGCACGGCCGGTGGGGATCCGGCGGGCGGCCACGGGCCCGTCGGCGCCCACCCCGGCGGCGGGACGCCCGCGCCCGGTACACGACCGGGAGTCGGCGACGGCACGGCCGGCCCACGCACACGGCACGGCGGTCAGTCCGCGACCCGGGCCGACCTCGGCGAACACACCGACTCCGGCGAGCCCCCCACCCCCGACATCGACAACGGCACCGGTGCCGGTCCCCGTGAGGACACCGTCGCCGTGGTGGTCCGGCAGTGGCAGAGCGTGCACCCTGAGCTGGACACCGGGCCCATGGAGGTCATCGGCCGGATCAACCGCTGCGCCGCACTGCTCCAGCAGGCCGAGGACGCGCCGCTGCGCCGGGCGGGACTCAGCCGTCCCGAGTTCGACCTGCTGGGTGCGCTGCGCCGCACCGGCCACGAGCTGACCCCGGGGGAGCTGGCCCGGGAGACCTTCTCCTCGGGGGCCGCCGTCACCAAGCGGCTCAAGCAGTTGTCCGAACGCGGACTGGTCGAGCGGCGCGGCGACGCCCGTGACCGCCGCGTCGCCCACCTCCGGCTCACCGACGCCGGCCGCGACCTGGTCGACGGCATCCTCCCGGAGCAACTCGCCTACGAGACCGCCGTATTGTCCGTCCTGGCCCCCGACGGTCAGGGTGAACTCGCCGGCCTGCTCGCCGAGTTGCTCGGCCGCCTGGAGGGGCGGATGGGGTCGCTGCGGGCGTAGGAGGGCGTCAGGGGGCGTCAGAAGACGTCGTGGGACGCGCTGCGGTAGGCGGACCGGCGGTCCTCGGAGTCGGTCCGGCGGTGGCGGTGGGCGTTCCGGGCGCGTGCCTCCGACGTGGTGTCAGACCACGGCGAGCCGGTCCACCAGCAGCTCCACCCTCGGTTCGATGTCCTCCGGTGGCAGCCGTCCCGCCCGGGTCAGGGTCGCCAGGCCGTGCAGGGACGCCCAGAACACCTCGGTGAACAGCCCCGGGTCGACGCCGTCCCCGGTGACCTCGCCCAGGCTCTCCAGCAGCGCGGCGAAGGCGTCCTTCAGCGGCTCCAGGGTGTCCTCCTGCGCGAACGCCAGACCACCGTCGAGCTGGAACAAGGCGTCGTAGACCGCAGGGTTGCGCGCGGCGAAGTCGAGGTAGGCGCGGGCGAGCCCGGCGACCCGGGCGCGCGGGCCGTCCGCGGCGGCGGCCGCGGCCCGCACCGCCACGGCCAGCTCGGCGGCGCCCTCCAGGGCGACGGCGCCGATGATCTCGCGCTTGCCGCGGAAGTGGCTGTAGAGGACGGGCTGGCTGTACTCGATGCGCTCGGCGAGCCGGCGGGTGGTGACCGCGTCCCAGCCCTGCTGCTCGGCGAGTTCGCGGGCTGTCGCCACGATGAGGCGCTCTCGCTCCGCCCGTTCGCGCTGCTTGCGTTCCTGTACCGACATGATTCGATTCTAGCATCGCTAGACAGGCGAGCGGCAGCAGTACTAGCGTTGCCTCATCAGCTAGCAACACTAGATGTGGAGAGGGTCATCATGCTCAGCGCACTCGAGGTCGTCACCACCGTGATCGTCGGCGTGATGGTGGGGGTGGAGTTCTCCGTCGCCTTCGTCATCAACCCGATCCTCAACGCACTCCCCGAGGACAGCTGCCAACTCGGCCATGCCCACGGGGGCCGGATGCTCGGTGCCGTGATGCCGGTCTGGTACATCGGCTCGCTCGTCCTCGTCGTGGGCTGGGCCATCGCCGGACGGCACCACCACGGCACCGGTCTCGTCGTCACCGCCGGCGCGCTGCTGATGCTCAGCGTGATCATGTCGCTTCTGCTGCTCGTCCCGATCAACAACCGGAACAAGACGTGGACCCCTGACAACCGGCCCGCCGACTGGAAGGAGCAGATGAACCGCTGGGACCGCTACCACTACGTCCGCGTCGCCGTCATCATCGCCGCCTTCGCCCTGCTGGTCGCCGCCCTCGCCTGAGCCCGCGGGCTCATCCTCTGGTTCGGGCATCCTGCTGGTGACGGGCAACCGCCGGGCGCTGGGCTGGGTGCTGCTGGTGGAGGCCCTCGCCGTGTACGGCGACATGGCCACCGTGCCGGCCCACCACGGCTCCGTGGCCACCGCGCTCGGCGTCCACGGCCTGACCGCGACACTGATGGTGGTCAACGGCCTGCTGACAATGCACGAGACCCGCGAGGTCGCGGCCGCTCCGGCAACGCCCGCCCCGCGGCCCGCCCGACGCCACCCTGGCCCGTGTCGGTATGGCGAGGCGCACGATCTTCTCCCGGTGGGCGGCGGCCCGGTCCCGCTTCTCCGGGATGGCGCAGCGCGGCCCCCTGCCGGGGATGTACGACCCCAGCGGGCCGGACCCGACCGTCGTGAGCACCTACCGCGCACTCGGTCAGATGCCCGGCCGGTAGCGCATCGGATGGTCCGCCGGGACCTCCACCAGTGCGATGCGGATGCCGTCGGGGTCGGCGATCCACATCTCGATCAGGCCCCACGGCTCCCTCACCGGCGGTCGCAGGACGTCGACGCCCTGCGCGCGCAGCTCCTCGTGCGCGGCCGTCACGTCGTCGACCTGCAGCCACAGCCGGATCGCGGGCGAGGGCGGGGTCTCGGAGCGTCCGGAGACCTCCAGGAAGCCCCCGCCGAGGAAGTAGACCGTCCCGCGCTCGGGGCCCGTACCGAACTCGCGGTAGACGGACAGTCCCAGCCGCTCGCCGTAGAAGGTCCGCGAGCGCTCGGGGTCGGTCGGGGTGAGCAGCGTCCGGCTGCCGAGTACATGCACCATGCAGGCGGAGCCTAGCGGCAGGGTTACCCTCGACCCTGGCTGAGCCACGCCGAGATCGGAGACCGCCCCATGGAAACCCCTGCCGCCGGACCCAGCTTCCGCGACGCCACCGACGCCGACGTCGAGGCGCTGGTCGCCCTGATCCAGTCGGCGTACCGCGGTGACTCCAGCCGGGCCGGGTGGACCACCGAGGCGGACATCCTGGACGGCCGGCGGACGGACCCCGAGAGTGTGCTGGAGGTGATCAAGTCGCCCGACAGCCGGATGCTGAGCGTGGAGCAGGACGGCCGGATCGTCGCCTGCTGCCAGCTCGAACACCGCGGCGACCACGCCTACTTCGGCATGTTCGCGGTCGGTCCCGACCTGCAGGGCGCCGGCCTCGGCAAGAAGGTCATGGCCGAGGCCGAGCGATTGGTCCGCGAGACCTGGAACGTCACCGAGATGCACATGACGGTGATCTCCGTACGGGACGACCTGATCGCCTGGTACGAGCGGCGCGGCTACCGCCGTACGGGACAGATGTCGCCCTTCCCGTACGGCGACGAGCGCTACGGCGTCCCGCAGCGCGACGACCTGCAGTTCGAGCTGCTCGTCAAGAAGCTCGGATGACCGTTTCCGGGTGACCCGGCAGGCGGGGCGCGCCCCTTGCGCGGTGCGGCGCCCCGTACGCCCGCTGCCTAGGCGGTGAACCGGGCCGTGCGCTTGATCTCCGGGAAGTCGGTCGTCGCGCCGTCCAGCTCCAGGGCGCGTACCAACCGTAGATGATCCTGCGTGTTGACGACCCAGCCGATGACCCGCAGTCCGGCCGTGCGCGCGTGCGCGACCACCTCCAGGGTGAGCCGGCGGATGTCGAGGCAGACGGTCGCCGCGCCCACGGCGACCGCGCGCTCCACCACGTCCTTGTCGTACCGGCTGGCGATCAGTGCCGTGCGCACGCCCGGCACGAGCCGGGCGATCTCGGCGATGGCCTCGTCGTGGAACGAGGACACCTCCACGCGCCCGACCAGATCGCGTTCGTGCACGACCGCCGCCAGCGCCCGGGCCGCCGCCACGTCCTTGATCTCGGCCTGGACCGGGGTGTGCACCGCGTCGAGCACCTCCTCGAACAACGGCACCCGTTCCCCGCGGCCCGCGTCCAGGGACCGCAGCTCGGCGAGGGTCTTGTCGGCGATCGGCCCGGTGCCGTCGGTCGTACGGTCCACCTCCGCGTCATGCATGACGACCAGGGCGCCGTCCTTGCTCAGGTGCAGATCGAGTTCGATGACGTCGAGGCCGGCGTCCTGCGCTGCGACGAAGGAACGAAGGGTGTTCTCGGGCTCGACACCCATGACCCCGCGGTGACCGATGGTAAGAAAGTTCAAGGTTCGACTCGCTTCCGTCGACGGCGGCTCGGCACGCGCGGGACGGGCGGACGCCGTCGTCCGCGCGAGCAGAGTCGCAGCCTAATGGCCGGGACCCGTGATGAACCCGCACGTGCATGAGGCATCCGGGGGCGTGGCGGGCGCTCAGCTGGCCTGTATACGCCCCATCGTCACCCTGTCGTGGGCGAGTCCGCGCCGCCTTGACGGGTGCTGCCGGAGAGGCGCGAGCGCTCGGCGGCGAGCGGGTGACCGCTCTGCGCGGCCTCGCGCGAGAGACGGTCGCTGCCAGTGGAAGTGAGCGTCGTCACGCTGTACGGCAGGAAAAACATCGGTGACCTAGGAGTTGGACGGAATAATTTCCCGCACAACCTCTTGATGGCGGAAACCGGGTATGCATACGGTGTCCATACGCGAGGTTCTCCCGTGGAGGATGGGACATGACGGAAATTCTTGTGCAGGCGGCTACGGAGGGACAGGTTCCTTCGTCGACCAGGGTGGTTGAGCACCCGGCCTGGCCCGTGCTCAAGGATGCCGTGGAGCGGATCCGGCCATGGCAGACGAAGGACGGATCGATCGACTTCGAGGCCGAGGGCGCCCCGGACAGGGCCGACGCCGAGGCCGCCGTGCGACGCGTCGTCGACGCGGTCGAGCTGCTCTCCTCGCTGCTCCCGCACGACGAGGCCTACCACCAGGCCCTGGTGAAGGACCTGAGCCGCTGGGCCGAGGGCGGCTTCCAGGTGCCGGACTTCCTGGACTCCCTGCTGGCCTTCCAGCCCGCCGCGCGGCGCACGGACGGTCTGCAGCACCTGGTCGTCTTCCCGATGTACACGCAGAACGGCAACCCGGACCGCAACCTGGAGGCGGTCGTGCTGCGCATGGTCTGGCCCGAGTGGCTGGCCGAGCTGGAGCGCACCCGGTACGACAACCCGCTGTTCTGCGGCATCACGTTCGAGGACTTCACCTCCGGTTACGACACCAACTCCGCCGTGCTGTTCCCGGAGACGATCGCCGTACGCCAAGCGCCGGAACGTTTCTCCTGGGGTGGCATCTTCTGTGACCGCGAGGCCGCCCGCTTCCGCCGGGTGACCGACGCCGCCGTCGACATCCTGGGCCTGCAGCTGCCCGAGGACATCGCTGCGATGGTCCACGACCAGAAGCGCTGTGAAGAGGCCTTCGTGCTGTGGGACATGGTCCACGACCGCACCCACAGCCATGGCGACCTGCCGTTCGACCCGTTCATGATCAAGCAGCGCCAGCCGTTCTGGATGTACGGACTGGAGGAGCTGCGCTGCGACCTCACCGCCTTCAAGGAGGCCGTGAAGCTGCAGGCCGACGGTGTCCCGCAGGCCCGTGACGTGCAGTACGCGGTGCTCTTCGACCGGATGTTCCGCTTCCCGGTCACCGGCGACCGCGTCCGCAACTACGACGGCCTCGGCGGCCAGCTGCTCTTCTCCTACCTGCACAAGCACGACGTGGTGCGCTGGACCGACAACAAGCTCGCCATCGACTGGGAGCGCGCCCCGCAGGTCACCAACCAGCTGTGCGCCGAGATCGAGAAGCTCTACAAGGACGGCATCGACCGCCCGAAGCTGGTGCACTGGTTCGCCGGCTACGAACTGGTCGCGACCTACCTCGCCCCGCACCCCGGCTCCACGTGGGCCAAGGGCCCGGACGCCCTCGACCTGACCCAGCCGCCGCGCAAGCTCGTGGACGACGTGCTTCCGGACGAGTTTCCGCTGAGCATGTTCTATGAGGCCCTGTCCAAGAAACTGAAGAACGTGATCGCCTCCACCAAGGGCATCACGGCGGACGGCGCCGAGCGGATCGCTGCGTGAGCGACCGTCTGAAGAACACTGTTCAAGAGGGGAAGAACATGGTGGGCAACGGGGCTCTCAGCGGTGCGGTGATCGCGGTGGCCGGCGCGGGCGGACCCGCCGGGCGGGCGACGCTGATGCGGCTTGCCGAGGCGGGCGCGACCGTCGTCGGGGCGGACAACGACCCGCAGCGGCTGTCGGAGGCGGTGGACGCGGCTCGCTACGCGTCCGGTGGCGCCAGCGTCACCGGTGACACGGTGGATCTGCTCGATCTGCAGTCCACCCGGGACTGGGCCACCCACATCGAGAAGGACTTCGGTCGCGTCGACGGTCTCGTCCACCTGGTCGGCGGCTGGCGCGGCAGCGAGACCTTCACGAAGACCAGCCTGGACGACTGGGACTTCCTGGAGCTGCTGCTGGTCAAGACCGTGCAGCACACCTCCCTCGCCTTCCATGAGGCGCTGCAGCGCAGCGAGCGCGGCCGGTACGTCCTGATCAGCGCCGCCGGCGCGAGCAATCCGACCGCGGGCAACGCCGCCTACTCGGCGGCGAAGGCGGCGGCCGAGGCGTGGACGCTCGCCCTGGCCGACTTCTTCCGCAAGGCGGGCGGGCCGGAAGGGCCCACGTCGGCAGCTGCCATCCTGGTGGTCAAGGCGCTGGTGCACGACGCGATGCGCGCCGAACGCCCCAACGCGAAGTTCGCGGGCTTCACGGACGTCAAGGACCTCGCCGAGGCCATCGAGGGTGTCTGGAGCAAGTCCGCCGCCGAAGTGAACGGAAACCGCCTGTGGCTGACCGAGAAGCCGTGAATCCTCCCAAGACCGACGCGCGTCGCCACCACGACCCGCAGGTCCGCGGTTTCGCAAGTGACAACTACGCCGGAGCCCACCCCGAGGTGCTGGCCGCCCTGGCCGTGGCCAACGGCGGCCACCAGGTGGCCTACGGCGAGGACGAGTACACGGAGAACCTCCAGAGGATCATCCGCGGCCATTTCGGGTCCACCGCGGAGGCCTTCCCGGTCTTCAACGGCACCGGCGCGAACGTCGTCGCGCTCCAGGCGGTCACCGACCGCTGGGGCGCGGTGATCTGCGCCGAGAGCGCGCACATCAACGTGGACGAGGGCGGCGCCCCCGAGCGCATGGGCGGCCTGAAGCTGCTCACCGTGCCCACGCCCGACGGCAAGCTCACGCCCGAGCTGATCGACCGGCAGGCCTGGGGCTTCGAGGACGAGCACCGCGCGATGCCGCAGGTCGTCTCGATCACCCAGAGCACGGAGCTGGGCACCCGCTACACGCCCGAGGAGATCCGCGCGATCTGCGAGCACGCCCATGCCCGAGGCATGAGGGTGCACCTGGACGGCTCGCGCATAGCCAACGCGGCCGCGTCCCTGAACGTGCCGATGCGGACGTTCACCAACGCGGTCGGTGTCGACATCCTCTCGCTGGGCGGGACGAAGAACGGCGCCGTCTTCGGCGAGGCCGTCGTCGTCATCAACCAGGACGCGGTGCGGCAGATGAAGCACCTGCGCAAGATGTCGATGCAGCTGGCCTCCAAGATGCGCTTCGTCTCGGTGCAGTTGGAGGCGCTCCTGTCGAAGGACCTGTGGCTGCGCAACGCCCGGCACGCCAACGAGATGGCCCAGCGGCTCGCCGAGGGCGTGCGCGCGGTGCACGGGGTGGAGATCCTCTATCCGGTGCAGGCCAACGGCGTCTTCGCGAAGCTCCCGCACGACGTGAGCGAGCGCCTGCAGAAGCGCTTCCGCTTCTACTTCTGGGACGAGGCGGCCGGAACGGTGCGCTGGATGTGCTCCTTCGACACCACGGAGGAGGACGTCGACACCTTCGTGGCCGCGCTCAAGGAGGAGATGGCGCGCTAGGCGCTCATTCTGCATAGGTATGCGATCGCCCGTAAAGTCATTGACTCGTGGGTGATCGCATTCCTATGCTCTGCGGGCATGGAGCTGATCCAGAAGACCGCCGACCTCTCCGCCTACCTGGCGGCGGACGAGGCCATCGACCATCACCACCCCGTGGTCCGGGAGCGAGCCGCGCGACTGGCCTCCGAGGCCGCCGACTCGTATGCCTATGCGCGGGCCGCCTTCGAATTCGTACGGGACACCGTCCCGCACTCCCAGGACTCCTGTGACCCGCGCGTCACCTGGCGCGCATCCGACGTGCTGGCCCAGGGCACCGGCATCTGCTACGCCAAGGCTCATGCGCTGGCCGCCCTGCTGCGCGCCGAGGACATCCCCACGGCCCTGTGCTACCAACGGCTGGCGCACGACGACGGCAGCGGCCACGTCCTGCACGGTCTGGTCGCCGTCCGCTTCCACGGCGCCTGGCACCGACAGGACCCGCGCGGCAACAAGCCCGGTGTGGACGCCCGGTTCTCCCTGGACGGCGAGCGACTCGCGTGGATCCCCGACCCCGCGGCCGGCGAGGAGGACTGTCCGGGTCTGTACGCCGCGCCGCACCCGGCCGTCCTCAAGGCCCTGAAGGCGGCCCCGGACCGGCCGTCCCTGTGGCAGGCGCTCCCCGACGCTCTCTGAGGCCGGGCGGGCCGTCCCCGCGTACGTGCCGCGCCACCCCGCCGCTCGCTGTCCCGATCGCACTCGCCAATCTCGGCCATGAGCAACGGGGGAGCGGAAGGCGACGACAGCGCCCGGACACGGAGGGCACCGGAACCCGCGCAGGACGGCGCGGGGGCGCATACCCCCGACGACCGGGGCCGGGAGCGGAGCCCTGCCGGCCGGGATGCCGTCGGCACCGGCGGGCAGTTCGCGCGACCGCGCAGGCACCGGGTGCTTGTCCCGGCCGTGGGGGCGGTCCTCGTCGCGGGTGGCGTGGCGGTGCCGCTCGCACTCGGTGCGCAGGGCTACGGGTGCAGTCAACTGCCCGCCGCCACACGCGCGTTGGTGAAGGGTCCGGCCGCGGCGACCCGCGCCCTCGACCCCCGGGACGACATGTCCCGTTACGACGCCGAGCGGGCCTGCCTCGCCCACTACCTGGAGCGGCTGACCCCGCAGGGCACGGACCAGGACCAGCACCCCGAGAAGGAACCCGGCGAGGACGGCCTGCCCCGCGCCCTCGGACCCGACAACGACCTGCGCGACATCGCGAGCCGCTTCGGCACCCTGATGTACGCCAGGGCCGACGGCGCCCGCCACGGCCGCATCGGCGACCTCCGCTCCTTCGACGAGTCCGCGCGCCGGCACACCCGGGGCGCCTACCGGGCCGCGGGGGGGGCAGGTGGCCGGCCGGCCATGGGCAGCATCGCCCGTCGGCCGGTGAGCGGGCCCGTGCGCGGGGATCTCATGGACGGGCGCGGACAGATGTTCCTGACGCCGGACGCCTGGGCCGAGGCCCGCACGGTGCCGGCCGCCCGGGCGGCGGCCATCCGCCAGGTCCTGGACGACGCCTACGTGAAGGGGTACCGCTACGGGTTCCTGTGAGGGCGCCGCGGCCGGGCTCGGCCCGTCAGCCGCAGGTTCGCGCACCCGCGCCGCCCGGCCTGGTCGGCGGCGAAGGCCCGCAGCAGCCTGCGCTTCTCCGCCGTACCGACGCCCGGGATCCGCTGCGATCCGCTGACCGCGAAGCTGGCCGCCTCGCCGTCGCAGCGGGCGGTGGCCGTCAGACCGCGACGCACCCCGCCGGACGAGACCGGACGGTTGCTCCAGCCGCCGTACCAGGCGGCGAAGTTCAGGTACGTCGAGGACGGCGCGGCGCCCCCGACCAGGTCGCAACGCCCGGCGGGAGCCGTGTCGTTCATCAGCGGCTCGACCCGCCGGTCGGCGGCCCGAGGAAGCCGCGCCCGAGCCACCCAGCCGCAGGCGGTGCCGCCCGCCTCGGTGACCGGGACTGTGCGCTGCCCCTTGCCGGGATCGGCCGGCGCGATATCGCCCTGCAGCACGCCCGGCGGCTTCGCGCCGCACCCCAGGTGCCGGGCGGCGGAGTTGGCGAAGGGGACGACCGTCTCGTACACGGCGTGGCTCGTACGGGCGGTGTAGCCGACGTGGGCGCTGAGCAGCATGCTGCGCGGCAGGGTGTTCAGCGGCGAGAAGTCCTCGTCGTCGAAGGCGTCGAGAAACACGCTGTCCTGGTCGTCCCGTCCGGTGTAGGCGGTTATCCGCAGCACCAGCGCCGCATCGTCGAGCCCCCGTACCGCGGTCGGCACACGAGAGCCGACCGGCTCTCCCCTCACGGTCGCGAACCTGTCGGCCGGGCTGCCGCCCGAGGGGGGCCGGGTGCCGGTGCCTCGCGGTCCGGTGCGCCTGGGGTCAGTGGGCCTCGGCGGCGCGCAGCTGCTCGGCCGTCGGCGCCGTACCCCCCAGGTGGGCGGGCAGCCACCAGGAGTCCTCGGCGCCCTTGGGGCGGCCCGGGTAGGCGCGCTGCGCCGCGTCCAGCACGTCCTGGACGGCCTCGCGCAGCCGGCGGGTGATCGCGCCCGCGTACTGGTCGCGAGGTGCCTCGACCGCCTCGCCGACGCGGATGGTGACGGGCAGGTGGCTGCGCTTGAAGTTGCGGGGCTGGCCCTTCGTCCACAGCCGCTGGGTGCCCCAGACGGCCATCGGGATCAGCGGGACACCGGCGTCCTGGGCGAGGCGGGCCGCACCGGACTTGAAGCTCTTCAGCGTGAACGACTGCGAGATGGTGGCCTCCGGGAAGACCCCGATCACCTCGCCGGAGCGCAGCGAGTCCAGCGCGTGCGAGTAGGCCGCCTCGCCCTGTTTGCGGTCCACCGGGATGTGCTTCATACCGCGCATCAGCGGACCGGAGATCCTGTGCCGGAAGACGGACTCCTTCGCCATGAAGCGCACCAGGCGATTCTGCGGCAGGGCCGCCAGGCCGTTGAAGATGAAGTCCAGATAGCTGATGTGATTGCTCACCAGCACGGCGCCGCCCGAGCGCGGGATGTTCTCCGACCCCTGGCAGTCGATCTTCAGGTCCCAGACCTTGAACAACGTCTTGGCGCAACCGATGACGGGACGGTAGACCAGCTCTGCCATGGGCGGGACAGACCCTTTCTGCTCTGCTCGGGAAAGGGGGCTCCCGGCGGGAAAGTTACGCAGCCGTAGGTTTACGGCGTCTCGCAGATCGTGCCCGAAGAACGGACGGGTAGCCAGTCCTGGTGCCCCGTGGCGGCGAGATCCTCGTCACGTCGGCGCCCTTGCCCGCGCGACACCGAAGACGCCTTTACAAGGCACCTTTGCCTACGATCCGAGACGTCCCTGCGGGGACCGCCGCGAAGGCGGGAATCTTCGCGGCCCGGCCGTTGCTGTCGCAGGGTGACGGACAGGGCGGAGCGGGAGGGTGCGCGTGCGCGGGCGGGACGAGGGCAGGCGGCTGGAAGCGGCCGAGCTGGGTGGCGAACTCGGGGAGCGGGCCACGCTGGTCCAGTTCTCCAGCGCCTTCTGCGCGCCCTGCAGGGCCACCCGGCGCGTGCTCGGCGAGGTCGCCGGCCTGGTCCCGGGGGTGATCCACGTCGAGATCGACGCCGAGTCCCACCTGGACCTCGTACGCGACCTGGAGATCCTGAAGACGCCCACCGTGCTGGTGCTCGATGCCGCGGGGCGGGTGGTGCGGCGGGCCACCGGACAGCCCCGCAAGGCCGATGTCGTCGCGGCGCTCGGGGAGGCCGTGTGAGGGGGTTTCGGAGGACCGTGGGACATCTCCCAGTTCGCGGACCGTACTTGACTGCGCGCGCCACCTATCGTCAGCCTGACCGTATGCCGACCGAACTCCTTCTCCACGGGCGGGTCCACGTCGACCTCGCCCGCACCGCGAGCGCCACCTGTCCGGACCGTTGAGCACCGAAGGCCCGGCTCGTGACCTCCAGCAGAAGGACAACTCCATGACGGCCTCGCCCGACCTCGGCACCGTTCGGCTCGCCTCTCCCGACCTGTTGCGCTCCGCCTTCCGGCGCCATGCCGCCGGTGTGGCGGTGATCACCGCCCGCGGTGACTCCGGCCCGGTCGGCTTCACCGCCACCTCCCTCACCTCCGTCTCCGCCGACCCCCCGCTCCTCTCCTTCGGGATCGGCACAGGCGCCTCCAGCTGGCCCGCGATAGCCGAGCGGGACCACCTGGGCGTCCACATCCTGGGTGAGCACCAGAGCGAGCTGGCCGCCACCTTCGCCCGCAGCGGCGCCGACCGCTTCGGCGCCCCGACCGTCTGGCGCGAGGGCCCCGAGGGCGTACCGGTGCTCGACGGCGTGCTCGCCTGGCTGGTCTGCCGGATCGTCGGCCGCGTCCCGGCCGGTGATCACCGGATCGTGCTCGCCGAGGTCGTCCTCGGCGATCCCTCCGGCTCCGGCCGCCCGCTGCTGTATCACCAGGGATGCTTCAACGGCCTGCGGGACTGATCGCACGCGGTCTGCGGCGGGCCCGTCGAGTTCCGGTTACGCTGCGTTGCGAAGGTCACAGTTCAAAGCGCTTGCTTAGCGGTCGTGAACTGGGTGTACTGACGAGTAATATTTCGGTCGGAGCGCGCGGACGCCCCGACCGGGATCGGCCGCTTGAGGCGCCTATGCTGCCTGCAAGAGGCAGCCCGGAAATGTCGATGCAGTAGGAGAGCCGGCGTGAGCTTGAGGATCGTTGTCACTGTGAAGTACGTGCCCGACGCCACTGGCGACCGGCACTTCGCCGATGACCTGACCGTCGACCGCGACGACGTGGACGGTCTGCTCTCCGAGCTGGACGAGTACGCGGTCGAGCAGGCACTGCAGATCAAGGAGGCGGCGGACGACGACGCGGAGATCACCGTCCTGACCGTCGGCCCCGAGGACGCCAAGGACGCGCTTCGCAAGGCCCTGTCCATGGGTGCCGACAAGGCCATCCACGTCGAGGACGACGACCTGCACGGCACCGACGCCATCGGCTCCTCCCTGGTGCTGGCCAAGGCGATCGAGAAGGCCGGCTTCGACCTGGTCGTCTCCGGCATGGCGTCCACGGACGGCACCATGGGTGTCGTGCCCGCGCTGGTCGCCGAGCGTCTCGGTGTCCCGCAGGTCACCCTGCTGTCCGAGGTCTCCGTCGAGGGCGGCGTGGTCAAGGGCCGTCGTGACGGCGACGCGGCCTCCGAGCAGCTCGAGGCCTCGCTCCCGGCGGTCGTCTCCGTCACCGACCAGTCGGGCGAGGCGCGCTACCCGTCCTTCAAGGGCATCATGGCGGCGAAGAAGAAGCCGGTGGAGTCCTGGGACCTGGAGGACCTGGAGATCGAGGCCGAGGAAGTCGGTCTCGAGGGCGCGTTCACCAAGGTCGAGGCCGCGAACGAGCGTCCGGCCCGCACGGCCGGCACCATCGTCAAGGACGAGGGCGAGGGCGGCAAGCAGCTCGCTGAGTTCCTCGCGAGCCAGAAGTTCATCTAAGGCTCGCCCCCGCTGACCGCCCCTCAACTTCCTTACGCAGGAGAGCATTCCCATGGCTGAAGTCCTCGTCTACGTCGACCACGTGGACGGTGCCGTCCGCAAGCCCACCCTGGAGCTGCTGACCCTGGCCCGCCGCCTCGGCGAGCCCGTCGCCGTCGCGCTCGGCAACGGCGCCGCCGACACCGCCGCCACGCTCGCCGAGCACGGCGCGGTGAAGGTCCTCACCCACGACGCCGCCGAGTACGCCGACTACCTGGTCGTGCCGAAGGTGGAGGCCCTGCAGGCCGCCCACGAGGCCGTCTCCCCGGCCGCCGTGCTGGTCCCGTCCTCCGCCGAGGGCAAGGAGATCGCCGCCCGCCTGGCGCTGCGCATCGGCTCCGGCATCATCACCGACGCCATCGACCTCGAGGCCGGCGAGGAGGGCCCGGTGGCCACCCAGTCGGTGTTCGCCGCGTCCTTCACCACCAAGTCCCGGGTCGTCAAGGGCACCCCGGTCATCACGGTCAAGCCGAACTCGGCCGCCGTGGAGGCCGCCCCGGCCGCAGGTAGTGTCGAGGCGCTCGCCGTGACCTTCTCGGACAAGGCGACCGGCACCAAGGTCACCGCCCGCACCCCGCGCGAGTCCACGGGCCGTCCGGAGCTGACCGAGGCCGCGATCGTGGTCTCCGGTGGCCGTGGTGTCAACGGCGCCGAGAACTTCGCGATCATCGAGGCGCTCGCCGACTCCCTCGGTGCGGCCGTCGGCGCCTCGCGCGCCGCCGTCGACGCTGGCTGGTACCCGCACACCAACCAGGTCGGCCAGACCGGCAAGAGCGTGTCCCCGCAGCTGTACGTCGCCAACGGCATCTCCGGCGCGATCCAGCACCGCGCCGGTATGCAGACCTCGAAGACGATCGTGGCTGTCAACAAGGACGCCGAGGCCCCGATCTTCGAGCTGGTCGACTACGGCGTCGTCGGCGACCTCTTCGACGTCGTCCCGCAGCTGACCGAGGAGATCAAGTCCCGCAAGGGCTGAGATCCGCCTGGCTCCACGAGGCCCCCGTGACCGTGCAGACGGTCACGGGGGCCTCGCCTCATCCCAGCGTCAGGGACGCCCGCACCGGCAGGTGGTCGCTGGGGAACCGGCCGTCGAGCGAGAAGGTGTCGATCGAGGCCCGGTGCGCCGTGACGCCCGGGGTGGCGAGGATCCAGTCGATGCGGTCGCCGTCCGGCGTCAGCGGCTTGTAGCCGTGGAAGGTGCCGTACAGGGCGCTGCGCTCGGCCGCCGTGTCCCACGTGTCGACCAGGCCGGCGCCCAGCATCGTGTCGTGGACCGGGTTCTTGCCGGCGGCGACGTTGAAGTCGCCGGTGACGACGAGCGGGAGCGTGCGGTCCAGCCCGGCGACGCGCCGGGCGATCAGGGCGGCGGCACGCGCGCGTGCCTTCCTGCTGTGGTTGTCGAGGTGGGTGTTCAGGAAGTAGAACTCCCGGTCGCCGTCGAGCAGATCCCGGAACCGGACCCAGGTCACCATCCGGATGGAGCCGCCGCCCCAGGTGTTGGACCCGATCACCTCCGGTGTGTCGGAGAGCCAGAAATGGTCGTACTCCTGCGGGGCGAGCCGGCGGGTGTCGAAGAAGATCGCCATGAACTCGTCACGGCTGCCGCCGGCGCGTCCCGTGCCGATCCAGTCGTAGCGGGACCCGAGGTCGGTCTCGATGTCGCGCAGCTGCTGGTAGAGGCCCTCCTGGCTGCCGATGAGGTGGAGGGGCTCGCTGCGCAGCAGGGCGCGCATCGCCGGTCTGCGGGCGGCCCAGCTGTTGGGCTCGGCGGTGCTCGCGTAGCGCAGGTTGAACGACATGACGCGCAGGCAGTCGCCGTGCCGTTCGCCGGCCGAGGCGGGTTCCGCGCACAGTGCTGTACTGGACAGGGACATGGGGATCGTGGCCGCCAACGCGGTCCTCAGGCCCATACGGCGCGTGAGGCGGCTGAGGTTCGGCACGGGCGCTCCTTCTGCGGCGGCTGCGGGCGGGTCGGTGCGGATGCGCTGTGACGGTAGGGCAGTGCGGCCCCGCACGGTGCCGGATGGATGCGAACACGCCGGGATGGTCGGGTGGAGCGAACGGAATGCGGTGTTGACCAGCGGGAAGGTTGGCGGATAACTTCGCTATACGGATTGTTGATTCCGTAGTGCGGAAAAATTGGAGGGTGTGGGATGGGTCAGCAGGACAAGGTGGCGACGAGCCTCGCGGGCGCCGTCAGCGAGGAGATCAGCGCCTCCCTCGCACCGGTCGACGCGGAGCTGGAGCGCCGCTACCCCGGGGACCCCGGCACCCGGCAGCCCGTCCACACGGTCTACGTCCCCGGTGACGCCTTCGCCGCCGACACCGTCCGCTCCTGGGGAGACCAGGCCCTCGCCGCCCTCGACGAGCACGCCCCCGACGCCGCCTCCTTCGCGGCGGTCCTCGGCCTGTCCGACGAACTGGCCGAGCCGGTCCACTCCCGCGTCCGCGCCAAGCTGGAGCGCGAGCCGATCGAAGACCTCCGCGTCGACTTCGAGGACGGCTACGGCCCCCGCCCCGACGCCGAGGAGGACGAGGCCGCGGCCCGTGCCGCCCGGCTGATCGCGCAGGCGTACAAGGACGGCACGGCGGCGCCGTACATGGGCATCCGCATGAAGTGCATGGAGGCGCCGGTACGCGACCGGGGCATCCGCACCCTCGACGTCTTCCTCACCGGCCTGATCCAGTCGGGCGGCCTGCCCGAGGGCCTCGTCCTGACCCTGCCCAAGGTGACCTACGCCGAGCAGGTCACCGCCTTCGTACGCCTCCTGGAGGCCTTCGAGAAGGTGCACGGCCTGGACGCCGGCCGGCTCGGCTTCGAGATCCAGATCGAGACCAGCCAGTCCATCCTCGCCACCGACGGCACCGCCACCGTCGCCCGGATGATCCAGGCCGCCGAGGGCCGCGCCACCGGGCTGCACTACGGCACCTTCGACTACAGCGCCTGCCTCGGCGTCTCAGCGGCCTACCAGGCCAGCGACCACCCGGCCGCCGACCACGCCAAGGCGGTCATGCAGGTCGCGGCGGCGGGCACCGGAGTCCGGGTCTCCGACGGCTCCACGAACGTGCTGCCCGTCGGTCCCACGGAGAAGGTCCACGACGCCTGGCGCCTGCACTACGGCCTGACGCGGCGGGCCCTCGCCCGCGCCTACTACCAGGGCTGGGACATGCACCCCGGCCACATCCCGACCCGCTACGCCGCGGTCTTCGCCTTCTACCGCGAGGGCTTCGAGCAGGCGGCGGCGCGCCTCGCCCGCTACGCCAACCGCGCGGGCGGCGACGTCATGGACGAGCCCGCCACTGCCAAGGCCCTCGGCGGCTATCTGCTGCGCGGCCTGGACTGTGGCGCCCTCGACATCGCCGAGGTCGCCCGGCTCACCGGCCTGACCCGCGCCGACCTGGAGGGCTTCGCGGCGCCCCGGCGCGGTGACCTGACGGCCTTCGCGAAGTAGCGGTCAGGTCACGGCTGACGCCTCGGGTCCGAGGCGTCACCGCCGCCCCGTACGCTGGACGCCACGCATCACAGGCGGACGCGGCGAAGGACGACACAGGAACGGGGCGGCGGTGTCTCCGGGGGAGCAAGGACCGCAGGAGTACGGCAACACCGACGGGATCGGCCGGCTGCTCGCCGGGCGCTACCGCGTCACCGCACGGCTCGGGCGCGGCGGCATGGGAGTGGTCTGGCGGGCGGTGGACGAGATCCTCGGCCGCGAGGTCGCCGTCAAGGAACTGCGGACCTACACCGACGCGGCCGGCCCGGAACTGTCCGAGCTGCGGCTGCGCATGCGGCGCGAGGCCCGCGCCGCCGCCCGGGTGCGCCACCCCGGTGTCGTCGCCGTGCACGACGTCGCCGACGTCGACGGGCGCCCGCTGATCGTCATGGAGCTGATCGACGGGCCCTCCCTCGACGGCATCCTGCGCGAACGCGGCACCCTCGACCCGTACGAGGCGGCGCGCATCGGCGCGGCGGTGGGCGACGCGCTGACCGCCGCCCACCACGCCGGAGTCCTGCACCGGGACGTGAAACCCGGCAACATCCTTCTCGAGCGCTCCGGCCGCGTCGTCCTGACCGACTTCGGCATCGCCGCCATGGACGACCCCGGCGACGGCTCTGCCACCCGCCTCACCCGCAGCGGCGAACTCGTCGGCTCCCTGGACTACCTGGCCCCCGAGCGCGCCCAGGGCGCCGAGCCCGGCCCGCCGGCCGACGTGTGGGCCCTCGGCGCCACGCTGTACGCGGCCGTCGAGGGCGCCTCGCCGTTCCGTCGTACGTCCACCTACTCGACGCTCACCGCCATCGTCTCCGAGCCCCTCCCCGAGCCCCGCCGCGCGGGCCCGCTGGCACCGGTCCTGCGGCGCCTGATGGACAAGCGCCCGGACTCCCGCCCCGACGCCGAGGAGGCCCGCGAGGCGCTGCACGACGTGGCGCGGACGAGGCCCCCGGACACCCCGACCACCACCCTGCGCCCGACACCGCCCCCACCGCCGCAACGCGACACGCCGCCCACCTCGACGGGGTTCGGCCCGCCGCGGTGGGAGCCGGGGAGCCCGGCCGGTCCGGCACTCCCAACAGGCCCGGCTGGTCCGGCAGTTCCCGCGGGTCCGGCCCCCGCCCTCGTGTCCGGCGCCCCCACCGGGCCCCTGAGCACCGCCCCGGGTGCGCCCCGCCGCACGGGCCGCCGGTCGCTGCTCGCCGCCGCTGCCGTCGCCGTCGTGCTCGCCGTGGCCGGGGTCACCGCGGCCCTGGTGCGCGACCAGGGAGCACCGCGGACGGACTCCGCGTCGGCCGCCTCCCACCCCCGCGGCGCGGCCGTGCAACGGTCCGGCACCGCACGGCCCCCGCAGCCCGGACACCCGAGCCGGGACGGTGGGAAGAACGCCGAGCCCACGGGGAAGCCCAGCGGCGCCGGCGAGGCCGAGCCGTCCGCGCGCGCCTCCGCCTCCCCTTCCGCCCCCGCCTCCGCGTCGGCCGAACCCACCCGCGGCCCGACCCGGGGCAGCGGTACGGGACACACCTCCGGCCCGGCGGCGGCCTGCCGGTCCGACGGCGGCGGCAGGTACGACTGCCAGGTCTGGCGCACCACCACGTCCTACACGGCCGCCGGCGCCGAAGCCGGCACCCTGAACGCCGGCACCGACTACTTCTACTGCCAGGCCGATCTGGGACGCCGGGAGACCTACGGCCGCTGGACGAACGTCTGGTGGGCGAAGACCGACGACGACAGCGGCAACACGGGTGTCTACGTCAGCGACGTCTACCTCACGGGCGGGAACGACGACGCCCCGGTCCCCGGGCTTCCGGTCTGCTGACCACCGGCACGGCGGTGCGGGTGCGCGCAGGAGGCGATCCCGAACTCCGCGACCCTGTACCGCTGTTGGCCGGGGCGCTCAGTCCGCCGGGGGCAGTTCGCCGGAGCCGCGGGTGATCAGCCGGGTGGGCAGCTCGACGCGCTCCGGGGCCACGAGCCCGCCGTCCAGCTGACGGAAGAGGCGCTCGGCGGCGGTACGGCCGAGGGCGGCCGCGTCCTGGGCGACGACGGTGACGCCCGGCTGGAGGAGGTCGGCCAGCTCGAAGTCGTCGAAGCCGACGAAGGCGACCGGGCGGGTCCGCTCGGCCAGGACCCGGATCACGGTGACCGTCACCCGGTTGTTGCCCGCGAAGATCGCCGTGACGGGCGCGGGCCCGGAGAGCATCTCCTCGGCCGCCCGGCGCACCCGCTCCGGATTCGTCGCCCCGAGGGACATCCACTCGTCCTCGACCGGTATCCCGGCGTCCTCCATGGCTGCCCGGTAGCCGCGCAGCCGCTCGGCGGCGGTGTGGATGCGGGGCATGTCGCCGATGAACCCGATCCGGCGGTGGCCGTGCGCGATCAGGTGGGCGACGCCGTCCCGGGCGCCGCCGTAGTTGTCGGAGAGGACCACGTCGGCGTCGATCCGCCCGGCCGGCCGGTCCACGAACACGGTCGCCACGCCCGCCCTGATCTCCGGCTCCAGATAGCGGTGGTCGTCACCGGCCGGAATCACCACCAGACCGTCCACCCGGCGTGCGCACAGCGCCAGCGCGAGCTCCTGCTCGCGCTCCGGGTCCTCGGCGCTGGACCCGTTGATCAGCAGGGCGCCATGGGCTCGGGCCACTTCCTCGACGGCACGGCTCAGCGGTCCGTAGAAGGGGTCGGCGAGATCCTCCAGGACCAGGCCGATGCTCGCCGTACGGCCCTTGCGCAGCACCCGGGCGCTGTCGTTGCGGCGGAAGCCCAGCGCTTCGATCGCCTCCTGCACCCGGCGCTCGGTGTCCGGGGTGACGCCCGGCTCGCCGTTGACCACCCGGGAGACCGTCTTCAGACCGACACCGGCCCGTGCCGCCACGTCCTTCATCGTCGGGCGGTTGCCGTAGCGGTTCCCGGGAAGGCTGTCTGCGCGGCGGGTGGTGTCGGGCACGATGCGGCGTCCTGTCCTGTCGTCCGTATGGTCCGCGGTATCGGCACGTTCGTGCTGATGTGTCGGTGCGCACGAGACGGTGCGTCCGGGGTGGTGCGTCGATCCGCGGATTGTATGAGGATGTGGCGTCGAGCATAGAGCCTGGACAACGTTGTCAGATGCGCGAGACACTGTCCACCGCTTTCTCGGCCGGGCTGCGCCCCCACCGCCTGACCGGCTTGCCTCTCTTTGGTTCTCAAGCTTCAACGGGGAGATCTGACTCTGATGCACACCGACCTCGTGGCGGCCCTGGACATCGGCGGCACCAAGATCGCCGGCGCACTGGTGGACGACGACGGACGGATCCTGACGCGGTCCCAGCGCGCCACACCCGCCCAGCAGGACGGCGAAACGGTCATGCAGGCCGTCGAGGACGTGCTCGGCGACCTCGCCGGGTCACCGCTGTGGGGCCGTGCCGGCGCCATCGGCATAGGGAGCGCCGGCCCGGTGGACGCCTCGGCGGGCACCGTCAGTCCGGTGAACGTGCCGGGCTGGCGCGACTTCCCGCTGGTCGATCGGGTGCGTGCGGCCACCGGCGGTCTCCCGGTCGAGCTGATCGGCGACGGCGTGGCGATCACGGCCGCCGAGCACTGGCAGGGCGCCGCCCGCGGCCACGACAACGCGCTGTGCATGGTGGTGTCGACCGGCGTGGGCGGCGGTCTGGTCCTCGACGGCCGGCTGCACCCCGGTCCGACCGGCAACGCCGGGCACATCGGGCACATCAGCGTCGACCTCGACGGCGACCCGTGCCCGTGCGGCTCGCGCGGCTGCGTGGAGCGGATCGCGAGCGGGCCCAACATCGCCCGGCGCGCCGTGGAGCAGGGCTGGCTGCCCGGACCCGACGGCGACACCTCTGCGGCGGCGGTGGCCGCCGCCGCCCGCGCGGGCGACCCGGTCGCCGTGGCCTCCTTCGAGCGGGCGGCCCGGGCGCTGGCGGCCGGCATCGCGGCCACGGCGACCCTGGTCGAGATCGACATCGCGGTGATCGGCGGGGGCGTCGGCAACGCGGGCGAGATCCTCTTCACGCCCCTGCGCAAGGCGCTCACCGACTACGCCACCCTGTCCTTCGTCCAGCGCCTGACGGTCGTCCCCGCCCAGATGGGCACCGACGCCGGACTGGTCGGCGCGGCGGCCGCCGCACTGGCTCGGCGCCCGGACGCGACGGCG
The DNA here is from genome assembly GCF_001514035.1 of Streptomyces yokosukanensis. Classification (GTDB taxonomy): domain Bacteria; phylum Actinomycetota; class Actinomycetes; order Streptomycetales; family Streptomycetaceae; genus Streptomyces; species Streptomyces yokosukanensis. The sequence continues at coordinate 351,110 of NZ_KQ948210.1, read as the reverse complement.
GGGGTCTGACCGCGGCGGCCGGACGCGGCAGCGGGCGTCCGGGCGGCGCCTCGACGGCCGAGGCGACCGCGGTTCCCGAAGGGGCGCGGGCCTGAGCCGGTGTGCGGCTGCGCCGCGTGGATGCGACCGGCTCCCACGCACCCGCACCCGCGGTCGCGTACGGGCTTGTTCGCCCCGGCGGGCACGCCGCCGTCAGCAGCTCACGCGTGCGTCCGCCCAGTCCGCGTGGTCGGAGTCGTTGCCGTCTGCGGCGTCGGTGACGACGAGGCGGACCACCTGGGCGCCGGTGACGTCGGCGGTGAGGGGCTGGGCGGGCATCGCGTTGGTCAGGACGCCGGTCGAGGCGACCTTGGTGCCGTCCGCCCAGATCTCGAAGGCGACGGTGCCCTTCGTGCCCTTCTCGTCGTCGACGCCGACGTCCGCGGTGACCGTCCGGCAGGCCTTGCCGGTGTAGAAGGAGACATCGCTCGGCGCGTGTACGCCGAGGCCCTTGGCGTACACCGTGCCGCCGACGGTGATCGGGTGACCGTCGCCCGCGGCGCTCTCCCCGTTGCTGGTGTCGCGTTCCACGGGCCCCCAACCGCTGGTCGCCGACACCCAGTTCAGGTCGCTGAGGTACGACGTCCCGGAGGGCGGCCGCACCACGACGACCGCGGTCAGCGGGAGGATGCTGGTGACGCGCTGCCCGGCCGGTGAGCGGTACCGCGCCCGCAGGGTGAGGCCGTAGGAGCCGGTGGATGCCCCGGCCGGCGCGGTGACGCGCCAGGCGGTGCGCAGGGTCCTGCCGGTGGCGAGGGCGGAGGCGGTGGTCGCCGAGGCGGGCCGTACGGTCCAGCCGTCGGGGCCGGTCAGGGACACGGACACCCCGCGCGCCGCGGTGCGGCCGAGGTCGGTGACGGTACTGGTCAGCGTGGCCGGGGTCGCGGCCTCCAGCAACGGACTGCCGTCCAGGCCGAGTTCGGCGGCGGGCGGGTTGGCCGCCCAGCGGGGGTCGGCCGAGACCCGCAGCAGGACCGTGCCGTGCGCGGGGACGGTGGCCGCGATGGTGCCGGCGGTGTTGTAGCTGCTGTGCGCCCACAGGTCGCGCTGGGTGTAGGCGGGGGCGTCGGGCAGGCCGACGGCGGCCGCGGTGGTCGCGATCCGCTGCGCGGTGCCGGACTCGTTGAACAGCGCGACCGCCCGGCTGCCGTCCTTCATCTCCTTGGCGATCACCCAGCGTCCGTCCGCGGAGGAGACGACCGTGCCCTGCTTGCCCAGCGGGTCCTGGTCGACGGCGACGACCTCCTTGTTGTCCAGGATGTCGAAGGTCGCCTGGGAGGCCTTGCGCAGGTCGGTGCCGATGAGCAGCGGCGCGGCCATGACCGACCAGAGGGAGAAGTGCGAGCGGTACTCGGTGTCCGTCATGCCGCCGTTGCCGACCTCCAGCATGTCCGGGTCGTTCCAGTGGCCGGGGCCGGCGTACGGCGCGAGCGGGAGGTTCTGCTTGAGGATCGACACCATCGAGCCCCAGTCGTCGCTGATGTCACCGGTGGTGCGCCACAGATGGCCGACGTCCGACGCCCACTGCCAGGGCTTGTTCTCGCCCCATTCGCAGATGCTGTAGACGATGGGCCGCCCGGTCGCCTTGAGCGCGTCGCGCATGGTCGTGTAGCGCTGCCTGGCGTCGGCGCCCTGGTTGTTGCAGTTGTCGTACTTCAGGTAGTCGACGCCCCAGTCGGCGAACTGCGCGGCGTCGCTGTACTCGTGGCCCAGGGCGCCCGGGAAGCCCGCGCTGTTGCAGGTCTTGGTGCCGGCGCTCGTGTAGATGCCGAGTTTGAGTCCCTTGGAGTGGACGTAGTCGGCGACGGCCTTGATGCCGCCCGGGAAGCGGGCCGGGTCGGGCACCAGCTTGCCGTCGGCGTCGCGCTGCGGCAGCGCCCAGCAGTCGTCCAGGTTGACGTACTGGTAGCCGGCGTCCTTCAGGCCCTTGGCCACGAAGAGGTCGGCGATGCCCTTGACCATGCTCTCGTCGAAGTCGGCGCGGCAGTGTGTGGAGTTCCAGTTGTTGAAGCCCATCGGCGGGGTGAGGGCGAGGCCGTCGCCCAGGGCGGGGGCGTCGGCGGTGGGGGTCTGGGCGAAGGCCGCCGGTGCGGGGGCGGCGAGGGCCGCCGCGCACAGCAGCCCCGCGGTGAGCGCTCCGACCACTCTTCGACGGGGTGTGCGGGTGTGAGGGTGACGCATCGTGGACGTTCCTCCGACTCGCGAACGGTGGATGACGACATGGCGCCGCCTGGGCGTCATCTGTACGTCGGCTGTGCGCGTTTACGGTAGGACGTGTCGGACTGTGTTGGAAGAGGTGTGTCCCGACTGTTCGAAACCCCGTCAGAAGCCCTGCCCTCGGGGCGGTTTCGCCCCGGGGGTGTGATCGAGCGTTCGGATGTGTTGGCTTACGGGGCGTGCGTCTCGTCGTCGACACGGCCCCAGCCGGGCAGGGGCGGCTGGGGCCAGGCGGGCGGTCGGGGCAGGTGGTCCGCCGGGCGGTCGCCGGTCAGCGCGCCGGCCGGGATCCGTCCGCCGAGCCAGCCGAGCAGCAGGTGGCCGGGCCCGGCGACCGAGGCGCCCTCGGCCGCCGGCGACCAGCGCCGGCCCAGATCCACGGCCTCCACCGAGGCGAGCGGAAAGCCCTGGGCGTGCAGCGTGGCGAGGGTGTCGTCCAGCGCCCACGAGACGTATGCGTCCGGCCACTGGTCGGTGCCGTGGCCGAGCCCCAGGTCCAGGTGATGGGTCTCCAGCTCCCGCAGGCAGCGCAGCAGCAGATAGCGGGCCGGGTGGAGCCAGCCGGCCAGCGCCGGGACCAGGCGGTCCCAGGCGGGTGCGGGTGTCGCGTGCGCCTGCGCCGTGAACAGGCCGAGGCTCTCCCGAAGCCGGGCCGCGAGCCGGTCCGCGGACAGGGCGGCGTCCCGCTCGACGGCCGCGGACAGCGTCGCCGCGTCCGCGCGCGGGCCCGGTTCCCGACCGGTGTGCGCGAGCCGCAGCAGCCAGACGTACGCGTCCACGCTGCGGGCGACATGGGCGAGCACATGGCCGCGTGTCCACCCGGGCAGCTGCGAGGGGGCGCGCAGCGCGTCGTCGGACAGACCGGCCGCGGTCCGCAGCAGCCGGTCGCCCGAGCATGCGACGTCCTCGACGCGGTCGTCCGTGGTGCCGAAGACCGAGAACCCGCTCACCGGAACTCCCGCACGACCTCGATGCGGCCGACGATATGGGCGTTGAACTCGTCCAACTCCTCGGCCGGCACCCACAGTTCGAGGATCGTCTCGCCGCCCGCCCGCCGTACCGGGTAGCGGGCGAGGAACTCGGTGTCGACCTCGAAGCGGGTCACGAATCCGGCGCCGTCGTGCCGGACGTTCCAGTCCCGGGCGATCCGGATCGCGTAGTCCTCGTTGAGGACCGGGTAGAAGATCGGCTGCTCCGGGAGCCGGGGCGGCCAGGCTCGCCGGTCGAGCGCCCGGACCAGCTCCAGCTCTGCGGGGCCGGTGGGGCGCCAGAGGGTCGTGGTCAGGGGCGGGCTGGTCATGGCGGCGCATTTCTGGTCGGGCCCGCCGCGGGAGCGGGCGGGGCGGGATGCCGGACGATACCGGCGCCGCACGGGCGCGTGCCAGCGGATTCCGGGCCCGGTCGACACTCCCCGGCGGCTGGGATTCCGCCGTGCGCCCCGTCCGCCCGCAGCCGGAGTCGTCCGCTTGCGGGTATCCGCGTGACCCCTGGCCCGATCCGCAGTTGGTCAGCCCATGAAGAAGCGCAGCATGCTCGCCATCGCCACCCTGGCCACCGGATTCGTCGTGGCCGCCGTCACCCCCTCCCACGCGGTGGACAAGGGCCCCACCGGGACGAGCCTCGACGAACTCAACGTCACGGACACGCTGGGCTCGGCCGGCGGCACCCCGGTCACCCTGGACAGTTTCGGCATCGACGACACCGGCAACAGGGAGAAGTAGATCCGACGGTTTGGGGTGCAGGCGCCGGTGTCCCGCCGCAAGGGGCACCGGCCCCGGCGTTCCGGCGCCCTCACCGGGGCGGGGTTTCCGTGGCAGGGTGGAACGGGCAAGCCTCAGGGGGCCAACAGAAGAGGGGGAGTCCGTGACCGTCGTCTGGATCAACGGCGCGTTCGGTGCGGGGAAGACCACCACTGCACGGGAACTGATCGAACTGATCCCGAACAGCACGCTCTTCGACCCCGAGGTCATCGGCGGAGGGCTCACGCAGCTGCTGCCGGCCAAGCGCCTCGCCGAGGTCGGCGACTTCCAGGACCTGCCGATCTGGCGGCGGCTCGTGGTCGACACGGCGGCCGCGCTGCTCGCCGAGCTGGGCGGGACCCTCGTGGTGCCCATGACGCTGCTCCGCCAGGAGTACCGCGACGAGATCTTCGGCGGCCTCGCCGCCCGCAGGATTTCCGTGCACCATCTGCTGCTCGCTCCGGCTGAAACGATCCTGCGTGAGCGGATAGCCGGGCGGGAGATCCCGCCGGACCTGCCCGACGGCGAGATACGGCTGCGGCAGTGGGCCTACGACCACATCGAGCCCTACCGCGCCGCCCTCGCCTCCTGGCTCACCGCCGATGCCCACCTCGTGGACACCAGCGCCCACACGCCGTACGCCACCGCCGTCCGCATCGCCGACGCCGTCGGCAGCGGTGCTGTACCGCCCTGCGACATCGTGCAGACCCCGGAGCCGACCGCCGAGACCCTCGCCGCCGGGGTGCTGCTCTTCGACGAGCAGGACAGAGTGCTGCTCGTGGACCCCACCTACAAGCCCGGCTGGGAGTTCCCCGGCGGTGTGGTGGAGCGCGGCGAGGCGCCGGCCCGCGCCGGGATGCGCGAGGTCGCCGAGGAGACCGGGATACGGCTGCGCGAGGTGCCCCGCCTGCTCGTCGTCGACTGGGAACGCCCGGTGCCCCCCGGCTTCGGCGGGCTGCGTCTGCTGTTCGACGGCGGCCGGCTGGAGCCCGGCGAGGCCTCCGGGGTGCTGCTGCCCGGCCCGGAGCTGCGCGACTGGCGCTTCGCCACCGAGCAGGAGGCCGCCGGGATGCTGCCACCGGTCCGCTACGAGCGGCTGCGCTGGGCACTGCGGGCCCGAGAGCGGGGAACGGCCCTGTATCTGGAGGCCGGAGTACCGGTGGGCTGAGCCGCCGCTCACCGCGGCCGGCGACGGACGAAGGGCCGTACCTCGTGATCAGCGGCCGGCGGCCACCTTGCGCAGAGCCGAGGCCGCGCCCCCGACGACCGCGTCTCCGTGTCCGAAACACATGACGTCCGCGTCCAGCTCGGCCAATCGGCCGAGGGAGTCGAGGAGCTGGGGGAGGTCGAGGTTGCCGACGCCCGGGATCACCGTGCCGTCGACGGGGGAGGCCGCCACCGTGTCCCCGGTGAACAGCACGCCCTCGGCGGGCAGGAACAGGGCGATGCTGCCGTCCGTGTGGCCGGGTACGTGCAGGACCTGAGCACCGCCGCCGAAGTCCAGCACATCCCCGTCGGACACCGTGGTGACCGAGGCCGGCGGCACCGGTGTGCCCTTGGGCAGCCGCTTGACGGCCTCCGCGTGGAACGGCAGCTCCCAGTCCTCGAACCGCGCGGGCGGGCCGGGGAGTTCACCCCGGACGATCGGTGCTTCGAGGGTGTGTGCCAGCACTTCGGCACCGCTCAGCGCGGCGAACTCGCCCGCGCCGCCCACGTGGTCCTCGTGGAAGTGGGTCAACACGATCCGCCGTACGTCCGCCGGCGCGTGCCCCAGCGCCGTGATCGCGTCGGCGATCACCGGGCCGGCACCGATCGTGCCCGCGTCGATCAGTGTCAAGGCGTCGTCGTCGCGCCAGAGATAGGCCTGGCCGACGACGAAGCGCAGGAGGTGCAGGCGGGGAAGCAGCTCGATGACGTCCATGCGCCGACCGTAGGCGGCGCCCTGTCCGCGGACGAGGGCGCTCTGCCCACGGCAGAAGGGTTCAGCCCGCCGCGAAGTTGCGCAGGAACAGCGCCTCGGCGACCGAGAGGCGCTCCAGTTCCTCGGGGGACACGCTCTCGTCGAGCGCGTGGATCTGGGCCTCCGGCTCGCTCAGGCCGATGAGCAGGATCTCCGCCTGCGGGTACAGGCCGGCGAGGGTGTTGCACAGCGGGATGGAGCCGCCCTGGCCCGCGTACTGCATGGTCTCGCCGGGGTAGGCGACCGCCATCGCGTCGGCCATCGCCTGATAGGCCGGGCTGGAGGGGTCGGCACGGAAGGGCTGGCCCTGACCGATCTGCTCGGCCGTGACCCGGGCGCCCCAGGGCGCGTGCGCCTCGATGTGCGCCTGGAGCAGCTTGGTCGCCTCCGCAGCGTCCACGCCCGGCGGGACCCGCAGGCTGACCAGGGCGCGCGCACCGGCCTGCACGGACGGGGTGGCGCCGACGACCGGCGGGCAGTCGATGCCGAGCACGGTGACCGCCGGACGGGCCCAGATGCGGTCGGCGACCGAGCCGGCACCGATCAGCCCGACCCCGTCGAGCACCTTGGCGTCGGCGCGGAACTGCTCCTCGGCGTACTCCAGGCCCTCCCACCGCGCGGCGGCGTCCAGACCGTCGACCGTGGTCGAGCCGTCCTCGGCGCGCAGCGAGTCCAGCACCCGGATCAGCGCGGCCAGCGCGTCCGGGGCGGCGCCGCCGAACTGGCCGGAGTGCAGATTGCCCGCGAGGGTGTCCACCGTCACGCGGACCAGGGTCATGCCGCGCAGCGTGGTCGTCACCGTCGGCAGGCCGACGCGGAAGTTGCCCGCGTCGCCGATCACGATGGCGTCCGCCGCCAGCAGTTCCGGGTGCTCCTCGGCGTAGCGCTCCAGGCCGCCCGTGCCCTGCTCCTCCGAGCCCTCGACGATCACCTTGACGGTGACCGGGACGCCGCCGTTCGCCTTCAGGGCGCGCAGCGCGAGCAGGTGCATGAGGACGCCGCCCTTGCAGTCGGCGCTCCCGCGGCCGTACCAGCGGCCGTCGCGCTCGGTCAGCTCGAACGGCGGGCTGGTCCAGCCGGCCTCGTCGAGCGGCGGCTGCACGTCGTAGTGCGCGTAGAGGAGAACCGTCTTCGCGCCCTGCGGGCCCGGCAGGCAGCCGTAGACGGACTGCGTGCCGTCCGGCGTGTCCAGCAGGGCCACGTCGACGAACCCCTCGGCGCGCAGGGCGTCGGCGATCCAGTTCGCGGCGCCCTCGCTCTCGCTCTTCGGGAACTGCGCGAAGTCCGCCACCGAGGCGAAGGCGACCAGTTCGGCCAGCTCCGCCTTGGCTCGTGGCAGCAGCGAGGCGACGGTCTCGGCGACCGGATTCGACGACATGGGCACGCTCCTCGTGGGTGCGACGTTGTACGGGGTGATACCCCCGATACTCCCACAGTGGCCTGCGACGACGGCCGCCGTAGGATGCGAGGGACAGTACGGCAGCGGCTGGATCGGAGCAGTAGACCATCGTGAGCGGCGAGAACTCTTCGGCGGATGACGTGCAGCGGGTGTGGGACGTCGTCGTGGTGGGCGCGGGACCTGCGGGGGCCTCGGCCGCCTACGCGGCGGCGGTCGCGGGACGGCGCGTGCTCGTGCTGGAGAAGGCCGAGTTGCCCCGCTACAAAACCTGCGGCGGCGGCATCATCGGCCCCTCGCGCGACGCGCTGCCGCCCGGCTTCGAGCTGCCCTTGCGCGACCGGGTGCACGCGGTCACCTTCTCGAACAACGGCCGCTTCACGCGCACCCGGCGCTCCAAGCAGATGCTGTTCGGGCTGATCAACCGACCCGAGTTCGACCAGCAGCTGGTCGAGCACGCCCAGAAGGCGGGCGCCGAGCTGCGCACGGGCGTCACGGTGCAGCGGGTCGAGCAGCACGGCTCGGCGGTCCCCGACCGGCGCACGGTGGCCGTCGTCCTCCAGGGCGGTGAGACGGTGCTCGCCCATGCGGTCGTCGGTGCCGACGGCAGCGCCAGCCGCATAGGAGCCCATGTCGGTGTGAAGGTGGACCAGGTGGACCTCGGCCTGGAGGCGGAGATCCCGGTCCCCGAGCCGGTCGCCGAGGACTGGAAGGGGCGGGTCCTGATCGACTGGGGCCCGATGCCGGGCAGTTACGGCTGGGTTTTCCCGAAGGGCGACACGCTGACGGTCGGTGTGATCTCCGCGCGCGGCGAAGGCGCCGCCACCAAGCGGTACTTGGAGGACTTCATCGCCCGCCTCGGCCTGTCCGGCTTCGAACCGGCCGTCTCCTCCGGGCATCTGACCCGCTGCCGCGCCGACGACTCGCCCCTGTCCCGGGGCCGGGTGCTGGTCTGCGGTGACGCGGCCGGACTGCTGGAGCCCTGGACCCGCGAGGGCATCTCCTTCGCGCTGCGCTCCGGCCGGCTCGCGGGGGAGTGGGCGGTGCGCATCGCCGAGGCGCACGACGCGGTCGACACCCGCCGCCAGGCCCTGAACTACGCGTTCGCTGTCAAGGCCGGGCTCGGCGTCGAGATGAGCGTCGGCAAGCGCCTGCTGACCGCGTTCGAGAAGCGCCCCGGTCTCTTCCACGCGGCCCTCACCGGCTTCCGCCCGGCATGGAAGGCGTTCCGGGACATCACCCGGGGCGCCACCTCGCTGGGCGAGCTGGTCCGCTCCCGCCCGCTCGCGCAGCGCGCCCTGGCGGCGCTGGACCGGGGGCAGGCCGCCCCGGCGGAGGAACCCGCCGAACCCGTCAGTTCGTGACCGTGATGTGGAAGACCGGGTGGTCGGGGGCGATGCGGCGCAGGTCCTGGTCCGGGGACTCGGGCCCGACGCCGTCGAAGAAGACTCCGACCTCCGCCTTCCAGCGCTTGAGGTAGGCCCGCAGCAGCGGCACCTTGTCGTCGTCGGCGACCTCGGTGGCGGTGAAGACGTCCACGTTCTTGCCGAGCCGCAGCTCGCCGCCGCCGACCGCCCGCATGTTGCGGGTCCACTGGACATGGCCGCGCGGGGCGATCAGGTACTGCTGTCCGTCCAGCGTCAGCGGGTTCACCGGGGTGGTGCGCCACTCTCCGCTCTTGCGTCCGCGCACCGCGAGGACCCGTGAACCCCAGACGCTGATCCCGAGCGCGGTGAGTCCCGCGACCGCCCGGTTGAGGAGGTTGACGGTGAGCCAGCCCGGCTTCTTGACGTGTGTCGACATGGTGACCCCCACGGTCTGGGAGAGCGGTGCTCTCGATGGGCTCCAGTGTGGGGCAGTCGGGCGCTCTAAATCAAGAGCGCTGCTCTCTTCTGTGTGCAGTGCTCTCTTGCGTGGCACACTGCTGATATGAGCACCCCACAGGGCGCCCGGGCGCGGGCCAGGATCGAAGTCACCGTCGCGATCAAGGATGCGGCCCGCAGACAGCTGGCGCGGGAGGGCGCGGCCAAGCTCTCGCTGCGGGCCGTCGCCCGCGAGCTGGGCATGGTCTCCTCGGCGCTGTACCGCTACTTCCCCAGCCGCGACGAACTGCTGACCGCCCTGATCATCGACGCCTACGACTCCCTCGGCGAGGCCGCGGAGAAGGCCCGTGACGCCGTGTCGGGCGCCGCCCCCGTGGACCGCTGGACGGGCGTGTGCGAGGCGGTGCGCGGCTGGGCGCTCGCGCACCCCCACGAGTACGCCCTGATCTACGGCTCGCCCGTGCCCGGCTACTCCGCCCCGGAGACCACCGTCAGGGCCGCGGGCCGCGTCGGCCTGGCCCTCATCGGCATCGTCCGCGACGCCCATGAGCGCGCCGGCCTCGCGGAGCCGCCCCTGCCCGCCGAGCTGCGCCCCGAGGGCGAGCGCATGGTCGCCGAGTTCGCCCCCGACGTTCCGCCTGAGGTGGCCGTGGCGCTGGTGGCGGCCTGGGCGCAGCTGTTCGGGCTGGTGGGCTTCGAGCTGTTCGGCCAGTTCAACAAGGTCGTGGAGGACCGGGAGGCCTTCTTCCGCCACGCGGTCACGGGACTGGCGCACGGCGTGGGCCTTCGGTAGGCCCGGGACGGGCGAGCCGGACGTGGCGCGGGTCTTCGGCGGGCGTACGGGGTGTCGTACTTCCCGGGGAGTACGCGTGATCACCTCGTCCGGCTGACGTCGTCCCGTGCCGCCGGCGTCTAGCGTGGCCGTCATGGAAGAGCAGCACGCCCCCTCGCACTGGTGGCGGTACGGGCCCCCGTGGCGCGGCGCCCCGGACGACGACGGGACGCGGCCGGACCGTGCCCGCCGCCTGCCCTGGCGCTCCACCGTGCTGCTCACCGCGTTCGTCCTGATCGGCACCAACTTCGCGGCGCACAGCCAGCCCCACCGCGTGCCCCTGGACGGCTACGCGCGCGTGCTGCTGCTCATCGCCTGCGTCCTGCTGCTGTGGCGGCAGCGCCACCCGGTGGCCGTGGCCTTCGGTACCGCCGCGGTGACCCTCGCCTATCTCGCCGCGGGCTACCCCTTCGGCCCGGTCTTCCTGACCGTCGCCGTCAGCTGCTTCAGCGCGGTCGTCGCGGGCCACCGGCCCGCCGCCTGGGCCTCGGTCGGCCTTCTGTGGACCGGACACGCCCTGGTCGCCCTGTGGCTCTACCGCTGGCTCCCGCCCTCGGGGGACAAGAGCGCGGGCCTCACCCAGGAGGTCGTCATCGCCACCTGGGTGCTGGTCATCGTCGCCCTGTCCGAACTGGCCCGGGTACGGCGCGAGCAGTGGGCGCGGGAGCGCGCCGACCGGGCGCTGGCGGCGCGGCGCCGCGCGGACGAGGAACGGCTGCGGATCGCCCGCGAGTTGCACGACGTCCTCGCGCACAGCATCTCCGTCATCAACGTCCAGGCCGGCATGGGGCTCGCGCTGCTCGACAGCGATCCCGAGCAGGCCCGGGCCGCGCTCACCACCATCAAGGCCGCCAGCAAGGAGGCGCTCGGCGAAGTGCGCCAGGTCCTCGACACGCTGCGCGCGACCGGCGCCGCGCCGCGTACCCCCGCCCCCGGTCTGGACCGGCTCCCGGAGCTGGTGGAGCAGGCCGCCGCGGCCGGGCTGACCGTGGAGGTCGAGGGCGAACCGCCGCAGCTGCCGCCCGGCGCCGACCTCGCCGCCTTCCGTATCGTGCAGGAGGCGCTGACCAACGTCGTACGGCACTCCGGGTCGCGGCACGCGCGCGTGCGGCTCGCCCACGACGGGCACACGCTGCGGCTGCGCGTCGACGACGACGGGCCGGCCACCGACGCCGACGCCGGGGGCAGCGGGAACGGGCTGGCCGGCATGCGGGAGCGGGCGGCCGCGCTCGGTGGCACCATCGAGGCCGGCCCACGCGCCGACGGCGGCTTCCGGGTGCTCGCCGTACTGCCGTCGCACACCAGGGAGGACCAGTGATCCGGGTACTGCTCGCCGACGACCAGTCGCTCGTGCGGGCCGGTTTCAGGGCGTTGCTCGACGCACAGCCGGACATCGAGGTGGCCGGTGAGGCCGCCGACGGCGAGGAGGCGCTGCGCCTGGTGCGTGAACTGCGGCCGGACGTCGTCCTGATGGACATCCGCATGCCCCTGCTGGACGGACTCGCCGCGACCCGGCGCGTCACCCGCGACGCGGAGCTGCGGGCCGTGAAGGTGGTCATGCTCACCACCTTCGAGCTGGACGAGTACGTCTTCGAGGCGATCCGCTCCGGTGCCTCCGGTTTCCTGGTCAAGGACACCGAACCGGACGAACTCCTGCGCGCGGTACGGGCGGTGGTCCAGGGTGACGCACTGCTGTCGCCGGGCGTCACCCGCCGGCTGATCGCCGAGTTCGCGGCCCGCTCCAAGGAGCCCGCGGCGGCAGACGCCCTCGCCCGGCTCACCGAGCGGGAGCGGGAGGTGATGGCCCTGGTCGGGATCGGCCTGTCCAACGAGGAGATCGCCCGCCGCCTGGTGGTCAGCCCGCTGACGGCGAAGACCCATGTCAGCCGCACGATGGTGAAGTTGGGCGCGCGGGACCGCGCCCAACTCGTCGTGCTCGCCTACGAGTCGGGGCTGGTGCGGCCCGGCTGGCTGGGCTGAGCCGACTGCCGGAACCGCACCAGCACACTCACCACCCGCGCCACGAACACCAGCGGCGCGACCGCCATGCCGAGCCGCAGCAGAGCCTTGGACAGCAGGTGCGGCAGGTCGAAGAGGAACGCGGGCCCGGCCAGGGCCCCGAACAGCACCGCCGCCGCGAAGGTGGCGCTCACCAGCGCGTAGCCGATCTCGATCGTCGCCGCGTCCCGTTGGGCTGCGGTCCGGCGTCCCCCGGGTGCGTACATGCGCCCAGCGTCACAGAACCGCGCCCGGCGGAGCAACCGGCCCCGCCGTTCAGTCGCGGACCGCCACGCGCTCCGCCTCCGCCTCTGCCTCTGCCTCCTTCACGGTGGACCCGGTGACCACGAGGGACGGGCCGGTGCGGCGGTTGCGCAGACCGGTGAGGGTGATCAGCAGGCCGGCCGCCGCGACGCCCGTGACGACCATGAAGCCGGGCCGGTAGCTGTCGAGGACGGCCTGCGGGGTGGTGTGCGCGGGAGCCGCCGCGGTCACCACGGCCGTGACCACCGCGAGGAAGATCGCACCGCCCACCTGCACCGAGGTGTTGAGCAGACCGGAGACCATGCCCTGCTCGTGGTCCTCGACCCCGTTGGTGGCCTGGATGTTGAGCGACGGGAAGACCAGCGCGCAGGCCGCGCCGATCAGCAGCATGGACGGCAGGATCACCGCCGCGTACACCGGGTCCAGGTCGACGCGCAGGAACAGCGCGTAGCCGAGGACCATGAAGGCGAAGCCGAGCGCGATCAGCCGTGGGGTGCCGAACCGGTCGACGATCGACCCGACCTTCGTCGAGGACACCGCCACCAGCGCGCCCGCCGGCAGGAACGCGAGCGCCGTGTGCAGCGCCGACCAGCCGAGCAGGGACTGCATGTACAGCGTCGTCAGGAACTGGAAGCCCACGTACGAGCCGAAGAAGGCGATCGCGCCGAGCTGGGCGCGGACCTGACTGCCCGAGCGCAGCACGCCCAGCCGGATCAGCGGGCTCGGCGAGCGCCGCTCGACCAGCACGAACGCGGTCAGCAGCACCGCGGCGGCGAGGAAGGACAGCAGCGTGCGGGCCGAGGCCCAGCCCGCCTGGGGGGCCTGCACGACGGTGAAGACCAGCAGCAGCATCGACGCCGTGCCGAGGACGGCGCCGGGGATGTCGTAGCCGTCGTGGTTCTCCTCGCGGGCGCTGCGCGGCAGCAGCCGCAGGCCGGCGACCAGCGCGATCAGGGCGATCGGCGCGGGCAGCAGCATGGTGAGGCGCCAACTGGCCTCGGTGAGCAGGCCCGAGAGCACCAGGCCCATGGAGAAGCCGGTGGCGGCGCAGGTGGTGTAGATGGACAGGGCACGGTTGCGCAGCGGGCCCTCCGGGAACGTCGTGGTGATGATCGACAGGCCGGCCGGTGCCGTGAAGGCCGCGCTCAGGCCCTTGACGAAACGGCTGGCGATCAGCAGCGGACCCGAGTCCACGAGACCGCCGAGCAGCGAGGCGAGCGCGAAGACACCGAGCGCGACGAGGAACACCTGACGCCGGCCGAGCAGGTCGGCGGTACGGCCGCCGAGGAGGAGCAGGCCGCCGTAGCCGAGGATGTAGCCGCTGACGATCCATTGCAGCGTCGATGTGGACAGGTGGAGGTCGGAACCGATGGACGGCAGCGCGACACCGACCATCGACACGTCCAGCGCGTCCAGGAACATCGCCGCGCAGAGCACCAGCAGGGTGCCCCACAGCCGGGGGGTCCAGCGGACCGCCGGGGACGGGGCCGTGGAAGGGGTGAGCGGAGAGGTCATGCCGAGGAGACTACATGCGCATGCATGAGATGCAAGCGCAATTAATTCCAATGCAATGATCTCGCTTCTCTGCTACGGTGCGCTCATGGCGTCGAACACGTCCGAGCGGGCGCTCGTGGAGCAGTGGCGGGGGATCCTCGCGCTGCATGCCCGCACCCAGTGCGAGCTGGACCGGGAACTGCACGGACACGGCCTGTGCGCAAGCGACTTCGAGGTCCTCGACCTGCTCGCCGAGGACGCGGTGGCGGACGGCGCCTGCGCCTTCCGTGTGCAGGAGATCTCCGAGCGCGTCCACCTCAGCCAGAGCGCGCTGTCCCGGCTGATCGGCCGCCTGGAGAAGGACGGCCTGGTCGAGCGGGCCATGTGTCCCGAGGACCGGCGCGGGGTGCGGGTGGCGCTCACCGTGAAGGGGCGCGCGCTGCACGGCGAGGTGCGGCCCGTGCAGCGCGCGGTGCTGGCCAGGATGCTGTCCGACATCGACTGACGAAGCATCCGTCGGCTCTCGACGGGGTGTCAGCTCTCGATCGGGTGTCAGATTCCGCCCTTCTCCTGCCACAGTGCGGCCAGGGAGCGGTCGCCGGTCACGCTCGGCACGGGCCGTCGGTTCCACAGCGCCAGATACAGTTCCTCCGCGTTCCCGGACAGTTCGGCCTCGGCGTCCTCGCCCGCCTCCCGCACCGTCACCGGAGGTTCCGTCGTGAGCCGTACGGTCCACACCGCGTCCGCCCCCTCGTCCAGTGCGCGCACCCGCAGCACCCGCGGTTCCCGGGTGCGCAGGCGACTCCTGGAGCGGGCGTGGAAACCGCGCAGCAACTCGTCGATGCCGTCGACCGCGAAGTCCGGCGCGATGGGGGACGCCGTACCGCCGGACGCGACCTCGGCGTCGTAGCGGTGGATGGTCGTCTCGTGCGCCTGCCGACGTGTCCAGAACGCCAGCGGTGAGGGGGCGGGCGTCGGGAGGAAGGTCCAGCACCGCACGTCGGCGGGCGCGGCGGCCAGGGTGTCGACCAGCAGGCGGTGACTGTCCCGGTACCAGTCCACCAGCGCGGCGCCGGCCAGGTCCGGTGCCTCGTCGAGGGGCCGGGGCTCCGTCCGCTCGTCGGCGACGAAGGCCGCGGCCCACCGGTGCACCGCGCCGGTGTGCCGCAGCAGGTCGCGCACCTGCCACTGCGGGCAGGTGGGCACCTTGGCCTCGGTCCCGGCCGCGGCGGCGGCCGTAGCGAGCAACCGGCCCTCCCGGTCCAGGGTCTGAAGGAAGTCGGCAGTGTCCATGGGGTGAGTGTGCCGGACCGGGCCTCAGCCGCCCAGCGTCCGCCGTGTGGCCACCCCGATGACCGCGGCGAGCGCGGCCAGTGCCGCCACGCTGGTGAGTGCGGTCGGCAGGGAGAGCCAGTCGGCCATGAACCCGATCGCGGGCGGTCCGAGGAGCATGCCGCCGTAGCCCAGTGTCGAGGCGACGGCCACGCCGGACGGCCCGGTCAGCGAGCCCGCCCGCTCGACGGCGACCGGGAAGAGGTTGGCGAGCCCCAGCCCGGTGACGGCGAAACCGAGCAGTGCGGCCCAGACGGACGGCGCGAGCGAGCCGAGCAGCATGCCCGCCGTCGCGACGGTGCCACCGGCGATCACGGTGCGGGCCCGGCCGATCCGCTCCAGGAGGGTCGTGCCGGTCGCCCGGCCCACCGTCATGGCCAGCGCGAAGCACGAGTACCCGGCAGCCGCCACGCCGGACGACGCCGCGAGGTCCTGCTGGAGATGGAGCGTGCCCCAGTCGGCCATGGCGCCTTCGCCGTAGGCGGTGCACAGTGCGATCAGCCCGAAGATGACGACCAGTCCACGGCCACCGCCCCGCCGGGGTGCGGCACGGTCCGCCTCCCCGGGCGACGACGGGTGCCGGTGCGCGGGTGCCGGCGGTTCCTGCCGCAGCAGGGTGCGGCCCGCCACGGCCGTGACGAGCAGCCCGATCAGACTGAGGCCGAGCAGATGCCGGGTCGGGGAGAGCGCACCGGCGACCAGTCCGCCGAGGCCGGCGCCGATCATGCCGCCGAGGCTGAACGCGGCATGGAACGTGGGCATGATCGGCCGCCGCAGCGCGGCCACCAGATCGACGGCGGCGCTGTTGAAGGCGACGTTGATGCCGCCGTAGGCGGCGCCGAAGAGGAGGAGTACGGCGCCGAGGGCGGGCGCGGAGTGGGTCAGCGGGGGCAGGCTGACGCTGAGGGAGAGCAGCACGGCGCACACCACGGTGACCGGATGGCTGCCGTAGCGGCGGCAGAGGCGCCCGATGAGGGTCATGGTGACGACGGCACCGGCGGAGACACCGAGCAGGGCCAGCCCCAGATCGCCGGCGGAGGCATGGGTCTGCTCCTTGATGGCGGGGATCCGGACCACCCAGCCCGCGAAGATGAAGCCGTCGAGGGCGAAGAACGCGGTGAGGGCGATCCGGAGGCGGGTGAGATCGAGGGTGTCACCCGGCACGACACTGTGCGAGCGGGGTTTGTTTATTAGCGGCACAAAATCAGGCTAGGTGGGGTGTGGCGGCGAGGCAAGGGAGGGAGGGTGCCCGACGGCGCCTACGACGACCTCGTCGCGCAGCGTTCCCGAGCCCTGGCCGTGCTCCCCGACCGCGAAGGCTGACACCCTTCACCACGCCACGTACGAGAGCCGAGCCGGGTCGGCCCGGTGTCCGTTCGCCCCTTGGGCGGTCGCGGCAGCAGCCGGGCGGTGCCGGCGTCCCGGTGGACGGTCTCCGGCGCGAAGTTCTCGTGCCGTTCACTCTCCGGGGCAACCGGAACCGTGGCGTCACTCGCTTCGGTGACAGCGGTCCTCTTCTGTGCCGCGGACCCTTCCGGGCGCCCCGCGGCGAGGGGCCGTTTCGGTGCGGATTGACAGATATGGGGCTGACCTGCGACGACTTGTGCCCTCCAGGCGCGGCGAGGCGTCAACGCGGCCTGGCGCATGACTCGTTCGGGGTGCCTCGCCGGTGCATGTGTTCGGGCCGCGGTCGGAAACGTCTCGGTTAATGCTTGTTCACGAGCTGGTTGCCGACGGGTGAGCGGTCCATGATGGGCCCATGACGTTGGCCTGGCGCGCGCTCGCGCAATTGGCGACATGGCCCGACCTGAACCGGGCGATCCCGAGCTGCGGCCTGGGGCAGGCGGTGAGTTCGGCCCACGGCGAGATCGCCCACTTCCACTCGGACCGCGATGTCGATCTGCGGCTGACCGACCGGGCGATCCGGCGGTTCGCCAAGGACCTCAAGGACTCGGACGCGATCAGAGTCGTGCCCGGCTCGCAGTGGGTGACCCTGCGCCTGGACGCGGCGAGCGACGTCGACCTGCTGCTGACCCTCGTGAGCGTGGCGCTCAAGGCCCAACAGGCCTGGCCCGACCCGCTCGACAGACCGCCGGCCGGCTGCAACGACCAGCGCGGCGCGGGGTTCGTGAAGGTCGACCTCAGCGGCTTGTGAGCGGACCCCCGCGGCGGCCCGGCGTGGCACGGGCCCGGCGAGGGGCGGTCGCCCCCGAGTCGGTGGCCGTCACACCGTGAGGACCCGCACGCCCGCCTCCTCGAAGCGGCGTACCGTCTCCTGGCCCACCGCCGTGTCCGTCACGAGCGTGTTCACCAGCTCCGTGCCGCAGATCCGGGCGAACGCCCGCTGGCCCAGCTTGCTGGAGTCCGCGGCCACCACCACCCGCTCGGCCCGCTCGCACAGCAGCCGGTTGATCGCGGCCTCCGCCTCGTCGTGCGCCGCCGCGCCGTGCGTGACGTCGAAGGCGACCACACCGAGCACGGCCACGTCGAGCGTGATCTGCCCGAGCACCCCGTCCGCGAGCGGTCCGATGAGTTCGTACGACTGCGGGCGCGCCACCCCGCCCGTCACCACGATCTTGAACTGGGGCCGTACGGCCAGCTCGTTGGCGATGTTGAGCGCGTTGGTGACCACGGTCAGCGCGGGCGAGCCGGAGGTCAGGTCGCCGCGCACGGCGAGGGCGCGGGCCACCTCCGTGGTGGTCGTGCCGCCGGTCAGCCCCACCGCCTCGCCGGGGGCCACGAGTTCGGCCACCGCCTTGGCGATGCGCTGCTTCTCCGAGGCGCGACGGGCCGTCTTGTAGCGCAGCGGGAGTTCGTACGACACCCCGTGCACCACGGCTCCGCCGCGGGTGCGCACCAGCATCTGCTGCTCGGCGAGCTGGTCGAAGTCCCGGCGGATCGTCGCCGCCGACACCTCCAGCTCGGCCGCCGCCTCCTCGACCTCCAGCCGGCCGCGCTCGACGAGCAGTTCCAGCAGCGCCTTCCAGCGCGCGTCCCGGGACATCCGCACCTCCGTTCCTCCGGCCGGTCCGCGACTGTCTTCCGACCGGCCCTCGATCGCCGCCCGGTCGCACGCCGGCCGCACTCCGATTCCCCGGCGACCCTAGCGCACCCACTCTCCGCTCAAATGCTTGATTGTGCTCGAAAGCTCGCTATATCTTGCAGGAACAATCAGCCTGGGGAGGGTGTGGGCATGACCCATGTCGAGGACGAGCTGAACAGCCAGCCGGAGTGCTGGATACGGGCCGCCGAGGAGGCGGGGCGGCACCGGGACGCGCTGCCGGGGCCGGGGGAGCGGGTCGCGATCGTGGGATGCGGGACCTCGTACTTCATGGCGCAGGCGGTGGCCGGCCTGCGGGAGGGCGCGGGGCAGGGCGAGACCGACGCGTTCGCGGCCTCCGAGTTCCCGTACGGGCGGTCGTACGACCGGGTCGTGGCCCTCACCCGCTCCGGCACCACCACCGAAGTGCTGGAACTGCTGGGCGAGTTGCGAGGGCGGACGCGCACCACGGCCGTCACCGGCGATCCGGACACCCCGGTCACGGCCGCCGCCGACGACCTCGTCGCGCTGGACTTCGCCGACGAACGCTCCGTCGTCCAGACCCGGTTCGCCACCACCGCCCTCACCCTCCTGCGCGCCCATCTCGGCCTGCACACCGACTCCGTCGTCGCCGACGCGCGCACCGCCCTCGGTACTCCT
Source organism: Streptomyces yokosukanensis (assembly GCF_001514035.1). Taxonomy (GTDB): domain Bacteria; phylum Actinomycetota; class Actinomycetes; order Streptomycetales; family Streptomycetaceae; genus Streptomyces; species Streptomyces yokosukanensis. Next base: position 332,316 of record NZ_KQ948210.1, on the reverse strand, counting down.
CTTCCCGAAGAAGCCGTCGCCTGCACCCAGTTCACGTTCCTCGGGCGCGGCTGGACCGTCGGGCTCGCCAACGAAGCCGGGCTGAAGATGCGCGAGGCCTCCCTGTCCTGGACCGAGGCGTACCCGGCGATGGAGTACCGGCACGGCCCCATCAGCATCACCACCGAGGGCACGGCCACCTGGATGCTCGGCGAGGCACCCGAAGGGCTCGCTCCCCAGGTGCGTGCCACCGGCGGATTGTGGATCGACGGCGGACTCGACCCGCTCGCCGAACTCGTCCGCGTCCAGCGCCTCGCGGTCGCCGTCGCCGCCGCCCGCGGACTCGACCCCGACCAGCCGCGCCATCTCACCCGCTCGGTGATCCTGGCCCCCTGAAGCCCGCGCCCCGGAAGGACACCCCGGTCCAGGAAGGACACCTCACGTGCCCCTCGCGTCCACCGGCGAGCTGGTCACCGCAGCCGCCGACACCAGATCCGCCGTCGCCGCGTTCAACGTCATCACCCTGGAACACGTCGAAGCCGTCATCGCCGGCGCCGAGTCGGCCGGTGCGCCCGTCGTCCTCCAGGTCAGCGAGAACGCCGTCAAGTTCCGCTACGGCAGGCTCCTGCCACTGGCCCGTGCCGCCGTCGCCGCCGCCGAAGGCGCCACCGTCCCCGTCGCCCTGCACCTGGACCATGTGCAGAGCGACCACCTGCTGCGCCAGGCGCCCGACGCCGGATTCAGCTCGGTGATGTACGACGCGGCCCGGCTGCCGTACGCCGACAACCTCTCCGCGACCCGGGCAGCCGTCGACTGGGCCCACTCCCAGGGGCTGTGGATCGAGGCCGAGTTGGGCCAGGTCGGCGGCAAGGACGGCAAGCCCGCGCTGGACGCGCACGCGCCCGGCGCCCGCACCGACCCGGACCAGGCGCGCGACTTCGTGGCAGGCACTGGCGCCGACGCGCTCGCCGTCGCCGTCGGCAGCGTCCACGCGATGACCACCCGCACCGCCGGCCTCGACCACGGCCTGCTCAAACGGCTGTCGGCCGCGCTGGCCGTGCCGCTGGTCCTGCACGGCTCCTCCGGCGTGCCGGACGACGGGCTGGTCGCGGCCGTCGCCGGCGGCATCGCCAAGGTCAACGTCGGCACCGCCCTCAACATCGCCATGACCGCGGCGATCCGGGAGTTCCTCGCCGCCCACCCGGAGGCCGTCGACTCACGCAAGTACCTCAGCGTGGGACGGGAGGCGATGGCCCACGAGGTGCGGCGGATCATCGGGGTGCTCGCCGCGAGCGACTCGTACCCTGACCGGCCCTAGTCCTTCTTGACGGCCCGCAGGACCACGAACTTCGGGTCGGCGGCGACCAGTTCGCTGTTCCCGAACAACCGCTTCAGCTTCACGTGGTAGCCCAGGTGCCGGTTCCCGATCACCCACAGCTCGCCGCCCGGTCGCAGCGCCCGCTTCGCACCCGTGAACATCCGCCACGCCGTCGCGTCGGTCGTCGCCTGGTGGGAGTGGAACGGCGGGTTGTTCAGGACGAGGTCCACGCTGCCGGGCGCCACCCCGGCCAGCCCGTCCCCGACCCGGAACTCCGCGTGTCCGGGCACGCCGTTGGCCTTGTACGTCGCCTCCGCCGAGGCCACCGCCTGGAAGGACTCGTCCACGAACAGCACCTCGGCGGACGGGTCCGCCAGCGCCACGGCCGTACCGACGACGCCGTTGCCGCAGCCGAGGTCCACCACGCGGTCGGCGCCCGGTCCGGGCAGGTTCCGCAGGAAGAAGCGGGTGCCGATGTCCAGGCGGTCGGCGCAGAAGACGCCCGCGTGGTTGACGACCGGGCGCCCCGAGACCGCCCCGACACCGTCCGGGAGGGGGTAGCTGTACGGCCACGGGTTGGCGGGCCGCTCCAGCGCCGGGTCAGGGGTGCAGAAGATCAGCCGGGCCTTCTGCCGGGCCAGCGAGGTCCGGGTCGGTCCCAGGATCCGCTCGAACAGCTGCAGGGTGGAGGTGTGGATCTCCTTCACCATCCCGGTGCCGACGACCACCGTGCCCGCGTGCACGGCGGGTGCCAGCCGCAGCAGCTGGTCCTCCAGCAGCGCCAGGCTCTTCGGCACCCGCACCAGCAGCACGTCCACCCGCTCCGGCGGCGGATCCTGGGTCGTCAGCAGCCGCACGGCACCCGGCTCGACCCCGGCCCGCACCAGATTCACCCGGGTCGCCTCCTGGCTCAGGAAGGAGTCGGTGATCTGCGCCGGCCGGTGCTCCGCGAGCGCCGTGACCAGCGCACCCCAGCGGTCACCGACCACCACGACCGAGCCGGTGAGCGGCACGCCCTCCTCGGCCAGATGGCGCAGCAGGTACGCGTCGGAGGCGTCCCAGGCACGCAGCCGGTCGCGCGGATCCTCGGGGAAGCGGGCCAGCTCGACCTCGCCCCACGGTGTCGTCATACGGTCGCTCATCGTGCCACCCAGGCTAGCCGAGCCGCAGCTCAGGAAGGGTTGGGCGGGCCTGCGGCACGATGGAGCGCATGGACGCGGAGCTGTTTGCCCGGGAGCGCACGGAGGTCGCGCCGGGCGCCGTGCACGTCCCGGACTGGCTGGACGCCGCCCGGCAGCGCGATCTGCTCGCCGCCTGCCGGCGGTGGGCGCGACCGCCGGCCGGACTGCGCACGGTCCGCACCCCGGGCGGCGGCACGATGACCGCCCGGCAGGTCTGCCTCGGCCGGCACTGGTACCCGTACGGCTACGCCCGCACCGCCGTCGACGGCGACGGCGCCCCCGTGAAGCCGTTCCCGGACCGGCTCGGCGAGCTGGGCCGCCGCGCCGCCGCCGACGCGCTCGGCGCTCCGCAGGCGCACCCGTACGACATCGCGCTGATCAACTACTACGACGGCGACGCCCGCATGGGCATGCACCGCGACGCGGACGAGCGGACAGACGCGCCGGTCGTCTCCCTCAGCCTCGGCGACACCTGCGTCTTCCGCTTCGGCAACACCGAGACGCGCGCGAAGCCGTACACCGACGTGGAACTGCGCAGCGGGGACCTGTTCGTCTTCGGCGGACCCTCCCGGTTCGCCCACCACGGCGTGCCGCGCGTACATCCGGGTACGGCCCCGCCCGGGCTGGGCCTCGTCGGACGGCTGAACATCACGCTCCGGGTGAGCGGCCTGTAGAGCCGCTCAGGAGGCCCAGGCCACCGCAGGCGCGGATCATGGGAGACTCGCCCTCATGAGCGGCAAGGCGGAGCCCCGGACACCGGGGGAGAGGACCACCGCGAGAGCGCGGCTGGAGCGAGGGCGCGGCGCGCTCGGACCCGCGCTGGAGCTGGTGCACACGGGCCGGGCGCCGACCCGCGCCGTTCTCACCGCGGAACTCGGCGTCACCCGGGCGACCGCGGGCGCGGTCGCCGCCGAGCTGGAGGCGCTCGGGCTGATCCGGGTGGACGCCCGCCCGGCCGCCGAGGCCGGCTCCCAGGGCCGGCCCTCGCACCGCCTGGAGGTCGCCGAGGACGGCCCGGTGGCGCTCGCCGCACAGGTCCACGCCGACGGCTTCCGGGCGGCCCTGGTCGGCCTCGGCGGGCGGATCGTGGCGACCTCGCCCGGCTGCGAGACCGTCGACGCCGACCCGGCCAAGGTGCTCGGCTCGGTCGTCGAGGCGGGCGCGGAACTGCTGCGCACGACCGGCCGCCGCTGCGTCGGCGCCGGACTCGCCGTACCGTCCGCCGTCGCCGAACCCGACGGCCTGGCCCTCAACCCCCTGCACCTGGCCTGGCCCGTCGGCGCCCCCGTCCGGCGGATCTTCACCGAGTGCGTACGCGAGGCCGGCATCACCGGGCCTGCTTTCACGGGCAACGACGTCAATCTCGCCGCGCTCGCCGAGCACCGGCACGGCGCCGGCCGGGGGGCCAGGGACCTGCTGTGCGTGGCGACCGGACACCGGGGCGTGGGCGGCGCCCTGGTGCTGGACGGCCGTCTGCACACCGGCAGTTCGGGCCTCGCGCTGGAGGTCGGACACCTCACCGTGAACCCGGAGGGCCGCCCCTGCTTCTGCGGCAGCCGCGGCTGTCTGGACGTCGAGGCCGATCCGCTGGCCCTGCTGATCGAGGCCGGCCGCGAGCCGGGCCCCGAGGTGTCCCTGCTCCAGCAGGCCGACGACCTGCTGCGCACCCAGTACGCCGACCCGGCCGTCCGCAGGGCCGCCGAAGCCCTGATCGACCGACTGGGCCTGGGCCTGGCCGGCCTGGTCAACATCCTCAACCCCGACCGCATCATCCTCGGCGGCCTGCACCGCACCCTGCTGGACGCCGACCCCGGCCGGCTGCGCGCCGTCGTCGCCGACCGCAGCCTGTGGGGCCAGAGCGGCGGAGTGCCGATCCTGCCCTGCACCCTCGACCACAACAGCCTCGTCGGAGCGGCCGAACTGGCCTGGCAGCCGGTACTGGACGATCCGCTGGGCGCGCTGCGGTGACCGCCGAGGCCGTGGAGATCCTGCCCGCCGGGCGCATCCGCCTGGTCGAGACGGCGCTGCCGGAACTGCCGGGGCGGCACCGCGCCGCGATGGACCGGGTGTGGGAGGAGTCGGTACGCGCCAACCCGGCCCTGTTCGACGGTCCGACGGCCGTGCTGACCGGACTGCGGCGGGACGGAGCCGACGGCCTGGTGCTGCACTGGGCGCGGACCACCTACCGCCACCACGCCCTGCGCCGGGTGCCCGACGCTCCCGTGTACGCCTCGCTGTTCGTGTCCGTGGCCCAGCCGGCGGGCGAAGGGCGCCTGCTCGTGGGCCGGATGGCGCCCTGGACCGTGGCGCCGGGCCGCTGGCAGCTGCCCGGCGGAACCGTCGAACCACCGGCGGCCGACGCCGAGCTGGACCTCACGGCGCTGTGCGCCCACGCGGCCCGTGAACTGGCCGAGGAGACCGGCTCCGACACCCCGCCGGGTGCCCTGACACCGTGGCTGACCACCCGGGGCGGTCGCGGCAGCGTCGGCGTCCTGTTCACCGCCCCGCCGCGCCCCGCACGGGAGTTGTACGACCGCTACGCCCGGCTGGTCCGGACGGAGACCGCCCGGGGCGACGCCCCCGAGCTGGACCGGATCGAGCTGATCGCCTCACCCACCGACCTGGAACGGCTCGAGGGCCCCCACGTCGACTATCTGCGGCCGGTCGTACGCCGTTTCAACGGCGCCTGATCGGGCCCGCCACCGGCCGCGGCACCAGCCCCCTGCCGCGGCCGAGGACGATGGGCGCCAACAGGCGCTCACGGCCGCCCGGTTCGCAGGCCCGCGGTCGGCAGCCGACCGCGCGTGCGACCGTACGAACGGGCCCGTGAGGTCCCGGTCCGGGCGGTCGCGGGCGGCCACCGGCCCCCATTGGTGACCGCCCGCCCCGCCGGCGGATCCGGCAACCACGCCGGCACACCCGCCACAGCCACGTCCACCTCGCTCCGCCCGGCCGGGCCGGCCTCAGCGGCTCCGGCAGCAGCGTCCGGCACGCGGTCACCCTCGCGCACACCGCCGACCCGGCGGCTGCGGACGGCCTCGCCGCGGCCCGCTCACACCCAGTCCACCGCGAACGCCCGCCCCGGATGGTCCATGAGGACACGGTCCACCAGCTCGGCACCCAATGCCTCCACCAGCCGGGGCCGCACCCGACGCAGCAGGTAGGGCATCCCCGGCCCGCCGTCCACCGAGCGGGCGCCGGCGACCACCGTGTCCCCGCCGAGCAGCAGCCGGTCACCGAACCCGGCGTCCGCCAGGGCCCCCAGCGCCTCCGGCATCCGCCAGTCCGTGGCGTGATGGGCGCGGGAGGGCCCGTCGAAGGCCAGCCAGCAGCCCGAGGCGGCGGCCTCCCGCTGCACCACCGGGTCGGGGAAGCGGTTCAGATGGCCCAGGATCACCCGGTCGCCGGGCACCCCCAACGCGCCGCACAGCAGGTCGAGCACGTCCAGCGCCCCGGTGCCCTGCTCCAGGTGCACGGCGACGGGCGCGCCGGTGGCGTGGTGCGCCTCGGCCGCCGCCGTCATGGTCCAACGGGCGTGCGCGTCGAGCGCGTGGAAGCCGCCCGCCACCTTGATCAGACCGGCCCGCACCCCGGTCGTACCGATGCCCTCGGTCAGCTCGGACACGAACACCTCGGCCAGTCGGCCGCGCAGCGTGTCGAGCGCGTCCCGCGCGTAGTGCGCGGCCTGGTGCAGCCCCGTGGCGCACACCAGCCGCACACCCGTGGTCCGGGACAGCTCCGGCAGGTCCGCCGCCCGCCGCCCCATGCCGTACGGCGTCCACTGCACGACGGCCGCTCCGCCCGCCGCCCGGAACGCGGCCAGTTCGGCGCGCGCCGCCGGCGCGTCGTCCAGTTCCCGGCCCGGCAACTGCACGCTGCGCAGGAAGAGATGGTCGTGCGCGTCGCACACGCCCAGCTCCTCGGGCCGGATGTCGCCGAGGACCGTGCGGACGCGGCTCACCACTGCCGTCCGGGCGAAAGCCGGTCCCGGCCGGGCGCGGACAGGTGCAGCACCTGGTACACGTCCCCGTCGACCTTGGGCGTGTCCTGCTCCCAGAGCGAGAAGTGGACCAGCTCCCACGCGCGCGTGTCCACGGCGGCGGCCGCCAGCACCGCGCCGTCCTCGGCCGCGAGCCGCTCCGTCTCGGCCGCCGCGTCCGCCATGAAGGCCGCCAACTCCACGCCCTCCGGCACCGGTCGGCGCCGCCGCACCGCGTACGCGGGCGCGGTCGCGGTGCCCTCCTCGAAGGCGAGGCCGGTCCACTGCCGTACCGCCGGCCGCCCGAAGTCGTCGACGGGGCCCTGGAAGGCCCCGCCCCACAGGAAGCCGTTCATGCCCGCCACCGTGTTCCAGAGGTAGAACGGCCCGTACTGGTTCACCGGTGAGCCGTTCACCCCGCGCTCGCGGAGCAGGTACGCCTTGACGCCGAGGCCGTCCCAGTCGTCCAGCAGATGCCCGACGCGGGCCACACGGGAGCGGATGACGCCCATGTCGTAGTCCGCGGGCAGGGTGAACTCGTACTGCATCGCGTGCATCTCGCGATTCCTCTCTCGGGTCTCAGGAGGGGTCGGGCGTCCGGGGTGCGAGAAGGGACAGCAGGCCGCGGACGCCCGCGTCGAACGCGGCGGGGGAGCCCGCGGCACGGGCGAGGACGTAGCCGCCCTGGACGGTCGCGAGGACGGCCGCGCCGATCTCCTCGCCGTCCAGCTCCGACGTGAACTGCCCCTGCCGCTTGCCCTCTTCGACGATCTCCGCGATGCGCCCGCGGATCCACGCGATCGTCTCGTCCACCGGTGCGCGCAGCTCGTCGCTGGCGATCACGTCCGGGTCCATGGTCAGCCGGCCGATCGGGCAGCCGCGCAGCACGTCGCGCTCGCGCAGCAGATACGCCTCGATGCGCTCGTACGGCGTGCCCGGCCCGCCCAGGACCCGCTCGGCGGCAGCGCGCAGTTCCTCGGCGGTCCGCCGGATCGCCGCCAGTGCGAGGTCCGGCTTGCCCTTGAAGTGGTGGTACATGCTGCCCTGGCCCGCGCCGGCGCGCTCCAGGATCGCCTTGGGGCTCGTGCCCACGTACCCGCGCTCCCACAGCAGCTCACGGGTGGACTCGATCAGTCGTTCCGGGGTGCTCATGCCGTCACTGTACATACTAGTAGTTACAGTTCGCCAGATCGTCGATTCGCCGGCGCGCCGGTCCGTGCGGAGCAGTGCGCCCCCCGCGCCGTACTCCCCGGGAGGTAGCCGCACTGCCGCCGGCCGCACGACGACCCGGACCCCCCGCCGGAGGGAGTCTCGTGGCATCCCGAAGACCGGGACGACGGACGACAACGGACGACAACGGAGATGACCCGAGATGCAGACCTTGGCGAACTGGGACGGCGGACCCGGCCCGTGGATCCTGTTCTTCCCGCTGATCTGGGCGGCCGTGGTGGCCGGCGCCGTCACCGTCCTGCGCCGCACCGCCTGGCGCGGGCGCGGCGGCCCCTGGCGGCAGATGGACGGCGCACGCCCCGCGGGCGACTCGCCGCTCGCGGTCCTCGGCCGCCGCTTCGCCTCCGGCGAGATCGACGAGGACGAGTACTGGCGCCGGCTGTCCGTCCTGGAGGAGCAGTTCGGCCGCGCCGGCAAGCGAGGCGCGGCATGACCACGACGACCGCACCGCGGGCCGCGGCCCGCGTGGCCGGCGCGGTGAAGGTGTACGGCGGTGGCGACACCGCCGTACACGCCCTGGACGGCGTCGACGTCGCCTTTCCCGCCGGACGCTTCACGGCGATCATGGGCCCCTCGGGCTCAGGCAAGTCCACCCTCATGCACTGCGCGGCCGGACTCGACACGCTCACCTCCGGTGCCGTCTGGATCGGCGAGACCGAACTCGGCGCGCTGGACGACCGGCGTCTGACCCTGCTCCGCCGCGACCGGGTCGGCTTCGTCTTCCAGGCGTTCAACCTGGTGCCGACGCTGACCGTCGCGGAGAACATCACCCTGCCCCTGGACCTGGCCGGCCGGCGCGGCGACCAGGAGTGGATCGACACACTCGTCGACGTCGTCGGACTGCGCGACCGGCTCCACCACCGGCCCGCGGAACTCTCCGGCGGCCAACAGCAACGTGTCGCCGTGGCACGGGCGTTCGCCGGACGGCCCGACGTGGTCTTCGCCGACGAGCCGACCGGAAACCTCGACTCCCGCTCCGGCGCGGAGGTTCTCGGCCTGCTGGGCCGGGCCGTACGGCAGATGGACCGTACGGTCGTCATGGTGACGCACGACCCCGTGGCCGCCGCCCACGCCGACGAGGTGCTCTTCCTCGCCGACGGACGGCTGGTCGACCGCATGGAGTCACCGACCGCGGACCGGGTCCTGGACCGTATGAAGGCCTTCGAGGTGCGCACATGAACGCCTCGCTCCGGATCGGCCTCACCTCCCTGCGCGCCCACCGGCGCCGCTTCGCCGGCACCTTCCTCGCCGTGTTCCTCGGCGTCGCCTTCCTGACCGGCACCCTCGTCATGGGCGACACGCTGCGCGCGAGCTTCGCCAGCATGTTCGGCGAGGCCACCAGCGGCACCGACGCCGTCGTGCGCGGCGCCGACGCCATCACCACACCCGGCGAGGCCCAGGGCGTACGGCGGCCGGTGGACCTCTCGCTGCTGAAGACCATCGAGCGGGTCCCGGGCGTGGCGTTCGCCGCCCCGGACATCCAGGGCGCCGGCCAGCTCGTCGGCTCCGACGGCCGACCCGTCGGCGGCCAGGGACCGCCGACCCTCGCCGGCAACTGGATCACCGACCCCCGCCTCAACCCGTACCGGCTCGCCGAAGGCCGCGCGCCCGCCAGGCCGGGCGAGGTCGTCGTGAACCGGGGAGCCGCGAAGAAGGGCGGGCTGAGGATCGGTGACACCACCACCCTGCGCACCCCGGACCCGGTGAAGGACACCGTCGTCGGCCTCGCCACCTTCGGCGACCAGGACGGGATGGCCCAGGTGACGTTCACCGGCATGACCCGGGCCGACGCCGAGAAGTACCTCACCGCGCGGCCCGGCCAGGCGTCGTCCGTCGTGGTGCGGGCCGGACCCGGGGTGAACCAGCAGGACCTGGTCCGGCGGCTGACCCCCGTGCTGCCCAAGGGGGTCGAGGCCGTCACCGGCCGGCAGTCGGCCCAGGAGGACACCGACATGATCTCCAGCCAGTTCCTGACCCTCTTCACCACCTTCCTGCTCGTGTTCTCCGGCGTGGCCCTGCTCGTCGCCACGTTCTCCATCCACAACACGTTCGCCATCGTGGTCGCCCAGCGCACCCGCGACAACGCCCTGCTGCGGGCCCTCGGTGCCGCCCGCGGCCAGGTGACCGCCGCCGCGCTCGCCGAGGCCTGCCTGGTCGCGCTCACCGCCTCCCTCACCGGACTCGCGGGCGGCATCGGCATCGCCGCCGGCCTCCAGGCGCTGTTCCCGGCGATCGGGTTCCCCTTCCCCGAGGGCGACTTGGTGATCAAGACCCTGTCGCTGGTGCTCCCGCTCGCCGTGGGGATCGCGGTCTGCCTGGGCTCCGCGCTCCTGCCGGCCCGGCGCGCGGGACGGACCGCACCCCTCGCCGCTCTCCGCGAGACGGCCGTCGACACCTCGGGCGGCTCCCGCGCGCGTGCCCTCGCCGGCATCGCCCTCGGCGCGCTCGCACTCGCCGCGACCCTCGCCGGCGTGTTCGTCACCCCGTCCGTATGGCTCGCGGGACTCGGCGCACTGCTCGCCCTGGCGGCCTTCGTCGTCCTCGGCCCGGTCGCCGCCACTGCGGCCGTACGACTGCTCGGCGGCCCGCTTGGCCGGTTGCGCGGTGTCACCGGCTCCCTCGCCCGGCGCAACGCCCTGCGCAGCCCGAAGCGGACTGCGGCCACCGCGAGCGCGCTCATGATCGGCGTGGCCGTCGTGTCGCTGTTCACCGTCTTCGGCGCCTCGCTGAAGGCCACCATGGACCGGACGGTGTCCCGGTCCTTCGCCGGTGACGTCGCCGTCAGCAGCCCGTCCTTCGGGGCGGGCGGCAGCGGGCTCAGCCCCCGGCTCGCCCCCGCCCTGCAACGGCTGCCCCAGGTGGACACGGCCGTGGGGCTCGGCCGCGGGGTCGCCGAAGTCGACGGGAGCGGGCGCGCGTTGACCGTCACCGATCCGGTCGCGCTCGCCCGCACCTTCGACCTCGGCACGGTCACCGGCTCGCTGCGCGGCCTCGGCGACGACGGCATCGCCCTCACCCGGGCGGAGGCCGACCGGCGGCATCTGCGCACCGGTGACACCGCCCGCCTCACCTTCACCGACGGCAAGAGCGAGAGGTTCACCGTCCGGGCCGTGTACGGCTCCTCGGAACTCGTGGGCGACTACGTCATCACCCGCGCCGCGTGGGCACCGCACCGCACCCAGGACGCGGACACCATGATCGCCGTCACCTTCCGGCGCGGGGTGAATGCCGACGCGGGCAAGGCGGCGGTGCGGACGGTCGCCGCCCGGTACGGCAACCCCGAGGTGCAGACCCGCGACGAGTACGCGCAGTCGTCGGCCGGCGGCATCGACATGATGCTCACCCTCGTCTACGCGCTGCTCGCCCTCGCGGTGGTCATCGCCCTGCTCGGCATCGCGAACACGCTGACCCTCGCGCTGCACGAACGCACCCGGGAGCTGGGCCTGTTGCGTGCCGTCGGCCAGACCCGCGCGCAGCTGCGGGCCATGGTCCGCTGGGAGTCGGTCCTGGTCGCCGCGTTCGGCACGGTGGGCGGGCTCGGACTCGGCACCTTCCTCGGCTGGGTCCTGGTGAAGGCCTCCGACGGCGCGAGCGACACCGCGTTCGCCTTCGCCCTCCCGCCCGTCCGGCTCGCGGCGGTGGCCCTCGTCGGCCTCACCGCGGGCGCCCTGGCGGGCCTCCGCCCGGCCCGCCGCGCGGCCCGTCTGGACGTCCTGCGCGCCATCGCCATGGAGTGACCGCTGACGGCTCGCGCCCGGCCGCATCCACCCAGGGCGCGGGGCGACGCGCGACCGGCCACGGCGGACCCGCACGCGGCCCCTTGCGCGGGCGCCCGGTCAGTCCCGAGAGAAGGCCGTCACCGCCCGGTCAGCCGGAAACGGCCGACCGGGCGGGAGTCTTGGCCCCCGTCACGGCGAGGGCGGTGGCGCCGGACACGCTCGCCACGGGAACCCCCGCCACGCTCGCCACGGGAACGCCCGACGCGCTCGCCACGGCAGTGCCCGCCACGCTCGCGACCGGCGTCGGCGCCGCGCTCGCCGCGGCAGCACCCGCGCCGACGGGCGTCGCCACGGGGACCGGAGCCGCGACCGGTACCGGAGCCGCGGCCGGCACGGGTGCCGAGGTCGCCGCGGGCACCGCGGATCGCACCGGCGCGGACCGCGTCGCCGGCCGTGGCTCAGCCGTGCGGCGCGGCGCATGCGCCGGGTGGGGCCGTACCGCCGGCGCGGACAGCGTGAACCACACGACCTTGCCGTTCTCACCGTCCGGCCGGGCGCCCCAGCTCTCGCTCACGGCGGCCACCATCACCAGCCCCCGCCCGCAGGTGGCGAGCGGCGCGGCGTCCGGCGAGCGCGCGGCGTCGGCCAGCACCGGCAGCCGGGGATCGTGGTCGCGCACCGAGACCGTGAGCCGGTCCGGCGCCAGCTCCAGCTCGACCGTGCACGACTTGTCGGGCCTGGCATGCCGGTGCACATTGCTCAGCAGCTCCGTCACACCGAGCGCGGCCCGGTCTATCAACGGGTCCATATTCCAGTAGCGCAACTGCGCAGATACGATTCTGCGGACCTGGCCGATCCGCGACGGCAGGGCTTGGAGCTCCACCGTGCAGTGCCTGCTCGGGTGACCGATCACGGCTGCGACTCCCCGATGTAGAGGTCCGAACGGACCGGAAGAACACGGAGAACAACGGATCCAGCAGGGTGCTTGCGTCCAAACGCCCGCCTGCTGTCGTGGCCGGCGGGCTGGTTCGCAGCGTTATCGCCGGTAAACCCAGAGTGACGTGTGACCAGCGTGACGCAGTGGATGCGCTCCCGCAACTCGCCGCGACGGTCCGCTGCTCGGAGTACGCCACCGGGGTGATGCCGGCCGGCGACCGGCTGTTTCTCAGTCGCCGCGCTTCGCGGCCCGGCGCACCGCCTCGATGAACCGCCGTGCCGCGGGCGGCCCCGGCTCGCCCGGAGCGGGGTCCTGCTCACCCAGCGTCAGCTGGTACCGCTTGCCGTTGATGTCGGCCAACGCCTTGCCGTCCGGCCCGAACCACGGCTTGGACGCGCGCACCGCCTGCACCGGGGCGCTGTCGATCTCGCTGCCGTAGCTGGTGAGCAACTCCACCCTGCCGTCGTTGATCCGGACCTGACCGGCGCGGGTGAGCGAACGCAGCCGCTTGCCGATCCGCACGCCCGTGGCTGTGAACTCCGGCTCCGCCATTTCTCGCCGCCCCCTCGCCCGTGTGCTCGCGCGATCCAGTGTGCGCCCCGTCGGGGCCTGTGCGACGACTCCCGTCCGCCTCGCGGCGTCCGGCGCGCACGCGCGCCGCGCCGCCCCTGGGGACGATCGTCCCGTCGCGTGCAGTCTGCCCCGATGCGGCCGGGAGCACCAGTGCACGCGGAGTGCCCGCGCCGGCCCGCCGGAGCACTCCCGCCAAATGCGCCCCCGGATGCTTCATGCACCTGGGCCCCAGTGCGGCTTTGGGCGGCTCAAAGATGCGTTTATGCAGGTGGGAAGCGGTGTGAAAGATGCCTATGCTCAAGGTGCCGGCCGCGTGGGGCGTCGTCGGCGCCGAGCGTAAGGAGCACCGCCGTGAGCACCACCCGCCAGACCAGTACCGGCGCCACCCTCGACGTCGACCGCAGCGACGCCGCCTACCGTGACTGGCTGAAAGAGGCCGTCCGAAAGGTTCAGGCCGATGTCAATCGATCGGCGGACACGCACCTGCTGCGCTTCCCGCTGCCCGAGCACTGGGGCATCGACCTCTACCTGAAGGACGAGTCGACGCACCCCACCGGGAGCCTCAAGCACCGCCTCGCCCGCTCCCTGTTCCTCTACGGCCTCTGCAATGGCTGGATCCGGCCCGGCCGCCCGGTGATCGAGGCGTCCAGCGGCTCCACCGCCGTCTCCGAGGCCTACTTCGCCAAGCTGATCGGCGTGCCCTTCATCGCGGTCATGCCGCGCACGACGAGCGCCGAGAAGTGCCGCCTCATCGAGTTCCATGGCGGACAGTGCCACTTCGTGGACGACTCCCGGAAGATGTACGAGGAGTCCGCCCGCCTCGCGGTGGAGACCGGCGGCCACTACATGGACCAGTTCACCTACGCCGAGCGGGCCACCGACTGGCGCGGCAACAACAACATCGCCGAATCCATCTTCCGCCAGCTGGAGTTGGAGCGGTTCCCGGAGCCGGCCTGGATCGTCGCCACGGCGGGCACCGGCGGCACCTCCGCGACCCTCGCCCGCTATGTGCACTACATGCAGTACGACACCCGTATCTGCGTCGCCGACCCGGACAACTCCTGCTTCTTCGAGGGCTGGACCGCCGGCGATCCGGACGTCACCTGCGACTGCGGCTCCCGGATCGAGGGCATCGGCCGGCCGCGCATGGAGCCGAGCTTCGTGCCCGGTGCGATCGACCGGATGATGAAGGTGCCGGACGCGGCCAGTGTCGCCGCCGTACGCGCCCTGGAGGGGGCCATCGGCCGCAAGGCGGGCGGCTCCACGGGCACCGGACTGTGGAGCGCGCTGAAGATCGTCTCCGAGATGGTGGCGGAGGGCCGCCGGGGCAGTGTCGTCACCCTGCTCTGCGACCCGGGCGACCGCTACCTCGACAAGTACTACTCCGACAGCTGGCTCGTGGAGCAGGGTCTGGACATCACGCCGTACGCCGCGGCGATCGACTCGTTCCTGGCCACGGGTGTGTGGCGGGACTGAGCCGGTCCCGCTCCCACGGCAGCCGTCGCCCAACGGGCGGGTGACGGGGCTGTGTGGGTTTGGTGACGTCTCAATCGGCCTTCTCGTCAAGCTGGTTGTGTCTGAGCGACTGATAAGATCATCCCACTTTTCAGTGGGCTGACGGCGTGTCACCTTGCGCGCCGGGGGGACAGTCTCAGAAGCACCATCGCGCTCATACGTTCCTGGCGCGATGCGACTTGAAGAGAGTCTCATGACGTCATTGACCCAGGATCCACTGCTGTGGATCTTGCTGGTGGTGCTCATCGCTGCGATCGCCGCAGTGATGCGGGCCCGGAGAACCAATATGGCGCTCCGAAGAACGAGGAAGGACCTGGAGACAGGGCTGGGCGAGGCCCGCGGCGACGTCGGTCAGCTGCACACGCACATCGCCACCCTGAGCGCACAGCACCAGCGTGATCTCGCGGACGTGCGGGGGGATGCCGAGGCGGCGACCAAGGCGGTGCTGAAGTCCGCGATGGGCACGCTCCAGTCGCTCGCCGAGGAACAGCAGGTCCTCCTCGACAGCCTGCTCAAGAAGTACGGCGACACCACGGACGTCCTGGCCGACCTGATGTCGGTCGACCACACCGGCAGTCAGTTCGGCCGCCGCGCCAAGGGCATCTCCGTGCTGTGCGGCGGATGGCTGGGCAGGCGTGACGGCGTCGCCACGGTCTACGACGTGGCCCGCAGCGCCCAGGGCAGGATCAAGGACTTCAACCGGGTCAGCGTCCACTCGCAGGTGGGCGTCTCGCTCGCCGGCAAGGCCGTCGAGCCGGTCGCCGTCGTGCTGGCCGAACTGCTGGACAACGCGACGAACTACAGCGCGCCCGGCACGCCCGTGGAAGTCAACATCCAGGCCGTACCGACCGGCGTGTGCTTCATCGTGGACGATGCCGGACTCGGCATGGACCAGGAGACCAAGGACCGCGCGGCGGCTCTGCTGTCCGTGGACGGTCCCGTCGACATCACCGGTCTCGGCGATCCGCCGCGGTTCGGCTTCGCCGTGTGCGGCATGCTCGCCGCCCGCTACGGCTTCGCCGTCTCCGTCGGCTCCGTGTCCCCCTATGGCGGAGTGCGTGCAGTGATTCGTGTGCCCGAAAGTCTCCTCGCGGCCGACGCTCCTTCCCCCGCGGCCGACGCCCAGGACGCCGCCGCGAGCCAGGAGGCGGCTCCCCAGAGGCTGGCGTCGGTCCCGGCCGTGGGCCCCTCGCACGTGGTCGGAACGACGCAGGGAGGGCTGCCCAAACGCCGCCGCCGGGAACGCCCCGTCGCGGTGGTCCCGGCCCTCGACGCCGCAGGCCAGGAGGGGACGCCCGAGTCGGCCAGCGAGGTCACGGCGTCGCGCCTCGGGGCGTTCGCGCGCGGAACCCAGCTCGGGCGCACCACGAACTCCACGGAAGGACCTGAGTACAAGTGAAGATCGACCTGTCCTGGGTGCTGAACGACGTGCTCGAGGTACGCGGAGCCCGGCACGCGGTCCTCGTCTCGGGTGACGGCATGCTGCTGCAGCGCTCCGACGACATCGGCCGCGACGACGCCGAGACGAACGCCGCCGCGATGAGTTCGATGCAGTCGCTGAGCCGTGCCGTCGCGGGGTTCGTGGGTGCGGGACACGGGATCTGGAAGCAGACGCTGCTGGAGTACGACGGCGGCTGGATCTTCCTGATCGCCGCCGGTCAGGGTTCGTACCTCGCCGTCTCGGCCGCGCTGGACGTGGACATGGAGGCCATGTCGTTCCGCATGCAGAAGACGGTGTCCGGCCTGAGCAAGGCGATGAGCGTGGCGCCGCGCTCGGACAACGGCGTGGGCGCATGAGGGCGCGCGGCGAGGAAGCCTCCGTCACCAGCGAATTCGTCCGCTCCTACGTCATCACCGGCGGCCGCAGCCTGCCGGCCGCGGACGATCTGGCGCTGCACACGCTCGTCACCCTGGCCCCCGAGCGGACACCTCCGCTGGGGGCCGGCCCCGAGGTGATGGCGATCTGGAAGCTGATCGCGGGCGGGTACCTGTCGGTCGCCGAAGTGGCCGGCCACGTGGGACTGCCGGTGGGGGTGGCCCGGCTGCTGCTGACCGACTTATTCGAGCAGGGACACCTCCTGCGCCGCGCCGAGCCGCCCCGGGCTCAGAACGTTGACAGAGCGACCCTCGAGAAGGTTCTGAATGGACTCCAATCCCTCATCGGCTGAGACGGCCCCTGGATCCATCTACGTCTCCAGCGCGGTGACCGATGCCGCCAAGATCCTCGTCGTCGGGCACTTCGCGGTGGGCAAGACGACCTTGATCGGCTCGCTGTCGGAGATCACCCCACTGCGGACCGAGGAGAAGATGACCCAGGCGTCCGTGCACGTGGACGACCTCAGAGGCGTGACGGACAAGACCACCACGACCGTGGCGCTGGACTTCGGCCGGCTGACGCTCAGCGACGAACTCGTGCTGTACCTGTTCGGCACCCCCGGGCAGCAGCGCTTCATGCAGCTGTGGGAGGACATGGCCCGCGGCGCGCTCGGGGCACTGCTCCTGGTCGACCCCGCCCGGCTGGAGGAGACCTTCCCCGTCATCGACCTCGTCGAGGGGTACGGCCTCGAGTACGCCATCGCGGTCAACGGCTTCCAGTCGGACCGGGTGTACGAGGAGGCGGAGGTGCGCGAGGCGCTCGATCTGCTCCCGGACACTCCCGTCGTCTACTGCGACGCCCGCGACCGGCAGTCCTCCGCCCACGCGCTGATCGCGCTCGTGCGCCACCTGCTCACCCGAGCCGCCTGACCCGCCCCCCTCTCCCCGCCCGGACCATCCCCCGGACCATCGGCCCGGAAGCAGAAGGAACCTCATGGACCGTCAGTCAGCCCCGGCCCCGGCCGGCGCCAGATGCCCCATGCACGACGCGGCGTTCGCCGCCGACCCCCACCAGGTCTACGACGGGTTGCGTGCCCACGGTCCGGCCGGACCGGTCGAACTCGCCCCCGGCATCGACGCCACCCTCGTCGTCGGCCACGAGACGGCCCTGCGCGTACTGCAGAACTCCACGCTGTTCGCCCGGGACGCCCGCCGCTGGAGGGCCCTCGCCGAGGGGCGGATCGGGCTGGACCACCCGGTACTGCCGATGATGGCGTACCGCCCCAACTGCCTGTTCACCGACGGCGCCGTGCATCTGCGGCTGCGCAAGGCCGTCACGGACAGCCTCGCCCGGCTCAACATCACCCGAATACGGCGCGACGTCGAGCCCCTCGCCGACTACCTCATCGACCAGTTCAGCGAGCGAGGCCGCGCCGACCTCCTCAACGACTACGCCAAGCTGCTGCCGCTGCTGCTGTTCAACAAGCTCTTCGGCTGCCCGGCGGACATCGGTGACACCCTCACCAGCTCCATGTCCGCGATCTTCGACGGCAAGGACGCCCTGCGCGCCAACGAGGAACTCACCTCCTGCCTCATGGAGTTGATCGCCCTCAAGCGCCGCCGGCCCGGCGACGACATGACCTCCTGGCTGATCCAGCACCCCGCCGGGCTGACCGACGAGGAACTCAAGGACCAGCTGGTCATGCTGATGGGCGCCGGCGTCGAACCCGAGCGCAATCTGATCGGCAACGCCCTGCTCCTGCTGCTGTCGCCCGACACGAGCGGACGCGACTCCGGGCTGCTGATCGAGGAGGCGATCGATCACGTGCTGTGGAACCAGACGCCGATTGCCAACTACGCCACCCACTACCCGGTCCAGGACGTGGACTTCGGGGGAGTGGTGGCCGAGGCGGGCACCCCCGTCGTCATCAGCTTCGCCGCGGCCAACAGCGATCCCGCGCTGAACGAGGCCCGCCGGATGCACAGCAAGGGTGCCCACCTGGCGTGGGGAGCCGGTCCGCACGCCTGCCCCGCCAAGGATCCGGCGCAGGTCATCGCCGTCACCGCGATCGAGAAGCTCCTCAACGCCCTGCCCGACCTGATCCTGGCCGTCCCCGAGAAGGACCTGGAATGGCGGCCGGGCCCGTTCCACCGGGCGCTGGCCGCGCTGCCCGTGGCGTTCACCCCGACCCCGGCCACCCGCATGGCCTCCGCGGTGCAGAACCGGACCGTCCCCGCCGCGGCGGAGCAGCCGCTGCCGACGGCGCCGGTCGCCGCCGCCCGTCAGGAACCGGCCAGGAAGAAGGGCTTCTGGAGCACCTTCCTCGACATCTTTCGCGTCTGATGTCGGGATTTTCTCGTGATGTCATGAATTTCTCGTGAGACTGATGTGCAGCATGTGACGGGAGCAACACTGGCAGGCGCATGACGAAGGAGAGGGGAAGGGTAGGTTCCGCCGGTATCGGTAACGCCCAGCCGCAGAGGAGCTTCGCGTGACCGCCGTCGGCGACATACGCGGTACCACCATCGACCGCCGAGCCGTCATCCCCTTCCTTCGTCGCCTCCGCTCCGATGAGGGGCAGGTCGATCCCCGCCCGATCTGGGACGAACTGCGCGCACTGGGCGAACTGGTGCCCGCTCCCTGGGGCGGGTACTTCGTGACCGGATTCGACACCTGCAGCCAGGTCCTGCGCGGAAGGAACTGGCTGGTACCGGACTTCGCCTGGCAGGAACGCCGATCCGACACGGCACGCTGGCAGGACCCGGCGACGCGGGAGATGACACGGACGCTCTCCCGCCTCAACGCGCCCGCGCACACCTTCCAGCGCCGCGCACTGGGGAACCTCTTCGACCGGGGGACTCTGGAGGCCATGCGGCCCCAGATCACCGCCCATGTCACGGGGCTCCTGGACCGCCTCGGCCTACAGCTGCGCGCCCATGGCCAGGCCGACTTCGCCACCACGGTCGGCGACCAGCTGCCGATCCACACCGTCGGCCGGTGGCTGGCCGTCCCGGCCGAGCACTACCCCCGCATCCTGGACTTCACCCACCGTCAGGTCCACGCCCAGGAACTGCTCCCCACCAGGAAGGAACTGGCGATCTCGGCCCAGGCCACCCTGGAGATGCGGGAGTTCTTCACCGACCTCGTCGCCCACCGCCGCGCCCACCCCGGTGACGACGTCCTCACCGGCTGGATCCGCTACTGGGACGCCCAGTACCCCGACGACCGGGCGGCGGCGGACCAGATGCTGTACGACCTGACGATGTTCATCACCATCGCCTCCCTGGAGACCACCGCGACGCTGCTGACCAACGCCGTGTGGTTCCTGACCCGGGACCCGGCCGGGGCCGACTGGCTGCGCCGGCACCCCGAGCACGTCGACGACGCGATCGACGAGGCGCTGCGCTACGACCCACCGATCCATCTCAACTCCCGCTTCGCGGCCGAGGACACCGTCCTCGCGGGCGTTCCCATCGCCAAGGACACCACCGTCCACGTCCTGTACGGCGCCGCCAACCACGACCCGCGCCGCAACGCCGAACCCCATGTCTTCGACCTCCGGCGCAAGGGCGGCCACCTCACGTTCGGCGGCGGCGCCCACTACTGCCTCGGTACGGCGCTGGCCCGCATGGAGGCCCGGATTCTGCTCACCCAGCTGCTGGAACGATTCCCCACCCTGCGGCCGGCCGCAGACCCGACGTATGCGAACCGGATGGTCTTCCGCCGCATCACCTCCCTGAAAGTGACGACATGACTGCCCTCCCCCTCGCGACCCTCCCCACCGGCGCCCTACGGCGGACCCTGCGGACCCACCGGGAGGGTCCCGTCCTCACCATCGAGCTGAACACCCCCGAGCCGGGCAACACGGTCAGCGACGCCCTGCTGGACGACCTCCTGGCGGTCCTGCAGGACCAGGACCCGGCGGTCCGGGTCGTCGTACTCGCGGGGAGCGGCGACGACTTCTGTCTCGGCGGGGACCGCGGCGAGTTCACCCGGCAGCTCGCCCACGACCCCCTGGGCAGTGACATCCGGATGACGGGGATCAAGGCACGGCGCGTCTGCGACGCCCTGACCACGAACCCGGCCGTCACCATCGCGCGCGTCCACGGCAAGGCCATCGGCGCGGGCTTCGCCCTGGCCCTCGCGTGCGATCTGCGGGTGGGCTCCGAGGACGCGACCTTCCGGCTGCCCGAACTCGCGCTCGGGCTGCCCATCGCGTGGGGAGGACTCCTGCCCCGCCTCATCAGCGAGGTCGGCGCCGCCCGTGTCCGTGAGATCGTCCTCACCGGCCGGGCCGTCACGGCTGCGGAGGCCCGGTCCCTGTCGATCCTGCAGCGGGTCGTGCCCGCTCATGAGCTGGACGCGGCCGTCGCCGAGTGGGCCAGGCCCATCGTCCGCCGCCCCCAGTCGGCACTGCGGGTCACCAAGACGCTGCTCAACTCGCTGTCCGCGGCCTCGCGTCTGGCCGACGTCTCCGCGCTGGACGCGGAACTGATGGCCGCGGTGGTGGCCGAGGCGCACCATGCCCGAGGCGCCGGCTGATCAGCGCCCCGCCAGGCGCCGGTCCAAGGACGTCACCGCGTTGCGGAAGGCGCGGCCCAGACCCACCCGGGCCAGCCCGAGAACGAACCGGAACGGTGCCGTCCCATCGGCGGCGAAGGTCCACTGCACCAGCGTGCCGCTGCCACGAGGAGTCAGCCGCCACTCCTCGGCCAGGGCGCGGGCGCCCGGCGCGTTGGTGGAGTCGACGCGGTAGGCGTACACCTCGGGCGCCTTCGCCACCAGGATCGTCTCCGCGAACCAGGTCCCGCCCTTGAGCCGGATCTCGCGCCCGGCCCCGCCGTCGGTGGGCCGGGCGAGCTTCACCGCCGAGAACCACCGCGGCCAGCCGGGCACGTCCTCCGCGAGCGCGCGGAAGACCTGTTCGGGGGGCGCGGAGATCTCCCGGGCGAAGACCAGCCGGACGGGCGCGTGCCCGGTGAAGTCGATGTCCACCGGGCGCAGACGACGAGCCATGGACCGTGAACCCCCTTGTGCCACTCCCGCAGTGCGGTCAACCGGGCAGAGGGCCACCATAGCTGACGGGCTCTCAGATGTCTGTGTCGTCTTCCCCGGGCTCGCCCGCCACCAGCACGCGCAGATGCTCCGAGATCTCCGCGCGGGCCTCGGCCGGCAGACCCGCGTCGGTGACGAGCGTGTCCACCTGCTCCAGCGTGGCGAAGGAACTCAGGCCCACCGTGCCCCACTTGGTGTGGTCGGCGACCACCACGACCCGGCGCGCGGAGTGCACCAGCCGCCGGTTCGTCTCCGCCTCCGCGAGGTTCGGCGTGGACAGACCGGCCTCGACCGATATGCCGTGCACCCCGAGGAACAGCAGATCGAAGTGGAGGGCGGCGATCGCCTGGTCCGCCACCGGTCCCACCAGCGAGTCCGACGGCGTCCGCACGCCGCCGGTCAGCACCACCGTGGCCGCGCCCTGCCGCTGGCCCGAGGTGCGCTGCGCCGCGTGGAAGACGTCCGCGACCCGCACCGAGTTCGTCACGACGGTCAGATCGGGCACCTCCAGCAGGTGCTGCGCGAGCGCGTACGTCGTCGTACCGCCGGACAGGGCGATCGCCGTACCCGGCGTGACCAGCCCCGCGGCGGCCCGTGCGATGTCCTCCTTGGCCGTCAGCTCCAGACCCGACTTGGCCTCGAAGCCCGGCTCGTGGGTGCTGGCCTCGACCACGGGCACCGCGCCGCCGTGCACCTTCTCCAGCACGCCCTGGCGGGCGAGGGCATCCAGGTCACGACGGACCGTCATGTCCGACACACCGAGCTTGCGGGTCAGTTCGTTGACGCGCACACCGCCCCGGCGCCGGACCTCGTCCAGGATCATGGCGCGACGCTGCTCCGCGAGGAGGTTCTGATTCTCGCTCACGTACGCTCCGGTCCTTTCGCCGCCATCCGTCCGACACACCCGGCGCACCGCCTCCGACCAGGACGTACCGTCCGTCCGGAGATGCGCGGGCGTTCCATCTTTTCACGGGTCGGCACGGGTTGCGCCACCACCCGTCACGCCCCCGTCCGCCCTCGCCGTCGCGGCCGCCGTCACACGGATCGGGGAGATTCCGTGCCGAGAGGTGTACACCGCCACCGCAGCGGACAACCTGAAGCCCGCATCGACACTTGCCTTCGGCGCGTCACGGGGGTGCGAGAACAGTGGACCGCGCACAGGAACGCCCGGCCGGGCAGCGGACCGACAACGATGCCGGGCCGGAGCCCGAGCTGGAGTTGCTGGTGCACGGAGTGGGCGGGACCACTCCCGAGGAGATGCTCGGCGACCCGCGTACCGTCCGGGTGACCGGTGACGACACGGCGGCCGTCTTCCGGCGTGCCGAAGACGCCGAGGCCGACGAAGCCCCCCGGGACGAGCCCGTCCAGGAGGCGTACGTCTGGTCCAACCTCACCTCCGGCGACAGCAGCCGCGCCCTGTGGCTGGTGCTGCTGCCGTTCATGGTGGTCAACCTCGCCCACTGGATGCGCCCCGCCGCACCCGGCCGGCGCCGCGCCGTCCGCCTGTACGGCCTCCTCGTCCGGCTGGCCGCCCTCACCCTGACCGTGCTGCTGGTGGCCGCCGCCTGCGAGGTGGCCCTGGACCTGGTGGCCTGGCAGTGCGCCGGCGTCCACGACTGCGCCCACCGCCACTCCTGGCTGTCCTTCCTCACCCCCAGGGCCTCCGAGGCCGCCGGCGGGCACGGCAGCTGGTGGAGCCTGCCCGGCCGCCGGCTCGGCCTCGCCGCCCTGGTGCCGGCCGCCCTGATCTGCCTGCTCTGGTACCTGTCGCACCGCACCTGGAGCGCGTACGAGTCCCACCGGCCCATGGCCCACGATCCCGAACCGGACACCGACGGCAGCGCACTGGCCATGCCCGGCTTCTGGTACGGGCGCCGCCTCGTGGCCCGGCTGCGCGCCGCGCACACCGCCGCCGCGCTGCTGACGGTCGCCGCCGCCGTGGCCGCCCCGGCGGCCCGCTTCGACCACCGGCCCGACGGCCCCGCCGCCCTGGACGTCCTGAGCTGGCTGCTCACCGCGGCGCTGCTCGCCTGGGCGGCGGTGGCGGTGACCGCCATCTGCCGCCGGGGCCGCAGCGAGACCCGTCTCGACCAGCGACTCGACGGGCATCTCGTCCGCGGCCTGCCGCTCGGCGCGCTCGCCCTGCTGCTGCTCACCATGGTCTACGCCGGCTGGGCCCGGCCCGGCTGGCGGTCCGCCGGGCGACTGCCGGGCGACCCGGCCTTCGGCGCCCTCATGCTGGCCCAGGGACTGCTGGTCGTCGCGCTCGCCGTGGTGGCCCGGGACCTGTACCGCCGGAGCCCCGACCCCCGGGCCGGGATGCGCGGACTGAGCGGACCGGCCGTCGCGCTGCTCGCCTGCGCGCTCGGCGGCGTGATGTCCGGCGGGGTCGCGCAACGCGTCGCCGACTGGCTGGACGGCACCCGCGCCCTGCTGCCGGGGCCGCCGGTCCTGCTCACCTGGCAGGCGTCCACGATCCCGCCGGTCCTCGCGGCCCTGCTGGTCCTCGTCGTCGGCCTCGGCATCCGGACCGCCCGGCTGGCCCGCACCGAACGCGACCGGGTGCGCCACGAGCATCCCGGCGAACCCGAGGACCCGGGCCGTACGCACACCATCGCGCAGGTCCGCGCGATGGCGACGCTCACCGACCGGGTCCCTCTCGTCGTCGCCGTGCTCACCGCCACCACCCTGGTCCTCGGTGCCGTGGCCCTGGCCGGCGCACTCGCCACCGGGAAGACACCCGACGGAGCAGCCGGCCGCACCTACGACGCCGTACAGGCCGTCGCCGAGACCTCGCAGGCGTTGGGCTCCTGGCTGGTCGGCCTGGGCTTCGTCCTCTTCGTGACCTGGGGCAGGCGCGCCTACAAGGACGCCTCGGCACGCCGCACGATCGGCATCCTCTGGGACGTCGGCACCTTCTGGCCGCGTGCCGCCCACCCCTTTGCGCCACCGTGCTACGCCGAGCGCGCCGTACCGGACCTGACCTGGCGCATGGCCACCTGGACCCGGCGCACCGGGGGCCGCCTCGTCCTCTCCGGCCACTCCCAGGGCAGCGTCCTCGCCGCGGCGGCCGCCTGGCAGCTCCCCCCGTCCGTCCGGGGCCGGATCGCGCTGCTCACCTACGGCTCCCCGCTGGAGCGGCTCTACGGCCGCTGGTTCCCGGCGCACTTCGGGCCGTCCGCGCTCGCCGCCCTGCACCGCGACGTCGCCTGCTGGGGCAACCTCTACCGGCGCACCGACCCCATCGGCGGGCCCGTCCGCGTCCCCGACGACACCGCACCCGAGGTCGACCACGCACCTCTCGAGGACCCGCTCGCCTACGGCCGCACGCCCGCGCACCCGCTGCCGGCACCCATCCTCGGCCACTCCGACTACCAGGCGGACCCCGCCTTCGCCCGGGAACGCACCCGCCTGCTGAACAGGCTGCGCCCGAAGCTGCCGGGGCAACGGCCGCAGACCGGCGCGGGCGGGGGCCGGACGGGGCAGACCGGCTAGGCCGCGTCCACGAGCACCGTGCTCCGCACGACCCGGAACGGGGCGAAGGCCCGCTCGCCGCCTGCGACGAGCAGGAACACATGGACGCCTCGGGGCCGGGCGCTCAGGGCAGCTCCGGCAGGTCCTCCGCGAACAGCAGGGTCAGATCGTCCGTGCTGGGGTCCGCGAGGTGTGCGACGCGGCTCGCGTGCCGCTCCACCATCGCCTCGAACGTCTGCCGGGCCGTGCGGCCGTTGCCGAACGCCGGGCCCTTCGGGATCGCCGTGAAGTACTTCAGCAGCGCCTCGGACGCGCCCGGCGTCAGCCGGTACTCGTGCTCGTCGGCCTGCTGCTCCACGATCCGCAGCAGTTCGTCGGGGCCGTAGTCGCCGAAGGTGATCGTGCGGGAGAAGCGGGAGGCGACACCGGGGTTGACGGAGAGGAAGCGCTCCATCTCCGCCGTGTAGCCGGCGACGATCACCACCACCGCGTCCCGGTGGTCCTCCATCAGCTTCACCAGCGTGTCGATGGCCTCCTTGCCGAAGTCGCGCCCGGCGTCCTCCGGCGACAGCGCGTACGCCTCGTCGATGAACAGCACACCGCCGCGCGCCTTCTGGAACGCCTCCTGGGTGCGGATCGCCGTGGAGCCGATGTGCTCGCCGACCAGGTCGACCCGGGACACCTCCATCAGATGCCCCTTCTCCAGCACCCCGAGGGAGGCGAGGATCTCGCCGTAGAGCCGGGCCACCGTCGTCTTGCCGGTGCCGGGAGAGCCGGTGAAGACCAGATGCCGCTTGACCGAGGCCGCCTTCAGGCCCGCCTGCTGCCGGCGCCGGCCCACCTCGATCATGTCGGTCAGCGCCCGCACCTCTCGCTTGACGCTCTCCAGGCCCACCAGCGCGTCGAGTTCACCGAGCACGTCCTTCGACGTCCGCACCGCCTTCTCCGGCTCGACGGCGGCGGCGATCAGCGGCTCCTGCTCCGTGCTGCGCTGCCCGGGGATCGAGCCGAGCAGACCGGGGGAGTACGACGCCGTCTGCACGGCGGTCTCGCGGGATGCGGGCGGACGCAGGCCGGCGCTCTCGTCGCTGGTGCAGTCCTCCACGACCGGTCCGGTCCCGGAGCCGGCGTCGGGGCCCGCGTCGGCGAACTCGTAACCGCCGCGCGCACAGCGCTCCGTACGGCACTTGCGCAGAGTCGCCCGGCAGCCGTCGATCACATGGAAGCCGTACCCGGCGCTCCCGCTGACCCGGCAGTTCAGGAAGCTGCCGCGCCCGCCCGCCGAGACGTAGAAGCCGGCCTCGGCGGGGGAGTCGACCGTGCAGCGCTCGATCGTCGGATCGGCGCCCTTGGTCACGATGACACCGGTCTGGGTGCCGTCCAGGGTGCAGTTGTTGAGCGTGCCGCCGCTGCCGTGGTCGCGGAACCACGCCCCGGTCGCCGCCTCCCGGATGCGGCAGTCGTCGAGCTGCGCCGTCGCCCCGTCGCTCACCGACACCGCCGTGTTGCGCACCTGGGAGAGGTCGCTGTCCACGACGTCCGCGCGTGAGCCGCGGTCCAGCACGAACAGCGCGTCCGGCACGTCGTGCACCCGGCAGGAGTCCAGGACGGCGGTGGCGCCGTCGCTGACCCACACCGCCGGATAGTCGCCCGTGCTGTCGAAGATCTCGCACTGATGGGCGTCCACGCGGGTGCCGGGGTCCCACACCGACAGGCCGTTGCGCCCGAACTGACGGACCGTGGTGCGGGTCAGCGTGAGCACCGAGCGGGAGCGCAGGTCGACCGCGTTCTCGGGGATGTCATGGATGCGGCAGTCGGCGAGGGTGAGCACCGCGTCCGTGTCGAGGGTGACGCCGTCGGCGGTGGTGCGGTGCACATCGCAGTCCGTGAGATGCGCCGTCGCCCGCTGGGTGACCTGCACGCCCGCACCGCGGACCTCGTAGATCTCGCAACCCACCGCCTCCAGCGCGGAGTTCTCGCCGGTCGCGGAGAGCCCCGTGCCGGCGGCGTGGTGCACCCGGCAGCGCTCCAGGCGCGGATGGGCACCGCCATGGACCGCCACCCCGGCCTGCCCGGCTGCGACGACCTCGCACTCCTCGAACACCCCGCCCCCGCCGTCGAGTACGGCGATGCCGATGCCGGCCGGGTTGTCGACGGTGCAGCGGCGCACGGTCGGGCGGGCGCCGCCGCGCACCTCGATGCCGGCGGCGGATCGCGTGACGATCCGCACGTCCGTCAGCTCGGGCGTGCCCTCCTCGACGAGCAGGGCGGGCGCCGCCGCGTCCTGGCCCTCCACGTGCAGGTCGTGCACCACGGCCGAGGCGCGCACGGTGAGCGGCACTCCGTCCACGGGCGCGATCCGCACCGAGCCGGGGGAGCCCTCGGGGCCACGGAGCGTCACCGCCCGCTGCACCACGAGGTTTTCCCGGTAGGTGCCCGGTGCGATGGTGAGGACGTCGCCGTCGGTGGCGGCCTCCAGGGCGGCGGCGAGCGATGCGTACTCACCTGTGCGGCGCCGCCATCGCGACGTACCGGTGTGCGTCACCTGGACCGTGCCCTGTGCCATGGCGTTGCTGTGCCCCCACCTCGTCGTACTGATGGCTCGATCCCGTAGGGGCCGTGCCGCCGGTGCCGGGGTCGCGACCGTGCTCAGCTCTGGGCTGGTGCGCGCTCGTGCTCCCGAAAACCTGCGGGCCCCTACGGTTCGCTCATCCGCGGGTTGTCGCCGAAAGCGCTTCGGCCGGTCCACCGTAGCGTGTGCGTGCACGGTGGGTTGACCAGAGCCGGAAGGCGGTCAACTGCCGGTGCCCGCCTTGCCCCAGTCCGGGCCCGCCCGGTCCCAGGCCTGGTCCCAGCGTGCGTACCGACTGCGGACCATGCGCCACACGGCGAACCGGCGGGCGCATTCGACCAGGGCCGTGGCGAGCAGGGCCGCGCCGATCCCGGCCAGCACGGCGTGCGTCGTCGCGGTGGGGGAGTCCAGCGGTCGGGTCGTTATTCGGCCGTGCGGGTCGGTCCAGAGCCCGAAGTGGTCCCCGGTGTGCGGCGACTTGAGGTCCGCGAGGGCCGGGCCGTGCCGGAGGGTGCCGTCCGGTGCCGTCCAGTCCGCGAGGACACGGCTGCGGCTCTCGCGCGCCGCCGTGGTCTCGGGGTCGGTGTCCAGCGGGGCATCGCCCAGATCACGCACCACCGTGGCCAGGACGAGACGGCGCGTGTGGTGCTGCTCGCGCACCGATCGCTGCAGCGAGTCCTGGGCGGCGGCGCCGACCAGGCAGCCGGTCACGGGCGCGGCCACGACGATCAGCACCAGTGCCACGAGCGCCGCCCACGCCTCGGCCAGGTCGGTCGTGCGGCGCAGCGCATTGCCCCGCCAGCGCCACAGGCCGGTGATGGCCCGCATCTCCCCACCCCCTTTCGCTCCGTCATAGCTGCCCGGCCACGCGCGCGGGCGCGACCCGGAGCAAGAGAGAGCGACATCACGTCCACCGCGGACGGTCGCGAACGCGGCTTCTCATGAACCTCTCATCCCCCCAACGACCGGAACCCCCCTCCGGTTCCCCCCTACCGCTCCGTCGTCGCGGACCGGTCCAGCACCCGGACCGGGTCCCCGACCCTGATCGTGCCGGGTGTGAGGGGTACGAGGTTCTGGCCGAAGATCAGTCTTGTGCCGACCTTGCGATGACGCGCCAGGGTGCGCAGGGGCTCACGGCCGCGTACCGCCGTGTCCTGGTCGACCGTGGTGACGACACAGCGCCCGCTCGCCTTCGCGACGCGGAAGACGACCTCGCCGACGGAGATCCGTGACCAGTGGTCCTCGGCCCAGGCCTCGGTGCCGGCGACCACGACGTTGGGCCGGAAGCGGTCCATCGGCAGCGGGCCCTCGTGGGCGAGAGGGCCCTCGCAGATGCGGGAGTTCAGCGCGTGCAGGGACGCCGTCGTGGTGATCAACAGGGGGTAGCCGTCGGCGAAGCTGACGGTCTCGCCGGGCAGGGCGTACTCCGGATCGACCGGGCGGCGGGTGGCCGGATCGTCCATGTGCACCAGGCGGACGTCCGCCCCCAGGTAGCTGCTGCACCAGGCGTGTGCGGCGGGTGCGGCCGGGACCGCCTCGACCTTGGTGCCGAACACGTTCACCGGCTCGGTCCCGGTCGGCTCGGGCACGGCGACCGTCAGCGGTGCGAGGCCGGGCGCGGACAGACGGACGCCGCCGCCGGGCAGAAGCTCGGCGGCGGCCAGCGCGAGGCGCGGCTGCTCACGCTGGGTGACGACCTTTCCCCCGTGGTCGATCAGTGTCCAGCGTCGGTCTCCGGCCAGGCCCCAGGGCTCCACCACAGCCTCCCGAGGCGCGTGCCCCCGGAACGCCTTGACCGGATGGACGTGGATCGACTGCACTTCGGCGCTTCCCATACCGCCATCGTGCCAGCAGGCACCGACAGCGGTGGGGGCGCCCGTCAGTAGCCGCGGTACTGCTGGTTGTTGTACGGGTCCTGGTACGGAGCGGGCGCGGGCCGCGGCGCGGCCGGGCGCATGGCCTCGTATCCCGTGCCCATGCCCATCGGGCGCTGCTGCTGCGGAGCCTGCGGGGCGGGATAGCCGCGCGGCGCGCTGGCCTGCTGCGGGATGTACGCGGTGGGCGCCTGCTGCAGCGGTGCGGGCTGCGGCGTCTGCGGGTAGCCGTAGGCGGGGGCCTGCGGGGAGGGAGCTGCCGGGAGGGCGGGCAGTGCCGACGGCAGGGCGGGCAGGTTGCTGCCCATGTCGTAGGCGGCGGGGACCCGGATCGGGGCGATCTGCGGGGTGCCACGCTCGGCGACGAGCGAGTCGTAGATCGGGGTGTCCGGGAAGGAGGCGGAGTAGTAGCCGCCACCATAAGTGGAGCGGGGGGAGGTCATGGCACATAAGTTAAGCCCACGATGTGCTCGTTGGGGAGACCGATAAGAGGGTTGTTTTCCGTGTCCGCAGTGACCGGGGATCCCCAATCCGAGCGAACTTGGCAAAATAGGACGTCGATCGACGTTTTGATCGTGTAAAGGGCGAGTTCCTGCGGGGTTACCGGCAGTTGGCCGACGATCTCTCTGCGCCGGTCGTGGGTGTTCGCCGCACCCGGGAATAGGTTGTGCGGGTAGGGACGACCGGGGCGACCCGGGGCCCGGACAACGACACGGATGGGGGCGCACATGTCAATGGCGAAAGGTTCGAACACGCCGGTGCCGACCACGGCCCTGCGGGTCGAGCTGGGCTGGCGCTCCGGCCCCGGCGTGCCCGACGCGGACGCCTCCGCGCTGCTGCTCGCCACCGGAAAGGTCCGCTCCGACGGCGACTTCGTCTTCTACAACCAGCCCGCCCATCCCTCCGGCGCGGTGCGCCACGAAGGCAAGAGGGCGGCCGTCGCGGGCGTGACCGACATCCTGTCCGTCGATCTCGCGCGCGTGGAGGGCGCCATCGAGCGGATCGTCCTCGCCGCCTCCGCCGACGGCGGGACCTTCGGGCAGGTCCCCGGCCTCTACGTCGAGGTGACCGACGCCGCGAGCGGCCAGGCGCTCGCCCGCTTCGACAGCTCCGGCGCGACCGTGGAGACGGCCTTCGTACTCGGCGAGTTCTACCGCCGCCAGGGCGGCTGGAAATTCCGCGCCGTCGGCCAGGGCTACAGCAGCGGACTCGAAGGCCTGGCGACGGACTTCGGCATCACCGTGGACGAACCCCAGCACGCGGCGGCGCCCACCCCGACGGGCAGAGCGCCGCACCCGGTCACGCCACCGCCGCCGGCCCCGCACCCGGCCCCGCCACCGGCCCCGCACGCGGTCGTACCACCGCCCCCGGCCGCACTCCCGGTGACGCCGCCCCCGCCGCCCGTGACTCCTCCCGCGGCGGCGCCCCAGCCGGTCCGGCTGTCCAAGGTCACCCTCACGAAGGCGGCGCCGTCGGTCTCGCTGGCCAAACAGGGCGGAACGTCCGGTGTCATGCGGGTGAACCTCAACTGGCAGGTGCAGAAACACCTTTCCGGCTGGGGTGCCCGGTGGGGAGGCGGAGGGGGAGACCTCGACCTCGACCTGTGCGCCCTGTACGAACTCGCCGACGGCCGCAAAGGGGTCGTCCAGGCCCTCGGCAACGCCTTCGGCTCGCTGAACCGGCCGCCGTACATCCACCTCGACGGCGACGACCGCACCGGTGCCGTGGCGAGCGGTGAGAATCTCACCGTCAACCTGGACCACAAGCAGGACTTCCGGCGCATCCTCGTCTTCGTGACCATCTACGAAGGCGCCAGGTCCTTCGCCGACCTGCACGCCACCGTCACCCTCCAGCCGCAGCACGGGGCCGCGATCGACTTCTCGCTCGACGAGTGCACCGTCCCGTCCACGGTGTGCGCGCTCGCCCTCATCACCAACACGGGCGGCGACCTGCTCGTGCAGCGCGAGGTGCGCTATCTGGTGCCGGAGCGCGGGGTGAGCCCGCAGCGGACCATAGACCGTGCCTACGGATGGGGCATGAACTGGACACCCGGCCGCAAGTGACCGGGCTCAGCCCTCGTCCGGCACCGCGCCGGGACGCGCGTACGTGCGGCCCTTCCAGGCGGCCCCGCGCCCCCGGTAGTGCTGCACGGCCGAGTCGAGCGTCATCAGCAGGTACAGCAGCGCGGTGAACGGCAGCAGCGGAGCGAGCCACGGCGGCTGGTCGTAGTAGCGCAGCATCGGCAGGTACGTGCCCGCCATCACCGCCCACGCCAGCGCGCCGACGACCGCCGTCGCCGCAGCGCCGCCCACCGTCCCCGCGACCACCGCGGCGGGCGGCACCAGGTACACCAGCGCGAGCCCGGCGACCGTACCGAGGAGCAGCAGGGGGTTGTGGCGCAGCTGGGCGTAGGCGCTGCGCGAGACCATCCGCCACAGGTCGTGCAGGCGCGGATACGGCCGCACGCTGTCCACCCGGTCGGCCAGCCCCAGCCAGACGTGCCCGCCGGCGCCCTTCACCGCGCGTGCGAGCGCCACGTCGTCGATCACGGCGTGCCGGATGCCGTCCGGGATGCGCGCCTGCTCCGCCGTCACCGTGCGCAGCAGGACGCAGCCGCCCGCCGCCGCGGCCGTGCGCGATCCCCTGCGGCCGATCCTGCGGAAGGGATACAGCTGCGCGAAGAAGTACACGAACGCCGGGACCACCAGCCGCTCCCACACGCTCTCCACCCGCAGCCGCGCCATCTGCGACACGACGTCGAAGCCCCCGGCACGGGCCGCCGCCACCAGTGCCCGCAGGCTGTCCGGCGCGTGCGCGATGTCGGCGTCCGTGAGCAGCAGATACTCGGGGTCACGCGCGCGTGCCAGGCCGATACCGTGCCGCACCGCCCACAGCTTGCCCGTCCAGCCGGCCGGCGGCTCGCCCGGTGAGCCCACGGTCAGCGGCAGTCCGCCGTACCGCCGGGACAGTTCGAGGGCCAGCTCCCCGGTGCCGTCGGTGCTCCCGTCGTCCACCAGGAAGACCTCGGCCCGCCCCGGATACTCCTGCGCCAGCAGCGAGGGCAGGCTCGCGGGCAGCACCGCGGCCTCGTCACGGGCCGGTACGACCACACCCACGGACGGCCAGGCATCCGGATCCCCGTGCGGTGGAAGCCGGACGTCCGTGCGCCAGAAGAAGCCCTGGCACAGCAGCAGCCAGCACCAGGCGGCCAGCGACACGACGGTGATCCACATCAGGGCGCTCACGCCCGCAGTCTGCCCCACCGGACAGGGCCGTGAGGGCCGATCGTCTATCGTGGCCGGGTGAAGATCGCGCTCATGGACTCCGGAATCGGCCTGCTCCCCGCCGCCGCGGCGGTACGGCGGCTGCGGCCCGACGCGGATCTCGTGCTCTCGTGGGACCCGGACGGGATGCCCTGGGGGCCGCGCACTCCGCAGGACATCACGCAGCGGGCCGTCGCCGTCGCCGGGGCCGCGGCCGCCCATGAGCCCGATGTCCTGATCGTCGCCTGCAACACCGCCTCCGTGCACTCGCTGCCCCAGATGCGCGCCCGCTTCGAACCGGCCCTGCCGATCATCGGGACCGTGCCGGCGATCAAGCCGGCCGCCGCGGGCGGCGGCCACGTCGCCATCTGGGCGACCCCCGCCACCACCGGCAGCGCCTATCAGCGCGGTCTGATCGAGGAGTTCGCCGCCGGTGTCGCCGTCACCGAGGTGGCGTGCCCCGGTCTCGCGGACGCCGTGCACCACGCCGACGAGGCCGCGATCGAGGCCGCGATCACCTCGGCCGCCGCCCGCACCCCCGACGACGTGACCACCGTCGTCCTCGGCTGCACCAACTACGAGCTGGTCGGCGAGCGGATCCGGGCGGCCCTGCAGCGGCCGGACCGCCCGCCGCTGGTCCTGCACGGCACCGCCGGGGCGGTGGCCGCCCAGGCCCTGCGCCGGATCGGTGCGGAGCCGGCGCCGGACGCCGCTGCCGACGGCTCCCTCACGGTGCTGCTCAGCGGCCGCGCGGCCACACTCCCGGACACCGCCCTGACCTACGAGGAAGGCCGCTTCCTGCGGACCGTCAGCACCGTCCGCTGACCGACCGGCGCCGCCGGGGCGCGCTCGGGCGCGTGCTGGCCCACCCGGGGCAGTCACCCTCCGCCACGCCCTACCCGCGCAGTGAAACCTGAGTAACCTCATAAACATGAGGGACCACCCCCACGCCGACGACGGCCCGCACTCCGAGGTCTGGACCGGGCGGGCCACGAACCGGATCCAGTGGCTGCTGGCGCTGGTCGGCGCGGCCTGTATGGCGCTCGGTGTCGAGCTGGCCGTGGACTCGGCATGGAGTTCCGGCATCGCCCCGCTGGTGATGTCCGTCGTGGGGTGCATCGCCGCCGGCCTGCTGGTCCTCTTCGGCACGCTCGCCTTCGTGCACGTCGACCTCAGGCTCGACAAGGAGTCCCTCGAGGTGCGCTGCGGCCACATGGGTCTGCCGCGCCGCCGTATTCCGCTCTCCCATGTGGCGGGCGCCGACTTCACCGCCCTGGTCACGCCCCGGCAGTGGGGCGGCTGGGGCTACCGGTGGCGCCCCGAGAAGGGCACCGCCGTCGTCGTACGCCGCGGCGAGGGCATCGTGCTGCGCCTGTGGGACGGCCACACGTTCACCATCACCGTGGACGACGCGGAATCGGCGGTGCGGGTCATCAGGGCCCGGCTGCGCACCATCACACCCGGTACGGCCCGCTGAGGCCGCGCGCCGTGCGTCGGCGCGCGGAGGACGACGTACGACGACCACCGGCTCGGGCCGGTTCCCGACGCCGCTCAGGCCCGGTGCTCGTGCCGCTCAGGGCCGGGGTTCCACGTCGGCACGTGGCCACGGTCGCGCCGTGGCCCACCCCGTCAGCAGGCCCGCGCCCACGGTCACCGTGGTGAAGCTGAGCGCGTTGCCCACCGTGGCGAGCGCGGCCAGCGCCGTGAGGGCGGCGCCGGCGGTCAGGGCGACCGGGGTGGAGCGGGGGCTGCGCCACAGCGCGTACAGCACCCAGCAGAACGCGGCGGCGCACAGGAACGCCCCGACCAGGCCCTGCTCCGCCGCCACCTGAAGCAGGGCCGAGTGCGGCTTGCCGTCGGCGGACAGCAGCTGCGGCGCCGAGCCGCCCGCCTCGCCGAACCGTCCCGGACCGACCCCGAGCCCCCGGTCGTGGTCCGCGAGCCGCAGGGCGTCCTGCCACAACGCCACCCGGTGCGCGGTCAGCCGCCCTTCGAGCACCTCGGTCAGGCCGTCCGGCAGCGCGTTCGCGGCGAGGGCCCAGGCGGTGCCCGCCACCAGGACGGCCGCCACGGCCAGGGCCAGCAGACACACCCCACGGCGGGCGACCGCGCCCATGGCGAGGGACCACAGCAGCACGGCCGCGCTCGTCAGGCAACCGGCCGCCGACCCCAGCACGGCCCCGCTCAGTACGATCCCGGCGGCCAGTACCCGCAGCACCAGCCGCAGCTGCGGTACGGGCGTCGCCCAGGCGGCACAGCACGCGGCTCCCGTGGCCAGCGCCAGCAGCGCGGCCGTACC
Organism: Streptomyces yokosukanensis; assembly: GCF_001514035.1. Lineage (GTDB taxonomy): Bacteria > Actinomycetota > Actinomycetes > Streptomycetales > Streptomycetaceae > Streptomyces > Streptomyces yokosukanensis. The sequence goes on along the minus strand of NZ_KQ948210.1, from coordinate 297,532 downwards.
ACCGGTGTGGCCGAGCGGGCCGGTGTACCGGGGACCGGCGGACAGACCGGGCAGCGCTACGGCCAGCGCCAGCCCGGCCGCCGCACCGGCGCACGGCGCGGCCACCGGCAGCAGCGCCCCGGAGACCCGGCCGACGGCATGACCGGCGGTCACGGCGAGCACCGCGAGCAGCACGCCCTCGGGCCGTCCGTCGTGGACGGCCGCGGTGATCAGCGACCAGCCCGCGCAGGCGCCCAGCAAGATCATGCCCGCCCCGTCAGAAACGTTTCGCCTGACGCCGATCGTGTCCGTGTCCACACCGGCCGCGGACCTCGTCCCCGTCGCCCCCACCCGCCGCCCCTCGTCCCCGTCCCCGACCCCTGCCTCAAGGCCACGGCTGGGCGCGGCGCCGGATCCGGCTGCGCTGCCGAGGCTGGGCACACCGTAGCGGCTGATGACCGGTTTGGGGATGAGATGCGGCGGAACGTCGTGGTGGGGTGGCCGGGACGCCGCTCGTCCACGGTCTCCGGCGGGGCGTACGGGCCGGCCGACGGGATGCCGGATGCCGGGCCCGGTGCGGTGCGTCGCGCGCCGGGCAGGGCGGCGACCAGGGACAACCGCGGCCGGCGGAGCCGGCGCCCGCCCTCGTACCGAGCTGTCCGGGGCTCAGGGAGCCGCCGTACACTCACCCGGGTGACCGTCACCGCAACTTCCGTGGACCAGCCGGACCAACTCCAGCCGCACTCCGCCTCCGGCGTGCGCGGCGGCCGGCTGCTGCGCCTGGTCCCGGCCGCCGCCTCCGCGCTCTGCGGAGTGCTGCTCTACGTCAGCTTCCCGCCGCGCACCCTGTGGTGGCTGGCGCTGCCCGCCTTCGCCGGTTTCGGCTGGGTGCTGCGCGGCCGTGGCTGGAAGGCGGCCTTCGGCCTCGGCTACCTCTTCGGGCTCGGCTTCCTGCTGCCCCTGCTGGTGTGGACCGGCGTGGAGGTCGGTCCCGGTCCCTGGCTGGCCCTCGTCGCCATCGAGGCGGTCTTCGTCGCCCTGGTCGGTGTCGGCATCGCCGCCGTCTCCAGGCTGCCCGCCTGGCCGCTGTGGGCCGCCGCCCTCTGGATCGCGGGAGAGGCGGTACGCGCGCGTGCGCCCTTCCGGGGCTTCCCCTGGGGCAAGATCGCGTTCGGGCAGGCGGACGGTGTCTTCCTGCCGCTCGCCGCGCTGGGCGGCACGCCGGTGCTCGGCTTCGCGGTCGTGCTGTGCGGCTTCGGACTGTACGAGGCCGGGCGGCTGATCGCCGAGAGGCGCAGGTCGCGCGTCGTGCGGCGCGGGGCGGCAGCGGCGGCGCTGCTGAGCGTGGCCGTGCCCGTCGTGGGCGCGGTCGCGGCCCGGCCGCTCGTGAGCGACAAGGCCGAGGACGGCACCCGGACCGTCGCGGTCATCCAGGGCAACGTGCCCCGTTCCGGTCTGGAGTTCAGCGCCCAGCGGCGGGCCGTGCTGGACTACCACGTACGCGAGACGCTGAAGCTCGCCGCCGACGTCAGGGCGGGGAAGACCCCGAAGCCGGACTACGTGCTGTGGCCGGAGAACTCCTCCGACATCGACCCCTTCGGCAACCCGGATGCTGCCGCCGTCATCGACGAGGCCGCCAAGGCGGTCGGCGTGCCCATCTCGGTCGGCGCGGTCGTCGAGAGGGACGGCAAGCTGCTCAACGAGCAGATCCTGTGGGACCCGGCCAAGGGTCCGACGCAGACCTACGACAAGCGGCAGATCCAGCCGTTCGGCGAGTACCTCCCGCTGCGCGGGCTCGTCGGCGCGGTCAACAAGAACTGGACCACCATGGTCCGGCAGGACTTCAGCCGGGGCGGCAAGCCGGGCGTGTTCGACATCGACGGCGCCGAGGTGGGCCTCGCCACCTGCTACGAGGCCGCCTTCGACTGGGCCGTGCGGGACACGGTCACGCACGGCGCGGAGATGATCTCCGTGCCCAGCAACAACGCGACCTTCGACCGCAGCGAGATGACCTACCAGCAGCTCGCCATGTCCCGGATCCGCGCCGTCGAGCACAGCCGCACCGTCACCGTGCCGGTGACCAGCGGCGTCAGCGCGATCATCATGCCGGACGGGAAGATCACCCAGAAGACCGGCATGTTCGTGCCCGCCTACCTGGTCCAGAAGGTGCCGCTGCGCACGTCCAAGACCCCGGCGACCGAGCTGGGCATCCTCCCGGAGATCGCCCTGGTGCTGGTCGCCGTCGGCGGTGTCGGCTGGGCGATCGGCTCCGGGCTGCGCGCCCGCCGGTCCGGTGGCGTATAGCCGTACGACCGGCGTACGGCCTCTGAACCGGTGCGTACGCCCTTCGAACCGCCGGGAGAGCGCGGGCCCGGCCGGTTAGGGTCGGGCCCATGGCTACTCCTGACTTCCTCCGCGTCCTGCGGGCCTCCGCCGGTCAGCAGCTTCTGTGGCTCCCCGGGGTCACCGCGATCGTCTTCGACGACGAGGGCAGAGTGCTCCTGGGGCGGCGGTCCGACACCGGCAGGTGGGCGGTGATCGGGGGTATCCCGGACCCCGGTGAGCAGCCCGCCGCCTGTGCCGTGCGGGAGGTCTTCGAGGAGACGGCGGTGCACTGCGTGGCGGAGCGGGTCGTCCTCGTCCAGGCCCTGGACCCGATCACCTACCCCAACGGCGACCGCTGCCAGTTCATGGACATCACCATCCGCTGCCGGGCGGTGGGCGGCGAGGCCCGGGTCAACGACGACGAGTCCCTGGACGTGGCCTGGTTCGCGGTGGACGCGCTGCCCGATCTCGACGAGTTCGGCCGCTTCCGGATCAAGCAGGCTCTGTCTGAGGCACCCACATGGTTTGACCCTACGACTGTCGGCTGAAGTATGGGTGGCCACCACATGTGGTGACCCGTGGGCTCCGCTTAGGGTCGCTACATGACCGCGTCCAGCCCCCCGCCCGGCCCGCGTCCGCAGCCCCTCGCCCTCGACCTCGGCGGCCGCACCGCCCTCGTCACCGGTGCCGCGAGCGGCATCGGCCGCGCCTGCGCCCTGCGCCTCGCCGCCGCCGGCGCGAAGGTGCGGGCCGTCGACCGGGACGCGGCGGGCCTGGCCGAGCTCGCCGAGCAGGCGGAGCGGGCCGGGGACCTCCGGGGAACGGTCCAGTCGCAGGTCGTGGACCTGACCGACCTCGACGCCGCCGAACGCGCCGCCGCCGGCACCGACGTGCTGGTCAACAACGCGGGGCTTCAGCTGGTGCGCCCCATCGAGGAGTTCCCGCCCGAGGTCTTCCACACCGTGCTGACCGTCATGCTGGAGGCGCCGTTCCGCCTCATCCGCGGCGCTCTGCCGCACATGTACGCACAAGGCTGGGGCCGGATCGTCAATGTGTCCTCGGTCCATGGACTGCGTGCCTCCGCCTTCAAGTCCGCGTATGTGGCTGCCAAACACGGTCTCGAAGGCCTGTCGAAGACGGCCGCTCTGGAAGGCGCCACCCATGGGGTGACCTCGAACTGTGTGAACCCGGCCTATGTGCGCACCCCCCTGGTGGAGCAGCAGATCGCCGACCAGGCGCAGGCGCACGGCATCCCCGAGGACCGCGTGCTGTCCGAGATCCTGCTGCGGGACAGCGCGGTCCAGCGGCTCATCGAACCCGAGGAGGTCGCCGAGGCCGTGGCCTATCTGTGCAGCCCGCAGGCGTCCTTCGTCACGGGCACCTCGCTGGTGCTCGACGGCGGGTGGACGGCCCACTGAAGCGCCCGGCGGAGCCCGGCCCGGGAGTTTTCCACAGGCCTGACGGGTCCGGCGGCCGATACGGAATCCTGTGACCATGTCCCGTGATCACGTTCAGTCGGCACCCAGCGCCGGCGCCGAGGCCCCGTACCTCGCGCTGCTGGCCCGCGACGCCCCGGCGGAGGCGTACGAGCAGCCGGTGCTGCTCGCCCGCGCCGAAGGCAGACCGGCCGACCGGATCGCCGTGCTGGAGGAGGCCAAGCTGCTCGCCCTGCGCGTCCGCGCCGAGCTGGAGGGGCGCCGGCGCCGCGAGGCGGAGCTGTCCGCGCTCTTCGAGACCGCCCACGACCTCGCCGGCCTGCGCGATCTGGACGCCGTCCTGCAGGCCATCGTGCAGCGCGCCCGCTCCCTGCTCGGCACGGACGTCGCCTACCTCACCCTGAACGACCCGCCGCGCGGCGACACCTACATGCGGGTCACGGAGGGCTCCGTCTCCGCCCGCTTCCAGCAACTGCGCCTCGGCATGGGAGAGGGGCTCGGCGGACTGGTCGCCCAGACGACCCGGCCGTACGTCACGGACGACTACTTCAAGGACGCCCGCTTCCAGCACACCCTCACCATCGACTCGGGCGTCCGCGACGAGGGCCTGGTCGCCATCCTCGGCGTCCCCCTCATGCTCGGCCCGCACGTCATCGGCGTCCTGTTCGCCGCCGACCGCCGGGCACGCGTCTTCGAGCGCGCGCAGATCGCCCTGCTCGGCTCGTTCGCCGCGCTCGCCGCCGCCGCGATCGACACCGCCAATCTGCTCACCGAGACCCGCGCGGCCCTGGCTGGCCTGGAGCATGCCAACGAGATCATCCGGGACGGCAGCGCCGTCATCGAGCGGGCCTCCGACGTCCACGACCGGCTCGCCGAACTCGTCCTGCGCGGCGGCGGGGTGCACGACGTGGCCGCCGCGGTCTCCGAAGTCCTCGACGGCACCGTGGAGTTCACCGAGGCCGCTGCCGCACCCGCGAAGGCGCTGGAGGCCTCCCGAGCCGAAGGGCACGCGGTACGACACGGCAGCGCGTGGATCGCCGTGGTCGCCGCCGGCGGCGAACTCCTCGGTGCGCTGGTCCTGCGCGGGCATCCTGGCCTCGACCCCGTCGACCAGCGCACCCTGGAGCGCGCGGCGATGGTCACCTCACTGCTCCTGCTGGCCCGCCGCTCGGCGGCCGAGGCCGAACAGCGCGTGCGGGGCGAACTGCTGGACGACCTCCTCGACGCGCGCGACCGGGACTCCCGCCTGCTGCGCGAGCGCGCCGCCCGGCTGCACGCCGACCTGGACGCCACCCATGTCGTCCTCGCCGCACGCCTCGACGGCCCGGCGGCCGACGCCGACGAGGAGGCCGCGGCCCGCCGGCGCCTGTGGTCGGCGGCCTCCCACCTCGCCGCGACCCGGCACGGCCTCGCCGCCGCCCGCGACGGCGGTACCGTCCTGCTGCTTCCGCTCGGCGCCGACGGCAGCGCCACGGAGCTGGCCCTGCGCACCGCCCGTGAGCTGGGCACGGCCGTGCGCCAACCCGTCACGGTCGGCGCCTCGGCCCCGGTCACCGACCTCACCACCCGCCCCGAGACCGTCGCCGCCGCCTACGCGGAGGGCCGCCGCTGTCTGGACGCGCTGCACCTGCTGGGCCGCGCCGGGGACGGTGCGGCGGCCGAGGACTTCGGCTTCCTCGGCCTGCTCCTCGCGGGCGAACGGGACGTCGCCGGCTTCGTCGACCGCACGGTCGGCCCGGTCGTGGCGTACGACGAGCGACGCGGTACGGACCTGCTGTGCACCCTGGACGCGTACTTCGCCTGCGGGATGAGCCCGGCCCGCACCAAGGAGGCGCTGCACGTGCATGTGAACACCGTCGCCCAGCGGCTGGAGCGGGTGGGCCGGCTGCTGGGCGGGGAGTGGCAGAGCCCGGCCCGCGCACTGGAGATCCAACTGGCCCTGCGACTGCACCGGTTGGCGTCGCCGGACAGACGCTGACCCCCGTCCGGACGCGCCGCACGGGGATCGGGTCGGCGGATGTGCGATCGGGGGCCGGGCCGGTCAGGCCGTCGACCGCGCCTCCGCGGCCGCGCCGGCACCGGCGGACTCGCCGTCCTCGGCCTCGATGCGGGCGAGGTCCCGGTGCCGCGTCTCCCGCGCCACGCCGACGGCGACCAGGGTCAGCACGGCGGCGGCGATCACGTACAGGGCGATCGGGGTGGAGCTGCCGTAGTCGTCGAGCAGCGCGGTGGCGATGAGCGGGGCCGGCGCACCCGCCGCCACCGAGGCGAACTGGGCGCCGACGGACGTGCCCGAGTACCGCGTCCGGGTGGCGAACATCTCGGCGAAGAAGGCCGCCTGGGGCGCGTACATGGCGCCGTGCAGCACGAGTCCGACCGTGACGGCCAGCACCAGATTCCCGAACGACCCGGTGTCCGTGAGCGAGAAGAAGGGGAACATCCACAGACCGACACCGGCCGCGCCGAACAGGTACACGGGCCGCCGCCCCACCCGGTCGGACAGCGCGCCCCAGGCCGGGATGACGGCGAAGTGCACGGCGGAGCCGATGAGTACGGCGTTGAGCGCGGTCTGCTTCGAGACGCCGGCCGACGTGGTGGCGTAGACGAGGACGAAGGCGGTGATGACGTAGTAGCTGATGTTCTCCGCCATCCGGGCGCCCATCGCCACCAGCACGTCCCGCCAGTGGTGGCGCAGCACGGAGACGATCGGCGGTTGCTCCGCCGACCCGGCCCGCCGGGACCCGGCCCGTGCCAACGCCTCCTTGAACACCGGCGATTCGTCGACGGACAGCCGGATCCACAGACCGATGAGCACGAGCACCCCGGAGAGCAGGAACGGGATCCGCCAGCCCCACGTCCCGAAGGCGTCGTCGGAGAGCACGGTGGTGAGCAGCGAGAGCACGCCGGTCGCGAGCAACTGCCCCGCCGGTGCGCCCGTCTGCGGCCACGAGGCCCAGAATCCACGCCTGCGCGGGTCCCCGTGCTCCGAGACCAGCAGGACGGCACCGCCCCACTCGCCGCCGAGCGCGAAGCCCTGGACGAGCCGCAGGGCGGTGAGCAGGACGGGCGCGGCGCCCCCAACCGTGGCGTGCGTGGGCAGCAGCCCGATGGCGAAGGTTGCCCCGCCCATCATCACCAGGCTCAGCACCAGCAGCTTCTTGCGCCCGAGCCGGTCACCGAAGTGCCCGAACACGAGCGCCCCCAGCGGCCGGGCCGCGAACCCGACGGCATACGTCAGGAACGACAGCAGTGTCCCGACGAGCGGGTCGGAGTCCGGGAAGAACAGCTTGTTGAACACCAGCGCAGCGGCGGAACCGTAGAGGAAGAAGTCGTACCACTCGATGGTGGTGCCGATGAGACTGGCGGCGACGATGCGGGGGAGGCTGGACGGAGCTGGGGGAGCGGTCGCGGAGGACGACATCGGCACCACTTCCTGGCGTTCGACGGGGACGTTTGCGTGTCGCCACACCGTAGGAACGGGCAGGTCAGAGGCGTATGTGGTGGGACACCATAGTTCTGGGTGTGGGAGTGCGTGCGGCCACCATGCGGCCACCGTAGTGTCGGGTTGCCTGCAGAGCGCGCAGCGCTCGGGCCGCGGTTCACGCGGACCCGGAGGCAGAAGCGGCTCCCTTGCCGCGGACCGCGTTGAGAGCAGTGTGCTTCTTCTTCTGCCAAGCGGCTCGCGCGCAACGGGACGCGTGACCCGACGTGTACGGACACACCCGCCCGGGTGTGCCGACCCGATCGCGGGCTCGCCGGCCCGGCTCAATGGGTGTCGGGGCCGACGGCGTTGTTGATGCGGCGGCCGATCTCGCGGAGCTGCTTCTGCTGGGCCTTGGTGAGCGGATCGAGCACCAGGCGGCGCACCTCCGCGCCATGGCCGGGGGCGGTGTCCACGACCTTGTCCCAGCCCGCGGCGGTGAGGAACGCGAGGGTGAAGCGGCCGTCGGCGGGATCGGCGGTGCGATAGAGCCAGCCCTCCTTCTCCAGGCGCTTGACCGCGTGGGAGAGCCGGGAGAGCGAGCAGTCGGCGAAGTCGGCCAGCGTGCCAGACAGGTCGTACCACTGCTGGGAGGTGTCGCCGACCTGGGGTGCGGTCAGGCCGACAGTGAGCTCGCCGGTGCCGGTGGCAGGAACGGGCCGGTCGTCGGAGGCGCCAAGGCAGTTGCCGGTTCGTGTCCGCCGGTGAGTTCGCACTCGGCTGCATCAGTTCCGCCCGTCACTGAGAGTCAAGTGCTTGTCTCATAAGCCAGGCCACCGAGCCGAGTGTCGATCGACGGCACCACTCATCAGCCGGCACCGACCGGATCCGGTGCTGGTTCCGTGCTGACTCCGGGGGCGCAAGGCTTCGGTGTAGGGGGCGGCGGCATCCCGCCGTGGTGCGCCCGCCCTCCGGTCCAGCCCTTGCCCTAGCTATCGAGATTCGATAGATTCCTATCGCGGTTCGATGGAGGGTGGGGCATGGGAAGACTGACAGTGCGCGCGCTGCGCGCCGTGCTCGTGGTGGTGCTCACCGGCACCGTGTTCGTACAGGCATTGATGGTGTGGGTGTTGGTCAGCGGGAGTGACCCGGAGGGCGGGTCGCTCCCGCTGACCCCGCTGCGCGTGATCACGATCCTGGGCATCGGGGCGGCCCAGGTCGCCCTGGTCTGTGTATGGCGACTGGTGACGATGGTGCGACGCGGAACCGTGTTCTCCCACGCCGCCTTCCGGTACGTGGACGTCATCATCGGAGCGATCGTTGCGGCTGCTCTCATGTGGTTCGCGGTCACGGCCGTGAATGCGCCCGGCCAGCGGGACGACCCGGGCGTCACCCTCATCATGGGCGGGATCGGCGTGGCCGTCCTGGGAGTCGCGCTCATCGTGCTCGTGCTGCGGATGCTGCTCGCCCAGGCCGTCGCACGCGACGTCGAAGCGGCGCAGATGCAGGCCGAGTTGGACGAGGTGATCTGATGCCGATCGCCGTCGACATCGACGTGATGCTGGCCAGGCGGAAGATGTCCGTGGGCGAACTCGCAGACCGCGTAGGGATCACGCCCGCCAACCTGGCTGTACTCAAGAACGGCCGCGCCAAGGCGGTGCGTTTTGCGACGCTCGCCGCGCTCTGCGAGGTGCTCAAGTGCCAGCCAGGCGACCTGCTTCGCTGGGAGCCCGAAGACACCGCCGGCGAATGAGCCGTGCCTGCCGACGCGCCATCGCCGATCCCGCTTGCCCTTGACCAACCCCGCGAGCATCCCGGGGCCGTACCCGGGGAGATCCCGGGCCTGCCGGTGCGTCTGGCCGGGGCGCCCGACCCTCGCGATCCGCGCGGCCTACGGCACGCTCTGGTCGTCATGCTTGCGCTGACCGCATGCGCGGTTCTGGAGATTCGGCTGGGACGACGCCGCGTGGTACGAGTACGTGGAGGTGAACGAACTGATCGGCTGGACGACCGCGGCACTGCAACTTCCCGGGTGAGGCCGTCCAGGGCTGCCGACCGGGTGGAAGAGATCGCCGGGCGGAAGCGGGGCGGCTGGTCACCGTGGGCGTCGGATGAACTACCGGCACCGTTCATTGCCCAGGAGGCGCAAGCTGTGGCGGACTGTGTGACGGCAAGCGTGGCTCCGTCTTCGTGGGTACGGCCACTGCAACCGACCTGGTCATCTGGCTCCGAACGTGATCGAACGGACAAGTCCTGGCCGGTGTCTCGACACGCTGTACCACGCCCCCCCCGCACGATCGTCGGCCCCACCGATGTGCGCCTGCACCGCAAGATCCGCCCCGTCGGGTGCGTTCAGTCCTCGCGCGCGGCGTGCAGCACATCTTTGACAAGCTGCCGTAGCCGCCGATCGGCGTTCGCGGGCAAGTCGGCCAGCTCTTGCGCGGAGGCTCGGGAGTCCTGGCAGCGGCCACCCAGGGTGTGCCAGGACGCCGCCACGGCCGCGGCCGGCGGGCCGGTTGGAGGACCGCCCGTCGTGCTGTCCGTGTCCTGCCGCCCGGTTGCCTTGGCGCCCGCCCGCCCAAGTCGACGGTGCATGGAGCAGGGGTTTCACCCGGACGGCGGAGCGGGCAGGATGAGGCGGCCATGACATGCCCATACGGTGCTTACCCGAAGGGAACCGTCTCGTGCTCCGTAAGCCAAGCGCCCTGCTCGCCGCCTCCGCGCTGCTCCTCCTCGGCACCGCGACGCAGGCCGCGGCCGACACCCCGCCCCCTGCCGTGCCGTCGGCCGCCTGCACCTACACGCCGGCCGTTCCCGCAGACAACTTCAAGGGGATACCGGTCTTCGACCCGGTGAAGGCCGCCGAGCCGTACAGCGCGACGCTGCGCACCGGCCAGGGCGCGATCACCTTCAGGGCACTGACCGACAAGGCTCCCTGCACCACGTACTCCTTCAAGTTCCTCGCCCAGCGCGACTACTTCGACCGCTCGCACTGCCACCGGCTCACCACCGCGCGCATCTACGTGCTCCAGTGCGGCGATCCGACCGGCACCGGGAGCGGCGGACCCGGTTACTCCTTCCCCGACGAGAACTTGACCGGGGCGACCTATCCTGCCGGGACGGTCGCGATGGCCAACGCTGGGCCCAACACCAACGGAAGCCAGTTCTTCTTCGTCTGGAAGGACACCAAACTCTCGCCCGCCTACACGCCGTTCGGCAAGGTCACCGCGGGCCTCGACGTGCTCCAGAAGATCGCGGTGGGCGGCGAGGACGACCAGAACGGGCCGGGAGACGGCTTTCCGACGCTGCCGGTGAACATCAAGCGCGTACAGATCAAGAGCAGGTAGTACGGTCCGGGACCGTACATCGTTCGGGGTGACTCCCGATCATTGAGTCGGTCGACGCCCGCCAACAGTTGTCGGTGCGGTCGATGGCTGGGTGCGGGCTGCGGATTGGGGGAGGCGGGCGCCGTCCGCCTGCAGCAGCTCGACTTTGTGTCCGGCACGCTGCTCGTGGACCGGCAGATCATGCAGCACGCTGCTGCGCCGACGGTCGGGCGGCGAGGACGTCCGGCTACCGGTGTGCAGGGCCTCCTGGCGTTCGGCGGGGACGTTTGCGTGTCGCCACACCGTAGGAACGGGCAGGGCAGCGGCGTATGTGGTGGCCGCCACCGCACTATCCCGGGTTGCGCGGCGGTAGCCGCTGTGTGATCCGGTCGAACAAGTCCGTCAGCGGCTCGCTGACGTCCTGGCCGAACTCGGTCAGCCCGTAGGTGACTTGGGGCGGCGTCGTCGGCTCCACCTCCCGCCGGACCAGGCCGTCCTGGACCAGTGCGCGCAGGGTCTGAGCGAGCATCTTCTCGCTGATGCCCTGGATGCCGTCGCGCAGCTCATGGAACCGGAGGTCGTTGCTCCGCAAGGAGATCAGTAGCCAGATACCCCACCTGCTGGTCACATGGTCGACCACCTCACGCGCGGGGCAGTCGGTGTGAAACACCTCATACCGATGGCCCGCCTCGGCCTGTGTCAGCTGCGCACCTTCCCTCATGTCTGGAGCTTACCTCTGGGTATGTTCTTACGAAAAGTAAGCCCGACTCCTAGCGTCAATTGCCGCAGTGCACAACGGACTAGGAGCTGAACATGATCGTGGTGACCGGGGCTACCGGGAATGTGGGCCGGCCTTTGACGCAGGCCCTGGCCGAGGCGGGCGAGCAGGTGACGGCGGTGTCGCGGCACGCGGTTGCGGTGCCGGACGGGGTCCGGCATGTGGCGGCCGACCTGGCCCGGCCGGCGGGCCTCACGCCCGCGTTGGACGGGGCGGAGGCGCTGTTCCTCCTGCTGTCCGGCGACCTGCACGCCCCCGAGGCCAGGCCGGCCGACATCATCGGCCTGGCCGCGGCCAGTGGAGTCCGCCGGGTCGTCCTGCTGTCTTCGCAGGGCGTGGCGACCAGGCCGCTCGGGCCGTCGCGGGTCGCGATGCGCGCGGTGGAGGACGCGTTGCGGGAGTCCGGCCTGGACTGGACCCTCCTGCGGCCGGGCGGCTTCGCCTCCAACGCCTTGGCCTGGGCGGAGTCCGTCCGCACGGGAGGGACGGTCGCCGCGCCCTTCGGCGACGTGGGGGTGCCGGTCATCGACCCGGCGGACATCGCCGAGGTCGCGGCGGCCTGCCTGAGGGACGACCGGCACGCCGGCGGGGTGTACGAGCTGACCGGGCCTGAGGTGATCACGCCGCGTCAGCAGGCGGAGGCGATCGCCGCCGCGCTCGGCTCGCCCGTACGGTTCCACGAACTCACCCGCGACGAGGCCAAGGCCACGATGACCCCGTTCGTGCCGGTGGAACTCGCCGACGACACCCTGGACATCATCTCCGCCCCGAACCCGGCCGAACTGCGGATCAGCCCGGACGTGGAACGAGTCCTCGGCCGCGCCCCGCGCCCCTTCGACGGCTGGGTCGCCCGCAACATCGCCGCTTTCCGCTGAGGCACGACTCCCAGAGTTGGGAGTTCGTCAACGGGTGGTGTAGATAAGCCAGTTGTCGCGTCTTCTGGATCGCGACAGGCGGTGATCGCGGCAACTCTTCGGTTGCCCTTCCTGTGATCGCCGACCCCCCTCATGCACGGCGAAAGGCACATGTATGGCGAACAACCCCATGATGCGCTGCGGCGGCCGGGTGCTGGCGCTCTCAGCGGCTGCCCTGGGCATGGTCGCGGCGATGGCCGTTCCGGCCTCGGCCGATGACCAGCCCACCCGGGCGCAGCTCACGGCCGACTGCGACTCGGGCGAAGGGAAGTGCACCTTCAACGACCCCAAGTTGGGCCAGGCCTACCTCGGAGGCTTTCACCGGGTCTCCGACTCGCTCTACAACTGCAGCACCTCGCCCGCCACCCAGTCGATGACCTGGTCCGACACGGTCGGTGCCACGGACTCGGCGGGCGTATCGGTGACCGCCGGCGGCAAAATAGCGGGAATCATCGACCTCAGCGTGACGGCGACCTACAGCCACACCTGGTCGAGCACCCACTCGGAGACCAGCTCCGTCAGCATGACGGTGAAACCCGGTGAGGTCGGCTGGATCTCCCGTGCGCAGGTGATGCAGACCGTCTCCGGAACATGGCAGACCCATTACGACGACCGGAAGTGGGGTCACTACTTCTGGTTCGTCCCCGACGTCGTCACGGGGCCTGCCCCGAACGGGACGGACGGGCGGAGCAACGCGGTGGTCGTCAAGTCCAGGAAGATGACCGCTGAGGAGAAGCGCTCCTGCTCCGGCCGCTCCTTCCGGTCCGGCAAGTCCAAGGCGTTCGTCGTCCACGTCCAAGGCTGATCCACCGGTCGCTCCCCTGGCTGCCTCGCGGTCCGTGTCCCCGCGAGGCAGCCGCTGCCGGCACCGTGGCCATGGCCGGCTGCTCGGGGGAGGACCGGGCGTGCCGTGGCCGTCAGGGGCCGAACAGCTCCTGCCGCCACAGGGCCTCGCAGAGCAGGTCCAGGCCTTGGCGCAGGTGGCGCCGGTAGGTGCCGTACGGCAGGGCGAGGCGGCGGGCGGCGGCCTCCTGGGTGGGCGCGCCGGAGAAGTAGCCCGCTGTCAGGGCGTCGCGGGCGCGCACTCCGCGCGGGTCTCCGGCGAGGTCGTCGACGGTCTGGCGCAGCAGGGCACGCAGTTCTTGGGCGGGGTCGGGGAGGTCGGCCGCCAGGCGGGTGCGCGTCAGGGCGCAGGCGGCGAAGGCTGCCGGGTCGCGCCAGTGCGTCAGGGCTTCGCGCACGGCCTGGTCGAACGTGGCGCGCGAGAAGCCCGGCGGCCCGGACGGGGCGGGTTCCTCGACGGCCGATATGAAGCGGCCGAGCCAGGCCTCGACGGGCACGTGGCGCCAGTCGACGCCGAACAGGCCGTAGGTGTGATCGCCGACACGCGGCCTCGCGCCGGTGTCGCTGAGGGTGCCCTTGACTCGCTCGGCCCAGGCCTCGGCGTCCCGCCAGACGGCGAAGCCGTAGGCTCGGCCGCGGGCGCGGGCGGCCTCCGCCTGGGCGCGGGAACTGCTCAGGTCGATGACGCGTGAGGGGACCTGGTACCGCTCGGGGTAGACCGAGAAGCGGCTGATGCCGATGTGTTCGCCGGTGCTCACCGGCGCGGTGCTCTCGGTGTGCTCCCACGCCGCGGCGACGACGGGATCGGTGGCCAGGTCCTGGGGGTCGGGAGGCGCCGGCAGAGCGAGTCGGGCCGTGAACGCCACGATGCGGCCCGTGCTGACCAGACGATAGACGCTGAAGGCCTGCGGCTGGCGCTGTGCCCAGTAGCGGACCAGCTCTGCCGAGGCGGGCCCCTCGGTCTCCTCCGCCATCCGCAGCACGACGTCCAGGTCGTCCGGGTGCAGCGGTCTGTCGTGCACCTCGTCCTCGCGGGACCAGGTGCGCAACCGGGCCAGGATCTTCCCGTCGCGGAAGAGGTAGAAGAGCTCGTCGGTGACGGTCCAGACCCGTTCTTCGGGCGCCTCGCGCAGTATGCGCAGGTATTCCTCCGCCAATCGCTGGCGCATCGTCACGAACGCGTGGGGAGCCCGCCAGCGCAGGTCGGCGGCGAGCGTCTCGCGTGCCGCGTCGTGCGGGTGGAGCCCCCGATGCGTCGACTCCATGAAGGGCAGGTCCCGCAGCCAGGAGAAGAGAAGATGGGTGTCCTCCTCGGGCAGCACCGCGGTGAGCAGTTCCTCGGACGTCGAGTGGGCCTGCGCCGCCACCTCCAGGGCGCGGCGGTGGGCAGCCGTCGGCACCTCACCGATCAGCCCTGCCAGCAGGGTTCGCAGGACGTCCGCCGAAGGGGACCAGATCTCCTCCCGGCTGCAGCCCGTCGATCCCGCGGCCGCGGCGAGGGACAGCGCCAGGGGGTTGCCTCCGGCGAAGCGGAGCACCCGGTCCCGCAGTTCGGGCCGGATCTGCGCCGCGACCAACAGGCTCCGGGCCTGCTCCTCGGAGAACGGCGCCAGTTCGGTCACGCGCAGGAGCCCGGCCCACGCGGGGTCGGCGGTCCACTGCGGCTGCGCAGTGTGCCGGCCCGCCAGGACGACGAGGGTGCCGTCGGCGGCGCGCGGCAGGAAGTGCTGCCACAGCCAGCTTTCCAGCCACTGGCAGTGCTCGAAGGAGTCCAGGACCAGGACCGTGCCGGGAACGTCCAGGAATGGACCGGCCGCGCGCTCGAAATCGTCCGGGTCCCGGCTGACGAAACGGCCGTCCACTTCGACGAGCAGTCGGCCTGCCCCACGAGCCTGGTCCGCAAGGCACCGCAGAAGGGTCGATTTCCCTATGCCCCCCGGCCCGAACACGTAGAACGCGAACGGCGCCTGCGGATCGCCGGCCAAGGCCCTCTCGAAGCAGCCGAGTTCCTCGTCCCGGCCGACGAAGGCCCGTATGCGCGCTCTGCTCAGCCTCTCACCCACGGACACCATGACCGCTCCCGTCCCCATGTCTTGGCACCGGACAGCCGTGCCCGGAGATATCCACCGGTCCTCGCGGAGACGGGCACCGGCACGAGGCGCGTGCTGCGATGGTCCGACCCCTTGTGCGCCGTCCCGTTCCCATGGGGCGACGCCACGTCACGCACTCTTTCGAATAGATGCTTTTCAGCCTATCGAGGTTCGCGCGAGTCCCATGAGGCACTCGAGAAGGCGGCCCGTGCCGGAGGTTGCGTCCGTACGTCAGCGGTGCGCCGACGGTGGTCGGGGTGAAGTGCCGGTGGCCGGGGCCGAGACGTGCGGATGTCAGTGAGGTGCGGGAGCCCGTCGCGCGGGGGTGAAATCCACGTGGAGGGAGGCGGGGCCGCGGGTGTACAGGCCGGTCTCCCGGTAGCCGAAGCCGGGGGCGTGGCGGACCTGGTCGAGCAGGGAGAGGAGCATCGCGGCGACCGTCTCGATCTCGGCGCGTGCGAAGGCGGCGCCGACGCACTGGTGGAGTCCCGTGCCGAAAGCCAGGTGCTGGGCGGCGGCGGTGAAGGAGCGGGCGGTCCCCAGGTCCGGGCGATGGATGTCGAAAGCGTCCGGGTCGGCGAAGGCGTCGGGGTCGCGGTTGGCCGCGCCGACCATGCAGAAGACGACGGCACCTGCCGGGACGGTGCCGTCGGCGAACACGGCGTCCCGCTCCGCCTGGCGGGGGATGAGCTGGACAGGTGGGGTGTAGCGCAGTGTCTCGGCGATCGCGGCGGGCAGCAGGGCCGGGTCCTGGCGGACCTGCGCCATCTGCTCGGGATGGTCGATCAGGTGCTTGAAGAGGAGGGCGAGCGTCTTGTCGGCGGGCTCGGTGGCGGCGGCCAGGACGTTGATGATCAGCGCGGTCACCTCGCGGTCGCTCATGGCGATGCCGTCGAACTCGGCGGTGCACAGCCTCGATATCAGGTCCTCGCCGGGGTGACGGCGGCGCTCCTGTATGACGGGAACGAGGTAGGCCTCCAGTTGCTCGGCGCAGTCCATGCAGTGCCGCCGGCGTTCGGGGGTGAGGACGATGCTGGTGATGAACTCGGCGACCCCGCTGTGCCAGGCGCTGACCTGCTGCCAGTCCTTCTTGTCCAGGCCGAGGACGTCGAGCGTCACCCGGACGGCCAGGGGTCTGCCGAAGTCGTTGACGAGGTCCAGCCGTCCCCGGGGAAGAAAGGGGGCGATGAGCTCGGCGGCGTTGGCGTGGATGGCGCGTATCTGGTCCTGCAGTGCCTGCCCGGTGAAGGCACGCACGACGATCTTTCGCTTGGCGGTGTGCTCGGCGCCGGTCATCTGGGCGAGGACCGGGCCGCGCATCACTGGCTCGGCACGTACCTGAAGCGTCTGGGTGGTGAACGCCTCATGGTCGGTCAGCACCCGCTTCACGTCCGGGTGGCGGGAGAGGAAATAGCTGTCGATCGCCGGCTCGTAGTGCACCGGTGCCTGGTCCCTCAGCTGGGCGAAGCAACGGTAGGGGTCGACGGCGAAGTCCTCGGACAGGATGCTGAAGCGGGGATTGACCATGGGCACGACGAAAGCTTCGCAGAGCGCGGGGAAAGGGCGGGAGCCGGGGCCTGCGACAGGTGTCGGGGCCGAGTGCCTGATACCTCAGGAGTCGGGGCCGAGTGCCTGATGCCTCCGCTCGCCGACGTGTATTTCATCCGGTCCCTGCGGGGACATGCGATCCGCGAGGCCGCCGGGCGCGGGCGACCGGCGGGCACATCGCCGTAGTCACGGAAGGGGAGGCAGCGGACTTGACCTGGGACGCAGTGCCCGAGGGACACCGGGTGCGACTGTCCGGAGCGTATCGGTCACTTTCCGCTCTCCTCGGCCGGGCCCTCGCCCGCGTGCCGCGATAGGCTGCGAGAAGAGTGTCCGTGCCCGCCGATCCCTCGCGGCTCAGCCGCCCGAACGGCGCATGGCGGCCCACACCTGCTCGGTCGGCGGGAACTCAACTCCAACAGTGCCAGGGGGCAGTCGTCTTCCCGTAGGTTCGTTCTCCCATAGGTCGGCTCTCATGGACCTCAACACCATCACCGAAGTAGTTCGACGACCGTCCGAGCGTCCAGGTACCGACTGGCATGAGGGCGACGCCTGGCTCGCAGGCGGAACATGGCTCTATTCCACGGAGCAGCCGGACCTGCGACGGCTGATCGACCTGACGGCGCTGCACTGGGAGCCCCTTGTCCCGACGGACCAAGGTCTGGAGATCAGTGCCACGTGCACCGTTCGCGACCTGTACGCCTTCCCGTGTCCGCTGGACTGGACCGCCGCACACCTCCTCCGCAAGAGCTGTGAGGCGTTCCTGTCCTCGTTCAAGGTGTGGAACGCGGCGACCGTCGGCGGAAACATCTGCATGTCCTTGCCCGCCGGCCCGATGATCACGATGACGGTCGCGCTGGAGGCGCGGTACGAACTGTGGGCACCCGACGGCTCCGTGCGCTTCGTCGACGCCCTCGACTTCGTCACGGGCGACCACCGCAACGTCCTCGCCCCCGGGGAGATCCTCCGGCGCATCACCATTTCGGAGCAGGCGCTGCGCAGACGCACCGCGCACCGTCGCTTCACGCTGACCCGGCTCGGCCGTTCGACGGTGTTCCTCGTCGGCACGCAACGGCGCGGAGCGAGCGATCTGCTGCTCACCGTCACCGCCGGCACCACGCGGCCGGTCCGCATGGCTTTCGATTCCCTGCCCGATGTCCGAGCCCTGCGGCACCGCATCGACGCCGTACCGGCCGACGTCTGGTTCGCCGATCCCAACGGGACCCCGGACCACCGCCGGCATCTGACACGGCACTTCGCCGAAGAGATCTGCCGCGAACTCACGGCTGGGGACCTGGCATGAGCTACCTCGTGAACGGCAAGGAATTCGACCGGGAACCGGCCCCCGGTCAGTGCCTGCGCACCTTTCTGCGCGAACTCGGCCACTTCGGCGTCAAGAAGGGCTGTGACGCGGGCGACTGCGGCGCCTGCACGGTGTGGCTGGACGGCACACCGGTGCACAGCTGCATCACCCCCGCGTTTCGCGCGGACGGCCGGGAGGTGACCACGATCGAGGGCCTCGGGCGGCCCGGCGCCCCGCATCCCATGCAGCGGCAGTTCGAGGACGCCCAGGGGTTCCAGTGCGGCTTCTGCACCGCAGGGATGATCATGACCGCCGCGACCTTCACCGAGGACCAGAAGGCGGATCTGCCACGGGCGTTGAAGGGCAACCTCTGCCGCTGCACCGGATACCGGGCGATCGAGGACGCCGTGAGGGGCGCCGCCGCGGTGGAGACGGCAGCGCCGGGCAAGGCCGTCGGGACGAGCGTCGCCGCGCCCGCGGGCCACGACGTGGTGACCGGCCACGCCGAGTTCACCATGGACACGCAGATCGACGGACTGCTGCACCTCAAGGTGCTGCACTCACCCCACGCGCACGCCCGGATCCTCTCGATCGACAAGAGCGGTGCGCTCGCGGTGCCCGGCGTGCACCGGGTCTACACCTGGCAGGACGTGCCCCGCAGACCCTTCACCACGGCGATCCACACCGACCACCGGGTCGACCCGGACGACACCTACATCCTCGACGACACGATCCGCTTCGCCGGCCAGCGCGTCGCCGCGGTCCTGGCCGACACGGTCGGGGCGGCCGAGGAGGGCTGCCGACGTCTCGCGGTGGAGTACGAGGTGCTGCCGGCGGTGTTCGACCCCGAGGCCGCGATGGCCGACGGCGCACCCCAGCTGCACGGCTGCGACGATCCGTTCGTCCGTGACCCCGTCCACAACATCCTCGTCGAACTCCACGCGCACATCGGCGATGCCGACGCGGGATTCGCCGCGGCCGACGTGATCCACGAAGGCACGTACTTCTCACCGCGGGTGCAGCACGCGCATCTGGAGACCCATGGCTCGATCGCCTGGATGAAGGACGGACGGCTGAACGTACGCACCAGTTCGCAGTCACCGTCGATCGCGAAGGCCAAACTGGAGTACCTGTTCGCGCTGCGCCCGGAGCGGCTGAGGGTGTTCTGCAGACGCGTCGGCGGCGGATTCGGCGGCAAACAGGAGGTGATCACCGAGGACCTGGTGGCGCTCGCCACCCTGGACACCGGGCGGCCCACCTGTCTCGAGTACACCCGTGAGGAGGAGTTCACGACGGCCTCGCCACGGCACCCGATGACCCTGACGGTCAAGCTCGGTGCGAAGGCCGACGGGACGCTCACCGCCTTCCAGGTACGCAACGTCTCGAACACGGGCGCCTACGGCAACCACGGCGGCGAGACGCTGTACGCGGGCGGAGCCGCCGTCATGATCTACCGCTGCCCCAACAAGAAGTACGACGCGTACTCCGTCTACACGAACACCGTGCCGAGCGGCGCCCTGCGCGGCTACGGCATGACACAGCCGGCGTTCGCCGTGGAGTCGGCGATGGACGAACTGGCGCGCGCCCTGCACATCGACCCGCTGGACCTGCGCCGACGCAACATCGTGCGGCCGGGTGAGCCCCTGGTCGCCCTGCACGACGGTCCGGACGACGTGATCTTCACCGAGGACGGCCTCGCCGCATGCATCGACCTGGTGGACGACGCCCTGGCCCGCGCGGCCGACCGGCCCCCGCCCGGCCCGGAGTGGTTCGTCGGAACCGGCGTGGCCAGTTCCCTGCACGAGACCGCGCCCCCGACGGAACACCTCTCCGAGGCATGGGTCACCCTGGGCGACGACCTCATCTACGAACTGGCCGTCGGAACCGTCGAGTTCGGGGAGGGAACCTCCACGGCCCACGTCCAGATCGCGGCCAGTCAGCTGGGCACGACGCCGTCGCGGATCCGCCTGGTGCAGTCCGACACCGACCGCACGGGATTCGACACCGGTGCCTTCGCGAGCGCGGGTCTCTTCGTGGCGGGCAACGCGGTCCTGCGGGCGGCCAATGCCGTGCGCGACCGCATCCTGGAATACGCCGCGGCGTACACGGGCGTCCACGTCGTGATGTGCACGATGGACGACGACGGCGTCGTCTGCGGGGACCGGCGGGTGTCGCTGGCCGAACTCGTCGCCCGGGCCCGGACGCGTGGAATCCGTTTCATCGCCGCACGCAAGGCGTACGGCTCGCCGCGGAGCGTCACATCCAACACGCAGGGGTTCCGGGTCGCCGTGCACCGCGTGACGGGTGAGATACGGATCCTGTACAGCGTGCAGGCCGCGGATGCCGGGGTGATCATCAACCCGGCGCAGGTCCGGGGGCAGATCGAGGGCGGTGTCGCCCAGGGCATCGGCTTCGCGCTGACCGAGAACCACCATGTCGACGACAACGGCGTCATGGTCAACCCGAACTTCCGGAACTATCGCATCCCCACCTACGCCGACATCCCGCGCACCGAGGTCCTCCTGGTGGGCTCGGCGGATTCGGTGGGGCCCATGCGGGCGAAGGGGATGGCCGAGTGCTGTATCAACCCGGTGGCCCCGGCGCTCGCGAACGCGGTGCACGACGCCACGGGCGTCCGCTACCGTGCGCTGCCACTGACTCCGGAACGCGTCTACGGCCGGTTCCCTGCGGAGCAGTCGGTGCCGACGGGCTGAACCATCATGGACGCCGGAAAGAACGTAGCCGCCGCGGCGACGGCGATCATCGGTCAGAAGGTCCTGCCCGGGATGGACCGGCAGTTCGAGTCGTGGCAGGAGGACCTCAACGCCGCGGCCGCCTACTACCCCGGTTTCCTCGGCGCCGAGATCTCCCCGCCGACACCGCTGCAACCGGACTGGGTCATCGTGTACCGGTTCGACTCGGTGGCGCATCTGCAGGCGTGGATCAACAGCGCCACCAGGCAGACGTATCTCGACGTCGGCGCCAAGTATTTCGACGGTCCGGCGACCCAGCAGGTGGTCAGCAGCGGCACCCAGTCACTGGATCCGCTGGTCACCGTGGTGGTCACCCACCGCGTCGCCCCGAACCAGGTCGACGACTTCCTCGCCTGGCAGCACCGCCTGGTCCAGGAGGAGAGCACGTTCGAGGGGTTTCGCGGAACCGAGCTGTTCCGCCCCATCGAGGGGCTCCAGGAGGAATGGACCACGCTGTACCGCTACGACACCGCCGAGCATCTCGACGCCTGGCTGACGTCGTCCCGGCGGCAGGAGGTCCTGGCCGAGGGCGCGAAGTTCAGCGACTTCACACTGCACACGATCGACAACTCGTTCGGCAGCTGGTTCGCCTTCGAGGGAAACGGCAAGGAGGCACCGCCGCCGCCCTCCGAGACCAGGACCTCCCTCGCCGTCTGGGTCGGCCTGTACCCGACCGTGGTGCTGCTGACGCTCGCTCTGTCCCCGCTGCACCTGCCGCTCTGGATCGGCCTGCTCGTGGGCAACCTGCTGTCGAGCTTCATCATGAGCTTCCTGACCATGCCCTACTACGTGCACCCGATGCTCGGGCGATGGCTGCGGCAGCAGCCGGACGCACCGGCAAGGGCCGGCCTGCGCGGCCTCGGTGTCGTCGCGGTGGCGATGGCCTTCTGGGCCGTCGTCTTCTACCTCGTCACGGTCCGGTTGTGGACACTGCCCTGACGGGCGACCGACCGGACGGTTCGATCGGTGGCGCGGATCAGGCGGAGCCGGCGCCGGCATCGGTGTCGGAGTGGGCGACCAGTTCGGTGAGGCGGCGCAGGAGGGTGACGAGCAGGACGCGTTCGGCCGGTGTGAACGCCTCGTAGGCGCGGGTCTGGCGCTCCCGCAGCCGGGACCGGAGCGCGGCGAGCCGGTCGGCTCCGTCGTCGGTGAGGCTGACCAGGACGCGCCGTTCGTCCGCGGGGGACCGGCGGCGCGCCACGATGCCCTTCGCCTCCAACTGCTGCAGCATGCGGGTGGCGGTGGGGACGCTGACGTCCGCGCTGCTCGCGAGCCGGCCCACGGGGATGTCGGTCTCCGAGGCCAGCGGTTCGAGGAGCGAGACCTGGGCCAGGGAAAGTCCCCCGACGTGCTCGGCGCCCGCGGAACGGGCTCGCCGCATGGCGACGAAGAGCGCGTCGGCCGCCTGCCCGATCTCCTCCGCGTCCACGTCCCCGTGTGTCGCCGTCCGCTCGCCATTGCTGCCGTTGCTCACGAGTGGTACGTTACCAGAGCAATGATTAGCAAGCTAAATATTAGGAAGCGAGCTAACATGTCCTCCGCCCGTCGCGTCGACGTCCACCAGCACCTGATCCCGCCGGCCTACCGCGAGGTGATGGACCGTCACGGCGCCACGGCCGGCGGCTGGCCCACCCCCGCCTGGGACGCGCGGAGCGCGATCGCGATGATGGACCGCCGGTCGATCGCGACGGGCGTCCTCTCGATCAGCTCACCGGGCACCCACTTCGGCGACGACACCGAGGCCCGCGCGGTCGCCCGCGGTGCCAACGAGTACGCCGCCGAGCTGGCCAAGGACCGGCCCGACCGCTTCGGGTTCTTCGCGGCCCTTCCGCTGCCGGACGTCGACGGCGCGCTCGCCGAGGCGGCGTACGCGCTGGACGAACTGCGGGCCGACGGCGTGGTGCTGATGTCCAACGTCCGCGGCCGCTATCTCGGCGACAAGGAGTACGAGGCGCTGTGGGCCGAACTCGACGCCCGCGGCGCGGTGGTCTTCGTGCACCCCGACGCGCCGCCGATGCCCATGCTGGAGGGAATGCCCGCGCCGCTGCTGGACTTCCCCTTCGACACCACCCGCACCGCGGTGCACATGACGCTCAACGGGGTGATGAGCCGGCACACCCGGATGAAGGTGATCCTCTCCCACGCGGGCGGCTTCCTGCCCTACGCGGCCTGGCGGTTCACCGTCGGCGCCCGGTTCAACCCGGGCACCACGCCCGAGGGCGTCCTGGCCGACCTCCGGCGCTTCTACTTCGACACCGCGCTGTCGGCGACACCGTCCGCCCTGCCCTCCCTGCTCGCCTTCGCCGCCCCCGGGCACATCCTCTACGGCAGCGACTTCCCTTTCGCCCCGGAGGAATACGGAGCCCTGATCGACTCGATGCTGGACGGCTACGAGGGCTTCGAGCCGGGCCAGTCGGACGCGATCGACCGTGGCAGCGCCGAGGTCCTCTTCCCCCGCCTCGCGAGCGCCTGAGGGCCCACCCTCGACGCGTGCGTGCCCGCGGGGGCATGACGGCGACCTGCGGCGACCGCCATGCCCCCGCGTGCACGCGTGTGTTCTGCCCGGAAGGATCCGGGCCCTCATGGGGTGGTGCGAACGGCCTCAGTTGCAGCTCTGCGCGGGCACGGCAGCGGTGTGCTCGGTGGCCGGCAGGGGGCGCCGCTTGGACGCGGCACGGACGCCGGTGAGCTGCAGGACCAGGGCGAGGAAGGCCGCCCCGGCCGCGCACAGCGGCAGGGTGGCGCCGCCGATTCCGGTGGAGAAGGCGATGCCGCCGAGACCCGAGCCGACCGCACTGCCGAGGTAGAGCGCCGACTCGTTCAGGGCGACGGCGACCGAGCCGCCGCGGTCGCCGCGCGCGAGGAGCAGATCGTTCTGCTGCGGAACCTGGAGCGCCCAGCCCACGGCTCCCCACAGGGCGAGGGGCAGCAGCGCGAGCAGCGGGGAGACACCGGCGGCCGGACGCATGACGGCGAGGGCGAGGGTGAGCAGCGCCAGGATGCCGACCACCAGCGTCTGGGGGCGGCGCACCCGGTCCACGAGCGGGCCGATGAGCAGGCTGCCGAGGACGCCGCCGATGCCCCAGGCCCACAGGTAGGGCGTGATGTTGTCGACCCCGCCCATGGCGTGCGCCTTCATCACGGGGGCGATGTACGTGTACAGGCCGAGGCTGCCGATTGCGGCCAGGAAGGACACGCCGACGATGGAGGCGACCCGCGGGTCGGTGACGACCTGGGCGCGCTGGCGCAGTGTCACCGACGAGCCGGCCGGGAGCTGGGGCAGCCGCAGGGCCAGACCGGTGAAGGCGATCAGCCCGAGCGCGGCCACCAGCCACAGGGTGGCGCGCCAGCTGGTGTGCTGGGCGATGAAGACGCCGAGCGGCACACCGATCACGGTGCCCGAACTCATCCCGCCCATGATCATGGCGAGGGCGCGGCCGCGCCGCTTCTCGTCCACGAGGGAGGCGGCGGCCGATGCGGCGAGCGCCAGGTACAGGCCCGCGCCGACCCCGGCGAAGGCCCGCGCGATCAGCAGCAGCCCGAGCGAGCCGGCGAGCGCGCTGCCCGCGTTCGCCACGGCGAACACGGCGAGCGAGGCCAGCAGTCCGGTGCGGACGCGGGACGCGGACAGCAGGGTGGCGAAGATCGGTGACGCGATGGCGTAGGCGAGGGTGAAGGTGGTGACCATCTGTCCCGTGGCCGACACGGACGCGTCGAAGTCGTCGGCGATGACGGGCAGGAGACCGGCCGTGACGTAGGCGTCGAGCCCCAGCGCGAAGGCGCCGAGGCCGAGTAGGTAGACGAGTTTCACTGGAACCTCAATGTTCGATGATCGCAGTTCATTGGTACATCATGGTTGCGCCGCCCGACCTGGCAAGTGGGCCCGATGGATTTCGGCCGTCCGAAGAACCTCGGCCGGTTGTGCGACTCTTGGGACGTGCGCCGTTACTTCCACCCCGAGACCGACGACATCCTGTTGCCCGCCGTGCTCTTCGCGCTGAGCGACGCCACACGGCTCGGCATCGCCCTCGCACTGGCGGACGGCGAGGAACGCACCGCCGGTGAACTGGGCGACGGGATGGCCAAGTCGACGATGACCCACCACCTGAAGATCCTCAGGGAGGCCGGTGTGCTCTACGTCCGCTCCGAGGGGACGCGCTGCTACAACTCCCTGCGCCTGGCCGACCTGGAGAGCCGGTACCCCGGCCTGCTCGACCATCTGCTCGGCGCCGCCGCGCAGGACGGATACAGCGCGCCCGGCGCCCGCCGCCCCGAGGGGGACGCGGCGGCGGGCGCCGGTGGCCGCTCAGCGCGGCCCGCGGCCGGGCAGGTGCGCGCTCACAGGTCCACGACGACGTCGTAGGCGGCGAGCCAGTCGTTGACGCCGAGGGCCAGCTCCAGGCCCGAGCGGTCGTACTGGGCGCTCGTCTCGCCCACCGGGCTGTCCAGCAGCCAGCGGCAGCACCGGCGAGGAGGAGTCGTCCAGCACGGTGGCCAGCGCCCGGCGCAAGCCCCGCTCGTAGGCCGGGTCCTGGGTCGTGGGGTACGGGCTCTTGACGCGCTGCACGATCGACTCCGGCAGCAGGTCCTGCGTCGCGGCGCGCAGCAGGCTCTTCTCCCGGCCGTCGAAGGACTTCAGCTCCCACGGCACGTTGAACACGTACTCCACGAGCCGGTGATCGCAGAACGGCACCCGGACCTCCAGGCCGACGGCCATGCTCATGCGGTCCTTGCGGTCCAGCAGCGTCTGTACGAACCGGGTCAGGTTGACGTAACTCATCTGCCGCATACGGCGGTCGGCGGCGCTCTCGCCCGGCGGCTCGGGTGTCTCGCCCACGGCCTGGGCGTAGCTGTCGCGCAGGAAGCCCGGCATGTCCAGCTTCTGCAGCAGCCCCGGGTCGAACATCGACTTGCCGTCGAAGTACTTGCCGGTCGCGGAGGTCAGCCAGGGGAACGTCTGCGCCTCGACGGCCTCCTGGTCGAAGAACCAGCGGTAGCCGCCGAACACCTCGTCCGCGGACTCGCTGGACAGGGCCACCGTCGAACGGGCCCGCACCGCCTGGAACAGCCGGTACAGCGACGGCCACATGTCGCCCCAGTAGGCCGGCGGCAGGTCCAGCGCGCGCAGCACCTTCGCCCGCAGCTCCGGGTCCGCCAGCTCGGCGCTGTCGAGCACGATCTCGCTGTGGTCGGCGCCGATGTGCCGGACCAGGTCGTGCACGAAGGGGGTGTCGGAGGTGCCGCGCACCGGGTCGGCGACGAACGTGCCGCCGTGCTCGGCGAAGTCGACCGAGAAGGAGCGCACGGGGCCCTCGCCGCGCACCAGCAGCTTCTGGTGGGCCAGCGCCGTGATGGCCGAGGAGTCCAGACCACCGGAGAGCAGCGAGCACAGCGGTACGTCGGCGACGATCTGCCGGCCCACGATGTCGTCGAGCAGCTCGCGGACCGTGGAGATGGTGGTGTCGCGGTCATGGGTGTGCTCGCGGGCCTCAAGCGCCCAGTAGGTCCGCTTGGCGACGCCCGCGCGCGAGACGCGCACCAGCTGTCCCGGGCGTACCTCGCGCATGCCGGAGAAGACGGCCTGCTCGGGCGTCTTGACCATCTCCAGGACCTCGCGCAGGCCCTCGGCGGTCACCCTCCTGGGCACGGCCGGATGGCCGAGAATCGCTTTCGGCTCGGACCCGAACACCACACCGTCCGGGGTGGGGAAGTAGTACAGCGGCTTCACGCCCATTCGGTCGCGGACCAGCAGCAGGCTCTGCTCGCGCACGTCCCAGACGGCGAAGGCGTACATGCCGTTGAGCCGTTCGACCAGGCCCTCGCCCCACTCCAGATAGCCGCGCAGGACGACCTCGGTGTCGCTGCGGGTGTGGAAGCGGTGCCCCCGGGAGACCAGCTCCTCGCGCAGCTCCTGGAAGTTGTACACCTCACCGCTGTACGTGAGGCAGGCCAGGACCCGGCCGTCCGCCTCGGCGGTCATCGGCTGCCGGCCGCCGTCGAGGTCGATGATGGAGAGCCTGCGGTGCCCGAGCGCGGCGTGCTCGTCGGCCCACATGCCCTCGGCGTCCGGGCCGCGGCAGGCCATGGTCTGGGTGATGGCCTCCAGGGTCTGCCGCTCCTGGCGTACGTCGCGGGCGAAGTCCACCCAGCCGGCTATTCCACACATGTTCGGTCTCCTTGTCGGACTGACGGGTTGTCGAGTTGTTGTGTCGGGAAGAGAGGGAGTGTCGGGGTGTCGGCGGGGGCGGATCAGCCCAGGCGCTCCCAGTCGGACTCCTGGAGCACGGTCCGGCCGCCCGGGAAGTAGGCCACCGGCTCCGTGGTCCGGGCCTCGCGCTCCACGGTGTTCAGCAGCCGCTGCAGGGCCAGCGCGTCGGACAGTCCCGGGAAGGGCTGCGCGGGGTGCGCGCCGTCGGTGACGAAGCGGGCCACGTCCGCGGCCATGCGGCCCAGCTTCACCACGGTCCGTTCGTGCTCCGCCACCGGACGGGACCCGGTGTCGAGGGCGAGCAGTTCCTCGTCGCCGGCGGAGGTGCGGCGCCACACGCGCAACCGGTCGGCGTCCCAGGCCGGGGTGTCGTAGACGGCGGTGGCGTAGTGCAGTTCACCGTCGAGCGCGCGGAAGACGAAGTCGACCTCGCGCTTGCGGGTGATGTTCACGAAGCTGCTGTAACCGGTGACGACGCCGGGGCCGAGACGGCCCGAGACGGCGACGCTGTCCAGGACCTCGGAGCCGGAGACCGAGAAGTCGGAACGGGTGCCCAGCGCCGAGGTCAGGGAGAGTTCCGCGCCGGCCCCCGCGATCCACTGCACCAGGTCCAGAGGGTGGGTCACCTCGCTGGACACGCCGGTGGTGGGGCGGTGGTCGTTGATGCGGTCCTTGCCCCAGGTGAAGTGGGCGCGGACCAGGGTCAGTCCGTGGTCCTGGACGTGGTCGCGCAGCCGCCCCGCCGGCGGTTCCCCGGCCACGCCGGCGCGGACCCGGCCGTCGGCGTGCCGGTCTGTCATGTGACCTGAGTCACTCAACGGTGCACTTGGCTTAGGGGTCCCTCCCGTGTCACGATTTCCGCACGCCTTCCCTGCCCGAAAACGGCCGCAAGGCAGTGGGTCGACTGTCATCCGCCGCTCTTTGCAGGCGAGATCGAGCCCCTGTGATCCGCAGCGGCCGGCTGCATGGTCCGAGCAGCTGAAGTCCCTTCCCT
This sequence comes from Streptomyces yokosukanensis, assembly GCF_001514035.1. Classification (GTDB taxonomy): domain Bacteria; phylum Actinomycetota; class Actinomycetes; order Streptomycetales; family Streptomycetaceae; genus Streptomyces; species Streptomyces yokosukanensis. The sequence goes on along the minus strand of NZ_KQ948210.1, from coordinate 269,617 downwards.
TGAAGGACAGGCGCAACTCGCCGTCGGCGTTCCTCCCCTGACCGGCTGTCACCGCGAACGCCACCTGCCGCAGCCCGGCCGGTGCCATCGCCCGGCAACCGACCGCGAGTTGTATCTGCCCGCCGGACGCGTCGGCGGGCCTATCAGGCCACCCGTGAAGAACTCGTCACCCACCACACCGAGGCCGGCGGGCGCACCGATCTGCCATCAGCTGATGCGCCGCTGCCCTTGCTGTCGAGACTCCGAGGAAGTGGATCCCAGATATGCCGAGGCTATGCAAGCCGGCGATGAACGCACCCGAACATGTCATCACGGTGGAAGAGACCCTGGACTTCGCCGCCAGAGCCCATGCCGGCAAGCCCCAACTGGCTCTGGCGCTGCGTCTGATCCAGAACACCGGTGTCAAGAAGCGGCACATCGTCCAGCCCATCGAGAAGACCCTGCACCATCCGGGCTTCGCGGAGCGCAACCGCATCTACGAGATCGAGTCCAAGAAACGTACGCCCCCGGTCATCGAACAGGCCCTGGCCAATGCCGAGTTGAGGGCCCGTGACATCGACGCGATCATCTATGTGTCGTGCACCGGGTTCCTGATGCCGTCGCTGACCGCATGGCTGATCAACAACCTGGGCTTCCGCAGCGACACACGGCAGATACCCATCGCCCAGCTGGGCTGCGCGGCGGGCGGGGCGGCGATCAACCGCGCCCACGACTTCTGCGCGGCCCACCCCGGCAGCAACGTGCTGATCGTCTCCTGCGAACTGTGCTCGCTCTGCTACCAGCCCGACGCGGACGACATCGGCTCGCTGCTCTCGGACGGCCTGTTCGGCGACGCGGTCGCCGCCGCCGTCGTACGGGGCGAAGGGGGCGTCGGCATCGACCTGGAGCGCAACGCCTCCTACCTCATCCCGGGCACCGAGGACTGGATCTCCTACGCCGTCCGGGACACCGGCTTCCACTTCCAGCTGGACCGCCGTGTCCCCGGCACGATGGAGCCCCTCGCTCCGGTCCTGCGCGAACTGGCCAAGGACCACAGCTGGGACGCGGGCAAGCTCGACTTCTACATCATTCACGCCGGGGGCCCGCGCATCCTCGACGACCTCGCGAAGTTCCTGGAGGTCGACCGCGAGGTGTTCCGGCACAGCTGGTCGACCCTGCACGAGTACGGCAACATCGCCAGCGCCGTCGTACTCGAAGCCGCCCGCAGGCTGTTCGAGGAGGACACCCCCGCACCCGGTGCGACCGGTCTGATCGCGGGTTTCGGTCCCGGCATCACCGCCGAGATGGCGCTCGGCACCTGGGCCGCCGACGTGCCGCAGACCGTCGCCTGACCCCGGGCACGGACAGAGGAAGCGAAGCATATGACTGACCTCATCCTCCCGGCAGGTGCTGGGCGAAAGCTGACGACCCCGGCCCAGGAGGTGACCTTCAAGGCCACGAAGGCGATGGGATCCTCGGTATCGATCTTCGAGGTGATCGTGCCGCCCGGCTTCGACGTCGGGGCCCATGTGCACGACCGTTCCCAGGAGTTCTTCTACGTCCTGGACGGCGAGCTGGACCTCCTGTGCTTCGAGCCGACCGAGCGCACCCAGGACACCTGGCACCACTGGCGGTCCGCCACCGGCGACCGCGTCATACGCGCCGGTGAGGGCAGTTGCATGTTCGTGCCGCCCGGCACCCCGCACGCGTTCCGCAACGCCACGGACAAGCCGGTGAAGATGCTCTTCCAGAGCTTTCCCTCGCCCGACCACGAGGACTACTTCGAGGAGATCGCGGAGATCTGGAACCGCGGCACCGCAGTGGACCCCGCGGCCGTGGCGGAGATGCGCAAGCGCTACGACGTCAGCCAGATCACGCCGCTGCGCTACGAACCGCCGACCCCGCGGATCCCCCGTCAGGAAACGAACGCGAAGCAGAGCACGAGGTGACCACGATGGAACCGATATCCCTGGTGCACGCGAGTCTCGGTGAGCGGGAACTCGCCGCCGTGGCCGAGGTGTTCGCCTCCGGCTGGCCCGCCGGCCAGGGCCCCAAGGGCAAGGCGCTGGAGGCCCAGCTGGCGCAGAAGTACGGCGTCGGTGACGCCGTCGCCGTCAGCAACTGCGGAGCCGCGCTCCATCTGGCCGTGCTCGCGCTCGGCGTCGGGCCGGGCGACGAGGTGATCGTCGCCGACTACGGGTTCCCGGCCCCCGCACAGGCCGTGCGCTATGTCGACGCCGTCCCTGTCTTCGCCGATGTGCGTCCGGACACCTACACCATCGACCCGCAGGCGGTGGCGGACCTCATCACCGAGCGCACCGTCGGTGTGATCGCCGTGGACACGGTCGGCCTGCCCGCCGACTACACGGAACTGCAGGAGATCTGCGACCGCCACGGCCTGTTCCTCGTCGAGGACGCCGCCTGCGCGGTCGGCGCGACCTACCAGGGCCGCCAGGCGGGTGCGCTCGCCGAGATCGGCTGCCTGTCCTTCCACGGCCGCAAGGGCGCCTCCAGCGGTGAGGGCGGTGCGCTGCTCGCCCGCGACCCGAAGATCGGCAAGGACGTCCGGCTGCGCTCCTCCTTCGGCATCGGCAGCATCTTCGACATGGGCAACGTCGTCGGCCTGCCCGTCCCGACGTTCACCGAGATCGGCTACAACTTCAAGCTGTCCGACATCGCCGCGGCGATCCTGCAGGTGCAGCTGGGCCGGATCGACGAACTGACGGAGCGTCGCACCGCCTTCGCCCGGCAGTACAGCGAGCTGCTCGCCGACGAGGAACTCCTGACGCTGCCCACGGTCCCGCAGGACCGCACCCACGCCTGGCAGACCTACATGGTGACGCTCGACGCGAGCGTGGACCGCGCGGCCGTCGCGGCCGAGCTGCGCGGCCAGGGCATCGGCTGCGGGCACGGGACGTTCGCGGCCCATGTGCAGCCCGTGTTCGAGACCACACAGAAGTGCCCCGTCTCGGCGGATCTCTTCCAGCGCCAGCTCTCCGTTCCCATGCACGCGGAACTCAAGCCGAACCAGGTCGAACGGGTCGTGACCGCCCTGCGCAGCGCGGTGCGGACCCACTCGTCCTCCACCCGGGTCCTCGGAGGGGCAGCATGACGAACGACACGCCGTCGCCGGACCGGGTGATGCGGCTCATCAACGGCTACTGGGCGACCGGAGTCCTCGCCGCCGCGTCCACCCACTCGCTGTTCACCCATCTCGAGCACGGGGCCGGCACGGCCGCCGAGCTGGCCGACCGTGCCGGGATCTCCGAGCGGGGAGCGCAGACCCTCCTCGACGGCCTGGTCAGCGTGGGTCTGGTCGAGGTGCACGAGAGCCGGTACCGCAACACCCCCGAGGCCTCCACCTACCTGGTCGAGGACACGCCCGTCTCGCTGGCGCGGTTCGCGAGGCTCAAGCTCAGGCACATGGCGGCTCTGACCGACCTGGCCGAGGTGGTCCGCGTCGGCGGACCGGTGTCGAACCCGGTGGTCGAGGTGGCCAACAACCCGCACTGGGAAGAGATCGTCAAGGCCATCGCCGCACAGTCGGTGCCCGCCGCGGCCATCGCGGCCGAACAGCTCGCACTGGCCGAGGCCGGCGAGCTCTCGATCCTCGACGTCGGCGGCGGCTCGGGCATCTACTCGGCGATCTGGCTGGAGACCAACCCGGCCGCCCGCTCGACCCAGCTCGACTGGGAGCCGATCAACGCGATCGCCCGCCGGCTGCTGGACGAGCGGGGCGTGGGCGACCGGTTCACCACCGTCAACGGTGACCTCCACACCGCCGACTTCGGCACCGCGACGTACGACATCGCGGTCTACTCCCACATCGCCCACCAGGAAGGGCCGGAGGACAACGTGGAGGTCTTCACCAGGCTCCGCAAGGCTCTCAAGCCCGGCGGTGCCCTGGTGGTCTGCGACTACGTCGTCGACGACGACCGCAGCGGTCCGGCCTTCCCGCTGATCTTCGCCTCGGAGATGCTGCTCAAGAGCAAGCGGGGCAACACCTGGCGGCGGGCGGACTACCGCGACTGGCTCGGCAAGGCCGGTTTCGAGGACGTCTCGTTCCACCGCGCACCGCCCGCCACCGTGACCATCGCCCGGTGAGCGGCACGACCGTCGCCCGTTGAGCGGCAGACCTTCGTGAACCGCGCCCTGAGGGGCACGGTCACCCTAGGGGCGACGGGCTCAGCCCGACCCCGCAGGCGGCCCTAGGTCCTGTCGCCCAACTCCCAACTCCCAACTCCCGTCTGCCGCCCGCCGCCCGCCGCCTGCCGCCATGCACGCCCCCGCTGCCTCGCGGGCGCGGAAGGTCCCCCCACACGTGGCACCGGCCGCCACGTCGCCGCGAGCGACGCCGCTGACGGGCGGCGCAGCCCCCGCACATCCGCCGCCGGCAAGCCCGCTCGATCGCGCTGGACCCGGGCCCGCGTGCCGCGCGGTGCTCTGCGGTGCCCGCACCGAGCCGCGACAGCCCGCATGTCCTCGATCACCGCAAAGGAGAGGGTCCGATGAAGGGCTCTGTGGCCTATCAATCGATACAGAAGCGCGGTCTTCACATCGGTCTGCTGCCGGACATGGCCGCAGCCGTCAACGCGTCGACGCCGATCACACTCGACCACGATCTGGACGTCCTTCCCGAGGTGGGCCGGCACCTGACGGTCTCCCGGCTCGCCGAGCTGGTGGACGACCTGGCGGCCCGTCTGTGGGCCGCCGGTGTACGGCCCGACCAGCACATCGTGCTCCACAAGAAGGCGAACGCCGATGTGTGGGTGCTGGCCTGTGCCGCGTCCCGGATCGGCGCGGTGCCCGTCCTGCTCTCGCCCAGCCTGGACGCGGTGACCGTCGGCGCCCTCCTCGAACGGGTCGACCGGCCGAACCTGCTCACCGATGAGCACAAGCTCGATGCGCTGGCCGAGCTGCCGCTGTCCGAGCTGACCCGGCAGGTGGTCATCGTCTCCGGTGAGCGGGCGCAGACCACGTCGCTGGCCGCGCTGGCCGGTTCGCCGCGGGTCCAGCCCGTGGTGCGGCCCATCGACGAGGCCGCCGTGATCACCCACACCTCCGGTACCACCGGGGTGCCCAAGCTGGTCGTGCACACGCCCCGCACCCAGGGCCTGCGGCTCAAGCCGCAGTGGCGGCTGCTCTCCCTCATGCGCAGGCGGGAGAACGTCGCGATCCACATCCCCTTCGTGCACTCCCGGAACGTCGCGGCGATGGCCCTGGCGCTCCTGAAGGAGATGCCGGTGCTGCTCATGAACGAGTCGGACCCCGACACGGTCGCCGAGCTGTTCCTCGCGAACCGGCCCGGGCTCATCGAGGCGCTGCCCAACTCGCTGATGGCCTGGGAGGGTCTGGCCGAGGACCCGCGCAAGCCGTTCGCCTCGGTGAAGTACTTCAGCAGCACCTTCGACGCGATCCACCCCGGGACGATGAGCAGGCTGCTCAAGTCGTCCGACCGGCGGGGCGCGCTGTTCTTCCAGATCTACGGGCAGAGCGAGGTCGGGCCCGCCGTCGGCCGTGCCTACTTCCGGAACTCCGCCCACAAGGCCAACGGCCGCTGCGTCGGCTGGCAGATGCCCGTGGGCTCGGCCAAGGTCCGCGTCGTCAGCCGTGACGGAAAGCGGCCGACGGCCCAGAACCCCGGCCGCATCCAGGTCTCCTGGCCCGCTCTGGCCAAGACCTACTTCGGCGAGCAGGAGCGCTACGACAGCAACCGGGACGGCCAGTGGTGGGGTACCGGAGACGTCGGCTACTTCACCAGGTTCGGCTGCCTGCACATGCTCGACCGCGAGGTCGACATGATCCCCGGGGTCCGCAGCTCCCTGGAGGTCGAGGACCTGGTCCTCGCCCAACTGCCGGAGCTGAGCGAGCTGGTCGTGGTCCAAGGACCCGACTCCGAGGCCGTCCCCGTGCTCTGCACCCACGCCGACAAGCCGTTGGACCTGGACCGCTGGCGCGCGGTCGTCGCCGACTTCCCGCAGCTGGCCGACCCGGTCCAGATCCCCGAGGCCGAACTGCCGCGCACCGGAACCCTCAAGGTACAGCGCCTCGCGCTGGCCGACCGGCTCAAGGGCAAGCCACAGGACCGAGCCTGATCCGTGATCGACGTTTTGGAGTAATGATGTCGCAAACAGCCGCTGTCGATGTGGCAGGTGTCTTCTCGGCGATCGAGAAGTCGGCCGGCCTGCTGGACGTGACCGCTTCGCGGGATGTCGTCCTGCCCATCCTGACCGCGTTCGAGGAGCCGCTCTCCCGTGCCGTGATCGCCTTCAGGGTGGCCACGAACGCCCAGCACGAGGGCGATTTCGACGCGCGCTTCACCCTTCCCAAGGACGTCGACCCGTACGCCGTCGCCCTGTCGAAGGGCCTGATCGAGAAGACGGACCACCCCATCGGCGATCTCCTGTCGGACATCCAGCAGTTGTGCGCCATCGACAGCTACGGCATCGACTTCGGCGTCACGTCCGGGTTCAAGAAGATCTGGGTGTACTTCCCCGCGGGGGAGCACGAGACGCTGGCCCGGCTCACCGGACTGGCGTCGATGCCGCAGAGCCTGGCCGAGAACATCGACTTCTTCAACCGCCACGGCATGGCCGACAAGGTGGACGTGCTCGGGATCGACTACCGCAGCCGGACGATGAACGCGTACCTCAGGGCGCCGGCGGAGTGCTTCGAGCGCAAGGCCGTCCTGGCCATGCACCGGGAGATCGGACTGCCCAGCCCGAGTGAGCAGATGTTCAACTTCTGCGAGAAGTCGTTCGGGCTCTACACCACCCACAGCTGGGATTCCAAGGATATCCAGCGGATCTCCTACGGTGTGAAGACGGAGAACCCGATGGCGTACTTCGCGCGGTTGGGCACCAAGATCGAGCACTTTGTGAAGAGCGTTCCCTACGGTGTCGACGACCCCAAGATGGTCTATGCCGCCGTGACGTCCGACGGCGAGGAGTACTACAAACTCCAGTCGTACTACCGCTGGCGCTCCGTCAGCCGGTTGAACGCCGCCTACATCGCCGTTCGCGACCAGGAATCCGCATAACCGAGAGATCGGTTCACGCGCTCCGCAGAACTGTGTCCGAGAGGTGAGTGCAATGACGAGTCGGACGAACTCGGCAATCTTGGGCCGGGACGATCCTAGTGAACAAGCCGCCCCCGTTTTCCAATTCAGCCGGATGGAGAACCTGCTCCGCGGACGCCGGCTCCGCCGACTGACCGTGGACGGCGTCGACGCCGTATTCGTCAGGGACCCCGTCCTGGTCCGCAGGATATTGGTGAGCGAGAGCAAGAACTACGGAAAGGGTGAACTCTTCCGGAAGGCCAGAAACCTCAGCCGGGTGGGAATGCTCTCGGAGGACGAGGCCATGCACCGGCACTACCGGCGCCTGGCCAATCCCTATCTGCGGGCGACGAAGGTCGACGACTACGTCCCCGCCATGCGGGACATCGTGCGTGACGCCGTGTCCGCCTGGCGTGCCGGGGACGCTGTGGACGTCCAGGCCGAGATGTGCCGCATCACCTGCTCGATCGCCGTCGGCACGCTCATCGCCGGGCTGTCGCCCGAGACGACGCGGGCGCTGAGCGAGGGACTTTCCCGTCTGGCCTGGGAAATGATCAGGAAGCCGCTCTACGGCCGGTCGGCGGCCCGAGCCGCCCGGCCGGGCGCGTCCGGGCGGTTGTCCGCGGCGCGCAAGGAATTCAGGGAACTGCTCGCGACATGCATCGCCGACCTCCAGGAGTCTCCCGGGCCGACGGTGGGCTGGCTGGCGGACCTCCTGACGGACTCCGACGAAGAGGGAAACCGCGTCCTGACGGCGGAGCAGGTGTGTGAAGAGGCCGTCATGATGCTGACCGCGGCGACGGTCACCACGGCCTCCGTCATGTCCTGGACCTTGTACGTGCTCTCCCAGAACCCGCTGGCCGAGGAGAGACTGCTCAAGGATCTGATGCAGAGGCGCAGCGGAAGCGCCGTCGACGACGGTGGCGGGGTCGGCTACACCCTCCGGTTCCTGATGGAGATCCTGCGGCTCTATCCGCCGGTATGGATCTCCTGCCGAAAGGCTCTTTCGGATGTCATGCTCGGCGACCACGCGCTCGCCGCCGGAACCAATGTGGTGTTCAGTTCGTACCTGCTGCAACGGGACCCCGAGCGCTATCCGGATCCGCATCGGTTCGATCCCGACCGGTGGTCGTCCATTCAGCTCAGCAAGATCGACGCGTCCTACATCCCCTTCGGAATCGGATCGAAGGGGTGCATAGGGGAGTCGTTCGCCTGGCAGCAACTCGAAGTCATCCTCGATGTGTTGACGCAGGAATGGAAACTGAGCACCGAGCGCGGCGGCCATGTCCGCACGGCGCCGGAGACCACGCTTCACCCCCGCCGCCTCATGATGGTTCCCCGGCCGCGGTGACCCGATCCGCTGGGTGAGGCGATCTCACGGCGGAAACGACAAGGGAGTTGACTGCTGTGACTCTGTCGACCTCGGCGGAGGGAGTGTCAGAAGACCGCCGGACGCCTTCCGCCGGCATCGGCCGTGCCCACGCCAAAGCCATTCTGCTCGGGGAGCACGCCGTCGTGTACGGGGCCCCGGCGCTCGCTCTTCCCGTTCCGCAGCTGACGGTCACGGCCGTCGCCCGCTGGTCGAGCCGCGGGACCGAGGGGCCGGGCGATGTGTCCTTCACGATGACCGGTGCCCCGTCCCGGCCGATGGTGGCACAGGCGTCCGACGGCCTTCGCCGGCTGATCACCGCGTTCACGGCCACCCTGGGCACGGACGACGGGCCGCACCTCGACGTGACCGTCGACAGCGCCGTCCCGCCCGGCCGCGGACTCGGCTCCAGCGCGGCCTGTGCCCGTGCGGTCGTCCATGCCCTCGCCGATCTCCACGGCCGTGAGGTCACGGAGAGCGAGACGTTCGACCTGGTGCAGACGGCCGAGAACGTGGCGCACGGCCGCTCCAGCGGCGTCGACGCACGGGCCGTCGGCGCCCTGTCCCCGCTGCGGTTCCACCGGGGCGAGGTCCAGGAACTGAGCATCGGCTGCCACGGCCTGTTCGTCATCGCGGACAGCGGGGTGGTGGGCCGTACCAAGGACGCGGTCAAGCTGCTGCGCGAAGGGTTCCAGCAGCACGACGGAGCCGAGGAGAGATTCGTGCGCCGCGCGTCGTGGCTGACCGAAGCGGCCCGGCACGCCCTCGCGGCCGGCCGGCCGGAGGAACTCGGTTCACGGCTGACGGACTATCACGATCTGCTGAGAGCGCACGGGCTCAGTACCCGGGGCATCGACGACCTCGTCGAGGCCGCGCTCACGGCGGGCAGCCTCGGCGCCAAGATCACCGGCGGTGGCCTGGGCGGCTGTGTCATCGCCCTGACCCGACCGGAGCGAGCCCGGGACGTCGTTCAGGACCTCCAGGCGGCAGGCGCCGTGCAGACCTGGGTCGTCCCGCTGAGGGGGCCTGCCGATCATGTGCTCTGAACACCCGGCCGCCCTCGTCCAGGCGCAGGAGTGGGGCACCGCCGGATGTGCCACCGCCGTCGCGCACCCGAACATCGCACTGATCAAGTACTGGGGCAAGCGGGACGAACACCTGGTACTGCCCCGAGTCGACAGCCTGTCGATGACCCTCGACGTCTTCCCGACGACCACCCGCGTCCACCTGGCTCCCGAGGCCGGGCACGACACGGTGGTCCTCGACGGCCGACAGGCCGAGGGCGAGGCGCTGCGCCGTGTCGTCGCCTTCCTGGACCTGGTGCGGGAACGGGCCGGCGTCGCGGACAGGGCCGTCGTACACAGCGAGAACACCGTCCCGACCGGGGCCGGCCTCGCCTCGTCCGCGAGCGGGTTCGCCGCCCTCGCCGTCGCCGCGGCGGCCGCGTACGGGCTCGATCTCGACGCCACCGCCCTGTCGCGGCTCGCCCGGCGCGGCTCCGGGTCGGCGTCCCGGTCCATCTTCGGCGGCTTCGCGGTGTGGCACGCGGGCCTGGACGCCGGCTCCGCCGCGGCGGCCGACCTCAGCTCCCACGCCGAGCCCGTGCCCGCGGCGGACCTCGACCCGGCCCTCGTCGTCGCCGTGGTCGACGCGGGCCCGAAAGCCGTGTCCAGCCGGGTGGCCATGCGCCGCACCGTCGACACCTCCCCGCTGTACGAGCCGTGGGCCGTCTCCAGCAAGGACGATCTGGTCGAGATGCGGGCGGCGCTGCTCGCCGGCGACATCGAGGCGGTCGGGGAGATCGCGGAGCGCAATGCGCTCGGCATGCACGCGACCATGCTCGCGGCACGTCCGGCCGTGCGCTATCTGTCGCCGGCCACCCTCACCGTCCTCGACAGTGTGCTCCGGCTGCGGCGGGACGGCGTCCCGGCCTACGCCACCATGGACGCCGGACCCAACGTCAAGGTGCTGTGCCGCCGCGCGGACGCCGACCGGGTCGCCGAGGCGGTGCGGGACGCCGCCCCGGGCGGCTCGGTGCTCGTCGCCGCGCCCGGGCCGGGCGCCCGCCTGCTGCGCGGGGACGGCCGATGACCCGGCAGCGCGACGTCGTCCGTCGCGCACCGGGCAAGTTGTTCGTCGCGGGGGAGTACGCGGTGGTCGAGCCGGGCAACCCGGCGATCCTCGTGGCGGTCGACCGCCACGTCACCGTCACCGTGACCGGCCCTGCCGAGGCGGGCGTCGGGATCTCCTCCGACCTCGGCCCGCGCGGCGCACGCCGGCGGTGGCGGTGGCGGGACGGCAGGCTGGACCCGTACGGCGCGGACCGGCCGGATGCGCGCGCGGGACTCGTGCACGTGCTGTCGGCGATCGAGACGGTGGCCCGGCTGCTGGCCGAACGCGGCATGCCCGCACCGGAGTTCGACGTATCGGTCGAAAGCGGCCTGCACGACAACGGCACCAAGTACGGCCTGGGTTCCAGCGGCGCGGTGACCGTGGCGACCGTGGCCGCGGTCGCCGCGTACTGCGGCCTTGCGCTGTCCGACGAGGAGCGGTTCCGGCTGGCGCTGCTCGCCACCGCCGAGATCGACCCCAAGGGCTCCGGCGGCGACCTCGCCGCCAGCACCTGGGGCGGCTGGATCGCCTACCGGGCGCCCGACCGGTCCGCCGTACGGGCCCTCGCCCGTGCCCGCGGTGTCGGGGAGGCGCTCCGCGCGCCCTGGCCCGGTTTCGGCGTGCGGCGCCTGCCGGCACCCGACGGCCTCGCGCTGGAGGTCGGCTGGACCGGGAACCCGGCCTCCACCGCGGCCCTGGTGTCCGACCTGCACCGTCGGCCCTGGCGCGGCACCCCGGCCCATCGACGATTCGTTCGCACCACCACCGACTGTGTACGCGCGGCCGTCGCCGCACTGGAGCGCGGCGACGGCCGGCGGCTGCTGGACCAGATCCGGCGGGCCCGGCAGGAACTCGCCCGCCTGGACGACGAGGTCGCGCTGGGTGTCTTCACGCCCCGGCTGACGGCGCTGTGCGAGGCCGCCGAAGCCGTCGGAGGCGCGGCCAAGCCCTCAGGGGCGGGCGGCGGCGACTGCGGCATCGCGCTGCTGGACGCCACAGCCCCCCGGGACATCGCCCGATTGCACGAACGATGGGAAGCGGCCGGGGTGGTACCCCTGCCGATCCGTCCCGCCTCGGAAGGGAACGAGGGATGATCGCTCAACGCAAGGACGACCACGTACGGCTCGCCGTCGAGCAACAGCAGCAGCACGACGGACGCAACCAGTTCGACGAGGTCTCGTTCGTCCACCACGCCCTGGCCGGCCTCGACCGGACGGACGTCTCACTGACCACCGCCTTCGGCGGCATCTCCTGGCAGGTGCCGCTGTACATCAACGCGATGACCGGCGGCAGCGAGCGGACCGGTGCCATCAACCGGGACCTGGCCGTCGCCGCCCACGAGACCGGCGTGCCCATCGCCTCCGGGTCCATGAGCGCCTACTTCAAGGACCCGGACTGCGCCGACACGTTCAGCGTGCTGCGCAAGGAGAACCCGGACGGGTTCGTCATCGCCAACGTCAACGCGACGACCTCCGTCGACAACGCGCTCAGGGCCGTCGACCTGATCCAGGCCGATGCCCTCCAGATCCACGTCAACACGGTGCAGGAAACGGTGATGCCGGAGGGCGACCGCTCGTTCTCGTCCTGGGTCCCGCAGATCGAGAGGATCGCGGCCGGCGCCGGCGTACCCGTCATCGTCAAGGAGGTCGGTTTCGGGCTGAGCCGCGAGACCGTCCGTCTGCTGGCGGGTCTCGGGGTGCGGGTCGCCGACCTCGGCGGCCGGGGCGGCACCGACTTCGCCCGGATCGAGAACGGCCGACGCGAACTCGCCGACTACGCCTACCTCACCGGCTGGGGGCAGTCCACCGCGGCCTGCCTGCTGGACGCGCAGGACGCCCCGATTCCGGTCCTCGCCTCCGGCGGTGTGCGCCAACCGCTCGACGTGGCCCGCGCCCTGGCGCTCGGCGCGTCCGGCGTCGGTGTCTCCGGCACCTTCCTGCGCACGCTGCTCGACGGCGGGGTGGCGGCGCTGATCGCACAGATCTCGACGTGGCTCGACCAACTGGCCGCACTCCTGACCGTGCTCGGCGCCCGCACGCCCGCCGCGCTGCGGCACAGCGATCTGCTGATCCACGGCGAGCTGCGCGACTTCTGCGCCGACCGGGGGATCGACATCCGGTCGCTCGCCCGCCGGTCCGGCAGCCTTGACGTCCCCCACGAGACGACGGGAAACACACGATGACCGACAACGCGACCGCCGGGGTTCCGATGCGCTGGGTGGGTCCCCTGCGCATCTCGGGGAACGTGGCCACCACCGAGACCCACGTCCCGCTCGCCACCTACGAGTCGCCGCTGTGGCCCTCCGTGGGCCGGGGCGCGAAGGTCTCCCGACTGTGCGAGCGGGGCATCGTCGCCACCCTCGTCGACGAGCGGATGACCCGGTCGGTGCTCGTGGAGGCGGCGGACGCGCAGACCGCGCTCACCGCCGCACGGACCATCGACGCGCGCATCGGCGAACTGCGCGAAGTCGTGCGCACCTGCAGCCGGTTCGCGGAGCTGATCGGCATACGCCACGAGATCAACGCCAACCTGCTGTTCATCCGGTTCGAGTTCAGCACCGGCGACGCCTCCGGCCACAACATGGCCACCCTCGCGTCCGACGTGCTGCTCGGGCACCTGCTGAAGACCGTCCCGGGCATCTCCTACGGATCGATCTCCGGGAACTACTGCACGGACAAGAAGGCGACCGCGATCAACGGCATCCTCGGCCGCGGCAAGAACGTGGTCACCGAGCTGCTGGTGCCGCGCGACGTGGTCGAGGGCGTCCTGCACACGACGGCCGCCGCGATCGTCGAACTGAACATCCGCAAGAACATGCTCGGGACCCTGCTCGCCGGCGGCATCCGCTCGGCGAACGCCCACTTCGCGAACATGCTGCTCGGCTTCTACCTGGCCACCGGCCAGGACGCGGCCAACATCGTCGAGGGCTCCCAGGGCGTCGTCATGGCCGAGGACCGGGACGCGGACCTCTACTTCGCCTGCACCCTGCCCAACCTGATCGTGGGCTCCGTGGGCAACGGCAAGGGACTCGACTTCGTGGAGTCGAACCTGACCCGGCTCGGCTGCCGGGCCGAGCGCGCCCCCGGGGAGAACGCGCGCCGGCTCGCCGTCCTCGCGGCGGCGACGGTGCTGTGCGGCGAACTCTCCCTCCTGGCCGCCCAGACGAACCCGGGCGAACTCATGCGTGCGCACGTCCAGTTGGAACGCGACCACCAGACAGCAAAGGCCGGTGTCTAGGGAAATGGGCAACGAGTCCGCCATAGGGATTCACGATCTCTCGTTCGCGACGACCGAGTTCGTCCTGCCGCACACGGTCCTCGCCGAGCACAACGGCACCGACGTCGGCAAGTACCACAAGGGCATCGGCCAGCGGTCGATGAGTGTGGCCGCCGCCGACGAGGACATAGTGACCATGGGGGCGGCCGCCGCCGCGCCCATCATCGAACGGCACGGCAGCGACGGGATCCGGACGGTCATCTTCGCCACGGAGTCCTCGATCGACCAGGCGAAGTCGGCCGGCATCTACGTCCACTCGCTGCTCGGACTGCCCTCGGCCACCCGGGTCGTGGAACTCAAGCAGGCCTGCTACGGGGGGACGGCCGCCCTTCAGTTCGCCATCGGTCTGGTGCGCCGCGACCCTACGCAGCGGGTCCTCGTGGTGGCGAGCGACGTCTCCACGTACGAGCTGGACAGCCCCGGTGAGGCCACCCAGGGCGCCGCCGCCGTGGCCATGCTGGTCGGCACCGATCCCGCGCTCGTGCGCATCGAGGAACCGTCGGGCGTGTTCACCGCCGACGTCATGGACTTCTGGCGGCCGAACTACCGTGACGCCGCCCTGGTCGACGGGCAGGAGTCCATCGGCGCGTATCTGCTGGCGGTGGAGGGCAGCTGGAAGGACTACACGGAGCAGGGCGGGCGCGCACTCGACGAGTTCGCCGCGTTCTGCTACCACCAGCCGTTCACGAAGATGGCGTACAAGGCCCATCGTCACCTGCTGAACCACTGCGGCCACGGCGTCGACGAGGACCGCGTCGCCCGCGACCTCGGGCTGACCACGGAGTACAACAACGTCATCGGCAACAGCTACACCGCCTCGGTGTACCTGGCTCTCGCCGCGCTGCTCGACCAGGCGGACGACCTGACCGGCCGGGCCGTCGGCTTCCTCAGCTACGGCTCCGGCAGCGTCGCCGAGTTCTTCGCCGGCACCGTCGTCCCCGGCTACCGGGAACACCTGCGCACCGAGGCGCACCGCGAGGCGATCGACCGGCGCAAGCCCGTCGGCCACGCCCGCTACCGCGCGCTGCACGAGCACTCCTTCCCGGCCGACGGCGGCGACCACCGCACCCCGGCCGAGTCCACCGGCCCCTTCCGGCTGGCGGGTCTGCACGGTCACAAGCGCATCTACGAGGCGCGCTAGGGCCTGCACGGCCCGGACCAAGACCACCAGACACCACGGCAATCGGCGCCCAGCCGGGCGGGCGACCGCGGCCCGCGCGGTGTCCCCAGACATCGGCAGAGGCAGGAACCGTGACAACAAGACATTGCGCCGTGGGCCTGATAGGCACCGGCCCGCGCGGGCTCTCGGTCGTCGAACGGCTCTGCGCCAACGCCCGCTCGCAGCCCGACGGCTGCACCGTCCACATCCATGTCGTCGACCCCTACCCGCCCGGCTCCGGCAAGGTGTGGCGCACCGACCAGTCCCGCCACCTGCTCATGAACACCGTGGCCGGACAGATATCGGTCTTCACCGATTCCTCCGTGGACCTGCGGGGCCCGCTGGAACCGGGGCCGAGCCTGCACGAGTGGGCCGTGGCACTCGTCGAGGGCCGCTTTGCCGGCGACTGGCCGGACCCCGTCCTCGACGAAGCCCGCACGCTCGGCCCCGACACCTATCCGACCCGCGCGTTCTACGGCCGCTACCTGCAATGGGCGTTTCGGCGCACCGTCGAGGGCGCGCCCACGGGGGTGACGGTCACCGTGCACACCTCGCTCGCGGTGGCCCTCGACGACGATCCGGATGCCGGGGACGGATCCCTGCAGCGGGTCGTGCTCGACGACGGGACGGTGCTCTCGGGCCTGCACGCCGTGATCCTTTGCCAAGGGCACCTGCCGGCCCGCGCGGCCGCCGCCGAGCGGGAGTTCGCCTCCCGGGCGCACAAGGCCCGCCTGGTCCACATCGCGCCGGCCAACCCGGCGGACGTCGACCTCGGCGTGCTGTCCCCGGGCACCAGGGTGCTGCTGCGCGGACTCGGACTGAACTTCTTCGACCACATGGCCGAACTCACCGTCGGCCGCGGCGGTTCCTTCTCACGGGCCGCCGGGCGGCTCGTCTACCACCGAAGCGGCCGGGAGCCGCAGATCTACGCCGGCTCCCGGCGCGGCGTGCCGTACCAGGCCCGGGGCGACAACGAGAAGGGCCCGCACGGCCGGCACGAGCCGCTGCTGCTCACCGCCGACCGCATCGCGCAGCTGCGCCGCAGCGAGGAGCACGGCGGCCTCGACTTCAGGAACGATCTGTGGCCGCTGATCTCCCGGGAGGTCGAGGCCGTCTACTACCGGACGCTGTTCACCTCACGCGGACACGACGCCAGGGCGCAGCGGCTCCAGGACGACTTCCTCGCGGCCGGAGCGGGGGAGCGGGAGAGGGACGCCGTCCTCTCGGCGTACGGCATCGGCGAGAAGTACCGCTGGGACTGGGAACTGCTCGCGCGTCCCTACCGGGACCGGCAGTTCGCCGGTCCACGGGACTTCACCGACTGGCTCCTCGAACACCTGCGAAAGGACGTCGCGCAAGCCCGGTCCGGCAATGTCAGCGGCCCGCTCAAGGCCGCCCTGGACGTCCTGCGGGACCTGCGCAACGAGATCCGCCTCGCGGTCGACCACGGCGGCCTGCACGGCGATTCGCACCGCACCGACCTGGACCGCTGGTACACCCCCCTCAACGCGTTCTTGTCGATCGGCCCGCCCGCGCAGCGCATCGAGGAGCTGGCCGCCCTGATCGAGGCCGACGTGGTGCAGGTGGTCGGGCCGGGCCTGCGGGTGACGGTGGACGGCACCGGGTACACCGCCGGCTCGCCGCTCGTGCCCGGTTCCGAGGTCCGCGTGGACGCCCTCGTCGAGGCGCGGCTGCCCGACATCACCCTGAGCCGGACGGACGATCCACTGCTGCGCCATCTGCTGGCCACCGGGCAGTGCACCGCCCACCGCATCCGCACACACTCCGGCGGCAGCTACGAGAGCGACGGACTGGCCGTCACCGGGCGACCGTTCCACCTGGTCGACGCGGCGGGACGAGCCCATCCGCGCCGCTTCGCGTTCGGCGTGCCCACCGAGTCGGTGCACTGGGTGACGGCCGCGGGCATCCGGCCCGGCGTCAACTCGGTGACGCTCACCGACTCCGATGCCCTGGCCCGCGCGGCCCTCGCCTGCGGCGGACAGAAGGATCGCGCGGGACGTGGACAGGACGATCACGCGGGACGTGGACACAGCGGTCGCGCGGGGCGCGGACAGGACGATCACACAGGACAAGGACTCAGCTATGCCCACTGACGCCAGCCGCACCGCGGACGCGTGGACCGGCTCGGCACCGGTGCCGGCGGACACCGGTCTGCTCTCCCCGGTCTGGGCGGCCACCCCTGGCGTGGCCTCGGTCTCCGACGGCGCCTGGCTGCAGGCCATGCTGGACGCCGAGGCGGCACTGAGCCGGGCCCAGGCCCGGCTCGGCACGGTACCCGCGGCCGCCGCCCGGGTCATCACCGAGTCGGCGCGGGCCGAGCGGCTCGACCTGGCCGCCCTCGCCGCGCAGGCGCGCGAGTCCGCCAACCCCGTGGTGGCGCTGGTGCGGGAGTTCACCGCGCTCGTGGCGGCCCGGGACCCGGAGGCGGCGCGGTATGTGCACCGGGGTTCGACCAGCCAGGACATCCTCGACACGGCGACCGTCTTGGTCGTGGGCCGGGCCCTGCGGCTGATCCGCCGCGACCTCGAACGCGTCGAGGAGGCGCTGGCCGCACTCGCCCGGGAACACCGGGACACCCTCGTCGCGGGCCGGACCCTGGCCCTGCACGCGGTGCCCACGACCTTCGGGCTGAAGGCGGCGGGCTGGCGCCATCTCGTCCTGGACGCGGTGCACAAGATCGACACCCTCGGCTCCGAGGGGCTGCCCGTCCAACTCGGCGGCGCCGCCGGCACCTTGGCCGGATACCTCGCCTGCGCGCCGGACGCCGACCCGGCCGACTACGTCAGGGAGCTGACGGACGCGTTCGCGGCCGAACTGGGGCTGTCCGCCCCCCTCGTGCCGTGGCACGTGCTGCGCACGCCCGTGGTGGACGCGGCCACGACCGCCGCCTTCCTGTGCGGAGCCCTCGGCAAGATCGCCGTCGATGTGCTGTCCCTGACCCGGACCGAGGTCGGCGAGGTGCACGAGCCGGCGCCCGGCGGCCGGGGCGCCTCCTCGGCGATGCCGCACAAGCGCAACCCCGTGCTGGCCACCGCCATCAGATCCGCCGCACTGCAGGCACCGCAGCTCGCGGCGACGGTGCTGAGTTGTCTGCCGAGCGAGGACGAGCGGTCCGCCGGTGCCTGGCACGCCGAATGGGAGCCGCTGCGCGCCCTGCTGCGGCTGGCCGCGGGCGCGGCGCACCAGGCGGTGGAACTCGTCTCCCAGCTGTCGGTGGATCCGCGGCGGATGCGCGCCAACACCCGGATCACCGCAGGGCAGATCGTCTCCGAGCGGATCGCCGTCGTCCTCGCCCCGGTGCTCGGCAAGGCTCAGGCACGCGATCTGCTGAACGAGGCGTCCGCCCGATCGGCGCGCACCGGGGAGCCGCTGGCCGATGTCCTGCGGCAGGACGGCCGGGTGTCGGCCGTCCTCGCCGACGCCGGGCTGACCGACCTGTTCGAGCCGGAGGCCTACACCGGAGCCGCCGGCCCGCTGACGGACCGTGCGCTGTCCCGGTCACTGGCCTCCACCGGCGAACGATGAACGGGGAGCGCCGGCTGCCGGTTCACCGGCGGCCGACGCTCCCCGAGGCCGCTCCACGCCTGCAGGTCCCCCGCCGACCTGCGCGCGCTTTCGCGGCGGTGTTGATGTGCGGTCGTCAGGCGCGGTCGTCGGCTAACCCTGCCGTCGCAGCGCGAGCTGTGTGAGTTCGTCTATGTCGAACTCGGACCGGCCCGGTGAGCCGTAGCGGGTGATCTTGCCGCGGCTCACCCACTTGCGGATCGTCGCCTCGGACACGCCCGCGGCGAGTGCGGCCACCTTGGTGGGCACCAGCCGGTGGCGGGGCGGTCTCGTCATGCGTCGACCGCCTTCCGCCGCCGCTCGACGAGCGGTCGCAGGGTGATCCATTCGTGCACCTCCCAGGTGTGTCCCGACGAACACCGGATGCTTCTCCCGTCCTTGTTCCCCACGGGCGACGGCGTGGTGATCCTTCCGGTGCAGTCGGGCACCACACATTCCCAGGTGGGCGCGTGACGTTCACCGGGTTCCGGGTCGATCGTGCGCAGCAGCTCCACCCGGACGTCATTGATCTCGTCCGCGAATTCATCCGCAGGCGGCTGCCCGACGAGCCAATCCAAATGGTGCAGCAGGAATGTCGCCAAGGTCGGAACCGAGCGCGTCGGAGCCGCTCCGCCCAGCTCGTCGGCCACGAACTCGGCCCATGACTGGAGAATGGCAAGGATGTTGTGGCGTGCGTCGAGGGCGGACATGTTCAGGTGATCCCTGCTCCGGCTCCCGGACACTCGCGTGTGGTGCATGCGCCTGGCCACGGGTGAAACCTGGTGCAGACTCTCCTGGTAGAGACCGGGGAGCGCGCGCAGATTGCCCTCCAGCTGACGAATGCGCGAGGCGCACAGGACAGATTCGAACTCCATTCGGTCTCCCTAGCTGAGGTGGCTTTCCCGGCGCCCGTCACGGATGACGTGAACGGCCCATGTGAATTTCACCAGTCGCAGTCGAGTCGATGAGCCGTGCGAAGAGCGAGAGGTCGTGGAAAGGGATTCAGGCATGGCTCGGCGAGCGGCGCGCCATTGCCCGACGGGCAAGACGTGTCGCGCACTTTCCCTGCCCCCGGCTGCGCCCGTTCAATTCCGGCCCGGGCGCACAGCGAGGCTTCCACGGCCCAGATCGGGGTGTCAACGCGCACCATTCGCAGTCGATCGCCTCTAAAGGGAACTTCAGATTCAGGACCACGTGCACGCCCCGTCAGCCGAACCCGAGGAGATACCTGTGACTCCGGATGCGACCACCGGCACCGGCCACGACGACGTCGGCCGCGCCCGCCGCACCAGCACCGATCTGCTTCGCCGCGTCGAGGACACGCTGCGCACGCTGCTCGCGGGCGAACGCGACGCGTGGGCCGAGGTGCACGAACAAGCGGTCGTCCCCATCGAGGCGCTGTCCGAGCTGATCGCATCGGGCGGCAAGCGGATCCGGCCCGCCTTCTGCGTCACCGGCTATCTCGCCGCCGGCGGCGACCCCGACGACCCCGGGATCGTGGCAGCCGGCGCGGCCCTGGAGATGCTGCACCTGTCCGCCCTCGTCCACGACGACGTGCTCGACGACTCCAGCCGGCGGCGCGGAGTGCCGACCGTCCACACACAGCACGCGGCGCTGCACGACAGCCGCGGATGGCAGGGCGAGTCACGCCGCTACGGCGAGGGCGTGGCCATACTCGTCGGTGACCTCGCGCTCGTCTACTCCGAGGAGCTGATGGCGAAGGCACCGGCGTCGGTGCTCCCGGAGTGGAACCGGCTGCGCTCCGAAGTGATGATCGGCCAGTACCTGGACGTCCACGCGGCCACGGAGTTCTCCGTCGACCCCCGAAGCTCCCGCCTGATCGCCAGGATCAAGTCCGGCCGGTACACCATCCACCGGCCCCTCGTGGTCGGCGCGAACGCGGCGGGCCGGGGCGACCTCGCCCCCGCCTTCGAGGAGTACGGCGAGGCGGTCGGCGAGGCGTTCCAGCTCCGCGACGACCTGCTGGACGCCTTCGGCGACTCCGCGGACACCGGCAAGCCCACCGGCCTCGACTTCACCCAGCACAAGATGACGCTGCTGCTGGGCTGGGCGATGCAGCGCGACGAGCACATCCACCGCCTGATCACGCAGCCGGGCCACACACCCGACGAGCTGCGCCGCCGTCTCGTGGACACAGGGGTTCCCGCCGACGTCGAACAGCACATCGCCGACCTCGTCGAGCGCGGCTGCAAGGCCATCGCCGACGCGCCCGTCGATCAGGTGTGGCGCGAGGAACTGGTGGACATGGCCGTACGGGTCGCCTACCGCAACGCCTGACAGACCCGCCCGTGCGGACCGTGCGGGTCGTCCCCGCGGCCGCTCCACAGCCTCGCTTTACCGGCGCTCCAGCACGGCCGCCGATACTCGGCAGGAGCATCGCGCGGGGCCCTGCTCCACATGTCGATCCGAAGGGACTGCTGTGTCCAACCCCGAAGCCGTACTCGCCCGGATGCGCGAGTACATGGTGGGACCCACCCGGTTCATGACCCTCCACGCCTGCTTCGAGCTCGGCATCGTCGAGGCGCTGCGCAAGGAGGCCGGCCTGACCGCGGCCGAACTCGGCGCGGCCGTCGGCGCGAAGCCCGACGCCGTGGAGCAGTTGCTGCATCTGCTGGTGAAGGAGGGCTTCGTCGCCCAGGACGAGGCGACCGGCCGCTACTCCCTCGACGCGCTCGCGGACGTCGCCGAGACCGACCTCGAGCGCGTACTGACCTTCATGGGCATGATCAAGACGGGCATGCTGCGGCAGTTGTACTACCTCGCCGACAGCGTCTCGACCGGCAGTGTGGTCGGCCTGAAGGAGCTGTACGGCTTCGAGGGCACGATGTTCGAGGCGGCGGCCGAGGTCGCGGACGTGCGCGCGGCGTGGGGCCCGCTGGCCAAGAACGAGACCGCCGCCGTCTATCCGTGGTTCTTCCGCAGCTTCGACGTCCCGGCCGGGGCGCGGGTGCTCGACGTGCAGGGTGGCAACGGACTCGGGGCGATCATGACCTGTCAGCTGAAGGGGTCGCCCGGTCTGCGGGTGACCGCCTTCGACCGGCCCGCCCTGGAGGCCGAGTGCCTGCGGAACTTCGAGGCGCAGGGGGTGGCGGAGCAGTGCTCGTTCGTCGGCGGTGACGTCATGGAGTCCCTCCCGGGCGGATTCGACGTCGTGCTGCTCAAGCACTTCGTCGACATGCACGACAAGGACGAGGTCCTCACCATCCTCAAGAACGCCCACCGAGCGCTGGAGCCCGGCGGGCAGATCGTCGTCCTCGCGCCCGTGTACCCCGAGGACATCAGGGACACGGACGACTACCAGGCCGACTTCTTCCCCGCCTACATCCTCGGCTGCGTAGTGGGGCGCGGCGGTCTGCAGAAGCTCTCCACCTATCGGAGCTGGCTGGAGGAGTGCGGGTTCGAGGTCACGAAGGTGAGCGCCAAGGATCCCGCCGACATTCCGGCGGACGCCATCATCAACCGCGTGGTCATCAGCGCGACGAAGCGGGGCTGACACCGGCGCCCGGCGGGCTGTGCGAACCGCCGGGCGTCCGCGGGGCCTCAGGCGGGGTAGAGGTCGAACGTCGAGCTGTGCCGGGAGCCGGCGACGACGTCCAGCCGGGGATCGACGACCAGCATCGCCTGGTGCAACCGCGGTACCCGAGGCGAGGGTTCGACCCCCAGCCCCTCGATCAGCCGGATGCGCAGCCTGCGGTAGACATCGAGGGCCGACGCCTGCCGCCCCGATCGGTACAGCGCCACCATGGCCTGTGAGTGCAGACCCTCGTGCTCGGGATGGCGCACCGTCAGTTCCATGAGTTCCGGGATGAGTTCCGTGTGCCGGTCGAGTCGCAGATCGGCGTCGATCCTCCGCTCGACCGTGACGAGGCGGCTCTCCTCCAGACGTACGACCTCAATCTTCAGGACCGGCCCGACCCGTCCCCTGCCGACCTGTCCGGCGTGGCCGGATCATTTCGGTGCCGTGTACGACGACCAGTGTCGTCCGCGGGACTTGAGCGGGGCTGTTCGACGGCTTGGGGCCTTCAGAGGGTCTCGTCCCGGGCGGCGACGCCGTGCTCGCCGCGTGCCATCCGGTAGCCGAGCTGGAAGCGGTGCTGGGCGCCGTACTGCTCGCGCAGGGAGGCGATGTGGCCCTGCACGGAACGCAGGCTCATGCCGAGGCGGCGCGCGATCGCCTTGTCCGAACGGCCCTCGACCAGCAGTGCCTTGATGGCCTGACGCACATCGGGTACCACCTCGCGAGCGGCGTCCGCCGCGCGTACCGGGCGGAACGGGAACCGTTCGGCCCGCACCCAGGCCGTGTCGAAGACACCTCTGAGGAACGCGATGACGGCACCGTCCCGGATCAGCACCGCGCTGTGCGGGTGTTCGGCACCGGGGACGAAGGCCACCTCGCCGTCGACGACGATCAGCCGGTCGAAGAACTCCGGGAGCGTGCGCACCTCCACGCCGCCGTGCTCCATGATCTGCTGCACGTACTTCTTCGCGGGCTCGGAGAACCGGGCGCTGTGCTGGAAGAGCGTCCGCATGGCGACTCCGCGTGCCAGCGGGGCGCGGACCGCCGCACGGATCCAGTCCAGGGCGGCGCCGGGATGCGGTTCGTCGGGCTGGGCCGTGAGGATCTCGCGCTTCGCCCGCCACAGCACGGCGGTGATCGCCTCCTGCACGGCCGCCGGCCCTTCCAGGTACCGGCTGCGCCCGGGCGCCTCGGCGGCGGCGCCTTCGGCGAGGAGCAGCCGGTCGGCGGCCTCGGTGGCGTACCGCTCGAGGCTGCTGAGCGTGTCGGCGATCCGCAGCACGGACTCCAGAGGCGACTCGGTGGGGGACAGGGTGTCCCGCGGCGCCTGTTTGCTGCCTGTGCTCATGACGTCACCCTTTCCATGGACTCGACCTGGGCACGGAGCCGGGCGAGGCGGAGGACGCACTGCGTTCCCGCGCCGGCCCGACGGAGCCGCCGTACGACGAGCGGTGTGAGGCCCGCTCTCCACACCGCCCGGTGTCCCCGGCACTCCTGCGGCGCGCGCCACGGACGGCGGTGCCTCGCTCGACCACGTTCCGGCCACCGAGGGCCGGGCGGGCGGCCGTCCGGCCGAGGACGGCGCCGCGGCCACGGGCGAGGCTAGCTGCGCGGCGGCCCGCCCCATGCCCTCCTCACGGGACCGGCACCGCCGTATCAGATCCTTGGGGAACGCCCCGGAAGCCGCAACCACGGACGCCGGTCACCTCAGCGATGCTGGACCCATGCTCCAGTGACGATGCGTCAAATCACTCTCAAGATCGGCCTGTTGCAAGGGGGCCGCGAGCGCTGCTCGGGGGTGGGGCATCCCGGGAAGTGGCGCGCGCGAGTGCCTTGACCAGTTCACCGACGCCCGGGTCGCGCAGCGCCCCGTAGTGGTCGGTCTCCAACTGGACGATGGTGGGCGGCCGCACCGTACGGCCCGGTGTGCGTTCGACGAAGGAGGGTTCGTCGTCCCGTGCCCGGAACACCGTCACGGGCGCCGAGACCCGGCGTGCGGCCGGGGGGACGTGATCGTAGGTGAACCCGTACGTACGGCAGACGACGGCCACCACGCGGCGGACCAGCCCGGGATCGAGCTGCGGGAAGTGCTGGTCGACGAACTGGGCGAAGCTCTCCGCGTCCACGGACCGGCGCAGGCACTCCCGCAGGGCCGGGCCACGGAGCGACCCGGCGAAGACGGACAGGAGGAGGGTGGTGAAGACCGGATCGGCGAAGTCGGCCACCGCCCTGCCCGCAGCCGCCCGAGGCGCACCCGGAACCCGCGGTGATCCCGGTGCCAGCAGGAACAACCGCTCCACCCGCTCGCCCGACTGCTCCAGCTGCCACGCCGACTCGAAGGCGACCCGCGCGCCGAAGGAGTAGCCCCACAGCGTGTAAGGCCCCTCCGGCTGGACGCGCCGCAGCGCCGCGACATCGGCGGCGGCCATCTCCTCGATGGTCGCCAGCGGAGTCTCGCCCTCGTTGACGCCGTGCGCCTGGATGCCGTGGACGGGCCGCTCGCCGGGCGCACGGGCGGCGAGCAGCCGCAGGTTCATCGTGACACCGCCGAGTCCCGGCCAGCAGAACACGGGCCGCCCGCCGCCCTCGGACCGCAGCGGGGTGATCCGGGAGGCGGCCACGGCCGTTCTCGCGCCCACCGCCTCGGCCAGCTTCGCCACCGTGGGCGCCTCGAACATCAGCTGCAGCGGCATCGCGCAGCCGAACGCCTCATTGATGCGCTTGACCAGGGAGAGCGCCATCAGCGAATTCCCGCCGAGCTGGAAGAAGTCGTCGTGCACGGAGACGAAGTCCCGCTTCATGACCGACTTCCACAGACCGCTCAGCCGTGCCTCGATCGGGTTGCGCGGCTCCACCACGGGAAGGGACCGGGCCGCCGCCGCGTCGACGTACCCTTCGAGAGCCCTGGTGTCGAGCTTGCCGTTGGGGGTGTGCGGCAGCTCGGGCACCACCAGAATCCGGCTGGGCAGCATGAACTCGGGCAGGGACGACATCAGATCGTCCCTGATCAGCTCCTGCGGTCCCTTCATGTGCACCTGGTCCTCGTACATGCCCTCGTGACGCAGCTGGGCGTCGCTGACCGTGCCGCCGACGCAGAAGTACGAGGGCCCGGTGGGGCGCCCGCACTCCCCGAGGATCGCCGCCATGCGCCGGGCGGCGGGCAGGTCGTCCCCGGCCCGCGAGCTGTAACCGGCGGGCATGAAGCCCAGGTTGCCGGAGTTCATCATCAGGTGCTGCAGCGCGCGGCCGAGGTCCATATGGCTCAACCGCTCCCTGCCCTGCTCGGCGGCGCGGCCGACGAGCGTGATGCCGAATCCGGACCGGTCGTACACGGCCTGGTTGACGGCGATCACATGCCGCTTGAGGACCAGCTCGTCGCTGATCCGGCACAGCCGGCCGTCCTGGTACAGATACTGGCCGCCGGGCAGTCCGGCCTCGCTGCCCGGATGGATCTGCACATAGACGTCGAGGGAGCGCTGCGCGGGTGGCTGCGCGTGCGCCGCCGTCCAGGGCACCAGCTCGAAGGAGCCCAGGTAGTGGTCGTCCCGGCCGCAGCCCAGCGGCCGTGTCACACCCGCGTCGTACGCCGCCTCCGCAAGAGCGAGGCCATGGGCCGGCAGCACTTCGTCGAACAGCCCGGCCATGTGCCCGGCCTCGATCTCCAGGACCTCCTGGATGTTCTTCTTGTACACCGGCTCGATCGCCGATCTGCGGCCGACGAGGTGTACCCGCGCCCCCGGGCGGGCGGCCGCCCCGAGAGGGTGGACCAGCACCAGCTCGTGCCGGACCGGGTGGTAGTAGTAGCAACCCGCCGCCAGGTCCGCGATCCCGGAGAGCTCCAGGTACAGCTGGGCCGCATAGAGGGATCCGGGAGAGGCGTACGCGTACTTGGGGAGCAGCCGTTCCTCGCTGAGGTGCTGGCCGAAGTCGCGGAGAATCGTGCCGAGTTCGTGCCGGGTCAGCTCCTCGGGGCGCCGCGGACCGACCCCCTCCGTGCGCCGCCCGATCGCCGCCAGCACGTCCGCGACCGCCAGCGGGCCACCCTCGTAGAAGCGGTAGGTCTTGCGGGCGAAGGCCCGGCGCCGCTGCTCGGCGTCGGCGGTGGCGCCGGGCAGACGTACGGTGGGCCGCCCGGCCAGATCGGCCGCGTCCCGTACCCCCGGGCTCGACAGCTGGGCCCTGACCTGGAGCCTGGACGACTTGGACACATGGTGTCCGCCGAACTCGCCCTGGTCCATCAAGGCGGCCTCCCGGGGGCTGAGTTCGATGCACGCCACCAGGCTCTGGGCCTCGGTGAGCGGATCGGTGCGCAGCAGCACGGCGGCGTTCTTCACCCAGTCGTGGGCCTCGATGGCCAGGCGTATCTCGTCCAGCTCGATCCGGAACCCGCGCAGCTTGACCTGGTTGTCGGCCCGGCCCACGAACTGGGCGGTGCCATCGGGGTTCCAGTGGGCCAGGTCGCCGGTGCGGTACAGCCGGCCGTGGCCGGGCCCGTCCTCCGAGGGACCCCGCGGCGCCGCCGGATTCGGCCGGAAGCGGTCTGCGGTGAGCTGGGGCCGGTGCAGATAGCCGCGCGCCAACTGGACGCCGCTGATGTGCAGTTCGCCCGTCTCACCGGCCGCCACCGCACGGCCCTCGGCGTCCAGGATGTGATAGCGCAGTCCGGCCACGGGCGTGCCGATCGGCAGGGTCTCGGGGCCCTCGTCGAGGGCGGCGGGGTCGACGGTGTACGCCGAGGTGTTGATGGTGCACTCGGTCGGGCCGTACAGATTGACCAGGGCCGCCCCCGGCAGCGTCCGGGTCAGCTTCCTCGCGAGGGTCCGGGACAGCGCCTCGCCACCGCTGAAGAGGTGGGTGAGCGTGGTGCAGCGGTCGAGTTCGTCGGAGTCGACCAGGGCCTGAAGGAGCGTCGGCACACCTTGCAAGGTCGTGACGGCATGGCGGACGACGGCCTCGATGACGCGCGGGGGATCCCGATGGATGCCGCCGGAGCCGACCACGACCCGGCTTCCGACGGCGCAGGCCAGGACCTCCCACTGGGCGGCGTCGAAACTGATGGGGGTCTTCTGCAGCACGGTCTTGTCCGCGTCCAGCGCGAAGGCGTCGGCGAGCCAGCCCATCTGGTGCGCGATGGAGCGGTGCTCGATCGCCACGCCCTTGGGCCTCCCGGTGCTGCCCGAGGTGTAGATGACGTACGCCAGGTCCGAGGGGCGCGGACCGCCGGGCAGCTCGGCGGCATCCGCGCCGCGGCGGCCCTTCATGAACTCCGCGACGTCTTCGAGTGTGATGACGACGGTGTCCGCGGCGAGGAACTCCGTCAGCCGCTGCCGCAGGGATTCCTGCGTGAGGACCACGCCCATCCGGGCGTCCTCGGCGACATGGCGGATGCGTTCCTCCGGATAGTCGGGAGAGAGCGGAAGATAGGCGCCGCCGGAGCGTAGAACGCCCCAGGCGCCGATCACCAGATCCAGCGAGGGCTCGACGAAGAGCCCCACGCTGTCGTCCGCTCCGACGCCGAGATGGTGCAGGTTACGTGCCACGTCATCGGCCTGGTCGGCCAGTTCGCGAAAGGTGAGCGACTCGCCCTCGTGGACCACGGCTATGTCGCCGGGACGGTCACGAGCCTGAGCGTTCAGCAGATCAGGCAGACAGGTCCCGGCGGTCTCCTGGCTCTTCATCAACGCACCCCCGTACTCGGATGGTTCTTCGACCTCCGGCTCGAACGTACGGATTCAAGCCACGACCGGCGCCGCGAAGGACCCCCGCAATCGATGCAGTGCGGCAACCCGAACCATGGATCGCGTGGTCATCGCGCACCGGGAGCGGCAGATTCTGGACGAGCATGTGCCCATGGGGCACACCGAACCCATGGCATGTGCCGAGCCGAACCGATCCGGAGGACCCCGTGACCGAACTATCCACCGGCAGCGTCGTCGGCTCACTCGACGAACTCGTGGGCAACACCCCGATGCTGCGGCTGAGACTCGCCGGGCTGCCCGAGGACACACATGTGCTGGCCAAGCTGGAGGCGGCGAACCCGCTGTCCAGCATCAAAGACCGGGCCGCCCTGTTCATGCTGCGCGCTGCCGAGGAGGCCGGGACACTGCGGCCCGGCGGCACGATCATCGAGTCGACCTCCGGCAACACCGGTATCGCCCTGGCCGCGCTCGCCGCCGCCCGCGGCTACGGCTGCCGGATCGTGCTCCCCGACAACTCCTCGCGGGAACGCCTGCTGACGCTGCGCATGCTGGGCGCCGACGTCGAACTCACCGACCACGCCCTCGGCTTCGCCGGGTGCGTGGAGCGCGCGGAGGAACTCCACGCCGCGACCCCCGGGTCCTGGTACGCCGCCCAGCACGTGAACGCCGACAACGTACGGGCCCACTACGAGACGACGGGCCCGGAGATCTGGCGGGACACGGGCGGCCGAGTCGACTACCTGGTGTGCGGTGTCGGCACCGGCGGCACCCTGACCGGCATCGCACGCCGGCTCCGGGAGCACAACCCCGAACTGACGGTCGTGGCCGTCGAACCCGCGGGATCGCCCCTGCTGTCCGGCGGCGAGCCGGGACCGCACCGCATCCCCGGTCTGAACGGCGGATTCACCAGCCCGGTCACCGATGTCACGGTCATCGACGAGGTGATCGCCGTCGAGGACGAGGACGCCGCCGCCACGACCCGCGCCATCGCCGCCTCCACCGGACTGCTGGTCGGCGTCTCGTCGGGCGCCGCCGCGTACGGCTGCGTGGAACTCGCGCGCCGGCACGACCTGGCCGGTGCCACCGTCGTCACCGTCTTCCCGGACACCGGAGAGCGCTACCTCAGCTGGTGGCCCGCCGCTCAGGACGTCCCCGAGGCGCGGACCGGTGCCACGGCCGGCGCACGGACACCCGGCCCACACAGGAACGGAGCCCCACCGACCCATGAATCGTGAGCGTTCACTGCTGCTCGTCGGTGCCACCGACGAAACCGTGGCCAAGGCCAAGCGGCTGGGCCTGCACGTCCTGCTGCTGCAGCACCCCACCAAGATCAATGCCGAGCAGGAGCGTCTCGCCGATCACGTGGAGATCGTCGACTACACCCGCTGGGACCTGGTCGAGCCGCTGGCCGAGCGGCTCTGGGACAGTCCGGGCTTCGCCGCCGCCACCTCCATCACCGAGCCGGGCCTGGAGAACGCGGCCCGCATCAACGACCTGTTCGCCCTGGGCGGCACCGGCTACGCGGTGACCCGGCGCTTCCGTGACAAGGCCGTCATGCGCGCGCACCTGGCCGGACTCGACCCCGACGCAGTCCGCGCCCAGCCGCTGCGCGGGCGCGAGGACCTGGACGCCTTCGGCAAGCGCCACGGATACCCCTTCATCGTCAAGCCGACCGACGCCACCGCCAGTATCGGCGTGCACCGCCTCGACGGGCCCGCCGACGCCGACCGGGTCTGGGCCGAGGTGCGGCGGCTGTCGGGCACCCGCACGGACCGGGTGTCGACGCTGATGCTGCTGCAGGACTTCCTGATGGAGGAGTACGTCGACGGCCCCGAGTACAGCGTGGAGTCCTTCAGCTCCGGCGGACGCCACGTGGTCATCGCCGTCACCGAGAAGTTCACCGACCCCGCGCACTTCGCCGAACTGGGGCACGCGGTCCCCGCCCGGCTCGGCGCCGCGGTCGACGAACAGGTACGCACCTCCGTCATCGGATTCCTGGACCGGCTCGGCGTCAAGGACGGCGTCTGCCACACCGAGATCCGCATCGGTGCCCACGGCCCCCGCGTCATCGAGAGCCACAACCGGATCGCCGGCGACGCCATCACCGACCTGGTGCACAGCGTCTACGGCATCGACACCGTCACACTCGCCCTCGCCGCGCCCTTCGGCCTGGCCGAGCGGCTCCCCGATCGTCCGAAGGCGCACGGCGGGGCCGCCGTACGGTCCGTGGTGGGCCGGCCCGGCGACGTCGTGGACGCGGTGGACGGCGTGGCCGAGGCACAGGCCCTGGCGGACGTGCTCGCCGTGCGCATCAGCGCCAGGCCCGGGGAGACGGTACGTCCCCTGCGGGACAACTGGGACCGCCTCGGCCTGGTCGCCGTCACCGGCGAGGACACCACGGCCGCGATACGGCGCGGCGCCGAACTCGTCGGCGCCGTGGTGAAGGTGCGGCTGACGGGTGCCGACGGCCGGCCCGGCCTGGCAACGGCGGCACCGGTGAGCGACCGGACGGTGATCCCGGCATGAGCGTCCTGGTCCTGCACCGCAACCCCCTCGCCGCCTTCCCCTACCGGCAGTGGCTGAACGGCGATGCCCCCGGCCTCGACGGCCACGCCCCGTACCCCGGAGACCTCGTCGTCCTCGCCGCCCGCGACAAGATCGAGTCGGCCGGCGAGCGGCTTCCGGACGACACCGACCACGACTTCACCCACCTCGAACTCTTCGACACCCTCGATGACGACCGGGTGCCGGCCCGCGCGCTCGCCCTGGCCGAGAAGTACCGGATCACCCATGTCGTCGCCCACCACGAGGCGGATGTGGCCCTCGCCGCCCGGCTGCGCGAACGCCTCGGCCTCGACGGGGCGTGGAGCGCCGACATCATGCCGTTCCGCGACAAGGCCCTGATGAAGCGGCTGGCCCGCGGAGCCGGTGTCGAGGTCGCCCCGCACACCGTGCCGGGCACCGCCGAGCAGGCCCGCGCGTTCGCCGCACGGCACGGGTTCCCCGTGGTGCTCAAGGACCGGGCGGGCTACAACTCCATCGGTCTGAGCATCATCGCCGACCAGGACGAGCTGGAGCAGCGGCTCGCACGGGCCTACCGGGACGGCGCGCGGGACGACCTGCTCGTCGAGGCCTTCGTACCCGGACGGATGTGCCACGTCGACGGGCTGGTGGTGGACGGCCGTACCGTGGCCGCCTGGCCCTCCCAGTACCAGTACGACCTGGCCTCGTTCGGAACCGACCCCGGTCCGCGCGTCGACCTGACCCTGGACGTGGACGACCCGCTCACCCCGCGGCTGCTCCTGCTGATCGAGCGGACGCTGGCGGCCCTGAAGCCGGAGGGCTCCCGGCTGCGCACCCACGCCTTCCACGCGGAGGTCTTCCACACGCCCGACGACCGACTCGTGCTGTGCGAGATCGCGGCCCGGTCGGGCGGCGCCAAGATCCGGGAGGTCTTCGAGGTCCTCTTCGGGATCCAGCTCGCCGTGCAGGTGACCCGCGCGGAGGCCGGCCTGCCGCTGCCCGCTCTGGAGGGCGCCGTCGACGAGCGCGGGCGCTTGCGTCCTCGCTGCATGTCGGGGCAGGTGCTCACGATGAAGCGGCCCGGCCTGGTGCGCTCGTTGCCCGCGGCCCCGGACGAGGAGTGGGTGAAGGGCTTCTGGCTCTTCGCCGAGGAGGGGCAGGTGATCGCCCCGGCCTCGGGCTCCGCCGACTTCCTCACGGCGGCGGTGGGCTCGGCCCCGACCCGCCTCGCGTGCGAGCGCGCACTGCGCGCCCTCGGCGCCCGGATCGTCACGCAGACGCAGATCGTGCCGCTGCCCGGGAACGGGTACGGCACCCCGGTGCGGCCCGCGGCGCCCGACGGACGGACGGAGGCGTCATGAGGCAGAAACGGTCGTCCGTCCGCTTCAAGTACATGGCGGGCATGATCGTGGACGCGACCGGCAGCGGCATGTACGTGCCGCTGTCGCTCCTCTACTTCCACCACGTCACCGGGCTGCCGCTCACCGAGGTCGGCGCCATCGTCACGACCGCCTCGGTGATCGGGCTGGTGAGCAACCCGGTCTCCGGCGTCCTCATCGACCGCTTCGGCGCCCGTGCCGTCCTGGTCTGCGGATACCTGCTGCGCGCCGCGGCGTTCTGCGTCTATCCCTTCGTCGACAACGCCGCGGCCATGTTCGCGGTGGTGCTGCCCGTCGCCCTCGGCGACACCTCCTACCCACCGGCCATCCAGTCCTTCGTGGCGGAGATCGTGCAGGGCGCCGACCGGGACAAGCTGCTCGCCCTGCAACGCAGCCTGCGCAACGCCGGGATGGGCCTGGGCGGCCTCCTCGCGGGCGCGGCCCTCGCCCTCGACGACTCCGGGTTCTACGTCGTCGTACTCGGTGCCGCCGCCGGCTACGTGCTCGCGGCATCGCTGCTCAGCACGATCCGCGTCGGCGCGTCGGCGCGGCCGGCCGGCGGCCGGGTCTCCCGCAGGGGCGGCTACCGGATGGTGGCGCGCAACCGCCCGTTTCTGGGCCTGACGCTCCTGAACATCCCGACGGCCTTCGCGTACATGGTGCTGTCCGTGGCCCTGCCGGTGTACCTCACCCGTGAACTGGACGCGCCCGTCTCGCTGGTGGGCATCGTGTACGCGGTCAACACGGTCGGCATCGCCCTGCTGCAGATCCCGGTCACCCGGCACCTGGTCACGTACCGCAGAACGCGGGCGGTGGCGCTCGGCGCGGGCATCTTCGCGCTGTCCTTCGTCACGTTCGCGGTGCTCGGCAGCCTGTCGACCGGGGCGGCACTGATCGCCGGTGTCTTCGTCGCGACCGCCATGTTCACCGTGGGCGAGCTGCTGCACGGCGCCACCGCCTCCGCGCTGGTGGCCCAGGCCGCGCCCGAGGAGACACGCGGCCGCCACCTCGCGGTCTACCAGCTGTCGTGGGCGGTGCCCATCGCCCTGGCGCCGACCGTGCTCACGGCGCTGCTGTCGCTGTCGGCCACCGGGATGTGGCTGCTCCTCGCGGCGGGCACGGCGGGTTCCGCGCTGGGCGTGCTGCGCCTTGAGCGCAGGCTGCCACGGGCCGCGGTGCATCCGGAACCGCCCGGGGCCGTACCAGACGTGTCCGAATCCAGGTCCACCAGAGAGGTTGCGTGACCCCATGGGGATGTCCAGTTGGCGTGTGCTCGGCGCGGAGGACCCGGAGTTCACCGAGGAGGAGGTCCCTGGGCAGAGCGGTCTCGTCAGCCAACTCCGCCCGCTGATAGCCGAGTTGACCGAGCCCGGCGATCTGGTCTTCGACCCCTTCGCCGGCTGGGGCACCACACTGGTGGCCTGCGCGGCCGAGGGACGGCTCGGGGTCGGCATCGAGATCAACCCGTCGCGCGCACAGGAGGCGCGGCAACGCGTCGCACGCTTCCCGGAGCAGCGCATGCTCTGCGGCGACGCCCGCAGGCCCCCGCTCGAACCCGGCACCGTGGACCTGGTCCTGTGCGACCTGCCGTACTTCGGCACCGACCTGGACCTGGAAGCGCCCGACCCCGGCCAGATGTACGCGCTGCGCGACTACGACGCCTACCTGCTGGCGCTCGACGAGGCCTTCGCGGCCGTCGCACGGGTGATGAGGCCGGGCGCCTACGCGGTCGTCGCCGTCCAGAACCGCCGGATCGCCGACCGGTTCGTCCCGCTGGCCTGGGACGCCGCGCGGGTGCTCGGACGCCATCTGACCCTGGGAGACGAGCGCATCCACCTCTACGACTGGCCGGTCAAGGAGGACGACGACCCGATGCGCACGAACCGGTCGCACGAGTATCTGCTGATGGCCCAGAAGTGAGGCTGGCCGGCCCCGGTGATCGTCGGCCGGCCGCGCCGGCGGCTTCCCGGGCGCCGGTCAGCCCGCCCGCCAGGGGCGGAGCTTGTCGGGATTGAGCACCGCCCAGATCCGCTTGACCAGGTCGCCCTCGATGTCGAAGGCCAGCACGGACACGGGGACGCCGTCCACCTGGGCGACCAGGCCGGGCCGGCCGTTGACCGTGCTCTGAGCCAGCGTCACGCCCGGCACCGCCGCCATCCGGTCGGCGAAGAACCGCGCGATCTGTTCGGCGCCTTCGACCGGGCGCAGCGCGGCCGTCACCAGTCCGCCGCCGTCGCCGGTCGCCGTGGCGTCGGGGGCCAGCAGGCCGACGAGGGCGTCGATGTCCTTGGCCTCCCACGCCTGTTTGAACGCCCTGACGGTGTCGGCGTGCCGGGCCGCCGGGGCCTTGGCCGACTGCGACGCGCGGATACGGCGGCGGGCCGACGAGGCCAGCTGCCGGCATGCCGCCGGTGAACGGCCGACGATCGCGGCCACTTCGGCGAAGGAGTAGCGGAAGACGTCGTGCAGGATGAACGCGACGCGCTCGGCCGGGGTCATCAGGTCCAGTACGACGAGGAAGGCCATGTCGATCGACTCGTCGAGGGTGACCCGGTCGGCCGGGTCGAGCGCGGTGCCGCCGCCCCACCGGCCGCTGATCCACTCCGTGCCCGCGGGCAGCGGCTCCGGGACCCATTCACCGACGTACCGCTCCCGCCTGGCCCGTGCCGAGCCGAGCAGGTCGAGGCAGATGCGGCTGGCGACGGTCGTCAGCCAGCCGCCGGGGGACTCGACGGCCTCCCGCTGCTGTGCGGACATGGCGTACCAGCGGGTGCAGGTCTCCTGTACGACGTCCTCGGCCTCGGTCACCGAACCGAGGAGCCGGTACGCGAGATTGATCAGCTGGTGCCGCTCGCTCATGATCGCGCTCAGGCCCGGATCGGGCCGGCCGTGCTCGGACCCGGATGGGTTGCCCATGGTGCCGCCGACTCCCTCGGTCGTTCTGTCCCCGTTCGGTACGACGAACCACCGCAGCGCATCGACAGGTGGGCGCCTCGCCTCACATTCCGCGGGGCTGCGTCGTCGTACCTGATGAACGGAACACTATCCCGGTGATCAAGGAAGGCGACCGATGTCGGAATCCGTGAACGTCTCGATCATTTACTACAGTTCCACGGGCAATGTGCACGCTTTGGCGCAGGCGGCCATGGAGGGTGCGGAGAAGGCCGGTGCGCAGGTGCGGCTGCGCAAGGTCGTGGAAACGGTGCCGCAGGATGTGATCAACACCCGGCAGGAGTGGGTTCAGCACCTTCAGGACACCGCCGATGTCGCCGTGGCGGGCCACGACGACCTGGAGTGGGCCGATGTGGTGCTGTTCGGTACGCCCACCCGCTTCGGCAATCCGGCCAGCCAGCTGAGGGCGTTCATGGAGACCACCGGTCCGCTGTGGTTCCAGGGCAAGCTCGCGGGCAAGGTGTACTCGGCCTTCGCCACGTCCAGCAGCCCCCACGGCGGCCAGGAATCCACCCTCCTGGCGCTGGCGAACACCTTCTACCACTGGGGCGGCATCATCGTGCCCCCCGGCTACACCGACCCGGTCCAGGCCCAGCAGGGCAACCCCTACGGCACCTCCCACGTGGCCGGCGGCGGCGCGCCCGGTGAGGCGGCGTTGGGGGCGGCCCGCCACCAGGCCCGCCGTGCCGTCGAGGTCGCGGCCGCGCTCAAGGCCGGCCGCACCGTCTGACCCGGCACGGGTGCGAAGGGCCGGCCGGATCGCCAGCGCGGCCCGTCGCTGGCGGGCCGTCCTGGCCCGGGCCGGTGGACGTGGCGGGGCCCGGGAGTCGTATCCAGCTCCCGGGCCCCTGGGGTTGCCACCCAATTGCGCACGCCGGCGGCGTTTAAGAGGACGGATCAGTCATCATGCCGTCGTGTTCTTCCTTTGAACTACCGCACCAGGTCAGAGGTGCAGGCGAGATTCGAACTCGCATCCGACGGCGTTCGTCCGGCCTCGTTCGATCCGGCGATCGGCGGCGATGCTGAGACTGGAGCGAGAGTCTGAGATTGACCGCGGCTGCCTCTGCCATGTTGGGCCACCCCGGCCCGTAGGTGTGCCGGGGGAAGGACTCGAACCTTCACTGTCACCGCTTCTTCAGGCTGAACTTCAGTGTCAGCTTGCGCTCATCGCGCGAAACCGGTCCTCAATCCGGCCCGCGCCCTTTGCGCACCCCCGCGCTCGCACGCGGGGGCGATCATGGATGCTACCCGCGGCGGCGTCAGCCGAACAGGTAGCCGAACACCGCGTCACCGACCCGCTGGTCGCCGATCTCGGCTCCGTTGGCCTCC
Organism: Streptomyces yokosukanensis; assembly: GCF_001514035.1. Lineage (GTDB taxonomy): Bacteria > Actinomycetota > Actinomycetes > Streptomycetales > Streptomycetaceae > Streptomyces > Streptomyces yokosukanensis. Next base: position 233,681 of record NZ_KQ948210.1, on the reverse strand, counting down.
TCGCGGGCGAACTTCACGGCCTGCTGGAGCTTCTCGACGCGCTCCACCAGCTCGTTCACCCGCCGCGCCGGGAGCGCTCCGGAGAACTTCACCGTCGTCCAGTACCCGATGGGCACGTCCTCGTAGTACACGTCGACCTGCGCCGGGTGCTTGTCCGTCGCCTCCGCCTTGACGTGGTTGCGCGGGACCTTCTTGGTGCGGATCGTGCGCACCGGGTCCGTCTTCCACCAGTCCGTGGAGGGGTCCTGCGACCAGGACTCGGCGGCGTCGAGGGTGGGCAGCTTCCGGACGAACGTGTGCAGGTCCGTGAGCTGCTTCTCCAGGAAGAGCAGATAGCTGACCGGGACGTCGGTGAGGAGCGTACGGCCGTCGACCGTGACGTCCGCGCGGGCCGTGCAGTTCGCCCAGTCCTTGGTGGCGGTCACGTCGAAGAGCCGGGTGAGCGAGCCGGACATCTCCCGCAGCACGTCCTCGGCCTGCACCTGGACGCGCGTGGACTCGGGCGGCAGTTGCTCGCCCTCCTCGTCCTTCGGCTGGTACGTGCGCGAGATTCCGGCCAGCAGGGCCGGCTTCTGCACCTTGTGGTGCGCCGCGGTGATGTCCTGGAGCGACTTGCTCTTGACACCCTTCTCGACAGCGATGATCTGGTTCAGCTTCGCCACTTCGGGTCCCCCTTCGAACTGCCGGAAACGTACCTCACCGGCTCGAACACCCGCACTTCCTTTATCGCTTCGGACTGCGAGGCGTGCGGCGGGGTGGACGAAGGTGCGCTCGATCGCTTTGCGGGGACGGCCGCGTGCCGCCGACGGGCATGCCTCGCCCGATGCCTCTCTCCCGCACTGCCGGCCGCACCCCCGTGACGGCCGGCAGTGGGGGAAAGTGCCTGGCAAGCGAGGCGGCATCACTATGTCTCTACCGCCAGGGCGAATGCAACCTGCTGTTTTCCTTTCTCATCTCGCGAGAAGTTCAACTCCGAACCTTCTCGCCGAGTGAGAAATGGGCAGCCGTTTCTCACTCGGCGAGAAAGATGCATAAGGCAGGTGACCGGGTCGGGAGCGTGGCGCGCGGATGTCCTAGCCTGTCGTGGGTACAGATCCGGCCCACGTCGATAGGAGTGCTGTGCGCGCCATTGTCATAAGGGAATTCGGCGGCCCTGAGGTCCTGCGACTTGAGGACGTTCCCGCCCCCGAGCCCGCGCGCGGACAAAACCTGCTGGATGTGCGGCTGGCGGGCGTCAACTACGCGGACGTGCATGTCCGCGGAAACACCTACCTCGCACCGGTCGAGCTGCCCTACATCCCCGGCAACGAGGTCGTCGGCACCACGGCGGAGGGCAAGCGCGTCGTGGCGCTGACCCAGGGCGGCGGATACGCGCAGCAGGTGGCCGTCCACCGCAGGCTGCAGTGGGAGATCCCCGACGAGGTCACCGACGAACAGGCCGTGCCGCTGGCCCTGCAGGGAAACAGCGCGTACCACCTCCTCTTCACGGCGGCCCAGATCACCAAGGGGCAGACCGTCGTCATCCCCGCCGCGGCCGGGGGCGTGGGAACGCTGGCCGTACAGTTGGCACATCAGGCAGGCGCCCGGGTCATCGCCCTCGCCGGCACGGAGGACAAGCGCCGGCTGGCCCTGGAGCTCGGGGCGACGGCCGCCGTCGACTCCGGTGACGAGGACGGGCTGACCGAGCGCATCCTCGACGCGGCGGGAGGGCCCGTGCACGCCGCGCTGGAGATGACCGGCGGCGCCACGCTGCGCCAGACCCTCGACGCGGTCGGCCCGCGCGGCAGGCTCGTCGTGTACGGCTTCGCCGGTGGGCAGCTCGCCGACGTCCCCGTGCACACGCTGCTCCAGCGGTCCGTCACGGTCGCCGGCTTCTGGCTTCCGCACCTGTACTCCGACCGGACGCTCCCGCTGGCGGCGTCCATGAGGCAGCTCTTCGACGCCGTCATCAACGGCACGCTCAAGATCGTGACCGGTGGGATCCACCCGCTGGCCGATGCGGCGAAGGTGCACGAGGTGCTCAACAACCGATCCGGTACGGGCAAGTTCAGTCTCGATCCCACCTCGTAATATTCTTGTGCCCCCGTACGCGGCGCCGGCGCCGCGTACCACCGTGCCCCAGGACGACGGGCGCGGCCGCATTGGAGGGGGTAACGGATGAGTGGACAGCGTGGAACCGGGACCAGCTACGCCGACCGTTTCATGCGGGTGCAACAGGCGTTCATCACGCTGGGCCCCGGTGCCCACCGGTTGTCCGAGATCGCCAAGACCGCCGATCTCGACGACTCCACCACCGGCCGCATGCTCACCGCCGGCACCTACAACAACACCTTCGTGCGCATCGACCGGGGCCTGTACCAGCTCGGCAGCACGGTCGGCGACCTCGGGCTGCACGCGCTCGCCGAGGACAACCTCTCCGGCAAGGAGGCCACGGAGGTCCTCCAGGGCCTGCGCAGGGCGACCGGCAACGGCCTGGTCTTCCTGTACATGAGGGCCCCGTTCGGCATAGCCGGGCGACAGTGCCTGGACATGGCGGTGGGGGACTCCGACCTCGTCGAGCTGGGCATGACGCCGCGTGACGTCCTGTCGGTCACCCGGTCGCTGCGCACCGGCGCCTCGGGCCGCACGATCCTCGCCTTCCTGCCCGAACAGATCCAGCAGCGGGTGGCCGCCGATCCGGTCCCGGAGGAAGCCGGTCCCGGTGTCATCCGGGACGGCGACGAGCTGCTCGCCTCCCTCGCCGACATCCGCGACCAGGGCTACGCGCTGGGCTACCAGGAATGCATGGCGAAGTGGAACTCCGTGGCCGCTCCCGTCATCTGGGACGGCGCGATCTGGGGCGCGGTGCTGCTGCTGAAGCCCATGGACGTCATGCCGGAGGCTCCGCTGCACTACATCTACGCCACCATCACGGCGGCCGCCGGACTGAGCCGGCTCGGCGGAGCCTGGCAGGCCGACTGACCACCGGCCGGCCCGCGCGGACGGCGCCGCCGAGAGGCCTCCGGGGCGAGTGCGGGAGGACGGGCCGCTGTCCGCCGCGGTGCTGACGACCGGAAGGGACACCGCCGTACCGCGGGTGCGGCGGCGGGACCGCTGCGGCCGAGGCGCGCGACGGCCGGGCAGGCACTCCTCGGTGCTGCCCGGCCGTCCCGGCCGCCGATGCCGCGGCGGGCCGGGGCTCAGTGCCCGGCGGCGTCCTCCGGGCGTGCATGGCGCGGCAGGAGGAAGGCGAGCAGGAACGTCAGGGCGAGCATGCCGTCGATGATCCACAGCATCGTCTGCATGACGGTCCCGAATCCGCTCCTGAAGGCCGAGGACGCGGTGGACTGCAGTGCGGCGGGTATCCGCGCGCCGGCCTGCGGCGAGGTCACGGCGGACCGAGTGTCCTTCTCCAGGCGGGCGCAGGACGCCGGGGTCGCCTCGGGGTCCTTGGCGACGGCGCGGTCCGAGGCGCACGTACGCAGGTCCGCCACGACGCGTTCCCGAGCGGCGGGCGCGACGTGCGCGGCGGCCAGCTGCCCCCGCAGACCGTCCGCGCGGTGGTCGACGGCGGTGGCGATCCCGCCGCCCAGCAGACCGAAGAAGACGGTACCGAGGAGCGCCACACCGAACGCGCCGCCGAGCTGCTGAACCGCGGTCATCGTGCCGGACGCCGAGCCCGTCTCGTGCTGCTCGACGCTGGCGAGCACGATGTCGAAGAACGGTGCCATGAGCAGGCCCATGCCGATGCCGGTGACGAGCAGGGACGGCACCAGCTGCCAGGGGCCGACACCGCTTCCCACCATGTCGAGGGTCAGCCACACGCCGAACACGCCGAGCGCCATGACGAGCGCGCCCGCCTGCAGTACGGCCCGGCCGAACCGGGTGACACCCTGCGCGACGCCGAATCCGACGATCATGCCGCCCGACCAGGGCACCATCACCAGGCCGGCCTTGAGCGGCGAGTAGCCGAGGCCGATCTGGGTGTAGAGGTTGAAGACCAGCATGAACCCCTGCATGGTCGAGAAGAAGACCAGTCCGAGCGTCATGCCGCCGCTGAAGCCACGCTTGCGGAAGAGGCTCGGCACGACCAGCGGGTCCCGGCCGGCCTTGCTGCGGCGCGACTCGTAGACGGCGAAGACGGCGAAGACGGCGACCGAGGCGGCCATCATCGCGAACGTCCACACGGGCCAGTCGTACTCACGGCCCTGGACCAGCGGGAAGATGAGGAGCAGGGCGGCCAGCGAGACCAGGATCATGCCGGGGATGTCCAGGCGCGGCCTGCTGCCGGACCGGCCCCTCGGCAGATAACGCAGGGCACCGAGGAAGGCCGCGGCACCCAGCGGCAGGTTGATCAGGAAGATCATCCGCCAGCCGGTGCCGAAGTAGTCGGCGTCCACGAGCCAGCCCGCGAGGATCGGCCCGCACACCGCGGACAGTCCCATGACCGGGCCGAACATGCCGAAGGCCTTCTGCGACTCCTTCGGCGGGAACATCTCCTTGATCATGCCGAGGCCCTGCGGCAGCATCACCGCGCCGAACAGCCCCTGGACGACACGTGCCCCGATCAGCATCTCGGGCGACACGGACACCGCGCACAACAGCGAACCCAGGGTGAAGCCGGCGGCCCCCACCAGGAACATGCGGCGGCGCCCGTGGATGTCCCCGAGCCGTCCTCCGGTGACGAGCCCGACGGCCATCGAGAGGGTGTACGCGGCGGCGAGCCATTGCAGGGTGGAGGCACCGCCGCCGAGGTCGGCCCGCATGGAGGGACCGGCGATGTTCGTGACGACGGCGTCCAGGAGATCCATCACCTCGGCCGCGAGGATCACGAAGAGCGCAGCCCAGCGCCACCGGTAGGGCGCTGGCGAATCGGTGGTGGGCGCCTGCGCGGACGCGACCCCGGTGGTGGACATCGGAACTCCTCGTGAACGGGCCGCGCGGCGGTGGCGCCGCGAGCGCGGTGGGGCGGACGGGTGTGGCTGCCCGGCCGGTGCGGGCTCGGGACGCGAGCGACCGAGCATGCCGGAGAACACTGTTCACCGTAGCAGAACAGTGCTCACCGGGAGAACGGTGTTCATTAAGATATAGCGCAATCATTGTCGCGTGACAAGATATATCGCGTTCGAGGGGTTCGGCGAGTGGTGGGAGGCGGTTCGAGCATGCTGCCCACGGGCGGGTGGGCCTCGGAGAACACTGTTCTCCCGACGCTTAGACTGTGTTCATGACCGACGCGGCCGCCGGCACTCCCGCATCCCCTCCGCCGTCCCCCTGGGAGCGCGAGCGTCCCGCCCGCGTCCATGTGGCTCCCGCGCGCACTCCGCTGTCGCGGGAACGGGTCGTCGAGGCCGCGTTCGCCGTGCTGGACCGTCAGGGGCTAGAGGGGCTGTCGATGCGTCAGGTGGCCGCGGAACTGGGCGTCGCGGTCTCCGCCCTCTACGCCCATGTCGGCTCCAAGGACGACCTCTTGGAGTTGATGTACACGCGGCTCTACGACGGCTTCGAGATGCCCGAACCCGACCCGCGGCGATGGCAGGAGCAGGTGCGGGAGTACGCCCGGTCCGGGCGGCGGCGACTGCTCTCGCACCGGGACATGGCCCGGATCTCCATGGCTCATGTCCCCTTCACCGCCGAACTGCTGCCGCATGTCGAGGCGTTGCTCGCCGTGTTCCGGACCGCCGGGCTGCCCGACCGTATCGCGGCGGAGGCCGGTGACCTCATCTCCACCTACATCGACGGGTTCGTCCTGGAGGAGGGCATGTGGCGGGACCGGGCCGCCCGGCACGGCGGCGACGGTTCCTCACTGGCCCGCCCCGACTGGCCCGAGATGGCGGACGAGATGCAGAACTACTTCGCGTCCCTGCCTCCGGAGGACTTTCCGCATCTGCGGGCCCTGGCCGGGCTGATCGTGTCGGACTCCTCCGACGAGCGCTTCGACATCGGTCTGGAGATCATCCTGCGCGGCCTGGCGAGCTATCTGCCGGACTCGGCGGCCGGCCCGGATCAGGATGCGGGCCGGGCTCCGGACGCCACCTGATCCTCTTCGGCTCCGCTCTCGGGGGTGCGCGATCGCCGCGGCTCCGCCGCTGGTGCTCGACGACGCGGCCGCGGCTCGAAGGTGTCAGTCCGCTGTCGTGCCCTCGCCCGGTTCGCCGAGCTGCTCGGCGAGTTGGAACAGGGCGGGCAGCGCGTCGGTGACGGCGGCCCGGGCGTGGTCGTCGAGTGCGCCCGGCGCGGCGTCGATCCGGCGATCGTGGGCGGTGGTCCAGGAGGCGGGCTTCTCGCGGCCGGCGTCGGTGAGGGTGGCGACGGAGGCCCGGCGGTCGGCTGCGTCCACGTCGCGCGCCACCAGTCCTGAGCCGATCATCTGGCCGATGAGCCCGCTGACCGTGCTCGGCGCCGGGCGCCGACGCGCGGCGAGGTCGCTGATCCGCGCCGGGGAGTGCTCGCCGAGCACCTGCAGCAGCTCGACCTGCGCCATGGGAAGGGTCTCCCAGGGGTAGTCGGTGCGGATCGAGGAACGCAGCGCGCGGCGCAGCCGGGTGACCGCCTCGGTGAGCAGACGGGCCTCGGGCGCCTGCGGGGCGGGGCCGGGCGCGGAGGCGTCGGAACGGGGCTGCGCGGACATGCGGCCAGGGCAGCCGGACCGTGCACGGGCCCGGCCGGCCGTCCGCGGCTCGGCCACCCGTCGCCCTCGTCGGCCCCGTCGCCCCCGTGTCACCTGCTCGCGAGCTGTTTCGCAGCCGCCGACCCCGCTCCCGAAAATACCCCCCGGGGTATTTGTGCTACCGTCGAGATATACCCCGGGGGGTAATCTTCACTGCAAGGGAGCGCCACGTGTTCTTCGTCGACACGATCGAGACGACCGGGCTCGGCAATCGGAGCCATCCGGCAGGCGGCGAGCGGACGGCCGTGGTGGTCGACCCTGCGCGCGACATCGACCGAGTGATCGCGGCGGCCGTACGGCGCGGGGTGCGGATATCCCACGTCGTCGAGACACACGTGCACAACGACTACGTCACCGGCGGCCTGGAACTGGCCCGCGTCACCGGCGCCGCCTACCTCGTCCCCGCCGGGGCCGACGTCTCGTACGCGCGCGTGTCCGTGCACGACGGTGACCGCTACGAGATCGACGCCACCGCCGGCCTGGTGCTGCGCGCCCTGGCGACTCCCGGCCACACCCCGCACCACACCTCCTACGCGCTGGAGGAGAACGGAACGGCCGTCGCCGTGTTCACCGGCGGTTCGCTGCTGATCGGCACCGTCGGCCGGCCCGATCTGGTCGAACCCCGGCTGACGGAGCGGCTCGCGCGGGCGCAGCACGCCTCCGCGCGCCCTCTGGCCGCCGAACTGCCGGACGCCACGGCGGTACTGCCCACGCACGGCTTCGGCAGCTTCTGCTCCGCCGCCGGGACCGCGGGCGAGTCCACCACGATCGGCGAGGAGAAGGCGCCCGACGAGGCGCTCACGCGTGACGTGGACACCTTCGTCGCCGACCTGCTGGCCGGCCTGGACGACGTTCCCGCGTACTACGCCCACATGGGCCCGGCCAACGCCGCCGGACCCGCACCCGTCGACCTGACCCCGCCGGCCGTCGCCGACGCCGACGGGATCGCCGCCCGGCTCGCCGCCGGGGAGTGGGTGGTCGACCTGCGCCACCGGGTCGTCTTCGCCGAAGGCCATGTCGCGGGCTAGGTGAACATCGAGGCCGAGGGGCAGCTCGCCGCCTACCTGGCCTGGCTGCTCCCGTGGGGCGAGCCGGTGACCCTGCTCGCCGAGACCGCCGAACAACTCGCCGCCGCACAGCGCGAGTTGGTGCGCGTCGGCATCGACCGCCCGGCCGCCGCGACCACCGGAGAACCGTCGGGCTGGACACGCGGGGGAGAGGCGCTCACCTCCTTCCCGCGGGCCACGTTCGCCGACCTCGCGGAGCACTCCCCGGACGGTGTCGTCGTGCTGGACGTCCGCCGGGACGCCGAGCGGGCGGCCGGCTCCGTCGAGGGCTCGGTCCGCATCCCCGTGCACACCCTGCACCGCCGCCTCCACGAGGTCCCCGAGGGGCAGGTGTGGGTCCACTGCGCCGGCGGCATGCGCGCCGCCATCGCCGCCTCCCTGCTCGACGCGGCGGCCCGCCGGGTCGTGGCCGTGGACGACACGTTCGACGCGGCCGAGCGGGCCGGGCTCACCGTCCGCGCGCGCTGACCGCGGGTGCCGCTGACCATTGCACCGAGAAGACGAACAGGAGCGAGAGCCACGATGAGTCCCTTCGGACGCGGCCGGGGCTGCCCGGGACGGGCGGGCACGCCGGAGGCCGCCGCCCGTACCGGGCGCGCCCGCAGCGCCGCACCCCCGCTGCCGCTCGACGTACGCGATGCCCACGATTGGCACACCGGCCCCGCCCCCGGCGCCGTCCGTCCGCCCCTCGCCGCACCGGCCCGCGGCGACGCACCGCCCCATTCGGCGCAGGCACGCCCCGTCGTCGTCATCCGCCGGTCGGGCCACCCGTCCTGGCGGGCCGGCGCACAGCTCTGCGCCCGGGGCGTCCGAGCCGTCGGCGTCATGGGCGGCATGCGCGCCCGGGCGGAAGCGGGACTGCCCGTCGTGGGCGCGCGGGGCGGGAACGGGACCGTCGGATGAGCGCGGCGATACTCGCGCTGATCGCCGGGGCCGTCATAGGCCTGGCGCTCGGCGCCCTCGGGGGCGGCGGCAGCGTCCTGGCCGTCCCCGCCCTGATCTACCTGCTCGGTTTCACCCCGGTCGCGGCCACCACGGCCAGCCTCGTCATCGTCACCGCCACCTCCGCGACCGCCCTGTCCGCGCACGCCCGCGACGGGCAGGTCCGCTGGCGCACCGGCCTGCTGTTCGCGGCGGCGGGGATCGGCCCCGCCCTGCTGGGCGGCGCGCTCGCCGGACGCCTGCCGGCGGCCGTGCTGACCCTGGCCTTCGCCGTGGTCGCGGCCGTCGCCGCGATCCGTATGCTCAGGCAGCGCCCCGCCGCCGAGAGCCCCGTCCCCGTACGGCCCGGCCGGGCGGCGGCCGCCGGTGCCGCACTGGGCGCGGTCACCGGCGTCCTCGGTGTAGGTGGTGGCTTCCTCGCGGTTCCCGCGCTGGTCAACGTCCTCGGGGTGCGGATGCGGGCGGCCGTGGGCACCAGCCTGCTCGTCATCACGGTCAACTCGCTTGCCGCGCTGGCGATGCGCGCCGGTACGGCCGACGGCCTGGACTGGGCCGTCATCGGGCCGTTCGCCGGGGCGGCGATTCTGGGCGCCTGGGACGGCAGGCGGCTGTCGGCGAAGCTGTCGGGAGGCGCCCTTCAACGGGTCTTCGCCCTCGTCCTGCTGGCGGTGGCCGGCGCCATGCTGCTGGACACGGTGGTGTGATGGTTCCTCGAACACCCGCCGGCGCGGAGCTGCCCGCGCCGCCGACCCGACCCGCCCACGCCGCCGACCGGGGTTCCTTACGCCAGGGACAGGAACAGCTTCTCCAGCCGCGCGCGCATCGCCTCCGTGTCCTCACCGTTCTTCCGGCCCGATTCGATGTCGGCCACGCACTGCTGCAGACCAGTGGCGATGATCGCGAAACCGGCTCGGTCGAGTGCCCTCGAGGCGGCGGCCAGTTGCGTGACGACGTCCTCGCAGTCTCGCCCCTCCTCGATCATCCGGATCACACCGGAGATCTGCCCCTGCGCCCGCCGCAACCGGTTCAACACGGCCTTCAGGGACGCGCCCTCAAGCTCCAGCTCCACGATCACTCCTCGAAAAATACCCCTAGGGGTACTGTACGTCCCGGTTCGGGACGGCGGCGACCATCAAGGACCACATCTGCCATGACCACCACCCCACGCGCCCTGGACACCGACGAGGCCCGCGCCCGGCTGTACGACCTCACCGTCGTCGACGTGCGCACCCCCGGCGAGTACGCCTCGGGTCATCTGCCCGGAGCCCTCAACATCCCCCTGGACCGGATCCGGCGTGCCCTGCCCGAGATGCGGCAAGCCGCCGGGCGCGGTGACGTCCTCGTGGTGTGCGCGTCCGGCGCACGCTCGGAGAACGCCCGCAAGCTCCTCGCCGAGCAGGGCATACCGACCGCCACCCTGCTCGGCGGAACCGCCGCGTGGGCCGCCGCGGGACACGAGCTGCGGCGGCCCACCGCCTGCGGGACCAGGGCCCGTTGGAGCATGGAGCGACAGGTCCGCCTCACCGCCGGCACGCTCGTCCTGGTGGGCCTGCTCCTCGGCCTCCTCGTGCACCCGGCGCTCCAGCTCCTCGCGGCCGGCATCGCGGGCGGTCTCGTCCTCTCCGCGCTCACGGACACCTGCGGCATGGCCGTCCTGCTGGGCAAGCTGCCGCACAACCGGCCCCGCCCGGCCGATCTCGCCGCGACGCTCGCCGCGTTGCGCCGCGGCTGACCGCCGTCAACGGGCGCCGTCCCGCGAGCGGACATCCGCGCACTGTTCGGCCTGGCCCGCCTGTTCGAGGAGCAGGCGGGCCAGGCCGAGCGCCTCGTCCGGGGTGAGGGCCGCCCAGACTCCCGGCTCACCGCCCTGGTCCTCTCCCACGTTCAGGGCGATCCGGCTGACCGGCCGGTCCGCGGGCCCGAGCCGCAGGCGCCGTACCTCGATCCTGCGTCCGCACCTGGTCACCAGAGGGACCTCCGCGGCACGGCCGGCCTCGATCCTGTTGGTCGTGTGGAGCCGTTCTGTTCCTGCCGTCGTCATCGCTTCTCACGCTCCTGCGCCGGTCGGTTCCGTCCCCGGCTCACCGCCCCGGGGCCCGATACCCGGCGGGGTGTGAGGGACAGCACTCCGTGCGCGGATGTTGTTCCCGCACGGGCTGCACAGGCTCGGAGGGCGGGCCGCCGTCGCGGCGACGGCACAGGCCGCCACCAGGACGGCCGCGGCCCAGCGGCTCCCGGTCCGGAAGCCGCCGCCCGCCAGGAGCAGGGCGAGGGGCACCAGGGCGACGCCCAGAGCGGTGCCGAGCCCTCGTGTCATGTTCACCAGGCCACCGCCCGTACCGGTGGCCATGCCTCCAGACTGCATCGGTCGCCGAAATGTTCTGCTCACGTTCCGTCTCGGCTCCGGGCAGGCGCCGACCGGGTCGCCCGGGAGCGCGGAGATCCATGACGTCGGCGAGACACCGACACACGTGGTATGCGTTGGTGTCATGGACTTCAAGGATGTCTCGCTCACCGCGCTGCGCGTCTTTCGCGCGGTGGCCGAGCAGGGCACGTTCACGGCGGCCGCGGCGTCGCTGGGATACACGCAGTCCGCGGTCTCCCGTCAGATCGCCTCGATCGAGCGCGCCGCCGACACGAGACTCCTCGACCGGCGCCGCGACGGCGTCCAGCTGACAGCCGCCGGGCACCTCGTCCTGCGGCGTGCCTCGGTGGTCCTCGACGAGATCGAGCGGACCGCACGGGAGCTGTCCGGAATGCCGGACCACGCAGGCACCGTACGCGTGGGCTGGGTGCCGACCGCCGGGGTCGTCCTGCTGCCGCGTGCCATCGCCGCACTGCGCGCCGGCCACCCGGGCATCACCGTCGTCACCCGTGAGGGCGGAACCCCGGCGCTGGTCCGGGCGCTGCGCACGGGGAGCATCGACCTCGCGCTGATCAGCTCCGCGCCACCGTACCGGCCGCTGGACTCGGAGTCTCCGGCGCTGGTCGCCCGGACGCTCACCGAGCGCAGCCTGTGTCTGGCACTGCCGGCCGCCCATCCGCTGGCCCGTCAGGACTACGTCGACATCGCCGATCTGCGCGGACAGCGCTGGATCGCCGCGCCACCGTCCAGCGGCGACCGGGGGATGGGGGTGTGGCCGGGGCTGGACGAACGCCCCGACATCGTCCACACGGCGCGGGACTGGCTGGCCAAGCTCCATCTGGTCGCGGCGGGCGCGGGGCTGACCACGGTGCCGGCCACGCTCGCCCAGGTCGCACCCCCCGGGGTGCGCGTCCTCCCGGTGCGCGGGGGGCCGCAGGAGCACCGGCGCCTGCTGCTGGCGCGGCTGCCGGACCCGCCGGCCGAGGCGACCGTCCGCGTCTGCGAAGCCCTGCGCACGGCTGCCCTGGAAACCGGCGTCCCCTGACTGGGCAGGACCGTCGCGGACTGCGCGAGGGCGAGGGTTCGTGTGTGTGTAGGGGGGGAACTCCGCCGGGCACCGCGCGCGACGCGGAACCGGTCCACAGGGTGGAGGGCCGTGTCGTTCTCGCGCCGCGGCCGTTCCAGATGGTGACCCTCCGCCCGCCGCGCGCCGGATGGCCGGTCCGTGCCTTCATGGCGTCTCCCCGTCGCCTGCACGGCCTCCCCGCGCCTCCACGACCGAGTGAGGAGCGCACCGCATGCCCGCCCGACCCGAACACCCCGAACTGCCCACGGCCGTCTGTGTGATGGACCCCGCCATCGCCCACGAGGTGCTCCCCGCCGAGCTGCGCGCACGGCTCTCCGCGCGCGTCCGGCTCGCCCCCGGCCCGGCTCGCTCGTCCTCGCCGGCGGCGTTTCCCGCGGAGTTCGCCGAGGCGGAGATCCTCATCAGCGGCTGGGGCTGTCCGAGGCTCACGGCCGACGTCCTGGCCCGCGCGCCTCGCCTGCGCGCGGTGATGCACGCCGCCGGCAGCGTCAAGTCGCTGGTGAGCGACGCGGTGTGGGAACGCGGCATCGTCGTGTCGTCGGCGGCCGACGCCAACGCCGGCCCCGTGATCGCCTACACGCTGGCCCTCATCACCCTCGCCGTGCGGCGCACCCTCACCATGGCGGCCCGTTGCGGCGACGGCCGGCGGGACTGCGGCGGCCGCACCGGCGCCGACGGCAGCACGGTGGGCATCGTGGGCGCCTCCCGCGTCGGACGGGGTGTGCTGGCCGGTCTACGGCGGTCCGACGCGGGCCACCGGCTGCTGCTGGCCGATCCGTGTGTGACGGACGAGGAGGCGCGCCGGCTCGGTGCGGAGCGGGTCGAACTGGCCGAGCTGTGCCGTCGATCGGCGGTGGTGAGCGTCCATGCCCCGCTGCTGCCGGAGACGACCGGCCTGCTGGACGCCGGGATGCTGGGGCTGATCCCGGACGGCGGTGCGCTCGTCAACACGGCCCGGGGCGCCATCGTCGACACGGAGGCGCTGACCCGCGCGTGCCGATCCGGGCGCCTGGAGGCATATCTCGACGTCACGGACCCCGAACCGCTGCCGTCCGGGCACCCCCTGCTGTCGCTGCCCACCGTGCTGGTCACCCCGCACATCGCCGGTGCGCAGGGCAGCGAGGTGCGACGGCTCGGCCGGTATGCGGTGGCGGAGGTCGAGCGGTGGGTGAGGGGCGAGCCGCTGCTCGGCGCGGTCACCCGCGAGGCCCTGCCGCGCCTGGCCTGAGCGACGCCGCGGGTGCTGTCCCGCGGCGGATCCGCCCGAACCGCGCAGCCGGGGCCGCCACCAGCTGCCCGCTGCCCGCCGTGCGCGTGGCCGAGGGCCTCGCCGCCCGGCCGGGCGCTCGGCGTGAAACACACCTGTGCGCGAGCGAACACACGGTGAAGTGGCTATCAATGGACGAGTCGTCCCCAACTTCACCATTCAGGAGGTCCGATGACGGGTCGTACGGAGTCGATCGAGTCGATGGAGCAGCTCGCCGTGGGCTGGCGGGCCATGGTGCTCGACCGTGACGGGGAAGCCGATGTGCGGGACCTGCCGGGCATCGCCGTCCGCTGGGCCGACTGCCGGTTCCCCTTCTGGAACTGCCTCACATTGACCGAGGTCGACGCCGATGCGGCGCTCGTCGAGGAGCGTCTGAACCAGGCCGCGGACATCATGCGCGCGAAGCGGCACCCCGGGTTCCTGTGGCTCTTCGACGACCTCTTCGGCGCCGAGGCCCGCACGGCGGTGCGCACGGCGGCCGAGAAGGCGGGCCTCGAATACGCCTTCCCCGGCACCGGTATGGCAGGCGACATCCTCCCGCTGCCCGAACCGTCACACCCCGATCTGACGTTCGCACGCGTGCGCACCGAGGAGCAGCTGCAGGCGTACGCGGACCTGAACTCCCGCGCCTACGGCTTCCCGCTGGAGGCCGGGCGCGACGGACTCCTCGGATCCACGCTGTGGAAGGACGGGGTCCACGCCTACCTGGGAGTACGGGAGGGCGTCCCGGTGGCCTGTGCCGCGACGGTGGAGACGGCCGGCCGGCTCTTCGTCGTGCTCGTCGCCACGGCCCCGGAGTGGCAGCGCCGCGGCTACGCGGAGGCGGTCACCCGCAAGGCCCTGTACGAGGGCGCCCGAGCCACCGGTCTGACCCGCGCCACCCTGCACGCGACCGAGGCGGGGGCGCCCGTCTATCCCCGCATCGGATTCGAGCCGAACACGTCGATGCAGTTCTACGCCCTGAAGGACTGACCTCCCGGCCGCGCGTACCGGCGGGCAACGGCGGTACGCGCGGCACGGCGCTCCCGGGGGAGGCGGCGCGCCGCGCGCACAGGGGGCGGCTCTAGCCGAGGGCGAAGTCGTCGGCGTGGACGTCGGACTGGCCGTACCAGCCGTGGACGTAGACGGTGACGGTGCCGCTGCTGCCGGTGGTGAAGTCGACCGTCAGCTGGTTCCAGTTCGTGTTGTTCGACCACGTGCTGGCGGTGGCCCCGCCGCTGACCCCGAGGTAGGCATAGGGGCCCTGGACCCAACCCGTGAGCGAGTAGGTGTGGTTGGGGGACAGGGTGACGGTCTGGTCGCACTCACCGGTGCTGTCGGCGCTCGGGGTGATCCGCAGTGCATGGCTGCCGGAGTGGACCGTGTCGCCGACCACCGCGCTGGTGCCCGTGCAGGTCCAGGGGCTCAGGCCGCCGCCTTCGAAGCCGGCGTTGGTCAGCGAGCCCCCGCCGGTGCCCCCGCCGCCGGAGGTGACCGTGAGCGAGTAGGTCGCGCTGTGGCTGCCGCTCGCGGCGGTGCCGGTGACGGTGATCGGGTAGGTGCCCGCGGCGACGGACGCCCCGACCGTCGCCGTGAGCGTCGAGGTGCCGCCGGAGGTGACGGAGGCGGGGCCGAAGGAGACGCTGACACCGGAGGGCGCGCCGGACGCGGAGAGGCTGACGGACTCCGCGCTGCCCGAGGTGACGGCCGTGGAGACGGTCGCGGTGGCGGAGCCGCCCTGAGCGACCGACGCGGAGCCGGGGGCCAGGGACAGCGAGAAGTCGCCGGTGCTGCCTCCACCGCCGCCCGTGCTGCCCTCGAAGGGCACGAACGCGTCCGTGAACGCGAGACTGCTCTGGCTGATCTCGCTGCAGGTGGGCAGGGAGTTGGCGCTTCCGCTGCAGGGCTGGTCCCGGTTGACCGACCAGAACGCCAGCCGGCCGACGCCGTTCTGCGCGGCGAAGTCCTCCACCGTCTGGGCATCCGCCAGGGTGAAGGCGGACCCGTCGTCGTTCTTGCCGATCATCGGGGTGATCCCGAGGTTGGCGTAGGTGTAGCCGGAGTCGACGGACTGCATCTGGGCGAGTGTGGCCCTGGCGGCGGACACCGCGCCCTGGCCCATCTCGGTGCCGGTGCCCGCGTAGTAGTCCATGGCCATGATGTTGACCACGTCGATCTTGATGCCCGCGTTCTTCGCCGCCTTGAGGATGTTGACGCCGTCGCCGGTCAGGCCGCTGGTCAGCACCGGCAGGGTCATGGAGAACTGCAGGCCGGGGTTGGCCGCCTTGAGGTCCTTCATCGCCTGCATCTGGCGGGCGGTGGCCGCGGTGTCCGCGACGGCGGCGCCTTCGACGTCGAAGTCGAGTTGGTTGACGCCGTAGTCGTTGATGATGGCCTGGTAGCCGGCGTCGATGCTGCTCTGGGTGGAGCAGGTCCAGGCGAGCGGCTCTCCGCTCGCTCCGCCGGAGGAGATGATGACGGAGGCGCCCTCGGACTTCGCCTTGGCGATCTCGGGGTCGGTGTAGGAGTCGTTGCCGATGGGGAGCGTGTCGCCCCATATCTGGTTGCAGCCTTCGCCGAGTACGAAGGCCGCGGTGTAGGCCTTGAGGTGGTGGCCGGTGACGGCGGTGTCGAGCATGCCTTCCTGACCGTTCGACATGTCGACATAGGGAGCCACGGAGTAGACGCTGCTCGTCGCGGCGCTGCCGGCGGGAGCCAGGGCGACGGCGGCGCCGGTGGCCGCGAGCGCGAGGGCGCAGGCGGACGCCGCAAATCTTGCCAGGTGCATGACAGTGCCCCTTCCGGGGATGCCTCTCGGGCGGGGAGTGGTGGGGTGGTGCCGTGCCGGGCCGACGTTGGTACATACCAAACAGCCCGCACGTCACGCCGTCAAGAGGACTAGACCAACTCTGTTCCTGTGGATTCCGGACGCCCGCTCCCGCCGTCGCGCGGGGGAGAACTCATGAGCGCCGGGGGCAGGTTGACCGGGCCGCCGCTGCCTTTGACGCCGGGCGCCGGTCTCGGGCGGTCGGCCGGTGGAAGGGGCCCACGAAGGCCGTTGGCCGGTCGCTCGCGGGCGGTATTAGGCTGGGTGATCGGTGACACCGGCAGGTCGACGACCGACCGCGCCGGGCTCGAGCGTCAGGGAGTGACCGATGGCAGTGGGAACCGAGCGTGCCGTACTGGCGGGCGGTTGTTTCTGGGGCATGCAGGATCTGATCCGCAAGCAGCCGGGCGTGGTCTCCACGCGCGTCGGCTACAGCGGCGGGGACACGCCGAACGCGACGTACCGGAACCACGGCGACCACGCCGAGGCCATCGAGATCCTCTTCGACCCCGCGGTCACGAGCTACCGCGACATGCTGGAGTTCTTCTTCCAGGTCCACGATCCGACCACGCGGGACCGCCAGGGCAACGACATCGGCCGCAGCTACCGGTCCGCGATCTTCTACGGCGACGAGGAGCAGCACCGCGTCGCGCTGGACACGATCGCGGACGTCGAGGCGAGCGGGCTGTGGCCGGGCAAGGTGGTCACGGAGGTGGAGCCCGTGGGCGACTTCTGGGAGGCGGAACCCGAGCACCAGGACTACCTGGAGCGCTACCCCAACGGCTACACCTGTCACTTCCCGCGGCCGAACTGGAAGCTGCCGCGGCGCGGGCCGGCCACCGCGAACTGAGCCCCCCCATGGGGTGACCGACGCCCTGCGCCGCCCTGAAGTCCCCACGATCCGGGCCGTCTTCGAGTCGCCCGCCGTGCCGGTCACCGAGACTTCAGGACGGCGGGGTCCCGCGGCCGGGAGCCGGCGGCAGGGCCAGGTGGGCCAGGTCGCTCGGCGGAGGTGTGGTCACCGGCCACAGCGGAGCGGCGTCCCCGTCGGCGAGAGCGGCCGGTGCGTCGGTGAGGTTCATGCGCTCGCGCAGCCGGCTGTAGAAGTCCATCGGGCCCAGCCGGACCGCCCTCAGCCGGCGCGGTGCGGCGTACACGCCGATCCAGTCCCCGGGGCTCAGCACCCCGCGCAACTGGCCGTCGATGCTGACGGCGGCCTGCCCCGACCGCTCGAGGATCCGCAGGGCGACGGGCTCGTCGGGGGCGGCGACGACCGAGCGGTTGAACACCATGTGCGGGGCGACCGGTGTGAAGACCAGGCCCTCCGTACGCGGCGAGACGATCGGGCCGCCGGCGGCGAAGCTGTACGCGGTGGAGCCGGTGGGCGTGGCCACCAGCAGTGCGTCGGCCGAGTAGGAGGCCAGGAGCCGGCCGGCCAGATAGACACCGACCGACACCTGCCGGTCCCTGGCGAGCTTCTCCACGACGACGTCGTTGAGCGCGATGACGTCCAGCGCGACGCCCCAGTCGTCACCCGCCGTGCAGTCCGCGCGCACCCGGGGCGGCGGCAGCATGGGCCCGCGGCCGTACTGCAGCAGCGTCTCCATCTGCGCGGGCACCTCCAGCCGGCACGACGCCCGCATGGTGAGCAGCATCCGGCTCTCCACGGTGATCCGCTCCGCCTGCACCGCGTCCAGCGCAGCGCGTACCGCCGAGGCCGGGACCTCGGTGAGGAAGCCGACCCGGCCGAGGTCGACGCCGAGCAGCAGGGCGTCGTTCTCGGCCGCCAGCCGGGCGCCGCGCAAAAAGGTGCCGTCGCCGCCGAGCGTGACGATGAGATCGGGGTCGCCCGCCGCGTCGACCTCCTCGCGGGCGCTGTGCCGCGCCCCCTCCCGCCACACGTCGATGTCGGCGCACTCGACGTCGTGCTCCGCGCACCACTCACGCACCGCACGCGCGGCGGCCACGGCCTCGGCGCGACCACCGTGCACCACCAGGCCGATCCGGTTCACCGTCATACCCGCCTCCCAGCCGGCTGCTCCCGCTCGCCATCCTCGCCGCGGACCGGTTCCGACGCGACACGCGCCACGCCGCCGGGCCGCCGCGCCGAGCAGCCGCCGGGTGGGCGGGGTACGGCTGCGCGGGGCGCGGGGGCCGGACCGGCGGCCGGCCGTCGTCCGCCGGGCGGGCGCCCGGCGTGTGGCCGAACGTGCGGCGGAAGACGTCGATGGACGCGCTGGCCGAGGACCAGCCGCACCGGTGCGCCACCGACGTCACCGGCGTCCGCTCGGCCGGCAGGACCAGCGCGTGGTGCAGCCGCAACTGGGTGCGCCACTGCGGGAACGCCATCCCGAGGTCCCGGCGGAACGACCGCGAGCGGGTACGGTCGCTCGCCCCGACCTCCCGGCCCGGCTCGGCCAGGGTGCGGCCGTCGGCCGGATCGGCGCGCAGGATGTCGCACAGCGCGCCCAGCACCGGCGAGTCGGGCGTGGGCAGAGATGCAGGGGCTGCTGCGGCGAGACCCGCAGCTGGTCGGGCAACACCGCGCGCAGCCGGGCCCGTTCGGGGCTGCCGTCGTCCGGCGTGCCGGTGTGGGCGATCTCGCCGTGCGCCGTGTGGGCGTGGACCGTGCCGGCCGGCACTCAGATGGCGCGGGTGGCGGGGGCCACCCAGGCACCGGCGTCGGTGGTGACGCCCACGACTCCACGGCCGGCGCAGACGCTCTGGTGGTCGTCGTGCCGGTGGGAGAAGGACCAGGACTGCGGGGCTCCGTCCGCTTTCGCCGTCCCCGGCCGCCACGAGCGCCCCACCACCGGATCTCCCGAGGTCCGCACGCATGCCCCGCCGTCCACCGGGTACGCGAGGTCCGAGCACGCCCGGGAGCCGACGCGCCCGGGAGGCCCGTACGACCGCCGATACCTGGGGATCTGCCATGGAGACACCCGCATACGACGACCTGCCGACGCCGGCCCAGCAGGCGCTGGACGCGCTGGCCATGAACGCCGAGGACCAGGCCGCGCTGGACGTCCTCGCCCACAGCGACGTGCTCGTCCCCGTACCGGACGACGCGATCGACGGGGAGGGTGCCGACGCCACGTCCGTGGCCCTGCCCGTCCTCGACCAGCCCGGAGGCGAGGCGGTCGTGCCCGTGTTCACCACGGAGGGCGAGATGGCCGAGCTGCTGCCGTTCGTCTCCCGCTACCGCCTCGTCCCGCTCGGCGCCCTCGCCTCCCAATGGCCCGACGAGGACCTCTCGCTGGCCATAGACGGCAATTCCACCCACGCCCTGACGCTCACCTCGCAGGGGGTGCGCACACTGCTGGCGCGGTGAAAGCAGCGCGGTGACCGCGGCGAGGTGAAAGCGGCGCGGCGCACGGCGCGAACGGCCCCCGCTCACCCGCGCTCGCCGACGCGACCGATCACCGAACTGCTCGGGCGCAAAAATAGGACCATGGAATACATCGCCGGCGCGGCCGGGATCCTGGTCCTCGTCCTGGTCCTGACCAGCATCCTTCGCACCCTCGTGGTACCCCGAGGCCTCTACTCCGCGCTGGTGTTCCGCCTGTGGTGGAGCCTGCGCAGACTGCTGCGGCTCACCGCCGTCCGCGGCGGCTACGACGCGATGGACCGCGCCCAGACCTGGCTCGCCCCGCTGATGCTCATCGGCATGCTCGCCAGCTGGCTCGCCGGCGCGCTGTTCGGCTTCGGTCTGCTGCTGTACTCGCTTTCCCCGCTGTCGTGGAGCACCGCGTTCCGGGAGGCGGGCTCCAGCCTGTTCACGCTCGGTTTCGCCGGCGGCGCCCGGTTGAGGCTGTCGGTGCTCGACTTCGTGGCCGCGGCCACCGGCCCGGTCCTGATCGCCCTGCAGATCGCCTATCTGCCCACCCTGTACGCCGCCTACAACCGCCGCGAACTGGAGGTCACCCTGCTCCAGGCGCGGGCCGGCGAGCCCGCCTGGGGACCGGAGATCCTCGCCCGGCAGTGGCTGGTCGACACCGAGACCGCGCTGCCGGCGCTGTATCGCGCCTGGGAGCGGCTCGCCGCGGACATGGGCGAGAGCCACTCGACGTACCCCATCCTGCTGACCTTCCGTTCCCCGCGCCCGCACCGCAGCTGGCTGGTCGGGCTCGTCGCGGTGATGGACGCGGCGGCGCTGCAGCTGGCCCTGGAACCGCGGCTCGCCCCGCCGGAGGCCCGGCTGGTGCTGCGGGCGGGCTTCACCGCCCTGCGCGACATCGCCCGCGCGCTGCGCATCCCCTTCGACGACGACCCGTCGCCGGACGCGACGATCCGGCTCACCTTCGCCGAGTTCGACGCGGCCGTGGCCATGCTGGAGTCGGCCGGGTTCCAGGTCGAGCGCCCGACGAAGGAGGCCTGGGCGCACTTCCAGGGCTGGCGGGTCAACTACGAGGCGATCGCCTATGAACTGTGCCGTCGCTGCGACGCCGTACCCGGGCTGTGGACCGGCCCCCGCGACTTCCCCGGCGGCCCGATCCCGCCCGAGCGCCCGCAGGACCGCCGCCCCGGGGAAGGACGGCCGGAACTGCCCCCCGCCACCGGATAGTCCCCGGCCCGCCGAGGGAAGATCCCAGCGAAAGACAGGTCCAAGACAGGTCCAAGCCAGGTCCGGACGCGTGCGAAGGAGCCGATGGTCGTGAGGGTCGTCCTGCTGGGCACCGCCGCCGGGGGCGGCTTCCCGCAGTGGAACTGCGCCTGCTCGCTGTGCACGGCCGCCCGGGACGGCAAGCTGCCCTCCCGCACCCAGGAGTGCGCCGCCGTCACCGGCAACGGCCGCGACTGGTGGCTGCTGAACGCCTCGCCCGATCTGCGTGCCCAGCTCGCCGCCACACCGGCGCTGTGGCCGGGCCCCGGCCCTCGGGACACCCCGCTGCGCGGCGTCCTGCTCACCGACGCCGAGGCGGACCACGTCACCGGCCTGGCCGAACTGCGCGGAGCGGCGGGCCTGAAGGTCTACGCGGCCCCGCCGGTCCGCGCCGTGCTGGGCCCGGCCCGCGCCGCCCTGGACCGCTACGCCCCCTGGGAGTGGGCGGACAGCCTGGCCGACGGCGGATTCGTGCTGGCCGGCGGACTGGTGGTCACGGCCCATCCGGTCGGCACGAAGATCCCGAAGTACGTGCCGGCGCAGGTGCCCGGGCCCGCCGGCCCGTGGGTGACGGCGTACCGCATCGAGAACCTGGCGAGCGGGGGAGTGCTGGTGTACGCACCCTGCGTGGGCGCCTGGAGCCCGGCGCTGGACGAGCTGTGCGCCGAGGCGGACTGCGTGCTGCTGGACGGCACCTTCTTCGCGGCCGACGAGATGGGCGTGGCGGTGCGGTCCGGCGCCGGGCAGTCGGCGATGGGGCATCTGCCGGTCACGGGCCCGGACGGCACGCTCGCGGCGCTGTCCCGCCACCCCGGCGCACGCCGGGTCTACACCCACCTCAACAACACGAACCCGCTGCTCGACCCGGCGTCACCGGCATGCGCGCGTGTCGCCGAGGAGGGCGTCGAGGTGCTGCCCGACGGGGCCGAGCTGGTGCTCTGAGGCGCCTGCCGGGCGCCCTAGCGTTCCTGTCCGGTGAGCATCCGTTCCAGTACGGCGCGCTGCAGCGGCTGCACGTCGGCGTGCAGCGCGCGCCCCTTCGAGGTGAGCGCCACCCACACGCCGCGCCGGTCCTCGGCGCACACCGAGCGCTCCACCAGACCGTCCTTCTCCAGCCGGCCGATCAGCCGGGACAGCGCGCTCTGGCTGAGGTGGACCCGGCCGACCAGGTTCTGCACCCGGCACTGGTCGCCCTCCGCGGGCGACTCGGTCGCCAGGATGTCCAGCACCTCGAAGTCGCTGGCGCCCAGCCCGTGCGGGTGCAGGACTCGGTCGATCTCGCACATCGTGTGCGCGTGCACGGCGAGGATGTCCCGCCACCGTTCCTCGAGCCGGGCGTCGGCCGTCTTGACTGCCATACCGGCACCGTAGCACCGATCCGGCCAGTCGTTGAGTGTGCAACTAGTGTGGGTGTGGGCGCGTGGGCCGGGGCCCGCGCGAGCGGTGCTCAGGCGACCGGGTCCTGGAGAAGTCCGATCAGGTTGCCGTCGGGGTCCTTGACGGAGGCGATCAGCCGCCCGTTGCCGACGTCCCGCACGTCCTGGACGACTTCGGCGCCGGCTCCCAGCAGCGCGGCGAGGCGCTCCCGCAGGTCGGTGACGTGCCAGAACGGCACCGGACCTGTCAGCCCCTGCGCATGCCCGTTCGGGTCGAGGCCGACGTCCTGCCCCTCGGCCTTGAAGCCGGTGAAGTAGGGCTCGTCGGCGTACGGCTCGACGCCCAGCAGGGCGGTGAACAGGGCCTTGGCGCGGTCCTTGTCCTTGACGGGGTAGATGATCGTCTGCACACCGGCGGTCATGGTTCTCTCCTTCTGAAGGCGCGTGGTCCGACGGGCTTCCGCCGGTGCACCCCACGCTAGGCGCGGGGAGAGCGTCGCGGCTTCTTCGATCCTGACCGGTTGCGGGCCCCCGGTGGCTCCTCGTCGTGCGGTCGTCCTCGATGACGTGGTTCGGCCACCGCCGAACCGTCGGTGACGGGCCCGGACGCAAGGGACGGCCGGGCCCGCGCCGATTTTCCGGGGTCATATGCACGCCCCTCGGTCGCACGGCCGTTCGGTACCGGACAACGGCCGCGGAGTGCCGGACGCGGCGGCGTCGCCCGGTCCACAGTGGGAACACTGCGTACAAGGAGGCCGGGGACGGAGGCGGACGGATGATGGGAACCCCCTCGGGCCGGATGCGGCAGACGATTCTGGAATGGCTCAAGGAGCCCGCGGCCCACTTCCCGGCGCCCGGTCGCCGCGACCTCGCCGCGACCGGAGTCACCGCGCGCGCCGTGGCCGCCAAGCTGGGCGTGCGCCCCCGGACCGCCCGCGCCCATCTGGACTTCCTCACCCGGCTCGGTGTGCTCAGCACCCGCCGCCTCTACTGCCGCACCTACTACCGCCGCGACGAGATCCGCATCGCCGAGGTGGCCCGGGTGTTCGAGAAGGGGTGGTGACGCACGGCGCCGGTGAGACGTCGGACCGTGCGGGGCAGGATGGAGGCAGGGGTGGGTCGGGCTCGGCGCACCCCCGGCGGCGGGAGCGGCCGACCGACGGCGAAGGGCACCGCACATGGACCGACCCGTGGCACTCGTCCCGCTCCACTACGTCTCCCTCGGCGCCCGCGGCCCCGAGGACGTGGTGGCCGACGCGCAGGGGCGCGTGCTGACCGGCGTGGAGGACGGCCGCATCCTGCGCCTGCAGCACCTCGGCGACCCGCGGACGGCCCGCGTGGAGGTGCTGGCCGAGACCGGCGGCCGCCCCCTCGGACTCGAACCGCTGCCGGACGGCGGCCTGTTGGTCTGCGACTCGGAACGCGGCCTGCTGCGCGTCGACCCCGGCCACGGCTCCGGCCACGGCGCGGTCCGGGTCCTCGCGGACGCGGTGGCGGGGGAGCGGCTCCGCTTCTGCAGCAACGTCGTCGCCCTGCCGGACGGCACCGTGTACGTCACGGCCTCCAGCCGCCGCCGTCCGCTGGAGCAGTGGATCGGCGACATCGTCGAGCACACCGGCACCGGACGGCTGCTGCGCCTTCGACCCGAGGGCGGTGAGCCCGAAGTCCTGCTGGACGGGCTGCAGTTCGCCAACGGCCTGGCGGTCGGCGCCGACGGCTCGTTCCTGGTGATCGCCGAGACCGGCGCCTGCCGCCTCACCCGCTACCACCTCACCGGCCCGCGTGCCGGCCGCGCCGACCTCTTCGCCACGCTTCCCGGCATGCCGGACAACCTCTGGCGCGAGGGCCCCACCGGCCCGCTCTGGGTCGCGCTCGCGAGCCCGCGGGTCCCGCCGCTGGACCTCCTGCACCGCGCCCCGCCCGCCGTGCGCGGCGCCGCCGCCCGGGCCGCCGTGCGCGCGCCCTACCGCCCGAGCGGCACGATCGGGGTGATGGCTCTCGACGACGCCGGCCGGACCGTACGGCACCTGGTCCGCCGCCGCTCGGGCTTCCGCATGGTCACCAGCGTCTGCGCGACGGGGGACCACCTCGTCCTCGGCAGCCTCCGGGAGCCCGGCGTCGCGGTCTGCGCCCGGCCCGAGGCCCCCTGACCGGGCGGTACGCTGGGGCCCGGCCGTGATCACCCGTCGGGGCAGGCCGTGCAACCCGTCGGGCGGGCCGAACAGGAGCCGTATCACCATGACAGCCCCGGAAGCCGAGAGCCTCCGTGCCCGCCCCGCCCCACGCCGGCGGTCCCAGTGGCGTGGCCAGGCGCCCGTGGTCGCGGTGGTCGCCCTCGGCGGCGCCCTCGGCGCGTGCGGCCGCTACGCCCTGACGCTCGCGTGGCCCACGCCGCCCGGCACCTTCCCCTGGGCGACGTTCTGGACCAACGTCGCCGGATGCGCCGTGATCGGCGTGTTCATGGTGCTGATCACCGAGGTGTGGACCGCGCACCGCCTCGTCCGCCCCTTCTTCGGCACCGGCGTGCTCGGCGGCTTCACCACCTTCTCCACCTACGCCGTCGACATCCGCAGGCTGGTCGACGCGGGCCGCCCCGCACTCGGCCCGGCCTATCTCGCCGCGACGCTGTGCGCGGCCCTCGGCGCGGTGTGGCTCGCCTCCGCCGCCGCCCGCCTGGTGCTGGTCAGGAGCCACCGATGAGCGCGCTCGCCCGCCGGGTCCTCGGGCCGACCGTCCGCGCCGGCGAGGAGGACACCTGGCGCCGGGGACCGGTGACGCCACAGGCGTGCGAGGTCGCGCGGTACGCGGGAGGCGCGTGCGGCACGGGAGACATGGACCCGAAGGGTAAGAAGTCGTTGTGAACTGGCTGCTGGTCATCGCGGGCGCCGTGGTCGGCGCGCCGCTGCGCTACCTCACCGACCGCGCCGTGCAGGCCCGCCACGACTCCACGTTCCCCTGGGGCACCCTCGCGGTGAACGTCACCGGCTGCCTGGTCCTCGGACTGCTCACCGGCGCGGCCTCCGCCGGGGCCGCCGGGCCCCACCTGCAGCTCCTGCTGGGCACGGGGCTGTGCGGGGCGCTGACGACGTACTCCACGTTCTCCTACGAGACGCTGAGGCTGACCGAGGCCGGCTCCGGGCTCTACGCTGCCGTCAACGCCGCAGCGAGCGTGGTGGCGGGGCTCGCCGCGGCCTTCGCCGGTGTCTGGCTCGCCGGAGCCCTGTGGGCCTAGCGCTTGCCATGCGGCAGGGCACAGCAAGTACTGTCTACAGCACTGTCGACCAACTCTCCTCAGAACTGGATCCCATGAGCGCCATCTCCGTCGGTCAAGCCGTCGTCCTCGGGGTAGTCGAGGGGGTGACCGAGTTCCTCCCGGTGTCCTCCACGGGTCACCTGAAGATCGCCGAGGGGCTCATGAACATCCCCGTCGACGACAAGTCCGTCGTCGGGTTCTCCGCCGTCATCCAGGTCGGCGCCATCGCCGCCGTGCTCGTGTACTTCTTCAAGGACATCAAGCGGATCGTCTCCGCCTGGTTCCGCGGTCTGACCAACCGTGAGGAGCGCTACCACCACGACTACAAGTTCGCCTGGTGGGTGATCGCCGCCACGGTTCCGATCGTCGTGGTCGGTCTTGCCGCGAAGCCGCTGATCGACGGTGCGCTGGCCTCGCTGTGGGTGGTCGCCGGTTCCCTGATCGCCGGCTCGGGCGTGATGTGGGCCGCCGACCAGATGGGCCGGCACAAGCGCGGTGAGGACGACACCTCCTTCAAGGACGCGATGTGGGTCGGCTGCTCGCAGATCCTCGCGCTGCTCTTCCCCGGCTTCTCCCGCTCCGGCGCCACCATGTCCACCGCGCTCATCCGGGACCTGGACCGCCTCGCCGCCACCCGCCTGTCGTTCTTCCTCGGCATCCCGGCGCTGACCGGCGCGGGCCTGTACGAGCTGAAGGACGCCCTCGGTGCGGGCGTGGGCGCGGCGCCGCTGGCCGTCGGCACCGTCATCTCGTTCGTGGTCGCCTACGCCTCCATCGCCTGGCTGCTGAAGTTCGTCGCCAAGCACTCCTTCAACGCCTTCGTGATCTACCGCATCGTCATCGGCGTGGGCCTGCTCGGTCTGCTCACGACGGGCGTGCTCAACGCCTGACCCGATTCCCGCCGATCACCCACGGGGTGCGGATGCCTGCATTCAGGCGCCGCACCCCGTGCATATTTTCCTACGGGACGCCTTGACAGTCCCGGCGCGCAACCCGCAGGATCGCTCCCGTGAACCTGTCAGACAGCCAGACAGGTGGCTCGGTCCCCCGGCGCGTGAGCGCCATGGAAGCGGTCCTCGGCCATCTGCGCGGCGCCATCGAACGCGGCGAGTACGCCATCGGCGACAAGCTCCCCTCCGAGGCCGAGCTGTGCCGCACCCTCGAGGTGTCCCGGCCCGTGCTGCGCGAGGCGCTGCGCGCGCTGCAGACAATGGGCCTCACGGTCTCCCGGACCGGCAAGGGCACCTTCGTCGTCGCCGGCACGGTGGAGGACCCCACCTTCGGCGACTACGCGGCCAGCGACCTGCTGGAGGTGCGCCGGCACATCGAGATCCCCGTCGCCGGTTACGCGGCTCTGCGCCGCACCCCGGAGAACCTGGATCATCTGGCCCACCTGCTCGACCGCATGGAGCAGGAGACGGACACCACCGCCTGGGTCGCGATGGACACCCTCTTCCACCTCGCGATCGCCGAGGCCGCCCAGAACCCGGTCTTCCGCCGGGTCATCGAGGAGATCCGCGACGCACTGGCGCGTCAGTCGGCCTTCCTCAACGAGCTGGGCGGTCGCCGCGAGCAGTCCAACCGCGAGCACCGGGCGATCGTCGAGGCGCTGGTCGACGGCTGCGAACACGACGCGGTGGAGGCGATGAACCACCACCTGGACCGCGTCGAGACGACCCTGACCCACATCGTGCGTCCCCAGCGGACGGACCTCCCCGCGGAAGGCGGACCCGAGGCGTGAGCGAACAGCACCTCAAAGGCGAGACGCGCCCCTCGTCCGGCCATGTCGACGCCGGAGACGCCGGCTACAGCAAAGGCCTGAAGCACCGGCACGTCAACATGATCGCCATCGGCGGTGCCATCGGCACCGGCCTCTTCCTCGGCGCGGGCGGCCGGCTCGCCGACGCCGGGCCCTCCCTGTTCATCGCGTACGCCGTCTGCGGCGTCTTCGCCTTCCTGGTCGTGCGCGCCCTCGGCGAACTCGTCCTGTACCGCCCGTCCTCCGGCGCCTTCGTGTCGTACGCCCGGGAGTTCCTGGGCGAGAAGGGCGCGTACACCGCGGGCTGGATGTACTTCCTGAACTGGGCCACCACCGGCATCGCCGACATCACGGCGGTCGCGACCTACACCCACTACTGGGGTATGTTCTCGGACCTGCCCCAGTGGCTGATCGCCCTGATGGCGCTGGCCGTCGTCCTGACGGTGAACCTGATCTCGGTCAAGATCTTCGGCGAACTGGAGTTCTGGTTCGCGATCGTCAAGGTCGGCGCGCTCGTGGTCTTCATGTGCATCGGCATCTTCCTGCTGGTCACCCAGCACCCGGTCGACGGCCACCACCCCGGCCCGTCCCTGATCACCGACAACGGCGGCCTCTTCCCGGGCGGCCTGCTGCCGATGCTGCTGATCATCCAGGGCGTCGTCTTCGCCTACGCCTCCGTCGAGCTGGTCGGCGTCGCCGCCGGTGAGACCGAGAACCCCGAGAAGATCATGCCGAAGGCGATCAACTCGATCATGTGGCGCGTGGGCCTGTTCTACGTCGGCTCGGTCGTCCTGCTCTCGATGCTGCTGCCCTGGAACGTGTACCGGGCCGGTGAGAGCCCCTTCGTGACCGTCCTGTCCCACATCGGCGTCCCCGCGGCCGGCGGCGTGATGAACCTGGTCGTGCTCACCGCCGCCATGTCCTCGCTGAACTCCGGGCTGTACTCCACCGGCCGCATCCTGCGCTCCATGGCGATGAGCGGCTCGGCGCCGAAGTTCACCGCGCGGATGAGCCGCAGCCAGGTCCCGTACGGCGGAATCCTCCTCACCAGCGGTATGTGTGTCCTCGGCGTGGGTCTCAACTACGTCGTCCCCGCCGACGCGTTCGAGATCGTCCTCAACTTCGCCGCGATCGGCATCCTCGCGACCTGGGGCATGATCATGGTCTGTCACCTGCTCTTCTGGCGGAAGACCCGGCTCGGCGAACTGGCCCGGCCGTCCTACCGGCTGCCGGGCTCCCCCTGGACCGAACTCGTGACGCTGGCGTTCCTCGCCTGTGTCCTGGTCCTCATGTACGCCGACGGCGGCGCCGGACGCACCACCGTGCTCTGTCTGCCGCTGATCGTCGCAGCGCTGGTCGCGGGCTGGTACGCCGTCCGCGGCCGCATATCCCGCATGTCCACCGGCGCAGACGCGTGACCCGCGTACCGGCCGACCCCGACTCACGATTCAGGCAGTGATGTACAGCAGTTCCCCCGCCGACGCACCCGTCGTCCGCGAACCCCTCCACGCCCCCGTCGCCCACCTCGTCCGCGGCGGGGTCGTCGAGGGCATCCACTACGGCACCGTCGTCGTCCTCGGCGCCGACGGCCGGGTGGAGTTCCAGCTCGGCGACATCGAGGCCGCGTTCTACCCGCGCTCGGCCGTCAAGCCCCTCCAGGCCGTGGCCATGCTGCGGGCCGGGCTGCCGCTCGACGGCGCACTGCTGTCGCTGGCCGCGGCGAGCCACTCCGGCGAGGAACGCCACCTCGACGGCACCCGGCGCATCCTCGAACTCGCCGGGCTCACCGAGGACCATCTGCGCAACGTCCCCGACATGCCGTTCGACCCGGCCGTCCGGGACACCTGGGTGCGCGAGGGCCGCACGCCCTCCCGGCTCGCCCAGAACTGCTCCGGCAAGCACGCGGCCATGCTGTGGACGGCGAAGCTCAACGGCTGGTCCCTCCCGGACTATCTCGACCCCGAACACCCGCTCCAGCAGGCGATCCAGGAGATCGTCGAGGACCTGACCGGCCAGCGGGTCGCCCGGGTCACCGTCGACGGCTGCGGCGCGCCGCTGTTCTCCATCTCCCTGCACGGCCTCGCCCGCGCCCTGTCCCGCATCACCACGGCCGCCCCCGGCACGCCCGAGGCCCAGGTGGCCGACGCGATGCGCGAGCACGCCGACATGGCCTCCGGCACGGGACGGGATGTCGCCGCGCTGATGCGGGCGGTGCCGGGGCTGCTGGCGAAGGACGGGTTCGAGGGCGTTCAGGTCGCTGCCCTGCCTGATGGCCGGGCCATCGCGGTGAAGATCGCCGACGGGGCGAATCGGGCGCGGATACCGGTCGCGGCGGCCGCGCTCGCCCGCGCGGGCGTGGATCCCCGGCTGCTGACCGAGTTCGCGGGCGAACCGCTGCTCGGGGGCGGGGAGCCGGTGGGGTGCGTGCGGGCCGTGCGTGCGCTGGATCCGGTTCCGTTCACCACCTGCGCGTAGTGCTCCGCCGGATCGGCCGTCTCGGATCCGCGGGTCCGTCATGGCTGGTCGCGCGGTTCCCCGCGCCCCTGTTGACATCTCCGTACCTCAGAAAGAGGACCCTGCCCTCATGACCGCCGCCACCACTCGCAGCGAACACGATCTGCTCGGCGACCGGGACATACCCGCCGACGCGTACTGGGGTGTGCACACCCTGCGCGCCACGGAGAACTTCCCCATCACCGGTACGCCGATCTCCGCGTACCCGCATCTGATCGACGCCCTGGCCGCCGTCAAGGAGGCCGCCGCCCTCGCCAACGAGGAGCTGGGGCTGCTCGCACCCGAGAAGGCGCGCGCGATCGTCGCCGCCTGCCGGGAGATCCGGTCCGGTCAGCTGCACGACCAGTTCGTCGTCGACGTCATCCAGGGCGGCGCCGGCACCTCCACCAACATGAACGCCAACGAGGTCGTGGCCAACCGGGCGCTGGAGCTCCTCGGCCACGAGAAGGGCCGGTACGCCCGGCTGCACCCCAACGAGGACGTCAATCTGGGCCAGTCGACCAACGACGTCTACCCGACCGCCGTCAAGATCGCGACGGTCTTCGCGGTACGCGGACTGCTCAAGGCGATGGCCGTCCTGCAGGACGCCTTCGCGCGCAAGGCCGTCGAGTTCCGCGACGTGCTCAAGATGGGCCGTACACAGTTGCAGGACGCCGTGCCGATGACGCTCGGTCAGGAGTTCTCGGCGTTCGCCGTCATGATCGAGGAGGACCGCAGCCGGCTCGCCGAGGCCGTCGAGCTGATCCACGAGATCAACCTGGGCGCCACGGCGATCGGCACGGGCCTCAACGCCCCGGCGGGATACGCCGAGGCCGCCCGCCGGCATCTGTCCGAGATCACCGGGCTGCCGCTGGTCACCGCCGCCAACCTGGTCGAGGCCACCCAGGACTGCGGTGCCTTCGTCCAGATGTCGGGTGTGCTCAAGCGGATCGCGGTCAAGCTCTCCAAGAGCTGCAACGACCTCAGGCTGCTGTCCTCCGGTCCGCGCGCGGGCCTCGGCGAGATCAACCTGCCGCCGGTGCAGGCCGGTTCGTCGATCATGCCGGGCAAGGTCAACCCGGTGATCCCCGAGGTCGTCAACCAGGTCGCCTTCGAGGTGATCGGCAACGACGTCGCCATCACCATGGCCGCCGAGGCCGGACAGCTCCAGCTCAACGCCTTCGAGCCGATCATCCTGCACTCCCTGTCGGAGTCCGTCACACATCTGCAGCGCGCCTGCCTGACGCTGGCCGAGCGCTGTGTCGACGGCATCACCGCCAACACCGAGCGGCTGCGGGCCACCGTGGAGAACTCGATCGGCCTGGTCACCGCGCTCAACCCGCACATCGGCTACACGGCCGCGACCGACATCGCCAAGGAGGCTCTCGTCACGGGCCGCGGCGTGGCCGAACTGGTGCTGGAGAAGGGCCTGCTCCCCGCCGAGCGGCTCGCCGAACTGCTGCGCCCCGAGGTCGTCGCGGGCAGCGGGGCGCCAACCGCCTGACCTGCGGCAACGCTAGTCCGATTACGTCAACGGACCGGACGGAAGGCACAATAGTGATCATGACAACGACGTCGTCCCTCACCTTTCTGCCGGTCCTGGAACGCATAGCCGAGGAGGTCGAGCGCACCCCCGGCCGCGGCCGGGCCGCCGACTACATCCCCGCCCTCGCCGCCTGCGACCCGCGCAGCTTCGGCATGGCCGTCGCCGAGCTGGACGGCACCGTGTACGGGGTGGGGGAGTGGCGGCAGCCGTTCTCCACGCAGTCCATCACCAAGGTCTTCACACTCGCCCTGGACCTGGCCCGCGAGGGCGACGAACTCTGGGAGCACGTGGGCCGCGAGCCCTCCGGCAACCCCTTCAACTCCCTCGTCCAGCTGGAGTACGAGAACGGCATCCCGCGGAATCCTTTCATCAACGCGGGCGCCCTCGTCGTCACCGACCGCCTCCAGACCCGTACCGGAGACGCGGCCGGCGAGCTGCTGGACTTCCTGCGCGCCGAGAGCGGCAACACCGGCCTGGACTTCGACCTGGAGGTCGCCGCCTCCGAGACCGCCCACGGCGACCGCAACGCCGCCCTCGCCCATTTCATGGCGTCCTACGGCAACATCGACAACGACGTGCCGACCCTGCTCGACCAGTACTTCCGGCAGTGCTCCGTCTCCGCGTCCTGCGCCGACCTGGCCCTTGCCACCGGCTTCCTCGCCCGGCACGGCATCCGCGCCGACGGCGGCCGGCTGCTCACCCGCAGCCAGGCCAAGCAGGTCAACGCGGTGATGCTGACCTGCGGGACGTACGACGCGGCCGGGGACTTCGCCTATCGCGTGGGACTGCCCGGCAAGAGCGGGGTCGGCGGCGGGATCATCGCCGTCGTACCGGGCCGGTGCACGCTGTGCGTGTGGAGTCCGGGCCTGGACGAGCGCGGCAACTCGGTGGCGGGCGTCGCCGCCCTCGACCGGTTCACGACGCTCACCGGCCTGTCGGTGTTCTGAGCGAGCCCTCCACCGGCGCGAGGCCACCGTACGGTGACGCCCGAGGCCTTCAGGGACGCGGCCATGTGCTGGTCGCGGGGCGGCAATCGGCGCAGAACACTCGATATGGCTTGTCAGACTGATACAGCCGTTGATATCGCCTGATGATGGTGCCGAAGCTGCCTCCGGGACGCCCGGAAGTCATCGTTTCTCACACTCCGGTCACGTGCGGGCCGCCCGCAGGTGAGTGGAGCGTCGCCTTCCGGCCACCCGGCGTTGACACGCTGACCCAGTGTTGGCCATGGCATTCCCCGTCGATCTCCGCCGCTGCCAGGTGCTCGGGCTGGCCGGCACCGCCTTTCTCGCTCTGGGCGGTGAGACGGCCGGTGCCCTGCCCGTGCAGGACCTCCTGGCGCCTGCCTCGGTGCAGGTGGCGCTCGGTCTGGTCGGGGTGTATTTCGGTGTCGTCCTGTTGATAGCGGCCTGGGTGCTCCTCGGCCGCCTGGTGCGCGGACCCCAACCGCCCACCCCGCGGGCCCTGCTGCTGGTGCTCGCCGTGTGGACGGCGCCGCTGCTGCTGGCGCCGCCGCTGTTCAGCCGGGACGTCTACAGCTACCTCGCACAGGGCGCCATGGTCGACGCCCACATGGACGTCTACGCCCACGGCCCGGCCCAGCTCGGTGGTCCGCTCGCCGACGAGGTCGCCCCGATGTGGCAGCACACCGGCGCGCCCTACGGCCCCGCCTTCCTCGGCCTGGCCTCCGCGCTCTCCGGCCTGACCCGCGGCGAACTGCCCGCCGGGCTGCTCGGCATGCGCCTGGTCGCCCTGCTCGGCGTGGCCCTGATGGCGCTGGCACTGCCCCGGCTCGCCCGGCACAGCGGCGCCGACCCGGCCGCCGCCCTCTGGCTCGGCGCCCTCAACCCGCTCGTCCTGCTGCACCTGGTCGCGGGCGCCCACAACGACGCCCTGATGCTCGGGCTGCTGGGACTCGGCCTGGTCGCCGCACGCGGGCCCCGGCCGGTCGGCGGCATCGTGGGAGCGCTGCTCGTCACCCTGGCCGCCCTGGTCAAGGCACCGGCCGCGCTCGGCCTGCTGGCGGTGGTGGCCCTCCAGGTCCGCTCCGGCCGCCGCCCGCTGCCGGCCGTCCTGACCGCGGCGGCGGCCTCCGCCGTGACCACGGTCGCCGCCACCGCCGTCGCCGGCACCGGCTATGGCTGGATCGGCGCCCTGACCACCCCGGTCTCCCCGCACAACTGGGCCCTGACCAGCCTGCTCGGGCGCGCCACCGGCGCCCTGCTGGAGCACCTCGGCAGCAGCCTGGCCCCGCTGGCCGTGCCCGCCTGGCATCTGCTCGGCCTCGCGGCCACCGCCGTCGCCGTGGCGTTGATATGGCTCCGGCTGCGCCTCAGACCGGTGTACGCCCTCGGGCTCAGCCTGCTGACGGTCGCCGTGTTCGGTCCGGCGATCCGCCCCTGGTACGTGCTGTGGGGGCTGTTCCTGATCGCCGCCGCCGCGCCGAACACCTCGGTACGGCACCGGGTCGCGGCCCTGGCGGGCGTCCTCGCACTCGCCGTCCTGCCGAGCGGCGGACCGGCCGACCTCGGACAGCTGGTGCTCGCCGTCTCCGGCGGGGTGCTCGGCGTGGTCGTCCTGTGGCAGGCCCATCAGGCGGCCCAGGCCCCGGCGCCGGGACGCACGGCGTGAGCGGGCCGCTGCGACCCCGTACGGACCGCGGCCGGGTGCTGCTCGTCCTCGCCCTCGTCGCGGTCGTGACGGTCTTCACCGCGACCGTGCCGCTGCTGCGCGACTTCTTCGACCTGCGCGTCTACTACGGCACCGTGCACATGTGGGTGCACCACGGCGGCCGGATCTACGACTACCACGTGCCGGGCACCTCGTACGGCTTCACCTACCCGCCGTTCGCGGCGCTCACCATGCTGCCGCTGGCCCTGCTGGACCGGACCTCGGCGATCGTGGTGTCCCTGCTGGTCAACCTGGCCGCACTGGCCGCAGTCCTGCGGATCCTGGCCGGGCCCGGCTGGCGGCGGCACGGCTGGTTCCGCTGGGCGCTGTGCCTGTGCCTGCTCGCGCTGTTCGAGCCGCTGCGGGACACCTTCAGCTTCGGCCAGGTGAACCTCGTCCTGCTCGCCCTCGTCCTCGGCGACTGCTGGCTGCTGGCGACCGGCCGGGGGCGCTGGGCAGGCGCCGGGATCGGGCTCGCCGCCGCGGTGAAGCTCACTCCCGCCCTGTTCATCGGCCTGCTGCTGATCGCCGGACGCCGCCGGGCGGCCGGGTTCGCTACGGCCGTCGCCGCCGCGGCGACCGCCCTGGCCGCCTGGGCGGACCCCCGGGCCTCGCACTTCTACTGGACCGAGGCGCTCTGGGAGACCGGCCGGGTGGGCCGGCTCGACTATGTGTCGAACCAGTCGCTCCAGGGCGTCCTGGCCCGGCTCGGCGAGACCGGCCGCCCGCTGTGGGCGACGGCGGTCCTGCTGACCCTGTGCGTCTGGGCGTGGCGGGCCCGAGGGGCCGTGAAGGCCGGCGACTGGACGGCGGCCTTCGCGCTCACCGGGGCCGCGGCCTGCCTGGTCAGCCCCATCACCTGGGTGCACCACCTGGTGTGGCTGCTGCCGTCCTTCGCGGTGCTGCTGCGCGCCGGGCA
Organism: Streptomyces yokosukanensis; assembly: GCF_001514035.1. Lineage (GTDB taxonomy): Bacteria > Actinomycetota > Actinomycetes > Streptomycetales > Streptomycetaceae > Streptomyces > Streptomyces yokosukanensis. The sequence continues at coordinate 198,882 of NZ_KQ948210.1, read as the reverse complement.
CCCGCGGATCGCGGGTGCTCTGTACGCGGTGCTGTGCACGAGCGTGGTCTGGCTGTGGTTCGACGACGCCTCGGGCATCGGCGGCTTCCTCGGCAGCAACACCTACACATGGATCACGCTGGGTCTGCTGATCGGCCTGCCGACGGGTCAGTCGCGCCTGGTCCGGCTGCCCCTGGCCCGCAGTCTGAGTACGACGGCCGCCGCGCCGAGCCCGGAGAGTCCCGCGGCGACGGCGGGGAGCGACCAGTCCGTGCCGTCGGCCGACTTCGACGCGGCAGCGACCACCGGCGCGGCCGGCGACGTCTGCCGCGGCCGCGGCTTGGCGCGCAGCCCGTCCAGCGAACCCACCGGGTCCACCCGGCCGGCCGCGCCGAAGCCCCAGTCGAGCAGCCCACGCGCCTCGTCGTACACGGTGGACCCCGCCTCCTGAGGGTTCATCACGGTCACCAGCAGCGTGCGCCCGTCCCGGCGGGCGGCGGCGACCAGGGTGTTGCCCGCTTTGGTGGTGTAGCCGTTCTTGATGCCGATCAGCCCCGGATACCGCTGCACACCGCCCGCGCCGGTCAGCAGCTTGTTGGTGTTCCGGATGCCGAAGGACCACCCGGCGGCGGGGAACATGGCCTCGGCCGTGGAGCAGTAGTGGGCGAAGTCGTGGTTGCCCAGCCCCGTCCGGCCGAAGACGGCCAGGTCGAAGGCGGAGGACACCTGGCCGTCGGCGTCGTAGCCGTCGGGGGAGACCACATGGGTGTCCAGGGCGCCGAGGGAGCGCGCCTCTGTCTGCATCTGTGCGGTCGTGGCCGCCCAGCCGCCGTTCAGCGCGGCCAGCACATGCACGGCGTCGTTGCCCGAGCTGAGGAAGACACCGCGCCACAGGTCGGCCACCTGGTAGGAGCTTCCCGCCTGGATGCCGACCAGACTGCTGCCGGCACCGATGTCCGCCAGCTCCTCGTTGTGCACGGTGTGGTTCATCGTGGCGGGCAGCTTCGGCAGCACGGTCAGGGCGAACAGTGTCTTCAGGGTGCTGGCGGGCGGCAGCCTGCGGTGCGCGTCGTTCGCGGCCAGCACCTCGCCGGTGGTGGCGTCGGCCACCACCCAGGACAGCGCCGACACCTCCGGCACCTGGGGCGCCCCCCGGCGCAGCCGGACATGGGTGCCGGAGAGATAGAGCAGGGACGGCCCGGGCATCGCAGCCCGGGGGGCGGGCGGGGCGGGTTCCCCGGCCAGGAGTCCGGCGGAGGAGGCCGGAGCGAGGGCCAGCACCCCCGCCACGCACAGCGAGCAGGCCGTGAAGGCCGCCCGACGAGAGAATCCGGTGATCATATGCTCAACGTAGGAACGAGTCGGTCATCCTTCGCGTCGTGGCGTCCGTTCGGCCGACACGAGCCACCCGGATGCCGGACCCCCGGCGTCGGGGAGCGGGGTCAGCCGGCGGGCAGGGTGGGCCGGATCTGCCGGAGGAACGCGGCGTTGTCGGGGGTGGAGCGCAGCCGCTGAAGGAGGGTCTCCAGGGCGGAGGGACCGCCCTCGCGGGAGCGCAGCGCCCGGCGCAGACCGTTGACGGCCGTCAACTCGGCCGGGGTGAGCAGGAGTTCCTCGCGGCGGGTGCCCGTGGTGTCGAGGTCCATGGCGGGGAAGAGGCCCCGGGCGGCGGACTCCCGGTCGAGGCGCAGCTCCATGTTGCCCGTGCTCTTCAGCTCCTCGAAGTAGTAGCCGTCGGCGCGGGAGCCGGTGTCCACCAGCGCGGTGGCGAGGATGGTCAGCGAGCCGCCCTCCTCGGCCTGGCGGGCGGCGCCGAAGAACCGCTTGGGGCCGAGCAGGGCGCCCGCGTCGACACCGCCGCTCAGCGTGCGCCCGCCGGCGGCGGAGGCGTTGTTGTGCGCCCGGCACAGCCGGGTCAGCGAGTCCAGCAGGACGACGACGTCCTCACCGGCCTCCACCCGGCGTCTGGCCCGCTCGAGGACCAGCTCGGCGAGGGCGATGTGCTCCTTGGGCGTCCGGTCGAACGTGGAGGCGTACACCTCGCCGCGCACCGAGCGGCGCATCTCGGTGACCTCCTCGGGCCGCTCGTCGACCAGCAGGACCATCAGCCGGCACTCGGGGTGGTTGCCGGCGACGGCGGCGGCGAGCTGCTGGAGCAGCACCGTCTTGCCGCTCTTCGGCGGGGCCACGACGAGTCCGCGCTGGCCCTTGCCGACCGGCGCGAACAGATCGGTGAGGCGCCCGGCCGGTCCGGACGCGGGGTGTTCGAGGCGGATGCGCTCGTGCGGGTGGAGCGGGGTGAGATCGCGGAAGTGGCGGCGGCCCCGCAGGTCCGCCGGAGCACGGCCGTCGACGCGTGTGACGTCGGTCAGGGCGCGCTGGGCGCCCCGGGCGCCCTCGACGAGGTCGCCCTTGCGCAGCCCGTGGCGCCGGATCAGCGCCGCCGGGACCTGAGGGTCGCCGGGGGAGGGCAGCAGGCCTGCCGCCCGCAGCTGCCCCTTCCCGTGCGCGTCGATGTCGAGGACGCCGGTGACGAGCGTGGCGGCCGGGGCCTGCTGGACCACGGGAGGGTGTTCGAGTGCGGTGGTCATGGTGGGAAGTCCTTTCACGGACGGGAGAAGAGAAAGAGGAAGGGGGGAGAGGCCGCGAGCGGGAGGCGCTGACAGCTGCCTCCGGGGCGGCGGGAACGACACCTCGGGTACGGCAAGGAAGCCCTGGTCACGAGGTGGTGCAGAGAAGAAGCCCGGGCCGGTCGGAAGTCTCGGCCGAGGGGGCTGATGGAGCAGAGCGGCACCGGTGTCCGTACGACGGGACACGCACATGCGCTGTTCGCACTATACCTGTGCGTCCGGTTGGGTCAACATGATGCCGTCCGCGTGTATTCCCGTCCCGAGTCGCCGCCGCCCTCCGTCGACCGTCAGGAGAAGAACCTGTGGAGACCTCCCCCGCACGGCCCCCGTACCGTCTGGACCCCTCCGGTGGCTGCCCGCACGCCGTCAACGCGCGGCTGCTGGCCGGCGGGGCCGTGGCCCCGGTGGAACTGCCCGGGGGGATCGCGGGCATGGCCGTACTCGGGCACGAGGCGTTGAAGGAGTTCCTGCAGCATCCCGAAGTCGCCAAGAACGCACGCCACTTCACCGACCTGCGCGAAGGGCGGATCCCGGCCGGCTGGCCGCTGCTCACCTTCGCCACCGTGCAGGGCATGACGACCGCCGACGGCGAGGACCACCGGCGGCTGCGGTCCCTGGCCGGCCGCGCCTTCACCCCGCGGCGGGTGGAGGAACTGAGGCCTCGGATCGAGGAGTTGACCAGCGCGTTGCTGGACGACCTGGCCCGCGCCGCGGCGGCCGGAGACGGTGTCGCCGATCTGCGGCGGCACTTCGCCCTGCCGCTGCCGATGGGGGTCGTCTGCGAACTCCTCGGCGTGGACGTGGAGTTCCGCGACCGACTGCACCACCTGAGCAACCGGGTCGTGGCCACCGACAGCGAGCCCGCCGAGGCGATCGCCGCCAACCGCGAACTCGTCGCGATCCTGGCCGAGATCGCCGCGGCCAAGGCGGCGGCGCCCGCCGACGACCTCACCAGCGCGCTGATCGCCGCCCGGGACGAGGGCGGCGACCGGCTCGGCGACCAGGAGCTGATCGGCACCCTGCTGCTGATGATCATCGCCGGGCACGAGACCACCCTCAACCTGATCACCAACGCCGTACGCGCCCTGTGCGCCCACCGCGACCAGCTCGACCTGGTGCGCGCGGGCAAGGCGAGCTGGGCCGATGTGGCGGAGGAGACCCTGCGCTGGGACGCACCGGTCAGCTACTTCCCGTTCCGCTACCCGGTGCGGGACCTGACCGTCGGCGGCACCCTGATACCCGCGGGCACCCCGGTGCTCGCCGGCTACTCCGCGGCGGGCCGCGATCCGGGCGCGCACGGCCCCGACGCCGACCGCTTCGACGTCACCCGCCCCGCCCGGCCCGACGCCGTACGGCATCTCTCCCTCGGCCACGGGGCGCACTACTGCCTCGGCGCGCCGCTGGCCCGGCTGGAGGCCGGTATCGCGCTGGAGCGGCTCTTCACCCGCTTCCCCGACCTCGAACTGGCCGCAGCCGATGCCGACCTGGCCCCGCACGCCGGATTCGTCGGCAACAGCGTGCGCACCCTGCCGGTCCGACCGACTCCGGGCGGCTCCCGCGGGGCCTGAGCCGCAGATCGAGAGCGACTTGACCGTCAACCGTGCACTATGTTCAGGACATGTCCACGCCACCGCAGCCGCCACAGCCTGCCGACCGGCCCGCATCGCAGCCCCAGCAGTCCCCGCAGCAGCCGGCCGTCCCGGCGCAGCCCACGGCCTACCCCTACCCGAACCCGCAGTCCCCGCCGCCGGGCAACTTCTACGCCCAGCCCACGATGGTCGGCCAGCCCGCCGTCCAGCCCGTACCGGGCCAGCCGGGTCAGTTCGGTCAGCCGCACCCGGGGAACCCGTATGCGCAGGCGCCCCAGTTCGGTCCCGCGGTGCCCGTGCCGCCGTCCGGTGGAGGCGGCGGGGCCGGCAGGGCGGTGCTGTGGGCCGCGGTCGGCGCGGTGGTCGCCTCCGCCGCCTGGGCGGGCGGCGTCTTCCTGATCGGCGGCAAGGGCGACAGCGCGGACCTGCGCGGCTACTCGGCGCCCGCCAACATGTGCTCCAGCGCCGACTACTCCTCCTTCAAGACCGAGTATCCCGAGGGCGACTCCTCGCCGACCAAGACCTCCCTGAAGAACACGGCGCTGGACGAGAGCTACTGCAGCCTGGGCCTGAAGAAGACGGGCTCCTCGTACGCCGACGCCTATCTGTCCATGCAGCTCGACCTGCACAAGAAGACCGATCCGGGGCCGGAGTTCACGGCCACGTGGAAGAACTACGGTGACAGCCACACCGGTTACGAGGTCTCCCCGGTCGGCGGCATCGGCGACGAGGCCTATCTCGTCAGCCAGGACACCAGCAGCGGCTCCTCCAGCAGCGGTTCCCGCTACGCCACCCTCGCCGTACGCGACGGCTGGGTGACGTACACGATGAGCTACAGCGTCTACTTCACCTCGTACGACCAGGACAAGAATCCGCCCGCGCTCAGCGAGGTGGACGCCTGGCTCAAGAAGGACGCCAAGGCCACGCTGGGGCAGCTCAAGGGCTGACACCCGGGCGGGCTCACGCCGAGTGCGCCTCCGCCTCCTTCACGATGTCGCCGAACCGCGCGCCCATGGCCTCGGCGAGGGCGTGCGCGCCGGACAGCGGGCGGACCATGACCGTGAGGTCGTCGATCAGGCCGTCCTCGTTCACATGGATGAAGTCGCAGCCGGTCAGCTCGCGGTCGCCCACCCGCGCCGTGAAGACCAGCGCGTGGTCGGATCCGGCCGGGTCGCCGATCTCCCGGAGATACCGGAAGTCCTGGAACACCTGGGAGACCGCGCGCAGGATCGCCGCGGTGATCGCCTTGCCCGGATACGGCTTGAAGACGACCGGGCTGGTGAAGACCACGTCCTCGGCCAGCAGCGCCTCGACGGCGTCGATGTCCCCGGCCTCGACCGCCGTGCGGAACGCGTGCATCGGACCACCTCGCATAGTCAACTAATTGAATAGGTGCGGATGAGATTAATCAACGCCTGTTAGCCTGTCCACATGTCGCTCAAGTACGCCGTCCTGGCCGCACTGCTGGAGGGCGAGGCCTCGGGCTACGAGCTGTCGAAGGCGTTCGACGTCTCGCTCGCGAACTTCTGGCCCGCCACCCCGCAGCAGCTCTACCGGGAGCTGGAGCGGCTCGCCCAGGACGGGCTGGTCCAGGCCCGGACGGTGCAGCAGGAACGGCGCCCGAACAAGCGGATGTTCACGCTCACCGGGGCCGGCCGGGCCGAGCTGGACGCGTTCGCCGCCGAGCCCCCGAAGCGGCCCACGGCCGTCCGCGACGAACTCCTGATCAAGATCCAGGCGATGGACGGCGGCGACCCCGAGGTCACCCGGGCGCTGATCGAGGAACGCAGGGGCTGGGCCCGCGGCAAGCTGGACCGCTACCGCCGGGTGCAGAGCCGCCTCCTCGACGGCCGCACCGAGGACGCGTACCTCCGCGACGCCGAGCGCGTCGGCCCGTACCTCACCCTCCTGGCCGGGATCGCCTTCGAGGAGGAGAACCTGCGCTGGTGCGAGCGGGTCCTCGCGGTGCTGCGCGAGCGGGTGGCCCTAGGCTGAGCAGATGTTCGGTCCCGAAGGCCCCAGCCTGCGTGAACTCGCCGTACAGGCACTGTCGTCCGTCGAGCGCGGCTACGACCTGCTCGCCCCGAAGTTCGACCGCACGCCGTTCCGGACGCCCGACTCGGTACTGGAGTCCGTGGCGAAGGCGCTCGCCCCGCTCGGCCCGTTCGCGGACGGGCTCGACCTGTGCTGCGGCACGGGCGCGGGCGCGCAGGTGCTGACGGGCCTGTGCCGCCACAGCGTCACCGGGGTCGACTTCAGCGCGGGCATGCTGGACGTCGCCCGGCACCGGGTGCGGCCCACCGGCGGGCCCGAGGTCGCCTGGGTGCGCGGCGACGCCCGTGCCCTGCCGCTGCGGGCCGCGTTCGATCTCGTGGTGTCCTTCGGGGCGTTCGGCCACTTCCTGCCGCGTGAACTGCCGGGGCTGTTCACCGAGGTCCACTCCGTCCTGCGGCCGGGCGGCCGGTTCGCCTTCCCGGTGCTCGCCCCGCCCCGCCCGACGCGGACCGGATACTGGATGCTGCTCGGGTTCGACACGGTGATGCGCGTGCGCAACGCGCTGTGGCGACCGCCGTTCGTCATGTACTACCGGGCCTTCCGGCTCGGCACGGTGCTCGACGAGTTGGAGCGTGCGGGCTTCGGCGTCGGCCTCCACGCCCTGCCCGAGTTCGGGCGGCGCGACGACGGCAGCCCACGGGCCCGGCTGGTGGTGGCCCGGCGGACTCAGCCCGCCGCGGGCAACGTGAACTCGTAGACCAGGGCGTCCCGTTCGGCGTCCACCACCAGATCGGTGATCTCCAGCGGCCGGGCGTACTGGTCGTGCACGCGCCGGGTCACCCGCACCGAGGAGGCGCCGTCGACCTGGCTGATCGAGTCGCGGTGATGCAGGCACAGGCCGGCCTTGCGCATCCAGTCGTAGGCCCGCCGCAACTGCGCGGGGGTGGCGCCGTCGGCCCGGCCCCGGTACCGGGCCAGCTCCGCGACCTCGGTCAGCGCCACCGCCGAGAACGACGTCACCGCCATCCGCAGCGACCGGCCGTCCGGCGTGGCCGACCGGTAGTGGTGCACCAGCGTCGGCCGGTGCGGCGCGAGGCCGAGCGCCCGCGCGTGCTCCGGCGGTGGCGTCTGCCAGGTCACCGTGGCCCGGTCGACCGTGCACGGGTCGGCCGCGCGGGCGCCCAGCGGGAAGGCCGGGGCCCCTGGGCCTCGACCGGTCGCGCCGGCAGCGCGGCATGGCTGCCCCGCCGGTCGGTGGCGACCAGACCGCTGCGCCGCAGCACCTCCAGAGCCTGCCGGACGGTCTCCCGGCTGACCTGGAAGTGTGCCGCCAAGTGCCTTTCGCCCGGCAGTCGTTCACCCGGCGGAATGGTGCCGTCGCGCAGTTCGTCGAGGAGCAGCGCCGCGATCCGTCCGTACAGGGGCCGGTCGTCGCTCGGTGCGGGTTCGTGCGGGGTGGTGCGGGCCATGCCTCGCCCTCCTGGAGTGACAAGACGTAGTCGTGCGGGCTCGTTGCGCGACCACAATTAGCATTGGTCTAAACCACGAGGGAAGACCGCTCTGCCGGTTCGGCCGAAACCCGCCCACCCGTGCCTTTCCGCCGTCATATGGCGCCGTACAGGGCGTCGACCAGTGCCGTCCTGCGCGGGTCGCCGACGATGCCCGGCTCCGTCCGGTCCATCACGTACCCCGGCGACACACCCGCCTCGATTCAGCCCGTACGACCGCTCCCCTGCCCCTCGCGCCCACGCCCGCTGCCTCAGGCGTACGACCGCAGCCAGCGCAGCTTCTCCGCCTCGTGGAACGGGCCGCCGCCCTCGTGGTCGTTGAAGTCGTAGACCTCGATCGCCTTGTCCTCGTGCGCCCAGGCGTTGAACGCGGCGAACACCGTCGACGGCGGGCAGGTCTGGTCCTCCAACGCCGCCGAGAACAGCGCGGGCGCCGTGCCCCGCGCCGCGAAGTGCACCCCGTCGAAGTACGACAGCGTGCGCAGCACCTCCGCCGAGCGGCCGCGGTGCGTCTTGAGGAACAGGCCTATCTCGCGGTAGGGATGGCGCTCCGTCAGCACCGTGGCACGCGGGAAGTCGCACAGGAACGGCACGTCCGGCGCCACCGCGACCAGATCGGGCACCAGGGCGCCGACGGCCAGGGTGATGCCGCCGCCCTGACTCGCGCCGAGCGCCACGGTCCGCGCGGCGTCGGTCAGCGGATGGGCACGGGCCGCCTCGACGGCGCGCACGGCGTCCGTGTACACCCGGCGGTAGTAGTAGTTCTCGGGCGCCTCGACGCCGCGCGTCATGAAGCCGGGGTACGCAGGTGCCGCCCCCACCGGGTCCGCCGTGCCACCGCCGCCGCCCCACGCGCTGCCCTGGCCACGGGTGTCCATCACGAAGTGCGCCCGACCGGTCGACGCCCACAGCAGCTGCTCGTGCGGCAGCCCGCGCCCACCGCCGTAGCCGACGAACTCCACCACCAGCGGCAGGGGCTCGCTCGCCCCGGCCGGCAGCCGCAGCCAGCCCTTGACCGGGTGGCCGCCGAACCCGGCGAACGTCACGTCGTACACCTGGACCGTGGACAGCCCGGTGTCCACGGCCTCGAAGCGGGCGTCCAGCGCGTGCTCGCGCGCCTCCTGAAGGGTCTTGCCCCAGAAGGCGTCGAAGTCCTCGGGCTCGGTGGACTCGCTGCGGTGTGTGCGGAGTTCGGCGAGAGGGAGGTCGAACAGAGCCATCGACAACCGCCTTCGTGAAGGAATCAGCGTCGGCTCACCGTACGTGGGCGGTCGCCCTGACCAGGGAGCGAAATCCGGCCCCTTCGCGGTCCGATCGCGCTTACGCCTGCGGCTGGGTCCACCGCGGTCCCGTCCGCGCCCACGCCCGCTCCCACTCCGCGAGCCGGTGGCGCAGCGCGATCCGGCGCTCCACGGCGTGTCCGAGGAGGACGACGGCGGCCGTACCGCCCGCCGCGCACACCCCGACGGTCACCGCGTGCTGCAGGACCGTCGAGCGGCCCGGCGGCGGCGTGACGGAGCGGCCGCGGGTGTCCAGCCACACGGTGACCGTGTCCCTGGTCCGGGTCCCGGCCGGTACCCGGGCCCATGCCGTACGGGTCCCCCTGCCGGGCTCCGTCCAGCGGACTTCGGCGCGGTAGGGGCGCTCGCGTCCCCCCTCCACGGCGGACAGCGGCTCGGTCCGGTCGCCGACCACCACCGCGCGCACCTGATGACGCTCGGTGCGCTGCGCGGCCGCGACGGTCCGGGCATGGGTATGGGCGCGCAGGCCCGCGGCCACGCCCACCAGAGGTACGACGACGAACAGCAGGACGGTGACGATCAGCACCGTCCAGGCCTCCACGACATCCGAGTGGCGTCGCAGCGGATTGCGCCGCCAGCGCCAGGCACGCACCCGGGTACGCATGTCCACCTCCTCGCACCGCCGGAGCCGGAGAGCCGACGCACCGGTCCACCCGGTCCGTCACCCCCACCGCTCACGCACACGAGCGTGTTCACCCGTCTCGTACCCCGTAGGGAGCACCTCGCTCACATCACGAACCGCGAGTTCAGGCCCACCTGGAGCGCGGGAACGCGCCATGCGCCCCACGATCACGCGACCGACCCCGGCGTGCGACCCGGAGTCAGCCGAAGCGCTCGATGCGGATCCGGTCCACCGGCTGGCCCGCGGCGACCAGCAGCCGGGACGCGTGCTCGGCAAACCCGTTGGATCCGCACACATAGGCCTCCCACCCACCGGGAGGCTGCTCGGCCAGGAGCGGTGCCACATGTGCGGCCGTCATACGCCCCACCGGCACACCCTGTGGGGCGCTGCGGGTGAACACGGTCGTCGTCTCCTCGCCCAGCTCGGCGGAGTAGATCAGCTCCTCCGGGCTGCGCGCCGACACCAGCATGCGCAGCGGCACCGTGAGGCCGCGCCCGCGGCGGTGCCGCACCATCGACATCAGCGGGACGACCCCGGAGCCGGCGCCGAGCAGCAGCGCGGGCCGGTCGCCCGGCCAGGCGAAGAAGCCGCTGAGCGGCCCGCGCACCTCGACCGTGTCACCGGGGCGGGCGACGGTGTGGAACCAGCCGGAGACCTCGCCGTCCGGTACACGGTCCAGGGTCAGCTCGATGTGCCCGGAGCCGTCCGGAGCCGACGCGATCGAGTAGTGGCGCTGCGCCACATAGCCGTCCGGCGCGGTCAGCCGCAGCATCAGGTGCTGGCCGGGCAGATGCCCCGCCCACTCCGGCACCGCCAGCCGGAAGGTCGCCGCGTGCGGCGTCTCGCGCCGGATCCGCGTCAGCATGGCGGTCTGCCACACCGTCGCCGCCTGCTCGCTCACCGAGATGCGGCCGGGCACCGCGAACCGGGTGGCGGGAGCGCCGGAGCCGGTCGGCCGGGCGCGGGGGTGCGCCGGAGCCGTGCCCGTCGTCGTCACCGTGTCAGTCACCGGAGTACCGCTGCTCCTCCCAGGGGTTGCCGCGCCCGTGGTAGCCGTTGCCCTCCCAGAAGCCCGGCTCGTCGTGGTCGAGGAGCGTGAGGCCCGCGATCCACTTGGCGCTCTTCCAGAAGTACAGATGCGGCACCACCAGCCGCGCCGGGCCGCCGTGTTCGGACGGCAGCGGCCGTCCGTCGTACTCCCAGACGATCCAGGCCCGCCCGCCCGTGACGTCGGCGAGCGGCAGGTTGGTGGTGTACCCCGTGTGGGAGGCGGCGACCACATGGGTGGCGGACACATGGGGCCGCACCACAGCGAAGAACGCGTCCAGCGAGACGCCGCCGAAGCGCACGCCGAACTTCGACCAGCCGGTCACACAGTGGATGTCTCCGTCGTACGCCGACGCCGGCAACGCGTGTGCGGCGTCCCAGTTCCAGGTGTGCGGCCGCTCGACCAGGCCGTCGATGCGAAAGGACCAGTCGGCCGGCGCGAGGTCGGGGGTGACCTCGGCGGACAGGACGGGCCAGTCCTCGCCCGCGTCGTACTGCCCGGGCGGCAGCCCCGGGTGAGGGACGCGCGGGCGGCCCGTGAAGCCTCGCGTAACGTTCATCCTTCAACCGTACGCTGTCGTCGCGGATGCTCCGCCCCTGGTCACCGCCCGGACGCCGCCCGGATGATTGCGGCCTCATGAACTCTTTCGGGCCAGGGGAATAGCTCTGCGGCGCTTCTCCTTTGCGCTCGATGCGGGCACCGGTAGACCGGTGGCAGCGCGAGAGAAGCGAGGAATGAGCATGCCCAAGGCGTATGTCTACACGCGGCACGGCGGCCCGGAGACCGAGGCGCTGATCGACCTGGACCGCCCGAGTCCCGGCCCCGGTGAGATCCTGATCGCGGTCCGCGCGGCAGGCGTCAACCCCGTGGACTGGAAGCTGCGCCAGGGCTTCCGCCGCCCCGGCGAGCGCGAACCCGTCTTTCCCACGGTCTTCGGCAGCGAGGCCGCCGGTGTCGTTCAGGAGGTCGGCCCGGGCGTCACCGGCTTCGCCGCCGGTGACGAGGTGCTCGGCAGCACCGCTCACGGCGGATACGCCGAGTACGCCCTGCTGACCGCCGCCGTGACCGCCCGCAAACCGGCCGCGCTGTCCTTCCGCGACGCCGCCACCCTCCCGGTCGCCGCCGCCACCGCCTACGACGGGATCCGCCAGCTCGACCTGCCCGGGGGCTCGACCCTGCTGGTGACGGGCGCGGGCGGCGGGGTCGGCAGCGCCGCCGCGCAGATCGCCCGCGCCTTCGGGCTGCGGGTCGTGGGCGTGGCGAGCGAGGCCAAGAAGGACTTCGTGGAGTCCCTGGGCGCCGTGCACGTACCGTCCGGGCCGGACCTGGTCGAGCGGGTGCGTGCCGTCGCCCGCGACGGGATCGACGGGGTGTACGACCTGGTGGGCGGTCCGGTGCTCGCCGAGGCGGCCGAGCTGCTGAAGGACCGGAGCAAGCTGGTCACCGCCGGTTCCCCGCAGGAGGCGGTCGCCGCGCTGGGCGGCGACCGCGTCCAGCGCGCCCGTACCGCCGCCGTCCTGGAGGCGGTCGCCGATCTCGCCGAGCGCGGCGCGCTGACGCCGCACGTCACCCGCGTCTTCCCGCTGCGGGAGGCCGGCGCGGCGCTGCGCGCCGTCGAGGACGGGCACACCCTCGGCAAGATCGTGATCGAGGTGGGCGCGTGAGCGTCATAGCCCGCGCGGGCGCCGGCACGCAGACCCCCGCCGGCGCCCCGCACGTCCTGGACAACCCCGCCCGCGCCTCCCTGACCGGCCCGCACGCCCGTTTCGCCGAGCGGCGCGGCCGGGTCCTGCGCTATCCCGTCGACATGTCGCCCTGGCTGGCGCTGCCCGACGAACCGGACGCGCGGGACTGGGCGGACCTGGCCGCGCTGGCCGGACCCGGCGCGGAGATCCCGCTGCCGGGCTACCGGGGCGAGCTGCCGGAGGGCTGGGAGATCACCTTCCGGGTCGAGGGCGTGCAGTTCGTGGACGACGCACTGGCTGCCGCGCCGGACGCGGAGGCGGTCCGCCTCGGCCCGGCGGACGTCCCCGAGATGCTCGACCTCGTGGCGCGCACCCAGCCCGGCCCCTTCGAGTCGCGCACCGTCGAACTCGGCACCTATCTCGGGATCCGGCGGGGTGGTGCGCTGGTCGCCATGGCGGGGGAGCGGCTGCACCCACCGGGCTGGACCGAGATCAGCGCGGTCTGCACCGACCCGGCCGCTCGCGGCGAGGGTCTCGCCACCCGACTGATCCTCGCGGTCGCGCACGGCATCCGGGAGCGCGGCGAGACGCCGTTCCTGCACACCGGCGCCCACAACACCCGTGCGATCCGGCTGTACGAGTCGCTGGGCTTCCGGCTGCGCCGCCGTACGGCGTTCCTCGCGGCCCGCGCCCCGGTGACGGCCGGGTGACGACCGGGCGCCGGCGCCGGGACCGGCGGGTCAGACGGCCCCGGTCCCGCCCGGTCCCGCGTTGTACCGCTCCAGGTAGGCCGCGAAGCGCACCAGATCCTCTTCCGGCCAGTTCGCGAGCCGCTCGCGGAACGCGCTCCTGCGGCTGCGGGTGACCTGGGCGAGGATCTCCCGGCCCGCCTCCGTCAGATGCAGTACCTGCACCCGGTGGTCCTCCGGGTCCAGGCGGCGCTCGATCAGTCCGGCCCGCTCCAGTGCCGCCACCTGGCGGCTGACCGTGGACTTGTCGAGCGCGTAGTGCCCCGCCAGGTCCGTCGCCCGGCAGCCGTCGCGCTCCTCCAGATGGCCGAGCAGGGTGTACGACACCAGTGACAGCTCGGGGTGCATCCGGCCCGCCGAGGCTCGGGCCCTGCGCGCGAAGATGGTCATCTCGCGCTGGATCGTCTCGACGGCCGACTCCGCTGCACTCACGGGAATACCTCCTCAGGCGTTCTAGTTGTATAGTACAACTTGATGTGAGAGTTGTATAAGCCAACCATTGGAGGTCGCCCGCGATGAGGTCACCGGCAGTGCGCCATGTGCTCACACACCTGATCACCCCGCTGCTGATGTGCATAGGCATGGGGCTCGCGTACATGGGGGCCTTCGTCACCCCCGAGCCGCACCACCTGCCCGTCGCCGTCGTCGGCACCACACCGCAGGCGAAGGTGTTCGCGCAGACCGTCAAGGACGGCGCGGGGGACAAGCTCGACGTCCGCACCGTCGCCACCCGTGCCGACGCCGTGGATCTGCTGAAGTCCCGTGATGTGACCGGCGCCTATGTGCCGAGTGCACACACACCCGAACTCCTGGTGGCCGGCGCCGCCTCGGACATGGGCGCGACGGCCGTCGAGAGGGTCTTCACGCCGGTCGCCGCCGAGCACGGCGTCCCGCTGAAGGTCACCGACGTGGCCCCGCCCGTCGCCGACGACCCCACCGGCCAGGGCCTGTTCTTCCTGCTGATCGCGCTCAGCATCGGCTCCTACGCCTCGGTCGCCGCCCTCGGAGCCGCGGGTGCCGGGCTCGCCATGCGGGTGCGGGCGCTCCTCGTACTCGGTGTCTCCGCCGTGGTCGGCGGCATCGGCGCGCTGCTCGCCGGACCGGTGTTCCACCTCGCACACCACGACCTCGCGGGCGTGTGGGGCATGGCCTGGCTGTACTCGGCCGGCATCCTCTTCGTCGGCGTCGGCTTGCACACCTTCCTCAAGCGGTGGACCACGCTCACCATGATGGTCCTGTTCGTCATGCTCAACTTCACCAGCTCCGGCGGTTTGTTCCGCCCCGAGCTGCAGAACGGCTTCTTCGGCACCCTGCACGCCTTCTGGAACGGCGCCGGGTTCGTCGAGGGCATCCGCAGCCTGCTGTACTTCGGTGACGACGGCCTCGCCCGCTCTGTGTGGACCCTCGTGATCTGGCTGCTCGTCGGCCTGCTGGTGACCGGTGTCGCGGCCCTGTACGAGCGGCCCCGGCGGGCCCGGCACGCGGCCGGCCACGGCGAGAGCGCCCCGCAGCCGGCCTCCGTGCCGGTCCCCGCACGGCCCTCGTCCGTACCGGCGCCCGCACGGTCGGCAGCCGAGGAGGGTACCGAAGCGGAGTCCGCCGCGCGGTCCGCCGCGGAGATCGAGGAAGAGGTCGAGGAGACGGTCGGCGTCTGACCCCGGCGCCGGCCCTGTTCGGCGCCGGGTCATCCCGCCGCCGACCCGATGGTCACCACCCGCGCCCACGCGGGCGGTGCGTCCGGCCGGTAGGCGGGATCGTCCTCGTCGTACGACCCGCCGGTCCGGGGGAACAGCCCCACCACCGTCCGGCACGCCGGCCGCTCCGCGGGCCACGGTGTCTGCCCGTCGGTCAGGACCACCACCACGTCGGGGCGCGTGCGCAGCGCCCGGGCGAACCCGGCGCGCAGATCCGTCCCGCCGCCGCCCACCAGATCGATGCCCTCCGTCCGGCACAGCGGCTGCACGGTCTGGGCCGCGGCATCGCAGGACAGCACCGAGACCAGGTCCCGCCGCCCGCCCAGCGCCCGGCAGATCGCGGCCACCTCCAGCAGCGCGCTGCCCAGTTCGGCGTCACCGACCGACCCCGACGTGTCGACGACCACGCACACCCGGGGCGGCCGGCGCCGCAGACTCGGCAGGACGACCCGGGGCAGCCCGGCCGAGCGCCGCGCCGGGCGGCCGTAGTGGTAGTCCTCGCCCGCGCCCGGCCCGGAGACCGCCGAGCGGAGCGCCGAACCCAGCAACTGGCGCCACGGCTGCGGCGGATGGAACGCCTCCTCGGCCCAGCGCCGCCAGCCTCGCGGGGCGTTGCCCGGAGCGCCGTTGATGCCCTGTGCCACCCGGAACCGGATCGCGTCCCGCTCCTGCTCGCTCAGCCCGTGCGCGCCGTCCGGCCCCAGCTCCCACCCCCGGTGCAGCCCGTCGGCGCCGCTGCCGCAGTCCAGCCAGGCCAGGCGCTCCAGGCTCGGCCCGAGCCGGAACTGCCGGAGGTAGTCCTCCATCAACTCCCCCTCGGGCAGCCCCAGTCGGTGCGGCGTCACGGCGTCCTCGGGCCGCACCAGTCCGTCGCCGTACGCGTCGTCGTTGATCTCGCAGTCCGCCGCGATGTTGATCCGCAGCCGCTCCGCTGGACCGGTCAGCCGGTGCTTACGGGCATAACGGTCGCCGCGCCCGTGGTGATCGCGCAACAGGTGCGACACCTCGTGCACCCACACCGCGGCCAGTTCCGAGGGCGGTGTGCGTGCCACGAACGCCGGCGACACATAGCACCGCCAGTACCGGTCGACCCCCATCGTCGGCACCTCACGCGACTCCACGGGGCGCAGCGCGAACAGGGCCGTCGCCAGATACGGCCGGACGCGTGCCGCGTGCAGCCGCGCGGCGAACAGCTTGCCGAGGTCCAGCGCGCCCGGCGCGTCCGCCGTCATCGGCGGGCCCCGGCGGTCCGCGCGCCCCGGCCGGCAGTCTCGTCGGCCCGCCGGGACAGCGACACCACTCCGGCGAGCCGTTCGACCGCCGCCGGTACGTCCCAGTCCTCCCGGCGCAGGGCGGCCAGCGTGCTCGCCGGGACGACCACCACGTCCGGCGCCCCGGTCTCCATCGCCCGCACCAGCAACGCCCAGGCGGCGTCCCAGCGGGCGCGCTCCGGGCGCCGTCGGACCGCCTCCACCACACCGTCCAGCACGGCCTGCCGCAGATCCCCGCGCTCGGGCAGTTCGGCACCCGCCGGGTCGGCGAGCAGGGTCTCGGGGTCGGGCAGGTCCATCCGGTCCAGGCTCGCCAGCAGCTCCAGTCCGGGACCGTCGCCCACGGTGCCCCGCACCAGCAGCGACAGCACGTCCCGGGACGAACCGGCGGCGGTCGCGAAGGCGATCAGCCGCAGCGTCGCCTCCCAGCTGCGCGGCGACGGCCACGCGCCGCCCCGGCGGCTCTCCCCGCCGGGCAGTCGGTGGACCAGCGCCGGCCGTGCGACGAGGAACTCGCACACCGCGCGCCGGGCGTGGGCCACGGCCTGCGGCAAGAGCGCCGGGTCGAGCACCGGCAGGGTCGCCCGCGGCCAGGTCCCACCGAGACCCCGTACGACGACGTCGTGGTCGTGGGCCCACTGCAGATGCACGAACCGGTTGGCCAGCGGCGGGCTCAGCTCCCAGCCGTCGGCCGCCGAGGAACGCGGATTGGCCGCCGCCACGATCCGCACCCCGGGCGGCAGTCGCAGGGCGCCGATCCGCCGCTCCAGCACGAGCCGCAGCAGTGCAGCCTGCACCGCCGGGGGAGCGGTGGACAGCTCGTCCAGGAACAGCAGCCCCCGTCCGGCCCGTACGAGCCGCACCGCCCAGTCCGGCGGGGCCAGCGGAACGCCCTGCACCGCCGGATCGTCGCCGACGACGGGCAGGCCGGAGAAGTCGGACGGCTCGTGGACGCTCGCGATCACGGTGGTCAGCGGCAGGTCCAGGGCGGTGGCGAGCTGCGTCAGCGCCGCCGTCTTGCCGATGCCCGGCTCGCCCCACAGCAGCACCGGAAGATCGGCGGCCACGGCCAGGGTGAGCGCCTCCAGCTGGATGTCGGGGCGCGGCTCGGTGGTCGTGTCGCGCAGCAGGGTCAACAGGGCGTCAGCGACGTGGAGTTGGGTGGTGTCCGGCTGATCGGCGGACCGGGACGTGGCGAGGGAGGAGGTCATGAAGGCATCACCTGTGGTGTGAAGTCGCAAGAGGGAAAGGGAGGTTCAGAAGAAGGTGGCGGTGCGGGACTGCCGTCGGGTGAGGCGGCGGCCCCGGTCGGTGCGGTGGGCCCGCGGGGTGGAGGTGCCGCCCGAGCCGGTCAGGCCCGCCCGGTACAGCCCGTAGGCGATGCGTCGCTCGGCGGCCGCCGCGAGTTCGTCCTGCAGCGGTCCCGCGCGCAGCACCGCGCCGGGGCCCAGCAGCCCCTCGACCACGGCCAGGGCGCCGTCCGTGTCGCCGTGGTTCAGGCGCTCGCGTACACCGGCGAGGCAGTGCGGACGCCGGTGCGCCTCGTCGACGACCCACAGACAGGGCAGCGGCGGGCCGCCGAGCGCGGCCAGCAGCTCCTCGCGCCGGATCTCCTGCGGATCGTGGTCCAGCGGGACCAGAACGCCGCCGACCAGGCCGATCCGGTGCCGGGCGCCCCGGCACTCCACGTGCCGCGCCCGCGCCACCGGGTCCGTGTCCTGGAGGGGACCCCGCGTGCGGTGGCCGGGGGCCAGCGCGGCGGCGACCAGCGGATGCAGCCGGTCCGGCGTGAGCAGCCCGGCACGCAGCAGTTCGAGGTCGGGCGGGACCCAGGTCGCCGCGTCGGGCAGCACGGGCACGGCGCAGAGCCCACCCGTCGGCACCTCGGCCACCTTCCGAAGCCCCGGCTCACCGCCGTCGCCCGCGCCCGGACACGTACGGCCACCGTCCCTGAGCCGCCCCGGCCCGGCGACACCGCAGACCGGCTCTTGCACGAACCAGCGCACGGCGCCCGCCGGTTCGGCCCCGTGTCGGTGTTCTGCCTCGGCCGGCCCGGTCCCGCGCCGGCGCTCGGCTCCGGTCGGTTCGGCTCGGTACCGGCGCTCGGCACCGCCCGGTCCGGTTCCGCCCCGGTGGCCGGTCCCACTCGGCTCGGTCCCGCACCGGTGTCCGGCCCCGTCCGGCTCGGCGCCCCCCGGCTCGGTTCCACACCCGTGGCCGATCCCGTCCGGTCCGGTCCCGCACCGGACGGGATCGGTGGTGTCCGGGGCCGTGCCCTCCTCGTCCGCGACCACCGCCAGGATCAGCCGGCGCCGGGTGCCCAGCCGTACGGAGAACGGCGTGTCGGGGCGGCCCTCGGTGCGGAGCAGGACGGCGGCCTCGGCCGCCCAGCGGCCGACGGCGCAGCCGAGGTCCGGTGGCGCGAGGCCCAGGGGGTCGTGGTTCGCAGGGACGGGGCCGTCCGCTCCCGAACGGGCCCGCAGTTCCCCGGACCGGCGCGCGTCCCACAGGTGGCGGTGCAGGTCGAGCCGGAAACGGCGGTTCGGGCGGGGATGCGGATGCCGGCCGGTCTCGGGCCGTGCCGGATCCCACAGGGCGAGGCTGATCCGCTGGCCCGCGTCCGCCCAGGCGGGCGGCGTACGGGCCACGAGATGCAGCGGGCCGGCCCGGTCGGACCGCTCGTACCGGGCCAGTGTCAGGGTCAGCCCGGGGCGCAGCAGCCCGTCCGGCGCGATCCTCGGCATGTGCCAGCGCAGCAGGTCCGGGGCGAGGGCGCGGAGGTCGGCGCGGAGCCGGGTCGCGATCTCCCGGCCGTGGGCGCGGGCGACGGTGCGCAGATCGAGGTCGACGTCGATCCGGGCGGCGGCGCAGGCCCCGGCCCAGTCGCCGGCCGTACGGCGGGCGGTGGCCCGTTCGATCATGGACGGTGGCACGGCGTACGTCCGTACGCGCAGCCACAGGGAAAGCCGGGAATCCCCGTGCGCGGTGGAAGGGAGCATCAGCGCTCACCTTGCGCGGACGGGACCCCCGTTCTCTGAGAGGTGTGAGTCGTCATCGTGGCGATGGTAGCCAGTGGCGCAGCCCCGCGGCACACGGTTTTCCGGCAACTGGGCGTGGCCCGGGGCCGATCGTCCCCGGGGGACGGCGAAGGGCGCGTGACCGTTGGGGTAGGGTGGCCGTCCGGTCGCGGAAGGACGCGGCCCCGAGCGCCGAGGAGGTGGGACCCATCACCGCTGTGTCAGCCGGGGTGCTCTCCCCTCAGGACGGCGCGGTGCACCGGCAGCGGTGACCGCGGGAGCGCCCTTCAGGTCTCGCGCTCCCGAAAGGCTCTTGCCCTTCATGCACTCACCTTCTTCCCGTTCCGCCGTCGTCCGCGCGCTGCGCGCCGCCGGGTGCGTCTTCGCCGAGGACGAGGCGGAGTTGATCCTCGCCACCGCCCGCACCGCCGAGGACGTGACCTCCATGGTGGACCGGCGCGTCGGCGGGCTCCCGCTCGAACAGGTCCTCGGCTGGGCCCGGTTCCACGGACTGCGTGTCGTGGTGGAGCCGGGGGTGTTCGTGCCCCGCCGCCGTACCGAGTTCCTGATCGACCAGGCGCTGGCCGAGGCGCCGCCGGCGACGGTGGTCGTCGACCTGTGCTGCGGCTCCGGAGCACTCGGCGCGGCCCTCGCCGCCGCCCTGGACGGCACCGAGGTGCACGCCGCCGACATCGACCCCGCCGCCGTACGCTGTGCCGGGCGCAATCTCGCCCCC
Organism: Streptomyces yokosukanensis; assembly: GCF_001514035.1. GTDB lineage: Bacteria > Actinomycetota > Actinomycetes > Streptomycetales > Streptomycetaceae > Streptomyces > Streptomyces yokosukanensis. Next base: position 179,058 of record NZ_KQ948210.1, on the reverse strand, counting down.
TACGGCGGCCGGGCCCACCAGGGCGATCTCTACGACGCGCTGCCCGCCGCCCTGCGCGGCCGGGTCGGCATCCTCACCGCCAACGTGCCCTACGTCCCCACCGCCGATCTGCCCCTGCTGCCGGCGGAGGCCCGCGACCACGAACCGCGCGTCGCCCTCGACGGCGGTGCGGACGGCCTGGACGTGCTGCGCCGGGTGGCCGCCGGGGCCGCCGAGTGGCTCGCCCCGGGCGGTTGCGTGCTGTCCGAGACCAGCGAACGCCAGGCACCGGCCGCCGTGGAGGCCTTCACCGCCGCGGGTCTGACGACCCGTCTCGCGGTGTCGGAGGAGCTGTACGCGCATGTGGTGCTCGGCGTACGGCCGTGATCACTGGGGCAGGTGCTTCGCGCGTGCGATGAGCAGGGCCACGTCGTCGTGGTTGTCGGGGTGGTGCAGGGTCCACAGGAGGAGGTCGCAGGTCTCCTCCAGGGGGCGGGCGGGGGCGTCGAGCAGGGACAGCAGGAAGTCCAGGCGTTCGTCCAGGGAGTGACGGCGGGTCTCCACCAGCCCGTCGGTGTAGAACACCAGCTCGTCGCCGGGCTCGAAGTCGACGGTGACGGTGCAGAACTCGACCCCGCCCACCCCCAGCGGCACCCCCGTCGGCAGGTCGAGCAGTTCCGGCGGCCGGCCCGGACGGACCCGGGCCGGCGGCAGATGGCCGGCGTTGGCGATCCGGCACTGCTTCGTGTGCGGATCATGGACGGCGTACACACAGGTCGCGATGGAGTGGTCCAGAGCCGAGGTCGTCTTGTCCAGTTGCTCCAGCAGCAGCGCCGGGTCCAGGTCGAGGGCGGCCAGCGTGGTCGTCGCCGTGCGCAGCCGGCCCATGGTCGCGGCCGCGCTGATCCCGCTGCCCATCACATCACCGACGACGAGCGCGGTCTTGCCGCCCTCCAGCGGGATGACGTCGAACCAGTCACCGCCGACCTCGCTGGTGGCCCCGGCCGGCTGGTAGCGGGAGGCCACCTCCAGGCCGGTCGTCACCGGCGGCCGGCTGGGCAGCAGACTGCGCTGCAGGGTGAGGGCGGTGTTGCGGGCGTTCTGGTACCAGCGGGCGTTGTCGATCTGCATGGCCGCGCGGGCGGCCAGCTCCCGGGCGAGCAGCACGTCGTCCTCGCCGAACGGCTCAGGATTGCGGGTGCGTTTGAGGTCCAGGGCGCCGAGCACCTCGCCGCGTGCGATCAGCGGCACCGCGAGATAGGAGTGCAGCCCCGCCCGGCCCAGCAGTTCGGCGGCCCGGGGGGAGCGGGCGATACGCGGCAGGTCCTCGTCCTTCACCTGCCGCACCAGCACCGCCTCGCCCGAGCGCACGCACTCGGTGACCAGCCGGTCCGGCTCGTACCGGGCGATCCGCCCGGGGGAGTCGGCGGCCCGTACGGCGTCGGAGTCGTCCTGCGGGGACAGCGCGAGGGCCCGGATCACCGCCGCCTCCGACGGGCCGAGCGTGCTGGGCCGGCCCTCCACCACCGAGTCCAGCAGGTCCACCGCCGCCACATCGGCGAGTTCCGGTACCGCGACCTCGGCCAACTCGCAGGCCGTGCGGTCCAGTTCGAGCGTGGTGCCGATCCGGGCCGAGGCGTCGGCGACGACCGCGAGCCGCCGCCGGGCGGCCTCCGCCTCCAGGGAGGCCCGGTGCTGCTCGGTGATGTCGACCACCGAGACCGCGACACCGAGCACATTGCCCATGGCGTCCTCCAGCCGGTACAGCGAATGCGCCCAGGTGTGGTCCTCGTCCGGGTCGGCGGGGGTGCGGCCGACCAGGGTGTTGTCGATGACCGGCACACCGGTGTCCAGCACCCGCCGGGCGTCGGTCTCCATCGGCCCGGAGTCCAGCATGGGGAGCACCTCGCGCAGCGTCCGTCCCATGTGCTCCGCGGCCGGCACCCCGTTGATCTGCTCCAGGGCGGGGTTGACCGAGACGAACCGCAGCCGGGTGTCGAGGACCGCGTAGCCGATCGGCGACTGCATCACCATCCGCTCGGACAGCGCCACGTCCTGCTCCAGCCGCCGTACGGTCGACTGGTCGGCGGCGAGGCCGAGCGCGTACACGTCACCGCGGTCGTCCAGCAGCCGCATGTTGCGGAACTCGACCAGGCGGGTGCTGCCGTCCTTGTGCCGGACCGGGAAGCCGCCCGCCCAGCTCTGCCCGGTGCGCATCACATCGGCGAAGAGCCTGCCGACCAGCTCCAGGTGCTGCTCGTGGACCATGAGCCGGGCGGCGTACTGGCCGAGCGCCTCCCGCGCGCTGTACCCGAACAGCTCCTCCGCCTGCGGGCTCCACAGCACGATCCGGCCGTCGGTGTCCAGTACCACCGACGCCACGCCGAGCACGTCGAGCAGGCCGCCGGGCCGCACCGGCCCGCGCACGGGCGAACCGCCCTCCGGCACCGCAGCCTCGGCTGCACTCATGCCATGCACCGCCTTCGCCCGTCCACACGGCACGTGGTCCCCCGTGCCGACTCCCCTTGATCCACCGCGCTCACACCCGACTCTCCGACGCCTTCGCCGGTCACCTCCACCATCCCTCACCGCAGCGGCGCACGTCCGCCGAAGCCGTCGCGCAGGGGCCGCACTCCTTTCCCGGACATCCTGCACGCCCCGTCGGCGGACCGGGAGAGTTCACGCTCATGTTGCCGTATTGGTCTGTACATGACTATTGCGCCACGCCAGACTGTCCGCCGACCGAGTGTTACCGCCCCCACCCCCACACACCTCCGAGGAGTCGGCCATGCCCGCGTCCGCCCGGCAACGTTGTCACGCAGTTCTCGCCGGACTCGTCACCCTCGCCACCGCCGCCGTCGTGTCCCTCGCCGCACCGGCGCCCGCCTCGGCGGCCGACACCTGGACCGAGACCGGCTCCGACCGCGCCGACCCGCTGACCGAGAGCCAGGGGCTGACCTCCGTCGAGGTCCCGGCGAACAGCCCCAACCACTACACCGGCATCGGCACCATCCCCCTCAGCGTCTCCACCCGCGGCTGGAACCACGTCGGTGACCCCGACGCCTCGTACAACGGCTACTACATCGAGCCCTACCAGCAGGACTCGGGCAACTCGAAGATGTACCGCGTGCAGGCACCCGACGGCACCTGGTCGGAGTACGTCCACACGCTGAGCCCCGGCGAGGCCCTGAACAACTCCTGGGACGCGATCTCGCCCGACGGGCAGTGGATGCTCTCCGGTGAATGGGGCACGATGAACCGCCTGCTGGTCTTCCCGACCCCCGGCGTCAACCGCGCCACCTCGCCCTCGGCGAACCTCCCGCAGGCCTCCACGGTCAACCTCGACCACCCGGTCCGGGACGTCCAGGGCTGCGACTTCTCCGGCCCCACCACGCTGCTGTGCTCCTCCGACGACCCGGACGGCAGCCTCTTCGGCATGACCAAGCCGCTGCTCCAGATCGACCTGTCGGCCCCGCCGAACGGCTCCGCGGACGTCACCGGCCATGTCACGGCCCTGCGCCAGCTGCCGCTGCGCAGCTCCTGCTCCGGCACCTTCGAGGTGGAGGGCATCGACTACGACCGCCGCACCGGCGTCCTGCGCGTGATCGTGATGTCGCCCGGCTTCTGCATCCTCACCGACAGCAAGACGTACAAGTTCTCCCGCGGCTGACACGTTCTCCCGCGGCTGAGGTGTGCCGACCGGCCGGTGGTGCTTTCCTGGGGGTGGGCGCGGTTCGGCGGGGCACCCCGTTCCACCGCGGCACGGCCACGAAAGGAGCGATCAATGGAACACACGGCGCGGTCGCATCCCGAAACCGTCACGGTGGAGATCAGCGGTTCCAAGGAGGACGCCCGCCTCGTCTTCGACGCGCTGAGCACCTGCTTCTCGTCCGACCGGCGTCCGGACGAGATCCCTCGGCAACTGCACGAGATCCGGCCGATGGTGTGGCTCGGCACGTACGACGTCGCGGACGCCCGCGGGCAGCACTGCCCGCCGGTCCACCTCGACGCCTCCGTCCAGGCGGACGTCCAGGGCGGCTACTGGGCCGTGGACCGGTTCCGGCACACCCTGGACTCGCTGTTCACCGTCGAGGAGACCTGCACGGCCTCCGGCGACCAGGAGAGGGACCTCCATCTGCGGCTGCAGAGCCACTGACCCCCCTCGCCCGCTACGGCAGCGCCCCGGCCGGCTTCCCGTCGGCCGGGGCGTACTGCGCCTCGCCCTCGCCGAAGGACCAGTCCACTGCCGTGTTCTCGGTGACGGTGACGACGACGTCGTGCGGCTCGGTACCGGTGCGCTCGTGCATCAGCTCGGCGATCCGCCGGTACAGCGCGCGCTTGAGTTCCGGGGAGCGCCCCGAGCGCATCGTGATCGCCACGAACACCGCCGAGTCGTCCTTGCGCAGGCCCAGGTAGTCGTCGTGGCGCAGGGTGCTCGTGACGCCGTCGTGGCCGGTCAGCACCTGGAAGCGGTCGTCGGGCGGAATGCCGAGTGTCTCCACCAGGGCGTCCTGGACGGCCTGGCCGAGCGCGTCGAGGCGGACGGGGTCGGTGCCGAGCGTGTCGATCCGGACGAAGGGCATGGGGGCGTCCTTTCGGAGCGGGCGAGGGGCTGTTCCGTATGTACATACTAGTAGGTACAGAGTGGTCGGCGTCACCTCCCGGCGATTGTGCAACTAGTTGCACAAAGGGTCGGGCTTCCTCTAGAACAAGGAGGACGACACCGCCACGGAGGGCCCGATGACGCGTTACCCGCACCTGATGACCCCGCTCGACCTGGGCTTCACCACCCTGCCCAACCGCGTCCTCATGGGGTCCATGCACATCGGCCTGGAGGAGGCCGAGCGCGGCTTCGAGCGGATGGCGGCGTTCTACGCGGCCCGCGCACGCGGCGGCGTGGGCCTGATCGTCACCGGCGGCATCGCCCCCAACGACGAGGGCCGGCCGTACGAGGGCGGCGCCAGGCTCACCACCGAGGCCGAGGCCGAGCAGCACAAGGCGGTCACCGAGGCCGTGCACCGCGAGGGCGGCCGGATCGCGATGCAGATCCTGCACTTCGGGCGGTACGCCTACCACCAGGACCTCGTCGCGCCGAGCCCGCTGCAGGCACCGATCAGCCCCTTCGTGCCGCGCGAGCTGACCGACGCCGACATCGAGCGGACCATCGACGACTACGCCCGCGCCGCCCGCCTCGCCCGGCAGGCCGGCTACGACGGCGTGGAGATCATGGGCTCCGAAGGTTACCTCGTCAACGAGTTCATCGCCCGGCAGACCAACCAGCGCACCGACCGCTGGGGCGGCTCCTACGAGAACCGGATGCGCTTCCCGGTCGAGATCGTCAAGCGGGTGCGCGAGGCCGTCGGCGAGGACTTCATCGTCATCTACCGGCTGTCCATGCTGGACCTCGTCCCGGGCGGCTCGTCACTGCAGGAGGTCATCGCGCTCGGCAAGGCGGTCGAGGCCGCCGGAGCGACGATCATCAACACCGGCATCGGCTGGCACGAGGCCCGCATCCCCACCATCGCCACCTCCGTGCCGCGCGGCGCCTACACCTGGGTCACCAAGAAGCTCATGGGCGAGGTGTCCGTGCCGCTCGTGACCACCAACCGCATCAACACCCCCGAGGTCGCCGAGGAGTTGCTGGCCGGCGGCTTCGCCGACATGGTCTCCATGGCCCGCCCGATGCTCGCCGACCCCGACTTCGTCGCCAAGGCCGCCGCCGGCACACCGGAGGCCATCAACACCTGCATCGGCTGCAACCAGGCCTGCCTCGACCACACCTTCAGCGGTCGGATCACCTCCTGCCTGGTCAACCCGCGTGCCTGCCACGAGACCGAGCTGGTGCTCTCGCCGACCCGGCGCAAGAAGCGGGTCGCCGTCGTCGGTGCCGGCCCGGCCGGCCTCGCCTGCGCCGTCTCCGCCGCCGAACGCGGCCACGAGGTCACGCTCTTCGACGCCGGGAGCGAGATCGGCGGCCAGCTCAACGTGGCCCGCAAGGTCCCCGGCAAGCAGGAGTTCGACGAGACGCTGCGCTACTTCCGCCACCAGCTCGACGCGCACGGCGTCGACGTACGCCTCGACACGTGGGTGAGCGCCGAGACCGTCGCCGACCACGACGAGGTCGTCGTCGCCACCGGCGTCACCCCGCGCACCCCCGACATCCCCGGCGTCGACCACCCCCGCGTCCTCGGCTACCTGGACGTGCTGCGCGACGGCGCCCCCGTCGGCGACCGCGTCGCGATCCTCGGCGCGGGCGGCATCGGCTTCGACGTCGCCGAGTTCCTCACCGACGGCGGCGACAAGGCGAGCGAGGACCCGCAGACGTACTTCCGCGCCTGGGGCGTCGACATGGACTACCGGGCGCCGGGCGGCCTCGCCGCACCCGAACGGCCCGCCCCGCCCCGCCAGGTCCATCTGCTCCAGCGCAAGACCAGCAAGGTCGGCGCCGGGCTCGGCAAGACCACCGGCTGGATCCACCGCACCGAGCTGAAGCACCGCGGTGTGACCATGGTCCCGGGCGTGCGCTACGACCGGATCGACGACGCCGGCCTGCACATCACCGTCGGCGAGGAGAGCACGGTCCTGGACGTCGACACGGTCGTCCTGTGCACCGGCCAGGACCCGCGCCGCGACCTGTACGAGGAGCTGGCCGCCGCCGGGCGCAGCGTCCATCTGATCGGCGGCGCGGACGTCGCGGCCGAGCTGGACGCCAAGCGGGCCATCAAGCAGGGCACGGAGCTGGCGGCGGCGCTGTAGGGCGCCTTCCGCACCTCCCTAGGATGAGCCCATGTCACTCCCGCACGCGATCCTCACCGCCCTGCTGGAAAGGCCGTCGTCGGGACTGGAACTGACCCGCCGGTTCGACAAGTCGATCGGCTACTTCTGGTCCGCGACCCATCAGCAGATCTATCGCGAGCTGGGGAAGCTCGAGGCCGAGGGGCTCATCCGCACGCTGCCGGCCGCACAGCCGGCCCGCGGGCAGAAGAAGAGCTACGAGGTCCTGCCCGCGGGCCGCGCCGAACTGGCCCGCTGGACCTCCGCGACGCAGGACCCGAGGCCGCAGCGGGACGTGCTCCTGCTGCGGCTGCGGGCCGCGGCGGTCGTCGGCACGGCGGGGCTGGAGGCGGATCTGCGCCGCCATCTGGAGCTGCATCAGCGGCAGTTGGCCGAGTACCAGGAGATCGAGAAGCGCGACTTCCCGCCGGACCGGGACGCCCCCGAGGACCGGTTGCGCCATCTCGTGCTGCGCGCGGGCATCGACCTGGAGACCTTCTGGACCGGGTGGCTCACCCATGCCCTGACGGAGTTCGCCGCGCTGCCCGACACCGACTGAGTCCCGGAGAGCGGCGGTTCAGAGCTGGTACGGCTTCGCGCGGCGGCGCAGATACCAGCCCGTGGCGATCACTCCGGTGCTCACCAGGGCCGTGCCGACGCCCAGCGTCAGCGTCCCGTAGGTGCGGGCGGCACCGCCGAGACCGCCCATCACACCGCGCGAGGGCACCGCCGAGGACGACGAGGACGGCGACGAGGACGGCGACAAGGGCATCGAGGAGGATTTCGGCGACGTCGTCGACGACACCGTCGGCACGGAGGACGAGGACACCGACGACGAAGACGTCGAGGACGACGACACCGAGGACGACGAGACCATCACGGACTGGGTGCCCGCCGTGGTGCCGCTGGAGCAGACCACGACCACGGTGTACATCCCCGGACCCACCCCCGCCCAGCCCGCCGACTGGCTGACGGCCGTGCCCGCCAGGGCCGACTGCTGCCCCTGGGCGAAGTCCGCCTGCCCGTCGGCGAGCAGGGCCGCGTTGCCCCAACTGCCGTTGATCCGGGTGCACGCGCTGGTCACCACCGAGACGGCGGACCCGGCGGTGCCGACGGTGATGCCCGAGGCGGCGGCGGACGGCCCGGCGAGAGCGGCCGGCAGCGCCGCGGCGGCGGCCAGGGTCAGACCGGAGCGGACGGCAAGTCGCGAGGTGTGCATGGGCCGGCCTTCCGGCGGCACGGTCGGCGGTACGTCCCATGCGCCGCCGGGGGTCGGGAAGCGTCCGTGCTGCCTGGGCAGCAGCCAAAGCGGCCCCGGACCCACCCGCACCCGGGGGGCGCCCGGTCAGGTGATGCTTTCCGTCGTCCGGCGCAGGACGGCGCGCCGTGGGGGTGCGCGGGTCAGGAGCCCGTGGTCACCGTCCGCTCGGGCGACCAGCCGCCCCACGTGCCGTCGGGCAGCCGGGCCCGCAGCCGCACCCGGTGCTCCTGCGCGGCGCTCCGGCCGACGTAGAAGCTGTAGCCCGCCCGGCCGGGCGGGGGAGTTCCGCCCCACACCAGCGAGGTGGCCGAGGCGCCGTCGAGCCGGATCTGGTACTCGGTGACCACCCCGTCCACCCGGGGCGGGTCCCAGGACAGGTCGATGTAGTACGCCCCGTCGGCCCGGTGGGTCCGCGCGGTGAATCCCGTGGGCGCGGTGCTGCTGCCGTCGTCGGTGCCCGGGGTGGTGAGGCGCACCGGAGTGCTCGCGGGGGAGAGGTTGTCGGCGGCGTCGCGGGCCCGCACCGTGAAGACGTAGCCGGTACCGGGCCGCAGCCCGGTGAGCACGGTCGCGGTCTGGTTCCCGCCGACGCTGTGGATCTTCGCCCCGCCCTGGTACACGTCGTACGACACCACGCCCCGGTCGTCCCGGGACGCTCCCCAGGACAGCTGGACCTCCCGGCTGCCGACGGCCCGCCCGGCGGGTTTCGACGGCCGGGTCGGTGCCGAGCGGTCCGCCGCCACCGCGGCCGGTGTCCGGGCCCGCACCGCCCGGCTCGGCGGGCCGAGCCGGCCCTCGGTGTCCCGGGCCCGCACGGTGAAGGCGTACATGGTGGACGGCCTGAGCCTGGTGACGTCCACCATGTGCAGCGAACCCGGTACTTCCTCGACCTTCGTAGTGCCCCGATATACCTCGTAGCGGCGGACGCCGGGGCTGTCCGACACCGCGTTCCACATCACGTGGACGCTCGTGGCGCTGCCCGCCTGCGCGGTGACCCCGGTGGGCGGGCCGGGCGCCCGGCCTTCGTCGCCGTCGGGCCGGCCCCAGCCGCAGGACGCGACCAGCAGCAGGGCCCCGCAGACCGGCAGGAGCGGCCAGGGAACGCGTCGCACGGCTCTGCCTCCCCGGGGACGGCGGCATGGGCATGACGCAAAGGTCCGTACCAATATGGCGCGATGGGTGCGGCCGCGGCAAGAGGGCCGTGTGCCGCACCGCCCCCGGGATCCGCGGGACCGGCCGGGGCGCGGACCCGTGGTGGTGACCATCTCGGGAAGTTACGTATGCTGAGGCTCCCTACGGCTGAACTGCCCGAGAGGACAGGGCAGTTCATGCCTGTGGCGCGGACACGCTGTCGTCGCCGAACCCGCGCCGGCGCGGGCGGCCGGGGGATCCGGACCGGCTTCGGACCGGATCCCCGGCCCCTGTTGTCCCCGTGCCCTGCCCAATTCCCGTTGTCCCTCTTGTCCCTCACGGGGTGTCAGAAGCGTGCTCCATCCGGCCGTTTCGGAGCGGCCTTGAGGGCCGGTGGCACCGACGCGCACCAAAGTGGCCTGGATGTCCGCCCGACCCTGGGCCGGACGTCTGTCCCGTCCCCGACGAGAGGGTCCCTCATCGTGCGAGTCCCGTCCCTGACGCTGGCCGCGGCCGGCGCCACCCTGCTCGCCCCGGCCGCGCTGCCCGTCCCGGCCGCCGCCGCCCCGCCCCGGGAAAGGCCCGTGGCTCCCAGCGAAGGTGCCGTCCCCGCCGCCGACCTGCTGGCCCGACTGGGCGCGTGCCACCGGATCTCCCACGGCCGGTACCGCACCGACGCCGGCGCGCCCGCGACCGTGTCCGTGTGCGGCACCGAGGCCGCCGTCTTCTGGAAGGCCGACCTGGACATCGACTGCGACGGACGGCCCGGCGCCCGCTGCAACCCCCGCACCGACCCGCAGTTCGCCGCCACGACCGCCTACCCGCAGTCCGACGGCCGCTATCTGAACGCCGAGACCCTGCCCTACATCGTCGTCCCGGCCCCGAGCCCCCTCTGGGACCCGGGCGAACTCGGCGTGCGGGGAGGCGCCGTGGCCGCCGTCGTCTACCGGGGCCGGGTGCAGTACGCCGTGGTCGGTGACACCGGCCCGAGCGACCTCATCGGCGAGGCCTCCTACGCCACCGCCCGAAGCCTCGGCATCCGGACCGACCCGGGAGGCGGCGGGGCGCCTTCCGGGGTCACCTACATCGTCTTCAAGAACTCCCGCGTGGACCCCATCGAGAACCACCCGGCGGCGGTTGCCACGGGAGAGCGGCTGGCCAGGCTGTTCGTCGCGGACGAATGACCAGCCGCCCCCGCGGCGGGGTCACACCTTGCGGTAGCCGTACGCCTCCGCGGCCGCGGCCTCGACCGCGTCCAGGTCGGCACCGGTGGCGGCGGTGACCACCGCGGCCACCGCGCCCTCGACGAACGGCGCGTCCACCAGCCGTGTCCCGTCGGGCAGTTCGCCCCCCTCGGCGAGCAGCGCCTTCACCGTGAGGATGGCGCTGCCGAGGTCGGTGAGTACCGCGACACCGGCGCCCCGGTCCACCGAGGCCGCTGCCGCGGAGATCAGCTCGGCGCTGGTGCCGAGCCCGCCGGCCTCGGTGCCGCCCGCCGGAGCCACGGGCACCGCCGCGGCCCCGCCCGCCAGGCCCTTCGCCAGCTCGGCGACCGAGGCGGCCACCTCCGCGCTGTGCGACACCAGCACGATCCCGACCCGCTTGTCGTCACTCACCGTCCGTCCTCCGCCGCATCTTCCAGCGCGGCGATCAGCAGCGCCGACGAGGTCGCGCCCGGGTCCTGGTGGCCGATGCTGCGTGCGCCGAGATAGCTCGCCCGGCCCTTGCGGGCCTGCAGCGGGATGGTGGCCACCGCGCCCTCCTCGGCGGCGGCCCGCGCGGCGGCGAAGCCGTCGCCGAGCGCGTCCACGGCCGGCAGCAGCGCGTCGATCATGGTCTTGTCGCCGGGGGCCGCCCCGCCGAGCGTCATCACCCCGTCCACGCCCGCGCGCAGCGCCTCGGCCAGCTGCCCCGTGTCCACCTCGGCGGCGTCGCCGAGCGCCTTGCCCGCCCGGCGCAGCAGCGTGCCGTACAGCGGCCCCGACGCACCGCCGACCGTCGAGATCAGCTGGTGACCGGCGAGGGTCAGCACACCGCCCGGGGTGGGCGGCGCCTCCTTCTCCAGGGCGGCCACGACGGCGGTGAAGCCCCGCTGCAGATTGCTGCCGTGATCGGCGTCCCCGATCGGCGAGTCGAGGTCGGTGAGCCGCTGCGCCTCGCGGTCGACGGACGCGGCGGCCGCCGTCATCCAACGGCGGAAGAAGTCGGCGTCGAGCACTGGATCTCCTTGCGTGTCAGGGGTGTTGACCCGCGTGGTACGGGTGGTGTTCGTCTCGTCCGCCGTATCACATACCCCAGCGCAGCGCCGGGGTCTTCACCGGCGCGTCCCACAGCCGCAGCAGTTCCTCGTCGACCTGGCAGAGCGTCACCGAGGCGCCCGCCATGTCCAGCGAGGTGACGTAGTTGCCGACGAGCGTGCGGGCCACGGCCACCCCGCGCTCGCGCAGCACCCGCTGCACCTCGGCGTTGAAGCCGAACAGCTCCAGCAGCGGGGTGGCGCCCATGCCGTTGACCAGCACCAGCACGGGGCCGCGCGGCGGCATGTCCTCCAGGATCGCGTGCACCGCGAAGTCGGCGATCTCCCCGGAGGTCATCATCGGCCGCCGCTCCCGGCCCGGCTCGCCGTGGATGCCGATCCCCAACTCCAGCTCGCCGTCCGGCAGATCGAAGGTGGGGCTGCCCTTCGCCGGGGTCGTACAGGCGCTGAGCGCCACACCGAAGCTGCGCGCGCCGTCGTTGACCTGCCGGCCGATGGACTCCACGCGCTCCAGCGGCTGTCCCTCGGCCGCGGCCGCGCCCGCGATCTTCTCCACGAACAGGGTCGCGCCGGTGCCGCGTCGGCCCGCCGTGAAGAGGCTGTCGGTGACCGCCACGTCGTCGTTCACCAGCACCTTGGCGACCTGGATGCCCTCGTCCTCGGCCAGTTCGGCCGCCATGTCGAAGTTGAGCACGTCACCGGTGTAGTTCTTCACGACGAACAGCACCCCGGCACCGCTGTCCACGGCGGCCGCGGCACGTGCCATCTGGTCCGGCACCGGTGAGGTGAACACCTCGCCGGGACACGCGGCGGAGAGCATGCCCGGGCCGACGAACCCGCCGTGCAGCGGCTCGTGCCCCGACCCGCCGCCGGACACCAGGGCGACCTGCCCGGCCACCGGAGCGTCCCGGCGGACGATCACCCGGTGCTCCACGTCCACGGTCAGATCGGGATACGCGGACGCCATCCCGCGCAGCGCGTCCGCCACGACGGTCTCCGGCACGTTGATCAGCATCCTCATGGGTGGCTCCTCTGGTGTGGTCCCTGTCGAGAAGAGTGCGGCCGGCGGCGCAGTACGGACGTACGTCCCGCTCCTCAGTATCGACCGTGTGGCGCCGAAGGTCATGTGTGCCGCAGCCGTGGATCGCCGGCCGCCGGCACCGACGGCGGTGGCCGCACGGGAGAAGGCCGGTGCCCGCGACGGCGGGCACCGGCCTTGTGACCGTGGTACGGCGCACTCCTCACTGCGGCGTCGCGCTGTGCTCCGACGTCGGCGCCGAGTCGGCCGTCGGGGATCCGGCGGCGCCCACCTGCGCGGAGTCGAGGATCTGGTCGCCGTAGAGGTCCTGCAGCCAGTTGGTCTGGTAGACGGTGTCGAGATAGCGCTCGCCGAGGTCGGGCGCGATGGCCACCGCGGTGAGGCCGTGGGCGTCGTTGCGGGCCAGCCAGTCCGTGGCGCCGCTGACGACCGTCCCCGTGGAGCCGCCGAACAGGAAGCCGCGTCTGGCCAGGCGGTGGCAGGCGCGGATGGTGTCCGCCTCCTCCACCCGGACCACCTCGTCGACGTAGGACTCGTCGAGCAGCGGCGGGCGCATGCTCATGCCCAGACCGGGGATCATCCGGCGGCCGGGCTCGCCGCCGAAGGCCACCGAGCCGACGCTGTCCACGGCGACGATCCGCACCGGCCGGGGCCACTGCCGGAAGTAGCGGGCGCAGCCCATCAGGGTCCCGGTCGTGCCGGCCCCGACGAACAGCACGTCCAGCTGCGGGAAGTTGTTGGCGATCTCCGGTGCCGTGGTGCGGAAATGCGCCCGCCAGTTGCCCGCGTTGGTGTACTGGCTGAGCCATACATACCGGTCGTCGGACTCGCACAGCGAGCGGACGTACTCGATCCGCGTGCCCAGGAACCCGCCGTTGGCGTCCAGGTCGGCCACGATGTGCACCTGGCTGCCGAGCGCCTCCATCAGGAGTCTGGTCGACAGATTGCAGCGGGAGTCCGTGACGCACAGGAACCGGTAGCCCTTGCTCGCGGCGATCATGCTGAGCGCCACGCCCAGGTTTCCCGACGAGGATTCGACGAGTGTCGAGTCCGGCGTCAGGATTCCTTCGCGTTCGGCGCTCTCCACCATCTCGTTCGCGGCCTTCAGCTTGACGGAGCCGGCGAAATTGAAGCCCTCGCACTTCAGATAGAGGGGGTAGCCGATGATCGACTTCAGCTCGACGAAGAGGTTGCCCTCGTTGAAGGCGTGAGGAGCGGATATGACGGGCACGGTGGCCTCCTGTCACCGGGGCCGGGACGGACGGCCTCAGCCGTACCGGCGCAGGTCGTGGAAGAAGTCGTCGACGATGCGGAGGTCCCCGCCGCGGGTCACTTCGTCGTAGACGAACTTGCCGACGGCGAGATCGAGCACGCCGAGTCCGAAGGGCGAGAAGATCACGGGACGGTCGGCCGGCGGGGCGGCCCGCCCGGCCATCACGTCGTCGAGCGTGCCGTTCAGGAAGTCCCGGTCACCGGTGCGCTGTTCGACGAGATGGGGCGAGGTGTCGGCCTTCAGGCAGTGCTCGACGTCGTCGACGAAGTTCGCCGAGGCCAGCAGGACCTCGGGGGCGAGGTCACGCAGCGACACATGCAGCACGAGCGGGTTGTGGCTGAACCAGCCCGGGGCGCTGACATGCGGCTTGCCGGCGACGGTGGCGAAGACCACGAGGTCGCTGGAGCGGATCAGGTCCTCGGGGCTGTCGTGCACGGTGACCCGGGCGCCGGCTTCCGCCTGCCCCAGATAGCCGCAGAAGCCCGCGGTACTGGCCTCGGACACGTCGTACACGCCGACCGTGTCGAAGGACCAGCCGGTGCCGGCCAGGAAGGTGTGGATGTAGCGGGCGATCAGGCCCGTGCCGAAGAAGCCGACGCGCCTCGGGCGGGTACGGGTCCGGCTGAGCCAGTCGGCCGCCAGCGCCGCGGACGCCGCGGTCCTGGTCGCGCTGATGATGGAGCTCTCCAGACAGGCGAACGGATAGCCCGTGACGGGGTCGTTGAGGATGAGGACCGCGGAGGCCCGGGGCAACCCGGCCCCCACGTTGTCCGGGAAGCTGGAGATCCACTTCAGCCCGTCCACGTGCACCGAGCCGCCGACCGATGCCGGCAGCGCGATGATCCGCGCCGTCGGACGGTCGGAGAAGCGCAGGAAGTACGACGGCGGGTTGACCGAGTCCCCGGCGCCGTGCAGCCGGTAGGTGGCCTCGACCAGCTCCACGATCTCCTTCTCGCGTCCGCCGAGCGCCTGCTGCACCTGCGCTCCCGGGATCACCGCGAACGTCGGCACCGAAACCCCGTGGGCCGCCTCCTGGCGGGTGGCCATCAGATCGGTCATCACCGGCTCTCCTTCGCACTCGTGCCACCGGCGGCGAGCCGCTGCGGCTCCGCCATCGCGACCAGCACCTGCCGTTCGCCGGTGAAGGCTTCTCTGCTGTGCGCGGTGCGGACGTTGTCGACCAGCATCAGGTCTCCGGACTGCCAGGGCTCGCGGCGGGTGTGCTCGTCGTAGGTTGCGTTCAGCAGCTGGACCACGTCCTCGCCGATCGGGGTGCCGTCTCCGTAGCGGGTGTTGAACGGCAGCCCGTCCGCGCCGTAGACGTCCACCAGGTACTCGCGCACCTCGGGGGCCAGCGTCCACTCGTTGAGGAAGGCGACCTGGTTGAACCAGCAGCGCCGGCCCGTGACCGGGTGGTGCACCACGGCCGCGCGCCGCTGCTCGGTGTACAGCGAGCCGTCGGCCCGCCAGGTGAAGTCGATGGCGTGGGCCAGGCAGTACCGCTCGACGGCGGAGCGGTCGTCGGTGCCGAACGACTCCTCCAGGGAGGCCCCGATCTCGCCGTTGTAACTGCGGGTCAGCATCCAGCCCGTACGGGCGAACCGCTGCGTCAGCTCGGCGGGCAGCGCCTGCAGCACCTGTTCCGCGTCCGCCACCGCGGTGGCCCCGCCCTGCGCGGGTGCGGTCGGACACGCGAACAGCATCAGGCCGGGCGCCTCGAGCGCGTAGCTCAACTCGTGGTGCATGCACATCGGCTGGTTGGCCGGCCAGGTCGTCGACGAGTACAGCCCCGGACCGTGCTCCTGGCGGGGCGCGAACGCCTCGCGCTCCGTCATGAGGTCACCGGCCAGCCGGGCGAAGACGGCACCGATCTCGTCCGTCCGCCTCAGGTCCAGGCCGCGCACGAGAAGCGCTCCGTGCTCGGTGACGAGCGCGCGCAGCACCTCGCGGTGCGCGACCGCCCAACTCGGCGCGTCGCCGGGGCTGTCCACGTGCACCAGCGCCGGTCTGTCCGGTCGCAGCTCCACATCGATGGGTGCCGTCAGGGATGAGGACGACATCTCGGTCTCCTTCGGGTTGCCCGTCCGTACTGCGGGATCGGGAGGCTCAGGGGGAGGACAGGGGGACCACGGTGCCCAGGACCGCCCGTGCGGCCTCGACGGGACGGGTCCGCGGGAAGTGGTGGCCGCCGTCGGCGATTTCGTACAGCTCCACCTGGTCGGCGAGGAGCAGCCAGTCCCGGTGGCGCTCGGCGTACCCGGCCGTGTGCGGGTCGTCGGCGGCGACGACCACCGAGACGGGCGCGGACAGCTTCACCGGCGGCGCCGTCTTCAGGGCGGCGCGGAAGTACCGGTGGGCGGACGCGCAGTCGTGCCGGTAGGCGGCCGCGATGTGCTCGGCGTGCCGTTCGCTCAGCTCCGCGAGTTCGGTGTGGCCGCCGTCCTGCGCCAGCCGTGCGGCGATCTCGGCGTCGCTCAGGCCGGACAGTTCGTCGAGCGCGGCGCGCCGGGCGTCGGCGGTGCCGATCAACTGCGCGCCGAGGAACACGCGCGCCACGTCCACCCCGCGCTCCTGGAGCCTCCTGGCCGTCTCGAACGCGTGCGCGGCGCCGGAGGAGTGGCCCCACACCATGACCCGGGTCAGGCCGCGCGCGCTGATCTCCTCGGCGACCCGCTCGGCGACCTGTGCGATCGACGCGAACGGCTGCTGCGGGGCGGCCAGGTCATGACCGGGCAGGTCGACCGCGAGGACCGCCGTGCCGTGGCCGGCCAACGCGCTCGCCATCGGCTGGTAGTTGACCGCGTTGCCGCCCGCGTACGGGAAGCACACCAGCGCGCACTCCGGCACGCCGTCGGCCCGCGACAGCGGCTGCAGCAGGTCGGGTCGGCGGCGGGCCGTGCCGTCGAGGAGGGTGGCCAGATCGGCGAGGACCGGGTGCCGCGTGATGTCCTTCAGCGAGACGGCACGGTCGAGGGCGATGGTGAGCCGCACGGCCGACAGGGAGGTGCCACCGGAGTCGAAGAAGTGGTCGTGCCGGCCGATCCGGTGCTCGGGGACGCCCAGCAGTTCGGCGAAGGCGGCCGCGAGCTTGCGCTCGGTCGGGGTGAGCGGGGCGCCGTCCTGGTCCCGGGCGCCGTCGTCGCGGGCGGACGCCGCCGTCCGCTCGGCCAGCGCGGTCAGGGCCTTGCGGTCGATCTTGCCGTTCGCGGTCAGCGGCAGCGTGGGCTGCCAGTGGAAGGCGGAGGGGACCATGTATCCGGGCAGGACGGCGGCCAGCGCCTCCCGCAGCACCCCGGACTCCTGACGGTCGCCCGAGTGGAAGGCGATCAGGTGGGTGTTCCCGCCGGCTCGCTCGACGGCGACCACCGCTCCGTCGCGCACACCGGGCACCCGCAGCAGGGTGTTCTCGATCTCACCGATCTCGATCCGGAAGCCGCGGATCTTGACCTGGCTGTCCCGGCGGCCGAGGAACTCCAGCTTGCCGCCCGGGTGCCAGCGCCCCCAGTCGCCGCCGAGGTAGAGCCGCTCACCCGGCCGGTACGGGTCCTCGCGGTAGCACTCGCGGGTCCGCTCGGGATCGTTGACGTACCCGCGGCCCACGCAGACACCGGAGAACGCGATCAGCCCGGGGGCGCCGAGGGGCACCAGCGACAGCTGCTCGTCCACGACGAGGACGTGCACGTTGTTGACGGCTCGCCCCAGCAGGACGCGCTCGGGCACCCGGTCCATGACCTCGTGGTTGGTGTCGTCCGACGTCTCCGTCAGCCCGTAGGCGTTGACCAGGGTGATCCCCGGCCGGATCGCGAACCAGCGCTGGACCAGCTCCCGTTTCAGCGCCTCGCCGGTCACCGACACGCACCTGAGGTCCGGCAGCTCACGGGGGTGCCGTTCCAGGTACGAGACCACGACCTCCAGATAGGAGGGCACGACCTGGGCCACCTGTGCCCGGCCCCGGACCAGCGTGTCGAGGAAGCGCTGCACGTCGACCACCACGTCCTGGCCGATCAGCAGCGTCCGTCCGCCCACCAGCAGGGCCGACACCAGCTGCCACAGCGAGATGTCGAAGCACTGCGGGGCGGTCTGCGCCACCACCGAGCCCTCGCCGATCCCCAGGTCGTCGATCTTGGCGTAGAGGTGGTTGAGCATCCCCGCGTGCTCGCACATCGCGCCCTTCGGCTCGCCCGTGGAGCCGGACGTGAAGAACAGGTAGGCCAGTTGATCGGCGTCGACAGCCAGCCCGAGGTCGTCCGCGGCGTGCGGTTCCTCGTACGCCGCCTCGATCAGCAGCCTCTCGGTGCCGGGCAGCGTGGCCAGCGCCTCGTCGAGGGTGCCGGTGCTGCCGGACTCGGTCAGGACCAGCCGGCACCCGGCGCGCGACAACGTTGTCCGGATGCGGCCGGCCGGGAAGTGGGGCTCGATGGGCAGATACGCGCCGCCCGCCTTGAACACCGCGAGGGTCGCGGCCAGCCAGTCCAGACCGCGTTCGGTGACCACCGCCACCACGCCCTCTCGGCCCAGCCCGCGCGCCAGCAGCGCCCGCGCCAGCCGGTTGGCGCGCGCGTTCAGCTCCGCGTACGTCCACTCCCGTGTGCCGTGCACGGCCGCCACCGCGTCCGGATGCGCCCGCACGCGCTGCTCGAACAGTTCGTGCGCCCGCGCGTCCGGCAGTGGACGGCGCGGCCCGGCCAGCCCTTCGAGCTGCTCGCGCACCTCGTCCGGGGACAGCAGGCTCTGTCGTGTGTGCTCGGCGTCCACGTCGGCCGTCATCAGCCGAAGCGCCGTCAGATGGTAGTCGGCGATCCGGGCCGCAGCGGCGGCGTCCAGCACATCGGTGCGGTGGCGCAGACGCAGCATCAGCCGCCCGCCGCTCTCGCACCAGCGCACCTGCAGGACGCCGCCCGCCACCGACGCGTCCTCGGCTTCCATCGGGCCGAACACGATCTCGTACGACGGCTCGACGAGTTCCAGTTCCCGGCGCAGCTCGTCCACCGGGAACTCCCGGTGCGCCAGCACCTTCGCCTCGGCGTGCTGCGCGGTCGTCACCAGCGCGCGCCAGGACGCCGGGGGCACGGACAGCCGGCAGGGCAGCGGTTCGCCCCGCACTCCGGCGGCGTATCCCGTCACCACCTCCCGCTCGCCGGACAGCGCGGCCAGCACCTTGGCATGGGCGGCCAGCAGCAGGGCACTGACCGGCACCCCCAGCTGCCGCACCAGGTGGTGCACCGCGGCCGCCACGTCGTCGGGCACCCGCGCCTCGGCCTCCGCCGTGCCCGGGGCCGGCTCCCCGGCCCACCGGGGCACCGCCGTGCCGCCGCCGGACGTCAGCGCCGTCCGCCAGAACTCCCGGTCCTCATCGACCCGCGCTCCCATCGCACGTCCTTCCTCAAGTCGCGGTCGCCACGGGGGCGTCAGCCGCATTCGGTGATGTGGCCCGGCCGTCGCCGACCGGCGAGCCCGGGGCCGGTGCCATGTCCACGGCCGGGTTGCCGCCCCAGTAGGCGTACGGCGGGACCTCCTCGCCCTTCATCAGGAAGGCGTCGCAGGCCAGTACGGCTCCGTCGCCCAACGTCACGCCGTAGTGCACATGGGCGGCCACGCCCAGCGTGCAGCCGGTGCCGAGCGCGGACTCGGCGGACTTGAAGGTGCCGTCCTCCTGCGAGTGGCACTGGATCTTGCTTCCGGCGTTCAGGGTGCAGTCGTCGCCGATGGTGGCGAGCGTGCGGTCGGTCACGTAGCAACCGTCGTCGAAGACCCTGCTGCCGACGCGCACGCCCAGCATCCGCCAGACGAGAGCCTTGAAGGGGGTCCCGTTGAAGAGTTCGAGGTAGTGGTCCGGGACCTTCCACACGCGCTCGATCTTCCAGAACTCCCGGTCGTAGATGGAGCACAGCTGCGGCCGCAGCCTGCGAAACCTCATGGCGCAGCGTTCCAGCAGGACGAAGTAGAGGGTGGAGAACGCGAGGGCCAGCGCCAGATACGCGGCGATCACCACATGTCCGAGCAGGCCGTACAGGTCCACCGCGGTGAGCCCGAGGAGGGTGAGCGCGAACGTGTGCAGCCAACGCGCGCCCAGCATGAGGGCCATGGAACGAAGGTTGTAGCGGTTCTTCGCCGCGAGCCGGCGGCGCAGGACGTCGCCGCTCCTGAGGTCGTCGAAGCGCGTGTCGCGCTCCACCGACCGGGGAATCTCGAAGCAGGGCGAACCGAGCAGCCCGACACCTTCCCGGACCTCGCCGTCGAGCGGAATCATCACCTTCGTCGCGAGCAGGCAGTTGTCGCCCGTCCTGCCGTCCGGGGGATAGGCGATGTTGTTCCCCAGGAAGTTGTGCGGACCGATGGTCGTCCGGGACACCCGGAACGACGTGCTGGAGAAGTCCGCGTTGATGACGGAGAGTCCGTCGGCGACCATCGTTCCGGTGCCGACGGTGACCAGGAGCGGGTTGTCCTGCTGGACCTCGGTGCCGAAGTTCGAACCGGTCTGCTCCACCCGTGACAGGTCGTATCCGATGCCCCGCAGGTAGTGCACGATGTAGGAGCTGTCCCCGAACAGCCAGGCGAAGAACTTCACGTTCGTCAGGCGCGCCGTCGCCTGCTGCACCGCGTAGTGGAATCCGTAGAGCGGATAGACCCGATCCGGCTTGACGGCCAGGTTCAGCAGCCGTGGCACGGTGCACAGCACGAGGAGGCCGACGGCCAGGCCGCAGAAGAACACCACGAGGGAGACCGTCAGCGCGTCCGAGACCAGTTCCGCCGGCGTCAGCGCGAGGGTCGCCGGGTCGAGTCGCCGTCCGATGGCCGGCACCTCGGTGAACAGCATGTAGATCCCGCCGACGCCCAACGGAATGTACAGGAAGAACAGTTGGGCCAGCGTGGTCAGGGCGAACCAGGTCCGGCGCGCCGTGCCGCACCGGGCGGGTGCGACGCGTACGTGGTCGACGTCCGTGGGCTGCCCGGGAGAACCGTGCCAGCGCGCGCCGTCCGGCACCGCCTGGCCGCGGTGCAGCGCGGAGGCGTGACCGAGTTGGGCGCCGTCACCCATCGAGGTGTCGATGTCCAGCACCGACTTCTCGCCGATGAACACATCGCGGCCGAGCACGACCCGGCCGGTCTGGATCCGCCCCGCGTGGGCCCGGTAGCACAGCAGGAACGAGTCCTTGCGGATCACCGTGCCGGCACCGATCGTGAGCAGGTCGGTGCAGACCGGCACGGAGTGGGAGAGGATCGTCACCCCCTTGCCGATCCGCGCACCGAGCAGCCGGAGATACGCCACGTACAACGGATTTCCGGAGAGAAGGACGATCGGATTCGCGTGGAGCATCACCTTGACGAGCCAGAAGCGCAGATAGGCCAGGCCCCACACCGGGAACTCACCGGGTTTCCAGCGCCCGACGAGGACCCATTTGGCGATGACCGGCACGGCGCACATCACGGTGAACGCGATGTCCCCGAAGAGCAGCGACCGAAGATAGATGCCGGTCAGGCCCGAACCGGTGGCGATCCATTCGTAGCCGAGCGCGGTGACGAAGCCGGCGACCACGGAGTATCCGAGGAAGAACAGACACTGGAACGCCCCGCAGAGAACATGGCTCCATCTGCTCGTCCGCGTCGGCGCGGCCGAGGGCGTCGGCTGCGCCACGGTCACCGGCACCAGGGGAACGGCCGGGCCGGAAGAGTCCGAGGCGGGCTCCGTGAGGGCCGCGGCCAGGCCTCGGACCGTGGGATGCCGGTAGATGTCCCGCATGGACGGGGACGGCAGATCGGCTCTCTTTCTGACCCGTGCGCAGAACTGGGCCATGACCAGCGAGTTGGCGCCGAGGTCGGTGAAGAAGTGGCCGTCGGGCAGAATGCGTTCGGTCCCCAGGACGTCAGCGAGAACGTCCGAGAGTTCCCTCTCGATATCCGTCTCGGTATCCCTCTCGGTGTCCGTCTCGGTATCCGTCGCCGCCGGTTCGGAACCGCTTCGCCATGTGACGACGACCTTGTTCGGCGCGGATATACATTCCTCGGACGACTGCTCCACCATTCGATCTCCCGCAGGAAGCGGCCGTCGAAGACGGCATCACCGAAGCTCGTGGCGCGTTCCCTGTTCCTGATCAGGAAGCACCCGCTTCAGTTTGGGTCGGCCCTCGGCGGGTTGCCACTTCGCACGGCTCACCGCGAGGGCGGCAAAAGCCCGGCGGACCCGCATTTGTCGAGTCTGCGGGGCTCGCGGGCCCGCACGGCTGTTCACTCGAACGGCTGCCCCTCCGGGCCGCTGCCGCCGCGCGGGCCGTGCCGGACCGGGAGCGTGTCGCCGTACAACACGGGGTCGGGGTGAGGGCGTTCGGCTCGTGCTGCGCCCCGCGTTTAGCCGACCGACGGCACGGGTGTCCCCGGGCCGGTGGACGGGGCGGCCTCCGAGCCGCGCCGGAGCGATGGGCGGGCACGGGCCGCCGTCGCCGCGGCTCGGGCGCCGGCAGGTGCACAGGGCCGGAGCCGACCGCCGAACCTCACCCGTACGGCGGTGTACCGGCCGCGCCGAAGGCGGTGCGACACACCCGAGGCGAATCGTTGCGTCGGGCGCGGGCCGGAGGCACAGTGAAGCACCGGTCAAGACGCGGCTGGCTGATCCCTCCCCACGCAGGAAGCCCGATCCCCATGGAAAACGGTCGGCTGCCCCGTGCCCGGGGGTGCGCCATGACGGCGTGCGCCCCGCACGTCCTCGACTCCCGGCGAGCCCGAAGGGGGTCGCCACGAGGCCGCTCGAACGCCGCGCCATGTCCTGTCCGGGTGATGCCATGAATCCCTCCTCCGGCCCGTCCGCACCCCCGGCCCCGCTCGTCATCGAGTCGTCCGTCGTCGACGGACTGCCCGCCGAGGCGGCACTGCTGCTGCGCATCTCCGGCAGTCTCGACGCCGCGGGGGCACAGGCCTGGTCGGCGGAGCTGCGCGGCCACCTGGAGCAGGCGGACCGCGCGGGCCTGCGGCCGGTCCTCGACATGGCGCACGTGCAGCTCGGGGGCGCCGCCGTGCTGCACACGCTCAGCGAGACGACCCGCTCGCGCACCGGACGCCCGGACCTGATCATCGTCCGCGCCCGGCCGGGTGTGCGCGAGGCGGTGCACCTGGCCCGTCTCGACGGTGTCCGGCTCTACGCCACCCTCGACGAGGCATTGCGGGAGCTGGCCCGCGCCGCCTCCCGCGCGGAGGACCTGCCCGCCTGGCGCTCGCAGATGACCGATCCGCTGCGGCCCAGTTACGAGGACCTGCGCAAGGAGGTCCGGGCACTGCGCGACCGGGTGCGTACCGCCCCGGTCATCGGCATGGCGCAGGGCGTGCTCATGGTCCGCTACGGCCTGCCGGACTCCGGGCTGGCCTTCCGGGCGCTGCGCGAGACCTCGCAGCGGTTCAACGTGCCGCTGCGCGTCCTGGTCTCCGCCGTGGTGGTGGCCCGGCCCCCGCAGGGCACCGTGTGGTTCCCGGGCCGGCGCCCGCTGCCCGTACCGCAGATGCGGATCCTCGCGCGCGAGGACCGCGACCCCCGCTACCGGCGCCGCATGATCGAGGCCGTGCTGCACGAGGCGCTGACCGCCGGACGTGCGTCCGCCGGGTACGTGCGGTTCGTCGACCCGGCCGTGAACGCCCTCGTGCTGGAGACCCACCGCGGCTGCTCGGACCCGTTCCTCGACCACCTCGTGCGCGGTCGCGACGAGGGCACCGCCGATGCCGTGGCCCGGCTGCGCGGCCGCCAGGTCTGCGTGCCCGACGTGGCCGACGACGCGCTGCTGTCCGAGGAGTCCCGGCGCGTCCTGCTGACCACGGGCACGGGCGCCCTGCTGAGCGTCCCGGTGCTGTCCCCGGCCGGCTCCTGCACCGGCGTGATCACCCTGCACCGGCCGGACGCCGGGCACCGGCCGACCCCGGCCGAGGCCGAGGCCCTCGATGTGCTCGCCGCCGACACGGCGGCCTGGCTGAGCTGGTACCACCGCTCGGTGCTGCTCGACGCGCTCGAACACCTCCACCGGACGGTGACCGGCTCCCCCTCGTGACGCCCCGCGCTCCAGGGGTGCGGAGCCGCTGCCGCGACCGGGCGCCCCGCGCCGTGACCGGCACCTCTGCCCCGCGCCGCAGGCACTACGCTCACCGGTATGCGGATCTCCGTCTCCTCCGACATGGACGAGCCCGTGGCCCGGCTCCTCCTCGCCGAGCTGCGCCGCCGCGGCCATGAGGTAATGACGTACGGCGCCCTGCGGCCCGGCGCCGACGCACAGTGGGCGGCCTGCTCGGCGGCGGCCGCCCAGGACGTGGCCGACGGCGCAGCCGATCAGGCGGTGGTGTGCTGCTGGACCGGCACCGGCGCCTCCATCGCGGCCAACAAGGTGCCCGGCGTCCGCGCGGCGCTGTGCGCGGACGCCGTCACGGCGGACGGCGCGCGCCGCTGGAACGACGCCAATGTCCTCGCGCTGAGCCTGCGCCTGACCTCGCAGCCGCTGCTGAAGGAGATCCTGGACGCCTGGTTCGCGGGCGAGCCCAGCCAGGATCCCGAGGACCGGCAGAACGTGGCCCGCGTCGGCCGCCTGGACGCCGTCCGGAAGGATTCCTAGCTGTTCCCAGCCGTGCGGAACGACTCCCGGGGGCGTGGGGCGGTCCGGCGCGGGCCGGGCCGGACGGGGTCGGATTCAGTGGGCGCCGAGTCCGCCGCCACCGAAGGAGCCGCTGGAACCCCGGCTCCAGCGCGGACGCTCCTTCGAGGCGCTCGGCCGGGAATCCATGTTGGTCAGCTCGTACGGGGTGAGCGGGCGGCCGCCCTTGGGGGTCTGGGGAACCTCCTGGGACTCCCTGTTCTCCCGGACTTCGCGCACCGGGCCGTCCGGTGGCAGTTTGGGCTGTTCCTCGGGCCGCGGCCGGGGGGACTCGTTGTACTTGACGCGGGAGTTCATCCAGAAGCCGCCGGCGAGCAGTGCCAGGACGCCCACGGCCACGATGAACAGGACGAGGCTCATCAGGCCGCTCGCTGCGGCCAACTGCGTCGATGCGGTAGTCATAGGTGAGGGATACCCCGCCCAGAACCGGACGAACCGGACACGATATGTGACCGGCGGTCGACGTGCGGCGACCTCCCGTCACCCCATTGACGCTCCCTCGCCGGCCCTCGCCGGCCCTCGCCGCCCCGCGGCGGCTTCGCCGGTCCGGGAATTCGCCCGGGGCACGTCATTCCCTATTTCTGAAACACGTTCTACGGTGTGCGCCGTCAGGACCGCCCTTGGGGAGCCTGGAGGCGCCGTGCACCTCGACCACACGCCCGAGCAGCAGCGACTGCGCGCCGAACTGCGCGCCTACTTCGCCCAGCTGGTCCCGGACAACGCCTATGCCCGGTACGCCGACCCGGCCGCGCAGAAGCGGTTCTACCGCGACACCATCCGCCGGCTGGGCGCGGACGGCTGGCTCGGCGTCGGCTGGCCCGAGCAGTACGGCGGGCGCGGCATGACGGCGATGGAGCAGTTCATCTTCTTCGACGAGGCCGCGCAGGCCGGCGTACCCCTGCCGCTGATGGCGCTGAACACGGTCGGTCCGACGCTCATGCGCTTCGGCACCGAGGAGCAGAAGAGCTACTTCCTGCCGCGCATCCTCTCCGGCGAGATCGACTTCGCGATCGGGTACAGCGAACCGGACGCCGGCACCGACCTGGCCGCCCTGAGGACCAGGGCCGTAGGCGATGGCGACCAGTACGTCGTCAACGGGCAGAAGATCTGGACGACGAACGGCGACACGGCGGACTGGGTGTGGCTCGCCGTGCGCACCGACCCCGCGGCCCCGCCGCACAAGGGCATCACCATGCTGTTGGTGCCGACCTCCGACCCGGGCTACTCCTGCACGGTGATCAACACGCTCGCCTCCCACGACACGACCGCGAGCTACTACGAGGACGTCCGCGTCCCCGTCTCGCGGCGCGTCGGCGAGGAGAACCAGGGCTGGCGGCTGATCACCAACCAGCTCAACCACGAACGCGTCACCCTCGCCGCGCACGGCACCATGGCGATCCGCGCGCTGTACGACGTGCAGCGCTGGGCGCGCGAGACCAAGCTCGCCGACGGCCGCCGGGTCGCCGATCTGGCCTGGGTGCGCCGGCTGCTGGCCCGCACCCACACCCGGCTCGACGCGATGAAGCTGCTCAACTGGCAGATGGTGTCGGCCGTCCAGGACGGCTCGCTCACCCCGCAGGACGCCTCGGCCGTCAAGGTCTACGGCTCCGAGGCCCGCCGGGACGCCTACGCCTGGCTCATGGAGATCGTCGCGGCGGCGGGCCCGCTGAAGGAGGGCTCGGCCGGCGCGGTCCTGCACGGCGAACTGGAGCGCGGCTACCGCTCGGCGGTCATCTTCACCTTCGGCGGCGGCAACAACGAGATCCAGCGCGAGATCATCTCCTGGATCGGCCTCGGGATGCCGAGGGTGCGACGTTAGTCGTCCGTGAGGGGTGCAACCTGAGGTTTGCCGAAGAGGAGTGATCGCGTCGATGCCGATCCCCGTGCGTGGGAGTCGTGAAGAGTTCTCGCACGGTTCTGGGGATTCGGTCACGGGAGCGGAAAGATCGGGGGGCTCACTCGGCGCTTGGCACAGGCCGGGCGCCGCTCCATGCGATGGGAGACCGATCGACGATGTTCACTCTGGTGCGGAGCAGAGTACGGACGGCCGTGCTCGCGCTCTCGGCCGTCACGGCCCTCGCCTGCGGCGCGACCGCCACGACCGGCGCGGCAGCCGCCCCCGCTCGCGCGAAACAAGGACCGACCTCGGTGGCGTACGTCGAGGTCAACAACAACAGCATGCTGAACGTAGGCAAGTACACCCTCGCCAACGGTGAAGGCAACGTCTTCGACGTCGCCGTGATCTTCGCGGCGAACATCAACTACGACACGGGCACGAAGGCGGCGACGCTGTACTTCAACGAGAACGTGCAACGCGTCCTCGACAACGCCGCCACGCAGATACGGCCGTTGCAGCAGAAGGGCATCAAGGTCGTTCTCTCGGTGCTCGGCAACCACCAGGGTGCGGGCTTCGCCAACTTCCCGTCCCGGCAGGCGGCTTCGGCGTTCGCGAAGCAACTGTCGGACACCGCGGCCACGTACGGCCTCGACGGCATCGACTTCGACGACGAGTACGCCGAGTACGGCAACAACGGCACCGGCCAGCCCAACGACAGCTCGTTCGTGTACCTGGTGTCGGCGCTGCGCGCCGACATGCCGGACAAGATCATCAGCCTCTACGACATCGGCCCGGCCGCGTCGCGCCTGTCCTACGGCGGCGTCGACGTGTCGTCCATGTTCGACTACGCCTGGAACCCGTACTACGGCACCTGGCAGGTCCCCGGCATCGCACTGCCCAAGTCGAAGCTGTCGCCGGCAGCCGTCGAGATCGGCGGGACCTCGCAGAGCACTGCCGCCGACCTCGCCCGCCGCACGGTCGGTGAGGGGTACGGCGTCTATCTGACGTACAACCTCGACGGCGCCGATCGCAGCGCCGATGTCTCCGCGTTCACCAGGGAGCTGTACGGCAGTGACGCCGTCTACGCGCCGTAGGCCGACCGCCTTCACCGGCGTCCGGTGCCCCCTCGGGGCCCGCTGCGTCCCGTAGGCCCACGCCCCAGGCGGGCCGCGCCTTCGACAACGATGTCGAAGGCGCGGCCCGCCTGGGGCGACCACGTCGATGTCACCCGCTCTCTCCGCAGCCGTCCGTGCGGCTCGCGGGAATGGTGCGGCGCGAGTCCGGGCAGAGGTTCTGCGGGGGGGACGGCGGCAGGGAGGCGACATCCAGCGATGGTGGTCATGTCTGAGGCCGTGGGCGACCCCGGCCTGTTCACGCCGGACTCCGTGACCTGGCAGATGCACGGCGACCCCATGATGTGGGTGGCCGGCGTCCGTGCGCTCTATCTCCAGGCCCTGCACCCGCGCGCGGTCCGCGGTGTCATGCAGAACTCCGACTTCCGGCGCGACGCCTGGGGCCGGCTCATGCGCACCGCGAACTTCGTCGGCACGACGACGTACGGCACCACCGAGGCCGCCGAGCACGCCGGCGCCCGCGTACGCAAGATCCACAGCATGCTGACGGCGACCGACCCGGACACCGGTGAACGGTACGGCGTCGACGAACCCGGGCTGCTGCTGTGGGTGCACTGCGCGGAGATCGACTCCTATCTGCAGGTGCTGCGCCGCTCCGGATTCCCGCTCACCGACGCCCAGGCCGACCGGTACCTGGCCGAACACCGGGTCAGCGCACGCCTGGTGGGCCTCGACCCGCGGACCGTACCGGCGAGCCGGGCCGAACTCGCCGCGTACTTCGAGAAGACGCGTCCGCAGCTGACCGCGGGACCCGAAGCACGCACCGTGGACGACTTTCTGCTCCGCCCGCCGACGCACGCGCTCCTCGTACCGGCGCGCGAGGTGCTGTGGCGGCGTGTGGCGCAGTTGGCCTACGCCGCTCTGCCGCCGTACGCCCATGAGCTGTACGGCAGACCGGCCCCCGCACCCGCCGTCGTCACCCGCAGACTGCGGACCACGGGCACGCTGCTGCGCCGCGTTCCCGCACGTGTGCGCTGGCAGCTGCCGCCCAAACACATCCTGCGTGCCATGGAGAGGCTCGGCCCCGGGGCACGTCCGGCACCGTACAAAGCGGGGCGATAGCGCGCCATACTGGACGAGCAGAGGGGTGGGGCGCGGATCGGGCCGGCGCGGTGCGGCCGGGGACGGTCCGGTCACGGCCTCCCGGCGGCGGGGCGGACGGCGACGGGGGCGGCGGATCGCTATGGGGGAGAACAGACTGATTCAGGGCCGGTACCGGCTGCTCGACCTGATCGGGCGGGGCGGGATGGGCGAGGTGTGGCGGGCCCGGGACGAGTCCCTGGGCCGGCAGGTCGCGGTGAAGTGCCTCGAACCGCTCGGCCCGTACCGCGATCCGTCCCTCACCCGCGTCCTGCGGGAGCGGTTCCGCCGCGAGGCCCGGGTGGCCGCCGCCCTGTCCCACCGCGGGGTGACCGTCGTCCACGACTTCGGCGAGTCCGACGGGGTGCTGTACCTGGTGATGGAGCTGCTCGAAGGCCGCGACCTGAGCCGGCTGCTTCAGGACAACAAGGGGCACCCGCTGCCCGTGGACGAGGTCCTGGACATCGCTGCCCAGGTCGCCGCCGCCCTCGCCTACACCCATCGGCAGGGCGTCGTGCACCGCGACCTGAAGCCGGCCAACATCGTGCGGACGACCGACGGCACCGTGAAGATCTGCGACTTCGGCATCGCCCGCCTCGGCCACGACATCGGCTTCACCACCCGGCTGACCGGCACCGGCGTGGCCCTCGGCACCCCCCACTACATGTCCCCGGAACAGATCGCCGGCGGCGAGGTCGACCAGCGCAGCGACCTGTACTCACTGGGTTGCGTGCTGTACGAAATCGCCACCGGCGCACCGCCGTTCGACCTGGAGGACGCCTGGGCGGTCCTCGTCGGCCACCGAGACACGCCGCCCCGCCCCCCGCGCGAACGGCGCCCGGAGCTGCCCGGCCACCTCGATGAGGTCATCCTGGGCCTGCTGGCCAAGCAGCCCGAGCAACGGCCGTACGACGCACGGGAGTTGGCCAGGCGGCTCCAGGGTGGCCACCGGGCGGGCGCGCCGGTGACGGCCGAAGGGCCCGCGCTCCCCGACACCGGGGCACGCCTGCCGACCTGGACCCGGGGCATGACCACCGGCCACAAGGCGCTCGGCACCGGACTCGGCGCGCTGCCCGCGGACCCGGGGGCCATGCTGTCGGGCCAGTGGGCGGCGACGCCCCCGAGGGGCTCGGAGGGCCATCCACAGGCGGCTGCGCCCCAGGGCCCGGCCCGCCACGGCGGGCCCGCGGACGAACGACCGCCGACACCGGCGCTCCCCGCGCAGCCCACGGCACTGCCCGCGCTTCCCGCCGCGCCCGCCCCGCCTCCCGCGGAGCGCCTGGCGGCGCTCGCCGCACGGCATCACGAGGGCGTCCGGCTGGCCGGCCTCGGCCGGTGGGCCGAGGCCGGCGACACGCACCGGGCCGTGGCCGCCGAGCGCGCCGCGCTGCTCGGCCCCGACCACCCCGACACCTTGGCGAGCCGCTACGAGACCGCCTTCGCCCTCCTGCGCGCGGGCCGCGCCGCCGAGGCGCTGGCCGCCCACACGGAACTCGCGCAGGCCAGGGCGCGCGTGCTCGGCGCCGACCATCCCGACACCCTCGCCGCCCGCCAGGAGACGGCCTACGCGCTGGGCCGGCTGGGCCGGCACTTCGAGGCCCACCAGGTGTACGCCGAGGTGCTGGCCGCGCGAGTGCGCGCCATCGGCCCCGACCACCCCGACACCCTGCGCTGCCGCCACAACCTCGCCTGCACCCTCGGCCGCCTCGGCCGCCTGGAGGACGCCCGCCGTACGGCCCTGGAGGTGGCCGCCGCGCGGGCCCGGGTGCTCGGCCCCGACCACCCCGACACCCTGGTCTCGCGCTGCGAAGTCGCCTACGCCCAGGGCCAGTCGGGCCGCTGGGAGGAGGCGCTGCACCTGTACCGCGAGGTCGCCGAGACCCGGGCGCGGGTGCTCGGCGGCGACCACCCCGACACCCTCGCCGCCCGCTACGAGACCGCCCTCAGCCTCGGCCGCCTCGGCCGCAGCGCGGACGCCCTGCGCCTGTACCGGGAGCTGATCGGGGACCGCAGCCGCGTCCAGGGACCCACCCATCCCGAGACGCTCCGGGCCCGGCACGGCCTCGGGGTCAACCTCGGACGGCTCGGCCGCTGGGCGGACGCCCTGGCCGAGGCGCGGGACGTCTGCCTGCTCCGCGAACAGGCCCTGGGGCCCGCCCACCCCGACACGCTCGTCAGCCGTCGCGAGGTCGCGGTCGCCCTGGGCTGGCTGGACCGCTGGGCGGAGGCCCTCATGGAGTACCGGCGGATCACCGCCACGCGCGCGCAGATCCTCGGCCCGGACCACCCCGACACCCTGGCCGGCCAGGGCGACGAGGCCCACTGCCTGGAGCGGCTCGGCCGGGGCACCGAGGCCGGCGAGCTGTACCGCAGGGTCGCGGTGGTCCGCCGCCGCTCCGCCTCCGACGGCACCTGACCGGGGTCGGCGCGGCGGCGCGCGACCACGCTCGGAGCACGCCTCTGGCCGCCGTGGATCATCACGTGTTACGAAGAACCATGGCTGCCAACGAGCACACCCGCACCTATGACGCCGTCATCGTCGGCGGTGGACACAACGGCCTGGTCGCCGCCGCCTACCTCGCCCGCGCGGGGCGTTCGGTGCTGGTGCTGGAACGGCTGGACCACACCGGCGGCGCCGCCGTCTCCACCCGCCCGTTCGCCGGCGTCGACGCCCGACTGTCCCGCTACTCCTACCTCGTCAGCCTCTTGCCGCAGAAGATCGTGCGCGATCTCGGGCTCGACTTCCGCATCCGCGCCCGCACCATCTCCTCGTACACCCCGGCCGAACGGGACGGCCGGCCCACCGGACTCCTCGTCGGCGGCGGCGAGCAGGCGACCCGTCAGGCCTTCGCCCGGCTGACCGGCGGCGAGCGCGAGTACACGGCCTGGCAGCGCTTCTACGGCATGACCGCGCACGTCGCCGAGCGGGTCTTCCCGACCCTCACCGAGCCCCTGCCCACCCGTGACGAGCTGCGCCGCCGCATCGACGACGAGAGCGCCTGGCGCGCCCTGTTCGAGGAGCCGATCGGCGTCGCCGTGGAGGCGGCCTTCGACGACGACCTGGTCCGGGGCGTGGTCCTCACCGACGCCCTGATCGGCACCTTCGCCGACGCCCACGACCCCACCCTCGTCCAGAACCGCTGCTTCCTGTACCACGTCATCGGCGGCGGCACCGGCGCCTGGGACGTGCCCGTCGGCGGCATGGGCGCCCTCACCGACGCGCTGGCCGCCGCGGCCCGCTCGGCCGGCGCGGTCCTCGCCACCGGACACGAGGCGGTGCGGATCGCCACCGACGGACACACCGCCGAGGTCGCCTACCGCACCGCCGACGGCGAGGGCGTCGCCGCCGCCCGGCACGTCCTGGTGAACGCCTCCCCGCAGGAGCTGGCCGCCCTCGCCGGGGAGCCGGCGCCCGAGGCCGCCGAGGGCGCCCAGCTCAAGGTCAACATGCTGCTCACCCGGCTGCCCGCACTGCGCGACCCGGCCGTCGACCCGCGCGAGGCCTTCGCCGGCACCTTCCACATCGCCGAGGGCTACCGCCAGCTCGCCACCGCCCACGCGCAGGCCGCCGCCGGAGAACTCCCCGCCGTCCCGCCCTCCGAGATCTACTGCCACTCCCTGACCGACCCCACCATCCTCGGCCCCGACCTCGCCGAGCGCGGCTACCAGACGCTCACCCTGTTCGGACTGCACACCCCGGCCCGCCTCTTCGACCGGGACAACGACGCCGTGCGCGAGGAACTGCTGAAGTCCACGCTCGCCCAGCTCGACGCCCACCTCGCCGAGCCCCTGGCCGACTGCCTGGCCACCGACGCCGACGGCCGCCCCTGCATCGAGGCGAAGACCCCGCTCGACCTCGAACGCGACCTGCGGCTGCCCGGCGGCAACATCTTCCACCGCGCCCTGTCCTGGCCCTACGCCCAGCCGGACACGGGCCGTTGGGGAGTGGAGACCCGGCACCCGAACGTCCTGCTGTGCGGCGCGGGCGCGGTGCGCGGAGGAGGAGTCAGCGGGGTGCCGGGCCACAACGCGGCGATGGCCGTCCTGGAGGCAACCGCGTAACCCGCCGCGCGTGTCGGGAGCGTGAGCCGGCGCCAAAGAATCTGACGGAACGTCAGGGAACCTCTTCCGTCGTCCGGCCGGCTGCGGCATCCTGCGCGCATGCAGACGGAGCTGAGCAGGAAACTGGGAGTCGAGCACGCCGTCTTCGGCTTCACGCCGTTCCCCGCCGTCGCCGCGGCCATCAGCCGGGCCGGCGGTTTCGGCGTGCTCGGCGCGGTCCGCTACACCGCCCCCGACGACCTCAAACGCGACCTCGACTGGCTCGACGCGCACGTCGACGGCCGGCCCTACGGACTCGACGTCGTCATGCCGGCCAAGAAGGTCGAGGCCCCCAAAGATCAAACACTGACGGAGGCCGATGTCGAGGCCATGATCCCCGAGGGGCACCGGCAGTTCGTGCGCGAGACCCTCACCCGGCACGGGGTCCCCGAACTGGCCGAGGGGGAGGCCTCCGGGTGGCGCATCACCGGCTGGATGGAGGAGGTCGCCCGCACCCAGCTCGACGTCGCCTTCGACCATCCGATCAGGCTCCTCGCCAACGCCCTCGGCTCCCCGCCCGCCGACGTCGTCGCCCGCGCCCACGACCGGAACATCATGGTCGCCGCCCTCGCGGGCAGCGCCCGGCACGCCCGCAAGCACCAGGAGGCGGGCATCGACATCGTGGTCGCCCAGGGCTACGAGGCCGGCGGCCACACCGGTGAGATCGCCACCATGGTGCTCACACCCGAAGTCGTGGAGGCCGTCGCCCCCCTGCCCGTTCTCGCGGCCGGAGGCATCGGCAGCGGACAGCAGGTGGCGGCCGCCCTCACACTCGGCGCCCAGGGTGTGTGGCTGGGCTCTGTATGGCTGACCACCACAGAGGCCGATCTGCACACGCCCGCCCTGACCCGAAAGCTCCTCGCCGCCGGGTCCGGCGACACCGTCCGCTCCCGCGCCCTCACCGGCAAGCCCGCACGCCAGCTCCGTACCGAGTGGACCGACGCCTGGGACGACCCCGCCGGACCTGGCACCCTGCCCATGCCGCTGCAGGGCCTGCTGGTGGCCGAGGCGGTCTCCCGGAT
This sequence comes from Streptomyces yokosukanensis, assembly GCF_001514035.1. Lineage (GTDB taxonomy): Bacteria > Actinomycetota > Actinomycetes > Streptomycetales > Streptomycetaceae > Streptomyces > Streptomyces yokosukanensis. The sequence continues at coordinate 145,549 of NZ_KQ948210.1, read as the reverse complement.
CCAGAAGTACGAGGTCGAACCGCTGCTCGGCACTCCCGTCGGCCAGATCGTCGGCCGCATGAACAGCGAACGCAGCGTCCAGGCCGTCTTCGACGACCTCACCCGCGGCTTCGAACGGGCCGTGGACCGCATCAACCGCATCGCCGGAAGGAGCGGCCAGTCGTGAGCACACCCCCCGCCGGATTCTGGGCCCAGGCCGCCCAGCACCCCGACCGCACCGTCCTCGTCGCCCCCGACGGCGAGCAGTGGACCGCCGGACGTCTGCACAGCGCCGCCAACCGCCTCGTCCACGGGCTGCGCGCGGCCGGACTGCAGCGCGGCGACGCCTTCGCCGTCGTCCTGCCGGGCGGCGTCGAGTTCGTCACCGCCTATCTGGCCGCCACCCAGGCAGGCCTCTACCTGGTCCCCGTCAACCACCACCTCGTCGGCCCCGAGATCGCCTGGATCGTCGCCGACTCCGGCGCCAAGGTGCTCATCACCCACGAGCGGTTCGCCGACGCGGCCCGCGCCGCCGCCGACGAGGCGGGCCTGCCCGCCACCCACCGGTACGCGGTCGGCGATTCGCCGGGCTTCAGGCCGTACGCCGAACTCCTCGACGGGCAGCCGGAGTCCGCGCCCGGCGACCGGGAGCTCGGCTGGGTCATGAACTACACCTCCGGCACGACGGGCCGCCCGCGCGGCATCCGCCGCCCGCTGCCCGGAAAGACGCCCGAGGAGGCCTATCTGGGCGGCTTCCTCGGGATCTTCGGCATCAAGCCCTTCGACGACAACGTCCACCTGGTCTGCTCGCCGCTCTACCACACGGCCGTCCTGCAGTTCGCGGGCGCGTCCCTGCACATCGGCCACACTCTGGTGCTGATGGACAAGTGGACCCCCGAAGAGATGCTCCGCCGCATCGACACCCACCGGTGCACCCACACGCATATGGTCCCCACCCAGTTCCACCGCCTGCTGGCCCTCCCGGACGAGGTGAGGGCCCGCTACGACGTCTCGTCCATGCGGCACGCCATCCACGGCGCCGCCCCCTGCCCCGACCACGTCAAACGGGCCATGATCGACTGGTGGGGGCACTGTGTGGAGGAGTACTACGCGGCCAGCGAGGGCGGCGGCGCCTTCGCCACCGCCGAGGACTGGCTGAAGAAGCCCGGCACCGTCGGCAAGGCCTGGCCCATCAGCGAACTCGCGGTCTTCGACGACGACGGCAACCGCCTCCCGCCCGGCGAACTGGGCACCGTCTACATGAAGATGAGCACCGGCGGCTTCTCGTACCACAAGGACGAGGCCAAGACCCGCAAGAACCGCATCGGCGACTTCTTCACCGTCGGCGACCTCGGCTACCTGGACGCGGACGGCTACCTCTTCCTCCGCGACCGCAAGATCGACATGATCATCTCCGGCGGGGTCAACATCTACCCGGCCGAGATCGAGTCCGTGCTGCTCTCCCACCCGGCCGTCGCCGACGCGGCCGCCTTCGGCATCCCGCACGACGACTGGGGCGAGGAGGTCAAGGCCGTGGTCGAACCGGCGCCCGGCCACGAGCCCGGCCCGGCCCTCGCCGCCGCCCTGCTCGACCACTGCGCGGGGCAGCTCGCCGGCTACAAGCGCCCGAGGAGCGTCGACTTCACCACCGAGATGCCCCGCGACCCCAACGGCAAGCTGTACAAGAGGCGGCTGCGGGACCCGTACTGGCAAGGGCGCACGCGGCCCCTGTGATCCCTCAGGGGCGAGGGCGCGGAAGGTTCTCCAGTGACCTGGCCAGGCCGGCGGCGTCGGTGCCGATCTTCCGGTAGACGCTGGACAGCAACTGCCGCACCCCTTGCTCGGTGAGGTGCAGTTCCTTGGCGGTCACCTCCACCGAGCGTCCCTGCACGGTCAGTTCGGCGGTACGACGCTCCTGGACGGTCAGGGTGTCCGCCTGCGCGTACCGCAGCGGCAGCGGGCGCATACCGGCCGCCGAGAGTTCTGCCCTGGCTCGGGCGGCGAGCGCCTCGGCCCCGCAGTGGACGGCGCCTTCCAGGCCTTGGTAGAGCCGGTCGGCGGCCTCCTGCAGCCGCCCGGCCCGGGACAGCGCGGCACCGTGACCGACCTGGGCGCGGGCGAGCTCGTAGGCGGCGGGCGACTGCTCCAGATGCTCGACGGCCTCCGCGTGGAGATCGACCGCCGCCGGTCCGCCGGTCACCTCGGCGAGGGTGTGCAGGGCCTGGCCGATGGTGGCGGCGGCGCCGAAGTCCCGGGCGCGCTTCACGGCGTCCCCGGCGTGGCGGACCGCCTCGTCCGCGGCGGTGGGGGCGAGCGCGGAGGCCAGGCGGAGCTGCCACGGGCACCAGGCCGGGTTCCGCCAGGCCCGCCTGTCCAGCCAGTCCCCGACCGAGGACAGCAACGGCACCGCTTCGGCGTGCCGTCCCTCGGCCAGGAGCAACTCCGCGTACACGGTACGGGGATCGGGATAGATGACGGCGTTCAGAGTCGTCTCGCCGAAGCGGTGCTCGTCGGCGAGTGCGCGTGCCTCGGTGACGCGCCCACGGGCCAGCAGGGTCTGGATCAGGACGCTGACGGCGTACCACCGGGCGGCCACGACCCCGTCCACCTTGTCGGCGATGCGCAGGCCTTCCCTGACCAGGTCCTCGGCCTCGGCCAGGCAGCCGCGGTGGTAGCGGACGTATCCGGCGATGCTCTGGCCGAAGGCCAGGTGGGAGCCGTGCCACCCCTTGCCCGCGCACTCGGCGATCCCCTTCTCGAACAACTCCTCGGCCCGGTGCGGCTGGTCGCCGTACATGAACACCAGGGCGACCGAGAGGGGCACCTCGAAGCCCCGGTTCTCGTCGGTCCAACTCATGCCGCCGCGCAGGGAGTTCTCTGCGTACGCGAGGGCGGTCTGGCGCGGCTCGCCGCGCAGGACGGCATCCCAGGCCCGCAGTCCGAGGATGTAGCGCTCCTCCAGGCTGCGACCGGGCAGCTGCTCGGCCAGACGCGCCAGTGTCCGGGAGCGGGCGGGGGAGTCGGGATCGTCCGCGCGCATCGTGCTCCAGACGAACTGATCGGCCTGCATGCGCAGTTTGACGCGGGGGTTCGTGGCCTGGCGTGCCTCCTCGGCGGCCACCGTCACGGCCTCGGCCATCTGATCGGTGTGGGCCAGCGCGGTCGTCAGCCGGTAGACGATGGAGGCACGCAGGTCAGGGTCTACGTCGGGCTCCGCCAGCGCCTGGCGGAGATGCCGCACCGTGGCCGTGGGCTCGATCAGGAAGGTGGCGCACGCGAGTTCGTGGAGGAGCGCGGCGCGGTCCTCGGGCAGGGGCGGCTCCTGCAGCGCGCGGGTCAGCAGGCGCCGGGCGGCCTCGGTCGCACCGGCGCGCAGGTACTCGCGAGCGGCCTCGCGCAGACATGCGACCGTCTCCGGGCTGCCCTCGCAGGGGACCTCCAGCAGGTGCCGGGCGGCGGCGGTGGGGCCGTATCCCGCGTCCAGCACGGCCTGCGCGGCGGCGTTGTGCAGACCGACGCGGAAGCCCGTGCGGATGGACCGGTAGATCGTCGTGGCGACCAGTGGGTGAAGGAACTCCAGCTCGCCTTCGGGTCCGTGGCCGTCGGCGAGGATCCGGGCCGCGCGCAGGTCCTCGGTCGCCTCGGTGACGGCCTCGTCGCCGAGCACCGCGATGGTCGCGGCGAGCTGCGGGGAGAAGGGCGAACCCAGTACGGCCGCGGTGTGCGCGAAGCGGACGGTCGCCGTGCCGAGCCGTTCCAGCCGCTCGACCAGTCCCGGGCCCTTGATCGCCGCGGCGAGTTCACGCATCACGGGCAGGTCGTCCTCGGTGCCCCTCACGTTCCGCTCGGCGAGCCCGATGGCGAGCTCCACCGCCTCGAAGGGACTCCCTGCGGTGGCCGACCAGCATTCCTTGCAGAACACGTCCTCGGCTGCCTCGCCGACCTTGTTCCTGATGATCTGCGCCACCCCGTCGGCCGTCAGGTGCGGCAGATCCTGGGGGTGGTCCCCGTGGTGTCCGACGAGCGTGCGCAGTTCGCTCGCTTCGGACGGCAGCTCGTCGGGCCGGTAGGCGACCACGATCAGCAGGGGAAGGTCGTCGACCCGGGAGGCGAACGAAGCGAGCCAGCTCAGGGATTCGGCGTCCGCCCAGTGCAGGTCGTCCAGGAGCAGGACGACGGGCGCCTTCTTCATGGTGAGTCGCGTCATGACCCAGTCGAGACCCTCGCGGACCCCGGTCGGGTCCGGTGCAGGGGCGGGGCCTTTGGCTTCGAGACCGAGCACGGCGGCCATGACGTCGTACCAACTTCCCAGGAAGGCGCGGAGTTCCGCCCCCTCCATCCGCGCCAGCCAGGGCTGCACCAACTGGCGCACGACGCGGAATGCCGACCCCTGCTCCTTCTCCCCGCCTCTGCCCGACAGCACCGTGACCCCGGCTGCCGCGGCCCGGTCACGTGCTTCCGTGATGAGTGCCGTCTTGCCCAGCCCGGCCGGTCCACTGAAGGCGAGCAGCCCCCGGCGCCGCGCTCGCGGCACCCCGTCCGTGGTGCGACGCAGCTCCTTGAACGCGGCGTCGAGGGCCTGAAGTTCCCGGCGGCGCTCGATCAACGTCCTTTGCTCCGTGACCGGGTGCCGCGGCTCCATCGCCATGTGCCGTACCGCCTTCTGTCGCTCGGCTCGGGGGGAGCCGAGCGTACGCCTCGACGAGGTGGGGGAGGACGGATTGGGCACTATAGGATGAAAACATCGACGGTGAGTGGGAGAACGCCCGATCAGTGGGTAGGAGGCCTGGATGGACGCCTCCCCGAGGCACCGGAACGTGTCCGTGCCCCCTACGGCAGGACGGGCACCAACGCCGCGTCCGCGTAGCGCGGGACCGTGCGGGACCAGTCGTAGCACCCGCGGATCCAGCCGATCATGCCCTCCACGCAGCCGAGACCGGCGGGGCTCAACTCCGGTGCGATCAGCGCGTAGAGCTCCTCGAACTCCTCGATCGTGCTGTTGATCTCCTGGACGGCCAGGAGGACGGCGGTCTGCAGAGAGCATCCGCGTTCGCGCTGGTGGGCCAGGGCCACGTTGATCAGTTCGCCCGCGCGCTGCTCCTTCACCGCCGAGAACAGGTCGGCCGTCCACACCGCCGCGTCGGCCGACAGCCGGCTCAGTCGCCGTACGACGGGGTGGTGGACCTCGGCCGCGGCCGGTTCGCGTGGCTGGGCGGCCTCGTACAGAGGGTAGAACGGCTCGACGCCCGCGGTCAGCGACCGGATGGAGAGGCAGTCCCGGGTCCGCAGAAGGAGCGGTTGGGCCTGGGCCACCGCCTCGTACAGCAGGCCGTGTACGTATTCACAGCTCTTCCAGGCCCACCGCGCGGCCTGCGCGGGTGTGCTCCGTTCCCGGACCTGTCGGTAGAGATCGGCCAGGGCCGCGCCGAGGGGAGTGCCGGGCCGCCGGCCGTCCCGCAGAATCGCGACGCTCTCGCACAGCATGGGCACCAGCGCGGCGGGGGAGCACCGGCCGACGCTCTCCGCACGGTCGTCGAAGACGAACTGGTAGGCGATCTGATGAGCCACGATCTGAAGGAGACCCAAATCCAGGGCGGGGCTGGTGTAGGACGCGAGTTCGGCGGGGCGCGTGCGGGCGATCATCGCGGGCACACCTGGTTCCGCCATCAGTCCCCACTCGTCCAGCCATGCCTCGACACCGGCCGCGGCTTCGGCCTCATGCGGGTTGTGCCGGAACGGGAAAGGCATGTGGAGGTGGGTGTCGATCAGGTCCCTGAGGTTGGAGACCGGTTTTCCGTCCGGTGCGCCGAGCGCAATTTCCTCATGCGTTGTCGACAACGTGCTCACCTGCCGTTCGGGATTCCGATGTGCGAGGGGCGGCTGTTGCTCGGGACGTGGGCGAGGCGGCGGCGGGCACACGGGAACGGGGTTCGCAGATCATGACCAGGGAACGCGGTCCCATCGTGATTCCGGGACGCGGTGTGCGTTCGACGTACCCCGGCAGATGGCGCAGGCGCACGCGGCCGGCGATGGTCGCGAGCGCCAAGGTGGCCTCCACCATGGCGAACTCGTCGCCGAGGCACTTGCGGTTGCCCGCGGAGAACGGCATCATCGCGCGGCGCTGTTCTGCGGTGGGCCGCCCCGGCAGCCAGCGGCCGGGGTCGAAACGCTCGGGGTCGGGGAACGACGAGGGATCGTGGTGAAGGAGGTGGGGGCTGTACAGGACGGCGGCGCCCGCGGGCAGACGGCACCCGGCGAGTTCCGTCTCCCTGGTGGTGACGCGGGTGAAGAGCCAGCCGGGGGACGAGTGGCGCAGCGTCTCGGAGACGACGCACCGGGTGTGGACGAGGTGCGGCAGGTCCTCGGGACCGGGCCGTCGGCCTTCGCCGAGGACGGAGTCGAGCTCGGCGTGCAGGCGGCCCTCGGCCTCCGGATGGCGGGCGAGCAGGCTGAAGGCGCTGGACAGGCACAGTGCCTGGGTCTCGACGCCGGTGAGCAGCAGCGTGATCAGGTGGTCGTGGACCTCCTGGTCGGTGATCGGCGCCGGCACGCCGTCGCCGCGCGTGGCCGCCAGCAGCGTTCCCAGCACGTCGTCGCGGTCGGCACCGCGGCGGCGCTCCGCGATCACCGCGTCGATGATCGTGTGCAGGCGGGAGAGCGCGCGCCGATAGCGGCGGTTGGCGGGCACGGGGAGGCGGAACAGGGCGTCGATCGGTACGACCGTGCGGACGAAGAGACCCCGGACGACATCGGTGAGACAGTCCCGCACCTCGGCGGTCGTCGCGTCGTCCAGCGAGTCGGAGAGGAGCACACGGCTGATCACACGGGTCGTGAGGGTCATCATCGCCTCGGTGACGGGAACCGGCCGCCCCGTCGGCCACGCGTCGCACACCGACTCGGCCTCCTGGGCGACGAGGTCCGTGTACGCGGCCACGTGCGAGGGGCGGAAGCCGGGCTGCAGCAGCCTGCGCTTGTCCCGGTGCGTCTGCTGGCGGCAGGTGACGATACCGTCCCCCATCAGTTTGCCGAGCCTGTCGTACAGCGGGCCCCCTTTGTCGAAGGTGTGCGGGTCCATGAGCACCTCGTGGGTCAGCTCCGGGTGGCACACCATCCAGGCGCGCTGGGGGCCCAACCGTATTTCGACGAGATCCCCGTGCGCGGGCAAAGAATTCAGAAACGCCAGCGGCCGACGGTAGAAGGCGATACCGTGACCGAGGAGTGGGAATATGCCGGGAGCAGTACCTGTCGTCCACGTTCGTTTCTGTTCAGGCACAGCGAGACTCATGGATACCTCCTGCCCAACGTGGCGCGTGAAATGTGCGAAGGACTTCGGACTTGGCGTCTGAGACTTGTCCTGCCCAAGTTCAACGGTGCTTGCTTTCCGGAAACCTTTCTCCAAAGGGGCGCACAGGAGCACACCGAAGCAAAAAGTTGCATTCGGTGAACGACCGTTGATGCTTTGTGCTTCGACGGCACACGATGCTTGACCAGCCTCCGTGACGGACCGAGGATCATGAGCCATGACGCAGGGACATGGCAGCACGGTCGACGGGGTGCTGCGGCGCAGCGCCCGACGCACCCCGGCCCGCCTCGCGGTGGAGTACGGCGAGCGCCGCTGGACGTACGAGGAACTCGACGACGCCGTCTCCCGAGCGGCCTCGGTGCTGCTCGCGCAGGGACTCGCGCCCGGCGACCGCGTCGGCGCCTACGGCCACAACTCCGACGCCTACCTCATCGCGTTCCTCGCCTGCGCCCGAGCGGGCCTGGTCCATGTGCCGGTCAACCACAACCTGACCGGGGACGACCTGGCGTACCTCGTCGGCCAGTCCGGCAGCACCCTCGTCCTCGCCGACCCGGCCCTCACCGGCCGACTCCCGGACGGCGTAGGGACGTTGCCGCTCCGGGACGCCGACGGTTCACTCCTCGCCCGGCTCGCGGACACGCCCCCCTACGACGGGCCGGAACCCCGCACCGACGACCTGGTGCAGTTGCTGTACACCTCCGGTACGACCGCCCTGCCCAAGGGCGCGATGATGACCCACCGGGCTCTCGTGCACGAGTATCTGAGCGCCATCACCGCGCTCGACCTGAGCGCCGGCGACCGGCCCGCACATGCGCTGCCGCTCTACCACTCGGCCCAGATGCATGTGTTCCTGCTGCCCTACCTCGCCGTCGGAGCCACCAACGTCATCCTGGACGGGCCCGACGGGGACCGGCTGTTCGACCTCGTCGAGAAGGGCCGCGTGGACAGTCTGTTCGCGCCGCCCACGGTGTGGATCGGCCTGGCGGGCCGGACCGACTTCGCCACCCGTGACCTCGGCGGTCTGCGCAAGGCCTACTACGGCGCGTCGATCATGCCCGTCCCCGTGCTGCGGCGGCTGCGGGAACGCCTGCCCGCACTCGCCTTCTACAACTGCTTCGGGCAGAGCGAGATCGGACCGCTGGCCACGGTGCTCGGCCCCGACGAGCACGAGGGCCGGCTGGACTCCTGCGGCCGGACCGTGCTGTTCGTGGACGCGCGCGTCGTGGACGACAAGGGCGAGGACGTGCCCGCGGGCACGCCCGGCGAAATCGTCTACCGCTCACCGCAGTTGTGCGAGGGCTACTGGGACAAGCCCGAGGAGACCGCGGAGGCCTTCCGGGACGGCTGGTTCCGCTCCGGCGACCTCGCCGTGCGCGACGCCGACGGCTACTTCACGATCGTCGACCGGGTGAAGGACGTCATCAACTCCGGCGGCGTCCTGGTGGCCTCACGCCAGGTCGAGGACGCCCTGTACACCCATGAGGCCGTCGCGGAGACCGCTGTGATCGGCTTGCCCGACGAGCGGTGGATCGAGTCCGTCACCGCGGTCGTCGTCCCGCGCGGCGAGGTGACCGAGGACCAGCTCATCGCGCATGTGAAGCAGAAGCTCGCGCCCTTCAAGGCGCCCAAGCGGGTGCTGTTCGTCGACGAGTTGCCGCGCAACGCCAGCGGAAAGATCCTCAAGCGCGAACTGCGGGACCGCTTCAGCGGCTAGCCGAGGCCTTCGGCGGGTCTTCGGCGGGCCTTCAGCGGGTTGTCGGCGACAGCAGGGCGTCGGCCAGCAACCGCCAGTGCGGCAGCGCCGATACGCCCGGCGCCACGCCGATCACCTGCACGGCGACGTGATCGGCACCCGCCGCCACCTGCCCGTGGAGCTTTCGTACGACCGTGTCCGGGTCGCCCCAGAACACCAGGTCGTCCACGAAGCGGTCGCTGCCGCCGCCGGACAGGTCGTCGTCGGTGTAGCCGAGCCGGCGGAACTTGGCGATGTTGTACGGGGTTCGCAGGTAGCCGTGCAGATGCTCGCGCGCGACGGCGCGGGCCCGGTCCGGGTCGGACTCGAACAGCACCGCGTGCTCGACGGCCAGGAAGGAGTCCGGGCCGAGGATCTCCCGTGCCCGCGCGGTGTGGTCCGTGTTCACGTGGTAGGTCTGCGCACCGTCGGCCCGGTCACGGGCCAGCTCCAGCATCTTCGGGCCGTACCCGGCCAGCAGGCGCCGGACGGGCCGTGCCGGGCGGGGGTTGGGCGTGTCCATGGAGTCCAGCTCGTCGAGGTAGGCGGCCATCGCGGCGAGGGGCTTGACCCCCGGGCGCGGCTGCCCGCCGAAGCCCAGGCCGAGCACATGCCGCCCCGGATGGGCATCCGCGAGCAGCAGGGCGGCGCCGTACGTCCAGCGGGCCTCCCGGGACCAGATCCGGGCGATGCCGTTCACCACGGTCAGCCGCCGGGTGGACGCCAGCAGATGGCCGGCGTGGGTGAACGCGTCCCGTCCGAGCAGCTCCGGGATCCAGACGGCCGGCCAGCCCAGCTCCTCCAGTTCCCGCACCGCATCCCGGATCTGTGCGGCCGGCTGGTGCTCGAAGTCGAAGGTGTAGATCCCGAACGTGCCGAGGTCCATGGGTGTACTCCCTCGCAGGGCGATCGAATCTGTCGATCGAAATATCGCAGATTAACGATTTGAAGCGCAAGCGGGTGCGGGGCGGATCCTCGGGGGTGCCGGGTGCGTCGTGGGTGCCGGTGGGTGCCGGTGGGTGCCGGTGGGTGACGGCGAGGGTCGCCCGGAGCCGGAGCCGGAGCCGGAGCCGGAGCTAGAGCGTCTGTCCCAGCTCCGCGACCAGATCGGCGATGCGCTGCTCGTCCCGCTTGTAGTGGGTCCACTTGCCCACGCGGGTGGCCCGGACCAGACCCGCGCGCTGGAGTTCGGCCATGTAGGCCGAGACCGTCGACTGGGCCAGGCCCGCCTTGGCCTGGATGTGGCTCACGCACACACCGACCTCGGCCGGATCGGCGATGGCCGTCTCCATCGGGAAGTGCCGCTCGGGCTCGCGCAGCCAGCGGAGCATCTGCAGCCGCATCGGATTGGACAGCGCCCGCAGCGCGTTGACCAGATCCTGGTCCGGGAAGGGGGTGGTGTCCGTCATGCCTTCGGAGTATAGGACCGCGACGATGTTTCGAGGTACGTCGATGCGATCACGGCCGGCCACCGGGCCTCCTGCCCGGTGGCGCGGGCGCGGGTGGCCCTATCCGGCGTCCCGCTGCCGCAGGTCCACGATCCGGCGGATCTTGCCGACCGAGCGCTCCAGCGACTCCGGCTCCACGATCTCCACGTCGACGGACACCCCGACGCCGTCCTTCACGGCCGCGGCGATGGACCGGGCCGCCGCGTCCCGGGACTGCGGCCCCGCGTCGGGGCGTGCCTCGGCCCGGACGGTGAGCCGGTCCAGCCGTCCCTCACGGGTCAGCCGGAGCTGGAAGTGAGGGGCCACGCCCGGTGTGCGGAGCACGATCTCCTCGATCTGTGTCGGGAAGAGGTTGACCCCGCGCAGGATCACCATGTCGTCACTGCGTCCGGTGATCTTCTCCATCCGCCGGAACGCCCGTGCCGTACCGGGCAGCAGTCTGGTCAGGTCCCGGGTGCGGTACCGGATGATCGGCATGGCCTCCTTGGTCAGCGAGGTGAACACCAGCTCGCCCTGTTCACCCTCCGGCAGTACCTCGCCGGTGATCGGATCGACCACCTCCGGATAGAAGTGGTCCTCCCAGATCGTCAGCCCGTCCTTGGTCTCCGCGCACTCCTGGGCCACCCCCGGGCCGACCACCTCGCTCAGCCCGTAGATGTCGACGGCGTCGATGGCGAACCGCTCCTCGATCTCGCGCCGCATCTCCTGGGTCCAGGGCTCGGCCCCGAAGATGCCCACGCGCAGCGAAGTGGCACGCGGATCGACGCCCTGGCGCTCGAACTCGTCCAGCAGCGTGAGCATGTAGGACGGGGTCACCATGATGATGGCGGGTTCCAGGTCGCGGATCAGCTGCACCTGCCGGGCCGTCATACCGCCGGAGGCCGGGACGACCGTACAACCCAGGCGCTCGGCACCGTAGTGGGCGCCCAGCCCGCCGGTGAACAGCCCATAGCCGTAAGCCACATGCACGATGTCACCGGGACGTCCGCCGGCCGCCCGGATCGAGCGCGCCACCATGTCGGCCCACATGGAAAGATCGTTGTCCGTGTAGCCGACCACTGTGGGGCGGCCGGTGGTGCCGCTGGAGGCGTGCAGCCGACGGATCCGTTCGCGTGGCACGGCGAACATGCCGTACGGGTAGTTCTCCCTGAGGTCGGCCTTGGTCGTGAAGGGGAAGCGGGCCAGGTCGGCGAGGGAGCGGCAGTCCTCCGGTCGGACGCCGGCCTTGTCGAAGGACGCCCGGTAGAACGGCACGTTGTCATAGGCGTGTCGTAGTGAGGTGCGCAGTCGCTCCAGCTGCAGTTCCCGCAGTTCCCCGGGCCCGAGCCGTTCGCCCGCGTCGAGCAGGTCCGTCGTGTCCGCCATCGCGTCGTCTCCCTCGCCATCCTCACATACCGGACGACCGATCATTCGGTCGATCCGCACTGGGCCAGTAATTCAGGCCATGCGGCTCCGGACAAGAGGGTTGCGAAGATTTTCTGCACCGGCCCGCACCGCCTCGCACCGGTCCGCACCGGCCTGAACCGGACCATGGTCGTGTGGAGTTACGACGGGAACTACTGCCCCCGCCCGGATCCGCCCGGCTGCGGCCCGAACGCCCGCAGGAAGCGGTTGCGGAAGCTGTTCATCGCCCAGATGGGTGCGTTCGAGGCGGGCTTCAGGCCCTCCGTCCAGCCCCAGCCGGAGATCCGGTCCAGCACCTTGGGGTCGTGGGCGACGAGGGTGACCGGCACGTCCTTGCGGGGACTGTTCGCGGTGACGGTCGGCACGGGCTGGTGGTCGCCCAGGAAGACCAGGACCGTGTTCTCATTGCCGTACCGCCGCAGGAACCCGACGAGGCTGTTCAGCGAGTACTCGATCGACGTGCGGTACGCGGCGCGCACGCTCTCCGGGTTGCCCCAGACCTCCTTCTCGGTCGAGCCGCCCCGCCTGACCTGCTGGAAGACCGAGCCGTCGCCGAGCGCCGCCCAGTCGACCAGGTGAGGCACGGGCGCCCACGGATAGTGGCTGGAGGTCAGGATGATCTCCGCCATCAGCGGACCCCGGCCCCGCCTGCCGAACTCCCGCCTCTGGAACGTCTCCAGGGCGAACTGGTCCGGCGCCTGCGACCAGCCGAAGTCCGGCCCGTGGTAGTCGAGGTGATGGCCGTCGTAGATGTGGTCCAGGCCGAAGAAGCGGCCCTCCGGCCAGGCCACCAGCACCCCGGGCACGATCCCCGCCGTGCGCCAGGCGCCGGACCTGCGGAAGGAGCCCGTGAGGGTCGTCCGGTCGCTGGAGGTGAGCGTGCGGAACCGCTGCTGGTTGTTGATCCACAGGCCGGACAGGAACGTCGAGTGGGCGAGCCAGCTGCCGCCACCGGTCACCGGCGAGCGCAGCCAGCCGCTGCGCGCCCGGAATCCGGCGGCCGCGAGGGTCTCGGTGCTCCGCTTGAGCACGGCGTCGATCCGCGGGGCCATCGCCGGGTCCTCGATCGCCGAACGGCCGTAGCTCTCGATGAACGTGAACAGCACATCTTTGCCGCGCAGACCGGTCAGCAGCTGCCCCGGGGGCGTGTGGGCGAAGGCGTCGACGGCGGCCTCGCGCCGGAAGAGGCGTGCGTCGGCGAGGGAGAGGCGCACCTGCTCGACGCGGGTGCCCAGGAGATCCGCGTCGAGCGTCGAGGCGACCGGCACGCCACCGCTGCGCAGGCCGAGCACGACGCAGGTGATCCAGGCGGTGCTCAGCACCAGGACGACACGGACGGCTCGGGCGCGGTGGCGGGCCATCAGGGCGGTCAGCCGCACCGTCGCACCGGCGGTGAGGGCGAGGACGGCGATCGCGAGGAGCGGCGCGCCGGCGAGCGCGGCCAGCTCGCCGGCGCGGCCGGACGTCTCGCGCAGATAGTCCGCCGCGCTGCCCAGCAGACCCCAGTCCAGCACCGGATCGAAGGGGCGGTACAGCACCGAGTAGAAACCCACGTCGAGGCATTTGAGCAGGGTGACCAGGCCGATCAGCGCGCCGACGGCCATGGCGCCGACCCGTCGCGGCCGGGGCGGCAGCGCGAGCAGCACGGCGGCGAGCAGAACGCCCTCACCGGGCAGACGCAGGAACGCGGTCGGCGTGAGCCGGTCGGGTTGGTTCGGCAGCAGCAGGGCGGCCAGGAGCAGAGCGGCGGCGAGGACGGTCACCCCGACGGCCACTCCCCGCCCGACACGGTCCCGCCCCCCGGCCCGCCCCTCCCACGCGGACGCGCCCGGCACGCCACGATCCCGCCCGGCGAGCCGCAGGACCTGTACGGCCAAATCCCGGGCGATGCGGGTACGCCCACCGAGCCGTCGGGCCCACGCGGTCGCGCCCCGCGCGACGCGCCCGCGTTCACCGACCGGCTCGGGCGCCACTGCCTCCTGCGCCTCCAGCACCGAAGTGCCTTTGGCCTGCCCCGGTCCAGCAGCGCCTGCGGCCTCCGCCGGCCAGCCGGACCCCTCGATTACGGTGGCGCCGCCGACATTCCCGGCTCCCACCGGCCCCGCAAGCCCCCGAGGCTCCGCCGTCCCGGCAGCACCGACGGCTTCCCCCGACCAGAACGCATCCCCAGCCGGTCGTGGCTCTGCCGCATCCCCAGCCCGCTCCGGCCCGGCAGGTCCCCCGTCCTCTCCCGCCCCGTTGCGTGGCTCGTGGGGGCTTGCCGGGAGGTGATCAGGCGTGGGGTGCGTCACCCGCAGATCCTTCCGTGCGTGGCCGGTGCCGGTGCGGTGCGGAAGGCCGGGACCGGCGTCGCTCGACCGATCGACGGTCACCGAGCGTGGCCGGGTGGGCGTCGATCGTGCGCACAGAGTAGTCCTGCGGGGCGGAGAGGGCGGGGGGACACCCCGGGGTGCTACCGCTGGTCGGCGGCCACCGCCACCTCCCGCGCCCACCGGTAGTCCGCCTTGCCGCTCGGGGACCGCCGGACGGAGTCCGTGATCACCAGCTGGCGGGGGATCTTGTAACCGGCCAGCCGGGTACGGCAGTGGCTCTGGATGTCGTCGAGCGAGAGCCGCGCCGCTCCCTCCCGCAGCTGCACCACGGCCGCCACATGGTTGCCCCAGGTGGCGTCCGGCACCCCGGCGACCAGCGCGTCGTACACGTCCGGATGCGCCTTGAGCGCCTGCTCGACCTCTTCCGGGTAGACCTTCTCGCCTCCGGTGTTGATGCACTGCGAGCCCCGGCCGAGCACGGTGACCACGCCGTCCTCGTCGACCGTCGCCATGTCGCCGAGCAGGACCCAGCGCTGCCCGTCCTTCTCGAAGAACGTCTCGGCGGTCTTGCGCGGGTCGTTGTAGTAGCCGAGCGGGACATGGCCGCACTGGGCGACCCGGCCGATCTCGCCCGTCGCGACCGGCTCGTACGTCGCCGGATCCACCACGCGGGTACGGGAGTTGACCCTCAGCCGGAAGCCGCGCTCGGGACCGGAGTCCTCCGTCGCCGTGCCGTTGAAGCCGGACTCGGAGGAGCCGAAGTTGTTGAGCAGCACGGCGTTCGGGACCAGCTCCCGGAACTGCCGGCGCACCGTCTCCGACATGATCGCGCCCGACGAGGACACGCTGAACAGGGCGGAGCAGTCCGTGCCCTTCAGCGGCCCGCTCAGCGCGTCGATCAGCGGCCGGAGCATCGCGTCGCCGACCAGCGACATGCTGGTGACCTTCTCCTTCTCGACGGTCCGCAGCACCTCCTCCGGCACGAACTTGCGGTGCACGACGACACGTTGGCCGAAGTTGAAGCCGATGAACGCGGTCAGCGTCGAGGTGCCGTGCATCAGCGGGGGAGTGGGGAAGAAGGTGATGCCGTGGCCGCCGGCGGCGACCCGCTCGGCCAGCTCCTCCGGCGTCTTCACCGCCTCCCCGGTCGGCGCCCCGCCGCCCAGCCCGGCGAAGAACAGGTCCTCCTGGCGCCACATCACACCCTTGGGCATGCCGGTCGTGCCGCCGGTGTAGATGATGAACTGGTCGTCCCCGGAGCGGGCCGGGAAGCCCCGCCCGGGAGCGCCGCCGGCCTCCGCGTCCGCGAACGCCACGGCCCCGGGCACCGAAGACGCCTGCGGGCCCACCCGCAGCAGATGCCGCAGCCGGGGGACCCGTGGCAGCGCGCCCGCCACCCGGTCCGCGAACTCGGCGTCGAAGACCAGCGCGACCAGATCGGCGTCCCGGTAGAGGTACACCAACTCCTCTTCGACATAGCGGTAGTTGACGTTGACCGGGACGACCCGTGCCTTCAGGCAGGCGAGCACCGTCTGCAGGTACTCGACCCCGTTGTACAGGTGGAGGCCCAGGTGTTCCCCCGGCCGGATCCCGCTGTCGAGGAGATGGTGGGCGATCCGGTTGGCGGCCGCGTCCAGCTCCGCGTACGTCAGACGGCGTTCCGCGCCGGTGCCGGGACGGTCGACGTACACGAGCGCCTCGCGGTCCGGGACCACGTCCACGACCGACTCGAACAGGTCGGCAAGGTTGTACTCCACCGCTCCTCCTGACCCCGGCAGCCCCGACGAAGAAAAGGTGAGAACCGTCGCTTCGCCGGTCATCAGAGCAAAGGCCGCCGCAACTGTGAAGCCCTCGCGCCAAGAAATCTGACTGTCTGTCAGAAAACCCTTGAAGTGCCTCCCCGCCTACTGCAACCTGTTCTCGTTCTCACCGAGGGGAGAAAGCCCATGGGCGGGACGGAACACCTCACCGTGCGGCGCGAGGGTGCCACACTCGTGCTCACGCTCAACAGGCCCGACGCCAAGAATGCGCTCTCGATCGCGATGCTCGTCGGCCTGTACGACGGCTGGCTGGAGGCCGACGCGGACGACGGGATCCGCTCGATCGTGCTCACCGGGGCCGGCGGCTCCTTCTGCGCCGGGATGGACCTGAAGGCGCTGGCCGGGAACGGCATGCAGGGCGAGCACCACCGCGACCGGCTCAAGGCCGATCCCGACCTGCACTGGAAGGCGATGCTGCGTCACCATCGCCCGCGCAAACCGGTCATCGCCGCCGTCGAGGGGTACTGCGTCGCCGGCGGCACCGAGATCCTCCAGGGCACCGACATCCGGGTCGCGGGCGAGTCCGCGACGTTCGGCCTCTTCGAGGTCAGACGCGGGCTGTTCCCGATCGGCGGCTCCACCGTCCGGCTGCAGCGCCAGATCCCGCGCACCCACGCCCTGGAGATGCTGCTCACCGGACGGCCGTACACCGCCCGGGAGGCCGCGGACATCGGCCTGATCGGCCATGTCGTCCCCGACGGCACCGCGATCGGCAAGGCCCTGGAGATCGCCGAGCGGATCAACGCCTGCGGTCCGCTCGCCGTCGAGGCCGTCAAGGCGTCCGTGTACGAGGCCGCCGAGATGACGGAGACCGACGGCCTCGCGGCCGAACTCGCGCGCGGCTGGCCGATCTTCGACACCGCCGACGCCAAGGAAGGCGCCCGCGCCTTCGCGGAGAAACGGCCCCCCGACTACAAGCGCGCCTGACCCGCCGAAGGAGTCCCCCAGGATGCCCGAAGTGCTCCGAGCCCCTCTCGTCGTCGAATTCCCCTTCACCCGCTCCCTCGGCCCCGTCCAGAGCGCCTTCCTCACCGGCCTGCGCGAACGCGTCGTCCTCGGCGTGCGGACCGGCGACGGACGCACCCTCGTCCCACCCGTCGAGTACGACCCCGTTACCGCCGAGGAGATCCGCGACCTGGTGGAGGTCGCCCCCACGGGTACGGTCACCACCTGGGCGTGGAACCACGAACCGCGCCGCGGCCAGCCGCTCGACACCCCGTTCGCCTGGGCCCTGGTCCGGCTCGACGGCGCCGACACCGCCCTGCTGCACGCCCTCGACGCCCCCGGCCCGGCCGCCGTCCGCACCGGCATGCGGGTGCGCATCCGCTGGGCCGCGGAGCGCACCGGCGCCATCACCGACATCGCCTGCTTCGAGCCGTACGAAGGAGGAGCCGGGCAGCCGACCGGTCACACCGGCGCGTTCGACGAGCCGCTCAGCGGGATCGTCGCCCCGGCCCGCCTCGACTACACCTACTCACCCGGCCGCGCCCAGTCCGCCTACATCCATGCCCTCTCCGAGCAGCGGACCGTCGGCGAACGCTGCCCCTCCTGCCGCAAGGTGTACGTCCCGCCGAGGGGTGCCTGCCCCACATGTGGCGTGGCCACAGCAGAGCAGGTCGAAGTAGGTCCCCGCGGCACAGTCACCACCTTCTGCATCGTCAACATCAAGGCGAAGAACCTCGACATCGAGGTGCCCTACGTCTACGCGCACATCGCCCTCGACGGCGCCGACCTCGCCCTGCACGCCCGGATCGGCGGCGTCCCCTACGACCAGGTCCGCATGGGCCTGCGGGTCGAACCCGTGTGGACCGAGGGCGCCCGCTACCCCGACCACTACCGGCCCGCCGGTGAACCCGACGCCGACTACGACACCTACAAGGAGCTGCTGTGAACCGGGAGATCGCGGTCGTCGCCTTCGCCCAGACCGACCACCGGCGCTCCACCGAGGAGTCCTCCGAGGTCGAGATGGTCATGCCGGTGCTGCACGAGGTCCTGGCGCAGACCGGCCTCAGGGCCGCCGACATCGGCTTCACCTGCTCCGGTTCCAGCGACTACCTCGCCGGCCGCGCCTTCTCCTTCACCCTCGCCCTCGACGGCGTGGGCGCCTGGCCGCCGATCTCCGAGTCGCACGTGGAGATGGACGGCGCCTGGGCGCTGTACGAGGCCTGGACCAAACTGCTCACCGGTGACGCCGACACCGCCCTCGTGTACTCCTACGGCAAGTGCTCGCCCGGCTCGGTGCGGGACGTGCTGACCCGCCAGCTCGACCCGTACTACGTAGCGCCCCTGTGGCCGGACTCCATAGCTCTGGCCGCCCTCCAGGCGCAGGCCCTCATAGACGCCGGCCACACCGACGAGCCCGCGCTGGCAGCCGTCGGCGCCCGCAGCCGGGCGGACGCGGAAGCCAACCCGCACGCCCAGGTCAAGGGCGGCAGCATCCCCCAGGGCGACTACGTCGTACGGCCCCTGCGCACCGGCGACTGCCCGCCCGTCGGCGACGGCGCCGCCGCCGTGATCCTCGCGGCGGGGGAACGGGCCCGGGAGCTGTGCGAACGGCCCGCCTGGATCCGGGGCATCGACCACCGCATCGAGGCACACGGGCTCGGCGTCCGCGACCTCACCGACTCGCCGTCCGCCCGGCTGGCCGCCGACAAGGCAGGCGCCTTCGAACGGCCCGTCGACACCGCCGAGTTGCATGCGCCGTTCACCGCCCAGGAGGTGATCCTGCGCAGGGCGCTCGGCCTCGGCGACGACGTCCGCGTGAACCCCTCCGGCGGGGCGCTGGCCGCCAACCCCGTCATGGCCGCCGGACTGATCCGCATCGGAGAGGCCGCCGCCCGCATCCACCGCGGCGCGTCCGACCGCGCCCTCGCCCACGCCACCTCCGGCCCCTGTCTGCAGCAGAACCTGGTCGCCGTACTCGAAGGGGATCCACGATGAGCAAGGAGCCCGTGGCCGTCGTAGGCGTCGGCCAGACCAAGCACGTGGCCGCCCGCCGGGACGTCTCGATCGCCGGACTCGTCCGCGAGGCCGCCCGACGCGCTCTCGAGGACGCAGAGGCGACCTGGGCGGACATCGACGCCGTCGTCATCGGCAAGGCGCCCGACTTCTTCGAGGGCGTCATGATGCCCGAGCTGTACCTCGCCGACGCGCTCGGCGCCGTGGGCAAGCCCATGCTGCGGGTGCACACCGCCGGCTCGGTCGGCGGGTCCACCGCGCTGGTGGCCGCGAACCTGGTCGCCGCCCGCGTCCACGGCACGGTCCTCACCCTCGCCTTCGAAAAGCAGTCCGAGTCGAACGCCATGTGGGGCCTGTCCCTGCCGATCCCCTTCCAGCAGCCCCTCCTCGCCGGCGCCGGCGGCTTCTTCGCCCCCCATGTACGCGCCTACATGCGGCGCAGCGGCGCACCCGACACCATCGGCTCCCTCGTCGCCTACAAGGACCGGCGCAACGCGCTGAAGAACCCCTACGCCCACCTCCACGAGCACGACATCACCCTGGAGAAGGTCCAGGCCGCACCCATGTTGTGGGACCCCATCCGCTACTCCGAGACCTGCCCGTCCTCCGACGGCGCCTGCGCCATGATCCTCACCGACCGCGCCGGAGCCGCCCGCGCACCCCGGCCGCCGGCCTGGATGCTCGGCGGCGCCATGCGCAGCGAGCCGACCCTGTTCGCGGGCAAGGACTTCGTCTCCCCGCAGGCCGGCAAGGACTGCGCCGCCGACGTCTACCGCCAGGCCGGCATCGCCGATCCGCGCCGGGACATCGACGCCGTCGAGATGTACGTGCCGTTCTCGTGGTACGAGCCCATGTGGCTGGAGAACCTCGGCTTCGCCGCCGAGGGCGAGGGCTGGAAGCTCACCGAGTCCGGCGTCACCGAACTCGACGGCGATCTGCCGGTCAACATGTCCGGCGGAGTGCTGTCCACCAACCCCATCGGCGCCTCCGGCATGATCCGCTTCGCCGAAGCCGCCCTCCAGGTGCGCCGGCAGGCCGGGGAGCACCAGCTGGACCGCGCCCGCAAGGTCCTCGGGCACGCCTACGGCGGCGGCTCCCAGTTCTTCTCCATGTGGCTCGTGGGGGCAGAGCCCCCTGAGTCCTGAAAGTCGTTCCCACGTGGCCTGTTGGGCATCGTGAGCGGTCGCTAGGCTGGCCCGCGGACGACGAACCGGGAGGAGCACGGACGTGGCCGAGAGCACGATCCAGCAGCAGCCGCTCACGGGCTGGGACAAGCCGGAGCTGGACCTCAGCAACGCCGAGTGGCAGTCCAGCAGCCGAGGTCTGGGCGATGTCCAGATCGCCTTTGTCGAGGGCTTCATCGCGATGCGCAACAGCGGCCGTCCGACGAGCCCATCCCTGATCTTCACGCCGGCGGAATGGGGAGCCTTCGTCTCCGGCGCCCGGGAGGGGGAGTTCGACCTCACCTGATCCCGCGCGACCGCCCGCCGCGGAAAGGCCACCGGCAGCCGAACCGGGGGTGTTCCGCGCCGTTTTCCGGACACGCGACCAGCAGGGCCCCGCTGGGGCGGACGCCTGCGTCAGGCTGGTCCCAGCAAGGGGAAGGTCGTGTTCCGAAAGGTGAGGAACGATGAGCACTGCACCCGTCATCGCCGCGGTCGACGGTTCGCACGACAGCCTGCGCGCGCTGGAGTGGGCCTTCGACGCCGCCCGCCGCCGCGCCGCACCGCTGCGGGTGGTGCACGTACGGCAGTACGCCGCCTGGGGCCAGGCCGACGTACTCGTCGCCGGGCCGCCCGAGGCGGAGGGCGACCCGGTCCTGGACGACGTGCACGCCCGGCTCGCGGACCGCGGCGCGGAACCCGCGGTGGAGTACGTCGCCCTGGAGGGCGTCCCGGGTGCCGTCCTGCCCGAACTCGGCACGGACGCCGCGTTGTTGGTGCTCGGCTCCCGGGGCCGCGGCGGCTTCGCCAGCCTGCTGCTCGGTTCCAACGGCCTCGCCGCCGCCCGGGACGCCGAGTGCCCGGTGGTCGTCGTGCCCCGGCCCGACCGGCAGGTCCACGGGGACGGGCCGGCCGACCCCGGGCCCCGGGTGGTCGTGGGCCTGCACGTCGACAGCCCCGACGACGCCGCCCTCGCCCTCGCCTTCGCGGAGGCCGCCCTGCGCGGGGCCCGCGTGCAGGTGATCGCCGCCTACCCGTGGCCGGTGCAGACATGGTCCGCCCCCGGACAGATCCTGCCGCCCCAGGTCGACCGGGACGCCGTCGAGCAGGAGACCCGCGCGCTCGCCGAGGGCTTCCTCGCCCCGCACCGCAAGCGGCACCCCGAGGTCCGCGCCGACGCCGAGGCCCTGCCCGGCGACGCAGCCGGCCATCTCGTCGCCGCCTCCAAGGACGCCGAACTCGTCGTCGTCGGCCGGCACCGCAGGCGCCTGCTCTCCCCCGCCCGCATGATGGGCTCGGTCACCCAGGCCGTCCTGCTGCACGCGGCCAGCCCGATCGCCGTGGTGCCACCGGGAGCCTCCGAGGAGTGAGGCGGGCACCGGCTTCAGGCGCGGCCGAACGCACGTAGCAGACCGCACGGGGCCCCGCAATCCGCCCGGTACCGACCGGCAGGGACACGGCTGTGGTGTCCCGCGCCATGGTGCCGTGCCACACAGGTACATACGGTTCCGCCACGCCCGACGCTCCAGGCGCCGACCCGCGCACGAGCGGCCGGGACACCTGTCCCCGGAAGGAGCCGCCATGCCCCTGCCTGCGTTCCGCACGGCGCCCGGAGCGCCGCCCCGTGCGCGTCTGCTGTCCCGCCTCCTCGCGGTGGTCGCCGTCGTCCTCGGCACCGCGCTGGCCGGCCCGTTGCCGTCCGCCCGGGCGTCCGTGGCGCTCACCGAGGTGAGCGACTTCGGATCCAATCCCGGCGCCCTCACCATGTACGTGTACCGGCCCGCGTCCCTGCCCGCGCACCCGCCGGTCGTCGTGGCCCTGCACGGCTGCACCCAGAGCGCACAGGTCTACGCCGACAACTCCGGACTGCCCCAACTCGCCGACCGGGACGGCTTCCTGCTGGTCTTCGCGCAGACCTCCACCGCCAACAACCCGAGCCGGTGCTTCAACTGGTTCCAGACCACGGACAACCGGCGCGGACAGGGCGAGGCCCTCTCCGTCCGGCAGATGGCGGGCCAGGCCGTGACCGCCTACGGCGCCGACCCCCAGCGGGTCTACGTCACCGGCCTGTCCGCCGGCGGCGCCATGACCGCCGTCATGCTCGCCACCTACCCCGACGTCTTCTCCGCCGGCGCCGTCGTCGCGGGCCTGCCCTACGACTGCACCCAGGACAACAGCCCCTACACCTGCATGAACCCCGGCGTCGACCTCAGCCCCGACGCGTGGGCCCAGCGGGTACGGGACGCCTACCCGTCGTACACCGGAGCGTGGCCGCGCACGGCCGTCTGGTACGGCGACCAGGACACCACGGTCGCCCCGCGCAACGCCACCGAGCTGCGCGACCAGTGGACGGCCCTGCACGGCCTCTCCCAGACCCCGACCCGCAGTACGACCATCGGCCCCGACGCCACCCGGCAGGACCAGTACCTGGCAGCCGACGGCACGGTCGCCGTCGAGGTCGACCGGGTCCCCGGCATCGGCCACGGCACCCCGGTGGACCCGGGCACCGGCACGGAGCAGTGTGGCAGCACCGGCGCCCCCTACTTCCCGGCCTCGATCTGCTCCAGCCTCTGGATCGCCCGGTTCTTCGGCCTGGACACCTCCGATCCGGGCGGCGGCAGCGGCGGCGGCGGTGGCACCGGCGCCGCCTGCTGGACGGCGAGCAACTACGCCCAGGTGCAGGCCGGGCGAGCCACCACCAGCGGCGGCTCCACCTACGCCAAGGGGTCCCAGCAGAACATGGGCCTCTACAACACGTTCGTCACCCACACACTGAAGGAGTCACCTGCGGGCTACTTCACCATCGCCGACAGCGGCTGCCCCTGACACCAGGTCAGCCACACCCGGTCATGGTGGTGTCCGACAACGCTGCCGGGGCCGCCTTCATGGCGGCCCCACATATGTCCGCCACCCCCATGCCGCCCCTAGCCTCCAGCGCACTCACCTCACCGCCGGAGGAACCCCATGCCCGCTGCACCGCCCGGACGCCCCCCACGCCGAGCCGCACTGCACGCCCTGTCGCTCACCGCGGCCTGCCTGCTCCTGACCACTCCGGCCACGGCGGCGCCCACCGGCACCGCGGACGGCCACTGCGCAGGCCGCACCCACCTCCGGGTGCCGGGCGCCGCCCGCCAACAGGCCGACTGCCTGGACGAGCTGACCACCGCGGGCACCGTGGCCTCCGGCCACACCGACCCCGCCGACTACGCCGGTCTCACCCCCGAGGACCTGCCCACACCGAGCGGCGTCCCCGGCATCCAGATCGACGGCTACTTCCCGGACACCTCCACCACCAACACCGACCACGGCTGGAACCACGACTCCCAGTTCGTCGTCCGTCTGCCCGACCACTGGAACGGCGGCCTGGTCGTCGCCGGCACGCCCGGCAACCGCGAGCAGTACGCGAACGACCGGGCCATCGCCGACTGGGTGCTGGCCCGCGGCTACGCCTACGCCGCCACCGACAAGGGCAACACCGGCACCGCCTTCTACCGCGACGGCCCGCGGCCCGGCGACGCCATCGCCGAATGGAACACCCGCCTCACCCAGCTCACCCGCGCGGCCCGCGCCGTGGTCGCCCAGCGCTACCACCGGCCCCCGGCCCGCACCATCGCCACCGGCCTGTCCAACGGCGGCTATCTCGTGCGATGGCAACTGGAACACCACCCCGAGCTGTACGACGGCGGAGTCGACTGGGAAGGCACCCTCTGGCGCACCGACGGCCCCGATCCGCTCACCTTCCTGCCGCCCGCGCTGCGCGAGTACCCCACGTACGCCGCCGGCGGCGCCGGCGCCGCCGAGGCCGCGGCCGCCCTGCACCGGGCCGGCTTCCCGGCCGGCTCGGAGTTCCTGTGGCCGTACCACTACCAGGTCTACTGGGACCTCACCCAGCGCATCTACCGCGAGGAACTCGACCCCGGCTACGACGGCGCCACCGAGGCCGGCACCCCGTTCTGCCGCTCCGGCACACCCGCCTGCGACGCCGACTACGACTACGCCGCCCGTCCCGCGGCCGTCCACCGCGCGGTCGACCGCATCGCCCTCACCGGACGCATCGGCAAACCGCTGATCACCTTCCAGGGCACCCTCGACACACTGCTGCCGATCAGCCAGGACTCCGACGTCTACGCACGCATGGTCCACGCGTCCGGGCGCGGCGCACTCCTGCGCTACTACCGCGTCCAGGACGGCACCCACACCGACTCCCTGGTGGACGTCTTCCCCGGCCGGGTGCGCCCGATGGTGCCCTGCCACCGCTCGGCCTTCGAGGCACTCGAACGCTGGATCGACGGCGCCGGCCTCCCGCCCGCCGACCACACCGTCCCCCGCCCGCCCGGCGCCACCCCCGCGACACTGCTCACCACCTGCCCCCTGACCTGACCGCCGCGCCGAACGACACGTCCGGCGCAACCGGACGCCGCATCCGGCGCAGCCGGGCGGCACTTCCGGCGCAGCCCGCACGTCACTCCCCCCAGCCCTGGCACGTACCATGGCCGCATGTCGTTCCTCCGCCGCCGCAGCGCCACCCCCGCCGGACCCGATTTCGACGTGCTGGCCATGGACCCGGGCGACTGGCCGGGCAATCTCGGCGCGGGCCTGCTGCCCGCACCCGACGGCACCTGCCAGGGCGTCTTCCTGCGCTACGACCTCTTCGGCGGTCGCGGCCCCGCCATGATCATCGGCAACCTGCCGGTGGGCTCCCCGGCCCGTGAGGTCACCGAGGACGAGATCCCCTTCGAGGTGGGCCAGCTGCTGCTGGCGCTGGAGAACGACGAAGAGGTCACGGTCGTCGGCGTCGAGGACACCCCGGTCCTCCAGGGCGACAACCTCCTCATCGTGCGGCGGCTGAAACTGTCCGAGTCCCGGATCTCCTGCGTCCAGTTCGACCGCAGCGACGGCGTCCTCGTCACCATCGCCGCCTGGGACCGCCCCATCACCGACGACCTGTACGCCCTGCTGAAGCCGCTCCCGGCGGAGCTTTTCCAGCAGGGCTGAGGCCGCCCGGCCGCGGCTAGCGGCCGCCCTGAAGGGCCACGTCCGCGGCGCGGACGAAGCCGACCCGGTGGCCGTACTGGATCTCGTAGTACAGGTCCTTGCCGATCACGACCCGGTGCGAGTCGGTGGTGAAGGTGACCGAGTAGTCGTACTCGCCCGGCACCGCGTCACCGACCACGTACTTCTGTCCGGCCGGGATCGTGTACGGCAGCGGCACGACCGACTGCACGGGGACCCCCTGCGGATACGCCTCCTTCTCCGGGTAGGCCCTGCCGTACACCGGGACGCTCGTGAGGCCCTCCTTCGGCGTGATCACCAGCCCCGAGGCGGACACCGCGGTCGGTGCCGTGCGCGGGTTCTGGAACCAGGCCTTCTGCCCCAGGTACCAGATCGCGGTCCACTCGCCCCAGCGGTCGGCGACCGCGTACTGCTGACCGGTGGAGACCCGGGAGGACAGGTCGTTGACATCGATGGTCGGATCCGCGTTCAGGCCGATGTCCTTGATCAGCGGCGCGTTCACGTCGTGGTCCGAGTACAGCCGCACCTCGTCGGAGCCGTGCGCCGCGCACGGCGCGCCCTTGGTGGTGCAGCCCGTGTACGCCGGCTGGTTCGAGGCGTAGTCCGGCAGGATCGTCACCAGGCCGGACTGCTTGGGCGCCGTGCGCCTGAACGGGTGGCCCAGCAGCTGGAAGTAGTGCCGCCAGTCCCAGTACGGGCCCGGGTCCGTGTGCATCCCGGGGATCGTGGACGTCGTCGGACCGGGCACATTGTCGTGGCCGAGAATGTGCTGCCGGTCCAGCGGAATGCCGTACTCCCGGCTCAGGTACCTCACCAGCCGGGCCGATGACCGGTACATCGCCTCGGTGTACCAGGCGTCCGGGTTGGCGAGGAAGCCCTCGTGCTCGATGCCGACGGAGCGGGCGTTGATGTCCCAGTTGCCGGCGTGCCAGGCCACGTCCTTCGCCTTGACGTGCTGGGCGATCAGACCGTCGGTGGAACGCACGGTGTAGTTCCACGACACATAGGTGGGGTCCTGGACCAGGTTCAGCACCCCGTCCCAGGTGCCCTCCGTGTCATGGATGACGATGTACTTGATCCTCTGCGACACCGGCCGGTCGCCGAGGTCGTGGTTGCCGTAGTCGTCGTTCCCGAACTGGGCGTACGGAGCCCACACCGCCTCGCACGACACCGAGCTGGGGCACTCGACGTCGTCCGTGGGCAGTCTGCGTAGGTCCGCCCGCTTCAGCTGGGCGGTGTCGGGGGTCAGCCGCGGCTCGGCCGCGAGCGCCACCAGCTGGCCGGCGTCAGTGGTGCGCTCCTCACCGGTGCGCAGGACGTCGAACACGTCGTTGGCGTAGGCCGCCGCGGTCGCCGTGTCGTCGGCGCCGGAGAAGCGGCCCACCGCCGCGTACCAGTCGGCCGGGTCGGGACTCAGCGGCTCTCCCAGCTCCTTCTGCGCCGCGGCCAGCAGGGCGGCGCCCCCGGCCACGTTCGCGGCCGGGTCGGTGCGCAGTTCCCGGGCCGACAGGCCGGTCAGCCTCGCGGCCTTCGGCAGCGTCTTCAGACGGGCGGGAAGCGCCGACTCGGCCGGTGCCTTGACGTCCGGGTGCACGGCGGCGCGTGAGCCGTCGCCGCGGGCGTCCTCCGTGCCCTCGGCGAGATGCTCCGCCGCGGCGATCGCGGTCCGGGCGTCCGTGAGATGCATCGGGCCGTAGCCGCCGCTCACGCTCGGCGCGCCCGCGTGCCAGTCCCAGCGGGACTGCAGATAGGAGACGGACAGCAGGACGCTCTGCGGCACGTGGTACCGGGCCGCGGCGGTGGCGAACGCCTGCTGCAGCCGGTCCGCGGAGGAGCCCGGGGCGCTCTGCGCGGGAGCCGCGCCGAGCAGCGGCAGCAACAGGGCCGCCGAGGCCAGGGGGCCGGCGGCCCGCCGTAGATGTCTGTGGCCGGGCGTGGACGGGGAGTGCGTGGCGGAACCTCGCAATGCGGCCTCCTGTGACGGGCGGGCGTGGCGGGGCGTGCGGCGCCGAGCTGGGTCAGTGGTACCGGCTTGCCGACGATCCGTCAATGATGCCTACAGGACAGCGATTTCCCTTGTCACGGAGGGGTTTCGGCGAGTTTCGCGGCGGTGGTGCGCGGGCCTGCGCGGCATCACTGGCGTACACCAGTGGCCAGTTCGAGCCCGGCGCGTGGATCGGGTGTGCACATCAGATGTGCGAGTCGGGTTCGGATGTACGAAGGTCCGCGGTGCGCCGCCGCTCTGGCGCACCGCGGAACCGTCGTCCCCGTCAGCGAGTGCCGACCGCCGCTCGGACGGCCTTGCGGGCCATCTGGCAGTCGTCGTGCAGCCGCCTGAGCAGCAGCCGCTGTTCCTCGCCGGACGGCGCAGCACCCGGGTGGGCCAGGCCCGGTGCCGCCGGGGCCGTTTCGTGCATCGAACGCTGCACGGCCGTCTCGTAGGTACGGATCTCCCGGGTCAGCAGCAGCATCAGATTCACCAGGAAGGCGTCCCGGGAGGCCGGGCCCGCCGACTGGGCGATCTGGCTGATCTGACGCCGGGCCACCGGTGCGTCCCCGAGCACCAGCCACAGCGTGGCCAGGTCGTACCCCGGCAGATACCAGCCCGCGTGCTCCCAGTCCACCAGCACTGGACCGGCCGGTGAGAGCAGGATGTTCGAGAGCAGGGCGTCGCCGTGGCAGAACTGCAGCATGCCCTGGCGGCCGACCTGGTGGGCGATGCCGTGCAGCAGCTTCTGCAGGTCGCCGAGGTCCCGGTCGGTGAGCAGGCCCAGCTCGTGGTACCGGGAGATCCGGGCGCCGTAGTCCAGCGGCATGTCGAAGGTGCCCGCAGGAGGCCGCCAGGAGTTCACCCGGCAGATCGCGCCCAGCGCGGCCCGGATGTCCGCGCGCGGCGGCACCTCCGACGGATGCCGCTGCAGCGCTGCCACGCGGCCCGGCGCCCGTTCGATCACCAGGGTGCAGTTGTCCGGGTCCGCCGCGATCAGCCGGGGCACGCGGACCGGAGGCCGGTGCCGGACGAACGAGCGGTATGCGGCTATTTCGTGGCGGGACCGCTCGGCCCAGGCGGGCGAGTGGTCCAGCAGACACTTGGCGACGGCCGTGCTGCGCCCTGTCGTCCCGACGAGGAGGACGGACCGTCCGCTGCGCCGCAGTACCTGCACCGGCGCGAACTCCGGACAGATCCGGTGCACCGAGGCGATCGCGGTGCGCAGCTGCGCGCCCTGGGGCCCGGACAGGTCGAGTCGTCCGCTGAGCGGTTGGGTACCGGGCTGTCCCGGGATCCGCCGGGGCCGGCCCGCGACCGGTACGGGTCCGCCCGGACGCGCCACCGGGTCGAGATACGGCGCGCCGCCCGCCGGGCGGGGACGCAGCGGCCGGGGCGGGGCGGACACGGAGGACGATGCTGCGTACATGGGAGAAACAGATCCCTTCGTGTGCCTGCGGTGCCTGCCTGTGGTTCCGTGCTCGGCGCAACCGCGCGAAGCCGGTGCTCCGCAGAGCCCGTACTCCGATCGCGTGCACTGCGAGCATGCGCCGGCCCGACCCGGTCGCCCGGGTGCACCCTGGGGAATGCACCTGTCGTACCGAGTTGGCGACCGGGGCGGGTTGGCGCGTTCCTACTCGACACCCGATGCCCAGTGGCACACCATCTGGCGGACCCTGGCGAACCCTGGCGAATAGTCGCCCGGCAACCTCCACCGGGCTACTGTCAACTCAGCCGAGAACCTGGGGGCTTGACGTGAGCGGACAACCCAACACCCGCCTGGCGGACCTGTTCGGCCTGGCCGGCTGGTCCAAGGGTGAACTCGCGAGGCTGGTCAACAAGCAGGCGGCGGCCATGGGCCACCCCCAGCTGTCGACCGACACCTCCCGGGTGCGGCGGTGGATCGACATGGGAGAGATCCCGCGCGATCCCGTGCCGCGGGTGCTGGCGGCCCTGTTCACCGAGCGTCTCGGCCGTGTCGTGACCATCGAGGACCTCGGTCTGGTGCGGCACGGGCGTGCGGGAAGACGGCAGGGCGACGGGATCGAGGAACATCCCGACGGCGTGCCGTGGGCGCCCGAACGTACCGCCGCGGTCCTCACCGAATTCACGGGAATGGACCTCATGCTCAACCGACGCGGCTTGGTGGGCGCGGGTGCCGCGCTCGCCGCAGGATCCGCACTCAGCAGCGCCATGTACGACTGGCTGCACACCGACCCGGCTCTGAAGGCCGACGCCCCCGTCCTCGACGACCCCCTGCACGCCGACCCCGCTGGGTTCGACCGCTATGAGGCCGCCCCCATCGGATCACAGGAGATCGAGGAACTGGAACGCTCGGTCGAGGTGTTCCGTGCCTGGGACGCCGCCCGTGGCGGCGGGCTCCAGCGCAAGGCGGTCGTGGGCCAGCTCAACGAGGTGGGCGGCATGCTCGCCTACCACCATCCACCCCATCTCCAGCGCCGCCTGTGGGGCGTCGCCGCCAACCTCGCCGTCCTCGCCGGCTGGATGTCGCACGACGTCGGCCTGGAGCCCACGGCGCAGAAGTACTTCGTCATCGCCGCCCATGCCGCCCGTGAGGGCGGAGACCGGCCACGGGCCGGCGAGGCCCTGTCCCGGGCGGCCCGGCAGATGGTGCACCTCGGCCGGCCCGACGACGCGCTGGACCTGATGAAACTCGCCCAGTCCGGCTCCGGCGACCGCCTCCAGCCGCGCACCAAGGCGATGTTCCACACCATCGAGGCCTGGGCGCAGGCGGCGATGGGCAAGGGCCAGGCCATGCGCCGTACCCTCGGCCACGCGGAGGACCTCTTCGTCGCCAACCGGCAGGCCGAGGAACAGCCGGACTGGATGCAGACCTTCAAGGACGAGGACCTGTACGGCATGCAGGCCCTCGCCTACCGCACACTGGCGGAGTTCGACCCGAACGAGGCCGCGCACGCCCAGTACTACGCGGAGAAGGCACTGGCCCTGCGCGTCGACGGGCGGGAGCGGTCGAAGATCTTCGACCATCTGTCCATGGCGTCGGCCTGCTTCATCGCCGACGACCCCGAACAGGCCGACCGCTACGCACGGCTGGCCCTGATGTCGATGGGCTCGAACTCCTCCCGTCGCACCTGGGACCGGCTGCGCCAGATGTACCGGCTGACCGCGGAGTACGCCGGCTATCCGAGGATCCACGAACTGCGGGAGGAGATCCGGCTGGCCTTGCCCAAGCCGAGGGCCAAGGCCGCGCGCAGCGCACAGGCGTGAGCGCACAGGCACAGGGCCTGTGCGCCGACTCACCTCTTCATCCCCCGCATCGACGGCTCGGGGCTCAGCTCACGCGGTGACCTTGGCGACGAGCACACACGCGTCGTCCTCGCGTCCGGCTCCGCCGAACTCCTCGACCAGTGTCCGTACGCAGTCCTGCGCGGTCCGCGCCGCGCCGAACCGTGGGGCGAGGCCGAGCAGGCGGTCCACGGCCGCGTCCGGGCCGAGTCCCGGCACCAGCCCGTCGGTGTGCAGCAGAAGCAGGTCGCCCGGCCGCAGGGCCTCGGCGGCCTGGCCGTAGACGGCGCCCGAGGTGGCGCCGAGCAGCACCCCGTCAGGTGCGTTCAGCACGCGCCCCGTCCCGTCGCGGTACAGCAGCGGGGCGGGGTGTCCTGCCTGCGCCCAGACGAGGGTGTGGGTCCCTGGCCGGTAGCGGCAGCAGACGGCGCTGCCGAGGGCGGGCTGCACCGTGGCGTCCAGTAACTGGTCGAGCTTGCCGAGCAGTTCACCGGGCCCGGTGCCGGCCAGCGCCATACCGCGTACGGCGCCGAGCAGCATCGCCATGCCGGAGGCGACGGCCACCCCGTGCCCGGTGAGATCGCCGACGCTGATCAGGGTCTCGCCGTCGGAGAGTTCCAGCGCGTCGTACCAGTCGCCGCCGAGCAGTGTCTGCGTGGCCGCGGGGAGGCGGTGGGCGGCGAGGTCGAGGGTCCGCGGCCCCCGGTGCGGGAGCCGCAGGGAGCCGCGCCATGGCGGTAGCACGGCTTCCTGCAGCTCGGCCGCGATCCGGTGCTCGGTCTGCTCGTGCCGGCGATGACGCTGCAGCGAGTCACGGGTCTCGTGCACCGTCCGCTGACTGCGGCGCAGCTCGCTGACGTCGCGGAGCACGGCCCACATCGAGTGGGTGCCGCCGTCGGCGCCGAGCACGGGTTCGCCCATCATGTGCACCGCCCGGACCAGGCCGTCGGGGCGCAGGACGCGGAACTCGCCGTCGATGGGCTTGCCGTCGACCAGGCAGTCCGTGACCATCGCGGTCAGTCTTGGCCGGTCCTCGTCCAGGACCAGTGAGGGCAGTTCGTCCAGGGTGAGGGCGGGGGCGTCCGGGGCGAGGCCGAGGATCTGGTACAGCTCCCCGGACCAGGACGCCTCGTCGGTCAGCAGGTTCCACTCCGCGCTGCCGACCCGGCTGAGCAGCGAACCGGTCCCGACGGCGCCCGGCACAGGCCGAGCGGCGGGCGCACCGGCGAACGCGGCGGATGCGGCGGGGTCGGCCGACGCGGCGTCGGGACCGTCCCGGAGCTGGGCCAAGTGGGCGTCCAGGTCGTCCAGTTGGTGCAGCGCGAGGTCGTACAGGGCGCGCTGCCAGCGCTCCTCCGGGTCCGAACCGTCGCTCCTGGTGTCCCGCCGTACGGCGTCCACGTCGCCCTTGAGCCGCCGCGCCTGCGTTATCAACGCCTCGACCGAGCCGCGTCCGGGTGGCTGGGCGGCTGAGCGGTCCGCGGAGACAGGGGACGGCATGACGCACTCCGAGGGGGGACGATACGGCCGGCAGGGGACGGGGGGACCGTTACGACTCTGGCACAGCCCGCGACGCCCCGTAAGGGATTTGGCAACACACGATACGGTGGTGCTTTCGGCATATGCCAGAGTCTTCCCGGAGTGATCCGCGCACCCGAATGACGTACGCGCTGCTCGCTCCAAGTCGTAGCGGTTCTACGTGAGTTGCGGCATGCGGGGTCATAAGTGCCCGCCGCTCGTTCTCATGTTCGCCGCTCCTGTGTTCCCGTATGCCGGGGCCGTCTTGTACCTGTCGAACTCTGACTGGATTTGGCAGCATGCGAACGGCCTTCGCGGAGTCCATAAAGGCATGGACGCCATCACTGTCGAACAGTCCGCCCAGGCCCGCCTGATCACGGCGGACGACGAGGAGATCCCCGTCTCCGCCACGCTGCGCTACTCCACCCACGACCCGCTCGCCGTCTTCGTGGACTTCCCCGCCGAGGCCTCCCTGGAGGGCGAGGACGTCAGCTGGATCTTCGCGCGCTCCCTGCTCGACCAGGGGCTGCGCGCCCCGGCCGGCCACGGGGACGTCCAGATCTGGCCGTACGGCCACACCCGCGTCGTCCTGGAGTTCCACTCGCCCCACGGCCTGGCCCTGCTCCAGTTCCCCGCCTGCGCGCTGCGCCGCTTCCTGCTGAACACCTACGCGGTGGTTCCGGCCGGGCAGGAGGACGTCTCCGGGGTGGTGGAGCGGGGGCTGAGCGCCCTGTTCGGCGGGGTGTGAGGGGATCCCTCGGACGACTTTGACTTTTGTTCACCTCCGCCTCACCGCAGCGGTATGGACCCTGACGACCGCCCCGTGCACCCTGGCGCGCGGTGTGCCGCAGGGGCACTTCCGTGATGAGGACGGGGCGAATGACACCGATCAGCCGAAGAGGCTTCGTGGGACTCGGCGCATCCGTGGCAGCGGGTGTGGCGCTGGGCGCCGGCACGCGCAGCACGGCTGCCGCGGCGACCACGGCGACCGGCACGATCAAGGACGTGCAGCATGTGGTGATCCTCATGCAGGAGAACCGCAGCTTCGACCACTATTTCGGCCGGCTCAAGGGCGTACGCGGCTTCGACGACCGCAGTGGCATCACCCTGAGCGGCGGCTACCCGGTCTTCAACCAGCCGAACGGCGTGGGCCGTCAGTACCCGTGGAAGCTGAGCGCGACTCCGGACGCGGGCGGCAAGGACGGCGAGACCCTGGCCCAGTGCAACGGTGACCTGCCGCACTCGTGGTCCTCGCAGCACTCCGCGTGGAACAAGGGCAGGATGGACAACTGGGTCGCGGGCGTCGGCAACGTCCGTTCGCTCGGCTACCTGGACCGCTCCGACATCCCCTTCCACTACGCGCTCGCCGACAACTACACCATCTGCGACGCCTACTTCTGCTCCACGCTCAGCGCCACCGGCCCGAACCGCACCTACCTGTGGAGCGGCAAGGTCGACTCCGCCAGCTACGACGGCGGCGACGAGTCCGGCCTGACCTGGCAGAACTACGCCGAGGCGCTGCAGGCCGCCGGAGTGACCTGGAAGGTCTACCAGAACGCGGCCGACAACTACGGCGACAACGGCTGCGCCTACTTCAAGAACTTCGCCAACGCCAAGGCGGGCGACCCGCTGTACGACCGCGGAATGTCCTCGGTGCCGAAGGCGACCGGCTCGACCCCCGACGACATCGCCGCCGCCATCAAGGCCGACGTGCTCGCGGGCACCCTCCCGCAGGTCTCCTGGGTGGTCCCCAACCAGGCCTTCTCCGAGCACCCCTACGCCCCGCCCGGCGACGGCGCCCACTTCGTCAACCTCGTCTACCAGGCCCTCGCCGCCGACCCGGACGTCTTCGACTCGACCGTCCTGTTCCTCAACTACGACGAGAACGACGGCTACTTCGACCACGTGCCCCCGCCGGCGCCGCCCGCCGGCACCGCCGGGGAATTCCTCAACGGGGTGCCGTACGGCTTCGGCTTCCGGGTCCCGATGCTCGTCATCTCGCCCTGGACGCGCGGCGGCTGGGTCTCCTCCGAGGTCTTCGAGCACACCTCGGTGCTGCGCTTCCTGGAGACCTGGACCTCGGCCATCGGCAGGCCCGCCAAGTGCGGCAACATCAGCGACTGGCGGCGCAAGGTCAGCGGCGACCTCACCGGGGTCTTCGACTTCGCCAACCCGGTCTACGGCTCGGTGTCGCTGCCCGCGACCAGCGTCATCGGCATCGACACCTGCGGTCCGCTGCCCAACCCGGCGCCGACGAACAACGCGCTGCCCGCCCAGGAGGCCGGCACCCGCCCGGCCCGCGCCCTGCCGTATCAGCCGGGCGGCTACCTGGACCACCTGGAGTTCGGCGCGGCGGGCAAGATCCTCGCCTGGTTCACCATGACCAACCAGGGCGCCCCGGCGTCCCGCGCGGCCCACTTCTCCATCCACCCGAACGCCTACCGCGACACCACGCCCTTCCAGTACACGGTCGACGCCGGTGGCACCGCCTCCGACTACTTCAACATCGGCACCGGCTTCGGCGGCGGCAAGTACGACCTGTCCATGGTCGGCCCCAACCGCTTCCTGCGCCGCTTCCAGGGCGACGCGACCAAGGCGGGCAAGACGGCCGAGGTGAGCACCCGTTACGCGGTCGAGCCGGGCACCGGCAAGCCGGCCGTCTACTTCAAGATGACCAACTCGGGCTCCGCGTCGGTGAAGTTCACCATCACCTCCAACCACTACCGCAGCGACGGTCCCTGGACCTACACCGTCGCGGCGGGCGGTTCGAAGGAGGACTTCTTCAACGCCGTCGCCTACCAGGACGGCTGGTACGACTTCACGGTGACCGTCGACTCCGACGCGACCTGGTCGCGCCGGTTCACCGGGCACCTGGAGACGGGCGCCGTCAGCGTCAGCGGCTGAGGCCGGCGTACAGGTCCGGGCGCGGGGCGAGGTCGACGGCCACCCGGCCGCCGCTCTCCAGCGCCCGGACCCCCGCCTCGGCCACGGCCGAGGCCGCGTACCCGTCCCAGCCGCTCGGCCCGGTGACCTCGCCCCGCCGGGTGGCGTCGACCCAGGCCTGCACCTCGCGGTCGTAGGCGTCGGCGAAGCGGACGAGGTAGTCCTGTGCCACCTCCTCGCGGGCGCCGCCCGCCGTGGTGACCACCATGGTGTGCTCGGCGCCGATCCGGGCGCTGCCCTTCTCGCAGACGGCCTCGCAGCGCACCTGATAGCCGAAGCCGCAGTTCACGAAGACCTCGACGTCGACGAGCGCGCCCCCGTCGGTCTCGAACAGCACGAACTGCGGATCGAGCAGGCCCACGGGGGCGTCCCCCGACGGTGCGGGGCGCAGCACGGTCACCGCCGTCAGCTCCTGCCCGAGCAGCCAGCGGGCCGCGTCGATCTCGTGCGAGACGGAGCTGTCGATCAGCATGGCGCTGGTGAAGCCGGGCGGCGACGAGACGTTGCGGTGGGTGCAGTGCAGCATCAGCGGCCGGCCGAGGCTTTCGCCGTCCAGCAGGGCCTTGAGCCGGCGGTACTCGCTGTCGTAGCGGCGCATGAAGCCGATCTGGGCCAGCCGGCGGCCCAGCCGCGCCTCGGCCTCCACGACCCGCAGCGCACCGGTGGAGTCCGGCACCATGGGCTTCTCGCACAGCACCGGCAGCCCGCGGGCGAAGGCGGCCAGCAGGGCCTCCTCGTGAGCCGGTCCGGGAGAGGCGATCAGCACGGCCGCGACACCGGGCGCGTCGAGCGCGGCCACCGGGTCCGCGTGCACGGTGACCGAGTCGAGGCCCGCCACCGCTGCCTTCGCCCGGTCGATGTCGGGGTCGGCCACCGCCACGACCCTGGCCCCACTGACCACTTGGTCGAGCCGTCGTACATGGTCGGCACCCATGTGTCCGGCACCCAGTACCGCCACTCCCAGCAGGTCACCCATGCGTGCGCTCCCTTACGCCGACGATCACGCCGTAGCGTACGCCGCGCAGGGAGCGCTGCCGGGGGAGTGCCGCAGGGGTGCGGGGGGACGGCTCAGTACCGCAGCACCCCTGCGATGCCGTGCGCGACGGCCAGCGTGCCGTCGGGGACGAAGCGGACGTCGGCGCCGGTCTCCAGGCACTGCTCGACGATCTCGTCCACGATGTCCTCGCGGGCGTCCAGGTCACCGGGCTCGGCCGGCACCAGATGCTCGCCGAGGTCCCGGACGGTGGCCCGGAAGTTCTCCTCCACGGCGAGCAGCCGCACCCGGCCTTCCCGGGCGCTCTGCCACAGCTCGTCGAGACCGGCTGCGAAGGTCCGGTGGCCGCGTGCCGAGATCAGCTCCCGGACCACGGCCGTGGTGTCCTTGCGGGACTCCGCCTCCAGCACCGGTCGCAGCGCCTGCCACACCGTGTCGGGGCCGGCGTGCGCGAGACCGCCGTGCGGGACCTGGACGGCGGACTTGGCGACGCTGCCCACCTCGTCCAGCAGGGACAGCGCCGCCTGCTCCCCGGTGACGTACAGCGGCCGGGGATGGTCGCGCAGGAGCGTGCCCATGGCGGTGTCCGCCTCGCGCAGGAACTGCCGGGTCGCCTCGTCACGGAAGGTGCTCGGCAGATCGCCGATCTGCAGCTGGCGCTCGGAGTCGAAGTTCTCCTGCCGCCGCTCCATCGGGAAGCCGCCGGCGTGGTCCTGCACCACGCGGTCCTCGCCGCCGCTCCACAGGGTGACGCGGTCCGCGGAGACCGACAGCACCCAGAAGGGCCGTTCGGAGGCCTGTGCGGCGACCAGGTTGCGGGTGAGGAAGGTGTCCGAGAGCACCACCCGCTCGGGCACGGTCCGGGCCAGGGACCACACCTGGTGCTCGCCCGGAGCGGCGAAGATGACCAGGCCGTCCTCGGCATGCGCCAGGTCCACTTCCGCCAGTGCGCGGTCGAGCTGGGCCACGACGTCGTTGCGTCGCTCTCGGGTGACGGCGGGATCGGCCTCCAGGCGCCTGCGGGCCTCGGTGACCACATTGCGCAGCCGGACGGGATCCTGGCCGCTGTCGGGTTCGCGGCGGTGCGTCGGGGTCAGCACGGACACCGCCGGATAGGGACGCGGGCGCCGCAGTTCGGCGAGCGTCGCGGGACTCAGTGCGTGCTCCATGACAGCACGATAGGTCCGAATCACAGGTACGGCATTCGGGGTGTTCCGGAGCGGGAGCCGTGATCGGTTCCCGCAGCGGCGAACAGTGACGCGAGGCCCTGGCGACGGCTACCGTACCGGCCAGTAACCGGACCGCAGCGCACCCCAGGAGGCCTCAATGCCGCAGCTCGAAGTCGACGGAGCGGCCCTGACGTACGACGACGAGGGTCCCCGTGACGCACCGGAGGCGCCCCTGGTCCTCGTCCATGGCTGGACCGCGAACCGGCACCGCTGGGACCACCAGATCGCCCATTTCTCCGAAAGACGCCGGGTGATCCGGCTGGACCTGCGCGGGCACGGGGAGAGCACCGGGGTCGGGGTGCGCACGATCGCGGAGCTGGCGCGGGACGTCCTGGCGCTCCTCGACCATCTGCGGGTGGAACGGTGCGTGCTGGTCGGCCATTCGATGGGCGGGATGATCGCGCAGACCATCGCCCTGGCCCACCCCGAGCGGGTGGAGCGGATGGTTCTCGTGGGCTCCATCGCCCGGATGACGTACAGCCGTCCCCGCGGCCTGCTGATGGCCGTCTCCACTCTGGTGCCGTACCGCCTGTTCGTCGCGGCCAACATCCAGCGCGCGTTCGCGCCCGGCCACCCCCGCGACGAGATCCGCGCGCACATCCGCGCCGCCGCCGCGACCCCGCGCGAGGTCGTGATGACGCTGTACGGCGCGATGCGCGCCTTCGACGTCCTGGACCGGGCCGGTGAGATCCGCACGCCCACGCTGATGGTGCACGGCTACCACGACGTCCAGCTGCCGGTGCGGCAGATGCTCCGGATGGCCAAGGCCTATCCGGACGCGGTCGTGCGCATCCTCGACGCGGGCCATGAGCTGCCGCTGGAGAAGCCGGCCGAGCTGACCGACGCGCTGGACCGGTTTGTGAGCGGGAAGGTCTGATTCCCGCGCCGCTTTGTGAAGTTTTTGCCCGTGGCCGGTTCATGACCGCGCCGCCCCTGTGGCGTGGGCTTCGCGTGATTTCGCGCGAGCAAAACACGGCTGAAATCATGGGGGCGTGTGCGTCATACGTGTTAACACCGAGTTGACTGCCTGAGGCAACTGACGGAGGCTCGTCATATAGGTGCTCGATACAACTGGTTTACTGGCCGCTCCTCGGATCACCGGGAATCGCCCCAGGTGAGCGCGGGAGCCGGCCGCGAGCCGGACTCAGGAGGCAGCACATGTGCGGTATCACCGGATGGGTCTCCTACGACCGTGACCTGGCCGCCGAGGCCACGACATTGGATGCGATGACCGAGACGATGGCCTGCCGCGGCCCGGACGACCGCGGCACCTGGATCGAGGGCCCGGCCGCCCTCGGCCACCGCCGCCTCGCGATCATCGACCTCCCCGGCGGCCGTCAGCCCATGTCCCTCGACACCCCCGAGGGAAGCCTGGCCATGGTCTACTCCGGAGAGGCGTACAACTTCACCGAACTGCGCCGGGAACTGGAAGGCCGCGGCCACCGGTTCACGACCGACTCCGACACCGAGGTCGTCCTGCACGGCTACCTCGAATGGGGGGACGCGGTCGCCGAACGGCTCAACGGGATGTACGCGTTCGCCGTGTGGGACGGACGGCGCGGCAAGCTCGTGATGATCCGCGACCGCATGGGCATCAAGCCGTTCTACTACTACCCCACCCCCGACGGTGTCCTGTTCGGCTCCGAGCCCAAGGCGATCCTCGCCAATCCGCTGGTCCGCCGCCGGGTCACCCTGGACGGGCTGCGGGAACTGCTCGTCATGATCAAGACGCCCGGACACGGGATCTGGGACGGCATGCGCGAGGTCGAACCCGGCACGGTCGTCACCGTCGACCGCTCGGGCCTGTCCACGCGCGCGTACTGGCGGCTGGAGACCCGTGCGCACACCGACGACCGCGACACCACCATCACCACCGTGCGCTCGCTGCTCGACGACATCGTGCGCCGTCAGCTGGTCGCCGACGTCCCGCGCTGCACACTGCTCTCCGGCGGCCTCGACTCCTCCGCGATGACCGCGATCGCCGCCCGGCAGCTCGCCGCACAGGGCGAGCGGGTGCGCAGCTTCGCCGTCGACTTCGTCGGCCAGACCGACAACTTCATCGCCGACGAACTGCGCGGCACGCCCGACACGCCCTTCGTGCACGACGTGGCCAAGCTCGCCGACACCGACCACCAGGACATCGTGCTCGACTCGCAGTCCCTCGCCGACCCCGCCGTACGGGAGCTGGTGATCCGCGCCCGCGATCTGCCGGCCGGCTTCGGCGACATGGACGCCTCGCTGCTGCTGCTCTTCCGCGCCATCCGGGAGAAGTCCACCGTGGCCCTGTCCGGCGAGTCGGCCGACGAGGTCTTCGGCGGCTATCTGCAGTTCTTCGACGAGGAAGCGCGCCGCGGCGACACCTTCCCCTGGCTCGTCCGCTTCGGACGCGACTTCGGGGACGACTCCGACGTGCTGCGCGCCGACGTCGCCAAGTCCCTGGACCTGCAGGGCTACATCGCCGACGGCTACCGCACGGCCGTCGCCGCCATCGACCGGCTCGACGGCGAGAGCGACTTCGAGTACCGGATGCGGCAGATCAGCCATCTGCACCTGACCCGCTTCGTGCGCATCCTGCTCGACCGCAAGGACCGGATGAGCATGGCCGTCGGGCTGGAGGTCCGGGTGCCGTTCTGCGACCACCGGCTGGTCGAGTACGTCTACAACGCCCCCTGGGCGCTGAAGTCGTTCGACGGCCGGGAGAAGAGCCTGCTGCGGGAGGCGGCCGCGGACGTCCTGCCGCGCTCGGTGTACGACCGGGTCAAGAGCCCCTACCCGTCCACGCAGGACCCGCGGTACGCCCGCGCCCTGCAGGAGCAGGCCAAGGACCTGCTCGCCCGGCCCTCCCACCGGGTCTTCGACCTCGTCGACCGCGAACGGCTGCGCACGGCCGCCGAACGCGAGGCGCCGATCAGCAGCCAGGCGCAGCGGCGCGGGCTGGAGCGCACGCTGGACCTCGCCCAGTGGCTGGACCTCTACTCGCCCGAG
The DNA here is from genome assembly GCF_001514035.1 of Streptomyces yokosukanensis. GTDB lineage: Bacteria > Actinomycetota > Actinomycetes > Streptomycetales > Streptomycetaceae > Streptomyces > Streptomyces yokosukanensis. The sequence continues at coordinate 105,494 of NZ_KQ948210.1, read as the reverse complement.
GTGAACCTCAGCTGAGGCCGATGGCCCGGTCCGCGGCCGCCGCCGTGGGCTGCCACCACGTCGTCACCGGCTCCCACACGAGGACCCGCTTCCCGGTGCCGAGCCGGCCGGCGCTGAAGGTGCGGCCCCAGTGCGCGGACTGGGCGGCCACGGTCACGGAGTCCACCCGGCGGGCCTCGGGGTCCGCCGGGTCGCCGATGGTGCGGACGTCGGCGTAGGCGGTCGCGCCCGGCGCGAGCCGGTAGCTGCCGGTGCCGCCCGCCGGTGTCGGCAGCGCGGCGCCGTCCAGGTTCCCGAAGGTCACCGTGGGCACGCGGTCGACGACGCACGCGCGGGCGCCGCGGTTGGTGACGTCGACACGCACCACGGCGGGATCGCCGGCCACGGCCTTCGCCCGCATCGTCAGGGCCTGCTCGGCGCAGCGGGCGGTGTGCGGGGGGCCCGTGACGGCCTGGCTCTGCGGCGCGGTCAGCAGCAGAGCCGCCGTGGCGGCCGAGACGGCTGGTACGGCGATGGCGGCGCGAAGGCGCATGGTGGTTTCCCCTTGTCGCGGGCACGTACGGAAGGCGGCGGCCGAAGGGCGCCCGCCTGGTGTGACGCCCGGGAGGGACGGGAGGTTGCGGCGGATTCGCCCCTGTTACCCGGTTGCGTCCTCACTGTCGTCAGCCGGTGGCGTTCGCGCTGTCACTTCCCTCCTCGGCGTCCGCCGGGCACGAGCTGCCGCTCGGCGGCAGGGAGCCGTAGAGCAGGAAGTCGTCGACCTTGCGGTGCACGCACTTGGAGGAGGTGTATCCGGTGTGGCCGTCGCCCTCGTTGTCGAGCACGACGGCCGAGGAGCCGAGCCGGGCCGCCGTCTCCACGGTCCACCGGTACGGCGTCGCCGGGTCACCGCGCGTCCCCACCAGCAGCATCTTCGCCGAGTCGACGTTCTTCGCCCGGTCGCGGATGAAGTCGGTGCCCTTGGGGCGGCCGTAGCACATCAGCAGCTGGGTCAGCCGGTAGCGGCCGAACACCGGCGAGGCCTGCTCGTACGTGGCGCGCAGGTTCTTCAGGTCCTTGGTGATCTGCGCCGTGTCGGGCCGGTCGGGGTCGTCGGCGCAGTCGATCGCCATCAGCGCGGCCTGGAGATTGTCCGCCGGGACGTCCTGCGGATCGACCAGAGTGCCGTTCCCGCGCCCCGCGGCGCTCGCGGGCGCGGCACCGCCGGTGGCGAAGGCCAGCACGCCCCGGGTGTCGCCGTCGCCTATCAGGGAGGCCAGGGCGCGCTCCAGGGAGGGCCACAGCTGCCTGCTGTAGAGGGCCTGCCCGATGGCGCCCACCAGGTCCTGTCCGGAGAACGAGCTGCCGAAGTCCGTCGCGACCGGGTTCGCGTCGAGCGAGTGCACGAGCCGCACGACCTGGTCCCCGGCGGCACGCCGGTCCTGGCCGAACGGGCAGGCGACGTCCGCCGTACACCAGTCCAGGAAATCGTCCAGCGCGGTCTGCTGCCCCTCGGCGCCGGCCACTCCCTGCTCGGACAGCGGCTCGGTCAGGGTGTCCACGCCGTCCAGGGCGAGCCGGCCGACCTTGTGCGGGAACTGCGCCGCGTACACCGCGCCGAGCCGCGTCCCGTAGGAGAAGCCGAGGTAGTTGAGCTTCTTGTCGCCGAGGGCCTGGCGGATGACGTCCAGGTCGCGGGAGGCGTTCACGGTGCCGATGTGCGCCAGCACGGGACCGGAGTGCCGGGCGCACTCCTCGGCGGCCTTGCGCAACTGCCCGAGCAGTGCCTGGGGATGGGCGAGATCGATGTCGTCGCCCGTCGCCTGTGCGGCCTCGTCGCCGCCCTCGCCGCAGCTGACGGGGGAGGAGCGGCCGACGCCGCGCGGGTCGAAGGTGACCACGTCGTAGCCGTTCGTCAGGTCCATGAACTCCTTGCCGTAGGAGGCCAGCTCGGGGACGCCCGCACCGCCCGGCCCGCCGAAGTTCAGCAGCACCGAACCCTGCTTCTTCCCGGTCGCCCGGTAGCGGGCCAGGGCCACGTCGAGCGTGCCCGCGCGAGGGTGCGCGTAGTCGAGCGGGACGGTGACCTTCGCGCACTGCAGGTCCTTCGGCATGTCCGGGCCCTTGCAGGCCGCCCAGGCCGCCTTCTGCCGGTAGAACCGGGTCAGGTCCGGCTGCGGCTGCCCGGCGGCGGCCACGGGCAGCCCGGCACCGAGCAGCGCCAGGGCGAGGGCGCCGGTACCCGCGCAGCGACGCACGGCGGGTCGTGCGGACGGCTTGACCACGATCGATCGCCTCCCGGGACGCCTGTCGCGGACCGGGGACGGCGCCCTTCGGATCACCATAAGCGGGCCCTGGACCGCCCGCCTCCGGACGAGCGCCGCGGCACCCGTGGCCGTACCCTTTGCCCGCTCCGTTCCTGTTGATGATCATTGGGCGTCTTTACATGCGGTTCGATAACAGTGTCGCTCGACGGGGTGAAAGACCGATAAGCCATAACTCGGATGGTGCTCCTGCGTTTTACGGGGTGCGGGTGAGTGCCCGCGACGAAGTCTGGAAGGCAGGAAACCTATGAGACGGGCTACCCGTAAAGGTGTGATCGCCGTCGCCGCCTCCGGAGCGATGGCCGTGGCGCTGCCGGTGTCCGCCGCCTTCGCGGCCGACGGCTCGGCGGCCGACGGCTCCGCGGCCGGCTCGCCCGGGCTGCTCGCCGGAAACGGCATCCAGCTCCCGGTGCACGTACCGGTGAACGTGTGCGGCAACACCGTGAACGTGGTGGGGCTGCTCAACCCGGCCGTCGGCAACGCGTGTGCGAACGGCTCCACCGCGAAGAGCCGGTCGTCGGCGCACGGCGGGGCGTCCGCGCACGGCGGCGCGAAGGACTCGCCCGGCGTGCTGTCCGGCAACGGCATCCAGCTCCCGGTCGACGTGCCGGTGAACGTCAGCGGCAACAGCGTCGACGTGATCGGGGTGGGCAACCCGGCCGAGGGCAACCGGTCGGTCAACGGCTCCGGCGGACAGCCCCGCACCCCCCGCCACGCGCACCACTCGGCCCCCCGGCCGGTCACGCAGCACGACCCCGGCCCGCGCCAGGCCGCTCGGGCGACGACGACCGCGCTGGCCCACACCGGGACGGACACCACCTTCCCCGCCGTCGCCGGCAGCGCCGCACTCCTCCTCACGGGCACGGCCCTCTACCGCCGCTTCCGGCCCGGTCGCACCGGCTGAGCCCCCCTCGGCCAAGGCCCCACCGGGCGCCGGCCCGGTGGGGCATCGACGCTCTGCCGACGGGCGGTGCCACCGGGTGCGGCCGACCCTGCGTGAAAGCGATGCGAAGCGGCTGATCTTCCCGTGGCGCGGCCCCCGTTGATCGGGAAGGATGCGGGGCGGCAGTCCGGTCCCGACGGAAATGGAGCGCATCGAATGACCTCTGCGGCCCCCCACGACCTCGTCCTCACCCAGGCCACCCTCGCCGACTGGCCGGTGATCGCCGGATGGGCGACGGCGGAGGGCTGGAACCCAGGACTGGCCGACGGGCCCGCGTTCTTCGCGCAGGATCCCGACGGGTTCTTCCTCGGCCGCATCGACGGTGAGCCCGTCTCGGCCATCTCCGTGGTGAACCACGGCCCGGACTTCGCCTTCCTGGGCTGCTACCTCGTCCGCCCCGACCTGCGCGGCCACGGCCACGGACTCACCACCTGGAAGACCGCCCTCGCCCACGCCGGCGAGCGCACCGTCGGCCTGGACGGCGTCGTCGCCCAGCAGGACAACTACCGCCGGTCCGGCTTCGAACTCGCCCACCGCACCATCCGGTTCACCGGCACCGCCCCGCAGGGCGCGCCGCCCGCCGGCGTCCGTCCGGCCGGTCCCGCCGACCTCGCCGCGATCGGCGCCTACGACAGCGCCTGCCACCCGGCCGACCGTCCGCGCTTCCTCGCGCAGTGGCTCACCGGACCCGGCCACCTGACCCTCGTCCGCCACGACGGCGGGCGCCTCACCGGTTACGGCGTGCTCCGCCCCGGCCATGACACCCTGCGCATCGGCCCCCTCTTCGCGGACACCGCCGACGACGCCCGCGCCCTCTTCGCCGCGCTCACCGCCGAGGCCGCCGGACGCGAGGTGGCCATCGACGTGCCCGAGCCGAACGCGGCCGGCGTCGCCCTCGCCGAAGAGGCCGGACTGCGGGCCTCGTTCGAGACCGCCCGCATGTACACCGGACCGGTGCGCGAGCACGCACGGCACCGCGTCTTCGGCGTCACCACCCTCGAACTCGGCTGACGCTCAGGGCCGTTCGGCCCAGCGGCGGCGGTGCAGCTCCCGCACCTGATCCACCAGCTCCGGCACCGGTCCCTCCACGGCCACCCCGGGCGCGACCCCGTGCACGGGCAGCGACCGCACCGGCGCCTGCGGGACACCCGACTCGGCGTGCCAGACATCGAGTTGGGCGGAGGAGGCGATGTACACGATCCGGCCGAGCCCCACCCACGCGTGCGCCGCCGCGCACATCGGGCAGTGCTCGCCGGAGGTGTAGACCGTGGCTCCGGCCCGCTCCTCGGGCGTCAGCCGCTCGGCCGCCCAGCGGGCCAGCTCGAACTCGGGATGCCGGGTGCCGTCCCCGCCCCCCACCCGGTTGCGGTCCTCGGCCAGCACCCGCCCGTCGCCGGACACGAGGACGGACCCGAAGGGCTCGTCGCCGTTCTCCAACGCCTCGGCCGCCAGCTCCACACAGCGGCGCAGATGCCGCAGCTCACTGTCCTTCACCATGGCCCATCGACCTCCTCACGGCATGATCTCCGGCAGCGCGCGCCGCGGCCACCGGCACCGGCCCGGCCGGCGCCTTCGCCTCCGGGGCGACGCCGTGCCGCCGTGCCGGGAAGGCGTAACGGCGGGCCGCCGCGACCACCGCCGTCGCCAGCACGGCCGGCGGCAGGGCGGTCCACGGCAGGGCCCCCGGGCCCCGTGCGTCCAGCGTCAGACCGCCGAGGAGCGAACCGGCGGCGATGCCCGCGTTGTACACGGTCGTCTGCAGCGAGGTCGCCACCTCGGCCTCGGCCGGTCCCGAGGCGTCCACCAGCGCACTCTGGATCAGCGTCGGCGCCCCGCCGAATGCCACGCCCCACAGGGCCACCGCGCCGACCAGCAGCACATGCGCCCGCGCGAGGAGGCCCAGCGTCGGCAGCACCGCGGTGAACAGGGCGAGCGCCACGAGCAGCGTGGTGCGCGGACACCGGTCGATCAGCGCTCCGGTGAGCCAGATCCCGGCGACCGTGGCCGTCCCGAACACCGCGAGCAGCGCGCCCGTCCGGCCGTACCCGGCGTGCGCGGCGAACGGGGCGACGTAGGTGTACATCACCTGGTGCCCGAGCAGCAGGAACAGGGTCACCGACAGCACCGGGCGGATCCCGGGGCGCCGGGCCACCCGGGTGAGGGGCACGCGCACGTGGGGCGGTTCGCCCGGGAAGCCGGGCACGCACAGCCGCACCCACCCCACCAGCGCCACGGCGAGCACGGCCAGCGTGCCGAAGGCGGCCCGCCAGCCCACCGCGCCGGCGAGCGCCGTGCCCGCGGGCACCCCGAGCGACAGGGCGAGGGTGATCCCGGCGAGCACGATCGCGATGGCCCGCCCGCGCCGCCCGGCCGGCACCATCCGGGCCGCGTAGCCGACCAGCATCGCCCACAGCGTGCCGCCCGTCGCGCCGGCCAGCAGCCGGGCCGCGAGGGTGAGCGGGTACGACGAGGACAGCGCGACCAGCGCGTCGCTCGCGGCGAAGCCCAGCAGGGCGCCGCAGAGCACGGGCCGTCGCGGCAGCCCGCGCAGGGCCGCGGTGACCGGGATCGCCGCCAGGAAGGAGGCCGCCGCGTACGCGGTGACCAGGAAGCCGATCCGCGACTCGGCGACCCCGAGCGGGGGAGCCATCGCGGGCAGCAGGCCGGCCGGCAGGAGTTCCGTCATGACGGCGGTGAACGCGGCGCAGGACAGGGCCAGCAGCCCCGACCAAGGCAGCCGACCGCCCTTGACCTGGGAAGACGTGGAGGACATGGTCATGCGACCATGGTCGGAGTCTGACATCAGTGTGAAGGTCAAGCGCCGAGGCGGGAGACGGGCATGCGGATCGGTGAACTCTCGCGCCGCACGGGTGTGCCCACGCGGCTGCTGCGCTACTACGAGGAGCAGGACCTCCTCCGTCCCGAGCGCGGCGCGAACGGCTACCGCAGCTATGCCGAGTCCGCCGTCGCCGACGTCCGGCAGATCCGCGGCCTGCTGGACTCGGGCCTGACCACCGAGATGATCCGCGCGATCCTGCCCTACCTCGGCGGCCCCGGCGAACTCCATCCGCCCGCCGAGTGCGTCACCCCGCAGACCGCCGCACTGCTCCAGGACCACCTCCTGCGCATCCAGTCCCGCATCGACTGCCTGACCCGCAACCGCGACCGGCTCAGCGCCTATCTGGCCGCCGTACGGCCGCAGTCCGGTGGGCGGTAATCGCATTGCGCGCCCCGGTCCGCCATGGTCGAGTCGGGGGCATGGACCACACGACGGTGCTCGCCCTGTACGACCGCGACATGCGCGAGCACGCGACTCCCGACGGCCCCGGTGCCCGGATCGAGCGGGCCGGCCCGGTGGTGCGCCAGGTCGCGGACGCGCACGGCTGGAACGGCGTCCTGTGGTCCGATCTGGACCCGGCCGGAGCGGACCGGGCGATCCAGGAGCAGATCGCGTACTTCACCGCACTCGGCCGGGACTTCGAGTGGAAGCTCTACGGCCACGACCGGCCGGCGGACCTCGGTGCCAGGCTCACCGCGGCCGGACTCCGGGCCGAACCCGAGGAGACGCTGCTGATCGGCGAGAGCGGCCGGCTCGCCACGGACGCCGAACCGCCCGCGGGCGTCCGTCTCGTCGAGGCCACCGACCCGGCCGGCGTCGACCTCGTCGTGGCCGTGCACGAGAGGGCCTTCGGCACCGACGGGACCCGGCTGAGGCACCGGCTGCTCGCCCGGCTGGCCGCCGACCCCGGCACGGTCGTCGCCGTGGTCGCGCTCGCCGGGGACGAACCCGTCGGTGCCGCCCGGACGGAGCTGGTGCCCGGGACCGCGTTCGCCGGGCTGTGGGGCGGCGGCACCGTCGAGGGCTGGCGGGGCCGGGGGATCTACCGGGCCCTGGTCGCCCACCGGGCCCGCGTCGCCGCCGCCCGTGGCTACCGGTATCTCCAGGTCGACGCCTCACCTCTGAGCCGCCCGATCCTGCGGCGCCTCGGCTTCCACGCGCTGAGCACCACGACCCCCTATCTGTACGGGAGCTGACCCGTCTCAGCGGCGGGCCCGGGAGCGATCCAGCGCCGCGATGCCCACCGCGGCCAGGGCGATCTGGATGAACCACTCGATCCAGTCGGGACCCTTGGTGTCCGCGACCCCGAATCCGGCGGCGACGGCCGAGCCCAGCAGCGCGGCCACGATGCCGACGACGATGGTCCACAGGATGCCGATGTGCTGACGGCCGGGGACGACCAGACGCCCCAGGACGCCGATGATGAGGCCGATGACGATGGCGCTGATGATGCCCGAGATTTCCATGTCCACCCCTTTTGGTGTTGACTCCCGCTGACCATCTGCCCGTTGCGGTGCGGAAGCAGTCCGCTCCGGTTGTTGCCGGGACTTTGTGTTCATCGGCCCTTCATGCCATGTACCTTTCAACCACTTGACGCGTGTAGAACCCTCAACCCGGCTCTACGCGCGCAGACTTGGCGCCCGCACCGCCTCTCCCCACCCCCTCATGGAGGTTCGTCGGATGCTCGGATCCCGGAGATCCCGCCACAGATTCACCACCGCACTGGCCGGATTCGCGCTGCTCCTCGCCGGGGCCGCCGTCCAGGTCGGCAGCGGCACCGCCGCGCACGCGGCGACCACGCACCGCGTCCTGTTCGACAACGCCCATGCCGAGACCGCCGGAAACGCCGACTGGATCATCTCCACCAGCCAGCCCGACCCGCTCGGCCAGGACTCCTCCCCGTCCGCCGAGACCGACTGGACCGGCGCCCTGTCCTCCTGGGGCGTGGCGCTGCAGAAGACCGGCGACTACAGCCTGAAGACACTGCCGTCCGGCTCCAGCCTCAGCTACGGCGGCTCCTCGTCGCTCGACCTGTCGAACTTCGACACGCTGGTCCTGCCGGAGCCGAACACGCTGTTCACGAGCGCCGAGAAGACGGCGATCATGAACTTCGTGAAGAACGGCGGCGGTCTGTTCATGATCTCCGACCACACCGGATCCGACCGCAACAACGACGGAGCCGACGCGGTCAAGATCCTCAACGACCTGATGTCGAACAACAGTGTCGACTCCACCGACCCGTTCGGCTTCTCGATCGACTCGCTGAACATCACCTCCGGCTACCCGGCGGCGATCAGCGACAGCGGCGACCCGGTCCTGCACGGCTCGTTCGGCACGGTCACCAAGAGCCTCATCGCGAACGGCACGACCGCCACCCTCAAGCCCTCCGACAACTCCTCCGTCAAGGGCCTGGTCTACCGCAGCGGATACTCCGGCAACACCGGCGCCTTCTTCCTCACCAGCACCTTCGGCAGCGGCCGTATCGCCTTCTGGGGCGACAGCTCCCCGATCGACGACGGCACCGGCCAGTCCGGCAACACGCTGTACGACGGCTGGAACGACTCCGGCGCCACCAACGCGGCGCTCGCCCTCAACGCCACCGCCTGGCTGGCCGGTTCGGGCACCAGCGGCGGGGGCGGCGGGGGAGGCGGCGGCACCGGCACCTGCACCGCCGCCCAGCTCCTCGGCAACAACGGCTTCGAGTCCGGCAACAGCACCTGGAGCGCCACGAGCGGAGTCATCACCGACTCCAGCGGTGAGTCGCCCCGTTCGGGCTCGTACTACGCCTGGCTCGACGGCAACGGCACCGCCACCACCGACACCCTGTCCCAGTCGGTGAGCGTCCCGTCCGGTTGCTCGAAGGCGACGCTCAGCTTCTATCTCCACGTCGACACGGCCGAGACCACCACCAGCACCGCCTACGACACCCTCAAGGTGCAGGTGCTGAACGGCTCCGGCACGGTCCTGGGCACCCTGGCCACGTACTCCAACCTCGACGCGGCCTCCGGCTACGCCCAGCGCAGCCTCGACCTCAGCGGCTACGCCGGGCAGAGCGTCACCCTGAAGTTCACCGGAACCGAGGGCACCAAGTACCAGACGTCGTTCGTCGTGGACGACACGGCGCTCGACGTCGCCTGAGCCGGCCGAGCGGGGGTGGGCCGCCGGCCCCGCCCCCGCTCATGTCATGCCGCCGGCACCGTCCGCTCGGGCGTGTTCCAGCCGGAGACCCGCACGCTCGGTGCCGAGCCGTGCAGATCGGCCGTCCGGAAGGTGGCGGTCAGTGTCACCGACTCGCCCGGCCACAGGCTCACCTCGTTGTCCGACCAGCGCACCGGCAGCACCGGCTTGCCCAGCGCGTCCACGAGGTGGACGTCCGTCAGCAGCGACGGGGTCTTCCCGCTCCCGGTGTTGCGCAGGGTGACCGTCGTGGTCGACGTGCCGTCCGACGACCGGCTGGTCGCCGTCGCCGACACCGGCACCCGTGTCATCGAGGCCAGCCCCGCGAGATCGGCGTAGCTCGTCGTCGGCGTGTAGTACCAGGTGGTGCGGGACCAGTCGAGGGTGTCGGGCCGGGTGGAGAGCCAGTACACGTTCCGGCTCACCTCCTTGCCGTCCGCGCCGGTCAGGACCAGGCGCAGCAGATACGTCGACGACAGTCCGGCCACCGAGGACGGCAGGGTGAGCGGGGTGGAGTGCGCGCCGTCGCCGCCGACCGACACCCCCCTCACCGTCTTGTCGTACTTCTGCGTGCCGTCGGGGTCGAAGAGCGTGGCCCGTGCGGTGAGTCCGGTCGCGGACCCGTGCCGGTGGTTCACGACGGCGACCGAGCGGTCGTCGTATCCGTACTGGATGTGCAGCGGCTCGTTCGCCTTCTTCGCGCCGAAGTAGGCGCCGCCCTGGTCGAGATACCGGTCCGTCAGCTGCCAGTGCAGGGACGTCCAGCCGCTGTTGAACATCCAGTGGATCACACCGGTCGAGGGCTTCGAGGCGTCCGTGGCGCCCCGCTCGTACGCCTCGAACTGGGCGCGGACGTTCTCGTACTGGGCCAGCTGGGCCTTTCGCACATAGTCGGCGAGGCTCGTGGGAGCGCCGTAGCGGCCGGCGAGGGCGGCGTCGTAGATCTTGAGAGTGCCGAAGACCGAGGACGGCGAGCGGTGGTACTGCTTGGCCGCCGGGTCCTTCCACAGGGTGTCCAGTTCGGCCGGGGTCAGCATGCGGCGCAGGGTGTCCAGGGTGGGGATGCTCGGGCCCGCGCTGGTCTCGGAATTGAATCCGGTGGCCCCGCCCTCGCGCTTGGCGTACCAGTAGTCCGGCGGCACCCAGTCGTACGGCCCGGTCATCTTCATGCCCGAACTGCCCAGCTGTGGCGAGGCGTTGTCGGAAGCGGCGGAGACCACCGGGTCGGGCCAGTCGGCACCCTTCAGGGCGTCGAGATAGGTCTTCTCGATCGTGGCGTCGGGCGCGAAGTCGCTGCCGATCAGGAACGAGATCACGCTGGGGTGGTCCCGCAGCCGTGCGGCCTCGGCGGCCATGGAGGCCTTCGCCACCGGATAGTCGGCGTCGGTCCACGGCTCCCCGGGTTCGCCGGAGCCGTTGACATTGCCCTCCCACTTGTCGCAGCACTCCCAGCCCGGCAGCGTGAGGATGCCGTAGCGGTCGGCCAGGTCGAAGAACTCGTCCGGTTCGAGGTGCCCTTCGAGCCGGATCGTGTTCAGCCCCAGGTCGAGGGCGTACTTCAGCCGGTCCTCGGCATAGCGGCTGTCCCAGCGCAGGAACTCGTCGGGCGACCAGCCGCCGCCCTTGATCAGCAGCTTGCGCCCGTTGATCCGGTACTGGCGTGCGCCGTCCGCGTTCAGAGGCGCCTGGACGTCACGGACGCCGAAGCTCTCGTGCGCGGTGTCGGACGTCGTACCGGCGACGGACGCGGTGAGGTCGAGGCCGTACAGCGGCTGTCCGCCCATCCCGGCCGGCCACCACACCTCGGGCGCGCTCAGGTGCAGGCCGGGTGTGTCGGCGGGGGAGAAGGTGACGGTCTTCGACGCGTGGGCGGCGAGGGGGACCTGTCGGGTGAAGGTCGTGCTGCCGAGGGTGCCGGTGATCCGGGCCGTCACGGGCGCGCCGGTGTCGTTGCGGGCCTGTGCCGTCACGGTCAGATCGGCGGTGGCGAGCGACGGCACGGCCAGCCGGGTGACGACGTGCGCGTCGCGCAGGGCGACCGGGCCGCCCCGGCGCACCACGACGTCCCGGACGATCCCCATGTTCCGGTCGGGCGGCGGCTGGAGCCAGTCGATCCAGCCCATGGTGAGGTCCTTGTCCGGGTCGTCGGGCCGGACACGGAAGGCGACCGTGTTGGTGCCCGCTCCGACCAGCGAGGTGACGTCCAGCTCGTGGCGGGTGTAGGCGCCGGCGACGTCCTTGGCGGTCGCCACCTGGTGGCCGTTGACATAGACGTCGGCCGCCGAGACCACTCCGCTGAAGTCGAGGTAGGTGCGGGGCGCGGGGTCGTCGACGGTGAAGTCGGAGCGGTACCACCAGGGCACCTGGAAGTCGGCCTCGGGGATCTTCTGCTGATTGGTGGAGAAGAACGGATCGGCGTACACGCCGTCGGCCAGCAGCGCGGCGAGGACCGTGGAGCGCGGGCCCGCCGGGTACCAGCCCTGCGCCGGATAGCCGGGCGAGGAGACGGCCTCGGGCGAGTCGGTCACCTTCGCCGAGGACTGGACGGCGTATCCGGTGAGCGGGGTGCCGCTGCCCGCGGCGGAGGGGACACGGGTGACCCGTGCGGGCCCGCGCGGCGGCACCGGATGGCGCGCACCGGCCCAGGCGCCGCTGGTCAGGGAGGCGAGCAGGCCGAGGACCAGCAGGGTGACGGCGTACCGGCGTGCGGGGGCGGGGCGAGGGAACACGGTGCTCTCCAGCCTCGTAAAGTTAGGAAACTTTACTAACTCGCTTCAAGCTAGGGTGCCGCGCGGGTCGTGTCAACGACCGTGAACCACGGGGCTCTTGGGTCGCTCAGACTCCGGTCGTCCGGCGTTCGAACACCAGGTCCCGTGCCGTGTCCAGCGCCGTGGCCACCGCCCCGAGCAGGACCGCGTCCTCGCCCAGCCGGCTCGGTGCGATCCGGGGGCGCAGCGGGGTCAGCGCGCGCACGTGCTCCTGGACCGGACCGAGCAGCAGGTCGACGCTGTGGCCGACACCGCCGCCCAGCACCACCAGATCCGGGTCGAGCACGGCGGCGGCCGCCGCCACGGTGTGCGCGATCCGCTCGCCCTCCAGCTCCACCGCCCGCAAGGCGGCCGGATGGCCCCGCCGGGCCGCGTCGAAGACCGCCTTCGCCGTGAGCTGCCCGCTCATCCCGAACTCGCGCGCGGCCTCCACCACGGCCACCCCCGACACCGCGTCCTCCAGCCGCTCCGGCTTGTGCCGGCCCGGCCAGGGCAGGAAGCCGATCTCGCCGGCCAGCCCATGCGCCCCGGTGAACAGCCGCCCCTCGCTGACGACGCCCATGCCGAGTCCGGTGCCGATCAGGATGTACGCGAACAGCCGGCTGCCCGTGCCGACGCCGTAGGTGTACTCGCCGAGCGCGGCGAGATTGGCGTCGTTGTGCACCTCCAGCGGCACGCCCAGTTCCTCGCGCATCCGGTCGACGAGCCCCGCGCGCCCCCAGCCCGGCAGATGCATCGCGTACCGCACCCGCCGCTGCTTCTCGTCGTAGACGCCGGGCGTGCCGACCACCCCGTGCACCACCTCGGCCGGGTCCACGCCCGAGTCCGCGATCACCTGGCGGGCGGTGTCCACGACCAGGTCGGCCAGCGCGGCGGAGGCGCGGGCCCGGTTGCGCACGTCCGACCGGCTGACGACCGTGCCGTCCAGATCGACCACCGCCACCCGCAGCCAGCCGCGGCCGATGTCCACGCCGAGCGCGTACCCGGCGGCCGGGTCGGGGGCGTACAGCACGGCGGTGCGCCCGCGCTCCGGGGCCAGGGTGCCGACCTCGTGCACCAGTCCGGCCGTCTCCAGGGAGGCCAGCGCACTGGAGACCGTCGGCTTCGACAGGCCGGTCTCCCGGGCCAGTTGGGCGCGCGAGGCGGCGCCGGCGTTGCGCAGCCGGTCCAGCAGCAGCCGCTCGTTGGTGCTGCGCAGGCGCCGACGGTTCCAGGGCTGTTCCTGCTGCTCTATGACATCGCTGGCCGCCATCGCACCATTCTCACGCATTCTCTACGGACACTTGACGCCGCTAGTAAGGCTCCTTAACTTTATCGCGCAGTCAGCCCGGCCCGGGCGTGCCGCCTGCGACGGCCCGCGTCCCGCGTGCCCGTCGCGTTCAGGAGTCCCCATGTCCGGTAGCCCACCGCCCACGGGTGGTTTCGTCCGCCGTGTCGGCCTGTTCCAGGCCACGGCCATCAACATGAGTCAGATGTGCGGCATCGGCCCGTTCGTCACGATCCCGCTGATGGTCACCGCGTTCGGCGGCCCGCAGGCGGTCATCGGCTTCGTCGCGGGCGCGATCCTCGCGCTGTGCGACGGGCTGGTCTGGGCCGAGCTGGGCGCCTCGATGCCCGGTTCCGGCGGCAGTTACGTCTATCTGCGCCAGGCCTTCCAGTACCGCACGGGCCGTCTGATGCCGTTCCTGTTCGTGTGGACGGCGATGCTCTTCATCCCGCTGATCATGTCCACGGGCGTGGTCGGCTTCGTGCAGTACCTGGGCTATCTGGCCCCGGACCTCGGTCAGACCGGCGGCGACCTCATCGGCCTCGGCATCATCGCCCTGGTGGTGATCCTGCTCTGGCGCGGCATCGAGCACATCGCGCGGATCACCGCCGTGATGTGGGTCGTGATGATCGCCTCGGTGCTGCTGGTGATCGCCGCCGCGGCCTCCGACTTCAGCCCGCACCTGGCCTTCACCTACCCGTCGGGCGCCTTCGACCTGACGAGCAACCACTTCTGGATCGGCTTCGCCGGCGGCCTGACCATCGGCATCTACGACTACCTCGGGTACAACACCACCGCCTACATGGGCGCCGAGATCAAGGAACCGGGCCGTACGCTCCCGCGCTCGATCCTCTACTCCATCCTCGGCATCATGGTGATCTACCTGCTGCTGCAGATCGGCACCCTCGGCGTCGTCGACTGGCGCCGGATGAGCGATCCGCACGACATCGCCTCGACGTCGGTCGCCTCGGCGGTGCTGGAGCAGACCTGGGGCAAGGGCGCCGCCGACGTGGTGACCGTGCTGATCCTCGTCACCGCGTTCGCCTCGGTGTTCACGGGACTGCTCGGGGGCTCGCGGGTGCCCTACGACGCCGCCCGCGACCGCGTCTTCTTCCGGCCGTACGAGAAGCTGCACGCCCGGCACCGCTTCCCGACGATGGGCCTCGCGACCATGGGCGTGATCACCGCGGTCGGATTCCTGATCGGGCGCCACACCGACCTCGCCACGCTGATCCAGCTGCTGACCACGGTGATGGTGATCGTCCAGGCGCTCGCCCAGATCGTGGCCCTGAGCGTGCTGCGCAGGCGCCAGCCGGACCTGCGCCGGCCGTACCGGATGTGGCTCTACCCGCTGCCGAGCATCGTGGCGTTCGTCGGCTGGTGCGTGATCTACGGCTACGCCGACAAGAACTCCCCGGGCCGCCACCCCATCGAGTGGTCCCTGGCCTGGCTGGCCCTCGGCTGTGTGGCGTTCGCCGTGTGGGCGCGCATGGAGAAGGTGTGGCCGTTCGGGCGGAAGGAGATCAGCGAGGAGTACAAGGTCCTTGAGGTGAGCTGAGGACAAGGTCCGTGCGAGGAGCCGGAGTGCAGGCGGTCTTCGCGAATCTCCCCGGGCAGGCCTGCACACGTCAGCTCCGGCCGGTACCGGACCGGCCGGAGCTGCCCCCCTACGTATGGATCCCGTTCGCCGTGACCGGCTGGCGGGACCGGGTCACTCGGCCTGCGCGGTCGCCGGCGTGCCCTGGGCGTCCTGCGCGTCCGGGGTCACGGGCGCGGGCGTGACGGTCGTGTCGCCCTTGTCGCTCTTGTCGTCGCCGTTGTCCGGCAGCACGATCGGCTTGTCGTCGTTCTTGTCCGGCTGCGGCAGCGGGGCCGGCCGGTCGTCGGAGGCGGTCTTGCGCGGCTCGGGCCGCGGGTCGTCGTCGACCCAGGAGGTCAGCCGGCCGTCCGGCTGGAGGGCCACGTGCAGGCCGTTGTTCTGGCCGTAGGCGGCGCGGTTCTTGGCGACGAGGGTGTCGAGCTTGGTGCCGTGGGCGTAGATGTCGGCCTCGTAGTGGTGGGCGCCGAGCTTGTAGACCTTGCCGGTCGAGACGTCGTCGGCCAGCGTCGTCACGGAGACGAGGATGCGCTTGGCGACGGGCTGGTGCTTGTGCTCGTGCTTGTGCTTCGGCTTGCCCCGCTCGACCCAGGACGTCACCTTGCCGTCCGGGTGCAGCGTGACGTGCAGTCCGTTGCTCTGCCCGTGCACGGTCTTGCCCTTGGTGAAGAGGGTCCCGTACTTCTCGCCCTTCGCCCATATGTCCGCCTCGAAGCGGTGCTTGCCGGTCTTGTAGACCTTGGCGACGGAGACCTTGTCCGCGAGCCGCACCGTCTTGACGAGGACACGCTTGTCCTTGCAGTGGTGGGCCGAGGCGTGGGCGACGGGCGCCGCCTCGGGAGCGGCGGCGGCGAAGGCGCCGGCGGCCGACGTGGCGAGGACGGCGGTGGCGCCGGCGGCGACGAGGGTGGTGCGCAGGGTGCGAAGTGCACGCATCGGTGAACTGTCCTTCGATCGGTTTCGTTCGTCGGTGTGTCTTCGACGCTACGGACCGTTCATCAAGGCCATCCATACGTTATGTAACAGGTATTCGTAGCGTTCCACTCGAAACGGGCATAATCCACCGCTCAATCATTGAATCCGCAGGAAGAACCGGATTCGGCCCTGCTCATCATTGACATGCAAGCAAGTGCCTGCATAACGTTGAGTGTGCGATCAGAGGACGACACCCGGATGGACAAGGTCTTCAAGGCGCTGGCCGACGACACGCGCAGACGCCTGCTGGACCGGCTCCACGAGGACAACGGCCAGACCTTGGGTGAGCTGTGCGAGCGCATCGCCATGACGCGCCAGTCGGTCACCCAGCATCTGGCCGTCCTGGAGGCCGCGAATCTGATCAGCACGGTGCGGCGGGGGCGGGAGAAGCTGCACTACCTCAACCCCGTGCCGCTCCATGAAATCCAGGAGCGGTGGATCGACAAGTTCGAGCGCCCGCGCCTGAGTGTGCTCGGCGCCCTGAAGCGACGAGCCGAGGAAGCCATGACCGACAAGCCGAGTTTCGTGTACGTCACCTATGTCGCGAGCACACCCGAGAAGGTCTGGGAGGCGCTCACCGACCCCGACCTCACGGCCGCCTACTGGGGCGGGCGCAACATCTCCGACTGGCGGCCCGGCTCCCGCTGGGAGCATGTGTGCACCGACGGCCCCGGTGACGCCGTCGTGGTCGGCGAGGTGGTCGAGAGCGAGCCGCCGACCAGGCTGGTCACCACCTGGGTCGATCCCCGCAACGAGGGCAGGGAGGACATGTGCTCCCGGGTCACCTACGACATCGCGCCGTACGAGGACATCGTCCGCCTCACGGTCACCCACGAGGACCTCTGGGACGAGGGCGCGCTGTCCGACATCTCGAACGGCTGGCCGGCGGTGCTGTCCAACCTCAAGTCGCTGCTGGAGACCGGGCGGGCCATGCCCCAGGAGCCGTGGCTGATGCCGAACCGCTGAGCCGGTGCGGGGGAGGCCGGTCCACCCGGGGCGGACCGGCCTCGTGCATCCATCTGGCGATTCTTCCTGTCCCCGCTTCCTTTCTCGCGTCTCCCTCTACGGCCTGGACGTGCTCTTCGCCGCCGTGACGGCGCAGACCAGTCCGAGGGCGAGCGCCAGCGCGCCGATGACGATGTTGTTGATGATCACGCCCCTGTCCGGGCCGCTGCCCACGATCCACGGAGCGATGATCAGCCAGATGCCCATCGCGCACATGGCCCAGCTCAGGCCGTACATCCGCTCGGGGGCCCGGGTGAATCCCAGTGCCAGCAGGCCTATCGCTATGCCCAGGATCAGGTTGTGGGTCATGAGGGCGGGCTGGCTCGTCGCGTAGTGCACGATCCACGGAGATGCCGCGCAGTAGAGGCCGAGCAGGAAGACCGGCCCGTCCACGAGCGCCACATCGCGACCGCCGAGCATGCGGGCGTAGCGCTCCCGCATTTCGGAGACATCGGGGTGGGTCGCCATATCACCCCTGTGCGAGAGGTTGGCCATGACTCGTCTCCTTTGACTTTGTCGGCCAGACCGCGTCTGGTGCGGTGTCCGGTTTTGCACCGCGTGTCACCAGTTTGCTCTTATTTTTTATTTATGTGTAGGGCTGTACCGCCCTGTGACCGGGCCTGTGCGAAGCGGGCCCGGCCGTCGGCGAGGTCGACGATCGGATCCGGGTAGGCACTGGCACCCGCCCGGTCCGCACCCCGGAGCTTCCAGGGCTCGTGCACCGCGGCTCCCGCGACACCCGCCAGCTCCGGCACCCAGCGCCGGACGTAGGCGCCGCCGGGATCGTGCCGCCTGCCCTGGGCGACGGGGTTGAGGACGCGGCCCGGCCGGGTGTCCGTGCCCGTGCCCGCCACCCACTGCCAGTTCAGCTGGTTGTCGGCCACGTCGCCGTCGACCAGCAGGTCGAGGAAGTGGCGGGCACCGACACGCCAGTCGATGTACAGCGTCTTGGTCAGGAAGCTCGCCGTCAGCAGGCGGCCGCGGTTGTGCATCCAGCCCTCGTGGCGCAGTTGCCGCATCGCCGCGTCGATCACCGGATAGCCGGTGCGGCCCGCACGCCAGGCCTCGACGTCCTCCTCGGCCGCCCGCCCGGAGCGCCAGCGGTCGTGCCGCGTGCGGTAGTCGGCGCCTGCCGCGGCCGGCCGCGCGGCCAGCACCTGGCGGTGGAAGTCCCGCCAGGCGAGCTGCCGGACGAACGCCTCCGCGCCGGAGCCGCCCGCCCCGCGCACCCGGTGGGCGAGTTCGACCGGTGAGAGCGTGCCGAAGTGCAGATGCGGGGAGAGCCGCGAGGTCGCGTCGCCGGCCAGGTCGTCGTGCCGCTCCGCGTACTGCGCGAGCCCCGAGCGGAGCCAGGCGCCGAGCCGTTTCCTGGCCGCCGCCTCACCGCCGACGGCGAGCCCCGCGGACACACCCGACAGCGCGGCACGGGACGGAAGGCGCTCGGACGCGATGCCGTCCGGGACCCGGACCGAGCGCGGCGCGCCGAGCGCGTCCCGCGGCTGCTGTGCCGACCAGTGACGGAAGTACGGCGTGAAGACGGCGAAATGGTCCGAGGCGGCCGGTGTGAGCGCGCCGGGTGCCACCACCGTGGTGACCGTGTCGTGCACCCGCAGCTGTCGCCCGTCCGCCGCCAGGGCCCGCCGCAGCCGCCGCTCCCGGCGGTTCGCGTAGCCGCTCACGTCGGCCGCCATGTGCACCTCGTCGGCGTCCGCCTCCGCGGCCACCCGGCACACCTCCTCGACGACATCCCCGCAGCGCACCACCAGGTGCCCGCCGCGCTCGCGCAGCCCGGCGTCCAGGTCCCGCAGGCAGTCGGCGAGGAAGGCCAGCCGGTTGGGGACCGCGAAGCCGGCGTCGGACACACCCCGGTCGCGCACGAAGAGCGGGACGACCTGGCGCCCGCCCGCCGACGCGGCCCGCAGCGGCGGGTGGTCGTGCAGCCGCAGATCGGCGGTGTACAGGACGACCGAGACGGCCATGGCGCGGCTCCGGGGGAGGAAGACGGTGAGGCGGGACGAGCGGGAGGGGACGGCCGGCCGGGCGTCGTCCGGCACCGGGTGACATGTCCTCTGTGATTCCGGGCAGGCGAAGCAGTACAGGACGTACGCGGTGTCCGGCCGCCGACTCGGAGGTGATCGACCGTCATGAGTGGGAAGGTGCTGGAGCGGTTCCCCGCCGGGGCCCCACGAGGATCGTGGCCCGCGGAGGAGTACGCGGCCGCGCGCCGCGCCGAGGGCGAGCGGGTGAGCGTGGTGATGGACCTGAAGTCGGACGCCTTCCTCGTCGTGGCCGAGGCGGGGGACGAGGACAGCCGCGCCTGACGCGCGGCAGCAGCTCCCGCCCGCCGCAACGCGGGCTGCGCCGACGGCGGTTCGGCCCACCGCGCGGCGCGGTGGGCCGAACCGGGCCGCCGCCGTGGTGCGTTCCGGTGGCCCGGTCCGTGCCACCGCGGAATGCAAGGGCCCGAGGAATTGGTTCCTCAAGGGTTTTCCTGTCACGCCTTCGTGAATTCAACGGTCCGCGATACGAGACCGGTCCGCTTTTCCTTGACGGCCCTCGTCGGCGGCTGCCACGATCGACGGCATGACGATGCGACTGGATCTCACGCGGCGACGCCATGTCGACCTCGCGCGCGTCTCCAGCGCCTCCTGTCGCGCCACGGCCTGATCGCCGGCTCTCCGCGGGACCGTCGCACGGCCGAACCACCGACCCGGCCGCGCCTCGCTCCGCTCCGGCACCGCCGAATTCCCCCGCGTTTCCCGTCCGTGAATTCGGCATGCCCGAAGAACGTCGCCGAGTGATGTCGCGCAGGAGTTCCGCATATCCGCAACGCCCGTGAAATCCGCCTGCTCCGGCGCGACGTCCGCACGCACACCCTGCACGACCCGGTCGCCCACGGGCGCGGCGAGGTCGGCCGCCGGGGCATCGAGGGCGAACCGCCCGAACCCGCCCGCTGCTCCTGACCGACTCCCGCCGGGCGCCCGGCGCACCCCAGAAACGAGGCTCGCATGGCCACCGTCCTGTCCGTCTCCGGCAGCCCCTCGGCCACCTCGCGCACGGCCCGGCTGCTGCGCCATCTGGACCAGCGGCTGATCGCCCAGGGCCACCGAGTGATCCCGCTCGACGTCCGCACCGTCCCGGCCGAGGCCCTGCTCGGCGCGGACGTGCGGCACCCGGCCGTCGTCGAGGCCGCCGAGCTGTTCGCCCGTGCCGACGGCGTCCTGATCGGCACGCCCATCTACAAGGCGTCGTACTCCGGCGTCCTCAAGGCGCTCCTGGACCTGCTTCCGCAGTACGCGCTCACCGGCAAGACGGTGCTGCCCCTGGCCACCGGAGGCTCCACCGCACATGTCCTCGCCATCGACTACGCGCTGCGGCCGGTGCTGAACTCCATGGGCGCAGCCCATGTCGTCCAGGGCTGGTTCACCCTCGACCACGACATCAGCGTGCGGGAGGACGGCTCGGTGACCGTCGCCCCGACCACCGCCGAGGCCCTCGGCCAGGTGGTGGACCAGTTCTCCGCCGCCCTCGACCGCACCACCTCGGTGCTGGCCGCGGCGAGCTGACCGCCATGGCCGCACATGTCGTCGCCGGCGACACCGAGCCGCTCGCCGCCGCCGAGGCCCCGCCCGCCGACCGGGTCCTGCCGCGTCGCCTCACCACGCGGGGCCCTCGACTCCATGGCGCGATCGCCCAGTTGCCGCACGCGGCCGGCATCCGCCCCGCGCCGCACCTGTCGGATCGCGCGACCCGGCCCGCTGCACGGTCCGGCGCATCGCCCGGTGCGTGCTGACCTGAGCCCTGCCGCCCCGGCACGGTCCGCTCTGACGGACACTCGCGATCGGAGACCCCACGTGTCCCTCACCTTCCACTGGTTCCTGCCCACCAACGGCGACAGCCGCCATGTCGTCGGCGGCGGCCACGGCACACCGGCCACCGCCTTCGGCCGGGACCGGCCCCCGACGGTCGCCTATCTGAGCCAGATCGCCCGCGCCGCCGAGGACCTCGGCTTCGTCGGCGCGCTCACCCCGACCGGCGCCTGGTGCGAGGACGCCTGGCTGACCACCGCCATGGTCAGCCAGAACTCCGAGCGGCTGAAGTTCCTCGTGGCCTTCCGGCCCGGTTCCGTCGCGCCGACCCTCGCCGCGCAGATGGCGTCCACCTTCCAGCGGCAGACCGGCGGACGGCTGCTGCTCAACGTGGTCACCGGCGGCGAGAGCCACGAGCAGCGGGCCTACGGCGACTTCCTCGACAAGGACGCCCGCTACCGCCGTACCGGCGAATTCCTGCACATCGTGCGGGACTTGTGGGACGGCAAGACCGTCGATCTGCACGGGGAGCATCTGCGGGTCGAGCAGGCCACGCTCAGCCGGGTGCCCGAACCGGTGCCCGAGGTCTACTTCGGGGGCTCCTCGCCCGCCGCCGGCGAGGTCGCGGCTCGGTACGCGGACGTGTACCTGACCTGGGGAGAACCGCCCGCCCAGGTCGCCGAGAAGATCGCCTGGATCCGAAAGTCGGCGGCGGGTCACGGCCGTGGGCTCCGCTTCGGCATCCGCCTGCACGTCATCACCCGCGACACCTCCGCACAGGCCTGGGCGGAGGCGGACCGGATGCTCGACGGATTCGACCCGGAGACGGTCCGGGCCGTGCAGGAGGGGCTCGCGCGCAGCGAGTCCGAGGGGCAGCGGCGCATGCTCGCCCTGCACGGCGGCGGCCGGGACGGCCTGGAGATCCACCCCAACCTCTGGGCCGGGATCGGCCTGGTGCGCGGCGGCGCGGGCACCGCCCTGGTCGGCAGCCACGAAGAGGTCGCCGAGCGGATCGAGGAGTACCACGCCCTCGGCATCGACGAGTTCGTCCTCTCCGGCTATCCGCACCTGGAGGAGGCGTACTGGTTCGGCGAGGGCGTGCTGCCCCTGCTCGCCGCGCGGGGACGGTGGACCCATCCGAACGGCCCGTCGCCCGCCCCTTCCGTCCGGGTGCCGTTCGGCGACTGATCGACACCCTGGCAGACTGCAGGTTCATGACACGGAAATCGCACGACGTCGACGCGGTCGTCACCTGGGGGCTGCTGGCCGCCTGGGCCCTGCACGACACCGAGGAAATGGTCATGGTGCCGCGCTGGGTGCGTACCCAGGTGCCGGAGCTGCGCAAGCGGTTCCCCCGGGTGCCGCAGACGGTGTGGCGGCGGCTGGAGTCCGTGGACGCACGGGAGTTCAGCACCGCGGTCGCCGCGATGGCGGTGCTGCTCGCCGCCGCGTGCGCCGACGGACAGCGCACCGGCGGCCGCTCCGCCGTCTACCAGACCGCGCTCAACGCGTTCGGCCTGCACGGACTGGTGCATCTGGCGCAGGCGGCGGCCATGCGCGGTTACACCCCGGGCTCCGCGACCACGCCCCTGGTGGTCCTCCCCTTCACCGTGTGGGCCCGCGGCCGGCTGCGCAGGTCCGGTGTCCTGCGCCCCACCCGGCCGCGGCAGTTGGCCGAGGGACTCGGCTTCGCCGCGGTCGCCACGGTCGCCACCCACGCACTGGCCCAGGCCGTGCCGCGCCGACGCTGACGGCTCAGGCACCCGTCAGCGAGCGCAGATGCGCGGCCCGCGACTCGGCCGTCTGCCCCTGCACCAGCAGGAACAGTGCCTCCCGGGCGAGGCGCTGGGCGCGGCTCGTCAGGGCCATCGACCGGCCGCCCCCGGCCACCACCGCCGCCGTGGTGGCCGTACGCAGCACCTCGTACGCCTGCGCGCGCACCGCCAGCCGCTCCGCGACGTGCTCCAGCGGCGCCGGATCGTCGGCCAGGGCGTAGGCACGGCCGCGGACGTCGGCGAGTCGGGCCCTGAGCGGGGCGGCCGCCTCCGCGTCGAGCAGCGACAGCGCGGCCTCGGCGACGCCGAAGAGGGCCGGGCCCGCGTTCAGGGTCCGGGCCCGGTCCCCGGGCGCCCAGCGCTCGTACGGCGTCCGCAGGGCCACCGCCTCCTCGGGCAGCCACAGTCCGGCGAGCTCCAGCGACACCGTGCGCGCGGCGGTGAGCGCCGCGAGGCGCATCGGCTGCGAGGCGCGCAGCCCCGGCTGCTCGCGCGCCTCGGCGAACGCGAACAGCACCTCGCCCGCGTCGGTCGTCCCGGCGAGCAGCATCACGTCGTTCAGGCCCCACCCGGTGTACCAGGGCACGGTCCCGTCGAACCGCCAGCCCCCGCCCTCCCGGCGGACGCGCACAGGGACGCGCGGATACGACCGCAGATGCGCGTACGCCACCCCGGACAGCAGCTCACCGCGCGACAGCTGGCCCAACAGGCGCTCACGGACCGGGAGTTCGCTCTGCACCAGGGTCTGCACCGGAGTGTGGTGCTGGGTCTGCACGAACCACGTCGCACAGCAGGCCCCGGCCAGGACCTCCGCGATCCGGCGCACCACGTCTACCGGCGCTCCCGAGCCTCCGTAGGCGACCGGGGCGCCCGCCCCGAGCAGACCCGACCTCTTCACCGCCTCGACATGGCTCGCCGGCACACCTTCCTGGTCGACCCGCTCGGCCTCCGGGATCAGCAGGTCCGAGGCGAGGCGGCGGGCGCGGTCGAGAAGCGGATGCGCGGTCGTGGCTGTCATACGGACGATTCTTTCGAAGATCCGCTGCCGCCGCCCGAGCGGACCGGGCGGACCGGGGGTGCGGCAGGAGAGCGGCCGGGGGATGGAGTGAGGTGCGTCACGCCGCATCGGTGGAATGAACTTGAGGACCTGAAAGGTTGGCAAATACACCCACTGAGACCTAGGCTCGGGCCGAACCCGCCCGTGCACCACCAGCGAGGCATCCGTGAACCACCCCGCCATCGAGCAGCCCGCCACGACCGTGGCCCGGCTGCGCGCCACCTTCGCCACCGGCCGGACCAAGCCCGTCGAATGGCGCACCGGCCAGCTGCGCCGACTGCGCGCGATGCTCACGGAGCGCGGCACCGACCTCGCCGCCGCCCTCCACGCCGACCTCGGCAAGAGCAGCACCGAGGCCTACCGCACCGAGATCGACTTCACCCTCCGCGAGATCGACCACACCCTGGACCACCTTCAGGAGTGGCTGCGCCCGGAGCCCGCCCCGGTCCCCGCCCACCTCGGCGCCGACGCCACGGCCTGGACGCAGTACGACCCCCTCGGCGTCGTCCTCGTCATCGCCCCCTGGAACTACCCGGCGCAGCTGCTGCTCGCCCCGATGGTCGGCGCCCTGGCCTCCGGCAACGCGGTCGTCGCCAAGCCGAGCGAGCTGGCCCCGGCCACCTCGGCCGCCCTGGCCGAGCTGATCCCGGCCTACCTGGACACCGACGCGGTCGCCGTGGTCGAGGGCGGCGTCCCGGAGACCACGGCCCTGCTGGCCGAGCGCTTCGACCACATCTTCTACACCGGCAACGGCACCGTCGGCCGGATCGTGATGCGCGCCGCCGCCGAGCACCTGACCCCGGTCACCCTCGAACTGGGCGGCAAGTCCCCGGTGTTCGTCGACCGGGGCGCGGACCTCGGCGTGGTCGCGGACCGGCTCGCCCGCGGCAAGTTCCTCAACGCCGGCCAGACCTGCGTCGCCCCCGACTACGTCCTGACCGACCCGGAGACCGCCGCCGCCCTGGAGCCCGTGCTGGTCCGCGCGGTCGAGGCGCTGTTCGGCGCCGACCCGGCGCAGTCCCCGGAGTACGGCCGGATCATCAACGAGCGGCACTTCGACCGGCTCTCCGGCCTGCTCGGCTCAGGCCGGGTCGCGGTCGGCGGCGGGAGCGACCGCGAGGCCAAGTACATCGCGCCGACCGTCCTCGCGGACGTCGACCCCGCCTCGCCCGTCATGCGGGAGGAGATCTTCGGCCCCATCCTACCCATCGTCACCGTGGCCGGCCTCGACGAGGCGATCGGCTTCATCAACGACCGCGACAAGCCGCTCGCGCTGTACGTCTTCACCGAGTCCGACGCGACGCGGTCGCGCATCGCCGCCGAGACCTCCTCCGGCGGCCTCGGCTACGGCCTGCCCCTCGCCCATCTCACCGTCTCCGACCTGCCGTTCGGCGGCGTGGGCGAGAGCGGCATGGGCAGCTACCACGGCCGCTACTCCATCGAGACGTTCAGCCACCGCAAGGCGGTGCTGGACAAGCCGCTGGGCTGAACCCCCCTGCGCGGCAGGCCGGATGTGCGAAACTCCGTCGGATGACCGCTGAAACGATCACCGCAGACGCCTCCGGCACCTGGAAACTCGGCGACCTGCCCGTGCACCGCATCGGCCTCGGGGCCATGCGGCTGACGGGCAGCGCCGCGTTCCACCTCGGCACGCCCAGCGACCGGGACCGCTCCCTGGCCGTGCTGCGCCGGGCCGTGCAGCTGGGCGTGAACCACATCGACACGGCCGCCTTCTACTTCTCCGCCACCCGCTCCGCCAACGAACTGATCAACACCGCCCTCGCCCCGTACGCCGAGGAGCTGGTCATCGCCGCCAAGGTCGGCCCCTTCCGCGACTACCACGGCGAGTGGGGCACGGCCGCGCGCCCCGACCAGCTCCGCGGTCATGTCGAGGAGAACCTGCGCCAGCTCGGCCGCGACCATCTCGACGTCGTCTATCTGCGCCGGATGCGGCAGGGCTCCGTCGCGGAGCACTTCGGCGCGCTCGCCGAGCTGCGCGAGGCCGGGATGATCCGGCACCTGGGCGTCTCCGACGTCGAACCGGGCCACCTCGCCGAGGCGCTGGAGATCGCCCCGGTGGTGTCCGTGCAGAACCGGTACGCCCTGGACCGCCCCGACCCGGTCGGCGACGAGGTGCTGCGCCTGTGCGGCGAGCGCGGCATCGCGTTCGTGCCCTTCTACGCCGTCGCGGGCGAGGCGGGAGCGCATGCGGCCACCGACACCCACGACGACACCGTGCGCGACATCGCCCGCGCCCACGGCGTGAGTCCCGCGCAGATCCGCCTCGCCTGGACCCTGCACCTCGGCCCGCACGTCCTCGCCATCCCCGGCACCGGGAACCCGGACCACCTCGTGGAGAACGTGGCCGCGGGTGCCGTGCGCCTCACGGCGGACGAACGGGCACGCCTCGACGCCCTGCACACCCCGACGGGCTGACCCGGCCCCGGCACACCTCGGCGAAGCCGACACGTCCGGCCGTCCTCGGCGTCCTTCCACAATGGGTGAGCGTGGGCACAGCCGTACGAAGGTCAGGTTGACTACTATCGTGTAGACGGTCGCCCGGACCGCAGACGAAGACGGGGTGAGGAACCTTCCATGACCGAGGCCAAGGACGAGCGCCGGCCGGCCGGTGAGCTCGAAGCGAGTGTCATGGCCGCGCTCTGGGCCGCCGCCGCGCCCCAGACGCCCGGCCAGGTCCAGCGCAGCCTCGGTGCGGACCTGGCGCGTACGACGGTGACCACGATCCTCACCCGCCTGAACGAGAAGGGGGTCGTCGAGCGCCACCGCCAGGGCCGCGGCTACGCCTACTTCCCGGTCCAGGACGTCCAGGACGCCCACGGCCTCACCGCCCGCCGGATGCACAGCGAACTGGACCGGGACAGCGACCGCGAGACCGTGCTCGCCCGCTTCGTCGCCCAGCTCAACCCCCACGACGAACGCATCCTGCGGGACCTGCTCGAATCCGAGTCCGAATCCGGCGAACGATGACCGCACTCCTGCTGCTGCCCCTGCTGCTGCCGATCGCCCTGCCGGCCCTGGCCCGCCGGGCCCTCGACCGGCTGGCCCCGGTCGCCGCGCTGTGGGCCGTCACCGCCTGCGCGATCGTCCTCGCCGGCTGCTCGCTGGCCGCGCTCGGCTCCTTCGTGCTCATCGGGCTGCTCAAGATCCCGCTCTTCGCCGCGGTCGGCGAGCTGATCCACCCGCTGCGCACCGCCTCGGACCTCGTCGTCCTGCCCGCCGCCGCGACCTCCGTCGGCGCTCTCGCCGTCTGCGGCTGGACCCTCGTCCGCTCGGTGCTGCACCAGACCCGCGCCTTCCGTGCGGCCCGCACACAGGCCGGGCACGGACCCGCGGCCGGCGATCTGTGCGTGGTGGACTCGCCCCGCCCGGACGCCTACGCGCTGCCCGGCCGCCCGCACCGCATCGTCGTCACCACCGCGATGCTGCGCAGCCTCGACGGCCGCGAACGGGAGGCGCTGTTCGCGCACGAGCGGGCCCACAACGACGGCGGCCACCACTACTTCCTCGCCGCCGCCGAACTCGCCGCGCACTGCCACCCGGCGCTGCGCCCGGTCCGCGAGACCATCCGCCTCGCCGCCGAGCGCGTCGCCGACGAGGCCGCGGCCAGCCGGGTCGGCGACCGGCGGCTGACCGCCCGGGCCATCGCCCGCGCGGCCCTCGCCGGACAGGCCGCGCGCTCCGAGCGCCCCGACTTCGTGGCCGCGGCGACCTCGGGCCCCGTCCCGCAACGCGTCCAGGCCCTGCTGGCCGCTCCCCTCGTACCCCGGGCAGGCCGTACGATCGCCGGCCTCCTCATCGCCTGCACCGCCGTCTCGTGCGCGGCCTCGGCGGTCGGCATGGCCGACTTCCACCACCGCGTGGAGATCGCCCAGGGCGACGAGAAGCCCTGACCCGGCCCGCCCGACAGCCCGCCCCGGTCGTTGCCCCCGGCTTGGGCCGCTCCCTTTGAACACCGCACGGCAACGCGCGTAGACCGATGACTGGCGCAGGTGAAGTTTTACGTATAACCTCACCCGCTAACCACCCTCACCGGAAGGTCCCGATGCGACGCGTCGCCCTGGTCACCCTCGTCGTCGACGACTACGACGAGGCCATCCGCTTCTACACCGAGGCCCTCGGCTTCCGGCTGGCCGAGGACGCCCCGCGCCCCGACGGCTCCCGCTGGGTCGTCGTGGAGCCCGGCGGCCCCGCGGCCGGCACCGGGCTGCTGCTCGCCCGCGCCAAGGACGAGGCCCAGCGCTCCCGCGTCGGCGACCAGACCGGCGGACGCGTCGGGTTCTTCCTGCACACCGACGACTTCGCCCGCGACCACGCCCGGATGACCGCGGCCGGCGTGACCTTCCTGGAGGAGCCGCGCCACGAGCCGTACGGCAGCGTCGCCGTCTTCCAGGACCTGTACGGCAACCGCTGGGACCTGCTCCAGCCCGCCGCCTGATCACTTCTGAGACACCTTCGAACCACCTGCCGAGGAACGCCCTGCCATGACCGCGCCCCGCATCGACACCGAGACCCTCCGTCGGCTCCCCAAGGCCGTGCTGCACGACCACCTCGACGGCGGCCTGCGCCCCGCCACCGTCGTCGAACTCGCCGCGCAGGTCGGCCACACCCTGCCCACCACCGACCCCGACGAGCTGGCCGCCTGGTACTTCGAGGCCGCCAACTCCGGCGATCTGGTCCGCTACATAGCCACCTTCGAGCACACCCTCGCCGTCATGCAGACCCGCGAGGGCCTGCTGCGCACCGCCGAGGAGTACGTGCTGGACCTCGCCGCCGACGGTGTCGTCTACGCCGAGGTGCGCTACGCGCCCGAGCTGAACACCAACGGCGGGCTGTCGCTCGGCGAGGTCGTCGAGGCCGTGCAGGAGGGCCTCGCCGCCGGCATGGCCAAGGCGGCCGCCGCCGGCACCCCCGTGCGCGTCGGCACCCTGCTGTGCGGGATGCGGATGTTCGACCGCGTCCGCGAGGCCGCCGACCTGGCCGTGGCCTACCGTGACGCCGGCGTCGTCGGCTTCGACATCGCGGGCGCCGAGGACGGCTTCCCGCCCGCCGACCACCTGGCCGCCTTCGAGCACCTGCGCCGCGAGAGCGTGCCCTTCACCATCCACGCGGGCGAGGCGCACGGCCTGCCCAGCATCCACCAGGCCCTGCAGGTGTGCGGCGCCCAGCGCATCGGCCACGGCGTGCGCCTCATGGAGGACATCCCCGACCCCGCGGGCGGCAAGCTCGGCCGCCTCGCGTCCTGGGTCCGCGACCGCCGGATCGCCCTGGAGATGTGCCCCACCTCCAACCTGCAGACCGGCTGCGCCACCTCGATCGCCGAGCACCCGATCACGGTGCTGAAGGACCTCGGCTTCCGGGTCACCCTGAACACCGACAACCGCCTGGTGTCGGGCACGACGATGACCCGGGAGATGTCCCTGCTGGTCGAGGAGGCCGGCTGGACGGTCGAGGACCTGCGCACGGTCACGGTGAACGCCCTCAAGAGCGCGTTCATCCCGTTCGACGAGCGGGGGGCCCTCATCGAGGACGTGGTCCTGCCGGGTTACGCGGCCGCGCTCTGAATCAGCCCCTTGAGGTAGGCGGCCTGTCCGATGTGCTGCAGGTCGTCGGACAGGACGCTCACCAGGCGCACGCCCAGCGTCACCGGGGGGTCCCAGCGCTCGTCCACGACACGTTCCAGATCCCTGGCGGCAAGTCCCCGCAGCGCGTCGAGGGTCTGGGCGTGGACGGCGTCGTGGTAGTCGGCCAGCAGGTCGGCGGAGTCGACCTCGACCTTCGCGGCCTTCGCGGGAGTGTGGCCGTACCCGTGGTCACGGGCCGGCAGATCGAGGCCGAAGCGCTTCTCCCAGCCCTGGCTCAGCCACACCTGGTCGAGGTCGAAGGCGTCGGCGACGTGGTCGTCCTGGACCCGGGTGAGATGCCAGACCAGCCAGGCGATGGAGTTGGCGTCGGGTGCGGGGCGGTGGTTCAGCTCGTCCGGTCCGAGGCCGTCGAGGGCGGCGTGGACTTCTTCCTGGATGCGGCCGTAGCCGTCGATGAGGATGTCCTTGGCATGCATACCGACCACGATCCCAAACGGCGGGCGCTCACGCGTCCGGAATCCAGCTCCCGTGGAAACCGAGCGGCACCCGTCCGGGCAGATGGATCCGTGCCACCGGCTCCCCGCTGAAGTCCTGCGCCGAGAGGATCACCAGGTCGGCCGCGCCCCGGTCGGGGTCGTGGACGTACGCGATCGCGTATCCGTCGTCCTCGGCCGCCCGGGGGTCGGCCGCGTCCCGCGCGACGAACACCGCCTCGCCCGCCGCCGCGCCCCGCGGCAGCCGGTGCACCTGGGTGGTGTCGCGCAGCAGGTCGTGCTTGACGAGCGCGTTGGAGAACGCCTCGTCGGGCGGGGTGCCGCCGTCGGGCGTCAGATAGGCGGCCGTCAGCTCGGCGGCCGCCACCGTGTAGCCGTAGCGGTGGCGCCGCGACACCAACGACTCGTTCACACGCGGGAATTCCTGCGGCCGGTCGTCCAGCACCCGCTGCCGTACCCGCCCATGGCGCAGGTCGATCGTCCACCGCTCCAGCTTCGTGGTCCCCGCCGCGTAGGGGCCGCCCGAGCCGCGGCCGGCGGCGTAGAACGGCGCCGGGTACGTCGTCAGGTCGACCACCACCCGGTCGCCCTCGTCGTAGGCGTTGAGGGTGTGCGAGTAGAAGACGGGGTCGATCCCGAACCAGCGCACCGGCCCGCCGGTCCGCCGCATGACGCCCACCCGCGCGGGGTGCTCGCGGTTCCAGAAGTACGGCACCTGCGCACCGCGCTCGGCCGCCGCGGCGTCGAAGGTGATCGGGACGTCGATGACGACGAGGTGCGTCTCGGTGAGCGCGAAGTCGTGCACCATCGGCGCGTCCCGCATCGGGATCCGGGTGGTGCGGGTGACGCGCCCCGAGGGATCGACCACCATGTGCCGGATGTGGTCCCACGCCGGGTAGTAGGCGACAGCGTGCAGCTCACCGGCGTGCGCGTCGAACTTGGTGTGCGCGGTGAACGCGCCTTCCAGGGTGCCCCGGAAGTCGTACGTGCCCACCGTGCGCAGCTCGCCGTCGAGTTCGTACGGCAGCGGGCCGCTCTCCTGCAGCGCGAGGATCCGACCCCGGTGGGGGATGACGTGCGTGTTGCAGGCGAAGTCGTCCGGCGGGACCGGGCCCGGGTACGGCTCGCCCAGCTTCTTCGCGACCGGTGCGGAGCGCACCCAGCGGTTGCGGTACCACTCGGCCCTGCCGTCACGCAGCCGGACCCCGTGCACCATGCCCTCGCCCAGCATCCAGTGATGGGTCCGGGGATCCTCCAGGCCGAGGGCGTTCGGGCCGTTGCGCAGGAAGCGGCCGTTCAGCTCGCGCGGGACGCGCCCGGTCACCGGCAGGTCGAACGCCGTGAGTTCCTCGGTGACGGGCGCGAACGCCCCTTCCAGGAAGGGATGGTGACGCTTCGTCACCTTTCCTGCGGAGTGGGCTGCCGCCGGACCGTCGCCCGGACCGGTGAGCGCGCCCGCCGCCGCGAGTCCGGCCGTCGTGTGCAGCACGGTCCGCCGTGTGTGTTCCGCCATGGTGTCCTCCTGACCGTCGTTCTCACCGACGGTCTCGAGTCTGCTGCGGCGGACGGCCGGAGTCAGGAGGCCTGGGGCCCGTCCTGGGGTGGTGCCAGGTCCCCTGCCCGGCCCCCCGTTTCCAGGAGGGTCCCACCGCCTGTTTCCAGGAGGGCGACGAGGGCCCGGGCGGCGGGACTCGTCGCCCGGTCCGGGGGCAGCAGGGCCACCGTCTCGTACTCCGCCTCGCCCGTGCCCTTCAGCGGCAGCGCCGACAGCGAGGGCCGCTTGTGCCGGAAGTGCCGGGGTACGACCGCGATCCCCAGGTTCTCGTCCACCAGGTCCAGCAGGCTGTGCACGTCGTTGACCTCCAGCGCGACCGTGCGCCGGACACCGGCCGCGGCGAAGGCGGCGTCGGTGGCGCGGCGCGGGCCCCAGTCCGGATGGAAGTCCACGAAGACCTCGCCGGCCAGGTCCTTCGGGGTCAGCGCCGCGCCGGCTGCGGCCAGCCGGTGCTCGGGGTGGCACAGCACGGTCATCGGCTCGCTGGTGAGCGGCACCGAACGCAGCTGGTCGGTGTCCGCCTGGGTGCGGTAGGCGAAGGCGAGGTCGAGCCGGCCCGCCCCGACCTCCTCGGCGAGCGCGCCCGAACCGGCCTGCCGCAGCCGGATCTCCACATCCGGGTGCCGGCCACGGAACGCGGCCAGCATCCGCGCCACATGCACCCCGGCGATGCACTGCTCGGTGCCCAGCGCCAGCGTGCCGCGCAGCACGCCCTGCACCGCCGCCACCGCCTCGTGCGCCGAACGCACCTGCGCCAGGATCCGCTCGGCCTCCACCAGCAGCGCCCGTCCCGCCTCGGTGAGCGTCACCCGGCGGGTGGTGCGCACGAACAGAGGGGCCCGCAGCTCCCGCTCCAGCGCCCTGATGGACGCCGACAGCCCCGACTGGGACACCATCAGGCGTTCGGCGGCCCGGGTGAAATGCTGGTCCTCGGCGACGGCGACGAAGTGCTGGAGATGGCGCAGTTCCATGATTGAGCAGCCTAGTCGCTGAATTCCATCGGATTCTCCTGTTGGACCGCTGCCCGGCGGGCGGGGAAGAGTGGAAGGCGGTGACCAAGGGGCCCGCACGCTCCTGGGAGCCGGGAAGACTCGTGTGCCAACCCCTCTGGAGTCGCGTTGTACACCGCACACCCCGACCGTTACGCCGACATGCCCTACCGGCGCACCGGACGCAGCGGACTGAAGCTCCCCGCGCTGTCCCTCGGCCTGTGGCACAACTTCGGCCCGGACCGGCCCGTCGAGACCCAGCGGGCCATCCTGCGCCGCGCCTTCGACCTGGGCGTCACCCACTTCGACCTCGCCAACAACTACGGCCCGCCGCCCGGCGCCGCCGAGTCCGCGCTCGGCGAGGCCCTGAAGGCCGACTTCGGGCCGTACCGTGACGAACTGGTCGTCTCCACCAAGGCCGGCTACCTGATGTGGCCCGGCCCGTACGGCGAATGGGGCTCGCGCAAGTACCTGCTGTCCTCGCTCGACCAGAGCCTTGCGCGCATGGGCCTGGACCACGTCGACATCTTCTACTCGCACCGCTTCGA
The DNA here is from genome assembly GCF_001514035.1 of Streptomyces yokosukanensis. Taxonomy (GTDB): domain Bacteria; phylum Actinomycetota; class Actinomycetes; order Streptomycetales; family Streptomycetaceae; genus Streptomyces; species Streptomyces yokosukanensis. Next base: position 72,790 of record NZ_KQ948210.1, on the reverse strand, counting down.
CCCGCACACTCCGCTGGAGGAGACGATGGGGGCCCTGCACTCCGCGGTGCAGCAGGGCAAGGCGCTCTACGTCGGCGTCTCCAACTACTCGGCCGAGCAGACCCGCGAGGCCGCCCGCATCCTCGCCGACCTCGGCACCCCGCTCCTCATCCACCAGCCCCGCTACTCGATGCTCGACCGGCGCCCCGAGGACGAGGGCCTGCTCGACGCCCTCGACGAACTCCAGGTCGGCTCCATCGCCTACTCCCCGCTGGAGCAGGGCCTGCTCACCGGCCGCTACCTCGACGGCATCCCGGAGGGCTCCCGGGCCGCGAGCGACAGCCCCTTCCTGAACTCGGAGGCGGTCACCGAGGACCTGGTCGCCCGGCTGCGCTCGCTCGACGAGATCGCGGGTTCCCGCGGCCAGACCCTGGCCCAGCTCGCCCTGGCCTGGGTGCTGCGCGGCGGCCGGGTGACCTCGGCCCTGGTCGGCGCGAGCAGCCCCCAGCAGCTCGAGGACAGCGTCGGCACCATCCGCAACCTGGACTTCGACACCGAGGAACTGGCGCGGATCGACAAGATCGTCAGGCCGTAGGCCGACGACGGACGACCTCGGCCGCACGGCGATGGGACCGGCGGCCGACGGCGCCGGGACCGGCGCGAACCCGGCGGCTCACGCGTCCGACGGCTCGCCCGCGCTCCAGACGATCGCCGGGGGCACCACCCGCCCGCACAGCGGGTGGCCCTTGGCGTCGGTGAGGGCGAGCCGGCCCACCAGCGCACCGCGCCGCCGTGCCTCGGTGAGCACCTGGGCCGGAACGCCGGCGAGCATCAGCTTGGCGCGCCGGAACATCCGGGACGCCTCCTCCTGCGGCGGCCTGCCGGTCCAGGAGAGGTAGACGAAGCGTCCGCCGAGGCGGTTGTGCACATACGGGCCACGCAGCTCGCCGTCGGCGGTGAACGTGCAGGGAAGCGTCCACGCCGCCGTCGGGGCGTCACCGGGATGCGGATCGAGCAGCTCGGCGGGCCGGTCCTTGCGCTGGACGGCGACCTCGATCCCGCTGACCCCGTGGAAGCCGGGCCCGGGCGCACAGTGCCGGCCGGGCAGGGTGTGGCCTTCGATGCGCAGTTGCATGCCACCAGTGTGAGCGACGCGGGGAGCGCCGCTCGCGGCGGCGCACGGTCACCGGGCCGGGCCGCCGCCTCGGCGGGGCCCGTGTACCTCCCGGTCTCCTCCCCGTGCCGCTCCCCGCGCGGCCGAACTCCTCGTCGGCCAGGCGGTGTCAGGCATCCGCGGGCACGCGGTCCAGAAAGCCCAGCACCTGCCGGATACGGCCCTCGTCGTCCAGCGTGACGACGTCGAACCCGGCCACCGGCGCCGAGCCTTCCTCCGGGGTCGTTCCCCCGGCATCGCTCACCAGCTCCCAGGCGAAGCGCGCGACGTCGTGGTGTCCGTCCACCGACCCGAGCGGCCGGAAGACGAACCCGGGGAACTGCTCGTGGGCCGCCGCGATCACGGCCGCGATGCCCTCGTGGCCGCGGACGTCGGCGAGCGGGTCGGTGTAGCCGCCGTCCGCGGTCCAGGCGTCGGCGACCGCCTTCTTCAGCGCCTCCGGCTCGGTGGTGTTCCAGGCCTCGAAGTAACGGGCGGCGGCACTTTCGTAACGGTCGGTGTTCACGGACATGGTGAATCAGCCTCCATCGAGGTCGTCACTGCTGGTCGGAGCCGGATCCGGGGCTTCGCCGATCCGGTGTGACCACCGTGCCGCAGCACCGAGGGCCGGGTCGATTACCTCCCTGGTCATGCCCGGGGGAGCGCACATGCCGGTCCATTCCGGGCAGAACAGACGGTGAATATGCCAACAGACTGGCCGGAAAGTCGTGGTGACAGTGTTTCGGCAGTGGCGATACTCGAACGCCAGGGGCACTTCACCGCACGGAAGCACGGGAGTCGCACGGAGGGCGAGGTTCGGGCCGGCCGACCAGCGAGGCGACGGGGGAGTGAGGCGTGCACGACGAATTCCTGTGCCATGTCACGGCCTACGGCACGTGCGACGGCCGGCGCATCGGGGTACCGCTCGGCACCTACCGCGCGCCGACGCTGGCCCTCGCCCTGTGGTGGCTGCGGGACCGTGCGTCGTGGATCGCCGAGCGCCTCGACCCGAGCCCCGAGGACCCCGCCTTCCCGGCGGGCGCGCTGGTGCCGGTCGCGGGCACGGTGGCCGACGTGCCCGCCCTGCTGCGCGCCTGGTGCGCCGACGACGTCCGGCAGGAGCGGATCGCCGACGAACTGGCGGGCGGCCGGCTGGTGCGGATCGCCGCCAGCGACGACACCACCGAGTACGAACTGCTCGCCGAGTCCATCGACGCGCTGCGCATCCAGCGCACCCTGCCGGCGCTCGTCATACCCGTCGCCTGACACGTGTCCGTCGGGCAGGCGGGCCGCTTCTCGGCGCCGGGCGCACATGTAAGCCAATCGGTACAATTCTGGACATGGCGGAGCGGCCGGTCGCCCCGACGGCGCCCGAACTGGTCCTGGAGACCGACACGGGCTCCACGGTGATGAGCCCGGGCCGGGACTACCACGTCGGACGCGACCCGTTGAGCGACATCGTCCTCGACGATGCCCGGGTCTCGTGGCACCACGCCGTGCTGCGCTGCGACCACGACCGCTGGACCCTCACGGACCGGCACAGCACCAACGGCACCTACGCCGACGGCCGCAGGATCGACGCCTGGGACATGCACCCCGGCAGCGAGATCCGCTTCGGCAACCCCACGGACGGCCCGCGCGCGATCCTCGCCGACGCCCCGCCGCCCGCCCCCGACCGCCCCCGCGCGGTCTCGCAGCCCCTGCGGACCGGGACCTTCCGCCGGCCCAGCAGCGTCCGCCCGCTGCCCCCGCGCACGATCCGCATCGGCCGGGCGGCCGAGAACGACCTCGTGGTGGACGACCTGATCGTCTCCCGCCGCCACGCCGAACTGCGCGCCCACACCGACGGCACGTACGAGGTCGTCGACCTCGGCAGCCACAACGGCACCTACCTCAACGGCCGGCCCGTCGACCGCGCGCCGGTGGGCCCCGGTGACATCGTGGGCATCGGGCACTCCGCGTTCTGCCTGGTCGGCGATGAACTCCAGGAGTACGTCGACACCGGCGAAGTCTCCCTCGACGTCCAGGACCTCACCGTCGTCGTCGACCGAGGCGGCAAGGTGCTCCTCGACCACGTGTCCTTCCCGGTGGGGGAGAAGTGCCTGCTCGCCGTGGTCGGACCGAGCGGCGCGGGCAAGTCCACGCTGCTGAACGCCCTCACCGGACAGCGGCCCGCCGACCGCGGCACCGTCCTCTACGACGGCCGCGACCTCTACCGCGACTACGCCGAACTGCGCCAGCGCATCGGACTGGTCCCGCAGGACGACATCCTGCACCCTCAGCTCACCGTGCGCGCCGCCCTGTCCTACGCCGCCGAACTGCGCTTCCCCGAGGACACCGCCGGGTCCGAGCGGCGCGCCCGGGTGGCGGAGGTGACCCGGGAACTCGGCCTCGCACACCGCGCCGACCAGCCCGTGCACAGCCTCTCCGGCGGGCAGCGCAAACGGGTCAGCGTGGCCCTGGAACTGCTCACCAAGCCCTCGCTGCTCTTCCTGGACGAGCCGACCTCGGGCCTGGACCCTGGCATGGACCGCTCGGTGATGAACATGCTGCGCGGCCTCGCCGACGACGGCCACACGGTCGTCGTCGTCACGCACAGCGTGCTCAGCCTGAGCGTCTGCGACCGCCTCCTCGTCCTCGCCCCCGGCGGCACGGTCGCGTACTACGGGCCGCCCGGCGACGCCCTCGCCTTCTTCGGCTTCGAGCAGTGGCCGGAGGCCTTCGAGGCCTTCGAGGGCGACCCGGACCGCGACTGGGCGAGGGAGTACCGGGAGTCCCCCTTCCACCGGCACTACGTCGCCGAGGCCACCAGCCAACCCCACCACCCGGGGCCGGCCCCCGTCGCCCCGGCACCGCCGCCCCGTCCGCGCGGCTGGTGCGCGCAACTCGGCACCCTCGTGCGCCGCTACACGGCCGTCCTCAGTGCCGACCGCACCTTCCTGCTCGTCATGATCGCCCTGCCGTTCGTCATGGGCGCCATGGCCCGCGCCCTCGCGGGCGGCCGGCTCACCCGGGACACCGCCATGAACGCACTGCTCATCCTGTGCGTCGGCGCCATGCTCGCCGGAGCCGCGGGCGCGGTGCGCGAACTCGTCAAGGAACGCGTCGTCTACCAGCGCGAACGCGCCGTCGGCCTGCCCAGATCGGCGTACCTGATGTCCAAGGTCGTCGTGCTCGGCACCGTCAGTGCCGCCCAGGCCGTCGTCCTCACCCTGGTCGCCCTCCTCGGCGTCGACCTGAACGCCCCCGGCGGCAAGGGTGTGCTGCTGCCGCCGCTCGCCGAGATCACGCTGGCCGTCGCCCTGCTGGCGTTCACCGCGATGATGCTCGGCCTGCTGGTCTCCGCGCTGGTGCGCAAGGAGGAGGTGACGATGCCGCTGCTGGTGCTGCTGGCCATCGTCCAGGTCGTGTTCTGCGGAGCCCTGCTCAAACTGAACGGCGTGCCCGGTCTCGAGCAGCTGTCCTGGCTCGTGCCGTCCCGCTGGGCGCTCGGCGCCATGGCCGGGACGATCGGGCTGTCCCGGATCGTGCCGGGCGAACTGACCGCCGACCCCCTCTTCCGGCACTCGACGCGCGCCTGGCTGCTCGACATGGCCATGCTGGTGGTGCTCTCCGTCCTCTACGGGCTCGTGGTCGCCCGGCTGCTGCGCCGGCACGAGCCCGCCGTGATGCGGAAGTAGGCGAACACGATGGATCGCACGCGCAAGCAGGCCCCCCGATGAGCAGGGCGCCCGGTCCCGGATTCCGGCCCACACACGTCGTCCCCCGGCGCGGCATGCCCGCCTGGGACGCCCCGGACCCGGCGCGGCCCACCGTTCCCCTCGACCCGCTGCTGCCGGTCGAACTGGTGGAGCGGCGCGGTGACTGGGGGTACATCCGCTGCTCCAACGGCTGGGGCGCCTGGGTCGACGGCCGCCGGCTCGTCGCCGTACCGGAGGACCCGCCCGCCGCCGACGACACGGCGGGCACCGCCGATCCGCTGCCCCTGCTGGCCCACGCCGAACAGGCCCTGGCCGACTACCGCACCGCGGTGCGGGAGCTGGCGGACGGCGCCCTGGACGGAGAGGCCTTCGAGGAGCGCACCCGCGGCCTGCGGATCGGGATCGTGCTCGACGGGGAGTCCATGTGGGTGTACGACCCCGAGGAAGGCCGCTGGGTCTACGGCGACGGACGGCGGCTGACCACCTACGCCACCGACCGGGAGATCACCGGCGAGGACGACACCGGGCACGCCCCGACCCGGCTGGTCGCGCCCGAAGGCGAGCGCTGATGGCCCGCGAGACCAGCCTGTTCTCCGGCCGCCCCGCGGAACCGATCGGCCGTCAGGTCGCGGACTACCTGATCGAGGGCGAGATCGGGCGCGGCGGGATGGCCGTCGTCTACCGCGCCCGCGACCTGCGCCTCAACCGCACGGTCGCCCTCAAACTTCTCGCCCCCGAACTCGCCCGCAACGACACCTTCCGCAGGCGCTTCACCCATGAGTCCCAGGTGGCCGCCGCGATCGACCACCCGCACATCGTGCCGGTCTTCGAGGCCGGCGAGACCGACGGCGTGCTCTACATCGCCATGCGCTACGTCCCCGGCAGCGACCTGCGCCGCCTCCTCGACCTGCGCGGACCGCTGCCGGCCGCGGACGCCGTGCGGATCGCCGCGCAGGTGGCCTCCGCCCTCGACGCCGCCCATGAGCACGGTCTGGTCCACCGCGACGTCAAGCCCGGCAACATCCTGATCGCCGAGGGCATCGACAGCGACCACCCCGAGCACGTGTACCTCACCGACTTCGGGCTCACCAAGAAGTCGCTGTCCCTGTCCGGCTTCACCAGCGTCGGCCAGTTCGTCGGCACCCTCGACTACATGGCCCCCGAGCAGATCTCCGGCCGCCCGGTCGACGGCCGCTGCGACGTCTACGGCCTGGCCTGCGTCGTCTACGAGAGCCTCGCCGGACGCCCCCCGTTCCTGCGCGAGGACGACATGGCCCTGCTCTGGGCCCACCAGTACGACGACCCGCCCCCGCCCAGCGAGGCCCGCCCCGGCCTCGTCCCGGCCGCCGACCCGGTCTTCGCCCAGGCCCTCGCCAAGAACCCGGACGCCCGTCCCAGCACCTGCCTGGCCTTCGTCACGGCCCTGCGCACCGCCGTCGCACCCGCCCGCACCCCGTCGGACACCCGCCCGCCGGCCCAGCCCGACACCGAGACGGGCCACCCGGCAACCGGCGCCCCGAGCCCCCCGCACTGGGCCGATCCGGTGTTCCCGCACTAGGGCCCATCGGACAGGCCCTGGGTTCGGCCCGCCTCGCCGCGTCGGCGCAGTGGCCGGGCCAGCAGACCGCCCAGGAAGCCGGCGATCAGTCCCCACAGCGCGCCGAGGCCCGTCGCCCGCCACAGCCTGGGCCTGAGGAACAGTTCGCCGGACAGCCCGCCGCCGAGGTCGCCGATGCCGAGCAGGGAGAGTCCGTAGTGTGCCGAGACACGGCCCGTCAGACAGATCATCAGCACCGCCAGTGCCAGCGCCACGGCCAGATGCACGGCGTGCTGCCACACCCGGATCCGGGCCGGTGAGCGGACCGCCATCCGGAACGCCACGGCCAGCAGCAGGATCGCCGCCACGACCGGCAGCCACCACCAGCGGCCGTCGTAGGCGGTGAGCGAGCGCAGGTCGAGCGCGGACACGTCCGGGGTGCGCAGGATCGCGTCCAGGACATGCGGCATCGGCAGGCCGAACGGCCCGTCCACGCGGCCGTCCCACGTCGCCCCGAGGCCCAGGGTGAGGGCCAGCCAGGCCAGATTGGGCAGGCCGAGCAGGATCAGCGCGAAGGTGGCCGAGGCGTGTCCGCGGGTGGCCACCGTGATCAGCGCGGTGACGAGTGCGACCGCGACGTACACGAGGAGCAGGACCACCGTCGCGTGCGCGGCCGGGCGCACCGACTCCTGCAGCCGCAGCAGCCGCCCCGGCAGCGGGGCCCCGCGCGCGACCAGCAGCGCCAGCAGCAGCACTCCGGCCAGCCACAGCAGGCCGAACAGCAGCGTCACCGGCACGTCCGTGGTGAACCCGACCTCCGGCGCCGCGCCGAACAGCCCGGTCAGATCGCTGAGGGTGCCGCTGCCCACGTCCACGGCGAAGGTCTGCCGGGCGGCGAAGGCCAGACCGATCAGCGCGAGCAGCCACAGCACGGCGATCCGGGCGGCCCACCCGGCCAGTTCACCGGCCGAGGCGACCGCCCGGTGCCGCAGCGGGCGCAGGAATCCCGCGCCCGTCACCAGGGCACCGGCGAGCGTCACCGACAGCGGGATCACGGTGAGCCCGGCGTGCGTCTGCGCCAGCGCACCCGCGTCGCCGGAGAGTTCCACGCTGCCGCCGACCGCCGTGACCAGGGTCGCGGCCACCACCCTGGGGAACGCCCCGTCCGGCAGGTTCGCCGCGCCCGCCGCCCACAGCCCGAGTGCCGCCACCAGCACCATGACGGCCAGCCCGGTCAGCACCACGGCTACGGCCTGGGCCCAGCCGTGTCGGGCGACGGGCGGCGCGGAGACGGATGGAGCGCTCACGGTTGCCACGCTAAGCAGCGGCCCGGTGCCCCGCCCGCCGGGTGGGCCGTCCGCGTCGGCTTGCGAGCCGGACCGAACTGCGACACACAATGGGCTCAATGTGCAGCCAAGTGCACTAAACAGAATTTGAGTGATACAAGCCGCGTATCGCCCCGCGTATCGCGACGATCGCGACGGGAAGAAGTGCTCGTGAGCGCCGAACCTCCGTCCTCCGGCCGCCCGACCGGGCCGCCCTCCGGCCCGCTGTCGGGCTCCTCCCGTCCCCCCTCCGGACCACCGCCCGGCCCACCGCCGGGCGGTGGCGCCGGCTCCCCGGGGCCGCACGGGCCGTGGTGGAAGTCCGTGCCGAGAGTGAGCGCCCTCGCCGCCGCCGTCGTCGCAGCCGTGGTCCTCGCCGTGGTGTTCACCCGTCCGAGTGGCGGCGGCTCCTCCGCCAAGGGCGGCGAGGTCTTCCTGCAGTCCGCGAGCAGCAGCGGCCAGGATCCGTTCACGGAATCGACCGCGAAGCAGAGTTCCGCCCCGCCCCCGCCCACCGCCTCCGCGACGGCCACCGGCACGGCGGGCACGGTGCAGGGAGTGCAGGGCGGGGCGCCCGGCCTGTACGGCGGCACCCGGTTCGCCCCCGCCTGCGACGTCGAGCAGCAGATCAAGTTCTTCCAGGCCGACCAGGGCAAGGAGAAGGCCTTCGCCTCCGTGGCCGGCGTCCCGTCCTCCGGTGTGCCCGCCTATCTGCGCTCACTGACCCCGGTCCAGCTGCGCGTCGACACCCGCGTCACCAATCACGGCTACCGCAACGGCGCCGGCACCGCCTACCAGTCGGTGCTCCAGGCGGGCACCGCCGTCCTGGTCGACAGCCACGGCGTCCCCCGCGTGCGCTGCGCCTGCGGCAACCCGCTGACCCCGCCGGTCGCCGAGAAGAGCACACCGAGGCTGGTGGGCACCCGCTGGTCGGCGTACCGGCCCTCGAACGTGGTCGTGGTCACCCCGGCGCGGACGGTGATCAACGTGTTCGTGCTCTACGACCCCCGTCACGACGACTGGATCCACCGCCACCGCGGCGACTACGACGGCCGGCACGACCAGCACGCCAAGCCGCCGGAGTTCCCGCACCCGTGGAACCCGCCGGGGCCCTGCCCGCCGTCGCCGGGCACGACCGGGACGCCGGGCGCCTCGCCGCAGCCCTGCCGCTCCCCGTCGGGCAAGCCGAGCGCCTCGACGTCGTCCTCGGCGTCCACCTCGCCTTCCTCGCCCTCTTCTGCGTCCTCTTCCTCTTCCTCCTCCTCACCGTCGTCGAGCACGTCGTCCTCGCCCTCGCCCTCGGGCCCGGCGTCGCCGTCCGCGCCGTCGGCGTCGAAGCCCTCGGAGTCGACGTCGCCGCAGTCGCAGTCGGCGTCGACCGGGCCCTCCTCCGCCGGGCAGTCGTCGGCGGCCTCGACCGCCACGATCTCGCCCTCGGCGTGAGCGACCGGGGCCCGCGGGCACCGTGACCATCGCCACTGTGCGCGGTGGGCGAACGCCACGGGGGACTGCCGGGCCCGGCTCGGGGTACGAGGACAGGGGCAACAGGCGATCGGCCGTACCGGGCTTTCGAGAGAGACAGCATGACCAAGCACCTGGGCGGGACAGTGATACCGACTGGTTTCGACGTACCCGTGGAACCGCTGCGACGTGCGGCGCACTACACCGGCGAACACGGATGCATCGCCGAGGCGCGCGCCTTCGCGTCCCGGTTCCTGGAGCAACTGCGCACCGAGTGGTACGCCACCGACGACCGCCGCGCCGACGGCGAGCTCCTCCTGGTCGTGAGCGAACTCGTCACCAACGCCGAACGGCACAGCAGCGGCCCGTACATCCTGGAACTCGAAGGCACGCACAGCTCCGTCACCGTGTGCGTCTACGACAGCAGCACCGCGCTGCCCCACCGCTACCCCAAGGACCCCGCGCGCGTCGGCCGGCACGGTCTGGAGATCGTGTACGCGCTGGCCTCGGAGGTCATCGCGGAGCGCGTGCCCGTCGGCAAGCGGGTGCGCGCCCGCTTCGCACTCAGCCGCTGAGCCCGGGGCCGCGTCAGGTGCAGCCGAGTTCGCCGAGCATCCCCTGGCGCAGCCGGCCGATGATCCGCTTGATCAGCCGGGACACATGCATCTGGGAGCACCCGAGCCGTTCGCCGATCTCCGCCTGGGTGGCCTCCTCCACGAACCGCAGATGGATGATCCGCCGGTCCCGCTCGCTCAGCTCCGCCATCAGCGGGGCGAGCGCGTGGACGTCCTCGACGAGCCGCAGCCCCTCCTCCTCCACGCCGATGAAGTCGGCGAGCACCGACTCGCCGTCCCCGGGGCCGTCGCCGGTGAGCGCGGCGTCCAGGGAGGCGGAGTGGTATCCGTTGGACGCGAGCTGGGCCTCGACGACCTCGCCCTCGCAGATGTTCATCAGCGTCGCCAGCTCGGCCACCGTAGGGTCCCGGTCCAGCCGGCTGGACAGTTCCTCGCGCGCCTTGGCCAGCTCCACCCGCAGCTCCTGGAGCCGGCGCGGCACGTGCACCGCCCAGGTGGTGTCCCGGAAGAACCGTTTGATCTCACCGACGATGTACGGCACCGCGAAGGTCGTGAACTCCACCCCGCGGGCTGGCTCGAACCGGTCGATGGCCTTGATCAGGCCGATCATGCCGGTCTGGACGATGTCCTCCATGTCGTCGCCGCGGCCGCGGAACCGTCCGGCGGCGAACCGCACCAGCGACATGTTCATCTCGATGAGGGTGTTGCGCGCGTACTGGTAGGCGTGCGTGCCCTCCTCCAGCTCGGTCAGCCGGCGAAAGAACTGGCGTGACAGCTCCCGTGCGTCACGTGGTGCGACAGACGCCGGGTCCGTGATCTCCACGACCTCTGCTTCCAACCGGATCCCGGCGGTCTTCATTGCCTCTCCCACGAAACTCACGGCGGTACGACTGCCTCGGCGGCCGTCGAGGGTCCGTGCTCCGCCGTCGGCCCCGGCTTCCCGGAACCCGGCGCTCCCCACGTGCCCGCGACGCGTCCACCGGGCGGCTACCCCCGCTCGGCACGGGCATGCGCACGCCGCCGCGCCATGGCCGGAAACGGGTGCCTTCCGTACCAGAAGCCCGGTTTCCCTCTGGGCGCAACGTCAAGTCCTTGTCCGCCGGCCTCCGGCTCCTAGGCTGACGTGGATGAGCAACGAGGAGAGCAAGCAAGCCCGAGTGATACCCCTGCGACCGGCGCCCGCCCGTCCGGTGCCGCCCGCGTCCGAGCCCGCGGAGCGCACGGAGCCGCTCTGGCGCGATCTGGTCGGCGAGGTGCTGCGACGCGAGCGGCGGGCGCAGGAGCGCACCCTCAAGGACGTGGCCGACGCGGCCAGGATCTCGCTGCCCTACCTGTCCGAGGTCGAGCGCGGCCGCAAGGAGGCCTCCTCGGAAGTCCTCGCGGCCGCCGCGCAGGCACTCGGGCTCGGCCTCGGCGACCTGCTCTCGCTGGCGCACGGCGAGCTGACCCGGCGCACCGGCCCCCACCGCCGACCGGCCGCCGCCCCGCACCGCTCCTACGACGGGCTCTGCCTGGCCGCCTGAGCCGCCCAGCTCCCCGCGACCGGGTCAGTTCTCCCGCAGCCGGCGGAAGAACGCCCGGACGTCGCCGATCAGCAGATCCGGTTCCTCCAGGGCCGCGAAGTGCCCGCCCCGGTCGAACTCCGTCCAGCGCACGAGGTTCTCGGTGCGCTCCGCCTTGTGCCGCAGCGGGATCTGCGGGTCGGCCGGGAAGACGGCCAGCGCGGTCGGCGCGGTCGACGGCTCGGCCGGCCGGGCGATCCGGTCGCCGGTGGCGTGCGCCCGCTCGTAGTAGATGCGGGCGGACGAACCCGCCGTGCCGGTGAGCCAGAACAGCATCACGTCGGTGAGCAGCCGGTCCCGGTCCACCGCCTCCTCCGGCAGCTCCTCGCAGTCCGTCCACTCCCGGAACTTCTCGACGATCCAGGCGAGTTGACCGACGGGCGAGTCCGTCAGGGCGTAGCCGAGCGTGTGCGGACGGGTGGACTGCACGGCGGCGTACCCGGCGCCCTCACGGAACCACTCCTCCCAGTGGCGCCAGGAGCGCAGCGTCCGCTCCCGCTCCTCGGGGCCGAGCCCGGCCAGTTCCTCCTCGGTCGGCTCCGTCAGCGCCTGTGCGCCCGGCAGCAGATTGAGATGGACTCCGATCACCCGGTCCGGATGCGCGCGCCCCAGTTCGCGCGAGATCGCCGCGCCCCAGTCGCCGCCCTGCAGCCCGAACCGCTCGTACCCGAGCCGCCGCATCAGCTCCACCCAGGCGTCGGCCACCCGGCGAGCCTCCCAGCCCCGCTCGGTGGTGGGCCCGGACAGCCCGAAGCCGGGGATGCTCGGCAGCACGACATGGAAGGCGTCCGCCGCGTCGCCGCCGTGCGCCACCGGGTCGGTGAGCGGGCCGACCAGGTCCAGGAACTCCACGATCGAGCCCGGCCAGCCATGGGTGATCACCAGCGGTGTGGCGTCCGGCTCGGGGGAGCGGATGTGGGCGAAGTGGACGCGGGCCCCGTCGATCGTGGTGGTGAACTGCGGCCGGCGGTTCAGCTCGGCCTCGGCGGCACGCCAGTCGTACTCGTGCCGCCAGTACCGGACCAGTTCCCGCAGATAGCCGTTCGGGACGCCGTACTCCCAGCCGGCTCCGGGCAGTTCGGCCGGCCAGCGGGTGCGGTCGAGACGCTCGTACAGGTCGTCGAGATCGCTCTGCGCGACGGACAGCCGGTAGGGCTCGATGTGTTCGGCAGGTGTGGAGTTCATGATCGAGATGCTAGGCGGCTGCGCCGCTCACCCGCCCGGATCAATCGGGGCTCCGGCCGATGAGTTTCGGCGCGAGGGCCGGTCGACACTCACGACCGCGTTCCCCGCCCCAGGAGGCACTCATGACCACCGACGGATTCGTCACGTGTCTGTGGTTCGACGGCAAGGCCGAGGAAGCCGCCGCGTTCTACGTGTCGGTCTTCAAGAATTCCGGCATCGGCCGCGTCGCCCGCTACACCGACGCCGGTCCCGGCACGACCGGCTCCGTGCTGACCGTGGAGTTCACCGCCAACGGCCAGGACTTCGTCGCGCTCAACGGCGGCCCCGAGTTCACGTTCAACGAGGCCGTCTCCTTCCAGATCCTCTGCTCCGACCAGGAGGAGATCGACCACTACTGGACCAGGCTCACCGAGGACGGCGGCGAGGGCGGCCCCTGCGGCTGGCTCAAGGACCGGTTCGGCGTCTCCTGGCAGGTCGTCTACGACCGGCTGCCCGAGATGATCCACGACCCCGACCCGCAGAAGACCGCCCGCGCGATGAAGGCCATGATGAGCATGGGCAAGCTGGACGCCGCCGCGCTGGAGAAGGCGTACGCGGGGCAGTAGCGGACCGCGACCGTCACCCGGCCTCGGCGAGGATCTCGGCGATCACATGCCGGGAGTTCTCCGCCAGGGCCGGGTTGGTGTCGCGGTAGTACGGCAGCTGGATCAGCGAGATCGACAGTGCCCAGCCCCGGCCCCGCGCCCATTCGGCGTCGTCGGCGCCGACGGCCCCGCGGAAGACGTCCCGCACCGACGCGGGCAGCAGGTTCCAGGCGACGACCAGATCCACGGCCGGATCGCCCACGCCCGCACAGCCGAAGTCGATGACCGCGCTCAGCCGGCCCGCGTCGGCCAGCACGTTCCCGGGGGAGAGGTCCCCATGGGCCCACACCGGCGCACCGGTGTGCTCCGGGGCCCGCAGAGCCCCCTCCCACAGGGCTGTGACCGCGGCGCCGTCCACGCCCGCGCCCAGCTCGGCGACGGCCGCGCGGGTGGGTTCGTCCCGCTCCCGCAGCGGACCGCCGCGGTGGCCGGGCGGCGCGTCGCGCGGGGCGATGCGGCGCAGCGCCCGCACGAACGCCGCGAGGTCCTCGGCGAGGCGCTGCGGCTCCCGCACGGCGCCCGCCACCGGATTGCGGCCCTCCAGCCAGCGGTAGACGGACCACGGCCACGGATAGTCCTCGTCCGGCTCGCCGACACCCACCGGCTCGGGCACGGCGACCGGCAGCAGCGGCCCGAGCCGGGGCAGCCAGCACTGCTCGCGCGTCAGGTCCGGTACGGCGCCGGGCCGCCGGGGCAGCCGTACCAGCAGGTCGGCGCCCAGCCGGAACATGGCGTTCTCGGTCCCCGAGGAAGCGAGCCGCCGTACGGGCAGTGCGGCCCAGCGCGGGAACCGGCGGGCGATCAGGCGCTGGACCAGCGGGGCGTCGAGGTCGACCTCGTCCGCGTGCATCTTCTGCGGCTCTCGGCCGTGGTGGGCACTCATCGCGGCCCATCCCAGTACCTCGGCGCCCTCGCTGTCGAGGGAGTTTCCCCCGGCTCAGACCCGGTCGGCCGCGATCAGCAGGTACTGGAAGCTGCCGTTGCGGTAGGCGTCGAGGAACGCGTCCTCGACGCCCGTCACCAGGTGGTCGGCCTGCTTGCGCAGTTCCCAGTACGGGATCGCCGCCTCGGTCAGGTCCTGCACATGGACCGGCACCAGCCGGTTCTTGGCCATCGCCCGGAAGTACTCCGACCTCGGGTGGATGTCGCAGATGTAGTGCGCGTTGATCAGGGACACCTCGCGGGAGGCCCGGCCGTAGGTGTCGTTGTAGCAGCCGGTGATGGTCACATAGCGTCCGCCGCGGCGCAGCAGCCGCGCGTGCTCGGCGAACAGCAGGTCCAGCTCGACGTACATCGTGGACTCGTTGTTCCACGAGGCCGCGTAGGCACCCGTTTCGAAACCGGTGTCCAGCATGTTCCGGTGGTGGTAGCGGACCTTGTCGTCGACTTCCCGCTTGCGGGCCATCTCGCTCGCGAACTCGGCCTGCTTGGCGGAGATGGTGACCCCGTCGGCGTGGCAGCCGTAGCGCAGGTTCGCCACGATGCTGCCGCCGCCCCGGCCGCAGCCGGCGTCGAAGACCCGGTCGGCGGGGGTGAGCGCGCCGAGGTGGCCGGCGAGCAGTTCGGCCTGGGCGTGCTCCAGGCGGTGCAGCTCGCTGGTGATCCGCGCCTTGCGCAGATCGGGGTCGGGCTCGTCGAGCACCGTCCAGTCGGCGTCCCCGATGCCGTAGTGGTGGTGGTACAGGTCGTCGAGCTTTCCGAGTTCGAGGTTGACCGGGTTCTCCTCGGCGTTCCAGTAGTCCGCGACGCGGGTCTGGTACGTGGACTGGGTCGGCACCGGAGCGGACGTGGTGGTCTTCCGGGCGACAGGGGCGGTGGTCAACAGGTGCTCCTCGAAGTGTTGCTGATGATGTCTCAGATGAGCTGTGGGGTCCGCTACCAGTAGTCGGGCAGGTGGTAGCGGTGGGTGTTGGTGGCGTGCCACTCGTGGTTGCCCGAGATCCAGGCGGCCAGGCCCTCGGCGTAGCGCGCGATCAGGGGGGAGGTGGCCGACAGGGCGGTGGACTCCTCCTCGAAGGCCTCCATGATCCGGTTGTGGATCTCCACCGATTTCAGATAGGCCGCCTTCAGCCCGCGCCGCTCGTTGGCCGCGACCACCTGGGGCAGGTTCAGATGGTCCGGGTCGCTCGCCAGCTCCTTGGTGAACGAGTACAGGTCGTTCACGATCGTGGTGGCGTTGCAGGCGAGGGCGGTGATCCGCTGGATCTCCGGGCGGGCGTAGACCTGCTCGGGCAGTTCGTAGCCGTCCACGGCGTCGACGAGCGACAGGCAGGGGCGGAAGTTGTTGAACTGCCGCATCACCAGGTACTCCCAGACCCGCGGCACGTACTTGGTCTCCATCCAGGCGGCCTCGCCCAGATAGCCCATGTGCAGCCGGGCCATGTCGTGCACGAAGCGGTCGGTCTGGCTGGGCGTGGCGAAGGTCGAGAAGCCCGCCAGGGCGTGCTGGTACGAGCGCAGCGGGCCATCGGCCTGGAGGCCCTCGCGCCACTCCGCCTCCAGCTCCGGAACGCCGTGGTAGGGGTCGAGCGCGGACTGCGCGATGATCAGCGGGCCGCCCAGGCCCCGCCGGGATCCGCCCCGCCCCTCGTCCTCCTCGCAGTAGCAGGAGTCCACGATGTTCTCGGCGAGCAGCAGCTTCCCGGCGGCGGTGAGCCGGTCCAGGTCGAGGCCGCCCGGATGCTGGAGTACGACGGCCCGGCCGAACTGGAAGCCGGAGAAGTCCCCCTGCCATGACTCGGGGAACAGGTCCAGCTCGCGGGCCCAGGCCTCCAGTCTGCGGTCGATCTCGGCGGCCTTGTCCAGGTCGGCCGGTGCGGCCGGCCGGTGGTGCAGTCCGGGGATGACCCCGGTGCGCCGGGCCGGGCGCAGGCTCCGGGCGATGTCCGGCGGCCCGGGCAGGACGTAGGTGGGGATGGGTGTGCTCATGACTGCGCTCCAGACCGTCAGTCGGCGGTCCGGCCGAGCTGGACGTTCTCCAGGACGCCCGCCGCGTCCGGGACCAGGATGGCCATCGAGTAGTAGGCGGTGACCAGGTAGTTGATGACGGCCTGCTCGTTGACGCCCATGAAGCGGACGTTCAGGCCCGGCTGGAACTCCTCCGGGATGCCGGTCTGGTAGAGGCCGACGACGCCCTGGTCCGCCTCGCCGGTGCGCAGCGCGATGATGCTGCTGGTGTGGTCGTCATTGATCGGGATCTTGCTGCACGGATAGATCGGGACGCCGCGCCAGGCCGGGACCTCGTGCCCGTCGACGCTCGCGGTGCCGGGGACCAGGCCGCGCCGGTTGCACTGGCGGAAGAAGGCCGCGATCGCCTTGGGATGCGCCAGGAACACCTTGGTCTTGCGGCGCATGGACAGCAGTTCGTCCATGTCGTCCGGGGTCGGCGGGCCGGTGAAGGAGCTGATCCGCTGCCCGTAGTCGATGTTGTGCAGCAGCCCGAACTCGCGGTTGTTGACCAGTTCCCACTCCTGGCGCTCGCGGATCTCCTCGACCGTGAGGCGCAGCTGCTGCTGGGTCTGGTCCATCGGGTTGTTGTAGAGGTCGGCGACCCTGGTGTGCACCCGCAGCACGGTCTGGGTGAGCGACAACTCGTATTCCCGCGGGGCGAGTTCGTAGTCCACGAAGCCGCCGGCCAGGGTCTCCTCGCCGACATGGCCGGCCTGCACCGGGACCTCGGCTTCGCCCTTGCGGTTCATCGGCAGCCGCTGCCGGTCGGCGTACGCCCGCAGATGGGCGCCCAGCGACGGCGCCCGGTCCATGACCTCTTCGACGACGGCCCAGGGCAGCGTCAGCACCACGCCCGCGGTCTCCGCCCGGACCGAGGTGAGCCACAGCGGATCCGACTGCCCGACCGCCTCGTCGCCCATCTGGTCGCCGTCGGTGACGACCCCGACGATCTCCTCCTCGCCGTACTTGCCTTCCGCGTACCGGGTGAACCGGCCGTGCACCACCAGATACGCCTCGGTGACCGGCTGACCGGCCTCGAACAGCACCTGCCCGGCGCGCACGTCGCGGCTCTGGAAGCGGCCGGCGATCTCCGTCAGCACGTCCAGGTCGTCGTAGCCGCGCAGGATCGGCAGTTCGGTGAGCGTGCGGGGGATGACCCGGATGTCGTCCCCGCCGTTCTGCTCGAAGCTCACCCGGCCGCGTCCGGTGCGCAGTTGGAGGCGCCGGTTGACCCGATAGGCACCGCCCTTGACGTCCACCCACGGCAGTGTCTTCAGCAGCCACCGGGAAGTGATGGCCTGCATCTGCGGTTCGGTCTTGGTGGTCGTGGCGAGCTGACGTGCCGCTCGCGTGCT
Source organism: Streptomyces yokosukanensis (assembly GCF_001514035.1). Taxonomy (GTDB): domain Bacteria; phylum Actinomycetota; class Actinomycetes; order Streptomycetales; family Streptomycetaceae; genus Streptomyces; species Streptomyces yokosukanensis. Next base: position 55,364 of record NZ_KQ948210.1, on the reverse strand, counting down.
CAGGCTGGTGAGCTGCCGGTCGGCGGTCGGATCGGGGTCGGGCTCGTCGACGGCGGAACCGACGACGCTGTCCGGTGTGGACACATTCCCTCCAGCGGAGAGGTGAACAGGGAGGCCTGAAGAGTCGGTGGTGCGCGAGTTGACGGTGCGCAGGGACAAGCCAAACAGCCGAGATGATCTCCGGATACGGCGCAAAGGGGGCGGTTGCGTGCCGTGGTTGCGTAAACCCGTTGTCAGGGGTGGAAAAGGGCGCGTCGCATGATCATGCGCCGGTCGCCCGCTCTTGTGCCCGGCACCGGTGGGGTTGGACTCAGGAAAGGTCGTTCACCAGCACCGCGGCCCCGTCGAAGCGGCCGGCCTTCAGGTCCCGCAGGGCCCGGGGCGCCGCGGAGAGCGGATAGGCGTGCGTGGTCGCGCGGACGGCGTACCGGGCGGCCAGCGCGAGGAACTCCCGCCCGTCCGCCCGGGTGTTGGAGGTGACGCTGCGCAGCTCCTTCTCGTAGAACAGCTCGGTCTCGTAGCGCAGCGGGGGTACGTCGGTCAGATGGATGCCGGCGACGGCCAGTACCCCGCCCCGGTCCAGCGCGCGCAGTGCGACAGGGACCAGCTCACCGGCCGGGGCGAACAGGATCGCGGCGTCCAGCGGCTGCGGGGGCCGGTCCGTGAGGCCGCACGCCGAGGCGGCACCCAGGCCGAGGGCCAGCTCGCGGGCGGCGGGCTCCCGGGTGACCACGTGCACGATGGCGCCCTCGGCGAGCGCCACCTGCGCGCACAGATGGGCGCTGCCGCCGAAGCCGTACAGCCCGAGCCGGCCGCCCGGCGGGAGCGAGGTCCGCCGCAGCGCGCGGAAGCCGATGATCCCGGCGCACAGCAGCGGCGCCGCCGCCACGTCGTCCAGGGCGCCCGGCAGCGGGTAGGCGAAGGCGGCCGGGACGGTGGTGTACTCGGCGTAGCCGCCGTCGGTGTCCCAGCCGGTGTACTCCGAGCGCGGGCACAGGTTCTCGGCGCCCCGCGCGCAGTACGCGCACACCCCGTCCGTGCGCCGCAGCCAGGCCACGCCCACCCGGTCGCCCACGGTGAGGCCCCGCACGCCGGATCCGGCCCCCTCGACCACGCCGACGACCTCGTGCCCGGGGGTCACCCCCGCCCGGCGCGCCGGCAGGTCGCCCTCGGTGACATGCAGGTCGGTCCGGCACACCCCGCAGGCCCGCACCCGCACCAGCAGCTCGTCGGGGCCGGGCACCGGCACCGGCCGCTCCACGAGCCGCAGCGGGTCCTGCGTGACCGGTCCGGGCCGCACCACCGACCAGGCACGCATCGTCGCCCGTGTCATCGCGTCCGCCCTTCAGAAGGCAGCGGTCCCCCGCCTCCAGTGTCCCGGCGGCCGGGCCGCTCGGCGCGCGGGCCGGCGGCGGGATGACTAGCGTGAGCCTCGGGCACTGCGCCCGAGGCGGGGACCATCCGTACGGGACACACACCAGGAGGGCCGCGAGCATGGCCGTGCAACCCGAGGGAACGCCCTGTTGGGCCGATGCGATGTTCAGCGACGTCGAGGGGGCCAAGCGCTTCTACAGCGACGTCCTCGGCTGGACCTTCGGCGAGTCGTCGTCGGAGTACGGCAACTACACGCAGGCCTACGCGGGCGGCAAGGCGGTGGCCGCGGTCGTCCCGCCCATGCCCGGACAGGAGGGCCAGTCGCAGTGGTGCCTGTACTTCGCCTCGCCGGACGCCGCCGCCACCGCCGGGAAGATCCGGGAGAACGGCGGCGAGGTGTTGATGGAGCCGATGCAGGTCGGCGACTTCGGCACGATGTGCCTGGCCCGGGAGCCCAGCGGAGCCGTCTTCGGCGTCTGGCAGGCCGGCACCCACGAGGGCTTCGAGGCCGTCGCGACCCCGGGCGCCTACTGCTGGGCGGAGGTCTTCACCCGGGAGCCCGAGAAGGCTGACACCTTCCTGTCGGCCGTCTTCCCGTACCGGATGAAGCAGATGCAGGACCAGGCCGTCGACTTCCGGATGTTCGACGTGGGTGACGACACCGTTCTCGGCCGGATGAAGATGACCGACGACTTCCCGCCCGAGGTGCCCTCGTACATCAACGTCTATTTCACCGTCGACGACTGCGACCAGGCCGTGGAGCGTGCCGTCAAGCTCGGCGGAGTCCTCCGCTTCGGGCCGATGACCAGCCCCTTCGGCCGGTTCGCGGCCCTGAGCGACCCGCAGGGCGCCGACTTCTCCGTGATCGACATCACGACCACGCAGGGCGAGATGCCGACGGCCACCGACGTCTGACCGGCCGGCCGCGCGGGGGCCGCCCTCCGCGCTGCGCCCGTCGCCGGACGCGGCACGGGCGCCCGCGCGGTCATGGCATGATCGTGGACATGCGTGAACGTGTGGTGGCCGCGTGCGACGGGGCTTCGAAGGGAAACCCCGGACCGGCCGGATGGGCGTGGGTGGTCTCCGACGACGAGCGGACCGCCGCCCGCTGGGAGGCGGGCCCGCTCGGCCGCGCCACCAACAACGTCGCCGAACTGACGGCCCTGGAGCGGCTGCTCACGGCCGTCGCGCCGGATGTGCCGCTGGAGATCCGGATGGACTCCCAGTACGCGATGAAGGCCGTCACCACCTGGCTGCCGGGCTGGAAGCGCAACGGCTGGAAGACCTCGGCCGGCAAGCCGGTCGCCAACCAGGAGCTGGTCGTGCGCATCGACGAGCTGCTCGACGGCCGGTCGGTGGAGTTCCGCTACGTCCCCGCCCACCAGGTCGACGGCGACCCGCTGAACGACTTCGCCGACCGTGCCGCCAGCCAGGCCGCCTCCGTCCAGGAGCCGGCCGGCAGCGCGGTCGGCTCTCCCGAACCGCCCGCGTCGCCCGACACCCCGAAGGCCGGGGCCGCCCCACGCAAGAAGGCGCCCCGCCGCACCGGCGGCGCGGCGTCCTCCCGCACCATCAAGGCGAAGTTCCCCGGCCGCTGCCCGTGCGGCCGCTCCTACGCGGCCGGCGAGTCCATCGCCAAGAACGCGCAGGGCTGGGGCCACCCGGAGTGCCGTACGGCCGAGGCCTGAGGGGCCGTCCTCAGCTGTCGAAGGTGTAGAACTTCGTGTGGTCCAGCAGATCCGCCGGACGCACGTCGTTCCACGGCTTCATCGTCTCGTCCAGGTCGACGACGTCCGGTGTGCCGCCGGTCGGCGCGTAGCCCGCGCCCGGGTGGCGGCGCTGCCACTGCGCCCACAGCTTGTCGACGTAGGCGTGGTGCAGCCAGAACACCGGGTCGTTGGGGGAGACCCCGGTGGCCATCTGCCCGCCGACCCAGACATGGACCCGGTTGTGCAGATTGACCCCGCGCCACCCCTCCAGGTTGTTGCGGAACCCGTCCGAGGCGCTGTTGTACGGCGCCATGTCGTACGTCGGTATCGACAGCACCGACTCCACCTCCGCGGGCGTCGGCAGCTCGCGCACGGCCGTGCCGAGCGAGCGGCGCAGGAACGAACGGCCGTCCACGCGTATGGTCATCGGCCAGTTGCCGGCCGACGCGGAGAACGGGCCGTCCATCACCCGGCCGTCCGCGCTGCGCCCGGTGCCGCCGAGGAAGTCCGGCGCCCACAGCGCGGCACGTGTCGTGCGGTCGGTGCTCCAGTCCCAGTACGGCAGCGCGACCGAGGAGTCCACCGACTGCAGCGCCTGCTCGAAGTCGAGCAGGAATCTGCGGTGCCAGGGCAGGAAGGACGGCGAGCGGTGGCCGGTCCGCTCGCCGCTGTCGGTGTCCGACATGATGAACTCGTTGTGCGTGCGGACGAACTCGTCGTAGCGCCCGTTGCGCTTGAGCTCCAGCACGGCGCCTACGAAGCGCTTCTTCTCGTCGGTGGTCAGGGCGGCCTGGTTCTTGCGTACGGTCATGGTGCGCGATGCTCCGAAAGTCCTTGCGGGGGCGGTCAGTTGGTGGGGAAGGGCAGCAGCGGGGCGCCCTGCAGCTCGTCCACCGCGGCACGGGCGGCGGCGCGCGGGGTGGCCATCGGGTCGTAGTGGCTGACGACGCTGATCCAGCTGCCGTCGGCATTGCGCATCACGTGCAGCGGGACACCGTCGATCAACACCTCGAATCCGCCGCCGTGTTCGTGGTGGTGACCCCCGCCGCTCATCGGACGGCCCTGTATCCGGCGGCCCTTGTAGACCTCGTCGAAGGTCGAGGGGGGCTGCGGCATCGGCATCGGGTGGTCGTGGCCCGCGGCCGAGGCCGCGGGTGCCGCGAGGGCGGCGACGGCGGCCGTCGTGGCGAGGGCGGCCGTCGCGGTGAGCGCGCGGCGGCGGGTGATGTCGGGCATGCGGTCCTCCTGGAGGGTGTTCCGGTGGTGACGACGCATGCCTATCGGGGGCTGGGGGACCGGAAGAAATCGCCCGGAACCGGTTGGCTATGATCCGGACAATTGCCCACATGTCGTACAGTGTTGAACCAAGATGATCTTGCTGGGGGTGAGGGAGGTTTCGCCCCGGAACGGGGAATTCCTTGCCGCGGCGGCCGTGATTCCGGTGATCCTTCTCGCCCGCCGTCCGTTCGAGTGGCCCGGCTCACCACGGCAAACTGGCGCGATCGCGGAACCCGCACGCGCTGCTACCCTGCGGAGCCGTCCGAACACTTTGAGTGACTCTCAGGGGGTTTCTGTTCCATGCCCGTGCCCGACTCGTTCGACCAGAGCTCCTCCGGCTACAGCCTGCAGCGCGCCTACTGGCTGGCCCGCGCGGCCGATCTCGCCTACAAGGACCGTGCCACCATCGAGGACCAGGCCGCGAAGTGGGGCTTCGACCGGGTGCGGCACCACGAGACCCGGTTCACCCCGCCGTTCCCGCTGCAGGACACCCAGGCGTACACGATGGCCGGCGACCGGATGATCGTCATCGCGTTCCGGGGCACCGAACCCGCGCAGATCAAGGACTGGCTCTCCGACGCCACGACCCCGCCGAGCCCCGGGCCCGGCGGGAACGGCTACGTCCACCACGGCTTCGCCGAGGCCCTGCGCTCGGTGTACCCGGAGGTCGTCGACGCCGTCGCGGAACTGCGCGGCGACGGCCAAAGCGTGTATCTCGCCGGACACAGCCTGGGCGGGGCGCTCGCGATGCTGGCCGGCGCCCGGATGTATCTGGAGGACCCGCACCTGGCGGCGGACGGCGTGTACACCTACGGCCAGCCGCGTACCTGCGACCGGCTGCTCGCCGAGGCCTTCCACCAGGGGTTCGGCGGCCGGATGTACCGCTTCGTCAACAACAACGACATCGTTCCCCAGCTGCCGCCCGAGCCCGTGTTCACGCATGTCCGGGCCCTGCGCTACATCGACTCCGGCGGCAGGCTGCACGAGAGCATGCCGATGTTCTCGGCCCTCGCGGACCGGGCCAAGGGGTTGGCCTCCGACGCCTTCGCACCCGCCTCCGACGGCATCCGCGACCACTTCATGCGCAACTACCTGTCCGCCCTGGAGAAGAACCTCGCCTGAGGGGTGCACGGAGGCGCGGGAAACATTGGTGAATGGCGATTCACTCGATAGGGTGAATTGTCATTCACCGAGCAGCCGTGCCGTCCACAGGAGCGCCGATGGACCAGCCCGCCCCGATACCCCAGCCACCAGCCGCGGCGCCCTCGCTGCGGGACCGGCTCACCATCCCGGTGCTGGCGTCGGGCGGCATCCTCATGGCGGTCATGCAGACCGTCGTCGTCCCCCTGCTGCCGGACCTGCCGCGGCTCACCGGCGCGTCCGCCGCGACCGTCTCGTGGACGGTCACCGCCACCCTGCTGTCCGGCGCCGTCCTCACCCCGGTGCTCGGCCGGGCCGGCGACATGTACGGCAAGCGCCGGGTGCTGATCTGCGCGCTCGCCCTCATGACCGTCGGCTCCGTGCTGTGCGCCCTGACCTCGGACATCGGCGTGCTGATCGCCGCCCGCGCGCTGCAGGGCGCCGCCGCCTCCGTCGTACCGCTGTCGATCAGCATCCTGCGTGACGAACTCCCGCCCGAGCGGCGCGGCTCGGCCGTGGCGCTGATGAGTTCCACCGTCGGCATCGGCGCGGCGCTCGGCCTGCCGCTCGCCGCGCTCGTCGTCCAGTACGCCGACTGGCACACCATGTTCTGGCTGACCGGCGCCCTGGGCGCGGCGGGCGTCGCGGCGACCTGGTGGGCGGTCAAGGAGTCGCCCGTGCGCGAGCCCGGCCGCTTCGACGTGCCCGGCGCGCTGGGCCTGACCGCCGGACTGGTCTGCCTGCTGCTCGGCGTGTCGCAGGGCGGCACCTGGGGCTGGGGGAGCGCCCGCGTCCTCGGGCTGTTCCTGGCGGCCGTCGTCGTCCTCGCCCTGTGGTGGTGGCAGCAACTGCGCACCCGGCGGCCGCTGGTCGACCTGCGGCTGGTCTCCCGGCCCCGGGTCGGCCTGTCGCACGTGGCCGCCCTGCTGACCGGGTTCGCCTTCTACGCCAACTCGCTGGTCACCGCCCAGCTGGTGCAGGCGCCGAAGGCGACCGGCTACGGCCTCGGCCTGTCGATCGTCGCCACCGGCCTGTGCCTGCTGCCCGGCGGTGTGACCATGCTGCTGCTCTCGCCGCTGTCGGCCCGCATCTCCGCCGCGCGGGGACCGCGGATCACCCTCGCGCTGGGCGCCGCCGTCATCGCCTGCGGCTACGCCGTCCGCATCGCCGACAGCCGCGACCTGTGGATGATCATCCTGGGGGCCACCGTCGTGGCGACCGGGACCACCCTCGCCTACTCCGCGCTGCCGACCCTCATCCTGCGGGCCGTCCCGGCCGCGCAGACCGCCTCCGCCAACGGCGTCAACGTCCTCATGCGCACCATCGGCCAGGCCACCTCCAGCGCCGCCGTCGCCGCCGTCCTCGTCCACCACAGCAGCCCCGTCGGCGGCGTCCCGATCCCCACCCTGCACGGCTATCGGCTCGCCTTCGCGATGGCGGGCGTCGTCGCCCTCGTGGCCTGCGCGGCCGCGCTGACCATCCCGGGCGACGGCCCCGCGGACGACACCCGCCCTGCCGGCGCCGCCGAGGGCGCCCGCGACGAGGCGCTGGAGGGAGCGTGAACGCGGCGCGCACCCGGCCCGGCACCACCGCCCCGGCACGCCGTGACGCCGAGGAGACGAAGGCCGCCATCCTCACGGCCGCCCGCCATCTGCTGGCCCGGCACGCACACGCCGACATCACGCTCAAGGCGGTCGCCGAACGGGCCGGAGTCAGCCCGCCGTTGATCGTGAAGTACTTCGGCAACAAGGACACCCTGTTCGCCCGCGTGATGTCCTTCGACACCGACGCGGACGCCCTGCTGGACGCGCCGCTCGCCGACCTCGGCCGGCACATGGCCCGGCACGTCGTCGCCAGCCAGCGCGAGCGCGGCACCGACCCGCTGCTGCGCATCGCCTTCGCCCCGCTGCACGGCGACCACGGCGACATCCTGCGCGCCAACTTCCGCGCCCAGGTGACCGATCGCCTCGCCGCCCGGCTCACCGGCGCCGACGCGGGCCTGCGCGCCGAACTCGCCGTCGCCGCGCTCGTCGGCCTCGGCGTGATGTACGGCATCGCCCGCGGCCCGCGCCTGCGCGCGAGCGACATCGACACCATCGCCGACCGCTACGGAGCGCTCGTGCAATCCCAGTTGACCCCCGGGACCTGAGGACTGGTCAGTCCAGGAGCCGGTCCAGGAAGGCGTTGCCGAACACCCGGTGGGGGTCCAGTCGGTCCAGGGTCGCCACCGCCTGCCTCCACACCGAGGGCCCGAAGGCCGCGGGCACGGCAGTGCCGAGCACCTCCTCGTCGCTCCAGGCGGCGTCGGTCGTGTAGCCCCACCCCTTGGACCACTCCACGCGGGTGAGGGCGTGCCCGCCGTCGCAGGTGTCCAGCAGGAACCGCTCCAGCTCGCGCAGGAACGCCTCGGCGTACGGGGTGCCGGGCAGGGTCAGCACGTCCAGCCACACCGCCGAGTCCCACTCGGGGCGGTCCGCGTACGGCCGCAGCGCGGACAGCAGGGGCGCCTGCGCGCCCGGTACGCCGGTGTCGCACGGGTGGTCGAGACCGCTGACCCGGATCTCCACCGGGCCGTTGACCGGGAAGCGGCCCCGTGCCGCGTACGCGGTCAGCAGCTCCCGGTAGTACCGCGTGAACTCGTGCACCACCCGCTGCACTCCGGCCCGCGCGGTGAGCACCGCGTACCCGCTCGCGGTCACCCGCAGCGTGGTCGGCCGCACGTACAGCAGCGTGTTCTTCGACGGTCCCCACAGATCGGCACAGTCCGTGGCCGCGAGCCCCAGCGAGGCCACGGCCAGCTGCGCCGCCCCGAGTTCCGGCGCCAGGTACCAGGCGGCGTCCGCGACCAGGCGCCCCACCAGATCGGCCACGGGCGTCGGCACGCTGTCGGAGAAGGGGTAGTTGTACGGCGCGGTGACGTGCCGTGAGCCGGTCGGCCGCACCGGAGCGAGGCTCCATTCCTTCAGCCACGGGAACTCGGTGAAGGCGAACCAGATCGCCTCGACCCGGCCCGACCGCCGCAGCCGGCTCTCCAGGGTGCGACCGCCGGAGCCGGGCGCCGCGAACAGCTCGCGGGCCGGGATGTCGGTGCGGCTGACACAGCGCAGCGGGGTGTCCGGGCCGACCCGCAGCACCACCTCGGTGACGAGGGCCCGGCCGAGATGCGTGAGCAGCGCGGCGCAGTCCGCCTCCTCGCGGCGGAAGGTCCGCAGGCCGTACGCCCCTTTGCCCGCGTCCCACACCACCGCCGTCAGTTCCAGGACACGATTGCTGAGCGAGCCGTACGTGCTGCCCGGCAGGGGGCGTTCGCCGTCGGCCGGCACGGCGGTGCCGTGCGCGTCGATCGCCAGGGCGCCGCCCAGGGTCAGATCGCCCGGCGCGGGCGTCGCGGTGAGGCCCAGCCCGTGCCCCTCCAGGAACGTCAGCAGCGCCTCCAGGGTGACTCCGGCGCCGGCCCGGACCGCCGAGTCCGACTCCAGCGTCGGCCCGGTCGGATGCGCGGCCATGTCCACCAGCAGGACACGGCTGTCCGCCCCCGTCCCCTCGGTGATCGTCAGCGGCGACCAGCCGTGGGAGCGACCCCGCGCCCGGACCCGCCAGCCGCTGCGCCACGCCCAGTCGACCACGGCGAGCACCTGCTGCGGTCCGGTCGGCGCGCAGGCCCACAGCCCGTCCGCGGTGATCTCACCCGCCCAGTTGCGGTACGCCGAGCGGTACAGCGCCACCCGCGCCGGAAAGCCGGGGAGTTCGGCCGCGGCCACGGCCCGGTCAGCCGTCCCCAGCACCGGTACGGCGGCCAGCCCGGCAGCGCCGCGGAGCAGGCCGCGCCGGCTCAGCGGACCCGAACCGACGCTCAGGGGAGGGGAGTTGTCCATGGAGCGATCGATCACGTGGTCACGCTAGGGGCCGCCGCGCGCTTCCCCCGCGCCGTGTCGACGCATCTCACCCGCGCGGGTGAAAGGCACGCCGGACGCCCGCCGGAGCGGGCCGTTCCGGCGGCCCCGGGCGCCGGGTGACAGACTGACACCATGGACGAACGCGCATTCAGCAGGTCGGGTCAGTGGGCATCGGTGATCGGTCTCGGCACATGGCAGCTGGGCGCCGACTGGGGCGAGGTGGACGACAAGGAGGCCCTGTCCGTCCTCGAGGCGGCGGCCGAGGCCGGGGTCACCTTCTTCGACACGGCCGACGTGTACGGCGACGGACGCAGCGAGGAGACCATCGCCTCGTTCCTGCTGGGCCGGCCCGACCTGCACGTGATGGTGGCGACCAAGATGGGCCGCCGCGTCGACCAGATCCCCGAGAACTACGTGCTGGACAACTTCCGCGCCTGGAACGACCGTTCGCGCCGCAACCTCGGCGTCGACCGCATCGACCTGGTTCAGCTGCACTGCCCGCCCACGTCCGTCTACTCCGACGACGCGGTGTTCGACGCCCTGGACACCCTCGTCGAGGAGGAGCGCGTCGCGGCCTACGGCGTCAGCGTGGAGACCTGCGCCCAGGCACTGACCGCGATCGCCCGGCCGAACGTGGCGAGCGTACAGATCATCCTCAACCCGTTCCGCATGAAGCCCCTGTACGAGGTGGTGCCCGCCGCCCGCGAGGCCGGGGTCGGCATCATCGCGCGCGTGCCGCTCGCCTCCGGCCTGCTGTCCGGCAAGTACACCAGGGACACGGTGTTCGCGGCCGACGACCACCGCACCTTCAACCGGCACGGCGAGGCCTTCGACCAGGGCGAGACCTTCTCCGGCGTCGACTACGGGAGCGGTGTCGAGGCCGCCGCCGAGTTCGCCGCGCTCACCCCCGAGGGATACACCCCGGCCCAGCTGGCGCTGCGCTGGATCGCCGAGCAGGACGGTGTCACCACGGTGATCCCCGGCGCCCGCAACCCGGAGCAGGCCCGTGCGAACGCGGCCGCCGCCAAGCTGCCGCCGCTGCCCCCGCAGACGTTCACCGCGATCCGCGAGCTGTACGAACGGCGGATCAGGGCCCAGGTCGAATCCCGCTGGTAGGCACCCCGACGGGCGCCGTTTGAACGGACGGCCGGAGGGTTACACGCAATCGCATGACGCAGGACGGACGGCGCACGGGGCGTGACGAGACCGAGGAGGAGCGGGCCGACCGGATGTGGGTCGAACTCATCCAGGAGGTCCGCGTCGCCCAGACGGGCGTGCAGATCCTCTTCGGCTTCCTGCTGACCGTCGTCTTCCAGCAGAAGTACGCCCAGCTCGGCCCCGCCGACCAGAGCATCTACATCGGGACCGTCGTGGTGGGCGCGTGCGCGACCGGAGCCCTCATCGGACCGGTGTCCCTGCACCGCCTGGTGGCCGGCCGCCGGGTGAAGCCGCAGGCGGTGCGGCTGGCGTCCCGGATGACGTCCGTCGGCCTGATCATGCTCCTGGTGACGATGGCCTCGTCCGTGCTGCTGATCCTGCGGGTGGCCACGCGCGACGGCTATGTGCCGTATCTGGTGGCGGCCGTCGTCGTCTGGTACCTGGTCTGCTGGTACGGCCTGCCGCTGTGGGCGCGGCGCAGGCACCCGGCGGATGCCAGTGATCGTCAGGAGCGGCGGTGACGCTCCGGCACGACCGGGAAGAAGCCCCGCGTCAGGCGCCCCACGCCGACACGGCGGGGCCGACGGCCCTCACGCCGCCCCGTGGTGGGCCCGGCCGGAGCGCGCGGGCACGAGTACGGCCGCTCAGCCCGCGGCGAGGATCTCGGCCAGCAGCTCGTCGACCGGCACGTGTTCGCGGCCCCGCGGGACGACCCGGTGGGTCTCCCGCAGGAACGCGGCGACCGCGGGCGCCCAGGCGAACACCATCGCGTGGTGCCGGCCGCCGTCCGGCCGGACGGCCCCGAGGAACTCCATGCACAGCTCGTGCCATGCACCGGACCCGGCCGGCCGCAGCCGCACGTCCCCGGTGCCGACCGGCCGCAGCAGACCGTCGGCGAGCATCTCCCGGTCCAGCCGCCAGCAGGCCAGCACCCGCCCGTCGTGGCCGAAGACGGCGGTGACGGCGAACGGGTCGGCGCAGTCGTAGCCGAGATGGGCGAACACCGGACACCCGCCGGTGCCTTCCGCACGCAGCTCCACCACCAGGGTGTGGTGCACGGACGAGTTCACGCGAGGGGCCTCCGGCGACGATCGGCTCAGGATTCTCTCGTACCCAGTGCCGCCCGCAACGAGTACTCCGAGCCGCCCCGAACGCTCACTCCTGCGAAGGATTGCGGCCGGTTCCGCGCAGCGCGGCCAGACAGCCGCCGATGGCCTGCTGGAGTTCCTCCAGCCGCTCGACCATGTCGTCCTCGTAGAAGTCCTGGGCGTCGTCGAAGGTCAGCTCCTCGAACGCCTTGGTCGCCTTCTGCAGGCTGCTGTAGAACTTCGTCCGCCGCTCCTGGACACGCAGTTCGGGGTCGGCCTCGACCGTCTCGACGACGAGCGACTTCATGGTGTCGTAGGCCTCGGCGGCCCACCCGCCGGTGTCCTCGCCGTCCTCCAGCTCGTCGATCAGCGACAGATGGCGCTCGGCCTCCTCGCGCAGCTCCACCGGGGCGTCGACGGTCTGCCCTGCCGGGGTCCTGATCTGCCCGGACTCGGCGATCTGCCGGACGTAGCCGATCCGGTCGGCGGACCGGCTCTCGGTCGCGACGGCCTTCTTCAGGTCGTCGGTCCGTACGACGTCACGCGCCAGCTCCGCCTGCAGCTCGGGGTCCTCGCGCACCCGGTCCAGCAGGGCCGCGCGCGCCGCGCGGGCGGTGGAGGGGTCGGCGAGGATCGCGGCGCGCAGCGCCGTCGGGTTCTCGGCGACCTCCAGCGCCTTGGTGGGGCGGATGCCCTCGGCCTCGGCGGCCTCGGCGATCGCGGTGCCGCGCTCGGAGGTCGCGCTGTTGCGGGAGACGTAGTAGCTCAACCACACGTCCGCGTCCGGCAGTTCCACGTCCTGCCCGGGCTGGAGGGCCTCGAAGTGCGGCACCATCCCGTCGTCGGCGGCCCGGTCCCAGGCCTTGTAGTAGCGCATGACGCGCTCCGGGGAGCAGTCGGCGAGCTGGGCGAACTCCTTCGCCGACACCTTCGGCGTCTCTGCGGCGGCCTGCCCGCCGGGCCGCACACTGCGGGCCACCAGCAGCGCGAAGGCCCAGCTTCCGGCGCGGGCGTAGCCGCCGAACGCACGGGCGTCACGCGCCACCAGGTCGGACAGCGGCGGTGCGGCCGGTGCGGACGTCTCGGACGGGTCGATGACCAGGGTCACGGGTGACTCTCCTGCGAGCATGTTCAGGGGACTGCGAGGATCTTCGAAGGCCCGCCCCCGGGAAGCGGACGCGGACGCGAAAGCCTATCGGGCCTCGGTCAGTCCTCGGGCGCGCGGAACGTCTGCAGGATCGTCTTCAGCGCCAGCCGGTTCGCGGCGTCGTCCCAGGCCGCGGCCGGCGTGGTGAAGCGCAGCGAGAGGCCGTCGCCGCCGCCCGGCAGGAGACCGCGCCCGAGGGTGTGCACCCGCGCGCTCCCCGTCCGGGCCAGCCACTCCAGGTCGGCGGCCCTGTGGCCCTGGTAGGTGGTGGCCCGGACGGTGCCGACGCGCTGATAGCCGGGGAGCCGCGCCAGCTCCGGTTCGACGTCGTCCCGCCAGATCGCGACCGGGTCCGGGCCCACGTGCTCGCTGTGCGTGACGGCGAGGGTGGGGCCGGCGCCGCCGTGGCCGAAGGTGATGCGGTAGGCGCCGGTGACACGGGAGGTGACCAGCCGCCGCCAGCCGTCGGGCAGGGCGACGGAGAAGCCCTCCGGGGCGCTGTAGCGGTGGTAGCCGGCCGGCAGGGCGGGCGCGGTCGGGGCGGTCGGCGTGGGGCTCGCCGAGGGCGTCGGGGCGGCGCCTGTGCCTCGGCCGCCGGGGCCGGCCGAGGCGGTGGCGTGGTCCGGTGGCCGCGCGGCGGTGGTGCCCGGCAGGTGGTGGGTCGCGGCCAGGACGGCGGCGGCGACCGTGACCACGGCCAGTGCGGTCCCGGCCGCCGACGCCCGTCCGCTCCGCTCCCGCCCGGCCGCGCGCACCCTGCGGTACGCGCCGCGCAACCGGGGCACCGGTGCCGGTTCCCGGTCGGCGTCGGGGTCCTCGTCGAGGGTCCGGACCAGCGCCTCGCGGACCACCGGCCGGCTCAACCGCTCCCGTGAGCTCTTGCGCAGCAGACCCTGCACGACCTGGGTGAGCGGACCCGTGCGCAGCGGGGCGCGCAGCGGCAGCCGGTCCACGGCCTCCAGGGTGGCGTCGGGCCGGCCGCGGTCCCGGAACGGCGGGCGCCCCTCCACCGCCGTGTACAGCAGCGCGCCCAGCGCCCACAGGTCGGCCGCCGGTCCGACGCGCTCGTCGCGGGCCTGCTCCGGCGAGGCGTACGACGGAGCCGTGAGCCGCGGCACCAGGGTCGCGCCGGCCAGCCCGAACCCGGTGACGACGACGGGGCCGCCGTCCCGCACGAACACCTGGCCGGGGCTCAGCTCGCCGTGTGTGATGCCCGCGTCGTGCGCGGCCTGGAGCACATCGAGCAGCTGCAGGCCGATCCGGGCCGCCCGTACCGCGTCGAACGCGCCCTCGCGGTCGAGGAGTTCGGCGAGCGGCGTGCCGTCGATCCACTCGGTGACCGTCCACAGGGCGCCGGCCTCCACCACCGCGTCGACGACCGCCGCGACCTGGCCGGGACACAGCAGCCGCATCGTCTCGGACGTCCGTACGACGCGGGCGGTGACCCGGCGTGCGGCGTCGTCCCCGCACGAGTCCGGCAGGGCGGTCCGGGCGACCAGCCGGGGCTGCTCGGCGGCCACGTCCTCGGCGAACCACCACAGGCGGTTCGTCTCGCGGGCGAAGACCTCCAGGAGCCGGTAGCGGCCGGCGACCAACTCGTGTGCGAAGACGTGCGCCTTGACCATGGTCATCCCTCGCTGAGAACCCCTGTCGTGTGTCTCACAGGGGTACGCGGCTCACGCGGGGGTGCGTTCAAAGAATCCGTGACTGGCGCGCCTTCCTGCCTTTCATTCAATTCTCCCAAACGGCCCGCGAGTTGGGGATGGCCGCACAGGCAACCGTTCGACCTGCGGGTAACCGAGGGTAGATGCCCGGATGCGGCCAGGACTCACAGCAGTGCGAACCGGTCGGCCCACCCGGTGAGTTCGCGTGGTGTCGTATTGCCGCCGCACACCACGAGTCCGATCCGGGCGCCGTCGCCGACCCGTGCCGCCACCTGCCGGGCCGCCGACAGCAGACAGCCCGCGGCCGGCTCGGCCCAGACCTTGGCGTGGTCGGCGAGGTCGAGACAGCCCTGCACCGCGTCCCGGTCCGAAACCACCAGCACCTCCTCGACCAGCGCGGACACATGGTCGTACGTCAGCTGGGAGACGGACGGCGCGCTGAGCGTGGTCACCACGGACGACAGCGGCACGGGCACCGGGCCGCCCGCCTTCAGCGCGGCCGACATGGCCTCGGCCCCCTCGGTCTCCACACCCCACACGCGCACCCCGGGACGCCGGGCGGCGAGGGCCGCCGCGACCCCGGCGATCAGCCCGCCGCCCCCGATGCTGACGACGACGTCCGTCAGCCGCGCCCCCTCGATCGTCTCGACGTCCTCGGCCAGCTCCAGCCCGACCGTGCCCTGTCCGGCGATCACCACCGGGTCGTCGAACGGGTGGACCAGGGTCAGCCCCTCGTCCCGCAACCGCGTCACCAGCTGGAACGCGCTGTCCATGCCGTCGGTCAGCCGCACCGACGCCCCCGCCTCCCGGACGAGCGCGAGGGAACGCGCGGGCGCGGTACGGGGCATGACCACGGTCGCCTTCACATCGAGGGCGGCGGCCATCACCGCGAGGGCGATGCCGTGGTTGCCGCCGCTGACCGCGACCACGCCCGCCGCGCGCTCGGCCGCGCCGAGCGAGAGCAGCTTGGCCGTCGCCCCGCGCGCCTTGAACGAGCCGGTGCGCTGGAGCAGTTCGAGCTTGGCGATCACCGGGACCCCGAGCAGCGCGGTCAGACCCGGGCTCGCCACGGTCGGTGTCCGCACGACCTGTCCGGCGATCCGCTCCGCCGCTGCTTCGATCTCCTGGATGCCGATCAAGGTGCTCCACCCTTCCGGCGCGGGGGTGGGAGCCGCGCCGATCGCACCCTGACCCGCGCGCACCGCCGGGGTCAACACGGTTTCACCGGGCGAACGCGCAGGGCCACCGCTCGCGGTCACAGGTCGCGGTCCACCAGATGGTCCAGCAACCGGAACAGGTCCCGGGCTGCCCCGGCGGCCAGGGGCGCCTGTGCCAGCAGGGTCCGGGCGGCGGCCGTGTGCGTCCGGGCCTCGGCCAGTGCCGCGGTTCGGCCGCCCGCCGCCTCGATCAGCGCGGCGGCCTCCTCGGCCCGCTCCGGCGCGTCGAGCAGTTCGGGCAGCCCACGGGCCTCGGGGGAGCCGAGCGCGGCCAGCACGGGGTACGTCCTCTTGCGCTCCCGCAGATCGCCGCCCACGGGCTTGCCGGTGACCGCCGGATCGCCCCACAGCCCCAGTACGTCGTCGACCAGTTGGAAGGCGACGCCGAGATGGCGTCCGGCCCGGTCCAGCGCGTCGGCCGTGGCTTGGTCCGCCCCGCCGAGCACGGCGCCCAGCGCGGCGGCGCAGCCCAGCAGCGCGCCCGTCTTGCCCTCCGCCATCGCCCGGTACTCCCCGGGCGTCACCCGCTCCGGGCCGGTGCACGGACGGGTGGCGAACAGCAGGTCGTCGGCCTGCCCGTGCACCAGATCGGCGAGCGCCGCCGACAGCAGCCGCACGGTGCCGGCGCTCTGCGGAGCGGCGGCGAGGGTCTCCACCGCGAGCGCGAACAGGGCGTCGCCGGCGAGCACGGCCGGGCCCGTGCCGTACGCCTTCCACACGGCGGGGCGACGACGCCGGGTCGGGTCGCCGTCCATGATGTCGTCGTGCAGCAGCGAGAAGGCGTGGACCAGTTCCACCGCCACCGCCGCGGGGACGCCGGCCCGCCCGTCGGCGCCCGCGGCCTCGGCGCCGAGCACCGCCAGCGCCTGCCGTACGCCCTTGCCGCCCGGCGCGACGGCGGGCGCCCCGCCGACCTCGCACCAGCCGAAGGAGTACCCGGCCATCTCGGCCATCCACGGATGCAGCCGGCCCACCGCCTCGCGCAGCGCCGGCCGCACCAGGTCACGGCAGCGGGCGAGGACCTCGGGCGCCGACGGCGGGGCTTCGAGCGCGGTCATCGGGCGACCACGGCCGCGTCGAGGCCGAACTCCTCCTGGGCCCGGGACACCATCTCGCGGGCGTGCTTCAGCCCGCTGCGTTCCAACGTCCGGGCCAGATCGGCGAGTTCGGCCGCCGTCTCGGCGCGGTCCCGGCCCAGCTGCGCCAGCGACTTGGCGAGCCCCAGCCGGGCGAGCGCCTCGCCGCGCGGCTCGCTCATCGCACGGAACTCCTCCAGCGCCCGCTCGTACAGCTCCCGCGCCTGCGCGTAGCGCCCGGCCCGGTACAGGACGTTGCCGCGCATCTTGTGGTTGTAGGCCAGCGCGCTGGAGAGGTTCATCGCCCGGCAGCCGGCCTCCGCCTGCGACAGCAGCTCCAGCGCCCCCTCGGTGTCCTTGTCGCGCACCGAGAGGATGTCGGCGAGTCCGCGCAGCGCCCAGGCGTGCCCGCGCCGGTCCTCCGCCTTCTCGGCTATGCGCGCCGCCTCCTCGAACAGCGCGTACGCCCGGTCGTGGTCGCCGGTGTTGCGGTGCATCTGCGCGATGCCCTCCAGCGCCCACACGGTGTGCCGGGCCTCCCCGCGCCTGCGCGCCTCGGCCAGCAGCTGCTCGTGCAGCCGGCCGACCGCCGCGTAGTCGCCCTGGATCCGGCCGGTCTCCGCGAGCCCGGCCAGTGAGTAGCCGCGGACGACGACGTCCCCGCCGCGCTCGCCGAGTTCCGCCGCGAGCCCGAGCAGCCGCCAGGCCAGCGGGAAGGCCCCGCGCTGGCGGGCGAGGGTGCCGCCGCTCCACAGGGCCCACGCCATCGCCGCCGTGTCGCCGGCCGTACGGGCGGCGCGGTAGCTGGCCTTCCAGGCCCGGTCGGCGTCCTCGACATGACCGAGCCGCCGGTGTGCCTCGGCGACGGCGAGCCCGCAGCGGGCCGCCTCGGCGGGGCGTCCGGACCGTTCGGCCTCACGCAGCTTCTCGATGCCCTCCGCCAGCACATCGACCAGCGAGGAGTTCACGGACAGAGTGGTGAGGGCGCCCTGGTACTCGGGAGCGAAAGCCTTGCCGTACATGCGTGCCTTTCTATGCACGACGTGTATACATCTTGGGTATACATCACGTGTATAGGGTGCGGGGAATACGCCCCGGCCGAATCGACCGGGGCGTGTCGGTCTGTTGTGGATCAAGACGCAGGTACGGCGAGGAGGGTTGCCCGTGCCGTGTGGATCACCCTGTGAAGGTTCAGTGCTGCTGGGTCTTCTGCGGGGTCGCCTCGCTCGGCCGCACCACGACGAAGCCCTCGCCCTGGAGCATCAGCTGCACCGCCTCGCCCGAGCCGCCGCGCAGCATCGAGCCGATGGACTGGGACCGGTGCAGCGAGGTCTGCAGATGTGCGGTCCAGCCGACCACCGCGTCCGTGTCGGCGTACACCGGGGACCCTGCGGTGACCGGGATGACCAGCGGATTGCCCTCGCAGACCAGACCGAGCCGGCCCTGCCCGCCGAACACGCTGTTGAACAGGCCGCCGCCGGCGATGCCCGACCCCTTCACCGTCTTGATCTCGTACGAGAGCGAGGCGTCGAAACACAGGACGTTGCGGCCGTTGACCGTGAACTGGTCGCCGGGCTCGACCTCGACGACGAAGCAGTTCTGCGCCTCGTGCGCGAACCAGGCCTCGCCCTGTCCGCGCACCGTCATGAGAGGCAGCCCCTCGCCGGTGACGGCACGCTTCAGCATGCCGCCGACCCCCTGCCCCTTGCGTTCGAACTGGAGGCTGCCCCGGTAGGCGACCATCGCGCCCTGGCGGGCGTACATGTCGCCGTTCACGGCGTACTTGATGCACTTGGCGTTCTCGACGGACATGCCCGGCTCCACGGCCGGCCGCACCACGTGCGCACTGGAAAAGAGATCACCCTTCATGCAGGGCATGGTGTCCCGGACGGTGCCCTTCCGCCAAGATCGCGGAAAGTGCCCGGTCAGCCACCGAACAGCTGGGTCCAGTAGGTGCCCGCCCGGCCGCCGCCCGCGAAGCCGACGCCGATGTGGCCGAACTCCCGCTTCAGGATGTTGGCGCGATGGCCGGGACTGTTCATCCAGCCGTCCACGACCTCGGCGGGGGAGCGCTGGCCGCAGGCGATGTTCTCGCCGACGGTGCGCAGCCGGGACCCCGCGGCGGCGGCCCGGTCCCAGGGCTGGGAGCCGTCGGGGGCGGTGTGGTCGTAGAAGTCGCGGGCCACCATGTCCGCGCAGTGCGCCTGCGCGGCGACGGTGAGCAGCGGGTCCACCGTCAGCGGCGGGAGCCCGGCCCGGCCGCGCTCGGTGTTCGTGAGCGCGACGACCTCGGCGGCCGTGTGCGACAGCGCGTCCGGGGTGAGCGGAGCGGCCCACAGCGCGGTCCAGTACCGGTCGCCGGCGTCGGCGCGGGCCAGGGCGGCGTGCCGAAAGGCCGGGTCGAGCAGGGTGCGCCGGGGCCGTGGCGAGTCCAGGCAGTACTCCACGAACTCGGCCGGGGAGCGCGGGCCGGACACGAGGTGCTCGCCCACGGCGACGTAGGCGTACCCGGCGGCGGTGATCCGCTGGTGCACCGAGACGCCGTCCCGCCCCTCGGCGCCGAGCCGCCCGGCGTCCGCCATGGCCCGGGCGTGGGACCGCGCGGCGGAGCCGAGCCGCGGATCGGGGCCGACGGCCGGCGAACCGGCCCGCGCTCGGGCCGAGTTGACCAGGCGCAGGAACTCGTCCGCCGGGCCGTCGGCCGAGCCGTCCGCGAGTCGGCCGGAGGCCGGGCCGGGGCGGGGGCCGGTCACGGTGGCCGTGGTGGGTGCGGCGGGTCCGGTGGGTGCAGCGGGTGCGGCGGGTCCGGCGACGGCGGACGTCGTCTGCACGGCATCGTCCAAGACGTCCACCCCGAAGTCCCGGGCGAGCCCGGCCAGTCCGTCCGCGTAGCCCTGCCCGACCGCCCGCAGCTTCCAGCCGATGCCCGGGCGCAGATACAGCTCGGCGAGCAGCAGTACGGTCTCCGGGCCGAGGCGCGGCGGAGTGAACCGGGCGATCGCCCGCCCGGAGCCGTCCGCGACCTCCAGCCGGGGCGCGGGCAGCCGTCCGAGCGGCGTCCCGGGCTCGGCGGCGCTCAGCACCACCGTGACCCGGCCTGCACCCCCGCGCAGTCGGGCCGGTTCCACGACCAGAGCGTCGTCGCGCAGTCGGACACCCGGCGCCCGGGGCTGGTTGTAGAACACGAAGTCGGCGTCGGACCCGACCCTGCCGTCCGCGCCGCCGACGAGCCCGGACACGTCGAAGGGCCCGGCCACGCGCAGCAGTACCGCGCCGGCGGGCAGCGGCACATTGCCCCCGGCGACCAGCTCGGTCGTCACGCAGAGGACAACGCCCGCACCTCGGGAGGAAGTTCCCGCGAACCGGCATGAAAGGGGCGCCGATCCCCGATCGGGGTGCCGAGGGCTCGGCGAACACCCCCCGCGTCGGTGCGATATCGGTCACATTCCGGCCCTGGAACCCGGGGGAATGAGCCAACGTCTCCACAGTCGACACACAGTTGGTCAGCTGGTGATCACTCTGTGGTGCACATTCGTAAAGGATTGTCATAGAAGATCGCGAAATCGATCATTCCGTCTTTACGTGCACATGACGGATCCGTAAAGGTACGCCTCGGGGCCCGACCAGCCCCCGTGACGCCGAACCGCGTCATGTCCCAAGGCGGTTGGTGATCCCCGCTGCCTTCCATCGAAGGAACTCTGATCCTTGCGTAGACCGCACATACGCAGCGTCGCTGTCGCCATCGCGGTGACGACGGCTGCCACGGGCCTTGCCGGTACGGCTTTCGCGGGTCCCGACACGGGGGTGGAGCGGTCCTCGGCCTCCACCACCTCGAACGCCACCGCGGTGGTGGAGGCGGCCCGCACGGCCGCCTTCGCCCACACCGCGGCGACCGGCGTCTCCCAGGGCGACGAACTGCACGCCCAGGACGTGATGGCCGACCCCGAGGGCGCCCGGCACGTCCGGTTCGTCCGCACGCACGACGGCATGCCCGTCCTCGGTGGTGACCTCGTCGTCCACCTCGACCACAAGCTGGCGTACACGGGCGTGACCCGGGCCGCCGACCAGGCCGTCAAGCCGGCCACCACCCGGGCCAAGCTGACCGCGGGCCAGGCCGCCGCCAAGGCCGCCCAGGCGGCGAAGGGCGAGGCCGACAGCGCACAGCTCGTCGTCGACGCGCGCGGCGGCGCCGCCGCCCTGGCCTACCAGGTCACGGTGACCGACGAGCAGGGCACCAACACCGTCGTCGTCGACGCCGTCACCGGCAAGGTGCGCAGCAACACCCCCGACAGCGACGAGTTCCTGTCGCCGAAGCTGCTCGCGAACCTGCGCAAGCACGGTGAGACGCTCGACCCGGCGACCGGCGCCGC
This sequence comes from Streptomyces yokosukanensis, assembly GCF_001514035.1. Lineage (GTDB taxonomy): Bacteria > Actinomycetota > Actinomycetes > Streptomycetales > Streptomycetaceae > Streptomyces > Streptomyces yokosukanensis. The sequence continues at coordinate 34,247 of NZ_KQ948210.1, read as the reverse complement.
CTCGGCCTCCCCCGAGGCCGGCCTGCTCGGATCCGGCGTCTCCGGCGCCACGCGCTACCCGTCGGCGGCGAGCGGCACCGGCAAGACCCTCTTCGTGGGCAGCGTCGGCCTGACCACCACGCAGACCTCGCGCGGCCACTACCAGCTCAAGGACCCGAGCCGGTACGGCACCGAGACGCGCGACGCCAAGGGCAAGACCACCGAGAAGTTCAGCTCGGGCACCGCGTTCACCGGCACCACCAACGTGTGGGGCAACGGCACCACCAGCAACCGGGCCAGCGCCGCCGCGGACGCCCAGTACGGCATCACCAAGACGCTGGACTTCTACAAGAACACCTTCGGCCGCAAGGGCATAGCCAACAACAGCAAGGCTGCCCAGGGCATGGTGCACTGGGGCAACAAGGTCGCCAACGCCTTCTGGGACCCGACCTGCAACTGCATGCTCTACGGCGACGGTGACGGTCAGACCTTCAAGAAGCCGCTCGTCGTCCTCGACGTCACCGGCCACGAGCTGACCCACGGCGTGGTGGACGCCACCGCGAAGCTGGAGCCGACCTACGTCGACTCCGACGGCAACCAGTACGGCGAGCCCGGCGCGCTCAACGAGTCGCTCGCGGACATCTTCGGCTCGAACGTCGAGTTCTACGCCAAGAACGCGAAGGACACGCCGGACTACCTGATCGGCGAGAAGCTGGGCCTCGCGCAGAAGTTCCTGCGCCGCCTCGACCACCCGTCGCTCGACAAGCTCGAGGGCACGATCGACTACTGGTCGTCGGACACGTACTACACCGAGGTGCACGCCGGTTCCGGCGTCTCCTCGCACGCCTACTACCTCCTCGCGGAGGGCAGCGGCAAGAAGACGATCAACGGGGTCGCGTACGACTCGCCGACCTACAACCGCTCCACGGTCACGGGCATCGGCCGCACCAAGGCCACCGCGATCTTCTACCGTGCGCTCACCCGTTACATGGTCTCCACGACCGACTTCCACGACGCGCGCGTCGCGACGCTGAAGGCGGCCAAGGACCTCTACGGCGCGAACAGCACCGAGTACAAGACGGTGGACAAGGCGTGGGGCGCGGTCAACGTCACCGCCGCCAACACGCCGGCTGCCCGTCACTGACGGACCGCCGCACCCCAGGATGCCCCGCCTCGCGCGGGGCATCCGCATGTCCCCGCTCCCGTGCGCCCCGTCCGCCGAGGTGCGTGTCCGCGGTGTCGGCGGGACCATGACCTCCGTGGAGCACACAGGCACGTCCCGGACGGACCGTACGCGCTCCGTCGGGAACGTCTCGCTCGGGGACCTTGCCCGGTGACCGGCCGGACAGGACGCGGCTGCCGCGTCGCCGCCGCCCTGCTCACCGCCGTGGCCTGCGGACCCGCGCCCGCCCGCGCGGCCGCCCCGCCCCCGTCCGCCGAACGCGTCTTCGGGGTCGTGACCTGGGCGGCGAGCGCCGACCGCATGGGCGAGGGCACCGCGGGCCGGGGCTACCGGCTGATCGTGCACCTCAGCGTCGGCGGCACCGGCCTGCGCGTCCGCGTCACCAACGCCTTCGGCGACCGGCCGCTCACCCTGGACAGTGGCTACGCCGGCCTGCGCGGCCGGGGCGCCGCACTGCGCCCCGGCAGCAACCGGCGGCTCACCTTCGGCGGCGCCCGCACGCTCACCGTGCCCGCCGGTGCCGTCGCCTGGAGCGACCCCGTGCCGGGCACCTGGCCGGCCGGCACCGACCTGGCCGTCAGCCTGCACACCCCCGACGCGGCCGGCCCGGCGACCGGACACTGGATGGCGCTGCAGACGTCGTACACCGCCCATGGCGAGCACACCGCCGAGGACGGTGCCCGCAACTGGGCCGGGACGACCGGATCCTGGTGGTACCTCGACGCCGTGTCCGTACGGCCGTCCCGCGCGGGCACCGGGGCCGTGGCCGTGCTCGGCGACTCGCTCACCGACGGCCGGCAGTCCACCCCCGACCGCGACCGTCGCTGGCCCGACGATCTGGCCCGGCGCCTGAACACGTCCCGCACGCACATCAAGGGCGTCGCCGACGAAGGACTCTCCGGCAACAAGGTCCTCGCCGACGACGCCGGGCCGAGCGCCCTCGACCGGCTGCACCGGGACGTGCTGTCCCAGCCCGGGGTGCGCACCGTGTTCCTCTTCGAGGGGGTGAACGACCTCAAGGCGCACACCGGGGTCACCGCGGCCGAACTGATCGCCGGGTACCGAAAGATCGCCCGGCGGGTGCACGGCGCCGGGAAGTGCCTGGTCGTCGCGACCGTAGGCCCGTTCAAGGGCTGGCCGGAGTGGGACACGGCCGCCGAATCGGTGCGGCAGGAGGTCAACCGGTTCCTGCGCACCGGCCGGGACTTCGACGCCGTGACCGACTTCGACCGCGTCCTGCGCAGCCCGGACGACCCCGAGCGGATCCGGCCGGCCTACGACGGCGGCGACCATCTGCACCCCGGCGACAGGGGGATGCGGGCCTTGGCCGACGCCGTCGACCTGGACGACCTGGACTGCACCCGCTGACCCGGCCCGGCGCGTGCGGCCCCGTGCCGTCCCGGCTCAGCGCAGGGTCTCGGCCCAGTCGGCCGGGACCCGGCCCGCCGGGCCCGGTACCGGCTGGTCGACGGGGTGGCAGGCGGGTGGGGCGAGTTCGGGTCCCGAGACGTACATTTCGTCCGTGGCGTAGTTCCAGAACCACTCCTCGCCCGGCTCGAAGCTCCGGATCACCGGGTGCCCCGTGCTGTGGTAGTGGGCGGTGGCGTGCTTGGCGGGGGAGTCGTCGCAGCAGCCGACGTGCCCGCACTGCGCGCACCGGCGCAGATGGAACCACCAGCCGCCGGCCTCCTCGCACTCCACACAGCCGGTGCCGCTGGGCGCGACGTCCGGGTCGATCGCATCGGTTCCGCCGGTGGTGCTCATACGGTCTCCTCCGCTTGCTCCTCGGGCGACTCGGACGGGTCGGCGGTCAGGGGCAGCAGCACCTGGAAGCGGGTGTCGCCGGGCACGGACTGCACACGCAGGGTCCCGTGGTGCTTGTTGACGACGATCCGCCAGGAGATGTCCAGGCCGAGCCCGGTGCCCTCGCCGACCGGTTTCGTGGTGAAGAACGGGTCGAAGATCCGGTCCTTGATCTCGGGCGGCACGCCGGGCCCGGAGTCCCGGAACTCCACCAGCAACCGCTCGTGGTCGAGTGCGGTCCGCACGGTCAACGTGCCCGTGCCGCCCGCGCTGTTGACGGCGGACACCGCGTTGTCGATCAGGTTGGTCCACACCTGGTTCAGCTCCGCCGGATAGGCCGGCACCGGCGGGAGCGTGCGGTCGTAATCCTTCACGACCTCGATACCGGCGCCGATCTTCCCGGACAGCATCAGCAGGGTGCTGTCGAGGAGTTCGTGGACGTCCACCACCCGGTACGGCGCCCGGTCCAGCTGCGAGTACTGCTTGGCCGCGTCGACGAGATGCGAGATACGGGTGGTGGAGTCCTCGATCTCGGACATCAACAGCTCGGTCTCGATGGTGTAGTTGAGCCAGCCGACCGCACCGGCCAGGATCTCCTCGTCCACGGCCGCCGCGACCTGCTCCAGCCAGTCGACGTCGAGCCCGGCCTGCACGAAGGTGGGCGCCAACTGCCAGGCGCGGTCGATGTCGTGGTCGTCGAGCCAGTCGGTGAGGAGGTCCTCCCGGTCGGCGGTCTCCAGCGGACTGAGCACCGGGGCCTTGGCGACCCGTTCGGCGGTGCGCTCCTGGATCTCGATCAGGCTCGCCAGCTGGTCCCGGGAGAAGGGGCCTTCGGCGATCACGGCCAGCTTGTGCCGCATCTTCGCGATCCGCTCCCGCAGCGTCGCCGTGGCCCGGACCGCTGCCGCCGCCGGGTTGTTCAGCTCGTGCGTGAGCCCCGCCGACAGCGAGCCGAGCGCCAGCAGCCGCTCCCGCTGCCCGATCGCCGCCTGAGTGTTCTTCGCCCCGAAGAACAGTCCCTCCAGCAGATGCACGGCCATCGGGAACCACTCGGTCATGACGTCCGCGAAGATGTCCGCCGGCAGCACGAAGAACCGTGTCGGCTCCGTCACCCGCATCGAGTTGTTGTAGACCTGCCGCACCCGGTCGCCGATGTAGGCCTGCATCGCGCCCGCGTACACCCCGCTCTGCGAGGTGCGGGTGACCTCCACATCGTCACCGGCGACCCGGCGGGAGAGCACCACCGTGCCCTCGATCATCACGAAGAAGCAGGTGGCGGCGTCGCCCTCGGTGTACACCGGGCCGGGCTGGAACAGCTCCACCCGCCCTTCGCAGCAGAGCCGCCCCAACTGCTCGGGGCTCAGCTTCTCGAAGAGGAACAGTGAGGCGATCTCCCTGGGACTGCACGGCATGATCTGCCCGCTCATGACTGCTCCAGACCCTTCGGACCGTTCATGACTGCTCCAGATAGCGATGGACGAGCATCACGGCCATGGCTCCCTCGCCGACGGCGGACGCCACGCGCTTGGCGGACTCGGCCCGCGCGTCACCCGCCACGAACACGCCGGGAACGCTGGTCTCCAGATGGTACGGCGGCCGGTCCAGCTCCCAGCCGGCCGGCGGCCGCCCGTCGGCGCTCAGGTCGGGCCCGGCGAGGATGAATCCGCGCTCGTCGCGCAGCACCGCGTCGCCCAGCCAGTCGGTCAGCGGGGCGGCGCCGATGAACACGAACATCCACTGCGCGTCGACCTGTTCGCTCTCCCCGGTCACCGTGTGCCGCAGCGTCAGCTGCTCCAGGTGGTCCGAGCCGTGCGCCGCCTCCACCACCGTGTGCGAGCGCACCGAGATGTTCGGCGCCTCGCTGATCTGCTGGATCAGGTAGTACGACATCGAGGCCGACAGGTCCGAGCCGCGCACCAGCAGCGTCACCGACTTGGCGCCCCGGGACAGGTACATGGCGGCCTGGCCCGCCGAGTTGGCGCCGCCGACGATGTAGATGTCCTGCCCCTGGCAGGAGGCCGCCTCGGTCAGCGCCGAGCCGTAGAACACCCCGCAGCCGGTCAGGTCGTTGCAGCCGGCGGCCTCCAGCTGCCGGTACTGCACACCGGTCGCGAGGATCACGCTGTGCGCGGCGATCGCCGAGCCGTCCGCGAACCGTACGACCCGGGCGGCGCCGTTGACCTCGAGGCCCGTCACCTGACGGGCGGTCAGGATCTCGGCGCCGAACTTGGCCGCCTGCCGGCGTGCCCGGTCGGTGAGCTGGGCGCCGGAGACCCCGTCGGGGAAGCCGAGGTAGTTCTCGATCCGGGAGCTCTGCCCGGCCTGCCCACCGGTCGCCGACCGCTCGACGAGCACGGTCCGAAGGCCCTCCGAAGCGCCGTACACGGCCGCGCCGAGCCCGGCGGGACCGCCGCCGATCACGATGAGGTCGTAGAAGTCGGCCGTCGGGGTCGTCGCGAGTCCCACGCGCGCCGCAAGCTCCGGCGCCTCCGGCTCGACCAGCGTGGTGCCGTCCGGGGTGATCACCAGCGGCAGCCGCTGCCCGTCCTGCCCGGCGGCCGCCAGCAGCCGCTGCCCCTCCGGCTCCTCCACCGAGTACCAGCGGTACGGCACCTGGTTGCGGGCCAGGAACTCACGCACGTCCGACGACCGCGCGGACCAGCGGTGCCCGACGACCTTCGTACTGGCCACGAGCCGGTGGGCGCTGGCACGCCAGGCCTGGAGCAGGTCGTCCAGGACCGGGTAGAGCTTCTCCTCGGGCGGGTCCCAGGGCTTGAGCAGATAGTGGTCCAGGTCCACCACGTTGATCGCGTCGATCGCGGCGTTGGTGTCCGCGTACGCGGTGAGCAGCACCCGCCGCGCCCCCGGATAGACGTCCAGCGCCTGCTCCAGGAACTCGATGCCGTTCATCTGCGGCATCCGGTAGTCGGCCAGGATCACCGCCACGAGGTCACCGCGCAGCTTCAGCTCGCGCAGCGCCTCGAGCGCGGACTGTCCGGACTCCGCGCGCACGATCCGGTACGACTCGCCGTAGCGGCGCCGCAGATCGCGGGCGACGGCACGGGAGACCCCCGGGTCGTCGTCCACGGTCAGGATGACGGTCCGCGCTGCCTCGGCGGCCTGTGCCATACGTCTCCCACCCCGAGCGTCCGGTTCCACGGGACGGTGGCGCGCATGCCACCACCGCACCGGTTCGCAGCCATCGTATGTTCGATCGCCCGGCTTCGCTCCGGATGGCCCGGACCCGGTGATCACCCCCGGTGCTCCCCGTGCGCGCCGGTGCCCGATAGTGGGCAGCAGCACCGGGGGACAGCCGCGACGACGAGGAGGCCCGCGCGATGACACGCCCGATCACGGCAGGGGTGGACGGTACGCAGGAGAGCCTGGCCGCGCTGGACTGGGCCGGCCGGGAGGCCGTACGCCGCGGGCTGCCCCTGCGGGTGCTGCACGCCTGGCGCTACGCCGATTCACTCGCCGGTGCCGACCGGGACACCCAGCACGGGTGGGTGTCGCAGGGCGTGGCGGAAGCCGTGCGCGCCGTCCGCGAGCGGCATCCGCGGCTGGCGGTGAGCGTCGACGTGGTCGAGGGCGAGCCCGTGCACGCGCTGGCCGGTGCGGCGGAGCAGGCCGAGATGCTGGTCCTGGGCTCGCGCGGGCACGGGCCCGTCCTCGGGTTCCTGCTGGGCTCGGTCGGCCAGCAGGTGATCGCCGAGGCGACACGGCCGGTGGTCCTGGTGCGCGCCGGTGACGAGCCGGCGGCGGAGGCGGCCGGCCGGGACGTCGTCGTCGGCCAGCACGGCGACCCCGAGGACTGCGCCTCTACCCTGCGGTTCGCCTTCGAGACGGCGGCGGCCCGCGGCGCCACCGTACGGGCCGTACGGGCGTGGACCCTGCCGCCGGTCTTCGCCTACAGCCCCGGCTCGCTCAAGCTGCTGGACGACGCGGGCGGTCTGGAGCCGTTCGAGCGGCAGGCGCTGGCCGAGGCGCTGCGGCCGTGGCGGGAGCGGTTTCCCGACGTGCCCGTGGCCGAGCACGTCGAGATGGGCAGCGCGGGCCAGGTGCTGCTGTCGGTGGCCGGCCGGGCCCAGCTGACGGTCGTCGGTCGCCGGGCGCACCGCAGTGCCGTGGGCGCCCGCATCGGCTCGGTCACGCACGGGGTGCTGCACCACGCCGACTGCCCGGTCGCCGTGGTCCCGCACGCGTGAGCCGCGTGGGTCGCCCGGTCCGGCCGCCGCTCACTCGGGGTCGGCGGGCTCCAGGGCGGCCCGTGCCCCGGGCAGCACGTTCTCGATGTAGTCCTTGACGGCGGAATCGAGTCCCGTGTCGTGCTGGGCGCGTTCGGACAGGTACCAGCGGTGTTCGAGGAGCTGGTGGTAGATCTCGGCCGGGTCCACGGAGCCGCGCAGCTCCGGGGGCACGGCCCGCACGGTGGGCCGGAAGACGTCCCGCACCCAGCGGTGCGCGAGGACCTCGGGGCGGGCGGCGAGGGGATCGCCGGGCGCGTGGTCGTCCTGGGTGGCCATCCAGCCCTCCAGGTCGTTCAGCAGCCGCCGCGCCTGGTTCTCCTCGGTGTCCAGGCCGGTTAGCCGCAGCAGCTGGCGCTGGTGGTGCCCGGCGTCGACCACCTTCGGCACGAAGGTGACCGTGTCGCCGCCCGCGGAGTGCTCGATCTGCATCTCGGCCACGTCGAAGCCCAGCTCGTTCAGACGGCGGATCCGGCGCTCGATGTAGTGGTACTCGCCCGCCGGGTACACCGAGGTGCGGGTCAGCTCCTGCCACAGCCCCTGGTACCGGGTGCAGATCTCGTGCCCGAACTCCACCGGGTCGACCGACGGGTGCAGCGCACCGGACGCCTCCAGGTCGAGCAGCTCGCCGCTGATGTTCACCCGGGCCAGATCCAGGTCGTATCCGCGTTGCCCGGGGCTCAGGCGGGGGTGCAGTTCCCCGGTCTCGGCGTCGACCAGATACGCGGCGTAGGCGCCCGCGTCCCGCCGGAAGAGCGTGTTGGACAGCGAGCAGTCACCCCAGGCGAACCCGGCCAGGTGCAGCCGGACCAGCAGCACGGCGAGGGCGTCCATCAGCCGGTGCATGGTCGCCGGGCGCATGGTCGTCTCGAACATGGAGCGGTACGGCATCGAGCCGCGCAGATGCCGGGTGATCAGGACCGGCTCCAGCGGGGCCCCGGTCCGGTCGGTGCGGCCGGTGACCACCGCGAGCGGGTCGACGGCGGGAATGCCGAGCCGGTCGAGGTCGCGCAGCAGCCCGTACTCGCGCAGCGCGGGCCGCTCGGCCAGCTCCTTGACGGCGATCACCTCGTCACCGGCGTGCGCGTACCGCACCACGTGCCGCGAGATGCCCCTCGGCAGCGGCACGAGGTACTCCTCGGGCCACTCCTCCAGGGGCACGTCCCAGGGCAGGGCGAGCAGGCGCGCGGGGTGCTCCGGGTTCGTGGCGCTGATCTGCAAGGCCATGGCACGAACCCTAAGGCCCCGCCCCGGTGTTCTAGGAGGCCCGTTCCCGGGCCTGCTCGGCCGCCGCGCGCAGCGGCCCCCGGTGCACCGGACCGTGCCCGGGCAGCAGGGTGTCGCCGTCGAGCGCGCCGATCAGCTCCAGCGAGTCCACGACCCGGGCGCGCTCGTGGTGGAAGAAGTCGGGCAGGATCTGCGGGCCCTTGACCCGGGAGGTCGCGTGCCCGCTGACCAGCGCGTCGCCGGAGATCACGACGCCCGCCTCGGGGAGGTGGTAGACGCAGTGACCGTCGGTGTGGCCGGGGGTGTGCACCGGCACCGGGCGGCCCGGCAGGTCCAGCGGGCCCTCGTTCGGGAACGGCTCGGGCGCGGTGACGGGGTTGTGGTCGGTGCCGCCGACCTGGAGGACGTGCCGCGCCCACGACACGACACCGGGCCGCCAGGCGTTGCGCACCACGTCGCCGATGGTGGCCTGCTGCAGGAACTCCCGCCGCGCGTGCGGCACTTCGGCCGGATGCAGATGGACGGGGGTGCCGTGGGCGGCGCGCAGATACTCGGCCGAGCCCAGATGGTCGTTGTGCGCGTGGGTGATCAGTACGGCGGCGACCGCCTCCGGTGAACTGCCCACCGAGGCCAGGGAGTGAAGGACTCCCTCCCGGTCCCCCGGGTAGCCGGTGTCCACGAGTGTGACGGCGTCGCCGTCCTTGAGGATCACCCAGTTGACGTGGTGGCCGTGCACCAGATAGATGCTGTCGGCGACTTGGTGTACCTCTGCCCGCATGATCTCCCCGAGTGCTGTGCGGCTGACCGTCGGGAACAGCCAACCAGATCTTCGCGCGGCGTGCACCGGGAGGTGGCGGGGAGGCGTCAGCGCACGCCGTGCGGCCGGAACTGGACGCTGATGCGCGGCCCCGCCGCCCGCGCGCTCTTCGGTACGCAGTGCTCCCAGGTGCGCTGGCAGGAGCCGCCCATCACGATCAGGTCGCCGTGCCCGAGCGGCCGCCGCAGCGTCGTACCGCCTCCGCCGGCCGGGCGCAGCAGCAGGTCCCGGGGTGCGCCGACGGAGAGGATCGCGACCATGGTGTCCTCGCGGGCGCCGCGTCCGGTCCGGTCCCCGTGCCAGGCCACGCTGTCCCGGCCGTCACGGTAGAAGCACAGCCCGGCGGTGGTGAACGGCTCACCCAGTTCGGCCGCGTAGTGCCGGGACAGGGCTTCGCGAGCCTGCCCCAGCACCGGGTGGGGGAGCGGGTCCTGCGCCCCGTAGAAGGCCAGCAGGCGCGGTACGGCCACCACGCTGTCGTACATCGTGCGGCGCTCCGCGTGCCAGGGCACGTCCGCCGCCAGCCTCTCGAACAGGGCGTCGGCCCCGCTCAGCCAGCCGGGCAGCACGTCGATCCAGGCGCCGGCGCCCAGCTCGCTCCTGCGCAGCCCGTCGAGGGAGTCGAGCCGCAGCTCGTCGGTCTGGTCGAACAGGGAGCCCTGCAGATGCGTGGACATGGGTCCAGAGTACTCCGTAATCGAAAATGTGTTCCATTGATCTCTGTGGAGCTTTCGGCTTTCGATACATCGCTGTATCGGATACGTTCATGTATCCGAAGGGGAGGTGCGGCGATGGAGGACACTCCCAAGCGCGTGACCAGGCGACGGGCCGCCACCCGGGCCAGGCTGCTGGAGGCCGCGTTCGAGGTCTTCGCGGCCAGGGGCTTCGGGCGCGTGTCCATCGAGGAGATCTGCGAAGCGGCCGGTTTCAGCCGCGGCGCGTTCTACTCCAACTTCGCCACCCTGGACGAGCTGTTCTTCGCGCTCTACCAGGAGCGCGCCGACCTCATCGCCTCCCAGGTGGCCGAGGCGCTCGCGCAGGACGGGCCCGGACTCGACGTACCGGCCTCCGTGGACCGGGTCACCGAGGTGCTGCTGCTCGACGTGGACTGGCTGCTGGTCAAGAGCGACTTCCTGGTCCACGCCGCCCGCGACCCGGAGGTCGCCCGAGCCCTGCTCGAGCACCGCGCCCGGCTCCGGGAGGCGATCGCCGACCGGCTGCGCAGAGCCCGCGGCCACACCGAACTGCCCGCCGTGCTCGGCGACGCGCAGGGCGCCGCGCACGCCGTGGTCGCCGCGTACGACGGCGTCACCGTCCAGCTGCTGCTGGACAGGGACGTCGAGGCCGCACGGGCCTGGCTGGGCCGGCTGCTCACCGCCCTGCTCACGGACGGCAGCCGCATACTCGCATGACCCCCTGAGGACCGTAGGGAAGGACACAGTCAGGATGGACGCGGACGTCATCGTCGTCGGAGCGGGCCTCGCCGGCCTGGTCGCGGCGCACGAACTCACCAGCCGGGGCCGCCGGGTGGCCCTGATCGACCAGGAGAACGCCGCCAACCTCGGCGGACAGGCGTTCTGGTCCTTCGGCGGGCTCTTCCTCGTCGGCTCCCCGGAGCAGCGCCGCCTCGGCATCAAGGACTCCTTCGACCTCGCCTGGAACGACTGGCAGGGCAGCGCGGGGTTCGACCGGCTCGACGACGAGGACTCCTGGGCGGTGCGCTGGGCCCGCGCCTACGTCGACTTCGCGGCCGGTGAGAAGCGGTCCTGGCTGCGGGGCCACGGCATCGACCTGCTGCCGACCGTCGGCTGGGCCGAGCGCGGCGACCTGCGGGCGGGCGGCCACGGCAACTCCGTACCCCGCTTCCACATCGCCTGGGGCACCGGCACCGGCGTGGTCGAGCCGTTCGTGAAGTACGCCCGCCAGGCCGCCCGGGACGGGCTGCTCACCTTCTACCACCGCCACCGGGTCGACGAACTGGTCCTCGAGGACGGCGCGGCGCGCGGGGTGCGCGGCACGGTGCTCGCCGAGGACCGCTCGCCGCGCGGTGCGGCCTCCAACCGCGACCGCGTCGGCGATTTCGCGCTCACCGCCCAGGCGGTCGTCGTCACCACCGGCGGCATCGGCGCCGACCACGACATCGTCCGCCGCTACTGGCCCGCCCGGCTCGGCACCCCGCCGGCCGAGATGGTCACCGGCGTCCCGGCCTACGTCGACGGCCGGATGCTCGACATCAGCGCCGAGGCGGGCGTCCGCCTGGTCAACCGCGACCGCATGTGGCACTACACCGAGGGCCTGCAGAACTGGGACCCGATCTGGCCCGGCCACGGCATCCGCATCCTGCCCGGACCGTCGTCCATCTGGCTGGACGCCCTCGGCCGCCGGCTGCCCGATCCCTGCCTGCCGGGCTACGACACCCTGGGCACCCTCAAGTACCTGCGCACCACCGAGGACATCGCCGGATACGACCACTCCTGGTTCATCCTCACCCGGAAGATCATCGAGAAGGAGTTCGCGCTCTCCGGCTCCGAGCAGAACCCGGACATCACCGCCAAGGACCGGCGGGCCGTGCTGCGCGACCGGGTGCTCGGCACGGGGGCACCCGCACCGGTGCAGGCCTTCGTCGACAAGGGCGCGGACTTCGTCACCGCGGGCAGCCTGGAGCAACTGGTCGGGAAGATGAACGCGCTGACCGACAAGCCGCTCCTGGACCCGGCCGAGGTGCGCCGCCAGATCGAGGCCCGCGACCTGCAGATCGCCAACGCCTACAGCAAGGACTCCCAGATCCAGGGCATCCACAACGCCCGCCGCTACATCGGTGACCGGCTCGGCCGGGTCGCCGCCCCGCACCGCATCCTCGACCCGGCGGCAGGCCCGCTCATCGGCGTCCGGCTGCATGTGCTGACCCGCAAGACCCTCGGCGGCATCCAGACCGACCTCGACTCCCGCGCCCTGGGCGCCGACGGCACGCCGATCGACGGGCTGTACGCGGCGGGCGAGGTGGCCGGCTTCGGCGGCGGCGGTGTGCACGGCTACAACGCGCTGGAGGGCACCTTCCTCGGCGGCTGCCTGTTCTCGGGGCGGGCCGCGGGCCGGCACGCGGCCCGGCACACCGGCTGACCCTCAGCCCGTCAGCAGGTCCTGAAGCACCCGGGCGTGGCTCTCCCCGGGCGTCTTCGACGCCGTGAGCAGGGTCACCGGTCCCTCGCGGGCCGCCTTCCTGAGGCCGTCGAGCAGTTCGGCGGCCTCAGGGACGTCCAGTTCCGCCTCGTACCGGCGGCGGAACTCCTCGTACGCGCCGCCGCCGTGGTACCACGTGCGCAGCTCGGTGGAGGGCGTGAGCCCCTTGGGCCACTCGTCGATCCGCGCCGCCTCCTTGGCGATGCCGCGCGGCCACAGCCGGTCGACCAGCACACGCAGACCGTCGTCGGGCTCGGGCGGTTCGTAGATCCGGCGCACACGCACGCTCACGGTCGGCACTCCAGCTCAGGACGGCGGACGGTGCCGTGAGCGTACTGCGGCGGCCCTGGCCCGGGCGGGGACGACGCGACCAGACTTGACCTGATGGAGGGGGAGCCCGGCAGGCCCGCACGCCTAGTGTGTGGGCCAGTGATCACTGCCGTCCCCCAAGGAGCGCCCGTGAAGCCGTCCCGCAGACAGCCCGCCCGGAGCCGGATATCCGTCCTGCGCCGCGAGGCGGTCATCGCCACCGTCCCCGTCGCGGTGGCGGCACTCCTCGGCGCCGCCGGACCCACGGCGGCGGGCACGACCGGCGCGGCAGGCGCGGGTGACCCCTACTTCCCGCTGAGCGGCAACGGCGGCTACCACGTCCGGCACTACGGTCTGACGCTCCGCTACGACACCTCCTCCCGGCACCTGGACGGCACGGCCGTCCTCAGCGCCCGCGCCACCCAGCGCCTCACCCGCTTCGACCTCGACCTCAAGGGCCTGACGGTCGGCGGCGTCACCGTCGAGGGCACCCGGGCCGCCTTCCGGCGCACCGGCCAGGAACTCGTCGTCACCCCGCGCCGCACCCTGCGCGCGGGGCAGGACTTCCGCGTCACCGTCACGTACCACGGCATCCCGAAGCCGGTCACCGACCCCGACGGCTCCGCCGACGGCTGGATACCCACCGACGACGGCGCGTTCGTCGCGAACGAGCCGCAGGGCGCGATGACCTGGTTCCCGGCGAACGCCCACCCCAAGGACAAGTCGTCGTACGACATCACGATCACCGTCCCCCAGGGACGCACCGCCGTGGCAGGCGGCGTCCTGCTCGGACAGCACACCGCTCACGGTCTCACGACCTTCCGCTGGCGCGAGACCCAGCCGATGGCCGCCTACCTCGCCACCGCCACCGTCGGAAAGTTCCAGGTCCAGCAGTACACCACCCGCGACGGCATCCGTGTGTACAACGCCGTCGACGCGCGCGAGGCGCGCGCGGCAGCGCCGGTGCTGAAGAAGCTGCCGTCCGTCCTGGAATGGGAGAGCAGGCTGTTCGGGCCGTACCCGTTCCGCTCCGCCGGAGCGATCGTCGATCACGCGCCGGACGTCGGCTACGCCCTGGAGACCCAGACCCGGCCGGTCTACGACTCCGCGCCCGACATCAGCACCCTCGTCCACGAGAGCGCCCACCAGTGGTTCGGCGACTCCGTCTCGCTGACCGCCTGGAAGGACATCTGGCTCAACGAGGGCTTCGCCACCTACGCCGAGTGGCTGTACGCCGAACAGCACGGCGGCGACAGCGCCCAGAAGACCTTCGACGCCCTCTACGCCCGACCGGCCGGCAACCACCTGTGGGCCTTCCCTCCCGGCGACCCGGGCAGCGGCAAGAACATCTTCGACACCCCGGTCTACGCCCGCGGCGCGATGACCCTGCACGAGCTGCGCAGGGCCGTCGGGGACCGGGACTTCTTCCGGATCCTGCGCGCCTGGGCCACCGCGCACCGCGGCGGCCACGGAACGACGGCACAGTTCGAGCGGCTGGCCGAGCAGATCTCCGGGAAGCGGCTGGACGGGCTGTTCCAGACCTGGCTGTTCACGAAGGGCAAGCCGGACAGCGCCTGAATCCTGACCGGTTCCACACACGTGTCGGCAAGGGTCGACACCATGATCCGTCGCAGCATGCTTCGAGGGACACGCCGATCGCCCGTGGGGCCCAGCCGCTTAGGATCCGAACTCGTGTGCGCACATGTACTGGTCGCCGAGGACGACGAGAAGCAGGCCGAGCTGATCCGGCGCTCCCTGCTGGCCGAGGGACACACCGCCACGGTGGTGCACGACGGCGCCGCCGCGCTGGACGCCGCCCGGCGCCGCAGACCCGACCTCGTCGTCCTGGACCTGATGCTGCCGGTCCTCGACGGCTTCGGCGTGTGCCGGGCGCTGCGCGGCGGTGAAGACCCCGACATCCCGGTGGTCATGCTCACCGCCCGCTCCGCCGAGGACGATCTGCTGCTCGGCCTCGAACTGGGCGCCGACGACTACATGACCAAGCCGTACAGCCCGCGCGAGCTGATGGCCCGTATCCGCACGGTGCTCAGACGCAGCGGGCGCGGCCTCGGCAGCCGGGACGGCGACCCCGTCGTACGGGCCGCCGGGATCAGCGTCGACCCCGAACGGCACGAGGTGCGCTGCGAGGGCGTACCGGTGGACTGCACACCCGCCGAGTTCCAGATCCTGCTGGCCATGGCCGGCGAGCCGGAACGGGTCTTCACCCGGCGGCAGTTGCTGCAGTGCACCCGCGGCTTCGACCGGGCCTCCACCGAGCGGGCCGTCGACGTGCACATCATGAACCTGCGCCGCAAGATCGAGCCCGATCCGCGCCGCCCGGCACGCCTGCTGACCGTCTTCGGTGTCGGCTACAAGCTGAGCGGCGTGCGGTCGTGAAGCGCCGGATACCACTGCGCAAGCGACTGCTCGTCCGGCTGCTGTCGGTCTCCGCCCTGATCGCCGTCTGCTCGGTCGCCGCCACCGCCTGGCTCGCGGTGACCACCACCACCAGCGCCCTGAAGGAGGAGCAGGGCCAGGACCTCGCGGCCGACAACAGCATCCTGGCCCGGCTCAGCGGATACGCCGCCACCCACGCCGACTGGGCGGGCGTGCGGGGCACGGTGCGGGAGCTGGCCGCCGAGACCGGACGCCGGATCGCGCTCACCACCGCCGACCGCACGCTGCTCGCCGACTCCGCGCCGCGGGGCACCCCGCTGCCGCCCGCGCCCGCGGCCACCGTCGATCCGCTGCGCACCGACACCTACAGCGAGACCGGCGCCCAGCTCAGCGGCATCGACCCGCGCGTGGCGGGACCCTATCGGCTCCCCGCGAAGGAACGCGCCCAGCTGGACGCGCTGGCCGCCCGGCGCAAGCAGTGCTACGAACGCTACGGCCTCCAGGCCGGTGTCGTGCGCACGGCGAGCGGGCGGCCCGTCGTCACGCTCCCGGACGGCACCGCCCCCGCCGGCTACGGCGCGGCCGTCTGCGACGACGGACGGCTCAACACGCCCACCCCGACGGAGAGCAGGGCCCTCGCCGACCTCACCGACCTCGCCCGGCCCTGCCTCGGACAGGCCGGACTGGACCTGGGCGGGCAGCTGTTCCTCACCCTCGACCCCAGCGGCAAGGACCCCTTCGGCGGCGGCTACCTCGTCGCCAAGTACACCCGGGCCGGCCAGCAGGCCACGGCGCGGGCCGCCCAGCGCTGCATCCTGACCGCCCGGCGCACCCAACTGGAGCCCTACGTCGCCCCGGTGGCCGAGCTGTTCCTCGGCATCGGCGACCGGAGCCCCTCCCGCTTCGACATGTCCCCGGGGAACAAGGCCAAGGTGATCGGCGCGGCCGGACTGGTCCTCGCCGTCACCGTGGCCGTGACCGCCGTCGTCGCCGTCCGGCTGGTACGGCCGTTGCGCGCGCTCACCGAGGCCGCGGGGGCGCCCCCCGAACTCCATGTACGGGTGCCGGTGACCACCCGGGACGAGACCGGCATCCTCGCCGAGGCCTTCAACGACCTGACCGAACGCCGCGAACGCATCGAGGCCCAGCGCAGGGCGATGGTCAGCGACATCGCGCACGAGCTGCGCAGCCCGCTCACCAACATCCGCGGCTGGCTGGAGGTCGTCCGCGACGGCGTCGTCGAACCCGACCCGCCCCTGCTGGACTCGCTGCACGAGGAGGCGCTGGTCCTGCAGCGGATCATCGACGATCTGCAGGACCTCGCCGCCGTCGACGCGGGCACCCTGCGGCTGCACCGCGAGCCGCTGCCCGCCGGGGACCTCCTCGCCCAGGTCGCCGCCGCCCACCGGGTCGCCGCCGGCGCCGCCCAGGTCGCCCTGCGCACCGAGGCCGACGCCGCGGCCTGGCTGGACGCCGACCCGGTGCGGATGCGGCAGGCGCTCGGGAACCTGGTCTCCAACGCGCTGCGGCACACCCCGGCCGACGGCACGGTCGCGCTGGGCGCCCGCCGGGACGGCGCGGACGTCGTCCTCACCGTCACCGACACCGGGACGGGCATCGCACCGGAGGATCTGCCGCACGTCTTCGACCGGTTCTGGCGCGCCGAGAAGTCACGCAGCCGGCGCACCGGCGGCAGCGGTCTGGGCCTGCCGATCGTGCGCCATCTGGTCGCCGCCCACGGCGGCACGGCCGACGCCGCGAGCGAGCCCGGCGCGGGCGCGGTCTTCACCCTGCGGCTGCCCGCGGCCGAGCCGCCCGGCGACGAACCCTGAGCGTTCGCGACACCCTTCTGGGTCACAGGGAGCGCGGCCGGACGCGGGCGCGGCGGCTGAGCGCACGCCGCTCCGGCTCGCTCGTCCCGCCCCAGATGCCGATGCTCTCGCCCGTCCGCAGCGCCCAGTGAAGGCACTGTTCCCGGACGGGGCAGTGCCCGCACACCGCCTTGGCCCGCTCGCTCTGCACCTGGGCGGGACCGGTGGTGCCGACGGGGAAGAAGAGGTCGGGGTCTTCGTGACGGCAGGCGGCACGCGCGCGCCAGTTGTCCATCGAAGTCTCCTGGATCGAATGGGACGAACAGATCGAATGGAACGAGTGGGTTGATGGAGCGAGTGGGTTGAAGGGGTCGGGTCGTAGTCGTCCGTGTCGTCGTGCCGGTGGCATGCGCGGTCCGGGTCCGGGTGACCGGCGCGGGCGGTGTGAAACGGCGCGTGCGGCGGCGGATCGCGTGAGGGGCGCCATCCGGCCACGGGCGCGCGCACGGCCCCCGGGGTGAGCCGTCCGCGCTCAACAGGCCGGGAGACGGGGCGAACAGGCCGGTGGGCCGCGGGCACCCGTGCCCGACCGGGCACCGGCGGAGCGGAGTTGGAGAGGAGGACCGGGTCGGACCGCCGTCCACCGCGCCACCGTCCGACCACCGTACTCCGCGAGGAACCGAAGAAGGAGCGAAACGGATGAAACGTGACGGGGCCGTCAGCGGCGCAGCGCCTCGGCCGCCGTCGCCGTCACGGCTTCGGCCAGTACCGCCAGCGCGGGGGAGTCGAGCTTCCACTGCTGCCAGTACAGCGTGACGTCCATCCATGCCTCGGGAGCGAGGAGCACCAGCCGGCCCGCCGCGAGCAGCGGGTCCGCCTGGACCTCCGGCACCATGCCCCAGCCCAGTCCCCGGGCGACCGCGTCCAGGAACCCCTCCGAGGTGGGCACATGGTGCCGGAACGGGCCGGCGGGGCCGCGCCCCAGCCGGCGTACGAAGGCGTCCTGGAAGTCGTCCTTGCGGTCGAAGACCACGACGGGGGCCGTCGGCAGCGCCTCGGTCAGGGGGCGTCCGCCCAGGTGGGCCTCGGTGAACTCCGGTGCGGCGACCGGCAGATAGCGCATCCGGCCGAGCGGTCGGGCGGTGCAGCCCGGCACCGGTTCGGCGGCGGAGGTCACCGCGGCCATCACCAGGCCCTCGCGCAGCAGGGTCACGGTGTGGTCCTCGTCCTCCCGGTGCAGTTCGTAGCAGAGCCCCGCCACCCGGGTCAGCGCCGGCAGGAACCAGGTCGCCAGGGAGTCCGCGTTCACCGCCACCGACACCCGCGTCGGCTCCCCGGCCCCGCTCAGGCCCAGCTCGCCCCAGGCGTCCCGCTCCAGCCGGGCCAGCTGCCGGGCGTAGCGCACCAGCACCGCGCCCGACTCCGTGGCCCGCACCGGTTTGGTGCGCCGCAGCAGCACCCGGCCGGTGCGCTGCTCGAGCGCCTTGACCCGCTGGCTCACCGCCGACGGTGTGAGGTGCAGGGCGGCCGCGGCGGCGTCGAAGGTGCCCTCGTCCACCACGGCGAGCAGCGTCCGCACCTGGTCCAGGGGAAGCTCCGTCATCACGAGCGCTAAGGATACGTAAGAATCCTTAGCTGGACGTGGGGGGACGGTGTTCCTAGCGTCGATGCCATGAATCACGCCCTGACCTCCGCGGCCGCCGGCTTCGGCACCGGTCTCTCCCTGATCGTCGCCATCGGCGCCCAGAACGCCTTCGTCCTGCGGCAGGGGGTGCGCCGGGACGCGGTCCTCGCCGTGGTCGGCATCTGCGCGCTGTCCGACGCGGTGCTCATCGCGCTCGGCGTCGGCGGGGTCGGCGCGCTGGTGGTGGCCTGGCCGGGCGCGGTCCGCGGGGTCGGGATCGTCGGGGGCGTCTTCCTGCTCTGCTACGGCGTCCTCGCCGCCCGCCGGGTGCTCAGGCCGGGCGCCGCCGCCCTGAGCACCGAGGGGGAGGCCGCCGGCTCGCGGCGCCGGGCGGTGCTCACCTGTCTGGCGATGACCTGGCTGAACCCGCACGTCTACCTGGACACCGTGTTCCTGCTGGGCTCCCTCGCCGCCGACCGCGGCGCGCTGCGCTGGACGTTCGGGCTCGGCGCCGTGCTCGCCAGCCTGTGCTGGTTCGCCGCGCTCGGCTTCGGCGCCCGGCTGCTCGGCCGCTTCCTGACCCGTCCGGCGGCCTGGCGGGTCCTCGACGCGTCGGTCGCCGTCACCATGCTGGCCCTCGGGGCCACCCTCCTGGCCGGATCCTGAGCGAACCCGTTCGGCATGTACACGGATCGCTGAGATAGTTAGGCTCTCGAAGCGAAAAGATGTAACGAGCAACCAGGACGCCCGTGGACACGACCGAGAGCAGCACCGCCGAACCCGAGCCCGCCCCACCGGCGCCCGCACCCCGCAGCGGCTGGCGCCGCTGGGCGATGGACACCCGCCCGCTGCGCATCCCCGCCTACCGCCGCCTGTGGACGTCGACGATCGTCACCGCCGTCGGCAGCCAGCTCACCGCGGTCGCCGTGCCGAAGCAGATCTACGACATCACCCACTCCTCGGCCTGGGTCGGCTACGCGAGCCTCGCGGGCCTCGTGCCCATGGTGGCGTTCGCGCTGTGGGGCGGCGCGGTCGCCGACACGGTGGACCGCCGCAAGCTGCTGCTGGTGACCAACGTCGGCATCGCGGTCACCTCGCTGCTCTTCTGGGCGCAGGCCGTGACGGGGACGGACTCCGTCGTCGTCCTCATGGTGCTGCTCGCGTTCCAGCAGGCGTTCTTCGGACTCAACGCACCCGCCCGCAACGCCTCCGTCGCCCGGCTGGTCCCGGCCGGGGAACTGCCCGCCGCCAATGCGCTCGGCTCCACGGTGATGCAGACCGGACTGGTGGCGGGCCCGCTGCTCGCCGGGGTCCTGATCCCGGTCATCGGGCTGCCCGAGCTGTATCTCATCGACGCCGTGGCGCTGTGCGTGACCGTGTGGGCCGTCTTCCGGCTGCCCGCGCTGCCGCCGCTCGGCGAGGTCGCCGCCCGGCGGGCCGGGGTGCGCGAGATAGCCGCCGGATTCCAGTACATCTCCCGGCACAAGGTGCTGCTGCTGTCCTTCCTCGCCGACATCGTCGCCATGGTCCTCGGCATGCCCCGCGCCCTGTTCCCGCAGCTGGCCGCGGAGACCTACCACTCCTGGGGCGAAGGGCTGGCACTCGGCGTGCTGTTCGCCGGCATCCCGGTCGGCGCGGTGCTCGGCGGCCTGTTCTCCGGGGCGTTCTCGCGGGCCCGGCGGCACGGCTGGATGGTCATCGGCGCGGTCGTCGCCTGGGGCGTGGCCGTCGCCGGCTTCGGGCTGAGCGGCAATCTGTGGGTGGCCCTGGCCTTCCTCGCCGCCGCCGGTGTCGCCGACATGGTCTCCATGGTGTTCCGGGGCGCGATCCTGCTGTCGGCGGCGACCGACGAGATGCGCGGCCGGATGCAGGGCGTGTTCACCGTGGTCGTCGCGGGAGGCCCGCGCCTGGCCGATGTGCTGCACGGCACGGCCGGCTCGCTGTTCGGTCCGCGTGCCGCGGTGGCGGGCGGCGGCGCGCTGGTCGTCGTGGTGATGCTGGCCCTGGCGGCCGCCGTACCGGCGCTGCGCCGCTACCGGATCTGAGTCACAGCAGGCCGGTGCGCCGCTGGATCGCGTACTGGTCCATCAGCTTGCCCCGGGTCGTCTCCAGGCGGTTGGCGAGGATCTCGGCCACCGTCCGCACCAGCGAGAGCCCGAGCAGCGGGTCCTCCACGCTCAGCGCGAGCACGGAGGGCCCGTCGAACTCGTAGGCCCGTACGTTGCTGAAGGCCACCGCGCCGAAGTCCCACCGGTACGGAGGGAACAGCCAGGACCAGCCGAGCAGGTCGCCCGCGCCGAGCGAGGCCACCGTCACCCGCTGCCGGGAGGTGACCTGCTGGTCCAGGTGGACCGCGCCCGAACGGATCACCCAGAACCGGTCGGCGGTGCCGCCCGCCTCGAAGATGCGTGTGTCCTCCGGGAACGAGGTCTCCTCGGCCAGCTCCATCAGGCGCTCGCGTTGCGCCTGGGGCAGCGCGGTCAGCAGTTTTATCGCTTTGGTCATGGCGCGGGGCTCCTCGCCGGCGGCGGTTCGGGTGCTTTCCTCTCAGCCCATTTCAGCCGCTGCCGCCCCGCCGGGCACCTCGAAGGACGCGGATCTCCTCGCCGGATCCCCGGTCCGCCGCCGGTTCCGGGCAGCAAAGAGCCCTGGCTGGACGGGGGAGGCCAGCCAGGGCCGTATGCGGTGACGCGGTGGAGGGAGGAAGGACGGTTCCGGTCACCTCCCGCATCACGTATGCATGAACCGTAAACCATCTTGCGGCCGTCCCGGTAACCATAAGCGGGTCACGTGACCTGTTTCACGCCGTCCCGCCCGTGCGGTGTTTGCCCGCTCGTGCCCGGGGCAGGCGAAATCTCGTGCTTCGGACCGGCGCACCCTGACCTCACCGTTCGGGCAGCCCCCGGAACCCCGTTCCGGCCGTGTGCCCCGAAACCACGTTCAGGAGCGATTCCGCATGCTGACCGACCTGCCGACCATCCGTCCCGGCCCGGCCGCCACGACCGGCGACGCCGCACCCACGCGCAGGAACCACGACGACGCCCCGGACACCGCGGAGCTGTTCACCCGGCTCGCGGGCCTGGGCGACGGCCCCGAACGAGACGCCGTGCGCGACGAACTCGTCTCCGCCTGGCTGCCCATGGCCCACCGGATCGCCGGTCGCTTCCGCGACCGGGGCGAGTCCGTCGAGGATCTGCGGCAGGTGGCCGCGCTC
Source organism: Streptomyces yokosukanensis (assembly GCF_001514035.1). GTDB lineage: Bacteria > Actinomycetota > Actinomycetes > Streptomycetales > Streptomycetaceae > Streptomyces > Streptomyces yokosukanensis. The sequence goes on along the minus strand of NZ_KQ948210.1, from coordinate 12,459 downwards.
GGGCTGGTGAAGGCCGTCGACCGGTTCGACCCCGCCCGCGGGGCCTTCGAGAGCTACGCCGTGCCGACCGTCACCGGCGAGGTCAAACGGCACTTCCGGGACCGGATGTGGGCTCTGAGGGTGCCGCGCCGGATCCAGGAACTGCGCAACCGGGTACGACTGGCCCGCCGTGAACTCGGCCAGCACCCCGGCAGCCCCGAACCCACCCTCGCCGCCCTGGCGTCCCACACCGGCCTCACCGAGGAGGAGGTCGGCGCGGGCATGGCGGCGCTGGACAGCTTCAGCACCCTGTCCCTGGACGCCGAAGCGTCCACCGGGGACGACGGCCAGAGCCTCGCCGAGACCCTCGGCAGCACCGACGCCTCCTACGACGTCGTGATCGACCGCGAGGCCGCCAAGGCGGGGCTGCGCCGGCTGCCCGAGCGGGAACGGGCCATCCTCTACATGCGGTTCTTCGAGGACATGACGCAGAGCCGCATCGCCGACCGGCTGGGCATCTCCCAGATGCATGTCTCCCGGCTGATCAGCCGCAGCTGCGCCCGGGTCCGGGACGAGGCGATGGGCCGGTGCGCGGGCGGCAGGGGCCCGGCGTGAGCGCGCGGCCGACGAATCGTCACTTCTTGGGCTGGGGCACACCGGTGGTGATGCCCAGCGGCCGGGCCAGGCCCGAGACCGCCTCGTCCAGCCGCTGCAGATGGCGCAGCACCCGGTCGGTGACCCGGCCGTAGCGCGGGGTGCGCAGGGTGCCCGGCTCCAGCATCGAGGCGATGCTGGGGCCGCGCTCGATCTCCGCCGTGGCGCGCGGGTCGGCGACATGCGCGGCGATGGCCTCGATGTTGTGCACGATCCGCGCGCCCGCCCCGCGCAGCCGGGGGTCCGCCGCGATCGACGGGTGCGTCGGCAGCAGTTCGGCCGTCGCCGCGAGCGAACGCCCGTGGTAGGCGCACGTCTCCAGCAGCGCCACCACGTACCGCGCGGTGTTCCGGCGTGCGCGCAGCGGCGTGATCGGATGGGTCAGCGGCTGGGTGGCCGCGCGCAGGTCGGCCAGCGCCTGGTCGAGATCGCGGGCCTGCTCGACCAGGTCGGGGCCCGCCCCGCCGCTCAACTGGTCGACGGCGGTCCGTGTGACATCGGCGAGCCGGTTCAGGACCTCGACGAGGAGGTCGTTGGTACGGCGGTCGGTGTGGATGGGCAGCACCAGCGCCGCGGCGATCACCCCGCAGGCCGCGCCGAGCGCCGTCTCCTCCACCCGCAGCACCAGCACGGACGTGCTGTAGGTGTTCAACAGCGTGTACAGCAGACCCAGCATCGCCGTGACGAAGAACGACATCAACGTGTACGACAGCGGCGCCGTGTAGAACATCGCGAAGATGAAGACCAGCACCAGCGCGAACGCCGTCCACGTGTGCTGCCCGACCAGCCCGGCGAGCCCGATGCCGGCCACCACACCGAACACCGTGCCCAGCAGCCGCCGGTAGCCCTTCACCAGGATCTCGCCGGTGGAGGCGGTGTTGATGAACACGATCCAGCAGGTCAGCACCGCCCAGTACCAGCGCTGGCTGGACAGCAGCTCGCCGCCCGCGATGGCCAGTGCGGAGCCCACAGCCACCTGGACCGCGGCCCGCGTGGTGGGCCGGCGCAGACCGGTCGGCTGCGGCTCCTCCGCCTCGGCCTCCTCACCGGCCTCGATCGCGGCGTCCTCCGCGTCCAGCTCCTCGCGCGAGCGGGCCGTCGCCGGGGTGTCGTCGGCCGTCTCCTCCTGAGGCCCGTCCAGCGCCAGCCGCAGCCCCAGGGCGGCGCGGGCGGCCTCGCCGAGCCCCCGGAAGATGTCCTGCACGGCCGGAGACGCCTTGGGCAGGTTCTCCTCCTCGCGGTAGCCGAGCAGCCGGTTGCGCACCTGGGCGAGCGCCGTGCCCCGAGCCTCGCCGAGCGGCCGCAGCATCAGCACGCGCAGCGCCTGCAGGTCCCGGCGCAGCGCCTGCGCGGCCTCGTCCCGTACCGGCAGCTCACCCCCTGACGGCAGCGGAGCGCCCGGCAGATGCAGGGTCAGCGTGTCGGTCCGCTCGGCGCTGCGCGCTCTGAGCAGCAGCAGGCCGAGCCGCTCGGAGGCGATCTCGGCGTCGGCGATCCGGCGCTGCAACAGGCGCGCCGTCGCCGCGTCCGAGGTGCCGTCCTCCAGCCGGCCCTGGATCATCAGCGCCGTCTCGTGCAGCCGCGCGGTGGCGGTGCGCAGATCCTCCAGGACCTTCTCGACGTCGTCGGGGCCGGCGTCCAGCAACTCGGCCTGGACGGCGATCAGCTGGGCGAGCCGGGCGCGGAAGGCCCGTCGCAGCCGGTCCAGGGTGCCGGCCGGGGTCTGCGGCAGCAGCACGAAGCGCGCGGCGGCACTGCACGCGAACGCCACGCAGATGACGCCGTACAGCGCGGGCAGCGTGGCGGCGGTCGCGTGGACGAACAGGGACAGGAAGTAGATCTGAAAGCCGATCAGGCCCAGCGCCGTGCCCCGGTCGCCGAACCGGCGGCTGTAGACCGCGCAGAAGATGAGGGCGACGAAGAACAGGTCCCCGGCGAGGACCTGTCGGTTCAGCAGCGCGCCCAGCGACACCGAGGCCAGCGCCACCGGCAGGCCGAGCGCGAGCGTCACGGCCTGCTGGGAGCGCTGCTTCTCGCTGATGGCGAACGTCGACACCATCGCCGCCATGGCACCGGCGACCAACTGGGGCACCGGCACCCGCAGGGCGGCCAGGACGGCGAGGGCGAGCGCGATGGCGGTGACCGTGCGCAGGCCCGCGGTGAGCCGGAGCAGCCCGGGGTCGGAGGCCGCGAGCCGGTCCCACATCCGTACCCGCCCCGACCGTCCCACTGTGTTCACGCCGCCGCGCTCTCTCCCGTGCCGGAAATGGATCTACGGCCCAGCATCGCACGACGGCCCCGGCCACCTGCCCTCGGCCGGGGCCACCGCCACCGGCGCATCCGCCGGGAGACGATCGGCGGCCCCCGGCGGACCGTGTCACCTCACGGGCTTCCCGCGGCCCGTGCCCTCCACCCGGGCCCGTACCTGTTCCGGCGTCAGATACGAGTCGGTGAACTCGAAGTCCTTGAGCCGGGCCGGCTTGCGGGCCTGGAAGCCGGTGCGCACGAAATCGTCGCCCGCGACCGCGTTCAGCAGCCAGTTGGTCAGCACCCGGGTCTTGGCGACGTTGGTGCGCAGTGCCGACCAGTGGTACCCGCGGGCCACCGCCTGGGCCGGCATCCCGCGCAGTTCGATGCCGAGCGGCTTGGACACCGCGTCCTTGCCGCCCAGGTCGACGACGAGACCCAGGTCGGGGTGCACGTACGGCTGCCGCGACTGACCCCGCAGGGTCGCGATGACGTTGTCGGCGACCTTCTTGCCCTGGCGCATGGCGTGCTGCGCGGTGGGCGGGCAGACAGCGCCCTCCTCGCCCTTGGCCAGATCCGGTACGGCGGCCGAGTCGCCGAGCGAGAACACCCCGTCGTAGCCCGGCAGGGTCATCTCCGGGGTGACCACCAACCGGCCGCGGATCGTCTCCGCCCCGAGCGTGCCGATCAGCGGGCTCGCGACCACACCGGCCGTCCAGATCAGCGTGTGCGTCGGAACCACCCGGCCGTCGGTGAAGGTCACCTCCTCCGCCGCGGCCTTCTCGATCGACACGCCCAGCGACACCTCGATCCCGCGCCGCCCGAGGATCTCCTGCGCGCTGCGGCCGAGTTTGTCGCCCAGCTCCGGCATGAGCCGGGGCGCGATGTCGATCAGATGCCACTTGATCAGGCCGGGGTCCAGGCGCGGGTAGCGGGTGACGGCCGCGTGCGTCAGCCGCTGCAGACAGGCGGCGGTCTCGGTGCCGGCGTATCCGCCGCCGACCACCACGAACTGCAGCCGCGCTGCCCGCTCGGCCGGATCGTCGCTGGCGTCGGCGAGGTCGAGCTGGGTGATGACGTGGTCGCGGATGTAGGCGGCCTCGGCGAGGGTCTTCATCCCGAAGGCGTGCTCCGTCAGCCCCGGGATGTCGAAGGTGCGGGTGACGCTGCCGGGGGCCAGCACGATGTAGTCGTAGGGCTCGTTGACGATCTTTTCGGTTATGGTGCGGACGACGCACACCTTGGCCTTGAGGTCCACCCCGATCGCCCCGCCGGGCAGGATCCGGGTGCGGTACTTCTTGCTGCGGCGCAGGCTCAGGGCGATCGACTGCGGTGTGAGCACACCGGAGGCGACCTGGGGCAGCAGGGGCAGATACAGCTGGTAGGAGTACGGCGTCACCAGGGTGACGTCGGCCTCGGCGGGCGAGAGTTTCCGCTCCAGACGGCGGACACACTCGACTCCGGCGAAGCCTGCGCCAACCACCAGGATCCTGGGTCGTGTCACGGTGTTCATCCCTTTCTGCGGCTCCAGGCGGTCCGACTCGACGCCGTTCGCCCGCCCTGGATCGACGCGCGCCACCTTCGATCCCACCGTGCCCCTGGCCGTCCCGCCAGCTGGGCGCGGCAGGCAGACGAACGCGTGGGCACCAGCATGCCCCCGCTCGGGGCGGTGTAACCGGCCGTCGCACACATACGCGTCGTACGCGTACGCGACGGGCGCATGGCGTCACCGCCGACGCGCATGGCGTCACCAGGGCAGGAACGCGTGGATGTCCTTGCCCTCCTGGTGGACGACGACGCTGACCTGCGTGCACAGCGTGCGCACCAGATGCCAGCCGATGCCGCCGCCGCCCGTGCGCGGCACGAAGGGCCGTGGTCGCGGCTCGGTCGTGCTCGTGTCGCACATCGTCACGTGCACACCGTCGAAGGTGCGGCGCATCCGCAGGCCGAACGGTCCGGGCGCGTACTGGATCACATTGGCGGCCAGTTCCGTCACGACCAGCAGGATGTCGTCCCAGTGCTCGGGCGTGGCCGGTGGTGACCGCGTGGCCAGCGTGTCCAGGAACTCCTCCGCGGCGAGCCGCGCCTGCGTGACGCTGCGCAGCTCACCGGCGAAGGCGAAGGCGCGCTCGTATCCGGCCTCCGTGGCCGACGTGTCGTCCCCGCGCTGCTTCCTCGCCATGTCGCATTCCCCGTCCCGGCCGGGCGGAGCCTCTGCGGCCTCAGGGCCGGTCGTCGCCGTGCACTGTCTCTGTGTCTGCGGGTTCCCCGCAGGCGGGCGGCCTATCCGTCCCTCCCGGTTCGCGGTCGCCACGCGGGCGCACGAGGCGGGCGGAAGACGTCAGCGGAAGACGTCGTCCGGCTCGTCCCAGTCCGCCGGCTCCCGCGAGCCGCGCACCGCCCGGGACCGCGCCTGGTACATCGCCTCGATCTCGGCGGCGTGGTGCCGCACGATCGCGTCCCGGCGCAACTTCATCGACGGGGTGAGCAGTCCGCTCTCCGCGGCGAACGGCTCCGGCAGGACCCGGTGGACCCGGATGGACTCCGCGCGGGAGACGGCGCTGTTCGCGCAGGCCACGGCCCGCGCGATCTCCTCGCGCAGCGCGTTCTCCTCGCGGGTCTCCCGGCCCGCACCGCCGCCCTGGAGCGCCAGGGCGGCCCGCCAGTGCGCGAGGAACTCCGGGTCCAGGGTGATCAGGGCGCCGACGCAGGGCCGGTCGTCGCCGATCACGACCGCCTGATGGACGAGCGGATGCAGCCGCAGCCGCTGCTCCAGCGGGCCCGGGGCGACGCTCGTGCCGCCGCTGGTGACGATGATGTCCTTCTTGCGCCCGGTGATGGTCAGATAGCCCTCGGAGTCCAGCCGCCCGATGTCCCCGGTGGCCAGCCAGCCGCCGCGCAGCGCGGCCCGCGTCGCCCTCTCGTCGCCGACATAGCCCTGGAACACCGACGGACCGCGCAGCAGGATCTCCCCGTCGTCGGCCACCTGGACCTCGGTGCCCGGCAGCGGCCGGCCCACGGTCCCGGACTTCTCCCGGCCGAGCGGCTGCATGGTGATCCCGCCGGAGGACTCGGTGAGGCCGTAGCCGTCGTTGATGCCGACCCCGATGCCCTCGTAGAACAGGGTCAGTTCGCGGCTGAGGGAGGATCCGCCCGAGGTGCCGCGCAGCACCCGCCCGCCGAGCGCCGCGCGCAGCCTGCGGTACACCGTCCGCTCGTACAGGGCGTGCTGCAGCCGGAGATCGAACCCGGGGCCCGGCCCGGTCCCCAGCCGGCGGCGCTCCTCGGCCGCGGCGAAGTCCCGCGCGGTCTGCGCGGCCCGCTCGAACAGGGCGCCCCGTCCCGCCTGCTGCGCGGTCCGCAGAACGTTCTTGTAGAGCTTCTCGAACACCGACGGCACGCCGTACAGATACGTCGGCCGGAAGGTGGCCAGCGCCGACGCCAGCGCCGCCTCGGTCAGCTCCGGCTCGTGCGCCATCAGGACGCCGCCGCGCACACAGGTCAGCATGATCATGATGCCGTACACATGGGAGAACGGCAGGAACGCCAGCACGGACGGCTGTTCGCCCGGCGGGGCCGCGGTGTGCGCCCAGCCGGCCAGCACCGTGTCACAGGGGTAGGCCAGGCCGCGGTGGCTCAGTGCGCAGCCCTGGGGGCGGCCGGAGGTGCCGGAGGTGTAGACGACCGCCGCCGTGGCGTCCGGCAGCACGATCCGGCGCAGCGACTCCACGGTGGTGTACGGCACGTCCGTGCCCCGCCGGACGAGGTCGGCGAGCGCGCCCGCGTCCAGCTGCCACACGTGGCGCAGCCGCGGCAGCCCGGCGCACACCGTGCCGATGGTCATGATGCCCTGCTCGTCCTCGACCACCACCGCGACGCATTCGGCGTCGCGCAGGATCCACTCGGCCTGCTCGCGCGAGGAGGCCGGATGGATCGGCACGACCTCCGCGCCCACCGTCCACAGCGCGAGGCTGAGCACGGTCCACTCGTGGCGGGTGCGGGACATCAGGGCCACCCGCAGGCCGGGGGAGATCCCGACGTCGACCAGGCCCTTGGCCAGGTCGACGACCTCGTCCCGCAGCTCGACGGCCGTCACCTCCTGCCAGACGGTGGCGGCGGGATCCGCGCGGTGCGCGAGCACCGGCAGGGCGGGGGTGCGCTCCGCGGTGTCGAAGACGCTGTCGGCGAGGCCGCCGGTGAGCGGCGGGGTGGCGGTGGGAGCGAGGGCGACGTCGCGCATGCGCTGCTCCAGGGTGTACGGAGGGTGACACCGCCGATCGGCTCTGTATCGGCGGTGCTCGAATGTAGCCGAGGTGAGCGCGTTCGGTGCGAGGAACGGAGAAGTCGTGATCGGTTGAAGACGTGGGAACGTCCCGGAGGTTCGGCAAGGACGCGCTCGGAGGGGCGTCCCGGCCGCGGCCCTCAGCCCTGGGTGTGCCGTACGCACTCGGTGACGACCTCCCGCAGACTGCCCGCCCGCTCCAGCAGCCGTCGCTGCTGACGTGCGCCGTTGCCGCGCCGCAGCAGCTCGGCGACGCCCTGCTCCGCGCGCTCGGCGTCACCGCAGGAGGTGAGGGCGTCACCGGTGTGCTCCAGCAGCGAGCGCAACACGTCCGCCGCGGGCCGGGGCCGCATGGTCACGGGGTCGAGCAGATCCTGGTCCACCCCCGACCGGGCGGCCTGCCAGGCGCTCAGCCGGAGCACGCTCACGCTGTGCTCCGGCGGCGGCCGGCCGGCCCGCCAGTCCCGCGCCGCCGTCTCCACCAGGGCGCGGGTCAGGGTGGCGACGAGCACCGCCGTCTGCGCGCACAGGCAGACGTCCGCCACCCGGATCTCCACGGTCGGGCAGTGGGTGGACAGCCGTGCGTCGAAATAGGCCATGGCCTCGTCCAGGATGACGCCGGTGGCCACCATGTCCCGCACCCTGCGGTGGTACCGCTCGGGGGAGCGGAACAGCTCGGTCGGGCCCGCCGACGGCCAGCGTTCCCAGACCCGGGTGCGGTAGCTGGCGTAGCCGGTGTCACTGCCCTGCCAGAACGGAGAGTTGGCGCTGATCGCGACGAGCGTCGGCAGCCAGGGGCGCAGCCGGTCGAGCACCGCGACACCCTCGTCGTCGGACTCCACCGCGACATGCACATGGCAGCCGCAGACGAGCTGGTCCCGGGTGCCGACCCCGTACCGCTCGGCCAGCCACGTGTAGCGGCGGGTCACGGTCAGAGCGGGGTCGACCGGGAGCGGGCAGGCGGCCAGCGCCGCGACCGCGCAGCCGAACTGCCCGGCGTGCCGGGCCGCCTCCTTGCGGCAGCGCACGATCTCCTCGCCGAGCGCCGCCATGTCCGACTGCGGATGCGTGGCGAACTCCAGCATCTGCCCGAACAGCTCCTGGTCGAACACGTCCTGCCCGGGATCGTCATGCGCGGCATGAGCGAGGACGGCCGCCGCCAGCGCCCTCGGGTCGCCGCTGTCCGGGTCGACCAGAAGGAGTTCCTCCTCCACTCCGACGGTGCGCACCTGGTGCCACCCTTCCGTGTCCGTCCCGTGAGGGGCGATCTCGGCCGGTACGACCCCGATCGCCCCGGTACGACCCCGGCCGCCCGTGGACGGGCCGCCGACACCCGCGGCTCAGTGCTCCGGCGCCAGCCAGACCGTGGCGAGCGGCGGAAGCGTGAGCCCCAGGACATTCTCCTCGCGTTTGACCGGCCCCGCGCTGCCGACCCCGCCGCCGCCGTAGCGCACGTCGTCGGTGTTCAGCACCTCCCGCCAGAGGGGGAAGCCGTCCGGGACCCACAACCGGTAGTCGTGCCGGACGACGGGGGAGAAGTTCGACACCGCGAGCAGCGGCGCGCCGTCGGCGGCGAAGCGCAGGAACGCGAAGACGTTGTCGTCGGCCGCGTCGCACAGCACCCATCGGAAGCCGCCGGGGTCGGTGTCCCGCTGCCACAGCGCCGGTGTCGCCCGGTACCGGGTGTTCAGGTCCCGCACGAGGTCCCGCACCCCCCGGTGATCACCGGCCGAGTGGTAGTCGTCGCCGAGCAGCCACCACTCCGGGCCGTGCGCCTCGGACCACTCGGCTCCCTGGGCGAACTCCTGCCCCATGAAGAGGAGTTGCTTGCCGGGGTGGGCCCACATGAAGCCGAGATAGGTGCGGTGGTTCGCGCGCTGCTGCCACCAGTCGCCGGGCATCTTCGAGACCAGTGCCTGCTTGCCGTGCACGACCTCGTCGTGGGAGATCGGCAGGACGTAGTTCTCGCTGTAGGCGTAGACCATCGAGAAGGTCATCTCGTGGTGGTGGTACCTGCGGTGCACCGGCTCGTGCTGGATGTACTGCAGCGAGTCGTGCATCCAGCCCATGTTCCACTTCAGCCCGAAACCGAGCCCGCCGGTGTCCGTCGGCCGGGTCACCCCGTCCCAGGCCGTGGACTCCTCGGCGATGGTCACCACACCGGGGCAGCGCCGGTAGACGGTGGCGTTCATCTCCTGGAGGAAGGCCACCGCGTCCAGGTCCTCCCGCCCGCCGAAGACGTTCGGCGCCCACTGGCCGGAGTCCCGCGAGTAGTCCAGGTAGAGCATCGAGGCGACGGCGTCCACGCGCAGGCCGTCGACATGGAACTCCTGGCACCAGTAGACCGCGTTGGCGACCAGGAAGTTGCGCACCTCGGTCCGCCCGAAGTCGAACTCGTACGTCCCCCAGTCCGGGTGTTCGGCCCGCCGCCAGTCCCCGGGCTCGTACAGCGGTTCCCCGTCGAACCGGGCCAGCGCCCAGTCGTCCTTGGGGAAGTGCGCCGGCACCCAGTCCATGATCACACCGATGCCGGCCCGGTGCAGCGCGTCGACCAGGTACTTGAAGTCGTCCGGGGAGCCGAGGCGGGGCGTCGGCGCGTAGTACGAGGTGACCTGGTAGCCCCAGGAGCCGCTGAACGGATGTCCGGCGACCGGCATCAGCTCCACATGCGTGAAGCCCATCTCCCGGACATAGACGGGCAGTTCCTCTGCCAGCTGCCGGTAGGTCAGTCCGGGCCGCCAGGAGGGCAGATGCACCTCGTACACGGAGAAGGGCGCCTGGTGCACGGGGGTGTCGCCCCGGTGGGCCATCCACTCGGCGTCGCCCCACTCGTGCCGTGACACCGTGACGACCGACGCCGTGTCGGGCGGTACCTCCGTACCGCGCGCCATCGGGTCGGCCTTGAGGAACCGGTGGCCGTGCCGCGAGGTGATCTCGAACTTGTACCGGGCGCCCTCACCGACGCCGGGCAGGAACAGCTCCCACACCCCGGACGCGCCGAGCGAGCGCATCGGGTACTGCGTGCCGTCCCAGTACGTGAAGTCCCCGGCCACCCGCACCCCCTGGGCATTCGGCGCCCACACGGCGAAGCGGGTCCCGGTCACGCCCTGGTGCGTCATCGGCTCGGCGCCGAGCGCCTGCCACAGCTGCTCGTGGCGGCCCTCCCGGATCAGATGCAGGTCCAGCTCACCGAGCGCGGGCAGGAAGCGGTACGGATCGTCCACCTCCTGCTCGACGTCGTCGTACGCCACCAGCAGTGTGTACGAGGGGACCTCCGGGTACGGCAGGACCGCAGCGAAGAGGCCGTCGCCCTCGGACACGAGCGGGTGGCGGGTGCCGTCGACCATGACGCTCACCGCCCGCGCGTACGGGCGCAGCGCACGGAACAGGGTGCCCGCCGGGACCGTACGGGCGCCCAGCAGGGCGTGCGGATCGTGGTGGGCGCCGCCGAGCAGCCGACCGCGGTCGGCCGGGTCGAGGGGGATCGCCGGAGCCGTCGCCGGGCCGGCGCTCTCGGGGAGCGAGGTGTCGCGCAGAGCCATGACGTCAGCCTCCCCACACGGCGAGTCGCTTGATCGCCGCCATCGGTACCGGCAGCCAGTCCGGCCGGTGTCTTGCCTCGTACAGCACCTCGTAGACCGCCCTGTCCGTCTCGTGCGCGCGCAGCAGCGCGTGCTTCTTGCGTGGATCCCAGCCGGCGCGGGCCGCGTAGCCCGCGCAGAACGCCTCCCGGCAGCGGCGCGCCCACTCGGGTCGCCAGGGGCGGCGCTGCCGGGCCGCGTAGTCGAAGGAGCGCAGCATCCCGGCCACGTCCCGCACCGGGGAGTGCGGGGCCTGCCGCTCGGCGAGGGGCCGGGACGGCTCGCCCTCGAAGTCGATGACGAACCAGTCGCGGCCCGCCTGCAGCACCTGCCCGAGATGGAGATCGCCGTGGATGCGCTGGGCGGGCGGTCCGGTGTCGCAGGTGGCGAGCGCCCCGAACGCGGCCCGCAGCCCCGGCACGAAGGGCCTGAGCCCCGCCACGGCGTGCGCGGCCGCGTCCAGCCGGGCGCACATCGCCTGCGCGGTACGGCCGTTCTCGCCCGGACCGGCCGGGCCGAACGCCTCGGCCAGCGCCAGGTGCACCTCGGCCATGGCCTCGCCCAGTTCACGGGCCTCGGCGGTGAAGTCGTCGCCCGCCGCCAGCGCGCGCAGCGCCAGCGTCCAGCCGTCGGTCGCGTCCGGCAGGAACGGCTGCAGCACGCCCAGCGTGGCCGACTGCGGCCCGGTCGTACCGAACCAGGCCACCGGCGCGGGCACCCGGGTGCAGCCCTGCGCGGCCAGCGCGGCCGTCACCTCCAGGTCCGGGTTGACGCCCGGCTGGATACGGCGGAAGACCTTCAGGATGTACGCGTCGCCGTACACGATCGAGGAGTTGGACTGCTCGGCGTCCAGCAGCCGCGGCGGCAGCCCGCCGGGCACCGGGACGCCCGGGTCGGCCTCGAACCGCAGCGGCCCCGCCGCGCCGGGCTGCCGCAGCCGCTCCAGCAGCAGATGCGCCGAGCGCGGGTCCTGCAGCGCGTCGTACACCGCGAGCCCGGCGAACGGCCCCTGCTCGGCCCGTCCGATGAACGCCCGCTCCAGACGGGGGGTGTGCTGCTCGCGCAGCCCGAGCAGCAGCTGGTAGCAGTCGCCCGGCAGGGGAGTGCCGCCCGGCGTGGGCACGGGCGCGTGCGAGGCGTGCACCAGCAGATGGAGACACCCCGGGAACAGCTCGGTCATGGAGAGCACCGACAGATCGGTGACGGGCCGGTCCTTGCCCGCGAACCAGCGTTGCCTCGGCAGCCATTGGCGCAGCAGTGCGGCCAGCGAGGCCAGGGGCCCGTCGAAGGCGGCCGCGGTTCTCGGCCGAACGGTGATGGTCTTCGGCATGACGCGTCCTTTCCTCGGCGCCGGGCGTCTCAGTGACGGGGGCCGATGCGGGATGCGACTCGGGTGAGCCGGAACCAGTAGAAGCCGTGGCCCTGCAGGGTGAGCAGGTACGGCAGTTCACCGATGGCGGGGAAGCGCACCCCGCCGATCAGCTCGACCGGGTGCCGTCCGTCGTAGGCGCGCAGATCGAGCTCGGTGGGCTGGGCGAACCGGGAGAAGTTGTTGACGCACAGCACCAGGTCGTCGCCGTACTCGCGCAGGAACGCCAGCACCGCCGGGTTGGACGACGTCAGTTCCGTGAACGAGCCGAGTCCGAAGGCGGGGTTCTGCTTGCGGATCTCGATCATGCGGCGGGTCCAGTGGAGCAGTGAGGACGGCGAGGACTT
>NZ_KQ948209.1:650838-654411 GCF_001514035.1 Streptomyces yokosukanensis | reverse complement strand
GGTGCTTTCCAGGCTCCCGCGTCTTTCTCGCGGTTTCCTTTCCGGCGGTTCCGACTTTATCAGAAGTTCTTGGCCGGTCAGACCAGCCACTCGATTCTGAATAATCGGGAGGTTGCTTCTCCGGGAAGCCGTACTCGACTTCTCTGGAAGCTAGGTAGATTCTATCGGCTGCCTCCGAACTTGTCCAGTTCTAGGCAACTGTTTGAATCTACCTCCCCACGCCTTCCGTGTCAACGGCTCTTGTGGGGCGAAGAGGAGACTAGCAGCTCAGAGGGGTGGAACGCACATCAAGCGGCGGTGGGGACCGAGGCGCTGCGGTCCACTGCTTCGAGATCGCCGGTCTCACCTGCGCGTACCGCTCGGCCGCCCAGGACAAAGACGTACGTCAGGAATGCCAGCTCGGCCAGGACGCCGATTCCGATGCGAGCCCAGGTGGGCAGTCCGGACGGAGTGACGAAGCCTTCGATGGCGCCGGAGACGAAGAGGACCAGGGCCAGGCCTATCGCCATACCGACCGCTGCGCGGCCCTCCTCCGCCAGTGCGGTGCGCCGGGTGCGGGGGCCGGGGTCTATGAGCGTCCAGCCCAGACGCAGTCCCGTACCAGCGGCGACGAAGACAGCCGTCAGTTCGAGCAGGCCGTGCGGAAGGACCAGTCCGAGGAACGTGTCGAGTCGGCCGGCGGAGGACATCAGGCCGAAGCCGACGCCCAGATTGAGCATGTTCTCGAAGAGGATCCAGAGGACAGGCAGTCCCAGGAAGATGCCGAGGACCAGGCACATCGCGGCTGCCTGGGCATTGTTCGTCCACACCTGGGCGGCGAAGGCCGCCGCGGGGTGGCTGGAGTAGTACGTCTCGTACTCGCCGCCGGGACGGGTCAGGTCGTGCAGCTGGCTGGGCGCCGCTATGGAGGACTGCACCTCCGGGTGGGTGCCTATCCACCAGCCGAGGAGGATCGCGATGGCGGTGGAGACCAGTGCCGTGGGGACCCACCAATGGCGGGCGCGGTAGACCGCGGCCGGGAAACCCTGGCCCAGGAAGCGTGTGACGTCGCGCCATGAGGCGCGACGGGTGCCGCTGACGGCACTGCGCGCGCGTGCCACCAGCTGACTGAGCCGTCCTGTCAGCTGCGGGTCCGGGGCACTGGACTGGATGAGGGAGAGGTGGGTGGCGGTGCGCTGGTAGAGCGCGGCGAGTTCGTCGGCCTCGGCACCGTTGAGGCGGCGTCGGCGGCGGAGCAGGGCGTCCAGGCGGTCCCATTCGGCTCGGTGTACGGAGACGAAGACGTCCAGGTCCATCGGGTCTGCCTGCTCCTCGGCTGGTCGTCGACTGCTCGTCGTGGATGCTGGTGGCCGCTGCCAGCTTGTCGTACTGCGGCGCGATGCGCCCACAGCTTGGCAGACTTGCGCTTCCGGGGGCAGATCAGGGAAGGACGGCCGGCGTGAGTGAGTTGGTGACGGGCGAGGCGGTGGCGCTCGAACTGCGGCCGGCGAAGTTGCCGAGCAGGGCGCTGGCCGTGTTGCTCGACCTCGTGGTGACGGTGATCGGGTACGTCGTCGTCACCACCGCAGTTGTCTTGTCGACCGCTTCTCTGGACGAGGCCGCGCAGGTGGCGCTGTCGATCGCCACGTTTCTCCTGGTGCTGGTCGGCGGACCGATCGCGGTGGAGACGCTCAGTCACGGGCGTTCGCTGGGGAAGCTGGCGTTCGGTCTTCGGGTGGTGCGTGACGACGGCGGCCCGATCCGGTTCCGGCACGCGCTGGTGCGGGGCGCGATCGGGATGGTCGAGATCCTGCTGTCGTTCGGCGTGATCGCCTGTATCGCCTCGTTGATATCGGTGCGAGGTCGGCGGCTCGGGGACGTGTTCGCCGGCACTCTGGTGGTGCGCGAGCGCATACCGGCCGATCGGACCGGCTTCGTTCCGCCGCCGCCTCCGTGGCTCGCGGGGCGGTTCGCCGAGCTGGACCTGTCGGCGGTTCCGGACGGCCTGTGGCTTGCGGTCCGGCAGTACCTGACGCGGACGGGGCAGCTCGATCCGCAGGTATCGCTGGCGATGGCTCAGCGACTCGCGGCCGATCTCGCCGCGCTGACGGGCGCTTCGGTGCCGCCGGACCTCCCGGCGGCCGCCTTCCTCGCGGCGGTCTTGCACGAGCGGCAGTCGCGCGAGGCCCGGCGTGCGTTCGGCGCCGGTGGTTTCGCACCGCGGACGGCAGCGGGCTTCGCCCCGCCGTTGGCCACACCGGCCGCTCCTGGTGTGCCCGGCGCCTATCAGCCGCCCGTTCCGCCCACGGCACCGCCGGGTGACCACCCGTCCGCCGTACCCCCGCACGACCGCCCGCCGGCCGACCGCCCTGCCACCGGTTTCGCACCGCCGGCGTAGAACGTCATCCGCTCAGCTCGTGTCCCTGCGGCCCCTGCGGCCCCTGCGGTCCGGTCGGTCTCGGCCGTTCGGTCCCGGCACTCCAATTGATCCCGCCGGTCCCGTCAGTCCCGCCAGTCCCGCCAGTCCCGTCAGTCCCGCTCAGTCGAGCGTCGACGGCGGTGACTGGAGGTCCTCCAGCTCGATTCCAGGGGCGGCCAGGACGACGTCGCCGGCGATGTGGACGGTGTGCCGTTCGCCGGTGTCCAGGGCTGTGACCTGGTATTCGTCCACGACCAGGGGGCCGTTGTCAGTGGCGTGTGCTTCGCTTTTCACCAAGGCCCAGGACTGGTCCACGGTGCGGGGGGCGAGGACCGGGTCGGTGAAGGCGACCAGGCGTACGCGGGTCGCGTCGGACGAGGGGGTGAGGCGCAGGAGACGGGCGGTGGCGACGAGGAACGCGGGGGACGTGCCGGTGAAGGCGTGGGCGCGCACATTGCCTTCGGTGGCATGGGTTCCGGTGGGGTCGGTGCGGACCCAGGTGACGCCTTCGAGGGCGGCGCCGCGCACCTGCCAGTCGCCCGCGTGGAGTTCGAGGCGGATGGGGCGGCCGAGGTCGTCCAGGGCGAGGTCGACCGAGCCTCGGTGATCGCCGGCGGGGCCGGTCAGCCGGGAGACATAGCGCCAGCCGGAAGGGCCGGGGGCGCACTGGAAGTGTTCTTCACCAAGGGGGGTGTGATCGTGCGGATCGTGGAGCGAATAGCGGCCGCGGGGCATGGGGGTCCTGGGTCTTGACGGGCTGCCGGTCCGGGCGGGACCGGGCAAAGGGGCAGGCCCCCGGCACGGGGGTGCGGGGGCCTGCCTCAGGAGACCTGCTGCCGGGGAGCGCGGTGGTGCACCGGCGTGCTCCCCGGCGGGCGGGACTGCGGGAACTCCGGTGTCAGTAGCGGTAGTGGTCCGACTTGTACGGGCCGTCCACCTCGACACCGATGTACGACGCCTGCTCCGGACGCAGCGTCGTCAGCTTGACGCCGAGGGAGTCCAGGTGGAGACGGGCGACCTTCTCGTCCAGGTGCTTGGGCAGCACATAGACACCCGTCGGGTACTCCTCGGGCTTCGTGAACAGCTCGATCTGGGCCAGCGTCTGGTCCGCGAAGGAGTTGGACATCACGAAGGAGGGGTGGCCGGTGGCGTTGCCCAGGTTCAGCAGACGCCCC
>NZ_KQ948209.1:462164-650105 GCF_001514035.1 Streptomyces yokosukanensis | reverse complement strand
ATGCCGGCAGCCGTACTTGTTGTCGAACTTCGACTTCGTCACCGCGTCGTTGACATTGATCGCCGGGAAGAGAAGAACACCGTCACGCTGCATCTCGTACAGACGGTGGACACCCGTCGTGGTCTCCTCCGTCACACCACGGATCTCGGAGGCGAGCTGCGTCCACTTCCGGGGGGTCTCGCCCAGGGTGCGGTGCAGCAGCTGGAGGATGACGCGGTGCTCGTCGGACTCGGCGGTCTCCAGACCGGGGACCTTGCCGTCCTTCTCGTACTCGACGCCCTTGTGAACGAGGAGGGTGGCGTCACCGCCGTCGTCCAGGATCATGTTCGGGCCACCGGTGGGGCTGTCCGGCCAGGTCAGCGCCTGCTCCGTGCACCACCAGTACTCCTCGAGGGTCTCGCCCTTCCAGGCGAAGACCGGGACGCCCTGCGGGCTGTCCGGCGTGCCGTTCGGGCCGACGGCGATGGCGGCGGCCGCGTGGTCCTGGGTGGAGAAGATGTTGCACGAGGCCCAGCGGACCTTGGCGCCCAGGGCGACCAGGGTCTCGATCAGGACGGCCGTCTGCACGGTCATGTGCAGCGAGCCGGTGACACGGGCGCCGACCAGCGGCCGGGCCTCGGCGTACTCCTTGCGGATCGCCATCAGGCCCGGCATCTCGTGCTCGGCGAGCGTGATCTCCTTGCGGCCGAACTCGGCCAGGGAGAGGTCGGCGACCTTGAAGTCCTGTCGGTTCTCGACAGTCGTCATTGCGAACTGCTCCTCGGAATCGGGTCGAGGGTGGGTACGGCTGGTCTGCGCGGCGGCGGACATAGGAGTGCCCGAGAAGAGGACACGGGCATGCCCACATACGCGCAGCGCAGTCCGTCGGAGGCCCTCTCTCCCTCGGCCGGCCCGCACTGGGACCGCCCGACCGCCATCAGCAGCGACGTCTGGCTCCGTCCCAAGCTACACCGGTCGGCCCGGTCGGCCCCAGTCCGCCTCCGCATGGTTCGAGCCGGGCAGGGGGCGTTTTCGAGGTGCGGGGCGCGGGCAGAAGGGCGGCCGGCGGGGGCACGGAATCCGGGGAACAGGTGCCCACAGACCGGTGTGAACGGGGACCTTCGCACCTTGGGGCCGGGGGCGGGGTGGTGCAGGATGCAGGGGAACCGGGGCTGTCCGGCTCCGCTCGTGAGGTGTCCGGAACGGGACCTCGTGCGACGAAGGCGTTAGGAGATCGACGTGACCAGTCCGGCCGGCCCTCCCTCCACGGGTGGCCGCGATGACGAGCGGCGGCAGGTGAAGCTGCTGGCGGTGACCGCCTGCCCGACCGGCATCGCGCACACGTACATGGCGGCGGAGAAGCTCGCGCAGGCCGCCGCGAGCCGCGGCATCGCGATGAAGGTGGAGACTCAGGGGTCCATCGGGGCCGAGAACGTCCTGGATGACAACGATGTCAGAGAGGCGGACGGCGTCATCGTCGCCGCTGACAAGGACGTCGACCTGAGCCGTTTCGCCGGCAAGCGTGTGCTGAAGGTCGGGGTGGCCGAGGGCATCCACCATCCCGAGCAGCTGATCGAGCGGGTGCGGTCGGCGCCCGTGCACGCGTCGGACGGGCCTGCCGCCGGCCCGGCGGACACTGCCGCGGGTGGTGGCAGGGAGCGGGGGCCGGTGTACAAGGCGCTGATGAACGGCGTGTCGTACATGATCCCGTTCGTGGTCGTCGGCGGTCTGCTGATCGCGGTCTCGCTCGCACTCGGCGGGCATGCGACGTCCAAGGGCTATGTGATCCCCGACGGCACCTTCTGGGCGCACGTCAACGCGATCGGCGGGATCGGCTTCCAGCTGATGATCCCGATCCTGTCCGGCTACATCGCCTATGCGATAGCCGACCGGCCGGCGCTGGTGCCGGGCATGATCGGTGGCTGGATCGCCAACACGGGCACGCTGTACGACTCCAAGGCGGGCGCGGGCTTCATCGGCGCGATCGTGACCGGCTTCCTCGCCGGGTATCTGGTGCTGTGGATCAAGAAGGTCCGGGTGCCGAAGTTCGTGCAGCCGATCATGCCGATCATCGTGATCCCGATCGTGGCGACGACGGCGCTCGGGCTGTTCTTCATCTACGTCATCGGCAAGCCGATCTCGTGGGTGTTCGAGCACCTGACGAGCTGGCTCGGCGGGATGACGGGGACCAGCGCGATCCTGCTCGGCGCGATTCTCGGGCTGATGATCGCCTTCGACATGGGCGGGCCGGTCAACAAGACGGCGTTCCTGTTCGGCGCCGGGCTCATCGCGAGCGGCAACCAGACGGTGATGGGCATGTGTGCGGCCGCGATCCCTGTGATGCCGCTGGGGCAGGGTCTGGCCACGCTGATCCGTCGACGGCTGTACACCCAGCAGGAGCGGGAGACGGGGCTGGCGGCGCTGTTCATGGGCTGCTTCGGTATCTCGGAGGGTGCGATTCCGTTCGCGGCGGCACGGCCGGCGCAGGTCATTCCGGCGAACATGCTCGGTGGCGCGGTGGCCGGCGCGGTCGCGGGACTGGCCGGGGTGAAGGACGCGGTGCCGCACGGGGGGCCGATCGTGGCGGTGCTGGGCGCGGTGAGCGGGGTGCCGATGTTCTTCGTCGCCGTGGTGATCGGTTCGGTGGTCACTGCGCTGGCGACCGTGGCGCTGGTCGACGTGAGCGGGCGTCGGGGGCGTGCGGGTGCGGTGCCCGCGCTCGCGGGTGCGGGCACTGGAGTGGTGGGGTCCGGGTTCCCGCCCGCACCTCAGGTGCGGCAGCCGTCGTCGGATGCGGGTGCCCCGGGTGCGGGGTCCTCGTCGTCGGCGGGAGCGGACGTGCCGTCGGATGAGGAGGTGTCGGCGGCGGGTGCGGAGGTGTCGGCGGAGCGTGCGCGTACGGCGGCCCCGGTCGGCGTGCCCGAGCAGGCGACGGCGGAGGCTTCGACGTCGGTGCTCGTCTCGGCGGACCGGGAGACGGCGGCTGAGGACGGTCGGCCCGACGTGCTCTCCGGCCATCTCACCGCGCGCACGGTGCGGGTCGCCCTCGCCGCCCGCGACAAGGACGCAGCGATACGGGAGATGGCTGAGCTGCTCGGTCGTAGCGGGCGGGTCGCCGATCTGGACGAGTTGGTGGCGACCGCGCTGCGGCGCGAGGAGCAGGGGACGACCGGGCTCGGTGAGGAGATCGCGATCCCGCACGCCAAGACGGACGCGGTGACCGCGCCGGTCGTCGGGTTCGCGCGGTCCGCCGAGGGCGTGGAGTGGGGTTCGCTGGACGGTACGAAGGCCCGGCTGGTCTTCATGATCGCCGTACCGGAGTCGGCCGCGGGCGACGAGCATCTGCGGATCCTTGCGCTGCTCTCCCGCAAGCTGATGGATCCGGGGTTCCGGGAGCGACTGCTGGCGGCGCCGGACGAGCGTGCGGTCCTCGACGTGCTCGCCGAGGTCGCGTGAACTGACGGGAGGCGTATGGGCCCGTGGCCCCGGGCCCATACCGTCCTACGGGGAGAGAGCCCGTCGGTGCCGGGCCTCTCACCGCGGTCCGCGGTACGGATCCTGCGATGGCGGTGCTCAGTGCCCCGTCGCGTGCGGGTTCGGGCCGCCCGGGGTCGCCTCCGGGTCGGGACCCTTGGCGGCCTCGGCCTCGCTGTAGATGTCCGGTTCGAGGTAGATGACGCGGGCGATCGGGACGGCGGCGCGGATGCGGGCCTCGGCCGCATTGATGGCGTTCGCGACCTCGATGGCCGTGTCGTCGTGCTGCACGGCGATCTTGGCGGCGATCAGCAGCTCCTCGGGGCCGAGGTGCAGTGTGCGCATGTGGATGACGCCGGTGACGGTGTCGCCGTCGACGATCGCCGCCTCGATCTTCTTGACCTCCTCGACGCCCGCGGCCTCGCCGAGGAGCAGCGACTTGGTCTCGGAGGCCAGGACCAGGGCGATGCAGACGAGCAGGACACCGATGCAGAGGGTGCCGATGCCGTCCCAGACGCCGTCGCCGGTGAGCACCGCGAGGCCGACGCCGAGCAGGGCGAGGACCAGACCGATGAGCGCGCCGAAGTCCTCCAGCAGGACGACGGGCAGCTCGGGGGCCTTGGCGCGGCGGATGAACTGCGCCCAGGACAGTCTGCCGCGCAGTTCGTTGGACTCCTTGATGGCCGTGCGGAAGGAGAAGCCCTCGGCGACGACCGCGAAGACGAGGACGCCCACCGGCCAGTACCAGTTCTCCAGTTCGTGGGGGTGGCTGATCTTCTCGTAGCCCTCGTAGACGGCGAACATGCCGCCGATGGAGAACAGGACGATCGAGACCAGGAAGGCGTAGATGAACCGCTCGCGGCCGTAGCCGAAGGGGTGTTGCGGGGTGGCTTCGCGCTGGGCCTTCTTGCCGCCGATGAGCAGCAGGAACTGGTTGCCGGAGTCGGCGAGCGAGTGGACGCCCTCGGCGAGCATCGAGGAGGAGCCGCTGAACGCGAACGCCACGAACTTCGACACCGCGATCGCCAGGTTGGCGCCGAGTGCCGCCACGATCGCCTTCGTACCGCCTGACGCGCTCATGTGTCCGCGTTGTCCCTTCGCCTCTGTCGCCCTCGTACGTCCCCGCACGCCCACGCCGGCCAGGCCTGTGCCCGGTGTTGCCCGGCCTTGGTCGGTGGGCCATTGTCGCAGCCCGGCCGAGCTCCGGCGCGTCAGGTGTCCACAACCCCGGTCATATGATCCACGGACTGTCCACAGCCCGGGTCATGCGACCACGGTGGCGCGGAAGACGGTGCCCGCGCCCGAGATCTCCGCCTTCTCGTCGGCCGGGACGAAGACCGACTGACCCGGGCTCAGCTCGTACTCGCCGGCGTGGACGGCCCCGGCCGTGCAGAGCAGGATCTGCGGGGTGTCGAGGGTGAGGTCGTGGGCGGTGCCGCCCTCGGGGAGGACGTACCGGGACAGGCGGAACTCGTCGATCGGCGTGTCGTAGACCTCCTCGCCGTCCGGGGAGGCCTCGGGGCGCAGCACGCCCGGGTCGCTCGCCTCGAAGCGGACTACGCGCAGGAGTTCGGGGACGTCGACGTGCTTGGGGGTCAGGCCGCAGCGCAGGACGTTGTCGGAGTTGGCCATGATCTCGACGCCGAGGCCGTTCAGGTACGCGTGCGGGATGCCGGCGCCGAGGAACAGGGCCTCGCCGGGCTGCAGACGGACGTGGTTCAGCAGCATGGCCGCGATGACGCCGGGGTCGCCCGGGTAGTGGTGGGCGAGGTCGGCGTAGGGGGCGTAGTCGCCGCCGAGGCGGGTGGCGGCGGCGGTGGCCTCGGCGACCGTGCCCGCCATCTCCTCCGGGTCGGCGGTGAGGATCGCGGTGAGGACCTCGCGCAGGGCGGCGTCCTCGGGGTGGGCGTGCAGCAGGTCGACGTACGGCTTGAGGCGGTCGACGCCGAGCCCGGCGAGCAGGTCGGCGGCCTGGACCGGGTCCCGGAAGCCGCACAGGCCGTCGAACTCGGTGAGCGCGCAGATCAGTTCGGGCTTGTGGTTGGCGTCCTTGTAGTTGCGGTGCGGGGCGTCGACCGGGATGCCGCGGCGCTCCTCGTCGGCGTAACCCTCCTTGGCCTGCTCCAGGTCGGGGTGCACCTGGAGGGAGAGGGGCGCGCCGGCGGCGAGGATCTTGAGGAGGAAGGGCAGGTGCGGACCGAACTTCGCCACGGCCGCCTTGCCCAGCTCCGCCTCCGGGTTCGCGTCGACGACCTCGACGAGCGTCCCGCGCTCGGTGCGCGAGGGGGCGCCCGGATGCGCGCCCATCCACATCTCCGCCTGCGGTTCACCGGTCGGCTCGACGCCGAGGAGGTGCGGGATGGCGGTGGGCGAACCCCAGGCGTAGGGGCGAACGGTGTTGTCGAGGCGGTCCATGTGTCTTCTCTGTCTCCGTACGTACGGCTGCGCTGCCGGTGCCGGCAGCGGCGCCGGTCGCGTGCTGGTGGTGGGCGCGGGGATCCGGCCTGTGACCAGATCAGGCCCCCGAAGCGAGCGCCAGGTAAACAGCGGCGAAATCCGTGACGGCGATCAGTTCCGCGAGCGTCTCCAGTTCGCCGCCCTCCTCCGGTTCCAGTTCGCTGATCGGCGTGTCGTGGCTGAGGGCCAGGTCACGGGCGGTGGGGGCGGCGGTGAGGCCGCCGCTCGGGCGATCGCGCAGCAGCACTACGCGCGCGTGCAGCGCGGGCGACTCCTCCACACGGTCGCGGAAGAAGTCGTCGGGGTCGGCGCTCGCGGCCAGCGGGCCGGCCAGCAGGGCACTGTGCGCGGCGAGCGCCTCGGGGAGTTCGGCGACGAGCGCGGGGCGGCCGGCCAGCTCGGCGAGGGCGGCGCAGAAGCGGCGCCCGGCGGGGCCCGCCGCGGGTCCCTCCGTCCACACCACGGGAAGTGCGTCGGCGAGTTCGGCGGCGAGGGTCTTGGCCGGGTTGCTGTAGGTCGCGATGGCGGGGCCGCAGCGCTCGGCGATCTGGTCCAGGCGGTCGGCGACCTTCTCCAGGGCGTCCGGCGGGGCCCCGAGCAGCCCGGTGCGGTCCAGCAGCGCCAGCAGCGGGGTGAGCAGCGCCCAGAAGACGCCAGGGGAGGACGCGGCGAGCGGTTCCTCCTGGTCGTACGGCGCTGTCGCCATCGGCACGAACAGGCCGTGGGCGCCGGCCACCGCATCGGCGAGCGGGGTGTGCGGCGGGGCCACGGCGACCAGCGAGCAGCCGCGGCGGTAGGCCTGGTCGGCGAGGAGGGAGAGGCTCGGCTCGGTGCCGTCCGGGGTGGCGATCAGCAGCAGGTCGACGGAGCCGGCCCAGCCCGGGAGTTCCCAGCGCAGGGCTCCGGCGGCCGGGGCGACGCCGGCCGGGGCCAGACGGACCACGGGGCTGCCGACGCCGGCCAGGGTGCCGAGGAGGTCGGCGGTGTGGGCGGCCGCGGCGCCGGGGCCCGCGATGAGGACGGCGCGGGGGCGGCCGTCGGGCTTGAGGTCGCCGATGCCGGCCTCCACGGCGTGCCGGGCGGCGGTGCGGACGCGGGCCCCGGCCTCGGCGGCGCCGCGCAGCAGGCCTCGGCGGTCGGCCGCCGCGAGGCCCTCCGGGGTGTCGAGCAGCGATTCGTCCAGCATGGGCGCAGCCTCCGGTCGCCGGGGATCCTGTGCGGAGCCTTCCAGGGGGTGGGCGCCTCTTCGCCACGCGGTGGGCGCCGTTTTCGCTACGAGGGGTCCACGAGGGCCCTACGAGCGGACGGACCTCGTCACTCGGGGCGGCGGGCCTCGTCCACGAGGAGGACCGGGATGTCGTCGCGGACCGGGTAGGCGAGGCCGCAGTCCTGGCCTGTGCAGATCAGCTCGGTGTCCTGCTCCTTGAGGGATGCGTGGCAGGCCGGGCAGGCGAGGATCTCCAGGAGGCCGGCTTCGAGCGGCATGGGGTGTCCCTTCGAGGGCGGATGTTTCTTTGGCCGCTGGTCAGCGTACCGCTGCTGGACCGGCTGAGCTGGGCTGCGGGTACCGACCGGGGAGGGAGGAGGCCGGGCGGGGCTGCGGCGGCAGGCCTTGGGGCCGTGGGGCTCGGGGCCGTGAGGCTTGGGGCCGGCCGCCGCAGGGGTGGGCGTGGAGGTCAGGCCCTGATGATCGCCAGGGCCTCGTCCCTGATCTTCACCATCGTCGCCTCGTCCTTCGCCTCGGCGTTCAGGCGCAGGAGGGGCTCGGTGTTGGAGGGGCGGACGTTGAACCACCAGTCGGGGGCGGCGACCGTGAGGCCGTCGAGGTCGTCCAGGGTGACGTCGGCGCGGCCCTCGTACGCGGAGCGGATCGCGGCGAGGCGGGCGGACTGGTCGGCGACGGTGGAGTTGATCTCCCCGGAGCCGGTGTAGCGGTCGTACTGGGCGACGAGGGCGGAGAGCGGGCCGTCCTGGGTGCCGAGGGCGGCCAGGACGTGCAGGGCGGCCAGCATGCCCGTGTCGGCGTTCCAGAAGTCCTTGAAGTAGTAGTGCGCGGAGTGCTCGCCGCCGAAGATCGCGCCGGAGCGGGCCATCTCGGCCTTGATGAAGGAGTGGCCGACGCGGGTGCGGACCGGGGTGCCGCCGTGCTCCTTCACGACCTCGGGGACCGTGCGCGACGTGATCAGGTTGTGGATGATCGTGCCCTTGCCGCCGTGGCGGGCGAGTTCGCGCGCGGCGACCAGCGCGGTGACCGCGGACGGGGAGACCGGGTCGCCGTGCTCGTCCACGACGAAGCAGCGGTCGGCGTCGCCGTCGAAGGCGATGCCGAGGTCGGCGCCCTCCGCAGGGACCCGCTTCTGCAGGTCCACGAGGTTGGCCGGGTCCAGGGGGTTGGCCTCGTGGTTCGGGAAGGTGCCGTCCAGTTCGAAGTACATCGGGACGAGGGTCAGGGGCAGGCCGGCGAAGACCGTGGGGACCGTGTGGCCGCCCATGCCGTTGCCGGCGTCGACCACGACCTTCAGCGGGCGGATGGCGGTCAGGTCGACCAGGGTGCGCAGGTGTGCCGCGTAGTCGTTCAACGTCTCGCGCCGGGACAGGGTTCCCGGCCGGGCGGCCGGTGCGGGGGCGCCCGACTCCAGCCATCGCTCGACCAGTTCGCGGATCTGCGCGAGGCCGGTGTCCTGGCCGACCGGGGCGGCGCCCGCGCGGCACATCTTGATGCCGTTGTACTGGGCCGGGTTGTGGGAGGCCGTGAACATGGCGCCGGGCAGGTTCAGCGCGCCCGAGGCGTAGTACAGCTGGTCCGTGGAGCACAGGCCGATCTCGGTGACGTCCACGCCCTGCTCCGCCGCGCCGCGCGCGAAGGCGCGGGTCAGGCCCGGGGACGAGGGCCGCATGTCATGGCCGACGACGATCGCCGCCGCACCCGTCACCTCTGCGAAGGCGGCGCCGAAGAGCCCGGCCAGTGACTCGTCCCACTGATCCGGAACCACTCCGCGCACGTCGTACGCCTTCACGATCTGCGACAGATCAGCAGTCACGGCCAACCCTCCTGAAAGTCCTATGGGTGCCCACAAACTACCCGTCGGGAGTAAGGGGGAGGTGTGCGGACACCATGTGGATGCCCAGTCGTCACCGCGGCCGCGGGGTCGAGGGCGGGCTCAGTTGTCCGGTGAGCGCAGGACCCGCAGGTGGCCGCGGCGGGCGACCTCCATGGGGTCTGCCGCCCGGGCTCCCCCGCCGCCGGCCCCGGCCGCGCGCTCCTGGGGGCGGGCCGCCTCGCGCACGGCGTTGGCGAGCGCTTCCAGATCGTCTCCGCTGGGCCGCGCGGGAGCGGAGCCGTCGAGGAGGCGGACGACCTCCCAGCCGCGGGGGGCGGTGAGGCGTTCGGAGTGCTCGGCGCACAGGTCGTAGCAGTGCGGCTCGGCGTAGGTGGCGAGCGGGCCGAGGACCGCGGTCGAGTCGGCGTAGACGTACGTCAGCGTCGCGACGGCGGGTCGGCCGCAGGCGGTGCGCGAACAGCGACGTACAGGGCTCACGACGTTGGACGGTACCGCACTCTTGAGCGGGCCGCGACGACTCTCCCTCACGTCACTCCACTGTGTCGTGCTGTGAAACACCCCACACACTCCTTCGGGGAAGCCTCGTTGACCTGCATGGACGGGTCCTGGGCGGGTTTTGGGCGCGACTCGATACGGTCATGAGTCAGTACAAACACCGTCAATTGCCTTGAGTTCGGCGGTCTTGGAGGGTTACGGAAACGAGCCAGACGTTGTCCGGAACGGTCATCCTGCGACAGGGAGCGGAGAGCGCCGATCGGTGTGAAGTGGAGCCGATCGGCGGCGGGCCGATCGGCGCAAGGGAGCGCTGCCGGCAGGGGTGGAGGGAAGTGGCCGGTTGGTGCGGGGGGCGGGGGCCGACGCCGTGTGGGGCCGGGCGGGCGGAGCGTGCGGGGACTACGCTTCCCCAGTGATGGACAACCGTGTACCGCCCCGTGCCACCGGCCCCGGGCCCCGTCGCCGTGATCGCCACGGGCGGGGCATGCGCGGACCGATCGCACCCCCGCAGGTGCCGCTGGCGGCCAGCCGTGCCGATGCGTTCGCGGACCTGGTGCAGGACTCCGTGGAGCGTCTTGAGCGGCGGTGGCCGCAGCTGGCCGACATCGACTTCCTCGTGCTGGAGGTGCCCCGCCTGGAAGGGCCGGGTGAGCAGGCGTGGAATGACGAGGCCGTGCCGTTGGGCGGGATCGTGACCGCGCAGGACGGGCGGCGGGCGCGGGTGGTCGTCTATCGGCGGCCGGTGGAGATCCGGACGAAGGGGCGGGACGAGCGGGCCGCGCTGGTGCACGAGGTGGTCGTGGAGCAGGTGGCGGAGTTGCTCGGGCTGACTCCGGAGACGGTGGATCCGCGGTACGGGGAGGACTAGGGCCTGCCGTAGGGCCTGCCGGGCGCAGGCCGGGGTGTTTCGCCGGCGCCGTGACGGCGCCCTCTCCGGTCGCGGGGAGCCGCGCGCGGGCCGCCGCGGTTCCGCAGCCGCCCGCGCGGCCCGACTCCCGACCGCGCGCTACTTCTGCAGCACCGACAGGTCCTCGGTCGCGTCAGGTACCGCCACCATGCCGCGGTCGTCGGGAAGGGTCTGGATGGTGAAGCCGGGGACTCCTGATTCCGTGGCGGCGAGGGTGCGGGAGGCGTAGACCGGGCCGCCGGAGACCGGTTCGACGGTGAGGGCGTATGTGCCCTTGAGACCGGAGGGGACGGGGACCGGGACGTTCTCGGTGGTGCCGGACTTGATGGTGTACGTCTTCGTCGTCGCGGTGCCGCCCTCGCTGCCCGCCGAGGCGGTGACCTTGACCGTGGCCGTGGCCGTGGGTGCCGCCAGGGCGAGGGTCGTGCCCTTGGCGCTGTTGTCGGCCGAGGTCGCGCGCGTGCCGACGGGGGCGGTGGCGGGGATGAAGGCCGTCTCCTGCTGGTCGCCCTTGCCCCGGACGACCTGCAGTGCCGCGACCACCGGGACCGACTGGTCCGTGGGGGTCAGGACCAGGGAGCCCGCCTCACCGCGGGTCACGTCACCGAGGTCGGCCGTGGTCGTCATGCCCGACTTCACATGCAGGGTCTCGTTGCCCGCCGGGGTGATCGGACCGTCCGGTGAGGCCAGGCGGACCTTGAGGTCGGCGTCGTCGCCGCCGGGCGTGAAGGCGATCAGCCGGACGTCGGTGGCGTCCTTGGGGATGCCGGGCAGGACCAGGCTGCCGGCCGGGTCGGCGGACGCCGCCAGCCAGTCCCCGCCCGCCTTGTCGTCCAGGGCCTGCACGGACGCGCCGACCCGGCCGCTGCGCACGGTGACGTGCACGGTCAGGTCGGGCTGCCGTTCGTCGGTGAGCGTGGAGAGCAGGATCGGCTTGCTCGCGTGCGGCGGGACCGTGAGGTTCTCCCCGAGCGGGGACTTGATCGCGCCGTCCTTGCCGTACAGCTCGATGTCGACGACCGCGGCGGAGTCGTCGGGGTTCGTCAGATGGACGTAGTCGGTGCGGCTGGCCGCCGTGCTGGCTCCCGGGAACCAGAACTCGGTGTCCGCGGCCGTGCAGCTGACGCCCAGCAGCCCGCGGCCGGTGCCGGCGGCGACCTCGGTGGTCTCCTGCAGGGTCCAGCCGGGCGCGAACTTCCCGTCGGCGGTGCCGATGAGCGCGGGTGTGTCGGCGCCGGAGCTGTCGCCGGTGACCGGGGTGCCCGGTGCCTTCGGGGTGAGCACCGGCTTGTCCGCCGTCTTCTTCGCACCCTTGGAGCCCTTGGAGCCCTTGCCGGTCTGGGAGTTGTCCGTGCCGTCCACCGACTGCTCGTCGGCCGAACGGAGTTGGGCCGTGCCGGTGCTCGCCGCGCCCTGGGTGACGGGCGTGAACGACGTGTAGGACGTGTCGGCGATGTCCGAGATGCTCGGCGCCGGGCACAGCAGGCTCGTGCGCTGCACCGGGAGATGCGCGGCCGCCTCGGGCGCGGCGGCCCCGGACGCGGACGGGCCGTCCAGCGCGGCGAACGCCGTGACGGCGGCCAGCGCGGTGGTGGCGGCGATCAGGGACAGGGTGGTGCGGTTCACTGCTGGCTCCCGTCGGGGCGCTCGCTGCCGGTGCCGTGGGGGTGCTGGGCCGGGTCGTAGCCCTGCTGAGCCGGGTCGTAACCCTGCTGGGCGGGGTCGTACGCCGGGTCGTAGCCCTGTTGGTAGGCCGTCGGGTCGTACGGCATCTGGTCGGCCGTGCCGCCGTAGGCGTACGGGTCGTAGTGGCCCGTCTGGTACGGGTCGGCGGCCGGGTACGCCTGCTGGTCGTAGCCGGAGGGCTGGTACTGGCCGCCGGTCTGGTACTGGTCGGTTCCGTAGTCCGCGTATCCGGAGTTCGCGTAGGAGGCCTCGTCGAACTCGTCGTAGGAGTGCTGGTGGGGTACGGCGGCCGGGGGGTCCGCCGGCGGCGAGGGTGCGGCGGGCTGCTCGTCGGCGGCCTGCTCCTCGGCCTGCGCGCGCAGCCGGCGGGCGCGGCGGCCCTCGCCCGCGACGGGCTGGGCGGGCTGCGGCTCCTCCTCGGGCAGGTCGTCGTCGACGTCGCGGCGACGGCCGGGCAGGGCGAGGACGATCAGGACGACGGCGAGCGCGCCCTGGGCCCACAGCCAGCCGGTGTGGGTGATCGGGTCGTCGTAGGTGACGTCGAGCTTTCCGCCGGCGGCGGGCAGTTGGAAGCCCTGGGCCCAGCCGTCGACCGTGGTGCGGGTGAGCGGCTTGCCGTCCAGGGTGGCCGTCCAGCCGGCGGAGGCGGTGTCGGCGAGGCGCAGGACACGGCCGTCCGCGCCGGACGGGACGGTCGTGTGGATCTCCACCGGTCCCGCGGTGACCGGCTGGGCGGTGCCCGAGCCGCCGGCGGGGACGATGGTGGCGCGGGAGACCTCCTGGTCGACCCGCCACAGGGCGCTGCCGTTCTGCTGGCTGAGCCGGGTCAGGCCGGGGGTGGTGTCGAGGACGCGGGTGATGTCGCGGGGCGCGCCCTTGTGGACGAGGACGTAGCGGACGGCGAAGCCGCCGAGTTCGTCGGCCTGGTCGGCGCCGGAGCCGGCGACGAGGTTGGCGACGACCTTGTCCAGCCGGGTGTTCTCGCCGTCGGCGGCGCCGGCTTCGGCGTCGCCCATGCGGGCGCCGGAGCCGCGGACCAGGCTGTAGCGCACGCGTGCGGTGGAGTCGCTGCCCAGGATCAGGGTGCGGGCCCGGTCGCCGGTCGTGGAGTCCTCGGCGACGAACGCGGGCACCTGGGTCGGATCCCGGCGCTCGAGGGGGCTGTCGGCGCCGCGGATCATCCAGCCGGCGGCGACCACCAGCGGGCCCACGGCGCAGGCGAGGGCGATCAGGGCGGCGACGGGCTGGCGCCAGCCGAAGCTCTGCTCGGCCACACGCGCGCGTGCGCCGTCGGCGCCGAGGGCGGCGGCGGCCAGCAGGGCGATGCCGTAGACGAGGGTGGCCGGTCCGGCCCAGGCGGACCTGTTGGACAGGACGGCGAAGACGAGGCCCACCAGGGCGACCGCCCAGGCGGTGCGGATGCCCAGCTGCCGCTCGGAGCGCAGGAGCGCGGCGAGGGCGGCGAGGACGATGCCGATCAGCATCAGGCCCTGCACGGTGCCGGGGCCGCCGGGGCTGGCGCCGAGCAGGTCCTGCGCGGAGGCCGCCGAGCTGCCGTACGCCAGGCCGGCTTCCTTGAAGAAGCCGGTCGGGAGCAGGGTCAGCGACCAGGGGGCGAGGACCAGCAGCGGGGTGCCGAGCTGGGCGAGGAGGCGCAGGACGCGGGCGACGAGGTCGCCGCGGCGCAGGACGAGCACGCCGACGCCGAGCAGCAGCGCGATGGGCCACACGATCGGCGTGAAGGCCGTGGTGAGGGTGAGCAGCAGGGCGTACGCCCAGGTGGCGCGCCAACTGCCGCGCGCGCCCGAGCGGTTCGCGAGGCCGCTCGCGGCGATGCCGGCGCGCGCGATGAGCGGCAGCAGCACGGCGAGGACGGCGGTGCCGATGCGGCCGCCGGCCAGGGCGCCGGTGGTGGCGGGCAGGAAGGCGTAGGCGATGGCCACCCAGGCGCGCAGCAGCCGTGAGGTGACGAGCGGCCGGGAGGCGAAGTAGGCGGTGAATCCGGCGAGCGGTACCGAGGCGACCAGCAAGGCGGTGACGGCGAGTCCGGTCGAGCCGAACAGGATCGCGGCGAGGGCGGCGACGATCGCGAGGTAGGGCGGTGCGGACGGGGTGCCGCCCGCGCCGACCGGATGCCAGGAGTCGGCGAAGCGGGACCACAGCTCGCCGGCGCCGGCCGGGGCGGGCAGCAGGGCGCCGCCCGCGAGCGCGCCGCTGCCGAGCAGGGCGCGGCAGGCGGTCAGGGAGATGAGCAGCAGCGCGAGGAAGAGCACGGGGCCGGGCTTGCGGGCGATCCGCTTGAGCCGGGCGAACTGCTCGATCTGCAGGAACTCGGCGTCGTCGCCGCCGGGTCCGGACTCCACCGCGCCGCCGTGCCGGCCGGCCGAGGCGGTCTCGGTCTCGGAGCCGCTGGTGAAGTTGGCGGCGAGCTGTTCCACCGTGGCGCGGACGGTGGCGCCGGGGGGTGGGAAGAGCTGGCGCAGTTCGGCCTTGTCGATCTGCGCGGGGCCGCGGCGGCGGCGTGCGGCGATGATCCGCTCGGGGCGCAGCAGGGTGCTGAGCAGGCCGCGGATCTCGTCGACGGCCTGGCCGGGCACCTTGCCGACGAGGTAGGCGACGGTCCTCAGGACGGTGCCGAGGACGAGCCGCAGCAGCACCCAGGGCAGCACCGCGCCGCGGGTGTTGACGAGGAGGGTGTAGACGGCACCCGCTTTGTCGACCTTGTGCGGGGAGGCGGCGGTGCGGCCTGCGCAGTCGACGGTGCGGCGCTCGCGGGAGGCGGCCTCGGCGTGCCGTACGACGGCGTCGGGGGCGATCAGGACGCGGTGGCCGGCGGCGTGGGCGCGCCAGCACAGGTCGACGTCGTCGCGCATCAGGGGCAGCCGGCGGTCGAAGCCGCCGAGCCGCTCGAAGACATCGCGCCGGACGAGCATGCCGGCGGTGGAGACGGACAGCACGGTACGGACGTGGTCGTGCTGGCCCTGGTCCTGCTCGCGGCGGTCCAGGCCGGTCCAGCGGCGGCCGGAGTTGGCGATGGAGACCCCGACCTCCAGCAGCTGCCGGCGGTCGTACCAGCCGCGCAGTTTGGGGCCGACGACCGCGACGTCGTCGCGGCCCAGCTCCAGTTCGTTGTCGACGACGCGCAGCAGTTCGGCGAGGGCGTCGGGGGCGGGGGCGCAGTCGTCGTGCAGCAGCCAGAGCCACTGGACGGGCTCGCCGTGCGGCAGTTCGGGCAGGTCGTAGGCGTCGTCGCGCCAGGAGCGGGTGACGGGGTCCCAGCCGCTCGGGCGCTTGAGATACGGCAGCTCGTCCGGGGTGAGGACCGGGGCGGTGCGGCTCGCCTCCTCGACGGCCTGGCCGAAGCCGGTGCGGCGGGCGAGGTGCAGGACGCCCGCGTCGCCGAGGGCGTCGGTGAGCAGCCGGGCGGAGTCGTCCGCACTGCCGGTGTCGGCGGCCACCGCGTACTGCACGGGGCGCTCCTGCTCGAGCAGGCCGGCGAGGGCGTCGGGCAGCCAGCGGGCACCGTCGTGGGAGACGAGGACCGCGGTCACCACATGACGCGGGAACTCGGGCGGGCGGGACGGGTCGAACGCCGCCGAACGGGCCGGGTCGAACGCCGCCGGGCGGGACGGGTCAAACGCCGCTGTGGCAGCCGCGTCTTGGGCTGCCGTATGGCTGTGCACGGACATCGAGGTACGGGCCCCGGTTCGATGGACTGCGGTGGACGCCTGCGCTCCCTCGGGGGGCGAGGGGGCAGCGGGGCGTCTCGGACGAGCGACCACACTATCGGCTGACCATGGCGACGGCCCGCCGCCTGTGGATAACCCACCGGCGACGGGCCGTTCGTGACGTTTTGGTGTGGATGTGTGGTCGAAGGACCGCTGGTCGTGCGGTCAGACGGCGGCCTTCTTCAGGCGGCGGCGCTCCCGCTCGGACAGACCGCCCCAGATGCCGAACCGCTCGTCGTTGGCGAGGGCGTACTCGAGGCACTCGGAGCGGACCTCGCAGGCGAGGCAGACCTTCTTCGCCTCTCTGGTGGAGCCGCCCTTCTCGGGGAAGAAGGACTCGGGGTCGGTCTGGGCGCACAGCGCGCGCTCCTGCCAGCCGAGTTCCTCGTCCGCGTCGTCGACCAGCAGTTGCTGCACCAGCTCGGTCATGTGCGCCCCTCGTCTGTCTTTCGCGTCCCCGTGCGTTGCCGTTACCGATTTCGGCTGAACGACACGAGTGAAATTACAAGTGTGCTGCTCCGGGCGAGTCAAGCCGAGATCTGCTATTGGGCCCGTTATTCACTCTGCGGAACCAAGGCCATGCGGAAAGTGTTCAAATCGCCATAAACCTCGGCACGCAGGCGAGACCCCCGGGACCGGTCGGAACCCGTACAGACCTCTGTACGAAGAAGGACGTCTCCGCGTTCGATCGCGTTGCACGAGGCCCGAGCGCCCGGATGTGCGCCATGTGTCCCCGGGGCCGCGTGAACAAACCTTTCGCCTGAGAGATGAACCGGAAGAGGTGAAGCGTGTCCCACATACCGGTCGCCGAGTTGACAGCGCAGGTGTGAGCCGGTGTCCTTGGGGGCATGCTCGCGAATCCGGCACTCACCTCGACCCGCACCGCCGGGTTCCACGGTGCTGCCCGGTCCCGCTGTAGCTGTTGTCGCTGTTCCAGCTGTTGAGCCCTGCTGCCGCTCCAGCTGTCGCCGAGTCCTTCCAGTCGGCTCGGTCGCTCCCACCTTCGTAGAACCCTCCCTTCCGGGCCCCACTGTTCCGCTCCCCCGCCGAGGAACCACGCACCCGATGAACAGCGACAACGACCTCCAGATCGCCGGCGACATCCTCGAAGTCCCGCACCTGCTCCAGCCGCCGCGTGAGCACCCGGCCACCGTTGCCGAGTTCGTGGGCCTCGCCCGCTCGATCGCCGCCGACCGCTCCCAGTGGGCGCACCTCGTCCGCTACGACGCGACCACCCGCTGGTACCACCGGCTGCGCACCGGCCCCGGCTACGAGGTGTGGCTGCTGAGCTGGGTGCCGGGGCAGGGCAGCGGGCTGCACGACCACGGCCGCTCCTCCGGTGTCCTCACCGTCCTGGAGGGCGCCCTGACCGAGCGCACGGAACGCGCCACGCGCGCGCTGACGGCGGGGGCGCAGCGGGTGTTCGCGCCGGGGTACGCCCACGAGGTCGTCAACGACGCGCTGGAGCCGGCGGTCAGCCTGCACGTGTACCACCCGGGCCTCACCGAGATGCCCATGCACACCTCCCCGCACTGCGAGGCGCGCACCGGGCCGCGCGCGGTGACTGCCTGAAACCCGATGCGTCCGCGTCCGGTGACTGCCTGACGCGTTGTCGTACCCGCCTGCAAGACTGGTCCTCATGCGCATTGTGGTTCTGGCAGGCGGCATCGGCGGTGCCCGTTTCCTGCGCGGTCTGAAGCGGGCCGTGCCGGACGCGGAGATCACGGTGATCGGCAACACCGGCGACGACATCCACCTCTTCGGGCTGAAGGTCTGCCCGGACCTCGACACGGTGATGTACACGCTGGGCGGCGGCATCAACGAGGAGCAGGGCTGGGGACGGGCCGACGAGACCTTCCACCTCAAGGAGGAACTGACGGCCTACGGGGTCGGGCCCGACTGGTTCGGCCTCGGCGACCGTGACTTCGCGACGCACATCGTGCGCACTCAGATGCTCGGCGCGGGCTATCCGCTCAGCACCGTCACCGAGGCACTGTGCGACCGCTGGAAGCCGGGGGTCAAGCTGATCCCGATGACCGACGACCGCGTGGAGACGCATGTCGCCGTGGAGGTCGACGGCGAGCGCAAGGCGGTCCACTTCCAGGAGTACTGGGTCCGGCTGCGCGCCTCGGTCCCGGCGGAGGCGATCGTGCCGGTCGGCGCCGAACAGGCCAAACCGGCGCCCGGCGTGCTGGAGGCCATCGCCGAGGCGGACGTCATCCTCTTCCCGCCGTCCAACCCGGTCGTGTCCATCGGCACCATCCTCGCCGTCCCCGGCGTCCGGGAGGCGATCGCGGACGCGGGCGTGCCCGTGATCGGCCTGTCCCCCATCGTCGGGGACGCCCCGGTGCGCGGCATGGCCGACAAGGTGCTCGCCGCGGTCGGCGTGGAGTCCACGGCCGCCGCCGTCGCCGAGCACTACGGCTCCGGCCTGCTGGACGGCTGGCTGGTCGACACCGTGGACGCGGCCGCCGTGGAGCGGGTCGAGTCCGACGGGATCCGCTGCCGGGCCGTACCGCTGATGATGACCGACCTCGACGCGAGCGCGCAGATGGCGCGCGAGGCGCTGACGCTGGCCGAGGAGGTGCGGGGAGCGTGAGCGGGGACCACCCGGAGTACCGCCCGGAGTACATGGTCCGGGCCCTGTGCGGCATCCCCGAGGTGCAGCCGGGCGACGACCTCGCCAAGCTGATCGCCGCCGCCGAGCCGGGGCTGGCCGACGGGGACGTGCTGATCGTCACCTCCAAGATCGTCTCCAAGGCCGAGGGCCGGGTCGTCATGGCGGACGACCGGGAGGCGGCCATCGACGACGAGACGGTCCGCGTCGTCGCCCGGCGCGGCACGCTGCGCATCGTGGAGAACCGGCAGGGCCTGGTCATGGCCGCCGCCGGGGTCGACGCCTCCAACACCCCCGCCGGGACCGTGCTGTTGCTGCCCGAGGACCCGGACGCGTCCGCGCGTGCGATCCGCGACGGCCTGCGCGCCGCTCTCGGTGTCGACGTGGGTGTGATCGTCACCGACACCTTCGGACGGCCCTGGCGCTCGGGGCTCACGGACGTGGCGATCGGTGCCGCCGGGGTGCGCGTGCTGGACGATCTGCGCGGGGGCACGGACGCGCACGGCAATCCGCTCGGTGCGACGATCGTCGCCACGGCGGACGAACTGGCCGCCGCCGGCGACCTCGTCAAGGGCAAGGCGGCCGGGCGTCCGGTCGCCGTGGTGCGCGGCCTGCCCCATGTGCTGGACCCGCAGGACGGCGAGGGCGCGCGGGCACTGGTGCGCACCGCGCGGGACGACATGTTCCGGCTCGGCACGTCCGAGGCGGTCCGGGAGGCGGTGACCCAGCGGCGTACGGTCCGGGCCTTCACCGACCAGCCGGTGGACCCGGGCGCG
The DNA here is from genome assembly GCF_001514035.1 of Streptomyces yokosukanensis. Taxonomy (GTDB): domain Bacteria; phylum Actinomycetota; class Actinomycetes; order Streptomycetales; family Streptomycetaceae; genus Streptomyces; species Streptomyces yokosukanensis. Next base: position 630,924 of record NZ_KQ948209.1, on the reverse strand, counting down.
GTACGGCGCGCGGTCGCGGCGGCGCTGACCGCGCCCGCCCCGCATCACACCACGCCGTGGCGGTTCGTGCTGCTGGAGACGGAGGAGTCCCGGACCCGGCTGCTGGACGCGATGCGGGACGCCTGGATCGCCGACCTGCGCCGTGACGGCAAGAGCGAGGAGTCCGTCGCGAAGCGGGTGCGGCGCGGGGACGTGCTGCGGCGTGCGCCGTATCTGGTCGTGCCCTGCCTCGTCATGGACGGCTCGCACCACTACGGGGACGCGCGGCGCGACGGTGCCGAGCGGGAGATGTTCGTCGTCGCGATGGGCGCCGGCGTGCAGAACCTGCTGGTGGCGCTGGCCGGGGAGCGGCTGGGCTCGGCGTGGGTGTCGTCCACGATGTTCTGCCGGGACGTGGTGCGCGAGGTGCTCGCGCTGCCCGCGGACTGGGAGCCGATGGGTGCGGTGGCGGTCGGGCATCCGGCCGGGGAGCCGGGACCACGGCCGGAGCGGGACGCGGGGGCGTTCGTCGAGGTGCGGTGACGCTCCGACCGTGAGCCGGGCGCCGGCGGTCGGTGGGGACCGGGTCAGCCGGGGCGGCTGCGGCTGGTCTCGGGCTCGGCCTTGTCCGGCCTGGCTTCCGCCGGCCCTGACTACCCCGGACCGGGCCCCTGGTCCCTGCCCCCTGGCCTAGGCTCGTAGCTCTCGTCGGTCTCTCACTGCATCCCGGGATTCTTCGTGGCAGGACGTTTCGCCGGACGGCCCACGCGTACGACCGTGCGCGGGGGCCATGTCGGCGTGCCCGCGAGCGGGAGCGCCGGGATGCCGCGGCAGGCGGCGACGCCCGCGCGGACGCGGCGATGGGTGCCGGACGGACCGCTCGATCTGGGGCTGGTGCTCGGACCGCTGCGCCGCGGACCCGCCGACCCCACCTTCCGGACCACCGCGGACGGATCCGTGTGGCGGACCTGCCGTACGCCTGCCGGACCGGGCACGCTGCGGGTACGGGCGGACGGCGGTGAGGTGCTCGGCGCGGCGTGGGGGCCCGGGGCGGAGTGGCTGCTGGACCAGTTGCCCGAGTGGCTCGGCGCGGCCGACGAACCGGAGGCGTTCGTGCCCCGGCACCGGGTGGTGGCGCTCTCGCGGCATCGGCGGCCGGGGCTCAGGCTGACCCGGACCGGGCTGGTGCTGGAGTCGCTGATTCCGTCGGTGCTGGAGCAGAAGGTCACGACCGAGGAGGCGTACCGGGCGTGGCGGCTGCTGGTGCGCGGGTTCGGGGAGCCGGCGCCGGGGCCCGCGGGGGCGGGCGAGCGGCCGATGTTCGTGATGCCGACGCCGCGTGCCTGGGCGCTGATTCCCTCCTGGGAGTGGCACCGGGCCGGGGTCGACGACAAGCGGGCGTCCACGATTTTGCGGTCCGTGCGGGTCGCTGCGCGGCTGGAGCAGGCGACGGGGATGCCGGCGCGGGAGGCGCAGGCGCGCCTGGAGGTCGTGCCGGGGGTCGGGCCCTGGACGTCGGCGGAGGTCGTGCAGCGCAGTCATGGGGCGGCGGATGCGGTGACGGTCGGGGACCTGCATCTGCCGGGGATCGTGGGGTGGGCGTTGGCGGGGGACCGTGATGCCGACGACGCGGCGATGCTGCGCCTGCTGGAGCCGTACGCGGGGCAGCGGCACCGGGCGGCGCGGCTGATCCTGCTCAGTGGCCAGGTGCCCGCTCGGCGGGTGCCGAAGATGCCTCGGGTGGACATCGGGTTGCTCTGAACCCGACGGGACCTCAGTCCCCGAGGCGCGCGGGGAGCCGCGCGAGCAGGCGCCGTCCGGCCGCAGACGGAGTACCGCAGGACCCCCGGCCCGATGGGAGGTCGCCCGATGGGGGCCTGGGGGCGCGGCCCCCGTGGCCGGCCCCCATCCCCCTCCCGCTCACTGGTCGGAGGAGAAGCGGAGCGCCCCCGCCGGGATGCGGGCGTCGCACCACACGCGTACTCCCTCGCGCAGTTCGTTGTCGGCGCCGATGACCGCGCCGTCCCCGATGACCGTGCCGGTGAGGACCGTGCGCTCGCCCACGCGGGCCCCCGTGCCGATGAGGGAGTCGGTGATGACGGCGCCGGGTTCGATGACGGCGCCGGGGAGGATGGTCGAGCCGAAGACCCGCGCGCCCTCGGCCACGAACGCACCCTCGCCCACCACGGTGCCGCCCGTCAGCTTGGCGTCCGCCGCCACGGTGGCCGTGGGCAGGATCAGGCGGTCGCCGCAGCGGCCGGGGACGGCCGGGGACGGGGCGCGCCCGAGGACCAGGTCGGCCGAGCCGCGGACGAACGCCGCCGGGGTGCCGAGGTCCAGCCAGTACGTGGAGTCGACCAGGCCCTGGAGGTGGGCGCCGGCCGACAGCAGGTCCGGGAACGTCTCGCGCTCCACCGACACCGGCCTGCCCAGCGGGATCGTGTCGATGACCGAGCGGCGGAAGACGTACGCCCCCGCGTTGATCTGGTCGGTGACGATCTCCTCGGGCGTCTGCGGCTTCTCCAGGAAGGCCAGCACCCTGCCGGACGCGTCCGTGGGGACCAGGCCGTAGGCCCGCGGATCCGTCACCTTCGTCAGGTGGAGGGAGACGTCCGCGCCCGTGGACTCGTGGGTGGCCACCAGGGACCCGATGTCCAGGCCGGTCAGGATGTCGCCGTTGAAGATCAGCACCGGGTCGTCGGGGCCGGAGTGCAGGCGCGAGGCGACGTTGCGGATGGCACCGCCCGTGCCGAGCGGTTCCTCCTCCGTCACGTACTCGATGTGCAGGCCGAGTGCGGAGCCGTCGCCGAAGTACGGCTCGAAGACCTCGGCCAGATAGCTGGTGGCGAGGACGATGTGGTCCACGCCGGCGGCCTTGGCGCGCGCCAGCTGGTGCGTGAGGAAAGGCACCCCGGCGGCGGGGACCATGGGCTTGGGCGTGTGCACCGTGAGCGGACGCAGCCGGGTGCCTTTGCCGCCGACCAGGAGGATCGCTTCTGTCACCTGTCGTCTCTGCTTCCTGCCGGGACCGGCCGAACTTCTCGTTTCACTCGTTTCGGCCGGTCAGTGTATGCAGACCGTAGCGGCGGCACCCTTGACGACCGCGCGGTTTCCCGCGAGATCGGTATGAGGACGGTGTGAGACCGACGGGCCCCCCGACGACGGCACCGAACGCGCGCCCCCGCTCGCTCAGCGCCCCTGGTAGCGCGCCGCGCCGGAACGGGCCGTACCGAGCTTGGCATAAAGCCGTTCGCCGGGGCACTCGGTGGCGTATCCGTCCTGATGGCCGGAGATCACGTTCAGTCGTACCTTCTTACCTTTGGCGTAGAGGTTGCCACCGGCCGACGTGAGATATGTCTTTCCGCGTGGATTGACGCCGTAGAGCCCGAGCTTCCACGCGGCGAGCCTGGAGAGCGCCGTCACCGCGGCCTTGGGCGGCTTCGCCGTGCCGTACGTGCCGATCACGGCGATGCCCGTGCTGCTGTTGTTGAAGCCGAGGGTGTGCGCGCCGAGGACCGCCTTCGCCACGCCGCCGGCCCGGCCCTCGTAGATGGTTCCGCACTTGTCGACGAGGAAGTTGTAGCCGATGTCGCGCCAGCCCATGCTGTCGACGTGGTAGCGGTAGATACTGCGGATGACGGAGGGGGCTTCGGAGCAGGTGTAGTTGTTGCCGGAGGCCGTGTGGTGCACGAAGACGGCCTTGATCTTCTTCGAGTAGACGAACCCGCCCGAGCGCACCGCCTCGTCCGCGCCCCAGCCGCGCCGTGTGACGATCCGCGGGCGCGCCCCGATGTGCGGCTTGCCCTTCACCGGGCCCCTGAGGCGGGTGAGTTCCTGCTCGGTGGCCCGCTTGCCCAGCGCCGGGATGTCCAGGGCTCCGTAGCGGGCGATGTCGGTGTTGGCGGTCGAGGCCGCGCGTGCCGCGTCCGTGTCCAGATCGGTGTGGGGCTGGTCGGCCGGCGCCCCTCTGAGCGGCGCGCCCTCGGGCGGCGCCTCGTCGCCGGGGTCGACGAGCTGCAGGCGCAGCCCCGAGGGCAGTGACGACCGCGGTGGCCGCGGCCTGCCCGTGCGGCCGTCCCGGCCCGTGCCGTCGGCGCGGACCCGGACGTCCACGCCCTGCGAGGCGCCCACCCACAGCGGCGCGGTGGCTCCGCGCACCCGCCGCGCGCCCCGTTCCGCCGTGCCCGGGTCGGCGCCGTGGTCGGCGTTGTGCGTCTCGACGTCCTGCCAGCCGGACCACGCTCCCGTCGCGGCCGAGCGGGTGCGCACCTGGACCCGTCCGTGCAGTCGGGTGTCCGGGTCGTCCCAGACGACTCCGACGAGGGAGAAGTGCTCTCCGCCCGGCCGGTGGAGCCCCTGCAGCGGGGCGGTGCCGAGGACGCGCTCGGCGGAGAGGGGGGCGAGGGGCAGCGAGCGGGTGCTTCCGGGGATCGCGGTCACTTCGGTCGCAGCTGTCGGGGTCGCGGTCGCGGCACTCGCGTTGGTCGCGGGCAGGGTCAGCGGGAGTGCGAGAGCCGTGGCGCATGTGGCGCCGATCGAGGAAGTCAGGAATCCACGCATGCTTCTGATCTTGAACATAGCCGTACAAATATGTCCATCGGTGAACTGACGGACCGCCGACAGTCGTTCCGCCGAACCGGTGGCACCGGCGCACGCCGCGCACACCGGCCCGCGCGTACCCTTTTCCGGATGAACGCCACCGATCGCACCCCTGCCGACCTGCTGGCTTCCGCGCTCGCCGCGGACCCCGGCCGCCCGCTGGTGACCTTCTACGACGACGCCACGGGCGAACGCGTCGAACTGTCCGTGGCCACCTTCGCCAATTGGGTGGCCAAGACCGCGAACCTCCTCCAGGGCGACCTCGCGGCCGAGCCCGGCGACCGCCTCGCGCTGCTGCTGCCCGCGCACTGGCAGACGGCGGTGTGGCTGCTGGCCTGTTCGTCCGTGGGCGTGCTGGCGGATCTCGGCGGGGATCCGGCCGCCGCGGATGCCGTCGTCAGCGGGCCGGACACGCTGGACGCCGCGCGGGCCTGCCGCGGGGAGCGGGTCGCTCTCGCGCTGCGGCCGTTGGGCGGGCGTTTTTCGCAGGCCCCGGACGGGTTCCTCGACTACGCCGTCGAGGTGCCCGGCCAGGGCGACCGGTTCGCGCCGCTTGCTCCGGTGGATCCCGAGGAGCCCGCGCTGATCGTCGCCGGGCGGGAGTTCAGCGGGGCGGAGGTGGTCGAGCGGGCCCTGGCCGAGGCGCCCGCGCTGGATCTGGCGGGGCCCGGCGCGAGGCTGCTCTCGGGGCTCTCGTACGACACCTGGGAAGGGGTCGCCGCGGGCTTGTACGCGCCGTTGGCCGTCGGGGGGTCCGTGGTGCTCTGCCGGCATCTGGACCGGCTGGACGAGGACGCTCTCGCCAAGCGGATCGACAGTGAGCGGGTGAGCGCGCTGCGGCGGTAGAAGTCGTCGGCCTGGCGGGGAGCCGCAGGTCCCCCGAGTGGAGTAACAAAGGGCGCTCGCGCTCCCCCTCCCCGCCACGCTCGTAGGAGCAGGACGTGACGCTCGTACGCCTTGAGGGGGTGCCCCGCCCGTGACCGACTCCGCAGGCAAGGCCCTCGGTCCCGGTCCCGGGGCCTCGGCCACCGGGGAAGGGCTTCGGCGGCGGCGCAGGCGGCGGTCGGTGAAGGGGACGGCGCTCGGGCTGGGCGTGCTCGTGGTGGCGGCCGCCGGGACCGGCTGGGCCCTGTACGCCAAGCTCAGCGCGAACATCACCGCGGACGACGCGGCCGCCAGGGAACTGGCCCAGTACGAGGCCGAGCGGCCGACCGCGCTGGTGCGGGGCGCCCAGAACATCCTGCTGATCGGATCCGACACGCGGTCCGGGGACGGGAACGCGCGGTACGGGCGGGATCTGGGCACCGAGCGTTCGGACACCACGATCCTGCTGCATCTGGCCGCGAACCGGCGCAGCGCCACCGCCGTGTCGCTGCCGCGGGACCTGATGGTGGACGTCCCCGGCTGCCGGCAGTCCGACGGCACCCGCAGCGAGCCGGTGTTCGCGATGTTCAACCACGCCTTCCAGGTGGGCGGTTCGGGGTGCACGATCCGGACCGTCGAGAAGCTGACGGGCATTCGGATCAACCATCACGTGGTCGTGGACTTCAGCGGGTTCAAGGAGATGGTGGACGCCGTCGACGGGGTGCGGGTCTGCCTGAAGGAGCCCATCGACGACAAGGCGGCCAAGCTGAAGCTGCCCGCGGGGAAGGTCATGCTCGACGGCGAGCAGGCGCTCGGGTACGTGCGGGCCCGCAAGTCGCTCGGCGACGGCAGCGACACCGAACGCATGGAGCGCCAGCAGCGGTTCCTCGCCGCGCTCGTCGACAAGATGCGGAGCAACGACGTCCTGCTGAACCCGGTGAAGCTGTACCCGGTGCTGGACGCCGCGACCTCCTCGCTGACCACCGATCCGGAACTGGCCAGTCTGCGCGGCTTGTACCAGTTGGTGCGCGGGCTGCGCGACATCCCCACCGAACGGGTGCAGTTCCTGACCGTTCCGAGGGAATCGTACGTCTACGACGCCAATCGTGATCAACTCGTGGAGCCGGAGGCCGAGAAGCTGTTCGCGCGGCTGCGGACCGACCGGCCCGTGGCGGTGGCCCGGAACCAGCCGTCGGGGGCCTCGGCGCCGGACGGCAAGGGCGATCCCGCCCCCGCGCCCACCTTCCACGGGAACACCGCCGCCGAACACACCTGTGGGTAATGCGCACATCAAGACGCCGAACTTCCCTCCAGGAAATGAGGCGTATTGCCCAGTTGTAGGCAGAGGAATTTGTCACCGGCGTCGCTTGACGCTGAACTGGGCGGATAGTGTGAGCGATCCGGTGCACCCGGCCGCAAGGTCCGTCCTGGGGTCGTGCACTGTTTCACCGAGACCCGAGCGCCTTTGAGGGGGAAGGCGCCGCGTGGCCCCGACGGAGGATTCGGACAACCGTGGACGCGCAAGGCCGTGGGCGGGCGGACAACATCGATCCCGCAGACCAGTGGGTGCTCAATCCGAACACCGGCGAATACGAACTGCGACTGGGCCCTTCCGCTCCGCAGTCGTCGGTCCCTCGCCCCCGCAAACCCGCCGCCCGGGACAACGCCGGCGCACCGCGCCGCCGCAAGGACTCGGCGCCCGGCGAGAACCGCGAGGCGGGCAGGACGGGCAAGGCGCGCGGCGGTTCCGTGCCGCCGCCGCGCTCGGGCCGGCGCCGCGGCGGCGAGCCGGAGACCCCGCAGGGCCGCCGTGCCGCCCGGCGGCCGGTGAAGAAGAAGTCGAAGGCCAAGAAGATACTGGCGTGGACCGCCGGCGTCACTGCGTTCGTACTGGTCGCCATCGGCACGGCCGGCTACCTCTACCTCAAGCACCTCGAGGGCAACGTCACCACGACGGACGTCGGCAGCGCGGCCAAGAACGGCTTCAGCAAGGACGACGCCTTCAACATCCTGATCATCGGAACCGACAAGCGCACCGGCAAGGGCAACGAGGGCTACGGCGACAAGGGCAGCGTCGGGCACGCCGACACCAACATCCTGCTGCACGTCTCCAAGGACCGGACGAACGCGACCGCGCTCAGCATTCCGCGTGACCTGATCGTCAACGTGCCGGACTGCCAGACCAAGCAGCCCGACGGCTCCGAGAGGGTCATCGCGGGCACCGACAACGCCCGCTTCAACACGAGCCTCGGGCAGGACGGGCGGGATCCGGGCTGCACCATGCGCACGGTGCAGGAGGTCACCGGCATCCAGCCGGACCACTTCATGATGGTCGACTTCAACGCGGTGAAGACGCTGACCTCGGCGGTCGACGGCGTGGACGTGTGCCTCGCGCACGCGGTGAACGACAAGGACTCGCACCTGAAGCTGTCGGCCGGCGAGCACAAGATCCAGGGCGAGCAGGCCCTGGCCTTCGTCCGCACCCGGCACAGCTGGGGCAACCAGGGCGACCTCGACCGCATCAAGGTGCAGCAGCAGTTCATGGCCTCGCTGATGCGGAAGATGTCCTCCAGCGACACGCTCACCAACCCGAGCAAGCTGATCGATCTCGCCGAGGCCGCCACGAAGGCGCTCACCGTCGACCAGGGCATCGGTTCCGTGGGCACGCTCAAGGACATCGCGCTGGAGCTGAAGAAGGTCCCGACGAAGAACATCTCGTTCGTGACGGTGCCCGTGATCGACAACCCGGCCGACGGTGCCGTCCACAAGACGGTCATCGTCAACCAGACCACCGCCCCCGATGTCTTCGACGCGATCAAGAACGACGTCTCCTTCACCGAGGTGAAGAAGAGGGAGAAGGCGGCCAAGGACGCGGAGGCCGCGCGTCTGAAGGGCAGCATGTCCGCACCCTCCGACGTGCGGGTGCGCATCCTCAACGGCGGCGCCGAGTCGGGCAGCGCGCAGGAGACCCTCCAGTGGCTGCAGACCCAGGAGGGCGTGCTGAAGTCCGAGAACGCGGGCAACGCGGGCTCCCTGGCCAAGACCACGCTGGAGTACGCGCCCGACCAGGCCGCCCAGGCGCGGGAGCTGGCCCATCTCATGGGGCTGTCCGGTTCCGCGCTCAAGCCCGGCAAGAGCGTGATCAACTCCCAGGGGCTGCCGGCGATGACGCTGACGCTGGGCAAGGACTTCAAGGGCGCGGGTGTCTCGCTCACCGCGCCGACGAAGGCCCCGGACGTCGACAAGTCCACGGCGGACAAGGTGAAGTGCGCTTCTTAAGAATTCTTAGGTAACCAGGCGGGTCCGTCGTGCGTCTAACCGGACGCGGGACGGGCCCGTTTGGCACGCGCGAGGGTGGGGAGGGCAGGAAGCTTGGCGCAGAGCGATGTACGAGGGAAGGATCCTGCGGTCGACGACACGATGTCGCTCGCATCACAGGACCGCAAGCCGCCGGAGGGGTCCGGCGGGCGCGGCGGGGGGCGACTCAGAGGCGGCTTCGGGGCCGAGCGGCCGCGCCGCAGACGGCGTGCTCTGCGCTGGTCGGCGACCGTCCTCGCGGTGGTGATAATCGGCACCGCCGGAGCCGGCTATCTCTACTACGAGCACCTGAACGGCAACATTCAAAAGGGGCAGCGCAGCAGCGGCGACGACTCCAAGGCGCAGCGGACACCGGCCAACGCGGCCGGGCAGACACCGGTGAACATCCTGCTGATCGGCTCGGACAGCCGCAACTCCGCGGAGAATCTGAAGCTCGGCGGCAGCAGGGACAGCGTCGGCGCTCCTCCGCTCGCCGACGTGCAGATGCTCATCCACCTGTCCGCGGACCGCAAGAGCGCCGCCATGGTGAGCATCCCCCGGGACACCCGGGTCGACATCCCCAAGTGCACCGACCCGGACAGCGGCAAGGTCTTCCCGGCGACCAACGACATCATCAACACCACGCTGGCCCGCGGCGGCGCCGGCTGCACGCTGGCCACCTGGGAGAACCTCACCGGGGTCTACATCGACCACTGGATGACGATCGACTTCGCGGGTGTGGTGAGCATGGCGGACGCCATCGGCGGCGTCGACGTCTGCGTGAAGCAGAACGTCTGGGACCGCTCGACGCCGGCCCAGCGCGGCGGCTCCGGGCTGAAGTTGACCGCCGGGACGCACAAGGTCCAGGGCGTGCAGGCCCTGCAGTGGCTGCGCACCCGGCATGCCTGGGGCAGCGATCTGATGCGCGCCCGCGCCCAGCACATGTACCTGAACTCGATGATCCGCACGCTGAAGCACCAGAACGTGTTCACCGACACCGGCCGGCTGATGGACCTGGCCGAGTCGGCCACCAAGTCCCTGAAGGTCTCCGAGGAGATCGGCACGGTCAAAAAACTGTACGACCTGGGCATGGAGCTGAAATCGGTCCCGGAGAACCGCATCACGTCGGTGACGATGCCCAACGCCAAGGACCCGCAGAACTCCGAGCACGTCGTGCCGGAGACGGCCGACGCCAACCGGATCTGGCAGATGCTCCGCGACGACGTACCGTTCGACAAGAACGGCAAGGCCTCGGACACGAAACCGGTCGCGAGCAAGGGCACTCCGGCCAAGTCGCCGTCCACGGACCCGAGTCGGCTGGGCGTCCTGGTGCGCAACGCCACGCAGACGTCCACGCAGAGCGCGGCGCAGGGACGCGCCGGCGAGATCAGCCAGGTGCTGGCGCAGCAGGGCTACGCCAGGGCGAGTGCCGACTCCTCGGGAACGCTGTCCGCGGACAGCACGGTCGTGCAGTACCCGAGCGCGGACCTTCAGGGCGACGCGCAGGCCGTGGCGAAGGCGCTCGGAATCCCGACGAGCGCGGTGAAGCAGTCGACCGACGTGTCGGGGGTCACGGTGGTCGTGGGCGCGGACTGGCGCACCGGCACCGCCTACCCCAAGCAGGCCAAGCCGAAGGCCGGCGACCTGCCCACCGGCTCCGACGCCCTCAACGGCTCGGACTCCTCGCAGTGCATGGACGTGTACAAGCCGTACCAGTGGTGACCGTCGAGGCGTGACCGGCGGACGCGAAGGGCCCCTCCCGGCGCGGGAGGGGCCCTTCGTGGCTGTGTCTGGTGTCAGGCCGGCACTGCCTGCCGCCGCGACGCGATGACCTTCTTCGCCAGCGACTTCGGGCTGGTCAGGAAGCCCCAACCCCACGACATGTGCATGGTGGCCAGGGCCACCGGGATCTGCAGCCGGGCCTTCAGGGGCAGCCCCTTGCCCGCCGGGACGGAGCCCGCGGCGATCGCCGCGAGGTAGCCGCCGGGGACGACGAGGCCCCACGGGGTGAGCGCGGCGCCGACCACGATTCCGGCCGCTATCGCGCACACCGCCGTCGGCGGGGCGAGATAGCGCAGGTTGATGGAGCCGGAGTGGTAGCGGGCCACGACGTGCCGCCAGCGGCCGTAGTCCTTGTACTGCTTGGCCAGCGCCCGCACCGAGGGCCGGGGCCGGTACGAGACCTTCAGCTCGGGCGAGAACCAGATGAGCCCGCCGGCCTCCCTGATCCGGAAGTTCAGCTCCCAGTCCTGGGCGCGGATGAACTCCTCGTTGTAGCCGCCCTGTTGCTCCAGCGCCTCGCGGCGGAAGACGCCGAGGTACACGGTCTCGGCGGGGGCCGCCTGGCCGCCGGTGTGGAAGGCGGCGTTGCCGACACCGATCTTGGAGGTCATCGCGGCGGCGACCGCGTGCTCCCAGTCGTTCTCGCCCTCGGCGTGCATGATGCCGCCGACGTTCTGCGCGCCGGTCTCCCCGAGGAGCCGGACGGCGGTGGCGATGTAGTTCGGCGAGAGCATGCCATGACCGTCGACACGGACCACGATCGGGTGCCGGGAGGCCTTGATCGCCGCGTTCAGCGCGGCGGGGGTGCGGCCGGTGGGGTTCGGGACGGTGTGGACGCGCGGGTCCTCGCGCACCAGCTCGGCGGCGATCTCGTCCGTGCGGTCCGTGGACGGACCGAGGGCGATGACGACTTCCATCTCGCCGGCGTACTCCTGCGCGAGGATCGCTTGGACGGCCCCCCGCAGATGCCGCTCCTCGTCGAGGACGGGCATGATCACGGAAACGGCGGGGAGCGGCACGTCGGGCTTGGCGTTCATAGGGGGCTCACGTTACCGCGAACGGGGGACACCGGTGCGCGCCGCCGGGGCGTAAGACGCGGGCTGGAGATCGTATCGGCCTACGGTGCTCACGGATCCCACGTACGGCCCCGCCCGGAGGTGTCCTTCTTGGCCAGCCCGCCCCGGTCGCCCTCCCCCACTGCCAAACGCGTGGGAGGTACCCCCAGTCCGCAGCGCCGACCGCAGCCGCCCCGCCGTGTGCCGCGCCCGCCCGAGCGGGTGAGGTCCCTGCGGCCGCCGCGGCGGCCCCGCTGGGCGATGCGGGCGGCGACCACGCTGTCCGTGCTGGTGCTCGCCTCCGCCGGGATCGGGCACGCGGTGATCAGCAGCCTGGACGCGGGCATCGCGCGGGTCGACGCATTCAAGGACATGAAGAACCGGCCCCGCGCGGGCCACGGCACGAATGTGCTGCTGGTCGGCACCGACGGCCGCGACAAGATCACCGAGCGGGAGCGGCGGCAGTTCCGGCTGGGCGGGGTGCCCTGCCACTGCACCGACACGATGATGATCGTGCACATCTCGGAGAACCGGGACCGGGCCACCGTGGTGAGCCTGCCGCGCGACTCCTACGCCGAGGTGCCCCCGCACACCGACGACACCTCGGGGCAGCAGCACACGGGGCACCCGATCAAGCTCAACGCGGCCTACGCCGAGGGCGGCCCCCAGCTGACGATCCGCACGGTCGAGAACATGACCCATGTGAAGATCGACCACTATCTGGAGGTCGACTTCGCCAGTTTCATGAAGACCGTGGACGTCCTCGGCGGGGTGCGGATCTGTACGACGACCCCGCTGAAGGACTCCTACACCGGCCTGGATCTCGCCGCCGGCACCCACACCCTCAGCGGCGGGCAGGCCCTGCAGTACGTGCGGGCCCGGCACATCGACGGGGCGAGCGACCTGGGCCGGATGAAGCGGCAGCAGCAGTTCCTGGCCGCGCTGATCGAGCGGGCCACCTCCTCGGGGGTGCTGCTGAACCCGATGCGGTTCCGGGACGTCACCCGGGCCGTGCTCGGCTCGGTCCGCGCCGACGAGGGCTTCGGCGCGGACGAACTGCTCGACCTCGGCCGGGCCATGCGCAGCTTCTCGCCGTCCTCCTCCGAGTTCACCACCGTGCCGATCGCGCAGATGAACTACGACGTCAAGGGCATCGGCTCGACCCTGAAGTGGGACTCGGCCAAGTCGGACCAGCTCTTCACGGCCCTGCGCGACGACACGTCGCTCACCGCGGACCAGCCGCACCACGCCCACACCCCCGCACCGGCGCCGGTGGACGTGGACCCGCGGCAGATCCGGGTCCAGGTGGCGAACGGCACCGGTACGGAGGGCCTCGCGGGGCGCGTCGACTCGGCGCTCGCGGCGACCGGCTTCGCCACGACCCGCCAGCCGGTGACCGCCCCGGCCCATGTGCCGCACACGGTCATCTCCTACGACCCCCGCTGGGACCGCTCCGCCCGCTCGCTGGCCGTCGCCCTGCCGGGCAGCGAACTGCGCGCGGTACCGGGTCAGGGGCCGTTGCTGAAGGTGACCGCAGGGACGGACTTCAAGGACGTGCACAAGGTCCGCTTCGAGGACCCCGCCCGGCCGCAGCTGACCGCGGTGCGGGGCGACGAGGTGCTCTGCTGAGCGCGCTCGGGGGCGCTCAGTCCTCCAGCCCCGCCGCCGCCCTCTTCTCGCGCAGTTCGCGGATGGCGCGGCGGCGGGCCAGGCGGTGGGTGCGGCGGATCTGGGCCTCCTGGTAGCGGCGGCGGTCGCGGTCGGTCTCCGTGATCACCGGCGGTACCCGGCGCGGCTTGCCGTCGGCGTCGACGGCGGCGAAGACCAGGTAGGCGGAGCCGACCTGGGTGGCCGGGGTCGACTCGTTCCAGCGCTCGGCGAGGACCCGCACACCGACCTCCATGGAGGTCCGGCCGGTCCAGTTCACCTGCGCCTTGACATGGACCAGGTCACCGACCCGGATCGGCTCCAGGAAGGCCATCTCGTCCATGGAGGCGGTGACGGCGGGGCCGCCGGAGTGCCGGCCGGCCACCGCGCCCGCCGCGTCGTCGACCAGCTTCATGATCACACCGCCGTGCACCGTCCCCAGCAGGTTGGTGTCGCTGTGGGTCATGATGTGGCTGAGGGTGGTGCGCGAGGCGGACGTCGGCTTGCCGGGGATGTCCGGTTCCGCGTCCGTGGCCTGGTCTGTCATGGCGTCCACCATATGCCGAGGCGGCAGTCGCGGATTTTGTGTCGGCTTCGCAACAGCGCCGCCCCTATTTTCCGACAGCCCTTGTAAGCCATACGGCGGTGCCCTGCACACTGGTCCGCATGAATGACTGGCCCGAGGGATGGTCCGACAACAATCGCGGACCCCGGTACGGACGCGGAAGCGCCGGCGCGCAGCCGGAGGACGCGCGTGTGATGCGTCAGGTGCGGCGCGGTCCGGCGGTACCGCCCGGGCAGCGCTCCTACGGCGACCCCGGCCCGGCGGCACCGCCGTACGGAGCCGGTGTCCCGCAGCAGCCGTCGTACGCCGACGGCCAGGGATACGACGACTACGACAGCGGGTACAACACCGGGCAGGTCTACGGCGGCCAGGGCCCGGGCGGTACGGCGGACGGGCCGCCCCGCGCCCCGCGGCCCGCGCCGAACTGGCGGCGCCGGATCAAGTGGACCGTGATCACGCTGGCGACCGTGCTGGTGGTGACCTCGATCGCGACGTACTTCTGGGCCGACTCCAAGCTGCGCCGCGAGGTCGACCTGTCCGAGGTCATCGACCGGCCGGCGTCGGGCGCGGGCACGAACTACCTGATCGTCGGCTCGGACAGCCGTGAGGGCATGTCCAAGGCGGACGAGAAGAAGCTGCACACCGGCGGCGCCGAGGGCAAGCGCACCGACTCGATGATGATCCTGCACGTCGGCGACAACGGCGACACGCTGGTCTCGCTGCCGCGCGACTCCAACGTGACGGTCCCCTCGTACAAGGGCTCGACGTCCGGGAAGGTCTACCCGGCCACGGGCCGCCAGGAGAAGCTCAACGCGACCTACGCCGAGGACGGGCCGACGCTGCTGGTCCGCACGATCGAGGCCAACACCGGTCTGCACATCGACCACTATGTGGAGATCGGCTTCCAGGGCTTCGCGAACATCGTGGACGCGGTCGGCGGCGTCGACATCAACATCGACAAGGGCTTCAAGGACAAGTGGTCCGGCGCCGACTTCAAGGCGGGCGACCAGACCCTGAACGGCCAGCAGGCCCTCGCCTTCGTCCGCACCCGGCACGCGTTCGCCGCGTCCGATCTGCAGCGCACCAAGAACCAGCAGAAGTTCCTGTCGGCGCTGGCCCACCAGGTGGCCACCCCGTCGACGATCCTGAACCCGTTCACGTTCTACCCGGTGATGGGCGCGGGCCTGGACTCCCTGATCGTCGACAAGGACATGTCCCTGTGGGACCTGGGCTCGATGTTCTGGGCGATGAAGGGTGTCCAGGGCGGTGGTGGCACGTCCTTGAACATGCCGATCTCCGGCTCCGTCGGCGGCAACCTCGTCTGGGACAAGGCGAAGGTCAAGACGCTGGTGGACGAGCTGAACAACGACCAGAAGGTCACGGTCTCCGGCACCGGGTGACCGCTGCCGCGCAGCCGATCGAGGGCACCCCGTCGGGTGCCCTCGATCGCGTTCGGGCGAGCGTCACATCTTGGCGCCCGCCATGGCGCGGCACATCTCCGCTGCGCGGCGACACGCCTCCGCGCAGCGCATCATCTGCGGATCGTCCGGCATCGCCATACACGCGTCGGCACACATGTCACACGCCTTCGCGCACATCGCGCACATGTCGCCCGCCATGGGCGAGCGGCGCATCATCATGTCGGCGCACATACGGGTCGTCTCGGAGCAGTCCATGAGCGCGCGCATGATCTGCATCTGGGCCTGGCCGCCCATCTGCATGCAGGAACTCATGGTCTGCTCGCACATGGTGTGAGCGGCCATGCAGGCGTTGACGCAGTCCTGCATCTGCTGGGTCATGGGCGTCATCGTTCCGGGCTGGGTCATGGCTCCTCCTGGTGGGGCGGGGACCCGGACGGGGTCCCGTCTGCTTCCGTCCTACGTCCCGGCAGCCCGCCCCGCATGTGACCGACCGGTCGGCAGGTGCGCCCGGAAAGCAGAAAGGCGCCCCGAGGGGCGCCTCTCACCGAGACCCGGAGGACTCCGGCCCCCGTGCCGTTACGGCAGGTTGCGGGCCATGACGATCCGCTGGACCTGGTTCGTGCCCTCGTAGATCTGGGTGATCTTGGCATCGCGCATCATGCGCTCCACCGGGTAGTCGCGGGTGTAGCCGTAGCCGCCGAGCAGCTGGACGGCGTCCGTGGTGACCTCCATGGCCACGTCCGAGGCGAAGCACTTGGCGGCGGCGCCCAGGTAGGTGAGGTCGGCGTCGCCGCGCTCGGAGGCGGCGGCGGCCTGGTAGGTGAGGGCGCGGGCCGCCGAGATCTTCATCGACATGTCGGCGAGCATGAACTGGATGCCCTGGAAGTCGGCGATCGCCTTGCCGAACTGCTTGCGCTCCTGGACATAGCCCTTGGCGTAGTCGAGGGCGCCCTGCGCCACACCGAGCGCCTGGGCGGCGATGGTGATGCGGGTGTGGTCCAGGGTCTTCATGGCGGTCGCGAAACCGGTGCCCTCCGCGCCGATCATGCGGTCGGCGGGGATGCGGACGTTGTCGAAGTAGACCTCGCGGGTCGGGGAGCCCTTGATGCCGAGCTTCTTCTCGGGGGCGCCGAAGGAGACCCCTTCGTCCGACTTCTCGACGACGAACGCGGAGATGCCCTTGGTGCGCTTCTCCGGGTCGGTCACGGCCATCACCGTGTAGTACTCGGAGACGCCCGCGTTGGTGATCCAGCGCTTCACGCCGTTGAGGACCCAGTGGTCGCCGTCGCGCACGGCCTTGGTCTTCATGCCGCCCGCGTCCGAGCCCGCCTCCGGCTCGGAGAGGCAGTACGAGAACATCGCGTCGCCCTTGGCGAGCGGGCCCAGGTACTTCTTCTTCAGCTCCTCGGAGCCGGAGAGGATCACGGGCAGCGAGCCGAGCTTGTTCACGGCCGGGATCAGGGAGGAGGAGACGCAGGCGCGGGCCACCTCCTCGATCACGATGACGGTCGCGAGCGCGTCGGCGCCGGCGCCGCCGTACTCCTCGGGGACGTGCACCGCGTGCAGGTCGTTCGCGACGAGGGCGTCGAGGGCCTCCTGCGGGAAGCGGGCCTCCTCGTCCACCGCCGCGGCGTACGGCGCGATCTTCGCCTCGACCAGGGCGCGGACGACGTCGCGGAGCATGTCGTGCTCCTCGGACGGGCGGTACAGGTCGAAGTCAGCCGATCCGGCCACGGTCTCTCACGCTCCAAAGACGCAGTGATACTGACGCTAATTACCGTTAAGTAACTCAAATTTTAGAGGCCTGCCCGCAGCACGCCTACGTGAGCTACACGACAGCGGGGAAATTGCCCGGTGGACGGCCCGACTATGCTCGGGCACCGCACCGACGAGACCCCTAGCTGGAGCAGCCCCATGAGCCTGAAGATCACCGTGATCGGCACCGGGTATCTCGGCGCCACGCACGCCGCGGCCATGGCCGAACTGGGCTTCGAGGTGCTCGGACTCGATGTCGTGCCCGAGAAGATCGCCATGCTGGAGCGCGGCGAGACCCCGATGTACGAGCCGGGGCTCGAGGAACTGCTGCGCCGGCACGTGGCCGGTTTCGAGGGCTCCACCGGACGGCTGCGGTTCACCACCGACTGGGCCGAGGTCGGCGCCTTCGGCGATGTGCACTTCGTCTGCGTCAACACCCCGCAGAAGCACGGCGAGTACGCGTGCGACATGTCGTACGTCGACTCCGCGATCTCCTCGCTCGCCCCGCATCTGCACGGTCCGGCCCTGGTCGTCGGCAAGTCGACCGTACCGGTGGGCTCGGCCGACCGGCTGGCCGGACACCTCGCCGAGCACGCCCCGGCGGGCGGCGACGCCGAGCTGGCATGGAACCCGGAGTTCCTGCGCGAGGGCTTCGCCGTCCAGGACACCCTGCACCCGGACCGGATCGTGGCGGGCGTGCGCAGCGAGCGCGCCGAGAAGCTGCTGCGGGAGGTGTACGCGACCCCGATCGGCGAGGGCACGCCGTTCGTCGTGACCGACTTCCCGACCGCCGAGCTGGTGAAGACGGCCGCGAACTCCTTCCTCGCCACGAAGATCTCCTTCATCAACGCGATGGCGGAGGTGTGCGAGGCCGGCGGCGGCGACGTGGCGAAGCTGGCGGAGGCCATCGGGCACGACGACCGGATCGGCGCCAAGTTCCTGCGCGCCGGGATCGGCTTCGGCGGTGGCTGCCTGCCGAAGGACATCCGGGCGTTCATGGCGCGGGCGGGCGAGCTGGGCGCGGACCAGGCGCTGACCTTCCTGCGCGAGATCGACTCGATCAACATGCGCCGGCGCGGGGCGATGGTGGAGATGACCCGGGAGGCGCTGGGCGGCGGCTCCTTCCTCGGCAAGCGGGTCGCGGTGCTCGGCGCCACGTTCAAGCCCGACTCGGACGACGTGCGCGACTCGCCGGCGCTGAACGTGGCCGGCCAGATCCACCTCCAGGGCGGCCAGGTCACCGTGTACGACCCGAAGGGCATGGCCAACGCCCGCAAGGTCTTCCCGACCCTCGGCTACGCCGACTCCGCGCTGCAGGCGGTGCGCGGCGCCGATGTCGTCCTGCACCTGACCGAGTGGCGGGAGTTCCGCGAGCTGGACCCGGCCGCGCTCGGCGAGGTCACGTCGTCCCGGCTGCTCCTGGACGGCCGCAACGCCCTCGACCCGGAGCTGTGGCGGCGGGCGGGCTGGACGTATCGCGCGATGGGCCGCCCCACGGCGTGAGTCCGAGGGCGACGCCGGTTCGGCCGAGGCTCAGTCGGCCGAACCGGCGTCTTCGCGCATTCTGCCCCACCGGGCACAGGCATGGCCGCTGAACTCCCTGTGTCTTACCCCTCCTTGGCCCGGTACCGCCGCATCTTCGCCCGCGCCCCGCACACCTGCATCGAGCACCAGCGGCCGCGTCCGGCCGGGCTGCGGTCGTAGTACGCCCAGTGGCAGGTCTCGGCCTCGCACGCCTTCAGGCGGGTCCAGGTGCCCGCGACCAGCGCCTCGGCGACGGCCGCGGCGACCCGGGTGAGCAGCGTCGAGCCGTCCGCGGGGGCGGTGAATCCTGCGGACCCGTCCCGCTCGTCGACGGCGACGTACAAGGGCGCCCGGGACAGCAGCGCGCCGAGCGGGGTCACCGCGCGGTGCGGGCGATGACCGGTGTGCGCGAGCAGCACGGCCCGCAGCGACTCCCGCAGCTCCCGCGCCTGCGCCAGCCCGCTCTCGGTGATCCCGAAGCGGCCTTGGCCCTCCCGGGTGTCCAGCGCGTCGGCGCCGGACTCCAGGTCCAGCGTGTTGACCAGGGACTCGACCAACGCCAGGGCTCCGGGTGCGGCCGATCTCTCACTCATGCTTGCGACGTTACCTCCGATGCGGGACCATGCAGTAACCGTTACCGGTTACCCGCCCCTATGGGTAACCAGAGGAGGTAGTCATGGCTCTCGCCACGTTCGGCGTCGTGGTGCTGGACTGTCCCGATCCCCGTGCGCTGGCCGGCTTCTACGCCGCAGTGCTGGGCGGCACGGTGGAGGCGGACCCCGAGGACAGCGCGTGGGTGGACCTGAAGGTGCCCGCAGGGCCCGCGCTCGCCTTCCAGCGGGCGCCGGGGCACCAGCCCCCGACGTGGCCGGCGCCGGACGGCTCCCAGCAGTTCCATCTGGACCTGACGGTGGCGGACCTGGACGCGGCCGAGAAGGGCGTGCTGGAGCTGGGCGCGCGACCGCTCGACACGCAGGACCGCGCGCGGACCTTCCGTGTCTACGCCGACCCCGCCGGGCACCCGTTCTGTCTCTGCGCCTGCTGACCGTCCCGGAGGAGGAGTTCATGGCGTCCGTCGCCCGTTTCCGCAACGTCGTGCTCGACTGTCCCGATCCGCTCGCGCTGGCCGCCTTCTACGCGGCCGTCGCCGGAGGCGAACCGCACGCCGAGGACGAGGAGTGGGTCGTTCTCCAGGTCCCGGACGGGCCGCGGCTGGGCTTCCAGCGGGTCGAGGGGTACACCGCGCCCGAGTGGCCGCGCGCGGACGTCAACGGCCAGCAGTTCCATCTCGACTTCGACGCGGGCAGCACCTGGGCGCAGATCGACGCCGCCCATGAGCGGGTGCTCGCGCTGGGGGCCCGGCCACTGGATCTGACGGAGCGGGAGACCAAGGACTTCCAGGTGTACGCCGATCCGGCCGGCCATCCGTTCTGCCTGTGCCGGATCGAGCGCCCGTGACCGCCGCCTCGCCGGCCGCCCGTGCCCGGTGCCCCCGGCGCTAGAGGGCGTCCAGCTCCGTGATCCTCGTGGGCGAGGTGTCCCGGCGGTGCTGGGCCGCGCGGGCCGCGAAGTCCGCGCTGCGCAGCACCCGTTGGACGTTTCCCCAGGTCAGCAGGGCCAGATCGGCCTCGGACCAGCCGCGCCGCAGCAGCTCGGCGATCAGATGGGGGTAGCGGGAGGCGTCGGCGAGATCGCGGGGATGGACGGCCCCGGAGTCGTACGTGCCGGACAGGCCGACGGACTGCGGCCCGGCCACGTCACGGACGTGGTCGAGGTGGTCGGCGACGTCCTGGACCGTCGGCCCGGTCTGCTCGGCGATCAGCGGCACCATGCACAGGCCCCTCGCCGCGCCCAGTGCGGCGAGCAGCTCGTCGGGCAGGTTGGCCGGGTGCGGGCGCAGCGCGCGGGCGGCGGAGCGGCTGCACAGCACCGGGGTCTTGGACAGCGTGAAGACGCGTTCGGCGGTGGCCGCAGGGGCGCCGGAGACATCGGCGAGCACACCGAGCCGGTTCATCTCCCGGACGACCTCCTCGCCGAACCGGGTCAGCCCCCGTTCGCCCGCCCACGCCGTGCCGGTGAGCGTGAGCACCCGCAGGCCGAGGGCGCGCAGGATGCGCAGGACGCCGAGGGAGTCGTCGAGCGCGGTGGCGTGGGCGGGGCCCAGCACCACGGAGATCCGACCGCAGTTGCGGGCGTCGATGACCTGCCCGGCGGTGCGCACCAGGCGCAGCCCCTCCGGGTGGGACTCGATCACCGAGCGCACATGGTCCAGCTGTTCCAGGGTCCCGACGGTGGCGCGGTCGCCGCCGGGGCCCTCGGGCGGATGCAGCGACCAGAACAGCGCGCCCACATGGCCCTCGCGCATCCGGGGCATGTCGGTGTCGATCGCGGCCTCGCCCAGCTCCAGGTCGTAGCGGGGCAGATGGCGCAGGGCCCAGGGCAGCCCGCTGTAGCCGTCGGCGACGGGGTGCGCGGCGAGCAGGGCCCGGGCCTGGTCCAGGAGCACCCCGGCCGGGGTGTGCGGCTCCGGCTGCCCGGGTTGCTCGGGAAAGGGGGCGTCGGGCAGTCCGTCGAGCTCGCCGACCTCGGTCGTGCGGGGCATGTCGGGCTGGAGGTCGGCCATGGCAGCTCCGTACGTCCTGGGCAGCGTCGGTCGCGGCCGGCATACCGTCACGGTCGCACGGAGGTGCGGAGAACTTCCTGGCGAGTGGGGCGTTCGGGGGTACGCCCCACAGCTCTCGCGGGCCGTGCGCGCCACCTCGTCCAGGGGCTCCTGGCTCGCGCCTTCAGGCCGGCCGCGGGCGGGGCCGCCGGCTGCGCCGACTGCCCCGCCCGCGCGGATCAGGCGTCGCCGTCGAGCGACTCGATGGTGGCGTTGGACGGGGCGCGCGTGGCCTGCAGCCCGCGGGCCACGTCCTCCGCCGCGCCGAGCACCCGCACCGCGTTCTGCCAGGTCAGCTTGGCCAGATCGGCCTTGGACCAGCCGCGGTCCAGCAGCTCGGCGAGCAGGTTCGGGTAGCCGGAGACGTCGTCGAGGCCGTCCGGGGTGAACGCGGTGCCGTCGTAGTCGCCGCCGATGCCCAGGTGGTCGATGCCGGCCACCTCGCGCATGTGGTCCAGGTGGTCCGCCACCGTGGACACCGTGGCGATCGGGCGCGGGTTGCGCTCCTCGAAGGCGTGGTGGATCTTCATCGCCTCGGGCGACGTGTCCAGGTGGTGCAGGCCGTGGGCACGCATGTTGTCGTCGGCCGCCAGCGTCCAGTCGACGGCCGCCTGGAGCACGAACTTCGGCACGAACGTCACCATCGCCATGCCGCCGTTGGCGGGCAGCCGCTCCAGGACGTCGTCGGGGATGTTGCGCGGGTGGTCGCACACGGCGCGCGCGGAGGAGTGCGAGAAGATCACCGGCGCGGAGGTGGTGTCGAGCGCGGCGCGCATCGTCGTGGCCGCCACGTGCGAGAGGTCGACCAGCATGCCGAGGCGGTTCATCTCCCGGACCACCTCGTGGCCGAAGGCCGACAGACCGCCGACCTTGGGCTCGTCGGTCGCCGAGTCCGCCCAGTCGTTGTTGTCGTTGTGGGTGAGCGTCATGTAGCGCACGCCCAGCTCGTGCAGTGCGCGCAGGGTGCCCAGCGAGTTGTCGATCGAGTGCCCGCCCTCCGCGCCCATCAGGGAGGCGATACGGCCCTCCGCGCGTGCCGCCTCCATGTCGGCGGCGGTCAGCGCGGCCCGCAGATCGGCGGGGTGACTCTCGATCAACTGCCGTACGCAGTCGACCTGTTCGAGTGTCGCCGGTACCGCGCCCGGCAGATCCGAGCGCACATACACCGACCAGTACTGCGCCCCGACCCCGCCGGCGCGCAGCCGCGGGATGTCGGTGTGCAGATGGTCGTCCTGGCGTACGGCGATGTCGCGGGCGGCGAGGTCGTAGCGGACCTGCTCGCGCAGCTGCCACGGCAGGTCGTTGTGGCCGTCGACGACCGGGAACTCGCGCAGCAGGGACCGTGCTTCGTCCAGTGAGGTCATTGCCTGTTACTTCCCGAAGCCGAAACCGCTAGACCCCTCGACCTTGGCGCGCAGCCGCTTGCCCTTCTCGGTGGCCTGATCAGACAGGTCCTGCTGGAAGTCGCGCATCTTGTGCAGCAGGTCCTCGTCGTGCGCCGCGAGGATGCGGGCCGCGAGGAGACCGGCGTTGCGGGCACCGGCGACGGAGACGGTGGCGACCGGGACACCGGCCGGCATCTGCACGATGGACAGCAGCGAGTCCATGCCGTCGAGGTACTTCAGCGGCACGGGCACACCGATGACCGGCAACGGCGTGACCGAGGCCAGCATGCCCGGCAGATGGGCGGCTCCGCCGGCACCGGCGATGATCACCTTCAGTCCGCGGTCGGCGGCCTGCTCGCCGTACGTGATCATCTCGCGGGGCATGCGGTGCGCGGAGACGACGTCGACCTCGTAGGCGATCTCGAACTCGTCCAGCGCCTTGGCGGCGGCCTCCATGACGGGCCAGTCGGAGTCCGACCCCATGACGATGCCCACGACAGGGCCGGCAGCGGTGCTCATTCGGTGATCGTGCCTCTCAGATAGCCGGCTGCGTGACGGGCGCGCTCCAGCACGTCGTCCAGGTCGTCGCCGTAGGTGTTGACGTGTCCGACCTTGCGGCCGTGCTTCACGTCCTTGCCGTACATGTGGATCTTGAGCTTGGGGTCGCGGGCCATGCAGTGCAAGTACGCGGAGTACATGTCCGGGTAGTCGCCGCCGAGGACGTTGACCATCACGGTCCACCTGGCGCGCGGGCGCGGGTCGCCGAGCGGGAGGTCGAGGACCGCGCGGACGTGGTTGGCGAACTGCGAGGTGATCGCGCCGTCCTGGGTCCAGTGGCCGGAGTTGTGCGGGCGCATCGCCAGTTCGTTGACGAGGATGCGGCCGTCGCGGGTCTGGAACAGCTCGACGGCGAGATGCCCGACGACGCCCAGTTCCTTGGCGATGGTCAGGGCCATCCGCTCGGCCTGCAGCGCGAGGGACTCGTCCAGGTCCGGGGCCGGGGCTATGACCGTGTCGCAGACGCCGCCCACCTGCTGGGACTCCACCACCGGGTAGGCGACGGCCTGGCCGTGCGGGGAGCGTACGACGTTGGCGGCCAGCTCGCGGACGTAGTCGACCTTCTCCTCGGCGAGCACGGGCACGCCGGCACGGAAGGGGTCGGTGGCCTCCTCGGCGCTCTCCACGACCCACACGCCCTTGCCGTCGTAGCCGCCGCGCACGGTCTTCAGGACGACGGGGAAGCCGTCGCCCTCGGCTGCGAACCGGACGACGTCCTGCGGGTCGGCCACGATCCGGTGGCGCGGGCAGGGAATGCCGATCGCGTCGAGCTTCGCGCGCATCACACCCTTGTCCTGGGCGTGCACCAGCGCGTCTGGCCCCGGACGCACGGGGATGCCGTCCGCCTCCAGGGCCCGAAGGTGCTCGGTGGGTACATGTTCGTGATCGAAGGTGATCACATCGCACCCGCGCGCGAACTCACGCAGCGTGTCCAGATCGCGATGGTCGCCGATGACGACATCGTTCACGACCTGCGCCGCGGAATCCTGAGGGGTGTCACTGAGAAGCTTGAACCTGATGCCCAACGGGATGCCCGCTTCGTGCGTCATACGCGCGAGCTGCCCCCCGCCGACCATGCCGACTACCGGGAACGTCACACCCCTAGCGTATCGGCCACACCCGGGCGACCGGATCGCGTCCCTCTCATGGTCTCTTACCCGCCTCTTTCCGACCTGTTTCCGAGCTATGACCCAGTCCGGAGGCATCGGCGTGTCCGCCTGGTTAGCATGGCTGGGCCGATGAAACCTACCGACGGGAGCTGCACAGCCATGGAACCTCGTTCCTCGGGGCTGCAACGGCTCGTACGCGAGGTGGCCAAGTTCGGCACCGTCGGCGTTGCGGGCATCTTCGTCAACCTCGGCGTCTTCAACCTGGTCCGGCACGTCTCCGACCTGCCGGTGGTGCGCGCCAGCATCATCGCGACGGTGGTCGCGATCGCGTTCAACTACGTCGGGTTCCGCTACTGGACGTACCGGGACCGCGACAGGGGCGGGCGCACCAAGGAACTGACGCTGTTCCTCCTCTTCAGCGCGATCGGCCTGGTGATCGAGAACGGCGTGCTCTACCTGGCGACCTACGGCTTCGGCTGGGACAGCTCGCTGCAGAGCAACGTGTTCAAGTTCGTCGGCATCGGCGTCGCGACCCTCTTCCGCTTCTGGTCGTACCGCACCTGGGTGTTCCGGGTGCAGCCGTCCAAGGAGGCGGAGTCGATCCTGGTGGCCGAGTCGAAGAAGCCGCACCCGGAGCCCGAGCCGAAGTCCCAGCGGATTCCGTAGGCCGGGCCGGGCCGCACCCCGCAGCGGGGCGCGGCCTCACCGCACCATCGGATGGTCCTCGTCCGGCTTGCGGGCCGGGGGCGTGCGGGAGAGGAACAGACCGAAGACCGGCGGCTGGGCCTGGAGCAGTTCCAGACGGCCGCCGTCGGCCTCCGCGAGGTCCCGGGCGACGGCCAGGCCGATCCCCGTGGAGTTCCGTCCGCTGATCGTCCGCTCGAAGATCCGCGCGCCGAGGTCGGCCGGGACGCCGGGGCCCTCGTCGGTCACCTCGACCACGGCCTGGTTGCCGGTGACCCGGGTGCGCAGCGCGACGGTGCCGCCCCCGTGCATGAGGGAGTTCTCGATCAGCGCGGCCAGCACCTGGGCGACCGCTCCCGGTGTGCCGACGGCCTGCAGATGCCGCTTGCCGGAGCTGACGATGGCCCGGCCGGCGCTGCGGTAGGCGGGCCGCCACTCGGCGAGCTGCTGCTGGATGACCTCGTCCAGGTCGAAGGTGACGGCGGAGCCGGTGCGCGGGTCGCGGGAGTTCGTCAGCAGCCGCTCGACCACGTCCGTGAGCCGCTCGACCTGGGTGAGCGCGACGTTCGCCTCTTCCTTCACGATGTCCGGGTCGTCGGTGAGGGTGATCTCCTCCAGCCGCATGGACAGCGCGGTCAGCGGGGTGCGCAGCTGGTGGGAGGCGTCGGCGGCCAGGCGCCGCTCGGCCGTCAGCATGCGGCCGATCCGCTCGGCGGAGGAGTCCAGCACATCGGCGACCCGGTCCAGCTCGGGGACGCCGTACCGCTTGTGCCGGGGGCGGGGGTCGCCGGAGCCGAGCCGTTCGGCGGTCTCCGCGAGGTCGGTCAGCGGGGAGGCGAGCCGGTTGGCCTGCCGTACGGCGAGCAGCACGGCCGCGACCACCGCGAGCAGCGCCACCAGGCCGATGATCAGCAGGGTCCGGCCGACCTCGCGGGTCACCGCGGAGCGCGGCTCCTGCACGGTGACCGTCTCGCCCTCCTCGCCCTGCTGCGAGGCGTGAATCACGTCACCCTGCGGCTTGGTGCCGATCTCGATCGGATCGTGGCCGGGCATGCGGATCACCGCGTACTGGTCCTTGCTGACCGGGTTGCGCAGCACCTCGGCGTTGACGTTCTCGGCGGCGAGGATCCGGCTGTCCACGATGCTGGCCAGCCGCACCGCCTCGGAGTCCACTCGCTCCTGAGCGCTGTTGCTGATCGTCCGGGACTCGACGATCACCAGCGAGATGCCGAAGACCGCGATCACGACGAGGACGACGGCGAGGGTGGACTGGATCAGACGTCGGCGCATGTTCCGTTACCTGGGGTGATCGCTGGGCCCCGGGGAGGGGCTCAGCTCTTCTCGAAGCGGAAGCCCACGCCACGCACCGTCGCGATGTACCGGGGGTTCGCCGCGTCGTCGCCGAGCTTCTTGCGCAGCCAGGAGATGTGCATGTCGAGGGTCTTCGTGGAGGACCACCAGGTGGTGTCCCAGACCTCGCGCATCAGCTGGTCGCGGGTCACGACCCGGCCGGCGTCCCGCACCAGCACCCGCAGCAGGTCGAACTCCTTGGCGGTGAGCTGCAGTTCCTCGTCGCCCATCCACGCCCGGTGCGACTCGACGTCGATCCGCACCCCGTGCGTGGCCGGCGGCTGCTGCGGCTCCGCGGCGCCGCGCCGGAGCAGGGCCCGAACCCGGGCGAGCAGTTCGGCGAGCCGGAAGGGCTTGGTGACGTAGTCGTCGGCGCCCGCGTCCAGGCCGACGACGGTGTCCACCTCGTCGGCCCGCGCGGTCAGGATGAGGATCGGCACGGTGTGGCCGTCGGCCCGCAGCCGGCGGGCGACCTCCAGGCCGTCCATGCCGGGCAGGCCCAGGTCCAGTACGACCAGATCGACGCCGCCCTGCATTCCGGCGTCGAGCGCGGTGGGTCCGTCCTCGCGCACCTCGACCTCGTAACCTTCCCGGCGCAGGGCGCGGGCCAGCGGCTCCGAGATGGACGCGTCGTCCTCGGCGAGCAGTACACGGGTCATGAGGTGATGGTAGACCGCCCGCGTCCGGTGCCGGGGTGTGATCGCTTCCCGGACTTCTTACCTTCGTACTCCACTGGTACGAACCATCACTGCGGGGATGCGATCGTAGAGGGACCTTCGAATCCGTCTCCGCGGTTCCCTCGACACCTGTGATCCGTGTCTCAAGTCCTTCCATATCCGGCAGTGTCCTGCCGTATGGTGACCTGAACGCCTGTAGTACACCGGGGACCTTCGGCGGGTAGATGACGCTGAAGGTCTCTTTTGTGTGCGGGTTGGTGAACACCAGCCTTGAAAGGAATGACCTCTGGCCGGGCTCCGGACGCATCGACGCGTCGGGGCGTGGATCCCGGTGGTCGCCGTCCGCCGCTTCCGTGATCCGGAGACGGACTCCCCCTGGGCGTGGGGGTGGACGCCCGACCCTGCCGGTGCCGGCCGCACCCCCACCGGGCGCGCAACGCTCCAGCCCGCGCGTCCCGACCAGCAAGGAACGACCATGGCGTCCAGCCTGACGAAGGACTCGGTCCGCCCGGGCACCCCCGGGTCCGAGAAGACCTTCTTCGGCCACCCCCGCGGCCTGGCCACTCTCTTCATGACCGAGATGTGGGAGCGATTCTCCTACTACGGCATGAGGGCCCTGCTCCCGCTGTACCTGGTGGCCCCGGGCGGCCTGCACCTGAACGCGGGCACGGCGACCGCGATCTACTCCGTGTACGTGTCGCTCGTGTACCTGCTCGCCCTCCCCGGCGGCTGGTTCGCCGACCGTGTCCTCGGCCCCCGCAAGACGGTCGCCGTCGCCGGTCTGATCATCATGCTGGGCCATCTGTGCCTCGCGCTGCCCGTGTCCGCCAGCTTCTTCGTCGGCCTGGGTCTCGTCGCCATCGGTTCGGGTCTGCTGAAGGCCAACATCTCCACGATGGTCGGCCACCTCTACAAGGGCCCGCAGGACCCGCGCCGGGACGGTGGCTTCACCCTCTTCTACGTCGGCATCAACCTGGGTGCCTTCGTCGCGCCGCTGGTCATCGGCACCGTCGGTGAGAACGTCAACTGGCACCTGGGCTTCGCGCTGGCCGCGCTCGGCATGGCGCTGGGTCTGGCCCAGTACCTGCTGGGCGGCCGCCACCTGAGCGAGAAGAGCAGCGTCGTCCCGACCCCGCTGTCGGCCCAGGAGAAGTCCGCCACGCTGCGCAAGGGCCTGATGTGGCTGGCCGTCGCCGCGGTCTTCTACGGCGTCGTCGGCGGCACCGGCCACTTCACGCTGAACTGGGCGCTGATTCCGCTCACCGTCATCGGCCTGATCGTGCCGATCCTGGTCATCACGCGGATGCTGCGCGACAAGGACCTGGACTCGACCGAGAAGTCGAAGGTGCGCGCGTACATCTGGTTCTTCGTCGCCGCCGCCGTCTTCTGGATGATCTACGACCAGGGCGGCTCGACGATGTCGCTCTTCGCGAGCAGCTCGGCCAAGAACTCGGTCCTCGGCTGGGGCTTCCCGGTCTCCTGGTACCAGTCGGTCAACCCGGTCATGATCATGGCCCTGGCGCCGGTCTTCGCCTGGCTGTGGCTGTGGCTGAACCGGCGCGGCAAGGAGCCGAGCACGATCGTGAAGTTCGCCTCCGGTCTGGTGCTGATCGGTGCGTCGTTCTTCCTCTTCCTCGCCCCCCTGTCGATCGCCGAGGGCGGTCACAAGGCCGCGGCGATGTGGCTGGTCGCGATCTACTTCGTGCAGACCGTGGGTGAGTTGACGCTGTCGCCGGTGGGTCTGTCCGTGACGACGAAGATGGCGCCGAAGAAGTACGCCTCCCAGATGATGGGCGTCTGGTTCCTCGCGGTCACCGCGGGCGACTCGATCACCGCGCTGGTGTCGAACCCGGCCGTCGGCGGCATCAACCTCGACAAGATGGGCTTCGTCGCCCTGGAGGCCGTGCTCGCCGTGGTCGCCGGTGTCGCGGTGTGGATGTTCCGCAAGAACGTCAACAAGCTCATGGGCGACGTTCACTGACGCAGGTCCACGAACCGGTCCCGCTGAAGAGGGCCACCCCGTCTCCGGACGCGGTGGCCCTCTTCGGCGTTCGCGGGGTGTCAGCGCGTCCTGCGTCCCGGCATGAACGTGAACACCGCGCCGCCCAGCAGGATCGCCGTACCCGCGACCAGGCCGAGGGCCTTCAGGGCGCCGTGGTCGCTCGCGCCCGTCTCGGCGAGGCCGCCGGAGCCGCTACCGCCGGTGCTGCCGCTGCCGCCGGTCGAGGAGGTGCCGCCCGACGTCGACGTGCCTCCGGACGCTCCGCCCGGCTGCTGGCTGGTGTCCAGCGTGAGCGAGACCGCCGTCCTGGTCGGAGTGCAGGTCGTCGTCGTACCGAGGGCCTTGACCGTCAGGACGCCCGGGGACAGGGTCGAGGAGCCGCTCGCGCCCGGCTTGTAGGTGCCGGTGAGGTCGGGGATCACGATCGGGGCGCCGGACTTGACGGGGCTCGCGTTCGTCGGCCCCTCCACATGCACCGTGCCCTTGTCGACGCCGCCCAGCGCCACCTCCATGGACGGCTTCACCGAGTTCGCCGGTATGTCGACGGGGCTGTTCATCACCGACTTCTTGAACTGCACGGTGAGGTCGTAGTTCCCGCCGTTCTTCCTGGCGTTGATCTGCACCGGCGAGGTCGCGTTCTTGTCGCCGATCGGCGTCTTGCAGGCGTAGGGGATCTGCACCTCCTTGCCGGTGAAGTCGGTCTGGCCGTTCCCGCCGCCGCTCGCCGTGGGCGTGGGCGTGCTCGACGGGGTCGGTGTCGTCGAATGCGTCGGCGTCGGCGTCGGTGTCGGTGTCGGCGTGCCGCCGCCCCCGCCCGTCACCTGGATCGTCGCCGCCTTCAGCACGGTCTCCTTCGGCGTGCACTTGGTGTCCGTCGACATCGCGTTGACGGTGTACGCGTCGGGGGTCAGCGTCACCTCGCCGGCCGTCGTCAGCTTGAGGCTGCCCTTCATGTCGGACAGCACCATGGCGCCGCCCTTGGGGATGGCGGGGTTCTGCCGCGGCCCCTGCATCGCGATGTCGGCGCTCTGCGCGCCGGCCGCCTTCAGCACGCCGGACGGCTGGACCGAGTTCGCGGGCAGATCGATGATGTCGGGGTTCTTGGACGCGGCCTGGACGAACTTCCAGACGACGTCCACCGTGTCACCCACCTTCGCCGTGGCCGGCGCGGTGATCTCGACCTTCGTGGTGCCGTCGACCGGACTGATGCCGGCGGGCGGCACGCAGTGGGTGGCGAACGACACGTCGGCCGCCTGCGCCGGGGTCGCGGCGAGGCCCAGCAGGACGCCCGCACCGCTCAGCGCCAGCGCGGCGCCCGCGGCCGTACCTCTCCTTCGGATGCTCACGTGGGTCCCTTCCTGGTGGGAGTCGTAGGACTCGTCGGGCTGTCGGGGTGCGGTGCGGAGAGCCGGCCGGCCGGGTCTCCCGGGACGGAGTCCGGGGCGAACCACGGCAGGGTCGGGGTCGAGGGGGGCGGTGCGGCGGCGCGGGAGCGCGGCAGCGGCAGCCGCAGGGCGGGCCGGGGCAGGCGCCGGTGGGAGCTGCGGGGGGCGCCGCCCGGGCGGCGCGGCCGCACCCGGTCCACCACGGCCATGCCGATGCGGAACAGCGCGGCCGGGACCACCACGCAGAGCAGGAGCCAGAACAGCGTCACGCCCCAGGGACGGCCCACGCCCCATGGCTGTTCGGCGAGGACCTTGCCGCCGTACTTCAGGGAGACGGTGTAGTCGCCGTGGGCCCCGGCGGACAGTTCGACGGGCAGTCTGACCTCGGCCCGCCTGCCCGGTGCCAGGGTGCCGTGCCACTGCCGGTCGTCCCACTGCGGGGCGAAGACGCCGTGCGCGGAGCCGACCTGGAAGACGGGGTCCTTGATGACGCCGGTGCCGGAGTTGCCGACCGTGAAGACCAGGGAGCGGCTCGGCGGTGCGCCGAACCAGGTCAGCAGCGAGCCTGAGCCGGTCAGCCGGGTGTCGGACAGGATCGACAGCCGGCCGCCGGTGTCCTCGGCGGGCAGCGGGGCGACCGGATGTCCGGCGACCTGGAGGACGGCGTCCGCCTCCGCCTCGGTGCCGGTGACGGTGGCCACGTGCACCACGCAGGGGCAGGGCACGGGCGGTTCGGCGACCGGGACCTTCTTGCCGAAGGCGCCCTGGGCGTCGGTGGTCACGGCCCTGCCGTCGCCATTGGCACAGGAGTTGGTGCCGCCGACGACGCCCCGGGAGGGGGTCGCCTGCCCGCACACCAGCAGCATCAGCAGCGTGTGCGGCCTCCAGCCGGTGCCGGTGGCGGTGATCGAGCCGCCGGTGCCCGCCTGGGACGCCGACAGCTTCACGACCGGGCCGTCCGCCGCGGCCGCCGGTCCGCCGAGCGTCAGCAGGAGCAGCGCGCACACCGCCGCCAGCGCCGGCAGACGCAGAATCCGTACCTTCCCGCTCACTTCACCGCGCCTTCCGTCACCGCGTCACCCGTCACGACGCCACCCGTCACCGCGTCACCCGTCACCGCGTCTTGCGTCGACGCGCCACCGCGGCACCGGCCCTCGACGGCGACAGCGCCGCGCGGGCCACCGGTCGCCGGACCGCCGGGCGACGGAGCAGCGGTCGCCGGGGCGCCCAAGGGGGTGCGGCGCCCGCGCCGGCGAGCGGCGATCAGCGCGCCGGTCCCGGCGAGCAGCGCGCCGCCCGTGCCCGCCGCCACGGGCCACGGCACGAACCGCGCCGACGCGCTCGCCGTGCCGTGCGCTCCACCCGGTGCCGTGACCGTCAGCCGTACGTCGACGGCGTCCAGTGCGGGCCGGTCGGGCCACGGCTCGCTGAGCTTCAGCCGGGCACCGGGGCGCAGCCGGACGGGGAGGGTGCGGGGCGCGCGGTCCAGGACCCGGCCGAGCACACCGTCCGCGCGCACCGCGAGCCTCGGCACGAGGACGGTCGTACCCCGGTTGACCAGCTCGTACGTGATGCGGTCGGCGTGTACGGCGAGGTGTTCGACGGTCAGCGCGGCGAGCGCCGGACCGCCGACGCGCAGCCGGACCGGGACGGTCGCGGTACGTCCCCGTGTGTCCCGGGCGACGACGGCACCGGAGCGGTCGCCGGGCCCGGCCCCGGCGGGCACGGTCACCGTGAAGGGCACCTCGGCGCGGGTGCGGGCCGGGACGCGTATCCCGTCCCCCGCCTTCTCGGCGAAGACGGTCCGCAGCCCGGTGCCGGACAGTCGTACGACGACCGGCGTGCGCCCGGGGTTGGTGACGGACACCGTGTCCTGCAGGACCGTTCCGGGCGGGCCCTCGGCGTAGAAGGAGGGACGGCCGCCGCCCACGGGCGCGACGGACCAGCCCGTGGCGGCATGGGCGCGGGGCGCACCGCCCAGCACGGCGCACAGGCACAGGGCCGCGGGCAGCGCGGCGCGGGCGGGGAGCGGTACCCGGGCCCGGGGCGGGCGCCGGTGGCGGGTCAGGGCGCGGGCGGCGGACGGCATGGGCGGCTCCAGCGGTGGCCTGGGGTTCGGCGAGGGCCGACGGCCGGGGCAGCCCGGCGTCGGCCGATGCCGGGGGCGGCGGACGTCGGCCCGGGGTCAGCGGCGTGCGGTCTGACCGCGCCGGGTCAGCCAGAGTGCGCCCGCCGCGCCGGCGAGGAGCACCGTGCCGCCGAGGGTGCCGAGGGCGACCGCGGAGTCCTCCGGTCCGGTCTGCGGGAGCTGTCCCCCGGAGGAGGAGCCGCCCGAGGACGAGGACGACGAGGACGACGACGAGGACGACGAGGAACCGCCGGAGGAGGAGGACGACGAGCCGCCGGCCGCCGTCACGTCCAGGCTCAGCCCGGGTGGCGGATTGTTGGTCGGCGTGCAGGTCGTCGTCGTACCGAGCGCCTTGATGACGAGCGTGCCCGGGGTGAAGGTGACCTTGCCGGTCTTCTTCGGCGTGTAGGTGCCGCTCAAGTCGCTGATCTTGATGGGGGTGTTGGCGGGGATCGCGGCCGCGTTGGGCGGACCGCTGACCGGCAGCGTGCCGCTGTCGGCGCCGCCCAGTGCGATGGTGGCGCTCGGGGTCATCGCGCCCTTGCCCAGCTCGACGGGGCTGGAGGAGACGCCCTTCTGCCAGGACATGGTGATCTTGTAGCCGCTGCCGCTCTTGACGCCCTTCATGTCGATGGGCGAGACGGCGCTCTTGACCCCGATCGGGGTCTGGCAGCGGTAGTTGACGTTGACGACATCGGCGTGGGCCGCCGGCGCTGCCAGCAGCACCACCGAGCCGGCCAGGGCCGCGGCGGACGCGAGCGCGGCGGTTCGTTTCGGGTACGACACGTTCGGTCCACCCCATTCATTCCCGACGACATTTCCTGACGGCACATCAGATTTGGCCGTCAAGGTACGCCCGGCGCCGTGAGGAAGGAAGACGCATCACACGCCGGAGTTGTGGCGATCCGGCGGGTGCGGCGGGTGGCTGGAGTGGAGGGTGGGCCCGGGGCGTCGAGGATGTGGACGTACGCCGCCTCGCCGCCACCGGCCGGGCGGTACCGGATGCCACCGCATTGGGCCTGGTGGTCGTGGGCGTCCGGCACCGAGCCGGTCTCGGCGCCACCAACCGCTCGGCGCGGTCGAGCAGTTCGAGTCGGGACGTGCCAGAGTCGGCGGGCCGGGTGAGCGGACGGGGCGGCTCTCCCGGCTCGACGGACTACCCCGGGGCGCCCAGCTCCGCCCACACCGTCTTGCCCGGCCGGCCGGCGGCGCGCACGACACCCCAGTCCAGGCACAGCCGCTGCACGATGAACATGCCGTGGCCGCCCGGGCGCCCGGCGCGGTGCGGGGTGCGGGGGGCCGGCTGGCCGGTGCCCCGGTCCGAGACCTCCACCCGGATCACCTTGTTGTCGCAGGCCAGAACCAGCTCTTCGGGGCCCTCGGCATGCAGGCAGGCATTGGTGACGAGCTCGGAGACCACGAGCAGTACATCCTCGGCGGCGGCCCGCTGGTCGGCGCCGACGGCGGGCAGCCAGCCCCATGCGTACAACGCCTGGCGGCTGAAGTCGCGGGCGAGCGGGACGACCCCGCTCTCACCCCGCAGGCGGAGTCTGCGGACCTGTGGCCCGCCGGTGTCCGCAGTGCCGCCGGCGGTCCCGGACGGCACGGACGGCGCGGCTGCCCCCGTGGGCGCGCCGTCCGTCGGCGCACCCCCCTCGGACGCCCCGGAAGCGCCGCTCGGCTCCGGGCCGCGGTCGCCCGGCGAGTAAGGCCGGGTGGTGCTCATCAGCGCTTCACCTCACCGAATCACCAGTTCACGAGTTCACGATTCAAAAGGCCGGCACCTGTTCGTGCCGGCGGTCCGTACGTAGTCCGCCCGTCGTCCGTCCGGCGTCCGCGGGGATGTGCTGCTCGCCCGTCCGTCGCACGTACGTCCCGTCCAGTCGTCGCGCCGGTCCCGGGGCGGTCAGGGCCGGCTGTCGTCAGGGTGTCTCCCGCCTCCTCCTGCCCTCTCCTGCCCGGCCGATCCGGCACAACACCCCTGTTTTCGGCGTGACGGACGCGGGCGCCCACCCGGTCGGCGGCGCAGGGAAGGGCGGGGACGGCGGCCTCAGCCAGTACCGTCGGCCAGGGCCGCCTCCACGGAGTCGTGCACGGTGAAGACCGCCTCGGCCCCCGTGATCTCGAACACACGGGCCACCACCGGCCGCATTCCGGCCAGATGGACCCCGCCCCCGGCGGCCTCCGCCTTCAGCCGGGCACCGAGCAGGACGTTCAGGCCCGTGGAGTCACAGAACTCCAGGCGGGTGCAGTCCACGACCAGGCGTGAGAAGCCCTTGGCCACAAGGTCGTCGAGGGGCTCGCGCAGAAGATCGGCAGTGTGGTGATCCAGCTCACCCGCCGGTGCCACAACGGCGCTGGAGCCCTCTTCCCGCACCTCCACCAGAAGCCGGCCCGACTGTGCGCTGCCGACCATCCCGTGGTCCATGCCGTCTCTCTCCTGAGGTCGTGGACGCTGACTGCTCTCGAACATTACGCCTTCCATGCGCACTCCGGCACCCGAAGAACTTCACAGAATAGGACATACCCGAACAGAACGCACTTGCGATCGTCTCGGTGGAGCGGGTAGGGCTAGTAAGGACACCTATCCCTACACGCCGGCTTCGGAGGCGCCGCACACCGCAGTGCACTCAATGGCTTCGGCAGCCATATGCCGAGAACGATGGAGGACACCATGTCACCCCGGCTCGACGCATCGCATACCCGGTCCGCGACGTCGGCACCCCCACCGGAACAGCCGGATCATCCCATCGACGCCCTCGACCCCTTCGAGGGACTCCCGGAGATCCCCCCGTACGACGAGATCGGCCCGGTCGATGCGCGGGCCCTGTCCAAGACCCTCTTCGAGCGCCTCGAATCGCTGGAGGAAGGGACCCACGAGTACGCGTACGTCCGCAACACCCTCGTCGAACTGAACCTCGCGCTCGTCAAGTTCGCCGCCTCCCGCTTCCGCTCCCGCAGCGAGCCGATGGAGGACATCATCCAGGTCGGCACCATCGGCCTGATCAAGGCGATCGACCGTTTCGAGCTCACGCGCGGTGTCGAGTTCCCGACCTTCGCGATGCCGACCATCATCGGCGAGATCAAGCGCTTCTTCCGCGA
Organism: Streptomyces yokosukanensis; assembly: GCF_001514035.1. Classification (GTDB taxonomy): domain Bacteria; phylum Actinomycetota; class Actinomycetes; order Streptomycetales; family Streptomycetaceae; genus Streptomyces; species Streptomyces yokosukanensis. The sequence goes on along the minus strand of NZ_KQ948209.1, from coordinate 595,394 downwards.
CACCTCGTGGTCCGTGCGCGTGCCGCGCCGGCTGCAGGAGCTGCGCCTGGACCTGGCCAAGGCCGGGGACGAGCTGGCCCAGCGGCTGGACCGCGCCCCGACGGTCCCGGAGCTGGCGGAGCAGCTCGGCATCTCCAACGACGAGGTCGTCGAGGGCATGGCGGCCTCGAACGCCTACACCGCCTCCTCGCTGGACGCCCAGCCCGAGGAGGACGAGACCGAGGGCGCGCTCGCCGACCGCATCGGGTACGAGGACCACGGCCTCGAGGGCATCGAGTACATCGAGTCGCTCAAGCCGCTGATCGCCGAACTGCCCTCCCGCGACCGGAAGATCCTCTCCCTGCGCTTCGTGGCGAACCTGACCCAGTCGGAGATCGGCGAGGAACTCGGCATCTCCCAGATGCATGTCTCCCGGCTGCTGTCGCGCACGCTGGTACGGCTGCGCAAGGGGCTGACGCTCGAGGAATGACCGCCGCGGTCCGGCGCCACCGACGGCGCCGGACCGAGGCGGCGTGGACGGTCGTCCCGTGTGCCCAACCGTTATCGGGTTACCCACGGAAACCTCTTTCCCGCTTCCACCCCCTCCACCACTATGGGCCCCCAAACTGATTGGTATGTCAGATGCCTTCTCGGGGACGGAGGGTGACGCATGGCCGAGGGGGACCAGCCCGGCACCGACGGCGCGTACGAGACCGGGGCGTACGGGACCCAGGCGGGCGGAGCCGCGGCGGGCGGGGAGTGCGCGGACGCTCCGGACGACCGGCTGACCGAGCTGCTGCACTCCCCCGCGGCGACGGCCTACCCCGCCCTGCAGGAGCTGCGCCGCCGGCACCACCCGGCGGTCCTCTCCTACGCCCGGCTGTGCGCCGCGAGCGAGTCCGCCGCGCGCCGGCTGGCGACCGAGGTCGTCACCACGGCGGCCCGCGAGGCGGCCCGGGGCGTCGACCCCGCCTTACCGCTGCGCCACCGGCTGCTGCTGCTCACCGTCAGGCTGGCCGTCGACTGGGCCCGCGACGAGCGCACCGCCGGCCTCGACCCCGCACTGCTCCTCGTCCTGAACACGTCCGACCTGCCCGACGGCCCCGCCCCGCCCCTGCTGCCCGCGTTCCGCTCGCTGCCCTCCCGTACCCAGGGCCTGATCTGGTACGGCGTCCTGGAGCAGGAGCCGCAGGAGCGGACCGCCGCCTTCCTCGGGCTCAGTCGCGCGGACGTGGCCCACGGCACCCCGCAGGCCCTCGAGGCCTTCGCCCAGGCCTGCCTGCGCGAGTCCCTCGCCGCCTCCGACGACCCTCGCTGCGCCGACTTCCGCCGGCTGATCGAGGAGGCGGTACGGCCGCGGGGCCCGCGCCGCAGCGCCGACCTGGACGCCCACCTGGCCCGCTGCCCGCACTGCACGGCCGCGTCCGAGGAGCTGCGAGCCCTGCGGGACACACCCCGGCAGGCGCTGGCGGAGGGTCTGCTGCCGTGGGGCGGGACCGCCTACCTGCGCGCAGCGGAGCCGCCCGCCGCCCCCGCTCGCCCCGCCGTACCGGCGACCTGGCCGCCCCGGCGCCGCGTCCTGCTCGCCACGGCGGCCCTGGGCGTCGCCCTGACCCCGCTCCTCGTGCTCCTGCTCACCCCGGCGCACACCGGCCGCCGGCAGCCGGCGGCCGCGACGCCGACGCCCCCGCCGGTGACCGTCACGGCGACGGTCTCCGTCACCCCGTCCCCGTCGCCGTCCCCCACCCGGCCCCCCTCGAACTCCCCTTCGCCCAGGTGGTGAACCTGGCGACGGGCCGCTGCCTGGACATCCGCGACGGAGACGTGTCGCAGGGCAACGACGTCGTCACGGCGCCGTGCTCCTCCGCCCGCACCCAGCGCTGGCGGGTCGACAGCTACCTGGGCGTACTGCGCTCGGGAGCCGACGACCGCTTCTGCCTGGACAGCCGCGGCTCGGTGGACCGGGGCGTGGGCGTCTGGGAGTGCGACTCGGTCCACGGCGACAACGGCGACAACCTCCGCTTCACCGTCGACCCCGACGGCACGATCCGCCCCGGCATCGCCATCGAGACGGCGCTCGCCCCGGACGGCCGGCACGGGGTGGCCCTGAGCCCACTGAGCGGCGAGCGGGACCAGCGATGGCGGTCGGGAGCAGGCTGAGCGGCCCGCCGCCGCGTACGACGCTCGCCGCGCTCGGCCGGATGGCTCCGGCTCCCGCTCAGACGACCCGTACGCCCCGGCGCCACACCCCGGCGACCAACGGCACCCCCGGCCGGTACGCCAGGTGGACGTGGCTCGGGGCGTCCAGGAGGGTCAGATCGGCTCGGGCACCCGGAGTCAGGCGGCCGATGTCGGTGCGGCGCAGGGCCGCGGCGCCGCCGGCCGTGGCCGACCAGACCGCCTCGTCCGGGGTCATCCGCATGTCGCGGACGGCCAGGGCGATGCAGAAGGGGACGGAGGAGGTGAAGGACGAGCCCGGGTTGCAGTCGGTGGAGAGGGCGACCGTGACGCCGGCGTCGAGGAGCCGGCGGGCGTCCGGCCACTGGGCCCGGGTGGAGAACTCGGCACCGGGCAGAAGGGTGGCCACCGTAGCGCTGTTGGCCAGGGCGTCGACGTCGTCGTCCGTGAGGTGGGTGCAGTGGTCGGCGCTGGCCGCGTCGAGTTCGACGGCGAGCTGGACGCCGGGGCCGTAGGAGAGCTGGTTGGCGTGGATGCGGGGGTGCAGGCCCTTCGCCTTGCCCGCCGTGAGGATCGCGCGGGCCTGGTCGCCGTCGAAGGCGCCCTTCTCGCAGAACACGTCGATCCACCGGGCGTGCGGCGCGCAGGCGTCCAGCATCTCGCCGGTGACCAGGGCGACGTAGGCGGCCGGGTCGTCGGCGTGGTCGGGCGGGACGATGTGCGCGCCGAGGTACGTCACCTCGTCGGTGTGCCGTGCCGCGATGCGCAGCGCGCGGGCCTCGTCCTCGACCGTGAGGCCGTAGCCCGACTTCGTCTCGAAGGTGGTGGTGCCCTGGCGGAGCGCCTCCGCCAGGTAGTGGGCCAGGTTCGCCTCCAGGTCCGCGTCGGACGCGGCCCGGGTGGCGGCGACCGTGGTGCGGATGCCGCCGGCCGTGTAGGAGCGGCCGGACATGCGGGCGTTGAACTCCTGGGTGCGGTCCCCGGCGAAGACCAGGTGGGAGTGGGAGTCCACGAAGCCCGGCAGCACCGCCCGGCCGCCCGCGTCGACCCGATTGTCAGTGGCGGGTGCTTTGCTGGATTCACCGGTCCACGCGATGCGGTCGCCGTCGATGACGACGGCCGCGTCCCGGACCAGGCCGAGAGGAGAGCCTTCCCATCCGAAGGAGGGGTCGTTGGTGACCAGCGTGGCGATGTTGGTGATGACGGTGCTGCTGCTCATGGTCTCGTCCTTGTGGGGGGCGATGGGGTTCAGCCGCGCAGGGCTTCGACGGCGGCCGACAGCGCCTGCGGCACGTCGGGCACGAGCGTGTGCGCTCCGTCGCGTACGACATGCCGGCCGCCCACGACCGTATGGCGTACGTCCGCCGCGCCCGCCGCGAATACGGCCGTCTCGGCGCCCAGCCTGGGCAGCGGTCCCGCTGTCCTGACCGAGTCGAGGGCGATCGTCGTGAAGTCGGCGAGGGCGCCCGCCTCCAGCGTGCCGGCCTCGTCCCAGCCGAGTGCGGCGTGGCCGTCCGCGGTGGCGGCCCGCAGCAGGGAGTTCGCCGTCCAGTGGCCCCGGGTGCGGGTGCGCAGCCGCTCGTTCAGCTCCATCGCGCGCGCCTCTTCGAGCAGGTCGATGACGGCGTGGCTGTCGGAGCCGAGGGAGAGCGGGGAGCCCGCCCGCTGCAGGGCGACGGCGGGACCGATGCCGTCCGCCAGGTCCCGCTCGGTCGTCGGGCACATGCAGGTGCCGGTCCCGCTGCCGCCGATCAGCGCGATGTCCTCGTCCGTGAGGTGGGTGTTGTGCACACCGGTGGTGCGCGGCCCGAGGACGCCGTGGTCGGCGAGCAGCCGGGTGGGTGTGCGGCCGTGGGCGGCCTGGCAGGCGTCGTTCTCGGCGGTCTGCTCCGACAGATGCACATGCAGCGGGGCCCGCCGCTCCTCGGCCCACCCCGCCACCGTCGCCAACTGGCCTGCGGGCACGGCCCGTACGGAGTGGATCGCCGCCCCGATCCGTGCGTGATCCCGTTCCTTGAGAACTGCACAGCGTTCGGCCCAGGCCTCCGCGCTGCCGTCGGAGAACCGCAGCTGGTGGGTGTTGGGGGCCGTGCCGAAGCCGGAGGACAGGTAGCAGGTGTCGAGGAGGGTGATCCGGACACCGGCTTCGGCGGCGGCGTCGATCAGCGCCTCGCCCATCGCGTTGGGGTCGGCGTAGGGGGTGCCGCCGCGCGCGTGGTGCACGTAGTGGAACTCGCCGACACAGGTGATCCCGGCCAGGGCCATCTCGGCGTACACCGCGCGGGCCAGGGCGTGGTAGGTGTCCGGGGTCAGGTGGTCGGCGACGGAGTACATCACCTCGCGCCAGGTCCAGAAGGTGCCGCTGCCGACCTGGACGGTGCCGCGCAGCGCCCGGTGGAAGGCGTGGCTGTGGGCGTTGGCGAGCCCCGGGAGGGTGAGTCCGCGCAGCACCTCGGCGCCGGGCGGCGGGGTGGGGACGTCGGTGCGGACGGCGCTGATCCGCCCGCCCTCGACATCGAGGGCCACGCCCGGCTCGACGTCCGTGCCGAGCCAGGCGTGCTCCGACCAGTAGGTCCGCTTGGTCACCTGCAGGCCAGCCCTTCCAGTACGTCGGCGAGCGCGTGCACCCCGGCCACGCAGTCGTCCTCGGCGGCGAACTCGGCCGGGGAGTGCGAGACACCGGTGGGGTTGCGCACGAACAGCATGGCGGTCGGAATGCTGCCGGAGAGGATTCCGGCGTCGTGTCCCGCCCCGGTCCCGAGGACGGGCGCCTTCAGGTCGGTGTCCTTGCCGAGGATACGGGCGAGTTCGTCGCGCAGGGCGTGGTCGAACTCGACGACCGGGGTGAAGGACTCCCGGACGACCTCGAGATCGACGCCGTGGGCGTCCGCGTACTCCCGGGCCGCCTTCTCGACACCGCCGACCACCGTGTCCAGGGTCTCCTGGTCGGCGGCGCGGGAGTCGAGCCAGCCGCGCACGAGCGAGGGGATCGCGTTGACCCCGTTGGGCTCCACGGCGATCTTGCCGAAGGTGGCGACGGCGCCCGCGAGCCGCGCCTCCCGGCGGGCGGCGAGCACGGTCTCGGCGTACGACAGCATCGGGTCGCGCCGGTCGGCCAGCCGGGTGGTGCCGGCGTGGTTGGCCTCGCCCCGGAAGTCGAACCGCCAGCGCCCGTGCGGCCAGATGGCACTGGCGATGCCGACCCGGTCGCCGGACAGGTCCAGCGCCCGGCCCTGCTCGACGTGCAGTTCCACGAAGGCCCCGATGCGGGCGAGGCGCTCGGGGTCGGCCCCGATGGCGTCGGGGTCGTACCCGGCGGCCTCCATGGCCTGCGGCAGGCTGATGCCGTCCCCGTCGGTGAGCCGGTGGGCCTGCTCGACGCCCAGCTGCCCGGCGGTGAGCCGCGACCCGACGCAGGCGAGCCCGAACCGGGCCCCTTCCTCGTCCCCGAAGTTGACGACGGCGAGGGGCTTGGTGAACCGCGCACCCCTGGCGCGCAGTTCGTCGAGGGCGGCGAAGGAGGACACGACCCCGAGGGGCCCGTCGAAGGCACCGCCGTCCGGCACCGAGTCCAGATGCGACCCGGTGACCACGGCGTCCCCGGCGGCGGGGTCCCCGAGCCAGGCCCACTGATTGCCGTTGCGGTCGACCTCGTAGGTCAGCCCGCGCCCCTCGGCCTGCTCCTTGAACCAGCCCCGGCACTCGGCGTCGGCGCCGGTCCAGGCGTAGCGCCGGTAGCCGCCGGAGGCGGAGTTGCGGCCGATCGGCAGCAGCTCCGCCCACATGCTGTGGAAGGTCACGCCTGGTCACCCTCGCGCATAGGCACCCGGACCCCCCGCTCGGCCGCCACCGACTCCGCGATGTCGTATCCGGCGTCCACGTGCCGGATGACGCCCATGCCCGGGTCGTTGGTCAGCACGCGCCGGATCTTCTCGCCGCCCAGCTTCGTGCCGTCGGCCACCGTCACCTGGCCGGCGTGGATGGAGCGGCCCATGCCGACGCCGCCGCCGTGGTGGATGGACACCCAGGACGCCCCGGACGCCACGTTGACCATGGCGTTCAGCAGCGGCCAGTCGGCGATCGCGTCGGAGCCGTCGAGCATGGCCTCGGTCTCGCGGTACGGCGAGGCGACGGAGCCGCAGTCGAGGTGGTCGCGGCCGATGGCCAGCGGGGCGGCCAGCTCACCGGAGGCGACCATGTCGTTGAAGCGCTCGCCGGCCTTGTCGCGCTCGCCGTAGCCGAGCCAGCAGATGCGTGCGGGCAGACCCTGGAAGTGGACGCGCTCGCGGGCCATCTTGATCCAGCGGGCCAGGGACTCGTTCTCCGGGAACAGCTCCAGGATGGCCTTGTCGGTCTTGGCGATGTCGGCGGGGTCGCCGGACAGGGCGGCCCAGCGGAAGGGGCCCTTCCCCTCGCAGAACAGCGGGCGGATGTAGGCCGGGACGAAGCCGGGGAAGGCGAACGCGCGGTCGTAGCCGGCCAGCTGGGCCTCGCCGCGGATGGAGTTGCCGTAGTCGAAGACCTCGGCGCCGGCGTCCATGAAGCCGACCATGGCCTCGACGTGCTTGGCCATGGACTCACGGGCGCGCGTGGTGAAACCGGCCGGGTCCTTGGTCGCCTCGTCGGCCATGTCCTCGAAGGCCACGCCGACCGGCAGGTACGACAGCGGGTCGTGGGCGGAGGTCTGGTCGGTGACGATGTCGATGGGGGCGTTCATCGCGAGCAGCTGCGGGACCAGGTCGGCCGCGTTGCCGAGGACGCCGATCGACAGCGGGCGGCGGGCGTCCCGGGCCTCGGTGGCCAGCTGGAGCGCGTGGTCGAGGGAGTCCGCCTTCACATCGAGGTAGCGGTGCTCGATGCGGCGCTCGATGGCGCGCGGGTCGCAGTCGATGCAGATCGCCACGCCGTCGTTCATGGTCACGGCGAGGGGCTGGGCGCCGCCCATGCCGCCGAGGCCGGCGGTGAGGGTGATGGTGCCCGCGAGGGTGCCGCCGAACTTCTTCGCGGCGACGGCGGCGAAGGTCTCGTAGGTGCCCTGGAGGATGCCCTGGGTGCCGATGTAGATCCAGGAGCCGGCCGTCATCTGGCCGTACATGGTCAGGCCGAGGGCCTCCAGACGGCGGAACTCCTCCCAGTTGGCCCAGTCGCCGACCAGGTTGGAGTTGGCGATGAGGACACGCGGCGCCCACTCGTGGGTCTGCATCACGCCGACCGGGCGGCCGGACTGGACCAGCATGGTCTCGTCCTGCTTGAGGGTCTTCAGCGTGCGGACCATGGCGTCGAAGGAGCGCCAGTCGCGGGCGGCCTTGCCGGTGCCGCCGTAGACGACGAGCTTGTCGGGGTGCTCGGCGACCTCCGGGTCGAGGTTGTTCTGCAGCATCCGCAGGGCGGCTTCCTGCTGCCATCCCAGGGCGCTCAGTTCCGTGCCGCGCGGTGCTCGTACGGGGCGGGGTCCCGACATCGTCTGCCTCCTTCTGTTACTACGTCTATTCACATCCTGTCTTCCTGAATAGAGCTAGTCAATACATCGGGGCGACCGCGTCCGCGCGCCGTCGGTGTTTGGCTGGTTGCACGTGCGGCGGTGACGAAGGGAGAGACCGTGGAGCGGGACACCGGGGACATCGAGGTGCAGACGGGTGAGCCGGAGCGGCGCGCCGCCCGGCGGGACGAGGCGGTGCGGGCCGCCGTGGAGCAGGGGCTGCTGGGACCGGACGCGGCCGTGGCCGGGCTGCTGGACGTGACCGGGATCCGGGAGTCGGCGGCAGCCCTGCGGGCCGCGTTCGACGCGGTGCTGGCGCCCGGGACGCCGGTGCTGCACGCCTTCGCGGTGAAGGCGACCCCGCTGGTGGCGGTGGTGCGGCTGCTGCACGAGGCGGGCATCGGCGCGGAGGTGGCGAGCCCCGGCGAGCTGGCGCTGGCCCGCGCGGCCGGGGTGCCGGCCGGCCGGACCGTGCTGGACTCCCCCGCCAAGACCCAGGAGGAACTGCGCGAGGCACTGGCCCTGGGCATCGCGGTGAACGCCGACAACCCGCAGGAGCTTCACCGCCTGGACGCCCTCGTCGGCCGGGCCCCCACCAGGTCCCCGCTCGGCATCCGGGTCAACCCGCAGATCGGCGGCGGCACGATCGGGGCCACCTCGACGGCGACGCCGACCTCGAAGTTCGGGGTGGCGCTGCGCGACGCGGGGGCGCGCGAGTGGGTCGTACGGGCGTGTCTGGAGCGGCCGTGGCTGACCCGGCTGCACGCGCACACCGGCTCCCAGGGCATCCCCCTGGCACTGCTGGCGCGGGGAGTGGCGGAGACGTACGCACTCGCGGAGGAGATCAACGAACGGGCGGGACGGCGGCAGATCGACACGCTCGACATCGGCGGCGGGCTGCCGGTGAACTTCGCGGGCGAGGCGGCGGCACCGTCGTACGCGGACTACGCCCGGCTGCTGGCCGAGGAGGTGCCGGGGCTGTGCGGCGGCCGGTACGGGCTGGTGACGGAGTTCGGGCGGTCGCTGCTGGCCAAGCACGGGACGGTGGTGGCCCGGGTGGAGTACGCCAAGAGCGCGGGCGGGCGGCGGATCGCCGTGACGCACGCGGGCGTGCAGGTGGCGACGCGCACCGTGTACGCGCCGCAGGCGTGGCCGCTCAGGATCGCCGCCTACGACACCAAGGGGCGGCCGAAGCAGGGCCCCGAGGCGGTGCAGGACGTGGCCGGGCCGGCCTGCTTCTCGGGCGACCTGCTGGCGGAGGGGCGCGCCCTGCCCCTGCTGGAGCAGGGCGACTACGCGGCGGCGCTGGACACGGGCGCGTACTACTTCGCCCACCACTACTCCTACAACTCCCTCGCCCGGCCCGGTGTCTACGGCTTCGCGCCGGACGCCTCGGGAGGCGTCGCCTTCGCGACCGCGCGGGAGCCGCAGACCGTCGCCGAGGTGGTGGCGGAGTCCGGTGGGGCGCACGCCACGGCGCTCACCTCGCTGCGGGCTCCCGAGCGCCGTTGACGCACCCTCGACGATGTCGAACATATGGATCAACTCACCTGTCACAGAGGTCAGTTGACCCACACTAGTCCACCGGACGCATGTTCCACTGGAAAATGCCAAAGGCCTCGTCGCCGGCACACACGTTGCGTAGTGTCGCTGTCACTCAGCCGGATTCCCAGGCGGGAGGGGAGCCACGGTGCCCGGAATCGACGAGTGCCTGCTGGAAGCGATGCGGTTACCCGGTGCCCGGGGAGCGGCACTGGTGGACTGGACGAGCGGACTCGCGCTCGGCACGGTCGGGGAGGCGCCCGGCGGCGATCACGAGACGACCGCCGCCGAGGCCGCCGAACTGGCCCGGATGGCCGCCGAGCACGGCGCCTTCGCGGCCCCGGGTGACGGGCGGCCACCCGTCGAGGACGTGATCGTCAGCAACCACGACAGCTACCACCTGCTGCGGTTCGTGGACACGTCCTTCGACAGCAGCGTCTTCCTGCATCTGTGGCTCGGCCGCGAGGAGGGCAATCTCGCGCTCGCCCGGATCCGGCTCGGCGAGATGGCGTCCCGGCTGGTGCTGGGATGACCGTGGTGCAGATACCTCCGCCGCCCCTTCCGGTGCGGGACAGGACGGCCGGCCGGGCGCTGTCGCCGATGCTGACCCGGCTCGCCGAGGAGCGGGCCACCGGCGTCCTGGTGCGCGAGCACGGCACCCTGTATCTCGCCGAGGGCCGGGTGGTGCACGCCGAAAGCCCGCTCGCCCCCGGTCTCGACGTACTCCTCACGGCCCACGGCACCCTCGCGACCGCCGCCTGGCAGCGGGCCGCCGCCCAGGCCGCCGGCCCGCTGCACGCCGCCGAACTCCTGCTGGAGACAGGGCTGTTGCCCACGGGAGCGCTGGAGCTGTGCCAGCTGGACGCGGTGTACGACGCCGGGTACTTCGCACTGGCCCCGAGCAGCACCCCGGGCCACTTCCGCTACGACCACACGCCCCGCATCGGCCCGCTGCCCTCGGTACCGGTCGTCGCGCTCGAACGGGAGACCCTGCGCCGCCGGCTGCTGCTGCACCGGCTGTGGTCCGACCCGGCCGCGGACAGCGCGCCGCTGATCCGCGCGGACCCGGCGCGGGCCGCGCCCGTCACGCCCCGGCAGCGGGCGGTCCTGGACCGCGTGGACGGCGTCCGCACGGCCACCGGGATCGCCCGGAACCTGGGTCGGCAGGCCTTCCACACGCTGGTCGACGTGCGCCGGCTCGCGGCGGCCGGCCATGTCGCCCCGCTGGCGCCCCTCGTCGCCGAGCCACCTCCCCCGCCGCCCCCACCCCCGGTCACCGACCCCGACATCGCGCTGCTGAAGAGGCTCAGGGATGCACTGGAGGCGCTTTGAACGGCTCCGCCCCGCCGAGAGGAGAGAGCTGATGGTGTCCGAGGAGGACCTCCGAGCCGTCCTGGAGGAGCTGCACCGGCTGCGCAGCCGGGTGCCGCAGCTCACCGGTGCCCTGGCGGCCGGCGTCGACGGTCTCGTCGTCGCCCACGACACGCCCGGAGTCGACCCGGAGGGCCTGTCGGCCCTCACCGCCGCCGTGCTCGGCGTCGCCGTGCGGATCACCGACGCCACCGGGCACGGCGGCTTCCGGGAGCTGCTGGTGCGCGGCGAGCGCGGCTATGTCGCCACCTACGCGGCCGGCCGCACCGCCGTACTGACCCTGCTCACCCAGGACCGGGTCAACGTCGGCCGGCTGCACCTGGAGGGCCGCCGGGCCGGCGCCCGCATCGGGGAGCTGCTCGACGCCGCCGAGGCCACGGCGCAGCCCGTACGCCGGACCACCGCACCCGCGCGCACCCGGAGCACGCGCACACAGCGCGCCGGCACCGCGCCCACCACAACCGAGAGTTGAGAGGATCACCATGACGAACACCGAGACGGCCCTGAAAGAGGCGCTGACCTCCATCGAGGGCGCGACCGGCGTCGCACTCGTCGACTACACCAGCGGAATGGCGCTGGGCACGATGGGCGGCAGCAAGACCTTCGACCTGACCGTGGCCGCCGCCGGCAACACGGACGTGATCCGCGCCAAGATGCGCACGATGGAGCTGCTGGGCCTCAAGGGGCAGATCGAGGACGTCCTGATCACCCTCTCCGACCAGTACCACCTGATCCGCCTGCTCAAGAGCCGCGGCGGCAACGGCCTGTTCCTCTATCTGGTCCTCGACTCGTCCCGCGCCAACCTGGCGATGGCCCGGCACCAGCTGAAGAAGATCGAGGAGGAGCTGGAGATCTGACCGCCGGGGAATCTAGGGCCTGTCCGAAGGGTCCTGCCGGGCACGCGGGGTCTGGCACGCACGCTCAGGCGCACTGAGAAGGCACCGCTCCGGCGCCCGGCCGGACCCATCGGACAGACCCTAGACGAGTTCAGCGGTACGGCGGCGGGTCCCGCCCGGGGCCGCGTCGCCGGCCGCGACGCCCGTACCGCGCAGGCCCTTCACGTTCTTGCCCGCCGGGCGCCCGCCGCGCCGGTCCAGCCAGTCGACACGGACCCACAGCAGCGTCTCCTCGGCGTGCTCGCGCCGTCCGAGCCAGGCGGCCTTCAGCCGCAGCCCGGTGCCGAGTCCGGCCAGCAGCATGCCGCCGGCCGCGGGCAGCGCGAAGGAGGAGCCGAGCGCGACGGCGAAGGCCGACAGCAGCCACCAGCGGTGGCCCCGGCGCCAGTTGCGCACGGTCACCGCCCGGTCCTGCAGCACGTCGTACTTGCCCGCGCGAGCCGTGCCGCGGGCGAGGGCGGCGTAGCGCCCCCGGCGCGCGAGCGCCACGACCGCCGCGCCGACGAGGAACAGCGCGGCCCCGGCGAGCACCCCGATCCGGCGGCCCGTGACCCCGGGCGGCAGCACCCCGATCCCCGCGGCGCACACCCCGAACCACCAAAGCGGTGCGGCCCCGGCCCGTACGACGACGGCCACCCGGGCCAGTCCCTGTCCTCCGCGCGCCACGCTCCGCCTCCTCGTCGTCCCGGCACAGTGCTGTGGCCGGGCACGGTAGCGAGCCGACGTGAGACGAGTCTGAGAGCGCCCGGCGTCACTCCACGAAGAGCCCGCGGGCCGCCGCCTTCGCGTCGAACTCCTCCAGCCGGGCCTGCGCCTCGGGCAGGTCGTCGCAGACCGCCTCCAGCAGCACCCGCCCGAGCAGCATGGGCGCGCACGCGGTGTCGAAGGCCAGCCCGGTGCCGACGGCGGCGGGCAGCAGCAGATCGGAGTACTTGGCGACCGGCGCGAACGCGGAGTCGGCGACGGTGACGGTGGTCAGGCCCACGTCCCTGGCGTAGGCGAGGGTGTCGACGACCTCGCGCGGATGTCGGGGCAGCGCGAAGCACAGCAGCGCGCGGGCGCCCGCGCGGACGGCCGCGTCGATCCGGTCCTGGATCATCGTGCCGCCCTCGTTGAGCAGCCGGACGTCCGGGTGGACCTTGGCGGCGAAGTAGGCGAAGCCGTACGCCTGGGAGGCGGCGGCGCGCAGGCCGAGCACCGGCAGCGGACGGGAGGCGGCGAGGATCCGGCCGGCCCTCTGCACCGGGCGCGGGTCGGCGAGCAGGTCGGCGAGGTGCCTCAGGTTCTCGATCTCGGCCTCGACGGCCTGCTGGTACTCGTTGAATGCGCCCGCCTCGGCGGCCGGTTCGACGGGGACGACCTCGCGCAGATGCCTGCGCAGCGCCGGGTAGCCGTCGAAGCCGAGCGCGACGGCGAACCGGGTCACCGACGGCTGGCTGACCCCGGCCAGTTCGGCCAGCTCCACGCTGGACAGGAAGGGCACGTCGGCGGCCCGCCGCACCATGCTGTGCGCGATCCGGCGCTGGGTCGGGGTGAGCCGGTGGCCCTCGAACAGTGCCTGCAGCCGGTTCGCGGGACTGTCCGAGACGCCGGGTGCTGCCCCCGTACTGCTGTCCACGCTCATGACGTGCTCCCCCTCCAGATGTCCGTGAACCGGTCGAGCAGTGCGGCCGCCCGCGCCACGTCGTCCGTGAGCGGCCGGTCGGCCGGGTCGGCGTCGAGGACCGACTCGGCGAGTACGAACGCCCGGCCGGCCGGCAGCCCTGGATCGGGCCTCAGGTCGCGCTGGCGCAGCGCACGGACGGCGGCGACGAGTTCGCAGCCGACCACCAGACGATACGCACCGCACGCGCGCAGGGTCTGCCGCGCGGCGAGCGAGGCGAAGCTCGCCTGTTCCTCGACGCCCCGGGAGAGTACAGCGTGGCCGAGCGAGGCGGGTGCGGAAAAGGCCCGCAGATCGCCGAGGGCGGCGCCGGCCGCGTACTCCAGGATCATCACGCCCGAGGAGGCCGGTTCCTGGTCGGCGAGGAAGGGGCGCAGCCGGGTGTAGGCGGGCTCGTTGAGCGTGGACAGGCGGGAGGTGGACAGCCGGGCCACCTGGGTCACCGCGAGCCTGAAGTGGTCGAGGGCGAGGGCCAGTTGGGCCTGGTAGAAGCCGCCGTGGTGGTAGGCGGCGAGGTCGTCGGGGACGATGAGCGGGTTCTCGGCGGCCGCATTGATCTCCACGGCCAGCACCTGCTCCAGGGCGTCGGCGGCGTCGTGTGCGGGGCCGTGTATCTGGGGCAGGCAGCGCAGGCCGTAGGGGTCCTGGATCCGGCCGAGCGGCGGGGTGGGCCGGTCGGCGGCGCCGATCAGCTCCCGCATCCGCCGCGCCACCTCGGTGCTGCCCCGGTGCGGGCGGGCGGCGTGCACGGGGGTGGCGTACGCCTCGTGGGAGCCGTCGACGGCGAGCAGGGACAGTGCCGCGACGACCTGGGTGGCGCCGACGAGTCCGCGCAGTTCGTGCAGGGCGAGCGCGGACTGGCCGAGGGTGAGGGCGTTGCTGCTGATCAGGGCGAGGGCGTCGTTGTTGTCGAGGGGCTGCGGCTCGGGGGCGGCGGCACCGCGCCAGGGGTGTTCGCCGGCGAGCGCGAGCCCGACCTGGGCGAGGGCCGCTATGTCGCCGGTGCCGACGGAGCCGAACTCGTTGACGACCGGATGGGCGCCCGTCTCCAGCGCCTCGCACAGGGCGGTGACCACACCGGGCCTGAGGCCGGCACCGCCGGCCAGCAGCTGGTTGGTGCGGACGGCGAGCATCGCGCGCACCTGCCGGGCCGGGAGCTGTTCGCCGATGGCGCCAGCGTGGCTGCGCAGCAGGCGCAGCCCGTGTCCGGCGGCGGCCTCGGTGGGCACGTCCTCGTTCCGGTTGGCGCCGACGCCGGTGGAGCGGCCGTAGACGCGCCCGGTGGCCGCGATCTGCCGGGCGGCGTCCCAGGAGCGCTCCATCCGCCGCACGGCATGGGCCTCGGGGACGGGGCGGGCGATGCCGTCGGCGAGCCGTACGACGTCCTCGACGGCGAGTGCGGACCCGTCCAGGGAGACGGTCGCGGACCGCGCGGACGGCGCGGAGCCGGACGGCACCGCAGACGCCCCTGACGGCGACACGGACTGCGATACGGGCTGCGCCGCGGATTGCCGCGCATCCACGCTGCGAGACGACATCACGCCCAAACTCCCCTCAACCCGGACGTCCCATTGACAACCTATTCAGACACCAAGAACTCTGCATGACGTTATACAGCCGGGCAAGGGACATCTCATGATCCAGTTCGCCCGTCCTGCTCATGGACGAGCCTCCCCCGCAGCCCTGAACGGGCGCGGGAGGTGCCCCCAGGCGCGGTCGACCCGGTGGTCCGCACCCAGCTCCAGGGCGAACTGCTGCGACCGCAGCAGGAGTTGAGCAAGACCATCGCCTTCGTCACGCACGACATCGACGAGGCCGTCCGGCTCGGCGGCCGGATCGCGGTCTTCCGCACCGGCGACCACCTCGTCCAGTGCGCCCCGCCCGCCGAACTCCTCGCCCGCCCGGCCGACGAGCGACACCGACTCGCTCCCCTCCGCCCGCCTTCGTCGTCACCCGCGAGACCGCGAAGAGGTACGGGCTGACGTCCCTCGCGGACCTGAGGAAGCAGAACGGCAAGCTGGTCGTCGGCGCCGCGCCCGAGGTGAAGAAGCGCCAGGCCAGCTCGGTCGGCCTGAAGGACGTGTACGGGGTGGAGTTCAAGGAGTTCAAGTCGCTCGGCTCCGACGGGCCGCCGGTCGAGGGCGCCTTGATGAAGGGCTACGTGGACGTGGCCGACGCCTACGCCCGGCAGCACGGGCTGGTGAAGCAGGCGGCGGCCGTGAAGAGGGGGGCTGTCCCCAGTGCGCCGGGTGTGAGCGCTCCCTAGGGTGGAGCGCATGAGCACACTGGAGTCGCGGGACGCGAGCCTGAAGAAGGACCCGGACCTGCGCAGAGAACTCGACGCCACCGTGCGCGCCCGCACGGAACTCGGCGACGAATACGACGCGGCCCTGGTCGACTCCTTCCTGGAGAAGGTGGAGCAGCGGATCGACGACGCGGTGGACCGCCGGGTGCGGCGCCACCTGGCCGAGCAGCGCATGCAGACCACGCGCGGCACCCGGCGCCCGAAGGACGCCGACACGTGGGTGGAGCGCTTCGGGTTCGCCATCATCTCGCTGGTCCTGGCGATTCCGCTGACCGCCGTCGGTGGCGGCATCGCGGGCACGGCCGGGACGGTGGCCACCTGGGTCGGCATCGTCGGCGTCAACGTCGCCCAGGCGGTACGGCTCAACCCGGAGGTGTTCGGCGCCCGCCGCGCCCCGTCCGACCGGCAGGAGTGAGCGGACCGCCCGCTCACGCCTGCCGGGTCGGCAGGACCACGATCCGGCGGAGGTTGACGTGCCGGGCCGCCCGAGGGCGTAGGCGATGACGTCCGCGAGTGCGCGTACGGCGTGAAGAGGATCCGGCACCCGGTGGCGCGCCTGCCGACCCTCCCGTACGAGACCCTCACGATCCCGGGGAGCCCGGACCGGACGCTCGTGGCGTACACCCCGCAGCCGGGCTCGGAGACGGCCGAGAAGATGTGCGCGGGGACCGCCGCACCCCCGTTGCCGGGGGGCGGGACGACGGCGGTCCCCGCGAAGGACGCGGGCCGGGTCAGGGCCGGGCTTGCGCGTCCGTGGCGTCCATGGAGGTCCGGGAGCCGCTCCGGAGGTCCTTGACGCCGTTCCGCGTCGGCCTGGGCGGGGAGTCTCCCCGAGCTCAACGCCTGGGAGGTACCCCCGTCGCCCTTGCCGACGCCCACCAATCTGCCGGACCTGTGTTAAGCGGGTGCTGCGCGCACGTGACACGCTCGTACCACTTCCGCGAACCCCGCCCCACCTCAAGGCGCCTGGGTAAACCCGCAGTTCACCGCGGGTTCGCCACTACTTCCCGCTCTTCGCCAGGAAGGCCAGCAGGTCCTGCCGGCTGACGACGCCGGTGGGCTTGCCCTCGACCAGGACGATCGCCGCGTCGTCCGAGCCGAGCACGGACATCAGGTCGCCGACCGGCTCACCGGAGCCGACCTGGGGCAGCGGGGCGCACATGTGCTTCTCCAGCGGGTCGTCGAGGGACGCGCGCTTGTTGAACAGGGCGTCCAGCAGCTCCCGTTCCACCACGGACCCGACGACCTCGGCGGCCATCACGTCCGGGTGGCCGGCACCCGGCTTGACGACCGGCATCTGCGAGACGCCGTACTCGCGCAGCACCTCGATGGCCTGTCCGACGGTCTCCTCGGGGTGCATGTGCACGAGGGACGGGATGGAGCCGCCCGCCTTGAAGTTCAGGACGTCGCCGACGCGGGCGCTCGGGCCCTCGTCCTCCAGGAAGCCGTAGTCGGCCATCCATTCGTCGTTGAAGATCTTGCTGAGGTAGCCGCGGCCGCTGTCCGGGAGCAGCACGACCACGACGTCGTCCGGGCCGAGCCGCTCGGCGACCCGCAGCGCGGCCACGACGGCCATCCCGCAGGAGCCGCCCACCAGCAGGCCCTCCTCCTTGGCCAGGCGGCGGGTCATCTGGAAGGCGTCCTTGTCGGACACGGCGACGATCTCGTCGGCGACGGTGCGGTCGTAGGCGGTCGGCCAGAAGTCCTCGCCGACGCCCTCGATCAGGTACGGCCGCCCGGACCCGCCGGAGTACACCGAGCCCTCGGGGTCGGCGCCGATGACCTTGACCTGGCCGTCGCTGGCGTCCTTGAGGTAGCGCCCGGTGCCGGAGATGGTGCCGCCGGTGCCGACGCCCGCCACGAAGTGGGTGATCTTCCCCTCGGTCTGCTCCCACAGCTCGGGGCCGGTCGAGTGATAGTGCGACAGCGGGTTGTTGGGGTTGGAGTACTGGTCGGGCTTCCATGCGCCCGGGGTCTCGCGGACGAGCCGGTCGGAGACGTTGTAGTACGAGTCCGGGTGCTCGGGGTCCACGGCGGTCGGGCAGACGACCACTTCCGCGCCGTACGCGCGCAGCACGTTGATCTTGTCGGTGGAGACCTTGTCAGGGCAGACGAAGATGCACTTGTAGCCCTTCTGCTGGGCCACGATCGCCAGCCCCACACCGGTGTTGCCGCTGGTCGGCTCGACGATCGTGCCGCCCGGCCGCAGCTCCCCGCTCTGCTCGGCGGCCTCGATCATGCGAAGGGCGATCCGGTCCTTCACGGAACCGCCGGGGTTGAAGTACTCCACCTTGGCAAGGACGGTCGCCCGGATGCCCTTGGTCACGTTGTTGAGCCGCACCAGCGGGGTGTTGCCGACGAGGCTGATCATCGAGTCGTGGAATTGCACCGTTGTCTCCGGTCGCTGCAAAAGATGTGGTCGTAGTGGTGTCGCCAGCCTAAGGCCAGCTGTGTGGCGCACGCGGCCGTTCACTCCCCGTTGAGATTGACGTACGGGCCGTACGGGGCAAGGAGTGGATGTACGGCAACGAGGAGGTGGCGGCGACGCATGACGAGCATGTCGAGGGCGAGGGTGGCCCGGCGCATCGCGGCCGGGGCGGCGTACGGCGGCGGCGGGGTCGGGCTGGTCGGCGCGGCCGCGGTCGGGCTGCTGCTGGCGGAGGTGCGGCTGGCCCGGCGCCATGTCGGCAACGGCACCGGTGGCCGTGTCCCGACGGCCGACGGGGTCTACGGCCGCAGCTACGACATCCCCGGTGAGCCACCCCTGCGCCTGGCCATGCTCGGCGACTCCACGGCGGCGGGGCAGGGCGTGCACCGGTCGGGCCAGACGCCGGGCGCGCTGCTGGCCTCAGGACTGGCGGCGGTGGCCGAACGCCCCGTGGACCTGCGCAACGTCGCCCAGCCCGGGGCCCAGTCCGACGACCTGGACCGCCAGGTGGCGCTGGTGCTCTCCGCGTCGTTTCCGGTCCCGGACGTCTGCGTGATCATGATCGGCGCGAACGACGTGACCCACCGGATGCCGCCGACCCGTTCGGTGCGGCATCTGTCGGCGGCGGTACGACGACTGCGCACGGCCGGTGCGGAGGTGGTCGTCGGCACCTGCCCCGACCTCGGCACGATCGAGCCGGTGCAGCAGCCGTTGCGCTGGCTGGCCCGGCGGACCTCCCGGCAACTGGCGGCGGCCCAGACGATCGGGGCCGTGGAGCAGGGCGGACGCACGGTGTCGCTGGGCGACCTGCTGGGCCCCGAGTTCGAGGCGAATCCGAGGGAGTTGTTCGGCCCCGACAACTACCACCCCTCGGTGGAGGGCTACGCGACGGCGGCGATGGCCGTGCTGCCGACGGTGTGCGCGGCGCTGGGCCTGTGGCCGGCGGAGGAGGAACGGCCGGACGTGTCGCGGCGCGAGGGCTTCCTGCCGGTGGCGCGGGCCGCCGCGGAGGCCGCTTCCGAGGCGGGCACGGAGGTCACGGCGGCGATGCCGACCGGGCCGCGGGGACCGTGGGCGCTGCTGAAGCGCAGGCGCCGTCGCCGCGTGCCGGAGGCCGAGCCGGCGACGCCGTCGCTCTGACCCTCCGATCCGGCAGCGGCAAAAGCAAGCGCTTAGTAAACTGCGGTCAGTGTCACACCACCACACCCGTGACCTGGGCCATACGGAGCGGTAACTTCCCAACCGGCCCTGCCCGCAGAACAAGCCTCCCACCCGCCGCCCGACCGCCGCCCCTCAACGAGGCGCTACGCGCCGCCCCTTTCGAACGGAGCCGTGATGCCCGAAGCCGTCATCGTCTCGACCGCCCGCTCCCCCATCGGCCGTGCAGGCAAGGGTTCCCTCAAGGATCTGCGCCCCGACGACCTGACCGCCACGATCATCCAGGCCGCGCTCGCCAAGGTCCCCGAGCTGGACCCCAGGGACATCGACGACCTGATGCTCGGCTGCGGCCTCCCCGGCGGCGAGCAGGGCCACAACCTCGGCCGGATCGTCGCCGTACAGATGGGCATGGACCACCTGCCGGGCTGCACGATCACCCGTTACTGCTCCTCGTCCCTGCAGACCTCCCGCATGGCGCTGCACGCCATCAAGGCCGGCGAGGGCGACGTCTTCATATCGGCCGGTGTCGAGACGGTCTCCCGCTTCGTCAAGGGCAGCTCCGACGGCATGCCGGACACGCACAACCCGCTCTTCGCCGAGGCCGAGGCCCGTACCGCAGCCGTGGCCGGGTCGACCGACTCCACCTGGCACGACCCGCGCGAGGACGGGCTGCTGCCCGACCCCTACATCGCGATGGGCCAGACCGCCGAGAACCTGGCCCGCGCCAAGGGCATCACCCGCCAGGACATGGACGAGTTCGGCGTCCGCTCGCAGAACCTGGCCGAGCAGGCCATCAAGAACGGCTTCTGGGAGCGCGAGATCACCCCGGTGACCCTGCCGGACGGCACGGTCGTCAGCAAGGACGACGGTCCGCGCGCGGGCGTCACCATGGAGGGCGTGGCGGGCCTCAAGCCGGTCTTCCGCCCGGACGGCCTCGTCACCGCCGGCAACTGCTGCCCGCTCAACGACGGCGCCGCCGCCGTCGTCATCATGAGCGACACCAAGGCCCGCGAGCTGGGCCTGACCCCGCTGGCCCGCATCGTGTCGACCGGCGTCTCGGGCCTCTCCCCCGAGATCATGGGCCTCGGCCCGGTCGAGGCGAGCAAGCAGGCGCTGCGGCGGGCCGGCCTCACCATCGACGACATCGACCTGGTCGAGATCAACGAGGCCTTCGCCGCCCAGGTGATCCCCTCCTACCGGGACCTCGGCATCGACCTCGACCGGCTGAACGTCAACGGCGGCGCCATCGCCGTCGGCCACCCCTTCGGCATGACCGGTGCCCGCATCACCGGCACGCTCATCAACTCCCTGCAGTGGCACGACAAGCAGTTCGGCCTGGAGACGATGTGCGTCGGCGGCGGCCAGGGCATGGCGATGGTCATCGAGCGCCTCAGCTGACCCACCGTCCGTAGCGAGTCGGGCACGCCCCGTCAGGATCCGGCCCGGAACCGAGGAATCCCCCAGGTTCCGGGCCTTTCCGTGATCCAATCTCCCCCAGGATGTGACCTATCTCGCTCGCCGGACACATCGGTGCAGGTCAGTGCAGGTCAGTGCAGGTCGCTACGAAAACACAAGGCCAAAGTCCTGTCCGTTTCGTGACGTTACGCACTGACAGCTGGTTAGTCCACCCTTCAAGCTGATGTAGGAAGTCGGGGGTCGACTTTGAACCGGGAGTACGTCAGTGAGCGCCATGCCGATCGCCCTGCTGCTCACCACGGTCGCCACCGGCGCCGTGGGCGTCGCCGTCCTGCGCACCGTCGTGAAGCTGCGCCGCCAGCTCACGGAGCTGCAGCGGCAGCTCGCCGAGAACCAGGCGGCCACCACGCGCGCCCTGCTGCCCAGCGCCCGCAGCCACGCCGACGCCGACCAGATACGCACGGCCGTCGCCGAGGCGCTCGCCGAGGAGCGGGAGCGGGAGCTGGCCGAGGCGCGTGCCTTCTGGGCCGCCCAGGAAGCCCGTGACGCCTCCGACGCCCCGTCCCTGCTGGGCCTGCCCGAGGCCGAGCTGGGCCTGCCCGAGACGGAGCTGTTCCTGCCCCGGCAGAGCGACTTCGCCGGTCTGGAGCCGGTGTCCGAGCAGACCGCCGACACCGACGAGTTCGCCGGGGACTCCCCCGAACTGGCCGCGGCCCGCCGCCGTCACCCCTCGCACCCCGACTTCGTCCCGGTGCAGTCCCCGGCGCTCAACGACCACGAGCGCACGGTCACCACGCTGGAGCAGCTGGCCGCCGAGCACATCGTGCTCTGCGACGTCCGCCCGGGTCCGCTCGGCACCCTCGACGTCTACGTCTTCGCCGACGGCACCACCTTGTGCATGACCCCGGGCCACCGCGAGACCGCCGAGCGCCTCGCGACGGCCGTGGAGGCGGGCGAGGCCCCCCATCTCCTCGGCGGCTCCGGTGTCTCCGGCGCCTACACCCTCACCTTCGCCTGCGGCGAGGACACGGTCTACATCCTGGCCGACCGCGTCATCGCGTCCCTGTAGGGCCCTCAGACCCCCGCCCTCTCCCGCGCCTCCTCGACCACCCGCACCGCCTCGACGACCTCGTCCTCGCTCCGCAACACCACCGCCAAGTCGTGTGCGGCCACAAGAATCTGATCGGCCACCGCGAACATCCCCGCGTCCGGCATCTCCCGAGGCTCGCTCCCGGGCTCCTCGACGGCCTGTGCGCGCCGGGCCAACTCCCTGGCCAGCCCGAGGGCCTCGGCGGCAGCGCCCCGCTGGAGGCGGCTCTGCGGAGCCGCCCGCAACCGGTCGGCGAAGTGATCAACTGCTTTGGTCAAGGGCGTCGTATCAACCACGCGCCGAGCGTAACGTGCCGCACTGTTGCCAATACGCGAACGCTCAGGCACGGTGACGTGAAGGACCGGCTTACATCCCCTTTGCGTTCGGAGGCGCCGATGTCCCAACTCTTCTCCGAGGAGACCCACCGCAATCTGCTCGCCCGCATCCCGCACTGCACCGGTCGTGAAGTCTCCGACTGGCTGCGCACCGTCGAAGAAGGACCGACACTGCTTCGCTTCGAGGAGAAGGTCAGCTGGCTCCGGGGCGAGTACGACCTCGCGTACGGCCACGCGAAGGCGATCGTCCACGAATACGACCTCAGGAGGGCGGCCCGCAAGCTGCTCTAGACGTCGCAGGGCCCCGGGCTGCGACAGCCCGGGGCCCCATTCACTCGACCGGCGTGTCCGCCGATCGCTAATCCCTGAAGATCGCCACCAGTCGCAGCATCTCCACGTAGATCCACACGAGGGTCATGGTGAGGCCGAACGCGGCCAGCCAGGACTCGTTGCGCGGGGCGCCGTAGGCGATGCCGTCCTCGATCTGCTTGAAGTCGAGGGTCAGGAAGAACGCGCCGAGCAGGATCGCGACGATGCCGACGAGCGCGCCGAGCGGACCGAAGCTGCGCAGACCGCCGTTCTCGGCGACGCCGAACGCGACCAGCAGCAGATTGACCGCCATGACCACCATGAACGCCATGGCGATGGCGATGCCCATGCGGGCGTAGCGGGCGGTGACGCGGATCCAGCCGGCCTTGTAGACCAGCAGGGTCGCGCCCGTGACCGCCATGGTGCCGAGCACCGCCTGGAAGGGGGCGCCGCTCCAGCGGCTGTTGTACATCTCGCTGATGACACCGAGGAAGACACCCTCGAAGGCGGCGTACCCGAGGATCAGCGCGGGCGACGGGGTGCGCTTGAAGCTCTGGATCATCGCCAGGACGAACGCGACGATCGCGGAGCCGACGGCCAGGCCGTAGCTGGTCGTCGAGACGGGCAGCAGGGCCCAGGCGAGGACCGCGCCGACGGCGACGGTGCCGAGCGTGATGGCCGAGCGGACGACCACGTCGTCCATGGTCATCCGGTCGGTGGTGACCGGAGCCTGCGGCGGGGCGCCGTGCTGGACGCCGCCCTGGGCGTACGGGTTCTGCGCGTAAGGGTTCTGCGCATACGGGTTGCCCTGTGCGTACCCGGCCTGCGGTGCGGTGTTGAAGCCGGCGTAGCCGTTGTCGCGGCTGAACCCCCGTCGCGAGAAGACCGGGTTACTGCTCCTCATTTCACTCCTCCATGGCTGCCGTGCACAGCCTTGGCTCAAGAGTAATGGATTGGCAAAGGACCGACCATGATACCTGAGGAGGATCTTTCCCCTGCCGTGCTGGCCAACACGCTACGCGTACCAGTGATTCCCGGCCATGGGTGATCGCGTTCCATGACGAATCCGCTACCCGACCGAGACGTGCGCCCGACCGTGACGCGGAGGTCACTCCAGCGGGAACCCGGTGTAGGCCTCGGCCAGGTCGGCCTCGGCCGCGCGGGAGGAGGCGATCCGTTCCAGCCGGGCCCGCTGGAGGCGGGCGTCGAAAGGAGTGCCGTCCGGGGCCGGATGGAGCATCGTCGTCATGTCGTAGGAGAACCGCTCGGCCTGCCAGACCCGGCGCAGACAGGTCGCGGAGTAGGCGTCGAGGAGGTCGGCGGAGCCGGTCTCCTTCTCGTGGACCAGGGCGCGGGCGAGGGTGACGACGTCACCGACGGCGAGGTTCAGCCCCTTGGCGCCGGTCGGCGGAACGATGTGAGCGGCGTCACCGGCGAGGAACAGACGGCCGTGGCGCATCGGCTCGTGGACGAAGGACCGCATGGGCGTGACCGACTTGTGGGTGAGGGGCCCGCGCTCCAGCCGCCAGCCGTCGGTCTCGAAGCGCCGCTGGAGCTCCGACCAGATCGCGTCGTCGCTCCACTCCTCGGCGTCCGTGCCCGCGGGCACCTGGAGGTAGAGGCGGGAGACCGAGGTGGAGCGCATGGACAGCAGGGCGAAGCCGCGCTCGTGGCGGGCGTAGACGAGTTCGTCGTGCGAGGGCGCGACATCGGCGAGGACGCCGAGCCAGGCGTAGGGGTACGTCCGCTCGAACACGCGCGACAGGGCGGCCGGGAAGGCCCCCCGGGCCACGCCCCGGAAGCC
Source organism: Streptomyces yokosukanensis (assembly GCF_001514035.1). Taxonomy (GTDB): domain Bacteria; phylum Actinomycetota; class Actinomycetes; order Streptomycetales; family Streptomycetaceae; genus Streptomyces; species Streptomyces yokosukanensis. Next base: position 571,441 of record NZ_KQ948209.1, on the reverse strand, counting down.
GTCGCAGCCGACCACGTAGTCGCACACGAGGGCGTCCTCGCGGCCCTGGTGCCGGAAGGGGACGCGCGGCCGGTCGCCGCAGGCGCCCTCGACCGCCAGCGCCTCCGCCCCGAACAGCAGCGGCCCGCCCTCCTTCAGCTGAAGGGCGATCAGGTCCTTGCAGACCTCGGTCTGGGCGTACACCATCACCGACCGACCGCCGGTCAGGCCGGGGAAGTCGACGCGGTGGCGGCGGCGGTCGAAGCGCAGCTCGATGCCGTCGTGCCGCAGCCCCTCGCGGTCCATCCGCGCCCCGGCGCCGACGGCGCGCAGCGCGTCCACCGTGCCCTGCTCCAGGATCCCGGCGCGCTGGCGGTGCTCGACGTAGGCGCGGTCGCGGCCCTCCAGGACGACCGAGTCGATGCCGGCGCGGTGCAGCAGCCGCGCGAGCAGCAGTCCGGCCGGTCCCGCTCCGATGATCCCGACGGTGGTGCGCATCGGTTCGTCCCTTCCCGCGGTGTCGCCGCCTCAGACCTCGCGCTCCACCTTGCATGGGGTTCGCCTGGTGAAGTTTCCTTCACTGAATGGTGAGCCGAGTCTGCGGCGGGGTGCATCCGATGTCAATGGGTGAGCACGAAGAGTCAGGAGCTGCGAGGTCCGCCGCCACGGCGAAGGCGCGGTTGGTGCCCGGAGCCGGACTTGAACCGGCACGCCCGCGAAGGGGCAGCGAGGTTTAAGCTCGCCGTGTCTGCATTCCACCATCCGGGCAGGCCATGGGCTCCGCTTCGAGGTTCGAGCCTATCGGGACGCATCCCCCGAACAGCGGAAGGGTGGACCGATGTTGTCTTATTTTATTGACGTCTGAGGGTGCATCAGCCCGCGGAACGGGCCATCCGCACTTGCCAACAGCGTGACGTGGCGTAGATACGCCCGTACGTGGAATGACGGAATTTCACCGTCCGAACGAGGGTGTTCCACCCGTTCTGCACGCCGTTCGAGACCGATTCGACCGCCGCGTTCTCCGGGATCGGTGTCCTCCCCAGGTATGACACGGCAGCCTGCCGTCCGACCGGAGTCGCCCCCCGGAACCGGAACAGCGACTGACTACACGGCGTCCGGGCGCCGGGACGATGGAGTGGTCCCCATGGAAACTCGTCGTCCCGACAGGAGCACCGTCCCGTGACCACCACACCCACCGCCGCCCGAGCCACCGCCGTGGCCGCCCGCGCCACGGAGCTGTCGAAGATCTACGGGCAGGGTGAGACCCGGGTGGTCGCCCTGGACCGGGTCTCCGTCGACTTCCGGCAGGCCGAGTTCACCGCGATCATGGGCCCGTCCGGCTCGGGCAAGTCCACGCTGATGCACTGCGTGGCGGGCCTCGACACCTTCTCCTCCGGGTCCGTGCGCATCGGCGACACCGAGCTGGGCTCCCTGAAGGACAAGCAGCTCACCAAGTTGCGCCGGGACAAGATCGGCTTCATCTTCCAGGCCTTCAACCTGCTGCCGACGCTGACCGCCCTGGAGAACATCACCCTCCCGATGGACATCGCGGGCCGCAAGGCCGACAAGGCGTGGCTGGACCAGGTCATCCAGATGGTCGGCCTGTCCGGGCGGCTCAGCCACCGGCCCGCGCAGCTCTCCGGCGGCCAGCAGCAGCGCGTGGCCGTCGCCCGCGCCCTGGCCTCCAAGCCCGACATCATCTTCGGCGACGAGCCGACCGGAAACCTCGACTCGCGCTCCGGCGCCGAGGTGCTCGGCTTCCTGCGCAACTCGGTGCGCGAACTGGGCCAGACCGTCGTCATGGTGACCCACGACCCGGTCGCCGCGGCCTACGCCGACCGCGTGGTCTTCCTCGCGGACGGCCGGATCGTCGACGAGATCCACGGCCCGACGGCCGACTCCGTCCTCGACCTGATGAAGCAGTTCGACGCGAAGGGCCGGACCAGCTGATGTTCCGCACCGCTCTGCGCAACGTCCTCGCGCACAAGGCCCGGCTCCTGATGACCGTGCTCGCCGTCATGCTCGGCGTGGCGTTCGTGTCCGGGACGCTGGTCTTCACCAACACCATCTCCGACGCCTACCAGCACAGCTCCGCCAAGGGCTTCGACCAGGTCGACGTCGCCGTACGGCCGAAGTTCCAGGACTCCGAGGGCGACAAGGTCGGCAAGACGCCCGATCTGACCCAGGCCATGCTGGACAAGGCCGCGAAGGCCCCCGGCGCCGCCTCCGCGACCGGTGTCGTCAGCGGCTTCACCGCCGTCGCCGACAAGCACGGCAAGCTGGTCGGCGGCGACTGGCAGTCCGCCGGCGGCAACTACTGGGGCACCAAGGACGCCCGGTACCCGCTGATCAGCGGTCATGCCCCGCACGGCACGGGCGAGGTGCTGCTCGACTCCGAGACCGCGAAGCGGGCCGGCTACAAGGTCGGCGACACCGTGCGGCTCTCCGTCGACGGCCCGGTCCTCACCCCGACCGTCGCGGGCATCTTCACCACCGACGACGGCAACGTCGCCGCGGGCGGCAGCCTCGCCCTGTTCGACACGGCCACCGCGCAGAAACTGTTCGGCAAGACGAACGTGTACGACGGGATCGACGTCAAGGCCGCGGCCGGCACCAGCCAGGGCGCGCTGAAGTCCGCGCTGGACAAGGCGCTGCCCTCCCACCTGGTGGAGACCACCACCGGCAAGCAGCTCGCCGACGACCAGGCGAAGGCGATCGCCGCGTCGATGAGCGGACTGAAGCAGACTTTGCTGGTGTTCGCCGGTATCGCGCTGTTCGTCGGCACGTTCATCATCGCCAACACCTTCACCATGCTGGTCGCCCAGCGCACCCGGGAACTGGCCCTGCTGCGCGCGGTCGGCGCCTCGCGCCGCCAGGTCACCCGCTCGGTGCTCATCGAGGCGTTCGCCGTCGGCACGATCGCCGGTGTCACCGGCCTGGTCGCCGGCATCGGCATCGGCGCGGGCCTGCGCGCCGTGCTGGGCTCCTTCGGCGCGAGCGTGCCCGACGGGCCGCTGGTGATCAGCCCCGGCACCGTGGTGGCCGCCCTCGCGGTCGGCATCCTCATCACCATGCTGGCCGCCTGGCTGCCCGGCCGCCGGGCCGCGAAGATCCCGCCGGTGGCGGCGATGAGCAGTGTGCACGCCAAGGCCACCGCCAAGTCGCTGGTCCTGCGCAACACGCTCGGCGCGCTGTTCGCCGCGGCCGGTGTCGCCGTGATCCTCGCGGCCACGTCGATGGACGCGGACGCCGCCCAGGGGCCGATGGGCCTCGGCGCGGTCCTGCTCATCATCGGCGTGTTCATCCTGACCCCGCTGCTGTCCCGGCCGCTGATCGCGGCCGCCGCCCCGGTCCTGCGCGTCTTCGGTATCTCCGGCAAGCTGGCCCGCCAGAACGCGGTGCGCAACCCGCGCCGTACGGCGGCCACCGCCTCCGCGCTGATGATCGGCCTGACTCTGATCACGGGCATGACGGTGATGGCGGGCAGCCTGCAGACGTCCATCGACAAGATGGCCTCCTCCGCGATCCGCGCGGACTACGTCGTCTCGATGGCCAACCGCTCCCCGCTCTCCCCGGACGTGGCCCGGAAGATCGCCGCCACCGACGGCGTCACCGCCAGCAGCCCGCTGCGCAACGCGGTGTCCCGGATCGACGGCAAGACGGAGTTCCTGACCGGCGTCGACGGCTCGTCCATCGCGAAGCTGACCGACCTGAAGGTGGACAACGGCTCCTTCGCGGTGGGCGGCGACCGGGTCGTCGTGGACAAGGACCGGGCCAAGGAGAACGGCTGGACGCCCGGTTCGCGCTTCACCGCGCACTTCGAGGACGGCGGGGCGAAGTCGCTGACGGTCGCCGGTGTCTACGAGGGCAACGACATGATCAACGGGATCATCCTCGACGACAAGGTCATCACGCCGCACCTGAAGGACCCGGCCGACATGCAGGTCATGGTCAAGACGGCGGACGGCGCGTCCAGCGCGACCAAGGACCGGCTGGCGAAGGCCCTCGGCGCCAACCCGGCGATCAAGATCCAGGACAAGCAGGACATCTCCAACGACATCGCGAAGATGTTCACGCTGATGCTGAACATGGTCTACGGCCTGCTCGGCATGGCGGTGATCGTCGCGGTCCTCGGTGTCATCAACACCCTGGCCATGTCGGTCTTCGAGCGCGCCCAGGAGATCGGCATGCTCCGCGCGATCGGCCTGGACCGCAAGGCGATCAAGCGGATGGTCCGTCTGGAGTCCCTGGTGATCTCCCTGTTCGGCGGAGTGCTCGGCATCGGCCTCGGCGTGTTCTTCGGCTGGGCGGCCGGTGAGCTGCTGGGCACGAAGATGCCGACGTACGAACTGGTCCTGCCCTGGGGCCGGATGGCGCTCTTCCTGCTGCTCGCGGGCGTGGTCGGGGTCCTGGCCGCCCTGTGGCCGGCCCGGCGCGCGGCCAAGCTGAACATGCTGGCGGCGATCAAGGCCGAGTGATCTCACGGCCGTACGGCACGCGAGGGCCCCGTTCCGTCACCGGAGCGGGGCCCTCGCCGTGTCAGGTGTTCCAGGTGCGGGTGCGCAGCGGCAGCCCGGACCCGCCGGGCTCCGGGGTGCGGACCGCGAGGACCTGGTTGACGCCGATCCGGTTGCGCTCGAAGGCGAGCGCGGAGGCGGCCATGTACAGCTGCCAGACGCGGGCGCGGCCGGGGCTGGTGAGGCGCACGGCCCGGTCCCAGTCCGCCTCCAGGTTGGTGACCCAGCGGCGCAGGGTGCGGGCGTAGTGCTCGCGGATGGACTCCACGTCCCGCACCTCGAACCCGGCGCGCTCCAGCTGGGTGACGGTGGTCCCCAGGGGTGCGAGTTCGCCGTCCGGGAAGACATAGGCGTCGATGAACTCGTCCACGCGGTACGTCGATTCGTCCTGCTGCGGGCGGCGGGCGATCTGGTGGTTGAGCAGCCGTCCGCCGGGCCTGAGCAGGCCGTGGAGCCGGCGGGCGTACTCCAGATAGCCTTCGGCGCCCACGTGTTCGGCCATGCCGATGGAGGAGATCGCGTCGAAGGGGCCGTCCTTGACGTCCCGGTAGTCCTGGACGCGGATCTCCACCCGGTCGGTCAGCCCCTCGTCGGCGACGCGCTTGCGGGCGTAGGCCGCCTGCTCGTGCGACAGCGTGATCCCGACGACGCTCACGCCGTGCTCGCGGGCCGCGTGGATGGCCATCGAGCCCCAGCCGCAGCCGACGTCCAGGAGTCGCTGACCGGGCGTCAGGCCGAGCTTGGCGCTGATGAGTTCGAGCTTGTCGCGCTGGGCGCTCTCCAGGCTCCCGCCGTCCTCCCAGTAGGCGCACGAGTAGACCATCGACGGCCCGAGGACGATCTCGTAGAAGTCGTTGCCCACGTCGTAGTGGTGGCTGATGGCCTGCTTGTCGGAGCGCCGGGTGTGCAGCCGGTGGCGCGGCCTGCGCACCTCCTCGCGCGGCGGGGCGGGCGGGATCGGCGGCCCCGCGAGCTTCAGCAGCTCACGGACGGCGGACCGTACGGCGGGGTCGCGCAGGCTCTCGACGAGACCGCGGGCGTCGTCCCCGCGCTCCCACACCAGTCCCGCCATCGCGTCCAACGCGGTGTACAGGTCCCCCTCGACGCCCAGGTCGCCGGAGACCCAGGCACGGGCGAGGCCAAGCTCGCCCGGTTTGAACAGCATGCGGCGCAGGGCGCGGCGGTTGCGCACGACGAGCGCGGGCGCGTCCGGTGGCCCGGCCTGCGATCCGTCCCAGGCCCGCAGCCGGACCGGAAGCGGGGCTCCCAGTACCTGTTCGGCAAGACTCCTCAGCCGCGACGCGGCGTCGGCCATGGCGCACACCTCCAAGACGACGATCCCGGATGCCGGTAATCACGTAAACACCGTCGGCTGTCGAGCGCAGTCCCGCAAAGGAGTTACGGCTGGGCAAAATAAGTGCACCGGCCACGCAGATGGTGTCCGGGAACGCAGATGGCGTCCGGGAACGCCGAAGGACCTCCCGCACCACGGATGGCGGGAGGTCCTTCGGAGTGGTTCGGTGACCGGAGGTCAGGAGGCCTTGGCCTTCGCCCCGGCCTTGTCGGCCGCGCTCGCGGCGGCGACCGGCGCCGGCTTGGCCGCCTCGTAGAACTCCTCGCGCGGGTTCTCCATCGCGCCGAGGGAGACGACCTCGCGCTTGAGGAACATGCCGAGCGTCCAGTCGGCGAAGACGCGGATCTTGCGGTTGAAGGTCGGCATCGCCATGCCGTGGTAGCCACGGTGCATGTACCAGGCGAGGCGGCCCTTGAGCTTGATCTTCATCTTGCCCATGACGATCATCGCCACGCCCTTGTGCAGGCCGAGACCGGCGACCGCACCCTTGTTGGCGTGCTCGTACTCCTTCTGCGGGAAGCCCCGCATGCCGGAGACCACGTTGTCGCCGAGGACCTTGGCCTGGCGCAGCGCGTGCTGGGCGTTCGGCGGGCACCAGGCGTTCTCGTTGCCCGCCTTGCGGCCGACGAGGTCCGGGACCTGGGCGTTGTCACCGGCGGCCCAGATGTAGTCCGTGCCCTTGACCTGGAGGGTCGGCTCGCAGTCGACGTGACCGCGCGGGCCGAGCGGCAGACCGAAGCGGGAGAGAGCCGGGTTCGGCTTGACGCCGGCCGTCCACACGATCGTGTTCGCGTCGACCTCGAGGCCGTTCTTCAGCACCACGTGGCCGTCGACGCAGGAGTCCATCGAGGTGGAGAGGTAGATCTCCACGCCACGGCTCTCCAGGTGCTCCTTGCCGTACTGGCCGAGCTTGGGGCCGACCTCGGGCAGGATCTTGTCCGCGGCGTCGACGAGGACGAAGCGCATGTCCTCACGGGACACGTTCTTGTAGTACTTGGCGGCGTCCCGAGCCATGTCCTCGACCTCGCCGATGGTCTCCGCACCCGCGAAGCCACCGCCGATGAAGACGAAGGTGAGCGCCTTGCGGCGGATCTCCTCGTCGGTCGTGGACTCGGCCTTGTCCAGCTGCTCCAGCACGTGGTTGCGCAGGCCGATGGCCTCCTCGACACCCTTCATGCCGATGCCCTGCTCGGCGAGGCCGGGGATCGGGAAGGTGCGGGAGACCGCGCCGAGCGCGATCACCAGGTAGTCGAAGGGCAGTTCGTACGCCTCGCCCACCAGGGGGGCGATGGTGGCGACCTTGCGGTCCTGGTCGATGGTGGTGACCCGACCGGTGAGGACCTCCGCCTTGGGGACCACGCGTCGCAGCGGGACGACGACATGGCGCGGGGAGATGTTGCCGGCGGCGGTTTCGGGGAGGAAGGGCTGGTAGGTCATGTACGACCGGGGGTCGACGACCGTGACGGTCGCCTCGCCGTAGCGCATCTTCTTGAGGATGCGCCGAGCTGCGTACAGGCCTACGTACCCACCGCCTACTACGAGGATCCTGGGACGCTCCGTGGTGCTCATGCCATCGAGTATCCACCCGCCCCTGGAGGGTCGCTCGTGCGCCCCTTCACAAGGTCGTACAGGCCCTGTGCTACACTCCGCGACTCGCGTGACGCAGATCATGACCGCCGAGCGGAACCGCAGCACCCTTTGGACCGTTGTCAATGCCGCGTGAGCTGCCCCTCTGAGCGACGAGCGAGGTCGCGAGCCGCTCGGAACACCCTCGCCGGAACGCGATCCGAAGGTGTCGTACGACCCCCATCTGAACATGTTCAAAGGCCTCTTCGCCCCCCGAAAGGGCCAACGGGGCACCTTCCGTACGCCGACCGGGCCGAAATCCTTGTGAAGAACTTCACGAAGTTTTCCGACGCCACGTCACCGAGGACCCCCGAAGGGCGCCGAAGAGCCCCCGGAGGGTCCCGGGAGAGCCGCTCAAACGTTATCCGACCTGCTCAGCCGACGGCTACCCGCAAGTAACAAAAAGAAGCCGCACCACACCCGCCGGGCGGCCGGCAGCGCCCTGCGACAGGGAAGATCACCCGGCCGGCGCGTTGCGCGCCGCGCTGTTCACCCGGTCAGCCACGCGTCTCACCCGGTCAGCCACACAGCGCGCGATATCGGGCAGGAGCCCCCATAGCGTGCCTGCATGAGCACTTCACAGACGGCCTTCAAGAAGGCCTTTTCGCGAATAGGCGCAGTCAGCGCGGTCCTGGGCATCGCTCTCGCGGCAGGGACGGCGACGGCCGCATCCGCAGCGGCCGTGACGCCCCTCTCCCACCCCAGCCAGGCGGCTGCCCCCGCCGGTGGTCACGGTGACGACGGGGGGTGCGACGGCCTCATCATCCTCCTGTGCAACTGATGGCCGGCCCGCTCGGGCTGGGGCGACGGCCCCGGTTCCTGCCCCTGAGGAACCGGGGCCGCTCCACGTCGTCGCGGCTCAGAAGCCGCTCCTTCCCCATTCCGCTTCTTCCGCCACCTTGAAGGCGATGCCGTCGAGGATGTCGTGCTCGCTCACCACGACCTCCTCGGCGCCGATCCGCTCCATGATCGCGAGCAGCACCAGGGCGCCCGCGCCGATCACGTCGACCCGGCCGGGGTGCATCGAGGGGATCGCGGCACGCTCGGCGTGCGTGGAGCGCAGCAGCCACTCGGTGATCTCGCGGACCCGCTCACGGGAGATCCGGGAGTGGTGGATGCGCGCGGAGTCGTACGCGGGCAGCTCCTGGGCGATGGCCGAGACGGTGGTGACGGACCCGGCGAGCCCCACCAGGGTGCGCGCCTCGCCCAACGGCACCGACTGCTCCGCGAGGTCCAGGGCGGCCTCGATGTCGGCCCTCATCGCGGCGATCTGCTGCTCGGTGGGCGGGTCGGAGACCTTGCCGTCCCGCACCAGGTGACGTTCCGTCATCCGCACACAGCCGACGTCCACCGACCGCGCCGCCCGGACGTGGTCCTCGCCCACGACGAACTCGGTGGAGCCGCCGCCGATGTCCACGACGAGATAGGGCTTGGCGAGGTCGTCCCGGCCCTTCAGCTCCCTGGTCGCACCGGTGAAGGAGAACTCGGCCTCCTGGTCGCCGGTGATGACCTCCGGCTCGACCCCGAGCACGTCCAGCACGCCGCGCACGAACGCGTCGCGGTTCTCGGCGTCGCGGGAGGCGGAGGTGGCCACGAAGCGCAGGCGCTCGGCACCGTGCTCCTTGATGACCTCCGCGTACTCGCGGCAGGCGGCGAAGGTCCGCTGCAGCGCCTCCGGGGCGAGCCGGCCGGTGCGGTCGACCCCCTGGCCGAGCCGCACGATCGTCATCCGGCGGTCCAGGTCGACGAGTTCACCGGTCCCGGGATGCACATCGGCGACCAGCAGCCGGATGGAGTTGGTGCCGCAGTCGACGGCGGCGACGCGGGTCACTTGTCGTCCTCCTCGACGGGCTCGGCGGCGGAAGGGCCCGAGCCGTCCTGCGCCGTCTCCGCCTGCCCCTGCTCGCCGGCCGGCGGCTGGGCCGATGTCACGCACGCCCCCTTGCTCCACCACTGCGGCAGCATGGCGAGCGCCTCGTCGCCGAGCGGGTTCACCCCCGGGCCGGCGGCCAGCGAGTGGGCGACCAGCACATGCAGGCACTTCACCCGGTCCGGCATGCCCCCGGCGCTCGGGAAGCCCGTCAGCACCTCGATCTCGTCCCGGCGCCGGATGTAGTCCTCGTGCGCGGCGCGATACGCGGCGGCCAGCTCGGGATCCGTCTGCAGCCGCTCGGTCATCTCCTTCATCACGCCGTTCGCCTCCAGCGTGCCGATGGCGGAGGACGCCTTCGGGCAGGTGAGGTAGTACAGCGTCGGGAAGGGCGTACCGTCGGGCAGCCGCGGCGCGGTCTCCACGACGTCCGGCTGACCGCAGGGGCAGCGGTGCGCGATGGCCCGCAGGCCCCGCGGCGGACGGCCGAGCTGCTGCTTGAAGGCCTCGACGTCCGCGTCGGTGGGCTCGGTGCGCAAAGTGGGCGGCGGGGGCGTTTCCATGACTGCTTTCAGGATGGCTTTCTGCTCGTTGCCGGCGAAGGGCCGGTCACTGGTCGGAGGCGTCGGACTTGTCGACCCCGTCCCAGATGTTCGCGTACCAGGGCCGCTGGGCGGCCCGGAGGTCGGCGCGGGACTGCTTGACCGTGCCCGGGTCGACGACGATGTACCCGGTCTCGCCGGGCATCACATAGTGCAGCCGGAGCCGGATCTGCTGCTCGGCGTAGGAGTCGTCCTGCCAGCGCGCCTTGAGGTCGCGCAGCTGCTCGACCCGCTTGCGGGCCTGCTCCTGCTGCCGCTGCAGATCGGAGATCTGCGCGCGCTGGGAGACGTACTGCCGCATCGGATAGGCAAGCGCGACGATCATCGAGCACAGCACCAGAGCGAGCAGCGCCGCCCGGCCGGTGAGCCGGGAACGGCGGGCCTGCCGCTTGGTCTGCGAGCGGTAGACCCGGGCCGCCGTCTGCTCGCCGAGCAGCCGCAGCCTGGTCGCGGTGGAGAAACGGTCGCGGTCCTTCACGCCCATCTGGCTCTCCGCCTCCCCTTTCACACGTGCGTACGTCCCCGGACACGGTACGGGACCGGGTACGGGGACGTACGTACGACTGGCTAGGCCTTACCTCTTTGCGGCTCAGCCCTTGTGCGGCTCGGGCCTTTTACGGCTCAGCCCTTGAAGCGCGGGAACGCGCTGCGCCCGGCGTACACCGCGGCGTCGTCGAGGATCTCCTCGATGCGCAGCAGCTGGTTGTACTTGGCGACACGCTCGGAGCGGGCCGGGGCGCCGGTCTTGATCTGGCCGCAGTTGGTGGCGACGGCCAGGTCGGCGATGGTGACGTCCTCGGTCTCGCCGGAGCGGTGGGACATCATGCACTTGAAGCCGCTGCGCTGGGCCAGCTCGACGGCGTCCAGGGTCTCGGTCAGCGAGCCGATCTGGTTGACCTTGACCAGCAGGGCGTTGGCGGTGCCCTCCTCGATGCCGCGGGCCAGACGCTCCGGGTTGGTGACGAACAGGTCGTCGCCGACCAGCTGGACCTTGTCGCCGAGACGGTCGGTGATGACCTTCCAGCCGGCCCAGTCGTCCTCGAACAGCGGGTCCTCGATGGAGACGAGCGGGTAGGCCGCCACCAGCTCCTCGTAGTACTCCGTCATCTCGGCGGCGGAGCGCTCCTTGCCCTCGAAGAGGTACTTGCCGTCCTTGTAGAACTCGGAGGCGGCCACGTCGAGCGCGAGGGCGATCTGCTGGCCGGGGGCGTAGCCGGCCTCCTTGATGGCCTCGAGGATGAGGTCGAGGGCCTCGCGGTTGGAGCCGAGGTTCGGCGCGAAGCCGCCCTCGTCGCCGAGGCCGGTGGACAGGCCCTTGTTCTTCAGGACCTTCTTCAGCGTGTGGTAGACCTCGGTGCCCCAGCGCAGGGCCTCGGAGAAGGACTCCGCGCCGATCGGGGCGATCATGAACTCCTGGATGTCCACGTTGGAGTCCGCGTGCGAGCCGCCGTTGAGGATGTTCATCATCGGCACCGGCAGCAGGTGCGCGTTCGGACCGCCCAGGTAGCGGAAGAGCGGGAGGTCGGAGGCCTCGGAGGCGGCGTGGGCGACGGCGAGGGAGACGCCGAGGATGGCGTTGGCGCCGAGGGAGCCCTTGTTGTCGGTGGCGTCCAGGTCGAACATGGCCTGGTCGATCAGGCGCTGCTCGGTGGCGTCGTAGCCGACCAGCTCCGGGCCGATCTGCTCGATGACGGCGAGGACGGCCTTCTCGACACCCTTGCCCTGGTAGCGGTTCGGGTCACCGTCGCGCAGCTCGATGGCCTCGAAGGCACCGGTCGAGGCGCCGGACGGAACGGCGGCACGACCCGTGCTGCCGTCGTCGAGGCCGACCTCGACCTCGACCGTGGGGTTGCCTCGGGAGTCCAGGATTTCCCGGGCTACGACGACGTCGATGGACGGCACGAGCATCTCCTTCTTGGATGTGACGCTGGTAGTGCGGGGCGGTGTGCCTGACGGCTGCGCCTTGCGACTAGAGCCTAACCGTCTCCGGGGGATCAGCCACCGACCGACCGCCCCATGAACGGGGAGGGACACGCAGACGGTACTCATTGTTCACCAGCGAAACAAAGAGGGCCGGGGGTGAAGAGCAGGAAAACAGCACGGCGGAACGAAAGACCCCGCCCCGGCGCGTACGGGGGAACACGCGCCGGGGCGGGGAGTCCGTGGGGACGGGGGTGGCCCTCACGAGGCCCTCAGTGTGCGGGCCGGGGATGTGAGGGCACTGTGGGCCCGTGGGGAGCCAGGTGTCACTTCAGGTGCAGCTGCTGGCCCGGGAAGATGAGGTCGGCGTTCTCGACGATGTCCTTGTTCAGCTCGAACAGCTTCTGCCAGCCGCCGGCGACGTGGTGCTTCTCGGCGATGGAGCTGAGGGTGTCGCCCTTGACGACCTTGTACTCGCCGTCGCCCTTCTTGACCTTCTTGCCGGTCGGGGTGGTGACGGTCTTGCTCGCCTTCGGGGCCGTGCGCTCGACGGAGCGGGTGGCGGCCTGCTGGTCGGCGGAGCGCGTGGTGGTGCTGCCCGCGGAGGTGCTCTTCGAGGAGGAGCTGCCGGACGTGCTGCCGCTGCTCGCGGAGCCGCTGTTCGAGGAGCCGGTGCCGGCGCTCGGGGCGGAGCCGTTGTAGGCGGCGGAGGACAGGCCCGTGCCGCAGACCGGCCAGGCGCCCTTGCCCTGCGCGGCGAGGACCTTCTCGGCGACGGCGATCTGCTGCGCCTTGGTGGCCTGGTTGGCGGTCGAGGCGTAGGCGGTGCCGCCGTACGCGGCCCAGGTGGAGGCGGAGAACTGCAGACCGCCGTAGTAGCCGTTGCCGGTGTTGATGGACCAGTTGCCGCCCGACTCGCACTGGGCGACCGCGTCCCACTCGGAGGCGGTGGCGGCGGAGGCGTTGCCGGCCGCCATCAGCGGGGCGGCGACGGCGGCACCGGTGACACCGGCGAGCGCCACGACGCGGACGGCCTTGGACGGACGACGGTGCTTGCCCTTGCCGGAAAACAGCATGGATCGATCCCCTCACCGACGCCTGCGAGGTGAGCTGTCGGGTTCGGGCCGGTTGAGTTGCCCGGCCGCGCTCTCGCTCTCGCGAGGCGCGGCTTCACCCCTAGCCGGCACCGGCGTCAACCGCCGGGCCTGGCACTTACCTTGGGTCCCCCGCTCCTGCCTACGGCGCTTGACGCGACGACTGTTCCCGGGCGGCCGCTGGCAGGATTCGGCGTTGCGGTTGCCGGGGCTCGTGGTGACGAGCGGTCCTGACCGTAGACAGGTGATCGACGGAATTTCAAAGACGATCAGGGCTTCTGAGACTCATCCCACACTTTCACCAAACCGGACATTAGGTTTCAAGTGGGGCGCCAACTCCCGCTACTTGTCGCCCTTTTCGCCCCCGACTTTCAGGGTCTGACCGGCGGTGATGTGGTTCGGGTCGGCGCCGATGACCTTCTTGTTGCCGTCGTAGAGCGCATGCCATCCGCCATGGACGCCGAGGGAGTCGGCGATGGCGACGAGGGTGTCGCCCTCGCGGACGATGTAGATGCCCCGCGCTTGGTCGGCGTGACGTCCGGACGCCTCGGCGTCCTGACCGTTTGCTGCGCTTTCGTCCGCACTTTCGCCACGGTGACGTCCGCCACTGCCGAGCGTGCCGGTGTCGACGAGGCTCCAAGAACCGGCCGCCTGCCGGGAATTGTCCGACTCGTCGACCCCAGGGGTCTCCGTGGGGGCGGTGTCGCCCCCCTGTCGGCTTCCGCCTCCGGCCGGGTCGGGCTTGTCGGTCTTGTCCGACTTGGGAGTGGCGGTGCCGGTGCCGGTCGCCCCTCCGGTCGCCTTCGGGTCCTTGGTGGCACCCTCGCTCGCACCCGGGCCCGGCGTGCCGGTCGCGTGGGACGAGGAGGAGCCGGAGGAGTCCGAACCGGAAGCGTCCGAGCCGGAAGCGTCCGAGCCGGAGCCGGAGTTGGAGCCGGAGTCGCCATCCGCGCCGGCGCGGGAACCGGAGTCGGGACCGGAGCCGGAGTCGGAACCGGACGAGGACGAATCCGACAGACCGGACGAGTCGGAGTCGTCGGCCGAGCCGGATCCGTCGTTCGAGCGGCCGGAGTCGCCGGAGCGGTCGGAGTCGCCGGAGCCGCCGACGCCGGTGTCCACGTCGACCGAACCGGAGTGGGAGGTCAGACCGGCGGTCAGGGCGCAGGTGGCCCACGGCTTGGTGCCCTGGTCGGCGAGGATCCTCTCGGCGACGGCTATCTGCTGGGACCGGCTGGCCTGGTCGGCGCTCTCGGCGTACCGCGTGCCGCCGTAGGTGTCCCAGTCGTCCTGCGAGATCTGCAGGCCGCCGTAGTAGCCGTTCCCGCCGTCCGCGCTCCAGGAACCGCCGCTCTCGCACTCGGCGACCTTGTCCCAGGTGGTGCCGTCGGCCGCGTGGGCGCTCGCGGCGCCGAGCAGGGGGATGGCGATGGCGGAGCCGGTCACTCCGGCCGCGACGAGGAGGGCCGGAGCCTGACGGGGGCGACGGTGACGACCGTTCCCGGAGAGCATACGGAAGCCTTTCGTGCGACAGCAGAACCGGCGTGGCGAACGGATACCCCTCGCCACACTGATGGGTGAACGTATCGGCAGACGATCACTTGTCACAAGTTAATGCCGCACAGATCACGTGAAGATCACAGAGTTGAACCATTGTCGTTCTTGTGCTCGTACGGCGTTCGAGGCGTCCTTCTTCAGACGGCCGCGGTGAACTCCACAGGCAGGGTGCGCAGGCCCCGCATGATGAGCCCGCCGCGCCAGCGCAACTCGGCCGGATCGACGGCGAGCCGCAGGTCGGGCAGGCGGGTGAGCAGCGTGGCGAGCGCGGTCTGGCCCTCCAGCCGGGCGAGCGGCGCGCCCAGGCAGTAGTGGATGCCGTGGCCGTAGCCCAGATGCTGGTTGTCGCGGCGGGCGAGGTCCAGCACGTCCGGGTCGGCGAACCGCTCCGGATCCCGGTCCGCCGCCGCGAGCACCACGAGCACCGGATCCCCCGGTGCGATGTCCTGCCCGCCGAGGGTGATCGGCTCGGTGGCGAACCGCCAGGTGGCCAGCTCCACCGGGCCGTCGTAGCGCAGGAGTTCCTCCACCCCGGTCTCCAGCAGGTCCCGTGCCCCGCCGGCCAGGGACCGCTGGAGCCGTTCGCGCTGCTCGGGGTGGGTGAGCAGGGCGTAGGTGCCGTTGCCGATGAGGTTGACGGTCGTCTCGAAGCCCGCGAACAGGAGGATGAACGCCATCGCGGCGGCCTCGTTCTCGGTGAGGTGCTCGCCGTGGTCGGAGGCGCGGATGAGGCCCGAGATCAGGTCCTCGCCGGGCACGGGCTCGGCGGGCAGCGCCTCGCGCTTCTTGTGGATCAGCTCGGCGAGGTAGCCCCGCATCTTCTTGACGGAGCGCGCCACACCGCCGCGCGGCCCGCCGCCGTGCCGGATCATCATGCCCGCCCAGTCCCGGAAGTCGTCCTGGTCCTCGCGCGGGACGCCGAGCATGTCGCAGATGGCGTAGATGGGCAGCGGGAAGGCGAACTCGTGGATGAGGTCGGCCGAGCCCCGAGCCGCGAACCGGTCGATGAGCTGGTCGGTCAGCTCCTGCACGCGGGCCGCGAACTCGGCGACCCGGCGCGGGGTGAACGCCTTGCTGACCAGCCGGCGCAGCCGGGTGTGGTCCGGCGGGTCGATGTTCAGGAGATGGGTCATCAGCTCGGCCTTGCGCTCGCCAGGGATGCCGGTCCTGCCCCTGGCGTGCGCGGGCTCGTCGTGATGCGCGGGGTTCTTGCTCAGCCGCTGGTCGGCGAGGGCCGGCTTGGCGTCCGCGTACCGG
The DNA here is from genome assembly GCF_001514035.1 of Streptomyces yokosukanensis. Taxonomy (GTDB): domain Bacteria; phylum Actinomycetota; class Actinomycetes; order Streptomycetales; family Streptomycetaceae; genus Streptomyces; species Streptomyces yokosukanensis. The sequence goes on along the minus strand of NZ_KQ948209.1, from coordinate 555,668 downwards.
GTGACCAGCCATGCCTCGACCCCGCTGGGCAACCGCGTCCGGTGCACCGGCGCGTGCTCGCGCAGCCAGGCGTAGGCCGGGTAGGGGTCGGTGGCGAACTCCCAGGTGAAGAGGTCGGGAGCGGAGTCCGCGGCGGAGTCGGCGGCGGTCGGGGGATGGTGCTGGTCGGTCACCCCCCGACGGTATCCGGCGGCACCGGCTCCCTCTTCTCCGGCGCCTGGTCCCGTGCCGCCCGCCTGCTGCGGCGCCGCTCCCGCACGCCGGCCGCCCGCTCCGGTGCACTGCTGCGCATGTCCTGCGTCTCCTGGGCCTACTCCGGCGTCGAGTCCTGCGCGGCCTCCGCCTGGCGTATCGCGTCCCGGTACACCCGGGCCGCGGCTCTCAGTGCGGTCTCCGGGTCGACACCGGCCGCCTCGGCGCGGACCGCCAGGGCGAGCAGTTCGTAGCCGATGTCCTCGCCTCGCGGCAGGGGGACGTCCAGGCCCGCCGTGCGGGCGCGGGAGGCGAGCTTGGCGGCGAGGGCCAGGCCGGGCTGGCCGACCGGGACGCCGTCCGTGACCGAGGTGCGCCGCTTCTCCTCGGCCTTGGTGCGCAGCCAGTGCTCCTTGACGTCCTCCGGTGTCTCGGCCTCCTCCTCGCCGAAGACATGCGGGTGACGGTGGACGAGCTTGGCGACGATGCCGCCCGCCACGTCGTCGATGGAGAACGGCGCGTCCGGGTGCTCCTCGGCGATCCGGGAGTGGAAGACGACCTGCAGCAGGACGTCGCCCAGCTCTTCGCGCAGCTCCTCGCGGTCGCCGGCCTCGATCGCCTCGACCAGTTCGTAGGCCTCCTCGATGCCGTACTTGGCGAGACCCTCGTGGGTCTGCCGGGAGGACCAGGGGCATTCGGCGCGGATGCGGTCCATGACCTGCACGAGGTCCAGGAGACGGGCGCCGGGCAGGTCGTAGGAGGCCGGCAGCAGCTCCAGCGCCGGCATCGCGAAGCGGCCGGAGCCGGCCAGCCGGGCCAGCCCGTCGGTGAGCGCGGGCTCTCCCTCACCCGTGGCCACGACCACCACCGTCCGCCCGCCGGCGCATGCGTCCATCAGCTCCTGCGCGGTGGGGGACGCCTCCTTCACCACTGTCCCGGCCTCGCGCAGATACGGCAGCTGCGGATGCGCTCCGTCGGCGCACAGCACGGCGTCGGCGGAGCGCAGCACCTGCCAGGCGGGCCAGGACAGCAGGCCGGGGGCGACGCGGTGGCTGGTGGTGAGCAGGACGATGCGACCGGGGTCGGCGGCGGTGGCGAGGTCGGAGCTGGATGCGTTCACGATCCGAACGTAACCCACGGCGCGAGGGGACGGATTCAGTTGTCCACAGGCCGGGGAGAGTCATGTGATCGTACGACCGGAGCCTGCTCGGTCATACACCGAGAGGCTTGCTCGCACGCCCGCTCGGTCACGCACCGGGACGTCCGCCCTCACACGCGTCAGGCCGTCGCCGGCTGTCCGCCCGCCGTGCCCGCCGTGACCTCCCGCACCCAGGGCGTCTTGGCGTCCACCCGGCTGCTCTTCTGCACGTCCCAGGAGCCGTAGCGCGGGTTGAGGTCGACGTGGAGCTCCTGGGAGGCCTTGGACAGCGCCTTCCAGAAGGCGGGCTGGCTGGTGTCGGTGCCGAGCTTGCCGGCCAGCTTCTGCGCCTCCAGCTGGAGCTGGAGGTTCTCGTCGAGGTGGGCGGGGGCGATGCCGTACTTCTGCAGCCAGGCCGTCTCCAGCCCCTTGGCGCCGCCGGCCTGCTGCTCCAGGCCCGCACGCATCTGCTGGACCTCCTTGCGGGTGACCGTGACGCCCGCGTCCTGCGCGGCGCGGTGCAGCACCCGGTCGAGGACCATGTTGTGCAGGGTGTCGCGGGTGAGGCTGCTGGTGGAGGAGAGGACCTGCGCGTACTGGGTCTCGTCCGGCACCGCGGCCCGCTGGGCCGAGCGGATCTCGTCGACCCGGCCCTCCAGCTGGGCGACGGTGATCCGGTGGCCTCCGACGACGGCCGCGGCGCCCGGGTGCGCACCGTTTCCGCAGGCGGTCAGCAAGGGTGCCGCGGCGGCGATCGCGGCGGTGAGGACGAGCGCGGTGCGACGGCGGCGGTGCAAGGGAACCTCCAAGGGGAGATTGTGCGACGGTGCACAAAGTCTTGCGGTGATCGATGGTAGGCAGTGGGGAGGCCGGGGCCAACCCATTCGACCAACGATTCGCGCGCGCTTCGGGCACCGTCGCGCTCTTGAAGGTCCCCGGTCCGGGTGCCGGGTCAGCCGGTGACGGCCACCGGCGCGTCCCACGCGTCCCGGTCGACGGTGAGGGTGACCCCGCCGTGCGTCTCCTTGCTGTTGACCATGTACTGATGGGCGCGGCTGTGGGGCGTGTACTGGCCGGCTCCCCACGGCCAGTCCGCGGTCGTGGTGTTCTGCTTGTCCCACAGCGCGTACCAGAGGTTGCCCGGCAGGTCCGTCCTGTCCTTGGCCGTGGCGACGGCCTTGGCGCTGGAGCTGCTGAAGCCGTAGTAGCCGCTCCGGTACGTCTTCGCCCGCAGCCCCTTGTCGAAGGCGCGCACGTACGTCAGCACGGCGTCGTTGCACGCCTTGTCCGTGATGTCGTACGCCTCCATGTCGAGGTAGATCGGGCTGCCCGCCTTCATGCCGAGCGCGGAGGCCTTGGCCACGGCGTCGACGGCGTCCTTGGCGCCCAGGGAGGCGGCCGTGGACGACGTCAGCTTCTCCGGGCTGGAGCCGGACTGGCAGGGCGGCTGGGCACCGACGTAGATCGGGATGAGCTTCCAGCCGAGGGAGCTGACCGACTTCACCCAGGAGGCGGTGAGGTTGGGCTGCGCGCAGCCTCGGTTCTTGCCGCCCACATAGACGGCGGCGGCGCCGTAGAAGCCGGTGTGCCAGGCCTTCATCGCCGAGAGCGAGGGCGCGGTGCAGGTGTCGAACGCCCGGCCGGTGAAGGTCTTCTGGGCCGGCCACGTGGTGGCGGCCATGGAGGTCTGGGCGGCGATCCCGGCCCCGGCGACGACGGCGGCACCGGTCACCGCCCACGTGATGTGTCTGCGCTTCTTCGACTGCCGATGGCCTGCCATGAATCCCACCCCTGCTGTAGGTCTGCGGTTCGTCCGATGTCGCGCGAGGGGAACTGACAGGAACCTCCCGGGCGACGGCAAATCTAACCGCGCACCTGTCCGAGCCATTGCAGGGTGCGCCGGATCTCCAGGGCCATGGGATGCCCGGGGCCGCGCAGCCGCTCCACGTCCATCAGCAGCCGGGCGAGGGTGTCGTGCGCGGACGGCCGGTCGCCGACGGCGAGCAGCAGATGGCCGATGCGCCGGCGGACCTCGTGGGCGAGCTGCGGGTCGCCGGAGACGTACTGGTTCTCGTAGTACGGCAGCAGCGCGCGGTACTCGGCGAGCGCCGCGGCCGGGTCGCCCAGCTGCTCCAGGCACTGCGCGGACTCGTAGCGGTAGCGCAGGGACTGCGGGTCGGCCTGGCCGGCCTCGGCGGCGCGTTCGTCGGCGAGACGGCGCAGTTCGGGCAGCGCGCGCCGGTACTGGCCGTCGTCCATGAGCGTGGCCGCGTACTGCTTGCGCAGGGTGCGCACGACCGGGGAGTGCTCGCCGTGCTGTTCCGCGGCGGCGGGCAGGATCGCGCCCAGGATGTCCACGGCCTGGGTGATGCGCCCCTCCCCCAGCAGGCGCTTGACCTCGTCCACGGCCGCGGCGACATCGGGCTTCTCGGCCACGGGCGGCGGCGCGACGGGGGCGGGCTGGGGCGCGGGGGTCCGCGCGCGGTCGGGCCATGGGGCGTGCGGGCGCAGGAAGGGGCGCGCGGGGTCCAATGGCGCCCCTGTGGGCGTCCCGCGCGCGGGCAGGAGCAGCGCCAGGTCCTCGTACACCTCCTGCGCGGAGGCCGGCCGGTGCTGGGGGTCCTTGGCGAGCAGCCGCAGCACCAGTCGCTCCAGCGCCTCGGGAACCTCGGGGCGGATCCGGCGCACCGGCACCGGAGGCTCGTACAGATGCCGGTGCAGCACGCCGAGCGCCGTGGAGCCCGCGAACGGCACGTCGCCGCTGAGCAGTTCGTGCATCAGCACACCGAGCGCGTACAGGTCGGTGTACGGGCCGACCGCGCCGCCCATCGCCTGCTCCGGCGCCATGTAGGCGGGCGAGCCGATCGGGGAGCCGGTGTGGGTCAGGCGGGTGGTGTCGGTGTCCATCACCGAGGCCACGCCCAGGTCGAGCACGGTGACCGTGCCGTCCTGCTTCACCATCACGTTGCGCGGCTTGAGGTCGCGGTGGACGATCGGCACGGCGTGCACGGCGCTGAGCACGGCGCACAGTTGCGCGGCCACCGCGACCGTCCACGGCCAGGGGTACGGATCGTGCTCGGCGAGATGGTCCGACAGGTCGGCGCCGTCGACGTACTGCATGACGAGGAACAGTTCCTCGCCCTCGCTGCCCGCGTCGTGCACGGTCACCAGACCGGGGTGATCCACCTGCGCGGTCACCCGGCACTCGCGCATGAAGCGGCGGCGCAGTTCGTCCGCGTCCTGGCCCGCCACCTTGTCGGGGCGCAGCAGCTTCACCGCCACGCGCCGGTCCAGTCGCCGGTCGTACGCCGTCCACACCTGGCCCATGCCGCCCTGGCCGATGAGCGTGGACAGTTCGTAGCGGCCGGCGACGACACGTCCTGTCGCCACGGTCACCTTCCGCTCTCGTGGCTGTCGTGCCGGCCGTCGTGCTTGCGCAGGTAGTCGCTCAACTCGTCCAGTTCGGCGCGCACCTGCTCGATGTGGCTGGGCGCCGGGCGCTGCGGCGGCGGAGTGGTCAGCGGCGGCCGGGGCACGGGCGTGTGCGGCATCGGCGGCGGGGTGTGCGAGCCGACCGCCATGGTCGGCGGCGTCGGGACGGTCGCCGCGGTGTACGGGTTCACGGGCCCGGGGTAGGCGTACCCGCCCTGTGCCGCGCGCTGGGCCGCGTACGCCTGCTGCCGCTGCAGGAAGTGGCGGATGTCCGCGGCGAGGTAGTACGCGATCGTGGCCACGAGCGTGAAGAGCAGCAGGAACAGGCCGAAGTAGCCGGCCGAGGTGTGGATCTCGTCGCCGGGTTCACCGGCCAGCAGCGTGATGCTGAGGATGTCGGCGGCCAGCACCGCGACGAACAGGCCCCAGTCCAGCGACCGGCGGGTGACGATCGCCAGCCGCAGCATCATCGCCCAGGTCAGGAAGCCGATGCTGAACAACGCGATCGCCACGAACAGCACACGCAGCAGAACCAGCCATGCGGTGTGCGGCGGCTGCTTCACCGGCTGTCCGTAGCCGTGGCCTTGCATGGCTGCTCCTGATGCCTGATGTGGGCGTGCGTGTACGCCCGGCGCTCCGGAGGGCGGACGACGCCGGTCGTGCGATTGTCGCTTCGAGCATATGACCCGACACGGACAAGCGTCCCGGTTGTACCGAACCGTTGTCCGGCCCGCGTCGGTGTTCACCGTGCCGTCCACGGCAGGCAGCGACGACGGCGCCGCCTGGGCCCAGAAGACCGCGACGCGGATCCCGGACTCCCCGGCGGGCCGGAAGACCGGCTGATCCGCGCGGACCGCCCGCGTCGTACGACGGTCGTCCGGTCACAGCGGGTGCCGCATCCACACATTGGGCTCGACGTAGACGGCGTACCCGCGCTCCGGTTCCGGCCTCGGGGAACATCGGTACAGCCGTTGGCGCTGAGAACGATCATGGGGTAGCGCCGAGGTAGGCCCAAAAGCCGCCAGTACTTGATCTTGGCGGGTGTGGTGCTCGGTCCGCTCAGTGCAGGCTGGCAGCCGGGAGGGCGTTGACGCGGTTCTCGTACTCGCGGCGGGCCTTGCGCTGGGCCGGGACCGCCGCGGTGCCGTCGAGGGGCTGGCAGCGGTCGAGGAGTTGGCGGTGGATCGCGGGCACGGCAATGAGGCGAAGGGTGTAACCCTGGCCGCGCCGTACGGTCACGCCCTGGTCGAGCGTGGCTCGCTCGGCGGGCTCCAGCTCGGCGGCGCGGAGGAAGTCGGCGACCTTGCCCGGCATGTCGAGAACGACCGGCAGTTCCGGGGCCGGGGCGCCCGGGTCGGCGGCCGTGTACTCGGGCAGGAGGTCCGCGACGGCGGTGCGGATGGCGCCGCGGCTGACGCCGTGGTCGCGGGCGAGCGCGGCGATGGAGCGGCCTTCCAGGTACACGATGCGCACGTCGTCGGTCTTGTCGGCCGGGATGGCGGGGCGGCGCCCGCCCTTGTTGCCCTTGGCCTCGGCGGCCCGCAGCCCGTCGTATGTCAGCTCCCGCTGTAGATCCCGCTGGAGTTCGCCAGCGGCGGCGAGGGTTTGCACCATGAACTTCACGGTGGACAGCAGCTCGCCGGTGCGCGGGTGTCGGGCGGTGAGGTCCATCGCGGAGAACGCGCCGTCGTGGATGCGCAGGGCGAGGCGGTCGCGGTGCAGGACATCGAGCACGTCGAGAATGTGGCCCGTGCCCCGTACGAGGCGGAACATCTCGGAGATGTACACGGTGTCGCCCGGCCGCGCGTAGACGAGGAGATCGCCGAACTTCGGGCGCTCAAGGGGGTGGAGGCGGCTGGAGGTGCCGGCCTCCTCTTCAAAGACGACCGGGTCCTCGATCCCGGCCTCGTCCAGGACGAGGTTCTGACGGTCGGTCGACTGCTGGTCGGTCGACACCCGCTTGTAGACCAGATTGGCCATGTTCATCCTCGTTCCTGTCGGCGCATCGGACCTGACCGGTCATCAAACCCTGTCGTCAGCCGTCATCGGATCCGATTGGATTCGCGCCGCCGTGGAGCCCCGAAAAGTCCGGGTTCATTGGACGTGCGCGGCGCCTGTCGTCATTCGATCGTTTGCCGACAGGCGGGGACATTGTCGAAGTGCTCGACAGGGTGCCGCTGACTCAGCAGTGCTCAGCCTCCACGGCTAGCCACAGTTCGGCATCGACCTCCGTCTTCTGCGGCGACAGGCGGGTGCGCAGGATCTCAGGGCCGGTGCGGGTGCGGTACGGGTTCGACGGGAACCACTCGGTGAACACGTCCCGCCACAGCTCCTGGATGGCCTGCGGCGCCGGCCCGGAGGTGGTGAAGACCGCCCATGTGCCGGCCGGGACCGCCAACGTAGTCGTGCCCTCAAGAGCGACCGCGGAGGTGATCACGCCGTGGTGGTAGTCGAGGACAGTGCCCTCGGCCCGGCTGGGGTCCATGCCGTCGCAGACCGCTACGATGCCGTGCGGCTCCTGGTCCGACAGCTTCTCCAGGCGCTCCAGCGTCTGCGGATCGATCCCACGGACAAAGTCCATGATCGCCTGGTTTGGCCCCGCATGCACCAGCGGTACCCGGGTCTTGAGCCCGACGACGGTGAAGTCCGCCTTGTCCACAACGCGGTATCGCATACTGCTGCTCCCCTCAACGGTGAGGCGGAAGGCCATCCGGGACTGGGAGGTGAGTGCGGCGCCGGTACGCCGGGCCTCGCCGGGGCCGATGCCGTGCATGGCACGGAACGCTCGCGCGAACGCCTCGCCGGAGCCGTAGCCGTAGCGCACAGCGATCTCCAGCAACGTCTCACGTCCCGCGAGTACCTCGGCGCCCGCGAGGGTGAGCCGGCGGCGCCGAACGTACTCCAGCAGGGGCATTCCTGCGAGCGCGGAGAACATCCGGCGCAGGTGGTGCTCCGAGGTGGCGGCAATGCGTGCCAGTTCCTTCACGTCAAGGTCCTGGTCGAGATGCCCCTCGATGTGCTCCAAGGCCTGGTTCAGCCGCTCCAGCATGCGGCCTCCTTTCCCTTCTCACGACCACCTTGCCAGCGATGGTCGTGAAGCACGTCTATCGGGCGCTGCGGTCGGTGCCGTCTCCGTCCGGACCGGGAGTGTCCTGCCCCAGACCCCGGCGGATCGCAATCTCCACGGGTGAGTACACGCCGTCGGCCCGCTCCAGTTCGTACGGCGCCGCCGGCATCAGCGGCGGCTGCGCCATAAAGCGTGGCCGCACCCCATGGTGCGGTTGCGCCGCGTGCACCAGGAACGGATGACACAGGAAGACGTCGCCCGGGGACCCGGTCGCAAGGGCGAGTGGCCGGTGGTCGGACGCCGCCACCAGATCGGGCGCGAGGGTCAGCCCGCTCGCCCCGTCCTCCCCGTACTTCTCCAACACCTTCGGCACGTCAAGGTGCGAGCCGACCCGGATCCGGGTCGGGGCGTCCTCCTCACCGACCTCGCTGAACAGGAACAGCATCAGCAGCGCCCGGCCCTGGGAGCGCAAATTGGTGAAGTACCAGCTCTCGCCCTCCGGCAGATAGCTCCCCTCGATGTGCCAGCCCGCGTCGTCCGGCTCCTCCTCGTGCGGAAAGCGCAGCGGGAACGTGCCCAGCGAGTAGCGTGGCTCCCAGCGTCCCGCGCCGACGAGCAGGTCGTACGCGCGATGCAGGGACGGGGAGTTGGGAGCGGCGGCAAACGGTCCCTGAGCCATGCCGCCCACCCAGTGCACGGGCTGCGTCCACGTCGACGGGTCGTCCGGGTCGCAGCCCGTCTCCCCCCACAGCAGCCGTGCACAGTCTGCGGCCACGCGCGGCGCGACGGCGCCCTCCAACTTCACGAAACCGTCGCGGAGGAAACGGGCAACCAAGGTCGTGTCATCCATGCCCCCATCGTGCGGCGATACCTGCCCCGGTCACCCGACATTCTCCGCACCGTCTTTGTCGGGTGATCACCGGAACGCGGTCAGGCGGCGCGCGCCGCCTAGCCGACCTGACCAATCTCAGCGGCACCTTCTTCTGCCGCAACTACTCCCATCCGAACCCGCTGGGGGCAGTCCGCCTGGGAGAAGTGCCAGTTCGCCGGGACAACCGAGTTCCCCGAGGCCCCTTACTCGAAGGCCGAACCGCCGACCTCCGGAAGCGTCGACTCAGTCCTCGCTGCCGTCATCGTCCTCTTCCAGCTCCGGGGCGTCCGGGTCGCGCAGCGGGCGCAGGGCGCCGGCGGCCGGGGTGGAGGCGGTGAAGCTGTAGCGGCCGAGCAGGTTCAGGTTGCGGTGCTTGAGCGGGGAGAGCCGGGCGATGTCCTCGTCGCGGATCTCGTGGCCCCCGGCGCGGAGTTGGGCGACGGCGGCGTCGATGTACTTCGTGTTCCAGAGCACGATGGCGTTGAGGACCAGGCCGAGCGCGCCGAGCTGGTCCTCCATCCCGTCGCGGTATGCCTGGTGGATGGTGCCGCGCTTGCCGTGGCACACGTCGCGGGCGAGCTTGTGGCGGGACTCCTGCACGGTGAGCTGCCGGTTCATCTGCCGCCGGTAGGTGTCGTCCACCGGGTCGACGACCCGCAGCAGGTGCTCGGTCTTGGCGATCCGCCCGTACTCGGCGAACGCCGCCCCGAGCGGGGTCGGGCGGCCGTCGCGGCCGAACATGCGCAGCAGGTCGTAGGCGCGGACCGGGTTGGTGACCAGGGAACCGGCGACCTTCAGCATGTCCGGCCAGTGCGTGATCACCTTGTTCAGGTTCACGCGGTTGCGGGCCAGGTCCTCCACCGCGCCGTAGGTGCCGGTCTCGACGCCGGGCATGGTGGCCCGCCAGAACCGCTGATCGTCCAGGTCGCGGAATCGCGGGCTGAAGTTGTAGCCGAGGATCTTGAACAAGCCGAACACCATGTCCGAGTACGAGGCGTTGTCGGTCGCCACCATCTCCGGCTTCACCCCGCCGTCCAAGTTCAGCAAGGCGTCCAGGATGTGCAGGGAGTCGCGCGGAGTACCGGGCACGACCATCTGCCCAATGCCCGCGACCTGGTCGTTCACGGCGTTGAGCCAGGTGATGCCCCGCTTGAACCCGAAGTACTTCGGCGACGGGGCGGCGTTGATGGTGCGCACCGGCACCGTAAAGCGCAGCCCGTCCACCGAGGCCAGCAGCCCGTCGCCCCAGTAGCGCACGATCGGGATGCCGGCCTGGGCGGCGATCAGCGCGGCGTTCGCCGCGGCGATGGTATCGGCGCGCAGGTTGTACTGGTCGACGTGCACGAGCCGGGCCCGGGTCAGGGCCTCGTAGCCGGGGTTGACCACCGGGGCCAGGCCGATGTTGCACGCCTCGGACACCAGCAGCGCGACCACCGAGGTGGGCAGGTCCTTCATCCGGGTCGTGCCGTCGCCGAGGTGCACGAAGGCGTCGAGGAACCCGGTCCAGGCGTTCACCTCGAACAAAAGGTCCGGCAGGTCGATCTTCGGGAGCATCTTCTCGACCCGCTGACGCAGCCAGGTCAGGGATTTCGGCTCGCCGAGCGCACCAAGCTTGTCGACGTTCAGCTTCACCCGCCCGTCGCCGGCGACCTCGATGGAGACCTTTGCCGCCGGCCCCGCCTCCTCCAGCCGTTCGGCGAGCTGCTTCCATCCGGCGTCCAGGCCCCGCACCAGCTCCGCCAGGTGCTCGGTGACGGGCATGTCCAGGCTCAGGGCCGCCAGGACGTCCTCCTCGACCGCGTCCCAGTCGGGCCCGTCCAGCAGGCGGGCCCGCGGGTTGGACCAGCGGTGCGACGGTGCGGCGAACACGTCGCGGTTGTTCAGGGCCCGGTGCAGCTGCTCCAGCACGCACACCACGTACGCGTCCCGGTCCACCGCGCCCTGCGGCAGATCCGGGTTGGCGTACACCGCCTTGCGCCATGCCGGCGGCACGAGCTTGTCGTCCACCTCGCGCGGCAGCAGCGGCTTGACCCCCACCTTCCGCCGCGCCAGCGCCGGATGATCCCGTACCCCGGCCAGGACCCGCTTCCCGGCGCTCGCCGCATCCAGCGCCTTCGACTCGCCCAGCAGCGACAGAAACGGGCGCACCGTCGCGTACCGGTTCGCGAGCGCGGCCCGCACGGCGATCTCGGCCGAGTTCTCGTCCTCGGGCACCAGGGTCACCACGGTGGCCGCCGCGGTCATCACGGCAGCGCGCGGGGCAACTTCCTCCACGGCTGCCCAGAGCGCGGCCACGTCCAGGTCCGCCTCCTGCTCCTCGACCAGCTCCAGCTCCTCGAACAGCACCTTCGCCGCCCGCGCCAGCACCCATGGCGCCTTCTCCAACTGCGGCAGCGTCGACAGCCGCTCCTTCTCCGTCTTCCGCTTCGCCGTGCTCAGCAGCCGGGTGGCCATCAGGACCTGGAACAGATCCAGGGCCTCGTCGACCGCCTTCGCCTCCAAGTGCCGCATCACCGCGGTGAGCATCGCCGCCCGCTCCAGCAGCGGCGCCTTCGACCCCAGCGCGTACCGGGCCAGAGCCGCCATCCGGTTCGGCGGGATCTGCGACAGCCTCAGCCGACCGAGCCGGTACGCGCCGATCTCGTCCACCCGCTCCAGCGCGCGGGCGAACGCCGTGCCGGTGGTCCGCGTCGGCGGCCGGCGCAGCCGCTCCAGCTCGGAGAACCGCGAGCCCTCCGGCGTCTTCAGCGTCGCCACCAGATCCCCGGGCAGCGCCGGGTCCGCGCGGCGGGCGGCGCCCGCGACGGTGGCGTGCAGCCGCTTGTCCGCGACCTTCCGCACCTCCGACACCTGCCGGGCCGGCACCGACACGCCTGGCAGCAGCACCCGGTTGCGGCGCAGCCAGCCCACCGCGTGGTCGAACAGCGCCTTCGGGCCCTCGGCGTGCGTCCACGCCCGGCCGTGCAGGAACGTACGGAACCGCCGGGACCACTCGGGATCGTCGTACTCGTGGTACTCGTAGGCGTCCCGGATCTCCCACGCGTGCTCGTAGGCCGTCTTCGGCCGCTCGGTGTACCGCTTCACCACCGACGGGTCCTCGATGCCGAGCTGTGCGGCTAGGTGCTCGACCACCGGCCACGGCGCCTCCAGTGGGTCGTCCGGGAGGAATCGGCCGGTGTAGCGCACGGTGCACATCTGGAGCGCGAAGCCGAGCTGGTGGTGCGCAGAGCGCCGCAGCGCGATCAGGTCGCGGTCGACGTCGTCCAGGAAGAAGAACCGCTCCAGCTCGGGGCGGGTCGGCTCCTCGGCGAACTTTCCGTACGCCTCGGCCTGCTCATCAGTCAGAAACTCCACCGGCACGACCGGACCGTAGCCAGACCCGGCACCGCTCCGGCGATCTTTCTTCGAACCCAAGCGGAGCCCTCAGGCGGTGTGCTACCGACCATGATCGTTCTCAGCGCCAACGGCTGTACCGATGTTCCCCGAGGCCGGGTTCGCAGCGGACCGGTACCAGTGCGCCGGGCACCGCGACGTCCTCGGCGGTGTCGAAGGGCAGCCCGGTCCAGCGGCGCCACTCCTCCAGCGAGGCGCCCACGGTCATGGAGGCCGGGGCGATGGAGTCGATGCGGGCACCGGCGCGGGCGTGGACGCGCAGCCACGGATCCTCGGGCAGGCCGTCGGGGCGCATCCGGTGGGCGTACTCGGTGATCGGGGTGTGCGGTTCACGGTGCTTGGCGCTGGGACGCACGGGGGCGACCACCTCGCGAAAGCCACGCGCGCGGGCGGCCTCGCGCATCGCGCGGAGCATGACGGCGGACAGGCCGCGGCCCTGGGCGTGCGGGGCGATGGTGACAGAGATCGCGCTCACCGTGTCGGGGCGGGTGCCGCGGCGCAGGTCGGCGAAGGCCCAGAGCAGGATCTGGTCCCAGCCGCGCGCGGGCAGGGTGCGCCGGCCGTCGACGCCGAGGGCGAAGGGCACGCTGAAGGCGTGGGCGACGATCTCGCCGTGCTCGTCCTCGGCGAAGAGCGCGTGTTCCGGAAGCTCGGTGGGGATGCGGCCGTAGTGGGCGGCGCCCACGGGGTCGTTGGTCACGAACTCGGGCCATGTGTCGCCCATTTCGAACACCGCCGGCAGCCGGTCGGGCCGCTCGGCGACGCTGCTCACCTCGACGTCCATGACGGTCACGGTATGCGGCGCGCATCGCCTGCGTTAAGCGGTTTTCGCCGGCCGGGGCGCGCCCGCCCCGACCGGGCCGAGGAACAGCGGCCGGTCCTCGGCCTTCGGCCGGCCCCGGCTCAGCGGGCGCGGAAGCGCTCCGGCGCCTTGGTCGGGTTGCCGCCCGTGGGGACCTTCTGGTCGGGGCAGCCGGCGAGGACCTTCTTCATGGCGTCCTTCTCGGCGGCGGTGACCCACAGGCCGTACTTCTTCTTCACGGCGACCTGGTGGGCCACATAGGTGCAGCGGTACGCCGTGTTGGGCGGCAGCCAGGTGGCCGCGTCGCCGTCCCCCTTGCCGCGGTTGGTGCTCGCGTCGACGGCGATGAGGTTCAGGGGGTCGTTGGCCAGGGCTATGCGCTTGCTCGCGTCCCAGTACTCGGCGCCCTTCTGCCAGGCGTCGGAGAGGGGGACGACATGGTCGATGTCGACCTGGCTGGCGCCGCGCCGGTAGGTGATGTCCTTGCCGGAGTAGGGGTCGGGTTCGAGCAGGCCGTAGGTGACCTTGCAGGTGCCGCCGGTGAACTTCACGGCCTTCAGATCGCGTTTGAGTATGTCGTCGCGGGTGTCGCAGGAGTTGGAGTCGGTGTCCGCCCATGCGGTCCCGAACCGGGCGCGGGAGTAACCGGTCTTGGGCGCCCGGCCCTTGACGGTCAGCGAGTCGACGGCGGCGAGCACCGCGCCGCCGCCACCTGCCTTGTCGGGACCGGAGGCCCCCTTGGTCTTGTCCGTGTTGCAGCCGGCCACGGCGGCCAGCACGATCGCGGCGGCGACCGCCCCGCCCCTCAGACGCGTCACGGTGCGTCCCCCTCACTCTCCCGCTCGCCCACCCGCCCCGGCCCGTCCTGCGGACACAGGCGGAATCGTTCCGTCCCTTACGGTAACTGCCGCGAGGCCGACTGCAGATGAGGACCAATGCGCCCTTTTCGGGCAACTGGCGGTCGAGTTGGGGCATCCGGTACCGAACAGAGGGAGCACGGCCGACGCCCGTGTGCGCCCGCTCACATCCTGCCGTCCGCACCTTGACCCTGCCGCAGGCGTCAGGGTCCGACGATCCCGGCATGAACGAGATCAACCGCACCCCAGAGCCCCGTACCGTCCTCGTCACCGGCGCCGGCACCGGAATCGGCCGGGCCACCGCGCGCGCGTTCGCCGCCGAGGGCGCTCAGGTCGTCGCCGTCGGCCGCCGGGCGGCACCCCTGGCCGAGACCGCCGACGGACACCCCGGGATCACCCCGCTCCCCGCCGACCTGACCGCCGAGGACGGCCCCGAGACCGTCGTACGGGCCGCGCTGGAGCGGTACGGCCGGATCGACGTGCTCGTCAACAACGCGGCGGTCGTCGGCGCCGAGTCCCTGCGGACCTACACCCGCGCCTCGGTACGGCCGCTGCTGGAGACGAACCTGCTCGCTCCGGTCCTGCTCACCCAGGCCGCGCTGCCCGCACTGGAGCGCAGTCGGGGTGTGGTGGTGAACGTGACGACGGCCGTCGGCCAGCGCGGCTGGCCCGGGAACTCGCTGTACGCGGCCGGAAAGGCGGCTCTGGAGACGCTGACCCGCAGCTGGGCGGTGGAACTGGCGCCGCACGGCATCAGGGCCGTCGCCGTGGCGCCGGGCGCGATCGAGACACCGATCGCCGACCACAGCGGATACACCGCCGAGCAGCGGCGGGCGATCCGCGCATGGCAGCTCGCCCACACCCCGCTCGGCCGGATCGGCCGCCCCGAGGAGGTCGCCTGGGCCATCACCCGACTGGCTTCGCCCGAGGCGTCGTTCGTCACGGGTGTCGTGCTGCCCGTGGACGGCGGGGCGGTCGTCGCCTGAACCGCCCGCTTCTCAGACCGCCTCGGCGTCGGCCTCCCGCAGCGCCGCCGCCAGGCGGTCCCGTATCGCCGTCTGGGCCGCTATGCGGGCCTCCAGGACCGCGAGCCGGTCCCGGGCGACCCGCACCCCCTTCGCGGAGGCGGGGCCGGCGGTGACATCACCGTCCAGGCACGGAAGGAACACCTGTACGTCGTCCAGAGTGAGCCCCGCCTCCAGCAGCCTGCGGATGTTGCGGACGCGGACCGCCGCGGCGGGGTCGTACACGCGATAGCCGTTGGGGGCGCGTTCGGACGTGATCAGACCCGCCTGCTCGTAGTGGCGCAGGGCGCGCGGCGTCGCGTCGGCGGCCTTCGCCAGTTCACCGATCCGCACGCCGAGCGCCCCCCTTCGCCTCTACGGTCTGCTACGACCCCAGGACCGAGGCGAGGAACTCGCCCACCCAGCCCAGCAGTTCACGGCCGACCAGTGGCTTGCCGCCGACCTTGGCGGTCTTCGGGCGCGGGACCAGCAGCTGGTGCGCGGCCGGCTTGATGACCGTGCCCGGGTAGAGCCGCTTGACCCGCAGTTCCTGCGACTCGCGCAACTCCACCGGCGCGAAGCGGATGTTGGTCCCTTGCAGGACGATCTCGCCGACGCCGCACGCGCGCGCGAGCATCCGCAGCCCGGCCACCAGCAGCAGGTTCTCCACCGGCTCGGGCAACTTGCCGTAGCGGTCGGTGAGTTCCTCGCGGACGGCCTTGATGTCCTCCTCGGAGTTCGCGGAGGCGATGGCGCGGTACGCCTGCAGGCGCAGCCGCTCGCCGGGGGCGTAGTCGTGCGGGACGTGCGCGTCGACGGGCAGCTCGATCTTGACCTCGAGTGGCGGCTCCTCCTCGATCTCGCCGGTCTCCAGCTGACGCCGGTAGTCCGCCACGGCCTCGCCGACCATGCGGACGTAAAGGTCGAAGCCGACGCCCGCGATGTGCCCGGACTGCTCGCCGCCGAGCAGGTTTCCGGCGCCGCGGATCTCCAGGTCCTTCATCGCCACGTACATGCCCGCGCCCATCTCGGTGTGCTGGGCGATGGTGGCCAGGCGCTCGTGCGCCGTCTCCGTCAGCGGCTTCTCCGGCGGGTACAGGAAGTACGCGTACCCGCGCTCGCGGCCGCGGCCGACGCGGCCGCGCAGCTGGTGCAGCTGGGACAGGCCGAAGGTGTCGCCGCGCTCCACGATCAGGGTGTTGGCGTTGGAGATGTCGATGCCGGACTCGACGATCGTGGTCGAGACGAGGACGTCGAACTTCTTCTCCCAGAAGTCGACGACGACCTGCTCCAGCGCCGATTCCGACATCTGGCCGTGAGCCGTCGCGATGCGCGCCTCCGGGACGATCTCGCGCAGCCGGGCCGCGGCCCGGTCGATCGACTCGACGCGGTTGTGGATGTAGAAGACCTGGCCCTCGCGCAGCAGTTCGCGGCGGATGGCGGCGCCGATCTGCCTCTCCTCGTACGGCCCGACGAAGGTGAGCACCGGGTGGCGCTCCTCCGGAGGCGTGGTGATCGTGGACATCTCGCGGATGCCGGTGACCGCCATCTCCAGGGTGCGCGGGATCGGGGTCGCGGACATGGTCAGCACGTCGACGTTGGCCCGCAGCTTCTTCAGCTGCTCCTTGTGCTCGACGCCGAAGCGCTGCTCCTCGTCGACGATGACCAGCCCCAGATCCTTGAATCTGGTCTCGGAGGAGAACAGGCGGTGGGTGCCGATCACGACGTCCACCGCGCCGTCCTTCAGGCCCTCCAGGACGGCCTTGGCCTCGGTGTCGGTCTGGAAGCGGGAGAGTGCCTTCACGCTCACCGGGAACTGCGCGTACCGCTCGGAGAACGTGCCGAAGTGCTGCTGCACCAGCAGGGTCGTGGGGACGAGTACGGCGACCTGCTTGCCGTCCTGTACGGCCTTGAAGGCGGCGCGGACCGCGATCTCGGTCTTGCCGTAGCCGACGTCGCCGCAGACCAGGCGGTCCATGGGGACCGACTTCTCCATGTCCTCCTTGACCTCGGCGATGGTGGTGAGCTGGTCCGGGGTCTCGGCGTAGGGGAAGGCGTCCTCCAGCTCGCGCTGCCAGGGCGAGTCGGTGCCGAAGGCGTGGCCGGGGGCGGCCATGCGCGCGCTGTAGAGCTTGATCAGGTCGGCGGCGATCTCCTTGACCGCCTTCTTCGCGCGTGCCTTGGTCTTCGTCCAGTCCGCGCCGCCCAGCCGGTGCAGGGTGGGGGCCTCGCCGCCGACGTACTTGGTGATCTGCTCCAGCTGGTCGGTCGGGATGTACAGCCGGTCGCCGGGCTGGCCGCGCTTGGCGGGGGCGTACTCCACCACCAGGTACTCGCGGGTGGCGCCCTGGACGGTGCGCTGCACCATCTCGATGTAGCGGCCCACGCCGTGCTGTTCGTGGACGATGTAGTCGCCCGCCTCCAGGGAGAGCGGGTCGATGGTCTTGCGGCGGCGGGCCGGCATCCGGGCGCCCTCGCGGCCGGTCGCGCGCTGGCCGGACAGGTCGGTCTCGGTGAGCACGGCGAGCTTGAGCGCCGGGTCGACGAGGCCGTACTCGATCGAGCCGCAGGCGACGTGCACCACCGAGGGGCTCAGCTCGCCGAGGTCGGCGTCGAGGCGGGCGGCGACGCCCTCACCGCCGAGCACCTCGACCGTGCGGGCGGCCGGGCCGTGGCCCTCGGTGACGAACACCGTGCGCCAGCCGTCGGCGAGCCAGCCCTTGGTGTCGGCGAGGGCCCGCGCGGTGTCGCCGCGGTAGGTCTCGGGCGCGTGCATGCCGAGCTTGAGGGTGTCCGCGTCGCCCGCCGCGTCAGCGGCAAATGCGAACGTCTCGTCGGCGGCGAACGGCGAGACCGACCACCACATCATGTCCCGTTCGCGCGCGCGGTCGCGGACGTCGGCGATGGACCACAGGGAGGCGGCGCCGACGTCGATCGGGGCCTCGCCGCCGCCGGCGGTGGCCGCCCAGGAGGCCTGCAGGAACTCCTGGGAGGTGGCCACGAGGTCGGCGGCACGCGTGCGGACCCGCTCGGGGTCGCAGACGACGGCCATCGCACCCTCGGGAAGGACGTCGAGGAGCAGTTCCATGTCGTCGACCAGGACGGGGGCGAGGGACTCCATGCCCTCGACCGCGATGCCCTCGGCGATCTTGTTGAGGAGTTCGCCCAGCTCCGGGTGGTCCTCGGCGAGGGCACGCGCGCGTGCGCGGACGTCCGCGGTGAGCAGCAGCTCGCGGCACGGCGGTGCCCACAGGCCGTGCTCGGCGACTTCGAGGGAGCGCTGGTCGGCGACCTTGAAGTAGCGGATCTCCTCGACGTCGTCGCCCCAGAACTCCACGCGCAGGGGGTGTTCCTCGGTGGGCGGGAAGACGTCCAGGATGCCGCCGCGCACGGCGAACTCGCCGCGCTTCTCGACCAGCTCCACGCGCGCGTAGGCCGCGGCCGCGAGGGCTTCCACGACCTCGTTCAGATCGGCGCTCCGGCCGGTCCTCAGGGACACCGGCTCCAGGTCGCCGAGGCCCTTGACCTGCGGCTGCAGCACGGAACGCACGGGGGCCACGACGACGGAGACCGGGCCGGTCCCGGGGTCGTCCGGGCGGGGGTGGGCGAGGCGGCGCAGGACGGCGAGGCGGCGGCCGACGGTGTCGCTGCGCGGGCTGAGCCGCTCGTGCGGGAGGGTCTCCCAGGAGGGGTACTCCACGACGCCCTCGGCGGGCAGCAGGGAGCGCAGGGCGGCGGCCAGGTCCTCGGCCTCACGGCCCGTCGCCGTGACCGCGAGCACCGGGCGGCCTGCCTCACGGGCGAGGGCGGCGACGGCGAAGGGGCGGGCCGCAGGGGGGCCGACGAGGTCGATGTGCATGCGGTTGCCGTCTGCGGCCGCCGTGATCGCTTCCGCGAGGGCGGGGTCCTTGACGACGGCGTCGAGCAGACCGTGCAGGCTCATGGGGGCTTTCCGTCCGGGGATGGGCAACGCAAGGCGCCCGGCGCGGTGAGCAGCCGGGGGGTGTCCAGCCTACGACGCTCACGCCGTTGCCGTCGGGCCTGTGGACAACCCCGGGACGCACGTGGCGGACGACGGCGGAGAACCCGGTGCCGGGAAGTCCCCCAAGACTTCCCGGCACCGGGTCTTTCCCCCGCAACCCCCGTATGCGGTGGTCTTTCGGCCGCGCGGCGGCTCGTCGGCCGGGCCTGCGCCCGCGCGCGGCGGGTCCTCGGCCGGGCCTGCGCCCGCGCGCGGCGGTCGCCGGCCCGGCCGGTGCGGCTAGTCCGTCGCGATGGCGTTCAGGACGTTCATCCGGCCCGCCCGGAACGCCGGGATCAGCGCGGCGAACAGGCCCACGAAGGCGGAGGCGATGAACACCGTGATGATCGTCGGCCAGGGGATGTCCAGAATGTGCAGGCCCTGGAGCGAGAGGAGCTTCTGGGCGGTCGCTCCCCAGCCCATGCCGAGGCCCAGGCCGAGCAGGGCGCCGAAGACGGCGATCACCACCGACTCCAGGCGGATCATGCGGCGCAGCTGGCGGCGGGAGAGACCGATGGCCCGCATGAGGCCGATCTCGCGGGTCCGCTCGACCACCGACAGGGCCAGGGTGTTCACGACACCCAGGACCGCGACGATGATCGCGAGGGCGAGCAGGCCGTAGATCATGTTCAGCAGCTGGCCGATCTGGTCCTTCAGCGCCTTCTTGAAGTCGGTCTGGTCGCGCACGGTCAGCGAGGGGTCGTCCCGCAGCGTCGACTTCAGCGCCTTGTAGGCGGCCGCCTCCTGCCCGTGCTTGGCGCTGGCGAACACGATCTGGTCCAGCGGCATCCGGTCGGCCGGCACGTACTGCGCGGCCGTGGAGATCGCGACGTACATCGCGCCCTTGTCGACCACGACGTCGTCGCTGGTGATGGCGCGGACCGTCAGCCTGGCCGTCGTACCGTCCTTGAAGTCGACCGCGACCGTGGAGCCGACCTTGATGCCGTGCTTCTTGGCGAAGCCCTCGAAGACGGACATGGAGCCGGGCTTGTAGGCGTCGGCGAGGTCGCCTGCGACGGTCTTGGTGCGCACGTCCTGTGCGTAGGTCGGGTCGGCCGCGTTGACGGTCTCCTTCTTGGAGACCTGTCCGTCCGGCGTGGTCAGGGACGCGTCCAGGAGCTTGTACTCGGTGACCCGCTCCAGGCCGGGTGTGCCCTTGATCTTCTGCACCATCTGCGGGTTGACCATCGTGTACTGCTGGTCGCCCTGGATGATGAAATCGGTGCCGACGGTCTTGTCGAGCTGGTCGGTGGCCGAGGCCACCATGGAGGAGCCGACCACCGACAGGCAGGCCACCAGGGCCAGGCCGATCATCAGGGCCGCGCCGGTGGCGCCGGTGCGGCGCGGGTTGCGCAGCGCGTTGCGCTCGGCCATGCGGCCGACCGGGCCGAAGACCCGCAGGATGATCGCGCCCAGGACGCGGACCAGACCGGCGGCGAGCAGCGGGCCGATGACGACGAAGCCGATCAGGGTGGCCACCACGCCGAGGCCGAGCCAGCCCGAGCCGGTCTTGGCCTTGTCGGCGCTGGCGGCGAGGTACAGGCTGCAGCCGCCGGCGCCGGTGAGAAGCAGGCCGATCACGGCCCGGACGATGCCGGCCCTGGCGTCGGCCGGGGCGCCCGCGTCGCGCAGGGCGGCCATCGGGGAGACCTTGCCGGCGCGCCGGGCGGGCAGGTAGGCGGCGAGGACGGTGACCACGACGCCGAGGAGCAGACCGACGGTGGGGGTCGTCCAGGCGACGGTCAGGTCGTCGGTGGACAGGTGCATGCCCAGGTTGCCCATGAGCTTCATCAGGCCGACCGCGATGCCGACACCCGCGCCGACACCGAGCACGGAGCCGATCACGCCGAGCAGCAGCGCCTCGACCAGCACGGACCGGTTCACCTGCTTGCGGGAGGAGCCGATGGCGCGCATCAGGCCGATCTCGCGGGTGCGCTGGGCGACCAGCATGGAGAAGGTGTTGATGATCAGGAAGATGCCGACGAGGAAGGCGATCCCGGCGAAGCCGAGCATCGCGTACTTCATGACGTTCAGGAAGCTCTCGACGCTCTTCTGGTTGGCGTCGGCGACCTCCTTGGCGGTCTGCACCTTGTAGCCGTGGCCGAGGGCGGCCGTGACGTCCTTCTTCAGCCGGTCGTCGCTCACGCCCTTGGCGGCGGTCACGTTGATGTTCGTGTAGACGCCGGTCCGGCCCACCAGGGTCTGCTGGGCGGTCTTCGTGTCCAGGTAGAAGATGGCCGCGCCCGGGTTGGTGACCTTGAAGGCGGCGATGCCGGACACGCGCGCGTGGTGCGTACCGACGACCGAGATCATGCCGATCTCGGAGCCGATCTTCAGGTGGTGCTTGTCGGCGGTGTCCTCGTCGACCATGACCTGGTCCGGGCCCTTGGGCGCCGTACCTGAGGTGATCTTCATGGTGCGGGCGTCGTTGCCGTTCCAGCTGCCGACGATGGTCGGCGCGCCGCTGCTCGGCGACAGCTTGTCCTTCTTGGCGTCGACGACCGTCACCGAGGTGGAGAAGACGGTGCCCTCCGCCTTGCGCACGCCCTCGGCCCCACGGACCTTGCCGACCACGGAGGCCGGCATGACCAGCGGCTTGCCGGTGCGGGAGGTCGTCTCGCCGGTGTCGGAGGAGCCCTTCGCACTGACCGTCACGTCCGAGGACGTGGCCTGGAAGAGCTTGTCGAAGGTGGTGTTCATGGTGTCCGTGAACACCAGCGTGCCGCACACGAACGCCACCGACAGCAGGACCGCGACCGCCGACAGCGCCATTCGGCCCTTGTGCGCGAAGAAGTTGCGCATCGAGGTCTTCAGGACGGTCATGACGTACGCCCCCGGGCGTCGAAGTCCTTCATGCGGTCCAGGACCTGATCGGCCGTCGGCTGGTACATCTCGTCGACGATCCGGCCGTCGGCCAGGTAGAGCACGCGGTCGGCGTAGGAGGCGGCCACGGGGTCGTGCGTGACCATCACGATGGTCTGGCCGAGTTCGTCCACCGAGCGGCGCAGGAAGCCGAGGACTTCGGCGCCGGCGCGCGAGTCGAGGTTTCCGGTGGGCTCGTCCCCGAAGATGATCTCCGGGCGGGCGGCGAGCGCACGCGCCACGGCGACACGCTGCTGCTGGCCGCCGGAGAGCTGGGTCGGCCGGTGCTTGAGCCGCCCGGCGAGGCCGACGGTCTCCACGACCCGGTCCAGCCAGGCCCGGTCCGGCTTGCGGCCCGCGATGTCCATGGGCAGCGTGATGTTCTCGATCGCGTTCAGCGTCGGCAGCAGGTTGAAGGCCTGGAAGATGAAGCCGATCCGGTCCCGGCGCAGCTGGGTCAGCTTCTTGTCCTTCAGGCCGGTGATCTCGGTCTCGTCCAGGTAGATCTGACCGCTGGTCACGGTGTCGAGACCGGCGAGGCAGTGCATGAGCGTGGACTTGCCGGACCCCGAGGGGCCCATGATCGCGGTGAACTGGCCACGCGCGATGTCCACGTCGACGTGGTCGAGGGCGACGACACGGGTCTCGCCGGACCCGTACGCCTTCACGACCTGCCGCGCTCGCGCGGCAACGGCCGTACGCCCTCCAGTGCCCCCGTGCCTGGGAATGGTCACAGCCGATGTCACGGTATGTCTCCTATGTCGGTCAGCGGGTCGCTGGGTTGCCCGGGTGTACCGGGGTGTCGTCCTGGGTGCTCGATGAGTCTCGCGGCCGACGGGAGCCTCGCGCGCTGGTGCGAAGCCCCGTCTTTCCCTGGGGAAAACCCCACCCCTCCGGTGCGGTCGGCCGCCCCCCAGCGGCGTAAAGCCAGGTTAAGGACCGGACCCCGCCCCGCTCGTCCTCCGCCGGAACGAACCCTCCCCGAGCCGTAGTACGGAGGTACCCCTAGGGGTGCTCCACCCCGGGGCGGAGTCCGTCTCAGGGCCGACTCCACCCTTCGACCCGGAAAGCCTCCACCCTTCCGTCGCGTCAGGGTCAAGCCCGTGCGCGTCGGGGCCGGGTTCACGGCCGCGTGGCAAGCTGTCGCACCGCAGATAGATGCAAGGGCCACGGGGCAGACTCCGGCAGGGAGTCCACGGGGCAGACTCCGGTGGGGAGTCACGGAGAGGGGTTCGCGGTGGGGAGTCACGGCGAGGGGTTCGCGGAGGGGAGCACCACACCCGCGATACGCGGCGGCACGGCCGCACGAGAGGACACCCGGCGGCGGGGCGCGGTGGTCGCCGCGCTGATGCTCGCGATGGCCCTGGCCGCGCTGGACTCCACCGTCGTCTCCACGGCCGTGCCGCAGATCGTCGGCGATCTCGGCGGGTTCTCCGTCTTCTCCTGGCTCTTCTCCGGCTATCTGCTCGCCGTGACCGTCACGCTCCCCGTCTACGGCAAACTGTCCGACACCTTCGGCCGCAAGCCGGTGCTGGTGGCGGGCGCGGCCATGTTCCTGCTCGGCTCGCTGCTGTGCGCGGGGGCCTGGAACATGGCGGCGCTGATCGCGTTCCGGATCGTGCAGGGCCTGGGCGGCGGGGCGCTGCAGGGCACCGTGCAGACGCTCGCCGCCGATCTGTATCCGCTGGCGGAGCGCCCGAAGATCCAGTCCAAGCTGTCCACGGTGTGGGCGGTGTCGGCGGTCGCGGGGCCGGGACTCGGCGGCGTGCTCGCCGCGTACGCCGACTGGCGCTGGATCTTCCTGATCAACCTGCCGATCGGCGCCGTCGCGCTGTGGCTGATCGTCCGGCATCTGCACGAGCCCGAACGGGAGCGGCCGCAGCACCCCGACGGCCCGGCACGCGCGCGTGTGGACTGGCCGGGCGCGCTCGCGGTGTTCGCGTGCGGCGGCGTCCTGCTGACCGCGCTGGTGCAGGGCGGGGTCGCCTGGCCATGGTTGTCGACTCCCTCGCTGACCCTCTTCGGCGTCGGCCTGGCGCTGGCCGGTGCGGTGGTCGTGGTGGAGCGGCGGGCGGCACAGCCCATCATCCCCGGGTGGGTGTGGCGGCGCCGGACGATCGCGGCCGTCAATCTGGCGCTGGGCGCGCTGGGGCTGGTGATGGTGGCGCCGAGCGTGTTCCTGCCGACGTACGCGCAGGCGGTGCTCGGACTCGCGCCCGTGGCCGCCGGCTTCGTGCTCTCGGTGTGGACGCTGAGCTGGCCGGTGTCGGCGGCGTTCAGCCAGCACGTCTACCGGCGCATCGGCTTCCGGGACACCGCGCTGCTCGGCATCGGCCTGGCCACGCTGATCCTGTTCTCCTTCCCGCTCCTGCCGTACCCCGGCTCGTGGTGGCAGCCGACGCTGCTGATGCTGCTGCTGGGCGGGGCGCTCGGGCTGTTCCAGCTGCCGCTGATCATCGGCGTGCAGTCGACCGTGGGCTGGTCGGAGCGGGGCACCACGACCGCGTCCGTGCTGTTCTGCCGGCAGACCGGGCAGACCATGGGCGCGACGCTCTTCGGCGCCGTCGCCAACGGGGTGCTGGCCGCGCATCTGGGCGGGGCGGGCGATCTGGACTCCGTCACGCGCGCGTTGGACGCCGGCAGGGCCCCGGAGGCGACCCGGCGCGCGATCGCCGACGCGGTCCACACGGTGTACCTCGGCGCGGCCTGCGCGGCGACCCTGGCCTTCCTGGTCCTGCTGCTGGTGGCGCCCAGGAGGTTTCCGGTGCGGCAGGAGTGACGGCAGGACGACGTCGCCGTCGACCCAGTTGATCTCCTCGGTCACCGACTCGGTGACGTCGAGCACCTCGTCCCCCGGCCAGTCGGGCAGATCGCTGCCGTCCGCGAAGGTGACCCGCAGCGGTTCGCAGTTGTACGACGGCTCAAGGACGTTGTCGGCGAAGGACTGCCGTCGGCCGAACAGCGGGGGGACTCGGCGCCTGCACCGCCACCACTGACCGCGCGGTCCCGCGCCGCTTTCCGACGGCACGGGACCGCGCCCCGCGACGGCGTCGGCCACGGCCCTTCCGAACGGCGCGGACCGCGCCCCGACTCCACGGCACCCGGCCCGGTGGACGACCCTCGCGTCGCCCGCCGGGCCGACGCCGTCAACGCGGATGGCACCCCGGCTCGGACAGTGTTTTCTCGCGGTAAGCGCATACCGACTGGCCAGTTCGGTGAAAACGCCACGCGGCACCGAACTCGCGAGTAACGTGCGTGGCCCCATTCCACCCCCCACCTCCCTGCGGTCCACCGCCACGGACCCGAGCCACGCAAGGAGCCCCGGGATGTCCTACGACCCGCCCCAGCCCCCGTCCTACGACACCTCCTCCGCCCCCTCCTCTCCCTCCTCCTCCGCCCACTCTTTCGCCCCTTCCTCCAACTCCTCCTTCGACCCTTCCTCCAACTCCTCCTTCGACTCCTCCTTCAGCTCCTCCTTCGACTCTTCTTTCGATCCACCGCCCCCCTCGCGTCTGACGTACCCCTGGCAGCCCGCGCCCGCGAGGCCGCCCCGGGCGGAGTACCAGCCGTCGCGCGAGCCCCTCGGTCACCACAGCGACCTGCGCGTACTGCGCGGCGCCTACCGCTGGCAGCGGCGCACCGCCACGCTCGCCGCGCTGGGCTACTTCACCCTGTTCCTGGTCCTGTCCGCGAGCGCACCCGGCGTGATGATGCGCACGGTCGCCGACGGCATCCCCGCCGGCCTGCTGCTCGCCCTGGTCCAACTCCCGGTCACCTGGCTCGCGATCGCCCTGTACGAGCACACCGCGCGCCGGCACGTCGACCCGCTCGCGGACCGCATCCGCAAGGTGGCCGAACTGGACGCACGCCGAGGAGCGGTCCGATGAACGGCGCCGCCGACGTCCCGGCCGTCGGAGGCTTCACCGGTTTCAGCGGCTCGGCCCAGTCCATGTCCCTGATCGCCTTCTCCACCGTCGCCACAGTGACCCTGCTGCTGTGCGTGATGACCGGCCCCGACCACGACGACCTCGACGAGTTCTACACCGGTTACGGCTCTCTGTCCCCCCTGCGCAACGGCCTCGCCATAGCCGGCGACTACATCTCGGCGGCCACCGTCCTCGGCACCGGCGGAGTGATCGCCCTGTGCGGCTACGACGGTGTCGTCCTCGCCCTGAGTACGGCGCTGTCACTGATGCTGCTGATGTTCCTGCTGGCCGAACCACTGCGCAACGCGGGCCGGTTCACGATGGGCGACGCGCTCGCCCGTCGGCTCCCGGGCCGCTCGGTGCGCATCACGGCCTGCGCGGTGACGATCGCCGCGCTGCTGCCGCTGATGCTGGTCCAACTCGCCGGAACCGGGCAGCTGATGGCGTTCATCCTGGGCTTCTCCAACGCGTCCCTGAAGACCGGATGCGTCATGGGCCTCGGCGCCCTGATGATCGCCTACGCCGCGATCGGCGGCATGAAGGGCACCGCGCTCATCCAGATCCTGAAGATCGTGATGCTGGTCGGTTCGGGCGCCGTGGTCGCCGTGCTGATCCTGCACCGCTTCGACTGGGACCCGGGCGCCCTGTTCGCCGCCGCCTCGCGGCAGAGCGGCGCCGGACCGGCCTTCCTGCGCTCCGGGCTGCAGTTCGGCACCGGGCCGAGGTCCCGACTCGACATGATCGCCTCGGAGTTGACGGTGGTGCTCGGCGGCGGCGTCCTGCCCCACATCACCATGCGCATGTACACCGCCTCCAGTGCCCGCCAGGTGCGCCGCTCGATGTCCTGGGCGGTGTCGATCGTCGCCCTGTTCGTGCTGGTCATCACGGTGGTCGGGTTCGGCGCCACGGCCCTGGTGGGCCGCTCTGTGATCGCCGGCGCCGATCCCCAGGGCAACACCGCGTATCTGCTGGGCTCGCGCGCGGCGTTCGGCACCGACGTCTCCACGGCGGAGACCTTCCTGTTCACCATGGTCACCACCGCGATCTTCCTGACCCTGCTCGCCTCGGTCGCCGGGATGATGCTCGCCTGCGCCAACTCCCTCGCCCATGACGTGTTCGCGGCCCGGGTTCAGGAGATGCCGGCCCGGCGCGAGATGACCCTGGCCCGCGTCTCGGCGCTCGCCATAGGAGTGCCGACGATCCTGCTGGCCACGCTGGTGCAGCACCACAGCCTGCAGCCCTTGGTCACGCTCTCCTTCTGCCTGGGCGCCTCGGCCATCGCACCCGCCCTGGTGTACGGGCTCTTCTGGCGCCGCTACACCCGCTGCGGGCTGCTGAGCACGCTGATCGGGGGCTCACTGACCGTGCTGCTGCTCATGCCGGGCACCAATCTGGTCTCCGGCTCCCCCGTCTCGGCCTTCCCGCACGCCGACTTCAACTGGTTCCCGTTCACCACGACCGGCATCGTCTCCATCCCGGCCGGCTTCCTCTTCGGCTGGCTCGGCACGGTCGCCTCGGGCCGCACCGAGGCGGAGCAACAGCGCCGCCAGTACGAGGCGGTGGAGGGGTGGATCCTTGCGGGGGCGGTGCGGAAGAGGGACTGAACGCGGGCGCGGGCACGCGGGCGCGGACGCGAGCACGCGGGCGCGGGGAGGGCGCAGCGAGCGCGGGGGTGCAGGGGGGAGCGCGGGAGTGCGGGGCGGCGGGCGCCTGGTGTCGACGTGCCGGTCGAAAAGCCGCTGACCGGGAGCCTGTCAGTCCAGGGCCGCTCTGCCCGTCAGGGTGATCAGGCGGCTGCGGACGTGGTCCATGTGCGCCTGCACATGGTCCCAGGTCTCACCGTGCTCGCGCAGCACCTGTTCCGTCTCCCCGGCGATGCGTTCCTCGCGCACGCGCGCGTCGGCGACGATCTCGGCGGCACGCGTGCGTGCCTCCTCCTGACTGCGGTGTGCGAACTCCTCGGCCTCATCGAGGGCCCGCTTGGCGGCGGACAGGGCGGCCTCGGCCAGATCCGCCCGTTCGGCGTGCCGGACCTCCAGCGCGGCGATCCGCTCGGCCTCCTCGCGCTCGGCCTCGGCCCAGCGCTGGGCGTGCTCCCGGGACTGCTCGGTGAGCATGGCGGTGGTGCGCTGCCGCACCTCGCGCAACGCGGCGAGCGCCGCTCCGCGCACCTCTTTCACATCGTGCCGCGCGCCGACGCGGAGCGCGTCGGCTTCGGAGCGCGCGGCGAGGAGCCGCTGGGAGGCGTGTTCATCGACTTGCGCGCGGAGCGCGTCCGCCACTTCCTGCGCCTCCCGGAGCGCGGCGGCGGTGTGTGCTTCGGCCTGCGCGACCTGTTCGTGCGCTTCGCGCTGCGTGCGCTCGCGGAGATCCGCCGCCTCCTCCAGCACCAGCTCGAACAAGCCCTGCGCGCGCTCCCCGAGCGCCTCGTACGCCTGCGACGGGAGCTGGGCGACGACCTCGCGCAACCGCGCGACCTCCGCCTCCATCTCCTTGGCCAGCACGGTCAGCCGCGCGGCCCGTTCCCACGCGCCGTCACGGTCGTACGACAACGCCTCCATGGAGGCGTCGACCTGATCGGGGCGGTAGCCGCGCCCCCGGACGGTCACGAAGCCGTGGGGCGACATCGATGCACTGCTCACCCTGGGAACCCCTCTCCACCGGACATACACGACAGGACAATTTCGCGCACATCTTGATGGATCGGACGTAAGTGTTCATAACGCGACACTCCGCAGACGCGTCACACACGACATCCCGCACTCCGCGTTTGGCGTGACCTGCGGGGCAGTTGCGCCCTCTTCCTGCTCAAGGGTGACGGTCGTACTGCGAACGGGTGTCGACCCGCCCCGCCCCCCTCGGGAAGACGCCGGAAACGACGCCGGCCCATCGCATCCCTCACGCGTACGTGGAGGACACGATGGGCCGACATCCGGGCGGTGTGCCTACAACAGCCCGTCCCACATCTGCTCCAGCAGCACCGACCACCAGCTCTCCGGCGAGCCGAGCGCCGCCGGGTCCAGAGCGGCGAGCTGCGCCTGGAAGTCGACGGTCCAGCGGCCCGCCTGCTCCTGGTTCAGCCCGTACCGCAGGCGCCACATCCGGCCCAGCAGCGCCAGACAGCGAGCGAACTCCGGCAGCCCGGAGTTCACGAACTGCGGCGGCACCGGAGCCCCGCCCGGCCCCGCCTCCACAGGCACGGCCACGATGTTCGCCGTCCCGTACTGCACACAGATCGCCCTGCCGAAGTCGGTGCCCATGACGAGGTACGAGCCCGCGTCCGACGCCGGCTGCACCCCGCGCTCGGCCGCCAGCTCCGCCAGCGTCGGCACCGGACGGCCCGGCTGGGCCTGCGCCCAGAAGAACGGGCCCAGGTCCACCGGCAGACCTGCCACGACCAGGGTGTGCGCCACGATCGGCGGCACGCCCTGCCGCGACACCGCCTGCTGCTCGAACCGGAAGATCCCCGGCCCGAACGCCGCCGCCAGCTCCTGCCCGATACCCTCCGGCGGGACCGGCGGCGCGGCCTGCACCGGCGGCAGCGGCGCCCGCACCGGCGCGGGCCGCGCGGGCCCGTCCGCCACCTGGTGCAACTCACCCTGGTGCGCAAGCAGTTGCCGCATACCCTGCTGCCGGCTCGCCTGGTCCGTGCCGTACGGCGCGATGCTCGTGATCCGCGCCTGCGGCCACTGCTCCCGCATCATCCGCGCGCAGTAGGCGCCCGGCAGCTCGCACGACTCCAGCTCCGTGTGCAGCTCCAGCACCTGGTCCGGCGGCACGTTCATCGCCCGCAGCTCGTGGAAGATCTGCCACTCCGGGTGCGGCGTGCCCGGCGCCGAACGCCGGATCAGCTGCTGCTCCGAACCGTCCTGAGCGCGGTAGCGCAACACGGCCTGATAGCCCGGACCGACCGTCGGCTGCCCCTGCTGCGGATACCCGTACGCCGGCGGCTGCCCCGGCACGGGCCCACCCGGCGGCGGCATCGCACCCGGCGGCATCGGCTGCGGTGCGCCCGGCGGCATACCGGGAGCGCCCGGAGCACCGAGTGCGCCGGGGGCGGGCGGCGGCGGAGGCGGGGGCGGGGGCGCGCCGGGACCGGTCACGGGCGGCGCGGCCAGCATGGTCTCCGCGTGGTGCACAGCCCCGTGCCCGCCCCCCTGGGCGCCCGGAGCGTGCGGCGCGCCAGGCGCGAGCGGCATGCCCGGGGCGCCCGGAGCCATGGGAACGCCAGGCGGAGTCGGCATGCCCGGGGCACCCGGACCACCTTGCGCGCCCGGCGCGCCGGGAACGCCCGGGGCGCCCGGGGCGCCCGGCTGCTGCGGCGCGCCCCCGCCCAGCAGGCTGGGGTCGGCCAGCATCGTGGCCGCGTGGTGCACGTTGCCCGGAGGCGCGGGAGGCGGAGTGGGGGCGCCCGGAGCGCTGGGCGCGCCCGGCGCCTGCACCCCTTCCGCACCACCCGGAACGACCGGACCACCCGGAGCACCTGCACCGCCCTGTCCCTGCGGACCGAGCGCCGACACCAACTGCGTCGGCACGTACCCGCCCGCGGGCGCACCCGGCGCGGGCGGCATCGGCGCGCTCCCCGGCCGCGCGCCCGGCGCACCAGGGACACCCGGCGGCGGAGGCGGCGCGCCCACGCCACCGCGCGCCTTCTTCGGCGGCGGTGCCGCCTTGCTGGTCGCGGCGTCCGCTATGTCGCCCGCGTTCGGCGCGAGTTGCCGCGCGGACGCATCCGCGTCAGCCGGGGGCTGCGGCGCACCCGGCGCGCCTCCCGGCGCCTGCGGGTAGCCGTACCCCGGAGCATCCTGCGGTGCGGCGGGCCCCTGCGGATAGCCGTACGTCGGGGCGCCCGGAGGCGGCGGGGGCGTGCTGCCCTGCGGGGCGCCCGGCGCGGCCGGAGCCCCGGGCGCCGGCGAGTACGCGGGTACGCCCGGCGGAGGCGTGCCGGGAGCTGCCGGCGGCTGCGGGTAGCCGTACGGCGCCGCACCGGGCGGCGGAGGCGGCGTGCTGCCCTGCGGGGCGCCCGGCGCACCAGGAGCGGCGGGCGCTCCGGGCACACCGGACCCGCCCGGCGCGTACGCAGCACCAGGCGCCCCCGGCACCCCACCAGGGGCGGGCGAGCCACCCGGCGCGCCCGGCGGGAAGCCCTGCGCTCCCGGCGTGCTCGCGGCATCGAGCGCCGGAGCGACCGCCGTCCGCGGCAGCTGGCTGCCCCCCGACATCAACGCCGTCTTCGCGTCCGGTGTGCTCGCCGGCGGCCGCGAAGCCTCACCGGCGGGGTCGCTCAGCGGCGGCGCGAACACCGTCGCGGGCAGCGGAACGGAACGGTCGTCCTCACCCGGGTCCGCGTTCGTGTCGGTACCGGACCAGGGCGTCGCGCCCACCGGCACCTCGACGGGCGGCGCACTCTCAGGAACAGGCGCCCCGGGCACACCGGACGCGCCCGGCGCACCTGGCACCTCCTGCGCCCCACCGGTCGCACCCGACCCGCCCTGCACCCCACCGGACACGCCCGACGCACCCGGCGCACCCGCCGGCACCCCGGCCTGCGTCTCCGCCAACCCCGCCCCACCGGGCGAAGTCCCGACACCGACGCCGCCACCGGACGCCCCAATACCAGGGCCGACACCGGCACCGGCACCGGCACCGGCACCCACCCCCGAAACGCCCGCGCCCGAGCCCGACCCCGAGCCGGCGCCCGCGCCACTCACACCCGACGCACCCCCACCGGCACCCGCCCCGGCCGAACCGCCTCCGTCCTGCGGCCGTCGGTCGCCCCCGATGCCCAGTTTGTCCGCCGCCTCCTGCAGCCACTCCGGAGGAGTCAGCAGGAACGACGTCTGGTTGAGGTCCATCCGGGCGGCGGCCGGCGCCGGAGCCGTGTCCCGTGGCCCGTCGGCGCGGCCGTACTCCTCCTCGTACCGGCGGATCACCTCACCCACCGGCAGTCCGGGCCACAGCGTCGCCTCCCCGCTGTCCCGGGCGATCACGAGCCGCTGCGCCCCCGCGTCAGAACGCGGGCCCTCCGCACGGTCCTCGCCCCACACCACGAAGCCCAGCTCGAACTCCCGCACCCGCACCTCACGATGCTGGTAGACGGGCACGTCGCCGTTGATCCACTCCTCGGCGCGCTCCTGCGCCTGCGCGTAGGTCACCATCGCCTGAAGCTCACTCCCCCACCGGGCCGGACGACGCCGAGCCGGACGACACCGGAACGACATGGGCGAAACCGCCGTCGACCATCAGACTCGCCACCGTCTCCAACTCGGGCGGATTTCCCGCCAGCCGCGACAGAAAGGCGTCGAAGTCGTCGCCGCACGGCAGCAGCAGACGCTCCACCCGCTCCGCCGGCGCCCACGACGGATCGACGTCCCGCACGTCGTCGTACGCACAGAACCAGACCGAACCGGGCCGCTCGCCCTTCACCTTCACGGCGAGCAGTCCGCCCTGCACGAACGCGACCCCGAGGTAGTCCTTCGTCAGGTGGTCACGCAGACACTTGTTGACGTACACGAGGTCGTTCACCGCAGCCTCGTCGCGCACGGTGAAGAACGGCTGGTCCACCAGCAGGCCCAACTCGGCGTCCAGCGCCGCGCCCACCGGAGCGCAACCGCCCGCCGCCTTCAGGAACGAGCGGTACGCGCCGGGAAGCCGGTAGCCGAGATCCTCCTCGACCCCCTGCACCTGCGCCTCCGTCACCGCCACACCCGACTTGGGCAGCCCGAAGTGCGCCGGCCGCGTCTCCTGCAACGGCCGCGTCCCACGCTTGCCGTGGTCCACCGGCGCCGTCGCCACCCCGCCGTGATGCCGCAGCAACGCCTTCACGTCGACCGGGATCAGCTCCAGCCGGCGCGTGCCCGCCACGTGATGCCACGTCCAGCCGTGCGGCGTCGCCACATCCGGCACCGTGTCCCACAGCTCGTGCCGCTCCGCGGCCAGCGCCGCGTTCGCCGACACATAGTCCGTCAGCCGCAACTCGTCGACGCCGAACCCGTCCGGCGGCTCGGCGATCTCCACCGCCACGCGCGCGTACGGAGCGAAATCCGGGTAACCACGCTCGTCGACCCGTACCCCTCTCGGGTGACGTGCCGCCCGGACCGGATCCGGGAAATGCACGACCTGCCCGGCGTAGGCCGCGTTCGGCGGCGCGGCTTGTTGCCCGAGCCGACCTGTCGTCATGGCGGTAGCCCCCTGCGGCGTTCTCTCTGGCCTCAATCGGCGGTGTCGATCGCGGATGGCGACAGCCTATGCGGTACACGAACCCCGGTCACCGGCCCGTCGCATTGCCGCGGAAAGCGCCCTTCCGCTTCCGTCACCAGCCGTCACCCCACCGTGACGACCTGCCCCGACCCGGGCGTGTCGCGCCGCCCCAGCTTCCGCACCGGCCACGGCATTTGGCACCCTGTGTCCTTCGGGGGGATGCCCGGGGAGGGGAAACGATCATGAATACCTTGCGAACCGGAGGTACGGACGTGCGGGCCGGGGACCCTCGCATCGGCTGGAGCGGCACCGACACGCCCCCCGCCCCCACCCTGCGCCACCGCCGCGACGGCATCCTGCCCACCGTCGCCGCCGCCCTCTCCGTCCGCGGCGCCACCCTCACCGGCACCGCCGCCCGCGGCGACCGGCCCCCGCCCCTGCACGCCCTCGTCCAGGACTTCCTCGACACCCTCACCAGCGGCGAGCGCGACCGCTTCACCGGCCGCTGCGCCGAAACCATCCTCATCTCCCGGCACCTCACCACCGCCGACGCCGCCCGCAGCAAACGCGCCGCCCGCAAGCCCATGACCAACGGCGAAGCCCGCAAAGCCCTCAAGCACGCCAAACTCACCGCCCGCCGCATACGCGAGGACGGCGACCCGCTCCACGGCAACTTCGCCAGCCCCTGCCGCGCCTGCACCGCCCTCAGCGCCCACTTCGGCGTACGCATCGTCGACCCCACGGCAACCGACGGCTGACCACCACCGTCCACCCCAGTACGACCCCGCCGGCACGACGAACGAAGGGCAGATGCACCCCGACAACGCCGCCACCCCCAAGCTCACCGCCCGCCACGAGCACGGGGCCGCCCCAGCCCGCTTCCCCGTACTCGTCGACGCCGCCCTGCGCGCCGCCGGCTGGCAACCCGGGCGCTGGGACATAAAGCAGGCCGAGATCTGGGCCGACGCCCTGCGCGAACACACCTCACCCGCCGGGCACCGGCACACCGTCTTCCCCGCCGCCGTCGAGGCCTGGGCCGAGTTCGGCGGCCTCCGCGTCACCCCCAGCGGACCCGGCCGCCAGATCGCCCCCGCCGCCCTCCACCTCGACCCCCTGCACGGCCTGCACCACGCCCGCACCCTCGGCGACCTCGGCCGCGCCCTCGGCACCGAGATCTGCCCCCTCGGCGAGGAGACCGACACCGCGGCCGTCCTCGCCATCGACAGCGAAGGCCGCGTCTACACCCTCGACCACACCGGCGACTGGTACGTCGGCCCCGACATCGACCACGCCCTCGCCGCGCTCGTCACCGGCATCGAACCCGTGCGCCTCACCGCCGGCTGAGCCCCCGTCCACGCAGCGCGCCCAAGGCCCTTCTTGCGGACCGGTCCGGCCTCGGGCGACAGGGCTCCCCGGCCGAGCAGACCCCGCGCCCCCGGCAAGACCCGAAAGCGAGGCCCTGGTTTCCAGGTCGGCAGCTTCCGGGTCGCCGGAGATTCCAGGTCGCCGGGATCTCCAGGTCACCGGAGTTCCTGGTCGCCGGAGTCTCTAGGTCGCTGGAGTCTCTAGGTCGCCGGAATCACCGCCGACACCCGGAAGCCCCCCGCGTCCGTCGGCCCCGACACGAACACACCGCCCAGGGCCACGACCCGTTCCCGCATGCCCACCAGGCCGTTCCCGCCCGACGGCAGCCCCGCCGCCGACGCCGACCCCGGCTCCGGCGGCGGCTCGTTCTCCACCTGCATCGCGATCTCCGACATCCGGTGCGCCAGCCGCACATGCGTCTTCGCGCCCGCCGCGTGCTTGTGGACGTTCGTCAGCGCCTCCTGCACCACCCGGAACGCCGTCTGCTCGATCTGAGCCGCGTACGACCGCGACTCCCCCTCCACGGCCAGATCGACGACCATCCCCGCCGCCGCCGACTGCCCGATCAACTCGTCCAGTTCCGACAGGCACGGCCCGTCCTCCGCCACCGCCCGGGAGGCAGCGGCCGCGGCCGCCTCCCGCACCGCGGCCAACGGCACCTCGGCGGCCCGCCGGACCAGTTCCTCCCCTGCCCGCAGCACCCCGAGCATCTCCCGCAGCTCGGTCAGCGCCTGCCGCCCCATGTCCCCCACCAGTGCGGCGTTGCGCACCGCCTTCTCCGGATCCTTACGGGCCACCGCCTGCAACGCGGCCGCGTGCACCACCATCAGACTCACCCGGTGCGCGACGACGTCGTGCATCTCCCGCGCGATCCGCGTCCGCTCCTCGTTGCGCGCCCACTCGGCCCGCTCCTCCGCCCGCTCCGCGAGCAGCTGCAGCTCCCGCTCCAGCGAATCCGCCCGCTCCCGCAAGCTCTCCATCAGCCGCCGCCGCGCGCCCACGTACAGCCCCAGCAGCACCGGCGGAGCCGTCAGCCCCAGCGCCGTCGTCACGGCGGCGAACGGCACGAACCAGTCACCGAGCGTCAGAGCGCCGCGGGCCATGTCCTGCCGTACCCGCACGAACGTCACGATCGCCGTCCCCACCAGCGACATCCCCGCCAGCGCCCCGATGATCCGGCGCGGCAGCTCACACGACGCGAGGGTGTACAGGCCGACGACGCCCAGCAGGAACCCCATCTGCGCGGGCGTGATCGCGATGGCCACGAGCACGACGGCGATCGGCCACTTCCGCCGCACCAGCAGCACCGAACCGGCGAGCAGACCGAAAACGATCCCCACCGACACCGGGATCCCCGCGTCCCGAGCGAACGGAATCCCCTCCGCGGCGCACTCCACGGCGGACACCAGCGCGAGACTCCCGTCGAGCACCGCACTGCGCCACCTCGCCCACCACCACGGGCCGGTCAGGCCCCTGGCGTGGTCTTCCCCCGTCGTGGTCATGCACCCAGCCTACGGGCCACCGCCAGGGCTTTTCCGGTGACTTTCGCCTACCTCCACACACCACACCCGGTAACCGAACGACCCCGATACCCACAGGGATCCCTCGAACTGGCGAACCCTTTCCCCCTGCGACCAGAACCGGCCACTTCTGCCGGAAGGGCGAGCCCCGCGACCGCCGCGAGACCGCCGCGAGACCGCGGAACGCGATCGCCCGCGCCCCGCGAGAACACCGGCGGCCACCACCGGGGCGCCCTCGTGATCAAAGTCCCGAAGGGTGCCGACTCGCACCGTCGCACCGAAGGGTCTTGGTACGGCATAGTGGAGGCCGCACGCGAAGCCGATCAGCCGATTCGGACATAGCGCGCAAGCCATCCCGGATCGTCTAAGGGCAGGACAAACGGTTTTGGTCCGTTGAATGAGGGTTCGAATCCTTCTCCGGGAGCCCCGCACACACGACCCAGATTCGGGCCCTGACCGGTGACAGCACCGTCAGGGCCCGCTCTCATGTCCGCCCGAAGTCCCCCCGGTATCCTGCGGCTGTCATCCCCACCCACCCACAGCCGAAGGGCAACCCCGTGAGCGCCATCCGCCCGGCCGCCGTCGTCGTTCTCGCAGCGGGTGAGGGCACCCGTATGAAGTCGGCCACACCGAAGGTCCTGCACGAGATCTGCGGCCGTTCCCTCGTCGGCCATGTACTGGCCGCCGCCCGCGAGTTGGACCCGCAGAACCTGGTCGTGGTCGTGGGCCACGCCCGCGAGCAGGTCGGCGCCCACCTCACCGGGATCGACCCGGACACGAGGACCGCCGTCCAGGCGGAGCAGCTCGGCACCGGGCACGCCGTGCGGATGGGCCTGGAGCAGCTGGGCGGGGCCGTGGACGGGACCGTCGTGGTGGTGTGCGGGGACACCCCGCTGCTCACCGGGGACACGCTCACGCGGCTCGCCGGCACGCACCACACCGACGGCAACGCCGTGACCGTGCTGACCGCCGAGGTGCCGGACGCGACCGGTTACGGCCGGATCGTGCGGGACGGGGCGTCGGGCGCCGTCACCGCGATCGTGGAGCACAAGGACGCCACCGACACCCAGCGGGCGATCCGGGAGATCAACAGCGGGGTGTTCGCGTTCGACGGGCAGTTGCTGGCGGACGCGCTGAAGAAGGTGCGGACGGACAACAGCCAGGGGGAGGAGTACCTGACCGATGTGCTGGGGATCCTCCGTGCGGCCGGTCACCGGGTCGGCGCCTGTGTGGCTGCCGATCACCGGGAGATCGCCGGGATCAACAACCGGGTCCAGCTGGCCGAGGCGCGCCGGATCCTGAACGACCGGTTGCTGACGGCCGCGATGCTGGACGGGGTGACGGTCGTCGATCCGGCCTCCACGTGGGTGGACGCGACCGTGACCTTCGAGCGGGACGCCGTCGTCCTGCCCAACACGCTGCTCACCGGGTCGACGCACCTCGCCGAGGGGGCCGAGGTGGGGCCGAACAGCCGACTGAAGGACACGCAGGTGGGTCCGGGGGCGCGGGTGGACAACACGGTGTCCGACGGGGCCGTGGTCGGCCCGCAGGCGTCCGTGGGGCCGTACGCGTATCTGCGGCCCGGCACGCGCCTCGGCGCGAAGGGCAAGATCGGGACGTACGTGGAGACGAAGAACGCCGCGATCGGCGAGGGCACCAAGGTGCCGCATCTGTCGTACGTCGGGGACGCGACGATCGGCGAGTACACGAACATCGGTGCCGCGAGTGTGTTCGTGAACTACGACGGGCAGGACAAGCACCACACCACGGTCGGGTCGCATTGCCGGACCGGTTCGGACAACATGTTTGTGGCGCCTGTCACGGTCGGGGACGGCGCCTACACCGCTGCCGGGTCTGTGATCACGAAGGATGTGCCGCCCGGTTCACTGGCCGTGGCCCGTGGTCAGCAGCGGAATATCGAGGGTTGGGTGGCGCGGAAGCGTCCGGGGAGTGCGGCTGCGAAGGCGGCCGAGGCGGCGTCCCGGCACGGCGAGAGCGAGGACTGACCGGAAACGGGTGCGCCAAACACGGCGTACCGTGATAAGTGCACATCCGCACGTGTGCACCCTGCATCCTGCACCCTTACCAGCTGATTCGGCCTCTCGCGCCCAGCCGAGAGGTCGCCGAGCAGCCGGTTGGCTGAGACAACCTCTGAGGAGACAGTGCTGTGACCGGGATCAAGACGACCGGCGAGAAGAAGTTGATGTTCTTCTCCGGCCGCGCCCACCCCGAGCTTGCCGAGGAGGTCGCCCAGCAGCTGGGTGTCGGGGTCGTCCCGACGAAGGCCTTCGACTTCGCGAACGGTGAGATCTACGTCCGCTACCAGGAGTCGGCTCGTGGTGCGGACTGCTTCGTGATCCAGAGCCACACGGCTCCGATCAACCAGTGGATCATGGAGCAGCTGATCATGATCGACGCGCTGAAGCGCGCGTCGGCCCGTTCCATCACGGTGATCGTGCCGTTCTACGGTTACGCGCGGCAGGACAAGAAGCACCGGGGTCGTGAACCGATCTCGGCGCGTCTGGTCGCCGATCTGATGAAGACGGCGGGTGCGGACCGGATCCTGACGGTGGATCTGCACACGGACCAGATCCAGGGCTTCTTCGACGGTCCGGTGGACCACCTGTTCGCGCTGCCGCTGCTGGCGGACTACGTGGGTGACAAGGTGGACCGCGAGAAGCTGACGGTCGTGTCGCCGGACGCGGGCCGGGTGCGGGTGGCGGACCGGTGGTGCGACCGACTCGGTGCGCCGCTGGCGATCGTGCACAAGCGGCGCGACAAGGACGTGGCCAACCAGGTGACGGTCCACGAGGTCGTCGGCGAGGTCAAGGGCCGGGTGTGTGTGCTGGTCGACGACATGATCGACACCGGTGGCACCATCTGCGCCGCCGCCGACGCGCTGTTCGCGCACGGTGCGGAGGACGTCATCGTGACGGCGACGCACGGTGTGCTGTCGGGCCCGGCCGCGGACCGGCTGAAGAACTCGCGGGTGAGCGAGTTCGTGTTCACGAACACGCTGCCGACGCCGGGCGAGCTGGGCCGGGACCTGGACAAGATCACGGTGCTGTCGATCGCTCCGATGATCGCGAGCGCGGTGCGTGAGGTGTTCGAAGACGGGTCTGTGACCAGCCTCTTCGACGAGCAGTGAGGTTTCTGCGCCCTCGTTCCGTGAGATAGCGGAAAGATCCTTTTGGGTACGGCCTCCCCCTCCGAGTAAACTGATGAAGTTGCTCGGCGAGGGAGGCCGTACACGTGTGTACGGCTGTCCGTTATCGACGCGCTCTTCG
Source organism: Streptomyces yokosukanensis (assembly GCF_001514035.1). Taxonomy (GTDB): domain Bacteria; phylum Actinomycetota; class Actinomycetes; order Streptomycetales; family Streptomycetaceae; genus Streptomyces; species Streptomyces yokosukanensis. The sequence goes on along the minus strand of NZ_KQ948209.1, from coordinate 516,731 downwards.
TAGCAGGCCGTTCGTGGCCGGGTGACCACGTCCGTTCCTAGTTCTACGAGGAGTGATCCATATGTCCGAGGTGAAGCTCGCCGCCGAGACCCGTACCGAGTTCGGCAAGGGTGCCGCCCGTCGCATCCGCCGTGACAGCAAGGTTCCGGTTGTTCTCTACGGCCACGGCACCGAGCCGGTGCACCTGACCCTGCCGGGTCACGAGCTGCTGCTGGCGCTGCGTACGCCGAACGTCCTGATCTCCCTGGACATCGACGGCAAGACCAACGAGCTGGCGATCCCGAAGGCCGTGCAGCGTGACCCGCTGAAGGGCTACCTGGAGCACGTCGACCTGCTGCTGGTCAAGCGTGGCGAGAAGGTCACGGTCGAGATTCCGGTGCACGCCGAGGGCGAGCTGGCCGCGGGTGGCAACCTGCTGGAGCACGTCCTGAACGCGCTGCCGGTCGAGGCCGAGGCCACGCACATCCCCGAGGCCCTGACGGTCTCCGTCGAGGGCCTGGAGGCCGGTGCCTCCGTCCTCGCCAAGGACGTCAAGCTGCCCTCCGGTGTGACCCTGGCCGTCGAGGAGGACGCGGTCGTGCTGCAGGTCCTGCAGGCGCAGGCCGAGGAGACCGAGGGCGAGGCCGCCGCGGGCGAGGAGGCGGCGGAGGCCTGATCCTCCCCGTCGTCATCGACTGTTCAGCCGCTGCCTCCCCGCGGGAGGCGGCGGCTGGCGCGTATCAAGGAGACATGGACGTGACCACTCCCGTCAGCAGCGACCCCTGGCTGATCGTCGGGCTCGGCAATCCCGGGCCGGAGTACGCCATGAACCGGCACAACGTCGGCTTCATGGTGGCGGACCTGCTCGCGGAGCGGATCGGGGGGAAGTTCAAGCGGGCGGGCAAGGCGCAGGCGCAGGTGCTGGAGGGGCGGATCGGCCCGGCGGGTCCGGCGAACCGGCGGGTGATCCTGGCGAAGCCGATGTCGTACATGAATCTGTCCGGCGGTCCGGTGAACGCGCTGAAGGACTTCTACAAGGTGCCGGTGGCGAACATCGTGGCCGTGCACGACGAGCTGGACATCGACTACGGGGTGCTGCGGCTGAAGCTGGGCGGCGGCGACAACGGGCACAACGGTCTGAAGTCGATGACGAAGGCGATGGGTTCGGACTACCACCGGCTGCGGTTCGGGATCGGCCGGCCGCCGGGTCGTATGCAGGTCGCCGACTTCGTGCTGAAGGACTTCGCGTCGGCGGAACGCAAGGAGCTGGACTACTTCGTGGACCGTGCGACGGACGCGGTGGAGTGTCTGGTGATCGAGGGTCTGGAACGGGCGCAGAGCGCGTACAACTCCTGACACGCGCGCGTACAACTCCTGACATGTGCTTCTACGGCGGACACGGGAGTTGACCCGCCCTGCGGGCATGGCCAATGATCCCGGCCATGCCTGCCACCGCCACCACCTCTGCTCGTCGGACCTCCGTGACCGCTCTGCGGTTCGGGCGGGTCGCGACGATGGGCACGGTCGCCGCGCTGATCCTGTTCGCCGGTGTGTGGGGGTCCTGGGGGACCGCGCAGCACGTGATGCTGGCGAAGGGACGTGAGGCCGGCACGGTGCGGGTGACGCGGTGTGCCGGGGACACCTGCACGGGGCCGTTCACACCGACGTCGCAGGGGGCGCGGGCACGTACGCGCGTGGAGCTGGCCGATTCGGTCGCGGTGCGCAAGGGGCAGACGTACGACGTCGTCCTGAAGCCGGGTACGACGGACGCGGTGCGCTCCGGTCCGGCGGGGATCCTGTACGCCTGGGTGCCGCTCGGCGGTGCGCTGCTGCTGGCCTCGGTGGTGGTGGCGGGCGGGATGCGGCTGACGCGAGCGGCGTGGCTGCTGGGGCTGTCCGGGGCGGTGCTGCTGACGTCGGCGTTCCTGGCCGTGCAGTAGCGGCGGGCCGGGAGAAGCGGAAAGAGGGTGCCCCCGGGGGCGTACGACCCCGGGGGCACCCTCTTGTCCGTCCGCCGGGGTCAGCCGGTGTTGCGCAGGCCCGCCGCCACGCCGTTGACGGTGAGGAGCAGGGCGCGGGAGAGCAGCGGATCGGGGCTCGCGGCCGCCGCGGCGGCGTCGCGCTGGCGCTTGAGCAGGGCGACCTGGAGGTAGGAGATCGGGTCCAGGTAGGCGTCGCGGATGGCGAAGGTCTGCTTCAGCACGGGCTCGGCGTCCAGCAGTTCCTGCTCACCGGTGATGCGCAGCACCTCGCGGACGGTCAGCTCGTGTTCGGCCTTGATGGTGTCGAAGACGTGCCTCAGCTCGTCGGGGACGAGGGTGTCGACGTAGTGCTGGGCGATGCGCAGATCGGTCTTCGCGAGGGTCATCTCGACGTTGGAGATGAAGTTCTGGAAGAAGTGCCACTGCTGGTGCATCTCGTCGAGGACGGTGTCGCCCTCGTGCCGCAGGCCCGCTTCGCGCAGGGCCTTCAGACCGGAGCCGACGCCGAACCAGCCGGGGACGATCTGCCGGGACTGGGTCCAGCCGAACACCCAGGGGATGGCGCGCAGGCCGTCGAGGCCGGCGCCGCTGTCGGGCCGCCGCGAGGGGCGCGAGCCGAGGTGCAGGTCGGCGAGCTGGTCCACGGGTGTGGAGGCGAAGAAGTACGCCGGGAGGTCGGGGTCCTCGACCAGGTGGCGGTAGGCGGCGTGGGCGGCGTCGGAGACGACGTCCATGGCCGCGTCCCAGCGGGCGAGGGCCTCGTCGGACTGGCGGGGCGCGGTGTGCAGGGCGGAGGCCTGCAGAGTGGCCGCGACCGTCAGTTCCAGGTTCTCCCTGGCCAGGGACGGGATGAGGTACTTGTCGGAGATGACCTCGCCCTGCTCGGTGACCTTGATCTCGCCCTCCAGGGTGCCCCAGGGCTGGGCGAGGATGGCGTCGTGGGAGGGGCCGCCGCCGCGGCCGACGGTGCCGCCGCGGCCGTGGAAGAGGCGCAGCCGGACGCCGTACCGGTGCGCCACGTCGCGCAGCCGGCGCTGGGCGCGGTGGATCTCCCACTGGCTGGTGGTGATGCCGCCGAACTTGGAGGAGTCGGAGTAGCCGAGCATGACCTCCTGGACGTCGCCGCGCAGCGCGACCAGGCGCCGGTAGGACGGGTCGGAGAGCATGTCCTCCAGGATGGTGTCGGCGGCCTTGAGCTCGTCGGTGGTCTCCAGGAGGGGGACGATGCCGATCTTGGCCCAGCCGGCGTGCAGGTCGACGAGGCCGGCCTCGCGGGCGAGGACGGCGGCGGCGAAGACGTCGTCGGCGCCCTGGCACATGGAGATGATGTAGGACTCGACGACCTCGGGGCCGAAGACCTCCAGGGCCTTCTTGACGGTCTCGAAGACGCCGAGGGTCTTGGCGCCGGCCGCGTCGACCGGGGCGGGGGTGGGCGCGAGCGGACGGCGGGACCTCAGCTCCTTGGCGAGGAGCTTGGCGCGGTAGTCGCGGGGCATGTCGGCGTAGCGCCAGGACTCCTCGCCGAGGCGGTCGAAGAGCTGGCCGAGGGCGTGGTGATGCGCGTCGGCGTGTTCGCGGACGTCCATGGTGGCGAGCTGGAGACCGAAGGCGGCCAGGGTGCGGATGGTGCGGTTGAGGCGGCCGTCGGCGAAGAGCGCGCCCCGGTGTTCGCGCAGGGAGGCCTGGACGAGCCGCAGGTCGGCCAGCAGCTCGGCGGTGCCGAGGTAGTCGCGGCCCTGCTCGTGCGGGGTGCCCTTGGCGAGGCGCTGCTTGGTGTTGACCAGCTTCTGCCGGATGCAGGTGGCCTTGAGCCGGTAGGGCTCCTCGGCGTTGAGGCGCTTGTAGCGGGGGCTGATCTCGGGGAGCAGCTCCAGGTCCGTGTGCAGGGACTGCAGCAGTTCCTCGGTCGCGCCGGCGTAGCGGATGGAGTTGGAGAGCAGGCCGCGCAGCTGGTCGATCATCTCCAGGGCGTCGTTGATGCCGTGCTCGTGCTGGAGGATCAGGACGTCCCAGGTGACCTGCGGGGTCACGTTGGGGTTGCCGTCGCGGTCGCCGCCGATCCAGGTGCCGAAGGTCAGCGGGCGGGTGTCGTCGGGGAGCTTGACGCCGACCCGCTCCAGCTCGGCGGTGAGGTCTTCGAGGACGTCGCCGACGGCGTCGGCGTGCAGCTCGTCGAGGTAGTAGATGGCGTTGCGGGCCTCGTCGGCGGGCTCGGGGCGCACGACGCGCAGTTCGTCCGTCTGCCACACGAGGTCGATGTTCTCGGCGAGGCGGACGTCGTGGCGGCGGCGGTCGGAGTCGAGGACGGGCAGCTCCAGGAGCGCGGCGATGCGCCGGAGCTTGTTCAGGACCGAGCGGCGCGCGGCCTCGGTGGGATGTGCCGTGAACACCGGCCGGACGTTCAGGTTGTGGACGGTCTGCTTCAGGTGCTCGGGGTCGGCGTCCTTGAGCCGGTCGGCGGTGCGGGCGAGCAGGCCGCCCTCGGCGGCGCGCCGGGCGCGCAGTTCACGGCCGCGGTGCACCTGCTCGGTGACGTTGGCGAGGTGGAAGTACGTGGAGAAGGCGCGCACCAGCTTGGCGGCGGTCTCCAGTTCGGTGCCGCGCAGCAGCTCGGCGGCGGCTTCGCCGTCCTCGCGGGTGAGGCGGCGGACCTTCTCGACGAGGTCCAGCAGCTCGGGCCCCTCCTGCCGTACGAGGGTCTCGCCCAGGAGATCACCCAGCCGGCGGATGTCGGCGCGCAGTTCGCTGCTGGTCGTGGTGGTCTGGTCGTCGGCACTGCTCACAGGTGCGGCTCCTTGCAGTGTTGAAGCTCGGTCTGGGAGGGAACCCGGCCGGCTGCCTGGCGGCGGGCGCCGCATACGGGCCGGAGCGTCCGGGAAGGAAACGTCAGCGGACCGCGCTGTCCGACCGAGACCAAGGATAGGTGGCCATGTGGACGCGCAGGGTCTGGGGCTCTTGCCGCCGCACGCCACGCTGCCATACTTACGACGCCGTAGGTTACGGAACCGTAGGGAAGCCCCTCCCGAGTCCCGCCCGGTCCCGGCGGCCCGGCATCTGCCTCGACCCTCGACCCCACAGGGGACGCGCATGACCTCAAGTTCCGATGTGATCGAAGAAGCCCCCATGGCCAACGGCACGCCCTACCCCTCCGCCACGCTGGGTGGCGAGCAGAAGGGTTCGATCGAGCAGATCACGCTGCTCCTGTTCATCGTCGTGCCGTTCCTGGCTCTCGTGGCGGCGGTGCCGCTGGCCTGGGGCTGGGGGGTGAGCTGGCTCGATCTGGGCCTGCTGGTCTTCTTCTACTTCCTGGGATGCCACGGCATCACGATCGGTTTCCACCGGTACTTCACCCACGGTTCGTTCAAGGCCAAGCGGCCCCTGAGGATCGCGCTGGCGATCATGGGCTCCCTGGCGGTCGAGGGCCCCCTCGTGCGCTGGGTGGCCGATCACCGCAGGCACCACAAGTTCTCCGACGCGCAGGGCGACCCGCACTCTCCGTGGCGGTTCGGGGAGACCGTCCCGGCGCTGATGAAGGGCCTGTGGTGGGCGCACATCGGCTGGATGTTCGACGAGGAGCAGACCCCGCAGGACAAGTACGCCCCGGACCTGGTCAAGGACCCGGCCATCCGGGCGATCTCCCGGCAGTTCGTCTACTGGACCGTCGTCTCGCTGCTCCTGCCGCCGCTGATCGGGGGTCTGGTGACGATGTCCTGGTGGGGCGCGTTCACCGCGCTCTTCTGGGGTTCACTCGTACGAGTGGCACTGCTGCATCATGTGACGTGGTCGATCAACTCGATCTGTCACGCGGTGGGCAAGCGGCCGTTCAAGTCGCGGGACCGCTCGGGCAACGTGTGGTGGCTGGCCGTGCTGTCGTGCGGCGAGTCGTGGCACAACCTGCACCACGCCGACCCGACTTCGGCGCGGCACGGGGTGATGCGCGGCCAGATCGACTCCTCGGCCCGCTTCATCCGTGTCTTCGAGCTGCTCGGCTGGGCGTACGACGTGCGCTGGCCGTCACGCTCCCGTATCGATTCACGCCGTACCACCGGTGACGACGGCTCCCGGAGCCGGAAGGCAGGCGCCGAGGCGGCATGATTGACGCCGTGGCGACCGACTCCAGCAGCACCTCCAGCAACGACAAGCAGCGGCGGACCCGCCGGACCCGTATGACCGGCGCCGAGCGCCGCCAGCAGCTGCTGGAGATCGGTCGCACCCTCTTCGCGGCGAAGGGTTTCGAGGGCACCTCGGTGGAGGAGATCGCGGCCAAGGCCGGGGTGTCCAAGCCGGTGGTGTACGAGCACTTCGGCGGCAAGGAGGGCCTGTACGCGGTGGTGGTCGACCGCGAGATGCGGCGGCTGCTGGACATGGTGACCGGCTCGCTGACCGCCGGCCATCCGCGCGAGCTGTGCGAGCAGGCGGCCTTCGCGCTGCTCGACTACATCGAGGAGTACACGGACGGCTTCCGCATCCTGGTCCGTGACTCGCCCATCCCCCAGTCCACGGGCTCCTTCGCCTCGCTGATCTCGGACATCGCCACCCAGGTGGAGGACATCCTGGGCCGCGAGTTCAAGTCCCGGGGCTTCGACCCGAAGCTCGCGCCGCTGTACGCGCAGGCGCTGGTCGGCATGGTGGCCCTGACGGGGCAGTGGTGGCTGGACGTGCGCCGGCCGAAGAAGGCGGAGGTCGCGGCCCATCTGGTGAACCTGGCCTGGCACGGCCTGGACGGGCTGGAGCAGAAGCCGCGGCTGATAGGCCATCGCAAGGCCTAGGCGCAGGCGCAGGCACGGGCGGCGAGGGCGGCGGCTACGATCGCGCGGTGGCTTGGCGACGCAGGATCCGCACGAGGCGGCAGCAGGCATGGGGCACGGTCGTGTGCGGCACACTCGCCGCCGGCCTCCTCGCTCTCGGTGTCCACCTGGGCCTGTCAGCCGTGGGCCGCCTGGCCCTGACCGGGCATCCGCTCAGCATGCGGGTCACGGTGTGCGACACGAACGGTCCGGCGACGAACTCGCGCTACGGCCCGACGGACCCCGGCCTGTGGTGCAAGGGCTACGCCGACGGGCACCCGATCAGAGCGACCGGTTTCACCTCCTCCCCCTTCCCGGGCGCACCCGTGGAGGTGGCGAGAGAGCCATGGGGCTCCTGGGTGCCGGTGGACCAGGGCGCATGGAACAAGGCGGGCCGCGCGCTCTCCCCGCTGATCCCACTCGCGTTCGCGGGCGTGTTCGCCTGGTGGACGCTGATCAACTGCCGGGACTGGAGGAACTCCCGCCGGTCGCCGACGGGGTCCTGAGAGTAGCGGGGCGGACGGCCGAGGAGATGGTCGCGGCCGGCGTCCTCAGGTCTCCTTCACCACCACGGCGAACAGCCGGCGGAAGGCCATGACCGTGCCGTACGGCGCGCCGGGGTAGGCCTCGCGCAGCAGGTCCCGGTACTCGGCGAGGAACGCGTCGCGCGCCTCGGGGTCGTCGGCGAGTGCGGTCAGGGCGGGCCTGAGGCCGGTGCCCTTCACCCAGTCCAGGACCGGGTCCGCGCCCGGCAGGACATGGAGGTACGTGGTCTGCCAGACGTCGGTCGCGCAGCCGAGGCGGGCGAGCCGGTCCAGATAGGCGCCGGGGGTGAAGACGGAGTCGGTGCGGCGCAGGACGTCGACGAGGCGGGACTTCCAGCGCGGGGTGCCGGCGAGTTCGCGCATCAGGGCGTGCAGCGGGGCGTCGATGTTGTCGGGCACCTGGAAGGCGAGGGTGCCGCCGGGCGCGAGGCCGTCGATCCAGTCGGCGAAACGGTCGGCGTGCCCGGGTACCCACTGGAGGGTGGCGTTGGAGACGATCAGGTCGCAGGGTTCCCCGGGCCTCCAGCTGCGGACGTCGGCGTGGGCGAAGTCGAGCCGGCCGCCCCCGCCCGTGGGGCCCTCGTGCGCGGTGTGGGCGGCGTCGAGCATCTCGGGCGAGTTGTCGTAACCGGTGACGTGGGCCGTGGGCCAGCGCCGGGTGAGCTGGACGGTGGCGTTGCCCGGACCGCAGCCGAGGTCGGCGATCCGGGGCGCACGCGCGGGCAGGTCCGGGACGCGGGCGAGCAGGTCGGTGAAGGGGCGGGCCCGGTGGTCGGCGTGCCGCAGGTACTGACCGGGGTCCCAGGTGGGGTTCGTCATGCCTCCCACTGTCCCCGCCAACTTATCTCGACGTCAAGAGATTCGATATCAAGAGACTTCATGTCGACACAACCACTACACTGATCTCCATGGAGGACGAGGTCGATCGGCTGGTCGCAGCGTGGCGCCGGGAACGTCCGGACCTCGACGTGGAGCCGCTGGAAGTGCTCAGCCGGGTGAGCCGACTGGCCCGGCACCTGGACCGCGCACGTCGGCTCGCGTTTTCCGAGCACCAGCTCGAGCCCTGGGAGTTCGACGTCCTGACCGCGCTCCGGCGCGCGGGCTCGCCGTATCAGCTCTCCCCCGGCCAGCTGCTGACCCAGACCCTGGTCACTTCGGGCACGATGACCAACCGCATCGACCGGCTGGCCAAGAAGGGCCTGGTGGAGCGGCTGCCCGACCCGAGCGACCGGCGAGGGGTGCTGGTCCGGCTCACCGACGCCGGCCGGGACCGCGCGGACCAGGCGCTGGCCGGTCTGCTGAAGCAGGAGCGGGCGATCCTCGGCGAGCTGTCCCGCACCCAGCGCGCGGAACTGGCCGGGCTGCTACGCCAGTTGACCGCCCCGTTCGACAACGTCCCCGGCTAGGTCGGCCGGTCCGACCCCCGCACGGCGGGCGAGCGCCACGGCGGCCAGCGTCGAATGGACGCCCAGCTTGCCGAGGACGTTCTGCATATGGGTGCGCACGGTGTGCGGGGAGAGGAACAGCCGCTCGGCGACGGCCTTGCGCCCCAGCCCCGCGACCATGCAGCGCAGAACCTCCCGCTCCCGGGGCGTGAGGGACTCCACCAGCCGCTCGCTCTCGGTGCGGTGCCGGCGAGCCGCCGTCAGCTCTCTGAGCACGCCGGTGAGCAGGGCGGGCGGCAGATGCGTCTCATCGCGCAGCACCCCCCGGATCACCGTCAGCAGCCGGGACAGCGAGCAGTCCTTGGCGACCCACCCGGAGGCACCGGCCTGCAGCGCGAGCGCCGCCCGCCGGGGATCGTCCTTCTCGGCGAGGACGACGATCCGCACCGCGGGCTGGGCGGCACGCACGCCCGCGACCAGCGAGATCCCGTCGACCAGGCCCTCCTCGTCGCCGTCCTGCACCGGCACGGCCGGGCGGGTGCCGGGCACATGGCCGCCGAGGTCGGCATCGACCAGGAGGACGTCGACGCGGCGGCCCTCACCGGCCGCCCGCTCCAGACAGCGCAGCGCGGCGGGGCCGCTGCCGGCGGCGAAGACGTCGACGTCCGGCTCGGCGGCCAGTGCGGCGGCCAGCGACTCGGCGAAGATGCGATGGTCGTCCACGACCAGGACTCGGATACGAACCACGAAACCCCCTTCCCCAGGCTCCGCTCGGAGCAGGGGACAACCACGATCCGGAAGGGCCCGGCCATCAGCCGGTCCGGAAAGACCGGACAGGCCCGGAGAACGACGACCGGCACGGGTACGGCGCCCTTGGCCGAGGACGCATGCCGCACGGCCGCCGCCGTCGCGGAAACTGCTACCCCCACCGCGAGTGCCGTACCCGCCTGTCTCGCCCCCTGATCAGCACCGGCCCCCACCGGTGCTGTTCCACAGAGTACGGATGACAGCACGCAGCGGAAGCGGATTTACAGAACTGGCCGTCCAGCGCGTTTATCGTGTGCCGCATGTTTCGTATTGAGACGGAAGTGGACAAAGGACGACGTGATCTGCTCCGCTCACGGCTGCGGGACACCAACACGGCGGCGTCCCCGATCCTCGCGGCGCTGCGCGGCACACCCGGCGAACGCGAAGTCCCCCTGCACGTCTGGGCCCTGGACCCCGCCGGCGATCTGGCCGGCGGCCTGGTCGGCCACACCTGGGCGACCTGGCTGCACGTCACCTACCTCTGGGTCGACGCCGCCCGCCGCGGCGCGGGGCTGGGCTCGCGCCTGCTGGCGCAGGCGGAGCACCTCGCCGCCACCGACCGCGCCTGCACCGCCGCCCGCCTGGAGACCTGGGACTTCCAGGCCCCGCACTTCTACGAGAAGCAGGGCTACGAGGTGGTGTGCGTGATCCCGGACTATCCACCGGGGATCACGGAGTACACGCTGACGAAGCGCCTGGGCTGAGGAGGCTCAGAGCAGCCGCCGGGCCCCCGCCGAAGGCACCGCCTCGAAGATGCGCGGGGCCGTGAAGCCGGCCTTGGCGAAGGCCTCTTCGATCGCCTTCGTCCGGGTGTCCACCTCGGCGGCCTCCGTCAGGACGATCGCCGAGCCGCCGAAGCCGCCGCCCGTCATGCGGGCGCCGAGGGCCCCGGCGGCGAGGGCCGTGTCGACGACCAGGTCCAGCTCCGGGCAGGAGATGCGGAAGTCGTCGCGCAGAGAGGCATGGCCCTCGGTGAGGACCGGGCCGATGGCGCGGGGGTCGCCGGACTCCAGGAGGTCCACGACGCGTTCGACCCGGTGGTTCTCGGTCACGACGTGGCGGACCAGGCGGACGATCTCCTCCTCGTCGCCGAGCCGGGCCAGCGCCTCGTCCAGACCGGCGTACGGCACGTCCCGCAGGGCGTCGACGCCGAGCAGGGCCGCGCCCTTCTCGCAGCCCGCCCGGCGCTTGCCGTACTCCCCGCCGCTGTGCGCGTGCTTGACCTGGGTGTCGACCACCAGCAGGCGCAGCCCCTCGGCCGCGAGGTCGAAGGGGATCTGCCGCTGGGACAGGTCGCGGGTGTCGAGGAAGAGGGCGTGGCCGTCCTCGCAGCAGGCCGAAGCCGTCTGGTCCATGATGCCGGTGGGCGCACCCACGTAGACGTTCTCGGCGCGCTGGCAGAGGCGGGCCAGCTTCCAGCGCTGCAGGCCCAGGTCGTAGAGGTCGGTGAGCGCGAGCGCGATCACCACCTCCAGGGCCGCCGAGGACGACAGGCCGGCGCCCGTCGGGACCGTCGAGGCCAGGTGCACGTCCGCGCCCGTGATCCCGTGGCCCGCCTCGCGCAGGGCCCAGACGACGCCCGCCGGGTAGGCCGTCCAGCTGTCGTCGCTCTGCGGGGCCAGGGCGTCCAGGCGCAGTTCCGCCACGCCGCCCTCGATGTCCGCCGAGTGCAGGCGCAGGATGCCGTCGTCCCTGCGGGAGACCGCCGCGATCGTCTTGTGCGGCAGCGCGAACGGCATCACGAAGCCGTCGTTGTAGTCGGTGTGCTCGCCGATCAGGTTGACCCGGCCCGGCGCCGCCCACACCCCCTGCGGCGGTGCGCCGTACAGCTCGGCGAAGCGCTCCGCGACCTGCTCTGCCCCCACTACCGCTCCTCTGTGATGTGCTGCGCGAACTCCCAGGCGTCCGCGACGATGCCCGCGAGATCCGCGCGTGTCGGGTTCCAGCCCAGTGTCTCGCGGGCGGTGTCCGCGGAGGCGACCAGGACGGCCGGGTCGCCGCCCCGGCGCGGGGCCGCGATCTCCGGGATCGGGTGGCCGGTGACCCGGCGGACCGTCTCGATGACCTCGCGGACGGAGAAGCCCTCGCCGTTGCCGAGGTTGCAGATGAGGTGCTCGCCCGGGCGCGCGGCCGTCAGGGCCAGCAGGTGGGCCTCGGCCAGGTCCGCGACGTGGATGTAGTCACGGACGCAGGTGCCGTCCGGGGTCGGGTAGTCGTCGCCGTAGACGGAGATCGCCTCGCGGCGGCCCTGGGCGACCTGGAGGACCAGCGGGATGAGGTGCGACTCGGGGTCGTGGCGCTCGCCGTACGCGCCGTACGCGCCCGCCACGTTGAAGTAGCGCAGGGAGACCGCCGCCAGGCCGTGGGCGTTCGCCTCGCTGGTGATCATGTGGTCGACGGCCAGCTTGGAGGCGCCGTAGGGGTTGGTGGGCCTGGTCGGCGCGCTCTCCACGATCGGGACCTGCTCCGGCTCGCCGTACGTGGCGGCCGTGGAGGAGAACACCAGCTTGTGGACGCCCGCGTCGCGCATCGCGCCGAGCAGCGCCATGGAGCCGGCGACGTTGTTGTCCCAGTACTTCTCCGGCTTCACCACGGACTCGCCGACCTGCGAGTACGCGGCGAAGTGGAGCACGCCGTCGTAGGAGGAGTCGAGCCACTTGGCGGCGTCGCGGATGTCGCCCTCGACGAAGGCGGCGCCCGCGGGGACGCCCGCGCGAAAGCCCGTGGAGAGGTTGTCGAGGACCGTGACCTCGTGTCCGGCCTCCAGCAGGTGCTGGGCGACCACGCTGCCGACGTAACCTGCCCCGCCCGTCACCAGGTACTTCATGAACTCGCTACCTCTCGCAGTCGCTCGGCCGCGCGCTCCGGCGGCACGTCGTTGATGAACACGTTCATGCCGGACTCGGAACCCGCGAGAAACTTCAGCTTGCCGGAAGTGCGGCGGATGGTGAAAAGCTCGAGGTGGAGGGCGAAGTCGTCGCGCTCCACGCCGTCGAACTCCTCCAGCGCGCCGAACGGGGCCTGGTGCCAGGCCGCGATGTACGGCGTCGGAGGCTCACCGGTGCCGAAGATCCGGTCGAAGCGCCTCAAGAGTTCCAGATAGACCTGAGGGAATTCTGTGCGCGCCGCCTCGTCCAGCGCGAGCAGATCGGGCACGCGGCGCTTGGGGTACAGGTGGACCTCGTACGGCCAGTGGGCCGCGTACGGCACGAACGCGGCCCAGTGTTCACCCTCAAGGACGACCCGCCGATCGGCCAGTTCCCGCTCCAGGACGGCGTCGAAAAGGTTGCCGCCGCCGGTGGCCTCCTTGTGCGCGGCGAGCGAGCGCAGCATCAGCGCGGTGCGCGGGGTGGTGAAGGGGTAGGCGTAGATCTGTCCGTGCGGGTGCCCCAGGGTCACGCCGATCTCCTCGCCCCGGTTCTCGAAGCAGAAGACCTGCTGGACGGAGGGCAGATGCGACAGCTCCGAGGTGCGGTCCGTCCAGGCGTCCAGCACGAGGCGCGCCTGCTCGGTGCCCAGGTCCGCGAAGGAGGCGTCGTGGTCGGAGGTGAAGCAGACGACCTCGCAGCGACCGGAGTCGCCGGCCAGGGAGGGGAAGCGGTTCTCGAAGACGACGACGTCGTACGACGAGTCCGGGATCTCACTGAGCCGCTCGCCCCGCGTCGGGCACAGGGGGCACTGGTCGGCCGGCGGGTGGTACGTGCGCCCCTGCCGGTGGGAGGCGATGGCGACCGAGTCGCCGAGCAGCACGTCTTTGCGGATCTCGGACGTCGTACGGGTCCGCTCCAGCGGGCGGCGGTCGACGGCGTCTCGCACGGTGTCGTCGCGCAGGTCGTAGTAGATCAGCTCACGACCGTCGGCCAGCCGTGTCGAGGTCTTCTTCAACGCCGGACTCCTCTACGTCCCGCACCCAATCACTCAACACAATCAAACATAACAGACCACAACCCGACAACCTCTAGGATCATCACAATCAAACAAAGAACACCAACAGAAGTGTTCAATATCTGAACGCGGAGACGTAGGTTCCGCTCTGGATCAGTTCGCGCAACGAAGCGAGTTCTCATGCAAACCCCCACAGACAGCCCGCTGTATCTGGCGGCGGAACTACGGCTCCCCACCAACTGGCTGGACTACACGATCCTGGCGATCTACTTCGTCGTCGTCCTCGGCATCGGCTTCGCGGCCCGCCGCTCGGTGAAGACCAGCCTCGACTTCTTCCTCTCCGGACGCTCGCTGCCCGCCTGGATCACCGGCCTCGCCTTCATCTCGGCGAACCTGGCGGCCACCGAGATCCTGGGCATGGCCGCGAACAGCGCCCAGTACGGCGCCTACACCGTGCACTGGTACTGGATCGGCGCCATCCCGGCCATGGTCTTCCTGGGCCTGGTGATGCTTCCCTTCTACTACGGCAGCAAGGTCCGCTCGGTCCCCGAGTTCCTGCTGCTGCGCTTCGACCGGGCCGCCCACCTGCTCAGTTCGGTCCTGTTCGCCATTGCCGCCATCCTGATCGCGGGCGTCAACCTCTACGCCCTCGCGATCGTCGTCGAGGCCCTGCTCGGCTGGCCGCAGTGGGTCGCCATCGTCGTCGCCGGCGCCTTCGTCCTCGCCTACATCACCCTCGGCGGCCTCTCCTCGGCGATCTACAACGAGGTGCTCCAGTTCTTCGTGATCCTGGCCGCGCTCATCCCGATCACCGTCCTCGGCCTGAAGAAGGTCGGCGGCTGGGGCGGGCTGACCGACAAGCTCACCGCGACCCACGGCCACAACTTCACCACCGCCTGGGGCGGGACCGGCATCGGCAGCGCCAACCCGCTCGGCGCCAACTGGCTGACCATCGTCCTCGGCCTCGGCTTCGTGCTCTCCTTCGGCTACTGGACCACCAACTTCGCCGAGGTGCAGCGCGCCCTGTCCGCGAAGAACCTCTCCGCCTCCCGGCGCACCCCGCTGATCGCCGCCTACCCGAAGATCTTCATCGTCTTCCTGGTGATGATCCCCGGCCTGGTCGCCGCCGCCCTCGTGCCGAAGATCGGCACCTCCGCCTCCGGCCTGCAGTACAACGACGCCATCCCGTACCTGATGCAGGAGCTGCTGCCCAACGGCGTGCTCGGCATCGCGGTCACCGGCCTGCTGGCGGCCTTCATGGCGGGCATGGCGGCGAACGTGTCGTCCTTCAACACGGTCTTCACGAACGACATCTGGGCCAAGTACGTCGTGCGCGGCCGCGAGGACTCCTACTACGTCAGGTTCGGCCGCCTGATCACGGCGGTCGGCGTCCTCGCGTCGATCGGTACGGCGTTCCTGGCGTCGTCGTTCTCGAACATCATGAGCTACCTGCAGACGCTGTTCTCCTTCTTCAACGTGCCGATGTTCGTGGTGTTCATCGTCGGCATGTTCTGGAAGCGCGCCTCCGCCAAGTCCGGCTTCTGGGGCCTGCTCGCGGGCACCGTCACCGCGATGGTGAACTACTTCGTGCTCTACAAGAAGGGCATCATCTCCATCCCCTCCGACCAGGGCGCCAACTTCGTCTCCGCGATCGCGGGCTTCGTGGCGGGCGCGGTCGTGATGGTCGCGGTGTCCTTCTTCACGAAGCCGAAGCCGGCGCAGGAACTCCAGGGGCTGGTCTACGGCACCCGCTCCCCCGGCATGTCCGAGGCGCCCGCGCCCGGTGACGAGGCCTGGTACCGCAAGCCGGCCCTGCTGGGCTGGGGCGCGGTCGTCCTGGCCGCCGCCTGCTACATCCCGTTCTCGTTCTGACGAGGAAGGACCGAGGAACCATGAGCGACAACTCCGAGCACTCCGACCGCCGTCACGAGGGCTTCCACTACAGCGAGCAGGACGTCCAGCGCGAAGTCACCGAGCTGGAGGGCAAGTCCGCGACCGCGGCCCGCATCTTCGACCTGCGCCGCATCATCGGCGGCCTGTTCGTGGTGTACGGCGTCATCGTCACGATCACCGGCATCACCGACTCCCAGGCCGCCATCGACAAGGCCCAGGGCGTCAACATCAACCTCTGGACCGGGATCGGGATGCTCCTGCTGGGCATCTTCTTCCTGGCCTGGCTGAAGCTGCGGCCTGCGGCGCCTCGGCCGGCGCCTCCGGAGAGTTCGCCGCAGGACTAGCCGTTGGCTGGGGGCGGTTCCGCGGAATGCGGGCCGTCCCCCGGCTGCGGGTCGGTGGGGGCTGGTCGCGCAGTTCCCCGCGCCCTCGAGGAACTGCGGTGCCGTCGGCTTCAGCAGTGCCGGTGGCTATGCGGGGCCGGGGTTCAGTGGGCCCGCCCGGTCCAGCAACCCCGTTCGCGCGGCCAGCGCCGCCGCCTCCAGGCGCGACCCGACGCCCAGCTTCATCAGCACCCGCTGCACATGCGTCCGCGCGGTACTCGGCGCGATGCCCATCCCGGCGGCGATCAGCCGGGTGTCCTCCCCGTCAGCCACCCGCACCAGCACCTCCACCTCGCGAGGCGTCAGCATCCCCAGCAGCCGCTGGGCCTCGTCGTCCGGCTGCGCCGACGGATTGAGCAACTCACCGAACGCCCCCTGCAGCAACTGCGGCGCCACCGCGGCCTCCCCCGCCCGCGCCTTCATGATCGCCCGTTCGACGCCCTCTATCCGCTCGTCGTGCCGCACATACCCCGAGGCCCCCGCGGCGAACGCCGCCGCGATCCCCCGCGGCGACGGCACGGGTCCGAGCACCACCACCGCCACCTGCGGCCGCTCCCGCTTGACCTTCGTCACCGGGTCGAAGGCACCCGGTTCGGCCGGCGCCGCCGTGCCCAGCAGGCACACCTCCGGCGCCCGCGCGATCACCAGGTCCGCCGCGCCCGCGGCCGGCGCCGCCGCCGCGAGCACCCGGTGCCCGCGCAGTTTGAGCGCCGACGCCAACGCCTCCGCGAGCAGGCGATGGTCGTCGACGACCATGAGCCGTACTCCCATAGAGCAACCCCCCAGTCCCCCCCATGGATGCCCCACTATGGACGTCCAGCGGTCCGCAAGGACAGAGGGCCCCCCGGCACCTCGCCCTTCATGCCCCCGGAAGCTACACGCTTGTTCGACGTATTGCTGCCCCTCTTGATGAGAAGTGCCCCGGATCGATGAAATCCGGGGCACTTCTTGGTAAGTCACCCATTCGGGCGAGACTCACGACGGGTCGGCGCGTCGGTCAGCCGTTCGTTCCGTACGCGAGCACCAGGTCCTCCTTGCCGTACGACGACATGCCCTTGTGCTTGGCGAAGACCTGCGACATGTACAGACGGCCGTCGCCGAAGAGGATCTCCCCGTACTCGGGCAGGATGTTGGCCTCCGCCTTCCGCGCGCTGTCCGTCGCGGGGTTCTCCAGCAGCTCGGTCGACTTGAAGGACCCGCCGTCGATGCTGACGACCTGGCCGCCCTTGTCGTACGGCGGCCGCTTGTAGGCGATCAGGTTGCCGCCGTCCATGCGCAGCGGGGACATCACATAGCCCTCGCCGGCCTCGGCGCGCTGGCCGGTCGGCTTGCCCGTGTTCAGGTCGAAGGCGACGATCTCGTTCGTCTTGCTGAACGCCTCGCCGTTGCCGTCGTGCTCCTCGGTCGGCAGGTACAGCTTG
This sequence comes from Streptomyces yokosukanensis, assembly GCF_001514035.1. Taxonomy (GTDB): domain Bacteria; phylum Actinomycetota; class Actinomycetes; order Streptomycetales; family Streptomycetaceae; genus Streptomyces; species Streptomyces yokosukanensis. The sequence continues at coordinate 499,664 of NZ_KQ948209.1, read as the reverse complement.
CCGTTGCCCGCGACGATCTCCTTGCAGTACTCGACGCGGGTGATGCCGTCGCACTTGCCGCCGTAGGTCTTGCCCGGCGCGGAGATGTGGGCGAGCAGCTTGCCGGTCTTGCTGTCGATGGAGAAGTAGTCCGAGACCTCGCTGCCGTCACCGGCGCTGTCGCCGACGTCGGCGGCCACCACCAGCGGGTCGGTGGAGACGATGGAGGCGTACTCGATCCCCGGGTCCATCTTGTACTCGGAGATCACCTTCCCGGTCTTCGGGTCGAGGGTCTGGATGAGCAGCTGCGGACTGTCGGAGTTCCCGCAGTTGCGCACCGCGACGAGCTTGTCGCCGCCGCCGTAGCCCGCGTCGTAGCAGTCGTCGCCCGGCTTCGGCAGCCACAGCGGCTTGGCCGAGTCGATGTCGAAGGCGGCAGCGCCGTCGCTGTCACCGAGCGCGACGGTTCGCTGAGCGACCGTCACGTTCTGATAACTGATCGGATAGTCACCGGACTTGACCGACTTCGTCCACAGCTTCTTGCCGCCGTCGAGGTCGATCGCCGAGATCTGCGTGCACCCGGCGAAGGAGTCCTTCGTGCTCCACTTCGGCTGGTAGGTGATCGCGGTCTTGCCGTCGGACGTGGCGTGCGCGCTGGCCGCGCAGACCGGGCCGGGCAGCTTGATCGTCCACAACTTGGTGCCCTTGGCCGGGTCGTAGCCGACGACCTCGGCGACGCCGGTCTTGGCGTACACCTTGTCGGTCAGCCACGAACCCACGGTGCTGACCGTGTCGTCCGCGGTGGGCAGCGGAACCTCGAACAGCACACTGCCCGCGGGGTTGGCCGGCACCTTCTCCTTGCCGCCGCCCGTGCCCCCGGTGCCGCCGGTGCCGCCACCGCTCTTGCCGCCGGTGCCGCCGCTGGAGGAGCCGGTGTCGTGGTTCTTGCCGTCGCCGCCGGAGGAGCCCGCGTACCACAGGCCGCCGGCGACGATCAGCGCGATGGCCACGACCGCCGCGACGACGATGAGCAGCGTGGTGTTGTTGCGCCCGCCGCCGCTCTGCGCCGGCTGCGGCTGCATCGGCACGGTCGGCGGCTGGCCCGGATAGCCGTAACCCGGCTGCGGGGGCTGCGTGTACGGGTTCTGCGGCTGACCGCCGTAGGGCGCGGCGGGCTGCTGGCCGTACGCCGGGGTCGGCTGGCCGTACGGGTTCTGCTGCCCGCCGGGGTAGCCGTAACCGGGCTGTGGCGGCTGGGGCGGCTGCGGGGCCGGCGCGGCCTGCGGGTAGCCGTAGCCGGGCTGCGGCTGAGGGGGCTGCGGAGGCTGCTGCGGCTGGGGGGGCTGCTGCGGCTGCGGGGTCGGGGGGCCGAAACCGCCCTGCTGCGGGGGCTGGTTGGGCGGCGGAGGGGGCGGCTGGGTCATGGAACGGATACCTCGATGAGGCTCGAAAGCCGTACGCCGAAGGGATACGGCGATGGGGACAGGGACACGGCGAAGGGATTCGCCACAGACAGGGGGCCGGGACGGCGGCTCAGTCGCCGAAGGCCATGATCAGCTTCTCCTTCGACTGGTCGCTGCCGGACAGCCGCCCGGCGGAGATGAAGAACCGCCCGTCGACCCAGTCCATGTCGGCGTCGTAGAAGGTGTTCTCGATCTCGGCCGTGCCCTGCGGGTTCTGCAGCAGCTTCGCCGTCGTGTGCGAGGAGCCGCCGACCGGGATCGACACCACCTGGCCGCCCGCGTCGTACGACGGCTGCACATACGCGACGAGCTTGCCGCCCTCGACCTTCATCGGGTACATCGGTTCGTCGGCCGGGGACTTGACCCGCCACTTCGCCTTGCCGTCGGCCAGGCTGATCGCGACGATCTCGTTGGCGCTGCCGGTGGTGTCCGTCGGCAGATACAGCGTGCCGGCGTCCGCGGCGACGCCCTGGCAGCCCTGCAGGTCGCGTTCGAGGACCGCCCAGCCGCAGCGGGGGGCGAACTTCTCGTCGACCTTGACCTCCGAGCGGAACTTGCCCTTCTCGGTGAAGGTCGAGATGTTCCAAGCCTTCTTGTCCTGGTTGGTCAGATAGACCACCAGCGGGTCGACGGAGAACGTCCGGGTGACCTGCCAGCCCTTCTTGACCGGCTGGGTCCAGCGGACCTTGCCGGTGGCCGGGTCCAGCTCCTGGATCTCGTCGTGCGCGTTGCTGCCGCCCGCACCGCAGGAGGACACCTGGATCAGCCGGTCGGTGCCGCCCGCGTACGCGGTCGGGAAGCAGGCCGTGCCGTACTTCTCCTTGTCGTACAGCTTGTGGCCGCTGTCGATGTCGTACGCCGTGCCCGACTCCGAGCGCCCCACCATCAGCGTCTTGCCGCTCACCGTCAGTTCGACGTTGAGCGCACTGTCGAAGAGCCCGCCGTCGGCGACCTCGGTGCTCCAGCCCTTGTGGCCGGTGGCCAGGTCGATCTCCTGCAGCTGGTTGCACTTGGCCTTGTCACCGGCGCCGCTCATGTACGCCACGACGACCTTGTCGTCGGCGGACTTCTGCGGGGTGACCGCGCAGATCTTCTGCGGGAAGGAGAGCGGGCCCCACACCGGCGCGCCGTCGCCGACGCCATAGGCGAAGACCTGCTGGTACGCCGCCTTCACCGCCGCCTTGCCGGTGACCCACATGCCGGGCGCGTCGGCCCCGGAACCCGGGGCGTCCGGTGCCGACTTGTACCAGAGGACCTTCGCCTCGCCGGCCTTGCGGCCCTCGTTGAAGTTCTCCGGGTCGGCACCGCCGCCGGACGAACTCGACGCGCTCGGCGTGCCGGTGGCGGAGTGCTTGGAGTCGTCGCCGTGCTGGGCGACCGGCTTCTTCTTGTTACCGCCGTCGCCGCCGTCGCCGCTCGTGACCGCGTACACCGTGCCGCCGACGACCAGCAGCGCGGCCACCGCGCCGCCGATGACCAGCGCGGTCCTCGTCCTGGTCCTGCCGCCCGATGCGCCGCCCGGCGCACCGGGGTACGGCGGCTGCTGCGGGTGGCCGAAGCCGGGTTGGGGCGCCGCGCCGTAGGGGCCGGGCTGGGGCGGATAGCCGTAGGGGCCGGGGGTGCCCGGCGCGGCGGGGGCGCCGTACGGACCCGGCTGCTGGGGGTGGCCGTAGCCGGGCGGCTGCGGCGGCTGCGGCAAAGCGGCGGGGGGCTGGGCCGGCGGCGGGGGCGTGGGGGGTACGCCGGGAGCGCCCGGGGTACCAGGGGTGGCTTGCGGGGGGCCGAAGCCGCCCTGCGCCGGTGGCGTCTGCGGAGCGCCGAAGCCGCCGCCCGGCGGTGGCTGGTCCTGTGGTGGTGGGTCCTGTGGCGCTCCGAAGCCGCCCTGCGGCGGCTGATTGGGCGGCTGAGTCATCAGCGCTCTTCCCCCTCGTTCACTGATTTTTAGCCACGCCCTGAGGTTCTTGACGGAACCTGGGTCGTTACTCAGAAAGTTCTCAGACGGCCCTTTCTATCACCCGGTACCGACAGCGCACGGGCTCGGATCCGCCGCTGTTCCCAAGGGACGACCGGCCCGTGATGCCGCCGTTATGCGCCTTCACGCCCCCTTCACGCGGCGCACGCAACAGCACCGTGCGCGGGGCGGGGGCAGGGGCGTGGTGAGGGGGTGGGGCCGTGAAGTGCGGGCGCCTGATGGCTGATTCACGCCCAGGCGTGCGGATGCGGACTGCCGACGGCGCACACACCCGTGACACACAACGGGGTGCACGCCCACACGCCGGCGCGGGCGCTGCTCTCACCGCGCCCGCGCCCGTTGCCCGCGCCGTAGCCAACGCCTCTTGCCCGCGCCGTAGCCCGCGCCTCTTGCTCGCGCCGCGATCCCGCGCCCGGCCCCGCTACGCGTCCTCCGCCAGCTCCAGCCAGCGCATCTCCAGCTCCTCGCGCTCCCCGACGAGGTCGCGCAACTGGGCGTCCAGGTCGGCGACCTTCGCGAAGTCGGTGGCGTTCTCGGCGATCTGGGCGTGCAGCTTCGTCTCCTTCTCGGAGACCTTGTCCAACTGGCGCTCGATCTTCTGGAGTTCCTTCTTGGCGGCGCGCTGGTCGGCGGCGCTCTTCTCCGACGCGGCCGGCTTGGGCGCCGCGGCGGCGGCCTGCGCGGCGACCGCTTCCTCCATGCTCCGGCGCCGCTCCAGGTACTCGTCGATGCCGCGCGGCAGCATCCGCAGGGCGCTGTCGCCGAGGAGGGCGAAGACCCGGTCGGTGGTGCGCTCGACGAAGAACCGGTCGTGGGAGATGACGATCATCGAGCCCGGCCAGCCGTCGAGGAGGTCCTCCAGCTGGGTGAGGGTCTCGATGTCGAGGTCGTTGGTCGGCTCGTCCAGGAACAGGACGTTGGGTTCGTCCATGAGGAGGCGCAGCAGCTGCAGGCGCCGTCGCTCACCACCGGACAGGTCCCCGACCGGTGTCCACTGCTTCTCCTTGTTGAAGCCGAACGTCTCGCACAGCTGCCCGGCGGTCATCTCGCGCCCCTTGCCGAGGTCGACGCGCTCGCGGACCTGCTGCACGGCCTGCAGGACCCGCCAGGTGGGGTCGAGTTCGGCGACTTCCTGGGAGAGGTAGGCGAGCTTGACGGTCTTGCCGACGGCGATGCGCCCGGCGGCCGGCTGCTCCTCGCCCTCCGTGCGGGCGGCCGCGGCCATGGCCCGCAGCAGCGAGGTCTTGCCGGCGCCGTTCACCCCGACGAGGCCGATCCGGTCGCCGGGACCGAGCTGCCAGGTGACGTGCTTGAGCAGCAGCTTCGGCCCGGCCTGCACGGTGATGTCCTCGAGGTCGAAGACGGTCTTGCCGAGCCGCGAGGAGGCGAACTTCATCAGTTCGCTGCTGTCGCGGGGCGGCGGCACGTCCGCGATCAGCTCGTTGGCGGCCTCGACGCGAAAGCGCGGCTTGGACGTACGGGCGGGGGCGCCGCGGCGCAGCCAGGCCAGCTCCTTCCTGATCAGGTTCTGCCGCTTGACCTCCTCGGTGGCGGCGATCCGCTCACGCTCCGCGCGCGCGAAGACGTAGTCGGAGTAGCCGCCCTCGTACTCGTACACGTCGCCGCGCTGCACGTCCCACATGCGGGTGCAGACCTGGTCGAGGAACCACCGGTCGTGCGTCACGCACACCAGCGCCGAGCGGCGGTTGCGCAGATGCTCGGCGAGCCAGGCGATGCCCTCGACGTCGAGGTGGTTGGTGGGCTCGTCGAGGACGAGCAGGTCCTGTTCCTCGATGAGCAGCTTGGCGAGCGCGATACGGCGCCGCTCGCCGCCGGACAGCGGCCCGATCACCGTGTCCAGCCCCTTCGGGAAGCCCGGCAGGTCCAGTCCCCCGAAGAGCCCGGTCAGTACGTCCCTGACCTTGGCGTTGCCGGCCCACTCGTGGTCGGCCATGTCGCCGATGACCTCGTGCCGGACGGTGGCGGCGGAGTCGAGGGAGTCGTGCTGCGTGAGCACGCCGAGCCGCAGTCCGCCGGAGTGCGTGACGCGTCCGGTGTCGGCCTCCTCCAGCTTGGCGAGCATCCGGATGAGGGTGGTCTTGCCGTCGCCGTTGCGGCCCACCACGCCGACGCGATCACCCTCCGACACGCCGAGTGAGACGCCGTCCAGCAGGGCACGGGTGCCGTACACCTTGCTGACGTTCTCGACATTGACCAGGTTGACGGCCATTTCACTCCTGTGCGCGGGGGTCGGTCAGCCTTCTAGCGTAGGGCCTCGGGGGGTGGGGGCGGGGTGCGAGGGGGCGGTCACTCTTGGTGACGACAAGATCGGGATGCGGCCGCTGCCGCAGGAGAGACGGGGTGCCCACCGCCGCGTGTTCGATCGACGCCCGCCGAGGCTCGGGCCCTGCTGTGAGGCTCGGGCCCTCCTCTGGGGCTCAGGCCCTAGAGGACCGTCGCCCCCGCCACCGGCCCCGCCGCCGTCCGCACCGACCTGCACGTCCCCGACGCCCGCAGCGCCGCCGCCACCTTCTCGGCCGACTCGGCGCCGGGCGCGAGGAACGCCGTCGTGGGCCCCGAACCGGAGACCAGCGTGGCCAGCGCGCCCGCTCCCCGTCCCGCCTCCAGCGTGTCCGCCAGTTCCGGGAACAAGGACAGGGCGGCAGGCTGAAGATCGTTGGAAACGGCCCCCGCCAACGCCTCCACGTCGCCCTTCGCCAGCGCCTCCAGCAGATCCGGCGAGGCCACCGGCTCGGGGATCTGCCGCCCCTGCGCGAGCCGGTCGAACTCGCGGAAGACCGCCGGCGTCGACAGCCCCCGCTCGGCCATCGCGAACACCCAGTGGAAGGTGCCGCCGGTCTCCAGGGCGGTCAGCTGCTCGCCGCGCCCGATCCCGAGGGCGGCTCCGCCCACCAGACTGAACGGCACGTCACTGCCCAGTTCGGCGCAGATCGCGAGCAGCTCGGCCCGTGAAGCGGCCGCGCCCCACAGCGTGTTGCAGGCCAGCAGCGCGCCCGCGCCGTCCGCGCTGCCGCCCGCCATGCCGCCGGCGACCGGGATGTCCTTGGCGATGTGGATGTGCACGGCCGGTTCGATGCCCCGGCGCGCGGCGAGCGCGATCGCGGCGCGCGCGGCGAGGTTGGTGCGGTCCAGGGGGACCTCGGCGGCGTCCGGGCCCTCGCAGGTGACGCGCAGCTCGTCCGCCGGGGTGACGGTGACCTCGTCGTACAGGCCCACGGCGAGGAAGACGTTGGCGAGGTCGTGGAAGCCGTCGGGGCGCGCGGCGCCGACCGCGAGCTGGACGTTGACCTTGGCCGGCACCCGTACCGTGACGCTCACTTGCCGCTCTCCTCCTGCCCGGTGACCTGCTCGGCGACCGCGTCCTTGTGCTCGGCGATCCGCACGAACTCCTCCACCGTCAGCGACTCTCCGCGCGCCTGCGGCGAGACCCCGGCCGCGACCAGGGCGGCCTCGGCGGCAGCGGCGGAGCCGGCCCAGCCGGCCAGTGCCGCGCGCAGGGTCTTCCGGCGCTGTGCGAAGGCCGCGTCGACGACCGCGAAGACCTCCCGCTTGGTGGCCGTCGTCTTGATCGGTTCGGCCCGCCGGACGAGGGAGACCAGCCCGCTGTCGACGTTGGGCGCCGGCCAGAAGACGTTGCGGCCGATGGCCCCGGCCCGCTTCACCTCGGCGTACCAGTTGGCCTTCACGGACGGCACGCCGTACACCTTCGAACCGGGCGCGGCGGCCAGCCGGTCGGCGACCTCGGACTGCACCATGACCAGCGTGCGCTCGATGCTCGGGAAGGTGTCGAGCATGTGCAGCAGCACCGGTACGGCGACGTTGTAGGGGAGGTTCGCCACCAGCGCCGTCGGCGGGGGACCGGGCAGTTCGCCGACGTGCATCGCGTCGGAGTGCACCAGCGCGAACCGGTCGGCGCGCGCCGGCATGCGCGCCCCGATGGTCGCGGGCAGGGCCGCGGCGAGTACGTCGTCGATCTCGACGGCGGTGACCCGGTCGGCGACCTCCAGCAGCGCGAGCGTGAGGGAGCCGAGCCCCGGGCCGACCTCGACGACCACGTCGTCGGGGCGGACCTCCGCGGTGCGGACGATGCGGCGGACCGTGTTGGCGTCGATCACGAAGTTCTGGCCGCGCTGCTTGGTGGGACGGACACCGAGCGCTGCCGCCAGCTCGCGGATGTCGGCGGGGCCGAGGAGGGCGTCGGGGGTGGGGCTGCTCACGGGACAAGGGTACGGGGGTGAGCGGGGCCGGGTTGCCAGGTGTCCGTCGCCACGGCTGCCCGCAGCGGCGGCGCGATGCCGTGGCCACACGCCGGGGCAGGCGCACGCCGGGGCAGCCGCACCGCAGCCGCGCGCCGGTCAACCGTGCAGACGCGCCCCGCAGCTCGGCCACGGGGTCGCCCCGCGCCGTGTGTACAGCTTCTTCGCGCGCAGTGTCTGTTCGTCCGCCGGGGCGTCCTGGGGGCGGCCGTTTCCGCCGAGGCTGTGCCAGGTGCGCGTGTCGAACTGGTAGAGCCCGCCGAACGTGCCCGAGGGGTCGACGGCGTCCGGGCGACCGCCGGACTCGCAGGTGGCGAGGCCGCGCCAGTTCAGGTGGTCGGCGCCGGAGACCGAGTGCGGCAGCGGCTTGGTGCCCACCTTCACGATCTGCTTGCGCGGTTTGCGCACCACCTCGGAGGTCTCCCGGCGCGGCTTCTCCCGGACCCCGTTGACGATGCGCAGCAGGTACGTGTCGCGCCGCAGCCCCGGTTGCCCGGCCTGGGCGACGACCTCGTTGCCCTTGAAGAGGGTGGGGTCCTCGGTGCGCTCGACCTCGAACGGGATCTGCTCCTCGCGGACCTCCTGGGACCCGCTGACCCGCAGGACGGTCACCGTCTGCCCGTCGCGCGGGAAGCTGTCCTGGGGGACGGAGGTGGTGTCCTCGCCGTGCAGCCCGATCCCGGCCTCCTCCAGGGCCTCACGGACGGTGGCCGCGTTGGTGCGGATCGTCCGGGTGCGGCCGTCGGCCATGATCGTGACGGCGCGTTCGGTGCGTACGTCGAGCGCGAGCCCGGCGCGTCCGATGCGTTGGGAGCGCGAGACGGACAGATACGCGCCCTCCGCGCGCACGCCCAGTTCGTCCAGCGCGCCCGCCACGGTGTGCGCCGTCGTCCACACCTCGCGCTGCTGGCCGTCCAGGGTGAGCCGGACGGGGCGCCCGTAGCGCACGGCGATCGCGTCTCCGCTGGTGAGCGCCGCGCCGGGGGCGGGCGCGATCATGTCGTGCGTCCCCGTGCGCACGCCCTCGTCGGCGAGCAGCTCGTGCACGTCGTCGGCGAACGTGTGCAGGGTGCGCTGCTTGCCGTCGACGGTCAGCTCGACCGCCTTGTCCTTGGCGACGAACGCGGTGGTGCCGCCGGCGAGGAAGGCCACGACCAGCGCCTGCGGCAGCAGGCGGCGCACGGTGGACTCCGGGCGCTCGGCGCAGCGCGCCCTGCGTCGGCGCGCGGCTCGCCCGCTCACCCCGGCGGGCATCTCGACGCCGCGCGCCCCGTCGCCGTCCGGCGCGCTCCCGGCACCCAGCGTGCTCTCGGCGTCCGGCACGCGCCGTACCCCCGGCGCGCTCCCGGCCTGCCGGGGCAGCAACGGCTCGGTCACGAAGTACGCCTGCGCCTCGTAGGCGGGCCGGTAGGTGTCCTCGCGCAGCCCGTACGGCAGGGTCGCCGCGGAGTGCGCGAAGTGCGCGGAGGCTTCGGGGCCGTACTGCTCGTACGACTCGTATGCCTCGTACGCCTCGTACTGGTCGTACGGCTCGTAGGCCTCGAACGTCTCGTACTGCGACTTGCTCACGCCGACACGCTCCAGAGGTGCAGAGGGGTCCGATCGGGCCCCCAGAACCTAGCGGAGCGGTCGTCACTCTCCAAAGCGACGCGGCTACGTACTGTTGCCCGTCGAGCGTGCGCTCAGTGCTCGAACAGGGGCTCAGTAGGCGAAGGCGCGGGCGGTGTTGGCGGCGAGGGCCGTCGCCAGCGCGTCCTCGTCGATGCCGCGCACGGCGGCCATGGCACGGACCGTGACCGGGACGAGGTAGGGCGCGTTGGGCCGGCCTCGGTACGGCGCCGGGGTCAGGAAGGGCGCGTCGGTCTCCACGAGGACCAGCTCCAGCGGGGCGACGGCGAGGGCGTCCCGCAGATTCTGGGCGTTCTTGAAGGTGACGTTGCCGGCGAAGGAGAGGAAGTAGCCCTCGCGGGCGCAGATCTCCGCCATCTCGGCGTCGCCGGAGTAGCAGTGGAAGACGGTGCGCTCGGGGGCGCCCTCCTCCTTCAGGACGCGCAGGACGTCGGCGTGCGCGTCGCGGTCGTGGATGACGAGCGCCTTGCCGTGCCGCTTGGCGATCTCGATGTGGGCGCGGAAGGACCGCTCCTGGGCGGCCTTGCCCTCCGGGCCGGTGCGGAAGTAGTCGAGCCCGGTCTCGCCGACGCCCTTCACCTGGGGCAGCCCGGCGAGCCGGTCGATCTCGGCGAGGGCCTCGTCCAGTGCCGCGTCACCGCCCGGCGTGCGGGCGCCCTGACGCGACCAGCCGTCGGGGTCGCCGTGGACGATCCGCGGGGCCTCGTTGGGGTGCAGGGCGACGGCGGCGTGGACGCTGTCGTACGCGGCCGCCGTCTCGGCGGCCCACTGGGAGCCCTTGATGTCGCAGCCGACCTGGACGACCGTCGTCACGCCCACCGACGCGGCCTTCGCGAGGCCTTCCTCGACCGTGCCGGACTGCATGTCGAGGTGGGTGTGCGAGTCGGCGACCGGAACGCGCAGCGGCGGCGGAAGCGGCGGCGCGGCGTTCTTGTCGCCCTGGGTGGTCGGGCCGGCGTTCGAAGACATGCCCCGATCCTACGAAAGGGGCATGCCCTCGGCGCAGGGCGATCGATCCGCTCAGCCGGCCTTGCGCTGGAACGCGTGCAGGAGATCGGACAGGTGCCAGTGGTGCGGTTCCTTGGGCTGCGCCTGCCGCACCGGCACCTGCGGCGCCTCGACCGGTCCCGCCTGCGGCACGCTGTGGTGCCGCTCCACGGCGCCGCGCACCGACGAGACCTGCCCCGCGCGCATGATCCGCACGACGTGACCGTCGCAGTTGTGGCAGTTGGGCCGGCTCAGCGGCGACGGCACGACCCGGCCGTCGGCCACGTACAGCACGAACTCGTGCCCATCGGCGCCCGTGTGGTGCTCTATCTCGTACGACTGCTCCCAGCCGTGCCCGCATCGCATGCAGGCGAACGAATACGACTCGTGAACGACGGCTGTGGGGGTGCCACGGAGGCCGGTCTGCCCTGCGATCTCGCTCATGCCAGCTCCTCTGGTCCGCTGGACGAGGGACGGGTTGTGCGTCCCTTCGACCAGTGGACGCCTTCACCAGCGCGAATGCATCAGGGCTGTCGAGTGTTGGAGGCGATTTGAGCCTTCCTTGCCGAAAAGGCCCCGCCCGGCCCCTTTCCCTTTGCCATCGGCGACAGCCCTTTGCCGTCCCATGGCCCGCCCGCTCACCAGAGAACACCCCTGCTCAGAGGGTGTATCGCCGCAGGTCAGGGGCAGCGCCCCAGAGAGGCGCGGAGAACCGTGCGACCGGCCGCGAACGACGTTCGGCCCGCGCCGCACCGCGACCCCGCCGGCGTGCCCCGCAGCGGCTTCACCCAGCGGAGCGCTTCGCTGCAACCACGGCGTCGAAGACGATCCGCTTCGGAATCCCCGCCTCCACCGCCACCGCGGCGATCGCCTCCTTGCGGCGCTCCCCGGCCTCCTCCCGCACCCGCACCCGGCGCACGAGTTCCTCCGCGTCGAGTTCCTCGGGCCCGGCCTCGGGCGCCCCCTCGACCACGACGGTGATCTCCCCGCGCACACCCTCCGCGGCCCACCGGGCCAGCTCCTCCAGCGGACCGCGCCGTACCTCCTCGTACGTCTTGGTCAGCTCGCGACAGACGGCGGCCCGCCGGTCCGCGCCGAAGGCCTCGGCCATGGCGGCGAGGGTGTCGTCGAGCCGGTGCGGGGCCTCGAAGTACACGAGGGTGCGCCGCTCGGCGGCGACCTCCCGCAGCCGGGACAGCCGCTCGCCCGCCTTGCGCGGCAGGAAGCCCTCGAAGCAGAACCGGTCGACGGGCAGCCCGGACAGGGCGAGCGCGGTGAGCACGGCGGACGGGCCCGGCACGGCGGTGACCTTGATCTCCTTCGCCACGGCCGCCGCGACCAGCCGGTAGCCGGGGTCGGACACGGACGGCATCCCCGCGTCGGTCACCAGCAGCACGCGCGCGCCGCCGAGCAGCTCCTCGACCAGCTCCGGTGTGCGGGCGGACTCGTTGCCCTCGAAGTACGACACCACCCGGCCCTTGGGGGTGACGCCGAGCGCCTGGGTGAGCCGGCGCAGCCGCCGGGTGTCCTCTGCCGCGACCACGTCGGCGCCGGCCAGCTCCTCGGCCAGCCGGGGCGGCGCGTCCGCGATGTCGCCGATGGGGGTACCTGCGAGGACAAGGGTTCCAGTCACGCCCCCCATCCTCGCAGGGACCGCCCGCGGGCCGGGAACGCGGACGCCGTGCCCGCCCCGGGGACACGACGGCCCCGCACCTGCCGGCGCCCCCGGAACGTCCCGGGAGGGGCCCGGGAAAACGGCCGCATCCCGACCGGTACCCCACATGCACGGGACTCCCACAGAACGGTTCCCTACGATGGCGCGGTGACCAGTACCGCGTCCTCCACGGACCTCCGGCAGGGCCAGGCGCCGCACGACCAGCGGCCGTCGTGGCAGCAGCGGCTGCGCCGATTCGGATACGTACCGGCCAAGGACGCGCCCTCGGGCGACGTACGCGACCGGCTGGTGCCTCCGTACGCGGAGCCGAGCCCCCGGCTGTGGCAGGCGCTCGGGCTGTCGCCGGTCCTCGCCGGGCGGATCACCCGCTGGTCGGGCTGGGGCGGTCCGCTGCTGGTGACGCTGCTGGCGGGCCTGATGCGGTTCTGGAACCTGGGCAGCCCGCGCGCGGTGATATTCGACGAGACGTACTACGCCAAGGACGCCTGGGCGCTCGTCCACCGCGGGTTCGAGGTCAACTGGGACAAGAACGCCAACGACCTGGTGCTGCAGACGCACGGCCATCTCGCGATCCCGACGGACGCGGCGTACGTCGTGCATCCGCCGGTCGGCAAGTACGTCATCGGGCTCGGCGAGCTGATGTTCGGGTTCGACCCGTTCGGCTGGCGGTTCATGACCGCGCTGCTCGGCACGCTGTCCGTGCTGATGCTGTGCCGGATCGGGCGCCGGATGTTCCGCTCGACGTTCCTCGGCTGCCTCGCGGGGGCGCTGATGGCGGTGGACGGCCTGCACTTCGTGATGAGCCGGACCTCGCTGCTCGACGGCGTGCTGATGTTCTTCGTGCTGGCCGCGTTCGGCTGTCTGATCGTCGACCGGGACCGGTCCAGGCAGCGGCTGGCCGCCGCGCTGCCGGTCGGCCCGGACGGCCGGGTCCGCCCGGACGCGGATGTCGCCGACACCGCGCGCCTGGGCCTGCGTCCCTGGCGCTGGGCGGCCGGGCTGATGCTGGGCCTGGCCATCGGCACGAAGTGGAACGGCCTGTACATCCTTGCCGCGTTCTGTGTGATGGCGGTGCTGTGGGACGTCGGCGCCCGCAGGACGGCCGGCGCCCGGCACCCGTACGTGGCGGCCCTGAAGTACGACACGGGCATCGCCTTCCTCGCGACGGTCCCGGTGGCGATCATCGTCTACCTGGCCTCCTGGACCGGCTGGATCCTCTCCCCGACGGACGGCACCGGCGGCTACTACCGCAACTGGGCGGCCACCGACGGCAAGGGCGGCAGCTGGGCCTTCCTGCCGGACTGGCTGCGCAGCCTGTGGCACTACGAACACGAGGTCTACAAGTTCCACATCGGGCTCACCCAGCCGCACACCTACCAGTCCAACCCGTGGAGCTGGATCGTGCTGGGCCGCCCGGTGTCGTACTTCTACGAATCCCCGAACCCCGGTGCGGACGGCTGCCCTTCGGACGCCGGCCAGAAGTGCGCCCGCGAGGTGCTGGCGATCGGCACGCCGCTGCTGTGGTGGGCGGCCTGCTTCGCGATCCTGTACGTGCTGTGGCGCTGGGCGCTGCGCCGCGACTGGCGAGCCGGTGCCATCGCGTGCGGGATCGCGGCCGGTTACCTGCCCTGGTTCATGTACCAGGAGCGGACCATCTTCCTGTTCTACGCCGTCGTCTTCGTGCCGTTCCTGTGCCTGGCGGTGGCGATGCTGATCGGCGCGATCATCGGCCCGCCGGGCTCCTCCGACACCCGCCGGCTGATCGGCGCCTCCTCGGCAGGCGTACTGGTGCTGCTGATCACCTGGAACTTCATCTACTTCTGGCCTCTTTACACCGGCACGGCGATCCCGGTCGACCAGTGGCGGTCGCGGATGTGGCTGGACACCTGGGTGTAGCCGGCCACACCCGGGCGAACGCAGCGGGCCGGACTCACAGCCGTACGACGACCAGGGCGGTGTCGTCGGTGGCGTCACCGGGTGGGAGCAGGTCGTCGAGCACGGCGTCGGCGAGGGCTTCGGGGTCGTCTGCCCGGTGGCGGGCGAGGGAGTCGGCGAGCCGGGCGAGGCCGGTGTCGATGTCTTCACCGCGGCGTTCGATCAGGCCGTCGGTGTAGAGCACGAGAACGGCGCCCTCGTGGAAGGCCGCGTCGGCCTGGATCCGGGGGGCGTGTTCAGGGCGCGCGGCCAGCGGCGGGTCCGTGGCCCGGTCCAGGAACTCGACGGTCCCGTCCTCGTGGAGGAGCCCGGGTGGGGGGTGGCCGGCGCAGCTGTAGGTGATGGTGCGGGTCTCCCAGCCGATGAATGCCGTGGCCACGGTGGTGTTCTCGGCGCCGTCGAGGGTGCGGGCGTACAACCCGAGGACTTCCAGAGCGCGGGCGGGGCCTTCGGCGACGAGGCAGGCGGCGGTGAGGGCGCTGCGCAGTTGTCCCATGACGCAGGCCGCGGGCAGACCGTGGCCGACGACGTCGCCGACGGCCACGGCGATGCGGTCGCCGGGCAGGTCGACCAGGTCGTACCAGTCGCCGGCCACATTCAGTGCTTCGGCGGCGGGCCGGTAGCGTACGGCCGCCTGGTGCCGGCCGGCCGGGCGCAGAGCGGGCAGCATGGACTCCTGTAGGGCCAGCGCGACTTCACGGGCGCGGATGAGTTCGGTGACGTCCTCCACCCGGTGCAGCAGCAGCGCCACTCGCCCGTCCGATCCGAACACAGGGATGTTGGTCATGTTGAAGTAGCGCTCGTGCCACACTCCGGGCTGGTCGGGGTCCTCCGTGTCGTAGCCCTGCAGCGCCACGATGCTGCGCTCACCGGTGCCCGCCGCCTGGCGCAGTGACGCCAGAACTCTGAGCAGGAGAGGCTCAGCGGGGTCCTTCTCGGGCCTGTCATCGGGCACGAAGCGACCGACCACTTGGTCGCGAGCGAGGCCCCGGAGGCGCAGGAACTCCGCGTTGGCGTCCACGTAGACCAGCTGCGGAGTCACCAGCGCCACCGCCCCGGGAAGGGCCTGGAACACCGCCGCGTAGTCGACCGCCGGTACCTTCATGACGTGCCTGCCTTGACCCGCCGCTCTGTCTCTCTTCACGATACGAGCGGAGAGTCACACTGCGCCCCATGATGTTGCCGGCCCGAGGGCGGCTGCAGCACGAACGATGATCGATGGGCGCGCCCGCAGACCTCACCGCCGACCTCGCCCGGGGCGTACGCCCAGGTCAGGGTCGCACGGGGCCGGATCGTGCAGACTTCGTCCACCGGGCTGATTGTCGCAAGCCTGCTACGGATCCGCCGCGGACATCACCCGCAAAGGTGGGGACTTTAGGGTGAGTGCCGTCGTTGGGGAGTGTGTGGGCTACGGGGACCCTGGGGAAGGCACGGAGGAACTGAGGCTGTGGGCAAGAGAAGGCGCGTCGCGGAGCGACGGAACGAGCTACGGAAGACGACCAGACCCGCCGTGCTCGGGATGATCGCCGTGGCCGTCAGCGGCGTGGGGTTCGGCGTCTACGCGCTGACCGACGGCGGTGTGGCGGCCGGCGAGCCCACGTCCGCCGGCGCCGACCACAAGAACGTCAAGACCGGCCCGCCCAGCGCCGCCGAGGTGCGATCGGCCTCCGCCCGCTTCCTCACCGCGTGGCAGCAGGGCAGGATCAGCGAGGCGGCCGCCGCCACCGACGACGCCTCCGCGGCCACCGAGTTGCTCACCGGCTACGGCAAGGACGCCCGCCTGAAGGGCGTCACGCTCACGCCCGGCACCCCCACGGGCGCCAAGGTGCCGTTCTCCGTCAAGGCGACGGTGTCGTACGACAACCTCAGCAAGCCGCTGGCGTACGCCAGTTCGCTGACGGTGGTGCGCCGGGCGAGCGACGGCCGGCCGCTGGTCGACTGGCACTCCGCCGTCGTCCACCCGGATCTGAAGGACGGTGACACGCTCGTCACCGGCGCGTCCGGCACCCCGCCCGTCAAGGCGCTGGACCGGAACGGCGGCGAGCTGACGGCGGCCACGTACCCGTCGCTGGGCCCGGTGCTGGACGGGCTGCGGGAGAAGTACGGCAAGACGGCGGGCGGCAAGGCCGGCATCGAACTGCGCGTGGTGCGCGGCAAGGCCTCGCAGAAGGCCCAGCTGTCGGACAAGACGCTCGTGGAGCTGAGCAAGGGCACGCCGGGCACGGTGAAGACGACGCTGAACCCGGCCCTCCAGGCCGCCGCCGAGCAGCAGGTGGGCAAGCAGGCGAAGGCGTCCGTGGTGGTCGTACGGCCCTCGACGGGTGAGATCCTCGCCGTCGCCAACAGCGGGCACGGCTTCAACGTCGCCTTCCAGGGCTCCCTCGCGCCCGGTTCCACGATGAAGATCGTGACGTCGACGATGCTGTTCGAGAAGAAGCTCATCACTCCCGACGCCTCGCACCCGTGCCCCAAGACGTACAAGCTGGCCGGCTGGACGTTCCACAACGACGACAACTCCGAGATCAAGAAGGGCACGTTCAAGCAGAGCTTCGGGGCCTCCTGCAACAACGCCTTCATCGACTTCGCGCCCAAGCTGTCGAACAGCGACCTGACGCAGGAGGCCCAGCAGGTCTACGGCCTCGGCATGGACAACTGGGCCATCGGCGTCCCGTCGTTCGACGGCTCGGTCCCGGTGCAGAGCGGCGCGCAGATGGGCGCCTCGCTGATCGGGCAGGGCGGGGTGCGCATGAACCCGCTGAACATGGCGTCGGTCGCGGCGACCGTGGAGTCGGGCGCCTTCCACCAGCCGTACCTGGTGTCCCCCTCGGTGGACGACCGCACCCTGGCGAAGGCCGCGCGCACGATGTCCGCCACGACGCAGTCCCAGCTGAAGGACGTCATGCGGTACACGGCGGCGTACGGCACCGCGGCCAAGGCGATGGCCGGCATGAGCGGGGACTACGGCGCCAAGACGGGCTCCGCCGAGGTCGACGGGCAGAAGAAGCCGAACGGCTGGTTCACCGCCTACAAGGGCGACCTCGCCGCCGCCGGTGTGGTCCAGGCGGGCGGCCACGGCGGCGACACGGCCGGGCCGATCGTGGCGGCTCTGCTCAAGACGGGCGGCTGATCAGGTTCCCACCGGCTCCGCCGTGTACGTCCGGTTGAGGAATCGCAGCAACGCCTTCGACTCGAACTGAACCACCTCGACACCGTTGTCGGTGTGGAACTCGACGACGGCCTGCACCCGTCCGCACGGCCACACCCGTACGTCACCGCTCTCGGCCGGTGCTCGCAGTCCCCGTTCCAGCAGCGCGCGGGAGAAGGACCACTCGTGCGGGCCCGGCAGGCCCACCAGGACGGACCGTGGATCGGAGTCGGGGTCGTACCGCAACATCACCGGTACGGCCCCCGGGTCCTCCTCGTCCGTGACGATATGGGCGCGCGCGTACTGCTCGATCACAGACATCGGTTCGCCCCTTCACACTGAGTGACATACATGAAAGTCGTGCTTCCGGTTCCTCTCCAATGTCGCACATTTTCCGGTTCGCGCCTTCGGGAACGGCTTGTCTTACGGAACAGATGAACGACCGCCTGGTTCTTGCAAAGGGTTCGCAACAAAGGCCTAAAATCATTCGGTGCATGTACCTGACGGATTCATAGACGCGCCCACCTCCGCCGTCACCGGGGTGGTCGCCGCCGGCGCCCTCGCGGTGAGCCTGCGTGGCGCCCGCCGTGAGCAGGGGGGCACCTCCCGTGCGGACGAAGCCGACCGTGCGGGAGAGCGGACGGCCCCGCTGGCCGGGCTGGTGGCGGCGTTCATCTTCGCCGTACAGATGCTCAACTTCCCCGTCGCGGCCGGAACAAGCGGCCATCTGCTCGGCGGAGCGCTCGCCGCGATCCTCGTCGGCCCCTTCACGGGTGTGCTCTGTGTCTCCGTGGTGCTGCTGATGCAGGGCGTGCTGTTCGCGGACGGCGGGCTCACCGCGCTCGGCGTGAACGTCACCGACATGGCGATCACCACCACGGTCGTGTCGTACGCCGTGTTCCGCGCGCTGCTCGCCGTCCTGCCCCGCAAGCGGCGCTCGGTCACCGTCGCCTCCTTCGTCGCCGCACTGGTCTCGGTGCCGGCCGCCGCGATCGTCTTCACGCTCCTGTACGCGATCGGCGGGACGACCGACGTCTCCATCGGCAAGGTGGCGACCGCGATGATCGGCGTGCACGTCCTCATCGGCATCGGCGAGGCCGTGATCACGGCGCTCACGGTGAGCGCGGTGATCGCCGTGCGCCCGGATCTCGTGTACGGCGCGCGCGGCCTGCGGCAGCGGCTCAAGTTGCGTGTGGACGGCGCACTTGTGGACGCTCCGGCGCCCGCACTGGCGCGCACGGCGCCCGGGACGGCGCGCACCTCCCGGCGCACGCTGTGGGTGACGGGCCTTGTCGCCTCCCTCGTCCTCGCCGGATTCGTCAGCTTCTACGCCTCCGCGAACCCCGACGGCCTGGAGAAGGTCGCGCACGACAAGGGGATCGACAAGAAGGAGGAG
Organism: Streptomyces yokosukanensis; assembly: GCF_001514035.1. Lineage (GTDB taxonomy): Bacteria > Actinomycetota > Actinomycetes > Streptomycetales > Streptomycetaceae > Streptomyces > Streptomyces yokosukanensis. The sequence goes on along the minus strand of NZ_KQ948209.1, from coordinate 481,206 downwards.
AAGCACGCCGCCGCCGACTCCCCGCTCGCCGACTACGGCGTCAAGAACGTCTCGAACGCCCGGGTGTCCGGCGGCCTCGCGGGCGTGATCGGCGTCGGTGTGACGGTCGTGGCGGGCAGCGCGGTGTTCTGGGCGCTGCGCCGGCGCCGGGCCGAGGACGTCTCCCCTGCGAGCACGGGGCTCTGAGATGGGCGCCGGGCACGCGCACAGGCTGTACCGGCACGGGCACTCACCCGTGCACACCCTGCCGCCGCACACCAAACTGGCGGCCGCCTTCGCCTTCGTCCTGGTCGTCGTGTCGACCCCGCGCGAGGCGATGTGGGCGTTCGGGGCGTACGCCGTCCTGCTCGCGTGTGTCGCCCGTCACGCGCGCGTGCCCGCCGGTTTCCTGCTCAAACGGCTGCTGATCGAGGTGCCGTTCGTGGCGTTCGCGGTGCTCATGCCGTTCGTGGCAGAGGGCGAGCGGGTGCAGGCGCTGGGCCTCTCGCTGAGTGTGAACGGTCTCTGGGGCGCCTGGAACGTGCTCGCCAAGGGCACGCTCGGCGTCGCCGCCTCCGTGCTCCTGGCGTCCACCACCGAACTGCGCGAGCTGCTGCTCGGGCTCCAGCGGTTGAAGCTGCCGGCGCCGCTCGTGCAGATCGCCTCCTTCATGATCCGCTACGGCGACGTCGTCACCGACGAGATGCGCCGGATGCGGATCGCCCGCGAGTCGCGCGGATTCGAGGCGAAGGGCGTACGGCACTGGGGCGTGCTCGCCAAGTCCGCCGGCGCGCTGTTCATCCGCTCCTACGAACGCGGGGAGCGCGTGCACCTGGCCATGGTGAGCCGCGGGTACTCCGGTTCCATGCCGGTCATCGACGAGGTGACCGCGTCCGGCGCGCAGTGGCGGCACGCGCTCACGCTCCCCTGCGCCGCCCTTGTCGTCTCTCTGCTGGGATAGGTCCTGTGAGTACCGCTTCGCGTCCGGCTTCGTCTTCGTCATCGTCTGCGCCTTCGTCTTCGTCTTCGTCTTCACTGGAGGTCTCCGGCCTCGCCTTCGCCTACCCCGACGGCCACCAGGCCCTGTTCGGCGTCGACTTCACGATCACGCGCGGGGAGCGGGTCGCGCTGCTCGGCCCGAACGGCGCCGGCAAGACCACCCTGGTGCTGCACCTCAACGGCATCCTGGGCGGCGGGACCGGCACGGTGACGGTGGCCGGACTGCCCGTCGGCAAGCAGCACATGGCCGCCGTCCGGCAGAAGGTCGGCATCGTCTTCCAGGATCCGGACGACCAGTTGTTCATGCCGACCGTGCGGGAGGACGTCGCGTTCGGGCCGGCCGCCGCCGGGATCAAGGGGGCCGCGCTGGAGGAACGGGTGCGCACCGCCCTGGAGCGCGTCGGCATGCGGGACTTCGCCGACCGCCCGCCGCACCATCTGTCCTTCGGGCAGCGCCGGCGCGTGGCCGTGGCCACCGTGCTCGCCATGGAGCCGGAGATCCTCGTCCTCGACGAGCCGTCCTCCAACCTCGACCCGGCCTCCCGCCGCGAACTCGCCGACATCCTGCGTTCCCTGGACGTCACCGTCCTCATGGTCACCCACGACCTCCCCTACGCCCTGGAGCTGTGCCCGCGCTCCCTCGTCCTCAGTGACGGCGTGATCGCGGCCGACGGGCCGACGGGCGCCCTGCTCCGGGACGAGGAGCTGATGCGGGCGCACCGACTGGAGCTGCCGTTCGGCTTCGATCCGAGGTCCGTGGCAAGGGGCGCGTGACGAAGGGGGACCGCACGGCCGGGAGTCTCTGCTGCAACGTCGACGTAACGATCCTGCTGGGCTGATCCCACCGAGGAATCAAAGGCACGCAGCCCGCGTTCCACCCCCTGTCGCAGGCGATCGGAAGGGACAGCGGGCGTGGACGTGAACGGCACGGTGGCCGAGGGCTTCGAGCCCGTCGAGCAGGCGTTCGCAGCGAACTTCGCGCTGCTCGGGGAGCGCGGCGCGGCCGTGGCCGTGTACCGCGACGGGCACAAGGTCGTCGACCTGTGGGCCGGCACGAAGGACGTCGACGCGATGGCCGGTACGCCGGGTGCGGACCCGTGGGAGCCCGGGACCGCGCAGATCGTACGCTCGGCGACCAAGGGCGTCGTGGCCGCCGCGCTGCTGCTCCTGCACCAGCGCGGCGAGCTGGACCTGGACGCCCCGGTCGGCGCGTACTGGCCCGAGTACAAGGCGGCCGGCAAGGAGCACACGCTCGTCCGCCAGCTGCTCGCCCACCGCGCGGGCGTGCCCGTGCTGGACCGTCCGCTGACCCCCGCCGAGGCCGCCGACCCCGACCTGGGCGCCGCGGCCGTCGCCGCGCAGGCACCGGCGTGGGAGCCGGGCACCGACCACGGCTACCACGCCCAGACCTTCAGCTGGCTCACCGGCGAACTGATCCGGCGGATCACCTCCCGCCCGGTCGGCGCGTGGATAGCGCAGGAGATCGCCGGACCGGTCGGCGCGGACCTGTGGCTCGGCCTGCCGGAGTCGGAGCACGCGCGCGTGGGCCGTGTCGGCCCGGTCGAGCCGCCCGAGACTCCGGGCGGTGGCCTGAAGGCCCGCCCCAAGCGTGCCGTGGCGGAGGCCTACGCCGACCCGGACTCGCTGACCCGGCGCGCGTTCGCCGCGATCACCCCGCTCCCCGACGAGAACGACCCGGCCTACCGCGCGGCCGCCCTGCCCGCCTCCAACGGCATCGCGACCGCCGACGGGCTGGCCCGCTTGTACGCCTCGCTCATCGGCGAAGTGGACGGCGGCACCCGGCTGTTCACCCCGCAGACGATGGAGCTGGCCCGCGGCGAGCAGTCCGCCGGACCGGACCGGGTCCTGGTCGTCGGCACCCGGTTCGGCCTCGGACACATGCTGCACGGAGCCGCGTCCCCGCTGCTCTCCCCCGGCTCGTTCGGCCACCCCGGCCGGGGCGGCGCCCTCGCCTTCGCCGACCCGGAGACCGGCATCGCCTTCGGCTATGTCACCAACGGCTTCCGCAAGAGCGTGACGGCGGACCCGAGGGCGCAGGCGCTGGTACGGGCGGTCCGCACAGCGCTCGCATAGCGCGGTGCGCCCCGGAGCGCACTCCTCGGCGCACCGCGAGATGTCAGCCGTCGCGCGACGTCAGGCCAGGGACGTCACACGTTGCAGGGACGTCACACGTTGATCGAGTGCGAGATCCGCCCGGACTCCGCGTCGATCTCGTCGTGGGCCTTGGTCAGCAGTTGCATGGCCAGTTCGTTGAGGGCACGCGCGCCGGCTATCTCCTCGCCGACCCGGGGCTGGTTGGAGTCGATGTTGTGGCGGGTGGCATGGCCGTGCGCCCGTACCTCCGCGCCGTCGGGCAAGCGCACCAGCGCTGCCGCGCGTGTGTGCTGATCATCCTCCAGGAACTCCAGCTCGACATGCCATCCGACAGTGGTGTGCATCATGACGATCACCTCCGAAAACCGCTGCTTCCAGGGTGCGCCCGAGCACCCCGGCCCGCCATGCCGACGTCCGCCCGGCCACGCCGCGCCCCCGGTCTACCGGCCCTTGGCGTCGAAGCTGGCGAAGTAGGCGGCGGCCATGTCCTCGTCGGCATGCCCGTGGGCGGCGGCCCGGGCGAACCGTTCGGCCGCCGCCTCGGCGACATCGAGCCGTACGCCGCCCCGTTCGCCGGCCTCGACGATGAGCCGCGCGTCCTTCTCGGCGGTGGCCACGGCGAACGACGCCGGGGTCAGCTTGTCGTCGAGCACCAGAGCGGCCTTGGCCCGCAGGTACCCCATGTCGAGCGGTCCTGACCGGATGAGGTCGAAGAAGCTCTGCGGATCGACGCCGAGGCCCTTCGAGAGGGCCAGCACCTCACCGGTCGCCGCGGTGACGGCGAGCACCCAGCTGTTGGCCACCAGCTTCAGCCGGCTGGCGCTGCCCGCGGCCCCGTCCTCTCCGGTCCACACGGTCTTGGCGCCGACGGCGTCGAAGACGGGCGTGACCGTCTTCCGGCCCTCCTCCGGCCCGGCGGCCAGCACGGTCAGCTGACCTGCCTCGGCGGGCTGGCGGGTACCGAGGACCGGGGCGTCGTAGAACACCAGGCCGTGCTCACGGGCGAAGGCGGCAAGGTCGGCGACCAGGTCGATCCCGGCGGTGGTGCACTGCGCCCACACGGTGCCCGGACGCAGCGCCGGGGCGGCCTCGCGCATGACGTCCAGGACGGTGTTGCCGTCGTACAGCATGGTCAGCACCGCATCGGCGCCGTCGACGGCCTCGGTGGGCGTGCCGGTGACCCGGATCCCGTCCGCGGCCAGCGGCTCGGCCTTCTCGCGGGTACGGTTCCAGGCCCGGACTTCGAGCCCGGCACGGGCGAGGTTGCGCGCCATGGCGGCACCCATGATGCCGGTGCCGAGGACGCTGACGGTCGGTTTGCCGGTCATGACGGCTCCTTCGTACGGTTTGTGACGGCCCGACGCCATCCTGCTACGCGGCGTGCAGCATCGGTCCGACCCCCACGGCCAAAAGTCCCGCCGTCGCGTTTCGGGGCGCCCCGAAACGCTCCTTGAAGAACGAACAGGGCGGCGACGGGGAGGCGCGTACGCCCAGTCCGTCCAGCACCGTGTACGCGGCGATCGTCAGCCCGGTCGCCACCAGCGGCGTCACAGCGAGCCGTGGGCGAGGACCCGGGTGCGGGTGCGGTCGGTGTACAGCGCACGCGACTGAGTCGGCATGCCCGTGCGAGGCGACATGTGCCCATACGGCCGTCGCACGACTGGCACGCGAATCGGGGCCTGAGGATGCTTGATCGTGTGGTGTACGGCACGGCAGAGACAGGAGCGGGTACATGGGAGCAGCGAGCGGAAGGCGCGCCACCGGCAGAGGCTGGTGTCTGCTCCACCTTCAGCTGCTGCCCGTCGTCCTGCTCGTCGGAGGCGCGTTCTTCGACTACAGCACCGCTCCGCACGTCAGCGGAGAAGCCTTCTACACAGCCGCGCCGATGGCAGCCGCCGCACTGCTGTCGCTTCGCGCGACGGTCCTGGCGGGCATCGGCGCCTGTGCCACGGACGTCGCGCTCCTCGCCCACTTCGGCCTGCTGACGGATTCCGGTGGGCAGAGCGAGCTGGCCGCGGTCGTGACCGTCTCGGCCCTCGCCGTCGTCGTCAACCGGCTCATGCACTACAGCAACCTGCGTCTGGAGTCCGCGCGCAGAATCGCCGTGGCCGTCCAGCGCGCCGTGCTGCCGCAACTGCCGTCCTCGATGGGCCCGGTGCGGATCGCCGTGCGCTACCGGCCGGCCGTGAAGGACGCGCAGATCGGTGGCGACCTGTACAGCGCCCAGGACACCCCGTACGGCGTGCGCTGTCTGGTCGGGGACGTACGGGGCAAGGGCATGGACGCGGTCCAGGCGGTGGACGTGGCCATGGGGGTGTTCCGGGAGGCCGCCGACGAGGAACCCACGCTCGTCTCGATCACGGCCAGGCTGGAGCGGGCCCTGCTGCGGGAAAGATCGCGCCGGACGGGACCCGAGCGCACCGAGGGGTTCGTCACCGGCATTCTCGTCGAGATCCCGCACCGCGGCGATGAACTGCGACTGGTCAACCGCGGCCACCCGGCGCCTCTGCTTCTGCACGCCGGCCAGGTGCGCAGCGCGGAACCGTCCGAACCGGCCCTCCCCCTGGGACTGGCGGAGCTGAGCGCCGACCAGGACCGGAGCGACACGGTGCCCTTCCCCCCGGGAGCGACGCTCCTGCTGTACACCGACGGGCTGACCGAGGCCCGCAACCGCGCCGGGGACTTCTACGACCCCGCGGCCGGGCTGACCGGGCGCGACTTCCCCGGACCGGACGAGCTGCTCGACGCCCTCCTGGCCGAGGTGAGCCGCCACGCCGGCGGCCGCATCACCGACGACCTGGCACTGCTCGCGGTCACCCGGGACGGAGGCCGGTGAGGGTGCAGCCCCGTCCCCACGGGCACCCTCACCGGCCGGTCAGCCGTCGGAAGCGGTACGTCAGACCCGTACCAGCTCCCGCTCCCCGTCCGGATCGGCGTCCTTGCGGTCCGCCGCGGACAGGGTGCGCAGGCCTTCGCCCTCGACATCCACGTTGGGCAGGACACGGTCGAGCCACTTCGGCAGCCACCAGGCCCGCTTGCCGAGCAGGGCGAGCACCGCCGGGACGATGGCCATACGGACGATGAACGCGTCGAAGAAGACGGCGATCGCGAGGCCGAAGCCGATCATCTTGACCATCGACTCACTGGAGCCGATGAAGCCGGAGAAGACGGCGATCATGATGACGGCGGCGGCCGTGACGACCCGTGCGCCGTGCTTGAAGCCCGTCACCACCGCCTGGGTGGGCTTCTCGCCGTGGACGAACGCCTCTCGCATCCGGGTCACGAGGAAGACCTCGTAGTCCATCGCGAGACCGAAGACGACACCCACCATGAAGATCGGCATCATCGACATGACGGGGCCGGTCTCCTCGACGTTGAACAGGCTGGACAGCCAGCCCCACTGGAAGACCGCGACCACGGCGCCGAGGGCCGCCATCACGCTGAGCAGGAAGCCGAGGGCCGCCTTCAGCGGGACGAGGACCGAGCGGAAGACCACGATCAGCAGCAGGAACGCGAGGCCCACCACCAGTGCCAGGTACGGCAGCAGCGCGTCGTTCAGCTTCTGCGAGACGTCGATGTTCATCGCCGTCGTACCGGTGACCAGGAGCTTGGAGTCCGTCTCCTTGGTGATGTCCGCGCCCTTGTCACGGATGGCGTGCACCAGGTCCTCGGTCGTCTTGGAGGACGGCTTGGACTTGGGTACGACCGTGATCGTCGCGGTGTCACGGGCCTTGTTGGCCTGGGCCGGGGTGACCGTGACGACGTCCTTCAGGCCCTTGATCTCGTTGCCGACCTTGGTGAAGGCGGCTTCGGGGTCGGCGCTGCCCTTGGCGTCGACCACGACCATCAGCGGGCCGTTGAAGCCGGGCCCGAAGCCCTCGGAGAGCAGGTCGTAGGCGCGGCGCTGGGTGGTGGAGGTGGGCTGCGAGCCGTCGTCGGGCAGGCCCAGCTCCAGGGAGGCGGCGGGGATCGCCGCCGCGCCGAGGCCGAGCACACCGAGCAGCAGAACCGCGACCGGGCGCCGTATGACGAAGCTCGCCCAGCGGGTGCCCATGTTGGGCCGGCCCGGCTTCTTCGGCGTACGGCCGCCACCGAGCAGCTTGCTCTTCTCGCCGGCCGGCTTGATCTTGCGGCCCGCGTAGCCGAGCAGCGCGGGGATCAGGGTCAGCGCGATGAGGACGGCGATGGCGACGGTACCCGCCGCCGCGACGCCCATCTTGGTGAGCATCGGGATGTTGACGACCGACAGGCCGACCAGGGCGATGACGACGGTCAGACCGGCGAAGACCACCGCCGAGCCCGCGGTGCCGACGGCCCGTCCTGCGGCCTCCTCGCGCTCGCGGCCCTCCGCCAGTTCGGCTCGGTAGCGGGAGACGATGAAGAGGGCGTAGTCGATGCCGACGGCCAGGCCGATCATCGACGCGAGGGTGGAGGTCGTGGAGCCGAGGTCCAGGGCGCTGGCCAGCGCGGTGATCGTGGACACGCCGATACCGACGCCGATGATCGCGGTGAGCAGCGGGAATCCGGCCGCGAGCAGCGAACCGAAGGTGATCACGAGGACGACGGCGGCGATACCGATGCCGATGACCTCGCTGGAGCCGGTCTCCGGGGTCGCGCTCAGCGCGTCACCGCCGACCTCGACACTCAGCCCGGCGTCGCGTGCGTGCTGCGCGGCGCCCTTCAGGGCGTCCCGGGTGGAGTCCTTCAGCTCCATGCCGGAGACCTTGTACTTCACCGAGGCGTAGGCGATCGTGCCGTTCTTGCTGACGGCGTGCCCGAGGTAGGGGTCGGCGACGGAGGCGACCTCGGAGCCGCTGCCCAGCTCCTTGACGGTCTTCTCGACGGTCGCCTTGTTGAGCTTGTCGGTCATCTTCTCGCCGCTCGGCGCCTTGAAGACGACACGCGCGGTGGCGCCGTCGGCACTCATGCCGGGGAAGCGCTGTTCCAGCAGGTCGAAGGCCTTCTGCGCCTCGGTGCCGGGGATGGAGAAGGAGGTGTTGCCGGCGGGCGGCGCGGAGGCGGCGCCCACCCCGGCGAGGGTGAGCAGCGCGATCCATATGAGGGCGACGAAATGCCGTCGCCGGAAGGCGAGACGGCCGAGTTTGTAGAGCATCGTGGCCACGGAGACGTACTCCCGGTCAGGTCGTGGGGTTCATCAGGGCAGGGGTGATCAGCCCGACGACGTGAGCGGTGACGTCAGATGGTGGGCTTGTCCGGGGAGGGTGTTCGCAGGAGATTCAGCCGGTGGTCAGGGGTGACCGACGGCCGGTCCCGGGTGATCGGGTGGGACGACGCCGAGGGCGGGGAGGACCACGGCGTCGATGTACGAGGTGAGGAAGGCCTGGGTGGGCGGCTGATCGTCCAGCAGGGCGCGGGTCGCGAAGCCGCCGACCATCATGTGCACCATGAAGTCGAGGGCCGGGCAGTCGGGACGGACCTCGCCCCGGTCGACCGCGCGCTGCAGCACCTGTCGGAAACCGCCCATCTCGGGGTCGACGATCTGCTCCCGGAAGGCCCGGCGCAGATCGTCGTTGTGATGCATCGCCATGGCGACGCCCCGCATCAGCGCGGAGTTCTGCTCCATGGTGCAGTCGTCCTCCAGCGCCACGAGGGCGTGCAGGTCGCCGCAGATGGAGCCGGTGTCGATGTCCCCCACATGGCCGCGCTTGCTGTGCCGCAGCGCCTTGACGACCAGCTCGGCCTTGCCGCCCCACTGGCGGTAGAGCGTGGCCTTGCTGGACCGGGTGCGGGCAGCGACGGCGTCCATGGTGAGAGCGTCGTAGCCGACCTCCCGGAGCAGGTCGAGCACGGCCTCGTACAACTCGGCCTCGCGCTCGGGCGTGATCCGACTGCGACGCGTCGTTGCGACGACCTCGGTCATGCCGCTCACCTTCCCACTCCGGAGCCTTCGGTTCTGTATCACCAAGAAGATACCCGCTCCGCGTGCGAAACGAAACAGTTTCGTACGTGCTCTGGGTCACGAACGTGAGGGCTGCATAAGTTGCTGGGCCCCTGCGGGCGGAAAAGCATGGGGAGGTGAGCTATCTGCGCCTTCCCCACCTCAGCGGCGACCTGCTGTGCTTCGTGTCCGAGGACGACCTCTGGCTGGCCCCCCTCGACGCCCCGGGCCGGGCCTGGCGACTCACGGCGGACCGCACGAAGTCCGGGCACCCGCGCTTCTCTCCCGACGGCCGCCACATCGCGTACACGACGTGGCGCAGCCTGGTGCCCGAGATCCACCTCGTGGCCGTCGACGGCGGCCCCGCGCGACAACTGACCTACTGGGGCAGCGCCGACACCCAGGTCTGCGGCTGGACCCCGGAAGGCGACATCCTCGCGGTGGCCTCGCACGGCCAGCCCTTCTCCTACTTCACCTGGGCCTACAAGATCTCCACCGACGGCGACCCCGGCGGCCGGCTGCCCTGGGGCCCGGTCGCCGACATCCAGGTCGCCGACGTCGCCGGCGAGCACAAGACCCTCCTGCTCACCGGCACCCCACCGCACGAACCGGCCTCCTGGAAGCGCTACCGCGGCGGCGCCATGGGCCGGCTCTGGCTGCACGGGCAGCAACTCGTGCCCGACATCGGCGGCCATCTGGCCTGCCCCATGTTCGTCGCCGGCCGGATCGCCTTCCTCTCCGACCACGAAGGCGTCGGCAACCTCTACTCCTGCGCGCACGACGGCAGCGACCTGCGCCGCCACACCGACCACGACGCCTTCTACGCCCGGCACGCCTCCAGCGACGGCACGCGGGTGGTCTACCAGTGCGCGGGCGACCTGTGGCTGGTGGACGACCTCTCCCCGGACGCCGTACCGCGCAGGCTCGACATCCGCCTCGCCGGCCCGGCCACCGGGCGCCGCCGGTACCAGGTGCCGGCCGCGCAGAACGTCGACGGCATCTCCGTGGACGAGACCGGCCGGGCCAGCGCCGTCGTCGTACGCGGCAGCCTGTACTGGCTCACCCACCGCGACGGCCCCGCCCGTACGATCGCCGACACGCCCGGCGTACGGGTACGGCTGCCGGAGATGCTGGGGACGACCGGCCAGGTCGCGTACATCACCGACGCGGAGGGCGAGGACGCCGTCGAGATCGCCCAGCTGCCCCGCGCGACCGGCGACCTCCCGCCCCACCGGCTCGCCTGCGGCGCACTGGGCCGAGTCCTGGAGATGGCCTGCGACCCCGAGGGCGAACGGCTGGCGGTCGCCTCGCACGACGGCCGGCTGCTCTTGATCGACGTGTCGGAGGAGGCGGTCGGGGAAACGGTCGGGGAAGCGGTCGGGGAAACGGTCGGGGAAGGCGGGGAGGCCCGGGGGAGCGACGACGAAGCCGCCACGAGCGGCGGCGGCGAGACCGCCGCGGCTGCGGCAGGCACGGGCGACGGCGAGGGCACGGGAGCCGCGGCCGACGAGCAGGACTCCGGACCTGCGACCGAAGCCGACGAACAGGACAGCGCACCCTCGACGGCCGCCGAAGCCGACGAACCGGACACCGCACCCGCGACAGCCGCCGAAGGCCGTGTCACCGAGCTGATCCGCTCCGTCAACGGCCCCGTCCGCGACCTCGCCTTCTCCCCGGACGGTGCATGGCTCGCCTGGTCCCACCCGGGCATCGGCCGCTCCCTGCGCCAGATCAAGCTGGCCCGGATCAAGGACCGGCTGATCGTGGACGTGACCAACGGCCGCTTCGAGGACGAGAACCCCGTCTTCACCCGCGACGGCCGCTATCTCGCCTTCCTCTCCTGGCGCGGCTTCGACCCGGTGTACGACGTCCACACCGGCGACCTGTCCTTCCCGCTCGGCTGCCGCCCGTACCTCGTCCCGCTGAACTCGGCGACCCCCTCCCCCTTCGCCCTGAACCCCGAGGGCCGTCCCGCGGCCGGCGGGCTCGACCCGGTCGAGGACGAGGAGACGGGCGAGGCAGGCACGGTGACGGTGGAGATGGAGGGCCTGGAGAGCAGGGTCACCCCGTTCCCCGTGATCGCCTCCAAGTACTCCGCGTTGTCCCCGGTCGCGGGCGGCGGACTGGTCTGGCTGCGCTGGCCGATCTCCGGCGCGCTCGGCGAGACCTTCGTCAACCCGGCCGACATCAGCGGTCGCCCGACCCTGGAGTACTTCAACATCACCAAGGCGAAGAAGTCCGAACTGGTCGACCACATGGACTGGTTCGCGGTCAGCGGCGACGGCTCCCGGCTCGTCGTCGTGGACGAGGGCGAGCTGCGCGCGGTGCCCTCGACGGAGTCCGGCGACGCGGACACGACCGTCTGGATCGACCTGCGCCGCATCCTGCACGAGGTCGACCCGCCCGCCGAGTGGCGCCAGGCCTACGACGAGGCGGGACGGATCATCCGCGCCTACTTCTGGGACCCGGGCATGTGCGGCATCGACTGGGACGCCGTGCTCCGCCAGTACCGCCCGCTGGTCGAACGGGTGGCCTCCCCCGACGAATTCGCGGATCTCCTCCGAGAGGTCCTCGGCGAACTGGGCACGTCGCACGCCTATGTCACCGCCGCCCGCCGCAACGAGGGCCCGCCCCACTACCAGCGCTGGCAGGGCCTGCTCGGCGCCAACCTCGTGCGGCGCGACGGCCACTGGATGGTCAAGCGCATCCTGCCCGGCGACTCCTCCGACTCCAAGGCCCGCTCACCGCTGGCCGGCACGGGTATCCGCGAGGGCGCCGTCCTGACCCACGTCGACGGCCGCTCCGTCGATCCGGTGACCGGCCCGTTCCCGCTCCTCGCCGGCTCCGGCGGTACGACCGTGGAGCTGACGTTCACCCCGGCGGAAGGGGAGTCGGGGCGGGCCCGCCGGGTCGCCGTCGTCCCGCTCGTCGACGAACGGCCGCTGCGCTACCAGGACTGGGTCGCCAAGCGCCGCGAGGTCGTACGGGAGCTGAGCGGCGGCAAGTGCGGCTATCTGCACATCCCCGACATGGGCGGCTCCGGCTGGGCCCAGTTCAACCGCGACCTGCGCATGGAGGTCTCCCGGCCCGCCCTGATCGTGGACGTGCGCGGCAACGCGGGCGGCCACATCAGCGAACTCGTCATCGAGAAGCTGACCCGGACGATCCTGGGCTGGGACCTGACGAGGGACGCGCAGCCGGTGTCGTACACCTCGAACGCGCCGAGGGGCCCGATCGTCGCCCTCGCCGACGAGGCGACCTCCTCGGACGGCGACATGATCACCGCCGCGTTCAAGCTGCTGAAACTCGGGCCGGTGGTCGGCACCCGCACCTGGGGCGGGGTCGTCGGCATGACCGGCCGCCACCGGCTGGGCGACGGCACGGTCATCACGGTGCCGATGAACGCGGCCTGGTTCGACGCCTACGGCTGGTCCGTGGAGAACCACGGCGTCACCCCCGACCTGGAGATCATGCGCACCCCCCTGGACTGGGCGGAGGGCCGGCACGCCCAGATGGACGACGCGATCCAACTGGCCCTGGACCTCCTGGAAACCACCCCCGCCGCCGTACCCCCCGACTACACCGACACCCCCGACCGCTCCCGCCCCGACCTCCCAAGGAGGTGACCGGAGGACCGGGAGGGCCCGGAGGACCGGGAGGGCAACCACACGACGGGCGCCGGACCGAGAAGGGGCGCGGGGAACCGCACGCCAGGCCCGAACACGCAAAAGACGTGGGGCACCCTCCACGAGGAAGGGCACCCCACGCCGAACCGGCTGAAGCCGAGCGCGGCGACTACGCGTCGTAGTCCCGATCGAAGCGGTCTTCCATCTCCTGCTCCGAGTCCTCGATGTCGCGCATGTTCTGCCGACCACGCTCGGACACCGGCCGCTGCCCCTGCTGGCCACGCTGCGGCTGGCCCTGCTGGCCCTGCTGGCCCTGCTGGCCGCGCTGCGGCTGGCCCTGCTGACCCTGCTGGCCGCGCTGCTGCCCGCGCTGGCCGGCCCGCTCACGCCCCTCGTTGAGCTTGTCCTTGGCCTGGTTGTGCAACTCGCCGGCCTGGTCCTTGAACTGGTCCTTCATACCCATGTGGGTTCACTCCTGTGGTGAGTGAGGGTGGGGGTGGGGGTGGCCCTGATCGAGACCCCTCGGCGGGGCTCCTCGGTGGGACCTCGACCAGATTCACACGGGCGACCACGCAACGCATGTGGATCAGTCACGGTGCGTAGACCGCGCCTCCTCGTCGGCCGCGCCTCCCGCACCCACGAGCCCCGAGCGCATCCCCTGCAGACGGGGCGCGAACCGCTTCATCTCGCGCTGCCCGACCGACCCGATGAGCGCCGGCAGATAACCGCGCACGCCCTGCATGCCGCGCAACCACCACTGCCCGTACACATGCGCCGAGCGCCGCTCGATCCCGGCGACCAACCGGTCCACCGCCGGCCCCAGCGGATACGTCTTGTTCGACGGCCACGGCAGCCGCTGCCGCAACTCGCGCATGACGTCGTCCTGGTCGGCGCCGCGCACCATGTCGGTATCGGTCCAGGACAGGTAGCCGACGCCGACGCGCACGCCCTGGTAGCCGACCTCGGCGCGCAGACTGTGCGCGTACGCCTCCACGCCCGACTTGGACGCGCAGTACGCCGTCATCATCGGCGCCGGGGTGATCGCGGCGAGCGAGGCGATCTGCAGCAGATAGCCCCGGCTCTCCGCCAGCACCGGCAGGAACGCCCGCGCGGTCACCGCCGAACCGATCAGATTCACCTCGATCACCCGCCGCCAGGCCTGCGGATCGGAGTCGACGAACGGACCGCCCGCCGCCACACCGGCGTTGGCCACCACGATGTCGACCTTCCCGAACCGCTCCTTCACCTCCTGCGCGACCCGGCCCATCGTCTCGTGGTCGGTGACGTCGGCGTACCAGTAGGCGCTGTCACTGTGCAGGCGCGAGGAGACGTCCTTGAGCGCCTCCTCCTCCAACCCGACCAACGCGACCTTCGCGCCGCGCGCGGAGAGCTTGCGCGCCAGCAGCTCACCGACGCCGCGCGCCGCTCCGGTGACGACGGCTACCTGCCCTTCGAGGCTGACCCTGCTCATGCGCCCTCCTTGATCTGCGCCGGGGTGGCACGGTGCGCGTCCTCGGGGTCGGCCCCCGCGACGGTGACATACGTGGTGGCGAGGTCCCGGATCCTGCCGGTCACCAGATCGGGGGCCTCGATCGGAGTCATGTGGCCGACGCCGGTCAGCTCGGTGAGGCCGACGCAGTGCGGCAACGCGGCGACCAGCGCGCGGGCGTGCACGGGGGGTGTGAGCCGGTCGGACGCGCCGTGCACGACCGCGGTGGGCGCGTGCAACTCCCTTACGCCGTGGTCGAGATCGAGCGCCTCGAGCACCTGCGCCCACGCATGGCGCACAGCGCGCGGACAGGCGTGCACGATCCGCGCGCACGCCTCCACCATGTGCGGGGCGGAACCGGCGCCCATCGTGGCGTACTTGAGTACGCGCTTCGCGACCGGCGTGACCGGCCCGAGCGGGGCGCTCGAACCGAGAATGCGCCCGGTGATCCAAGTACGCACGCGCCCAGCGCGCAACGGCACCACACGCGCCTCCGCGACCAGCCGCGAACTGCCGGTGCTGCACAGCAGGACGGCGGCGGCGTGTTCGCGGAAGCGGGGGCGCGCGGCCGAGGCCATCACCGTCATGCCGCCCATGGAGTGCCCGACGATCAGCGCCTTCTCTCCGCGCGCAAGCGTCTGCGCAAGCACTGCTTCCAGATCGTCCGCCAGCGCGTGGGTGGTGCACGCGGGGCTCGCGGGACTGCGCCCGTGCCCTCTCTGGTCGTACGCGATCACGCGGTGGTCGGCGGCCAGGTCCCGTATCTGCGCGGCCCAGAAGGCGGTCGAGCAAGTCCATCCGTGGGAGAGGACGACGGGGGGCGCGTCCTCGGGTCCGTGCACCTCGACGTGCAGTCGCGCGCCGTCGGCGGAGACGACGGTGAGTTCACGGGCAGGGCTGGGCGGGGCGTACGGTCCGGAGACCACGGCGGCAGGACGGCTCATGCGGCGCCCTCGCTCTGCTGAGCGCTGCTGGCGTGCGCGGGCATGGACTTCTCGGTGGCACGCGCGGATCGCTTGGTGGCGCGCGCCGGCTCGCCCTTCTCCTTCACACCGGGCTTGCGGATGACCTCGTACTCCCCCAGATCCACCCGCCGGGTCGCACGCCGGAACTCGGACGTCGTACCGGGCCAGATGGTGGTGTTGCGACCGCTCGCGTCCAGGTACCAGCTGGTGCAGCCGCCGGTGTTCCACACCGTACGCTTCATGCGCTCCTGGACCTTGCGGTTCCAGTCCTCGACGGCCGCAGGCCGGGCATCGAGGGCCGTACGGCCGCCGAGGACGTCCAGTTGCCGCAGATAGTCGGCCATGTAGTTCAGCTGGGACTCGATCATGAGGATCATGGAGGAGTTCCCGAGGCCGGTGTTGGGCCCGATGATCGTCATCCAGTTGGGGAACCCGGCTGCCGCGGCGCCGCGCAGCGCCTGCATGCCGGACTTCCAGGATTCCGCGAGTGTGACGCCCTCCGCCCCGACCACCCGCTCGGCGATCGGCATGTCCGTGACGTGGAAGCCCGTACCGAAGATGATCGCGTCGACCTCGGTCTCGGTGCCGTCGGCCGCGACGACGGTCGACCCGCGGATCTCGCTGAGCCCACTCGCGACGACATCCACATTCGGCTGGGCCAGCGCCGGGTAGTACTCGCTGGACAGCAGGATCCGCTTGCAGCCGATGCGGTAGTCG
This sequence comes from Streptomyces yokosukanensis, assembly GCF_001514035.1. Lineage (GTDB taxonomy): Bacteria > Actinomycetota > Actinomycetes > Streptomycetales > Streptomycetaceae > Streptomyces > Streptomyces yokosukanensis. The sequence continues at coordinate 465,417 of NZ_KQ948209.1, read as the reverse complement.
GGGGTGAGCTTGGCGCGCAGGGCCGGGTCCTTGATGGCACGGGCCATGTTGCGTTTGGCGAGCTGCTCGACCAGGCCGAGTTCGTCGGGGCGCTTGGTGAACGCCTGGACCTGCAGCTCCCGGATGCCCCACAGCATTCCGCGCCTGAGCTGGGTGGTGAAGGGCACCGACCGGTGCAGCCAGCGCTCGCCACCGCTGATGGCGCGGTCGACGCGGGGCATCACCCACGGTGGGGTGCGCTGGAAGAGGGTGAGCCGGCCGACCTGACGCTGGATCGCGGGCACGATCTGGATGGCGGACGCACCGGTGCCGACCATGGCGACGCGCTTGCCCCGCAGGTCGTAGTCGTGGTCCCAGCGGGCGGAGTGGAACACCTTGCCCGGGAAGGACTCGAGGCCCGGGATCTCGGGGGTCTTCGGGTCGGACAGCGGCCCGGTCGCGGAGACGACCACGTCTGCGGTGAGCGACCCGCGCGCGGTCTCGATGGTCCACCGCAGATTCTCGGCGTCCCAGCTCATCAGCTTGACCTCGGAGTCGAAGCGGATGTGCCTGCGCAGTCCGAAGAGGTCGGTGACGTGCTCCAGATAGGCGCGGATGTGGCGCTGCCCGGAGAAGGTGCGCGGCCAGTCGGGATTGGGCGCGAAGGAGAAGGAGTAGAGGTGGGAGGGCACGTCACAGGCGCACCCGGGGTAACTGTTGTCCCGCCAGGTGCCGCCGACGCTGTCCGCCCGCTCCAGGACGACGAAGTCGGTGATCCCTTCGCGGCGCAGCCTCACGGCGGCCCCCAGTCCGCCGAACCCGGACCCGATCACCGCCACCCGTACATGCTCGTGCTCGGCCATCCCGAAGCCTCCACGCATCACCTTGGACTCTGCCAGTGAATACTGGCGCAATGGGACTGTAGAGCAGCTCCGTACCGAGCGGTAGGGGTCGGGAAGGGAAAGTTACCGGCGGTACAACATAGGCTGCGGGCGTGGCAGACGACGGTGCAGACAAGGCGGGTCAGGGCGGCCGACACGAAGAACGGGACGGCGCACACGGCGCACACCACGGCGCGCACAGCCCTGGACCACGCGAGTACCGCATGGAGGAGCTGGCGCGACTGGCCGGCATCACCGTGCGCACGCTGCGCTTCTACCGCGAGCGCAAGCTGATCCCACCACCCCGCCGCGAGGGCCGCATCGCCTGGTACGACGACCACCATCTGGCTCGCCTGCGCACCATCGCCGCCCTGCTGGAGCGCGGTCACACCCTCAACGGCATCGCCGAGCTGGCCGAGGCTTTCGACCACGGCCGCGACGTCGCCGACCTCCTCGGCGTCGGCACCCCCACCGAGGAGGAACCGGTCCGCCTCACTCCGGAGGAACTCGCCGCCCGCTTCGAGGGCGAGGTCACCCCCGACAACCTCGCCGCCGCCATGGAACTGGGCTATCTCGGCACCGACGGGGACGAGATCGTCCACATCAGCCGCCGCCTGCTGGACGTCTCGTCCGCACTGGTCCGCGAGGGCATCCCGCTCGGCGACGTCCTCACGGCCGCCGCCCGTGTCCGCGAACACGCCGACGCCCTGGCCGAACTCTTCGCCGACCTGATCCTGCGCCACGCCCCCGAGGAGGACGTCCACCGCCTGCGCCCCCTGGCGCGCAGCGTGGTGGAAGCCGAGCTCTCCCTGGCCCTGGACCGCCGCCTCAACAAGGAGAAGGGCGCGCAGGACGCCTGAATGCGCTCCGGCGCGTCGCACGAGGCGCACGCGCGGGGCTCGTGCGCCTACAGGTCGTAGACGACAGTCACCGGCGCATGGTCGGACCAGCGCTCGGCATGCGTGGCCGCGCGCTCGACGAAGCCCTTGACGGCCTTGCCGGCGAGCCCTGGCGTGGCGACGTGGTAGTCGATGCGCCAGCCGGAGTCGTTGTCGAAGGCCCGCCCGCGGTAGGACCACCACGAGTACGGCCCCTCGGCCTCCGGGTGCAGGGCGCGTACGACATCGACGTAGCCGCCCTCCTCCGCGGCGAACACCCGGCCGAGCCACTCCCGCTCCTCGGGCAGGAAACCGGAGTTCTTGGTGTTGCCGCGCCAGTTCTTGAGGTCTGCTTGCTGGTGGGCGATGTTCCAGTCTCCGCAGACGACGACCTCACGGCCGTCGGCGGCAACCTGCTCACGCAGGGCCTCGAGGTGGTCGAGGAACTCGCCCATGAAGCGGACCTTCTCGTCCTGCCGCTCGGTGCCGACCTCGCCGGAGGGCAGATAGAGCGAGGCGACCGTGACACCGGGCAGGTCGGCCTCGACGTAGCGCCCGCTGCCGTCGAACTCCGCCGAGCCGAAACCGACCCGGACACGGTCCGGCTCGCGCCGCGTGTAGAGGGAGACGCCGGCGCGCCCCTTGGCGGCGGCCGGCGCGTGCACGACGTGCCAGCCGTCGGGCTCTCGCACCTGCTCGGGCAGCTGATGCGGCTCGGCGCGCACCTCCTGCAGGCAGACGACATCCGCAGAGGTCTGCGCGAGCCACTCCACGAAGCCCTTCTTGGCAGCGGCTCGCAGTCCGTTCACGTTCACCGAGGTCACAGTCAGCACCAGGGCACGATACCGGCACACTGGTTGAGGTCCACCCCACTCAGCCCGACGGTCACCGTCTGCATAGAAGTACGATGCCCAGCATGAACATACGCCGTGTTCGATTCGATCACCCCGACGCAGTCAAGCTCAACGACGAGGTCCAGGCCGAGTACCGCCTGCGCTACGGCGACGGCGGCGACGCCACGGTCCTCCACTCCGACGACTTCACCCCGCCCCAGGGCGTGTACCTGATCGCGTACGACGAACACGACCGCCCCGTCGCGACCGGCGGCTGGCGCAGCCAGAACCGCAACGACGAGGGCAACGAGGACGGCGACGCCGAACTCAAGCGCATGTACGTGGTCGCGGACATGCGCGGCCGGGGTCTCGCGCGCCGCATGCTCACAGCCCTGGAGGAGGACGCCCGCATCGCGGGCCGTCTCCGCATGGTCCTGGAGACGGGCACCAAGCAGCCGGAGGCCATCACGCTGTATGCCTCCAGCGGCTACGAACCGTGCACCAAGTTCGGCTACTACCGCCACCACGAGGAGAGCCGCTGCTTCGCGAAGGCCCTCTGAGTCTGTAACTCGGATCACACCAGGCCCGCTTGAGTTCCGGCGGGCCTGTACGCGAGCCACGACCGCACACAAACACGATGAAGCCCCTGTCGACTGTCGCCGACAGGGGCTTCATGCTGCGT
>NZ_KQ948209.1:456082-461606 GCF_001514035.1 Streptomyces yokosukanensis | reverse complement strand
GGGGTGTTCACGAAAGCCGTTGGACTGGAACTTCCAACGGCGGTTGGAGACCGTTTCCCGTCTGCCGAGTGATCGTTCCCCGTCGCCTACGACTGACATCTATGCTCGGGAAGCAAAATGCCGACGGGGAGGGCCAGCAGGTGCGCCGCAAGGAGTCAGTGGTGGGTGTGCGGGTGGCAGCGCTGATGGTCGCCGTGGTGCTGTTGGCGGCTGGATGCGGCGGTAGCGGAGCGGAGCACAGCAAGGGCCCCGGCAGGCATGCGGCAACTCCGGATCTGGCCACATCGCTCAGGTTCTCCCAGCTCAAGAAGGTTCTGGACCTTCAGAGCATGCCCACCGGCTGGAAGGTCGGCGCAACTTCCCTCCGTGGCCGCGATCTGCCCAAGGACTCACCGTGCCGCAGGCCCTCAGGGGTCTGCGCGGGCATGACGAGCCATGCGGAGGTGCAGTACGACAATGCGGACAGCACGGGCAATGTCCACATCGAACTCGATGCGTACGAGGACAGGGAAGCCGCTCAGACTGGATACACGAGCCGCGGCGCCTCCTACGCCGACAAGAACGACCGTGAGATCTCTATGCCCACGGTCGGCAATGCCAGTGTGGCGCGCACGGGGTTCAACAAGTTCTCCGCCGAGCCGTTTACGTCGTTGGTGATGCGGGTTGGCGCCGTGGTCGTGGCAATGACCTATACGCATCAGACCAAGCCCGATCCTCAGTTGTTGCTGTCCGTGGCGCGGATGGAGGCCGAGCGGATCCAGCAGGCTGAGCAGGGCGTGGCCCCCACCGCTTCGCTGGGCCATGAAGGTTGAGGCCCTCGACCAAACATGCCACGTGAAGCGGGCATCTCAACCTGGCCTGATTCAGGGCAACTTCTTTCCCGAAGCTGAGATCGTGCGGAAAGTGCTGCTGCCAGGGTTCCAGCCTGATGCGCGGGATGCCTGCTGCTCAGGTGGTGTTCCAGCTGAGACGAAGAGAGATGCGGATGAGCGCTCTGCGTCCGCTGGTTAAGTTCTTCGCTGGCTTCCTCGCCCTCGCGGTCCTGGTCCTTGGTCTGGCTTGTGGGGTGCTCGTGGTGGCCCGTCGCGGCCTGAGCTCCGAATTGCTCAAGGGGCTGCTCTGCTGGCACTGTGCTCAGTTCTTCTCTCAGCTTGCAACGGCTTCCTCACCGGCAGCTGGCACAGGTGGTCGAAGCGGCGGGTTGTGCGGGACTGAAGCGCCAGGCCCGCCGGTCCGACCCTTTCTTCGCTTGCGGCATCAAGGGCCGTGAGATGGGCGTGAGTTGTCCTTTGCGATCGCTTGCGGACAGCTCGTGCGATCTTGCGGCTGTGGCTCCTACGGTGTGCTGAGACCCTGACAGGGTTGTGGGGTCTTTCTGCAGTGGTCGACGGGAGCCAGGCGGATCGTGGCGTCGTACTTTGAGCGTTTGGACCGGGAAGAGTCGGCCGTTCGTGATCGGCTGTCCCGGCTGCACGAGGAGCTTGAGCGGATCCATAAGCAGATCGGCGAGGCCGAGGAGCGGCTGCGTCGGCTGGGTATCACGCGGGAAACCCTGGACTCCTTGCCGCCGGATGCCGGGACACCAGGCGCCTCCAAGGCTCCGGAGGAGGGGGAGCCTACCGGGCCGTCAGCGCCATCGCCTGAAGCAGGTGCCGCTCCAGCGGCCTCCGAGCCTCCGCCGGGTCCCATGGGACCGCTTGATTGGGAGGAGGGCCGGCGTCGGATGCTGTCGTTGCTGGCTACTTCGGGGCGTGCGATGAGGGCCAGGGAGATCGCCACGGCGATCGGGGAGGACGTCTCAACTCCGGCGCGGGTGGAGACCACCCGCGGCCGTCTGAAGAAGCTGGCCGAAGAAGGCCACGTGATCGAGGGTCCTGTCGGCTGGTTCGCCATCGCCGCAGGCGGCACCACCGCGGACAGCGGAGAGGGGACGGCGGCCGCAGAGGGCTGAACACAGACTCCTGCGCCGCCCTGCAAGGGTGAGTTGCAGGAGAGGGTCGGCACCGCCGGTGGCCTGGTAACCGATCGGCGGTGCCGGCACGCGAGCTCCCATCAGGTGGCTCCCGTGCGTCCGAGCGTAATCGCGGTGCGCGTGGTTCGGCGGGTGGAGTCACGAAATCGTCATGCCCGATTGCTCTTCGTGCAAGTTCGGGCAGGGATTGAGGCTTCATGACTCATCTCCCCGTCAACTACGGTCGTTTGCGGCCACAGCGGGATTGCGAGGGCAGCGCCGAGACGGGCCACGGTGGCGACGTCTGGCCAGGACCGCCCGTTGATCAGATCGGCGATGGCTTGCCGGTTCACACCCGAGCCGTCCGCAACCCGGCGCAGGCTCGCACCGCGCTCCGCCAGGACCTCGGCGAGGGTGCGGGCGATGTCCTGGACGGCTGCGGCCCCGGGGTCGGTGAGCTGGGCGTGGGGCCAGGTTTCCGGATCGCCGGCAAGCTCGCGCGGCGGCCTTCGGCGGTTCATGCCTCCGACCATGCTGATGCACTCCTTTCCGTGAAGATCGGCTTCAACCCCTTCACTGGCTGCTTGACCAGCCGGTGGGCTTGGTCTGTGACCTTGAGTTCAGAGATCTCCGGCCGGATCCACGACTACCGGCCGCGGGTGCCGCTCCGGCGGTGGGTGCCGGTCGCCGACCAGGTGAAAGCCACGGTGGCGGCGGCCGCCCCGGCCACCTGCTATGAGGCACGGCGGCTTCTGTATGCCGTGGGGCGTCTGGCCGTGTGGGCCGACGGGCAGGGCCTGCCGCGGGATCCGGGGGTGTGGCTGCGGACGGAGACGATCGACGCTTTTGTGCTGTCCGGCTGCCCGGGCCTTCAGGGCTCGACCGTGCAGACCTGCCGGAGCTGGCTGCGCCGCACCCGTGAAGCCCTCGTCTGGGTTGAGCGCGGCGAGGCCCCGCCTGTGCGGATCACTTCTCCGCGAAGTCCTCAACCTCCCTACGAGAAAGAGGAGTTGACTCACCTTCGGGACTGGGCCGGGCATCTTCCGGGGCGGGCCCGGCTGGATGGGCTGGCGTTGATGGCACTCGGCGCCGGCTGCGGTCTCACACCCGGTGAACTCCGCCAGGTCCGCGGTCATCACATCGACACCGCCAGCGGTGTTCCCGTGCTGGATGAGAATCTGCTGGGCCGGCTCGTGGCCTGCCGGGCGGGCTGGAGCATCGTACTGGCAGAGCTGGCCGAAGCCGCCGAAGAGGGCTACCTGTTCCGGCCCGGGCGGAAGGTCTCGGCGGCGAAGAACCTCGTGTCGTCCTGGCCGGTCCGCCACCGGCCTCCCGCCGGACTGCCGCCGTTGTCGGCCCGACGGCTTCGGTCGACATGGATCGTGGGCCTGCTTGCCAACGGCATCAACCCTTCCGTGGTCGCCACGGCTGCGGGGATGTCCTCGCCGGCCGGACTCGCCCCCTACCACCAGTGGGTCCCGCCTCTGCCGAGGAAGGAGGTCATCCGGCTGTTGCACGGGCAGCGCCGATGATGGCCCGCCCGGCGGCGGAGGAGACGGCCGCACGCGCCCTGCGGCCCCGCGTCCGCCCCGGAAAGATCACCAAAATCGAGGACTCCAAGGTCGGCCAGCTGCTGACCCTGCTCGACCGCTCCGGCGTGCCCAAACATCTGGAGGAACTCCTGGCAGGGCGGCCGGGCCCAGCAGGGGTGCGTCCGCGCACGGTGCTGGCCGGGCTGTTGCTGGCCGCCTACTTCACGGGCCGGGCCACCGTCGCTGAAGCCTGGCGCATCCTCCATTTCCGCCTCGAACCCAACGCCCGCACCTGGCTGGGCATCCCTCAGCAACCCCCGGTGACGGCGCGGGAGTGCATCGCGGCAAGCCGCCGCCTCTACCGGGGCTTCGACCGCATCACCACCGTCCTCGACCCTGCCCGCTGCAACCGCCGCTCGCGCCTGCCCCAGGAGATCGCTGAGGCCTACGCAGACGCCTGGAACGTCCCCTCTGGCCAACAGGCCGCCGAGCGGCTCCAACTGCTGGCCAACCAACTGGTGCTCGCCCCGGTCCGGCTCGCGAAAGAGCGCGGACACCTGCGCGGCTGGCGCGGGGACGTGGGCGTGGATGCCACCTCCATCCCCGTTCTGGCCCACCCCGCCAGCGACCGCACCCCGACCGCATCGGTGGAGATCACCGCAGGCTGGCACTACAGCGGCGGCTGCGGGGAAGGCACCTTCGGCTACAGCGCCAGCTTCGTGGTCGCCGCCCACCGTCGCCGCCCGGGCGAGAGCGCGGGCAAGCCGACCGCCTACCCACAGATGTGCGTCGGCCTGGTCCTGGACACCCCCACCGTGCGCACCGGCCGCAACGCCGTCGTCGCCCTGCAAGAGCTGGCCGACCTCGGCCTGCCCACGGGCACCTGCGCCGCCGACCGCGCCTACACCGGCTGCTCCCCGGAGAACTTCCAGATCCCCGTACGCCGCCTCGGCTACAGACTGGCCCTGGACTACAAGGCCAAGGACCGGGGCCAGCAGGGCAGCTGGAAAGGCGCCCTGCTCGTCGACGGCTCCCTCGCCTGCCCCCACATGCCCGCCCCACTCGTCCACGCCACCGACGGCCTGGACGACAAAGCCGTCCGCGAAATCCGGGACAACCAGCAGCTCACTGAGCACATCGCGGCCCGCGAGCCGCACTTCCTCAAGACCAAGCAAGGGCCTGATGCCCGAGGCGCCGTCCGCCTCCAGTGCCCGGCTGCCGGACCATCGCCGTCGGTGAACTGCGCGCGCCGTGACCGTCTCCGTCCCCGCACGCCCCGTGCCCCGGGCCCACCGTCCGCGGTGGTCGACTTCAGCGACCGCCGCCAACGCGCCGCGCACCCCGCCGCCCGGCCCACCGTCCAGCTCCCGCAAGACGAATGGCTCAACCCGCCGGCGGCGGACGAACTCCCCCTGGTCTGCAGCAAGTCCGACATCACCGTCCCCGCCGACGCCGCAGGCCACCTGAAGACCGCCAAGTTCCGGCAGGACAGCCACTACCTGTCCGCCGACTGGATCGCCACCTACAAGCCCATTCGCTCGCACAACGAAGGCATCCACGGACGCCTCAAGAGCGACGAGATCGACATCGGCAACCCCAAGCACCGCCCCGCACCCGGCCAGGTCGCCCAGACCCTCCTCGTCGCCCTTCTCGTCACCGCAGGCAACCTCGACATCCTCGAAACCTGGCTCTACCAGCGCACCGGCACCCACCTCACCGACACCGGTCTCGACCACACAGATCTCCAGGCGCCAACACCGCCAGAGACGAACCCGCCCACGCAGACCGGACGGCCACCACCGACCACCAGCCCCTGAGCGAGCAGAACAGCACACGATCACGGCCAGCCCCGGCAACCCGGGGCTGGCCGTGATGCGCGTAACAAGCAAAGAAGGAGCAGCGGCACGGCCGAGCTCCACGACCGCCGCCATCCACCACCCCGAACAGCCTCGAACAGACCCCGGAAACGACGAAGATCCCGCACGATCATCATGATCGTCGGGATCTCGTCAACCGACCTTGAGCGAACTCAAGAACGGCC
>NZ_KQ948209.1:402889-455560 GCF_001514035.1 Streptomyces yokosukanensis | reverse complement strand
GTGCGTGGACCTGAGGGGATTTGAACCCCTGGCCCCCTCGATGCGAACGAGGTGCGCTACCGGACTGCGCCACAGGCCCTTGCAACGAGTGAAACTTTAGCATCCCGATCGGGGTGCTTGGAAATCCGCTCCCTCACTGGTCACAGCGCGGGTTTCCGGAGGGGCGCTCACAGCTCGGGGCGCCCCGGCAAGGGAGGCGAGGTCACTCGTTGGCCGCGCGCGGGCGGTCGCCGTCCTCGTACTGATCGAAGAGGGGCGTGCGTCCACGCTCACGCGCCCGGCGCGCCGCGGCGGCACCAGGGGCTCCTCCGCGCGAGCGGCTCCGCGCGTTGGGCAGCGCGTCACCGCGGCCGTCCTCCCGCTTGCCCCCGGCCGCGGGCGCCTTCTCGTCCGCCCCGGCCTGCGGCGCCCGGCTCGACCCGCGCTCCGGCGCGACCGAGCTGGAGCGCGCCGAACTCCAGGTGTCAGGCGCCCCCAGATCCACATCGGACGTGGCACGCGGCGCGACCGGCGCGGTCACGTACGTCGGCAGCGGCACCGGCACCGGGTCCCAGCTGTCCCCGCCGGGCCGCCGCTGCCGCTCGCGCTGCTGATCGACCCACTCGGCGTGATCCGTCTGCTCGACCAGCGCGCGCCGGTCCGCGGCGAGCGCGGAGAGACCGGTGTCCGTGTGGGCGTCCGACGCCTCCTCCGATTCGTCCGCGCCAGGGCCCGCGTCGAGGGACGCACGCCGACGCGGCTGTCGCTCCCGCAACCTCTGCGCTGCGACCTCGGCACGCCGACGGTCCATCTGGTAGGCGAAGCGACGGCGTTCCTGGGAGCGCAGGTACGCGATGTACGCGCTGAGCAGCACGGCCGGTACTGCGGGCACCCACAGCAACGTAAGTCCGCCGATGGCGGCGGCTACAGCGCCCAGCGTGAAGCCGATGAAGAGCATCACAGTCGTGCGCCTGCGGCGCGCGAGCACCTTCGAGCGCCGAGCGCGCGCTGCCGCCGCCTGTGCCGAGGAGGCACGCCGTGCGGGCGACACCTGCTTCGGCGCGGGCGCGGAGCCGGATGCGGGCACCGGGCCGGATGTAGGCGCCGAGCCGGGTGGAGGCGCGGAACTGGGCGCGGGCGCGGACTTGGGCGCCGGTACGGCGGCCTGTTCGCGTGCCGGTTCCGTCCTCCTCGGCGCCCCGACTTGGTCGTCGGCGTGCACCTGCCGGCGGGTCGGAGGCATGGCAAAGGCTCGGACGTCCACCGAGTCGGTGACGGCGTCCGGATCGCCGGATTCCGGCTCCCCCTCCTGGGTGGAGCGCGCCCGCAGGTCCTTGGCGTACCGGCGCTCCATTCCCGCCTTACCGGACAGCAGCCGGATGGCGGTGCTGAAGCGTTCCGTCGGACGGGCCTCGTTCAGCTCGTCCTGCCTACGGAGCCACATCGGCACCAAGTAGGCGGCCCAGGCCCCGACAATGACTGCGTAGATGAGGCCGCTGCTGCTCACGTCTCACACCGTAGAGGGGTTTGCGTGAGGCCATCCGCCAATTGGGCCGGTGTGTCGCACGATCTGGCTGATATTTCCAGCATTTTTTGCGATCGATGCGATCAGCGAGCCGCCACGGCCGCGAATTTCAATGCCCCGAGACGGTCGACACTCGACCAATTTCGAACATGTATTCAATTTCTGAGGGCTAGGCGGGATTCCCCGGCGTGTTCTGGGGATTGCGCGCCGGGTCGGGTGCGCCCGGCGCCCCCGCAGCACCACCCGCGCCCTCTCCACCGGTCGGGCGCCCGGTGCGCCGCTCCGCCTGAGAGCGTGCCCGCTTCCACCGCGCGAGCAACCCGTCGGGCACCTCTTCCGCAGTGAGCGCGAACACCAGATGGTCGCGCCAGGCCCCGTCGATGTGCAGATAGCGCGGCCGCAGCCCCTCCTCGCGGAATCCGAGTTTCTCCACGACCCGGCGGCTCGGCCGGTTCTCGGGACGAATGCATACCTCGATGCGGTGCAGTCCGACGGTGTGGAAACAGTGATCCACGACGAGCGCCACGGCCGTCGGCATCACCCCGCGCCCGGCCACCGCCTCGTCCACCCAGTAGCCGATGTGCCCCGAGCACATCGAACCCCAGGTGATGCCGGCGACCGTCAACTGCCCGACAAGTCGGCCCTCGTGCTCGATGACGAACGGCAGCATCCGGCCCGCGTTGGCCTCGGAACGCAAGTGCCGGACCATCTGGCGATAGGTCGGGCGGTGCGCGATCGGCCCGCTCGGCGTGGGTGGCGGAATGGTCGCCTCCCAGGGGCGCAGCCAGTCCCGGTTACGCCGGTTCACCTCGCGCCAGGCCCGTTGGTCGCGCAGCCTTATCGGCCGGAGGACGACATCGCCGTCCACCAGCGCGACCGGCCATGATGGGCTGTTCAGCTCGCACCCCCACTACTGGGTCTGGGGTGGTCGCCGCCGCGGATCTGGTCGACGGCATGGACCAGCAAGGGCTCGAGCACGGCGAGACCGTCCTTCACCCCGCCCGTGGAGCCCGGCAGATTGACGATCAGGGTCCGCCCGGCCACTCCGGCCAGGCCTCGCGAGAGGGCCGCGGTCGGCACCTTCCCGCGCCCGAAGGCCCGGATGGCCTCCGCAATGCCCGGCACCTCGCGGTCGATCACCGCACAGGTCGCCTCCGGCGTACGGTCGGTGGGCGAGATCCCGGTGCCACCGGTGGTGACGATGACGTCGTACCCGGCGTCGACTCCTGCACGCAGTGCCGCCTCCACCGGATTCCCGTCCGGCACGACCTCGGGGCCGTCCACGTCGAAACCGAAGCCCTTCAGGCCGTCGGCGATCAGCGGGCCGCCCTTGTCCTCGTAGACACCCGCGGCAGCCCTGTTGGAGGCGGTGACCACCAGCGCGCGGTAGGTCATGCCCGGCTCCAGTCGCCCGACTTGCCGCCCGTCTTCTCTTCCACCCGCACGTCTGTGATGACCGCTCCCTTGTCGACCGCCTTGACCATGTCGATCACGGTGAGCGCGGCGACCGTCACAGCGGTGAGGGCCTCCATCTCGACGCCCGTACGGTCCGTCGTCTTCACGGTGGCCTGGATCTCCACGGCATCGTCCGCAACCGACAGATCCAGTTTCACACCGGACACCGACAACGGGTGGCACAGCGGGATCAGGTCCGGAGTGCGCTTGGCACCCATGATGCCGGCGATACGCGCGGTGGCGAGGGCGTCCCCCTTGGGCACCCCCTCGCCGCGCAGCAGCTCGACCACACGGGGCGAGACGAGGACGCGCCCGCTGGCACGGGCGGTGCGCGCGGTCACGTCCTTCCCGGATACGTCGACCATACGAGCCGCGCCCGCCTCGTCGATGTGTGTCAGTCCGTCCTGCGTACTCATGGTGTGCGCCGCTCCCGGTCCGGGCCCGTCACAGTGCGGTGCGCGGGCCTGTTGTGCGCGACACGGTACCGCCATGTCCGCGCAGGCACCGGCTCAGGACCCCGTGGGACCCGCCGCACACGCACGCGTGCGTGCGTGCCTCAGCCGAGCAGCACGACCTCCACCTCGGCGCCGGGCTCGACGGACTCCACGTCCTCGGGGAGGACGATCAGCGCGTCGGCGTGTGCCAGCGCCGCGATCAGATGCGAGCCGGAGCCGCCGACGGGCGTCACCTCGCCGTCGCCGTACACCCCACGCAGGAACTGCCGGCGCCCCTTGGGGGAGCGCAGCGCCTTGTCCGCCTTCAGGGCGGCCAGGGCCCGGGGCCGGTTCACGTCCGTGAGGCCCATCAGGGCACGGATGGCGGGACGGGCGAACAGCTCGAAGGAGACGTACGACGACACCGGGTTGCCCGGCAGGGCCAGCAGCGGTGTGTGGTCCGGGCCGATGGAGCCGAAGCCCTGGGGCTTGCCGGGCTGCATGGCGAGCTTGCGGAAGTCCACACCGCTGCCCGCCTCGTCCTCGTCACCGGCGTACGACAGCGCCTCCTTGACGACGTCGTACGCCCCCACGCTCACCCCGCCGGTGGTCACCAGCAGGTCGGCGCGGATGAGCTGGTCCTCGATGGTGGCGCGGAGGGTCTCGGCGTCATCGGCGACGGCGCCCACCCGGTAGGCGATGGCGCCGGCGTCCCGCGCGGCGGCGGTGAGGGCGAAGCTGTTGGAGTCGTAGATCTGGCCGTGGGCCAGTTCCTCGCCGGGCTGGACGAGTTCGCTGCCCGTGGACAGGACGACCACGCGCGGGCGCGGGCGCACGCGTACTGTGCCACGGCCGATCGCGGCCAGCAGCGCGATCTGCGGCGGGCCGAGGATCGTGCCGGCCTCCAAGGCGCGGTCGCCGGCCTTGACGTCGCTGCCCTTGGCGCGCACGTGCGCGCGTGCCTCGGCCGGGCGGTGCACGCGCACCTGCCCCTCGGCGCCCTCGGGGGCCAGACTGCGAGCCCGCATGCCGCTCACAGGCCCCTCGCCGAGCCCGCCGTCGGTCCACTCGACGGGGACCACGGCCTCGGCGCCGGGGGGCAGCGGGGCACCGGTCATGATGCGGGCGGCCTGGCCGGGGCCGACTCGGACCGGGTCGACCGCGCCCGCCGCGACGTCGCCCACGACCTCCAGGACGGCCGGGAACTCCTCACTGGCGCCCGCGACGTCCGCGACCCGCACCGCGTACCCATCCATGGAGCTGTTGTCGAACGGCGGCAGGGACACCGGCACCGTGACGTCATCGACGAGGATGCAGCCCTGGGCGTCGAGCAGTTGCAGCTCGATGGGTTCGAGGGGGCGGACGGTCTCGAGGATGTCCTCCAGGTGCTCGTCCACCGACCACAAGTGGTCCGGGCCGGCGGGGCGGGTCGCGGCGCTGCTCAAGATTGCTGCATCTCCTCGGCTACGTAACTGCGAAGCCAGGTCCGGAAGTCCGGGCCCAGGTCTTCACGTTCGCACGCGAGTCTGACAATGGCACGCAGATAGTCGCCGCGGTCGCCGGTGTCATAGCGGCGGCCCTTGAAGACGACGCCGTGCACCGGTCCGCCGACCTTCTCGTCCGTCGCGAGCTGCTGCAGAGCGTCGGTGAGCTGGATCTCGCCGCCGCGGCCCGGCTCGGTCTTACGGAGTATGTCGAAAATGTGCGGGTCCAGAACGTAGCGCCCGATGACCGCGTAGCTCGACGGGGCGTCCGCCGGATCCGGCTTCTCGACCAGTCCGGTCACCTTCACGACATCGGTGTCGCCGGTCTTCTCCACGGCCGCGCAGCCGTAGAGGTGGATCTGCTCGGGCGCGACCTCCATGAGGGCGATCACGCTGCCGCCGTGCTGCTCCTGGACCTCGATCATGCGCTGGAGGAGCGGGTCGCGCGGGTCGATCAGGTCGTCACCCAGGAGTACCGCGAAAGGCTCGTGACCGACGTGCGGGGCGGCGCACAGCACGGCGTGTCCGAGACCCTTGGGGTCGCCCTGGCGCACGTAGTGCATGGTCGCCAGGTCGCTGGACTCCTGCACCTTCGCGAGCCGTGCGGCGTCGCCCTTCTTCCCGAGCGCCGACTCGAGCTCGTAGTTGCGGTCGAAGTGGTCCTCAAGGGGACGCTTGTTGCGTCCGGTGACCATGAGGACATCGTCGAGCCCCGCCGACACGGCCTCCTCGACCACGTACTGGATCGCCGGCTTGTCGACGACCGGCAGCATCTCCTTGGGAGTGGCCTTGGTAGCCGGCAGGAACCGGGTGCCGAGGCCGGCCGCGGGAATGACAGCCTTGCTGATCCTGGGGTGCGACTGAGTCATGCCCGCAACCTTATCCGGTGCCTTTGTAGAGAAACTATGGCTCCGGTTGGTTGACCCTTTATGACTGCTTTCAAGAAGGGCGCGAGAACGACCAGTGGTACACGACGGACGCGCGAGCGAGCCTGACAAGCGAATGTTGCGCCGGGAGCTCCTCTCGGTGAGGAACAGGTTGACGGACGATGACGTCGACGAGACGGGCCGCGCGCTGGCGGAGCGAGCCCTGGAGCTGCCCGAGCTGGCGCATGCGCGCACGGTGGCGGCGTATGTCTCCGTGGGGAGCGAGCCCGGCACGCGAGCGCTACTGGACGCGCTGTGCGCGCGGGGCGTACGGGTCCTGCTCCCCGCGCTCCTGCCTGACAACGACCTGGATTGGGGCGAGTACGCGGGCTCGCACTCTCTCGCACGGGTCCAACACCGCGGGAAGATAGCGCTTTTCGAACCGCCCGGCGCACGCCTCGGCCCGGACGCCGTGACGGGCGCGGACGTCGTCCTACTGCCCGGGCTCGCGGTCGACGCGCGCGGGATGCGCCTGGGGCGCGGCGGAGGGTCGTACGACCGCGTGCTGGCTCGCCTGGAGCATGCGGGCGCACACCCCTGGCTCGTGGTGCTGCTGTACGACACGGAGATTGTCGCGCGCGTCCCGGCGGAGGCGCATGACAAACCGGTGCACGCGGTGGTGACGCCCTCGGGCGTGCGCCGCTTCCCGAGCGCTTGAACGGATGCCCCACGCTCCGGTGGGCGACACTGCGTGCCCACCACCAGCACGTCGCTGCCTGATACTGCGCTGCCCCATACAACGAAGCGGCCCTCCACGCGTGCGCGTGGAGGGCCGCTTTCCGTGCCGTGTTGTCAGCGGCTCACGGCTTGAGGACGAGTGAGTCGCTCGTACTTTCGTCGACCGCCTTGTCCGAGAACGACCAGGGCAGCAGCTCACCCTTGGCCCACAGGTTCGTCTGGTCCGTGTAGTGCGCGCTGAAGGCGTGCCCGGAGGCGCCGGTCAGGTTGATCCACTTGGACTTGTCGAGATCGGCCAGGTTGACGACCATCCGCATGGACGGCACCCAGACGACGCCGTAGCCGCCGGCTGCGTTCCAACCCGTCGCGTTCACCGTGGCCTCGCCGCCGCTGAGCTTCCAGGGGCCGCGGTTGAGGATGTACTGCAGCGCCTTGGGGCCGTCGGTGCCGAGCGTCTGGTTCTTCAGGAACAGGCGGTGCAGCCGGCCCCAGCTCCAGGTGTCGATGTCCTTGCCGAGCTTGGCGGTCAGCTCCCAGCGGGCGTCGATCATGGCGCGTGCGAACAGCTGGTCCATGTTGTTCGCCGCGGGACGGGTCCCCGACTTCGGCGTCTTCCACCAGTCGCTGTTCGGCTTGTCCATCAGGGTGCGCACGACCTCGAACCAGCGGTCCCCGCCGTCCGGCTGCGCCTGGTCGGCATCACGCTGGCCGCACTCGCGCACCTTGGCGTCGTCGTCGACCGGGCCGGTGCTGTCGATCTTGTCGACCGACAGGCACTGTCCCTTGACGCGCAATTCCTTGGGGAGCTTGTTGCCGAAGGCGAGCTTGAGAACATTGCGCCAGACGGCGTTGAAGTAGGCGGCCGCCGCGGAGTCGGCGTCCTGGGTGTAGTCCCAACCCTCAAGCAGCTTCTGCGCCTCGCGCACGTTCTTGTCGTCGAGGTTGATCTTCAGCAGCTTGGGCACCAGGAGCTTGGCGATCTCGCTGCTGTTGTCCAGCTGCATCTGCCGCATGTCGTCGGTGGAGATCTTGCCACCGTTCTTGATCTTGGACTCGATCAGGTCGGTGATGCGCTGGCTGCGCGTGCCGTAGCCCCAGTCGGTGGTGAGCGTGTACGGGTACTTGGCCTTGTCGACCACGGCCTGGTTGGCGGTGACGATGTAGCCGCGCTTGGGGTCGAACTCGTAGGGCAGCTCGTTCTGCTTGATGAAGCCGGTCCAGCGGTACTTCGAGTCCCAGCCGGGGGCCGGGATGGAGCCGTCGTCGACGGAGGAGCGTGTGGGGATCTTGCCGGGCAGGGTGTAGCCGATGTGGTCGTCGGTGTCGGCGTAGATCAGGTTCTGCGACGGCACGTCGAACAGGGCGGCAGCCTGCCGGAAGTCATTCCAGTCCGCCGCCCTGTCGATGGCGAAGATGGCGTCCATGGAGGTGCCCGGGTCGAGCGCGGTCCACCTCAGGGCGATGCCGTAGCCGTCACCGCGGTCGGGCGCGGCGGTGTTGACCGCAGCCTTCTTGCCGACCTGGACGAGTTCGTCGTCACGGTCGGACAGCAGTGGCATCCCGTCCTGGGTCTGGCGCACGACGATCGTCTTGGAGGCGCCGCCGGCGACCTTGATGGTCTCCTCGCGGGTCTTGAACGGCCGGACCTTGCCGTCGTACAGGTAGCCGTTCGCGCTCACCTTCTCCAGGTAGAGGTCGGTGACGTCCACCCCGGAGTTGGTCATGCCCCAGGCAATGTTGGCGTTGTGACCGATGATCACACCGGGCATTCCGGCAAAGGTGTAGCCGGTCACGTCGTACTGGCACTTACTGGAGACGCTGCGGCAGTGCAGGCCCATCTGGTACCAGACGGACGGCAGTGACGCCGACAGGTGTGGGTCGTTGGCGAGCAGCGGCTTCTTGGTGATCGTGTACTTCCCGGACACGACCCACGAGTTGGAGCCGATGCCCTGGCCGTTCACGCCGACGGCGGTCGGGACGTTGTCCAGAACCTTGTTGAGACCCGCCAGCTGGCTCGTGAGCGACGATCCGGTCGCGGAGGAGGTGGAGGAGCCAGTCGCGCCCGTCGTGCCCCCAGAGGCGCCTGCAGAGCCCGTGGCGCCGCCGGTCGTACCGGACGTGCCGGTGATGCCGGCGCCCTGAGAGGCGCCGGTGCCGCCGCCCTGTTGGAAGGACTTGGTCAGCTCGCTGTACTGGCCTTCCTGCACGATCGGCTTGTTACGGCTGTACGGGTACTCCGGGTACAGGTCCTGGATCTGCTGCGGGCCGAGCCGGCTGGTCATCAGGGCGCGGTCGATCTCGTCCTGCATGTTGCCGCGCAGGTCCCAGGCCATCGCCTTCAGCCAGGAGACGGAGTCGACGGGGGTCCACTTCTCCGGCTTGTAGTCGTTGCTGAAGCTCAGAGCGGCGTACTCCAGGGAGATGTCCTTGCCGTCCTTGCCCTGGAGGTAGGCGTTGACACCCTTGGCGTACGCCTGGAGGTACTTCTTCGTGGAGGCCGACAGCTTGGTGTCGTACTCCTGCTTGGCGACCCGGTCCCAGCCGAGGGTGCGCAGGAACTCGTCGTTCTTGACCTGGCCCTTGCCGAACATCTCCGACAAGCGCCCGGACGTCATGTGCCGGCGCACGTCCATCTCGTAGAACCGGTCCTGCGCCTGGACGTAGCCCTGCGCCATGAACAGGTCCTCGTCGGAGGACGCGTAGATCTGCGGAATGCCGTTGCCGTCCCGCTTGACGTCGACCGGCCCGGACAGGCCTTCGAGCGTGATCGTTCCCTTGGTCTGCGGGAAGGAGGCGCGGACGGTGCTGATCGACCAGTACGCCCCGTAGGCGATGCCTCCGATGATGGCCAGTACCAGCACCAGCACGATCAGTCGGGCTTTGCGCCCCTTCTTCCTGCCGGACTTGGCGGGCTTGTCACCCGTTGTGGCGGTGGTGTTGGGGGGCATCGCTGTCCTTGCTGTCCTAACGCGAGCGGCAGGTCGGGCTGTGACTTTGAATGAGCGCTGGAGCAACCATAGGCGCAGGGCCCTGTGCCGCTTGACGCGGAGTCGGGAACAAGCGCGTACGGGCGTTCGATCTTGACTCTATAAGCGTCAAGAAAGCGTCAAGAGTTAGGTAAAGTAACGAAGTACTTGGGTGCGGTGCGCCGCAGCCTCGGGTCTTGTGTACGTGAGCTCGCGCCCCCGGAGCGCGGGCCAAGGAAGGGAACCGCCGCTGACTGTTCACCATCTCAACCAGCTCTTGCTCGTCTGCTCCGTGGTCCTGCTCGTCGCCGTCGCGGCCGTTCGGATCTCCTCCCGCAGCGGGCTCCCCAGCCTGCTCGTCTACCTGGCGATCGGCATCCTCATGGGCCAGGACGGCATCGGCGGGATCCACTTCAACAGCGCCGCAGTGACCCAGGTCATGGGGTACGCGGCCCTGGTCGTGATCCTCGCCGAGGGCGGTCTCGGCACGAAGTGGAAGGAGATCAGGCCAGCCCTGCCGTCGGCCTCGGTCCTGGCGACCTTCGGCGTCGCCCTCAGCGTGGGTGTCACCGCGGCCGGCGCGCACTATCTGATCGGGCTGGAGTGGCGGCAGGCGCTCATCATCGGCGCGGTGGTGTCCTCGACGGACGCGGCGGCGGTCTTCTCGGTACTGCGCAGAGTTCCCCTCCCCGCGCGCGTGACGGGCACGCTGGAGGCGGAGTCCGGCTTCAACGACGCCCCGGTGGTCATCCTGGTCGTCGCCTTCTCCACGGCGGGCCCGGTCGAGCACTGGTACGTCCTGCTGGGCGAGATTGCTCTGGAGCTGGCCATCGGCGCCGCCATAGGGCTCGCGGTCGGCTGGATCGGCTCCTGGGGGCTCAGGCACGTGGCCCTGCCCGCGTCCGGCCTCTACCCGATCGCGGTCATGGCTATCGCCGTCACGGCGTACGCCGCCGGCGCCCTGGCGCACGGCAGCGGCTTCCTGGCCGTCTACCTGGCCTCGATGATGCTCGGCAACGCCAAGCTCCCGCACTGGCCGGCCACGCGCGGCTTCGCCGAGGGGCTCGGCTGGATCGCCCAGATCGGCATGTTCGTCCTGCTCGGCCTGCTCGTCACTCCGCATGAGCTGGGCGACGACATCTGGCCGGCTCTGGTCATCGGGCTGGTCCTGACCATGGTGGCCCGCCCGCTGAGCGTGATGCTCAGCCTGGCGCCGTTCCGTGTGCCGTGGCAGGAGCAGACGCTGATGTCGTGGGCGGGACTGCGCGGCGCCGTGCCCATCATCCTGGCCACCATCCCCATGGTGAACGGCGTCAGCGGCAGTCATCGCATCTTCAACATCGTCTTCGTGCTGGTCGTGGTCTACACCCTCGTCCAGGGGCCGACCCTGCCCTGGCTCGCGCGCAAGCTGCGCCTGGGCGAGCAGGGCGAGGCGTCCGACCTCGGCATCGAGTCGGCGCCCCTGGAGCGGCTGCGCGGGCATCTGCTGTCCATCTCGATCCCCGAGGGCTCCCGGATGCACGGGGTGGAGGTCAATGAGCTGCGCCTGCCGCCAGGAGCCGCCGTCACCCTTGTCGTCCGCGATGAAAAATCGTTCGTTCCGCTCCCCACGACCGTGCTGCGCCGAGGCGACGAGCTGCTCGTCGTCGCGACCGATCCGGTGCGCGACGCGGCGGAACGGCGCCTGCGCGCGGTCGCCCACGGCGGCAAGTTGGCAAGTTGGCTCGGCGCGAACGGAGCGAGCAGCGCGCGTTAAGAGAGCGTTCACCAGGTTCACATTCCGTGAAATCCCAGGTGTCCACCCCCGTGGTGCTCGCTTTCACAGACAGGGCCAGCAATGTTCCCTGTACCATGAAGGCGCACGTTGATCGAACCAACTCTGCCTGACGCAGAGCTGGCGCGACCGTATGGCGGCCGCGTCGCCCCCACCCGCAGTGGGCGCCGGCATCTACCGCAGTCCGCGCAAGAGGACAGCTCTCGGCGCCTCGGCCCACCCGTGAGGCCCGCGCTACCAGGCGGCAGAAAGGCACGGGCCGTGGGATCCACGGTCTCCACCACCGAACCGGAGAAGAACTCGCCGGCTTCGTCCCGCCCGGGATACGGACAGCTGCTGCGCACCCGCGGGGCCTGGACGTTCCTGCTCCCCGGCTTCGCCGCGCGCCAGCCGTTCGCGATGCTCACCCTCTCCATCGTGCTGCTGGTGCAGCACACCACCGGCTCGTACGGCGCCGCGGGCGCCACCGCTGCCGTCACCGGTGTCTCCATGGCGCTGTTCGCGCCGTACAGCGGCCGCCTCGCAGACCGCTACGGCCAGCGCGTCGTGCTGATACCCGGTGTTCTGGTGCACACGCTGGCGGGCCTGTCGCTGACGGCTCTCGCGCTGGCGCACGCGCCCCTGTGGGTGCTGTTCCTGGCGGCCGTCCCGACCGGCGCCTCGGTGCCGCAGGTCGGCCCCATGGTGCGTGCGCGCTGGGGCGTGAAGCTCCAGGACTCACCTCTGATGACGACCGCGGCGGCGTTCGAGTCGGTCACGGACGAGCTGACCTTCGTCGTCGGTCCGCTGCTGGCGACCGCGCTGTGCACCACCGTGGCACCGGCGGCCGGCCTGATCACCGAGGGCGCACTGACCCTCGTCGGCGGCCTGCTGTTCGCCGCGCAGAAGGGCACGCAACCGCCGGTGAGCGGTGCGAATGGGCACGCGCGCGTGGAGCACGCCTCCGCGCTGCGCATACCGGGTGTGCGCGTGCTGGTCGTGACCTTCCTGGGCATCGGTTCCGTCTTCGGCGGCATGCAGGTGTCGCTGGCGGCGTTCACGGAGTCGATCGGCGATCCCGGCTTGAACGGTGTCCTGTACGGCGTCTTCGCCGCCGGAAACATGCTGTCCGGCATCGTCTGCGGCGCGATCGCCTGGAAGGCCGCCCCCCAGCGCCGCCTGGTCGCCGGCTACACGGCGCTCGCGATCACCGCGTCGGCCCTGTGGACGGCGCACTCGGTGCTGCTGCTCGCCGGGCTGGGCCTGCTGGTCGGCATGTGCATCGCGCCGGCGCTGATCACGGGCTACACGCTGGTCGACAGCCTGGTCCCGGCCGGTGCCCGCACGGAGGCCTTCACCTGGCTGACCGGCGCGGTCGCGCTGGGGCAGGCGGCCGCCGTCACGGTCGCCGGACAGCTGGAGGACCGGCTGTGGGGCGGCGCGGGATTCCTGGTGCCGATGGCCGGCACCGTGCTCGCGCTGGCGACCCTGCTGGCGCTGCGGTCGAGGCTGGTCACGCGGCAGCAGAACCGTACCGTCGCACGTGGCGTCGGTCACCGCGTGCCGGTGACGGTGGACTGATCCCCGGGAATACGTCACTATGGACCGTCGTTAGCACTCATTGAGTCAGAGTGCCAGGAGGAAGACAGTGCCGACCTACCAGTACCAGTGCACCGAGTGCGGCGAGGGCCTTGAGGCGGTGCAGAAGTTCACCGATGACGCCCTGACCGAGTGCCCCAACTGTGGTGGACGCCTGAAGAAGGTGTTCTCCGCGGTCGGTATCGTCTTCAAGGGTTCCGGTTTCTACCGCAACGATTCCCGTGGCTCCACGTCGAGCAGCAGCCCGGCGTCGAAGTCCTCGAGCACGTCGTCGACCGGCTCCTCCTCGTCCGACTCGAAGTCGTCCTCCGACTCGAAGCCGTCCTCGTCGAGTTCTGCCAGCAGCTCCGCGGCCTGACATCTCTTCCCCGGACCCTGCCGTCGCACGACGGCGGGGTCTTCGGCGCCTCCCGGCACCGGCTCCCCTGCTGTTTCATCGCCCGCTAGTGTGCTGGTCATGGCGAACGCAGAGATCGGCGTAATCGGCGGTTCAGGCTTCTACTCGTTCCTCGACAACGTGACCGAGGTCCAGGTGGACACCCCCTACGGGCCGCCCAGCGACTCCCTCTTCCTCGGTGAGATCGCCGGTCGGCGGGTCGCTTTCCTGCCCCGGCACGGCCGTGGCCACCATCTGCCCCCGCACCGCATCAACTACCGCGCGAACCTGTGGGCGCTGCGCTCGATCGGCGTGCGGCAGGTTCTCGGCCCCTGCGCGGTCGGGGGGCTGCGGCCCGAGTACGGCCCCGGCACTCTGCTGGTGCCGGACCAGTTCGTGGACCGTACGAAGTCCCGGGTGCAGACGTACTTCGACGGGATGCCGCTGCCCGACGGCACCGTGCCGAACGTCGTACACGTGTCGATGGCCGACCCATACTGCCCCGCTGGACGGACCGTCGCCCTCAAGGCCGCCCGAGGGCGGGACTGGGAACCGGTGGACGGCGGCACGGTGGTCGTGGTCGAGGGGCCGCGCTTCTCGACACGCGCCGAATCGTTGTGGCACCAGGCGCAGGGCTGGTCGGTCGTGGGCATGACCGGCCATCCCGAGGCGGCGCTCGCCCGGGAGCTGGAGCTGTGTTACACGTCACTGACCCTGGTCACCGACCTGGACGCCGGCGCCGAGACCGGCGAGGGCGTCTCGCACGAAGAGGTGCTGCAGGTCTTCGCGGCAAACGTGGACCGGCTGCGCGGCGTGCTGTTCGACGCGGTCGCCTCACTGCCGGAGACCGGGGCGCGGGACTGCCTGTGCGCGAACGCGCTCGGCGGAATGGATCCGGGCTTCGAGCTGCCGTAGCGCACCAGCGGGACGTTCCTCGGGGCTGTGGACGGCCTCCCTGTGGACAAACAGAGGACGAGCCGGTGCGCGATCGCGCGGAACTGTCCGTTCGGGTGGGCGAGTTATCCACAATCCGTCCGTGATCCACCGGCTCCGGCGGGATTCGGCGCGAAGCCTCATCGTGGCACCGCAAGCTGAATTCCTCGTCGCAGGCGGTGATTCCCATGCCTCGGTCCTCGTCGTCCTCGGGTCAGTCCCCGACTTCGCCCTGGCCCTCTCCCTCTTTCCCACCCTCCACGCGTTCCCGCCCTTCTCCCTCGCCCGCCCGCTCTCCATTCCCACCTCCCCTCCGGCTCCCGCGCCCGCTGGGCACGGACGCCCCCGCGATCTGTGAGGTCCCGCAGTTCCCTCCGGTGCGTGTGCGCGGCGGGCGATATCAACTGCAGCGGCTCGTCCGGCACCGCAGGCGGGCCATCGCGGCCGGGCTCGCGGTGACCGCGGCCGCGCTCGTCGCCGCGGGGCCGCGCACCGCGGCAGAGCCGCACCGGGCGGAACAGGGCCGCGGTCACCCGGTAATGGAACCCGCACGCCGACATGCGGCTGTGCAGACGGTGACCGCACCCGTACGGATCGCTGACGCAGCCTCGGTTCGGCTCCTACAGCCCGGCGACCGCGTCGACGTCGTCGCCGCCGAGGACGCCTCTGCCGGGGGCGTCGCCCGGGTGCTCGCGCGCGGTGTGCGGGTGACCGACGTGCCCGAGCCTCTGGAGGGCGCGGCCGAGAGCGGGGCGCTGGTCGTGTTGTCCGCGCCACGTGCCACGGCGGCACGGCTCGTCGGCGCGAGCGCCACGGCTCGGCTGGCGGTGACGCTGTGCTGAACCGATTCGGACGCTTTCTAGGCGACCTGCTGTCAAGTCGCTCGATCGGGCAAAGGGATTGGGCACAATGGCCTCAGCGTGCCGTAGGTTGCGGAGCGTTTCATTCCACAACCTGTGCACACGAGGAGAGTCCCCTAGGTGAGCGCGAAGAAGGATCCGAACGTCTGGCAGGGCTTCAAGGCCTTCCTGATGCGCGGCAACGTCGTCGATCTGGCAGTCGCGGTGGTCATCGGCGCCGCGTTCTCGAACATCGTGAACTCAATGGTGAAGGGGATCATCAACCCGCTGGTCGGCGCGATCGGCACGCAGAACCTGGACAACTACAGCACGTGTCTGAGCCCCGCGTGCAAGGGGACGCACGGCATCCAGCTGATGTGGGGCTCTGTGCTCGGTGCCACCCTGACCTTCCTGATCACGGCGACGGTGGTGTACTTCCTGATGGTCCTGCCGATGTCGAAGTACCTGGCCCGGCAGGAGGCCCGCAAGAAGGCGCGCGAGGGCACACAGGAGGTCATCGAGGTGACCGAATTGGAGGTGCTCAAGGAGATCCGCGACGCCTTGGTCGCGCAGCGCGGGTCCGGGCACGACGAGCGTTAGCCGCGCTTCTGCGGACGGCTCAGAGGTGGTGGGGCGGCTTCTCGTCCAGGAAGCGTTTCAGGTCCGCGGCGCTGTCACCGTCCGTGCGGTCGCCCCATCCGCGGTCGGTGTCGTCCGAGGACTGCTGGTCCATCGGATCGTCGAAGACCAGCGCGGGCTTCGGGTCGCGCGGCTCGGATGCGGGGGCGGTGCTCATGTCTCAAGGGTACGGCCCGGCCGAGACGCCCGGGCATACTGCTCGCCCCGAGCGCGGGCCGAACGCTCAGCGGTACAGTCCGGGAGCGTCGGCGAGGAGGCCGGCTCACGCCGCGCGGAGGCCGTGGGCGGTGAAGACGTTGCGAGCCAGGGCGGTCTCGTCGGCCGTAGGGCTGGGAGTTTCGGCGAGGGTGCACGGCATGCCGAGGGCCTGCCACTTGGCCTGGCCCAGCTTGTGGAAGGGCAGCACGTCGACGCGAGAGACGTGGCCGAGTCCTGCGGCGAACGCGGCGACGCCTTCGATGTTCGCCCGTTCGTCGGTGAGACCGGGCACCAACACGAACGTCGCGGTAGGTCGGATGCCGGCGGATCTTCTCCATGAACTCGTGGACGATCCAGCGGGCGAGGTCGTCGGCCCGGTCGTCGTTGTTGCCGTACGCCGGGTAGTCGCCCTCGATCACGTAGTCGACGGCGAGGCCGCTGTTGTCGCGGATCACCTTCACGCGTGCGTGCTTGATGGCGGACAGCGAGTCGGCGGCGACGGACAGGCCTGCGATGCCGCACGCCATGGTGCGCAGGATCTCCCGATCGTGCAGGGCCATCTCCAGGCGCTCGTAGGCGTACTTGTCGTGCATGTAGTGGATGATGTTGAGCGCGTGAACGTAGGTCTTCGCGAGCCACCCGAGCATGGCGTCATAGGCGGTGAGGACGGTGTCGTAGTCGAGGTGCTCGTCGGTGATCGGTGCAAAGCCCTCGACGACATGCTTGCCGGAGAACTCGTCGCGACCGCCGTTGATGGCGTACAGCAGAGCCTTGGCGACGTTGACGCGGGCGCCGAAGAACTGCATCTGACGGCCCATGGCCATGGCGGAGACGCAGCAGGCGATGGCGGTGTCGTCTCCGTACTTGGGCCGCATCAGGTCGTCGGACTCGAACTGCAGGGCGCTGGTGTCGACGGCGACCTGGGAGGCGAACGCCTTGAAAGCCTCAGGCAGGCGCGGGGACCAGAAGACGGTCAGGTTGGGTTCGGGCGCCGGGCCGAGGTTGTAGAGGGTGTTGAGGGCGCGGAAAGTGGTTCGGGTGACCAGCGGGCGCCCGTCCTCACCGAGGCCGGCCATGGACCAGGTGACCCAGGTGGGATCGCCGGAGTACAGCACGTTGTACTCGGGGGTGCGCAGGAAGCGCACGATGCGGAGCTTGATGACGAAGTCGTCGATGAGTTCCTGGGCCTGGGACTCGGTGAGCAGGCCGCGTTCGATGTCGCGCTGGAGGTAGATGTCGAGGAAGGCGTCGATCCGTCCGATGGACATGGCGGCGCCGTTCTGCTCCTTGACCGCGCCGAGGTAGGCGAAGTATGTCCACTGGACGGCCTCGCGGCTGGTGCGGGCGGGTCCGGAGACGTCGTAGCCGTAGGAGAGAGCCATGGACCTGAGTTCTTCGAGTGCACGGATCTGCTCACTGGTTTCCTCGCGTTCCTGAATGAGCTGAGCCGTGAGGGGTTCAGCGCCGAGGAGAACCATGACCGCCTTTTTGGCCGCTATGAGGCGGTCGACGCCGTAGAGGGCGACGCGGCGGTAGTCGCCGATGATGCGTCCGCGGCCGTAGGCGTCGGGCAGGCCGGTGATGATGCCGGAGGAGCGACAGGCGCGGATCTCGGGGGTGTAGGCGTCGAAGACTCCGTCGTTGTGGGTCTTGCGGAGCTTCGTGTAGATCTCCCGGACTGCGGGATCGGGTTCGTAGCCGTAGGCCTTCAGGGCGCCCTCGACCATCCGCCAGCCGCCGTTGGGCATGATGGCGCGCTTGAGCGGGGCGTCGGTCTGCAGGCCCACGATGAGGTCGAGGTCGGGATCGATGTAGCCGGGGGCGAAGGCGTCGATGCGGGACGGGGTGCTGACGTCGACGTCGTGGATGCCACGCTCGATCTCCTCGGGGAACATCGCGAGGAGTCTGTCCCAGACGCGGGTCGTGCGTTCGGTGGGGCCGCTGAGGAAGGAGGCGTCGCCCTCGTAGGGGGTGTAGTTGCTCTGGATGAAGTCACGGACGTCGATCGTGCCCCGCCAGTGGCCGCCCCGGAAGCCGGTCCAGGCGTCCCCAACCGCCGGAGCGGTTCCCGCCTGCTCTTCCGCGAGGGTGGACGTGGTGATTTCCGCAGGCGTGGCGGTCATGATCCGCACCTTCCGCATCGGGGGGTCGCTACGAGTCCATTGCACGCCGGTGCGGGACGGCCCGGACGCTGCGTTGGTCCCGGATCCATGCCCGAAGGTCCTGATGCTCGTCGGCCCAGAACGAAGAAGCGTGCTCTGGCCTGGGCATTCGATCGAGACTTTGAACCCTCGCCCTCTTGTGAAAGCGTTCACAAGATTTTGAGGCGGTTTTCTGCTGTCCTGGGAGGCATGACGTCGAGTTCCACTCCGGCGCCCGCCTCCCCGGGCGCGTCACAGTCCTCCGGACCGCTGCGGCGCCTCACCGCGCGCGGACGCGACGAGGCACACCGGGTCTCCTCACCGCTAGAGCTCTTCTTCGATCTGTGCTTCGTCGTGGCGATCGCGCAGGCGGGCGTGCAACTGGTGCATGCCGTCGCCGAGGGGCACGCGGGCGATGGCATCCTCAACTACGCCATGCAGTTCTTCGCCATCTGGTGGGCGTGGATGAACTTCACGTGGTTCGCCTCGGCGTACGACAACGACGACGCGCTCTACCGGGTCGTCACCCTGGTGCAGATCGCCGGCGTCCTGGTGCTGGCCGCGGGAATCTCCCAGGCCTTCCAGCATCACGACTACCTGGTGGTCTGGATCGGCTACGTGATCATGCGGCTGGCGATGGCCGCGCAGTGGCTGAGAGCCGCGAGATCGACCGAGGGTGCCGAGAGAACCATGGCGTTGCGGTACGCGTGCGGCGTGCTGCTCTGCCAGGTGGGCTGGCTCGGGCTGGTGCTGTTGCCCGGGCCTGCGCGGCCCTGGGTGTTCCTCGTGATGGCGATCGCAGAGATGTGCGTACCGCTGTTCGCCGAGAGGAGCTACGAGACGTCCTGGCATCCCCACCACATCGCCGAGCGGTACGGCCTGTTCACCATCATCGTGCTCGGTGAGACGATCGCCGCGGCGACCGTCGCCGTGAAGTCGGCCGTGGACGAGCACGAGGCACTGGGCGAACTGCTGCCGATCGCGGCGGGCGGTCTCCTGATCGTCTTCTCAGCGTGGTGGATCTACTTCGTGGTGCCCATCCACGGCCATCTGCGGGCCAGCGGACAGGCGTTCCTGTGGGGGTACGGCCACTATCTGATCTTCGCCTCCGTCGCGGCGATCGGAGCCGGTCTGGAGGTGGCCGTGGAACACGCGGTCGGCAAGACCCACATCTCCACGCTGTCCGCGTCGGCGGCGGTGACGCTGCCCACGGCGCTGTACCTGCTGACCGTCTGGGCACTCCACTCCCGGCACTTCAAGGTCGGCATCGCCCAGCAGGTGGTGCTGCCGGTGACGGCTCTGCTCGTGATCTGCTGCACCCTCCTCGGCGACTGGGCGGTGCTCGCGGCGGGCCTCGTGTCCGCGGCCGCGGTCGCGACCGGAGCGGCACTGACGGCGCGCATGGTCGGCCGGGAGCGCGCGGCGGACGCCACCGCACCGGCCGGCTGAGGCTTCAAAGGCGCCTGGAAGGGCGAGACTGACGTCCATGACAGTTGACGCAATCACGGACGTCGCCGGTGTGCGGGTGGGGCACGCCACCCGCAGCGGGGACGGCTGGCTCACCGGCACCACGGTCGTCCTCGCTCCGAACGGCGGCGCAGTCGTCGCTGTGGACGTACGCGGCGGCGGCCCGGGCACCAAGGAGACCGACGCGCTCGACCCGCGCAACATCGTGAACCAAGTCGACGCGGTGGTGCTGACCGGTGGCAGCGCATACGGGCTCGACGCGGCGTCCGGCGTGATGGCCTGGCTGGAGGAGCAGCGGCGCGGAGTTCGGGTGGGGACGGACCCGGCGCACGTCGTGCCGGTCGTGCCCGCCGCGTGCGTGTTCGATCTGGGGCGCGGCGGAAACTTCCGCGCTCGGCCGGACGCGGACACGGGACGCGCAGCGGTGGAGGCCGCGGCGATCACCGCGCCGGGGGCCCGGGTGGCGGAAGGGTGTGTCGGGGCGGGCACGGGCGCCGTGGTGGGGCGGATCAAGGGGGGAGTGGGAACCACGAGCATGACGCTCGACTCGGGTATCACCGTGGCCGCGCTGGCTGTCGTGAACGCTGCGGGGTCGGCCATCGAACCCGAGACGGGGGCTCTGTACGGAGAGTTGTGCCAGGGGCGGGTGAAGTATCCCGAGGAACGCGTGCACGAGGCTGCGCGCCGGCGCCTCGATGAAGCCGCCGCCAGGAACGGGCGGCCCCCGCTCAACACGACGCTGGCCGTGGTCGCGACTGATGCGAAGCTCTCCAAGGCGCAGGCGCAGAAGCTGGCGAGCACGGCGCACGACGGAATCGCGCGCGCCGTGCGGCCGGTGCACCTCATGAACGACGGGGACACGGTGTTCGCGCTCGCAACCGGTGCACGCCCGCTCGACGACCATCCGTTGGCGCTCAATGAGATTCTCGCCGCCGGCGCAGATGTCGTGACACACGCGATCGTGCGAGGGGTGCACGCTGCCGAGTCGGTGGACGGGCCGGGCGGGGCGTGGCCGTCGTACGGGGAGTTGTACGGGGCGCGATAGGGGTGGTGGGGGCACAGGGCTGCGCCCCCACCCATGCTCACGTCGCCGGTGCACCGTCCAACGGTCCGAGCTGGGCGCCACGTTGAGGCGGAGGTCTCTGAGGGGCGAGGACCCGCCCTCTGGGCTGTAATTGTCCCGGTTCTGTCACGTGATGGCGTTCACGGAAGCGCGAGGGAACCTTCCCCGGCTCCAGTGCCCTCTTTCCTCACACACTGGAATGGATCACGCACATCACATGAACCTGGAGCAGCCCGTGACAACGCCGGACATTGCAGCGCGGCGCGCACTGGGGGCCTGTGCCGCCCTGATGGTCGGCGCCCTCACCCTGACCGCTTGTGGTGGCAGTGCCAATGCCACCAGCGACGGCAAGGGCGGCAAGGACTCCCCCAAGACGTCGACGGCGAAGATCGCGATCTCGGCCAAGGACGGTTCGACCGGCGCGTCCATCAACGCGACCGGCGTGAAGGTCAGCAGCGGCAAGCTGACCGACGTGAAGATGAACGTGGCGGGGACGGGTCAGGCCGTGGCCGGGACGATATCGGCGGACGGCAGCAGCTGGAAGCCGAAGCAGCAGCTGGAGCGCGGGACGAAGTACCAGATAGGCGCGACCGCGAAGGACGCCGACGGGCGCACCGCGGCGGCCAACTCCATCTTCACCACCGTTTCGTCGGCGAACAGCTTCATCGGCACCTACACGCCGGACAACGGTGCCACCGTCGGGGCGGGCATGCCCGTGTCGTTCACATTCGACAAGTCGATCACCGACAAGAAGGCCGTGCAGTCGCACATCACGGTCAACTCCAGCAGTGGCCAGCAGGTGGTCGGGCACTGGTTCGGGGACCGGCGGCTGGACTTCCGGCCGCAGGATTACTGGAAGGCCGGCTCCAAGGTCACGATGAAGATCGACCTGGACGGGGTCGAGG
Organism: Streptomyces yokosukanensis; assembly: GCF_001514035.1. Classification (GTDB taxonomy): domain Bacteria; phylum Actinomycetota; class Actinomycetes; order Streptomycetales; family Streptomycetaceae; genus Streptomyces; species Streptomyces yokosukanensis. The sequence goes on along the minus strand of NZ_KQ948209.1, from coordinate 434,200 downwards.
GCGCCAAGGGCGTCTACGGGGTGCAGAAGAAGGCCGTCTCCTTCACCGTCGGGCGATCGCAGGTCTCCACGATCGACGTCAACACGCAGACGATGACGGTGGTGCGGGACGGCAAGACGATCAAGTCGGTGCCGATCTCCGCAGGCAGCGCGCAGCACACCACGTACAACGGGCAGATGGTGATCTCCGAGAAGTTCGTGCAGACCCGCATGAACGGCTCGACGGTCGGCTTCGGTGGCGAGTACGACATCCCGGACGTGCCGCACGCGATGCGGCTGACCTCGTCGGGAACGTTCATCCACGGCAACTACTGGTACAGCAAGGGCAACCCGCCCTTCGGCCGGCAGGGCACGAGCCACGGCTGCATCGGGCTCGCGGACGTGCAGGGCGCCCAGGGGGATACGTCGGCCAAGTGGTTCTTCGACAACTCGCTCGTCGGCGATGTCGTGATCGTGAAGAACTCCCCCGACACCACGGTCTCCCCAGACAACGGCCTCAACGGCTGGAACATGTCCTGGAGCGCCTGGACCGCCGGAAGTGTCGGCTGAACGGCAATTCTTACGGCAGCATTTGATGCCACATGGGGCCGCGCGGGAACTTTTCGCGCGGCCCGCGCGTTTTCCCGGCGTACGTTTTCTCGGTTCCCGGACATGATGTCCGACCGAGGGGCTACGGTATGCACCCACAAGGTGACATGCAGCAACGCCGGGAGATGCCTTGAGCGTTCCGTACGAGACAGCAGCGTACGAACCAGCCGAGTCGCCCGAGTCTCCGGAGGAGCATCTCGCGCGACTCCTCGGCCGTGCCCTGAACTCCTTCGAGCTGCCCGACGAAGTGATACGGCAGCTCGACTGCGCGCTGGCGCACGACAGTTCGCTGCACTCGGCGTACCACAGCGCGGGGCTGCACCGGGAGACGTACCGGCACACCTGGCTCCTCGCCGACGGCGGTGCGGTCACACTGTGGGAGCTGGTGCACAACCCCGCGCCGGGCAGCGCCCCGGAGCACGAGGTGTACGCCGACGAAGAGGAGCTGCAGACGGCGACTGCGCGGCTCGGGCTGCCGCCGGACACAGCGGAGTTCGAGCTGCCCGCGTTGATGCGGCTGTGGGCGATCCCGGAGCCCCGGCACGTGTTCGCCTCGGACGACTCGGCGGACCATGCGCGTCGGCTTCTGCGCCGTGCAGAGAATCCGGACCGGCCCGACGCGGAGACGGCGACACTGCTGGCGACGGCGACCGCGCACGAGATCACGCAGGCGTTCGGGCGCCCGGGGCGTGCCGGACGGGCGGGGCTGAGCTACGCGCTGTACGAGCACGCGTTCCTGTTGCCGGACGACAGTGAGGTCTCCCTGTGGGAGGTCGAGCACACGGCGACTCCCGACGGACGGCACATGTGCGAGGTGTACATGTCGGAGGACGCGGCGCGGGACGCCATGGAGCGGCGCGCGGCGCGGCAGGGGTAGCGCGCGCAGGGGCGTGCGCCCGGCGCGGAGGGCGCTTGGGCACTTCGGGCGTTGCTTTTTCGGCTCAGCCGTTGGCCAGTTGCCGTGCCAGGCCTGCGAAAGCGTCCTTTTCGGCAGGGGTCAGCTCGACGGACTCCAGTGCGGGGCCGACCCGCCGCTGGCGCGGCAGGGCCGGGAGCGCGGGGGTGGTGCGCCGCGCGGGGGCCTGGAGGCCTGTGCGGCGTAGCAGGCGCATCAGGACGACGGCCCAGGCGACGGTGGCCACAGCGAGAACGGCCACGCCGATCAGCTGGAGGGTCGAGGCATGCTCAGGCATGCGTCCCAGTACACACCACGGTCCGGGACTTTGGTCCCGGACCGTGACGTATCTCGCAGGTGGCGTGAACAACTCACAGAGAACTAAAGGGACAAGGTGTGCGGCGGGGCGGTGCGCCGGTCAGGCCGCCACGGGCTGCTTGGGCTCCTTGGTCGTGGTGGCCGCGTTCGCGGTGGGGCCGGTGGCCAGGCTGTCGAGGGTCTGCTTGCGCATGCCCTTGAGGAGGACGACCAGGGCCGTGGTGGCGCAGACGCCGGCCGCGATGGCGACGAGGTACAGGAGCGGGTTCCCGATCAGTGGGACGACGAAGATGCCGCCGTGCGGGGCGCGCAGGGTGGCGCCGAAGGCCATCGACAGGGCGCCGGTGAGCGCGCCGCCCACCATGGCTGACGGGATGACCCGCAGCGGGTCCGCCGCGGCGAACGGGATCGCGCCCTCGGAGATGAAGGAGGCGCCGAGGACCCAGGCGGCCTTGCCGTTCTCGCGCTCGGTCTGCGTGAACAGCCTGCCGCGCACGGTCGTGGCCAGGGCCATCGCCAGCGGCGGGACCATGCCGGCCGCCATCACGGCAGCCATGATCTTCATCGCGGAGTCACTGGGGTTCGAGACCGCGATGCCGGCGGTGGCGAAGGTGTAGGCGACCTTGTTGACCGGGCCGCCCAGGTCGAAGCACATCATCAGGCCGAGCAGGGCGCCGAGCAGGATCGCGTTGGTGCCGGTGAGACCGTTCAGCCAGTCGGTGAGGCCCTTCTGGGCGCTGGCGATGGGTTTGCCGATGACGACGAACATCAGGAATCCGACGATCGCCGAGGAGATCAGCGGGATCACCACCACGGGCATGATGCCCCGCAGCGCCGCCGGGATCTCGACCTTCTGGATGGCCATCACCACACCACCGGCGATCAGACCGGCCGCGAGACCGCCGAGGAAGCCCGCGTTGATGGTCAGCGAGATCGCGCCGCCCACGAATCCGGGGACCAGGCCGGGCCGGTCGGCCATGCCGTAGGCGATGTAGCCGGCCAGGACCGGGACCAGGAAGCCGAAGGCCACGCCGCCGATCTGGAACAGCAGGGCACCCCAGCTGTCTGCCTGGGTCCACATGAAGTGGTCCATCACCGACGGCGCCTTGTTGATCTTGTAGCCGCCGATCGCGAAGCCCAGGGCGATGAGGAGGCCGCCCGCGGCGACGAACGGGACCATGTAGCTCACGCCGCTCATCAGCCACTTGCGGAGCTTGGTGCCGTATCCCTCGGTGGAGTCGCCCGCGCGCTCCACGGGCGTGCCGCCCGATGCGGCCGCCGGAGCGCTCGCCGCGCCGCGCGCCGCCTTCTCACGCACCTCCGTGATGAGTTCGGCGGGGCGGTTGATGCCTGCCTTCACGCCGACGTCGACAGTCGGCTTGCCGGCGAAGCGGTCCTTGTCGCGTACGGGGACGTCGTGCGCGAAGATCACGCCGTCCGCCGCCTCGATCACCTCCGGGTCCAGCCGGGTGAAGCCGGCCGACCCCTGTGTCTCGACGACGAGTTCGACGCCCGCCTCACGGCCCGCGTTCTCCAGGGACTCGGCTGCCATGTAGGTGTGCGCGATGCCGGTCGGGCAGGAGGTGACGGCGACGATACGGAAGGGGCGCTCGCCGGGGTGCGAGCCGGAGTCCGAGGCCGAGTCGGCGCCCGCGGAGGTTGCCCGCGCCGGGGCGGAGGCCCTCGGCGCCGGCGCCGTACTACCCGCTGCGGCGTCGGCGGAGGCCGCCGCCGGCGCCGCAGCGGTGTCTTCGGAGGCGACCGTCGCGCCCGGCGCACTTGCCGCGCCTGCCGCGCCCACGGCGCTTTGGGCAGCGCTCACATCCGCCTTCGCGCCCTCCCCCGGCGCCTGCGCCGCACTCCGTGTCCCGTCGCCGCGGATCAGCGCCGCCGCCGCCTCCGCGTCCGGCGCCGCGCGCAGCGCCGAGGTGAAGTCGGTGTTCATCAGCTGGCGGGCCAGTGAGGAGAGGATCGTGAGGTGGGCGTCGTCGGCGCCTGCCGGTGCCGCGATCAGGAAGATCAGGTCGGCCGGGCCGTCGGCGGCGCCGAAGTCGATGCCGGTGGCGCTGCGGCCGAAGGCGAGGGTCGGCTCGGTGACGTGGGCGCTGCGACAGTGCGGGATGCCGATGCCGCCGTCGAGGCCGGTCGGCATCTGGGCTTCCCGGGCGGCCACATCGGCGAGGAAGCCCGTCAGGTCGGTCACCCGGCCCTGGGCCACCATGCGTTCGGCGAGGGCGCGTGCCGCCGCTTCCTTGGTGTCGGCGGACAGGTCGAGGTCGACCAGGTCCGCGCTGATCATGTCGCTCATCGCGGGCTCCTATGCACGCGTATCGCCCGGGGGGAACGGGGCGGAGAGGGGGACGGGGGTGCGGTGGGAGCGGGAGGCGGGGTGGGGGAAACCCCGCCTCCCGGGGGCGGCGGGCCGGCGCGGCCGGTGGTGCCGCCCGGTGGCCGCGGCGAGTAACGGGGATTGCCGCCGCTTCGGGGCCGGTCGGGTGGGTGCGCTCGGGGGTGTGGGCCTGGGGCGTGCGCCCAGTCGGCGGGTGCCGGGGCGTCCGCCATGGAGCGCGATCCGGTTCATGACGCCGGCTCCGTCAGTTCGCGGTCGAGAGGGATCTCGGCCTTCACGGTCACCGCTGCCGGGTCCAGGTCGGCGGGGGTCGGCATGACGCTGCCGGGCCGCTGGACGGCGGCGGCGCCGTGGGCGACGGCGGAGGCGAGGGCCTCGGGGCCGCTGCCGCCGGCGATCAGGAAGCCGGCGAGGGAGGAGTCGCCGGCGCCGACGTTGCTGCGCACGGTGTCCACCCGGGCGGTGGCGAACCAGGAGCCCGTGTCCTCGACGAGGAGTTGTCCGTCGGCGCCCAGGCTGGCGAGCACGGCGCGTGCGCCCATGCCGCGCACCTCCTCGGCCGCCTTCAGCGCGTCGCCCACGGTCACCAGGGGGCGCCCGACGGCTTCCGCGAGCTCCTCGGCGTTGGGCTTCACCACGTCGGGCCGTGCGCGCAGCGCCTCCAGCAGCGCACGCCCCGAGGTGTCCAGCGCGATGCGCGCACCCCCGGCGTGCGCCCGCGTGACGACTTCGGCGTACCACGAGGGCGCGAGCCCCCGGGGCAGGCTGCCGCAGCATGCGATCCAGTCGGCGTTCCGCGAGTGCTCGCGGACCGTGTCCAGGAGGAGTTCCTGTTCTGCGGGCGACAGCTCCGGACCCGGCGCGTTGATCTTGGTGAGGATCCCGTCGGACTCGGCGAGCGCGATGTTGGAGCGGGTGGCTCCGGCGATCGGGACCGGCGCGACCTCGATGCCTTGTGCGTCGAGCAGATCGGCGACGAGCGCCCCCGGCGCACCACCCAGGGGCAGAACGGCGACCGTGCGCCGCCCGGCGGCCGCGACGGCGCGCGAGACGTTCACGCCCTTGCCGCCGGGGTCCATGCGCTCGCCGGTGGCGCGGATGACCTCGCCGCGCTCCAGGGAGGGGACCTCATAGGTGCGGTCGAGGGAGGGGTTGGGGGTGACGGTGAGGATCATGCGCGCACTACTTCCGTGCCGCCGCGCTCGATGGCGGCGGCGTCTTCGGGGCTCAGCCCGCTGTCGGTGATCAGCAGGTCCACGTCGCTCAGGGCGCCGAACCGGGCGAAGTGCTCCTGACCGTGCTTGGCGGAGTCGGCCAGCAGCACCACGCGGCGGGCTGCGGTGACCGCGGCCCGCTTGACCGCGGCCTCGGCGAGGTCCGGGGTGGTCAGGCCGTGCTCGGTGGAGAAGCCGTTCGCCGCCACGAACAGCACGTCGGCGCGGATCTCGCTGTATGCGCGGAGCGCCCAGGCGTCCACGGCGGCGCGCGTGCGGTGTCGTACGCGCCCCCCGACCAGGTGGAGCTGGATGCCCGGGTGGTCGGCGAGGCGGGCGGCGATGGGCAGGCTGTGCGTGACGACGGTCAGCGAGGCCTCCAGCGGGATCGCGGCGGCGAGGCGGGCGACCGTCGTACCGGCGTCGAGGATCACCGTGCCCTCGGTGGGGAGTTCGGTGAGGGCGGCCTTGGCGATGCGGTCCTTCTCGTCGGCGGCGGTGGACTCGCGCTCGGTGAGGTCCGGTTCGAAGTCGAGGCGGCCGACCGGGATGGCACCACCGTGCACCCGGCGGACGAGTCCGGCGCGGTCGAGGGCCTTCAGATCCCGACGGATCGTTTCCGCGGTGACCTGGAACTCCTCGGCGAGCGACAGTACGTCGACCCGACCGCCGTCACGCGCGAGCCGGAGGATCTCCTGCTGCCGTTCCGGTGCGTACATGTCGCTGGCCTCCGCCTCGCTGTCCCGGTGTCCGTTCACTTCCGAGTAATGCCCGAACGTGTGGTTTCAGTGCGAGGCTACGCGCGGTTTTCCGGAAAGTAAACGGGTTCGGATTCCAATCGGACATGAACGGACTTTCGGCCCGGGGTGGGGCGGGACGGCCCAGGACGCGCGAGGGCCCGGCACCTGGTCGGTGCCGGGCCCTCGCCGCGCCTGGTCAGGAGACCAGCTCGGGTTCCTTCTCCACCATCGGCGGCTCGGCGTCCGCCGCCCCCTCGACATGCTGTGCGGGCCGCTTCGGCAGGGCGGACATCAGCAGGAAGATCGCGCCCATGATCCCGGCGACCCACCACAGCGCGTGCTGGAAGGCGTGTACGAAGGCCGGGCCGACCTGCGCCGGGGACAGCCGGTCGCCGATCTCGCCGAAGAAGACCACCGACACGAGCCCCAGGCCGAGCGCGTTGCCCATCTGCTGCACCGTGTTGATCAGGCCGGACGCGGAGCCCGCGTGCTCGCGCGGCACCTCCGAGAGCACCGCGTCGGTCAGCGGGGCGACGATCAGCCCCATGCCGACACCCATCACGACCAGCGGCAGGGCCATCTGCCAGGAGGCGATGGCGAGGCCGTACCGGTGCGCCTCCCACAGGTAGAGCAGCACGCCCGCACCCATCACCAGCGCACCCGCCTGGAGCACCTTCCGGCCGAACCTCGGGACCAGCTTCTGCACCGACATGCCGGCCGCCGTCGAGACCGCGAGGGAGAACGGCACACCGGTGAGCCCGGCCCGCAGCGGGCTCCAGCCCAGGCCGATCTGCATGTAGAGCGTCCAGACCAGGAAGAAGATGCCGAGCGCGACACCGAACACGGTCTGCACGGCGATGCCCGCGGCGAAGCTCTTCACCCGGAAGAGGGACAGTTCGATGAGCGGGGAACCGTCCCTCGCCGCCTTCCGTTTTTCGTACGACACCAGCCCGACGAAGACGACGAGCGCGCCGGCCATGCAGACGTACCCCCACAGCGGCCAGCCCAGCTCGCGGCCGCGCGTGAGCGGGTACAGCAGCATCAGCAGACCCAGCGAGACCAGCGAGACACCGACGAGGTCGAGCTTCAGCGCCTTCGGGGCCTTCGACTCGGAGATGAAGCGGCGGCCCAGGATCCAGGCCAGTACGCCGACAGGGAGGTTGATGAGGAAGATGGGCCGCCATTCGAGGCCGAACAGGTTCCACTCCGTCAGCAGCGCGCCCAGCAGCGGGCCGGAGACCGCGCCCAGACCGACGACGGCACCGAACATTCCGAACACCTTGCCGCGCTCGTGGGCCGGGAAGGTGGCGTGCACGATCGACAGCACCTGCGGCACCATCAGCGCCGCCATACCGCCCTGCAGGATGCGGGACGCGACCAGCATCTCCGGGTTCGCGGCGAAGCCGCACAGGGCCGAGGCGAGGGTGAAGCCGCCGACACCGACCAGGAACAACCGCTTGCGGCCGTGGATGTCGCCGAGTCGGCCACCGGTGATGAGACCGGCGGCGAAGGCCAGGGCGTAGCCGGCGGTTATCCACTGGATCTGGCTGACGGAGGCGCCCGCGTTGCGCTGGATGGACGGGATGGCGATGTTGACGATCGTCACGTCGACCAGGTCCATGAAGGCCGCGGTCATCACGATGGCCAGGGCCAGCCAACGGGCGCGGTCGGGGGAAGGTGCGGCGAGCGCCGTCGAGGTGGCTGCGGTTGTCCGGCTGTCCGTCGTCCGCGCCCGGCTGTCTGTCGTCTGTGGCTGGTCGTGCCCGGCGGCGGAGCCGCTGGTGGACATGGTCCCGCGCCCCTTCAAGGAGTTTCGGTCGTTCGAGGTCATGAGGTGAAGGTAGAGCCCTATTAGGTCAGATCGTGTCCTAGTCGTACGGCATTCTCGTCTTCATGACTACCGACACACCGGCCCGGCTGCTCCAACTGCTCTCGCTCCTCCAGACGCCCCGCGAGTGGCCCGGCGGGGAGCTGGCGGACCGGCTCGGGGTGTCGCGTCGTACCGTGCGGCGGGACATCGACCGGCTGCGGGAGCTGGGCTATCCGGTGCAGGCCACGAAGGGTGCGGACGGCGGATACCGGCTGGTCGCGGGCAAGGCCATGCCGCCGCTGGTGCTGGACGACGAGGAGGCGGTGGCGATCGCGGTGGGCCTGCGGGCCGGTGCCGGGCATGCGGTGGAGGGCCTGGAGGAGGCGTCCGTACGGGCCCTGGCCAAGCTGGAGCAGGTGCTGCCGACCCGGCTGCGCCACCGGGTGTCCACGCTGCAGGCCGCGACCACACCGCTGACCAGCGGGGACGGACCGAGCATCGCACCGGAGACGCTGACCGTGATGGCCTCCACGGTGGCGGGGCACGAGCGGCTGCGGTTCGCCTACCGCGACAAGGACGGCGGCGCGTCGCGTCGGCTGACCGAGCCGTACCGGCTGGTGTCGACCGGGCGCCGGTGGTATCTCGTCGCCTACGACCTCGACCGCGCCGACTGGCGCACCTTCCGGGTGGACCGGGTGAGCGAGCCGTTCGCGACCGGAGTCCGGTTCGCGCCACGCGAGTTGCCGACGGGGAGCGCCGCCGAGTATCTACGGCGTTCCATCCAGCGGCGGCAGGAGACGTACGAGTTCGTGGTGCGGTTCGCCGTGCCGGCGGCGCAGGTCGCCATGCGGGTGCCGGCATGGCTCGGGGTGCCGGAGGACGACGGCGAGGGCGGTTGTGTCCTGCGAGGCACCTGCGGCGATCCCGTGGAGTGGCTGGCGGTGCGACTGGGGATGACCGGGTGCGAGTTCACGGTGCGGGGGCCGGGTGAACTGGCGGAATGTGTGCGGGAGTTGGGCGGGCGGCTGAGTCGGGCGGGGGCGGCCGGCCTCGGGACGCCCAGGTCGTGAAGGGCCCGGCTGCGAGGGTTCCGCTGCTGTGAGGCCCCGCGGCAGTGGCGGACCGGGGTGGTGCCAGGGCCTGTCCGATGGGTCCGGCCGGGTGTCGGGGCGGTGCCTTCTCGGCGCGGCTGAGCGGGGTCTGGGCCGAGGAGGGCGTCGACGGTGGGGGTCCCCCCGCGCGAGCGCAGTCGAGCGTGGGGGAGCGTCGGCGAGTGACGACAACGCGGCTGGGGGCACCCCCTCTGGAGGAGTGCGTGCCAGACCCCGCGTGCCCGGCAGGACCCATCGGACAGGCGCTAGCCTTCCCCGCCCCATGCGAAGCCCCGCAAGGAGCCGAGGTTGCGCAGCGCCAGGGCCGCGGGGCCTTCGGGGCCGCTGGGCGGGGAGGTCGTGGCGGCCCAGGACTCCACAGCCACGCGGACGGCGGCGCCGGCGACGGCCGCGGCGAAGCGGAGATCAGGGGAGACCTGAGTGACTGGGGTGGGGAATGCGGGGTGCGGGGCAGCGTTGTCGTTCCCTGCGCGTTCGTCGCGTTCATCGCGTTCATCGCGCCCCTCACTGTCCCCGCCGTCGGTCGATGCCGTTCGGGCCGTCAGGATCTCGGCGAGGGTCTGGTCCGATGCCTGGCACACCTCGGCCCAGACCTTGCGCAGGGCGGGGCTCGCGTCGGCCAGGTGGATCAGGGTGCGGACCCATTCCCAGGACGCCGCCGAGACACCGAGACCGGGAGTGAGGGTGTGGTGGACGGCGTACTCCAGGGCCTCCGGGACGGTGAGGTGAGCCGGGGCCGAGCGGACCGCTTCCGCCCAGCGCTGGGCGCCCGCCGCGTAGAGGGGGGCGACCGCTTCCTCCTTGGTGGCGAAGTAGCGGTAGAACGTACGCGGTGCGATGCCCGCGGCCTGCGCGATGTCCTCGGCTCGGGTGGCCCGCAGGCCCCGGCGGACGAACAGGGCCGCCGCCGCGCGGGCGATCTCCGTCCGGGTCTCGGCCTTCCGGCGCTCGGTCAGCGAGAGCGGTGCGGAAGCGGAAAACCGCTGGTGGGCGGGGCTGGGGGTGGTGCTCATCCGGGCAGGTTATGCCCATGTGGCAGAATCTGCCATCCGACGGTCCACCCCGGGGTTCAGGTACGGGGTGGGCCGTCGTTCCAGGTCACGGCACCGCCCCGCACCCACGGACTCCAGCGATCACCAGAGGCCGTCGGTGATCGCCCACACAGGCTTGAGTCTCCCGCAGGGGGAGACCGGAAGGTGGGGTTCATGCACGGCGACACCCCTCCTTCCCGCACCTCGTACTCGATCGGCGAGCTGGCCCGGCGTACCGGGCTGTCGGTCAAGACGATCCGTTTCTACTCGGATCAGGGCCTTGTGGTGCCGGTGAGCCGTACCGCGGCCGGATACCGCCGGTACGGCCCCGATGCCGTCGCCCGGCTCGCGCTCGTACGGACGCTGCGCGAACTCGGCCTCGGCCTGGAAGTGATCCGGCGGATCGTGGACCGACCGCTCGATCTCGGCCGGGTCGCGGCCGAGCAGGCCGCCGCGCTGGACGTGCAGATCAGTGTGCTGCGCCTGCGCCGGGCGGTGCTGTCGACCGTGGCGGCCAGGCGTGAGCCGAGCTTCGAGGAGATGGAACTCATGCACCGGTTGGCGACCCTGTCCGAGGTGGAGCGGCGACGCCTGATCGACGCTTTCCTGGACTCCGTCTTCGCCGCGCCCGACCCGGCGCTGCCCCATACAACCGACCCGGCGCAGCCTCACACAACCGACCCGTCGCCGCCCCACACAACCGAGTCGTCGCGGGTCGACGCAGTCGCCCCGGCGCAGTTCGGCGTGGACCGCCCGGCACAGGTCGGCATGCCCCGCCCCCTTGAGGCCGCTCTTCGGCGTTCGCTCACCCCCGAGTTGCCGGACGACGCGACCGAGGAGCAGCTGGCGGCGTGGGTGGAGCTGGCCGAGTTGTCGCTCGACGACGGGTTCCGGGCCGCCGTACGACGTCTGGTCCGGGACCATGCCGGGAATCGGCCCGAGCGGGTGGGCGGCACCGGCGGGCCGCCCGTTCCGGACGTCGTCGCGATCGCCCGGGACGTCGTGGACATCGCCCTGGCGTCCGGCACCAGGCCCGAGGCGCCGGAAGCGGATCGCATCGTTGCGGACCTCGTCGCCCGGTGCGGTCTTGCCTCCGGGCACCCCGGCCATGCCCTCGGACGCCGGAACCACTCCTCGGCCTCGGGGCACGCCGCGCCGCACGGATGGCTGCTCCAGCGTCTGGAGGCCGCGCGCGAACCCCGCAGGGACACCTATCTCCGTCTGCTCGCCCTCATCAACGGCTGGCCGGCCCCAAAGCCGCTGACCCCGGCGATCGACTGGGCGGCCACGGCGCTGCGGGCACGGGCGGCTGCCTGACGTGAAAGAGTCGGTGACGGCCGCCGGCAACGGTCAATCAGGATCGGGGAGTTGGGCGACACCCACCCTCTGACGGACCCGCAGGGACCTCACGGACGCGGACACCAGACACAGACACAGACACAGGCACAGATCCAGGGCGTCGGCCGCAAAGGAAGCCGGGCTTCGGCACCCGGGGGGACAGGTGCCGAAGCCCGACTCTGGAAGGTCCCGGCGCCGGGGGGGATGTGCGTCGGGACGTGGCTGTGGGGGTGGATCGAGCGGGTGGGTGCGTGGGTCGGCCGGTCTGTGCGGTGGGTGGGGAGTGCGGTTCCGGGCCTGGCTGCTGGTGGACCCGGAAGGTTTGTTCCCGTGGGCCCGGGACTTGAAGCGATGGGACCACGCCATGTTTGCGCCGTCTTTCGCCACCGGCGTGCGCGGCCCCCAGGCACCGTACGCCCACAGGCACCACCCGCCTCCGAGCACCGTACCCACGCACCGTCGGCCCCCGGGCGCCCCAGGCCTCCGGGCCCGACACATCGGACGCACCGCAGGCCGCGGGGCGCACCACGCCGGACCCGGCCCAGGCCGCGGCACGCCGGGCGCACCGCAGGCCGCCACGGGTGGCAGGCCCGACGCGCCGTACACCGCCGGGCGCCGCACCGCACATTCCGCGCCCCCGCCGTAGGGCCGACGGCCGTAGGCCGGCGATCATGCCGTCGGCCGACGGCCGAAACGTGTCACGCCGCCGCGTCGAACCCGGTGCCCTTCGCCAGCTTCTTCAGTTCGAGCAGCGCGTGCTTCTCGATCTGACGGATGCGCTCGCGGGTCAGACCGTGCTCCTTGCCGACCTCGGTCAGGGTGCGCTCGCGGCCGTCCTCGATGCCGTACCGCATCTTGATGATGGAGGCCGTGCGCTGGTCCAGGCGGCCGATCAGGCCGTCCAGTTCCTCGCTGCGCAGCAGCGTGAGGACCGACTGCTCGGGCGACACCGCGGAGGTGTCCTCCAGCAGGTCGCCGAACTGGGTCTCGCCCGCGTCGTCCACCGCCATGTTCAGCGAGACCGGGTCGCGGGCCCAGTCGAGGACGTCCGTGACGCGCTCCGGTGTCGAGGCCAGCTCCGCGGCGATCTCCGCGGGCTCCGGGTCGCGGCCGTGCTCACGGTTGAACTCGCGCTGCACGCGGCGGATGCGGCCCAGCTCCTCCACCAGGTGGACGGGGAGCCGGATCGTGCGGGACTGGTCGGCGATGGAGCGGGTGATGGCCTGGCGGATCCACCAGGTGGCGTACGTCGAGAACTTGAAGCCCTTGCGGTAGTCGAACTTCTCGACGGCGCGCACCAGGCCGGCGTTGCCCTCCTGGATCAGGTCGAGCAGGGGCAGGCCGCTGCGCGGGTAGCGCCGGGCCACGGCGACGACCAGGCGGAGGTTGGAGCGGATGAAGACGTCCTTGGCCCGCTCGCCGGCGTCGACCAGCGACTGGAGTTCCTCGCGGGTGGCGTCCGTCTTGGACTCCTCCTCGCCGTCGAGGACCTGCTGCGCGTAGACACCCGCCTCGATGGTCTGGGACAGCTCGACCTCCTTCGCGGCGTCGAGCAGGGGCGTGCGCGCGATCTCGTCCAGATACATGCCGACCAGGTCGCGGTCTGCGATCTCGCCGCCACGAGCGCGGACGCTGCTTGCCGAGTCGGCCGTCTCTCGCCCAGAGCCGAAAGCCTTGGAGGTGCCCCCACGGGCGGACTGACGACGGGCGACGGCACGGGTTGCCATGCGTGCTCCCTTGCGATGGTGGGCTGGCGGGTGGTCTGACGAACGCTCGGCACCGGGGGGAGTGTCTCTGGGACTCTCTCCGAGCACCCTGCATCCGTGGGAAACAACGACTGGAATCCGGACAGAATTCCCAACCCGCCCCCCGATTTTTCTGATCATGCAGTACCCTGTCCGCCACGCGGGGAGGCGGGATGCCGACAGAGTGCACAGAGGTGCAGGTCAGGCCGGGAGCCGAGGGAGACCTCGATGCCCTCACGGCGATCTACAACCACTATGTACGTGAGACGGCCATCACATTCGATACCGCGATCTTCACTTCGGAGGAGCGCCGTCCTTGGCTGCTCTCCCACCCGGAAGACGGCCCGCACCGCCTGATGGTTGCCACGGAAGCGGAATCACGGCGAATCCTGGGGTACGCCACATCCAGCCCTTACCGACCGAAGCCCGCGTACGTGACATCGGTGGAGGTTTCGGTCTACGTCGCACCCGAGGCCGGCCGGCGCACCATCGGCACACTGCTCTACGACGCCCTGTTCAAGGCGCTGGCCGGCGAGGACGTGCACCGCGCCTACGCCGGGATCGCCCAGCCCAACGAGGCCTCCGAGCGGCTGCACGCCCGCTTCGGCTTCCGGCACATCGGCACCTACCGCGAGGTCGGCCGCAAGTTCGGCCGCTACTGGGACGTGGCCTGGTACGAGAAGGAGCTGTAGGTCAGCCGAACTGCACCGACCGCTTCGCCATGCCCATCCAGAACCCGTCGATCACCGACTTCTGCGCGTCCAGCTCGCCGCCCGCCTCGGCCGCGCCCATGGTGACGAAGAGCGGGGCGAAGTGTTCGGTGCGCGGATGGGCGTAGCGGCCGGCCGGGGCCTTGTCCAGGAAGTCCAGCAGGGCGTCCCAGTCGCGGGCCGCCAGGGCGCGCCGGCCCCAGTCGTCGAACTCCGAGGACCAGCTGGGCACGCCGCCGCCGGTGTGGCGCAGGGCGGCGAGGTTGTGGGTGAAGAAGCCGGAGCCGACGATCAGTACGCCCTCGTCCCGCAGCGGGGCGAGCCTGCGGCCGATGTCCATCAGGCGCCGGGGGTCAAGGGTGGGCAGGGAGATCTGCAGGACGGGGACGTCGGCGTCCGGGAACATCTCGACGAGGGGGACGTAGGCGCCGTGGTCGAGGCCGCGGTCGGGGATGTCCTGGACGGGGGTTCCGGGGGCGCGCAGCAGCTTGCGGACGGACTCGGCCAGTTCGGGGGCGCCGGGGGCGGGGTAGCGCACCCGGTAGTAGTGCTCGGGGAAGCCCCAGAAGTCGTAGACGAGCGGGACGGTCTCCACCGAGCCGAGCGCGAGCGGGGCCTCCTCCCAGTGGGCGGAGACCATGAGGATCGCCTTGGGGCGCGGCAGTCCGGCGGACCAGGCGGCGAGCTGACCGGGCCAGACGGGATCGTCGGCGAGCGGTGGCGCGCCGTGGCTGAGGTACAGGGCGGGCATCCGCCCCGCGCCGGCGGCGGGTATCCCTTGTGCGGTGGTGGACATGACGGCGGCTCCCATGGATCCGATCCGGAGGCGGTGGCAGTGACCGTGGCCGTGGCCGCCGCGACGGCGGCCGTGACGATGGCCGTGGCCGTGACGATGGCCGTGACGGTGCGACCGGGCCTCGATGCTTTAACTCTCAAGTTCTTCGTCGAACCGTACGCCTCACTTGTTCAAGTTTCAAGGAGCCGACTCGTACAGTGGGACACATGAACACGGCATCCGACTCCGCCGCGCAGCCGCGCTGGCTCACCGACGAGGAACAGCGCGTCTGGCGCGCCTATGTGCACGCCACCACCCTGCTGGAGGACCACCTCGACCGGCAGTTGCAGCGTGATGCGGGCATGCCGCACATCTACTACGGCCTTCTCGTCGGCCTCGCCGAGGCCCCGCGCCGCCGGCTGCGGATGACCGAGCTGGCGATGAAGGCGAAGATCACCCGCTCCCGGCTGTCGCACGCGATCGCGCGGCTGGAGAAGAGCGGCTGGGTGCGCCGCGAGGACTGCCCCTCCGACAAGCGGGGCCAGTTCGCGGTGCTCACCGACGAGGGCCTCGGGGTGCTCGAACGCACCGCGCCGGGCCATGTGAACGCCGTACGGCAGGCGATGTTCGACCGGCTCACCCCGGAACAGCAGAAGGCCCTCGGCGAGATCATGGAGATCGTCGCCGAGGGCCTCCAGCCCAACGAAGCGGGTGCGGACCTGCCCTGGCTCCGCTAAATCACCGGGCGGTCACCGTGCGGGGGCTCAGTGGGCCACCACCGGCACCGGCACCTCGTCCTCCACACCGTCGCCGGAGGCCACCGTGGTGGTGCCCGGACGGCCGGCGTTGACGAAGGTGAAGGCGATCAGGGAGGCGAGCCCGAGGATGCCGACGGCGAACCAGATCGCGGTGCTGTAGCCGTGCACCATGGCCTGCAGCCCGACCAGCTGCTGCTGCGGCTTGGTGGCCGCACCGGCGATGTGGTCCTTGAAGTACGACGTCTTCGCGGACGCGGCGATGGTGTTCAGCAGGGCGGTGCCGATCGCGCCGCCCACCTGCTGCGAGGTGTTCACCATCGCGGAGGCGACACCGGCGTCCCGGGGCTCGACGCCCTGGGTGGCCAGGGACATGGCCGGCATGAACGCCGTACCCATGCCGAGGCCGAGCAGCAGCATCGCGGGCAGCAGGAGCATGCCGTACGAGGAGTCGACCTTCAGCTGGGTCAGCAGCAGCATGCCGAGGCCGGCGACCAGGAAGCCGGGGCCCATGAGCAGCCGGGGCGCGACCCGGGTCATCAGGCGGGTGCCGATCTGGGTGGAGCCCGTGATCATGCCGGCGATCATCGGCAGGAACGCGAAGCCGGTCTTGACCGGCGAGTAGCCCTTCACGACCTGGAGGTAGTAGGTCAGGAAGAGGAACAGGCCGAACATGCCGATGATCGCGAGGCCGAGGGAGAGGTAGATGCCGCCGCGGTTGCGGTTGCTGACCACGCGCAGCGGCAGCAGCGGAGCCTTGAGGCGGGACTCGACGACCACGAACGCGAGCAGCAGCACCGCGGACGCGACGAACATCGAGACGGTCACGGTGTCGCCCCAGCCGTCGGACTCGGCGCGGGTGAAGCCGTAGACGAGCGCGATCAGGCCGAGGGAGGACAGGATCACGCCGGGGATGTCGAGCGGGGCGCGGTTGCGGCCGCCCTCCGGCTCACGGATGACGAACCAGGCGCCGAGCGCGGCGACGACGGCGAACGGGACGTTCACGAAGAAGGTCCAGCGCCAGTTCAGGTACTGGGTGAGGAAACCGCCGAGGATCAGGCCGACGGCGCCGCCACCGCCCGCGATGGCGCCGTAGATGCCGAAGGCCTTGGCGCGCTCCTTGGCGTCGGTGAACATCACCGCGAGCAGGGAGAGCGCGGCCGGGGCGAGCAGGGCGCCGAAGACGCCCTGGAGGGCGCGGGCGCCGAACATCATCGGGCCGGTGGTGGCGGCGCCGCCGAGCGCGGAGGCGAGGGCGAAGCCGGCCAGGCCGGTGACGAAGGCGCGCTTGCGGCCCCACTTGTCGGCGATACGGCCGCCGAAGAGCAGCAGACCACCGAAGGCGAGGGCGTAGGCCGTGACGACCCACTGCCGGTTGCCGTCGGATATGCCGAGGTCGGTCTGGGCGTGGGGCAGGGCGATGTTCACGATGGTGGCGTCGAGGACGACCATCAGCTGGGCGAGCGCGATGAAGACGAGCGCTTTCCAGCGGTTTGCGTCGCCGGCCGGTGCGGCGGCGCGAGCCTTGAGGGCTGTTTCGGACATGGGGATACCCACTTCGGGACTTCGTGACGGAAACGTGCGTGAAAGTACGAGAAAGATCTCGAACGATCTTGAAAAGAGGGAGTAGAGCGAAAAATCGGAAGACGGTGGACGTGAGCCGTCAACGGTGACGGGCGGCGGACGGACGTTCTGGTGGACTGTGGTGCGGGGCCGAACTCATCGGTCAGGAAGCGCGCAGCTCCTCGATGGTCACGGCCGTGCCCGGCAGGACGGAGCGGGCGGGTGCCCGCAACCCGTCGAGGAACAGCTGAAGGTGACGGTGGATGAAACGGTCGCCGTGCAGGCAGTCCGTACCGGCCGGGGGCCGGCTCAGCTGGGCCACGACGATCATCAGGTCGCCGACCCCGACGTCGGACCGGAGCTGCCCGGCCTCCTCGGCCCGGCCCATGACCTCCTCGATCAGGCGCTCGACGCGCTCACGCGAGGCCTGCAGGTCGGGGTGGTTCTGGTCGAAGCTGCTGGAGATCATCGGGCACAGCGCACTGATCCGCTCGTCGGCGGAGGCGTGCACGAAGCGCTCCAGCGCGGCGAAGGCGTCCCCGGTCTCGGCGAGGGCCACTTCGGCCGCCTCGGCCGTGCGGTCCATGACGTAGCAGACGACCTCGCGGACGAGGGCCTCGCGGTCGGGGAAGTTGCGGTACACCGTGGCGTTGCCGACGCCGGCCCGGCGGGCGATCTCGTCGAGCGGCACATCCGGGCCGTGCTCGACGAACATCTCGCGGGCGGCGGTGACGATCCGCTCCCGGTTGCGCACGGCGTCGGCCCGGGGCCGGAGCACCTTGCGCGGTGCGGGGGTGATCGCGGTCGACACGGTGGACTCCTCGGAAGTGGTGAGTCGGAAGCGGTGAGGGCGATCCGGGGAGCCAGTCCCCGTTTCGCTCGGACACAGGTCCAAACGGGGAGGGGCTCCCCGGTTATTTCCCGCCCGCGAAAAGAATCCCTGTGACCTGAGACACACTCATCTCCCGCCGGGATTCACCCGCGTGCAGGCCCGCTTTCCCACGATCGGTCTCTTCCAGCGCGCGCCGCTCACCCCACAGACACAGGGTGATCGCAACGGAGCAGCCGGAGACTGGGCTGCCGTGGAGCGAGAGGTCCATGCATGCAGCCGGAGCCGGAGCCGCCTCGCCCGATATCCCAGTCCACGGTCCTCGCGCGCCGGCCCATACGCCCGCGCCGGGTGGCCGCTCTCGCCGTGGTGACCGCGCTGACCCTCACGGTCAGCACCTCGGCCGGGACCGGGCATCTGCCGGCGCCCACCGCCGCCGGGTCCATCGGCCTGGCCCGCTCCTCCGCCCTCGCCCCCTGCACCGTGCACAGCGGTCTCGACGTGCAGATGACCGAGGGCCTGCCCACCCCGCTCGGCTACGCCCGCTCCACCGGCACGGTCCACGCCCTGACCCTGATGGTCGACTTCTCCGACGCCCCCGGCGAGGGCAAGGCGATGGACCGCTTCCACGAGTTCTTTCCCCAGACCCAGCAGTGGTTTCGCACCGCGTCGTACGGCCGCCTGGACTACCGGCCGCAGGCGCCGATCACCGGCTGGCTGCGGATGCCGAAGCCGTTCAAGGCGTACGGCATAGAGCGCGGCGCCCCCTTCGACCCCGGCTACCGGGGGCTGGTGAAGGACATCGTGGCCGCGGCCGACCCGAAGGTGGACTTCCACGCGTACGACCTGCTGAACGTCCTGGTCACCCCGAACGCCGGCCCCTCCGCGCTGGACACCGTCCTGTCCGTGACCTTCGCCGGCAACGGCGACGCCCCGGTCGCCGACGGGGTCCCCGTCGCCAACGCGTCGTTCATCTACTCCCGGCAGGACGACGGCTCCGGCTCCTACTCCCGCACCGGCTACCGGGTGCTGCCGCACGAGAACGGCCACACCTTCGGACTGCCCGACCTGTACACGCAGGAGGGCGGGGGTGCGGTCGGGCACTGGGACATCATGAGCGAGGACTGGGGGGCCGGCAACGATCTGCTCGGCTGGCACAAGTGGAAGCTGGGCTGGCTGGACGGCTCCCAGGTGGGCTGCGCGGCGACGCGGGGCAAGACCGAGTACCTGCTGACCCCGCTGTACAAGCCCGGCGGCGGGAAGCTGGTCCTCGTGCCCGTCACCGCGCAGAACGCCTACGCGCTGGAGGTGCGCGCCCAGGGCGGCAACGACGAGGCGGTGTGCCAGCCGGGCGTGCTGATCTACAAGGTGGACGGCACGATCGACACCGGACGCGGTCCGGTCACCGTCCTCGACGCCCACACGGGCAGCGGCGGCTGCACCCGCAGCCCCAACGTCCAGGCGGAACTCTCCGACGCCACCTACACCTCCGGCGAGACCTTCAAGGACCCGCGCCACGGCATCACCGTGGAGGTGCTCGACACGGACGGGGACGGGAACTGCCGGGTGCGGGTGACGCGCAAGTAGCGGCGAGGCGCCCGCGGGCGCGGGGCGCCGGGGCAGTCTGCGGGCGGACGGCGGGGGTTTACCGTAGGCGTGCCCGTATGCCGTACCGGAGGGACGATGCCCGCGAAGACCGCACTGGATGCCGAGGCCCGTGGTGAAGCGGGGGAAGCGGTCGGGCCGTTGGTGCGTGGGGTCGCAGTGCTGCGGCGGCTGACCGAGGCGGGCGGCGCGCTGAGCCCGAGCGCGCTGGAGCGGGCCACCGGGCTCGCCCGGTCCACGGTCGACCGGATCACCGCGACCCTGGCCCGCATGGGCTACGTCCGCCTCGACGACCGGGACGTCGTCCTCACCCCCGGCGTGATGGAACTGGGCAATGCCTATCTGGCCGCACTGCGGCTGCCCGCGCTGCTCGGCGGCCGGGCCGACGCCCTCGCCGACGAGCTGGACGAGTCGGTGTCGCTCGCGGTCCCCGACCTGGACGGCATCCGCTTCGTCCACCAGGCCACCCGCCGCCGCGCGATGTCGGTGAGCTTCCGCATCGGCGACCTGCTGCCGGCCGAACGCACGGCGCCCGGCCCGCTGTTCGCGACCGGGTGGGCCGAGGAAGACTGGGCGCGGTGGCGGGCGCGCCGGGCGGCGGACCCGGCGGGCGCGGCCTTCCCCGCCGCACCGCCCCGGCCCGCGTCCGCCGACGACGCCGCCTTCGCGCACCGGGTGGAGCGGGCCCGCCGGGACGGCTGGGCGGTGGACGACCAACTGATCGAACCGGGCCTGGTGGCCGTGTCCGTACCGGTGCGGGATCCCGGCACCGGCCGTCCGGCCTGCGTGGCGAGCGTGGTCAGCCACACCAGCCGGCACTCCGCGGCCGACCTCGGCACCAGCCTTCTGCCGCGCCTTCGTACGGCGGTGGCGGCGATGGAGGCCGAACTGCGCACGGCACCGCCGCCCGAGCCGGGGCCGGCGCCGTCGGGCCTCGCGACCTGGACGGCGGCCTCCAAGCACGAACTGGGCCGGGACTTCGTGGAGTCCCTGGCCCGCGGCCTGACCGTACTGACCGCCTTCGGTACGGGCCGCTCGGCACCGGCGCTGACGGAGGTGGCGCGGGCGACCGGCCTCAGCCGGGCCACCGCCCGGCGCGCCCTGCTCACCCACGAGCACCTGGGCCTGGTGACCGCGCACCCCGACCGCACCTTCACCCTCACCCCGCGCGTCCTGGACCTCGGCTTCCCGCCCCTGTCCCGCACCACGCTCGCCCGCCTCGCCGGGCCCCGGCTGCGCGCCCTCGCGGACCGGGTGCACGAACCGGCCGCGCTCGCGGTGCTGACGGCCGACGGCGGGGAGATCCAGTACACGGCCGGAGCGGGCACGAGCCGGGTGCTCACCGTGGACGTCACCGTGGGCGCGCGCCTGCCCGCCGCCGCGACCTCGCTCGGCCGGGTGCTCCTCGCCGACGCCGATCCGCCGTCCCCTGCGCTCGCCGAGGTGCGCGCCCGGGGCTACGCCCTCGTCGACGAGGAGCTGGAGTCCGGGCTGCGGTCGATCGCGGTTCCGGTGCGCGACCGGACGGGCCGCACGGTGGCCGCGCTGAACGTGGCGACCCACCCGGCCCGCCGCACCCTGGAGGACTGCGTCCACGCCCTCCTGCCCGAACTGCGCTCCACCGCCGGTGAGATCGAGCGGGACCTGCACACGGCGTCGCGGTTCACGCGGGTGGCGACGAGGTGAGCGAAGCGGACTGCCGGCTTCGGGTCTCCGCCCGGTCGGCGGGGTCCCCGGAGTCGACCGGGGCTGCGGTGGGCCGGTCCGGGCGGGCGGCGAGGACCGCCACGGCGATCAGCAGCGCGATGAGGGCGCAGGTCACCGGGTCGAGGGTGCCGCCGAACACGGCCTGGCTCAGATAGACCAGTCCGGGCAGGGTGCTGAGCAGGACCATCGCCGACAGGGGCTCCGCGCGCTGCAGTCCGAACTGCAGCAGGAGCAGCGGCAGGGCCACCGCGCCGAGGGCCGTCAGCGCCATGAGGGGCAGCGGGGGCCCGGCGGAGGCGGTGCCGCCCGCGCCGAGGAGCAGCAGGGCGCCCGCACAGACGTAGGTCAGGTGGAAGCGGTGGGTCATGACCCATGTCGGCTCCGCACCGGCCTGCCCCAACTGCCGGGACAGCCGCGCCAGGAGCGCCGCCGAGACACCCGACAGCGCGACCAGGGCCGTACCGCCGAGCGTGGCGCCGTCGAGGGCGCCGGCCCGGCCGTCCAGCCGCAGGGCGATCGCCCCCGACAGGACCAGCAGGCCGAGCGCCGCGGCCACCCTCCCCGGTCCCGGCCGTCCCTCGCCGCGCACCAGGCCGGTGCAGATCACCGCGAGGGGACCCACCCCGGACTGCACGCTGCTGGCGAGCGCGGCCGGGACCCAGGCCAGCGAGATGTAGAAGCCCAGGAACGTGACGGCGGTGGCCAGGTTCATCAGCGCCATGAGCCGGACGGTCCCGGGCCCGCGCGGCGCCGTGCGCCGGGCCGTGCGGGTGCGGCGCGCCGCGTGGAGCGCGCCGCAGGCCACGGTGGCGGTGACGAAGGCGATGCAGGAGAACTGCAGGCTGCCGCCGAAGCCCAGCCGCCCGGAGAGGAAGCCGTCGGCGAGTGCCTGGAGCAGGACCGAGACCAGGATGAGGGCGGTCGGCACGTCAGCTCACACCCTCCGGTACGGGCTGCGCCGCCTCCGCCTCGGCGAGCCGGAAGAAGCGGCCCTCGTCCTCGAGGGCGTGCAGCGCGGCCAGCGAGTCGAGCAGCACCGACTCGTCCTCGTGGACCAGGAAGGCGATCCCGGAGGTGCCGGTGGTCAGATACCGGTCGCGCACCGGCTCGCCGATGACGGGTGCCCGGTCCAGGCTGTGGAAGCCGGGCAGCCGGCGCAGCACGCGCAAGCCGTCCACCGCCTTCAGGACCCCCTCGCGGTGGGGGCGCAGAAACGCCTTGGCGACCGTGCGCGGCGGGGCGTAGGGCAGGCCGAAGCGGGCCTCGAACTCGGCGGGCCGCAGATAGCGCTCCACCACCAGGTGCTGCTGGCTGTAGGAGAGCGCCGAGAAGTACGGGTCGGGCGCCAGGGAGGGGCCCATGACACGGGAGTTGACCTCGATCAGCCGGGGTCCGCGGGGGGTCAGCATGACCTCGGTGTGGGCGGCGCCCTCGCGGATGCCGAGTGCGTCGAGGCAGTCGAGGACGTAGGCGGCCAGCTCCTGTTCGGCCTCGGTCAGGGCGGGCCGGGAGATGATGTGCCGGAGCACCGGGGCGCCCTCGACGTGGTCGATGCGCTCGCGGTAGACCTCGGTGAGCAGATGACGTCCGTGCAGGCTCACGGTGTTGACGATGTACTGGGTGCCGGCCAGGAACTCCTGGACCAGTACCTCGTCGTTGACCTCGCCCATCAGGTTCCGCTCGGCGGCGATCGCCCGGAACGCCTCCTCGGCCTCCTCGCGGCTGTGGCAGATCCGGCAGCCGTCGCTGCCCGCGCTGTTGCGCGGCTTGATCATCAGCGGATAGCCCTCCTGCCATGTGCCGAGCGTGGTGCGCAGCTCCTCGCCGGTGCGCACGGAGACGGTGCGCGCGGCCGGGACGCCGGCGGCCTCGAGCGCCTGGACCATCAGCTGCTTGTCGCGGCGGGCCTCGATCAGTTCGGGGCGGTGGTGGTCCAGGCCCAGTGCGGCGGCGAGGGTGTCGGCGAGGATGACGCCGTACTCGCTGGCCGCGACGACCGCGGTGGGGCCGAGGGTGCGCAGGTGCGCGAGGGTGGTCGGCAGGTCCTGGTGGAGCAGCGTGGGCGGGCCGGTGCGGTCGGTCTCCCAGGCGTCGCGCAGCTCGGGTTCGTACAGGTGCAGGCAGTCGGCGCCCTCCTCGCGGAAGGCGCGGGCCAGTTCGGCGCCGGTGGAGACGGGGTTGACGAGAACGATCACGGGATTTCTGCTTTCGGAGTTCGGGCGGGTGTCAGGCGGCGAGCGCGCTCGGCGCGGCGGGCACCGCGGGTACGGCGGGCGCGGTGAACTGGGCGGCCACCCGCTGGGCCTGTTTGGCGGCCGTGTTCAGGTAGTTGACGATGGCGGTGCGCGAGTGCGCGGCGGCGCCCAGCACCCAGATCCGCTCGGTGGATCCGCGGTGCGGATCGACGAGCCGCAGGTCCTCGGTGATCTCCGGGGCGGCGTCGTGGACGACGGACGGGCCGATCCGGTAGACCCCCGGGGCCGCCGCGTCGAGCTGCGGGGTGTGGAATCCGGTTCCGCACACCACATGGGTGAAGCGCTCGTGGCGGCCGTCCGGCCACTCCACCTCCCAGCCGTCGTCGTCCGCGACGGGCTCGATGCCGACGGGGTAGCCGGGTGCGAGCGACAGCCGGCCGGAGTCCAGATGGCCGCTGATCAGACGGGCGTTGCGGGCCGGGATCGAGGAGATGTACCGGGACATCAGTCCCCGGTAGCGGCCCAGCACCTCGGCGCGCAGGGCCGGGTCCCACGGTGCGGTCCAGTCGTTGATGGCGTCGATGACCTCGGCGATCACGTCCTGCCAGGGCACCCGGCCGGCCGCGGCCAGGGCGAGTTCCTGGCGCAGCCGTTCCTCCGGTACGGCGGCCGACGAGGTCTGCGCCCGCAGTCCCAGCCCGGCTCCGGCGCGGCCGATCGCCCGCAGCAGCAGCCGGGTCAGCTCCCGGTCGAGGTCCTCGGCGCGCGGGTCGAGCCGCTGCCAGCGGCGGGAGTCGAGCAGCGGCCGGTCGGGGCGGCACAGCCGGGTGCGGACGGCGGGGAGCCGTCCGGAGGGGGAGGTCATCACCGTCCGGCGGCCGTCGGCACACAGCACCAGGGCGGCGTCGACGGCCGACAGCTTGGACCCGAGGACCAGCACCTCGGCCTTGTCCGGCAGGGCGCGGAGGCGGCCGGTGGGGTAGGGCTGGGGCAGCAGGCGCGGATGGCCGTCGTAGGGGCGCAGCAGCTCGGGCAGCCGGGGCCGGTCGAGGCCGAGGCAGACCAGCACATCGGTGGCGGCGAGCCGGCGGCCGTCGTCGAGTTCCACGCGGTAGCCGTCCGCCGTGGCACGGACGGTGGTGGCCCGTGCCCGGTGGTGGGCGACGGCGGTGCCGTGCCGCTCGGCCTCGCACCTGCCGCTCAGATAGCGCTCGCGGCAGTAGTGGCCGACGAGATAGCGCGGCACGAAGTCCTCGGGCCGGGCGGCCCAGCCGCGCGCGCTCAGATAGTCGAGCAGGTCGGAGGGGCCGTCAGGCCGGAGGGAGGTGACGTCCACCGAGGTGTTGCACAGCAGCAGCGGATCGCTGACACCGAACGCATGGCCCAGGCCCACGGGATTCGGGTCGACCGTGGTGACGGAGGCGATGCCCGGCGTCCGTACGACCTGGGTGAAGGCAGCGACCGCGGTGGCCCCGCCGCCGATGATGACGATGTCGCGATGCATGGGAGAACCATTCGTGGGACTCGTAGGACTCATGGGGCTCGTGGGACTCATGGGGGGACACTCGGACTCCAGAAGACCGCCTGACGTCGCGTCAGGCTCCTACGGGGTGACGGGCGGGGCGGTCCGGGGCGACGGCCGCGTGCAGCGCCAGCGCGTCCTCGGCCCGGTTGAGGGTGATGAAGTGCAGACCGGGCGCGCCCTCGGCGACCAGGCGCGCGCACATCTCGTGCGCGTGCTCCATGCCGATCCGGCGTACGGCGGCCGGGTCGTCCCGGTGCCGTTCCAGCCGGCCGGCGAGCGCGGTCGGCAGGGGGGCGTCGCTGAGCGCGGCGAAGCGGCGCAGCTGCCGGTGGTCGGTGATCGGAATGATCTCCGGGACGATCGGGGTCGTGCAGCCGGCGGCGGCGACGCGGTCGCGCAGCCGCAGGTAGGCCTCGACGCGGAAGAACATCTGGGTGATCGCGTAGTCGGCGCCGGCCCGGCACTTGTCCACGAAGTGGCGCAGCTCGGCCTCCGGGCCGGCGGACCGGGGGTGTCCCTCCGGGAAGGCGGCCACGCCGATGGAGAACTCGCCGCAGGACCTGACCATCTCCACCAGCTCCGCCGCGTGCCGGAAGCCCTGCGGGTGGGGGATCCACGTTCCGTTCGGGTCGCCCGGCGGGTCGCCGCGCAGCGCGAGCACGTTGGTGATGCCGGACTCGGCGTACTGGCCGATGATGTTGCGCAGTTCGGCCCGCGAGTGGCCGACGGCCGTCAGGTGCGCGACGGGGGTGAGCGTGGTCTCGGCGGCGATCCGTTCGGCGATGCGCACCGTGCTGTCCCGGGAGGTGCCCCCGGCTCCGTAGGTGATGGAGACGAAGGCCGGCGAGACCGTCTCCACCCGGCGCAGCGCCTTCCAGAAACGGCGCTCGGCCAGTTCGTTGCGGGGCGGGAAGAACTCGAAGGAGTACGAGGTGTCTCCGGCGGCGATCACCTCGCCGAGCTTCGGCTGGTGCCGGACCATGGTGGTGTCCCCTCTCTGTGCTGTCGGCTCAGCGGGCGTTGAAGTACTTGGCTTCGGGGTGGTGGAGGACGAAGGCGTCGGTGGACTGCTCCGGGTCCAGCTGGAACTCCTCCGACAGGCGGACGCCGATCCGCTCCGGCCGCAGCAGGTCCACGATCTTGGCGCGGTCCTCCAGGTCGGGGCAGGCGCCGTAGCCGAGGGAGAAGCGCGCTCCGCGGTACCGGAGCGCGAACATGTCCTTCATGTCCTGGGGGTCCTCGCCCGAGAAGCCCAGCTCGGCGCGGACCCGGGCGTGCCAGTACTCGGCGAGGGCCTCGGCCAACTGCACGGACAGCCCGTGCAGTTCGACGTACTCGCGGTAGGAGTCGGCGGCGAACAGCTCGGCCGCCGCCGTGGAGACACGGGCGCCCATGGTCACCACCTGGAAGGCGACGACGTCCTTCTCCCCCGACTCCTGCGGGCGGAAGTAGTCGGCGAGGCACAGCCGCCGGCCGCGGCGCTGGCGGGGGAAGGTGAAGCGGGTGTGCTCGCCGCCGTCGTCACCGAGGACCAGCAGGTCGTTGCCGCTGGACACCGCCGGGAAGTAGCCGTAGACGACACCGGGTTCCAGCCAGCCCTCGGTCTGCAGCCGGTCCAGCCACATCCGCAGCCGTGGCCGGCCCTCGGTCTCCACCAGCTCCTCGTAGGAGGGGCCGCCGCCGCGGGCCGCCTTGAGTCCCCACTGGCCCTTGAACAGGGCGTCCTCGTCCAGCCAGGAGGCGTAGTCGGCGAGGGAGAGCCCCTTGACGACGCGGTCGCCCCAGAACGGCGGGACGGGCACCGGGTTGTCCGTCCTCACGTCCGAGCGCCGGGTGGACTCCGCCGGCTCGGCGACCTCGACGCGGGCGTGCCGCCGCTGTTTCAGCTCGGGCAGCGCGGCGCCGGGCACCCCGCGTTTGACGGCCATCAGGGCGTCCATCAGACGCAGGCCCTCGAAGGCGTCGCGGGCGTAGCGGACCTCGCCCCGGTAGATCTCGTGCAGGTCCTGCTCGACGTAGGCGCGGGTGAGGGCGGCACCGCCGAGGATCACCGGGAAGTCGGCGGCCAGGCCGCGCTGGTTCAGTTCCTGAAGGTTCTCCTTCATGATCACCGTGGACTTCACCAGCAGCCCCGACATGCCGATGACGTCCGCCCGGTGCTCCTGGGCCGCCTCCACGATGGCCGAGACCGGCTGCTTGATGCCGATGTTGACCACGTCGTAGCCGTTGTTGGACAGGATGATGTCGACGAGGTTCTTGCCGATGTCGTGCACGTCGCCCTTGACTGTGGCCAGCACGATGGTGCCCTTGCCCGACCCGCCCCGGCCGTCCTCGGCCTTCTCCATGTGCGGTTCGAGGTGGGCCACCGCGGCCTTCATGACCTCGGCGGACTGCAGCACGAACGGCAGCTGCATCTGGCCGGAGCCGAACAGCTCGCCGACCGTCTTCATGCCCTCCAGCAGCACCTCGTTGACGATCTCCAGCGCCGGGCGGACCGTCAGCGCCTCGTCCAGGTCGGCCTCCAGACCGGTGCGCTCGCCGTCGACGACGCGCCGCTGCAGCCGCTCCTGGAGCGGCAGCGCGGCCAGCTCCTCGGCCTTGCCCGCCCTCAGGGAGGTGGCGGTGGCGCCCTCGAACAGGGCGAGGAACCGCTGCAGCGGGTCGTAGCCCTCCCGGCGCCGGTCGTGGATCAGGTCGAGGGCGGCCTCGCGCTGCTCGGCGGGGATCCGGGCCATCGGCAGGATCTTGGCCGCGTGCACGATCGCCGAGTCCAGTCCGGCCGCCACGCACTCGTCGAGGAACACCGAGTTCAGCACGATCCGCGCGGCCGGGCCGAGGCCGAAGGAGATGTTGGACAGGCCCAGCGTGGTCTGCACGTCCGGGTGGCGCCGCTTCAGCTCGCGGATCGCCTCGATGGTCTCCACGCCGTCGCGGCGCGACTCCTCCTGCCCGGTGCCCAGCGTGAACGCGAGGCAGTCCACCAGGATGTCGTGCTCGGCGATGCCATGGCGGCTGCCCAGGGTCTCGATCAGCCGCTCGGCGACCGCGACCTTCTTCTCGGCGGTACGGGCCTGGCCCTCCTCGTCGATGGTCAGCGCGATCAGCGCGGCGCCGTACTCCCGCGCCAGCTCGGCGATCCGGGTGAACCGGGAGTCCTCGCCGTCGCCGTCCTCGAAGTTGACCGAGTTCAGCACCGCCCGCCCGCCGAGCATCTGCAGCCCGGCCTCCAGCACCTTCGGCTCGGTCGAGTCCAGCACGATCGGCAGCGTGGAGGCGGTGGCCAGCCGGCCGGCCAGCTCCCGCATGTCCTCCGTGCCGTCCCGGCCGACGTAGTCCACGCACAGGTCCAGCAGATGCGCGCCCTCCCGGATCTGCTCCCGGGCGATCTCCACGCAGGTCTGCCAGTCGGCCGCGAGCATCGCCTCGCGGAACTTCTTCGAGCCGTTGGCGTTGGTGCGCTCGCCGATGGCCAGATAGGAGGTGTCCTGCCGGAACGGCACCGACTGGTACAGCGAGGCCGCCGACGCCTCGGGCCGCGGGCTGCGCGGGGTGAGGGCGCGCCCGCGCACCCGGTCCACCACCGCCTTCAGGTGTGTCGGGGTGGTGCCGCAGCAGCCGCCGACCAGGGCGAGGCCGTAGTCCCGGACGAACACCTCGATCGCGTCGGCCAGTTCGGCCGGGGCCAGCGGGTAGTGCGCCCCGTCGGACGTGAGCACGGGGAGCCCCGCGTTGGGCATGCAGGACAGCCCGATCCGGGCGTTGCGGGCCAGGTGGCGCAGGTGCTCGCTCATCTCCGCCGGGCCGGTCGCGCAGTTCAGGCCGATGTGGTCGATGCCGAGCGGCTCCAGCGCGGTCAGGGCCGCGCCGATCTCCGAGCCGACCAGCATCGTCCCGGTCGTCTCGACGGTCACGTGGACGAGCAGCGGCAGCACGAGACCGGCCTCGGCCATGGCCCGTTTCGCCCCGAGGACGGCCGCCTTCGCCTGCAGCAGGTCCTGGCTGGTCTCCACCAGCAGCGCGTCCGCGCCGCCCGCGATCAGCCCCGCCGTGTTCAGCCGATAGCCGTCGTGGAGCGCCCCGTAGGGCACATGGCCCAGGGTGGGCAGCTTGGTGCCGGGGCCGATGGAGCCGAGCACCCAGCGGGTGCGGCCGTCCCGCGCGGTGAACGCGTCGGCGGCCTCCCGGGCGATCCGCGCGCCCGCCTCGGCCAGTTCGAGGATCCGGTCCTCGATCTCGTACTCCCCGAGGGCGGAGAGATTGGTGCCGAAGGTGTTGGTCTCCACGCAGTCGACACCGGCCGCGAAGTACTCCTCGTGGACCGAGCGGACGATGTCGGGGCGGGTCACGTTGAGGATCTCGTTGCACCCCTCCAGCTCCTGGAAGTCCGCGAGCGTCGGGTTCTGCTCCTGCAGCATGGTCCCCATGGCGCCGTCGCCGACCACGACCCGGGTGGCGAGCGCCTCGCGCAGCGCGGCCACCCGGGCCAGGCGGGCGTCGGTGCTCATACCGCCACCGCCAGGCGCTCCTCCAGGCGCGCGGCCACCGACTCTCCGTAGGCCGTGTGCAGGCGGTCGAGCACGGCGGCCGGGGCGAGGCTCAGGTCCTGCGAGCCCACCGCCTCCAGCACCAGCGTCGCGCAGGCGCTGCCCAGCCGGGCGGCGTCCTCGTCGCCGAGCCCGCGGCTGACGGCCGCGAGGAACCCCGCGCGGAAGGCGTCGCCGATACCGGTGGGGTCGGCGACGGCCTCGGCGGGTACGGCGTCCACGGCCACCGTCGGCCCGGCCACCCGCTGGATGCGGGCACCGCGCGGGCCGAGCGTGGTGACCCAGGCCCCCACCCGCTCCAGCACCTCCGCCTCGCTCCAGCCGGTGCGCTCGCGGAGCAGCTCGGCCTCGTACTCGTTGGTGAAGAGGTAGCGGGCGCCGTCCACCAGGGTGCGGGCCTGCTCCCGGGTGAGCCGGGGCAGCTGCTGCGAGGGGTCGGCGAGGAAGGGTACGGCGAGTTCCCGGGCCTCCTCGGTGTGCCGGACCATCGCCTCCGGCGCGTTGGGCGAGACCACGACCAGGTCGAGCCCCTCGGCGGCCTCGGCGACCGCGCGCAGCGAGATGCGGTCGGCCTCGGCCATCGCCCCGGCGTAGAAGGAGGCGATCTGGTTCTGGTCGAGGTCGGTGGTGCACATGAAGCGGGCGGTCTGGGCGGTGGCGGAGACATGGACACATCCGGTGTCCACGCCGTGCTCCTCCAGCCAGGCCCGGTAGGGGTCGAAGTCGCTTCCGACGGCGCCCACCAGCAGCGGGCGCAGCCCGAGCCGGCCGAGGCCGAAGGCGATGTTGGCGGCGACCCCTCCCCGGCGCACCTCCAGATGGTCCACCAGGAAGGACAGCGAGACCGTGTCGAGGCGGTCGGCTATCAGCTGATCGGTGAACCGGCCGGGGAACTGCATGAGGTGGTCGGTGGCGATCGAACCCGTGACGGCGATGCGCACGGTCTGCTCCTTGTCTCGTCGAAGTGTCGCGTCGAAGTGGTCTCGTGCGAAGCGGTCTCGCGTGAGGCGGTCTCGTATGACGTGGTCTCGTATGACGTGGTCTCGCGCGCGGCGGCGGTGGCGGGGCGGCCGGGCGGTTCAGGACTGGGCGGCGGCGCGCAGGTCGTCGGCGCGGTCGGTGCGCTCCCAGGTGAAGTCGGGCAGTTCGCGGCCGAAGTGGCCGTAGGCGGCCGTCTGGGCGTAGATCGGGCGCAGCAGGTCGAGGTCCCGGATGATCGCGGCCGGACGCAGGTCGAAGACCTTGGACACGGCCTCCTGGATGCGCGCCACCGGCACGGTCTCCGTGCCGAACGTCTCGACGAACAGACCGACCGGCTCGGCCTTGCCGATCGCGTAGGCGACCTGGACCTCGCAGCGCGCGGCGAGGCCGGCGGCGACGACGTTCTTGGCGACCCAGCGCATGGCATAGGCGGCCGAGCGGTCCACCTTGGACGGGTCCTTGCCGGAGAAGGCGCCGCCACCGTGGCGGGCCATGCCGCCGTAGGTGTCGATGATGATCTTGCGGCCGGTCAGGCCGGCGTCACCCATCGGACCGCCGACCTCGAAACGGCCGGTGGGGTTGACCAGGAGGCGGTAGCCCTCGGTGCGAAGGGTGATCCCGCTCTCGGCGAGGGCCTTCAGCTCCGGCTCCACCACGAACTCGCGGATGTCGGGCGCCAGCAGCGCCTCCAGGTCGATGTCGGCGGCGTGCTGCGAGGAGACGACCACCGTGTCCAGGCGTACGGCCTTGTCGCCGTCGTACTCGATGGTGACCTGGGTCTTGCCGTCCGGGCGCAGGTAGGGGACGGTGCCGTTCTTGCGGACCGCGGCCAGCCGGCGCGAGAGCCGGTGGGCCAGATGGATCGGCAGCGGCATCAGCTCGGGGGTGTCGTCGCAGGCGTAGCCGAACATCAGGCCCTGGTCGCCGGCGCCCTGCTGGTCCAGCTCGTCGTCATCGCCCTCGACACGGGTCTCGTACGCCG
>NZ_KQ948209.1:257114-402416 GCF_001514035.1 Streptomyces yokosukanensis | reverse complement strand
GGCGGCGAGACATGGTGGATCCCTTCGCTGGTCGCAGAGTTGGCAGGAATGGTGGGAAAGACGGGAAAGGCGGGAAAGGTGGCGGGTGCGGTACGGCGGAGCGGCTGAGCGCTGATCAGTAGCGGTACTGCTCGGGCTTGTAGGGGCCCTCCACGGGCAGGCCGAGGTAGTCGGCCTGGTCCGGGGTCAGGGTGGTCAGTTCGACGCCGAGGGAGTCCAGGTGGAGACGGGCGACCTTCTCGTCGAGGTGCTTGGGCAGCACGTAGACGCCGACCGGGTACTCCTCGGGCTTGGTGAACAGCTCGATCTGGGCGAGCGTCTGGTCCGCGAAGGAGTTGGACATCACGAAGGAGGGGTGGCCGGTGGCGTTGCCCAGGTTCAGCAGACGCCCCTCGGACAGCACGATGATCTTCTTGCCGTCCGGGAACGTCCACGTGTGGACCTGCGGCTTGACCTCGTCCTTCACGATCCCCGGGATCTTCGCCAGACCGGCCATGTCGATCTCGTTGTCGAAGTGACCGATGTTCCCCACGATGGCCTGGTGCTTCATCTGCTCCATGTGGCGGGCCATGACGACGTCACGGTTTCCGGTCGTGGTGACGAAGATGTCGGCGACGCCGACGACGCTCTCCAGGGTGGCGACCTGGTAGCCGTCCATGGCCGCCTGCAGCGCGCAGATCGGGTCGATCTCGGTGACGATGACGCGGGCGCCCTGGCCGCGCAGGGACTCGGCGCAGCCCTTGCCGACGTCGCCGTAGCCGCAGACGACGGCGGTCTTGCCGCCGATCAGGACGTCCGTGGCACGGTTGATGCCGTCCACCAGCGAGTGCCGGCAGCCGTACTTGTTGTCGAACTTCGACTTCGTCACCGCGTCGTTGACGTTGATCGCCGGGAAGAGGAGGGCGCCGTCGCGGTGCATCTCGTACAGGCGGTGGACACCGGTCGTGGTCTCCTCGGTCACGCCCCGGATCTCGGCCGCGAGTGCCGTCCAGTCGAGGGTGCTCGCCTTCAACAGGGCCTGTACGACGGCCAGTTCCTCGTTGTCGGCGGGCGGGAGCTGGCCGGTCTTGCGGTACTCGACGCCCTTGTGGACGAGGAGGGTGGCGTCACCGCCGTCGTCCAGGACCATGTTCGGGCCCGCGTGGCCGGGCCAGGTCAGCGCCTGCTCCGTGCACCACCAGTACTCCTCGAGGGTCTCGCCCTTCCAGGCGAAGACCGGGATGCCGGCGGCGGCGATCGCGGCGGCGGCGTGGTCCTGGGTGGAGAAGATGTTGCAGGACGCCCAGCGGACCTGCGCGCCGAGCGCGACCAGGGTCTCGATCAGGACGGCCGTCTGCACGGTCATGTGCAGCGAGCCGGTGACACGGGCGCCGGCCAGCGGCCGGGCCTCGGCGTACTCCTTGCGGATCGCCATCAGGCCCGGCATCTCGTGCTCGGCGAGCGTGATCTCCTTGCGGCCGAACTCGGCCAGGGAGAGGTCGGCGACCTTGAAGTCCTCGGTGGTCAGGGCGGTTTCGGGCATGCCGGTACTCCAGACGGGTTCAGCAGGGCAGGGGGCATCGACGGCGCGGCCGCGACGGGCTGCCGGTGATGCGTGGTCAGGGTGGGACGAAGACGAGACGGAGGCGAGACGGAGGCCGAACGAGGGGAACGGTTTCGGCCGAGGTCAGTGGCGTCCGGCGGGGCCGGGGGCGTTCACCGGGCGGCGGTGCCGGAGAAGTCCTCGACGATCAGGGCCTCGGGCAGATCGCGGGCGCGCTCCAGGACGAGCGAGGCGAGGGCGATGTCGAGCGAGCCCAGACCGAAGGGGGCGTAGACCGCGCGGCGGTCCGGGGTGCGTCGGCAGTCGCCGAGGAGTACTTCGCCCACCGCGCGGATCGCGTCGCGCCGCACCGTGCCGGCCTCCACGGCGAGGGCGAGCGAGGTGCGCTCGCGCAGGGCGTGGGAGACGTCGTCGACGAAGTGCTCGGCGCCGGAGAGGGCCTCGGGGGTCAGATCCCGCAGGGACATGTGCAGGACGGTGGCGTTCGGGGCGAGCCGTTGGAGGCTGTCGATGTGCGGGGTGATCGCGGTGGTGGTGAGCAGCACCAGGTCGGCGTCGGTCAGGGCCTCCTCGGCGCTGTGCGCCACGGCCAGCTCGGCCCGGCCGGTGAACCGGCCGGCGAAGGCCTCGGCGCGTTCGACGGCGAGGTCGAACACCGTGGCCCGGTCCCAGGTCCAGCCGTCGGCGAGGAACGCGGAGACCGTGTTGGCTGCGATGTAGCCGGTGCCCAGAATCGCGACCTTCGCGGCCCGCCGGCCACCCGCCGTCAGCGTGTTGGCGCCGACCAGGGCGGAGAGCGCGGTGCGCAGACCGCTGATCCTCGCGCCCTCCAGCAGGGCCACCGGGAAGCCGGTGGCCACGTCGTTGAGCACGATGGCCGCGGAGGCCCGGGGCAGTCCGAGGCTCAGGTTCTCCGGGAAGCTGGAGATCCACTTGATGCCCATGGCCGGGTTCGGCTCGGGCACGTAGGCGGGGAGGGCGATCACCCGTTCCCGTGCCTGCGCGTCCGGGCGCAGGAACAGGCTCTCCGGGTTGACCAGACGGCTCTGCACGGACTGGACGTAGACCTCCTCGACGATCCGGAGCGCCTCCGCGTGGGCGTCACGCAGGACGTCCTCGACGAGGGCGCCCGGTATGACGGCGAGGGGCGTTGCAGCGGTCATGAATCCTCATCTCCTGGTGTCCATGGCTCCCCGCGGCTACTTCCACAGGGAGAACTTCTTGGTGAGCGGATCGAGTTCGTCGCGTCGGCCGAACGCGGCCACGGCGTAGTACTCCAGCTCCTCCTCGGGCAGGCCGGCGACCCGTTCCAGCTGCTCGGCGTAGGTGTCCCCGGTCATCGCCGAGACGAAGTCGTTGACCAGCAGACCGGCGGCGCCCGCCTCGGCGCGGAACCGGCGCAGTCCGGCCGCGCGGCCCTCCAGGACGACCAGGGAGAGGCCGGAGATCGGCGCGTGCGTGCCGCCGTCCGCGTCCAGGAAGTTCAGGAAGGACATCTTGGCGGCCAGTTCGGGGTGCTCGGCCGCGGCCTTGGCGGCCAGGCCCAGAGCGGTGTGCGTGGCGGCGTTGATCGCCACCCCGGCGGGCAGCTTCGCCTTGAGGACCACGGCGAACTTCCAGTCCGCGGCGACGTCGGTCGGCTCGATGATCAGGTGGGACACCCGGGCTCCTTGGAACGGTTCGTGAATCGTCGGTCGGTCAAATGATGTGTCAGGTCGGTGACTTGCCCGGCAGCAGGCGGAATTCCACCTCGCCCACGACGGTCGGGCTGAACCGGTAGCCGGGCCGGCCCTGGAGCACGTCGTCCGGTTTCAGGCCCAACTCGGTGCTGCGGTCCAGCTGTTCCTGGCAGACGGCCCGGAACCGCCGTACCACCTGGACCACCGCGCTGCTGGTCCGTCCGGTGCGCTCAGCCAGTTCGGCCGCGGAGAGGTAGGGGACCTCGCGCTCCTCGGCGCGGGCCTGCGTCAGCTCACATCCGAGTTCGCCGAGGATCGCGACCAGCGCGGCGGGAGCGGTCTCGTAAATCAGGATTCCGTTGATCCACAGGCTCTCCCCGTAGCAGGCGAGGTCCACCTCGGCGGGCAGTTCCCGTCTGCTGCGCAGGTCCCGGCGGAACACCCCGAACGCCGGCATGAAGTCCGGCACCCGGTGGGCCGCCCGCGCCCCGAGGTAGTGCGCCAGCGGGGTCTGCAGTCCCGCCTGCGGCGGCACCTGGAGCGCCTCCACGACGGCCTGCAGGGGGCCCGGCACCAGTCGGCGCAGCTCGGCGAGCTGGCGGGAGAGCCAGGACGCCGTGGCCGCCTTGCCGTAGAGGGCGAAGTGGAGCATGCCCGCGTCCAGCAGGGCGATGTCGGCCTCCGTCTCCAGGCCGGCGGCCTGCAGACGCTCCCTCAGGTCCATCGCGGTGCGGATCAGATCGGCCGACCGGATCCGCAGCTGGCTGGCCTGCAGCAGGCCGCGCCAGCGGACGTGCACGGTGAGCAGCAGCGGCGCGACCGGCTCGGGGCCCTCCAGATGCCGGACCAGCCGGTGGAAGATCTCCGGGTAGGGCGAGTCGAGGTAGCCCAGCCATCCGAAGGAGAACAGGTCCAGTGCCGCGTCGAGGTCCCGGCGCGAGCGCGAACCGGCGTAGGCCAGCAGGCTTTCGCTGACCCGGACGTAGCGGCGCAGCAGCGCCCGGTCGTCGGGACCGAGCCCCTGCGGCCCCACCACCGCCGAGTCCACGAACGAGCTGTACCCGCCGCTTCGTACGTCGCCGAGGTGGAAGGCGTAGGAGGTGCCCTCCGTGGCCGGCCGGTGCCCGGCCGACGCGATCACGTCGTCCACGTACCGGCGCTGCTCGTCCAGCACCCGGACCGCCGCCTGCACCTCCCCGCTGAGCAGGCGGGCGATCACGAGGTCGGTGTAGAGCCAGGCGGCGTCCGCGTAGTAGGAGTATTTCCGGTATTTCTCGAGGCTCGTCCCGAATGCGGCGAGCGCCTCCTCGACGGAGCCGCGGGCACTGTCCTCCAGTCCCCGCTTCCAGGAGACGTACGAGGTCTCCAGGAATTCGTCTCCAGTGCCCTCGATCCCCAGCGCCGAGGCCAGCTGTGAAAAGGCGGCGGGAAAATCGGAGCGGGCGTATTCGGCCCAGCCCTGGCTGATGGCGTCGGCCGCCTCCAGAAGGATCTCCGCGGATTTCTCCTCGACCCCCCGGTAGATCAGTTCGACGGTCTCCTCGACCCGGGGCAGGACACGGCCGGTGTAGAGGATGGAGGTGTCCGCGTAGCGGTCGGCCACCGCGCGGAGTTCGAGCGCCGTCGGCCCGCCGCCCGCCAGGCCGGCGCAGACACCGGCCAGGCACAGCAGCATGGCCACGTCGTGCTCGTCCGTGCGCTGCAGTTCGCTGTCCGCCAGCTGTCCGACGGCCGCGAACGCCCGCTCGACAGCGGCCGATCCGCCACCGCCCCGCACGAACTCCTGGAGATCGCCCCGGATCTCCGAGACACTCTGCATCGGCATGCCCGACCCCAAACCCTCTTGAATTCCCTGGGATTCTTCGGAATTCTGCAAAATTCTCTGAATTTATTTCATCCGACTCCAGAGAGGATAGCGGTCCCGGAGAGAGCGGAGTCGGGCGCGTCACCGCCGGGCGGCGTCACCCCGATCGACCGCAGCCAGTGGTCGTTGTAGACCGTGCCGGCGTACTTCTCCCCGCCGTCCGCACAGAGGCAGACCACGAGTTCGGCCTCGGGGCGCTCCTCCAGGTACCGCGCACAGCCCGCGAGCACTGCGCCGGCCGAGGCACCGATGTGCAGCCCGGCCTCCCGCAGCACCACCCGGCAGTAGTGCGCCGCGCCCCGGATGTCGGCGACCTGGAGGTGGTCGACGAGGGAGTCGTCGAGGAACGCCGAGGGCCGGCTCGCTCCGATGCCGGAGAGATGGCGCCGCCCGGGCCGGCCGCGGAAGGCGACCGAGCCCTCGATGTCCACCGCGACCATCTCGGTGGTCGGGCTGTGCTCCCGGAAGTACCGGCTGACGCCGGCGAACGTCCCCCCGGTGGAGATCGCGGCGAAGACCGCGTCCGGGGCCTTCGGCAGCTGACCCAGCAGCTCCGGGCCGGTCAGCTCCCGGTGCACGGCCGGGTTGTCGGGGCTGCCGTACTGGTTGGTCCAGACGTAGCGGGGGTTCTCCTCCAGGAGTTGCGCCACCCGGTCCAGCCGGGACAGGAGGTATCCGCCGGAGGCGTCCCGCTCGGTGACCGTGACCACCTCGGCGCCCAGTTCCGACAGCCGTCGCAGGCTCTCCGGCGCCACCAGCGGGTCCACCACCGCGGTGAAACCCATCTGCAGATAGCGTGCCAGCATCGCCAGCGCGATGCCGAGGTTGCCGGAGGTGGATTCGAGGAGCCGGTCGCCGGGCCGCAGCCGCCCCGACTCCAGCAGGCCGCGCACCAGCCCGTAGGCCGTACGCGCCTTCACCGAGCCGGCGAGGTTGTGCCCTTCCAGCTTGAGGTGGACGGTTCGGGGGCGACCGCCGACGTCCAGTGTGACGGGCGTGACCGGGGTGGGGCCGAGGAGCGCCCTGAAGTGGCGCAGGCGCTCCTGCAGTGCCGACCCGGCCTGGCCTTCGACCGTGGTCATCCGCCTCAGTCCACCGGGGTCGCGTAGACGATCCAGTTGTCGTGGGTGTGCGCGTAGGGACGGAAGTCGCCGTGCGGCGGGTCGTCCCAGGACACGCGCTCCAGCGCGATGATCTCCCACCCGTCGAACAGGGCCCGGATCTCCTCCTCGCTGTAGTAGCGGAAGAGGGTGTCCTTGTAGGCGAAGGTGTTCGGGGCGATCTCCTCGCCCTCCCCGTAGGTGTCGTCCTGGGGGGTGAAGGCGTTGGTGACGAAGACGCCGCCCTCGACCAGGAGCCGGCGCGCCTCGGTGATCAGGGCGCTCGGGTCCTGGATCTGCCCGAAGACGTCGAAGCAGGTGACGGCGTCCACCGAGGCGTCGATGAGCGGGAGTTCGGTGGCGTCCGCGCGGAGCAGGAAGGAGCGCTGCTTGATGATCCGGCGGGCGTGCTGCAGACCGGTCGGCGCGATGTCCACGCCGAGCGCGGTGAAGCCGGCGTCGACCAGCGCCGCGAGGTTGCGGCCGTCGCCGCAGCCGAGGTCGACGACCGTACGCGCCTCACGCGCGGTCAGCGCCTTGATGGCCTGCGGGATCACGGGGATCGGGTCGTCCTGCCAGAGCGGGCCTTCGGACTGCTGCTGGTACGCGGCCTCCCAGCCGTACTGGAGATCCTTGTACGACACGTCCGTGGTCATGCTGTCCTCCACAACTCAAGGAAACTGCCTGGATGTTCGGTCGGGCCGGAGAACCTCTGCGCTGCGTTCCCCCTGCCGCAGGAAAAGACTGACGGGGAGCCGCCAAGCGGCGGTCAGCGCGCGACCAAGCGGCGGCCAAGCGCCCCCGGAATGCCGAAAAGTCCCTGCTCACAGGCGAATTGGAGCAGTGCCGGACAACGCGGAGAGGGCCGGTGCGGGCCTCCTTTCGGAGACCGCGCACCGGCCCTCACCGAGGGTGCGTCAGGCCGCG
The DNA here is from genome assembly GCF_001514035.1 of Streptomyces yokosukanensis. Classification (GTDB taxonomy): domain Bacteria; phylum Actinomycetota; class Actinomycetes; order Streptomycetales; family Streptomycetaceae; genus Streptomyces; species Streptomyces yokosukanensis. The sequence goes on along the minus strand of NZ_KQ948209.1, from coordinate 395,303 downwards.
GGCGGCTCACGTTCCTGGCACAGCGCCTCGACCATGTCCCAGAGCAGTTCCACGTCGTCCCGCACGGCGTCGGCGGCGTCCGGGCCGCCGATCCCCGCATGGCTGGCGAGCAGCATGGCCCCGACCGAGAGCCGCGCGAGCCCCTCGACCGAGGTCCACCGGGGGATGGCGCCGGCCCGCTGGGCGCGCCGGAACTCCTCGGTCAGCCCCGCGAGCAGGTCGTGTGCGAACCCGGGCTGGGCGAAGGGGCCGTCGGGCTGCTCGGCGAGGATCCGGAAGACCGCGTGGAACCGCGGCTCCTCGTGGTGCCGCCGGGCCAGTCCGGACAGCAGCCTGCGCAGCGCGGACGCGGCCGGGATCCCCGGCCCGCGGGACGCGTCCGCCACCTGGCGCCAGGCCTGTCCCGCCTGGCGCACCAGCTCGGCCGCGAGCTCCTCCTTGCTGGTGAAGTGGCCGTAGAGGGCGCCCTTCGTCAGCCGGATGCGATCGGCCACGGTCTGCATGGTGGTGCGGCCGTAACCGTGCGCGGCGAATCCCTGGGCCGCCGCGTCGAGGATCCGCTCGCGCGTTCTGATGGCCCGTTCCTGTTTCACCCTGACCTCCCCAACCCTCCCCGTCCGCATGTCGCTCGGCAGGAATAACATACCTTCTCAACGGTATTTTATTTGCCGATTCGAAGTCCGCGAATCCCCCGACGGAGCCGCTGGGGACCGTGGAGGCGCTCGGCGCCGGGGAGTCCCTCGACGCCGGGGAGCCGCCCCCAGCCGGACCGCGCCGCCCGCGCGGTCGGCACGGGGTCGTCGCCCACCACCGTGGGATGGCCGCACAGTTCGAGCAGCGGCAGATCCGAACCGTGGTCCCCGTACGCATGGCAGTCCGCCGGGTCGGCGCCGTGACGCGCCATCACCTCCGCCGCCGCGTCGGCCTTGGCGGCGCCGATCACGGGGCGCGCGATCTCACCGGTGAACCGGCCCCGTCCGTCCGTCAACTGCTCGCAAGCGAGCACCAGTCCGGCGCCGAGATCGCGGGCGAGCGGCAGGAGACAGGCACGCGGTGCGCCGGAGACCAGCACGATCAGATCTCCGGCCGCCCGGTGCGCGCGCAGCGCGGCGAGCGGCGCGGGCAGGAAGGGCTGCGCGGTCGCCCGGAAACCGCCGTACCAACGGGCCCCGGCCCGCGCCAGCTCCGCCGCGGGCACACCGGCGAAGAGCCGGTAGTAGGCACGGTTGCGCTCCTCCCGCGACACCCCCGCCGCCGGGGGCAGCACCCGCCCGGCGGCCAGCGGCGCGGTGCGCGCGGCGGTGGACCAGTACTCCCAGAAGACGACGGGGGTCGTCACGGTGGCGAGCGTGTGATCGACGTCGAAGAAGGCGACGCGGCGGGGGTGGGAGTCGGAGTGGAGGTGGGGGTGGAGGTGGCGGTGCGAGCGGGCGATGGGACCGGGGGCCTGGTGAGGGTGAGCGTGGGAGTGGGGGCGGGTGCGGGAGGTGGACGCGGAGAGGGCGTCGGGGCCGGGGCTCCGGTTGAGGTGGGAGACGGGGCGAGGGTGCGCGGCGGTCATCGGGCGTCTCCGGTCGTGAGGGGGGTGGCCGCTCGGGGGGCTACGGCGGAGGTGCCGACGGCGCCCGCGCCGGGGGCCGGGGCCGGGGCCGCGTCGAAAGTCGGGGCCGTGCCCGTGTCCCCGCCCGGGGTGGCCCCTCCCCCCGCCTCGAAGGCCGCCGCCTTCTCCGCCATGAAAGCCGCCGCCGCCGTACCGAAGGCGAGTGTGGCGTGGGAGGCGCCGGTGCTGAGGTCGCGCCAGGCGCGCTGGAGGGGGTCGCCGTCGAGATGGGCCCGGGTGCCCCCGGCGCGGAAGAGCCGGTCCACCGCGGTCGTGCACAACTCCGCGGCCAGGGCGGCGTCGCGCTGGTTTCGGGTCACCGCGTCCGGCCCCGCGTCGCCCGCGTCCGCCCGGTCGGCGGCGGCGCCCAGGAGCAGCAGTGCCGCCTCGATCTCGCCGTCGGCGCGGGCGAGCACCTCCGGTGTCACGGCCGCCCGCACCCCCGGCCGCCCGGCCCGCTCCGCGGCGAACGCGTGCCGCCAGGCACCGCGGGCGGCCCCCAGGACCGGCGCGGCGAACTGGAGCGGGGCGACGAGCCGGTGGGGCACTGCGTGACAACGGTCCGCCCCCTCGCGCACGTTGTCGAGCTCGGCGAGGGTGAAACTGCGGTGGCGCGGCACCAGGACGCCGGCCGCGACGACGGTGTTGCTGCCCGTTCCGCGCAGCCCGAGACTGTGCCAGCTGTCCTTGATCACCAGCTCCCGGCACGGAACGGCGAAGCAGCGGACCTCAGGGACACCACGATCCGCTCCGTGCGCACCGCCATCCGGTTCATCCCCATGGGCACCACCGCCCGCCCCGCCGGCCGCCGCGTGCGTACCGCCGCCCGGCCCGTGCCCATGCGGACCGCCGCCCGCCCCTTCGAGCCGTACGGCGACCAGTACCCAGTCGGCGTGGTCGACGCCGCTGGCGTAGTGCCACTCGCCCCAGATCCGCCAGCCCTCCCCCTCGGGGACGGCGCGCCCGGCGGGCGGCACGACGGCGGCGGCGATCCGCACGTCCGGTGAGGCGCCCCACAGTTCGCGCTGCCCACGCTCGGGCAGATAGGCCGCGAGCCGTCCGTGCGCGGCGTAGAGGGCGGCGCACCAGGCGGTGGCGACGCACTCCTCGCCCACCGCCGCGACGGCGTCCACCAGTTGCCGGAAGGTTCCGGCCGACCCGCCCCATCGGCGCGGCACGAAGTGGGCGGGAAAGCCGGCGGCGGTGATCTCGGCGGCCAGTTCCGGGGACAGCCGCCGCTCCGCGTCCACGCGAGCCGCCGAGGCCCGGGCCAGCCGCGCCACCGGCGCCGTGCGCAACGCGCGCTCGGCGGGCGCCGCGTCGTCGATGAATGTGCCGATGCCCATGCGTTCCCCTCCCCCGGCCCGCCCGGAGGCGAGCACACACGGCTCACACAGAGCGCATGGCTTCGTCACCTGCGCTCATGGCAAATATACCTACAGGAAGGTATATTAAAAGTGGTACCGGCGCAGCCTTCCATCCGATCTCTCAGCCGGGTACCGAAGGAGCGCGATCACCGTGACCTCGAAGATCACGATCCCTGGCTGGACAGGCTCCCCGACCGAGGACCGCCTGCCCGACCTGCGTCAGGAACGGGCTGTGCAGACCCGCGCCCAAGTACTGCGCGCAGCGGCGGAGGAGTTCGCCGAGAAGGGTTTCAAGAGCACCTCCATCCAGGACGTGGCCAAGCGCGTCGGCATGACCAAGGGCGCCGTGTACTTCCACTTCCCGAACAAGGAGATCCTCGCCATCGCGGTGGTCGAGGCGCACTATTCACGCTGGCCGGAACTGCTCGAGGGCATCCTCGCCGAGGGCCACCCGCCGCTCGACACCGTGGTGCGGGTGCTGGACGGGGCCGCGCAGGCCTTCGCCACCGACATCGTCGTCCAGGCCGGGGCCCGGCTGCAGCTCGAACGCTCCCTGATCGACGCCGAGTTGCCCCAGCCCTACGTCGGCTGGACCCAGCTCCTCGCCCATCTGCTCACCAGTGCGCGGGAGGCCGGTGAACTGCGCGAGGGGGTCGACCCGGAGGCCGCCGCCCGCGCTCTGGTCTCCGGCTTCTTCGGCGTCCAGCACGTCTCGGACACCCTGACCGGCCGCGCGGACCTCCTGCAACGCTGGCCGGAGTTCCGCGACCTCGCCATGGCATCGATCCGCGCCTGACCGCCCCTTGCGGTGTCGGCGCAGCGCTCCCCACACGACAGGCGCACGCCGAAACGACGCACGGCCACGGACGGGACACTCCTCGGGGTGCGCGGTTTCAGCGGCACAGAGCCGCGTCCACAACACCGTCCATGCGCTCCTTGGTCGCCTGGCCCGGCTGCAGGGTCACGGCGACCTCGGCCGCGCGGCCGTCCTCGGTGACGCCGCCCCGGGTCTCGTATCCCGTCATGCTGCCGCCGTGGCCCCAGTACACACCGCCGCACGACAGCGGCGTGCTCACGAGTCCGAGCCCGTAACGGGCACCGGCGGTAAAGGGGTGGCCGGCGGGGACGGTGGTGCGCATCTGGTCGAGCTGGGCCTTCGGCAGAAGCCGGCCGGTCAGCAGCGCGGTGAAGAACCGGTTCAGGTCCGAGTCGGTGGACACCATCTGGCCCGCGGCCCAGGCCCAGGACGGGTCCCATTGCGTGGCGTCGACCAGGGGCGCGCCCGCCGAGTCCTGGTAGTAGCCCCTGGGATGGCGCTCCCGGATCGTCACCTCGCCCGGGGCGGGGAAGTAGGTGTGGCGCAGTCCGATGCGTTTGACGATGCGGCGGTCGATCTCCTCGGCGAGGGGACGGCCGGTGACCTTCTCGATGATCAGGCCGGCCACCAGGTAGTTCGTGTTGCTGTAGGCCCAGTTCGCGCCGGGGGCGAAGTCGGCCTTGTGCTGGAGAGCGAGGTCGAGGAGTTCCCGGGGGTCGTAATGGCGGATGTCGTCGCTGAGGTACTTGCTGTAGTTGGGAAGTCCGCTGGTGTGCTGCAGTAGTTGGCGGACGGTGAGGTGGCGTCCGTCGATCCCGTCCCCGCGGACGAGGCCGGGCAGATAGGTGTCGACCGCGGCATCAAGGCCGATCTCGCCCTCGCCGACCAGTTGCAGCACGACCACCGCCGTGAACGTCTTGGTGTTGCTGCCGATGCGCACCTGACCGTCCCGGGGCACCTTCGCACCAGTGGCCAGGTCGCCGACCCCCGCGGTGTAGGTGCGGGTGCGGCCCTCACGGTCTTGGACGCTCGCCAGCGCGGCGGGTACGCCGTCGGTGTGCACCAGAGCGTTCAGGCCCTGCTGCATGGAGTCCGGCCTGACGGCGGCGGACGCCGCGGGCGGGGCCAGGGCGCCCGTCGTCATGACACCGACGGCCACTGCGGCCGCGACCGACACGGCTGTGCGCCGACCGCTCCGCCGCCCGGACGAACGAACCTTCTGCCGTACCTGCTCACGCACGAGCCAACTCCTCTGGAATCACTGGGTGACCACCGGCCTACGGGCCCAGCATTTCCCGAGGCGACCGTGCGGGACGATCGTGCTACCCGCCCGGCTCCAGGTAGGGCTCCCCCCCCGGCCGCCGGGTCGGCGGGCAACGGAGGCGGGGGACGCCCTGGGCGCGATGGCAGCGGATGCAGTGGTGGCAGTGGTGGCAGTGGTGGCAGTGGTGGCAGTGGTGGCAGTGGCAGCGTCGGGACAGCATGCGCGACGGAGCCTGGAGCGGCCGAGTGGGCGAGCGGGCGAGCGGGCGACGCGATAGGACGATCCGCGGTCGGGAGGGTGGCGCCGCCTGGGCATCGCGCGTCGCCCGCACGACACTCTGCTCATCGGCGTCGTAGGCGACCGGGTGATCGCTCACCAGTGCCGTACGCGAGCAGGTGATCGCTCACCGGTGTCGTACGTGAACGGGTGATCCTGAACGTCCGCCCGGACAGCGCTGCCGCCCAAGCGGCGTACCGCTCATGGCGGATACCGCGGATGTCACCTGCGCTGCCGCCGCATGCCGCCGAGGCACGACCGGCCGGTCGGCGGCAGCTCTCAACCCCCGTACGTGGTGGAATCCCTCCACCTCCGGCGCCGGGCACGGCCCACTCGGCCCGCTCCGCCCGCGCCGGACACCCCCCGCCCCCGTACACACCCCCTGAAGTCGAGGACTACCCGTCGTCCTTCGTCGACGTCCGCGTCGGATAGGCGGACGGGATGCGGATCAGCATCACGGGGTGGCTGTCCGTGAACCAGGTGCGCAAGGCCCTGAACCGGGCGCGTGCCGACAGGCCGGAGTGGCGCAGCAGGGCGGTCAGGATGGGGCGCATCGGGGTCAGTTCCCGTGGTGCGGACGGAGTCGGAGGACGCCCTGGGCGACGAAGTCGCCGTTCTGCGCGGCGGCGACGCGGACCGGCACGGTGCCGTCGGCACGGGCCGGTTCGAGTGCCGCGTGGATCTCGGTGGGCAGGCCGAGTTCGACGTACCGGAGGAACTCCATCGCGCACCCGACCAGCAGCGGCCGGCCCCCGGACTGCGCGAACGCGGCCTGCCGCATCGCCTCCAGGACGACCATGCCCGGAACGTGGTCGACGGGGTGGTCGAAGAGCACGGGATGGTCGGGGTCGCAGCGAAGGCGCCAGCTGCCCGGCCGGTCCGTGGCGGAGAGTACGACGTCGCCCGCGTTCTCCTGGCCGACCAGTTCCGGCGCGACGGGCGGCGGCAGTTCGGCGGCCGGCGATCCTTCGCCCGGCAGCGACCCTTCGCCCGGCAGCGACGCTCCGTCCGACCGGGACACTCCGCCCGACCGGGGTGCCGTGCCCGACAGGGGGGCCGCGCCCGTGCCCCGCAGCCGGCGGTAGACGGCCGGGGCGACGCAGGTGAAGCCGCCTCGGGCGGAGCCGACCCGGACCATGTCGCGGTAGAGGCCGACGCGGTAGTCGAGGCCGAGCAGGCGCTCGCCGCGGCGCTGGATGTTCTCGCAGCGGATCTCCAGCATCAGGTCCGCCGGGGCGCCGGTCAGGGCGAGGCCTTCGGCCGTGATGTCGAATTCCAGCCCGTTCAGGATGAAGTGGTCGTCGAGCGGGACCTGGTAGCCGGTGTGCCCGATGATCAGACCGACCTGCCGAATCGTTTCGGCAAAGACCAGCGGGTCATGGAAGCCGTGCCTGCTGCGGTAGAAGCTGTGCTGCCGCGGCCACTGGGCGCCGATCAGGAAGCCGTCGGGGCCGTCGGGATGCACGCTCGTGAGGAAGACCTCGGAGACCGAGGCCCGGTGCACCAGGCTGCGCGGGACAGGCTGCTCGAAGAGTCCCGCGGGGAGAGCGGCGGCAGGGTCGACCAACGTGTTGCTTGGGTGGCGCATGACAGAGTCATCCTCCTGGTGGCACGTCAGTGGGCAACTTGGCTCGCAAAAAAAACCTACGGGACAGAATATTCAGCGCTCAAGCGCCGTCTCACATCCCAAGACCCCCAACACCTCGCAGCTCAAAGGGAGTCGACAGCTCCGCTCGGAGCCCTTGTTGACCGACGAACGGGTGGGCAGTTATAAAACCTTCTCGAAGGTATCTTACGGAGACTGGAGGGACGACCGTGGAGTTCTCCGTGCTGGGACCCGTCGAGGTGCGTGACGGAATCGAGGACCTGACCCTCGCGGCTGCCAAGCCGCGCCGCGTGCTCGCCACCCTGCTGCTCAACGCCGGCCGGGTGGTCTCGCACGCCACGCTCATCGAGGAACTCTGGGACGAGAAGCCGCCGCGGCTCGCCCGGAAGACCATCCAGACCTACCTCTACCAGCTGCGCAAGGCCCTGGCCTCGGGCCCCTGCGGGGAGGCGCGGCAGTGGCTGGAGACCCGGCCGAACGGCTACCGGCTCCTGCTCCAGCCCGGCGAACTCGATCTGCACGCCTTCCAGCAGCGCGTCGCGCTCGGCCGCTCCTCGCTGGCGGACGGCGACCACGCCAGGGCCGCCCAGCTGCTGCGCGAGGCGCTCGGCCTGTGGCGCGGCGACGCGCTCGACGACGTACCGCACGGCCCCGTCCTCGCCGCCGAGGTGGCCCGGCTGGAGGAGACCAGGCTGGCCGCCCTGCAGCAGCGGATCGAGGCGGACCTGCGCCTCGGCCTGCACCGTGAACTCGTCGGTGAACTGCAGACGTTGACACGTCGGCACCCGCTGCGCGAGGAGTTCTCGGCCCAGCTGCTGCTCGCCGCGCACCGCTCCGGGCTGCGCGAGGAGGCACTCAGCTGCTACGCCCGGCTGCGCCGGGCCGTCGTCGAACACACCGGGCTCGAACCCTCCGAGCGGCTCCAGCGGCTGCACAGCGCCGTACTCGCCGACGCCCCCGCACTGAACACACCGGAACGGCCCGCCGCACCCCGCCCCGGCCACCGGCTGATCCGGCCGGCCGAGATCCCCGCCGGCATCGCCGAGATCGTCGGACGGACGGCCGAGACGGAGGCGCTGGAGCGGCAACTGGCCCGCTCCGCCGCGCTCGTCCCGCTGGTGGGCGCGCCCGGCACCGGCAAGACCGCGCTCGCGGTGCACGTGGCGCACCGGGTACGGGAACGCTTCCCCGACGGACAGCTCTTCCTCACCCTGCACGACGGCGAGGGCCGGCCGCTGGAGCCGCTGGCGGCGATGCGCAGCATGCTGCGCACGATCGCGCCCGGCGAGCCGCCGGCCTCGCTGGAGGAGGCCGCGCGGATGTTCCGCAGTTGGACGGCCGACCGCCGGGTGCTGGTCTTCCTGGACGACGCGGCCTCCGTCCACCAGGTGCTCCAACTGCTGCCCAGCGGGCAGAAGTGCGCCACGATCGTGACCAGCCGACGGCGCCTCGCCGGGCTGCCCGGCAGCGGCGGCGTCCGGCTCGACCGGCTCACCGCGCGGGAGGCGCTGGCACTCTTGGGCACGGTGGCGGGGCACGAACGGGTGGAGCGGGAGCGGGGCGCGGCGGCCGAACTGGTCGCCTGGTGCGAGGGGTTGCCGCTGGCCGTGTGGGCCGCGGGCCAGCGCCTGGCCGCGCGCCCGGCGCTCGGGGTGGCCGAGCTGGCCGCGCGGATGCGGGTGGAGCGGCAGCGGCTGGGCGAACTGCAGGCGGGCGACGTGGACGTACGGCAACGGATCGGTGCCGCCGTACGACGTCTCGGCGGGGCCGACGAACGGGCGCTGCGGACGCTGGCCGCGCTCGGCGACCGCCGGCTGGACCCCGGTGAGCTGGGCCGCACGCTCGACCTCAGCCCCGAGCGGACGGAGGCACTGGTCGAACGGTTCCTGGACGCCCATCTGATGCTGGACGGCGACACGGAGCCGGGCGTGCGCATCCCGGCCCTGGTCAGGCTCGCCTGCCTCGGCCCGACACCGCCCGCGCCGGGCGCGGCCTGCGCCCAGTCGGCGGCGCTCCCCCGCACCCTCCCCGACCGCCGCCTCTCCCCCCGCTCCCACCGCACCGTCCCCGCCGGCTCCCGCGCCCACTGCCGCACGGTGGCGTACTCGGCGCGGGGGTGATGCTGCGGGGGGAGGAGGGGGAGAGAGCGGGCGAGTACCGCTGGGGGTGGGTGCCGCGGGGATGTCGCCGGGCGAATACCACCGGAGACGGATGCCACCGGGGACGGATGCCACTGCACCGCCGCCGCACTGCCGCTGCACGCGGGGCGTCGCGCCCCTCACTCTTCCGTCGGTACGACCCGCACCTCCAGCCCCGCCAGGAGCTTGTCGGCCAGGGGGCCCGCGTCCGACGGGGTGGGTGTGCCGATGACGAAGACGCCGTGGCGTTCGAGGTTGGAGGTGGTGGGGTGGAGTGTGGTGCCAGGGGTGGCGGCGAGGTCGGCGGTGTGGATGTCCGGGTGGGAGGCGATGTCGGACCAGCCGGTGACGGCCGAGACCGTGCCGGAGGGCAGCGTGACGAAACGTGCCGCCGCGCCACGGCTGGGGGCCTCGGGCAGTAGGACGGGGCGGCCCAGCAGATCGTCGTACCAGGAGCCGTAGAGCTCCAGGCCGGGGTTGACCCACTCCGTCATCGCGTGGATCCAGTCGCCGCCCTGGCGCACATGCAGCTCGCCGAGGACCACGCCCTCGCCGGTCAGCCAGCACTCGACGTGGAACGGGCCGTGCCGCAGCCCCAGTGCGGCCAGCGCGCCGACGACCTCGGCGGTGATCGCCTCCGTGGCCTCGGGGCCGATCGGCGCCGGCATCGTGTGACCGCACTCCACGAACGACACCGGCAGCACCTGCTTCGCGGTCACCGCGAGCACCCGAGGCCGCCCGCCGGCGATCAGCCCCTCGACGCTGAACTCGGGTCCGCCGACGAAGGTCTCCACCAGCGCGACGCCCGCCGCGTCGCAGGACGCCGCGAACGCCGCCGTCATCTGCCGCGGCTCCTCGACCTGCTGCACCCCCTCGCTGCTCGAACCGCTGCGCGGCTTGACGATCACCGTGCCGCCGACCTCGCGATGGAAGTCCGCCGCGTCCTGCGCGCTGCGGCACAGTCGCAACTCCGGCTGGCAGAAGCCCAGGTCACGCAGACGTTCCCGGCATACGTCCTTCAGGCGCACCGTCCGCACCGCCTCGGGCGGGTTGCCCGGCAGGCCGAGCGCCGCCGCGACCTCCGCGGCGGCGACGACCGCGTACTCGCGGAAGGCCATCACCGCGTCGATGCGGTGCCGTTCGGCGTAGGCGGTCGCCCAGGCGACGCAGGCCTCGGGGTCGGTGAAGTCCAACTCGGCGACGTCGTCGGCCCGTTCCGTCAGTTCAGGCGCGGCGGCGAGGTTCTCGGCGACGTCCGTCAGCACGATCCGGCTGCCCCGGGCGCGGAGTTGGGCCAGGGCTCGCGCGCAGATGTCGTGCACGTACCCGGTCGCCGCCCCGGCGGCCCCGCCAATGATCAGTGTCGTCGTCATGGTTCCTCATCGCCTCGATGTCCAACGGGCCTTCACATCTGTCATCTTAGATGCTTAAGATGACATCGCCAAGACATCAACAGCACTGAAGATGACTTGCACTCTCTTCCTGTCATGACTGCACCGCCTGACCTGACTGCCCGAGGAGCGCCATGTCCGCCCGCAGCACCCATGCCGCCAGCACCCAGCAGACCGCCCTGATCGTGGAGCCGAACTCCTCAGGGATCGGCCTGGTCGACGCCGCCCAGCGCCTCGGGCTCAGGCCGCACGTGTTCGACCGCAAGCCCGTGGCCGAACTGCCCGCACAGGTACGCGCGGCCGTGCACGCCGGTTCGGCCGACTACACCCGCGTGGAGATCCGCGACCTGCCGACCGCGCTCCGGGCGAGCCGGGAACTGGCCGCCCGCACCGACCTGGTCGCCGTGGTACCGGGCTACGAGTACGCCGTCGACACCTGCGCCCACCTGGCCCAGGACCTCGGCCTGCCCGGCCTGGCCCCGGACGTGGTCGGGGCGCTGCGCGACAAGAAGCGGATGAAGGAGGTGCTGGCCGCGGCCGGCGTCCTGGTGGCCCGCAACCGCCTGGTCGGCACCGACGCCGACCCGGTCGCCGTACTGGCCGACGTGGGCGTACCGGCGGTGCTGAAGCCGGTCGACGGCTCCGGCAGCCAGTACGTGCGCCGCGTGGACGACGCCGCCGAACTCGCCGACTACTTCGCCGAGGTGGCGGCCAACCCGATCGAGGACTACGGCAAGCTGCTCGGCCCGTCCCTGCTGGCCGAGTCCTACGTCCAGGGCCCCGAGTACAGCGTCGAGGGCTACGTCGAGAACACGGGCGCGGGACCGCGCGTCCACGTCCTGGCCGTCACCGAGAAGCAGTTGGGGCCGGAGCCGACGTTCGTGGAGGTCGGGCACGCGGTGGACGCGCCCGTCTCCCCCGCCGAGCGGGAACGACTGGTGGACACCGCGCAGCGGGCGGTCCGCGCCCTGGGCATCACGGTCGGCTGCTTCCATCTGGAGGCCCGGCTGACCCCCGCCGGCCCCTGCGTCATGGAGGTCGGTGCCCGGCTCGGCGGGGACCGGATCCCGTGGCTGGTCCAGGCGGTCTGGGGCGCGGACATGTGGGAGCTGGCGGTGCGCTCCTTCGCCGGCCTGCCCCAGCCGGCCCGGCCGGCCCGCGAAGTGCCGCAGGGCGCGGCCGGGGTGCGCTTCTTCAGCGTCGAGGAGGAGTCCCGCTTCGACGACCCGGACGGACTGCTCGCCCGGCTGCTGCAGGTCGAGGGCTGCATCGAGGCCGAGGTCACGGCGGCGGCCGGCGCGGTACTGCGACCGGCGGTCGATCTGCACAGCCGGTTCGGGCACATCGCCCTGGCCGCACCGAGCCGGGCGGCGCTGGAGCAACGCATCGCCGAGGTCGACCGCTACGTCCGGGAGTCGGTGCGCACGCCCGTCGCCACCACCGCCTCCCCGTCCCCCGCCCCGTCCTCCTCCTACGCCCCTGCCCCCTCCTTCACCGCTGTCCCCACCTATGCCTACGCCGCCGCCGGTACCGGTACCGGTGCCCCGGTCACCATCACGGCCTGCGCCGTCTGAGCCGCCCGAGCACGAGCCCGCGCCCGCGCCCGCCGGAAGGAAGAGACTCCATGAAGATCCTGATCGTCAACCGCTGGGACGACGACCACCAGAGCGACTACGCCTCGCGCATCGACCACGAGCGGCACCAGGTCAGCTATGTGACCGTGCCGAAGCACGTGCCGCGCATCCCCGCCTCGGCCGAGCACATCCAGGTGGTGCCGGACCTGGCCGACCCCGAGCCGGTGATCGCCGCGGCCGTGGCGGCCCACCGGGCCGGCGGCCCCTTCGACAAGCTGCTGGCGCTCTCCGAGTTCGACCTGCTGACCGGCGCGACGATCCGCGAGCGGCTCGGCATACCCGGACCGGGCACCGAGGACGTCCTGGTCTTCCGGGACAAGACCCGGATGAAGGCCAGGGTCGCCGAGGCCGGACTGCGCGTGCCCAGGTTCCGCGAGATCACCTCCGTGGAGGAGGCGGAGGCGTTCCGCGCCGAACTGGACGGCCCGGTGGTGGTCAAGCCCCGCACCGGCGCGGCCAGCGTCGGCACCTTCGTGATCCGGCCGCAGGACGACCTGGCCGCCGTACTGCGCGAGACCGATCTCGGCGACTACGAGATCGAGGAGTTCGTCCAGGGCCCGGTCTGGCACCTGGACGGCCTGATGGCGGACAACCGCATGATCTTCGGCCGGGCCTCGCGCTACATGGACACCTGCTACGGCTTCTCCCAGGGCCGCCCGCTGGGCTCCGTCGTACGGACCGGCCCCGAGGCCGACGCGCTGCTCGCCTTCGCAGAGGCCTGCCTGCGCGCCCTCGGACTGGACCGGGGAGCCTTCCACTTCGAACTCATCCAGACGACGACCGGACCGGTCTTCCTGGAGGTCGGGGCGCGGTTCGGCGGCGGCGAGATCCCCTGGGTCTTCCAGGACGTCTACGGCGTCGACCTGATCGGCGACTGGATCCGCCTGGAACTCGGCGAGCCCCCCGTGACCCTCCCCCCGGCCGACCGCCCCGACACCGAGCACGGCGGCTTCCTGCTCGTCCCCGAACCACGCGGCAAGCGCCTCGTCTCGCGGCCCTCCATGGTCGGCACGGTGCCCGGCCTGTACGCCGAGGAACTGCCCGCCGCCGGGCACGAGTTCGACGGCAAGGGCGGCTACCGCTTCATCCTGGGCCGCTTCCGCTACCGGGCACCGAGCCCGACGGCGGTCGAACAGGCGATCCTGCGGACGCAGAGCGCATACGACTGCGTACTGGAAGACCTCGACGACACGCCGCACGACGGTCCGCGTGCCGTACACGACGACCCCGCCGCCATCGCGCCCGAGGCCCCGGCCGTGGCCGACGCGACGGACGCCCCCGCACCCACGCCCGCGTCCGCTCCCGCTCCGGCCGTGGTGGGGTGAGCGCCATGCTGACCGCCTACCGCCGGATCTTCTCCCACCCCGGAGCCCTGGCCTTCAGTTCGGCGGGCCTGCTCGCCCGCCTGGGCGTGGCGATGACCCGCTTCGCGATCGTCGCCATGCTGGCCCAGCGGCCGAGCGCGTACGCCCTGGCCGGGGCGGTGACCGCCACCCAGGCCATCAGCTACGCCGTCGTGGGCCCGCGGCTGGCCCGCGCCGTGGACCGGCACGGACAGCGACGGGTCCTGCTGCCCGCCGCCGCGGCGGGCAGTGCCGCGCTGGCCCTGCTCGCCCTCTTCTCCGCGCTGGGCGCCCCGAGTTGGACGCTGTTCGTGGCCGCGGCCGGCTCCGGCGTCATCCCCAACGCGGGATCGATGGTCCGCGCCCGCTGGGCCGCGCTGCTCGGCGGAACCGACGACCTCCACCCGGCCTACTCGCTGGAGTCGGTGGTCGACGAGGTCGTCTTCACCATCGGACCGGTGCTCGCGATCGGTCTGGCCACCACCGTCGCCCCGCAGAGCGCGCTGTTCACGGCCGCCGCGCTGCTGCTGCTCGGCTCCTGGCTGCTGGCCCGGCAGACGGCCACGGAGCCGCCGCGCACCGAGCGGTCCCGCACCGAGCGACGCGGCAGCGCACTGCGCTTCCCCGGCATGCCGGCCCTCGTCGTCGCCTTCCTGGCGATCGGCGCGATCTTCGCCTCCGTCGAGGTGGTCACCATGGCCTTCGCCGCGGACCTCGGCCACAAGGAACTGGCCAGCCCCGTCCTCGCGGTCTACGCGGTGGGCAGCGCGGTGGCGGGCCTGGTGTACGGCGGCCTGCGCCCACCGGGCACGCTGCGGCAGCGGCTGGTGGCGGGGGCGGCGCTCATGACGCTGACCATGCTGCCGCTGCTGGTGGCCGACGGACTGCTGGTCCTGGGCGTGGTGCTGTTCGTCGCGGGCGGCGCCTGCGCGCCGACACTGGCGACCGCGCTGGGCCTGATCGAGGCGACGGTGCCGCGCGAGCGGGTGACCGAGGGGATGACCTGGTCCAGCACCGGCCTGGGCTTCGGCATCGCCCTCGGAGCGGCACTGGCCGGCCAGGTGGTCGCCGCGGCGGACCCCCGCACGGCCTTCGCCGTCCCCGTCGCCTTCGGCCTGCTGGGCGTCGCCGCGGTCACCCTGGGCCTGCGCGGCGTACGCGCCGGACGAAGCCCGGCGACGGCCGAGGAGCCCGTGGCGACGGCGCCGACCGTACCGGCGGAGGTGTGAGGCCGGAATCCCGGAAGGAGTCCGGAGTTCCGGAAGGAGTCCGGAGTTCCGGAAGGAGTCCGGAGTTCCGGAAGGAGTCCGGAGTTCCGGAAGGAGTCCGGAGTTCCGGAAGGAGTCCGGAGTTCCGGAAGGAGTCCGGAGTTCCGGAAGGAGTCCGGAGTTCCGGAGGAAGGAACGACCCGGTTGCCGGTGCGGAACACCCGCAACCCACCTCCGCCCAAGGCACCTCCGCCCAAGGGACCTCCGCCCAAGGGACGTTCAAGCGGCGGACAAGCCGGGCCGCCGGGCGTTTCCGGGTCGGCCCACCCCTCTGGTCTGCTGGAGCAGCACGGGCTGACGAGCTCCCCGGGCCGCTCCCGAGCTTCTTCGCTGCCGACCGCAAACGAGGTGTGCTGCTCATGTTCGTACTGGTCGATCCCGTCTTCAGCGGAGCCGATCTGGCCCGCGCCTTCAAGGAACTGGGCGCCGACTGGATGCCCCTGTACACCGACGGTCCCGGGCGGACCACGGGCGGCGGGGCGGCCACGGCGGTGGAGCGGAAGCCGGCTTCGGTGCTCGCCGCCAGCCGCTTCGGCACCGAGTACGCCGAGCGCCTGGCGGCGGAACTCGGCCTGCCCCGGCACGACCCTCGGCAGGCCGTGGCCCGCCGCGACCTGGCCCTCATGGGGCAGACGCTCCGGGCGGCCGGCATACCGACGGTGCCGGGGACGTCGCTGACGATCGACACGGCGGCGGAGTCTGGGCCCGTGGTGCCGGCGCAGTGGGACACATGGCCCGCCGTGCTCCGGCCGGACTGCGCGGCGGACACGGGCGTCGCCGTGGAGGTGCACGACGCCGAGCAGACCCGGCATGCGCTCACCGCGCTGCGGACGCTCGCGCCGACGGCGGCCCTCCTGCACATCCCGGCCGGGGACGACACCTACCAGGTGCACACCGTCAGCTCAGCCGGGCGCCATCTGGTCGCGGAGGTCCAGCGGCACCACGAGACCGTCAAGGACGGCGTGACACGGCGGCGGCACAGCGAGAGCCTGGCCGGACTGAGCGAACCGGAGCGGCGACTGCTCACCGTCGTACCGGCCTGCCTGGACGCGCTCGGCATCCGCGAGGGCGCCGCCGTCACGGAACTGCGGCTCGGCCCCACCGGACCGGAGGTGGTCCGGGTACGGCCCGGCCTCGACGGCCCGCGCGGCTCGGACGACCCCTACTTCGCCGCCTTCGGCTTCACCCGGGCCCACCTGCTCGCCGAGAGCCTGCTGCACCCGGACCGTTTCGAGCAGCGCCTGGAGCGGGACTTCGTCCGCCCCCGCGGCCTGATCCGGATCGACCTGCGCCCGCCGCGGGACGCCTACGGCCGCCTCGCCGCGATCCCGGGCCTCAACCGCCTGCGCCGCCTGCCGGGCTTCCACAGCGTGGCGTCCCTGCCGGAATTCGGCACCCCCGCCCCGACCGACGCACTCGCTCCCTTCTCCTGGGGCGCGGCCTACTTCGTCCACGAGGACGACGACCTGCTCCGCAGCGCGGCCGCCGTCGTCCACGCCCTGGAGGACACGGGCGCGCTGTTCACCTTCTCCTCCTGACCACCCACCCCCGCGCCCCATCCGCCGACCTGTCCGGCCTGTCCGGCCTGTCCGGCCTGTCCGGCCTGTCGGAGATTGACGATCGTCGCGCCCTTCCTGAGCTGCGAGGACGTGGTCATTCCGCCCGCAGGGCCATCATGGGTGAGACCGCTGCCGAACGCAGGACCGGGATCACGGAGGCACCCAGCACGAGGGCCAGGGCGCCCACCGACGTCACCGCCAACTGCCCGTACGGGATCGTGAGGCTGCTGAGACCGGGCAGTGCGCCGAGCATCATCGCGCCGTAGAGCGAGCCCAGCGCGACGCCCGGGACGGCTGCGTACAAGCCGAGCAGTCCGGCTTCCCAGGCCAGCACGGAGCGCAGGCGCGAGCCGCGCATGCCCACCGCTCGCAGGACACCGTTCTCTCTCTCGCGCTCCGTCGAGGACAGGGTCAGGGTGATCGCCACACCCACGAGCGACACCAGCATGGTGATGCCGACCAGCCCCAGCGCCATGATCCGCAGCTGATCGACGGTCTGTCGCAGGGCGGCCCGTTCTTCGCCCTGGTAGGTGATGTGGAGCGAAGCGTTCGGCGGCAGCGCCTTGTCCAGCGGAGCGCGCAGGGACGACGGGTCGTCCGGGTGGACGGCGGTGACGTACAGGGACCGTACCGGGGCGTGAGGCGCCAGTTCGGCGAAGTCCCCCGGCAGGACGGCGACATCGCCCACCATGGGGGAGGTCTCGTCCGGGTGGATCAGGCCCACCTCGGCGCTGGACTTCCCGCCGCCGGACACCTGCAGCGAGATCCGGTCGCCGGGACGGACCCCGAGTGCCTCCGCCAGGGACGTGGAGATGGCTGCTTGTCCATGCCGTAGGCCTCCGCCGTGGGAGTCCGGTCGGCTGTCGGCGAGCAGCGCCGGGATCGCGCCGGGGTCGAGGCCTCGGACATCGGCCTCCTGGTGGCGGCCGTTGCCGCCGAGGGCAACGCCGTCCACTCGGTTGACGGGCACCGCCGCGCGGGTCTCGGGCAGTGCCGCCACGGCGTCTACCGCAGCCGGGGTCAGGGCCGACGAGCCGGTGGGCGACGCGTCGAGCACGACGTCGACCGGGTCGCGCTCCCGCAGCCGCTGGTCCGCTCCCTTCTCCACCGAAGCCAGCGCCACGAGCACCGCGGCGACCATGGTGACGCCCAGGGTGAGGACCGTCGCGCAGGCCGCGGTACGGCGCGCGGCACGGCCCAGGTTGCGCAACGCCAGAACACCGTCCAGCCCCGCCACCGCCCGCACGGGCCGGTGGAGGGCGCGTGCCGCGCGGCGCAGCAGTGCAGGGCCGAGCGCGAGGAGACAGCCGAACAGAGCGACCGCGGAGGCGAGTGAGCCGAGCCCCGCCGCGGCACCGTCCGCGCCGCCGGGACCGGCGAGGCCGATGAGGAGGAGCGCGCAGCCCAGGCAGAGCGCTCCGATCAGCGCGCGCGTCCGGCCGGTACGGTCCGCCACGTGGCGGGTGGCCGCCACGGACAGGGCGGCGACCGGTGCGACGCGCGCCGCGGCTCTCGCTGCCGGCATGGCCGCGGCGAGGGCGGCGAGCACGGAGACGAGCACACATCCGGACAGGGCCGGCGGCGAGATCTCGGGGCCGGGCAGGCCTCCGATTCCGGTGATCGCGAAGGAACAGCAGATCGCGGCGGCCGTCCCGACCGCACCGGCGATCAGACCGGAACCCGCGGCCTGCAGCAGCACGGACCGCGTCACCTGCCCCGGCCTCGCGCCCACGCAGCGCAGCAGGGCCAGCCGTGTCTGGTCCCGGACGAGCAGCACCCGGTACGTCGTGGAGACGATGAAGGTTCCGGCGAGCAGGGCCACCAAGACGAAGATCGTGAGCAGGGTGGACACGGTGGTGACCCGCTTGGATCCGCTCCCCTCCGCTCGCAGTGCGGAGCCGGTGCTTACGGAGAAGTCCGTGCCCAGCTCGCCCTGCACCGCGGAAGCCACCTCGGCGGCGGGGCGGTCCGTGACGCGGAGCAGCGCCTGCTGCCAGCCGCCGGTGCCCA
The DNA here is from genome assembly GCF_001514035.1 of Streptomyces yokosukanensis. GTDB lineage: Bacteria > Actinomycetota > Actinomycetes > Streptomycetales > Streptomycetaceae > Streptomyces > Streptomyces yokosukanensis. The sequence continues at coordinate 377,030 of NZ_KQ948209.1, read as the reverse complement.
GCCATGAACGGGCGTTGGCGGGCGTGGTGAGCACGGCGGCTCCCATGGCCGAAGGGGCCTGGACGACACCCGAGACCGTCACGGTCACCGTTCGGGCAGGAGCGCTCCGGGACGTGGCCGGGCCGTCGCCGGCCTGGGCGACGAGTGTGATCCGGCTGCCGACTCCCATTCCCGGCAGGCCGGCCAGCGCCCGCGTGAGCACGACTTCACCCGGCCCGTCAGGAAGGGTGCCCCGCAACGGGCGGACGACGGACTGCGGACCTGTGAGTGCCGTGCCGACCAACGGGTAGGGGTCACGGCCCGCGCCTCGCACACGCACGCTGCCCGTGGCCACGGGTTGGACCCCGGCCACCCCCGGTGCCTTCCCGAGTTCCTCGACCTGCTTGTCGTCGAGCGGCCGGGCGCCGTCCGCGCCGACCACCACGGCCGTCCCGGTGGCGACCGTGGAGAGGTCATCGGCCAGCTGCCGCTTCATGGTGTCGGTCAAGACGATCGAACCGGCCAGGAAGAAGGCGGTGACCATCAGTGTGCAGCCGGTGAGCAGCAGCCGTGACGGCCTTGCGGCGATCTGCCGTACGGCCGCCTTGGTCAGCCCCGATGCCATCAACGCCCTCACCGCTCACCGGGGTTCTGGAGCGCGTCGAGCACGGACTCGGGAGTGGGTTCGTCGACCCTGCCGCTGACGCGGCCGTCCAGCAGCAGCACGACGCGGTCGGAGTACGAGGCCGCCACCGGGTCGTGCGTGACCATCACCACCGTCTGACCGAACTCGCGGGTGGAGTAGCGCAGGAACTCCAGTACGTCCCGGCCGGACCTGGCGTCCAGATTCCCGGTGGGCTCGTCCGCGAAGACGACTGCGGGACGGGCCGCCAGCGCACGAGCGATGCCGATGCGCTGCTGCTGTCCACCGGACAACTGTGACGGCCGGCGAGAGAGGTGGTCACCGATCTGCAGGGCGCTCACGAGCGTGTCCAGCCAGCCCTGGTCGGGGCGGCGGCCCGCTATCTCCAGCGGCAGCAGAATGTTCTCGGAGCCGTTCAGCTCCGGTAGCAGGTGGTACTGCTGGAAGACGAAACCGATGCGATCGCGACGCAGGTCCGTGCGCTGCCGCTCGGACAGCGCAGTGATCTCGGTGTCCTCCAGGGTGATCGTGCCGGAGGACGGGCGGTCCAGGCCGGCAAGGCAGTGCATCAGGGTGGACTTCCCGGATCCGGAAGGTCCCATGACAGCCAGGAAGCTTCCCCTGTCGATCTCCAGGTCGACTCCGCGCAACGCCTGGACGCCTACCGCCGCCGTGGTGCCGGGCTTGTCCGCGCCGTACACCTTGGTGACGGCGGTCGCGCGGACCGCCGTACGAGCGGACACGCTCGTCAAGGTCATCGGATCAGCCCTTCAGGGAGACGGAGCACGACAGGTATCCCTTGGCGTCGGGCTTCTTCTCCTCTTCCTTGAGCTTGCCGTCGACGTAGATGCGACAGGTGGTGCCGGGGTCGGGGTTCTTGACGCCCACCTGGTTGAAGCCGAACCCGACGTTCTGGGCCACGCTCCAGGGCAGCTTCTGAACGTGCGCGATCTTCCCGCTGTTGTCGCCGGAGAAGCTGTAGACGACGTCGGCGCTGCCGGGGCCTGCCACCTCCATCTTCACGTCATAGCTGGGGCCCATCAGACCGCAGCCGGTGAGCGACACGGCTGCCGCGGCCAGGGCACCGGCCGTCAGCAGGGATGTGACATGAGTACGGAACGCGGGGAACGTCACGGCAGCTCCTGGTGAGGGGGAGGAAAATGCGCCTTGCACACGCATCATTCTGCGGAGCGGCCGACGGGTCGCGACGCCGTCGAAAGACCGCATTCGCTCCAGTGGCATCGGCCGAAAGTACGTACCGTTCCTCACCCTCCGAGGGCCGGCCGACGGCCGTCTAGACTTCCCGCCGTGCTCCGCTCTCTTCGGCTCACCCGCCCTGCGACGGCAGCCGCGCTGGGTCTGTGTGCGCTGCTGGTGCTGCTCGACACGGCTGTGGTGAGCGTCAGCCACGTCGGCCTGGCGGTCGTCGCGAGCGGGGTCACGGCTCTGGGCGCCGCCGCCGCGCAGTTGCGGCTGTACCGGTTCGGCCGGCAGTGGCTGGCCTGCGCCCTGTCCGTCGCCGTGGCGACCGTCTCGCTGCTGACCACGTCCCTGGTGGAGGGCACCGTACTGCAGCGCACCCCCGGGTGGGCAGAACTCCTCGGGCTGCTGGTGCTGTTGTGTCTCTCCTGCCGGTACGGGCGGACCGTGCCGCTCGTGTTGTCGGCCGTACCGCTCTTCGTGGCGGTGGTACGGATCGAGGGCCGCGCGCCGGCGCTGTCGGATCTACCGCTGCTCAAGGACATCGACGGCCTGTTCACCCTGCTTCCGGTGGCTTTCGTACTGCTGGGCGGCTACCTGCGGACCGAGGACGGCAGACGCCGGACCGCGGCGGAGAACGTACGCCGGGCAGAACGCCTCGACCTCGCCCGCGACCTGCACGATCACGTGGCCCACTACGTCACAGCGGTCGTCGTCCAGGCTCAGGCCGGTGAACACACCGCGGAACGTGATCCGGTCACGGCACGCAAGCTGTTCGCCAACATCGAGCAGACCGGCCAGGAAGGACTGGTGGCGATGAGCCGCATGGTCCGACTTCTGCGTGAAGCGGACGGAGCCATGACGGAGGCACCCGTCACTCCCGTCATGACGAGGATCGAGGCGCTCGTCCGCCAGTTCAGCGGCACCGGCCAACACGCCTGGCTGGACGTGGCCGACGACGTGGACGGTGCCGCCTGGTCGCCGCAACTCGCCAAATCGGTGGAACGACTGGTTCAGGAGGGCCTGACCAACATCCGCAAGCACGCCCGCACAGCGACCACCGTGCATGTCAAGCTGGAAACCGACGGAGCCCGACTCGTCGTCCGCGTACGTGACAACGCGGTCGGTCAGCAACGCGGCCGGGTGTGGTTCCGCCCCAGCGGCTTCGGCATGGTCGGCCTGTCGGAGCGGGTGGCCGAACTGGGCGGTGAGCTCAGCAGCGGCCGCATGCCCGAGGGCGGCTGGGAGCTGGCTGCGTCCATACCCGTGAAGTGAAGTGAGGAAGTGGGAAGTCGTAGTGAGCGTCTCTGTGGTGATCGCCGACGATCAGGAGATGGTGCGGATGGGCTTCCGCCTCATCCTGGAGGGGCAGGACGACATCTCCGTGGTCGGGGAGGCGTCCGACGGTGTCGAGGCGGTCGAGGCAGTTCACCGACTGCGACCGGACGTCTGCCTGATGGACATCCGCATGCCGAGGCTGGACGGTCTGGAGGCGACCAGGCGACTGCGCCAGGCACAGAGCGCTGCGACGGACGGTACGAAGGTCGTCATCCTGACGACCTTCGACATGGACGAGTACGTCTACGGAGCGATCCGCGCCGGCGCCAGCGGCTTCGTGGTCAAGAACTCCGGCCCCCGGCTGCTGATCGAAGCGGTGCATGCCGCTGTCAGCGGTGACTCCCTCATCTCGCCGTCCGTCACCGTCAGGCTCCTGAAACACCTGAGCAAACCATCGCGCGCCGAGACCGGAGCCGCCGCCGCACGACGGCTCACTCCCCAGGAACTCAAGGTCGTGAGCCTGGTCGCCCGCGGACACACGAACAACGAGATCGCCGAACGGCTGACTCTCTCGCTCAGCACCATCAAGAGTCACCTCAGCCGGGTCCAGGACAAACTACCGGCCCGCAACCGTGTGGAGATCGCAGCCTGGGCCTGGGAACACGGCGTGGTCGGCTGAGGCCGCCGCGAAGCGGCGCAGGCCGCCTCCGCAGAGCTGACGAGTGCGGTTGCAGAGACCACCGACCTCAGTGGCGGCGGCAGCGCACCCCGCAGATCATGAACCGGGCTGGGGCATCAGCCCCAGCCCACCAACCCCACCCTGATCCGCTACCCTGTCAGGGACCGCCACCTCGATGACGGTCCCCACCCTTGCCACAACCAGGCCGAATAGTCACTCAGAGTATTCAGCCACGTTTTACGCAAGGCCCCGCCTTCGTAGCTCAGGGGATAGAGCACCGCTCTCCTAAAGCGGGTGTCGCAGGTTCGAATCCTGCCGGGGGCACATGGGAAAAGGCCCCGGACCGATCATGGTCCGGGGCCTTTGACATCTACTTTTGACATCAACGGTGGCGATCAGTCGCGACCGGGGCGCCTCTTCCTGTTCCTGAGCAGCCGGTCCATGTGGCTCATGGCCTCGCGCTGCGTGTCCTGGACGACATGGGTGTAGACGTCCATGGTGATGCTGATCTGAGAGTGGCCGAGGATCTCCATCACGACGCGGGGCGCGACTCCGGCCGCCGTGAGGAGCGTGGCCGTGCCGTGGCGAGCGTCGTGCAGGCGGATGACGCGGAGGCCGGCGGACTCGGCGACGCGGGTGAAGGAGCGGTAGAGGTTGCGCGGCTCGACGGGACGGCCGGTGCGGGTGGCGAAGACGTAGTCGGAGTCCTGCCACCTCTCCCCCGCCTTGGTCCGAGCGGCTGCTTGCCGCATGCGGTGCCAGCGCAGGGGCGCGATACAGAGGGCGGGCAGCGGGACGGCGCGACGACGGCGGCTCTTGGGGTCATCGTCGTACAGGACGCCACGGCGGCGCTGGACCTGATGACGGACGTAGAGGACGCGGTTGTCGAGGTCGACGTCCGACCAGCGGAGGCCGACGATCTCTCCCCGACGGAGGCCCATGGCGATGGCGAGCACGAAGGCCGCGTAGAGCGGGTCCTTGCGCGAGGCGGCGAGGAAGTCGAGCGTCTCGTCCAGGGTCCAGGGGTGCAGCTCAGGCGTGTCCGTACGGGGCGGCTCTACGAGCTTGGCGACGTTGCGCGTGATCAGTTCCTCGCGGCAGGCGGAGGACAGTGCAGAGCGCAGAACTCGGTGCGATTCCTTGGCCGTTGCTGCGGTGGTGTCCTTCTCCAGGCGCACGAGGAACCGGCGGACGTCGGCGACGCCAAGGGATTCGAGCCGCTTGGTACCGAGGAGGGGCACCAGGTAGAGACGGACGTGCGCCTCGTACTTGTCGAAGGTGCTGAGCTTCCGGCGGGGCTTGATGACGTTGTCCAGCCAGTACGGCAGCCATTCCGAGAGCTTGGCCGACTTGGTGGGCACGGGCACGCCCTGGTCCACCTTGTCGAGCAGCGCCCGGCGCTTGGCGTCGCATTCCGCCCAGTCCTTGCCGTAGGCAAACTTGCGGGCGCGCGTGCCGTCCGGTTGGAGCACGTAGACCGCGCACTGAAAACGGCCGTCCTTGCGCTTGGTGATGGTCCCGGCGCCGTTCGGGTTGCGCTTGCGCTGACTGGCCATCAGGCAGCCTCCTCAATCCGACCGCGGACGAAGTCCGTGACGGCATCAGCGGGGATTCGACGGGCACCGTCGATCTTGATCGAGACCAGGCGGTGGGACCGGATCAGGTCATAGACCTTGGAGCGTCCGAGCTTCAGCCGAGTCATGACTTCCGGCACAGTCAGGAGCTGAGCGGTGGCGGTGGTCATGCTGCGGCTCCTTCGCGAGCGGGCTGGCCAGCAAGGGCGTCGCGGGCGGTCTCGCGGTTGAGTTGGAGATCGCGGGCGATGGTCGTGGCGAGGGCGGCTTCGCCCGGGGTGTGGCCGTGGCCGGCGTACTGCCAGTCGGCCAGGACGAGGACGGTGTCCGGCTCGCGATCGTCGAGGCCGAGGGCGGATGCCTCTTGGGCGGCGCGGTAGTCGGCGCGTTCCTGGCGTAGGGCGCCGAGGGTGGTGGAGTAGGTGCGGGACTTGGACGAGAAGTGGCCGCGGAAGCCGAGCATGTGGGCCCAGGCCCAGAGGCGGCGGTCCGGGTACAGGCTGTCCAGATCGCGGCACGCGGTGATGAGTCGCCGGGTGTGGTGGGGGACCTGGTGGCGGTCGAGTTCGGCGAGTTCGCCGATGCGGCGGTCGAGGGTGCCGGTGTTCTCGGCTGCTTTGGTGGCGTACTTGGCCACGTATGAGGCGACGGCCTGTTCGGTGATGTCGGAGCCGTCGCCGAAGGCCTTCACGGGCCGGACGTCGAGCTGTCGGCCCCAGCGGAAGGTACGGGCGGTCTGGTCACCGGCAGCCGGGACCGAGATGGACGTGTACGAGTGCGCTGCGGCGGCACGTACGGCTTCGGTGAGGAGGTCGACCGTGGCCCAGGCGGGCGGTGGCGTTCCGGCTCCCTCCGGGCCGTCGAGGCGTACGACAGCGTGGAAGTGCAGGGCACCGCGCTTCTGAAACTCGGCGACCTTGCCGTACGAGACGCGAAGGTGTTCGGCGAGTTCCCGGCGGGGCAGGCCGGCGCGGGCGGCGAGTTCGCGGCGGAGTCGCGTGGTGAAGCGCTGCCAGAGCTGTCCGGCGTGGTTGTTGAACAGCACGGCACCCGCGTAGTCGTAGGTGTCTGGGTCGAGGGCGGTGCCCAGCTCCGGAGCGTCGGGGGCGTGCGGGGTGCCAGCGCGGCAGGAGCCGTGGTCGGGGCGGTTGTGGACCGGGCCGAACGAGGGGGCCGTGAGGGTGGCGAAGACGCGCGGGTGATCGCGGACGGTGGCGGGTACGTCGCGGCGGTCGTCTCCGGCCAGGCCCGCGCGGATCAGGTGGTACGTGTCGCCCGCGTAGGTCCAGGCGCAGGACGGGCAGCGGGACGCACGGCGGTTGCCACAGGCGAGGCGGAGACGCCCGCCCGGCTCGTTCTCGGTGGAGTAGTGGTGCAGGGTCTCGCCGCTGGTCTTGTCCTTGTGGAGGACCCAGCCGGTGAGGTGGATCGGGTCGGAGCAGCCGCCGGTGCGGCGGATCTGGTCCTCCCAGCGGGCGTAGTCGGAGGCCGAGGCCACCCGGAGCACGTCCCCGAGGGTGATCGGGTCGAGCAGTGTGTCCGGCATGGGCGCCCTCGGTGTTGCGGGTGAGGCGCGGTGGGCCATGCTGGGTGTTCCTTCGCCCGGGTGCCGGTCAGCGACGCTTGGCGTCGGAGGCGAGCAGGGAGCGCAGGACGACGGCGCAGACGGCAACCGAGGCGCCAGTGATGGCGACCGCCAGGAGCAGCGAGACCAGGACGGCGCCGAGGACCAGGACGACGGCCGTGCCGCCGCCGACAAGGGCGAGCGCGGTGCCGGGGGTGAGCTGGACCGTGGGCCGGGACGGCGTCGGGGTCGTCGGAACAGCTGGCGGGGTCTCTGCGTTCCGGGTGACGGTGGTCGGCTCGACGACGGCGGACGGAGTGCTGAGGCCCGTCGGCATGGGCATGGTGGGGATCTTCGGGCGGAACATCGGTGATCTCCTCTCGCGGGCGGGCTACTTGACGAGGGCGTTGATGGCCGGGGCGAGGACGCTGTCGGCGAGGAGGAAGCCGCCAAGCAGGAGTACGGCGATGAGCCAGGCGGGCGGGCGGATGAGCTTGACGCCGAGGTAGCCGACGACGAGCAGCACGAACCAGAGCGGGACCTGCATGGCGGTGACCTCCTAGCGGATGCGGCAGCGGTGGGTGCGGGCGGCGAGCTGGGCGGCGGACTGGCTGGAGAAGTCGGAGGACCAGCCGCAGCCGTCCGATGTGCACACGGCGGCGTGCTTGGTCTGGCCGTGGCGGTCGCGGTGCGTGCCGATCTGTACCGGGCCGATACGCATCACGGAGTGGAAGTGGTCGCGGGCGGGCATGTCAGTCGGTCTCCTCTCGGGCCGTGGTCGGGGCAGGGAAGCTGGCGCGGATACCGGCGGCGGTGGCCGGGTCGGCGGTGCGCCGGGCGGCTTCCTCGGTAAGCAGGTGGGCGAGGAAGGGCCGGTTGGCGGAGGCCATCTCGCGGGCGCCGTCGAGGTAGTCGGAGGCGGTCAGGTCGGCGGGGTCACGGGTCATCGATCTCCCTCTCTTGCTGGTCAGGTGAGGTGGGCGGCGATGGCGTCGGCGAGGTGGGGCGGGACGCCGAGGCGGGAGCGCAGGGTGTCTGTATCGATCGGGGATCCGGTGCGGGTGCGGTACTCGTCGGCGACCTTGCGGGCGTGGTCGATCAGGACGGCGGGGACCGCAGGAGCAGTGGCAGGGGCCGGGGCGGGAACCTGGTCCGGAGAAGCGAGGGCTGGGCCTGACTCGGGTACAGCTCCCGTGACCGACGCGCGTCCGGCGTCTGGGATCGGATGCTCGGCCAGAGGCACCGACTCCTCCGCGTCCGCGACGGGTGCCGGCGGAACCGGTCCCGACTCCGCAGCCGAGGAGTGTGCGAGGAGCGTTCCGCCGAGGAAGGCGAGCGCAGGCCATCCGGCGATGCCGAGGCGGAGCAGGGCGGGCGGGTCGGCCAGGTCCAGGAACCCGGCCGTGGCTACGTTGGCGCCGAGCGAGGCGAACAGCGCGACGACGAACCAGCACCAGGCCAGTCGAGACGGGCCCTCACTGCGCAGCCGCCTCCAAGCCGCGACCATGAGCAGGTCGACACTGACCGGGTAGGCCCAGGCCTTCCAGCCGTTCTGTCCGGCAGCGGAGGCCATGTCGTGCAGATGGGCGAAGGACAGGGCACCGGCGATGACGGCCTGAACGAGGACCGCGTCGACCCGGAGGCCGTGACGGGGACCCATCAGGAGTCACCGGGGTAGGCGGGGCCGCCGTAGGGGTCGTAGCCGTCCGGGAACGTGCCGGGCGGGGGCTCGGGCAGCGAGACGGCGAGGGACGCGCTGACGGCTTCCACGAAGTCGAGGTCAGCGCCAACCATGTCGGCGTACAGGGCGAGTTGGCCGAGAAGGAGCACGGTCCGGGCGAAGTCCTCGCAGTTCGGGCACACGGCGGGGTCTCCCTTCTTTGGCATGGCGGGGGTAGGGACCTGGCGCGAAGGTGGTCGCGCCGACCGGTGGGGATCGGAGAGAGATCAGACGGCGGCCGAGGAAGCCTTGGCCAGCGACACTGGAGATGCGGCCGAGTCGGCGAGGGCGGGCCGGAACGGAGCCAGCTCTGGCAGGTCCGGGGTCCGGTCGGCGTGCCGGTTGCAGATGTTCACGGCCTGGCGGAGCGACGTGTGCGGGGCGCGGATGCGGTGCCACCCTCCGGAGGAGTCGCCCGAGATGGCGAGCCCCCGCATCTCGGCCGGGATCTGGATGGCGGCGAGGACGGCGTCCGGGGCGATGTCGCCGAAGGCCATGTTGGCGGATGACTCGTCGTTGACGCGGTGGGCGGTGCGGCCGGTGAGCTGGGCGCGGAGCATGGTGATGCCCTTGCCGAGCTCGGAGCCGAAGCGCTGGCCGCAGATTTCGAGGTAGATGCCGGCCGCGCGGCCGAGCTGGGCGAGGCGAACCAGGGAAGTGATGATCCGGTCCCGGCGCTTCTCCTCCTCCTTGCTCGCGTACAAGGCGAGTTCGGCGACCTCATCGACCAGGACCACGACGGGGACCGGGCGCAGGTGATCGGGCAGGTCCCAGATGTCGGCCGCGATCTCCGCGTCCGGCACGTCAGCGGTGATCCGCTGCTGAGCCCGGATGACCTGATAGATGCCCTCCATCCGGACCACGAGCGCATCGAGAACTTCGGCGGCGGTGTCGGGGTCGTCGGCCAGCGCGGAGAACCGGCGGGCCAACGGGAACAGTTCAACCCCCTGCTTGCAGTCGATGCCGACAAGGGCAACGTCCATCGGCGCGAGCCCGGCGACGAGGTTCCGCTGGTAGACGGACTTGCCGGACTCCGTGGCTCCGAGGGTGAGCGCGTGGGGTATCGCGCGATAGTCGCGGTAGTGCACCGAGCCGTCCTGCCGCAGGGCGACCGGCACCCGCATCGGCCGGACGTCGGTCTCGGCTGGCATCTGCACCCGCTTGAGCACGTCGTAGCCGGTCATCCGCACCTCTACGACGCCGGAGCGCAGCTCCCGCGAGGTCACGCCGTACATCGAGAACGAGTGCCGGAGCCGGTCCGAGGCGGCGGCGACGTCGAAGGCATCCTGTCCGGGACGGAGCTTGAGCCGCAGGACCAGACCGGTACGAGTCGGCCGCAGCCGCAGGATGCGCGGGGAACGGGGCTCCGGTATCGGCCGGTTGGTGGCACGGGCGAGAGCGAGCCGCCACCGCGCGGGCGGCACGGTTAACCCGCACGCGTCCATGACGGTGCCGTACCGTACCAGGACCCGCACCACGGCCAGCGTGACCCCGAAGGTCAACCAGTACCAGGCGGGGCGCCGCCACCGCAGGAGACCCACGGCGACGGCGACCAGCACCAGGGCGACCGTGAAGTCGGTCATGATCAGGCCGCCTTGGGCCCTGCGGCGGCGTCGGCGAGTGAGGTGACCGCGACCGCGCGGAACGCGATGCCGTGTCGCTTCTGGCCGTTGAAGTCGTTTTCCCAGGGCCGGGCGATCAGACCGGTGAGCGCGACCGGCGTGCCCATGGCCAGCTCGCCGGTGATGCCGGGCTCCGGGACGGTGATGGACAGGATCTCCACCTCCTCGTTCGCCGCGAACATCACGTCCACCGTCATCAGCTTCGCCCCGGTCTCGGTGTCGGTGGCGATCTCGCCGGTACGACGGTCACGCACCTTGACCTGCGGGGACTTGGCGACCATCACGACCGCGCCGGCGGTGTCGACGGGAATCTGACGCACAGAGATCACTCCTCTATAGATGCTGGACTCCGCCACTCATGTACATGAGTGACATGAAGAAGAGTGCCTCACTCCTGTACATGAGTCAACCCGCCGCGAAGAAGAACTCGCGACGGGTTACGGGAAGTTGAGCGGGCGTCAGTCGGCGGCGGGGATCCTGTACTCGAAAACGAACTGGTCAGCGGCCATGAGCGTGTCGCACACCTCCGCCACGAGACCCTCGGTCGTACGAGCCTCACGGATCAGATGAACCACCGGCGCACCCGGACTCAGCGCCAGCTCCGAGGCCTCCGCCTTCGAGGCCGGCCGCGCCTGCAACGTCTCGACGAACTCCGCGAACTCATGCCCGTGGTCTTCGAGTCGGGCGTAGATGCCACCGCCGCCGGGGTTCTCGGCAAACAACTCCGGAATCTCCTTCACCACGTCCCACGGCAGGTACGACGTCGCCGTCTCAACCGGGGTGCCGTTACGGAAGTAGAGGCGCCGGCGAGCCAGCACCTGCGCACCGACCGGGACGCCCAGGCGCCGGGCGGCATCCTCGGGCGCCTCCATGGGCCCGATGTAGAGAACACTGACCTTGGCAGCCGCACCGGACTGCGCGGACTCCGCGAGGTACGCCGCCTGCCCACCCTGCCGAAGCGAACGCCGGAAGCGATCGGAAGAGCGGTGGCGCACCGGAGGCCGGTTCTTCACAATCGAGCCCTTGCCGTGCCGAGTCTCGACCAGCCCACTCGCCCGCACCTCGACCATGGCCTTACGAATCGTCCCGCCGGACACGCCATAGCGATCCACCAGCTCAGACTCACTCGGCACCATGTCACCAGGCTTGAGAACCCCCGCCCGGATCTGCTGCACGATCTCATCCGCGATCTGCACGTACCGAGGCCCGGATCCGACCCCTCCAGTCGCAGTTCCCATAGTCCTTCCCTGCCTCCTATGCTCCTCTACATGAGTCAAGCACAGGAAGCGACACCCTCCCCCCTGCACTCCGTATCCGTGGCCGGAGTCGTAGTGCGCGAGGACGGCCGCCTCCTGGCGATCCGCCGAGCCGACAACGGCACCTGGGAACTCCCCGGCGGCATCCTCGAACTCAACGAGACCCCCGAGGCCGGCGTAGCCCGCGAGGTCCTGGAAGAGACCGGCATCCACGTCGAGGTCGACGAACTGACCGGCGTCTACAAGAACCTCACCCGCGGCATCGTGGCCCTGGTCTTCCGCTGCAAGCCCTCCGGCGGCACCGAACGCACCTCAAGCGAGTCCACAGCCGTCTCCTGGCTCACACCCGACGAGGTCAGCGAACGCATGGCCGAGGTCTTCGCAGTCAGACTCCTGGACGCCCTGGACGGCAACGGCCCCCACGTACGCAGCCACGACGGCAAACGCCTCATCCCAGCGGGATAAAACCTTCTCTCCTTCATCAAGGCGGCTCGCTCCGCTCACCGCGCGCGGCCCGACCCCCGGCCGGGCCTGCGCTCTTGTCTCCGCCCCGCTCCAGCCCGGCCGGCGCCCGTGCCGCGCGCACAGCAATCAGCCACCTGACGTCAGAGAAGGGGTACATCGTGGCTGGGGCGGTCGGCTCCACGGCTTTAGCCAGCCACTTTGGCGCGAGCCTCGAAGATCATGGCCCCAACGTCGTGCTTCACCGGGCAGGTCCACAGACTGCCCGACGCGCCGAAAGCTTACGGGGCCATGATCACTCGCGCCAAAGCAGCTCCCGGCCAAAGCCGCTACGCCGACCTCAGACTGAACGTGATCACGCTTTCCGACACTTGAGCCTTTTTGTACTCTCGCGCCGACTTGTTCAAAGTGGTCAACGTCCTCTTGACTGGAAATTGCTCATTGAGGACAAGGCCCCACCCTCGAACCTCGGCCTCATCGATGCAAATATCCGCAAGAGGAACCGGCTCGTCCTTGTAGTACGAGTCCTGAACCACCATGCAGAGCGTTCCCCCAGGCTTAACAACGCGAGTCATCTCATCGAAACCCGCCGACAGGTCACGCAAATACTGCCTGGTCTGCTTTAGGTAGTAGCCGCCTGAAGCCTTGCTGCTATGCGATGACACTCGATGCATAAGGTCGCAGGCAATTTTGCCCGGTTTAAATTGACTGGCAGCGTCACCGCGGATGAGCGTCGTCCCCATAAGGTCCGCTCGAAGATCACGGTTGCTCAGCACGTCGATTCCTAGGACGGCCAGTTCCCGACAATAGGCGACACCGTAGTCGATACGCGTTAGGTAGGGAGGAGACGTCAGAATGAGATCGACGGAATCGTCGGCAATGGGCAACCGATCCGAGGAAGCTGTAACGATTGACGTGCGCCCTGCTCCTCGAGGAGCAGACATTAGCCGCCCCCAAAGGTCTTCCTGCTCCGCAAGAATCAAGCTATCCAAGTCATCGGGAGAAATATCCAACAGTTCGTCGTCAGATTTAGCACGTTTCACCCATGTGGGATTGCTCCCTTCGAACCGCTCAGTCACGGATCGAACAACCCGGAAAATACTTACCGTTCCCACAATTCTAGCTTCGAGAGACTCGCCCTGAAAGCTACGCGTCCAGTCCCTTATGCGCGCAACAGACGCCAGCGAGAACCAATTAGACAGCGCATCTTGGGCAGCTTTCTTCCCAGAAGTCCTAGACCTGCGAGGAGGAAGAAGCACATTTCCAGTAACTCGAACCTGACACCTCAACTGAGCAACAAGATTCGCGACAGGGTTCCGATCGATACCGAACGACGGGTGCCCGTCGGACTGCGCAGCAAGGGTGGTGGTTCCGCTCCCATTCCACGGATCAAGTACCACCTTCTCCGGATCTCCATTCGACTGAGCGTGAAGCTGCTTACATGCCCAGTCGAACGCGAAGCCTGCATAGTAGGGGAAGATGTCTGCCAGGCCAGCAGTCTCCACCGGAGGCCTCTTGGGCGACAAAATACGGGGCCTATCGAGAAAGTCATCACTCGAAACAGGCAGGGGAAGCTGCACCACCGCGTTGGCTCCGCCCTCCGCTTGACCTCTCTTCACAGCCTCTTCCCACTTACTCGCACACGAACGCCCAATTATACAGCACGATCTAATCTATGCCGTTAAGAGGGTAACTACTAGGGCTTCCTGTCTTCCAGCCAATACCAAACCCCCAAATGAAAGTGCTGAATCAAATCACTCAGGCGGCTGATCATTTGCCGTAGATCGGACGGTTTTTTGCTTCTGCCCACGACTACCGGATCCTCGGTCCAGTGAGCGACATCGTTTCGCTTTCCTTTGATCTCCTTAAGCAGCAGAGCGTCATTGGGGTCGTTCTTCCAGTCTCCGGGGAGCCCTAGTATCATCCATAGCGCTTGGAAATGCTTTTCACCGATGGTCTGCCCATCGGCCAGCTTGAAGAGATCCCCGAAGTCGACTACAGGACGAGCGTCGTTGGCGTGAGAGAGAACGGTTTGGACGATTCCAGCACGCTCTATTAATGCAGCGACATTGTCGGTTCCACACTTGCGAAACGTAGCGGCATCCATTGCAGCCACGAGAGAGGCTGGGAGGTGTCTTCGTTCGATACCCAGATTCAGCACATCTGCCGCCAAGGCGGCAGGAAGCTCTCTCATTAGCTCCTCGAGCACTCCTCCCATCACAACATACGACAATGCTCGGTTTATCGCCGAGAAGCCGTCATGGTCGAACTTAAGGGCCGAAGACGAACCCGTGTTAGACGCCTTCTCGAGAGAATCGATACGACGTCGCTCGCGGTCGAGTTGACCCACCGCATGATCGAACACAGCAGTAATCGTCAGGGTCGTCATTTCAGGAGAAAAGCTCCTGCGACCGGAGGATCCTGCCGCGCAGCTTCGGGCGACTATTCGTTCCTTGAGTGCTGAACCCTACCAACTGCTCGTCATTGGCCCATCCGTCGGCAGGGATCTTAGGCCTTTTTCCCTCCTTAAAGATACGCGCAATACCAATCAGCACACCCTCCAGTTGGTTTACCGGGGTTACGGACACGCCGGAACGAGTGAAATGGCCACCAGTAACCTGCTTCAAGTGAGAGACGGCCTTGAGGAAGATTTGGCGATCTTCATCGAGATTCGTGTCATCCACTCGCCGCTTGATGTAGTTGTTCAAGAAGCCGACTACATCGCCATCGAACTTGTCCATCCCATCCATGTAGGCAAAGAATTTCAGAACGATCTCCTCAGCGGTACCGTCCACCTTATTCTTAGGTTGAAGCTTCAAAAGATCTTTGTAGTCTTGCGTTGCGGCGAGCTCTTCGATCAAACTATTGAAAGGTCCGCGGAACACACAGCTACGGATCTCTTGAGGTGTCAGCGCCACGGCGCCGGCGTTCAGACGCCGGAACAACTCGAATCGCACCCCGGGATCAGACTTGTCACTCAGGACCTGAACCCGCACATATCGCTTGCCAAGCGTCAGGCGAATGGGCATGGGAAGGTCTTTGTATGACAGCCCGGAAAATTTCTTCAACTGATTCAGGTTGCTCAGTTTGAGCGGTTCTGCAGAGAACTGCAACTCCTCAGCCCCGGGTACATCTATCCCATAGAACTTGAGGATCGTCGCCGTGCGCTGCAACCCGTCGACAACGTCCCACGTACCGTCTTTATTCGTAGCCACAAAGATGGCCGGAATAGGGAGGCCGAGCAACAGCGATTCAATGAGGGCAGATTGAACTTCGTTGGGCCATCGAAATTTACGCTGGTATGCCGGTGCAACGCGGATCTCTTCTTCTTCGACCATTCGAACGATCTCACGAATCGACAGGTCGAAGTATTCCGTGTCCACTGCTTGCCTGTGGGTGTCCAGCTCCGCTTGAAGTTCCACGGCGTCCAATCGGTACCCCCTCATAACAGACATATTGATCATATGCGGATTTTCATCGCGTGGGATCAGTACATCGTTTGGTGTTCGCTCGCAGGCCTGAAGATATTGGGACCTCGTCCGCAGCCGCAATAAGGACCTCTGGCCAGATGACGCAGCTTAAAGTGGCGGGCCCCTGCGTTCCAAGGATGTCCGCACGTCGCGCGCCATCTCGGCTCACGTCCGAGGAGGTCACGGTCCAGGCGCCGCCACTTCCTGGGCCAGCCAGGACCCGCAGCATGTTGGTAGGCCAGCCGCCATCGGTGGGATCTGGCATCTGATGCCGTTCGGGGCAACGCACAGCCGATGTGGTCGGAGTGGCGGACTCAGCCAGCCGAGGCTTGGATCCGCGTAGCATGTGTGGGCCGGACATTCCACTTGGGGGCAACACATGGGCAAGGCAGCCGAGCGCAGCCAGCTGGAAGACGACTTTTACGGCCTCGCCGGCCGGGTGGAACGGCTCATCAATACTGACTGCCGGCGTACTTCCCTCAACCCGGACCGGCTGAGCCTCTGGCAGGGACTCTACCGAGAAGAGGCAGCCTTGGTCCTGCAACGCCGCGACAGCATCCTCCGTGAAGGCGGCCTGCCGCGGCACGTGGCGACCATCGAGCAGCTCGCCGAGTGGAACTCGCACGCAAGGAAGCTCCTGGTGAACGCACCGGACGAAGCCTCCACCGAGTAGCAACGCTCTGTGGACCACTTGTGGACCCACCTCTCGCTATGCGACAACCACGAGCGTCTGACCTGCGCATACCTCAATGAACCGAGCGGCCTCCGGAGCCGTTACAGGCCATCCCGTCAGGGTGCACGCACGACGTATAGCTCGGGCTCGGCTAACGACGCAACAGGGAGAGGTCCCGGGTCTGTGTCCGGGCTCCTCTCCCTGTGAGGGCTGAAGCAGCCGTTGTTACTGACCGTCTCCTTCAGAAGCGGTGAGGTTCCCTCGCCATCAGGAGGTGGCCGCGGCTGATCGCTACGCGGAGTACATCGCGCAGAGATCCGGTCAGCTTGTCCGCCAGACGGCGCACGTCCTCAGGCGCCGAATCTCTGTCGCTGAGGGTTTCCGAGGCCTGGTCCAACAGTTCGGCCGCCATCCCGAGTTGCATCGCCTCGACGTTGTCCGCCAGGCGGGACATGTGGCCGTTTCTGTCATCGGTGCTGAGGTAGCAGGGCGTGCCCTCCCGCCCTGCCCACGGGAGAAGCCGCAGTTCACTCCGTGCCGTCATCCCTGCGTCTTCCTCTCGTCGATCACGTGGTGGGTAGTGAAGATCGCGTCGACGCGATCCCCCGGGAACACCAGAAGGGCGGCTTCGACGACCCGCCCGGCTGCGTCGGCTGCGACGCGCGTGATCGCGAGGATCGCCAAGGCTGAGTTGATCCGGAGGGCCGACGCCTCATCTGGTGTCGGGAGGCGGGCGGAAACCGTTTCTCTGACGTCTGCCGGCAGAGGGTTGGGCACGGCGAAGCTCCTTGGGGATCCGTGGCCAAGCGCAGCGGTCGGCGCCAGGTCGTGCGGGACGTAGATGCGGGCCAGGCTGTGCGGGGACTCTCCCTCGTAACTGAGACAGAGGAACTCGGTCAGTGGGCTGCCGTTCGGAACTCGCAGCAGGGCCGTCAGATCCCCGCACGCACCGATCGCGGTCGTGCGGACCGTGACGCGCAGGTCCGCGTCAGCAGCAGTCCGAGGGTCCAGCGTGCCCCATCCGCCGACGTAGGTGATTTTGCGGAGAGGGCGACGAACGAAGTTCCCCTTACCGTGGATCTTCTCGACGATTCCTTCTCCCTGAAGCACCGCGAGAGCGCTCCGCAGCGTCGCCGTGCTGACCTTGTATTGGCTGGCCAATCCGGACTCAGGCGGAAGGCGTTCGCCAGGCTTGATGCGCCCGGTCGTGATCTGGTGCCGGAGGCTGTCGGCGATGTCGTGATGACGAGAGGCCATGAACCCGATCACCGCCTTCTCGTCATCCGCACCGCGGCGAGTCGGGTACGCGTGTGTATGGTCAGAAGCTCGCCTGACTCGAAGAGGAGTTGCTTGGCGCCGTTGGGCAGTTGGAAGAGGTTGCCCACACGGCATGCCCGGCCGCCGACCTGGATGATGTCGCCGCGCCGGACGGTGTTCGCGGTGACCTCGACGTTGGATGCCAGCGCGCCGACGGGGGCAGGGACTCTCACCGCTTCACCTCCGATGGCGCGGAATGGGCGAGCATCGAGTGGCACAGGCAGTCACACGCCTCATAGACCACCGGCAGGTCGACGGGTGCCGAGACCGGGGAGGACTCCGCGCAGGCGGAGTGTGTGCCGATCCGGCATGCGGTCGACCGGTAGGCGGTGGCCGAAGTGTCCGCAATGCGGGGCTGTTGGCGGGAAGGCATCAGCTGACCCCCGCCAAGGCCGACCAGGCTTCCGTCGACAGACGGGAGGCGACGACCACCGCGCGCGGCCGTACTCGCTTCTCCCAGGCCAGCACGTACGGGCGGACGAGCGCATTGTCCTCGCCCGAGAGCAAGTCCGCGCGGTACTCGGTGTCCGGGGCTTGTCCCAAGGTCGCCGCCAGTCCGTCACCAGGCGCAGCGGGCCCGGCAGTAGCCGTCGGCCGGGAGGACGTTAAAGGCCGGCGGTGCCTGCCCTTGGGGGCGTACCGCGCTCTGGTGAGCGAGACGGCACGGCGGATACGGTTGAGCACGCTACTCAGCTCCTATCGCTGATGGCTGGTCCCCCGACATCGCCCGTCGTGGGGACCGCTTTGCGTACGACCGCCCAGAGGGTGCGGCCGTTCAGACTGGTGGCGACGAGACCGAACCGATCGGCTTCCGCCACCGCTTCCAGGACCTCCCGCCATAAATCGGCAGAGAGCGAGTCCGGCACCTCCGCTTCGACCGACGCGTACCGGTCGTGCTCCTCCACTCGCGCGACGAGCCCGACGGCGGACAGCCGGGCAACGATGGCCGCCGCGCTAACTCCCGAAGCGGGCACAGGGCAGCCTCCGTCACCGGCGAATCACTTTCAGTGAAGCTAGTTAACTAGATTAGAGCTAGTGGACTAGATTTTCCATATGCCTGAGCAGCCGCCCTATCTCCGTATCGCTGACGAACTCCGGCGGCGGATCGCGGAGCACGTATGGGAGCCGGGGGATCGTCTGCCCTCCCGTGCGCAGATCGGCCAGGAGTGCGGCGTGGGCGAGAACGTGGTCCGCCGGGCGCAGGAACTGCTGATCTCCCAAGGTGTGCTGGAGGGGCGGGCCGGATCGGGCACGTATGTCGCCGAGCCCCGGCAGCGGGTCCGGGTCGTCCGGTCGTCGGCTCGGGAGCAGCCCAGCGGATCGCCGTTCCGCGCGGACATGAAGGCCGTGGGCAAGCAAGGCGATTGGGAGAGCCGGACCGATGCCAAGGTCCCGGCGCCGGCGGACATTGCTGCGCGGCTGGGCATCTCCGGGGGCGACCTCTGTGTCCGGACGACGTACGAGTTCCTGGCCGACGGCAGGCCCGTGCAGCTGTCCACGAGTTGGGAGCCGTACGACCTCACCGCCGGCACTCTCGTTGTCCTCCCCGAGGGAGGGCCGCACGCCGGGGCGGGTGTCGTGAACCGCATGGCCGCGATCGGCGTCACCGTCAGCCACGCCGTGGAGCAGCCCGAGCCGAGGCAGGCGACCGCCGAGGAGGCGTCGATACTCGGCATCCAGAAGGCCGCACTCGTCACCCACATCCGGCGGACGTACTACAGCGACCAGGGACGGCCCGTGGAGACGGCGGACATCGTGGTACCCGCCGCGCACTGCGAGATCGTGTACGAGATCCCGATCAACCGCTAGTCGACAGTCGACAGCGAGCCCACCGCCCGTTGAGGCCGCTCGCCTGGCATCGCCCGTGCCCCAGGGGCATACGCCGTCGCCGCTGACCACGGAGGCGCGCCGAGTACGCTCCGCGCATGGCTGTTTCTGTGCACATCCCGGAGTACCTCGACGACTGCGAACTGGTGGCCGCCGAGGATCTTGCGCGGGAGCCCGCCTTCTGGCTCGCCCACCTCCTGTTGACCGTGGGTGATCCAAGCGAGGATCCAGAGCGATACGGGGTGGACGAATCGGTCTACGAGGAGATGGTGGAGCACCTGGGCGACCCTAAAGAGCCCTGGCCTGTGCTGCGAGTCCCCTTCGCCAGTGGGCATACGGCCTACGTTGTGTATGCCAACTTCGAAGACGTGAACAACGTCGAATTCTTCGTCCGCCACCCGGACTGGGGGCGACTCGGTTACCTCGGTCAGTGCGGTGCGGACGGAGCCGGCCCCGGGCTGTCCTGGGCGGAGTTCACCGCTCTCGTCGAGGCCCCACAGGACAGCGCTGAAGGTTTGACGGATGCATCACAACGCCTTCTGCTCCTGCTTCCGATGCTGGGCGATGCCGATATGCCCGGCGAAGCACACGGCATGATGGCGCAAGCGCTGTCCCAATGTGGCCTGCATCCCGGCGCAGCCGACGAGTTGGCCACAGCCCTGCTGGGCGAGGACGAGCCAGACGGCGCCCCCTGCTGGACCGTGACTACCGACAGCCCGATCGCAGTGTGTTCGTCGTCCTACAGCCCGCGCCAAATACCGCTCGCCCTCGGTATCACACCAAGCCAAGCCCAGGCCCTCGCGGACGCCCTCAACGGACGTGGGTGACATCCACGGCTGACATCAACGAGGCCGAACGGCAGCACACAGCGGCGCCCCCGCACGACCGTCGGATCAGCCGACGGCGGCACCAGGGGTGGGCGTAGATCGAACTCCTAAAGCGGGTGTCGCAGGTTCGAATCCTGCCGGGGGCACAGTAGCGAGCAGGACTGATGCCCCGGAACTCCCAGGTCAGGGAGGGTCCGGGGCCTTTTTCCTTGGGCCACTTCCCCACTCTCGCTGCGTCTTCTTTACGGGTGGATGCACTCTCACCACGAGTGCCGACGTACTGAGCGTCGCCTAAGCGATCAGAGGAAACCGCAGGTCACTTCACACGCGAACAACCCCTGCACGCCGTCAGGGGCGCTACGGTTAACTTGGGACTTTGCACGACCTCGGCCGGAGAGGGCCGGGGTTGACCAACGGCATCGAGCACCTCGGGAAGCAAGGCCGCTACACACCTGGCCTTCGACGCCTCATCCTCCCTGGGCTGTGACGTCGGTGATCTCCACGGACACATTCGTGCCCGCCGAAGCAGTGCTGATCACGGACGGCGTGTAGTTCAGGCTCGTCCGGTCCGACAGCTCGGCTGTCTCGATGACCGGGCCGGACTCGTCGCCGTGGATCTCGTAAGTGATCTCGTACACGGCGTCCGGGTCGATGCCCTCGCTGTCCCCCAGGTAGGTGAGGTCCGGCTCGACCGTCACATTGCAGCCGGCCGTCCCGAAACACTGCCGTTTCGTGGTTCTCAGCTCGATGGTGAAGCTGTCGGCGGTCACCTCGCCGTACGACGGCGTGGGGGTCGGTGTCTCCGTGGCGCCGCCCGTCGGCTTGGCGGCCACGGCCGGCTTACTGCCGTAGCTGGAGTGCATGACGACCATTCCGGTGCCTATGACCGCCGCGATGACGGCGGCGGCTGAAGCCGCGATGATCAGGTTGGTGCGGGACTTCATCACCGGTGGTGTCGGGCTGTACGGCGGCATCGGTGGTGGGCTGGCGTCGGTCATGGTTCCCCCAGGGGCAGTTGTTCGGTTCGAGGATGGGCGGCCAGGAATCCGGGCCCCTCTTACTGCCAGCCGCCGGTGAAGTCGCTGCTGAGCTGGGCATCGCAGATGTTGTAGCCGCCCGACGCGTGCCCGGACTTCGTTTGCCCGTCCACGGTCACGCTGCAGTTGATGTCCCCCGAACCCTGCAGTTGGGCGTTCAGCGTGTAGTACATCGCCCCCTTCTTGAGGGGCAGAGTGGCCTCGAACTTGCCGTTCTTGAATACGCCCTTGCGGGTGTCGTTGTCGGAGCCGTAGTTGATGTCGAGACCGCCGAGCGCTCCGGCCGGGGCGGTCCCCCAGACTTTGAAGACGACGGTCTTCGGGGCGCTGGCCCTCTTGCTGTCGTCCTTGGCGCCGGCGGCCATCTTGTTGCCGGTCGTGGACTTCGAGGCGCTGCTGCTGGAGTCGTTCGAGCCGCTGCTGCTGACGGCCGCAGCGGCGATGCCGAGGACGATGGCCACGCCGACGAGGCCGAGACAGCCGAGACCGATGACCTTCCCTGCGCCGGGTCCCTTTTTCGGTGGCTGCGGCTGAAACGGCGGCTGCCCGTACGGCTGCTGGCCGTGGGGGGCCTGGCCGTAGGGCTGCTGCGGGCGGGCCCATCCAGGGTGCTGCGGCTGCTGGTTACTCACGGGGCCCCCAAGGTGTCTGCTGTCGAAAGCAAGTTGTGGGACATGTGAAGATGGCGTGCGGTTGCCGCTTACCTGCTGGATTCACCCCATCGTGGTAACTGGCCAGGCGTGCACGGCCGGCTGTCCCGCAACGAAGGCTCTGACTGGGCGGATTGCTGCGGAGGGATGAGACGCGGGTGCGGGCGGTCCGGGCGTCTTCGGCGAACAGGGCCAGCGCCGCCACAGCGGTCGGGTCGTCGAGCGATGGGCCAAGAGGTCTCCCGAACGCGGCGGGACACCAACCGGATTCCCGTTTCGCGCCGGGGACGAACTTGGCGCGCCGGGCCGCACGTGTGTCGAACTCGCGGGACGAGTGGCCGGGACAGCGTTGAGGTCACGGCCGCCGACGTCCTCACCGAGACCGTGAGCGCCCGTGCCTGTCGACTCGTGATGCGCACGGCGAAGGAGCCGTTCCCCATGGAGACGACCTACACCTGACAGCCGGTGGACGCCGGCCACACCCGGATGACGCCGCGGAACCGGGGCGAGTCGTCCGGCTTCGCCAAAGTGAGTGCTCCCGGTCGCGGTCGGCCTGCCGGGTTCAGAAGTCCACCGGGTCGCGGGCGATGGGGCAGGTCATGCAGTGGCCGCCGCCTCGGCCCCGGCCGAGTTCGGCGCCGGTGATGGTGATGACCTCCACGCCGGCCTTGCGGAGCAGCGTGTTGGTGGTGGTGTTGCGGTCGTAGGTGAAGACGACCCCGGGCTCTACGGCGACCGCGTTGTTGCCGCTGTCCCACTGCTGGCGTTCGGAGGCGTAGAAGTCGCCGCCCGTCTCCACCACGCGCAGGGCGTCCAGGCCCAGGGCCTCGGCCACCACCTGGGTGAAAGGCATGGTGCCCTCGTCCACGACGTCCAGGCCGGGGGCCCGGTCGGTGGGGTGGAGGGTGAAGGTGTGGATCGCGTCCATGATCGCGGGGTAGACGGTGACGATGTCGCGGTCGGCGAAGGTGAAGACCGTGTCCAGGTGCATGGCGGAGCGGAGCTTGGGCATGCCGGCGACGATCACCCGGTGGGCGGCGCCGTTCGCGAAGAGTGCCGCGGCGACCTGGGTGATGGCCTGGCGGGAGGTGCGTTCGCTCATGCCCATGAGGACCACCCCGTTGCCGACGGGCATGACGTCGCCGCCCTCGAAGCTGGCGTTGCCCCAGCGGGTCTCGGGGTCGCCCCACCAGATCACCGAGCCGGTGTAGTCGGGGTGGAAGGTGTAGACGGCCTTCATGAGCAGCGTCTCGTCGTGCCGGGCCGGCCAGTACAGGGGGTTGAGGGTCAGGCCGCCGTAGAGCCAGCAGGTCGTGTCCCGGGTGTACAGGGTGTTCGGCAGCGGGGGCATCAGGTATTCGCGGGCGCCCTTGTCCTCCTGGGCGAGGGATACGTGTCCGTTGCGGAAGTCCTCCGGCAGGTCCGCCGTGGCCAGGCCGCCGATCAGGTACTCGGCCAGATGGCGGTCCGGCAGTGATGCCAGGTAGGCCCGGGTGTTGTCGACCAGGCCGAGGCCGACCTGGTTCGGGGTGATCTTGCGGTCCAGGAGCCAGTCGCGGGCGCCGGGCACGGCCAGGGTCTGGGTGAGCAGGTCGTGGAGTTCGACCACCTCGACCCCGCGGCCGCGCAGCTTGTTGACGAAGTCGGCGTGGTCGCGCTGGGCGTTCTCCACCCACAGCACGTCGTCGAAGAGCAGGTCGCCCGCGTTGCTCGGGGTGAGCCGGCGGTGGGCCAGGCCGGGAGCGCAGACCAGCACCTTGCGCAGACGGCCCACCTCGGAGTGGACGCCATGGGCAGCGCCGTCGGTGAAGGGGGAGGTGGCGGTGGCGGTGGCGGTGGCGGTGGATTCGTTCACAGGTGCAGTCACATTCCCGGTCCCGGTCCCGGTCCCGGTCTCGGGCGCGTTCGTGTTCGGTCTCGCGTTCATGGGCGTTGCTCCGTCAGGGGTCACAGATGGATCCAGCCGAGTGCCAGCGCGATGACGCCCATGGCCGCGCCGGCCACCGACACCGCGAAGATGACGGCCTCGCGGCCGGAGAAGACCGGCCGGCCCTGTTCACGGCGGCCCATGGCGAACAGGACGGTCGCCGGCGCGTAGAGGATGAACGACACCAGGACGAACTTCGGTCCGGCCGCGTAGAGGAGGAAGGCGGTGTAGAGGGTGGCCAGTACGGCCACGATCAGCTCGCGTCGGGCCCCGGGCGCCGTACGGCCCGCTCCGGCGGCGTGCCGTACGCAGTAGGCGGCGGCCAGCAGATAGGGGATCAGCGACAGCGCGCTGGTCAGGTCCAGCGCGAAGTCGAACGCGTCGCCGGAGAAGAGGGTGATGACGAGGACCAGCTGGGACAGACAGCTGGTCAGCAGCAGCGCCGGCACGGGTACGTCGGCCCTGCTCACCCTGGACAGGAAGCGTGGCATGTCCTCGTCCTTGGCGGCGACGAACAGCACTTCCGCCGCCATCAGCGCCCAGGCCAGATAGGCGCCGAGCACCGAGATGATCAGCCCGACACTGACGAACGCGTTGCCCCAGGTGCCTACGGCGGCCTCCAGCACCCCGGCCATGGAGGGCTGGCGCAACTGGGCGATCCGTTCCCTCGGCAGGATGCCGTACGACACGATCGTCACCGACGCGAAGACGGCGAAGACGCTGAGGAAGCCGAGCACGGTCGCCCGGCCCACGTCCTCGCGCCGTCTGGCGTGTCGTGAGTACACGCTGGCGCCCTCGACCCCGAGGAACACGAAGACGGTGGCCAGCATGGTGCCGCGAACCTGGTCGAACAGGGACCCGACGTGCCCCGCTCCGTGCACGTTGTCGGCGAAGACGTGGGGTCTGAGGCAGAACAGCGCGAGGACGATGAAGACCAGGATGGGGACGAGCTTGGCCACGGTGACGATCCGGTTGATCGCCGCGGCCTCCTTCACGCCGAGCCTGATCAGGAAGAAGAACCCCCACAGACCGACCGAGCCGAGCACCACGGCGAGGACGGTGTCGCCGTCGCCGAGCGCCGGAGCGATCTGCCCGATCGTCGACATGATCAGCACCCAGTAGGTGACGTTGCCGACGCAGGCACTGGCCCAGTAGCCGAAGGCGGAGAAGAAGCCGAGGTATTCGCCGAACCCGGCCTTCGCATAGGCGTAGACACCGGCATCCAGGTCGGGGCGCCGCACGGCCAGCGTCTGGAACACGAACGCCAGCATCAGCATCCCGAACCCGGCGATCACCCACGAGATCACCGCTCCCGCGACACCGCTCTCCTGGGCGAACCGCCGTGGCAGCGAGAACACCCCCGCGCCCACCATCGAGCCCACGACCATCGAGGTCAGGGTCGGGAAGGACACCTTCGCCGCCCGCGAGGGCTCCGCGGGCACTCCCGACTCCGCCTCCGCCGTGCCTCCGCCCTGTGCCATGGGCCCCTCAGTACCGCTGCGCCTTCGCGACCTCGGCCTTCAGCTTCGGCTCGGGAGGCTCATGGCTGATCACGACCGGATGCACCGTCTCACCGGGCTTGACCTTCTCCGCGCCGACGTAGCGGCTCTCCACGACCTTCCCGCTGGAGTCGCGGAAGTCCACCTGGACCGCGAAGGACGCCGCCTTGTCCGAGGAGTTGCGGATGTTGACGTGCAACGCGAGCAGGCCGCCCACCTCCGACCGGGGCATGCCGGTGAGCGAGACGTCGGAGGCCGCGTTGCCGCGCCCCTGGACCTTGTCCAGTTCCTTGCGGGCCGCGGCGTTCGCCCGTTCGGTCTGGGCCGACACCGACGCCTCGAACTCCGAGGCCCTGGCCGAGGCCGAGGACGCCGCGGCGGAGGCCGACGCGCGGGCCGACGCCACGGCGGAGGAGGCGGCCGAGGACAGCGCGGAGGGCGCCGTCCCCGAGAACGACGCCGTGGCGGGAGGTGAGGGGCGGGGGCTGAACGACGTGCTCCCGCTGCTCTTGCCGCCGCCGCTGCCGCATGCCACGAGCGTCAGGCATCCCGCGGTGGCAAGTACAGCCCCGGCGACGACGCCCGCGCCGCGACACCGCCGTGACCGACGGCCCTCAGACACACCGCTCCCCATGCCATCGATTCCCTTCCGTGCCTGCGTGCTTTCGCGCTTGCCTGCTTCCCTCCGGGGCCGCCGATTCATACCAGTTCCACGGGTTCCGCCGAAGGAAGTGCATCGTTTTCGACCGCGAGGTGTTATGCATCCTTATGTCGCGATCATCCCGTTCATGCTCCCCCACGGACGACGGCCCCGCGACCGGACGCGAGAGCCATCGGCGCGGCGGTGGCATTTTTGACGCAGTCATGACGCGGGGTCCGCATCCTTTCGGCCGCCCACGGTGTCCTTGCCTGTGTCCGTGCCGGTTGCGAGGATTGGAGTGCCATGGATGGCACCGTGGTAGCGGTCGTCGTGGTGGTCCTGTTGGCGCTGCTCGTGCTGAAGAGCGGGATGCGGGTCGTCAATCAGGTGGAGCGCGGGGTGGTGTTCCGGTGGGGGAAGGCGCTGCCGAGCCATCGGCAGCCCGGGGTCACCTTCCTCATCCCGTTCGCCGACCGTATGCGCAAGGTGAACGTGCAGATCGTGACGATGCCCGTGCCCACCCAGGAGGGCATCACCCGGGACAACGTGTCGGTGAAGGTCGACGCGGTTGTCTACTTCCGCGTGACCGACCCGTTGCGCGCGTCCATCGAGGTGCAGGACTACGTCTTCGCCGTCGGGCAGGTCGCCCAGGCCTCCCTGCGGTCCATCATCGGCAAGAGTGATCTGGACGATCTGCTCAGCGACCGGGAGCGGCTGCACGAGGGGCTGGCGCTGATGATCGACTCCCCCGCCGCCGGGTGGGGCATCCACATCGACCGGGTCGAGATCAAGGACGTCCAGCTGCCGGAGTCGCTGAAGCGGTCCATGTCCCGGCAGGCCGAGGCCGAGCGGGAGCGGCGGGCCCGGGTCATCACCGCCGACGGCGAGTTCCAGGCCGCGCAGCAGCTCGCCAACGCCTCCCGGATCATGTCCGACACCCCGGAGGCCATGCAGCTGCGTCTGCTGCAGACCGTGGTCGAGGTGGCCGCCGAGAAGAACTCGACCCTCGTGATGCCGTTCCCCGTCGAGTTGCTGCGCTACTTCGACCGAGCGGTCCAGAAGATCGACAACGACCTCAGCAAGCCCCAGACTCCGCCCCAGCCCCAGAGTCAGACTCCGTCCCAGACCGAGAGTCAGGTCCAAGAGGCTCCGGCGCAGACTCATGCGTCGCCCGCTCCGGCCGAGCAGGCCCAGGTGTGGCCGCAGGAGCACATCGAACGGCCGTAGCCAGCGCCAGCGTCACGCCCACCGAGCCCGCCGCCATCACCGTCATCCCGGCGGCGGGCGAGGTGAGCTGGGCGACCGCGCCGGCCAGCGTCGCGCTCAGGCCCTGCAGGGTCAGCATGCCCGCCGAGTGCAACCCGAGCGCCTGCCCGGCCAGTTCGCCCGGTGTCAGTTCCATCAGCCGCTCCTGCTGGATCAGGCTCGCGCCGAAGCCCACCGAGGCGACCGTCACGCACACGGCGGCCACCGGCAGCGGCGGGTGCGCGCAGAACACCAGGTACGGCGCCGCGAGCAGCAGCAGGAGGGGCACGGCCAGCCGGCGGCGCACCCCGGGCGGCAGCAGCCGGCCCACCGTCACGTCCCCGGCGAACATGCCGAACGCACCGCAGGCGAACAGGGTGCCGGCCGCGTGCGGCGCGTACGACACGTACAGCGACTCGCAGCCCACGACCAGGCCGTTGGGCAGCCACAGGCCCAGATAGGTGAGGCGGCGCGGGCGGGACGACCACAACAGGGCGTTGGTGCGCCAGGTCGCCGCTGCGGAGGGCCGGCCCGCCGTCCTGGGCGGGCGATCCGTCAGGCCGAGCCGCAGCACCAGCGCGGCCACCAGGTACAGGGCCGCCGCAAGCAGCAGACACACCCGTGGGGAGAGCGCGGTGAGCAGGGCGCCGCCGGTGGCGAACCCGGCGATCTGCATGAGCCCGCCCATCATGTTGAACAGCGAACGCCCGGGCAGATAGCCGCCGTTGTCGAGCAGCTCGTTGAGCAGGCCCCAGCGGACCCCGCCGCCGAGGGAGGCGACGAGGCCCAGCACGAGGAGGACGGCGAAGACCCCGCCGACCGGCATACCGGGCAGCGCCTGTACGGCCGTACCGATCGCGAAGGCCAGCGCGATCGCGGACAGCGCCGTGCGCGGGCGCAGCCGGTCGGCGCCGGACAGCAGGAACGTGGCGCCCAGCACCTGGGCGAGCGACGGGCCGAACATGCTCACCGACGACAGCAGCGGCGACCCGGTCGCCCGGTACACCAGTGTGCCCAGGGCGAGTCCGCCGACGGTCGAGGCCGCGGTCTGCGCGGCGCTGCCGAGGAAGAGCGGGGTGAACTCAGGGGTGCGCAACAGCGAGCGGTACGTGGGCATGGCCCGGAGTCTCGGGCGGGCCGGTGTCGGGTCGCTACTCTTTCGCCCTGGCGCGAAAGGCCGTACGGCCGCGAGGGGGGTGGCGCAGTGGGATGGTGGCAGCTCAACGCGGACACGCTGGCCGGGAGCCGGTTCGTGATCTCGCCGCTCGCCGAGACCTTCGCCTCGCTGAAGCTGCTGCACGCCGGGGCCGGGGCGCACCCCGGTGAGCAGGCGTGGCTGAGCCGTCATCTGCCGGGCTACCGGGCGAGGCTGGCAGCGGATCCGGTGACCGGGTCGCTGGTGCGGGCCGGGCTCGGACGGGAGTGGATCGCGGACTTCCTGACCCCCGCCCCGCGCGGCGGGGAGCCGTTCGCGGACGAGGTCGCCCGGGTCCGCCGGGCCGCGCCCGACGCGGCCCGCGCCGATCTGCGCACCGCGCTCGCCGGTCCGCTCCCCGCCGAACTGGACCGCGGCGACCTGCCCGAGCGTGCGGCCCTGCTTCTGGAGTGGGTGTGGGAAATGACCGTACGGCCGTCCTGGGAGCGGCGCCTGCGGGTGCTGGAGGCGGATGTGGTCGCGCGCACCGCGCAGGTGAGCCGGGGCGGCTGGGTGAGCGTGCTCGACGCGCTACGGCCCGGGCGCACCCGCTGGCTCGGCGCGAACCGGCTCCAGATCAATCTGCACGAGTACCCGCCCCGCGAGATCTCCGGGGCGGAACTGGTCTTCGTGCCGGTGACCGTGCAGCGGACGGGATGGGTGGCCTGGGAGGACGGGGTGAGGTACGCGGCCGTCTACCCCTGCGCCGGCGCCCTCGCCCACCCCGCCGACCGGGCCGTCCCCTCCGCCCTCGGGGCCCTGCTCGGCCCGGCCCGTGCCACGGTCCTGGTCCTCCTCGACTCGCCGCTGAGCACCACCCAGCTGACCGCGGTGACGGGTCAGACGCTGGGCTCGGTGGGCCGCCATCTGAAGGTGCTCCGGGAGGCGGGCCTGGTCGAGCGGCGGCGGGCCGGGCGCTCGGTGCTGTACACGCGGGCGGCGGCGGGGGACGTGGTGGTGGAGGCCGGGCACGGAACGCTCACCGGGACCGGGAACACGACGCTCACCGGGACCGGGAACGCAACGTTCACCGAGGCTGGTGACAAAGCGGTCACCCGGCGGGGCTAGCATCCGCACATGACTGCTGACCACACCGTGCTCGATGTCGAGATCGGAGCCCTCACCGGCGGCTCCGCGAACCTGCCGCAGTACGAGGGCAAGGCCGTACTGATCGTGAACGTGGCCTCCAAGTGCGGCCTGACCCCCCAGTACACGGGTCTGGAGAAGCTCCAGGAACGGTACGCCGCGCAGGGCTTCACCGTGCTCGGGGTGCCCTGCAACCAGTTCCTCGGGCAGGAGCCCGGCAGCGCCGAGGAGATCGCGGAGTTCTGCTCGGCGACGTACGGCGTGACCTTCCCGCTCACCGAGAAGGTCGAGGTGAACGGCGAGGGCCGGCATCCGCTGTACGAGCGTCTGGTGGGCTTCGCCGACGCCGAGGGGCACAGCGGCGACATCCGCTGGAACTTCGAGAAGTTCCTGATCGGCCGGGACGGCCAGGTCGTCGCCCGGTTCTCGCCGCAGACCGAGCCGGAGTCCGCCGAGGTCGTGGCGGCCGTCGAGGGGCAGCTGGCCTGAGCACCGCTTGACCTTGCCCCTGGGGCAGGGCCGAGCCTCCCTGTCACCGGGCGAAAGGATTCGCCCGGTGACGGAGGATGGCATCGTGGACGACGACCTGCTCACCATCGGCGCGTTCGCCGCGCGGGCCCGGCTGTCGGCCAAGGCGCTGCGCCTGTACGACCGGCTCGGCCTACTGTCACCGGCACAGGTCGACGACTCCAGCGGCTACCGCTACTACCGCGCCGACCAGGTCGAGCGCGCCCGGCTGGTGGCCCTGCTGCGGCAGCTGGACATGCCGCTGACCCGGATCGCCGAGGTGCTCGGGGCCGAGGGCCCCGAGGCCGCGGACCGGCTCGCCGCCTACTGGGCGGACGTGGAGCGCCGGGTGGCCGGGCAGCGGACGCTCGCCGAGTACCTCCGTGGACGACTGTCGGGGAGGAGCTCCGAGATGTACGAGAAGTTCGTGATCGAGACCGTGGACGTGCCGGCGCAGGTGGTGATCACCGAGTCGCGGCACACGCTGGCGGACGAGCTGCCGACGTGGATCGGCGCGTCGCTGGGGCGGCTGGAGGCAGCGGCGCGGGAGTGCGGAGGCCCGACGGGCGCGCCGTTCGTGGTGTACCACTCCGAGGTGTCGATGGAGAGCGACGGACCGGCCGAGTCCTGTGTGCCGGTGGCCGACGAGGCGGCGGCCCGGAAATGGGCCGCCGAGCGGGGGCCGTCCCGGCAGACGGCGGTACGGGTGGATCCGGCGGCCCGGCTGGCGTACACCCGGATCACCAAGGCCCAGGTGGCGCACCCGCAGATCCTGGCCGCCTTCGAGGCGGTGGAGCAGTGGATGGCGGGCCAGGGCCTGGAGATGGCCGGCCCCTGCCGGGAGATCTACTTCGCGGACTGGGACGCGGCGGGCCCGCAGGACCCGGTGTGTGACGTGGCGTTCCCGGTGAAGTAGCCGACCGCACGACCGAGCCCTCTCGGCAAGGACGGCGACTGGTCGAGAGGGCTCTTCTGGTGGTGCTTGTGAAGTTGTTTTCGTCGGGCGGTCTTTACGGACGAGGGTCAGGGAGAGCCCCCTAGGCCTTGACCGAGGTCACGAAGGCGTTCCACGCGTCGGCGGGGAAGGCGAGGACCGGGCCCTCGGCGACCTTGGAGTCACGGACGGCGAGTTCGGCGGTGGTGGGCGACTTGACCTCGACGCAGGCGCCGTTGCCCGCGGAATAGGAGGACTTCATCCACGTCTCCGAAGCGCCCTGAATCAGTGCCATGTCCACTCCTGTTGCGAGTTGCGGTAGTGCGGTTCACGCCAACCTTGTCGTCTGATTGGCGTGATCGACGCTACCGGGCAACTGCCCCCGCTGGAGTAGTCGTTCACTCAACCGGATGGCATATTCCAGAGGAGCCTTCCAATCGGACCGACCAACGGTGTACGATCCGGCGCCCTCTGTGACAGCAGCTCATTCCGCGTAGTCCTTGGCCACCTTCGCAATGAACTGTCGGGATTGCTCCACATTGAGGGACTGTGCCCGCAGATGCTCGTACATCACGGCGTACTTCTGCACGTCCTGGGCCTTCTCCAGGTACAGGTCGCTGGTGACGCCCTCCAGGTACACCACGCTGGAGTCGGCCGCGTCGGTGAACTCCAGGATCGCGTACTGGCCGTTGAGCCCCGGATGCGCGCCCACCTCGAACGGCAGCACCTGCACGGTGACGTGCGGCAGCTGGGACATCTCGATCAGGTGGTCCAGCTGTTCACGCATCACCAGCTTGCTGCCGACGACCCGGCGCACCGCCGCCTCGTCGAGCACGACCCACAGCCGGAGCGGGTTGTTCTCGGCGGTGATACGTTCCTGTCGGCGCATGCGCACCTGCACACGCTTCTCGATCTCGTTCGTCGACGTCTCCGGCAACGCGCCCTGCACCAGGGCCTCCGCGTAGGCGTGGGTCTGCAACAGACCGGTCACCAGCTGGGGTTCGTACACCCGCAGCGACTCGGCGTCGGTCTCCAGCCCGATGTAGACGCTGTACGGGATGTCCCCGAACGTATGCCACCACCCCTGCTGACGCGAGTCCCGCGCCATCTCCATCAACGAGTCGACGATCCGCTGGTCCTCGACCTCGTACACCCCGCACAGGTCGCGCACATCGCGCTGACTGATACTCCTGCGGCCGTTCTCCAGCCGACTGATCTTCGACTGCGACACGAGCAGCCGTTCCGCCACTTCTTCGGCCGTCATGCCCTTGAGCTCACGGAGCCTGCGCAGCTCCTGGCCCAGCCGGCGTCGCCTGACGGTGGGATTGACATTGGACGCCACGGGACGTGCACCTCCGGCTGCCTGCCTGTTTGCTTGCCACTTTCCGTATCTGCTGTTGAGCAGACTGCCACCAAGGTGCTTTCTACCGCTGGGAAACGGTGGATATGCGGCGCGTACGCGTCAGTTCGCCATGGGGCGCCACCCGATTGGGGTGCCGTGGACGCAGTCGAGCGGGACGGCGAGACCACGAGGGTCTCACCGCCCCGCTCTGACCAGCGGCTCCCGAACCGGTCGTAGGGACAGGCCCTACGGCTCAGTGGGCCACGGCACGCGCCATGGACCCGCGGTGCGGCTGCATCGGCACCCCGCGTGCGGGTTCCGCCGCGGACCTGGCGCCGGCCGCGCCCTGTCGGCCGGTGGCGGCCGGCCCACGGCGCGGCTGCGCGACCGCACCGTTCTGCACGTCCATCACGGCGTGCGCGACAAGACCGCCCATGGGGTCGTGCCGGATCAAGTCCCGCAGCCGGGACCTGGACGACCGTCCCTCGTTCCCGGGATACAGGTGCTTGCCCAGTCCGACGGCGTGCGCCAGGGCGGCCAGCGCCGCGGTCCGCGGGTCCGGCGGTACGCCGGTGCGGATCGCCGAATCCAGCCGGGATCGGATCTCCCGGCTGATGGCGGTGTCCGTCGCCTGATAGCGCGTCGTCGGCAGCACCCCGCACATCTGCCCCGGCACGGCGGCGACCATGCCGCACCGCTCCAGATGCGAGAGATAGGTCTGCCTGAGCCCCAATCGGGGCCCGCCGATCCAGTGGACGGCCCGTACCGGAGCGCCGCGCCTTCGCAGCAGCTCCAACGCACAGTCCAGAGTCGGATCTCCTGTCGGCCGTGGCACCACCACGGCGATACGATCCCCGTCTGGGGCTATCCGTCCGGCCAGCGCCAGCTCCACTAGCTGCGCTCCGGCCAGACCGAGGTCGAGCGACTGCGGCTGCGCAGTGGTACCCGTGGCCGGGTCCAATGCCAGCAGCAGAAGCTCCTCCGGAATTGTTCTGCGGCTCCTGCCCATCCATGCCTCCCCGCGTGGATGAATGACAGGGTGACCCCTCTCACATTGGTCTGTCGAGGGTGCGTGACCGGTTCGTGAGGGAACCGGTAGGTATGTCGTTCTCGTCTTCGGCAGGGGCCAGGCCCTCACACAGGACACTGGTACATGGTTCGGACAGGGCGCGCGCGTGGGCGCGCGGCGCAGGAGGAGGCATCGGTGGCGGGCGAGTCCCCCGACAGGTCGAAGCAGCGCGAGTCGTCGCCGGAAGTGACGTCGGGGAGCGCGAGTCCGGTTCCCGAGGCCGGCGATCCGCGGCTCGCGGTCGCCCGCGAAAAAGATTCCTCGCCCGAGGGTGTGGACACCTCGACGAAGGTCCTCTCGATACGTGACGTGAAGACCACCGCGCCGAAGCCGGAGGCCGAGGAGACCCCGGCGGAGGACGCCGCCCTCCGCGAGGCGGTCTCGGCCTGGGTACGCAGCGCCGACACCACCCGCCCCGCAAACAACTCCGACACACCTGCAAACGCCGCCACCGGGCTGGAAGAAGCAGACGAGGAGCAGGCCGAGCCGCAGAACGGCACGGCCGAGAAGAACGACGCCGACGCCGAGACGACGGACACCGAGGCGAAGACGGACGCGGAACCGGAGACCGACGCGGAGGGGGAGACCGCGGCGGCGACGGATGCCGAGCCGAAGGCAGAGGCGAGTGAGGCCGAAGCCGAAACCGAAGCCGAAACCGAGACACCGCGGACCGAGGACGAGCCCGAGGCCAAGAGCGCGCCGGAAGGCGAGGACGCTGCACAGGCCGAGGACGCTTCGGAGACCGAGGGTGCCTCCGAGGGCAAGGACGCTCCGGAGGCCGAGGCCGGACCGAAGGGCGAGGACAGCCCGAAGGGCGAGGACGAGGCCGCGGACGCCGACGGCGAGGACGCCCCGCAGGGGCCACCCGCAGCCGACGACGAGACCCGCGCGGACGGTGCGGGCGGCGGGGACACGGACGCCGAAGACGAAGCCGAGGCGGCGAAGCCCGCCGAAGCGCCGCAGGCGACAGCGCCGCGGGCGGCCGTCGATCAGCCCACCGCCGTCTTCAAGGCCGTGAAGCCCAAGCAGGTCGACCAGCCCACGACCATGCTCAAGCTCGGCGGCGCGTCGGGCACCAAGACCCCCAAGACGCCCAGCACCCCCAAGTCCGACTCCGAGTCCGACTCCGAGCGCACGAGCAAGTTCGTCGCGCTCAAGAACGACATGGCCCCGGCCGCCAAGCCGGACGTCACCACCCCCGTCCCCCAGGTCGGCCCCGAGCGCACCACCCAGCAGCCCCTCCCCCCGAGGCCCCCGCTGGACCTGCTGGCGGAGCTGACGAACACGCCCCCGCCCCCGGAGACCGCGGTCCGCACGATCGTGCGGCGGGTCAAGATCTGGACCCCGCTGGTCGTGCTCCTGGCGATCGTCTTCGTGATCGTGCAGGCGGTGCGCCCGCTGCCGTCCCCCACCCTCGTGCTCTCCGGCAAGGACACCTACACGTTCGGCGGCGGCAGGACGAGCCTGCCGTGGCCGGGCGAGGGCCAGGGCTGGATCGACGCCGACGGTGTCGGCACGGTGGGCAACTTCGGCAAGCAGACCCCTGTGGCCATCGGCTCGGTCGCCAAGACCATGACGTCGTACATCATCCTCCGGGACCACCCGCTCAAGACGGGGCAGGAGGGCCCCAAGATCAAGATCGATCCGAAGGCCGAGACCGAGGGCGGCTACGACAAGGACGGCGAGTCCACGCTCAACACCATCAAGGCCGGTGACTCCCTCACCGAGAAGCAGGCCTTGTCGGCCGTGATGATCCCCTCCGCCAACAACATCGCGCGCCTGCTCGCGCGCTGGGACGCGGGCTCGGAGGCGGCGTTCGTCAAGAAGATGAACGACGCCGCCAAGGAGCTGGGGATGACCCACACGAAGTACACCGATCCCTCGGGCCTGAAGGAGAGCACCGTCTCCACCGCCGAGGACCAGGTGAAGCTCGGCCGCGCGGTCACCAAGATCCCGGCTCTGGTCGCCATCACCAGCGCAGCCAGTTGGACCGACCCCTCCGGGCACTACTGGAACAACTACAACGAGCTGCCGTACAAGATGGGCGCGATCGGCATCAAGACCGGCAGCACCACCGCGGCCGGCGGCAATCTCCTCTTCGCCTCCCGCAAGCAGGTCGGCGGCCAGACGGTGACCATCGTCGGAGCGATCCTCGGCCAGCACAAGCCGAAGATCCTGGATACCGCCAACGCGGTCAGCAGGACTGCGCTGACCGCCGCCCAGGATGCGCTGACCTCGGCGAAGGTCCTCAAGAAGGGCGACGTCGTCGGCTATGTGGACGACCAGCTCGGCGGTCACACCCCGATCGTGGTCACCAAGGACGTCGTCGCGGTCGGCTGGTCCGGGCTGAAGGTGAAGCTGTCCTTCACCTCCGGCAAGGTGCCGCACACCGCGAAGGCGGGCACCCAGGTCGGCACCCTCACCGTGGGTGACGGTACGGCCGGTGCCGTCAAGGTCCCGGTGGCCCTGCAGAAGAACCTGGCAGAGCCCGGTTTCGGCGCCAAGCTGACCCGTCTGGGCTGATCGCACGCACCCTGCCCGGCCCCGCGCACCCCGTCGGCGAAAGGCCCCACCCGGGGGCCCCGCGGCGGGGTGCGTGCTAGCGTCACGAATCGGGGCAGGTCGCCGGTCACGGGACATGACCGCGAACTGGACGGGAAGAGGCCGGGAACACTGTGGAACACGGCCGCGAACAGAAGACGGGACACGGGGAGTGCCTTCAGGTGGCCACAGCGGAGCCGACACGCACCGACGACACCGGTCCGGGCCCGGGATCCGGCCCGCGAATACGCCTGCCCGAAGCGGACCCGGAGGGGCGCACGGGTCGCATCGATCGCACAGACCGTAGCGATCACTCCGGTCGCCCCGGTCACTCCGGTCGCGCCGGTCGGCTCCTCGCCGCCGCCGAGCCGCTGCGCCGGCGGCTGCTGCGGCACCCCGCGCTGTCCATAACGGCCCTCGCGGGGGTCCTGCACATCATCTGGTTCTTCACATTCGCGAACAGCGGTGGCGATCTCGCGGC
This sequence comes from Streptomyces yokosukanensis, assembly GCF_001514035.1. Taxonomy (GTDB): domain Bacteria; phylum Actinomycetota; class Actinomycetes; order Streptomycetales; family Streptomycetaceae; genus Streptomyces; species Streptomyces yokosukanensis. Next base: position 340,786 of record NZ_KQ948209.1, on the reverse strand, counting down.
GCAGGACGCCTGGGCGGAGTTCGTCGGCCGGCACCCGGACTCGGCGTACAACCTCGCCTGGTACGGCGGTATGCACCCGGTGTCGTACAGCGTGGTGTCGCCGTATCTGATGGCCGTCCTCGGCGTCCGTACGACGATGATGATCGCCGGGACCGTGTCGGCCGGCCTGCTGACGCTGGTCCTGATCCGCAGCCGCGTGGTGAGGAACCCGCTGTGGGCGTCGCTCACCGGGGTCGTCGCGCTGCTGTGCAACGCGGTCTCGGGCCGGGTGACCTTCGGGCTCGGCACGATGTTCGCGCTCGGCGCCGTCGCGGCGGTCTTCTGCTGGCCCTACCGGTGGCGGCACAAACGCTGGGCGAAGGCGGCGGTGGCGGCCCCGCTGGCCGGGCTGTCCACCATGGCCTCGCCCGTCTCGGGGCTGTTCGTCGGCCTGGTCGCGGCCGCGCTGTTCCTGCAGAAGCGGCGGCCGGGTGCCTGGGCGCTGGGGATCGCCCCGACGGTGGTGGTCGCCGCCTCGTACTTCCTCTTCCCGTTCTCCGGCACCCAGCCGATGACGATCGGCTCGGTGATACTGCCGCTGTCGTACGGCCTGCTGTGCCTGTTCCTGGTCCCCAAGGAGTGGGTGACGGTCCGGCTGACGGCCGCCGTCTACAGCCTGGGCGTGGTCCTGGTGTGGCTGATCAACTCGCAGATCGGCTCGAACATCTCCCGACTGCCGATGGTGTTCGCAGGTGTGACGCTGGTCGCCACACTGCCGTTCACGGTGCGCAAGTCACGCAAGTGGTACACGACCGTGCTGGCGCTGGTCGGCTTCGCCGGCTGGATCGGCTTCAAGTCGGTGGACGACATCATCCATACGACCCCGGCCGCGTCCTGGGCCCGTGAACTCGCCCCGCTCGTCCACCAGCTGCAGAAGGCCGGTGCCGAGAAAGGCCGGGTCGAGGTCGTCCCGGCGCGCTCGCACCGCGAGGCGTCCGCGCTCGCGCCGTACGTGAACCTGGCGCGCGGCTGGAACCGCCAGGCCGACATGGAGCGCAACCCGCTCTTCTACGACGACACCCTGAACTCGGCGAACTACCACGAGTGGCTCCAGCGCTGGGCGGTGCACTTCGTCGTCCTGCCGAAGGACAACCCGGACGGCGACGGCGGTGAGCGCGAGCGGCAGCTGCTGCGGCGCGGGATGCCGTATCTGGAGCAGGTCTGGGGCGACGCCAACTGGCAGCTGTTCCGGGTCACCGATCCGACGTCGCTCGCCGAGCCCGACGCGGTGGTGGACCGTGCCGGGCAGGGCGAGATGACGCTTCAGGTGCGCAAGGCCGGGCGGATCCTGATCAGGATCCCGTACTCGCCGTGGCTGAGCATCGTCGACGAGCACGGCAAGAGCCTGAAGGCTCCGCAGCAGACGAAGGCGAAGACGTACGTCAACGTCAACGGATGCCTGATGGAGACCCCGGAGGACGCCGAGGGCGACAAGTGGACGATGCTGCTGGCGCCGAAGCCGGGCACCTACCGGCTGGCGGCGCCGTACCAGCTGCCTCGCGGTACGCCCTGCCCGGACGCGCTCAAGACGCCCTGAGTCTGCGTGGAGCGCCCCGGTCGCCCTGAGCCTCAGCGGAGCCGGTCGACGTAGGTGTCCGTGCCCGGAATCGTCGGGACGAACGGGGCCACCAGCTCGACCCTGCCCAGCCCGGCGGCCGTGACGTCCTCGTCGAACCCGGTGAAGTGCTCCGCCCAGCACTCCCGTGGGTCCGTCTGCAGGAACCACAGCAGGGTCAGCCGGGTGTCCGTGCCCTCGACCTGCTTGACGTAGGTCATGCGGTCGCCGGGCAGCGGGGTGGGCCGGAAGACGGTCACCAGTGCGGCCGGGGAGCCGGCGAGGTGCCTCGGCAGATGGTCCTCGCGCAGCCAGTGGAGCAGTTCCGACCGCTGCGCGGCCGACTCGCTGTCGATCACCTCCAGCACGAGCCCGGCGTAGGGATGGTCGAGGGCGTGGAAGTCCCTGGGGCCCGCCGCGCCGTCCCGGTACACCGTCGTCTCGTGGTCCTGGAAGGCCGTGAAGACGTGGGTGCGGTCGTGGTGGACGCGGGCGTCGCGGTTGAGGCGCTTGTTGATGGCGACGGTCCACTTCATGTGGTCGTCGTAGCGGCCGTCGGTGATCCAGTAGGTGGAGAGGTAGCAGCCGGCGGTGACCGGCTGGGCGACGGCCGACTTCTCGGGGCGGCGCAGAAGCTGCAGATCCCGGGTCGCCACCCAGCGGCGGCCGGCGTACATCCAGGGCATGGCCATGGCGCCGGCGTAGTAGTGGTCGTCCTCGTACCAGCGGTTGTAGGCGTACTCGTGGCCGGGGTGCGGCTCGACCATGGTGATCAGGGCATGGCCCGGGTGGACGCCGTACGGGCCCCTGGCTGCCAGTTCGGCGTATGTCTCGCTGCGGGTGTCCTCGCTCACGCGGATTCCCCTCCGTCCCCTTCCGTCCTCCTGCGGTCGCCCATACTCTGACGCCCCGTCAGGTAATCCGCCAGAGTCCGGGAGGTCGTCTTCATGTCACTGCTCACCGGCAAGACCGTGGTCGTCTCGGGAGTCGGCGCCGGACTCGGTCACCAGGTGGCCGCCGCCGTCGTACGGGACGGCGGGAACGCGGTGCTCGGGGCGCGCACCGAGGCGAACCTCGCCAAGAGCGCGGCCGAGATCGACCCGGACGGCACGCGCACGGCGTACCGGGCGACGGACATCACCGACGAAGGGCAGTGCGAGGCGCTGGCCGCGCTCGCGCGGGAGCGCTTCGGCGGCATCAAGGCAGTGGTCCACGTCGCGGCCTGGGACTCCTACTTCGGCGGCATCGAGGGCGCGGACTTCGCGACCTGGCAGTCGGTCATCGACGTGAACCTGCTGGGCACCCTGCGGATGACGCGGGCGTGCCTGCCGTTGCTGAAGGCGGGCGGGGGCGGCAGCGTGGTCTTCATCGGGACGCAGTCGGCCGTCGCCGCGCCCACCCAGGTGGAGCAGGCCGCGTACGCCGCGTCGAAGGGGGCGCTGACCAGCGCGATGTACTCCCTGGCGCGGGAGCTGGGGCCGCACCGGATCCGGGTCAACACCGTGCTGCCGGGCTGGATGTGGGGACCGCCGGTGCAGGCGTACGTCCAGTTCACCGCGCAGACGGAGGGGGTGCCGGAGGCGGAGGTGCTGGGCCGGCTGACGGGACGGATGGCGCTGCCGGAGCTGGCGACGGACGGGGACGTGGCGGACGCGGCGGTGTTCCTGGCCTCGGACCGGGCCCGGGCCGTCACGGGGCAGTCGCTGCTGGTCAACGCGGGAGAGCTGATGCGCTGAACCGTTCCGCCCATCCCTTCCGGCGTTCAGGTCCATGAATGCGAGTCATCAAGTCGAACAATTTTACTCTGACTTGACCTTACGCTTGCTTGTCGCGTTCACGTGACCGCACCCACGATCGAGCACATGAACAGTCTCGACTGGGCCGTACTCATCGGCTACTTCGGTGTGATGGTGGCGATCGGCGTCTGGTCGCACAAGCGTGTGGACAACGTCTCCGACTTCTTCACGGCCGGCGGCAAGATGCCCTGGTGGCTGTCCGGCATCTCGCACCACATGTCGGGCTACAGCGCGGTCATGTTCACCGGGTACGCGGGCATCGCCTACACCTACGGCGTCACCTCCTTCGTCACCTGGTCCTTCCCCATCGCGCTCGGCATCGCCATCGGGTCGAAGCTGTTCGCACCCCGTATCAACCGACTCCGTTCCCGGCTCCATGTGGCCTCCCCGCTGGAGTACCTGAAGAACCGGTACAACCTCTCCACCCAGCAGGCGCTCGCCTGGTCCGGCATGCTGCTGAAGATCGTGGACGTGGCCGCCAAGTGGGCGGCCATCGCCACCCTGCTGTCGGTGTTCACCGGGGTCACCCTGAACCAGGGCATCCTCATCACCGGTGCGATCACGGCCGTGTACTGCACGATCGGCGGCCTGTGGGCGGACGCGCTGACCGAACTCGGCCAGTTCGTCATCCAGTTGCTCGCCGGTGTCTCGATGTTCGTGGCGGTCGTACTGAAGCTGAACGACAAGCACATCGGCTTCTTCGACGCCTGGAACCAGCCGGCGCTGCACGGCCACGGCAAGCCGCTGGTGGGCCCCTACGGCACGGTGTTCCTCCTCGCCTTCCTCTTCATCAAGCTCTTCGAATACAACGGCGGCATGCTCAACCAGGCGCAGCGGTACATGGCGACGGGCAGCGCCCGCGAGGCCGAACGCTCGGCCCGGCTGTCGGCGGCCCTGTGGCTCGTCTGGCCGGTCGTCCTCTTCTTCCCCATGTGGATGTCCCCGCTCCTGGTGCACGCCCAGAAGGCGGACGGCTCCGACTCCTACGGCCTGATGACCGAACAGCTGCTTCCGCACGGCCTGTTGGGCCTGGTCGTCGTCGGCTTCTTCTCCCACACGATGGCCATGTGCTCCTCCGACGCGAACGCGATCGCGGCGGTGTTCACCCGGGACGTGGCCCCGGTGCTGTCCGCTCGCGCGCGGGCCTGGGGCGAGCGCTCGGGCCTGATCGCGGCGCGCGTGACGACGGTCGTCTTCCTGGGCCTGTCGATGGCGGTGGCGACCCAGGTCGACTCCCCCACGTTCAAGGACATCATCACGGTCGTCATCAAGTGGGTGGCCGGACTGATGGGCCCGATCGCGATCCCGATGATGCTGGGTCTGCTCCGCCCGTTCCGCCGCTCCGGCCCCACGGCGGCGCTGACCAGCTGGGCGGCGGGACTGTTCGCGTTCTGGCTGGTGAACTACCCCATCAGCTGGAACGTCTCCGGCGGAGTCCCCCTCCAGTACCAGGTCTCGATCCCGCTCGCGGTCTCGCTGGTGCTGTACATCGCCATCGGCTATCTGAAGCCCGAGGACACCCCCGAGCGGGACGCGATCATCGAGAAGGTCAACACCGACGGGGGCGGGACGGCGGCGGTGCCGGTGCCCGCGGGCGCCGGGGACGACGCGATCGGGGCACCGGCGACGGACTAGGCAGGTCCGGCCCGGGAGTTACGGCCGCGGGACCTCGCGCACCAGGCGCGAGGTCCACGGGCACCAGACCAGACCGGGCAGGAAGGGCCCGCCCGCCTCGTCGAGGTGCTCTTCGGTGTACGGGATGGTCGAGTCGCAGACCTCGATCGCCTGGTCGAAGAAGTCGATGGTGTCGGGGTTGAGGTGGTAGCTCCACCGCGGGTTGTAGTACGCCGTGCGCTTGACGATGCGTCCGATGACGTGCGGCCTGTCCGAGGTCTCGCCGCTGACCAGCTCACGGGCGTGCTCGATCTTCGCGGGGTCGGTCAGCTCGATGGTGAACTGCTCGCGGGTGATGTCCTGGAAGACGAAGTACGCCTTGTCGGCGGCGGCCTTCGCGGGCGCGGCGTGGGCGGTCGTCTGGGCGGCGGTCAGGGCGAGCAGCCCGGCGGCGGCGAGACCGGCGAGCTTCATGAGCTGTCGGCGCACAGAGCACTCCTGGGGTGAGAAGGAAGACAGAGGGAGGAACGCAGGGCCCGAGGACCGGAAGACCGGAATGCGGCCTCTACGTTCCGCGTCTCAACGTAGCCGCGCGACAACTCGCCGTGACCGCACCCGAGTTGGCATCGCCCGTCCGTGGGTACGAAGAGCGGGTAAACCCCTTGTCGGGTGTGCGCCTAGCGCGGATACCGCGCCAGCCACCCCGGCGACGAGCCGGCGGGGCCGTGCAGCGCCGGTCCCTGGGTCATCTCCATCGCGAAGTCGTCGGCGAGTTCCAGCAGCGTCGGACGGCCCTCCAGCTCCACCAGCCATCCCGGCGGAAGGGCCGTCTCTCCGTGCAGCGCGCCGAGCAGCCCGCCGGTCAGGGCGCCCGCCGCGGCCGACGGCCCGCCCTGGTTCACCGCCAGGCACAGCCCGTGCCGCACGTCCTCCCCCACGAGCGCGCAGTACACGGCCGCCGCCAGCAGCCCGTCCGCCGTGCCGTCCCCGGCCAGCTCCTCCACCCGGGTCGGGCCGGGAATCCCCTGCCGCACCGCCCCGAGGGCATGCTGCAGGGCGTCCGAGACGGGCTGGTGGCCGGGGCGGGCGGCGAGCAGGGCGAGAGCCCGCTGCACCGCGCCGTCGAGGCTCTCGCCCCGGGCCAGCGCATGCACGATCACGGCGTACGCACCCGCCGCCAGATAGGCGATGGGATGCCCGTGGCTCTGCGCCGCGCACTCCACCGCCAGCTGTACGACGAGCTGGGGCTCCCAGCCGACCAGCAGCCCGAACGGCGCCGAGCGGGCCACCGCCTCGGGGCCCAGCTCACCGGGGTTCTTGGGCGACTCCAGTGTGCCCATGGCCTCGTCCCCGAACCCGACGAGCAGGCCCCGGGTCGGCTCGCGGCGGGCGTAGAGCCACTCCTCGCGGGCGAGCCAGCCGTCGTCCTTGCGGCGCTCGTCGGGCCCCCAGTCCCGCTGGGTGGCCGCCCAGCGCAGATACGCCCGGTGCAGATCGGTCGGCGGATGCCAGGCGCCGGTGTCGCGGCGCACCTGGGCGCGTATCAAGCCGTCCACCGTGAAGAGGGTGAGCTGGGTGTGATGGGTCACCGTGCCGCGCCGCCCATGGCCGAAGGCCAGGTCGAGCAGCCCTTCGGGACCGTACGCGGCCCGGATCTCGTCCAGGGACAGCGCATCGGCGGGCCCGCCGAGGGCGTCGCCCACGGCCGCCCCGAGCAGGGTGCCGCGCACCCTGCTGCGGAAATCCTGCTGCTCGGCTCGGCCCCAGATGGCGCCGGATGTCGCACCCACCCAGACCTCCTCACGGCACCGTCCGTCCGTACGACGCTCAGCACTGTAATCGACTCCGAACGATCCGTTCACGGGGGCAAATCACCCCCCTCGGGTCATTCCCGCCCAGCCGGCGCTTCCCCGCCGTCGAGAAGAGCGGCCGGCCCCCTTCGCCGGGCGCCGCCGTCCCGGGGCGGCGAGATCACGACCGGTGTTCGACGAGGGCTGTTCAGCTCGTGTTCGTACACCCTTCCCATGGCCACCGAACGATCTCGGCCATGCCGAACAAGACACGTGTCAACGCGGCCGCGTACGCCCTGGCGGCCGCCGCTCTGCTCACCGGCGTCTGCGCGCCCGCCGCCGCTGCCGCGCCGGATGCCGGCGCCCACCACCACGCGCACCACCACGCCTCGCACCGCATCCCGTTCACCGCGGCGCAGGTGACCGCCGAGGACGACGGCTCGTACCGCATCACCTGGGACGCGCCGGGCGTCCGCCGGGTCGTCGTGCGGGCGGACGGCCGTACGGTCGCCGTCGGCGGCTCCTCCGCGACCGTCAACGTGCGCGGGCTGCCCGCCGCCGACCGGCAGTGGTTCGACCTCGTGCCCGACCGGGGCGAGGGCCTGCACCTCGCCGACCGGCTGGTCAAGCTCCAGGGCACCGTCAACTTCCGTGACGCGGGCGGGTACCGCACCGAGGACGGCCACTGGGTGCGGATGGGCGTGGTCTACCGCTCCGACGCGCTCAACAACCTCACCGACGCCGACCTCGCCAAGCTCCAGCGCCTCGGCATAGCGGTCGACTACGACCTGCGGACCGCCTCCGAGCGTACGAGCGGCCCCGACCGTCTGCCCGCCGGCGCCCGCCATGTCGTCGCGGACGTCCTCGGCGGGTCCGGCGCGGTCAGCACCATGCCGACCTCGCCGCAGGCGGCCGAGCAGATGATGGTCGGCGCCGAGAAGTACATGGTCAGCGGCGACACCGCGAAGACCGCCTACTCCTCGGTCTTCGCCGGCCTGGTCGAGGACGCGGACGGCAGCCTCTACCACTGCACGGCCGGCAAGGACCGCACCGGCTGGGCGAGCGCCACCCTGCTCACCGCCCTCGGCGTACCCCGCGAGACGGTCATGGCGGACTACCTCGCCTCCAACGACTACCGCGCCGCCGCCAACGCCGCGACCCTCGCCGCCCTGCCTCCGGCGCAGGCCGCGATCTACAAGCCGCTGCTGGACGTCCGCGCCGAGTACCTCGACTCCGGCTTCGACGAGGTCGCGCAGAAGTACGGCACCTTCACCGCCTACGAGAAGCAGGCCCTCGGCCTGGACTCCCGTGAACTGCACCGGCTGAAGGCGCAGTTGCTGGAGGGCTGACCGCGCCGGGCGGCGTGCCGGAGCGGGTCAGTCGACGGACGAGGGGTGCTCGTCCGATGGCCAGGGTTGCGGCGCCGACAGCCGGTCGGCGTGCGCCTCGTCCGCCTCGGCCCGATCGTCCGCGCCGAGTGCGCGGTGCACCGCCGCCCGCCGCCGCAGCGCCCACACGTACACCGGATCGAGCAGCAGGGCCCGGTCGAAGTCGGCAAGGGCCTCGCGGAGGCGGCCGAGGTTGGCCCGCGAGGCCCCGCGGCTCGCGTACGCCGACGTGTAGTCGGGGTCCAGGGCGAGCGCCCGGTCGTAGTCGACGAGGGCCTCCTCGTCCCGGCCGGCCACCCGGAGCGCGTCACCGCGTTCGCACCGGCCCCAGGCCCAGTCCGGCTGGAGGGCGAGGGCCCGGTTCAGGTCGGCGAGCTGCCGCGTCCGGTCCCGGCGGGCACGCCACAGCCGGGCACGCCGGGCGAGCGCCCACGCGTAGTCGGGGTTGAGGTCGAGGGCACGGTCCAGATCGGCCAGCGCCTCCTCCAGCTCGCCCCGGGCGAGGCGGGCGGCCCCCCGGGAGGCCCAGGCGAACGACTGGCCGGGGTCGATCCGGATCCCGTGGTCGAGGTCGGCCAGCGCCTCCTCGTACCGGCCCAGGATCCGCAGGTGCTCGCCGCGCAGGAACATGTTGTACGGGTTGTCCGGCTCCAGCTCCACCACCCGGCGCAGATCCACAAGGGCCGCACGGTAGTCACCGAGGGAGCTGCGCGCCAGGACCTTGCCCCGCAGGGCCCGCACCAGCGCGGGATCGAGCGCGAGGGCCCGGTCGTACTCCTCCAGTGCTCCCTGCTGGTCGCCGCCGCGCGCCAGGGCGTCGGCCCGCACCGCGCGGGCCGTCGCCCGCCACGGCTCCTCGCCCCCCGCCCGGTCCAGCAGCACCCCGGCCACCCCGGCCACCCCGTCCGCCGTGAACGCCTCCGCGAGCGCGCTGCCCCAGCTCTCCAGGTTCCGCGAGCCGGTGTCCTCGCCCGCCTCGGCCGGCAGGCGCACCCAGCGCCACAGGACGTCGTCGCCGTGGTCGCAGGCGGTGACGAGGTCCCCGAGGACGCCGGGCAGCGCGGTACGGGGATCCGCGCACAGACAGTGGTAGGACTCGGCGAGGCGCAGTTCCCGCCAGTCCTCCTCCTTCCAGAACTCACCGGGTTCCAGTGCCGCCTCGGTCTCCGCGAGCCACCGCGTGAAGGTCCGCGCGAGCTGCCGGTGGCGCTGCGCCCAGCCCCTGGGCGACTGGCGGCGCTGGAGCCGCAGCATCGGCGCCCGGACGAGATCGTGGTACCGCATCCGGTCCCCGCGCTCGCTGATGAACGGCATGCCCCGCAGCCACGCGTACAGCCCGTCGAACTCCTCCTCGGGGCACTCGACCACGGCCCGGACCACGTCCGCGTCCAGCGTCCGCGGCAGCGCGCAGGCCAGCGCGGTGGCCCGGCGCACCGGGTCCTGCTCCCACTTCAGGAACCGCTCCACGGCCGTCCCGCTGGGATCGCCCACGTCGCGCGGGTCGGCAGGGCGGGCCTCGGCCAGGGTCGAGACGAGAACCGGCAGTCCTCCGGTCAGCCGCAGCACCTCGGCGACCACCGGCTCGGCCCGGACGCCCTTGTCCGCGAGGAGTCCGCGCGCCTCCGCCTCCGTGAACGGACCGAGCGGCACGTCCGCCACGAAGTCCGCGAATCCGCCCCAGCGGGCGGAGGCGAGCGGCAGCTGACCGGCGGTCACCAGGACGACATCGGCCGGCAGGGCGCCGTGCCGGTCCGTCGTCATGATCTCGTGCAGCCAGCCGTCCAGGAACCGGCCCGTGCGCTCGTAGGTGTCGAAGAGCAGGACGATCCACGGTACGCAGGGGGCGAGAGCGGCCAGTTCGCCGAGCAGCACCGGCGTCAGGACGCGCTCCGGCGACAGCACCAGGTGCACGTCCTCCTGGTTGCGCAGGCGCGCGCTGAGTCCGGCGCGCAATCGGTCGGCGCCCTGGGCGAGCCGGTCCGCGTCCAGGGCGCCCGTGAACGGTCCGACGCCCGGCACCATGCCGAGTCCGACGAGCCCGGCCCGCGCGACGGCGAGCGCACCGGCCGACGGGCGCGGTGCCGTCTCGGGCTCCAGGGCGAGGGCCGCGGCCTCGGCCTCGTGCCGCCGCTCCCGGTGGGTGGCCAGTGCCTCGTCCAGCTTCTTCAAGCGGTGGCCCTGCCGGGCGAGTTGGTGGCTGATCACCGCCAGCGCGTCCGGCACGCTGCCCGCGCTCTCGTCCACGTACGCGGTCAGCGCCCCGCGTTCGCGCGCGATCTGCTCCAACTCCCGCACCAGGAACGTCTTCCCGACGCCCGCGTGGCCGTGGACGTGGAAGAGGAAGCGGTGGCGTTCGTCCTCCGGGGCCAGGTCCAAGTTCTCGCGGAACGCGGCCCGTTCGCCGCTCCGGCCGATGAACCCCGCGCGCCTTCGCCGTGCGATCAGCTCCTGTATCGACGGCCGTGCCTGCGCCATCCGTGCGTCCGCCCTTCCCCCGTGGCCCGTCCCTCATTCTGGCGCAATGGACACGTGCTGACCCGGTCTCCGGTAGGAGAGAATTCGGCCATGACCACCACCCCCACGCGCAACTCCGGCCTCAGGCCGGCCGCCGGTGTGCTCACCGGCATACTCGCTCTCTACATCGCCCTCGTCGCCTTCGGGAACATCACCGACTTCGGCACGAACCAGCAGTTCGTACGGCATGTGCTGGCGATGGACACGACGTTCAAGGACCACGACCTGATGTGGCGGGCGATCACCAGCACCGGCCTTCAGGACACCGCGTACGTCCTCATCATCGTGTGGGAGACCGTGTCCGCGCTCGTACTGATCTGGGGGACCTGGCTCTGGGCGTGGCGCAAAGACGACCTCGCCCGCCGTGTCTCCACCTACGGCCTGCTGATGCTGCTGCTGCTCTTCGGCGCCGGGTTCATCGCGATCGGCGGTGAGTGGTTCTCGATGTGGCAGTCCAAGTCGTGGAACGGGCTGGACGCCGCCATCCGGATCTTCACCCTCAGCGGGGTCGCTCTGATCGTCAACCTGCTGCCCTCCCGCCAGGAGGCGGCTAGCTGACGACCGCCACCGTCGTCCCCTTCTCGCCGAAGGACCACAGCGCGGCTCCGTCCTCCTTGTGGAGGCGGATGCCGCCCAGCTTCTGGCCGTTCGCGGGCGGCGGCGAGGAGCCGTCCAGGGCGTTGGAGAAGGCTATGAACACGCCCGACACCTTGTCGAAGTACATGATGTGCTCGACCTCGACGCCGTCCGAGCCCTTGAGGGACTGCGTGCGCTGGGTGATCGAGTAGCGGCCGAGCCGGGGGTTCACCGTGCCCGGCCACACCGTGAACGAACGCGTCGCCTTGTCCGTCGCGTCGACCAGCCAGACCCGCTTCCCGCCGAGCGAGTAGACGATCCGGCGGCCCTCGCCCGAGGCGGCGGGCAGCGCGGGCGGGGCCGAGGGCTTCGGGGCCGTGGACGCGTGGGCGCCCGCGGACGCCGACGCGCCGGGCTTGGCCACGGCGGCCGTGGGATGCGGCCCGTGGTCCGCCTGCACGGCGAGGGCGACGACGGCCGCGGTCGCTCCCGCCGTCAGACCGGTGACCCAGGCCCACGAGGGCAGTCGGGCAGCCACGGGTACGCATCTCCTCCGCTAGGGGGCGCTCTGGGGCCCCTTCTCGGTACGGGGTCGGATCATCGTACTCAGTCCAGCACCGGCAGCAGTTCCGGCAGGTGCCCGTCGGAGGCCTGTGCCGCCTGCCGCCGCTCCTCGCAGACCTCGCCGTAGAGCGTGGTGCGCGCTCGGGCCGGGCGGCCGGCCGCCTCGGCCACGGCCACCAGGTCGCGGATCGACTTGTACGAGCCGTAGGAGGAACCCGCCATACGGGAGATCGTCTCCTCCATCAGCGTGCCGCCGAGGTCGTTCGCGCCGGAGCGGAGCATCTCCGCCGCACCCTCGGCGCCCAGTTTCACCCAGCTTGTCTGGATGTTGGGGATCCAGGGGTGGAGGAGGAGACGAGCCATCGCCGTCACCGCCCTGTTGTCCCGCGTCGTCGGGCCGGGACGGGCGATGCCCGCCAGATAGACCGGCGCGTTGGTGTGGATGAAGGGGAGGGTGACGAACTCCGTGAAACCGCCCGTCTCGCGCTGGATCCGGGCCAGCGTGCGCAGATGGCCGAGCCAGTGGCGGGGCTGGTCGACATGGCCGTACATCATCGTGGAGGAGGAACGGATGCCCAGTTCGTGGGCGGTCCTGATCACCTCGATCCATGTCGCCGTCGGCAGCTTGCCCTTGGTCAGCACCCAGCGGACCTCGTCGTCGAGGATCTCCGCCGCCGTGCCCGGGATGGAGCCCAGGCCGGCCTCCTTGGCCGCCGTCAGCCATTCGCGGATCGACATACCGGTGCGGGTGGCGCCGTTCACGACCTCCATGGGCGAGAAGGCGTGGACATGCATGCCCGGGACCCGCTCCTTGACCGCCTTCGCGATGTCGAAGTACGCCGTCCCGGGCAGGTCGGGATGGATGCCGCCCTGCATGCACACCTCGACCGCGCCGACGTCCCAGGCCTGCTGGGCGCGGTCCGCGACCTGCTCAAGGGAGAGCGTGTAGGCGTCCGCGTCCGTCCTGCGCTGGGCGAAGGCGCAGAAGCGGCAGCCCGTGTAGCAGACGTTGGTGAAGTTGATGTTGCGGGTGACGATGTACGTCACGTCGTCGCCGACCGCCGCTCTGCGCACGTCGTCGGCCACCCGGCACAGCGCGTCCAGCGCCGGGCCGTCCGCGTGCAGCAGGGCCAGGGCCTCGGCCTCGGTCAGCTTCGTCGGGTCGTCGGCCGCCGTCGCCAGGGCCTGGCGCACGTCCGTGTCGATCCGCTCGGGTGCCATGCCGGGCGCGGCTGCCTCGCGCAGCGCCTCCCAGTCGCCGTACACCTCGTCGAAGTCGTCCCGGCGGTCGCCCGTACGGCCCTCGGTGTCGATCGTGCGGTGCAGGTCCGTGCGGCCGGCCGGGAGGGCGAAGGTCTCCTCCGGCTCCTGCCAGGGGCGGCCCTCGACCACCGCGTCCGCACGCGCGAGCCCCGTGTCCGGATCGGCGAGCGCGCCGACGTGCGGGCGCAGCCGCGGGTCCAGCCAGGGCTCGCCGCGACGGACGAACTCCGGGTAGACGCAGAGGCGTTCGCGCAGGCGGAAGCCGGCGGCGGCCGACCTCGCGGTCAGCTCCTCGATCTGCGGCCAGGGGCGCTCGGGGTTGACGTGGTCGATGGTCAGGGGCGACACCCCGCCCCAGTCGTCGATGCCCGCGCCGATCAGGCGCTCGTACTCGGAGTCGACGAGGTTCGGCGGCGCCTGGAGGCAGGCCGCGGGGCCCATGATGTGCCGGGCGACCGCCACCGTGGCGACCAGGTCGTCCAGCTCGGCGTCCGGCATGCCGCGCATCGCCGTGTCCGGCTTGGCGCGGAAGTTCTGGATGATCAGCTCCTGGATGCCGTGGTAGGCCCTCGACACCTTCCGCAGCGCGAAGAGGGACTCCGCGCGCTCCTCGTACGTCTCGCCGATGCCGATGAGCAGACCGGAGGTGAAGGGGACCGAGGAGCGGCCGGCGTCCTCCAGCACCCGCAGCCGGACGGCCGGTTCCTTGTCGGGGGAGCCGTGGTGGGGGCCGCCGGGCTCGGACCACAGGCGGGTCGCCGTGGTCTCCAGCATCATGCCCATGCTCGGTGCCACCGGCTTCAGGCGCTGGAAGTCCGTCCAGGTCATGACGCCCGGGTTGAGATGGGGCAACAGGCCCGTCTCCTCCAGGATGCGGACGGAGACGGCGCGGACGTAGGCGATGGTGTCGTCGTAGCCGTGCGCGTCGAGCCACTCGCGCGCCTCGGGCCACCGGTCCTCCGGCTTGTCGCCGAGGGTGATCAGGGCTTCCTTGCAGCCGAGGGCGGCGCCCTTGCGGGCGATGTCCAGCACCTCGTCGGGGGACATGAACATCCCGTGCCCGGCCCGGCGCAGCTTGCCGGGGACGGTGACGAAGGTGCAGTAGTGGCACTTGTCCCGGCACAGCCGGGTGAGGGGGATGAAGACGCTCTTCGAGTACGTGATGACACCGGGCCGGCCCGCTTGTTCGAGGCCCGCGTCACGCACCCTGGCGGCGGACGCGGCGAGGTCGGTCAGGGCCTCGCCGCGGGCCTGGAGCAGCACCGCCGCTTCGGAGGCGTCGAGGGCGACACCGTCCCGGGCGCGTTTGAGGGCGCGACGCATGGAGTTCTCGGTCGGGCCGGTTCCAGAGGTCGCGGAAGTCGTCATCCCTCCACCATACGTTCGGCTTGATCAGGCCCTGCCGGCTCCGTCCGGCCTACAAGAAGCTCGCGTACGCGTCCAGCGCCTCCAGCACCTGTGCCTCCCCCGCCGACGGCAGCTGCAGCACGGCCTCCTCGATGCCCAGTTCGGCGTAGTGCGCGAGCTTGCCGGGGGTCGGCAGGACCGCGTACGGGACGACCTGGAGGGCGGCCGGGTCGCGACCCGCGTCCGCCCAGGCCGAACGCAGCACCGGCAGGGACTCGGTGAGGCCCCGGCCGCCGATCGGCAGCCAGCCGTCGGTGTACTCGGCGATGTGTGCGAACAGCTTCGGGCCGGCCGCCCCGCCGATGAGCGTGCGCGGGCCGACGACCGGTCCGCGCGGCTTCTGCACCGGTTTGGGGTGGGCGTGGCTGGCGCGTACGCTCCCGAACTCGCCGTCGTGGGCGGTCGGTTCCGCGGACCACAGCGCCTGCATGAGCCGCGTGCGGTCCCGGACCAGTTCCCGGCGGGCGCGCCAGGCGACGCCGTGGTCGGCGGCCTCCTCGACGTTCCAGCCGTAGCCGAGGCCGAGCGTGAGACGGCCGCCGGACAGATGGTCCAGGGTGGCGATCTGCTTGGCGAGGGCGATGGGGTCGTGCTGGGCGACGAGGGTGATGCCGGTGCCGAGGGTCAGCCGCTCGGTCACGGCGGCGGCCTGGCCCAGGGCGACGAAGGGGTCGAGGGTGCGGCCGTACTCCCTCGGGAGGTCGCCTCCGGCCGGGTACGGGGTGGTCCGTTCGACGGGGATGTGGGTGTGCTCGGGCAGGTAGAGGCCGGCGTAGCCGCGCTGCTCGAGTTCGCGGGCGAGTCGGACCGGCGCGATGGTCTCGTCGGTGAGGAAGATGGTGACGGCGATACGCATGTCCCATCTGTACCGGGCCGGATCTCCTCTGTCCATACCGACTGGTCGGCATTACCCTCCCATGGTGTCGCGCGCATGACACGCAGCCTTCCATCAACTCCCGTCTGCCAATTCCCTTCTCTTCCACGGGAGTTCACGCCAGGACGGGAGATTGACCACCATGTGTGACGACACGCACGGTCAGGCCCAGGGAATCGGCAGACGCGCGCTGTTCGTGACGGGCGCCGCCGCTGCCCTTACGTTGGGAAGCGTGAGCTTCGCAGCGGCGGACGGCCAGCAGCAGGAGACCCGGACCGTGAGCGGCACCCTGCCGCCCGGCTCCCCCGACTTCGTGTACGTACCGGTCGAAGTGCCCGCCGGTGTGCGGGAGATCAAGGTCTCCTACACCTACGACAAGCCCTCGGTCCCGGTCGGCACCCAGGGCAACGCCCTCGACATCGGCCTCTTCGACGAGCGCGGCACCGAGCTGGGCGGCCGGGGCTTTCGCGGCTGGTCGGGCGGCGCCCGCACGGAGTTCTTCGTGCGGGCCGACGACGCGACCCCCGGCTACGTCCCCGGCCCGATGCGGGAGGGCACCTGGTACGTCGCGCTGGGCCCCTACACGGTGGCGCCGCAGGGGCTGGCGTACGAGCTGACGATCACGCTGACCTACGGCGCGGCGGGCGGGACCCCGCGGCCGGTGTACCCGCCCTCCCGGGCCAAGGGCCGGGGCCGGGCCTGGTACCGGGGCGACTGCCATCTGCACTCCTGGTACTCCGACGGCCGCCGCACCCCGGCCGAGATCGCGGCCCTGGCGCGGGCCGCGGGCCTGGACTTCATCAACTCCTCGGACCACAACACCCACTCCTCCCACCCCCACTGGGCGGACCAGGCGGGCGACGACCTGCTGATCATGCTCGGCGAGGAGGTCACGACCCGCAACGGCCACGTGGTGGCGCTCGGCACGGAGCCCGGCACGTTCGTGGACTGGCGCTACCGGGCCCGGGACAACCGCTGGGCCCGCTTCGCCCGGGACATCCGCCGCGCCGGCGGCCTGGTCGTCCCCGCCCACCCGCACGCCACCTGTGTGGGCTGCGGCTGGAAGTTCGGCTTCGCCGAGGCGGACGCCGTGGAGGTGTGGAACGGCCCCTACACCCCGGACGACGAGGTGACCCTGGCCGACTGGGACAACCAGTTGGTGGCCTCCGTGCGGCAGGGGCGGGCCTGGCTGCCGGCGATGGGCAACAGCGACGCCCACCGCGACCCCGACGCGGTGGGCATGCCCCAGACGGTCGTCCTCGCCGACGACCTGAGCCGGGCGGCGATCCAGGAAGGCATCCGCGCCGGACGCTCGTACGTGGCCGAGTCGAAGAACGTGGCCCTCGACTTCACGGTGACGGGCGGGCGCGGGCAGCGGGCCGGCATCGGGGAGCGGCTGGAGGTGGCCGCCGACAGCCCGGTGACCGTACGGCTGGAGATCTCGGGGGCACCGCGCTGCTCGGTGCGGTTCGTGACCGACCAGGGCGTGCTGTTCACCAGCGATCCGCTGCCGGTGTCGGGCACGGGCACGGTCGAGTGGCGCACGACGCCCTCCTACGCGGCGTACGTGCGCGCCGAGGTGCGGCACGAGACGGCGCTCGGGCCGGTGCCGGGGGCACTGGCGGCCTTCACCAACCCTGTCTTCCTCGGGGCTGTGTGAGCTGCTGCGCCGCCCATTCGGCCCACTCCCGCCGCATCGCGTTGAAGCGCAGGCCGTACTCCAGGGCGATCCGGCCGTGGACCGAGAGGTTGCCGTCGTCCCAGTCGACGGAGTCGTGCAGCTGCCGCAGCTGCTCGTATCCCGACCGGGACATCTCCATCAGGTCGGTCAGATAGGCGTGCGCCTGCTCGGGGGTGAGCACGCCGAGGAAGAAGACGCGCAGCAGGACGTCACTGCGGAGGGTGCGCTGGGGTGTCACCTCGGTCAGCCAGTGGCGCAGTTCCGCCATGCCCTCGCCGGTGATCTCGTACTCCTTGCGGCCGCGCGGGCCCTCGGCGGCCACCGCGATCAGCCCGGAGCCCGCCAGCTTGGTCAGCTCGGTGTAGATCTGGCTCTGGGTGGCCGGCCAGACGTTGGCCAGTGAGGTCTCGAACGTCTTCAGCAGGTCGTAGCCGCTGGCGCGGCGGTCCGAGAGCAGGCCGAGCAGTGCGTGTCTGAGGCTCATGACCCCCACTCTACCTTCCACTGTTGACATGTCGAGAGTTGACCTTCTACTTTTGACATGTCGAGATTGGAATTCACACCGCCCGGGGGAACCCATGTCGTACCTGCGCACGTTCTTGCCGTGGATCGTCTTCGCCGTCGTCCCCTCGGGGGACTGGCAGTGGGGCGCCCTGGCCGCCCTCGTGCTGAGCGTGGCGATCATCGCCCAGCAGAAGCGGGCCGGCGCCGGCTTCGACGCGCTCGTCATCGAGGCGGGCTCGGCGGTCTTCTTCGCGGTCCTCACGGCCGTCGCCTTCGCCGACCCGCACTCGGGCGTGCACGACTACTCCGCGGCCCTCTCCTCCGGCACCCTCGCCGTCATCGCCGGAGTGTCGCTGGCCGTCGGCCGGCCCTTCACCCTCGGCATCGCCAAACGCACCACCCCGCGCGAGTACTGGACCGCGAGGCCGTTCATCCGGATCAACACGGTCATCACCGCCGCGTGGACCGCCGCCTTCGCCGTGACAGCCGTCGTCCTCGCCGTGCTGGACCACGCCGGACACGCCCACACGACGCCCGCGACCGTCGTCCAGATCGCCGGGTTCGCCGTCCCGATGGTCTTCACCGTCCGCTACGTCGCCCACGCCCAGGCGAAGGCCCGGGCCGCCGCCCAGGCGGCCCGATGAACACCGCTCCCCTGCCCGAGGCGGGCGGGTGAGGTCATGCTGGATCATTGACTCCCGGGCGCCGGATCACAGCAGAGCAGGAGAGCGAGAGACATGACAGGCCGCAGCGACCTCAAGCACCGTCTCGTGACCCGTTTCCAGCGGCATCTCGCCAATCCGCTCAACCGGCGGATGCCGACCCAGATCCTGCTGGAGACCACCGGCCGCACCTCCGGCCTGCCCCGGCGGACGCCGGTCGGCGGGCGCACGGTCGGCCAGTCCTTCTGGCTGGTCTCGGAGTTCGGCCACAAGTCGCAGTACGTGCGCAACATCCAGGCCGACCCGAAGGTCCGCGTCCGAATCGCCGGCCGCTGGCACCAGGGCACCGCCCACCTCCTCCCCGACGACGACCCGGTGGCCCGGCTGCGCTCGCTGCCCCGCTTCAACAGCGCGGCGGTACGCGCCTTCGGCACGGACCTGCTGACGATCCGGGTGGACCTGGAGGACTGACGGCCCCGCCCCGGGGATCCCGCGGCCGGCTCATCCGACCCGCTCGAACAGGTCGGTGATCACCCGCACCACCGTCTCCGGAGCCCGCAGCGTGGGCAGATGGTCGCTCCCCGGGACGCGGACGAGCCGGCAGCCGGGGATGCGGGCGGCCATCGCCTCGTTGCAGGCGACCACCCGGGGCGTGTCCTGCTCGCCCAGCAACAGCGTGCAGGGCACCCGGAGTTCAGACAGTCGTTCGAAGGCTGGCCGCTCCGGCTGCTCGTGGCCAAAAGTGGAGAACCAGCCCCGGAACGAGTCCCGGACCAGCTCGGCGGCCCGAGCGTCCGACGCGCCGCCCGCCGCCGCGAAGGTACGCAGGGACAGGGCGAGCAGGCCGTCCATGTCCCCCGCCTGTGCCAACCGGACGATCTCCGCGCTCAGGTCCGGGGACTCCAGCTTCGGGTAACCGGTGACGCCCGGCACCAGCAGCCCCAGGGCGGCCACCCGCCGCGGATCGCTCAGCCCGAAGTCGATCACGGACCTGCCGCCCATGCTGCTGCCGACCAGGACCGCGCGGAACGCCCCGAAGTGGTCCAGCACCCGCCGCAGGTCCCCGGTCTGCGTGTACGGCCCCGTCGGCGCCGGCGACCTGCCGAAGCCCCGGGCGTCGTACCGGATCACCCGGTACCGCGCGGTCAGCTCGGGCAGCACCGGCTCCCACACCCGCGAGTCCGCGATCCCCGGGTGCAGCAGCACCACGGGGAGCCCCTCACCTCCCGAGTCGTCCGCCCAGACCTCGCCGCCCTCGACCCTCACCGTCTGCTCCATGGAGCCCACGGTGCCAGAACCTCACCCCGGCCACACGATGGCCTGCACCTCGCTGTAGGCGTGCAGGGCGTAGGAGCCCACGTCGCGGCCGACGCCGCTCTTCTTGAAACCGCCGAAAGGGGCCTCCATGTTGCGGCCGACGGTGTTGATGCCGACCCCGCCCGCCCGCAGCCGCCGGGCGACCCGGAAGGCCCTGGCCACATCGCCGGACCAGACGTAGTCGACGAGCCCGTAGTCGGAGTCGTTGGCGAGGGCCACCGCCTCCTCCTCGTCGTCGAAGGGGACGACCACGACGACCGGCCCGAAGATCTCCTCCCGGGCCACCCGCATGTCGTTGGTGCAGTCAGCGAGGAGGGTCGGGGCGAGGTAGAAGCCGCGGTCCAGCGCAGGGCGTTCGCCGCCCGCGACCACCGACGCGCCCTCCTTGCGGCCGAGTTCGACGTACGACTCGACCCGTGCCCGGTGCTCGGCCGAGATCACCGGCCCGACGACCGTGTCCGCCGCCCGCGGGTCCCCCACCTTCAACCGGACCGCGAAGGCGGCCAGTTGCTCCACCAGCCGGTCGTGCACCCCGCGCTGGGCCAGCACCCGTGTCGGGGCGGTGCAGATCTGCCCGCTGTAGAAGGAGAAGGTGGTGCCGATGCCGGCGACGGCCGAGCCGAGGTCGGCGTCGTCGAAGACGAGCGCCGCGCCCTTGCCGCCCAGCTCCATCAGCTGGCGCCTCATGTCCCGCCCGCAGACCTCCGCGATCCGCCGGCCGACGGCCGTGGACCCGGTGAAGCTGACCATGTCGACGTCGTCGCAGGCCACCACCGCCTCGCCCACGGCCACGTCCCGCCCGGAGACCACGTTCACCACGCCCGGCGGCGCACCGGCCTCCTGGAGCGCCTCCGCCATCCGGTAGACGGACAGCGGGTCCTGTGGGGCGGGCTTCACGACCACCGTGTTGCCCATGGCCAGAGCCGGGGCGACCTTGCCGGCCGGGTTGGCCCACGGGTTGTTGTAGGAGGTGACACAAGTGACGACGCCGACGGGCTGCCGTACCGCCAGGGCGCCCATCACTGCGGCCCTCCCCATCGGACCGGCCTCGTTGATCTGCGGCGCGATCGCCCACTCGGCGGGCTCCACGCCCGCGTACCGGCGGAACCGGGCGGCGGCCACCCCGACCTGCATCGCGCGGGCCGTCCCCGTGGTCGCGCCGGTCTCGGCGCGGGCCAGCCCGGCGTACGGCTCCAGTCGGCCCCGGATGATGTCGGCGGCCCGGCCCAGCACCGCCGCCCGCTCCTGCGGCCGCGTCCGCGACCACGCCGCCGACGCCTCCCGGGCCGCCGCGCAGGCCTCCCGCGCCTGTGCCGGCGAGGCCTCGGGCGCCCAGCCGACGGTCTCCTCGGTGGCCGGGTCGGTCACCGGGTAGTGCCCGTCGGCGGGCTCCACCCACGCGCCGCCGACGAACAGCCGCTGACCCTCGCTCACCGCGTGCTCACCGTGCGGGTGTCGGTCCCCGAGCGCAGCACCCTGCCCGGTACGGCCCCGGTCACCACGTCGTCCCGGATCGCCTCGACCCCGTTGACCCACACGGCCCGCACCCCGATCGCCCGCGAGTCCAGGCGCGGACTGTCACCGGGCAGGTCGTGCACCAGCCGGGCCTGACCGGCGTCGATGCGCTCCGGGTCGAACAGCACGAGGTCCGCGTGCCAGCCCTCCCTCACCTGCCCCCGCTCCCGCAGCCCGAACAGCCGCGCCGGATCGTCGGTGAGCATCTGCACCGCCCGCTCCAGCCCGATCAGCTTCCGGCCGCGCAGGCAGTCCCCGAGGAACCGGGTCGTGTACGGCGCCCCGCACATCCGGTCCAGATGCGCGCCCGCGTCGGAGCCGCCGAGCAGCACGTCCTCGTGCTGCCAGGTCTCGGCGCGCAGCGCCCAGGAGGCGGGGTCGTTGTCGGACGGCATCGGCCACAGCACCGTGCGCAGATCGTCGGCGGCGCAGATCTCCACGAGGCAGGCCAGCGGATCCAGCCCCCGCTCCTCGGCGATGTCCCGTACGACGCGGCCGGTCAGGCCCTGGTTGGCCGTGCTGTAGGTGTCCCCGATGACGTACCGCCCGAAGTTCGCGAGCCGCCGCAGCACGCCCGCCTCCTTCGACCGGGCCCCCCGCAGCATCTGCGCCCGGACCTCCGGGTCCCGCAGCTTCGCGATCCGCTCCGGCACGGGCAACGCGAGGATCGGGCCCCATCCCGGGAAGAGGTTGAGGGCGCAGAAGGTCCCCAGGGACATGTTCATCGGGGTGAGGATCGGCATGGTGAGCGCCACCACGCGTCCCCCGGCCTTCCGGGCCCGTTCGCTCGCGCTCAGCTGCCGGGGCACCCGTTCCGGGACGGCCGCGTCGACGGTGAGCACGTTCCAGTTGAGCGGCCGCCCGGCCACCGCGCTCATCTCCACCAGCAGATCGATCTCTTCGTCGCTGAACTGGTCCAGGCACCCGGTGACGATCGCCTCGATCTGCGTCCCCTCGTGCTCGCCGACGGCCCTCGACAGCGCCAGCAGCTCGGCCGGCCCGGCATGCCGGGAGGCGACCGGCTGCCCGTCCCCGTCGGAGTGCGTGCGGGACTGCGTGGTGGACAGCCCCCAGGCCCCGGCGTCCATGGCCTCGTGCAGCAGCCGGAGCATCGCGCCGAGCTGCTCCTCGGTGGGCTGCCCGCCGACCGCCTCCGGCCCCATGGCATGGCGCCGCAACGCGCAGTGCCCGACCATGAAACCGGCGTTGACGGCGATCCGCCCGTCGAGGGCGTCCAGGTACTCGCCGAACGAATGCCAGCTCCAGGGCGCCCCCTCCTCCAGCGCGACCAGGGACATCCCCTCGACCTTGGACATCATCCGCCGGGTGTAGTCGGCGTCCTCGGGACGGGCGGGGTTGAGGGGCGCGAGGGTGAAGCCGCAGTTCCCGCCGGCGACGGTGGTCACCCCGTGGTTGAGGGAGGGGGTCGCGTACGGATCCCAGAAGAGCTGGGCGTCGTAGTGGGTGTGGGGGTCGACGAAACCGGGGGCGAGGACGAGTCCGCTCGCGTCCTCGGTGGTACGGGCCTCCTCGGTGACCTCACCGACGACGACCGTGCGACCGTCCCGGATGCCGACGTCGGCGGTGAAGGCGGGGGCGCCGGTCCCGTCGACGACGGTCGCGCCCTTGATGACGTGATCGAGCATGGGGCTCCCTCTCAACTGCGGTGGCGGTGAGGCACCTGGGGGCGCGGGGCCGCGCTCACACGGCGGCCCGGAACCGCGAGGTCCGGTGGACGGGATCCGTGTCGATCTTCGGAATCACGTGCTCCCCGATCAGCCGGATCGTCTGCAGCGTCTCCTCCTTCGGCACGCCCACCGGCAACCCGAAGCTCAGCTGGTCCGCCCCGGCCTGCTCCCACCGCTTGCACTGCCGCAGCACCTCGTCCGGATCCCCGCAGATCAGTAGCTCCTCCGCGATGAGCAGCTCCACGAACTCCGGTGTGTACCGGGGCAGCGTCTCCGGCCAGACCGGGAAGCCCTCGGGGCGCGGGAACGTGTCGTGGTACCGGAAGACGAGCGAGGGCAGGTAGTGCAGCCCCCCGTGCACGGCGATGTCGATCGCCTCCGCGTGCGTGGGCGCGCAGATCGCCGTCGTCGTCACCATGACGTTGTCGTTCACGAAGTCCCCGACGGGTTCCGCGTTCACGACCGCCGTCTTGTACTGCTCCAGCACCCACTCCATGTCGGAGACCTTCTGGATGCTGAAGCCGAGCACGCCGAGCCCCTTCTTCGCGGCCATGGCGTACGACGGCGGCGACCCGGCCGCGTACCACATCGCCGGATGCGACTTCCCGTACGGCTTCGGCAGGACCTTGCGCGGCGGCAGCTGCCAGTGCTTGCCCTGGAAGCCGGCGTACTCGTCCTGGAGCCACATCTTCGGGAACTCGGCGATGGTCTCCTCCCAGATCTCCTTCGTGTAGTTCATGTCGGTGATGCCGGGCAGGAAGCCGAGGATCTCGTGGCTGCCGGCGCCCCGCCCGCTGCCGAACTCGAAGCGGCCCTCGCTGAGGTGGTCCAGCATGGCGACCTTCTCGGCGACCTTCACGGGATGGTTGACCTGGGCGAGCGGGTTGAAGATCCCGGAGCCCAGGTGGATGCGCTCGGTCGCGTGGGCGAGGTAGCCGAGGAAGACGTCGTTGGCCGACAGGTGCGAGTACTCGTCCAGGAAGTGGTGTTCGGAGGCCCAGGCGTACTTGAAGCCGGACTTGTCCGCCTGGATGACGTACTCGGTCTCCTCCATCAGCGCCTTGTGCTCGGCGAGCGGGTCGGTCTCGGCGCGCTTGCCCACGTATCCCTGTACAAAGAGCCCGAATTCCAAGGCGGCTCACCCTCCCCGGTTCCGAAGATTTCTGACGGATCGTCAGTTTCGATGACTGTCGCACCAGCCGTACGACGGGTCAATAGCTGATGGAGCGTCAGATGACCGAGACCCCCGCCAGCCAGCCACCGTCGATCACGAACGGCTGCCCGGTGATGTACGAGGAGTCCGCCGAGGTGAGGAAGAGCGCCAGCCGCGCCACCTCCTCGGGCTTGCCGACCCGCCCGAGCGGTACGAGCTTGCGGTACAGCTCGTCCAGGGCCCGGCTCAGCTCCTGCGGGTCGGCGTCCGGGTCCAGCCGGGCCGGGTTGGACATCGCGGTGTCGATGGCGCCCGGACAGATCGCGTTGACCCGGATGCCCCGGGCCGCCAGCTCCAGCGCGGCCACCCGGGTCAGCCCCAGCACGGCGTGCTTGGTCGCGGCGTACGTACCCACCGCCGCCATGCCGGTCATGGCCGTGTAGGAGGCGGTGTTCACGATCGTGCCCCCGTCGGCCAGCTCCGGCACCACCGTCTTCATGCCCAGGAAGCAGCCGACCTGGTTGACCTGCACGACCTGCATGAACTCGTCCAGCGGGGTGTCCACGAGGGCGTTGAAGCGCAGGATCCCCGCGTTGTTGACGAGCCCGTCGAGGTGCCCGTACGCCGCCTTGGCGGCCGCCACGGCCTCCTGCCAGCCCTCCTCGGTGCCGACGTCGAGATGGACGTACAGCGCGCCTATCTCCTTGGCCAGGGCCTCCCCCTGGTCGTCCAGGACGTCGGCGACGACCACCCGAGCGCCCTCCGCGCGAAAGAGCCGCGCCTCCTGCTCACCCTGTCCGCGTGCCGCCCCGGTGATGATGACGACGCGCCCGTCCAGTTTGCCCATGTCGGTCCTGCCTCCTCAGTCCAGCCCGGGTGCGACCTCCGCCCCGAACAGCCCGATCTGCTCGATGAGTTCGGCCCGGCTCCGACTGCGGAACCGCACCTGGATCTGGTCCACGCCCATCGCCCGGTAGGCCCGCAGCGACTCGGCGATCTCCTGTGGCGCCCCGGTGAGCGTGCGCCGCCCGACGTCCCAGCCGGCCCGCCCGACGTACAGCGGCTCGGCGATCGCGCCGACGGTGAACGGCCCCTCGGCGCCCGCCTGCTCGCGCAGCCGCCGCAACCGGGCGATCTGCGCGGGCAGCCGCTCCCGGGGATCGCCCTGCGGCAGCCAGCCGTCACCCTTGAGCGCGGCCCGGCGCACGGCGGCGGGCGAGGAGCCGCCGACCCACAGCGGGACGTGCGCCTGCGCGGGCCGGGGCCGCTGCCCCAGCCCGCCGAAGTCGTAGAACTTCCCGTGGTGCTCGGGGAACTCCTGCGGCCCGAGCGCGGCCCGCAGCGCGTCGATCACCTCGTCGAGCACGGCCCCCCGGCGCTCGAAGTCCGCCCCGAGCACCTCGAACTCCTCCCGTACGTGCCCGGCCCCGACCCCGAGGACCAGCCGGCCGCCCGAGAGGTGGTCGAGGGTGGCGTACTGCTTGGCGGTGAGCAGCGGGTGCCGCAGCCCCACCACGGCCACATGGCTGAGCAGCCGGACGCGCTCGGTGACGGCGGCGAGGTGGGCGAGGGTGGCGACGGGGTCGTACCAGACCGTGCTCATGGCCGGGGCGAGCCGGTGCGGGACGGCCACGTGGTCGCAGGCGGCGAGGTAGTCGAACCCGGCGGCGTCCACGGCCCGCGCGAGTGCCACCAGGTCCTCCCCTCCGGCGGCGGCCTCCCACGCCTCCGCGAACAGGGCGCTCTGCGCCTGGACGGGCAGCTGGATGCCGTACGCGAGGCTCACCTCGCGCCCCTCCAGCGGCCGTCCCGCGCCAGTCCGAGCAGCTCGATGGCGTTGCCGCGGACGATCCGCTCGACCACGTCCGCCGGCAGATGCCCCATCTGCGCCTCGCCGACCTCACGGGACTTCGGCCAGGTGGAGTCGGAGTGCGGGTAGTCCGTCTCGTACAGGACGTTGCCGACGCCGATGGAGTCGAGGCTCCTGAGCCCGAAGGCGTCGTCGAAGAAGCAGCCGTAGACGTGCCCGGCGAAGGTCTCCGACGGCGGCCGGGTGACCTTGTCGGCGACCCCGCCCCAGCCCCGGTTCTCCTCCCACACGACATCGGCACGTTCGAGGATGTACGGGATCCAGCCGATCTGGCCCTCGGCGTACATGACCTTCAGGTTCGGGAAGCGCTCGAACTTGCCGCTCATCAGCCAGTCGACCATCGAGAAGCAGCAGTTGGCGAAGGTGATGGTGGAGCCGACGGCGGGCGGGGCGTCGGCGGAGGTCGAGGGCATCCGGCTGCTGGAGCCGATGTGCATGGCGACGACCGTGCCGGTCTCGTCGCAGGCGGCGAGGAACGGGTCCCACGCGTCGCCGTGGACGGACGGCAGGCCCAGGTGCGGGGGTATCTCGGAGAAGGCGACGGCCCGCACGCCCCGCGCGGCGTTGCGCCGCACCTCCGCGGCGGCCAGCTCGGCGTCCCACAGCGGGACGAGCGTGAGCGGTATCAGCCGGCCCTGCGCCTTCGGCCCGCACCACTCCTCCACCATCCAGTCGTTGTAGGCCCGCACGCACAGCAGGGCGAGTTCCTTGTCCTCGGCCTCGGCGAAGGTCTGTCCGCAAAAGCGCGGGAAGGTCGGGAAGCAGACGGCGGACTGGACGTGGTTGACGTCCATGTCGGCGAGCCGGGCGGCCACGTCGTACGACCCGGGCCGCATCTGCTCGTACGTGATGACCTCGAGCTTGACCTCGTCCCGGGCGCAGCCGACGGCGGTGTCGAGGCGGGTGAGGGGGCGGCGCAGGTCCCCGTACGCCCACCAGTCGCCGAGCGGTCCGTCCGTACCGCCGGGTTCGCCCATGACGGGCCTGAAACGCCCGCCCAGGAAGGTCATCTCCTTCACCGGTGCGCGCACGATCCGGGGCCCCTCGTCGAGGTATTTCCTCGGCAGCCGGTCCTGCCAGACGGTGGCGGGCTCCACGGTGTGGTCGTCGACGGAGATGATCAGCGGGAACTGTGTGGTCTCCATGTCCCTCACCGTAGCGCTGATCTGACGGTCCGTCAGCTATCGCGTGGGGAACGACTGTCTGCGAAGAGGGTGTGAGGGGTTTGTGGACTGAAATGCACCGCCCTGTGATCGGCGTCTCCCACGGCTGACGGAACCGGCCCGAACAAGGCAAACTGACGGGGTTGTTCGTGATGCCGGGCCCCAGGAGGGACGAACGCATGGACGGTGGGCCGCGAGTGCCCGAGCAGCGGCGTCCCGGATCCGTGACCCTCACGGATCGGGAGGCGCTGCGCTTCGGCGTGCTCGGTCCGGTGCGGGCCTGGCGCGGCGAGGAGCAGCTCAGCACGGGCTCGCCCCAGCAGCGCGCCCTGCTGGCCGCCCTGCTGCTGCGCGAGGGCCGTACGGCGACGGCGGCGGAGCTGATCGACGCCCTGTGGGGCGCCGAACCCCCCTCGCAGGCCCTGGCGGCGCTGCGCACGTACGCCTCACGCCTGCGGAAGATCCTGACCCCCGGCGTCCTGGTCAGCGAGTCGGGCGGCTACGCCGTCCGCGGTCTGCGCGAGGGCGCCCTGGACCTGGCGGCCGCGCAGGACCTCGCGGCACAGGCGGAGAAGGCACGGGCCGCCGGCGACCTGCGCCGCGCCCGAACGCTCCTGAACGAGGCCCTGGCCGTGTGGGACGGCGAGGTCCTGGCCGGCGTCCCCGGCCCGTACGCCGAGACCCAGCGGGTCCGCCTGGAGGAATGGCGCCTGGGACTGCTGGAGTCCCGCCTGGACATGGACCTGGAGCAGGGCTGCCACGCCGAGGCGGTCTCCGAACTGACCGCCCTGACCGCGGCGCACCCCCTGCGCGAACGCCTGCGCGAACTGCTGATGCTCGCGCTCTACCGCAGCGGACGGCAGGCCGAGGCCCTGGCGGTCTACGCCGACACCCGCCGCCTGCTGGCCGAGGAACTGGGCGTGGACCCCCGCCCGGGCCTGCGGAAGCTGCAGCACCGCATCCTCAAGGCGGACCCGGCGCTGGCGGAGCCCTCCTCCCCCGCGGCGGAGCCCGCGGTGCTCCCCGTCCGCCCCGCCCAGCTCCCCGCCTCCGTCCCGGACTTCACCGGCCGCTCCGCCTTCGTCGAGGAGCTGAGCGAGGTCCTGTCCTCCGCGTCACAGGCCGCGGGCCGGGTGATGGCCGTCTCGGCCCTGGCCGGCATCGGCGGCGTGGGCAAGACGACCCTGGCCGTGCATGTCGCCCACCGGGCGCGGGGCGCCTTCCCGGACGGCCAGCTGTACGCCGACCTCCAGGGCGCGGGCCCCCGCCCGGCGGAACCGGAGACGGTGCTGGGCTCGTTCCTGCGGGCGCTCGGCACAGCCGACTCGGCGATCCCCGACTCCCTGGACGAGCGGGCCGCCCTGTACCGCTCGGTCCTGGACGGCCGCCGGGTGCTGCTCCTGCTGGACAACGCGAAGGACGCGGCCCAGGTGCGCCCGCTGCTGCCCGGCACGGGGGGCTGCGCGGCCCTGGTGACCTCGCGCGTGCGCATGGTCGACCTGGCCGGCGCGCACCTGGTGGACCTGGACGTGATGTCCCCGGAGGAGGCCCTCGCGCTCTTCACCAAGATCGTGGGCGAGGAGCGGGTCGCGGCGGAGCGGGAGTCCGCCCTGGACGTGGTGGCCGCCTGCGGCTTCCTGCCGCTCGCCATCCGCATCGCGGCGTCCCGGCTCGCCGCCCGGCGCACCTGGACGGTCTCGGTCCTCGCGGCCAAGCTGGCGGACGAACGCCGCCGCCTGGACGAACTGCAGGCCGGCGACCTCGCCGTGAAGGCCACCTTCGAACTGGGCTACGGCCAGCTGGAACCGGCCCAGGCCCGGGCCTTCCGCCTGCTGGGCCTGGCCGACGGCCCGGACATCTCCCTGGCGGCGGCAGCGGCGGTCCTGGACCTCCCGCCGGAGGACACGGAGGACCTCCTGGAGGCCCTCGTGGACACCTCCCTGCTGGAGTCGGCGGCGCCCGGCCGCTACCGCTTCCACGACCTGGTCCGGCTCTACGCGCGCGCCTGCGCGGAACGCGACGAACAGCCGCCGAGCGAGCGGCAGGCCGCGATGTCGCGGCTGCTGGACTTCTACCTGGCCACGGCGGCCCGGGTCTACGCGATCGAGCGGCCGGGGGACCGGCTGGTGGACCATCTGCAGCCGGCCGAGTATCCGGGGCTGACGTTCGAGGACCGGCGTCGGGCCCAGGACTGGTTGTACGCGGAGGCGGTCTGCCTGCTCGCCTGTGTACGGCAGTCCGCCACCGGGGGCACACTGCGGCGCGCCATCGATCTCCTGTGGGCGTCTGTCGACCTTGCCGAGTCCGGCGCCAACTCGCGGGAGTACGAGGCCGCCGCAGCCGCGCTCCGCAGGACCGCTCAGGAGGCGGGCGACGTACGCGCCGAGGCCAGGGCCTCGGTCGTGCTGAGCAACGCGCGGTTGTTCTCCGGGGTGTTCGACCAGGCGTACCGCGAGGCTCTGGAGGCGTTCCAGCTCGCCGAGGCGGCCCAGGATCCGCTGCCCTCCTGCTGGGCGGCGAACGTGCTGGGCAGCACGGCGTTCTACCAGAATCGGCACGACGACGCCGAAGGCTATTTCAGCCAGGCCATCGAGAAGTTCCGCGGCTGCGGTGACCTCGCGGGCACGGCGGCCGCCCTGTGCAACCTGTCGCGTCTGCATCTGGCGACGGACCGCGCCGACACCGCGGTCGTCCTCGCCCGCCAGGGCACGGACATCTACCAGGAACTCGGCCACACCCTGCGGGGAGCGAACGGACGCTACGCGTTCGGCATGGCCCTCGCCAAGACCGGCCAGCACGCGAGCGCGGCCGAGCAGTTGGAAGAAGCCCTGCGCGTCTTCCGCGACAGCCGCCAGCGGCTGTGGGAGGGCATGACGCTCTTCCGGCTCGCGGATGTCGACCTGGACGCCCGCAGGCCGGCCCAGGCCGCGAGCAACGCCGAGATGGCACTCACCGTCCTACGGGGCATCGGAGGCGAATGGCGCCGGGGCCATGTCCTGACCGTGCTGGGCAAAGCCCTGAACGGCATCGGTCAGTCGGGGCGAGCGCAGGTCTGCTGGCGAGAAGCCCTCGACATCTACGAGAACCTCGACTCTCCCGAGGCTGCCGAGGTCCGCAAGCTCCTGGCTCCGATGGCGGCCGCCTGACGTTCCGCGGGGACGTTCATCGTTCGTTTATCGCGGCTCGACAGTCTCTTGCTTGTCGATCCGTCGCGTCGGGGGGCGGACGGACCGCGGTGAGGGCCGCCGTACCGGGGGATTAGGGTTGGGCGGCTCGAGTGACCCGCCCGGCCACTCTCGGGGGAGTGACCGGGCGGGCCTCACGTTCCACACGAACCACCCAGGGGAGGCACCATGGGCAACACCGAGAACGACACGATCGTCCAGCCGGACAACACGCACGTCACCGACGCTCCGGCGGGCGCGAAGGTCAAGCCGCTCAACACGCATGTCACCGACGCTCCGGCGGACGACACCGTCAAGCCGCTCAACACGCACGTCACGGACGCCCCGGCGGCGGCCGCCGCCGAGGCCAAGGTGATCACGCCGGACAACACCCACGTCACGTCCGAGCCCGCCTGATCCACAGACCGACGGGGGAACCGGCCGCGACGGCACCGAGGGGGAGCCGTCGCGGCCGACGTGTGTCCGGGGACGCTCAGTGCGCCTCCGCCAGCTCGCACCACACCGTCTTGCCCTCCACCCCCTGCTCCACGCTCCAGCGCAGCGCCACCGCGTCCAGCAGGGCGAGACCGCGCCCGTCCTCGTCGTCGAGGGTGCTGGGCACGGATGCGGGCACGGGGAGAGCCTGCCGGGCCGGGTCCGTGACCTCGACGCGGATACGGTCACCGTCCGTCCGAGCCACCCGTACACGGACCGGGGTTCCTTCCCCCACGTGCCGGATCACGTTGGTGACGAGTTCGGTGACGCAGAGCTGGACGTCGGGACAGGGCGCGTCCAGATACCAGCGGACGGTCCGGCGCAAGCCCTGAAGTGCCCCGGGTAGGGCGGGGAGTTCGACGTCCAGCGGCGGTCGGCTGATCGCCTTCCCGTCACTCCTCAGTACGGCTACCAGCTTGCGCGCCGTAACGGCATTGCAGTTGCCGAGCGCGACCAGGCCGGCCGGGGGCCGGTACTTCCCGGCGAAGCTCGGCAGATCGACTCGCAGGGACGGCAGGGTGACACCGTGCGCGGAAAGGGCAGCACGCAGGTCATCCACGCAGAGGGTGATGTCGTAGGCGGAGTTGTCAGGGTCGGTGGGGGCGGGTGACTACACGGTTGGGTACGCCTTCCTGTGCGTTCTGTGATGAACGCGAAGCGTTCTCCAGATCGTTCCGGAAACGACGCCCTGGCACCCCCTCGCTCACGGGATGGCCAAGATCATGACCTTTGCCGATGCCCCGCCGCTGGTGTGGTCGGACACCAACTACGACGGGCGGATCACCGACTTTCCGGCCCTCGTGAAGCAGTATCAGCGGGACTACGATCGGCTCAGGGCCGTCGCACTTCCACCTGACGCGTCCCTTGCCCTGATCGAAGAAGCAGCGAGGATCAGCAGACATGAAGCGCAGCAAGGGAATTGACCTCAGCCTCGTCACCTGGCGCAAGAGCAGCTACAGCGATGGACAGGGCGCCGACTGCGTGGAGGTAGCCGACGCCTTCCCGGGCGTCATCCCCGTCCGCGACTCGAAGCGGCCCGACGTCGGCCCCGTACTCCTCTTCCAGTCCCTCTCCTGGAGCGCCTTCGTAGGCTCTCTGAAGGGCTGACGCTCGGCTCTACCGGTTATCCACAGGGCAAGCGGCCGGGCGCGGTTTCTGCGATCTTGCCTGGGTGGAGCGAAGGGACCTGAGGGACCTGGCGGAGCGGGGCGTCCTCCTCACCTCACGTGCCGTGGCGGCCGGCTGGCCCCGGCGTAGTCTCACGCGTGCGCTGCGGGCAGAGGGCTGGACGCAGCTGCGGCAGGGCGCCTGGGCGGAGCCGGGGCGGGAGCCCGACCTGCTCACCCGGCTCCGGGCCGTGCTGTTCCGCGAGCCTCGGCTGATCGTGAGCCATGGTTCAGCAGCTGCGCTCTGGCGCATCGAGCTGCTCGGCGGCAACCGTAGGGTGCCGTTGGAGTTCATCGACCCGCGGCGCACCCTCCGCCGCACGAACACCGGCGTACGCGTACACCGGCTGCCGCTCGGCACCGGCGACGTGGTGGAACGCCAGGGGCTTCGGCTCACCGGCCCCACGCGCACGCTCACCGATCTGCTCCGGCGCGGCCCGAGGGACGAGGCGGTCGTCGCGGTGGACTCGGCGCTGACCTACCGCCGAGTCGGGCACGTCCGCCGGGCACCGCTCGCCCGGCTGGACGAGATCGCCGCCGCGCTGCGGTCGACGGCACAGGCTCAGGGAACGGTCCGGGCCCGGAACTGGTTCCGGCTGTGCGACCCGCTCGCCGGTTCCCCCGCGGAGACGGTTGCCCGACTCCGCATGTACGACGCCGGTCTCCACCCCGAGAGCCAGGCCGAGCTGCGCACCCCGGACGGCAGGCGCCGCATCGTCGACTTCCTCTTCAGGGCGGCCGGGCTGGGCGTGGAGATCGAAGGGTACGCCTACCACGGCACCCGTGAAGCCCACCGAAGGGACGTCGCCCGCTTCAACCAACTCCTGAGGTGTCCCGAGATCCGCAGCCTCCTCCGCTTCAGCGCCGAGGACGTCTTCCACCGCCCGGATTACGTGGTCGAGGAGATCAGGGCCACCCTCGCCGACCTGGCCGCCGATTCCCAGTGACCGTGGGGCCGCCCGCTTCTCGGCGATTGTCGTGCGGAAGAAGCGAGCGAACGGCCCGAAAAGGCGGGCTCCCGACCGGCGTTGCCCCTACCGCCACCTGCATCGCGGACCAGCACGAAGGGGCGCGCCAGCTGGGCGGCGGCACGCCGGGGCGGCTCGGCGGCTGACGGAGGGAGGAGGGGGAGTTGAGGGAATCGGCAGACTTGGGCCAGCTGCATGTTCAATGCCCTGCCATCCGCCCATTCCAAGTGCGCCCATTCCTTCCAATCACCAGTGGTTGCGTGGCTGGTGGGGGCGGTGGGACTGCTGGGACTTGGTCTTGGGGCCGACGGGGCCCGCGAGGGCGGCGAGGGCGGCGGGGCCGGCGAGACCGATGAAGGCACCCTCAGCCCTGCCCCGGTGCGCCCGCCCTCCCCCCCACCCAGCCGCAAGCCGCCGACCCCACCCGGCGTGCAGGCGAGGCGCGACCGCGCCCCTCCGTCGACGTCGCGTCCGCGGCCGACCCGAGGGGCCGGTACCGGTGAGGCGGCCACTTTCCCCGGGCTGCCCGCTCGCTTCTTCCGCGTGCTGGAGTGAGGTGTGTCAAGGGTCGGCCGGAGGCCGATCGCCGAAGGCGACGCGGGAGTGGAGCGCAGCGGAACGGGAGCGCCCTTGACGCAGCTCACGGAAGCACGACAATCGCCGAGAAGCGGGCGGCCCCACGGCAACCAACCAGCCAACGGGACCCGAGCCGACGTGACCCCAGCCAACGGAACCCCGGCAAAGGCTGCTCCTCCTCACTCCCTCCCCCTCAAAACCCCCTTCACCACCTTCCCGCTCGCGTTGCGCGGGAGGCCCGACACGAACTCCACCGTCCTCGGCACCTTGTAGTTGGCCATCTCACGTCGCGCCCAGGCGATCAGGTCGTCCGATGTCAGGGGTGAGCCCGGTCTGCGCACCACGAACGCCTTGGCGACCTCCCCCAGCCGTGGGTCGGGGACGCCGATCACGGCCACCTCCCGGACGTCCGGGTGGACGCCCAGGAGCTGCTCTATCTCCGCCGGGTAGGCGTTGAAGCCGCCGACGATGAACATGTCCTTGATGCGGTCCGTGATGCGCAGGTTGCCCGACGGGTCCAGGACGCCCACGTCGCCCGTTCGCAGCCAGCCGTCGCAGGAGATCACCTCAGCCGTGGCCGCCGGGTCGTCGTAGTAGCCCCGCATGACGTTGAAGCCGCGGACCAGGACCTCGCCCGCCTCACCTGGCCGTACCGGCTCACCGGTCGGGTCGGCCACCCGGATCTCCGTATCCGGGATCGCCCGGCCCGACGTCGACGCGATCACCGCCGGATCGTCGCCGCGCCGGCACATCGTGACGATGCCGCTCGCCTCCGAGAGGCCGTAGGCCGTGAGGACCGTCTGCACGCCCAGTTCGCCGCGCAGGCGTTCCACCAGCCGCAACGGCACGACCGCCGCCCCCGTCACCACCAGCCGCAGCGCCGAGAGGTCGTGGGTGTCCCGGGCGGGGTGGTCCAGCAGCGACTGGTGGAGGGTCGGCGGGCCGGGCAGGACCGACACCCGTTCCGCCGCGATGTTCGCCAGTGCCGTGTCCACGTTGAACACCGGCTGCGGGATCATCGTCGCGCCCCGCATCACAGAGGCGATCACCCCGGCCTTGTAGCCGAAGGTGTGGAAGAAGGGGTTGATGATCAAGTAGCGGTCGCCGACCCGCAGTCCCGCCAGGTCCGACCAGATCGCGTACGCCCGCAGGGTCTGCTCGTGCGTGATCGCCGCGCCCTTCGGGCGGCCCGTCGTACCCGAGGTGTAGATGATGTCCGACAGTGAGTCGCCCGCCAACTCGGCGGCTCGCGACTCCGCTTCCGCTGCGCTCACCGCTTCCCCCGCCGTCAGGAACTCCTTCCACGTGCGGAAGTCCGGTGGCGCGTCCTCCGACAGGACCACCACCTGCCGAAGGGCCGGGAGGCCGGGGAGCGGGCCCGGTCCGTCCGGCACCCCCGCCCCGGCCGCCCTGCGCAGGGAGGCCACGTACGAGGTGCCGAGGAAGGTGCCGGTGACGAAGAGCAGGCGGGCTCCGCTGCGGCGCAGCACATCCGCCGCCTCCGTGCCCTTGAAGCGGGTGTTGAGCGGGACGAGGACGGCGCCCGCCGTCACCGCGCCCAGCGAGGCGACGATCCAGTCCAGGGAGTTGGGAGCCCAGACCGCGACCCGGTCGCCCGTCTCCACGCCGCTCGCGAGGCAGGCCGCCGCCGCGCGCTCCACCCGCTCGCCCAGTTCGGCGTACGTGATCCTCGTACGGCCCTCGACCACGGCCTCGGTGTCCGCGTACCGCGCGGCCGACCACCGCACCAGCTCCGGGACGGTGTTCCACTCCTCCACGACAGCCCCTCCCCGAACGGCACCGGCAGCCGGAGCAGTTCCCTCGGATCCGCATAGCTGACTGACCGTCAGATTAGCTGTAATCTGACGCACTGTCAGGACGCTAGGAGGGGGACGCCATGGCAGGTATCGGGCTGAAGGACGCCACCGCCGTCGTCGGGATCGGGCAGACCACGTTCGCCAAGCGGCTGGCCGAGGACGAGAAGACGCTCGCCTGCCGGGCCGTGCTCGCGGCGCTGGACGACGCGGGGATCGCGCCCGGCGAGGTCGACGGCCTCGCCTCCTACACCATGGAGGAGACCGACGAGGTCGAGCTGGCCAAGGCCGTGGGGTTCGGGGATCTCACCTTCTTCAGCAAGGTGGGGTACGGAGGGGGCGGCTCCTGCGCCACCGTCGCGCATCTGGCCGCCGCCATCGCCTCCGGGCAGGCCTCGGTCGGCGTCGCCTGGCGGTCGCGGAAACGCGGCAGCGGGCCCCGGCCGTGGACCAACACCACCGTCCAGCTGCCCACCCCCGCCCAGTGGACCCGGCCCTTCGGGCTGCTGCGGCCCGCCGACGAGATCGCCATGCTGACGCGGCGGTACATGCACGAGTACGGAGCCACTCGCGATCACCTCTTCAACGTCGCCCTCGCCTGCCGGAACCGGGCCAACCAGAATCCGGCCGCCGTGATGTACGAACGGCCGCTGACCCGCGAGATGTACATGACCGCGCGATGGATCAGCGAACCGCTGTGCCTCTTCGACAACTGCCTGGAGACGGACGGCGCCCTGGCCTGCGTGATCGTCGGGAAGGAGCGGGCGCGGGACTGCCGCCGCACACCCGTCTACGTCCACTCCGCCGCCCAGGGGCTGCCCGCCCAGCACCACGGCATGGTCAACTACTGGAACGACGACCCCCTCACCGGCCCCGCCTGGACCGCGGCCCGGCACCTGTGGAAGCACGCCGACTTCACCCCGGACGACGTGGACGTGGCGCAGATCTACGACGCGTTCACCGCGCTCGTCCCGCTCTCGCTGGAGGGGTACGGCTTCTGCGGGCGCGGGGAAGGGGGTGCCTTCACCGAGGGCGGGGCGCTGGAGATCGGGGGGCGGCTGCCCGTCAACACCGGTGGCGGTGGGCTCAGCGAGGCCTATGTGCACGGTTTCAACCTCATCAACGAGGGCGTGAAGCAGCTGCGCGGGACCAGTACCGCCCAGGTGCCCGGCGCCGCCACCTGCCTGGTCACGGCCGGCGAGGGCGTGCCCACCTCCGCCCTTCTGCTGCGGACCTGAGGAGCTGATCATGCTGACTCCCGTCACCGACACCGACGGCGCCCCGTTCTGGGAGTACGCCGCCCGGGGCGAAATGCGCGTCCAGGCCTGCGGCGACTGCGGCGAGCCGCGGTTCCCGCCCCGGCCCTGCTGCCCGCACTGCCAGTCCTTCGCCGTCGAGTGGCGGCCGGTGTCGGGGCGCGGGCGGGTGTGGTCCTACGTCGTGCCGCATCCACCGCTGCTGCCCGAGTACGCCGAGCAGGCGCCGTACAACGTGGTCGTGGTGGAGCTGGAGGACGCCCCGCGGATCCGGCTGGTCGGGAATCTGGTCACGGGGCCGGGGGCCGCACTCGGCTCCCTCGATCCGGAGCGCATACGCATCGGCGCGCGCGTGCAGGTCGTCTTCGCCGACGGGCTGCCCCAGTGGGTGCTCGCGTGAGCACCGTACGGGTGGAGGCCGACAAGGACAGCGGGGTCGCCGTCGTCACGCTGGAGCGGCCCGAGCGGCTCAACGCCATCGATCTGCAGATGGTGCGCGAACTGACCGGCGTGTGGCGGGCGTTGCGGTTCGACGACTGTGTGCGGGCCGTCGTGCTCACCGGGAGCGGGGAGCGGGCGTTCTGCACCGGGATCGACCGGGACGTCGTCGTGCCGCAGCCCTCCTCGCCGTACATGCTGGACGATCCGCTGCTGGCCGTCGGGCCGAAGGCGAACGACCTGTGGAAGCCCGTCGTGGCCGCCGTGCGCGGGATGGCCTGCGGCGGCGCCTTCTATCTGCTGGGCGAGAGCGAGTTCGTCGTTGCCGATCCGACGGCCGTCTTCTTCGATCCGCACACCACGTACGGCATGGTCAGCGCCTACGAGTCCATGCTGATGGCCGCACGGATGCCGTACGGGGAGGTGGCCCGGATGACGCTCATGGGAACCGCCGAGCGGCTGTCGGCCCGGCGGGCGCATGAGATCGGGCTGGTCAGCGAAGTCACCGAGGAGGGCGGGGCGTTGGCCGCCGCCGTGCGCTGCGCCGCCGTCATCGCCGACTGCCCGCCGGACGGCGTGCAGGGGACCGTGCGGGCGCTGTGGGCGGCGAAGGAGGCGGCGCGGGCGCAGGCGTTCGCGCAGGCGCCGCACCTCATCGCCCTCGGCAGTCTGCCGGCCGCACGGCAGGCGGAGCTGTTCAGGGGCAGGGGCCGCACCGAGCCGCGGATACGGTGAGTGACCGCGTGGCGGGGAAAGCGCACCGGGGGTAGCGTCAGCCCTGGGACGGCCGCCGTCTGGAGCCCTTCCGTGACACACCGGTACGACGGCCGTCACGCATCCCCGTCCCGCCCGAACCCCGCGGACCGCACCCGCGCCGGACGCGCCTACACCGTGCGGGCCGTGCCCGTCCCCTTCTCCGCGTCCAGCGCGTACACGCACCGGTCCTTGCTGCACGCGTACACCACACCGTCCTTGACCACCGGGGAGCCGGTGATCTCGCCGCCGGTCGCCAGCTTCCAGCGCAACCGGCCGTCGTCGGCCTTCAGGGTGTACAGCAGGTGGTCGGTGGAGCCGAAGTGGATGCGGCCCTCGGCCACGGACGGGGCGCCCACGACGTCGCCGCCCGCCTGGAAGCGCCACTTGGGGGTGCCGGTGACCGCGTCCAGGGTGTACAGGCCCTTGCCGCTGCCGACGTGCACGTGTCCGCCCACCACCAGCACCGGATCGATGGAGGAGCGGGCCTCCGTCGCGATGCGCCAGCGGTCGCGGCCGTCGGTGGCGTCCAGGGCGTAGACGGTGCCCAGATAGTCCGCGAGGTAGACACCGCCACCCGTCACCGCCGGGCCCGGGGCGAAGGTCGGCGGGCAGAGGAAGACCGCCGGTGCCTCGAAGTGCCAGCGGACCATGCCGCTCGCCGCCTCGACGGCGAGGACGCGGGTGCCGGCACAGATGTAGACGTAACCGTCGGGGGCCGGGGTGAGCCGGACGGGCACACCCCCGCAGGAGGCCGCGTCGCCGATCGGGTACGACCAGCGCTCCTCGCCGGTGCGGGCCTCCAGGGCGCGCAGCCGGGCGTCCTGCCAGACGTAGACCGTGCCGTCGTGGACGAGGGGGCCGGACTCGGGGGACTCGAAGTCGGTCTGACAGCCGGCGATCTCCCACAGCTTCTGCCCGTTCGCGGCCTCCCAGGCCTGGACGCCGCCGCCCCGGGTGCCGGTGACGACCGTGCCGTGGTCGGCCTTCAGGGAGTACACCCAGGCGTCGGTGGACAGCCGCCACAGGTCGGCGCCCTCGCGGGCGTCCAGGGCGAACAGGGTCGGCCCGTCGGAGGCGTGGATGCGGCCGTCGGACACGGCCATCGACCAGGCGACGTCCCTGGTCTTGAAGCGGCGGCGGCCGGTGGCCACGTCCAGGGCGTGCACCTCGAAGGAGGTGACGTAGACCAGGTCGCCGTCGACGGCCGGGGTGCCCCAGACCTCGTTGGACATACGGAACCGCCAGGGCCGCCAGCCGCTCGCCGTCTCCGGCGGCTGGGGCGGGGCGGCCGGTACGGCGGTGTCGGCGCCGGCGACGCCGGGGCGCGGTCGGGACCAGTTGGCGACCAGGCCGGCCTCGGGCGGGGGCGCCTTGACGGCGGCGGCGCGGGCGTCGGCGACGCGCGGGCCGGGGCCGATGGGCACCTGGGCGCCGGCCAGCCGGACCGGGCCGATGTCGGGGGCGCCCACGGGGACGGGCGGGGGCGGCGGGGGGACGGCGGCGCGGCCGCCGCTGCGCGGGCCGCCGGCGGGGGCCGGGGCGGGCTTGGCGGCGGGGCGGCCGCCGCGGCGGGTCTCGATCAGGGCGACGGCCTTCTCGGGCAGCCAGGCGGAGGCGGTGCCGCTGTCGTCGGAGCCGGAGCCGAAGAGGTGGGGGGCGAGCTGGGACTGGAGGTCGGCCGGGGTGGGTCGGCCGGACGCCTCCATCTGCATGCAGACCTCGATGAGCGGGCGCAGCTCGTCGGGCAGGCCCGTGAGGTCGGGGCCCTCGCGCAGCAGCATGAAGACGGTCTCGACCGGGTTGGCGCCGTGGAAGGGCGGGTGGCCGGTGGCGGCGAAGACCAGCATGGAGCCGAGCGAGAAGACATCGCTGGCGCCGGTGACGCTGCGGGAGTCCTTGGCCTGCTCGGGGGACATGTAGGCGGGGGTGCCGACGGCGACGTTCGTCATGGTCAGGCGGGTGTTCGAGACGCCGGAGGCGATACCGAAGTCGATCACCCGGGGGCCGTCCTCGACCACGAGCACATTGGACGGCTTCAGGTCGCGGTGGACCAGGCCCGCACCGTGGATGGACTGCAGGGCTTCGGCCACTCCGGCCGCGAGCCAGCGCACGGCCTGGGCCGGGAGCGGCCCGCAGTCGTTCACTATCTCTTCGAGGGAGGGCGCGGGGACGTACGCGGTCGCGAGCCACGGCACGGCGGCGCGCGGGTCGGCGTCGACCACGGCGGCCGTGTAGAAGCCGGAGACCGCGCGGGCCGCCTCCACCTCGCGGGTGAAGCGGACCCGGAAGAGCTGGTCCTCGGCCAGTTCGGTGCGCACCGTCTTGATCGCCACGCGCCGGCCGGACGCGGAGCGCGCCAGATAGACCAGCCCCATGCCGCCGGCGCCCAGCCGGCCCAGCACCTCGAACGGCCCGATCCGCCGCGGATCGTGCTGTGTCAGCTGATCCACCACTTGCCTGCCACCTCCCCGTACGAGCCGCGCCACCCACATATGTACGCGGCCGAAGTGCAGCGTCTCACCACCGCACCGCCGCGGCGGCACGCACCCTGATTCTTCCTGGCCGGGCGCCCGGTTGCGAACCAGGTGACGATCGGGGTGTCTCACCCCTAATCCACCCAAAGGGGACAGATCAGCGCTGCAGCAGTGCGAACGACGCCCCCTGATTGTCGGTGACGACGGCCACGCGCCCGTACGACGGCTCGAAGGGTGGCGCCTGCACCCGTCCGCCGAGCCGCTGGACGGCCCCCAGGGCGTCGTCGAGGTCGGCGACCCGGAAGTGGGCGAGGACGTGCGGGGGCATCTCGGCCGGGAAGACCTCGGTGACCTCGGACCGGCCGAAGTCGGGCCGGGCGCCCTCGCCGAACAGGGCGTCGTGGAAGAGACCGCCGTAGAAGACGTTGGCGCCCGCCGTGTCCCGGGTGTAGAGCTGGGCCCAGACGAAGCTGCCGGGCCGATGCCGCCGGCCGAAGCCGTGGTGGCCGCCCGCCTGCCACAGCCCGAACACCGCGCCCTCGGGGTCGGCGGCGAGGGCGGCCACCCCGAGGTCGCCCACCGGGAACGGGGCCATGACCAGCTGCCCGCCGGCCGCGACGATCCGCCGGCCGAGGCCCTGGGCGTCCGGGGTGGCGAAGGACACCGTCCAGACGGTGGGCATACGGCCGTCCAGCTTGGGGGCGAGCGAGGCGACCGGCTCGCCCGCCAGCCGGGCCCACACCGAGGAGCCGTACGCCCCCTCGAAGGTCCACCCGAAAAGCTCACCGTAGAACCGCTTGCCCGCCTCCACGTCGGCGAGCTGGGCGTCCACCCAGCACGGCACACCCTCCCCGTACACCTCGTGCGCCTCCTGCGCGTCTTCCGTCTCTACCACTTCCCCCTCCACCACCTCTTCTGCCTCTTCCACCTCTTCGTTC
Source organism: Streptomyces yokosukanensis (assembly GCF_001514035.1). Classification (GTDB taxonomy): domain Bacteria; phylum Actinomycetota; class Actinomycetes; order Streptomycetales; family Streptomycetaceae; genus Streptomyces; species Streptomyces yokosukanensis. The sequence goes on along the minus strand of NZ_KQ948209.1, from coordinate 299,808 downwards.
GCGGATGCCCTGTTTTCGGCCATGCCGCCAAAGTAACCGGGACGCGCGCACCGCGCAGACCAGGCACACCACCCTCAGAGCACCCGTGCACCCCATTTGCAGTCGGCCGAATCGCGCTCCGATCACCCCTCGGTAAGCTGACGGCATGACAGGACAAGTGCGTACCGTCGACGGCCGCGTGGCCGGCCGGCGTGGGCAGGCGACCCGGCAGAAGCTGCTCGACTGCCTCAGCGAGATGCTCAGCTCCTCCCCGTACCGGGACGTCAAGGTCATCGATGTCGCCCGGAAGGCGGGCACTTCGCCCGCGACCTTCTATCAGTACTTCCCGGATGTCGAAGGCGCCGTCCTGGAGATCGCCGAGCAAATGGCGACCGAGGGCGCCGGATTGACCGCGCTGCTCGAAGGGCGGTCCTGGGCCGGGAAGTCCGGATGGCAGACCGCACAGGAACTCGTGGACGGGTTCCTGGAGTTCTGGCGCAAGAACGACGCGATCCTGCGGGTCGTGGACCTCGGCGCGGCCGAAGGGGACAAACGGTTCTACAAGCTCCGTATGAAGATCCTCAACTCGGTGAACAACTCCCTCGCGGACTCCATCGCCGAATTGCAGTCCAAGGGCAGGGTCGACAAGGACGTGAACCCGGCGGCGGTGGCCGGCTCGCTGGTCGCGATGCTCGCGGCGGTGGCGGCACACCAGAAGGGTTTCTCGTCCTGGGGTGTGAAACAGGCCGAACTGAAGCCGAACCTGGCGCTGTTGGTGCACCTGGGCGTGACCGGGAAGAAGCCGAGCAAGTAGCTCGCACCTCTCTCTTTTCCGGTGTTCCAGACCCCAAGTCCTGTCTTGCAGGCGGTGGTTCGTCCGCGCTGAGCGGTTGAACCACCGCCTGCGCCGCTATGCGGGCAGCGGGCGGTCCCGTACGACGTGCTTCATCACCAGCGTCGAGGTCAGCCGCTGCACCCCGGGCAGGGTCGCGAGCCGCTCGTCGTACAGCCGCTGGAAGGCCGCGAGGTCGGCCGTGGCGATCCGCAGGAGATAGTCGGGCTCGCCGAACAGCCGCTGGGCGTCGAGGACGTGCTCCAGCTCGCCGACCGCCCGCTCGAACTCGGCGACCGTGTCCCGGTCCTCCTGCCGCATGGACACGAAGACCAGCGCCTCGAAGGTCAGCCCGAGGGCGGCCGCGTCCACCACGGCCCGGTACCCCTGGATGGCCCCGGAGCGCTCCAGCTCGCGCAACCGCCGGTGGCAGGGCGAGACGCTCAGGCGCACCCGCGCGGCCAGCTCGGTCACGGTCAGCCGCCCATCCTGCTGCAACTCAGCAAGGATTTTCCGATCAACGTCGTCCATGAAGCAGATTCTTGCTCACAACTGCGGATCATGGGCAAAATTCGGGAACACTTTCGGGCCATTCACGCCTAATGTCCCCAGCATGGACTCGGGACTGCTCTTCTCCTTCCTCGCCGTGGACCTGCTGCTGGTGTGCGTACCGGGCGCCGACTGGGCGTACGTCATCACGAGCGCGCTGCGCGGCCGCTCGGTGCCGCGCGCGGTGGCCGGCCTGGTCTCCGGCTACGCCCTGCACACGGCCCTGGCGACGGCAGGACTCGCGGTCCTGGTGGCGGGCTCGCCGCGGCTGCTGACGGCACTGACGGTGGCGGGCGCCGGGTATCTGCTCTGGCTCGGCTGGAGCGTGCTGCGCCGCCCGGGCATCCCCGGCGCGGCGGACGAGGAGGCCCCCGACGACCGGCGGCTGTTCCTGCGCGGCGCGACGATCAGCGGCCTGAACCCCAAGGGCCTGCTGCTCTACCTCTCCGTCCTCCCCCAGTTCCTCACCCTGCGCGGCACCCACCTCCCGGTCCCCGCCCAGACGGCCGCCCTCGGCCTGCTCCACATGGCCTGCTGCGCCGCCGTCTACCTCACCGTCGGCACCCTCGCCCGCGCCCTCCTCGCCGCACGCCCGGCGGCGGCTCGGGCGGTGACGCGCACGTCCGGGGCGGCGATGCTGGGGATCGGGGCGTTCTTGCTGGTGGAGCGGTTGGCGACGCTGTAGCCCCACCGAGGCCCGCGGCCCCGCCCAGGGCTACCGGCAGGTGAGCCGGAACAGGCGGATCTCCCTCGCCACCCGCGCCTGGTACGTGGCGTACGGCGGCCAGAAGGCCACCAGTGCCGTCCAGGCCCGCGCCCGCTCCTCCCCCGTGAGCAGCCGGGCGGTGACCGGGAGGTCCCGTCCCCGCCAGCTGATCGAGACGTCCGGGCGGGCGAGGAGGTTGTGGGTCCAGGCGGGGTGCCCGGTCCGTCCGAAGTTGGAGCCGACGAGCAGCCAGCTCCTGCCGTCCTCCTGCGGCATGCAGGCCAGCGGGGTCGTGCGGGGCAGACCGCTGCGGGCGCCGGTGGAGGTGAGGATCACGCCGGGCAGCATCTGGGCGCTGAGCAGGAACCGGCCGCCGGTGAGGCGGTGCACGGTCCGGTCGAGCGCGGGGACCACATGCGGGGCGATCTTCGCGAAGGCGCGGGTGGACGACACCCGCTGCACGACACGGACACCGAGGCCGGCCATCACAGGGCCGCCTCGCCGCCCGCGAAGAGGCCGGCGGCCTCGGCGGCCCGGTCCCGCAGCCGGTGCGCCGGTCCGAACAGCAGCTCGTCACCGGCCGCCCGCTTGAAGTACAGCTGCGCGTCGTGCTCCCAGGTGAACCCGATCCCGCCGTGCAGCTGGATCCCCTCGGCGGCGGCACACCGCAAGGCCTCCAGGGCCTGCGCGAGGGCCGGCCCGCCGGACGCCCGCTCCGCGGCGAAGGCGTGGGCCACCGCCCACGCGGCGTGGTACGCCGCCGACCGCGCCGCCTGCACCGCCACATAGACGTCGGCCAGCCGGTGCTTGACCGCCTGGAAGGAGCCGATCGGCCGCCCGAACTGCTCGCGCTGTCCGACGTACTCCACGGTCCGCTCCAGCACCCGGTCGGCCGCCCCGACCGCCTCGCAGGCGAGCACCGCGGCGGCCCCGTCCCCGAGGGCGGCGAGGGCCGGCAGTACCGCCGCGTCCCCGGCGTCCTCCTCGCCGAGCAACTCGGCCCGGACGTCGCGGAGTTGGACGCAGGCCTGCGGCCGGGTGGCGTCGAGTGCGGTCCGCCGGGTCCGTACGGCACCGGGCGCGTCCCCCGCCACCAGGAACAGCCGGGTCCGGGACCGGGCGAAGCCGCCGGTGTGCGCGGCGACGAGCAGCAGCCCGGCGCTGTGCCCGTCCAGCACCTGGTCGACCTGCCCGTACAGCTGCCAGTCGCCGTCGACGCGCCGGGCCTGGACACCCCCGGCCCGGCCGCCACCGGCGGAGAACGTGGAGTTGTCGCAGGTCAGACCGAGGACGGCGGTGAGTTCGGGGCCGGGGACGGCGAGGGCGGCGGTGAGGCTGCCGGCCGCCAGCCGGGGCAGCAGCCCGGCCCGCTGGGCCTCGGTCCCCAGGGCGAGGATCAGCGGGGCGGTGAGGACGCAGGTGGCGAGCAGCGGGGAGGGGGCGAGGACCCGGCCGGTCTCCTCGCAGGCGAGGGCCAGTTCGGTGACCGAGCAGCCGACACCGCCGTACCGCTCGGGCAGGGCGAGCCCCGCCAGACCGAGCCGGTCGGCGAGGGCGGACCACAGGAGGGGGTCGTGTCCGGCCGGGCTGTCGACGGCGGTCCGCAGCTCCGGCGGGCCGCACCGCTTGTGCAGCAGCTCGCGCAGGGTGCGGCGGATCTCGTCCTGCTCGGCGGTCAGGCGCGTGTCCATGGCGGGTCCCTCATCCCTCACGAACCGAAGCTGATCTGACGGTCCGTCATATTAGGCCGCGGGCGCGGGGATGCACAGCATCCCGACACCTGCCGCTGCCGCCCGTATCTGATGTACCGTCAGATTCATGAAGTCCGGGAGCAGGAAGGTCGCCGTGGTCGGTGTGGCCCTCTCCGACTGCGGACGCGTCGACGACGCCACCGCGTACACCCTGCACGCACAGGCGGCCCGCCGCGCCCTCGCGGACGCCGGCCTGGACCGCGCCGTGGTCGACGGCTTCGCCTCGGCGGGCCTCGGCACGCTGGCCCCGGTGGAGGTGGCCGAGTATCTGGGCCTGCGCCCCACCTGGGTGGACTCCACCTCGGTCGGCGGCTCGACCTGGGAGGTCATGGCGGCGCACGCGGCGGACGCGATCGCGGCGGGCCACGCGAACGCCGTTCTCCTCGTCTACGGCTCGACGGCACGGGCCGACATCAAGGCGGGCCGCCGGACGGGAGACCTCTCCTTCGGCGCGCGCGGCCCCCTGCAGTTCGAGGTCCCCTACGGCCACACCCTGATCGCCAAGTACGCGATGGCCGCCCGCCGTCACATGATCGAACACGGTACGACCATCGAGCAGCTGGCCCAGGTGGCGGTCCAGGCCAGGGCGAACGCGGCACTGAACCCGGAGGCGATGTTCGGCGACCCGGTCAGCGTCGACGACGTCCTCGCCGGCCCGATGATCGCCGACCCCTTCACCAAGCTGCACTGCTGTCTGCGCTCGGACGGCGGCGCGGCCGTCCTGCTGGCCGCCGAGGAGTACGTACGGGACATCCGTCCGGCCCCCGTCTGGATCCTCGGCACCGGCGAGCACGTCTCGCACACCGCGATGTCCGAGTGGCGGGACTTCACGGTGTCCCCGGCGGCGGTGAGCGGGCGGCTGGCGTTCGAGCGGGCGGGGGTCGGACCGGGCGAGATGGACTTTGCCGAGATCTACGACGCCTTCACCTACATGACCCTGGTGACCCTGGAGGACCTGGGCTTCTGCGCGAAGGGCGAGGGCGGGGCGTTCGTGGACAAGGGCCGGCTGCTGGTGCGGGGCGGGGACCTGCCGGTGAACACCGACGGCGGTGGACTGTCGGCCCAACACCCCGGAATGCGCGGGCTGTTCCTGCTGGTCGAGGCGGTACGGCAACTGCGCGGGGAGGCCGGGGAGCGGCAGGTGCGGGCGCGGGACGGACAGCTGCCGAGGCTCGGGGTGGCCTCCGGGACGGGCGGATGGTTCTGCTCCTCCGCGACCGTGGTCCTGGCCCGCTGACCCTAGGGCCTGTCGTCGTCGAGCAGCCGGCGCCAGATCCGGGTGCGGTGCAGCACGTAGAGGGAGCCGACCAGGACGACCGCCTGCAGCCCCACGGCGAGCAGCCAGAATTCGTCCCTGGTCTCCAGCTTGTCGGTCAGGAACGTGAAGTTCATGCCGAAGAACCCGGTCAGGAAGGACAGCGGCAGGAAGATCACGGACACGATGGCGAGCCGGTTGATCACACCGTTCTGCTCGCCCGCGACGAGCGAGGAGTAGCTGGCGAAGGCCCGGCGGGTGGCGTCCTGGAGGGACTCGGTGTCGGCGAGCACCATTCTCGCGGCCGTCTGGAATCCCTGTGCGCCCGCTCGGCGCTGCTCGGGGAAGGCGGGGCTCATCATCCGGCGGGTGAGGATCTCGTCGGTCACCTGGAGGTAGGGCCGCAGCGCGTGGTGCAGGAGGGCGGAGCGCCGGCGCAACTGGGCCAGACGGTAGACCTGCTCGGGGCGCCGGTCCTCGAACATGTCGTCCTCGAGTTCCTCGATCTGCAGCAGGGCCTGCACGGCGGCCCGGCGGAAGGTGGCCAGGGCCTCCTGGAGCACGAGGAAGAGCACGGCCACGGTGTCGTCGGGCCGCTCGTGCCGCAACGCCGTGACGATGTCCCCCGCCAGCCCGGCCTGGCCCCGGTGCACGGTGACCAGGAACCGATCGGTCACGACCACATGGATGTGGGCGATCGCGTCCCCGTGGACGACCGGCACGACGAAACCGGCCCGGTCCCCCAGGAACTGCGCCCGCGCGGGCTCGCCCCGCCTGCCGAACCAGCCCAGGTCCTCGACGTCGAGGCCCAGCTGCTCGGCGACCGGCGGCTCCGGCTCCGGCGCCTGCGCGGGCAGCTCGACGTCGACGAGCACAAAGCGCTCCGCGGCCAGCCGCTCACCCGCCTGCGAGAGGTCCGTGCGGGTGATCGCCACCTCCGGCATCGACACCACCGTTACGATCATCGCCCCTCACCGTCGTTCCCGAAGCCCGTGGCTCCGAGCGTCCCCGCGCTCCGGCGTCCCCGCACCCGGAGGCACTCGTGTGCGCCGCGGGAGGGCCGCCGAACGGACGACGGGGGCGGTGGTGTCCGGCCGGAACCGATCGGTCAGGGGGGCCCGCGGGAAGACGGCTCGTACCGGCCGTTGTTGGCGCCGGTCACGGACGAGCCGCAGAAGGAGACCGACATGGCGTTGACCCACGCAGAGCGAGAGGCGTTCCTGGCCGAGCCGCACGTTGCCGCGCTGGCGGTGGACGCGGGCCCGGGGCGGGCGCCGCTCGCCGTGCCGATCTGGTACGGGTACGAGCCCGGCGGAAACCTGTGGATCATGACGGAGCGGGAGTCCCGCAAGTACGCCCTGATCAGCGAGGCGGGCCGGTTCACGCTGATGATCGACCGGCTGGAGCCGACGATCAGGTACGTGTCGGTGGAGGGACCGGTGGTGCGGACGGATCCGGCGACGATCGAGGGGCTGCGGGAGATGTCGGCGCGCTATCTGCCGGCCGAGAAGGTGGACGGCTATGTCGACTTCGCCTGGAAGAACCACGGAGAGCAGGTGGTCGTCCACATGCGCCCCGAGCGGTGGGTGTCGTCGGATCTCGGCCAGGTGTGAGCACGCGGGGCCGGATGTGACCATGGGGGCATGGGAACTGATCTCCCGGCGCTGCTGAGGTCGCTTCGGGTGTGGGACGCGGGGACGACGACGCTGCCCGCCTTCGACCCGGACACCGCCCCGCCGACCCCGCTGGCACTGTTCACGGACTGGCTCGCGCAGGCGGCGGCGGCCGGGCAGCCGGAGCCGCACACGATGTCGCTGGCCACGGTGGACGAGGCCGGGGAGCCGGACGTACGGATCGTGATGCTGCACGGCGCCGACGCGGGCGGCTGGTCCTTCGCCACGCACGCCACGAGCCGCAAGGGCCGGGCCCTCGCCGCCCACCCGTACGCGGCCCTTGCCTTCTACTGGCCGGTGCTGGGCCGGCAGGTGCGGGTGCGCGGGCCGGTGACGGCGGCCCCGGCCGAGGAGAGCCGGGCGGATCTGCACGCCCGCTCCACGGGCGCGCTGGCCGCCGCGCTCACCGGTCGGCAGAGCGAGGAACTGCCGTCGCTGGACGACCTGCGCCAGGCGTCGCAGGACGCCTGGCGGCGGGCCCGCCACAACCCGGCGGAGCCGTCCCCGACCTGGACCCTGTACCGGCTGAGCCCCCGGACGGTGGAGTTCTTCCAGGGCGACCCGGACCGCCGGCACGTACGCCTGGAATACCGCAGCACGGAGTTCGGCTGGAGCCGGGGGCTGCTGTGGCCGTGAGCCGACACGTACGGCGGACGGCGCCCGCTCACGCGAAGACGTGGCGGTTGCGGCGTACGAAGTCGGCGAAGCCCGAAGGCGCCCGGCCGGTGAGGTCGGCGACGGTCGGCGTGACGGTCTCGGCGCCGCCGTCGCGGTAGGCGCGGGCGACCTCGATCAGGGCGTCGACCTGGAACCGCGGCATCCCCCGGCCGAGCATCACGGCGCGCGCCCGGTCGTCGGGCATCCCCACGTGGCGCACCGGCCGGCCGAGCACGGCGGAGAACTCCTGCGCGGCTTGGTCGTAGGTCAGAGCCTGCGGCCCGGTGAGGTCGTAGACGCGGCCGTCGTGGCCGTCCGTGGTGAGCACATGGGCTGCGACACGGGCGATGTCGCCGGCGTCGACGAAGCTGATGGGCGCGTTGATCAGGGGCAGGGCGAACTCCCCGGCCTCGCGGACGGAGGACTGGCGCAGGAAGTTCTGCAGATAGAAGTTGGGCCGCAGGACGGTCCAGGGCAGCCCGGACTCGATCAGTGCCTGTTCGACGGGCCGATGCAGCCGGGCGATCGGTGTGAGCCCCTCGTCGGCCCGCCAGACCGACAGTTTCACGACCCGGGCGCCGACCACGCGGGCGGCCTCGACCAGGTTGAGTTCCTGGGTCGTCTGGGCGGGGCCGGTCGCGCCGAGCAGGAACACGGTCTCGACGCCGTCGAGCGCGGGGCCGAGCGTGTCCGGCACGGCCAGATCGAGCGTGACCGCCTGCCCGCCCGCCCCGCGCACCTGGTCCGTCCGGCGCGGATCGCGGTATGCCGCCGTCGTGGCCGCCCCGGCGGCCCGCAGACACTGGAGGAGGGCGCCGCCGACGTTCCCGCTCGCGCCTGTCACCAGAATCATCGTCGTCACCTCTTCCCTTCGGAACGGTTCGAGCGGTCGGTCCCGAACCGCCACACCGCGAAGTCCGCCACCGGACGGTAGCCGATCCGCCGGTACAGGCCGTTGCTCGTCGGATTGGCGAGGTCGGTGAAGAGGAGGACCTCCGAGGCGCCCTTCTCGCGGACGGCCCGGCTCGCCTGCGCCGTGGCCGCGCCCGCGTATCCGCGGCCGCGCAGTGCGGCCGGGGTGTAGACCGGAGCGATGCGGACCTGGCCGGCGATCTCCGGGGTGGCCGCGACCATGGCGACGGGCGTGCCGTCGGCCTCCTCCCAGAGGGTCGCGCCGTCGTGGGCGAGGCGGCTGTCGGCCCACTCGGCCGGGTCGACGCCGATGTCGAGCCCGACGGCCTCGTGGAACTCTCGGTACCAGCGCTGAAGCAGCTCACGGTCCGCGGCGCCCGCGATGCGCGCCCGCCCCCGAGGTGCGGGCTCGGGGACCGTCAACTCACCGAGCCGGTAAAGCCGTTGCCGCTGGTGGATCGCGCCCGCCGTGCCGGTGAGCCGCTGCCAGACCGCCGCGAAGACCTCCGCCGTGTCCTGCCGGGCGGAGATCCCGGACACCGGGCGGCCCAGCTCCGCGAGCCGGACGGCCAGGGCTTCGGCCTCCTGCGGGGCGAGCGGGCTGACATGGGCCGGGAAGGGCGGCGTGTGGAGCAGGGCCGCGCGGACGCCGTCGTCGTCCAGGACGCCGAACAGCGGTGCCTTCGCGCCGTAGAGCCGCAGCCCACGGCGGCGCAGCGCGTCCGTCACGGTCAGCGTGACCGTGTTCAGGGCCGGCCGGGAGCGCAGGAAGTCGCCGGCGCGGGAGAGGAAGTCGTCGAGATCTTCGGTGAGATGCCAGTTCTCCGGGCGCATGCGCCCATGGTCGGGCTCAACCGCCGGGCTCGAACACCGGTTTTCCGTCCCGGAACGTCACCCTCAGGGCCATCCCGGCCGCCAGGCTCCCCTCCGCGCAGTTCACGACCTCCGTCATCATCCGCGGCCCCTCCGCCAGATCGACCACCGCGGCGGTATAGGGCGTGCGGTCGCCGAAGGGCGGTAGGTCGTTGCGGTGGACCGTGGACCAGGTGTACAGCGCGGCCCGGCCGCTCGCCTCCTCCCAGGCCACCTCCTCGCTCCAGCAGTGCGGGCAGAACTCGCGGGGGTAGTGGTGGGCCCGGCCGCAGGCCCCGCAGCGGCGGATCAGCAGCAGGCCCTGTGCGGCCGCCTCCCAGTAGGGGCGCGTGAAGGCGTCGGGCTCGGGGACGTCGTAGCGCACCGCGCCCATCAGAACCACCCCAGCCAGGCGTCCAGCGACCAGCTCTGCCAGGACATGCCGAAGAAGCCGACGAGCGAGATCAGCGCCATCATCGAGTTCTGGCCCTGCTCCGCCCAGTCGTGGATCATGAGGACGAAGTAGATCGCGTTCAGCAGCAGGCCGCCGATCAGTGCCGCCGGGGTCAGGAAGCCGAGGATCAGGCCGAGGCCGAGGGAGAGTTCGGCGTAGGCGACGACGTACGCCATCAGCTTCGGATGCGGCTTCACCATCGTCTCGAAGCCGGTCCGCACCGGCGCCCAGCGGTGCTTCTCCGCGACCCCCGCCGCCCAGGCGATCCCGCTGCCGCGCTCGAACCAGGCCTTCTTGTCCTTGTGCCGCCAGCTCTCCAGCCACCACAGGCCGAGACCGATCCGCAGCACCGCCAGCCACTCCGCGCCGTCGAGCCATATCGAATCCATGGATCTGACGGTACGTCAGATAGCGGCCGAAGCCCATCCGCTGGGCCGCCCTTCCGCCCTTCCGGCGATTTCGCCGGCGACGAAGACCCCGGGCGCACCCGAGTCCGGCAGCGCGCAATTTCCTCATCATCCGCGTGGGCTACGTCACTTGTAGCGTGCACTTCTCCACACACGTGATCAATCCGCAACCAATTCCGGTCTTGACCGAGACCCATCAACCGGGTGTGTGATTACGCTCCGGAGCATGGCCGTCTCCCGTTCCGCTTCCGTGCATTTCTCCGCCACCCCCGCCGACCGCCCGGTCTACGTCATCGGCGCCGGTCCGGGCGGTCTGGCCGCCGCGCACGCGCTGCGGGCACGGGGCATACGGGCCGTGGTGCTGGAGAAGGCCGACCGCGTCGGCGCCTCCTGGCGCGGCCACTACGACCGCCTGCGACTGCACACCACCCGGCGCCTGTCCGCCCTGCCGGGCCTGAAGATCCCCCGGAAGTTCGGGCGCTGGGTCGCCCGGGACGACGTGGTGCGGTATCTGGAGAAGTACGCCGACCACCACGAGCTGGAGATCGTCACCGGCGTGGAGGTCTTCCGCGTCGAGCGCGCCGGGGACGGCGCCGGCTGGCTGCTGCACGCCTCCGGCGGGCGCGAGCTGACCGGCAGCGCGGTGGTCGTCGCCACCGGCTACAACCACACCCCGCGCCTGCCCGACTGGCCGGGCCGCAAGGAGTACACCGGGGAGCTGCTGCACGCCGGCGCCTACCGCGACGCCGCGCCGTACGCCGGCCGGGACGTCCTGGTCGTCGGCGTCGGCAACACCGGCGCCGAGATCGCCGTGGACCTGGTGGGGGGCGGTGCCGCACGGGTGCGGCTGGCCGTGCGCACCGTCCCGCACCTGGTGCGCCGCTCGACGCTCGGCTGGCCCGCGCAGTACTCGGGCGTGCTGGTACGGCGGCTGCCGGTGCGGCTCGTGGACCGGCTGTGCCGGATCCAGGCGAAGGCCGCCGTGCCCGACCTGTCCGCCCAGGGGCTGCCCCGCCCGGACACCGGCCTGTACAGCAGGGTCCTGGAGGGCGCCGTACCGGTCCAGGACGTCGGCCTGATCGACGCCGTGCGCAAGGGGAAGGTGGAGATCGTGGCCGCCGTCGAGTCCTTCGAGGACGGGAAGGTGGCCCTGGCCGACGGCAGCCGGATTGAGCCGGACGCCGTGATCGCGGCCACGGGGTACGCGCGGGCCCTGGAGGGGCTGGTCGGGCATCTCGGGGTGCTGGACGGCCGAGGCGGCCCGGTGGCGCACGGCGGCCGTACGCCCGTCGAGGCGCCCGGCCTGTACTTCACCGGATTCACCAACCCGATCAGCGGAATGTTCCGCGAGATGGCGCTCGACGCCGCCAAGATCGCGAAGGCGCTGGCCAGGCACCTGCGCACCCGTCGGTAACTTTGCGGCTCCTACCCGTTCCTGACACTGCGTCAGTTCAGTAATCTGACAGAGCGTCAGTTTACTTGTGTCGTCTCACAGGAGCGGGCGGACCGATGCTTGGATCAACCCACGGCACCCTCACCACCGACTCCCGCCGGGCCCGCGTCATCGCCTGCGGCGAGCAGCGGCCCGGCCCCGTCGTCCACGACCGGGTCGACGACATGGATGTCAGCGGGCGGCCGCTGTACGCGGACGTCCCCGACCTGACCCGCTTCTTCCGGCCCGAATCGGTCGCCGTGATCGGTGCCTCGGACGCGGAGGGGCGGCCGAACACCGGGATCACCCGGCAACTGCTGGAATGGGCGCGGCGGGTGGGCGCGCGGGTGCACCCGGTGCATCCGACCCGCCCGTCCGTCTTCGGCATCCCCTGTGTCGCCTCCGTCGCCGGCCTGCCCGAACAGGTCGACCTGGCCGTGCTGCTGGTGGCCGACCCGCTGCCGGTGGTCGAGGAACTCGCCGAGACCAAGGCGAGGTTCGCGGTCGCCTTCGCCTCCGGCTTCGCCGAGACGGGCGAGGCGGGAGCCGAGGCGCAGGAGCGGCTGGCGCAGGCCGTACGGCGCTCGGGGATGCGGCTGCTCGGCCCGAACACCAACCTCAACGCCTTCGAGCGGTTCCGGGAGGATCTGGACGGGCCCGCGATCGCGCTCATCACCCAGTCCGGGCACCAGGGGCGGCCCGTCTTCGCCCTCCAGGAGCTGGGCATCCGCCTCTCCCACTGGGCGCCCACCGGCAACGAGGCCGATCTGGAGACCGCCGACTTCCTCTCCTGGTTCGCCGAGCAGCCCGAGGTCGGCGCCATCGCCTGTTACGTGGAGGGCCTGAAGGACGGCCGCGCCTTCCTGCTGGCCGCCGACCGCGCCGCCCGCCGGGGGGTGCCGGTGGTCGCGGTGAAGGTGGGCCGCACCGAGGCCGGCGCCCGTACGGCCGCCTCGCACACCGGCAAGCTCACGGGCGCCGACGACGTGGTGGACGCGGCGATGCGCCAGTTCGGGGTCGTACGCGTCGACGGTCTCGACGAACTCCAGGACACCGCGACCCTGCTGGCGCGGGCACGGGCCCCGCTGGCGGACGGGGTCGTGGTGTACTCCATCTCCGGCGGCACCGGCGCCCACGCGGCCGACCTCGCCACGGCGGCCGGACTGCGGCTCCCCCGGCTGTCGAAGGGCAAGCAGGCGGAGCTGCACCAGTGGATACCGGAGTATCTGAGCGTGGCCAACCCGGTGGACAACGGCGGGCATCCGGTGGGCGACTGGCGCGGCCGAAAGATCATCGACGCGATCCTCGCCGACCCTTCGGTCGGGGTGCTGATCTGCCCCGTCACCGGGCCCTTCCCGCCGCTCAGCGACCGGCTCGTGGCCGACCTGGTCGCGGCCGCCGAGGAGACGGACAAGCTGGTGTGCGTGGTGTGGGGGTCGCCGGTCGGCACCGAGCCGGCGTACCGCGAGGCGCTGCTCGGATCCTCCCGTGTCGCCACCTTCCGCACGGTCGGCAACTGCCTGACCGCCGTGCGCGCCTGGCTCGGCCACCACCGCTTCGTCGGCGACTACCACTCCCCCTTCGACGAGGCCCCGCGCACCCCGTCGCCCTCCTTCCGCAAGGCCGAGGCCCTGATGCGCCCCGGCCAGCAGCTCAGCGAGCACGCGGCGAAGCAGCTGCTGCGCGCCTACGGCATCCGGGTGCCGCGCGAGCAGCTGGTGACCAGCGCGGCGGCGGCGGTTCGGGCGGCGGCGCAGGTCGGCTATCCGGTGGTCATGAAGGCCTCCGGCGCGCAGATCGCCCACAAGACCGAACTGGGCCTGGTGAAGATCGGGCTGACCTCGGCCAGCCAGGTGCGCGACGCCTACCGCGAGCTGACGGACATCGCCCGCTACGAGGGGGTCTCGCTGGACGGGATCCTGGTGTGCCAGATGGTCGAGCAGGGCGTGGAGATGGTCGTCGGCATGACCCACGACGACCTGTTCGGCCCGACCGTGACGGTCGGCCTCGGCGGAGTGCTGGTGGAGGTCCTGCGGGACGCGGCCGTCCGCGTCCCGCCGTTCGGTGAGGACCAGGCCCGCGCGATGCTCACCGAACTGCGCGGCCGTGCCCTGCTGGACGGTGTCCGCGGTCGCCCGCCGGCCGACCGGGAGGCGCTCGTGGAGGTCGTCCTGCGGGTCCAGCGCATGGCCCTCGAACTCGGCGACCACATCGCGGAGCTGGACATCAACCCCCTGATGGTGCTGGACCGGGGACAGGGCGCGGTCGCGCTGGACGCGCTGGTGGTGTGCCGATGACGGCCGGCATCGCCCACGAGGTGCGCGGACAGGTCGTGCACCTCACGCTCGACCGTCCTGAGGCCCTCAACGCGCTGACCCCGGACATGCGGGACGCCCTGGTCGCCCGCCTGGACGAGGCGTCGGCGGACCCGCAGGTGCGGGCGGTGGTGCTGACCGGCACCGGACGCGGCTTCTGCGCGGGCGCGGACCTGCGGGGCGGGGCCGGCTCCGGCGACCGGATCCCCGGCGACGTGGCCCGCACCATCCGCCTCGGTGCCCAGCGCCTGATCGCGGCCGTCCTGGACTGCGAGAAGCCGGTGCTCGCCGCGGTGAACGGCACGGCGGCGGGCCTCGGCGCGCATCTGGCGTTCGCCTGCGATCTGATCCTGGCCGCCGAGTCGGCCCGTTTCATCGAGGTGTTCGTGCGGCGCGGGCTGGTGCCGGACGCCGGGGGCGCCTATCTGCTCCCCCGCCTGCTGGGCCCGCACCGGGCGAAGGAGCTGATGTTCTTCGGGGACGCCCTCCCGGCGCCGGACGCGGAGCGCCTGGGCCTGGTCAACAGGGTGGTGCCCGACGCCGAGCTGGAGAAGACGGCCCATGAGTGGGCGACCCGCCTGGCCGCCGCCCCGACCCGCGCCCTGGCCCTGACCAAGCAGCTCGTGCACACCTGCATGGAGTCCGACCGCGCGAGCGCCTTCGCGGCGGAGGCGTGGGCCCAGGAGATCAACATGACGACCGAGGACGCCCGGGAGGGACTGCGGGCGTTCGTGGAGCGGCGCGGGCCCGAGTTCCGGGGGCGGTGAGGCTCAGTCCCCGGCGCGGTCCAGGATCCGCAGCGTGCCGTCGTCCGGGTCGCCGAGGAGGGCGAACAGCCGGGGCGCGGACTCGGTGCCGCTGACGGACCAGTGGGTGTCGAGGCCGCAGTCCCGGTCGAAGTGCAGGAGGATGCCGACGCGGTCGGTGCCGTACGGGTCGTCGTCGGGCTTCCAGGTGCCGGTGCCCGCGCAGATCACGTAGTCCTTGGAGTCCGGGGCCGTGGAGTCGTTGTCCGTGGGTTCGGCGGGGAGTCCGCGGGCCTCGGCCCGGCCGCCGGGTGCCAGGCGCAGCTCGGCGCCGCGCTCGCCGTGCCAGACTCCGGCCAGCCGGGCGGGGGCCAGTCTCGGCGGTTCGTACTGGGGGATCAGGCCGGTCGCGGAGGCCGCGATCCCGCCGCCGAGGGCCAGGGCGAACAGGCCGGCGCAGGCGAGTGCCGAGCGCCACCACAGGCCCCACCGCGACCAGGAGCGTGTGCGGACGTAGGCGATGCCGAGGGCGGGCAGCAGGCCCAGGGCGGTGAGGACCGCCGCCGCCGTGGCGAACGGCGTGCGCAGGAGCAGCGCCGCCGCGGCGCCCCAGCCGATGGCCGCGGCCGCTGCCGCGACCGTGCGGCAGGCCCACTCCGGGCCGCCGAACCACCGGAGCAGCGGCCGGGCCAGCAGGATCGCGGGCAGGGTCAGCACGGCGGAGAGAACCAGGCCCAGCAGCGGCAGCAGCAGCGGTGCGAAGATCAGCAGGCAGAAGATCCCCAAGGCGCCGTCGTAGCCCGTGTCGTACTGGTCCTGGCTCGCGCTCCAGATCCACCACAGCAGCCCGGCCGCCGGAAGCTGCGCCGCGTTCACCGGGATCGCCGCGGCGATGTCGTCCCGCAGGAACCCGGCCGCCCGGCCCCGCTCACGCATGTTCTCCCACCCCATGGCCGCAGCCTACGAAGTGCCTGGACAGGGCCCGTCGCCGGACTTCCCATCTGACTGACCGTCAGCTTCAATGGAAGACGTGATGGGACACGCAGGGGCGGCGGCCGCCGCCGTCCGGTATCTGAGGCCGAGGGCCGTGGAGCCGCTGCCGCGGCCGGAGTTGCGGTGCGTACGGCAGGACGAGCGGGCCCCGGTGGATCCGGGGGAGTTCCGCCGGGTGCTGGGAAGCTTCGCCAGCGGTGTGACCGTGATCACGGCACCCGCGGCCGACGGGGAGCCGGGCCCCGCCGGTTTCGCCTGCCAGTCCTTCGCCTCCCTCTCCCTCGAACCGCCGCTGGTCTGCTTCATGGTGGGCCGCACCTCGACCACGTGGCCCCGCATCGCCCGCGCGGGCGTCTTCTGCGTCAACGTCCTCGCCGCCGACCAGGGCGAACTGTGCCGGGCGTTCGCGGTGAGCGGCGCGGACAAGTTCGCGGGGGTGCCGCACGACGCCTCCCCCGTCTCCGGCTCCCCACGCCTGACGGGCGCCACGGCCTGGATCGACTGCACGATCCACGCCGTGCACACCGGCGGCGACCACCTCATCGTCGTGGGCCGGGTGACCGCCCTCTGCACGGAGGAGGACACCGAACCACTGCTCTTCCACCGGGGTCGGTTCGCCCGGCTCGGCTCCCCTTAGTGCCGCTGCCCCCTGGAGGGTGCGCGAGCCTGCCATGCGGTCGAGGTCACCTCGACCGCACGCGCCCCGGTCGGCCACAGGCCGGTGATCACCTCACGAAGACTCCCCGGACGGCGACTGCCTGTGGCACGAACAGCGGCAGCGCGGGACGAGGAGCACGCCCGTGGTGTGCGGCAGCGGTACGTCCCTCGACTGGCGACACCGGGCGTGTACGTCCTCGTAACCGGGCTCGCTCGCCAGCGTGCATTCGGTGGACAGAGCAAGCGCATCGGCCGCCGTCACGGGCAATCACCCCCCTGGGGCAATCGAGCGCCCCTGCTGTCGGCGATGCGCAGCACGTCGCCGAGCACCTGCGTGGTCGCCCGCAGCGCACGGCGTAACGCATACTCGCCGGCCTTGCGATCACCCAGGACGGCCTTCGCACCCGCCAGAACGTCGGCTCCGTCCTGGAGTTGACTCACCTCGATGTCGTCCGCGAGCCGCGACAGTGGGCCGCCGGTATCGTCCGTGGACAGGAAGCACGGCTTGCCGGTGTCGGTCTCCCCGGGCAGCAGCCGCAGACCCGACAAAGGCGCCGGGGCGGCGCTTCGGTCGTAGCTCACGCGCCCACCCCTCCCACAGCCGTTGATGTCACGGGCACCATGAAGTCTCCCTTCCCAGGGGACCGGGGCGGCGTGTCTGCTTGGCGGTAGGGCGCCGCCCCGGAACGGTCCGGCCGACTAGGGCCGTTACTGGCTCAAGCCAGTCTGATCACTGACGGTCACCCGCGTCAAGCAACTGGCTTGAGCCACTTGGTATGCTGGAGACATGAAGACGCCCGGACCCTCCTCGACCCAGCCGCCGAGCAGGCGCATTGCGGAGGAGTTGCGAGCCGCCATCGAGGCCGGGCACCTCGCACCCGGTGACAGGCTGCCCTCCGAACGCGCCCTCGCCCATCAGTACGAAACCGCACGCAACACGGCCCGTGAGGCGATCCGGCTCCTCGCGGAGGAAGGCCTGGTCACGGCTCGCCACGGAAGCGGCGTCTTCGTACGGGAACCGCAGCGACTGTTCCGATTCGGCAGCGACCGCTACTCGCGCAGCAACCGCGAGACCGGCCTGACCCCTTTCCGGCTCGAAGCCAGACGCCAGGGCAAGGAAGCCCGCATCGACGTCGTGGGCATCACCCGGGAGCGCCCGCCCCAGGACATCGCCGAGCGGCTCGCCGTTCCGGCCGACGAAGAGAGTGTCCTGCACCGGGAGAACCACTACTTCGCCGACGACGAACCGGTGCAGATCGTGTCGACCTACCTCCGGTGGGAAGAGGCCGAGGGCACACCGCTGACCCAGCCCAGGACCGGCAAGGACGGCATCTACGGCCGGCTCGAAGAACTCGGCCACGTGATGACCCGCGTACGGGACGAGATCACCGCCCGCATGCCGACACGGGCCGAAGCCACCGTTCTCGGCCTGCCCTCCGGAGTCCCCGTCCTCGAAGTCCTCCACACCAGCCTGGACCAGGAGGACGAACCCTTCGAGGTGTCCCGGTACGTGCACCGCGCCGACCGGACCGGCCTGTTCTACGAACTCCCCGTCGAGTGAGCCACCGACCCCACAAGGAGACCGGCATGGACAGCACCGTCATTCGCCCCTTCGAGGAAACGGACCTCATCGGCGCGACCGCCGCACTGACCGACGTGCACGCCACCGACGGATACCCGGTGGAGGGCGTGGCCCGTCCCCAGGCATGGCTCCGGTCGGACGACATGCTGGCCTCTTGGGTCGCGGAGGCAGGACGGAGGATCGTCGGCCACGTGGCGGTGATGCGGCCGTGCGGCGAGGGCGCGGTGTCCCTGTGGACCGAACAGAGCGGGGACGACGAGCAATGCGTCGGCGTACTGGCCCGCCTCTTCGTGATCAAGGAAGCGCGCGGGCGCACCCTGGGTGAGCGGCTCGTCCGGACCGCCATGGACTACGGACTGAGCCACAACCGCCGTCTGGTCCTGGACGTCATGGTCAAGGACGCCGCCGCCATACGTCTTTACGAACGCCTCGGCTGGCTCAGGACCGGCCGCACCGCACACCACTACGGCGACGGGCACTACGCCGACGCCCTCTGCTACGTGACTCCCCGCACCTGACCGAGCCCGGCCGCCCCACCCACACCGGCGTCTCAGGCCACCGCCGGCAGGGAAGCCGGAGGCCGGCGCCTGATCACCAGCGACATCAGAGCCGCCGCCGCGCACAGCGTGCCGGAGGCGTACCAGACGAGGTCGTAGGAGCCGAAGACGTCGCGGGCGAGGCCGCCGAGGTAGGCGACGAGGGCGGCGCCGATCTGGTGGGAGGCGAGCACCCAGCCGAAGACGATGGCGCTGTCCTCGCCGAACTGCTCACGGCACAGGGCCAGCGTCGGCGGCACGGTGGCCACCCAGTCGAGGCCGTAGAAGACGATGAAGAACAGCATCGGGGGGTGGACGGCGGGGCCGAGCAGCATCGGGAGGAAGAGCAGGGAGAGGCCGCGCAGGGCGTAGTAGACGGCGAGCAGGCGGCGCGGTTCGAAGCGGTCGGTGAACCAGCCGGAGGCGATCGTGCCGACGACGTCGAACACGCCGACGACCGCGAGCAGCGAGGCCGCCGTCGTGACGGGCATGCCGTGGTCGTGCTCGGCGGGCACGAAGTGGGTCTGGATCAGCCCGTTGGTGGAGGCGCCGCAGATCGCGAAGGTACCGGCGAGCAGCCAGAAGGTGCCGGTGCGCACGGAGGTGGAGAGCACCTTCAGCGTGCGGCGGGCGGCGCCGGTCACCGGCGGCGGCTTGGGTGTGAACTCCCGTGCGCCGTAGGGCTTCTGGCCGACGTCGGCCGGGTGGTCGCGCAGCAGGATCCAGACGAAGGGGACGACGGCGAGGGCGGCCAGGGACACCGTCACGGCGGCCGGGCGCCAGCCGTGGTGTTCGGTCAGCCAGGACAGCACCGGCAGGAAGATCAGCTGGCCGGAGGCGGACGCGGCGGTCAGGATGCCGCTGACGAGGCCGCGCCGCTCGGTGAACCAGCGGTTGGTGACCGTCGCCGCGAAGGCCAGCGCCATCGAGCCGGAGCCGAGTCCGACCAGCAGGCCCCAGCACAGCCACAGCTGCCAGGCCGCCGTCATCCACACGGTCAGACCGGAGCCGAGCGCGATCACGGACAGCGCGACCGCGACCACCCGGCGGATGCCGAAGCGGTCCATCAGCGCGGCGGCGAAGGGGGCGGTGAGGCCGTAGAGCGCGAGGTTGAGCGAGACGGCCGCGCCGATCGTGCCGCGCGACCAGCCGAACTTGTGGTAAATCTTTGGGGCATGTGAGTCCGCGTGCATGAACAAGGGGGGCAGGACAGATGGACGTCACCATCTACGTACGACTCAGCCTCGATCAGCATGGCGACGAGTTGGGCGTTCAGCGCCAGGAGGACGAGTGCCGGGCGTTCGCCGCAGCCCGTGGCTGGGCCGTACGAGAGGTGATCGCGGACAACGACGTCAGCGCCACCTCGGGCAGGGTGCGCCCGGGGTTCGAGCGGCTGTTGGCGTCCAAGCCGGACGCGATTCTCTGTTGGCACACTGACCGGCTCGTGCGCAGGACGGAAGACCTGCTGCGAGTGATCGCACTCGGGGTCAACGTCCACGCCATCCACGCCGGACATCTTGATCTGTCGACTCCGGCCGGTCGGGCCACGGCCAAGACGGTCACGGCTTGGGCGGAGTACGAGGGTGAGCAGAAGGCGCTACGGCAGAAGGCGTCGAACCTCCAGGCGGCGAAGAACGGCAAGCCACACAAGGCGGGCTTGCGAACGTTCGGATACGAAGACGACTACGTGACCGTGGTCGATGCCGAGGCGGAGGCGATCCGCAAGGGTGCCGAGATGGTTCTCCAAGGCGAGACCCTGGCGGCTGTCGCTCGCTTCTGGACCGGCCTCGGTCTGCTCGCTCCCCGCTCGTCGTCCGGCAAGGCGAAGGGTGAGGCAGATGGCGAGGCGAAGGGGTGGGGCGTGGGCGGCGTGAAGAAGGTGCTCATCTCCCCTCGGTACATCGCTCAGGTCACCTACCGGGGCGAGGTGATGGGCGCGGGCAAGTGGCCCGCGATTCTTGATGATGCGACGCACTACGCCCTCGTGTCGGCACTGACGAACCCCAAGCGCTTCACGGGCGGTGCGCGTACCGGCTCGGCCCCTCAGACCCTGCTTGCCGGACTGGCCACGTGTGAGCGTTGCGGGGATACCGTGCGAGGCGGCATGTACCAAGGGACCCCGGTCTACCGCTGCGGACAGAAGCACGTACGCGTGCCCCGGGAACTGGCCGACAAGCGAGCCGGTAACGCCGTCCTGGCGCGGATCGTCTTCCCCGACTTCCTTCCCTGGGTCCTCGCTTCTCGGCAGGAGCAGGGAGACGACTCAGCCCACCTTCATCAGGAAGCGCAGACCCTGCGGGAACGGCTCGACGGGTTGGCTGTGTCCTACGCCTCCGGGTCCATCACCCTGTCCCAGATGACGGCCGGTACCGAGGCGATCCGGTCCAGGCTCGACGAGATCGACGAGAGGCTGTCCGGTATCACTGGCCTGCCCCCGATCGACCCCGTGTCGGGCATCGCTGGCCTGATTCAGGACTGGCCGAACACCCCACTCCCCGTTCGTCGAGCGTGGGTCAAATTCGTCACCACGATCACGATGCACCCGAACGGCTTCAAGAAGGCGGCGAAGATGACCGTGGACGACTACATGACCGTGGAGTGGAACCACACCGCCGACGACGAACAAGACGCGTAGCCTGCCTCGCTCGACTGGCCCCGCTCTCACCAGAGGGCGGGGCTTCGTCATGCCTGATCAGAAAGGGGGCGGCTCTTGCCCCGCTTCTTGGAGCCGGTCGGTCAAGCCGTCGTAGTCGAAGCCCATCGGCAAGGGAGCCGCGTACGCGTCGCCGAACCAGCGTCGCCGCTGTTCCTCTTGCTTGACCTTGCCAAGGTCTACCAAGGACAAGGTGGGGGCCGAAGGCCCCCCAAGAGAGCCAGCCCCTTCGTCTTCCTGCTGAGGGCCGCTCACGCGGCCCACCTTCGCCGGCTGCTTACGCTCTTCGTCTTCGCCCTGTCGGCCCCGTACGGGGGGCCGCTCTTCGCCTTCCGGCTTGCTCTTCGCCGCTGGCGCCTCACTCTTACCGCCGTCGCTCTTGAAGGTATGTAGGTTGTATGGCTTCTCAGCCATACCCCCCTGCTTCGGCAAAGTGAGTCGGTAGATCACTGGACCATCCGGCACCTTGCCGGTCTTCGTGAGCCAGCCAGCCTTACGGAGCCTGCCTACGATCTTGTTGACCGTCTGCTCCGGAGCTTTCCCGCCGTAGCCGAGTTCCCTGGCGATCGTCCCGTTCGACGGGCACACGTTCCCGCCCGTCTCGTAGTCCGCGTACAACGCCATGGCGACGCCGACCAACTTCTCTGCGTGCTTCATGTTCGAGCGCACCAGCGCACGACGCCATACGTGTTCCTGTATCTCGGGTTTCCCTTCTCCGACGACAACAGCGGCCCCGTCACCTTCGCGCGGGGGAACCCGAAATGTACAGCGCGTGGAGAGGGAAGGCGCAGGTCACCGCATGTGAGGCGCCTCTCAAAATGAGGCCGCGTACGGGTCCGCCCCCGCTACGCTGGCGCGATGAGCCATCCAGACAACGCGCCTGACTACGACCTTGCGTTCGCCCTCCAGGTCACCGGCGCTGAGCTGGCCGAGGAGCACATCGAGCTGGCCAAGCAGGGCCGACTGTAACGCGACTACCTCGCTGTGGCGCGAGGAGATCCAGGGCAACTCCCTTCTCGAATCCCTCTTCTTGGAACGGGAGTTGACACAGGGAACATGTTGCTCAGCTTGTTGAGCGAGCCATACTGTGGCCAGGTGGCGACCTTCAACCAGCACAACCAGACAGTCGGCGTTCAGCACAACGCCGAGAACATGATCGTCGGAACGCCGATCTCGATGGCCGATCTTGCTGCTGGGCTGAACGACATCCTGGGGCAAGTGCAACAGATGGAGCCACCCCTGCCCCCCGAGGTGCGGGCGGAGCTGGAAGCTGCACGCGACGCCGCAGCGTCTGGCGACACCTCAGATGCGCAAGGGAGAATGCAGCGACTTCTGGAGATGGGTGGGCTGGCCACGGGTATTGGTAGCCAGATCGCCACCATGCTTGGGGCGCTGCTTGGTGGGTGAAAGCAGATTCGACCAGCAGAGTCAGTCTGTAGGTCAGCAGTTCAATGCTGACCGCCAGGAGTTCGCGGGGAAGTGGGTCAGCAACCAGTACATCGCTGACGGCGGTCAAGTGACCGTGAACTACCAGACCGATTACGTTGACTCTGCACGGCAACGCACCGCCGTCGACTTGTACGTGACGCTGGGGCAAGTTGTCGATCTCTCTCTCAGGTTTCGGGGATCCGCAGAGGCCGGCAACGGTGGGAAGACTGAGGTCGGCGAACTCCAGCAGATGGTCCACGAGGCGAGCACGCTCACCGGCGAGCTCCGGGCAGAGATGCGCAGGTTTCGCGCCGTATCGACGTCAGACGTATCAGTAGATCTAGCCGAGAAGATCGCCCTCTTGCTTCTTACGTCCTGTGCGAGCGAGGCGAACGCCGCAGGTACACGGGTCACCGGCAAGGCCATGGCGCCGCACGCGGTCCGCCACCTGAAAGAGCGGCCCACTCCCGAGGCGCTGAGCTCTCACTTGCGCCGCCTGCACCGCGAGTTCTTGCAGCAGGTCGTGAGGTCTTGAATGGCCCCGAAACCGTGGCGCGATCTCGGCCGGTAAGACTCGGCGGTCGAGCAAGGTCCTTCAGAGGGTCATACCCCACCCCTTCCGCCGTAGACCTGCACGCGCGGCCGTGCGAGCCGTCACCCACCATGGGCATGCGATCAACGTTGCAGCACCCCGACCTGCGGTGTAAGTTTTTACACGGAAAGACTTACGTGCTCATGGAAGGGGAGCCATGAAGCTCGTTGCCTACATCCGCGTATCCGGAGCCGGACAGGTCTCAGACGGCTTCGGCCTGGACGTACAGGAGAAGGCCGTCAAAGCGTGGGCCAAGACCAACGGGCATCGCATCGTTCACGTGTCGCGCGATGAGGGCGTGTCCGGCGCAACCGAAGCGCTCGACCGTCAGGGTCTGTCGGAAGCCCTGCTGCTCATCAGAGAGAGCGAAGCGGAGGGGTTGCTGATACCTCGGCTCGACCGGTTGGCCCGTGCGCTCACGGTGCAGGAAGCCACGCTTGCCGTGGTCTGGCGTGACGGGGGGAAGGTCTTCACCGCCGATGGTGGGGAGGTCCACCAGGACGACCCTGACGACCCGATGCGCACGGCCATGCGACAGGTCATCGGCGTGTTCGCCGAACTCGATCGGCGCATGGTGGTCAAGCGTCTCCGGGACGGGCGTGCGGCCAAGGCAGCATCCGGACGGAAGGCTGTCGGTGCGTACGCCTACGGCTTCCACGGGGACGGAGAGGGGCGAGAGCGCGACGCTGCACCCAACCCCACGGAGCAGGCGGCACAGGCCCGCATACTCGAACTGAGGGCGGAGGGGATGAGCTACCGGGCCATCGGCACGCAGCTCGACACTGAGGGCCTGCCCCCGCGTAGAGCCGCGAAGTGGAGCGCCATGACGGTTCGCTCCGTCTGCCAGAAGGCCGGGGTGTCCTGAGACCGGCGCACAGCCGCGCGGTCAGGTCGCCAGGGCACGGACAAGCATCGTGCCCACAGCCTTGCCCTCTGGCGGGTCGATCAGAGACACGCGCACGTCAGAGAAGCCGTGCCCCGTCAGGATGCGCCCCCACTCATCCGGGGTGCGATCGTGCCGCAGTCCGGCTTTGCCAGGCTTCGGCCCCTGGCTGCCCGGAGGCAAATGCGAGAAGGCCAGGATGCCGCCCGGCGCCATGCGCGAGCGGATCAGCGGGAGCAGGGTGTCCGGATCGACGAACCACACGGCACCGAAGATCGAGAGCACGACATCGAACGTCTCGTCTGTCTCGCTCAGGAATGTCGTCGCCTCCGCCGTCCGGAACTCAAGGCCCGGCAAGTGGCCCCAGCACTCCCGCGCGACCGTCTCGCGGGCGGGGGCGATGTCCACACCTCGACCCGTCGCGCCAAGCGTCACGAGATGCGCGAGGTTGCTACCGCTCCCCGACCCGAGTTCCAGCACCCGGCGTCCGGCCACGGGGCCCAGAACGCTCTCGTTCGGCCCGTGATCGGCGTACTGAGTCCAGTTCAGCCAGGTCGTATCACCCTTGGCGTTCACGGTCCTGCGTGGCTTGCTCCCGACCGCGTACCTGTCCCAGGACTCAGCCAATGACATGCAGTGATCCTTTCCAGCATGAGGGGCCCACCCCCAACGTACGGGGACAGGCCCCAACTCACATGCTGCTCACTACTACTTGGGCGAGTCGTGGCACCCTGCATGGCACTGGTTGCAGTCGGCCGCGTCCTCCATGCCCCACAGGTCGGAGTCGATCTCGAACCCGGCCGCCTTGATGGCCTTGATCGTCTGCTCCAGGACGAGCGGGCCGCCGGTCTTGAGGTCGTGGCCGTCCAGCGTCGCCTTGTCGTCGCTGACGCACTGGACACCGGCCGCCCCCGGAAGCTCCGGTACGTGGTGGATGTACCGGCCGAAGTGCCGGCTGGTGAAGTGGTGGTACGGGATCGAGTCGAGCATGAACGAGTGCCATGCCTCGTCCACCTGCTTGGACGGTCCCATGAGAAGGTCCGGGTTCTCGCCGCACGTGACCAGGTAGGCGATGGCCTGTCCGAACTTGGCATCGGCCAGTTCGCGCGTGTTTTCCGGGTTGCGGAGCAGGAGGGCCACCTCCCGCTCCCACACCTCCGGGGTGACGTACGCCTTCGGGTCGCGGGTCACTACTGCCATGCTCATGCTGGCTTGCCTCCACGCAATTGGGGGTCCGTGGTGCTCCGGTCATGTCGCCCACCCCCGCACTTGGGGCACAGGCACGGCGGCATCAGGCCAGTAGCGAGGGGTTCCCCGCCCTCACCCTCGTACAGGGTTCGTGGCTTGGTCTGGGTGCCGTCGGCTCTCACCGTGTAAGCGCTGATGCGGATGGACATGACGACCATGTTCCGGATCGATCATGACCATTGCGGCGACGTTCAAGGCGCCCCTCGGGCGTCATGTCGGTGTCACCCCGAGGGCGTCAAACCGGTGTCATTGGAGGCGTGACGTGGCTACCCTCGGATCATGACGACTCCGGCCGAGCGGGAGCGAATCCCCAACGACGTGCTGACTTCTGTGCGCAAGTCGATGAACCTCAGCCAAGACGAGTTCGCCCGGGGCTTACGCGGCGCAGGCGAGGAGCTGGGGGAGCCGAACGACGCCTCCAAGCGACTCGTGCAACGCTGGGAGTCCGGGGAGACCAGGACATGCCGCCCGCTGTATGCGCGGGCACTGAAGCGGTTCACCGGCCGTTCCCCTGAGTCGCTGGGGTTCGCGATCCCGATGGCACGCGTCCACTCAGACGGGGCAGGAGGCCACGACATGGAGGCTGAGGAAATCGGTACGGCCGACGCTGTCACAAGCCCGGAGGCGGAGCCGCAGAGCGAGTACGCGGGCATCTGGCTGTCCCGGTACGAGTTCTACTCGTCCAGCCGCGACGAGACGTTCGACTGCAAGCATCACGTCGTGATCGTCCAGCACGGCAACCGGCTGACAGCTCAGAGCCTGCCCGGAGCATCGACCAACCCGGACAGCCCATTGTCTCTGGATCTCACAGCTGAACGGAACGTCGTCACCGGTACGTGGACCGAGCAGACGGCGGCTGACGGCTACTACCAGGGCGCCCGGTACCACGGTGCGATTCAGCTGTTGATCGAGCCGACGGGCCGACGTATGGCGGGCAAATGGGTCGGGTTCGGCAAGGACTTCGACGTGAACACGGGCCCGTGGGAGCTGCGCCTACTCGACCGATCGACAGGCCGTGCGAGCATCGAGCGGTACTCGACCACACCGGAGTGATGGATCGGGGCGCCCCGCCTGTGGGGCCGCCCCGTACGGGCGCCTTGCCGCCGAATGCCCCCCGACCGGTTGGAAACTGGCAGAGAGCGCAAGACCCGCCTTCAGGTTCCCCAAAGCATCACCACGCGAACTCCCGGTGCAGCGGGTCGATGAGCAGGCCGGGCAGGGAACGGAAGGCGGCCGCGCCGATGATCGTGACGAAGGTGACGGCGGCGACGAACCAGGCGCGGTGCACGCGCCGGCGCCGGGCGGGCGGGGCGGCCTGGACGGGGGCTGCGGCTGGGCTTGTCTGAGTCACGTCATAGAGCGTCCGGCACCCCGCTCCCCCGTTCGAGTGGCCCGAAGGCCAGCATTCGCTAGGATCGGGCCATGAGTGTCGACCGCGCCATGGCCGCTCCCCCCGAGGACTTCCGTCCGCACCGGGTCGTCGTCCTCGCCCTCGACGGCCTGCTCCCCTTCGAGCTGGGCATCCCGCACCGCATCTTCGGCCGCCCCAGGGACGAGCGGGGACGCCGGCTGTACGAGGTCGTGACCTGCTCGGTACGGCCGCCCGGCCCGGTCGAGACGGACGCCGACTTCGCCGTGCACATCGCGCACGGCCCACAGGCGCTGGCCGAGGCCGACACGGTGATCGTCCCGGCGTCGTACGAGCTGGGCCCGGTCTACGAGGAGGGCCGGCTCACCGACGAACTGGCCGCCGCCCTCGCCCGGATCCGCCCCGGCACCCGGCTCGCCTCCATCTGCACCGGGGTCTACGTCCTCGCCGCCGCCGGCCGTCTCGACGGCCGCCCGGCGACCACGCACTGGGCCGAAGCCGACCGCCTCCAGCGGCTGTTCCCGCGGATCAAGGTCGACGCGGACGTGCTCTACGTCGACGACGGCGACGTGCTGACCTCGGCCGGTGTGGCCGCCGGGATCGATCTGTGCCTGCACATGGTGCGCCGCGACTTCGGTACGGCGGTCGCCAACGACGTCGCCCGGCACACGGTCGTCCCGCCGCACCGCGAGGGCGGCCAGGCCCAGTACATCCACCGCCCGGTCCCCGACCCGCAGCTGGCCACGACGACCGCGGCCCGCAGCTGGGCGCTGGGCCGGCTGCACGAGCCGATCCAGCTGCGGGACATGGCCGACCAGGAGGCCATGTCGGTACGCACCTTCACCCGGCGCTTCCGCGAGGAGGTCGGGATCAGTCCCGGCCAGTGGCTCACCCAGCAGCGTGTCGAGCGGGCCCGCCAGCTGCTGGAGACCTCGGACCTCTCCATCGACCAGGTGGCCCGCGAGGCGGGCTTCGGCACGGCCCAGTCGATGCGCCAGCATCTGCAGCAGGCGCTCGGGGTGACCCCGAGCGCCTATCGGCGGACGTTCCGCACCGGTGTGAAGGCGTAGGCGGGTCCCGGGCCGCGCTCAGAACGTGAGCACGGCCCGCGCCACCCGCCCGGCCTCCGCGTCCGCGCGCGCCTTGTCGAAGTCCTCGACCGGGTAGGCCGCCGTCACCAACTCGTCGAGCAGCAGCCGCCCTTGCCGGTACAGCTCGGCGTACAGGGCGATGTCCCGCTGGGGGCGCGAGGAGCCGTAGCGGCAGCCCAGGATCGACTTGTCCAGGTAGAGGGAGGAGACCAGGAAGGACGCCTCGGCCGCGGCCGGCGGGACACCGAGCAGGATCGCCTGGCCGTGCCGGTCGAGCAGGTCGATCGCCTGCCGGATCAGCTCCACCCGGCCGACGCACTCGAAGGCGTGGTCGGCGCCCGCGGGCAGCAGGTCCCTGACGCCCTCGGCCGAGGTCAGGAAGTCGGTGGCGCCGAACTGCCGGGCCGTCTCCTCCTTGGCCGGATTGGCGTCCACGGCGACGATCCTGAGCGCCCCCGCGAGCCGCGCGCCCTGCAGCACGTTCAGCCCGATGCCGCCGGTCCCGATGACGACGACGCTGTCCCCGCGGTCCACCCGCGCCCGGTTCAGCACCGCGCCCACCCCGGTGAGCACCCCGCAGCCGATCAGCGCGGCGGACTCAAGCGGGATGTCCTTCGGGATCGGCACCGCCTGCACGGCCTTCACGACCGTGCGTTCCGCGAACGCCGAGTTGGAGGCGAACTGGTGGACCGGCCCCGCCCCCCGCGTGAACGGCTTTCCCGGGCGCCCGATCGCCTGCCGGCACATCGTCGGCCGGCCCCGGTCGCACTCCGGGCACGTGCCGCAGTTGGCGAGCGTGGAGAGCGCGACATGGTCGCCGGGCACGACATGGCCGACGCCCGCGCCGACCGATTCCACGACCCCCGCGCCCTCGTGCCCGAGCACCACCGGCACCGGGAACGGAATGGTGCCGTCCACCACGGACAGGTCGCTGTGGCACAGCCCGGCCGCCTTGACGGCCACCAGCACCTCGCCCGGCCCCGGTTCCCGCACCGCCAGGTCCTCGACCACCTGCACCTGCTTGCCGTCGAACACCACACCACGCATCACACGGCCCCCTTGGGCTCTCTGGGCAGACCGAGCACACGCTCGGCGATGATCGTGCGCTGGACCTGGTCCGAGCCGCCGTAGATGGTGTCGGCCCGGGAGAAGAGGAACAGGTGCTGTCCGGCGTCGAGTTCGTACGAGGCCGAGGGCGACCAGTCCACCGGTCCGACGCCCGCCGCCGCGCCCCGGACCTGCACCGCCAGCTCGCCCAGCCGCTGGTGCCAGCCGGCCCAGAGCAGCTTGGCCACGCTGGGCGCGCCCGGGTCCGCCGAGCCGCCGAGGGTGCGCAGGGCGTGCTCGCGCATGGTCCGCAGCTCGGCCCACTGCCGTACGAGCCGCGAGCGTACGACGGGATCGCGCACCGCGCCCGTCCGCACCGCGAGCCGCACCACACCCGCCAACTCCTCGGCGAATCCGATCTGCTGGGCCAGGGTGGACACCCCGCGCTCGAACCCGAGCAGGCTCATGGCCACCCGCCAGCCCTGCCCCTGCCCCCCGACGACATGCTCCTCTCGCGCGTACGCCCCGTCGAAGAAGACCTCGTTGAAGTCGCTGGTGCCGGTCATCTGCCGGATGGGGCGGACCTCGATACGGCCGGGCTGGTCCATCGGCACCAGCAGGAAGCTGAGCCCGTGATGGCGGCGCGAGTCCGGGTCCGTGCGGGCCAGCACGAAGCACCAGTCGGCCTCGCGGGCGAGCGAGGTCCAGATCTTCTGGCCGCTGATCCGATAGCCCTCGCCCTCCCGCACCGCCGCGGTCCGCACCCCGGCCAGGTCCGACCCGGCACCGGGCTCGCTGTAGCCCTGGCACCACAGCTCCTCACCGGCCGCGACCGGGGGCAGGAAACGGGACTTCTGCTCCTCGCTGCCGTGGGCGATCAGGGTGGGGGCGAGCAGGTTCTCACCGATGTGCCCGGAGCGCGGGGGCGCGGCCGAACGGGCGTACTCCTCGGCCCAGACGACCTGCTGGGTGAGGGTGGCCGTACGGTTGCCGTGTCCCGCCTCCGGCCAGCCGAGCCCGATCCAGCCGGCGCCGCCGAGGGCGCGTTCCCACGTGCGTCTGTCCGTCGCGGGGTCCGCGTGTGCGCTCAGCCAGCCACGAGCCTCCGCCCGAAAGTCCTCGTCCTCTTCGCTGAACCCGAAATCCATGGTTGGACCGCCTTTGGGTTGGGTGCGCCGAAAGCGCCGGCACTGGGGCCTGTCCGGCGGATCTCGCCGGAGACGCGGGGCTTGGCACGCCCCACTCACGTGCGCCGACCAGGCATCGCTGCTTTCCTCCGGCCTGATCCGCCGGACAGGCACTAGGCGTTGGGCCGAGATCCCGCCCGCGCGGCGGATTCCATCGCCACGAGCTGGGACAGCATCGGCATCGGATCCACCCCCACCGCCCCGGGCAGGAACTGCGCGATCGTCTCCGGGGTCCAGCCGCCGGGGGCGTAGGCCGCGCGGAGTTCCCTCGGCTGCGCCCACACCGCGATCTTCGGCCCCGCGACGGTGTAGACCTGACCGGTGATCCCCTGCTCCTGCGCCCCGTCCGACAGCAGGTACACCACCAGCGCCGCCACGTCCTCCGGCTCGCCGATCTCCGCCAGTTCCATGGGAACGTTCGCCGACATCCGCGTACGCGCCACCGGTGCCACCGCGTTCGCGGTGACCCCGTACTTGTGCAGGCCCAGCGCGGCGCTGCGCACGAGCGAGATGATCCCGCCCTTCGCCGCGCTGTAGTTGGCCTGGGACACCGACCCCTGGTGGTTGCCGCTGGTGAATCCGATCAGGGTGCCGGACCGCTGCCCCCGCATCACCGCGGACGCCGCCCGGAAGACGGTGAACGTGCCCTTGAGGTGGGTGGCGATCACCGGATCCCACTCCTCCTCGGTCATGTTGAACAGCATCCGCTCGCGCAGGATCCCGGCCACGCAGACGACCCCGTCGAGCCGGCCGTACGCCGACAGGGCCGCCTCCACGACCCGTTGCCCGCCCGCCATCGTGGAGATGTCGTCGGCCACCGCGACGGCCTCGCCGCCCGCCGCCTCGATCTCCTTGACGACGGCCTCGGCGACCTCGCTGGTGGGCGAGGCGCCGTCCATGGCGACGCCGTAGTCGTTGACGACGACCTTCGCCCCCTCGGCGGCGGCCGCCAGGGCGACCGCCCGGCCGATGCCGCGTCCGGCGCCCGTCACGGCGACGACCTTTCCTGCCAAGAAGTTCCCCACGCCCGGCCCCTTCCCGCGGTTTCTGACGGTCCGTTAGATTCTATGGCGCGTCGGATGCGCGGACACAAGCCCCGGGGAGGCACCGGATGGCATTGCCCAAGGAGTTCCACGAGATCGCGAAGCGGGTGAACAACTGGGGCCGCTGGGGGGCGGACGACGAGATCGGCACCCTGAACCTGATCACCGACGAGGTCGTGCGCGAGGCCGCCGCCGAGGTCCGCACCGGCCGCCGGGTCCCGCTCGCCCTCCCCCTCCGGCAGGACGGGGTGCAGAGCGGGATGATCCCCGGGCGGGTCAATCCGCTGCACGCGATGGTGCAGATCAACCAGGAGCTGTTCGGGCCGGGCACGGTGGCGTGCAGCGACGACGTGGTGACCATGGGCCTGCAGGCGGGCACGCACTGGGACGCGCTCGCCCATGCCTCGCACTCGGGGAAGCTCTACAACGGCCGCCCCGCGCACACGGTGACCGCGCACGACGGCGCGGAGTTCGACGGGATCGACAAGGCGCGGCACATCGTCTCGCGCGGGGTGCTGCTGGACGTGGCACGCGCGCGGGGTGTCGACCGGCTGGCGGGGGGCCACGCGGTCACACCGGAGGATCTGGAGCGGGCCGAGGAGTTCGGCGGTGTCCGGGTCCGGGCGGGCGACGTCGTGCTGGTGCGCACCGGGCAGGTGCAGGTGTATCTGGCCGGGGACAAGCACGGGTACGGCTATCCGTCGCCGGGGCTGTCCGTCCGTACGCCGGAGTGGTTCCACGCGCGCGATGTCGCGGCGGTCGCGAACGACACGCTCACTTTTGAGATATTTCCGCCCGAGACGGAGAATCTCTGGCTGCCCGTGCACGCCCTGGACCTGGTGGAGATGGGGATGCTCCAGGGCCAGAACTGGAATCTCGAAGAGTTGTCCACAGCCTGTGGAGAAGAAGGGCGGTACGCGTTCCTGCTGTCGGCGATGCCCGAGCCGTTCGTCGGCGCGACGGGCACCCCGGTGGCCCCCGTGGCCGTTCTCTGAAGCGCCCTCGCGCGGGGCGTCGGCCGGCCGGCGGCGCGCCTCCCCCTGCGGCCTCGCGCACGCGCCGCCCACCGGGTGCGACCCACACTCGGCGAGGACCGCACCCGCTCCCGGCCCTCGCCGTCCCCTCGCGGCGAATCGTCGCCCACAAGCGTGTTCAGGTGGTCATGGGTCGTCAACGCCGGTACGGGGGTTTGTTACATACGCCCTGTTCGGGGCACCCGCGCACGGATGCACCCCCGGCGCACCACCGCGCCGGGTGCTACACCGCCTCGAAGGCGAGACCCTCGTACGCGGACAGTCCGCTCCCGTACGCCATCGCCGCGCCCTCCCTGGGCTGCGAACAGCGGTCCAGTTCGCA
Organism: Streptomyces yokosukanensis; assembly: GCF_001514035.1. Classification (GTDB taxonomy): domain Bacteria; phylum Actinomycetota; class Actinomycetes; order Streptomycetales; family Streptomycetaceae; genus Streptomyces; species Streptomyces yokosukanensis. The sequence continues at coordinate 267,623 of NZ_KQ948209.1, read as the reverse complement.
CCAGATGCTCTTGCCGGCGCCTTCCGGGTTCCAGCCCCAGCGATCGGCCAGGCAGTCCACGAGAGCCAGGCCGCGGCCTCCGGTGGCGTCACCGCCGGCGCAGCGCGGCACGGGGGCGCGGGAGCTGCAGTCGGCCACCTCGACGCGCACGGTGGCCACCGCGAGCGCGTCGGCCCGCTCGGTCCAGTCCGCTTCCCCGGACCCCTCGGCTTCCCGGGGCTCCTCGGACTCCTGCGACGCCACGGCCTTCTCTGCCTTCTCGCGCCGCTGGTCCCGTTCGCGCCGCTCGGCCCGCTCGGCCACCGAGCGTCGCGCCACCGCCTCGGCCTGCTCGACCGCCGCGGCCCTGCCGGCCGCCTCGGCCTGCGCGCCCGGCAGGGAGAGCCGCAGCACGGCCGCGCGGCCGGTGTGCACCACCGCGTTGGTCACCAGCTCGGAGACGAGCAGGATCAGGTTCTCGGCCAGCGGTTCGTCGGCCGCTATCCCGAGCCCGGCGAGCCGGGAGCGGGCCCATCTCCTCGCCCTCCCCACCTCCGTGGGGTCGGGCCGGATCTCCAGCTGCACTTGAAGCACCTGCACCGCTCACACCATCCGAACCGGCGGACACAAGACCCCACGCCACTCGGTCGCCACGGCGCAGGCCGCGGCGACGATCGCGAGGGCCACGATCGTAGCCATTTTCTGCATGGCCAGAACAACGGCCAGAGCAAGGGTCACGGAACGTGATTCCCTTTGGAGCCAGCATGGTTGACGTACAGTCACCCCAACAAGCGCTTCGGGCATATTCCAGCGCGAAGGAGTACGCGTGAGGCATACTGTGCGACGCTCTTGCCGGGGTGTCGAACAGGCAACGGCTGTGGCCGTCACCGCATCTGGAGCAGCGACGCGCACCCTGCGACCCGGCACTGCCCCAGGGGCACCGCCGGCCCGGCCCGCGCTCGCAGCCACTCGCATCCCACACAAGGTACCGGAGGGGACCCCCGACTCCGGGTCGTGACGAGTCACGCGAAGGACACAACCGGGTATCGACGCTCAGTGATATCGGCATGCCACGATCCGCGACATCGTGGGCCATGACTTTCCCACCGCCGCAGCCCAGGGCGGCGTCGGGGTCTCAGGCCACCAGACGCGCGGCGAGCAGTTCCTCACTCTCCGTGTTCCCGCCGCCACGCCGGGCCCGCGTCCAGGCCCGTTTCAGGTGCAGGTGCACGTCTGCCTCCCAGGTGAACCCCATGCCGCCGTGCACCTGGAGGCAGTCGCGGGCGCCGCGCACGGCGGCCTCGTCGGCGAGCAGCCGGGCGGCCGCGATGTCGGCCGGGTCGGCGGTGACGGCGGCCGCGTAGACGGCGACACGCGCGGTCTCGGTCCGGGCCAGCAGGTCCGCGCACAGATGCTTGACGGCCTGGAAGGCGCCGATCGGCTGCCCGAACTGCTCTCGTGTCCGGGCGTGTTGCACGGCCAGCTCGCCCACGCGTACGGCCGTACCGAGCTGCTCGGCGGCGGTGAGCAGGGTGGCGACGGGGTCCACGGCAGCGCGGCCGGCCGGTGCGCGGATGGCTCGCCGGCGCCCGCCGGGTGCCGCCGCCGCGGTCCGGTGCAGCGGCGTCAGGGGGTCCAGCGAGCGCAGCGGAACAGCGCCCGACACGTCCCCGAGCACGACGTCCGCCGCCTGAAGCCACTCCACCAGTTCCCCGTCGACCGCCGTCACGACCGTCTCCCCGGTGGCCGCGCCCGGCACGGCGCCGGCGGCGAGATGGGTGGACACGAGGGGGCCGGGCAGCAGGGCTCGCCCCGCCTCCTCGAACACCAGGACCGCTTCCGGGAGTCCCAGCGCGACCCCGCCGTCCGGCTCGGGCAGACGCAGGGCGAAGAACCCGGCGTCCCCGAGCGCCCGCCACAGCTCCCGGTCGAGCCGCCCGGGCGTGTCGACGGCCGCCCGCAAGGCCTCCCGCCCGAACCGCCGCTCCAGCAGCTCCCGTACGCCTGCCTTCAACGCACTCTGGTCTTCGGTGAGTTGGAATCGCACGTCGATCTCTCCTTCGTGAGCCCCGGAGCCCGTCCGGTTCATCTCCCCTTCGGCAGGCCCAGGATCCGTTCGGCCACGATGTTGCGCTGGATCTGGGAGGTGCCGGCGGCGATCGTGTACGACAGGGAGGACAGCCGGTCGAGGACCCACGGCCGGTCCAGGTCGAGGGCGTCCGGGCCGAGGACGTCGGCCGCGGCGTCGTACAGCTCCTGGCGGGCGTGCGAGTAGCGGAGCTTGAAGACCGAGGCGCCGACCCCCGGCACCCCGCCGCTCGCCTCCGCCTCGCTGACGTTCCACTGGGTCAGCCGCCACAGGGCCCGGAACTCCGCCTCCAGCCGCCCGAGCCTGCGCCGCAGCACGGGATCGTCCCAGCGGCCGTTCTCGTGTGCGGTGCGGGCGAGTTCGCCCAGCACCCGGCGGCAGGCGACGACCTCGCCGACGAAGGCCGTGCCGCGTTCGAAGGACAGCGTCACCATGGTCACGCGCCAGCCGTCGTTCTCCGCGCCCACCCGATGGGCCACCGGCACCCGGACCTCGTCCAGGAACACCTCGGCGAACTCCGCCGACCCGGCGAGCGTGCGCAGCGGCCGTACGGTGATGCCGTCGGCGTCCATGGGCATGGCCAGCCAGGTGATGCCCCGGTGCTTGGGGGCCTGCGGGTCGGTGCGGACCAGCAGTTCGCACCAGTCGGCGACCTCGGCGTGGGAGGTCCAGATCTTGGATCCGCTGACCACGTAGTCGTCGCCGTCGCGCCACGCGCGCGTGCGCAGCGCGGCGAGGTCGGAGCCGGCGCCGGGCTCGCTGAACCCCTGGCACCACACCTCCTCGCCGCGCAGGATCGGCGGCAGCCAGCGCGCCCGCTGCCCGTCGGTGCCCTCGGCGGCGATGGTCGGACCGGCGTGCAGCAGGCCGACGAAGTTCGCCCCCACGTAGGGCGCCCCCGCCTTCTCCGTCTCCTCAAGGAAGATCAGGCGCGTGGTCGGCGAGGAGTCCCAGTGGACGTCGGCGTACCCGGCGTCGTACAGCATCCGCTGCCAGCCGAGGTCGTGGGCGCGGCGGCCCGGCCAGTCGTCCGGGGACGGCTTCGCTGGAAGGGTGGGCAGCACCTTGGTGAGCCACTCCCGCAGCCGGGCCCGGAACTCCTCCTCCTCGGGCGTGCACGAGAGGTCCATCACTTGTCGAAGTCCAGGTCCAGCATGCGGATGGCGTTGCCCCGCATCAGCTTGTACACGGTCTCGTCGTCCAGGCCCTTCACATGGTCGAGGGCGACTTCCTTGGTGTGCGGAAAGGTCGAGTCGACGTGCGGGTAGTCGGTCTCGAAGGTGGCGTTGTCACGGCCGACGACGTCGATCGAGGCGACCCCGTGCTTGTCGCGGAAGAAGCAGCAGAAGATCTGCCGGTAGTAGTACGTCGAGGGCGGTTCCGGGATCAGGTCCCTGACCCCGCCCCAGGCCCGGTGCTCCTCCCACACGTCGTCCGCGCGCTCCAGGGCGTACGGCACCCAGCCCATCTGCCCTTCGGAGTAGGCGAGTTTGAGCCGGGGGAACTTCACCAGGACCCCGCTGAAGAGGTAGTCCATCATCGAGGCCATCGCGTTGTTGAAGCTCAGCGAGGCCTGGACGGCCGGCGGCGCGTCGGGGGAGGCGGCCGGCATCTGCGAGCTGGACCCGATGTGCATGTTGACGACCGTGCCGGTCTCCTGGCACACCGCGAAGAACGGGTCCCAGTAGCCGGAGTGGATGGACGGCAGCCCGAGGTGCGTGGGGATCTCGGAGAAGGTCACGGCCCGCACTCCGCGCCCGGCGTTGCGCCGGATCTCGGCGACGGCCAGCTCCACGTCCCACAGCGGGATCAGGCACAGCGGGACGAGGCGTCCGCCGCTGTCCCCGCACCACTCCTGCACCATCCAGTCGTTGTAGGCGCGCACGCAGGCGAGGGCGACCTCCTTGTCGTGCGCCTCGGCGAAGGTCTGCCCGCAAAAGCGCGGGAAGGTCGGGAAGCAGAGGCTGGCCTCGACGTGATTGAGATCCATGTCGGCGAGGCGCGCCTTCGGGTCCCAGCAGCCGCGCCGCATCTGCTCCCGGGTGATCCCCTCCAGCGTCATCTCGTCCCGGTCGAAGCCGACGGCGGCGATGTTGCGCTTGTACGGGAACTTCAGGTCCTCGTAGATCCACCAGTCCGTCGGCTGGCCCGCCGGGTCCATGGTGATCTGGTACTTGCCGCCGACGTAGGCCAGTTCCCCGATGCCGGCGGTCAGCGGTTTGGGCCCACGGTCCCGGTACCTGGCCGGCAGCCAGGTCTCGAAGAGGTGGGCGGGCTCGATCACATGGTCGTCGACGCTGATGATGCGGGGCAGTTCGGTCATGGTTCCCCTCCGCGTTCCCCTCCACCGGACAGTACTTATCTGATGACCCGTCAGATAGCATGGCACCTGACGGGTCGTCAGCCAAGTCGGCAGGGGGCACACGTGAACGAGACCCCGCACTCACTGAGTTCCGCCCGCACACTGTGGGACCTGGTCGTCCGCCGCGCCGAGCACACCCCCGGCCGTCCGGTGCTGCTGCAGGAGCGGCGCACGCTGACCTTCGGCGAACTGCGCGCGCGTGCCGAGCGGGTGGCCGCCGGCCTGTACGGCATGGGCGTGCGCCCCGGCACGGTGGTCGCCTGGCAGCTGCCCACGCGCATCGAGACGGCCCTGCTGTCCTTCGCGCTGGCCCGCCTGGGCGCCGTGCAGTCCCCGGTGATCCCCTTCTACCGGGACCGGGAGGTCGGCTTCGCGCTCAGGGAGTCGAAGGCGGAGTTCTTCGCGGTCCCGGGCGTGTGGCGGGGCCACGACCACACGGAGATGGCCCGCCGCCTGGGCGCGAAGGGCGTCTTCGAGGCGTACGACACCTTGCCGGACGGCGACCCGTCGACGCTCCCCGCGCCGCCCGCCGAGGGCACCTCGGTCCGCTGGATCTACTGGACCTCGGGCACCACCTCCGACCCCAAGGGCGTACTGCACACCGACCGCTCCCTGATCGCGGGCGGCTCCTGCCTGGCGCACGCGCTGCGGCTGTCGCCCGACGACGTCGGCTCGATCGCCTTCCCCTACGCCCACATAGGCGGCCCCGACTACATGGTGATGCTCCTGCTGTACGGCTTCCCGGCGGTGATGTTCGAGCACTTCGCACTGCCGGACGCGCTGGCGGAGTACCGGCGGCACGAGGTGACGGTGGCCGGCGGCTCCACGGCCTTCTACTCCCTCTTCCTGGCCGAGCAGCGCAAGCGGCCGGGCGAGAAGCCGGTCCCGTCCCTGCGCCTGCTCGCCGGCGGCGGCGCGCCCAAGCCGCCGGAGGTCTACCACTCGGTGGTCGGCGAGATGGACGTCCAGCTCACCCACGGCTACGGCATGACCGAGGTCCCGATGATCACCATGGGCGATCCACGGGACACCCCGCAGAACCTGGCGACGACCGAGGGCCGCCCCCCGGCCGGCATGGAGATCCGGATCGTGGACGGCGAGATACGCCTGCGCGGCGAGGCCGTCTGCCAGGGCTATCTGGACCCCGCGCAGACGGCCGCCGCCTTCGACGCCGACGGCTTCCTGCGCACCGGCGACCTGGGCCGGCTCACGGAGTCCGGCCACCTGGTCCTCACCGGCCGGCTGAAGGACGTGATCATCCGCAAGGGCGAGAACATCTCGGCCAAGGAGATCGAGGACCTGCTCGCCGCCCATCCCGCGATCGCGGACGCGGCGGTCATCGGCCTGCCGGACGCCGAACGGGGCGAACTGGTCTGCGCGGTGGTGGAACAGCCGCCCGGATCCACCGAGTTGACCCTGCCTGAACTCGTCTCGCACCTGCGCTCGGCGGGCCTGTCCGTCCACAAGCTGCCGGAGCGGCTGGAGGTGCTGGAGGCCCTCCCCCGCAACGACACCCTGCGCAAGGTACTGAAGTACAAACTGCGCGAGCGCTTCTCACGACCGGCCCCTTAGGCCACTCGCCCCGACCGGCCGGCCTCCGGCGCGGCGCCCGGGACGTCGTACGAGAAGTCGTACGAGACGAAGTACGCGACCGGGACATACCCGATGCGCCGGTAGAGGGCGTTGCTGGTGGGGTTGGCCGGATCCGTGAACAGGACGACCTCTCGCGCGCCCGCGGCCAGCGCGGCCCGGCTCACCTCGACCGTCACGGCACCCGCGTAGCCGCGCCCCCGCAGGTGCGCCGGGGTGTAGACGGGGTCGATCCGGACCATGCCGCCGATCAGCGAAGTCGAGCCCGCCATGGACACCGGGGTGCCGTCCGGGGTCTCCCAGAACGTGAAGTGCTTGTCCGCGAAGCGCGAATCGGCCCAGGAGTCGGCGGGGGCCTCTCCGACGGCCGCGACGAACTCCCCGCACCAGCGCATCCAGTCCTCGCGGTCCTCCTCGCCCAGCAGCCGCCCCCGGCCCTGCGGGCGCGGCCGGGGCGGGACCGGCGCGCCGAGCCGGTGGAGGCGCCCCCACCAGCTGAGCACCGGCGCCGCGCCCGTGCGTCGCTGCCATGCCCTGGCGAAGGCGACGGCGCTGTCGTTGTCCCCGTGCACACCCGAGAGGGGGAGGCCGAGCCCGGTCAGGCGGGCCGCGAGGGTGTCGGCCTGCTCCGGGGACAGGGCGGTGACGGTCAGGCGGCGGGTCGGAAGGCGGTAGAAGAGGGCGCTGACCTCGCCCCCCGGCTCAAGCCGGCCGAACACGGTCTCCCCGGCACCGTCCACCCCGCGCGTGCGCAGCCTCTCGAACGCCGTCAGCGGCGTGGTGTGCAGGGCGGGCCGCGAGCGCAGAAAGTCTCCGGTCCGGGCGAGGAAGTCGTCGAGGTCTTCGGTGATGTGCCAGTCGTCGGGGCGCATGCCGCATGCCTTCCCAGCCGTTGCGGTGTTACCTGCCGGGCGGACCGCGCCTTCGTGCGGGGCCGGCCCCGCACGCGGGCGTGGTGAACGGTGGGCGAACGGACCTTCACCGGACCCGACCCCCACCTTCGCCGTCCGCGCGGATCCGGGCGGAACCGAACGTCTGCAGAAACGATCTTTGTGTGCACGTCCGGGCGCAGACGGGAAGACCCGCCCTCCGCCCGCTCGAAGGGCACCACCGACCAACCCGACTGAGACCGTGGCGCCCCTACCGAGTCATCGAGACTCCGCTTCGCCGACGGGGAAGGAACCCGAACCCATGCGCGCCCGTATCGCCACCACCGCCGCCGTCTTCGCTCTGTCGGCCCTGGCCTTGACCGGCTGCGGCAGCAGCGGCAACGACAGCAAGCCCGCCACCGACCAGACGTCCGCGAGCGCCTCCGGGGCGGCGGACTCCGCCTCGGGCACGCCGGCGTCGAAGGAGTCCGGCTCGGGCGGATCCGCCGCTGGCGGCACGGCCGCCGCGACGACGGGCGGCAGCGCGGGCGGCAGCGGCTCGGGCGGCGGCGCCACCTCCGCGTGCACGACGAAGAACACCCGGCTCCGCTTCCTCCAGGCCGCCCAGCACGCCACCCCGCAGAAGCCGGCCCAGGGTGCCATCGAGGTCACCAACACCTCTAAGAGCATCTGCACGATCGTCGGCGCCGTCACCCTGACGGCCAAGGACGACCAGGGCAAGGCCGACCCCGTCGAGACGGACAACTCACAGGGCGGCACGGACGCCGTCGACGTCGGGCCCGGCGCCACCGCCCAGGCCTGGGTGACCTACACCGACCTCAACTTCGAGGGCAGCGCATCGGCCCGGGAGACCTGCCCGGTCCAGGCGTCCAAGGTCGAGATCGCCCTGCCCAAGGACGTGGGGCGCACGGTGGACGTGGTCAAGGACGGCGGGGCGGCGGGCATCTTCAACGTGTGCGGCAAGGACGTACGGGTCTCCGCCTTCAAGGCTTCCTGAGCGACGCCCGGCACGCACCCGGGCGGAGACCGGATCCGCCGGCCGCCCGCTACTCCACGACCGTGAAGTAGCGGGCGAACGCCGGGATGACGTCCTGCTCGGTGACGCTGCCGTCGGTGTCGGCGTCGAGGGCCTTCGCGGTCGCCTCGGCGACGGCCTCCGGTACGTGCAGGGCCCGCAGCACGCGGGCGGCGTCGGCCACCGCGACGCGGCCGTCGGCGTCCGTGTCCGCCACCGCCAGGGCCGCGTGCAGGAAGGGGCGGGCGATCTCCGCGAAGCGCTCGGGGTTGTCGCGCAGGCGCTTGACCGCTCCGGAGACGAACTCCTCGCGGGTGATGCGCTGGTCGCCGTCCCGGTCCGCGATCCCGGCCATGCCCTGCCAGAACGCCTCCGCGCCGATGTACAGCGCCTGCCCCTTGTCGGAGCGGGCGGTCACGGAGAACTCGGCCAGGACCGCCTTGGCCGCCGCGCTGAAGTCCTCGCGGTCGATCCGGCCGTTGCCGTCCTGGTCGAGGGTGGCGAACCGGGCCGCGATCCTGCGCTCGTACTCGGTGCTGACCATGTCTGTTCGGACCGCCTTAGGTGTGCGTCGTACAGGTGCGTCGGTCGGTGCGTCGTACAAGTGCGTCGTACAGATGACGTCGGTACGGGTGCGTCGGTACGGGTGCGTGACCGGCCTGGCAGGGAGCGTATGACGCGGATGGTCGCGGGATGGCGTAAATCCGGCGACTGTGCCAAGACCGGGGGAATTCTGCGACAACAGTGTGGCCTTGTCGCGAAGACCCGGGCGCGGCCGGGCGGCCCGGCCGGCCGCTCCGGTCAGGCGGAGAGCGGGCCCGCGTCGTCGGCCGTGGCGGCCTCCAGGTCGGGGCGCACGTCGAAGAGCCGGCGTACGCCGAGCGCGCCGAGGACCCGGTTGACGTGCGAGCCGTCTTCGGCACCCCGGTCGGGCAGGATGAGCCGGAGCCGGCCCTGACAGGAGCGGATGAGCCGGCGGGCGGCGATGAGGACGCCGACCCCGCTGGAGTCGCAGAAGAACACGTCCGAGAGATCCACCACGAGAGAGTGATGCCCCTCGGCGACGGCGTCGTGCACGCGTTGCCGCAAGAGCGGCGAGGTCATCAGGTCAAGCTCTCCGGCCACTCGGAGCACGGCCCACTCGCCCTGTTCGCCACCGGTCACGCTGAATGCCACGGCCCCTGCCCCTCCGCTCGCCGGAACTCCCGGAACCGCCCGGAAACGGAAGCAGTTCCTACGCTTGCTTCCGCGCGGCTGCCCAGCGGCGTTTCCCTGAAACGTCGGGCAGCAAACTAGACGTGATCGACAACAGGCTTATTTCGGTCACTAGCGATCCCCTTCGATCAGAGATGCACAGCCCTTGCGTGAAGGTTATGTGAAGAGGGCACTATCACCTGCGGCGCTTACGGGGGCGCACATTGACACAAAGGGGCGTGCACTGTCGGACGTGCCGACTACATTCGGGAACACGGTACGGACACGCTGGACGGGCCGGACACGGGTGAGGGGAGGGGACCGCATGGCGAAGAAGGACGTACCGCCCCGCTGGGACCGCAAGATGCAGCAGCGGCTCGCCCGCGGAGAGGCGGCCGCCCTGGGCGAGCTGTACGACCGGTTCGCCTCGCTCGTGCACGGCCTCGCCCACCGCGTCCTCGGCGACGAGAAGGCCGCCGACACCCTCACCCGCGAGGTCTTCGCCCACCTGTGGGAACACCCCGAGACCTACGACCCGAAGAGGGGCCCGCTGCGCACCTGGGTGGCCGGGGTCACCCACCGGCTCGCCGTGCAGCGGCTGCGCGACAGCGAGACCGCCGCGCTCCCGCGGGGCGGCGGCTCGCTGGCGGAACTGGAGCGCAAGGTGCGCCACGCCTCGGTCGCCGCCCGCGCCGACTACATCGTCCACTCCATGCCGGCCCCGCTGCGCGCCGCCCTCGACCTCGCCTACTTCCAGCGCCGCGACTACCGCCAGACCGCCGCCGACCTCGGCGTCACCGAGGACGAGGCCCGCCGCCGGCTCCGCCTGGGCCTGCAACTGCTCTCCACCGCCCACGACGCGGGAGCGCCGCCGGAACACGGGGGTGCGGTGTGAGCGGAGCGGGACGGTTCGAAGCCCACGACGAGCACGAGGGACCGGACGAAGGACGGGGAGACGGGCAGGGAGAGGGACAGGGAGAAGGACGGTGCTCGGGGCGTACACCGGCCGGGAACGGCGCGCCCGAGCCGGACCGGCCCACGCGCATACCGACGCCCCGCGCCTCCGTCGAGGACACCGGGCTTCCGCTGCCCGACCTCGCCGACCTCGCGCCCGTGCCGCTCGACCTGCCGCACGACGTCCTGAAGTCGCTCCTCGGCGCCTGGGCGCTGGCCGCCTGCTCGGCGGCCGAGACGGCGGCCGTCGAGGAGCACCTCGGCTCCTGCGGAAGCTGCGCCGACGAGGCCCGCCGACTGCGCGAGGCGGTCGGCCTGCTGCACCAGCCGGAGAGCCTCGACCTGGACCCTGGGCTGCGCACCCGCGTCCTGGAGAGCTGCCTGGAGCGCCGACCGCCGCGCATCCCGGTCCCGCAGTGGGCGGCGGCGTACGACG
>NZ_KQ948209.1:97766-256644 GCF_001514035.1 Streptomyces yokosukanensis | reverse complement strand
CCGAGACCGCGCGGCTGGACGCCCTGCTGCAGGACTTCGGGGACGCCGAGTGGCATGCGCCGGTGCGGCTGCGGTGGTTCGAGGACGACACGGCGAGAAACCGGCGTACGACGGTGGCCGGGGTGATCGCGCATCTGCTCTCCGTGGACGGGCTGATCGCGACCGCGCTCGGCCTGGAGGACCCGCTGGCCGAGGTCGCCGGGGCGACGGCGGAGCAGCGGGCGCTGGGCCCGGCCGGACGTACCGAGGCGTTCTGGCGGACCTCCCGCTTCCCGCCCACCCGCTCGGTGCGGGGGCCCTGGCGGGAGCAGAGCCACAGCCTGGTGCGGACGGTGTCCTTCACCGGCGGCCACGCGGGCGGACTCGCCGTGTCGTACGGCGACTTCGAGCTGTCGCTGCACGACGCGATGCTGGACCGGGCCTTCGCCTGCTGGGTGCACGCCGACGACATCGCGGACGCGGTGGACTATCCGTACCGGCCGCCCGCGCCACGGCACCTGAACAAGATGATCGACCTCGCGGCCCGGATGCTGCCGGGCGCGCTCGCCGAGCGGCGCCGGGCCGGGCTGTCCGCGCCGCAGTCCCGGATCCCGCACCTGGTGGCGGCGGGCGCGCCGGGCCGCAGCCTGCGCCTGGAGATCGAGGGCGCGGCGGGCGGCGAGTGGCTGATCCCGCTGGACTCACCGGCGGCGGTGGGCTCCGCGGACTTCGAGGTGGCCCATGTGGCCCTGGACGACACGGAGTTCTGCCAGTTGGCCGCGGGCCACATCCCCCCGGAGGAGGCCGCGGTGGGACAGGTCGGCGACCGGGAGGCGATCAGGGACGTGCTGTTCGCCGCGGCGGGGTTGAGCCGGATGTAGGGATGGGCCGCGACCGCCGACAGGACCTGTGCCCTGGGGCCTGCCCGATGGGTCCTGCCGGGCACGCGGGGTCCGGCACGCCGAGAAGGCACCGCTCCGACACCCGGCCGGACCCATCGGACAGACCCTAGGCGAACACGACCGTCCGTCGGCCGTTGAGCAGGATGCGCCGCTCCGCGTGCCACTTCACGGCCCGCGCCAGCGCCTGGCACTCCACGTCCCGCCCGATCGCGACCAGCTGGTCCGGGGTGACGTCGTGCCCCACCCGCTCGACCTCCTGCTCGATGATCGGCCCCTCGTCCAGGTCGGCGGTCACGTAGTGCGCGGTCGCCCCGATGAGCTTGACGCCCCTGGCGTGCGCCTGGTGATACGGCTTCGCGCCCTTGAAGCTCGGCAGGAAGGAGTGGTGGATGTTGATGATCCGGCCGCTGAGCTGCTTGCACAGGTCGTCCGAGAGGACCTGCATGTAGCGGGCGAGGACGACCAGTTCGACGCCCTCCTCGCGGACGATCTCCAGCAGCTTCGTCTCGGCCTCCGACTTCGTGTCCCTCGTCACCGGAATGCGATGGAAAGGAATGTTGTAGGAGCCCACCAGCTCCTCGAAGTCGGTGTGGTTCGAGACCACGCCCACGATCTCCACCGGGAGCGCGCCGATCCGGGCCCGGAACAGCAGGTCGTTCAGGCAGTGCCCGAACTTGCTGACCATCAGCAGGATCCGCATCTTCTCGTCGGCCCGGTTGATCTGCCAGTCCATGTGGAAGGAGTCACCGATCGCCGCGAAGCTCGCCCGCAGCTTCTCCACGGTCACCGGCGCCTCGGCCGAGAAGTGGACGCGCATGAAGAACAGACCCGTGTCGTGGTCGCCGAACTGCTGGCTGTCCTCGATGTTGCAGCCGGTCATGAAGAGGTAGCTCGACACGGCGTGCACGATGCCCTTTTTGTCGGGGCAGGAGAGGGTGAGGACGTACTGGTCGGCCGGTGCGGCGGCGGGCGCGGACTGCTCGTTCATGCACCACAGGGTCTCATGTCCGCACCGCCCCAGCGCTGAACGTCCGCTACGCGGACCTGGTCATGATGCGCAGCACTTCCAGGCTCCGGGGCGGTGTGTCCGGGTCCTCGCCGTCGCTCGCCGCCATCCGCACATGCGCGTCCCGCGCCGCCCGCACCGCGTCCGGCCACCCCTGGTGCTCGAGATACGCGGCGACCGGCGCGTCGGGGCCGACCTGGTGCACGATCCGCAGCACCCGCAGCACGGCGGTGTCCACGAGCGCCGCTTCCTGCGAGTCGCGGAAGATCGTGCCGACGTATTTCTCCGCGGACCAGTTGTCCAGCCAGGTGTCCTCCACCAGTCGGTAGACGGCGTCGGTGACGTCGCCGTATCCGTCCACGCCGACCAGCCAGACGTCCCGCTGGAACGCCGGGTCGGAGAGCATGTGCAGCGCCGAGCGCACATTGCTGCGCCAGCGCCACCACGGCATGTCGCTTAGAGGCATGCCGCCCATGGTGGAGGAGCGACGGCCGCGACGGGAAGAGTTCTCCGAACCTTGCACGGTCATCGATCGTACGATCTCTTCTTCACAGATCCCACCCGCCCCCGCAATTCACCTGGGCGTCACCTTTGGTTGAACTCAGATCACTCCCCGGTTAGTGGTGTGAGGGAATCGTGCGTGTCCATGACCGGCAGGCGACGCACCATGAGTACGCTCTTCCACGCCACCCCCCGCCCCGGCAGAGCCACCGCCCTGACCGCGGGCGCCGTGGCCCTCTGTGCGTCGCTCACCGCCGGATGCGGGGCCATCCCGGGTGTGACGGCGGGCTCCGGGGACGACACGGTCAAGGTCATGACCTGGGCCCCGCAGGACACCGACGCCACCAACAAGCCGGGCATGCCCGCGATGGCCCTCGCCTACGCCAAGTGGGTCAACGCGCACGGCGGCATCCACGGCCACAAGCTCCAGGTCCTGACCTGCAACGACCACAACGACGCCGTGGGCGCCGCCAAGTGCGCCCGGCGCGCGGCCGACGAGGACGTGGTCGCGGTCGTCGGCTCCTACAGCCAGTTCGGCGACTCCTACCTCGCCCCGCTGGAAGGCGCCGGGATCCCCTACATAGGCGGCTACGGCGTCACCAACGACGAGTTCACCGGCCAGATGTCCTACCCGGTCAACGGCGGCCAGCCCGCCCTGCTGGCCGGTCTCGGCAAGGCCCTCGCCGCCACCTGCGGCAACATCTCCCTGGTCCGCCCGGACAGCATCGCCGGCGACGAGCTGCCGGTGCTGCTCGACTCCGGGCTGAAGGCGGGCGGGCACGTCGACGCGGACGACCACCTCGCCGCCGAGGACGCCACCGAGTACAGCGTCCAGGCCGACCAGGCGCTCCAGTTCGCCGCCAAGGGCCTGCTGAAGAAGGGCTGCGTGGTGCCCGCGCTCGGGGACCGTACCGACACCTTCATGGACTCCTTCCGACGGGCCCGCGAGAACTACCCCGCCGTTCGACTCGGGACCGTGCTCGGCAATGTCGACCAGACTGTGATCAACGCCACAGGCGGCGCGTCCGGGCCGTACGAGGGGGCGTACATCAGCGGCTGGTACCCGCCGGCCTCCGACGCCCGCTGGAGCGCGATGAAGAAGGTGATCAACGAGGAGGCCTTCGGCGACAACCGCATCGACCCCGCGGACGCCGGAGTGCAGACCACCTGGATCGCCTACACCGTGCTGAAGGCCGCCCTGGAGAAGATCGGCGACGGCGAGGTGACCGCCGACAGCGTGCGGCACACCCTCGACGACGGTCTGCGGGTCTCCACCGGCGGACTCACCCCGACCCTGCACTGGCCCTACGAGGGCGCGCTCGCCGGGGTCGGCTTCCCGCGCATGGTCAACGCCGACGTCACCCTCCAGGTGGTCCAGGACGGCCAGCTGGTCTCGGCCCGCAAGGGCATCGGCGGCCTCAACGGCATCACCGACATGACGCAGACGCTGGAGAACGCCGACGTGCAGTGACGCCGGCGTGCGGTGACGCCGGCGCCGTACCGCCTCAGAGCTGGGTGGGCTGGCGCTGGGTCAGACCGTACTTCTGCGCGATCGTGTTCCACAGCGCCGCCGCCTTCACCTTCTGCGCGCTGGCGTTGCCGCTCTCCCGGTTGCCCGCCTGCGCCTCGTTCGTGGTGCGGGCGTGGCCCTTGCGGCAGACCTTGTGCGCCTTGGCCTGGCCGGCCCAGGCCGCGTAGTGGTTGTCGGCCGCGGCGGACGCCTGCCAGGCCTTGGTCAGCGCGGCGGTCAGGTCGCCGCTGCTCGGCAGCTTGTCGACGGACAGCTTGCCGAGCCGGGTGACCAGCTGGTTGCGTTGCTTGGCCGCGTCGCGCAGGTTCGAGCCGGCCTCGTCGAGGTTGTCGCAGCCCTTGACGTCGGCCACCGCCTTGATCACCGAGGCGCGGCTGCTGCCGCTGTCGGCGAGCAGCTTGTCCAGCTCGACCGCCTGCGCGCGGGCCGGGTCGGCGGCCGCGGAGGAGCCCTGGCCGGGGGCCGGGGACGCGGCCGCGACGGTCTTGCCGTCGTCGCCCGGGCTCTTGCCACCGCCGTCGCTGAGCAGCACGCCGGCACCCACACCGATGACGACGATGCCGACACCGACGGCGGCGATCAGCGGCACCCGCGAGCGGCGGGGCGGCTCGTCGTCGTAGCCGTGGTCGTACGACGGCTGGGGCGCGCCGTAGGAGGGCTGCTGCCGGTTGTACGACGGCTGGGCGGCGCCGGGGTGGGCGTCCGGCTGCGGGACGCGCGGCATCTGCTGGGTGGACCCGGCCGGGCCGTCACCGCCCGCCGGGCCGCCCCGGAAGAGGTTGTCGAACTCGGCCGGCGGCTGCCGGTCCCCGCCCTGCGCCTGCGCGGTGTACGGCGGGATGTACTGGGTGGCCTCCGCGTCCGGCGACACGGGCGCCGGCGCCTGCCGGTGCGGCGCGTGGCCGAG
This sequence comes from Streptomyces yokosukanensis, assembly GCF_001514035.1. Taxonomy (GTDB): domain Bacteria; phylum Actinomycetota; class Actinomycetes; order Streptomycetales; family Streptomycetaceae; genus Streptomyces; species Streptomyces yokosukanensis. Next base: position 251,818 of record NZ_KQ948209.1, on the reverse strand, counting down.
GTAGCGCGTCTCCTCGCCGGCCGACTCGGGCGGCAGCGCGCCGGGCGCCACCGGCGGGATGTACTGGGTCGCGCCCTCGTCGGCCGGGGCGGCGGCCGGCACCGGCGGAAGGTACTGCGTCGCACCCTCGTCGGCCGGGGCGGCCGGAACCGGCGGAAGGTACTGGGTGGCTCCGTCGGCGGACGGGGGCAGCGGGGCGGCGGCCGGATAGGCGTCCGGCAGGGCCGGCGGCAGCGGCGCGGCGGAGCCTGCCGGCTGCGCGTACTGCTGCTGGTGGGCCTGCGGCTGATGCGGATGCTGCGGCTGATGATGCTGCGGCTGCTGCTGGTACAGCTCGGGTGCCGTGGCGTACCCGGGCTGCTGGGCGGCGCCGTAGCCACCGCCGAGGTCGCCGGGCTGGTCGTACGACGACGCCTGGCCGTACGCCGGAGGCTGACCGTACGACGGGGCAGGGGCGCCCTCCGGCGGCAGCGGGCCGGGGTTCGCGGCGGGCGGCTGCTGGTTCGGGGCGTCCGGGGTGTGCCACTGCTGGGCCGCCGCCGGCGGCCAGCCCTGGCCCGACTGCGGCGGCTGCTGCTCGGGCCCCCACGAGCCGCCCCAGGCCTGCCCGCCGGTCGGGGCCGCGGGGGCGGGCGCGCCGGTCATGCCCGGCAGCAAGGGCTCGCCTCCGTCGGAGGGCAGCACGATGCCTTCGCGCGCGGGCTGCGCCGAGGGCTCCTCGCCCTGTCCACTCTGCGTCACCGGGACTCCTACTAATGGGGGACCTTGTGAATCGGGCTCACGCTACCGGGTCCCCCGAGCCGGGTGCCACGCAGCTCAGGGCACTGCCTTCCGCTCTGTGACAGCGGTAACAAAACCGCCCCGCGGCACGCTGGTATATGGCACCCTCGCGCCTCCGGGTGCCGTTCGCCGTGCGTTCACGCAACCGCGGGGCAGGTGTTCAGGCTGCCTGCTGGAGATCGAGGCGCGCCCCGAACTCCCTCACCACCGCCTCCTCCCGGAAGGGTTCCAGGCGTTGCTGCAGGTCCTCCAGATATTCGGCGCCCCGGTTGGAGCGGAGCGTCTCCAGCAACTCCACCGCTTTCAGGCCGGTGTTGCAGGCCTGCTCGACCTCGCGCTGCTGCACCTGGGCCGTGGCGAGCAGCACATAGCCGATGGCGCGGCGGCGGGCCCGGGTCTCGGGGTGTCCGGCCAGCGACTGCTCGGCGTACCGGGCCGCCTGCTCGGGCTGCCCGAGATCGCGGGCGCAGTGCGCCAACTCGTCCGCCAGATAGGCCTCGTCGAAGTGCCGGATCCACACCGGGTCGTCGCCGCTGGAGTCGTCGGCCCGCTCCATGGCCGTGACCGCCCGCCCGGTGGACGCCTGCGCGGAGCGCGCGTCGCCGAGCAGGGCGTGCCCGCGCGCCTCCGCCGCGTGGAACATCGCCTCGACACGCGGGGTCACCTGGCCGCGCGCCCCCTCCTGCGCCGCCCGCGCCAACTGGGCGATCTCGCGCGGGTTTCCGAGCTGCGCCGCGAGGTGGCTCATGGACGCGGCCAGGACGTAGCCGCCGTATCCGCGGTCCCCGGCGGCCTGTGCGAGCCGCAGCGACTGGATGTAGTACCGCTGGGCCAGGCCGGGTTGCCCGGTGTCCACGGCCATGTAGCCCGCCAGCTCGGTCAACCGGGCGACCGCGGCGAACAGTTCCCGCCCGACCGTCTCCCGGTACGAACCCGCGAGCAGCCCGGAGACGACGCTGTTGAGGTAGTGCACGACCACCGGGCGGACGTGCCCGCTGCCGAACTGGTGGTCCAGGTCGGTCAGCGCCTGCGTCATGGACCGTACGGCCGCCACGTCGGCCTGGCCCACGCGCGGGCCCGCCTGCCGGGCCACCTGGGCGTCCGGCGCCGAGATCAGCCAGTCGCGGCTGGGCTCGACCAGCGCGGAGGCGGCGACGGAGGAGCCGGACAGGAAGTCCCGCCGGCCCACGTCGCTGCGCCACAGCTCGCAGACCTGCTCGATGGCCCCCAGTACCGTCGGCGAGAACTGGAGACCGACCCCCGAGGCGAGGTTCTTGCCGTTGGCCATGCCGATCTCGTCGATCGTGACCGCACGGCCGAGCTTGCGCCCGAGCGCCTCCGCGATGATCGCCGGGGCGCGGCCCCGCGGCTGCTGTCCGCGCAGCCAGCGGGCCACGGACGTCTTGTCGTAGCGCAGGTCGAGCCCGTGCTCGGCGCCGCACATGTTGACCCGCCGGGCCAGCCCGGCGTTCGAGCACCCCGCTTCCTGGATGAGTGCCTGCAGCCGTTCGTTCGGCTGCCTCGCCACGAGAGGCCTTGCGGCCATGTGCTACCCCCTGCGAACCCCTGGAGTGTGACGTTCCGGCCGAGATCGTCGGTGCTGATTCCGGGTACTGATCCGAGTGACGGTCCGGCCGGGAAGATCACTGCCCCGTTGACATACTGTCAATGCGTGACATGTGCGGTTTGCCGGGGTAAAAGCGGATGCCAACCCCATCTCTGGCTACCCACCTCACGCCCTGCTTCCCCCTGCGCGCCCCCGGACGTGCACCCATGCGCCCCGGCTGACGAATCGATGCTCCTCCCCCGCGCGCGCTACAGCCGTAACTCCAGGTGGGTGCGGGAGTTGAGAGGAGCGTGGAAGAGACGATCGCGGGCGCCCAGAACACTCAGATTGCCGGTCAGATTCCGCAGCAGCGCGGGGAATCGCTGCTGGAGACCGCCGTACGCTACGCCGAGGAGCGGCACTGGGACGTGTTCCCGGGCACCTGGCTGGAAGCGGTCGCCGGAATGCAGCGCTGCTCGTGCGGCGACGCCTCCTGCCCTGCGCCGGGTGCGCACCCCGCGCGCCCCGACTGGGCGGCGCAGGCGACCGGCAGCGCGACCGTCGCGCGCCGGATGTGGCAGAAGCAGCCGACGGCGTCGATCCTGCTGCCGACGGGGCGGACCTTCGACGCGCTGTCCGTCCCGGAGAGTGCGGGGTTCCTGGCGCTGGCCCGGATGGAGCGGATGGAACTGACGCTGGGACCGGTCACGCTGGCCCCTGATCGGCGGATGCAGTTCTTCGTGCTGCCCGGTGGCTGCGCGAAGGTGCCGGAGCTGGTGCGCAAGCTCGGATGGACGCTGTCGTCCCTCGACCTGCTGGCCCTGGGCGAGGGGGCGTACGTGGCCGCTCCGCCCACCCGCTTCGGGTCCCGTGGGGCCGTGCAGTGGGCCTGTCGGCCGACGCCCGCCAATCGGTGGCTGCCGGACGCGGAGGAATTGATCTCGCCGCTCGCCTATGCGTGCGGTCGGGATCGTTGACGTGCGCGGTTCCGCGCGCCCCTGAAGAAACCCGGCCTCGCCTACTGTGCAGGCATGACCGAAGCTGCAGTACGCGTGCAGGGACTCTGGAAGCGGTTCGGGCAGCAGGTTGCTGTCGGGGGGATCGATCTGGAGTTGCCCGCCGGGAAGTTCATAGGACTGGTCGGGCCGAACGGGGCCGGCAAGACCACCACCCTGTCCATGGTCACCGGACTGCTGCGGCCCGACGAGGGCAGCGTGGAAGTCGTCGGGCACGACGTGTGGCGGGATCCGGTGGCCGTCAAGGCGCGGATCGGGGTGCTGCCCGAGGGGCTGAGGCTGTTCGAGCGGCTGTCGGGGCGGGAGCTGCTCGGGTACTCGGGACGGCTGCGCGGGCTGCCCGGGGCCGAGGTCGACAAGCGGGCCACGCAGCTGCTGGACGTCCTGGACCTGGCCGGGGCCCAGCACAAGCTCGTGGTCGACTACTCGACCGGCATGCGCAAGAAGATCGGGCTCGCCGCCGCGCTGCTGCACAACCCCGAGGTGCTCTTCCTGGACGAGCCGTTCGAGGGGGTCGACCCGGTGTCGGCGCAGTCCATCCGGGGCGTCCTGGAGCGCTACACCGCCTCCGGCGCCACCGTCGTCTTCTCCTCCCACGTGATGGAGCTGGTCGAGTCGCTGTGCGACTGGGTGGCGGTGCTGGCGGCGGGCCGGATCCGGGCGACCGGATCGCTGGCCGAGGTGCGCGGGACGCACTCGACGCTGCAGGGGGCGTTCCTGGAGCTGGTCGGGGCGAGCGGCCGGGACGCCGGGTCCGATCTGGACTGGCTGGGCGGCGGGGCGGCCCGATGACGAGCCTCACCTCCACCGTCGTACGGCTGAAGCTGTCGCTGCTGCGCAACGGGCTGCGGCAGTCCGGGGGCCGGCGGGCCGCGTTCGTCGTCTCGGCGGTCGTCACCGTCCTGTTCGCGCTGCTGATGCTGCTGGGGATGCTCGCGCTGCGCGGGCACGCACACGCCGACGCCGTCGTCGTACCGGGTACGGCCGTGCTGGCGCTGGGCTGGGCGGTGCTGCCGCTGTTCTTCCCGACCGGTGACGAGACGCTGGACCCGACCCGGCTGGTGATGCTTCCGCTGCGGCCCCGGCCGCTGGTCAGGGCGCTGCTGGTGGCCTCCCTGGTCGGCACCGGCCCGCTGTTCACCCTGCTGGTGCTGGCGGGATGCGCGGTGGCCGTGGCGCACGGGGCCGCCGGGTACGCCGTCGCGGTGCTCGCCGTCGCCCTCGCGCTGCTGGTCTGCGTGGCGCTCGCGCGGGCCGTGGCCACCGCCAACGTACGGCTGCTGACCAGCAGGAGGGGCCGCGACCTGGCCGTGCTGAGCGGGCTGGTGATCGCGGTCGGGGCGCAGCTGGTCAACTTCGGTGCGCGGCAGCTGGGCTCGGCCGGCCTCGGGCGGCTGCAGCCGGTCGCGGACACCCTGGGGTGGGTGCCGCCCGCGTCCGCGGTGGCCGCGGTGCGGTCGGCGAGCGAGGGCGCGTACGGCACGGCCGCCGCGCAACTCGTCGTCACCGCGGCCGGGTTGGCGGCGCTCGTCGCCGTGTGGGCGCGCAGCCTGACCCGGCTGATGACAGCGCCCGACGGGTCCACGCTGCAGGCCGCCGACGCAGGCGCCCAGGACCGCGCGTCGGGCGGGCTCGGGCGGCTGCTGCCGGGCGGGCGCACCGGTACGGTCATGGACCGCAGCCTGCGCTACGTCTGGCGGGATCCGAAGACCAAGGCCGCCTGGGTGACCTCGCTGGCGATCGGGCTGATCGTGCCGGTGTTCAACGCGGCGCAGGGCACCGGGTCCGTCTACTTCGCGTGCTTCGCCGCCGGGATGCTCGGCATCCAGATGTACAACCAGTTCGGGCAGGACACCTCCGCGTTCTGGATGGTGGCCACGACCATCTCCTCACCCCGGGACGCCTACACCGAACTGCGCGGCCGCGCCCTGGCCCTGCTGCTGATCACCCTGCCGTACACGGCCCTCGTGACGGTGGCCACGGCGGCCGTGCTGGGCGCGTGGTCGCGGCTGCCGGAGGTGCTGGGGCTGTCCTTCGCGCTGCTCGGGGCGATGCTCGCGACCGGCGCCTGGACGTCGGCGCGCTTTCCCTACTCCATCCCGCAGGAGGGCCACAAGAACGTCGCCCCGGGCCAGGCGGGCCTCGCCTGGATCTCGATCTTCGGCGGCATGGTCTCCGCGGCCCTGCTCTGCTCCCCGGTCATCGCCCTCACCATCGGGCTCCATGTGAGCGCGGACGGGGAGGCCTGGCAATGGCTCCTGCTCCCGGTGGGCGTGGTGTACGGCGCCGTCCTGACCCTTGCGGGTCTGCGCCTGGCGGCCCCGAGAACAGCAGCGCGGCTGCCGGAGATCCTGACGGCCGTCAGCAAGGGGTAGTGCAGTTCCCCGAAGGGGCGCGGGGAACTGCGCGGACAACCACACACAACCCGCAGCCGCCGTCCGAACCGCGACCCGGCGGACGAGAAGGCGCTCAGTCCCCGAGCGCCTGATCGAGAAACGGCCCGACAGCCTCCCGCCAGGCCCCCGGCAGGTCATAGTGCGCGAGGTGCCCCGCGTCCGGCACCTCCGCGTACTCCCCCGCCGGCAGCACTCGCACCATCTCCTGCGCCTCGGCCCGCCCCAGCTCCCCGTCCACCCCGCGCACCACGAGCGTCGGACAGCGCACCTGGGCCAGCTCCTCCCAGTGCGCGTCGTACACCCAGCTCTCCCGGGTCCGGAGCATCTGCTCCGGCTCGAAGACGGGGCGCCAGCCGTCGGCGGACTCGTGCATGACCTCGGCGTAGAAGGCGCCGCGGGCGGGGCTCGGGCGCTCCACCCAGGGGTCGTCCTCACCGAACCACTTGCCGACGTCGGCCAGCGTCGCGAAGGGAACGGGCCAGGCCCTGAACCACTGCGCCCACTCGCGCTGTGAGGCCGCTCCCAGCGCGGAGGCCCGCATGTCGCAGATGATCAGGCCCCGGACCAGGTCGGGGCGTTTCGCGGCGAGCTGCCAGGCGGTCAGGGCGCCCATGGCGTGGCCGACGAGGACGGCGGGGGCGAGGCCGAGCTGTTCGAGGGCGCCCTCGGCGTCCTCGACATAGGCCTCCCGGGTGTAGGCGGCCTCCGGGTCCTTCTCGCTCTGGCCGTGACCGCGCTGGTCGAGGGCGACGGCGCGGTGGCGGGCGGCGAGCCAGCGGGCGGTCGAGGCCCAGTGGGAGGCGCGGCCCATCAGGCCGTGCAGTAACAGCACGCCCGGAGCGCCGGGTCGCGCATCCGCCCGGCCCTCCGCCGGGTCGGACCCCGGTTTGGGAGGGTCGGCGAACTCCCAGGCGGCCAGGCGCAGCCCGCCCGCTCCCGTCACGTCGATCCGCCGTGCCATGGGCCTGGCACCCCCAGCTCCGCCTGCCTCGTACCGGTGTACTGCCGTACTCGCTCGTACTCGCTGCTGTCGCTGTCGTGCTCGTCCTGCCGCAGACTATCGAATACCCATTCGAAAGATCCGTCTCCGCGGACAACACCCCTCATTCGAGTGACACCCCTCGAGGAATGATCGCCGCCGCCCAGGGGATCTCTACTGGCGGGAGGCGGACCGCTCGGGGAAAAGCGGTCCGAGGGGGATGACCCTGGGAGCTCGGGGCTCCGGGTCAGCACAGGGGAGGACAGGCCCCGGCGCCACAAGGGCGCCGGGGCCCTCACATGCTCAGCGCTTGGCGACGAACACGTGCGAGGCGACGTCCGCCTCCAGCTCGGCCGCCTCGCCGCCGCTGCCCACCAGGACACCGCCGGCCGACTCCGTCACGCTCACCACGGAGCCGGGCTGCACACCCGCGCGCCGCAGCGTGTACATCAGCTGCGCGTCCGTCTGGATCGGCTCGCCGATCCGGCGGACGACGACCGTCTTGCCGTCCGAGCCCGGGTCCAGGTCGGCCAGCGAGACCATGCCCTCGTCCAGGAACGGGTCGGCGCCGTCCTTCTCGCCCAGCTCCTCCAGGCCCGGGATCGGGTTGCCGTACGGCGACTCGGTGGGATGCCGCAGCAGTTCCAGGACGCGGCGCTCCACGGCTTCGCTCATCACGTGCTCCCAGCGGCAGGCCTCCGCGTGCACCTGCTCCCACTCCAGGCCGATCACGTCGACGAGGAGACACTCGGCCAGCCGGTGCTTGCGCATCACGCGCGTGGCGAGCCTGCGGCCCTCGTCGGTCAGCTCCAGATGGCGGTCGCTGGCCACGGACACCAGGCCGTCGCGCTCCATGCGCGCCACCGTCTGGCTCACCGTCGGCCCACTCTGGTCCAGCCGCTCCGCGATGCGGGCGCGCATGGGCACGACGCCTTCCTCTTCGAGTTCGAGGATGGTGCGGAGATACATCTCCGTGGTGTCGATCAGTCCGGACATACGTGCCCCTCGATTACCTCTGCCGGCACCCCGGCGCGTGCGCTGGCCCTGTCACCAATTCTGCCGGATCCCACTGACAAGCGGGGGCCGCCGGGAAAACGGGGCCGTCGGCGCGGTGGTGCTCGGCATCGGCCGTATTGACACCGCACTGGTCCAGACCGCACGGTGATCCGCGACACAGACGCTGCGAAGGGGCACCGCATGAGCGACGGCACGCCTGCCGACCTGTTCTTCGACGCCGCCATCAACCTGCTGCAACGGGTCCGCGAGGAGGAGGCCGAGTCGATCGGCGCGGCCGGCGCCCTGCTCGCCGACACCGTGGCCGCCGGCGGCCGGCTGTTCGCCTTCGGCGCCGGGCACTCCTCGCTGGCCGCCCAGGACGTCGTCTACCGCGCCGGCGGCCTCGCCCTGATGAACCTGCTCGCCGTACCCGGCGTCGTCGGCGTCGACGTCACCCCGGCCACCCTCGGTTCCGCCCTCGAACGCGTCGACGGCCTCGCCGGCGCCGTCCTGGACACCTCGCCGATCCGCTCCGGCGACGCCCTCGTGATCATCTCCCTGTCCGGCCGCAACTCCCTGCCCGTGGAGATGGCCTTGAACGCACGCGCCCTCGGTGTGCGGGTCATCGGCGTCACCTCGGTCGCCTACGCCTCGCAGACCACGTCCCGCCACTCCTCCGGCACCTTCCTGAAGGACCACTGCGACATCGTCCTGGACTCGAAGATCGCGGTCGGCGACGCGGAACTCACCCTCGACACCATCCCGGCGCCCTTCGCCCCCGCCTCCACGGTCGTCACCACCGCCCTGATGCAGGCCGTCATGGCGACGGCCGCCGCCGCCCTCGCCGACCGGGGCGTCGAACCCCCGCTGCTGCGCTCCGGCAACGTCGACGGCGGACACGAGTGGAACGGCCGTGTGCTGCGGGAGTACGGCGACCGGATCTTCTACCGGCGCTAGCGCCCCAACAGGCCCTGGCCCCCGCGGGCTCCCTACTTCGGCCCTCCGCGCGCCGCGTTCCGGCCGCCCTGCGCGCCGCGCACCGCCTCCGCCAGGTCCAGCGCCGCCGCGATGCGGACCGCCACGTCCTCCGCGTAGGCCGTGTCGGACCGCTCGAAGCGGTGGCGGCCGGAGCCGCGCAGGAAGGTCACCACGCCCAGCGTCCGCCCCCGGCTGCGCAGCACCGCGCACAGGGCGTGCACCGCGTCGCCGGGCCACTGCCGGGCGAGCGCCCACTCGCGCGCCCGTTCCGCGGGCACCGAACCGGCGTCCGCGCGCACCGCACCGGCCCGCTCCACGCACTGCAGCGCCGGATGCCCCGGTTCGTAGCGCACCGGCAGCCCGGCCGCCCCCGTCAGCAGGCTCGGCCCCGGCGCGCCCGCGGGCGTCGCGGCGAGCCGGACGAGCCGGACGGCGGTGTCCGCACCGTCCTCGAACCCCTCCTCGGCCCCGTCCGCGCGGCCGTCCTCGCGTGCCTTCGCGCGCGGGGAGGGCATCACCCGGTCGATCAGCGCGTGGTCGGCGAATCCGGCGAGCGCGAAGTCCAGATGGACGGTGGCCACCTCGAGGGGGTCCTCGCACTCGGCGGCGGCACGCGCGGCGCGGTGCAACTGGTTGCCGCGGAACCGCAGCAGGGCCGCCTCCTGCTCGCCCTGCTTGACGTCGGTGACGTCCTGGAAGAGCCAGCCGACGCCGAGCGGCACCGGTTCCTCGGCGAGCGGCGAGGCCAGCCGCACGAACCCGCTGCGCCAGCAGCGCCGCTGCTCGCCCTCCGCGGTGCGCAGGGTCACCCACATCTCGGCGGGCGCGGGCGGCGCGCCCTCGGCCAGCACATGGGTGAGCACGGCCTCCAGCTCCTCCACGCCCTGCGCGAGCAGCTCGCCGAGCGGCCGGCCCAGCGCGGACGTGCGCCCGATCCCGAGGGCGCGGGCCGCGTGCGCGTTGACGACGGCGGGCCGCAGATCGGCGTCGATGAGGACGACCCCCCAGGCGGCGTCCTCGAACAGCGCCTCGCTCAGCGCGATCGACCGCTCCAGGTCGATCTGCGCGTGCACCTCGCTGAACGCGCAGTACACCCCGGCCGGCTTGCCCTCGGGCCCGCGCACGGCGGCGGACTGGGTCCGTACGAGCACCCGCCCGCCGTCCTTGGTGACCAGGGCGAACTCGTTCACCTGCCGTCCGGGCGCGTGCATCGCCGACATCAGCCGGGCCTGCACCTCCTCGGCGTCGGCACTGCGCACCGCCCACCCGGCGAACCCGTGCCGTCCGACCGCCTCGGCGGCCGTCCACCCGAGGATCCGCTCGGCCTCGCGGTTCCAGTGCGTGACGACGCCGTCGGCGTCGAAGGCGCACAGGGCCGCGTCCATGCCGTCGAGCAGCGCGGCGAGCAGATCGGAGCCGCCTGGCTCCTCCGGCTCACCGGGCTCGTCCGGCCCCAGTTCGTCGGTGGTCCCACTCCGCCGGGAAGCACTCACCTGGACCCCCTGCAGGCTGTGTCGGCGCGCATGCGCCGCGCGACTCGCTCACTGGCCTCTCACTTGCCTTCATTCAACTGGAACGTGACCCAGCACACATCCTGTTCCCGAGAAAAAAAGAGGTTGAGCGCCGCCCGTCGATTTCCTAGGGTGTCGGGTACACGAGAAGGGAGGTGGTTCGGCAGATGTATGAGAACCGGACGCGTGAGGTGACTGCGGGCTAGCGGCCCGCCACCACACCGAGTGCGGTGCCGGACCAGCACGCCGACGTCAGGCGCGCAGCCGGCCCAATCCCAGCAGTCACCCGACCCGCGAGCTCGCCGGTACGTCCGGCCGGCTTCTGCGCCGAGAGGCGCAGGAACCCGAGCTCGCGGGTCGTCTGCGTGCCGGGCCCCTGCCGGCGTCCGGCTCAGGGGCTGAGGCGTTCGACCTGCCATGTGCCGTCGGGCCGGGCGAGGTAGCGCAGACGGTCGTGGAGGCGGTTCTCGCGCCCCTGCCAGAACTCGACGGTCTGCGCGGTGACGCGGAAGCCGCCCCAGCGCGGCGGGACCGGGACCTGCTCGTCCTCGGGGTAACGGGCCTCCAGATCGGCGTAGGCGGCGTCGAGTTCGACGCGGGAGGCGATCACCGAGGACTGGTCGCTGGCCCAGGCGCCCAGCTGGGAGCCGTGCGGGCGGCTGCGGAAGTAGGCGGCCGTCTCGTCGCGGCCGGTACGGCGGGCGGTGCCGGTGACGATGACCTGGCGGGCGAGCGGGTGCCAGGGGAAGAGCAGGGCGATGTGCGGGTTCTCGGCGAGGTCGCGGGCCTTGCGGGAGTCGTAGTTGGTGAAGAAGACGAAGCCCTCGGTGTCGAACTGCTTCATCAGGACGGTGCGCGAGCTGGGGCGGCCGGCCGCGTCCGCCGTGGAGACGATCATCGCGTTGGGCTCGTAGACCGTGCCGTGCAGGGCCGCCCGTGCGGCGTCCTCGAACCAGCGGGCGAACTGGTCCATGGGGTGGGTGGCGAGATCCTGTTCGGCGAGGCCCTCCGCACGGTACTGCTTGCGCATGGCGGCGGGATCGAGGACGGGGTCCAGGAGCGGGTCGCGGTCGGTCACGCGGTCATCTTGCCGTACGAGCGGTGCGTCCCGTCAGGCCGCGGGACATGGCGGAGCCCCGGTCCTCGGCGAAACCGGCTGGCACTCAGTGCCGTGAAGACTCCCCACGGATGGCACCGGGGGATATCGTGCTGGTTCCCCCGCGGTTTGGGTGACCACCTGCCGATCGGGGCATCACCGGGGTGACCACCGCCGACCACATCACGAGGAGCCGCCTGATGTCCGATTTCGTACCCGGACTCGAGGGAGTCGTCGCGTTCGAGACGGAGATCGCCGAGCCGGACAAGGAGGGCGGCGCCCTGCGGTACCGGGGCGTCGACATCGAGGACCTGGTCGGGCACGTCTCGTTCGGGAACGTGTGGGGGCTGCTGGTCGACGGTGCCTTCAACCCCGGTCTGCCGCCCGCCGAGCCGTTCCCGATCCCGGTGCACTCCGGGGACATCCGGGTGGACGTGCAGTCGGCGCTCGCCATGCTGGCCCCGGTGTGGGGACTGAAGCCGCTGCTCGACATCGACGAGCGGCAGGCACGGGACGATCTCGCGCGGGCCGCCGTGATGGCGTTGTCGTACGTCGCCCAGTCCGCGCGCGGGCAGGGGCTGCCGATGGTGCCCCAGCGGGAGATCGACAAGGCGGGTTCCGTGGTCGAGCGGTTCATGATCCGCTGGCGGGGCGAGCCGGACCCGAAGCATGTCGCGGCCGTGGACGCGTACTGGACGTCCGCCGCGGAGCACGGCATGAACGCCTCGACCTTCACGGCCCGGGTGATCGCCTCCACCGGGGCCGATGTCGCCGCCGCGCTCTCGGGTGCGGTGGGGGCCATGTCCGGGCCGCTGCACGGGGGAGCGCCCTCGCGGGTGCTCGGCATGATCGAGGAGATCGAGCGGACCGGGGACGCCGAGGCGTACGTCAGGCAGGCCCTGGACCGGGGTGAGCGGCTGATGGGGTTCGGGCACCGGGTGTACCGGGCCGAGGATCCGCGGGCGCGGGTGTTGCGGCGCACGGCACGGGAGTTGGGGGCGCCGCGGTTCGAGATCGCGGAGGCGCTGGAGAAGGCCGCGCTGGAGGAGCTGCACAGCCGGCGGCCGGATCGGGTGCTGGCCACCAACGTGGAGTTCTGGGCCGCGATCATGCTGGACTTCGCTCAGGTGCCGGCGCACATGTTCACGTCGATGTTCACGTGCGCGCGTACGGCCGGGTGGTCGGCGCACATCCTGGAGCAGAAGCGGACCGGTCGCCTGGTGCGGCCTTCCGCTCGCTATGTGGGGCCGGGGACGCGGAGTCCGCAGGACATCGAGGGGTACGCGGACATCGCCCACTGACCGGAGCGCGTACGGGGCGCGGGCGGCTGCGGACCGTTGCGGCCCCTCGTGCCCCTGGGGGCGGCGCCGCATGTCGGCGCCGCCGCCGGACAGTTCACGCCGCCGGTGTCAGCAGGGTCGCGTGGTGCCGCTCCGCCACCAGCGGGTGGGCTCGGAGCTTGCCCTTCAACTCGTTGTAGCCGTACTCGGCGTACAGGGGGTTCGCCGGGTCGGTGGTGATGCCCGGGGCCTCGGCGGCGTGCGGGAAGGGCAGGGGGGCCGTCCGGGCGTCAAGGCGGGGGTTGTAGAAGAACGGGACCGAGAAGCGCTCGGTGGCTCCCGGTGGGCTGACCACGCGGTGGTTGGTGGCGAGGAGGTAGCCGTTGGTGGCGACCTCCAGGAGTTCGCCGAGGTTGACCACGAAGGCGCCCTGAAGGGGCGGGACGTCGTGGAAGCGGCCGTCCTCGCGATGGACCTGGAGGCCGCCGACCCTGTCCTGGAGCAGGAGCGTCAGGAAGCCGTAGTCCTTGTGGGCGCCCACGCCCTGCTCGGTGCCGTCGCCCGCGCTGCCGGGGTAGCGGACGAGCTTGAGGTGCGGGTGGGCCCGGTCGCCGAAGATCGGGGCGTAGAAGTCGGCGGGGGCACCGATCGCGGCCAGGAGTTCGCGCAGGAGCCGCTCGGCGACCGCGCTGAGCCTGTCGATCCAGGTCAGGGCCGCCGTGCGCAGCTCGGGAAGGGCGGCGGGCCACTGGTTGGGGCCCTGCAGCCACCAGTACGGCGGCTCGTCGGGGCCGGGGACGCGGGCGGGGCGTTCGGCGCCTATGTCGAGCTGGTCGCGCCAGTCGCGGGCGCCGCCGGTGCGTTCGTCGCCGGTGCGGGTGTAGCCGCGGAAGTGCGGCGAGTTCACATTGTCGAGGGCGAGCCGGTCGGCCTCGGGGAGGGCGAAGAAGGCGCGCATGGCGCTGAGCAGCGCATCGGTCTCGGCCCGGGTCACACCGTGTCCGACGAGCTGGAAGAAGCCGACGTCGTGGGCGGCGCTGTGCAGTTGGGCGTGGAGCAGGGCGCGAGCCTGGGGGCCACGGTCGGCGGCCGACAGGTCGATGATGGGGAGTTGGTCGTACGACGGGGTCGTCGTCGTGGTGTGCATGGTCATGGATGCGTCCACAGGGGTGTGTGGGCCACGGGCAGGCCGCCGAGGGTAGGGCGGCGCCCACGATGCCGTAAGAAGAGGGAGAAGAAAGGGGCTGAATCAGGCCGAAAGGCGACAGCCCATGCTCGTGACGCGCACGTAGTCCACGTGGCGACGGCGAACGAGCATCGGAAGCATGCGGCAAGGGTACTGCGCCGGTCCGGATACGGATGTGGCCGGTCTCACCGGATCAGAGCCCTTGCGCACCGGGACCGCGCGGTCGACCCGGGCGGCGCCCGCCGAGAACCGTCCGACGGCCTGGCCGCGCTCACCCTCGAACGTCCGGAAATGATCCCCCAGGCCCGCGACCGTGGCCGCCGGCACCGGCAACGGGGTCAGCCGAGCGCCTCCTCCAGCAGCGCGGCCCACTGGGCGACGACCCGCTCACGGCGGGCGGTGTCGTCGGTGAGGAGGTTGGCGAGACCGAGGCCGCGGGCCATGTCCAGGAAGCCCTGGACGGTCTCGCGGACGCCGGGGCGGGACTCGTCGGCGCCGAGGAGGTCGACGGCGATGCGATGGGTCTCGCGGCCGACGCGGGCCTCCAGCTCGGTCACCCGCGAGCCCAGCTGGTCCTCGTTGGAGGCGGCGACCCACAGGTGCAGGGCGGCGCGGAAGAGGGGGCCGGTGTAGAGGTCGACGAGGGCGGCGAGGACGGCGCGGCGGTCGGCGGCGCCCTCCGGGAAGAGGGCGCGCAGGGCCGTGGAGCGCTCCTCGGCGACGTACTCGACGGCGGCCGTGAACAGGTCCTCGCGGGTCGGGAAGTGGTGCTGGGCGGCGCCGCGCGAGACACCGGCGCGTTCGGCGACCACGGCGACGGTGGAGCCCGCCCAGCCGTGCTCGGCCAGGCAGGCCACGGCGGCCTCCAGGAGCCGCTGCCGGGTGGCCCGGCTGCGGTCCTGCTTGGGCACGCGGTCGCGTTCCGCCGTCGTGCTCATCCGGTCACACCACCCATGCCGCGTCCCGTCTCTCCAGGAAGGCCGTCATCCCCTCCCGGGCGTGGTCGGAGGCGAACAGCCGGGCCGAGAGGGCGGTCAGGTCCGCCGCGTCCCGGTCGAATGTCTCCAGCACCCTAGCCGTGAGCAGCCGTTTCGTCTCGGCGAGGGCCTGTGGGGCGCAGCGGCGCAGTCCGTCGAGGATCGGGGCGAGTGCCTCGTCCACGTCGTCGGCCGTCGTCGTGAGCAGTCCGAGGCGTACGGCTTCCGCCGGGTCGAAGCGTTCACCGGTGAGGTAGTGGCGGGCGAGGGCGCGGGGGTCGGTGCGCGGGATCACCGGCAGGGAGATCACGGCCGGGGCGACGCCGATGCGGACCTCGGTGAAGGCGAAGGTGGCGGTGGTGGAGGCGGCCGCGATGTCGCAGGCGGCGAGGAGGCCGAGGCCGCCCGCGCGGACGTGGCCGGTGACCCGGGCGACCACCGGTGTGGGCAGCTCGACGATCTGCCGGAGCAGGCCGACCAGGGCGTCCGGGGGCGGGGGGTCGCGCAGGTCGGCGCCCGCGCTGAAGGTGCCGCCGGTGTGGGTGAGGACGACGGCCCGTACGTCCTGGTCCTCGGCGCAGTCGGCCAGGGCGCTCGCGAGTTCGGCGACGAGGGCCGCCGAGAGCGCGTTGCGGGTGTCGGTCGCGTCGAGGCTGAGGGTTTCGACGGCACGCGCGCGCGTGCGGCCGATCAGTGTGCTCACGGGTGCTCCCTGAGGTCGCGCAGTTCGCGGCGGAGGATCTTGCCGGAGGCCGCGCGCGGGACGGTGTCGACGAAGGTGATCCGGCGGACGCGCTTGTAGGGGGCGACGCGTTCGGCGACGTGGAGGAGGACTTCGTTCTCGGTGAGGTCCTCGGCGGCCTGGGGGTGGCGGACGACGAAGGCGTGCGGGACCTCGTTGCCGTCGTCGTCGTAGGTGCCGATGACGGCGGCGTCGGCGATGCCGGGGTGGGTGAGCAGCAGCGCCTCCAGTTCGGCGGGGGCCACCTGGAAGCCCTTGTACTTGATGAGTTCCTTCACCCGGTCCACGACGAACAGCCAGCCGTCGGCGTCTACGTGTCCGACGTCCCCGGTGTGCAGCCAGCCGTCGGCGTCGATCATGGCGGTGGTGGCGTCGGGGCGGCCGAGGTAGCCCTTCATCACCTGGGGGCCGCGGATCAGGATCTCGCCGGACTCGCCGGCGGCGAGGTCCTTGGCGGGGTCGTCCAGGGACACGATCCGCATCTCGGTGCCGGCGATGAGCTTGCCGACCGTGCCGGCGGGTGCGGCGTGCAGCCGGTCCAGCGGGACGACGTGGGTGCCCGGTGACAGCTCCGTCATGCCGTAGGCCTGGCCTATCGGGGGCAGGCCGAGGCGCTGTGCGCAGGCGCGGGCCAGCTGGGCGTCCAGCGGGGCGGCGGCGCTGATGACGTACTTCAGCGAGGACAGGTCGTACTCGCTGACCACCGGATGCTTGGCGAGGGCGAGGACGATCGGCGGGGCGACGTACAGGCCGGTGATGCGGTGGTTCTCGATGGCCGCGAGGAAGGTCTCCAGGTCGAAGCGGGGCAGGACGACGACCGTGGCGCCCTTGCGCAGCGGCGCGTTCATCAGGGCGGTGAGGCCGTAGATGTGGAAGAACGGCAGGACGGCCAGGATGCGGTCGCCCGGTGCCATGGCGGCGGCGGGTTCCAGCTGGGCGAGGTTGGTGGCGATCTGCCGGTGGGTGAGCATCACGCCCTTGGGGACACCGGTGGTACCGGACGAGTACGGCAGCACGGCGATGTCCTCGACCGGGTCGAGGGCGGGCTGCGGCTCGGGGGCGGTGGTGGCGAGCATGTCGATGAGCGACCGGTGTCCGGGCGCGCCGTCGCAGACGAACATCTCCCGCACCCCGCCCGCGAGTTCGGCGGCGCGGCGGGCCGTCTCCAGCAGGGGCGAGACGGTGACGATCCAGCGGGTGCCGCTGTCGCGCAGCTGTTTGGCGAACTCCTCGGGCGTGGCGAGCGGGTGCACCGTGGTGACGGAGGCACCCGCGCGCGTGGCCGCGTAGAACGCGGTCGGGAAGGCGATCGTGTTGGGGCTGTGCAGGGCGAGGACGTCGCCCTTGCGGACGCCCGCGGCGGCGAGACCGGCGGCGACGCGCCGGTGGAACCGGTCCACCTGCTCGTACGTGAGCGTGGTGCCGTCCGTGCCGTCGATCAGGGCCGGGCGGTCGCCGAAACCGGCGGCATGGCCCAGGACGGCCTCGTGGATGGGCAGTTCTACGGGCGGGACGTCTGCGTACTCGCTGCGGAACACGGTTCCTCCAGTGCGGTCGCTAGTACGACTTGGGCAGGCCCAGAGTCTGGTGGGAGACGTAGTTGAGGATCATCTCCCGGCTCACCGGCGCGATACGAGCCACGCGCGCGGCCGTTATCAGCGAGGCGAGCCCGAACTCGCGCGTGAGCCCGTTGCCGCCGAGGGTGTGCACGGCCTGGTCGACGGCCTTCACACAGGCCTCCCCGGCCGCGTACTTCGCCATGTTGGCGGCCTCGCCCGCGCCGATGTCGTCGCCGGCGTCGTAGAGATGAGCCGCCTTCTGCATCATCAGCCGGGCCAGCTCCAGGTCGATGTGCGCCTGCGCGAGGGGGTGCGCGACGGCCTGGTGGGCGCCGATCGGGGTCTTCCAGACGGTGCGGTCGCGGGCGTACTCGACGGCCTTGGCGAGCGCGTAGCGGCCCATCCCGATGGCGAAGGCCGCGGTCATGATGCGTTCGGGGTTGAGGCCTGCGAACAGCTGGAGCAGCCCCGCGTCCTCTCCCTCGCCGACAAGCGCGCCGGCGGGCAGCCGTACGTCGTCCAGGACCAGCTCGAACTGCTTCTCCGCGGCGTTGAGCTCCATGTCGATGGGGCGCTTGTGGAAGCCCTCGGCGTCCGTCGGGACGATGAACAGGCAGGGCTTGAGGCGTCCGGTGCGGGCGTCCTCGGTGCGGCCGACGATCAGGACGGCGTCGGCGATGTCGACACCGGAGATGAAGACCTTGCGGCCGGTGAGCAGCCAGTCGGTGCCGTCGCGACGGGCGCTGGTGGTGATGCGGTGGGAGTTGGAGCCGGCGTCGGGTTCGGTGATGCCGAAGGCCATGAGGCGGCTGCCGTCGGCGATGCCGGGGAGCCACTGCCGCTTCTGCTCCTCGGTGCCGAAGCGGGCGATGACCGTGCCGCAGATGGCGGGTGAGACCACGAGCATGAGCAGGGGCGAGCCCGCCGCGCCCAGCTCTTCGAGGACGATGGAGAGTTCGGTGATTCCGCCGCCTCCGCCGCCGTGCTCCTCCGGCAGGTTGACGCCGAGGTAGCCGAGTTTGCCTGCCTCGGACCAGAGTTCGGCGGGGGGTCTGCCCTCGGCGACGGCCCGGACGAGGTAGTCGCGGCCGTAGCGCCTGCCGAGGGCCGATACTGCGGCTCGCAGGGCTTTGTGTTCTTCGGATTCGATGTGGGTGGTCATGCGAGTCCTCCGAGTGCGGCTGGTGTGTGGTTGCTCGCGCAGTTCCCCGCGCCCCTAGGGGCGGTCGCCCTCGACGACGGCCAGGAGCGTCCCCATCTCCACTTGCTGTCCCACGGAGACCGGGAGGGCGCTGAGCGTGCCCGCGACCGGCGCCGAGATCTGGTGCTGCATCTTCATCGCCTCCAGCCAGATCAGCGGCCGGCCCGCCTCGACGGCTGCCCCTTCGGCCAGGTCCTCGGCGATGCGCACGACAGTGCCCGGCATCGGGGCCAGCAGGGAGCCCGGGGCCGACTGGGCGGTGGGGTCGGGGAAGCGGGGCAGGGCGGTGAGACGGATGGCGTTGACATGGACCTGGTCGCCGTACGCGGAGACCTCGAACCGGCGCCGCACACCGTCCACTTCGAGGACGACCAGGCGCGCGCCCGCGTGCACGACGCACACGCCGTCCGCCGCGAGGCCGGCACGCGTGTGCGTGTAGCGGACCTCGTGCTCCTCCCCCGCCATCGCGTACCGCTTGACCTGCGGCTGCGAGGGCAGGTTGCGCCAGCCGCCGAAGCGGGAGCGGCCGTGGGCGTCGGCCAGGGCCGCGGCGAGGGGGGCGTACGGGTCGGGGGCCGGGGCCGTCAGGGCGGGCAGATGGCGGTCGTAGAAGCCGGTGTCCATGCGGCCGCTCGTGAACTCCTCGTGGCGCAGCGAGCGCACGAGCAGCTCCCGGTTGGTGACCGGGCCGTGCAGTTCGGCCCGCTCCAGGGCGCCCGCCAGCGCGCGGATCGCCTCCGCGCGCGTGGGTGCGTGGGCGACGACCTTGGCGAGCATCGGGTCGTAGTGGACGCCGATGGTGTCGCCGTCGGTGTAGCCGGTGTCCAGGCGGACGCCGGCCGGTACGGCGAGGTGGTGCAGGGTGCCGGTCTGCGGGGCCCAGTCGCGGGCGGGGTCCTCGGCGTACAGGCGGGCCTCGATCGCGTGGCCACGCGCGCGTGGCGGGTCCTTCTCCAGGGCGTGGCCCTCGGCGACACGGATCTGCTCGGCGACCAGGTCGACGGCGAACACGGCCTCCGTGACGGGGTGTTCGACCTGGAGGCGGGTGTTCATCTCCAGGAAGTGCGCCCGGCCGTCGGCGACCAGGAACTCGACGGTGCCGGCGCCGACGTAGGAGACGGCGCGTGCGGCGTGTACGGCCAGCGTGTACAGCTCGTCCGCGAGCCCCCCGCCGAGGCCGGGCGCCGGGGCCTCCTCGACGACCTTCTGGTGGCGGCGCTGGAGCGAGCAGTCGCGGGTGCCGAGCGGCCAGACGGTGCCGTGGGTGTCGGCGAGGATCTGCACCTCGACATGGCGGCCGTGCTCCAGATACGGCTCCACGAAGACCTCGCCGTCACCGAAGGCGCTCGCGGCCTCGGCGCGCGCGCCCTCCAGTGCGGCGCTCAGCTCCTCCAGACGGCGCACGATCCGCATCCCGCGCCCTCCGCCGCCCGCGGCCGCCTTCACCAGGACCGGAAGGTCGGCCTCGGTGACCTCGGACTCGGCCAGGGACGCGATCCCCATCAGATCCTTCGCCCGCGTCTTGGACGCCATCGCCTCGATGGCCTCCGGGGGCGGGCCGATCCAGGTCAGGCCGGCGTCGAGGACGGCGCGGGCGAAACCGGGGTTCTCGGAGAGGAAGCCGTAACCGGGGTGCACGGCGTCCGCGCCGGCGGCGAGGGCCGCCTTCACGATCAGGTCGCCGCGCAGATACGTCTCGGCGGGCGCCGCGCCCGGCAGCCGTACCGCCGTGTCGGCCACGCGCGCGTGGAGCGCGTCCGCGTCGGCGTCCGAGTGCACGGCGACCGTCCGGATTCCCAACTCACCACAGGTGCGGAAGATCCGGCAGGCGATCTCGCCGCGATTGGCGACCAACAGGGTCTGGATCATGGACCTCACATCCGGAAGACGCCGAAGCCGCCGCGGGCGCCCTCGTAGGGGGCGGTGTGGATCGCGGACAGGCACAGGCCGAGAACGGTGCGGGTGTCGCGCGGGTCGATGACGCCGTCGTCGTACAGCCGCCCGGACAGGAACATGGGCAGCGACTCGGACTCGATCTGCTGCTCCACCATGGCGCGCAGGGCCGCGTCCGCGTCCTCGTCGTACGGCCGCCCCTTCGCCGCGGCCGACTGGCGGGCGACGATGGACAGCACGCCGGCGAGCTGCTGCGGGCCCATGACGGCGGACTTGGCGCTGGGCCAGGCGAACAGGAAGCGCGGATCGTACGCCCGCCCGCACATCCCGTAGTGGCCGGCGCCGTACGACGCGCCCATCAGCACCGACAGATGCGGGACCCGGCTGTTGCTGACCGCGTTGATCATCATCGAGCCGTGCTTGATGATCCCGCCCTGCTCGTACTCCTTGCCGACCATGTAGCCGGTGGTGTTGTGCAGGAACAGCAGCGGGATGTCCCGCTGGTTGGCGAGCTGGACGAACTGGGCGGCCTTCTGCGACTCGGCGCTGAACAGGACGCCCTGGGCGTTGGCCAGGATGCCGACCGGATAGCCGTGCAGGGCGGCCCAGCCGGTCACCAGGCTGGTCCCGTACAGCGGCTTGAACTCGTCGAAGTCGGAGGCGTCCACGATCCGGGCGATGACCTCGCGCGGGTCGAAGGGGGTCTTCAGATCGCCGGGGACGATGCCCAGCAGCTCCTCCGGGTCGTACGCGGGCGGCTCGGCGGAGCCCGGGTCCGGGTACGCCTTGCGGTGGCCCAGGCGGGCGACCACCCGGCGGGCCTGGCGCAGCGCGTCCGGCTCGTCGACGGCGAAGTAGTCGGCGAGGCCCGACACGCGCGCGTGCATCTCGGCGCCGCCCAGGGACTCGTCGTCGCTCTCCTCGCCGGTGGCCATCTTCACCAGCGGCGGCCCGCCGAGGAACACCTTCGCGCGCTCCTTGACCATGATCACGTGGTCGGACATGCCGGGGATGTAGGCGCCGCCCGCGGTGGAGTTGCCGAAGACGACCGCGACGGTCGGGATGCCGGCCGCGGACAGCCGGGTGAGGTCGCGGAAGATGGCGCCGCCCGGGATGAAGATCTCCTTCTGCGAGGGCAGGTCGGCGCCGCCGGACTCGACCAGGCTGATGCAGGGCAGCCGGTTGGCGAGCGCGATGTCGTTGGCACGCAGGGCCTTCTTCAGACTCCACGGGTTGCTCGCGCCGCCGCGCACGGTCGGGTCGTTGGCGGTGATCAGGCACTCCACGCCCTCGACCACGCCGATGCCGGTGACGAGCGAGGCGCCGACCGTGTGGTCGCTGCCCCAGGCGGCGAGCGGCGACAGCTCCAGGAACGGCGTGTCGGGGTCGAGGAGCAGCTCGATGCGCTCACGCGCGAGCAACTTGCCGCGCTCGCGGTGCCGTTGGACGTACTTCTCGCCGCCGCCCGCGAGCGCCTTGGCGTGCTCGGCGTCGAGTTCGGCGAGCTTGGCGAGCATGCTCTCGCGGTGGGCGCGGTGGGCGCGGTGGGCGGGTCCGCCCGGGTCCAGGGCCGAGGTCAGGGTGGTCACAGCAGAGCCTCCGGGATGTCCAGACGGCGGGAGCGCAGCCATTCGCCGAGGGCCTTGGCCTGCGGGTCGAAGCGGGCCTGTGCGGCGACGCCGGCGCCGAGGATGCCCTCGACGACGAAGTTGACCGCGCGGAGGTTCGGCAGCAGGTGCCGGGTGACGGGCAGGTCCCGGCTCTCGGGGATCAGTTCGCGGAACCTCTCGGCGGTCAGCTCGTGGGCGAGCCACCGCCAGGCGTCGCCGGTACGGGCCCAGACGCCGACATTGGCGTTCCCGCCCTTGTCCCCGCTGCGGGCCCCGGCGATCAGCCCGAGCGGCGCGCGCCGGGTCGGCCCGGAGGGCAGCGGGTCGGGAAGGGCCGGTTCCGGTACGGCGTCCAGGGGCCGGGTGTCCTGTGGCGGTGCCACGGGGACCCGGCGTCCGTCATGGAGGACCGCCCTATGGTCTACGGCACCATGGGGGACGTACACATCCTCGAAGACCCCATAGGGGGCGCCCTTTCCGGGTGGGGACAGCACATGGAAGCCGGGGTAGCTGGCCAGCGCCAGCTCCACGGCGGCCCCGGTCAGCGCCCGTCCGACGACCCGTTCGTCCGCGTCGCGCACGACCAGCCGCAGCAGGGCGCTCGCGGTCTCCTCGGTGTCGGCGTCCGGCCGGTCGGTGCGGACCAGCTCCCAACGGACCTCGGCGGGCGGCGTCTTGGCGAGCGCGTCGGCGAGCTGGCGCCGCACGAGGTCGGCCTTGGCCTCGATGTCGAGTCCGGTGAGGACGAAGGCGACCTCGTTGCGGAAGCCGCCGAGCCGGTTTTGGCCGACCTTCAGCGTCGGCGGCGGCGCCTCGCCCCGCACCCCCTCGATCCGCACCCGGTCCGGCCCGTCCTGGCTCAGCCGTACGGTGTCCAGCCGGGCGGTGACATCGGGCCCGGCGTACCGGCCGCCGCCGGTCTCGTACAGCAGCTGCGCGGTGACCGTGCCGATGTCGACCAGGCCGCCGGTGCCGGGGTGCTTGGTGATGACGCTGCTGCCGTCGGCGTGGATCTCGGCGAGCGGGAAGCCGGGCCGGTGCACGTCGCCCTCCCGGAAGAACGCGTAGTTCCCGCCGGTGGCCTGCGTGCCGCACTCCAGCACGTGTCCGGCGACGACGGCGCCGGCGAGCCGGTCGTACTCCCCGGGCCGCCAGCCGAAGTGGGCGGCGGCCGGCCCGGTGACGAGGGCCGCGTCGGTCACACGCCCGGTGACGACGACGTCCGCGCCGGCGCGCAGGCACTCGGCGATGCCGAAGCCGCCGAGGTAGGCGTTGGCGGCGAGGACCGTGGGGTGCTCGGCGGCGAGGTCGTCGCCCTCGACGTGCGCGACCCGGACGGGGATGCCCAGCCGGCCGGCCAGCTCCCGTACGGCGGCGGCGAGTCCGCCCGGATTCAGGCCCCCGGCGTTGGTGACGATCTTCACCCCGCGCTCGTGGGCGAGGCCGAGGCAGTCCTCCAGCTGGCGCGGGAAGGTGCGGGCGTATCCGGCGCCGGGGTTCTTCAACCGCTCGCGGGCGAGGATCAGCATGGTGAGTTCGGCGAGGTAGTCGCCGGTGAGGACGTCGAGTTCGCCGCCGGTGAGCATCTCGCGCAGGGCGCTCGCGCGATCGCCGTAGAAGCCGGAGAAGTTGCCGATGCGCAGGGCCCTCACCGCTCGGACCCCTGGGGTGAGCGGCCGGTACCGGGCGGGCCCGCGAAGGCCTGCGCGATGTCCAGCCAGTGGTCGGCGTCCGGGCCGGTGGCGATCAGGGCGAGGTCGGCGCGGTGGGCGCGCTGGGTGACGAGCAGGCAGAAGTCGAGGGCGGGACCGGTGACACGCTGCGCCGCGCCCTCGGGGCCGTACGTCCACAACTCGCCCGTGGGCGAGGTGAGTTCCACGCGGAACGCGTCGGCGGGTGGTGTGCTCCCATGGACGGTGTAGGCGAAGTCCCGGGTGCGGACGCCCAGTCGGACCACATGCCCCAGCCGGTCGGTGGGTGTGCGGACCACACTCAGCGCATCGGCGATGTCCAGGCCATGGGCCCAGGTCTCCATGAGTCGGGCAGTTGCCATGGAGGCGGCGGACATGGGCGGGCCGTACCAGGGGAATCGGGCGCCGGGCGGTGCGGCGCGCAGTGCCTGTTCGAGGGCCTGGCGTCCGGAGCGCCAGGTCCGCAGCAGCTCGGCGGGGGCGAGCCGGGCGCCGTCCTCCGCGCCCTCGTCCACGAACGAGTCGGGGGCGGCGAGCGCCTTCTCGACCAGGGCCCGGAAGGCGGCCTCGTCGGTGACGGCGAGCAGCGCCGAGCGGTCGGTCCAGGCGAGGTGCGCGATCTGGTGGGCGAGGGTCCAGCCGGGCGCCGGGGTGGGCAGCGCCCATTGCTCCGGACTCGACTCGGCCACGAGCAGGTCGAGTTCCTCGGTCTCGGCACGCAGGTCGTCGATGACGGGCGTCGGGTCGGCCATGGGGGGAGCATGGCAGCGGACCTAGAAACAATCAAGCACGCTTGCATGAATTTGGCCGACACAAGACGGGCGCCCTGCCCGGCGCGGGCGGGGAGCCGCCCGCGCCGTCCGTCACACCGCTTCCACCGCCGGATACACCGGCTCCCAGCGCGCCTCGCGCACCGCCGCCTCGACGTCTCCCGGGGTGTCCGCGAGGTCGGCTCGGGCGACGCCGTCCGCGAGCGCCGCGCGGACCACGGCCACGGCGACCGCCTCCGATGTGCCGCGCAGCTCGCGGATCGGCGGCAGGACCGGCGCGTTCGGCCGGGCGGCGTCCGGGTCTGCGGTCCGGTGGGCCACGGCGTCCGCCGCCGCGCGGAGCATGCGGTCGGTGACACGGGCGGCGCGTGCGACGATCGCGCCGAGACCGAGACCGGGGAAGACCAGGGCGTTGTTGGCCTGTCCGATCTCGTACGTCGTCCCGTCCCGCTCGACCGGGGCGAAGGGGCTGCCGGTGGCCACCAGCGCCGCGCCGTCCGTCCAGTCGAGGAGGTCGGCGGGGGTGGCCTCGGCGAGGTCGGTGGGGTTGGACATGGGCAGGATGATCGGGCGCGCGGTGTGCGCGGCCATCGCGCGGACGATGCTCTCGGTGAAGGCACCGCCCTGACCGGAAGTACCGATGAGGATGGTCGGGCGGACCCGCCGGACCACCTCGTCGAGGGGGATGCCGGGCAGGCGGTCGTCGCGCCGCCAGCCGTCGGCCTCGGCGGCGGGGCGGGCGTAGGGCCGCTGGAAGTCGCGGAGCCTGTCCCCCTGGTCGCTGGTGAGCAGCCCGTAGCGGTCGACGCACCAGAAGCGCGCGGTGGCCTCGGCCGGGGACAGCCCCTCGGCGACCAGGGCGTCCCGGAGCTGGTCGGCGACGCCGACACCGGCCGTGCCCGCGCCGAACACGACGATCCGGTGCTCGGGCAGGGGCACGCCCGCGGCGTGCGCGCCGGACAGGACGGCGGCGAGATTCACCGCGCCCGTGCCCTGGATGTCGTCGTTGA
Organism: Streptomyces yokosukanensis; assembly: GCF_001514035.1. Taxonomy (GTDB): domain Bacteria; phylum Actinomycetota; class Actinomycetes; order Streptomycetales; family Streptomycetaceae; genus Streptomyces; species Streptomyces yokosukanensis. Next base: position 226,601 of record NZ_KQ948209.1, on the reverse strand, counting down.
AGGTGCACACCCGGTCGCGGTAGCGGTCGAGGATGCGGCGGGCGTTGGCGGGGCCGAAGTCCTCCCAGTGCAGCAGGGCGTCCGGGAAGAGCGCGGTCGCGGTGGTCACGTAGGCGTCGATGAAGGCGTCGTACGTCTCGCGGTCGGCACGGGGGTGACGATTGCCGAGGTAGAGGGGGTTGTCGAGGAGTTCCACGCGGTTGGTGCCGACGTCGAGCATGACCGGCAGGGTGCGGCGCGGGTCGATGCCGGCGGCGGCCGTGTAGACGGCGAGCTTGCCGACCGCGATGTCGATGCCGCCCACGCCCCAGTCGCCGATGCCGAGGATGCCCTCGCCGTCGGTGGCCACGATCAGGTCGACGTCGCCCGCGCCGAGGCCGCTCGCGCGCAGGGAGCGCTCGATGTCCTCGGGGGCGTCCACGGAGAGGTAGATGCCGCGCGGGCGGCGGAACTCGGTGCTGTAGCGGCGGATCGCCGTGCCCACGGTAGGGGTGTAGACGATGGGCAGCATCTCTTCGAGGTGATCGCCGACGAGCCGGTAGAACAGCACCTCGTTGCGGTCGTGCAGGGCGGTCAGGTACACGCTCTTGGCCAGGTCGCCCGACTGGTCCCGGAACTGCCCGTAGGCGCGCTCGGCCTGCTCGTCCTGGCTGAGCACGCGCGGCGGGACCAGTCCGACGAGGTCCAGCTCGCGGCGCTGCGCCTCGGTGAACGCCGTACCGCGATTGATCCGGGGGTCGGCGAGCACCGCCCGGCCACGAGCGGCGATCCTCAGCGGACGAGGGGCGGTCTTGCCGGTGCCGGTGCCAGTGCCGGTCAGGGGATCCACGGGATCCACGTTTCCACAGACATCCCGAAGGCGCGCACGCAGTTCGCCCTCCCGGTGAGGGCGGTGTTCCACGTGCCTGGCTCCGGAGGGGGCCGGTGCCGCGCGTGGACCGGGGCGCGCTCAGGCCTCCGGCACCGGTTCCACCTTGGCCCTGCCCCGGCCCACCTGGGTGCGGACCGCGCCGATGCTCGCCGCGATGACCAGGGCGATGGCTCCCGCCTCGGCCGTCGACAGGGACTGGCCGAGGACGAGGAAGCCGGCCGTCGCCGCCACCGCCGGTTCGAGGCTCATCAGGATCGCGAACGTGGAGGCGGGCAGGCGGCGCAGGGCGAGGAGTTCGAGGGTGTAGGGCAGGACCGAGGAGAGCAGGGCCACCGCCGAGCCGAGGGCGACCGTCGTGGGGTTCAGGAGGCGGCTGCCCGCCGCGGCGACGCCGATGGGGAGGAAGAGCAGGGCAGCGACCGCCATGGCCAGGGCCAGGCCGTCCGCCTGCGGGAAGCGGCGGCCCGTACGGGCGCTGAAGACTATGTAGATCGCCCACATGGCGCCGGCCCCCAGGGCGAATGCCACACCTATGGGGTCGAGATTGCCGAAGCCTCCGCCGCCCAGCAGGAAGACACCGAGCAGGGCCAGCCCCGCCCACACCGCGTTGACCGCGCGGCGGGAGGCCAGCACGGACAGGGCGAGCGGGCCGAGGACCTCCAGCGTGACCGCCGCGCCCAGCGGGATGCGGGTGAGCGCCTCGTAGAAGAGGCCGTTCATCGCGGCCATCGCGATGCCGAAGGCGATCACCGTGCCCCAGTCGGCGCGCGAGTGGCCGCGCAGCCGGGGGCGGCAGACCAGCAGCAGGACCACGGCCGCCGCGAGGAGGCGGAGGGCGACGACACCCGGCGCGCCGGCCCGGGGCATCAGGGTCACCGCGAGCGCGCCGCCGAACTGGACCGAGATGCCGCCCGCCAGCACCAGGCCCACCGGGCCGAGGGAGCCGAAGCGGCGCGGTGCCCCGCCCGGGGCGCCCGGGGTCGGTGTCGTGGCACTGGAGGTGCTGGAAGCGCTCGAAGCGCTGGAGGCGGTGGTCACGGGCAGTCCTGGGCTTGATCGAGTACGTCCATCGCGATGTACTACCAAGTCCAGGGTAATGGACTTCGACAGGAGCGTGAACCCTTTTAGGGACTGTCCCGGATGATGGAATCCTCCGACGGTCACCCGCCCGGCCAGGCCTCCTCGCCACGGAACAGGGGACGGCCGTCGGGGAGGTACCCGGACACGGTGCCGTACGGCTCATGGGCCGGCCGGGGCAGCGCCTCCCCCCACAGCGGCATGCGCAGCTCGCCGGTGTCCGTCACCGCGTTGTTCTGCGAGCGGTGCAGCCGGGCGTACGCGCCGCCCCGGGCGAGGAGTTCGTCGTGGCGGCCGGTCTCCACGATCCGGCCCCGGTCCACGACGAGAATGCGGTCGGCGTCGGGGGCGAGGTTGAGATCGTGGGTGATCATGATCGTCGTACGGCCGGTCATCAGGCGGCGCAGCGGTTTGACCACGCGGCGGGCGGCCATCGCGTCCAGGCCGGTCGTCGGCTCGTCCAGGACCAGGACGGGCGCGTCGCGCAGGATGGCACGGGCGATGGCCAGCCGCTGGAGCTGACCGCCCGAGAGGCGGGCCGAGTTGGGGTCCACCCGGGTGTCGTAGCCGTCGGGGAGGCGGACGATGAAGTCGTGCGCGTCGGCCGCCCGTGCCGCCTCCTCGATCGCCTGGCCGCTGGCGCCGGGCCGGCCGCAGGCGATGTTGGCGCGGACCGTGTCGCGCAGGACGAGCGTCTCCTGCGGCAGGAGCGTCACATACGCGCGCAGGCGGGCCAGCGGGAAGTCCCGCAGGGGTACGCCGTCCAGGAGTACGTCTCCGAAGTCCGGGTCGTAGAAGCGCAGCAGCAGCTTGGACACCGTGGACTTGCCGGCGCCGCTCGGGCCGGTGACGATCACCAGCTCGCCGGGGCTGACCGCGAAGGAGAGATCCTCGAGGGCGGCCTTCTCGGCGCCCGGGTAGCGGAAGGTGACGCCGCGGACCTCGACGGTGCCGTCCGGGCGGCCGGCCTCCGTGGCCCTGCGCGGGTCGGAGACCGAGGGGCGGACGTCCAGGATCTCGATGAGCCGCTCGGCACCGGCCGTGGCGGCGGTGACGGTGAGGCCCAGCTGGGCGAGGCCGCGCACCGGCGGATAGAGGTAGCCGAGGAAGGCGGCGAAGGCGAGGAGCTGCCCGAGGGTCATCCGGCCGGTCGAGATCTCCCAGGCGCCGATGCCGATCACGGCGAGCACGCACACGGTCTCGATGACCTGGACGAGCTGCTCGTACGCCTCGTTCAGACGGGTGGAGCGGACGGAGGCACGGAACCAGGCGGAGGCCTCCTCGTGCAGCCGGCGGCGTTCGGCGTCCCTGCGGTCGTACGCCTGGGTGAGCACGATGTTGCCGAGGGACTCCTCCACCACGGAGGTGATCGCGCCGTCGGCGACCCGGCCCTCGCGCGAGACGTCCTTGATGGAGCCGGAGAAGCGGCGGGCGGCCAGCCAGAACAGGGGCGCGAGGACGAAGGTGGCGGCGGCCAGGTCCCAGCGCAGCCAGAACGCGGCGACCGCGTAGAAGAGGGCGGAGAAGGCGGCCGAGGCGGCGCCGACCAGGCCGGACACGACCATCGTCTCGATCGCCTCGACGTCGCCGGTCAGCCGCGAGAGCAGATCGCCCTGGCGGTGGCGCTGGAAGAAGTGCGGGGGCAGCTGCTGGACATGGTCGAAGACGTGCTCGCGCAGCCGCATCACGAACCGTTCGGTCACCCAGGCGGCGAGGGAGTTGCCGGCGTAGGCGACGACGGCGCCGACCACCGCGATCACCAGCCACTTGCCCGCCGGGCTCCAGAACGCGGCCGGTGAACCCTTCTGCAGGGCATGGTCGGTGAGGTCGCCGAACAGCAGGACGGCCTCGGTCTCGGCGAGCGCGGCGAGCACCGTGCACAGCCAGACCAGCAGCAGCCAGCGGCGCAGCCCCCTGGTCAGCGGCCAGAAACGACGGAACGCGGTACGGGCCGGAACGGTCGGGGTCGAGGCGTACTCGTATTCCAGTTCCTCGCCGTCATCGTATTCCATGCACATCCCCTCCGCTTTCCATCACGCATCTGCGGCACGCATCCACGGCACACATCCGCGACTTTCGCCCCGGATTTCTCCCCGGATTTCGCCCCGGATTTCGGATGCGGAAAATCCAAGAAAGGAGAAGGGGGCCGACGGTGCACCATCGGCCCCCTTTCACTTCACTGCTCGCTCAGCCGGTTCAGCGGTGCTGGCCGGGCAGCGGCTTGGGCAGCGGCTTCGGGCCGTGCTTCTTCTTGGGCTTCGGCGGGGGCGGGGGCGGGAGCTGCTTCTTCGGCTTCGGGGGCAGCGGGGCGAGCTTCCTGAGGCTCATTCCGACTCCTAATGTCGCACTGTTCTCATGGATGTCGAATTCCGTTTCCGGAACCCGACGACGAAGAACTTACACGCCACCACGGAGCCTGAACGGCAAAATTGGCAAAGGGCCGCTGTGAAAACCTTGGCGGTTCCTGAGAGACGGGCACGGGGCTGAGAATTCTCTTATGAAGCTGAGAGGAGCCTTATGAAATGTCCAGGGCCTCCGCCAGCACCTCCGCCAGATGGCGTCCCCGCACTTCGGCCAGCTGTTGCAGCTGGGTACGGCAGGAGAAGCCGTCGGCCAGGATCACCGCCTCCTCGGGCGCCTGCCGGACCGACGGCAGGAGCTGTTCCTGCGCACAGGCCCTGGACACCTCGAAGTGGCCCTTCTCGAAGCCGAAGTTGCCCGCGAGTCCGCAGCAGCCGCCGCTCAGCTCGCCGGTGAGGCCCGCGGCCTCGCGCAGCCGGCGGTCGGGGCCGTCGCCGAGCACCGCGTGCTGGTGGCAGTGCGTCTGGCCGGCGACCGGGCGGTCCACGGCGGGCGGTGTCCAGTGCGGGGCGTACCGCTGCACGGCCTCGGCGAAGGTGACGACGGCCGCGGCCAGCCGCGCCGCGCGCGGATCGTCGTGCAACAGCTCGGGCAGGTCGGTGCGCAGGGCGGCCGCGCAGCTCGGTTCCAGCACGACGACGGGGACCTCGGCCCGCAGCACCGGCTCCATCAGGTCCAGGGTGCGGCGCAGGACCCCGCGGGCGCGGTCGAGTTGGCCGGTGGAGAGGTAGGTGAGGCCGCAGCAGACGCGGGCCCGGCGGGCGGTGAGCAGCGCGGCGGCCGAGCGGGTCCGGCCGTCGGCGATCCCTCCCCCGCGCACCAGCAGCGTCGGCGGCAGGGCCACACGCAGCCCGGCGGCCTCCAGCACCCGGACGGCGGCCCGGCCGACGGACGGGGACAGATGCTCGGTGAAGGTGTCCGGCCAGAGCACCACCAGGCCCCCGGCCCCCGAGCCGCCTGCACCCGAGTCGGAGCCGCCCGACTCCAAGCCGCCCGCCCCCATCCCCGTCGCCCCCGCCGTCCCCCCGTCCCCCCGGACCGTCTTCCTCCCGCGCCACCAACCGGTGAACGTCCGTGTCGCCAGCCGGGGGATCTCCCGCTCGGCCGCGATGCCGCCCAGGCGTTTGCCGACGCGGGCCAACGGCCCCACCGCCGCGAGGGCGTTGAACAGTGGAGCGGTGTGCGTGAGGGCGATCCAGCGCAGCCACTGCGGCAGTCGGCCCATGCTGAGGTGCGCGGCGGGGCGGCGGCGGCCGGCGTAGTGGTGGTGCAGGAACTCCGCCTTGTAGGTGGCCATGTCGACGCCGACCGGACAGTCGGAGCGGCAGCCCTTGCAGGACAGGCACAGATCGAGGGCGTCGCGGACCTCCGTGGAACGCCAGCCGTCGGTGACCAGTTCACCGGCGAGCATCTCGTGCAGCAGCCGGGCCCGGCCGCGCGTGGAGTGCTCCTCCTCGCCGGTCGCGCGGAAGGAGGGGCACATCACGGCGGGCCCGGCCGCCGTGGTCGTACGGCACTTGGCGACGCCCACGCAGCGGCGGACGGCGGCCCGGAAGTCGCCGTCGTCGGACGGGTAGCCGAAGGCCACGTCCACCGGGCGGCGGGGCAGGACGGCGAAGCGGAGGTTCGCGTCCAGCGGGGCCGGACGGACCAGCATGCCGGGGTTGAGCAGGTCGTCGGGGTCCCAGACCGCCTTGGCTCGCTCGAAGAGCCGTACCGTCTCGTCCCCGTACATGCGTGACAGCAGCTCCGCGCGGGCCTGCCCGTCGCCGTGCTCCCCGGACAGCGAGCCGCCGTGGGCCACCACCAGGTCGGCCAGTTCCTCGGAGAAGCGGCGGAAGCGGCCGACGCCCGCCTCGGTGAGCAGGTCGAAGTCGATACGGACGTGGATGCAGCCGTCGCCGAAATGGCCGTACGGCGTGCCGCGCAGGCCATGGGCCGACAGCAGCGCACGGAAGTCCCGCAGATACGCGCCGAGCCGGGCGGGCGGCACCGCGCAGTCCTCCCAGCCGGGCCAGGCCTCACTGCCGTCGGGCATGCGCGTCGCCGTGCCGCTCGCGTCCTCGCGGATGCGCCACAGGGTCCGCTGGGCGGCCGGGTCCGTCACCACCAGGGAGCCGACCACGTCGGCGCCCCGGACGATCTCCTGCGCACGCGCGCGTGCCTCGGCCGCCGTCTCCCCGCCGGTCTCCACGAACAGCCAGGCGCCGCCCTCGGGCAGTCCGACCGGAGAGCGCACCAGGTCGGCCGCCATCCCCTCCACCGTCAGCGGGCCGAAGGGCAGCAGACCGGCGGCGGCCTCGGCGGCGGCGCTCTCGTCGGCGTAGCCCAGCACCGCCAGGGCGCGCGCGTGCGGGGCCTCGACCAGTTGCACGACCGCCTCGGTGAGGATGCCGAGCGTGCCCTCGGAGCCGCAGAAGGAGCGGGCGACATCGGTGCCCTTCTCGGGCAGCAGCGCGTCCAGCGCGTATCCGGAGATGCGGCGGGGCAGGTCCGGGAAACCCGTGCGCAGCCGGGCCAGATCGCCCTCCACCAGCTCGCGCAGCCCCTCGGGAGCGTCCGTCCAGCCCCGCCCGAGCCGCAGCCGCCGTCCGCGCGCGGTGAGGACGGACAGTTCCCGCACGCTGTCCGCGGTCGTCCCCCAGGCCACCGAGTGCGAGCCGCAGGAGTTGTTGCCGATCATTCCGCCGAGCGTGCACCGGCTGTGCGTGGAGGGGTCCGGGCCGAAGCGCAGACCGTGCGGGGCGGCGGCCTCCTGGAGGCGGTCGAGGACGAGGCCGGGCTGCACGACCGCCGTGCGCGTGCCCGGGTCCAGCTCCAGCAGGCCGTTCATGTGCCGGGTGAAGTCCAGCACCACACCGGCGCCGGTCGCCTGCCCGGCGATCGACGTGCCGCCGCCGCGCGCCACCACCGGCACACCGCGCGCCCGGCAGACCTCCAGTACGGCGGCCACGTCGTCGGCGTCTCCCGGGGCGACGACGCCCGCGGGGACACGCCGGTAGTTCGACGCGTCCATGGTGACCAGCGCCCGGGAGGTGACGTCGAAGGCGACGTCGCCCCGGACGACCTTACGAAGCTCGCCCGCAAGATCTGCCATACGTCCAGCAAACCAGCCGACCGCGTCGGACGGGCAGCCGGCCGGGGATCCCGGGGCCGGGGGACAGCGCCCCCGGCGACGGCGACACGGCGACACGAACCCCGTCTCATCCGACGGACGAGGCTTCGCCCCGGTTTCCCCCACCGGCTAACCTCACTTCCGTGGCCGACATCCAGATTCCTGCTGACATCAAGCCCGCCGACGGTCGTTTCGGCGCGGGCCCCTCCAAGGTGCGCACCGAGGCGCTGGACGCCCTCGCCGCCACCGGTACGTCCCTGCTGGGCACCTCCCACCGCCAGGCGCCGGTCAAGAACCTGGTCGGCGAGGTCCGTGAGGGCATCTCCGAGCTGTTCTCGCTGCCCGAGGGCTACGAGGTGGTCCTCGGCAACGGCGGCTCCACCGCCTTCTGGGACATCGCCACCCACGGTCTGATCGAGAACAAGTCCCAGCACCTGAACTTCGGCGAGTTCTCCTCCAAGTTCGCCAAGGCCGCCAAGCTCGCCCCGTGGCTGGCCGAGCCCACCGTCATCGCCGCCGACCCCGGCACCCACCCCGAGGCGCGGGCCGAGGCGGGCGTCGACGTCTACGCGTTCACGCACAACGAGACCTCCACCGGTGTGGCCATGCCGATCAAGCGGGTGGCCGGCGCCGACGAGGGCGCGCTCGTCCTGGTCGACGCCACCTCGGGCGCGGGCGGCCTCCCGGTCGACGTCGCCGAGACCGACGTCTACTACTTCGCCCCGCAGAAGTCCTTCGCCTCCGACGGCGGCCTGTGGATCGGCGTCTTCTCGCCCGCCGCGATCGAGCGCGCCGAGCGCGTCCACGCCTCCGGCCGCCACGTCCCGGAGTTCTTCTCGCTCCCCACGGCGATCGACAACTCCCGCAAGAACCAGACGTACAACACCCCGGCCCTCGCCACCCTGTTCCTGCTCAACGAGCAGCTGAAGTGGCTCAACGGCCAGGGCGGGCTGGCCTGGTCCACGGCCCGCACGAAGGACTCCTCCACCCGGCTCTACACCTGGGCCGAGGAGAGCAAGTACGCCACCCCGTTCGTCACCGACCCGGCCAAGCGCTCCCAGGTCATCGGCACCATCGACTTCGCGGACGAGATCGACGCCGCCGCCGTCGCCAAGGTGCTGCGCGCCAACGGCATCGTGGACACCGAGCCGTACCGCAAGCTCGGCCGCAACCAGCTGCGCATCGCGATGTTCCCGGCGATCGCCCCGGCGGACGTCGAGGCACTGACGAAGTGCGTCGACTACGTGATCGAGAAGCTCTGACTTTTCGAGTTCGGCGGTGAGGGGCGCCCGGTGATCACCGGGCGCCCCTCGTCGTTGCGTGCGCCGTCTACGTGAAGTGCGTGTGGGCGCGGTTCACGCTCGCGGAGAGGTGGGGTGGGGGCCCATGTCTCGTACGTCTCGTGCGGGATGCCCCGCGCCCAGAGGGCCTCGAAGGCGTCCGAGCACTGCTTCACGACGCTCGGCTCGGCGCGCGACCCGACGGTCGCGTCAGCCCAATCGCCGGCGCCTGTGCGGTGATTGAGGAGCACCTGCCGCCCTTCGAAGATCCACAGATCGGATCCCGGCAGCATCAGGGCGACATCGAGCGCGACGGCAGACGCCTGGCCGCTCTGGTGACCTGTTCCCGGGCATCGCCGGAGCCCCGAACTCCCATGCCCTGTCGCTCGGTGAAGGCGGCTCACCGCCGGCGCCGCAGCCGCCGCACCCCGAACAGCGCGGCCACCCCCGCCGCGACGACGACGGCGCCGAGCTTCAGGCTGCTGCCGGTCGAACCGGTCCCGTCGCTCGGACCACCGCTCGCGGAGGGGGACTTGGAGGCGGGCGGGTCGGGTGCGTCCTTCGCCACGACCTCGCTGTCGGCGCCCTCGCTGCTGTACAGCAGCTTGGTTCCGTCGACGGAGTAGCTGACGCCCTCGCCCTGGCCCTGCAGGGGCACGTCGAGACGGCCCTTGCGGCTGATCCGGCCGTCGTTCCAGTCGTAGTAGATGCCGCCGAGGTAGCCGCGCACGGCGAGGTGCCGGCCGTCGGGGGAGAAGGCCGCGTCCGTGGCCCACAGGTCGACGGGGGCGATCGGCTTGAAGATGTTCGCGCCGGAGGTGGAGAGGGCGGCCGGGCCCTCGTACAGGTGCCCGCCGTCCTCCTTCTTGTCGATGATGTAGACCCGCCCGGTCTTCGGGTGGACGATCAGCGACTCGGCGTCGCGCGGCCCGTTCGCGTACTTCACGACGTACTGCGTGGCGGTGACCGTCTGGTCCTTCAGCTCCTTCGGCTCGGGCAGCCGGTAGATCCACACGTACGGCCACTTGCCGCCGAAGTTGTCGCCGATGTCGCCGAGGTAGATCTCGTCGTGCGGGCCGATGGAGATGGCCTCGACATCGCGCGGGGACCCGATGCCGCGCAGGGTGATCCGGGCGACGGTCTTCCCGGTCCGGCTGTCGACGGCGTAGATGTACGGTCCGTCACCGCTGTCGTTGTGCGTCCAGTAGACGCCGGGGTGGAGACGGGAGGCGGCGAGCCCGCTCGACTCGGTGATCCTCGGGTCCTGGAGGGTGAAGCCGTGGTCGCCGGCACCGTCGGCGGCGGAGGCGGGCAGCGCGCAGGCGCCGGTGAGCAGCACCCCGGCGAGGACGGCGAACGATCGACGCATGCCCCAAGCCTGCCACTGCCTCCGGAGGTTCGGCCGCGGCGCTGCCGCGGGGCGCACCGGACGTGGTGGGCCTCACATCCCACGACTGCGTGTGATCGTCCATCATGAGCGGATGCTCAGATTCATGCCCGTAGGTGACTCCATGACGATCGGGAGCGCGGGCGAGCACACGTGGCGATACCGGTTGTGGCGGCACCTGTGCGCGACGTACGACGGCCCGTTCACCTTCGTCGGACCGCGCGAGGAGCTGTACGACAAGTCGGCCGACGCGCCGGCCTCGTACGCGTACGCCGAACCCGACTTCCCCCGCCGGCACCTGGCGGGCTGGGGCGAGGGCTGGCTGCACATGGCGCCGCTGATCGGCGAGACGGTACGCAGCCACCGTCCGGACGTGCTGCTGGTCTCCCTCGGCCTGATCGACCTGGGCTTCTACACGAACGCCGAGCAGACCGCGGAGAACGTAAGGGCGTTCGTCACGGCCGCCCGGGAGACCGACCCGCGCATCCGCATGGTCCTGCTGCCGGTGATCCCGAACATCCGCACCGAGACGGACGAGCCGTTCGCCGCCCAGGTGGACCTCTTCAACGTCCTGCTCGCCAAGACGGTGGCCGACCTGGACGAGCCCCGCTCACCACTGCTGCTGGCCTCGCGCCCCGAGCCGTACGACATCCACACCGACACCTACGACGGCACGCATCCCAACGCGAGCGGGGAACACCGGATCGCGGCGGCGTTCGCGGGGGCGATGTGGGAGGCGTGGGGAGTCGGACGGGCGTACGCGGCCGGAACAAGTTGACCGATTTCCGGCGACTCCTGGTCACCCTGCGTATCGTTGTTCTGCGCGGCTGTACCTGTCCGTGGGGCGGCCGGGGAGGAGCGCCACGATGACCGTCCTTGAAGACAGGATCGAGATGGCCGAGCAGAGCGGCGAGCTGACTCTGGACGTCATGTTCGAGTGCCTCGAGAAGATGCCCATCCCCGAGGGAACCAAGGTTGAGATCGTCGGGGGGAACATCTTCATGTCGCCGCAGGGTCAGACCCACTGGGAGATCATCGCTGACATCTATGAGCAGCTCCGCGCAAGGTACCCGCGCAAGGCGGATGGCCTCCGACGTGCGGATCGACTTCCCGGGGCGCCTGAACGGTTTCGCATGTGACGTCGCGGCGATGGCCGAGCGGTCGGTGAAGGACAGCAATGGCCGCTGGCGGTACCAGGACGTCGAATTCGTGGCCGAGGTCATCTCCAAGGACACGGCGGCGAACGACTACGGATCCAAGAAACTCGCCTACGCCCTCGCCGAAGTCCCCGTCCACCTCATCGCCGACCCCTACGAGGGTCTGTGCCGCATCTACACTCAGCCGCACGACGGCGACTACGCCACCGAGACGAAGGCACACTTCGGCGACCCCCTGGACCTCACCCACACGGTTGTCGACCTCACCCTCAAAACCGACGAATTCCCCCGCGACTGACCCCCGCAACCGCTTGCATAGAGCGCACTTCAAGCCGTTGGCTTGTGGACCATGAAGTACACGCAGCTAGGACGCACGGGACTCAAGGTCAGCCGACTCGTCCTCGGCACCATGAACTTCGGCCCGGTGACGGAGGAGCCCGACAGCCACGCGATCATGGACGCGGCGCTGGACGCGGGCATCAACTTCTTCGACACCGCCAATGTGTACGGCTGGGGCGAGAACAAGGGCCGTACGGAATCGATCATCGGCAACTGGTTCGCCAAGGGCGGCGACCGCCGCGACAAGGTCGTCCTCGCCACCAAGGTCTACGCCAACATGGCCCCCGACGGCCAGGCCGCCTGGCCGAACCACGACAAGCTCTCCGCGCTGAACATCCGGCGGGCCGTGGACGCCAGCCTGAAGCGGCTGCAGACCGACCACATCGATCTCTACCAGTTCCACCACGTCGACCGGGACACCCCGTTCGAGGAGATCTGGCAGGCGATCGACACCCTGGTCCAGCAGGGCAAGATCCTCTACGCGGGATCCAGCAACTTCCCGGGCTACAAGATCGCCCAGGCCAACGAGATCGCCGCCCGCCGCGGCGGCACCATCGGCCTCGTCAGCGAGCAGTGCCTGTACAACCTCGCCGAGCGCCGCGCCGAGATGGAGGTGATCCCGGCCGCACGGGAGTACGGCCTCGGTGTCATCCCCTGGTCGCCGCTGCACGGCGGTCTGCTCGGCGGCATCCTGGAGAAGGAGGTCCAGGGTGGCCGCCGCGCCTCCGGCCGGGCCGCCGACACTCTCAAGGACCCCGCCGCCCGCGCCCAGGTCCAGGCGTACGAGGACCTGGTCGGCAAGCACGGGCTGGAGCCCGGCGAGGTGGCCCTGGCCTGGCTGCTGACCCGGCCCGGCGTGACCGGCCCGATCGTCGGCCCGCGCACCGCCGAACAGCTGGACTCCGCGCTGAAGGCGGTCGAGCTGGAGCTGGACGACGAGCTGCTGAGCGGCCTGGACGAGGTCTTCCCCGGTCCGGGACCGTCCCCGGAGGCCTTCGCCTGGTAGGTCCGAAGCGGCAGCCGACGACAGAACCTGGGGGCGCGGGGAACCGCGCGACCGAACCGTGGCGGCCGGCGTCCGGCGGCCGCCGGACGGCGCGCGCGCCCCGCCCCCGAGGTGGCCGGAGGCAGCGGCTACCTGACGGCCGAAGCCAAGGCCACCACCACAAACATGAGAACGAGCGCACCGGCCATGATCCGGTTCCGGGTTTTCGGGTCCACGGCGTCGAGCCTAACCGGCGCCGTCCAGGGACCAGCGGCCGACCACCTCGTACCGCGGCTGCTCCCCCCTCACCCCGGACCGCGGCAGATTGCTGCGCACCAGCACCAGGTCGTCCACCGTCCACGCGCTGCTGGTGAAGTCCGCCAGCGCGTCGACGTACGGCCGGGTCTCGAAGGCGTCCCGGCTGCGGGCCACGGTCAGATGCGCCTTGTACCGCCGGTGCTCCTCCATCGGCACCCCCGCCTTCCGTGCCGCCGCCTCCGCCCGCTCCGCCAGCAGGCGCAGGTCCGCGACGTCTCCGGACGCCCCGGCCCACAGCGCGCGGCCGTGGCCGAACTGGCCGCCGCCGCAGACGGCCAGCCCGAAGGGGGCGGTGCGGTGGGCCGCGCGGGCGAGACGGTCCGACAGGGCGGGTACGACGTCGTCGGCGACCTCGCCGTAGAAGGCGAGCGTGAAGTGCCAGCCGGGGCGGCCCGTCCAGCGCAGCGCGTCCGCGCCGGGCAGCCTCTTCAACTCGGCCACCTCGGCGGCGAGTTCATGGACGACATGCTCCGCGGGGAGCACCGCGGCGAAGAGTCTCATGCCTTCACCTTCGCAGACGCCTGTGGGCATGATGGCTTTCATGACGATCACCATTCGCGAAGGCGGACCCGCCGATCGCCCCGTGATGCTCGGCATGCTCGACAGCGCTGTGGAGTGGCTGGTCTCACAGGGGCGCACCCGCCAGTGGGGCACCGAGCCGCTGTCGACGAAGCCGACGGTGGTGGATTCGGTGGCCGGATACATGGCCAGGGGCACGGCGTACATCGCCGAGGTCGACGGCGTGCCGGCCGCCACCCTCATCCTCACCGACGCTCCCGGCGACTACCTGTCCCACCTCCCGTCGCCCGGTGAGCCGGAGAAGTACATCCACTGGCTCGCCTCCGACCGCCGTTTCAAGGGGCAGGGCGCCGGTGCCGCCCTGCTCGCCCACGCGGCCGAGGTGACCCGGCAGGCCGGGGGCGCCCTGTTGCGCGTGGACTGCTACGCGGGCGACGACGGCAGCCTCGTCGCCTACTACGAGGCCAACGGCTTCACCCCGACGCAGGCGTACACCGCCGGCCCCGAGAACGACTGGCCGGGGCAGGTGCTGGCCCGGAGGGTGAGTTAGCACACCCCGCACACCCCGCGCCCCCTCCGGGAGCCGGGTGGCTCACGCGGCCGTCACCAGCTCCTCCCGCTCGCGCGGGACGAACCGGACCCGCGGATGACCGCGGTGCCAGCCCACCGACAGCCGCAGCCCGCCGATGCGGGCGAGGACCAGGCCGACGGTGGCGGCCGCCACGGCGGAGATGACGCCGCCGAGGACGAAGCCGACCCGGGGGCCGTAGGTGTCGGTGATCCAGCCGACGACCGGCGCGCCCAGCGGTGTGCCGCCCATGAACACCATCATGAACAGGGCCATCACCCGGCCGCGCATGGCCGGGTCGGTGGCCATCTGGACCGCGGTGTTCGCCGTGACGTTCACCGTGAGGCCGAAGATCCCGATCGGGACCATGAGCAGCGCGAACAGCCAGTACGCCGGTGCCAGCGCGGCCACGACCTCCAGCACGCCGAAGGCCAGCGCGGCGGCGATCAGGAGGCGCAGCCGGGCCGTGCCGCGCCGGGCGGCCAGCAGGGCGCCGACCAGGGAGCCGGCGGCGATCAGGGTGTTGAAGAGGCTGTAGCCGCCGGCACCGGCGTGGAAGACGTGCTCGGCGTAGGCCGACAGCCACACCGGGAAGTTGAAGCCGAAGGTGCCGATGAAACCGACGAGGACGATCGGCCAGATCAGCTCGGGGCGACCGGCCACGTACCGCAGGCCTTCCCGCAGCTGGCCCTTGCCCCGCGGCGCGCGCCGGACCACGTGCAGCTCGCGGGCGCGCATCAGCAGCAGGCCGGTGATGGGCGCGACGAAGGACAGGCCGTTGGCGAGGAACGCCCAGCCGGTGCCCACGCCGGTGATCATCAGACCGGCGACGGCCGGGCCGACCAGGCGGGCGGACTGGAAGTTCGCCGAGTTCAGGCTGACCGCGTTCTGCAGCTGCTCGGGGCCGACCATCTCGGAGACGAAGGACTGGCGGGCCGGGTTGTCGAGCACCGTGGCGAGGCCGACGGCGAAGGCGGCGACGTAGACGTGCCAGACCTGGACCTGGCCGGTGAGGGTCAGCGCGGCCAGCGCGAGGCCCGAGAGCGCCATGGAGGCCTGGGTGGCCAGCAGGGTGGGGCGCTTGGGGAGGCGGTCGACCAGGACACCGCCGTAGAGACCGAACAACAGCATCGGCAGGAACTGCAGGGCCGTGGTGATACCGACGGCCGCGGAGGAGCCGGTGAGGCTGAGGACGAGCCAGTCCTGGGCGATGCGCTGCATCCAGGTGCCCGTGTTGGAGACGACCTGGCCTATGAAGAACAGGCGGTAGTTCCGGATCCTCAGCGAGCTGAACATCGAGGACTTACGAGGGTTGTGGGCGGTCGGTGCGGGGGCGGAAGGTGTTCCGGATCCCGTACTCAAACGAGTTCGCCTCCTTGGGTGGCTTGCTTACAGGTGTGCGAGCTTCTCCAGCACGGGGGCGGCGGCGCGCAGTGCGGCCCACTCGTCCTCGTCGAGGCCCTCGACCAGGCCGGCCAGGAAGGCGTTGCGCTTGCGGCGGCTCTCCTCGAGCATCGCCTCGGCCTGCTCGGTCTGGGTGACGACCTTCTGGCGCCGGTCCTCGGGGTGCGGCTCCAGCCGGACCAGTCCCTTGGCCTCCAGCAGTGCGACGATGCGGGTCATCGACGGCGGCTGGACGTGCTCCTTGCGCGCCAGCTCGCCCGGCGTGGCCGAGCCGCAGCGGAAGAGGGTGCCGAGCACCGACATCTCGGTGGGGCTCAGCGACTCGTCGACCCGCTGGTGCTTGAGCCGACGGGACAACCGCATCACGGCGGAGCGGAGGGCGTTCACGGCGGCAGCGTCGTCGCCATGGGTGAGGTCCGACATGTTCTTTAGCGTAACTCATTACTCTCGCTAAAGACCACCGCGACACGGGTGCGATGCCCGTGACCCTGGCCACGGAACCCATAGATCACCCATATGAGTGAGCCGGTTCCGGAAAGTGACGCATCGGGTGGCCGGATGTGGCGACCCTCATAGGCATGGGGACCAGTGTGCTCAGCCTGCGGATAGACGGGGAGCTGCTCGAAAGGCTCCGGCACCACGCGGCGAAAAGAGGAATGAGCGTGCAGGACTATGTGGTCCGCACGCTCATCCGGGACGACTTCGACGAACGGTTCTCGGCCGCCGTCGAGGAGACGGAGAGGTTCTACGGGGTCACCTGAGAGACCCCGTGGACGCTCAGGTCAGGCCCAGGGCCGGCATCAGGTAGTAGAAGGCGAAGACCGCCGAGACGATGTACATCGCGACCGGGACCTCCCGGAACCGGCCGGCGGCCAGGCGCAGCACCGTGAAGGTGATGAAGCCCATGCCGATGCCGTTGGTGATCGAGTAGGTGAACGGCATCATCAGCATCGTGACGAACGCCGGGATCGCGACGGTGTAGTCGGCCCAGTCGATCTCCTTGATGGAGTTCGACAGGATCAGGAAGCCGACCGCGATCAGCGCCGGGGTGGCCGCCTGGGAGGGGACCATCGTGGCGACCGGGGTGAGGAACAGCGCCGCGGCGAAGAGGCCGCCCGTGACGACGTTCGCGAGACCCGTCCGGGCGCCCTCGCCGACACCGGCCGTGGACTCCACGAACGCGGTCGTGGCCGAGGAGGAGCTGACACCGCCCGCCGCGACCGCGAGGCCGTCGACGAAGAGGACCTTGTTGATGCCGGGCATGTAGCCCTGGGCATCGGTCAGCTTGGCCTCGTCGCTGATGCCCATGATCGTGCCCATCGCGTCGAAGAAGCACGACAGCAGGACCGTGAAGACGAACAGGATGCCGGTCAGCACGCCGACCTTGGAGAAGCCGCCGAACAGGCTGACCTGGCCGACCAGGCCGAAGTCCGGGGTGGAGACCGGGTTGCCCGGCCACTTCGGGACCGTCAGCCCCCAGGACGAGACGTGGGTGACCGCGTTGATGATCACCGCGAGGACGGTCATGCCGACGATCGAGATCAGGATCGCGCCCGGCGTCTTGCGGACGATCAGCGCGAAGGTCAGCAGCGCACCGAGGATGAAGACGAGCACCGGCCAGCCGTGCAGATGGCCGCCGACGCCGAGCTGGAGCGGGACGGTGGTCTGGGCGGCGTCCGGCATCCGCGTGACGAAGCCGGAGTCGACCATGCCGATCAGCATGATGAACAGGCCGATACCGATCGAGATCGCCTTGCGCAGGCTGAACGGCACGGCGTTCATCACGCGCTCACGCAGGCCCGTGGCGACCAGCAGCATGACCACGAAACCGGCCAGCACGACCATGCCCATGGCGTCCGGCCAGGACATCCGGGGCGCCAGCTGCAGCGCGACGACGGAGTTCACGCCGAGGCCGGCGGCGAGCGCGATCGGCACATTGCCGATGACGCCCATGAGCAGCGTGGCGAACGCGGCGGTCAGCGCGGTCGCCGTCACCAGCTGGCCGTTGTCCAGGTGGTGGCCGTACATGTCCTTCGCGCTGCCGAGGATGATCGGGTTCAGCACGATGATGTACGCCATCGCGAAGAAGGTGGCGAGACCGCCACGGATCTCCCGGGCGACGGAGCTGCCCCGTTCGGAGATCTTGAAGTAGCGGTCGAGCGCGCCGTGGACCGGCGCACCGCCCGGCATTTCGGGGGTGGGGACCTTGGCGGGTGCCGGCGTGGACATGCGGATCCTCATCACCGAAGGGGTTCCCCCGAGCCCCTTTGGAGTTTCATACGAGCAGAAGTGGACAAAGACAAACGGTTTCAGTATGAACGTATGAGTCGGAGATCGCTATCTCCGCGCGTAGACCTGATCACCTCGTAAGCTGGCCCCATGGCCAAGTGGACCCCCAAGCACGAGGCGCCCGAGCCCCTGGAGGGCCCCGTGGTCGCCACCATCATCGGCGGCACGATCGCCTGGTTCGTCCTGTTCCTCGTCCAGCTGCCGTTCTACGGCTGGCTCGACGACCACGGGCATCTGTGGTGGCTGTGGACCTGCCTGGCCGGGGCCGGACTGGGGCTGATCGGCATCTGGTACGTCAGGAAGCGCGACGCGGCGATCAAGCGCGACGCGGCGCTGAAGGCCGCCGGGGTGAAGTAGCCGTACAACCAGCGCAGGATCCCGGTCCTCCGCAGGTCGGAAATCGGCTCCGCTCGGCAGGTGAACGGGCAAAACCGCACGTACCGTCGATGGCATGAGCCATATAGACGCGGGTGCCGAACTCGACCCCGTGCATCCCGTGGCCCTGCCGAGGAGTCCGTCGGCCGGGTTGACCGGTGCCGAGGTCGCGGACCGCGTCGCGCGCGGCCAGGTCAACGACGTGCCCGTGCGCAGCAGTCGGTCGCTCGCGGAGATCGTGCGGGCCAACGTCTTCACCCGGTTCAACGCGATCATCGGCGTGCTCTGGGTGATCATGCTGTTCGTCGCGCCGATCCAGGACAGCCTGTTCGGCTTCGTGATCCTCGCCAACACGGGCATCGGCATCGTCCAGGAATGGCGGGCCAAGCAGACCCTCGACTCGCTCGCGGTCATCGGGGAGGCCCGGCCGACCGTGCGGCGGGAGGGTGCGGCCGTCGAAGTCGCCACCAACGAGATCGTCCTCGACGACCTGATCGAGATCGGCCCCGGCGACAAGATCGTCGTGGACGGCGTGTGCGCGGAGGCCGACGGGCTGGAGATCGACGAGTCGCTGCTCACCGGCGAGGCCGACCCCGTCGTCAAACGCCGCGGCGACCAGGTCATGTCCGGCAGCTTCGTGGTCGCGGGCGGCGGTGCCTTCACGGCGACCAAGGTCGGCCGCGAGGCCTACGCCGCCCAGCTCGCCGAGGAGGCCTCCCGCTTCACGCTGGTCCACTCCGAGCTGCGCACCGGCATCTCCACGATCCTCAAGTACGTGACCTGGATGATGGTCCCGGCCGCGATCGGCCTGGTCGTCACCCAGCTCGTGGTCAAGAGCAACGGCTTCAAGGACGCCGTGGCCCGCACCGTCGGCGGCATCGTCCCGATGGTCCCCGAAGGGCTGGTGCTGCTCACCTCCGTCGCCTTCGCGATCGGCGTCATCCGGCTCGGCCGCAAGCAGTGCCTGGTGCAGGAGCTGCCGGCGATCGAGGGGCTGGCCCGCATCGACACCGTCTGCCTGGACAAGACCGGCACGCTCACCGAGGGCGGCATGGACGTCACCGAGCTGCGGATGCTGGACGGGGCGGACGAGAGTTACGTACGCAAGGTGCTCGGCGCGCTCGGCGAGTCCGACCCGCGGCCGAACGCCTCGCTCCAGGCGATCATCGACGCCTGCCCGGACAGCGAGGACTGGCGCTGCGTGGAGTCGCTGCCCTTCTCCTCGGCCCGCAAGTACAGCGGGGCCGCGTTCAGCGAGGCCGACGGCGAGATCACCACCTGGCTGCTCGGCGCCCCGGACGTCCTCCTCGCCGAGAAGGACCCGGCCCTGGCCGAGACCGGGCGTCTGAACGAGCAGGGGTTGCGGGTGCTGCTGCTGGCCCGCGCGACCCGCGACCTGGACGCCCCGGAGCCCGCCCACGGCGCCCGCCCCACCGCCCTCGTCGTCCTGGAGCAGCGGCTGCGGCCCGACGCGGCCGACACCCTGCGCTACTTCGCGGACCAGAGCGTGCGCGCCAAGGTCATCTCCGGCGACAACGCGGTGTCCGTGGGCGCGGTCGCCGCGAAGCTGGGCCTCGAAGGTACGACGGTGGACGCGCGGCAGCTGCCCGCCGACCCGGCCGGGATGGCGGACGCACTGGATCGGGGGACCGTCTTCGGACGGGTCACCCCGCAGCAGAAGCGGGACATGGTCGGAGCGCTGCAGTCGCACGGGCACACGGTCGCGATGACCGGCGACGGCGTGAACGACGTGCTCGCGCTGAAGGACGCCGACATCGGGGTCGCCATGGGCTCGGGCTCGGAGGCGACGCGGGCGGTGGCGCAGATCGTGCTGCTGGACAACAGCTTCGCGAGCCTGCCGTCGGTCGTCGGCGAGGGCCGCCGGGTGATCGGCAACATCACGCGCGTGGCGACGCTGTTCCTGGTGAAGACGGTCTACTCGGTGCTGCTGGCGGTGCTGGTGGTGTGCTGGCAGGTCGAATACCCCTTCCTGCCCCGGCACTTGACCCTGCTGTCCACCCTCACCATCGGCGTCCCGGCGTTCTTCCTGGCGCTCGCCCCCAACAAGGAGCGGGCGAAACCCCACTTCGTGCGCAGAGTCATGCGGTACTCGATCCCCGGTGGTGTGGTGGCCGGCGCGGCGACCTTCGTGATGTACCTGATCGCCCGTCACTCCTACTCGGGGCCCGGCCAGTTGAACGCCGAGACGAGCGCGGCCACCCTGACGCTCTTCCTGGTCTCCATGTGGATCCTGGCGATCGTCGCCCGGCCGTACACCTGGTGGCGGGTGACGCTGGTGGCGGCGATGGGCGTGGCGTTCCTGCTGGTGCTGGCCGTACCGGCGCTGCAGGGCTTCTTCGCGCTGAAGCTGGTCGGGGTGACGATGCCGTGGACTGCCGTCGGCATCGCCGTGGTGGCGGCGGCCGCCCTGGAGTTCCTGTGGAAGTGGGTCGACCGCCGCTTTCCCGACTAGGCGGTGACTACTTCACGCCGACGTACACGCCCGTGGCGCTGACCCCCGGGGTGGTGGAGGCGCCGTCGTAGCTGTAGCGCCAGTAGCCGCTGGTGCTCGCGGTCGCGGTGGCCTTCACGTTGCCGGACGAGTCCGAGGTCACCGTCTTGATCGTGGTGTACGTGGTGGTGCCGGACTTGCGGAACTGGAGCTTGACCGACTGGCCGCCGACCGTGTTGTAGGTGTGCTTCTCCCAGTCGGCGCGGGTCAGCTTGCCCGACGCGGTGAAGGTCTTGCCCTTGGCGACGGACGTCGCGCTGACCGTGGTCGTCAGCTTGGAGTAGCGCTGGACGAGGGAGGTGCCGAGCCCGCTCTGGTCCTTGAAACCGACCTTGCTCATGTCGGGGTTCTGCTGGTCCTGGCCGTTGAAGGCGACGGCTTCGGCGGCCACGCTCCAGCTGCCGGCCCAGGTGTTCTTCAGGTCGCCGTCCGCCGGGTAGATGTTGATCGAGCCCTTGCAGGTGGCCGTCGTCGACGAGGTGGCGGTGCAGGTCGCCGGGTTGTCGCCGTACAGCTCGGGCGCGGTGTCGCTGTAGGTGCCGTGGTAGAGGAAGGCGTCGGTGATGAAGTCCTTCGCGGCGATGTTCACGTCGGCGCCGTGCGTCAGCGTGTACGAGTACGAGACGCTGACCTCGTTGGTGGTGCCCACCTTGACCGCCTTGGCGATCGAGACGGTGGAGAAGCTCGCGTTCAGCGTGTACGGGGCGCCCGAGTCGGTGACGGCCTGCGCGGCCGGGACTGCGAGGGCGGAGAGGGCCAGGGCGCCGGAGACGGCGGCCACGGTGGCACGTATGCGCATGCGTTCCCCTGGAGGGAGAAGTGATCGTGGAGTCGGTTGACTCAGGCGATCAGATCCGTGACCCCCGGGACTGGTTGTACGGCAACAGCCGTTTCCGGCCAGATTTGAGGCGGGCATTGCCTGTCCATGACGTAAGCAATGCCCACCTCGGGCGGGCGTCTACTGCACGTCGACGAAGTCACCCGTGGCATTGACCGCCGGGGTGGTCGAGGTGCCCGCGAAGGAGTAGCGGTAGTAGCCGTCGACCGTGGCCTTGGTCGTCGTCCTCAGGTTGCCCGTGGAGTCCGTCGTGACGGTCTTCAGGGTGGTGTAGGTGCTGGAGCCCTTCTTGCGGAACTGCAGCTGGACCGGCTGGCCGGTGTAGCCGTGGTACTTGTGGTCCTCCCAGTTGGCGCGGGCGAGCTTGCCCGTCACCGTGACGGTGGCGCCCTTCTTCACCGGCTCCGGGGCGGCGTTGACCGTCAGCGTGGAGTTGCGCTGCACCAGGGTGGTGGCGAGGCCGAACTGCGCGGCGGAGGCCTTGGTGCTGTAGACGAGGGCCAGCGCGCCGGCGTGCCAGGTACCCGCGTCGGAGTTGACCAGCTCCGGCTCGCTGCCGCCGGGGTAGATGTCGATCAGGCCCTTGCAGGCGGCGGTGGTCGCCGACGTCGCGGTGCAGGTGGCCGGGTTGTCCCCGAACAGCGTGTTGCCCATGTCGCTGGGCGAGCCCTTGTAGATGAAGGGGCCGGAGGCGAAGTCGCTGGACTTGATGTCGACGTCGGCGCCGTGGGTCAGCGTGTAGGTGACGCTGGTGGAGACGTGGTTGGTCGTCCCGACCTTGACCGCCTTGGCGATCTTGAGGTTGGAGAAGCTGACGTCCAGGTCCGCCGCGCCAAAGACGCTGCTGAATGCGGTCTTGCCGGACGCGGTGTGCGAGACGGCCTGCGCGGCATCCGCGCGGAAGGACGACGAACCCGCGTCGGCGGCCTGGGCGGCCGGCACGACGAAGGCGGAGAGGGCCAGGGCGCCGGAGACGGCGGCCACGGTGGCACGTATGCGCATGTGCTCCCCTGCGTACAGAGTGATCGGTGAGCCTGTTGGCTTCAGCCGGTCAGACCCGGCACGCAGGGGGACGGTTGTACGTAAGTTGAAATCTATACGAGAGAAGTGTGGAGGCCGCGGTTTCGGCGTGCCGTCAGTCGAACCAGCGGTCCCTGGCCAGTTCCTCGGTCCGGGACGGGTCCTCCAGCAGGGCCGCCACCTCGAAGCGGCGCGGCCACTGGCCCGCCGCCCACGCCAGACCCGCCGCCACGCCCTCCAGCGTGGCCGCGTGCAGCACCCCGTCGTCGGTGAGCCGCCAGTCGATCTCCACGCCGTCCACGACCAGTTCCTCGTGCTCGACGTACGTCTGCGGCGTCCGCGGCCCGAGCAGCACCCGCACCGACTCCGGCACCTCGTGCTCGGCGCCCTCGGAGTGCACCTCGCCGGTGACGGACTCGCTCAGCCGCCGCACCTGGAACAGCTCCGCCAGCTCGGCCGCGCGGGCCGGCCGGACCGGCAGCAGCGGCATCCCCGAGGTGAAGGGCAGCAGATCCGGCGAGTCGACCACCACGGCGTCGGCGGCGTCCACGACCTCCACCCGCCCGTCGACCACGGCCCGCAGCTCGTCCGGCAGGGTCACCTGATCCGGGTCCAGCTCGGCCAACGCCCCGTACAGACCGTGCAGTTGGGCCGAGGTGACCGGCCGATCGGGGTCGGCCAGCCGGTCCAGCAGCTCGGCCGCGCCGCCCGGCTCGTCCAGCAAGGCCGCCACCGAGGTCCGCACACCCAGCGCCCGCAGCACCTGCTCGTCCTCGAACCCGGTCGCGTCGGCCTCGTCGTACAGACCGTGCAGGAGCGGGTCCCCGCCGGCGGCGAGGAGACCGGCGGGGCGCCGGCCGTCGAGCACCGGGTGCCCGCGCAGCCACCAGGCCGTGTAGGGCCGTACGACCTCGTGGGTGCCGTCGGGCAGCAGGATCCGCACGGGCTGGGTCAACGCGTCCCGCAGCGGCGGCTGCGCGAGCAGCGTGAGCACCTGCGGCCAGTGCGCGTCGTCCACCAGGTCCAGATCGCGTACGGCGACCAGCTCGGTGGCGACCGGCGGCACCGGGCTGTCCGGGAAGCGGTCCAGGAGGTCCTCGCACCACACGTCGACGGCGTCGAGCAGCCCGGCGTCGTCCGGCTCGGCGAAGTCGCCCTCCCGGGGCTCCAGTTCGTCCGGGTCGAGGACGACGTCGGTGGCGCGGACGAGCGCGAAGTTCGCGAGCACGCCACAGGCGGCCAGCGGCTGCTCGCCCCACTTCTCCGCCAGGTCACGGTCCACGGCGGCCAGCTCGTCCCCGCGGATCACCCGGGCGAAGGCACTGCCCGGAAGGACCAGTTCACCGGCCGGCGCCGGTTCCCCGTCCTCGTCGGGCAGCGCCAGGGCGCCCAGCCAGGGCTCCTCACCGGGCTCCAGACCCGCGTCCCGGACCAGCGCCAGGACGGTGTCCGCCAGCTCCTCGGCGTCCGGCGCGTCCTCCTCCCAGCCCCCGATCGCGCCCTCCTCGTCCAGCGAGGCGGCGACGGCGGCCCGCACCTGCGGGGTGGTGAGCACCGCGCGCGGAGTGGCGGGCAGCGCGCCCAGCTTCTCCAGCAGCGGATGCGCGGCGTCCTCGTGGACGACCTTCAGCCCGAGCCGCCCGAGGACGTCCACGTCGATCCAGGCGGCGTCCGGGCTTGGCAGCAGCACCTGCCGGGGCCCGATCGTCGTCCTGCCGTCCGCGAGCGGCACCGGCAGCCCCGACAGCCGGTCGGGGTCGACCCCGGCGAGGCTGTCGTAGAGCCGCCACCACCAACCGGGGTCCTTTTCCAGCCCGGCGAGCCGGTCGACGGCATCGGCGAGCGGCAGCCGGGCGACCCCGAGGGTGCGCAGCTCGGCCCGCCGCTCCAGACCGGCCGGGAGCAGCGTGGGCAGCACCTCGGCGAGCACCCGTACGGTGTCCGCCCCGGCGCCTTCCACGACCTCGGCGTCGCGGGGCCGGACGGCCTGCGGCAGCTCGTCCTCGCCCTCCGGTACCTGGACGGCCGGCGGCAGGAACGCGGTTCGCGGCAGCCGCGCGAGGACGGCCTGCCGCAGCGCCCCGTCCAGCTCGCCCTTGCCGAGCGGTCCGGGCACGAGGTCGATGATGCCCTCCGTCACCGGCCGCCAGTCGGCGAGCAGCTCGGCGTAGGCGTCGGCCGCGCGCTGCACCAGGAAGTCGGTGAGCGCGCCGGGCGCCGTGTGCCGGCGGGTGGTGTCGAGAGGGAAGGAGGCGATGAGGAGGGCGGGCACGCCGAGGGGCTCGTCACTGGGGGTGGGCGCGTGCACGACGGCGCTGGTACGAGGCCGTACCGGGCGCCCCTGGCCGTCCTCGGGCACGGCCCAGGTCACCGACCAGTGGGGGCGCAGCCGCTCCTCCACGGGACGGTCGGCGAGCAGTTCCGGGGTGAGCGGCCCGTGCGCGGAAGCGGTACGCCACCGCGTGGCCCCCGCCCGCGAGTCCTCCACGACGGTCACGGCGCCCTCGCTGCGACGGCGAAGGACACGCACCTCGTCCCCGACCTCGACGACGACCTCCTCCAGCCCCGGCAGGGCGAGGACCAGCGCGTCGTCGACGGCGTTCAGCAGCCGCTCGGCGAGATCGGCGGCGGCCGCGTCCCGCAGCGGCAGGATGACGGCGGTGTCGTAGGGGTCCGGAGCGGTGCCCTCGGCAGCGAACGGCAGCCGGAGCAGCGGCACATGCCCGTCCCGGCGCCGGACCTCGTCGCCCAGCCCCGGGCTGTGCCGGGCGGTGTCGGCGGCCAGCTCCCGCGCCTCGGCGAGGGACCAGCGGACGCCCCCGTGCCGCCCCACGATCGCGGGCTCGTCGGTCACCGCGAGCACGGCGGCGAAGCCGACCCCGTACCGCCCGACGGCCCCCTGGGTGGACTCGGCGTCCCGCTTGGCGGAGGCCCGCAGCGTAGACAGCGACTCGACGCCGGTCGCGTCCAGCGGAGCACCGGTGTTGGCGGCGACGAGAACCCCGTCGCGGAG
This sequence comes from Streptomyces yokosukanensis, assembly GCF_001514035.1. Taxonomy (GTDB): domain Bacteria; phylum Actinomycetota; class Actinomycetes; order Streptomycetales; family Streptomycetaceae; genus Streptomyces; species Streptomyces yokosukanensis. The sequence continues at coordinate 201,173 of NZ_KQ948209.1, read as the reverse complement.
GGTGAGCCTGAGCCGCCCCGTCGCCTTCGCCCGCGCGGCGGCGTCGGCCGCGTTCTGGGCCAGCTCGACGACGAGCCGGTCCCGGTAGCCGCCGAGGACCAGGTCCTCCTCGGCGTTGGCGTCCTCACGGAACCGGGCGGGGCTCGTCGCCCAGGCGTCGAGGACCCCGCGGCGCAGCCGGGCGGTCCCGAAGGGGTCGGCGCCCTCGGCCGCCGGCCGCACGTACTTACTCACGTTCACTCTCCTCGTCGGCGACGACTGAAGGTACCGCGCCGCGGCAGGACCGCAACTTGAACAGCTGCGCGGCGACGGAGTGACCGCACGTCGATCGGTTGACCTGCGACGAAGGCGACACCTTGGCCAGAAGCCCGTTGGTCCGGCGACAGCCGGGCTGATAGGGATGGAGATCCCGTTGTCAGTGGCGGTTGCGATGCTGGTGGCGGCTGGAGGAACGTATCGGCGGGGGATGGGCGGGGGTTGGTGTGACGGGGTGGGACATTGCGCCCGAAGGCGTGCGGTCGGTGATATCCCGGGTGCGGAAGGCCGCCGATGACATGGACACCGGAATAGGGCTGTACGGGCGGAGCGTGCAGGGCGCGATGGAGGCAGCGGGCACGTTGTCCCTCGGCGGGGAGAGCACGGGAGGTTCCGGTTCCGGCCGGGCGGCCGGGCTGGTCGCGGTGGCATTGGGGCAGTTCGCCGAGGACACGGAGAAGGACGTCGCCTTCCTGCCGCTGCGGGCCAGCGACTCGGCGAACGGCGCGATCGAGGCGACCAACGCCTACCTGGCCGGGGATCTGGAGCAGGCCTGGAACGCCCAGCACCACGCGACGCTGCCCCCTGACGTGACGGCGTTCCTGGAGAAGGCCCGCAAGAAGGCGGACGGCAAGCGGTGATCAGCCCGGAGAAGATACCGGCGTTCACCGGCGACCTTGTCGAGCTGCACCGGGAGATCGTCTCCCTGCGGCAGGCGGCGAAGGCGATCAGCGAGCACGGCGACGCCGTCCACACCCGTTTCCAGCACCTGGACGCCTTCTACAAGGCGCCCGAGGCGGCACAGCTGTTCGCCACCACACAGGCGGTGCAGGACACGTCGGGAAGCTTTGCCGACAAGCTGAACACGGTGGCCGGTGCGCTGGAGACGTACATGGTCGAGGCCGCCGAGATCGTCAAGCAGCTGGAGACGCTGCGCGGGCGCGCCCGGGTGTTCGTGGAGTCGGTCAAGGGCCACGACAGCGGTATCGAGACCTGGCGCAAAGACCCGGACAAGGTCGCCGAGCACCAGGCGATCTGGGACGGGGTGAACGCGGCAGTCACCTCCTTCGAGCAGGCCGAGGTGACCTGCGCCGACAAGATCACCGCGCTGGTGGGCGGCACTCAGTGGCACATCGACAACGACAAGCCGGGACAGAAGAACGCCTACGGTTTCAGCGCCGGACAGCTGGCTCAGGCCGATTCCCTGCCGTGGGGGCGCCCGGAGCACGAGGAGATGCTGCCGTTCGGGATCGACTACCACCTCAAGCAGGTGGGGATCAGCATCTGGGACAACGCCAAGGGCTCGGTCACGGGGCTGATCGACCTCTTCAGCCCCGGTGACGAGGGCCACGCCAGTCGCGAGGGGCTGGTCCGGGTCATCGTCGGCGCGGAAGGCTACCTCCTCGACCCGTACGGCGACCGGAACACCCATCTCGGCCCGGCGTCGGACCAGTTCATGGAGGACAGCAAGCCCTACGCCAAGGAGTTCGCCAAGTCCTTCGTCGCCTGGGACGACTGGTCCACCAACCCCGGCAAGGCACTCGGCACGGTCATCTTCAACGGCATCACCCTGAGTTCCGGACCTCTGGGTGCCGCCTCCAAAGCGGGCGCCGCAGCGGGCGAGGCGGGCGCCGCCGCACGCGTGCTCGGCACCGTGGCCAAGGTCGGCGAGGTCCTGGACCCGATCGGCGCGGCGACCAAGGCGGTCGGTGTCGCGGCGCGCACCCTGCCGAAGGTCTCCGACCTGGTCTCGGGAGTCCGGGCAGCCACGGAGGCGGCGGCCACCGCGGACAAGGCGCACAGCTTTCTCCGTCTGTCCGACGGGTCCCATCTTGAGATCTCCGACGGGGAGTTCATCCCCGGCAAGCACGGCGTCACCGACGCCACCCCGGCCCAGCCGGAACCGTCGGCCGCGGACCGGACACCATCGATCTCGGCGCCGGACCGCCATCACGAATTGGTGGGTGCCGGTGCGCACACACCTGAGGCCACCGCTCACGCGGGCGAGCACCCATCAGCATCTGCCAGCCACAAGGGCGCCGGCGGGGGTACAAGCAGTGCCTCGCACGATCCAGGCGAATTGCCAGGCAAAAAGGGAACACACGGCGACACACACTCAGGAACCGAGTCGGGACACACCGATCCTGGCGAGCATCCTGGGGCAGGAGGATCAGCACATGGCGGTGGTGGTCATGGCTCTGACCCGTCTCCCGCAGCCGGAGCGTCAGGTGGCGAACCAGATCGTCTGCGCGCCGCAACTGATCGCAACATAGATCTGGACAAGCTAGGCATACCCCCGGTGTGGCGCGAGGGGCATGAGCCTCTCTATCGCAGCGATAACCGTTCCCCGGATGCCGTCTTCGAGCATGGCTTCGAGCCGAAAGACCCGTCGAACACAGATCTCAAGAAATACGTGGAAGAGGACGATCCTTCAGCATTTGTCAGCACCTCCTACCGCGATGACATCGGTGACGACTTCGGTGGAAAATTCACGTACGTGATCGATGCGCCCGGCGGGATCGACATCAACCGCACCCTTGGGGATCATCCGCTATCTTACGAGGAAGAAGTAGCCTTTCCCGGCGGGATTCGCAGCGAGTACATCAAGGGGGCATACTCCTACGATTATGCAACTGGAGAACTCGGCGAATTCGTCCCGAATCCCAACTATATCCCCGAGGGCCAACGTGTCGAATGAGACGGAGATTCTTTACGACAAGGAGATCATCCTGGTCTCGGAGGCGGGTGATGTCCCTGGGCGGCTCGTGGCAGAGTTCTCAGGAACCGACTACACCGTGCGCATCACGCATGGATCACAGTCGGCCACTCGCACGGCCTGGAATCTCTTCAATGCGCTCATGCAAGTGAGACGGCTCCTGGAGCCCGAGGGCTTGACGCCTGCGCTAGAGGGGGCCTGCCTGGACGTCTACCCCAGCAGGATGGCCCTTGAGATGGGTGGTGGGCGACGAGCGTATCGTTGGCCACAAGCAGGCCGCCCTCAGACGGTGGAAATTTTCGAGAATGTTCCCTCTGAAGATCGTTGGCGACTCGCGAGCGTGGACGAGCAAGAGGTCGCAAATAAGCAACGCAGGGGGCGCAGAAATGAATGAATCCCGCCTGTCAGTGCCGCCGGTGTCAGGTGCAGTACGCGCACAGGCCGCCAAGATGCCAGGTTCCTGGGTCTACGCCATCGACCCCTACTTCGACCCAGCCGGAAAGGTTCCACCATACGGAATCATCGGAGCATGGAAAGTCGATGACCACGGGAACGTCACAAAAGAATTCCGACACAATCCAAAATATCGCCCATCGCCTCGAGCTCACGGCATGAAGGAGCCAACGGATCATCTGGACTCTGTCATCCAGCTTGCTTCGACGGGCTACGCCTCTGAACTCGACATGCAGAATGCCATTTTGAACTCGGTCGTGTACATGATTCCGCCGTCAGCCGGGATTGCAGAGCCCTGCGTTCAGGACGGCAATCGCTCCGCCGTTGGGATCTACACAAGCCCAGCGCATGCACCGAATACCGTTCCGGAAGTTCAGCGAGTGCTGTTTCGGGAATTGCTGCGCGATCTGCCGGAGCATGCCATTCTGAAGCTGAATCCCCATAGCTCGGTATCCGCCGAAGTGGCCGTTGCCGATATCCGTCGGGCAGCAGATCAGTGACCACTGACGTAATCACCGGTGAGCTTGAAGTGCGGACAAGTCGGAGTGCGCCGACATGTGATCCCCGACAGCAAGCTCGACCTCGAGGAACACCGTGACCCATGACGTAGTCGCCGTCACCCCGAAAGGGCCGGACGCCCGGACCATGCTCGCCGGGCTGTACGCCGGTGGCTCCGACCTTCGGGTGGACAGAGTCTCCGACGGCGCCGCCGTCCAGTTGTGTACAGCTGATGGGCAGCCCCTGGTTACCGTCGAGGTGCCCGTCTTCATCCAAGTACCGGGCGAGGTAGGCCGCTTGCTCGGGCCGGACGTGCGGGCCGAGGCGCCGGTGTGGTGGACCGAGGTGCGGGCGACCACGGCGGTCGCGGAGGCGGGGCGGCTGGCCGGGTCCGTCGGCGGGCGCATTGCGGCAGTGTTGGGCGGTACCACCTGGCCGGCGGACGCAGCGCATACCGATGTTGTGCCCATTCCTTCCACCGGCGGGCGCAGTCCTGACAGCGGCGCGCTCGGCGTCGACGTCCTCACCGACCAAGCAGCCCTAGTCATCCAAGACCGCCCCGTGATCGCCGCGACCACCTGGCTCACCGACCTCCTGCAGACCACCGTCCCTTCGGGACGCGAACTGCAGATCGTCACCCCGCCCCGCACCCGGCTGACCCTGCCCACCCGCTCCCTGATGACCAACGTGCCCGCCCGCTGGGTCGTCCTCGACCCCGCCTGCGGCTATTACGACGGTCTCACCGGCGCCGTACTCCACTGGCACGAGGGCCGCTTCGCTCCCGTACCCACGGCGGACGGCCGAGCCTCGGTCGCGGATGCCTTCGAGGCGGGCGCCGCCACGCAGGGCGAACAGCAGCTCCACCTCTCCATCCGCACCACCCACCCCGCCGACGAGAACCTCCTTCTCGGCGGCGCCCTGGAAGCCGTGTGGCAGGCGCTCACCGGCGATGTACCCACTGGCTGGTCCACCGCCGAACCCGTCAACCTTCCCTGGTCACGACGCCAGTTGACCGAACTGGCCCGCGCCCGAGCCGAGAAGTCCGCGCCCACCTGGCTGGTCGCCGTCGGAGCCCCCGACCGCCCGGGGATCGCCACCTGCCGTGTCGTACGGACTCCGGCCGGAGTGGAGGAACAGATCACGCTCGCCTTCGGCTACACCGACGGCCAGGCTCCGCTCCACTCTCTTGCCGAGCTGGCCGAGACGCTGGCCACCCGCCACCGCCTCACTTCCATGCTCACCTACCTCCGGACCGCCCGCGCCGACCTGACCACTCCGCCGCACCGTGAGGCGCCGCTCGTTCCGCTCTCCTTCACCCTGGGCTGCGACGCGGTACGTCTCGTCGGTTCTGCGGTTGCCGAGTCGGCCCCGGGCTGTCGCCCCGTCCGCCTCGGTCCCATGGCGCGGCCCGCCCTGCACTACCCGCTCGGGGACGGCGCCGATCTCAGCTCCTGGCAACGCCTCAAGCAGCTCGACGATCACCTCAAGGCGTGCCGATGACCACAACTGGTCGCGGGGGGGGAGGAGGCTCAGTCCCCGGCCGCGTACGACACGAAATTGGCCCAGGCTTCCGGCCTGAGCGCCAGCTGGGGGCCGGTGGTGTGCTTGGAGTCGCGGATGTGGATGGTAGCGGGGGTGAGGGTGGGAGCCATGTCCCAGTCCAGGGCTACTTCGACGCAGGAGTCGCCTTCGCTGCTGCTGCTGTAGCTGCTCTTGAACCAGCGGATCATGTTGCCCCCAACAGCTGCTTGATGAAGGTCGTCGACTCTCGGGGAGTAAGCGCCTGAGCCCGGATGATGCCATACCGCAGCTCCAGGATACGGATGTGTTTCGGCTCTTCGACCGTACGTCCGTTGGCCACTGCAGGCGAACGTCCGACCACCGAGCCATCGGCGAACTTCAGCACCTCGATCCCACCGGCCAGTCCCGCATGCTCTTGGCGGTCCATCGGCATCACCTGAAGTTCGACGTTTCGCAACTGCGCAATCTCCAGGAGGTGTTCGAGCTGGTGGTGGAGCAGCTCACTCCCACCGAGCGGGCGTCGCAGCGTCCACTCCTCAAGAACGAACCCGACTTCGGGCGCCGGATCCCGTTCGAAGACCGACTTACGAGCCATCCGAGCGGCGAAGAACCGCTCCACTTCAGCCACCGTGTAGGCAGGGCGTCGCATGACGAGAAGCGCACGCGCGTACTCCGGCGTCTGGAGCAGGCCGTGGATGTTCAGCGGGTCGTACAACTGAATCTCCACCGCCTTGGCCTCCACCTCTGCCAGATCCCGCACCTTCTTCGGATACCGGACCTTCTCCACGTCCTCCTTCATCGCCCCCAGCAACCCACCCGCGTTCAGCACCCCGTCCGCCTTGTCGAGGTACTCCGGCCTCGGGATCCGCTTGCCGGACTCCAGCTTGTAGACCATGTCCTCGCCGTACCCCATGGCCTTGCCGAAGTCGGCGGCCCGCATCCCGGCCGCCTCGCGCCTCAGCTTCAACTGCCGTCCCACCATCGCGACGACGGCCACGCCCCACTCGTCGTCCGGGTCGACCTCCCACCCCGGCTCCTCTTCCTCGCTCACGCCACGCCCCCTTCTCGACAGACCGTGACCGTACGCAACCGCGTCATCACTCTTCACAGTTAGCAGGCGCAGCCACTCTGAGTGACATGAACGAGGGAATCTCCACCCCTGCCCCGCGCTCGCACCGGCACCCGGGGATCCGTGCTCCGGTGCCGCGGGCGGTCTCCCCAAGAAGAACTCCGGGGCTAAAGGACCCGACCCAACCCCACCCCTCCCTCCCGGCGCGCAAACTCACCCACGAGGGTGAAATGCACCAACTGGGTTGGCATGTCGGATGGTTGTGCGCTTTAGGCTCAGCGCGACAGAACGACCGCCGCAGAAATGCGACGGCCCCCGCCGGGAGTAGCGAGCTCCCATTGGCGAGGGCCTGACCACCCAGGAAGAAAGCACCTTCCCGATGGACACCCAGAACCCTAGCGCGCCCCCGCGCTCCCGGTCCCGACTTGCCGCAAACAACCACCCGAACCGGCGGTGCGAATCCGGCGTCGGCGGCCTGGTGCACGACAACTCCCGGCACACCGCTCGCTTCACGGTGATCGGCAACCACCTCGCCCAGCACCCGGAGTTGTCCGGGCTCGCGATCGGGCTCGGTGTGTACATCCAGTCGCTTCCAGCGGGCGCCCGGGTCGACATCAAGACGCTGACGGCCCGCTTCCCCGAAGGCGCGACCCGTATCGCCGCCGCGCTGCGGGAGCTGGAGGCGCACGGCTATCTGCGCCGGGAGCGACAGCGGATCCCGGGCGGCCGTATCGTCACCCGCACCGTCTCCTGCAATCAGCCGGGGAGCCGTACGGGGGACGCCCCCGAGCCCCGGGCCGTGACGAGGAAGCAGGAGCGGGCGCCCCGGAAGCAATTACCCGCGGTGCCGCGTCCGGTCTGCCCCTCCCCCAAGCTCCTCCGGATGGCCACGGACCTGCTCGCGGGCCTCCGCCGCCATGACTCCCGGCTGCTGCTCAGCGAGAGCGACACGGCTCACCTGGCGCCGGGGGTCGCCGCCTGGCTGGAGCGGGAGGTGAGCCCGACGGCCGTACGCGAGGCCCTCACGGCCGAACTGCCGCGCGAGCCCCTGCACCGCCCGGCAGCCCTCCTCGCCCACCGTCTGGCCTCCGGTCTGCCACCCGCGCCGCCCTTCCGGCCTGCGGCCCCGCCGCCACCGGTCCGGCATCGCCTCCAGAACTGCCACGGCTGCGACCGGGGCTTCCGGTCCCCCCTCCCAGGACTCTGCCGTGACTGCCGCCTCGACAGAGCCCTCTGAGCCCCGTGCAGAGCTGGGTCCTGGCCTGGCCGAGGGACATAGAGATCGCCCGTCCGCCCGACCCCGGTCAGCCGCCGAGGACCGGCAGGGTCAGGTCGCAGTCGACAGGCTCGGCGTGGGCCGGATCGAGGGCGTTGCGCACGAGTTGGGCGGCGTTGGAGTCGTACGCCATCGAGACGTGCTCGGAGAGGTCGTGCGGGCAGACGCTCTGGATCAGGATGTTCTTGACGGTCGCGCCCGGTCCCGGGGTGAGGAACTGGTGCGTGTAGGGCGTGACGACCTCGTCGAACCTGGTGACGATGGTGGTGTACTCGACCCCGGGCTGGGTGTCCCCGTCCCGGTCCAGCGTCGTGTTGACCTCGGAGCCGACCAGCTGGTCCGTGGCCGCCTCGCCGAGGAGGAGGCCCGCGGGCTTGCCGAGGCCGAGCTTGGTGACCAGGGTGCCGACGCCGTCGGCGGTCGTGCCGTGGTTGGACGGCGCCAGTCCGACGAGGCTGTGCACCTTGTTCCGGTCCGGGTGCGCGGGGTCGGTGCCGCCCGCGAACCGCAGATACCAGCGAGGGGTCAGACCGCCGCCCTGGGAGTGCCCGACGAGGTCGACCTGGTGGGCGCCGGTGGCCTTGAGCACGCGGTCGACGTAGTCGGCGATCTGCCGCGCGGACACCGGGACGTGTGCGGTGGCCTTGATCGGATTGCCGGGCGTACCGCCGTAGTTGACGGCGAAGACGCAGTAGCCCAGCTGCTTCAGGTACGGGGACATCAAGCCCCAGTTGTCGTAGGCGTTCGCCCAGGTGCCGTGCACCAGGACGACCGGCCGCGGATGCTCACGCGTGGGCTTGCAGCTCCAGTCGTCGGCCCCGGCCGGCGGCGCCTCCGGGTGGAGGAGCCCCCCGACCCCCGCGAGGGGAAGGGCGAGAATCCTCCCCCTCGGCACCGGGGGCTCGGGGGTGCCCGCCGCGGCCGCGACACCCTGCCCCGTGCCCAGCGCGAGGGCGAGCCCCGCGCAGAGCGCGGCCCATCTGCCGCGCCGTCGGTTCGACCGTCTTGGGGAACTGCTCCGATCCGCCACCGAACCACTCCTCGCCTCAGGGCCGGCCGAGCGCCGACGCGGCGATGATCGAGGAGCGGTCCCCGTGCGGGTGGTCACCGACCGGGCGGAGCACCCCCTATGGAGCAGCCCGGTTCATCCGTCCAGCCCGTTTCTCTCCCAGCGGGCGGCGACGGGCGGATCCGGGCCGACGCACCCCCAGTCCCCGCTGGGAGTCGGCCGGGAGTCGACTCGCCGACGGACTCGTGCCGCCGGTGGTGAACAGCCCTTCCCTCATGGCTGGTTGGGCAGGCGGACAGGAGGCGCCGAGGGTGCAGGGCTCGTTCTCGCGGCACCGCAGCGCCGCGAGTGACCGCGACGAGTGACCTCTACGAATGGCCCAGTTCGGCCGTCTCCTCGTCGCCCGCCTCCGAGACCGAGCCCGAGTCGCGGGCGGGGCGCAGCGGGAACGGGTCGACCCGCGTCTCGTCAATGACCGGCGGGGCCGGCTGCGGCGGCTTCGGCATGACGGCGGCCTCCGAGTGGCCGCCGCAGCCGTAGGAGAGGGAGACCACGCGGCCGTCGGCCGGTGAGAACTCATTGGCGCACACGCCGAAGGCCTGGCCGAGGGAGCCGCCGATCGGGTTGAGGAAGCCGCAGGTCAGGCAGGTCGCCGGGGCGGCCTGGGCCATCGCGGTCCTGGGACCGTACGACTCCTCCCAGCGGTCCGCCGCGACATGCAGGCCGTAGCGGGACAGCACACGGGCGCGGCGCATGCCCAGTTCCTCGGCGACGGCGGCGATCGAGCCCCGGGACGGGGCCGTGGGCTGGACGGCCGGTGCGCCGGGGGTGACGTCGGCGTCCTCCGCCTCGGCCAGTTCCGCCATCTCCTGCGAGACCGCCGCGTTCGACGGCGGTTGCTCCTCGCCGCTGTAGCCCGGCTCCAGGCGCAGGTCCTCCTGGTCGGTGGGGAGCAGGTCGCCGGGGCCGAGGTCGCCGGGGCGCAGGCGCTCGCTCCACGGGACCCACTCGGGGGCGAGCAGCGCGTCGGCGCCGGGGAGGAGGACCACCTCGTCGAGGGTGACGACCTTGGCGCGGGAGGCGCGGGCCACGGTCACCGCCCAGCGCCAGCCGCGGTAGCCCAGCTCCTTGCACTCGAAGAAGTGCGTGACAACACGGTCGCCCTCGGACACCAGGCCGGCGTGCTCGCCGACCACGCCGGGCGCGGCGGCCTCCTCGGCGGCGGCGCGGGCGAGATCGACCGCCTCGGCGCACAGACGGTCGGGGGTGCGGCTTCGCGTTGTCGCTGCGCTCACAGGTATCGCTTCTCTCCTACGCCGTCTCGTCGAGTGCGGCTGCCTCCGACGGGTTGGCCGACGGAGCGGACCGGTGGACCGCATCGACGTCGGGCATCCGCGCGCTCGGGCGCACCTCTGCCATCCATTCTGCGTTATGGCTGAGATACGCACGCTACACCGAACGAGATTCGTCGCTGCTACGCGGCATTGTCTCCCATCCGCCGACCCGCCGCTGCCGCCGGGCAGGGAGGCGTCGCCGTACGGCACGGTTCGCCGTCATACGTGCCGTACCGCACTATCCGGCCGCTTCTCAGGGCACTATGAAGCACGTGGCGACCGCGGACAGGCGTGGTGTTCGGGGTGGCGGTGCGAGCCGGGTCGGCGGCGCCGTCCGTTCCGTCGGGCGTGCCCTGCACTTCCCGGTCACCGGGGCCGCGCGGGGCATCCGCAGGGCCACGCACGCGCACGGGGCGGGCGAGTCGGGCCTGGGCAAGCTGATCGAACTGCACGCGGTGAACGGCGCCGGCGATGTCATGATCACCGTTGCGCTCGCCTCCACCGTGTTCTTCTCCGTGCCGACCGACGAGGCCCGGGGGCGGGTCGCGCTGTATCTCGCCATCACCATGGCGCCCTTCACCGTCCTCGCGCCCGTGATCGGTCCCCTGCTGGACCGGCTGCCGCACGGCCGCCGCGCCGCGATGGCCGGGGCCATGCTGGCCCGTGCGCTGCTCGCGCTGGTGATCTCGGGCGCCGTGGCGAGCGGCAGCCTGGAGCTGTATCCCGCGGCGCTGGGTGTGCTGGTGGCGTCGAAGGCGTACGGGGTGGTCCGCAGTGCCGTCGTACCGCGGCTGCTGCCGCCCCGGTTCTCGCTGGTGAAGGCCAACTCGCGGGTCACCCTGGCCGGGCTGCTGGCCACGGGTGTCGCAGCCCCGGTCGCGGCGGGGCTGCACAAGGTCGGTGATCCCTGGCCGCTGTACGGCGCCTTCGCGATCTTCGTCGCGGGAACGTTCCTGTCGTTCTCCCTGCCGCCCAAGGTGGACTCGGCCAGGGGCGAGGACGTGGCACTGCTCGCGGCGGACGAGCGGCATCTGCACGGGCCGCGCAGGAAGGCGCTGAAGGAGCGGAGGGAGCAGGGGGAGCAGGGCGAGGAGAGGGAGCAGAAGGAGCCGGGGAGGCGGCCGGGGCTGCGGACCGTGGGGCCTGCCGTCACACACGCGCTCGGCGCCAACGCCGGTCTGCGCTGCCTGTCCGGCTTTCTGATCTTCTTCCTGGCCTTCCTGCTGCGCGAGCATCCGCTGACCGGGGAGAGCGCGGCGGTCTCGCTCGGGATAGTCGGTGTCTCCGCCGGGGTGGGCAACGCGCTGGGGACGGCCGTCGGGGCCTGGCTGAAGTCGCGCGCGCCCGAGATCATCATCGTGACCGTCGTCGCGGTGGTGCTCGGTACGGCGATCGTGGCCGCCCTGTTCTTCGGGGCGTTCCTGGTGGCCTGCCTCGCCGCCGTCGCCGGGTTCGGCCAGGCGCTGGCCAAGCTGGCGCTGGACGCGCTGATCCAGCGGGACGTGCCGGAGCTGGTGCGCACCTCGGCATTCGCCCGTTCGGAGACGTTGCTGCAGATGGCGTGGGTGTTCGGCGGCGCCGTCGGCATCGTGCTGCCACTCAACGGGAGGCTCGGCCTGCTGATCGGCGCGGCGTTCGTGGCCGTCGGCTGGCTGGCCACGCTGAAGGGGCTGCTCGCCTCGGCCCGGCACGGCGGCCGTCCCCGCGTGGCCTGAGCCGCCACGGCATAACGAACCGGACACGGTTTCCCCGCGCCGGGCACGGCTGGCGTAACGAACCGGGGCACGCCGCACCCCACGTGGGCGGACGGCTCCGGGCGCCCGATAGCCTTCGGCCATGACCACGCTGCAATCCGCTGTGCGACGCCGCCGCGCCGTCGCCGCCGCCGGCGCCGTTTCCGCCGGACTGCTCGTCCTGTCTGCCTGTGACAAGCCGACGCCCGTCTCGACGGTCACCGTCGGCACTAGCTCGGTCAACTCCGAGGCCATGTGCTACAACGACGGCGACACGCTGGACGCCAAGTCTCTGGCGACCTGCGTCAAGAACGTCGACAAGGCCAAGTCGATCAAGGTCGACCAGGACGAGACGGTCCGCTTCGGTGTCGACCCGAAGATCGCGGACGCCGGCTGGGTCATCCTGGTCAACGGGCAGCAGTTCACCGACGTCAGCAAGAAGACCTACCGCACCATCCCTGGCAGCGCGTTCTTCAACCAGCAGTACGGCACCCAGGGCGACACCAACACGGTCACGATCCGCATGGGCGAGAAGTCCAACCAGGGCATGTGGTCGTTCAAGCTGAAGAAGGCCTGATCACGGCCTCCCCACGCATCCTCGTGGCCACCGCGGTCCCGCCGGAACGGGACGCGGTGGCACGGGCCTTCCCCCGAGCAGCGACCGAGGTACGGCTCCCCGGCGCACTGCTGTGCCGCACCGGCACCGGCTGGGATCTGCTCGCCGCCGGTGTGGGCCCGGCCCTCGCCGCCGCCTCCACCGCCGGCGCCCTGACCGCCGCCGCCCTCGAAGACGCCCCGTACGACCTGGTCGTCTGCGCCGGGATCGGCGGCGGCTTCGCGCCCGGGGCGCCCGTCGGCTCGCTCGTCGTCGCCGACGCGATCACCGTCGCCGACCTGGGCGCCGAGACCGCCGACGGCTTCCTCCCGGTCACCGAACTCGGTTTCGGGACCGTCACCCACCGACCGCCGCACACGGCCGTACGCGCCGCGTCCGAGGCGACCGGGGCCCGCACCGGAACGATCCTCACCGTCTCCACCGTCACCGGCACCGCCGCCCGCGCCACCGCCCTGCGCGAACGGCATCCCGGGGCGCTCGCCGAGGGCATGGAGGGCTTCGGGGTGGCGGAGGCGGCCGCCGCGCACGGGGTGCCGGCGCTGGAGATCCGCGCGGTCTCCAACCCGGTCGGCCCCCGCGACCGCGCAGCCTGGCGCATCGGCGACGCCCTCACCGCCCTCACCGAGGCGTTCGGGAAGCTCGGCCCCGCATTGGAGAGTTGGAACGCACATGACGACCAGTGAGCAGCGGACCCTGCGGACCGCGTACTCCCCCTGCCCCAACGACACCTTCGTCTTCGACGCCCTTGCCCACGGCCGCGTGCCCGGCGCCCCCGCGCTGGACGTGACCTTCGCCGACATCGACATCACCAACGGCATGGCCGAACGCGGTGAGTTCGACGTCCTGAAGGTGTCGTACGCCGTCCTGCCCTACGTCCTTCGCGAGTACGCGCTGCTGCCGTGCGGCGGTGCGCTGGGCCGGGGTTGCGGGCCGCTGGTGCTCACGCGGGAGGCCGAAGTCGACCTGGTGGGGCGTACGGTCGCGGTGCCGAGCGAGAAGTCGACCGCCTATCTCCTCTTCCGCCTCTGGGCGGCCGACACCCTCCCGGGCCCGGTCGGCGAGATCGTGGTCATGCCGTTCCACGAGATCATGCCGGCCGTGCGGGACGGCAAGGTGGATGCCGGTCTGGTCATCCACGAGGCCCGGTTCACCTACCAGAACTACGGGTTGCACAAGCTCGCCGACATGGGCGAGCACTGGGAGCGGACCACCGGGCTGCCGATCCCGCTCGGCGCGATCATCGCCAAGCGCTCGCTGGGCGCCGAGACCCTGGGCCGGCTCGCCGACGCCGTCCGTGCCTCCGTGCGGGCCGCCTGGGACGACCCCGAGGCCTCCCGGCCCTACGTCATGGCCCATGCCCAGGAGATGGATCCGGCCGTGGCCGACCAGCACATCGGCCTGTACGTCAACGAGTTCACCGCCGACCTCGGCGAGGACGGCTACGCCGCCGTCCGCGGGCTGCTCACACGTGCGGCGGCCGAGGGGCTGCTGCCGCCCCTCGGCCGTGACGCGCTCGCCTTTCCCTGACAGGACAGGGCTCGGACGGGTCCTACACGTCCAGTTGGTCGGCGACCGCCCGCAGCAGGCCGGCGATCTTCTTGCCGGAGACCTTGTCCGGGTAACGGCCCTTCTCCAGCATCGGCGTGATGTTCTCGAGGAGGGTCGTCAGGTCCTGCACGATCGAGGCCAGCTCGTCCGGCTTCTTGCGCTGGGCGGCGGCGACCGACGGCGTCGGATCCAGGACGGTCACCGACAGCGCCTGGTCACCGCGCTGACCGGCGACGACGCCGAACTCCACGCGCTGTCCCGGCTTGAGTACGTCGACTCCGGCGGGGAGGACAGAGGAATGGACGAAGACGTCACCGCCGTCGTCGCGGGAGAGAAAGCCGAAGCCCTTCTCACTGTTGAACCATTTGACACGCCCGGTCGGCACCGTCTGTCCTCGTCCTCATACTAGTTGGGGAAGCTGCTACTGCTCGTAAAGTGCTCTTGATAGCACTAGAGCGGGTCGCCCGTGACCCGCCGCTACCAAGCGTAATGGTCTCGGGGCGGGTGACAAGACGTCCCCCGGTTGTTCTCTCGGGCTGGGAACTACCCTGGTCCGGTGCGTGACAAAACCCAAACGAATTCCGCCGCACCCGGTGACCGTCTGATCCGTGCCGGTGCGATCGTCTTCTTCGTCGGCGCCGTGGCCACACTCGTGACCGTGGCCCCGCTGTTCTTCGGCGCAAAGCCTTTCCCGACCTACATGTTCGGTCTGAGCATGCTCATGGCCGTCGGATTCCTCGTCGCCGGTGCGGGCGTCCTGCGGTCGATCACCGCCGGCCGGCGTCAGGCGCGCGGCGCCTCCGCCTCGCGGTAAGCGGCCTCGCGCGGGCCGGCCTCGCGCGGGCCGGCCCCGCGGGGAGCGGCCTCGCGGGGAGCGGCCTCGCGGTGGCCGGTCAGCCAGGCCGGGAAGGCGGACAGGCCGTCGAGGACGACGTCCGCTCCGGCGGCGCGCAGTTCGTCGGCGGAGCAGGGACCGGTCGCCACGGCGACGGACAGCGCACCCGCCGTACGAGCCCCGCGGATGTCCCCGACATGATCACCGACGTAGACACCCGCCCCGTACTCGCGCAGTGCCTGCGCCTTCTGCTCGGCCCACAGGTCGCCCACGACCACGTCCGGCTCGATGCCGAGGTGGGACAGGTGCAGCCTGGCGTTGGGCTCGTACTTCGCCGTGACCACGATCGTCCGGCCGCCGGCGGCGCGTACCGCTGCCATCGCCTCACGGGCGCCGTCCATCGCGGGGGTCGCGGCGATGGCGATCGACGGGTACATCTCCCGGTACAGGTCCGCCATCGCGGGGACCTCCTCCCGCGGGAACCAGTTGATCAACTCGTCCGCGAGCGGCGGGCCGAGCCGGGTCACCGCCAGATCGGCGTCGATGTACGTCCCGGTCCGCTCCGCCAGGGCCAGGTAGCAGGCGCGGATGCCGGGCCGGGAGTCGATGAGGGTCATGTCGAGGTCGAAGCCGACGGTGAAAGTCATATGGGCCATTGTGCCGGGTGCCTCGGCGGCGCAAGCGGGCTCCGCGCCCCTCCGGGAGCTGCCGTTCCGTCGGCTCCCGACGGCTCTCACCTGCGTCGTTGGGAGCGCCACAGCAGGAACAGCGCCGAAGCGACCGCCGCGCCCCGGACCACCCACGGCCACGTCTGCGCGATCGCGTCGTTCATGTGGCCCTGGGCGATCGGCTCGCCCCAGCGGCCGTCGTCCCTGCCCCACAGCCACACCAGCCCGGCCGCGACCGCCGTACCCGGCAGGATCATCACCGCCCACTTGGTCTCCGCTGGGCTCAGCCGTCGGGAGCCGTAGGCGATCGCCCAGCCGAGCAGCAGGGCGAACCAGTTGCCGAGCACCGCACCGGCCACCAGCGCCGCGGCGGCCAGCAGCAGAAGCGGGTTGGTCCAGCCGGCGGTGGGACGGGGCAGCAGACGGCGGCGCCGCACGGTCCGTGACTCGGACTCGGGCGCGGAGTCGGACTCGGACTCGGGCGCGGCCTCGACGGCGTCCGCAGCTCCCCGTGCCGTCTCCTCCGCCGGCAGCGGGGGCCGCTTGAGCAGCTCCGGGATCTCCACGCCGCCGACGAATCCCGGGACCGCGTCGGTCGTCTCCGCGGCGGCGCCGAAGGGGCTGCCGCTCACCCGCCACCAGTCGGGCTGTACGGCACTGTCCCCGAGTTCGTGCGGGCCGGCGAGGTGCGGCGGGGCGGGGACGTCGCGCGGGGCGGCCGGCTCCGGCTCGGCGGAGCCCGGACGGGGACGGGACCTGGGCAGGGGGACGACCCGGCGCAGGCCCTTGCCCTTCGTCCGTTCCGCGTCCGCCGGCCTCGGCGTCGGCGTCCGCTCGCGCGGCGCGGGCAGCGCGGGCACGGCGGCGGCGGGCCGCGCGGCCCGGCCGCCCGTGCCGCCCGCCGCCTCGACGACCTCGTCGGGCGTGCCCAGGCGGTCCAGGATGCGGCGCACCGCGGCGGGATTGTCCACCGTCGCGTCGGCCCGGTGCCGCTCGATCTCGCCCCGCAGCTCCGACACGAGCCGCATCCGCGTGGACGACGGCAGCTGCCGTTGCTGAGCGATGTCCCCGACACGGCTCAGGTACTCGTAGACGACCTGGTCGCTCTCGATCCCCAACGGAAAACCCCTCCGGGGTGCCGGTGATGAAACCCCGGTGAGGACGGTACCGCGTCCTTGCCCGCCCGCCGCCCCACTCACTCGGCTGGAGCGTACTCACCCGCTACCGTGGGTCAGATGAGCCCAGCGGCCCGCCCAGCCCCCCGTTCCCTCGCCGAAGCGCTCCGCGCGCGGGACGACGTCTCCCTGGCCGCGCTGCTGCGCAGCCGCCCCGACCTCATCACGCCCGTCCCGACCGACCTCACCCAGCTGGCCACCCGCGCCGGCACCCGTGCCTCGGTGCTGCGCGCCCTGGAGCGGCTGGACCGGTTCGCGCTGCAGACGGCGGAGGCGCTGGCCGTGGCCCCGGACCCGACGTCGTACGACACGCTGCTCGGGCTGATGGCGGGCGACGCCGATGACGAGACCGTCGCCGGCGCGCTGCCACGAGCCCTCGCGACCCTGCGCGAGCAGGCGCTGGTGTGGGGCGACGACGAGCGGCTGCGGCTGGTGCGCACGGCCCGTGAGCTGCTCGCGCCGTCCCCGCAGCACCCCTCCCCGACCGGGCTCGGGCCCAGCGTGCAGGAGGCCGCCTCGGGCATGTCGCCGGGCCGGATCCAGGAGATCGTCACGGCCGCCGGGCTGCCCTCGACGCACGACTCGGTGTCCGCCGCGACCGCCCTCACCGGGCTGTTCGCCGACCGGAAGAACATGGCCGAGCTGCTCGCCGGCGCCCCGGAGCCGGCCCGCGAGGTGCTCTCCCGGCTGGTGTGGGGGCCGCCGTACGGGCAGGTCACCGCGGACCCGGCCGCGCATCTGCGCTGGCTGCTGGACCGGGGGCTGCTGCTGCCAGCCGCGCCCGGCACGGTCGTGCTGCCGCGCGAGGTGGCCCTGCATCTGCGCGAGGGCCGCGCGCACCGCGCGGCCGAGCCGCTGCCACCCGCCGCCGAACCGGCCGCGACGCACTCACCGCAGGTGGTGGACGCCACGGCGGCCGGGCAGGCGTACACCGCGCTCGCCACCGTCGAGGAGCTGCTGAAGGACTGGGACGAGGGCGGCCCGGCCGTGCTGCGGTCCGGCGGCCTGAGCGTGCGCGATCTGAAGCGGACCGCCGTCGCCCTGGACGTGTCCGAACCGGTCGCCGCGTTCTGGGTGGAACTGGCCTACGCGGCCGGTCTGATCGCCTCCGACGGCGAGGCCGACGAGCGGTACGCGGCCACGCCCGGCTACGACGAGTGGCTGGAGCGGCCCGCCGCCGAGCGCTGGGCCCACCTCGCCCAGGCCTGGCTGGCGGCCACCCGGACACCGGGCCTGGTCGGCGGGCGCGACGCGAAGGAACGCACGCTCGCCACGCTCGGGCCGGGCCTGGACCGCTCGGCCGCGCCCGAGGTACGGCACCGGGTGCTGGCCCTGCTGGCCGGGCTCCCGGCGGGCGCCGCCCCGGACCCCGAATCGGTGCTGGCCCGGCTGCGCTGGGAACGGCCGCTGCGCGGGCCCCGGCAGGGCGGCGAGGAGGACCTGCGCTCCCGGCTCGCCCGCTGGACCCTCACCGAGGCCGAGCTGCTGGGCGTGACGGGGCGGGGCGCGCTCTCGGAGCACGGACGGGCACTTCTGGGCGCCCCGGCCCCGGCCGGATCCACCGCCACCGCACCGGCCGCCGAGCCGTCCGCCGGGTCGTCCGCCGGGGCCTCCACCCGATCAGCCACCCGCCCGGCCGGCGAGCCCGTCGGCCCCGGTGACAAGCTGCCCGTGCACCACCACCCTCGGCCGGCCGCCGTCCCCGCCGCGCTCTCCCCCGCCGAGCAGGCCGTGGCGACGGCCGCCGCCGGACGGCTGCTGGCGCCGCTGCTGCCCGAACCGCTGGACCACGTCCTGCTCCAGGCCGACCTGACGGCGGTGGCACCCGGGCCGCTGCGGCGCCCGCTCGCCGATCTGCTGGGCGTGCTCGCGGACGTCGAGTCCAAGGGCGGCGCGACCGTGTACCGCTTCACCCCGGGCTCGGTGCGGCGCGCCCTGGACGCCGGCCGTACCGCCGCCGAGCTGCACGCGTTCCTCACCGAGCACTCCCGCACACCGGTGCCGCAACCGCTCGCCTATCTGATCGACGACGTGGCCCGCAAACACGGTCATCTGCGGATCGGTGCGGCCTCGGCGTACGTCCGCTGCGACGACGACGCCCTGCTGAACGAGATCCTGGCCGACAAGCGCGCGGCGGGCCTCGGGCTGCGGCGCCTCGCCCCGACCGTGCTGGCCGCCCAGAGCGACCCGGCCACACTGCTGGAGGGCCTGCGCGCGATGGGCTGTGCACCGGCCGCGGAGTCCGCCGAGGGGGACGTCCTGATCGCCCGCGCGCACGCCCACCGCACCCCGCCGCGCACCGCGCCCGAGCCGGTCCCCGACGGCCCGCCGGCGCCCGACGCCACGCTGCTCACGGCGGCGATCCGGGCGATCCGGGCGGGCGACCTGGCCGCCACCACCCCGCGCAGGCCCGTCGGCGAGTCCGGCGCCGACTCCTCCCGTGCGCCGCAGACCGGCGGCGCACTGCCCCGCACGTCCTCCGCCGAGACCCTGGCCACCATGCAGGCCGCCGTGCTGACCGGCGAGTCCCTCTGGATCGGCTACGTCAACGCCGAGGGCACCGCCAGCCAGCGCGTCATCGCCCCGGTCCGGGTGGAGGGCGGCTTCGTCACGGCGTACGACCACACGGCGGACGAGGTACGCACCTATCCGCTGCACCGGATCACGGGAGTGGCGGAGCTGGCGGAGGACTGACCTCGTTCCCCGGCCGCCCGGCCCCGTTCCCCGGCGGATGCGGCACACTGGAGGTTTGGCCGGAGTGGAAGGCCGTAGTGGAAAGGGTGTGCCGCGCGTGAACGGACCGCTGATCGTCCAGTCCGACAAGACCCTGCTCCTGGAAGTCGACCACGAGCGGGCGGACGAGTGCCGTCGGGCCATCGCGCCGTTCGCCGAGCTGGAGCGGGCGCCGGAGCACATCCACACCTACCGGGTCACGCCGCTCGGGCTGTGGAACGCGCGGGCGGCCGGGCATGACGCCGAGCAGGTCGTGGACGCGCTGGTGCAGTACAGCCGGTATCCGGTGCCGCACGCACTGCTCGTGGACATCGCCGAGACGATGGACCGGTACGGGCGGCTGACCCTGAGCAAGCATCCGGCGCACGGGCTCGTCCTCAGCACCACCGACCGGCCGGTGCTGGAGGAGGTGCTGAAGTCCAAGCGGATCGCCCCGCTGGTCGGCGCCCGCATCGATCCGGACACCGTCGTCGTGCACCCCTCCGAGCGCGGGCAGATCAAGCAGACGCTGCTGAAGCTGGGCTGGCCGGCCGAGGACCTCGCCGGGTACGTCGACGGTGAGGCGCATCCGATCGAGCTGCTGGAGGACGGCTGGGCGCTTCGGCCGTACCAGAAGCAGGCCGTGGAGAACTTCTGGCACGGCGGCAGCGGTGTGGTGGTGCTGCCGTGCGGCGCCGGGAAGACGCTGGTCGGCGCCGGGTCCATGGCGCAGGCCAAGTCGACCACCCTCATCCTCGTCACCAACACCGTCTCCGCCCGGCAGTGGAAGCACGAGCTGGTGAAGCGGACCTCGCTGACCGAGGACGAGATCGG
Organism: Streptomyces yokosukanensis; assembly: GCF_001514035.1. Classification (GTDB taxonomy): domain Bacteria; phylum Actinomycetota; class Actinomycetes; order Streptomycetales; family Streptomycetaceae; genus Streptomyces; species Streptomyces yokosukanensis. The sequence goes on along the minus strand of NZ_KQ948209.1, from coordinate 180,921 downwards.
CGAGTACAGCGGGACGAGGAAGGAGATCCGCCCGGTCACCATCGCCACCTATCAGGTGCTGACGACCAAGCGGAAGGGCGTCTATCCGCACCTGGAGCTGTTCGACTCCCGGGACTGGGGGCTGATCGTCTACGACGAGGTGCATCTGCTGCCGGCCCCCGTCTTCAAGTTCACCGCCGATCTGCAGGCGCGCCGCCGGCTGGGCCTGACGGCGACCCTGGTGCGCGAGGACGGCCGGGAGTCGGACGTGTTCTCGCTGATCGGGCCGAAGCGGTTCGACGCGCCGTGGAAGGAGATCGAGGCGCAGGGGTACATCGCGCCGGCCGACTGCGTGGAGGTCCGGGTCAACCTCACCGACTCCGAGCGGCTGGCGTACGCCACCGCCGAGACGGAGGAGAAGTACCGCTTCTGTGCGACGACGGACACGAAGCGGAAGGTCACGGAGGCGATCGTGCGCCGGTTCGCCGGGCAGCAGATTCTTGTGATCGGCCAGTACATCGATCAACTCGACGAGCTGGGCGAGCACTTGAACGCCCCGGTCATCAAGGGCGAGACCTCCAACGCCCAGCGCGAGAAGCTCTTCGACGCCTTCCGCGAGGGCGAGATCAGCGTGCTGGTCGTGTCGAAGGTCGCGAACTTCTCCATCGACCTGCCCGAGGCCACCGTGGCCGTCCAGGTGTCCGGCACCTTCGGCTCCCGCCAGGAGGAGGCCCAGCGGCTCGGCCGAGTGCTGCGCCCGAAGGCCGACGGCCATCAGGCGCACTTCTACTCGGTGGTCGCCCGCGACACCATCGACCAGGACTTCGCCGCCCACCGCCAGCGCTTCCTGGCCGAACAGGGCTACGCCTACCGGATCGTGGACGCGGACGAGCTTCTGGCGGAGGGCTAGGACCTTCCTAGAAGAAGGCGTAGCTCTCCATCCAGCCGTAGGTGTTGCCGAACTTGCCGTAGTACCAGCTGCTGTGGTCGGCGGTGCAGTACACGCGGACCTTGTTGCCCATGTAGATGGACTTCTTCACCTTGTACTTGTTGCTGGGGCCGGTGTGCATGTCGGCGTGGTCGTACTGGATGACGGTGTAGGTCGCGTCCTTGATGTTCTTCGTGCACCCGGAGGATCCGACGGATCCGGCCGCGGAGGCGCTCGGCGCGGCCACGAGGGTGGCGCCGAGGGCGAGCGCCGCGGCGGCGGTCAGACCGCTCACGGCCTTGCGGACCGGAAGGGACGAGAAGGGCATGCTGATTTCCCCGTTTGCTCAGTCGACGTCTGCCCAGTCGAACGGACCGGACAGTCGATCATGCTGCCACACGCCACGGCCGGCATGAGCGCCAGGAGGGGGCGGGGCGCCGCCAACGGCTGCTGCCACCAGCGTAGTTCGAGGTCGAGGGCGTACCAGGGCCGCGAGCAGGAGCGCGTTGCCCGCGAGGCAGGCCGCGTTCAGGGCCGGGCGGGGGAGCCGGGCGGCCGGGACGGACGGGGTCGCAGCGGATGCGACTCCATGGCGTCACTTACGGCGTATGCCCGCTTCCTCACCGTACTCGCCGAGGATGACCACGCTGAACGCGGCCTCCACGAACACCTTGACGGCGCGCAGGGCGTTGCCGAGGGGGTGGTGATGGGGGCCGTCCGTCGCCGTGGCACCGGAGGGTGGTCGGACAGGGGACGAGGGGGAGATGGTTGCTGCGCTCATGTCTCCATGGTGGCTCGCCGGGCACGGGACGCGCATCGGTCTGCGGGGCCAATCCCGGACGGCTCCGCGTAGGCCTCCGGGTGGACCACGCCCCCTACTGCGGGGGCCCGCATCCCCTAGGGGTCGGAAAATCCATTGGCCTCCACCCCACCCGCTCACCTAAAATCTCCGCTCTTGCCCGCCTCCCTCACGGAGTGCCGTCGTCCGCACGGAAACCGGACGGCCCCAGCCATGCGTCATGCGAGAGCAGATCCGGAGGCACCCCCTTGTCCGCGCCCGCCCACGAACCACTCGAAGGCCCTGCCGGCGACCTCGGCGACCTCGCCGATCCCCTCGCCCGAGAGCGCTCCCACCTCGCCTCCTCCCGTGCCGCGCTGCGGGCCATGCGCGAGGACGTGGAGTCGCTGGACATCCGGGACGTCACCGCGAACTGGGTCAACGCCGAGGTGCTGTCCCGCCAGATCGACGAGCGGATCAAGGCACTGGCCGACCTCAGCGACACCCCGCTGTTCTTCGGCCGGCTGGACTATCAGCGGGCTCCCGGCGCGGACCGGGCCGAGGGCGCCGAGGGCGAGCAGTTCTACATCGGGCGGCGGCATGTGCACGATGCCGGCGGCGACCCCATGGTCATCGACTGGCGCGCGCCGGTCTCGCAGCCGTTCTACCGGGCGTCCAAGAAGGACCCGATGGACATCGGGCTGCGCCGCCGCTTCGGCTACACCGGTGGCGACCTGACCGCGTACGAGGACGAGCGCCTGTCCGACCCGGCCGATCCGGCCGATCCGTCGGCCGCCACCACCAGCAAGCTGCTCCAGCAGGAGATCGAACGGCCGCGCGTCGGCCCCATGCGGGACATCGTCGCCACCATCCAGCCCGAGCAGGACGAGATCGTCCGCTCCGGCCTGTCCGGCACGGTCTGCGTCCAGGGCGGCCCCGGCACCGGGAAGACCGCCGTCGGCCTGCACCGGGTCGCCTACCTCCTGTACGCCCACCGGGAGCGGCTCGCCCGCACCGGCACGCTCGTCATCGGACCGAACCGTTCCTTCCTGCACTACATCGAGCAGGTCCTCCCGGCGCTGGGCGAGCTGACCGTCCAGCAGGCCACCGTGGACGACCTGGTCGCGCATGTGGAGGTGCGCGGCACGGACGACGCCGCCGCGGCCGTGATCAAGGGCGACCCCCGGATGGCCGAGGTGCTGCGCCGGGCCCTGTACTCCCAGGTGACCCTGCCGACGGAGGCGGTCGTGGTGGTGCGCGGCTCGCGGCGCTGGCGGGTGCCGTCGTACGAGCTGGAGGACATCGTCCGCGAGTTGCTGGAGCGGGACATCCGCTACGGCGCCGCCCGCGAGGCCCTGCCGCAGCGGATCGCGCACGCGGTGCTGGTGCAGATGGAGCGGGCGGGGGAGGCCCCGGACGACCGGGTGCAGGACGCCGTCGCCCGCAACAGCGCGGTGAAGGCGGCGGTGAAGGCGGTCTGGCCGGTGGTGGACCCGGCGAAGCTGGTCCTGCGGCTGCTGACGGACGCCGGTTTCCTCGCCGAGCACGCCGCCGGGCTCCTGGACGAGGACGAGCGGGAGACGATCCTGTGGGCCAAGGCGGTGCGCAGCGTGAAGTCGGCCAAGTGGTCGGCGGCGGACGCGGTGCTGATCGACGAGGCGGCGGATCTGGTCCGGCGCACGCACTCGCTGGGTCACGTCGTCCTCGACGAGGCCCAGGACCTGTCCCCCATGCAGTACCGGGCCGTCGGGCGCCGCTGCACCACGGGCAGTGCGACCGTCCTCGGCGACCTGGCGCAGGGGACGACTCCCTGGGCGACCCGCAGCTGGGACGAGGCGCTCGCCCACCTCGGCAAGCGGGAGGGTGTGATCGAGGAGCTGACGGCCGGTTTCCGCGTGCCCACCGACGTCATCACCTACGCGTCCCGGCTCCTGCCGCACATCGCGCCGGGTCTCACCCCGGTGGCCTCCGTCCGTGAGAACCCGGGCTTCTTCGAGGTCCGGGCGACCACGCGGACGGAAGAAGTCGTCGCCGCCTGCGCGGAGTTGCTGCGGCACGAGGGCTCGACGGGTCTGATCGCCGCCGACGCCCGTGTCCCGGCGCTGGCCGAGGCCCTGGCGGCGGCGGGGATCGCGTATCTGGCCCCCGGCGAGGAGACCACCCACGAGACCCGCCTCACGCTGGTCCCGGCGTCCCTCGCCAAGGGGCTGGAGTACGACTACGTGGTCCTGGACGAGCCGCAGACGGTGGTGGACGGCGAGCCGGACGAACGCACGGGCCTGCGCCGCCTGTACGTGGCACTCACCCGAGCGGTCTCAGGCCTGATCGTGACCCACATGGCACCACTCCCCGCCCAGCTGGGGTGAGCCGGCGCCAGGGGGGTGGGTAGGCTCCGGTGCCATTGTGACAGGCCTGTCATGTCCCCCTCGGAAAGGCCATCGTTGAGCACGCCACCGCCCCCACCGCACCCTGCGTACCAGCAACCCGGGCCGTACCAACAGCCCGGGCCTTACCAACAGCCCGGGCCTTACCAACAGCCCGGGCCTTACCAACAGGTGCCGGGGGGCTACCACCAGGCTCCGTACCAGCAGCCTCCCGCCGGCCACGGCCAGGCTCCGTACCAGCAGGCTCCCGCCGCCTACCCGGCCGCCCCCGGCGTCGGGTGCCAGGTGTGCGGTGCCTCGCCCGCCGCGCCGATGACGATCCGTGGCCACCAGGGCATGCTGGTCATGATGCGGTTCCTGCGGCGGCACGGCACCTTCTGTCACACCTGCGGGCTCGCCGTCTTCCGGAAGATGCAGGCGGACACCCTGGTGCAGGGCTGGTGGGGTCCGGGGTCGTTGCTCATCACGCCCATCACGCTGCTGATGAACCTCGCCACCCTGTCCCGGATCCGCAAGCTCCCCGCAGCGGCGCCCGTCCTGCGCCCCCCGCTGGACCCGGGCCGCCCGGTGTTCCGGCGGCCGACCGGAATGGTGGGCCTGGTCCCGCTCACCGGCTTCGTGCTGATGTTCCTGCTCGTACTCGTCGGGGTCGCGGCCTCCTGACCGCACGGGCCGGCCGGATCCCGGGGCCGGCCCGCCGGCAGGCCTCAGGCGGTGAGCCCGTCCAGTACCGACCGCCAGCCGGCCACCGCCTCTGCCGACACCGGGCCCGCCCATCCCGCGGAGCGGGCGGCTCCGCCGATGTGGAACGCGTCGACCCCGGCGTTGCACAGGGGTCGTACATGCTCCAGGCGGAGGCCGCCGCCGACGAGGAGGGTCTGGTCGTAGCCGGGCTCGCCGCGCCGCGTCACCTCCGCGACCAGCGTCGGCAGGCCGTCGTCCACGCCCGTGGCGGAGCCGGCGGTGAGGTAGGTGTCGAGGCCGGGCAGGTCGGCGAGCTGCTTGCGCAGGGCGTCCCGGTCGGCGGCCCGGTCGATCGCCCGGTGGAAGGTCCACGCGCAGCCGTCCAGCGCGCCGGCCACCCGCTCCACCGCCGCCAGGTCCACCTCGCCGTCCGCGTCGAGGAACCCGAGCACGAACTGGTCGGCGCCGGCCTCCCGCAGCTCCCCGGCCACCCGCACGAGCCGCTCCACGTCACCGGCCGCGAACCCGTCCGCGAGGCGGAGCATCACGCGCAGGTCGATGTCGACGGCGGCACGGATCCCGGCGACGGTGGCGGGCGCGGGGCTGAGCCCGTCCGCCGCCATGTCGGTGACCAGCTCCAGGCGGTCCGCGCCTCCGGCCTGGGCGGCGACCGCGTCCTCGACGTCGAGCGCGATCACCTCCAGGACTGCACGCTTGCTCATGGCACCCCATTTCTCGGCGTTCCCCGGCGCGTACCGGCGACGACTACAGGTCTAGTCCAATTCCAAGACTACGCCTGTACGGGAGCCCCCTCACCCGAAGACGTCGAGTTCCCCTTCCCACGGCGGCAGAATGGCGCCATGGCCGACCTGGACGACTTGCGTTCCCGCTGGTTGCGTGCGCTCCTCGCGGCACGGAACGACGACTCGTGCGCCCCGGATCCGTACCGCTACGCCGATGCCCTGCTGCGCCGCTGGCAGGAGCCGCAGCGCCGCTATCACACCGTCGAGCACCTGGCGGCGGTCCTCGACCGCATCGACGTACTGGAGGAGTACGCGGACGACCCGGACGTCGTGCGCCTCGCCGCCTGGTTCCACGACGCCGTCTATCTGCCCGAGCGGTCGACGAACGAGGAGCGCTCCGCCCGCCTCGCCGAACGCGCGCTCCCCGAGGCCGGGGTCCCGCCGGAGGGGACCGCCGAGGTCGCCCGGCTGGTCCGGCTCACCGTCACGCACGACCCGGCGGACGACGACCGCGACGGCCAGGTGCTGTGCGACGCCGATCTCGCGATCCTGGCCGCGCCTCCTTCGGCGTACGCCGCGTACACCGCCGAGGTGCGCGAGGAGTACCACTTCGTGCCGAACGACGCCTTCCGGGAGGGGCGTTCGGCGATTCTGCGCCAACTCCTCGCCCTGCCCCGACTGTTCCGCACCCCGTACGGGCAGCTGCACTGGGAGGCCACCGCCCGTTTCAACCTCTCGGCCGAGCTGGAAATGCTGTCGACCTGAGAGAGGAGCACCTCTAGGGTTCGCCGCATGCGACTGACAAACGGGGATGACGTGACCGAGGCCGTGGCGGGCTGCACGGCGGTGCTGCGCACGGTCGTGGACCGGGACTGGACGGCCGTGCGGGCCGGGCGGCTGGAGTGGGACTGCCGTGCCACCGCCGTCCATGTCGCCGACGACCTCATCGCCTACGCCGCCAATCTGGCCGGAGGCGCGCAGGACGCCTACGTCCCCTTCGAGCTGACCCTCGACGAGGGCACCGACAACGCGGGCCTGCTGCACGTCGTCGAGACGACCGGCGCCCTGCTCGCCGCCACCGTGCGCACCGCACCGCCCGGCGCCCGCGCCTTCCACCCCTACCCCTTCCGCAGCGCCGACCGCGTGGGCTTCGCCGCGATGGGCATCGCCGAGGTGCTGCTGCACACGCACGACATGGCCGAGGGGCTGGGGATCGCCTACGAGCCGCCGGGCGACCTCGCCGCGTCCGTCCTGGCCTGCCTCTTCCCGCACGTCCAGCCCGGCCCCGCCCCATGGCCGACCCTCCTGTGGGCCACCGGCCGCGGCGAACTGCCCGGCCGCTCCCCGGTCACCGAGTGGCGCTGGAACAACAACCTCGCCGTCCCGGCCGAGCGCCTCACCCTGGTCGGTGTCCGCCCGGCCGCCGCGCACGATCTGCGCCTCGGCGGCTCCGGCGGCTTCGACTGGCTGGGCGGCGGCCCGTACGAGGGCACCCGGGACGCCGCCTCCTTCCTGATGAAGGCGTACGAGGCCGGTGTGCACCGGCCGGAGTTCGGGGTCTTCGCACTCGTACGGCACGAGGACGGCCGGGCGATCGGCGGCATCGGCTTCCACCGCGCCCCGGACGAGGACGGCCGGGTGGAGATCGGCTACGACCTCGTCGAGGACGCCCGGGGCCAGGGGTACGCCACCGAGGCCGTACGCGCGCTGGCGCGGTGGGCGCTGGCACGCGACGACATCAGCTCGCTGTTCGCCACCGTCGAGCGGGACAACGCCGCCTCCCATGCCGTGGTCGGCCGGGCCGGGTTCGTGCGGGTGAGCGACGAGGGCGAGGCGGCCGAGGAACTGGCCTACGAACTGCGCGGCTGAGCCGGCAGCCGCGCGCCGGGCCGCTGCGCGAGCCCCTTGGGCCTGCGCAGCCCCGACTCCCGCAGCAGCCGCACCACTTCGCGGCTGCGGACCTCCACCGCCCCGGCCGCCACCGCGTCCGCGTACCGGTGCGCCGGAAGGTCGTAGTGGTCGCGGTCGAAGGCGCGCCTCGGCACGTCCAACCTCTCGGCGAACGCGTGCAGTTCGTCGTACGACACATCGCTCACCAGATGGGACCAGAGGCGGCCGTGTCCGGGCCAGGCGGGCGGGTCGATGTACAGCGTCACGAGGAGGCCATCCCACCCGTCGCCGAGCGCAGCGCGCCCACCGCCGCGACCTTCACGCCCGCCTTGTGGCACACCCAGTGCGGGTCGGGGCCCAGCTCGGGCTCCACGTCCAGCGCGTGCGGATCGCCGGTGCCGCACACCGGGCACAGCGGCCAGCGGCCGTACCGGTCCAGCAGTGCGTCCTGCACGTCCTGGGCGATCAGCCCGGCGACGTAGGCCGCGCCGTCCGGCCACTGCTCCACCCACCAGCGCCGCTCCGCGACGGCGTCCTCGACCAGCGAGACCACGTCCGCCTCGGCGACCTCGCCCGCTACCAGATCGGCGAGCACAAGGGCGCGCGCGGCATGCAGGGCCTGCTCGAGGGGAGTGACGGGTTCCATGGAACCCATTGTGCGCACTCTTGACCACAAGACCGAGCCGAAAATATCTTTCATATGTGACCCAGGACGTGAAGGAAATTTTCGGCAGTCCGGGCGGCTCCCTCGCCGCCAAGGTGCGCACCCTCGCCCCTTCCATGACCCGGTCCATGCAGCGCGTCGCCGAGGCCGTGGCGGGCGACCCGGCCGGCTGCGCCGCCCTCACGGTCACCGGCCTCGCCGAACTCACCGGCACCAGCGAGGCCACGGTCGTCCGCACCGCCCGCCTCCTCGGCTACCCCGGCTACCGCGATCTGCGCCTGGCCCTCGCCGGGCTCGCCGCGCAGCAGCAGTCGGGACGCGCGCCCGCGATCACGACCGACATCGCGGTGGACGACCCCATCGCCGACGTCGTCACCAAACTCGCCTACGAGGAGCAGCAGACCCTCGCCGACACGGCCGCCGGGCTCGACACCGTCCAGCTCGGTGCCGCCGTGGCCGCGCTGGCCGGGGCCCGGCGCACCGATGTGTACGGCATCGGCGCGTCCGGGCTCGTCGCCCAGGACCTCACGCAGAAGCTGCTGCGGATAGGGCTCATAGCCCACGCCCACAGCGATCCGCACCTCGCGGTGACCAACGCGGTGCAGCTCCGTTCGGGCGACGTGGCGATCGCCATCACCCACTCCGGCTCGACGGGGGACGTCATCGAGCCGCTGCGGGTCGCCTTCGAGCACGGAGCCACGACCGTGGCCATCACCGGCCGGCCGGACTCGCCGGTCACCCAGTACGCCGACCACGTGCTGACCACGTCCACCTCACGGGAGAGCGAGCTGCGACCCGCCGCGATGTCCTCGCGGACGAGTCAACTGCTCGTGGTGGACTGCCTGTTCGTGGGAGTGGCCCAGCGGACGTACGAGACGGCGGCGCCCGCGCTGGCCGCGTCGTACGAGGCGCTGGCCCACCGGCATCGCACCAACCCCAGGTGAGCAACAGCACGCGAAACGGCACCCAGACCTGAGAGAGCCACCCCCCATGACCTCCCATGACCTGCGCAGTCAGTTGGCTTCCCTGACCACCGAGGCCTTCCGTCCCGAACTCGCCGACATCGACCGCCTGCCCACCCTCGACATCGCCCGCCTGATGAACGGCGAGGACGGCGGCGTGCCCGCCGCCGTCGCCGCCCAGCTTCCCCGGATCGCCACCGCCGTCGACGCGATCGCCGAACGCATGGCCAAGGGCGGCCGGCTGATCTACGCCGGTGCCGGCACCGCCGGACGGCTGGGCGTGCTGGACGCCTCCGAGTGCCCGCCCACCTTCAACACCGAGCCCGGACAGGTCGTCGGCCTGATCGCGGGCGGCCCCCCGGCCATGGTCACCTCGGTGGAGGGCGCCGAGGACTCCGAGGAGCTGGCCCGCCAGGACCTGGACGCGCTGAAACTCGTCCCCGATGACACCGTTGTCGGGATCTCCGCCTCCGGCCGCACCCCCTACGCGATCGGCGCCGTCGCCCACGCCCGCGCCCTGGGCGCCCTGACGGTCGGCCTGTCCTGCAACGCGCACAGCACGCTCGCCGCCGCCGCCGAGCACGGCATCGAGGTCGTCGTGGGTCCCGAGCTGATCACCGGGTCCACCCGGCTGAAGTCCGGTACGGCTCAGAAACTGGTCCTCAACATGCTGTCGACGATCACGATGATCCGGCTCGGCAAGACCTACGGCAATCTGATGGTCGACGTCCGGGCCTCCAACGACAAGCTCCGGGCCCGCTCCCGCCGTATCGTCTCCCTGGCCACGGGCGCCTCGGACGAGGAGATCGAGAAGGCGCTCACCGAGTCCGGCGGCGAGGTGAAGAACGCGATCCTCGCGCTCCTCGCCGACATCGACGGCCCGACGGCCACCCGCCTTCTGGAGGAGTCCGGCGGGCATCTGCGTGCCGCGCTGGCGCACGCGCCCCGCTGACCCGCACGCTCGGGGCGTGCGCAACGACCCCGTCTCCAGCGACCCCGCCGCCACCGCGGCCGCCGTCCTCACCCGGGTCGGCGGCCCGGCCAACGTCACCTCCGTGGCCCACTGCATGACCCGCCTGCGGCTGTCCCTCGCCGACCCGGCGGCGGCGGACCTGGCGGGGCTGCGGGTCCTGCCCGGTGTGCTGGCGGTGGTGGCCGACGGACCCGCCTGGCAGATCGTGCTCGGGCCCGGCGTGGTCGACCAGGTCACGTCCGAGGTGGCCGCACGGGTCACCGCCGGGCGACCGTCCACCCCCGGCACCGAGCCCCTGGACGACGCCGGGCAGCATGCCGGCACAGGACCGCTGGAGGACGCCGAACCGCCGGACGGTGCCGCAGTGCGGGAGCGGCTGCGGCGGCGCAACGCCACCCCGGCCAAGACCGCCCTGCGCCGGGTCGCGAACGTCTTCGTGCCGCTCATCCCCGCCCTGATCGGCTGCGGCATCCTGTCCGGCGTCGACGGGCTGCTGCTGAACACCGGCCTGCTGCCCGCCCTGACCCCGGCGCTGTCCGCCGTCGCCGCCGCCTTCCTGGCGCTGATCGCGGTGTTCGTCGGCATCAACACGGCGAAGGAGTTCGGCGGCACACCCGTGCTGGGCGGCGCGGTCGCCGCCGTCGTCGTCTACCCGGGCGTGGCGAAGGTGACCGTGTTCGGGACACAGCTGGCCCCAGGGCAGGGCGGGGTGCTCGGCGCGCTCGCGGCGGCGCTGCTCGCGACCCGTGTGGAGAAGTGGGTCCGGGGCCGGGTGCCGGGCGCGCTGGACGTCCTGCTCACCCCCACGGTCACCGTCCTCGTCTCCGGCCTGGTGACGCTGTACGGCCTGATGTACGCGGCCGGCGCGGTGGCCTCCGCGATCGGCGCGGCGGCCACCTGGCTGCTGGCCACCGCCGGCGCGGTCGCCGGGCTGGTCCTCGGCGGCCTGTTCCTCCCGCTGGTCATGCTGGGCCTGCACCAGGCCCTCATCCCCATCCACACCACCCTCATCGAGCAGCAGGGCTACACCGTCCTGCTCCCGCTGCTGGCCATGGCGGGCGCCGGCCAGGTCGGCGCGGCGCTCGCGGTGTACGTCCGGCTGCGCCACGACGCCTCCCACGGCTCCCTGCGCACGACGATCCGCTCGGCCCTGCCGGCCGGGCTGCTGGGAGTCGGCGAACCGCTGATCTACGGCGTCTCCCTCCCCCTGGGCCGCCCCTTTTTGACGGCCTGTGCGGGCGGGGCGGCGGGCGGGGCGTTCGTCGGCTTCTTCGCGATGCTCGGGACCCGGGTGGGGGCGACGGCGATCGGCCCGTCGGGCTGGGCCCTGTTCCCGCTTCTGGCCGGGAACAGGGGCCCGGCGACCGCCGCCGCGATCTACGCGGGCGGCCTGCTCACCGGGTACGCGGTCGGCTTCGCGGCGACCTACCTCTTCGGCTTCCCCCGCCGCCCCCGTGTGGCCGCACCGGCGTGACGTAGCGACCGACCGGTCGTTCCCCGGGCATGATGAAGAAGCTCCTGACCACCGCCTTCCTCGCCGTGTCCGTCGCCGCCCTGGCCGTCCCCGCCCACGCCGACGACCGCGAGATCGAATCCGATGCCATGAGGTGTGCCGAGAACCTCTCCCTGCTCCCCGTGCTCCAGCCCGCCTCGCCCCTGTCCCTGGCGGCCGGTGCCCTCGCCGCCGTCCCCGTGTGCGGGGCGGGCACCGCCGTCAACCAGCTGCACGGCTGACGGCCGGGCGGCGGGAGTCCGGCCGCCGGTTCGGGGGGTGGACGGTGTCGAAGCGGTGGGGAGCCGCGGCCGGTCGGCTCGGCAGCAGGCCCGTGCCCCCGTTGTCACACGGACGCGCTACCGTCGAACACCATGAACCACGCCCAGCTCGCCGCCCTCGGAAGGGCGCTCCGGTTGCTCGGGGAGCACGGGGAAGCCCTGACCTCCGACACCCCGGACGCCCGGCTGCACGAGATCAAGGCCGATCTGCGCAGGGCGCTCGACCTCGTGGAGGAGAGCGCCACGGGCAGCGCGCCCAGCACCCGGTGCCCGGAGCATCCGCAGGGCCCGGTCGACGAGAGCGCGCCCGATCTGTGCCTGCTCTGCGAGACCCGGCGCCGGGCCGCTCGCCGCTCGGAGTTCCAGGGCCGGCCGAGTCCGGCCGAGCCGGTGGCCGGCGCGCCGTCCCGCTACGGCGTCCGCGCCGACCGGCCCCAGCCGCAACAGCGCTGGCTGCCGGAGTCGTGGAGCGGGCAGGAGTGGCAGCTGTGCGGGACCCCGCGGCGCGACCGGCACGAGGCCGAGGCCTATCTCGCCGCCCAGCGGCGCGGTTCGCGGCCCGCGATGGCCTACCGGCTCGTGCACGAGTTCACCGACTACGAGGTGCTGCGGGTGTGGGGCACCCCGGTGCACGTCGACATCGAGCCGATGGGGAACCTGGGGAATCCGTAGCCGTAGCCGCCGCCGTCAGCGCAGCAAGCGGGAGGGCGTGAAGTCGTACCCCTCCCAGATGAGCCTGGCGCGCTCCCCCGGGTACGGCGCCACCTGCGGCTCCGCGTCCAGGACCTGGACCAGGCGGGAGTGCGGGTCGTGGGCCGGCCAGCCGGGGTCGCCGGTGCGGGCGAACGTCGTCCAGGCGCGGCGGAAGAAGGACGTGAGCCGCTCCGCCTGCGGGGTGGGTCTGCCGCCGGGGAAGAGCAGCGCGCCGAGGTCCGCGCCGTACGTGCCGAAGAGCAGCGGGATGTCCAGGGCGTGGCAGGCGCCGAACTCGCCGTCGCTGCCCGGGGCCGGCCAGGCCAGTTCGTAGACGTGGGCACGGCCGCCGCCGGTGTGCTGGGCCTCGGCCAGACGCAGGCTCGGCATCGCGAACAGCCAGTCGGTCTGGACGCGTTCGAAGAGCTGCTCCGCGGTGGCGTCGGGGAACGCCGACCGGTAGGCCAGCTCGCCCGCCTCGCCGCCCGGCGCGTACAACCGCAGGGTCGCCGACGCCAGCTCTTCGGTGATCTTGTCCTGCAGGCCAGCCATGACCATGAACAGGCGGTATTCGTCGCGGTTGTGTCCGACCAGGAGGTCGATGTCGCGGGCCGCGCCGGAGGCGAGCGCCTGCCAGGGCGTGCGGGGCAGGATCTCGCCGTCGACGACCGGGGCGAAGGGGACGGTGGTCGGGGCCACCTGGCCCCAGCGGTCGGTGTACCGGGCCATCTTGGTGCCCAGTGCCGCGCCCGCCTCGGTGAGCCGCTGCGGCGCCACCGTCGCCAGGTCGGCCGCCGTGGGCTCGCGGCCCGCCTCGGCCGCCAGTGCCGCCGCCAGGTCCCGGGCGAGGTCGGCGGAGAAGAACGTGCCCGGCACGCTCTGGGCCACGGCGCGCCGGAACAGACCGCGCGCCCGGTCCATCGCCAGCAGTGCGGCGACGGAGCCCGCGCCCGCCGACTCGCCGAAGACCGTGACCTGGTCCGGGGCGCCGCCGAACGCGGCGATGTTCTCCTGGACCCATTGCAGGGCGGCCACCTGGTCCAGCAGGCCGCGGTTGGCCGGGGCGTCCGCCCACAGGGCGAAACCCTCCATGCCCACGCGGTAGTTGAGGGTGACGACCACGACGTCGCCCTCGCGGGCGAGGTGCTGTGCGTCGTACCCCGGCTGGCCGGCGTGGCCCAGTTTGAACGCGCCGCCGTAGATCCACACCATCACCGGACGACCGGCGGCGGGGTCGGGATCCGGGGTCCAGACATTGACCGTGAGCCAGTCGTCGTCCTTCGGGGCGGGAAGCTGGGCCGTGCGTCCCAGGAAGCCGGTCTCCTGCGGGGGCGGCGTCCCGAACGCGTAGGCCTCCCGGACGCCGTCCCAGGGGTGGGGCGGGCGGGGCGCCCGGAAGCGGTCCTCGCCCACCGGGGGCCGGGCGAAGGGGATGCCCCGGAACACGGACAGGCCCCGCTCGCGCAGGCCGCGCACCGCGCCGGACGCGGTGCGCACGACCGGGCCCGTGCCGTCGGTGTCCGGGGTGGCCGCGGACTCGCTCGTCGTCATCTCGCTCCTCGCTCGCTCACTGCCTCGACCTTCATCGGGGGGAACGCGCGGCGACGATCACAAGTGCCCGCCCGGCGAGGTCAGCTGAGGGTCTTCACGGCGCTCGCGTCGTACGCCTTCAGCTCGTCGAAGCGGCCGTCGAGCACCTTGGCCGCCCACTGCGGGTCCTGGAGCAGCGCACGGCCGACGGCGACCATGTCGTACTCCTCGCTCTCCAGCCGGTCCAGGAGGTCGTCGATGCCCTTGACCGGGGAGCCCTCGCCCTGGAAGGCGCCCACGAAGTCGCCGTCGAGGCCGACCGAGCCGACCGTGATGACCTGCTTGCCGGTGATCTTCTTCGTCCAGCCGGCCAGGTTCAGCTCCGAGTCCTCGAACTCCGGCAGCCAGTAGCGGCGGGTGGAGGCGTGGAAGACGTCGACACCGGCCGCGGCGAGCGGGGTCAGGATGGCCTCCAGCTCCTCGGGGGTCTCGGCGAGCCGGGCGCTGTAGTCCTGCTGCTTCCACTGCGAGTAGCGGAAGAGGATCGGGAACTCGGGGGACACCGCCGCGCGGACCGCCGCGACGATCTCCGCCGCGAACCTGGCGCGCGCCACCGGGTCGCCGCCGTAGGCGTCGCTGCGGCGGTTGGTGCCCTCCCACAGGAACTGGTCGAGGAGGTAGCCGTGGGCGCCGTGCAGCTCCACGCCGTCGAAGCCGATGCGCTCGGCGTCGGCGGCGGCCTGGGCGAACGCGCCGACGACGTCGTCCAGGTCGGCCTGCGTCATGGCCTTGCCGGTGGGCTCGGCGCCCGCGGTGACCAGGCCGGAGGGGCCCATCGCGGGGGCGTCCGGGAAGGGGGCGTCGCCGTCCTGGCGGACCATGCCGATGTGCCACAGCTGCGGGACGATGGTGCCGCCCGCCGCGTGCACGTCCTCGGCGACCTTCGCCCAGCCCGCGAGCTGCTCCGCACCGTGGAACCGGGGGACGCGGTCGCTCTGGCCCGCCGACTCGTGGCCGACGTAGGTGCCCTCGGTGACGATCAGGCCGACCCCGGCGGCGGCCCGGCGCGCGTAGTACGAGCGCACGTCCTCGCCCGGGATGCCGCCCGGGGAGAACATCCGGGTCATCGGCGCCATCACGATCCGGTTGGGGACGGTGAGGCCGTTGAGCGCGATCGGGCGGGACAGGATCTGGGCCGCGCGGGAGGCGGAGGTCGTGACGGTCACGTGGGGGGCTCCTTGTGAGTGGCGGGTTGATCCCGCCGGTAAGAGTCAACCGGTCGGTATGTGAGCACGCATTGTTGCAGCTCCTTAAGTAATCGCCTATGCGCTGCCCCACATTCCGCACCCGACGGAAGTCGTCATGTGACGCCGGTCACCTCAAGCGGCGCCAGAGCTGAATCGCCGTCTGTTCGGCGAAGTCCGTCGGTGAGGGATGCGTCGGCAGCTGCGCGGGCACGGTCATGCCCTTCTTCCCGCCCGGCTTGTCGGCGAAGAGCGCGACGCTCAGGGTGAGCCGGGCGTCGTAGGCCACGGTCCACACCGTGCGCCGGGTGATGCCGCCGCCCGCGCCCGTCGTGAACAGGGCCGCCGGAGGGCCGGCGGCCACCGCGGCCACCGCGGGAGTCGCCTTGCCGGGCAGGACCCGGTGGCGGTCGGGGTGCGCGGTGTAGACCGTCCGGCCGTCGCGGGTGATACGGGAGACGGTGTACGGCGTGGCGTACACGCCGCCGGCCGCGACCGCCGCGTAGGCCGACGTGAGCCTCAGCGGTGTGGGCGCGGCCGTCCTCGGGAACCCGGCGAGCGGCGCGCCGAACCGGAACCTCGCCAGCGGCTTCAGCGCCGTGCCCGCCTCCACCGCCCCGCTCACCGCGTCGTTGAAGGGCTGCCGGGCGTAGTCCGACCCGCCGTACAGCACCCGCACCGCACCGTCGCCGGGCGCCATGCCCACGACGGCGGTGTGGAGCCGTACGCCCTTGCCCGCCTTCTGCCCCTTGACCAGCTCCGCCGCGGAGTCCTGCAAGGTGAGGTCGAAGGTGGTGTGCACGGTGTAGCCGCCGCTCGCCAGCTGGTCCTGGGTGATGCCGAGCCGGTCGGCGGCCTCCTTCGCCGCCGCGTCGATCAGATACTGCCGCTGCCCGTCGGTCGCCCCCGGCGGATAGAACCGGAACGCCGGGAAGCGGGCCTCGGCCCGCTGTTTCGCCGTGATGTTCCCGCTCGTCGCCATCGCGCCCAGCACCCATTCCCAGCGGCGCTGGAGCGTCGCCGTCACCTTCGGGTCCGAGCCGGCCTTCTCGTAGTAGGAAGGGAGGTTGATGATGGCCGCCAGGGCCGCGCCCTGGGAGACGGTGAGGTCCTTGGTGTCGACGCCGAAGTAGTTGCGGGCGGCGGCCTGGATGCCGGCGGCGCCCCGGCCGAAGTACACGGTGTTGAGGTAGCCCTCGAGGATCTGGTCCTTGGAGCGGGTGCGGTCCAGCTTGACCGCGATCAGCGCCTCGCGCGCCTTGCGTGACAGCGTCTGCTGGGGACTGAGCAGCGCGTTCTTGACGTACTGCTGGGTGATGGTGGAACCGCCCTGCCGTTCGCCGCCGGTCAGCGCCGCCGCGACGGCACGGACGAGGGCCTTCGGGGAGACGCCGGAGTCGGTCCGGAAGGAACGGTTCTCGGCGGCGATCACCGCGTCCTGCGCATACCGCGGAACCTGTGACAGCGGCACGTCCTGGCGGTCGACCGGACCCCGGCGGCCCAGGTAGTCGCCCTTCTCGTCGAGGAAGACGGTGCTCTGGACGACGGTCTCCGGGTGGGGCTCGGGAATCACGGTGAGCTTGTAGGCGACGACGACCGCCCCGCACAACAGGACCACCAGGGCCAGGAGGGCGGCCAGCAGCCGGCGCGCGATACGGCCCCGGTTGCGGCGCAGACGGACACGGAACGGGATGCGGCGCGAAGGTACGGTCATGCCCGCCGCCCCCCGCTCCACAGCCGGGCCACGACGGCGCCCGCGGCGTCGTACACCCTGACGCCCGCGCGGTCCCCGGCGTTCCCGGTGCTCCGGGGCTTCCCCATGGCCTCGACGATGAGCGTCTCGGTGTCCTGCGCGGACAACGACGTACCGGCGTACCAGACGCCCCAGCCGGGGCTGCCCGCCAGGGTCAGCACCCTGGCGGCGACCTCGCCGCGGCCGGTGCTCAGCTCGACACGTCCCGGGTCCCCGGTGACGCCGTAGTACAGGCCGGACAGGAAGTACCCGCCCCTCACCGGCGCCGCCCGCATGGACACCCCCGGTTCGTGGCGTGGGCCGGTGTCCAACCCGTGGAACTGGTTGGCCTGTTCCGGCGTCGACCAGTGACCGCCGTCCGCGGTCAGCCACATCTCCACGCCGGGGGCCGCCTGCACCCGCTCCCCCGGCGCCACGATCCGTACGGACCCCGACGCTCGGGCCGCCGCGCCGGACGACCCGCCGTTGCCGGTGCCGCCGACCCGGCCGGCGGCGAGGAGGCCCCCAGCCGCCAGCACCGCCGCACAGCCACCCGCGACCACCGCGGTCCGACGCCGCCGCCACGCCCGCCCCCGCCAGGTCACCGCGTCCAGCGGAAGCGGGCCGGGATCGACGTCGCCGGACAGGGCGGCGAAGGACTCGCGCAGCCGCCGCTCCTCGCCCCCGGCAGCCTTCACCCCACGCTTGGCGAAGTGGCGCACCGCGCCCCGGGAGATGCCGAGCAACTGGCCGATCTGCGCGTCCGGCAGCCCCTCCCCGTACCGCAGCACCAGCACGACGCGCTGCTTGGCGGCACGCCGCACGAGCGGCCACGGCCGCCGCAACCAGCTCCGCACCAGCCGGCGCCGTACGTGGAAGTCCACGTCGTTGCGCGGGACGCGGCGCCAGCCCGCGCACACCCGTATCAGCGTCCGCCTCGCCAGATCGTCCGCCTCGGGCCGATCCCCGGTGAGCAACCACGCCGTGACGAGGAGCCGGGGCCAGCAAGTGCGCGCGTAGGCGGCGAAGTCGTCATGGATCCCGGCACCCGTCCGCATCGTCTACTCCTTGGGTCACGTGTGTTTCGATGTACGCCGCACACGCGGCCCACGCGACCTGTACGCACGGACGGGGCGGGCGGGTTGCACGGGAAATCGAAAGACGCAGAAAGACTCAGCAAGACTCCGGCGGAGGGCATGACCGAGGACGAGTTCGACGCTTTCTACACGGCCGCGTTCCCCCGCCTGACCGGGCAGCTCTACGCCTTCACCGGAGACCACGGCGAGGCCCAGGACGTGGTGCAGGAGGCGTTCGTACGCGCCTGGGACCGGCGGAAGTCCTTCCTGGCCGACAGCGCCCCCGAAGCCTGGATCCGCACGGTCGCCGTGCGGCTCGCGATCAGCCGCTGGCGTCGCGCCAGGCGCTGGCTGGAACTGGTACGCCGGCACACCCCGCCCGAGTCGACCCCGGGACCCGGACCGGAACACACCGCGCTGGTGGCCGCGTTGCGCCAATTGCCCCACGCACAGCGGTTGGCGATCGTCCTGCACCATCTGTGCGACTTGAGCGTCGAGCAGGTAGCCTCCGAGACCGGCGCGCCGGTCGGCACCGTCAAGGCCCGGCTGTCCCGGGGCCGGGCGGCGCTGGCGAAGCAGCTGGGCACGGACGAGGCCGATGAGCCGGTACGGAAGGAGGGCGGCCGTGTCGGATGACCTCACCACGGACGAACTGACGACCGCGCTCCACGGGTTGGCCGCGCGGAACGAGACCCAACCGTCCGTCGCCGCCGTCGAGATCCGCCGCCGCGCCCGCCGCCGAGGCCTGCGCCGTCGCGCGAGCCTCACCGTCGGCGCGGGCGCCGCGGCCCTCGCCCTGGCGGTGTGCGCACTGACCCTGAACACGGGCGACGCTCCGGAACACCGTCACGCTCCGGCCGCCACCGCTCCCCGACCCCCGTCGCCCTCGCCCTCGCTCTCGCCCACGCCCTCGCTCTCGCCCACCCCCAGTGCGATCGCGGTCACGGGCACGGTGAACTTCGAGAAGCAGACCCTGACCATCGACGACCGGGTCATGCGCGTCACCTCGGGCTTTCCCACCCTCATCGCCGCCGGCCCGCTGACCGTCTCCGCGAAACGCGACCTCAACCAGGAGACGATCGGCGACACCCCCAAGGGCGCCTGCCAGGTGGCGAACCCCTACGTGCTCGAACTCCGTGACGCCGACAGGAAGACCGGCAGGCCCGTCCTCTATGTCGGCGCCCTGACCTGCACCGCCCGAAGCGGCGCCTGGATCGGCCTCGACGTGCCCGACGCCGCCTGGCTCTACAACAGACTGAACCCGGGCGACCCGCTGTCGGTGGTCAAGCCCCAGGCCCAGGGGGTGTCCCGGTCCGGCGCCCCGAAGCCGATCCTCTAGCGTGCCCGCATAACGAACAACCCCCGCCAGGTGCTACCAACACCTGCGGGGGTCTGACCGACGAGATCGAAACAGGCGATCCCATGGCTGATGCCAAGCTTAGTGTCGTCCTCCCGTCCGCGCACGTGCCCCCGCACCCGATGGCCGATCCGGGTTACGGCAAGCGTTCGACACCTGCCCAACGCCCCCGCACCAACCACGACTTCGCGCACCTCCCGCCGCGCGAGGCGGCCGTCGCCGCGTACGTCGACCGCCTGCCCGAAGGCGCCGACATCTCGGTGAAGACGCTGGCCAAGCACCTCCCGTACGGCCAGTGCGCACTGCGCACGGCCCTCAACCGCATCCAGGCGGCGGGTCACTTGCGGCGCGGCAGGGAGCGGCTGGAGACGGACGCGGGCGGCTCGCGCTGGATCACCCGATCGTGGTGGTCCCGTAGCGCGCATGACGACGCCTGGTGGGCGGCGTTCACGCGCGGCGACGTACCCGAACCGGAGCAGCCGCCGGACGGACGCTCCCGCCCCACCCGCTCCCGCGCCCACATCCCCCGGAACCACCCCCTCGCCCACCCCGCCGAGTCCTGGAGTGCGCGGAGTGCGGAGTGCCGGGGCGCCCGGAAGCACTGCCGGGGGGCGTGTGCGGCGGGTGCCGGGGCGAGCGCGCCCCTGCGCACCCCGGCACGCCCCTGTCCGCCCCCGCGGTGCACACCCGCGCGGGCGAGATCCGGGCCGCGATGTCCGTACGACGACGCGAAACGGCACCCGTACGACCGCCGCCAGCCGCCGTCCGTCTGTCGATCGACCGGGACGACGGCACGCTCGTCGTCCACCGAAAACGCCCGAGGGCGGCACCCCCAGCCAGAAGCTGGACGTACCGCCCTCGGTCCGTAGGACAGGCGATCAACCGTCAGGTCGATCAGAAGTCCATGTCACCGCCCGGCATGCCGCCCGGAGCGGCCGCGGCGGCCTTCTCCGGCTTGTCGGCGATGACGGCCTCGGTGGTGAGGAACAGCGCGGCGATGGAGGCGGCGTTCTGCAGGGCAGAGCGGGTCACCTTCGCCGGGTCGATGATGCCTTCGGCGATCATGTCGACGTATTCGCCCGTGGCGGCGTTCAGACCGTGGCCGACGGCCAGGTTGCGCACCTTCTCCACGACGACGCCACCCTCGAGACCACCGTTGACGGCGATCTGCTTCAGCGGGGCCTCGAGCGCGATGCGCACGGCGTTGGCGCCGGTCGCCTCGTCACCCTCGAGCTCCAGCTTCTCGAAGACACCGGAGGCCTGCAGCAGGGCCACGCCACCACCGGCGACGATGCCCTCCTCGACGGCCGCCTTGGCGTTGCGGACGGCGTCCTCGATGCGGTGCTTGCGCTCCTTGAGCTCCACCTCGGTGGCGGCACCGGCCTTGATGACGGCCACGCCGCCGGCCAGCTTCGCGAGGCGCTCCTGGAGCTTCTCGCGGTCGTAGTCGGAGTCCGACTGCTCGATCTCGGCGCGGATCTGGTTCACGCGGCCCGCGACCTGCTCGGAGGAGCCGGCACCGTCGACGATGGTGGTCTCGTCCTTGGTGATGACGACCTTGCGGGCGCGGCCCAGCAGGTCCAGGGAGGTGTTCTCGAGCTTGAGACCGACCTCCTCGGAGATGACCTCGCCGCCGGTGAGGATGGCGATGTCGTTCAGCATCGCCTTGCGGCGGTCGCCGAAGCCCGGGGCCTTGACGGCGACGGACTTGAAGGTGCCGCGGATCTTGTTGACGACCAGGGTCGACAGGGCCTCGCCCTCGACGTCCTCGGCGATGATCAGCAGCGGCTTGCCCGACTGCATGACCTTCTCCAGCAGCGGGAGCAGGTCCTTGACCGAGGAGATCTTGGAGTTGGCGATGAGGATGTACGGGTCGTCGAGCGACGCCTCCATCCGCTCCATGTCGGTGGCGAAGTACGCCGAGATGTAGCCCTTGTCGAAGCGCATACCCTCGGTGAGCTCCAGCTCCAGACCGAAGGTCTGGGACTCCTCGACGGTGATGACGCCTTCCTTGCCGACCTTGTCCATGGCCTCGGCGATCAGCTCGCCGATCTGGGTGTCGGCGGCGGAGATGGACGCGGTGGAGGCGATCTGCTCCTTGGTCTCGACGTCCTTCGCCTGCTCCAGCAGGGCGGCGGAGACGGCCTCGACGGCCTTCTCGATACCGCGCTTCAGGGCCATCGGGTTGGCACCGGCGGCGACGTTGCGCAGGCCTTCCTTGACCAGGGCCTGGGCGAGCACGGTCGCGGTGGTCGTACCGTCACCGGCGACGTCGTCCGTCTTCTTGGCGACTTCCTTGACCAGCTCGGCGCCGATCTTCTCGTACGGGTCCTCGAGCTCGATCTCCTTGGCGATGGAGACACCATCGTTGGTGATCGTGGGGGCGCCCCACTTCTTCTCGAGGACGACGTTGCGACCCTTGGGGCCGAGCGTCACCTTGACGGCGTCCGCGAGCTGGTTCATGCCGCGCTCGAGGCCGCGCCGCGCCTCCTCGTCGAACGCGATGATCTTGGCCATGTGAAGTGGTCCCTCCAGGACTGGGGGTGATTCCTTCGGACCGCGCCCGCGCCCGCGACGGACGGCTCACCGGCCTGTGGTTCCTTGCCCCACGTGGCCCGCGGGCCTCACCGACCCGGTCCTTCTTTGTCACTCTCACCTTCAGAGTGCTAACGCCAATGATTAGCACTCGACCCTGCCGAGTGCAAGCGAGTCGGGGCGATCCGCGAGCGCCCGCCGCCCCCACCGCCCCGGGGCAGGCCGAAGGGCCCGCACCCCAGGGGGTACGGGCCCTTCGAAGATGAACAGAAGAACGTCGCCGTCAGCCGACGCGTGCTTCAGCCGGCCGCCAGCCGGACCATGTCCGCCTGCGGACCCTTCTGGCCCTGCGAGATCTCGAAGTCGACCCGCTGACCCTCTTCCAGGGTGCGATAACCGTCCATCTGGATCGCGCTGTAGTGGACGAAAACATCCGCACCACCGTCGACCGCGATGAAGCCGTACCCCTTCTCCGCGTTGAACCACTTGACGGTGCCCTGAGCCATGCCTAACTCCCCTATTACTGGCCCTTGCACAGATCCACACTTCGCGGACCCGGGTCAGACCTCACCCCCCATCGGACGGGGGCGTGCGCCGGAACGCGTCGACCGCGGCTGAATGTATCTGTCCAACTGCCGTCTGCAACAGGTCAATCGGACGAGAATTCTGGACGGGAACGGTCCGGAATCTGGTGAGAATTCACCCGACTTCAGGGCAAGTCGGGCCGTACAAAGCCCACAAAAGCCGCATAAAGCCCGCGCATTTTGGCTACTTCTTGTCGGGCGTACGGGCATCAATCCAGGGCTCACAACCCGAAGGGCGCGACCAGGTTCCCCAACTGTACCGCGCTCAATCACACAGAATTGCCCCCTCCGCTTCTCTCGCGGAGGAGGCAATTCGATGAACAATGGGTGACTGAAGTTACCCTAGGTAACGATCAGCCGCCGGCGACCGCCGGAATGATGGAGACACCGGCGCCGTCCGGGGTCGCGGTCTCAAGGCCCTGCTCGAAGCGGACGTCGTCGTCGTTGACGTAGACATTGACGAACCGGCGCAGCTTGCCCTGGTCGTCCAGAACACGCGCGGCGATCCCGTTGTGGTTCTTCTCCAGGTCCTCGATGACGGCGGCGAGGGTCGCGCCGTCGGCGGTCACCTCGGCCCGGCCGCCGGTGTAGGTGCGCAGGATGGTCGGGATGCGAACGGTCACGCTCATGCGGTGAGACCTCCGGTCGGATTCACAGGTGCGGCGAGGCGGCGCCCCAGGGGCGCGGGGAACTGCGCGACCAGCCCCCACCGGCCCGCAGGTTGTACTCGGTCTCCCGGCGGAGCCCCCGTCATGCGAGGCCGGCCTCTCGGAAGGAGTCCAGGGTCGGGCGGATGGTGGCGCTGAGGCCGGTGCCGGCCACCGCGTCGAGGGTCTTCAGGCCGTCGCCGGTGTTGAGGACGACCGTGGTCTTCGTCGGGTCCAGCAGGCCGTTCTTGATCAGCTTGCGGGTGACGCCGACGGTCACCCCGCCCGCCGTCTCCGCGAAGATGCCCTCGGTGCGGGCCAGCAGCTTGATGGCGTCGACGATCTCCTCGTCCGTGACGTCCTCCACGGCACCGCCGGTGCGGCGCGCGATGTCCAGGACGTAGGGGCCGTCGGCCGGGTTGCCGATGGCGAGGGACTTGGCGATGGTGTTCGGCTTCTGCGGGCGGACCACGTCGTGGCCGCCCTTGAAGGCGGTCGACACCGGCGAGCAGCCCTCGGCCTGCGCACCGAAGATCTTGTACGGCTTGTCCTCGACCAGGCCCAGCTCGATCAGCTCCTTCAGACCCTTGTCGATCTTGGTGAGCTGGGAGCCGGAGGCGATCGGGATCACGATCTGGTCGGGCAGCCGCCAGCCGAGCTGCTCGCAGATCTCGTACGCGAGGGTCTTGGAGCCCTCCGCGTAGTACGGCCGCAGGTTGACGTTGACGAAGCCCCATCCCTCGCCGGCCGGGTCACCGATCAGCTCGGAGCAGAAACGGTTCACGTCGTCGTAGTTGCCCTCGATGCCGACCAGCTCGCCGCCGTAGACCGCGGCCATGACGACCTTGCCCTGCTCCAGGTCGTGCGGGATGAAGACGCAGGAGCGGAGGCCGGCGCGGGCGGCGGCGGCGCCGACGGCACCGGCGAGGTTGCCGGTCGAGGAGCAGGACAGGGTGGTGAAGCCGAAGGCGCGGGCGGCCTCCAGGGCCTGGGCGACCACGCGGTCCTTGAAGGAGTGCGTCGGGTTGCCGGAGTCGTCCTTCACGAACAGGCCGCCGGTGACGCCGAGTTCGCGGGCGAGGTGGTCGGCCTGGACGAGCTTGGTCCAGCCCGGGTTCAGGTTCGGCTTGTCGGCCACGTCCGCCGGGACGGGCAGCAGCGGGGCGTAGCGCCAGATGTTCGCCGGGCCGGCCTCGATGCGGCGGCGCAGCTCTTCGGTGTCGTGGCCGGAGAAGTCGTAGGCGATCTCCAGCGGGCCGAAACACTCCTCGCAGGCGAACACCGGGCCGAGCGGGACGCGGTGACCGCACTCGCGACAGCTCAGGGCCGCGGCGGGACCGAGGTCGATGGTGGAATCGCTGGAGCTTGCAACTGTCTGCACAGCCATGGAGGCGAGGCCCTTTCTCCTCATCTTCCTCATGGCGCATCTCGCCATGAGACGGATTTGGCACCTTCCCTAGCCGGGAGCCTCGCTTCGAGAACGAGACCGGCTGGAGGGTTGCCGGGGCTTCATCGGGCCGTGTCCCTCTGCCCCTCTGGATGAGCGGTATTCGATTGTGAACGCGCCGGTGCCGCCGACATGCGATGGTCATCGGGCGTTGTTCAAGACTGTAACCGACGGACAGGACAGTTGAGATAGTCGTCCGAACCGCGAGATGGATCACACAGCCGCAGCCATGTGATCACGAACAGTGAGGAGCCGCGACCGTGCTGGAAGAAGTCGAGCGCTGGCTGGCCACCCGCTCCTGGTCCGTGACCGATCGCCCGCTCCACCGGATCCTGGCCGCCAAGCAGCGCACGGGCCGGACCATCAGCGTGGTGCTGCCCGCGCTCAACGAGGAGGAGACGGTCGGCGACATCGTCTCGGTCGTCCGTCACGACCTCGTGGAACAGGTTCCGCTGGTCGACGAGATCGTCGTCGTCGACTCCGGCTCCACCGACCGCACCTCCGCGGTCGCCGCCGCGGCGGGCGCCCGGGTCGTTCACCGCGACGAGATCCTCCCGCGCATTCCCGCCGTCCCCGGAAAGGGTGAAGTGCTCTGGCGCTCCCTGCTGGTGACCAGCGGGGACATCCTCTGTTTCATCGACGCCGACCTGAAGGAGTTCTCCTCCGACTTCGTCTCCGGGATCGTCGGCCCGCTGCTCACCGAGCCGGGCGTCGACCTGGTCAAGGCCATGTACGACCGCCCGCTCGCCGGGACGGCGGGGCAGGGCGGCCGGGTCACCGAGCTGATGGCCCGCCCGCTGTTGAACATGCACTGGCCGCAGCTGGCCGGTTTCGTCCAGCCGCTGGGCGGTGAGTACGCGGCCCGCCGCACCCTGCTGGAACAGCTCCCCTTCCCCGTCGACTACGGCGTGGAGCTGGGCATGCTCGTGGACGCGCTGCACCTGGTGGGGCTCGACGCGCTGGCGCAGGTGGACGTGGGCGTGCGCAGGCACCGCCACCAGGACGGGCAGGCGCTGGGCCGGATGGCCGCGGCGATCTACCGCACGGCGCAGCTCCGGCTGGCCCGCGGCCACCTCGTCCGACCTGCGCTGATCCAGTTCGAACGGGGCGAGGACGGCTTCGAGCCGCGCACCTACTCGGTGGACAGCGAGGAGCGGCCGCCGATGGCGGAGATCGCGGAGTACGCCGAGCGCAAGGTGGCCTGACCGGCCGTCTCACGGGTGGCGTGAACGGGTCGTATACGGCCGCGTGCCGGTCCCGGCCGTACGTTTGATTGTTTCCGGGCCGGGCTAGGTTGAGGACCATGGCTTCCACGCGGGGTGCTGCCGAGAAGGCTCAGGTGCTGGTCGCGTCCAACCGCGGCCCGGTTTCGTACACGGTGCACGACGCCGAGGAGGCCGGCGGGGCCGGTGCGCTGCGCGCCAGGCGGGGCGGCGGAGGGCTGGTCTCGGGGCTGTCGGCCATCGGGTCGGACGCGGACTCGGTGTGGGTGTGCGCGGCGCTCGGCGACGGCGACCGCGTGGCCGTGGGGCGGGCCGCCGGCGGGCTGCTGCCGGCCGAGGACACCGGCGGGCAGCGGGTGCGGATGCTCGACATCGACGCCACGGTGCACGCGGACGCCTACAACGGCATCGCCAACTCGGTGCTCTGGTTCGTCCACCACATGCTGTACCAGACCCCGCTGGAGCCGGTCTTCGACGCGGAGTTCCGGCGGCAGTGGGCGTCCTACGAGACCTACAACCGGGCGTTCGCCGAGGCACTGGCCGAGGAGGCGGCCGAGGGTGCGGCGGTGCTGGTGCAGGACTACCACCTGTGCCTCGTCCCCGGCATGCTCCGCGCCCTGCGCCCGGACCTCAGGATCGGCCATTTCTCGCACACCCCGTGGGCACCCCGGGAGTACTTCGAGCTGCTCCCCGAGGACATCCGCGAGCGGCTGCTGACGGGCATGCTCGGGGCGGACCGGGTGGCCTTCCTGACCTGGCGCTGGGCGACGGCCTTCCAGAAGTGCGCCGAGGGCCTGGATCCCGAGCGGTACCGCGTGGCCTGGGCGTCGGGCGCCCCCCGGTCGATCGAGCAGGTGCGCGAGGGCCGCCGGACCCTGATCGGCGTGCACTCCCTCGGTGCCGACGGCGACTTCCTGCGGGCCCGCGCGCACCAGCCGGACGTCGAGGAGCGGCTGGCGGCGTTGCGCGAGGAGATCGGCGAGGACCGCAGGACCGTCGTACGGGTCGACCGCACCGAGCTGTCCAAGAACATCGTGCGCGGGCTGCTGGCGTACCGGCAGCTGCTGGACGACCACCCCGAGTGGCGGGAGCGGGTGGTGCACGTCGCGTTCGCGTACCCCTCGCGGCAGGACCTCGCCGTGTACCGCGACTACACGGCCGAGGTGCAGCGGGTGGCCGAGGAGATCAACGCGGCCTACGGCACCCCTGGCTGGACTCCGGTCGTGCTGCACGTCAAGGACGACTTCGCCCGCTCGCTGGCCGCCTACCGGCTCGCCGACGTGGCCCTGGTCAACCCCATCCGGGACGGCATGAACCTGGTCGCCAAGGAGGTGCCGGTCGTCTCCGAGCAGGGCTGCGCGCTGGTGCTGTCCCGGGAGGCGGGGGCGCACGAGGAACTGCGCGCCGACGCGTTCGTGGTGAACCCCTACGACGTGCTGGAGACCGCGCGGGCCCTGCACGAGGCGCTGTCCCTCGGGCCGCAGGAGCGGGCGGACCGGGCCAAGAGGCTGGCGGCGGCGGCCACCGCGCTGCCCCCGGCCCAGTGGTTCCTGGACCAGCTGCGGGCCCTTCAGGAACTTCAGTCCAGCTGAGCCGCGAGCGCCCGCAGCAGGTTCACGACACCGGCCGGGCCGTTCACCACCATGTCCGCGCGCTCCGCCAGTTCCGTGACCTCCGTGCTGCCGCTGCAGACCAGCAGGCCGGGGACGCCGTCGGCGCGGAGTTCCTCGACGGCGGCGAAGGCGGGCAGGTCACCGAGGTCGTCGCCGGCGTAGAGGACCGACTCGGCGCCCATCCCGCGGACGTACTCGGCGAGCGCCACGCCCTTGTCCATGCCCGGCGGGCGCAGTTCCAGGACCATGCGGCCGGGCTCGACGATCAGGCCGTGCCGGGTGGCGAGGTCGGCGAGGGGACCGCGCAGGGCCTCGAAGGCGGCCTGCGGGTCCTCGGCCCGGCGGGTGTGGACCGCGACGGCCCGGCCCTTCTCCTCGATCCAGGTGCCGGGCCAGGCGCCGGCGCGGTCCAGGACGCCCGGCAGCTCGGCGCGGACCGCCGCGACCCCGGGGTCCGGGGCCGGGGCGGTGACGGTGCCCGTGACCGCGTCCCAGCGTTCGGCGCCGTAGTGGCCGAGGACGGTGAGGTGCTCCAGGCCGGGGACGCCGGCGAAGCCGCCGTAGCGGACCGCGACCCCGGCGGGGCGGCCGGTGACCACGGCGACGGAGGCCACCTTCGGGGCGAGGGCGGCGAGCGCGGGTACGGCCTCGGGGTGGGCGCGGGCCTGTTCGGGGTCGGCGACGATGGGGGCCAGGGTGCCGTCGAAGTCGAGGCCGATGATCGCTGCGGTGGGCTTCGCCAGGAGGGCGGCGAGTCCGTCTCGGCCGGGCTGGGTCTTCGGGGTCGGCAGAGGGTCCATACCCCCGACACTATCCAGGCTGGACCGGCGTCACTCCTGGGACCGCGCCCCAGACCCCGCCTTCCCACCCACCACCCGACTCGGTCGGTCGAGAGGGCGCCCGGCCCGCGCCGGTCGGCTTCAGCGTTCCGTCCGTCTGGCCTGCCGCACCCGGCGCAGGCGGTTCACCGTCACCGGGTCGTGGGCCAGTGCCCTCTCGTCGTCCAGCAACGCGTTCAGCAGTTGGTAGTAGCGGACCGGGGGCAGGCCCAGCTCCTCGCGTATCGCTCGCTCCTTCGCGCCGGGGCCGGCGAAGCTCCGGCGCTCCAGCGCGAGGATGGCTTGTTCGCGGTGGCCGAGTTCCATGGGAGCCACCGTAGCGCCGGGCACGGACAGCCGGGTCAGCTCTTGCTGCTGCTGTCCGCCGCGGTCGCCGTCGCCTGCAGCCCGGTCAGGACGCCGGAGGGGCTGCCGTCGGGGGCGACGGCCCGGCCGATGTTCTGCTTCACGGCCGCGCTGACCGCCGCCCAGGAGGTCTTGCCGACGGGGTACAGCTCGGAGGTGGGCAGCTGGTCGAGGAAGGGGTGCAGGGCCGCGTCGGGCGCGGCGTCGGAGTCGGTCATGGCGTTGGACGCGGAGCCGGTGACCGGCAGCAGGCCGTACTGGCGGGAGAACTCCAGGACGTTCTTCGTGCTGTAGACGAAGTTGAGGAAGTCGCCTATCCGGTCGGCGTGCCCGTTCTGCTTGAAAGCCATCATCCAGTCGGCGACGCCCATGGAGGCCCTGGCCTTGCCGGTGCGGCCCGGCATCGGCACCATGCCGAACTTCACGCCCTTCTTCTCGGCCTGCTGGATCAGCGTGGGGTGCCCGTTGAGCATGCCGACCTGGCCGTCGGCGAACGCGGTGAAGGCGTCCGCGCGGTTGAGCTTGCCGGGCGCTACCGGCCCGGTCAGGCCCTTGCCGACCAGGTCGTCCTTGAGCCAGGTGAAGGTCTCGACGTTCTGCGTCGAGTCGATGGTGTAGGTGCCGATGTCGTCGGTGTAGCCGGTGCCGCCGCTCGCGCCGCTGAGCATCCACTGCATGGTCTCGGCCTGGGCCTCCTCGGGACCGAGGGGCAGCGCGACGGGGTACTTCACGCCCTTGTCCTTGAGCACCTTGGCGTCGGCGGCCAGCTCGTCCCAGGTGGTGGGCGCGGTGGTGATGCCGGCCTTGGCGAAGAGGGTCTTGTTGTAGAAGAGCACGCGCGTGGAGGCACCGAAGGGGATGCCGTACTGCGTGTGGTTCCACTGGCCGGCGTCGGAGAGCTGGGAGAGGAAGTCGGCCTGGGTGCGGATGGAGAGCAGGTCGGAGGCCGGGTAGAGCTTGCCGGCGGCCGCGTAGTCGGCGTAGGCGCCGATCTGGGCCATGTCGGGGGCATGGCCCGCGGCGACCATGTCCTTGACCTTGGCGTCGACGTCGTTCCAGGAGTACACGCTGACGTCGACCTTCACCCCGGGGTGCTTGGCCTCGTACGCCTTGACCAGGGCGTCCCAGTACTTCTTGGAGCTGCCCGCGGCCGAGTCGCCGTAGTCGGCGGCGACCAGTCTCAAGGTCACGTCGGAGGAGCCCGTACTCCCGCAGCCGCCGAGGACCGTCGTCACGCCCAGTGCGGACACCACTGCGATCGTTCCTGCCGTACGCCGACGCAACCTCAAAGCCCCAACCCTGCTGTCTGGCCGTTCAATATATGGACAGATAAGGTCTACACCACGTGAGTGGACTAGACCTCTCGCGGGTGGGCGGGCCACACTAGAGCCGTGGTGAGACATGTCATCGCCCTGGACGTGGGCGGTACCGGGATGAAGGCCGCCCTCGTCGGCGACGACGGCGAACTGCTGCACCGTGCCCGCCGCGCCACCGGACGCGAACGCGGTCCGGACGCGGTGGTCGAGGCGATCCTCGACTTCGCCGCCGAGCTGCGGGCGTACGGCGCCGAGCACCACGGCGCACCGGCCGTCGCCGCCGGTGTCGCGGTCCCCGGCATCGTCGACGAGGAGCGGGGCGTCGCCGCCTACGCGGCCAACCTCGGCTGGCGCGACGTACCGCTGCGCGCGCTGCTCACCCGGCGGCTCGGCATCCCCGTCGCCCTCGGCCACGACGTGCGCACCGGCGGGCTCGCCGAGGGCCGGATCGGCGCGGGCCGGGGCGCCGACCGGTTCCTGTTCGTGCCGCTCGGCACCGGGATCGCGGGCGCCATCGGCATCGACGGCCGGGTCGAGGCGGGCGCGCACGGCTTCGCCGGCGAGATCGGCCACATCGTCGTACGACCGTCCGGAACCCCCTGCCCCTGCGGCCAGATGGGCTGCCTGGAGCGGTACGCCTCCGCCTCCGCCGTCAGCGAGGCCTGGGCGGCGGCCTGCGGGGATCCGGACGCGGACGCCGCCGACTGCGCCAAGGCCGTCGAGTCCGGCGACCCGAACGCCGTCCGCGTCTGGCAGGAGGCGGTGGACGCACTCGCCGACGGCCTGGTCACCGCGCTCACCCTGCTGGACCCGCGCACCCTGATCATCGGTGGCGGTCTCGCGGAGGCGGGGGAAGTGTTGTTCCAACCCCTGCGGGACGCCGTCCGGCGGCGGGTCACCTTCCAGAAGCTGCCGAGCATCGTCCCCGCCGCGCTCGGCGACACCGCCGGCTGCCTGGGCGCGGGGCTGCTCGCTCAGGACCTGCTCGACTCCACCGACCTCGACCCCACCGACCTCCCGGAGGTAACCGCCTGATGGCTCCCAGCTTGGTTCTCACAGGTGCTCGGGTGGTGCTGCCCAGCGGAGTGGTGGACGACGGTCGCGTATCGGTCGAGGGTACGCGGATCGTGGCCGCGGCTGCCGAGAACGCCCCGGTCATCGACGTATCCGGCCATTGGCTGATCCCCGGCTTCGTCGACATCCACAACCACGGCGGCGGCGGAGCCTCCTTCTCCGGCACCCCGGACGACATCCTGACGGCCGTCCGCACGCACCGCGCACACGGCACCACCACCACCGTCGCCTCCACCGTCACCGACGAGATGGACCTGCTGGTGCGCCAGGCCGGGCTGCTGAGCGAGCTGACCGAGCAGGGCGAGATCGCGGGCATCCACTTCGAGGGGCCGTTCATCTCGCCGTGCCGCAAGGGCGCCCACTCCGAGGCGCTGCTGCGCGACCCGGAGCCGGCCGAGGTGCGCAAGCTGATCGACGCGGCGCGCGGCAAGGCGAAGATGGTCACCCTCGCCACCGAACTGCCGGGCGGCGTCGACTCCGTACGGCTGCTCGCCGAGCACGGCGTGATCGCGGCGATCGGGCACACGGACGCCACCTACGAGCAGACGGCCGAGGCCATCGACGCGGGCGCCACGGTCGCCACCCACCTCTTCAACGCCATGCCCGCCCTCGGCCACCGCTCCCCCGGACCGATCGCCGCCCTGCTGGAGGACGAGCGGGTCACGGTCGAGCTGATCAACGACGGCACGCATCTGCACCCGGCCGCCCTGGAGCTGGCCTTCCACCACGCGGGCGCCTCCCGCGTCGCCTTCATCACGGACGCGATGGACGCGGCCGGCACCGGCGACGGCCGCTACATGCTCGGCCCGCTGGAGGTCGAGGTCAGCGAGGGCGTGGCCCGGCTGGTGCAGGGCGGCTCGATCGCGGGCTCCACGCTCACCCTGGACCGCGCGTTCAAGCGGGCGGTGACCATCGACAGGCTGCCGGTCGAGGACGCCGTACAGGCCCTGTCGGTCAACCCGGCCCGCCTCCTCGGCCTCTTCGACCGCATCGGCTCCCTGGAGCCAGGCAAGGACGCCGATCTGCTCGTGCTGGATGCGGACTTCGAGCTGAAGGGCGTGATGCGGCAGGGCGAGTGGGTGGTGGCTCCGCCGCGGCCGGCTCAAATTGCTTGCTCATGACAAGTTCAGGGTCCTAGATTTACGGTCATGACCAGAAAACTGAACATGTGGACGCGGGCGGCCGGCGCTGGAACGGCGGGAATCGCGCTGGCTGTCGCCGTGTCCGGCTCCGCGCACGCCGCCGCGGATCCTGAGTACGCCGGCTGCACGACGACCGGAGCGAGCGCCATCGTCAGGGACATCCAGCTGACCGCGAGCCCGAGCGGCAAGCACGACGTGCACTTCGAGATCTCGGACACCGCGAAGGACGGCCGCAACGCGCGCGTGCGGTACCTCACGCAGATGGGCAACGGAAAGACGCGTTACTGGAATTGGCACGCCAACACTGGAGGCCCCGGCACCATCGTGGTCAACACCACGGCGCAGGACAACGACAACGGAATCTTCGGAGTCGGCATCCAGGTGGCCCGCGCCAATGGCGACACGATCCTGAACTCGTGCACGGACTGGGCCTACAAGAGCGCGTGACCGGATCAGAGGTGCGGGAGCTGTGACAGCTCCCGCACCTTTGGCATGATCGAGGCCCCGGAAACGACGACACGCACCAGGACTTCGAGGGAGGCCGGCCGGGTGATCCTCACGGTCACGCTGAACACCGCTCTCGACCTCACCTATCGCGTACGGTCGCTGCGGCCGCACGCCTCGCACCGGGTCTCGGAGGTCATCGAACGGCCAGGCGGCAAGGGCGTGAACGTGGCGCGCGTGCTGGCGGCGCTCGGACACGAGGTGACGGTCACCGGCTTCGTCGGCGGCGGTACCGGCCGCGCGGTACGCGACCGGCTGTCCGGCACCGCAGGCCTGACCGACGCACTGCTCCCGGTCACCGGCGCGACCCGGCGCACCATCGCCGTCGTGGACGAACTCTCCGGCGACACAACCCAGTTGAATGAGCCTGGCCCACAGATATCCCGGCCGGAATGGGCCACCTTCCTCGCCCACTACGAGGCCCTCCTGCCTTCGATGTCGGCCGTGGCCCTGTGCGGCAGCCTCCCGCCGGGCGTCCCGGTCGGCGCCTACGCCAACCTGGTCCGCGTGGCCCGCACACGCGGCGTTCCCGTGCTGCTGGACACCAGCGGCGAACCACTGCGCCGCGGCGTCGCCGCCCGACCGGACCTCATCAAGCCGAACGCCGGCGAACTGGCCGAACTGACCGGCTCCCACGAGCCGTTGCGCGCCACGCAGGACGCCCGCCGGCGCGGCGCCCACACGGTCGTCGCCTCCCTCGGCGCGGACGGCCTGCTCGCCGTCACCCCGGAGGGTCGCTGGCGCGCCACCCCGCCGGCCCGGATACCCGGCAACCCGACCGGTGCGGGCGACTCGGCGGTCGCGGGCCTGCTGTCGGGCCTGATGGAGAAGCTCCCCTGGCCGGAGCGCCTCGCCCGCGCGGTCGCCCTGTCGGCGGCGACGGTGGCGGCCCCGGCGGCGGGCGAGTTCGACCGCAGGACGTTCGAGGAGTTGCTGGGGCGGGTCTCGCCCCGCCTTATCGCGTAGCGGAGACGCGATCGAAGAGTTCTCCCGCGATCGTGCCGAGGAGACCTTCCTCCGGTTCCTCTTCGGCATCGGCAGACCTCTTGGCCCCACCGTGCGCGCTCTCGGCCTTCTGCCCCTCGCGCTTGCCGTCACCGCCGGGGAAAGGGTGGCCGACCGCCCCCTCCGTCCTCGGATTGTGCCCAGCGGTCGCAGACGCGCCGGTCATTCCGACCGCGGCGAACAGGACAGGGGTGGCAATCGCGATGGCCAAGGCTCTACGTGCACGCATGGATTCCGCCTCGTCTAGGACAACATCACCGCCAAGCTCCCCCCGCCGATCATTCCGAAAAACCGCTCACCGAACTAACCACTCGTACGGCCGAGGCCGTTTGCGAGGTGGTCGAACTCTCCGGCCTTGACCCCCTCGATCATGGCGGCTATCTCTGATCGGGTGTAGAGGAGGGCCGGGCCATTGGGGGCCTTGCTGTGGCGAATGGCGATGCCGCCCTCATAGGCGGCGAACTCGACACAGTCACCATCACCTCCAGAGCTAGATGACTTCTGCCCTGCGACGTCCAGCGTGGAGGCGTCCGGGATTATGTGCTGCGACGGCATGCTCACTTATCCTTTGCGGTAATTGTTGAGGTGGCGGTCGACGAGTTCCAGTGATTCGACCTTTCGGAGGGAGGCCGCCACCATGAGGCGATTGAACAACCTGCTGTACGCCTGAACTTCCGCGACCTCTTCCAGGAACCTGTTACCGGTCAAACCCTCCAGATAAACAATGTCAGGCTCCCATCGCTCGGGAAATGAGAGGAC
This sequence comes from Streptomyces yokosukanensis, assembly GCF_001514035.1. Taxonomy (GTDB): domain Bacteria; phylum Actinomycetota; class Actinomycetes; order Streptomycetales; family Streptomycetaceae; genus Streptomyces; species Streptomyces yokosukanensis. The sequence goes on along the minus strand of NZ_KQ948209.1, from coordinate 146,498 downwards.
GACGAACGGTCCGAATAGTGCCGCATGAGCTTCCGAGGCTTCCGGCAGTACGTGAATGTTGACCGTTCCGGGATTTCCTTCGGCCAGGATGAGTAGTTGCTCGAGTTGCTCGGCCATCACGCCGGGTCCGCCGATGGCGTGCCGGAACACAGATTCGGAGATCACACCCCAGAAAACCAAGGGATTTGCTCGATTGAAGACCTGTTGCCGCCTGTCACGAATAGCGAGCCGTTCGCGCCTCTCATCTTCCGGGATACCAGGCAAGTGCAGGTCGAGCACTGCCGCCGCGTATGAGTGCGTCTGCAACAGCCCGGGAACCAGGGCGGTTTGAACGTTGTATGTGTCTGATGCGTCCGATTCGTAGCCGATGTAATCGGCATACATGGGGCTCACGACCGACCGGATGTCGGTTTCCCAACTGCGAAGTCGTAGGCGCCGATGGTCGACGGTACGACAGGGGTCGCCCGGCGTGATAGCGGCCGTACGTAGGCGCCCCTTCAGCGGCGTACTGCGGGGTGCCAAGATGGCAGTCTCGCCCACATGGCGCGGAAGCCTGCTCGCCGTGCCCACGAGGGCCGCTTGCGCGCCAACACACCCACCCGGCTCCACGGCAACCCGACCAGCGCGGGCGGATCGGCGGTGGCGGCCTGCTGACCGGGCTCGTCGAACAGCCCCCGCGGCCCGACCGCCTGACCCGCGTGGCCGCCTTATCGGCGGCGATGATCGTGGCTCCAGCGGCGGGTGAGTTCGACCAGTCGGCGTACGAGGAACTGATGCCTCGGCCGCATGACCGCGTATGGCCGAGAATCCCCCTAATCCTCGGCGTCGAACATATGATCCCTAGTGACCAAGATCCCGTTTTCGCTGGGGGAACATGTGCGCAAGTCTAAAGCCGTCAGGCAGATCACTGCTCTCGGCATAGCCTCCGTGGGGCTCCTCGTCTCCATGAGCTCCCCGGCATCGGCGGACGTCGGCGGCGTCTGGATGAAGGGTAGTCACCCTTTCACCATCCGCGCCCAGGCCAGCGCCTCGTCCGCCAAAATTGCCACCATCACCGACCGTAACGTCCAGGTTCCTTGTCTTACCGCGGGCGGTGGCGATTGCATCCGACAGGAGCCCGGCGGCTCATACAGGTGCTGGTCTGGCGGCCCTTCCGGTAATGCCTGGCTGAAGGTGCGCTGGGCCGGCAAGAACGGTTGGGTAGCCGACGCGTGCGTCGACGTCGGGCGTATCGGCTAGTCAGGCCTGGTGACGGCTCGTCACCCAACAATGCTCTGCCCGATGGCCGTCGGAGGTCGATACCACCGACGGCCTTCCGGCCAAAAACCCCTGCCGTCAATCGTTGGACTTAACCAAGCCCTTGGCCAGCCAGAACTCGTCAATGTTGGCATCGCACCGGTCGCCGCTCCCGGCAGCGACCGTACGAGCGCCTGCGGCAGGCGAGTTCGACCGGGCGGCGTACGAGGAGCTTGCGGAGCGGGTCGCGGTGACCAGCACAGTCAGCGCGGCTTAGCTCCGCCCAACCTTGCCCTTCTTCAGCCAGAGCTGGTCCAGGAGGACGTTGCACTTGTCGCCGGGCTGGCAGGAGAGCGAGATCGTGTTGGAGCCCTTGTTCAGCGTGGGGAACGCATAGCTCTCGGTCCATGCCTGCGTCGGGTCGGACTGGTGCGTCCAGTTGGCGAAGTTGAAACCGCCGCCGAATTTCGCGCCGTTGACGGTGAGGGTCATCCTCTGGTCCTCACCGGCGTTGTCGTACCGCGCGAGCAGGGTGTAGGTGCCTTCCTCGGGGATGTTGTCCACGGTCCACGTCACCGAGGCGCCCACCGCGCTCAGGCCACCCACATACTTGCCGCCCGCACCCTGGGCACCCTTGACGTCCGACGCCATGGCGGCGCCTCCGGCCAGCTGTACGGAACTGCCCACGGCGTCGACCTTCGGCAGCCCCCCGCTCCCCTTCGAGCTGCTCCCCGACGGGCTCGGCCCCTGGCTCTGGGACTGGCTCGGGGTGTTGCCCGCCTGGTTGCCGTTCTTCTTGTCGTCGTTGCCGTTGAGCATGGCGACGCTGATGCCTATGACGACCGCGGCGACCACCGCGATCGCGCCGATCAGCAGGCCCTTGGTGTTGGGACCGCCGCGGCGGGGCGCGGGCGGCGCGGACCGGGGGCCGCTCGGCGGGGCGCCGCCGGGCATGGTCTCCGGGGCCTGGTAGTGGGCGCTCGGCTGGCCGTAGGCACCCTGCTGCTGCGGAATGGTCTGCTGCCCGTACTGCGGCTGCTGGCCGTACTGACGCTCACCGACCGGACGCACCCTGCCGACCGAGTTCGGGTAGCCGTAGCCGCCGGACGGCGGCTGGGCCCCTCTGGCCTGGCCGTCTGCGTACAGATAGCCGAACGGGTCGTCGTCCTCGGGCGTGCTCGCGCCGTTGTCGCCGGGCGTCATCCCTTGGTACTCCTCAACAGGTGCGGGCGGATGCATACGGGGTTGGAATGGCGAGCCTACCCGCTCCGGCTGAGCCAAACGGGTGACTCGCACCGCACCGCGTCGCTGACCTGCGGATCACCCGGCGCGTCGATGTTGTTTGGGACGAGATCGTTTCTCTACGTACATCCGCTCGTCAGCGGACTTCAACACCTCGTCCGCAGTCATGCCGCAGTGTGCCCATCCGATGCCGAAGCTGGCGCCCACCCGGACGGCCCGGCCCTCAGCGCGGATCGGCTGGATGATCTCGTTGCGCAGCCGTACGGCGAGGTCCTGGGCGTCGGCCCGGCCGAGGCCGTCGGCGAGGATCACGAACTCGTCGCCGCCGAGGCGGGCCACCGTGTCACCGTCGCGGACGCCGTGCGTGAGGCGCCGGGCGACCTCGATGAGGACCGCGTCGCCCGCGTTGTGCCCGAAGCGGTCGTTGATCGACTTGAAGCCGTCGAGGTCGCAGAAGAGGACCGCGAGGCCCTTGGTGCCGTCGTCGTGCCCCTCCTCGGGGGCGACGGTGTGGACGTGGTGGTCGAAGCCGTCGTAGCCCTCCGCGCCCGGCCTGAAGTCGAAGCCGTGGCCGGCGGGGGCGTCGAAGGCGGGGTGGCCGTAGGCCGCGTCCAGGGACTCCAGCTCTCCGGCGTGGGCCGGGCGCCGGCACAGCCGGGCCGCGAGGCGCGAGCGCAGCTCGGCGGAGTTCGGCAGGCCGGTGAGGGAGTCGTGGGAGGCACGGTGGGCGAGCTGCAGCTCGCGGCGCTTGCGCTCCTCTATGTCCTCGACGTGGGTGAGGAGGAAGCGGGGACCGTCGGCGGCGTCCGCGACGACGCTGTTGCGCAGGGACACCCAGACGTAGGAGCCGTCCCGGCGCCCGAGGCGCAGCTCGGCCCGGCCGCCCTCGGCCGAGGTCCGCAGCAGGGTGCCGATGTCCTCGGGGTGGACGAGGTCGGAGAAGGAGTAGCGGCGCATCGCGGAGGCGGGCCGGCCCAGCAGGCGGCACAGGGCGTCGTTGGTGCGCAGTATGCGGCCGTGCTCGTCGCCGCCCATCTCGGCGATGGCCATCCCGGAGGGGGCGTACTCGAAGGCCTGCCTGAAGCTTTCCTCACTGGCCCTGAGGGCCTGCTGGTCGCGTTCCAGGCGGACCAGTGCCCGCTGCATATTCGCGCGTAGACGCGCGTTGCTGATCGCGATGGCGGCCTGGAAGGCGTACATCTGCAGGGCCTCGCGGCCCCAGGCGCCGGGGTGGCGGCCGTTGCGCGGCCGGTCGACGGAGACGACCCCGAGCAGTTCGCCGCAGGAGCCGCCCGGCACGCCCGGTGTGTACATGGGGGCGAAGAGGCGGTCGGAGGGGTGCCACTCGTCCTCGAAACGCGGCGCGGGCCCGTCGGTGTACCACTGCGGGACGTCGTCGTCGTCGAGGACCCAGCCCTCGGTGTGCGGGATGAAGACCAGGTCGCCCCAGCGCTCACCCATGGTCAGCCGCCGCTCCCAGGACTCGCGGGAGCCCACCCGGCCGGTGATCAGGGCCTCGGCGGCCGAGTTCCCCGAGAGCGCGGCGACGACGAGATCGCCGTCCGGGCGTACCAGGTTCACGCACGCCATCTCGTACCCGAGGGCGTTCACGGCGCCGTCGGCGACGGTCTGCAGTGTGTCCGCCAGACTGCGTGCCGTGTTCATGTCGGCCATGACCTGGTGCAGCTGACGCAGGGACGCAAGACGGACATACGGCTCCGACTCGGTCTCCATGCTCGCCCTCCCCCCGAGACCTCGCAGCGAATCAAGGGTTGTCTTCGGCGCTTCCTTAGGGTGCCTCTTACGGTGTTGTCTGAGTTTCCCCGCCACTGAATCACAGCGCGCTGCCCACTCGGTACACAGGGTCAACAATTCCTGCCCCTTGTGACTCAAGTCACAGGAGAACGTGAACAATTGAGTGGAGTTTCTGCGTTTGCCCTGTGCGTTTCCTGAACGCAAGTTTTGGGTGCGTGCGCACATGATGCACGCAGTTGTCGCACGAACGACCACCGGCCGAGGTGGCGCGTTCCCGTCGGGTGCCCGACCGGCAGCGTACGGGCTCGTCCGCTGGTCCTAGGACCCGGCTCGGGCGAACGCCCGATGCGGCCCGCGCGGAGCGGAGATTAGCGTTTCCGGCGTGCTGAAGACTCCCTCACCCACCGCCACCGCCGCTCCCGGGCATGCTGAGGGGGTGAGCAACGACGAGTTCCGGGCCGTCATGTCCCGACTGGCCGCCGGGGTGGTCCTGGTGACCGCGCAGGAGCCGCCGCTGGACCCGGACGACCCGGACGCGCCCGGCGTGGAGGACGTCGGCATGACCGCCACCGCCTTCATGTCGGTCTCCCTCGACCCACCACTGGTCATGGTCAGCCTGCGCGCGGGCTCCCGCATGGACGACCTGCTCGACGAACAGCCCCTGTGGGCGGTGTCGGTGCTCACCGAGAGCCAGCGGCACATCGCGGGCCGGTTCGCGATGAAGGGCCGCATCAGCGACCGGCTGCTCTTCGCGGACGTCCCCCGCGTCCGCGGCGAGGCCACCGGCGCCCCGCTGGTCGACGGCGCGCTGGCCACCCTGGAGTGCCGCACCGAGCAGCGGGTGACGGCCGGCGACCACACCCTCGTCATCGGCCGCGTCCTGACCGCACGGGCCCCGAGCACGCAGGGCGGCCCGCTGCTGTACTTCCGCGGCCGGTACCGGCAGTTGGGCTGAGCCCCGGACCCGGGCGCCTCCTCCAGGAGTCGACCGGAGCCCGGTCAGGCGGGCTCGACGGTCAGCGTGGACAGGTCCGTCGGGTTCGTCACGATGTCGATGGACGTGATCCGGTCCGCGACGAAGGTGAACGTCAGGACGCGCTCGACACGGTCGTCGACGTACACGACCAGACCGGTCGCACCGTCCACGAGCGCGGGCCGCGCCACGCGCGCGAGATGGGCGAAGCTCTTCGCCCCGGAGGCCACCCCGGCCGCGCCGACCGTCGCGCCGCCCTCGCCGCGCGCCACCACGTCCGGGTCGAGCACGGCCAGCAGACCGTCGAAGTCACCGTCCCGCGCGGCCGCCAGAAAGGCGTCGACGACCTCCCGCTGCCGGACCAGATCGGACTCCGGCGCATCGGCCCCCCGCACCCGGCGCCGCGCCCGGCTGGCCAGCTGGCGGGCCGCGGCCGGGCTGCGCCCGAGGACGCCGCCGACCTCCTCGAACGGCACACCGAACAGATCGTGCAGCACGAACGCCAGCCGCTCGGCCGGCGAGAGCGTGTCGAGGACGACGAGCAGCGCCATCCCGACCGAGTCCGCGAGGAGCGCGTCCTGCGCCGGGTCCGGTTCGGCGGAGGGTCCCGGATGCCAGGTGTCCAGCGGCTGCTCGCCCCGGGAGCGGCGGGAGCGGAGCATGTCGAGGCAGACCCGGCCGACCACGGTCGTCAGCCAGCCGCCGAGATTGCCCACCTCACGCGCATCGGACCGGCTCAGCCGGAACCAGGCCTCCTGCACGGCGTCCTCGGCCTCCGCGGCCGAGCCCAGCATCCGGTAGGCGACGGCCCGCAGATGCCCGCGGTACGCCTCGAACCGCTCGGCGAGAAGGTCGTCGTCGCGGTGCTGCTCGTCGTCGCTCATCGGGGTCTCCGGCCTCTGCGTCGCCACACTGTTCCTGTGCCTCACTGACGATCGACGGACCGGATGTGTGACGTGTTCACCCGCGCGCGGCGGACATCTCAGGACCAGTCCCGGCCGGAGCGTCCCCGCTTGGTGTCCGACCGCTGCTTCTTCTCCCGCAGCCGGCGTTCGTTGATGCCGCGCGGGATCCGGGTCGGCCTGCGCGGCTTCGGCGGGGGCGCGCAGGCCTCCGCGAGGAGCGCGGCGAGGCGCACGGCGGCGGTCTCGCGGTTGCGCCACTGGGAGCGGTGCTCGGAGGACCGCACGGCCACCACTCCGTCGACGAGCCGGCCCGCGAGCCGCTGCAGGGCCCGCTCCTTCCACACCGGAGGGAGGGCCTCGGTGCGGGCGAGGTCGAAGCGCAGCTCCACCTGCGAGTCGCTGGTGTTGACGTGCTGCCCACCAGGCCCGGACGACCTGGAGAAACGCCACATCAGCTCGGCCTCGGGAAGCGAGACGGAGCCACGGATGAAGAGTCTTCCGGGGGCTGCTCCCCCGGACCCCGCTGAAGGACCGGACATGCCGTCCATGGTCCCGGTCCCGCGCGTCGCCGTCACCTGGATTTCCGACTTGGTAAAAAAGGTAAAGGGACCCGGAACCACCGGGACCCCTCTCGACGTTCTCCCCGGTGACGGTAGCTTTTTTCGACACAGCTCCACAGAAATCCAAAGGAAGGGACTCCCAACATGGCTGTAAGCCTGTCCAAGGGTGGCAACGTCTCGCTCACCAAGGAGGCCCCGGGCCTGACCGCCGTCACCGTGGGCCTCGGCTGGGACGTCCGCACCACCACCGGCACGGACTTCGACCTGGACGCCTCCGCCATCGCGGTCAACCCCCAGGGCAAGGTCTACTCGGACGCGCACTTCGTCTTCTTCAACAACAAGCAGACCCCGGACAACTCCATCGTCCACACGGGCGACAACCGCACGGGTGAGGGCGCGGGCGACGACGAGGCGATCAACGTCAACCTGGCCGCGCTCCCGGCCGACATCGACAAGATCGTCTTCCCGGTCTCCATCTACGACGCCGAGAACCGCAGCCAGAACTTCGGCCAGGTCCGCAACGCCTACATCCGCATCGTCAACCAGGCCGGCGGCGCCGAGATCGCCCGCTACGACCTCTCCGAGGACGCGGCGACCGAGACGGCCATGGTCTTCGGCGAGCTGTACCGCAACGGCGCGGAGTGGAAGTTCCGCGCGGTGGGCCAGGGTTACGCCTCGGGCCTGGTCGGCATCGCCCAGGACTTCGGCGTGAACGTCTGACCCGCCCCGCGCTGAGCATCACCGGGCCGGAAGCCTCCGGTCGTGGCGCCCGGCGGCCTCCGGCCGCGTGGGACCACGACCGGAGTGCGCCCCGCCCGCCGGGACGCGCCGGACGCCCCGCTACGACAGGCCCTACGGACGGGCCGGTTTGCCGTCCCCGTAGAGCCAGTCCTTCCAGATCCCGCTGAAGTCGTGGTCCGGGGCCTTCTTGTCCACGTACGCGGTGAAGTCGGCGGTGCTCGCGCTGCCGTGGCGACGGGTGGCGGCCCAGCCCTGGATGATGTCGTAGAAGGTGTCGTCGCCGACCTTCTGCCGGATCTTCTGCAGGACCATCGCGCCGCGCTGGTAGACGGGGCTGTCGGAGATGTGGGCGGCGCTCGACGGTTTCGCCGGCGGGTAGGCCCAGATGTCCTCGTCGTCGCCGTCGTAGAGATCCGTGAAGGTCTGCTGGGCGCTCTTGCCGCCGTGGTCCTCCTGGTACAGCCACTCCGCGTAGGTGGCGAAGCCCTCGTTGAGCCACATGTCCTGCCAGGACTTGGGAGTGACCGAGTCGCCGTACCACTGGTGGGCGAGTTCGTGCACGAGCGTGCCGGTGTCGAACTGGTCGGCGGGGAAGACGGGCCGGTTCTGGGTCTCCAGGGCGTACTCGGCATCGCCCGGACGGTCGACGATCGCTCCGGTCGAGGAGAAGGGGTACGGCCCGAAGTTGTACTCCTCCCAGTCGATGATGTCCGGGATCTTCGCGAGCACGTCCTTGCTCGCCTCCGCCTGGGTGGGGTCGACGGCGGTGAGGATCGGCAGTCCGTGCGGGCCGGTGGTGCGGGTGATGTCGTAGTGGCCGATGGCGACCGTGGCGAGATAGCTCGCCATGGGCTGGGCGGTGTGCCAGTGGAAGGTCGTACGGCCGCCCTTGGTGACCTGGTCCGCCAACTCGCCGTTGGAGACGGCCTGCAGACCCTTGGGGACGGTGACGGTGAGGTCGTAGGCCGCCTTGTCGCAGGGATGGTGGTTGCCGGGGAACCAGGCCATCGAGCCGACGGGTTCGCCGAGGCCGAGGGCGCCGTCGGCGGTGGGCAGCCAGCCCTCCTTCGAACCGTCGGGGTCGGTCAGGGTGTGCGGGGTGCCCGAGTAGCGGACCGTGGTGCGGAAGGTCTCGCCCTTGCGCAGGTCGTCGTGCGGGCGGACGGTCAGTTCCTGGCCGGCCCGGGCGAAACGGGCCTTCCTGCCCTCGACGGTGACCGAGTCGACGTGCAGCCCGGCGAGATCGAGGTCGAAGGCGGACAGGTCCTGGGTGGCGCGGGCGGTGATGACGGCCGTGCCGGTGAGATGACGGCCGGCCGGGGTGTAGTCGAGGGTGAGGTCGTAGTGCCCGACGTCGTAGCCGCCGTTGCCGGCCTTGGGGAAATAGGGGTCGCGTACGCCGGAGCCGCCCGGGGTGCCGCGGACGCCGCCGTCGCACGCGCCGACGGTGAGGGCCAGGGCGAGCACGACCGCGACGGGCGGTACAAGGCGTACGGATCTGGACATGTCAGTGATCTTATGTGCGCGGGTTCGTTCGCAGGCGTGTCACCATCTCTTCCGTGCTCGACATCGGCTACGCCCTCTCCAACCGGTTCCCGGACCCCCCGCAGACCGACTACCGCCGCGCGGACGTCCACACGCTGCGCCACGACCTGTTCTGCGGTGACGTCTATCTCGCGGACACCAAGACGGACCGGGAGCTGTCCACAGCCTGGGGATGGGTGCCCGTGCTGGACTTCGCCTGGGCGCTGTGCGACATCGCGGAGCGGCTGGACCGGGATCCGATGGGCTCCCGCGCCGCCCGGCCGCAGCGGGCGGAACTGGACTTCACCGAGTCCACCGACCGGATGCTCTTCGAGCGCCGATTCGGCTGGGTGGACATCACCGCCGACTGGGTGCCCGCCGAGGAGTCCCCGCTCTCCTTCTCCCACGCCGAACTGCGCCGCGAGTCCCGCGACTTCCTGCACGACCTGATCGCGGACCTCACCGACCTCCATGAGGATCTCGCCGAGAACCCGGCCGTCTGGACGCTGCAGGCCCGCTTTCCCCGCACGCCGTAGGCCTAGGGGGTGTCGTTTGGATCAGGCCGGCCGTGACGAGCAGTGCGAACTGGCCGACGCCGGGATGATCCAGACGACACCCCCTACTCCACCCGGATCCCCAGCTCGGCCGCCAGCACGGGTGCCAGATCGAGCAGTTGCCCGGTGCTGATCACCGCGCCCGACAGCCGGTCCAGCCCCCGTACGATCTCCAGCGGGGCGGCCCCGCGCAGGTCCACGTCCTTCAGCGTCGCACTGCCGAAGTCGGCCTCCCGCAGGGCGCAGTCGACGAACTCCACCCGCTCCAGGCTCGCGCCCGCGAAGTCCGGCTCGACCAGGACACAGGACTCGAACACGACGTCCTTGAGACGGGCCTCGCGGAGGTTCAGAAAGTCGATCTTGCCGCCGCGGATCACGACCCGCTCCAGGACGGCGCCGTGCAACTGCGTGCCGCCGAGCCGGGCGTCGATCACCTCGACGTCCCGGAACGTGGACTCGGCCAGCTGCGTCCCCACCCCGCGCGGCCCGGTCAGGACCGAGTCCAGGATTCTGGCCCGGCCCAGTGCCGTCCCGTCCAGCGCGCAGCCCGTCAGCACGCAGTCCATGAACCGGGCGCCCACGCCGTCCTGCCCGGTCAGGTCGGTGTCCCGGAACTCCAGCCCGTCGTAGTCCCCGTCCGGCCGCAGCTCCTCCTCGGACCACGGCTCGGGCGGCGGCAGCCGCAGCTCCGGCCTCCGCGCGCCCTTCACCTCTGCCCGGCCCGCCGCACGGCCGCCCGTCGCTCTCCTCGCCATGCCCCCATGCTGCACCCCGCCACTGACAGTCCGGCCCGACCTGCGCGGAAGCGGCGGGCGGGACCGCTTGACCTCAAGCATGCTTCAGGTCGGAGGGTGGTGGTCATGCGCGGCACCGCCGCGCACGAGACCGTCGTCCTCCTGGGGGAACACCATGCACGCCGTCCGTCTGCACGCCTTCGGTCCCGCCGAGAACCTGACCTACGAGCGGACCGAGGACCCGGTACCCGGCCCCGGGCAGGTGCGGATCGCGGTCGCCGCGGCCGGGGTGCACCTGCTCGACACGGCCCTGCGCGCGGGGCACCGGGGCCCGCTGCCCGAACGGCCCGCCCTGCCGACCGTGCCCGGCCGGGAGGTCGCCGGAGTCGTGGACGCCCTCGGCGACGGGGTCGACGAGCTGTGGCGGGGCAGACGGGTCGTGGCCCACCTCGGCGCGGGGCCCGGCGGCTATGCCGAGCTGGCCGTCACCGACGTCGACCGCCTGCACGAGATCCCGCGGAACCTGGACTTCGCCGAAGCGGTCGCCATGATCGGCACGGGGCGCACGGCCCTCGGCATCGTGCAGTTCGCCGAGCCAGGACCGCAGGACGTGGTCCTGGTACCGGCCGCCGCCGGCGGCGTCGGCACGCTGCTCGTGCAGTACGCCAAGAACGCCGGAGCCACCGTGATCGGACTCGCGGGCGGCGACGCGAAGACCGCCCGGGTCCGGGCGGGCGGTGCCGACCTCGCCCTCGACTACACCGACACGGCCTGGCCCGCGAAGGTCCGCGCCCATCTGGCGGCGCAGGCGAAGGGGCCGGTCACGATCGTCTACGACGGCGTCGGCGGCGAGGCGGCCCGGCAGGCCGTCGCCCTGCTCGGGCCCGGCGGGCGGCACCTGGTCTTCGGCTGGTCGGCGCAGGGCGTCGGGGAGGGCGAGGGGTACGTCGTCGAGGGCGTCTCCCAGTCGGTGCTCGGCCCGCAGATGCTCCGCAGGGCGGGCGGCCTGCACGCCCTCGAACTGCGCGCGCTCGCCGAGGCCGCCCACGGCCGGCTGCGCCCGGCCGTCACCCGCTTCCCGCTCGTCCGGGCCGCCGCCGCGCACCGGGCCCTGGAGAACCGCGGCACGGTCGGGAAGGTGGTGCTGGAGCCATGACACCGCCCGGCTCCCCGCACACGGGAATGACGGCCGAGACGGACGCCCGAGTCAGCGGCCCGAGCCCAGTGCCGTCAGCGCCCCGTCCGTGAGCCGGTACACCGTCCACTCGTCCTGCGGACGCGCACCGAGCGCCTCGTAGAAGCCGATCGCCGGCTGGTTCCAGTCCAGCACCGACCACTCCAGTCGCTCGTACCCCCGCTCCACGCAGATCCGCGCCAGCTCCGCGAGCAGCGCCCGCCCGTGCCCGCCGCCCCGCGCGCTCGGACGGACGTACAGATCTTCCAGGTAGATCCCGTGCACCCCGCGCCATGTCGAGAAGTTCAGGAACCACAGCGCGAACCCGACCGGATCGCCGCTCCCGTCGTCCACGGCCATGTGCGCGAAGGCGGCCGGCCGCTCCCCGAACAGCGCCTCCCGCACCTGTTCCTCGGTCGCCCGCGCCTCCTCGGGCGCCTTCTCGTACTCGGCCAGCTCACGGATCAGCGCATGGATGACGGGAACGTCGTCAGGGCTCGCGACACGAATCATGGGGGGAGGCTAATGGCCCGAGGAGTCGGTGTGCCCGCGGACCTTCGTGAACCATCGGGCCGCGTGCCGCGTCCTCCTGATGCGCGGCCCGTGCCGGGCGGGCGCTGTGCGAGGGAGAGCAGGGGACGGATGACGGGAGAGACGATCGGTATCGGGCTGGCCGTACTGGTGGGCCTGGCGATGCTGTGGGCCGGTGCCCGGGAGGCCCGGCTGCAGATGCGGCTGAGCCGCCGCGGGGTGCGCGCCGAGGGGGTGGTGGTGGACCAGGAGCACGAGCCCGGGGACGATTATTCGAAGCCCGTCGTCGAGTTCACCGACCGGCAGGGCCGACCCGTCAGGTTCCGGCCCGCCGCGGTGGCACCTGGGCTGGCCCTCGGAACCCATGTACCGGTCGTCTACCTGCCCGAAAGGCGGGAAACCGCCAGGGTCTTCACCCGGAAGTACCGCATGTCCCCGATGGTCGGACTGTTCTTCGGAGGCATGCTCTTCCTCGGCGTCGCGGTCGGGTGCGTGCTCACACGCTGAGCTTGCTCTCTCTCCTCGTTCGCACGGACGGATCCACCGCCCGGCCCTTCGCGGGACCCACCGGACACGCTCTAGTGCCGCCCCGCCACCCGGTCCGCGATCTTCGCCAGGCGGGAGGACTCCGCGTTGGGGTGGAGGCGTTCGCGTTCGTCGGCGGTGCGGTAGGTGGCGTACATGCCGTGGACGCCGATCCAGCGGAAGGGTTCCGGCTCCCATTTGCGGACCTTGTGGTTGACCCAGGGCAGGTCCGTCAGCTCGGTGCGGCCGCCCTGGCCGGAGTCCTGCCGGACCAGGTCGCGCAGGGTGCGGGCGGCCAGGTTGGTGGTGGCGACGCCGGAGCCGACGTAGCCGCCGGCCCAGCCGAGGCCGGTGGAACGGTCGAGCGTCACCGTGGCGCACCAGTCGCGCGGGACGCCGAGGACCCCCGACCAGGCGTACGCCACCCGTACGCCCGCGAGGGACGGGAAGAAGCGGGTGAGGATCTCGTGCAGGGCCTCGACGGTCGCGGGCTGGGTGCGGCCGTCGTTGTCGGTGCGCGAGCCGAAGCGGTAGGGCACGCCGCGGCCGCCGAGGGCGATCCGGCCGTCGGCGGTGCGCTGGGCGTACATGTAGGCGTGGGCCATGTCGCCGAGGGTTTCGCGGCCGTCCCAGCCGATCGTCGCCCACTGCTCCTCGGTCAGCGGCTCGGTGGCGATCATGGAGGAGTTCATGGGGAGCCAGGTGCGCTTCTGGCCCTTCAGGGACGCCGTGAAGCCCTCCGTGCAGCGCAGGACGTACGAGGCGCGGACGGTGCCGTACGGGGTGACCGCGTGCCTCGGGCGGATCTCGGTCACCGGCGTGGACTCGTGGATGGTGACACCGAGGGCCTCGACGGCGGCCGCGAGTCCCTTGACCAGCTTGACCGGGTGCAGCCGGGCGCCGTGCGGGGTCCAGGCGGAGCCGACCGCGTCGGCCACGCGGATGCGCTCGGCGGTCTCGCGCGCGCCGTACAGCTCCCGGTCCTTCTCGCCGTACGACAGCTCGTGCTCGTGGAAGGCCCTGAGGCGGGCGAGCTGGGCGGGGGTGGTCGCCACTTCGAGGACGCCGCCCTTGTGCACGTCGGCGTCGATGCCCTCGGCCTCGGCGACCGCGATCACCTCCGCCACGGTGTCGTTCATCGCCTTCTGCAGGCGTACGGCGGCCTCGTGGCCGTGCAGTTTCGCGTACCGGTCGCGGCCGGCGATGCCGTTGTAGAGCCAGCCGCCGTTGCGGCCGGAGGCGCCGTAGCCGCAGAACTTCTGCTCCAGGACGGTGATGCGCAGGAAGGGGGCGGCCTTCTTCAGGTAGTACGCCGTCCACAGGCCGGTGTAACCGCCGCCGACGATGACGACGTCGGCCGACGCGTCGCCGGGCAGTGGCTCCCGTACGACCGGAAGGCCGTCGTCCGCGAACCAGTAGGAGATCCCGCCGTTGACGACACTGCTTGCCGAGCTGCTCATGGCCGGGACGTTAACCCCTCAGAGCGGCCAGTGTCTCCTTCGGATTCCATGCTTTTCCGCGGCCTCTGGTCAGCGGATAGCAGGCGAGACCGATCAGTGCGGCGAGGAGATGGCCGAGATCGGTGAAGGTCGGCCCTTCGGCCAGGGGCAGCCCGAAGACGAGCAGGACGGCCGTCAGATAGGCGTATCGCCAGGGTCGCGCGATCCGGTAGGTGAGTACGGCGATGACTCCGGCGAGCGCGTAACTCACCCCGATGTCCAGGGTGTTGACGGCCGTGTGCGGGGCCACGCCGTTGCGGATCGCCACCAGGAGCGCCAGTTCGCTGATCAGTGACGCCAGGATGTGCGCGAGTGCGCACACCGCGAGCCAGCGGGCCGTGCCGAGCCAGTGTTCGGCCGACGCGTGGAAGACGGTGTACAGCACGACGTAGGGGAACCAGTTGCCGCTGTCGATCCACATCGCGCTCGCGACGAGGACCCGTACGGGGTTGTGGGACAGCTCGTGGATGTTGGTCGATCGCTGCCGCAGGAAGTGGTGCTCGAACTCCGGTGACATCTGGTGCAGCGCGACGGTCGTGAGGAAGAGGACCGCCAGCCAGACATACGTGCCGGGAGCACTGCGGATGTACGCCCGCACACCGCCGAGGCCCCGGTCGATTCGCATGAGCCGATTCACGCACGCCAGTATCGTCCGGTCCATGATTGACATTCCCGGTGATCTCGCGGAAGCACAGGAGATGCACAACGGGCCGCAGGGCCGGGCGTTCGTCGCCGCGCTGCCGGATCTGGCGGCCGGCTTCCTTCACCGCTGGCGGCTGCGCATCGACGGGCCCGCCATGAACGGGGTCGGCGCGCTGGTGCTGCCGGTCGTCCGCGCCGACGACAGCCGCGCCGTCCTCAAGCTCCAGCTGCCGGACGAGGAGACCGAGGGCGAGCCCGTCGCGCTGCGGGTGTGGGACGGCGACGGGGCCGTACGACTCCTCGAACACGATCCAGGGACCGGCACGATGCTGCTGGAGCGGCTGGACGAGTCCCGGATGCTCTCCGCCGTGCCGGACTCGCGGGCGGCCGTCCTGGTCGTCGCCCGGCTGCTGGCCCACCTGACCTCGTTCCCGGCCCCGCCCGGCATGCGCCGCCTCGGCGACATCGCCGAGGCCATGCTGGAGCGGACCCCGTGGGCCCTGCAGCGCATCCCCGACCCGGCGGTCCGCCGTACGGTCGCCGACTGCGCGGCCGCCGTGCGCGAGGTCGTCGCCGAGCCGGGCGACCGGCTGCTGCACTGGGACCTGCACTTCGAGAACGTGCTCGCCGCCGAGCGCGCCGAGTGGCTCGCCATCGACCCCAAACCGCTGGCCGGCGATCCCGGCTTCGAGCTGTGGCCCGCGCTCTGCAACCGTTTCGAGGCGGGCGAGGTGCGCCGGCGCTTCGACGCGATGACGGAGGTCCTCGGCCTGGACCGGGAGCGGGCCCGCGCCTGGACGCTGGGCCGGCTGCTGCAGAACGTCCTGTGGGACGTGGAGGACGGCGACCCCGTCGAGGAGCGCCGGCTGGAGATCGCCCGCCGGCTCCGCGGCGCATGAAGAAGCCCAGGTGGGAGCTGGTCCCACCTGGGCTGTCCGGAGCCCCCTGTCGGATTCGAACCGACGACCTTCGCTTTACAAGTTCCTTCTGCCGGTGGCCAAGCCATGAGCAGGGCGGGCTTGTCCGGCGCGCGAGGTCCGCAACAGTGCCTTCGGATACGGCGGTGTCCACCGCTGTTGCCGTCAGGAACCGCCGTCAGCGTGTAGCCGACGTCGTGGTGAGAACACACTGGCAGGGCTGCCGATGTCACCTGCTGAAGTCACGTCAGCCAGGGGCTGGCCGTCGAAGGCGCACTCCTGTTTCTCTGTGGCCAGCGCTGCCAAATACGCGCCCCAGGCACTTTCACCCTCGGAACAGGTGCGAGGATTTCGCAGTCAGACGGTTCCGCTGACGGGCTCCCCGGTGAGTAGTTGGGCCCATTTGGCGGCGACTGCGGCGTCGCTGTTTTGCACGCATAGCCACAGGACACAGTCGCCACTCGGACGGCCGGGGTCCACCAAAATGGTAATGAGATCGCCCGTTCGCCCTTCCTTCGGCAAATCCAATTTACCCCCGTCCCCCTCCGGCCTCTCCACTAGCTGCGTGGGCGTTGCCGTCTGATCACCCAATCCCGTGCGGATCCTGGAGGTGGGCTCAAGTCGAATCTGAGCTGCCCTATCCGAGCTGAACGACCCACCCCGGTTTTTACGGGAAAATCCGCGTACTCCAACGCCGCCGACGCTTTCCCCGTGCACGCCTACCATGCCTGGGGCTTCTAGAGAACCCGAGACGTCTGAGGTGTGACCGTGGACTCCCGTGAGGACTCCGATGCCCTCCACGCCAGCACCCCCGGCAGTGGAGCCCGTCCCACGAACCCCGGGAGTTCCAGTTCCCAAAACCCCGATACTGCCCTTCCCTGAAACGCCAACGGCTGCAGCGCCTCCAACACCAAGAACGCCCGCACCGGCCCCCTCGGCTGGTTTGTCGCGAGATATGCCAGCCACAGTTCCAACAACGCCCGTCGTTCCCTGACCGCTTACACCAACTGCGGAATTGCTGGCATTGGCTGCGATTCCGTCGAAGCTGCCTGTCGGAGTGGAGCCACCCACGCCAGTCACGACTTCCAGGACGGCTACTCCGTTGAAATCATCAGCACCTTTCTTCACGCCCCTCAAAACCGTAGTCGTGACAGTGTCATTCGCCCCGCCAGCTATGACGTCAGTCAAGTCGCCCACCTCTTTTCTCCGGATCCTCTCCTGTCCTGATAAAACTACGAGCAGACCCCTGCTCTGACATCTGGAGATGCTCCATACGAGGGAGTCAGCGTCAAAGGCTGACTTGACCGACCCGTGAGCTGCGGGACTATCTCCTCGGGCAGGTGGATGTTCACCGGTGTCGCCGTGAGGCTACAGTCAGGACAGAAGCTTCGGACCTGGGGTTTCGTCCGTGAATCCGTGTTCCGCTGGCCGTGCTGGACGCTGAGCGATCCACCCCGAAACCCGTGGACCGCCGTTCACTGCGACGCCTTCCACAACGGTCCGAACATGCTCGAAACCCTGATGAAGGTAGTACTGCTGCAAGCCAACGTTCGTGGTCCAGGCATCCAACCGGAGCCATTTGGCTCCCGCCCGGAAGGCTCGGTCTCCAGCCCAATGGAGTAGGCGACCGCCCACGTTCTGGCCGGCATGAGTGCGGGCAACGGTCAGCTTGTTGATGAACAGCGATGGTTCCGCCAGTTCCTGGTCCGTCCAGAGCCCGGCCTCTGCCTCAGGAGTGACTGTGATGGTCGCGGCCGTGGTGTCACCGTCCTTCACCATGAAGACGGTCCCCGCCTCGATCGTTTCCAGCAGCTTGTCCGCCGGGTATGGACGCTGCCATTGGTCGGTGCCGAGTCGGGAAAGCCAAGCTGCCGCCTCCTCCCGGAAGGCCAGCAGCTTGGAGACATCCTGCGGTTGAGCTGGGGCGATTATCACTGGGGCTCGTTCTCACTTCGGGCGGCAAGGTCGCCGATCTCGTAGTTCATCTGGTTCAGGTCGCCCCGGAAGGTCGTGATGGTGCACCGAATGGGGCGGTCGGTCGAATAGCCCGTACGTGTCCAGAGCATCACTGGGACGCCGGCACCGATCTCCAAGAGGCGCGCCTCCTCTGGCGTCGGCATGCGCGCGGCGATCTCGTCGAAATACCCCACCTGCTCAAGCCCCCTGGCAGCGAGGTATCGCGTGGTGCCCTCCTCGATGTCTCCTGGCTCAGCCAGGCGTGGTGACTCGTCCACCAGCCACGCCGGATAGTAGGTGGCCTGCGTTGACCAAGGGACATCGTCCACATAGCGATGACAGAACCGCAGCACCGCCTTCGTGCCCGGCGTGATCTTCAGTCGCTCGGCAATCTCCTCCGGGGACGGCAGCATCTCCACACGGAACGTCTGGTGCGGCCGGCGCCCGGCGTTGGTCACGTCGGTGTTGTAGGCGTCGCCGTTCTGCGGGAAGTTCAGGTTCTCGAACTTCGACGCGTTCAGCTTGAACACCTCATGAGATCTGACCTCGTAGCCGAGCCCCTGGCTCGACGTGATCAGCCCCTCGCTGACCAGCAGGCTTAGCCCGTTGCGGACAGTGTTCCGGGACGCGTCGAACCGCTGCTGAAGGTCGTTCTCAGAGGGCAGCCGCGCTCCCGGCGGAAAGACACCGTTGGCGATCTCTCGGCGCAGGACATCGGCGACTTGCCGGTACTTCGGCTGCTTGGTCATACAGCCATCATGACGCACTCGGTCAGCTTGTTGGTACATGTGGCCCCGAACCCCTTGACGACTCACTGCGCGTAGGTGCAGCATCACTGCATCAGCTTGTACCAACAAGCTGAGCAGGTGGTGCAACACCTTCAAGTGTGCCTGCCTGCGCTGATAGCGCCCGGAGGAAAGCCCCGCAGGGGTGAGTACGAAGGAA
Source organism: Streptomyces yokosukanensis (assembly GCF_001514035.1). Taxonomy (GTDB): domain Bacteria; phylum Actinomycetota; class Actinomycetes; order Streptomycetales; family Streptomycetaceae; genus Streptomyces; species Streptomyces yokosukanensis. The sequence goes on along the minus strand of NZ_KQ948209.1, from coordinate 128,085 downwards.
GCGCCAGTTCCTTGAGAACTCAACAGGGTGCTTTGAGATCGACGGGGCTTGACCCCGTCCCCGTGACGGCCGGGTGACGACCGTCGGCCCCGGTATCTAGCCGTGAGGGCGCGGAATCGACTTCCGCCCGGGGTCACTAGGCCTGCCGTGACGTGCGGCGTTGGCCTTCATCCCCGGACGCGGCGGCACTCCCGGACAGGACAGCCCGCCGCGCCGGATCTCCGGCCCTCATCATCGCCGCTGTCTGACGGCCCCTGCTGTTCCGCCTCCGCCGCCCATGGTTCATCACCAGACCAGGAGAGATCCGCCATGACCGAGACCCTCGAGACCATCCGCTACACCGCAGACATCGTGATCGTCACCCCCGACTGGCACGTGCTGCTGATCGAGCGCGGTTGGGACCCCTACGAGGGTCATTGGGCGCTCCCCGGCGGGCACGTCGACCTCGGAGAGACCAGTCTCGACGCGGCCGTCCGGGAGCTGAAGGAGGAGACCGGTGTGCACGTGACCGCCGGGGACCTGCACCAGCTCGGCGCCTGGGACCAGCCCGGCCGCGACCCGCGCGGCCGGTACGTCACCGTCGCCTACCTCGCCGTCGTTCCCGTCGGAACACCCATCGCGGCGGGGGACGACGCCCGCACCGCCCGTTGGTGGCCGCTGGGCACCCTGCCCGCACGGCTCGCGTTCGATCACGCCGACATCCTCAAGGCAGCACAGGACAAGATCGTGACCCGCAGTAGTCGCAGCGAGGAACTCCTGGCCGCGCTGGACGCCGACCTCTACCGGCGCCTGCAGGAGGCCACCGCTCGTGACGAGGAAGCCCCCGGGACCCTCGACCGGTTCCTAACCACGGTCCAGGAGGACCGCAAACAGCGGTTCGAGGCCGCCTTGTCCACCGGTCGCGACCAAGACCCACGGCGGCTCGGCCACTGACCTCCCAACCCGACGCCCCGCACCAGGCGGTGCAGTCGACAGACCAGTCCTTCCACCACCTGTGGCTGTTCGTCGCGGCGCTGGTCATCGCCACTGTCTGACATCCCCACGCCGCGCATCGGCGCGGCCTTCTCATCAAACGGCGTGCACCCCCGGAGTTGCAGCCCCGGGGGTGCTGTCGGGCCGTTCCACCTGTGAGAGGAACCACGACCCAATGGACCACATCGTCACTGTTCAGGACGCTGTTACCGCGTTCGCGGACTGGATCGAACCCACCAGCGCGGAACTGGACGCGATCGAGCAGGAGATGCCGCTGATCCTGGCGGAGGTCGACCTGCTGGACGCGCAGATCATCACCCTGGACCGCACCCCGAACGAGCTGGACGCCCGCCGGATCCGCCGGGCCCGCCGCCGGGTGCTGGCCGAGCGGGCGACGCTGGCCAACCGCACGGCCACGGCGAGCCTGCCGGGCGGTGCGGCATGAGCGCAGTGATTCCGGCCCCGTCGCCCGTTGCTCCGGCCGCTTCGGAACTGCTGGACCACCAGGGACGGGAGCGCACCCCGAGCGCAACGAACCTCACCTACGAACAGGCGCGGCTCGGCACGGCCTTCCACGAGGCGGGTCACGCGGTCCTGGCGTTGGCCTACGGCATGCGTGTCCTCACAAGTCAGGTGATCGCTTGGATCCCTGAGCCGGGGGTATCGCGGGTCACCGGGCGTACGGACGTTCAAGCTCAGGCGTCTTTCCATCTCTGGCGCTTCGCCGCGCAGGCCGCGGCCGGTCAGGTCGCCCAGGTGCGGTACCTGATGGCCTACGGCCTGTGGACCCCGGAGCGTGCCGCGGCTTGCGCGGCCGACCATGACCGCGACCAGGCCGTAGATGTACTGACCGAGTACGGCCACTGCCTGGGGATCGATCACGTGCCGCACGGCGGAAAGTCGTGGGGCATGGTCCGTGGGATGGCTTCCCGGAAGGTCGGCTATCTCTGGCCTGAGATCCGCACCGTGGCGCACGCCATGAACGAACACACCGTGCTGACCGGCGACGAGATCTCTGCACTGACCGGCCTGCCCAACGCGCCGTTCGAGGGCGGTGCGGCATGAGGGCCAAGACGGTGTTGCCCGCTGTCGCGATGACGGCGGTGTCGATGGTGTTGACCCTGGCCGTGGTGGTGATGTGGCTGGGTCGGGCGGTGCCGTGGCCGGTCGCGCTAGTCGTCGGTCTGGGGATCGATGGCGGATGGCTGGCCACCCTCGCCTACGAGCGCCGTCTCGCCGCGCAGGGCGATCACTCCCGCGTCGTGACCGGTGTCGGCTGGTGCTTCGGTCTCATCGCGGCCGGCGTGCTGGTGGCGCATGCGCTCACCGTCGACAGTGCCGCCGTGTGGCTGGCCGTGGCCTGGCTCCCCGTCGCCGCGAAGGCCCTGTGGCTGGTCCACGGGCTGTGGGAGCGCACCGCCCTCACCCCGACTGCCCTGGAGTCCATCCGGGGCATCCAGCAGGAGGCGCGCGACAAGGCAGCCGTCGACCGCGCCCGACTGCAGGCGGAAGCCGTCACCGAGGAGACCCGGCTGACTGCGGTCACCGGTGCCGGTGCCCGCGTCGCCCGCGTCCAGGCCAAGACCGCCAAGACCCTCTCGGAGGCGTGGTCGGAGCTGGAGAGGGCGCGTGCCGGTGAGGACACCGGCCGGGCGCTGGCCAGTGTGGCGAGTCGTCCCGCGCCTGGTGGCGCTCTCTGCTGGGAGCTGCCGGTGTGGGGCCCGATCGAGCCGGTTCCGGCGCCCCTGGACCCCTGGATCGACCCGGCCGACCCCGATTCCGCAAGTATGGAGGAATCGACCCAGAACAAGAGGATTCGGTCTACGGCTGACGTGCCGGAATCGACCCCCCTCGCAGTCACACTGACCCGCCTGCTGGTGCCCGATCCGATCCCGGCCGACGCTGGGAAGTCGAGTCTCCCGCTCAAGCCCGTCCCGGCTCTCACCGCCCCGATCGGATCGACTCCGGCGGGGTCGATCCGATCGGGGCGGCCGGTGGCGGCCGAGTCGACCCGCCCGGTCCGGGCCACGTTCCGGGTGCCGGAAGCGGCGAAGGCCCCCCGGGTGAAGCGCACTCCGGAACAGCTCCTCGAAGAGGCCCGGACCCTGACGGCCGACTGGCCACAGATCCACCTCACCGGGGAGCGGATCCGCCGGGAACTGCACGTCTCCCCAGCCAACGCCCGAACGCTGCGGGATGCGCTGCTCGCCGAACGCGCTGCGGGCGGTGACTCCGGGGCGGTCGCCTCGTGAGCGCCCGTTTCTGGGACCCCGACGGCGCCAAGTACGGCATCCCCACCTACCCCCTGCACCTGGCCCCGGACGGGCTCGCCACGCGTCGGCAACTGCGGGCGCGTGGCCTGCGGCCGGGCGGTCAGGAGGTGGCGGCGCAGGTGATGTGGCGCTACCCGCGCGGCATCGCCATCGCCTACCTCTACCGCGTCGACCTGGCCAAGCCCGTTCGCCCGATGACGCCGGCTCGCTGGCGGGCGCACGAAGCGATGATGCGCCCCCGCCGGATCTGCACCGCGTGCCGCAAGGACGTCGGCTACGTCGTGCGCACCTCGACCGGCCTGTGCGAGCCCTGCGACCCCACCCTCCCGACCGCCTGAGCGAAGGACTGACATGACCAAGTCCGACATCCGCCGCCTGGACAAGGCGATCCAGCAGACCGAACGCAAGCTGAACGCGGTGCACAACCAGGAGATGTGGCCGCTGGAAGGCCACGAGCGGCGCGCGATCCTGCGGGCCGCCGCCGGTGGCGCCTACAGCCTCCACCGGGGCAACGGCACCGCCCGCGCGGACAACAAGATCGACAACTTGTTCAACTCGGCCGAGATGCGGCTCATTGCCGAACTCACCGCGCTGAACACCGAACGCCAGCGTCTCGTGACCGAGAACGCGCAGGCCAAGGCCGCCAAGAAGTCGTCGGGCTGGTGGTGACCACGCTCCCGCCACGCGCTCTTCCCACCGCCTGACACGCGGCCCGTACGCCTCGAATGCCGGGGCGGCCGTCCCTGCCACGGACCCGGCCGCCTCGGTGTTCCCTCAACTCCCGCCCCGATCAGGGCAGTCAGGAGCAGTCCCAGCATGACCGAGAACGTGGTTCACCTCTACAAGACCACCGACCGCGAGCCCACCGGCTCTCCCGCTGATGAGGGGGCGACACTGACTCTCGTCACCGACCCGTCGGCCGAACCGGCGGCGTCGATGCTGCCGTTGTGGGTGCGCTCCGGCCGCGCCGTCAAGACCTTCGTCACCCACGAGACGACCCGGACCACCGCCCGCGCGGTCGCCCGGCACACCCTCTACGTGGCCGGCGGGGCCCGGATCGCGGCCCGTCGCACCTGGGACGGCCGCACCGCCGCCCGCTACGAGCGGATGCTGCGTGCGGCGGAAGCCGCAGGGAACCACGAGGCGGCTGCCGAGTGGGAAGAGCGCGGGCAGCGCTACCGCGAGGCCCGCCACCGCCGCCGCATGGATCTGCTGCACTCCCCGCTAGACGCCGCGAAGGGTGCGGCCGTCAGCGTCGGTATGGGTGTCGGCTCTCTGGTGCTGCTGGGTGTCGTGATGGCGATCGCCACGAAGGACGCCACCGAGGTCGTCACGCCGCTGATGGCGGTCATCAAGTTCATCAACCTGATGATCACCATCGTCCAGGTGGTGTGGGGGCCCGCGATCACGATCGGCCCGCTCCTCGCACTGCTGGCCCTGTGGTCGGTCGGCGCCCACCAGCAGGCCGCACCCCAGTGGGCACTGCCGGCAAGCGTCCGCTCAGGCGAGGGGGAGCCGATCACCCCGTCCATCGTCGTCAAGGCCCTGCGCGACCTCGGGGTGCCCGCGCTGCGCAACGCCATCAAGGAGATGGGCGACGCCGGCGCATCCATGCTGGGTCCGATCACGATCGCCGGATGCGGCGTCGAGGTCGACGTCACTTTGCCGTCTGGGGTGTCGACGATCGAGGTGCAGAACCGGCGCCGCAAGCTGGCGGAGAACCTGACCCGGCATGAGCACGAGGTGTTCATCACTATCCCGCAGGCGGCCCGCACGGTGCGGCTGTGGGTGGCCGACTCCGGCGCGCTGGACGAGCCGATCGGCCCGTCCCCGCTGGTCACCGACGAGACGATGACGGCGAACTACAAGACCGGCAGGGCCCCGTGGGGCCAGGACCTGCGCGGGGATGCTGCCGCGCTGAGCCTGTATCAGCGCCACCTGCTCATCACGGGTCTGTCCAACCAGGGCAAGACCGTGGCCCTGCGCTCCCTCGCGTTGTGGCTGGCGCTGGACAAGTCGGTGCAGTTCCTGATGGGTGACCTCAAGGGCGTGGGCGACTGGGCGATGTTCGACGGTCTTGCCGACACTCTGATCCAGGGCCCGACCGACGAGCACGTCATCCAGGTCACGGAAATGGTCGAGGGCGCCGTGGACGAGATGAACCGCCGGATCCAGGCCCCGCCCGGAACCGTCTTCCCGCCGCTGATCGTGCTGGTCGACGAAGCCCAGGTCGCGTTCATGTGCCCGGCCAAGGACGAGGACAAGCGCCCGTACGGCGGCGCCAAGGCCAACTCCCGCTATTTCATGGCCGTCCGCAAGATCCACAATCAGGGCCGTGCCGTGAACGTCCTGATGTGGCAGGGCACCCAGGACCCGACGAACGAGAACCTGCCCAAGCTCGTACGCGAGGGCGCCCACACCCGGGCCTCGCTCGCGCTCGGTACAGAGTCGCAGGCCCGCATGGCGCTGGGAGACAAGGCCGTCGACGGCGGGGCCGCACCCAACCTGCTGCGTCCCGGCCTGGACCAGGGCACCTTGGTCCTCGCGTCCTCCGGCATCGACATCCCCGCGGGGCAGTCGTCCATCACGGTGCGCACGCACTACATCGACGACGATGCGGCCAAGGCCGTCACCGACCGCGCCAAGGCTTTGCGGGACGGCGTCACCACCCTGCACGCCATCGACCGAGCCGAGGAGCACGACCCGCTCGCCGACATCGCGGCCATGATCGGCACCGACGTACGGGTCCGCACGAAGGACGTACTCAAGCGGCTCGCGATGCTCAACGAGAGCGCCTACGGCGGCTGGTCGTTCCTCGACCTCAAGCGCGTCCTGGACGACGCCGGCGCCGAGCCGTACAAGTCCGACGGCGTCATGGTCGTCGCCCGTGACCGCGTCTTGCACGCCCTTACCAACCGTGACACGGACGGTTCCGCTTCCGCCTCGTGAACCAGGGAGGCGACCGGTGCCGGGTCAGGGAGGCAGGGAGAACTCCCTTACCCCCTCCCTGGCCCGCCTCCATGGCCCTGACCTGCACAAATGATCGTTCAGGGAGGCAGGGAGGCGCCCCAGGTCAGACCCTCGAAACCCCCTCCACAGCGCCCCTGACAGGGGATGCATCCGCCTCCCTGACCCACGCCCGGAAGGGATTCCGCATGTACCCCGAACATGCCCGCCGCGTGCCCGCTGCGCAGGCCGTGGAAGTCCACCAGCCCACCCTCATCACCCCCGCCGTACCCCTTGCCGCGGCGATCGTTCCGGTCCAGCCGGGCAACGTCCCGACCGTGGCGAGCATCGTCCTGCCCGACGGGAGGGTCGTCACCGGCTACGCCATCGAGCCCGCCAAGCCCGAACCGGTCGCCTCGAAGCCGGCCGTCTCCCGCGCGGCCGTCAACGTCGCTCTGGGAGGGGTGGGATTCCTCGCCGTGTGCGGCGGACTGATCCTGCTCACCTCGTTCATCGCCGCACTCGCTGCCTTCATCCACCAGCTCATCATCCTCGCCGCCGTCATCTTCGGCGGATGGATCGCCGTGCAGGTCTTCAGCGCCGGCGGCCATCGCGAGGGGACGACGGTCAACATCCGCAAGGCCGTGATCAAGCGGAACAAGTTCTACAGCTGACAAGGAGGACCCCATGCTCAGGCTGCGTATCTGGCGCACCGCGCTGCCCCGCAACCGGCTGATCCTGACCGACACGCCCCGCCCCGACTGCCCCGACCGTGAGGGCATCGGCGGCATCGAGCACCACTACGGGGACTACGAGACCGGCGAGTGGGCCGGTAGTGAGTGGGAGTTCTGCGGTTGCTGGACGTCGTGGTCCGTGACCCTGCTGCCGCTCCCACACCGGCCCCGGTGTCTGCGTCGCCGCAACGACGGCCGCGACCCGTGGGCCACCGGCGGCCACAGCAGCGAACCACCGTTCTAGCTACGCCAAGGGCGGCCCCCGCATCTCGCCAAAGAACCGGGGCCGCCCTTGTCCCACCAGGACCAACCAAGGAACTGGAGACATCCAGGATGACTCATCCCGCCCACATCGGGCGAGCGGTCGACGCTCCCCCGCAGGCCATCAACTTCCGCACCGAGACGCGGCCCGACGGCAGCACCGTTCTGTCCCTGCTCACCGTGACGGCGCCGTACGTCGTGACGGAGCACCGTTTCGAGCTGGACCCGCACCTTGCCCGCTTCTTGCTCGGTGCCCTGCTCCGGGACCTGGACGGCATTCCCGACCCCGGCCCCTGCCCCGAGGCCGCCGCCCTGCTCGCCGCGCTCGACAGCCCCGACCCCACCGCGTTCGACACCGCGATGGACGCCTACCACGCCCACCTGCACCACCTGCTGACGAACGGGGGCAACGGGGCATGACACACTCCCTCCCCATCCGGCGGGCGCATGGCCGACGGCCGCGCCTGCTGGACTTGTACTGCTGCCAGGGCGGCGCCGGCAAGGGCTACACCGACGCCGGGTTCGACGTGACCGGCGTCGACAAGGACCCCCAGCCGCGCTACCCGTTCCGGTTTGTGCAGGCGGACGCCATCGCGTTCGTCCTCGAACACGGCGCAGAGTTCGACTTCATCCATGGCTCCCCGCCCTGCCAGCACGACACCGCCTGCCAGCGCATCCAGGGCAACACCCACCCCGACCTGATCGCCCCCACCCGCACGGCGCTGGAGACAACCGGGCGCCCGTGGGTGATGGAGAACGTTGGCGGCGCGCTGCCCAAGCTGCGTACTCCGGTAATGCTGTGCGGACAGATGGTCGGCCTGGAGAACTACCGGCACCGGTACTTCGAGACCGGCGGCGGCTTCACTCTCGACCAGCCGCAGCACCCGGCGCACCTGGTGCCGCAGGCCAAGATGGGCCGTCCCGTCCCGCCCGGTCACTACGGGCAGTTCGTCGGCAACTTCTCCGGCGTCCCCCTCGCCCGCCGTGTCCTCGGAGTGCCGTGGATGAACCGCGATGGCATCCGCGAGTGCATCCCGCCCGCCTACGCCCACCACATCGGCCGCGCCGCTCTCGCCCACCTGACGACCAGTGACCTGGGAGTGGCGGCATGAGCGAGCATCTGTTGCGGGCCGCCCTGGACGCGGCCGGACGCGGCTGGCACGTCTTCCCCCTCCGGCCCGGCGGCAAGCCCCCCGCCCTGCACGGAGAGACGTCCTGCCCCGGCACCGGGGAATGCGCGGCCGGACACCGCAAGTGGGAGCAGCGCGCGACCACCGACCCGGACCGCATCCGCGCGGCCTGGTCGCGGGCCCCGTTCAACGTCGGGATCGCGACCGGCCCGTCCGGTCTGCTCGTCGTCGACCTGGACGTGCCCAAGGACAAGAGCAGTTCGGACGCGCCTGACGGCGCGGCGACCTTTGGGGCGCTCTGCGAGCGCGCCGGTCACACCGTCCCCGATACCTACCGGGTGCGGACCGCGAGCGGCGGAGAGCACCTGTACTTCGCTGTCCCGGCAGGGGTCCGGCTGGCCAACACCGCTGGGACCGTGGCCCGTTCGGTCGACACACGGGCATGGGGCGGGTACGTCGTCGCCGCCGGCAGCACCACCCCCACCGGGGCATACGAAGCCCTGTGCGCCCCTGTAGTGACCCCTCTGCCGCTCTGGCTCCAAGCCATCCTGCAACCCGCTCCCAAGCCCGCAGAGACCCCCTCAGGGTCCGTAGCGGGGCAATCCCACCGATATGCGGATGTGGCGCTCGCCAACGAGACCCGGAACGTGGCCACGGCCCAACCCGGGGCGCGGGAAAGCTCGTTGTTCCGGGCGGCGCGCGCTCTGGGGCGGCTGGTCGCGTGGGGCGACCTCCCCCGGCACGTGGTCGAGCAGGCTCTTCAGGAGGCGGGGCAGAGGGCCGGACTGTCCGCCGCCGAGTGCCGCTCGACCCTCCGCAGTGCCCTGGACTGGTCCATCGCCCACAACTCGGCTCGCAGGGCGACGGCATGAGCGTCCCCTCCCGCCCCCTCCTGAAGAGCATCACCACCACTCCGACCGGCCCGCACGCCGCGCGACCGGCCGAACCGACGGCGACCGTGGGCGAACCGAAGGACGTCGCCCGTCAGGGCGTCCGCACTGCCCTTCGCCCTGACTCGCAGACACCCGACCCGGCCGACCCGACGCCGGAGCGGCCCGGGATCCGGATCTACGCGCCGCCGGTCTATCGCGACCACGAGGACGGGGCCCGCTGGTCCAAGCGCTACGGCGACACCCCCAGGGCCGCCTACGCCTGCTCCTGCGGACAGGCCAACATCGCCACCGGCCCGCGCACCATCCCCGCTCTGGTCACGGAGTACGAGGTGCACAAGCTCGTGTGCGACGGCTCGCCCGCATCCCACACGGAAGGAAGGGTCGCCGCATGACCCCCACCATGGACGGGGCCGCCCTGCTCAACGAAGTAGAGGCGTTCCACCGCCGGTTCAACGTCTTCCCCACCGAGGCCGCTTACGTCGCCGTGGCGCTGTGGGACGCGCACGCCCACCTGCTCGACTGCTTCGACTCCACCCCACGCCTGGCTTTCCTGTCCCCGGAACCGGGGTCGGGCAAGTCCCGCTCGCTGGAGATCGTGGAAACCCTGGTCCCCCAACCGATGACGGCCGTCAACGCCTCCGCCGCCGCGCTGTTCCGGTCCGTGTCCAATCCGAACGGCCGCCCGACGATTCTGTTCGACGAGATCGACACGATCTTCGGGCCCAAGGCAGGGGACAACGAGGAACTGCGCGGCTTCCTCAACGCCGGACACCGCCGTACCGGTGTCACCTACCGGTGCATCGGCGACGGAGGCAACCAGACCGTGCAGGCGTTCCCCTCGTACTGCGCCGTCGCCGTCGCCGGACTTGGCTCCCTGCCCGACACGATCATGACCCGCTCGATCGTGATCCGAATGCGCCGTCGAGCACGCAACGAACGCGTGGAAGCCTTCCGCGCCCGCGTCCACGAAGCAGAGGGGCACAAGCTGCGTGACCGGCTCGCCCAGTGGGCCGAACACGCCCGTGGATTCGTCATGGGCGCCTGGCCCGACATGCCGGACGGCGTCACCGACCGCCCGGCCGACGTATGGGAGCCCCTCCTAGCCATCGCCGACGCAGCCGGCGGCGACTGGCCCGACCGGGCCCGCACAGCATGCGTGACTCTGGTGACAGCCTCCAAGACCAACGACAAGGGCAGCCTGGGAGTCCGGCTGCTGACCGACCTGCGCGATCACGTCATGGTCGGCATCGACCGCCTGCCCACCGTCGCCATCCTGGACCGGCTGAACGCCCTGGACGACGCCCCCTGGGCCGATCTGCACGGCAAGCCGTTCGACAACCGACGTCTGTCCAAGATGCTCGCCGAGTACATGACGGCCGACAACGAGCCGATCGCCTCTCGCAACATCAAGACCGCCGGGAGCGTCCTCAAGGGCTATTACGCCGCCGACCTCCGGGACGCGTGGGCCCGCTACTGCCCCCCTCCCCCGGAAAGTCCGCTACTTCCGCTACCCGGCACGGAAAACACGGCCTGACCAGCAGCAACGGGGTAGCGGCAAGCACCATCGCGAGCCGCTACCCATCCGCTACCGCTACCCCCTCCCGCTACCTCGAACAGGCCCCTGACCTGCGCGGTAGCGGCGGTAGCGGAAGTAGCGGACTTCTCAGAAGGGGGCCGAGGCGCCCCGTTCAATTCTCGGAGGTTCGACGTGCGCACCGCCGTGCCTGAAACACCCGAAGCCTTCACCGTCCCCGAAGTCATGACCGCCCTGCGCTTGAGCCGCAGCAAGGTCTACGACCTCATCCGCTCGCGCGAGTTGGCGAGCTTCACCATCGGGCGCGCGCGCCGCGTCTCCCCCGACAGCGTGCGCGCATTCATGCAAGAACGAATCGAGGAGAACGCGGCCTGATGCCGAACAAGAGGAATCCCAACGGCGCTGGCAGCATCTGGCAGCGCAAGGACGGCCGCTTCGAGGCCCGTGTATACGTCCCGCAGCCTGACGGCACCCGCAAGCGCAAAACGGTCTACGGCTTGACCTGGGAGGAGTGCGACGAGAAGCGTCAGGAACTGGTGCGCCGAGACCGTCAGGGGATCCCGACGCCTTCACGGTCCGCGAAGCTCTCCGAGTGGCTGCCGTACTGGTTGGAAGAGCACATCAAGCCCAACCGGAAGCGCACCACGTACATCAAGTACGAAATGCACGTACGGCTCTACCTCGTCCCCCTCCTCGGAAGCCGTCGGTTGGAGTCACTGACCACGGCGAATGTCCGACGGATGATCTCGGAAGTCACCAAGAAGTCGTCGGCGGCCACCGCGAAGGAGGCGCACCGAGTGCTACGCACAGCCCTGACGGCCGCCTGCCGTGAGGAGCTGATCAGCCGCAACGTCGTGCAGCTCGTTCCCGCCCCCCGAGTCGAGCCACGCGAGCTGCACCCCTGGTCACTGGACGAGACCCTGACATTCCTGGAAGCCGCGCGGACCGACCCGCTCTACACCGCGTTCGTCCTCGCCGTCGCGCTCGGTCTGCGGCGCGGCGAGATCCTGGGGTTGCAGTGGAAGGATGTGGATCTTGACCGGCGGACGCTGACGGTCCGGACCACGCTGAATCGCGGCGGTAAGCAGCTGTATCTCGACACCACCAAGAACCGGCGAGCCCGGGTGATCCCGATTCCGCTGATGTGTGTGGCGCCGCTCCGATGGCAGCGTCTGCGGCAAGCGGCCCGGCGTGCCGCTGCCGGCGCGGACTGGCATGAGAGCGATCACGTGTTCACCACACGCAGCGGTCGACCGATCGAGCCCCGGAACCTGTATCGGTCGTTCCTGCGGATCGCGTCGTCCGCAGATCTGCCGCAGGTCCGCTTGCACGACACCCGTCACGGATGCGCATCACTGTTGTTCGCCGCCGGCGTTGCACCTCGAACCGTGATGGAGATCCTTGGGCACTCGCAGATCGCGGTGACGATGAACGTCTACACCCACGTGAGCGACGGCGACCGGCGAGAGGCCATGGGCCACATGGATCGCCTGCTCAAGCGACGTCGTTAGGCGGGACTGCCGTCAAGAACTACCGTCAATGCCCTCACGATCATGGATCGTGAGGGCATTGACGCAGGTAGAGCTAGAGCCCCCTGTCGGATTCGAACCGACGACCTTCGCTTTACAAGAGCGGCGCTCTGACCAGCTGAGCTAAGGAGGCCTGCGCATGGGCGCCCGTGCAGTGTACCCAGGTCCCGGCCGGCTTCTGTCGAAAATTTCCGCGAAGTTCACCGTCGCCGGGGTACTGACAGATCGCGTGAACGGCGGGTACCGTCCTGAGCCAGTTCACTCGTGTGGACTACACCAACCACCTTCCTACAACGGATCGTCCGGCACGTTCCTGCCGGTAGAAGGGGGCCCATCACCATGGCCACTGTCACGTTCGACAAGGCGACCCGGATCTACCCGGGTTCCACCAAGCCCGCCGTCGACGGACTCGACATCGCGATCGAGGACGGCGAGTTCCTCGTCCTGGTCGGCCCGTCGGGTTGCGGAAAGTCCACCTCGCTGCGGATGCTCGCGGGCCTGGAGGACGTCAACGGCGGCGCCATCCGCATCGGTGACCGCGACGTCACGCATCTGCCGCCCAAGGACCGGGACATCGCCATGGTGTTCCAGAACTACGCCCTCTACCCGCACATGACGGTCGCCGACAACATGGGCTTCGCGCTCAAGATCGCCGGCGTCAACAAGGCGGAGATCCGGCAGAAGGTCGAGGAGGCCGCGAAGATCCTCGACCTCACCGAGTACCTGGACCGCAAGCCGAAGGCGCTCTCCGGCGGTCAGCGCCAGCGTGTCGCCATGGGCCGCGCCATCGTGCGTGAGCCGCAGGTCTTCCTCATGGACGAGCCGCTGTCCAACCTGGACGCCAAGCTCCGTGTGTCGACGCGTACGCAGATCGCCTCCCTGCAGCGCCGTCTCGGCATCACCACCGTCTACGTCACCCACGACCAGGTCGAGGCCATGACGATGGGCGACCGTGTGGCGGTCCTCAAGGACGGTCTGCTCCAGCAGGTCGACTCGCCGCGGAACATGTACGACAAGCCCGCGAACCTCTTCGTCGCCGGCTTCATCGGCTCCCCCGCCATGAACCTGGTCGAGGTGCCGATCACCGACGGCGGCGTGAAGTTCGGCAACAGCGTCGTCCCGGTCAACCGCGAGGCCCTGAAGGCCGCCTCCGACAAGGGTGACCGCGCAGTGACCGTCGGCGTCCGGCCCGAGCACTTCGACGTGGTCGAGCTGGGCGGCGGTGCCGCCGCCTCCCTGTCGAAGGACAGCGCGGACGCCCCGGCCGGTCTGGCCGTCTCCGTGAACGTGGTCGAGGAGCTGGGCGCCGACGGCTACGTCTACGGCTCCGCCGAGGTCGGCGACGAGGTCAAGGACCTGGTCGTGCGCGTCAACGGGCGCCAGGTGCCGGAGAAGGGCTCCACGCTGCACGTGGTGCCGCGGCCGGGCGAGATCCACGTGTTCTCGACGTCCACGGGTGAGCGCCTCTCCGACTGATCCCTCGGATCCCTCGGACTGAGCAGCGCGTTTGTACTGAAGTTGACGAATAGGGCCCTGCGGTGTGCCGCAGGGCCCCTTTCGTGTGGCATCCACCCCCGGATATACCCCGGCACAGCGATCATTTCGGGCTCGGCGCGTCAACCCCCTACCCAGAAAGAAGCGCCTTTCCATCCCCCGAAGGGGTGACTAAATGTCGCCAAATCATTACCCCGCGCTACGCTCACACGCGTGAAGCACTCCACCATCCCGCAGACACGACGCGGCCATCGGGGCGGCCCTGCCCGCCGGATCGGCCGCACTCTCGCCCTCGTCCTGCCCGTCGTCCTGGTGCTCTCGGGGACCCTCGCGGTCACCCGGGTCAACTGGACGGGAAGCCCCTCGAGCTCGCTGCTGGCCGCCTCGGACGTCTCCTCGGCGGAGGTCTCCGCCAAGAAGGTCTCCCGCGCCCCGCAGGACGCGCTCCGCGACCAGCTGATGGGTGAGCTCCAGGAGAAGAACCCGGGCATCGTCCTCACCCACCTCCAGCAGGCCGTCAACGGACGCCCCTCGCTGGCCCGGCACTGCACCGCCATCGCCCGCGCCCTGGGCCAGGCCGCGGTGCGCAAGTACGGCGCCTCCCGCGCCCAGTCCTACGCCCGCCCGGTGTGCGACACGTCGTTCGCCTCCGGCGTGCTCGCCGCGCACAGCTGAGGCGTGCCGCTCCCGGCCGGCCCGAGCGGGGCGCCACGTACAGTGCGGTCATGACCCATCCCAACGCCGCGTCGCGCCCCACTCAAGCCGTGGTCCTGGCCGGTGGCCAGGGCTCCCGGCTGCGTCCCTACACCGACGACCGGCCCAAGCCGATGGTCGAGATCCCCGGTACGGGCACTCCGATCATCGGCCATCAGCTCACCTGGCTCGCCGAGGAAGGCGTGACCGACGTGGTGGTCTCCTGCGGCCACCTCGCCGACGTCCTGCAGAAGTGGCTGGACGCGGCCGATCTGCCCGTCTCGGTCACCACCGTCGTGGAGACCGAGCCCCTCGGCCGCGGCGGCGGCCTCAAGTACGCCGCCGCGCACCTTCCCCGCCCCGACCAGCCCTGGTACGCCACCAACGGCGACATCTGGACCCGCTTCTCCCTGCGGGACATGGCCGACTTCCACAGCGAGCGGGACGCGGTCGCGACCCTGGCCCTGGCCCGGCCGCGGATCCCGTGGGGCGCGGTCAGGACCGACGGGTTCGGGCACATCACCGACTTCATCGAGGCTCCGCCGTCGACGTTCGAGATCAACGCGGGCGTGTACGTGTTCTCGCCCGAGTTCGCCGATCTGCTGCCCGAGCGGGGGGATCACGAGCGGACCACGTTTCCCCGGTTGGCCCGGGAGGAGCGGCTCTTCGGCTTCCCGATTCCTCAGGGTGCCTACTGGCGGGCCATCGACACGGCCAAGGACCTGACCGAGGCGGCCAAGGAGTTGGCGACGCTCGGACGGTAGCACCGAAAAGGCCCCGTACCGCGACCGGTACGGGGCCCTCTCATGTGGCGCGCGGTCAGCCCAGCAGGCCGCCCACCAGGCCCGACTCGCCGGAGGACGAGGAGCCGCCCGTACCGCTCGAGGACGTGCCGCCGCCGGCCTGGGAGCCGCCGGTGCTCGTCGGGCCGGCCGTCGTGCTCGGGACACCGCCGGACGGGGAGGACTGACGGGGCGAGGTCTGGCCCATGGTGCCCTGGGTCTGGCTGGGCGTCGTGGTCGTACCACCGGCGGACCGGGTGGCGCCCGGGGTCGCCGCCGCGCCGGACGGGCTGGCGCCGGCGGTGGCTCCGCCCGTGGGCGAGCCGGAGGCCGACGGGCTCTGCTTGTGCCGCTGGCCGGGTCCCTGCGGGACCGGCGTGCCCGGGAGGTCGTTGCGGGGGGCCTCGCCGGGGCCGGGGACGACCACACGGCTGGAGTCGCGTACGGCGCCGCCGAGCAGGGAGCCGACGAGCAGGGTGAGACCGACCGTGACGACCGTGATCAGGGCGCCGCGGCGCAGGACGTAGTGGCGCAGGTCCCAGATGTCGGCGCGGGGGCCGAGGCGGCGCCAGGCGCTGGCGGCGAGACGGCCGTCCACGGAGTAGACGGGGGCGCCGGCGATGATCAGCGGGGACCAGGCGGCGAGGTAGATGATGTCGGGGGCGTCGTAGGCGGGGACCGTCTTCCAGCTGACCGTGACGATCAGGGCGGCGGAGAGCAGGGCGCCGACGACGGCGGCCACGCGCTGCCAGCAGCCGAGGACGGTCATGACGCCGACGACCACCTGGAGGAAGGCGATGACCAGCCCGGAGCCGACCGGGTGGTGCAGGGCGACCTGGCGCAGCGGTTCGGCGACGTCCCACGGGTGCAGGGTGTTGAGCCACTTGACCATCGAGCCGCGCTTGCCGCCGTCGAAGTAGACGGGGTCGCACAGCTTGCCCATGCCGGCGTAGATGGAGATGAAGCCGAGGAAGACGCGGAGCGGGAGGAGGACGACGCCGAGGTTCATCCGGCGGCCGGGGTAGTAGGCGTGCCGGGCCGGGTCGTCGCCGTGACGGCGGGCGGGGTGCGGGTCGTCGGGGTCGGAGGAGTCGGCGTAGTCGTCGAAGTCCTCGTAGCTGTCGTAGCCGTCGTACGACGCGAAGCCGGTGTCCGTGTAGGGGGGGTCGTCGTAGGCGCCGCCGACGTTACGCATGTGTGGCAGCAGGCGGGTGCCGTCGGTGTCGTCGGGGGCGGTGCGCTGGTGGCCCACGACCGGGGTCTCGACCGTCTGGTCGAGTCCGTCGTAGGTGTCCGCGTAGCCGGTCTCGACGCGCGGGATGACCTGGGTGGCGCCGGGCTTGGGCTCTTCGGCGTGGCGGACGCTGCTGCCCCGCACGGCCTGGAGGAGGCGGTGTGCGCCGGTGTCGTCAGGGGCGGACTTGCCGCTCCACACGACGGGGCGGCGGCGGCCGGCGGTGCCCACGACGGGCATCCGGGCGGAGTCCGGGGCGGCGCTCAGATGCCGGGCGATCCGCGGGGATTGGGTGCGTTTCGCCGACGGGCCCAGCTGCACGCGGAAACTGGGGTGGTTGACGATGACCTGCGCCGGATCGCTCGGCACCTTCACCATGCTCAGCGCGGGAGCGTCGTCGGACCCGGACTGGAATCCCGACGAGCGGTCCCCCGTGGGTGTGCGGGGTGTTCTGGTGTCCACACTCATCTAACCGAGTGACGTGGAGTTAGGACACTGCTTTGACCGGGGCGGATGTGTCCGGACCCCGTCAAAGCAGTCTTGAACCCCGCAGGGGCACCAGAATTACCCCGTAAGGGTGAAGTTCCGGACGGGTGTTCAGCCGCGCCTGCGCGCCGCCTCGTAGAGCACGATCCCCGCCGCGACACCCGCGTTCAGCGACTCCGCGCCACCCGGCATCGGGATGCGCACGCGGACGTCGCAGGTCTCGCCGACCAGGCGGGACAGGCCCTTGCCCTCGCTGCCGACCACGATGACGACCGGGCCCGCGAGGGCTTCGACGTCACCGAGTTCGCTCTCGCCGTCGGCGGCGAGGCCGACGACGGTGATACCGGCCTTCTTGTAGGCCTCCAGGGCGCGCGTGAGGTTGGTGGCACGGGCGACCGGGGTACGGGCGGCCGTACCGGCGGAGGTCTTCCAGGCACCGGCGGTCATGCCGGCCGAGCGGCGCTCGGGCACGACCACACCGTGACCGCCGAAGGCGGAGACGGAGCGGACGACGGCGCCGAGGTTGCGCGGGTCGGTGACGCCGTCCAGCGCGACGATCAGCGGGTCGGCGCCCTCGTCGTAGGCCGCGTCGGCGAGGTCCTGGGGGTGCGCGTACTCGTACGGCGGGACCTGCAGGACCAGGCCCTGGTGGTTGAGGCCGTTCGTCATGCGGTCCAGCTCGGGGCGCGGGGCCTCCATCAGGTTGATGCCACCGCGCTCGGCGGCGAGCTGCAGGGCCTCGCGGACGCGCTCGTCGTTGTCGATGAACTGCTGGACGTAGAGGGTGGAGGCGGGCACGCCCTCGCGGAGCGCCTCGACCACGGGGTTGCGGCCCACGACCATCTCGGACGACGACCGGCCGGCGCCCCGGCGCTGCGGCGCGCGGACCTGTGCGCGGCGGGTCTTGGCCGCGGCGGCGCGCTGCTTGGCGTGACCCTTGCGCATCTCGGCGGGCGGGGTCGGGCCCTTGCCCTCCAGGCCCCGGCGCCGCTGGCCGCCACTGCCGACCTGCGCGCCCTTCTTGCCGGACATGCGGCGGTTGTTCGCGGCCATGAGTTACCTGTCTCCGTGAGCGTCGTACATACGTCTTATGCAGTGTGCCGCCCGAGAGGCCGGGCGGCACAATCGATCAAGCAGTCGACCGGGCCGGGGCTAGCGTGCGCCGAGGCTCCAGCGCGGGCCCTGCGGGCTGTCCTCGATGACCAGCCCGGACTGGGTGAGCTGGTCGCGGATGGCGTCGGCGGTGGCCCAGTCCTTGCGGGTGCGGGCGGACTCGCGCTGGTCGAGGACGAGGCGCACGAGACTGTCGATCACGCCGTGCAGGTCGTCGCCCTGGTCGGACTCGCCCGCCCACAGGTCGTCGAGCGGGTCGAGGCCGAGGACGCCGAGCATGGCCCGCACCTCGGCGAGCCGGGCCACGGCCGCTTCCTTGTCGTCGGCGGCCAGCGCGCTGTTGCCCTGCCGGACCGTGGTGTGGACGACGGCGAGGGCCTGCGGGACGCCCAGGTCGTCGTCCATCGCCTCGGCGAAGGCGGGCGGGACCTCGGCGGCGGGGTCGACCGTCTTGCCGGCCAGTTCCGTGACCCGCTGCGCGAAGCCCTCGATGCGGGCGAACGCCGACTCGGCCTCGCGCAGTGCCTCCTCGCTGTACTCGATCATCGAGCGGTAGTGCGGGGTGCCGAGGTAGTAGCGCAGGACGACGGGCCGCCACCGCTTGACCATCTCGGACACGAGGACGCTGTTGCCGAGCGACTTGGACATCTTGTCGCCGGCCATGGTCACCCAGGCGTTGTGCACCCAGTACCCGGCGAAGTCGTCGCCGTAGGCCTTGGCCTGGGCGATCTCGTTCTCGTGGTGCGGGAAGATCAGGTCCAGGCCGCCGCCGTGGATGTCGAAGGCGGAGCCGAGGTACTTGTGCGCCATCGCCGAGCACTCCAGGTGCCAGCCGGGGCGGCCGGGGCCCCACGGCGTGGGCCAGGTCGGCTCGCCGGGCTTGGCGGACTTCCACATGGCGAAGTCACGCGGGTCCCGCTTGCCGGTCTCGCCCTCGCCGGACGGCTGCAGCAGGTTGTCCAGCTCCTGCCGGGACAGCTCCAGGTACTTCGGGAAGGACCGCACGTCGAAGTAGACGTTGCCGTCGGCAGCGTAGGCGTGACCGCGCTCGATCAGGCGCTGCATCATCTCGATCATCTCGGTGATGTGGCCGGTCGCGCGCGGCTCGTACGTCGGCGGCAGGCACCCGAGTGCGGTGTAGCCCTCGTTGAAGGCGCGCTCGTTCTCGTACCCGATCGACCACCAGGGCCGGCCCTGCTCATGGGCCTTGGCGATGATCTTGTCGTCGATGTCCGTGACGTTCCTGACGAACGTCACCTCGTAGCCGCGGTAGGCGAACCAGCGGCGCATGATGTCGAAGTTGAGGCCCGAACGGATGTGGCCGATGTGCGGTGCCGCCTGCACGGTGGCGCCACACAGGTAGATCGAGACACAACCCGGCTTGAGCGGGGTGAAGTCACGGATCTGCCGGGCGCTGGTGTCGTACAGGCGAATGGTCACCACTCCAGGGTAGTGGGCGCAGGGGGGTGCCTGGCGCCCTTCCCCGCAATGCCGGGGCTCAGATCCCCCCGACGACCTTCTGGGGCGTGATCCGTACGACGACCCGCTGGGCGTCCTCCTTCGACGCCGGGTTGAAGTCGGCGTACCTCTTGCCGGTGTACTTCAGACTCAGTTCGTCGATGAGTTCCGCGCCGCCCTCGGTGGTCAGCTCGGCGGTGCCGCGGATCTCGGCGTACGTGTACGGCGCGTCGAAGGGCTGGAGGAGGACCGTCACCCGGGGGTCGCGGCGCAGGTTCCGCTCCTTCTGGCGGCCGACCGTCGTGGAGAAGAGGATGTCGTCGCCGTCCCGCTTCACCCAGACCGGGGACATCTGCGGGCTGCCGTCGGGCTGGACGGTGCCGACCGTGATGAACACCGGTTCGTCGAGCCTGGACTTGAGCGCGTCGGGCAGGGCGACGGACATGACCACCTCCGGGGGACCTCGGCCGACAGGGGCACAGGGGCCACAGGGGCACAGAGACGCGGGGTACGGAGACACAGGGACAGCGGTGACTCTCCGGCCACCCTCGCACGCTCCCGGCGCACGCGCACCACGAGCGCGTGCACCGTCCGCGACACCCCCCTCAGCCCGCCGTCCGCACCACCAGTGCCGTCGCGACCGCCATCAGCCCCTCCTCGCGGCCCGGGAAGCCGAGGCCGTCGGTCGTCGCGCCGGAGACGGAGACCGGGGCGCCGGCCGCCTCGGAGAGGATCTTCTGGGCCTCGTCGCGGCGCTTGCCGATCTTCGGGCGGGGGCCGACCACCTGGACGGCGACGTTGCCGATGGCGAAGCCCGCGTCGCGCACGATCCGGGCCGCCTCGGCGAGGAGGGTCACCCCGGGGGCGCCGGACCACTCGGGGCGGCCGGTGCCGAAGTGCTGTCCCAGGTCGCCGAGTCCGGCGGCGGAGAAGAGGGCGTTGCAGGCCGCGTGGGCGACGACGTCCGCGTCGGAGTGCCCGGCCAGGCCCGGCCCCTCACCCTCCCACTTCAGGCCCGCGCACCACAGCTCGCGGCCCTCCTCGAAGGCGTGGATGTCGGTGCCGATGCCGACCTGGGGCAGCACCACGGGAGTCTCAGAAGCCATCGTTCAGCCTCCTGCGGGCCAGGACCGCCTCGGCGAGGACGAGGTCGAGGGGGCGGGTGACCTTGAAGGCCTCCTCGTGACCGGGGACGGCCACGACTGTCAGCCCCAGCTGCTCGACCATGCTCGCGTCGTCCGTGACGTTGTCGGTGACGGTCTCGTGCGCGCGGATCAGCGTCGTGCGGTCGAAGCCCTGCGGCGTCTGGACGGCGCGCAGCCGGGCCCGCTCCGGGGTGGCGACCACCGGCTCGGGCTCCCCGGCCTCGGCGGCGGGCTCGACCTCCTTGACGGTGTCGGCGAGCGGGAGCGCGGGGACCACGGCGGGCGCGCCCGCGCGTACGGCCTCGACGACCGCGTCGACCGTGTCGACCGGGACGAGCGGGCGGGCCGCGTCGTGGACGAGGACGACGCCGTACTCGGGGGGAAGGGCGTCCAGGCCGAGCTTGACGGACTCCTGGCGGGTGTCGCCGCCGGGCACGACCAGGAAGTCGGTCCTCTCGGGCAGGGCGTGCGCGTCGAGCAGGGACTTGACCTCGGCGGCGCCGTCGGCCGGGGCGACGACGATCACCAGGGAGACATGGCGGGACGCGGCGAGCGCGCGGACCGCGTGGATGAGCATGGGCGTGCCGTTCAGCGCGCGGAGCGCCTTGGGGGCGCCCGGTCCGAGGCGTACGCCCCGGCCGGCGGCGGGAATCACGGCGGCGACGGCGGTCTGCGCGGGTGAAGGGCGCGATTCGTCAGACATCGGTTCCTGTCAAGGTTTGTGTGCTCGACCCAGGTGGGTATGGCCTGGAGGAGTGCCGGGCGCGACGCTTTGACCGGACCCTTTCCGTGACCCTGGTCGAGCCATCTGCCCGGGCCCGGCACATCAAGTATCGGGGGGCTTTCCCTGAGGTGTACGGCGGGCGTTTCGGCGCTCATTTCCGGCTGCCGAAGCCGTGCGGGTTTTCCGGCGACGAAGATGTCGCTGCGGGGCCGGAGGTATCACTTCCGGGGACGAACATGCCGCAGCGCCCGGCGACAGGATCAGTGTCATCGGGCACCGCGGCATTTCACTGTGCTGAGCGTGCTGAGCGTGGTGGGGGCGATGGTTCGCCGCCGTGGCGCGTCAGGAGGCGAGCACCTCGTCGAGCAGGGCCTCGGCCTTGTCCTCGTTCGTGTTCTCTGCGAGAGCCAGCTCGCTCACCAGGATCTGGCGGGCCTTGGCGAGCATGCGCTTCTCACCTGCGGAGAGGCCGCGCTCGCGCTCGCGACGCCACAGGTCACGCACGACTTCGGCGACCTTGATGACATCGCCGGAGGCGAGCTTCTCCAGGTTTGCCTTGTAGCGACGGGACCAGTTCGTGGGCTCCTCGGCATACGGCGCGCGCAGCACCTCGAAGACCCGGTCCAGCCCGTCCTGACCGACCACATCACGCACACCCACGAACTCAGCATTGTCCGCTGGCACACGCACCGTCAGGTCGCCCTGAGCGACCTTCAGCACCAAGTAGGTCTTGTCCACGCCTTTGATCTGGCGAGTTTCGATGGCCTCGATCAGCGCGGCCCCGTGATGGGGATAGACCACGGTGTCGCCAACCTTGAACGTCATGTGACAGGTACCCCTTCCGTGGCTATCCAGGGTAACACGGATACGGCGTCTTCTGAATGGCGTTTTCGCAGGTCAGGGCATATCTCGGGGCTTGACAACTGCGACAGGAACGTGCTGCGAGGGGCCTGCGGAAGCGGGTATTCGCAGGTCGGAGGGGCTCTCCGGGCGAGGTGAAACGCGTACGTTACACACCCCCGGAGCCGTCGCCAAGTGGATGAACGTCCCGTTTTGTCCACTTCCAAGCGTACGACTTCCGCTACTCCGTTCGGTGACCCGAGACCGATCCGGACCGATTCCGGAATTGATCAACAGCCACCCGGCAGGCGTCGCGTGATCAATATCGAGGGCGCCGATCGAGGGAGTCGCGCATTCCTTCACGGAAATTTTGCGACCGGTTATGTGAATGGCGGACGAGCGCCCGGCAAAGTGACTGGAGAGTCACCTGTGGCTGGAGTGACGACGGCTCGCGGTACCCCCAGCCGGAGGCAAGCCGGGGACTTGGGGAGGGTCGGGTGCGGCGGCCCGGGAACGGCTCGGTAACCTAAGCCCGCTGACAGACACTTAGGGTGGCTTTATAAGGGGAGCCGCCCGCCCGTTCAAGGAGTTGCCGCCGCCGTGAGCAGCAGCCTTCGACGCGGCGCCCTCGCCGCCTCCGCCATCGTCTTCTCGATCGCCTCGCTCGCCGCCTGCGGCGCCGGCAACGGCTCGCAGACCCTGGAGGTCAAGCCTGACAACGCGGCGACCTCGGTCGGCAACATCAAGATCCAGAACGCCGTGGTCATCACCCAGCCCGACCTGAAGGCGACGGGGCCGGCGGTGATCTCCGTGACCCTGTTCAACCAGGGCGACATCGACGAGACCCTGCAGTCCGTCGCCATCCCGGGCGGCACCGAGACCGTCAAGCTGACCCCGGCCCAGGGCGGGAACCTGACCGTCCCGGCGCACGGTTCGCTGATCCTCGGCGGCAAGGGCAACGCCTCCGCCGAGATCCCCAACGGCCGCGAGTCGGTCCAGGACGGCAACGCCCAGAAGGTCACGTTCACCTTCAGCAAGACCGGTGACGTGAGCCTGCGCGCCTTCGTGGTGCCGGCCACCAGCTACTTCGACAAGTGGGGCCCGAGCCAGATCCCGTCCGTCCCGAGCGCCCCC
This sequence comes from Streptomyces yokosukanensis, assembly GCF_001514035.1. GTDB lineage: Bacteria > Actinomycetota > Actinomycetes > Streptomycetales > Streptomycetaceae > Streptomyces > Streptomyces yokosukanensis. Next base: position 104,710 of record NZ_KQ948209.1, on the reverse strand, counting down.
ACCGGCGCCCCGGGCGCGAGCGCGTCCGCCGGCAGCAAGCCGGGCAAGGGCAAGGGCAAGGGCGGCAAGGCCACCCCGTCGTCCTCCGCGACCGAGGGCGCGAGCACCGGCGCCACCCCGGGCGACTCCGCCTCGCAGTCGGCCGCCGGCCACTGAGCAGCGTCCACCCACGCCGAAGGGCGGCGCCCCAGCACGGGGTGCCGCCCTTCGGCGTGGACGAGCGCGAGCCGGGCCGGACTTCCGTCCGGCAGTCCCGACGAGCCCCGGGTTTACGGCTCGAACTTGTAGCCCAGGCCACGGACCGTCACCAGGTACCGCGGGGCACCCGGGTCGGGCTCGATCTTGGCGCGCAGGCGCTTGACGTGGACGTCGAGGGTCTTGGTGTCGCCCACGTAGTCGGCGCCCCAGACCCGGTCGATCAGCTGCATACGGGTGAGCACGCGGCCGGCGTTGCGCAGGAGCATCTCCAGCAGGTCGAACTCCTTGAGCGGGAGGTCGACCTTGGAGCCGGAGACCGTCACGACGTGGCGGTCGACGTCCATGCGGACCGGGCCGGCCTCGAGCGCGGCCGGGGTGACCTCCTCCGGCTCGCCGCGGCGGCGCAGGACGGCCCGGATACGGGCGACCAGCTCGCGGGAGGAGAAGGGCTTGGTGACGTAGTCGTCGGCTCCTATTTCCAGACCGACAACCTTGTCGATCTCGCTGTCCTTGGCCGTGACCATGATCACGGGGACGTTGGAGCGGCCGCGCAGCTGGCGGCAGACCTCCGTGCCGGGCAGGCCCGGCAGCATCAGGTCGAGCAGGACGAGGTCGGCGCCGTTGCGCTCGAACTCGTCGAGCCCGTCGGGGCCCGTGGCCGCGATGGCGACCTCGAAGCCCTCCTTGCGGAGCATGTACGACAGGGCGTCGGAGAAGGACTCCTCGTCCTCGACGACAAGCACTCGGGTCACGGAAGGACCTCCGGGGCGGGAAGCGGTTCGTACGGGGATGACTCGGTGGGGCCGCCGGCCTCGTCGTCGAGGTCGGGGTCGGGGTGCTGCGACGCGCGGTCGCGGGCGACGCCCGCCTCCGGCAGCCTCAGGGTGAAGGTGGAGCCCTGGCCTTCGGCGCTCCAGACCGTGACCTCCCCGCCGTGCGAGGCGACCACGTGCTTGACGATCGCGAGACCCAGACCGGTGCCTCCGGTGGCCCGCGAGCGGGCCGGGTCGACGCGGTAGAAGCGCTCGAAGATGCGCTCCTTGTCCTTGTCGGAGATGCCGATGCCCTGGTCCGTGACGGCGAGTTCGATCATGTCGCCGCCGGGGGCGTTGATCCGCCGGGCGGCTATGCCGACACGGGTGCGGGCCGGGGAGTAGTTCACGGCGTTCTCGACCAGGTTGCCGAGGGCGGCGGCCAGCTGGCCGCGGTTGCCCCAGACATGCAGATCGGCCGTGCCACCGGCGGCCATGGTGATCTGCTTGGTACCGGCCTGGTGGCGACAGCGGTCGACGGCCTCGGCGACCAGCTCGTCCACGCGGACGGGCTCGGCGTCCTCCAGCGGGTCGTCGTTCTGCACCCGGGAGAGGTCGATCAGTTCCTGGACCAGGTTGGTCAGGCGGGTCGCCTCGATCTGCATGCGACCCGCGAAGCGCTGTACGGCCTCGGGGTCGTCCGAGGCGTCCATGACCGCCTCGGACAGCAGGGAGAGGGCGCCGACGGGGGTCTTCAGCTCGTGGCTGACATTGGCCACGAAGTCCCGTCGTACGGCCTCGATCCTGCGGGCCTCGGTCAGGTCCTCGACCAGCAGCAGAACCAGGCGGGAGCCGAGCGGGGCCACACGCGCGGAGACGGCGAGGGCCTCGCCGCGTCCGGTGCCGCGCCGGGGCAGGTCCAGCTCGACCTGGCGTATCTCGCCGTCGCGTCTGGTGTCCCGGGCCATCTGAACCATGGGCTCGATGGCGAGCTTGCCTCCGCGCACCAGCCCGAGGGCGTAGGCGGCGGAACTGGCCTTGACGACGGCGTCGGCCTCGTCGAGGACGACGGCCGAGGAGCGGAGCACGGACAGCACGGTGTCCACGCCGGGCGGGAGTACGGGATCGATGTGCAAGGAAGTCCTGGTCGGTCGCTTCTGGTCGCGTTCGCTCCAGCGGAACGCCAGCATGGCGATGACGCCGGTGGCTACCCCGGCGATCGCTGCCGCTGCGGCGACCGCCGCGTTCACGTCCATGCCTCCAGGTTAAGCAGGGCGTACGACAAGACCACAGCCGTCGGGGTGCGACCTCGAACACTCGTCGCCCAGAGTTCACCTTGGAGCCAGTAGTGGTTCATTTGGGGTGGCAGAAACGGACGCGTACAGGCCACAGCGTGGGAGCGTGGGGTTCGCACCGCCGGTTTTCGCCACGGGGCGCGCGGTCCGCTTGGTGTCACAGCCCCGGAAACCCCAAGAACACGCACGTAGGAGAGGAAACCCTGATGCGGGACGCGTACCACGAGGAACTTGACTCGATCGGTGACAGTCTGGTGGAGATGGCTCGTCTGGCCGGGTCCGCGATCGGACGCGCCACGACCGCCATCCTGGATTCCGACCTCAAGCTGGCCGAAAGTGTGATCGAGGCGGACCAGAAGGTCGACGAGCTCCAGCACGACCTGGAGGCGCGCGCGATAGCCCTGCTCGCCCGCCAGCAGCCGGTGGCGACCGACCTCCGCATAGTCGTCACCTCCCTGCGCATGTCCGCCGACCTGGAGCGCTCCGGCGACCTCGCCCAGCACGTGGCGAAGCTGGCCCGGCTGCGCTTCCCCCAGCGCGCGGTCCCGCAGGACCTGCACGCCACGATCCTGGAGATGGGTCAGCTCGCCCAGCGCCTCATGGCGAAGGCGGCCGAGGTGATCATCACGAAGGACGTCGACCTCGCGATGCAGCTGGAGCAGGACGACGACGAGATCGACCAGCTGCACCGCACGCTGTTCCAGCACCTGATCGACGACCGCTGGAAGCACGGCATCGAGACGGCCGTCGACGTCACCCTCCTCGGCCGCTACTACGAGCGCTACGCCGACCACGCCGTGGCCGTCGCCAAGCGGGTCGTGTACCTGGTCACGGGCGAGCACGCCGACGAGCTGCAGGCGGACATCAAGCCGGTGACGGGCGTCGAGGGCGCCTGACCCGCGGGAGCCCGCAGGGGCGGGGACCCTCGGGAGTCCCGCGCACGGGGCTCGCGGAGCGGTGCCAGGGGCGCGTGGACGCGTGAGCGCCTCCGTGCGCCGTTGATGCGCCCAGGGAAGCGGGCATGAAATGGACGAGGGCACCCCTGCCCCAGCGTCTAGGAGGGACCCATGGCCGAATCCCCCAGCACCACGCCCGACCCCACGCAGGAGCGCGAGACCGACCGGCCCGCCGACACGAAGAACCTTCCGCTGATCGGCGCGTGCGGCTGCGGCTCCGGCTGCGGCTGCGGCTGCCAGTCGGGTGGCCCCTGCCAGTGCGGCTGAGAGCGGTACGACGTCGCACGGGCCGGTGTGAACCCGCTTCACACCGGCCCGTGCCCCGCTCTCTCACGTGAGTGTGCCGCCCACCGGCCAGATCCCTGTCGGATATCGCCGATTCGACGCACCTTCCTGCCGCCCCGCCGCGAATCGAACGACTCTGTTGGACGCGAGGAGATACCTACGCGCCCAGTCCAGAGGAGTCTTCGTTGCCCACCGCGTTCGATCCGGTCACCGTCGGCCGGCTCACCCTGCCCCACCGCATCGCCATGGCCCCGCTGACCCGCCGCCGCGCCTACGGCGAGGGGCTGTCCGCGACGCCCCTCATGGCCGAGTACTACCGGCAGCGCGCCGGCGCCGCACTGATCGTCTCCGAGGCCATCCAGCCCAACCCGGTCGGACAGGGGTACACCGACACCCCCGGCCTGCACGACGTACGCCAGGTCGCGTCGTGGCGTCCCGTCACGGCCGCCGTGCACGACGCGGGCGGAGTCATCTACGCCCAGCTCATGCACGCCGGCCGCAACAGCCATCCCGAGCTGCTCGGCGGCGGACTGCATCCGCTCGGCCCGTCCGCGGTCGCGGCCGACGGCGTGGTGCGCGTCAACGGCGCCGAGCCCGCCGTCCGCAGGCCCTACCCGGTACCGCAAGTCCTCACCGCGCGGGGGATCGCGGACACCATCGCCGCGTTCGCCGACGCCGCGGCGCTCGCGATCGACGCGGGCTTCGACGGCGTCGAGTTGCACGGTGCGTACGGCTATCTCATCCAGCAGTTCCTCTCCGGCAACGCCAACCGCCGCACCGATCGCTACGGCGGAAGCATCGCCGGACGCGTCCGCTTCCCGCTGGAACTGGTCGACGCCGTCGCCACGCGCATCGGTGCCGAGCGGCTCGCACTGCGCATCTCGCCCGGCAGCGGGGCGTTCGGCCTGGTGGAACCCGAACTGCACGAGCTGTACCGGACCCTGGTGGACGGCCTGCCGCCCGAGCTGGCGTATCTGCACGTGTTCGAGTTCCCCGGCTACCGCGACCTCACCGCACGGCTGCGGGAGCGGTGGCCGGGGGTGTTCATGCTCAACCCGCACGAGAGCGCCCTCGACCGGCCGGCCGGGCCGGCGGACCTCCGGCTCGTCGACGAAGGCCTCGCGGACGTCCTGTCGTTCGGGACGCTGTTCATGTCCAACCCCGACCTCGTCGAGCGCCTGCGCACCAAGGCCGCGCTCAACGACACCGACGCCACCACGTTCTACGGCGGCGACCATCGCGGCTACACGGACTACCCGACACTGGCCCAGACGACGGCGTGACCACCGCACCACCCCACCGACGCGCCGCCGCTTCCCGGACAGCCCGAAGTCCGGGGAGCGGAAGGTTCGTTGGGGACGAGCGCCGGTACGGATCCGGCGCTAGTCTTACCTCCAAGATCACGCCATCGGGGGATGGCTGTTCGATTCGCGGACTGTCCTCCGTGCAACGGAAGGGCAGTGCATGAGGCCGGCATTCGTCAGGGCATCCGTCGCCGTCGTCGCCATCGGGTCGCTCGCGGCCTGCGGTGGCGGGACGGGAGGGCGACGTCCTCCGACGGCACCGGGAAGCCTTCCGGGCCCGCCTCGGCATCGGTACCCGCCCCCTCGCTCAAGCTCGAAGTGCCCGCCGGGTACGACACTTCACGAGGCTGGCAGCTGACGGGGAAGCAGCTCGGTACGTACGCCGTACTGCCGAAGGCCGGCGCGATAGCCACGATGACCGAGTCGGGGTCCACCTACCGGGTCACCGTCCGGGACGCGACGACGGGCCAGGTCCGCTGGACGGGCAAGCCGTTCAAGAACCTGTCCGAGGGCGAGGCGCCCGGCCTCCTCGTCGTCCCCGCCGGCGGCAAGGACCATCTGGTGACCTGGTCCGAGGGGGCGACGGGCGGGGACGCCCTGTCCAAGGCGAAGCAGATGTACGCCGTGGACATCTACGCCGCCGACGGCTCGGGCGACGCGGTCGCGCCCGCCCACCATGTCGAGATCCCGGCGAGCGACTACGGCACCGAGCGGGTCAAGGACGCGGGGGAACGGCTCCTGGTCCCCGTCTCGGACAAGCACCAGGTCGCCCTCGACGTGACCACCGGCCGCACCACCGCCTACGACACCGACTCGCTCAAGGCGCCCGGCTGCTCGTCCTGCTCCTTCGGCAACGAGATCGCCGCCCTGACGGAGCGGGACCCGGTGGTGGCCAACGGGGACGGATCGTTCGGCGTCCCCGGTTCCTGGGACGCCCGCCGGATCACGCCGGCCGAGGCCGATCCCACGACCGGCACGGTGTGGCCCGGCAGCGGCGGGCACCTGATCGCCCGCTGGGAGCAGAAGAACCTCGGCGACCACAACGTGTGGGCCGTGCTCGACGACAGGACCGGCCAGGTCCAGGCGTCCGTGCTGTGCCCCAAGCCGTTCATCGCCACGGCCGACGCGCCCGACTCCGCGCTGTCACCGAACGGCCGCTACCTCGTCTCCGGGCACCTCGCCTTCGACCTGCAGACGAAGAAGGGGTACTGCTTCGAGGAGACCGACGACAGCAAGCCGCTCACCTTCGACTCCGTCACCGACGACGGCACGGCCTACGGCACCTCCCTCACCAAGGGCAGCCTGACCGGCACCAAGGCCCCCGTCCAGCTCACCCTGGCCACGGGCACCCCGAAGCCCCTGCCCGCACAGGAGCAGGGCCCGATCGCCGACTTCGCCGGGGTGGGTGTCTTCACCCACGACGAGGGCAACGTGCCGTACCTGGTCGTCTACCGCCACAAGGGCTAGGGGGTGGGAGCTAGGCCGCCTCGGGTCGCGCCGCGCGCGTGCCCCAGGCGGGCTCCTGTACCTCCTCGGGGAGGAAGGCTTCGTCTTCCCCGAAGTCCGGGGCCTGGAAGGGGTTCGTCGCCGGCGGCGGCGATGCTGGAGCCGCACGGCGGGGCTGCCCTTCCAGGGCGGAGAACAGCGACGTCAGATCGATGAGAGGTCTCGCTTTCGTGGCAGGTCCCCGCAGGGGCCTGGCGTGCCGTGACCGGGCACAGCGGTACTACAGCTTGGTCATCTTGGCGTACGGGCTCAAGATCCGCATTTGCTCCGAGCCGAAATCCACGAGAGCCGCGATTCCGTCCTCGATGCCGATCACCCGGCCGAGACCGTACACGTCGTGTGTCACCTTGTCCCCCACAGCGAAGTGCTTGGGGGCCGGGGCGACGGGAGCTTTGAAGGGACTGGTGGGCAAATGACGCTTCGGTGCAGCAGGCTTTGTCATCGCCCCCAGTATGCGCCTACGAACTGCGCTGGTGGCTACCCCCGCTGATCGACGGACTCCGCACCGGCGAGGGCTGAGCCTGCCGACCGGCCGGCTCGCAGAGGGCGCCCTGGGCGGTTCGGCTTCGTAGGAAGCCGGACCAGCCCGTACCCTTCGGGGACCACGGCGTCAGATAGCGGGCGCCAAACACTGGAGGCAATATCTCG
>NZ_KQ948209.1:48854-96838 GCF_001514035.1 Streptomyces yokosukanensis | reverse complement strand
GGTCCTCGCCACGCTCAACGGCAAGGGCAAGCTGGAGATGGAGCTGACCGTCGAGCGCGGTCGCGGCTACGTCTCCGCCGTGCAGAACAAGCAGGTGGGCCAGGAGATCGGCCGTATCCCGGTCGACTCCATCTACTCGCCGGTTCTCAAGGTCACGTACAAGGTCGAGGCCACGCGTGTCGAGCAGCGCACCGACTTCGACAAGCTGATCGTCGACGTCGAGACGAAGCAGGCCATGCGTCCGCGTGACGCCATGGCGTCGGCCGGCAAGACCCTGGTCGAGCTGTTCGGTCTCGCCCGCGAGCTGAACATCGACGCCGAGGGCATCGACATGGGTCCGTCCCCGACGGACGCCGCCCTCGCCGCGGACATGGCGCTGCCGATCGAGGAGCTGGAGCTCACGGTCCGCTCCTACAACTGCCTCAAGCGCGAGGGCGTCCACTCGGTGGGTGAGCTCCTCGCCCGCTCCGAGGCGGACCTGCTGGACATCCGCAACTTCGGTGCGAAGTCCATCGACGAGGTCAAGGCGAAGCTGGCCGGCATGGGCCTGGCCCTGAAGGACAGCCCGCCCGGATTCGACCCCACCGCCGCCGCCTTCGACGCGGACGACAACGGGGGTACGGGGTTCATGGAGACCGAGCAGTACTGACACGGCCGAGAACCCGGCCTGCCACGCCGGCCCCGTGGCCGCCGTGAGTACACGAACGGCCCCTTCGGAGACCACTCCGAGGGGGCCGTTCGGCGCATGTCGCCCAGGGGGCTTGATCGTTACGGGTTACTTCTTCTTGCCCTGGTTCTTGACCGCCTCGATGGCCGCCGCGGCCGCCTCGGGGTCGAGGTACGTGCCGCCGGGGGTGATCGGCTTGAAGTTCTCGTCCAGCTCGTAGGAGAGCGGGATGCCGGTCGGGATGTTCAGGCCCGCGATGTCGGCGTCGGAGATGCCGTCCAGGTGCTTGACCAGGGCGCGCAGCGAGTTGCCGTGGGCGGCGACCAGGACCGTGCGGCCGGCCAGGAGGTCGGGGACGATGCCGTCGTACCAGTAGGGGAGCATGCGGACGACGACGTCCTTCAGGCACTCCGTGTCCGGGCGCAGCTCCGGCGGGATGGAGGCGTAGCGGGCGTCGTGCGCCTGGGAGTACTCGGAGTCGTCCGCGAGCGGGGGCGGCGGGGTGTCGTAGGAGCGGCGCCAGAGCATGAACTGCTCCTCGCCGAACTCGGCCAGCGTGGCCGCCTTGTCCTTGCCCTGGAGGGCGCCGTAGTGGCGTTCGTTCAGGCGCCAGCTGCGGTGGACCGGGATCCAGTGGCGGTCCGCGGCTTCGAGGGCCAGCTGGGCCGTGCGGATCGCGCGCTTCTGGAGGGACGTGTGGAGCACGTCGGGGAGGAGACCGGCGTCCTTCAGAAGCTCGCCGCCGCGGACTGCCTCCTTCTCGCCCTTCTCGTTGAGGTTGACGTCCACCCAGCCGGTGAACAGGTTCTTCGCGTTCCATTCGCTCTCGCCGTGGCGGAGGAGGATCAGCTTGTACGGTGCGTCGGCCATGGGAAAGAGCGTAATCCACGGGTTCCGGGCGGCGCCGGGACCGGCCGATGGGTGGACGGTTGACGGCATCTGTTAAACGAGTGGCCACGGACAGACCCCGCAGGTAATTTGTGCCTACCGCTTGAGCCACTTACGGGACCCCTATCCGGGCGCCCCGCGATCCGTGGGGGGTCCTGTCATGTCCGCCGCTCGTCTCCGACGTGCCGCCCGGGAGAGCGTCTCCGGCCTCCCCCGCGAGTTCTGGTGGCTGTGGACCAGCACACTCGTCAACCGGCTCGGCGGTTTCGTGGCCACGTTCATGGCCCTCTACCTCACCCTCGACCGCGGCTACTCGGCCTCGTACGCCGGTCTCGTCGCCTCGCTGCACGGGCTCGGCGGTGTCGTCTCCTCGCTGGGCGGCGGGGTCATGGCCGACCGGCTGGGCAGGCGGCCGACCCTGCTGATCGCCCAGTCCGGCACCGCCGTCTCCGTCGCGCTGCTCGGTTTCATGACCGACCCGGTCGCCATCGCCGCCGTCGCCTTCCTCGTCGGCATGGCGTCCAACGCCTCCCGGCCGGCCGTGCAGGCGATGATGGCCGACATCGTCCGGCCCGAGGACCGGGTGCGGGCGTTCTCGCTGAACTACTGGGCCATCAACCTCGGGTTCGCCGTCTCCTCCATGGCCGCCGGGTTCATCGCCGAGGTCAGCTATCGCGCCGGGTTCCTGATCGAGGCCGGGATGACCCTGGCCTGTGCGCTCGTCGTCTTCCTGAAGGTGCCCGAGTCCCGGCCCACGGCGCACGTGAAGGAGAAGGACAGCGCCGTCAGCCTCGGGACCGTGCTCCGCGACGGGCGGTACATGGCCGTCGTCGGGCTCTCCTTCCTCGTCGCGCTGGTCTTCATGCAGGGCTCGGTCGGCCTGCCGGTGGCCATGGGGCGCGCCGGGTTCTCGCCCGCCGACTACGGTCTCGCCATCGCCGTCAACGGCGTCCTGATCGTCGCCCTGCAGATCCCGGTCACCCGGTTCATCGAGCACCGCGACCCGCGCACCCTGCTGGTCGTCTCCTCGGTGCTCGCCGGCTACGGCTTCGGCCTCACCGCCTTCGCCGGGTCGGTCGGCGTCTTCATGGTCACCGTGTGCGTCTGGACCCTCGCCGAGATCGTCAACGCGCCGACCCAGACCGGACTCGTCGTCCGGCTCTCCCCGGTGCACGGGCGCGGGCGGTACCAGGGCGTGTACACCCTGTCCTGGTCCGTCGCCGCGCTGGTCGCACCGATGATGTCCGGCGCGGTCATCGACCACCTGGGCGCACGGTGGCTGTGGGCGATGTGCGCCGCGCTGGGCACGGTCGCGGGGCTTGGGTACGGGGCGCTCATGCGCGGGCTGCCCGGGCAGAGCGCGACGGCGCCCGCCGCGGCCGTCGAATCCGAGCCCGAGGTCCGTACGGCCTGAGCGGCGCCCGGGGAGCCGCGGGACATGCCCCGCCCCGCACCGCGGACATCACGGTGCGGGGCGGGGCATGAAGGCACGGGCCGGCACTCAGTGCATGCTGGTCCGATCGAAAATGGATCCGACCTGGCCGAAGCCAGATGCATCCGGTCCGAAATCGGATTTGGCGTGCGAGGTGCTCCCGAAATCACCTCCGGCGTTCCCCATGGGGCTGCCCATGGAACCACCCCCCATGGGGTTGCTCATCTGGTTACTCATCGGGCTACCCATGTCGTCGTTGTCGTCGGCGAGGGCCTGGGCCGCACCTCCGAGCAGGACGGTCCCGGCGAGAGCGACGGCGGCCAGCACGGTGCGTGCGCGCATGAGCGTCTCCTTCGGTCGATGTGTGCTTGCGCCAGAGGTATGCCGTCGGCCCCCGTGCCGGAAGCGGTGACGTAGGCACAAGCACCCGAATAGGCGGCGCACGGGGCGCCACCCGCGTGGAACCCGTAGGCGTGTCACATTTCGCCCGGCGCTCGCGTCAGTGAGGCGCAAGCACAGCAGCCACCCCGCGGGAGCACGCCATGGACGTTCGTATGAACCTCTTCGCCAACCCTGTCACCGGCAAGTTCCTCAAGTACATGAACTCGGCGGGGAAGGTGGTCTCGGACTCCACCCTGCCGGCCGCGACGCAGGAGCTGGTGAAGATCCGCGCCAGCCAGATCAACGGGTGCGCGTTCTGCACCGACATGCACACCAAGGACGCCACCGCCGCCGGGGAGAGCGCGCAGCGGCTGCACCTGGTGGCGGCCTGGCGGGAGGCCGAGGTGTTCACCGACGCCGAGCGCGCCGCGCTGGAGCTGACGGAGCAGGGCACCCGTATCGCCGACGCGGCCGGCGGCGTCCCGGACGAGGTCTGGGCGAAGGCCGCCGAGCACTTCGACGAGGACCAGCTCGCCGCGCTCGTCTCGTTGATCGCCCTGATCAACGTGTACAACCGCGTCAACGTCCTCGTCCGGCAGCCCGCCGGCGACTACCGGCCCGGCATGTTCGACTGACCCGGCCCCCGGCGGCTCACGGGTGCATCCGCGCGCCCTTGAGCACCTTGTCCACGCCGCCCCGCGGGCCGTACACCGCGAGCCCCACCAGGTCCAGCTCGGCGGTCGGTACGGCCCGCACGGCCGCGCGGTTGTCGCGGTCGTTGCCCGTGGCGAACAGGTCCGAGGTGAAGACGGCGCGGGGCAGGGCGCGGCTCAGCGCCCTGCCGTGGGCCGCCTTCAGGGTCTCCTTCGAGCCCTCGAAGACCAACACCGGCTGGCGGAACATGGACAGGTAGCCGACGCCGTCCGCGTCCTCGTACGGCTCGCCGATCACCTCGGGGATCTGGTTGCCGAGGCCGCTGACCAGGAACGCGGTGACGTTGAGACGCTGCCAGGGCTCCAGGTCCCCGCGCAGCAGTACGGCGATCTTCGTGTCGAAGCGGACGGGCTCGGGGCGGGTCGGATCGGTGTTCATGCACTGAGACTGCCGGGCACCCGCAGCGCGGGTCTTGTACGTTCTTTGCGTGGCCGACCGGCAGGAAGTCTCCGCCTGGCGCCCGCGCGTACCGGGTGTCGTGGAGGTCTTCCACGCCCGCTTCACCGAGTACGCCTACCCGATGCACGTCCATGACGCCTGGACGCTGCTCATCGTGGACGACGGGGCCGTACGGTACGACCTCGACCGGCACGAGCACGGCACCCCGCTCGACGCGGTCACGCTGCTGCCGCCGCATGTGCCGCACAACGGCTCGCCCGCGACCCCGGACGGCTTCCGCAAGCGGGTCGTCTACCTCGACAGCAGCCGGCTGGCGGAGGACTTGATCGGGGCCGCCGTGGACGGGCCCGAGCTGCGCGATCCGCTGCTGCGCCGGCGCGTCGGGCAGCTGCACGCGGTCCTCGCCCTGCCCGGCGACGAACTGGAGGCAGAGAGCAGGCTGACCCTGGTCGGGGAGCGGCTGCGGGACCATCTGCTGCGGCGGCCGGACCCACCGCCGCACCGGCCCGATCCGGTGCTCGGCCGGCGGCTGCGGGAGCTGCTGGACGCCCGTGTCGTCGACGGCCTTCCGCTGGCGGAGGCCGCACGGCTGCTGCACGCCCATCCCGCCCATCTGGTGCGGGCGTTCAGCGGCGCGTACGGCATCGCCCCGCACCAGTACCTGATGTCGCGGCGGGTCGGACGCGCCCGGCGCCTGCTGCTGGACGGGCTGACGCCGGGCGAGGTGGCCTCGGCCACCGGGTTCTACGACCAGGCCCATCTCACCCGGCACTTCAAGAAGTCGGTCGGGGTGACACCGGGGCGCTACCGCAGCAGCTCGCGCTGAGCGTCGTGGAGGTTGCGCGGGCGCACGGCGTCCGTGGTGCCGTACAGCTCCAGGCGGGAGCGCAGATCGCCGGTGAAGTCGGGGACGTCGGTCTGGTCGAACTCGCTGACCGTGTTCAGCCCCACGGTCGCCGAGTACGGTGCCAGGCCGTCGATCTTCATCAGGCCCGCGCGTCCGTTGGTGACCCGGATGTTCCAGTGGGTGAAGCGGGCGCCGAAGAGCGGGCCCGCGTTGGCGTCGCCGCCGTGGCGGCCGTTGTTGTTCACGGTGATGTCCGTGCGGACGTCGGCGAAGGGCAGGCCGCGGTGGCTGTCGAAGGTGCCCATCTGCATGTCGCCGCGCGACCAGACGTTGTACGACGACAGTCCCTCGACGTTGATGCCGTGCAGCTGGGTGTCGGCCGGGGCCGGGACCGTGCGCTGCTCGACGGTGAAGTCCTCGACCAGGTTGTCGTGGGAGCCCTCGCGGCAGAAGTAGGGGTGGTGCGAGCCGCGGCCGGCGACGCGCGTGCGGCGCAGGGTGCAGGCGGAGGCGGCGACCAGGCCGAAGCCGTTGTCGACGTTGCGGACCGTGACGTCGTCCACCCAGCAGTCGTAGGCGCACTGCAGGACGACACCGTTGTAGCCCTTGTCGAGAAGGTGGGGGGACATCGGGGTCTCCACCACGTCCAGCGTCAGGCCCTCCACCCCTGAGCCGGTCAGCTCCTGGACGTGGGTGGTCAGTTGGGGGTTCCACTCGGGGCGCAGGTCGAGCGGGAGGGGGCGTTCGAGGGTGATCCGGCGGCCCCTGACGCGGGTGATGCGCACCGGCCATTCGTAGGGGACGTAGGACAGCAGTTTCGTCTTGTCGTCCCAGTGGTACGACGCCGGACCCGGGCCGCCGCCCGCCATGTGCTGCAGGAGGGTGTGCGCGGGGTCGTCGGCCAGGCGGAGGAGGACCAGCCGGCCGGGGTGCAGCGCGCCGGCGTCGGCGACGGTGACCGTCCAGGAGCCCTGCTTCGCCGGCTCCACCGCCGTCAGGGCCCTCCACTCGTCCCGCTTGTTGCCGGTCCAGCCCTCGAAGGGCCAGTCGCGGGCCCGGACGGCGGCGACGAGCGAGTCCCAACGGGCCTGCGGGGCCAGCCAGATGAGGCCGCCCGCCCAGGACCAGGCGGACTTGTCGCCGCCGTAGCGGGAGCCGTAGGCGCCGATCAGTTCGGTGAGGTTCTTCGTCGCGTGCAGGGTGGTGCGGCCGCTGCCGGCGCCGCGCAGGACGACGCCCGAGTCGCCGACGCGGATCAGGCCGTCGATGCGGAAGGCGCCGGGCGGGATGGTGACCGTGCCACCGCCGGCCCTTCCGGCGGCGGCGATGGCACGGTTGATCGCGGGGGCGCAGTCGGTGGTGCCGTCGGGCACCGCGCCGTGGTCCGTGACGTCGGCGACGATCCGGGGGCGCGGGAAGCGGGTGGCTCCGCCCCGGTGGCCGGCGCGGCCGACGTAGGGGATCTGGGGGTGGGTGAAGGGGGAGCGCCTGTACTCCTCCCAGATCCGCGGGACTTCACCCCGTTCGGCCGCTGCCGCCTTCACCGTCGTCGCGCCGAGCGCCACGGCCGTGGCAGCGGCCAGCAGGGTCCGTCTCGTCAGATGCGTACCGCTCATGCCCATCCGCCCCTTCATATTCATGCATATGAACGACGTTCAGGTTCTCGTCGGCCGTGAGCATGCCACTACCCCCGCAGCAGAGGGAAGGGGTCGTACCGTACGTCAGTCGGCGGAGCGTTCGATCAGATGCTTGAACGCGTCCAGGTTGCGCGTGGACTCGCCGCGGGACACCCGCCAGGCGTGCTCCTTGCGGATGGAGGTGGCGAAGCCCAGTTCCAGCAGGGTGTTGAAGGCGCCGTCGGCCGCCTCCAGGACCTGGCCGAGGAGGCGGTCGATCTCGTCGGGGGTGACGGAGGCGAGGGGGAGGCGGGCGGTGACGTAGATGTCGCCGAGGCGGTCGACGGCGTAACTCACGCCGTACAGCTTCAGGTTGCGCTCCAGGAGCCAGCGGTGGACGCCCGCCTCGTTCTCGTCGGGGTGCCGGACGACGAAGGCGTTCAGGGAGAGGGAGTGACGGCCGACGAGGAAGGAGACCGTCGTGGAGAGCTTGCGCGTGCCCGGAAGCCTGACCACGTAGTTTCCGGGCTCGGGGCTCTCCCATTCCAGCTCGGCGTCCTTCAGGGCATCTTCCAGGACCTGCCCGGTCTTCTCGACATCACCCATGGTGGGAGCGTACGCGACGGCGGTGCGAGTGGGTCGCGGCCGTGTAGACGTCGGCGGTCGCGGCGGCGGCCCGGTCCCAGCCGAAGGACTGCGCATGCCGGGCGGCGGCCGCGCCCATGGTCGCCGGGAGGGCCGGCTGGTCGGCGAAGCGGCTCAGCACGCGCGCGTAGTCGGCGGGGTCGTGACCGTTCACGAGGAAGCCGGTCTCGCCGTCGCGCACGGCCACCGGCAGTCCGCCGACGGCGGCCGCGAGCACCGGCGTGCCGGCCGCCTGCGCCTCGATCGCGACCAGCCCGAAGGACTCGCTGTACGACGGCATGACCAGCACGGACGCGGCCCGGAACCAGTCCGCGAGCTGCTCCTGACCGACCGGCGGGCGAAACCGTACGACGTCCGAGATGCCGAGCCGGGCGGCGAGTTTCTGCAGCCCCTCGGGCTTGGCGAGCCCGCTGCCGCTCGGGCCGCCGACGATCGGGACCTGGATACGGGAGCGCAGCTCGGGCCGCTCGTCCAGCAGCACCGCCACCGTGCGCAGCAGGATGTCCGGGGCCTTCAGGGGCTGTACGCGGCCCGCGAAGAGCGGGATCAGGGCGTCCTCGGGGAGGCCGAGGCGGGCGCGGGCGGCGGCGCGGCCGTCGGCCGGGCGGAAGCGGTCGAGGTTCACGCCCGGGTGGACGACGGCGACCTTCGCCGGGTCGGCGGCGTAGTGCCGGACCAGTTCGTCGGCCTCCTCGGCCGTGTTGGCGACGAGCCGGTCGGCGGCGGCCACGATCTGGGTCTCGCCGATGACACGGGCGGCGGGCTCGGGGGTGTCGCCGTCGGCCAGGTTGGCGTTCTTGACCTTGGCCATGGTGTGCATCGCGTGCACCAGGGGCACGCCCCAGCGCTGGGCGGCGAGCCAGCCGACGTGGCCGGAGAGCCAGTAGTGGGAGTGGACGAGGTCGTAGTAGCCGGGGCGGTGACCGGCCCAGGCCTGCATCACGCCGTGCGTGAAGGCGCACAGCTGGGCCGGCAGCTCCTCCTTGGCGAGGCCCTCGTAGGGGCCCGCGTCGACGTGCCGGACGAGGACGCCGGGAGCCAGCTCGACCGAGGGGGGCAGGCCGCCCGCCGAGGCCCGGGTGAAGATCTCGACGTCGATGCCCAGGGCGGCGAGCCGCTGGGCCAGCTCCACGATGTAGACGTTCATGCCGCCGGCGTCGCCGGTGCCGGGCTGGTGGAGCGGGGAGGTGTGCACGGAGAGCATCGCGACCCGGCGGGGTCGACGGTGGAGCCGGAGCCGTGACGCGGCCGACGGGGAGCGTCGCCCGAGCCTGCTGACGTACTGGCTCACGTGGCGGTCCTCCTTGCTGCGGGCATGCCGGACGGAGGAGCGACCTCGCCCTCCGAGGAGGTCCAACAGTGACCGGGTGCCTGCCATTTCCCGAACACGTACCTTTACTCAATCATGACCTTGATTCGATCAACCGTTCGGGTGCGGGTGAGGTCGGCGAGCCACCTGGCCGACCGCGTCCACGACCGGTGCCCGACCGGCCGCAGGAAGCTCTTCAGACCGGCCTTGACCTGCGACGACACCGTCTTCGACAGCCTGCCCACGGACCCTGGACACCGGCCGCCGCCCCCACCGGCCCCGGCCGGGCCGAGGCCGTACCGGCGCCCGCTTACCCTCGTAGACATGACAGCCCGCGCCGCGCCCCGCCCTCCCTCTCGGCTTCGCCCGAGCGGGGGGACCCCCGTCGTGGGAACGGTGACGCGCGGGACGACCAACCCCAACCGGCTGCGCCGCATGGACCGCTGGATCGCCGCCGCGCACGGCGGCGAACTGCGCCACGCCGAGGACCCGCTGGCGATCGACCTCGGCTACGGCGCCGCGCCCTGGACCGCCGTCGAGCTGCTCGGCCGGCTGCGGACCGTCGCACCCCGCGCGCGCGTGATCGGCGTCGAGATCGAACCGGAGCGGGTCGCGGCCGCGCGGCCCTACGAGCGGGAGGGGCTCGCCTTCCGGCACGGCGGCTTCGAGGTCCCGGTGCCCGGACGGCCGCTGCTCATCCGGGCCGCCAATGTGCTGCGCCAGTACGACGAGGACGAGGTCGCCGCCGTCTGGGAGCGGCTGTGCGCGCGCCTCGCCCCGGCGGGCGCCGGCTCGCGCGGCGGACTGCTGGTCGAGGGGACCTGCGACGAGATCGGGCGGCGGCACGTGTGGGTCGCGCTCGGCCCGCAGGGGCCGCGCACCGTCACCTTCGCCACCCGGCTGGGCTCCCTGGAGCGGCCCTCCGACCTCGCCGAACGGCTGCCGAAGGCGCTGATCCACCGCAACGTCCCCGGTGAGCCGGTGCACGCCTTTCTGCGCGACTTCGACCGCGCCTGGGCCGCCGCCGCGCCCTACGCCTCCTACGGTGCCCGGCAGCGCTGGCTGCGCGCGGTGCGGGACCTGACGGCCGACTGGCCGGTGACGGACTCCCCGGCCCGCTGGCGGCAGGGCGAAGTGACCGTGGCGTGGGCGGCGTTGGCGCCGCGGTCCTGACATCTCCCGTTCGCCGGCGACCCCGTTCGGGGAGCACGGGACGGAACGAATCTCGTGCGCCGTTCGTCACAACGGCGGGGAGATCGTCATGCCGGGGCGGTACGGGGGAAACACCTGCCTCTGTCGCTTTGCGGCACACCATGACACCATCCCCGAGGCACCGTAAGTTACTGACGGTAAATCAGCTTGGGGGCATCTGTGATGGGCTGGGGCAAGCGCGGCGTTCTCTCGGCCGCTGTGACCGTGGTCTGTGCGGTGACCGTACTCGGCGCACCCGGCACGGCCTTCGCCGATCCGAAGCCGACTCCGAGCGCCTCCCCGACTCCCCCGGCGAGCAAGGACCTTGAGAAGGTCCGCGAGACGCTCGACAAGCTCTACCACGACGCGGCGGTCGCCACCGACGCCTACAACGCGGCCGAGGAGAAGGCCAAGCAGCAGTCCGCCACGATCGTCGCGCTGGCGAAGAAGATCGACGCGGGTCAGCAGAAGCTCGCGAGGTACAAGGACCAGGCGGGCGCCGCCGCCCGCGAGCAGTACCGCACCGGCGGCCTGCCGCCCACCGCCCGGTTCCTGCTCAGCGACGATCCCGGACAGGTCCTGGACGGAGCCGGACTGATGCTCCAGAGCCAGCGGGCGACCAAGTCGCTGATGAGCGAACTGACCAGCACCCAGACGCAATTGCGGGCGTACGCGGACGACGCCGCCGAGCAGTGGAAGAAGCTGGACGCCGAGCGCAAGGCCAAGGCCACCGCCAAGAAGAAGGTCCAGCAGCGGATCGACGCCGCGAAGAAGCTGGAGTCACGGCTGGAGAAGAAGGAGAAGGAGCGGCTCGACCAGCTGGAGCAGCAGGCCGCCCTGAAGGCCCAGACGGACTGGCTGGACACCGGCATACTCAAGAAGATCCACGGCAAGGCCTCCGCGCAGGGCGAGAAGGCCGTCGCGTTCGCCACCGCCCAGCTCGGCAAGCCGTACGTATGGGGCGCCGAGGGGCCCGGGTCCTTCGACTGCTCCGGCCTGACCTCCCAGGCCTGGGCGGCGGCCGGCCACCCCATCCCGCGCACCTCGCAGGAGCAGTGGAAGCAGCTCAAGCACGTCGACGCGAAGGACATGCGCCCCGGTGACCTCGTCATCTACTTCGACGACGCCAGCCATGTCGCCATCTACATCGGCGACGGCGCGATCATCCAGGCCCCGCGCCCGGGGCGGACGGTGACGATCGCGGGCGCCGGCTCGATGCCGATCCTGGGGATCGTACGACCGGACGCGTAGGCCGCGCGGCCGGGGTGACGCACGCCATACGCACGCTCCCGGCGCACGCCGTCCACGGCCCCGTGACGCAGGCCATGTGACTCACCGCACCGCCAACCGCCGCCCCCCACCGGGGCCGGACGTGAGCTTCGTCATCCCCCACGCCGGGGCACCCTGTCCAACTGTCGTACGGAACGCGGCATATGACGGCGGCCTGAGCGCGAGCGACGCGGCTCACA
This sequence comes from Streptomyces yokosukanensis, assembly GCF_001514035.1. Classification (GTDB taxonomy): domain Bacteria; phylum Actinomycetota; class Actinomycetes; order Streptomycetales; family Streptomycetaceae; genus Streptomyces; species Streptomyces yokosukanensis. Next base: position 85,280 of record NZ_KQ948209.1, on the reverse strand, counting down.
CCATTCCATCGAGGCGGGCAATGCCGCTATGGTCCCCGTCGGTGGCATCGAGACCCTCGGCGCCACCGTGCCCTCGGGGGGAGGGAAGGAACCCGACACGATGCCCGTACCCGTACCGCGGCAGAGAGCGATCCCGGCCGTGGAGAGTGGTCAGGCGCAGGCCGCCACCGCAGTCGGCGGCCCCCTCAAGGAAGAGGCCCACCGCGACGCCACGGCCACCGGCACCGCCGGCGCCACTCTCACCCTGCTGCTGATCGAGGACGATCCGGCCGGTTCGCCGATCGTGCCCGATCTGCTGGACTCCGCCGGCAAGCCGATCCGCGTGCGCACCGCCCGCAACCTCACCGAGGCCGAGCGGCTGCTCACCGACGACGTCCACTGCATCCTGCTGGACCTCGCGCTGCCCGCGCCCGGCGGCGACACCGGCGACGAGCTGGCCGTGCTCAAGCACGTGCTCAGGCTCGCGCCCCGGCACGCCGTGCTCGCACTGACCGGCTCCGGCGACGCCGAGCGCGGCGCCGAGGCCGTGCGCGTGGGCGCCCAGGACTACCTCTTCCGGGACGAGCTGGACGGCCGGCTGCTCAGCCGTGCCATTCGGTACGCGGTGGAGCGGAAACGTTCCGACTCGGCCGAGCGACGGCTGGCGGAGGGCCGGCTGCGCGCACAGGAGAACCGCCGACTGGAGCGCGGGCTGCTGCCCACGCCCCTGCTCGACGGCTCCGCGCTGCGCTTCGCCGCCCGCTACCGCCCCGGCCGTTCCCGGGCACTGCTCGGCGGCGACTTCTACGACGCCGTACGCACCCCCGACGGCACCGTGCACGCCATGATCGGCGACGTCTGCGGCCACGGCCCGGACGAGGCCGCACTCGGCGTGGAGCTGCGGATCGCCTGGCGCGCGCTGACGCTCGCCGGGCTGTGCGGGGACGAGCTGCTGGGCACGCTGCAGCAGGTGCTGGAGCACGAGCGGTCCGACGAGGAGATCTTCGCGACCCTGTGCACGGTGGACATCGCGCCGGACGGCCGCCGCGCCGGCCTGTGCCTGGCCGGCCACCCGGCTCCGCTGGTCGCCCGCCCCGGCCGGCCCGCCCGGCTGCTGCCGTACGACAACAACGGCCCCGCGCTCGGCCTGCTGCCCGGCGCCCGCTGGCCGCGGATGCAGGTGGAGCTGGGGGCCGAGTGGAGCCTGATGCTCTACACCGACGGTCTGATCGAGGGCCGGGTCGGCGGCACCGGGGAGCGGCTGGGCCAGGACGGGATGGTGTCGATGATCCGCCGCCAGCTCTCCGAGGGCCTGCGCGGAGAGAGCCTGCTGCGGGCCGCGGTGAGTGAGGTCCGAGACCTCAACGGCGGCGAACTGACCGACGACGTCGCGGTGGTCCTGCTGGACCGGACGCCGTAGGTCGGGGCATGTCGATCGGGGCTCGCGCTGCCGGCGAGCTCCTTGGCGTCGCCGGGTGCGGGTGGTTCGTGGCCGGTCGCGCCGTTCCCCGCGCCCCTCGGGTGGGCGAGCTGCAGCGTGCCTTAGAGGCGCGGCGAACTGCGTCTAGCGGCCGCCGTTCCAGGGGCCGTAGGGGCCGTCGCTGCTGCTGCCCCGGCGGCGGCGGAAGCCTCGGCCGCCCGATGCCTGCTGGAGAGCGGGCCGTACGTCCACGAAGAAGACGATCGTCGCGACCAGACCCGCGAGCTGCAGGAACAGCATCGGGACAAAGAGGTTCACGGCGACCGCGACGCCCAGGATGATCAGCCAGAAGCCCTTGTTCTGCTTGTCCGCGGCGCGGTACGCGTCCTCGCGGAAGATCGCGGCCATCACGAACGCCACGATGGCGAACGCCAGCATGGCGGTGAAGATCAGCCACATCACTCCGCCGACTGCCGTCATCAGCACAATGCCCACCACCCGAGTCGAGTCCGTACAGCCACCGTACCCGTACAACGGGCCGGACACCCCCAAGGTGCCCGGCCCTTTGTCACCTAGGAGGTGGGGTCACTTCGTCGGCGGCGTGGCCTTCTTCGCGGTGGTCGCCTTGCGGGCGGCCGGAGCCTTCTTCGCGACCGGCCTCTTCTCCGCGGCGGGCTCGGCCTTGGCCTCGGCCGGCTTCGGCTCGGCCTCCGCCTCGGGCTTGCCCTCGACGGCGATCGCGAGTTCCTCGATGTCCTCGGCGGCCTCGCCGCGCCAGTTCTTCACGGCCTGCTCGCCGTGCTCGGCGACCTTCTCGTAGGTCTCGCGGGCCTTGACGGCGTACTCGGCGGCGACGCCGACACTGCGCAGGGCGAGGTCCTGGGCCTGCTCGCCGAGCTTCTTCAGGTCGCCGTCGATGGTGCCGAGGAACCCGTTGACCTTGGTCTGCAGGTTCTCCTGCGCCTCCTTGGCGCGGGCGGCGGCCTTCTCCTGCACGGCCTTCGGGTCGGTGTTGCGCACGGCCTCGATGCGGGCCGGAGCCTCGGTGCGCAGCTGCTCGACCAGGGCGGGCACCTTCTTGGCCTGCTGCAGGGCGAGGTCGGCGGTGCCGGCGGCGAAGTAGAGCGGAGTCGGGTCGCTGAGGGTCTTGCGCAGGTCGTCGGTGATGGCCATCGTGATCAGGTCCTCCCGGATTCGCGTTCGGCTGAGGGTTGGTGTGGTCCGCGGTGGGGCGGCCGGCGCCCTGGTCCGGTTATCCGGCCGTCCGCCGTGGACCGGCATCGGCATCGTGTCCGCCGGCCGTGCCGGTGTCGCGCACGGCGGCCTCGTCGGTGTCCGCGCCCGTGTCCTGTGCCGCGTCCTCGACCGCCGCATCCGCGGCCGGCTCGTCGACCCCGAATCCGTTCTCCTTGCGGAAGGACTCGTAGATCTGGAGCAGCACCTGCTTCTGCCGCTCGTTGAGCGAGGGGTCGGCGAGGATGACGGCGCGCGTCTCGGCTTCCCGGACGCGGTCCTCCCCGTCCCGCTCGGCGTCGAGGATCCCGGCGCGGACGTACAGCGTCTCGGCGGAGATGCGCAGAGCCTTGGCGACCTGCTGGAGCACCTCCGCGCTCGGCTTGCGCAGCCCGCGCTCGATCTGGCTCAGGTAGGGATTGGACACGCCGGCGGCGTCGGCGAGCTGCCGCAGCGAGAGCTGGGCGCTGCGCCGCTGCTCGCGCAGATACTCACCGAGGTTGCCGACGTTCAGCGATGCCATGCCCCCACCTTGCCCCACCCTCGCTAACAATTGCAAGCACCCGCTTGCAAAAGTGTGTCGCGGGGGTGGGCGCGCGGCCGTGGCACCCGTCAGTCGGCGACCAGGTCCTCGGGGGCCGAGCGGGCGAGGGCGGCGAGGGTGCGCAGCGCCTGGGCGAGGACCTCCGGCTGTGCCGTGGCGAGGCCCAGGCGGACGGCGTTCGGCGCGTGGTTGCCGCCGACGGTGAACGCCGCCGCGGGCACCACCCCGATGCCGTGCCGCGCGGCGGCGGCGACGAAGGTGTCGGCACGCCACGGGCGCGGCAGCTGCCACCAGCAGTGGTAGGAGCGCGGATCGCTCCGCACGGCGAAACCGGCCAGCTCCCGGGCCGCGATCCGCTGCCGCGCCGTCGCCTCCCGCTGCTTGGCCCGCACCAGCGCGCCCACGGTGCCGTCCCGCTGCCAGCGGTGGGCGGCCTCCAGGGCGAAACGCATGGGTGTCGCACCGGCCGAGCGCAGCCCGGCGGCGATCTCTTGGGCCGGCGCGGGCGGCGCCACCGCGAAACCGAGGGTCAGACCGGGGGCGATGCGCTTGGACAGGCTGTCGATCAGGACGGTCCGCTCGGGGGCACAGGCGGCGAGCGGCGGCAGTTCGTCGCGCAGGAACGCCCAGACGGCGTCCTCGATCGCGGGCAGCGCGAGCCGGTCCAGCGCCTCGGCCAGTTCCGCGATCCGCCGCTCGGACATCGACAGCGAGAGCGGGTTGTGCAGCCTCGGCTGCACGTAGACGGCGTGCAGCGGCGCCGCGGCGTGGGCCTCCACCAGGGCCTGCGGAACCAGTCCGTCGTCGTCCATGGCCAGCGGTACGAGGGTGATGCCGAGCCGCGTCGCCACGGCCTTGACGACCGGGTACGTCAGTTCCTCGACACCGAGGCGGCCACCCGGCGGCACCAGGGCGCTGACGGCGGCCCAGACCGCCTGGCGTCCGTTGCCCGCGAACAGGATCCGCGCGGGGTCGGGGCGCCAGCCGCCGCGGGCGAGGAGGTCGGCGGCGGACTCCCGGACTTCCGGCGGGCCGGACGCGCCGACCGGCCGCAGGGCGTGGCCCAGCGCGTCGGGGCGCAGCAACCCGCCGAGCCCTTCGGCGAGCAGTGCGCTCTGCTCGGGCACGACCGGGTGGTTCAGCTCCAGGTCGACGCGGGCGGCCGCCGGTTCGGTGAGCGCGAGGGCGGCGGCGCCGCCCTCGGGCGCCGCGCGCACGAAGGTGCCGCGGCCCACCTCGCCGACCGTCAGGCCGCGGCGGGCCAGTTCCCGGTACACGCGCGTGGCGGTGGAGTTGGCGATGCCGCGCCGGCGCGCGAAGGCGCGCTGCGGGGGGAGCCGGTCGCCCGGGCGCAGGGCGCCGGACCTGATCTCCGCGGCCACCGCGTCGGCGACGCTCCGGTAGTCCTTCACAGCACGTGGTCCTTCACAGCGCGTCATCCCACCACAGAATTGCACCGAGCGCAATATTTTGATTGCACCGAGCGATTGCCCTGCCCTACGCTCGCGTCATTGCACCGGGAACGGCGCTCGACGAGGGGGTTTCCATGGTGGACGCAGGCGGGATCCTGGGCGTCTCAGTGGTGGCACTCGGCATGGTGCTCACCCCCGGGCCGAACATGATCTATCTGGTCTCCCGGAGCATCACCCAGGGCCGCCGCGCCGGGATGATCTCGCTCGCCGGGGTGGCGCTGGGCTTCCTGGTGTACCTGCTCGCCGCGAACCTGGGCCTGTCGGCCGTCTTCCTCGCCGTACCGCAGCTGTACGTCGCGGTGAAGCTGGCCGGCGCCGCCTACCTCGCCCATCTGGCCTGGAAGGCTCTGAAGCCGGGCGGCGCCTCGGTCTTCACCCCGCAGGACGTGCCGCACGACTCGCCGCGCAGGCTGTTCACGATGGGCCTGATGACGAATCTGCTGAACCCGAAGATCGCCATCATGTACGTCTCCCTCATCCCCCAGTTCATCGACCTGGGCCGGGGCCATGTGCTGCTCCAGGGACTCGTCCTCGGCTCGGTCCAGATCGTGGTCAGCGTCGCGGTGAACCTGACCCTCGTGCTCGCCGCCGGCACCGTCGCCGTCTTCCTCGCCCGCCGCCCCTCCTGGCTCAAGGCGCAGCGCCGGCTGATGGGCACCGTGCTCGGCGCCCTCGCCCTGTCCCTGGCCGCCGACACCTCGGGCCCGGCCTAGGTGTGCTGTCCCGGGTCGTTGGTGACACGCGTGCTGGGTGCTTGAACAGGTGAGGGCCTTCTGGGTTCGGTGTGGATTGCGACATCTACGACCGGCACTCAGGAGGCCCTCGTGTCCCACCGTAATGCCCCGCTGGCCCCGACCGGCCGACTGCGTCCGGCCCGGTGCGTTGTCGACGACGGCTGGCCTGTGCGGCGAGCTGCGGAACGCTTTCCTGCGACCGGGCCACCGGCGAACCCCTACGCCGATACGAACGCTCCCGGCCCGGCGAACTGGTCCACATCGACGTCAAGAAACTCGGCCGCATCCCCGACAGCGGCGGGCACCGCACCCAGGGCCGTGCCGAAGGCCGCCGCAACCGGACCGGAACCGGCTACGCCTACCTGCACACCGCCCTGGACGACCACTCCCGCCTCGCCTACACCGAAGACCTCACCGACGAGACCGCCCCGACCTGCGCCGCCTTCCTCACCCGCGCAACCACCTGGTTCGCCGCCCAAGGCATCACCATCGAACGCGTCCTGACCGACAACGGCTGGGCCCACACCAAGAACACCTGGCGCAACACCTGCCACCAGCTGGGCATCAGCCCCCGCTGGACACGGCCCTGGCGGCCGCAGACCAACGGCAAGGTCGAACGCTTCCACCGCACCCTGCTCGACGAATGGGCCTACCACCGGCCCTACACCTCAGACACCGAACGGCAGGCAGCGTTCCCCGACCGGCTGGACTGGTACAACCACCACCGACCCCACACCGGCATCGGCAGCCAAACACCAGCCAGCCGCGTCACCAACCTGTCCGAACAACACACCTAGGCGCTGTCCGACCGGTCATGTGACCAGGCCAGCATTCACATCGCTCCGGCCCGGCCGGTATGGGGCGGGGTGATCTGTCGGATCGGGAGTGGGCTCGGTTGGAGCCGCACTTGCCGAAGAACGTGGGACGAGGCGGGCGGTGGGAGAACCACCGCAGGGTGATCAACGGCATTCTCTTCCGTCAGCGGACGGGTGTGTCGTGGCGTGATCTGCCGGCACGGTTCGGGAAGATGCGCCGAGCAGGGGACTTTAGACCTTGAGTCTCTCAGCCGGGGATCAGCCCGTCGTCGCTAAGCATCTGGCGGACCTCATCAAGGGTTGCGTCTGGTGCCGGGAGGATCAGCTCGGACGGTTCCTGCGCATCATCGGGGAGCGGTTCGCCGAGTTCGCGCACCTTGTCAAGGAGTGCACCCAAAGCGCGTCGGAAGCCCGGTTCGTCACCGGATTCCATCTCTTCAAGCAACTCGTCGTCCAGCTTGTTGAGCTCAGTGAAGTGGCTGTCGGCCAATTTGACCTGGCTCTCGCCCATGATGCGGACGATCACGATGTTTGCCTCCTGATACGTACGACGAGCCGTTCTAGCTGGGACTGGGGGTCTTCCGGTTCGGGGCCATGCCGATTGGCTGGTGTCGAACAGTGCCAGTAGCTACCCCCGCCGGGTGACGCTCATACAACACGTCACTCCGAGGGAGCAATTCATGCCGATGGAGATCCAGGAGTCGGGTTCGCCATTGAACTGCACGGTCCGAACACCTCCGGACGGGCAGGACGGCCCGAACAGGATCTTCACCGGCCTCCTGGGCGGTGTCCGACGGGTCCTGTGCTGCCGGCCGACGACCCGTCGGGCAGGACTGAGGTCGCGTGCCTCTGTCGTTGGGTCGGGCGGGCTTGGTGCTGTTCCAGGCGCTGAACTGGGCCTGAACTGCCATTACGTGCTGTGACCATCTGTTTACACAACGTCCTGGTTGCGGCATGATCGAGTGTGTGACGACCGGGGGACGTCACGGCTTGCACGTGACCTAAGGAGTGCTCATGGCTGACCGGCAGAGCGGCACGGTGAAGTTTTTCAACGACGAGAAGGGATACGGGTTCGTCACCCCGGATGGAGGAGGTGACGATCTCTTCGTTCACTTCAAAGCGATCGAATCGGACGGGTTCAAGTCCCTGAGGGAGGGGCAAAAGGTGAGCTTCGTCGCCGGACGGGGACAGAAGGGCATGCAGGCCGAGCAGGTGCGGCCGGAGTGACGCGCTGACAGTTCGGCAGGGTGGGGACCACGCGCGTGGTTCCAGCCGAGCCCACTTCTGATCCGACAGATCGCCCCGCCCGACACTGGCCGAAACGATGTGAACGCTGGGCTGGTCACTCGACCCACCGGACAGTGCCTAACGCCGGCCCGGCCAGACCCGGCCAGGTCGGCAAGGTCGGCAAGGTCGTCAGGATCGGAGAAGCCGTGGCCGGGCCGCCCCCGCTAGCGTGGCCGTCATGGATCGCACCGCACCGCACGCAGCCGACAACCACGACCTGATCCGTGTGCACGGCGCCCGGGAGAACAACCTCAAGGACGTCAGCGTCGAACTGCCCAAGCGCCGGCTCACCGTGTTCACCGGCGTGTCCGGCTCTGGCAAGAGCTCGCTGGTGTTCGACACGATCGCCGCGGAGTCGCAGCGGCTGATCAACGAGACCTACAGCGCGTTCGTGCAGGGCTTCATGCCCAATCTGGCCCGGCCCGAGGTCGATGTGCTCGACGGGCTCACGACCGCGATCATCGTGGACCAGCAGCGGATGGGCGCCGACCCCCGCTCCACCGTCGGCACCGCCACCGACGCCAACGCCATGCTGCGCATCCTCTTCAGCAGGCTCGGCACGCCGCACATCGGCTCGCCCAAGGCGTTCTCCTTCAACGTCGCCTCGATCAGCGGCGCCGGCGCGGTCACCGTGGAGCGCGGCGGGCAGCAGGTGAAGGAGCGGCGCAGCTTCAGCATCACCGGCGGCATGTGCCCGCGCTGCGAGGGCCGGGGCTCGGTCACCGACCTCGACCTCGGCCAGCTCTTCGACGACTCCCTGTCCCTCAACGAGGGCGCGCTGACGGTCCCCGGCTACAAGTCCGGCGGCTGGAACTACCGGCTCTACACCGAGTCCGGCCTGGTCGACCCCGACAAGCCGATCCGCAGGTACACCAAGCGGGAGCTGCAGGACTTCCTGTACCGCGAGCCGACCCGGATGAAGATCGCGGGGATCAACATGACCTACGAGGGTCTGATCCCGCGCATCCAGAAGTCGATGCTCGCCAAGGACAAGGAGGGCATGCAGCCGCACATCCGGGCGTTCGTGGACCGCGCGGTGACCTTCACCGTCTGCCCCGAGTGCGAGGGCACCCGGCTCACCGAGGGAGCGCGCTCCTCGAAGGTCGCGGGCATCAGCATCGCCGACGCCTGCGCGATGCAGATCAGCGATCTGGCCGAGTGGGTGCGGGGGCTCGCCGAACCGTCGGTGGCACCGCTGCTCGCCTCGCTGCGGCACACCCTCGACTCGTTCGTGGAGATCGGCCTCGGCTATCTCTCGCTCGACCGGCCGGCCGGCACGCTGTCGGGCGGTGAGGCCCAGCGGGTGAAGATGATCCGCCACCTCGGCTCCTCGCTCACCGATGTGACGTACGTCTTCGACGAGCCCACCATCGGACTGCACCCGCACGACATCCAGCGGATGAACGAGCTGCTGCTGCGGCTGCGCGACAAGGGCAACACCGTGCTGGTCGTGGAGCACAAGCCGGAGGCGATCGCGATCGCCGACCACGTCGTCGACCTCGGCCCCGGCGCCGGTACGGCGGGCGGCACCGTCTGCTTCGAGGGGACCGTCGAAGGGCTGCGGGCCAGCGGCACCCTCACCGGCCGGCACCTGGACGACCGCGCCGCCGTGAAGGACAAGGACGCGGTGCGGGAGCCGACGGGTGCGCTGGAGATCCGCGGCGCGGCGACGCACAACCTGCGGAACGTGGACGTCGACATCCCGCTGGGCGTGCTGTGCGTCGTCACCGGGGTCGCCGGCTCCGGCAAGAGTTCGCTCGTGCACGGATCGATCCCGGCCGACGCGGACGTCGTGTCCATCGACCAGACCCCGATCCGCGGTTCGCGGCGCAGCAACCCGGCGACGTACACCGGGCTGCTGGAGCCCGTCCGCAAGGCGTTCGCCAAGGCCAACGGCGTGAAGCCGGCGCTGTTCAGCGCCAACTCCGAGGGCGCCTGCCCCACCTGCAACGGCGCCGGGGTCGTCTACACCGACCTGGCGATGATGGCCGGGGTCGCCACGACCTGCGAGGAGTGCGAGGGCAAGCGGTTCCAGGCCTCGGTGCTGGAGTACACGCTGGGCGGGCGGGACATCGCGGAGGTGCTGGCGATGTCGGTGACCGAGGCGGAGGCGTTCCTCGGCACGGGCGAGGCGCGCGTCCCGGCGGCCCACAAGATCCTTGAGCGCATGTCCGACGTCGGCCTCGGCTACCTCACCCTGGGCCAGCCGCTCACCACGCTGTCCGGCGGGGAGCGCCAACGCCTGAAGCTGGCCACGCACATGGCCGACAAGGGCGGTGTCTACGTCCTGGACGAGCCGACGACCGGCCTCCACCTGGCCGACGTGGAACACCTCCTCGCCCTCCTGGACCGCCTGGTCGACTCCGGCAAGTCGGTCATCGTGGTCGAGCACCACCAGGCGGTCATGGCCCACGCCGACTGGATCATCGACCTCGGCCCCGGCGCCGGCCACGACGGCGGCCGCGTCGTCTTCGAAGGCACCCCGGCCGACCTGGTCACGACGCGCCCGACCCTCACGGGCGAGCATCTGGCGGCCTACGTCGGCGCCTGAGGAGGGACGCGCCGGCACCGCCGGCCCCAGCCTCGGCTGGGGCCGGCGAAGCGAATCCGAGGATTGACCGGCCCGGGGAGGCTCCCGGACGATCGGCAGGTCGGCTCCCCGCCGGCTTCCCGCCGCCTCCCCGTGGACGGACGACCGGACGGACGCGGCGGAAACGAGGGACGGACGCGACGCACGTGACGGACGGAGGAAACCCGTGCCGGACTCCCCAGCCACCGCGGTCGCGTTCCTGCGTGACCTGGGTGCCGCCCGGGTCGCGCATCCGGGCGGCACGCTCCTCGCGCATCTGAACCGCGTCGAGCGGCAGCTCGCCGCGTGGGACGCACGGCCGGCTCTCCGGCTCGCGGGCCTGTGTCACGCCTGCTACGGCACCGACGGCTTCCCCCACCCCCTGCTGCCGCTCGGGGACCGCGCCGAACTCGCGGCCGTCATCGGCGCCGAGGCCGAGGCCCTCGTCCACCTGTACGGCTCCTGCGACCGCAAGGCCACCTATCCGGCGCTCGCCGAGGACGACGGCGTCTTCCACGACCGGTTCACCGGCCGCGCCCATGTCCCCGCGCCCGGCCCGCGCCGGGACTTCGCCGAGCTGACCGCCGCCAACGAACTCGACCTGGCCCGCCTGGACCCCGCCTTCCGCAGCCAGTGGGGCCCCGCCCTGCTCGGTCTCTTCACGCGGGTCCGGCCGCTGCTGAGCGGGCCGGCCTGGACGGCGTGCGAGACGGTGCTGGGCGGTTAGGTCCGGTCCCGCGGATCCTGCCGGACCGGACCCTGGCTCACACCGCCGACTCACCCCGCCGGCTCAGCCCGCGAAACCGCCCGCCGCCAGGATCTCGTCGATGCGCTCCCGGTGCGCCTTCTCCCAGTCGTCCAAGGTCTCCTCCGCCTCCTTGGCGAGCTTGGCGAGAGCCGTGCGCAGCACCTCCCGCGTCCGCGCCGCCGGCACGGCGACCACGCCCTCCTCGTCCGCCACGACCATGTCCCCGGGCTCCACCCGGACGCCCCCGCAGCGCACGGGTTCGTTCAGCGGGCGTACGGCCTTCTTGGCGCCGGGGATCGGGACGATGCCACGGGCGAAGACGGGGAAGGCGGCCTCCCGGACCTCGGCGAGGTCGCGGATCAGGCCGTCGGCGACGAACGCCGCCACGCCACGGCGCTGGGCGACCGCGCACACGTTGCCCCCGGCCAGCGCGTAGTCGAGGTCGCCGGACTCGACCACGACGATCGAGCCGGGCGCGGCCCGGTGGACGGCCGCGTGCAGCATCAGGTTGTCACCGGGCGGGCAGCTGACGGTGAACGCCGGTCCGGCGACGCGCGGCACCGGCCCCCACAGGGGCCGCATCCCGATGTCCATGACCTGCTCGCGGCCGAGCAGGTCGGCGAGGGTGGTGGTGGGGACGCCCCGGAAGGCGGCGCTGCTCTCGGTGTCGGTCATGGGCCGCACGCTACCGCCGTCAGAACGGCAGCGGGCGGGCGTGGACGACGTCCAGACGGGACACCGCACGGGTCAGGACCACATACAGCCGGTGCGCTCCGCGCTCCTCCGCCTCGGCGACGGCGGCCGGTTCCACGGCGACGACATGGTCGTACTCCAGGCCCTTGACCATGCTCGCGGGGACCACGGTCACCCGCGCGCCGAGCGCGTCCGGGCCGGCCGGGTCGAGGCCGGCCGCCGCGAGCGCCTGCCGTACCGCGTCCACGTCCGTGTCCGCCGCGACGACGCCGACCGACCCCTCGTGACCGAGGGCCTCGGTCACGGCGGTCACGGTCGTGCCGGGCACGTCGTCGGTCGGGCGGAAGGTCAACTCGCCGTCGGTGCGCAGGGATTCGGCCGACGGGACGCGGACGCCGAGGCGGGGCAGCAGGCGGTTGGACAGCTCCATGACGGCAGCCGGCACCCGGAAACCGGTGGTCAGCGGCACCACCGCCGCGTCCGGCCGGCCGAGGTGGCGCAGCTGGACCGACCAGTCGCGGGCGGCCCACGCGGTGGTGCCCTGGGCGAGGTCGCCGAGGACGGTCAGCGAGCCGAAGGCGGCCCGGCGGGCGATCGCCCGGCACTCCATCGGCGAGAGGTCCTGCGCCTCGTCCACGACGATGTGCCCGTAGCCCTCGGGGTGTTCGATCAGCCCGGACAGCTCGTCCAGGAGAACCAGGTCGGCGGCCGACCAGCGCGCGGACCTGAAGGAGCGCGGCGGGCGGGGCCACAGCAGTGTCGTCTGCTCGTCGGGGTCCAGCAGGCCGTCGGCGGCCCGGGACAGCACGGCGCCGTCGGTGAGGAGCCGGGCCAGCACCTCCTCGGGGCGGACCCTGGGCCAGACCGTGTCGAGATGTTCGGTGAGCGGCCTGGCCCGTTCGATGCGGCGCACCCAGGCGGCGGGCAGCACCCCGGAGCGCCGTTCGGCCTTCTCGCGCAGCCGCCGCACCACCCGGGTGCGCACCCGCTCGCGGCCGACGGCGTACGGCGGCTGTTCGGCGCGCACCTCGGCGACGACGGCGGCCAGTTCGGCGGCGGGCACCCGCCAGCGGTAGGAGCCGTCCGGTACGGCGAGGTCGCGCACGCCGTCGGTGGTGACGTGGGCGTACAGCGCCCGGCGCAGCACCTCGGCCATCCGGGGGTCGTGCTTGAGGACGGCGGCGGCCGTCGGGTCGCCGCCGGTCGCCGGGTGGCAGGCGATCTCCTCCATCAGGGTGGCCTGGCGTACGCCGGTCTCGCCGAGCGAGGGCAGCACCTCGGCGACGTAGTGGAGGAAGGTGCGGTTCGGGCCGAGGATGAGCAGGCCGGCGCGCTGGAGCCGCTTGGGGTGCGTGTACAGCAGGTACGCGGCCCGGTGCAGGCCGACGGCGGTCTTGCCGGTGCCGGGCGCGCCCTGGACGCACACCGAGTCGGTGAAGGCGGCGCGGACCAGGTCGTCCTGCTCGGGCTGGATGGTGGCGGCGATGTCCCGCATGGGTCCGACGCGGGGCCGTTCGATCTCGCGGGCCACGATGTCGCTGGTCCGCGCCTCGCCCCGGGCGAGGTGCTCGTCCTCCAGGCCGGTGAGGTCGGTGGAGTCGCCGTTGCTGCCGGGCGCCCAGCCGAACCGGCGCCGTACCTCCACACCCTGTGGATCACGGGCGCTCGCCTGGTAGAAGGCGCGGGAGACGGGGGCCCGCCAGTCGACGACGAGGGGTGGGGCGGCCGGGTCCTCGGTGATCCGGAGCCGGCCCAGGTGGTAGCGCTGCCCGCCGTGCCCGGGGGCGCCGTCGGCGAAGTCCAGACGGCCGAAGAAGAGGGGGCCGGGCGGGAGTTCGCGCATCGCCTTGGCCCTGCTGCGCAACCGGCGGCCGAGGACCTCGGCGTCGGCCCCGGAGGCGGAGACGTCCTCACCGACGACGACCTGCTCGGCGGCGCCCTCGACCATCGCGGCGAGGGCGGCACGGCAGGCGTCGTGGTGAGCGCGCTCGGTGTGCAGGGTCGCCGCGAGGGTGGGATCGGGTGCCGTCATGGCACCAGCGTACCGCCATTTCATTACCGAGTTACATTTTTAACCGAGTCTCAATCCCCGGTCTTCGCGCGCTTCAGTTCCGGCAGCCCCCGCGCCAGCCGCGAGAACGCCCGCTCGGCCGCCCGTACGGCATCCGGCGCCACCTGGGCGACCGGCTCCCCCGCCGCGACCCGCCGCCAGTTGTCCTGGGCGAGGATGCGCTGGACCGCGATGATCTGCCCGGCCGCCAGCCGGGCGTCCAGACCGCCCCCGAGCACCTCGGCCAGCGCGGCCTCCGACCGCTCCAGATGACCGTGCGCCCGTGCCACCAGGGACGGAGTGCCGTAGAGCAGGGTGTGGAAGGCGAGCACCTGGGGGTGGTCGTTCAGCCCGGTGACCGGGTCGCGGCGCTCCAGTCCGGCGAGGAAGTGCCGGCGCAGTTCGTCCACCGGGTCGGCCGACCCGGCGACCACCCGGGCCGCCTCCGCCTCGTGGTCCGCGATCCGGTGCAGGACCAGGTCCTCCTTGGCCGGGAAGTACCGGAAGAGGGTCGGCTTGGAGATCCCGGCCGCCGCCGCGACCTCGGCCACGGACACCGCGTCGAAGCCCCGCTCCAGGAACAGCCGCACGGCGATGTCCGACACGTCCCTGTACATCTGCTGCTTCTTGCGCTCGCGCAGCCCCATCTCACCCATGGGGGGAGCCTACGCAGCGCCGCCCGGACGGGTCGGCCGGACCAGGGCATGGGTGAGCTGCGGATCGCTGCGGTGCCGGGACGACAGCCCCAGGGAGGCGGTGGCCGCCGCCAGGGTCATCGCGTACGACTCCACCGCCCGGCGGACGTTGGGGGCGTCGAGGCTCGCGCCGGTGACCAGGCGGTCGAGGTCGACGTAGGCGGAGCGGACGATCTCGATCCACCGGTACACCCGCCAGTCCCGCTGCCAGTTCTCGGTGAACCGGGCGGGCAGCCGGCTCTCCCAGCGGCGGAACATCCGGTCGCGGATCTCCGGCCGGGTCGGGGTCAGATGCATGTGCCGGACCAGCTCGTACAGCGGGTCGCCGACCACGGCCAGCTCCCAGTCGATGAGGGTGAGCGCCAGATGGTCCTCGCGGCGCACCAGGTTCCAGGGGTTGAGGTCGCCGTGCAGCAGGGCCGGAGCGCGGTCGGTGACCTCGTGCCGGGCGAGGATCTCGCGCAGCCTGGGCGCGTCGGGCAGACCCAGCAGCCGGGCCGACTGCTGGGACTCCTTGGGCAGCGCGGCCACCAGTGCCACCAGCTGCTCGCACAGCCACGCGTAGAAACCGGGCCGGCCGGCCAGCGGGTCGACCAGGGTGCAGTCGACGCCGGTCAGCGCGTCCAGCTGGTCGACCAGGCGGTCCGCCTCGTGCGGGAGCAGGCCGTTCACCGGGTGCTCGGGCCGCCGGCGGACATCGGGCGGGCCCTCGTAGGTGTGGATGGCGAAGAGGTCCCCGGAGTAGGTCCGGATGCCGGAGAGATCCTTCGAGTGGCTCTCGCCCAGCGCCAGCACCCTCGGCGCGCCCACCGCCGCCCCGGACCGCTCGATGGCGCGGAGCACG
This sequence comes from Streptomyces yokosukanensis, assembly GCF_001514035.1. Lineage (GTDB taxonomy): Bacteria > Actinomycetota > Actinomycetes > Streptomycetales > Streptomycetaceae > Streptomyces > Streptomyces yokosukanensis. The sequence goes on along the minus strand of NZ_KQ948209.1, from coordinate 70,197 downwards.
CCGTGCTCGCTGAGGAAGCTGCGTTCGCGCCGGGTGACGTGCGCGACCTTGCGGCGCACGACGACCGGGAACGGGATGCCGGGGACCCGGAGCACCGAGTTGAGGTGCGCGGTGCCCTTGAACACCCGGTGGGCCGGGGCGGCGCCCTCCAGGACCAGCGCGTCGGCGACCGCGGAGTGGGGGAAGTCGGGGTGTTCCGGCACGCGCCGGTCCGGCTGCCAGTCGATCGCGGGGGCGCAGGGACCCGGCGGCGGCCCGGCACCGGCCGGCGCCGCGGCCCCGGCGCACGGCCCGGCACCGTGCCCCATGGACGCCCGCCAGCGGAACAGGATCCGCTCGATCTCCTCCCGCCCCGGCACCCGGCCCAGCCCCAGCGGTTCCGCCGCCGCCGTCACGGCCCGGTGCACCCACGCGGTCGCCTCGTCCAGGCGCCTCTGGTCGAAGGAGTCCTCCAGCGACGTCGCGGCCCGCATCACATCGGGATACACGGACTGCGCCCGTTCGAAGGCGACGTAGTGGCGCAGATCGCGGCCCACGCCGTTGACCGCGGCGGGCCGCACCGCGCCCATCGCGCCCGCCCAGGCCGCCACGACCTCGTCCCACTGGTGGTCCGGGTAGCGCATCCGGACCAGGTGGACGGCGAGGTCGTGCAACGGGTCGCCGTAGGTGGCCAGCTCCCAGTCGATCCGGACCAGGGGCGAGGCACCGCCGTACGACACGATGACGTTGTCGCGGTGCAGGTCGGCGTGGAGCAGGCCGTAGGGGCGGCGCGACATGGCGGGGATCCGCTCGGCCAGCCGGACCAGGGCGTCCTCGGGGACGCCGAGCGCGGTGAACAGGCCCCCGAAGCGGCGCCAGTTGGGCTCCCGGATCTGCAGGTCGGCCATGCGGGCCAGGGTCCGCAGAAAGCCCTGGCTGTCGGTGTGGTTGCGGGGCCACCCGGGCGGCAGGGGCGGCAGCGCGGCGCTGCGCACCTGGGCCGTCCGGGCGAGCAGGTCCGCGAGCGCCCCGATCAGCGGGGCGTCGAGCGGTTCACCGGTCCGGCGGACACTGGAGAGCGGTACGCCCTCCACATAGCTGTGGACGGCGAACCCGTCCGCCTCGACCAGGCATTCGGGCACGTCGGGCAGCACACCCTGGACGGCCCGCAGGATCTCCGCCTCGCGGCCCCAGGTCCGGATCACCACCGGCAGGACGCCCGCACGCGGCAGCCGTACGGTCACGAGGGTGCCCGGCGTCCGCCCGAGCAGCCGGGCCAGGGGCTCGGTGAGCGCCAGCACGTAGTTCTCGTTGTGGAAGCCGCCGCTGGTGCGCCCCCTCCTTGCGGCCTCCGCCAGGAAGGCCTCGCGGACGGCGTCGGGCAGCGCCCGCTCTGCGCGCCCCCCGGCCGTGTCGCGGGGGACGGGTGGTGCGCCCACGGGCCGCTCCGGGTTCGATCGCGCTGCGCTGGAGGGTGACGAGACGAGTGGGGGAGACGCTGACTCCCCGCACGACGGACAACACAACCTGCGGTCCGGACGAGCAGCCGGGCGGGTGGTCCGCCGCTCGCCCGCCGAGCCGGCAGAGGCTGGCACCTTCGCCATCTCTTGCGCGGAGACCCGAGCGGTCGCTCCGAGGGTTGGGCGGATGCTATCCCATGCCGGCCGGGTCCGGGCTCAACCGGAACGGCGGCGCGGGCAGCGGTCACCAGCCCCGCAGCGTCCGCAGCAACGGCTCCAGCGAGGCGACCACGTACCCGGCTCCGGCCTCCCGCAGAAGCTTGCCCTTGCGTTCGTTACGCGCGTAGCCCAGAAAGGGCACGCCGGCGTCGTTCGCCGCGGCGAGATCGGAGGCGGAGTCGCCGATCATCAGGGCCGCCGAGGGGGCGCAGCCCATCGCGGTGAGGGCCCGGTTGAGGCAGTGCGGGTTGGGCTTGAGGAGGTGCAGGTCGGCCGTGCGGCCGTAGATGTGGGAGGCGAAGCAGGGGGTGAGGCCGCGGCTCTCCAGGTAGGCGCGGACCACCTTCGGGGAGTTGTTGGTGGTGATGGCCGGCCGGGCGCCGACCGCGCTCCAGGTGCGGATCAGCGGGTCGGCGTAGGGGGTCGGCAGCGCGGTGCCGGCGGCGCGCAGCTCCTCCTGGGTGAGACGTTCCTCCAGCTCGGTCACGAGATCGCTGCCGGGGTGGCGCAGGTCCACGGCGCGCAGCACCACGTGCGGGTCCAGCAGCTCGCGCTCGGAGTCGGAGAGCAGGTTGTGCAGCCCGTGCCCGGCCAGCCACTCCACCAGCCCGGTGGCGACCCGTTCCGCCGTGTGCCGCGCGAACAGACGACAGATCGGTCCGTCGAAGTCCCAGAGAACCACCCGGGCAGGTTCGATCAGATCCCGTAGCTTCTCGATCTCGTTCGCGGTCTGTTCGGTCTGCGTCGATGCATCAGAAGTCACTAGGAGAGTGTCAGGTCCGTCGTGATGGTTTCCCAGAGGGCGTCGAACCACTTCTGCGATTGCTCCACGAACGCCGCGTCCCGCTGACCGGCCCGCTGCTCGAAGGAGAACAGCAGCGACTCGGAGCCGAGCGTGTCCCACATCTGCAGCGTTCCGGTGTCGGTCGGCTCCTCGCGGCGCGTGATCATGTAGTGCGCGAACAGCGCCTCGACCCCGTTGAGCAGATAGAGCTTCACCGGCGGTGTGAACGGCAGCGCCCGGAAGGTGACCTGGACGTCGATGTCGTGGGTTCCGCGCAGCGCCTGGAGGTTGTACTGGAGCACCTGCCCCTGGGCGTTGCGCATGGCCAGCCAGCGCTGGTGGACGGCGTCGTCCTCCGGGCTCCCGGCGTCCACCGACACCGGGAAGGCGAGGTTGATGTCGCGGGACGGCAGCAGGATGCGGGCGTCGATCCGCTCGGGGCGCAGCCGGCCCTCGTGGACCAGGCGCAGCGGCTCGCCGAGCGCGGGGATCAGGCTCTGCGCGGTCAGGCAGACGGCGTCGATGCGCACGTGCCCCGCGGAGAAGGCCTCGGTCAGCCGGGGCGCGAGGGCCACCATGGTCGGCTGCGGCTCGTCCCGGGCGGGCTGCGGCTCGGCAACCCGGGGCGGGCTTCCCTTGCTGACGTTGCTGAGCAGTCCGTCCTCCTGGAGCTCGCGCAGCGCCTGGCGCACGGCGCCTCGCTCGACCCCGAACTCCTCGGCCAGCTCGGCCTGCGTGGGCAGCCGCTCGCCAGGCCGCAGCGCACCGGTGCGGATGCGTTCACGGAGGCTTTCGGCGATCTCCCGGGAAGTGAGCCTTCTGCTGCCGTTCACTGCCACATGCTCCTGAGTCACGACCAAACGCTACAACTTTGATCCATCTACGGGGAGTTGCCCGGGAGTTGTTTATGGAACAGGACCAAGTGAGTTCAAGTAAGTGGGAGTTGCCCGCCAAGTTTGCCAAGTTGGCCGATCGGACCCTAGGAACTGAGCAGCAGATCCGAACTGATCGTCTCCCACAGCGCGTCGAACCAGCGCCGCGACTGCTCCACGAACACGGCGTCCCGCTGCCCGGCACGCCGCTCGAAGGCGAACAGCATCGAGCGCGTGCCGTCGGCGTCGTACAGCTCCAGATGCTCGTGCTCGATCTCCCGCTCACGGCGCAGCAGCGTGTAGTACGCGAACAGCGCCTCCGCCCCGTTGAGCAGATACAGCTTGACCGGCGGGGTGAACGGCAGGGCACGGAAGGAGACCCGTACGTCGACGCCGTGCGTGGCGTACAGGGCGAGGAGGTTCTGCCGCAGCACCATGCCCTGGGCGTTGCGCTGGGCCAGCCAGCGCCGGTGCAGCAGACCCCCGTCGTCGGCGGCCACCGCGGCCGGGAAGGCGAGGTCGATGTCGCGACTGGGCAGCAGCACCCGGACGTCGATCTTGGCCGGTTTCAGCCGCCCCGCATGGATCTGCCGGAGCGGCTCACCGACGGCCAGCGTGAGCGAGACCGAGGTCAGGCAGAGCGCGTCGATCCGCACGTGCGGGGCGGCGAAGGCATCCGCGATACGGGGCGCGAGACCGACCATGGTGGGCTGCGGCGGCGCCGCCGGCCCGGCCGGCGGCCGCATCGGCACGGGCACCGACGCCACGGTGGCCGGGCTGCCCTTGGAAACGTCGGTGAGCAGGCGTTCGGACTGAAGGATGCGCAACGCCTGGCGTACGACACCGCGCTCCACGCCGAACTCGTCGGCCAGCTCGGCCTGGGTGGGCATGCGCTGCCCCGGCCGCAGCACACCGGACCTGATCCGGTCGCGCAGTTCGTCGGCGATGTCCCGATGGGACGGGTGGGGCCGCCGTGCCCTCGTCCGTCCACTGGCGGAGACGCGCTCCGGGTCCACGGACAAACACTACAACTTCCCGCCAAGTTGCGGCAGTTCAGCGACAGCTGGTTATGAGTCGCGTCCCAGCGGTGATAAGTACAGTGAAGTTGGCTACCAACTTGCATGACATGGTCAAGCTTCCCAGTGGTTGGTCGGCCGGGCTCCCTTCCGGAGGGGAGCCGGGAGCCCGGACAGGGGACGGCCACCGAAGCGCACAGTCACAACTGAACACGACATCGCACAGCCACAACTGAACATGGCGCAGCACAGCCACAACTGAACAGTCAGCTACGGATGAACGGTCAACGCGTCGTCGGCGGAAGGGGCCTTTGGAAGATGTCCGGGCACCACGGCCGCCCGGACGAGCGGAACAGGGCGTCGGCCTGCCGGGCGGCGCCCTCTCGTTCTTCCCGGTGGCCGGCGCGCGGTGCCGCGCTCAGATCAGCAGGTCGTCCACCTGCGCCTCGCCCACCCGGTAGCGCCGGGCGATCTCCGCGCTGGAGTCGTCGGCGGTGCGCTGCAGATGCTGGCGGCGCCGGGACACCTCCTGCTCGTAGCGGACCAACCGCCCCATCGCACTGGTCAGTTCGAGGTCCGTGCGCGCCTGGAGGTCGGACAGCTCGACCTCGGCGAGCATCTCGGCGGCCAGCTGCCGGTACTCCTCGTTGTGCGGGGTGCCGAGCGTGACATGGCGGGCCGAGGAGCGGTGCCGGGCCGGGGCGTCCTTGAGGATCTCCGGGAGCCGGTCGACCACGGAGCCGTCCGTGGGCGTCGGCACGGAGGCCCGGCCGCGCCGGCACAGCTCCGCCCGCAGGATGTCGATCCGGCCCTGCAGCAGGCGCCGGACATAGCTGAGGTCCGCCTCGTCGCGCTGGGCGTCGCGGCGCAGGGTGCGCAGTTCGGGCAGGCTCAGCAGGGCCAGATCGGGCTCGGGTGGCGGCGCGGGCAGCGTCGCGCCCGCCGGAGTGTCGGCGCGCTGGACCGGCGCCCGGTACGTCCCCTGCGCCCCCAGCCACCCACTCGTACTCGGTGTGCTCATGTGCTTGTGACCGTCCCCTCGACCGGCGTGTGGAAGCATCGTGCCACCCCAACTGGCCGCTATGTGACCGAGTGCCCCCGAACGGCCCCAGATGGGGGGTAAGGGATCTATATTGGACCCCCTGTGACCGCGTACCGGGGACCCGGCATGATGGTCCGCATGCGTGCGGTGGTGCAGAGAGTGGACGGCGCGAGCGTCGTCGTGGACGGCGAGACGGTCGGCGCGATCGAGGGCGAGGGGCTGTGCGTCCTGGTCGGGGTGACCCACGAGGACACCAAGGAGAAGGCGGCGCAGCTGGCCCGCAAGCTCTGGTCGATCCGCATGCTGCAGGACGAGCGGTCGTGCAGTGACATCGACGCCCCGCTGCTGGTCGTCAGCCAGTTCACCCTGTACGGCGACGCCCGCAAGGGCCGCCGGCCCACCTGGAACGCAGCCGCGCCCGGCGATGTCGCCGAGCCCCTGGTGGACGAGGTGGTGGCTCGCTTGCGAGGACTGGGCGCGACGGTGGCGACGGGCCGCTTCGGCGCACAGATGCGGGTCTCCCTGACGAACGACGGCCCGTTCACGGTGCTGCTGGAGATGTAGGTGAGGGTGGGCTGCGGCGACTGCGCGGGCGACGGCACCGCAGTTCCCCAGGGGCGCGGGGAACTGCGCGACCAGCCACGGCGGACCCGCAGCCGGGCGACGGCCCGCACCCCGACGACGCGGCCTCGCACGAGCTACGGCTCGACCACGACCTCCTGCGCCGCCGCCGTCCCTCCGGCCAGGAGCCGCGCGTCGACGGGAACGTTCCGCTTCACCAGAGCCAACGCCACCGGCCCCAGCTCATGGTGGCGTACGGACGTCGTCACGAAACCGATCTTGCGCCCGTCCGGCCCCTCGTCCGCGACGCGGATCTCCGTGCCCGGCCCCGGCAGATGGACCTCGCTGCCGTCCAGGTGCAGGAAGACCAGCCGACGCGGCGGCTTGCCCAGGTTCTGGACGCGGGCGACCGTCTCCTGCCCCCGGTAGCAGCCCTTCTGCAGATGCACCGCCGTGCCGATCCAGCCCAGCTCGTGCGGGATCGTCCGGTGGTCGGTCTCGAAGCCGAGCCGCGGCCGGTGGTGCTCGACGCGCAGCGCCTCGTGGGCGAGCAGACCCGCGGCCGGGCCGTGCGTGGCCGCGAAGGACTCCAGGTCCTCGCGCGGCAGGAACAGATCACGGCCGTACGCCGTCTCCCGCACGACGACGCCCTGCGGCACCTCGCCGATGGAGCCGGCGGGCAGATGGACGACCGCGAAGTCCGCCGTGCGGTCGGCGACCTCCACCCGGTAGAAGAACTTCATCGACTCCAGGTACGCGATCAGCGCGTCCCGCGTGCCGGGCTCCACGTGCGCCCAGACGGTCGTACCGTCGTCCACCAGGTACAGCGCGTGCTCGATGTGACCGTGCGCGGACAGGATCAGCGCCTCGGTCGCCTCGCCCACGGCCAGATCGCTGACGTGCTGGGTGAGCAGCAGGTGCAGCCAGCTCAGCCGGTCGTCACCGCTGACGGTGACGACCCCGCGATGGGACAGGTCGACGAAACCGGTGCCGTCGGCGAGGGCGCGCTGCTCACGGAACAGGTCGCCGTAGTGGGCGGCGACACCTTCGTCCACGCCCTCGGCGGGGACGGCACCCGGCAGGGACAGCAAGGGGCTCTTCATACGGCCAGCCTACGACGTGGTAGTTGAACTCTTCAGCGAGCAGTCCTGGCACCGGCCGAAGATCGCGAAGTGCTTCATGTCCGTGTCGAAGCCGAACTGGGCGCGGAGCTTGGCGGTGAACTCCGCGGCCACCGCCACATCGGCCTCGATCACGCTCTCGCAGTCACGGCACACCAGGTGCAGATGGTGGTGGCGGTCGGCGAGGTGGTAGGTCGGCGCGCCGTGCCCGAGGTGGGCGTGGCTGACCAGGCCCAGCTCCTCCAGCAGCTCCAGCGTGCGATAGACCGTGGAGATGTTGACCCCCGACGCCGTCTTCCTCACTTCCACGAGGATGTCGTCGGGGGTCGCGTGCTCAAGGGTGTCCACGGCTTCGAGGACAAGCTGTCGCTGCGGCGTCAGCCGGTAGCCGCGCTGCCTGAGGTCGCTCTTCCAATCGGTGCTCACCACACCCGAAAGTCTAGGGGGTGTCGTTCGGATCAACCCGGGGTCGCGGGCCCTGGCACGCACATCTGCCGCGTTGTCGTCGGTCGCCGACGCCCCGCGTCGACTCCCTCCTCCGCCTTGCAGCTGCACGCACCAGACCCCGCTCTGCTCGGCCGGAAGGCACCGTCGCCCAAGGCCGGCCTGATCCGAACGACACCCCCTAGGTCCGCCCAGCCGCTCACGACATCGTCCGGCCCACCCAGGCTCCGGTGAGGTTCTGCACGGCCGAACCGTCGAGGTCGCCGAGCTTGGTGGCGACGAAGTCGCGGGCCCAGTCGGAGGTCTGCATCCGCAGCGGCGGACGCTCGGCGGTCAGCGCCTCCACGACCGGGGCGGCGGCCTCGGCCGGGCTCTGCGCACCGCTGAAGGAGGCCTGGGTGCGCTCGATGTACGACCGCAGCGCGGGCGCGTACGGTCCGGCGGCGGCCAGCAGTGCCGGGACGTCCAGGCTGACGTTGGCCACGAACTCGCTCGCGACCGCGCCGGGCTCGACCACGGTGACGTCCACGCCGACGGTGGCGGCGACCGGGGCGAGGGACTCCATGAAGCCCTCGACGGCGAACTTGGCCGCGCAGTACGCCTCGTTGAAGGGCTGGCCGATCACTCCGCCGACACTGGTGACGGTGATCAGACGGCCCCCGCGGGCGCGCAGATGCGGCAGCGCGGCCCGGGTGACCTGCACGACGCCGAAGAAGTTGACCTCCATCGCCGCCCGGACGTCGTCCACCGTGCCCTGCTCGATGGTGCCGACCTGTCCGGCGCCGGCGTTGTTGACCACCGCGTCGAGCCGGCCGTACTCGGCGATCACCTCGGCCAGGCAGGCGGCGATCGACTCGGGGTCGACCACGTCCAGGCGCTTGACCCGCACCCGCTCCCCCACCCCGGCGTCGGCGGCGGCCTTGCGCAGCGGCTCGGCCTTGCCCAGGTCCCGCATGGTGGCCACGACCTGCCATCCGGCGCGGGCGGCGGCCACGGCGGCGGCCAGCCCGATACCGGAGGAGGTCCCGGTGATCACAACGGTCTTGTCACTCATGGCCGAGCCTGCTTCCTGGTCCGTGGGACCGATGGCGGATTTCTGTGCGTGTACACACACCATACAGCCTTTGCGTGCACACGCACACAACCGCCTACACTGGACCCATGGACCGTGCCGACCTCACCCTGGGCGAACTCGCCGCCCGCGACCACGCCTTCTACGGCCTCGTCTGGGCCGGCACCACCCTCGCCGCACGCGTCGACCAAGCCCTGACCCGCGCCCACGACCTGCCGCTGTCGTGGTTCGAGGTGATGCTCTGGCTGCACGGGCAGAGCGAACCGGTCGCCGCCTCCGACCTCGGCGCGAAGACCCTGCTCAGCCGCAGCCAGGTCTCCCGGGTGATCAACGCGCTGCAGGACCGGGGCCTGGTGACCCGCACGGTCTCCCCCACCGACGCGCGCTCGGTGCACATAGCCCTCAGCGACACCGGCCGCCACGCCTTCGCCGAGGCGGACGCCACCCGCCGGGCGGCCCTGGCCGAGGTCTTCGACGACCGTCTCGACGACCGGGACGTCGAGGACCTCGAGCGGGTGTGGCAGAAGCTGAAGCAAAGGCCCGCCTGAGGCGGGCCCGAGCGCTGCGCACGCCCGCCGAGAAGGCGGGAACGCCTACTTGAAGAAGGCGATGCCGTCGTCGGGCATGTCGTCGGGCAGGGCCTTGGCCCAGCGCTCGACGTCCTCCGGGGTGACGACCTTCTTCAGCTGGGCCGACATGTACGGGCGCAGCTCGACGTCCGGGGTCTGCTTCTCGCCGACCCACATCAGGTCGCTCTTGACGTAGCCGTAGAGCCGCTTGCCGCCGCTGTACGGCTGCGCGGCGGCCGTCCGGGCGACGGCGTCCGTGACCAGGTCGATCTGGGGCTTCTTGTCGGCCATCTCGCCGTACCAGATCTCGATGACACCGTCGTCGCGGGTCATCGTCACCTCGATCTTGCGGTCGGCGTCGATCCGCCAGTAGCCGGACTCCGACTCCAGCGGACGGACCTTGTTGCCGTCCTTGTCCAGCACCCAGGTGTGCGAGTGGTACTCCAGGAAGTCCCGGCCGTCGTGGGTGAAGCTGACCTCCTGGCCGAAGTTGCACTTCTGCGAGCCGGGGAAGTCATGCACGCCGGCACCGGCCCAGTTGCCGAGCAGGAAGGCGAGCGGAACCAGGTCCTTGTGCAGGTCGGACGGGATCTCGATCATGAGGGGAGGCTTTCGTGGATGTGGGTCAGCGCTGGCCCTGGTACAGCTTCTTCACGGTCAGACCGGCGAAGGCGAGCACGCCGACGCAGACCAGGACCAGCAGGGTTTCGAAGAAGATCTCCACGGGTGCTCCTTGAGCGAGGGTGGGCGTACGACAGAGCCGGGGCCCAGCTTACGCGGCCCGGGGCGGGGCCTCTTGGCGAGGTGCGCCGTCCGGTGCGGGCTACCCTTCCGCCATGGCGAAGAAGCTCGTGATCAAGGTGACGGCCGGGTCCGATGCGCCCGAGCGCTGCTCGCAGGCGTTCACCGTGGCGGCGGTGGCCGTGGCCAGCGGAGTCGAGGTGTCGCTGTGGCTGACCGGGGAATCGTCCTGGTTCGCACTGCCGGGACGGGCCGCCGAGTTCGAACTGCCGCACGCCGCTCCGCTGCCCGATCTGATCGAGTCGATCCTCGCCGCGGGCCGCATCACCCTGTGCACGCAGTGCGCGGCCCGGCGGGAGATCACCGAGAAGGATGTCATCGAGGGCGTGCGGATCGCGGGCGCGCAGGTCTTCGTCCAGGAGGCACTCGCGGACGAAACCCAGGCCCTCGTCTACTAGATCCTGTCCGTCCACCAGATCCCGCCCGGCCGGTGCTCACTGGCCCATGACGTACGGGTGGTCTACCGGGGCGGGCGCTTCTTGCCGTCCAGCTCGTCCCACCACTCGTCGGACTGGGGATCACCGGACGGGTCGTCCCACCAGCGGTCCTCGGGACCCCGCCGGTTCGCGACCATCGCGGCGACCGGTGGGATGAGCATGGCCACGACACACATGCCGACGGCCGCCGGCACGGACCAGATACGGACAACTCCCCAGGCCAGGACGAAGAGACCGATGCAGGTCCCCATCATGGCGAAGTAGATGTGGCGCCGCCGCGCGTACATAGGTACAGGGTAGGTCCGGAGGTCCCTGTCACAAGTGATCCACAATCGCAGCTCGGGCCCGGCCACCAGGGTTACCGTGGCGTAGCCACACACCTTTTGTCGCCCCGGGGGGAAACACCACATGCGCGCCCTGCGAATAATCCTGATCGTCGTCGTGGTCCTGGGTGGGCTGTTCGCGATCGCGGACCGGGTCGCCGTGCACTTCGCCGAGGGCGAGGCCGCCGACAAGCTGAAGTCGACGGAGAACCTGGCCTCGACGCCCGACGTGAACATCAAGGGATTCCCGTTCCTCACGCAGGTCGCGGGCGGCTCCCTCGACGACGTCGAGGTCGGGATCAAGGACTACGACGCCGCCACCGGGACCGCCGGGAAGACGATCCGGATCGACGACCTGAAGGCCGACATGAAGGGCGTCTCGTTCTCCGGGGACTACAGCTCCGCCACGGCGGACACCGCCACCGGCACCGCGACGATCTCCTACTCCGAGCTGATGAAGACCGCCAAGTCCCAGCCGACCGAGGTCGCCCCCGGCATCACGGCCCGGATCGTCGGCCTGTCCGACGGCGGCAACGGCAAGATCAAGGTCATGGTGGAGGGCACCATCTCGGCCCTGGGGATCAAGCAGACCGTCCCGGTGCTCAGCTCGGTGACCGTGGAGAACGACCGGGTGCAGGTCCACGCCGACTCGCTGCCCAGGCTCGGCGCCGCCGCGATCGCCGAGAACCGCATCCGCGAGATCACCGACTTCCAGCAGGCCGTCGACCAGTTGCCCGGCGGCATCAAGCTGGACAAGGTGCAGGCCGCGCAGGACGGTGTGGAGATCACGGTGAAGGGTTCGAACGTCAAACTGGCGGGGTAACGGGGGTAGCAGTGGCGCCGGTGGACACCGATTGTCCGACTGGCGAGACGATGTCGTCCGTAGCGTAGATACGGAGACCGCACGAGCGCTCGGCGGGCCGCGAGACGGCCCCCGGGCGCTTTTCCTATCCCGCCATACGGACGATCGCGTCTCGTCATCTGACACACCGGTGACACGCCCGCCCGGACGTCCCTACGATCGACCGCATGAAGCGACAGGCGGACCTCACGAAGCGGCGGGCAGTGGACCTGTGCCGCGTTGCCGCCATGCTCTGTCGCCCCTTCTGAGCGAAAGTCCCCGACTTCCGCATCTCACCCCCCGCCCTGCTGGAAGGGCACCCGTGCGTCGCCCGGTCCCTGGGCGCGCGCACCCTCTCGACTTCGAAACGCCCCGCCGCAACTGCCCCGGAGGAGAAAGAGCATGAGCCGCACCGACGTCCTGGTCGATGCCGACTGGCTGCAGGAGCACCTGGACGACCCGGCCATCGCCATCGTCGAGGTGGACGAGGACACGTCCGCCTACGACAAGAACCACATCAAGAACGCGATCCGCATCGACTGGACCAAGGACCTTCAGGACCCGGTCCGCCGCGACTTCATCGACCAGGAGGGCTTCGAGAAGCTCCTGTCGAAGAAGGGCATCGCCAACGACACGCTGGTGATCCTCTACGGCGGCAACAACAACTGGTTCGCGTCGTACGCCTACTGGTACTTCAAGCTGTACGGCCACGAGAACGTCAAGCTTCTCGACGGCGGCCGCAAGAAGTGGGAGCTGGACGCCCGCGAGCTGGTCGACGGCACCGAGGTGCCCGAGCGCGCCGCGACCGACTACAAGGCCAAGGCGCAGGACACCTCGATCCGTGCCTTCCGCGACGACGTCGTCGCCGCGATCGGCGCGCAGAACCTGGTCGACGTGCGCTCGCCCGACGAGTTCTCCGGCAAGCTGCTCGCCCCGGCGCACCTGCCGCAGGAGCAGTCGCAGCGTCCGGGCCACGTCCCGAGCGCCAAGAACATCCCGTGGTCGAAGAACGCCAACGACGACGGCACCTTCAAGTCGGACGACGACCTGAAGGAGCTGTACGCCGAGGAGGACGTGGACCTCGCCAAGGACACGATCGCCTACTGCCGCATCGGTGAGCGCTCGGCCCTGACCTGGTTCGTGCTGCACGAGCTGCTCGGTGTCCAGAACGTCAAGAACTACGACGGTTCCTGGACCGAGTACGGCTCCCTCGTCGGCGTGCCGATCGAGCTGGGCGCCGGCAAGTAGCCCCAGGCGTCCCCTCCCTCCCCCATCCCGACCGACCTCCCGGTCAGACCCCTCAGGAGAAACAGCATGTGCGGAGCGAAGGCCGGCGGCCCGGACGCCTCGACGATCAAGCCCGGTGAGACCACGATCCAGGGTCACGTGACCCGCGACGGCGAGCCGGTGACGGGGTACGTCCGCCTGCTCGACTCGACCGGCGAGTTCACCGCCGAGGTCCCCACCTCCGCGACCGGTCAGTTCCGGTTCTACGCGGCCGAGGGCACGTGGACCCTCCGGGCGCTGGTGCCGGGCGGTTCCGCCGACCGCACGGTCGTCGTGGCGGAGAAGGGCGCGCTCGCCGAGGTCGCGATCGCGGTCTGACCGGTGCGGCAGTGACGGGCCGAAGGGCCGTACCCCAGGGGTTGGACACCAATGGGGTACGGCCCTTCGGCTTCCCGCCGTAAGAGGTTGCTCACCGTTGCCGGGCGCGGGGCCATCGTGGCTTGCGAACGACCCCCCACTGCTCGCACCCGGCAGCGGCGAAGTGCTCCTACGGCGCTCAGCCCAGGGCGCGTCCCAGCACCCACACCACCGGCGCGGCAGCCGACAGGGGCAGGGCCACGCCCGCCGTGAAGTGGACGAAGCGGGAGGGGTAGTCGTAGCCGGCGACCCGGTGACCGATGAGTGCGCAGACGGCCGCCGCCGCTCCCAGGGCGGCGCCCTTCGCGCCCGTCCCGGTCATGCCGCCCACCGCGATGCCCGCGCCGGCGGCCGCCAGCAGGGCCACCACCAGCGATGCGGGCGTGGGCAGCGGCAGGGCCCGTGCCACGACGGTCACCGCCACCGCCGCCGCGCCCACGGACACCGCGTGCGGGTCGGCGCCCAGATACCCGGTGGCCAGGACCGACAGTGCCGCCGAGACGACCGTCGCCATCAGGCCGTACATCCGCTCGTCCGGCGAGGCGTGCGAGCGCAGTTGCAGGACCAGCGAGAGCAGGACCCAGACGCCGAGCGGGCCGAGGATCGCGGCGGGCGCGTCCTCGCGGCCGGCGACCAGCACGGCCACGTCGGCGGTCACCCCGCCGAGGAAGGCCAGCGCGATGCCCTGCCGGGCCGGCCACATGCCGTTCAGCCGGAACCAGCCCGCCGCCGTCACCGCCTGCAGCACCACCAGGGGCACCACCAGCGCGTACGAGGCGATGGACGCCGTCGCGGCCAGCAGCAGGGCCAGCAGTGCGGTCAGCAGCGCCGGCTGCATACCGGGCTCGATGATCGGTGAACGGCCCTCCAGCCGTGCCCGCTGGGCGTCGGTGATCCGGGAGTTTCCGGCGAGCGTGGCGGGACCGTAGGCCGGCTCGGACTCGGAGGCGGCCTCCGGTGCGGGCGTCTGCGCCGGTGCCACCACGGGTTCGGGCTGCGGCTGCGGCTGCGGTGCTGCCTGAACGTGGGGCTGGGGCTGAGGCTGAGGCTGGGGCTGAGGTGCGGACGCGTAGGGGCCCGCGTACGGCTGCTGCTGGTACGTGCCTTCGAACGTCTGCTGCGGCGGATACGCGGTCTCGGCCGCCTGCGCCGGCATCTGCATCGACGCGTGCGTCTGCGTCTCCCAGGTCTGCCCCTGCCAGTGCTGGGTGAGCTGCGGGTCGTAGCCGGACTGCTGCCCGTGCGCCGCGTACTGGTCCTGCTGGGGCCACTGCTGCTGATAGGGGTCGTAACCCTCGTACGGGCCGCCCTGATACGGCTGGTCGCCCTGGTGGGGATGCCCCTGATACGGCGGCTGGTCGCCCTGATACGGATGATCGCCCTGATACGGCTGGTCGCTCATCGCCTCACCCTCCTGCGAACGGCGGGAGCACCTCGACCGTGCCGCCCTCGGCCAGCCGTACCGTCTCATGCGCGCGGGTCCCGACGGGGTCACCGTCGATGAGGAAGGAGCATCGCTGCAGCACGCGCGTGAGTTCACCGGGGTGTCGCACACGCACGGCGGCCAGCGCGTCGGCGAGCGTGTCCGCGTCGTACGGCTCCTCGGCGACGCCGGACGCGGCCTTGGCGGCGGCCCAGTAGCGCACCGTGACCTTGGGCATCTCGTTCCTCAATCGACGGCAAGAAAAGACAGGGACAGAAGACAGATGGTGTCAGGCTAGCCCGCCCGGGCCACTGCCCAGTCCGCGATCCGGGCGAGCAGGGCGTCGTCCGCCGCGTGCTCCGCGTGGCCCATGCCCGGCTCCGTCCAGAGTTCGCCGTGGCCACCGGCCGCCTCGGCGAGCATCCGGGGATGGTCGAGGGGGAAGTAGCCGTCGCGGTCGCCGTGGACTATGAGGAGCGGGGTCGGTGCGATCCGGGGAACCGCCTCGACCGGCGACAGGGGGATCGGATCCCAGTCGCGGGGGTGGATCCGGGTGCGCAGGCCGTAGCGGCCGACCAGCCGGCCCTCGGGCCGGGTGACCAGCCAGTGCAGCCGGCGCATGGGGGCCGTGCCCCGGTAGTACCAGCGGGCGGGGGCGCTGACCGAGACCACCGAGTCGACCGTGCCGGGGCGCAGCGCCGCGTGCCGCAGGACCACCGAGCCGCCCATGGAGAAGCCGACGGTCGCCACGCGCGCGTGGCCGAGGCCGCGGGCCCACTCGACGGCGGCGTCGAGGTCCAGGACCTCCTTGTCGCCGACCGTGGACCGGCCGCCGGAGCGCCCGTGCCCGCGGAAGGAGAAGGTGACGACGGCGCCGTAATCGCGCAGCACGCCCGCCACCCGTCGTACGTGCGGCCGGTCCGCGTCCCCGGTGAACCCGTGGGCGACGACGAACACCAGGTCACGGGAGGGGGAACGGAAGGCGTCCGGAGCGGTTTCGTATACGAATGCGCCCGGGTCGTATACGGAATCGACCGGAATCCCGTCGGCGGTGCGCAGAAACGTCCGGATAGGGGCCCGTCTGCCTGTCTCAGAGTTCGGACGAACGGTGGAACGTGCCACATGACCTGCCGGACCGTTGCTCATGTGGGCTATTCTGCTGGGCAGAGGACTCGGGCAGCGCAGCCCCCGGGTCCTTTTGTGCTTTCGGAAGCGTTGTATACGAAGCGGGAAACCTCAGGTGACCGCGGATGTACGGGGCCTTCGGGATCGCAGAGCAGTGCCCGTCCGCACAGGCTCGCAGGGACCGAGGAGGAACCAGACGTATGAGTTCTCTGCTGCTCCTGACCAACGCCCTTCAGCCGTCGACGGAGGTCCTCCCCGCCCTCGGCCTGCTGCTGCACAACGTGCGGGTGGCCCCCGCGGAGGGCCCCGCCCTGGTCGACACCCCGGGCGCCGACGTCATCCTCGTCGACGGCCGCCGTGATCTGCCGCAGGTGCGCAGCCTGTGCCAGCTGCTGCGCTCCACCGGCCCCGGCTGTCCGCTGATCCTCGTCGTCACCGAGGGCGGTCTCGCCGCCGTCACCGCCGACTGGGGCATCGACGACGTGCTCCTCGACACCGCCGGCCCCGCGGAGGTGGAGGCCCGACTGCGTCTCGCCATGGGACGGCAGCAGATCGTCAACGACGACTCCCCGATGGAGATCCGCAACGGCGACCTCTCGGTCGACGAGGCGACGTACAGCGCGAAGCTCAAGGGCCGGGTCCTCGACCTCACCTTCAAGGAGTTCGAGCTGCTGAAGTACCTCGCCCAGCACCCGGGCCGGGTCTTCACCCGCGCCCAGCTGCTGCAGGAGGTGTGGGGCTACGACTACTTCGGCGGCACCCGGACGGTGGACGTGCACGTACGACGGCTGCGCGCCAAGCTCGGCGTGGAGCACGAGTCGCTGATCGGCACCGTACGGAACGTCGGTTATCGATTCGTTACGCCCGAGAAGGGCGACCGGTCCGGCGAGGACGCCAAGGCCAGGGCGGACCGCGCAAAGGCGAAAGATGCGGACACATCCGCCGAGTCCGCCGTCCTGGACGGCACGCAGATGCACGCGGACGCCTAGCACACGTGTGACAGCCACTCGGGCAGGGCATCGCTCGCGCACATCCAAGCGCTGATACGCCCTGCCCAGAGCGGGTCCATCCGCGTAGACTCCGCGCGTGGCCAAGGTGACTCGCGATGATGTGGCACGGCTGGCTGGGACCTCCACCGCCGTCGTCAGTTACGTCATCAACAACGGACCCCGGCCGGTCGCCCCGGCCACGCGCGAGCGTGTCCTCGCGGCGATCAAGGAACTGGGGTACCGCCCCGACCGGGTCGCCCAGGCGATGGCGTCCCGCCGGACCGACCTCATAGGCCTGATCATCCCGGACGCCCGCCAGCCCTTCTTCGGCGAGATGGCGCACGCCGTCGAACAGGCCGCCTCCGAGCGCGGCAAGATGGTCCTGGTCGGCAACACCGACTACATCAGCGAACGCGAGGTCCACTATCTGCGCGCCTTCCTGGGCATGCGCGTCTCGGGCCTGATCCTCGTCTCGCACGCCCTGAACGACCTGGCCGCCGCCGAGATCGACGCCTGGGACGCCCGGGTGGTGCTGCTGCACGAGCGGCCCGAGGCCATCGACGACGTCGCCGTGGTGACGGACGACCTGGGCGGCGCCCAGCTCGCCGTACGCCATCTGCTGGAGCACGGCTACGAGTACGTCGCCTGTATGGGCGGTACGGCGGAGACGCCGGCCGTCGGCGACCCGGTCTCCGACCACGTCGAGGGCTGGAAGCGGGCCATGGACGAGGCGGGGCTGTCCACCGAGGGCCGGCTGTTCGAGGCGCCCTACAACCGCTACGACGCCTATCGCGTCGCCCTGGACGTCCTCTCCCGGCCCCATCGCCCGCCGGCGGTCTTCTGCTCCACCGACGACCAGGCGATCGGCCTGCTGCGGGCCGCGCGCGAGCTGCGCATCGACGTGCCCGGGCAGCTGGCGGTGGCCGGCTTCGACGACATCAAGGAGGCGGCGCTCGCCGACCCGCCGCTGACCACGGTCGCCTCGGACCGCTCGGCGATGGCACGGGCCGCGGTCGACCTGGTGCTGGACGACGGGCTGCGGGTGGCGGGGTCGCGGCGGGAGCGGCTGAAGACGTTCCCGTCCCGGCTGGTGGTGCGGACGTCCTGCGGCTGCGCGGCGGTCTGAGGCGTTTCTGAGAAGCGGATGAGAGGGGGCGCCCGCACCCCGAGTACCGCCTTTATATCGGGCAAACGAGCTTCTGCCGGGCTTCTCAGCGAGCACTCAGGAAGCTCTCATGGTCACCGGGGAGGCTACTTGCATGACCGAGAGCATCCGCCGCAGCGGCGAGTACGAGTACGACACCCCGCAGGGTGACGCCCAGCAGGGCGCGTACGGCCGGCAGGAAGTGTCCGCCCAGCAGGGCGGATACGCCCAGCCTCACAGCTACTCCGCTCCCGTGAACCCCGAGTGGCCGCCCCCGCCGTCGTACGACCCCCCGACGGCGACGGACGCCCTCCCGGCACCCGAGCCGAGGAGGAAGCGCAACCGGGGTCCGGTCGCCCTCCTCGCGGCCGTCGCGATCGTCGCGGCGGCGGTCGGCGGCGGAACGGCGTACGCCTTCCAGGAGCTGACCGGCAAGGACACGGCCGCCACCGCCGGCACGAGCACCCATGTGGTGCCGACCGGCAAGAAGGGCGACGTCGCCGCGATCGCGGCCGCGGTCAGCCCGAGCGTGGTCGAGATCCAGGCCACCCTCAGCAACGGCTCGTCCACCGGCTCCGGCGTGATCATCAGCTCCGGCGGCGAGATCGTCACCAACAACCACGTCATCTCCGGCGCGCAGTCCATCAAGGCGCGCACCAGCGACGGCAAGAGCTACACCGCCGAGGTCGTCGGCACCGACAGCTCCAAGGACCTCGCGCTGATCAAGCTGCAGGGCGCGTCCGGGCTGCGGCCCGCGTCGCTCGGCAACTCGTCGAACGTCCAGGTCGGTGACACGGTCGTCGCGATCGGCTCCCCCGAGGGCCTGACCGGCACCGTCACCAGCGGGATCGTCTCCGCCCTCAACCGGGACGTGACCGTCTCCACGGACGAGAGCCAGGGTCAGGGCCAGGGCCAGGGCCAGGGCGGCGGCCAGTGGCCGTTCGAGTTCGGCGGCCGCCACTTCAACGGCGACACGGGTTCGTCGACGACGACGTACAAGGCGATCCAGACCGACGCGTCCCTCAACCCCGGCAACTCCGGCGGTGCGCTCATCGACGCGAGCGGCAACGTCATCGGCATCAACTCCGCGATGTACTCGTCGAGCGAGCAGTCCTCGCAGTCCTCGGACGCGGGCAGCATCGGCCTCGGCTTCGCGATCCCCGTCGACACGGTCAAGTCCGACCTGGCCAAGCTGCGGGCCGGCAACAAGAGCTAGCGCTTCACCCTCAGTCCGCCGGGGGGCACGTCCAGCAGGGAGTACGTCATGATCACCAAGGTTTCGCACCAGATCTCCGACCGCGGTCCCGCCGACTTCATCCTGGCCCTCTGGGTCTCCCGGGACCTGCACGCGCCCATCCCGGCACCCCGCACACCCGAGTCGTCCTCCCGCGCCAACCGGCCGACGTCCCGCACCACCCGGCCTGCGACCCGCCGCGCACCCCGCAGGGCACCACGTGCGGCTCAGCCGACGGCCCACGCACCCGAGGACGTCGTGACGACGCAGTTCCCGGAACTGATGGGCCTGCGCACCGGCCCCGTCCGCACCCACCGCCGCAAGGTCCCCCTGAACCGGCTGACCGCGGTCCGGGCCTAGGCACCCGGCGGTGCCCCTGCCGGATGCCTCTGCCGGACCGCCGGTCGTGGCAGGCTGAGAGAGACCCGTTCCGTCCCACCCACCGCACCCTGAGGAATCGCGAGCGATGAGTCCCGCCGAAGGCGACCGTGACCCCCAGCGCATCCTGATCGTCGACGACGAGCCGGCGGTACGCGAGGCGCTCCAGCGCAGCCTCGCGTTCGACGGGTACGACACGGAGGTGGCCGTCGACGGCGCGGACGCACTGGAGAAGGCCACCGCCTACAAGCCCGACCTGGTCGTCCTGGACATCCAGATGCCCCGCATGGACGGCCTGACGGCGGCCCGCCGCATCCGCGGCGCCGGCGACACCACTCCGATCCTGATGCTCACCGCCCGCGACACGGTCGGCGACCGGGTGACCGGTCTCGACGCGGGCGCCGACGACTACCTCGTCAAGCCCTTCGAACTGGACGAACTCTTCGCCCGCATCCGCGCGCTCCTGCGCCGCAGCTCCTACGCGGCCGCGGTGTCGGCCGAGGCCCAGCAGGACGAGGCGCTGACCTTCGGCGACCTCCGCATGGACCTCGCCACGCGCGAGGTCACCCGGGACGGCCGCCCGGTCGAACTGACCCGCACGGAGTTCACCCTGCTGGAGATGTTCATGGCGCACCCGCGCCAGGTCCTCACCCGCGAGCAGATCCTGAAGGCGGTCTGGGGCTTCGACTTCGAACCCTCCTCCAACTCGCTCGACGTCTACGTCATGTACCTGCGCCGCAAGACCGAGGCCGACGGCGAGCCCCGCCTCGTGCACACGGTGCGGGGTGTGGGGTACGTCCTGCGCCAGGGCGGCGCCGAGTGAGGAAGCTGGTACGGCGGTACCGCGCACTGCCCATCAGGGCCCGACTGGCCATGCTGGTCGCGGCGGCGGTGGCATTCGCGGTGGCGGCGGTCTCGGTGACGGCTTGGTTCATCGTGCAGGGGAAGTTGTACGACCTGGTCGACAAGGATCTGCAGAACTCCTCGAAGCGTCCTGTGCGGGCCGGGCAGGTGCTCGACCTGCTGGCCGCGTGCCCGCAGAAGCCGGAGGGGTCCTCCAGCGGCCTGACCCGCAACACCCTCTACTCGCAGTTGGTCAAGGCGGACGGCACGGTGTGCGTCTCGTCGGACTCCCCGGGCACGGTGAAGACCACCCCGGCCGACCGGGCGATCGTCGGACGCGACATCAGCGAGGGCGGCATTCTCCGCAACGGCACGGACACCGACGGCAACCCGGTCCGGGTGCTCACCATGCCGCTCGTGGTCGTCACGGACACCGGACCCCAGTCGTATGCGGGAGCCGCCTGGATGACCGCCGAGCCGCTCGAGAACACCGAGAAGACCCTCAACGACCTCGCCCTCATCCTGCTCCTCGTGTCCGGGGTCGGTGTCATCGGCGCCGGTGCCGCGGGGCTCGCCGTCGCGCGGGCGGGACTGCGCCCCGTCGACAAGCTCACCGAGGCCGTGGAGCACGTGGCCAGAACCGAGGACCTGACCATCCGGATCCCCGTGGAGGACGACAGCGAGGACGAGATCGCCCGCCTCTCCCGCTCCTTCAACTCGATGACCACCGCCCTGGCCGGCTCCCGCGACCTGCAGCAGCAGTTGATCGCCGACGCCGGTCATGAACTGCGTACGCCGCTGACGTCGCTGCGGACGAACATCGACCTCCTCACCCGCAGCGAGGAGACGGGCCGCCCGCTTCCGCCGGAGGACCGCAAGGCACTGCTCGCCTCGGTGAAGGCCCAGATGACCGAACTCTCCTCGCTGATCGGCGACCTGCAGGAGCTGTCCCGCTCGGAGGGCCAGCGCGGTGAGCGCGTCCAGGTGGTGTCGTTCCAGGACACGGTCGAATCGGCGCTGCG
>NZ_KQ948209.1:47143-48107 GCF_001514035.1 Streptomyces yokosukanensis | reverse complement strand
TCGCCTGAGAGAGACGCCCAACCACGCTCAACTCGGCGGCCCTGCCTCTCCCTGCTGGTGCTGTTGTCAGGAGATCACAAGCTGCTTGCCGGAGCAGCTCGACCATGTGCCCTTGACGGCGCAAACCCAGAACTTATACGTCGTCTTCTCTGGCAGGTTGCCCTTTGCCACCGCGGTGTACGGGGAACCGTGCCCCCTCGTGGACGCGGTTCGCTCAGGACTAGTGGACAGATGTGCTTCGATCCCGTACCCGTCTGCGCCGGAGTCATGGGCGATCAGGGTGTCGCCGTCCGGTACGAAGTCGGCGTATCCGGACGCGATTCCCTTCGTGGCGTCATACACCTGGATCTCGGTGGAATTGTCCCCCGGGGGATAGTAGAAGTTGAACGTAAAGATGTCCTCAGTCGAGGCAGCACTTGCCGGGCTGCCCCCTGTCAGCATCAGCCCGGCCGTGAGGCCCACAACCCCGCCTATCGCTGCAAGCTTTACTTTGAACTTCGGCACCAAGTTCCCCTATCCACTCGCTTGGCATGCTCTTGATACACAGATCATCCGCGATCTCCTTGCTATTCACAAGATCGCCATTGATCCGTTTCAGCCAACTCGCCCCTGGCGAGCGGCGGGGCATCCCCAACTTCCTGCCACCGCATCCGGGCATAGACCTGCGAACGACCACACCCTCCGAACGCAGACGGCGCCGGAAACCGCCGTCCACAGAACACGGCCGCACTCGCAAGCCAAGCGCCGGGGCCGACTGCGTACTCACGGGGCTTCAGCGGAAGGCCGGAATCAGTAGTAAGCGAGCCTGCCATCGGCGTGGCTTTCCCGAAGTCCCGGCGAGGAATTCGTCATCGGTGAGGCAATCAAGGGGCCCGAACGGAGGTAGCCGTACGGCGGCTTCGCAGGGTGGGATGCTTACCGGACGACTCTCCTCTGATCCAGAGCCTGCGTACGGCCGTCGCCT
>NZ_KQ948209.1:0-46649 GCF_001514035.1 Streptomyces yokosukanensis | reverse complement strand
AACCGCCGGAGCCGTCGGAGACGCTGGTCGGCTGAGCAAGCCCGGTCCGGTCAGTCCGGTCAGTCCGGCTTCGGCAGGGATCGCAGGCGTTCGATCTGGGTGCGGCTCAGGGCGTTGGCGCGGCGCATGTGGCGGGTGATGGCCCGCAGTTCGTCCTCGCTGTGGTCGTCCAGCAGGGTCCGCCAGGTGCGGCCCAGCTCGTCCCACACCGCGGTGACGCGTGCGACGCGCTCCGGCACCGGGGTGACCAGCACCCGGCGGCGATCGCCCGGGTCGGGCGTGCGGTCCACATAGCCGCCGCGTTCGAGCCGGTCCACCAGCCGGGTGGCCGAGCCCGTGGTGAGGCCGGTCAGGTCGGCGATCTGGCGGACCGTGAGCGGCTCGGGCTCGACGGTCAGCAGGCTCAGGGCCTGTACGTCGGTGGGGTGCAGGCCGAGGTGGTCGGCGACGGCCTGATTGAACAGCACGTACGCCGCGTGGTAGCGACGCGACTCCGCCGACAGCTCCTCGTACAGCCGGGCCCGTCGCGGGTCCGTCGTGTCCGTCGTGTCCGTCACGTGGCTCGCCTTCACTCATCTTCAGAAATCACTGCGCGACGCAGCAATCTATGCCTATTATCCTGCGTGACGCAGCTAATGCGCCACGCAGCAATTCTAGCCACCCGGGAGACACCCATGCTCACCGTCGCCGTCACCGGTGCCACCGGCGCCCAGGGCGGAGCCACCGCCCGTGCCGTCCTGGCCGCCGGCCACCGCGTCCGCGCCCTGACCCGCCGACCGGACTCGGCGGCCGCCGCCGAACTGCGCGCCCTCGGCGCCGAGATCCGCCACGCCGACTTCGGCGACCGCGCTTCCCTGGACGCGGCCCTCACCGGCGCGGACGCGCTCTTCGCGGTCACGACCCCCTTCGGCACCGACACGGCAACCGAGGTCCGGCAGGGCAGAACCCTCGTCGACGCCGCCGCTGCCGCCCGCCTCGGGCACCTCGTCCTCACCTCCGCCGCCCACGCCGACCGCGGCACCGGAATCCCGCACTACGAGAGCAAGCACGAGATCGAACGGCACCTGCGCGCATCCGACGTGCCCTGGACGGTGATCGCCCCGGCCGCATTCATGGACAACTACGCGGGCGGCTGGACGATGGCCGGGCTGCGCGAGGGCGTCTTCGGCTGGCCCATGCCCGCCGACCGGCCCTTCGCCCTGATCTCCGCCGCGGACATCGGCGCGTTCGCCGCGCTGGCCTTCAGCCGCCGGAAGGAATTCGTGGGCCGCCGCATCGACATCGCCTCCGACACCTGCACCCCGGAGGAGATCGCCACCGCCCTCACCACCGCCACGGGCTGCCCCATCACCCACCACGAGGTCGCCCTCGACCACGTCCGCGCCCACTCCGAGGACTTGGCCGCGATGTTCACGTACTTCACCACGACGGGCCTCGACGTCGACGTCCCGGCCCTGCGCCGGGCGTACCCGGAGGTCGGCTGGCAGACGTTCGCGCAGTGGGCGGCGGAGCAGAACTGGCCTGGACTGCTGAACGCACCCCGCCCCGTCGAACGTACGACCGCATAACGGGTTGCGTATGCAACGATGTTGCGGGTGACGGAGAGATCTCTCCGTCACTCCGACGTGACCGAGTTCAGGGGGACCAGTGCGGGAAGTGCCGTGTCACACGGTCGATCAGGAGCTGATCAGCAGTGCGCTCGCTGATGTCCGCAGTCGCGCGGACGGTCACTGGCGAGAGCTGTACTACTACGTGAGCCTTGATCTGCTCCAGCAGATGAGCGACGACCTGCTCGATCACGTCGCCGCACACAGCCAGCAGGACCCGGTGCTCAGTTCCTTCGTCGCACGCGAGGCCTTGGACACCGCTGCGGAATGCACTCTCGGAGTCCTCGGCATCGGCGCGTATCCCAAGGGCGACTTCGAGATTCCTCTGCCCATCGTCAACGATGCGCTGCTCAGCGAGAATTACGACTGCCCTCCAGGTGCCGCGCTCGCACCCACCGCGAGGACCTGGCAGGACGCCTTCGCGCTGTGCCTGGCCAGCGGCAGGATCTGGGACAGGGAACGGGCCATCGGTCTTCTTCTGCGTGACGACTACGCACCGGCCATCCGGGAGGGAGTGCCGTACAGCCTACGGAAGTCGCTCTCCGATCCGGCTGATCTCGTCTCCATGGACGCCCTGTGCGGCTACCTGACCGAAGCGCGTGGACACCTGCCCAGCGACTGGCCGACCGTGCCGCTGCGCATGCCGACCGCCGGGGAGCGCGCCGAGGCTGCTCGCCGACTGGACGCCTTGGGCGGGCTGTCGCCGGACCAGCGGCTGCTGCGCGTGCTTCTGGAGGACGATCCGGAGGCGTTCGAAGCAGCCCTTGTCGAACGGCTCGTCCAGTACCGCGAGAGTCAGCCGGCCGACGCGGCACCCCGGAGCCTGCTGCCGTTGGGCACGATCGCCCTTGTCGCGCTCGCGGTCCACGTACACGGGTGGGTGCCGAACATCAGATCCGGGTACCTCCCGCAAGCGCTGTTGCAGGCGCCACCGGGCGCTCCGCGGGCTCACGGCTGAAGGCCGTCCGTCAGGCCACCTGCCAGTCCGCCTCGACGAAGGCTCCCCACGCCGGTGCACCGATGACGAGCACGGGGCCGTCGGGGGTCTTGCTGTCGCGGACCGGGACGACGCCGGGGTGGCCGTCGGCGACCTCGACGCAGTTGTTGTCTCCCCCGTCGCTGTAGCTCGACTTGCGCCAGGTGGCGATGCTGAGGTCGGGGGTTTGCTTCATGATCGATACTCCTCCAGTACGTCCCTGATGAACGCGAGCGAGTCGGACGGGGACAACGCCATGTCCCGGAGCCGATCGTAGGACAACCGGTGCCGCAGAACCGCGTCCGGCTCCTCGACCAACTCACCATGGCTGTTGCCCTCGACGTAGGCAACACCGCTGCCGTCCTTCTGCCACAGCAGCGTGAGCGACGCCTCCATGTGGTGATGGACTCCGGCGGAGAAGGGCAGCACCTGAAGCACCATGTTCGGCCACTTCGCCACCGCCTCGATATGGAGCAACTGGTCCTCCCAGGTCTTCGGGAGAGCCGCGGGGCGCCGGAACGCGTACTCGTCCATGACGATACGGACACCTGGCGTCGGCTTCTGGCGCAGCAGGTACTGCCGTCCGAGGCGGGCCGCCACCTGCTCCTCGACCCAGTCGTCACCCTCCAGCGTTGTCTGGGGCCCAGACAACGCCTCGCGGGCGAAGTCCTCGGTCTGCAGAAGTCCAGGCACACCCGGCGCGTACTTCCACATGATCCGCGCCGTCGCCTCCAGCCCCATGAACTCCTTGCACCGATCCCTGAACGCGTCCAGCCGGGCCATCTTCCAGTGACCAACCAGCAGGTCACCGGCCTCGTAATACGCGTCCAGGTCCTCCATGACCGTCACCTTGGACAGCCGCTCCCCGGACTCCAACCGACTCAAGTAGCTCTTGTCGTACCCGGTTTCGTCGGCCACCTGCCCCAGTGACTTCCCGACCTTCTCGCGAAGCACCCGCAGCGTCTGCCCCAGCACTGTCCGCCCGGAAACCGGCTCCGCGTCAACGTTCTCGCCCACGTCACCCCTCCCCGTTGCCTGGCGCCCCAGGCAACACCGAACCTCTTCCGCAGCGTACGCCGGGGCTGTGACGATCGATGCACGAACGGTAATCACCGCTCGTCACCCCCCCTGCCTCTCATGGAGCGTCGACGTGCGCGCACGCATCGCCGAAGTCATCGAACCGCTACTGCTTCTGCTCATCCGGGCACTGCTCCCCGCCCAGGGCCGCCGCCGGGCGTCCCCGCCCCAACTGACCTACGCAGAACTGCCGTTGACCACGCAGTCCGTCCACCGGCGCGACGCCGAAGCACACCTCTTCTGGTACGACACACCCCTCGTCCGGCCCTACCTCCGCGAAGTGGAGGTGTTCGCGTGAGTGACGGACTCCGCCTCCTGCCGTGGAGCACCCCGGAGGGCAAACCCTGCTACCTCAGCACCGACGGCGACCACAGCCGCCTCTCCCTCCTCGCCGACGAAGTGGAGGCGGCCCAGGTGCGGTCGGGCGAGCAGGTGCTGGCCGGGGCGAGGGCCGTACTCGCAGACCGGGCGGCGGGGGAAACGGCCATGCGTTTCGCACTGGCGCGGGCCTCGGAATCGCTGGCGGAAGTACTCCGCGTCGCGGTCAGTCGCGGGACCCGGTCGAGCAGAGGCGGCTGACCGTTTCAGCTGCCACTCGAACGGGCGATCGCACGTCGTCTTCTCCGGTCATGTCCACCGTCGCGCCCAGCGTGATCGCGTTGCTTGTGTCGCCGCCCAGCCCAGCCCACACTTGCAGAGGAGGTACCGCCTTGACCGCTCTCACGCATGAGAGGCCCGAGATCATGTCCGAGGCTCCCGCTGAACCCCTGAACGGACCCGACCTGGACGAGGTCCTGTGGCAGGCATGGAGGGCCATGGAACTCCCCGAGGGCTACCGCGCCGAGATCATCGAGGGAGCCATCGAGGTGTCGCCCACAGGTCGCCTTTCCCACGCCCAGATCGTCAACCGCCTCCGCAACAGGTTGGTGAGGTTCTTGGGCGAGGGAGAACATGCTGCATATCAGGACACCAACGTCGTCCACGGGCTCAAGGCGTGGATCCCTGACGTCCTGATCGCGCCCGAAGACCTGGAGTCGCACGCTGACGAGGAAGGACTGGGCGTAGCCGCTTCAGCTGTCTCCCTCGTCGTGGAAGTGGCCTCCCCCGGCCACCGTGATCTGGAACGCGACCGCCTGCGAAAGCGTCGCGAATACGCCCGCGCCGTCATCCCCGTCTACGTCCTCATCGACGACTACGACGGCCAGGGCGCCGTCACCCTCTTCACCAGCCCGCGCCCCGACCAGGCCGACTGGGAGGACATCCACCGCGTCCCCTACGGCACCGAGGTCACCGTCCCCGAAGGCCCCGCCAAGGGATTCGTCATCGGTGAGGCCATCACCGGGCCCAAGCGGAACTGACCGCGCAGCGGCTCCGTAGGCTGGAGCCCATGCCGGAAGACTCTCCTCTGATCCAGAGCCTGCGGACGGCCGTCGCCGCCGCGCCCGCCGATGTGCCGCTCCGACTGCATCTGGCCGAACTCCTCCTGGGCGCAGGTCAGTCGGAGGCCGCCGTCTCGGAGGTCGCCGTCGCCCTGCAGCACGCTCCGGGTGACGCACAGGCCCGGCAGCTCATGAGCCGGGCCATGGGCCTGCCCGAGCAGCCCGCGACGCCTCCCGCGCAGGCCGGTCGTACGACGGCTGCGGAGCAGATGTCGCAGCCGCCCGCCCCGTCGGACCCGGCCGGGCAGCGCCCCGGTTTCGACTGGAGAGCTGCCGAGGAGCAGGTCGGGGACATCGTGCCGCCGCGGTTCGTCGAGGCAGAGGAGCCGGTGCGGGCGGACGGCGGCGGCGACCCCGGGGACGCCGAGGCGTGGGACGTCGAGAGGCCCGGGGCCGTGCGGCTCGCGGACGTCGGCGGGATGCAGGAGGTGAAGGACCGGCTGGAGGCCGCCTTCCTCGCGCCCCTGCGCAATCCCGAGCTGCGCAAGCTCTACGGCAAGAGCCTGCGGGGCGGCCTGCTGCTGTACGGGCCGCCGGGCTGCGGGAAGACCTTCGTCGCGCGGGCCGTCGCCGGGGAGTTGGGGGCCTCCTTCCTGTCGGTCTCCGTCAACGACGTGCTCGACATGTGGACCGGCAACTCCGAGCGCAACATGCACGAGGTCTTCCAGACCGCCCGTCGGCAGGCGCCGTGTGTCGTCTTCCTCGACGAGCTGGACGCCCTCGGCGCCAAGCGCAGCCGCAGCGCGCACGGCGGAATGCGCAACACCGTCAATCAGCTGCTGACCGAGTTGGACGGGATCGACGCGGGCGCGAACGACGGCGTGTTCGTCCTGGCCGCCACCAACGTGCCCTGGGACGTCGACAACGCGCTGCGGCGGCCCGGACGGCTGGACCGCACCCTGCTCGTGCTGCCTCCCGACGCGCCGGCCCGTGAGGCGATCCTCCGGTACCACCTGCGGGAGCGGCCGATCGAGAACGTCGACCTGGGCAAGCTCGCCAAGGCCACCGACGGACTGTCCGGTGCCGACCTGGCCCATGTGTGCGAGGCCGCGGCCGAGCGGGCGCTGCTCGACTCCGCCCGGACCGGGGCCGTACGGATGATCGGGATGAAGGACCTGCTCAGCGCCGCGAAGGAGGTCGTGCCGTCGAGCGAGCCGTGGTTCGCCGCCGCCCGGAACGTGGCGATGTTCGCCAACGAGGGCGGGATGTACGACGACCTCATCGCCTATCTGAAGAAGCGGCGCAAGCTGTGAGCACCGGGCTGCACCCCGCCCTGGAACGCGCCGACGCGCTGTACGCGCTGCGGCGGCACGGCGAGGCGAAGGCGCTGCTCGGGCAGCGGCTCGCCGAGGACCCGCAGGACGCCGACGCCTGGGTACGGCTCGCCCGCTGCCACAGGGCGACGGAGGAACCCGGCCAGGCGCTGGAGGCGGCCGAGCGGGCGCTGTCCGTCGATCCCGCGCACGTCGGGGCGCTCGTCCAGCGTGCCCATGCCCTGCAGTCCGTGGAGGGCCGCTTCCCGGAGAGCGAGCAGGTCCTGCGCGAGGTCATCCGCCTCGCCCCCGACTACTGGTACGGGTACGCGCTGCTGGGCCACTGGCTGTACCGCATCAGGATCCTGCAGTACAACCAACAGCACCGCACCGGGGTCAGCCGGCAGGTAGTGGCCGGATTCCTCCAGGAGTCGGACAAGCTGGCCCGGGAGGCCATCCGGCTGGCGCCCGAGGAGGTGTTCCCCTACGAAGCGGCGTGGGCGATCGCCCACCTGGGCGGTGACCAGGCCGTCGCCGCCCAGATGGACCAGGCCATCCTCCGCCTCGACCCCCACCACGCGGAGGCCCTGGCCCGGCGGACCAGGAAGGCCGCCGACACTCCCGGCGTCAAGGCCGCCGAGGCCGCCGCCCTCTACGCCGACGCGCTCGCCGCCGCCCCGGATTCCGCGCCCCTGCAGCAGGGCTTGGACCACGCCTCCTACCGGCTGCTGCGCGGAGTGCGCTGGATCGCCCTGCTCTGCCTCGGCTTCGCCGGGACCATGCTCGACCTGTGGACCAAGGACGGGGTCGTACCGCGCGAACTGCCCATCTCCCTCGGGCAGCGGCTCTGGTACTTCGTCCCCGTCGCCGCCCTCTGGGCCGTCGGCACGCTGCTGCGCTACCGCCGGCTGCGCACGGGCGTCCGCTACAACCTCCGCTCCGTGATCCGGCGCCGCCGCTGGCCCCGGATCGTCCTCGGCCAGGCCGCCTGGGCCATGCTGTGCGCCCTGGTGATCAGTCAGGTGCCGTGGACCGGGCGGACGGTGCCGCAGATCGTCTTCTGGGCGGGGCTGGTGCCGACGCTGGCGACGATCTGGTTCGACCGGAAGAAGACCACCTGAGCGCCGGCGGCAGGGCCAGCCGGGCGTACGCCCCGTCCCGCGCGAGGAGTTCCTCGTGCGTGCCCGTCTCCGCGAGGCGGCCGCCGTCGATGACCAGGATGCGGTCGGCGGCCGGGGCGAGGGACAGATCGTGGGTGATCATGATCGTGGTACGGCCCGACATCAGGCGGCGCAGGGGCCGGACGACCTGGCGGGCGGCGATCGCGTCGAGGCCCGCCGTCGGCTCGTCCAGGACGAGGACCGGGGCCGAGCGCAGCATCGCGCGGGCGATGGCGATGCGCTGCAGCTGGCCGCCGGAGAGGGCGGCGGTGCCGGGGGCGATGGGGGTGTCGTAGCCCTCGGGGAGCACGGTGATGAAGTCGTGGGCCGCCGCGTCCCTCGCCGCCCGCTCGATCTCGGTGTCCGTCGCCCCGGGGCGACCGCAGGCGATGTTCTCGCGGACGGTGCCGTTGAGGATCAGCGTCTGCTGCGGCAGCAGGGCGATCTGCTCGCGCAGGAAGCGCAGGGGGAGGCCGTCGAGCGGTACGCCGTCCAGGGTGATCGCGCCGGCCGAGGGGTCGTAGAAGCGGGAGAGGAGCTTCGCGAGGGTGGACTTGCCGGCGCCGCTCGCACCCGTGACGATCACCAACTCGCCGGGCCGGACGGTGAATTCGAGGTCCCGCAGACAGGCGCGCGGGGAGTCCGGGTAGTGGAAGGAGACCTGGTGGAAGCCGATCCAGCCGCGCACGGGCCATGCGGGGACGGGGGCGGCGGGGGTCGGTGACGGCGGGCTCGGCGTCGAGGATCTCGCCGATGCGGCGGGCACCGGCGGTGGCCGCGGTGAGCGTCAGGCCCAGTCGGCCGAGGTCGCGGACCGGCGGGTAGAGCCAGCCGAGGAAGGCGGCGAACGCGAGGAGCCGGCCGAGGGTCATGCGGTCGGCGGAGATCTCCCACACGCCCAGCCCGAGCACCACGAGCACGCACAGTGTCTCGACGACCTCGACGCACTGCTCGTACATCTCGCTCAGCCGCGCCCCGCGCACACTGGCCCGCATCCAGGCGCGGGCCTCGCGGTCCAGTCGCCGCTCCTCGTCGGCGCGCCGGTCGTAGGCCTGGGTGAGGACGATGTTGCCGAGCGACTCCGTCACCACCGAGGTGATCGCGCCGTCGGCGATCCGCTCGGCGCGGGAGGCCTGCTCGACACGGCCGGAGAAGCGGCGCGCGGCGAGCAGGAACAGGGGGCGAGGACGAAGGTGGCCAGCGCCAGGTCCCAGCGCAGCCAGAAGGCGGCGGCGGTGTAGAAGACGGCCGAGAACCCCGCCGACACGGCGCCCACGACGCCGGAGACCACCAGTTGCTCGATGGACTCGACGTCTCCGGTGAGCCGTTCGACCAGGTCGCCCTGGCGGTGGCGCTGGAAGAAGTGCGGGGGCAGGTCCTGGACATGACGGAAGACGGCCGCGCGCAGCCGTAGGACGAATCTCTCCGCGGTCCAGGTGGCCAGGGAGTTGCCGAGGTAGCCGACGAGCGCGGCGAGTGCGGCCACGCCGAGCCAGGCACCGGCCGGTCCCCAGAAGGCGGAGAGGCTGCCGGCCTTCAGGGCGTGGTCGGTCAGCTCGGCGAACAGCAGGATCGCGGCGGTCTCGGCGAGCGCGGCCACGATCACGCAGGCGATGATCGCCCCGAGCCATGCGCGGTCCCCACGGGTCAGCGGCCAGAACCGGCGGAAGGCCTCGCGGGCTTCTTCGGCTCCGGGGCGGGCTTGCGGTGCTTCTTCACCGGGGCGAGCTTGTGGAAAGACATGACGGTTCTCCTCTTCCTGTGAATTCCCGTGAATCCCTGTGAATTCTCGTGAATTACTGCGTCGCTTTCGACGTGGAAAACGCTATGGCATTCCAGAACCGAAAAAGGCCAATTCCGCTGAGACCTCAATTAAAGAACGCTGTGGGCAATTCACAGGGATATCGCGGAACCGCGGCGCCATTCGCATGGGCTTCACGGGGCGCCTGCCGTACTCTCTACGCATGAGCAGCGACGACACCGTACGAGCCTTCCCCGCCCGCTCCATCGAGACCTACTCCGCGCTCACCCCGGACCGGGCCGAGGCCGTGCTGGCCCTGCTCGCCGAGGCCGCCCGGGTCGACGGGCAGCAGCCGGTGTCCGAGCAGGGCCGGCTGCTGCTGCGCGGTGGTGCCCGCGAGGGTGTCTCCCATCTGCTGCTCACCATCGACGGCGAACTCGTCGGCTACGGCCAGCTGGAGGACACCGACCCGGTGGAGGCGCCGGCCGCCGAACTCGTCGTCCACCCCGCGCACCGCGGACACGGGCACGGCCGGGCGCTCGGCGCGGCGCTGCTCGCCGCCTCCGGCAAGCGGCTCAGGGTGTGGGCGCACGGCGGACATCCCGCCGCCCGGCATCTCGCCCAGGTGCTCGGCCTCACCCTGTTCCGCGAACTGCGGCAGATGCGGCGGCCGTTGACCGGCCTGGCGCTGCCCGACCCGGTGCTGCCGGAGGGCGTGACCGTACGTGCCTTCGTGCCCGGCAAGGACGACGCGGACTGGCTCGCGGTCAACGCGGCCGCCTTCGCCCACCACCCGGAGCAGGGCTCGCTCGTCCAGCGGGACCTCGACGACCGCAAGGCCCAGCCGTGGTTCGACCCGGCCGGGTTCTTCCTGGCCGAGCGGCGCGGGGAGTTGATCGGCTTCCACTGGACGAAGGTGCACGCCGAGGAGGGGCTCGGCGAGGTGTACGTCCTCGGTGTGCGGCCCGGTGAGCAGGGCGGCGGGCTCGGCAAGGCCCTCACCACGATCGGCCTGCGCCATCTGGCCGCCCAGCAGCTGCCGACCGCGATGCTCTACGTCGACGCCGACAACCAGCCGGCCGTGTCGGTGTACGAGCGGCTGGGGTTCAGCACGTACGAGACGGACCTGATGTACCGCACGGAGACCTGAGCACCGGCCGGCGCACCAGCGGCTCCCGCAGCTGCGCCGCCCCCACCACCACCGCTCCCGCCAGCACCCACGCCCACCTCTCGTGCGCCGCGGCCCACCTCGGGTCGGCCGGCGCCACGAACAGCGCCCAGCGGGCGGGCAGCAGCAGGGGCGCGAGGACGGCGCCGGCGAGCAGGGTGGTGGCGACCCCGCGGCCGGGTTCCGGCTCGTCGAAGTGGCGCAGGGCGACCGTGGCCGCGGCGACGGCGAGGACGCACGCCGTGGCGGCCTCCAGGGTGACGTCGCCGACCGGAGGCCGTCCGGATCCGGGCGCGAGGAGCAGTACGGCCGTCCACCACAGGGCGGCGACGGGCGCGACCAGGGCCGCCCGCAACGCGACACGCAGCGCCCGCCGCGCCGGGACCGGGGCCGTGGTGTGCCGGGCGGGGTCGTCCAGGAGGAAGGCGAGCCCGAGGGCGAGAGCGAGGACGGCGCCCCGCACGAGGACGAGCGTCTCCAGCGGACCGGGCCGGGCACCGGACACCCGGGCGAGCGCGACCGGCAGCAGCCCCACGGCACCTGCCGCACCGAGCGCCCGCCACGGCAGCATCCGCCAGACGGGAACGACCAGCGCCGCACCGGACCACGCCCGGGCGAACCACGACCGCATCAGCCCGCACACCGGTCGAGGCCCACTTCCTCGTGCACGCCCAGCAGTCGGCCCGCTCGGTCCGTCGTGACCCCCGGCGCCGTCAGCTCGCTCCAGTGCGTCTTCACGCGGGCGGCGACGTCTTGGAACGGGCGGTGGAAGAGACCGCGGACGACCTCGGTCTGACCGGCCGTCATGGTCAGCGGCTCGGTCCGGGAGAGGACGACGGCGGAGCCGGTGAGGCTGTCGTCGAGGCGCACGTTCCGCAGGACGGACTCGGGGTCGGGCTGCCAGGCGAGGGACAGCCACATGAGCGTGACCATCCGGCCGTCGCACAGTTCACCGGCCCTGCGCTCGTTGCCCGCCACCAGCACGCCCGCCACGGCCATGGAGAACTCCGGCACCCGGTTGCCGCCCCAGGAGGTGCCGACGGTCACCTGGTCGGGCCGGGTGGCCGGTTCGAGCGCCGCGTCGCCGGAGAGGCCGTAGCGGGCCTCCAGCCGCTGCCGTACGAGGAGCGGCCGCTCGTGCGCGCTGCCACCGGCGAGGGCCTGCACCCGGCCGGCCACCCGGGCCCAGTCGTCGACAAGGGGTGTCCACTCGGGGAAGGCGCAGTAGTGCGAGGGACCGCGCCGAAGGCACGTCTGGTCCTTCTCCGGGGTGAGCGAGGCACGGGTGCGGGCCGCCTCCGTCGCCGCCGGGACCCCACCGGTCTGCACGACCCCGGCCAGCACGGCCAGGACCGACACACCGACGAGGCCCGCCCGCACGCTCCGGGTCCGCCCGCCGGAGACCAGCACGGCCAGCAGAGCCGCGGTCAGGGCCAGCCCGGCGAGATACAGCGCGTGCCAGGCGGCCGGACGGCCCAGCAGATCGGAGGGGAAGGGATGGACGCCGGACGTGGTGACCACCGGCCTCAGCCACACCGGCCCGGTCTCCCCGCCGAACGGGAACGCCCCGCCCACGAACAGCAGCAGGAACACCACGACCAGCAGCGGCCCCGCGACGGCCGACGGGTACAGCCGGGCGAGCAGCACCCCGATCGCCCCGAACAGCAGCACCAGCAGCGGACCGGTCAGCAGCTCGGCGACCGAACCCCGGCCCACCGCACCGGACTTGAGGGCCTCCCAGGTGAACTGGGCGGTCACGGCCGCGGCGGTGAGCAGCGCGAGCGGCACGACGGACAGCACATGCGCGGCCGTACGGCGCCAGGGGGTGAGCGCCAGCACGGCGAAGTGGCGTTCGGTGTCCCGGCGCAGGGAGCGCAGGGCGGCCTGGTTCGCGGCCAGCATGGCCACGAGGCCGACGAGCAGCGGTCCGCCCTGGGTGGCGCGGTCGGCGTCCTGAAGGACGGGGTAGTCGTCCGAGGGGCGCAGCGTGCGCCATACGATCCAGGCGACGTACAGGGCGAAGGCGAGCACGACCGGGATGCTCAGCAGCAGGCGGCGGGCCTCGAAGCGGGCGAGGGCGGACACGGCCGCCCGGGAGTCCCGGGCCCCGGTGGACGCGGCGGCCGGGGCCGGTTTCCGCATGAGGGTCGCGGTCATGCCGTCACCTCCGCGAGGTCGTCGTCGAGGGTGAGCAGATAGCCGTCCTCCAGGGTGGGTTCGAGCAGGTCGGCACCCTCGGGCGGGTCGCCGACGTTGCGGAAGGCGCCCGTGCCGGTGCGCCAGCCCGCCTTCGCCCCGGGGTCGCGTGCGGTACTGCTCCACACCCGCCCGTCGGCCCGTGCGGCCAGCTCGGCGGGGGTGCCGTCGAAGCGGATGCGGCCGGCGGCCATGACCAGCACGCGGTGGCAGAGCATCGCCACGTCCTCGGTCTGGTGGGTGGACAGCAGCACCGTGCGGTCCTCGCCCGCGTCGGCGATCAACTCCCTGAAACGCAGCCGCTGTTCGGGGTCGAGGCCGACGGTCGGCTCGTCCAGCACCAGGAATCCGGGGTCGCCGACGAGGGCGGCGGCCAGCGCGACCCGCTGCCGCATCCCGCCGGACAGCTTCTTGATGCGCTTGCCGCGCACCTCGCCGAGGCCGACCTGCTCCAGGACGCGCCGCACCTCGCGGTGCCGGGCGGCGCGGTCGGTCAGCTCCTTGAGGATCGCCACGTAGTCCACGAACTCGAAGGGCGTGAAGTCCGGGTGGAAGCCGGGCGTCTGCGGCAGATAGCCGAGCGCGCGCCGCACCTCCTGGCGGCCGCGCGCGGTACCCGGGTCGTGCCCGAGCACCGTGAAGGCGCCGGTGTCGGCGGGCACGGCGGTGGCGAGCACCCGCAGCAGGGTCGTCTTGCCCGCGCCGTTGGGCCCGAGCAACCCGGTGACGCCCCGGCCCAGCCGCACCGACACGTCGTCGAGGGCGCGGGCGGCGCCGTAGCGCAGGGTGAGGCCGCAGGCGGAGACGGTGACGGTCATACGGAACCCCCAGGGGACTGGTCGAAACGGTCGCGGACGGCGAAGAGCAGACCGGCGGCGAGCGCGGCCACCCCCGCCGCCACCGCCTGGCCGACGGCGGTGAACGGGACGGGCGCACCGGCGCCGCCCTGGTACGCGTGGGCCGTCAGCAGCAGCGCGACCCAGGCCCCGCCGACGAGGGACGGCGCCAGCACCGGCCCGCATCGCGGGGTCAGCGCGAGCCCGGTCGCGGTGAGCGCGAGGGCCGGCAGCAGCCAGCCCAGCGCACCGAGCCCGTACCCGGGCAGCGCGAGGGTGGCCAGCCCGGACAGCCCGAGCACGGCGGCGAGCACGGCGATCGTGCGGATCATCAGCAGCCGGAAGCCGTGCACGGGGGAGACGACCGCGATCTCGTACGTCGGATCGAGCGCGGGACCGTACGACAGCGCGACACCGGCGAGCGGCAGCAGCGGGGCCAGGGCCAGGAAGAGCCTGTCCGAGTGGACGCCGTGGGCGGTCAGCACCGACATCACCAGCAGCAGCGACACTGCCGCCAGCCACGAGCGGCGCAGCACGGGCGTGGCGGCCAGCAGCCGTGCCGTGTGGTCCGCGACCCCGAGCCGCGTCAGCAGCCGCTCGAACAGGCCGGGGCGCGGCGCGTCCAGCTCGGCGTCCAGCCGCTCCCAGGACGTGCGAAGCGCCCCGGGGTCCCAGGCCTCGGCGAGCACCGCCCGGCACCGCGCGCACCCGGCCAGATGGGTGTCGGCGGACCACAGCAGCGGGGGCGCCAGGTCCCCGCGCGCGTAGGCCCGCAACTCGTCCTCGGCGACATGCCAGCTCATGCCCGTACCTCCCGCCTGCCGCAGCCCCGCACGACACCCGGCGAGGCCTCTCCGCTCCGGAACCCGATCAGGGACCCCCTCATGCCAGTGCCTCCCGCAGTTGCTTCCGGGCCCGCATCGCGCGGGTCTTGACCGTGCCCGGCGGTATGCCGAGCAGGACGGCCGCCTCACGGGTGGTCAGGCCGTCGACGACCGTCGCCTGGAGCACCGCCCGCAGCTCCGGCGAGAGCCGGACCAGGGCGCCCGCCAGGTCCCCGTGCTCCACTCCCGCGAGGACCCGTTCCTCGGCGGACGACTCGTCCCGGTGGCGCAGCCGGGCGAGCGCTTGGCGCAGCCGCCCGCGCGCCCCGTCGCCGCGCAGCGCGTCGACCAGCCGGCGCGACCCGATCCGCCACAGCCACCCGGCGGCGTCACCGTCCTCGTGGTAGCGGGCCCCGCCCCGCCAGATCGCGAGGAACGTCTCCTGCACGACGTCGTCGACGACCCCGGCGTCCGCGCACCGGCCCCGCAGGCGCGCGGTCAGCCAGGGCGCGTACCGCCGGTACAGCTCCTCGAAGGCGCGCCGGTCCCGGTCCGCCGCGACGGCCCGCAGCAGCTCCCCGTCGCTTCTCGTCTCGCTCACGTCTCCTCATCGGACCGGGACCCTCGATCGGTTCACGCGCCCCCGGCTCGCCCGTGGCCGCCGAGCCGGCGGACTCCTGCGGCCCTCCTCCTCCTGGCCGTCACAGGGCTACTGGTACGGGTCGGCTTCGTGGTACTACACCGACAGACCACCCGAAAGGCGCCACCGTGACCGCGCCCGCCCCCGGCCGGGACCGGCGAGGGCCTCAGGATGCATGACTTTCGCGACGTGGACTTCCGGGAGCCGCCCCGCGCTATCCCGCACGTCATGTCTTCGTAACCATTGATTCAGCCAAGCTTGCGACGCTCGGCCAATGACGCCCGCCGTGCCAGAGCCTTCGCCGCCCCCCGAGGGGCCCGCGCAGAACGGGGCCGTGACGCTCCCGCCCGCACGTTCCGACGCGCCCGTCAGCCCCACGGCGCGGAAGAATGGACTCATGAGCCAGCAAGACACCCAGGCATCTGTCCAGCACGCGCAGCCTCCCGTGGGCTCCATCGCGGCACACCGCCCCCACACGGTCGCCGCCACCGTCTCCGACCTGGAACCCGACATCGACGCGGACCTGGACGCGTACGAGGACGCGCAGGGCGACGGCACGTCCCTGCCCCAGGGGCGTTTCCTCGACCGCGAGCGCAGCTGGCTCGCCTTCAACGCACGCGTCCTGGAGCTGGCCGAAGATCCGAACACACCGCTGCTGGAGCGCGCGAACTTCCTCGCGATCTTCGCCAGCAACCTGGACGAGTTCTTCATGGTCCGGGTCGCCGGTCTGAAGCGCCGTATCGCCACCGGTGTCGCGACGCGCTCCGCCTCCGGGCTGCAGCCGCGCGAGGTGCTGGAGATGATCTGGGCCCGCTCGCGCGAGCTGATGGCCCGGCACGCCGCCTGCTACCACGAGGACGTCGCCCCCGCACTCGCGGAGGAGGGCATCCACCTGGTCCGCTGGCAGGAGCTGAACGACAAGGAGCAGGCCCGCCTGTTCACCCTGTTCCGGCACCAGATCTTCCCGGTCCTCACCCCGCTGGCCGTGGACCCCGCGCACCCCTTCCCGTACATCTCCGGCCTCTCCCTGAACCTGGCCGTCGTCGTACGCAACCCCGTCAGCGGCCACAAGCACTTCGCCCGCGTGAAGGTGCCGCCGCTGCTGTCCCGCTTCCTGGAGAGCAGCCCCGGCCGGTACGTCCCCATCGAGGACGTCATCGCGGCGCACCTGGAAGAGCTGTTCCCGGGCATGGAGGTCCTGGAGCACCACACCTTCCGCCTCACCCGCAACGAGGACCTGGAAGTGGAGGAGGACGACGCCGAGAACCTGCTCCAGGCCCTGGAGAAGGAACTCATGCGGCGCCGCTTCGGCCCGCCGGTGCGCCTGGAGGTCGAGGAGTCCATCGACCGCGAGGTCCTCGACCTGCTGGTCCGCGAGCTGAAGATCTCCGAGGCCGAGGTGTACCCGCTGCCCGGCCCGCTGGACCTCACCGGCCTGTTCCGCATCCACGGCCTGGACCGGCCGGAGCTGAAGTACCCGAAGTTCATCGCGGGCACCCACCGCGACCTGGCCGAGGTCGAGTCGGCGTCGGCGCCGGACATCTTCGCCGCCCTGCGCCAGCGGGACGTGCTCCTGCACCACCCGTACGACTCCTTCTCGACGTCCGTGCAGGCCTTCATCGAGCAGGCGGCCGAGGACCCGGACGTCCTCGCGATCAAGCAGACCCTGTACCGGACCTCCGGCGACTCGCCGATAGTCAACGCGCTCATAGACGCCGCCGAGGCCGGCAAGCAGGTCCTGGTCCTGGTCGAGATCAAGGCCCGCTTCGACGAGCACGCCAACATCAAGTGGGCGAAGAAGCTGGAGGAGGCCGGCTGCCACGTCGTCTACGGCCTGGTCGGCCTGAAGACGCACTGCAAGCTGTCCCTGGTGGTCCGCCAGGAGGGCGAGACCCTGCGCCGCTACAGCCACGTCGGCACCGGCAACTACCACCCGAAGACGGCACGCCTGTACGAGGACCTGGGCCTGCTCACGGCCGACCCCCAGGTCGGCGCCGACCTCTCCGACCTGTTCAACCGCCTGTCCGGCTACTCGCGCCGCGAGACCTACCGCCGCCTGCTGGTGGCCCCCAAGTCCCTGCGCGACGGCCTGATCGCGCGGATCGACAAGGAGGTCCAGCACCATCGCGCGGGCCGTCCGGCCTTCGTCCGCATCAAGGTCAACTCGATGGTCGACGAGGCGATCATCGACGCCCTCTACCGCGCGTCCGAGGCGGGCGTGCCGGTGGACGTGTGGGTGCGCGGCATCTGCGCGCTCCGTCCCGGCGTCCCCGGCCTGTCCGAGAACATCCGGGTCCGCTCGGTCCTCGGCCGCTTCCTCGAGCACTCCCGCGTGTTCGCCTTCGGCAACGGCGGCGAGCCCGAGGTGTGGATCGGCAGCGCCGACATGATGCACCGCAACCTCGACCGCCGGATAGAGGCCCTGGTCCGCGTCGTCGACCCGGCGCACCGGTCGGCCCTGAACCGGCTGCTCGACACCGGCATGTCCGACTCGACCTCCTCCTGGCACCTCGGCCCCGACGGCGAGTGGATCCGGCACGCGACGGACGCGGACGGACAGCCCCTGCGCAACGTCCAGGAGATGCTCATAGACGCCCGGAGGCGCCGGCGTGGCACAGCAACACCTTGACCCGACGGACCCCACGGCCCAGGTGGCGACGGGGGACGCTCTCGCG
This sequence comes from Streptomyces yokosukanensis, assembly GCF_001514035.1. GTDB lineage: Bacteria > Actinomycetota > Actinomycetes > Streptomycetales > Streptomycetaceae > Streptomyces > Streptomyces yokosukanensis. The sequence continues at coordinate 29,057 of NZ_KQ948209.1, read as the reverse complement.
GCGTACCTGCGCGCCCAGGCCACGGAGTTCCTCCGCGCCCTGCGCCTGCGCCGTGAGACCGGCGGCGCGGGCGGCGGCGCCGCCGCGCGCGATCGGTCGAACGCGGGGGAGAACGGGGCGGAGCAGTCCGTCGACGCGGCCCGCGCCCTGCGCCGCTCGGCCCGCCGCATCAGCGGCAGCCTGCACACCTTCCGACCGCTGCTCGACCCCGACTGGTCCGAGGAGATGCGCCCCGAACTGGCCTGGCTCTCCGGCACGTTGGGTCTGGAGCACGCGTACGAGGCACGCCTGGAACGGCTGTTGCTGGCGCTGCACCGGCTGTCGGGGGCGGCGGTGCTCCCGTCCCAGGCGATCGACTCGGCGACCGCCGTGGCCGCGGGCGGCCGTGCCACCGGGGCGGCACCACTGCGCACACCGCCGGAAGGCGGCGGCCCTGCCGGTCCTTCGGCCGCCCCGGAGCGCGGCAACCTCACCGTGGGCGCGGCCAAGGCGGGCGCCCTGCTCGACCGCCAGCTGACGCTGGCCCGGACCCGGGCCCACTCGACCGCTCTGCAGGCCCTGGGGTCGAGCCGCTTCCACGCCGTCGCCGACAAGGTCGCCGTACTGGCCAGCGAGGTCCCCCTCACCCCCGGCGCCCCGACCACCGATCTGCGCCCCCTGGCAGCCGCTGCGGAGGAACGGCTGACAGACGCGATCGCAGGTCTCCCGCTGGTCACCGCGGGCCTCCCGTACAACGCGGAGGCCCTGGTCCACGGCCTGTCCCCGGACCCGTCCCCCCACCCCCAGGACGGCCCCTGGCACCAGGTCCGGCTGCTGCTGCGCCTGCACCGCTACGCGCAGGAGGTGCTGCACGAGGGCACCTCCCCCGTGGACGTACGCCTGCTGGCGGCCGGCCAGGCCCTGAACCGGCACCGGGACGCCTCGGAGGCGGCAGCGGCGGCGGCCCAGGCCGCCCGTACGCCCCGCATCGCCCCGGCGACGGCGTACGCGCTCGGTGTGCTCCACGCCGATCAGCGGCACGAGGTGGAGGCGGCCAGGTTCGCCTTCCAGCAGGCCTGGCAGAAGCGGACCGTCAGCACACCCTGAGTTCCCACGAGGAGGCGGTGTGAGCGACATTCTGGTGCGGGCGGCCGGCTGCGTACTGTGGCGCCGCTCGCCCATCGCCGGTGACCTGGAGATATGTCTGATCCATCGGCCGAAGTACGACGACTGGTCGCATCCGAAGGGCAAGCTCAAGCGCGGTGAGGAACCGCTCGCGGGCGCCCTTCGGGAGGTCGCCGAGGAGACCGGGTACACGGCCGAGCCCGGCGAGGAGCTGCCGACCGTGCGGTATTTCGCGGGCGGCCGACCGAAGCAGGTGCGCTACTGGGCGGCCGAGGCGGTCTGCGGCCGCTTCACCCCGAACGCCGAGGTGGACCGGATCCTGTGGCTCTCCCCCGCCGCCGCCCGCGCCCGCCTCACCCAGCCCCGCGACCGGGACCTGGTGGAGGACGTCGTTCACAGACTGGCGGTGTGAACCTCCGCGTCCGTGCGGGCCTGGCTGCGGGCTCTGCGGGCGGGGCCCCGCCAACCGCAGCTGCACCGGGCCAGGCAGAAGCGGCCCTGCTCGATCGTCGTCGTGAGATGTTCCTGCCCGGACCGGGCACGCTCCGGCCCGTCCTGCTGCGCAGCGCTGACTACCACCCTGACAACGTTACCCATCCCGCGCCGAAAGGGCTCATACGGCGCCCGTACGGCGCTCATACGGCTGCCCCCGCCCCGTCCTCGCCCCTTGGCGACGCGTGACGGCGCCCCCTACCCGTCGTTAACCGATCGACAGGGGGCCCGTGACGGACGTACCGGCTGGGGGTAGGCAGGCGATGGATCGGCGGCAGCACAGGAACGCGGGCAGGACGGTCGTCGCGGTCGGCATCATGCTCGGCCTCGGGGCGGGTGCCACGGGGTGTTCCGGCACCGGGGCCGCCGCCGAGGACGTCAAGGGCGGGGGAGATCCGGTCGCCGTACTGCACCGGGCCGCCGACACACTGGGCGGCGCGGGCAGTTCCAAGGCCACCACCTCCATGGAGATGGCCACGGGCGGCACCCGGGTCACCATCCGCGGCCAGGGTGTCTACGACTTCCGGCACCGGCTCGGCCGGCTCTCGGTCGTCCTGCCCGAGGATCCGGCAGGCACCTTCGAGCATCAGCCGATCACCGAACTCCTCGCCCCCGGCGCCCTGTTCATGAAGAACCGGGGCGCGGGCGTGCCCGCCGACAAGTGGGTGCGGGTGGACACCGCCACGCTGTCCGACGGCAACCTGGTCACCGGCGGCGCGACCGATCCGTACGCGGCGGCCGAGGTGCTGCGCGGGACGCGGACGGCGACGTACGTCGGCAGGACCGAGGTCGGCGGGACCGTGGTGCGGCACTACCGGGGCACGGCGGATCTGCGCAGCGCGGCCCGCCATGCCTCCGCCGAGAACAGGGAACCGCTGGCCGCGGCGGCGAAAGGGTTCGCCACGGCCGAGGTTCCGTTCGACGCCTACCTCGACGACCAGGGCCGCATCCGCAAGCTCAGACAGCGCTTCAGCTTCGTCAACGGCCGGCAGCAGACCCCCGTGGCGGTCGCCTCGACGACCCTGCTGTACGCCTACGGCGCCCCCACCGACGTACGGCTGCCGCGCCCGTCGGACATCTACGCGGGCCGCATCGCCGAGGGCGACCATCCGGACGACGCGCACTAGTCCGGGGCACCACCCCGTAAGTAGCCCGTCCGTGCCATGCGCGGTGTGTAGAGCGCTGCCTACTCTAGGAAGTGGGTGACGGTGGAGAAGAGGTGAGGCAAGTGGCTCCGGTCGGCGGTACGGCGGTGCAGGACCACGTGGCCCTCGCCGAGATCGAGCTGTGCGGAGAGCTGATCATCGCGGCCTCGGCGGCCGAGGACCGGCTCAGCCTGGAGAGCATCGACGAGGTCCTGCGGGTGGCCGAAGAACGGGAATCCTGAGCGGCGCGGCCAGGACCTGATGGCTTCGGCGAGGTCAGGACCGCAGCAGTCGGCCGATCGCCTTCGTCGCCTCGTCCACCTTCATGTCGATCTCGTCGCCGCCCTTGACCGCCGCGTCGGCCACGCAGTGCCGCAGGTGCTCCTCCAGCAACTGCAGCGCGAAGGACTGCAGCGCCTTGGTGGAGGCGGAGACCTGGGTGAGTATGTCGATGCAGTACGTGTCCTCGTCGACCATCCGTTGCAGCCCGCGGATCTGCCCCTCGATCCGGCGCAGCCGCTTGAGGTGCTCGTCCTTCTGCTTGTGGTAACCGTGCGTCGCGTGCGCGGGCTCACTCGCGGTCTCGGAGGGTGCCGTGGCGCCGGCCTCGGTCGTCGTCATCGCGGGCCTCCAACTCGGGATCTCGGGACGGGCTTCCGGAGAAGCTTTTGGACAAACTTCTGGACATACGGGCTCGCGCTGTTGCGATCACAATTTCGATCACAATTGGTCACACATACCCCTGGTGGGTATATGGTAACCAACTTTGCGGGGTAAGGAGCCCTTGGTACGCCCCCGTGCTGATCACTCTGCCCGATGGGCGACACTGGGATGCGGCCCATTAGCCGTGGCCGGATGATGCGCCTAGCATCAGCCTGACCGAAACCGAAGCACCCCGAGGACCCCACGTGCGCTTTCGTCTGACCCCCAGGGAGACGAGCTTCTACGACATGTTCGCCGCATCCGCGGACAACATCGTCACCGGCTCGAAACTCCTGATGGAACTGCTCGGGGCGGACGCACCTGCCCGGGCCGAGATCGCAGAGCGTATGCGGGCCGCGGAACACGCAGGTGACGACGCCACGCACGCGATCTTCCACCAGCTGAACTCCTCGTTCATCACGCCGTTCGACCGCGAGGACATCTACTCCCTCGCATCCTCCCTCGACGACATCATGGACTTCATGGAGGAGGCCGTCGACCTGGTGGTCCTCTACAACGTCGAGGAACTGCCGAAGGGCGTCGAGCAGCAGATCGAGGTGCTGGCCCGGGCGGCCGAGCTGACGGCCGAGGCCATGCCGCACCTGCGCACCCTGGACAACCTCACCGAGTACTGGATCGAGGTCAACCGCCTGGAGAACCAGGCCGACCAGATCCACCGCAAGCTGCTGGCCCACCTCTTCAACGGCAAGTACGACGCGATCGAGGTGCTCAAGCTCAAGCAGATCGTGGACGTCCTGGAAGAGGCGGCGGACGCGTTCGAGCACGTGGCGAACACGGTGGAGACCATCGCCGTCAAGGAGTCCTGAGGCGTCGATGGACACCTTCGCCCTGGTGCTGACCATCGCGGTCGCGCTCATCTTCACGTACACGAACGGCTTCCACGACTCGGCGAACGCGATCGCGACGTCGGTGTCGACGCGGGCGCTGACCCCGCGGGCGGCGCTCGCCATGGCGGCGGTGATGAACCTCGCCGGTGCCTTCATCGGCTCGGGGGTCGCCAAGACGGTCAGCGAAGGCCTGATCGCCACGCCCGAGGGCTCCACGGGGATGGGCATCCTCTTCGCGGCACTCATCGGCGCGATCGCCTGGAACCTGTTGACCTGGTACTTCGGCCTCCCGTCCTCCTCCTCCCACGCCCTGTTCGGCGGCCTGGTGGGCGCGGCTCTGGCGGGCGGTACGGCGGTCCACTGGAACGGCGTCGTCGACAAGATCATCATCCCGATGTTCCTGTCCCCGGTGGTCGGTCTGGTCGGCGGCTATCTGGTCATGCTGGCGATCATGTGGATGTTCCGCCGCTCCAACCCGCACAAGGCCAAGCGGGGATTCCGTATAGCGCAGACGGTCTCGGCGGCCGGCATGGCCCTGGGCCACGGTCTCCAGGACGCCCAGAAGACCATGGGTGTGGTCGTCATGGCACTGGTGATTTCCGGCCACGAGACGTTCGGCGACCCGATCCCGGTCTGGGTGAAGATCGTCTCGGCGATCATGCTGTCGCTGGGCACCTACGCGGGCGGCTGGCGCATCATGCGCACCCTGGGCCGCAAGATCATCGAACTGGATCCCCCGCAGGGCTTCGCGGCCGAGGCCACCGGCGCCTCGATCATGTTCGGCACGGCGTTCCTCTTCAAGGCGCCGATCTCCACGACCCACGTCATCACCTCGGCGATCATGGGTGTGGGCGCGACCAAGCGCCTCAACGCGGTCCGCTGGGGCGTGGCCAAGAACATCGTGCTCGGCTGGTTCATCACGATGCCGGCCGCCGCACTGGTCGCCGCGCTGGCCTTCGGCCTGGTGAAGCTGACCGTGCTGTAAGCCGCCCTTCCCTCCTCTCTCTTCCTTCCCACCCGCCCACCCGTCCCGGCCGGCTGAAAACCCGGCCAAGGGGGTGGGCGTCGTGCGTCCCGGTGTTTGTTTCGTGCCGCGACACGGGCCTGCGCAACAACCAGTCGACCCAGAAGCCTTGTTCTCGCGGCCAGTCGGCACTGGAGACGACGGCGCACGGCGACCCGCGTCGGCCGCGGTGCGGACGCAAGCACCATGGCCGTCCCGTCGATCACAGAGGAGTTGCAAGGTTCATGCACGTCAACAAGCATCTCGCTGCTGTTGCGGCAACCGTCACCCTGCTCTGCGGGGGTCTGGTGAGCGCTCCGAGCGCCGCCGCGGCAACGCACCCGGCAGTCTCAGCCGCATCCTCGGGTGTGTGGTGCGGCGCCTGGGATCCGAACCCGGCCAACACCACCAACAAACGACTCGTGGCCGGGAGCCAGAACACCAACCCGGATGGCTCGTGGGTGGGTCTGTACGAGGGCGAGTACCGCGGGACAACCTACATGTGGGCCTATCTTGGCAACGCCCACGTGGGAGCCACGGTGGACCTCGCCTGGCAGTATCGCGGCAACGGCGTCATGTACACATGCGGCGATGCGAGCGGCAGTGACCACGCGACGGTGTGGTCGGGAACGAATCAGACGTGGACCTCCGGGGTACCAGTGAGCTCCGTCAAGGACTATCTCATCGAGCAGTAACAACAGTCCCCTCCGCCCCGGTCGACGTCGTGGGCGGGTGGGCAAAAGGGGAACCCGACCCCAGCCCAGCACAGCGGACACGCAAGGGGCCCGCCCCCGGGAGCCAGGGGCGGGCCCTCTTGCATCCTCGCGGTGGCACCGCCATGCAGCACCGCGAGGGGTCTTGTGACAGGCGCGTCGGCTCAGCCGAAGCGGCCGGAGATGTAGTCCTCCGTCGCCTGCACCGACGGGTTGGAGAAGATCCGCTCGGTGTCGTCGATCTCGATCAGCCGGCCCGGCTGACCGACCGCGGCCAGGTTGAAGAACGCCGTACGGTCCGACACACGCGCGGCCTGCTGCATGTTGTGCGTCACGATGACGATCGTGAAGCGCTCCTTCAGCTCACCGATCAGGTCCTCGATGGCGAGGGTGGAGATCGGGTCCAGGGCGGAGCACGGCTCGTCCATCAGCAGGACCTTGGGCTCGACCGCGATCGCGCGGGCGATGCACAGACGCTGCTGCTGGCCGCCCGACAGGCCGGAGCCCGGCTTGTTCAGGCGGTCCTTGACCTCGTTCCAGAGGTTCGCGCCCTTGAGTGACTTCTCGACGATGTCGTTCAGCTGGCTCTTCTTGTAGCTGCCGTTCAGGCGCAGGCCCGCCGCGACGTTGTCGAAGATCGACATCGTGGGGAACGGGTTCGGGCGCTGGAAGACCATGCCCACCTCGCGCCGCACCGACACCGGGTCGACGCCCGCGCCGTAGAGGTCCTCGTCGTCCAGCAGCACCTTGCCCTCGACACGACCACCGGGGGTGACCTCGTGCATACGGTTCAGGGTGCGCAGGAACGTCGACTTGCCGCAGCCGGAGGGGCCGATGAACGCCGTCACCGAGCGCGGCTCGACGGTCATCGAGATGTCCTCGATCGCCTTGTGGGAGCCGTAGTAGGCGGTGAGTCCGCTTACGTCGATTCGCTTGGCCATGTCTACTTCACTTCCAGAAATTCAAGCTCGGTCGCTGTGTGGCTCCGCCCGGCGGAGCCGGAAATAGTCGCCTCAGCGACCGGTCTTCGGTGCCTTCCAGCGGGCGATGCCGCGGGCCACCAGGTTGAGGATCATCACGAAGGCGATCAGCGTGAGGGACGCCGCCCACGCGCGGTCGTAGGCCGCCGTCGAACCCGAGCTGTTCGCGTACTGCTGGTAGATGTACAGCGGCAGCGCCTGCTGGGCACCCGAGAACGGGTTGTTGTTGATGAAGGAGTTGCCCCACACCAGCAGCAGGATCGGCGCGGTCTCGCCGGCGATACGGGCGATCGCCAGCATGATGCCCGTGGTGATGCCGCCGATGGAGGTCGGCAGGACCACCTTGAGGATGGTGCGCCACTTGGGCACGCCGAGCGCCAGGGACGCCTCGCGCAGCTCGTTCGGGACGAGCTTGAGCATCTCCTCCGTGGAACGGACGACGACCGGCATCATCAGGATGGCCAGGGCCAGCGAGCCCGCGAAGCCGAAGGGCTGCATGTCGAGCATCAGCATGAGGCTGAGGATGAACAGACCCGCCACGATGGAGGGGACACCGGTCATCACGTCGACGAAGAAGGTCACCGCGCGGGCGAGCTTGCCGCGCCCGTACTCCACCAGGTAGACGGCGGTGAGCACACCGATCGGGGCGCCGATCAGGGTGGCGAGGCCGACCTGCTCCAGGCTGCCGATGATCGCGTGGTAGATGCCGCCGCCCGGCTCGGAGTCGGCGACGATGCCCATGGAGTGGGTGAGGAAGTACGGGTCGAGGACCTTCACACCGCGCTTGACGGTGGTCCAGATCAGCGAGACCAGCGGGATGACCGCGATCAGGAAGGCCACCCAGACCAGAGAGGTGGCGACACGGTCCTTGGCCTGCCGCTTGCCCTCGACCATCGTCGCGATGACGAAGGTGCCGAGGACGTACAGGATCGCGGCGATCAGGCCCCACTCGACCTTGCTGCTGAGGCCGGCGCCCAGGCCGATGCCCGCGGCGACCACGACGGAGCCGCCGGCGATCGCCCACGGCGACCACTTCGGCAGGTGACCGCTGCGCAGCGAGTTGGGGCGCTTGTCGGTGACGGCTGCGGTGCTCATGCGTTGGCCCCCGAGTACTCCTTGCGGCGGGCGATGATCGCACGGGCCGCGCCGTTGACCAGCAGGGTGATGACGAACAGGATCAGACCGGAGGCGATGAGCGCGTCACGGCCCTGTTCCGTCGCCTCGCCGAACTTGCTGGCGATGTTCTGGGCGAAGGTGCCGCCGCCCGGGTTGAGCAGGCTGGCGTGGATGTCGAAGTCCGGGGAGAGCACGGTGGCGACGGCCATCGTCTCGCCGAGGGCGCGGCCGAGGCCGAGCATGGAGGCGGAGATCACGCCGGAGCGGCCGAAGGGCAGCACTGCCATGCGGATCACCTCCCAGCGCGTGGCGCCGAGGGCGAGGGCGGCTTCCTCGTGCATCTGCGGGACCTGGCGGAAGACCTCGCGGCTCACGTTGGTGATGATCGGCAGGATCATGATCGCGAGCAGGATGCCGACGGTGAGCATCGAGCGCGGCGCGCCACCGTCCCAGGAGAAGATGCCGGTCCAGCCGAAGTAGTCGTTCAGCCAGCCGAAGAGGCCGTTCATGTGCGGTACGAGTACCAGGGCGCCCCAGAGGCCGTAGACGATGGACGGCACGGCGGCGAGCAGGTCGACCACGTACGCGACGGGACCGCTCATCCTGCGCGGGGCGTAGTGGGTGAGGAACAGCGCGATCGCGACCGCGATCGGCACGGCCAGGGCCATGGCGATGACGGAGGAGACCACCGTGCCGAAGGCCAGGACCGCGATGCCGAACACCGGCGGGTCGATGTTGGTGTTCCACTCGAAGCTGGTCAGGAAGTTCCCGTGGTCCTTGCTGATCGCGAGCGACGCGCGATAGGTGAGGAAGACCGCGATCGCGGCCATGATCACCAGCAGCAGGATGCCGGAGCCACGGGACAGGCCCAGGAAGATGCGGTCACCGGGGCGGGAGGTGGAACGCGCGGCGCCCCTCTTCCCGGCGGCGGCCGGCTGGGGCGTAGGGGGAGATGCGTCAGTTGTCTTGGTCGATATGTCCATCAGGGATTCTCCGGTCTGCGGAGCCGCTCACCCGGTCGGGGTGGGCGGCTCGTGGCGGCGGTGCACCGGACGGTGCGGCCCGGCCCGCGGAAAGGCCGTGGGTACCGGGCCGCACTCTCGGATCAGGTCAGCTCAGGCCCGCGATGGTGGTGCGGACCTTGCTGATGATCTCGTCGGGCATCGGCGCGTAGCTGATGCCGCTCAGGATCTTCTGGCCGTCTTCGGAGGCCATGTAGTTGAGGAAGGACTTGACGGTGGGCAGGGTGTCGGCCTTGTTGCCCTTGTCGCAGACGATCTCGTAGGTGACCAGGGTGATCGGGTAGGCGCCGTCAGCCTTGGTGTTGTAGTCCAGCTTCAGCGACAGGTCCTTGCCGGTGCCGACGACCTTGGCGGCGGCGATGGCCTTGGTGGCGCTGTCGGTGCTCGGGGCGACCGGCTTGGAGGCACCGGTGTTGATGCTCACGGCCTTGACGCCGTCACCGACGTAGGACAGCTCGAAGTAGCCGATGGCACCGTTGGTCTGCTTGACCTGCTGGGCCACACCGGAGGACTGGGCGGCGGACTGGCCACCGCTGGCCTGCCAGGTCTTGCCACCCGAGTACTTCCAGTTGTCGGGGGTGGCGGCCTTCAGGTACTTGGTGAAGTTGTCCGTGGTGCCGGAGTCGTCCGAGCGGTGGAAGGCCTGGATCTTCAGGTCGGGAAGCTTGACGCCCTTGTTGAGCGCGGCGATCGCCGGGTCGTTCCAGTTCTTGATCTTGCCGTCGAAGATCTTGGCAAGGGTCGGGGCGTCCAGGACCAGGTTGTCCACGCCGTTCACGTTGAAACCGATGGCGATCGGACCGCCGACCATCGGAAGGTCGATGCCCTGGCCGCCCTTGCAGACGCTCTTGGAGGCGGTGACCTCCTCCGGCTTCAGCGCGGAGTCGGAACCGGCCCACGGGATCTGGCCCTGCGTGAACGAGGTCACACCGGCACCGGAACCGCCGGCCTTGTAGTTGATCTGCACGCCACAGGCCTGGGAGAAGTTCTTGACCCAGGCGTCGATCGCGTTCTTCTGCGCGGAAGAGCCGTCCGACAGCAGCTGACCCTTGGCGCTGTCGCACTTGATCGAGGAGGCGTTGGCGGAGCCGGACGGGGCGCCCGACGCCTTGGAACCGCTGCCGTTGTCGTCGGAGCCGCACGCCGTCAGGGCCAGGGCGCCGGAGACGGCGATCGCACCGAGCGAAAGGGCGCGCAGCCGGTTCTTGCGCTGAAGCTTCACTTTCGGGAGTTCCTTCCAGGAGCCGCCGCTGACGGCGGCGTGCGAAGTATCGAGGGTTTCGTGAGCGCATATGTGGCCGCGCTCCGCACCTTGCACGGCCGAAATTAGGCAGAAGAGGTGAAGCCGCCGATGGCCAGAAGTTAACGAAAGGTGAACCCCTGCCGTCGGCCCGGTAAGGTCACGGAATGCTTACGGGGAGAGCACATGGAGGTTCCGACGACTGGGTTACACAGACACGTCTTCGACGTTCGCCTACCTGTGTGCGAACCGGGCGAACCAATGTGCCCCTCACCGTCATCTCACCCCAGGAAAGGCCAAGGGGGCCTGGGGAGAGGTGACAGACGACGATGGGCATGGAACGACGTACGTTCATCGCGGGCGGCACGGCGGCATTGGCCGCGACTGCACTGACCGGCTGCAGCACGGGCTCGGGCAGGTCCACAATGTCGGCCGCCACGGGCTCATCGTCCCTCACGTCCCTCAAGACCACCAGCGCGAACGCCGCCGTGAACTGGGCGGGCCTCGCCCATGACCTGGACGGCACCCTGGTCAGGCCCGGCGACGCGGCCTGGACGACGGCCCACCAGCTGTACAACACCCGCTTCGACGGCCTGAAGCCCGCCGCCGTGGCCTACGCGGCGCACGCCGACGACATCCGCACGACCCTCGCCTACGCCCACGCCCACGACATCCGGGTCTCCATACGCAACGGCGGCCACTCCTACGCGGGCTACTCCTCCGGCGACAACCGCCTGATCCTCGACGTCTCCCGGCTGAACCGGATACGGGTCAGCGGCGGGCAGGCAGTGGTCGGCGCCGGCTCCAAGCTGATCGACGTCTACCGGGCGCTGGCCGCGAAGGGCGTGACCATACCCGCCGGCTCCTGCCCCACCGTCGGCGTCTCCGGCCTGGTGCTCGGCGGCGGCCATGGCGTCGCCTCCCGCGCCTACGGCCTGACCTGCGACAGCCTCACCCAGGCGACCATGATCACGGCGGACGGCACCCAGGTCACCGCGAACGCCACCTCCCACTCCGACCTCTTCTGGGCGCTGCGCGGCGCGGGCAACGGCAACTTCGGCGTCGTCACCGAGCTGCAGTTCAAGACCCACCCCGCGCCGCAGGCGGTGACGGCGTACCTGACGTGGCCGTGGGCGAAGGCGGCCGCGGTGCTGAAGGCCTGGCAGGAGTGGGGCCCGAGCCAGCCGGACGAGATCTGGTCCTCCCTCCATCTGGCCTGCACGCCCGGTGGCACCCCCAGCATCTCCGTGGCCTGCTTCTCCCTCGGCACCTACGGCGAGCTGCAGAACGCCGTGGACCGCCTGGCCCACGCCGCCGGCGCGGGCGCCTCCTCCGTCACCCTGCGCCGCCGGGGCTACGAGGAGGCGATGGAGATCTACGCCGGCTGCTCCTCCCTCTCCTCCGACGCCCAGTGCCACCTTCCGGGCTCCACCCCCGGCCGCTCCCCGCAGGGCCGCCTGGGCCGGGAGACGTACGCGGCCCGCTCCGACTTCTTCGACCGCTCGCTGTCGGCGGCCGGCATCCAGACGGTGCTGCGGCAGATCACCTCGGTGCGCGGCGGCGCGGGCAGCATCGCGTTCACGGCCCTGGGCGGCGCGGTCAACCGCGTCTCGCCCACGGCCACGGCCTTCGTCCACCGCCGCTCGCGGATGCTGGCCCAGTACATAGCGTCCTGGGGCGCGGGGGCCTCCGGCGGATCGGCCCAGTCCTGGCTGACGTCGGCACACGACGCGATGAAGCCGTACGCCTCCGGCGCGGCGTACCAGAACTACACCGACCCGACGCTGAAGAACTGGCGGTCGGCGTACTACGGCGACGCGGCGTCCCGTCTCGGCAAGGTGAAGAAGCAGTACGACCCGCAGAGGTTCTTCTCGTACGCGCAGGGGTTGTAGGACGCGGCGGGGGGGGCGGCGCGGCGGAGTCCCGACCGGGCTACGCCGCCAGGTCCCGCTCCTTCGACTCCACCGGCGTACGGGCGCCGGGGAGCACCGCTTCCTCGCTCGCCCCGCCGGCCGACCGCCGGCGTACGAGCCACCCCGCCCGAGGAGACCGCTCCACCGCCCTGATGAGGGGCGTGAGCAGGGCCATGGCCGGCGGGGACAGCAGCAGCGCCACGGCCGTACCGAGCGCGAAACCGCCGACGACGTCCGTCGGATAGTGCACGCCCATGTAGACCCGGCAGAACCCCTCCAGCAGGGCGAGCCCTATGCCGGCGATGCCGAAGCGGCGGTTGGCGACGAACAGCCCCACACCGAGCGCCATGGTGATGGTCGCGTGGTCGCTGACGAAGGAGAAGTCGGTCTTGCCGGAGACGAGGACGTCCAGCCCCTGGTGATCGACGAAGGGGCGGGGGCGTTCCACGAAGCCCCGGATCGGAACGTTGATCAGTACGGCGATGCCGGCCGCGAGCGGCGCCCACACCAGCGCGGCGACGGAGGACGCGGCGTCCTCGCCGCCCCGGCGCCGCACGGACCACCAGCACCACAGCACCAACAGGACCATGGCGAGCAGCAGTCCGTACTCACCGACGAACTCCATGACGCGGTCGAACCAGTGCGGGGCGTCCTTGGCCAGGCCGTTGAGGTCGTAGAGCAGTTCGACGTCGGGGTTCGATCCGGATTCGGCGAGTACAGCCATGGTGCTGTGGCCCCTTCGTCGTCTACCGGACGCACCTCGTGTGCGCCGCTCCTACCCCCGTGGTTCGTAGATCCGCATCCGCTGCACTGCCCGCACTGACGTCCGCTCGGCTACGTCAACAGGAACGCACGACTCCCATCAATACGTTCCACTCTCCACTGAAAGATCACGCAGACGTTATCGAAGAGAGACTCATCATCGCAGCTCAGGGGGTGGGTTCACGCTCGGTTCACACCGAAGTGGGGAGCGCTTTCGCGCCATCGGCGGTGACCCGGGTGGCACCGAAGTAGTCGGCGGAGTCGATGGGGTCGAACCGGATGACGGCCCCGGTGCGCGGCGCGTCGATCATGTACCCGCCGCCCACGTAGATGCCCACGTGGTGGATGGCCCGCGAGTCGCCGAGGTCGGTGGAGAAGAACACCAGATCACCGGGCAGGAGCTGATCCCGCGAGGGATGCGGCCCGGCGTTGTACTGGTCGTTGGCCACACGCGGCAGACTGATCCCGACTTTGGCGTACGCGGCCTGGGTCAGCCCCGAGCAGTCGAACCGCCCACCCTGCTCGGCCGTACCCTCGCCACCCCACAGATAGGGCGTACCGAGCTTGCTCTGCGCGAAGCCGATGGCGCCGGCGGCCTGTTGAGTGGGCTCGAGCCGGCTGGCGGGCGCGGCGAAGCTCTGCGCGAGGCTCTGGATCCGCTTGACGTAGTTCTGCGTCTCGCTTATCCCCGGGACCCCGCCGGCCCTTATGACGCGGTAGGCACCGGCGTTGTACGCGGCGAGCATGTTGTCGGAGACGTCACCGGGGACGTCCTTCACGTACTTCGCCAGCTCGCAGTCGTACGAAGCGGCCGACGGAATGGCGTCGGCCGGATCCCAGATGTCCCGCTTGCCGTCCCCGTTGCCGTCGATGCCGTGCGTGGCCCAGGTGCTGGGGATGAACTGGGCGATGCCGCGTGCGTCGGCCGGACTGACGACGGTCGGGTTCCAGCCACTCTCCTGGTACAGCTGGGCGGCGAGCAGGGCCGGGGTGAGCGCCGGGCAGAGGTTGCCCCACTTCTGCACGAGCGTCTTGTAGGCGGCGGGCACGGCCCCCTTCGCCAGCCCCCGGCCTCCCGAGGTGACGTCGTTGAGGAGGTTCCCCGCGACGACGTACACCCCGACGACGAGCAGCATGACGAAGCTCAGTCCGGCCCCCACGAGGGCACCACCGACGACCCACGCCTTACGCACCGTCAACCGCCCCTCGCCATCGGCCAGTCCACCCGCAGCAGTCTAAGAGCGGACCGGCCCCGGCACGAGAACGTCTGCCGGCCCCGAAGTCGTATTTCCGTGCCGCGGCACGGCTCCCCGCCCACGCCCGCTCCCTGACGGAGGATCAGCCGGGGCCCACCCGCCGCGCCTCAGGGACGCGGCGTCCCATCACAGGGACGCGGCGTCTCACCTCAGGGATGCGCCCATCGGGCCTCAAGGATTCGCCGGCACGCCTCGACGGTTGCCCGGCACGCCTCTGGGCCCCCGGCACGCCTCAGGAGCCGGCCGTCGCGTCCTTGTACAGCTCCGCCGCCCCGCCGCCCAACGCCACGCTGTACGACACGTCGTCGGTCGAGCCGCCCTCGTCATGGCCGCCGAGAACGCCGACGACCTGTTCGTCGCCGTTGATCCAGGGGCTGCCGCTGGTGCCGCTGGCGAAGGAGGGGCAGTCGATGCGCTGCTGGGTGCTGCTGTGCGCGACCGGCTTGTTGGTGCAGCTGATGGGGGCCTCGCGGGAGTCGGGGTAGCCGACGACGGTCACGGCGGTGGCACCGGTGGCCGTACCGGTCGTGAACCGGTTGGCGCCCACCACTTCCTCGATCCGCCTGCCACCGAGGGCGTCGACCGTGGCGAAGGCCAGATCGCTGTCCTCGTCCTGGTCCTTGGCCCACCCGTCGGGCAGATAGCGCTGCCCCACCTTCCACACCCCGTACGGCGCGTGCCCGTCCCGGTAGCCCGGCACGAAGAGCAGCTTGTCGTCGGCGTCGCTCACACAGTGCGCGGCGGTGGCGATGAGGTCGCCCCGGGGGCTGTGCACGACCGAGGCCGTGCAGTAGTGACCGCCGGTCGGCTTGCCTGCCCGGTCCGCGTAGAAGAGCGCGCCGACCCGCACCGTCTGCCGTGTCGCAGCGGCGTCGGCGGTGACCCCCAAGGGGCCCGGCCCGTCATCGGCGGCCGCCACGGACGCCGAGGTCACGGCGAGCATCACCACGACGCCCAGCATCGCAGGACGCGAGGTGACCATGATGCGTGAGATGCGCTCCATCAGTCTTCACTCTGTCCCACCAAGGTGAGAAACCCGCTCCGACTTAGCTGAGATTTTCCTGTGAAACCTCCCTACGGGCCTCTGACTCGACCAACTGCAGCACGGCGCCGGGCGACCTCCTACCGCGCCACCGCTTCACCACCTTCGCCCCCCTTCACTCCCCATCACTCCCCATCACGCTGTGACCATGCACGATGACGTGACGTGACAGCCCCGAGCGGTCAGGCGACCGGCTCCAGCCCCCACTTCACCCCGGTCATCTCCTCCGACAGCGTCCACAGGCGCCGCGCCGCCTCCGGGTCGCTCGCCGCCGCGCTGCGGCCGACCAGCGTGGGCGCGCCGCGCATCTCGGCGAGGCCGGCGGGGCCGACGTAGGACGCCCCGGGCAGGTCCTGGCTCGCGGCGTAGAGGGTGGGCAGGGCGCCCGCCCTGTCGCTCTGCGCGAAGACCTTGTTGCCGACCGCCATGAACGCCCTGGCCAGGGGGTTCGCATGGTGGCTCTGGAGGTTGGTGGCCGCGTAGCCGGGGTGCGCGGCGAGGGCGCGGACGGGCGATCCGGCCTCGGTGAGGCGGCGCTGCAGCTCCAGGGTGAAGAGGAGGTTGGCCAGCTTGGACTGGGCGTAGGCGCGGGTCGGGTTGTAGCGGCCGCGCAGGTTCACGTCCCCGAAGTGGATCACCCCGTCACCCGCGCGATGGAGGCCGGAGGCGACCGTCACCACCCGGTCGGTGATCCGCGGCAGCAGCAGGTTGGTCAGCGTGAAGTGCCCGAGGTGGTTCGTGCCGAACTGCATCTCGAAGCCCTGTTCGGTGCGCCGCTCCGGCAGCATCATCACGCCCGCGTTGTTGATGAGCAGGTCCAGCGGGCGGTCCCAGCCGTCCGCGAACTCCCGTACCGAGTCCAGGTCGGCCAGGTCCAGACGGCGCACCTCGGTGCTGCCGCCCACCGTCGCCGCGGCGGCGCCGCCCCGCGCGAGGTCCCGTACGGCGAACACCACATGCGCTCCGGCCCTGGCCAGTTCCTGCGCGGTGACGAGGCCGAGGCCGCTGTTGGCGCCGGTGATCACGGCCGTACGGCCGGTCAGGTCGGGCAGATGGGTCGCGTTCCACTTGTCAGTCATGGCATTCAATGTAGGCATCGACAACAATGATGTCAATGACAACAATGGCGGCGTCGACAACTATATAGACAGCGTCAACATCGAGATACGATGGTCCGCATGTCGCGCATGTCCCCCCCGTCACCGAGCCGCCCCTACCACCACGGAGACCTGCGCGCCGCCCTGCTCAAGAGCGCCGAACGCACCCTGCGCGAGAAGGGGGTCGGCGCGCTCTCGCTGCGCGAGCTGGCCCGGGACATCGGTGTGAGCCACGCGGCCCCCGGCCGGCACTTCAAGGACAAGCAGGCCCTGATAGACGCGCTCGCGCTGGACGGATACGAGCGCCTGAACCAGGCCCTGGCCGCCGCGACCGAACCTGCGGACCAGTCCTTCGAGGAGCGGATGGCAGCGCTCGCACGGGCCTACCTCGGCTTCGCCGTCGACAACCCCGAGCTGCTGGAGCTGATGTTCGCCCGCAAGCACGACCCCGACAGCTCCGTCCCGCTCGCCGCGGCCGTCGACCAGTCCTTCGGCTCCCTGACCCGGTTGGTCGCGGACGCCCAGGAGCAGGGCGAGATCGTCGCGGGCGACCCCGAGCGGATCACGATGGTCGCCGCCGCCAGCCTGCACGGCCTCGCCGCCCTCATCGCCAGCTGCGCGCTGGACGCCGAGGAGGCCCTGAGCGGCCTGGACGGACACGTCCATCTGCTGCTGCACGGCCTCCGGCCGCGGTAACACGCCGCGGGCACAGATCAGTTACGCGCGTAGCCGCACCCTGCGGCCGTGCCGTGCGCAGGGTCAAGCCATGCCCAGCGCAGAGCCAGCGCACAGTTATTGATCAGTAAGTTCCCCACCTTCTTGAGTAACGCGGAAGTCAGAATTCCGAAAGCCCCTTGTTGTCGCGTACTCAACAAGCGAGGGTCGGACCCGGGCCGCCGCCCCCACCGGTCACCCCACCGGTGGTCCCCCGCACCCGCAGGCCTCTGTCCACCCCACTTCCAGGAGGCTGTACCTTGCGTACGACCACCCACAACTCCCCCCACATACGCGGCAGACGGTCCCGGATCGGCTCAGCCGCCGTCGGCGCCGCCGCACTCGTCGTCGCCGGACTCGGCACCGCCGCCCACGCCAGCGCGGACACCGCCGCCACGAGCCACAAGGTGAGCGCCAAGGCCGTCGCCGCCCAGGTCGCCAAGGCCCATGTGCGCTACGAGAAGGCATGCGACGCCACCCCGAAGAAGGGCTACGCCGCCTGCGACGCCCTGCGCGTCACCGGCGGCACCACCGCCTTCATGGAGAAGCAGGCCGCGCTCAAGGGCGTCGCGCCGAAGACCGTCGAGCCGAAGGCCGCCGCCGACTCCCCGACCGGCTACGGCCCGAGCGACATCCAGTCCGCCTACGGCCTGGCCGACGCCGCCTCCTCGAACGGCTCGGGCGAGACCGTCGCCATCGTCGACGCCTACGACGACCCGAACGCCGAGGCCGACCTCGCGACCTACCGGTCGCAGTACGGCCTGCCGGACTGCACCTCCGACAACGGCTGCTTCCAGAAGGTCGGCCAGACCGGCTCCACGACCTCCCTCCCCTCCGCCGACAGCGGCTGGGCCGGTGAGATCTCCCTCGACCTCGACATGGTCAGCGCGACCTGCCCGAACTGCAACATCCTGCTGGTCGAGGCGAAGTCGGCGTCCGACGCCAACCTGGGCACCGCGGTGAACGAGGCCGTCAAGCTCGGCGCCAAGTTCGTCTCCAACAGCTACGGCGGCTCGGAGTCCTCCTCCGACACGTCGTACGACTCCAAGTACTACAACCACCCGGGCGTGGCCATCACCGCCAGCGCGGGCGATGAGGCCTACGGCGCCGAGTACCCGGCCGCCTCGAAGTACGTGACCGCCGTCGGCGGCACCGCCCTGAAGACCTCCTCGGACAGCCGCGGCTGGACCGAGAGCGTCTGGAAGACCTCCAGCACCGAGGGCACCGGCTCCGGCTGCTCCGCCTACGACGCCAAGCCGACCTGGCAGACCGACACCGGCTGCGCCAAGCGCATGATCGCCGACGTCTCGGCGGTCGCCGACCCGGCCACCGGCGTCTCCGTCTACGACACCTACGGCTCCGACGGCACCGGCTGGAACACCTACGGCGGCACCAGCGCCTCCTCGCCGATCATCGCTTCGGTCTACGCCCTCGCCGGCACCCCCGGCAGCAGCGACTACCCGGCCCAGTACCCGTACGGCGCGGCCGGCACCTCCGCCCTGAACGACGTCACCAGCGGCAACAACGGCACCTGCTCGACGTCGTACTTCTGCACCGCGGGCTCCGGCTACGACGGTCCGACCGGCTGGGGCACCCCGCAGGGCACGAGCGCCTTCGGCGCGAGCTGAGCCCACGAGCAGCGGATGACCACCCCGTCGGGTCACGGGGCGCCGCCCGAGTGAGGGGGACGTGGGGTCCCCTCGGCGGCACGGAAAGGGAAGCGGGTCACGGCAGCCGGCCGCGGCCCGCTCTCCCTGTCCAACTCCCGTGCACCGCCTGTGAGTCGCGTCAAGCGGACGGAATGCTTCGGTAAGGCGGACGCCAGGATTCCAGAGCCCCCCTGGTTGTCACGTACTCAACAAGTCACAGTCTTCGTCGTACCGCCGCACGCACCCGCACAGCCCTGTTCCCACCCCCCACCCGGAAACCAGGAGCTGCTCACATGCGTACGACTCCCACACGCCGGCGCCGCCTCGGCACCACCTTCGCGGCCACCGCCGCACTCGCCTTCGCCGGATTCGGCGCCGCGGCCCACGCCGACGCGGCGGCGCCCTCCTCCGCCCGGACGACCTGGACCGCGACCCCCTGCGCCATCCCCAAGCACAAGGGCGAACTCGCCTGCGACTCCTTCCGGGTGACGGGCGGCCTCACCGCGTTCCAGAAGCAGCGGGCCGCGAGAACCGGCGTCACCCCGAAGGCCGCCGACGCCGCCACCCCCTCCGGCTACGGCCCCTCCGACCTCCGGTCGGCCTACGGCCTGACCTCCGCCGCATCCGCCAAGGGCGCCGGCGAGACCATCGCCATCGTCGACGCCTACGACGACCCGAACGCGGCGGCCGACCTCGCGCAGTACCGCTCGTACTACGGCCTGCCCGCCTGCACCACGTCCAACGGCTGCTTCAAGAAGGTCGGCCAGACCGGCTCCACCACCTCCCTGCCCTCCGCCGACAGCGGCTGGGCCGAGGAGGAGTCCCTCGACCTCGACATGGCCTCCGCGATCTGCCCGAACTGCAGCATCCTGCTCGTCGAGGCCAAGTCCGCGACGATGGCCAACCTCGGCACCGCGGTCAACGAGGCGGCGACGCTGGGCGCGAAGTACATCTCCAACAGCTACGGCGGCTCGGAGTCCTCGTCGGACACCTCGTACGACTCCTCCTACTTCAACCACCCGGGCGTGGCCATCACCGTCTCCGCCGGTGACGGGGGCTACGGAGCCGAGTACCCGGCCGCCTCGAAGTACGTGACCGCCGTCGGCGGCACCGCCCTGTCCACGTCCTCCACCACGACCCGCGGCTGGACCGAGACGGTCTGGAAGACCAGCAGCACCGAGGGAACCGGCTCGGGCTGCTCGGCGTACGACGCCAAACCGACCTGGCAGACCGACACCGGCTGCTCCAGGCGCACCGTCTCGGACGTGGCCGCGGTGGCCGACCCGGCGACCGGCGTCTCCGTCTACGACTCCTACGGAGTGACGGCCGGCTGGTACACCTTCGGCGGCACCAGCGCCAGCTCGCCCATCATCGCCGGCGTCTACGCCCTCGCCGGCACCCCGTCAAGCGGCAGCTACCCGGCCAAGTTCCCCTACACCGCGGCCGGCACCTCCGCCCTGAACGACGTCACCAGCGGCAACAACGGCACCTGCGCCACCAGCTACCTGTGCACCGCCCGGTCGGGCTACGACGGCCCGACCGGCTGGGGCACCCCGCAGGGCACGTCGGCCTTCACCGGCTGACCGCACCCGCTGCTCCGCACGTCAAGGGCCCTGGCGGGCCGTACCGCCGGGGCCCTTGGCCATTTCGCGTACCCCGCCCATGAGAACATCGTCTCGAAGCCTCACCCGACCGGCCGTCAGAAACCGTGCCAGGTCGTGAAGGTGAACAACGACAGAACCACACGACAGGTTCCGGTCGGACCTCGTTGCCCGGCGTGACCTGCCGTGATACATAGAGTGACCGTGCGAGCCATTCGTACGAAACCCGCCAGTCAATGACGTCAAGTCGACATACGTCGGCGGCGTTGTCGGCGACAATGAGGCCTGACCTCTGCACACCGCAGGGGCCGGACGGAACTACCCACCAGGGGCGGTGACTTACATGCTCTTTGCGGCCGACAAGGGAGACATCAACACCATCATCGGCGGGATCGCTCCGGACTGGGGCCCCTTCGGCAGCCTGGGCAACGAGGCGAAGGTGATGATCGAGGTGGTGATGGCGGTGGCCATCCTCCTCTGCCTCGGCATCGCGGTATGGGGCGCGGCCAAACAGCGCATCGGCGCCACGGCCCTGCGCGACACCTTCAGCGCGGAGCAGGGCAAGGGCCTCATCATCGCCGGCCTGACCGGAGTCTTCATCATCGGCTCCCTCGGCACCCTGTTCACCATCGTGTACGGCATGGCGGTCTAGCCCCACCTTCCCCTTCCGGCTGAGGTTGCGTCTCCCTGATGTCCCTGATGTCGAGTCACCACACCGCGCCCACGCGGGAACCAGCACGGCTACCGTCGTATGCCTACGAGGGTGAGGGAGCGCGCACATCATGAACCCCGGAGACGAACAGGCCTACAGCGACTACGGCGGCGACACGGGCCACACCCGCACCCGCCTCCCCGAGGGCGACCCCTACGGCGGCGCACCCCGCCGCGGCCCCCGCCGCTCCTCCTCCCGCGGCCTGGTCACCGTGGTCGGCGTGGTGGTCCTCCTCATCGCGGCCATCGCATTCGCCAACAGAGGCGACCACTCCTCCACCACCGACTCGACCTCGAAGAACGACAAGCCGGCCGCTGCTCCCACAGCAGCCAGCGGCACACGGCCCGTGGACACCAAGTCCGCCGGAGTACCTGCCGGATTCGCCCACACGGAGCAAGGAGTGCAGTCGGCGGCCTCGAACTATGCCGTGGCGCTGGGATCCACAGGCATGTTCAAGAAGGACAGCCGCGACAACCTCCTGCACCTCCTCTACACCTCCGCGGCGGTGACCCGCCTCCAGGGCGCGATGGACCAGGCCTACTCAACCGACTTCCTCGCGAAGATGGGCCTCGACGCTGCAGGCAACGCGCCCAAGGGCAGTACGTTCGTCTCCCGGGTGGTGCCGGTGGGCACGACGGTGCAGAGCTACACAGACGCAGACGCCAAGGTGGCGGTGTGGTACGTGGGGCTCATCGGCATGGCCGACAGCGCCTCGACCGACCCGGTCACCTCGTCCTGGAAGACATGGACGTTCGATCTGCAGTGGTCCGACGGCGACTGGAAGATTGCCTCCGACACACAGCAGAACGGCCCCGCACCGGTACCCGGCGACGACAAGGCCGCCACCTCCGACGAGATCAGCAAGGCCATCGAAGAGTACGGAGGGTTCACGTATGCCCGGTAGCCCGCGACGTGCGCTCAAGCTCGCCGGAGCAGTGACAGCCGTACAGACCACAGCCGTACTGCTGGCCACCCGCGCCTTCGCTGCGCCCTCGCCCACTCCCACCGGCAACCCGTCGCCCTCACCGTCGAAGAGCAGGTACAACTGCGACGTCATCTCCGGCGAGGCCAAGAAGTACTGCGAACGCGGCAACAGCTCTAGCGGATCCGGCGGTGCCAACGTCCCGGACAGCACCCTCGACCCGCTGTCCTCGCTGGCCAAGGGCTGCGCCGAGGCCGCCTCCTGGACCATCGACAAGCTCAGCAAGGCCGTGAAGGAGACCGCGAACGTCGACTTCACGAATCCGAAGTTCCTGCAGCAGTACGCCATCGTCTTCGCCGCGTCCACGATCCTCACGCTCCTGCTCTGGCTCCTGGCCGTGGCCAAGCGCGCCGTCCGCGGCGTACCGCTCACGACCGCCATCTCGGAAGCCGTCGGCTTCCTGTGGCTCACCGTGCTCGCCTCCGCCTTCACCCCGCTGATCCTGTACACCGTCGTCTCCGCGACGGACGGCGTGACCGACGTCCTCGCCCAGGCCACCGGCGACCAGGCGGACACGTTCTTCGGCACCTTCTCCGGCGCCCTCGGCAAAGGCACCGACATCGGCGGCGGCCCGATCATGCTGATCGTCGTCTCCCTGGTCAGCATCCTCGCCGCCGGCGTCCTCTGGCTGGAACTGGTCATCCGCGCCGCACTCCTCTACGTCGGCGCCCTCCTCGGCACCGTCGTCTACGCCGGCCTCGTCGACAAGAACCTCTGGGGCCACGTACGCCGCTGGGCGGGCATCATGATCGCGGTCATTCTCATCAAACCCGTCATCGTGATCGTCCTCGGACTCGCCGGCGCCCTCTCCTCCGGCAACGGCCCCGACGCCTTCTCCGCCGTCGTCTCCGGCCTCGCCATCATCCTGCTCGCCATCTTCGCCAGCGCGATGATCTACCGCTTCGTCCCCGGCTTCGGCGACGAGATCGCGGGCAGCAGAAACAACCGCATCATGCAGGGCGCCGAGAGCAAGGCCGCCGCCGTCATCAGCTCTCCCGCCACCCTCGTCGCCCAGGGCATCAAGACCCACAGCACCCGCGCCGACAGCAACGCGGGCGCCGGCGGACAGAGCAGCAGCGCACCCCGCCCGGCCAACCCCGCCTCCGGCGGCGTCGCCGCCCACAGCAGCCGTACCCCCGCCGGGGGCGGCGGAGCCGTCCCCTCCGCCACGCCCGCGCCCCGCGCGCCCAGCCCGGCCAACACCCCGCACGCAGGCAACACCCGCAACATCAACCGCACGGGAGGTGAAGGGCGTTGACGACCGAGTCCCACCTGTCCCATCCGATCACGCCCCGCCGTACGTATCTCATCGGCCGCGCCCGGCCGAACGCGATCGTCGGCCGGAACCGCGAGTCCGGCGAGATCGCGCTGATCATCGCCGGCGCGTTCCTCGGCATGATGTGCGGCCTCCTCGTCCCGGTCCTCTCCCTGCGGATCGTGCTGCTGACGGGCTTCCCGCTGATCGCGCTCGCCGCGGTCTACGTGCCGTACAAACGCCGCACCTTCTACAAGTGGTTCGAGATCAACCGCAGCTACAAGCGGGCCGTCAAGGGCGGCAACGCCGTCTACCGCTCCGGCGTCGTCGAGGCCGGCACCCGGATCGACGGACGGGAGGTCGAGATCGGCCCACCGCCCGGCATCGGGCGCATCGCCTGGCTCGCCGCCCCCTTCGGACCCGACGAGATCGCCGTACTGCTGCACGCCGACCGCAAGACCGTCACCGCCGCCATCGAGATCGAGGGTCCCGGCGTCGGCCTGCGCGACTCCGAGGACCAGGAGGCCCTGGTCGACCGGTTCGGCACCCTGCTGAAGCACGTCGCCAACGGCGACGGGTTCGTGACCCGGCTGCAGATGCTCGCCCGCACCCTGCCCGCCGACCCCGACGCACACGCCAAGGACGTCGCCCTGCGCGGCGACGACCGCTCCCTCGGCTGGCTCCAGCAGTCCTACGACCAGCTGCAGTCCATGGTGTCCACCAGCAGCGAGCAGCACCGCGCCTACCTCGTCGCCTGTATGCACTACAACCGCGAACTGGCCGCCGAAGCCCACGCCATGGCCCGCGCCATGCGCGCCCAGGGCGGCAAGGTCGACCGGGACGCCGGGCTCGCCGTCGTCATGGCCCGTGAGCTGACCGACATCTGCTCACGGCTGCAGGAAGCCGACATCCGGGTACGGCAGCCCCTCGGTCAGGGACGGCTGGCCTCCCTCATCCACTCCATGTACGACCCCGACCACCCCATCGACCACATCCAGGCGATGACCAAGCGCAACGCCTGGCCGGCCGAGCTGGACGCCATGGAGCCCACCTATCTGCAGGCCAAGACCCGGGAGTCGTACACCCGCGCGCCCTGGTGCCACGCCACCGCCTGGGTGAAGGAGTGGCCGATGACCCCCGTCGGCGTCAACTTCCTCGCACCGCTCCTCGTCCACACCCCGGACGTCATCCGAACGGTCGCCGTCACGATGGATCTCGAACCCACCGAGGTAGCCATCGAACGCATGCTGACCGAAAAGACCAACGACGAGGCCGAGGCCTCCCGCGCCGCCAAGATGAACCGCACCGTCGACCCGCGCGACATCGCCGCCCACAACCGCCTCGACCAGCGCGGTGAGGACCTCGCCAGCGGCGCGGCCGGCGTCAACCTCGTCGGCTACATCACCGTCTCCTCCCGCACCCCCGAGGCCCTCGCCCGCGACAAGCGCACGATAAGGGCCTCCGCCGGCAAGTCGTACCTCAAGCTGGAGTGGTGCGACCGAGAGCACCACCGCGCCTTCGTGAACACACTTCCCTTCGCCACCGGCATCCGACGGTAGGGGCTGATTCACCGATGCGGGATCCGCTGTCCGTCCTCACCGAAGCCTTCACCTCCTTCCTGTTCGGGAAGGTCGAGACGACCCGACTGCCGGTACGCACCTCCACGGGCCAGGCCCAGGCGGTCTACCTGCCCACCGCCGCGCCCGGCCTCGGCGACTCCGGCGTCATCATCGGCCGCGAGGTGTACTCCGGCAAGGGCTACATCTACGACCCCTTCCAGCTGTACGGCCAGCAACTCCCCGCCCCGCACTGGCTGGTCCTCGGCGAGTCCGGCAACGGCAAGTCGGCCCTGGAGAAGACGTACGTCCTGCGCCAGCTGCGCTTCAAGGACCGCCAGGTCGTCGTCCTGGACGCGCAGGGCGAGGACGGGGTCGGCGAATGGAACCTCATCGCCGAGGAGCTGGGGATAACACCCATCCGGCTCGACCCGACGGCCGCCCTGGACCACGGGATCCGTCTCAATCCGCTGGACCCGGCCATCACGACCACGGGCCAGCTGGCGCTGCTGCGCACGATCATCGAGGTCGCGATGGGACACGGCCTCGACGAACGCGCCGGCTTCGCCCTGAAGGTCGCCCACTCCTACGTCAACGAGTCGATCCTCGACCGCCAGCCCGTCCTCTCCGACATCGTCGAGCAGCTACGGCACCCCGAGCCGGAGTCCGCCGAGACGATGAACGTCGCCATAGACGACGTACGGGCCTGGGGCCTGGACGTCGCCCTGGTGCTGGACCGCCTCGTCGACGGTGACCTGCGCGGCATGTTCGACGGCCCGACCACGGTCGGCATCGACCTCGACGCCCCCCTGATCGTCTTCGACCTCTCCCACATCGACCGCAACTCCATCGCCATGCCCATCCTCATGGCGATCGTCGGCGTGTGGCTGGAGCACACCTGGATCCGCCCCGACCGGAAGAAGCGCATCTTCCTGGTCGAGGAGGCCTGGCACATCATCAACAGCCCTTTCGTGGCCCAGCTGTTCCAGCGCCTGCTCAAGTTCGGCCGCCGGCTCGGCCTGTCCTTCGTCGCGGTCGTCCACCACCTCTCCGACGTCGTCGACGGAGCCGCGGCCAAGGAGGCGGCGGCGATCCTGAAGATGGCCTCCACCCGCACCATCTACGCCCAGAAGGCGGACGAGGCACGGGGCACCGGCCGAGTGCTGGGTTTGCCGAGGTGGGCGGTGGAAATCATCCCGACGCTGACGCCCGGCATCGCCGTCTGGGACGTCAACGGCAACGTCCAGGTGGTCAAACACCTGGTCACCGAGACGGAACGCCCACTGGTCTTCACCGACCGCGCGATGACCGAGTCCTCCAGCGACCTCACGGCCGACGACGCCCTGCGCGCCGCCGAACTGGAGGCCGAGCAGCGGGCGGCGGCCTTCGTGGAACAGCACCTGGGCGACTCCGAATCCACGGTGGCGTAGCGGCACAGGCAGGGGAGGAACGGGTGAGACCGGACGCTCGCGAACGCCGCGAGGACCGCCGGGCGGGCCAGGGCGGCATCCCCGACGGCCTCCTGGTCGGCATACTCGCGTTCCTCATCGGCATGACCGTGCTGGTGTGGACGGCGACGGGCCTCGCGGCCCTGTTCGCCAAGGGCACCTGGCCCACGGCCGTCACCTTCACCCGCACCCCCCTGGCCATGCGCCATCTGATCGGCGCACCCCACGACATCGGCGGCGCCTGGCCGGACACCCCGTCGACCCAGCTGTCCGGCTGGGGCCTGTTCTGGGGCCTGTTCATCGGCCAGCTGATGGTCCTGCTCGTCCTGGCCGTCTTCGTGATGGGAACGGTGGCGCGCTGGCGAGCGGGAAGGGCCGCACGACGGGCGACGGCGGCCGCGAAGACCGCGCGGACGACGGCCGTCGAGGGAACCCCCCTGCCGACTGAGCCCGTCACGACCGCCGCTCCACCGATGGAACAGACCGAGCAGCGGTACGAGGTGCC
Organism: Streptomyces yokosukanensis; assembly: GCF_001514035.1. Taxonomy (GTDB): domain Bacteria; phylum Actinomycetota; class Actinomycetes; order Streptomycetales; family Streptomycetaceae; genus Streptomyces; species Streptomyces yokosukanensis. The sequence goes on along the minus strand of NZ_KQ948209.1, from coordinate 2,200 downwards.
CTTGCCGCGCACCGAGCCGGTGCCCGCGCTGGCGGTGCCCCTCAAGGAGACGGCACCGCCCGCAAGCCCCGCCGCACACCTCACGGCCGACGCCGAACGAGCGGGCGGGTGGGAAAGAATCCTCATCGCCCCCAGGGAGAGCCGCCGGACGACCGCGGCCCGGGCCGTACGCGACGCCGAAGGCCCCACCCTGGTCGTGACGTCCAACCCCGCCCTCTGGGACGAGACGAAGGACGCGAGAGCCAAACTCGGCCCCACCCTCCTCTACGACCCCACCCACCTCTGCGACACCCCGGCCCGCCTCCACTGGTCCCCCATCGCCGGCTGCGAGGACAAACAGACCTCACTGGACCGAGCCACGGCCCTTCTCGCCCCCGTACGCCCCACAGCCAAGCTCGACCAAGCGGTGGCGGACACGGCGACCACACTCCTGCGCAGCTACCTGCACGCCGCCGCCCTGGACAGCCGCACCGTCCGGCACGTCCACCGCTGGTCCCAGGGCACCCAGGTCCAGGACGCCGTACGCACCCTGCGCACCCACCCCAAGGCCGCCCCCGGCGCCGCCGGCGAACTCGAGGCCGCGCTCACCGGGCACCCCGACCGCCGGGACATCGCACAGGAGTTGACCAGCCGCGCCCTGTCCGCCCTGTCCACGGTCAACATCCGTGAAGCCTGCACACCAAACCGAACTGATGCGCTCGCCCTGGATTCCTTCGTCGCCGAAGGGGGCACGCTTTATGTGGTCGGTGAATCCATCGAGGACCCCAAGAGCAATCCCGGCGCGATGCCGCTGCTGACGGCCCTCGTCTCAAGCGTGGTCGAGCGCGGCCGGCGCATGGCCGAACGGTCATCCTCCGGTCGGCTCGACCCACCACTCACCCTGGTCCTGGACGACGTCGCGGCCGTCGCCCCGCTCCCCCAGCTCCCGGATCTGCTCACCGCGGGCACCGGCCAGGGCCTGCCGACCCTCGCCCTGCTCCGCTCCCGCGAACAGGCCCGCTCGCGCTGGCCGCACCGCGAACTGCCGGTCTAGGACGGCCACTCCAGGACGAACTCCAACTCGTCCTGCGACTCGTCCTTGAAGAACGGCACGACCACCCCGCTCGGCACGAACCCCGCCTTGCGGTACGCACCCTGGGCCCGCTCGTTCTCCTCGTGCACCAGCAGCCGTACCCGCTGCGCGCCCCGCTCCCGCGCCCAGGCCACACCGACGTCGAACAGCTCCTTGATCAGCCCGTTCCCACGGTGCTCGGGCCGGACGTACACCCCGACGACATGCCCCTGCCGGCGCTCGATGACATGGCCCGCCCAGTCCTTCGTCCCGGGCTCCTCGACAAGGACGGTGACCGAGCCGACCCAGCTTCCGTCGGGCGCCTCGGCGATGAACTGCCGCGCCGCAGTGGCCCCCTCACCCGACCCCACGGCTCTGTCCTGCCAGAACGCGTCGGCCTTGGCCGCGGCGTCCTCGTAGTCCTCCAGGAAGGCGAGGGGCGCGGCCGGATCCCGCAGCGCCTCCAGCCGCAGTTGCCTCACTCGGTGCCAGTCGTCCGGTCGTATGGCGCGGATGACATAGTCACCGCCGGTCGGGAAGTCCATGGGGTCACCGTAGTGCCGACCGTTCCCAGCGGCATCCCATATTGTGGACGCCATGACAACTCTGCCACAACGACCGAATACCGCTGTACTGGTCATCGACGTACAGAACGGCGTGGTCGTACCGGGATCGCCGTATCGCGAGACCGTCATCGCCAACATCGACACCCTGATCGGCAAGGCCCGCGCGGGGAACGTGCCGGTGGTCTGGATCCAGCACCAGGACGAGGAACTGCTGCCCGGCACCGAGGACTGGGAGTACGTCCCGGAACTGCGGCGACTCGACACCGAGCCCCTCGTCGCCAAGAGCTACCGGGACTCCTTCGAAGCCACCGAGCTGGAGTCCGTGCTGGCAGAGCGCGGGGTGGGCCGGCTCGTCGTGACGGGCGCCCAGACCGATTTCTGTGTGCGTTCGACCCTGCACGGCGCCCTGGCGCGAGGCTACGACGCGACGCTGGTGGCCGACGCCCACACCACACAGGACCTCACCGCGCACGGTGCACCCGCCCCGGAGCAGGTCATCGCCCACACGAACCTCTACTGGAGCGGCCAGCACGCACCCGGCCGCCGGGGCGGGACGATGAACACGGCGGACATCACCTTCTGA
>NZ_KQ948208.1:258574-672157 GCF_001514035.1 Streptomyces yokosukanensis | reverse complement strand
ATCGGCGAACACATCAACCTGGGCAGCAGCCTCGACGACGTGGGCCGCGTCGGCGAGAACGTCCCGACGGCACCCGGCGTCCACGCGGGCGGCGACATACCCACCATCCACGCCGGCGGCGACCTCCCCGGCGGCCACGACCTGGGCGACCACCTGCCCGGCGGCTCCGCCGACCACCTTCCGGGCGGCCGGGCCGACACCCACATGCCGACGAACAGCGTCGACACCCACGTCCCGGCCGGTACGACGGACCACCCGGTGCCCGCTCCCGGGGCGAGCGAGCACGCACCGGGCAGTCACGGCAACGACCTCACCCCCCCTGGCCGGGACCTGCCGGGCCACGGCGGCGACACTCATGTCCCCGGCCACGGCGGGGAGCCGCCCACCGGCCTGGGCGGTGCCGACGGACTCGACCACACGGGCGGTCTCGGCGACGACGCCGCACACGACACGCACGACACCACGCACCATGCGGACGAGGCCGCACGGCACCATGCGGAGTACGAGGCGGCTCGCGAGAAGCCCGCCGACCAGCGGACGCCGCAAGAACGGGCGGCGATCACCCGCGAGCACGTCAGGCTCGCCAACGAGGACCCGGTCTGGCGCGCGGAGCACTACGACAAGTGGGGGCTCGGCAAACGCAACAACGCCAGGGAACTTGTCGACGGCCAGCTTCTGCCGAAGCTCGTCGAGAAGCCGGGCGGGGGGTGGATGGCCGCTCATGACCTGCCCTACGCGAGTGCGGAGGAGTTCCACCTCACCCCCTTGGAGAGGGGCCCGGAAACAGTCCATCCGCATGACCTCAACCACCTCGACACGGTGTCGGCCAAGCGCATCGCGGGCATGGACCTGACCAACGCCGAGAAGACCTACCGCGCCGACCCGACCCAGGCTCACGCAGACGCGCTCCTCGAAGCACAGAAGCACTACACACTCACAGTCGGCGAGGGCGTCTCCAACAACACCAAGCTCGGCGAGGCTCTCGGTGAGGAGGCGGCCCGTCGACACATGCTTCTGCAGCCGGAGTTCGCGGGCGCCAAGGAGATAACTGATCTCCCTGAGACGGCCAACGGTTCGAAGAGGTTCGACCAGCTGTGGCGCGACAAGGACGGCCACCTCGTCATCGTCGAGGCAAAGGGCCCCAACGCGAGACTCGACTGGCGCCACGGCAACGGTCCACGAGACAGCGGCACCATGGTGAAACAGGGAACGATGGAGTACGTCCGCACGATCCTGGCCGACATGGATGAGCGCGCCGTCTTCTCACCGAACGACGCCAAATACGCCGAAGAGATACGAGAGGCCATCAAGGACAAGTCGCTGCAGTACGTCCTTGTCCAGGCCACCGAGAACACCGGTAAGTATGCTGGGGCCGAGCTCAAGCATTTCAAGATTTTCTAAGGAGAACGCGTTGGTCTCGATCATCGCCCGCCCCGCGCTGCCTACGGGGAACGCGGAAGAGGGCATCGCCGTGCTCCAGAAGAACGTTCAGAAATTGATCGACGGCTTGGAGACGGACGCCACCGACCTGGGCGACGCCGAGCGCATCGCACTCACCCTGGCACAGTCGCGCTGCCTGCTGGACCCAGAAGCAGCGATCTACCCCACCTGGGACGCCTGGGTCACCGCGATGCAGGTCAGCTCCGCCGTGTTCGCCGTGGCGACCACCACCGAGGACCACGTACAGTGCCGCATCGCGCACAAGGACCGCATACTTCAGGCCACCGGTCCGCAGTGGTACGTGACCCCGGGCTCCTGGATCACCGCTTTCTACCTGGCCGTGGTCTGCCGGGAACGGGACAGGATCACTGCCCTGTGCCAGGTCCCCATGTCGCTGCTCCGGGAGAACGGTTCACGCTTTGCGGAGTATCACTTCGCGTGGATCGACACCCTCCGTACCTACTGGCTCGGAGGCCAGGACCTCGGCCCGAAGCTGGTCGCCGCGGTCGACGGTACCGACCCGGAGACCGTCGCCGACCCGGAAACGGTGGGCAAACTGCTGTACCCGCCGATGGAAATGTTCCACCGCTTCATCCGCAAGGACCACGCCGGGTTCAACCAAGCACTCGCCAACGCTCTCCAATGGCACAAGGAGTACTGGAGCGAGGAGAGTCGAACCTTCCAGGCCTCGGGCCTCGTCGCACTCGCCCCGCTCGCCATCGCCTGCTTCGCCCACGACGCAGGCGTCCCCGTCGAAGTCGAGTCCGAGTACCTGCCCATCGCTCTCCTCGAGCGCAACTGGTGCGGCGAGTTCCCCACCTAGAGCCACTCTCACCGGACGACCTGAGCAGACCAGTGGCAACCTGCATCGACCGCCATGGCTTCAGTGCAGACGGCTCGGCCGAGCTGATGGCACCGATCATCGAAAGCGCCGAAGACGTCCTGGCCCACCTGGAGACGTCCGAAGACGACTGCTACGACGCTCTGCCCACCACGCTCGCTCTCGCGAAGTGGCGCTGCCTGACGAACCCGACGGCGGGTGAGTTTCCGACCTGGGAAGCATGGGTCACCGCCATGCAGGTCGGCTGCGGGCTCTTCGCCGCCGGTACGGCCGCCGAGGGGCCCGTGCCCTGCCGTGTCGGCAGCACGGGCGAGGTGAAGCACCTCCCCGCCACCGGTCCCCAGGTCTATCTCCACGCGGGCAACTGGCTCACCTCCTTCTACCTGGCGGTGATCTGCCGCGACAACGACCGGGTCAACCAACTGGCCCAGGTGCCCGTCTCCTTCCTGCGCGCCTCGGGCGCGGAGTTCGACGAGTACATCTACGCCTGGGTGGAAACCCTCCAGAACCTCTGGTTCGGGCGACAGGAGACCTGGGACACCCTGGCCACCGCCATCAACGGCACCGACCCCGAGGCCGAGGCCGCCCGGATCGCCGGCCCGGAACTCATGCTGAAGATCCTGTACCCGCCGCTCGAACTCTGCCATCGCTACCTGAGCCGGGAGACCGAACAGTTCAACGCGGCCCTGGTCGACGCCCTCACCTGGCACAAGGAGTACTGGACGGCGAACGAGGCCCGCTCCCTCAGCGGCGACGGCCTGGTCGCCCTCGCTCCGCTCGCCATCGCGTGCATGGCCTACGACGCCGACATGCCGATCGACGTCGAGTCCGAGTACATCCCGAGGGCCCTTCTGCGGCGGTCCTGGGTCGGCGAGTACGCCACCTGAGGTTCGCACCCTGGTCCGTTCGCGTCGCCGGCAGAGGGAACCAGCCCCCTCTCAGAACAAACTCAGCAGTGCCTCCGCCGGGTCTGTGAGGGGGTTCTCGCCGCCGGGCAGGGGGAGTTCGAACCAGACCGTCTTGCCGCGAGGCGTGCGGCGCGAGCCCCATGCCGCGCTGAGCAGGCCGACGAGCTGCAGGCCCCGGCCGCCCTCGTCGGTGTCGCGGGCGCGGCGGCGCCTGGGCTGGACCAGCCCCGAGTCCCACACCTCGCACACCAGCGTGCGGTCCAGGAGCAGGCGGAGCCGGATGTCGCCCTCGCCGTATCGCAGCGCATTCGTGACCAGCTCGCTGACCAGCAGTTCCGTCGTGTCCACGAGTGGTTCCAGATCCCAGCTCACCAGCTGCGCGCGGGTGTACTCCCGGGCCCGTCCGACACTGCGGGGCTCGCGCGGCAGCGTCCAGTCGCCGACGGAGTCGGCCGGCAGTCCCTGCACCCGGGCCATCAGCAGCGCGATGTCGTCCTCGCCGTGGTGGGTGTCGAGGGTGTTGAGGACGTGGTCGCAGACGTCCTCCAGGGGGCGTGAGGGGTCCGTGAGCGCGCCCACGAAGGCCTGCAGGCCCTCGTCCAGGGGATGGTCGCGGGACTCGACCAGGCCGTCCGTGTAGAGGGCGAGCAGCGCGCCCTCCGGCAGTTCGACCTCCACCTCCTCAAAGGGCTCGCCGCCCACGCCGAGCGGCATGCCGGGCGGCACGTCCAGCATCAGGGCGGCCTCACCGGGCTCGACCAGGACCGGTGGCAGATGGCCGGCGTTGGCGAACGTACAGCGTCTGGTGACGGAGTCGTACACGGCGTACACACAGGTCGCCAGGTAGACCTCGGAGAGGTCGGCGTCGCGGGGCTGGCGGGCGGTGCGCGTGGCCTGCTGGACGCCGCCGGGTGTGCCGAGGCCCCGGGCGATCTCGTCCAGCGCGGACAGGACCTCAGCCGGTTCGAGGTCCAGCAGGGCCAACGTCCTGACGGCGGTGCGGAGTTCGCCCATGGCGACGGCCGCGCGCAGGCCGCGGCCCATCACGTCGCCGACGACCAACGCCGTACGGTGGCCGGGCAGTTCGATCACGTCGAACCAGTCGCCGCCGACCTCGGTCGCCGCGTTGCCGGGCAGATAGCGGCAGGCGATGTCCAGCCCGGAGGCCTCGGGGTCGCCCGGCGGCAGGAGGGAGCGTTGCAGTATCAGGGCGCGTTCGTGCTCGCGGCGGTACAGGCGTGCGTTGTCGATGCACACGGCCGCGCGGGCGGCCAGTTCCACGGCCAGGTCCCGGTCGCGGTCGCCGAACGGCTCGCTGCCCTTGGTGCGGGCGAACCGGGCGAGGCCGACGACGGTGTCGTGGGCGACCATCGGCACCGCCAGCGTGGACTGCACAAGGCTCCCGTCCTCCGCGGGGACGTGTTGCGGGCGGGCGGTGCGCAGGGCGTCCGCGCAGGGCGAGTTGAAGGGGAAGTGGTGGACCGCGCCGACCGCGACGGGGTCGGCGGAGCCGGTGAAGGGCACGTCCGAGACGGCGCTGGCGAAGGCGACGCGGCGCAGTTCGGCGCTGCCGTCGGCGAGGCCGGGCGGGGTCTCGTCACCGGTGAGCAGGCCCTGGTAGAGGTCGACGGTGGCGAGGTCGCAGAAGCCGGGGACGACGACGTCGAGGAGCTCCCTGGCGGTGGTCTCCAGGTCGAGGGAGTTTCCTATGCGGGCGCCGGCCTCGTTGAGCAGGGCGAGGTTGCGCCGGGCGTTGGCGGCCTCGCGGGCGGCGGCCCGGCGGGCGGTGATGTCGGTGCCGAGCCAGGCGATGCCGATGGGCCGGCCGCTGCCGCTGTGCACCCGGTAGAGGTTGACGGACCAGTGCCGGCGCTCCTCGGAGCCGGGGACGTGGCCCGTGACATGCATGTCGGTGATCGACTGGCCGGATTCCAGCACCCGCCGCAGGGTGGCCGAGACCCGCTCGGCCTCGGGGCGCGGCAGGTAGTCGTGCACGCCGTTGCCCCGGTGGTCGTCCGGGGTGCCGCCGAAGATGGAGGCGAACCGCTCGTTGGCCCGACGCACCCTCAGATCGACGTCGATCAGCAGGAACCCGAACGGGGACTGGCCGAAGATGGCCTGCGAGGCGGCGAGGTCGGTCTCCATGCTGCGCAGGGTGCGGACGTCCACGACGATGCAGACGGCGGCGTTCTCGCCCTCGGCGGTCCGGGTGGGCATGACGTAGACCTCGGCCAGGCCCTCGTCGCCGCGCGCGCCGTCGGCCTTGTCCGGCATCCGGAACGGTACGACCCCGGTCCACTCCCGCCCGTCGAGGATCTCGGCCATCTTGCGCTGACCGCGCTCGCGCAGGTCGGGGTCGATGAAGGCCTCTATGGGATCCATGCCGACGGCGCGTGCGGCGGGGATGCCGAAGAGCTGCTCGGCGCGCAGGCTCCACTGGTCGACCAGGCCGCCGGGGCCGATGGAGAAGGACGCGACCTTGATGTAGTCGTAGATCGAACCGGGCGGACTGCTCTGCCACATGGCGTCGCCGGGCACCGCGCCGCCGTGGATGGCGGCCACCGCGGCCTGGCCCCTCGCGCCGTCCGACGGGTCCTCGGACTCCGTGGCCTTCGCTGGTATCTCGCTCACGCGAACCGTCCCCTCCAGCTCACCGCGCCCGGCACCGGTCACCGGAGGCGGCTGCCCGCAGTATCCAGCACTACGGCGCCGCACGACACGGTGTTCACGATCACAGCTCGGTCCAGATGATTTCAGGACCGTTCCGTGACAACACTTCCACTCTTCTAACCAGGGAACACGCCCTCGAATCACGTACTCCGGCGCTGACCGCGCGCCGGGAGCGCACGGTGGCCTCGTCGGCGCCGGCCGTACACCCCCTGCTCCCCATGTGCTTCCGGCTCACCCCGGTACCGTCAGCTCGAACCAGACGGTCTTTCCGCTCGCGCCGGGCCGGGTGCCCCAGCGGCGCGAGGAGCCCGCGACCAGTTGCAGACCGCGTCCGCTCTCGTCCTCGTCGCGGGCGACGCGCTCGCGCGGCGGGTCGGGGAGCGGGTCGGAGACCTCCACGAGCAGCGTGTCGCCCAGCCCGACGGGGCGTACGAGCCGTACGCCGATGGGGCCGGTGGCATGTCGCAGCGAGTTGGTGACCAACTCGCTGACCAGCAACGCGGCGAGGTCGGAGAGGCAGTCGAGGTCCCAGCCGTGCAGTTGCCCGCGGACCGCCGCGCGTGCGGTGCGCACGGCGCCCGGTTCCGCGGGAAAGGTCCACTCGGCGCAGTCGCCATCGGTGTCGATCACGCCGATCACTTCCCAGGCCAGCAAGCCCACCCATGTCCGGTTTCGTGGGGTTAATGGGCACATACCCGATATCTCGGAAGCAGTACCGCGTGGGAGGGCGCACAGTGGCACGAACGGCGTATGCGGGGGCTCAGCCGCGGTCGGCGGTGAGCCGGGGCGCGACGTCACGAACGGCGGGGACATCCTGGTCCAGCCAGGGCACGTCCCAGATCTCGGCCGGAGCGAGCCAGCGCAGTTCGTCATGGTCCTGCAGCGGCCTGGGCGCGGGCGAACCGGGGCGCAGCCGGGCGGTCCACACCTGCAGAACGTACGGCGCCCGCAGGGGCCACTCGCCGGGCACGCGCTCCACGGGCTCGGCGTCGATGCCGAGTTCCTCGCGCAGTTCGCGCACGAGGGCGTCCTCGGGCCGCTCGCCGGCCTCGACCTTGCCGCCGGGCAACTCCCAACGGCCGGCCAGGTCGGCGGGGGCACTGCGGCGCGCGGCAAGCAGTCGGCCGCCGTCGAGCAGGGCGGCTCCCACCACCACGATCCGGTCCGTCATGGGTGTCATGGGCGTCATGGGGCGGAGCCTACGGGAGGGCGCGCGAGGTCAGTTGCGGCTGCCGTCCCCGTTCTGACCGATGCGCTCGACCCAGTAGAGCTGTTTGTGGCCCCGGTCGTCGAAGCTGTCGGCGATCTTCTGGGCCTCGGCACGGGTCGCGTACCGTCCGACGCGATAGCGATTGCCGTTGTCGTCCTGCCGTATCACGATCCAGGGCAGCGAGACCGTCCCCTCACTCATGGCCCCCACCGCCCGCGCAGCACCTTCTCGCACCGCCCCACTCTCCCCCTCGCTCAACCGCCCGGCCACGCCCGACTGCGCTCGCGCGGGAGGGGCCCGTACTGCGGAGGGACCCCCGTCCCACCCCGGGCCCCCGTCGCGCCCCGCCTAAGGAAACCGCAATCCGCATATGCCCGAGCGTACGCCCAACCTTTACGCAGCGAATACGCCTTTTCACAAAGAGGTACGCAACCAGCCAGAACACCGGGGGCGCACGGGAGTGAACGCGCCGTCGTGAGCGCCGCTGCCCCGAGTCGGGGGCATATCCGAGTGACCGGTGGCCACCTGGGAAAACGGCCGGATTGCAGCGGGCGCCCGCCCCTCGGCCGAAGCCGCGCGCCCCGGGCGCGCCGACCCGAGGGGCGCCAGGGTGTGCGCCACCTCACCCAGAGGGCGCGCACCCGCCCCCGCAGACCGACGCGTCACCCACCGCCGGACCGACAGCCGACCCCCCCGGGAGCCCGCCCCTCGCCCACCCCGGAACCGACCGTCGCACACCCCGCGAACACGCCCCTCACCCACCCCCGAACCCGACCGTCACGCACTCCTCGAACACGCGCCTCATGCACGCCCCTCACGCACCCCCGAACCGCCCCTCACGCACCCGCGAACGCGGCCCTCGCCCTCGCCTCGAATCCCCCCGCCCCCGCGCGTCACTTCACCGGCAGGTGGTACGCCACCCGATAGCGGTCGGCCGGGATGACCACGTCGGCGGTCTCCACCGGGCGGCCGGAGGCGAAGTACGTGCGCTGGACGACCACGACCACATGGCCGGGGACACCGCCGAGCACATGCAGTTCCTCGGCGAGGCCGGGGCGCGCGCCGACCTCCTCGGTGACGTTGTCCACGATCACGTCGATGGCGCGCATGCGCTCGACCACGCCCATGCCGCCGAGCGGTCCCTCCTCGGGCAGCATGACCGGACTGCGGCCGGTGACGGCGAGGGGCTCCCAGGACGTGGAGAGCATCATCGGCTCACCGGCCTCCCGGAACAGGTACTTGGTGCGCATGACCCGCTCACCGATGTGGATCGCCAGCCGCTCGGCGATGGCGGCCCCGGCCTCGGCCTGCTCGCTGCTCGACTCCCAGGTGCCGCGCACCGAGGCGTCGGCCTGCTCCTGCCGGAAGGGCGTGGCCCCGGTGGCCGGCCGGTACCCCGAGCGGGCCACCCGCCGGGGCACGGGCCGCTCGCGCACATAGGTCCCGGATCCGGAACGGCCCTCGACCAGCCCCTCGGCCATCAGCACCTTGCGGGCCTCCAGCGCGACCGTGTCCGAGACGCCGTACTCCTCGCGGATGCGGGCCTGGGACGGCAGCCGGGTGTGGGGCGGAAGTGAACCGTCGACGATCTTCTTGCGGAGATCACCCGCGACACGCAAGTACGCCGGCTGCTCACCGAAAGTCACTGGCCGCTCCCATCAGGTTGTACAGACAGCAACAGCCTGGCAACCGTGGGTTGTGCCGTGCAAGCAAAGGCCAGAGAATCACTCGATGTGATGACATGGGCCGGGGGTGGGCTTTACCCAGGCACTTTCTCCCCCGTATCGATGGGCTCACACCTGAACACGGCTCCGGTCGTCCCGGACCGCACCCACGCGCCCCGGACCGGCGAGAGACTCGCGCTGCGGTGCGTGCCGTCCTTGAACCCGTGCCAGAGGTCGGACGCACCGCCCGTGGCGAACAGCAGCGCCCACAACAGCAGTCCGACGACGGACAGCACCGCACCGCCGACGGCCAGTGCGGTGCCTCGCTCGCGGCGCCGGCGGATCTGCCACAGGGCGACCAGTCCGAGCACCAGCCCCACGCCCGGCAGGAAGCACAGCGCGCCGAGCACGAGGGAGGCGATGGCGAGGCCGTTGACGGGTGCCGGTCGGTTGAAGGGGCTGTATCCCTGGGTCCACGGCCGATACGGCGGCAACTCCTGCGGCCCGCCCGGCTGTTGGGGGTACGACGGCGGGGCGTACGGGCCCTGCGGGTGCGGCCGGGGTGGCTGAAACGGCCCTTGTGGCTGGTGGGGGCCGGAGGGGGGCGGTAGGGACACCGGTACCGTGCTCCTGGGTGGGTGGCGGCCTCGCGGGACCGTTGAACGGCCGGTGGCCGGGCGGACGTACGACTGGGCGCATGGTAAGCGGGGCGGAAACGGGGGCGGAATGAGGGTGGGGACCCTGACCGGGGACCGGGCGGGCGGCGAGGCCGTCGCCCGCAGCCGGGTGGGCGGCGAGGTCGTCCGGGCGGTGAACGGGCTGACCGCACGCTGGGCGCGGACCACACGGGACGGCACCGTCTTCTCGGCGCCCGGGGTCTGGCCCCTGCTGGGCTTCCTGGCCGACGGCGCGACGGGCCCGGCCCGGACGGAACTGAGCGAGGCGCTCGGCGTCCCGGCGGACCAGGCGGCAGGCGCGGCACGGCAGTTGCTGCGCGCGCTGGCCGCGTTCCCCGGTGTCGGGACCGCCGTGGGCCTGTGGACCGAGCGGACGCTGGAACTCGTCCCGCGGTGGGAGGCGGGCCTGCCCGCCGAGGCCCATGGGGTGCTGAGCGCGGACGTCGAGGCGGACCGGCGGGCACTGGACGCCTGGGCGGCCGAGCGGACCGGCGGGCTGATCGGCCGGATGCCGGTCTCGCTGACCGGGGAGACCGAACTGGTGCTGGCCGGGGCGTTGACGATGCGGACCCGCTGGCTGCGGCCCTTCGAGGAGGTGGCGCTGGAGACGGCGTACGCGCCCTGGGGCGGCGTCGAGCGGCTGGGGCTGTGGCGGCGCGGCGCCGTGCTGGACCGGGTGGGCGTCGCCGACACGCCGGACGGCTGGGTCACCGAGCTGAAGGTGCTCGGCAGCGACGCGCTGGACGTCCATCTGCTGCTGGGCGAGGAGGGGATGGCGCCGGGGCGGGTGCTGGGCGCCGGTGTGGACCTGCTGCACCGCCCGCGCACCGTCGTACCCGGCTCCCGGCTGCCGTACGGGGAGGTGGGCCCGGGGCTGCGGGTGGTCAGGGAACGGTCCGCGCGGCACGCGCCGCCCTCCCTGGACGTGCTGACGGCGGCGTACGACGTGAGGGCGCACCACGATCTGCTGGCGCGGCACGAGCTGTTCGGGCTGACGACCGCGCGGGACACGGGCCAGGGCCGCTTCCCCGGCATCAGCGCCCGCCCGCTCGCCGTCGGGGCTGCCGCGCAGAGCGCGCTGGCCCGGTTCGGGGCGCTGGGCTTCCGCGCCGCCGCGGTCACGATGTTCGGAGCGGTCGGCGCCGGCCTGCCGCCGGCGCTGCGGTACGTGACGACCCGGATCAACGCCGCCTTCGACCGCCCCTTCGGCTTCCTCGCCCTGCACCGGCATTCGCGGCTGGTGCTGGCGGCGGGGTGGGTGACGGATCCACTGCCGTTCCCGCAGTACGCGGACGACGCGCAGCCGAACGACGAGTACGTGAACGACACGTGGGAGAACGACGAGTGAGCACGATGAGCGCCGAGACGGTCGGCCGGGTGAACGGGCTGACGGCCCGCTGGGCGCAGGCCCTGCCCGAGGGCACGGCCTTCTCGGCGCCCGGGGTCTGGTCCCTGCTGGGGTTCCTGGCGGACGGCGCGACGGGCCCGGCGCGGGCGGAACTGGCCGGGGCGCTGGGCGTGTCCGCGGACCAGGCGGCCGGTGCCGCACGGGAGTTGCTGGTGGCACTCGCCTCGGTGTCCGGCCTGGACGCCGCGCTCGGCCTGTGGACGCACCAGGGGCTGGCCCTGCGCGAGGAGTGGCGGGCCGGGCTGCCCGCCGGGACGTACGGCGTGTTCGGGGACGACCTCGTCACCGCGCAGGAGCGCCTGGACGCGTGGGCGGCCGAGCGGACCGGCGGGCTGGTCGAGCGCATGCCGGTGACGCTGACCAGGGACGCGCGGATGGTGCTGGCCAGTGCCCTCGCGCTGCGCACGACCTGGCGGCAGCCCTTCGCCGAGCAGCCGCTGCGGCCGGACGCCGGTCCCTGGCGGGGTCGTACCCTGCGGGGGCTGCACCGGCGCAGCCCGCGGCCGGACCGGGTGGGTGTGACGGGCACCGCGGACGGCTTCGTCACGGCGCTGACGGTGCCCGGTGACAACGGCATCGACGTCCATCTGATGCTCGGCGAGGAGCGGATGACACCGGGTCAGGTGCTGGCGGCCGGAGTGGGCGTCGTCGAGCGGGCGCTGCCGCTCGCCGGGGGCGGCTCGCTGCCGCACGGGCATGTGGGGCCGGGCCTGTACGTGGAGCAGCAGCCGGCGGTCGAGCCGTCCCCGCCGACGCTGGATGTGCGGACGGTGGCGTACGAGGTGCGCGCCGATCACGATCTGCTCGCCCTGGCCGGGCTGTTCGGGCTCACGACGGCGGCTGATGCCGGGCGCGCGCACTTCCCCGGCATCAGCGACTTCCCGCTCGCGATCGGCCAGGCACGCCAGTCGGCGCTGGCCCAGTTCGGTCCGCTGGGCTTCCGGGCGGCGGCGGTGACGGCGGTGGCGGCGGCACCGGGCGGTGTGTCGGCGCCGCCGCAGTACCGCTACGAGTCCACGGTCGTCCGGGCCGTCTTCGACCGCCCCTTCGGCTTCCTCGCCGTGGACCGCGAGTCCCGGCTGGTGCTGGTGGCGGGCTGGGTGACGGATCCGGCACCGGAGCCCGTCATGAGCTTCCCGGGCGCTGTTCCTCCAGGACTCTGACGCAGCGCGCCAGCAGCCCGGTGAGCGCGTCCCGCTCCGCCTCGGTGAACTCCGCGGCGAGGGCCCGTTCCACGCGTACGGCGCAGGTGTCGGCCTCGGCGAGCACGGCGCGGCCCCCGTCCGTCAGGCGGGTCTCCAGGACGTTCCTGTGCCACTCGTGCGGGCTGCGGGTGATCAGTTCACGGTCCTGGAGGTTCTTCAGGACCGTGTTCATGGTCGGCGGGGTGACCCCGCACAGCCGGGCCAGGGCGGCCGCGGAGATGCCGGGGTTCTCGTCGAGGTGAAGCAGCGCGGCGTACTGGGCGACGGTCAGGCCCGCCGGTTTGAGGACCGCCGCCTTGGTCGCGTTGAGGGCCTGCTCGGCCCGCTTGAGGTGGGAGCCGAGGCGCTCGGACGCGGGCATGGAGGTCACCCGGACCACATTAACGCCTTGGCCAGGATGAACACCCTGACGGAGATTAATACACTAGCGATGATTAGAGTTCTAATCTAGATTCGCACTCGTCATGCAGTGAGCAGCCGAACCGAGAGGCACCCGCCGTGTCCCGTTCGATCCACCGCCGTACCTTCCTGACCGGCGCGGCCGTCGCAGCCGTGGCCATCGCCGCCCCCGGGGCAAGCGCGGTCACCGGCCCCCGCGTCCGCACCGCCTTCACCCTGCCCGACGACCGCGCCTACCCCGAGGGCATCGCCCTCGACCCGCGCACGGGCGACGCATACGTCGGCTCCTTCACGACCGGCGCCGTCTACCGCGCCGCCGCCGGCAGCCGCGCCGCCGAGGTCTTCCTGGCGGCCGGCACGGACGGCCGCACGACGGCCAACGGCCTGAAGGCCGACCGGGCCGGCCGTCTGTGGGTCATCGACCACACCGCCGGCATCGACGTGTACGACCTGCGCGACCGCTCCCTGCTGGCCCGCTTCGAAGCCCCGCAGGGCGACCAGCACTTCCTGAACGACCTCGCGATCACCGCGGACGGCACGGCCTACGTCACCGACAGCGTGCGCCCGTTGATCTACCGGATCACCCCGGCCGACCTGGCCCGCGCCCACGGCGGCCGCGCACCCTTGACCGCACACGTCGACCTCGGCAGAGCCGTCCCGCCGCACGGGCCGGACGCCTACACCCTGAACGGCATCGTCGCGGACCCCACCGGACACCGGCTGTTCGTCGTCGACATGACCGGCGGCGGCCTGTACCGGGTCGACGCGGCCGACGGCTCGGTGCGCCAAGTCACCCTGCACGGCGGCGACTTGGTGCACGGCGACGGACTGGAGCTGTCCCACCGCACCCTGTGGGCCGCCCACAACACGAGCAACACCCTGACCCGCTGGCACCTCTCCCCCGACGGCACCGAGGCCCACCTGTCCCGCACCTTGACCGACCCCGCCCTCCAGATCCCCACCACCCTGGCCCACACCCCCCACGGCCTCCTCGTCGTCCGCTCCCAGTTCGACAAGGGCGGCCCCATGGGACAGGGCACCCCGACCACGCCGTTCACGGTGGCACGGGTGACGGGAATGTGACCGGCCCCTTTCACACAACACGGCAGGGGCCGGACCCGTCGGGTCCGGCCCCTGCCGTGGGTGTGATGAAGGGGTGGTCAGACGTTGAACCGGAACGTCTGACGCAGGGCTGCCACCTGCGGAAACGTGGCTTCTCAAGATCTCATCCAGCACAGATCCAGCACGGTCGGAACCTATCCAGCACACTCATTCCGGGTAGGCAGGCGCTGTGTCTGGCTCCAGCCCCTCGACCTTCGCGTCAGGATGCTTGAGCGCCCACGCCCGGTTCCACCACACCATCACCCGCTCGCGCAGCTCAACCAGCTCGGCAGTGAGCTGATCAAGATGCTCCACGCTCACAGTCTTGATCCTGAAGCCGCTCGGCTCGATATGGAACCGCTTGCTGTTCATCGCGCTGAGCACCCCATCGAGTTCCCCCCAAGGCCCATGCACGTAGGCATTGCGGTGCTCCATGGCAGCCTCCACGTCAGTGAGGATCACGTCCAGAGCATTCCGCATGAAGGGGTTGAGGTACCCGGCCTCTGCTCCATACCCCTTCGCGAGCTCAGCGAGCCCCTTGATCGTCTTCCCCTTGAGCTTGGCCGCCTTGGGTTCATCGGCGGCCAATAGCGCCCCCGTGAGCTCGACCGTCATCTCGACCGTTGCAGCCGTGTAGACCATGCGCCCCAGGGCGGCGTGGACCAGGGCAAGATCCTCGCCGGGCATGTCCTCGTCAGTCATGAGGCGGATTCTCCCACCCGCAATCAGGCCGCAGTGTCGTAGCCGAAGGCGTCCTCCAAGCCCGCCGGGCCCATGGCCTTCTGCATGATCGCGCGGCAGCGGTCCCACGCCTCGGGGACGAGGTGGCCGTAGATGTCGACGGTGGTCTTGATCGACTTGTGGCCGAGCCAGCGCGACACCTCATGGATCGGGATGCCGGCCGCCAGGGCGGTCGAGGCGAAGAAGTGGCGAAGCGAGTGCGGGTGGTACTTCGGCTTGCCCTCGGCGTCCACCAGCCCGGCCAGCCTGCACGCCTTCTTGAAGTGGTAGCTGTACGTGTTGGCGGTGGGCATGACGCCCTTCCCGCGCTCGCGGGGCGCGAAGTACACCCCGACCTGCCGTGCCTTGCCTGCCGCGTTCTGGAAGGTGAGCGGGATCGGTTCCCACTGCTCAACGTGGGCATCGATCTCGTCGCAGACGAACGGCGCGGCTGGCACGTCGCGGTACTCGCCCTCTTCGCGGTGCTTGAGCGGCACGAGGCGGGTCTTGCAGTCCTCCCGATGGGCCTTCGAGCTGATCTGCCAGCGCACACGGATCACATCGTCGCGGAGGCACCCGGTGTGGAAGGCGAGGGCCTCGCTGACCCGCAGCCCTGCCCCGGCCTGGAGCCAGACGGTCAGCTTGTACTGCGGAGACATGTGCTCGTGAAGGAGACGGACCTCGGGGAGGGTGGGGATCTCGTCCTCGTCGACCGCATGGCTGCCGGGGGCATTCTTCACCTCCTTGGTCGGGTCCTCCTGGATGATCTTCTCTTCCTTGGCGGACCAGAAGATGTGCTTCACCATCTTCATGCGGTCGTACACCGTGCTGGCGGCGAGCTCCTTGCTGATGGCCGCCTTGAAGTGCTCGATGTCCCGCTTCGCGACTCCGGCCATCGTCTTGCGGCCCAGCCGGGGTATCAGGTGCTTGTCGATGAAGCCGCGGTAGTTCGAGAACGTCGAGTCCCCGATCACGCGACGGCTGAGCCAGTCCTCCACGTAAGCCCGGACAGTGATCTTCCCTGCGTTGGGGTCGATGTACGTCCCGACGCTCTTATCGTTCTCAACCTTGCTGGCGAACTTGTCGGCCTCGGTCTTCTTGGTGAAGCTGGCTTCCCGCTGATCGCCGGTTCTGCCGCCGGGCTCCCTGTACCGGACGGTCCAGTCGTGGCCGCAGCGCACCCCTTCGCAGGGGTAGAGCGGGCTTCTCTTGTCGGTCTTGCACCTCTGAAAAACGGTAGCCATGGGCCCCTCTCTCTTGCCGGGGCATGGCAAAGCAGCCGTTACCCGTAGTTGTCGTCGAGGTACGCGACGATGTCGCGCTCACGGAATCGGAGGAGGCGGCCAACCTTCTGGGGCCGCAGTCCCCACGTCCGGTACTTGTTCTTCACGGTGGTCTCGCTGACCTTCAGCCACGCGGCCACCTCTTCCGGCGTTAGAAGCCGGTTACTGCCACCCCGGCTCAACGGGCGGGCCTCTCACCGCGCTGCGCGTCGGTGAGGGAATGCACGGTCTCCCACGCGAGGGCGGCCGACTTCAGCGCCCGCTTCTGGTCCGCCTTGAGCCTTCGGATGCGGGCCGGCACGAGTGCCGGATCGGCGACGCCGAGGAGCTTGGCCGCCTCTTCGAGGAGCTCCTTCGGGTCCTCTATCGGAGCGTGGGCGGGCTGGGAGTACACCCGGCACTCCTGGCCGGAGACTCCGAGGACCCAGCCCCAGCCGTTCTTGAGCGCCTTCTCGGTGTGGTTCAAGCGGCGGCTCCGTGGTACTCGCTGCGGGACTGGGAGGTCAGGTGGTACATGCCGAACTCGCACTCGTAGTAGCGGTTCTCGCAGTACAGGCCACGCCGAGATCCTCGGCGGTCCCCCGCCCGGTGGCGCTTCGCCTGCGCCCTGCCGAGGGCCTTCTCGGCAACGCGCTCGTCCTCGAAGGCGCGTTTGGCGCCGCACTCGCATGTGCGGAAGTCGACGGCCTTGATGGTCATGCCTGACTCTCCTTGGTCTACTTGCGGAACTTGCTGCACGGGCAGGTCGGTATCTGGCAGGCGCCCCGTGCGGCGCTTGCTGCGGAGTGGGTGAACGGGGCGTGGCCGCACTGCTCGTCCTGGCAGTAGCCCTTCCACTTCTTGCCGTCGTGGTTGGCGAGCATCACGCCAGGCGAGTGGAGTCTCACGAGGCGGCCGGTCCCGCCGAACGCCATCTTCGAGGCGAAGGCGCGGGCCTCGGCTTCGTTGCCGAACGGCGCAAAGTTCAGCCCGCGGCTTCCGTCGTGCCACGTGTGGACGAGCGCAATCCAGTCGCGCATCTGGAGGATCTCCCCGACTTCCTTGATCAGCGCCTTGGCCATCTGGTCGGCGCTGTCGAAGCCGGGGTCTTCCAGGAGTGCCTTCACCGCGTCGATCTCCTCCTTGCGGGGGGTGATCCTCACGCGGCGCCGAGTCCCTTCACTGCGACGGGATAGGCGAAGAAGTCCGCCCTCACCGGATGCGCGAATCCTGGGACGAGGTAGGCAAACCCGCTCGTCTTCAGGCCGCTGTCACCCTCGGCGTCCTCGAACTCTGAGCCGTCCGGCAACTCGTCGAGCTCGGCTGGGCTGTTGATGGTGGTACTCACGAGGCTTCCCTCCCTTCCGCAGTCAAGATTACGCAATCAGGCCAGCAAGCGCAAGCATCGCAATCAGGTGGGTGTAATGGCCTCGACGCTCGCCCGGAACCCCTCCAGAGTGCCGGTGTTCAGGATCGTCACGTCGAAGTCGTAGTCGGCGAGGGCGTTCTCGCTGATGTGGTCGGAGTCCTCGATCAGGGCCTGACTGGGCCGCAGAATCTCGACTACCAGTCCCCCGCGCTTCCGGATGGCGTCGGCTTCGTTGGGGAACCGTACGTCGCTGATGACGGTGGGGTCGGTCCACGTTTCGTCATCACGGAACAGGGCGTTCACCCACACGTCCACGCCGAGCACCTGGCGGCCGGCCTCGGTGCCAAGCCGCTGGAGGTATCCCCGTACTTCCGGGAACTCTCGCTTCACGTAGTCCCATCCGTGGCGGTCTACCTCCCACGCAACGGTGGTCGTGCCCGCCTCGCTGTCGGGGTCGATCAGGACGGGGTTGACGGCGTACAGCATGTCCCTTACGGGGTCGGCGAACGCCCTGCGGCTCCAGCCGCGCTCGACGAGGAACGAGGCCGCGGTGTCCTTGCCGGAGCGGGCGGCGCCCGCGAAACCGATCAGCGGGGTGTCCATGGTGATCAGCAGAGTCCTTTCATCCTTCGAGACTGTCAACAAGGCGGTAGAGGCCGGGCGCTCGGACCCGGCCTTCGCATACGTCGCAGTCGCAGTTGTGCAGGCAGGTCGAGCACGGGCTCTCGTCGCAATACGGGTCCGGGCCGTGCCAGTTGTGCGATGGGTCGAGGTCGGGGCAGTTCCAGACGGCGCAGCTCCGGTCCTTGGACCAGGTGGGGTATCGAATGTGCTCACGCTGGCCGAGGAGACCGTGCACCAAGGGCTCGTCCGGGCATGGGAACGTCGAGCGCTGGGCGGAGGTTTCGTCGGTGAAGGCGGCCCGGCAGCGTAGGCATTGAAGCCGCTGCTCGGGCCGTCTCCGGAGCTGGTGCTTCACGCTGCGGTAGCCAGTTCGCGCGCAGGGGCGCCGAGCCTTTCCGCCGTCTCGTGGGGCCACAGCGTGACCGAGTTCGAGCGGGTGGGGGCGCTGCCGGGCTCGTCGATGTAGAGGCGCCACTTGGTCACGCGCCGCCCCCAGTCCTGCACAGTGACCTGCTTCGGTTCGACCAGGAGCACGCCGACCCTGGTCACAGTGCGACCCATGGTGTTGTTGCCCGTGGCCCTTACCTCCTCCCCGGCCCGGAGTTCGGCGATCGGCACTTCCCCGCTTTCGGGTTCCGACTTGAGCTCCACGACGTCCCCGGGGGTGTCCTCGGGTGCGTCCTCCGGGGGTCCGGCCGGGCGCTGTGCGGCGGCGATCTCCTCCAGGTCGCCAAGCAGGCCCAGGCGGTGGCGTATGCCCTCGATCGTCTGCTCCAGCTCCTCAGCTTCCGCGATCTTCGCATCCAGGCTGCGGCGGGTATCGAACGTGCGGGATCGGTGGCGAGCCCTGGCATACGCGGTTGCCTGGTCGTGTACGAGCAGCTCATCAGCGAAGTGCGTTTCGAGGACGGCCCGGAGGCCGGCACGGGTTCGTGCGGTCCCTGCATCGGACAGCTCCGAACGACGGTGCTCACCGGTCCTTCGCCAGAAGTCGAAGCGCTGGGCGTCGCTGGGCTCCGCGATGTGGAACAGTTGCGTGTCGTCCAACTCGACACCGTTCACGGTGAACTCGGCGTGGGTCTCGCTGTACCGGTTCGAGCTCATCATTACCGCGACCTGGCTGGGCAACACCTCGAAGTCGTCCGTCCGGAACTGGGGCTGGATGTGCACCAGGCCCTTCATGCGTGGGCCTGTGACCTCGTAGGAGATGGTCCAGTCCCTCTTGTCCTTCGGTGCCGTGTCGCTCGCCACGCGGCGGACGGTGACCTTCCCGTACTCGGTCTCTACCTCGGTGGTGTTCGTGCTGTCCATGTGACTCTCCTTCGGTGATGCGTCGGCAGGGTGGCCGTAGATCTTGCTGAGATGGATGCGGAGCTTGTGCTCCCACGGCTCTTTGAGGAGCGAGCCGATGACGACGCAGCCCATGGGCGGGGCGACGACATCGCCAATCTGCTGCGTGCAGGACGAGCGGGAGCCGGTCCAGGGGTAGCCGGGCGCGAAACCGACCAGGAGCGCTGCCTCGTCGAGGTTGAACTTGCGGTCCTTGTCGTGTTCCCAGTACCAACCGCGGATTTTGCTGGTGATGCCGGTCGCGGGTTTGTC
Organism: Streptomyces yokosukanensis; assembly: GCF_001514035.1. GTDB lineage: Bacteria > Actinomycetota > Actinomycetes > Streptomycetales > Streptomycetaceae > Streptomyces > Streptomyces yokosukanensis. The sequence continues at coordinate 653,057 of NZ_KQ948208.1, read as the reverse complement.
CGCGCTCCAGCAGTTGCCGCCCGCCGTCTTACGAACGCCTCGCGTGTTGACGCGGATGCCTGCGGGCCAACCGAGGGCCTCGGCGGCTGTGGTGGTCGGCAAGGGTTCCTGGGGGATCAGGGCGGCCATGTCGACGTAGGAGTGCCGGGCGGCCATGAGGAAGACGCGCTTGCGTCGGGACGCGAGTCCGTAGTCCACGGCATCCAGCACGCGGTACTCGGCACTGCACCAGTCCGCCGACCAGAGCTCTTCACGTATCCCGTCGAGGATGGTCTCCGGCAGGGCCGAGCTCTGCTCCATGGCCAGCCAGCGGAGGTTGTCCCACTGTGCGGTGAGGGTGAGCGACCAGATGAGCACCTCGGCGAGCAGGCCGATCCGTTCGTCGGTCATCTCGGCTATCGGGGCCCGTACCTCATCCAGGGTGAGCAGGGGCCCGGTGAATCCGGCGTATCCATCCCACTCAGGGTCGTCGCAGACCAGGCAATCGCCCTCCCACTCGCAGGGACGGGATTCATGCCAGTGCCCGAAGGTCGCCTCGAAGGCAGCGGTGAACACGTCCAGGAGAAGTTCCTGGTTGCGCGGGTCCTGCCCAGCTCTCTTCCCGGCCGGGGTCCAACACTGGCAGGGAGCCGAGACGAGCAGCCCGCGCACCCAGCGGAGGGCCGGATGCTTCGGGTCGAGAGTCCGAACGTCCGCGACGATGCGTTTGAACCCCGCTGCGCGAGCGGTGGCCGACGCGTCCTTGTGTACTTCGACGCCAACAACGTCGAGGTCGTGTTGGAGCACGTCGCGCACTCCGGCATCCCAACCACCGGGCCCCGCAAAGAGGTTGACCACTCGGTCGGGGTCGCCAGGCTGAGGAGCGAAGAGCCAGTGCACCGGCCAGGGCGCCGCGACCTCCTCCAACTCGTTGGGCGACAGGTTGTCGAGGTCCAGTTCCTCGGGGGTTCCGAGTGCCCCGGCCGTGTCGAGGGTGAACGGAGCGGTGAGCATCACTCGCCCTCGTCTTCGAACAGGCAGTCATAGCCGAAGCAGTCACAGAACATGAACTCGCCCCAGAGTCCGCCGTATCCGCACAGGTTGCAGACGGCCCACTCTCGAACGGTGAGGCGGATCGACAGGGATATGCGGCAGCGGGGGCAGCCCAGATGGCTGGGGCCGTTCATGCGGCATCGCCCATCAGTCCGTACCGAGCGCGGTCGCGGGCGGGCATAGCGGTAGGCGGGTACCAGTCGAGGGGTTCGTGCTGGTTCCTGAGTTCCTGGACGGCAAGGTGATCCGCGGCTTCCGGCCGGACCGCGAGCTGGGCGTGCTGGAGCACCTCGTCAAGAAGGGCGTTCGGGTCGACGTCTTCGGGGTTGTGGGCCCACTTCATCTCGTGCGAGAAGTGGATGGTCGGTTGTGCCTGCCGCATGTGGGCGGCGGCTCGACCACCGCCCCAGGTGACGACCACATGGAAGGTGTCGTTGGCGAAGAACCTGGCGCCCGAGGCATTGAAGCCTACGGCGCCATGGGTAGAGCGTGAGCGCATCGTACGTATCCTTGAAGGCGATGCTGGCTGGCATCATCAGGCGAAGCGCACCACCGCTTCGCGACCCGCCTCACCAGCGGGTTTCGCCGGGCGCCCGTCCCTCGCCACTTCCGATGGCAAGGGGCGGGCGTCTTGGTTCACGGGAGATCAGGCGTCGGTGCCGTACACGTCGGTCACATCACGGGCGACGTCGTGGGCGTCGTCGGTGTCGAGGTCGTCAATCCACTGGTCCTCGTTCTCATCGAGCCAGTCCTGAAGGGCCTCGTCGTCATCGGCGATGTCGGCGGGAACCGTGACGGTGGACTCCACGTCGGTGACCGTGGTCTCGGTGACCTCGAAGCGGATGGTCAGGGTGACGGTCTCGGGCTCGGTTACGGTCGTCACTTCTTCTCCAATCGGATGCGTGCACGGCAGGGGGTGCAGGTCAGGTCTTCGTCGAGGAGCTCGGGCACGAGCCCGCACTCGAAGCACGGTTCGGTGTTGCGGTCGGTCATGAACTAGTCCTTCAGCGCACGGTCGAGGACCGGCCAGTACCAGGGGCATTCGTCCTCGGACCAGAGGCGATCTGCTGCGACGCGGCGCCGGGCCTGGGTGGCGCAGTTAGCGCACATGAACTGATCTCCGAGGACGTGAGTCGTCCAGGGGCCGCGCCCGCGCACCTTCGGCGGGCAGGTCTCGCAGGGGCCGCCACCGCGGATGTGCTGGTACGAGAGGACGGTGTTCCCGGTGTGCGGGGAGGTCGTCCAGACGGCCGCGTGCCCGCTTTCCTCGGCCTGGTCGTGAGCGAGCCGAAAGGCGTCGCGGTACCCGTAGTCGAGGAAGGTCCCCTCGGCCTTCTCCATGCGGTCGTGGCAGTAGAGACCGTGACTCAGGGCATCCGAGTCGGGGCACACGTACACGTCGTATCGCCAGGTCACTTGGCGTCCTCCTTGGTGGATTCCTGGAGGGCGTCGAGGATCTCGGCCATGGCCGGGCTCGGCTGCTCCTCTTCGGGAAGCAGCTCGGCGGGGAGGCTGATCAGGAGCCTGTGCGTTTCCTGGGCAAGGGCAACCAGGGTGTACCACTCGGCGGTGCCGGGGTCGAAGTCCTCGCGCCACGCGGTGACTTCGCGGCACATCTTCAGGACGGTGCGGATTGAATCCTTGGTGCTGTCCATGTCGGTCTTTCAAGCTCGGGGAGGTGTCTTCAGGGGGCCGCCCCCGTCCGTACAGAAGGGAGCAGGGGCGGCCGATGGGTGAGGGGTCAGACGCTCAGTGCACGGCGGCGTTGACCGACACGGGTCTGTCCGAGGTCGGCGCGGCGGCCTGCTTCCTGCCCGGCCTTGAGGCCGGTTCCGCGTCGCCTGGTACCCCCGCCCTTCCGGCTGTCGGGGTAGGCGGCGTTGAAGCGCGCCATGGTCACGGCCTTGCGGTCGGCGACGACCAGTTCGGCGGAGCGTCCCGAAGCCGATGCTGGAGCTTCCTGCCGTGCGCGGGCCTCGATCTCCTGAAGTCGCTTGTGGACGGTCAGGATGAATCCGGCCACCCAGGACTTCCGGTAGGTAATCGTGCTCTCGCCAGGGGCGGGGCGGCCCTGGCGCATGCCGTTGAACATCTGGAGGAGTAGCGAGGTAAACAGCAACTCCACACGGTCAAGGTCGGACTCGTAGCCGAAGAGGTGAACCTCCGCCTTCCCCCGGCTCTTGTCCTTCGTGATGCCGTGGCAGTTCAGCACATCGGCGATGTAACCGAGCAGGTATATCCGGTCGTTGGCGTAGTTCCCCTCGACGACGATCACGCGGTCACCGGGACGGTCCAAGGCCGGGTCGGAATCGGCGAGCATGGCCCGCTCAATTCCATACTTCGCCATCAGCTCAGCGGCCTTCGCGAAGTACGCCTTGGCCTCTTCGGCGGAGGCGGCGGTGTCTTCGGCCTTGGCCAGAAGTGCGCGAATCCTCGCGAGCATCGGGTTCGACTGCTCGTTGTCGTTCATGTCTACCTCGTAAATCTTGATGCGGCTGGCATCGTCAGGAAGCGGGCACCACCCCGCCCCGACCCCCGAAGGGGTTTCGCCTTTGCATCAGGTGGCGCTTATGAGGTCCCAACCGGTCAGCAGGTGCTTGATGAAGAGGTCGTTGAACTTCGCCTCCGCTGCTGCCTTGCGGGTTTCGTGGTCGTCGTCCTCGAAGGTGAAGGCCGTCTCCATGAAGGGCTCATCGACTCCGGGCAGGAAAAGCCCGGCCACCACCACATCGTCGAATCGGAGAACCAAGCCGAGCGCACCGGTCGCCAGACTAGAAAAGGCGGCCATCTCGTCGGGGTGCAGCATCATTTCTCGCTTTCGAGCAGGTTGAAGCCGCCCCTCCCCAAGGGGGAGTAATTGAGAAGGGGCGGCAGAACGGGGGATTAAGCGCGAGCCAGGTCGCGGTTGGAAGTGACCTCCTGAACGGAGATCCCGTGCTCGTGGATGACTCCACAGTCGTCCTCGCCGCACTCGCACTCCTGGCGGAGAGTCGTGGCGTGCATGTCGGCGCAGCCCTGGGCGTACTGCCAGGCGGACCACAGGCTTGTGAAGATCGATTCGGCGTCGCGCTCGTATCCTTCGGACTGCGTCACGACGACGCGCTCCGGCCCTTCGGCCTTGACCTCCCACAGCCCCACGAGGTCACCGGTTTCGCGCCACACACGCACCTCGTGCGCAGGCTCGCATTCACCCTCGAAGGTGCACCCGGACCCGTCGCAGTAATTCGTGAAGCAGTGCCATGTCACGGCCGGATCGCAGGTGTCCGGGTTTTCTCGACACTCGCGGCACTGACGGCGATCAATGACCTGGATGCCGCAACAGTCGCAATCGTGGTATCCGCGAACGATCTCCTCGGACTGGTCCTCAATCAGGTACCAACCCTCGGGGACGTATTCCTCGGCGTCGTCGGGTTCATCCGACAGGTAGAGCCAAACGTCGTCAGTCTGGGTTCCGGTAGTCCGGTCCCCCTTCCCGATGACCAAGTACAGGCAGTACGCGGCCTCACTCGGGTTTACGACTTGGGCACTCATGTGACCCCTGTTCATGCTTGATGCGGCTGGCATCGTCAGCAGCCGGGCACCACCCCGGCCGGACGCCCTGCCCACCGCTGGCGTGCGGGGACAAGGCGTTTCGCCTAGCTGGCCAGTTGCCAGACGCCCGCGAAGGCCCTGGACTTCTGGCCCGAGCACATCGGGCACCAGCGGCTGAATTCGCCGCGCTTCGGCGCCGGTTCGGTGACCGTCATTCCGGCACCGCACCGCGCCACGGCGGACGTTCCGAGCTGGCCTCGCTTCACGTGCAGCAGTCGGGAGTAGCCCCCGGTGCGGAAACCGACCTCGATCGGCATGGGTCCTCGCTTCGACTCGGCGGGCAGCCGCTCACACTTCCGATGAGAGCGACTGCCACTTTGCTAAGTTCTCGCAATCGGCCATCAAGAAGCGCGCAGCACCTCGTACTTGCGCCGCCACTCCTCGGCCTGAGCCTTGTAGTGGTTGCGGTACGCAGTCATCTGCGCCAGCTCGCGCTTCAGATCGTCGATGGCGTCCTGACGAGCGGTCGCCACGAGGGCAGCAAGCTCACGCTGGTCAGCCATGGCGAACACCATGCGGATCAGCTCGATCTCACCCTCCTCGGCCTCAGCGACCTCACGCTTCAGCGCATCCAGCTCACGAGCCACCTCGAAGAGTCGGTTCGACAGGTTGGCGTTCTGCTCCCAGAGGTCCGGGTTCGTCAGAACGTCGACCTTCTTCGCGAGGCTGACACCCTGAGCCTTGAACGTGGTGGCGGACATGTATCCCCATTTCAGATAGGGGTCGGCCCTCGGCCGGCCCCGACATACACCCCACCTCTTGATGGAGTGCTGCCACCCAAGCGCCACACCCTCTCGCTTGGGTCGCAGCACCCCACCGGACCGGAGCCCGGCGGGTGCATTCACGTTCGACAATGTGTCAGGCGCAGTCACGCCGTCGCTTCTCTTCGATCAGCACAGCCAGGCATCCCGCCCCAATGGGCAATCCAGGACGCCGACCGCCCGCCCCACATGGGCATCTCAGGCGGCTCGATGGCTGCGAACTATTCGCGTTCACTGTTGAGTTCTCAAGGATCGGGCGGTGCCTTTCTGTACCAACCCCTCTCGGGGTGGCCTCGGTCCGGCCGCCCCTGGCCAGTCGCCCAGCCAGGCCCGAGTTCAGCGCACTCGGAGCGCTCGGGCACTGCGGTCTTCGCTTCTCGCGCTGACCTTGCCGTACTCCCTGCAACAGCTCGCTTTGCAGAGCGGCCCCCCGCTCCCTCGGGGGTGGGGCACCCGATGCCCGGATGCTGGCGTGATGGTCATTTCCGCCCGGCCTGTCGGCCTTGCGGTGGTTCCGACCCTAGCGGATCTTCCTCGGTCTGCCAAGTTCTCGCATTCGCTTCAACTTGACCGCCTTGCCAGGCAGTTGGCGGCGCCGCATCGTGCGGCCCGTTCTCGGTTGCCCGGTTCGGCGTGGTCCCCACCGTAGTCGGCGGCTTCCGTTCGAGTCAAGTTCTCGCTTTCGCTGGAACTCGAAGCGGCTCAGCCTTGGGTTCTGCGCTGCGCGCCTTGCCCGTTGACCTGTCCGCTTGCCGCCTTGCCTGCCTGCCTTGCGGCCGGTCGGTGTTGGCGACGAGTCAGAGCTTGGCACACGTCGGCGAGTAAGCGCAAGTCTCGCAATCGTGGGCCGGTTGTCCGCCTTGGGGGTGCGGGGGGTGTGCGTCAGTGCGTGGCGCGCGAGGGTAGCGGAGGCCCCGGCCGGACCGTGCGGGGTGGGGGTATGACCCCCGGTACGCGAAAGCGCCGACCGCCACGTCTTAGCCGCTCGAAAACTGCCACGGTTCCAGGGTCGACCAATGACGAAGGGCCCGCCTGCCACCTGGGCAAACGGGCCCGCACGCGCGCCAAAGAACGCACCGATTTGTCTGATTGCCGTCGCCTCAGCGAGGGCCGCCGTACCTTGGAGCGGGCGGTGACTCAGGCCGCCTGAACTGCGCCGAGGTAGCGGTATCCGGTCCGCTCTGAGCAACCGAGGCGTTCCGCCAAGGTCTTGCCGTTGACCTTCGTGCCTTCGGACACCATGGCGGCGACGGTCTCCTTCACGACTGTCAGGGGGACCGCCTTCTTGGCACTGCCGTTGTGGCAGGGCTTGGGCTCTGACACCCCGGCGGTTGCCACTTCGCCGATCAGTTCCTCTGCCAATTCGTCGGCTGCGACTGTCAGCTCCTCGGCCGCCTCGGTCAGCTCGTCGAGGGTGTTCTTGACGCCATGAGCCTTGGAGAGGAGGACTCGGCCTTCGAGGTCGAGCGACTCGGCGAGGTCGGTTGCCATGAGGAGGAGGGACTCCTCCAGCTCGGTGATGCGCTGCTCGGCTGTCACGGAGGCCGGCGGGGTCGCCGCCATGTGGAGCATGTGTGCCACGACGAGTGGCGGCACCGCTGATACGACGGCGACGAGTAGCGGGGACGTTGCCATGTAGCTCCTGTCAATCAGGTGTGCCACGACCTGAGCTGACAGTGCCAGCCCGAGGGCGGCTCCGGCGCCTATGGTGGCAGTGACACGGCCTGGCGCTTGGGCGCGGCGGCGCACTTCGGAGATGACAGCGGCGCACGCGGCGTAGGCGGAGATGGACACCGGCATGAGCCAGGTGATCCAGCCGTGCCAGCCTGCCAGTTCTGCCATGCGGATCTCGCCAGGCACGGACATGACGAGGGCGGCGACGAGGACGAGCGGACGACCGCCGGTGAAGACGGAGCGGGCGTACCAGGGCATGTGCATCGAAGACATGGGCTTGCCTTTCAGGTCTACCGGTGGCGGTCAGGCAGCGGCCAGGGCGGCGCGGACGAGGGCGCGGCCCCGCGTGTTGGTGTCGATGGCTTCGTCGACCTGGGGCGCAGGCGTGTCGCTGTCAGTGCCAAGGAAGGCGGCGGCGCGGTCGAGTTCATCGCGGCAAGCACCGCACACGGTGCCTCGGCGGCCGAGCGGGAATGGCGCGCGGCAGACCTCGCAGCGAGCGCGGGTGTCCGGGGCAGGCTTCGGCCTCGGCTGCGGCCGGGCGGGCATTTGGTTCTTCAGCCGGTAGGAGATGAGCGCTGCGGCGCTGTCGACCTGTTCAGGGAGTCGGGTGGTCAAGGCGTTGGTGATCTTCAGGGCGCTGTGGCCCTCGGTGAGCCAGGCGGCGGCGAGCGGGGCCAGGCGGAGCACTTCGCTGGTGCTGAGCTTCAGGCGCCGGTCGGCTTCGCCGAGTGCGGCGAGCGCCTGGGCGGCTCGGCCGGTTTCGGCGTCTGCCGGGTTGTGCTTGGTGTTGGGGACTTCCTCCTCCTCGCGGGCCCTGGCCTGCTTGGTGCCCTCGCTGTCAGCGGCGGAGGGGTCGGGGAGGAGGTTCTTCCCCTGGTTCTTTTCTCCCTTGGGAGAGCCGCCGATGGGCCGACCGTCCGGCTTACCGACCGCCGGAATGTGGTCAGTCGGAAGATCGGTGACATGGGTCTCCGTGCACCACGTGCCGGTGCTGGGGTTCTGGAAGCGCTCGCGGCGGAAGTAGCCCGCTGCTTCGAGCTGCCGGAACGCCTTGGAGACGGCTGCCCGCCCTTCCTCTACGGCGTCGGCGAGTGACTCGACAGTGACCTTCGCGTCGTCGGGCATGGACAGGAGCGTGACGAGTAGGCCGCGGGCGACCAGCGACAGCTTCTTATGCCGTGCGGCCTGGTTGGGCACGACCACGAAGGCGTGGTCGTGGCGGTTACGATGCACGCGCATCGAGAGACAACCCCTCTCGGTGTCGGCCCCGGCGAGGTGTTCGCGCACCTACGACCCGGGGCCGTTTGCTTGGATGCTGCGCAACCTACGCGATACTTTGACTGCATGTCCAGCGCGGTGACGACTGAGCCAAGATCTCGCCATCGGATGTGACGGGCGTCACCTGCTGGCTCCTTTCCGAAAAGAAGCCACCGCTCCGTATATATAAGTAGAGGCTTGAGCGAATTAAGTTCCTCGCCCATTGGGGCCCCTTCGGGGCCCACAGATCGAATCTCCTTCGCCGCTGCGACTTTCTCCCTTTGGCCCCTTCGGGGCCCCTCGGAGAAGACCTTCGCCGCTGCTCTCCTCCTTGAGGAATGTCAAGTAATAGGGAGGGAAGTTGGCTTGGTCTACTTCAAGTCGAAGAGAACGTCTGCCAGCGAACTGGGAGAAGATTCGGCGCCGCGTCCTGAACCGCGACGGCCATGAGTGCACAGCCAGAGACCAATACGGCGTGCGGTGTGCCGAGCCAGCCACCGACGTGGACCACATTCGACCCGGTGACGACCATCGAGAGGCCAACCTGACATCGCTCTGCGGGTGGCATCACCGGGTCAAGTCCTCCCGAGAGGGAGCCACGGTCAAGGCTGCCGTACGTCGGCGCCAAGACCGCAAGTTCCGCAGGACCGAGTCTCATCCGGGCCTGCTGTGAGCGCGCAGAGCTCTGGGCTTCGAGCCTGTTGAGCCGCGCCGGCCCCCGAGGTCTCCCCTCCCTCGGGGGCCCTTGACTTGAAAGGAGGTGGGCGAGATCCCTGGCCCCGTACCGAACCGCGAGGCGGATCTCGCCCGCCCCCGCGAACGCAAGGGTAGTGATGTCCAGTCGGTGACCAAGGGTGTCCTCCGAGACGTCAAGGTCCCCAATGCCGACCGGAATTGGCACCCGATCGCAAAGCGCCTGTGGGACTCGCTGAAGTCCTCCGGCCAGTCCGACTTCTACCAGAACAGCGACTGGGCTTTCGCCTACTCGCTGTGCGAAGACCTCAGCTATTACAAGAAGGCTGGCAAACGTTCCGGCCAGATGCTTCAGACCATCTATTCGGCCTTTGAACGGCTTCTCGTTACCGAAGGCGACCGGCGTCGTGTGCGCATCGAGCTTCACGAGCCCGAGGCAGAGGAACAGTCCGCTGCTGTACTCGCCATCGCCGACTACAAGCGGGATCTCGGCCTCGACTGACCGCCGCTCCCCCTGAGTTACCCGAGGGGGTGAGACCCATCGCAGCCCTGACAGCAGAAGAGATCGATGCCCTCGAACCGTCCTTCCTTGGCCCCACCTGGCAGCGCGAGCCTGATGGCGCGTGGAAGCTGCCCGAGCACACCCTCGGGTGGCAGATCGCCGGATGGTGCGCCGAGTACCTGAAGGCCGAGGACGGCGGGCCCTGGCGCTTCACGCGCGAGCAGCTCCGCTTCGTTCTTCACTGGTACGCCGTTGACGAGTCCGGCCGGTTCACACACCGGAAGGGCGTCCTTCAACGGCTCAAGGGCTGGGGCTAACCCGGTAAGGACCCCCTCCTCGCAGTGATCTCCCTGGTTGAGTTCGTCGGGCCGTCCCGCTTCTCCCACTGGGACAGCGGACAGCCGGTCGGCGTCCCACATCCCCAGGCGTGGGTGCAGATCGCAGCCGTGTCCCGCGACCAGACTCGCAACACCATGACCCTGATGCCGTCTCTGATCTCGGACAAGATGATCGAGACGTACGGCATCAAGGCAGGGGCCGAGCTGATCCGCGCCAACGGCGGCCGGCAGAGGCTCGAAGCGGTCACCTCGTCGTTCCGAGCCCTTGAGGGCGGCCGAGTCACGTTCACGGTGCTCAACGAAACGCACCACTGGGTGACTGGCAACAACGGCGACCGCATGTACGAGACGATCGACGGCAACGCCACCAAGAAGGACAGCCGTTACCTCGCGATCACGAACGCCTACCTCCCCGGGGAGGACAGCGTCGCCGAGAAGATGCGCGAGGCGTACGAGAAGATCCTCGACGGCCGGGCCGTGGACGTCGGCTTCATGTACGACTCGATCGAGGCGCACCCCGCGACCCCTCTGACGCCCGAAGCCATGCGCATTGTCCTGCCGAAGATCCGCGGTGACGCGGTGTGGCTGCGCGTCGAAACGATCCTTCAGTCGATCCTCGATACGACGATGGCGCCGAGCCGCTCGCGACGGATGTGGCTGAACCAGATCGTTGCATCCGAGGATGCCCTGTACGGCCCGGCCGAATGGGATGTGCTCCGCGACGAGACGTTGCTGCTCCAGCCTGGTGACGAGATCACGCTCGGCTTCGACGGCGGCAAGACGGACGACGCGACCGCTCTGGTCGCGCTCCGTACGAAGGACATGGCGGCCTTCATCCTCGGTCTGTGGGAGAAGCCGGACGGTCCGAAGGGTGACGGCTGGATCGTCCCCCGTGAGCGGGTCGACTCGGCCGTGCATGAGGCGTTCCGTGTGTTCGAGGTGCAGGGCTTCTACGCCGACGTGGCGCTGTGGGAGTCGTACATCTCCGAGTGGGACGCCACGTACGGCGAGGGCCTGGCCGTGAAGGCGCCGGGCAAGGACCGTATCGGCTGGGACATGCGCTCCAGTTTGAAGCTGTCGACGCTCGCGCACGAACGGCTGATGCGCTCGGTCTTTGACCGCAAGCTCAAACACGACGGCGACCGCAAGCTCCGCCGACACTCGCTGAACGCAATGCGCCGCACCAACAACTACGGAGTCTCGTTCGGCAAGGAGAGCCGCGAGTCACCCAGGAAGATCGACGCCTACGCCGCGCTGATGCTCGCGCACGAGGCCCTGGTCGATCTGCGCGCCCGTGGCAAGAAGGTCCGCAAGCGGACCGGCCGGGGCTTTTTCCTTTAACCGATTGCGAGATCTTAGCAAGGGTGGTGTCTCTTGACTGCCTCCGTTTCGCCCGCCGCGCTCGCGCGGCAGCTCCTCGCCATCCTGAATCGGGACGGCGACCGGCTGAAGAGGGTCGACGACTACCTCCACGGCCGTCATGACGACCCGTACATGCCGCCACAGGCCGACGACGAGTACCGGCTCCTCGCGCGCCGCGCGGTCTCGAACTGGATGCCGTTGCTCGTCGGCACCCCGGCCCAGGCCCTGTACGTCGATGGGTTCCGGCCGGGCAGCACCGAGGACGGGTTGCTGGCCGAGGTCGAGACGACCTCGCCGGAGTGGGAGCACTGGCAGCGGTCGCGTCTCGATGCTCGCCAGGCCGCCGTCTATCGGGGAGCTCTGGCGTACGGCCACGCCTTCACCGTCACCGAGCGGGACGACAAGGACGGACTGGTGCGCACGAAGGGGCTATCCGCGCTCCGGACGGCCGCTCTGTACGAGGACCCAGCGAATGATGACACCCCGCACGCGGCGCTGACGGTCACCGCCTGGCCGTCGGGCGATACGCGCGGCAAGGCGCGGATGTGGGATGCCGCGCACGAGTATGCCGTGACGTTCCGTGGCCTGGACGACGAGAAGAGCATCACGGTCGCCTCGCTGCGGCGACACGGCTCGTCGGAGTGCCCGGTGACCCGGTTCGCTTCCCTCGTCGACCTTGAGGGGCGCACGCTCGGAGTGATCGAGCCGATGATCGCCCTGCAAGACCGAATCAATCAGACGATCTTCGACTTGCTTGTTGCGCAGACGTACGCCTCGGTGAAGGTCCGGACAGCCACGGGGATGGCGCCGCCCATTCAGCGCGACCTCGAAACGGGCGAACCGGTCCTCGACGCGCAGGGCAACCCCATCCCCCTGCCGATCAACCACAACGCCCGCCGGTTCCTGTTCGCCGAGGACCCGGACGTCCGTTTCGGAAGCCTCGACGAGACTCCGCTCGGCGGGTTCATCGACAGCGTGGACATGTCCATAAGACACTTGGCCGCAGTCAGCCAGACCCCACCGCACCACCTACTCGGCCAGATCGCGAACCTGTCGGCCGAGGCCCTTCTTGCTGCCGAGACGGCCCTGAGCCGCAAGATCGCCGAGTTCCGTACGGCCTTCGGGGAGAGCTGGGAGAGGGTGTTCCGCCTGGCCGCCGAACTGGCCGGCCACTCCGCCATCGACTTCAAGGGCGAGGTCATCTGGCGCGACATGGAGTCGCGGTCCCTGGCTCAGGCAGCCGATGCGCTCGGCAAGCTCCGCGAGCAGCTCGGCATTCCTGCCCGTGGCCTGTGGCGACGCGTCCCCGGCGTCACACAGACCGAGCTTGAGGACTGGGAGCGGACGGCCGAAGAGGACGACTCGGTGGGACAGTTGGCCACCGCACTGACCCGGGCCACACCTGAAGTCCCGGTCGCACCTGCGGCGGTTGCGGCATGACCAGTGCAGCACGGCAGGCGGAGACCGATCGGGCATCAGTGGCCTTCCATGTCGCGCTGAGCCAGATCGGCGCGAAGACCACGGTCGAGGCCCTGTCCCTGTGGAACGAGGTTCCGGCCGCGCAGCGCGCGGCTACGGCGTCGGGCTGGCTGCGAAAGGCAATCACGCTGGTTATGTCGAGGCGGCGCATGTCGCGCGACCTCGCTCGGGCCTACTACAGGCTCGCCCGCGCCCTTCAGACGGGCCGCACCGTCGCCGACCCGTACCACCCGGAGCCGACGCACGTCACGCTCGGCGACCTCCGGCGGGAGTTCGCCGCGCTGGCCGGCACCTATTCACCCGGCAACGATCAGGCGGGCGGGGCCGCGACCGGCGAGTCCGGGGAAGCCCCGTCCGCCCATGATGATGAGTCCGGCCCCGCCGATCAGGATGCCCCGGAGACGCCCAAGGTCGACGACGGTCCGGAGCTCGACGACGGAGACGACGACTGGGAAAGGGTGCTCGTCGAGGAGCTCGACGGTCTCCGCGAGGAAGAGGAGCGCATCGAGCGGGAAGCGGAGGAAGAACTCCGCACGGTCCTGGATGCGCTCGGCACACAGAACCTCGACCGGCGGCTGTCCCAGGTCGACGACGAGCAGGCCGCGAAGGACGCCGATCGGCAGCGCGCCGAGGCTCACCGGCAGGCAGGCGCTCAACAGGCCGCAGCCGCCAGCCGAGTTGCGATGAACGGCGGCCGGTCAACGACGTGGAACCACATGCGGCGTGATCGCCGATCCCTCGGGTACGTCCGGCTGTCTCGCACAGGGACACCGTGCGGCTGGTGCGCGATGCTGATCAGCCGGGGCCCGGTCTACAAGAGCCGCGAGTCCGCCACCTTCGCGGACGGCGACCGCTACCACGACAACTGCCACTGCTACGCGATGCCGGTCTTCTCCTGGCAGCAGTACGGCTCATCCGAGCTGTTCGCCCTGTCCCGCGAGTGCGAGGCCCAGTGGCCCAAGGTCACCCGAGGACTTAGCGGCAAGGCTGCGGTGAGCGCTTGGCGGCGCTTCATCCGCCAAAAGCAGCGCGAAGCACACAAGGCCGCAGCCCAGGAGGCGCGGCGATCCACGACCACAGCCCAGGAGGCGTGACCCGTGTCCGAACAGACCCCTGCCCCGACCGACGAGCAGACCAGTGAACACGAGCAGCTCCAGGGCGAATCGCCCTCTCCGGAGTCGCAGGCCGGCGCTTCGGAAAGCGACCTGCCCGAGTGGGCGCGCAAGGAACTGACCAAGGTGCGGGGCGAGGCCGCCTCGTACCGCACGCGGCTCCGTGACGCCGAGTCGAAGCTCTCCGAGGCGAAGTCGCCGGAGGAGTTCGAGGCCGCGCTCGCCGAGGTCAAGGCGAAGGACGCGGAGCTCGAACGCTCGGTCCTCGTCGGCTCAGTCGCCCGGAGGTTCGAGCTTCCTGACGACCTCGCCTCCCGTCTGCGCGGCGAGACGCCCGAGGAGCTGGAGAGCGACGCGAAGGCGCTTCAGATGCTGCTCGCCCCGAAGGCTCCCCCGTCTCTCGGTGGCGGCCTGAATCCGTCCGACGAGGACGACGGCGAGATGGACCCGCGCAAGCTCGCTCGCCGCACTCGGCGCGTTTAGCGCCGTGAAGGGACGTTTTCCCTAGCCCCCCCGAGCCGACCGGCCGGGGGTTTCCCTATGCCCCCGGAGTAGCTCTTTTGCCCACCGCACAGCACCAGGTCGTCAAGCCGCAGAAGCTCGTGAACACCGCAGTCGGGATGCTCGAACAGGAGTTGATCATCCCGAACCTGTTCCAGAAGCAGGGACTCGACGCCTTCAAGGGCGCCGAGAACGACACCATCTCCATGAAGGTCGAAGGCATCCTGCCGTTCCACGACTACGCGTGGCGCAACGACCGCAGTCAGCCGATCCAGTTCGACGAGTACAGCGAGCGCAAGATCGCTGTGAGTTTCGGCGGCAACTCCTACAGCGCCGTCAAGCTGACCGACGAGCAGAACGACTTCGATATCGACCAGTGGTCGAAGCTGCTCCGCCCGCAGGTCAAGGCGGTCTCCCGCGGCCTTCAGCGCCGCGCGGTGAAGACCCTGACCGGCCAGGCGTACAACGTCACCATCGGCAACGCGGCCCAGAACCTCCGCTCCGCGCTCATCGAGGCCCGACGCGTCCTCAACGCCTTCCACGCCCCGCGCGAGGGCCGCTATCTCCTGGTCGGCTCCGACTTCGAGTCGGCGCTACTGAACGACGAGAAGCTCAACCTGGCGCAGAACGTGGGCGATTCGGAGGCTGAGTCCGCGCTTCGCACCGCGACGCTGGGCGAGCGGTTCGGCTTCCGGATCATCGTCGACCAGACCATTCCGAGCGACGCCGCATACGCCTTCGCCTCCAGCGCCTTCATCTTCCTGTCCGGCGCCCCGAGCGTCCCGCAGTCCGTTCCGTATGGCGCCACCACCAGCTTCGAGGGCATCGCTCTCCGCTGGATTCGCGACTACGACTCGCTGTACCTCCAGGACCGCTCGGTCGTGAACACGTACAACGGCTTCCGCTCCGTGACGGACATCCTTGTCGGCTGGGACGACGCCGCCGAGAAGGAGATCATCTCGACGCAGGAGCACTTCGTGCGCGGTATCAAGCTCTCCCTCGACGGCAAGAGCGACTACCCCGAGGCCGCCTCCGAGCTGGCCAAGATCACGGGTGTCTCCGACGCGAAGGTCTGGACTCCGACCGGCCCGAAGCCGGAGGACGACCCGGCCAACGCCTGATACCCGCCGCGCAGGGGCCGGCGCCATGTGTGCCGGCCCCTGCTTGGCCTGCCCGAAAGGAGGTTGAGACGTGGCGTACGCGACGCTCGACGAGCTGAAGGGCCGCCTCGACTGGGAGTTGGACGAGGACGAACTCCGCATCGCCTCAGCGGCGTTGGAGGATGCCTCCGACTTGGCGGTGACGTACGGGCGGGAGTGGCCGGAGGCCACGGCTCCTCGCCTGGTGAAGACGCTCGTGCTGAAGTCCGCGGCGAGGTACATGCGCAACCCGAACGGCTACACGCAGAGCCGGGCGGGAGACGAGACGCTCGCCTGGTCGGACATCGGTCGCGACGCGGGCTCCATCTACTTCACGCGCGAGGAGATCCGGCTCCTGGAGGAGCTAGCAGGTCGCAGGCGAGGTCTCAGCAGCGTCCCCGTCTCGGCCTGGGGTACGCGGCTCCGCCCCGGCCGGTCCTCGGTCCCCGTCGACTACGGCGGCGACCCCTTCCCGCTGTTCGCTGACCAAGCGAGCCCCTGGTGAGCGTGCAACGACGACGCGGCCAGAAGGCGCGCGTCTGGCGAACGGTCGAAGTCGTCGACAACCGAGGCAACAAAGTCGTCGTGGCCGACCCCGAGGGCCCGATCTCGGTTCGGGCGGCCTTCATCCCTCAACGCTCCTCCAAGGCGGAGGTGCCGGGTCAGCAGCAGATCAACGTCACCAGGATGGTGGTCGACGCCCATCTCACGGGCGTCTCCCTGTGGTCACGCGTGGAGTACAACGGCCGTGAGTGGGACATCGTGTCCCCTCCCTCCTACCACCACGGCGACCGCCGCACCCGTCACTGGAGCATCGACATACGGGAGCGGCCCTGATGGCGAACATCTACAACAGCGTCGGCGGTAGGAAGCTCTCAAAGGTCATCGCCCTGAATGAGGGCGTACAGGCCGAACTCGAAGCGCGGACCTTCGAGATTGCCGTCCGCGCCGAGGAGATTCTTCAGCAGCACCGCGCCGACGGTCATTCGGAAATCCTCATAGAGGAGGGGAAGGTCGACAAGTACGTCATCCTCTCCGACGATCGCGGCCAAAGGGCCGCCATGTCGATCGAGTACGGGCGCAAGGCTTCCGTGGTCGTCCGCAAGGACAAGCACGGGAACGAGTTCCTGGACGTCGTACCCGAGATGGATGGCCTGTACGTCCTGGCCACTGCATCGAACCTTCCCAAGAAAAGGAAGGGCAAGGTGAAGGTCGACTAAGTGGCCGGCATACCAGACCACATCAAGGCCCTCGCCGAGCTCTCCCCCGTCGAAGACCTCTTGCTGGCCATCCTCCGCAAGGGTCTTCCGGGCATTCGTGTGAAGTCCCTCATCGACCAGCACGAGAAGTTTCCTCTGGTGCTGATCCGCCGCGATCCGTCCTTCGGTCAATGGTCTGCCGACACGCGCTTCACGGACTCGGCGCGAGTGGTGATCAACGCCTTCGCGCCCGATCCCAACGGCGACGAAGACGCCGCGATCCTGAGCGAAGCCGTGCGTGTCACCCTGCGGGATGCCTGGCTCAAGCCTCAAGTCATCCCCGGCCGGGGGCACATCACCCGCGTCGACATGAACTCATCCCCTCGCCGGGCAAGCGACTGGGCCACGGCCACCGGTCCCGTGCAGTACGCGGACCTCCCCACGGACGTGTGGCGTTACGAGTCGATCTACGACATCCAGATCCGGAAGCCGCGGACGCGCCCCTACCCCCCTCCCTGAAATCCCCCAGTAAGGAGTGCGCCCCTTGGCGCTGAACGACAATGCAACCCTTGTCGTTGGGAGTGGCAATTACCTGACCGCGCCGGTCGGTACCGCCATGCCCGATGACCTTCTGGTGCCTGTTTCCCCGTGGCAGTCCGTTGGCCACACGAGTCTTGAGGACGTTTTCGGCATCACGTCCGAAGGCGGCGAGGCCACCACCATCGGCACCCTCCAGAACAAGTCTCTGCGAACGAAGTATTCGGCTCGTACTGAGACCATGACCTTCACGCTTCAGCAGTTCGACACGACTGGACTGAAGCTCTATTTCGGCGCCAACGCGCCGATCCTTCCGGATGGTTCGGTCGGCGTGCCTGCCGATCCGGTGCCCACTCAGTCGGCATTTCTCGCCATCTTCATCGACGGTGAGAACCACTTCGCGTTCTACGCCCCCAAGGCGGAGATTTACCGCAACGACGACATGGCGATTGCGGACACCGAGTCTCTCGCGGGTCTGCCGCTCGGCGTGAAGCCGATGACGCTCGGCAACAACTCCTGGACGTACGCGGTGACTCCGCTCGGCGGAACGGTTGCGACCGGCGCTACGGCCGGTTCGCCTGGCACGTACACCCCGGCCGGAGCCGTCGCCCCTGTTGACCTCGCCGCTCTCGGCGCGGTGATCGCCACCCCGTCGAGCGCTTGGTCTGCCGGTCAGCACGTCGTGCTCGGCGACAGCTCGAAGGCGCACTGGGACGGCTCGAACTGGGTGACCGGCCCGGCCGCCTGACCCCTTCCCAGCCCCCGGTGCGAGCGCACGCGGACCCCGTTCACACCGGGCCCTCCCCTTTCTCGGTCCGCCCCAACTTCCGGAGGTCCGCACCCCCATGGCTTCTTTCTCCCTCGACAACATCCGCACCGCCGCCGAGGCCAAGTACGGCAGCACAGACATCGAGCTCGGCGACGACACCATTCGCCTCCTCAATCCGCTCCGCCTGCCGAAGGCGAAGCGCACGGCGCTGTCGCAGCTCCAGGACCGCATGGGCGGCGAGGACGCTGACCAGGAAGAGCTTCTGTCCGAGGCGATCCGTCTCGTCGCCGAGCACCCGAAGGCTGCTGACAAGCTCCTCAAGGAGGTTGGCGGCGACCTCGCTGTCCTAGCCGAGATCTTCGACCGGTACGGCAAGGGTGCCCAGGTGGGGGAAGCCTCGGCCTCTGCCACCTGATCGACGACTTCGGCGAGGGCCTGTATGCGGACCTGCGCTTCTACTACGGCGTTGATCTTGCCGACGTGATCGCAGGCCGCGGGCCCTCGCCCGCGTTGGTCCTCGCCTTGGTGCAGAGGCTGCCTGACACCTCCTTGACCGTCGCCCTCGCGTCCGGCGGCCGGGAGCACTTCGGCTGGGGCGTCGATCGCCACATGGCCGCAGACATCTTCGACGCGGTGAACCAGAACACGCGCGCCACGGGGCAGTGGGGCAAGGGCAAGGCCCCGAAGATCCCGCCGTTCCCCCGCCCGCAGATCAAGGCCAAGGCCAAACCGAAGGCCGGAAAGCGGGCCGCTTCGGTGGCCGCGATCTACAAGCACTTTCAGCGGAGGTAGCCCTTGGCAACGGGGCAGATCATCGGCCGCGTCGCCGTCAAGGTTCTTCCCGACACGTCGGACTTCCGCAAGCGGGCGGAGCGTCAGCTCGAACGCGTCGAGCAGCAGCTCAAGTTGACGGTCGCAACGAAGATCGACATGAGCGGTGCGTCGAAGGAGTTCGTCGAGGAGCTCCGGAAGATCAACAAGCGGAACAAGCAGTCCGACGCCCGCAAGATCAGGTTCTACACGACGATCAGCACCGACGGCATGGCGACCGCTGTGCGGAACGCCGCCCGCGAGCTACAGCACCGGGCGAACAGTCAGAAGATCGATTTCAAGGTCGACGACCTCAAGGCGGCCGGCAAGGTCGAGCTGGAGCTTGACGAGGAGTCCGCCCGCAGGGTCAAGCACAAGCTCAAGGACTGGGCCGACGACCTCAGCCCGCTGAAGATCAAGGTCGAGCTCGACATCCCCAACGGGGCCGGGGCCCGCATCTCCGCTCGGCTCCAGGTGCTCACGCGTCCGCGCACAGTGCCGATCGTGCCGAAGCTGGACAGCACCGCCGTCACGAAGGTGGCGACCGCGCTGGCCGCGCTGTCGGGTGCCCGCGTGCTGAACCGGATGTTCGAGAGGCTCAGCAACACCCTCAAGAACCTGGACAAGAGCGTGCCGGTCATCGGCTCACTGGCCCTGGCCATCGCGGGCCTGGCCGGGTGGGGCCTCTCCGCCGCGAGCAACCTGGCCGCGCTGTCGTCGAGCCTCGCCTCGATCGGCGCAACCTCGCTTCTCCTGCCCGGCCTCCTCGGCGGCATGGCGGTCGGCCTCGGTACGACGATCGCCGCGTTCAAGGACTTCAACAAGGTCCTGCCGGAGGTCAAGACCCAGCTCTCGGCGCTCCAGGACACCATCTCCGAGAACTTCTGGGCGAAGGCCGCGGAGCCCATCCGCACGATGGTCGACGAGCTCCTCCCGGAGTTCACGGCCGGTGTCGCCAAGACCGCCACCCAGCTCGGCGGATTCTTCGGCGGTCTCGCCAAGTCCCTTCAGGGCGCGCTCGATCCGGCCCTGAACCAGATGTTCACCGACCTCTCGTCGTCGATCAACATCGCGACGAGCGGCACGAACGCCTTCGCGAACATCATCGCCGTCCTCGGCAAGGTCGGCACCAGCTACCTGCCGTCGCTGGCTCAGTGGTTCGTCGACATCTCGGAGCGCTTCTCCGACTTCCTCACCAAGAGTGAGGGGAACGGCAAGCTCAAGGGCTGGATCGACGAAGGAATCCAGTCCCTCAAGGATCTGGGGTCGGTCCTCTTCAACGTCGGTGGGATTTTCGCCGGCATCAGTCGCGCGGCCGAGGCTGCGGGCGGCTCCTCGCTCGGCATGATGGCCGACACCCTCGAAAAGATCCACACGACGGTGGACAGCGAGGGCTTCCAGACCGGCCTGACCAACGTCTTCGCCGCAGCCCACACGGCGATGAACGCCATCGCCACCCAGTCGGGCCCGGCGGTCAAGAACCTCTTCGCTGAGCTCGGCAACCTTCTCACGGAGCTTCTGCCGCAGGTCGGCGAGATCATCGGCACTGCCCTGGACGCGGTCGCCTCAGCACTGGCGCAGCCAGCTGTGACCGAGGGCGTCAAGGCGATGTTCAACGGCATTCAGACTGCCGTCGAGGCCCTCGCCCCGGCCATGGCCCCTCTGGGCCAGGCGCTCGGCGCGCTGATGCAGGTAATCGGCGCGTTCGCCGCGATGCTCGGCCCGCTGATCGCAGCCGCGCTCGTTCCGTTGGCCAATGCGTTCACGGCGCTGGCGCCGTCGATCACGCCGATCATCCAGCTCCTCGGTGGTGCGCTGACGCAGGCGATCCAGGCCATCGCGCCAGTCCTGACGCAGCTCGTCCCGGTGATCGGCCAAGCGCTCAACGGTGCCTTCCAGTCGCTGAGCGGCATCCTGCCGACCATCGCCGAGGCGTTCGGGCAGATCGTCACGGCGATGGCGCCAGTCATCGCCCAGCTCGTGAGCGCGCTCGCGCCGATCCTGCCGATCATCGCGCAGCTCTTCGCGCAGATCTTCTCGGCACTCGCGCCGCTCGTGTCGACCCTGGCGTCCGCGCTGGCGCCAATCCTTCCGGTCCTGTCGCAGGCCCTCCAACAGGTACTGACGGCACTCCAGCCGATCATCCAGGTCGCGCTACAGATCATTACGGCGGTCATCCAGCCGCTGTTGCCGATGCTGAGCGAGGTCATCCAGTCGGTTCTTCCGCCACTGGCTGACGCGATTCAGCGACTGCTCGAAGCGCTCCAGCCGGTATTCGACGCCCTGCTCAAGGTCGTCAACATCCTGATGCCGGTCCTCGTGCCGGTCATCCAGTTCATCGTCGAGCTGTTGGCCAAAACGCTGGTCGACGCGGTCAACGGCGTTGCCCTGGTCTTCGAGGGCCTGGTCGAGATCGTGAAGGGTGTCTGGGACACCATCGTCGGCGTCCTGAAGATCGCCTGGGGCTTGATCGAGGGCCTGTTCACCGGCAACTTCAGCACGCTGAAGGAGGGCTGGTCTCAGTTCTGGTCCGGCATCTGGAGCTTCGTCAAGGGCATCTGGGACACCATCCTCGGCGCGTTCAAGACCTTCTTGAGCGTCGGCATCCTCGGCGCGGCCGGCAAGGGCCTCAAGGCCATTGGCGCCGCGTTCAAGGCGGGCTGGAAGGCCGTCCTGGAGTTCGGCAAGTCCGCCTGGTCGGCCATCACCAGCGGCTTCAGCTCCTTCGGCTCGTTCCTCGCCAACCTGGGCCGCTCGATGATGTCCCGTCTCGGCAGCCTGTTCTCTGCGGGCTGGTCGGCGATCAAGGACGTGGCCGGTAGGGCAATGTCCGCGCTCGGCCGGGCGATCTCCACGGGCATCACCGAGACGATCGGGTTCGTCCGACAACTGCCCGGCAGGGCCAAGGACGCGCTGAGCAACCTCGGTTCGACACTCGTCGGCGCAGGCAAGGCGCTGATCCGGGGCCTGATCGACGGCATCAAATCCATGTTCGGCGCGGTCAAGAACAAGCTCGGCGAGCTGACCTCGAAGCTGACCGACTGGAAGGGACCGGCACCGAAGGACGCCGTACTCCTCTATGACGCCGGTCGGCTGATCATCAAGGGCCTGGTCAAGGGGCTGGAGTCGGAGTTCGACAGCGTCAAGGCGGCGCTCAACGACCTCACGGCGCAGATCCCCGCGAACGCCTCTCAGGGCCTGAAGGACCGGATCAACAGAGACCGCGCCCAGCTCCTGAAGCTCGCAGCCCAGTGGGATGGCGGAGCCAAGAAGCTCGAAGCCGCCCGTGACAAGCTCGACAAGCTCCGCGAGGAGGCCGCGGACTACGCGTCCCGCGTGGCAGACAAGATCGTCGACACGGGCAATGTGACCCGCTTCGAGGACTCCACGTTCCAGGGCATCGTCACCGGCCTGCAAACGGCAGTCGACCAGGCCAAGCGGTTCGCGCGTGCTCTGGCCGATCTGAAGGCCAAGGGTCTGAATCAGACGGCCATCGACCAGATCGCCAGTGCCGGGCCGGAGGCAGGGCTCTCTGCGGCCGAGTCGATCGCGGCGGCCGGCAAGGACGGCATCGCCGAGATCAACCGTCTGCAAGACGAACTCGCGAAGTACGGCAAGCAGGCAGGCAAAACCGCCGCGGACGCGATGTACGCCAACGGCATCGCCATAGCCGAGGGCCTGGTCAAGGGCCTGGAGGCACAGCAGAAGTCCATCGAGAAGCAGATGCTCAAGATCGCTGATGCCATGGTGGCGGCGATCAAGAAGAGCCTCGGCATTCACTCGCCCTCGCGCGTATTCGCAAAGCTCGGCGGCTTCGTCGGCCAGGGCTTCGCCAAGGGCATCGAAGGCGAGTCCGACCGCGTGGCCAAGGCTGTCGACGCCATCACGGCCCGCCCCGGCTCGGCGGACTACGCCAGCGCCGCCCGCTCCGTCTCGGCCGCCGTGTCACACGGACTCGGCGCGGGCTCCTCTGGCGCGGTGACCAAGGTTCTCAACTACTACGCGGCCCCAGGGGCGTCGCTCAGCTCCGAAGAGGAGCTGTTCGCCGCGACCGGCCGCGCACGAATGGTGGGGTGGTGAGTGACTGCACTCCTACTGCAAACCGAGCGTGACGCGCTCGATCTGAACGGAGTGGCAGGGCAGGGTTCGGGCTTCCAGGCTACGGCCGGGCTGACCGGCCTCGGCCTGCCCTCCGTGTCCGCACAGTGGCTGGAGGGCGCGGGGGACGGCTCGCGCTTTCGAGGTCAGCGGGTCCTCTCCCGCGACTTGGACATGCCTCTCGACATCGTGGGCCGGGACAGGAAGCACCTGCGGCAGCTCATCTCTCGTCTCGCGCGGGCGGTGGCCGGGGAGTGCTCCCTCGTCCTGGTCGACGACGAGGGCGTTCGCTGGACGACACCCGTGTACCGCACGGGCGGCGGAGACATCGAGCTCAGCAACGGCAACGACCTGCAAACCGTCATCTCCTTCCGCGCTCCGGACCCGTACTTCACCGCCGGAACCGTCTCCACCCAAACCGTGGGTGGCGATCCCGGCAGTCAGCCGTTCCTCTCGTCGCTTGTCTCCCTGCCCCTCGCGGCCTCGCAGGCGATCGGCGAAGTGCAGCTCGACAACATCGGCGACGCTGACGCCTACCCGAAGTGGGAGGTGTACGGACCAGGCCGCGAACTGACCGTGGTCTCACCGACTGGCGAGACGCTCCAGTGGCACGGCACGCTCTCCGCCACGGAGAAGCTGATCGTGGACGTACGGGCCGGAGCCGTGAAGGACGGCACCGGGGCCAACCGGTACGCCGACCTGGCGTCGGCCCCCCGCTTCTGGACCGTGCCCCCTGGCACGTCGACCGCGAGCGTGAGCCTCCTCGACACCACCGCGGCCTCCAAGGTCGTGTGCTCGTGGAGGCCGCGCCGATGGATGGTGATCTGAACTGAAGCTCAGTGACCTCACGGTCGAGGTCCGCGACAAGTCCTTGACCCGCCTCGGTCTGATCCGGCCGGAAGACCTGTCGCTAGAGATCCAGGACCAGTACAACAACGTCGGCACGTGGAAGTTGACCTTGGCCAGCGAACACCCGCTCGCCGACGTTCTTCGGGTTCCCGGCTCCGGCCTCATCATCACCGGCCCCGGTGATGTGCTGATGTCCGGGCCGGTCACCTCGTCCGAGTACGCGGCCACCCCGGAGGACCGACACGGCAGCATCGTCTTCGATGGTGTTTCCGACACGGTGATCCTCTCGGACATGCTTGCCTGGCCCGAGCCGTCCAACCCCGACGTGACCAAGCAGTCCACTGGCCACGACGAGCGCACGGGCCCGGCCGAGTCCCTGATGCACGCGTACGTCAGCGCAAACTGCGGACCAGCGGCACCGGCCGCTCGGCGGCGAGCCGGGCTGGCCATGGGGCCGGACCAGGGCCGGGGCCCTTCCATCTCCAAGTCGGCTCGGTTCCCCCCGCTCGGTGAGCTGCTGACGGCTATCGCGGTCGTTGCCGATCTGGGCTTCCGCATCGTCCAGCGCGGCACACGCCTCGTCTTCGAGACGTACCAGATCGCCGACCGCACGAAGGAGGTCCGCCTCGACGTATTGGCGGGCACCCTCGCAGGCCAGCGCGTCTCGGTGTCGACCCCTGGTGCCACGCGCGTCATCGTCGCGGGCCAAGGCCAACAAGCAGACCGCACCTTCGTGCCGGTCGACAACGAGACCTCGATCGGCGCCGAAGCCGACTGGGGCCGACGAATTGAGAGGTTCGTCGACCAGCGCAACACCGACAACCTCGACGAGCTGACGCAGGCCGGCAACGAGGTCCTGGCTGACCAAGGGTTCACATCAACTGCTGTGCAAGCAGTGCCGGTTGAAGATTCGGCAGCCGAGTTCGGCGTCGACTGGGCCCTCGGCGACCGCGTGAGCGTCATCGCTGGCGGCCAGGAACTGACGGCGCCCGTAACCGGCATGGTCATCAAGGCCAACGACTCCGGGTTCCAAGCCGGAGCACTCCTCGGTGACCCGACCGGCTTCAACCCCAACGCCCTGGCGGCCAAGCGCGCGCAGAGCACCGAGAACCGCGTCTCCGCCCTGGAGCGCAACACAGAAGGAGGCGGGGCAGATCCCGTCATGAGTCTCATGGGAGCGTGGTAGTGGCGAATACGCCGAAGGCTTTCTTTCGAGCGGCGATGCCCACCGCGATGTCGACGGCCTACACCGTCCCCAATGCCGGTCTCGCCGTCGTGACGAACATCGTCGCCACCAACCCTTCGCCCACGGCAAGCGCGAGTGTGACTGTGCGGCTCGGCGGGGTGCCCCTCCTCTCGGGTGTCGGCATCGCGCCGAGCGGTGTCCTCACCCTCGACCTCCGGCAGGTGCTCACCTCGGGCGACACGATCGAGATCCAGGGCAGCGGCGCCCAGGCCCATACCCACATCAGCGGCGTGGAGGTGATCTGATGAGCCTCACTGTGTGGCCCGCCCCGGAGGACAAGGGAGTTGTCGGCCCCACTGGAGCATCCGGCGTCCAGGGGCCGAAAGGCGACACCGGCCAGCCCGGACCGCGAGGCGACACGGGAGCCACCGGCCCCGCAGGGCCCATCGGACCAACCGGGCCCCAAGGCGCAGCCGGACCCCAGGGCCCGGCCGGAGCGCCCGGAGTCGTTCAGTCGGTGTGCGGCATCAGTGCCGCGTCCATCACCCTCACCGCAGCCAACGTCGGCGCTCTCGCTGTGTCGTCGCGCGGGGCGGCGAACGGAGTCGCAGCACTTGACCCCTCCGGCCGGGTGCCGGCCGCCCAGCTCCCAGAGACGCTGCTGAACGAATGGGGCCCGGAGGATCACGGCCTGGTCGCGTGGGCCTTCGATCCAGCGGTGGCCAGCTCCACCGGTCTCTTCCCTGGCTCCGGCCCAATCCGGGTCACAGCCGTACGTCTCCGCCAGTCCGCGCCGGTGAGCCGAATCGCCTGGCACGCCACCGGCTATGCGGGCGGCCTGACCTCCGGCTCCTGGGCCGCGCTCTACGACGCCAACGGCAACCGCGTTGCCGCGACGGGAGACCTGTCCACCGCCACCTACGAGCCCGCCGAGGTCCACAACGGAGGTGGCGCCGCTATCAGTTCGCCCCTCGCCTCGCCAACCCTGCTCGCCCCAGGTGTCTACTTCATCGCCTGGCGCATGCAGTACAGCACCTCGGCCGGGGACGGTCCGATGCTCCTGGCGGCCGAGTCGTCAGCCGGAGCCCCACCGAACTTCTTCGGCCTCAACACGGTGAAGCGGTTCGGCTATTACGCCTCCGGCGCCACCACCGCCCCCGCCTCCATCTCTGTCTCTTCCATGCTCAACGGCGCGAACCGCTTCTGGGCTGCCGTGGCATAACGAAAGGCCCGTGAGTGAAAGCCATCTCCGCCGCCGTCCCGTTCCACCAGACCGGCGAGTACCAGAAGGTGTACGGCACGGTGACGATCACCATCGGCGAGCCCTACGCCTCCTACCCCGATCTCACCGCACCGGAGCGAGAAGCGATCCTGCGGGCAGCCATCGCTGCGATCCGCGGCGCCCTGCCCAGCGACCTGGAGTCCATGTTCCCCTCGCTGCGGTTCGCCGAGGACTCGACCGTCTGACTTCCCCTCCCTACCACCGGCCTCCGCGACATGAGCGGGGGCCTTTCCGTTGCCACAGGAAGGACCCGCTTAGTGGCGAAAAGCTCGTACCCCTTCGATGGGCAGACCGCGACCGAATCCCAGTACAGCCGTCTCTTCCGTGAGTTCCAGGACTCCGGAGTCGTCGGCACAGCTGACGGCCTCGATCTCAAGGTCTACGCGGACGGGTCTGGCATGAAGGTCTTCGTGCAGCCGGGCTTCGCGATCCTGCGGGGGCACGCCTTCTTCTCCACCGCAGTGGAGGCCCTGAACATCGCCGCACCCGACAGCGCCGAGCGACGCGACCGCATTGTCCTGCGCCTCGACCCGGCAGCGAACCGCATCGACCTTGCCGTGCTCAAGGGCGTAGCGGGCGGTGCCGCCATCGAGCCCACTCAGACCGATACCGACATCTTCGAGTTGTCGCTTGGACTGGTGCGCGTCTCCCCCGGCGTCACGAACATCGCGGCTGACGCGGTGATCGAAGCGCGGCGCTACTCCGGATCGCGCGTCGGCACATGGACGACGAATACCCGGCCGATGACGCCGCGCGTCGCCCAACTCGGCCTGAACCGAAACACCATGGGGTGGGAATACTGGGACGGAACGTCCTGGGTAGACCTCGCCCCCGTGGTCACGTGGTCGAACATCTCCGGCCGTCCAGCCACGTTCGCTCCGGCCGCCCACTCCCACGGCTGGGCTGAAGTAACCGGCAGGCCGACCACGTTCCCTCCGTCAAGCCACACGCACGACTGGGATTCGATTTCCGGCAAGCCCTCGACGTTCGCCCCTGCGACGCACTCACACTCGTGGGCGTCGATCACGAGCAAGCCGACCACATTCCCTCCGTCGGGCCACTCGCACGGCTCGTACCTGGAGGCCGGCGACACGATCGCCTGGGCGAACGGCTCGAAACAGCCACACGCTCGCGGCGTCTCCGGCTCCGGCACGTACTACGCCGTGTGGGTCCGTGGCGACGGCGGCTTCTGCCGAAACACCTCCTCGATCCGCTTCAAGGAGAACGTCCGCGATCAGGAGGTCGCCCCTGATGACGTGCTCGCCCTGCGCCCGGTTGTCTACGACCGGAAGCCGGAGGACGGGCAACCCGGACGGAAGGGCGAGGTCGGGCTGATCGCGGAGGAGGTCGAGAAGACCCTTCCGTGGCTCGTGAACTACCTGGACGGCGAGGTCGACGGTCTTCGGTACGACCTGCTTGGCGTCGCCCTTCTGTCCGTCGTCCAAGACCAGGACGCACGCATCAAGGCCCTGGAAGCGCGGCTCGCGGAGTCCGCCGGGTGATCGAGCCGAGCGTGCAAGTCGCCTTGGTCTCAGCGGGCGGCACCGTAACCGTCGCCCTGGTGGGGGTCCTGGTGGAGCTCGTACGGCGCCAGGGCCAAGCGCTGAGCGAAGTGCGCGAGCACACGGAAGAGGCCCGCCACCAGGTCGCGAACACGCACAGCACCAACCTGCGCGACGACGTGGACCGCGTACTCGACGGCATGGAGCAGCTCCTCGCGGGCCAGCTCCGCCATGACGAAGCCCTCGGCCGGCACGGCGACGAGATCAATGCCCTGCGCCGCGAGATGGCCCACGAACGTGTCGAGCGCCTGGCCGTCGCCGAGCGCCTCGACAACCACCTGTCCGCCAACTGACCTACCTCCCAGGCCCCTTCTCCATTCCGGAGAGGGGCCTTCGTCATGTCCAGAAGGAGAACTCCCCCTGTCTGCAACGAAGTACCCGTCGGCCGACACCGCTCAGTGGTTCTCGGGTCGGCACCCCGGCGACACCATGCCGCACCCGAACGTGATCGTCCTGCACACCACCGAGGGCGGCTCGTGGCCGGACTACTCCGGTGGCTCAGTCGCCCCGAACTTCACCGTGAAGGGCGGCCAGGTCCGGCAGCACTTCGCCGCGAACGAGTCGTCTCGCGCGCTGGTCAACAAGAGCGGCGGCGTCCAGACGAACACCCTGAACGTCATCCAGATCGAGCTGGTTGGCACCTGCGAGAAGGGCGGGCCCGGCCTGTACTGGCCCAACGCCAGTGACGCCGACCTGAAGCCCCTCGCGGATCTCGTGCGTTGGCTCACCCAGCAGTACCCCATCCCGCTCGTGTCAACCTCGAAGCCCTGGCTGGCCTACCCGTCGAGCTACGGGTCGAAGAACGGGCAGCGGATGAACTTCGCTGAGTGGACCAACTTCCGTGGAATCTGCGGCCATCAGCACGTACCGGAAAACGATCACGGCGATCCGGGAAACTTCCCCATCGACCGCCTGATTGCGCTGGTCAAGGGCGGGAAGCCCGCGCCCTCGAAGCCGTCGTCCGGCATCGTCGCCCTGTCGGCCGGCGTGCGTCCCGGGGCTCGGCACCCGCAGGTGAAGGATCTTCAGCAGCTCCTCATCAAGGCCGGGTACGGGCCGATCAAGGGTGCGGTCACCGACTACTACGGGGTGAACACCCAGGCCGCGGTGGCGCGTTTCCACGACCGCAATCCGAAGTACAAGTCGATCGGGCTGATCCGCGATCCCCGCATCGGGCCGTCCGGGTTCGTCGCTCTGCAGAAGCTGGCGGGCCGCCGATGAGCAAGATGCACACGCCCGGCTTCAAGCCGGTCTCGCTGGTGAGCCTGCTTCCCGTTCGCTACCGCTCGCGGGTCGGCGCAGTCCTGGCCGCGCTCGGCGTGGTGGTCAGCGTGCTGTCCGTCGCCTACGCGGACAGGCCCGAGATCGCGGTGATCGTCCAGATCCTGACGGCACTTGGTGTCGTCGCTCCGGCCGAGGAGCAGCCGGACGACCCGATCGAGTAATGACGAAGGCCCCGTTGACCTCTTCGGTCAGCGGGGCCTTCTCGTCGTTGCGCTACTTGCGCTTTGACTGCTCGATCTCGGCGACGGTGGTCACCTTGGGGCGGCGCGATTGCGCCTTCTTGGCAACTGCCTTCTTCGCTGCGGTCTTCTTCGCTGCGGTCTTCTTCGCGGGGGCGGCAGCCTTCTTCGCGGCAGGCTTCGACTCGGGCTCGACCAACTTCCGCGTCATCGTGGCCACCTCGTCGGCAGGAGCACTCGGGGCAGCGGAGGAACCCTCCTCTACCTGCGGAGACTCCGCTTCGAGGATCTCCTCCAGCGTGTCAGCGTGGTCCCCGCATCGGTCCGTTTCGACCATGCGCCCACCCTCGGTGACGGTGTAGTGACGGGTCTCGATGCCGACCCTCTTGCACACATCGCAAACACGTACGCTGAGTAGCACAACCATCGCACCCATTCGTTTGTCTTGACGAGTCAAAGTCTCGCGTGTCAGTGTAGGGGTGTATTGGGGCGCAGTAGAAGTTGCGCCCGGGGGGATGCCACACGCCGAAGGGACAACATGCCCGCCAAGAGCAAGATCCAGGATGAGCAGGAGGCAATCCGTTGGATTGAAGAGGGCAAAACCTACTCCTGGATCGTCGAGCAGTACAAGACTAAGTACAACATCGAGACGACGCCTTCCCTCTGGGCCTCCTTCCGCTCCCGAAGAGGGCTGAAGAGGCGCACGGCAAGGAATACTGAACTCATTCCTTGGACCGTAAAGGAAGAGCACTGGTTCGCTTACCCTTTGGCGATGCTACGCATTGAGGCTCGCGTGCGCGAGGGATTTAAGCTGCGTGATGTGGATGCCAAGCGACACGCCTCCTGGAAGGAATTCCTCAAGGAGGAGAACGCTGTCGTGTATTACGACCCCGACACCGAAGAAGGCTTCCACTACGTCCCCCGCGAAGCTAGTGATACCGACATCATCCGCCAGCCCAAGCAGGCTACACGCAAGCTCTGACAGCCAGCTCCCCTAGGGGTACGCACCCCTCTTGAGCTGCATAAACAGGCTCAGCCTCCACCCCAGGGATGACACCCCCTGGGGTTTGTTCTACTTCAGGCGTAGTCACGCCCCACCTCTCCTACGAAAGTTGATAGGACTTCTTCCATTAGGCTCGGTTTGGGGTTGACCAAGGCAACGTAAAAGGTCAAACTCTCAACAACTGTTCGGTTTGCGCGTTCGAGGCGTATGGAAGCCGCTTCGCACGTTTGGGGAGAGGAGCCTGTGCATGTCGCACGGCCGCGGGGTGGTCTCCGATAATGAGGGGGAAACGACTGGAAACCCTGAACAGAACTGCACGCCTTCGGTCGCGCTGCACATTGACCACGACAACTTCGACTTCCATATCACGGCACACCCTGACTACCGGGCGAGCGAAATGCGGAGCGTGCTGGCCCTTGCGAAAGAGCGAGGGCTGACGCTGTTCGACGAGGACGACCGCGATCCCGAGATCCTGGAGGACGGCTCGGTCCGCCTCTACCTGATGCCCGTAGTCAAGATCTGACGAAGGACGACACCGAGTGCCCATACGGCTCACAGACCTGCCGGTCCACACCCCCGACGTCCCCCGCGACGGGCGGGGGCGCCCCCTTGTAGTGCCCAAGAGCGGCGGCAAACCGCGCGCCCTGACCCGCACCACCACATTCATCGACGCGATCGAGGACAAGTCGGCCCTGACCGCGTGGGGTAAGCGCATGGTGCTGGTCGGTGCCGCCACGCAACCTTCACTGCTGGACCGAACGCGAGATCTTGATCCAGCGTCATATGAGGGGAAGAGTACGCTCAACTCTCTGGCAGAGCGAGCCGTCCAGCTCGCCGGAGCGCACACCAAACGGGAGAGGGGCACCCACCTTCACGCACTCTCGGAGCGCGTCGACCAGGGCGAGGAGCTCCCCGCCAGCGCGAGCGCCGCGGACTTGGCCGACATGGCGGCGTACAAGGTCTCCACGGTCGCACTCGACGTGGTGGCAGTAGAGACGTTCGTCGTCGTCCCCGAGCTGGGCGTCGCGGGCACCTTCGACCGCATGGTCCGCTACAGCGGCCCCGGCCCAGATGGAGAGCGGATCGAGGGCCAGTTCATCGCCGACCTCAAGACGGGGTCGGTGGAGTACGGGGGCCTGAAGATGGCTTCCCAACTCGCGGTGTACGCCCATGGCGAGCTCTACGACCCCACCAGGTTCCCCGCCGACCTGAGCGACGCGAAGGCTTTCGCCCGCTGGAAGAAGAGCGACGTGCCCGCCGGGGAAGCCGCGTCCGCGTACGGCCCACTGCCGCCCGTGAACCAGGACTGGGGCATCGTGATCCACCTTCCGGCCGGCCAGGCCGAGTGCACCCTGTACTGGGCCGACCTGCGGTTGGGCTGGACTGCCGCCAAGCTCGCCGGGGAGGTCCGGGCCATGCGGGGCGCCAAGGGCGCCTTGCAGAAGTTCGCGCCCAACGTTGCCTTTTCGGACCTGATTGCGTAATCTTGACTAACAGGCGGGCGCACGGCCCGCTTCACAAGAGAGGGGTTCCGAGTGGCCCATGACGGCCTGTCCGTCGAGGTGAGCGTCCCGTTCGGGGCGGACACCGAAGACCCGACCATCCGCCTCAGCGGCCCAGAGGGGGCCGTCCGCGAAGCCATCGGCTCGTCCTTCAGGTTCGATAGCGATACTTTGACTAATGCGACGCTGGCGGAGCTCATCATCGAGGCCAGTCGCATGGCCCGGAGTGCATCGCAGATCGTTCACGGCCTCGGCGCAAGCGTCGTTCCGTCGCAGCCCGACTCGCAGGCCAGCACTCCGAGACCAGCCGCACAGCCGCCCATGCCGGAGCAGTCCGGGGCGAAGGCGCTCCTGGAGCAGATCGATTCGTGCCGCACCATCGACGAGCTGAAGAGGCTGTGGGCGGAGAACCAGGCCGCGTTCTCCGACTCCAGTGTGATGGACGCCTGGAAAGCCCGCGGCCGGGTCCTGGCGGGCTCGTGATGCCCCGCCGAATCCTCGGCGCGGCTGTGGCCGTCGCCATAGCGGCTGGCTCCCGCATGCCCCGTGTTCCGACCCGCCGTGCCCCGTACACCGTTCACCGACAGAGTGGAGATCAGTAGTGCCCCTGAACCTCATGGACATCCCGACCGCCAACGGCGGCTGGTTCAAGCCGAAGGACAACGCCGACGCGGTTGCGATCCTCCTGGAGGTCAAGCAGTTCGACCGACAGCGCCCCACCCCCAATGGGCCGAAGGACAGCGTGCTCGCCGACGTGACGGTCTTCCAGACGCACGACGCGCTCTCCCGGCAGGCCCCAGAGGTCTCGAAGGGCCAGCGCATCGAACAAACCGTTCTGGCCCGCGACCTTGAGACGGTCGTCGGCGGCGCGGTGCTCGTCACCGTCACCCAGGTACCTCCCTCGAAGCCGGGCGCCCACCCTGCATGGGTGTGGAAGCAGGTCACCGACATGGGGATTCGCAACCAGGTCGTTGCGTACGCCGAGCAGCGCGACGCGGCGATTCAGTCGGCCGTCGCGGACGCTCCGTCCTTCGACTGACGCCAGCCAGTAGACGGGGGCGGCCACTGTGCCGCCCCCTCCCCTCAGCGATTGGAGCGCGCATTCTTACCCCTGGCCGGTCCCTGGCCCTTCATGCAGAGTCGGGCCGTGAGCTGCCTCGCGTCGAGGCGTTCGAGGCCCTCTACAACATCGGCTGCCGCCCGCGTCACGGCGAGGTCGTAATGATCGCCGGACGGTCCGGCACTCAGAAGAGTGGGCTGGCCCTGTTCTGGGTGGCCCAGATGAACTTGCCCACCCTCTACTTCTCCGCCGACATGAGCGCCTTCACTGCCTCGTCGCGGCTCGCCTCGATGGCGACCGGCGATACGACGGAGATGGTCGAGGCGGGCATGGCGGCCGGCGGGCGCTACAGAGAGACGTACCTCAATGCCGTCAGCGGTTCGCGGATCACCTTCTCCTTCGGAAGCCCGATCACCTGGAAGGCCGTAGACGAGGAGCTGGAGGCGTGGGTCGAGCTGTGGGACGACTATCCCGCCATCATCGTCTTCGACAACCTCATGGACTTCGAGGGCGCAGAGTCGGACTACACCGAGCAGATGGCCGTGATGAGCAGCGCGACCGAGCTCGCCCGCGCCACAGGCGCGACCGTCATCCTGCTGCACCACGCCAGTGACAAGAGCTGGGAGGCCAAAAGCGATCCGTGGGCGCCCCCTTCCCGCGACCAGGTGAAGGGCGGCCTCTCGGAGAAGCCGGAGCTGAGCCTTTCCGTGGCGCTGGACCCGAACTCGCTGGAGTACAGGGTCGCGGTCATCAAACAGCGGATGGGCCCTTGCGATCCGACGGCCCGCCGGTACGCAACGCTGCGGTGCCACCCCGAAGTCACCCGGTTCTCGAAGCTGGAACGCCTTGCGCCGCTCAACCAAAACCCGGCGGCGCAGTGGTCGCCGCTCGACGCCCTGAAGAAGGCCGCTTAACCAGAGAGGAATGCGAGATCTTGACAGATGTGGCGGCTAGGAACCGCAGGAACAAGAGGCGGGGAGCAGACTGGGAGACAGAGCTCCGCGATGAACTGCGCTCCGCTGGCATGGACGTTGAGCGACTTCGGTTGACCGGCAAGGACGACGAGGGAGACCTCGTGATCCGCCGGGGCGACGGCACCTTCCTGGTCATCGAGGCGAAGAACGCGAAGTTCGAGCCCGGCACGTTCGTCAGTGAAGCCGAGAGGGAGCGCGCCAACTTCGCGCAGCACCGGGGACTCGACCCCGCTTCGGTCGACTCGGTGGTCATCGTCCGGCGCAGGGGGGCTAGTTGGCGGCGGGCGTACGTCTTGTCCACCGTCGAGCGGTACTTCGAGCTAGAGGCGGATCGGTGATCACCTACGAGGAGACCGAGGAACTCCGGCGTCTGGCCCGCGAGCTGAACGACCTACTCAGCGAAGGCTCGGTGCCGCAAGGACTCACCGAACTCGGCTACGACCAGGACGCGGAGAGCTTCCGGGGGCGGAGGGTCGCGTGAGGCTCCGCCGCATGGATAACGACGCCCCGGAGCGCGAGAAGCCAGCCTTGGAGGCCGTGCTCGAACACTACGGCGTCGACATCAACTCGCATCGGGCCATGGGGATGGCGCGCTGCCCACTGCACGAGGACAACACCCCGTCCTTCTCCTACAACACCGACCGGCAGCTCTGGAAGTGCCACTCGTGCGGTGAGGGCGGGGACACCTACACGCTGATCATGAAGAAGGAGAGCACGGACTTTGTCGGAGCGCGAGCCTTTGCGGCCTCTCTCGCCCTCGCAACGCGAGATGGTGGAGGAGGCGACGAGCGCGTATCAGGCAGCGCTTACGGCGGACGCCGCGCGGTACCTGCTGGATCGCGGGATCGGAAAGGCCGAGGCGGATACACACCGGCTTGGCGTCGTTGACGACCCGCTCCCCGGCCACGAGCGCTACCGGGGGATGCTCGCCATTCCCTACCTCGGGCACCGGGGTCAGCCGCTGACGATCCGGTTCCGGTGCCTCAAGGATCACAACCACCGCGAGTACGGCCACGGCAAGTACAACACCATTGCCGGAGACCCGCCCCGCATGTACGGGGTCGATTCGATCCACGCGGCGGGCGACGAGATCCACCTCACCGAGGGCGAACTCGACCGCATCATCCTCCGCAAGATCGGCTGGCACGCGGTTGCCGTGCCGGGGGTGGAGATGTGGTTCGCCCGGCACCGCCGAATGCTCGCGGGCTTCTCGCGCGTCTGGGTCTGGAGCGATCCGGACGAGGCCGGAAGCAAACTCACGACGACCGTCTGTCGCTCCCTCCGGTCAGCCAAGCCGGTCCGTCTCCGCACGGGCGATGTCACCGATACCTACATGGCCGGCGGCTCTCAAGCCCTGTTCGACGCGAAGGAGGCCGCGGCTTGACCGCGCCAAAGACGACGAAGCGGCCCGCACGCAAGCCCGATCCCGTAACCGCGATCCTGGCGAACGTGAAGGCGACCCATCGTTCGGTGGCCGACAAGCGGATGCCGATCGGCGGCGGGCACAACCCTGCGAAGGCACGACGCTATTTCGCTGAGGAGGCCGACCGCTGGGCCTTCATCAAGATGACTCGCGACAAGGCGGAGCTCTCCGGCTGGGACGCCGAACTGCTGGAGCAGCTCTTCCACGCCCTCGCCGAGACCGGTCACCCGGAGACTGCGAAGTTCCACCTGGAAAAGGTCGCAGCGTACGCGGTCGCCGCGATCGGGCAGCTCGACCGGGAGGCTGCGTGACTCCCCGCCCCCTGCCTGGAACACCGGGCCCACGCCTTCAGGCGATCTGGGAGGCCCTCGACGAACGCGAGCGCGAAGCCTTCGAGCGGCACCTCCTCCAGGACACCGCAGCGGAAGACCTCGTCTGGATTCTGAGCCGCTTCGGGCACCGGGTCTCCGCCTCCACCATCCGCACATACCGGCGCCGCCTGCGCCAGGAAGCGACTGATTCTTGAGCAACCTTCTCGACGAGCTCCTCTCGAAGCCCGTGGGCCCATCCATACCGGCCCGCCAGACCGACCCCGACCGCGACTTCACCCGCCAGATCGAGGTCAGCGGGGACGGCGCCGAGGTGACCGTCCGAGGTCCGGCCGGCATGGACCCCAAGAGCACCGCGGCCTCTGTCCTGCTCTCTCAGGGCCTCGACCCCGACGAGTGGGAGATCAAGGGGTTCCGCTCCTCGGAGTGGACCATGCCCGGAGGCGAGACCGGACTCAGCACCCGCTTCTCCTTCGCTCGTATGAAGCCCGCGACGCACGCCGCGCACGACATCGACGAACTCTTGGCCGCGATCGACAACCATCGCCCCAACCAGAGTGACGCCGTGACCGTTGAGGGTGATCACACCTTCGTGATCGCGCTCGGCGACATGCAGTTCGGGAAGGCTGACGGGGACGGCCCGGCGGGCACACTGAAGCGCACGATCGAATGCATCGACCGCGCGGCCGAGCTCCTGGACGTGTATCGCCAGCGCTTCGACATCGGTCACGTCCATATGGGGTGGCTCGGCGATCACGTCGAGGGCTTCGTGTCGCAAGGTGGCTCGAACGCCTGGCGTACCTCGCTCACGCTCACCGAACAGATCCGACTGACCCGCCGCGTCATGCTGCACGGAGCCCTGACCATGGCTCCGCTCGCGCCTCGCGTATCGCTGGCAGCCGTACCCGGCAACCATGGAGAGGCCGTCCGGATCGCAGGCCGGGGCGTAACGCGCTACGACGACTCACACGACACGGAGTCCCTCATCTCTGTCCGCGACGCATTGGCGCTCGGCGCCGAGCGGTTCAGCCACGTCGAGTTTTACGTACCGGACACGGACGAACTGACCGTTGTCGTCGACTGCTCGGGCACGACAGTGGCTCATGCCCACGGCCACCAGTGGAGGCCGGGTCGGCACTTCGAGTGGTGGAAGGGCCAGGCGTTCAACAAGGCGAGCGCGATGCACCAGGCCGATCTTCTGCTCGCGGGTCACTTGCATCACGAGTTCGTGGATACGGACGGCCCGCGCACGTTCATCCAGCCTCCGGCCATGGAGAGCGAGTCGACGTGGTGGCGGCACGCGAAGGGCACGACTGGCGCCCCCGGCCTGGTGGTCGCCGTGACGAAGAACGGCGAGGTGCCGGTGAAGGAGGTGGTCCGATGAGTCTCCAGCTCGTCGACATCGGGAAGCCCGAGGTCGTCACCGAGGCTGACTGGACGATCCTCGCTGACCCGCAGGTGGAGAGCGTCGCTCAGGCAGTGGCCCGCGGATTTGCCCGTGACTACGGCCTGACGCTGGAGTACGAAGACGCCTACCAGGAGACGGTCATCATCGCCGCCGAGCGGGCTGCGTACGTGCGCCAGCTCCTCGCGGAGGCCGGGG
Source organism: Streptomyces yokosukanensis (assembly GCF_001514035.1). Classification (GTDB taxonomy): domain Bacteria; phylum Actinomycetota; class Actinomycetes; order Streptomycetales; family Streptomycetaceae; genus Streptomyces; species Streptomyces yokosukanensis. The sequence goes on along the minus strand of NZ_KQ948208.1, from coordinate 615,964 downwards.
CCGGGCTGCTGCACCGCTGGCTCTCCCAGCGCCTTCGGGATCGATGGCTCACCGAGGCCAAGCACCGGTCCGGGCACGTCTCCTACGAAGCCGCCCGGCACGCGGCAGAACGGACGGGCCAGTGACGGCGTACGACCGGCGGCTCGTCGAGCACCTCCTCCCGGCGGTGTGGGACGCCGAGGCCGCGTACGGCATTCGGAACCCGCAGACCCCCGACGCCGACATGCCCAAGGCCGCCACGGACCCGAAGTCGGCCACCACGCTCTTCGCCCACCTTGCCGACATTCGACGGGGCTGGGCGACGGCCCCGCTCTCCCTCGGCGAGCGCCAGGCCCTCGTCCTGCGGTACGGGGCCGACCTGCCAGACGACGAGTCCGGAGCGCTCCAAGGGGTCACCGGGCGGGCGGCGCGCTACCGCTGCGAGAGGGGCGTCGGGAAGATCGCCGCCCAGCTCAACGGGCGTGAGTACACCGACGGGTACGAAGAACTGAAGATCGCCGCGTGAGACTTGTGCACCATACGAACGCAGGCGTCCAGGCCACGAGCGCTGGGACGCCTGCGTTCCTGGCTATGCCGCTGCGTTGAGCTCCCTGACTCGCTCGTTGAAGTCGGCGACGAGCCGATGTCCGCCGAAGGGCCGCATGCGCCGCTGAAGGTCGTGTACTGCTTCCACGGCACGAGAGGACTTGACCTGCCTCGTCAAGCTGAGGGTGCGAACACCAGCAGCGTGAGCCGCCTCCAAGTCGTTTCGCTGCAAATGAGATACCGCGAGGGCCGCCTGAGACATGGCCCCGCGCCGGGCACGCCTCTGGCTTCTGGCGTGGTCGATGGACTTCCGGGCATGCTCATCCGCGGCGTTCGCATCCCCGAGGTCGCGGAACGTGTTGGCGTGCTCTCCATGCAGATAGGCCGGGTCGATGAAGGCCGCCCATTCCGGCTCATCTCCTGTCCGCGCCTTCGCATACGCCTTCTCAGACTCGATCACGGCGCGCGCCGCCGCAGACTTGTCATTGAGCAGTGCGAGCGCTCGCGCTTCGAGGCACCAGAGGTCTGCCAGGCAGGCCGGCGAGTCGACCCTTGACAACCCGAGGCGCCCAGCCTGAGCAAGGCGGCGCCCTTCGGCCGGGTCTCCGAGCAGCGTGGCTTGGTCTGCCATGCCAGCCAGGACGTGCGAACCCAAGGCGGCGTTGGCGGACTCCTCGGCAAGCCGAAGGGACTGGATCAGATAGCGCTGGGCGAGGCCGTGTTCGCCGTTGTCGTAGGCCATCCATCCTAGAAGGTAGGTCTGTTCGGCGGCGGCCTCGCAGAGGGCTCGTCGCACGTCATCGCTGTACGTGCGACGAAGGAGGGGATAGACGTGCTGGTTCATGTACTCGGCGAGGATCAAGCGGCCGGAGCCGCCCCCCTGTAGCACGTCCATCTTCTGGAACTCGCCGAACATGTTCTTCACTGCCGTCACGTCTTCCAGACGGACGCGAGGACCGGGCTCCGGCGCCTGGTCCAGGACGTTCATCAGCCAGTCGCGCGACGGCCCAACGCCAGCGAGGGCGGCGAAAGGTGCACCTGCAAGGAAGTTTCGTCGATCCACGTCAGCTCTCCCGAGGTCTGCGACAACCTCCACGGTAGCCGCGTAGGAAGAGTTGTACACGAGTGCACTCTCCACCCCCGCTCCGTCACCGAGCCCGAGATCGTACGTTGTGACCCGGTATCCGACACAGTCTGAGAAGACCGCCGCGATGATGTCAGGTAATGGCTGGCGCGGTATCTGGCCTTCGAGCCAGAAGCGGACTCGTGTCGTGCTGGTGGCGACATGGGGTTCGTTCCACAGCGCTGCCTTGGCTTTCACCCTTCTCGCCAACTCGCCACGGCTCATGCCGGATCGGTCGAGCCACCTTGCGAGTTTGTCGTTCGTCATGCTCAGCCTCTCTGTGACGGGAGGTAGCGGAAGCGACACCCTTCGACACCCCTGTCGACGGTACCGCGCAACACGCTCATGAGGTTGTCTAGGACCACGTTGATCACGGGGAGGGCAACATCATGGCGACTAGTGCATTGCAGGCCAGCACCACTGACCCTCAGCTCGCGGGGTACGGGCCAGCCGCGGTGAAGCCCAACTCGATCACGCGATGGGCCCTCGACGGGAGTTCACTACTCAAGGTCTACCGCACGATCACCCCGCACGAGAGGCGGCGTCGCGAGGTACACGCGCTCAAGATCGCCGCCGGGTGGGGCCTTTCGGTCCCTTCTGTGGTGGCGACTGGCGAGCATGGGGCCCACCCCTGGGCCGTGTTCGGAGCCGTGCCGGGGAAGCCCTACTCAATCCGCACCGCACGAGGAGTGCAGGGCTTTGTCCGGCGCGTCGGCACAGCGACTCAGCAGCTCCATCACGGAGTTGTCGGGATGCGCCCCGGCTCAGGGTGGCGGTGGAACCCAGGCGACACGCTCGGGTCCAACCGCGGGTTCCTTCTCGACCAGCTCACCAGTCGCTGTCGGCAACTCTCCTGGTGGCATGACCTGGAGGATGCCCTTGAGCCCTGCGATGAGCTCCCCACGGTGTACCTGCACGGTGACCTCAAGCCTGAGCACCTCCTGTTCGACGGCGAGCGCCTTCACATAGTCGATTGGGAGGCCAGCGGACGAGGCCCTGCCATGAGCGATCAGGCCGATGCCGTCTTCCATGTCATACGCGACTTGATCTATACGGCAGTAACGCCTCGCCGATTGCCCGTTGGACTCGTCAGCCAACTTGGCGCTCCGGGTGCCGCGTTGGCTTGGCGACTCGCTCTCTGGCTCGATCGACGACGCTCCGGAGACATCCACCTTATTCCGGCGCGTGACCTCTACCAGCTCGCCGCGGAAGACGATCCTTTGGCGGCCTGTGAGCAACTCGCCCGACAAGTCTCGCGCTTGCGGACTGCGGGCGTCCCGCGATGATCTTGGTTCGTCTGGCCGACCGGCCCGACGAGATCCACGCACATCCCTTCCAGCTCTGCGAGGAGTAGGCCATGCACCGAACCAGCACGACCTTCGGCAACAGCCACATAGTGATCGAGGCTGGAGCGCCCCAGCCGGACGCGACGACCATCGTCGAGCGAAAGGGCCTCGGCCACCCGGACACTCTCGCCGATCACCTCGCCGAGCAGCTGTCCCGGGCGTACAGCCGGTACACCGTGGAGCACTTCGGGGCCGTACTTCACCACAACTTCGACAAGCTGGCTCTCCTCGGCGGTGGGAGCGAAGTCCGCTATGGCGGCGGCAAGATGACCTCGCCAGTGCGCGTCCTCGTCAATGGTCGAGCCGCTCCTATGTGCGGCGGCGAGGCGATCCCCGTTACGGAGATCGTCGAAGCGGAAGTCAAGGCGTTCTTCGCCGAGAGGCTGCCGGAGGTCTCGGCTCACCTCGACATCGCCTTCAACATCACGAGCAACTCAAGTCCCGGCGCCGTGCTCACAGGCAACGACGTTCCGGACCGCACCCGCTGGTTCAACCCGCGCTCCATCGACGACCTCCGTGAGCGCCGCGTGCGCCTCTCGAACGACACTTCCCTCGGGACGGGTTGGGCCCCGGAGAACCCCTTCGAGACGTTCGTCCGCGACCTCGTAGACCACTTCTCCGGAGAGAGCGACTTCACGCGGGCCCACGCCTGGTGCGGCTCCGACGTGAAGCTCATGGGCTACTGGGACGGGCAGCACGCGGACATCGTGTTGTGCGTACCCCAGAAGTCGCGTCACGTCGCGAGTCGAGCGGAGTACGTGCGCAACGCTGAGGCCGTTCTCGCCGAATGCCACCGCCTCGCCGGCATCTGGCTTCCCGGCGCCGACGCGGCCTTCCGTCTCAACGCTCGCGACGTGCCCGAGAAGGACGAGCTCTACCTGACCTACACGGGCAGCTCGATCGAGTCCGGCGACGAGGGCGTAGTCGGTCGAGGCAACCGCGTCAACGGTCTCATCACGCCCCTGCGCCCGATGAACCTGGAGGGCGCGAGCGGAAAGAACCCCGTCTACCACGTCGGCAAGCTCTACAACATCGCCGCCCTTCGGCTGGCACGGCGACTCCATGAGGCGACTGGCGAACACGCGGAAGTGCACCTGGTGAGCACCACGGGCCAAAGGCTGGACCAGCCGTGGCGAGTGCTGGTCCGTCTTACAGCTCAGGAAGTCGAGATCGACAAGGTGCAGGCTCTCGTCACCGAGGCTCTGGACGAGTTCCCGGCCCTCACCGACGAGCTCATTCACGACGGGATCGTGCTGAGCTGATGACTATGCGGACGCTCGGCGGGGTGCCCGAGGGATGTCGAGAGCGGCTGATCGCACACTACGGGCCGAAGGTCCAAGATTGGCTCGACACCGTACCCAGCGTGCTGGGGCAGGTGGCGGAACGCTGGAACCTTTCGCTTGAGGGGTACCACGACGCTGGACACGCCTCCGTGATCGCCACCGCGACCGATCCCGACGAGCGTCCGCTGCTCCTCAAGGCTTGGGCTGATCCCGCTCGCTACCGCCACGAGATTCGTGCCCTTCGACTGTGGGCCGGCGGGATGACGGTCGATGTCATGGAGACTGCCGACGATCATGCGGTGGCACTCCTCGAACTGGTGGGAGGGCGCCCCGGAGGCTCCGATTGGCGGCAGCGGGAAACCCAGATGGTGGCCGGCGCATTACATGGGCTGCACATCCGCGGGCGGGCCGAGTCACTCACAATCAGTCTCCCGCTCCTCAGTGACTACCTTCGCTTCGAGGTGCTGCCGCGGATCGAGAAGCGAGTGCTGAGTCTCGATCTTGGGCAATGGGCACCGCTCGTGGAAGACGAGTTTCACGCGCTCGCCACGCTCAAGGAAGATCCCGAACGATCTACTGTTCTGCACGGCGACCTCTACCGGGAAAACGTGCCGTTCGACCGCAACGGCCATCCGCGTCTGCTCGATCCCGTTCCTATGGTGGGCGACGCCGCCTTCGACTGGGCCTTCTGGACCGTCTACTACGACCTTGGCCGAGAGACAAAACAGCGGCTCGCGACAGCCGCCCGGATCTCGCGCATCCCCGTCCCGGTGATCGCACCGTGGTGCCGCCTACTGTCCCTGGACGGCCTCCTCTACTACGTGGACACCGGTGATCCACGAGCACCGCAGATGACAGAAGTGCTCTCCTTCCTATCGGCCCGAGGAGCCGGGGGCTACGCATGAGAACGCACATCCTCCGCCACGGTCAGACGGAGTACAGCTCGAAGCACCTCGCCAACGGGGACCCCTCCTTCCCCGTCCAGCTCAGCGAAGAGGGGGTGAGGTCGTGCGAGCGCGCCTGGACCGTGCTGCCCCTGCACAGCGTGCGGACATGGGTGGCCAGCGAGTTTTCGCGGGCCAAGCAGACCGCCCTACTGCTTACGGGAGTGCCCGCAGCGGAGGTCGCGATCGAGCCCCGGCTGAATGAACTGGACTACGGCGAATTCGAGGGCGGCCCGTGGCTCGGCTACGGCGATTGGCTTGACCAACATGGCGCGTGGCGGCGCCCACCAGGCGCCACGGAATCGCAGCGGGAGGGTATCCGCCGGATGCTCCTCGGGCTGAAGGACTGCCTGGCTCTCCCAGGCCCGCGCCTCATCGTGGGGCACGGCTTGCTCCTGTCTGTCCTCCTTTGGCAGCAGAAGCGATCCGGGGGCGAGACCGTGCCTCTGTTCTTCCCAGAGGCCCCCTGCGTGCAGCCGCTCGATGTTGCAGACGAGGTACTTGGCAGCTGGATCGCGGAGCTCCTGTCTGATCTTGATATCGAAGCCCGTCAAGATCCAGACGAGCGGAGTGACGCAGCGATATAGCGGGGCGACGCCGCGTCGGCAGTTGCTACCGTCAGAGCGGTAGCTCACTTCCCGGAGAAGAAGGACCCCAGCCATGCATGATGCTCGCGCCCTGATCGACATGGGGGCCGAAGCGGTACGTCGGCTCGCTCGACGCGGTTACTCCCTGGACCTGTCCGTCCTGGAGGACCTCCAGGCCCGGCGGAACCAGAGCATTCGTGTGGCCGACGAGCTGCGGGCGGAGTCCAAGCGCGTGGCCAAGGAGGTCCAGGAGACCGCGAAGCAGGGCGGGGATATCTCCAAGCTGAAGGAGCGGGCCCGCGAGATCAAGGACCAGATTCGGGAGATCGAGGCCGACCAGGAGAAGGTCCAGGACGACCTCCGCAACCTCCTCCTCAGCATCCCGAACATCCCCGACGACAGGGCCCCGGATGGCGACTCTGAAGAGTTCGCGGTCGAGGTCCGCCGAGTAGGGACTCCGCCGACCTTCTCCTTCGAGCCGAAGGACCACGTCGATCTTGGCGAGGCCACCGGAGTCCTCGACTTCGCTCGGGCGACGAAGCTCTCGGGCCCCCGTTTCGCCGTCTCGCGCGGAGCAGGCGCAGCCCTTGAGCGGGCACTCGTCACGCTCTTCCTCGACGTTCATACGCGTCGGCACGGCTACGTCGAGCACTCGGTTCCGTTCCTGGTCACCCGCAAGACGATGACCGGCACGGGTCAGCTGCCGAAGTTCGAAGAGGACCTGTTCAAGACCGGCGTCGCGGATCGCGAACTGTTCCTGATCCCGACTGCTGAGGTCCCGCTCACCAACCTCTACGCCGACGAGATCATCCCGCCCGGGGAGCTGCCGCTCGCCCTCACGGCTCAGACGCCGTGCTTCCGCTCGGAGGCCGGCTCGTACGGCCGCGACACCCGGGGCCTCATCCGCCAGCACCAGTTCACCAAGGTGGAGATGGTGCGGATCTGCGACCCCGAGGATGCCGACGCCGAGCTGGAAAAGATGATCGGCCACGCTGAGGCGTGTCTGAAGGAGCTGGGCCTCGCGTACCGCGTGATGACCCTCGCCGCAGGCGACACGGGCTTCTCCGCCCAGCTCACGTACGACCTGGAGGTGTGGCTTCCCAGCCAGAACACCTACCGCGAGATCTCGTCGGTCTCGAACTTCGGCACCTTCCAAGCGCGCCGCGCCAATATCCGCACCCGTGGCGCGGACGGCAAGCCCAAGCTGGTGGCCACGCTCAACGGCTCGGGCCTTCCGATCGGCCGCACCCTGGCCGCGGTGCTCGAACAGGGTCAGCAGCAGGACGGCTCGATTGTCCTGCCCGAATCACTCGTTCCCTACCTCGGCTTCCGCCGTATCTCGGCGGACGGAACCCCGGAGGCATAGTGCTCGTCGGCGTCTGCGACTTTCCTGGTAGCTACGCTTTTCCCCCAGCCGGATACGGCGGGATCGAACGATGGCTTTGGGCGGTCGCGGTAGGCGCCCGTGCCGCAGGCGCCGACGTGCATCTCCTTGGGCCGGGATGGCTCCAGGATCTGGAAGCCGACTGGGCCCGCAAGCCGGTTCGCCTTGAAGATGTCACCGCGGGCTCACTGGCCGAGCGTGAGCTCAAAGCGGCCGGCTATGACCTCCTGGTCGTCGGCCATGAGTACCCGTCACTCCCTGCCTGGGTGCGAACCTGGAGCCAACTGGGCGGGGACGTGGCCACGTTCCAGCACTCCCCAGTGTTCCAGCACACCGAATCCGCATTCGACGGCAAGCGGTCCCGGCTGTATTGCTACTCGCCCGAGATGATCGAGCGGTACGCGGCTCACCAGCCGATCCCTGAGCTTGCTGTTCACCTCGGCCTCAACGAGGAGGAGCCGCCCTCGGCCGCTGGGCAGGATCTTGTGTGGCTGGGTCGAATAGACGAGGAGAAGGCCCCGCACCTCGCGTTGAGAGCAGCCCAGATACTCGGCCGTCGCATTCGCATCGTTGGGCCTGTCTTCGACGAGGACTACGTACGCCGGTACGAGAAGCTCTTCACGGCGGATCACGTCGAGGTTGTCGGCGAAGTCGGCGGCCCGGCGAAGACCGCCGCTCTCCGTGACGCGTCGACATTCGTCTACACCTACGCGCGTACATACGTGGAAGCTGGAGCCGCAGTGTTCGGCGAGTCCCTGCGAGCTGGAACCCCGATCGCGGCCCTTGTCTGGCGCACGGGGACGTGCGCTGAAGCCGCCCTGTGTGACCAGACCGGGGCGATCACTGTCGTCGACCCAGGTGTGGACGACGAGACGGCGGCGATCAGCCTCGCTGAGGCCATCGAGCAGGCCGAGGCCCTCGACCATCGCCAGGTGCAGTCCATCGGGCAGCACCGCTTCGACCCCGCACGGCATTTCGAGGGGATGGCGGCTCGCCCGTGCTGAGTGGCTCCCCGACCACGCAGATCACCGGGGTACTCCGGAAGGCGTTAGGGCCTCACTGGGAGTTCTCCCTCGACGGGGATGCCTTGGAGATCCACCACCCTGATCGCGGCACCCCGTACCGGCCTCCCCGGCGTCCGCCTTCCTGGGCAGGACTGCTCGGCACGCTCGAAGAGGGCTTCGCTGCACAGGGCATACGACGGGATGCCTGCCTGCCCCTCCGGTGGGGGCGCGAGACCGAGCTGACCATCTCGGCCGTCCAGGCTCTCGACCCCCTCCTGAAGGAGGGCCGCCCTCACACGTACCGCCGAGGGTTCATCCCGCAGCCCGTTGTGCGCTTCACGGGCCAGCGCACCGAGTCCGGAGAGCTGCGCGACGGGTTCCTGACCTCGTTCGTCAACGTCTCCTGTGTCCAGCCCCTAGACGGCGTTGACGGCTACGGGGAGACACTCGACGCCTGGCTGTCGGTGCTGTCCCGACTCGGCTTTCACGCCCGGCACATCAGCATCTACGGCCGTGTCCAGGTGTGGCAGCGCCGCCAGGTCAGGGGAATCACCCTGCGGTTTCGGCACCTGGACCTCACCCTCGGCGACATCGTTCTCCTCTGGCACGCCGAACACCCACAGCGCCTGGCGGTCGACCTGGGAACGAGCCTTGAACGCTTGGCCTGGGCGCGCACGCGAGAGGCATGGCCCAGGCTCGTCTTCGGGCCGCTCGCCGAAGCAGCGCCCATGGCGACCCTCGACGCCATACGCACCGCGACCCTGTTGCTCGGAAGCGGCATCAGGCCCGCGCCGAGAGGTGCCGGGGGCATAACTCGCCGAGTCATCGGCACAATCGACCATGAGCAAGTGCGGCTGGGCGTAAGCGCCGCAGTTCGGTCATCCCACCAGTACTGGACGAACTTCGAACCGCTCCCCACTCCCTGGCCGGCAGTAGCTGCCAGCATTGAGGGCGAGTGCAGCCGCACCTGATCTCATATCTTCGTCTGCCCCGGGGAGACGCCGCTCGCCTTGCGTTGCCTGCCCTTTGGCGCGGGGCGAAGCTCCGGAAGGTACTTGGCCAGCCGCATCGTGATTGTTTCGCGCAGGCGACCGACAGACCCGCCGGTTGCCAGCGCGGCTTCCGGCGAAACGTCCAAGGTGTAGTGGCTGAGGGCGGCTGCATCGGTCCCGATCACGCGCCACAGGTTCAGCGCATTAGGGGTCTGTGTCTGCGACTGTTCGACGTCGAACACATAGATCCATGCCGGCGGGTTGTCATCGGGCTGCTGACCGTCTTGCACCAGTCGCCACGTGCCGTCCGTGTGCTGGACCAGATCGGGGCGACCCAAATGCCGCTGCCAGCTCTCCCAGACCGCCCGCGGGATCGCGAAGATACATCCAGCCGAGGCATCGTGCGCCCCGATCTGAAACTTGAACATCATCTGGTAGAAGGTGCGCTTAAAGGCATTCGCGATATTGGGACCCTCAATGCCTTCTGCGAGCCACTGAGGGTGGGACGCGACACTCTCCCCGAACTCCCCCTTATGCGCGTGACGCGCCCAGCGAAGAAGCTCCACAGACTTCCTGTATGTACCGTGGAAGTCCATGGTCTGGATTTCGAAGATCCCGTACCGACCCACGGTTAGCGCACCACCGGAGTCGGACTTCATCTCGATCATTGTTGCATCGAAGGAGAATTCGGGGGATCGATCTGTGGGACTGATCGAGATTTCCCCGCCGAGCTTGTTCTGGAAGTAGACGATCGAGGGCTTTCCGTCAGCGACACGCTTGCGCAGCTCGTCGGCCGCACCCTTGTCCGCCAGAACAGTGGCCGCGATGATCTTCACGTCGTCGCCTGCGGTATACCCGAAGAGTCGGTGCGCAGCATCTTGAAGCATCGAGTCATCCAGGGCGCGGAACGGACATGCCAGCCAGTCCTGGCGGGTTCCGTTGCTCGTGCTGCTAATTGTGCAGACACCCTTGGAATTCTTCTGTTTGACGCAGTCGGTGTTCTTTCCGGTCGCCCTAGTGATGAACGGGCAACGCTCGGCCTCCTGGTCACTGAGGCTCTCCGGCGTCTCGGCGACTATCGGAAAAACGCGATGCCCGAACCACTCGCCGATGACATTATTCGCCGCCTTGTTGGCGGCACCTCCCCCGGTCAACTGCTATTCCCCTACTCCGTCGTCGAATGAAAGCTGCTCTTGCTGAAGTGCAGCTGCCGCATTTTTCACGGCGGCCTGATGGAAAGACTCTCCCAGTTCAAATCCGATGGCGTTGCGACCTGTGGACGCGGCGACAGAAAGCGACCTACCGGTCCCACAGAACGGATCGAGCACAGTCCCCCCGGGAGGGCACGACGTCAGGATTCGCGGCTTGATGAGGTCGATAGGGAACGTGGCAGAGTGGCCGTCAGAGCCGGACCGGACGCCGGTCTTGACTACGTCACACGCTCCCTCCTCCGCTTCATCGACGTCGTAGTACACGACGTCTTGCGCTCCACCCTCGACTTCTTCGAAGTCGTAGTAGTACTTGGCACGACCTTCCTTCGGTCGCTTCACGAAGTGGAAGAAGTGTTCGTGCGTCAGGCGAAGTCGATCCTTTTCCGGCCGAGGGGGAACGTTCGGCTTGTGCCAGATGAGGTCATTTCGCAGGATCCACCGAAGGTCCTGCATCGCAATGGCGAAGCGGGCGGGGATGAGGAGCATCTGCTTCTCCTGACGGTACCCACCCATCGGCGTACGCCGTCGCGAGCGCGGGTTGTCGCCGAGCCCTTGGCGCCCGTCATGGCGAATGCTGGACCAACGGGCAAAGTAGGTGTCGCCGATGTTGATCCACATGCTGCCCTGGGGCTTCAGCGCTGCGGCGCCTCGCTGGAGGATCTCGACGAGGTGGCCGATGAACCACTCCGGAAGCGGCTCCAGTCCGAGCACCCCGCCGTGCTTCCGGTACCACTCGTAGGGCGGCACGTCCGTCTGTACTCGCGAACTGTCCTCAGCGAGCCACTCCTTGAGGATCTCCTCGTTGTGCTCCAGGCCATAGCTGCGGAGGCCCCAATAAGGCGGGGAGGTGATCAACAGGTCGACAGACTCCGGAGGAAGGTCCGCCATGAGGTCATAGGCGTCCCCACGGTGGACCTTGATCCGAGCACCGCTCGGGCCCTCGTTCGCCTCGGGCGTTGTGCTCTGAGTCATCTCTTCTACCTGTGCTACCACGCAGAGCAGCCTAGAGGGTCTATCGGACAGTGGCGAACAAGTGGGCACTACTCTGGCCCGCCAGACCAGGCTCCTCCGCATGTCGGACAACCGCGTCAGCGTCGTCCGAGCGCGCCGAGATGACGGCCTCGACGACCTCACCTATCGCAACCCGCGGGATGTTGTCGTGGCCCTCGACAGTCTCGATCTCGGTGACAGCCGTCACCGTGTCCGTCTGGGGGTCGGTGACGGTCACTGCGACCGTGGCGGGCAGGGCGTCCGGGGTCTGCTCAACGGGTGCCGTGACCTCCACGGTAACGGTCATGTTGTCGGCCATCTGCGATTCCGCGGTGACCGTCACCGTTCCCTCTTCGGGTTCGTGAACGACATCCCATGTCGGCTTGGTGCTGGGGTCAGCGACTTGGGCCATCCAAAGCCGGAACGGGAGCAGGTCGCCGATCACCTTCTCCACCTGGTCGGGAATGAACGCGTCGAGTTCGTCGGTGAGCTTGCGATTCTCCTTGTCCTTCCCCTTACCGGAAGTCGCGGAGGACTTGCCGCCCGCTCCGCCCTTTCCGGAAGGGTGCTGCTCGCCCTTCTTGCGATTCTTCTCCGCGTTCTTGGCATCTTGTTCTTCTGCGGGGGCGACTTGGCGATACAGGGGGCCGCTGGCGAGGACGTGTGCCTCCTTCCCGTCCAGCGTGGCCGGAGGGCCCACAGGCGGCTGCTGCGGCTTGGGCCGATCCGGCTCGCTTGACTCGTCAGAGCCGTAGGCGAGGTCGTGAGCCTGCTCCTTGGTCATGCCTCGGTGGAGAGCTTCCTTGATGACGGCTTTGCGCTGCTCTTCGGTCAGCTCGACGCCGGCCACCCCTCCATGGCCGTCAAAGAATGTAGGCACACGGCCTTCGTCGGGAGTCTCGGCCAGAACGTCATTGTCCACCGGCTCAGCCTCATGAGGGGTTGAGTCGGGCATCGAGCGCGTGGCCCGCCGAGCGGACTCGTTCACACTCGATTCCTGCATGGCCAGCGTGCCCGAGAAGGCGACCGCGCTCGCGAGCATCCCGTACCCAAGCAAGGCGGCCCCCCTCTGTGGTTCCCCCTTACCGGGGAGCGCGAGGACGCGAGAAACGAGCGGACGGCGAATAGCCATGTGGACCCCCTGTCGTCACGGAATGATGGCTTCCGGACCAGTAGAACAGGGAACGAGTGTTCGAGTCGAGGGAGTATTTGCGCTCATTCCGAAGTCATCCTCCGGTTGCAGGAGAAACCCACCCGAAGGATGACGTGAGCGGCGTTACCGACGAGTCATCAGCTGTCGCCATCCCAGCACGGGGCGCCCCCCAGAGATCCAGCACCAACCCAGCACGGTGCAGACGATGAGGGGTGACGAGAGGTGACGAGGTGTCAGATTATCCAGCACCGATCCAGCACGGGAAAGACTTAGGGGCCCGACCTCGAAAGGCCGAACCCCATCTGACCTGCATGTTTGCCAGATCAGCGACGTGGTGGTATGTCACCCGCTACACATTGAAGCGGAACTCCACCACATCCCCGTCCTGCATCACATACTCCTTGCCCTCCATGCGCGCCTTGCCCTTGGCTCGGGCCTCGGTGACCGAGCCGGTCTCGACCAGGTCGTCGAAGGAGATGACCTCGGCCTTGATGAAGCCCTTCTGGAAGTCGGTGTGGATCACGCCGGCTGCCTCGGGGGCCGTGGCGCCCTTCTTGATCGTCCAGGCGCGGGACTCCTTGGGGCCGGCCGTGAGGTAGGTCTGCAGGCCGAGGGTGTCGAAGCCGACGCGGGCCAAAGTGGCGAGGCCGGGCTCGTCCTGGCCGACCGACTGCAGGAGTTCCAGGGCCTCGTCCTCGTCCAGTTCGGCGAGGTCCGCCTCCAGCTTGGCGTTGAGGAAGATCGCCTCGGCGGGGGCGACCAGGGCGCGCTGCTCGTTCTTGAAGTCCTCGTCGGTCAGTTCGTCCTCGTCGACGTTGAAGACGTACAGGAACGGCTTCGTCGTGAGCAGGTGCAGGTCGTGGAGGAGTTCGTTGCGCTCGGTGCCCTGGACGATGCCGTGCGTGAAGAGCGTGTCGCCCTTCTCGAGGATCTCCTTGGCCTCCTCGACCGCCTTGACCTTGGGGGCCACGTCCTTCTTGATCCGCGACTCCTTCTGGAGGCGCGGCAGGACCTTCTCGATGGTCTGCAGGTCCGCGAGGATCAGCTCGGTGTTGATCGTCTCGATGTCGTCCTTCGGCGAGACCTTGCCGTCCACGTGCACGACGTTCTCGTCCTTGAAGGCGCGGATGACCTGGCAGATCGCGTCGGACTCACGGATGTTCGCGAGGAACTTGTTGCCGAGGCCCTCGCCCTCGGAGGCGCCGCGCACGATGCCGGCGATGTCGACGAAGTCGACCGTGGCCGGAAGGAGGCGCTCGGAGGAGAAGATCGAGGCCAGCTTGGCCAGGCGGGCGTCGGGGACGCCGACCACGCCGACGTTCGGCTCGATCGTGGCGAACGGGTAGTTGGCCGCCAGCACGTCGTTCTTGGTCAGGGCGTTGAAAAGGGTCGACTTGCCGACATTGGGCAGGCCGACGATTCCGATCGTGAGCGACACGTTGCGACTTCCCGTAGATGAGTGGGCCAGGGGGTGCCAGGGGCCAGAGACCGACACTGACCGATCCCCCAGTTTACGGCGTCTGCGCCCGGCGGCTCGCGGGAGCATCGAACGCCTGGCCAAGCTCTTCTCACCGGCGTGTCTGATGGGTGATTCGACACATAAGCAGACCTAAGTTGGACCAGTGGAGCAACACAGATCGCGACCCTCGCACAACGGACCGCGACGTGGCACGCCGCAACCCGCGCACCTGCCCTCGCAGGCGCGGCGCAGGCCGGGCGGGGAGGGCAGATACGGGGCGCGGCAGGCACGGGGCGGGCGGCCGCTGCCGAACCTCCGGCTCACCGGACTCGGCTGCGGACTGTTCTGTACCGTGGCGATGTTCCTGCTGGGCTGCCTGGACTCGGTGCTGTTCGGCGGGGCCCTGACGGTGTACGGCGTGCTGTTCCTGCCGGTGTGCGTGCTGACCGGGCTGTGGGTGCGGGCCGGGGACGTGCTGTCCGCACCGGTGGTCGTGCCGATCGCCTTCGCCGTGGGGCTGGTCCCCGTCGTCGACGGGGGCGGGGGGCTGCTCGGCCGGCTGATGGGGCTGTTCACCGGGCTCGCCACCCAGGCCGGCTGGCTGTACTGCGGGACGCTCCTCGCCGGAGTGATCGTGCTCGTCCGCCGGGTGCGGTGGGTGCGGCAGCGCCGGCGGCGGATCTAGGGCCTCGCCCTCGCCCTGGCCGGCGCCGTCCCCTGCGGTGGCCGGGGGCTCGCCGAACGCGGCCCCCGGTGCGCTACGCCAGCTGGGCCGCTCTCATCGCCGCTCCCACGATCCCCGCGTTGTTCTGCAGCTGGGCGGGGACGATCTCGGCTCTGATGCCGTCGAGGAAGTGCAGGAACTTGTCGGCCTTGCGGCTGACCCCGCCGCCGATGATGAACAGCTCGGGCGAGAACAGCATCTCCACATGCGCCAGATACTTCTGGACGCGCTGCGCCCAGTGCTCCCAGCTCAGTTCGTGGTCTTCCTTGGCCTTGCTGGAGGCCCGCTTCTCGGCGTCGTGGCCGCCCAGCTCCAGGTGGCCCAGTTCCGTGTTCGGGACGAGGACGCCGTCCACGAAGACGGCGCTGCCGATGCCGGTGCCGAAGGTGAGCAGGATGACCGTGCCCTTGCGGTCCCGGCCGGCGCCGAACTCCATCTCGGCGACACCCGCCGCGTCCGCGTCGTTCAGGACGACCACCGGGAGGCCGCCCAGTCTGCCGCTGAACAAGGCGCGCGCGTCCGTGTCGATCCAGCTCTTGTCGACATTCGCCGCCGTAAGGACCGTGGCGCCGCCCGCGACCACTCCGGGGAAGGTCAGACCGACCGGGCCGGTCCAGCCGAAGTGGTCCACGACCTGCTTGACCCCGTCGGCCACACCGTCCGGTGTCGCCGGGTGGGGGGTGAGCACCTTGCAGCGCTCCTGGGCCAGGTCGCCCTTGTCCAGGTCCACAGGGGCGCCCTTGATCCCGGATCCGCCGATGTCCACGCCGAAGATCTGCATGGCACCACGTTACGACGCGGGACTGACAGTCACGCCTCGGCGCCGTCCGCGGCCCCCGTCCCGCCGCGCTCGGCGACCAGGGTGGCCGCCTCCTCGCGCAGGTCGCGGCGCAGCTCCTTGGGCAGCGAGAAGGTGATGGACTCCTCGGCCGCCTTGACGATCTCCACGTCGGCGTAGCCGCGCTCGGCGAGCCACTCCAGCACCTGCTCGACCAGGACCTCCGGGACGGAGGCGCCGGAGGTGACGCCGACGGTGGTCACGCCCTCCAGCCAGGCCTCGTCGATCTCGGCGGCGAAGTCGACCAGGTAGGCCTCGCGGGCGCCGGCCAGCTTGGCGACCTCGACGAGCCGCTTGGAGTTGGAGGAGTTGCGCGAGCCGACGACGATGACCAGCTCCGCCTCGGAGCCCATCTGCTTCACGGCGAGCTGGCGGTTCTGCGTGGCGTAGCAGATGTCGTCGCTGGGCGGGGAGACGAGCCCGGGGAACTTGGTCTTCAGGGCGTCGACGGTCTCCATGGTCTCGTCGACGGAGAGGGTGGTCTGGGAGAGCCAGACGACCTTCGACTCGTCGCGGACCTCGACCTTGGCGACGTCCTCGGGGCCGTCGACGAGCTGGATGTGCTCGGGGGCCTCGCCGGAGGTGCCGATGACCTCCTCGTGGCCCTCGTGGCCGATCAGGAGGATGTCGTAGTCCTCGCCCGCGTAGCGGACGGCTTCCTTGTGGACCTTGGTGACCAGGGGGCAGGTGGCGTCGATGGTGGCGAGGCGGCCCTGCCTGGCCTCCTCGTGCACGACCGGGGCGACGCCGTGGGCCGAGAACATGACGATGTTGCCCGGCGGCACCTCCTCCGTCCGTTCGACGAAGACGGCGCCCTTCTTCTCCAGGGTCTGCACGACGTACTTGTTGTGGACGATCTCGTGCCGGACGTAGATCGGCGCCCCGTACTGTTCGAGGGCCTTCTCGACGGCGATCACGGCGCGGTCCACACCGGCGCAGTAGCCACGGGGGGCGGCGAGCAGGACACGGCGGCCAGGCGAAGCGGTCATGCGTCCCATCGTAAGGCCGCGTTCGGCGGTCCAGAGATCGCGTCCCCGGTGCCGTGCGGGGAGGCTGGTTGCCATGTCCGACACGGAGACCGCGGCTTCCCCGACGGATGAGCACCGGCGGCTGCGGCGCAGCCTGGGCCTGCGGGACCTCGTGGTCTACGGACTGCTCTTCATCGCCCCCATGGCGCCGGTCGGCGTCTTCGGTACGCTGGACGCCAGGTCGCGCGGGGCAGTGGCGCTGGTGTACGTGGTGGCCACGGTCGCCATGGGATTCACCGCATTCAGTTATGCGCAGATGGTGCGGGTCGTGCCGCAGGCGGGGTCGGTGTTCGCCTACGCGCGCGCGGGGCTCGGCGAGGGGGCCGGGTTCATCGCGGGCTGGATGGCGATGCTGGACTACGTCCTCATCCCGGCGGTGGCCTACCTCTTCTCCGGGATCGCGATGAACGCGCTGGTCCCCGAGGTGTCCCGGTGGGTGTGGACCGCGCTGGCCGTGGTCGTGACGACCCTGCTGAACCTGTGGGGTGTACGGGCGGCGGCGCTCGCGGGTTTCCTCGTCCTGGTGATGGAGATCGTCGTCCTGCTGGTGTTCGTGGTGGCGGCGCTCGTGGTGCTGGCGCGGGACGGGGCGCACCGGGGCCTGTGGTCGCCGCTGTCGGGGGACGGCACCCAGGGCCCCTTCACGCTCGCGGCGGTGATCGGCGCGGTGTCGGTGGCGGTGCTGTCGTATCTGGGCTTCGACGCGATCGCGTCGTTCGCCGAGGAGGTCACCGGGGGGTCGGCGAAGGTGGCGCGGGCGCTGCTGTTCTGTCTGGCGCTGGCGGGTGTGCTGTTCGTGGCGCAGACGTACCTGGTGGCGCTGCTGGAGCCGATGACGTCGGCGCAGCTGGTCGCCGACCCCGGCAAGCAGGGCGCGGCCTTCTACGACGCCGTGGACGCCTCCGTCGGCGGCTGGCTGCACGATCTGGTGGCTGCGAGCAAGGCGATCGGGGCGGCGTTCGCGGCGCTGGCCGGGCAGGCCGCGGCGGGGCGTCTGCTGTTCGCGATGGGCCGGGACGGGCGGCTGCCGCGTGCCCTGTCCCGGACGGATGGGGGCGTGCCGCGGGTCGCCCTGCTGGTCGCGGCGGTGATCACGCTGCTCGCGGCGGGGTGGGCGGCGCGCCGGGACGACGGCCTGGACAAGCTGGTCTCGGTGGTCGACATCGGCGCGCTGACGGCGTTCACGCTGCTGCACGCGAGCGTGGTGGGCTATTTCGGGGTACGGCGACGGGGCGGGCGGGTGAGCTGGTGGCGGCATGTGCTGGTGCCGGTGGTGGGGGCGGCGATCACGGTGGCGGTGATCGTGGAGGCGAGCGGGGTGGCGCAGGTGGTGGGGGCGGTGTGGTGGGGCATCGGGGGGCTGGTGCTGGTGGGGCAGCAGGGGCGGGCGGGGGCTGCTGGGTAGCTGAGCGGCGAGGGGGCTGGGGGCGGGTTTCCGCCCGCCCGCGCCGGCGGGGTGCCGGTGGCATGACGGCCGGCGGCGGTGCGGCTCCGGAGGTGCGGGGAACGGCGCGACCAGCCATCGCGTGGCCGCGGTCGGGCGTCGGCCCGCGGGCCGACGGCGCTCGACTGTCGGCACCGGCCGTTACGCTCGACCGCATGGCTGTGAACACGACCCCCGAGGCCCCCCTGCCCGTGGGCGAGGTCTCCCGGATGATCGGGGGCTGGATCGACCGCCTCGGCGCGGTGTGGGTCGAGGGGCAGATCACGCAGTTGTCGCGGCGGCCCGGCGCCGGGGTCGTGTTCCTGACGCTGCGGGATCCGTCGCACGACATCTCCGTGAGCGTGACCTGCTATCGGCAGGTGTTCGACGCCGTCGCCGATGTCGTCGGCGAGGGCGCCCGCGTCGTCGTCCTGGCCAAGCCGGAGTGGTACGCACCCCGGGGCCAACTGTCCCTGCGCGCCGCCGAGATACGGCCCGTCGGCGTCGGCGAGCTGCTGGCCCGGCTGGAGCGGCTGAAGAAGGCGCTCACGGCCGAGGGCCTGTTCGCGCCGGAGCGCAAGAAGCCGCTGCCGTTCCTGCCGCAGCTGATCGGGCTGGTCTGCGGTCGCGCCTCCGCCGCGGAGCGGGACGTGCTGGAGAACGCCCGGCACCGCTGGCCCGCCGTCCGCTTCGAGGTGCGCAACGTCCCGGTGCAGGGTGTGCACGCCGTCGTGCAGGTCGTGCAGGCCGTCAAGGAGCTGGACGCGATCGAGGACGTGGACGTCATCATCGTCGCGCGCGGTGGCGGCAGCGTGGAGGACCTGCTGCCGTTCTCCGACGAGCAGCTCGTGCGGGCCGTGGCCGAGTGCCGTACGCCCGTCGTCTCCGCGATCGGCCACGAGCCCGACAACCCGCTGCTGGACCACGTCGCCGATCTGCGCGCCTCCACGCCCACCGACGCGGCCAAGAAGGTGGTGCCGGACGTGGGCGAGGAGTTCGAGCGGGTGCGGATGCTGCGGGACCGGGCCAGGCGGTGCGTGGAGGCGTTCGTGGAGCGCGAGGAGCGGGGGCTGGCCCATGCCCTGGCCCGTCCCTCGATGGAGGATCCGCACCGGATGCTCGACGAGCGCGCCGACCAGGTGGCCTCCCTCGTCGAGCGGAACCGGCGCACCCTCGGGCATCTCCTGGACCGCGCGGACTCGGAGCTGACGCACACGCACGCGCGCGTGGTGGCTCTCTCCCCGGCGGCCACGCTCAGACGCGGATACGCGGTGCTGCAGAGGGCCGACGGGCATGTGGTGCGCGGCCCGGACGAGGTGACCGGGGGCGAGGCGCTGCGGGCCCGTGTCGCCGATGGCGAATTCACAGTGAAGGTAGGCGAATGACCGGCAAGGTGGACGAAGCGCTCTCCTACGAGCAGGCGCGGGACGAGCTGATCGAGGTCGTACGGCGCCTGGAGGCGGGCGGTACGACGCTGGAGGAGTCCCTGGCGCTGTGGGAGCGCGGCGAGGAGCTGGCCAAGGTGTGCCGGCGCTGGCTGGAGGGGGCACGGGCCCGGCTGGACGCGGCGCTCGCCGAGGAGGCCGAGGAGGAGGACGCCGAGTAGGCGCCCGCGTCCGGCCCGGTGGCGTGGGCATCCGCGCGTTCGAGGCTGTGAAGCGGGTCACCACACCCCGACCTTTGTTGAAGGTTGAACTTCACTGGCGTATGGTCGTCTCGTCAGCCGATCCGGACCACGGTCCGGTACGTCGGATCACGGCGCCAGCTAGGAAGTCCACGCATGTCTCTCGTTCTTGACCCCGCCGCCCAGGACCTGCTGTTCCGCGAGGCCCGCACCGCGAACACCTTCACCGACGAGCCGGTGACCGAGGAGCAGGTCCAGGCGATCTACGACCTGGTCAAGTACGGCCCCACCGCCTTCAACCAGTCGCCGCTGCGCATCACCCTGGTCCGTTCCACCGAGGCCCGCGAGCGCCTGGTGCAGCACATGGCCGAGGGCAACCAGCCCAAGACCGCCACCGCCCCGCTGGTCGCGATCCTCTCCGCAGACAACGAGTTCCACGAGGAGCTGCCGGCCCTCTTCCCGCACTTCCCGCAGGCCAAGGACGTGTTCTTCAGCGAGCGTCCGGCCCGTGAGGGCGCCGCCGCGCTGAACGCCGCCCTGCAGGCCGCGTACTTCATCATCGGCGTCCGTGCCGCCGGCCTGGCCGCCGGCCCGATGACCGGCCTCGACTTCGAGGGCGTCCGCAAGGAGTTCCTGGACGACGACCACACCCCGCTGATGGTCGTCAACATCGGCAAGCCGGGCGCGGACGCCTGGTTCCCGCGTTCGCCGCGACTGGCGTACGACGACGTCGTCACGACCGTCTGAGACCCCCGTACGGCAAGAGGCCCCCGGCGATGCCGGGGGCCTCTTGCCGTATGTGCGGGCTCACTGCGTCTTCAGCGCCGCCGCCAGCTTCGTCAGCTCCGAGAAGGACGCCGTACCGGCCACCACCGTCGTGGAGCCCGGCGTGCCGTTCAGGACGAGGGCGTCGTAGCGTCCGCCCGTGCAGCGGGTCCAGGTGTGCCCGCCGATCGTCTCGGTCTGCTTCGTCACCGACCCGCCCTGGCTGGCCTCGTGGATGAAGTCGGCCGGCTTTTGGGTGGACTGCTCGATCTGCACGTACTGGCTGTCCGGGGTCTGGAAGCCCAGGTGCCAGCTGTCGCCGTTCTCGCCCTGGAAGCGCACGGAGGTCGCCTTCCAGGCGCTCGGCAGACCCTCGGGCGCGGCCACCGGATAGCTCGCCGCGCGGCGGGCCGTGAGCAGCTCGACGCGGTAGTCGACCCGCTTGAGGTCGGGTGCGCGATCGCTGTGCGGGATGGCGAAGAACCAGATGATCACCGCCGCGATGCCGATCACCGCCAGGGAGAGAACCATGTCCCGGGCCGTCTTCTGCTTGCCGTTCGAACCTGCCACGCCCTCTATCGTCGCAGGTACCCCAAGCGCTCATCCGTGGGGTCCCCTGCTCATTTTGTCTGCCTAACGATAGAGTCAGGGCCAACACCCTCATCCGGCCGTCGTCGTATCAGAAAGGTGCGCTCCGATGACCGAAAATCATCATCTCCCGTCCGAGCTCGATGTTCCCTCCGAGGCTCCCGACCGCAACCTCGCCCTGGAACTCGTCCGGGTGACCGAAGCCGCCGCCATGGCCGCGGGGCGCTGGGTGGGGCGCGGTGACAAGATCGGCGCCGACGGTGCCGCGGTGCGCGCCATGCGAACCCTCGTCTCCACCGTGTCGATGAACGGCATCGTCGTCATCGGCGAGGGCGAGAAGGACGAGGCCCCGATGCTCTTCAACGGAGAGCACGTGGGCGACGGCACCGGTCCGGAGGTCGACATCGCCGTCGACCCGATCGACGGCACCACGCTGACGGCCAAGGGCATGCCGAACGCGATCGCCGTCCTCGCCGCCGCCGAGCGCGGCGCCATGTTCGACCCGTCCGCCGTGTTCTACATGGACAAGCTGGTCACCGGCCCGGAAGCGGCCGACTTCGTCGACATCGACGCCCCCGTGGCCGTGAACATCCGGCGGATCGCCAAGGCGAAGAAGGCCACGCCGGAGGACGTCACCGTCGTCATCCTCGACCGGCCGCGCCACGCGAGCCTGATCAAGGAGGTCCGGGACGCCGGCGCGCGCATCAAGCTGATCTCCGACGGCGACGTGGCCGGCTCGGTGTACGCGCTGCGCGAGGGCACGGGCGTCGATCTGCTGCTCGGTGTCGGCGGCACGCCGGAGGGCATCATCTCGGCCTGTGCCGTGAAGTGCCTGGGCGGAACGATCCAGGGCAAGCTGTGGCCCAAGGACGACGCGGAGCGGCAGCGGGCCATCGACGCCGGGCACGATCTGGACCGTGTGCTCACCACCGACGACCTGGTCTCGGGCGAGAACGTGTTCTTCGTCGCCACCGGGATCACCGACGGTGAGCTGCTGCGGGGCGTCCGGTACCGCTCGGAGACCGCGCTGACCGAGTCGATCGTGATGCGGTCGAAGTCGGGGACGGTGCGCAGGATCGATTCCGAGCACCGGCTCAGCAAGCTGCGGGCCTACAGCGCGGTCGACTTCGACCGAGCCAAGTAGGTCCGGGGGCGCGCGGCGCCTCGAGCGGGCGTCCCCTGTGCGGAGGGGGCGCCCGCTTTCGACGCGCTGGCGTGCCAGAAGCCGCGCGGCAGGCGGGAATCCGACGACAGGCCCTAGCCCGCCATGCGGTTCGCCGTCGCCCTTGCCGCCTTCTTCAGCTCCATCTCGCGGCGGCGGCGCCTCGCCAGGACCACTCGGCGTTCCGCTGCCGTGAGGCCGCCCCACACGCCGTACGGTTCGGGCTGGAGGAGGGCGTGTTCGCGGCACTCGACCATCACCGGGCAGCGGGCGCAGACGCGCTTGGCCGCCTCCTCGCGCGACAGCCGGGCGGCGGTCGGCTCTTTCGACGGCGCGAAGAACAGGCCGGCCTCGTCTCGCCGGCACACCGCCTCGGTGTGCCAAGGAGCGTCTTGATCCCTGTCTCGCACTGGCACCCGCTGGGCCGGAACGGCAGCGACCTGCAGGGACGAATGCGGCGGTTGCAGCACGGTCTACTCCTGACGACGGCTTCGCGAGCGAGAGACGATGCAGCAAGCCCTACCCGCTGTGCGCGCGCCTATGCACAGCGTTCCAGGCCGCCGGCGCGCGGCGGCTCGTTCGCGCCCCTGCCGAGGCGGCCCGGGAGGAGCGGAACCTTCCGTCCGTTCATCGGCTGATTCGCGAGCGTCAACGCCCCAGGTGTTTGCGCAGCTTCCGGTCGACCTTGTCCTGGACGCGCTCCAGCTTGCGGTCGACCTTGCTCTGCACCCGGTCCAGGATGTCCGCCACGCGCTTGCCGCGCCTGGGGCGTGCCTCGACATTGCCGAGCACGGCCCAGCCGTCGACGTAGACGACCGGCGCGTCGGGCTCGACCGGGTCCAGCGTGTCCACCTCGAAGTTGCCGAGGACGCCGCCTCCGGTGCCGCGCAGCGTCACGTTCTCCGGGACGTGGATCTGGATGTCCCCGAAGACCGAGACGGCCTTGATGACGACCTGCTGATACTCGAAGATCGCCTCGCTGAGGTCGATCTCGACGCTCCCGAAGACCGAGTACGCGTGCAGTCGGCGCCCGGCGCGCCAGCGGCCGCGGCGCACCGCGCTGCTGAAGACGGCGACGACATTGGCAGCGGCCTCGTGCGGTATCGCGCCCGGGGCGGGGCGGGGCGGGACCGCGGTGTAGGCGGGGCCGGTGGGGCGCTGGTGGGCGGCGGGCAGGTCCCGGATGAAGACGTCCAGCTCGCCCACCGTCTTGGCGTGCAGCACTCCCTCGACGCGCTCGGCGTGCTCGTCGGCGGTCAGCCGGCCCTCGGCGAGGGCCTCGCGCAGGATGTCGGCGATCCGGTCGCGGTCGGCGTCCGAGGCGCGCAGTTCGGTGACGCCCGGTGCGGCGTCCTGGGTACGGGCGGGCTTCTGAAGGTCCACGACGGCAGCGTACCGAAACGCGATAGATCGCGACTAGGGGTGTGGACGACTCCTGGCGTGTCGCAGCGTCCGATCCCGCCACTGAGCCCCACCTCACACGCACTGAGCCTTACCTCACAGGTTCCGTGCCGGTGGCAGGTTCTAGGCTGGTGAGGCCCGCCAGCGTCGGCGGGCGGCCGTCCGTCAGAGTGAGGAATGGGCTGAGATGCCTGAGTTCGCGTACACCGATCTGCTCCCCCAGGGAGAGGACACCACCCCGTACCGGCTGGTGACGTCCGAGGGCGTCTCCGCCGTAGAGGGCCCGGACGGGCGGACGTTCCTCAAGGTGGAGCCGGAGGCGCTGCGCAAGCTGGCCGAGGAGGCCGTCCACGACATCCAGCACTATCTGCGGCCCGCGCACCTCGCGCAGCTGCGGCGCATCATCGACGACCCCGAGGCGTCGGGCAACGACAAGTTCGTCGCGCTGGACCTGCTGAAGAACGCGAACATCGCGGCGGCCGGCGTCCTGCCGATGTGCCAGGACACCGGCACGGCGATCGTCATGGGCAAGCGCGGGCAGAACGTCCTCACCTCGGGCGAGGACGAGAAGCACCTCTCGCACGGCATCTACGACGCCTACACCAGGCTGAACCTGCGCTACTCGCAGATGGCTCCGCTCACCATGTGGGAGGAGAAGAACACCGGCTCCAACCTGCCGGCCCAGATCGAGCTGTACGCGACCGACGGCGGCGCCTACAAGTTCCTCTTCATGGCCAAGGGCGGCGGCTCCGCCAACAAGTCCTTCCTGTACCAGGAGACGAAGGCGGTCCTGAACGAGGCCTCCATGATGAAGTTCCTGGAGGAGAAGATCCGTTCGCTCGGCACGGCCGCCTGCCCGCCGTACCACCTGGCGATCGTCGTCGGTGGCACCAGCGCCGAGTACGCGCTGAAGACCGCGAAGTACGCCTCCGCGCACTACCTGGACGAGATCCCGGCCGAGGGTTCGGAGCTGGGCCACGGCTTCCGGGACAAGGAGCTGGAGCAGAAGGTCTTCGAGCTGACCCAGAAGATCGGCATCGGCGCGCAGTTCGGCGGCAAGTACTTCTGCCACGACGTCCGCGTGGTCCGCCTGCCCCGGCACGGCGCGTCCTGCCCGGTCGCGATCGCCGTCTCCTGCTCGGCCGACCGCCAGGCGGTCGCGAAGATCACCGCCGAGGGTGTCTTCCTGGAGCAGCTGGAGACCGACCCGGCGCGCTTCCTGCCGGAGACGACCGACGAGCACCTTCAGGCCGACAGCGACGTCGTCGAGATCGACCTCAACCAGCCGATGGACACGATCCTCGCCGAGCTGACCAAGTACCCGGTCAAGACCCGGCTGTCGCTGACCGGCCCGCTGGTCGTGGCCCGCGACATCGCGCACGCCAAGATCAAGGAGCGGCTGGACGCGGGCGAGGAGATGCCGCAGTACCTGAAGGACCACCCGGTGTACTACGCGGGCCCGGCGAAGACCCCCGAGGGCTACGCCTCCGGTTCCTTCGGTCCCACGACGGCCGGCCGCATGGACTCCTACGTGGAGCAGTTCCAGGCGGCGGGCGGCTCCAGGGTGATGCTGGCGAAGGGCAACCGCAGCAAGCAGGTCACCGACGCGTGCGACGCGCACGGCGGTTTCTACCTCGGCTCCATCGGCGGCCCGGCCGCCCGCCTCGCCCAGGACTGCATCAAGAAGGTCGAGGTCCTGGAGTACGAGGAGCTGGGCATGGAGGCCGTCTGGAAGATCGAGGTCGAGGACTTCCCGGCGTTCATCGTGGTGGACGACAAGGGCAACGACTTCTTCCAGGACCCGGCTCCCCAGCCGACGTTCACGTCGATCCCGGTACGGGGTCCCGGGCTGGCCTAGCCCGCGCAGCCGCACCAGCAGCCGTACCAGGGGGGTTCCCCGCCCCCCCTTCCCCCTTGCAGAGCCCCTGGCCGTCCGCCAGGGGCTCTGCCCGTGGATCGGAAGCACATCGGAAGCGGCGAAACCGGCTCATGCCCGGTGGTTGTCGGGCAAGGTGGCTCCGTTCGTACCGAAGAGACGAGCGAGACCCGGCGGTCTGCCGGGAGCTGCGAGGACCCATGAACCACACCTACAAGCCACCGGGCTTGTTACCCTCCGCCGGCCAGGAACGGACATGTGCGCTGATCATCGCCGGTGTCCCGCTCCTTCTGATCCTGCTCACCGGCGTACTGCCCCAACTGGCCTCCGACAGCGGCGGATCCACGGGCACGACCGTGGACGGCCGGGGCGGCTACTCCTACCAGCCCTCCGCCACGGATCCGGTGACACCGGACCTCTCCACGCCGTACGGCGCGACGCCCGGCGCGCCCACCTCCGGCGCCACCTCCGACGCCGACACCGGCACCGGCCTCTCCCCGAGCCCGGCCGGCACGGAAGCCGCGCAGAGCCCGACCGTCACAGAGCAGACAGAGAGCACCGACGGTCCCGGCGCGACGGTCCAGCGCTTCTTCGAGGCCATCAACACCCGTGACTTCCGGACCGCCTGGAACCTCGGCGGCAAGAACCTCGACTCGTCCTACTCGTCCTTCGTGTCCGGCTTCGCCGAGACCCGGCAGGACGACGTCACCATCGGCTCCGCCGACGGCACGACCGTCCCGGTGAGCCTGGTCGCCACGCAGGACGACGGCACGCAGAAGTCGTACAGCGGCCGGTACACCGTCGTGGACGGGGTCATCACCGGCGCCTCGATGACCCCCGCCGGCTGAGCAGAGCGGAGCACGAAGACATGGCGAGTGACATCCTTTCCCTCCCCGCTCCGCCGCCGGAGCCGTCCGGGCCGCTGCCGGGACGCCCGTCCGGCGACGCCACGAGCAACGCCACCCGGCTGCTGTGCGCCGGCACCTACCTCGACCCGCTGTACCGGGCCACCGTCATCCGCGAGCTGTTGACCCACCGGTTCAGGGTGGTGGCACCGTCGTACGGCTACGACGCGGTTCCCGTGCTCGCGCACGCCCTGGCGGCGCGCCGCCTGCACCGGGCCCGGCTGGCCGTCCTCGGTGCGGGCCTCGTCGTCACGTCCGTCCTCGTGGGGACCGGCGTCCTGAACGCGTTCGCCGGGTGGCTGACCGCGCTGTGGCTGGTGTGGGTCACCGCGTACCTGCGGCGGGTCGTCACCCTGCAGACGCTGATATCCCGGCTGCGCGGCCGTACCGGCCAGGCGGGCCGGACGGACGGGTTCGACGGCTCCTATCCCGAGCACCCCCTGCTGACCGCCGAACTGGTGGCCAAGATCGACCGGGAGCAGATGTCGGACGGCAGCCTGGTCCGCTACGGCGGCTACAAGCCGTTCGTGGGCGCGGGCGAGCCGGTGCGGCGCTGGTCCACCGCCGAGCTGCTGATCGGGGCGCCGACCCCCGCCTTCGAGCATCACCAGCGCTTCCCGGGCACACCCCCGGACGCCGTCGTGAACGGCCAGGAGCCGAAGCGGCGGGAGGTCATCGCCTTCACCGCCGCGGAGATCACCGCCTATGTCGCCGAGCGCATGACCGCGGACCTGCGCGACCGGGCACGCGCGTCGGAGCGGATCGACGGACTCGCCGTCGAGCGGAGCACGTTCACCACGGCCGTCACAACCCGTCTCGGGGCGTGGGAGCCGACCCGGGACAGCCGCGACGACGGCTGGGAGGACCGGTACGGCTCCCAACGCGCCTATCTGTGCGTCCGCGTGGGTTCGTGGAACCAGGAACTGGTCACGACGGCGTTCGTCGGCTTCGACCTCAAGGGCAACACCCTGCACACCGAGTTCTACTCCTACGTGCTGGCACCCATCCAGGCGAGCTTCCACCTGGTGGACCGGCTGCCCGCCGCCCTGAGCGGCCGGCTGCTGCTCAGGGTCGCCTGGCACACCCTGCGCAGCACGCCCGAGGCCGCGCTGCGCCCCGCCCTCGCCCGGCTGCGCGCCGTGCTGCCGGGCCTGTTGCCCTGGCGCTGGAACAAGACCCGGATCCGGGTGCTGCAGCCGCCCGACACCAGCGAGTTCCGCCTCGGCCGCTACGCGGACACGGTGGTGAACCGAGGGGCGCTCACGAGCATCCGGGAGATGGCCACCAGCGACGACTTCCACGTCTTCTTCCAGGAGACGGACACGATCAAGTACACGCAGATCGTCGAGCGGCAACTGCTGCAGGTCGTCCGTGACTTCCTGTACGAGCACAACGTGGACCTGGCGGAACACGAGGCCCGCCAGACGAACATCCTCAACAGCTACGGGGACAACAACAACTTCGTGAACAACAACAGCGGCACCGTCAACTCGGGGACACAGAACTTCCATCGCGGCTCCGACGGCGGCCAGGGGGCGGGAACCTCATGAGCGGCACCGGCAACGACTACGGGCACAACAACAACTTCGTGAGGGACAACAGCGGCAGCGTCAACTCGGGGACACAGAACTTCTACGACGGCCCTCCGGCCGCGGCCCGCCCGGCCGCCCCGGTCCAGGGCTCCGCCGGTCCCTCCCCGGACCGCAGCCGCAACGTCTTCGTCGTCCACGGCCGGGACGAGGAGGCGCGGCTGAAGGTGTTCGACCTGCTGCGCCTGCTCGATCTGCGCCCCCTGGAGTGGGAGGACCTGGTCAGAGCCACCGGCAAGACGGCGCCGTTCCTCGGCGAGGTCATCGCCGGGGCCCCCGCCCAGGCCCAGGCGGCGCTGGTCCTGCTCACCCCGGACGACGTCGTCCAGCTCCATCCGGACCTGCGGGGGCCGAACGAGCCGCCGTACGAGAGCGAGCCGACCGGTCAGCCCCGGCCGAACGTGCTGATCGAACTGGGCATGCTGCTGATGGCCTACCCGGAGCGCACGCTCATGGTGGAGATCGGCGCGCTGCGCCAGATCTCCGACATCGGGGGCATGAACGTCATCCGGTTCGACGGCTCGGCGACCGCGCTGGGCAAGATCGTCGAGCGGCTGAAGCTGGCGGGCTGCCGGGTCAACGACACCGGCTCCGACTGGCGCCAGACCTGGCCGTACCGCCATCTGTCGGCGTACGCCCGCACCGGGCGGGCCGTGCCGCCGACCCGCTGAGCCGCGGTACGGGCCCGCTGGCCGGGGGACGGGCCCGCACCGCACCAAAGGGTGCCCGGTGTCAGACGTGACGCCGGGCACCCGCCGCGAGGCCGGCCAGGAACGCGCCGGTCTCCGGCAGGTCGATCCGGCCCAGCTCGCCGGGGCGGACCACCACGTGCAGTTCGCGGCAGACCGCCCGTTCCCACGAGTGCGTGACGAACGACAGCAGGATCAGCCGCAGCAGGCTGTCCTCGTCGAGGTCGTGCAGCCGGGCGAGCCCCGCGCCGGTCAGCGGCATGGTGACCCGTTCCAGCTGGGCGTGCCGGTGCACGGCGTCCCACAGCCGGTCCAGGCCGAACCACAGGTCGTGCACGCTGGAGGAGGCGACGCAGTCGTTGCCCATCCGGCTGTAGGCGACGGCGAAGACCAGCTGCGGCCGGTGGCCGAGGGCGGCGACGGTCCCGATCGGATACCGGTCCCGTTTGCCCCGCGGTTTGTCCCGCTCGCTCTCGCGCGCCACCGGCGCCACCCCGTCCAGCGCGGCGGCCAGCTCCGCGTCCAGCCGCCGGGCGTTTCCCGCGTAGCGGCGGGCGAGCAACTGCCCCTGCACACTGCCGTCGTTGATGACGACGCCGTCGGCCACCAGGGTGTCGAAGGTGTCGGTGAACCCCACCACCAGATGGCCGGGCCGGTCGAAGAGGTCGCCCTCCTCGACCACCACCGTCATACCGGGGCGCCCGAACTCCTGCCGCACGGCGGACTGCGGCCGGGTCCGGGCGAGACCCCAGGCCAGACACAGGGCGACGGAACCGGCGAGGACCGGTCCGGGACGGGACACACAGCCGGGGAACAGCTGCCCGACGAACTGCACGACGGCCGACACGGCCCCGAAGGCCGCCAGCACACTGCCCGCGAACATCCGCCGCCCGCGCCGCGATCCGGGAAGCCGGAGACGGAGCCGGAGACGGGCGGAGCGGAACGGCGGGAGCGGACCGGTCAATCGCATGATTCCCTCCATTGTCCCTTGCTACGCTGACGCACAGTCACGCTGCGGAGGGGGCGAAGCGCGTGCATACCCGCATATCTCGCGTACGCGTGAGCGTCCTGGGCCCCGCCCGACTGGACGTGAACGGCGCTCCGGTACGCCTCACCCCGCTGACGGCCCGTCTGCTGGTGCGTCTGGTCGCCGCCGAGGGCCAGGCCGTGACCGCGCGCCGGCTGTACCGGGACGTCTGGCAGCAGACCGTCGAACTGCCGCGCCAGGAGCTGCGCAACCGCAACGAGGTGCAGAAGCGGATCCTGGAGCTGCGGCGCGCCTTCGACCTCGCCGGGCCGGGGCACGGCGCCCGGATCATACGGACGGGCCAGCTGCCGTCCGGACACGGCATCCAGAGCACCTACCAACTGGATCTCACCGAGGCCGAGTTGGACAGCACCGAGTTCACCCGCCTGGTCGGCGACGCACTGCGCGCGGCACCGGCGTCGGCCGTCCGGCTGCTCGCGGAGGCGCTGCGGCTCTGGCGCGACCGGCCGCTGCCGGAGGTGCACGGCGAGGAGTTCGCGAGCGCACCGGTCCGGCGGCTGACCCGGCTCCGGGAGACCGCACTGCGGGAACTGATCGACGGACACATCGCGCTCGGCCGCTACGACCTCGCCCTGCCGGTGGCGGAGCAGCGGGTCCTGGAGCGGCCCGACGACCCCGAGGCGGCCGCCGTCCTCGCGGGCCTGAACGCCCGGATCCGCGCGCGGTACGGCGGTGAGCTGCTGCGCCACACGCTGGGCGGGCTGCGCGTGGACGTCGCCGTGGTGCGCGGCGACCTGTTCGACCAGGAGGACGCCAATCTGGTCGTGGGGTTCTCCGACACCTTCGACACGTTCGCCGACGACGTCGTGATCAGCCGGGAGAGCGTGCAGGGCCAGCTGGTCGACCGGCTCTTCGAGGGCCGGCACAGGCTCCTGGACGACAAACTGCGGCGCGGGCTCGGGGAGTTCACCCCGCTCGCCACGGAGAGCGTCCGGGCGAAGCGGCGCGGTCGGCGCGTCCGCTATCCCGTCGGTACGGTGGTGGCGGTGCCCGTCGGCAGGCGCCGTGTCTTCGCCCTGGCCTACTCCCGGCTGGGCAACGACCTGCGTGCCCGGTCCGGCCCGGACGACCTGCGACTGAGTCTGGAGCGGCTGTGGCCGTCGGTCGCCCGGCACGGGCTGTTCAAGCCGGTGGCGATACCGCTGATCGGCGCGGGCCTGTCCCGCATCGTCGAACTCGACCGCACCCAGCTCGTGCTGCTGATCGTCGAGACCTTCACCCAGAGCCTGCGGCAGGATCCCGCCGTCTGTCCCGAGCTGCGCATCGTCTTGCGCACCGACGACCTGGAGCGGACCGACCTGTCTGCGGTCGAGGCGTTCCTGCGGGGGGCGGGCGAGCGGGGGCCGGCCTCCCCGCCGGCGGTGCTGCGTTGACCCGGTCACTCCCCCAGCAAAGGCCTGCCGCCGCTTCCGCCGACAGCGGTCGCCCGCTTCCGGAACGCTTCCGGAAGCGGGGCCGTTCGTGCTTCGCGCCGGTCAGCTGAAGCGCTGGGCGGCCGAGCCGTCGCAGTCGCGCAGTCTGATCCGGTCCTCGGGCGCCGCCTGTGTGAGGCACATCCCCGTCGCCGCCGCCGGGCGAAGGGTCCCCGACCGGCGGACGAACTGCTGGTTCGTGCCGCCATGGCAGTTCCAGACGATCAGGCCGGTACCGGCCGTGTAGCTGCCACCGGGTACGTCCAGGCACCGGTCATGGGTCAGCTCCAGGTGCAGGGAGCGCTGTGCGGGGTCGTACCACCAGCCCTGGTTGCGGCCGCCGTGGCAGTCCCAGCCGATCACCTCGGTGCCGTTCGCGCTCGAACCCCCGGAGGCGTCGAGGCAGTTCCCGGTGGCCTGGTCGGTCAGCGGCCGGAAGGCGTCGTCCCAGGCGCCCGGGTACAGCTTGGGGCTGCCGGTGCTCGCCGGGTCGGCGCAGCCCGCCTCGCGGTAGCCGGAGTCGTAGAACTGGGTGAGGCAGGAGGCGAAGGCGCCGTGGCCCCGGTAGTCGGGGTGGAAGGACTGGCGCAGCGAGTTGGAGTCGGGCGGGAAGGGGTTGGTGAGGTCGACGTACAGGCCGCGCGCCCAGGTGTCCTCCATGCAGACCTCGTGGCCGTGGAAGAGGCGGGAGTCGTCCAGGTAGTACGCGCCGCTCCGCTCGGCGGCCTCGCGCATGCCGCGTTCGAAGAGCGGGACGGCGGTGTCGCGGCCCCAGGCGGCGTCGGAGTCGTACCCCATGCAGCCGCCGAGGAGTTTGCCCGGGAAGTTCGGGTTGTCGTGGATGTCGGGGCCGATGGGGCTCGGGTAGCCCATGAGGACGAGCCGGTAGTCGTCGTCGCCGTAGCCGGCGTCCCGCATGACCGTCTTCAGGTCGGTGACGGTCGCCTCCACCTTCGGGACCAGGCCGTCGACGCGGGTCTGCCAGCCGGGGCCGTACGCGGGTCCGCAGGGGCCCTGGAGGGTGATGTAGCGGGTGACGCAGTCGGTCATGACGGGCCCGAACTGGAGATCGTCGTTGGCGCCGACGACCAGCACGATCATCTTGATCCGGGTGTTGCGGGCCTTGACGGCGAGGCTGTCGCTCTGCACGAGTTCGTCGGCGTACTGCTTGCTGCCGCCGATCCGGATGTTGCCGGTGGAGGCGCCCGAACAGGCGACGTTGTACGTGATGTCCGCGGGGATGCCGGTGCGGTGGATGGCGGAGTCGGGCGAGCGGTGGCACCAGTTGTCCGGGCCGTCGGTGCCGGGCTCGTAGGTGCCGACGCCCTCGCCGGAGATCTCGCTGTCGCCGAGGGAGATCAGCGCGGTCCTGCGGTCGGCCAGGGGCCGCTCGGCCGGGTCGCCGTAGAGGGCGGTCGCCTCGGCGGCCCGGATCCGCTCCAGGCCGGTCGGCAGCGCGACGGCGGCCCGGGCCGCGTGGGCGGCGGGGGCCGTGAGGCCCGCGAACACGGTGGCGGCCGCCGCGACAGCGACGGCCGTACCTCTGATCCTGGATCTGACGCGTGGCATGACGCCTCCCCGAAGCAGGTGTTACCCCGGGTATTTACTGGCGGGTAGCCGCAGAGGGAATACGCATGCGACGACATGTGCTCCCTTTTTCGGAGGTACGACGATGACGACCGAAGAGCCGCAGTACCGGATCGAGCACGACTCGATGGGCGAGGTCCGGGTCCCGGCCCATGCCAAGTGGCGGGCGCAGACACAGCGTGCCGTGGAGAACTTCCCCGTGTCCGGGCAGCGGCTGGAGCGGGCGCACATCGAGGCGCTGGCGCGGATCAAGGGGGCGGCCGCGAAGGTGAACGCCGAACTCGGGGTGCTGGACAAGGAGGTCGCCGAGGCGATCCAGGAGGCGGCCGGGGAGGTCGCCGCGGGCAGGTGGGACGAGCACTTCCCGGTGGATGTGTTCCAGACCGGTTCCGGGACCTCCTCCAACATGAACACCAACGAGGTCATCGCCACCCTGGCGAGCGAGCGGCTCGGCCGGGACGTGCACCCCAACGACCACGTCAACGCCTCGCAGTCGTCCAACGACGTCTTCCCGTCCTCGATCCACATCGCCGCCACCGCCGCCGTCACCCACGATCTGATCCCGGCCCTCGCGCACCTCGCCGACTCCCTGGCCCGCAAGTCCGAGGAGTTCGCCGATGTCGTGAAGTCGGGGCGGACACACCTGATGGACGCGACCCCGGTGACGCTGGGCCAGGAGTTCGGCGGGTACGCGGCCCAGGTGCGGTACGGCATCGAGCGGCTCCAGGCCTCGCTCCCCCGGCTCGCCGAGCTGCCGCTGGGCGGCACCGCCGTCGGCACCGGCATCAACACCCCGCCCGGCTTCTCCGCCGCCGTCATCCGGGAGGTGGCCCACGCCACCGGGCTGCCGCTCACCGAGGCCCGCGACCACTTCGAGGCGCAGGGCGCCCGGGACGGGATCGTGGAGACCAGCGGACAGCTGCGGACGATCGCGGTCGGGCTGACGAAGATCGCCAACGATCTGCGCTGGATGTCCTCCGGGCCGCGCACCGGGCTCGCCGAGATCCGGCTGCCGGATCTGCAGCCGGGTTCGTCGATCATGCCGGGCAAGGTCAATCCGGTCGTCCCCGAGGCCGTGTTGATGGTCGCGGCGCAGGTCGTCGGCAACGACGCCACCATCGCCACCGCCGGAGCCGCCGGGAACTTCGAGCTGAACGTGATGCTCCCGGTCCTCGCCAAGAACGTCCTCGAATCCGTCCGGCTGCTCGCCAACGTCTCGCGGCTGCTGGCCGACCGGACCGTCGACGGCATCACCGCCGACCGGGAACGGGCCCGCGAGTACGCCGAGTCCTCCCCGTCCGTGGTCACCCCGCTGAACAAGTACATCGGCTACGAGGAGGCCGCGAAGGTCGCCAAGAAGTCGCTCGCGCAGCGCAAGACGATCCGTCAGGTCGTGCTGGAGGGCGGGTACGTCGAGCGCGGCGACCTGACGCTGGAGCAGCTCGACGAGGCGCTGGATGTCCTGCGGATGACGCGTCCGTAACCGCGAGCGAACGTTTCCGGCCACCGGCGGAACCGTGATGTGCACCGCAGCCACCGTGTGCCTACGGCACCTAATATCTGTCCATGACGGACGACGGAGCGGTGACACACGTAGACGCGGGAGCTGCGACCCACTGGGCCCCGGGGACCCCGATCCTGTGGCGCTACCGGGAGAACGCCGGCGAGCACTTCCACATCGCCCGGCCCGTCACCGTGGTGCGCGACGACGAGGACCTGCTCGCCGTGTGGCTGGCTCCCGGCACCGAATGCATGAAGCCGGTCCTGGCCGACGGCACACCGGTGCATCTGGAGCCGCTGCAGTCCCGCTACACCAGGCCGCGCACGGTGCAGCGGGACCGCTGGTTCGGCACCGGTGTGCTGAAGCTGGCCCAGCCCGGCCGGCCCTGGTCGGTGTGGCTGTTCTGGGATCCGGGCTGGCAGTTCAAGAACTGGTACGTCAACCTCGAACAGCCGCTGGTCCGTTGGGCGGGTGGGGTGGACTCCGAGGACCACTTCCTGGACATCTCCGTCCATCCCGACCGCAGCTGGCACTGGCGTGACGAGGACGAGTTCGCGCAGGCCCAGCGGGACGGGCTGATGGACGCGCGGACCGCCGAGCGGGTCCGGGCGGCCGGGCGGGACGCGGTCGAGGAGATCGCGGCCTGGGGGCCGCCGTTCTCGGACGGCTGGCCGCACTGGCGCCCGGACCCGTCCTGGGCGGTACCTTCTCTCCCCGAGGGCTGGGACCGTACGCCCGCGCACGTGTCCTCATGAGACCCTTGATGCGCCCCCGGGCACGAAACGTAGGATCGTCCTCCGCAAGGGCGCACAAGTGCAACTCCGGGAGCATGCGCCGGGCTTGACCGAACGTCACCGAGGGGCGGCAGCACGTGAGCGAGGGGCACCACGGCACCACCACCGCCGGCCGCGCCAGGCATGCCGGTGACACAGGAACCTCTGACCGCGCGGGAATTCCGTTCCTGGGGCACGTATTGCGGGTATCGGGACTTCTGCGGGACCAACTGCGCGCTCGGCGCGCAGCGCCGTACGGATGGATGCGACACGCGTGACGGAGCAGCCCACCTCCTTCGAGCGCCCCCAGGGCGCCGACCCCGCGGATGGCCGCGGGGCGCTCTTGCGTACCCCGAAGCCGGCCGGCGCCCCCGCCTTACCGGTGCAGGCGCGGGCCGAGGGCCCGCCGTCCGGACCGGGGACGGCCACGCCCTGCGGCAAGGGAAGGGACGGCACGGGGTCGCCGGCCCCGGCCGGCAAGGGAAAGGACGGCAAGGGGAACCAGCCCCCGGTCGGCAAGGGGAAGGAGCCCCCAGTCAACGGCCCCGAGCACTCCCAGCCCGCCGCCACCGAACCCGGCGCACACCGCCCGCGCCCCGCCCCGGAGGCCATTCCGCCGCAGCCGGGCGCCGAGCAGGAGCGGACGCCGGGCGGTCAGGACCGCCGTACCGGGCGGGGCCTGCCGCCGGGTCGGCCCACGCCGATGCGGCGCGACGGCGACCGGCTGAGATTCGTGGGCGCGGCCACCCGGCGGATCGCGCGCGGTCTGGATCTGGACGAGATCGTGATGGGCCTGTGCCGGGCGACCGTGCCGACGTTCTCGGACGCGATCCTGGTCTATCTGCGCGACCCGCTGCCGGTCGGCGACGAGCGGCCCACCGGACCCGTGGTGCTCAGGCTGCGCCGCACCGACCGGATTCCTGAGGAGCGGGACACCGAGGGGGTGCTGCTGCCGCCCGCCTTCGAGCCGGAGCCGGAGCCGAGCCCGCTGGCCGAGCTGTCCTCGCTCACCACCGAGCTGTGCGAGGTACGGCCCGGTGGCGCGCTGAACGAGGTGCTGCGCGGTGTGCGGCCGGTGTTCGCCGATGCGCCGGCCGCCCGTGCCGCGCTGCCCGAACTGCTCGGCGAGGGCGGCGAGTCCGTGGTGCCACCCGGGCAGCACGCCATCCTCGCGCCGCTGCGCGGCCGGCGCCGGGTGATCGGCGCGGCGCTGTTCCTGCGCCGCCCGGAGCGGCTCGCGTTCGAGGCCGACGACCTGCTGGTGGCGGCCCAGCTGGCCACGCACAGCGCGCTCGGCATCGACAAGGCGGTGCTGTACGGCCGGGAGGCCTACATCGCCGACGAGCTGCAGCGCACCATGCTGCCCGAGACCCTGCCCCGGCCCACCGGTGTACGCCTGGCCTCGCGCTATCTGCCGGCCGCCGAGACCGCACGGGTCGGCGGCGACTGGTACGACGCGATCCCGCTGCCCGGCAGCCGGGTCGCGCTGGTCGTCGGCGACGTCATGGGTCACTCCATGACCTCGGCGGCGATCATGGGCCAGCTGCGCACGACGGCGCAGACCCTGGCCGGGCTCGACCTGCCCCCGCAGGAGGTGCTGCACCACCTCGACGAGCAGGCGCAGCGCCTGGGCACCGACCGCATGGCGACCTGTCTGTACGCGGTCTACGACCCGGTCACGCACCGCATCACCATCGCCAACGCCGGCCATCCGCCGCCCGTGCTGCTGCACCTGGGCGGCCGGGCCGAGGTGCTGCGGGTGCCGCCGGGCGCGCCCATCGGGGTCGGCGGCGTCGACTTCGAGGCGGTCGAGCTGGACGCGCCCGCCGGGGCCACGCTGCTCCTCTACACCGACGGCCTGGTGGAGTCCCGGCTGCGGGACGTGTGGACCGGCATAGAGCAGCTGCGCGAGAAGCTCGCCGCGACGGCCCAGCTGACCGGCCCCGATCATCCGCCGCCGCTGGAGGCGCTGTGCGACGAGGTGCTGGACATGCTCGGGCCGGGCGACCGGGACGACGACATCGCGCTGCTCGCGGCCCGCTTCGACGGGATCGCGCCGAGCGATGTCGCGTACTGGCGGCTGGAGCCTGAGGAGACGGCCCCCGGCCAGGCCCGCCGGCTGGCCCGGCGCGCGCTCGCCCGCTGGGACCTGGAGGACCTCTCGGACTCGGTGGAGCTGCTGGTCAGCGAGGTCGTGACCAACGCCGTACGGTACGCGTCGCGGCCGGTGACGCTGCGGCTGCTGCGCACGGATGTGCTGCGCTGCGAGGTCGGCGACGATGTGCCGCAGCTGCCGCGGCTGCGGCAGGCGCGGGCCACGGACGAGGGCGGGCGCGGCCTGTACCTGGTCAACAAGCTGGCCCGGCGCTGGGGCGCGACCCGGCTGTCCACGGGCAAGGTGGTCTGGTTCGAGCTGAACCGGAGCTGAGCCGGTCCGCTGGATACACGACGCGAAGGGCGCCCGGGAGGCCCGGGCGCCCTTCGCGTATGCGCTGCTGCCGGCCGACGTGCTCCTACTGGCCGATGCCCTGACCGATGTCCTGGCCGCCGCCCGGATCGAGCGGGTTGTCCGTGGCGGCGCCCGTCGGCGTCTGCGTCGGCGACTGTGTGGGGGGCTGCGTCGGCGTCTGGGTCGGTGAGTGCGTCGGTGAGTGCGTCGGCGTGTGGGACGGCGACGTGGAGGTCGACGGCTTGCTGGACGGCGTGTGCGACGGTGTGCCGGACGGCGTCGAGGAGGGCGTCGTCGGCGTGTAGGTCGGCTGGACGGCGGCGCCCTGCGTGGTGTCCAGGTCGAACGTGGCCTTGTCCGTCACGCCGAAGGTGTACGCGGCCCAGATCTGCGCCGGGTAGCCACCACCGTTGATCCGGCCCGGGGGCCGGACCAGGGGACCGGTCGCACCCGTCATGGACACATGGGCGTTGGTCTTCGGGTCCTCGCCGAACAGGCCGACGGAGGTGACCAGGTCGGGCGTGTAGCCGGTGAACCAGGCGGACTTGTTCTCGTCGGAGGTACCGGTCTTGCCGGCCACCTGCTGGCCGTCGCGCAGCGCGTTGTCGGCCACGTGCTCCTTCGCCGTACCGTCGTCGACCACGCCGGTGAGCACGGAGGTGACGGTGTCGGCGGCGGTCCGGCTGATCACCGAGCCGCCGATCGGGTCCGGGATCTTCACCGAACTGCCCTGCCGTTCGGCGGACTTGAGGATCGAGGGAGTGACCTTCTCGCCGTGGTTGGCGAAGGTGGCGTAGATCCCGGCCATCTCCAGGGGGCTGGCGCCCATGGAGCCGAGCGTCTGGGCGGGCACGGCCTGCATGCCCGTGGTGTCCATGCCGAGCTGCTTGGCCGTGGCCATCACCTTGTCCATCCCCACGTCCATGCCCATCTGCGCGAAGACGGAGTTGACGGAGTTGTTCATCGCCTGCTGGACGGAGATGGGCCCGTAGCTCCTGTGGTCCTCGTTCGGCGGGCCGAAGCCGACCTTGCGGCCCTGGTCGACGACCTGGCGGCCGCTGGTGCCGTCATAGACCGTGTTCGCGGTGATCGGGGTGCCGTCCTGCGTGGTGGCGCTGTTCTGCAGCGCCGCGGCCAGGATGACCGGCTTGAACGTCGAGGCCGGCTGGAAGTCCCTGCGGGTGGCGTTGTCGGTGTAGTGGTGGTAGTAGTCCTGCCCGCCGTACAGCGCGACGATTTTGCCCGTCTTGGGGTCGACCGAGACGGCGCCGGGCTGGATGTCCCCGTCGACCTTGCGCTTCTTGGGGTCGAGGTTGCTGGTCAGCTGGGACTTGACCGACTTCTCCAGCGCGGCCTGCTTCTTCCGGTCGATGTTGAGGGTGATCGTCCAGCCCTTGTCGATGACCGCCTTCTCGGCCTCGGCCGGGGTGAGCCCGTCCTGCGCCATCAGCTGCTGCTCCAGCTGCCGGTTGGCGAGGTCGACCAGATAGCCCTTCTGCCCGCCGAGGCCGGGGACGCCCTTGGGCTCGAGGATCTTGGGGAAGTGCATCGCGTCGCGCTTGGACTTGGTCAGCCAGCCCTCCTCGACCATGTTGTCGAGGACGTAGTTCCAGCGCGCCGTGACCAGGCGCTTGCCGGTGTCGGTGGCGACGGCCCAGTCGTACTGGCTGGGTGCCTGGAGCAGCGCGGCGAGGTACGCACCCTGCTGGACCGTGAGTTTCTGGGCGTCGGTGTGGAAGTAGGCCTGGGCGGCGGCCTGGATGCCGTAGGCGTGGCGGCCGTAGTAGCTGGTGTTGATGTAGCCCGCGAGGATGTCGTCCTTGGAGTTCTCCCGGTCCACCTTCAACGAGATGACCAGTTCCTTCAGCTTGCGCGTGACGGTCTGGTCCTGGTCGAGGTAGTAGTTCTTGACGTACTGCTGGGTGATCGTGGAGCCACCCTGCTTGCCCTTGCCGGACAGGGTGTTGATCAGACCGCGGGCCGTGCCTTTGAAGTCGACGCCTGCGTCGTGGTAGAAGCTCTTGTTCTCCGCGGCGACGAAGGTCAGCTGGACCTTGCGCGGCACCTTCGACAGGTCCACGATCTCGCGGTTGACCTCGCCCTTGCGGGTCAGCATCGTGCCGTCGCTGAACTTGTAGACGTTGCTCTGCTGTTGGGCGGCCACATTGCCCTTCGGGATGTCCACGTACATGTAGAGCCCGATGAACGCGGCGATGACCAGCAGGCAGAGCCCGAAGAACGTGCCGAGGATCTTCTTCCAGGTGAAGAGCCGGCGTATGAAGCTCTTGGCGGGCTTGCCGCCCGCCGGGGCGCCCGCCGAGGCGACGGCCGCCTCGGGTGCGGAACGGCGGCGTCTGGGCGCCACGCGGCGGCCACCGCGCTGTCGCGCTCGTCTCTCTTCCGCTCGTCCCATGGGTCCCTACGCTCGCTTCCGTCTCGGGGTCAGCTCCGAAAGCTAACACTCGCCTATAAGACAAAGGGCGTCCGATCCGCTCTTTTGCGGACGTGACAATCAGCACCCGCCCCAAGGGAACCGACGGCCCTGGAGGCCACAGGGTTGCTTCGGGGTTGCTTCCGGCCGTAAAAGTGCTATCAGTTAGATAGAAGCAAGCTAGGCCTGCGCGGCAGGCCTCAGGAGAAACGGGGACCACCCATGTCCGCACACGACCCGGCCACCACCGCCGACGCACCCCAGATGCCCGCACCACGGGTGCGTGAGTTCACCGCGCACAGCATCGGCGGCGGACTCGCCCTGCTGCTCGGACTCCTCGGGCTCGGCGCCACCGCCGCGCTGCTCGCCGGCGCCTCGGCCACCTCCGCCACCGGCGCCAAGGCCGGACTCATCGTCGCCGGGATCGTCGTCTTCCTCGCCGCGGTCATCTCGCTGCGCGGACTGAACACGGTGGCGCCCGGCGAGGCCCGGGTCGTCCAGCTCTTCGGGCGCTACCGGGGCACGATCCGGCAGGACGGCCTGCGCTGGGTGAACCCCTTCACCTCGCGGACCCGGATCTCCACGCGGGTGCGCAACCACGAGACCGCCGTCCTGAAGGTCAACGACGCCTACGGCAACCCGATCGAGCTGGCCGCGGTCGTGGTGTGGAACGTGCAGGACACCGCGCAGGCCGTCTTCGAGGTGGACGACTACGCCGAGTTCGTCGCCACGCAGACCGAGACGGCCGTGCGGCACATCGCGATCGAGTACCCCTACGACGCCCATGACGAGGGCGGGCTGTCGCTGCGCGGGAACGCCGAGGAGATCACCGAGAAGCTCGCCGGCGAACTGCAGGTCCGGGTGGAGGCGGCCGGAGTGCGGATCGTCGAGTCGCGCTTCACGCATCTCGCGTACGCTCCCGAGATCGCCTCGGCGATGCTGCAGCGGCAGCAGGCCGGAGCCGTCGTGGCCGCCCGGCAGCACATCGTGGACGGCGCGGTCGGCATGGTCGAGGCGGCGCTCGCGCGGATCGCGGAGGCGGGCATCGTGGAACTGGACGAGGAGCGGAAGGCGGCGATGGTGTCCAACCTGATGGTCGTGCTGTGCGGGGACCGGGCCCCGCAGCCGGTCCTCAACACCGGGACCCTCTACCAGTGACGGACTCCTCGGAGACTCCGAAGCGACGGCCGCAGCAGCGCAAGCAGGTGCTGCTGCGGCTCGACCCGTCCGTGTACGAGGCGCTTTCGCGGTGGGCCGGGGACGAGCTGCGCTCGGCCAACGCGCAGATCGAGTTCCTGCTGCGCAAGGCGCTGGCGGACGCGGGGCGGCTGCCACGGGACGCCGGTCCGCTGCCGCGCAGAGGCAGGCCACCCGTTTCGGAACCGTGACAATCGGCTCCCACCTGCACAGCCGTACTGCGGGCCATGATCTCCACACTCCGCGTATACACGCGACGTATACACCGTGTGTAGAGTGCTCCACATGTCCATCGGTCACACCCTCCTAGGGCTCCTGGAGTCCGGCCCGCGCCATGGCTACGACCTGAAGCGGGCCTTCGACGAGAAGTTCGGTCACGACCGGCCGCTGCACTACGGCCAGGTCTACTCCACGATGTCCCGCCTGCTGAAGCACGGCCTCGTGGAGGTCGACGGCATCGAGGCCGGCGGCGGCCCCGAGCGGAAGCGGTACGCCGTCACCGACGCCGGCATCACCGACGTCGAGCGCTGGCTCGCGACCCCGGAGAAGCCCGAGGAGTACCTCCAGTCGACCCTGTACACCAAGGTCGTCCTCGCGCTGCTGACCCACCGGGACGCGGCCGACATCCTCGACACCCAGCGCGCCGAGCACCTGCGCAGCATGCGGATCCTGACCGACCGCAAGCGCAAGGGCGACCTCGCGGACCAGCTGATCTGCGACCACGCGCTGTTCCATCTGGAGGCCGACCTGCGCTGGCTGGAACTGACCGCCGCGCGCCTGGACAAGCTCCGTGAGGCGGTGGCCCGATGACCGCTCCCGCCGGCTCCCTGCTCTGCGCCGAGAACCTGCGCAAGGCCTACGGACCCACCCTCGCGCTCGACGGCGCCGCGTTCTCCATCCACCCCGGCGAGGTCGTCGCCGTGATGGGCCCCTCCGGCTCCGGCAAGTCGACGCTGCTGCACTGCCTCGCGGGCATCGTGCCGCCCGACTCCGGGTCGATCACCTACGACGGCCGCGAACTCGCCGGCATGAACGACGCCGAGCGCAGCGCGCTGCGGCGCAGCGAGTTCGGGTTCGTCTTCCAGTTCGGCCAGCTCGTCCCGGAGCTGACCTGCGTGGAGAACGTGGCGCTGCCGCTCCGGCTGAACGGCACCTCCCGCAAGCAGGCCGAGAAGGCCGCGCTCGGCTGGATGGAGCGCCTGGAGGTGGACGACCTCAAGGGCAAGCGCCCCGGCGAGGTCTCCGGCGGCCAGGGACAGCGCGTCGCGGTGGCCCGGTCGCTGGTCACCGGGCCCCGGGTGGTGTTCGCCGACGAGCCGACCGGCGCGCTCGACTCCCTCAACGGCGAGCGCGTGATGGAGCTGCTGACCGACGCGGCCCGCTCCGCCAACGCAGCCGTCGTCCTCGTCACGCACGAGGCCCGGGTGGCGGCCTACTCCGACCGGGAGATCGTGGTGCGCGACGGCAAGTCGCGGGACATGGAGCGCGCGCTGTGAACGCTCGTCAATGGGGCCGGGATCTGGGAATGGGGGTCCGGTTCGCGTTCACCGGTGGGCGCGAGGGCTGGATCCGGGTGCTGCTGACGGCGGTCGGCGTCGGTCTGGGCGTGGCGCTGCTGCTGGTGACGACCGCGATCCCGAGCGCGCTCGCGGTACGGCACGACCGCGACGAGGCCCGTCTCGACTACACCTACGGCCCGAAGCGGCCGAAGGCCGCGAACACCCTGCTGATCTCCGACTCCGACACGACGTACCACGGCGACGACGTCCGTGGCCGGCTGGTGGAGCCCGAGGGTCCGAAGGCACCGCTCGCCCCGGGCCTGTCGAAGTACCCGGCGCCGGGCGAGATGGTCGTCTCCCCCGCGCTGAAGAAACTGCTCGACTCCGGTGACGGCAGACTGCTGCGCGAGCGGCTGCCGTACCGGATCGCCGGGACGATCGGCGAGAGCGGGCTCGTCGGCTCGCAGGAACTGGCCTACTACGCCGGCGCGAAGAACCTGTCCCCACGCATCGACGGCTACCGCACGGCCCGGATCAGCGAGTTCGGGCACCTGGACGGAACGACCTCGTCGAACTCGATGGACCCGGTGCTGATCCTGCTGGTGCTGGTCGTCTTCGCCGTGCTGCTGACGCCGGTCGCCGTGTTCATCGCCGCCGCCGTACGGTTCGGCGGCGAGCGGCGCGACCGCCGGCTGGCCGCGCTGCGGCTGGTGGGCTCCGACACCCGGATGACCCGGCGGATCGCGGCGGGCGAGGCGCTCGCCGGATCGCTGGTCGGGCTGGTCTTCGGCACCGTCTTCTTCCTGCTCGGCCGGCAGCTCGCGGGCTCGGTCGAGATCGTGGGCGTCAGTGTGTTCCCCAGCTATCTCAACCCCGCGCCCGCGCTGGCCGCCCTGGTCGCGGTCGCCGTCCCGGCGGCGGCGGTGCTGGTCACGCTGTTCGCGCTGCGCGGGGTGGTCATCGAGCCGCTGGGCGTGGTCCGTACGGCCAAGCCCAGGCGCCGTCGGCTGTGGTGGCGGCTGTTGCTGCCGGCGGGCGGCCTCGCGCTGCTCGCCCCGATGATCGGGCAGGGCCGCGGGCACGGCGACTTCAACCCGTATCTGGTGATCGGCGGCGTCCTCCTGCTGCTCATCGGCGTGACCACCCTGCTGCCGTGGATCGTCGAAGCGGTGGTGGCCCAGCTCGGCCGGGGCGGTATCGCCTGGCAACTGGCCGTACGACGGCTGCAGTTGAGCAGCGGTACGGCGGCGCGCATGGTCAACGGGATCGCGGTCGCGGTGGCCGGGGCGATCGCGATGCAGATGCTGTTCGCGGGTATCCAGGGCGAATACACCAAGAACACCGGGCGGGACACCACCCGCGCCCAGATGCAGGTCAGCCTGCCGCAGGGGGTGGACTTCCTCCCGACCGCCGCGAAGTTCTCCGCGACCAAGGGGGTGCGCAAGGCGACCGCGCTCGGCAGCATCGACCTGGGCGACCGGGACTGGCGGCGCGGGCCCAACACCACCATCCCGATGACCGTCGGCACCTGCGACGCGCTGCGCGAGGAGGCCCGGATGACGTCCTGTCACGACGGGGACGTCTTCGTGGCCAAGGGCGGGGACAACGACGCCGACGTGGCCAAGCTCGCCCGGTCGGGCCGCACGCTCCACATCAACACCACCAACGGCATCGGCCCGGGCAAGGACGCCCCCTGGACCGTACCGGGCCATCTGCAGCAGGCCACCGCGATCACCAGCCCGATCGGGATGCGGACCAGTGGTGTGCTGCTGACCCCGGCGGCCGTGCCCGAGCGGGTGAACCGCCTGCTGACCGGGGTGGTCTATCTCTCGGTGGACAAGTCGGTGCCGGACGCGCAGGAGCACATCCGCAACAC
Source organism: Streptomyces yokosukanensis (assembly GCF_001514035.1). Lineage (GTDB taxonomy): Bacteria > Actinomycetota > Actinomycetes > Streptomycetales > Streptomycetaceae > Streptomyces > Streptomyces yokosukanensis. The sequence continues at coordinate 571,578 of NZ_KQ948208.1, read as the reverse complement.
CGCCGCGCGGATCGACCCGTTGGCGGACGCGGTCCTGTGGTCGGCCACCGAGCGGTCGAAGCAGTTCGACTCCATCCGCACCGGTACGTTCGCCGGCGCCATCTGTGTGCTGGCGCTGATCGGCGCGAGCCTGCTGGTCTCGCAGCTGGAGCAGTTGCGCGAGCGCAGGAAGCTGCTGTCGTCGCTGGTCGCCTTCGGCACCCGACGGCGCACCCTGAGCCTGTCGGTGCTGTGGCAGACGGCGATCCCGATCGCCCTGGGCCTGCTGCTCGCCACGGCCGTCGGGCTCACCCTGGGCGCGGTGCTGCTGAAGATGGTGGGCGTGTCGCTGGGGGTGGACTGGTCGAGCGTGCTGTCGATGACCGCCGCCGGCGCGGCGGTGGTCCTCACGGTGACCGCGCTGAGCCTGCCGCCGCTGATCCGGATGATGCGGCCGGAGGGGCTGCGCACGGAGTAGCCGGCCGGCGCTCCGGGGAGAGTGGCTGCGGGGTGTACGCGGCGCGGACCAGCGGGGGGACTGGTCGCGCGGTTCCCCCGCAGCCCTTCAGGGCGTTTCCAGCACCCGTACCGGCAGCGCGCCCAGCGCCTCGCGCAACGCCGCGGCCAACTCCTCGTACTCCGCCGAGCGCGCCGCCCCCGCCCTCATCGCGAGAGCGACCCGGCGGCTCGGGGCGGGCTCGGCGAAGGAGCCGGTGAGGAGTTGGCTGCTGCGGGTCGTCTCCAGCTTCAGCGCGGTGCGCGGGAGCAGGGTGCAGCCGAGGCCGCCCGCGACCAGCTGGACCAGGGTGGACAGGCCCGCGGCGGTCGTGCTCACCGGCGCGTTTTCGCGGCCCGCCTCCCGGCAGATGTCCAGGGCCTGGTCGCGCAGGCAGTGCCCCTCGTCCAGGAGCAGCAGGTTCAGCTCCTTCAGGGCCTCGCGCGCGATGCCCTCACGGCCGCCGAGCCAGTGGTCGAGCGGGGTGACGAGCACGAAGTCCTCGTCGAACAGGGGCAGTTCGACGACCCCGGGCACACCGAGCGGGACCGCGAGCAACAGCAGGTCGAGGCGGCCCGAGTGCAGGCCGTCGAGCAGGCTGGCGGTCTGCTCCTCGTGCACCTGGAGGTCGAGGTCCGGGTAGCGCTCGTGCACGAGCCGCAGCACGGTGGGCAGCAGATACGGCGCGACCGTCGGGATCACCCCGAGGCGCAGGGCGCCCGTGAACGGCGCCCGGACCGCCTCGGCCTCCTCCAGCAGCGCGCCGACCGCGTCCAGCACCGCCTTCGCCCGCACCGCGAGCCGTTCGCCGGCGGGCGAGAGCAGCACCTTGCGCGTCGTACGCTCGAGAAGGGTCACCCCGAGGGTCTCCTCCAGCGCCGAGACCGCTCCCGACAGGGCGGGCTGGCTCATCCCGATGGCCGCCGCCGCGTCCCGGAAGTGCAGATGCTCGGCCACGGCGGCGAAGGCACGCAGCTGCGCGAGGCTCGGCTGCCTCCGCTTGCCGCTACTGATGGTCACTGATAGTCCCCTCCGATCAACATGACCGATTGTAGCTATTTCACTAATCAATGCAGCCTGTGCCAACATCACCACAGTCCAACCCATGGGAAAGATCCTCAAAAGGGGTCTTTCTTCGCTGCAAGGAGAGCGTGTGCTCACTGTCGGTGACAAGTTCCCCGAGTTCGAACTGACCGCCTGCGTCTCGCTGGAGAAGGGCAAGGAGTTCGAGCAGATCCACCACAAGTCCTACGAGGGCAAGTGGCTGGTCGTGTTCGCATGGCCGAAGGACTTCACCTTCGTCTGCCCGACCGAGATCGCCGCGTTCGGGAAGCTGAACGACGAGTTCGCCGACCGTGACGCCCAGATCCTCGGCTTCTCCGGTGACTCCGAGTTCGTCCACCACGCCTGGCGCAAGGACCACCCGGACCTGACCGACCTGCCGTTCCCGATGCTGGCCGACTCCAAGCACGAGCTGATGCGCGACCTCGGCATCGAGGGCGAGGACGGCTTCGCGCAGCGCGCCGTCTTCATCGTCGACCCGAACCGTGAGATCCAGTTCACCATGGTCACCGCCGGTTCCGTGGGCCGTAACCCCAAGGAGGTCCTGCGGGTCCTGGACGCCCTGCAGACCGACGAGCTGTGCCCGTGCAACTGGACCAAGGGCGAGAACACCCTGGACCCGGTCGCGCTGCTGGCCGGTGAGTGACCCATGTCGCTCGACTCCCTGAAGGCCCGCGTCCCGGACTACGCCAAGGACCTGAAGCTCAACCTGGGCTCGGTCATCGGCAACTCCGACCTGCCGGCGCAGGCGCTGTGGGGGACGGTGCTGGCGACCGCCATCGCCTCGCGTTCCCCGATCGTCCTGCGTGAGCTGGAGCCGGAGGCGAAGGCGAACCTGACGCCGGAGGCGTACACGGCCGCCAAGTCGGCCGCCGCCGTCATGGCGATGAACAACGTGTTCTACCGGACGCGCCACCTGCTGTCCGACCACGAGTACGGCACCCTGCGCGCGGGTCTGCGGATGAACGTCATCGGCAACCCGGGCGTGGAGAAGGTCGACTTCGAGCTGTGGTCGTTCGCGGTCTCCGCGATCAACGGCTGCGGCATGTGCCTGGACTCGCACGAGCAGGTGCTGCGCAAGGCCGGCGTCGAGCACGAGACCATCCAGGAGGCGTTCAAGATCGCCTCCGTGGTGCAGGCGGTCGGCGTCACCCTCGAGACCGAGGCCGTCCTGGCGGAGTAGCCGGTACCGCTTCGAGGACCCCGCTCACCCTTGGTGGGCGGGGTCCTCCGCGTTCTCCGCCACGGACGCGTCCACCGCCGGGGCGAGGGACTTCCGCTGCTGCAGTTCCTCCGAGTACTGCTTCAGATACGCGACCACCGTGTTCGTCACCGCCACCAGCGGTACGGCCACCACCGCGCCGCCGATACCGGCCACCATGCCGCCGGCCGCGACCGTGAGCACGACCGCCAGCGGGTGGACGCGGACGGCGCGGCCCAGGATGAACGGCTGCAGGACATGGCCCTCGATCTGCTGGACCGCGAGGACGACCACCAGCGTCATGACCGCCGTGAAGACGCCCTGGGTCACCAGCGCCACGATCACCGCGAGCGCGCCGGAGGCGACGGCGCCGACCAGCGGGATGAACGAGAACAGGAAGATGAACACGGCCAGCGGGACGGCCATCGGCACGTTCAGGAAGTAGATGCCTATGCCGATGAAGATCGCGTCGATCAGGGCGACCAGGACCGTGCCGCGCACATAGGCGGTCAGGGTGCGCCAGGCGCGCGGACCGGCGCCGGCCACACCCGGGCGGGCCGCGGCGGGCACCAGCTTCAGGAACCACTCCCAGATGCGCTTGCCGTCGTAGAGCAGGAACAGTGTCGAGAAGAACACCAGCAGGATGCTGGTGAGGGCCTCGACGATGACCTGAACGCCCTCCAGGCCCGCGGACGTTATCTGGTCGGCGTTGGCGCCGATCGCCTCGCGCAGGTTCTTGGCGATCTGGTTGATCTGCTTGTCGGTGACGTGGAAGGGGCTCTTCAGCAGCCAGTTGCGCAGATCGTCGATGCCGGACTGGATCTGGTTGGAGAGCGTGTCGATGTTCTCCATGACCTGCCAGGTCACGAACCAGCCCATCAGCCCTATGACGACGAAGCCGCTGATGGCGGTGAGCGCGGTGGCGATGCCGCGCGGCACCCCGCGCCGGGTGAGCCGGTCCACGGTCGGCTGGAGCAGCGCGGTGACGAGCAGGGCGATGACGAAGGCGAAGACCACCAGTTGGACCGAGCTGATGACCCGCATCAGGACCCAGACGGTGCCGGCGAGGACCAGCAGGCGCCAGCCGGCCTCGGCCGCGACCCGCACTCCCCAGGGCACGGCCTCGACGGGGTCGGGGCGGTGGCCGGCCGACGGCGCGGAGCCTCCGGTGGGCGGGGTGGCGGCGTCGACGGCCGCGGAGGCCGCGTCGGCGGGGGTGGGGTCGGTGTCGTCGGCGGGGGCCGGACCGGCCGGTCGGGGCGCGTCGGGGGACTGCGCGGTGTGCTCGCGCTCCACCTCCGCACGGCGCTGGTCCAGCCGCTCGCTCATCTCGGTGAGACCGGCACCGAGCCGGCCGAGCCACCCTGGCACTCGCGACATGATCCGTCCTCTTCCCCCGCGTCCCCGCGTGCTCGCCACCTCTCCTCCCCCTGGAGGTTTCGGGTACGACCGTACAGGGCGAAAGCCCCTCCCCTGAGGACGGGGAGGGGCTGCGCAAGGTTGAGAGCGGCGACCGGGCTCAGTAGTTGCCGTTCGCCTGCCAGAACGTCCAGGCGTCACAGGGACTGCCATAGCGCTCGTTCATGTAGTTCAGGCCCCACTTGATCTGCGTGGCCGGGTTGGTCCGCCAGTCGGCGCCCGCGGACGCCATCTTGCCGGCGGGCAGCGCCTGGACGAGGCCGTAGGCGCCGGAAGAGGCGTTGACCGCCTGGTAGTTCCAGGTGGACTCGTGGTCCACGATGTTGCTGAAGCACTGGAACTGGCCGGACGGCACGATCTGCCGCGCTATGGCCTGGACCTGCGCCACCGTGTACGAGGACTGAACGGGGAAGCTGGCATCGCTGCTGTCGCCGCTGCGGCTGGCCGCCGCCTTCGTCTCGGCGCGCTGCTTGGCTGCCTCCTTGGCCGCCTCGGCTGCCTTCTCGGCTGCCGCCTTCTTGGCGACGGCGGTGTCGGCGGCCGCCTTGCGGGCTGCCTCCTCGGCACCCTTCTTGGCGCTCGCGTCGGCGGCGATGGCCTGGGCGTCGGCCTGCTGCGTCAGGGACGCGGACTGGACCTGGGCCTGCTGACCCGCGGGTATGTCCGCGAGGAGCGTGGTGTCGGCTGCCGTCGCCTCGGCGTCGTTGTTGTTCTGCGCGACGCTGCCCGAGGCAACTCCGACGACGCTTCCGACGGCGGTGACCGCGGTGGCCGAGGCCACTGCGAATCCCCGGACCGAAATCCGGCTCACACGGTTTCCTTCCAGCATCGCCCGCTTCGGTGACCCTGGCGGACGCAATCGTGCCCCTGACACTGGCCTCCCAACTGCGGGGTCACGGGAGGCGCGGGCCCGGTGGGCAACTCCCCCTTCGGGAAGCGCCGCGTGGTGCTCGGGCGGCATACGACGAACTCTATGGAGTTGGTGGTGCTTCTGTGGTGCTGTACCGCTGGGGGTACAGGTGCGTCGTATGCGGGGCCTGACAGGACTGAGACTCTGCCGTAACCGGACGCCGGGTGGCAATTCTGTGTTGCGTGTGAAAGCTCACATCCCGTTTGCCCCTGGGGATTTCTGGAAAGCTCCACGCACGAAGGCGCCGCCCGGCTAGGCTCTTGGCCTTTGCCGAACGGCGCCAACTTCCGTGCGGTACGGGTCAGATGCGACCTTCCCGCTCGGACGGGTCAGATATGACCATCCTCCAGCATTTCGGTCACAAGCGCGGCGATCTGGGACCTCTCGGACCGGGTCAGCGTGACATGCGCGAAGAGCGGGTGCCCCTTCAGCTTCTCCACGACGGCGACCACGCCGTCGTAGCGACCGACCCGCAGATTGTCCCGCTGCGCCACGTCATGGGTGAGAACGACCCGCGAGTTGGCGCCGATCCGGGACAGGACGGTCAGCAGGACATTCCGCTCCAGGGACTGCGCCTCGTCCACGATCACGAACGCGTCGTGCAGCGAGCGGCCGCGGATGTGGGTGAGCGGGAGCACCTCCAGCATCCCGCGCGCGGTGACCTCCTCGATGACCTCGCGGGAGGTGACCGCCGACAGCGTGTCGAAGACGGCCTGCGCCCACGGGCTCATCTTCTCCGCCTCGGTGCCCGGCAGATAGCCCAACTCCTGCCCGCCGACCGCGTACAGCGGCCGGAAGACCATCACCTTCTGGTGCTGGCGGCGCTCCAGGACCGCCTCCAGACCGGCGCACAGCGCCAGCGCCGACTTGCCGGTGCCGGCCCGGCCGCCCATCGAGACGATCCCGACGTCCGGGTCGAGCAGCAGATCGAGCGCGATGCGCTGCTCGGCGCTGCGGCCCTTGATGCCGAACGCCTCACGGTCGCCGCGCACCAGACGGACATTGCCCTCGGCGGTCATCCGGCCGAGCGCCTTGCCGCGCTCCGACTGGATGGTCAGGCCGGTGTGCACGGGGAGGTCGCAGGCCTCCGGCACATACACATGGCCCTCTTCGAAGAGGACGTCCACCTGCTCCCCGGGGAGTGTCAGTTCGGACATGCCGGTCCAGCCGGAGTTCTCGGTGATGGCGAGTTCGGCGCGGTACTCCTCGGCGAGCAGCCCGACCGAGGACGCCTTGATCCGCAGCGGCAGATCCTTCGACACGACGGTGACGTCGTACCCCTCGGCCTGCAGATTGCGGGCCACCGCAAGGATGCGGGAGTCGTTGTCCCCCAGGCGGTAGCCGGTGGGCAGCACACTGGGGTCCGAGTGGTTGAGCTCGACACGGATCGTCCCGCCCAGCTCCCCGATCGGGATGGGGGCGTCGAGGCGACCGTTCTTCACCCGGTAGTCGTCCAGCAGGCGCAGGGCCTGGCGGGCGAAGTAGCCGAGTTCGGGATGGTGCCGCTTGGCCTCCAGCTCCGTGACCACCACGATCGGCAGCACGACCTCGTGCTCGTCGAAGCGGGTCAGGGCGTTCGGGTCGGCCAGCAGGACGCTGGTGTCGATGACATAAGTGCGCCGGTCTGACTTGTGGCGCTTTGTGCTGGTCACCACGGAAGGACGTACCCCCTCGGATGAGGTCGGGGAGCGACGGAGTGGAAGCCGGGCCGGGAGGGTGGGGGTGCCACGGCCGGTGTCCGGCCCCCGCGCACGGCGGGCCGACGACCGGCCCTCCGCGGCTGCTTCCGTGCAGTGACCGCACGATCGGGCTGGTGCAAAGGGCCTCCCGGGCGGACGGCCCCGTGCCGCCCGCTGAGATCCGACACCCGTGGTTCGGGCGTCGACCTGTTTGGCTTATGCCCTCGAACACCCGCAGCCATGCAAATGTGGCCACCGGCGTGCTGGTGAACTCCTTGTTACATCCACCCGAATCAGGGTATGCGCGACACCCCGCCGACCGGTCGGCCGACGGGGCGTTCGGGATGCCTCAGCCGCCGTAACGGCGGTGACGTGCGGCGTAGTCGCGCAGGGCGCGCAGGAAGTCGACCTTGCGGAAGGCGGGCCAGAAGACCTCGCAGAAGTAGTACTCCGCGTGCGCGGTCTGCCACAGCATGAATCCGGACAGCCGCTGTTCGCCACTGGTGCGGATGACGAGGTCCGGGTCGGGCTGGGCGCCGGTGTAGAGATGACGGCCGATCATGTCTGTGTCGACGGACTCGGCGAGGTCCTCCATCGTGACGCCCTTGTCCTGGGCGTCGAGCAGCATGGCGCGCACGGCGTCGGCGATCTCCTGCCGGCCGCCGTAGCCGATGGCCACGTTGACGAGTATGCCGTCGATGTGGGCGGTGGCCTCCTCGGCCTCCTTCAGGATGTGCTGCAGGCCACCCGGGAGCAGGTCCATCGCGCCGACGTGGTGCACACGCCAGCGGCCGTCGGCGGCGAGGGCGCGGACGGTGTTCTCGATGATGCCGAGCAGCGGGACGAGTTCCTCCTGCGGCCGCTCGAAGTTGTCCGTGGACAGCAGCCACAGGGTGACGACCTTGACATCGGTCTCGGAGCACCAGCCGAGGAATTCCTCGATCTTGTCCGCACCGGCCCGGTGGCCGTGGACGGTGGTGGAGCCCGACGCCTTCGCCCAGCGGCGGTTGCCGTCCATGATGACGCCGATGTGCTTGGGCACCTGATCGTGGTCCAGGTGGCCCTCCACCCGGCGTGCGTAGAGCCTGACGAGCAGGCTGCGCAGGTTGTCGCGCAGGTTCACGTGGCCCTCCCGGGGGTTGGCGTGGGGGTTCGATGCCTAAGGGTGCCCGAGCCGCTGAGCCTACCCCCGTCGGGGCCCTGCTTCTGGCTCGGGGTTTGGGATTTGGGTGGTAGCGGTGCCTCGGCCGCTACGGGCCGGTGCGGGCCGGTCACGCGGCTCCCCGCACTCCTTTGAGTGAGGACGCGAGCCCCTCGCCGAGAGGTTCCGGAGGCGGGGAGAAAAAACGGGCCGGTCCGTGGGGGGGAGACGGACCGGCCCGAGGGGGGGCTTCCACCATAACCCTTCGTAAGGGATGGTGGGTGCATCGGCGGGCCACAACTACTCTCCGAAGTCATCCGGCGACGCCCCGATGGGCGCGGAACGCTGGATTCAGGGGTGTCGCATGGCCGATTCACAGCGGAATCCCAGGGGGAACCGGTCGGATACAAAGTGATTCGGAGGGATCCAGACACTTTGGGCCGTCTTGGGGATGTGTCGACGAGTCGCCCTCGCGTCCCCCCGACGGGCTACCCGACCGGTGAATGGTGACTTGACGATTCCGCTACGCGGGCGCGGGCGGATCGCCGGGGGTCACAGCACCGCGCAGCCCCCTCCACTGCGCGATGCCGCCCGCGCAGCTTTGCTGACGCGAATACCCTTGGTCTGAACTTACGTGGCGGGTGGGACGGATGTGAACCGCAGCGGATAACAATGTGGGAACCCGAGGGAAACTTCGAGTGAACCACGGCTGTTTTCGGCCGTTTTCTCCGGCGTATCGGGTTACCGGGTTCGTCAGCGGGCCGGCTTGCGAACGTCGAAGAGATGCCGGGTGCTGTGCGCGACGAACGGGCCCTCCCGCTCGATCCGTTCGTGCAACGCGCGGAGTCGGGGCCGGTACTCCTCCACCGTGAAGCCCGGGACCATCCACACGACCTTGCGCAGGAAATGGACGACGGCGGCGATGTCGCGGAACTCCATCCGCAGCCGCTCCGCCCGCAGCCCGGCCACCTCAAGTCCCGCCGCCTCCGCGTCGGCCCGCTCACGCCCGGGGTCCCGGGCCGTGCGCACCTGCTCCGACTGCGGCCCGAGGAAGTACTCGACCAGCTCGAACACGCTGGCCGGCCCGACATGCTGGGCGAAGTAGGTGCCGCCGGGCCGCAGCACCCGGGCGATCTCACCCCAGTACGGGCGCACCGGATGCCGGCTGAGCACCAGGTCGAAGGCCTCGTCGGCGAACGGCAGCGGCGCGTCGTCCGGGGCTGCGACGACCATCACACCGCGCGGCCCGAGCAGGGCGGTGGCCTTCGCCACGTTCGGCGGCCAGCCCTCCGTCGCCGCGGCCGACGCCGGACGGGCCGGCTCGGCACGGCCCAGCGCGAAGTCCAGCACCTCGCCGCCGCCGGTCTGGATGTCCAGCACCGCCTCCGCCCGGGCCAGCCGCCTCCCCGCCGAGACGGCATACCCCCACGAGGGCCGCTCCTCGCTCGCCCGCCCCTCGAACCAGGAGAAGTCCCATCCCTCGGTCGGCACGGCGGCACCCTCGGCCACGAGGTCTTCGAAGGCACCGGAGGCAGGGTTCACGGACATGTCAGCCATGATCGCAGAACGCCGCGTCACCGGTGGCCTGCGCCGTCTCGCTCGGCGAGGACGAACAGCAAGTGCCCGTCGTCCTCGTGGGCAACGGTGTCGACGCGCTCGAAGCCGTGTCTCTCCAGCAGGCGGACGGAGGCGGTGTTCGTGTGGAAGGGCTCGGCGTACAAGGGCCGTATCCGCTCCAGCTCCAGATAGCGGCCGAGGGCGCGGGTGCCGATGCCGCGGCCCCAGTACGGCCGCCCCAGCCAGTACCCGACGAGACGCCGCCCGTCCTCGGTCCAGGAGCAGACGTTTCCGGCGACCGCGCCGTCCACGGTGACCGTCCGTACGAAGCAGTCGGGATCGGGCAGCACACGCACGCGCCAGTGCCGTAGGAAGGCGTCCCGCGGCCGAGGGGTGAATCGCGACCGCCGGACCGCCTCCGGGTCGTGCTCATAGGCGAGGAAGACTTCCAGATCGTCGTCCGTGACGGCCCGCAGACGCACTTCACCGTGTTCGTCGGTCATGCGAGGCAGTGTGGCAGCCGCCACTGACAACGCCTCCCCGCAGAGGGACGACGAGCCGGTGCGACCGCCCGCAGGCGCTCGGGCGGAAGCGAGGGCGGAAGGCGAGGGCGGAAGGCGAGGGCGGAAGGCGAGGGCGGAAGGCGAGGGCGGAAGGCGAGGGCGGAAGGCGAGGGCGGAACACGACACCGAGTCCAGTCATGGACGCCTTCCCAGTGGGGAGGAGGTGGGGTGGCAACCGGGTTTTCTCCACGGGTGGGTCGGTGGTGCCTCGGGGCTTCGGGAGGGGACATGGGAAGACGCTGGCGGGACGGGTCCGGAACGCTGACCGTGCCGAAGCAGGAGAGCGGGGAGGGCACAGCGGGCCCGGTGCCCCCGGTGGTCCTCCCCCTGGAGATCGCGGTCTCCTACCGGGCCCGGACGAAGGGGCTGCTGGGCCGGGACGCGGTCGACGGGGCGATGCTGCTGTCACCGGCGAGCAGCGTGCACACCTTCGGGATGCGGATCCCGATCGACGTCGCCTACCTGGACCGGCACCTGACCGTCCTCGCCGTCCGCACGATGCGGCCGGGCCGCCTGGGCCTGCCCCGGCTGCGGGCACGGCATGTGCTGGAGGCCGAGGCCGGGGCGATGGCGGGGTGGGGGCTGCGGGCGGGGGTGCGGGTCGGCGTCGACGCGGACGCGGACGCCGAGGGCGGTGTTCGCGTACGGGGTGGGTGAGGGGCGAGGGCCGTGCCGCAGGGTGCTCAGTCCTGGGTGCGGGGGAAGGAGACCTCGACGCGTCGGTTCTTGCGCCGGCCCTCCTCGGTGGAGTTGTCGGCGATGGGGTACTGCTCGCCGTAGCCGCGGACTTCGAAGGTGACGCCGGGGTCGTTCAGGTCCTGGTCCAGGACGGCTTGTACGGCGTTGGCGCGTTGCCTGGACAGGATGTCGCCGTGGGCGGCGGAGCCGAGGTCGTCGGTGAAGCCGAAGACGCGGATCTGGGTGGCGTTCTGCTTCTTGATCTCCTCGGCGATGGTCGCGATCCGGGCCTTCGCGTCGTCGCCGAGCTTGGCGCTGTCCTTGCTGAACAGGACTTCGGCCTGCAGTGCGAAGGTGACGTCCGCGTTGGTGTCCTCGCGCCGCTCGTCCCCGCTCTGGTCTTCGACGACCGACTTGATGTCCAGCACCTTGGGCGCGGCGAGGGTGGCGCCTTCCGGGAGCTTGAGATCGGGATCGGTGGGGTCGATCTTCACGGGCGCCGCGGCGGAGGGCTCGGTGACGGGGGGCTGACTCGGGTCCGTGTCGTCGGCTCGGGCCGGGGTGGCGGCGAGGAGGAGGGTGGCGGCGGTGAGGGTGAGCGCGAGACGGGTGGTGATCACTTCGGCCTCACCCGGAGATCTTGATGGTGGCCGAGGAGAACGTCGGCAGCTGGAACTCCACCGAGTCCGTGGTCGCCGGAGGCGCCGGGAACTGCATGAACACCGCCAGGGTGGCGCCGGCCTTGAGTGCGGAGAAGCCGGTGGTGGTCAGCGGGCGGCCCTCGGTGTCCCGCAGCACGTAGTACCGCTTCTTGCCCTGCGGATCGACCAGCGTGGCCCCGCCGAAAGACTTGCCGTTCTTGATGATCTCTGTTTCATTGCCGCTCAGCGCGGAGGGGATCACCGTGGTCTGAGCACCGTCGTTCTTCAAGGTGCCGTTGACCGTCACGAAGCCGCCCCCGTCACGTTGCGCCGAGGTGATCTGGAGCAGCAGGCCGTCCGACCCGTGCAACTCGGCCAGCGGCTGGTCCGACTGCCCCTCCTGGGCGCTCGGTTCGGAGCCGCTCGTACGGGAAGCGGTCGCCGAACTGTCCGGCTTCTTGTCGTCGCCGCCACCGCTGCCACCGCAACCGGCCGCACCGATGGCCAGCCCGGCCGCAACGGTCAATGCGACCGTCCCCCTGCGGGCCTTCGCAGTGAACCGCATGCTCATCGCTCCGCTTCCTTCGTCATTGATCGTTCGCTCATGAGTCGGCCAGGTGGACGTCGAAGAGGTCTTCGGGTTTCGGAAGTCCCGTTGTGTCGTCCGGGTTCAGCTTCCAGACCTTGTCCTTGCAGATGAGCGGGGGAAGGCCGTTGCCCTTGACAGTCTGGTCGGGGGCCTCGCAGAGGGGTTCGATCACGGCTGTCGCGTGCGCCGTCGCATGCACGTTCCCGGTGCCGGGCACGACGGAGTCACCCACGGGCTTGACCGTCCTGGCGTCGACCACGTAGCTCAGCGGCGGTCGGAACGCACAATGCGCCGTCGCGCCGTTCTGTTCCGCGAGTTGGCCGGCTCGCCAGCAGAAGTCGTCACCGCCGTCGCCCTCGAAGAGGGCTCGCCACTTGGTCGGGTCGCGTACGTCGTCCACCCACTTGCCCGCGAGCTGGTCACGGGTCTTCTGAGCCGCAGCCAGAGCTGCCGCGTCCGCCGCCGTCTGCGCGCTGCTCCGGTTCACCGCGGCCTGACCGACCGCGAGGTAGGCCAACGCGAGAAAGAGCAGGCCCGCCACCACCGTGATGTAGATGGGGAAGGCCTGCCCTGCGTCGCGGTACGGAGGAATCAGCCGCCGGTGACCTCGGTGATCTTGTTCGTGATCGCGTCGAAGATGGTCTGCCCGATGCTCGTTCCCGTGATCGCCAGGACGATCGCCACGACCACCGCGATGATGCCGAGGTACTCCACCGCGGTCTGACCCCTGTCGCTGCGGGCAACACGGGTCCGCAGGTATGCGACGGTGGTGTTGAACCAGTTGCTCATGGTGGTCCCCTCCGGGTTCGCCTCCGATCCGGGCAACGTATGCCGGAACACCGCGCCCGCCGGAGGGTCCCAGGGCCCAAGACCGGGCCCATTCGCCGCTCTTGGCACTTCCTCGCGCCCTCACCTCACGCCACCCCCAGCCACTTCGCGGCCGCCTGGGACCTGGTGGTGGTCTGGAGCTTGGCGAAGATGCGGTTGATGTGGTTCTTGACCGTCTTCTCGGAGATGAAGCAGGCGGCGGCGATCTGCTGGTTGGTCATGCCGGACGCGATGAGGTCCATGATCTCCGCCTCCCTCGCACTCAGCCGGAATCGTGAACGGAACGACTGTCCCATAGATGATTGCAGTTGCGAAAGCGCTTGGGGGGAGTTTTCCCCTAAAAAATACGGGACTTGAGGCTTCGCGTGTGCAGGTGCATTGGCCCTCAGCTCGGTCAGCAACGCCTTCGCCGCCCCCGGCGTCACATGCGGCCGGCCCTCCCGGACGTCCCGCACCGCCCTCACCAACTGCTCCGTCGTGAACTCGCCGTGCACCAGGTATCCCCCCGCCCCCAGCCGCAGCGCCTCCCGCACGGTCTCCGTCTCGTGGCTGTAGGTGAGCATCATGACCGGCGCCAGCCGCACCAGGTGCGGCAATGCCGAGATTCCATCGACGCCGGGCATACGGACGTCGAGGAGGATGACGTCCGGGCGGTGCCGCAGCGCCGCCTCGTACGCCTCGCGGCCGTCCGACGCCTCCGCCACCACCGTCGTGTCCTCGCGGGCGGAGAGCAGGACCGTGAGGCCTGCCCTGACCACGGGGTTGTCGTCGGCCACCAACAGCCGCAGCGGGGGCCGCGGCGGCGAGGGTGCCTCCGGCCAGGGGTGAGCGTGCTGCATGGTGCCTCCTCTCAGGTGTCTCGGGCTTCTCGGGTGTCCCGGGTCTGCCCGGCTGCCGGGGCGGATCGGGTCAGGGTGGACAGGCGGAGTTCCACGCGTACCTCCGTGCCCCGTTCGTGCCCGCCCCGGCCGATGCGAATGCGGGCGCCCGCCTGTGCCGCCCGTTCCACCATGCCGAGCAGTCCGAAGTGGCCGGACGCGCGGAGCCGGTCCAGTGTGGTGCCGGGCGGCAGGCCTTCGCCGTCGTCGTGGATGGACAGGCGCAGCAGATCGCCGTGGACCGCGACGCGTACGTCGACGTGGGTCGCGGACGCGTGCCGGTGGGCGTTCTCCAGCGCCTCCGCCGTGATGGACAGGAGATGGCGGGCCAAGGGGGCGGGCGGGGAGGGGGTGCCCGGGGGCGGGAGCGAGCACGTGGCCCCCAACGACGTTCGGGAGATGAAGTCCCTTACGTGGGCATGCAGTTCGGGCCACAGGGAAGGCTCCCGCGCCGCGGGCGGCGCGGCCTCGCCACGCAGGTCCCTCAGCAGTTCCCGGGATTCCGCCGCCGCCCTGCGCGCCGAGCGCGACACCAGGTCCGCCTGGGCCCTTATGCGGGCCGGGTCGGGGTCCTGTGCCGAGGCCGTGGCCGCCAGGCCGTCGGCCGCCAGCGCCACGCCGTACAGGGTCTTGGCCACCGAGTCGTGCATCTCGCGGGCCAGCCGGGCGCGTTCGGCGCTCACCGCCTCCGCCGCCGCGAGGCGCGCCTGGACCGCCGTCAGGGCCTGGGTCGCGGCGCCGAAGCGGAGCATCAGGTTGCGCAGGGTCGAGCCCATCGCGCCGGAGACGACGCACAGGCCGGGCAGAAGGAGGGCCTCGGCGACGGGGGCGTGCCGGTCGGCCTTCAGGGTGGCGTGGACCAGGAGCAGGATCAGTGCCTGGAGCGAGGCGAAGAAGGCCGCGCCCCGCCAGCTGTAGGCGAGGCCCGCGAGCAGCGGGGTGCAGACGCTGACGTAGGCGAGGGTGGTGTCCGGGCCGGCCGAGACGAGCAGGAGGGAGCCGACGAGGGTGTCGGCGGCCAGGAGGCTCGGGTGGCGCAGGAGCAGGGGGCCGAAGCGCTCCCAGTCCCGGAAGAGGACGTAGGACGCCATGAAGGTGACGACCACGGCGGCGCCGACCAGGCGGGCGCCCAGTCCGGGGGCCGCGTGGAGCAGGGCGGCCGGGGCGGCGAGCGCGATCATGGCCAGGCGGAAGCCGAACACTTGCCGGCACATCGCCTGCAACGCGCTGACCTGGATCTTCATGGAGGGTTCGGTGGTGGGTGCCGCCGCACCGGACGTCGTCGTCGTACGGCGTGCGAACCGGCCGAGGACGTGCAGGGCTCCCCTGCTCCGCCCGGTCACTCCGGCCACCGCCATCCCCGCCTCACTTCCCGGTCAGTGAGCCGAAGTCCACGCCGGAGCCGAGGATCAGGCCGGCGCCCAGCAGGAGCATCGTGGCCGGGACCATGAACGTGGTGATCATCAGCGTGGCCTTGGGCACCGCGCGGGCGGCCTTGCGGCGGGCGTTCTGGGCGTCGGTGCGGCGCATGTCCTTCGCCAGGGAGACGAGCGTGTCGACGATCGGCGCGCCCAGTTCCTCGCCCTGCTGCAGTGCCGTCACGAACATCGCGACCTGCTCGGAGTCGTTCCTGCGGCGCAGTTCCGCGAAAGCCTGGCGGCGGCTCATGCCGAGGTCCATCTGGCGCAGGGTGATGCGCAGTTCGTCGGCCCAGGGGCCCTCGTAGCGGGAGGCCACGCGGTCCAGGGCCTGGCGGAAGCCGAGCCCGGCACTGACCACCACGGCCAGCACGTCCAGGAAGTCCGGCAGGGTGCGCTCGATGACGTCCCTGCGGACCCGGATCGCCGACCAGATGCCGACCTCCGTCCAGAACGCCCCGAAGAGCAGCAGCAGTAGGGCCACGAACCACTGGCCGCGCAGGAGGAAGACCAGGAAGCCCACGGCGCCGAGCGCGCCGTAGACCGCGCGGCGGGCCGCGTAGCGGTCGATGGTCAGGCCGCCGGGGTTGCCGGCGAGGTCGATCTTGCGGCGGTACTTGCCGACGAGGCGCGGGCCCATCAGGCGCAGGACGGCGGGGGCGTAGCGCATGCCCATGCGGTCGATGACCGAGCCGACCGCGCCGGTGCGGGTGGCGCCGACCTCCAGGGCGACGGCGAGGTCTCCGGGGAGCTTGGCGTCCGCGCGGTACATGCGGATGCCGGTGAAGGCGCCCCAGACGGCGAGGCCCATCAGCAGCGCGAGCAGGAATGCCACGGAGTCCGCTCCCCTCACACGTCGATGCGGCTGAGGCGGCGGATGAACACGAAGCCGACGGCGTACATGGCGAACGCGATGATCACGCAGGCCTGGCCGACGGGTGAGCCGGTCATCCGCTCCAGGGCGCCGTCCTTGACGCCGTTCATCAGGAACAGCGCGCCGACGCCCAGGACGGGGACGGCGTACGACGTCATGGTCACCTGGGACAGCTGGGTGCGGATCTCGCGCCTGGTCTCCTTGCGTTCCTCCAGCGTCTCGGTCAGGTTGCGCAGGGCGCCGACCACCTGGCCGCCCGCGCGGTTCGACAGCACCAAGGTCGTGACCAGCACGACCAGTTCGCGGGAGGGGAGCCGGTCGGCCAGCTCGCCCAGCGCGTCGTCCAGGGACTGGCCGATCGCCAACTGGTCGGCCACCTTCCCCAGTTCCTCGCCCGCCGGGGCCTCCAGCTCCTCCGCCGCCATGCCGATCGCGGTGCGCAGGGCGAGGCCGGCCTGGGTGGCGTTGGCCAGGATGCGGGCGAGTTCGGGCAGTTGGTTGATGAACCGCTCGATGCGTTTCTGGCGCTGCCAGTTGAGGAACTGGACGGCCGCCCAGATGCCGAGCAGTCCGGCGAGCGGGCCGAAGAAGGGGGCCAGCGTGGCCTGGCCGATCAGCCAGAGCGCGGCGACCGCGGCGAGCATGTGGACGAAGAACTCGCCCGGGGTGACGTCCAGACCGGTCGCCGCCAGCCGCAGTTCCAGCCAGCGGCCGAAGCGGGTACGGCGCAGCCGCCGGTCGAGGTCGCGAAAGCGGCGCCTGCGGCCGGTCGCCGGCACCGGGCCGGTGTGGATGAGACGGTCCACGAGGGCGGCGCGCTGGGCCCGGCCCGAGGCGTAGATGTGCACGCCGGCCACCGCCAGGACGCAGGTCAGCAGCGCCACACCGGTGGTGAGCTGGACGAGGGTGTGCAGTTGCATGGGGGGCCTACCTGGCTTCTCGGGTGGCGAGCTGGTCCGCGGAGTGGGCGACCCCGAAGGCCTGCGGGACGGGCTGGCTCGCCATGTAGAGGCGGTCGGCGCTGCGGCGGGGCAGCGGGAAGTACTGGAAGGTGCCGTACACACGGCCGTCGGAGGTCATGGGCCGGGCGTCGAAGCGGGCCACGGTCGCGATCCGGTACGGCTCCCCGCCATGGCTGTCGAGAAGCGCGATCTCGGTGATCCGGCGGGCGCCGTCGGCGAACCTGGTGAGCTGGACGATGACGTCGACCGCGCTGTTGATCTGGTCGTGCAGCGCCACGAAGGGGACCTCGACGTCGGACATGGAGGCCAGGGTCTGCAGCCGGGTCAGCGCGTCCTCGGCGCTGTTGGCGTGGACGGTGGCGAGGGAGCCGTCGTGGCCGGTGGACATCGCCTGGAGCATGTCGAGGGACTCGCCGCCGCGGACCTCGCCGACCACGATCCGGTCCGGGCGCATCCGCAGGGAGTTGCGGACCAGGTCGCGGATGGTCACCTGGCCCTGGCCCTCGACGTTCGGCGGCCGCGCCTCCAGGCGGACCACATGGGCCTGCTGGAGCTGGAGTTCGGCGGAGTCCTCGATGGTGATGATGCGTTCGTGCGGCGGGATGAGCCCGGACAGCGCGTTCAGCAGGGTGGTCTTCCCGGTGCCCGTGGCCCCGGAGACGATGATGTTGAACTTCGCCTGCACCAGCCCCGCCAGCAGATACACCATGTGCTCGTCCAGCGAGCCGAAGGAGATCAGCTCCTGCAGGGTGAAGGAGCGCGGGAAGCGGCGGATGGTGAGGATCGGGCCGGTCAGCGACAGCGGCGGGATGATGACGTTGACGCGCTCGCCGGAGGGCAGCCGGGCGTCCACCATCGGGTTCGACTCGTCGACCCTTCGGTTCACGGTCGACACGATCCGCTCGATGGTCTGCATCAGCTGGTCGGCGGAGGCGAACCGGATCGGCAACTGCTCGACCCGGCCGCCGCGTTCCACGAAGATCGCGTCGGCGCCGTTCACCATGATCTCGGTGATCGAGGCGTCCTCCAGCAACGGCTCCAGGATGCCGAGGCCGAGCGCCTCGTCCACCACCCGGCGGATGAGCTGTGCGCGCTCGACCGTCGACAGGACGGGACCCTCGCGGCTGATGATGTGTCCGAGCACCCGTTCGAGTCGCGCCCGACGTTCGGCGGCGGCCAGCGAACTCATCTCAGCGAGGTCGATCTCCTCCAGCAGCTTGGCCCGGTAGGAGGCGACCAGATGCCCTTCCTCGCCCCGGCTGCCGTGCTCCTCCGGAGTGCTGATGCGTGCCCGCAGGCTCATGTCGGCGACTCCTCGCTCAGTGGTCCAGCGGCATGGTGGCGGACTTGGTGGCGTCGCCGAAGTCCCAGACGATCTTCGGGATCTTCACGGTGGCGGTGACGGTGACCGAGTCGCCCCCGCCCCCGCTCTCGCCGCATCGCACGGTGAGCGCGCCGCTGACCGCACCGGCGCACGCCTGCTGTGCGTCCTGCCGCAGGGAGGCCGCCCGCGCACCGGCCCGCGCCGCCGTACCGGCCTGCTCGGCGGCGTAGGCGACGGCGCCGATCTGGATGCCCGCCATGCCGACGATGAGGAGGACCGGGATGAACCCGAGGTACTCCAGGGCCACTTGGCCCGTGTCCCGCCGCCTGCGCCTGTACGACATCTCAGCGCTTCACCTCCTCGACGGCACCGGCGTGGCCGTGCACCGTGGCGGGAAAGGAGAACACCCCGGGGAAGAGAACCGGGACCTTGAGGGAGACGTCGGCCGTGACATAGCCGGACGCACTGCAGTTCACCGTCGCATCCCCTCTCCACGCCGCCGACAGGTGCTTCATCCCCGCGCTCGAACAGGCCGCCTGCCGCGCGCCGCCCGGCGCCGCGGCCGTCCCCGCCCGCGCCGCCTCGTCGGCAGCATTCCCGGCCAGCGTGAAGGTGTACCCCACGAGCACGGCCTGCCACAGCAGCACCAGCGTCAGGACGATCAGCGGCGTCATCCCCAGGAGCTCGATGCTGACCTGCCCCCGGTCCCCACCCGGCCTTCTCATGCCCCGCTCACTCCTTCCGCCGCCGGAAGCCGACCGGGCCGCGCCCGCCGCCGCGATGCGCCGCGCCCTCGGCGGGCTTCACCAGCCCCAGTTCCCCGGCGAGCGCCCACAGCGCCTGCTTCACGGAACTCCTGCCGTCCAGTTCGTGGACCCGGCCCGCGTCCACGACAGCCTGCAGTTCCTTGAAGTTGGCGGGCACGGAGGTACGCGCCAGCGCCGTACCGGTGATGCGCTGGACCAGCGCGGGCTGGATCTCCGTGTGGCGCGAATGCCGGTTGACGACCACCGTCGTCTCCTCCGCCTTGCGGATCTGCAGCCGGTCCCACATCCGTACCGTCCGCTTGGCGGCGCGTACGGAGATCACGTCCGGGGTGGTCACGAGCAGGGCGGTGTCGGCCATCTCCACCACCGCCGCGCCGGCGCCGCTGAGCTGGGCGCCGCAGTCGACCACGACCACCTCGTAGCGGGAGCGCAGGGCGCTGACGATCTGCCGGGCGGCGCGGTCGGTGACCTCCTCGCCGCGCTCGCCCTCGGCGGGGGCGAGGAGCAGGGCCAGCCCGGTGTCGTGCCGGAAGACGGCGTCGGCGAGGACGCGGGGCGAGATGTCGGTGATCGTGGCGAGGTCGACCACGGACCGCCGGAACTGGATGTCGAGGTAGGAGGCGATGTCCCCGGTCTGCAGATCCAGGTCGACCAGGGCCGTCGCCCGGCCCGAGGCCTGCGCGGCGAGGGCCAGCTGGATCGCGGCCAGCGTGGCTCCCGCTCCCCCCTTGGCGCCGCTGACCGTGACGACCGTACCGCCGGCGCCGCCGAACACGTCCGCGCCGTGGCCGAGATGGCGCCGTACCCCGGTCGACCACTGGGCGACGGCCTGGACCCGGCTGGCGAGTTCCTCGTACGACAGCGGGAGCGCGACCAGGCCGCGGGCGCCGGAGTCCATGGCGGCGGAGAGCAGGCCGGGGCTCGCGTCGGTGGTGACGAGGATGACGCCGACGGCCGGGAAGCGCAGCGCGACCTCGCGGATCAGTTCCAGGGCCGGGACGGGTCCGATGTGCTCATGGACGACGACCACTTCGGGGAGCTCGTCCACGGACTCGGCGGCGAGCCGGGCGAGGGTGTCGACGAGCTGGGTGGAGTCGCCGACGGGGGGTTGCGGTTCGGCGTCGGGGAGCTGGCTGAGGAGGGTGACGAGGGAGCGGACGGCGTCGGGGTCGGCGCCGGCCGGGAGGATCCTGGTGGGCATGCGGGCCGCCTCTCACTTGTCCGTCGCGAGTTCGTAGGTGCGGTCCTTGTCGGGGACGCCGGTCCCGCCGCCGGGCGCGACCAGCGCGAGCCGGACGCGCTGGGCGAAGGACTCGGCGTAGGTGATGCGCTGGGCGTCGAGGGTGGACAGCGCGAAGGTGATGGGGACGGCCTCGGTGGGCTGCTGCTGGTTCTTGCCGCTGTCGGGGTCGAGGGCGGTGATCCGGCCGACGTCGAGGACCCGGGCGTCGGTGACGATGATCTTCGACTGGTCGGGGTCGCCGTCCTTCTTCCCGGCGAAGGTGGCGTAGACGTTGACCCGGGAGCCGGGGGTGATCTTGCCCGCCACGCCCGTCGCCGCGTCGATCATGATGGCGACCTCCTGCTGTCCGGGCTGGAGGGCGGGCTGGTCCACGATCATGTCGGTCTGGAGCAGCGACCCGGCGCGCAGTGTGGTGACGGCGATCTTGCCCTGGATCTGATGGAGGTCGGTGACGGCGTTGCCGGACAGCCACCGCTTGGGCATCTCGATCTTCTCGAACTGCCCGGTGTCCAGCGCGGTGTAGGGCGTGACGTCGGACCTGACCCGGTAGGCGGTGACCTCGGGTCCGACCTTGGAATCCACGTTGTGGACGACGGAGAGCACCCCGGCGAACGCGCCGAGAGCGCACAGGACCGACAGGATCAGCAGTATCACGCCGCGGCGCTGACGGGAGTTCATGAACCGTGCAACCTCGTTGGGGGAATCGGTCGGGCGGGATGCGGGATGTCGGCGTGCCGGTCGGGTCAGGCGGGCGTGCGCTGTTCCAGGGCGCGGGGTGCGACGGGTTCGTGGCCGGGCGGGGTGGCGGAGCAGAAGACGCAGCGGTCGCCGATGACGTCGAGCCCGCACCAGTGGCAGGTGGTCTGCCGTACCGATGCGACCAGTTGGTACAGGACGGAGAGATCGGCGAGATGGCTGCAGAACTCGGTCATGCGGCCGGTCCCCCACCACACCGGGGACTCGGCGGGCAGCGGGACCTCGCGCAGTCCGTGCACGCTCCACCGGCCGGCGAGCCCCGAGACCCAGTCGCCCTGGGTCTGCTGCTGCCCTCTGGCGACGAGCATCCAGGTGTTGAACTCGGGCCCCTTGAGGGTGGCGCCGGGCCCGGTGCGCACGAGCTGCGGCTCGGGATGGGCGAGCACGGCGAACTGGCTGCCGGGCATCCAGGACTTGGCGTGCGCCTTGAGGCCGACCGGCACCCGGTCCAGTCTGGCGACGGAACCCAGTACGGCTCCGGCGTGGATGTAGTGGGTGAGCAGCCGTCCGGCGGAGGCGATGACGCCCGGACTCAGATCGCAGGAGGCGAGCTGGCGCAGCTGCCGGGCGAGCACGGCGACGCCGAGGGGCGGCAGTTCGGGCGGCCGGAAGAACGCGATGCGGTCGCTCTCCAGCAGCGAGCGCAGGGTGTGCAGCCGCCGCACGACGGGGTCCGCGGTGGCCTGGGAGCAGACGACCACGAGGTATCCGTGCTGCTCGGTGAGGGTGTGGAGTTCGGTGAGCGCGTGCTCCAGCGGCCGCTGGTCGAGGCCGCTCAGCACGACGGCCGGCATGGTCCGTTCGTCCTGCGCCGGCAGTGCCATGTCGGCACTGGTCACGGCAATGGCAGTTGGCACGCGCGGCTCCCCGCTCTTCACACTCGCCGGTCCACGGGAGTAACTCCCGTGCACCGGGACGACTTCACTGCGTGACTACGTGAGCACTGTATCCACGGCCGAATGACCGGAGAACAGCGTTTGTGAAGCTCGTATGGAACTCGCTCTGCGCAAGTCCCGCCAAATCAGGACAGGTTGAGCACGCACACGGAAACACTTCTGGTCTGGACCTCTTGACACCCGGATTGGTCTGGACCAACTTGTACGCCAACGGTGGCCACCGTCGCTCTCCCTCCCTCCCCGAACTTCCCCACCGGAGGCCCAGTGGACCACGCACAGGCACACGCACCAGGCATACCCAGACCCCGCGGACGGCGAATCACCCTGTGGTCCGCCGCCACGGCCCTCGCCCTCTCCGTCGCCGGCCTCACCGCCGCCGCCGGCCCGGCCTCCGCCGCGGACGTCGACAACGTCAAGAACGCGGGCTTCGAATCGGGCCTGACGAACTGGACCTGTACATCGGGCAGCGGCACGACCGTCTCCTCCCCGGTCCACGGCGGCTCCTCCGCCCTCAAGGCGACCCCGGCCGGCCAGGACGACGCCCAGTGCACCCAGACGGTCGCGGTCCGGCCCAACTCGACGTACACGCTCAGCGCGTGGGTCCAGGGCGGCTACTCCTACCTGGGCGTGACAGGCACGGGCACGACGGACGTCTCGACGTGGACCCCGGACACGGCGGCCTGGAAGCAACTGTCCACGACCTTCACCACGGGCGCGTCCACCACCTCGGTCACGGTCTACACCCACGGCTGGTACGGCCAGGCGGCGTACTACGCCGACGACGTCTCGGTCTACGGCCCCGACGGCGGCGGAGGCGGCGACCCGGCCCCGACGGTCCCGGCGGCCCCCACGGGACTGGCCGTCTCCTCCACGACCTCCTCCTCGGCCTCCCTCTCCTGGTCCCCGGTCTCGGGCGCGACGGGCTACAACGTCTACCGGGACGGCACGAAGGTGACGGCGGTGACGGGAACGTCGGCCACGGTGACCGGTCTGTCGGCGTCGACGTCGTACGGCTTCCAGGTGACGGCGACGAACGCGGCGGGCGAGTCGGCGAAGTCGGCGTCGGTGACGGGCACGACGGCGTCCTCCGGCACCGGCGGCGGGGGCGGCGCGCTCCCCAAGCACGCGGTGACGGGCTACTGGCAGAACTTCAACAACGGCGCCACCGTCCAGAAGCTGTCGGACGTCCCGTCGTCGTACGACATCGTCGCGGTGGCCTTCGCCGACGCGGCGTCGACGCCGGGCGCGGTGACCTTCAACCTGGACTCCGCCGGGCTGGGCGGCTACACGGTCGACCAGTTCAAGGCGGACATCAAGGCGAAGCAGGCGGCCGGCAAGAAGGTCGTCGTCTCGATCGGCGGCCAGAACGGCACGGTGTCGATCAACGACTCGGCCTCGGCGGCGAACTTCGCGAACTCGGTCTACTCCCTGATGCAGACGTACGGCTTCGACGGCGTCGACATCGACCTGGAGAACGGCCTGAACGCGACATACATGACCCAGGCACTGCGGTCCCTGTCGTCCGAGGCGGGCCCGTCCCTGATCATCACGATGGCCCCCAGACGATCGACATGCAGTCGACGTCGAACTCCTACTTCCAGACGGCCCTGAACATCAAGGACATCCTCACGGTCGTCAACATGCAGTACTACAACAGCGGTTCCATGCTGGGCTGCGACGGCAAGGTCTACAGCCAGGGCTCGGTCGACTTCCTCACGGCCCTGGCCTGCATCCAGCTCCAGGGCGGTCTCTCCCCGTCCCAGGTGGGCCTGGGACTGCCGGCCTCGACCAGCGCGGCGGGCAGCGGCTACGTCTCACCGACGGTGGTCGACAATGCCCTGGACTGCCTGACGGCGGGCACGAACTGCGGCACCTTCAAACCGTCCAAGACCTACCCCGACCTGCGGGGCGCGATGACCTGGTCCACGAACTGGGACGCGTCGGCGGGCAACGCGTGGTCCAACGCGGTGGGAGCACACGTACACGCCCTGCCGTGATGTGAGACCCGCTCACCGACGACGACGCCCGGCCCCTGGAAAGGGTCCGGGCGTCACTGTGTGCGCACCACGCGCGCTTCCCCGATCCGCGCCACGCGCCGGATCCGGTTCACCCGCTCGTTCACTCGGTGTCCGCGGACCCCTCGGTGTCCGACGCGGCCCCGGTGTCCTCGCCGTCCTCGAAGTACGCGTCCAGGACCGCGTCCAGTTGCCCGTCCCACTCCTGGAAGCGGGACCTGGACGCCGCCTCGATCTCGATCGGGTACCAGCGGCGCTCGGGGGTGTGCACGGTGATCGTGTAGCGCTTGCCGAAACGGGGGGACTCCGTCTCGACCGCCGCGATCTCCTCCCAGCGGAACTCGCAGGACTCCTCGTCCAGGCGGAGGCGGACGCCCTTGCGGTCGGCCACGATCCGCGCGCGGCGGTCGGACGCCTCGAAGACCGGGCCGTCGTCCGCCGTGTCCTCCTCGGGTTCCGAGGACTCCTCCGGCTGCGCCGACGCCACCGCGTCCTGCGGCTCCTGCTCCGACTCCGGCTCCGGCTCCGCCGACGACCGCGCCGTGTCCGGCTCGGAGTCCTTCGGCCCGCCGGGCCTGGCCGGGGCCGTGAGTCCGGGAATGAACGCCGGGTCGAAACCGGCGCCCGTCACGGGCTCGGCTTTCAACGGCTCGGCCTCGGACGGCTTGCTGCTCGCTCCTATGCGCTGCTCCACGGCGGCAGTATGGACGACTTCCCTGTGCCGGAACCAGTCAGCCCGCTCATCCCCGGGTTCACTCACGTCACGTTCACACGAACACGCTGACCGCCGACGCGACCGCGAAGCCCGCCACCGACAGGACCGACTCCAGGACCGTCCACGTCCGCAGCGTGTCCCGTTCGCTGATGCCGAAGTACTTGGCGACCATCCAGAAGCCGCCGTCGTTGACGTGCGAGGCGAAGATCGAGCCCGCGGAGATGGCCATGATGACCAGGGCCACGAAGGCCTGGGAGTGGTGGCCCTGCGACAGCAGCGGGGCCACGATTCCCGCCGTCGTCACGATCGCCACCGTCGCCGAGCCCTGGGCCACCCGGAGCACGAGCGAGATCAGGTACGCGAGGACGATCACCGGCAGGCCCACGCCGTGGAAGGTGTCGGACAGGGCCTGGGCCACCCCGCTCGCCTTCAGTACGGCGCCGAAGATCCCGCCCGCGCCGACCACCAGCAGGATGTTGCCGACCGGCTTCAGGGAGGAAGTCGACACCGCCTCCAGGGACTTGCGGGACCAGCCGCGGCGGATGCCGAGGAGGTAGTAGGCCATGAGCAGGGCCAGGGTCAGGGCCACGAACGGGCTGCCGAAGAACTGCAGGACCGAGCGGCCCGGGGACGGGTCCAGGGCGATCGAGGAGAAGGTGGCCGCGAGGATCAGGATCAGGGGCGTGCCGATGATGACCAGGACCGTGGCGAGGGGTACCGGCTCCTCCCGCGGCTCCACGCCCTGCGCACGCTGTTCCGCCGCCACCGCCCGCGTCGCCTCCTCCGCCGCCTCGACCATGTCCTGCGGTACGGCGACGAAGATCCGCTTTCCGATCCAGGCGGAGAACGCCCAGGCGGCCAGCACGGCCGGGATGCCGCAGACGACGCCCATGAGGATGACCCAGCCGAGCTGGACGTGGAGGAGGCCGGCGGCCGCCACCGGGCCCGGGTGCGGGGGCAGGAAGGCGTGGGTCATGGAGAGACCGGCGAGCAGGGGCAGGCAGTAGAGCAGGATCGACCTGCCACCGCGCTTGGCCGCCGCGTAGACGAGGGGCGCCAGGACGAAGATGCCCACGTCGAAGAAGACCGGGATGCCGAAGATCAGGCCCGTCAGACCCATGGCGAGAGGGGCGCGCTTCTCTCCGAAGAGCGACAGGAGGCGGGAGGCCAGTACCTCCGCGCCGCCGCTGACCTCCAGGATCGCGCCGAGCATCGTGCCGAGGCCGATGACGATCGCGACGTGGCCGAGGATGCCTCCCATGCCGGACTCGATGGTGGAGACGGCGCTGGAGCTCTGGACGGTGCCGAAGAGTTCGGAGACCGAGAGGCCGGCCAGCAGGCCCACGGTTATGGAGACGGCGAGCAGCGCCACGAAGGGCTGGAGCCGGACCTTGATGATCAGGAAGAGCAGGAGGGCTATGCCGAAGGCGGCGACCGTGAGCAGGCCGGGGGTGCCGTCCACGAGGAGGAGCAGGCCTCCGGTGTGGGGTGGTGGGGCGGTCGTCGGGGCGGACGAGGCGAGAGAAAGGGACATTCGGGGGTCCTCTTCGTAAATGCATCGTGCTTTCGGGCAGGGAGGAGCGCGGCACGGCGCCCAGGGGGTGAGGGCCGCCGTGCCGTGCGGGGCGTGCGGGAGGTGAGGGATCGTCAGGACTCAGCCGAGTACGGCGAGCGCGTCGATCTCGACGAGGAGGCCGGCCGGGAGGCCGACGTAGACCGTGGTCCGGGCGGCGGGCGGCTGGGTGAGGCCCTGCTCCTCGAAGTAGGTGTTGTAGATCTCGTTCATCTCGGCGAAGTGGCCCACGTCCGTCAGATAGACGCGGATCATCATCACGTCGTCCCAGCCCGCGCCGCCCTCTTCGAGGATCGCCGCGACGTTGGCGAGGGTCTGCAGGGTCTGCTCGCGCAGGGTGGGACCGGCCGGCGTGGGGGGCTTGCCGTCCTCGGCGGGCAGGAAGCCGACCTGGCCGGCGACCTGGAGGATGTTGCCCTTCTTCACTCCGTGCGAGAACTTGGCGGGCGGGGTGGTGTGGGTCTTCGGGGTGAGGGCGATCTTCTCCGTCATACCTGGTCCTTCTCGGTCATGCGAGGTCCCTCGTGGGGTCCGTCACGGGCGTTCTTCCGGAGTACTCGCCGCTGATCGCGTCCGCGCTGCGGCGGACCTGCGGGAGCAGGGTGAGGAGTTCCTCGGCGGTGACCACCACGTTCGGCGCGGACACCGACATCGCGGCGACCACCCGGCCGTCGGCGCCGCGGATGGGGGCGGCGACGCAGTTGATGGACTCCTCGTGACC
Organism: Streptomyces yokosukanensis; assembly: GCF_001514035.1. GTDB lineage: Bacteria > Actinomycetota > Actinomycetes > Streptomycetales > Streptomycetaceae > Streptomyces > Streptomyces yokosukanensis. The sequence goes on along the minus strand of NZ_KQ948208.1, from coordinate 544,693 downwards.
ACCGAGGTCGGTGGCCCAGCCCTGTTCGCGCACCTGCTCCAACTCCCGCAGGAAAGCCGGGGCGTTGGGGGTGGAACGGGCCGTGTACAGGGGGTAGTCGAGCTTGTCGGTGAGGGCGCGGCGCTCGGGTTCGGGCAGGTCGGCGAGGAGGAGCTTGGCCACGGCCGCGACCGTGACGGCGACCGGCTTGCCGATCCGCGAGTACATGCGGACCGGGTAGCGGCTCTCCACCTTGTCGATGTAGAGGACCTCGCCCTCCTCGTACACGGCGAGGTGCACGGTGTGGCCGCAGGCCTCGTTCAGCCGCACGAGGTGGGGGTGGGCGATCTCGCGGATGTCGAGGTTCTCCATCGTCTCCTGGGCGAGGGCGAAGAGGCGGGCGCCGAGACGGTAGCGCTGGTCGGACTGACGGTAGACCAGGCCGTGCTCGTGCAGGGTGCGCAGGAGGCGGAGCGCGGTGGACTTGTGCACGCCGAGGCGCTCGGCGACCTGGCCGAGGTCTGCGGGACCCTCGGCGAGCAGCGGCAGGATGCTCAGGGCGCGGTCGACGGTCTGGCTCATGGGGTGTTCGCCTCCTGTGTGGCCCGCTCGGCCTGCGTCCAGCCGGGGGCGAGTCGAAGTCTCCCCCATGCGGCGCCGTCCAGGGCGGTCAGGCGGTCGGCGTGGTCCCGGGCGGGGGGTGCGGCCAGGTCGCCGGGGGCGGTGAGGGCGGCGGCGGCGAAGAGGTGGCCGTGGCGCAGGCGCTCCCGTGCGGGCAGGCCGCGGAGGGTGGCGGAGAGGAAGCCGGCGGCGAAGGCGTCTCCGGCGCCGGTGGTCGCCACGACGTCCACGTGGAGGGCCGGTTCGAAGGCGGGCGGGGTCGCGGCGGGCCGCCGCTCGAACGCCGTCGCCCCCCTCTCCCCCTGCTTCACCACCAGCACCCCCGGCTCCGGGAGCGCCGCCCGGATCGCCTGCGGGCCGCCCGTGACGCCCCAGGCCTGCGCCGCCTCGTCCTCGCCGACGAAGACGATGTCCGCGCGGCGGGCCAGGTCCAGCAGGGTCAGCGGGTCCCCCGCGGTGCGCCACAGGGACGGGCGGTGGTTGACGTCGAAGGACAGCAACGGGCGGCCCGGACGCGCGGCGGTCAGGGTGTGCATCAGGGCACGGCAGTCGTCGGACAGGGCCGCCGTGATGCCGGACAGGTGCAGGACGCGGCCCGCCCGCGCCGCCGCCAGGTCCACGTTGTCCGCGGACATGGCGGAGGCGGCCGAGCCCGCCCGGTAGTACGCCACCTCGTGCGCGCCCGTGCCCCGCTCGCCGGCCGTGCGGAAGTAGACGCCGGTCGGGCGTGCCGGGTCCCGGGAGACGGACGAGACGTCGACGCCGTACCCGGCGATGCGCTCCACCAGGTGGTCGCCGAAGCCGTCCGCGCCGACCCGGCCGACCCAGCGCGCGGTGTGCCCGGCCGCCGCCAGCACGCACACCACGTTGGACTCGGCGCCGCCGATCGCGCGGTCGAAGGAGGGCACGTCCGCGAGGCGGCCCGGTCGGCCGGGCAGGAAGGTGACCATGGACTCGCCGAGTGCGACCACGTCCACGACGTCCCGGGCCGCACCCTTCACGGCGTAAGCAGCGTCGTTGATGATGACTCCTGTCCGATCCCCGGGTCACGGCTTCGTTGACCCGATGTCGGCGAGATGCTAGACACCATTCAGCAACCCATGCAATGGCCGTTGCAGATAATGCAACGGCGAGAGAGGGGCTCCATGAGCAGCGAAGCGCTCACCCGGCTGGCCGAGGAACGCGTCGACCACCGCTTCAAGGGCCTCCCGCCGGACGCCGACGGCCTCACCGTCGGTGAACTGGCCGCCCAGCGCCGCAACCTCTTCGCCGAGGCCGACGGCTTCACCACGCCCGTCCTCGCCCTGTCCGCGGAGCGCCTGGAGCACAACCTGGCGCTCATGGAGACGTACGCCGCCCGGCACGGCCTGGCCTTCGCTCCGCACGGCAAGACCTCCATGGCCCCGCAGCTCTTCCAGCGGCAGATCGACCACGGCGCCTGGGGCATCACCCTGGCGGTGCCCCACCAGGTGCGCGTCGCCCGGGCGTTCGGCGTCCAGCGGGTCTTCCTCGCCAACGAGCTGGTGGACGCCCCGGCGCTGCGGTGGATCGCCGGGGAACTCGCCGCCGACCCCGCCTTCCGCTTCGTCTGCTACGTCGACTCCGTGCGCGGCGTGGAGCTGATGGACGCCGCGCTCAAGGGCTCCACGCGGCCCGTCGACGTCGTCGTCGAACTCGGCGCCGGGGACGGCGCCCGCACCGGGGTGCGCACGGAGGCGGACGCCCGGGCCGTCGCCGAGGCCGTCGCGGGCACCGCGACACTGCGGCTCGTCGGCGTGGCGGGGTACGAGGGCGAGGTGCCGCAGGCCGATCCGGAGCGCGTGCGGTCGTATCTGCGGCGGCTGGTGGCGCTCGCCGCCGACCTCGACAAGGGCGGGCTGTTCGGCCGGGCCGAGGAGATCGTGGTGAGCGCGGGCGGCAGCGCCTGGTTCGACGCGGTGGCCGACACCTTCGCCGAGATTCCCGGGCTGTCCCTCCCCGTGCTGAAGCTGCTGCGCTCGGGCGCGTACGTCTCGCACGACGACGGGCACTACCGCAGGCTGACCCCGTTCGCCCGGGTCCCCGAGGAGGGCGCCCTGGAGCCCGCCTTCCGGCTGTGGGCGCAGGTCGTCTCGCGGCCCACCCCCGAGCAGGCCTTCGCCGACGCGGGCAAGCGCGACGCGGCCTACGACCTGGACCTGCCCGCCGCCCAGGTGGTGCGCCGGGGCGGGGTCGAGCGGCCGGCCGACGGGATCACCGTGACCGGACTGTCCGACCAGCACACCTGGCTGCACACGGAGGAGGGCGCGGACGTCGAAGTGGGCGACTGGGTCGGCCTCGGCCTGTCCCACCCGTGCACGTCCTTCGACAAGTGGCAGCTGATCCCGGTGGCCGAGGCGGACGGGACGGTCGTCGACTACATCCGCACGTACTTCTAGGAGCCGGTGAAAGGGAGGCGGGACATGGAGGACCTGGTCATCCGGGACGCCGACGTCGTCGACGGCAGCGGCGCACCGTCGTACCGGGCCGATGTGGTGCTCGACGGCGGGCGGATCGTCGCGATCGTCGCGGAGGCCGCCGCGGCCGGCTGCCGGCGCCCGCGCGCCGTGCGGGAACTGGACGCGGAGGGCCTGGTCCTCTCCCCCGGCTTCATCGACATGCACGCCCACTCCGACCTCGCGCTGCTGCGCGACCCCGGCCACGGTGCGAAGGCGGCGCAGGGGGTGACGCTGGAGGTCCTCGGCCAGGACGGGCTGTCGTACGCGCCGGTGGACGACCGCACCCTGCGCGAGGTGCGGCGGGCGATCACCGGGTGGAACGGGTACGGCGACGACATCGACTTCGACTGGCGCTCGGTCGGCGAGTATCTGGACCGGCTGGACCGGGGCATCGCCGTCAACGCGGCCTATCTGATCCCGCAGGGCACGGTCCGCGCGCTGGTCGTCGGCTGGGAGGACCGCGAGGCGAGCGGCGAAGAGCTGGACCGTATGCGGCAGTTGGTGGCGCAGGGGCTGGAGCAGGGCGCGGTCGGGCTGTCCTCCGGGCTCACCTACACACCGGGCATGTACGCCCCGGACGCCGAACTGACCGAACTCTGCCGGGTGGTGGCCTCGTACGGCGGCTACTACTGCCCGCACCACCGCTCCTACGGCGCCGGCGCGCTGGCGGCGTACGCCGAGATGGTCGACCTCACCCGGGAGGCCGGCTGTCCGCTGCATCTGGCCCACGCGACGATGAACTTCGGCGTGAACGAGGGCAGGGCGCCCGAGCTGCTGGCCCTCCTCGACCGGGCCCTGGACGCCGGCGCGGACATCACGCTGGACACCTATCCCTACACACCCGGCTGCACCACCCTGGCCGCGCTGCTGCCGAGCTGGGCGAGCGCGGGCGGCCCGCGGGAGGTCCTCGCCCGGCTCGCCGACCCGGCGACGGCCGAGCGGATCCGGCACCATCTGGAGGTGACCGGCTCGGACGGCTGCCACGGCGTACCCGTGCAGTGGCGGACGATCGAGATCTCCGGCGTCGCCGACCCCGCGCTGGGCGATCTCGTGGGCCGCACCGTCCGGGAGGCCGCGCAGCTGCGGGGCGAAGCCCCCTGGGACACCGCCCGGCATCTGCTGCTGACGGACCGGCTCGGTACGACGATCCTCCAGCACGTGGGCCACGAGGCCAACGTCCGCACGATCATGCGGCACCGCACCCACACCGGCGGCTCCGACGGCATCCTCCAGGGCGACAAGCCGCATCCGCGCGCCTACGGCACCTTCCCGCGCTATCTCGGCCACTACGTGCGGGAGTTGGGCGTGCTCTCGCTGGAGGAGTGCGTCGCCCATCTCACCTCCCGGCCCGCGGCCCGGCTGCGACTGCCGGACCGCGGGCTGGTGCGCGAGGGGTACCGGGCCGACCTGGTGCTGTTCGACCCGGAGACGGTGGCGCCCGGCGCGAGCTTCGCCGAGCCCCGCGCGCTTCCCACGGGGATCCCGTACGTCCTGGTCGACGGCCGGTTCGTCATCGAGGACGGGAAGCGCACGGATGTGCTCGCGGGCCGGTCCGTGCGCCGTACGCCGGTGTGAGCGCCCTGCGCCGGCGCGAGCGCCGTTACGGCTTCGGCAGGACGCAGTCGGCCGCGGCGAGGTTCAGCTTGTTGCCCGTGGTGAAGCAGGCCGGTATCTGGTAGGTCTCCTCGGCGTAGTTGATGCCCTGATGGATGGTGACGTTGCCGTTCTCGTCCACCTCGCACGGGTTGTTCACCGTGCAGGTCTCGCCGTCCTCGTTGCCGGTGTTGTTGACGGCGACGACCTTGCCGGTGGAGGTGTCGATCACCGGGGAGCCGGAGGTGCCGCCGATGGTGTTGCAGGCGGAGGTGTAGCGCAGGGAGTCCTTCCAGGTCCAGTCGCCCTCCTTCAGCCGGTACACGAAGCCGTCGACGTTGCAGCTGTAGGTGCGCTTCCAGTAGCCGGAGACGACCTTGATGGCGGTGCCGGCGGTGGGGTGGGTGTCCTGCACGGTCAGCGGGCTGATGCCGTACGCGCTCTTGATCTGCGCGTACGTGGTGGTCAGCCGGTAGATCGTGACGTCCGTGTCCGTCATGGTGGAGTACACGACCTGGTTGGCGCGCAGGGTGGCGACCTTGCTGCCGGAGGAGTTGAGCAGGCCGAAGGTGCGGCTGGAGGACTGGCCGGTGATGACCTGTCCGGGGTCCGGGAAGCCGGTCTCCAGGCAGTGGCCGTTGGTCAGCACCAGCGCCGGGTCGCTGTCGGCCGAGTTGGGGAAGCGGATCACGGAGCCGGAGCAGTTGCTGAGCGCGACGGTACCGGCGAAGTCGACGGTCGCCTTCGGCTTGGCGGCGGTGTGCGGCGCGGCGACCGCCGGGGTCGCGCCCAGCCCGGCGATGGCCAGGGAGGAGAGCGCGGCAAGGAGAGGCTTGTTCATGTGGGGGTCCCCTCTTACGACTTGGGCGACCGGAATGTTCCGGCCGCCCGCTTATTGTCATGCGCATTGTCGGTGCATGCGGGGGGCGGGAACAAGAAGCCGGCTCAGGTCATAGGGGTTTCCCTGTACGGGCGCGAAAGAGCGACCCGTGCTGTCTCAGCGGCCTTTGGGCTTGGTGACGACGGCACCGAACAGCGCGAACGCCTTGACGACGACCCGCGGCGCGCCCGGCCGGGCCGACTTGCGCGCGCCACGCCCGCCGACCGCGCCGAACAGCCCGAAGCCCTTGACCTCGACGTCGATGTCGTCGGGTACGACGATCCCGGTGCCACCCCACACGGCGACGGCCCGGATCACCGTCTCCTGTGCGCAGAACCGGGCCTCGGTCAGATCGAGGCGCCCACCGCCCCACATCGACCAGGCGGTGAACCGCGGCGGCAGGACCCACTCGCCGGACCGCCGGAACCCGCCGAACAGCCCCAGCGCGAAGCGGGACGTGGGCGCCCGGTCCACCACCAGCCGGTCCCTGGGCCCGGGTTCGGGCAGCCCGCGCACGGCGACCGCCAGCTCGCCCCGGGTGCGCGCCCGGTACACCGCGGTGAGCCGGCCGTCCAACTCGCCCAGTTCCAGACGCCCGTCGGCCACCGCCGAGCGCACCCGCTCGGCCGACCGTTCGCGGTCCTCGTCACAGGCCAGCACGTCGTGGTCGGGTGAGACGGCGGGTATCGCCTGCTTCGCCTCGTCGGAAGGTCCGAACTGCTCGGTCATGCGGGCAACCCTCCCATGCGTCACCGCACGGACGGCACGGGCCGACCCGGCGTGTCCGGGCGCCCGACACGCGGCCGACGGACGCCCGAGCGGCACGGAACGGGCCGAGGTCGGCGCGAAGCCGCAGCCCGCCGGTCAGTGACCGTGCCTTCCCGCGCCGTGCCCATGCCGCCAGCCGCCGGGGAACCCGGACGCGGAGGCCGTCGGGCTCGGCGTCGTACCGCCGGAGGCGGGCGGCCCGGACGTCGTGGGGCTCGCGGCGGAGGGCGAGGCGGTCGGGCCGCCGGCCGTCCGCGCCGGGGACGCGTCGGCGGCCGAGGACGCCGGCGGACCGGACGGACCGGTCGAGGGGGACCCGCCGGAGGTCGTCGGGGCGGCCGGGGCAGGGCGGTCCGTGCGGGGGCTCGCCCCGGCGGAGTCGTCGTCGGCGTTGCGTCCGCCGCCGGCCGGCCGGGAGCCGTGCCGTCCGGCGGAGTCCGAGCCGCCCGCCACGGCGGCGATCACCGCGACCGCACCGGCCACCCCCAGCACTCCGGCGACGGCCGCCACGCGCCGGCGGCCGCCCGTGCGCCTCCCGGCACGGCGACGCGCGGCCCGCCCCTCGTCCGCCGGTGCCAGCGCGCCCGCCTCGGACAGCCCTGCCGGCGCGGCCGGTCCGACCGGCGCGGGCGGCTCACCCAGCGGGGGCAGTTCGCGTGTCTCGTCGTAGGCGCTCTGCCAGCCGTGGGCGGCGGCGGGGTCGGTGTAGCCCTCGTACACCGGGGCCGCCGGGGCCTGCGGGAGGTACACGTTCGGCCGAACCGGCGGCGACGGCCGCGCGTGCGGGGCGTGCGGCGGCTCCCCGGGCTCCCCGCCCGGTTCCTGGGCGCCGGGCACCCCTGTCTCGTACTCCCGCTCGGTGGACATGACCGCGGATTCTAGGGACGCAAGTGGCTCTTGAGACAGCTGACGGCGATATCCGGGCAAATCTCGGTGTCTCACGTGTCGGAAAACACGGCCCGGGACCCATGACCGGGTCGTAAGCTCACGAGCATGCAGGTGATCCAGTCGACGAAGCTCGCCAACGTCTGTTACGAGATCCGGGGCCCGGTGCTCGAGGAGGCGATGCGGCTGGAGGCGGCCGGTCACCGCATCCTCAAGCTCAACACCGGCAACCCGGCCGCCTTCGGCTTCGAGTGCCCGCCGGAGATCCTCGAGGACATCCTCCGCAACGTCTCCACCGCCCACGGCTACGGCGACGCCAAGGGCCTGCTGGCCGCCCGCCGCGCGGTCGTCATGCACAACCAGACCCTCGGCATCGAGACGGACGTCGAGCACGTCTTCATCGGCAACGGCGTCTCCGAGCTGATCGTGATGGCGATGCAGGGCCTCCTCGACGACGGCGACGAGGTGCTCGTACCGGCCCCGGACTACCCGCTGTGGACCGCCGCCGTCTCCCTCTCGGGCGGCACGGCCGTGCACTACCGCTGCGATGAGCAGTCCGACTGGATGCCCGACCTCGCGGACGTCGAGCGCAAGGTCACCGACCGCACCAAGGCCCTCGTCATCATCAACCCGAACAACCCCACGGGCGCGGTCTACGACGAGGCGATGCTGAAGGGCCTGACCGACATCGCCCGCCGGCACAACCTGCTGATCTGCTCCGACGAGATCTACGACAAGATCCTCTACGACGGCGCCCGGCACACCCCGACCGCGAAGATCGCCCCGGATCTGCTCACCCTCACCTTCAACGGCATGTCCAAGGCGTACCGGGTGGCCGGGTACCGGGTGGGCTGGATGTCCGTCTCCGGGCCGCGCGCACACGCCGATTCCTACATCGAGGGCCTGACGATCCTGGCGAACATGCGCCTGTGCGCCAACATGCCCGGACAGCACGGTGTGGTCGCCGCACTCAGCGGACGCCAGTCGATCAACGACCTGGTGCTGCCGGGCGGCCGGCTGAAGGAGCAGGTGGACACCGCCTACGAGCTGCTGACGCAGATCCCGGGCGTGAGCTGCGTACGGCCCAGGGGCGCGCTGTATCTCTTCCCGCGCCTCGACCCCCAGGTCTTCAAGATCAGGGACGACCGGCAGATGGTCCTGGACCTGTTGCGCCAGGAGAAGATCATGGTCGTCCAGGGGACGGGCTTCAACTGGCCCGAGCCCGATCACTTCCGGGTGGTGACCCTGCCGAGCGTCGGCGACCTCCGGGACGCGATCACCCGGATCGGGACCTTCCTGGACGGATACAGCCAGCCGTAGTCGACGGACTTCATTCCGTGACCCGACTCAACTTTAGACGAAATCTAAGCTAGGATGGCTTCCTGTCAGAGCACAGGAGGCCATCCCCATGTACGAACCGATCCGCACCAAGTCGGTCCACAGCACGATGGCCGACACCGCCTCCGACGTCCCTCACCGCACGCGCGAGGAGGAGCTGGACATCCAGCTCGCCGCCCATCTCGCCGCACTGCTCGCCGTGACCGACGAACTGCGGGCGTCCACCCCGTCGGCCGAGCTGGACGCGGCGGCGGATCACCTCGCGGCTCAGGTGACCCGGCTGCGGGGAGGTCGTACGCCCCTGCGCGCGGCACCGGCCGCGGCAGGTGACCCCGCCCTCCTGCACCGGCGCGCCCACGCGCTCGCCGGGCGGGCGCTGGTGGTCGCCGCCTCGCGGGCGGACACGGCCGTGGCGATCCTCGCCGCCGAGCGGATGGACGCCCACACGGCCGCGCCGGCCGATCCCCAGCAGCTCAGCGCCGCCCACTGACCCCGCCGGGGGTCCCTCGATCGGCCCCGGTCCGCGTGCACCCGCAGCGACGCGCGGACCGGGAGCCATGGCACTGCGTTGGCTTCGGCCGGGTTCTTGGGGTGCGGTGCGTTTGATCAGTGCCGTGGGGCGGGCCGCCTGTCCACCGTGGCGGCTCGTGTCGATCTGCGGCTGACGGTCCGTCGTGGTTTCTCGCGCAGTTCCCCGCGCCCCTTGGGGAGTTGCGGTGCCCTGCGCTCCTCGGCGAGGAGGCGTTGCAGTGCCGGGGCCGGTATGTCACCCACCGTTCATCGGCCACCACGGGGAATGTTGGGTTCCGGGAGCACGCTCCCCGGCGTGAGACGAATCGCTGGAATCGTCCTCGCCGTACTGCTGATCGGTGGCGTGGTGGCCGCCGTCGTCGCGGGCCGGCACGGGGAGGACAAGGGCACGGCAACGAAGACCGTGCGTGGAGTGATCGGGTCGGAGAAGGCAGACTTCTTCGCCGATCCCGATGTGGTGAAGGCCCTCGCCGCCAAGGGCTACACCGTGAAGGTCGAGTCCTCCGGCTCCTGGGCGATGGACGGACTGGACCTCAAGGGCTACGACTTCGCCTTCCCCGGCAGTCAGGCGCCCGCCGACCAGCTGGCCGCGAAGTACCACGCGCAGGAGCCGCTGCCCCGGCCCTTCTACTCGCCGCTGGTCGTCGTGGCCCACCGCAGCGCGGCCGACGTGCTCGCGGCGAACGGGCTGGCCACGCTCGACGGCAGGAACCGCGGCACGCTGAAGATGGCCGCGTACCTGGACGCCGTCCGGCAGAACCGGACCTGGCAGCAGCTCAAGGGGTCCGCGGCGCACGGGGAGCTGACGGGCACGCTCTACATCACGAGCACCGACCCCGAGACCTCCAACTCCGGTGCCCTGTACCTCGCCGCCGCCTCCTACGTCGCCAACGGCGGCAAGGTGGTCGCGAGCGAGACCGACATCGACCGCACCGCGCCCCTGCTGCACAAACTGGTCAGCGTCCAGGGCGCCCAGCAGTCCAGCAGCGACTCGGTCTTCCGGGACTTCGTCAGCGGTGCCGGAAACCCGCTGGTCCTGATGTACGAGTCGCAGGTCGCCTCGCTGCTCGTCACGCAGCACCATGCGGACGACCTCGTGGTCCTCTACCCCGGCACCACCGTCAACAGCGACCACACCGTCGTACCGCTCGACGCCGACGGACGGGCGCTCGGCGAACTCCTCGGCACCGACCCGACCCTGCGCAGGCTCGCCGTCCGGCACGGGTTCCGGCCGCAGGGCGACGCCGCCGAGTTCGTCTCGGCCACCGCCGGCGAGTCCGACTATCTCAACCAGAATCTCACCGGCGTCCGGCAGGCGCCCGTGCCCACCTCCCAGGTGCTGCACGAGATGACCCGCCGGGCGCGCGGATGACCCGGGGGGGCATGCCACATGACCGACAGGGACAGTGAGTTCAGCCTTTCGCCGCCGGAGCCGGTGGCCGCCGTGCCCCCGGACCGGGCCGGTGGGCTCGTGCCCGTCGAGGACGCGGTGCGCGACGAGATGGCGCGCAAGGCCACCGCCTACGTCGCCTCGCTCGCCTCGCTCGACGCCCGTTCGCCCGAGTTCACGGGCAAGGTCGGCGAGATCGCCGCGCTCGGCGCGGGCGAGCTGCGGACCGCCGCCGCCCAGTCCGACCGGATGCTGGAGCGGACCCTGCGCAGCCTGCCCGACAAGGGCGGGGACGCGACCGCGAAGGTCGCCGGGTCGCTGGTGGAGCTGCGCCGGGTCGTGGAGGACCTGGATCCGCGCGACCTGCCCGGGAGCCGGAGCAGGAAGTTCCTGTCCCGGCTGCCCGGCGGTACCCGGCTGCGCGACCACGTGGCCAAGTTCGCCTCCGCGCAGGGCACGCTGAACCAGATCGTGGGAACCCTGCGCGGCGGCCAGGACGAACTGCGCCGCGACAACGCCGCGTTGCAGACCGAGCGGGTGCGACTGTGGGAGACCATGGGCAAGCTCCAGGAGTACGTCGTCCTCACCGAGGCCCTGGACACCGCCGTCGAGGAGCACGTCAACGGGGTCGGCGACCCCGAGCAGGCCGACACCCTCCGCGCCGACGTGCTCTTCCCCGTCCGGCAGAAGCACCAGGACCTGCTCACCCAGCTCGCCGTGTGCGCACAGGGCTACCTCGCCATGGACGTCGTACGCCGCAACAACAACGAGCTGATCAAGGGGGTCGACCGGGCCGCCACGACCACCGTGTCCGCCCTGCGCATCTCCGTGATCCTGGCCTCCGCGCTGGACAGGCAGAAGAAGGTCGTCGAGCAGGTCGACGCCCTGCGCGGGACGACCGAGGACCTCATCCGGGGCAACGCCGAGATGCTCTCCTCGCAGGGCGAGGACATCCAGCGCATCGCCGCCGACCCGGCCGTCGGCGCCGAGACGCTGCGCGGCGCCTTCCAGCAGATCTACCGCACCCTCGACGCCATCGACAGCTACAAGGTGCAGGCGAGCGAGGTGATGGCCTCGACGGTGGCCTCGCTGGCCGACGAACTGCACAACGCCACCGCCTACTTGGAACGCAGCAGGTCCCAGGGCGCTTTGGAGGGCCCGCTCCCATGAGACGACGACGATCCGCCCTCGCCCTGCTCGCCGTGACGGCCGCCCTGCTGAGCGGCTGCACGTCCGAGGACCACAAGAAGGACGACCCCGCGGCCCCGGAGCCCGGCACCCTGCGCGTGCTCGCCTCCAGCGAACTCAGCGACATGGGCGCCGTCTTCGACCGTGTCCGCAAGGACACCGGCATCACCGTCCGGCCCACCTACATGGGCACCCTGGACGCCGTCGATCTGCTGGCCAAGGGCAAGGCCGACGGGGCGTACGACGCGCTGTGGCTGTCCTCGGACGACTATCTGCGGCTGCGACCCGACGCGGCCAGGAAGGTGGTCTCCGAGACACCGGTGATGTCCAGCCCGGTCGCCATCGGTGTCAAACCGGCCACGGTCAAGTCCCTCGGCTGGAAGCCCGATCAGGTGACCTGGAGCCAGATCGAACAGGCCGTGCAGGACGGCAGGCTGACCTACGGCATGACCGACCCGGCCCGCTCCAACTCCGGCTTCTCCACGCTGATATCGGTGGCCTCGGCCCTCTCCGGCGCCCAGTCCGCGCTCACCGACGCCGATGTCGCCAAGGCCACTCCGCGGCTGAAGGAGTTCTTCAAGGGCCAGAAGCTGACCTCGGGTTCCTCGGGCTGGCTGGCCACCGCCTACCAGCGGCGCGGCACGGTCGACGCCCTGCTCAACTACGAGTCCGTGCTCAAGGGCATCCCGGGCCTCACCGTGTTCCGCCCCGGCGACGGTGTCGTCACCGCCGACTATCCGCTCTCCTCGCTCGCCTCGACGAGCGCGCGCACCCGCGAGGACGTCCGCCGGGTGACCGAGGATCTGCGCACCGACGCCGTGCAGCGGCTCATCACCGACACCACCCACCGCCGCCCGGTCGTCGCCTCGGTGCCGCCCGCGCCCGGCCTCGACACCAGCCGCCGCCGCGAACTGCCCTTCCCGGGCAGCCGCTCGGTCGCCGACGGCCTCCTCCACTCCTACGAGAACGAACTGCGCCGCCCTTCCCGCACGGTGTACGTCCTCGACACCTCCGGCTCGATGGCCGGCGAGCGGCTGAAGGCGCTGAAGAAGGCGCTGACCGACCTCACCGGCGACTTCCGGGAGCGCGAGGAGGTGACCTTGATGCCGTTCGGCTCGAACGTGAAGAGCGTGCGCACCCATGTCGTCGACCCCAAGGACCCGAAGGCCGGCCTGGACGCCATCCGCCGGGACACCGACGCCCTCGGCGCCGACGGCGGCACCGCGATCTACACCTCGCTGGAGAAGGCGTACGACCATCTCGGCGACGGCAAGGACACGTTCACCTCGATCGTGCTGATGACCGACGGCGAGAACACGGCCGGTGTCGACGCCGGTGACTTCGACGGCTTCTACCGCTCCCTCACCGGCACCCGGCGGGACACCCCCGTCTTCCCGATCCTCTTCGGCGACTCCTCCCGCACGGAGCTGCAGCACATCGCCGACCTGACCGGCGGCCGTCTCTTCGACGCCCAGCAGGGCTCACTGGACGGCGCCTTCGAGGAGATCCGTGGCTACCAGTAGGGTCCTCGGCTATCTGGAGTCCCGCAAGAACCTCACCGGCGGCGCACTGGGGGTCGTCGGGCTGGTGCTGACCTTCACCGGGGTCGCGGGACCGTACTGGCCGGTCGTGGTCGTCGGCCTGTACGGCGCGGGCGCGCTGACCGCCCCGCCGGAGCGGCCGGCCCTGCCCGACTTCCCGAGCCCGTCGGCCCAGCTGGACGCCATCCGGGCCGACTTCGCGAAGCTGCGCGGCTATCTCGCGGACGTCGAGCTGCCCGCCACGGCCGGCGACTGGCTCGCCGAACTCACCGAGCTGCTGACCGCGTTGCTGGAGCCGGGCTGGGTCGCCGAGGCCCTCGCCCAGGACCCGGACGGCGTGCACACGGTGTCCCGCGCGGTACGGCAGGACATCCCGGAGGCCGTCGACGCCTATGTGCGCACCCGCTGGTGGACTCGGATGACCGCGGGCGCGGAGTCCCCGGAACGCCATCTGGACCGGCAGCTGGCGCTGCTCCGCGAGGAGGCCGAGCACCTGGTCTCGGGCCTGCGGGACAAGGAGGCGCGGCGACAGGAGTCGCACACCCGGTATCTGGAGGAGCGCAACAACTGAAAAGGGCCGGGGCCCCGCACGCCGTTGTGCGGGGCCCCGTGTGCTGTTCCACGGCCGGCCGGGACGATCGCTGGTCAGGGCACGGCGGCCGGCCGTGGAGTCATGGGCGGGCGGTTCAGCCCAGGCGCTCCACCAGCGCGTGGTACTGGTCCCACAGCTCCTTCGGGGTGTGGTCGCCGAAGGTGTTGAGGTGCTCGGGGACGAGCGCCGCCTCCTCGCGCCAGATCTCCTTGTCGACGGAGAGCAGGAAGTCCAGGTCGGACTCGGCCAGCTCCAGGCCTGCCGTGTCGAGCGCGCCCTTGGCCGGCAGCACGCCGATCGGGGTCTCGACGCCCTCGGCCTTGCCGTCCAGGCGCTCCACGATCCACTTCAGGACACGGGAGTTCTCGCCGAAGCCCGGCCAGACGAACTTGCCTTCGTCGTTCTTGCGGAACCAGTTGACGTAGTAGATCTTCGGCAGCTTGGCCTGGTCCTTGTCCTTGGCCACGTCGATCCAGTGGGCCATGTAGTCGCCCATGTTGTAGCCGCAGAACGGCAGCATCGCGAACGGGTCGCGGCGCAGCTCGCCGACCTTGCCCTCGGCGGCGGCGGTCTTCTCGGAGGCCACGTTGGCGCCGAGGAAGACGCCGTGGTTCCAGTCGAGGGACTCCGTCACCAGCGGGACCGCGGTGGCGCGGCGGCCGCCGAAGAGGATCGCCGAGATCGGCACGCCCTTCGGGTCCTCCCACTCCGGCGCGATGATCGGGCACTGCGCGGCGGGGACGGTGAAGCGGGCGTTGGGGTGGGCGGCCGGCGTCTCGGAGGCGGGCGTCCAGGCGTTGCCCTTCCAGTCGGTCAGACGGTCGGGCAGCTCCTCGGTCATGCCCTCCCACCACACGTCGCCGTCGTCGGTGAGCGCGACGTTGGTGAAGACGGCGTTGCCCCACAGGGTCTTCATCGCGTTGGCGTTGGTGTGCTCGCCGGTGCCGGGCGCGACACCGAAGAAGCCGGCCTCGGGGTTGATCGCGTACAGGCGACCGTCCGCGCCGAAGCGCATCCAGGCGATGTCGTCGCCGATGGTCTCCACGGTCCAGCCGGAGATCGTGGGCTCCAGCATGGCGAGGTTGGTCTTGCCGCAGGCGCTCGGGAAGGCGGCGGCCACGTACTTGGACTCGCCCTGCGGCGGGGTGAGCTTGAGGATCAGCATGTGCTCGGCCAGCCAGCCCTCGTCACGCGCCATGACGGAGGCGATACGCAGCGCGTAGCACTTCTTGCCGAGCAGGGCGTTGCCGCCGTAGCCGGAGCCGTAGGACCAGATCTCGCGCGACTCGGGGAAGTGCGAGATGTACTTGGTGGAGTTGCACGGCCACGGAACGTCGTCCTGGCCCGGCTCCAGCGGGGCGCCCAGCGTGTGGACGGCCTTCACGAAGCGGCCGTCCTCGCCGAGCTCTTCGAGCACGGCGCTGCCCATGCGCGTCATCGTGCGCATGGAGACGGCGACATAGGCGGAGTCGGTGATCTCCACACCCAGTGCGGACAGCGGGGAGCCCAGCGGGCCCATGCAGAACGGGACGACGTACATGGTGCGGCCCCGCATCGAGCCCCGGAACAGGCCCTTCTCGCCGCTGAAGATCTCCCGCATCTCGGCGGGGGCCTTCCAGTGGTTGGTCGGGCCCGCGTCCTCCTCCTTCTCGGAGCAGATGAAGGTCCGGTCCTCGACGCGCGCGACATCGGTCGGGTCGGAGGCGGCGTAGTAGGAGTTGGGGCGCTTGATCGGGTCGAGCTTCTTGAAAGTGCCCTTGGCCACCAGTTCTTCGGCGAGCCGCTCGTACTCGGCCTCGGAGCCGTCGCACCAGACCACGCTGTCCGGCTGGGTCAGTTCGGCGATCTCGTCGACCCACGAGATCAGTTCCTGGTGGTTGGTGGGGGCGGGAGCCGCGATGTCGCGCGCCACGATTGCTCCTAAGTGAGGGATTTTTGCCCTTGTGAGGGATCTTTCCTTGGGGCCCCGTGGGGGCTGCGACCCGGATGCTTCGTAGTCGTTCGACTGTTGGCGCTCATCCGGTGCCGACCGCACTCATTTGATCATCCGTCGCGAGTGCGCATATGTCCAGGGGGAGTCACAGGTGAGCGGCGTGAGGAAGGCCACGGTTTTCGCATCGCCCCTGCGTATCTCCGTGTTCCTTTACATGCACGTGGAGTTCGCCTGAAGGACTTTTTGAACACGGCAGCCACGCCGCCCGTGAGAGGATGGCCACTCCGCGACCCTCCATGGGCGAGACTGATCCGTAACTTACGGTTCCGTAGGTACGATGCGGCCCATGACTGCGTCCGCCCCCGACGCGCCCACGGACCCGCCGGCCGCCGGCCGCGGTCCCACCGCGCTCTCCTTGCCGCATCCGGTCAAGCCCAGACTCCGCGGCTGGCTGCATCTCGGCATGTTCCCGGCCGTACTCATCGCGGGGCTCGTGCTCACCGCCCTCGCCGACTCCACCAGAGGCCGCGTCGCCTGCGGGATCTACGTCCTGACGGCCTGCCTGCTCTTCGGCGTCAGCGCGCTGTACCACCGGGGCAACTGGAGCCCCCGGATGGACGGCGTCCTGCGCCGCCTGGATCACGCCAACATCTTCCTGATCATCGCCGGCACCTACACACCGCTCACCATGCTGCTCCTGCCCGACGCGAAGGGGCAGTGGCTACTGTGGGGCATCTGGGCCGCCGCCGCGGCCGGCATCGTCTTCCGCGTCTTCTGGGTCGGCGCCCCACGCTGGCTCTACACGCCCTGCTACATAGCGATGGGCTGGGCGGCCGTCTTCTTCCTGCCCGACTTCCTGCGCACCGGCGGCATCGCGGTCCTGGTCCTGGTGATCGTCGGCGGCCTGCTCTACAGCGCCGGCGGCGTGATCTACGGCATCAAGCGCCCGAACCCGTCACCGCGCTGGTTCGGCTTCCACGAGGTCTTCCACTCCTTCACGCTCGCCGCGTTCATCGTCCACTACGTCGGCATCTCGCTGGTGGCCTACCAGCACGCGTAGCCCTCCCCCTCCCGCTTCCGGCCACGGCTCACCAGCCGTGGCCGTTTTCTTTTGCCTGACATCAGCTATCTCTTGACAGGCACATCATTTTGAAAGCTACTCTCATTTCATGGCTACTGTCATCAACGCTGCCGGCACCCGGCACGACCCCCGCCGCTGGTGGGCCCTCGGGGCCCTGGTCGCGAGCATGCTGGTGCTCGCCTTCGACACGACGATCCTCAACGTGGCCCTGCCGACCATGGCCGCTCAGCTCGGCGCCACCACCGGGCAGCAGCAGTGGATGGCGGACTCCTACATCGTGGTCTTCGCCGCGCTGATGCTCCCGGCGGGCCTGCTCGGCGACCGGTTCGGCCGCCGCCGGATGCTCATCACCGGACTCGCCCTCTTCCTGGGCGGCTCACTCCTGGGCTCGCTGGCGGGCGACGTGAACGCCGTCATCGCCGCCCGTGCCGCCATGGGCATAGGCGCCGCGCTGATCATGCCGCTGTCCCTGTCCGTGCTGCCCGCGCTGTTCGGCCCGGACGAGCGCGGCAAGGCCGTCGGCATGATCACCGCCGCCTCGGCGCTCGGCATGCCGCTCGGCCCCCTGGTCGGCGGCTTTCTGCTGAACCACTTCTGGTGGGGCTCGGTCTTCCTGATCAACATCCCGATGGCCGCCATCGGCATCGCCGCCTGTGTCCTCCTGCTGCCGGAGACCCGGGACCCGGCCACCCCGAAGGTCGACATCGTCTCCACCGTGCTCACCGCGGCCGGTCTGGGCGCGCTCATCTACGCGATCATCGAGGCCCCGGACCGAGGCTGGGGCGACGGCCGGGAACTGGCGATGTTCGCGGCGTCCGCCGTCCTGCTCGGCTCCCTGGTGCTGCGCGAACGCCGGATGCCCCGCCCCATGCTGGACATGGGCCTGCTCACCCAGCGCGGCTTCCTGCTCAACACCGTCGCCGCGACCCTGGTGATGTTCGTGCTGTCGGGCCTGATGTTCGCCGTGCCGACCTATCTGCAGGCGGTCCTCGGCCACGACGCCTTCGGCACCGGGCTGCGCCTGCTGCCCATGATGGCCGGACTGATGATCGCCGCGAAGGGCACCCAGCCGCTCGTCGCCCGCTTCGGGGCCCGCACGGTGGTCGGCACGGGTCTGGTCGTACTGGCCTTCGCCGCCCTGCTCGGCAGCCGTACGACCGTGCACGACGGCTACGGGTTCACCGCCCTGTGGCTGTCGATCACCGGCCTGGGCTTCGGCTTCGCGATGGTCCCGGCCATGGCCGGGGCACTCGGCGCGCTGCCCGCCGACCGGGCCGGCAGCGGCTCCGGGCTGCTCAGCACCGTCCGCCAGGTCGGCGGCGCGATCGGCATCGCCCTGCTCGGCAGCCTGCTCGCGAGCGCCTTCCGGGACCGGCTGGACGTGGCCGGGCTGCCCGGACCGGTGGCACACACCGCCAAGGAGTCCGTGGTCGCCGCGCATGTGGTGGCCGCACACACCGGATCGGCCCATCTGGCGGCCTCCGCGAACACCGCGTATGTGCATGGCATGACCCTGGTGCTGATCGTCTGCGGCATCGCCTCCCTCGTGGCCGCCCTCCTCGCCGCGCTGCTGCTGCCCAGCACCCCGGCCGTGCTGCCGACCGCGCAGGAGGAGACCCCGGCCATGGTCACCGCCGCCGCCGATGGCGGACAATGACCGGCATGACGGCCGCAAGCTCCCCCCTCCCGCCCGCCGACCGCCCGCAGCTGGGACTGCGCGAGCGCAAGAAGATCAAGACCAGGGAGGCGATCCGCACGGCGACGTACGCGCTGGTCGAGGAACAGGGTTACGACGCCACGACGATCGACCAGATCGCCGAGCGCGCCGAGGTGTCGCCGTCGACCGTCTTCCGGTACTTCCCGACCAAGGAGGACATCGTCCTCACGGACGAGTACGACCCGCTCCTCCTCGAGGAGGTCAGGGCGCGTCCCGCCGACGAACCCTGGGCGCAGACCATTCGGTACGTCGTGCACCGGGCCGTCCGGCTCGGCACGCCCGAGGACGAGAAGGTCAGCCGGCTGCGGACCCGGCTGACCGTCGAGGTCCCGGCGGTGCGCTCACGGATGATGGAGACCATGTCGACCACCGGTCGCATGCTCTGCCAGGCCATCGGCGAGCGCACCGGCCGCGACCCGGACGGCCTGGAGGTCCGGGTCTACGCCATGTCCCTGATCGGCGCCTTGATGGAGACGTCCATGTACTGGGCCGAACACGGGCACCGGGACGACCTCGACACGCTGATCGACCGCACCCTGGACGTCCTGGAGCACGGCTTCCCCCGCGAAATCCGCTGAGGCCGACGCCGCCACCCGTGCGATGCTGACGGAGTGAACCGAGCCGAGATCCACGTCGAAGTCGCCCCCGCGCTCCACCTGTTCGTGCCGGCCGCCCGGCGGGCCGGCGCCACCCCGCTCGGTACGGACGGTGTCTCGACGCTCGGCCATGTCGTCGAGTCCCTCGGCGTCCCGCTGACCGAGGTCGGCGCACTGGTCGTGGACGGCCGCGAGGTGCCGGTCTCGCACATCCCGAAGGCGGGCGAGACGGTGCGGGTGCGGCCCGTCGAGCGCCCCCAGCAGGTCCCCGGCGCCCCGCTCCGCTTCCTCCTCGACGTCCATCTCGGCACCCTGGCCCGTCGGCTGCGACTGCTCGGCGTGGACGCGGCCTACGAGTCGACGGACATCGGCGACCCCGCGCTGGCCACGCGCTCGGCCGCCGAGAAGCGGGTGATGCTCAGCCGTGACCGGGGCCTGCTGCGCCGCCGCGAGCTGTGGGCGGGCGCGTTCGTCTACAGCACCCGGCCCGACGACCAGGTGCACGACGTCCTCGACCGCTTCGCCCCCGATCTGGCCCCCTGGACCCGCTGCACCGCCTGCAACGGCCTGCTGGAGGAAGCCACCAAGGACCAGGTCGCCGACCAGCTCAAGGACGGCACCCAGCGGTCGTACGACGTCTTCGCCCGGTGCACGCAGTGCGGCCGGGCGTACTGGAAGGGCGCGCACCACGACCAGCTGGAAGCCATCGTGGAACGCGCCCTCGCCGACCGGAGCTAGACCCAGTGCGGCACTAGGACCTGCGGGTGTCCCCCTTCTCGCAGGCCGTTCCGTCCCGGTCGGGGTCCAGCCCCAGGGGATCGTCGCCGCCGTTGACCTTCAGCCGGCCGTAGTGGTTCTGCCGCAGCCAGTCGCAGCGGGCCGCGGTCGTCTTCTTCACCTGCGGCGGGAACACCGTCGGCACACACACGTTGACCGAGCCGTAGTGCCGGTCGCAGCCGGAGATGGTGGGGCTGACCTGCTGCGCGGCCCTCTTCCTGGCGGGACCCGACACCTTGCCGGTGAGGCCGTCGGCGAAGGAGTGGACGTGCGGGGACGCGGCGGTCAGGGCCGCCGGGCCCGTCAGATGCACCCACCGGGCCACCGACGGAACTCCGTCCGCGTCGACCGCGAAGAGCATGTACCAGCCGGGCGGGGCAATGTTCGGGTTGTTCGTGACGTTCAGGTCGACGTTGTCGCCGTCGACCGAGAGCGGCAGGTCGACGAAGCGCTGGTTGGGGTCGGAGGAGTGGGTGACCGCGGCCGGTCGGATCAACTCCGCCTTGGCGACGGGGCGGTCGACGGTGATCCGCTGGGTGTCGCCGTACTTCCACTCCTGGTTGATCACCGAGGTGATCGTCGGACGTGTGCCCCGGTAGAGGTAGGGCGGGGTGTAGATGGACACGTTGTGGTTCCAGGAGCCGTCGCCCGGGTTGTCGCCGGTGGCCATCACCCGGCCGTCGGGCAGCAGGAACGCCGAGGAGTGGTAGCCGCGGGGCTCGGGGTCGGCGGCCACCGGGTCGAAGGTGCCGGTGCCGGGGTCGTAGATCGAGGACTCGTGGACCGGGTTGGCGCGGTTGTGCAGGGCGCCGCCGGTCTCCAGCACCTTGCCGTCGGGCAGCAGGACGGCGGAGACGTACATCTTGCCCTGGCCGCCGGTCTCCGGCTGGGGGCCGTTGCCCAGGTCCACCGTGCCCTGCGGGATCGGCGGCCCGGCGACGTACGACGGGTCGGCCTGCTTGAGGTCGATCAGGTCGGTCAGGCGGTTCGCGTCCGGGTTGGAGTCGATGTTGCCGCCGGCGATGGTGAGGACCTTCTGGTCCTGGGCCGGAGGCAGCAGCACGGACGCCGACTGGTCGCGCTCGTCCTTGTTCTGCAGCCCCGGGATCTGCGTGATGGTGTTGGCGTCGTAGTCGTAGATCGCCGAGCCCGTGCCGGGGATGTTGTTGCCGAAGACATGGCTGCCCGTGTAGAAGAGCCGGCCGTCCTGCATCAGGATCATCGCAGGGTACAGGCCCCAGTACGACCAGGTCTGGTTGACCTGCGACAGCGGCAGCCACTGGTTCTGCGCGGCCGAGAACCGCTCCGTGGTCACCGATCCGGTGGAGTCCTCGCGCAGTCCGCCGAAGGTGATGACGTCACCGTTGCCCAGCTCGGTCGCCGAGGGGTACCAGTGGCCGTCGTTGAGGTCGTTGGTCCTGCTGTAGGTCTCGGTCTGCGGGTCGAAGACGTACGAGTCCTTGAACCCCTCGTAGCCGTGCCCGCCCGGGACCGGGTACGCCTTGTTGCCGCTCAGCACGAGCACCCGGCCGTCCTGGAGCTGGACGTGCCCGGCGCAGAACATGTCCTTCGGTGTCGGAACGACCTTGTAGGTGCCGTTCGCCGGGTCGTACACGGCCGAGGTGAACGTGCCCGCGTCGAAGGCCTCCTCGCTGTTGCCGGAACCGGCGATCAGCAGGACCTTGCCGTTCCTGAGGACGACGGAGTGCATGGAGCGCACCGGGTTCTGCGTCGGCAGCACCGACCAACTGCCGTTGGCGCACTGGTCGTCGGTGCCGGTGCACCCGGCCGGCGGCACCACGTCCGGGACCTGGTCCATGGTGTAGTCGTCGGTGGTCGCCGAGCCGCTGCCGTAGACGGAGACACCCCAGGTGATGCGGTCGGTGCCGGCCGGGACCTCGGGGGTGCGGACGGTGGCCCGGGTCCAGGCCGAGGCCATGTCCAGGGTCTTGAGGTCGGTCCAGTACTGCCAGCCGGCGTTCGTGTCGTGCCGGAAGAGGGTGATGTTGGCGTCCGGGGTCGTGGTCTTGTACCAGAGCCCGAGGTCGTACTGCCTGCCCGCGGACACCGCCGGCGCGCAGTCGGCGGACTCCGTGATCAGCGCCTTGCGGTCGCCCTCGGTACGCCGGGTCAGTGTGACCTTCATGGCCTTCGCCCCGGAGTGCGCGTCCGAGGTCGTCTCGAAGGCGAAGTCGTTGTCGCCCCAGCCGGACTTCTCCCAGCAGTAGGGCATGTCGTCCGTCCCGGCGGTCTCGAAGCCGGGGTTCTTGATCAGGTTGGCGGCCTCGGCGGGCTGGGGCACGGCCAGGAGCAGACCGGCGGTCAGGGTGCCCACCCCGGCCAGCGCGATCCGTCTGCGGTGTCTGTTCACGCGGCTCTCTTCCGGTCGGTGCGGCGCGGGAGATAGACCAGCGCTTCGGTGCCGACGAAGCGCAGGACGAACGTCATGACCAGCGCCAGCGCGGTGGCGGACAGGGCTCCCATGCCGAACCGGCCGACCAGCAGCGCGATCAGCGGGATACGGAGAACCAGGTCGGCGTTGGCCAGCAGCGCGAACCGGCCGAGCCGGTCCCACCAGCGGCGGTGCGCACGCCGGTCGCGAAACAGCAGTTGCTCGATGAGGAGGAAGTTCCAGACGACACCCAGTTGGTTGGCGAGGATCTCGGCCGGTACGTAGTGCATGCCGAGGGCGGTGAGCGCCCACAGCCCGACGAGGTTCGGTACGAACCCGCTCGCGCCGATCAGCCCGAAGCCCACCATGCGCGCGGCGGGCGAGGCGGTGCGCAGCCCGGCCAGATGGCGCAGGAAGCGCAGGCCCTCCTGCGCGGTCGACTTGGACTCCCCCGCGAACCGGTCCTGGAAGACGAACGGCACCTCGGCGACCCGGCGCGGGCGGCTGCGGACGGCCAGCTCCAGCAGGATCTTGTAGCCGAGGGGCTTCAGCACGTCGGCGGTGACGGCGCTGCGCCGGATGGCGAAGAAGCCGCTCATCGGGTCGCTGATGCCGTGCAGCCTGCGTGGGAAGAGGGCCTTGGCGAGCCAGGTCGCGCCGCGCGAGACGGCCACCCGGTAGCCACCGGCGAGCCCGGCCCGGCTGCCGCCCTCGATGTAGCGGGAGGCGACGACGAGCGCGGCGTTCGTCCTCTCGCCGGTGGCCACCAACTCCGGTACCAGGGACGGCGGATGCTGGCAGTCGCCGTCCATGACGACGATCCAGTCCGAGGTCGCCGCCTTCAGCCCCTCGACGACCGCCCCGCCGAGGCCGCCGACGGGTTCCTCGCGGTGCAGCACGGCCACCGGGAACGGGCAGTCCTGGGCGGCCGCGCGGATCACCTCGGGGGTGTCGTCGGTGGAGTCGTCCACGAAGAGCACCTCGCAGGGCAGCCGCGCGGGCACCGACTCGGTGATCCGGTGCAGCAGCTGCCGGATGTTCGCGGACTCGTTGAAGGTCGGCACGACGAGGGTGACGGCGCCGGGCTCCGGGACCTCCACCGCGCCCCGGCCCAGGGCCGGGGCCGTGTACTCGCTCATCGGGCGCCTCCCGTGGCCGGCTGGATCCGCCGGATCTCGATGCGGTCCGGACCGCTGCCGAAGGTGGCGACCGGCGCGGAGTGCTGGATCGCCGCCTTCACGTTGGGCAGGTCCTTGGCGTCGCGGCGGACCGTCGGCGAGGCGACGACGTAGTCGATGTCGCGCCAGCCGTGCGGCATGGTCCTGGTGACGGCCGGGTCGAGGTCGGCCTTGTAGAACCAGATGGCGCCGAGCCCTGGCCGGTATCCGGCGTGCACGAGGTCCAGCCAGAGGGCGTCGTCGACGAGGACGCGGGTGTCCTTCGGGTCCGTCACCTCGGTGCCGAGCCAGTGGGACGCCTGCCGGTAGGGCTTGTTGGCGTCGGCGGTGACGGCGGTGCGGTCGCCGTCGTACCAGTGCGGTACGACGTAGGCGCCGGCGGCGAGGGCGAGGACGCCCGCGAGCACATACCGGCCGCCGGTGACGTACCGCTTCTCGTTCTCGGTGCGCCGCCTGCGGATGACGGCGTGCGCGGCGGACGCGGCGCCGCCGGCCAGCACCAGGGCGAGGAAGGGCAGCGCGCCGATGATGTACATGGCGGGCAGATAGCCGCTCGGACGCAGGGCGACGGCGGCCAGGATCGCCACGGTCAGGGAGGGTCCGGCCAGGGCGCGTGCGGTGACCGACCAGCGCCGGGTGAGCAGCAGGAGCAGGGCCGCGGCGAGGCCGCCGAGGGGCAGGACCCGGTCGTAGTACAGCCAGGAGTGCAGGACGCCGTACGAGCCGGAACCCGGATCGAGGATGAATCCCGAACCGGGCCTGGACATCTGGTACTTGATGCCGTCCCACAGGGACACATGCCCGGTGCCCGGGAACAGCTCGCCCTTGAGCAGGGCGAACAGCGGGTAGGAGAAGCCGATCAGGGCGCAGGCGGTGACGGCTCCGGTGAGGGCGAACTTGCGGGTGTCGCGATGGCTGTGCCGCCACATGGTGACGAGGAGGGCGGGCAGGACGACGAGCATCGTCTCCTTGGTGAGCACGCCCGCGGCGGCGGCGAGCCCGGCGCCGAAGTGGTGCCAGAGGTGCCGGCTGGGCGAGGCGGCGAGGCAGAACGCCAGCAGCAGCCACAGCACCGCGATGTTGTCGAGGAAGATCTCGCGGCTGAGCACGACCGCGAGCGGGGAGAGTCCGAACAGGGCCATGCCGAGTCCGGCGGCCCAGCGGGGCAGCGAGAGCCGGCGGCCGAGGACATAGACGAGGACCGCGCTGACGCCGCCGACCAGCAGCATGGTGATGCGCATGGTGCCGACGGTCATCGAGCCGGGGCTGACGGCCGAGGGGATCCAGCTGAGCAGGGCGATCTGGATCCAGCCGAGCGGCGGGTGGTCGTACCAGTAGGTGTAGTGGGCCAGGCCCCGGCCCTGCTGGACGGCCCAGGCCTGGGCGAGATAGGTGCCCTCGTCGTCGCTGAGGGTCGGGTAGTCGGCGATGTTCCAGCCCTGGACGACGACGATCGCGGTGAGCAGGGCACCGCAGAGCAGCAGGTCGGGGCGGGAGGAGCGGAGTCGCAGCGGCGGCCGTGCGCCGTCGGTCGCGGGCGTTTCGGGCGCAGCCCGGTGCGGCGCGGGGACCTTCGCTGCGGTCACCGCGGGAAGTGTGGAGGTCACGCGGGGACGTCCTCTCGGAGGGGCTCGGCCGCGGTGAGGTGCGCGCCGACGTGCGTGGTCAACTCCCAGTCGTTGCGGCCGCGTTGCTCGCGCCACACGGCGCGGATCGCGGCGCCGGCGAGGAGGACCTGGTAGAAGGGACCGCCGACGATCAGCTTCACGTAGTGGACCATGCGGACCTTCAGGCCGTACTGCTTGCCGAAGTCGTACAGGCCGACCACCTCGAAGACGAAGGTGACGGCGGCGGTGACCAGCGGCAGGAAGGTGAGGAAGGCGACGCCCACGGGGACGTCGAGGAAGAGCGCGACGGCCGCGTTGAGCGGGATGATCACGCCGGAGAAGGCCTGGAGGAACGGCGTCATCAGCGTGTACCGGGCGAGCAGCCGCTGCCCGAATCCCGGGAGCCGGCACCAGTCCTTCTTCCGGTACACCTGGAGGAAGCCCTGGTTCCAGCGGGTGCGCTGTTTGAGCAGCGACATCAGCGAGCCCGGGGTCTCCTCGCGGGTCACCATGTCGGAGTCGTAGGCGACGACGACCTTCTTGCCGACGGACGACAGCCGGACGCCGAGGTCGCAGTCCTCGGCGAGGCAGTTGGGGTCCCAGCCGTCCGCGTCCCTGAGGACGTCGGTGCGTACGAAGACGGTGTTGCCGCCGAGCGGGATGAACCCCTTCTGCGCGTGCAGATGGAGCCGGGAGCGGAACCAGAAGAAGTACTCCAGGCAGTTGCGCAGGCTGTACCAGCTGGAGTGGAAGTTGATGAGCTGCACGCCGCCCTGGACCACGTCCGCGTGTGTCGTGCGGAAGGCGTGGTCGACGTGGGCGAGCAGCTCCGGGTGGACCTGGTCCTCGGCGTCGAAGACCCCGACGACGTCGCCGCGGCAGTGCGGCAGCGCCGTGTTCATGGCCTTCGGCTTGTTCTTCTTCTCATGGGTGTCGACGACGACCCGGACCCGCTGGTCCCGGGCGGCGGCCCGCTCGGCCACCGCCGTGGTCTCGGGGTCGTCGTGCCCGACGATCACGATGATCTCGAAGTCGGTGTGTGTGGACTCCAGCAGCCGCTGGATGGTGTGGTCGAGGACGGCCTGCTCGTGCCGGGCCGGCAGGAGCAGCGAGAAGGACAGGTGCTCGCCCCCGTCCGGTCTGCCGAACCGGGTGGAGGCGAGCACCTCGGGCGTGCGCCACGCGTGCATCTGCCACCACAGGGTGAAGGCCGCCATCCAGAAAAGGGCAAGCGAGACGGCAGCGATGAAGACAGACGTCAGCAAAAAGATCCCCCCAGATCCGCTGAAACCCCCTGTGCGCACAACGGTCGGTCATCAACAAGTCACCCGTCGTGTCGCTGTGGAGAGCGTAGGGGGGATCTGTGAAGCGTGGGAGCTCTTCCGATAAATAGCTTGTTTCGGAACGGTGTTACGGGAAGCGGTACCTATCCGAACACACGCTCACTTTCGGACAGTTCACCCTTTCCTGTTGCCTCGCGTCGACGCAGCTCAGTGGCTGTTGAGCACGTCCCGCAGCCGTTCCGGATCGGTGGTCGGCGCGTCACAGGTGAAGTGACGGCAGACGTATGCCGCCGGGGCTCCGTCCATCAGCGGCCGGTCGACGAGAAGCGGAAACTCGTCGCTCTGCGCCGCGCCCATGGCCACGACGGCACCGGGGGCGGTACCCAGAAGCGCCGTACGGTGCAGGGCGGCCGTCCTCTCGTCCGCGGCGTCGGGTCCGACGACGGCGACCTCCTTCGGCCCGTCGAGGAGGGCCTCGGCGACGGCGAGTCCCCAGCCGATGAACCGGGGCACGCGCGGCCCGAGCGTCGTCACCACCCCCAACGCCCGCTCGGCGGCGCTGCGGTGGGGTGCGGACCCGGTGTGCGCGGCATAGCTGAGCAGGGCTCCGGCCGCGGCGGTCCAGCCGGAGGGGGTGGCGTTGTCGGTGGGGTCCTGCGGCCGGCGGATGAGCTGTTCGGCGTCGGCGGCGGTGTCGTAGAGGGTGCCGTCGTCGGGGTCGGTGAAGCGGGCGAGCACATGGTCGACGAGCAGTCCGGCGAAGTCCAGCCAGACGCCCTCCCCCGTCACGGACGCGAGGGCGAGGAAGCCCTCGGCGACGTCGGCGTAGTCCTCGAGGACACCGGCGTTGGGGCCGACGCGGCCGTCCTTGCTGGTGCGGGCGAGCCGCCCGTGCTCGTCGAGGTGCACACGGACGAGGAGGTCGGCGGCGCCGACGGCGGCCTCGATCAGGTCGGGCCGGTCGAAATAGGCGCCGGTCTCGGCGAGCGCCGCCACGGCGAGGCCGTTCCAGGCGGCGACGACCTTGTCGTCCCGGCCCGGCGCGGGGCGCTCCTGGCGCTTGCGGAGCAGCCTCTCCTTGACGGAGGCGGCCTTGTGGGCGTCGAAAAGGGCATCCTGCTGGGGCAGTTGGAGCACGGACCGGCCGTGCTCGAAGGTGCCCTCGTCGGTCACGCCGTAGTACCGGGCGGCGAGTTCGCCGTCCGTGTCGCCGAGGGTGGCGCGCAGCTGCTCGGGGGTCCACACGTAGTACGCGCCCTCGACGTGCCGCCCGCTCGCGTCGTCGCTGTCCGCGTCGAGCGCCGAGGCGAACCCACCCTCGTCCGTGCGCAGTTCGCGCACCAGGAAGTCGGCGGTCTCCAGGGCGACACGCCGGGCCAGGTCGCTGTGCCCGTCGGCGGCTCCGGCGCCGGCGGTGGCCCGCCACAGATGCGCGTACACCCGGCAGAGCAGGGCGTTGTCGTACAGCATCTTCTCGAAGTGGGGCACGACCCAGTCACGGTCGACGGAGTACCGGGCGAAGCCGCCGCCCAGCTGGTCGTAGATCCCGCCGCGGGCCATGCGCTCGCAGGTGTCCCGGGCCATCTGCAGCGCGCCCTCGGCGCCGGTGCGCGCGTGATGGCGCAGCAGGAACTCCAGCGCCATGGACGGCGGGAACTTCGGCGCCCCGCCGAATCCGCCGCGCTGCGGGTCGTACTCGCGGGTCAGCCCGAGCAGCGCCTGCGCGAGTTCCTGCTCGCCGGGCGCCCGGTCGCCCTGCTGGCTGATCTCCCGCCCGCCGAGGTCGCGCACGATCTTCCCGGCGATCTCGCTCACCTCGTCGCGCCGGGTGTCCCAGGCCTGCCGCACCCCCTCCAGCACCTGCCGGAAGGAGGGCATGCCATGGCGGGGCGCGGGCGGGAAGTAGGTCCCGAAGTAGAAGGGTTCGGCGTCCGGGGTCAAGAAGACGGTCATCGGCCACCCGCCCTGCCCGGTGGCGGCCTGGACGGCCTCCATGTAGACGGCGTCGACGTCGGGGCGTTCCTCGCGGTCGACCTTGACGCTGACGAAGTGTTCGTTGAGGTAGTCGGCGGTGGCCGGGTCCTCGAAGGATTCGTGGGCCATGACGTGGCACCAGTGGCAGCTGCTGTAACCGACACTCAGCAGCAGGGGTTTGCCGGTCCTGCGGGCCTCGTCGAAGGCCTCGGTCGACCAGGGCCACCAGTCGACGGGGTTGTCGGCGTGCTGGAGCAGATACGGGGACGTCTCATGGGCCAGTCGGTTCACCGTTCCACTCTCCCACGGGCTCGGGGACGGCGTAGAAACGCATCAGCATCGGGCGCGCCCCGTCCGGGGCCTCCTCGCGCGGGTGGCCGTAGCGGTCGAGAAGCGCGTGGTACTCACGCACGAAGTCGAGGAGTTCCTCCCTGGTGAGCCAGGTGCCGTGGCGCTGCACCTGGGACCAGCCCTCGGGGCCGCGGTAGTCCTGGTGGGCGCGGCGGTACAGGGCGGTGTCGAACTCGATCTTCAGATGGGCGAGGCGGGCCGCGGCCTCGTACTCCTGCGGGGCCATGGTGGCCGGGTCGGGCGTGGTGTGCCGGAACGGCAGCGACCGCCACCAGCGCTCCCGGCCGCCGGACTTCTCGGGGATCTCCTCGATGAGCCGCTGCTCGGCGAGTTTGCGCAGGTGGTAGCTGGTGGTGCCGGAGCTTTCGCCGAGTTCGCGGGCGAGGACGGTGGAGTTCGCCTCGCCGTGCCGGCCGAGGTATTCGAGGATCCGGCGGCGCAGCGGGTTGCCGAGGGACTTGTAGAGAGCGGTGCGCTCAAGGCTGGTCATCTCGGGCATGCCGTCGGTCATGCCGCCACGGTAACCCCGGGAACCCTGAGAAGACCCTGACAATTGCCGAATTTTCTTTGCAGAGAATTCTCTGCGTTCTACGATGGTGGCAGTCGAAGGGATCGTGAGAGGGGACGGCGTGGGCGTGACCGTGCGGAAGAAGTGGCCCCTGGTCCTGCTGGGAGCGACGGCCGTGCTGCTGGTGCCGTGGATGGTGCTGCTGGCCCTGACCCTGCCGGGCAGCGCGCGGGTGGACAACTGGCCGCTGGCCTGGATCGGCCTCGACGTCCTCATGGCGGCGGGCTGTGCCACCACGGCCCTCCTGGGCCTGCGCGGCGACCCCCGCGCCCGCCTCACCGCCTCCGCGACGGCCGCGACCGCCGCGCTGGACGCCTGGTTCGACATAACGACGGCCGGCACCGGCGCCCCGCTGGCCGAGGCACTGCTGTGCGCGGCGGCGGAGGCGGTGCTGGCCGCGGCCTGTGTCCGTCTCGCCCTGGGCAAGGTCCACGGCCGGGGGCGGACTCCGTGACCTCCGCGACTCGACGGCGGGGCGGCCCGGCGGCCGGTAGAGAAGGTCGACACGAAACCCTCACCGCACCCGCTGATCGTCAGCCCCTCGCCATCCCGTCTCCCCCGAAGGACACTCATAGGCAAGGAAGTTGCGGCCGGAGGGGGACGGAACATGCGGGACGGCCATCGGGCGGAGGCCGAGCGGCTGCTGGTGCGCGCCGTGGAGGAGGAGGTCCGGCGCCTGGGCGGACGGATCGACGGACAGGTGCTGCTGTCGCGGGCGCGCGGCGCGCTGGAGGCGATGGCGGGCACGGCCGGCGAGGAGTACGACGCGTACACCCGGGCACTGGACGAGGCCGAGGCCGGCCGCCTGACCTTCGGGCAGCGGTACGCCCGCGCGGGCGCCGGAACCGCCCTGCTGGTGGCGGTCGTCGCCGCGGTGGCGGCCGCCGTGGCCGACCTGTCCCTCGGCACGGGTACGGGTACGGCCGTCGGCGCGGGCGTCGCCGCGGGCGTGGCCGGTGCCGCCGCCTCCGTGGTGAAGGTGGCCGGTGCCCATCTGCCCGCCGCGCACCACCGCGCGGGCACGGTCGGCCAGCCCGGCGGGCCCGAGCAGCTGCGGCTGCAGTGGCTGACCGCGCTGGAGGTGCGGGGCATCCGTCCCTTCCTCGACCAGCAGCGGGTGCTCAGCGCCTCCACGGGCGCGAAGCGGAGGACGGAATCGGACGCCGCGCCGCGTCGCGGCGCGGACAAGAGCGCGGCGGCCCGCAGGCGCACGGTGCTGGAGCAGTCGTACGGGAAACTCCCGGACAGCGACGGCTTGTTCGCGGGGCGCCGGGCGGAGCTGGCGCGGATCCGGCAGTGGGCGCAGGCGGCCCGGGCGGCCACGGAGACCCGGCCGACGGTGGTCGTGCTGCACGGCGCACCCGGCTCCGGCCGGACCACGCTCGCGGTGCGCGCGGCGCACGATCTGCGCGACCACTTCCGCGGCGCGGTGGTGGTGGATCTGCGCGGCGGCAGGCGGGAGGAGGCGCCGCTGCCGACGCGGGACGCCCTGCTGCATCTGCTCAACCGGCTCGGCGCGCCCCGAGAGCAGTTGCTGTTCCGGGAGCGCTCCTCCCCCGACCAGCAGGTCAAGCGGCTCGGCGAGCTGTACCACCGGCATCTGGCGGGTCTGCCGGTGACGATCGTGCTGGACGACGCCTCGGACCCGGAGCAGGTGCGGGCGCTGCTGCCCGAGCGCTCCGACAGCCTGGTCCTGGTCACCGCCCGTACGGCCCTCGACCTGCCCGCGGACCTGCCGGCCTGGGTGCACCACCTGCCGGTCGAGGCGCTGGACGCGGCCGGCGCCGAGGAACTGCTCGGCACGGCCGCCGAGGACACCTCGGGCCCGTACGACGCCGAGTCCGCCGAGCGGATCCACGCGCTGTGCGAGGGACTGCCCCTGGCACTGAGGGTCGCCGGCTCCGCGCTCGGCCCGCGCTCACCCCGGCAACTGGCGATGGACCTCGGGGCGTACGGCCCGGTGGAACCGGTGGAGCGCGCCCTGTGGCTGCGCTACACCGATCAGCCGGAGCCGTCGCGCCGGCTGCTGCGCAGGCTCGCGCTCGCGGGCCGCGCCTCACTGGGCGCCGCGGCGGCGGCCTCCCTCCTCGCGACGGACGAGGGCGAGGCCACCCGCCATCTGGCCGCCCTCGCCCGGGCCGGCCTCATCGATCATGTGCGCGGCAGCCGCTACCGGCTGCACGACCTGGTGCGCGACTTCGCCCAGGCCCGGCTGCTGGACGAGGAGGACCCGGCCGAGCGCACCGCGGCGCAGGAACGGCTGATCGTGAACTACGCGGAGCTGGCCGACTCGGTGCTGCGCCTGGTGGACGGCAACATGTCGACGCGCTCGCACCAGTTCGACCCGCACGGCTTCACCTCGCTGGACGAGGCGCTGAGCTGGCTGGACGACGAGTCCAGTTTCATCACCGCGGCGCTGCGGCACGCCGAGGGCGTGGACCAGTCGGCGGTGCAGAACCTGCTCGGCGCGCTGTGCGACTACTGCCTGTTGCGCGGCGACCTCTACCGCCTCGGTGAGATCAGCGAGTTGGCGCAGGCCGTGGACCAGGGGCTGCTGGTGCGCTCGGTGCAGTGGCGCACCGGTATCGCGGCCCGGCAGCTGGGCGAGCTGGACAAGGCGCGCACCACGCTGGCCTCGGTGGTGGACCTGTACCGGGAGGCGCACCACGACGCGGGCGCGGCCCGCGCCCTGTGCTCGCTCGGGATCACTCTGCACCACCAGGGCAACCTCACCGAGGCGTCCGCCAAGCTGCAGGAGGCGCTGGATCTGCAGGCCGCACCGGAGCTGGCGACGGACCGGGCGTGGACGATGCACGCCCTGGCCGCCGTCCAGCGCGACCGGGCCCGCCTCGCGGAGGCGCTGGAACTGCTCACCCGTTCCCTGGTCCTGCATCGCGAGGGCGGCTCGCTGCACGGCGAGGCGTGGGCGCACTTCCAGCTCGGCCAGCTGGCGCTGCGGATGGGGGACGTACCGCACGCGGAGACGGAGCTGCGGGCGGCCCTGGAGCGGTACGGCCGCACGCAGGACGCGCGCGGCGAGGCCTGGGCGCTGACCCAGCTGGCCCGGGCCCGTCTGGTGGCCGGTGACGCCTCACCGGCCGTCGAGGCCCTCGGGCAGGCCGCGGCCCGGCATCGGGAGAACGAGGACGCGCGCGGCGAGGCGTGGACGCTGTACTACCTGGGCCAGGCGTTGGAGGAGGCCGGCGAGCTGGACCGGGCGGTGCGCGACCTGGAGCGGTCCCGCACGATGTTCTCCCGGATGCGCGACGTCTACGGCCTGGCCTGCGCCCGGCACCACTCGGCGCGGGTCACCCGCGACCAGCGGGCCGCGCAGACCGGCTCGCTGCGCAACTCCGGCTTCGCCCGGCAGCTCCTCGTGGACGCCCGCTCCGACTTCCAGCGCATCGGCGTCGCCCACGGCGAGGCGTGGACCTGTCTGGAGCTGGCGGTGGTCGACGCGGGCAACGCCCGCACGCAAGCGGCGCTCGCCCTGTCCGACGAGGCGCTGGACCTGTTCGCCTCCTACGGCGACCGGCGCGGCGAGGACTGGGCCCGCTTCCTGCGCTGCACCCTGCTGCCGTACGCGGCGCCGGGCGGGGTGGAGGTGGGCACGGCGGTCGCCCAGGAGGAGCTGGCCCAGCTGGCCCGCGCCGGCCACCCCCTGCGGGACGAGAAGCTGGCGGACTACGTCTCGGCGTACGCCCTGCTGCTGGAACGCGGCGTCACCCTGGAGGACGGCTGGCAGGCCTGGCGGCTGCGCATGACTCCGGACCGCCACGCCCGGGAGGTGATGGGGGTGGCGGTACCGGCGGGGCGCTGACGCCCGGGTCAGCCCCGCTGGGCCGCGGAGTCGGCCTTCTGCCCGGCCTCCGCGTCCGGGGCCTCCTTGAAGTCGACCTTGTTCATGTGCTTGCTCATCGACTTCATCAGGCCCCAGACCGCCAGGGCCATCACCGCGAAGACGATGAAGCCGAGGACACCGGGGGTGACCTTGTTCTCGTCCACCTCCTTGGCGAGGGGGACGAGATGCGTCACTGCCAGGCTCACGCTTGCGCTCATGCTAGGCATTGTCGCGGATGCCCGCGAAGAGGTCGTCCTCGGGGAGGGAGGTATCGACGAGCGACTTCGCCAGCTCGTACTCCTCGGTGGGCCAGACCTCCTTCTGCAGCTCCATCGGCACCTTGAACCAGCCGCCGTCGGGGTCGATCTGCGTGGCGTGCGCGATCAGCGCCTTGTCGCGGATCTCGAAGAAGTCCGCGCACGGAACGTGCGTGGTCAGCGTGCGCTCGGCGCGCTCGATCTCGCTCCAGCGCTTGAGCCACTCGCCGTAGGGCGACTCCAGGCCGTGGTCGAGCATCGCCTGGTGCAGGGCCTCGGTGCGGGGCCGGTTGAAGCCCTGGTTGTAGTAGAGCTTCAGCGGCTGGTAGGCCGCGCCGTACTCGCTCTCCGGGTACTTCTCGGTGTCCGCCGCGCCCTCGAACGCCACCATGGAGATCTTGTGGGTCATGATGTGGTCGGGGTGCGGGTAGCCGCCGTTCTCGTCGTAGGTGGTGATCACCTGCGGGCGGAAGGCGCGGACCTTGCGCACCAGCTCGCCGGCCGCCTTGTCGACGTCCTCGAGGGCGAAGCAGCCGTCGGGCAGCGGCGGCAGCGGGTCGCCCTCGGGCAGGCCGGAGTCGACGAAGCCGAGCCACTCCTGCTTGACGCCGAGGATCTCCCGGGCCTCGTCCATCTCCTTCTTGCGGACCTCGTGGATGTGCTCCTCGACGTACTTGTCGCCCTGGAGCTTCGGATTGAGGATGGACCCACGCTCTCCGCCGGTGCAGGTCACCACCAGCACGTCCACCCCCTCGGACACGTACTTCGCCATGGTGGCGGCGCCCTTGCTCGACTCGTCGTCGGGGTGCGCGTGTACGGCCATCAGTCGCAGCTGGTCAGTCAAGACTCAATCCTCGGTAACTCGGCGCCCCGTGTCTTCGGCGCGAACGGCGGCTTCTATAGTGACGGAATCGGGGGACGAATAATTCCGCGGAGAGGACGATCATGAGTACGGCGAGCACGCGGCTGCCCGAGGGCCGCTACGGCCGCTCCTCGGACGAGCGCGCCGACCGCAAGCTCAAGATCGCCGGTGCCGTGCTCGGCGCTGCCCTGCTCATCCTGGTCGGGTACTTCGCCTACCACTATGTCGTCGAGACCAAGATCAGCGCCCAGGTGATCACCTTCGAGGCCACGGACAACGCGGTGAAGGTGCATCTGGAGGTCCACAAGGATTCCGGCACCGACGGCTACTGCACCCTGCGCTCCCAGGCGGCGGACGGCTCCGAGGTGGGCCGGGCCGACTTCCGCTTCACCGCGTCGGACACACGCGTCGACCAGGTCGTCACGCTCCGTACGACGGCGAAGGGCACCACGGCCGAGCTGCTCGGCTGTCACACTGGCTGACGACGGCGGACGACGGACACTCCCCGGCCGTCACCCGGAATACACACATGCTGACCTGCATTGATGTGATTCTGATGGCTTATGTCCTCCCCCTTACGGCCTTGAATTGTTAGGCTCGTGGTTTCGCCCATCCAAGAGGGAACATTCTTCTGGGTAGGGCGATGCTTTGTATTCCCAGTACCGACGAGGAGCACCCTGTGACCCAGACCAGCGAGAACGTCACCTGGCTGACCCAGGAGGCGTACAACAAGCTCAAGACCGAGCTTGAGTACCTTACTGGTCCTGCGCGCACGGAGATCGCCGCCAAGATCGCGGCCGCGCGCGAGGAGGGCGACCTGCGCGAGAACGGTGGGTACCACGCGGCCAAGGAGGAGCAGGGCAAGCAGGAGCTGCGCGTGCGGCAGCTGACCCAGCTTCTCGAGAACGCCAAGGTGGGCGAGACCCCGGCCTCCACCGACGGTGCCGTCGCGCCCGGCATGGTCGTCACGATCGCCTTCGACGGTGACGAGGACGACACGATGACGTTCCTGCTCGCCTCCCGCGAGTACGCGAGCGCCGACATCGAGACGTACTCGCCGCAGTCCCCGCTCGGCACCGGTGTCCTCGGCCACAAGGTGGGCGAGGACGCGGAGTACGAGCTGCCGAACGGCAAGACGGCCTCGGTGAAGATCCTGAAGGCCGAGCCGTACTCGGGCTGACCGAGCCCCTGCGACTCCCAAGCCCCCGGTGCCCGCCGATCCGGCCGGACACCGGGGGCTTTTGCGTACCCCCGGACCGCCGGGAGGGTCAGCCGGCCGCCCGGCGGTACTTGCGGACCGCGAGCGTGCGGAAGACCAGGATGATCACGACCGACCAGATCAGCGAGGCCCACACGGGGTGCTGCATGGGCCAGGCGTCGGGCGTCTCGAAGCCCGGGGGGAGGTTCCCGAACAGCTCGCGGGAGGCCTGCACCGTGGCGCTGAACGGGTTCCACTCCGCTATGTGCCGCAGGAAGGCCGGCATCTGGTTCGCGTCCACGAACGCGTTCGAGATGAACGTCAGCGGAAACAGCCAGATCAGACCGCCCGAGGTGGCCGCTTCAGGGGTGCGCACGGACAGGCCGATGAGCGCGCCGATCCACGAGAACGCGTACCCGAGCAGCAGGAGCACACCGAATCCGGCGAGCACCTTGCCGAGGTTCTCGTGCGTGCGCCAGCCGACGACCAGGGCGACGACCGCCAGGACGACCAGGGTGAGCGCCGTCTGCACCAGGTCGGCGAGGGTGCGCCCGGTCAGGACCGCGCCGCGCGCCATGGGCAGGGAGCGGAAACGGTCGATGAGGCCCTTGTGCATGTCGTCGGCGATGCCCGCGCCGGCGCCCGCCGTGGCGAACGTGACGGTCTGGGCGAAGATGCCGGCCATCAGGAACTCGCGGTAGGCCTGCGTGGAGTTGGACGCGCCGACCTGGATCGAGCCGCCGAACACATAGGTGAACAGCACCACGAACATGATGGGCTGGATCAGCCCGAACACCAGCATTTCGGGAATCCGGCCCATGCGGATCAGATTCCGGCGGGCGATGACCAGGGAATCACTCGTGGCGCTCACTTCACGGCCTCCTTGCCGGCGTCGGCGGGGCTCTCGTCCTGCTCGTCCTGCTCGTCCGGCTCGTCCTGCTCGTCCCGGGCGGCGGTCTCGGCCACGTGTCCCGTCAGCGACAGGAAGACGTCGTCGAGGGTCGGGCGGCGCAGCCCGACGTCGTCCATCTCGATCCCGCGGATGTCCAGCTCGCGGATGACCTCGGCGAGCAGCCTGGCACCCCCGGCGACGGGGACCGTGAGCCTACGGGTGTGCTCCTCGACCGTGACCTCGCCCTTGCCGAAGCCGCGCAGCACCTCGACCGCGGTCGCGATGTGTTCGCGCTCGTGCACCACGACCTCGACGCGCTCGCCGCCGGTGCGGGCCTTGAGCTGGTCGGAGGTGCCCTTGGCGATGACCCGGCCGTGGTCGACCACCGCGATGTCATGGGCGAGGTGGTCGGCCTCCTCCAGATACTGGGTGGTGAGCAGCAGGGTCGTACCGCCGAGTACGAGCTGCCTGATGACCTCCCACAGCTGCTGGCGGTTGCGCGGGTCGAGGCCGGTCGTCGGCTCGTCCATGAACATCACCGGCGGCGAGACCACGAGGGCCGCGGCGAGGTCGAGCCGGCGGCGCATGCCTCCGGAGTAGGTCTTGGCGGGGCGGTCGGCGGCGTCCGCGAGATTGAACTGCTCCAGCAGCTCCGTCGCGCGCACCTTGGCCGCCTTGCTCCTCATCTGGTAGAGCTGCCCGACCATCTGCAGGTTCTCCCGGCCGGTCAGATACTCGTCGACCGCCGCGAACTGGCCGGACAGACCGATCGAGCGGCGCACGGCGTCGGGATGCTTCAGTACGTCCACACCCGCCACGAGCGCCTTGCCGCTGTCGGGGCGCAGCAGGGTCGTCAGGCAGCGGACGGCCGTCGTCTTACCGGCGCCGTTCGGCCCGAGCAGGCCGAGGACCGTGCCCTCGGGCACGTCCAGATCTACGCCGTCGAGAGCCCTTACGTCGCCGAAGGTCTTCACCAGGCCTTCGGCATGGATGGCGCCTGGCATGTCTGTCTCCACGTCATCGGATACGCCTGCGGTTCTTCCACATGCGTGCAGTGAGCCCACGGCCACTGCGACACACCATAACGCGATGTATCGCGTTGCTCAATGCACTTCACCTGAACGGATGGCGAAGAGGCCGCGGCCTCAGGCGATGACGACGTACCCCGCGTCGCGCAGGGCCTGGTCGACCTCGGCGCAGTGCGCCGGACCCTTCGTCTCCAGGTGCAGCTCGACCTCCGCCTCCGTGAGGCCGAGCCGGGGATCGGTTCGGACATGGCTCACGTCGAGGACGTTGGCGTCGACCACCGACAACACCCCGAGAAGCGTGGCGAGGGCGCCGGGGCGGTCCGTGAGGCGCAGCCGTACGGCCAGGTAGCGGCCCTGCGCGGCCATCCCGTGCCGCAGCACGCGCTCCATCAGCACCGGGTCCACGTTCCCGCCCGAGAGCACCGCGACGACCGGGCCCTCGAAGGCGTCCGGCGCGGCCAGCAGCGCCGCGACCGGGCTCGCCCCGGCCGGCTCCACGACCAGCTTGGCCCGCTCCAGGCACAGCAGCAGCGCGGCCGACAGGTGGTCCTCACCGACGGTGCGCACCTCGTCGACCAGATCGCGGATGATCCCGAACGGCACCACGCCCGGCCGCCCCACCTTGATGCCGTCGGCCATCGTCGCCGGGTGCTCCACCGACACCGGATACCCGGCGGCCAGCGAGGGCGGGTAGGCCGCCGCGCCCTCCGCCTGCACGCCGACGATCCTGACGTCCGGCCGTATCGCCTTCACCGCCACCGCGATCCCGGCCGCGAGCCCGCCGCCGCCGATCCCGACGACGATGGTGCGCACCTCCGGGCACTGTTCGAGGATCTCCAGGCCCACCGTGCCCTGACCGGCGATGACGTCCGGGTGGTCGAAGGGGTGGATGAACACCGCGCCCGTCTCGGCCGCGTACTCCTCGGCGGCGGCCAGCGTCTCGTCGACCACCTGACCGTGCAGCCGCACCTCGGCGCCGTAGTCGCGGGTCGCACTGATCTTCGGCAGCGGGGCGCCCTTCGGCATGAACACCGTGGAGTGGACACCGAGCAGCGAGGAGGCCAGCGCCACGCCCTGCGCGTGGTTCCCGGCGCTCGCGGCCACCACTCCGGCGGAACGTTCCTCCGGAAGCAGACCGGCGATCCGGACATAGGCGCCGCGCAGCTTGAACGAGCCGGTCCGCTGGAGGTTCTCGCACTTCAGCTGCACCGGCGCGCCGACCAGCCGGGACAGGTACCGGCTCCCCTCCATCGCGGTCACCCGCGCCACGCCCGAGAGCATCTTCCGGGCTCCGCGCACGTCGTCGAGGGTGACGCAACGCAAGGAGCCGACCGTGCCGTAGCTCATGACTCCAGCATCGCAGTTCACGCTCGTGCACGACTGGTGTGACCAAGCTCCGAGACCGGTTCGTGCAGCGCCGGTACGTGGCGCCCCCGGGCCGCGTACCCTGTCCCCCAACCCAGCAGCCCTTCATGAAGCGAGCCTCCGGCCATGCCCACAACACCCGAAATGTCGATGGACATGACGACCGTCGGTGACACCGGTCTTCTCGACACCCTCCAGCACGAGGTGGCGGTGTTCGCCCGCCGTGCCGAACAGACGCGGCTCGGGGGTGTGGGGCAGGTGCGCAACTCCATGGACCGGGCGGCCTACCTGCTGCTCAACCGCCTCGACAAGGAAGGCCCCATGGGCGTCAAGGCGCTCGCCGCGAGCATGGGCATCGACTCCTCCACGGTGACGCGCCAGGTGGCTCCGCTGGTCGACTCCGGGCTCGTCAAGCGCACCTCGCACCCCGAGGACGGACGCGCGGTGGTCCTGCAGCTGTCCCCGCGCGGGTGCACCCGGCTCGAAGAGGTGCGCTCCTCCCGGCGTCAGCTGATGGCCGAGCTGACACAGGACTGGGCACCGGAGGAACGCGAGGACTTCTGCACTCTCCTGACCCGCTTCAACCACGCCCTGTCCGCCCGGATGACGGTGCCGGGACCGGGGCCGGCGGAACAGCCGCCGACGTCCTGAGGCGCGGACGCCCCGCCTCCGGCCCCCGCGGACGGCGCGCTCGCGGATACCGGTCGGTTCCGGAGTCTTGACCCCGGGCCCGCCGCTGGCCTCATATGAGACCGGGTCCTGTGTGTCGTACGGGGTTCACCTGTCCGTACCGGGCAGGGCTCCTCCAGGGGGAGGCGCGGTGCGTGATCGGCAGGTGTCCCGAGGTGCCCGCCGGGCCAGGGAGTTCGCGGCGTTCGTCGCGGGCGCGGCGGGACGTCTGCAGCATGCCGCCACGCTGCTCACGGCGGAGGCGCCGGACGCCAACCCGCGCGCGCGGCGGCTGCTGACACTCGCGCTCGCCCACACCTATGCGCACTGGGACCGGCTGCACGGCGAGGATCCGTACGACTGCGCCCGCCAGTACCTCGCCACCCGATTCGCCCGTGCGACCTGGCACCGCTACGGCGCCTTCGGGCGCGCCCGCCCCGATCCACGCAGCCCGCTCGCCGCGCTCACCCCGCAGGAACGGCTGATCCTGGTGCTGCGCCTGTACGAAGGCGTCGCCGAGGAGCAGGCGGCGGCCCTCCTGGGCCTGCCGACGGACCGCATCCACACCATCTGCGACCGCGCGACGGCGACCTTGCTCCACCCGGCCCGCCCGACCGCCCCACGGACCGCGGGCAGGAAGGTGGCGCCGTCGTGAGCGGGAGGCACGAGGAGAGCGTCGGCAGCGTCCGGAGCCTCGGGAACGCCGTACGAGCGGACGGTGCCCGGCGGGGCACCCGCACTCATGGCCGCACGGTCGCGCCGGGCCCCCGGTGCACGAGGAGGGCGGGGTGAACCGGGCCGAGCGGGAAAGCGCCGCGCGACAGCTCATGGAGCAGGCACCGGCGCCGGTGCCGCCGGACCTGTGCGCCGAGGCCGTGCGCCGAGGCGAGCGCCTGCTGCGGCGCAGGGTGCTCGTCCGCCGGGTGCTGTGGCTGCTGGCCTGCGCCGCGGCCGTCGCGTTCGGCGTGTGGGCGGCCCGGGTGCACCCGTGGACGCAGCCGCCCTCCCAGACGACACCACCGATCACCGGCTGGTGAGCCGAGCCGGACGGCCGACGGCACGACGTGCCGTCGGCCGGTGCGTCCACGGGACACCGGCTTCTCGGAAACCGCAGGAAACCGCCGGGAACCGCCGACTAGCCCAAGGCCTGCTGCAGGTCCGCGAGCAGGTCGTCGACGTTCTCGATGCCCACCGACAGGCGGACCAGGTCGGCGGGGACCTCGAGGGCGGAGCCCGCCGCGGAGGCGTGCGTCATACGGCCGGGGTGCTCGATCAGGGACTCGACGCCGCCGAGCGACTCGCCGAGGGTGAACACCTTGGCCCGGTTGCACACCTCGACCGCGGCCTCCTCGCCGCCCTCGACGCGGAAGGAGACCATGCCGCCGAACGCCTTCATCTGCTTCGAGGCGACCTCGTGACCGGGGTGCTCGGGCAGGCCCGGGTACAGCACCTGCGTCACGCGCGCGTGCCGGGTCAGCATGTCGACGACCCGGGTGGCGTTCTCGCTGTGCCGGTCCATGCGCACGGCGAGGGTCTTGGTGCCGCGCAGCACGAGCCAGGAGTCGAAGGGGCCGGCGACGGCGCCCATCGCGTTCTGGTGGTAGGCCAGTTCCTCGCCGAGGCCCTGGTCGGCGACGATCAGCGCACCGCCGACCACGTCCGAGTGGCCGCCCATGTACTTGGTCAGGGAGTGGACGACGACGTCCGCGCCGAGCGAGAGCGGCTGCTGGAGGTAGGGCGTCGCGAAGGTGTTGTCGACGACGAGCTTCGCGCCCGCGCTGTGCGCGACCTGGGCGACGGCGGCGATGTCGGTGATGCCGAGCAGCGGGTTGGAGGGGGTCTCCACCCAGACGACCTTGGTCTTCGGGGTGATCGCGGCGCGCACGGCGGCCGGGTCGCTGGTGTCGGCGACGGACCACTCCACGCCCCAGCGGGTGACGACCTTGGCGAAGAGGCGGAAGGTTCCTCCGTAGGCGTCGTTCGGGATCACCACGTGGTCGCCGGGGCTGAGCAGCGTGCGCAGCAGGGTGTCCTCGGCCGCCAGGCCGGACGCGAAGGCGAGACCGCGGCGGCCGCCCTCCAGCGCGGCGAGGTTCTCCTCGAGGGCGGTGCGGGTGGGGTTGGCGCTGCGGCTGTACTCGTATCCGCCGCGCAGCCCGCCGACGCCGTCCTGCTTGTAGGTCGAGACCTGGTAGATCGGCGGGACGACCGCGCCGGTGAGGGGATCCGCGGTGTTGCCCGCGTGGATCGCGAGGGTCTCGAAGTGCTGACTGATGTGCCTGTCGCTCATGTGCACCGAGCGTAGTGCGCTCGGCAGGATGTTGACGCCCGGACGGCGAGGGGCCGCACCGGACAGAGGGATTTCCCTGTGCGGGCCGCGCTCGGGACCGCCCGCCCCGGCACGGGGACACCGTCTCGGGCCGGCCGGAAGTCGCTCTGCTGTCATGACCCGGCCCAGAGTTTTCCACAGCCGGGCGGTGGGGTTGGCCAATCGTCGGCGACGTCTGGTTCGCTTGAGGCATGGCGATTCTCTGGCTGCTCATGGCACTGCTCATGCTGAGCTTCGTGCTGCTCCCGCTCATGCGGCGCAGGCGCGGGGTGATCGAGCAGGTTCCTCCGGGACACCCGGACGCCGCCGACCCGGCGGCCTACGGCTTCGTGCGCCAGGAAGAGCTGGACGTGCGCATGCCCGGCCCCGACCAGGACCTTCTGGACGTCCTGGAGCTGGTGCAGCGCACACAGGACTACCGCGCGGCCTCCCAGTTGCTGGCCGGCACCGAGACCGAGGGAGAGCGGCGCTGGCAGCGGGTGCAGGCCTTCGCGGGCGCCGCCGCGCTGGAGCTGCAGCAGCGGCCGGGCGGGGTGCACGAGACGCCGGGCGGCCAGTGGCTGCGGGTGTGGCGGGCCGAGCAGCCCAAGGACGCGGGCGCCGCCGCTGTCTACGCGGAGTTCCTGGTGCAGCAGGCCTGGCGGACGTCGACGCCGGGCACGGACGACTTCCGGATCATCATGGAGGAGGCCCGGGACGCGTGCGGGCAGGCGGCCCTGCTGGCCCCCGGCGACCCGGTGCCGTACATCATCGAGCTGTCCATCGCCCGCGGACTCGCCTACTCCCAGGCCGAGTTCGACCAGCTGTGGCTGAAGATCCTCGACCGCGCCCCGCACCACATGGGCGCGCATCTGGCCGCGCTGCACCACTGGTGCGAGAAGTGGCACGGCTCGCGCGAGCAGGCGTACTCCTTCGCCGAGGCCGCCGCGGCCCGCGCCCCGGAGGGTTCGCTGCTCGCGGCGCTGCCGCTGTTCGCGGTCTTCGAGCACCTCCCCGAGGTGAACCTGGTGGCGAGCTTCTACCAGAGCGAGGTCGTCACCAAGGCGATGCACGGCGCCCTGCACGCCGCGCACGCGGCCCGCCCCGACGACCCGATGCTCGCGCACGTCCGCCATCTGCTGCTCTTCTTCCTGGTCCGCGCCGAGCGCTGGCAGGAGGCCATGCACCAGCTGATGCACGTCGACGGGCACATCGGCGCACTGCCCTGGACGCTGTCCGCCGACCCGGCCGCCGAGTTCGCCGTCTACCGCGCCCTGGCGGTGGCCGGTTACGAGGCCAACGGCGGCAGCCCGGCCACCCTGCCCGGCTGAGCCGCCCACGGCGTCTCGGCACCCCCGGGCAGCGGCCCGGCGCCATATCCGCATTGCCCTTCTGACCTGCGGTAGGGCATACTCCGGCATCCCCCCACACCGCA
Source organism: Streptomyces yokosukanensis (assembly GCF_001514035.1). Classification (GTDB taxonomy): domain Bacteria; phylum Actinomycetota; class Actinomycetes; order Streptomycetales; family Streptomycetaceae; genus Streptomyces; species Streptomyces yokosukanensis. The sequence continues at coordinate 501,598 of NZ_KQ948208.1, read as the reverse complement.
CCGCACGCCCCGGCCGCCGTCGTCTCGGCACCGTGCCGAGTGGTGCCCGCCGCACCATGTCCTGTCTTTTCTGATCTTTTCTGAGGTCCTGTGGGGGGATCCGCCCGATGGGCGCAACTCTGCGCGCACTGCGCGCTCTCGTTCTGCTGCTCGGTTTCTATCTGCTGAGCCTCGTGCTCCTCGCGACACTGGTCGCTCTCGACATCACCGTGTTCACCTGGGGACACGGCCTGGTCACCGTGAAGATCGCCATCGTGTCGGTGCTGCTCGGCGTCCCCGTCGTACGCGGCATGCTCATGCTGCGCACACCCAGGGGTGAGGACGAGCCCGGCATCCCGGTCACCGAGGCCGCGGAACCCCGGCTGTGGGCGCTGGTCCGGGACGTCGCGACCGCGGCCGGCACCCGCGTCCCCGACCGCGTCCTGCTCACCGGCGACGTCAACGCGTCGGTGAGCGAGGAGCCGCGGCTGCTCGGTCTGCTCCCCGGACGGCGCCGCCTGCACCTGGGCGTTCCGCTGCTGATCGGCCTGACCGAGGCGCAGCTGCGGGCCGTACTCGCCCATGAGTACGGCCACTTCACCGGCGGCGACACCCGGCTGTCCGCGCTGGTCGTGCGCGGCCGGGTACAACTGGCCCGGGTCATCGGGCAGTTCCACGCCAGGGCCGACGGCAAGGTGGCCGCCGAGCGGGCCCGGCAGGAGCAGGCCGCGGCCCGGCGGATCGCCAGGGGCAAGAAGGCCAAGAAGGTCGACACCGGCGGCTCCGGGGCGATGTACCGGATGATGGCGACGATCTACACCGCGTACGCCAAGCTCTACATGCGTGCCTCCCTGTCCACGGCGCGCAATCAGGAGTTCGCCGCCGACCTGTCCGCCGCGCGGGTCGCCGGACGCGACGCGACGGCGTCGGCGCTGCGCGAGATCCCGGTCCTGTCCACCTCCCACGGCTTCTACCTCGACTCCTACGCCACCCTGGGTCTGCAGGCCGAACTGCTGCCGCCGCGCGGCGAGTTCTTCGGCGGCTTCGGGAAGCTGCTGACGGCCCGTGAGCCGGAGCTGGTGCGGCTCCGCTCGAAGCTGCCCGAGGAACCGGCGTCGCCGTACGACTCCCACCCGCCGATCGCCGAGCGCGTGCGCCGGATCGAGGCGCTGCCCGCCGACGGACGCACCGAGGAGGCCAAGGGCGCGGCCCTCGCCCTGCTCACCGACCCGGAGCGGACCCTGGCCGCGCTGGAGGACGCCGTCCTGGTCGACGAAGTGCTCGCCTTCCGGCGCGCCGCGGGCTGGGAGGAGCTGCTGGACTCCTCGATGGCGGCGGGCCTGTCCACGGCGCAGACCCCGCTGCACCGGGCGCTGGCCGCCTACACCGGACAGCCCCCGACGCCGGCCGCGCTGCTGAAGGTCATCGACGAGGGCGGGCTGTGGGCACTGGCCGAACGGCTGCCGCTGTCGCAGGAGGCGGCCGCCGCGAAGGGGCGGGCGTTCCGCGAGTTCGCGCGGTCCGTGCTGCGGGGCTCGGTGCGGACGATGGTGCTGGCCGAGTTCAGCGCGCGTTCGCTGCTGCACTGGGAGTTCTCCTGGTCCCGCCCGGCCACCGTACGACTGCCGGGCCGGAGCCCACGGGCCGCGCAGGCCGAGGCGCCCGAAGCGGCGCTGGACGAGGCGGTGGACGCGGCGCTCGCCGACCACCCCGACACCGCACCCCTGCGGGCCCTGCTGCACCCGGCGACGCGGTGACAGCACACGACAACCGCACAACGACAACCGACGAACGACAGCGCTCGAGCGATGCCCGACAGCCGACGAGCGATGCCCGACGTACGACGAACGGATCGAACCACCGATGACCGTCCTCCTGTGGATCCTGGGGATCCTGGCCCTCCCCGTCGTGATCGCCGCCGTGTGGTTCACCGGCGCGTTCGTGAAGGAGCTCTTCTCCCCGAGCCCTCCCGCCCCCGACAAGGCGGCACAGGCAGCTGAACGGCTCGGCCTGCTGCCCGCCGAGCGGCAGGACACCGAGCACTCCGCGCCGCTGCCGGACGACTGGTCGGCCGCTCTCACCGCGGTGCGCGACGGCGACTGGCGGCCCGCGGCCGAACTGCTGCGGGTCGTCGGCCGGGACTGGGAGCGCCGTTCGACGGTCACCGGTCTGCTGGGCACGGCCGCGGCCGAGGAGGACGGCTGGCTCCTGGGCTGGGAGGCGGCCCGCCCCGAGGACCCGGACGCGGCGGTGGTCAGGGCGCAGAGCACGGTGTACCTGGCCTGGGAACTGCGGGGTGCGCTGCGGGCCGAGAGCACGACGCGTGAGCAGTTCGACGGCTTCCACCGCACGCTGGCCGCCGCGCGGGAGGACATCGCGCGGGCAGCCGCGCTGAACCCCGACGACCCGACGCCGTACATCACGGAGATCTGGGTGGCGCTCGGACTCGGCTACCCGCACGCGGAGATGGACAAGCTGTGGGCGGAGATCGCCTCTCGTGCCCCGCACCACTACGGCGCCCACTACGCGGCCCTGCAGTACTGGTGCGCCAAGTGGCGGGGATCGTCGGAGCTGGCGCTCGACTTCGCCGAGCGGGCGGCGGCCGAAGCGCCGGTGGGCAGTCTGCTGACGGCGCTGCCGCTCGTCGCGCACTTCGAGCACGACAGGTCGACCGATGTCGCGGCCGACGGCACGCCCGAGATGGTGGCGAGGGTCGACGCCGGCCTCGCGGACGCGGCTACCGCGGCGGCCGCCGATCCCGGCCGCCCGGGCCTCGCCCAGCTGCGCCACCTGCTGGCGTTCTATCTGCATCTGCAGGACCGGCACGAGGCCGCGCTGGAGCAGTTCAAGCTGGTCGACGGGTATGTGGACGCGCTGCCGTGGAGCTATCGGGGCGACGGGGCGGCGGCGTACTACTGCCGGGTGCGCGACGAGACGGCGCAGGCGGTGGCGACCGCCGCGTCCTGACACTCCCGACCCCATGTCCGGCCGGAATTCGACGGTCTGGCCATCCGTTGTGGAGGTACCGGTGCCGGTGCCGGTGCAGCCGCCCGGTGGCCGGCCCCCACCTCCGTACGGACAGGGAGACCCCATGCTCTTCGGCCGCACCCCGCAGTTGCCCACGCCCGAGCAGGCACTCATGGGCCGCCCCTCACCCGCCTACGAGGTCCCCGCCCGCCACACCGTCCTCGGCACGCCGCTGCTCGGTCCCTACCCCGAGGGTCTGGAGGTCGCCGACTTCGGCCTGGGCTGCTTCTGGGGCGCAGAGCGTGCGTTCTGGCAGCTCCCGGCAGGTGTGTACACGACCCTGGTCGGCTACCAGGGCGGGTACACGGAGCACCCCACGTACGAAGAGGTCTGCTCGGGCCTGACCGGCCACACGGAGGCGGTCCGAGTGGTCCACGACCCGAAGGTGATCTCCTACGACCGCCTGCTGAAGACCTTCTGGGAATCCCACAACCCGACCCAGGGCTTCCGCCAGGGCAACGACGTCGGTACGCAGTACCGCTCGGCGATCTACACCCACACCCCGGAGCAGGCCGCCGCCGCCGAGGCCTCCCGCGCCGCGTACCAGAAGGTCCTGACCTCCTCCGGCTACGGCACCGTCACCACAGAGATCCTCCCCTCCGCCCCCCGCCCCTTCTACCCGGCGGAGGCCTACCACCAGCAGTACCTTTCGGACACCAAGAACCCGGGCGGGTACTGCGGGCTCGGTGGGACGGGTGTGTCCTGCCCGATCGGCGTCGCAACGTTCCCCGGGGAGTAGACACAGACCGGGCACGCGACCTCTCCGTCACCGGATGCAGGGCCTTCCCGAGCCCGCGGCGCGGCAGGCACGGAGCCACGCCCCGCCCCCCGCCGGCGCTCCGCCCGCCGGGACGGGGGAGTCGCGGAGGCAGGGCACGGGGAGGAACATCGAAGTCATGGAGGCAAGGTGGTGGCTATGGGGACGCCGTCGATGCATTTCAGCGAGAGCCCTGAGGATCCCTTCGCCCTCAGTCGTGGCGCCTCGGCTGTGATCGACGATCAAGGCACCGTCGTCGGCTGGAGCACACGTGCACGGGAGTTGCTCGGATACCCGGCCGAGGAAGTGATCGGACGGGCCTGGCAGGACCTCCTGGTCGACGCCCGTGACCTGCCCGTCGTGCGGTCCGTCGTCGTGGACGCCGTGAAGGCGGGGGGATGGTTCGGTGTCCTGCCCGTCCGGCACCGTGACGGAAGCCGTGTGGAGATGGGTTTCCGGACCCGTGCGGTCACCCGGGAGGGGGGCGGTCGGGAGTGGTTCCTGGTCGGTGCTCCTGCCACGGAGGTGATCGCCTGGCAGCGGGACCGTGCGCTGCTGGACGGCTTGTACCACCGGTCCCCCATCGGTCTGGTCGTCCACGGTCTGGACAGGAGGGTGATCCGGGTCAACCGTGCGGTCGAGAAGGCGAGCGGTGTCCCGGCCGAGGCACCGGTGGGCCGTCGCCCCCGCGAATTCATGGTCGACGAGGACGCGGGTCCGGCAGAGGAACGGGTGCGGCACGTCCTGGAGACCGGCGAGCCGTTGATCTTCACGGAGCAGTCCGCGCGGGCACGCCACGATCCCGGCCGGGAACGGATCGTGTCCGTCTCGGCGTTCCGGATGGAGGACCCCTCGGGCCGGGTGCTCGGTGTGGCCGAGACGATCGAGGACGTGACCGACCGCCACCGGGCCCAACGCAGGCTCGCGCTGCTGAACGAGGCGAGCGCCCGGATCGGGACCTCCCTGGACGTGACGCAGACCGCCCGGGAACTGGCCGACGTGGCCGCCGACGGCCTGGCCGACTACTGCTCGGTGGACCTCCTCAAGCCCGTGACACTGGGTGACGAACCCCTTGCCGGTACGGCGGGCCCGCTGCTCCGGATCGCCTTCTCGCCACCGGAACACCGGGTCCCGTTCCGGCAGGGCGATACGGTCCCGGTGCTTCCGGAATCTCCGCAGGCGCAGTGCCTGGCCGAGCGTCGTCCGATCCTCGAAGGGCGGCTGTCCCTCCGCCCCGAGTGGTACGCCCTGGACCGGCGGCGGATCGAGATCGCCCTGGGTCTCGGCGTTCATTCGCTGATCGCGCTGCCCCTGCTGGCGCGCGGTCTGGTCCTGGGCGTGGTGAGCCTGTGGCGGTCGCGCAATTCGGAGCCTTTCGAGGACGAGGATGTCGCGGTGGCCCAGGAGTTCTCCTCGCGTGCGGCCGTCTGCATCGACAACGCGCGCCGCTTCACCCAGCAGCAGAGCGCCGCTCTGACTCTTCAGCGCAGTCTGCTGCCGAGCGTGGCGTCCGACCTGCCGGCTGTGGAAGTGGCCTGCCGATACCTCCCGGCCAGCGGTGAACCGGGCATCGGCGGTGACTGGTTCGACGTGATCCCGTTGTCAGGGGCCCGGGTCGCCCTTGTCGTGGGCGACGTGGTCGGCCACGGGATCCACGCCGCGGCCTCGATGGGCCGTCTGCGCGCCGCCGCGCGCACCCTGGCCAGCCTCGACCTGGAGCCGGACGAGGTGGTGGCGCGGCTGGACGATCTGGTCAGTCTGCTGGCCGCCGAGCTGGAGTCGAACACCGACGGCAACCGCTCGGCGATCGAGCAGGTGCTCGGCGCCACCTGCCTCTACGCGGTCTACGATCCGGTCTCCCGGCACTGCTCCCTGGCCCGCGCCGGCCACCCGGCGCCGGTGGTGTCCACCCCGGGCGGCGAGGTGACCGTGCTCGATCTGCCCGCGGGTCCACCGCTGGGCCTGGGCGGGCTGCCGTTCGAGACGTACGATCTGGACCTCCCCGAGGGCAGCCTGCTCGCGCTCTACACCAACGGCCTGCTGGAAGCACGCGACGGCGACGTGGACGCGGCGCTGGAGAGCCTGCGCGCCTGTCTCACCCACACCACGGAACCTCTGGACCACACCTGCCACACCGTGTTCGAGGCGCTGCTGCCCAAGGACCAGCTCCCCATCGACGACATCGCGCTGCTCGTCGCCCGTACCCGGGTGCTGCGGCCGCAGGATGTCGCCTCGTGGCAGCTGCCCCTGGAAGCGACGGCCGCCGCCCGTGCCAGGGAGCTGATCACGGCGAAACTGACCGAATGGGGGCTGAGTGAACTGGCCTTCACCATCGAACTGGTCGCCAGCGAACTCGTCACCAACGCCTACCGTTACGCGGCCGGCCCCATCACCCTGCGCCTCATCCGCACGCACTGCCTGATCTGCGAGGTGTCCGACACCAGCCACACGTCCCCCCACCTGCGGCGGGCCCTCAGCACGGACGAGGGCGGACGCGGACTCTTCCTGGTCGCGCAGCTCACCGAGCGGTGGGGCACCCGCTACACCCACGACGGCAAGACTGTCTGGACGGAGCAGGCCCTGCCGCACCCGTGAACCGCGACCGCCTTCGCGCAGCGCGACGACGTCAGCTGGGTGGCTCTCGGTGCCGCCGACTCCGAGATCACCTGCGCGGTGCGGTCGCGGACCCGGGAGCAGCGCGAGGACCTGCTCGGTCGGCGGCTTCCGCGGACGGCGGCCGTCATCGACATCAACGCGTCCGCGATACTCCGTCAGTTCATCGGAGGCCGCGGCCACTACTGGGCCGCTCTACGCGGCACGCTGACCCCGGAGCAGAAATCGGCGCTCGGCGACGCCGGCGGCCCTTTCACGGAAGCCCCGGTCGTCACGCGCGACGCGGTGCAGCTCACCCCCGAGGACGAGAAGATGCTCGACGTTCTCGCCGCGGACGGCCGCGCCGGCCTCGTCGCCCTCGGTGCGGCGGCGGATCTCACCCCCGGGCGCGCCTCGCGCCGCCTTCAGGCCCTGCTCCGGCGCCGCGTCGTCCACGTGGACGTCGAGATCGCCGCAGCGGCACTGGGCTTCCACGCGCGGGCGCACCTGTGGCTCCGCGTGCATCCGTCGGCGGTCAAGAGCGTGGGGCGCGCACTCGCGCAGGAACCCGGAATCGCCTTCGCCGCGGCTGTCTCCGGGCCCTACAACATCCACGCGGTGGCGCACTGCAGAGATCTCGACGAGCTGTTCGAATACACGTCGGACCGCATCGGGTCGCTGCCCGGGGTCCAGAGCATGGAGATCTCTCCCCTGCTTCAGCAGATCAAACAGGCCGGCACCCTCATGTCCGGCGACCGTCTCAGCGCCACACCCTCACATAGTCGGCGTTGAAGGCGATCGGGGTGTTGTCGCTGGGGCCGGGGTGGTAAGTGCCGTCGGAGACGGAGAAGTTGAGGATGATGTTGGGGGACCAGGTGGTACCGACGCCGGTGCGGTCGGAGTAGATCAGTCTGCCGTTGACGTACCAGTCGTCGTTCGTGGCGCCGAAGCGGACGCCCACGGTGATCCACGCACCCGGATAGACGGTCGCGGCGTTGGTGTAGTAAATGGCGGCCGGGTGGACGTGGTTGGCGATCTCCAGCAGGTTCGGGTTGTCGGGGTGGTACTCGAAACCGTCCACCTCGCTGTCCCCGTTGAGCCAGGTCCACACCGCGGGCCAGGACCCGTCGGCAGCGGGCAGTTGGACACGCGCCTCGGCGTAGTCGCCGGTACGGGTCCGGAAGTTCTGTGTGGTGCCTTCGGTGGTCAGCAGCCCGGTGTCCCACGAGCGCAGGCCGTTCTCCAGGATGTGGCTGCCCGGGGTGGCCGTGAAGGTGCTCAGACCGCCGGACACGGTGATCGCGGAGGGGTTCAGCCAGTCGAGTTTCTTGTCGCCGGGGTTGTGGTTGCCGTACTGGTAGGCGCTGGTGGTGGAGCCGTTCCAGCGGCTGCCGAAGGCGATGGGACCGTCGAACTCCTCGTCGAAGGCGAGGGACTTGCCCGCGGCAGGCGAGGGCGGCCCGGGGCGGGTGATGACGAGGGTGCGGGAGGGCAGGCTGTGATAGCCGGTGGAGGTCAGGTAGTAGCCGAACTCGGTGTAGGTGCCCGGAGCGAAGGTGCGCGGCGCGGTGGTCATGGTCAGGCCGTTGCCGCAGATCGTGGTGGTGCCGCGCGAGCCGGGGAAGTCGAGGTTGTGTCCGGCCGAGTCGCGTACGGCGACTCCCAGCTGCTGCACCGTCAGACACCCTCCGACGGTGTGCACCCGCAGCCTCGCGCTCACCGGTGTGGTCGTCGAGGCGCTCGTGGGGGTCAGGCTGTCCTGGACGACGGTGGGCGCGGCCCAGGCGGGGCCGGCGGGGAGCAGGGCCAGCACCATCGCCACCACGACGAGGACGGCACGACGGCGGATCGAGAGGGTGAGGGGCGGGGTTGCGGGGCGGATCACCGTCATCCCACCCGAAGGGCGTAGGCCGCCGTGTTGTTGCCGGAGTTCGTGTCGTCGGGGCTGGTCACGGTCACCGTGCCGCCGGACAGGACCGAGCCGTGCGCGATGCCGGTCCGGACGCGGACGGGGATCTGCACGGTGGCGGTCTTCAGCAGGCGAAGCCCCGGGGCGAAGGTGCACACGACCCTGCTTCCGTTCGCGTCGGGTGTGCAGGACGAGGGGAAGAACGGTCCGACGGCCGAGGCGCCGTCGGGCACGGTGACGGTGACGGTGGCGGCGGACGCCGTCTCGTCCGGCCCGAAGTTGGCGATGAGGGCGCGCAGCCTGGTGGTGCCGCCGGGCTGTGCGCCGCCGACGCTGAGGGCGACGACGTCCAGATCCGAGCGGGAGGGGGCGACCTCACGCTCGGAGCCGGGCCGCACGGTCGTGCCGCGGGGCGGGGGTCGTAGCTGGTCGGCGGCGGCCGGCGCCGCGCCGGCCGCGGACATCGCGACGACCAGAGCGACTCGGGACACGATCGAGGCACGGATCCGAGGCACCTTCGCTCTCCTCCTGAAGGGGGTGGACGCCCTGAAGGGGTTCACCGGGTTGGGCGGGGCCGAATGTCACGGACTGTGACTTTGCCTGGCGACACTGCCCGCCCCCGCCGCCCCGCACCTGCCGCCGCCCTCAGGACCACTCCAACAGCCGACGCAAGTAAGGCCAGGCTCACCTTATTTATTGATCGGAGTGCGGCCGGTCTGATGACGGCGTTGGTGGGGGTGCCGGTGCTGGTGGTGCTGGTGCGACGGAAGGGGGCCGTGTCGTGAGAGATGCGCGTGGCCGGTGCACTGAGCAGGCACCACAGACCCGCGGACGACAGGCGCCCGTGCGGCCCCACCCCCGGATCTCGCTCCTCCTGCACCGCCGATCCGCGCTCGTAGCCCTCGCCCTGTTCCTCCTCCTCGCCGGGATCATGTCGGCGTCCGCCTGTGGTCGGGCAGACCCTCGTACCGCCGGACGGCCTCTGGCGTGCCTGCCCGCACCTGCCGCTGCTGTGCTCGGCACTGACCGGTGCGGTGGTGCTGGTGGCCGCCGACCTCGCGGCGCGCACGCTGCCGCCACCGCTGGAGATCCCGGTCGGCGCGCTCACCACGCTGGTCGGCGGACCGTATCTGCTCCGGCTGCTGGGCCGCGGACAGGCCCTAGGAGGGCCTCAGATCGTCGCCGTGTCGATCACGAAGCGGTAGCGGACGTCGCTGTTCACGACCCGCTCGTACGCCTCGTTGACCTGGTCGGCGCGGATCAGTTCGATCTCGGCGCCCAGGTTGTGCTCGGCGCAGAAGTCGAGCATCTCCTGGGTCTCCGGGATGCCGCCGATGCCGGAACTGCTCAGGCTGCGGCGGTGGCCGAACACCGAGGAGAGCAGGATACGGACCGGCTCCTCGGGGATGCCGACGTTGACCATCGCGCCGTCCGTGCGCAGCAGGGACAGATAGGCGTCGAAGTCGAGCGGCGCGGAGACCGTGTTGAGGATGATGTCGAAGGTGCCCTTGAGGTTCTCGAAGGTCTTCGGGTCGCTGGTCGCGTAGTAGTGGGTGGCGCCCAGCCTCAGCCCGTCGTCCTTCTTGCGCAGGGACTGGGACAGCACGGTGACCTCGGCGCCGAGCGCCGCCGCGATCTTCACGCCCATGTGGCCCAGACCGCCGAGGCCGATGACCGCGACCCTCTTGCCGGGACCGGCGTTCCAGTGCTTGAGCGGGGAGTACGTGGTGATGCCGGCGCACAGCAGCGGGGCCGCCACGTCCAGGGGGAGGCCGTCGGGGATGCGGAGGACGTAGTTCTCGTCGACGACGATCTTCTGCGAGTAGCCGCCGTAGGTGGGCTGCCCGTCCTTGCCGACGGAGTTGTACGTCCAGTTCGGGCCGCCGCCGGTGCAGTACTGCTGCAGTCCGGCCGTGCAGTTGTCGCACGCGCGGCAGGAGTCGACCATGCAGCCGACGCCCACCCGGTCACCGACGGAGTACTTGGTGACACCCGGGCCGACCTCCGAGACGACGCCCGCGATCTCGTGACCGGGCACCATCGGGAAGATCGCCGTACCCCAGCCCTCCCGGGCCTGGTGGATGTCGGAGTGGCAGATACCGGCGAACTCGATGTCGATGAGGACGTCGAACTCGCCGACCGCGCGCCGCTCGATCGTGGTCCGCTCCAGCGGAGCCTTCGCGGCAGGCGCGGCGTAAGCAGCAACAGTGGTGGTCATGCCGGGTTCTCCTAGCGATGTCAGCGCGCCCGGCTGGCTTCTCACCGGGCACGCACTCACCCTCTCCCACGCTACGACGGCCACCCAGACCACGCTTCTGCGTACGTCCGCCGTGCCTACTACCGGCGGGGTCAGGCTCCTGTACGTAGGTCCGTGAATACTGGGTGTATGGAGAACCAGCCCCTGCCCTCGTCCCCGCCCCTGGACCGGCGGGCCGAACTGAGCGAGTTCCTGCGCAGCCGGCGGGCCCGGCTGAAGCCGGAGGACGTGGGCCTGCCCGACTTCGGCCGGCACCGGCGGGTGCCGGGGCTGCGCCGGGAGGAGCTGGCGCAGCTGGCCGGGGTGTCGGTGGCGTACTACACCCGGCTGGAACAGGGCAACGGACGCAATGTCTCGGCGGAGGTGCTGGACTCGATCGCCCGGGCGCTTCGGCTGTCGGACGCCGAGCATGCGCATCTGACGCATCTGGCCAAGCCCAAGGCGCACAAGAAGAAGCCGGCCGCGCGGCAGCAGCAGGTCCGTGTCGCGCTGCGGCAGCTGCTGGACACGATGGACGGCGTACCGGCGTACGTCTCGGGGCGCCGCTCGGAGATCCTGGCCTGGAACCGGATGGCGGCGGCGGTCTTCGGCGACTGGGCGGAGCTGCCGGCGGGAGAGCGCAACTGGGCGCGGCTGGTGTTCCTGCGGCCGGACTACCGCGAACTGTTCATCGACTGGGAGCAGAAGGCGATCGACATCGTCTGCGCCCTGCGCATGGACGCGGGCTGCTATCCGGACGACCCTCGGCTGTCGGCGCTGGTCGGCGAACTGTCGGTGAAGAGCGAGGAGTTCCGCCGGCTGTGGGCGACGCACGACGTCAAGGAGAAGAACCACGGCGTCAAGCGGCTGCACCACCCCCTGGTGGGCGACCTCTGCCTGAACTACGAGTCGTTCCGCCTGACGGACGGCTCGGACCAGTCCCTGATCACCTACCACGCCGAACCGGGCACCCCGTCCGCCGACTCCCTGCGCCTGCTCTCCAACTGGAGCACAGACACACCCCACACCACCGGCGTGGCCTCGTCCTAGCTGGTCCCGGACGGTGAGGGGCACCCGGAGATGTGGTCCGGGGGCCCCTCGTGTCGTCAGTGGGTGGTGTGGATCACTTGCCGAAGTAGGCGTCGTAGATCGTGATCTGCGACGTGTCGCCCTGCTTGTCGGTGATCTCGGAGCGCAGGGAGACGGACTTGCCCTTCGCCGGGTTCTTCACCGTGATCCTGCCGTCGCGGACGTCGGCCTTCGTGAAGGTCTTGCCGTCGTAGGAGACGTACACGGCCAGCGACTTCAGGTTGCCGCCCGCCGCCGCGCCCTCGACGGTGACCGGGAAGGTGACCGTGCGGCCGGCCGGGACCTTGCTGTCCAGGCCGGTCGTGATGCCGTAGTGCAGCACCGAGGCGGGCAGTTGGACGGGGGCGCCGGACACCTTCTTGGAGCGGAAGGTCCAGGCCGCGTCGATCCGGGAGGAGGCCCGGGACACCGTCGCCGAGCGTGTGACCGAGGTGGTCAGCCGGTACGCGGCGGCACCGGCCGGGACCTTGAAGGTCTCGTCGCCGAACAGCGGGTCGGTGTTGGAGCCGACCTTGACGCCGTCGCGGTACAGGGTCGTGTTCACCGAGCTGAACTGCGAGGACCCGGCGTGCTTGCCGGAATCGGCGAACAGCGGCAGCGAACCGTAGATCTCGTTGCCGTTGCGGAAGAGACCGAAGTCCTTGGCTACGTGCGGGCCGAAGACCGCGGTGTTGACCGTCCTGGCGTAGCCGTGGCCGGCCCTGAAGGAGGACTCGCCGAGCGAGTACCCCACGTCGAGAACCGGGAAGCCGTCCTGGTCAACCCCGCCGTACTGGGAGAAGTCCAGGCCCCACAGCGCTCCGCCGCCCGCGGACAGGTGCAGGGTACGGGTGCCGGGCAGCTTCTGCGGGATGTCGATCGAAGTGGCGCCCGAGGCGCCGGGCAGCCAGCCGGTGGCGCTGAGCGAGCCGGTCTTGCCGTCGGCCGCGGCACCGAGGCGGGCCTTGACCGTGGCCAGCTCACTGGCCCTGTAGTGCCGGGTGTAGCCGGTGGCGAGCTGCCTGACCGGGGCACCGGCAGTGACGTCGTACTGCTCGCTCGTGCCCTTGGTCCAGTGGCCGTCCCACTGCTGGAACAGCTGGCCCGCGGGCACCTGCGGCCCCAGATGGGCGGTGCGGAAGTTCCTGTACGAGTCCAGGAACCAGGTGTAGCCGTACTGGTTGTCGCCGAGCGTGAGGGTGAACCCGGGCGCGGCGAACCGGGACTTCACACCCGGGGCCGGGACGGTGACGTCCACCGGCCTGGCCTTGCGCGCGTCGATCGTGATCGTCTGCTTCTTGGCGACGGTCAGCTTCGGCTGGGCGATCCAGTCGAGGCCCTTGCCACTGTCGTTCGGGTCCACGAGGACAGAGGAGTTGAGGAGGTACGTGCCCTTGGGGGCGCGCACCTTCACCGTGCCGGACGGGTCGTACGGAGTCATCTCCGTGCCGCTCGCCAACCCGGACACACCGGTGAGGTCGGTGGTGTAGGACTTGGCCGGCTTGCCGTCACGGCCGATGAACTTCAGCGTGACGTCGTAGGACTCCACCTCGCGCTGCACCGCGGCGGCCGTGCGGACGTTCTGGCCGGCGCCGGTCGCGGTCACGTACGCGGAGTAGGCGCCGTCCAGGGTGCCGCCCAGCTCGGTGTTCGCGGTGAGGTCGACGGAGGCCTTGCCGTGCGCCGGGACCGTCAGCTTCGTCGCGCCGAGCCGGAAGAAGCCCGCCGGGGCGGCGTGGCCCTTGGGGTCGAGGGCGGTGCTGCTCAGGGTGAGCGTGACGTCCTTGTCGCCGAGGTTGCGGTACGTCACCTTCTTGGTGACCGGCTTGTCGTCGGTGTGCGGCCAGGCCTGCGTCCCGAAGTTCACCGACACCGGGTCGGCGACCACGGACTGCCCGATGGCCTTGTCCACCGCGATACGGCCCGAACCCTGCTGGTACGGCGTGTAGTTGCCACCCTTGGCGGAGCCGGTCAGCGCGCCCTTCAGCTCGGCGTAGCCCCAGCCCGGGTGCTCCTGCTTGAGGATCGCTGCGGCGCCCGCGACGTGCGGGGTGGCCATCGACGTGCCGGAGATGGTCAGGTAGCCCTCGGGCTTCTCGCCGACCTCCTGGTCGATGACGCTGCCCTTGGCCGCGGCGGCCGTGATGTCCACGCCGGGGGCGGTGACGTCGGGCTTGATGGCGCCGTCGCCGACGCGCGGGCCGGTGGAGGAGAAATCGGCGAGCTTGTCCTTCTTGTCGACGGCGCCGACGGTGAGCGCGGCGTCCGCACTGCCCGGCGAACCGATCGACTGGGGGCCGTCGTTGCCCGCGGCGATCGCGAACAGGATGCCCTTGGTGACGGACAGCTTGTTGACCTCGGCCTCCAGGGGGTCGATGCCGGGGCTGTCGTAGCCCCCGAGGCTGAGGTTGACGACGCTCGCACCCTGGGCGGCCGCCCACTCCATGCCGGCGAGGATGCCGGAGTCGTCACCGGAGCCGGTGTCGTCCAGGACCTTGCCGTTGAGGATCTTGGCGTCCGGGGCGACTCCCTTGTACCTGCCGCCCGACTTGGCGCCGGTGCCCGCCACGATGGAGGCGACGTGGGTGCCGTGCCCGTAGTGGTCGGTGGCGTCGGCGGCGCCGGTGAAGTTCTTGGACGCGACCACCTGGTCCTTCAGGTCCGGGTGGCGGGTGTCCACGCCGGTGTCCAGGACGGCGACCTTCACGCCCTTGCCGGTGTAGCCGGCCTTCCACGCGACCGGCGCGCCGATCTGCGGCACGGACGTGTCGAGGGAGGCCTTGCGGACGCCGTCGAGCCAGATGTGCGCGATGCCGGAGGCGGCCTCGCCGCCGTCGGTGACGGCGTGCCACAGCGCGGCGGTGTTCTCGGCCGGGGTCTGCACGGCGTCGGCGTCGAGGGCGGTCAGGCTGTGGCGCAGCCGGCCCGCGCCCCGCACCTCGGCCCTGGCGGCCGCCGCGGAGCCGGTGTAGCCGACGATGACCCGCAGACCGTCCTTCTGCGCCCTGCGGGTGGCGGCCTTGTTCAGCTCGGTGACGTCGAACAGGCGCTGGTCCAGCTTGCCGGAGGCGACCAGGTGGGCCGCGTCGACCGGGACGACCAGCGTGTGGCCCGCGGTCCTGCGGACCTGGAAGGGTATGTGCTCACGGCCCTTGGCCCGCTCCAGGCCGACGATGCGGCCCTTGGCGTCCAGGGCGACCCGGTCACCGGTGATCAGAGTGACATGGGTCTTCGCGGTGAGCGCGGAGGCGGCGGTCGGGACGCGCTCCGCGGGCTTCGCCGACGCCGGGCTGGTCATACCCGCTGCGAGGGCGACGGCTGCGGCCGCGGCCACGCAGGCCGCAGCAGCACTCTTCACTTGTCTGCGCAAGTTCTCCCCCTGGAGATGGAGTACCGGGCGAATTCCCCGTTCGTCCGGCCAGGGACGGTCTCGTACGCGCGTACGTCGACCCCCCGGGATCACGCAGTATGCCGGGGGGTCGTCTGACGGCTCAATAGACGAAAGGACGGTAAGAAAGAGAGAAGGAAAACTGTTACGCCGCGTCCCGGACACCGTTACAGAACCGCGAAGTACCGGGTGAACGGCCGGTGTCACGGGCCGTCAGGCGCCGGCGTTCTCCTTTACCGTGATCTTGCCTTTGCGGATGGTGGCCAGCCGTGGGGCCTTCTTCGCGATCGAGGAGTCGTGGGTGACCATGATGAAGGTCAACCCGTGCTCCTTCCACAGGCGCTCCAGTACGTCCATGATCTCGTCGCGCATGCCCTCGTCGAGGTTGCCGGTCGGTTCGTCGGCGAGCAGCACCTTGGGCTTCTTCACCAGGGCTCGGGCGATGGCGACGCGCTGCTGCTGCCCGCCGGACATCTCGCCGGGGAGATGGGCGAGGCGTTCGCCGAGGCCGACGGAGTGCAGGGCCTCGGCGGCGAGTTCGCGGCGCTCCTTGGTCTTGATGCCGAGGGGGACGAGAGCCGTCTCGACGTTCTCCTGGGCGGTGAGGGTGGGGATGAGGTTGAAGGACTGGAAGACGAAGCCGATGTTCTCGCTGCGGACCCGGGTCAGCCGGGCCTCGTTGAGCTTGGCCAAGTCGATGCCGTCCAGGACGACTTCGCCCGAGGTGGGGCGGTCCAGTGCGCCGAGCATCTGCAGGAGGGTGGACTTCCCGCCGCCGGTGGGACCCTGGATGACGAGGCGGTCGCCGTCGCCGATGGTGAGGTCGACTCCGTCCAGGGCGTGGACGGTGTCCTTGCCTCGGGCGTAGCGCTTGGTCACGTTTCTGAGTTCGTACATGGTGGCTCCGGGGGAGGTTCGGGGTGGTTGCGCGATGTCAGGAAGCGGCCGTCATTCCACCCGCCTCAGCGCGTCCGCCGGACGGAGCCGGCTCGCCCGCCAGCCGCCGAAGGCACCGGCGATGAGCCCGCCCGCCACCGCCAGGCACACGGCCAGGGCGATCGTCGTGACGCTGACCGGCGCCGTCAGGGCGACCTCCAGGGTCTTCGCCGCCCGGCGGCCGGGGCCGCCGAAGCCACCGCCGCCGCCCGCGCCGCCGCCGAAGCCGCCACCGCCGGTGCCGCCGCCCAGCTGGGCCTGCAAGGTCGGGCTGACGGCCGTGACGGCGTACGCGCCCGCGAGACCGAGGGCGATGCCGAGGACGCCGCCGACCATGCCGTTGACGACGGCCTCGCCGACCACCTGCCGGGTCACCCGGCCCGACTTCCAGCCCAGCGCCTTGAGCGTGCCGAACTCGCGGACGCGGCGGGAGACCGCCGAGGAGGTCAGCAGTCCGGCCACCAGGAACGCGGCCACCAGGACGGCGATCGACAGCCACCTGCCGACCTTGGTGGCGAGGGAGGACGCGGTGGACAGCGAGCCCGAGACCGTCTTGGCGAGGTCGGAGGAGGTGGTGACCGTCGTACCGGAGACGTTCTTCTGGATGGCGCTCTTGACGGAGTCGATCTTCTGGGAGTCGGTCGCCTTGACGTAGACCGTGGTGACCTTGTCCTTCTCGTCGGCGAGGGTCTGCGCCCGCTTCAGCGGGATGTACAGGTTGGCGGCCGAGTCACCGCTGTCGGCGGTGGCGATGCCGATCACCGTGAACTTGGTGCCCTTGACCGTGACGGTCGAACCGACCTTGTACTTCTTCTCCTTGGCGTACGCCGAGTCGGCCACCGCCACCTCGGCGTTCGTCTCGGTGGCCTTGAAGGCGCGGCCGCTGGTGATCTTCGAGGAGGTCAGCGGGCCGATCGTGGTGTGGGTGACGTCGGTGCCGTAGACCGTGTAGTTGTTGATGCCGAAGTCGGCGCCGCCGCCCTTGACCTCACCCTGCGGCCGGCTTTCGCCGCGCTGGAATCCCCCGCCCCCGCTCTGCTGGAACTGACCGCGGGTGAACTGGCCGTCGACCCGGAAGACGTTGAGGCTGAGCCCGCCGACGGCCTGCGACACGCCCGTCTGCCCGGCGACCTTGTCGACCGTCGAGGAGGCGAGCGTGGTGAAGCCCTGCACCATGACCCGGTCGCTGCTCTGGGTCGACGCGTCGCCGTCGCCCCGCGCGTCGAACTGGAAGCGCGGCCGCTGCGAGCTGCTGCCGGTCGGTGTCTGCGCCTTGGTGACGGTCATGTCCGTCCCCAGGCCGTACAGCGACTGCAGGACCTTGTCCTGGGCCTTCCCCATGCCGTTGGACACGGAGTTGACCACGATGACCAGCGCGATGCCCAGCGCGAGTCCGGAGGCGACGACGAGGGCCGCCTTTCTGCGGCGGCGCAGTTCGCGCCTCAGGTAGGTGAAGAACATGGCCGCAAGCTAGGGACGGACCGTGACGGCACCCTAAGGCCCGCATAAAAGGAGCATGAGAAGCCGTGGCCGCACACACCGATGCCGCCCCGAAGGGCGGCACCGGAACGCTGCGAGGAAGCCGTCAGACGGCCGAACCGGCCTTCCACTGGGCCCAGTTCATGTTCCAGCCGTTGAGGCCGTTGTCCGGCGCGACGGTCTTGTCGCCGGTGTTCTGGACGACCACCACGTCACCGATCAGGGAGTGGCCGTAGAACCAGGCGGCCGGGGTGCTCGCGTCGCCCGCGCCCTTGGCGTCCTGCAGACCGACACAGCCGTGGCTGGTGTTGACGTTGCCGAACACGGACGGCGCGCCCCAGTAATTGCCGTGGATGAAGGTGCCGGAGCTGGTCAGACGCATGGCGTGCGGCACGTCCTTGATGTCGTACTCGCCCTTGCCGTCGGAGTCCTTGAAGCCGACCGTCGCGCCGTTCATCCGGGTCTGGGTGAACTTCTCGGAGATCACCATCTGCCCCTCGTACGTGGTGTGCTCGGGGGAGCCCGCGGAGATCGGAATGGTCTTGACGACCTTGCCGTCCTGCGTGACCTTCATCTGCTTGGTCTTCGCGTCGACGTACGAGACCTGGTTGCGGCCGATGTGGAAGGTGACCGTCTTCTGCTGGACACCGTGGATGCCGGGCGCGCCCTCGACGCCGTCGAGCGCCAGCTTCAGCGTGACGGTGGAGCCCGCCTTCCAGTACTGCTCCGGGCGGCAGTCCATGCGGTTGGCGTCGAACCAGTGGCAGGCGACCTCCTGGCCGCTGCTGGTGCTGACCGTGATGCCCTTCTGCACGGCCGCCTTGTTGGTGATCGCCTTGTCGAAGTTGATCGAGACCGGCATGCCGACACCGACCGTCGAGCCGTCGTCGGGGGTGTAGGTGCCGATGAAGCTGTTGGCCGGGGAGACCGTGGTGAAGGAGGCGTTCTCATGGGCTATGCGGCCCTGGGAGTCCTTGGCCTCGGCGGCGACCTTGTAGGTGGTGGAGCGGTCCAGCTGGGCACTGGGCTTCCAGCTGGTCTTGTCGGCGGAGAGCTGACCGGCGACGGCCGTGCCGCTCTCGGTGGTCATCGTGACACCGGTGAGGGTGCCCTTGCTGACCGTGACGGCGGCGGAGTTGTTGATCGAGGCGTTGTCGGAGCCGTCCTTGGGCGTGATCGTGATCTGCGCCTCGGAGGACTTCT
Source organism: Streptomyces yokosukanensis (assembly GCF_001514035.1). Lineage (GTDB taxonomy): Bacteria > Actinomycetota > Actinomycetes > Streptomycetales > Streptomycetaceae > Streptomyces > Streptomyces yokosukanensis. The sequence continues at coordinate 483,024 of NZ_KQ948208.1, read as the reverse complement.
TCGCCGCGGCCGCGTCGGCCTGGGCCTGCGAGGAGTCGCCCTTGTCGCCGCCGGAGGACTTGTCGTCGCCACCGGAACACGCCGTGAGCACCAGCACACCGCCGAGCAGAGCGGACGCGGCCACGAGGCCCCTGCGCCGCTTACCGTCCGTCATCACACGCTTCTCCATCGTTGCCGAATCGCCAAAAACCCCGAGTGTCCCCGTCCGAACCCTCAACGCTACGGCCGTACGGTCCCGTTCCACATCCGCTGGATCTGTGGGGCACACCACGTCCACCGGGCGCGGACGGTCCGGGTGGTACCAGTGGTGCGGGAGGTACGAGTGGTGCGGGAGTCGGTCGTGCGTCCCCTGAGACGGCGAAACCCCGGACGGCGGTTGCCGTCCGGGGTCAGAAGTACCCCGGGACGCTCAGCCGATGCCGCCCTCTTCCTCGTCGTCCTCCTCATCATCCTCGTCCAGGTCCCAGTCCGGCGAATCCGGGTCGTAGTCGATCCGCTCGCTCGACCAGGAGGCCTGCTGCAGCTCCACCCCGGGCACCTCGCCGACCAGGTCGAACGGGTCGACGAGATAGGCGAGGGCCTCCGCGGTGTCTTCCGTCACAGCCGCCTCGGACTGGGTCCGCTCGGCCTGCTGCAGCTCCGGATCCGCGGCGAGCCGGCCCAGCGCGGCCTTGGTCAGCTCGCCCTCGTCCCGCACTTCGAGGACCAGCTCCACACGAAGCCGTACAAAACGTGATGTCTCTTCAGCGTTCATGGCGTGAGCGTACGACCGAAACCTCCCGTGACTTTCCTGTGACCCGCGACTTTCACTAACATCGCCCCACACGGCCAATTCGCCAGCGTCACAAGGGGATCGATATTCCGTGGCATCCGCTCGCCGTCCGCTGCTGACCGCCACCGCCGCGGGCACCCTGTTGTGCGCGCTGTGGTTCGTCCCGTCCGCGAACGCCTCGCAGGACTGGGCCAGAACGAGCACGGAAGCCTCCACCACCCAGATGACACAGCAGGCCAGGGCGGTGTCCCAGGCGACCGCGGAGACCGCGCGGGATGCCGCGGACGACACCGAACTGGCCGACACCGGGAGCATCGACACCACGCCGTACGTCGTCGGTGGCACCCTCTTCCTCGGTGTGGGCGCGGCCTTTGTGGTGTATTCGGTGCGCCGTGAACGCATGGGCTTTTAATTTGCCTTGACGATTCTTTGGCGACCCGAACATAGTTCGCCCATGAAGAGATCATCGGGTGTGCGGCTGTGCGCCACCGCGGTTGTGGGTGCGCTGTCGTTCGCCCTTGTAGCAGGCTGCGGCAACGGGGATGCACGGCATTCCGAGCCCGCCGCGAAGGCGCTGAGCGGCGCGGAGCTGAAGAAGCTGATCATCGCCGAGGGCGATGTGTCCGGGTACAAGGTGGAGCCGGTGCCGGCCACGCGCGCCAAGCCGATCACGACCGACGGCGCCCGGTGCAGGCCGCTGGCCCGGGTGATGAGCGGGCTCCCGCCGCTCGACGCGGCGGCGAAGGCCGACCGGATGGCCATGGAGAACCAGAAGAAGTCCCCCTCGGCCGGGCCGACCTCCCTGGACGACCTCGACGAGGGGAAGTTCAAGGAGACGATGAAGAAGTCCCTGGACCGGGACGTCACCACGGTCACCCTGGCCTCGTACGACGGGGACGGCGCCGAGAGGGCCCTCACGGCGGTCTCCACCGCCGTCAAGGCCTGCGCGAGCGGCTTCCCGGCCCAGCAGTCGGGGACGAAGATGAGGTTCACCGAGGTCACCGGCGAGAAGGCCTTGGGCACCGGGGACGGGGCGGTGGCGTTCTCCGCGATGACGGACACCAACGGCGCCGACGCGGCGCCCGTCCACACCGAGGTCGTGCGGACCGGGAGCACCCTGTCGGTCTACTTCACGACGAACCTGGGCGCGATGCTGGACAAGAAGGCGTACACGGTCTCGCCGGAGGTCGTCAAAGCCCAGCAGACCAAGCTGAAGTGACACGAGAACAGGGGCCCCGCGCACAGCGGGGCCCCTGTTCTCGTGCCGGAGCGCTACTGCAGCGGGCCGGTGACCGACTCCACCGCGGCGACGACGTGGCCCCCGCGCACGAAGGCGTCGGCGGCGGCCAGGTCGGGCGCCAGGAAGCGGTCCGGGCCGGGGCCCTGCACACCGGCGGCGCGGGCGGCATCGATGACGGCCTGGGACGCGGGCGCCGGGGTGAGGCCCTCGCGCAGCTCGATGGCGCGGGTGGCCGCGTACAGCTCGATGGCGATGATCCGGGTGAGGTTGCCGACGGCGGTGCGCAGCTTGCGCGCGGCCGACCAGCCCATGGACACATGGTCCTCCTGCATGGCGGAGGACGGGATGGAGTCCGCGGAGGCCGGTACGGCGAGCCGCTTCATCTCGCTGACCAGCGCGGCCTGCGTGTACTGGGCGATCATCAGGCCGGAGTCGACACCCGCGTCGTCGGCGAGGAAGGGCGGAAGCCCGTGGCTGCGGTTCTTGTCCAGCAGCCGGTCGGTGCGGCGCTCGGCGATGGAGCCGAGGTCGGCGGCGGCGATGGCGAGGAAGTCCAGGACGTAGGCCACGGGCGCGCCGTGGAAGTTGCCGTTGGACTCCACGCGCCCGTCGGGCAGCACGACGGGGTTGTCGACGGCGGAGGCCAGCTCGCGCTCGGCGACCAGCCGGGCGTGCGCCATGGTGTCCCGTCCGGCGCCGGCGACCTGCGGGGCGCAGCGCACCGAGTAGGCGTCCTGGACGCGCGGGGCGCCGTCCTGGTGGTGCCCGGTGAGACCGGAACCCCGCAGCACGGCCAGCATGTTGGCGGCGGAGGCGCCCTGGCCCGGATGCGGGCGGATGGCATGCAGCTCCGGCGCGAGCACCTTGTCCGTCCCGAGCAGCGCCTCCAGGCTGAGGGCGGCGGTGACGTCGGCGGACTTGTAGAGGGTGTCGAGGTCGGCGAGGGCCATGACCAGCATGCCGAGCATGCCGTCGGTGCCGTTGAGGAGGGCGAGGCCCTCCTTCTCGCGCAGCTCGACGGGCTGGATCCCGTGCTCGGCGAGCAGTTCCGCGGCCGGGCGGACGCTGCCGTCGGGGCCTTCCGCGTCGCCCTCGCCCATGAGGGTCAGGGCGCAGTGGGACAGCGGGGCCAGGTCGCCGGAGCAGCCGAGGGAGCCGTACTCGTGCACGACCGGGGTGATCCCGGCGTTCAGCACATCGGCCATGGTCTGCGCGACCTCGGGCCGGACGCCGGTGTGCCCGGAGCAGACGGTCTTCAGCCGCAGGAACATCAGGGCCCGTACGACTTCCCGCTCCACCCGCGGGCCCATGCCGGCGGCGTGCGAGCGGACGATGTTGCGCTGCAGCTGGGCACGGAGTTCCTGGCTGATGTGCCGGGTCGCCAGCGCGCCGAAGCCGGTGGAGACGCCGTAGACCGGGTCCGGCTTGGCCGCGAGCGCGTCCACGATCTCCCGGGCCGCCGCGAGGGCCGCGACCGCCTCCGCCGACAGCTCGATGCGGGCACCGCCGCGCGCCACGGCGAGAACGTCGGACGCCGTGACACCGGACGTCCCCACCACCACAGTGTGCATATCCATATTCAGGAGCGTACGCATTGAATGCGGCGATGTCACTAGTGCGGAATGGGGGTGACCCTTACCGATCCGTGTGGGCTTCGCCTCATGGGGTGCGACCGCGGAACCGGCGCCGCTCGGCACGCGAGGGCGACGGCTCGTCCGCCAGCCGTACGACGGGATCCTCCGGCCCCTCCCGGCCCGCGACCACCGGCCGGTCGGCGCGCAGGGCCTTGGCCCGGTACTGGGCGGCGTCGGCGAGCCGGAACAGCCGCCGGGCGTCGCACACCTCCCCGATCGGATCCTGGGTCGAGGCGACCCCGCAGGCGACCCCTTCCCCAAGTTCCAACTCCCCTGCCCTGCGGCAGAGTTCGCCGGCGGCCTCGACGACCTCGTCGGCCGGCGACCCGACGGCGAGGAGGCAGAACTCGTCCCCGCCGAGCCGCGCGACCAGCGCGCCCGGCACCATCGCCCCGCACAGCGACAGCACCGAGCCGAAGCGTTCCAGCAGCCGGTCGCCGACGGCGTGCCCGAGGGTGTCGTTGACCCGCTTCAACCCGTTGAGGTCGCACACGACGAGACTGACGACCGCGCCGCCCGTGCGATGCCGCTCGACGGCCTCCTCCAGGCGTACGTCCACGGCACGGCGGTTGGCGAGTCCGGTGAGGGCGTCGGTGTACGCAAGCCGGCGGGCCTCCTCCAGCCGCTCGGTCTGCGCGAGCCCCGCGGCGACGACGGCGGCCAGCACGGTGGCGAAGTCGGCGTCGGCCCGGTCGAACACGGGGACCTTGACGGCGCGGGCGACGTACAACTCGCCCCAGGCCCTGCCGTGCAGCACGACCGGGGCGACGACACAGCAGCCGCGGCCCCGGCGGCGCAGGGCGGCGACCCGGTGATGGAAGTAGCCGGGGGTACCGGCGGCGGTCCCCTCGGCCGTCTCCACCCACGCGTTCGGCCCGCCCCCTCCGGCCCACCGCTCGTGCAGGAACTCGGTGATCTCCGGGAACTGGTGCACCGGGTAGGCCTCGGCCTCGGGGAACTCCTCCTCGTCGGTGCGCCGGTCCCCCACGTTCACGAGGACGCGCAGCCGGCCCAGCTCCCGCTCCCACACCGACAGCGCGGCGAAGCTGCCGTCCAGTGCACGGCAGGCGCCGAGCGCGGCGGCCTGCCACGACTCCCGCGAGGTGCGCGCCGCCGCCATGCCCTGCGCGAGCGTCACGACGTCGGCGAGCCGCTGGTCCTCACCCATTACTCCAGGTTAGGGAGGTTTTGGTGGATTCGTGACACCGGTGAGGCGAACAGGTGCAGGAACAGAAGCAGGGGCAGGGGCGGTGCCCCTACTCTCCCGGCCACTGCGGCGTGCGCTTCTCGTTGAAGGCCGCCACGCCCTCCGCGCGGTCCCCCGAGAACGCCACCGACCGCCATGCCGCATCCTCGACCTCCAGGCCGGCCCGCAGATCCAGCCCGTGCCCAAGGCGCAGCGCCCGCTTGGCGGCCCGCAGCCCGACCGGCGAGTTCCCGGCGATCCGGGCGGCCAGCGCCAGCGCCTCCTCCCGGTCACGGCCCTCGTCCACCAGCTGGTCGACCAGCCCCAGTTCGGCCGCCTCCGCCGCCGCCACCCGCCGCGCCGAGAAGATCAGCTCGGCCGCGCGCGCCGCCCCGACCCGCCGCGGCAGCAGCTGCGTACCGCCGCCCCCGGGGATCACACCGACGGACACCTCCGGCAGCCCCACCACCGCCGTGGGGTCGGCCACGATCAGATCGCAGGACAGGGCCAGTTCGAAACCGCCGCCGAGCGCGAACCCGTGCACCGCCGCGATCGTCGGCATCGGCAGCTCCAGCACCCCGGTGTACGCCCCGCGCGCCACCGGCCGCTGCCGCACCAACTCGGCGTCGCTGAACGAGTTCCGCTCCTTCAGATCCGCCCCGACACAGAACGACCGTTCGTGCGACGACGTCAGGACCACCACGCGCGCATCGCGGTCGGCGGCCAGCGCCGCACACGCACCGCCGAGCGACCGGGCCATCTCCGTGGAGACGGCGTTCATGGCCTTGGGCCGGTCCAGCACCAGCTCCGCGACATGCCCGTGCCGCCGCACCAGCACGAACTCCCCGAACCGCTCCTCGCTCATGGCACCCTCCGGCTCATGTGTTAACGCGGGTTAACGCACTGTCGGCCTGATCATCGCAGCCGCACCCGACGCCGGGAAACCCCAGGGGGCTACGCCCGTTCGAGTGACATCCCGCCCGTCTCACCCCACATCACCCACAGGACCGCATAGCGTGCCTGCGCCACGCCGCCCCGCGGCGCGCGGCGGGGAGGGGAACCATGTCACCGATACGTGCACAGTCCGATCCGGAGGACGGCTCGTCGGGCGTACGCCGCGGACGGCACCGCAAACCGCGCCCCCGCAAGACGCTGCTCGCCGCCGGCGGCCTCGCCCTCGCGGCGGGCGCGCTCACCCTGCTCCGGGTCACCCCGGATCCGGGGGTCGGCTCCCCGGGCACGGCGGAGGCCGAACCCCACGTCGGCACGGCCGACGGCGCCACGGACCACGCGACGGGCACCACGACCACGAAAGCGCCGGGCGCAGCGCCCTCGGCGGTCTCCGTCCTGGGCGGCAGAAGCCCCGCACCGACCCCCGCGTCCCCGGCCGCAACCACACCGAGCCCGCCCGCACCGGCGTCCGGCAGGACCCTCCCGACCGGCCCGACCGCCACCCCCGGCACACCCCGGCCGCCCTCCGCGCCGCCCTCGACCCCGCACCCGGCGCCCACGACCGCGCACCCCGCGCCGACCACCCCGACACCCACCCGCAGCGCACCGACCCACGCGCCGGACGGCTGGTGCGTCCCGGCACTGGGCCTGTGCGTGGACCTTTCCGACGACCACTAGGCCTTGTCGCCCACGGGACCTGCGCGGCCCAGGCCGGGCCCGCGCCCCCCGTGCCGCCCGTGGCTCCCCGTCTCGACAGGCCCTAGGACTGTTCCTCGCGGCGGGCGAGCAGCCAGGGCTCGACCACACCGAGCCCGCGCACCGGGCGCTGCCACATCGGCTGCAGCGCGAAGCGGTACACCGGCGGCTCCTCGCCCTCCTTCTCGGCGGTCGCCGCGGCCTCGGCCGCCTCCGCCTCCGAGGCGGGCGCCTCGCCGGAGCGGATCAGCTCCTCGGCGAAGGCGCTGTCCACCAGCACGGCGTCCCGGGGTGCTATCGACGTCAGCCGGGAGGCCAGGTTCACCGTCGTACCGAACACATCACCCATACGAGTGGTGACCGTGCCGAACGCCATGCCGACCCGCAGCTCGGGCATCGTCTCGTCGTTCGACAGCGTCTCCACCAGCCGCAGCGCGATGTCCGCGGCCGTACCGGCGTCGTCCGCCGCGTACAGCACCTCGTCGCCGAGCGTCTTGATGAGCCGGCCGCCACGCGCGGCCACCAGATCGGCCGCGGTGGTCTCGAACGCCTCGACCAGCTCGCCCAGCTCCTCCTCCTCCATCCGCCGGGTCAGCCGGGTGAACCCGACGAGGTCGGCGAAGCCGACGGCGAGCCGCCGGTCGACCATCTCCTCGTCGTCGGCCGACTGCACGACACGTCCGGCAGAGGCGGCGAGCTGACGCCGCCAGACATAGACCAGGAACTCCTCCAGCTCGGGCAGGAGCAGCTCGACGATCGGATACGTCACCTCGGTCCGGGTCATGCCCGGCTCCGGCGGCTCGGTCAGCCCCTCCAGAAAGGAATCCATCTGCCACTCGGCCAATCGAGCGGTGGTCTGCCCCGTCGACCGGGCCACCTGCACCGCCATGGCCTCGCTGAGCAGCCCCGCCTCCACCAGACCGGCGAGGCGCCGCAGCGCCAGTACGTCGGCCTCGGTGAGCGCCTTGGCCTGCCCGATGTCGGCGAAGCCCATGGCCCGCCAGAACCGTGACGCCAGCTCCATGGAGACACCGGCGCTGCGGGCAGCCTGGAACGGGGTGTAGCGGCGCTCGGCGCCCAGGATGAGCTGCTCGAGGCGCAGAGCCAGCGGGTCCTCGCCGGAGTCGGCGGCATCCGCGCCCTCGCCGGAGCCCGTGTCGTCGACGGTCACGCCTGCTGCCCTTCCGATCTCCCGCGGTCAGGTCTCGACCGGCCTCAACTCTACGGCAGGTGTGCGCCAGCTCACTCCGTCGGGTTCGACCGACGGTTCACTTCCCGGCACCGTGTTCGGTGACCGGCGCCGGCACCGGACGACACGGCCCCGGCCCCACAACCGCGCCAGGCGCCGCCCACGCCCCCACCCGCCCAAGCCCCGCAGTCACCCGCGTCGCCTCACGCCGGCCGCAGATGCACGATGTCCCCCGCTCCCACCGGCTCCTGCACCCCCGCCTCCGTCGCGATGACCAACCGCCCGTCGCCGTCGACCGCCACGGCCTCCCCCACGATCGCCCGATCCCCCGGCAGCTCCGCCCGCACCGCCCGCCCGAGCGTCGCGCACCCCGCCGCATACGCCTCCTGCAGCCCCCCGGCCGACGGGTCGCCGCCCGCCGCCCGCCACCGTCCGTACCAGTCCTCCAACGACCGCAGCACGGCCCGCAGCAGCGGATCCCGGTCCGTCCCGACCGCCCCGGCCAGCGCCAGCGACCCGGCCTGCGGGACCGGCAGCTCGTCCGCCCGCAGCGTGACGTTGATGCCGACGCCGATGACGACACCGTCCTCGCCGGCCCGCTCGGCGAGGATGCCCCCCGCCTTGCGCTCCTCTCCTCCCACCGTCACCAGCAGGTCGTTCGGCCATTTCAGGGCCGTGTCCACACCCGCCGCCCGGGACAGCCCGGTCGCCACCGCGACTCCCGTGAGCAGCGGCAGCCAGCCCCACCGGGCCACCGGCACCTCGGCGGGCCGCAGCAGCACCGAGAAGAAGAGTCCCGAGCGCGGGGGCGCGGTCCACCGGCGGTCCAGGCGCCCCTTGCCCGCGGTCTGCTCCTCCGCCACGAGCACGGTCCCCTCGCCGGCCGCCCCGGCGACGGCCCGCGCGACGAGGTCGGCGTTGGTGGAGCCGGTGCGCTGCACCACGTCGACCTCGCGGTACAGGCTTCCTTCCCGCACCAGCGCGCGCCGCAGTGCCGCGGCGTTCAGGGGCGGGCGGTCCAGGTCGGACCAGCGGCTGTCGTCTGATGCATTGTGCGGCGTCATGCAAGTCACCCTAGGTGTGGGAAACGCCGCACTGCCGACCCACAGGCCCAGCACTACTCTACGGATGAGTAACCGTCCCCCCTTTTCAGCAGGCAGGGAGCCGCATCCCGATGTCCGAGCCGGAAGAGCGTCAAGAGATCCACGAGACCCAAGGGATCGACATCCACACGACCGCGGGCAAGCTCGCGGATCTCCAGCGCCGTATCCACGAGGCGACGCACGCCGGCTCGGAGCGCGCCGTCGAAAAGCAGCACGCCAAGGGCAAACTGACGGCCCGTGAGCGCATCGAGCTGCTCCTCGACGAGGACTCCTTCGTCGAGTTGGACGAGTTCGCCCGCCACCGCTCCACCAACTTCGGCCTGGAGAAGAACCGCCCGTACGGCGACGGAGTCGTCACCGGCTACGGCACCGTGGACGGCCGCCCCGTGGCCGTCTTCTCGCAGGACTTCACCGTCTTCGGCGGCGCCCTGGGCGAGGTCTACGGCCAGAAGATCGTCAAGGTGATGGACTTCGCCCTGAAGACCGGCTGCCCGGTGATCGGCATCAACGACTCCGGTGGCGCCCGCATCCAGGAGGGCGTGGCCTCCCTCGGCGCCTACGGCGAGATCTTCCGCCGCAACACCCATGCCTCCGGTGTGATCCCGCAGATCAGCCTGGTCGTCGGCCCGTGCGCGGGTGGCGCGGTCTACTCCCCCGCGATCACCGACTTCACGGTCATGGTCGACCAGACCTCGCACATGTTCATCACCGGCCCGGACGTCATCAAGACCGTCACCGGCGAGGACGTCGGCTTCGAGGAACTGGGCGGCGCCCGCACCCACAACGCCACCTCCGGCGTGGCGCACCACATGGCGGGCGACGAGAAGGACGCCATCGAGTACGTCAAGCAGCTCCTGTCCTACCTGCCGTCCAACAACCTCTCCGAACCCCCGCTCTTCCCGGAGGAGGCGGACCTCGCCGTCAACGACGAGGACCGCGAACTCGACACCCTCGTCCCGGACAGCGCGAACCAGCCGTACGACATCCGCACGGTGATCGAACACGTCCTGGACGACGCCGAGTTCTTCGAGACCCAGTCGCTCTTCGCACCGAACATCGTCACCGGCTTCGGCCGCGTCGAGGGCCGCCCGGTCGGCATCGTCGCCAACCAGCCGATGCAGTTCGCCGGCTGCCTGGACATCGACGCGTCCGAGAAGGGCGCCCGGTTCGTGCGCACCTGCGACGCGTTCAACGTCCCGGTGCTCACCTTCGTCGACGTGCCCGGGTTCCTCCCCGGCGTCGACCAGGAGCACACGGGCATCATCCGGCGCGGCGCCAAGCTGATCTACGCCTACGCGGAGGCGACGGTCCCGCTGATCACCGTGATCACCCGCAAGGCCTTCGGCGGGGCGTACGACGTCATGGGCTCCAAGCACCTGGGCGCCGACCTCAACCTCGCCTGGCCCACGGCCCAGATCGCCGTCATGGGCGCCCAGGGCGCGGTCAACATCCTGCACCGCCGCACGATCGCGGAGGCGGAGTCCGCCGGAAGTGGCGAGGGCACCCGGGCCCGGCTGATCCAGGAGTACGAGGACGCCCTGCTCAACCCCTACGTCGCGGCCGAGCGCGGCTACATCGACGCGGTGATCATGCCGTCCGACACCCGCGCCCATATCGTGCGCGGCCTGCGGCAGCTGCGCACGAAGCGGGAATCCCTGCCTCCGAAGAAGCACGGCAACATCCCTCTCTAAGCCCCGCTGACCTTTGGAGCGGTCATGAACATCAAGGTCGTACGAGGCAATCCGACCCCCGAGGAGCTGGCCGCCGCCCTGGCGGTGGTCCGCGCCCGCGCCGCGGCGGTGGCGACCACGCCGCCCGGCGCGGCAGGGCCGAGGGACGCGTGGTCGGACCCGTCCCGCATCGCGGCCCGGCACGTCCCGGCTCCGGGCCCGGCGAGCTGGACCCGGACGTACTGGCCGAGCTGAGGTGCACCGGGCGCCGATTGAGCGGCAATCAAATTGAGTAGCCGTACTCAGGCGCCCGCCACGGCCCAGCCCCCACGCTGGAGGGATGCTGTGGTCGGACCCGGACGACGAGCCGCCGGAGGACCTGCGCGAAGCGCAGAACATGCTCCGGCGGCTCGGTTTCCTCATGGCCGTGGCGATGATCCTGGCGATGATCGCCATCGGCCTGAGGTGAGCCGACCGGCGCCCCGCGGCTAACCTGACCGCATGACTGCTACGCACCGCGGGTCCTCGCGCCGCAGGCGACTCGTGCTCGCCTCCCAGTCCCCCGCCCGGCTCGGCCTCCTGCGCCAGGCCGGTCTCGACCCCGAGGTGATCGTGAGCGGGGTCGACGAGGACGCCGTCACCGCGCCCACCCCGGCGGAGCTGGCGCTGGCGCTGGCCGAGGCGAAGGCCTCGGTGGTGGCGGCGCGGCCGGAGGTACAGGGCGCCCTGGTGATCGGCTGCGACTCGGTGCTGGAGCTGGACGGGCAGGCCCTCGGCAAGCCCGCCGACGCCGAGGAGGCCACCGCCCGCTGGAAGGCGATGCGCGGGCGGGCCGGGACCCTGCAGACGGGGCACTGCATCTGGGACACGGAGGCCAAGCGGTATGTGTCCGCGACCGCTTCCACTGTCGTCCGCTTCGGTGAGCCGAGCGACGAGGAGATCGCGGCGTACGTGGCCTGCGGCGAACCCCTCTACGTCGCCGGGGCCTTCACCCTGGACGGCCGTTCGGCGCCGTTCATCGAGGGCATCGACGGCGACCACGGCAACGTGATCGGTATCAGCCTGCCCCTGGTGCGCAGGCTGCTGGCCGAACTGGGCGTCGGTATCACGGAGTTGTGGACGCCGGCCGAGTGATCTGGGCGGGCGCGGAGTCCTGCGGCTCCTGGCCCCCGCCCCACGGCTCCTGCGCACCGCGCCCCGGCCCGGTCGCGGTACCGGCCGCGTCCGATGCCGCGGCCGACCCGGTCCCGGCCGCGGCCTCCGGCTCCCCGCCCCCGCCCGGCCCGGCGCCGGAGGCGGGCCGCTGCGGGCCGCCGTCACGGTCGTAGGTCATCAGGAGCAGCACGACGAGGCCGAGCACGACCATCAGGAACAGGAACGCCGTCCAGCCGATCATGCTCCAGGCGAACGCGCCGAGCAGGCCGTGGACGACCGCCACGCTGATCAGCAGGACACGGCCGAAGCCCGCGGGGGCGCGGTCGCGTATCGCGACCAGGACGGCCACCAGCGCGCACAGCACGAAGTAGAGGCCGAAGACGATGCCGCCGATCTTCGAGGACGTCGCCATCGTGTTCGGGTCGAGGCCGGCCAGGGACATGTCCTGCCGGTCGACGACCACGCCGAGGAACCAGTTCAGCGCCGCGACGAAGACGGCCTCCCCCAGGAGGACGATCGCCACGACCCACGCCACCGGTCTGCGCACCACCGGTCCCCACCCACTCTCAAGCCCGCGCCTGTTACCCGAGGTACGTTCGAGTCATCGCGAACGCTACTAACGGGTAAACCCCGGGACAAGGGTTCGCGCGGCAGCAAAGAATCATTGGGCCATTCGTAGGGACTCGACAAAGAAACGGAGTGGGGCGCAGCACGCTCTCACAGAGACCTTGACCACACGACAGGGCTAGGGTTTCCGGGAGGAGCCCTGCGTACCGAGGTACGACAAGGCTTTTCGCGGGCGAGCGAGCCTCGAATCACGCTCCGTGTGGGCAAGCTCACCATTGGGGACGGGTCGATGTGCCGTGTCGGCAGTCCCTAAACTCGGCTTGTTTCAAGGAGGGAGCCTCAATCGTGCGCAAGGTGCTCATCGCCAACCGTGGCGAAATCGCTGTCCGCGTGGCCCGGGCCTGTCGGGACGCAGGGATCGCGAGCGTGGCCGTCTACGCGGACCCGGACCGGGACGCTCTGCATGTACGCGCCGCGGATGAGGCGTTCGCCCTGGGCGGTGACACCCCGGCGACCAGCTACCTGGACATCAAGAAGGTCCTGAACGCGGCACGCGAGTCGGGCGCGGACGCCGTCCATCCGGGCTACGGCTTCCTGTCGGAGAACGCCGAGTTCGCCCAGGCGGTCCTCGACGCGGACCTGATCTGGATCGGCCCGCCGCCGCACGCCATCCGCGACCTCGGCGACAAGGTCGCCGCCCGCCACATCGCCCAGCGCGCCGGCGCCCCCCTGGTGGCCGGTACGCCCGACCCGGTCAGCGGTGCCGAGGAGGTCGTGGCCTTCGCCGAGGAGCACGGCCTGCCCATCGCGATCAAGGCCGCCTTCGGTGGCGGCGGCCGCGGCCTGAAGGTCGCCCGCACCCTCGAAGAGGTCCCCGAGCTGTACGAGTCGGCGGTCCGTGAGGCGGTCGCCGCCTTCGGCCGCGGCGAGTGCTTCGTCGAGCGTTACCTGGACCGTCCGCGGCACGTGGAGACCCAGTGCCTGGCCGACAAGCACGGCAACGTGGTCGTCGTCTCCACCCGTGACTGCTCGCTGCAGCGCCGGCACCAGAAGCTGGTCGAGGAGGCCCCGGCGCCGTTCCTGAGCGACGAGCAGGTCGCCGAGCTGTACCGCGCCTCGAAGGCCATCCTGCAAGAGGCCCGCTACGAGGGCGCGGGCACCTGCGAGTTCCTGGTCGGCCAGGACGGCACGATCTCCTTCCTGGAGGTCAACACCCGCCTCCAGGTCGAGCACCCGGTGACCGAGGAGGTCGCCGGCATCGACCTCGTGCGCGAGATGTTCCGCATCGCCGACGGCGAGGAGCTGGGCTACGACGACCCGCAGCTGCGCGGCCATTCGTTCGAGTTCCGCATCAACGGCGAGGACCCGGGCCGCAACTTCCTGCCCGCCCCCGGTACGGTCACGGCCTTCAACCCGCCGTCCGGCCCCGGTGTCCGGCTGGACGCGGGTGTGGAGTCCGGCTCGGTCATCGGCCCCGCCTGGGACTCCCTCCTCGCCAAGCTGATCGTGACGGGCCGCACCCGCAAGGAGGCCCTGGAGCGGGCCGCGCGCGCCCTGGACGAGTTCCAGGTCGAGGGCATGGCCACCGCGATCCCGTTCCACCGCGCAGTGGTCAGGGACGCCGCGTTCGCCCCCGAACTCACCGGCTCCGCCGACCCGTTCACGGTCCACACCCGCTGGATCGAGACCGAGTTCGTCAACGAGATCAAGCCCTTCGCCGCGCCGGCCGACGCCGAGGCGGACGAGGACGCGGGCAGCCGCGAGACGGTCGTCGTCGAGGTCGGCGGCAAGCGCCTGGAGGTCTCCCTCCCGGCCTCCCTCGGCATGTCCCTGGCCCGCACCGGCCTCGCGGCCGGCGCCAAGCCGAAGCGCCGCGCGGCCAAGAAGTCCGGCCCGGTGGCCTCCGGCGACACCCTCGCCTCCCCGATGCAGGGCACGATCGTCAAGGTCGCCGTCGAGGAGGGCCAGGAGGTCAAGGAGGGCGACCTGATCGTCGTCCTGGAGGCCATGAAGATGGAGCAGCCCCTGAACGCCCACAAGGCGGGCACCGTCAAGGGCCTGAGCGCCGAGGTCGGCGCCTCCATCACGTCGGGCGCCCCGATCTGCGAGATCAAGGACTGACGCAGGAGTCCGAGCGACGCCCGGTGGACCGACTTTGCACGGTCCACCGGGCGTCGCCCTTTTCCCGAGACTCAGGGAGGGCTCGGCGACCGGGCGCCGGAACGACCGGGCTCGACGGCTAACGCCGCCGCAGATCGGCGACGCGCCCCCGCTCGACACCACTCGGCTCCAGCCCCGCCCCCGAGCGGAGTGCCACGTGGCCCCTGCGCGGCCCCGGCAGGGGGGCGCGGCGGGTCGCCGGGACCTGTTCACCCCCCGGGTTTCCACTCGCCCCGGCCACGGCGATCTGCACCCCCTGGTCGGCGAGCGCCTGCAACTCGGTGGCGGCGCGGTCGTCGTGGATCGGGGGCTCGTCGGTGACGAGGCGGGTGATGACGTCCGTCGGCACGGTCTGGAACATCGTGTCCGTGCCGAGCTTGGTGTGGTCGGCGAGGACCACGACCTCGGCGGCGGCCTGGACGAGGGCCCGGTCGACGGATGCCGAGAGCATGTTGGAGGTGGACAGGCCCCGTTCGGCGGTGAGGCCGCTTCCGGAGAGGAAGGCCTTCGACACGCGCAGCCCCTGCAGGGACTGCTCCGCGCCGGAGCCGACGAGGGCGTAGTTGGAGCCGCGCAGGGTGCCTCCGGTCATCACGACCTCCACCCGGTTGGCATGGGCCAACGCCTGGGCGACCAGGAGGGAGTTGGTGACGACCGTCAGGCCGGGCACCCGCGCGAGCCGGCGGGCCAGCTCCTGCGTGGTGGTACCCGCGCCGACCACGATGGCCTCGCCCTCTTCGACGAGGCCCGCGGCGAGATCGGCGATGGCCGTCTTCTCGGCGGTCGCGAGATGGGACTTCTGGGGGAAGCCCGACTCGCGCGTGAATCCGCCCGGCAGTACGGCACCGCCGTGCCGGCGGTCGAGGAGTCCTTCTGCCTCCAGTGCCCGCACGTCCCGCCGTACGGTCACTTCGGAGGTCTGGACGACGCGGGCGAGTTCACGGAGCGACACGGCACCGTTCGCTCGCACCATTTCGAGGATCAATTGGCGACGTTCAGCAGCGAACACGAAACTGACAGTAACCCCAGCGACCGTCTGCTTTCAGCAGTTTGCGCCGAATAACAGAAGTTGTTCGCATGGTGGGGCGGGAAGTGGTATAGGACCTATCCGCCCCGACTATGCCGTACGCACGCGCGGCAACTCCCCGTGACCAGCGGGGAGTCCGCGCAGGCCGTCAGGCCTCCGCGCTCGCCTTGCGGGTGTGGAGCTGCCGGGCCACCTCCGCGATCGACCCCGAAAGGGAGGGGTACACGGTGAACGCGTTCGCGATCTGTTCGACCGTCAGATTGTTGTCGACGGCGATCGAGATGGGGTGGATCAGTTCCGAGGCACGCGGCGCCACGACCACACCGCCGACCACGATGCCCGTGCCCGGGCGGCAGAAGATCTTGACGAAGCCGTCGCGGATGCCCTGCATCTTGGCGCGCGGGTTGCGCAGCAGCGGCAGCTTCACGACCCGGGCGTCGATCTTGCCCGCGTCCACGTCCGCCTGCGTGTAGCCGACCGTCGCGATCTCGGGGTCGGTGAAGACGTTGGAGGAGACCGTCTTGAGGTTCAGGGGGGTCACCGCGTCGCCGAGGAAGTGGTAGACGGCGATACGCCCCTGCATGGCGGCGACGGACGCGAGGGCGAAGATGCCGGTCACGTCACCGGCCGCGTAGACGCCGGGAGCGGTCGTGCGCGAGACCTTGTCGGTCCAGATGTGACCGGAGTCGCGCAGCTTCACGCCCGCCTCCTCCAGCCCGAGACCCGCGCTGTTCGGGATGGCGCCGACGGCCATCAGGCAGTGCGAGCCGGTGATGACCCGGCCGTCGGCCAGCGTCACCTCGACCCGGTCGCCGACGCGCTTGGCGGACTGCGCGCGGGAGCGGGCCATGACGTTCATGCCGCGGCGCCGGAAGACGTCCTCCAGCACGGCGGCGGCGTCCGGGTCCTCGCCCGGCAGCACGCGGTCGCGGGAGGAGACCAGGGTGACCTTGGAGCCGAGCGCCTGGTAGGCGCCGGCGAACTCGGCACCGGTCACACCGGAGCCGACCACGATCAGCTCGTCGGGCAGCTCGGTGAGGTCGTAGACCTGGGTCCAGTTGAGGATGCGCTCGCCGTCGGGCTGGGCGTCGGGCAGCTCGCGCGGGTGGCCGCCGGTGGCGATGAGCACGGCGTCGGCGACGAGGGTCTCCTCGGTGCCGTCGGCGGCGGTGACGACGACCTTGCGGGAGCCGTCGAGGGACTGCATGCCCTGCAGCCGGCCGCGGCCGCGCATGACCCGGGCGCCGGCGCGGGTGACGGAGGCGGTGATGTCGTGCGACTGGGCGAGGGCCAGCCGCTTCACACGGCGATTGACCTTCCCCAGGTCCACGCCGACCACCCGGGCCGCCTGCTCCAGCGGCGGGGTGTCGTCGGCGACGATGATGCCCAGCTCCTCGTAGGAGGAGTCGAAGGTGGTCATCACCTCGGCCGTGGCGATCAGGGTCTTCGACGGCACGCAGTCGGTCAGCACCGACGCTCCGCCCAGACCGTCGCAGTCGACGACGGTCACCTCCGCACCGAGCTGCGCGGCTACCAGGGCCGCTTCATATCCGCCGGGTCCGCCACCGATGATCACGATCCGAGTCACGTACCCCATTGTCCCGCACGCTTCAAGGTGCTACTGCCCGGGGGCGCACACGAGTGCCTCCCGGGGCGCGAGTGACGGGACTTTCCCTGCCGTACCCTCTCTTCATGTCGCTCTATGCCGCTTACGCCGGCAACCTCGACGCGCGCCTGATGTCGTTCCGCGCCCCGCACTCCCCCCTGCGCGCCACGGGCTGGCTGAACGGCTGGCGGCTGACGTTCGGCGGCGAGCAGCTGGGCTGGGAGGGCGCGCTGGCGACGATCGTCGAGGACCCGCTCGCCGAGGTCTTCGTCGGGCTGTACGACATCGCACCCATGGACGAGGAGTCCCTCGACCGATGGGAGGGCGGGGGTCTGGACCTCTACCGCCGGGTGCGCGTGCGCGCGCACACCCTCGACGGCGAGGAGACGGCATGGACGTACGTCCTCAACGGCTACGAGGGCGGTCTGCCCTCGGCGCGGTATCTGGGCGAGATCGCCGACGCGGCGGAATCGGCGGGGGCACCACACGATTACGTGATGGAACTGCGGAAACGGCCCTGCTGAAAACGCCCGACCCTAGACTTGGGCGGAGACCGACACAGGAATCGGAGGGCACGATGACCGGCAGGAACGCCTACACCGTTTACTACACCGAGCAGGCGGCGGCAGCCCGCGACCGGCTCGACGACCCGCAGCGTGCCGCGTTCGACAAGGGCATCATGATGCTCGCGCAGGACCCGTTTCCCGATCTGTCCCGGCCCATAAGCTCCACCGGCGACGACCGCACGATCCGGCTGACCCAGAACATCCTGATCGAGTACACCGTCAGCGTGGGCCGACTGCTGATCTTCATCGTGGAAGTCTTCAACGACAGGGACATCTTCGTCACGGGCGAGTGATCGTACCGGCCGCGCCCGCGGCACCTTCGTCGGAAACGACAAGACAACGATCGCCATCCCGTGGGCTCTGTCATCTACGCGCGTAGGCGAACACGAGCTACCCTCGTCGACGTGAACGCATCTCTTCTTCCGGACGACATCCAGGGCGACCCCTACGCCGCCGCCGACGCCGCCGCCGCGCGCCTGCGCGAACTCACCGGCGCCGAGACCCACGACGTCGCCCTCGTGATGGGCTCCGGCTGGGCTCCGGCCGTCGACGCCCTGGGCGCACCCGACGCCGAGTTCCAGGTCACCGAGCTGCCCGGCTTCCCGCCGCCGGCCGTCCAGGGGCACGGCGGCAAGGTCCGCTCGTACTCCTTCGGTGACAAGCGCGCCCTGGTCTTCCTGGGCCGCACCCACTACTACGAGGGCCGTGGCGTCGCCGCCGTCGCCCACGGTGTGCGCACCGCGGTGGCCGCCGGCTGCAAGACCGTGGTCCTCACCAACGGCTGCGGCGGTCTGCGCGAGGGCATGCGCCCCGGCCAGCCGGTCCTCATCAGCGACCACATCAACCTGACGGCCACGTCCCCGATCGTCGGCGCGAACTTCGTCGACCTGACGGACCTGTACTCCCCCCGTCTGCGCGCCCTGTGCAAGGAGATCGACTCCACCCTGGAGGAGGGCGTCTACGCGCAGTTCCCCGGCCCGCACTACGAGACCCCGGCCGAGATCCGCATGGCCCGTGTCATCGGCGCGGACCTGGTCGGCATGTCCACGGTCCTGGAGGCCATCGCCGCGCGTGAGGCGGGCGCCGAGGTGCTGGGCATCTCCCTGGTCACCAACCTCGCGGCCGGCATGACCGGCGAGCCCCTCAACCACGAGGAGGTCCTCCAGGCCGGCCGTGACTCGGCGGCGCGGATGGGCCAGCTGCTGACCCAGGTGCTGGGCAAGCTGTAAGCGGACGCAGGCGCTGCCGCGTCGGCGACGGGGCTCCCGTGCGCCCACCCCTCGGCCGACCGAGTGCGGTGGGCGCACGGGGGTCTGGGGGCGGATCCCCCGGAGGACCACGCAAAACACGGAGAGGTTGATCCCAAGGTGCACGATCTCATCGCACGGGCCAAGGCCTGGCTCGCCGAGGACCCCGACGCGGAGACCCGCGACGAACTCGCCAAGCTGATCGACGCCGGTGACGTCGCCGAGCTGTCGGCCCGGTTCTCCGGCACCCTCCAGTTCGGCACCGCCGGCCTGCGGGGCGAACTCGGCGCCGGCCCGATGCGCATGAACCGCAGCGTCGTCATCCGGGCGGCCGCGGGCCTCGCCGCGTACCTGAAGAAGAACGGCCAGGCCGGGGGACTCGTGGTCGTCGGCTACGACGCCCGCCACAAGTCCGCCGACTTCGCCCGCGACACCGCCGCCGTGATGACCGGCGCCGGTCTGCGCGCCGCCGTGCTCCCCCGCCCCCTGCCGACCCCCGTCCTCGCCTTCGCGATACGGCACCTCGGCGCCGTCGCGGGCGTGGAGGTCACCGCCAGCCACAACCCGCCCCGGGACAACGGGTACAAGGTCTACCTCGGCGACGGCTCCCAGATCGTGCCGCCCGCCGACGCGGAGATCGCCGCCGAGATCGACGCGATCGCCTCCCTGCACGACGTACCCCGCCCGGACGCCGGCTGGGAGACCCTGGACGACGCGGTCCTGGACGCCTATCTGGCCCGTACCGACGAGGTCCTGGCCACCGGCTCCCCCCGTACCGCCCGTACCGTCTACACGGCGATGCACGGCGTCGGCCGGGACGTGCTGCTCGCCGCGTTCGCCCGCGCCGGCTTCCCCGAGCCGGCGCTGGTCGCCGAACAGGCCGACCCGGACCCGGACTTCCCGACGGTCGCCTTCCCCAACCCGGAGGAGCCGGGTGCGATGGACCTCGCCTTCGCGCGGGCCCGCGCCACCGACCCCGACCTGGTCATCGCCAACGACCCCGACGCCGACCGCTGCGCGGTGGCCGTCAAGGACGGCGCCGACTGGCGGATGCTGCGCGGCGACGAGGTCGGCGCGCTGCTCGCCGCCCATCTGGTGCGGCGCGGCGCGAGCGGCGTGTTCGCCGAGTCGATCGTCTCCTCCTCCCTGCTCGGCCGGATCGCCCAGAAGGCGGGGCTGCCGTACGAGGAGACGCTGACCGGCTTCAAGTGGATCGCCCGCGTGGAGGGCCTGCGCTACGGCTACGAGGAGGCCCTCGGCTACTGCGTGGACCCCGAGGGCGTGCGCGACAAGGACGGCATCACGGCCGCTCTGCTGATCACCGAGCTGGCCTCGCAGCTCAAGGAGGAGGGCCGGACCCTCCTGGACCTCCTCGACGACCTCGCCGTCGAACACGGCCTGCACGCCACCGACCAGCTCTCGGTCCGCGTCCAGGACCTCTCCGTCATCGCGGACGCGATGCGCCGCCTGCGCGAGCAGCCGCCGACCGAGCTTGCGGGGCTCGCCATCACCAAGGCCGAGGACCTCACCCGGGGCACGGACCGGCTGCCGCCCACGGACGGCCTGCGCTACACCCTCGACGGCGCCCGGGTGATCGTCCGCCCGAGCGGCACCGAGCCGAAGCTGAAGTGCTACCTGGAGGTCGTCGTCCCGGTCGCGTCCCACGCCGAGCTGCCGGCCGCGCACGCCCGCGCGACGGAGCTGCTCACCGCGATCAAGCGCGACCTGTCGGCGGCCGCCGGCATCTGAGCCGTCAGCAGTACGACAGCGATGGGGCGCCCCGCTCAGGGGCGCCCCATTTCGTCATTCCCGGCACCTGTGACTCTGTGGATCCATACGATGACGGAACGGAGTGTGACCGGAGGGGTGAGGGATGACGGAGGCGGACGAGCCCGGCTGGGAGGTCGACCCTGACGACGAGTGGGGCGTCGCCGTGATCGCGACGGTGGGGCGGCAGTTGAAGCTGCGGCGGGAGGCGGTGGGGATGCGGGCGGCGAAGTTCGCGGAGGCCATCGGGTACAGCGAGGACTTGATTTACAAAGTCGAGGGCGGCAAGCGGATTCCTCGCCGGGAGTACCTGGACAAGGCCGACGACGCGCTGAACGCGGACGGGCTCATCGCGGCCATGTGGGAGGACGTGAAGAAGGTCCGGTACCCGAAGAAGGTGCGGGAACTGGGGAAGCTGGAGGCGAACGCCGTCGAGATCGGCGTGTACGAGTGCAACATCATCGCCGGGTTGTTGCAGACGCCGGAGCATGCGCGGGTCCTGATCGGAGCTGCACAGCCGCCGTACTCGCCGGACGACGTGGACCGTATGGTGGCCGCTCGTCTGGCACGGCAGTCGGTCTTCGAACGGGATCCGGCCCCGTCCATCCACTTCGTGCTGGAAGAGGCACCGCTGCGCCGGCAGGTTGGGGGCACAATGGCGTGGCGACAGCAGCTCGAACATGTGCTGGAGGTGGGGCGGTTCAACAACGTCACACTTCAAGTCATGCCGACGGACACCGATGCCCATCCGGGGCTGGACGGCAGGATCGAGCTGCTCAAATTCCCGGACGGTACAGCGGTGGGACGCGCCGACGGTCTGTTCAACGGTCGGCCCATCACCGACCCAAAGCAGCTCCGCATCCTGGAACTGCAGTATGGAACCATCCGAGCGCAGGCCCTCCCACCACGGGAGTCGCTGACCTTCATCGAGAAACTGCTGGGAGAGACATGACCCGCAAGCCCTACGCCGGAACCCTCTCTGAACTGGCGTGGTTCAAAAGCAGCTACAGCGGCGGCACGAATGGCGAATCCTGCGTGGAAATGGCGCTGTCCTGGTTCAAAAGCAGCTACAGCAGCGGCACTGACGGCGAATCCTGCCTCGAAATAGCCACCACCCCCGCCACCATCCACATCCGCGACTCCAAGACCCCCGAGGGCCCCACCCTCACCCTCACCCCCGCCACCTGGACCGCCTTCGTCCCGTACGCCGCGAGGTGACGCGTCCTTCAAAGGGGACCGTATCCGCGCCGCTCAGCCGGTAGCGAGCAGGATCGCGAAGAGCACCGCACCGGCCACCGCCGGTGCGATCACCTCGTACGCCCACCGCACGGTGACCTCGCCCTGCGCCGACTCCGCCTCGCGGCGTCGTTCCAGCGTGTCCCGCAGCTCGTCCATGACCTGGTCGGTGTCCGCGCGGGTCGGACCGCTCGCGGCGGCCGAGCCGCCGACGCCGCCGAGGGCACCGAGGCCGCCGAGCCCCCGGCTCGCGCCACCGCCGCCGCGCGCCGCCTCCGCCGCCGCCTTCGACTTGCGCGCCTCCGCCTTCTTGCGGGCCCGCAGCGAGACAGGGATGGACCACAGCTGGTACTTGCGGCCGGACTTGGCGACGACCTCGTTGGAGTAGCTGGAGCGCAGCGAGGCGACCTCGCCCCAGGGCAGGCCGATCACCCGGAACGGGTTGCGGATCCGCAGCCGGTCCTCGCCCGCGAAGACCGCCGGGCGGAGCGTGAAGGCGATCACCAGCGGCACGACCAGGATCATCCCGGCGAGCGCCAGCCAGGGCGTGCGGCCATGTCCCTGGAACAGCGCGTCGAAGCCGAGCCAGCCGACGACGAGCAGCAGCATCACGCCGCCCGCGAGCGCCATGGGCGAGCGGTAGATCCGGTCCTGGGTGGCGGGCACCGGGGGCTGTGACGCGGGTGACTGGTGGTCCGGGGTCGTCATGGGGCCGATTCTGCCGTATGCCCGCGGCACCCGGCCGGTCCGCCCCGGCGCTCATCCGTGACCCCTGACCCAGATGTGAGCAAACCCGGGGCTATACATCCGCTACGCGCGTAGATATGCTCGTCTGGTGACCATGCCCACTACCGCACCCACAGCTCACGCTCTCTCGGACGTCACCGCGTCCGACAGCACGCTGCGCCGCTTCCTGCACGGGCTGCCCGGCGTCGACGCGGTCGGCCTGGAGGCGCGCGCCGCCTCTCTCGGCACCCGCTCCATCAAGACCACCGCGAAGGCGTACGCCATCGACCTCGCCATCTCGATGGTCGACCTGACGACGCTGGAAGGCGCGGACACCCCGGGCAAGGTCCGGGCGCTCGGCGCCAAGGCGGTCCACCCGGACCCGACGGACCGCACGACCCCCGCCACGGCGGCCGTCTGCGTCTATCCGGACATGGTGGCCGCCGCCAAGGAGGCCGTCGCCGGCTCGTCCGTCAAGGTCGCCTCCGTCGCCACCGCCTTCCCGGCCGGCCGCGCCGCCCTCGACGTGAAGCTGGCCGACGTGCGCGACGCCGTCGCCGCGGGCGCGGACGAGATCGACATGGTCATCGACCGGGGCGCGTTCCTCGCCGGCAAGTATCTGAAGGTGTACGACGAGATCGTCGCCGTGAAGCAGGCCTGCGGCGACAGCGCCCGGCTGAAGGTCATCTTCGAGACCGGCGAGCTGTCGACGTACGACAACATCCGCCGCGCCTCCTGGCTCGGCATGATCGCCGGCGCCGACTTCATCAAGACCTCGACGGGCAAGGTCGCGGTGAACGCCACGCCCGCCAACACCCTGCTGATGCTGGAGGCGGTGCGCGACTTCCGCGCCCAGACCGGCGTCCAGATCGGCGTGAAGCCCGCCGGCGGCATCCGCACCAGCAAGGACGCGATCAAGTTCCTGGTCCTGGTCAACGAGACCGCGGGCGAGGACTGGCTGGACAACCACTGGTTCCGCTTCGGCGCCTCCTCGCTGCTCAACGACCTGCTGATGCAGCGCCAGAAGCTGGCCACCGGCCGCTACTCCGGCCCCGACTACGTGACGGTGGACTGATCACCATGACCGA
Source organism: Streptomyces yokosukanensis (assembly GCF_001514035.1). Lineage (GTDB taxonomy): Bacteria > Actinomycetota > Actinomycetes > Streptomycetales > Streptomycetaceae > Streptomyces > Streptomyces yokosukanensis. Next base: position 459,438 of record NZ_KQ948208.1, on the reverse strand, counting down.
AAAGATCACGGAAAAGCGGTCTTCCGCGTTCGAGTACGCACCGGCGCCCGAGTCCCGCTCGGTCGTCGACATCGCGCCGTCCTACGGCCTGTTCATCGACGGCGAGTTCGTGGACGCGGCCGACGGCAAGGTCTTCAAGACGGTGTCGCCCAGCACGGAAGAGGTGCTGTCCGAGGTCGCCCAGGCCGGCGAGGCGGACGTCGAGCGCGCGGTGAAGGCCGCCCGCAAGGCCTTCGAGAAGTGGTCGGCGCTGCCCGGCTCCGAGCGCGCCAAGTACCTGTTCCGCATCGCCCGGATCATCCAGGAGCGCAGCCGCGAGCTGGCCGTCCTGGAGACCCTGGACAACGGCAAGCCGATCAAGGAGACCCGCGACGCGGACCTCCCCCTGGTGGCCGCCCACTTCTTCTACTACGCGGGCTGGGCCGACAAGCTCGACCACGCCGGCTTCGGCGCGAACCCGAAGCCGCTGGGCGTGGCCGGCCAGGTCATCCCGTGGAACTTCCCGCTGCTGATGCTGGCGTGGAAGATCGCCCCGGCGCTCGCGACCGGCAACACGGTCGTCCTCAAGCCCGCCGAGACCACCCCCCTCTCGGCGCTGTTCTTCGCGGACATCTGCCGCCAGGCGGGCCTGCCCAAGGGCGTCGTCAACATCCTTCCGGGCTACGGCGACACGGGCGCCGCGCTCGTCGCGCACCCGGACGTGAACAAGGTCGCGTTCACGGGCTCGACCGCCGTCGGCAAGGAGATCGCGCGGACGGTCGCCGGCACGAGCAAGAAGCTCACCCTGGAGCTGGGCGGCAAGGGCGCCAACATCGTCTTCGACGACGCCCCGATCGACCAGGCCGTCGAGGGCATCGTGACCGGCATCTTCTTCAACCAGGGCCAGGTCTGCTGCGCCGGGTCCCGGCTCCTCGTCCAGGAGTCGGTCCAGGACGAGCTGATGGACTCCCTCAAGCGCCGCCTGTCCACGCTGCGCCTCGGCGACCCGCTGGACAAGAACACGGACATCGGCGCGATCAACTCCGCCGAGCAGCTGGCCCGGATCACCGCGCTCGCCGAGCAGGGCGAGGCAGAGGGCGCCGAGCGCTGGTCCCCGGCCTGCGAACTGCCCGCCTCCGGCTACTGGTTCGCCCCGACGCTGTTCACGAACGTCACCCAGGCGCACACCATCGCCCGCGACGAGATCTTCGGCCCGGTGCTGTCGGTGCTCACCTTCCGCACCCCGGACGAGGCGGTCGCCAAGGCGAACAACACGCAGTACGGCCTGTCGGCGGGCATCTGGACCGAGAAGGGTTCGCGGATCCTGGCGGTGGCGAGCAGGCTTCGCGCGGGCGTGATCTGGTCCAACACGTTCAACAAGTTCGACCCGACCTCGCCGTTCGGCGGCTACAAGGAGTCGGGCTTCGGCCGCGAGGGCGGCCGTCACGGCCTGGAGGCGTACCTCGATGTCTGAGAAGACCGAAAAGACCGAACCGCGACTGTCGGTCTTCAAGACCTACAAGCTGTACGTCGGCGGGAAGTTCCCGCGTTCCGAGAGCGGCCGGGTGTACGAGGTGACGGACTCCAAGGGCAAGTGGCTGGCCAACGCTCCGCAGTCCTCCCGCAAGGACGCCCGTGACGCGGTCGTCGCCGCCCGCAAGGCGTTCGGCGGCTGGTCCGGGGCGACGGCCTACAACCGCGGCCAGGTCCTCTACCGGGTCGCGGAGATGCTGGAGGGCCGGCGCGAGCAGTTCGTGCGCGAAGTGGCCGACGCGGAGGGCCTGTCCAAGTCGAAGGCGGCCGCGGTCGTGGACGCCGCGATCGACCGCTGGGTCTGGTACGCGGGCTGGACCGACAAGATCGCCCAGGTGATCGGCGGCGCCAACCCGGTCGCGGGCCCGTTCTTCAACCTCTCCTCGCCCGAGCCGACCGGCGTGGTCGCCGTCGTGGCCCCGCAGGAGTCGTCCTTCCTGGGCCTGGTCTCGGTCCTGGCCCCGGTGATCGCCACCGGCAACACGGCGGTCGTGATCGCGAGCGAGAAGGCGCCGCTCCCTGCCCTCTCCCTGGCCGAGGTGCTGGCCACCTCCGACGTCCCCGGCGGCGTGGTCAACGTCCTGTCCGGCCGCACGGCGGAGCTCGCGGCACCGCTGGCCGCACACCAGGACGTCAACGCGATCGACCTCGCGGGCGCCGACGAGGCGCTGGCGAAGGAGCTGGAGATCGCGGCGGCCGACAACCTGAAGCGGGTCCTTCGTCCACAGCCTGTGGATTACTTCGGGACGCCGGGCACCGAGCGGCTGACGGCGTTCCTGGAGACCAAGACGGTCTGGCACCCGACGGGTTCGCTGGGCGCTTCCGGCTCGTCGTACTGAGCCCACCGCGCCCGGCCGAGCCGGTCCGCACGACCGAGAGCCGCGCCTTCCCTCCGTCCGGGGAAGACGCGGCTCTCTCGTCTGAGGCCGGCCACCGGCTACTGCATCCCGGCCATGCCGCTCAGCACTCCGCCGAGCCCCTCCGTCACCGGGACGATGCCGATCGGACCCGTCCGGGCGAGCGGACCGGTCAGGCTGCCGAGGTCGCCGTCGTCCACCGGAAGGACACGGGTGTGGGCGACCGGGGTGTACTGGATCGCCTGCAGGGGGGTGGCGGCGTAGTCGGTCAGCCCCGGCACCTGGGCGCCGCCCTCCGGGGCCATCGCCCCGAGCGAGGCGGGCAGCCCGGACGCCGCCGCACCACGAGCGGCGTCCGCGGACGCCGTCGCCACACCCGCGCCCAGCGCGGCCGAGGCGGTCGCGAGGACGATCAGGGCGCGCTTCGCGGTGTGGTTGAGGGGGGACGCGTGTCGTGCCATCTGAGGGCCACCTTATGTCGCGTTGGGTAACAAGTTCGACACGAAGAGTAGTTGAGGTGAGGGTCACGCTCAAAAGCCGACCCGCGGGGTCGGCAGGCGGGCCCCCATGCGTCAAACTGGTGTTCCGTGAGCCTTCATCTCCCGTCCCCCGCCCGTGTCGTGCTGCTGTGCGGCCCCTCGGGCTCGGGCAAGTCCCTCGTCGCCGCCCGTTCCGGGCTCCCCGTGCTGCGCCTCGACGACTTCTACAAGGAGGGCGCCGACCCGACTCTGCCCCTGGTGGAGGAGAGTTCGGACATCGACTGGGACCACCCGCAGTCCTGGGACGCGGACGTCGCCGTCGAGGCCATCACCCGACTGTGCGCCACCGGATCGACGCCGGTGCCCGTGTACGACATCGCGCTGAGCGCCCGCACCGGCGAGGAGACGCTGCGCATCGGCCGTACCCCGCTGTTCGTCGCGGAAGGCATCTTCGCCGCGGAGATCGTCGAGCGCTGCCGTGAACTGGGCGTGCTGGCGGACGCGCTGTGCCTGACCCGGGGCCCGGTGACCACCTTCCGCCGCCGCTTCCTGCGCGACCTGAAGGAGGGGCGCAAGTCGATCCCGTTCCTGCTGCGCCGCGGCTGGCGGCTGATGCGCACGGAGCGGTCGATCGTCGCCCGCCAGACGTCCCTGGGCGCGCACCCGTGCGGCCGCAACGAGGCACTGGGCCGGCTGGCGGCAGCGGCGGCGGGACGGCACACGCGGCAGCGGACGACGGCGTAGCGGCGGCCGGAGCGGACGCACACGTGAAGCGGGACTGGACAGGCCCCCCGACCCTCCAGCCCCGCTCCTCGTGCTCCCCCGTGCCCTCCCCCCGCTTCCCCCGTTTCCCCTCGATCGTCCCCCGTGGGCCCACCCCCCAGTGGGCCCCTGTTCTCCCCCGTGTCCCCCAGGGTCACCCCCCAGTGACCCCCGACCTTCAGGCGACCAGTTCGCCGAAGGCGTTCTCCTCGTCACGGCCGAAGCTGAGGACCTCGTCCTCGCGCAGCCGGCGCAGCGACCGCCAGATGCTGGACTTCACCGTGCCGACACTGATGTCGAGGATCTCCGCGATCTCCGGGTCCGTACGGCCCTCGTAGTAGCGCAGGACCAGCATGGTGCGCTGGAGTTCGGGGAGCCGGGCCAGTGCCTGCCACAGGACCGCGCGCAGCTCGGTGCCGCGCATCGCGTCCGTGTCGGAGGGCGTCTCCGGCAGTTCCTCGGTCGGGTACTCGTTGAGCTTGCGGCGCCGCCAGGCGCTGATGTGCAGGTTCGTCATGGTGCGGCGGAGGTATCCGCCGACCGCCGCCTTGTCGCTGATCCGCTCCCACGCCTTGTACGTCGAGAACAGCGCGCTCTGCAGCAGGTCCTCGGCCTCGAAGCGGTCGCCCGTCAGGTGGTAGGCGGTGGCGTACAGGGAGGCGCGGCGCTCCTGGACGTAGGCGGTGAACTCCGCCTCCGTCAGGGAGCGGCGCTGCTCCCCCGAGTCCTCCCTGTACGCGGTTCCCCCGTGTGTCTCCCCCACATGCGCGTCAACCACCGTCATGTATGCGGTGTGCTGACGCCCGGTGCCGCGAGCGCACCCCCGCCCGCTCACGGCACCGGACTTCTCGGACCCCCGGTGCACGTCGTGCAGACGCGTGATTACGGCGCTGGTGCTGATGCTGTGCAGCGTGTTCATCTCGCGCTCCCCGTCATGGACTTCCGGTGGTTCGGTCGTACCGGGCCGGTTCGGCCTGCCGCCCTGCCCGTGTCCAAAAGACTGCCGGGGCCACTTCATCGCCGTGTCCGTCGACTGTCACAGACCTGTCACAGGGGTCCCGTCCAGGACCATCACAGGACGTGCACAGAGAGTGGCGCCAGGAAAGGCCTGGTGCGCACAGGTCGTACGACACCCCGTCCATGGGCCAGAATGAGCCCGTGCCTTCCCTGTTGCTGATCGAGGACGACGACGCCATCCGGACGGCCCTGGAGCTCTCCCTGACGCGCCAGGGCCACCGGGTGGCGACCGCTGCCAGCGGTGAGGACGGTCTGAAGCTGCTGCGCGAGCAGCGGCCCGACCTGATCGTGCTGGACGTCATGCTGCCCGGCATCGACGGCTTCGAGGTGTGCCGGCGCATCCGGCGCACCGACCAGCTGCCGATCATCCTGCTGACCGCGCGGAGCGACGACATCGACGTCGTGGTCGGGCTGGAGTCGGGAGCCGACGACTACGTCGTCAAACCCGTCCAGGGCCGGGTGCTGGACGCCCGCATCCGGGCCGTGCTGCGGCGCGGGGAGCGCGAGTCCAGCGACTCGGCGACCTTCGGCAACCTCGTCATCGACCGTTCGGCCATGACCGTGACGAAGAACGGCGAGGACCTGCAGCTGACGCCGACCGAGCTGCGGCTGCTGCTGGAGCTGAGCCGGCGGCCCGGTCAGGCGCTGTCCCGCCAGCAGCTGCTGCGGCTGGTGTGGGAGCACGACTACCTGGGCGACTCCCGCCTGGTGGACGCGTGTGTGCAGCGGCTGCGCGCCAAGGTGGAGGACGTGCCGTCCTCCCCGACCCTGATCCGTACCGTCCGCGGTGTCGGCTACCGCCTGGACTCGCCTCAGTGACGGACACGCAAGAGGGCCTGCGCGGCTGGGCCGCGGGGCGCAAGGGGAGTCTGTCGCGGCTCAGGTTCACCAGCCTCAGGCTGCGCCTGGTCGTCGTCTTCGGGCTGGTGGCCCTGACCGCGGCCGTGTCGGCGTCCGGCATCGCCTACTGGCTCAACCGCGAGGCGGTGCTCACCCGCGCCCAGGACGCGGTGCTGCGCGACTTCCGGCAGGAGATGCAGAACCGCGCGGGCGCGCTGCCGGAACACCCCACGCAGGACCAACTCCAGCGTGCGGCGGGCCAGATGGCGGCCAGCAGCCAGCGCTTCAGCGTGCTCCTGGTCGCGTCGGACACCGGCGGCAAGACGGTGTACGGCAACTCGGGCGGCATCAACGGCTTCTCGCTGGAGGACGTGCCGAAGGCGCTGCGCACGGCCGTGGGCAAGCAGCAGAAGGTGACCGACGCCAACAAGGAGCCGTACCACCTGTACTGGCAGCGGGTCGTGGACCACGGCACGCCGTACCTGGTGGCCGGCACCAGGGTGATCGGTGGCGGCCCCACCGGCTACATGGCCAAGTCGCTCGAACCGGAGGCGAAGGACCTCAACTCGCTGGCCTGGTCGCTGGGCATCGCCACCGGGCTCGCGCTGATCGGCGCCGCGCTGCTCGCGCAGGCCGCCGCGACGACCGTGCTGAAGCCCGTGCACCGGCTGGGCGTCGCCGCCCGGCGGCTCGGCGAGGGCAAGCTGGACACCCGGCTGCGGGTGTCCGGCACGGACGAACTCGCCGACCTGTCACGGACGTTCAACAACGCGGCCGAGGCGCTGGAGCACCGGGTCGCGGAGATGGCCGCGCGGGACGACGCCTCCCGCCGCTTCGTGGCGGACATGTCGCACGAGCTGCGTACACCCCTGACGGCGATCACCGCCGTCACGGAGGTGCTGGAGGAGGAGCTGGAGTCCGAGGCCGGCGGCATCGACCCGATGATCGAGCCCGCGGTCCGGCTGGTGGTCAGCGAGACCCGCCGTCTGAACGACCTGGTCGAGAACCTGATGGAGGTCACCCGCTTCGACGCGGGCACCGCCCGGCTGGTCCTGGACGACGTCGACGTCGCCGACCAGATCACCGCGTGCATCGACGCCCGCGCCTGGCTGGACGCGGTCGAGCTGGACGCCGAACGCGGCATCCACGCCCTCCTCGATCCGCGCCGGCTGGACGTCATCCTCGCCAACCTGATCGGCAACGCGCTCAAGCACGGCGGATCGCCGGTGCGGGTGTCGGTGCGCGTGGCCGACGACGATGTGGTGATCCAGGTCCGCGACCACGGTCCCGGCATCCCCGAGGACGTCCTGCCGCACGTCTTCGACCGCTTCTACAAGGCGAGCGCCTCCCGGCCGCGCTCCGAGGGCAGCGGCCTGGGCCTGTCCATCGCGATGGAGAACGCCCATATCCACGGCGGCGAGATCACCGCCGCCAACTCGCCCGACGGCGGCGCGGTGTTCACGCTGCGACTGCCGAGGGACGTCACCCGGCTGACGGAGGAACCCGACGACGGCGAGCGGGACGGCGGCGCGGGAGATTCAGGAAGTTCAGGAAGCCCGGAGGGCTCGGGAAGCTCGAGAAGTTCAGGAAAGGAGGGGTCATGACCGTACGACGCCTGCTGGCGCTGCCCCTCCTGGGCCTGCTGCTCGGCGGCTGCGGCATCCGGGCCACGGAGGTGCCGACCGACTTCGGCGCCGCGCCCTCGCGGGTGCCGTGCTCCCTGCCCGGCCCGAAGCTGTCCACGCAGTCCGCGCAGGGCGTGCCCGTGCAGGTGTTCCTGCTGTGCGGGGCGTCCCTGGTGGCCGTCGACCGTTCGGTACGCGTCCCGGAGGGCACCCCGGACGCGCGGCGCCGGGTGATCGTGGCGCAGGGCCTGCTGGACCAGCTCGCGGCATCCCCCGCGGCCGCGGAGCGCTCCGCGGGCTACACGACGTACGTGCCGGGCGCGCTGAACGTGACCGGACCGCACCCCGGGGACCCCGAGGACGCGCTCCGGCTGAGCACGCCGCCGTCGCGCCTGACCTCCTACGCGCTGGCCCAGCTGGTGTGCACCCTGTCCGACTCGGCGGCGACGGAGGGCGACGGCTCGGTCATCCTGGGCGGCCCGGACGCCGGTCCCCTGCACCGCTACGAATGCACGGCCGACGTTCGCGACCGCCCCGGCACCATCGCGCCCCCGTCCAGCGAGGTCACCGGGCGCTGACCTTCCCGCCACGGCCGACGGCACCGCAGCCCCGCCAGGGGCGCGGGGAACTGCGCGAGCAGCCACGACGAACCCGCACCCGCCCACGGCCGCACCGCGCCCCACCACTGGGCCGTGGCGAACCCCGGGCATCGAAGCGCAGGCCACCGAAAAGTTCCGCCGCGGAACCGTCCGAGCCCGGCGCGGCGTCTTGGCTGGCGTGCAGCGTCAAGGCTCCATCGGCGGCAGCGCCGCGATCCGCATCCGGGCGACAGGCGGTGTCCTGCTCGTCGCCCACCTCGCCGTCGTCGCCTGGCTGATGCTGCGGCCCCTGGACGTGCCCTGGGTGACGCCGCCCAATCTGCACCCCCTGGCGGGTATCCGCGCCGACCTGGCGCTGGGCTGGCCGCAGGCCGCGAGACGCATCGGCGAGGGCCTCGCCCTGCTCGCCCCGCTGGGCGTGCTGCTGCCGATGGCGCACGGCCGGCTCGCCGTCTCCCCGCTCGCCTCCCTGATCCGTACGGCGGCCGCGGGCGCCCTGGTCTCCCTCGGCATCGCCCTGCTGCAGACCGGCGTACCCGGCCGGGTCGTGGATGTCGACTCGCTGCTGCTCAACACCGCCGGGGTGATCGCAGCCCATCTGGTCTTCGTCCCCGTCGGCCGCGCCCGGCTGCGGCGCCGGGAGCGACGGCAGCCGGACGAGGGCACCGAGGCACGGTCCGTCACCGTCCAGGAGGAGCTGTCTCAGGGGCGTACCCCGACGATTCCCAGGGTCGGGATAGCTCCGTAGAGTGACGCTTCGCCCGCTTCGTCTCCGTATCGTCGAAGACAGCTGAAGACAGCCGGAAAGCCCGGAAACAGCGAATCGACGTCACGAAGGAGACCCCGCCATGAGCGCCCTTGCCCGTCCCACCCACGGCCGCATGATCGGCGGAGTGTGCGCAGCGCTGGCCCGGCGCTTCGGCACCTCCGCGACGACGATGCGGGTGATCTTCCTGCTGTCCTGCCTGCTGCCCGGCCCGCAGTTCCTGCTCTACATAGCCCTGTGGATCCTGCTCCCGGCGGAGGGCAAGACGCGGACCGCCGCCTGGTGACCGCCGTTGCGCGAACGCCGTCGGGGCGCCCCCGGACCGGACCGGGGCGCCCCGACGGCGTCGTACAGCGGTCGGCGTCAGCCGAGCGTGACCCCCTTCATCGGCAGGTTCTGCGGTGACAGGCCCTGCGTGGGCAGACCCTGCGTGGGCAGGTTCGGCGCCTGCAGCCCGCCGATACGGCTGTGGAGCGGCGCGGTCGGGCCTCCCTGCAGCGCGTTCTCGACGGTCGGCTGGGTGGCGGCCACCCCGGCCCCCAGGGCGTCCTGCCCCCGGCTGATGGCGTCCTGCCCGCGGGTGAGGGCGTCGGCGGCACCCGGCTGCGCCGTGCCGACGTTCTCGGCGGGCAGGGTCCGGGTGACGGTGTCCAGCGCCGGGGTCGCGTCCGGGACGGCCGTGGCCGCGCTCGCCGCGCCCGCGCCGAGCGCGGCGAAGGCGGCACCGAGAGCGGCGACACCGAGGGTCCTGGCAGCGGAGTGCTTCATGAAAATGCGTCCTTGAAACGAGGGGACGGGGGAACAAAAACGATGAACGGTCACACGACCGTAAACATCGCCTATCGCCCGCCGCAAACACCGAAATGCGGACGGGTTGTGAACGCTCTGTTCACAACCCGCCCCCCGTCTCATCGCCTCTATCCCGCGGACCCCTCAGAAGCCCTGGTGGAGGCCGTCTGCTGAAACAGCCATTCGGATTTCAGCTCCGCATATCCAGGCTTGATGACGTCATTGATCATCGCAAGCCGTTCATCGAAAGGAATGAACGCCGATTTCATGGCATTGACGGAGAACCACTGCAGATCGTCGAGCGTGTAACCAAAGGCATCGGCGAGACGCTCGAATTCCTGGCTCATGCTCGTGTGCGACATCAGCCGGTTGTCGGTGTTCACGGTGGCCCGGAAGTGCAGCCGGCGCAGCAGCCCGATCGGATGCTCGGCGTACGAGGGGGCGGCCCCGGTCTGCAGGTTCGAGCTGGGGCACAGCTCCAGGGGGATCCGCTTGTCGCGTACGTACGACGCCAGCCGGCCGAGCCGCACCGAGCCGTCCTCGCGGACCTCGATGTCGTCGATGATCCGCACGCCGTGCCCGAGCCGGTCGGCACCGCACCACTGCAGCGCCTGCCAGATGGACGGCAGCCCGAAGGCCTCGCCGGCGTGGATGGTGAAGTGGTTGTTCTCGCGCTTGAGGTACTCGAAGGCGTCCAGGTGGCGGGTGGGCGGGTAGCCGGCCTCGGCGCCGGCGATGTCGAAGCCGACGACACCGAAGTCCCGGTGGCGGTTGGCGAGTTCGGCGATCTCCAGGGAGCGGGCCGCGTGCCGCATGGCGGTCAGCAGCGCGCCGACCCGGATGCGCCGTCCGGCCTCCCGGGCGAGCCGTTCCCCCTCCCGGAAGCCCTCGTTGACGGCCTCGACCACCTCCTCCAGGCTCAGCCCGGCCTCCAGGTGCTGCTCGGGGGCGTAGCGCACCTCGGCGTAGACGACGCCGTCCTCGGCGAGGTCCTCGGCGCACTCCCGGGCGACGCGGACGAGCGCCTGCCGGGTCTGCATCACGCCCACGGTGTGCCTGAAGGTCTCCAGATACCGTTCCAGCGAGCCGGAGTCGGCGGCCTCGCGGAACCAGATGCCCAGCTTGCCCGGATCGGTCTCGGGAAGCTCCGAGTAGCGGCTGTCCTGGGCGAGTTCGACGACGGTTCCCGGGCGGAGCCCACCGTCGAGATGATCGTGCAGCAGAACCTTGGGCGCCCGGCGGATCTGGTCCGGCGTCGGTACGTGCCCCGGGACACTCGCGGAGACGGTCCCGGTCGGTGCGGTCTCGCTCGTCATTTCCGCACTCTAACGCCTACGCGCGTAGAGCGCCGTGTGGGCGCGACGGCTGTTTCCGGGCACTTTTCCGTCGATACCCAACGGTGACCGCACGTACGGGTTTCGTCCACCGCACCTTCTGACACTGTTCTGTCATGGGACAGCAGGCGACACCGGTCCGAACGGCCGGCCTGGGCAGGACGGTCGGCCCGGTGCCGACGGCGGTGAGCGGAGCGGTGCTGCTCCTCCCCGGCGGGGAGGAGGTCTCCGCCCGCAGGCCGTCCCCCGTCCGGACGACGGTCTCCGTGCGCTCCCTGGGCCGCGCGCTCGCCCGCGCCGGCCGCACGGAGGGGCTCGCCGTCCACACCGTCCGCTACCGCTACCGGGGCTGGAACGGCAGCGAGGCCCATCTGGCTGCGGACGCGAAGTGGGCCAGCGACGAGGTCGTACGACGGTACGGGGACGTCCCCGTGTGCCTGGTCGGGCTGGACATGGGCGGCCGGGCGGCGCTGCGGGCGGGCGGTCACGAAGCCGTCAACTCCGTCGTGGCGCTCGCCCCTTGGCTCCCGGAGGACGATGTGGCCGCGCCCACCGAGCCGGTGAGGCAGCTCGCGGGGCGCCGGGTGCTCATCGTGCACGGCACGAACGACGCCCGCACCGACCCCGAGCTGTCGTTCCGGTTCGCGGCGCGGGCGAAGAAGGCGAACCGGGAGGTGTGCCGGTTCGAAGTGCACTCCGACGGGCACGGGTTGCACGGCCACCGGGACGAAGTGTCGTGCCTGGCCGTCGACTTCATGATGGGGGCGCTGTTCGGGCACCAGGTGTCGCGGCCCGTCGAGGACGCGTTGGCGGCGCCGCCGCCGATCGGGCTTCGGATGCCGTTGGCCGCGGGGTTCGGCCGGTCGTTGAAGCGGTAGGGCCTGTCGGTTCCGGCGTCTGCGGGGTGCGGGTCCGGCGCGGCTCGCCGCGCGGTTCCCCGCGCCCCTCAGTCCGGCAGCAGATTGCCCCTCCTCGACTGCAGGAACTTCTTGAAGGCGGCCACCGGGGGTGTGTCCGGACGGTTGGCGAGCCACGCGACGCCGATCTCCCGCACCGCTCTCGGGGCCGTCACCGACAGTTCCACGACCCCCGGCCTCGGGACCGTCGGCGGCGGCAGGAGGGCGACCCCGAGGCCCGCCGCCACCAGGCCCCGCAGGGTCTCCGCCTCCTCGCCCTCGAAGGCGACCTTCGGGCGGAAGCCGGCCTCGCGGCACAGGCTGTCGAAGATGCGGCGAAGGCCGTAGCCGGGCTCCAGGGTGACGAATGTTTCCTCGGCCGCCTCGACGAGGCGGATGCGCCGGCGGGCGGCCAGCCGGTGGTCGGCGGGGACGACCAGGCGCAGCTTCTGCTCGTCCAGGCGGCGGGCGACCAGGTCGGGGGCGTCCGGGACGGGGGAGGTCAGGCAGAGGTCCAGTTCGCCCGCCCGCAGGCGCTCCAGCATGGCCTCGCCGTAGTTCTGGACCAGGCTGAAGCGGACGCGCGGGTGGTCGGCGCGGAACGCGTGCAGCAGACCGGGTACGGTCTCGGCGCCCAGGGTGTGCAGGAAGCCGAACGCGACCTTGCCGGCGGCCGGGTCGCTGTCGACGCGCACCTCCTCGGCGGCCCGCTCGATCTCGGCGAGGGCCCGTTCGACGGAGGCGAGGAAGGTGCGGCCGGCGGGGGTCAGCGAGACGGTACGGCCGTGCCGGGCGAACAGGTCGACGCCCAGGTCCTGCTCCAGCCGGACCATCGCGCGGGACAGGGTGGACTGCGGGACGTTCATCTCGTGGGCGGCCCGGGTGACGTGCTCGGTACGGGCCACACCGGCGAAGTACGCGAGGCGAGGCGCGAGCAACAGCGCCATGTCTTCTGTGTCACTGTTCGATGACAGGTGAGCCTGTGAGCTTTGCTGATGCACCATGGGAACGATTATGGCCAGTCCATGCATTGGACGGATGAGAGGGCCGTATCTACGGTCGAAGCATGTCTCCCGCCAGTACCGGGGCGTCCACCACCGTGGGCGCCGCAACGCTCGTCCCTTCCGCCGACTCCACCTCCGTCGACTCCGACTCCCGGATGACCCCGGGCGGCCCCGGCTACCGCCGGATGAGCCTCGCCCTCTTCCTGGCCGGAGTCGCGACCTTCGCTCTCCTGTACTCCACACAGGCCCTGCTGCCGCTGATCTCGGGCGAGTTCGGGGTGGCGCCGAGCGAGGCGAGCTGGACCGTGGCCGCCGCGACCGGCGGACTGGCCCTGTTCGTGCTGCCGATGAGCGCGCTGTCGGAGCGCTTCGGCCGCCGTTCGGTGATGACGGCCTCGCTGGCCGTCGCGGTCGTGGTCGGACTGCTGGTGCCGTTCGCGCCGTCGATCGGCGCGCTGGTGGTGCTGCGGGCGGTGCAGGGTGCGGCGCTGGCCGGTCTGCCGGCCTCGGCTCAGGCCTATCTGGCCGAGGAGGTCCGGCCGAAGGCGCTGATCACGGCGATCGGCCTGTTCGTCGCGGGCAACAGCGTCGGCGGCATGAGCGGCCGGGTGATCACCGGCTGGGTGGCCCAGGAGTGGGGCTGGCGGGTCGCCGTCGGCGCGATCGGCGTGATCGCGGTCGGCTGCGCCGTGGCGTTCCGGCTGCTGCTGCCGGCTCCCCGGCACTTCGAGGCGGGCTCGCTGCGGCCCGGCGTCCTGCTCGGCACGGTCCGCGACCATCTCGCGAACCCGCTGCTGCGGCGCCTGTACGCGATCGGCGCGTTGTTCATGACGGTGTTCGGCGGCGTCTACACCGTGATCGGCTACCGGCTGACCGAGGCGCCGTTCGGGCTGCCGCAGGGCATCGCCGGCTCGATCTTCCTGGTCTACCTGGTGGGCACCGTCTCCGCGTCCGTGGCGGGCCGGCTGGTGGGCCGGCTCGGCCGCCGGGGCGCGCTGTACCTGGCGGGCGGTACGACGACGGCGGGTCTGCTGCTCTCGCTGGCCCCCGCGCTGCCGCTGGTCCTGCTGGGCCTGGTGCTGATCACGGCCGGCTTCTTCGCGGGCCACGCGGTGGCCTCCTCGGCGGTCAGCAAGACGGCCGTCCACGGCCGCGCCCAGGCTTCGGCCCTGTACCAGTCCATGTACTACATCGGCTCCAGCGTCGGCAGCACGGTCGGCGCGATGGCCTTCCACTCGGACGGCTGGGACGGCACGGTCGGCGTCGGCCTGCTCGCGGTGTTCGGCGTCGTCACCATCACCGTGCTCGGCTCCCGGGCGGCGCGCGTGGCGGCCCGGCAGACGCCGGTCGTGGCGCACTGAGCGCACCGGGCGGGGGCGATGCGGGGTACGGGCATGCGGGCCCGTACCCCGCACGCGTGTCCAGGCGTACAAGGGCGCTCGCTCCACGGAAGCAACCGATCCGAGCCGGGCGTTTTCGCGCTCGGGGAGCCGTTGTCAGTGGCCTGCGGTAGCTTCGCCATTGCCGGGGTGCGAAGGCGCGCCACAGGGACGGCCGCAGGGGTGGGTGGACGATGGGCGACAGTACGGCGACGGCGGACCTCGACGTCGCACTGGAGAAACACCGGACCGAACTGACCGGGTACTGCTACCGGATGCTCGGTTCGTCCTTCGAGGCCGAGGACGCGGTGCAGGACACCCTGGTGCGCGCCTGGCGGAGCTACGAGAAGTTCGAGGGCCGCTCCTCACTGCGCTCGTGGCTGTACCGGATCGCGACGAACGTCTGCCTGGACATGCTGACGGCGGGCAACAAGCGGGCGCGGCCGATGGACCTCACCGAGTCGACGCCGCTGGCCCAGGCGGCCCTGTCCCCCCGACCGGACCACACCTGGCTGGAGCCCATGCCGGACGCGCGCGTGCTGCCGACGGTCGACGACCCGGCGGAGGCGGCCGTCGCCAAGGAGTCGGTCCGGCTCGCCTTCATGGCGGCCCTGCAGCAACTGCCGCCCAAGCAGCGGGCGGTGCTGATCCTGCGCGAGGTGCTGGCCTGGCGGGCGAGCGAGGTGGCCGAGCTGCTGGACACCACGGTCGCCTCGGTCAACAGCGCCCTGCAGCGGGCGCGGGCCACGCTCGCGCAGCGCGCGGACGCGGGTGCGGAGGGCGCGGTCTCGGACCCGCTGGACGAGGAGCAGCAAAAGCTCCTGCAGCGCTATGTGAAGGCGTTCGAGGGGTACGACATGACGGCGCTGACGGCGCTGCTCCACGAGGACGCCGTCATGACGATGCCGCCGTTCGACCTGTGGCTGCGCGGCCCGGCCGACATCACCGGTTTCATGACCACCCTCGGCGCCTCCTGCGCCGGCTCCCGGCTGCTGCCGGTGCAGGTCAACGGCCTTCCCGGGTTCGCGCACTACAAGCCGGACGAGGAGAAGGGCGGCTTCAGCCCCTGGGCCGTGCAGGTGCTGGAGCTGTCAGACGGCCGGATCACCGGTTTCCACTGCTTCCTCGACACCAAGCGCTGGTTCCCCCTCTTCGACCTGCCCCTCCATCTGGAAGCGGAGTCCGACGACGTCGAGAAGGGCGGATAGCGCGGGGTCGGGATCCCGCAGCCGGATCCGCCCGCCGGCTCGGCGGGCGGCCAGCTCCAGCCGCGCCAGCAGGTCCACGGCCGCCAGCCCCGGGGGTCCGAGCCCGCCGACATCGCATACGACGACCCCGGCGCCGGTGGCCTCCAACAGCGCCCGCACTCGGGCGCACAACCCCGCCACCTCGTCCCGGGCGACGCGGCCGGGCAGCGTGAGCACAGCGGGTGTCTCGGCATTCACAACCGGTAGACCGGCGGAGCGCACCGAACTCATCGCCGGCCAAAGGCCCCGGACCGGGCTTCAGTCGACGGGGAACTCACCGGTGTCGATCGTGACCTCGTGGGACGAAGGATCCGTCAGACCGGTTCGTCCCATGCACTGTCAGCCATGACGTCATCGCCGTCGATCACATCCATGGCGCCGTCGAACACGCCGAACGGGACCGGTGGAGGCCCACCGGTCCCGTTCACCCGAAAGGGAAATCCCCTGGTCAGGCGATACGTTCCAGCACCACCGGCGTCGCCGTGAAGTCCGTGCCCGCCTCCGCGATGTCGTAGGAACCCTCCACCGCCTGCAGCGCGTACTCGAAGCGCTCCGGGGTGTCCGTGTGGAGGGTGAGGAGCGGCTGGCCCTCCGTCACCGTGTCGCCCGGCTTCGCGTGCATCTCGATGCCCGCCGCCGCCTGCACCGGGTCCTCCTTGCGGGCGCGGCCGGCGCCGAGGCGCCAGGCGCCGACGCCGATGTCGTAGGCGTCGAGGCGGGTGAGGACACCGGAGGAGGGGGCCTTGATCACGTGCTGTTCGCGGGAGGTGGGCAGTTCCGCGTCCGGGTCGCCGCCCTGCGCCGCGATCATCCGGCGCCAGACGTCCATCGCCGAGCCGTCGGCCAGGGCCTTCGCCGGGTCGGTGTCCTTGATGCCGGCCGCGTCGAGCATCTCGCGGGCCAGGGCGATCGTCAGCTCCACGACGTCCGCGGGGCCGCCGCCCGCCAGGACCTCGACCGACTCGCGGACCTCCAGGGCGTTGCCCGCCGTGAGGCCGAGCGGGGTCGACATGTCCGTCAGGAGGGCCACCGTCCGCACACCGTGGTCGGTGCCGAGGCCGACCATCGTGGAGGCCAGCTCGCGCGCGTCCTCGATCGTCTTCATGAAGGCGCCGGTGCCGACCTTCACGTCCAGCACCAGCGACCCGGTGCCCTCGGCGATCTTCTTGGACATGATGGACGAGGCGATCAGCGGGATCGCCTCCACGGTGCCGGTCACATCACGCAGGGCGTACAGCTTCTTGTCCGCCGGGGCCAGGCCGTCGCCCGCGGCGCAGATCACCGCGCCCGTGGTGTCGAGGACGTTCAGCATCTCCTCGTTGGAGAGCAGCGCGCGCCAGCCCGGGATCGACTCCAGCTTGTCCAGCGTGCCGCCGGTGTGGCCGAGGCCCCGGCCGGAGAGCTGCGGGACCGCAGCGCCGCAGGCCGCGACGAGAGGCGCCAGCGGGAGGGTGATCTTGTCGCCGACGCCGCCCGTGGAGTGCTTGTCGGCCGTCGGGCGGGACAGGGCCGAGAAGTCCATGCGCTCGCCGGAGGCGATCATGGCCGCGGTCCAGCGGGCGATCTCGCCGCGGTTCATGCCGTTGAGCAGGATCGCCATGGCGAGCGAGGACATCTGCTCGTCGGCGACCTCGCCACGCGTGTACGCGTCGATGACCCAGTCGATCTGCTCGTCGGTCAGCTCGCCGCGGTCCCGCTTGGTGCGGATGACGGAGATGGCGTCCATGGCCATGGCTGGGGACTTCCTTCCGGGAGGTGCGAAGAGGTACGGCCCCCCTGAGCGGATGCGGTCAGGGGGGCCGTACGGCGTTACTGGGTG
Source organism: Streptomyces yokosukanensis (assembly GCF_001514035.1). Classification (GTDB taxonomy): domain Bacteria; phylum Actinomycetota; class Actinomycetes; order Streptomycetales; family Streptomycetaceae; genus Streptomyces; species Streptomyces yokosukanensis. The sequence continues at coordinate 442,513 of NZ_KQ948208.1, read as the reverse complement.
AGATGGTCCGGGCCGAAGGCCTGGGGCAGCATCTCGGAGAGGGGCAGGACACCCTTCGGGGTGTCCACGAGGAGTTCGGGGCCGCCGAACTCGTACAGCAACTGGCGGCAGCGACCGCACGGCACGAGCAGGGCGCCCTTGCCGTCCACGCAGGTGAAGTGCGTGAGGTGGCCGCCGCCCGTGCGCTGCAGGTCCGAGACCAGGCCGCACTCGGCGCACAGGCCGAGGCCGTAGGAGGCGTTCTCGACGTTGCAGCCGGTGACCGTGCGGCCGTCGTCGGCCTGGGCCGCCGCGCCGACCGGGAAGCCGGAGTAGGGGGCGTAGGCGTGAGACATCGCCTCCCGCGCCACCTTCCGCAGCGCCTCCCAGTCGAACTCGGCGGCTCGCTGTGTCACTTGCCCTGGCCCTTCCGGTAGCGCATGCCGTCCGCCTTCGGCATCCGCAGGCGCTGCGCCGACAGGGACAGCACCAGCAGGGTGACGACGTACGGCGTGGCGCCCACGAAGTCGCTCGGGACGGTGTCGGTGAGCAGGTACCAGACCAGGATCAGCCCGGCCATGACGAGACTGATCACGCCCTGCAGCATCGCCTTGCGGTACAGCTTCCAGCCTGCCAGGGCCACCAGCAACACGACCAGCAGGAGCAGCAGCGCGTGGACGGTCGTACCGCCGTTGCGCAGCTGGAGCGCGTCGGAGTAGCCGAACAGGCCGGCGCCCATCGCGAGGCCGCCCGGACGCCAGTTGCCGAAGATCATCGCCGCGAGGCCGATGTAGCCGCGGCCGCCGGTCTGGCCCTCCAGGTAGGTGTGCGAGGTGACCAGGGCCAGGAAGGCACCGCCGAGACCGGCGAGGCCGCCGGAGACGGCGACGGCTGCGTACTTGTACGAGTACACGTTGACGCCGAGCGACTCCGCGGCGGTCGGGTTCTCGCCGCAGGAGCGCAGCCGCAGACCGAACGGCGTGCGCCACAGCAGCCACCAGCTGGCGACGAACAGCACCGCGGCCAGGACGGTGATCACGGACAGATGGGTGATCAGGCCGCCGAGGATGCCGGCGATGTCGGAGATCAGGAACCAGTGGTGGTTCTCGATCGTCTGCAGGCCGTCGGAGAGGCCGGGCACGGTGACGTCCGGCAGCGAGGCCGCCGGCGGGGACTGCTTGGGGTTGCCGCCCGCGTTGGCCGCGGCACCGCCGCTGAAGAACAGCTTGGCCAGGTACTGGGTGGCACCGAGCGCGAGCAGGTTGATCGCGACACCGGAGACGATGTGGTCGACGCCGAAGGTGACGGTGGCGACGGCGTGCACCAGGCCGCCGACGACACCGAAGGCGATGCCCATCAGCAGGCCGAGCCAGGGGTTGGTCTGCCAGCCGATCCAGCCGGCGCCGAAGGTGCCGAGGATCATCATGCCTTCGAGGCCGATGTTGACCACACCGGCCCGCTCGGACCACAGGCCGGCGAGACCGGCGAGGCCGATCGGCACGGCGAGGCCGAGGGCGGCGCTGACCTGCCCGGCGGAGTCGAGGTCCTGCGAGCCGGTGATCACGCGGACCGCGGCCAGGAGCAGCAGCGCCCCCGCGACGATCATGAGGATCTGGCCGAGCGAGCGGCCCGAGCGCTGGGGCGCGCCGCCCGCCTTGGGCGCCGCCGGCGGCGGCGTGTCGGTCATCGTGGCAGTCATCACGCCACCTCCTGCTTCTTCGTCGTGGCGGCGGCCTGGGCGGCGAGTTCCGCGCCGACCTTCTGCTGCTGGCGCTTGAGGCCGTAGCGGCGTACGACCTCGTAGGCGATGACGACGCACAGGACGATGACGCCCTGGATGACGCCGAGGATCTCCTTGTCGTAGCCCTGGAACTCCAGGTGGTTGGTGGTGCGCTCCAGGAAGCCCCACAGCAGGGCGCCGAGCGCGATGCCGATCGGGTTGTTGCGGCCGAGCAGCGCGATGGCGATGCCGGTGAAGCCGATGCCCGTGGGGAAGTCGCTGCTGAACTGGTAGCTGTCGTTGAGCAGGGTCGGCATGCCGATCAGACCGGCCACCGCACCCGAGATGATCATGCTGGTGGCGATCATCTTCTTCACCGACACACCGCTCGCGGCGGCGGCGCTCTCGGACTGGCCGACGGTGCGCAGGTCGTAGCCGAACCGGGTGCGGCCGAGCACGAACCAGTACGCGATGCCGACGGCGACGGCGACGAAGATGAAGCCCCACAGGTCGCCGGCCGGGCCGGTGTTGATGCCGAAGAAGTGCGAGGACGACGGCAGCGGCTTGGTGGCGACGACGGTGCCGCCCTGCTGGAGCTGGGCCAGCTTTCCGGGCTGGAGCAGATAGGCGATGATCGCGGTGGCGATCGAGTTCAGCATGATCGTCGAGATGACCTCGCTGACGCCTCGGGTCACCTTGAGGATGCCGGCGATGGCCGCCCACAGGGCGCCGGTCGCCATGGCGCAGATCAGGATCAGCGGGACGGCGAGCCAGCCGGGCACGGTCAGCGCGCCGCCGAGGACGGCGGCGAAGAACGCGGCGAGCCGGTACTGGCCGTCGACACCGATGTTGAACAGGTTCATCCGGAAGCCGATGGCCACCGAGACACCCGCGAGGTAGTACGTGGTCGCCTTGTTGAGGATGTAGACCTGGCTGTCGCTGGCGAAGCCGTAGGTCAGCATGTCGTTGAAGGCGGGACCGGGGTTCTTGCCGGTCGCGAGGATCACCATGGCGGTGACGACGAGCGCGGCGACGACCGCCAGCACCGGTGCGGCGAGGCCGAGGAACAGCCGCTCCTTGTCGATCCGTGAGGTCAGCTTGTTCATCGCTCGTCGTCCTCTGTGTGCTCCAGGTGGCCGGTGGCCGCACCCGTCATGGCGGAGCCCAGCTCTTCGGGGGTGATGGTGGCGGGGTCGGCGTCGGCGACCAGGCGGCCGCGGTACATCACCCGCAGGGTGTCGGAGAGCCCGATCAGCTCGTCCAGGTCGGCGGAGATCAGCAGGACGGCCAGGCCCTCGCGGCGGGCCTCGCGGATGTAGTCCCAGATGGCCGCCTGGGCGCCGACGTCCACACCACGGGTGGGGTGGGCGGCGATGAGCAGCTTGGGGTTGTGGCTCATCTCGCGGCCGACGATCAGCTTCTGCTGGTTGCCGCCGGAGAGCGAGGCCGCGGTGACCTCGATGCCGGGGGTGCGGACGTCGTAGGCCTCGACGATCCGCTCGGTGTCGGCGCGGGCGGCCTTGATGTCGAGGAGACCGCCCTTGGAGTTGGGCTTCTCGGTGACGTGGCCGAGGATCCGGTTCTCCCACAGCGGGGCCTCGAGGAGCAGGCCGTGGCGGTGGCGGTCCTCGGGGATGTAGCCGATGCCGGACTCGCGGCGGCGGCGGGTGGGGGCGTGCGAGATGTCGGCGTCGTCGAGGGTGATCACGCCGGCGTCGGGGTCGCGCATGCCCATGATCGCCTCGACCAGCTCGGACTGGCCGTTGCCCTCCACGCCGGCGATGCCGAGGACCTCGCCCTTGTGGATGGTGAAGGAGATCTGGTCCAGGACGATCCGCTCGATGCCCTCGAGGTCGGTCTGCCCGAGGTGCAGACCGTCCACCTTCAGCATCGGGACGTCCGTGACGGTGGACTCCGTCGTCTCCGGGGTGGGCAGCTCGCTGCCGACCATCATCTCGGCGAGCTGCTTGGTGGTGGTCTTGGACGGCTCGGCCGTGCCGACCGTCGTACCGCGCCGGATGACGGTGATCTCGTCGGCGACGGAGAGCACCTCGCCCAGCTTGTGGGAGATGAAGATGACGGTGAGGCCCTCGGCCTTCAGCTCGCGCAGGTTGTCGAAGAGAGCGTCGACCTCCTGCGGCACGAGCACGGCGGTGGGCTCGTCCAGGATGAGGGTCTTGGCGCCGCGGTAGAGGACCTTGAGGATCTCCACGCGCTGGCGGTCGGCGACGCCCAGTTCCTCGACGAGCACGTCGGGGCGGACGTTCAGGCCGTACGCGTCGGAGATCTCCTTGATCTTCGCGCGGGCCTTGCCGCCGATGCCGTACAGCTTCTCCGCGCCGAGGACGACGTTCTCCAGCACGGTGAGGTTGTCGGCGAGCATGAAGTGCTGGTGCACCATGCCGATGCCGCGGGCGATGGCGTCGCCGGGGTTGCTCAGGACGACTTGCTCGCCGCCCACGGTGATGGTGCCCTCGTCCGGCTGCTGCATGCCGTAGAGGATCTTCATCAGGGTCGACTTGCCGGCGCCGTTCTCACCGCACAGGGCATGGACGGTGCCCGTACGAACCGTGATGTCGATGTCGCGGTTGGCGACGACGCCGGGGAAACGCTTGGTGATGCCGCGCAGTTCGACGGCAGCGGGAGGGCTGGACGCGTTGATGGCGCACTCTCCTCGGGGAAAGGGGCTGCGTAGGGGAGGTGGCAGGCGTCGGCGACGCTAGCGCGGCAACTCGACGCTACACGCGTAGAGTTGACACATTGTTATGGCTCGGCGAGGGGTCGCGGGGGCGACGTTCCCTCGCCGAGCCGAGGTCGGACGGACCGATGGGCCGTCCAGGACCCGTCAGGTCACGGGGTGGTCTTGACCTTGATCTGACCGGCGATGATCTTCTGCTTCGCGGCGTCCAGCTTGGGCTGGATGTCGTTGATGAAGCCACCGCTCGTGGCGAGCGAGACACCGCCCTTGGCGAGCGAGTAGACGTTGTTGCCGGCGAGCGGCTTGCCGTCCTTGACGGACTTGATGAAGTCGTACACACCGACGTCGACGTTCTTGACCATGGAGGTCAGGATCGCGCTCTTGTACTGGGCGAGACCCGGGATGTTGTACTGGTCGGAGTCCACGCCGATGGCCCAGGCGCCCTTGGCGCCGTGCACGGCCTCGATCGCGCCGTTGCCGGAGGAGCCGGCCGCCGTGTAGACCACGTCGGCGCCGTTGTCGAGCATGCCCTGCGCGGCCTGCTGGCCCTTGTCGGGGCTGGAGAAGCCGGAGGTGTCCTGGCCGTGGGTCAGGTACTGGACGTCGACCTTCACCTTCGGGTTGGTGTCGTGCACGCCCTGGGTGTAGCCCGCCTCGAACTTCTTGATCAGCGGGTTGTCGACACCGCCGATGAAGCCGACGTGGTCCTTCTTGGTCTTCAGGGCGGCGGCGACACCGGCCAGGTAGGAGCCCTGCTCCTCGGTGAAGGTGATGCTGTTGACGTTCTTGCCCTCGACGACCGAGTCGACGATGCCGAAGCTCGTCTTCGGGTACTTCGCGGCCATCTTGGTCACGGCCGGGGCGTAGGAGTAACCGACGGCGACGATCGGGTTGTAGCCCGCCTCGGCCAGGTCGGACAGCCGCTGCTCGCGGTCGGCCTCGGTGTCGGAGGTCTTGGCGGTCAGCTCCTTGATGGAACCGCCGAACTCCTTCTCGGCCTTGTCGGCACCGCGCGCGGCGGAGTCGTTGAAGGAACGGTCACCACGGCCGCCGACGTCGTAGGCGAGACCGATCTTGACGCCCTTGCCGCCGCCCGAGGAGGAGGACGAGGAGTTGTTGTCGGAGGACGTGCTGCCACATGCGGTGGCAGTGATGGCGAGTGCTGCGGTCGCGAAACACGCAGCAGAAAGCTTGGCTACCCGGCGCACGGGAGGCTCCTTCACCTGACCTGAGCGCCTCGCGGGCGCTTGATGTGAGCACCATGCCAGTGCTCGAGCCGAAACGCCCCGGCGGCGTCGGCTTCGCGGCATCGTAACGCGCGTAGATGTCGCAAAAAACCCTCTCTCGAAGCCGTTATCGATTCGAGGCAAACAGCATCTGAACTCGCGGTCTTGCGTCTCTCAGAACGCTGTTGCACACCATGTGCAAAAGGCTTGCGACCGAATTGCGCCGGTCGGGCGACGGCCCCCCCGAAGGGGGCCGCACCCTCATCCCTGTACTGCGTTCGGCTCCAGGAAGGCCGCTGCGGTGAACATCTCCACTCCGACCGTGATCGCATGCTCGTCGGCGTCGAAATCACCCTGGTGGAGGTCGCGCACCGTGCGCTCGCCGGGGCGCCGTACACCGAGGCGGGCCATGGCGCCCGGCACATGCTCCAGATACCAGGAGTAGTCCTCGCCGCCGAGGCTCTGCTCGGTGGTCTCGACGGAGTCCCGGCCGCGCCGCGCGGCCATCGCCCGGCGCAGCAGCTCGGTGGACTCCTTGTCGTTCACCACCGGCGGCACCCCGCGCACATAGGTGATCTCGGACTTGGCCCGGTGCAGGGTGGCGACCTCGTCGATGGCCGCGTGCACGATGTCGGGCGCCTCCCGCCAGGCCTCCAGGTCCAGGCAGCGCACCGTGCCGGACAGCTCGGCGTGCTGCGGGATCACGTTCGGCGCGTGGCCCGACTCGATCCGGCCCCAGGTGAGGACGAGTCCGGCGCGGGCGTCGACGCGGCGGCCGATCACGGCGGGCACGTCGACGGCGACACGCGCGGCGGCGGTCACCAGGTCGGTGGTCAGATGCGGCCGGGCGGTGTGCCCGCCGGGCCCGTCCAGGGCGATCTCCAGCCGGTCGCACGCGCTGGTGATCGGCCCGTGCCGCAGCCCGACCTTCCCGGCGTCGACGCGGGGGTCGCAGTGCACGGCGAGGATCCGCCCGACCCCCTTCAGCACGCCGTCCGCGATGGCGTCCAGCGCGCCGCCGGGCAGCACCTCCTCGGCGGGCTGGAACAGCAGCCGCACCGGCCGGGGCAGCAGCCCCTTGCGGTGCAGGTCGGCGAGGACGAGCCCGGTCCCGAGCACGACGGTCGTATGCACGTCGTGTCCGCACGCATGCGCCCGGTCGGGGACGGTCGACCGGTACGGACAGTCCGTCTTGGTGTCCGGGATGGGCAGGGCGTCGATGTCCGCGCGCAGGGCCAGCAGTGGTACGGCCGAGCGCTCGCCCTCGGCCAGCCCGATGTCACAGACGAGTCCGGTTCCCTTGGCGAGCACCCGGGGCCGAAGCCCTGCCTGCTCCAGCCGCTCCTTGATCGCGGCAGTCGTACGGAACTCCTGATTGCCCAGCTCAGGGTGCATGTGCAAGTCGCGACGGAAGGCGACAAGTTCGGCGTGCAGGGCTTCGCTCAGCGCGCCGGGGAGCACATCCCCCGCGAGGCCGGACTCGGACTCTAGGGACATCAATTGCTTCACCCTCTGAAGGGTAGGACGCCCGACTGGTCAACTACCCCTCGATCAACAAAAGTTCAGCCCGTTAGGGGAAGAAAATCTGACCGGCGGACGCATGGCGGCGGACTCGGACGGGTAAAACCACTGTTTCTCCTTCCACGGATACCACGCCTGGCCATAGTCTCGCTCGACTTGTCCAGGAGCCGGACCCGCCCCGGCGCTCCGACCTGCCCCCCGCCCCCCACCCTCCGACCGGCCCCTGCGCGCCCTCCGACCGGCCCAGCCCTTGCCAGGGAACCGGCCCCGCCCCGCGCCCCGCGCCGGTAGGGTCGCCAGCCGTGACCGACGCGACCGAGAACCTCCCCACCGGCCCGACCGACACCACCTTCCTGCGGACGACCCGCACCTCCTACGACGCGATCGCCAAGGACTACGCGGCGCAGTTCCCGGCCGGCGGCCGCCATCCGCTCGACCACAGCCTGATCACCGCCTTCGCCGAGCTGGTCACCGAGCACGGCACGGCCCCCGTGGCCGACCTCGGCAGCGGCCCCGGCCACGTCACCGCGCTCCTGGACGAGCTGGGCGTCCCGTGCTTCGGTGTCGACCTCTCCCCCGCCATGGTGGCCCTGGCCCGGGACACCTATCCCCGGCTGCGCTTCCACATCGGCTCGATGACGTCCCTGGACCTGCCTGACGCCACCCTGGGCGGCATCCTCGCCCTGTACTCGACGATCCATGTGCCCGACGCGCACCTGTCGACGGCCTTCGCGGAGTTCCACCGCACCCTGCGGTCCGGCGGCCACGTCCTCCTCGCCTTCCAGACCGGCACCGAGCCCGGCCGCCTCCACCTGCCCGAGCGCTTCGGCCACGAGATCGACCTCGACTACTACTGGCGCACACCGGAGCAGGTCGTCGAGGCACTCGGGGAAGCCGGGCTGGACCTGGTCGCGGGGGTCCGCCGGGAGCCGACCGGCGAGGAGACACGGGCGCGGGCGTTCGTACTCGCGCGTAAGGCGTAGCCCGCCTCATTGCCTACGCCGCCGCGAGTTCGCACCACACGTACTTGCCCCGGTCCCCGAACCGAGCCGTCGGCCGCCACCCCCAGTACTCCGCACAGGCCCGCACCAGCCCCAGCCCCCGCCCGTCCTCCAGCTCCACCACCTGCTCCAGCGGGCGCGGCGGATCCGGCGGCGCGGGGTCGCTGTCCCACGCCCCGATCCACACCATGCCCTCCGGGGTACGGCGGACCCTCAGCGCGGCCGGCCCCTTCGTGTGCCGTACAGCGTTGGAGACCAATTCGGCCGCGAGGAGTTCGGCGGTGTCCGCGATCCCGATCAACCCGTGGAGAGTCAGGATCAGCCGGATGGTCCGACGGCAGACGGTGACGGCTCTGACGTCGTTGGGGATGTAGAGGGTGTAGTCCCAGGTTTCCGGCATGCGTCATCAACTCCGTTACAGGGAAGTGGATTTGGCGCGCGGTGGCTTGCCGCAGCCGTCATGGCAGGGCGGAACGGTGCGCTTCCGCTGCGTATGCATTGCGTCACTGACGGTAGAGGTTACTGTTAATGCGCCGCAAGCCGGTCGCGTAATCTGACGCCCGAACGAGTCGAGTTCACCGGTGTGTTGAGAGGATCAGTCGATGGCGTTGAGAGCCGAACCGACGGCACGGCAGATGCGCCTTGCCGTCGAACTGCGCAGGCTCCGAGACGCGGCAGGCCTCACCGCGCGGGAGGCGGCAAGGCTGCTCGGAGTGAGCCCTCCGCACATCAGCCAGATCGAGACCGGTTTCACGGGTGTGAGCGAGACCAGACTGCGCCGCCTCGCCTCCAACTACGCCTGCACGGACCAGGAATTCATCGACGCACTGGTGGCCATGGCCACTGACCGCACCCGAGGGTGGTGGGAGGATTACCGGGAGCTGCTGCCCACTCCCTTCCTCGACCTCGCCGAGCTGGAGCACCACTCGACATACCGGCGTGACGTGGAGTTTCTGTTCATTCCGGGGCTTCTGCAGACCGAGGGCTACGCCCGAGCGGCCTTCTCCTCCAGGGTTCCCGAACTCCCGAGGGAGGAACTGGAGCTACGCGTCCGGCACCGGATGCAACGCAAGGCCGTCCTCGACCGGCCTGCCCCCATCCCCTATGAGGCAGTCGTCCACGAGGCGGCACTGCGTATCAAGGTCGGCGATCGCACCACCGTGCGAGCCCAGCTCGCCCGTGTCCTGGAACTGTCCGAGGCGGATCACATCACGGTGCGTGTCATCACCTTCGACGTGGACGGCTTCGGCGGGACCTGGAGCCCGATGATGTTGGCAGGCGGCACCGTAGCCAGACTGGACACGGCCGCTCGCGACGCGCCCGACGGCACCGGGTTCACCGACTCGGAAGCTCAACTCGGGGTCCTGCGAACCCTCTTCCGAAGGGTGGAAGCTGCTTCGCTCGATCCCACGCGTTCCCGTGACTTCATCCACAGACTGGCCAAAGAACTGTGAGACCCACCATGACCACACCCGACACCTGGCGGAAGTCCTCCCACTCCGGCGGCGGCGACGGCAACAACTGCGTAGAGATCGCCCCCCGCCCCACCCACATAGCCGTCCGCGACTCCAAGGACCCCGCCGCCGGTACCCTCACCTTCCGCGCGGAAGCCTTCACCCCGTTCATCCAGGCCATCCGTACCGGCGCCGGTCACTGACCTCGAACGCGTGCCGCCCGCCGGCGCACGCGCCGTCAGCCGTTGGAACGCCCTGCCTGTTCGTCCATCCGTTTCCGGCTCTGGGCGACGGACTCGCGCACCTGCTGCTCGACCTCCTCGGGGTCGAGCCCGAGGGCACGCCCGATGTGGACGGACCACGTCTCGGAGCGCACCGTGGTCTCGAAAGCGAGGTCTGCACGGATGTTGTCCCGGGCGGCCTGCCGGTTCTGACTGATCATGACGAACGTCGAGAGGAAGATCGCCTCCAGGCTGACGATCATGGTGAGCAGCCCGAAAGGAAAGGGGTCGAACACCGCGGACCGCCCGAACAGGCCCTCGTTGACCAGGATCCAGCCGGTGAACCAGGCGATGTGCACGTAGACGAACGCCATCGAGCCGGCGAACGCGGTGATCCGGTCCGCGATCTGGTCTTGCAGACCCCGCTGGCGGGCGAAGATCTCCCGTTCGTGCGGCAACCGGATCACCGGGCGCCGCGATGGACCGGCTGGACCGTCATGGTGCGTGCTCATGGGTACATACTGCGCGTCGAGCTGACCGGATCCCGACAGGTCACCTCTCCCTGACGAAGATCAGCCAGGCCGTGCCGAGGGCGCCGAACAGCACGCCCAGGACCAGGTCCGAGGCGTCGCCGAGGAGGATGCCGTGCACGAGTGCGTAGAACGGGAAGGTGAGCCAGAGCCAGCCGAGGCCCCGTACCGCGGCGAGAGCCGTCAGGCGGCCGCTCGCGGCTGCCCACAGGGCCACGCCCAGGAACAGCCAGGCGCCGCTCAGTCGCCAGGCCATCGAGTCGGAGGCGGGTGAAGGGTAGGTCTCGGCGTGGCCGCGCACCGTCATGCGCACCACCGTGCCGTGCCAGGTCCGCAGGTCAGCGAGGTCGCCGGGGTGTGCCTCGGCGTAGGTGCCCGCGCCGACGTCCAGCCACTGCGATTGGCCGCGCAGCCGTACGCGCAGGTGGTAGGTGGTGGTGCAGTGCTCGACGCCGTCGCTGTCCGTGGTGCAGGACTCGTCCTTGCTGCGGTCGGTGACCGTGCCCGTCGTCGGCACGAGGCAGCCGTGCTGCGCCGTGCCGTGGCACACGGACGCGTGCCGGTAGGCCGTGACGTCGTCGTACCGCTGCGCCGCCCACCGCGCGCAGACGACGGTCCCGCCCACGGCCACCAAGAAGACCAGTAGGCGCAGCCACGGTCGCACCGGCCCTCGCCGGGAAGTCATCGCCGGGTCCCCCGAGCTTCCTCGACCGGATTCGTCGCTCTTCGGGGCAGGGGACGCTCACCGGCACCGGCCGGTTCCGGGGGCGCCAGCGGCAGGGTGCTTCTTGACGCCCGCTCGGACGACGTCCTCATGCCGCAGCTCGCGCCGGTCCGCGCGAAGCAAGGCGAACTGCTTCGCGCGGACCGGTCGCACAGCACATGGTGCCGGGTCTACGCCGCCGCTGAGAGTCAGCAGGCGGGCGACAGGCAGCGGAGCGTGTAGTGCACCTCGCTGCTGACCGGCACGTACCGCAGGTCCAGGGTGAACAGGCCCCCGGCCCGAGTGCCGCCGAAGGGATCCGCGCCGGGGTTCGGGAGGTGGAAGGGCATGTACGCGTATCCCTGGCCGCCGGTGCCGTCAATGGTGTAGGTGACGTAGCCCTCGATGTACTGGGGGCCGCAGTTGACGAACCACGTCACCTTCCCGCCGGGCGGAATCTGCTGGGGAGGCTTGGAGTCGAAGCAGCCCGGATTGACGTTGGAGCCCGCCAGGGTCAGCGTGCGCGTGGTCGCGTTGGTGAACCACGGCTGCAACACCACTGATTTTACCGACGGGGCGGGGGAGGCAGCGGAGGCTACGGAGGCTACGGAGGCCGACAGCCCCGTCCAGGCCAGTATCAGGGTCAGAGCCGCAGACAACAGTCTGAGTCTTCGCATTGGAGGTTGTTGTCCCGCAGAGACGGCCCGCACACCACCGTCAGGGTGATTACTCCGAACGAGTGACGGTCCGGTCAAGCCACTCCTGTGACCGCCGCCAGCCGGTGCACATCCCGTGCCGTCCCCGTCACCCCGGACAGGAAGCCCTGGGCTCGCGGGGACGCGTTCTCCGTGAGCCAGGACGGGTCGATGTCGCACACGGCGACCCGGACGCCGGTACCCGCCAGCGCCAGCGGAAGGGTGTGGACGACCGTCGACGGGAAGCTGAGGATCGTACGGCCTATCGGGCCGCGGCGGGCGATCAGCTCCAGGGGGAGGTCCGGGCGGACGATCTCCAGGCCGGTCTCGGCGGCCAGGCGGTGGAGCTTGTCCGTGCTCTCCCGGCGGTGGGCGAAGTAGCGCGTCGCTCCGTGGGCCTTGGCGAGGGTGCGGACGGCCTCCAGATAGCGGTCGCCGTCCACGACTCCGGTCTCCACCAGGGACGTTCCGACCATGTCCGCGCCCTTGGTGATGCGCGGCGGGCCGAAGCGGTCGCGGGTCCAGGAGAAGTCGTTGACCGTGACCGCCACCCCGTCGGGAGTCTCCGTCACCGGCATGGAGGAGAAGACCTCGACCCGGCGCCGGGCGCTCGGCGTGAGACGGCGGCGGGCAGAGGAGGAGACAGGGGCGAAGAGCAGGTCCCTCGCCCCGGGCCGGCCGCCCTTGCGGTGCCAGCGCACCAGGCGTTCGCCACGGGCGAGTTGGGCGACGAATTCCATCGTCGCCGTGCCGTCGTCCACCACGACCAGGTCGCGGGCGCGGGTGATGGTCAGCAGAAGCTGTACGTAGCGGGAGAACGGGTCGCCCATGACGATGCGGTCGGCCCGGCGCAGCGCGCCCGCCAGGCCGCCGATCGTGGAGAAGGGCGCGGTCGTACCGCCCCGCGCCTCCTCCCAGCGCACCCGGTACCCCTCGTCCCGGGCCAGGTCCGCCATACGGCGCAGCTGGCCCCGGGTCATGGGGTCGGTCGGGGACAGCACGACGACCGTGAGCTCCGCGTCGGCCTGCGTGATCCCGTCGGCCACCTTCCGCCGTATCTGCGCGGGCACGGACCGCAGGGGATCCGGTTCCGCGCCGCGCAGGCCGTGCAGGTGCGCCCACTCCAGTACGTTCAGCAGCTGGACCGGGCTCTCCACGAAGGCGAGCGTGCGGGGAGGGTGGCCGGCGTGACCGGCGCGGGGGCTCATCGGCGTACGACCGTCCCGTCGTAAGGGAACCAGTAAGGCGATCAGAACACTCAGACCGAGACCGGCTCGCCCGCCGCCGCGGCGATCTCCGCCTCGGCGACGACACCGGCGACGCGGCGCAGCTTCTTCATCGGGCCCATCTCGGAGTCGTAGACCTTCTTGACGCCGTCGCCGAGGGAGGCCTCGATGGTGCGGATGTCGCGGACGAGACGCGTGAGGCCCTGCGGCTCGACGGAGGCGGCCTGGTCGGAGCCCCACATCGCGCGGTCGAGGGTGATGTGGCGCTCGACGAAGGTGGCGCCGAGGGCGACGGCGGCGAGGGTGGTCTGCAGGCCGGTCTCGTGGCCGGAGTAGCCGATCGGGACGTTCGGGTACTCCTTCTCCAGCGTGTTGATCACGCGGAGGTTCAGCTCCTCGGCCTTCGCCGGGTAGGTGGAGGTGGCGTGGCACATGAGGATGTTGTCCGAGCCCAGGACCTCGACCGCGTGGCGGATCTGCTTCGGGGTGGACATGCCGGTGGAGAGGATGACCGAGCGGCCGGTGGCGCGCAGGGCCTTCAGCAGCTCGTCGTCCGTGAGGGAGGCGGAGGCCACCTTGTGGGCGGGGACGTCGAACTTCTCCAGGAAGGCGACGGCCTCGGTGTCCCACGGGGAGGCGAACCAGTCGATGTTCTTGCTCTTGCAGTACTCGTCGATCTGGCGGTACTCGTCCTCACCGAACTCCACGCGGTGGCGGTAGTCGATGTAGGTCATCCGGCCCCAGGGGGTGTCGCGCTCGATGTCCCACTGGTCGCGCGGGGTGCAGATCTCCGGGGTGCGCTTCTGGAACTTGACGGCGTCGCAGCCGGCCTCGGCGGCCACGTCGATCAGCTTGAAGGCGTTCTCCAGCTCACCGTTGTGGTTGATGCCGATCTCGCCGCAGATGTAGACGGGACGGCCGGGGCCGACCTCGCGCGAACCGAACGTACGCAGACGGGAGTTGGTGCTCATCAGGAGATGTCCTTACTTGGGGAGGGAATCGAGAGAGGGGCCGAGGATCCAGCTGGCGATCTCTCGGATCGCGCCGTCACCGCCGGGGAGGGTGGTGACCGCGCGTGCGGCGCCGCGTACGACGTCGTGAGCGCTTCCGACCGCCACGGGCCAGCCGACGAGGGCGAAGCACGGCAGGTCGTTGACGTCGTTGCCGACGTAGAGCACGCGCTCAGGCGCGATGCCCTGCTCCTCGCACCACTGCTTGAGGGCGAGGTCCTTGCGGTCGATGCCGTGCAGCACCGGGAGCTTCAGCTTCCGGGCGCGGGCGGCGACCACAGGGTTCTGTTCCGTGGACAGGATCAGCATCTTCAGCCCGCTCTTGCGCAGGGCCGCGATGCCGAGTCCGTCGCCGCGGTGCACGGAGACGAACTCCCGTCCTTCGGAGTCGATCAGCACCCGGTCGTCGGTCTGGGTGCCGTCGAAGTCAAGTACGACCGCGTCGATGTCGTCGGCGGTGGGCAGCGAACCGGGGCGGTCCGCGTCGAAGAGGGGCGCCAGCGCCCGGGCGCGGGCCAGGTCGTGCGGGTCGTCGATCTCCAGCACGCGCGCGGGGTCGGTACGGACGAGTTCCGTACGGCCGAAGAAGCGGTGCCGGTGCTCGCGGAAGCCGGCCGCGTCCATCGCGTAGGCGGCGCCGGTCTCCAGGAAGTCCTGGGGGCGGTCCTGGCGGCGGGGGCGGAAGGACTTGTCGTGGTTGACGCCCACCCCGCCCTCGCCCTCCGCGTCGGCCTCCCGCCAGACGAAGCCGTGGAACGGGGCCACGGTCACCGCCGTGTCCGCGCCGTTCTCGGCGACCGCGCCGGCCACCCCGTCGATGTCCTCGCGGATGATGAACGGGCTGGTGCACTGCACGAGCAGGACCACGTCGACGGGCGCGCCGTGCAGCGCCTCGTGGGCGTCCATGGCGTGCAGGACCGCGGCCTCGGAGGTCGCCGTGTCCCCGGCGATGGCAGCCGGGCGCAGCACGACCTCGGCGCCGGCCTCCCGCGCGGCGGCGGCGATGGCCTGGTCGTCGGTGGAGACGACGACATCGGTCACCAGCCGGGTCGCGCGGCACTCGCGCACCGCGCGGGCCACCAGCGGGACACCGCCGACGGGGGCGAGGTTCTTCGCGGGCACGCCCTTGGAACCGCCGCGCGCGGGGATCACCGCGAGCACTCGGCGCACCGCGGCGCCTTGGCCCGTTTCCGGGTTGGACATGGGGTCTCCTTGGAAGGTCACAGCTCCCCCATCCGCCGGATCACCGGGGCGACCCGCTGCACGCCGTGGCGGTAGGCGCCACGCGCGGCACGGCGCACGATCTGGCGGACCGGTCCGGGCTCCTTGTCGGCGGCGGGCACACCGGGCAGCGGGACGCCGTCGGGGCCGAGGTGGTGCCGGGCGAGGATGCCGGGCAGATAGCCGGGCGCGGTCTCGGGGGTGTAGTAGGGGGTGAGGGGCGGCAGACCGCCGGGGCGGTCCAGCAGCTCGGCGATGCGTTCGCGGGCGGTGTCGAACGCCGTGGCGTACGTGCCGTCGGCGGCGACACCCTGGCGGGACACCCACTGCTCGTCCGCCGTCGGCCGGTGCCCGGCGTCGAGCTGGTCCCAGGAGGCGAGGCAGCCGGAGCCGGTGAAGTGGTGGTTGCCGAGCACCTCGCGCACCCCGAGGTCGGTGAGGACGACCGTGGGGATACGGCGGTGCAGGGCCTCCAGGGCGGCCGTGGAGCTGACCGTGACCAGCAGGTCGGTGCGGTCCAGCACCTCGCCCATGTGGCCGTACACCAGCCGGAAGTTGGCGGGCAGGTCCTTGCCCTGGACCAGCTTCTGGTACGGCAGTTCCTCGATGTGGGTGGTGTGCTCGCCCGGCTTGGAGCGCAGCTTCAGCAGCACCTCGCGCTCGGGGTGCCTGCGGGCGTGCTCGATGAGCCGGTTCAGCAGGTACGTACGGTCCTTGCGGCTGTCGGGTACGGACGGCTGGGCCGCGAACACCACGGTGTACGGCTCGTGTTCACCGGTGTACGGCGCCCCGCCGAGGAAGGGCAGCGCGACCTCGGTGACCGCGGAGGCGTCGGCGCCCACGCCCTCGTACACGGCCCGGAAGCGGTCCGCGTCGTGCCGGGAGTTGGCGAGGACGAGGTCGGCGCCGTGCCGCAGCAGCAGCCCGTCGGCGAGCTTCTCGTAGACGACACCGACGTATCCGGTGACGACGAGGGGACGCTTGCCGGCGCCTGCCCAGGCGGCGCGCAGCCCGTGCAGCATGGCCTGGACGCCGCCGCCGACGAGCGCGAGGATGAGGACGTCGTACGACGCCTCACCCATGGCACGAAGGAACTCGACGCCGGTGACCTCCCGCAGGGAGTCGGCCCGGACGCCGACCTCCTTCAGCTGGCGGGCCGTCGGGGTGGCGCGTCCTCGCAGGAGGTAGCCGTCGAGTCGGATCTCGGCGTCCGCGGGAGCGAGCCGCTGCGCGGTGAGCGCACCCCATTTCCACCGGGTGTCGGAATCGGCGAGGACGGCGACCCGCAGGGACTTCGTAGCACTTGCTGGCACGCCGAAGACGCTAGAAAGCCATTCCGAGGTTCCGCCCAACCCGAATACAACAAACGGTTAACAGCACATCGCCGAATGGCGAATCAGGCCGCGTAGGCAGCGGAAAAGAGCCCGGTTCACAGGTTCGCCACGTGCCGTTCACCCAGCATCAAGCAGACGGTCAAGACGAATGACGGGCTGCGCCCTAACGTCCCTGACGTGGTCAAGCTCTCCGTCATCGTGCCGTTCTACAACGTGCAGCAATACGCACCCGACACGCTCAGGAGCCTCGAGGCGAACGCGCGTGAGGACTTCGAATTCATTCTCGTCGACGACTGTTCCCGCGACGGGACACCAGAGATTCTCGCGCGCGCGGAGCGCGAGCTGCCCGGGGCGGTCTACGTCCGGCACGAGAAGAACGGAGGGCTGGCGACCGCCCGCAACACCGGCATCGACCGGGCGCGCGGCGAGTACCTGACATTCCTGGACGGCGACGACTGGCTCGCCCCCGGCTACTACCCGCAGCTGGTCTCGGCCATAGACGAACTGGGCTGCGACTTCATCCGCACCGACCATGTGCAGTGCACCGCACGCTCCCGCCAGGTGCACCGGGTGCCGGTCGGGCGGCGCGGCGTGGTGCTGAGCCCGCGCGAGGCGATCCTGCCCGCCGACCGTTCGACGTCCGTCGACTACGCGTACGCGTGGGCGGGCATCTACCACCGCCGGCTCGTGGACAAGGGCCTGCTGCACTTCACCGACGGGCTGCGCACGGCCGAGGACCGGCCGTGGATCTGGAAGCTGCACCGGGAGGCGGACTCGTTCGCCGCGGTGAGCATGCTCGGTGTCTTCTACCGGCGCGGGGTCGCCTCCTCGCTCACCCAGATCGGTGACGTCCGGCAGCTCGATTTCATTCGAGCGTTCGATCAGGTGATCGCGGAAACCGCACAGGACCGGGAGGCGGACCAACTGCTGCCGAAGGCGGTCCGTACCTATTGCGCCATCATTTCCCATCATCTGGGATCCATCGAAAGGTTCGAGCCCCCGGTGGCGAAGAAACTGAAATCCATGAGTGCCGCGGCCCTGCGGCGCATGCCACAGGACGTGCTGGACGAGGCGCTGGACTCCATGGACATCCAGCGCGCCGGCAAGCTGCGCCGACTGCGCCGCCGCCCCGCCTCCGCGGGGGCCGCCGCGTGACCACCCAGATCTTCCAGGCGTCGACCCTGTACGGCACGGCCACACTGGCCGCCGCCCTGGACTCCGGCTGCTTCCGCCCGGCCGACCGGCGGATCCTGCTGGTCTGCAACAACGCGGCCGCGCCCGAGACCACGCCCGCGCTGGACGAGGCCCCCGGCTTCGAGAAGCTGCGCGACCGCTTCGACGACGTGATCTCGTACAACGCGACCATCTTCCCGTTCCACCCGGGCGGCTGGGCGCCCCGCGTGGACGACATGCCGCTGTGGGAACGCTTCTTGCGGCACGAGTGGCAACTGGGCGACGAAGACGTGGAGTTGGCCGTCGAGTCGATCCAGGTCAACCCGTCCCTGGCGCTCGCGCAGATCTTCACCGGCGCCCCGGTGACGGTCTACGCAGACGGCCTGATGAGCTACGGCCCCACCCGCAACAAGATCGACCCGCTGGTCGGCACCCGGGTGGACCGCGTGCTGCACCTGGACCTGGTGCCCGACCTGAAGCCGCTGCTGCTCACCGAGTTCGGAGTGCCGGGCGAGGTCGTGCCGACGGCCGCGTTCACCAAGGTGCTCGCCGGGCTCGCGCCCGCCGGCGTCGAGCTGCCGGAGGTCGAGGAGCCGGCGCTGCTGCTCGGCCAGTACCTGTCGGCGCTGGAGATCCTCACCGCCGAGCAGGAGGAGAACCTGCATGTGCGGATGCTGAGGGGCGCGGCCGCGCTCGGGCACACCAAGGTGGTGTTCAAGCCGCACCCGTCCGCCCCGGCCGGCTTCACGCGCTCGCTGGAGCAGGAGGCGGAGCGGCTGAAGGTCGAACTGACCGTCGTCGACACCCCGGTCCTCGCCGAGGTGCTGTACCAGCGGATGCGTCCCGCGCTGGTCGTCGGCTGCTTCTCCACCGCCCTGCTCACCGCGCAGGCCCTCTACGGCCTTCCCGTCGCCCGGATCGGCACCGAAGTGCTGCTGGAGCAGCTGACGCCGTACGAGAACAGCAACCGGGTCCCGGTGACCATCGTCGACGCGCTGCTGCCCGAACTCGGCGACCGAGGAGCGGTCACCGAGCAGCGTGCCGGCATGGACGTCGAGGCGCTCGGCGGGCTGATCCGCGCGGTGGGCTTCGCGATGCAGCCGAAGATCTACCCGAGGCTGCGCACGGAGGCCGAGTCCTGGCTCGCCCGGAACCTGAACGCGCACACCGTGCGCTACTTCAAGCGCCGGCGTCTGTCGTCGCTGGCCCTGCCGGGCGGGGTGCCGGCCCAGCTGGCGTTCATCCCGCGCAACGCGACGGTCCGCCGGGTGGCGCGCACCGCGCGCAGTCTGCGCAACTCCGTACGACGCTGAGGCCGCAGCTCCGTTCGACGCCGAGGCCGCGCCTCCGCAGGACGCCGAAGCGGGCGGGCCCATCACCGGGCCCGCCCCTTTCCGTTCACCTGGGCGTCAACTCAACTACAAAGTCATTTCAGTTAATTTCACACAAAGTACCGAGACGATCAGCGGTTGTTCGGGTAAACGTCGAACATCATGGCTGCTTCATCCCCCACCCTTCCCGCCGTTCCCGCTGTCTCCAGCCCGAGAACGGCCCCCGTCCCCAGGCCTCAGAGCCGGCTGCTCGCCCTGGACGGTCTCCGGCTGGTCGCCGCGCTGATGGTCTGCCTCTACCACTACGTCGGCCGCGGCGGCACGGTCTCCGCGTCCTGGCACGGGAGCCCGGACCACATATTCCCGACCCTGTCCCGGGCGGCCGTCTACGGCAACTTCGGCGTGCAGTTCTTCTTCGTCATCAGCGGTTTCGTGATCTGCATGAGCAGTTGGGGCCGCACCCTCGGCGACTTCTTCCGCTCCCGGGTCGCGCGCCTCTACCCCGCCTACTGGGTGGCCCTGGTCCTGGTCACGGTCGCCTCGCTCCTGCTGCCCGTCGTGGTCCACGCGGTCCGGCTGGACGAGTTCCTGGTCAATCTGACGATGCTCCAGCAGCCGATGGGCGCGACGCGGATCCTCGGCGTGTGCTGGACGCTCTGGGTCGAGGTCCGCTTCTACGTGCTGTTCGCGCTGCTGGTCGTCCTGCGCGGGGTGACCTACCGCCGGGTGGTGCTGTTCGCCTGCGTCTGGACGGCGGCGGCCGTCCTGTGCCACTCCTCCGGCAACAACCTGCTGAACCAGGTGATCATGCCCGAGTACGCGCCCTTCTTCATCGGCGGTCTGGCGCTGTACCTGATCCACCGCTTCGGCAGCGACCTGCTCGCATGGGGCATCGTCGCGATGTCCTGGCTGCTCGCGCAGAGCGAGGCCACCGGCAACCTGTGGGGCCCGCACCCGCACCGCAACCCGTACGTCGTCGTCCTGATCGTCACCCTCGCCTTCGCGGCCGTGGCCGTCGTGGCGCTGGGCTGGATGCAGTGGGCCTCCTGGCGCTGGCTGGTCACGGCCGGCGCGCTGACGTACCCCTTCTACCTGGTCCACGAGCACCTGGGCTGGTTCGCCATCCGCGTGCTGCACCGGGGCCTCGGCCTGCCCCCGTGGGCGACCCTGGTCACGACCGTACTGGGCATGCTGGTGCTGGCGTGGCTGATCCACCGGTTCGTGGAGAAGCCGTTCGGCCCTCGTCTGAAGCGGGCACTCAAAGAGCGGAAGTTGGGAATCAGTTCACCTGGTGTTGAGCTTTGAACCGAAGGGTCGGGCAGGTGCACTGAACTCATCGACCGCCGAATCTAGGGAGTGCCTCCCGCATGGCCACGACCCAGGAAGTGACGCGACCACCCCAGCGTCTCGACGACGTCCCCGGCTGGTTCCCCGTGCTCGACCAATGGCTCTTCGACTGGTTCCTGAACCGGCAGGAGGCCGGCGGCGCCCATGGCGACCTCCTGGAGGTCGGGGTCTACATGGGCAAGAGCGCGATCTTCGTCGGCAGACACCGGCGGCCCGCCGAGAAGTACACCGTGTGCGACCTCTTCGAGGGCGAGGCCCCGGACGACGCCAACCGCGCCGAGTCGACCAAGTCGTACAGCGCGCTGACCCGACAGGTCTTCGAGCGGAACTACCTCTCCTTCCACGACGAACTCCCCCGCGTGCTGCAGGGCCCCAGCTCGCTGGTGCCCGATGAGGTCGAACGGGGCTCCTGCCGGTTCGTGCACATCGACGCCTCCCATCTGTACGAGCATGTCCACGGCGACATAGGGGCGGCCCGCGATCTGCTGCTCCCGGGCGGCATCGTCGTCCTGGACGACTTCCGCTCCGAGCACACGCCCGGGGTCTCCATAGCCGCCTGGGAGGCCGTGCTCAACCGCGGCCTGCGCCCCATCTGCCTGAGCACCCAGAAGCTGTACGGCACCTGGGGGGACCCGGGGCCGGTCCAGGAGGAGCTGCTGGCGACGGCGCGGGACCGCTCCGACTGCCATCTCAGCGTCCAGGAGGCCGCCGGCCACCGGATCATCCGGCTGAAGTCGAAGGGCATGCAGGCGCCGGAGTTCCCGCCCGCCCGGCACGCGCAGACTCCGACACAGGCCGTGGCGCCACCGCGGCAGGCCCCGGCCCCGACGCCCGCTCCGGCGCCCGCGCCCGAGCCGCCCCCGGCCCGGCGGGCACCGCGCAGCACGAGCCGAGCCCGCCGCGTCGCCGTCGACCTGCTGCCCCCACTGATCACCCGGGCCATCCGCAACGCCCGCACGGGCAGGCGCTAGGCGGTGTCGTCGGCCGGGGAGGTCACCTGAGGCCGTACCGCGCGCCGATTCCCGCGACGACGATCGCCAGCCCTTCCTCGAACTGCGCGTCGTAGCCGTCGAAGAGCAGTCGTCCGGCCTCGGCGGCCAGCGGGAACTCGGCCAGCCGCCGGGCGCGTTCCTCGATGTCGTACCCCTCCCGGCGTTCGCCCGGGAGGGGCTGCACGCCCTGTTCCTCGATGACGAAGCCGATGGTGTAGGCGTAGGCCGTGCGGCCCGCCTGCACCGCCTGGGCGAGGGTGAGTCCGGCCTCCGCCAGCAGCCGCAGGTTCGCCTCCAGCGCGGGGGCGTGCTCCGCGCCCGTGAAGAGTGAACCGCTGTAGACCTTCGCCCCGTCGCGGTAGCCGAGCAGCGCGGCCCGCAGTCCGCGGCTCGATGTCAGCAGCCGCTCACGCCAGGTGTCGGCGGGATCGAGCGGACCGTCGGCGGCCATCCGCCGGTGGATCTCCGTCGCCATCTCGTCCAGCAGCGCCTGCTTGTCCTTGAAGTGCCAGTACAGCGCGGGTGCCTTGACGTCCAGCTCGTTCGCGATGGCCCGCAGGGTGAGGCCCTCCAGGCCGACCTCGTTCAGCAGTCGCAGGGCGGCGTCGGCGACGCGGCGGCGGTCCAGGGGGGCGCGTTTCTCGGGGCTCACGCTTGACAGCTTAACAGCGTTAAGGGCACGCTTGCGAGCGACGGCACTTAACAGCGTTAAGGGAAAAGATGATGGATGTCCTGATCGTGGGCGCGGGCCCCACCGGCCTCACCCTCGGCATCGACCTCGCCCGCCGGGGCGTGGACGCACTGATCGTGGAGCGGGCCGAGAAGCTGTTCCCCGGTTCGCGCGGCAAGGGGCTGCAGCCCCGCACCCAGGAGGTCTTCGACGACCTCGGCATCCTCGACGCGGTCCGGGCGGCGAGCGGCCCCTACCCGAAGCAGCTGGTCTGGAAGGACGGCGAGCGGCTCGGCGAGGAGTCGATGTTCGACAAGGTGGAGACCGGCGAGGGCGCGCCGTTCACCGAGCCGTGGATGATCGCGCAGTGGCGCACCCAGGAGATCCTGTACGGGCGGCTGGTGGAGCTGGGCGGGCAGGTGGCCTTCGGGCGCGAGGTGACGGGCCTGGAGCAGGACGCGGACGGCGTGACCGCGTGCTTCGCCGACGGCACGACCGTGCGCGCGGCGTACGTCGTCGCCGCCGACGGCGGTCGCTCGGCGATCCGCCGCGCGATGGACGTGGGCATGACCGGCGAGACGGTCGACCCGGCGCCGTTCCTGGTCGCGGACGTCCGGCTGCGGGGCCTGGACCGCGACTACTGGCACACCTTCCCCAAGGACGACGGCACCGGCGTCGCACTGTGCCCGCTGGCCGGCACGGACGACTTCCAGCTGCAGGGCCGCCTGGCGGAGGGCACGGAGACCGACACGACCCTGGACGGCATCCGCACCCTGGTGGCCGCGTACACCCACCTGGCCGCCGAGGACATCACGGAACTGCGCTGGGCCTCCGGCTTCCGCCCGCGCACCGGCCTCGCGCACCGCTTCCGGGTCGGCCGGGTCTTCCTCGCCGGCGACGCGGCCCACGTCCACTCCCCGGCCGGCGGCCAGGGCATGAACACCAGCGTCCAGGACGCCTACAACCTGGGCTGGAAGCTGGGCGCGGTGCTGCGGTCCGGGGCGCCGGACGCCCTGCTCGACACCTACGAGGAGGAGCGCCGGGCGAACGCGGCGGCCATGCTCGACCTGACGACGAGCGTGCACCGCGGCGAGGTGCGCCGCGGACGGTCGACGGTGCAGCTGGAGCTCGACTACCGGGAGTCGTCCCTGAGCGCGGAGACCCGGGAGAACCCGTCGCGGGTCCGGGCGGGCGACCGGGCCCCGGACGGCACGGTGGACGGCGTCCGGCTCTTCGACGCGTTCCGGGGGCCGCACTGGACCCTGCTGGGCGCGCAGACCCCGCTCCCCGGCGTGCGGGCCCTCCCGAAGGCCCCGGAGCCGTACGGCCCGGGGGTCTTCCTGGTGCGCCCGGACGGCTATGTGGGCTGGGCGGGCGACTCGGCGGACGGGGTCGAGGCCTACCTGGCGAGGGCCGGCCTCTGACCCGGCCCTACGAACCGGCCAGCGTCAGCTTCACGGCGAACCCCAGGAACAGCGCCCCGGCCGCCGAAGTGGCCGTCGCGGACAGCCGCTTGCGGCGCCGGAACGCGGCGGCGAGCCGGGTGCCGCTGAATATCAGCGCGCTGAGGTAGAGGAAGCTGGCCAGCTGCCCGAAGGCGCCGAGGATGACGAACGACAGGGCCGGATAGGCGTAGTCCGGGTCGACGAACTGCACGAAGAAGGCGACGAAGAACAGGATCGCCTTCGGGTTGAAGAGGCTGACGACGAGCGCGCGCCGAAAGGGCCGCTCATCGGTGGCGCCGGCGGGCGCGGAGTCCGCCTGCGGCTTCTCCTGCCGCGTCCGCCACAACTGCCAGGCGGCCCGCAGCATCCCGATCGCCAGCCAGGTCAGATACCCGGCACCGGCGTACTTCACGATCCCGAACAGCACGGCGTTGGCCTTGAGCAGCGAGGCGACACCCGCGGCCGACAGGGTCATGAGAACGGTGTCCCCGCAGAACACCCCGGCCGCGGCCGTGTAACCGGCCCGCACCCCGCGCCGGGCGGCCACGGAGAGGACGTAGAGGGAGTTGGGCCCGGGCAGCAGGACGATCAGGACCAGGCCCGCGAGATAGGTGGGGAAGTCGATGACGCCGAACATGCAAAGGAGTGTCGCACGGGGGTACGACACTCCGGTCCGGGGCGGTCGGGCTCAGAACACCTCCGACGGCTCGTAGGCCCCCCAGACCCCGCGGAGCGCCCCGCACACCTCCCCCACCGTCGCCCGCGCCCGCAGCGCCGCCTTCATCGGGTACAGGACGTTGTCCTCCCCCTCCGCCGCCTTGCGCAACGCGTCCAGCGCCGTGTCCACCGCCCCCTGATCCCGCTCGGACCGCAGTTCGGCCAAGCGCTCCGTCTGACGGGCCTCGATCTCCGGGTCGACCCGGAGCGGCTCGTAAGGCTCCTCCTCGTCCAGCCGGAAGCGGTTGACGCCGACGACGACCCGTTCGCCGGAGTCGGTCTCCTGGGCGATCCGGTACGCGTTGCGCTCGATCTCGGCCTTCTGGAAGCCCCGCTCGATCGCCGCCACCGCCCCGCCCAGGTCCTCGACCCTGCGCAGCAGGTCGACGGCCGCCTCCTCGACGTCGTCCGTCATCCGCTCCACCGCGTAGGAACCCGCGAAGGGGTCCACCGTCGCGGTCACGTCCGTCTCGTGCGCCAGCACCTGCTGGGTCCGCAGCGCCAGCCGTGCGCTCTTGTCCGTCGGCAGCGCGATCGCCTCGTCGAAGGAGTTGGTGTGCAGCGACTGCGTGCCGCCCAGCACCGCGGCCAGGGCCTGTACGGCCACCCGGACCAGGTTCACCTCCGGCTGCTGGGCCGTCAGCTGGACGCCGGCCGTCTGGGTGTGGAAACGGAGCATCAGGGACTTGGGGTCGCGCGCCCCGAACTGCTCCCGCATCACCCGCGCCCAGATCCTGCGCGCCGCGCGGAACTTGGCGACCTCCTCCAGAAGTGTCGTACGGGCCACGAAGAAGAAGGACAGGCGCGGGGCGAGGTCGTCGACATCCATGCCCGCGGCCACCGCCGTACGGACGTACTCGATGCCGTCCGCCAGGGTGAACGCGATCTCCTGTACGGGTGACGCTCCCGCCTCGGCCATGTGGTAGCCGGAGATCGAGATCGTGTTCCACCTGGGGACCTCGGCGGTGCAGTACTTGAAGATGTCCGCGGTGAGCCGCAGGGACGGCTTGGGCGGGAAGATGTACGTGCCGCGGGCGATGTACTCCTTCAGGACGTCGTTCTGGATCGTGCCGGTCAGCTGGTCGGCCCGCAGGCCCTGCTCCTCCGCCACCAGCTGGTAGAGGAGCAGCAGCAGGGCCGCCGGGGCGTTGATCGTCATCGATGTCGAGACCTGGTCGAGCGGGATGCCGTCGAACAGCACCCGCATGTCCTCGATCGAGTCGATCGCCACGCCCACCTTGCCGACCTCGCCGTGGGCGAGGGGCGCGTCGGAGTCATGGCCCATCTGGGTGGGCAGGTCGAAGGCGACCGAGAGGCCCGTGGTGCCGTGGGCGATCAGCTGCCGGTAGCGGGCGTTGGACTCGGCGGCCGTGCCGAAGCCGGCGTACTGGCGCATGGTCCAGGGGCGGCCGGTGTACATCGTGGGGTACACACCGCGCGTGAAGGGGTACGCGCCCGGTTCGCCCAGTTTCCCGGCCGGGTCCCAGCCTTCGAGGGCCCGGGGTCCGTAGACCGGCTCGACGGGCAGTCCCGACTCCGACTCACGCGCCATGGCCGCCTCCGCAGTACGTCCTGTCACCCCTCACCATGCCCCGTCGTTCGACGGCGGTCACACTGGGAAGCATCCCCGGCATGAGGATCTCGGGAAGACCCGCCGCCGCACTCGCCTCGGCCGCCGCCCTCGCCGCCCTCTGCGGCTGCACCGTGCAGCCTGTGGACGCCAATGGCAAGGCCAGGGCGCCCCTCCACGTCCAGACCCCGGGGAGCCTGCCTCCGGCTCCCGCGGATCCCACCCGGACGGCCCAGCCGTCACCGGCCGCGCCCCCGCCCCGCGTCCTGTGGGCGCGCGGCGACAGCGGACCCCGCGTACGGGAGCTGCAGGCACGGCTGCGCCAGCTGGACTGGCTGTCCGAAGGGCCCTCGGGGTCCTACGGCCGGCTCACCGAGCAGGCCGTACGAGGCTTCCAGGGCAAGCGCGGGCTGCCGCGGACCGGGCGGACGGACAGCGTCACCTGGCGGCGGCTGGTGCTGATGACCCACACGCCCGGCACATGGGAGCTGTATCTGATGGGCGGTCAGCCGGCCGGCGCGCCCGACCCGCGCTGCATGACCGGCCGCGTCCTGTGCATCGACAAGACGACACGGACGCTGCGCTGGATGGTCGACGGCCGGACGGTGACGACGACGGCGGTGCGGTTCGGGACGCAGTACTCGCCGACCCGGGAAGGTGTCTTCCACATCTACTGGAAGGCGCGGAACTGGGTGTCGACGCTCTACCACTCACCGATGCCGTACGCGATGTTCTTCAGCCGCGGCCAGGCCGTCCACTACTCGTACGACTTCGCGGCGCGCGGATACGCGGGAGGTTCGCACGGGTGCGTGAACGTCCGGGACGAGACCGCGATCCAGCAGCTGTTCGCGCAGGTGCGGGTGGGCGACAAGGTCGTCGTCCACTGGTGAGGTGGATTGCGGGGCGCGGGCGGGACCGGGGGAACGTGTCCCGCCCGCGCCAGGTGCACGAGCCTTGGGTACGGGGGGAACCCCGGCTCTGTGCGAGGGCCGATGACCAGTCGGCTCACTCAGTACTGCGCCGCAGCCTTCAAAAACGTCACACCCTGCCCGAAGAATTTTTCACGGGCCTCGAAACCGCAGGTCAGCGGGGTGTGGGAAGGCGGGCTTCGCCGCCGTCGCCGGTCTTGCCACTCCCACGGCCCCCGCCGTGGTGGCCGCCTTCGCCGCCGTGGCCCGGGTGACCGCCGCCGCCCCAGCCCGGGTGGCCGTCGCCGCCCCGGCCGGGGTGGCCGTCGTCGTCGCCGCCCTTGTCGCCGCCCTTGCCCTTGTTCTTGCCGTCGGCTTTTCCGCTGTCGCCGCCGTCGCCGCCCTGGCCGCCGTTCGTCCGGCCGTCCAGCGAGTCGACGGAGGCCAGGACGACCTTGCAGTACCGGCTCACCCGGGCGCTCCCGCCCGCCAGGGTCTCCAGCGCGCGCCGGCGTCCGGAGTCCAGGCCCTTGCCGTCCCGGAAGTCCCGGCAGGCCGCGGCCATGTCCTTCCACCGGCTGCCGGGGCTGCCGGGCGTGCCGTCGGCGCCCGGCGAGGGGCTGCGGCGCGTGCGGTCGTCCGGTCCCGTGGCCTTCCCCGAGGCGCCGCCGCGGTCCGCGCCCGCGCTGCCGCTCGGGGTTCCGGGGTCCGGGGTGCCGCCCGTGCTGCCCTGCGGCGAGACGGTGTCGAGCGGCGTCCCGGAGGGCCCGCCGGCGGAGACGGAGGTGTCGGGGCGGGGGTGCTCGGGCCCGAACGGCACGGGCAGCATCCCGGTCCCGGCGGCCATGGCGACTCCGCCGAGGGTGCCCACGGCCAGCGCGGCGGCGAGGGCCAGACGCACCGGCCGGGCCCAGCGCGGCCGTCGGCCCAGGATTCCGCTACGGGCCGCGGCGCCGAGGCGGACCAGACCCGCGTCGGCACCGGGCCTGGGCAGGGCGAAGGCGCCGTCGGCCGGGTCGGCTGCGGTCCGTTCGGCGTCGGCGGCCTCGCGGGCCTTTCGGAAGGCGGCCAGGGCGGCCTGCTCGCCGGGGAGTTCACCGGTGGCCGCAGCCGTCTGCGCGGACAGCGCGCCGAGCGCGCGGGAGAGGCGTTCGGCCTGGTCACGGGCGGAGGCATCGACGGCTTCCAGTGACTCACCGCGCAGCAGACGTTCCGCCGTCTCACGGTTCAGCCACTTGTCCTGCTCGTCGGCCATCACATGTCCTTCTGCGTCCGCGCACGCGAATCCGTCACAGTTGCGGACGACACCGCGCCTCGGCGCGGTTCTCTCTGAGGGGGGAGCGCGCCGAGCGTGCCTACGGATTCCGCATCGTCGCCGAGCAGCTCCGCGAGCCGCTTCAGACCGCGGTGCGCCGCGGTGCGTACCGCACCCGCGCGTTTGCCGAGGGTCTCGGCGGCGCTCTTGGCGTCGAGGCCGACCACGACACGCAGGACGACCGCCTCGGCCTGGTCCTGCGGGAGCCGCGCGATGAGCGAGAGGGTGCCGTCGGTGGCCAGCGCCTCGATGGCCTCACCTGCCGTGTCGGACTCGGCGGCACGGCCGGTCAGTTCCGTCTCGTCGCCGCCTATGGCGGGGCGGCGGCCACGCATCCGTATGTGGTCCAGGGCGCGGTTGCGGGCGATCCGGGCGGCCCAGCCACGGAAGCGGTCGGCGTCTCCGCTGAACCGGTCGAGGTCGCGGGCGATCTGCAGCCAGGCCTCGGATGCGACGTCCTCGGCGTCCGGATCACCGACCAGTGTGCGGACGTATCCGAGCAGCCGCGGATGCACGGCGCGATACACCGTACGAAATGCCGTCTCGTCGCCGTCCTGTGCCGCACGCACCGCGGCGGTCAGCTCCGCGTCGTCCCCCAGCACCGCACTCCCTTTACGCCTGGTTCCCGGTCGGCGCGAAAGGCACGTTACGGCGTGAAACCGCTCCCCGTCCATGTCCGTAGAAGATGCAACTAACTCGTGACCGGGTGCGGATGTGCGCAGGGTGAGGGCCGGGTGTGCCCGGGGTGTGACAGAAAACGCACTCACGGCGCTGAAGGAAGTACGGGCCGCGCGCGGCCCGTCCGCGCGACGGCCGGGGCCTCTCCTGTGGGGGGTGGCGGCCCCGGCCGTTGCCTTCGCGGGCCTCAACTCCCGCTCTCCCGACCGCCGTTGGCGGTCTTCGCGCTCCTGTCGGCCCGCTTCGGGCTCCCCGTCGCCGCCTTCGCGTCCTCCGTGCCCGGCTTCGGCTTCGCGGTCCCACCGCCCGCCGCCGACGCGCCATCCGACTTGCCCGACTTGGCGCTTTTTCCATCTGTTTGACCGTTGCCGGTTGTGCCGTTCGTCACCCGGGCCGCGCAGTAGGCCGCCACCCGGTCCGTGCCGCCCGCCGACCTGACGAGCCGCCGCCAGGCCGTCGAGTCCAGGGCGCCGCCCCGGTCCCCGGCCCGCTCGTAGGCACGGCAGTGGGCCGCGGTGTCCCGCGCACCGGCCGGATGGTGCGGGCGGGCACCCGGGCCCGCCCCCGGCCCCGCGCTCCCGGCGGACGTACCGACAGCGGCCGACCGGTGCGGGGCGTTCGCCGACGGGCGGACCGATCGCGCGGCGGCGGACCGCGCGCCGGGGCCGGACCCGGCGGAGCCGATCGCCGCGACGGCGACGCCGCCCAGCATGAGGCTCACCAGCGCCACCGAGAGCGTCGCCCTCGGCGCGCGCCGAGGGCGGCTCGGCGCGGCGGGCCGCCAGTCGTCCCGGCGCCGGGTGCGCGCGGGAAGCGCCCGCGCATCGCGGGCGGCCCGGAAGGCGGCCACCGCCCGGCGCTCGGCCCCGGCGTCGACGCCGCCGGCGCGCAGGGCGGCACCGAGCCGCGCCTCGAGTCCCGGGCCGACGGGGTCCGTGCCGGTGCGGCCCGGTACGGAGAGGGTGTCGCCGGGGTGCGCGTGCCGGCAGCCGAAGGGACCGTCGCCGCTGTGCCGTTCACCCATGCCTGTTCCCGTCCTCCTCCGGCGTGCCGGGGACGCGCGACCTTCCGGGCCTCGTACGGACTCCGGGACCGATGGTTCTCCCGTGCCGATACGGGCGGCGGTCGGCGCCGTTCATGTCGACTCACCCAGCGTCGGGGGGCCGTCATCCGTCACACCTGGACCGCCCGTGTCCGCCGCGCCCTGGCCGTCCAGGTGCCGGGCGAGACGTTTCAGCCCGCGGTGCGCGGCCGTGCGGACGGCGCCGGGGCGCTTGCCGAGGACGCGCGCGGCGGCCGGGCCGTCGAGGCCGACGACCACGCGCAGCAGCACGGCCTCGGCCTGGTCGCGCGGCAGGCTGCGCACCAGCTCCAGCGCCCGCCGGGTGGACAGCGACTCCAGGGCCTGGTCGTGGGTG
Source organism: Streptomyces yokosukanensis (assembly GCF_001514035.1). Taxonomy (GTDB): domain Bacteria; phylum Actinomycetota; class Actinomycetes; order Streptomycetales; family Streptomycetaceae; genus Streptomyces; species Streptomyces yokosukanensis. The sequence continues at coordinate 412,410 of NZ_KQ948208.1, read as the reverse complement.
CTGAGCCGGCCGGGCAACTCCAGCACGTCCGGTTCGAGCGGTACGGCCCGGGGCCGCACCCGGCGGCGGCGCAGCTGGTCCAGGGCGCGGTGCCGGGCGATGGTCGCCGTCCAGCCGCGGAACCCGGCACCGTCGCCCTTGAACCTGCCGAGGTCGCGGGCGATCTCCAGCCACGCGTCGGCGGCCACGTCCTCGGCGTCCTCCCCGACCAGGCCCCGCAGATAGCCGAGCAGGCCGGGCTGCACGATCCGGTACGCCACCGCGAAGGCGGCCTCGTCGCCGTCCTGGGCGCGCGCGACGGCCGCGCCCAGCTCCCCGTCGCGCGGCTGCGAGCGGCGGGGTTCCCCTCCCTGGCCCAAGACGTCCTCGTTCGTGCCGAGTTGATGGCCACTGCGTGGCACGCCCCTCACGGTCGGCACGCTCCGGCCGTGCCGCCGCCCTCCACGCTGATCAGCGCCGGGCCTCACAGAAGTGTCACAGCCAGGCGCCGTGCCGCCCCCGTGCCCGTCAGCGGGAGGCGGTCGCGTCCCGGCACAGCAGGCGCAGCGAGCCCTGGCCGCCGTAGGCGCGCCGCGCCTCGTCGACGGGGTCCCAGAGCCGGCCGTCGGGAGTGCGCACCCAGTGGTCGCCGCCGGTCGCCCACCACTCGGCGCCGGTCTGGCGGACGATCACCTCACCGGCGTAGGCCCCGAAACCGCGCAGCACGCTCTCGACGGCGGCGTACGGCGGCCCCTCGCGGCGTATCTCGTCGATCATCCGGTCGACCCGCCACAGGCTCTGCGCCGAGTAGTCGAGCCGGACCCTGGCGCCCTCGCGCATCGTCGCCACGGTGTCCGCGGCCCATCGCACGGGCTTCGCCGCGGCCTGCGGCCGGGTCTCCTGCTGTGGTGTCAGGTACTGGGCTGTCACATAGGGAAGAGCGATCGGACGGGCTGATCCGTCACGCCCGTCCGGCGCGTTCCGCCAAACGTCGCAGGACCGCCCCACGACCGCCGCAGGACGGTCACAGCCTCCCCGTACCCGTCACTCCCCGGACTCCGCTTCGCTGCGCGCCCGCCGGGACACCACCGCGCGCAGCACCCGGCGGCCCTCGACCGACAGATCCAGCGCGCGGCGCAGGCCGGCCGGACCGTGCTCGGCGAGCAGGTCCAGCACCGCCGTCTGGCGCCGCAGCTCGGCCGCGACCAGCGGTGGCAGATCCGCCGCGTCCCCGCTCCGCCCGGCATCGAGGCCGTCACCGTCCGGCGTCCCGGCTTCCCCCGGTGCCCCGAGGGCCGGGGAGGTGCCCCCGGCGGGATCGAGCAGCCGGTGCACACGCAGCGCCGCGACCGAGCAGGCGTCGGCCCAGGGCCGTATCGCGTCGGCGGTGCGCTCGGCCGGCGCCGCCTGCAGCATGCGGCGGACCAGCCGCACCGCCTCCTCGTCGTCGTCCTCCTGCGCGCCGAGCGTCCCGCGCGCCTTCTCCAGACTCGCGCCCCAGCCGGAGCCGTCGGCGAGGCTCGCCCACAAGGGCCGCAGCAGTTCGTCGTCGGCGCCGAGCAGAGGCAGGCACCGGTCCAAACAAGCCAGTCCGCTGGCCGCCAGTCCGCCTTCGTCGGCCTGTGCGATCAGTTCCACCAGGCTCATGAATGTCTCCCTTGCCAGGGCGCCGACCGGTACGGAGCCCGCACTTCCCCTTACTGCGTGCGACGGGGCGGGAGTGTCACAGGTGGACGATTTCAGCCAAAGGACGCCACCGGTACGGGGCCCGCGAGGGCCCTGCGGCGTCCCAAATGCCGCGGACGACGCGGCGCGAGAACCACAGGTTGACCACCGGGCAGAACCAGCTGCCGGGCGTCAGCCCAGCCGGTCCGCCAGCGCCTTGAAGTCGGTCCAGGTCAGCGTGGGCTGGCCCGGGTCCCACAGCTTCTGCACGGTGGCTCGCAGCGGCATCCGGACCCCGGCCGCGACCTGGGCCTCGCTCTGCGCGTTCGGGAAGTCGCACCACACCGCGAACGAACCGCCGAGGATCTGCCCGTCGTAGCTCGCCGGTACGGCGGTCGTGCCGCGCAGCACGCGCGGGTTCCACTGCTCGTAGATCCGCTGTCCGGTCGGATAGACGAAGGTCTGCGGCTGCCCGAGGACGTAGTAGAGGAACTCGTCGTTGTAGTTGAGCACCTTGCGGCCCGTGCTCAGGTAGTCCACGGGCTGCCGGGCGCCGATCTCCTTGCCGGTCCAGTAGGCGACCTGGAGGTCCTTGGCGGGCTGTACGGACGTACCGCGGTAGAAGCCGTCGTTCCAGGCCCGCATGGTCTTCCCGTGGGCGCGGACGGTGGCGGCGCGGTCGTTCAGCCAGCCGGTGGCGAGGTCGGCGACCGTGCCGCCGGCGCCGTACTTCTGCCGCGCGGCGGCCGCCAGCTGCGGATACGAGGCCTGCGGGTCCTTCACGGTCAGCGCCTGGTACTCGTCGCCGCCGAGGTGCCACTGGTTGCCGGTGAACAGCCCCGAATACTCGTTCAGCAGATCGTCGACGATCTTCGCGGAGGCGGGCTTGGAGATGTCGATCGCGCCCTTGGTCGCGATCCCGCTCGCGTTGCGCAGCTGCAGGTCCGGGTGGGCGGCGAGGACGGCGCCGAGATGCCCCGGCGAGTCGATCTCGGGCACGACGGTGATGTGCCGGCTGTCCGCCAGCGCCACGATCCGCTTGACCTGCGCCTTGCTGAGATGGTCCGGGGAGACGATCTCGGGATGGCTGCTGGACTGGATCCGGAAGGCCTGGTCGTCGGAGAAGTGCAGCCCCAGTTCGTTGAACTTCAGGTCCCCCAGCTCCCGTATTCGGTCCTCGATCCAGGACTCGGAGAACGGTTTGCGCGCGATGTCCAGCATGAACCCGCGCACCGGCTTGGCCGGTTCGTCCCGTACGACCCCCTCCGGCGCCGTACCACCGCCGTGGATCTCCTGCTTCAGCGTGCGGGTGCCGTAGAAGACACCGGCCTCGCCCGGTCCGCTGATGTCGACCCGCCCGTCGCGGACGGTCATCGTGTACGACTCCTGGTTCCCGCCCCCGCCACCGAGCGCGAGCCGGACGTCCCCCGCCCGCACGTCGTCCTTCTCGCCGGCGTAGGCGATCCCCAGCTCCCCGGCTATCAGCCGGCCCTCGTCGGCCAGCTCACCGTCGCTGACGACCACCCGGTCCGCCTTCTGCGGCTTCCAGCCGGGTCCGCGCGCCGCGGTGTGCGAGCGCACGGCCGGTATCGTCCGCGGCGCCCGGGACAGCGGATAGGAGCGGCTGGGCGTCGGACTCGCCGACGGCGTGGCCGCCCCGCCGGTGTCGGCCACCCGGCCGGACGACGACTGCCGCGCGCCCCCGTCCTGCGTCCCGCCGCCCCCGCCCGACGAGGCCCACACGCCGACGCCCGTACCGAGCGCGACGGTCCCGACGAACGCGGCGGCCACCACGGCTCGCTTCCGTATCACCTGCTGCGCCGAAGCCCGGCGCTTGTGCTGGGTCACACTGCCAACGTACGACCGATCCGCACTTCGTTCGTCATCCAGACGTTCCGAAACTCTCCCGTTCGAGTGAATTTCAGGCATCCCACGGACACACAGTGACCACTCTCGATAACCTGTCGACACACCTTTCACAGCATCCCCTGCCACACCGCATGTGACGCGAGGACCCACGCTGCCCGCCCACCGTCTCCCGCATCTCCCCAGGCCCCTCGACGCCTTCAACACCGCGCCCGCCGATGAGGCCCACGCCCTGCTGCTGCACTGCCTGCACAGCGTGCGCTGGTCCCGCCGCATCGCGGACCATCGCCCCTATCCCGACCTGGAGTCCCTCCTGGCCGCGGCGGACGAGGCGGCGTACGACCTGTCCCCGGGCGACCTGTCGGAGGCCCTGGCGGGCGAATCGCTCCCCGACCTGCCCGAGGGCACCTACTCGGCCGCCCACATGGCCCTGAGCGCGGCCCACGCGGCATACGAGGCCCGATTCGGACACGCGTTCGTCATCTACCTGGGCGACACCCACCCGGACGAATGCCTGGACCGCATCCTCGAAGCCATCCGATCACGATTGACAAACGATCCGGAGGAGGAACGGGTCATGGCGGCAGAGGAGCTGCGGCGCCTTGCGGGAGAGCGGCTGGGGAAGCTCCTTCGGGCCGCGGGACCCTGTCCACCAGCGGTTCCGCCGCGGGGCGCGACCAGCCAAAACGCCCCCGCACCCGGCAAATAGCAGGACCGACCGCCCTCTCGACCGGCCGGCCGGTAACCCATCCGGTGCCAGTTTGATCACACAGCCAGGCCCCCCGTAAGCCGCAGCGCACCGCATGGATACGATGCTGGGGGCCGGTGGACCGTACCCGGCCGGGCCCGACCGACACCGAAGCCGGCGCGGCCCTAGTCCCCGCTCCCGGAGGGTTCTTCCGTGCCGGCTGGAACGCTGTACCGCGGCCGGGAAGGAATGTGGTCCTGGGTGGCTCACCGAGTCACCGGCGTCCTCATCTTCTTCTTCCTGTTCGTTCACGTGCTGGACACCGCTCTCGTGCGTGTCTCCCCCGAGGACTACGACAAGGTCGTAGCCACGTACAAGACCCCGATCGTCGCGCTGCTGGAGTACGGCCTCGTCGCCGCCATCCTCTTCCACGCACTCAACGGTCTGCGCGTCATCGCCGTCGACTTCTGGTCGAAGGGCCCGCGCTACCAGAAGCAGATGTTCTGGACCGTGCTGGGTGTCTGGGTCGTCCTGATGGTCGGCGCGATCTACCCCGTGCTCGGCCACGCCGCTCGTGTCCTGTTCGGGAGCTGACGCCGATGTCCACGACTGAAACCACCGCGTCCGGCGTCGGCCCCGTCGAGGGCGCCCCCGTCTACGGCGTCGACAACCCGGCCCCGCTGATCGAGGCCCCGCGCAAGCGCACCAAGAAGACCCCGAAGTCGACCCGGGGCAACTTCGAGCTGGCGGCCTGGCTGTTCATGCGCCTGTCCGGCATCGTGCTGGTCGTCCTGGTCCTCGGCCACCTGCTGATCCAGCTCGTGCTGGACGGCGGCGTCTCCAAGATCGGCTTCGCCTTCGTGGCCGGCCGCTGGGCGTCCCCGTTCTGGCAGGTCTGGGACCTGCTGATGCTGTGGCTCGCCATGCTGCACGGCGCCAACGGCCTGCGCACGGTCATCAACGACTACGCGGAGCGCGCGAACACCCGGCTGTGGCTCAAGGGCCTGCTCTACACCGCCACGGTGTTCACCATCCTGCTGGGCACGCTGGTGATCTTCACCTTCGACCCGAACATCCGCTAGGCACGGGGCTGCGAGAATCATGAAGATCCACAAGTACGACACCGTCATCGTCGGCGCCGGTGGCGCCGGCATGCGCGCGGCCATCGAGTCGACCAAGCGCAGCCGCACCGCGGTCCTGACCAAGCTCTACCCCACCCGCTCCCACACGGGCGCCGCGCAGGGCGGCATGGCCGCCGCGCTCGCCAACGTGGAGGAGGACAACTGGGAGTGGCACACCTTCGACACGGTCAAGGGCGGTGACTACCTGGTCGACCAGGACGCCGCCGAGATCCTGGCGAAGGAGGCCATCGACGCCGTCCTCGACCTGGAGAAGATGGGCCTGCCGTTCAACCGGACCCCGAACGGCACCATCGACCAGCGCCGCTTCGGCGGTCACTCCCGCAACCACGGCGAGGCCCCGGTCCGCCGGTCCTGCTACGCCGCGGACCGCACCGGCCACATGATCCTCCAGACGCTGTACCAGAACTGCGTCAAGGAGGGCGTGGAGTTCTTCAACGAGTTCTACGTCCTGGACCAGCTGATCACCGAGGTCGACGGCGTCAAGCGCTCGGCCGGTGTCGTGGCGTACGAGCTGGCCACGGGTGAGATCCACGTCTTCCAGGCGAAGTCCGTGATCTACGCCTCCGGCGGTACCGGCAAGTTCTTCAAGGTGACCTCCAACGCGCACACCCTGACCGGTGACGGCCAGGCCGCGTGCTACCGCCGGGGCATCCCGCTGGAGGACATGGAGTTCTTCCAGTTCCACCCGACCGGCATCTGGCGCATGGGCATCCTGCTGACGGAGGGCGCCCGCGGTGAGGGCGGCATCCTCCGCAACAAGGACGGCGAGCGCTTCATGGAGAAGTACGCGCCGGTCATGAAGGACCTCGCCTCCCGTGACGTCGTCTCGCGCTCCATCTACACGGAGATCCGCGAGGGCCGCGGCTGCGGTCCCGAGGGCGACCACGTCTACCTCGACCTGACCCACCTGCCGCCGGAGCAGCTGGACGCCAAGCTGCCGGACATCACCGAGTTCGCGCGGACCTACCTGGGCATCGAGCCGTACACGGACCCGATCCCGATCCAGCCGACCGCGCACTACGCGATGGGCGGCGTCCCGACCAACGTCGAGGGCGAGGTCCTGGCGGACAACACCACCGTCATCCCGGGTCTGTACGCGGCCGGCGAGGTCGCCTGCGTCTCCGTGCACGGCGCCAACCGACTCGGCACCAACTCGCTGCTGGACATCAACGTCTTCGGCCGCCGCGCCGGCATCGCCGCCGCCGAGTACGCCCACACGGCGGACTTCGTCGAGCTGCCGGAGAACCCGGAGGCGTTCGTCGTCGAGCAGATCGAGCAGCTGCGCGACTCCACCGGCAACGAGCGGGTGGCCACGCTCCGCAAGGAGCTGCAGGAGACCATGGACGCCAACGTCATGGTGTTCCGCACCGAGCAGACGATCAAGACGGCGGTCGAGAAGATCGCCGAGCTGCGCGAGCGCTACAAGAACGTGGCGATCCAGGACAAGGGCAAGCGGTTCAACACGGACCTGCTGGAGGCCATCGAGCTGGGCAACCTCCTGGAGCTGGCCGAGGTCATGGCCGTCTCGGCACTGGCCCGCAAGGAGTCCCGCGGCGGTCACTACCGCGAGGACTACCCGAACCGCGACGACGTCAACTTCATGCGTCACACGATGGCGTACCGCGAGGTCGGCGCCGACGGCGCGGAAACCGTCCGTCTCGACTACAAGCCGGTCGTCCAGACCCGCTACCAGCCGATGGAGCGTAAGTACTGATGGCTACCCCTGTTCTGGACAAGGTGGAGGCGGAGGCCGCGGCCTCGTCGCACCTCATCACGGTCACCTTCCGGGTCCGCCGGTTCAACCCGGAGGTCTCCGAGGAGTCGACCTGGGAAGACTTCCAGCTGGAGATCGACCCGAAGGAGCGTGTCCTCGACGGCCTGCACAAGATCAAGTGGGACGTCGACGGCACCCTCACCTTCCGCCGCTCGTGCGCACACGGCATCTGCGGCTCGGACGCGATGCGGATCAACGGCAAGAACCGTCTTGCCTGCAAGACGCTGATCAAGGACATCAACCCCGAGAAGCCGATCACGGTCGAGCCCATCAAGGGCCTCACGGTCCTGAAGGACCTGGTCGTGGACATGGAGCCGTTCTTCCAGGCGTACCGGGACGTCATGCCGTTCCTGGTCACCAAGGACACGAACGAGCCGACCCGTGAGCGGCTGCAGTCCGCGGAGGACCGCGAGCGCTTCGACGACACCACCAAGTGCATCCTGTGCGCCGCGTGCACGTCGTCCTGCCCGGTGTTCTGGAACGACGGCCAGTACTTCGGTCCGGCCGCGATCGTGAACGCCCACCGCTTCATCTTCGACAGCCGGGACGAGGCGGGCGAGCAGCGCCTGGAGATCCTCAACGACCGTGACGGCGTGTGGCGTTGCCGTACGACCTTCAACTGCACGGACGCCTGCCCGCGCGGTATCGAGGTCACCAAGGCGATCCAGGAAGTGAAGCGGGCGCTGATCACCCGCCGTTACTGATCTTCACACGATCTTCACCGACTCTTCTCAAGCCCTCCCAAGGGCCCTGCTTCCGCTCGTCCGGAAGCAGGGCCCTTGGGCGTTTTTGCAGGATTTCGCGACGCTCTTGACGTGTTTCGCCGACCAACGGCACTAATCTGACGACATGTCAGACGAAGAGTCGTACGAACTGCTCGGTTTCGACAACGTGCTGCTCCCCGTCGGCGACCTCGGCGAGGCCGTCGACTTCTACGAACGGGCCGGGTTCGCCGTGGGGTTCCGGTTCGACGAGGCCGGGATCGCACTGGTGAGGGTCGGCAAGGAGACACCGGGGATCCTGCTGCGAGCCGAGGAGCTGCTGGGGCACCGGACGCCGCCGTGGCCCTCGACGCGGATCTGGCTGGAGGTGCCGGACGCCCGGTCGGCGGCGCGTGAGCTGGCCACCGCCGGCATCACCCCGCTGGACGAGGTGTTCCCGGTGGCCACCGGCTGGACCGTGGAGATCGCGGACCCCTGGGGCAACGTCCTCGGCTTCACGGACTACACCAAGCGCCCGGAGCTGGGCCGCATGAGCTGAACCGGCCTGGTCAAAGAGTGCCCGCGTCACTCGTTAGGCTCTCTGCCGTGCCCGCGAACAACGACGGTCCCGCAACGGCCGGTCCCCCCAGCAGCAAGTCCGAGCAGACCCGTGCGCTGATCCTGCAGACCGCGATGCGATTGTTCCAGGAGCGCGGGTACGACAAGACCACCATGCGGGCCATCGCCAAGGAGGCCGGCGTCTCCGTCGGCAACGCCTACTACTACTTCGAGGGCAAGGAACACCTGATCCAGGGCTTCTACGACCGGATCGCCGCCGAGCACCAGGCGGCGGTCCGCGAGGTCCTGGACCGGGAGAGCGACCTGGAGGCACGGCTCGCGGGCGTGCTGACCGTGTGGCTCGACATCGCCCGCCCCTATCACGAGTTCGCCGTGCAGTTCTTCAAGAACGCCGCCGACCCGGACAGTCCGCTCAGCCCCTTCTCGCCGGAGAGCGAGCACGCCCGCGAGCAGGCGATCAGCCTGCACCGGGAGGTGCTGGCCGGCTCCAGGTCCAAGGTCGCCCCCGAACTGCGGGACGTGCTCCCGGAGTTGATGTGGCTCGCCCAGATGGGACTGGTCCTGTACTGGGTCTTCGACCGCACCGAGGGGCGGGAGCGCAGCTACCGGCTGGCCCGCCGCGGGGCCCGGCTGACCGCACGCGGCGTGGCACTGGCCCGCTTCCGTGTGCTGCGCCCCCTGGTCCTGGAGGTCCATGAACTGTTCACGGACTTCCTGCCCGGCATGACGAAGGCCCTGCCGGATCCCCGGACCAGGGGGACCGGGGAGACCGGGCGGACCGGCCGGAGCGAACGGACCGGGGAGAGCGAGGGGCCCGAGGAGAGCGGGAGCTGATCAGATCCACTGCAGGCGCCACAGGCGGAAGACGCCCGTGCCGTCGTCCAGGTACTGGCCGCCGCCCACGTCCTCGGTGCTGACCACGTACTCCTTGCGCTGCCACAGCGGCAGCAGCGGGACGTCCTGGGCGACGTCCGACTGGATGTCCTTGAAGTCGTTCGCGGCCCGGCTGCGGTCGGCGTACTGCTGGCTGTCCAGGACGAGATGGTCGACCACCTTGTTGCTGTACCCGGTGCTCATCGTGGAACCGGTGCCGACGAGCGCGGCGCCGAAGGTGTCCGGGTCGGGGTAGTCGGCCACCCAGCCGACCGCCCACGCGTCCATCTTCCCGGCGGCCCAGCGCTTTTGGAAGTCGGTCCACTCGTACCCCTGGACGTCCACCTTGAACAGGCCGCCCGCCTCCAGCTGCTTCTTCAGCGCCGCGGCCTCCTCCTTGCCCGCGCCGCGGCCGATGCCGTAGCCGAAGGTGAAGCGCACCGGCAGGCTCACCCCGGCCTGGGTGAGCAGCTCACGCGCCTTCTGCACGCTCTGCGTCGGGTAGTCGTCGAAGAAGGCGGTGGTGTGACCGGTGATGCCGGTCGGGATCAGCGAGTACAGCGGGTCGACCGTGCCCTGGTAGACCGTCGCGGCCAGCTCCTCACGGTTGACCAGCCAGGCCAGCGCGCGGCGCACCCGCACATCGTGCAGCGGGGAGCCGGTGCGGGTGTTGAGGTACAGGTTGCGGGTCTCGGCGCTGTCGGACTCGGTGACGCGGTTGTCGGGGTCGCTCGGGTTCAGCCGCGAGAGCACGTCCGGCGACAGGTTCCGGGTGGCGACGTCGATCCGCCCGCCCTTCCAGGCGCTGTCGAGCTTCGCGGAGTCGGTGTAGTAGCGCAGCTCGATCGGCCGGCCGGTGCCGCTGAGGTAGCCCTTGTAGTGGCTGTTCGGGGCGAGTTCGGCCTGCTGGTCCTTGGTGTACGACGTCAGCGTGTACGGACCGGTGCCGTCCACGGAGGTGCCGGTGCGCAGGGAGTTCGCCGGGTACCTGTCCTTGTCGACGATCGCCCCGGCGCCGGTGGCGACCTTCAGCGGGAAGGTGGCGTCCGGCGAGGACAGATGGAAGGTGACGGTCGTCGCGTCGTCGGCGCTCACCGTGGCGAGCGTCGAGAAGAGCGAGGCGGGTCCGACATCGGAGTTGATCTTCTTGACTCGGTCGAAGGAGTACTTCACGTCCTCGGCCGTCATCGTGCGCCCGCTCGGAAAGGTGATGCCGGACCGCAGCGTGCACCGGTAGCTGCGCAGTGCGCTGTCCTGGAAGGCACAGCTCTTCGCCGCGTCCGGGACCGGCGCGACCCCGCCCGGCTCGAACGTCAGCAGCGACTGGAAGACATTGCTGAACAAGGCCCATGAACCGGCGTCGTAGGCACCGGCCGGATCGAGGTCCGTGACGGCGTCCGTCGTACCGACGGTGATGGTCTTGTTCTTGTTCTCCTGCGACGGCAGCAGCTGCCAGCCGCCGATTCCCACGACCGCGAGTACGAGCAGTGTCACGAGAATGCGCATGCGAACAGATCGCATGGTGGTGCCCTCCCCAGGCCCCTTCGAAGGCCCTACCCCTGGCCAGCACGATTCGGCCACTCCCCCAAGTGACGCGGCTCACCTAATCACACCTGTTTCAGGTGGGGGAAGGGCTTTCTGCACCAGATGGGCAAGAACTTGCCGAGGTGTTGTTTCCCCCGGTTTTCACAGTGCCTTCACAGGTGTGGGAGCGGTTCCCGCTATGACGTCCGGCGCAGTGCGCGCAGTCCGCGCAACCCGATGGCTCCGACGACCGTCCCCAATACGAAGGAAACGACCGCCAGCAGCAGGTGCACCCAGAAGTACGCGGTCGGGTGACCGCCGTCGAACGCGAGCCCGCTGCTGTCCTTGACGAGATTCTTGACGAAAGTGACCCAGATGACCCAGCTCCACACCCCGAAGGCGAGCAGGAACCAGGAGACCGGGCGGCTGAGTTTCACAGCGACTGACCTTTCCGCGCAGCACCGGGCACCCGAAGGCGGCCGGGGGTCCGGGGGACGTCCCCCGGGTGGGCACAGCATGCGACCAGTATCGCCGTCGCGTGTCCGGTTCCGTCTCGGGGGTCGGGCGGGAGACGGGACTTCGCCCTGCGCCCCGGGTACGTTCTCGTCCGTGCCCGCACCGAAGCCGACCGGCAGGCGATCCCTGCTGGTCACCTCCGCCACCCTGCTGTCCCTGTCCGCCACGGCGCCCGCCGCCCTCGCCGCCCCGCCCCCCGGGGCGAGTCCCACGGCCACGCCCCCGGCCCGGATGTCCACCGTGGGCGGCGAGCGGCTCGGCCAGCCCGGCACCCAGGTCAATCTCGCCCCGGGCGTGCCCGTTCTGCCCAAGGACATCACCGCCCGCTCCTGGATCGTCACCGACGCCGAGTCCGGCGATGTGCTCGCCGCGCACAACGCGCACTGGCAGCTGCCGCCGGCGAGCACGCTGAAGATGCTCTTCGCGGACACCCTGCTGCCCCGGTTCCCGCGGACCATGGAGCACAAGGTGGTGCCGTCCGACCTCGCGGGCATGGGTGTCGGCTCCAGCGTGGTCGGGATAAAAGAGGGCCGCACCTACAACGTCCGCGACCTGTGGCTCGGGGTCTTCCTGCGCTCCGGCAACGACGCCGTGCACGTGCTGTCCGCCATGAACGACGGGGTCGCGCAGACCGTGAAGGACATGCAGGCCCACGCCGACGAGCTGCAGGCGCGGGACACGCATGTGATCTCGCCCGACGGCTACGACGCTCCGGGCCAGGTGTCGTCGGCGTACGACCTGTCCCTGATCGCCCGCTCCGGGCTGCAGAAGAAGGACTTCCGCGACTACTGCTCGACCGTCCACGCCAAGTTCGGCGACGCCGAGATCCAGAACACCAACCGGCTGCTGAGCGGCGACGCCGACGTCCCCGTCTACCAGGGCATCGCGGGCGTGAAGAACGGCAACACCACCAACGCGGGCGCCACCTTCACCGGGGTCGCCGAGCGCAACGGCAGGGTGCTGCTGGTCACGGCGATGAACCCGGAGAAGCACGACCACAACGAGGTCTACAAGGAGACGGCCAAGCTGTTCGACTGGGGCTTCCGGGCGGCCGGCAAGGTCAACCCGGTGGGCGAGCTGGTGCCGCCGAAGAGCGCCCTGCCGAGCCCCGGGGCGAGCGCCTCGGCCGGGCAGTCCGCGGGGCCCCACGGGTCCGGCTCGAAGCCGGTGGCCGACGCGACCGCCGAGTCCGGCTCCGGCGGCGTCGGCATCGCCGCGGCCATCGCGGGCGGGGTGCTGGTGCTGCTCGCGGGCGGCGTGTTCCTGATCAATCGCCGGTGGCCGCTGCCGGACCTGATGCGCCGCCGGCCGCGTCCGTGACCTCGGCGCGTCCGGTGGCCTCGGGGCTCCGCGTCGCCGTCCAGGAGGCGCAGAAGAGGATCAGTTTCGCGGTGAAGTTGATCCACAGCAGCAGCGCCACGGGGACGCCGAACGCGCCGTACATGCTCTTCGCGGCGACTCCCTGGATATAGCCGCTGAGCAGCAGCTTGAGCAGTTCGAAGCCGACCGCGCCGAGCAGTGCGGCCACCAGCAGGCGGCGGCGCGGCGGCTCGACCCCGGGCAGCAGGGTCAGGACGTAGATCAGGACCAGGAAGTCGGCGAGCACGGCGACGGCGAACGCGGCGATCCGCAGCAGCAGGCTCCCCCAGCTGTATCCGGCCAGCCCGAGATGGCGTGAGACCAGGCCGACGGCGGCCGAGGCGAACGTGGACGCGGCGAGCGTGACCAGCAGGGCCCCGCCGAGGCCGAGGAGGATGCCGGCGTCCTTGGCCTTGGCGAGGAACGGGTTCTCCTGGCGTTCGGCCAGCTCCCACACCGCGCGCAGGCACTCCCGCATCTGGCCGACCCAGCCGATGCCGGTGAGGAGCAGCACGGCGCCCGCGATGACGCCGACGGTGCCGGCGTTGTGGACGAGCGAGGAGAGGTCCAGCCGGCTGGAGACGACACCGGGGAACTGCTCGGAGATCTTGAGCTCGACGGTCTTCTGCCGGTCCGGGCTGAGCGTCGCGGCGCTGACCGCGGCGACCAGGGTCAGCAGCGGGAACAGCGCCACGAAGCTGATGAACGTCATGGCGGCGGCCAGCCGCGTCCACTTCACCCGGTCCAGCCGCTCGTAGCAGTGCCACGCGTGCGTCTCCGTCAGCCGGGCGACGGCCGGCCCGATGCCGGGGAGTCTTTTCAGCCAGTCCATGATCGCTTCCTGCCCCCGACGGCACGCTCGTATGACATCCCACTAATCACCCATTGTGTGGAGCCCGCGAATGTTCAGTAACTAACCACCCATACCTGGGCGATACGGTCACCGACATGCCTGGATCCACGGTGAAGGACGCCTTCGGCCTCCCCCATTCCCTGCTCGTCCTCGGCGGCACCTCCGAGATCGCGCTGGCCACCGCGCGCCGGCTGATCGCCCGCGGCGCGCGCACGGTATGGCTGGCGGGCCGCCCCTCGCCGGCCCTGGAACAGGCCGCCGAGCACCTGCGCACCCTCGGCGCGGACACCCGCACCGTCGCCTTCGACGCCCTCGACCCCGAGTCCCACGAGGGCGCCCTCGGCAAGGTCTTCACCGAGGGCCCCATCGATCTGGTGCTGCTCGCCTTCGGCATCCTCGGCGACCAGGCCCACGACGAGCGCGACCCGGTACGTGCCGTCCGGGTCGCCCAGACCAACTACACCGGCGCCGTCGGCGCGGGCCTGGTCGTCGCCCGCGCCCTGCAGACCCAGGGCCACGGCTCGCTCGTGGTGCTGTCCTCCGTCGCCGGCGAGCGGGCCCGCCGCGCCGACTTCATCTACGGCTCCAGCAAGGCCGGCCTCGACGCCTTCGCCCAGGGCCTCGGCGACGCCCTCCACGGCACCGGCGTGCACGTCATGGTCGTACGCCCCGGACACGTCCGTACGACGGCCTTGGCGGGCCGGGAGCGGATTCCGCTCGCCACCACCCCGGAGGCGGTCGCCACGGCCATCGAGCTGGGGCTGCGCCGGCGCTCCGAAGCGGTGTGGGTGCCGGGCGCGCTCCGCCTGGTGATGACGGCGCTGCGGCACATCCCGCGCACGCTGTTCCGCAGGCTGCCCCTGTAGCCCGGGGCGCGAAGAGCCCTGAGGGATGCCGCCTACGGCAGGGCGCCGCTGCGGCCCACCTCACGCAGGGCACCGGGCTGCGCGGGCACCACCGATCCTCCGAAGGTGTACTCCCGCAGCTTGCGCCAGACCCCGTCGGCGCCCTGTTCGTGGAACGCGAAGCCGGTGCACGGCCACTGCGCGTCGAAGCCGGCCAGCTCCTCGAAGGCGCGGTCCATCGCGGCCTCGTCGATGCCGTGCGCGACGGTGACGTGCGGGTGGTAGGGGAACTGCAGCTCGCGCGCCAGCGGGCCGGACGCGTCCCGCACCCGCTGCTGGAGCCATGCGCAGTCCTCGGCGCCCTGGACGACGCGGACGTAGACCACCGGGGACAGCGGACGGAACGTGCCGGTGCCGGACAGTCGCATCGGGAACGGGCGGCCGACCCCGGCGACCTCGGTGAGATGCGCCTCGACGGCCGGCAGCTGCGCCGCCGCGACCTCGGTCGGCGGCAGCAGTGTGACGTGCGTGGGGATGCCGTGAGCCGCGGCGTCGCCGAAGCCCGCGCGCCGCTCCTGGAGCAGGCTGCCGTGAGGCTCCGGGACCGCGATCGACACGCCGATCGTTACGGTCCCCACGTCGTCTCCTGTCGTCGCGTCTGTCGTCTTCGGCCGTCTCGTCCGGGCCGTCGGCATCGACTGTACGGCTATGGATGTCCTGTGGGCAGGCGCAGCGGAAGTGATGTGCAGCGCTCCGCCCACTCGGACGTGTGTACGGTCGTGCGCCTCAGCGCCGGTGCGTGCGTCTCAGTGCTTCGCCGGCAGGAAACCGACCCGGTCGTAGGCCTGCGCGAGCGTCTCCGCGGCGACCGCGCGCGCCTTCTCCGCGCCCTTGGCGAGGATCGAGTCGAGCGTCTCGGAGTCGTCCAGGTACTGCTGGGTGCGCTCCCGGAACGGCGTCACGAAGTCGACCATGATCTCGGCGAGGTCGGTCTTGAGGGCGCCGTACATCTTGCCCTCGTACTCCCGCTCCAGCTCGGCGATCGACGTGCCGGTGAGCGTGGAGTGGATGGTGAGGAGGTTCGACACGCCCGGCTTGCTCGCCGCGTCGTAGCGGATCACGGTGTCGGTGTCGGTGACGGCGCTCTTGACCTTCTTGGCGGTGGCCTTGGGATCGTCGAGCAGGTTGATCAGGCCCTTCGGCGTGGACGCCGACTTGCTCATCTTGATCGACGGGTCCTGGAGGTCGTAGATCTTCGCCGTCTCCTTGAGGATGTACGGCGCCGGGATCGTGAACGTCTCGCCGAAGCGGCCGTTGAAGCGCTCGGCCAGGTCGCGGGTCAGCTCGATGTGCTGGCGCTGGTCCTCGCCGACCGGCACCTCGTGCGCCTGGTACAGCAGGATGTCGGCGACCTGAAGGATCGGGTACGTGAACAGGCCGACGGAGGCCCGGTCGGCGCCCTGCTTGGCGGACTTGTCCTTGAACTGGGTCATCCGGCTCGCCTCGCCGAAGCCGGTGAGGCAGTTCATGATCCATGCGAGCTGGGCGTGCTCGGGGACATGGCTCTGCACGAAGAGCGTGCAGCGGTCCGCGTCCAGGCCGGCGGCCAGCAGCTGCGCAGCGGCGAGCCGGGTGTTGGCCCGCAGCTCCTTCGGGTCCTGCGGGACCGTGATCGCGTGCAGGTCGACGACCATGTAGAACGCGTCGTGGGACTCCTGCAGGGCAACCCACTGGCGGACGGCGCCGAGGTAGTTGCCGAGGTGGAACGAGCCGGCGGTGGGCTGGATGCCGGAGAGCACGCGGGGTCGGTCAGCGGTGGCCATGTCGCCCATTCTCTCATCGGCCGAGGGTGGGATCGGCCCGTGAGGTGGGGGGTGGTTCCGGTGCGTGGGGGACCGCGGACCGTGTGTGGCTGGTCGCGCCCCGCGGCGGAGCCGCACATCTGATGCGGCCCCGCGGCCCTGGCGTGCTGCCCCGCAGGGCGTCCATCAGCCCAGGTCGATCTCCGGGTAGAGCGGGAAGCCCGCCACGAGGTCGGTCGCGCGGTGGGAGATCTCGTCGGCGATCTTCTCGTCCAGGATGTGGGCGGCCTTGCTCGGCGCACCCGACTTGGTGGTGCCCGGCTCGGTGGTGGTGAGGACGCGGTCGATCAGGCCCGCCACCTCGTCCATCTCCGCCGCGCCCAGGCCCCGGGTGGTCAGGGCGGGCGTGCCGATGCGGATGCCGGAGGTGTACCAGGCGCCGTTGGGGTCGGCCGGGATGGCGTTGCGGTTGGTGACGATGCCGGAGTCCAGCAGGGCGGCCTCGGCCTGGCGGCCGGTGAGACCGTAGGAGGAGGTCACGTCGATCAGGCTGAGGTGGTTGTCCGTGCCGCCGGTGACCAGGGTGGCGCCGCGCCGCATGAGGCCTTCGGCCAGGGCGCGGGAGTTGTCGACGATGCGCTGGGCGTAGTCCTGGAAGGAGGGCTGCCGCGCCTCGGCGAGGGAGACGGCCTTGGCGGCCATGACGTGCGGCAGCGGACCGCCGAGGACCATCGGGCAGCCGCGGTCGACCTGGTCCTTGAGGGAGTCGTCGCACAGGACCATGCCGCCGCGCGGGCCGCGCAGCGACTTGTGGGTGGTGGTGGTGACGATCTGGGCGTGCGGGACCGGGTCGAAGTCGCCGGTGAAGACCTTGCCGGCGACGAGGCCCGCGAAGTGGGCCATGTCGACCATCAGGGTCGCCCCGACCTCGTCGGCGATCTCGCGCATGATCCGGAAGTTCAGCAGCCGCGGGTAGGCCGAGTAGCCGGCGATGATGATCAGCGGCTTGAACTCGCGGGCCTGGGCGCGCAGGGCCTCGTAGTCGACGAGGCCGGTGGCCGGGTCGGTGCCGTAGGAGCGCTGGTCGAACATCTTGCCGGAGATGTTCGGGCGGAAGCCGTGGGTGAGGTGGCCGCCGGCGTCCAGGGACATGCCGAGCATGCGCTGGTTGCCGAAGGCCTGGCGCAGCTCGGCCCAGTCGGCCTCGGAGAGGTCGTTGACCTGGCGGGCGCCCGTCCTCTCCAGGAAGGGAACCTCGACCCGGCCGGCGAGAACGGCCCAGAAGGCGACGAGGTTGGCGTCGATGCCGGAGTGCGGCTGGACGTAGGCGTGGCGGGCGCCGAAGAGTTCACGGGCGTGCTCGGCGGCCAGTGCCTCCACCGTGTCGACGTTGCGGCAGCCGGCGTAGAAGCGGCGGCCGATGGTGCCCTCGGCGTACTTGTCGCTGAACCAGTTGCCCATCGCGAGGAGGGTCGCCGGGGAGGCGTAGTTCTCGGAGGCGATCAGCTTGAGCATCTCGCGCTGGTCGGCGACCTCCTGGCCGATGGCGTCGGCGATGCGCGGTTCGACGGTGCGGATGACGTCGAGGGCGGCGCGGAAGGCGATGGACTCGGTGGAGAGGGAATGCTGCTCGGGCATGAGGACCTCCGGACGGTGTGCTTACAGCGTTCACGTTCGGCCCAGGCGCACGGCACTCTTTACCGCTCGGGCCGCTCCCCGATGGTCCGTCCCATCCCAGCGCGCCAGTCACGGCCCGCGGATCAGCCTACCGGGCGTGTCCGGCGTGGCAGGCCCTCGTCCACCATGCGAGCGAGGATAAGAAGGAGCCCACCGTCGTGTTCGCGCCGGATCCGGGAGAGGCCATGACCGCTGCTGAAGACCTCGTCGCCGCCGCCGAGGCGCACTGCGCGCCCACCTACCGCCCGCTGCCGGTCGTCGTGGCCACGGCGCAGGGGGCGTGGATGACGGATGTGGAGGGGCGGCGGTATCTGGATCTGCTGGCCGGGTACTCGGCGCTCAACTTCGGGCACGGCAACCGGCGGCTGATCGAGGCGGCGAAGGCGCAGCTGGACCGGGTGACGCTGACCTCCCGCGCCTTTCTGCACGACCGGTTCGCCGCGTTCTGCGCGGAGCTGGCCGACCTGTGCGGCATGGAGATGGTGCTGCCGATGAACACCGGCGCGGAGGCGGTGGAGAGCGCGGTGAAGACGGCCCGGAAGTGGGGGTACCGGGTGAAGGGGGTGCCCGCGGAGATGGCGAAGATCGTCGTCGCGGGCGGCAATTTCCACGGCCGTACGACGACGATCATCAGCTTCTCCACCGACCCGGAGGCGCGGGCCGACTTCGGGCCGTACACGCCCGGCTTCCAGATCGTGCCGTACGGCGATCTGACCGCGATGCGGGAGGCGCTGACGGAGAACACCGTCGCGGTGCTGCTGGAGCCGATCCAGGGCGAGAACGGGGTGGTCGTGCCGCCGGCCGGCTATCTCCCGGCCGTCCGGGAGCTGACCCGGGAGCGGAACGTGCTCTTCGTGGCCGACGAGATCCAGTCGGGGCTGGGCCGGACCGGGCGGACCTTCGCGTGCGAGCACGAGGGGGTGGCTCCGGACATGTATGTGCTGGGCAAGGCACTGGGCGGCGGGATCGTGCCGGTGTCGGCGGTGGTGTCGAGCGCGGAGGTGCTCGGGGTGTTCCGGCCGGGCGAGCACGGGTCGACGTTCGGCGGGAATCCGCTGGCCTGCGCGGTGGCGTTGGAGGTGATCGCGATGCTGCGGACGGGCGAGTTCCAGGCGCGGGCGGCCGAGCTGGGCACACGGCTGCACCGAGAGCTGGGCTCCCTGCTCGGCACGGGCCGGGTGACGGCTGTGCGGGGGCGCGGCTTGTGGGCGGGCGTGGACATCACGCCGAAGATCGGCACCGGGCGGGAGATCTCGGAACGGCTGATGGACCGGGGCGTCCTGGTGAAGGACACCCACGGGTCCACCATCCGCATCGCACCGCCGCTGGTCATCTCCGAGGAGGACCTGGACTTCGGGCTCGACCAGCTCCGCGCGGTGCTGGAGGCCTAGAGGATCACATGGGGCAGGAAGCGGGCGTACTCGTCGGTGATCAGGCCCGAGGACTCGCGGATGCCGAGACCGGCCGGGGCGTTCTGGACGACCCAGGCGCCGAGGACGACGTGGTTGCAGTCGAAGGCGGGGAGCGGGGCGAGCTGCTGGTAGCAGCAGGGTTCGTCGCGGAGTACGGCCGGGGCGCCCGGCTGGTGCACGGTGACGCCCTCGCCCTCACGGCCGAGCAGGGGTTTGGCGACGTAGCCGGCCGAGGAGGCCAGCTCGCGGGGGCCGTCGAGGTAGGCGGGGCGGAGGTTGGGGTGGCCGGGGTACAGCTCCCAGAGGATCGCCAGCAGGGCCTTGTTGCTCAGGAGCATCTTCCAGGCGGGTTCGATCCACAGGGTGGTGCCGGTGCCGCCGCCGTTGTCGAGGGTGTCCAGGACGTGGCCGGCGAAGGCGTCGGTGGTGAGCCACTCCCAGGGGTAGAGCTTGAAGATGCCGCGGATGAAGCGGAGTTGGTTGTCGACGAAGCGGCCGGAGAGGCTGTCCCAGCCGATCTCCTCCATGGACAGCCAGTCGGTGTCGAGGCCGGCCTGTTCGGCGGTCTCCTTCAGATAGGCGACCGTCATCAGGTCCTCGCCGAGTTCGTCGGCCGAGGAGTGCGCGAAGTGCAGCGGGCTGCCGGGCGCGAGGAGCGGGGCCTGGGTCCGCCAGGCGTCGACGAGGCGTTCGTGCAGGGAGTTCCACTGGTCGGCGCCGGGGAAGCGGTCCTCCATCCAGAACCACTGGGGCGAGGCGGCCTCCACCAGGGAGGTCGGGGTGTCGGCGTTGTACTCCAGGAGCTTGGCGGGTCCCGCTCAGCCGCCGGAGCTGTGGTGACCGCCGCCGAAGCCGCCGCGGTGGACTCCGTGGCCGTCGCGGGAGGAACCGCCGGAGCCCTTGCGGGGCTTGGTGAAGGAGCCGCCGTCCACCCAGGAGCCCTTCTTCTTGCCGCCGTAGTACCAGTCGGCGTTCACGGCCGCCTTCGTCGTCCTGCAGTTCTTGTCGGAGACGACCTTGTAGCCCTTGGCGAGGTGGTGGCTGCCGCGGTCGACGCAGCGCTTGTCGGGTTCGGACGAGCAGGCGGTGAGGGCGGCGGCCAGCAGGCCCACGCCGCCGAGGACGACGGTGCCGGAGCGCAGCCTGCGGCGCGCGTTCTCCATGGTGGTGCTCCCCCGTGTGTTCGTCGGACCGCGTGTTCGTCGGACTTCCGGTTCAGCCTAGAGATCGGTGAGAACCGTCGCACAGGCAGCCTGCGGCTTTACCTCTCGCCTAGAGTCCCTTTGTGTTGTTTGGAATGGTGTGCGCCCTCGGCGCGGCGGTCTGCTTCGGTACCGCGACGGTTTTGCAGGCGGTGGCCGCGCGGACGGCCGGTACGGGTGGGGGTGGCGAGGCGGCCCTGCTGCTGCGGGCGCTGCGGCAGTGGCGGTATCTGGTCGGGCTGGCCCTGGACGGGCTGGGTTTCCTGTTCCAGATCGCCGCGCTGCGGTCGCTTCCGATCTATGCGGTCAGCGCGGCCCTGGCGTCGAGCCTGGCGGTGACCGCGGTGGTCGCGGCGCGGCTGCTGCGCGTGCGGCTGAGCGGCACGGAGTGGGGCGCGGTGGGTGTGGTGTGCGCCGGACTCGCGATGCTGGGGGTGGCGTCCGGGCCGGAGGGGAGCGGGGACGGGTCGGACACCCTGCGGTACGTGATGCTCGCGGTGGCGGTCGGGATGCTGCTGCTGGCGTTCGCCGGCGGGCGGCTGTCCGGGGCGGGGCGGGCGCTCGTGCTGGGGCTCGGGGCCGGCTTCGGGTTCGGGGTGGTGGAGGTGGCGGTCCGGCTGATCGAGGACCTGGCTCCGCTGCACCTGCTCACCAACCCGGCGACCTACGCGCTGCTGATCGGCGGAGGCGCCGCCTTCATCCTGCTGACCTCCGCCCTGCAGCGCGGTTCGGTGACCACGGCCACCGCCGGCCTGGTGATCGGCGAGACGATCGGTCCGGCGGCGATCGGCGTGATCTGGCTGGGCGACCGCACCCGCGAGGGCCTGGCCTGGCTGGCCGTCCTGGGCTTCCTGGTGGCGGTGGCGGGTGCGCTGGCGCTGGCGCGGTTCGGCGAGGCGCCGGCGGAAGCGGAAGCCTGAGAGGTTCCGCCCGGCCGGCATCCGCGGTGTGTGCCCCGCACCGTCGGGGAGCGGCGGCGCCCCCCGCGGCGCAACCGATCCGCCAACGATGATGCGGCAGCCGGACCCCTTCGACCAGGAGTTTGTTTTTCCGGAACTGGTGCTTCAGGAAAATGGGCTTCCTCCATGTGCAGGAGAGACGGCTCAAGCAACCCGCCACGAGGGAGTGCAGGATGGACAAGGAAGCTCTGCGGGGGCTCCTGCAGCACAAACGCGCGCTGATCGACCCCGCCGACGTGGGCTGGCCGCGGCGCACCGGGCGTGGCCGGCGTTCCCCGGGACTCTCCCAGGCCCAGGTGGCGCAGGCGCTGTTCGTGTCGGAGCGCACCTACGCCCAGCTGGAGCGAGGGGAGATGCCCTCCGCCACGGCCGAGTTCCTCGACAGTGTGGCCCGGGTCCTGCGGATGGCGGAGCCGGAACGGACCGCCCTGTATGTCTACGCCCTCGGCCACAAGCCGCCCTTCCCCATGGACCTGCGGGCCGGTACCAGCGTGGACGCGGCCTGGCGCACGGCGATCGGCACCGTGTCGGGCCTGCCGTGCTACGTCAACGACGTGGCCTGGAACCTGCTGGCCTGGAACGACGACTTCGTGCGGCTCTTCCCCCGCAAGGCCGACGCCGAGCCGCGGCTGCCCGAACGCAACCTCATCCGCTGGATGCTGCTGCGTGAAGAGGCCCGCGAACACCACCTGGTCGACTGGGAGGGACGGTGGGCGGGGCCGGTGGCGGCCCAGTTGCGGGCGGCGGTGGCGGCGCATCCGGACAACCAGGACCTGCGACAGCTGGACGCGGAGGTAAACGACGACGCCGTCGCGGGGCCGATCTACCGCAAGCACGACATCGCCTACGTCCAGCGCGACGGAGACACCCGTCCCGTGCGGCACCCGGACCTCCCCGCCGCAGGGCCGGGCGAGGGCGCGGCGGCCGACCGGTGCTGCGCCGACCACGCCCCGTCCCGCATCGGCACGGTGACCATCTGCGCGGCGCAGCCGCTGCGGTCGCCCGGCGCACAGTTCTCCTTCCTGGTCTTCAGACCGGCTGGCTGACGGCGCCCCGGGCGCCGCCGCGTCCGCTGCGACAGGGGTTACGGCAGCACCCTGCACAGCGCGTCCAGCGCTCCCGCCCACGCGCTGTCCGGCGGGGTCGCGTAGCCCACGACCAAGGCGTCCAACGGCTCGGCAACCGCCTCCTCGTGGCGGTGGAAGGACAGGCCCTGCAGGGCCAGGCCCTGCCAGGCCGCGGCCTGGATCACGGACTGCTCCAGGCCCGTCGGCAGGCGCAGCACCGCGTGCAGGCCGGCGGCGATCCCGGTGACCGTGACCTCGGGCGCGCGGGCGGCGACGGAGGCGGCGAGCGCGTCCCGGCGGCGCCGGTAGCGCAGCCGGGAGGAGCGGACGTGGCGGTCGTAGGCGCCGGAGGTGATGAACTCGGCGAGGGTGAGCTGCTCCAGCACCCCCACCGTGTCGATGCCGCCCTTGGCCGCGGCCGCCTCCTGCGCCAGGGCCGGGGGCAGCACCGTCCAGGCCAGCCGCAGTCCGGGGGCCAGGGACTTGCTGGCGGTGCCGAGGTAGACCACTCGGTCGGGGTCGAGGCCCTGGAGGGCGCCGACGGGCTGGCGGTCGTAGCGGAACTCGCCGTCGTAGTCGTCCTCCAGGACCAGCCCGCCGGTGTGCCGGGCCCAGTCCACGACGGCGGCCCTGCGGTCGGGGTGCAGGGCCGTGCCCATGGGGAACTGGTGGGCGGGGGTCAGCAGCACCGCGCCGGCGTCGCCCGGCACACGGGTGTCCGTGCCGAGGTCGTCGTAGGCGAGCGCGGGGGTGGCGAGGCCCGCCTGCCGGAGCAGGCCCCGGTAGGCGTCGAGGCCGTAGGACTCGACCGCCACCGTGCGCACCCCGCGCGCCTTGAGCACCGTGCCGAGGATCCGCAGGGCGTGCGCGAAGCCGGAGGTGATCAGGATGGCCTCCGGGTCGGTCCGCACGCCGCGGACGCGGGCGAGATAGCCGGCGAGGGCGGTGCGCAGTTCGGGGCGGCCGCGCGGGTCGCCGTAGCCGAGGGCGTCGTACGGCGCGGTGGCGAGGGCGCGGCGGGCGGCCCTGAGCCACTCGGTGCGGGGGAAGGCGGCCAGGTCGGGGCTGCCGGGCAGCAGGCTGTACGTCGGCCTGGCGGGCCGCCCGTGGCGCTGTGCCGCTCCCCTGCCGTCCGCCCCGGCCGGGGTCGCGGCGGACGGTGGGGCCGCGGCGACTCGCTCCGCCACCCGGGTGCCGGAGCCCTGCCGGGCGGTGAGCCAGCCTTCCGCCACGAGGTCCGCGTAGGCCTCGGCGACGGTGTTGCGGGCGATGCCGAGGTCGACGGCGAGGGAGCGGGAGGAGGGCAGCCGGGTGCCGGGGGCGAGCCGGCCGGTGCGGACGGCGTCGCGCAGGGCGTCGGTCAGGCCCCGGCGCAGCCCGCCGGAGCCGGTCGGTTCGAGATGCAGGTCGACGCCCAAAGTGGCCCAGGATTCCGCCATGGAAATGGACCATACTCCTGGGCTGCCTGGATCCTAGGGTCGAAGCATGAACACTGCACAGGAACCCGTCGAGTACGCCACCGAACACGCCCCCCGGATGCGCTTCGCCGAGCACGCCCCGGCGGTGTACAAGGCGATGATCCGGCTGGACGCCGCGGCCAGGCAGGGGCTGGACCCCAAGCTGTACGAGCTGGTGAAGATCCGCGCCTCGCAGCTCAACCACTGCGCGTTCTGCCTCGACATGCACACCAAGGACGCGCTCGCGGCCGGCGAGACCGTCCAGCGGATCGTGCAGCTCGGCGCCTGGGAGGAGTCGCGGCACTTCTACACCGAGAAGGAGCTGGCTGCGATCGAGCTGACCGAGGCGGTCACCGTCCTGACGGACGGCTTCGTGCCGGACGAGGTGTACGAGAAGGCCGCCAAGCACTTCGAGGAACCCGAGCTGGCCCAGCTGATCTCCGCGATCACAGTGATCAACGCCTGGAACCGGATCGGTGTGACCACCCGGATGACCCCGGGCCACTACCAGCCCGGTCAGCACCAGTGAGCCGTACGCAGGTACTGGACCCGGCCGTCGGGCAGGCGATGTCCGCGCTCAGCGCGGCCGCGAAGAAGGGGCTCGGTGATCCCGCCCTCGCCGAACTGGTCATGATCCGCGCCTCGCAGCTCAACCACTGCGCGTTCTGCCTCGACATGCACCTCCGACTGGCCCGCGGGAACGGGGAGTCGGAGGACCGCGTCCAGCTCCTCGACGCCTGGGAGGAGGCCGGGGACCTCTACAGCGAGCGGGAGCGGGCCGCGCTCGCGCTGACCGAGGCGGTGACCGTGCTCACGGACGGCGTGTCGGACGAGGTGTACGCGCGGGCCGGGAAACACTTCACCGAGGTCGAACTCGCCCATCTCATCGGCCTGATCACCGTCATCAACGGCTGGAACCGCCTGATGGTCAGCCGTCGTGTCCAGCCAGGGGGTTACCAGCCATGAACAAGGTCGAGGTCTTCCGCGCGCTGCATCGGAGGCGCGCCCAGGACGATCCGCTGGTCCTGCCCGGACCGTGGGACGCGGCCGGCGCCCGGGTGTTCGTCGAGGCCGGGTTCCCGGCGCTGGCGACGCCGAGCGCCGGGGTGGCGGCGTCGCTCGGGTACGACGACGGGTCCACGCCGGCCGACGAGATGTTCGCGGCGGTCGCCCGGATCACCCGGGCGGTGGACGTGCCGGTGTCGGCGGACATCGAGAGCGGGTACGGGCTCGCGCCGAAGGAGCTGGTGGAGCGGCTGCTGGAGGCCGGTGCCGTGGGCTGCAACCTGGAGGACTCGGCCGGCGGGGTGCTCAAGGATCCGCGCGAGCAGGCGGAGTTCCTCGCCGAGTTCCGGGAGGCCGCGGCCGGCCGGCTGTTCCTCAACGCCCGCGTCGACGTCTTCCTCCACGGCGACAAGAACCCCGAGAAGGCCATCGAGCGGGCGGCGGCGTACGTGGCGGCGGGCGCCGACTGCGTCTACCCGATCTTCGCCCCGGCGGACGTGCTGCCGCTGCTGCGGGCCGGGATCCAGGTCCCGATCAACATCAACGCCCGCCCGGACGGCGAGGGCCCCTCGTCCGCCGAACTCGGCGAACTCGGGGCCACCCGCATCACGTTCGGGCCGGGACTCCAGAGGATGGCGACGGCCGCCCTGCGGGAGATCGCCGGCAGTCTCGTCCGGTAGGGCCGTTCAGGACAGCCACCGCTTCCACACGTCGGGGTGGCTGTCCACCCACTTCTTCGCGGCGTCCTGGGGCGACAGCTTCTGGTCGGCGATCATCAGGGAGACCTCGTTCTGGTCCTCGGTCGTCCACCGGAACTTCTTCAGGAAGGCCGCCGCCTTGCCGCCGGACTTCGCGAAGTCGGCGTTGAGGTACTTCTGCAGCGGGGTGTGCGGGTAGGCGCAGGTGATCTTCGCCGCGTCCGCGTCGCAGCCGTCCTTGTACGGCGGCAGCTTCACCTCGGTCATGGGCACCTTCTGGAACAGCCACTGGGGTGAGTACCAGTAGGTCAGGAAGGGCTTCTTCTCCTTGGCGAACTGCTTCATCTGGGTGATCTGGGCGGCCTCGGAGCCGGCGAAGACGACCTGGTAGTTCAGCTTCAGGTTGTTCACCAGGGCCTTGTCGTTGGTGACGTAGGACGGGGAGCCGTCCATCAGCTGGCCCTTGCCGCCGCTCTCCGCGGTGCGGAAGAGGGAGGCGTACTTGTCGAGGTTCCGCCAGTCGGTGATGTCGGGGTGCTGCTCGACCAGGTACGTCGGCACGAACCAGCCGATGTGACCGGTCACCCCGAGGTCGCCGCCCCGCGCGATGGTCTTCTTGTCCTCGACGTACCGCTTCTCCTGGTCCGGGTGGCCCCAGTCCTCCAGGATCGCGTCGACCCGGCCCTGGCTGAGCGCGTCCCAGGCGGGCACCTCGTCCACCTGGACGGTGTCGACGCGGTAGCCGAGCTTGTGCTCGAGGAGGTACTGGGCGACGGCGACGTTGGCCTGCGCGCCCACCCAGGACTGCACGGACAGGGTCACGGAGTTCGCGCCCTGGGCGCCCGCGAACGGTGACGCCTGCTTGGTCATGTCGGCGGCGCCGCAGCCGGTGAGCAGCGACACGGTGGCCGCTCCGGCGGCGATCAGCGCCGTCCTGCGCTTGAGCTTCGTCATGTCACGCTCCCTTCTTCGCGCGTCGTTCGGTCGGCTGGGTCACCCGGTCGAGCATCAGGCCCAGGCAGACGATCGCGGCACCGGCCACGAGTCCGGTCGCGAGGTCGCCCTGGGCGAGGCCGAAGGCGACGTTGTAGCCGAGGGCGCCGCCACCGACCAGGCCGCCGATGATGACGACGGCGAGGACCAGGACCACGCCCTGGTTGAGGGCGAGCAGCAACGAGCGCCGGGCGAGCGGGAGTTGGACCTGCCACAGCTGCTGGCGGCCGGTCGCGCCGAGCGAGCGCGCCGACTCCAGCGCGGCCGGGTCGACCTGGCGCAGGCCCTGCGTGGTGATCCGGACGACGGCCGGGAGGGCGTAGACGACGGCCGCGGCGACGGCGGGTGCGCGGCCGACGCCGAACAGGGCGACGACCGGGATCAGGTACACGAACTGCGGCATGGTCTGGAACACGTCCAGGACCGGGCGCAGGGCGCGTTCGACGCGGTCGCTGCGGGCGGCGGCGATGCCGGTCGCGAACCCGAGGACCAGGGTGACGGCGACGGCGGCCAGCACCTGGGACAGCGTGTCGAGGGCCGGCCCCCAGACGCCGAGCACACCGATCGCGGCCATGGCGAGGACGGCGGTCGAAGCGCTGCGCCAGGTGCCGATCGACCAGGCGAGGGCGGCGACGATCAGCAGCACCGACCACCAGGGCAGCCACTGCAGACCGGAGCGGACGGGGTCGAGCGCCCAGGTGGTGAAGTGGCCCGCCCAGTCGGCGGTGCCGCCGACGACCGGGACACCGGAGTAGAGGTGGCCGGTCATCCAGTCGACGGCGTGGTCGACCGGCTCGGCGATGTCCAGGGTCAGGCCGGACGGCCAGTCCAGCCGGCCGAGGAGACGGGTGACCAGGGCGACGGCCACGGTGACGGCGAGCGCGTACGGCCAGCCGACCGTCCGGGACGGGGTCTGCCCCGTCCCCGCGGGCTTCGCGGACCCGGCGGCTCCGGTCACGCGGTCCAGCACGATCGCGAGCAGCACGATCGGTATGCCGGCGGCGAGGGCCTGGCCGACGTCGACCGAGGCGAGGGCCTGGTAGACGCGGTCGCCGAGGCCGCCGGCGCCGATGACCGAGGCGATGACGGCCATGGACAGCGCCATCATGATCGTCTGGTTGAGGCCGAGCAGCAGCTCGCCCCGGGCCAGCGGGATACGGGCGGTCAGCAGCCGCTGGCGGCGGGTCGCGCCGAGTGACTCCACGGCCTCCAGGACTTCGGGGTCGGCGCCGCGCAGGCCGAGCGCGGTGAGGCGGGCCATCGGCGGGGCGGCGTACACGACGGTGGCGAGGACGGCCGCGGGGACGCCGATGCCGAAGACCAGGACGACGGGGAGGAGGTAGGCGAAGGCCGGGAGCACCTGCATGGTGTCCAGGACCGGGCGCAGGGCGCGGTCCAGTCGGTCGGAGAGGCCGGCGGCGAGGCCGAGCAGCGCGCCGACGGCCACGGAGGCGAGGACCGCCACGACCATCAGCGCGAGGGTCTGCATCGTCGGGACCCACATGCCGAGGGCTCCGCAGGTCAGCAGGGCGATCGCCGTGCCGGCGGCCAGGCGGGCGCCGGCGACGCGCCAGGCGACCAGGGCGCCGAGGGCCGTCACACCGGTCCAGCCCGCGGCGAGCAGGGTGAGGTAGACGGCGCGTACGCAGAGGACGACCGCGTTGCTGACGTAGCCGAAGAAGTACAGGAACAGGGGGTGGCTGTCCCGGTTGTCGATGATCCAGTTGCTGGCCGAGGCGAGGGGCTTTGCGAGGCTGACGGTCAGTTCGTGGGGCCAGGCGGCGCCGGGCCAGCGGGTGGCGGCCCAGGGGGCGAGGACCGCCGCGACGAGGGCGAGCAGCAGGAGCTTGCCCGCGGCGCGGCTCTTGAGGACGCGGGGTTTGGCGGTGCGGGCGGAGGTCGGGACGCTGAGTGTGGCCATCACACGTCCTCCGGGCTGGTGCGGGGGGCGGGCGGGGTCGCCTGCCGGTGCTTTCCGGGTGCCGCCGGCTGCGGGACGGGAGTCGCCTCGGCCGTACGGCCGCCTGCGGCCACGACGGCATCGGTGGTGTCCGCGGCCGGGGTGTCGGCGGCCACGCCGGCCACCACGCCCAGGAGGCGCTCGTGGTCGACCACGCCCAGGCACTTGCCCTCGGCCATCACGCGCGCGGGCTCGCCGGAACGGGCCACCGCCTCGATGGCCTCGGAGACCGTGGCCTCCGGAGCGATCGCCGGGCCTTCGGCCGCCTCTCCGGGCGCCGCCGGGCGCATGGCCGTACGGGCCGTCATCACCTGTTCGCGGGGGACGTCGCGGACGAACTCGCGGACGTAGTCGTCGGCCGGGGAGCCGACGATCTCCTCCGGGGTGCCCAGCTGGACGACCTTGCCGTCGCGCATCAGGGCGATGCGGTCGCCGAGCTTCAGGGCCTCGGTGAGGTCGTGGGTGATGAAGACCATCGTGCGGCCCTCCTCGCGGTGCAGCCGGGCCACCTCGTCCTGCATGTCGCGCCGGATGAGCGGGTCGAGGGCGCTGAAGGGCTCGTCGAAGAGGAGCACCTCGGGGTCGACCGCCAGCGCCCGGGCCAGGCCGACCCGCTGGCGCTGGCCGCCGGACAGCTGGGCGGGCCGGCGGTGCTCCATGCCCGCGAGGCCGACCTTGTCGACGACCTCGGCGGCCCGTTCGCGCCGTTCGGCCTTGCCGATGCCCTGGATCTCCAGGCCGTAGGCCACGTTGTCGATGACCGAGCGGTGCGGGAGCAGGCCGAAGTGCTGGAAGACCATGGCGGCGCGGTGGCGGCGCAGTTCGCGCAGCCGGGCCTTGTCCATCGCGCGGACGTCCTCGCCGTCGATGGCGATCGTGCCGGCCGTCGGCTCGATGAGACGGGTCAGGCAGCGGACCAGGGTGGACTTGCCGGAGCCCGACAGGCCCATCACCACGAAGACCTCGCCCTTGCGGACGTCGAAGGAGACGTCACGGACGGCCGCCGTGCAGCCCGTGCGGGCGCGGAGGTCGGCGGGGTCCAGTGCGCCGAGTTCCGGGTCGGCGGGAATCCGCTCCGGCTTGGGGCCGAAGACCTTCCACAGGCCGGAGACGGAGAAGACGGGCGTCTGGGTTGCGGTCGCCGTACTCATCACGCATCACCACCGATCAGCTCGACGGCCTTCTCCCCGACCATGAGCACCCCGATCATCGGGTTCACGGCGGGCATGGTCGGGAAGACGGAGGCGTCGGCGATCCGGATGCCGTCGAGGCCGCGGATCCTCAACTGTGGATCCACCACCGCGAGTTCGTCGTCGGGCGCGCCCATCTTGCAGGTGCCGGCCGGATGGTAGACGGTGTGCGCGACCTTGCGGGCGTACTCGCTCAGCTCGGCGTCGCCGACGACCTCCGGGCCGGGGCAGACCTCGCGCTTGAGCCAGCCCGCGAGCGGCTCGGTCTCGGCGATCTCGCGGGCGATGCGGATGCCGTCGACGAGGGTGCGGCCGTCGTAGTCGTCCTCGTCGGTGAAGTACCGGAAGTCGAGGGCGGGCTTCACGGACGGGTCGGCGCTGGTCAGGTAGAGCCGGCCGCGGCTCTTGGGCTTGGGGATGTTCGGGGTCATCGAGACGCCGTGCGGCGGGCGCTCGTAGCCGAGGCGCTCGGGGTTGTCCGTGAACGGGATCTGGTAGAAGTGGAACATCAGGTCCGGGCCCGCGTGGTCGGGGTCGCGGTGCACGAACAGGCCCGCGTCGGAGTCCATCGCGGAGTTCTCCGGGATCGGCCCGTGGGTCTCCCAGACGATGACCGACTCGGGGTGGTCCAGCAGGTTCTCGCCGACGCCCGGCAGATCGTGGACGACGGGGATGCCGAGCGCCTCCAGGTCCTCCCGGGGGCCGACGCCCGAGTGCATCAGCAGGCGCGGGGAGTCGACGGCGCCCGCGCACAGCACCACCTCGTTGCGGGCGCGGACCAGCAGCTCCTCGCCGTCCTTGGTGCGTACGTGCACGCCCTCGGCGCGGGTGCCGTTCAGCTCCAGCCGGTGCGCCCAGGTCTCCAGCAGGATCGTCAGGTTGGGGCGCTCGTCCATGACCGGGTGCAGATACGCCACCGACGCCGAGGAACGCTTGTTGTCCTCCGGGTGGTAGGCGAGGTCGAAGAAGCCGACGCCCTCGGTGAACGGCTTCTTGTTGAAGCCCTCGACGCGGGGCACGCCGAGTGCCGACTGGGCGGCGTCGACGAAGTCGCGGGCGATGGCGTTGCGGTCCTTCTCGTCCACGGAGACGATGTTGTTCTTCAGGCGGGCGAAGTAGGCCTCCATGGGGACGGCGCCCCAGCCCTTGGCGCCGGCCGCCTCCCACTCGTCCCAGTCGGACGGCAGCGGCTTGAAGGAGATCAGGGTGTTGTGCGAGGAGCAGCCGCCGAGGACGCGGGCGCGGCTGTGCCGGATGTGGGAGTTGCCGCGCGGCTGCTCCACCGTCGGGTAGTCGTAGTCGAGGTCGCCGCCGAGCAGGCCCATCCAGCGGCGCAGGGTGAGGACGTCGTCGCGGCCGACGTCGCTCGGGCCGCCCTCGATGACGGCGACGGTGACGTCCGGGTTCTCGGTGAGCCGGGAGGCGATGACGGATCCCGCGGTGCCGCCGCCGATGACGATGTAGTCGTAGACGTGGGGGGTGGTCTCGGACATGGGGGTGCTACTCCAGGGGTGTGGAAGAGAGGGGTCTCGGCCGGTTCAGTCGGTTCCGCCGGCGAACCAGCGCACCGGCTTCGGCGCGAGGTTCTGGTAGACGTGCTTGGCCTCGCGGTACTCGGCGAGTCCGGCGGGTCCCAGCTCGCGGCCTGTGCCGCTCTTGCCGAAGCCGCCCCACTCCGCCTGCGGCAGATAGGGGTGGAAGTCGTTGATCCAGACGGTGCCGTGGCGCAGCCGGCCGGCGACGCGGCGGGCCCGGCCCGCGTCGGCGCTCCAGACGGCGCCGGCGAGGCCGTACTCGGTGTCGTTGGCGAGGAGGACCGCCTCGTCCTCGGTACGGAAGGTCTCGACGGTGAGGACGGGACCGAAGACCTCCTCGCGGACGACCTTCATCTCGCGGTGGCAGGCGTCGAGAACGGTCGGCTCGTAGAAGTAGCCGGATTCCGGGCGGGTCTCGGCGGGTGCGGGACGCTTGCCGCCGCAGGCGAGCACCGCGCCCTCGGCGAGCGCGGAGGCGACGTACGCCTCGACCTTCTCGCGCTGCTGGGCGGAGACGAGCGGGCCGCACTCGACGCCGTCCGCCGTGCCGCGCCCGAGCCTGATCCGCTGCGCCCGGCGGGCGAGTTCGGCGACGAAGCGGTCCTTGACGGACTCCTCGACGATGAGCCGGGCGCCGGCCGAGCAGACCTGGCCGCTGTGGATGAACGCGGCGTTGAGTGCCTGGTCGACGGCGGTGTCGAAGCCCTCGTCGGTGGCGCAGGCGTCGGCGAAGACGACGTTGGGGTTCTTGCCGCCGAGTTCGAGGGCGACCTTCTTCACGGTGGGCGCGGCGGCCTGGGCGACCTTGACGCCGCTGACCAGGCCACCGGTGAAGGAGACCAGGTCGACGTCGGGATGCTCGGCGAGCCGGGCGCCGACGGTGTGACCGGGCCCGGTGACGATGCCCGCGACGCCCTCGGGCAGACCGGCCTCGATGAGCAGCTCGATCAGCGCGACGGTCGTCAGCGGCGTGATCTCGCTGGGCTTGACGACGAAGGTGTTGCCGGCCGCGAGTGCCGGGGCGATCTTCCAACTGGCCTGGAGGAGCGGGTAGTTCCAGGGGGTGATCAGCGCGCACACGCCGACGGGCTCGTGCACGACCACGCTGTGGATGTCCGGTGAGCCCGCGTCGACCACCCGGCCCGGGGCCTCGGCGGCGACCAGGTCGGCGAAGTAGCGGAAGGCGTCGGCGACGCAGTCGATGTCGATGCGGCCCTCTTCGAGGGTCTTGCCCGCGTCCCGGCTCTCCAGCAGACCGAGTTCCTCGCGGTCACGCACGAGGAGGTCGGCGACGCGGCGCAGCAGGGCGGCGCGTTCGGCGACGGGGGTGTGGGGCCAGGGGCCGTGGTCGAAGGCCTGCCGGGCGGCGGCCACCGCACGCTCGGCGTCCTTCTCGTCACCCTCGGCGACCACGGCGAACGGCCGGGCGTCCGCGGGGTCGAGGATCTCGCGCGTCGCGCCGGAGACCGCTTCCAGCCACGCGCCGCCCGCGTGGACGGTCGCCTGGGCCTGTCGTTCCGTTCTGTCCGCCATGATCGGTGTTGCCTTCCGTTCCTGATCCATGCCCCTGTGTCACGCACGTGTCACCCTTGGGGACCGCGGCCGCCTGCCCCGACCCGATGGAGGGCATGCGTAATCCACGGCCGAAAGTGCCCGGCGTCACGGAAAATACGGGACAAGAGCGAGCAAAACCGACATAGCCGCTCGGCGGGGCTGGCGGGAAGCGGCTATCCGGCTCGTGAGGCCTGGACGATCAGGTCCCGTACGCAGTCGCGCAGCCAGGCGTGGGCGGGGTCGGCGTCATGGCGGGGGTGCCAGGCGAAGCCGACGCCGACCGCCGGGAGCGGCAGCGGGATCTCGAACGTGACCAGGCCGAGGACGTGGGCCAGCGGACTGCCCCAGTGGCTGATCAGCCCGATCAGATCGGTCTCGCGCAGCACGAACAGCGAGGCGGGGTAGGTCCCGACACTGCCCACCACCCGGCGCTTCAGGCCGCGTTCGGCCAGCGCATCGTCGATCGGCCCGTGCTGCTTGCCCCGCCGGGAGACGATCAGATGACCGGCCTCGCCGGCGAACCGCTCGGGCGTCAGCTCCCCGGCGAGCAGGGGGTGCCCGGCCCGTACGACGCCCAGCATGCGCTCCTCGTACACCGTCTCCACATGCACCTCGGGCGCGGACGTGTCGATCACCCCGACCTCCAGATCGGCGGTGCCCTGGCGCAGATGCGGCAGGTCCACATGGCTCTCGGAGAGGAAGCGCAGCCGGATGCCGGGGGCCTCGCGGGCGGCGCGGGCGAAGAGGGCCGCACCGTGGGAGGCGGCGATCGAGTCGTGGCCGAGGATCGTGAAGGTGCGGGTCAGCGTGCGCAGATCGGCGTCCTGGCCCGGCGCGAACAGGGCGCGGGCCCGCTCCACCACCGCGCCCACCTCGGCCCGCACGGCGAGGGCGCGCGGGGTGGGCACCATCCGGCGTCCGGCGCGCACCAGGATCGGATCACCGAGCGCCTTGCGGATCCGGCCGAGGGTGCGGCTCATGGCGGGCTCGGACAGATGCAGCCGGTGCGCGGCACCCTGGACGCTCTGCTCCTCCAGCAGCACATCCAGCGCGACCAGCAGATTCAGGTCCAGTCTCGGATCCGGCCCGGCGGATTGCGTCATGTGCAGGCATCCCTTGCAAAGGTTGCACTGGAAAGCAGGTCATTGGCGAGCCTACGGTGAGGGCGATCCCGACACCACCTTTCGAAGCTCCTGGGAGGAGCCGTGCCCTCGCACGCCCTGAAACGCCCCACCCTGCTCGCGCTGTGCGCCTGCGTCCTGGTCGCGCAGAGCATGGTCGCCGCCATCAACCTCCTCATACCGCAGCTGAGTTCGTCGTCCCTGCACCCCTCGCACGCCGAGATCCTGTGGACGGTCGACGCCTATGTCATCGTGTTCGCGGGCCTGTTGATCCCGGCCGGTGCGCTGGGCGACCGGTACGGCCGCAAGGGCGCCCTGCTCGCCGGGCTCACGCTGTTCGCGGCGGGCGCCGCCACCAGCGCGCTCGCCTCCGGCCCGGCCGTCCTGATAGCCGGGCGGGGCCTGTCCGGCGCCGGAGCCGCGCTGATCACACCGGCGACGCTGTCGATCCTCATGCATCTGTCCGGACCCGAGCAGCGGGCCCGCTCGATGGGCGCCTGGACGCTGTCGATCGGCCTGGGCGGCGCGGCCGGCAACCTGGGCGGGGGCCTGGCCGGCCAGTTCCTCACCTGGCGGGCCCTGTTCGCGGTCATGGTCCCGCTCGCCGCGGTGCTCGCCGCGTCCGTCGCGCTCGCCGTCCCCCGCACCGAGCGCTCGGTGCGCAGCGCCCCCGCCCCTTCCCCGAGCACTCGACCTCGTTCCAGTGGGGGAGCCCCTGTGGGCGCCCTGCTGCTGACGGCGGGCCTGGTCGCCGTCCTGTTCGGCATCATCGAAGGCCCGACCTACGGCTGGACCTCCGCGCACATCCTCGGCTCCTTCGCGGCGGGCGCGGCGCTGATCGCCCTCTTCACCGGCCACGCCCTGCGCGCGTCCGCGCCCCTCTTCGACCCGCGGGTCTTCGGCTCCGCCCGGCTGCGAGCCGCCTCCCTCGGCACGGCCACCGGCTTCTTCGGCCTGTTCGCCCTGTTCTTCGTCAACTCGCAGTATCTGCAGGAAGTGAAGGGCTTCGGCCCCGCCGTCACCGGTGTGGCGATCATGCCGCTGGTGTTCGGGATGGCCGCCGCCCAGAAGCTGGCCACCCGCTGGACCGGCCGCCCCCGCGCGGTGATCGGCGCCGGTCTCGCCCTGATCGGCCTCGGTCTGCTCGGCGCGTCCACCGCCGACGCGGGCACGCCCTACGCGCTGTTCGTCTGCTGGCTGCTGGTCATCTCGGCCGGCGCCGGACTGTCCATGCCGGCCCTGACCCTCGGCGTGGTCACCTCGCTCCCCGCCCACCAGGCGGGGATCGGCTCCGGCCTCGGTACCACCGCCCGCGAGACCGGCGCGGCCCTCGGCGTCGCCGTCACCGGCACGGTCCTCTCGTCCCACAGCGACCTTCTGCACGGAATGGGCCCGGCGCTGCGGACGGTGGCGGTGGTGGTGCTGGCGGCGACGGTGCTGGTGGTGGCGGGGTACCGACCGCTCGCCCGAGCCGGCGGGGTGCCGCTGCGCCATGGGGCGGGCGGCACCGCGGTC
The DNA here is from genome assembly GCF_001514035.1 of Streptomyces yokosukanensis. Classification (GTDB taxonomy): domain Bacteria; phylum Actinomycetota; class Actinomycetes; order Streptomycetales; family Streptomycetaceae; genus Streptomyces; species Streptomyces yokosukanensis. Next base: position 376,899 of record NZ_KQ948208.1, on the reverse strand, counting down.
TCCTAAGGGGGCGCGCGGAACTGCGGCCCCAGGGAACCGCGACGGACCCGCACACGGCAGACGCTCGGCACCCCTGCGGCGGGATGCCGAGCGTCAGCAGTGTCCAGTGGACCCTCAGATGAGGCCGAGGGAGCGCACCGCCTCGCGCTCCTCCGCCAGCTCCTTGACGGAGGCGTCGATGCGGGCGCGGGAGAACTCGTTGACGTCCAGGCCCTGGACGATCTCGTACGCGCCGTCCTTGACGGTGACCGGGAAGGAGGAGATCAGGCCCTCCGGGACGCCGTAGGAGCCGTCCGACGGGATGCCCATGGAGGCCCAGTCGCCCTCGGCGGTGCCGTTGACCCAGGTGTACACGTGGTCGATCGCGGCGTTGGCGGCGGAGGCGGCCGACGAGGCGCCACGGGCCTCGATGATCGCGGCACCGCGCTTGGCGACGGTCGGGATGAACTCGTCGGCCAGCCACTTCTCGTCGTTCACGACCTCGGCGGCGTTCTTGCCGGCGATCGTGGCGTGGAAGATGTCCGGGTACTGGGTGGCGGAGTGGTTGCCCCAGATGGTCAGGCGCTTGATGTCGGCGACCGTGGAGCCCGTCTTCTTCGCGAGCTGGGTCAGCGCGCGGTTGTGGTCGAGACGGGTCATCGCGGTGAAGCGCTCGGCCGGGACGTCCGGCGCGGCGGCCTGCGCGATGAGCGCGTTGGTGTTGGCCGGGTTGCCGACGACCAGGACCTTGATGTCGTCCGCGGCGTGGTCGTTGATGGCCTTGCCCTGCGGCTTGAAGATGCCGCCGTTGGCCTCCAGCAGGTCGCCGCGCTCCATGCCCTTGGTGCGCGGACGGGCGCCGACGAGCAGGGCTACGTTGGCGCCGTCGAAGGCGACGTTCGGGTCGTCGGTGATGTCGATGCCCTGGAGCAGCGGGAAGGCGCAGTCGTCCAGCTCCATGGCGGTGCCCTCGGCGGCCTTGAGCGCCGGGGTGATCTCCAGGAGGCGGAGCCGGACCGGCACGTCCGCGCCGAGCAGCTGGCCGGAGGCGATGCGGAAGAGCAGGGCGTAACCGATCTGGCCGGCCGCGCCGGTGACGGTGACGTTCACGGGAGTGCGGGTCATGGCGTTCTCCGTATGACAGCTGGCGGTGGGGCGTCCCTGCCCCGGGCGGATGATCGATCTCTTGGCATCAAGAGAGATCCAGCGGTCAGGCTATCGCGCATCCGGCATGCGAGATGTCCGGGGCCGTGTGGCTCACCCCACAAGTCGGACACGCGGTGAACAAAGAGGCGGCCGCCCGTCCGGGAGAGGAGAGAGGACGGAGGCGGCCGCCTTGTGGGGGTACCGGACGGCCGGACTCCCGTGGGGGTACTCCTCGCGTGCCCAGGATCCGTCCCGGCATGCGCCCGCCCCCGGAATTTCATCCTCCCGATGTCCCGAGCCGTACCACCGGCACCACCCGTACTGGCCGTCCTACTTCGTGCACCCCGTCCGCCCGGACGCCAGCGTCGCGCAGGCCTTGGCCCGGGTCGGGCCCTCGACGGCGACCATCGGGGTGTAGGCGATGGTGTCGCCGAGGCCGCTGGTCCGCCCGGTCTGCCGGGCCCTGCCGGCCGAGACCTGGACCGTGTCGCCCTGGGCGGCGCCGGTGATCCGGCCCCAGGCCGTGCCGCAGGCCTTGCTGTAGCGGACCTCCAGGGTGGTGGTGCCGACGGTGGCGGTCTGGGCGGTGGTGACCAGGTCGCCGCTGCACCCCATGGCCTCGGCGTCCTTGCCGTCGCAGGCGGAGCCGGTGCACTTGACGCCGGGCGGCGGGCTCGCGTGCGTCGCGGACGGGGACGGCCGCCCGGTGGCGCTGTCGTGCCCCGCGCCGCCCCGGTCGGTGAGGAAGTAGACGGTGCCGATGACGACGAGCACACCGACGAGCCCCGCGACGAACATGAGCACCCGCTGCCGGCCGGCGCTCCCCCGGGCCGGTGCGCCTTCCCCGGAGGGGCCGCCCCCGGCGAGCCGGGCCGCCGACAGCAGCTGTCCGTCGTACGGGTTCGGGGTGCTCGGGGTCCAGCCGGGGCCGTCGGGCGAGGCGGCGGGCCGGGCACCGCCCGCGGCGCCGTCGTCGTCGGCACCCGCGTGTGCCCCGGCGCCGGGGCGGGCGCTCGCCCGGGACGGGCCCTGATACCCGGCCAGGCCCCAGGAGTTGCCGCCGGAGGTCCCGGTGCCGCGCCCGGTGCCGTCCCGGTCGGCCGGGCCGCGGCCCGCGCCCTCGCGGGCGTCGGCGTCCGGGGCCGTCGGCTGCGGGGGGATCGTCGGGGAGACACCGGCCGGACCGGCGATCCCCATGGCCGCGCCGAGGCCACCGCCGACACGGCCGGGCGTGCCGCCGTTCGTACGCCCGGATCCGCTGCCGTTCGTACGGCCGGGTCCGCTTCCGTTCGTAGAGCCGGATGCGCCGCCCTTCGTACGACCGGATGCGCCGCCCTTCGTAGTGCCGGACGGGCCCCCGGTGGCCTCCGCCGCCCCGAACTCGCCGAGCGCGGCACGCGCCTGGGAGATCCGGATCGCCTCCATGGTGCGGTCGTGCCGCATCTCCGCCCGGCTCCAGGCGCGTTCGGCCAGCTCCCACATCGTCGTCAGATGGACGGGGTTGGTGCCCGTGACCTCGGCGAGTGCGACGACCGCGCCCTTGGGCGCGAGCAGCCGGCCGCCCAGATAGCGCTCCCAGGACGTCTTGCTGTAGCCCGTGCGATCGGCGAGTGCCGCGACGCTCAGGCCGCTGCGGTCCACGAGCCGCCGCACCTGGCTGGTGAACTCCTTGATCTGCGGGTCCAGTTCCTCCGGCAGATCTTTCCAACGAGGCATCGCTTCCCCCCTGCTTTCCCCCGTCCTGGCTACCCACAAGGATGCACTGCCTGAGGGTCCCAGTTCCCGGACCGGGGGCGCGCGGGAGCACGGACGGGCGCGCGCACACCGTATCGGAACGATCACTTCCGCGCCGCCCGCCCGTGGGAGCGGTCATCCGCCCGGGGTCACCAGTCCCGTCTCGTAGGCCAGTACGACCGCCTGGGCCCGGCTGCCCAGATCGAGCTTGCTCATCGTGCGGTTGAGGTGGGTCTTGACGGTGGCCTCGCTGATGTAGAGGCGGTCGGCGATCTCCACGTTGGACAGACCGCGGGCGGTGAGCTCGAGGACCTCCATCTCCCGGGAGGTGAGGACGGCGAGGTCGGGCAGGGCGGTGCCGGCCGGATCCGGGGCCTGCTGCCGCGCGAAGGCCTCCACCAGGCGCCGGGTGACGCTCGGCGCGAACAGCGCGTCGCCGCCGTCGACCGCGGTGACCGCGGCGAGCAGCCGCTCGGGCCCGGAGTCCTTCAGCAGAAACCCGGAGGCCCCGGCGCGCAGCGCCCCGTACACGTACTCGTCCAGATCGAAGGTGGTCAGCACCAGGACCCGCGGCGGGCGCCCCTCGGCCTCGGCGAGGATCCGCTCGGTGGCCTCGATGCCGTTGACGCCGGGCATCCGGATGTCCATGAGGACGACGTCGGGGCGGGTCTCGGCGGCGAGGCGTACAGCCTGCGCACCGTCCCCGGCCTCGCCCACCACCTCGAAACCCGGCGCGGCCTCCAGCAGGCCGACGAGCCCGGCGCGGATGAGGAACTGGTCGTCGACGACGAGCACTCTGGTCATGCCGTACGGTCGCCCCCCGCCGTGCGCCGGCTGCCTACCGCTCCGCCTCCGGCGCGTCCTTGCGCATGTCCTTCGCCGCACCCCCGCGGCCGCGTTCGGCGGCCGAGGTGGGCAGGGTCAGCCGGACCTCGAAGCCGCCCTCGGAGCGTGGGCCGATCGTGATCGTCCCGCCGTAGAGCTTGGCCCGTTCGCGCATGCCAATCAAGCCATGCCCGCCGCCTGCCGGCACTCTGGCCAAAATCGCCCCCTTTCCGTCGTCGGTGACCCGGACGGTCAGCTCATGGGCGCCGTACCGGAGTTCCACGCGCGCGTGTGCCCGGCCCGCGTGTCTGAGGGCGTTGGTGAGGGCCTCCTGGACGACGCGGTAGGCGCACAGTTCGACGCCGGGCGGCAGCGGGCGCTCGGTGCCCGCGACGGCGAGGTCCACGGGCAGTCCGCCGGCCCGGACCCGGTCGACGAGTTCGCCGAGCCGGGCCAGCGTGGGCATCGGGGCCCGCTCGGGCGCGTCGGGGTCCTCCTCGCGCAGCACCCGCAGCATGCGGCGCAGCTCTTCCAGCGCCTCGCCGCTGGTGTCGGCGATGGTGCCGAGCGCGCCGCGCGCCCGGCCCGGGTTCGACTCGAAGACGAACCGGGCGAGGCCCGCCTGCACCGAGATCACCGACATGTGGTGGGCGACCACGTCGTGCAGCTCACGGGCGATCCGGCCGCGCTCCTCGGCGACCGCGTGCCGGGCCCGCTCGGCCTGCTCGGCGTGCAGCCGCCGGGTGAGTTCGGCGGAGCGGCGGGCCAGATGCCCGAACCAGACCAGCACCGAGCAGTACAGCAGGGCCTGGCCGAGCACGGACGCCATGGACGGGGTGCGGCTGACCACACCGGCGTACGCCCAGACCCCGGTCATGGCGGCCGCGCAGACCACGGCGGTGCGCACCGGGCGGACGGAGGCCACGGTGTACAGCGCGAGCATGGCGCCGAAGGTGCACACCACCGGCCAGTAGCCGAGGGTGATGTAGACGACCGCGGCGGCCTGGACGACGGTGAAGACGGCGAGGGGCCGACGGCCGCGCAGGGCGACCGGCAGATGGGCGAGGGCGACCAGGACATAGGCGCGACCGTCGAGTTCCGGCCAGCCCTGCGACCGCGACTCCTGTCCGAGCAGGACGGCGACCACGGCCATGGCGACCGCGATCAACGTGTCCACGACGAGCGGGCGGGGGGTCATCGGTCGCACCGCCGCAGGGTAACGCCCGAGGCCGGACAGGGGAGTCAACCGGACGCGGTACCGCGGAAGTTGCAGACACCGGCCGGGCACCTCCCGGGGCGGTACGGGAGTTCAGCCTGTCGGCGGAGGCGGGAGGGGGGCGGGCGGCCGTAGCGTCGGGGACGGGATGCGCCGATGGCCCGCGCCCCGGGGGGAGGCGTGGGCCATCGGCGCACACGGACACCGCCGCGCGTCGGCGCGGGCGCCGCTATCTGTTGCTGGTGAGCGTGAAGTGCAGGGTGTCCTTCAGGAACGGGATCACGATCCACGGCTTGGGCTGGGCCATCAGCGCCAGCAGCACGATCGCGAGGCCGAGGATGCCGTAGGTCGCGACGTCCGTGAAGCGGGAGCGGACGGCGAGCATGCCGACGCTCGGCAGTGTCCAGCGCATGACCGCGCCGGCCAGCAGGGCGGCGCCGATCAGCAGGGTGCCGAAGCGGAACATGTCGAGCGCGGTCAGCAGCAGGCCGAGCGCGACCGCGCCCAGCACGACGAGCAGCGGCCACTGCCGCGCCGGGGCCGGGGCGTCGCCGGGCGCGGCCCGGCCGCCGCCCTCCGGCCGGGCGGTGTCCCGCGTGATCCGCGGGAAGCGGCGGGTGACCCGCCGGGACCCCGGCTCGGTGCCGTGCGCTGCGCGGACCACCGCAGCCGCGTTCTTCGCTCCGCGGGTGGGCGCCCCCGCGCGGACGTCCTCAGTCGACACTGCGCTCCGCCGCCTCGACCACGTTGACCAGCAGCTGCGCCCGGGTCATCGGGCCCACACCGCCGGGGTTCGGGGAGATCCAGCCGGCCACCTCGACCACGTCCGGGTGGACGTCTCCGAGGATCTTGCCCTCGGCGTTGCGGGAGACACCGACGTCCAGGACGGCGGCGCCCGGCTTGACGTCCTCGGCGCCGATCAGGTGCGGGGAGCCGGCGGCCGCGATGATGATGTCGGCCCGCTTGAGGTGGGCGGACAGATCGCGGGTGCCGGTGTGGCACTGGGTCACGGTGGCGTTCTCGCTGCGCCGGGTGAGCAGCAGCGGCATCGGGCGGCCGATGGTCACGCCCCGTCCGACGACCACGACCTCGGCGCCCTTGATCTCCACGCCGTGGGCCCGCAGCAGGCTGAGGATGCCGTTGGGGGTGCAGGGCAGCGGCGCGGGCTCGTTCAGCACCAGCCGCCCGAGGTTCATCGGGTGCAGGCCGTCGGCGTCCTTGGCCGGGTCCATCAGCTCCAGGATGCGGTTCTCGTCGATGCCCTTGGGCAGCGGCAGCTGGACGATGTAGCCGGTGCAGTCCGGGTCCTCGTTCAGCTCGCGGACGACCGCCTCGATCTCCTCCTGGGTCGCCGTGGCCGGAAGTTCCCGCTGGATGGAGGCGATGCCGACCTGCGCGCAGTCGCGGTGCTTGCCGGCGACGTATTTCTGACTGCCGGGGTCGTCCCCGACCAGGATCGTGCCGAGGCCGGGCGTGACGCCCTTCTCCTTCAGCGCCGCCACGCGGGCGGTCAGATCGGACTTGATCGCGGCTGCGGTGGCCTTGCCATCGAGAATCTGGGCGGTCATGTTCCCATCCTCGCGGATGAACCCGCCGCGGTTCCAATCCGGGGGCCGGCCGCCGTACCGCATTGTCGGCAGATGATCAACGATGTTGCACTTGCACAACACCTGGGGCTTCCGGCTGGACAAGTCAGCAATCAGTCAAGAACGATGAGCAGCACAGTGCAGCGGGCAGCTCAACGGGGGGACGGACCGCATCTGTAGAAACGCTCCTCCGTGCAGTGCCGCGCCTCGTCCCCAGCACTCGGAACATACGGAGGAAACACCGCCATGAGCTTCGGCGACCCGAACAACCCCTACGGCCCGCCGCCCCAGCAGCCCCCGGCCGCTCCCGGCTACGGCTTCCCGCAGGCTCCCGGCGTTCCCCCGCAGGGCTACGGCTACCCGCAGCAGCCTGCCTACCCCGGCTACCCGATGGCCAACGCGATGCCGCAGACCATGCCGGGCCTGATGACCACCGCTCGGGTCCTGCTCTACATCGTGGCGGCCGTGCAGATCCTCATCGGCATCTTCGCCATATTCGGCGCGGCGACGATCAACGACGCCTCCAACGCGGGCGAGGACACCTTCGGGAACAACGGCTTCTCCGACATCGGGCACGCCGGGGCGGGCATCGTCCTCGTCGTCGCGCTGCTCTTCCTCGGGCTCGCCGCGCTGTCGATCACGCTGGGCGTGAAGTTCACCCGGGGCGGCCAGGGCATCCGCATCACCACCATGGTCTACGGCATCCTGGGTGCCCTCGTCGGAGTCCTGATCATGATCAGCGCGGCCAACGTGGGCTCCAGCGCCGCACTGGTCTGGGCGCTGCTGTGGATCGGCTTCGGCGGCATCATGGCGGCCGCGATGATCGCTCCGTCCGGCGCGGCCTGGTTCAACCGTCCTAGGTACTGAACCCGCTCGCGCGACAGAACAGTTCGCGCCAATCCGCGTCAAGGGCCGTGTCTCACCCGTCCAGGGGAGGCACGGCCCCGCCGTCTCCCCCTACTCTGACTTGCGTAGCCGTACCGGCCGGGGTGGCCGTCAGCTCGGGGAGACGCACCTTGTACAGCATCATCGTCGTACCTCCACCGCCCCCGGAGGACGGGGAGGACCGCAGTCAGGTCCGGCTCGCCCCCGGCGAGCGCCTCAGCTTCGGGCGGGCGTCCGGCAATGATCTGACGATCCCTCACGACGGGGTCTCGCGCCGGGCCGGCGAGCTGGGCGCGCAGGGCGCGTTCTGGATACTGAGCAACCTCTCCGCGCGGCAGACGTACGTCGTGGAGAACCCGGAAGGCGCCGGCGAGCACATCAAGGTCGGTCCGGGCCGACTCGACGCACCCGTCCCCTTCGAGTTCTCGCGGATCGTGCTGCCCGCCGCCGGTGACCTGCTGGCGATCGAGGTGTGGGCGCCGCGGCACGACTACCTGCGCGACGGCGGCGAGCCCGACGGCGACATCACCGCCCCCGCCTTCTCCGTCGACCGCACCAAGCGCTACTTCGCGGTCCTGGCCGCCCTGTGCGAGCCGCGGCTGCGCGGCGACCCGCATGCCCCGCTGCCCACCGTCGACCAGGTCGTGGACCGGCTGCGACCCGCCTGGCCGGCCGCCTCGCGCACCTCGGTGCAGTGGAACATCGACTACCTGGCCGTGAAGCTACGGCTCAAGCCCGGCCCGGAGACCGCGGACACCGGCCCCCGCCTCAACGGCAAGAAGGAGTCCCTGGTGTCCCTGGCGCTCCGCTTCGACCTGGTGCGGGAGGACGACCTGGTCGTCCTCAGCGGATCCGGATCCGCGAGCCGGGCGGGGCGGTGACCGAACCGTACGCCGTGCCGGTGCCGAGGGGCTACCGGGTCGGCGTCTGGGAGGTGCGCGAGCCGATCGCGACGGGTGCCTTCGGCAGCGTGTACACGGGCCGGCGCACCGCCGACGGTGCCGGTGAAGGCGCAGGCGCAGGCGGCGACGGCGACCGTGAACCGCCGCGCACGGCAGCGCTCAAGTTCCTGCCCACGGGCACCGGCACCCCGCGCCAGCTGACGCACCTGCGCGAACTCATCGAGCGCGAGATCGACTTGCACCGTCGGCTCAGACGGCCGCGGCTGATCCGGATGTACGAGAGCCTCGTCGTCGACGACCCGGCCCGCCCCGAACTCGACGGCGCCACCGTCCTCGTACTGGAGAAGGCGGAGCACTCCCTGTCCGCGCTGCTGGCCGCCTCGCCCCGCCCGGCCGCCGGGCCCGCCCTGCTCGCGCAGATCTGCGAGGGCCTGGCCCAGCTGCACCACGCCGGCTGGGTGCACGGCGATCTGAAACCGGCCAACGTGCTGCTGATGAAGGACGGTTCGGCGCGGCTGACGGACTTCAACATGGCGGCGGAGCTGGAGGGCACGCACGCGTACACGCCCGCCTTCTCCACGCCCGACTACACGCCCCCCGAACTCCTCTGGTCGGAGATCGGCGAACGCGGCCGCCGCATCCGCCCGTCGGCGGACGTCTGGGCCTTCGGCGTCCTCGCCCATCTGGTCCTGACGGACTCCTTCCCGCTCCCCGGAGGCACCCCGACCGCCCGCCGCGACGCGGCCGCCGCCTACGCGCGCGGCACCGACGAACTGCGCCTGTCGCCCGAACTGCCGGACGTCTGGCGGGAGATCGTGCGCGCCTGCCTGACCCGTACGCACGCGGACCGCATCGGCACGGACACGCTGCTGCGCCGTGTCGAGGCGGCGGCCGGAACGGGCCACTCCTTCCGGCTGCCCCGGCCCCTGCTGCCGCGCCGGCGCCGGACGGCGGTGGCCGTGGGTTCGGCGATCGCCACCGTGGCCGTGGCGACACTCGGCTACACCCTCAGCGACTGGAGCGGTGCGGGCACCCCCGCCGCGACGAACACGGCCGCCGCCTACGGCGCCTCCGAACTCCGCACGGACCAGGGCGTCCCCGTGCAGTACCGCCGGCTGATCGTCGACTCGGCCCACGCATGCCTCCAACGAGAAGTCACCCCGGCCCTCATCGCGGCGATGCTGAAGACGGAGAGCAACTTCGACCCCGGCCTGTCGGACCCTTCCGTGCCCGGCGGGGGCGAGTACGGCATCGCCCGCTGGACCCCGAAGGTGCTGCGCTGGTGGATGCGCGCGGACGGCAACCCCGCATCGGCGACCCCGACCCCGCCCCTGTCCCCCGCCGTCTCCATCCCGGCCATGGCCCGCTACCTCTGCTACATCGACCCGCGCCTGAAGGCCTCGCTGCCGGGCGACCGCCGCGTCCTGCTCGCCGCCTCCTACCGGACGTCGTACGAGAAGGTGAACGACACGGGCGGAGTTCCCCCGAAGTACCGCGACTACGCCGCCCGTGTCGCTCACTACCTCAAGGAGTACACGCCGCCGGGCAAGACGTGACCCTGAGAGTTCCGAGGTTCCGGCGTACGGGGACACGGCGGCACGGTGGAACCACTCCGCCACGGCGTCACGGGGCTCGCGGCGGAGCGACCGACACCATCCGTTCACATGGGGGAATCGTGAACATCGCCAAGCCCGCCGCGCTGCTCGTCGCGGCCACCGCCCTGCTCGCCGGCTCCACGGTGGCGGCCACCGCCGCCACACCGGACGGGATCCGGGTCAACGGCATCCAGGCCACGGCCGACCAGGTCCTCGCCGGCCACCCGAAGCCGCTCTCGGCCTCCGCCGACACGGTCCGCTACGACGGCCTGACCCTCACCGAGGCCCCGAAGGGCAAGGTCGCCGCCAAGGACCTGGACTGCGCCTACGGCCACCTGTGCATGATCGTCAGGGGCACCAAGTTCGACTTCTACAAGTGCCAGACCTGGACCGTCTCCAACTGGACCGGCGACGGCCCGTTCACGAACAACCAGACCCCGGGCACGGTCGCCAAGTTCTTCAACCAGGACGGCAGCGTCCGCTGGACCTCGACGGCCTACCAGGCCGGCACGGCGACGTGGGACCCGATCTACTCCCTGCGCCCCTGCTGACCCGTTGAGGCGGACGGCCTCCGGCTCCCTCGGGGGAGGGCCGGAGGCCGTCGACGCGTGTGCGGGACGCGATCAGTGGAAGAAGTGGCGCGTGCCCGTGAAGTACATCGTCACGCCGGCCTTCTCGGCGGCCTCGACGACCAGTTCGTCACGGATCGAGCCGCCCGGCTGGACGATCGCGCGGACCCCGGCGCCGATGAGGATCTCCGGGCCGTCCGGGAACGGGAAGAAGGCGTCCGAGGCGGCGTAGGAACCCCGGGCGCGCTCCTCGCCGGCCCGCTCGACCGCGAGCTTGCAGGAGTCGACGCGGTTGACCTGGCCCATGCCGACACCGACCGACGCGCCGTCCTTGGCGAGCAGGATCGCGTTGGACTTCACCGCACGGCAGGCCTTCCAGGCGAAGGCCAGCTCCGCCAGCTCGGCCTCGCTCAGGGCCTCGCCGGACGCCAGCGTCCAGTGGGCCGGGTCGTCGCCCTCGGCCTGGAGCCGGTCGGTGACCTGGAGCAGCACACCGCCGTCGACCTGCCTGGCCTCGACCCGGTTGCAGGGGGCGTCCGGGGCCTTCAGGACACGGATGTTCTTCTTCTTGGCGAGGGCCTGAAGGGCCCCCTCCTCGTAGTCCGGGGCGACGATCACCTCGGTGAAGATCTCGGCGACCTGCTCCGCCATCTCCTTGCTGACCGGCCGGTTGACGGCGATGACACCGCCGTACGCGGAGACCGGGTCGCAGGCGTGGGCCTTGCGGTGCGCCTCGGCGACGTCCGAACCGACCGCGATACCGCAGGGGTTGGCGTGCTTGATGATCGCGACACACGGCTCGTCGTGGTCGTACGCGGCACGGCGGGCGGCGTCCGTGTCCGTGTAGTTGTTGTACGACATCTCCTTGCCGTGCAGCTGCTCGGCCTCGGCGAGACCACCGGTGCCGTCGACGTACAGGGCGGCGTCCTGGTGCGGGTTCTCGCCGTAGCGCAGGGTGTTCTTGCGCTCGTAGGTGGCGCCCAGGAAGTCCGGGAACCGCGAGTCGTCGACGGGGGCGTAGGAGGACGCGAACCAGTGGGCGACGGCCACGTCGTACGCGGCGGTGTGCTGGAAGGCCTCGGCCGCGAGCCGCCTGCGTGCGGCGAGGTCGAAGCCGCCGTCCTTCACCGCGGCGAGCACGTCGGCGTACCGCTCGGGGCTGGTGACCACGGCGACCGACGGGTGGTTCTTGGCGGCGGCGCGGACCATCGACGGGCCGCCGATGTCGATCTGCTCCACGCACTCGTCGTCCGAGGCGCCGGAGGCGACGGTCTCGCGGAACGGGTAGAGGTTGACGACGACGAGGTCGAACGGCTCCACGCCCAGCTCGGCGAGCTGCTCGCGGTGGCTGTCCAGCCGCAGGTCGGCGAGGATGCCCGCGTGCACCTTCGGGTGCAGGGTCTTCACCCGGCCGTCCAGGCACTCGGGGAAGCCGGTCAGCTCCTCGACCTTGGTGACGGGGACGCCGGCGGCGGCGATGCGGCCTGCCGTGGACCCGGTGGAGACCAGCTCCACACCGGCCTCGTGCAGCCCGCGCGCGAGGTCTTCCAGCCCGGTCTTGTCGTAGACGCTGACGAGCGCCCGGCGGATGGGCCGCTTGTTGCTCTCGGCGGTGGCGGTCACTGGATAACTACCTTTCGTCCCTCAATGCGGTGGCCGTTGCGGGCGATCCGCCCCACGACCTCGACGAGCAGCTTTCGCTCGACTTCCTTGATGCGCTCGTGCAGCGCGCTCTCGTCGTCCTCGTCCCGGACCTCGACCACGCCCTGAGCGATGATCGGGCCGGTGTCGACGCCGTCGTCGACGAAGTGGACGGTGCAGCCGGTGACCTTGGCGCCGTACGCGAGCGCGTCGCGCACGCCGTGAGCCCCCGGAAAACTGGGCAGCAGAGCCGGGTGGGTGTTGATGAAGCGCCCGCCGAAGCGCGCGAGGAACTCCTTGCCCACGATCTTCATGAACCCGGCGGAGATCACGAGGTCGGGCTCGTACGACGCCACCGCCTCGGCGAGGGCGGCGTCCCACTCCTCGCGGCTGTCGTGGTCCTTGACCTTGCACACGAAGGTCGGCAGCCCGGCCCGCTCGGCGCGGGCCAGCCCCTCGACACCGGTGCGGTCGGCCCCCACGGCGACGATCCGCGCGCCGTACCGCTCGGCTCCGGTGCGCTCGATCTCGTCCAGGAGCGCCTGCAGATTGGTGCCGGATCCGGAGACCAGCACGACGAGGCGCTTGACCGCGGGGCCAGCGGGGGTGGCGGCCACTGTGGGGCCCTTTCTCGGGTGGCGACGGTTCCGGCCGGTGCCTTGTGCATTCGTACGAATGCTTCGCGCCCCGTGATACGGGGAAGTCTACGAAGCGGCCGACCGTCAGCAACGATACCGGCACCCGGGAAGGCCCCCACGGGACGGGGGCTCGGCCGGAAGGTAGCGTTCGCAAGGAATCACGAAGGGGCAGCCTTGGGAACGCGGTGGCCGTACGGTGCGTTGTCGGGGTGGAAGCTCATATCGGACAGCCGCATTCGCCTAGGGGAAGACGCTCTTTTGATGCCCGATCGCAGCCTGCGACTCCTCACGTTCCCTCCGCGCCCGGCTCGGGGAGGCGAGCGTGGCGCAGCCCTGCTGCGAGACCACCCGGCCTCGCCCCCCGAGGCTCCCGGCGGGCACACCGGCCAGGGCGGTCACGGACGTGGCGACGCCGGGCCGGGCGAAGGCGCAGGGCAGCAGGACGACGGACGCGGCACCGGGCAGCAGGACGACAACCCGTTCGCACCGCCGCCCGAGGGCGCCCCGGACCGACCCTGGCAGCCCCGCCATCCCGAGGGCTCCCACGACCAGGGCGGGCGCGGCTCCGGCCCCGGGGGCGGCTCCCCGTGGGGCAGTCAGTGGAGCGACCGCCAACCCGGACGCTCCCCCGGCGGCTTCGGCGAGCGGCCCGGCGGCGGCCCCCAGGGCCCCGGCTCCGGCGGACCGTCCGGCTCCGGCATGCGCTGGGACCCGACCGACCCCGCGCAGCGCCGTGCGCGCTACGCCCTCCTGTGCGGCATGTGGGCCGTCTTCTTCGCCCTGTTCAGCTGGCCGTACGTGTCCCTGCTGCTGGGCGCGCTCGCTCTGTACTGGGGCATCAGCGCACTGCGTGCCAAGCCGCGCGACACGGGCCCGGACGCCCCGCCGGCGACCGGCGCGGGCCGCCCCCAGACGACGGCGGCCGTCGGCGGCCTCCTCACGGCCTCCCTGGCCCTGGTCCTGGTGGCCTCGACCTTCACGGTCCAACTCGTCTACCAGGACTACTACACCTGTGTCGGCGACGCCCTCACCCACGAGGCCAAACAGTCCTGCGACCAACTGCTGCCGCAGCAGTTGCGGGGTGTCCTGGGCGTGGGGAACAGCTGAGGGGGAACAGCTGAAGACTCCTGATTCCCGACTCCTCACTCCTCACTTCTCACTCCTGACTCCTGACTCCTGACAACCGGCGGGCGGCGGGCGGCGGGCGGTTCGCCCGGTCAGTCGGTCGTGTCCGGGGGCTCCGTGTCGTCCGGCCGTGGGTCGTGCGGGTCGGGGCGGGGCCGCGGATCGATGACGTCCGGGCGGGGCTCAGGAGGGGGAGCCGTCGCGGGGCCCGCCGAGGCGTCGACCGAGTCGCGGGGGGCTTCGGGGTCGTCCTCGGCGGTGGCCTCTCGCCGGGCCGGCCGGTGCGAGACGCGCGCGAGGTCGTCGTGCCATGGCGCGGGGAACGGGTCGCCGGCCGGGAGGAAGTCGTACAGCTCCTCCTCGTCGGTACCGGTCGTACCGGACTCCTTGCCCCTGCCCTTGGTGTTCTCCCCGCCCTCGGCCTTGGCGGTGTCCTTCGCCTTCCGGTCCCCCTCCTCCGCCCCGTTCCCTGAGGTCGTCGTGGGTACCTTGCCGTGCCTGCCCGCCCCCGTGTCCTGCGCCGGGATCGCTCCGCCCCGCTTGCGCAGCCCCCACAGCCGACATGCCCGTACGACGAGTGCCACCGGCAGGGCGAACACCGCCGTCCACGCCCCTTCCACTCCCCCGGCCCGCCACCACACCGGCCCGAATTCGGCCAGCGCGGCGACGCCCAGCCGGCCGCCCGCCAGCTCGGCGAGCAGGGCGAAGGCCACCGCGCAGACCGTCGCCGTCAGCAGCACCACCCCGGCGGTACGGACGGCCGACCAGCGCACCGACGCCGGTGCGCCCGACCCCGGCCGGCTCACGGCCCCCCGCGCCACGAACCACCCCGCCGTCATCCCGGCCGCCGCCGGCACCAGCCCCGCCACCCAGTTCAGCGGTGTTCCGACGCCCGGGTCCGGCACCGCCGCCAGCAGCGGGAAGGGCGGCAGCAGCGGGGCCGGGGCGGAGGCGAACGGATGGACCGCGTGCCCGGCGCCGAGGAGGAAACCGGGACCGAGCGCATAGGACGCGGCCCACACCGCAGCGTTGGGAATCAGCGCGATCCCGAGCATCAGGACCGCGAACCGGCCCGTCCACCCCTCCGTCAGCTGGAGGAAGGACACCCGCGCCGCCTCGCCGTGCCAGATCAGCGACACCGCGACCAGCGACGCCCCGCCCCCGCAGAGCACCGCCATGGCCGCGCCGGTGGCCCGTACGGCCGTACCCAGCCGGGCGCGTGCGTCCGCGCCGAACACCAGCCGGCGCACCGGCGCCGGTACCACCACCAGCGCGCGCAGCACCGGCTCGCGCGGACTGCCGTAGGCCGACCACACCCCGGCCGCCGCCGAGCCTGCCGCGACCAGCGGCAGACATACCCTCACCCCGGCCCACGCGGGACGCAGTTCGCCGTTCGAGAAGTACAGCGCGACCGCGGCGCCGACGCCGAGATAGCCGAGGACGACCCCGGTCCACACCGTGCTCGCCGGTACGGGCGGCGGGCCGTCGGCGTCGTCGGGCGCGTCCACCGTGTCCCTGGCCGCCCGGTACACCCGCCACACGGGCAGCGCCAGCAGCAGCAACGGGGTCACCCCGACCGGCATGGGCGCTCCGGAGAGCGTGTCGGTGCGGACCAGTTCGACGCCGTGGGACAGCAGCCACAGCGCGGCGGCGACATGCAGCGCGCCGCCCGGACCGCTGTCGGGGTACGGCGAACTGACCCACAACACCATCAACAGCGCGGCGAACGAGGCAAAGCCGAGTCCGGCCGCGACGGCGCCGCCGAGCAGACTCGCGGCCAGTCCGGGCTCACGGTCGCGCAGCCACGTCAACAGGGGCGCCAGCGACGTTCGGCGAACGGTCATCAGGTTCACGCTCGCCATGCTCCCAACGACACGCGCCTTCCCGTCGTAACAGGCGAACCTCCGAAGTGTCGCTCAATATATGTTTATCGTCTTTTTCGTACGAAAGGGTGCATCGTGACGAAGCAGAACACTGCCAGTCCGCTGCCGCCGGCGAAGGAACGCCGACGCCCGCACGCGTCCTGGTCCCTGACACGGGATCAGAGCGGGCTCGTCGGCCGGCCCCTGACGCCGGCTCAGGCCTTCGACGCGCTGTACGCGTTCTGCGCCCCCGCCCTCGTACGCCAGACCTACCTGCTCACCGGGCGCCGGGAGCTGGCCCGCGAGGCCGTGGAGCGGGCCTTCCAGCTGGCCTGGCAGCGCTGGCCCGAGGTGGCCCGGGACCGCGATCCGGGCGGCTGGGTGCGGGCGGTGGCCTACGACTGCGCGCTCTCGCCCTGGCACCGCTACCGGCCCCGGTACCGGCACCCGGAGCCGCCGCCGGCCGACCCGGCCGACCGGGCGCTGCTGTACGCCTTGATGAGGCTTCCGGCGTCGTACCGGCGCACGCTCGTCCTGTACGACGGGGTGGGCCTCGATCTGCCCGAGACGGCGGCGGAGACGGAAGCCAGCACACCGGCCGCCGCCAATCGGCTGACCCACGCCCGTGCGGCGCTGGCCGCGCGGCTGCCGGAACTGGCCGACCCCGGCGAACTGCACCGCAGGCTGCTCGTACTGGCCTCGACGGAGCGGTTGCGCGCGGCCGGGCCGGGGCCGGTGCGGAGCGAGGGCGAGCGGCGGAGCGTGTTCTGGACCCGGGCGGCGATCGCGTTCACGGTGGCGATCGTCGGGGCGACGACGCTCACGCTGTGGACGGCGCCGACGCACTTCGAGGCACCGATCGTTCCGGCTCAGGCGGTGCAGGAGGTTCCGGTGTTCGGGCTCATGGGTCCCGCCCCGCTGGCGCGGCTGGAGCAGGCGCTGGGGGTGACGCTGCGGGGCGTTGCCGCGAGGGGGCCGGAGAGGCTGGCGCCGCAGGCCGGATGAGCGGTAACCGGTGTGGCGGGCAGATGGGCGGCGACCGGTGTGGCGGGCGGGAACGCGGACAGGCCCGCCCCGGCGTGCGGGGCGGGCCTGTCCGACGGTCGAGCCGAGGTCTCAGCCGCCCAGGATCTCGCGGGCGAGCTTGGCCGTCTCGGTCGGAGTCTTGCCGACCTTGACGCCCGCGGCCTCCAGGGCCTCCTTCTTGGCCTGCGCCGTGCCGGAGGAGCCGGAGACGATGGCGCCGGCGTGGCCCATGGTCTTGCCCTCGGGCGCGGTGAAGCCCGCGACGTAACCGACGACCGGCTTGGTCACGTTCTCCTTGATGAACGCGGCCGCGCGCTCCTCGGCGTCGCCACCGATCTCACCGATCATCACGATCAGCTCGGTCTCGGGGTCGTCCTGGAACGCGGCCAGGGCGTCGATGTGCGTGGTGCCGATGATCGGGTCGCCACCGATACCGACGGCCGTCGAGAAGCCGATGTCCCGCAGCTCGTACATCATCTGGTACGTCAGCGTGCCGGACTTCGAGACCAGGCCGATACGGCCCGGCTTCGTGATGTCGCCCGGGATGATGCCGACGTTCGACTGACCCGGGGTGATGATGCCGGGGCAGTTCGGGCCGATGATGCGGGTCTTGTTGCCCTTCTTCTTGGCGTGCGCCCAGAAGGAGGCCGTGTCGTGCACCGCGATGCCCTCGGTGATCACGACGGCCAGCGGGATCTCGGCGTCGATGGCCTCGACGACCGCGGCCTTGGTGAACTTCTCCGGCACGAAGATGACGGAGACGTTGGCGCCGGTCTTCTCGATGGCCTCGGCGACCGTACCGAAGACCGGTACCTCGGTGCCGTCGAAGTCCACGGTGGTGTCCGCCTTGCGCGGGTTCACGCCGCCCACGACGTTCGTGCCGTCACCGAGCATGAGCTTGGTGTGCTTCATGCCGGTGGCGCCGGTCATGCCCTGGACGATGACCTTGCTGTCCTTGTTGAGCCAGATAGCCATGGTGTGTTCTGTCCTCGTCCTGAGTGCTTACTTGGCAGCGGCCAGCTCGGCGGCCTTGTCGGCCGCGCCGTCCATGGTGTCGACGCGCTGCACCAGCGGGTGGTTGGCGTCGGTGAGGATCTTGCGGCCCAGCTCGGCGTTGTTGCCGTCGAGGCGGACGACGAGCGGCTTCTCGACCTTCTCGCCGCGGTCCTCCAGGAGCTTCAGGGCCTGCACGATGCCGTTGGCGACCTCGTCGCAGGCGGTGATGCCACCGAAGACGTTCACGAAGACGGACTTGACGTCCGGGTCGCCCAGGATGATCTCCAGGCCGTTCGCCATGACCTGGGCGGAGGCGCCACCACCGATGTCCAGGAAGTTGGCGGGCTTGACGCCACCGTGGTTCTCACCGGCGTACGCGACGACGTCCAGCGTGCTCATGACGAGACCGGCGCCGTTGCCGATGATGCCGACCTCGCCGTCGAGCTTGACGTAGTTGAGGTTCTTCTCCTTGGCAGCGGCCTCGAGGGGGTTGGCCGCGGCCTTGTCGTGAAGGGCCTCGAAGTCGGGGTGACGGAACTCGGCGTTGTCGTCGAGCGACACCTTGCCGTCGAGGGCGAGCACATCACCGGAGGCGACCTTCGCCAGCGGGTTGACCTCGACCAGGAGGGCGTCCTCCTTGATGAAGGTGTCCCACAGCTTGACGAGGACGTTCACGACCTTGTCGGCGACCTCGGCCGGGAACTTGGCGGCCTCGACGATCTCGCGGGCCTTGGCCTCGTCCACACCGTCGATCGGGTCGATCAGGGTCTTGGCGACGGCCTCGGGGCGGGTGGCCGCCACCTCCTCGATCTCCACGCCGCCCTCGACGGAGGCGATGGAGAGGAAGGTGCGGTTGGCACGGTCGAGGAGGAAGGAGACGTAGTACTCCTCGACGATCTCCGGAGCGGTCTCGGCGATCATGACCTTGTGGACCGTGTGGCCCTTGATGTCCATGCCGAGAATGTCCGTCGCACGCGCGACGGCCTCGTCCGGGGTGGCGGCGAGCTTCACGCCACCGGCCTTGCCACGACCACCGACCTTCACCTGCGCCTTGACGACGGACTTGCCGCCCAGTCGCTCAGTGATCGCGCGCGCCGCCTCAGGCGTGTCGATGACTTCACCGGCCAGCACCGGTACATCGTGCTTGGCGAAGAGGTCCCTCGCCTGGTACTCGAACAGGTCCACGCGCTTCCGTCCCTATCAGTGATCTCGCGGTTCGTTGGATGCGTGGGCGTGCCGCGAAGGGCAACGTGACGTCCGCTTGTCACAAGGGAGGCGCACACGGTGTCCGAGCGCGCGGCATGTCCGTCTCGCAGGTTATCGCCGCTTGAGGGGGCTCCCTAAATCGAGGGTCACACACGAGCGGTGATACCTGTCACATGATGCCGGGTTTTCTGGCACGGCGTG
This sequence comes from Streptomyces yokosukanensis, assembly GCF_001514035.1. Taxonomy (GTDB): domain Bacteria; phylum Actinomycetota; class Actinomycetes; order Streptomycetales; family Streptomycetaceae; genus Streptomyces; species Streptomyces yokosukanensis. The sequence continues at coordinate 357,767 of NZ_KQ948208.1, read as the reverse complement.
CCGAGGGAAGGGTGCTGGTCAGGGCGGATCAAGGTCTGTCGACGGCGTCTGAGGACTTCTGAGGGCTTCTGAGCGACGCGCGAGGCCTCACCGGGCTGGGGTTGGCCCGGTGAGGCCTCTGGAACGGCCCCGGTGGCGCCGGGGCCGGGGCGCCCGGCCCCCACCCCGATGGGGACCGGCCGCCCGGGCCGCGGGGCTCCGCCCGGACGGTCCGACGGCATTCGGCCGTCCGGGGCCGGGCACCCCGCGGAGCGGTTCGGGGCCCGAGGACGCGTGGGCGTCGGTACGGCCGTACGGGCGAACCGTCCGACCTCTTCCGCCCCTTTCCGACCCCTTCCCACCTCTTCCGACCCTTTGCGTCCCTCCGGCCCCACCGATGGCGTGGTGTTCTTGTTCATTGCGTGCGTCAAGTCCTTCGAAACAGCCGGATGAGCTGGACCGGCCGGAAACCGCCGGTGACCGCCTGGGCACGAGCACGGACGCCCCGGCGTCAGACGGTGTCCGGTATCGGCAGCGGCCGCTTCTCGAGTGCCGCGGCCATGACCTCGGGGAAGAGATCGGGTGTGCAGGCGAAGGCCGGCGCGCCGAGCGCGGCGAGCGCCGCCGCGTGTTCCCGGTCGTATGCGGGCGCTCCCTCGTCCGACAGCGCGAGCAGCGCCACGAACTGCACCCCGGACGCCTTCATCGCCGCCACCCGCTTGAGCATCTCGTCACGGATGCCGCCCTCGTAGAGGTCGCTGATCAGCACGACCACGGTCTCGGCGGGCCGGGTGATCCGTGCCTGGCAGTAGGCGAGCGCCCGGTTGATGTCCGTGCCGCCGCCGAGCTGGGTGCCGAAGAGGACGTCGACCGGGTCGTCCAGCTGGTCGGTGAGGTCGACCACCGCCGTGTCGAAGACGACCAGCCGGGTGCTGATCGACCGCATGGAGGCGAGAACCGCGCCGAACACGGACGCGTGGACCACCGAGGCGGCCATGGACCCGGACTGGTCGATGCAGAGCACGACCTCCTTCTTCACCGACCGCGCGGCGCGCCCGTATCCGACGAGCCGTTGCGGCACCACCGTGCGGTACTCGGGCAGATAGTGCTTGAGGTTGGCCGCGATGGTGCGGTTCCAGTCGATGTCGTGGTGGCGCGGGCGGCTGATCCGCGCGCTGCGGTCGAGGGCACCGGTGAGGGTGGCCCGGGTGCGCGTCGCGAGCCGCTTCTCCAGGTCCTCGACGACCTTGCGCACCACCGCGCGTGCGGTCTCCTTCGTCGTCTCCGGCATCACCTTGTTCAGCGAGAGCAGCGTGCCGACCAGGTGCACGTCCGCCTCCACCGCCTCCAGCATCTCCGGCTCCAGCAGCAGCGAGGCGAGGCCGAGCCGGTCGATGGCGTCGCGCTGCATGACCTGGACGACCGAGGCCGGGAAGTACGTGCGGATGTCCCCGAGCCAACGGGCCACGGACGGCGCCGAGGCGCCGAGTCCCGCCGAACGGTCACGGCCCGTCTGCGGCCTGTCCCCCTTGCCGTAGAGCGCGGCGAGCGCGCCGTCCATCGCCGCGTCCCGGCCGGACAACGCGCATCCCGTGCCGTCGGCCTGGTCGCCGCCGAGCACCAGCCGCCAGCGCCGCAGCCGCTCCCGCGCCGGATCGGCCACGTCCGCCGACATCGGCTCGCTCGTCATGCGCCCACCCCCGCGAGGCTGTCGTCGTCCGCCGTGTCGTACACCCCGTCCAGGCCGAGCAGCAGCCGCAGCACCGGCAGCACGGCGTCGGCGCGCCCGGTGTCCGGCTCGGCGGCGAAGCCGGGTGTCACGGCGCCTTGGGTCGCCCGCCCGGCCACTGTGTCTCCCGGCCCGCGCCGGAGCAGTTCGCCGAGCGTCCTGCGCACGCCCGGCTCATATGCCGCGAACGTCCGCCGCAGCAGCGGCAGTACGTCCGTGAACGCCTCCGTCGGCACCCCGGTCAGCCAGCCGTCCACCAGGCCGAGCAGCCGCTCGTCGTGCACCAGCAGCAATCCGCCCCCGCCGCCGACGAAGCCCTCGATCCAGGCGGCCGCGTCGGCGGGCGGCGTCCCCGGCGACAGCGCGAGCCCCATCAACCGCGCGGCTTCCTCGGACCGCAGCGCGCCGTCGTCCAGCAGCAGCCGTACCGCCCGCCCCCGGAGGACGCCGGGCATGCTGTCCCGCGACGACAACGCCCGCAGCACGGCCCGCCAGCGGTCCCGCAGATCCCCGGACCCGGCACCGGACACGGCAGCGCCCTTCGCGCCCGCACCGTCCCCAGCTTCGGCACCGGCGGGCTCCTTCGCACCGGCACCCGTCCCTGGGGCTCCCCGGACCCCGGCACCGGCCGGCGTCTCCGCCAGCAGGCCCACCGCCGTGTGCACGGCGTCCACATGGCCACGCATCTCCTGCGCCGCGTCCCCGTCGAGCGCGGCACACGCCGGAGGCAGGCCGACGAAGATGCGTTCGGCGAGGCCCGCGGCGACACCGGCCAGCGCACCGGTGTCCGTGCCGCGTACGTCGCCGTAGCGCAGGGAGCGGACCAGGGCGGGCAGGGCCTGGGCGAGATGGCCGACGTCCGCGTCCAACGCGGCCCGGTCGGCGAGTACCCGCATGACGAGCGGCAGGGCGTCCGGCAGACCGGCGAGCAGGCACTGCTCGGCGAGCGCGGTGACGTCGGCGAGAGAGCCGGCGGCGGTCGCGTCCGCCTCGGCCCTGGCCTGCGCCGCGGCCAGTACTGTCGTCCCCCACACGCCCGCCTCGGCGACGCGCACCGACAACTCCGGCTCCCAGCGCAGCCGCCAGGTCTCCCGGAACGTGCCCGTGCTCCCCCGGGACCGCGCGGGCTCGCCCCAGCCGACGCCGAGCAGCCGCAGCCGGTGCAGCAGCCTGCTGCGTCCGGCGTCGGTGTCCCCCCGCAGGTCCAGCTCCAGTTCGCGCTCCAGCGCCTCTGGCCTGAGCCGCAGCGAACGCTGTTGCCGGGTCAGGTCGCGCTGCAGCGGCACCGCGGGCGCCGACTCCGGGACCTCCCCCAGGACGTCCCCGACCACCAGCCGGTCGTGCACCAGCGCCAGCGGCACGTCCGAGCCGTCGCCGAACACCGCGCGAACCGCGTCGGTGGTCTCGCTCAGCCCCGGCAGCGGGCGGCCGCGCAGCACCGCCAGGGTCTCGGCGAGCCGGACGGCCTCGATGACATGGGCGCAGGACACGATCCGGTCCTCCTCGCGCAGCAGCCGGGCCACCTCGGTCAGCCAGCGCTCGACCGGCCGGTCGGGCGCGTGGAACAGATGGCCGTACCAGCCCGGCGAGTCGATGCCCGCGCCGTATCCGCTGGACCGGGCGAGCCTGCGGTGGGTCCAGGGCACCCAGGTCAGATCGGTCCTGACCCTGGGCAGCCCCTTGAGGAGGGTCCGGTCGGCGGCGACGGTGGTCCTCGCGCGCAGCGCGGGCACATGCCAGGCTCCGCAGACCACGGCCACCTCGTCCCCGAACTCCTTGCCCGCCGCACGCAGTCGGAGCCGCATGTGCGCCTCGCGGACGAGATCCCGGGCGTGCCCGCCTGCGCCGTACCGCTCGCGGAGCGCATCCATCGCCTCCGCCAGCGCGGCGAACGGGGCGAAGGGGTCCCGCTCCCCCGGGCCCCGGTGCTCGACCACGTCCTCCCACCAGCGTTCGGGGTCGTCGTATCCGGCGGCCTCGGCGAGCACGGCGAGCGGGTCGACTCGGACCTGCTCCTCGCTGCCCAAAGGCTCGTCGGCAGCCCCGGCCCCGGCCCCGGCCCCGGCCCCGGCCCCGGCCCCGGCAGGAGTCTCCTTCTCCTTCTCCTCCTTCTCGTCCGCACTCTCCTTCCACGCGAGCGTGTGCGCGGCCGGCAGGTCGATGAAGTGGGCCGGTACGCCGTGCTCCAAGGCCCAGCGGATCGCCACCCACTCGGGGCTGAACTCGGCGAACGGCCAGAACGCCGAGCGGCCCGGATCGTCGAGGGCATGGGCGAGCAGGGCGACCGGGGGCCGCAGGTCCGGGTCGGCGGCCAGCGGGATCAGCGCGTCGGCCTCGGACGGACCCTCGATCAGGACGACGGCCGGGCGGGCGGCGTCGAGCGCGGTGCGCACCGCGCGGGCGGAACCGGGACCGTGATGCCGCACCCCCAGCAGGAGCGGACCGGAGTCGTAAGCCTTGGGCCAGCGCGTGTCGTTCATGCGCTCACCTCCCGGCACGCGCGGTAGAAGTCCGTCCAGCCTTCGCGCTCGCGGACGACGGTCTCCAGGTACTCCTGCCAGACGACCCGGTCGGCCGCTGGATCGCGCACGACGGCGCCGAGGATGCCCGCGGCGACATCGCCGGGCCGCAGCACGCCGTCGCCGAAGTGCGCAGACAGCGCCAGGCCGTTGGTCACGACGGAGATCGCCTCGGCCGTGGACAGCGTGCCGCTGGGCGACTTCAGCTTGGTGCGGCCGTCGGCGGTGATGCCGTCGCGCAGCTCGCGGAAGACGGTCACGACCCGGCGGATCTCCTCGATGCCGTCGGGCGCGGGCGGCAGGTCGAGGGAGCGGCCGAGTTGCTCGACCCGGCGGGTGACGATGCCGACCTCGGCCTCGGCGCTCTCCGGCAGGGGCAGTACCACGGTGTTGAAGCGGCGGCGCAGCGCGCTGGAGAGGTCGTTGACCCCTCTGTCCCGGTCGTTGGCCGTGGCGATGAGGTTGAACCCGCGGACCGCCTGGACCTCCTGGCCCAGCTCCGGGACGGGCAGGGTCTTCTCGGACAGGATCGTGATCAGCGTGTCCTGCACATCGGCCGGGATCCGGGTCAGCTCCTCCACACGGGCCGTCATGCCCTCGGCCATGGCGCGCATGACGGGACTCGGCACGAGGGCGTCGCGGCTCGGGCCGTGGGCGAGCAACTGCGCGTAGTTCCAGCCGTAGCGGATGGCCTCCTCGGGAGTGCCGGCCGTGCCCTGCACCAGCAGGGTGGAGTCGCCGCTGACGGCGGCGGCGAGGTGCTCCGACACCCAGGTCTTGGCGGTGCCGGGCACGCCGAGCAGCAGCAGGGCGCGGTCGGTGGCGAGCGTGGTGACGGCGACCTCGACGATCCGGCGCGGGCCCACGTACTTGGGTGTGATCACCGTGCCGTCCGGCAGGGTGCCGCCGAGCAGATACGTCGCCACCGCCCACGGCGACAGCTTCCAGCGGGCCGGGCGCGGTCGATCGTCCTGCGCGGCGAGCGCGGCGAGTTCGTCGGCGAAGGCGTGCTCGGCGTGCGGGCGCAGCACCTGTGCGCTCTCGCCGTGGGTCGGTTCGGCGGTGGTGGTCGGTCGCTCGGACGCGGATGTGGCAGACATGGCGGACATGGCTGAGGCCCCCTCCAGCTCGGCCGGTTCGGTCTGGCATCCACCGTGCACCACGCCACTGACAATCGCTCTGACCTGCACAAATGACCGCTCCGGATCGATTGTCAGTGGCGGGACCTACCGTCGTTGGCATGACTGAGCAGGGGGTGCGCTGGAGCGCGGAGCAGGTGCTGTCGCTGGCGCCTGACGCCGCGTCACGCACAGCGGGAGGCAAGCTCGGCACGGCCGTTCCGTGGTCCGGGGCGGGAAGCGGGGAGGGGACGGTGTGGGGGCTGTGCAAGGGCAGCGGCAGCAGGCCGTATCAGACGGTGGTCGATCTCGCCGACCCGGCGGGCCCGGCGTACAAGTGCAGTTGTCCGAGCCGTAAGTTCCCGTGCAAGCACGCGCTGGGGCTGCTCCTGTTGTGGGCGGGCGACGACGGCTCGGTGCCGGCGTCCGCCGAAGTGCCGGGGTGGGCCCACGAGTGGCTCACGGGCAGACGCGAGCGCACCGAGAACAAACAGCCCCGGAGCGAGGGAGGTTCCGGGACCGGCGTCGCCGATCCCGAGGCGGCGCGGCGACGGGCCGAGCGCCGGGCCGAGCGGGTCACCGCGGGCGCGACGGAGCTGGAGCAGCGTCTCGCGGACCTGCTGCGCAGCGGCCTGGCCGCGGCCGAGCAGGCGGGGTACGGCGCGTGGGACGAGACGGCGGCCCGCATGGTCGACGCCCAGGCGCCCGGACTCGCCTCACAGGTGCGGGAGTTGGGGGCGATACCGGCGTCCGGCGCCGGCTGGCCGGCCCGGCTGCTGGAGGAGTGCGCGCTGCTGCACCTGCTCGACCAGGCCTGGCTGCGGCGCGACCGGCTCCCGGACGCCCTCGCGGCCACGGTCCGCTCCCGGCTGGGCCTGCCCGCCACGGCGGACGGAGCGCCGGTGCGCGACCACTGGCTGGTTCTCGCCCAGTACGACACGGTGGATCCGAAACTGACGACCCGCCGGACATGGCTGCACGGCGCCGCGACGGGCGGCACCCGGCTGCTGCTCTCCTACGGCGCGGCCGGCCGGGCTCCGGAGCTGTCCCTGCCGGTCGGGCTGGCGCTGGACGCGGAGCTGTCCGCCTATCCGGGGGCCGGTCAGTCCCGGTCCGCGCTGGGTGAGCGGTTCGCCGCGCCCGCTCCGGCCGCGTTCCGCCCACGGGGCACGACCACGGCCGAGGCGGCGGCCCGGTACGGCGAGGCGCTGCGCGACGACCCTTGGCTGGATGCGGTCCCCGTGACGCTGGACCGGGTCGTACCGGTCCCGGACGGCGATCTGTGGCAGCTGGCCGACGCCGAAGCGGACTCCGCCCTGCCACTGACCCGGACCGCCCGGTCCCGCCCCGGCCTGTGGCGACTGGTCGCCCTGTCCGGCGGCGCCCCGGTCACCGTCTTCGGCGAGTGCGGCCACCGCGGCTTCACCCCCCTCACAGCCTGGCCGGAGCACTCGGGCGAGGCGGTGACGCTGTGCTGACCGCGGCGGGAGAAGGCGTCATGGGCGCCCTCGGCACACCCGGCCGGGGCGCCCCACCGTCCCGGCCGTCCCAGCCGGGAGCGGCACGATGGCACCCCTCGGACACCTGCAAGGACCTCGGACCCCTGCAAGGGAAGGGAACGCGATGAACGGGACGTCCTCGACGGACGCGACCGGCACACCCACCCCGGCCGCCCCGGCGTCTGCTACCTCTCCGCCCTCTCCGACCGCCCCGAGCCCCTGGGAAGACCTGGTCACCACCGCTCTCCTCGGCACCGACCGACGCCCCGCGGCATACGGCCGATCCGGCCGGGAGGCGCCCCTGGCACTGCTCGACGAGGCCGCCATGGCGACCGTACGGCGGCGGGCCGGGCTACGGCCCGCGCGGGCCGCCCGCCGACCGGAACCGGCGCCCGAGGATCCGCGCCCGGCCCTGCCCACCGCGGCGGCCCGCAGACTCGCCACGCTGCTGACCGACCGTTCCGGCGGCGGGAGCGGGGGGCGCCGGGGCAGTTCACCGGACCTCATGGAGCTGCTCCCGCAGTGGCTCGCGGCGGCCAACGCGCACGGGTACGCGGCGCCCCCGCAGGCGCTCCCCGCCCTGCTGGACGCGGCGCGGGGCCGTACGGACCTGCGCCCGGCGGCGCTGGCCTTCGCGGGCCCGCGCGCGCTGTGGCTGGCCCGGCTCAACGGGGACTGGCGGTTCGCCCTGCGCGCGGCCCCCGGCGGCGGCGCCACACTGCCGGACCCCGGGGACGCCGAGGCGGTGCGCCGGCTGTGGCAGGAAGGCCTGTTCGCCGAGCGCGCGGCCCTGCTGGGAGCGCTGCGCGCCGGCACCCCCGCTCCCGCGCGCGAGCTGCTGGCATCGACCTGGGCCACCGAACGGGCCGAGGACCGGCTGATGTTCCTGGACTCGCTGCGCACGGGCCTGTCCGCCGCGGACGAGCCCTTCCTGGAGCAGGCGTTGGGCGACCGCAGCCGCAATGTGCGGGCGACGGCGGCGGAACTGCTCTCGGCGCTGCCCGCTTCGGCGCTCGCCACGCGCATGGCCGTACGGGCCGCGGCCTGCGTGGCCCTCGACCGCACGCAGAGCGCACCGGCGATCGCGGTGGAGCCACCGCTCGAGTGCGACTCCGGCATGGAGCGGGACGGTGTGGTGGGCACACCTCCTGCGGGACGAGGGGAACGGTCGTGGTGGCTGGGGCAGTTGGTGGAGTCCGCCCCGCTCGGCACCTGGCCGGGACGGCTCGGCGGACGGACGGCGCGGGACATCGTGGCACTGCCGGTGACGGACGGCTGGCAGGGCGAACTGCACGCGGCCTGGTGCCGGGCCGCGGTGCGGCAGCGGGACGCGCGGTGGTCGAGGGCGCTGCTGGGCTCGCCGTCGGCACCGGAGGCGGGCGGGCCGGGCGCGGTGTCGCTGGCCGATCGGGCGAAACTGCTGGCCGCCCTGGAACCGGCGGAACGGGCCGACTGGGTGGCCGGGTTCATCGCGGCACACGGCCTGTCGGAGGCGTTCCAGCTGCTCGGGGTGTGCGCCGTGCCCTGGGCCGCGCCGCTGGGCCGGTCGGTCGTCGACGCGCTCAACATCGCGCGGGACGCGGGCAGTTACCCGTGGAGCTTCAGTGGGGTGATGGGCCTGGCCGAGCGCTGCCTGGACCCCGCGCAGGCCGTCCGGCTGGAGGGGCTGCTGGCGATGCCCGACGAGCGGGAGGACGCCGCGCCGGGGGCCGGTGGGTACTGGGCGGAGGCGTTCCAGCGGCTGATGACCACATTGCGGTTGCGGGCACAGATGACCGAGGAGCTGGCACCGGCCATCATCGAGAGACCGTCCGGGGGTGCCCCCCGCGAGGGAGAGTGAGGACGCGGCAGTTCAGGCCGAAGCACCGGAACAGGGCGCCGGGAACGCGGCTCCCCGGGGGCACCGGCCTCCGCTCAGCGGACCGTCGGCTCGACCGCCGGAGGCACCCGTACGTTCTCCCGCACCCAGTCGACGATCGACGCGGTCGTCGCGCCCGGCGTGAAGATCGCCGCGACGCCCTTCTCCTTCAGCGGCGCGATGTCCTCCTCCGGGATGATGCCACCGCCGAAGACGAGGATGTCCGCGGCGTCGCGCTCCTTGAGCAGGTCGATCACCGCGGCGAACAGCGTGTTGTGCGCACCGGAGAGGATGGACAGGCCGATCGCGTCGGCGTCCTCCTGGATGGCGGTGCCGACGATCTGCTCGGGCGTCTGGTGGAGCCCGGTGTAGATGACCTCCATACCGGCGTCGCGCAGGGCACGCGCGATGACCTTGGCCCCGCGATCGTGGCCGTCGAGCCCCGGTTTGGCGACCACCACACGGATCGGACCGGCTGCCACACCCATCACTGCCTCCATCACACGACCACGGAAGCGATCGCTTCCGTCCGTAACGACAAGTACCGCACTTTTGGCGCGTTCCGCCACCCGTCGCGAAGTGAACGAACGTTATCTCCAGCATCCCGCAACCGGCAGTTTTACGGTGCGCAGCGAGGGGGAAATCACATGATGGGACATGAGGGCACACGGGGGATGGAGCCGTCCTCCGGCGTGCCGACAGGAGGTCGGCCATGAAGGTCACCGGGGTACTGCCGCTCTTCCTCCCGATGTGCCGCCGCCTGTGGCCCGACAGACTGACCGGACTCTCCCTGGCGCTGCTGAAGGCGACCGCCCTCGAAGCCGCGATCCTCACCGGCCATCTCCTGCTGTATCCGACCGGCCTCACCCAGGAGCGCTTCCCCGCCCCGCCCGCCCGGGACGGCACCGCCCAGCTGCCGGTCCGGTCCGGCCCGCCGGTCGTACTGCTGCACGGCTTCATCGACAACCGCTCGGTGTTCGTACTGCTGCGCCGCAATCTCGCCCAGCACGGCGGGCAGCGCGTCGTATCGCTCAACTACTCCCCGCTGACCTGCGACATCCGCGCCGCCGCCGAGTTGCTCGGCCGGCACATCGAGGAGATCTGCGAGCGCACCGGCAGCGACCGGGTGGACATCGTGGGGCACAGCCTCGGCGGCCTGATCGCCCGCTACTACGCGCAGCGCCTCGGCGGCGATCTGCGGGTGCGCACGCTCGTCACGCTCGGCACGCCGCACTCCGGGACCAGTGCGGCGCCGCTGGCCAACGCCCATCCGATCGTGCGCCAGATGCGGCCCGGTTCGGGGGTGATCGAGGAGCTGGCCCGCCCCGCGCCCGGCTGCCGTACGCGGTTCGTCAGCTTCTGGAGCGACCTGGACGCCGTGATGGTGCCGCAGGAGACGGCCTGTCTGGAGCACCCCGACCTCGACGCGCACAACGTCCGGGTGACCGGCATCGGACATCTCGCCCTGCCCGTGCACCCCGCCGTCGCGGCCGGGATACGGGAAGCCCTCGACGCCACGCACCCCGGGGACCGGGTTGCCGACGGTCTGACGGTGGCGTGACACATCCGACGACGGGATGACATGGAGGTGACGAACAGTCACCACACGTCGAACACCATTCGAACTCTCGGCCAAGCTCGTGTCCGGCGCCCCCGAAACACCGCCGAATGCCCGTTTCCCGCCAACGCGAAACCAGCGGAAGATTGTCGCGCCCAGGTACCGGCGGGTACAGTCGCCGCACTGCTCTGGCAGCCCCTGTTGTCGAGGCGAAAGAGAAGTTGGTGAACGACCGTCACCTGTCGGGGACCATGACCACCCCGGCCCCGGCTTCCGACGCCTCCGCAGCGCACTGCGCGCCGTACGGAAGCCATGAAGCCCCCTACGGTGACCTCACCACATACGGCGGCTACGGCACCACCGGTTTCCCGGACGGCACCGGCTCCTTCTCCACCGATCCGCTCTTCGGCAGCCTGCCCGGCCAGCAGAGCACCGGCGCCTACGACACCACGCAGTGGCAGACCGGCCAGAGCCCGCACTACGACCCGTACGCGGCCCAGCACGCCGCCGTCCACGGCTCCGGCGTCCACGACACCACCGCCTGGACGGTCCCCGCCCAGGCGACGGGCCACGACACCGGCGGCTGGGGGTCCCCCCTCTGGGAGCGGGACGCGAACGCCTGGCTGCAGCCCGACCAGTCCGGCGACGCCGCCCCGACCCAGCAGTGGGAGTGGGGCGCCCAGACCTTCGAGTCGGGCACGTACGACGCCACGCAGTGGAACTCCGGCGGCGAGGCCCGTCCGGCGGGGCCCGAGCAGGCTGCGGAACCGTTCGAGCAGCAGGCCACATCGGTCTTCGACCAGGTCGGCGACCCCCGGGCCACCGCCTCCTTCCCACAGGCGCCGTACGAGCAGCAGGCGCCCTACGGGGACCACGCGTCGTACGAGGACGGGGCGACGTACGAGGACGGGACGCCGTACGAGGGCGCGGTCTTCGGTGAACAGTCTTCCGGGGAGGGCGAGTCGGACGCCACGGGCGTACTGCCCGCCGCGACCGAGCTGCTGGACGGCCAGGAGGAGATCACTCCGGCGCCGACGACCCGCGCCGGCGCACGCAGCGCCGCGCGTTCCCGCCGTCGTACGCCCGCCAAGCGCTCCGCGCTGCTGACCATCGCCGTGCCCTCGGTCTGCGTCGTGGGGGTCGCCGGGATCGCCGCCGCCTCGGTCGGCGCCCTGACCGACGACAGCAAGGACACCACCGCCTCCGCCTCGGACGCGCACGCGGTCAAGCCGTCGGTCGCCAACAGCAAGCTGGACAGCCAGCTCACCACCCTCTCCGCCGGTGCCCACGACTTCGCCGACCGGGCGAGCCGGACGCAGGAGCGGCTCGACCTCAAGAACCAGCAGGAGCTGGAGAAGAAGAAGGCCGCCGCGGCGGCCGCGCTCAAGGAGCGGCTGCGCCCGAAGTTCGTCCTGCCGGTCACGCAGCGGGGGCTCAGCGCCTTCTTCGGCCAGGCGGGCGTGAACTGGATGTCCGTGCACACGGGCATCGACTTCCCCGTCTCGTACGGCACCACGGTGATGGCGGCGACCGACGGCGTCGTCTCCACCAAGTGGAACAGCGCCTACGGCAACATGCTGATCGTGACGGCGAAGGACGGCACGGAGACCTGGTACTGCCACCTGTCCAGCTACCGTGTCGCTTCCGGTACGAGCGTCAAGGCCGGCGAGCCGATCGCCTACTCCGGCAACTCCGGCAACTCCACGGGCCCGCACCTGCATTTCGAGGTGCGTCCTGCGGGCGGGGCGGCGATAGACCCGCTGCCGTGGCTGCGGAGCCACGGACTCGACCCGACCTGAGCGACCCGTGTGCCCTCGCCGACCGCGAGGGCACACGGGTCGCGTCGGCCTACAGCTTCTCCACCGGCGCGTACCGCAGTAGAAGTCGCTTCGGCTTGGTGTCGCCGAAGTCGATCGTCGCCTCCGCGTTCACGCCCGTGCCCTTCACGGCGACGACCGTGCCGAGCCCGAACTGGTCGTGGGTGACCCGGTCCCCGACGGCCAGACCGACCACCGGCTTCTCCGCCGTGCGCCGCGTGGCGAACCCGGACGCGCCCGACGCCGAGGAACGCGAGCGCGTCGAGGACAGCGAGGCCGCGATCCCGGAAGCCGGGCCGGAGGACACCGGCGCAGTCGCTCCCGTCCGCTTCCACTCCACATGGACGGGCGGGATCTCCTCCAGAAAGCGGGAGGGCGGGTTGTACGACGGCTGGCCCCAGGCGCTGCGCATCGCCGAGCGGGTGAGATAGAGCCGCTCCCGCGCGCGCGTGATGCCGACGTACGCCAGGCGCCGCTCCTCCTCCAGCTCCTTGGTCTGGCCGAGGGCGCGCATGTGCGGGAAGACGCCGTCCTCCATGCCGGTCAGGAAGACGACCGGGAACTCCAGGCCCTTGGCGGTGTGCAGGGTCATCAGGGTGATGACGCCGGCGCCCTCCTCCTCGTCCGGGATCTGGTCGGAGTCGGCGACGAGCGCGACCTGCTCCAGGAAGTCGGCCAGCGTGCTCTGCTCGCCTTCGCCGCGCTCCTGCTCGAACTCCAGGGCCACGGCGGCCAGTTCCTGGAGGTTCTCGATGCGGGTCTCGTCCTGCGGGTCGGTGGAGGCCTGCAACTCGGCCAGGTAGCCGGTGCGTTCGAGTACGGCTTCCAGGACGGTGGCCGGTCCGGCGCCGGACTCCACGATCGTGCGCAGGTCCTCCATCAGCGTGTTGAACCGCTTGACCGCGTTGGTGGAGCGCGCGGCCATGCCGTACGCCTCGTCGACGCGCTTGAGCGCCTGCGGGAAGCTGATCTTCTCGCGCTGGGACAGGGCGTCGATCATCGCCTCCGCGCGCTCGCCGATGCCCCGCTTGGGCACGTTGAGGATGCGGCGCAGCGGCACCGAGTCCTCGGGGTTGGCGAGGACGCGCAGATAGGCGAGGACGTCCCGGACCTCCTTGCGCTCGTAGAAGCGGACACCGCCGACGACCTTGTAGGGCAGGCCGACGCGGATGAAGACCTCTTCGAAGACACGGGACTGGGCGTTGGTGCGGTAGAAGACGGCGACGTCCCCGGACTTCGCCTCGCCCGCGTCCGTGAGGCGGTCTATCTCGTCGGCGACGAACTGGGCCTCGTCGTGCTCGGTGTCGGCGACGTAGCCGGTGATCTGCGCACCATGGCCGGCGTTGGTCCACAGGTTCTTCGGGCGGCGGGACTCGTTGCGCTCGATGACCGCGTTGGCGGCGGACAGAATGGTCTGCGTGGAGCGGTAGTTCTGCTCCAGCAGGATCGTCGTCGCGTTCGGGTAGTCCTCCTCGAACTGGAGGATGTTGCGGATCGTCGCGCCGCGGAAGGCGTAGATCGACTGGTCCGCGTCACCGACGACGCAGAGTTCGGCGGGCGGGAGGTCGTACTCGGCCGGGGGCGCGTCGGCCGCGTCGGCGGCGCGCTCCCCCGTGCCCACCAGTTCGCGGACGAGGGCGTACTGGGCGTGGTTGGTGTCCTGGTACTCGTCGACGAGGACGTGCCGGAAGCGGCGGCGGTAGTGCTCGGCGACGTCCGGGAAGGCGCGCAGCAGGTTGACCGTCGTCATGATCAGGTCGTCGAAGTCGAGCGCGTTCGCCTCGCGCAGCCGCGACTGGTAGAGCGCGTAGGCCTGGGCGAGGGTCTTCTCGAAGCCGTCGGTCGCCTGGGCGGCGAAGTCCTCCTCGTCGATCAGCTCGTTCTTCAGGTTGCTGATCTTCGCGCTGAACGACTTCGGCGGGAAACGCTTGGGGTCGAGGTCCAGGTCACGGCAGACCAGGGCCATCAGGCGCTTGCTGTCGGCGGCGTCGTAGATGGAGAAGGACGACGTGAAGCCGAGCCTCTTGCTCTCCCGGCGCAGGATGCGCACGCACGCACTGTGGAAGGTCATCACCCACATCGCGTTCGCACGCGGGCCGACGAGCTGCTCGACACGCTCCTTCATCTCGCCCGCGGCCTTGTTGGTGAAGGTGATCGCGAGGACCTGGCCCGGATGCACATTCCGCTCGGCGAGGAGGTGGGCGATGCGGTGGGTGAGCACGCGGGTCTTGCCGGAGCCGGCGCCGGCGACGATGAGCAGCGGCGAGCCGGCGTGCACGACCGCGGCGCGCTGGTTGTCGTTCAGCCCGTCCAGGAGCGCCGCCGCGTCGAGCGCGGGGCGCGGGGCGCCGTCGCGGTAGTAGGCGTCCCGGTCCGGCGGCACGTCGAACTTCCCGCCGAACAGATCGTCCGGAAGCGGCTCCGGAGCGTGATCGTCCTCGGGCGGCGGCGGGGGCTCCTCCTCACGCCCGCGAGGGGTCTGGAGGTCCGCCAGGAAGCTGTCGTCAAAGAGGCTGCTCATCGCTCTACGAGTCTAGGGCGCCCCACCGACAACCGGTCCCCGTCCCCGGAACATGGCCGGGTTTCGAGGAGGGCCGGTCCTCGCGCCGGAGCGGCCCGTCATCCGCTCACGCTGCGGAACTGTCCGATGACGCAGCCATGAAACCGCCCCCAGGTCACGAAAATGTATCGGACATATCACGCACCAACCTTCACAAGAGTCACACGAGTTGGCTAGCGTGCCGTCGGGCCGTACGACCCCTACCGGCGAACCCCGCCGGGCCGCGCGGCCTCCGCCGAGTCCGGCGTGCCCGCAAGGCGCCCGGAGCCGGGGACCCACCGATCCTGGGGTGAATCGGCCGACTCCCGCCCGGGACGAGGCCGTAGGGCAACCCTTCCGAAACACCGCCCGAACCCGACAGCTAACCCGGTAGGCGGCCCACTGGAAGGAGTCGCCTCCCTTGGCGTCGCACCGCAAGCCGCGACCCGGCGGGACCATCGGAGCGGGTCTTCGCACCCCCGCCCTCGCCACCGCCGCCCTCACCTCCATGGCCGTGCTCTCACAGAGCGCCGAGGCCGCCCCGGGAACCGATCACACCAAGCCGAGCCTGGAGGAGGTCGAGAAGAAGGTCGACGACCTCTACCGCCAGGCGGAGTCGGCGACCGACAAGTACAACGCGGCCAAGGAACGCACCGGCAAGCAGCGCGGACGCGTCGACACCCTGCGCGACGAGGTCGCCCGGCGCACCGAGCGCCTCAACAAGGCCCGTGAGGAGCTGGGCTCCTTCGCCGCGGCCCAGTACCGCACCGGCGCCGCCGCTCCCGACACGGCCACCTTCCTGCTCGCGGACAGCCCGCAGGACTACTTCGACCAGAGCCAGCTGATGAACCGGCTGACCTCGCGCGAGAAGAGCGCGGTCGACGACTACGTGAGCGAGCAGGCCTCGACCATGAAGAAGCGGCGGGAAGCCGCGCAGAGCCTGCAGACCCTGTCGGATTCGCAAACCGACCTGCAGACTGCCAAGGCCACCGTCCAGAAGAAGCTCGCGTCCGCGCGCGAGCTGCTGTCGCAGCTGACGACCCAGGAGAAGGCGCGGCTCGCCGCCCTCGAGCGGAAGAAGGAGCAGGAGGCGGCACGCAAGGCGGCCGAGCTGGCGAAACAGCAGGCCGAGCAGCAGGCCGACTCCTCGTCGTCGTCCTCGTCCGGGTCGTCCGGATCCGGGTCCAGCTCCGGTTCTGGCTCTGGCTCGACGGGCTCCGGTTCGGGCGGCTCGACGACGTCCACCTCGTACGACACGAAGGCCGCGAAGGCGATCGCCTTCGCGCGCTCGCAGATCGGCAAGCCGTACGTGTGGGGCGCCACCGGGCCGGGCTCCTACGACTGCTCGGGCCTCACCCAGGCCGCCTGGAAGTCCGCCGACGTCACGCTTCCGCGCACCACCTACGACCAGGTCAACGCGGGCACCACGGTCTCCCTGGCCGACGCGCGGCCGGGCGACCTGGTCTTCTTCTACGACGACATCAGCCACGTCGGCCTCTACATAGGCAACGGCATGATGATCCACGCCCCGAAGCCGGGTGCGTACGTCCGCGAGGAATCGATCTACTACGGCGGCGAATCGATCATCCACAGCGTGGTCCGACCGGGCTGACCGCCACCGGGCTCGGACACGTCCAGCCGCCCGCGCCCCACGCGCGCGTACCGCGCTTCTGCGCCGCACGCGCGGGTGGGGCGTGCTTGTGCCGCGCCGGGCCGGGCCGCGCCGGGCCGGGCCGTACGCACGTGTGCCGCGTTCGTGTGTCCCACGCGCCACGCGCGCGTACCGGCGTTTTCGCCACGCCCACACGCCCAACCTGGACTTTCGCGCGCCACGCGCGCGTGCCGTTCCGGGCGGGGATCCCACGGCTCCCTAGCATCGGGCGCATGCCCGGCATCCCAGGTCTGCGCGCGTGGTGGGCGGACCGGCCCCCCGCGGCCGGGGCCGCCGTGATGGCGACCGGAATCCTGTCGGTGGGACTGCATCTGACCGGCGCCGAGGCGGTCTCCCGGGTGGCCTTGGCGCTGGCCTGCGTCACGTGGGCGGCCCTCGCCGCCGACTTCGTCCTGCGGCTGCTCGGCGAGCGGCGGCGCTGGGTGGCCGAGGCGGGAAGCCCCGGCGCGCTCACCGCCGTCGCCGCGACCACGGTGCTCGGCATCCGGATCTCGGCGCTGGGCCGGCAGACCCTCGCCGAGGCGCTGCTGGCGCTCGCGGCACTGCTCTGGCCGGTGCTGCTGCTCCTGGTCGTACGGCACTGGAAGCGTCGCATGCCCGGAGGAGTGTTCCTGTGTTGTGTGGCCACACAGGGACTTGCCGTGCTGGCCGCCGCGCTGGCCGCGGCCGAGCGCACGGCGTGGCTCGCGCACACGGCGCTGGTGCTGTTCTGGCTCGGCCTGGCGCTCTACGGCCTCGCGCTGGCCCGCTTCGACCTGCGGCAGGTGCTGGAGGGGGCGGGCGACCACTGGGTCGCGGGCGGGGCGCTCGCGATCTCGGCACTCGCCGGGGCGAAGCTGCTCATCGCCGGGGACTCGGGCCTGTATCTGTGGGACGACGACGACCGCGGCGTGCTGCGGTTCGCGACCGTCGCGCTGCTCGTGCTGGATCTGGCCTGGTACCTGGTGCTGCTGGCCGCCGAGGCGGCGCGGCCCCGGCTCGGCTACGACATGCGGCGATGGTCGACGGTGTTCCCGATGGGGATGACGGCGACGGCGACGCTGTCCGTCGCGACCGCCGTCGGCGTCCCCTGGCTCAGATGGCCCGGACGGGTGCTGCTGTGGGTGGCGGTGGCGGTGTGGCTAGCGGTCGCCGCCGGTGCGGTGCTCGGGGCTCGCGCCGACGGCAGGGACGGTTGACCGTCAGGTCCACAGCACGGCGATGAAGATGTTCGCCATGGTCAGCAGGCCGACCGCGCCGAACATCCCCTTGTCGATCTTCTCCTCGTCGCGCTTCACATAGACCAGTCCGAGGATCACGATCAGCAGCGCCAGCTTGATGCCGATCTTGATGGTGTTGACGTGGTGGTGGTCGGCCTGGTTGAGCCCGACCAGGGCCACGCCGGTGACCAGCATGGTCAGCGCGCCGTGCAGCATCCCGGGCACGAACCGGGCCGTGCCCTGGCCCATCGCCTTCATCTGGGTGAGGAAGCCGCCGAGCAGCGCGGCGATGCCGATGATGTGCAGGCCGACGAAGAGATGGATGAGTACGTCCATGGGGCCGGAGCCTAGCCAGGGGCCCATGGCCTGATGTCACCGGGCCCGGTACAGCACTCGTCGATCCGCGTCGGTGATCTTGCATATATGCGTCCCATAGCACCCCATGCCTCCCGCCCGTTCCGCTTTCCGCGCTTCGGTCACCACGCTGCGTGAAGGCGACGACTCCAGAACGGCAACGTGGTCACATACGGTCACATCGCGGTCCGTCCGGACCAGTTCCGTACACCCCGTTACCTGCTCGTCACAGTCGGGCCTAGCGTCCTCCCCCAGGTGACCGGCTCCCCATCGCCGTCCGAGCCAGGGCGGCAGTCGGCCACCACCGCCGAGAAAGGTCCGGCGGTGGCCCGCTTCCCCTGTGCGGGCCGCCGTCGGACATGACGTACGGACCACTCGGCCGGACCGCCCGGTCGACCCATGGCTGTACGCGTCGTATCGAAAGGACGTGACGGTCCAGGTGGCAGCGCACCGCAAGCCCCGGCAACGCTCGCTCGGTGGCCATACGGCCCGGACGGCCGCCACTCTCGCCCTCGCGGGCGCGGCCACCGCGACGGGGTTCGACGGGACGGGGCACGCCGAGCCGCAGCTGACGCCGGCACAGGTGAAGGCCGAGGTGGACAAGCTGTACCAGGAGGCCGAGGCGGCGACCGAGAAGTACGACGGCGCCAAGGAGGAGGCGGACTCGGCGCAGCGGCGGCTGAACACGCTGCGGGACGAGACCGCCCGCAGGCAGGACGGGCTCAACACGGCCCGGGAGAAGCTCGGTTCGTTCGCGGCGGCGCAGTACCGCGACGGCGGCATCGCCCCGGCCTGGCAACTCGCTCTGTCCGGCGATCCCGACCGCTATCTGGACGACGCCGCGTTGGCGGAGCGGGTCGGTCGACGGCAGGCCGACGCCGTGTCACAGGTGCGCGAACAGCTGCGTGGGATCGAGCAGTTGCGCGGCGCCGCACGCGTCGAGCTGGCGTCACTGCGGTCTCGGCAGGCGCAGCTGAAACGGCAGAAGAAGACCGTCACCGGCAAGCTGGAGGAGGCCCGGCGGCTGCTGGCGGGTCTCACCGCCCGGCAGCGGACCGAGGTCACCGGTGACGGCACCGCCCCGGGCCGCGCCTCCAGGTCGGCCTCGGACCCCCGGGAGGCGCTGGGGCAGGACGGGCCGGCCCCGACCGGGAGCGCACGCGCCGCGGCGGCCATCGCCTACGCCTACACCAAGCTCGGCAGCCCCTACGTCTGGGGCGCGACCGGCCCGAACGCCTTCGACTGCTCGGGCCTGGTCCAGGCCGCCTACCGCTCGGCCGGCATCACCCTGCCGCGCACCACCTACGCCCAGATCAACGCGGGCCGGCGCGTCGACCGCTCCGAACTCCAGCCCGGGGACCTGGTGTTCTTCTACTCCGGGGTCAGCCACGTCGGGATCTATGTGGGCAACGGGCAGATGATCCACGCGCCGAACCCCTCGGCACCGGTCCGGCTCGCCTCCGTCGACCTGATGCCGTTCGCGGGGGCGACCCGGGTGGCGTGAGGGCCGGGCCCGTAGGGGTCAGACCAGGCGGCGGGCCGTCGCCCAGCGGGTCAGTTCGTGGCGGTTGGACAGCTGGAGCTTGCGCAGCACCGCCGAGACATGGGACTCGACCGTCTTCACCGAGATGAACAGCTGCTTGGCGATCTCCTTGTAGGCGTAGCCACGGGCGATCAGGCGCAGCACCTCGCGCTCGCGCTGGGTGAGACGGTCCAGGTCCTCGTCCACGGGCGGGGCGTCGGTGGAGGCGAAGGCGTCGAGCACGAACCCGGCCAGCCGCGGCGAGAAGACGGCGTCGCCCTCCTGGACGCGGAAGATCGAGTCGACCAGATCGGTGCCGGTGATGGTCTTGGTGACATAGCCACGGGCGCCGCCGCGGATCACACCGATCACGTCCTCCGCCGCGTCCGACACGGACAGCGCGAGGAAGCGGACGGGCCGCTCGGTGTCCGCCGTCAACGCCGCGCACCTGCGGAGCACTTCGACACCGCCGCCGCCCGGCAGATGGACGTCGAGGAGGACCACCTCGGGCCGGGTCGCCGTGATGACCGTGACCGCCTGGTCGACGTCCGCGGCCTCGCCGACCACCTCGACACCGGTCTGGGCGGTCTGCCCGATCTCGGCCTGGACACCGGTGCGGAACATCCGGTGGTCGTCCACGAGGACCACCCGTACATGCCGTCCGGCCGCACCGCCTGCGGCGGCCCCGGAACCGGCCGCCTCGGCGGGTCCCGCCGTGCCGTTCGCCTCGGTCGCGTCACTCATGACGTCTTCTCCGCCCTCTCCATCTCCAACTCGACCTCCGTGCCGCCGCCCGGCACCGACCTCAGCCGGGCCGTGCCGCCGTTGCGCTCCATGCGGCCGATGATCGATTCTCTGACACCCATCCGGTCGGCGGGTATCGAGTCGAGGTCGAAGCCCGGGCCACGGTCGCGCACGGACACGAAGACCGTCCTCCCCTCGACTTCGGCATAGACCTGTACGGCGCCGCCCTCGCCACCGTACTTGGCCGCGTTCACCATCGCCTCGCGCGCGGCCTGCATCTGCGGGCCGGTCCTCTCGTCCAGCGGGCAGTCGCCGACGACCACGACCTCGATGGGCACCCCGTGCTTGTCCTCCACCTCGGCGGCGCTGCGCCGCACGGCCTCGGCGACCGTGTCCGGCTCGTCGGCCTCGTCCTTGCCGGTGCCCTCCGGCTTGTACAGCCAGGTGCGCAGGTCGCGCTCCTGGGCCCGGGCGAGGCGGCGCACCTCGTTCGCGTTGTCGGCGTTGCGCTGGATCAGGGTGAGGGTGTGCAGGACGGAGTCGTGGACGTGGGCGGCGACCTCCGCGCGCTCCTGGGCGCGGATGCGCATCAGGCGTTCCTCGGACAGGTCCTGGGTCATGCGGACCAGATACGGGCCGGCCAGCAGCGTGATACCGACGAGGACGGCGAGGGCCGCCTGGAGGACCGCGCCGGGATGGGCGGCCGAGCCCTGCAGTACGAAGACTGCGGAGACACCGGCCGTGACGAGCAGGACACCGCCGGCCGCGCGCAGCAGGGTGAGGGTACGGCGCCGGCGGCCGACCTCGACCCAGCGGGCCCGGCGGGCGTTGTCCGCCTGGCGCCAGACGAGGGCGACACCGGCCGCGACGAGGACGGCGGGCAGCAGATACGCCTTGGCCGCGCTGGTCAGATTGACGCTGCCCACGAACACCATGGACACGATGACCATGAGGAGCAGCGCGACGATCTGCCCGCGGTCGGGCTTGCGGGCCATGAGTCTTCGGCGGCCACCTGGAGCGCTCTCCGTGGCGACCGGCGGCGGCCTGTGATCTCCGACGCCACCGACGCCGAGCGGGACGAAGAACCAGAACGCCGCGTACAGCAACGCGCCGAGGCCGTTGGCCATGAACAAGCCGACGAACGCGAGTCGGACCCAGATGACGGGCAGCCCGAGATGCCCGGCGAGGCCCCGCGCCACTCCGCCGAGCCAGCGTCCGTCGCTGCTGCGGTAGAGCTTGCGCGGCGGCCGCGGGTCGTCGACTGGCAGGCTTGCGGCTTCCGGCATGCCAACGATGGTCACATGGCCGACGGAGCCAGGCATCAGGGTCTGCCCCCGAGACGCCCCTGATCTTCGGCGGGGCGGGGTCGGGGAGCACCGGACCGGGGCGGCCATGTGCCGCTCGAACGGTTCCCCGCCTCGTCTCAGGGCCGATTTCAGGGTTCGCCCAGGGTCGTCCCGACTCCCGCGGCGGCGGCCGGGCCGTCACCATGGACGCATGAAGGATCACGAGCACGCCGCGACGGGTCCGGGACCCGGCCCCGGCCCGCACCCGACCCCGGGCGCCGGACCGACGGATGCCGCACCCGCCGCGACGGAGGAGACGGGAGGGAAGGGCGCAGGGACTGCCCCAGGCGCTGGCGCAGGCAGTGACATAGGCGCGGGCATGGGCACCGGTACCCGCGCCGACGAGCAGCCGCAGGATGAGGAGGAGCCGAGCGCCGGCGCCCCCGAGCGGTTCCGGCGCGACCGTCGGCACAAGATGATCGCGGGTGTGTGCGCGGGCCTCGGCCGGCGGACCGACATGGATCCGGTGATCTTCCGGATCACCCTGGCCGTGCTGGCCGCCACCGGCGGCATCGGCCTCATCTTCTACGGCTTCGCCTGGCTCCTCGTGCCGTACGAGGACGAGGAGGAGAACGAGGTCCGCAAGCTCCTGACGGGCCGGGTCGACGGCCAGGCGCTCGCCGCCGTGCTGTTCGCCCTGGTCGGCTGCGGAATCTTCCTGACGATGCTGAGAAACGGCGCGGTGCTGACCTTCGCCGTGGTGCTCTCGCTGCTGCTGGCGGGTGCCGGGTACTGGTCGCGGCGCCGCGGCGCTCCCGATCCCGACCCGCTCGCCGCGCAGGCCGCCGCCGACGCCCCACCGGAGGCCAAGGCACCGCCGGTCATCTCCATCTACCCCTCCTGGTGGCGGGATCCGATCGTCAAGGACGGCACCCATGTCGGCGGCACCGGCTATCTCTGGGGCCCCGGCGACGGTCGCGGCCGGGACCTCGTCTCCGTGGTCGACGTCGGCATCGCCACCCCCTGGCCCCACACCAGCTCCGTGCGGCCCCAGCCCGCCGCTCCCCCGAGAACACGCGGCCCGCGCTGGATCGGTGGCTGGGTGTTCCTGCTGGCCCTGGTGGCGGGCGGTCTGGGCACCGGGCTGACCTGGGACACGCATCCGCTGGGCACCAGCCTGCAGACCGGCCTGGCGTGCGCGCTCGCGGTGTTCGGGCTGGGCCTCATGGTCAGCGCGTTCCTGGGGCGGACGGGAGCCGGGACGGTGTTCTGGGCGATCGTCACGGCAGCGCTGCTCGCCGGCGCGTCGGCCCTGCCCAAGGACATCACCACCCACTGGAGCGACGCTTCCTGGACGCCCTCGGCTGCGGCCCAGGTACGGCCGTCGTACGAGCTGGGCACCGGGCGCGGCACCCTTGACCTGAGCCGGGTGCGTCCGGGCATGGGACGGACGGTCGAGGCGGAGGCCCGCGTGGGGGCGGGACAGCTGAAGGTGATCGTGCCCGCGGACACGACGGTGCGGATGAAGATCGATGTGGGGGTGGGCGACATCCGGTTGCCCGGGAACGGCCGGAAGGACGTGGACGTGCAGCCGAACAGACACAGGACAGTGACGCTGGCTCCGGTCAAGGGTGCCAAGGACACGGGCACGCTGGACCTGACGCTGGAGGTCGGGGTGGGAGAGGTGGAGGTCGGTCGTGCTGCGTCATGAGTTCCAGCCCGGGAGGCTGGTCGCCGGGCTCTTTCTCACCGCCACCGGCGCGCTCTTCGCGGGAGACGCGGGCGGGCTGTGGCAGACGCCGTGGTTCACGGTCGTACCGCTGGTCGTGGGCGGCCTGTGCCTGGCCGCTGCCACGGCGATCGTGGCGCGAGGCATACGCAGACGGGGCGGCACGGAGAGCGGCTAGGCCGTGTGGCCCGGGGAGCGGCTAGGGAGTGTGGCCCGGATCGGGCCGACCGGGCCGGGTCAGTCCGACCGGGGTGAACCGGGCGGACCAGGTCGACCGGGGGCAGCGGTGGCCCCCGGCCGTTCCGGCCGGACGTAGAGGCCCTCCAGGAGCGCGGTCAGATAGCGGCGGGCGGTCTCGACGCGGGTCGCGGGGGCGCCGTGGACGGTCGCGGCGTAGGCGACACCGCACATCAACGGGACCAGGTCGGCAGGGGTCAGGTCGGCGCGCACCACCCCGGCGTCACGGGCCCGCTCCAGCAGCTCTGTGCCGACCGACGACAGCGCCTGCTTCAGTTCGGTGGTGCGCGGCAGGGCGTCGGTGGCCGCGGCGGTGACCGGGGCCAGGGAGGCGTCCGTGACCTGCGCTTCGACGGTGCGGGTCAGGAAGTCGGCGAGGGCGCGCCCGGGGTCGTCGTCGGCCAGCGCCTGCTCGCCCTGGGCGGTGAGTGCCTCCAGGGTGGGGGTGGCGACGGTCTCCAGGAGCGCCTCGGCGGTGGGGAAGTGGCGATAGACGGTGCCGACACCCGTACCGACCCGGCGGGCGATGTCGTTGAGCTGCAGGGGGGTGCCTTCGTCGACGAGATCGCGAGCCACCGAGACGATCCGTTCCCAGTTGCGGGCGGCGTCCTTGCGCAGGGGGGCGGTCGTCATGGGAGAAGTTTAACTGGATAGCTCATCCGCATCGCTGGAGTGGCACATCGCCGGAGCGCGCGATGTGGACGAGCCGAGCCCCCGCGCCGGGTTTCGTCACGCCGCCGCGAGTGGTGCGAGGCGCTCGCTGAGGCGGCGGACGGCTTCGGCGGTGCGGGGGTCCGTCGCCGAGCGGAAGGGGGAGACCGGATGCGCCTGGGGGCCGATGACGACGCCGGTCCGGCCGGTCAGCGATTCGTCGGTCGCGGCGAAGATCGACGACCTGGCCGCGAGGGACGCCGGGCCCGAGGTCGAGCGTTCGAACCTGCGCCGGACCAGCGGCCACAGCAACCGCAGCCCCGGCGAGACGATCTTCGGATCGCGCATGGTGCCGTTGGTCATGTCGGTCGCGGCGCCGCCGGGGTCCGCCGCGAAGGCCGAGACGCCCGTGCCGTCGAGACGGTCGGCCAGTTGCAGCGTGTAGGCGAGGTTGGCCAGCTTGGCGCGGCCGTACCAGTGGAAGCCGTAGTAGCCACCCGGCGGCTCGACGGTGTCGAAGACGCGCTTGGCGACACCGATCGCGCCCGAGGTGACGTTCACGATCCGGCTCGGCGCACCGGCGTGCAGCGCGGGCAGCAGCAGTTCGGTCAGCAGGTAGGGCGAGAGGTGGTTGACGGCGAACGTCGCCTCGATCCCGTCGACCGAGTCCCGCCGGTCCGGGAACATCGCTCCGACGTTGTTGACCAGCACGGTCAGCGGACCGTCGGCGAGGATCCGGCCGGCGAGGTCGCGGACGGCGTCCAGCGAGGCCAGGTCGGCGGCCAGGAACCGGGCGGAGTGCAGGGGCGCCGTGGCGTTGATCCGCTCGACGGCACGGGCACCGCGCTCGGCGTCGCGCCCGACCACGGTGACCGCGAGGCCCGCCTCGGCCAGCCCCGAGGCGGTCTCGAACCCGATTCCCGCCGTCCCTGCCGTGACCACCGCTGTCTGCTTCATCGCCCAACCCGTTCTGGATATGTGGATAGGTTATCCGTTTGATGCCACCGTCACCGTAGCAGATGATCCGGATGACCTATCCGGTTGTCCGGGAGGATCGGGGCAGTCCGAAGGGCACCACCCGGCACGAGCGGCGAGGCGGCACAGAGGGAAAGCGGAGGGAGAGGAGAGGGAGTTGAGAGGGAAGGTCGTCCGACCGGGTGAGGCGGCTGAGGGTGTCGTCGGTTAGCGGTAGCCGCCGCCCAGCCGACGGCGGCGGCGTGCTCGCCAGGTCGCGTCGACGGAGAGGTAGGGCGCGCCGGCGAGGATCAGGGGGATCCAGGCCATCAGATAGGCGAGGTCGTTGCCGTAGTAGTAGGGGGTCGTCGCCCAGCTCACCGTGAGCCACAGGCTGAGCGAGATCAGCGCGCCGCCGAGCGCGGCCAGCCGGCCGAGCAGACCGAGCAGGGTGCCGATGCCGACGGCCAGTTCGCCGAAGGCGATGGCGTAGCCGAAGCCGACCGGGGCCTTCAGGGCGAGGTCGACCAGGGCCGGAACGGCGGCGGAGTCACGGGCCGCGCGCATGGTGTCGCCGATGGACCCGGCGCCGCCGGACTTCATGAAGGCGCTGTCGGTGAGCTTGTCCAGACCGGCGTAGATGAAGGTGACGCCGAGGAAGACGCGCAGCGGCAGAAGGGCGTAGTGGGCGGCGGCATCCCGCCAGCCCCGGAGGCCGTTGATCCGGTCCATGTGCGTGTCGGTCCGCATGCCGTGAGTCATCGTCGCCAGCCGCCTCTCGCCCGCTGTCCCACCCCTCACCTGACCATACGTACGACCAGGGGGCACGGTTCAATCCCGTCCCGGATGTTTTTCCGGATTTCGGCTCCGCGTACGACCCCTCGTGCACAGCTGTGCGCTGGCGTTCAGTCGGTCACCTGGACGATGCAGCGGTTGGTCGCCAGCCCGGCCGCGGTGACCACCTGGACCTCCACCGCCCCGGGCTCGACGTCGGCCGGTACGGGCACGGTCAGGGAGGTGTCGGTGGGGTTGCTGAAACCACCGGTGACGGGGACCAGCGGCACGTGCACGTCGACGGTGCCGATGCGGACCACCATGCGGGAGAGCCGGTCGGGGCTCTGGGCGCCGGGCGGCACGAAGCCGGCACCACGGATCTCGATGTCGTCGCCGGTGCGGATCGGCCCGTCCAGGTCGCCGGGTTCGCGGACGCGGACCACGGAGAGGACCACCGGGCGGCCGCCCTCGGCGTACTTGCCGGCCAGGTAGGTCGCGGCGGAGACCAGGACCACCACGCCCAGCCCCCAGGGCAGGTCGGGCAGCTGGTCGGGGCGGCGGGCCAGCCGCACGGCGGCGAACAGCAGGGCGACGGCGCTGATCGCGACGTACTGGATGTCGGCGAAGGCGCCCCGGCCGGAGTCGTCGGTGAGCAGGTCGGCGGCGCGCGGCCGGTGCGCCGGCACCTTCTGCAACCGCTGCGCGACGACGCGCAGACCCACCACCCGGCGGACCAGGACGGCGATGCCGCACACCACGGCGAGGACGGTCACCACACCCGCGCCGCGCGCCAGGTCGAGGCCGGAGATCAGCGCGTCGCGTTCGGCGTGGCCGGAGGCGGCCGCCAGCCGGGCGGCCAGCAGCAGGACGGCGTAGCCGACGAACAGCACCCAGCAGGCGGCCACCGTACGGGAGGTGGACATCCGGTTGTCCTCGCCGATCACCGGTGCCAGCGCCCCGCCGCGCGCCCGGTGCAGCCAGGAGGCGGCACTGAGCGTCGCGGCGACGACGAGCGCGGCGACCAGGGCCGCGGTGCGGGCGCCGGTCCAGCCCGCGCCGACCGCGCTGAGCGCCTCGCCGAGCAGCAGCCCGAGGACCGCGCCCCACACCGTGGCCAGCGTGCGCAGCCACAGCCGGGCGAGCCATGTCTCGCCCTCGGCCCGGCCACGCCGGGCGACGGCCTCCGCCCGCTGGGTCAGCTCCTCGGAGACCCACTGGCGCGACGCCGAGGCCGAGTGCGCCACGGCGGCCGGCAGGCCCTGCCCGGCCGCGAACTCGTCGCGCCCGCGCAGAAACGCGGCGACGGCCCGCCGGTGCCCCTCCCGGACGCCGTGCGGGCAGCCCCCGCAGGTACAGCCGCCCTCGTGCATCCCCTCGATACCCGTGCCCTGTCTCGCCTCCTGCACCGCCACGCCCGGCGCCCGCCTTCCCCACGACTCACCGGCACGGCCCGCGCCCCTTCGATGGAAGGTCTCGCCGCCGTGCAACTCCCTTGCGTCGACAGCGAATTGTGCCCTACATCAGGCCGTCCGCCATCGTCGGACCGGGTCACGGCGGGTGAAGTACGGGCCGCCGTGTTGACCCGGCTGCGAGAATTTCCGTATGGCCGAGATCATCCAGCGGGACGGGACCTGGGCCTTCGACGGCAGCACGATCCGGATCACCCCCGGACTACACCGCCGCGTGCCGCTGTTCCGGCAGACGTACGGCGAGATCTCCGTGCCCCTGGAAGCGGTCTCGGACATCGCCTACGAACCCGAGCGGGGGCGCGGGCGGCTGCGGATGCGACTGCGCGAGGGCGCCGATCCACTGCTGCAGGCGACGGGCGGGCGGCTGCCGGACCCGGCCGACCCCTACCGGCTGACGGTCGCCGCGGACCGGGACGGGGCCGCCGAGTACGTCGCCGAGGAGATCCGGCACGCCCTGCTCCTCGACCGGATCCCCAAGGAGCCCACGACCGGCTATCTGCTGCCGGGCCCGCCGGTGCCCGTGTCGGTGCGCTCCTCCGACGGCACGGTCTCCTTCGACGGCACACAGGTCCGCATCGACTGGGCCGACTCCTCCGACCGGGTCAAACGCGCGACCGGCCCGCGGATCATCGCCCTCGGCGACCTGGCACAGGTGGAGTGGCTGCCCAACTGCGGTTACGAGGACGGCTTTCTGCGGTTCGTGACCCCGGAGACCATGTTCTCCAAGCTGCCGCCCGAACGGGACCCCTACACCCTGGACCTGTGGGGCAGTGTGCGGCGCGATCTGCTCACTGCGCTGGTCGCGACGGCCGTCACCGCCCGGCTGCCGCATCCCTCCACCCGCACGGGCGGCGCCCACGACGGCCGGGAGCGGCGCCGGACGGTCGTACCGGCCCAGGCCGACCACCATGACGTGCTGCTGCGCCGGCTGCGGGAGTTGGGTGAACTGCACCGGGACGGGGTGCTCACGGACGAGGAGTTCGCGAGGACCAAGGCCGCCGTGCTGAGAGGCTTCAGCTGAGCAGATCCGGCTCGCTGCGGCTGATGTCCTGCCACAGGGGCTGGTAGTTGATCCAGGCCACCAGGTCGCCGCCGAGCTGTTCACGGGTGGCGACGGCCAGTTTGTGGTCGATGAGGACGGGCCGGCCGGCCGCCTTCGCCATCAGCTGCACCTGGCAGGACCGTTCCATGGACAGGAACCACCACGCGGCGGCGTCCACCGAGTCGCCGACGGTGAGGGTTCCGTGGTTGCGCAGCACGAGCGCCTTGCGCGAGCCGAGGGCGACGGCGATGCGGCGACCCTCCTCGGCGTCGACGGTGACGCCGGTGTAGGCGTCGTAGAGCGCCACGTCCTCGTAGAAGGCGCAGCTCTCCTGGGTGATCGGGTCGATCAGCTCGCCGAGCGCGGCGAGGGCGCGGCCGTGCACGGAGTGGCAGTGGGCGACGGCGACGACGTCCGGGCGGGCGGCGTGCACCTGGGCGTGCACGGTGAACGCGGCCTGGTTGACGTGGTAGCGGCCCTCGACGACCTGGCCGTCCTCATTGGCGAGGACGAGATCGCCGACCGTGACGTGCCTGAACGGCATCCCGAACGGGTTCACCCAGAAGCAGTCGGTGAACTCCGGGTCCCGCGCGGTGATGTGTCCGGACACCCCGTCCTCCAGCCCGGACCGCCCGAAGATCCGCAGAGCGCCGGCGAGCCGCTCCTTGCGGTGCCTGCGTTCGTCCTCCATCGAGTCGTGCATCGGCGGCATGGCGAACTGCAGCTGGTCGGTGGGCAGCGGCAGGGGCGGAGTGGGCCCGTGCATAGGTCCTCCAGCGCTGGGATTGCTGTACGCGCCGGAAGTTACCGCCGGTCAGCGCAAAAGGGCAGAGGTGTTTTGTAAAGATGACGTACGCGGCGGATACCCGACAGAAGATGTCCGGATTTCCGGTGAGACTGGCGCGTATGACGCATATGAACTGGGCGGCCTTCGCCACCGCCGCACCCGCACTCGCGGCGATCACCGAGCAGCGCTTCGACGGCCACCGGCACCATGTCCTCGCCACCCTGCGCAGGGACGGCTCCCCGCGCACCAGCGGTCTGGAGGTCCGCTTCCTGGGCGAAGAGCTGTGGCTCGGCATGATGCCGGACTCCCTCAAGGCCCGCGATCTGCTGCGCGACCCGCGCTTCGCACTCCAGGCCAACCCCGGCGACGGCACCGGCATGGGCGGCGGGGACGTCCGGATCAGCGGGCGGGCGTTCGAGGTCGAGGACGCCGCCGCCGAGGCCGCGTACGTGAAAGAGGTGGAACCGCCGCAGCCGTTCCACCTCTTCCGCACCGAGCTGACGGAGGTCGTACGGACCTACGTCGAGGACGAGAGGTATCTGGTCGTCCAGGTCTGGAAGCCCGGAGAGCCGGTGCGTGCTCTCAGGCGGACATGACCGTCGAAGGCGGCGGGACTACTCCCACTCGATGGTGCCCGGCGGCTTCGACGTCACATCGACGACGACCCGGTTGACGTCCCGGACCTCGTTGGTGATCCGGGTCGAGATCCGGGCGAGGACGTCGTACGGCAGCCGGGACCAGTCGGCGGTCATGGCGTCCTCGGAGGAGACCGGGCGCAGCACGATCGGGTGACCGTAAGTGCGGCCGTCGCCCTGGACGCCCACGCTGCGGACGTCCGCGAGCAGGACCACCGGGCACTGCCAGATCTCGCGGTCGAGGCCGGCCGCGGTCAGCTCCTCGCGGGCGATGGCGTCGGCGTCGCGGAGGAGGTCCAGACGCTCCTTGGTGACCTCGCCGACGATGCGGATGCCGAGGCCGGGACCCGGGAAGGGCTGGCGCTGGACGATCTCCTCCGGCAGGCCCAGCTCCTGGCCGACCATCCGGACCTCGTCCTTGAACAGCTTGCGCAGCGGCTCGACGAGCTTGAATTCGAGGTCCTCGGGGAGGCCGCCGACGTTGTGGTGCGACTTGATGTTCGCCGTGCCGGTGCCACCGCCGGACTCGACCACGTCCGGGTAGAGCGTGCCCTGGACGAGGAACTCGACCGCCGGGCCCGCGTCGGCGATGATCTCGGCCTGCGCCTGCTCGAAGACGCGGATGAACTCGCGGCCGATGATCTTCCGCTTCTCCTCGGGCTCGGAGACGCCCTTGAGTGCGGCCAGGAAGCGCTCCTCGGCGTCGACGACGACCAGCTTGACGCCGGTCGCGGCCACGAAGTCCTTCTCGACCTGCTCGGTCTCGCCCTTGCGCATCAGGCCGTGGTCGACATACACGCAGGTCAGCTGGTCACCGATGGCGCGCGCGACGAGGGCGGCGGCGACGGCGGAGTCCACGCCGCCGGACAGGCCGCAGATGGCGCGCTTGTCGCCGACCTGCTCACGGATGGCGACGACCTGCTCCTCGATCACGTTGCCCGTGGTCCAGGACGGGGTCAGGCCCGCGCCGCGGTACAGGAAGTGCTCCAGCACCTGCTGGCCGTGCGTGGAGTGCATGACCTCGGGGTGGTACTGGACGCCGTAGAGCTTGCGCTCGTCGTTCTCGAACGCGGCGACCGGGACGACGTCCGTGGACGCACTGACCGTGAAACCCTCGGGGGCGGCGGAGCAGGCGTCGCCGTGCGACATCCACACGTGCTGCTCGGCCGGGGTGCCCTCGAAGAGGGTGGAGGACGTCCGGGAGACGTGCAGGTCGGTACGGCCGTACTCGCGGGCGCCGGTGTTGTCGACGGTGCCGCCGAGGGCCTGCGCCATCAGCTGGAAGCCGTAGCACATGCCGAAGACGGGGACGCCGGCCTCGAAGATCGCGCGGTCGAGGCGGGGGGCGCCCTCCTCGTACACGGACGAGGGGCCGCCGGAGAGGATGATCGCCGCGGGGTTCTTGGCGAGCATCTCGGCGACCGGCATGCTGCTGGGCACGATCTCGCTGTAGACCCGCGCCTCGCGGACGCGACGGGCGATGAGCTGGGCGTACTGCGCGCCGAAGTCGACGACCAGAACGGTGTCGGGGGTGGCGGCAGCGGGAGTCGCTGATGACACGGGGTGCCTTCCGGCGGTGGGGCGGGGGTCTGTACTACCGATTCTAACGGGGTGGGCGCCGTGCCATACTGTCCCCATGCTTTCGCAGACGACCCGCTTCTTTACCTATGGCAACCGGCCCGCCGGCTGCCATGGTCGTCCTGCTTGAGCAAACCGCCGAGCGACTTCCCAGGCGCCCCGGGCCGACAAGGCCCGGGGCGCCTGTCGTTTTCCGGGTCCTGCCGTTTCCGGGGTGTCACCGTCACCTTCACCAGGAGCCCCGACATGACCACCACCACCGCGGAAGAGACCATCGCCGACGCCCGTGAGCGCATCGACGTGCTCGACGACCGGATCATCGGTCTCATCCAGGAGCGGATGGCCGTCTCCTCCGTCGTCCAGCAGACCCGGATCGCCTCCGGCGGCCGGCGGCTGCACCTCTCCCGCGAGATGGAGATCCTCGGCCGCTACCGCGAGGCCCTCGGCAGGCCGGGCACCGGCCTCGCCATGACCCTGCTCGAACTGTGCCGGGGCCGCGTCTGACCGCCGAGGTGCCGTGGCCGAGCCGTGCCGCGTCCGAGTCCGACTCCGCGTCCGATCACATCTCACCCGTCCGGCGCGTGACCGGCTCGCGCGGCTGTCGTTGAGCGGGGTGTCCGTGCCAGCCAGGGGCGGGCCCGACAGAACCACGCGTGGCTCGCTGGGGCGATGAGGCGTACGGGTCGTGCCGTACGCCGTGGGACCTCGCTCCAGGGAAGTGACCGGACGGCAGGGGACAGCAGCCCGGTCACCCAAGAGAACGGTCGGCTCCGGGGACGCCCGGAGCCGACCGGCGGAAAACTTCACATATGCACCAGTGTCGGGTCAAACGGTTGCGGATGTGTTGCCCATCCAGCACGATGCGCACAACCCCAAGTCCCCGCGCGGACGATGGCATTGCTGCACTCTCCATCCGCCACGAGGCGGGGGGGGGACCACCGGACCAGCGGCGCAACCCCCCGGCGCCGCTCCCAGGCACCGACGCTGCCCTGACGTCGGTGCTGACCGAGAGAAGGGCCCCGCGGCGTCTCCGTCCCGCGGGGCCCTTCGTCACACCCGCCCCATGATGTGACTCATGCCACACGGTAAACCTGTGTCGCCCGAGCAACCCTTCGCGGCCTTCGCCGATCAAACCTGCCGAGCCGACAAACGGCCGATAGGGACCTGCCTTCGGAGGGGGATGCAGGTCCCTCTTCGCTTTCCCGGGGCGGTCTACTTCTTCGGTGGTACCGCCGGCATCCCCAGGAACGGCAGGCGCAGCGCGCCGAACGCCTCCGCCGGGACCGCCGGGGCCTGCGGCTCCACCGGCTTCAGCCGCTCGTACGCGGCGCCCGGCGCCGGACGCTGGTCCTCCTCGCCGTTGTTCGGCCAGAAGGACATCGCGCGCTCGGCCTGCGCGGTGATCGTCAGCGAGGGGTTCACACCCAGGTTCGCCGAGACGGCGGCGCCGTCCACGACCGAGATGCCGGGGTGGCCGTACAGGCGGTGGTACGGGTCGATCACCCCCGTCTCCGCGGAGTCGCCGATGGGGCAGCCGCCGAGGAAGTGCGCGGTCAGCGGGGTGCCCATCAGCTCGCCCACATTGCTGCCGGCGAAGCCGTTGATCTCGGCGGCGAGCACGGAGGCGGCCTGTGTGGCGGCCTTGATCTGCTTGGGGTTCGGCGAGCCGTGGCCCTGCCGTGCGGTGAGCAGGCCCTTGCCGACGCCGCCGGGCTTCAGGTACGTCGTCAGGGAGTTGTCCAGCGACTGCATCACCAGGCCGATGATGGTCCGCTCCGACCAGCGGCGGTTGGACAGGGAGCGGGCGACCAGCACGGGGTGGCGGGTCGCGTTCGCCAGCCAGCCCAGGACGCGCGAGGAGCCCTCGGCGTAGGGCACCTGGAGGATCGACAGGCCGCCCATGGAGTTGGAGCCCTTGCCGTAGCGGACCGGCTCGATGTGGGTGTTCTCGTCGGGGTGGATGGAGGAGGTGATGGCGACTCCGCGCGTGAAGTCGGCCCGCGCCTGCCCGGTCGCCTTGCGGTAGCGGCGGTCGTCGGTCTGCGCGCCGACCAGCGCCTCGGAGTTGGTGCGGGTCAGATCGCCGAGGCGGGCGGAGAGATAGGGCAGCTGGCCGCCGGTCTTCATGCGGTGCAGCAGGGTCTGGGTGCCGTACGTGCCGGCGGCGAGGACGACCTTGCGGGCGGTGAAGAGCCGGCCCGAGCCCTTCTTCCTCCCGTCCGTCGGCAGGGTCGCCACCGCGTACCCGCCCCGGGAGTCGTCCGTGACGGACACGACCGTCGTCATGGGGTGGACCACCGCGCCCGCCTTCTCGGCGAGGTAGAGGTAGTTCTCGTTCAGGGTGTTCTTCGCGCCGTGCCGGCAGCCGGTCATGCACTCGCCGCACTCGGTGCAGGCGTTGCGGGACGGACCGGCGCCGCCGAAGTACGGGTCGGCGACCTGCCCGCCCGGCCGCGCCGTCGCCGCGCCGTCGGCGTCCTTGCCGTCGCCGAAGAACACGCCGACCGGGGCGAGGTGGAAGGTGTCACCGACCCCCATCTGCTCGGCCGCGGCCTTCAGATGCACGTCGGAGGGGGTCATCGTCGGGTTGAGCCGTACGCCGAGCATGCGCCGGGCCTGGTCGTAGTACGGCTTCAACTCCTCCTGCCAGTCGGTGATGTCCCGCCACTGGGGGTCGTCGAAGAAGGCCTTCGGCGGTACGTAGAGGGTGTTGGCGTAGTTCAGCGAACCCCCGCCCACGCCCGCGCCGGCCAGGACCATGACGTTGCCCAGCAGATGGATGCGCTGGATGCCGTACATGCCGAGCCTGGGGGCCCACAGGTAGTTCTTCAGGTCCCAGGAGTTCTTCGGGAGGGCCTCGCGGGTGAAGCGGCGGCCGGCCTCCAGCACGCCTACTTTGTAGCCCTTTTCCGTGAGGCGCAGGGCGGTCACCGAACCGCCGAATCCCGATCCGACCACGATGACGTCGTAGTCGTAGGCATGGGCGTCCTGGGGCACGGGGGTCTCCTCGTCGAGTATCGCGTGCGGGCCGTCTGTGGTCTGTCGCGCAGTTCCCCGCGCCCCTCGGTGGGTTACCTGAACCGGAATGCCTTCATCAGGCGCAGACTCGTGCTCATGAAGCGGGCGTAGCCCTCGTCGGTCATGCCCAGGGACGGCGCCATCGGCAGCAGGCGCTGCTGGGCCACGGTCTGGGCCTCCGTGTACTTGAGAATGCCCTCGGAGCCGTGGCGGCGGCCGAGGCCGGAGTCCTTCATGCCGCCCATCGGGGACTGGACGCTGCCGTAGGCGGGAGCGTAGCCCTCGTTGACGTTGACCGTGCCGGTGCGCAGACGGGCGGCGACTTCGCGGCCGCGCCGGGCGTTCTGCGTCCAGACCGAGGAGTTGAGGCCGTACGGCGTGGCGTTGGCGCGCTCGATCGCCTCGTCGTCGGAGGAGAAGCGGTAGATCGAGACGACCGGGCCGAACGTCTCCTCCTCGCACACGGCCATGGAGTCCTCGACGCCGTCGAGGACGGTGGGTTCGAAGAAGTACGGGCCGATGTCCGGGCGGGCCGTCCCGCCCGCGACCACCGTCGCGCCCTTGGCCACCGCCTCCTGGACGTGCCGTTCGACCGTCTTCAGCTGGCGTTCGCCGACCAGCGAACCCATGTCCGCGCCGTAGGCGAGGGAGTTGCCGAGCCGCATGGCCCGGGTGCGGGCGGCGAAACGCTCCAGGAAGGCGTCGGCGATCGACTCGTGGACGTACAGCCGCTCGATGGAGATGCAGAGCTGCCCGGCCGAGGAGAAGCAGGCGCGTACGGCACCGGCGGCGGCCTTCTCGACGTCGGCGTCGGCCAGCACCAGCATGGCGTTCTTGCCGCCGAGTTCGAGGGACACGCCGACCAGGCGGGCGGCGGCGCCCTGGGCCACCTCGCGGCCGGTGCGGGTGGAGCCGGTGAAGGAGACGTAGTCGGCGTGCTTGACGACCTCGGGGCCGACGACCGGGCCGTCGCCGAGCACGACCTGGAAGACGCCCTCGGGCAGGCCGGCCTCGATCAGCAGGTCGCGCGCCCAGAGGGCGGTGAGGCAGGTCTCGGTGTCCGGCTTCATGACGACCGCGTTGCCGGCGGCGAAGGCGGGCAGCGCGTCGCCGACGGACAGCTCCAGCGGGTAGTTCCAGGGCGCGATCTGGCCCACGACCCCGCGCGGGTGGCGCAGTTCGGTGACCTTCGTGAGCGTGGGGACGGCGCCGGTGTGCCGCTTGGGGCGCAGATAGGCGGGGGCCTTGCGCCCGTAGTGGCGGGCCGCGACGGCGACGGCCTGCACCTCCTCGTGCGCGTGCAGCCGGGCCTTGCCGGTCTCCAGCTGGATGAGGTCGAGCACCTCGGCCTGCCGCTGGAGCACCAGGTCGTGGAAGCGCAGCAGGACGGCGGCCCGCTGCGCCACCGGGGTCCTCTCCCACACGGTCTGCGCGGTGCGGGCGGCCTCGAAGGCCCTCCGCACGTCCTCGGGCGTGGACTCGGGCAGGTCGGCCAGCTTCTCGCCGGTGAACGGGGTGTGGTTGGCGGTACGGCCGGAGCCGACGACGCCCTTGGTGAGCTGGGCCACCAGTTCCGGGGTGACCACGTCGGCGGCGGTGCGAGCGCCCTCGGGGGCGGGCGCGAGGGGGTTGGTGCCGGTGCTGTCCGGGGCCTGCGTGTCCGTCATGACGCGCAGGGTATGCCGGAGTGCAAGCTTTGTGTACCCGTCGGTAATGGGGATTCACCGACTGCTCACATGCTGCCAGTGATCACTGGCAGCGAATGCGCTGATCAGGGCGTTGACAGAGCCGCAAGCAGAACGATCATTCGAGTCCGGCTTTTTTCGCCAGAAGCAGCCCGAGCGCGGTGCGCGGGGCGCGGCGACGGGGGTCCGGGCGGGGCGCGGACGAGGGCTCCGCCGAGGATCCGGAGGCGGGCGCGGGCGCCGGGCCAGGTGCGGCTGGGGGTGCGGCCTCGGGTTCCGGGTCCGGTACGGGCGCCAGGCCCAGGTACGCGCGCAGTGCCGCCGTGACCTCCCGCGCGTCGGGGCGCGCCGCGGGCTCGTCGGCGTGCAGTCGGTCCAGCAGGGGGCCCAGCGGGCCGGGGTCCGTGTCGCCCAGGGCGGCGTGGAGCAGCGCGCCCAGCGACCACAGATCGGAGGCCGGGCCGGCGCCGGGGCCCGCGGCGCGCTCGGGGGCGATGAAACCGGCGGGCAGGTCCCCGGGGTGTCCGTCACCGGTCCCGAAGTCGGTGACGACGACCCGCCCGGTGCCGGACTCCAGCAGGACGTTGGCCGGTTTGACGTCCCGGTGCACGATGCCGACGGCGTGCGCGGCGCGCAGCGCGCCGAGGACGGCGAGCCCGATCCGGGCGGCCTCCTCGGGCGGGAGGGGGCCGCGCCGCAGCACCTCCTGCAGCGACTCGCCCTCCACCAACTCCATGACGATCCAGGGCACATGCCCCTCGGTGACGACGTCGCACACCGTGACGGCGGAGGGATGGCGCACCCGGGCCGCGGCGCGGGCCTCCCGGTAGAGCCGGTGAGCGGCACGGCGACTGCCCTCGTCGTCGGCCGGATCACCGGGCAGCAGCGGCTCCTTGACGGCGAGCGGGCGGCCCTGCGCCTGCTCGTCCCGGGCCCGCCAGACGGTCCCGGTGGGCCCGGAACCGAGCGGTCCGGCCAGCCGGTAGCGGCCGCCGATCAGACGTGCGCCGGGCGCGGGTCCGCCCGGACGCGCGCCGGGCACGGGTTCGCTCAGAGGTGCGTCGGGCGGGTGTGCGCCGTCTCCACTCATGTCACATGAGTACCGTGCGCACCACGCCCTTGTCGAAGCGGGGGTGGGGCCGCGCCGCCGGAGCCGACCACCCGTCAGGGCTTCTCGATGTCCAGGTTCGCGATCGCCGCCTCGGCCACCTCCCGGCCGCGGGCCGTGAAGTCGCCCCGGGCCGGATAGGAGACGGTGAGCTTGTACATGTCCCCGGACGCGGTGCGGTAGTAGAAGATCTGGAGTTCCCAGGGGCGGGGATCGCTGTCGGTGCCGGTGTAGTCGACCGTGTTCCTCGCCGCCTGTCGACCGTGGTAAGTGGCGTCCGCCGGGCGGGTCTTCGCCCCCTTGGGCATGTTGAGGGTGTACTCGCCCTCGTTGCGGAACTTCTCGTTCTCGGCCTGCATCTGGGCCGACGCGTTGCTCGCGATCTCGTGCAGGGGGTCCTGCGACTTCCGGGCCAGGTGCAGATTGATCCAGATGCCGCCGCTCGCGTCGCGGTACGTCACCCAGTTCTTGTCGGTGTCGTCCTTGCCGGGCCTCCCGGGCCGGTAGCCCGCCGGGACGCCCAGGGACGCCCCCAGCCCGGGCTCGGCCACCGTCTTCCAGCCGTCGGGCAGCGGGCCCGCGAACGGATCGGCGAGCACCACGGCGCCGGCCGCCGCCGCCACGACGACGGCCGCGCCCACGGCGAGCCACACCGTGCGGCCCGGGCGGCGGGAGCGGCCGGCCGGGGCGGGCACCTGGACGATCTGCCGGGTGGGCACCGGCGGGCGCAGCGCCTCCTCCAGCAGCGCGCGGACCCGGTCCGCCGGGAGCCGTCGCGCGGGGTCCTTCCGGAGCAGCCCGTCGATGACCTCGGCCAGCGGGCCGGAGGCGGACGCGGGCGCGGCCGGCGTGGAGTTGAGGACGGACTGGAGGGTGGCCGGGGTGTTGCTGCGGCGGAACGGCGAGACGCCCTCGGTGGCCGTGTAGAGCAGCACCCCCAGGGACCACAGGTCGCTCTCCGGGCCGGGCCGCTGCCCCAGCACCCGTTCCGGCGCGATGTACTCGGGCGAGCCGAGGAAGCCACCGGTGTCGGTGAGCCGGGTGTCGCCCTCGATCTGCGCGATCCCGAAGTCGGTGAGGACCACCCGGTCGTGGCGGCCGAGCAGGACGTTGTCGGGCTTGACGTCCCGGTGCAGGACGCCGGCCGCGTGCGCCGCCTGGAGCGCGCCGAGCACCTGCAGGCCGATCCGGGCCGCCTCCCGCGCGCCCAGCGTGCCCTCGTGCAGGACGTCGCCGAGAGTGCGCCCGCGCACCAGCTCCATCACGAGCCAGGGCCGGCCGTCGACGACCGCGACGTCATGGACGTTCACCACCGCGGGGTGATCCAGCCGGGCCGCCGCGCGGGCCTCGCGGCGCATGCGCTCGAAGGCGTTGGCGCGTTCCCGTTCGGGAAGGTGGTCCGGCAGGCGGGGCTCCTTGACGGCGACCTCCCGGTCCACCGTCTCGTCCTCGGCCCGCCACACGGTCCCCATGCCGCCGTGGCCCAGCTTGTCGAGCAGCCGGTACCGGCCGCCGATGAGCCGTCCGGCGCCCGGTTCCCGCTGCCGGGGCGGGACGGGGTGCGGCCGTACCTCCGGCTGCGCGTCCGACTGCGGCTTCGGTGGTCGCAGAACAAAGCTCGTCGTGTCGTCGGCCTCCTGGCCGGTACCCCCGTTGCTGCTCATGCGTCATCCATACCGCGCCCCGCACGCACCCAGCCACAGGGAAGGGCGACCGGTCACGAACCCGTGACCGAGCCGCCGTCAGGTCCCCGCTCGAAAGGTGTCGAGGGCCACGTCGAAGTACTCCCGCGCCTCCCGCACCTTGCCGACCGGCGCCGACACCCACACGTCGTACATCCGCCCGGCCTCCTCCCAGCACAGGTCGTAGGTGTGGCGCGGGCCCTCCGCCGCGCTGTAGCCGTCCCAGGTGAACTCCCACAGCGCGGCCGGGTGTCCGCCGTGCGAGGTGGCGGTGACCCGGCCGTCGTGGTAACCGGGGTTGGTGTCCGGGCCCTCGGCCGCCGAGCGCTCCATCACGCCCTGCGGGCCGCCCGGTTGGGGGGCGGCCACCTTGACGCCGAGCCGGAAGGTGTCCCCCGGTGAGAGATAGAAGACGCGCCCGCCCTGCGGAGTGCGGGTGAAGTCCTCGGGTACGGCGAGGGAGAAGCCGGCGGGGTCCCGGGCCGTGCGGTAACCGGAGGGCGCGGTGCGCGAGCCGGCCGGGCCCGCCGAACCGGTGGCCGTCGGACGGGTCCCGGTGGGTGTGGGGCTCGCGGTGGTCGATGCCGAGGGCGAGGCCGACGACGCGGTCGGGCCGGTGCCGGTCCCGGTCGCCGGGGAGGTCGCCGTGCCACCGGGGTTGCCGCCGCCCCCGCCGCCGCTGCCGTGCAGCAGCAGCGCCGCCGCCGACACACCGGCCCCCGCCAGCGCGGCGACGAGCAGGGCCGCGACCAGCACACCGCGCGTGGACGTGCGGGCCGGGGCCTGTGCCGCCGCCGCGGACGCGGTGGGCGGCGGGGGTCCGCCGTGCGGTACGTCCTGCTGGGTCGGCGTGTAGGCCGCGGCGGCGCTCGCCGTACCGCTGCCCGACGTGTCGGACCCCGCGAAGCCGCCCCCGGCCGCATCGGACGTCGGCGTACGCCCCCCGGGCGTCCCGGCCCTCGGCGTCCCGGCCCTCGGCGTGCGGGCCCCGCCGATGCGGTGGCCGCGCCCGGCGGCCGGTGCGCCGGACGTGCCCGGCGCCTCCGGGGTCCGGCCCGTCTCCAGGAACGCACGCAGCATCAGCTCGGCGTCTCCCGCGCCGAGTCGGCGGTCGGGGTCGCGTTCCAGCAGGCCCCGTACGACCGGCAGCAGCGGCTCGGCCTCGGCGGGCGGCCGGATGTCGGCGGCGACGACCGCGTGCAGGATGCCGCCGAGCGAGTCGCGCCGGAACGGCGACTCGCCGCTGAGCAGCGTGCACAGCAGCGCGCCCAGCGACCACAGGTCGGACTCCGGGCCGGTGCGCAGCCCCGACATCCGCTCCGGCGCGGTGTATTCGGGCGAGCCGACGAAGGAGCCGGTCTCGGTGAGCGTGGTGGCGCCCGCGACCTGCGCGATCCCGAAGTCGGTCAGCACGACCCGGCCGGTGCCGGACTCCAGCAGGACGTTCGCGGGTTTGATGTCCCGGTGCAGCACCCCTGCCTCGTGCGCCGTGCGCACCGCGCTGAGCAGGGCGATGCCGATCCGCGCGGCCTCTGCGGCGTCGACCGGGCCCTGCCGGGAGATCAGGTCGGCGAGCGAGCCGCCCTCGACCAACTCCATGACCAGATAGGGGCGTTCGCCCTGCTCCACCACGTCGTGCACGACGATGATGTGCGGATGCCGCAGCCGGCCGACCGCCCGCGCCTCGCGGAAGGTGCGGTCCCGGCGGCGCCGCGCGTCGTCCTCGGAGAGGGAGTCGTCCGGGAGGAGTTCCTTGACCGCGACCCGGCGCCCCAGCAGTTCGTCGGTGGCCCGCCACACGACGCCCATGCCGCCACGCCCGATGCGTGCCTCCAGGCGATAGCGGCCCGCGATCACCCGGAAGTCGGCGCCCTCGGTCCCCATGAGGCCCATCATGCCGCACCGGACCCATGGGCTCCGGGGCGCCGATCAGCCAAGCCGCGTCACACGACCAGCGCTTTTCAGCCGTATCGGCTGTCGTTCAGCCCTCGTTCGGCTGCTGCCAGCTCTGCAGTACCCACTTGAACTGCTTGCTGGTCTTCGCCCAGTCCCCGGCCGGTGTCGACATGTAGATGGCGTACTCGGTGCCCGCGCGCGAGTAGTACGTCTCCTCGATGGCGTGGCGCGCGCCGGCGACGTGCGGCGGGTCCTTCTTCAGGGCGTACCAGGTGTACTCCCACAGCGAGCCCTTGCGGTCGCGGTAGAGGTTCTCCTTCATGGCCACGCGCTGGTAGTCGACCAGCCGCTGCAACTGCTGCTCCAGGTCCTTCTGGTGCGCGAGGGCGTCGGCGAAGTCCGGCGAGCTGTCGATGGCGATGCGCACGAAGTGCAGGCCGCCGTCCGGGCTGTAGTCGACCTGCTTGAGGGCGCCCTGGTTCTGGTAGACCGTCCGCTTCCAGCCCTTGGGCAGGGAGAGGCTGAAACCGAGCGGGTCGCGGTAGAGCCTCCAGCTGTCGGGGACCGTGCCCTCGGAGTCCGGTGCGGTGCTGCCGCTCGCGGACGGTGACGAGGTGGCCGGGCCCGCGCCCCCGCCCGACCCGGCGTTCTGCTCCGTGCCGGCGGCGAACTCCTGGAAGGCCACCGCCGCACCGCCGCCGAGCACGGCCGCGACGGCGACGACGAGCGCGAGGGTGCGCAGCCGGCGACGACGCCGGGGCCGTACCGGCGCCGGACCCTGGGGAGCCGGGGCGACGGCCGTGGCCCCGGTCGCGGAACGGCCCGGGACCGCCGGTGCGCCGGGGGCCGTCCCGGCGGCGCCGAAGCCCGAGGCGGACAGGGTGCTCGTCCGGCCCGCGTGCAGGCCGGAGTTCTGGGTCGGGACGAACGCCTGAGCCGCGTGCGGGCGGCGGCCCTCCGCCGCCTCGGCGAGCATCTGCTCGGCCTCCTCCGCACTCGGCCGCCGCTCCGGTTCCTTGCAGAGCAGGGCGGCTATGACGGGGCCGAGCGCACCGGAGTGGCGCGGCTCGTCGGCATCCTCCTCGACGACCGCCTGCATGGTGCTCAGCGGTGAGGTGCGGCGGAACGGGGAACGGCCCTCGACCGCCGTGTACAGCGTGGCGCCCAGCGCCCACAGGTCCGAGGCGGGGCCGGGATCGTGGCCGCGCACCCGCTCGGGCGCGAGGTAGTCGACCGAGCCGACGACCTCTCCGGTGCGGGTGATGGTGGAGTCGCCCTCGATCTGGGCGATGCCGAAATCGGTGAGCAGCACCCGGCCGTCGCGGCCGAGCAGGACGTTGCCTGGCTTGACGTCCCGGTGCAGGACGCCGGCGGAGTGCGCGGCGCGCAGGGCCCGCAACACCCACAGGCCGATGCGCGCGGCCTCCCGCGGCTCCACGCGTCCACGCTCCTTGACCGCGTCGGCCAGCGAGTTGCCCTCGACCAGCTCCATGACGATCCACGGGCGCCCGTCGTGCTCGAGGACGTCGTGCACCGTGACGACGGCGGAGTGGTTGATACGCGCGGCGGCACGTGCCTCGGCCCGGGTACGGGCCAGGAGAACGGCCTGATCGCTGTCGGAGACGTAGAGCGCGGCGGTCAACTCCTTGACGGCGACCGTCCGGTGCAACACCTCGTCGTGGGCACGCCACACCCGGCCCATGCCGCCGCTGCCGATGGAATCGGCAAGCCGGTAGCGGCCCGCTATGAGCAGGCCCTGCATCTGATTCACGTTGCCCCGCAATGCTCTTGACAGGGTCAGATTAAGGACCGGTCCGTAAACAGGGAACCAGTGGGGTCCCAAGGTGACAGCACTGTGACGGTTGTCGCCGCCGCAAATCGGCCAGGACCGGACGGCCGGTATACGCGGCGCTCAACGCGTGTAGCGGTACGTCGTCGTGGCCTGCTCGTACAGCCGGGTCACCGTGTCCCGCTCGGCCTCCGGGCCGCGGACCTGGACGATGTGATAGCGGCCGTCCAACAGGATCGCCATGTTCCGCACGAACAGGTCGCGACCCTGCCCGTCGGTCCAGGTGAACTGCCCCTCGGCCATGGTGCGTCCGCCCACCTCGATGGTTCTCAGGCCGGTGGCCGTGGCCCAGCTGGAGGTGCGGTACGGCTGGAGTTCGCTCTCCTTGTCCCGCTGGTAGGCCATCGGATCGCTGCCGTAGGCCGCGGCGCCGTCCCGTCCGGGTACGACGATCAGCTCGAAGTTCCCGTGCGAGTAGACCACCTGGCCGCTGCCGTTCTTCGGGGTGCGGTCCCAGCCCTTGGCCACGGAGATCTGGAAACCGTCCGGATCCTTGCGCAGGCTGAACCCGTCGGCGACGGGCTGGTCGCCGTCGGTCCGGGTCCCGGTGGCGGGCGCGGAGGCGGAGGGGCCGCCGTCCGCGGACTGCCCCGAGGACGGCCGCGGGCCGTGCGAGGGAGCGGGGCCCGCCTGCCCCGCGCTGCCGGTGCGGTCGCTGCCCGCCGCCGCGCCGTGACCCTGCTTCGGCATGAACAGCATCGCGTACGCGATCGCCCCGGCCAGCAGGAGCAGGATCAGCAGGAGCAGGGTCCGGCCGAGGCTGCGCGGCGCCCGCGCCTCCTCCCGGGCCCGTTTGTGCCGGCCGTGCGGATGGGTCTCGGGCAGCGCGGCGCGCCGGCGCCGCAGCCGCACCAGTTCGCCGCGGCGGCGCACGATCGGCAGCCGGCGCGGATCGGCGGACGGCACGGGCACGACATGCGTACCGGCGTCGGGTTCGGGCGCGGACCGCACCAGCGAGCGCAGCCACCCGCTCAGCTCCTCGAAGTCCAGTCGCTCGGTGGGGTCCTGACGCAGCAGCGACTCCACGACCGGCCGCAGCGGCCCGCACTCCTCGGCGAAGGCGGGCGGCTCGGCGCACACCAGCTGCACCAGCTCGGCCGTCGACTCCTCCGG
Organism: Streptomyces yokosukanensis; assembly: GCF_001514035.1. Lineage (GTDB taxonomy): Bacteria > Actinomycetota > Actinomycetes > Streptomycetales > Streptomycetaceae > Streptomyces > Streptomyces yokosukanensis. The sequence goes on along the minus strand of NZ_KQ948208.1, from coordinate 314,167 downwards.
GTACGGCGCATGCCCCTGCACGGCCCGGAACAGCAGCGCGCCGAGTGCCCACAGATCGGTCGCGGGCCCGATCGGCGCCGCCAGCTGCCAGTTCTCGTGCACGGGTCCGGCCTGCTCCGGCGCCCAGCGCTCGGTCACCGGCCCGACGACGGTCGTCCGCACCTGCCGTGCCCGCTCGGCGGCCAGCGCCGTCGCGGGGCCGCGCCGGGGCGCGACCGGATCCCCGCCTTCGTCCCAGCGCGACTGCTGCGGCGGGAGGGAGGGCCGGTCGGGGGCCTGGTCCGGGAGCGGTGGGAGGCCGGGGCGGGGGTCCGCCGGGGGCAGCCCGGGGCGCCGGGGGGTGCCGCCCGGGGCCGGGGAGCCGCCGGCGCCGGTGCGCGGCGAGGCGCCGTGCCAGGGGGCGCCCCGCACGCCGTAGGGGTCTGCTGTGCGGCCGGGCGGTGTCGTGGTGCCGGGTCGGCCGGGGTACGACGACGGCGGCGCGCCGTCGGCCCGGTCGGCGCCGGTGCCGTCCTCGGCGGGCGGTCTGGCGGCGGGCAGCGCGGGGCGCCCGCTCTCCCGGGTCTCCTGCACCCGGGCGGCGGCACGCGCGCCCGCGCGGTACGCGGCGATGGCCCCGGCGCGGGCGGCACGGATGTCCGCGCCGCTCTCCAGGGGCCGTTGCCCCGCCGCACCGGGCACTCCGCCGCCGCCGGACGCGCCGTTCGCCCCCGGCGGCGGGAGCCCGCCGGCCGCCCTCGCCTGGATCGCGGCCCGGCGGGCGGCTTCGGGATCGGCGTCGGCGGAGGGCGCACCGTGGGTCGGGCCGCCGACGGCGGGCTCGGCCCGCTCCACCCCGGCCGCCGCCTCCGCGGGCGCCGAACCGCCCTCGTCCGGCACCGGGTCGTACCCGCAGAGCGCCTCCTCGGCGGCACCCGTCGCGAGGCCGGTCAGCATCACCCTGCCGTCGTCGCAGACCAGCACCGTGCGCGCGGTGATGTTGCGGTGCACCCAGCCGTGGCCGTGCAGCACCCTGAGCGCCATGAGCACGTCGGAGGCGACCTCGGCCGCCCGGTACGGCGACAGGGGCTGCTCGGCGAGCAGTGCGGCCAGCGGACGCGCGGCCACCGACTCGCTGACGATCCACAGCGACCCGCCCTCGGCGAACACGTCGAAGACCTGGTCCAGCCGCGGATGGTCGGGGATGCGGGCCGCCGCCTGCACGGCCTCGACGGCGCGCCGCACGGCAGGATCGGCGGGCCGGCGGGTGGCGGTGCGGGCGTCCGCCGTCCGACGGGTCCCGCGCTCACGCGCGGTGAACCCCTCGGGCAGCCCCTCGGCATCGAGCACCTCGGCCTCGACGACCTCAGGCAACGGCACCTGCCGGACGAGCACTTCCTGACCGCTGTAGGTGTCGAAGGCGCGGGTCTCGGTGAGTTCGTACTCGTCGGAGGGTGGCAGCGGCAGGCGGTAGCGGTCGGCGAGCACCCGACCCGCGTAGTCGTCCACGTTGCCTCCCCCGGCCGCCCGGTCGGTCACATCCGTTCGCCTCACGACCCGTTTCGCACACGCATCCGGCTGCGTACGGTCCTCAACCATTCACGATACGTGCCGGAGGCAACCCGCATTGAGTGGATGACGGATTCTCACGCCCCAAAACGGCGCCCGCGGCCCGCGACTTGGGCCTACGACGGCTACGACTTGGGCTCGAAGGACGTCGTCAGGGTCTTCCAGGTGTCCTCGCGCAACGCGCTGTCCCAGTTCGCGGCCTTCGCGGTGTACATCAGTCCGTAACCGAGACGGGCGTTGACGACGAAACCCCGGTCGATGGTGCGGTACTTGGGGCCGTCGACGTAAGTGAACTCCCAGTCGGCGGTGTTCCAGTCGCGGTAGTCCACCTTCTCGATGCGGATCTTCTGGTACTGCGCGCGCACCATGGAGCGTTCCTGGTTCTCCCAGTCCGCCACCGGGTCGTCCTTGGGGGTGGCGGTCCAGCCGACGAGCAGCTTCTGCCCGTCGGGACCGGTGTAGCGGTCGCCCGCGCCGTCGCTGGACTTGAACGACCATCCTTTGGGCAACCCTATCGAGTACCCCTGGCCGCTCTTGCGGGTCGACACCGCCGGCGCGATTCCGCCGCCCTTCGCACCGGACTTGCCGGAGTCGCCGGTGGACGCGCTCGCGTCGACGGCGGAGCCCGGAGCGGAACCGCTACCGGCGGACGACGGGCTCGCCCCGTCGGTCTGCGCCCCGCCGCCCTTGGCCTTGTCGCCCTTGTCCTGCTTGGCGGACGCGCCGGCGCTCGCCACCGCCTTGGAACCGCTGCCCTTGTCGTCCTTGCCGCCGTCGCCGCTCAGGGCGATGGCCAGGACGGTGCCGAGCACCGCGAGGGCGACCACCACGGCGATGATCACCAGCGTGCGCCTCGGCACCACGTCGGTCAGCGGCGCCCTGGGCACCGGCCGCGGCGGCAGGTCCAGGTCCGGCGGCGGGACCACGGGCCAGCCGGAACTCGTCTTTTTCGCGCCGGAGTTCGGCGCGTCGGTGGAACCGGCGGCTCCGGAGGCGGACCCCGTCCGTCCGCCGACGGCCCCGGCACCCGCCGCGGGGGCCCCGCCCCGGGCCCCACCGGAGGCACCGGGCCGCACCCCGCCGGGGGCGGCCGGGCGGGCGCCGCCGGGCGTGGCCGGGCGGGCGCCGGCGGCACTGCCGCTCGCGCCCCTCGGTCCGCCCGCACCCGGTGTGTCCGTGTCCTCGCCGTTCTTCGTCCGGGCCGCCGCACCGGCCGCCTTGCGGACCGAACGCAGCGCGCCGCGCAGCTTCTCCCCGGCCTCCTCGCCCCGCTTGCCCGCGACCGGACCGGGCGGCACCGGCAGCGGCACCACGCGGGTGGCGTCCAGCGCCTCCGGCTCGGGCGCGTGGATGACCTCGCCCAGCATGGCCCGGGCCCCGGTGTCGTCGAGCCGCTCGGCCGGGTCCTTGGTGAGCAGGCCGTAGATGACGTCCTTGAGCGGGCCCGCGTTCTTGGGCTCCCCGAGGGGCTCGGTCATCACCGCCGTGAGCGTGGCGATCGCCGATCCCCTGTCGTACGGCGGCACACCCTCGACCGCCGCGTACAGCAGGCCGCCGAGCGACCACAGGTCGGCCGCCGGTCCCGGCTTGTGACCGCGGGCGCGCTCGGGCGCGATGTAGGAGGGGGCGCCGACGAGCATGCCGGTGGACGTGATGGACGGGTCGCCCTCGACCTGCGCGATGCCGAAGTCGGTGAGCACGACCCGGCCGTCCTCGGCGATGAGGACGTTGGACGGCTTCACGTCGCGGTGCAGGATGCCCTCGCGGTGCGCGGAGCGCAGCACGTCGAGGACGGCGAGACCCACCTCGGCGGCGCGCTTCGGCGCCAGCAGACCGTCCTCGCGGATGGCCTCGGCGAGGGACTTGCCCTCCACCAACTCCATGACGATCCACGGCCGGTCGTCCTCGTCGACCACGTCGAAGACCGTCACCGCGCTGTTGTTGCGGATCCGGGCGATCGCCTTGGCCTCGCGCAGGGTGCGCGTGATCAGGCGCCGCTTCTCCTCCTCGTCGATGTTCGACGGGAACCGCAGCTCCTTGACGGCGACCGTCCGGCCCAGGGTCTCGTCCTCGGCGCGCCAGACCGTGCCCATACCGCCCCGGCCCAGCACGTCTCCCAGCCGGTACCGCCCGGCGAGGAGACGACGCTCGCTCTTGTCCTGACGAGTCCCCTGACGAGATGCACCCGCCCGCTCCGCCTCCGACATGCGTCCCCTCATACAACCCGCCCTGACAGAGCCTCCATTGTCTCTCACTCGACAAGTGCCGGGCGCCCAGGGTGCCCCTGGGCACGGCCCGGCCCCCCGGGATCGCGCAGTTCTGTGAAGCGGGCGTTCCGCTTACCGGGATGATGGGTCGTAAGAAGGGAGAAACCGGCACGTCGACCGGCGAGTTCCGCGGCGCTCCGGTGCCGTGGGCCGGGTGAGGGCGTGTGGGGGGCGCGCCCGTCAGTTGAGCGGCACGATGTCCGGCGCCCCCAGCCGGGCCGCGTCCGCCGTCTGGTCGTCGGGCTGGAGCTGGGACTCCCGCTCGGCCTCCACCCGCTTCTCGTAGTGCTCGACCTCGCGCTCGATCTGGTCCTTGTCCCAGCCGAGGACCGGCGCCATCAGCTCGGCCGCCTCCCGGGCGCTGCGCGTGCCCCGGTCGAAGGTCTCGATGGAGATGCGCGTACGGCGGGTGAGGACGTCGTCCAGATGCCGGGCGCCCTCGTGCGAGGCGGCGTACACCACCTCGGCGCGCAGGTAGTCGTCGGCGCCCTGCAGCGGATCGCCCAGGCCGGGGTCGGCGGCGATGAGCTCCAGGACCTCCTCGGCCATCGAGCCGTAGCGGTTCAGGAGATGCTCGACGCGGGCCACGTGGAGTCCGGTGCGGGCGGCGATCCGGGCGCGCGCGTTCCACAACGCCTGGTACCCCTCCGCGCCCAGCAGCGGGGTCTCCTCCGTCACGCAGTCGGCGACGCGCACGTCCAGGCCGTGCACCGCCTCGTCGACCGCGTCCTTGGCCATCACCCGGTACGTCGTGTACTTGCCGCCCGCCACGACCACGAGTCCCGGCGCCGGGTGGGCGACCGTGTGCTCCCGGGAGAGCTTGCTGGTGGCGTCGGACTCCCCGGCGAGCAGCGGGCGCAGACCGGCGTACACCCCTTGCACGTCGTCGCGGCCGAGGGGCACCGCGAGCACCGAGTTGACATGCTCCAGCAGGTAGTCGATGTCGGCGCTGGAGGCGGCCGGATGGGCCTTGTCGAGGTCCCAGTCGGTGTCGGTGGTGCCGATGATCCAGTGCCGGCCCCAGGGGATGACGAAGAGGACGGACTTCTCGGTGCGCAGGATCAGGCCGGTCGTGGAGTGGATGCGGTCCTTGGGGACGACCAGGTGGATGCCCTTGGAGGCGCGGACGTGGAACTGGCCGCGCTCCCCCACCATGGCCTGGGTGTCGTCGGTCCACACACCGGTCGCGTTCACCACCTGCTTGGCGCGGATCTCGTACTCCCCGCCGCCCTCCACGTCCTGCACCCGGGCGCCGACGACCCGCTCGCCCTCGCGCAGGAACCCGGTCACCCGCGCGCGGTTGGCCACCTTCGCGCCGTAGGACGCGGCCGTGCGCACCAGTGTGGCAACGAAGCGGGCGTCGTCCATCTGCGCGTCGTAGTACTGCAGGGCGCCGACCAGGGCGTCCTTCTTCAGACACGGGGCGACACGCAGGGCGTGACGGTGGGTCAGATGGCGGTGCAGAGGCAGGCCTCGGCCGTGTCCCCGCGCCATGGACATCGCGTCGTACAGCGCGACGCCCGAGCCCGCGTACAGCCGCTCCCAGCCCTTGTGCTGCAGCGGGTAGAGGAACGGCACCGGCTTGACCAGGTGCGGGGCGAGCCGCTCCAGCAGCAGTCCGCGCTCCTTCAAGGCCTCGCGGACGAGGGCGAAGTCGAGCATCTCCAGATAGCGCAGACCGCCGTGGATCAGCTTGCTGGACCGGCTGGAGGTGCCGGACGCCCAGTCGCGCGCCTCGACCAGACCGGTGGACAGACCGCGGGTGACGGCGTCCAGCGCGGTGCCCGCGCCGACGACTCCGGCACCGATCACCAGCACGTCCAGCTCCCGCTCCGCCATCCCCGCCAGTGCCTCGGCGCGCTGCACCGGGCCCAGAGTCGCTGTCCTCACCGCTGCCTCCCGCTGTCGCAGACTCGCATCCGTCGGCCGCACCCGGTGGGCGAAGCCCGGTTCATCCCCTCCTCATGCCCAAATTCTGACCGGGATGCCCGACTTCAGCCACCACGGGCTCCCAACCTGTGGACAACTCGCGCACAACCCTCGGAAGACACACGAACACAATCACACATAACTGTCATATGTGTACCTAGTCTGGCAGAGCACTCGCTCAACGTGTCGACAGCGGTTGCGCACCTGTCCCGCTTCGGCTACTGGGAAGGACGGCCCACGCATGCCCGCAGACCTCGCCGTCATCGGACTCGGCTCCTACGGCTTGCCGCTCGCCCAGGCCGCCGTCGCGGCAGGCATCCCGACCATCGGCTATGCCACCGGGCCCGAGGCCGGCTCCCTCAGCCCCGCCGAACTGCGCCGGATGCACTCGGGCGGCTTCCGGCCCGGCACCGACCCGGCCGAGCTCGGCCGGGTGCGCACCGCGGTGATCTGTGCGCCGACCCCGCGCGGCGCCGACGGCGGACTCGACCTCAGCCAGGTGGAGGCGGCGGCCCGCGCGCTGGCCGAGCGGCTGCGCTCGCACACCACGGTCATCCTGGAGTCGCCGGTGCTGCCCGGCACGACGGAGGAGTTCCTGCGGCCCCTGCTGGAGGAAGGATCGAGGCTGCGCGCCGGCCGCGACTTCCATCTCGCCTACTCGCCCAGCCGGGTCGACCCCGGCAGCCGCGACCACACACCGGCCAGCATCCCCAAGGTGATCGGCGGTCTCACCCCCGCCTGCACCGAGTCGGCCGCCGCCTTCTACAGCCGGCTCACCGACAAGGTGGTACGCGCGCGCGGGCTGCGCGAGGCGGAAACCGTGCAGCTGCTGGAGACGAACTTCCGGCACGTGAACATCGCCCTCGTCAACGAGATGGCCGTTCTCTGCCATGAGCTGGGGGTCGACCTGTGGGACGTCATCCGGTGCGCCGAGACCAAGCCCTTCGGCTTCCAGGCGTTCCGGCCGGGGCCGGGCGTCGGCGGACACGGTGTCCCGCAGGACCTGACCGGCCACGCCACCCGCACCCTGCGGATGGTGGAGCTGGCCCAGCAGGTCAACCACCGCATGCCGCGCTACGTCGTCCAGCGCGCCGCCACGCTCCTCAACGAGCACGGCAAGTCCGCCCGCGGCGCGCGCGTGCTGCTGCTCGGCGTCACCTACAAGCCCGACATCGCCGACCAGCAGGGCACACCGGCCCAGGAGATCGCGATCCGGCTGATGGAGCTGGGTGCCTCCGTGAGCTACCACGACCCGCACGTGGCCCACTGGAACGTCCTGGACCGCCCGGTGCCGCGCGCGGACGCGCTCTACGACGCCGCCGCCGACGCGGACCTGACGATCCTGCTCCAGAACCACCGGACGTACGACCTGCAGGGCCTGTCGGTGAAGGCCCAGCTGCTGCTGGACACGCGCGGAGCCACACCCGCGGGGTCGGCGCACCGGCTCTGAGCCTGATCACGAACGGAAAACAGCCGGGAGCGGCGGCCTCCCCGGCTGTTAATCTCCCCCGGACTCGTCGCACACGCGTGTGTGCGGGGGTTTTCCGTCTCCGTCTTTCAGCCGTGTTCCATCTCGGGGGGATCTCTGTCATGAGCCAGTCAATTCCATCGCCGCAGCCGCCGCAGCCCGGTCCGGTCGACGCCGCCCCGTACGCCGAGCAGGCCCCGGCCGGCGCGCCGTACCCGCCGCAGCAGGGCGCCTTCGCCGGCCAGCCGGGTACCTTCGCCCCGCCGTCGTCGCCGCGGTGGCCGCCGCCGCGCTCTACGGGCTCGTCATCGGCGCCACCAAGCACGAGATCGGCTACGCGGCCGTCGGTGTCGGCTTCGTCGTCGGTCTCGCGGCCGGCAAGGCGGGCGGCCGCAACCCGGCCCTCCCGGTGATCAGCGCCGTCGTCGCGCTCGGCTCGGTGTACATCGGCCAGCTGGTCGGCGAGGCGATGATCGGCGCCAAGGCGGTGCACATGGGCTTCAGCGAGGTGTTCTTCCAGCACTTCGACGTGGTCCAGCAGGCATGGAAGCAAGACGCCGACCCGCTGACCTTCCTCTTCTTCGCCATCGCCGCGTTCGCCGCGTTCTCCGGCGCCAAGAAGGCCGCCGCGTAGGCACGCCGCGGCGTGCGCCGCACACGGCGCGCCCGCAGCACGAAGGGCCCGTCCACCTCCCTGGTGGCCGGGCCCCTCACGTCGTCCGCGTCAGCGCTTGTGCTGACTGTCCGCGACCGTCACCTCGACCCGCTGGAACTCCTTCAGCTCGCTGTAGCCGGTGGTGGCCATGGCGCGGCGCAGGGCGCCGAAGAAGTTCATCGAGCCGTCGGGGGTGTGGGACGGGCCGGTGAGGATCTCCTCGATCGTGCCGACCGTGCCGAGGTCGACCTTCTTGCCGCGGGGCAGCTCCTCGTTGACCGCCTCCATGCCCCAGTGGTGGCCCCTGCCGGGCGCGTCCGTGGCACGGGCCAGCGGCGAGCCCATCATCACGGAGTCGGCGCCGCAGGCGATCGCCTTCGGGAGGTCGCCGGACCAGCCGACACCGCCGTCCGCGATCACGTGCACGTACCGGCCGCCGGACTCGTCCATGTAGTCCCGGCGGGCCGCGGCCACGTCCGCCACGGCCGTGGCCATCGGGACCTGGATGCCCAGCACATTGCGCGTGGTGTGGGCCGCGCCGCCGCCGAAGCCGACGAGCACACCCGCGGCACCCGTGCGCATCAGGTGCAGGGCCGCCGTGTACGTGGCGCAGCCGCCGACGATCACCGGGACGTCCAGCTCGTAGATGAACTGCTTCAGGTTCAGCGGCTCGTGCGCGGACGACACGTGCTCCGCCGAGACCGTCGTACCGCGGATGACGAAGATGTCCACGCCCGCGTCCACGACCGCCTTGGAGAACTGGGCGGTGCGCTGCGGGGAGAGCGCGGCCGCCGTGACCACACCGGAGTCGCGCACCTCCTTGATGCGGGCGCCGATCAGCTCCTCCTTGATGGGAGCCGCGTAGATCTCCTGGAGGCGACGGGTCGCCTGCTCGGCCGGCAGCTCGGCGATCTCGTCCAGCAGCGGCTGCGGGTCCTCGTACCGCGTCCACAACCCTTCGAGGTTGAGGACTCCGAGGCCGCCCAGCTCGCCGATGCGGATCGCGGTGGCCGGGGAGACGACCGAGTCCATGGGGGCGGCCAGGAAGGGCAGCTCGAAGCGGTAGGCGTCGATCTGCCAGGCGATCGAGACCTCCTTCGGGTCCCGCGTACGGCGGCTGGGGACGACGGCGATGTCGTCGAAGGCGTACGCCCTGCGGCCGCGCTTGCCGCGCCCGATCTCGATCTCAGTCACGTCTTGGCCTTTCCCTGATGCGTTTCAGCGTCTCCCAGTATCGCCGACAGGTACGACAACGGCGGCCCCGGAGGGTCCGGAGCCGCCGTCGGTCACGCCTCGAAGGGCCTCACGCGCGCGTGTACGTCACCTCTTGCTGCTGTAGTTGGGCGCCTCGACCGTCATCTGGATGTCGTGCGGGTGGCTCTCCTTCAGACCCGCCGAGGTGATCCGCACGAACCGGCCGTTCGTCTGCAGCTCCGGAACGGTCTTGCCGCCGACGTAGAACATCGACTGGCGCAGGCCGCCGACCAGCTGGTGGACGACGGAGGACAGCGGGCCGCGGTAGGGCACCTGGCCCTCGATGCCCTCGGGGATCAGCTGCTCGTCGGAGGCGACACCCTCCTGGAAGTAGCGGTCCTTGGAGAACGACTTGCGGTCGCCGCGGGACTGCATCGCCCCGAGCGAGCCCATGCCGCGGTACAGCTTGAACTGCTTGCCGTTGATGAACAGCAGCTCGCCCGGGGACTCCTCGCAGCCCGCGAGCAGGGAACCGAGCATCACCGTGTCGGCGCCCGCGACCAGGGCCTTGGCGATGTCGCCGGAGTACTGCAGACCACCGTCGCCGATCACCGGGACACCGGCCGCCTTGGCGGCGAGCGCGGCCTCGTAGATCGCGGTGACCTGCGGGACGCCGACGCCGGCGACCACACGGGTCGTGCAGATGGAGCCGGGGCCGACACCGACCTTGATGCCGTCCGCGCCCGCGTCGACCAGGGACTGGGCGCCGTCGCGCGTGGCCACGTTGCCGCCGATGACGTCGACGCCGGAGGAGTTCGACTTGATCTTGGCGATCATGTCGCCGACCAGCCGGGAGTGGCCGTGCGCGGTGTCCACGACGATGAAGTCGACACCGGCCTCGATCAGGGCCTGGGCGCGCTCGAAGGAGTCGCCCGCCACGCCGACCGCCGCACCGACCAGCAGCCGGCCCTCGGCGTCCTTCGCCGCGTTCGGGTACTGCTCGGCCTTGACGAAGTCCTTGACGGTGATGAGGCCCTTGAGGACGCCCTTGTCGTCGACCAGCGGAAGCTTCTCGATCTTGTGCTTGCGCAGCAGCTCCATGGCCTCCGGGCCGGAGATGCCGACCTTGCCGGTGACCAGCGGCATCGGGGTCATGACCTCGTGCACGCGGCGGCTGCGGTCGCTCTCGAAGGCCATGTCACGGTTGGTGACGATGCCGAGGAGCCTCTTGTCGCCGTCGGTCACCGGGACGCCGCTGATGCGGAACCTGGCGCACAGCGCGTCGGCCTCGGCGAGCGTGGCCTCCGGGTGGATGGTGATGGGGTCGGTGACCATGCCCGACTCCGAGCGCTTCACCAGGTCGACCTGGTTGGCCTGGTCCTCGATGGAGAGGTTGCGGTGCAGCACGCCGACGCCGCCCTGGCGGGCCATCGCGATCGCCATGCGGGACTCGGTCACCTTGTCCATGGCGGCGGACAGCAGCGGGATGTTGACCCGCACGTTCTTGGAGACGTACGAGGCGGTGTCGATCTCGTCGGGCGCCATGTCCGACGAGCCCGGCAGCAGCAACACGTCGTCGTAGGTCAGCCCGAGTGTCGCGAATTTACCGGGCACTCCGTCGACGTTGGCAGTCATGACACCTTCCCCAAATGGCCTTGATCGGTGCGGATGTCCATGCTAACGGGAAGCATCGCTAGCAAATTCCACGGTACGGGGTCGCTTCAGGCTTCGTATGTTCGTACGGATGCGGAAGCCTGGCCGTTCGACGAAGGGAGCAGCGCGGGCTCCGCTCAAGGGGGTTACTGCTCGGCCAGCGCCCGGAGACGGCTCAGGGCTCGGTGCTGGGCGACCCGGACCGCGCCGGGTGACATTCCCAACATCTGCCCCGTCTCCTCCGCGGTCAAGCCCACGGCGATGCGCAGCAGGAGCAGTTCGCGCTGGTTCTCGGGGAGGTTGGCGAGCAGCTTCTTGGCCCACTCGGCGTCGCTGCTGAGCAGGGCGCGCTCCTCTGGGCCGAGGGAGTCGTCCGGGCGTTCGGGCATCTCGTCGGACGGCACCGCCGTGGATCCGGGATGGCGCATCGCGGCGCGCTGCAGATCGGCGACCTTGTGGGAGGCGATGGCGAAGACGAACGCCTCGAAGGGGCGGCCGGTGTCACGGTAGCGGGGCAGGGCGAGGAGGACGGCCACGCAGACCTCCTGGGCCAGGTCCTCCACGAAGTGGCGTGCGTCGCCGGGGAGCCGGGACAGCCGGGTGCGGCAGTAGCGCAGCGCCAACGGGTGGACATGAGCGAGCAGATCGTGAGTGGCCTGCTCGTCCCCGTCGACAGCGCGATGCACGAGCGCACCGATCGCCCCCTGGGCAGTGCCCGCCTCGTCGTCGCGCATCGGTCCATCGTGCCTTGCGGCCGTCCGGTCCGTCGCACTGTGCTCGTGGTTGTGCACCGAAGCGTTATGAGCAGGCGCGCCGACACTCATCCCCTGCGCCCTCCCCTTCACCTCGACCGACTCGTCCCCGAGAGACTCCACACCTCAAGGATGCGGCATCCGCGCCGAAACGAGCGTCGCGCGCCCGGCGGGCCGTCTTGCACGCCGCCCGCCGAGGCGCCCGACCACGTCGTCCGCCGGGGGCGTGAACAGCCCTCCCGAGTACGCCCCGGCGCTCGCCGCGCGGCGTCGACCACGGGTGTTCGGCAAGTGGATCTCCGTGCCCGCACACGAGCGGCCACCGGGCCGCCGGCCTGCCGGGCGCCTCCGCGAATGTGACCGGGTCCACCCCTCGCAGACGCGTCACGGCCGCCTCCACGGACGACGAGGACGCACCAGAGGGACGCTCCCCCGCTGCCGGGCACACGGCGGGACCCACAGGCCACCGCCTCCGCGGACGGACCGGGGCGCGGCGATCCGAGACCCGGAGCACCGGGCCGCGTACGACCACCGCGCGCACAACCGCGCGTACGACGACCGGGATGCGCCGACGCGCTCCGGGAGCCGCGGGGCGTCGCATCCGCCCGCGCGCGGGTGCCGTCGCCCGCCGCGCGACGGCACCTTCACCCACCGCACGTACGGATGGAGCACGTCGACACGCGGCCGCGGCACATCGACACGCCGCCACGAGGGCCAGGGCGCGTCGAGACGCCGCCACGGAGGCCGGGGCACGTCGACGCGCCCCTGGGGGCGTGGGACGCGCGCCTACGGCCCGCACAGCCCGCACACCAGCACCCGAGTCCGGCCGAGCCCCAGCCCGGCCGGGCCCCGGGTCCGGGGACCGGCGCCGTGCCGCAAGCGGGTCGTGGTTCGGGACGGCAGCCGGCCCGGACGCTCCCGTGGGGCGTGCCGGGTCCCGTGCCGTCGGCGGTTCGGGCGCCGGTGGGGCGCCCTGCTGCTGCCGGGGGAGGCGGACACCCGTCCGGCTCCGCCCGAGATGCCCGGTGGTGGTCGGTCCCGCCGGCCCCGCAGGGCTGCGCACCGCCTACCGGACCAGTCCCCAGCGGAAGCCGAGCGCCACCGCGTGGGCCCGGTCCGAGGCGCCGAGCTTCTTGAACAGGCGCCGCGCGTGCGTCTTGACGGTGTCCTCGGAGAGGAACAGCTCGCGGCCGATCTCGGCATTGGAGCGGCCGTGGCTCATGCCCTCCAGGACCTGGATCTCGCGCGCGGTGAGCGTGGGCGCGGCGCCCATCTCGGCCGAGCGGAGCCGACGCGGCGCCAGCCGCCAGGTCGGGTCGGCGAGGGCCTGCGTCACCGTGGCGCGCAGCTCCGCGCGCGAGGCGTCCTTGTGCAGGTAGCCCCGGGCGCCGGCGGCGACCGCGAGGGCGACACCGTCGAGGTCCTCGGCGACGGTGAGCATGATGATGCGCGCGCCGGGGTCGGCGGACAGCAGCCGACGCACGGTCTCCACACCGCCCAGGCCGGGCATGCGCACGTCCATCAGGATGAGGTCGGAGCGATCGGCGCCCCAGCGGCGGAGGACTTCCTCGCCGTTGGCCGCCGTCGTCACACGCTCGACGCCGGGCACGGTCGCGACCGCGCGGCGCAGCGCCTCTCGGGCAAGCGGGGAGTCGTCGCAGACGAGGACGGATGTCATGACCGCCCTCCGCAGCTGATGCGCGTCACCTTGAGCCTCCAGGCTGGTACGGAATCGTCACCTGTGCGGTCGACCGTCTCGGACGCCTGCCCGAGCGCTTGTGTTTTCAACCGCCTCCGCACTCTCAACGACGGTCACTCGAAAGAGTTACGGGGCTACATGCCGTCTTCGGCACTCTACGTGAGGGTCTCGACACGGTGCAGACATGGCCGACAGACCCTCAACTTTTCATCACAACTATGCCCCATTTGGCCGCTTTTCTTCCCGTTTTGTGGTGTCCGAGGCTAGATTGCCAATGAGTCATATTTTCATCTCCTTAGACCGGAGATGTACGGTCGATGGCACCGTATCCGCTCAGAACGGCTACAAGGGGTCACGTAATGGCAGATTTCTCCCGCCTTCCCGGACCGAACGCGGACCTGTGGGACTGGCAGCTGCTGGCTGCCTGCCGCGGTGTGGACAGCTCGCTCTTCTTCCACCCCGAGGGCGAGCGCGGGGCGGCTCGGAGCGCTCGCGAGAACTCGGCCAAGGAGGTCTGCATGAGGTGCCCTGTCCGCGCGGAGTGCGCGGCGCACGCGCTGGCGGTACGCGAGCCGTACGGCGTGTGGGGCGGCCTGACCGAGGACGAGCGTGAGGAGCTGATGGGGCGTGCGCGCAACCGCCTGGTGACGGCCTCGGCCGCCGGCGCGGACACCGCCCCGGACCACTGAGGGACACCGCTCCGACATCATCAAGAAGGAACGTTTCTGCACTTCCCGGCGCGCCGGGTGCGCTCGCGCTCCCTCCAACAGGGCACGCCGCCACGCCGCGTGCGTGCCCTCGCCTTTGCCGCCGCGCCCCTGCGGGGCGTGCGATCCACCGTGTCACGAGGCGAGCCGCCCCCGGTGCCGCCCGCCGGCACTTCCCCTTCGGATCCCGCCGGGCCGCGGGTCCTAGGCGCGGCCGGTCGCGCGGGCCAGTTGCTCCAGCGTCGCCGCCACGGCCGGGACCTGTGCCAGGTCGGGCAGGGTGAGGGCGACGATCTGACGGCGCACCGCCGGTTCCAGCCGTACCGTGCGCACGCCCCTGGGCCGTACCGACTCCACTGCCAGCTGCGGCAGCACGGCGACTCCCAGGCCCGCGCCGACCAGGCCGACCACCGCCGGGTAGTCGTCCGTGGCGAAGTCGATGCGCGGGGTGAAACCCGCCCCTTCGCACACCTCGACCAGCTGGCCGCGGCAGCGCGGGCAGCCCGCGATCCAGGGCTCCTGGGCCAACTCGTCGATGGCGACGGCCTCCGCGCGCGCGAGTCGGTGCCGCTCGGGCACCAGGGCGACCAGACGGTCCGTCAGCAGAGGCCGTACGACCAGGTCGTCCCACTCCTCGGCGACCGCCGCGCCTTCGTAGCGGAAGGCGAGGGCCAGGTCGCAGTCGCCCTCGCGCAGCAGCTCCACGGACTTCGGGGGCTCGGCCTCCTCCAGGGAGACGCGGGTGCCGGGATGGGCGGCGCGCAGGGCGGCCAGGGCGGTGGGGACCAGGGTGGAGCTGCCGCTGGGGAAGGAGACCAGCCGGACCCGGCCGGCGCGCAGGCCCGCGATCGCGGCGACCTCCTCCTCGGCCGCGGTGAGCCCGGCGAGGATGCCGGAGGCATGCCTGACCAGGGCTTCCCCGGCCTGGGTCAGCCGCATCTCGCGGCCGTTGCGGACCAGCAGCGGGGTGCCGACCGAGGTCTCCAGGGCCTTCATCTGCTGGCTCACGGCGGGCTGGGTGCAGCCCAGTTCGCGCCCCGCCGCCGAGAAGGAACCGGTGGTGGCGACGGCGCGCAGGACACGGAGATGACGAGCCTCGATCACCTCTTGAGTATAAGACCGTCTTGGAGGTGCCGCGCGATATTCGCTCGACGCTTTGAGACAGGTGCCGTACCGTGCGGACATGAAGCTTCTCTCGGTCAATCTGGGCCGCCCCCAGCCGGTGTCGTACACGGATCAGCCGCAGGGCGTGACAGGCATCGACAAGAAGCCGACCGACGGACCGGTGCGGGTGATCGCGCCGGGTCCCAAGGGCGAGGGCGCGAGCGGGCTCGTGGGTGACACGGTGTGCGACCTGCGGCACCACGGCGGGGACGACCAGGCGGTGTACGCCTATGCGCGCGAGGACCTCGACGACTGGGAGCGCGAGACGGGCCGATCGCTGACCAACGGCTGCTTCGGGGAGAACCTGACGACGGACGGCCTGGACCTCTCCGGGGCGCTGATCGGCGAGCGCTGGCGGATCGGCGACGAGGTGGTTCTGGAGGTGACCTCGGGCCGGATCCCGTGTCGCACGTTCCAGGGCCATTTGGGCGAGCGCGGCTGGGTCAAGCGATTCACGCAGAAGGGCGCAACGGGTGCCTACCTCCGGGTGATCGAACCGGGCCAGGTGCGGGCGGGCGACCCGATCGAGGTCGTGCACCGGCCGGGCCACGGGGTGACGGTGGCGATGCAGTTCCGTGCCGTCACCGCCGAGCGGGAGCTGCTGCCGAGCCTGCTCGCCGCGGGCGAGGCGCTGGACGCGGAGACACTGGCGGCGGCGCGCAAGTACACGGCCCGGCCGAAGGACTGAGAGCCCGTCGGCCGATCCGCCGCACCGCCCCACGGGCAGCGGACGCGCTCGCTCCGGGTCACTACCCTTGGGCCATGACAACGGCTCTGATTACGGGATCGACCGCGGGGATCGGTGCCGCGTTCGCGCGGCGGCTGGCGGCTGACGGGCACGACCTCGTCCTGGTGGCGCGGGACACCGGGCGACTGCGCGAACAGGCGACCGAACTGCACGACCGGCACGGCATCGAGGTGGAGGTGCTGACCGCCGATCTGTCCGAGGACAAGGGCATCGAGACGGTCGCCGACCGCCTCGGCGACCGGAAGAACCCGGTCGACCTGCTGGTCAACAACGCCGGCTTCGGCAACAAGGGCCGCTATCTCGATGTGCCCATGGCCGACGAGCTGCGGATGCTCAAGGTGCACTGCGAGGCGGTGCTCCGGCTGACCTCGGCGGCGACGGAGGCGATGCGGGAGCGGGGCCGGGGCGGCGTCGTCAACGTCGCCTCGGTCGCGGCCTTCGTCCCCCGGGGCACCTACGGCGCCTCCAAGGCGTGGGTCGTGCAGTTCACCCAGGGCGCGGCCAAGGACCTGGCCGACAGCGGTGTACGGCTGATGGCCCTGTGCCCCGGTTTCGTGCGCACCGAGTTCCACCAGCGGGCCGGGATGGGCACGGACAACATCCCCGGCTGGATGTGGCTGGACGCCGACAAACTGGTCGCGTCGGCCCTGTCCGACCTGGCCCGCGGCAAGTCCCTGTCCATCCCCGACCCCCGCTACAAGGCGCTGATGGGCCTCGTGAAGGTCACCCCGCGGGGGCTGATGGGCGGGATCTCCTCCCGCACGGGGCGGAAGTACGGGCCCCGGTAGGGCCGGTGAGCCGCTCGGCGCCGCACGGGGACGCTCGCGGTTCCCTGTGCGCCGCATCGGCCGGTGACGTGTCCGCCGCCGCCCTCGTCGGCCGGCCCCGGGCGGACGGCGACCGCCTCCCCCGCCGGCGCACGGCCCGATGACGGCGCAGCAGCACGAGGGCTTCGGGGCCCGGTGGGACAATGGGGCCGTTCGACCGGACCCAGGGGGGCCGGAGGCAGCCATGACGTTTGTGCAGCTCATCGAGTGCAGGACCAGCCAGTTCGACGCGATGAACCGGCTGATGGACACATGGGTCGAACAGACCAAGGGGAAGCGGACGGCGACGCATGCGCTGGTCGGCAAGGACCGGTCGGACGCGTCGCACATCGTCGAAGTCGTGGAGTTCCCGTCCTACGAGGAGGCGATGCGGAACTCGAACCTCCCGGAGACCGACAGGATCTTTCGGGGGATGGTCGCCCTGTGCGACGAGACGCCGACGTTCCTCGATCTGGACGTCGTACGCGACGAGCGGCCGGCCGAGGCGACCGTACGGCGGTTCTTCGCGGCGCTGGCGGCTCCGGGCGAGCTCGCACCGCTCAACGACCTGTTGGACGAGGACGTCCACAGCCACGATCCGATCAGCCCGCAGGACGTCATCGGGCTGGACAGCACCCGCGCCGAGTACCGGATGTGGCGTGCCGCCTTCGACTTCGGGTTCACCGTCGAAGACGTGCTCACCCAGGGCGGCCGGGCCTGCGCGCGGTGGACCTGGAACGCCACGCACCATGGCGACTTCCTCGGCATCCCGCCCACCGGCAGGCAGGTCACCATGACCGGAATGACGCTCTTCCGGTTCACCGAGAACGGCAAGATCGCCGAGATCTGGTGGCAGGACGACCAGCTCGGGCTGATGCAACAGCTCGGGGCGCTGGACGAGTTGGAGCAGTAGACAGGGCGAAGGCCCGGCACCCCCTACCGGGGTGCCGGGCCTTCGCTACGACTCACCGACCTGCGTCAGTGGGCGTGGCCGTGGCCGTGGCCCGCGGCGGCCGGCTCTTCCTCTTCCTTCTTCTCGACGACCAGGGTCTCGGTCGTGAGCAGCAGGGAGGCGATGGAGGCGGCGTTCTCCAGGGCGGAGCGGGTGACCTTCACCGGGTCGATGACGCCGGCCTTGACCAGGTCGCCGTACTCGCCGGTGGCGGCGTTGTAGCCCTGCCCCTTCTCCAGGTCCTTGACCTTGGAGACGATGACGTAGCCCTCCTGGCCGGCGTTCTCGCCGATCCAGCGCAGCGGCTCGACGACCGCGTTGCGGACCACGGCGACACCGGTGGCCTCGTCGCCGGTCTTGTCGAGGTTGCCCTCGAGGACCTTGGAGGCGTGCACCAGGGCGGAGCCACCACCGGAGACGATGCCCTCCTCGACCGCGGCGCGGGTCGCGGAGATGGCGTCCTCCAGACGGTGCTTCTTCTCCTTCAGCTCCACCTCGGTGGCGGCGCCGACCTTGATCACGCACACGCCGCCGGCCAGCTTCGCGAGGCGCTCCTGGAGCTTCTCGCGGTCCCAGTCGGAGTCGGTGTTCTCGATCTCGGCCTTGATCTGGGCGACACGGCCGTGGACGTCCTCGGTGTTGCCGGCACCGTCGACGATGGTGGTGTCGTCCTTGGTGATGGTCACCCGGCGGGCGGAGCCCAGCACGTCCAGACCGGCCTGGTCGAGCTTGAGGCCGACCTCCTCGGAGATGACCGTGGCGCCGGTGAGGATCGCCATGTCCTGCAGCATCGCCTTGCGGCGGTCACCGAAGCCCGGGGCCTTCACCGCGACGGCGTTGAAGGTGCCGCGGATCTTGTTGACCACCAGGGTCGACAGGGCCTCGCCCTCGACGTCCTCGGCGATGATCAGCAGCGGCTTGGAGGAGCCGGCCTGGATGACCTTCTCCAGCAGCGGCAGCATGTCCTGGATGGAGGAGATCTTGCCCTGGTTGATGAGGATGTACGGGTCCTCCAGGACGGCCTCCATGCGCTCCTGGTCCGTCACGAAGTACGGCGACAGGTAGCCCTTGTCGAAGGCCATGCCCTCGGTGAAGTCCAGCTCCAGACCGAAGGTGTTGGACTCCTCGACGGTGATGACACCGTCCTTGCCGACCTTGTCCATCGCCTCGGCGATCAGCTCGCCGACCTGCTGGTCCTGGGCGGACAGCGCGGCGACGGCGGCGATGTCGGACTTCTCGTCGATCGGCCGGGCCGTCGCGAGCAGTTCCGCGGAGACGGCGGCGACGGCGGCGTCGATGCCCTTCTTCAGGGCGGCCGGGGAGGCGCCGGCGGCGACGTTCCGCAGGCCCTCGCGCACCAGCGCCTGGGCGAGCACGGTGGCGGTGGTGGTGCCGTCACCCGCGATGTCGTTGGTCTTGGTCGCCACCTCCTTCACCAGCTGCGCGCCGAGGTTCTCGTACGGGTCCTCGATCTCGACCTCACGGGCGATCGTGACACCGTCGTTGGTGATGGTGGGGGCGCCGAACTTCTTGTCGATGACGACGTTGCGGCCCCGGGGGCCGATCGTCACCTTCACCGTGTCGGCCAGCTTGTTGACGCCGCGCTCGAGGGCGCGACGGGCGTCCTCGTCGAACTTCAGGATCTTCGCCATGACAGCGGGAGCCCTCTCGGAAATCTGATGGGTGACAAGACAACTGCGCCCCGGGCGCCCGGCTTCGTTATCGGTCGCGGGGGCCAGGGGCGCAGCTCAAGAGCAATGCTTTGCTCGAGGTGACTACTTCTCGATGATCGCGAGCACGTCGCGAGCCGAGAGGACGAGGTACTCCTCGTTGTTGTACTTCACCTCGGTGCCGCCGTACTTGCTGTACAGGACGACGTCGCCGACCTTGACGTCGAGCGGAAGACGCTCGCCGTTCTCGAAGCGACCCGGGCCCACGGCGAGGACGGCGCCCTCCTGGGGCTTCTCCTTCGCGGTGTCCGGGATGACCAGGCCAGAGGCCGTGGTCTGCTCGGCGTCGAGCGGCTGGACCACGATGCGGTCCTCGAGCGGCTTGATGGCAACCTTGGAGCTGGTGGTCGTCACGATCCGACCTCCCCCTTCGGAGATCTCACGGGGTTAACTGTCTGAGGTGGCGACCAGGTGGATCCGTCGTCGCGGGTGCCGGACCTGCCCGTCGCTTTTTTGGCACTCTCACTTGGGGAGTGCCAGAGCCGAGACTATGACCGCGATTAGCACTCGGTCAAGCGGAGTGCCAATGCCGTCCGGCGCGTCGGCCGAAGTCCGCCGGCGCGGGGCTCCTTTTGGCGCTCGGCGCCGTCCCGCTGTCGCCGGGGGCCGGCACCGGATCGGGCACTACAGGTAGTCCTCGAGTCTCCCCACCGTCAGCCCCCGCTGCTGCACCCTGCGGAGCACCAGGGTCGTGCGCTGCTGCAAGGGCACCCCCGTCGTCTCGTCCGGGCCGACCAGGATGATGTCGCCGGGGCGCAGGTGGTGCTTGCCGTGGGGGTAGACGAGGTCGGTGGGGGTCATCGCGGCCCGCCACAGGACGAGGGCGGAGATGCCGCAGTCGGCCGCCGCGCGCAGGGTGGTGGTGTCGTACGAGGCGTACGGCGGGCGGAAGAGGCGGGGGCGCGCGCCGAGCCGGGATCGGAGTCTGGCCTGCTGGCCGCAGATCTCGGCGCGCTGTCCGGCGTACGGCAGTCCGGCCAGCACGCGGTGGTCGAGGGTGTGGTTCTGGATGCCGGCGCCGAGTTCGCGCAGGCGGGCGAAGTGGCCGTAGTCGGGGCCGGCGGCGGTGTCGGTGAGGAACACGCTGACCGGCAGCCGCAGTTCGCGGACCATGTCGACGAACCGGGGGTCCTTCTCGGCGCCGTCGTCGTAGGTGAGGAAGACGACCCGGTCGCGGGTGGGGACGTGGTCGACGACGCGGGGCAGGGCGCGGCCCGCGGTCTGCGGGGCGAGGGCCAGGGCACGGGCGGCGGGCCGGGGCGGGCGGGCGAGGGGCTCGGTCAGGCCCCAGCGGCGGTAGCTCTGGTCGGGGGTGGGGCCGTGCGGGCGTACGCCCTCGGCGGCCTTCTTGCCGAGGCGCTCGATGGGGTCGACGGACTGGGCGCAGCCGGTGAGGAGGAGGGCCGAGGCGAGGAGCCCGGCCAGGGAGCGGCACGGGCGCCGCCCGCGACCGGACCCCGCGCGCCGCGCCCGCGGGCTCCTCCCCGGCCTCACAGGTAGTCCTCCAGGCGGGCCACGGCGAAGCCCTCGCGCGTGACCTTGTCCAGGAAGCGGCGCATGTCGTCGATCATCGTGCCGTTCCAGTCGGAGCGACCGCGGAAGTGGGTGAGGACGATGTCGCCGCGGCGGATGCGCTGGTCGTCCTCGCGGAACTCCCAGTGGTCGACGTAGACCTCCTCGTTCCAGATCGGCGCGTACTTGATGCCGCAGGACTTGGCGGCGCGCAGGGTGTCCTCGTTGTAGTTGCCGTAGGGCGGGCGGAAGACCGTCGGGCGCGTGCCGAACTGCTGCTCCATGATGTCCTGCATGCCGCAGATCTCGGTCCGCTGCCCCTCGTAGGACAGGCCCGGCAGATAGGGGTGGTGCAGGGTGTGGTTGTTGAGGGTGTGCCCCTGGGCCTGCATCTCGGCGAAGTAGCTGTAGTCGTCCTCGACCAGGTAGTTGCTGAGGAAGGCGGTGTACGGGATCTTCAGCTCCTGCATCATCTGCAGGAACCTGGGGTCCTTCTCCGAGCCGTCGTCGATCGTCAGGAAGACGATCTTCTGCAGGGTGGGGACGGTGGTGAAGACCGGGGGCAGGTCCCAGTTCTTCTGCTGGTGCTCCACCTCGAAGCCGTACCGGGTGGCGATCCTCGGTTTCTCCTCGGGCGGCGGCGGGGGCGTCAGCGGCACCTGGGCCAGTCCCCAGCGCTTGGCGGCGGCGACCAGGCGGGCGTGTTCGGCGGCCTGCGGGCTCAGGGGCCGGACGGGGCCGCCATGGCCGGGTGCGGGTGCGGGGCGGGTCACGGAGGGGCCGGCGCAGCCGGAGAGGAGGGCCGCGGAGGCCAGCGCGACGGCTCCGCAGCCGCGCATCAGACGCCCGAAACGGGACGATCTTTTATCGTTTTGATCGTTTTGTACGACTGCTCGCATGGTGCCGGATCCTCCCAGCCCCGTGCCCGGCCGCCGGGCCGACAGCGCCGCCGGAAGGCGCACGATCCACCGACTGGCTCACAATGTCCCGGTGAACGACCTCGCTCTGCTCCTCACCCCCGAAGGCCGCGCCCTCCTCGACGAGGTCCGCGACACCGCGCCGGCGGACGAACTCGCCGTCGCCACCCGGCTGCGCCGCGACCACCCCGCCGAGCTGGTGTCGGCCGCGCTGGGCCAGGCCCGGCTGCGGCAACGGGCGGCGGCGAAGTTCGGGGCGGCGGACGCGGGGCGGATGTTCTTCACGCCGAACGGGGTCGAGCAGTCGACGCGGACCACCGTGGCGACCTACCGCGCCGAGCGGCTGGGGAGCCTCGGCGTGACGTCGGTGGCCGACCTGTGCTGCGGGATCGGCGGGGACGCGATCGCGCTCGCCCGTGCGGGCATCCGGGTGCTCGCGGTGGACCGGGATCCGGCGACGGCGGCCGTGGCACGGGCGAACGCCGAGGCGCTGGGGCTGGGCGGGCTGATCGAGGTGCGGGAGGCGGACGTCACGGAGGTGGACACGGCCGGGTACGACGGGGTCTTCGTGGACCCGGCCCGGCGGGGCGGGCGAGCGGGAGGGGCCGCGCGGAGCGCGTCGGCGAGGGGTGGCGGCCGGGCGGCGGGCGGGCGGATCTTCGACCCGGAGGCCTACTCGCCACCGCTGTCCTGGGCGGTCGAGGCCGCCCGCAGGGCACCGCACGCCGCGCTGAAGGTGGCGCCCGGCATTCCGCACGAGGTCGTGCCCGCCGACGCCGAGGCCGAGTGGATCTCGGACGGCGGGGACGTGAAGGAGGCGGTGCTCTGGTTCGGGACCGGGACGCCGGGCGCCGTACGCGCCACGCTGCTGCCCGGCCCGCGCACGCTCCTCGGCCGGAAGCTGCCCGATCCCCCGGCCCGGCCCGTCGGGCGGTACCTGTACGAGCCCGACGGCGCCGTCATCCGCGCCCATCTGGTCGCCGAGGTGGCCGAGGAGGTCGGCGGCGGGCTGATCGACCCCACCATCGCGTACGTCACCGCCGACGCCCTACGGCCCACCCCGTACACCTCCGCCTACGAGATCACCGACCAACTCCCCTTCAACGTGAAGAAGTTGAAGGCCCTGCTGCGGGAGCGCGGGGTCGGCACACTGACCGTGAAGAAGCGCGGCTCGGCGGTCGAGCCCGAGGAGCTGCGCAAGAAGGTCAAGCCACAGGGGCCGAACGCGGCGACGGTGTTCCTCACCCGGGTCGCCGGGGCACCCACGATGCTCGTCGGACGGCCCGCCTAGCCGGGCAGCTCCTCGGCCCGGCGGCGCAGGAGTGCGCGTTCCTTCTCGTTGCCGGCCAGGGCGGCCGCCCGTTCGAACTCCGCGCGTGCCTCCGCCGGGCGGCCGAGGCGGGACAGCAGGTCGCCGCGGACGCTGGGCAGCAGGTGGTACTCGCGCAGGGCGGGCTCGGCGGCCAGGGCGTCCACCAGCCGCAGCGCCTCGGCCGGGCCGTCGGCCATGGACACGGCGACCGCGCGGTTCAGCTCGACCACCGGCGACGGGGCACGGGCGGCCAGCAGGCCGTACAGGGTGGCGATGGCCCGCCAGTCGGTCTCCTCGTACGTGTAGGCGTGTGCGTGGCACGCGGCGATGGCCGCCTGGAGGGCGTACGGGCCCGGGGCGCCGGTCGCCGTGGCCTCGGCGCGCTCCAGGGCGCGGACGCCACGTGCGATGAGCATGCGGTTCCAGCGGCGGCGGTTCTGGTCCTTGAGGAGGACGGGCCCGCCGTCGGGGCCGGTGCGGACGGCGGTACGGGACGCCTGGAACTCCAGCAGCGCGGTCAGGCCGTGCACCTCCGCCTCCTTGGGCATCAGCGCGGACAGGACGCGGGCCAGGCGCAGCGCGTCCTCGCACAGGCCGGGGCGCAGCAGGTCGTCGCCGGTGGTGGCCGCGTACCCCTCGTTGAAGATCAGGTAGATGACGTCCAGGACGGAGCCGAGGCGGGCCTCGCGCTCGGGGCCGCAGGGCACCTCGAAGGCGACGTTCCTCCTCGCCAGGGTGCGCTTGGCGCGCACGACGCGCTGGGCGATCGTCGACTCCGGGACGAGGTGGGCGCGGGCGATCTCGGCCGTGGTCAGACCGCCGAGCAGGCGCAGCGTGAGCGCGGTGCGGGCCTCGGCGGACAGCACCGGGTGGCAGGTGGTGAAGACGAGCCGGAGCAGGTCGTCGTCGATGTCGTCCGGGTCGGCCGGCACCTCGGGCGCGGCCGTGGTCTCCAGGTCGCGGCCGATCTCGGCGAGCTTGCGGGCGTAGGTCTCGCGGCGCCGGACCAGATCGACGGCACGGTGCCGGGCCGCGGCCATGAGCCAGGCGCCGGGGTTGTCGGGCACGCCGTCGCGCGGCCACCGCTCCAGGGCGGCGACCAGCGCGTCCTGGGCCAGTTCCTCGGCGATGCCGATGTCCCGGACGATCCGGGCGACACCCGCGACGACCCGGGGGGACTCCAGGCGGAAGACGGTCTCGATGGCGTGTGCCGCGGCGGAGTCCGGGGCCCCGGGGCGGGCTGGGGTGGGCTGTGCTTCCACAGCCCACCATGCAACACCCCCGGGGGCCGCAGGGCCAGCGAACACTCAGCCCTCGGCGATCTCGCGGACCTCGCAGCTCACGGTCCAGTAGTCCTCGTGGACCTGGAGGAAGCGCTTGGTCCACTCCAGCGCCTCGGCCTTGTCCTTGCACTGCATGATCGCGTAGCCGCCGATGACCTCCTTGGACTCGGTGAACGGCCCGTCGGTGACGGAGACCTTGCCGCCCTGCCAGCGCACCGTGGTGCCCTGCACGGACGGCGTCAGCCCGGCGGTGTCGAGCATCACGCCGGCCTTGGTGACCTCCTCGATCAGCCGGCCCATCCGCTGCATCAGCTCCTCGCTGGGGCCTTCGGCGGGGGCGGAGGACTCGTCGATGTGCACGATCGACAGGTAGCGGGGCATGGTGACTCCTTCGGTCGGGCGGCGGGGCCGTTCCCCGTCCGCTCACCCCGTGCGTCGAACGGGAGGCACCGGGATCGACACCCTCGCGAAACATTTCCGCGAGAATGTTCCGGTCAGCGCAGGGACGCCCACAGATCGCTCGCCGCCGGCTCCTGCGCGATCACCCGGTTGGGGTCGGAGGGCGCGGTGACGACCGGCATCATCACCGTCCTCACCCGGCCTGCGGTCAGGCCCTTCAGGCTCTGCCCGAGCCGCATCAGCTCGGTCAGGGAGTCCAGGCCGGTGTCGGTGGTGAGGCCGGCCGTGGCGGCGTCGGCGACCCGGTACAGCCTGGCCGGGTCGGTGAGCAGCTTGATGCCGGCCATCTGCTCCAGCAGGGCCTTCACGAGTGTCTGCTGCAGCCCTATGCGGCCGAGGTCGCTGCCGTCGCCTATGCCGTGCCGGGTGCGGGCGAGCGCGAGGGCCTGCGTGCCGTCGAGGTGATGGGCGCCGGCCGCCAGACGCAGATGACTCTTGTCGTCGTCGATGTCCTGCGTGGTGGTGACGTCGACCCCGCCGAGCGCGTCGACCAGCTTGGCGAAGCCGGAGAAGTCGATCTCGATGTAGTGGTCCATGCGGACGTTCGTGATCGACTCGACGGTCTTCACCGCGCAGACCGGACCGCCCAGCGCATAGGCGCTGTTGAACATCGTGCCGTACGCCACCGCCGTGGAGCCGCCCGAGGCGAGCGGGCAGGACGGGCGGGTGACGAGGGTGTCGCGCGGGATGCTGACGACGGTGGCCTTCGTCCGGCCCGCGTCGATGTGCACGACCATCGCCGTGTCCGAGCGGGCACCGGAGCTGTCGCCGCCGCCCAGTTCCTTGTTCGCCTTGCCGCTGCGCGAGTCCGAGCCGAGGACCAGGATGTTCAGGGACCCGGTGGGCAGCGGGGAGGCGGAGACCGAGTCGGCCGGGGACGGGGTGGTCATCGCCGGGGCGGGCCGGTCGTCGCCGAGCGCGCTGTTGATGTCGACGCTTTTGATGTTGTGGTCGAGGTGCCAGTACACCCAGCCCACGGCGGCCGAGCCCAGCACCAGGGCGCCCGCCAGGGTGAGGCCGACGATCTTCAGCGCTCCCGACCGCCGGCCCAGCCGTCCGCCCGCGTCGCCCTGCTCCTCGTGGTGCTCCTCGTGTCGCGTCACGGCAGGAACGTAAGTCCGAATTATTAGGGGACTGTTAGCGCAAGGGGGCGGAGTCGGCTTTCTTCGGAAATTCTCACCGCAGTACACCTGGGCGAAAAGGCAATACCCGCGCGGCGTGTGTTCAGGAAGCGTTCAGGTTGCCCCTGGAAGGGTCGGGCAGAACGCGACTCCCCCCACAGGAGCACCCTTGACGACGACGCCTTCGACGACGAAATCCGTCATGAAGAAACTGCCCGAGGTCACCCTCGCCTTCTGGATCATGAAGATCGCGGCGACGACCCTGGGCGAGACCGCGGGCGACCTGTTCGCCCAGACCCTCCGGCTCGGCTACTTCCTCACCACGATCGCCCTGTTCGCGCTCTTCGTGGTGACACTGGTGATCCAACTGCGCTCCCGGCGCTACAACCCGTTCTTCTACTGGACGGTGATCCTGTCGACCTCGATGGCCGGCACCACCATGTCCGACTTCATGAACCGGGACGCGAGCACCAAGTACCTCTCGAACGGGGCGACTTCGCTCGGCTGGGGCCCGCAGGGCCTCGGTCTCGGCTATCCGGAGGGCGCCGCGATCCTGATCTCCCTCCTGCTGCTGATCTTCCTCGGCTGGAAGCTGAGCGGGATGACCTTCCAGATCACCGAGATCGTCACCTTCCGCGGCGAGGCCCTGTTCTGGTCGGCGATCCTGGTCTCCAACACCCTCGGCACCTCGATGGGCGACTTCCTCTCCGACAGCTCGGGGCTCGGCTACCTGGGCGGCGCGGCCCTGGTGACCGGTGTGCTGCTCGTCCTGGTCGCCCTGATGCAGGTCCCGGCCGTGCCGAACGTGCTCCTCTTCTGGATCGCGTTCGTGCTGACCCGCCCGCTCGGCGCCACGGCCGGCGACTTCCTGACCAAGCCGGTCGCCAAGGGCGGCCTGGACCTCGGGACGATCGGCTCCTCGGCGGTGCTGCTCGCGGCGCTGTTCGGACTGATGGCGTACGCGCACGTCAGGGAACGGCGCTCCACGGCCGCGGAGTTCGCGGGAGCCGAGGCGACGGAGGCGGTCCGGCCGCAGCGGGCCGGTCGCCGATAGCGACACTCCTCGGACGACGACGAAGCCCGCCCCGGAGAACCGGGGCGGGCTTCATGTGGAGCGCCGGGCAGGCCTTGCACCTGCATCTCCCCGCAGGAAGCGGGACGTCTTTCCTTGGACCACCAACGCACTGCGTCCGGGCCGGTTTTCCCTTTCGGGTCCCTGCCGTTCGCTGTGTGATGATCATAGCCCAGTCGGGCCGGACTCCTCAACCTCAGTGGTCCGCCACCGACTCGAACCGCCAGCGATGCACGGCCCGGATCACCAACTCCGGGCAGGGTTCGGGCAGTTCAGGCAGCTCGGCGTCGTACGGCGCGTCCCACCAGGTGATGACCAGCACCCGGTCCTGCGGCGCACGGAAGGTCTCGCGCCGCAACGGCTCCCCGACCGGCGCCTGCGCCCGCACCCAGGCGAGCAGCTCCGCGCCCCGCCCGTCGGCGGCTCGGGCCTCCCACATCAGC
This sequence comes from Streptomyces yokosukanensis, assembly GCF_001514035.1. Lineage (GTDB taxonomy): Bacteria > Actinomycetota > Actinomycetes > Streptomycetales > Streptomycetaceae > Streptomyces > Streptomyces yokosukanensis. The sequence continues at coordinate 286,776 of NZ_KQ948208.1, read as the reverse complement.
GCGACGGTCACGAGTAGAGGTTCTCCTTGCTGACCTCGTGCACATGGTCGTGGTCGTGGGTGCGGCCCGGGACATGCGGGTCCGTCACCGGCAGCGAGGAGTCGGCCGACAGGTCCCAGCTGGAGGCGGACCGATTGCGGGCGACCATCTCGGCGCCCAGCGCGGCCACCATCGCGCCGTTGTCCGTGCACAGCTTGGGGCGCGGGACGCGCAGGCGGATGCCGGCCGCCTCGCAGCGCTCCTGCGCCAGGGCGCGCAGCCGGGAGTTGGCCGCGACACCGCCGCCGATCATCAGGTGGTCGACGCCCTCGTCCTTGCAGGCGCGGACGGCCTTGCGGGTGAGGACGTCGACGACGGCCTCCTGGAAGGACGCGGCCACGTCGCGGACCGGGACCTCCTCGCCGGCCGCGCGCCTGGCCTCGATCCAGCGGGCCACGGCCGTCTTCAGACCGGAGAAGGAGAAGTCGTAGGCGGGGTCGCGCGGGCCGGTCAGGCCGCGCGGGAAGGTGATCGCCGCGGGGTCGCCCTCGCGGGCGTACCGGTCGATGACCGGGCCGCCGGGGAAGCCCAGGTTCAGCACCCGGGCGATCTTGTCGAAGGCCTCGCCGGCCGCGTCGTCGATGGTCGAGCCCAACGGGCGGACGTCGGAGGTGATGTCCGCGGAGAGCAGGAGCGAGCTGTGGCCGCCGCTCACCAGCAGGGCCATCGTCGGCTCGGGCAGCGGGCCGTGCTCCAGCTGGTCGACACAGATGTGCGAGGCCAGGTGGTTGACGCCGTACAGGGGCTTGCCGAGGGCGTAGGCGTAGGCCTTGGCCGCCGAGACGCCGACGAGCAGGGCACCGGCCAGGCCGGGGCCCGCGGTGACCGCGATGCCGTCGAGGTCCTTCGCGCTGACGCCCGCCTCCTTCAGCGCGCGGTCGATGGTGGGGACCATCGCCTCCAGGTGGGCGCGGGAGGCGACCTCCGGGACGACGCCGCCGAAGCGGGCGTGTTCGTCGACGCTGGAGGCGACGGCGTCCGCCAGCAGGGTCGTGCCGTGGACGATGCCGACCCCGGTCTCGTCGCAGGAGGTCTCGATGCCGAGTACGAGAGGCTCGTCGCGTGAGTCAGCCATGATTCTTCTCTTCGGTTGCTTGGTCGGTGGTCAGGCGCATCACCAGGGCGTCCACATTGCCCGGCTGGTAGTAGCCGCGCCGGAAGCCGATGGGCTCGAAGCCGTAGCGCTCGTAGAGCTTCTGGGCGGGGATGTTGTCGACCCGGCACTCCAGCAGCACCTCGTGGCACTCGAACGCGGTCGCCGCGCGCAGCAGCTCGGTGAGCAGCCGCCCGCCGAGGCCGGTGCCCTGGTGGCCACGGGCCACGGCGATGGTCTGCACGTCGGCCTGGTCGCCGGAGGAGGCGAGGCCCGCGTACCCCACGATCCGTTCCTCCCCCTCGGCGACCAGGTAGCGGCGGGTCGCCTCGGGGCCCCTGGCGTGGGCCAGTTCGGACCAGAACATGCCCCGCGACCAGGCGTCCTCGGGGAACAGGTCCTTCTCCAGCTCAAGGACCCGGTCGATGTCCCACCAGCGCATCTCGCGCAGTCGCACGGTCACTTCGGGGTGACCACCTTGTAGTTCTTGGGGACCTGGGCGTCCGGTCGGCGCAGATACAGCGGCCGGGGCGCCGGCAGCTGCTCGCCGGCCGCGAGTCTCTCGGCGGCCAGCGAGGCGAGCGCGGCGGCGGAGACGTGCTCGGGTTCGTGGACGCGCGGGAACGTGTCCGGGTAGAGCAGCGCGCCCGCGCCGACCGCCGGCAGGTCCGCGACCTGCTCGGCGATGTCGGCCGGCCGGTCCACGGCGGGGTCGGTCAGCCGGGTGCGGGAGTCGGCGTACCGCGCCCAGTAGACCTCCTTGCGCCGGGCGTCGGTCGCCACGACGAAGGGGCCCTTCTCGATGTCGGCGGCGTAGGCGAGGCCGTCCAGCGTGCACAGGCCGTGCACCGGGACGCCGAGCGCGAGGCCGAAGGTGTCGGCGGTCATGAGGCCGACGCGCAGGCCCGTGTAGGGGCCGGGCCCGGTGCCGACGACGATGGCGGTGACGGCGTCCAGTCCGAGCCCGGCCTCGGTGAGCACACGGTCCACGGCCGGCAGCAGCAGCTCTCCGTGCCGGCGCGCGTCCACCTGGCTCGACGAGGCGATGACGTCCGTGCCGTCGTGCAGCGCGACGGTGACGGCGGGTGTTGCGGTATCCAGAGCGAGCAAGAGCACGCGAACAGCCTACGGCGCCGTGGGGCCTGTGTCGGAAATCCCGACGTACGCCCGCATCGCCGTCCGGGGCGGACGGTCACCGACTGCTACGGTCTGTACGAAGTACGACATATGGCGCGAGGCGGAGGTGAGCGCGGGTGGCAGGGACCAGCTCGGGGATCGTGGCCGGCCTCGCCGTGGCTGCCCTCGGCGCCGTCGGCTTCCTCGGCTACCAGGCCCGCGCGACCGTACCGGCGAGCCTGGCCGGCACGACCGCCGCGAGCGCGTCCCCCTCGACGACCGCCGGCGGCGCCCCGCGCGACCACCACTCGACGGCGCTGCCGAGCGCGTCCGGCACGGGTGAACGGGTCGTGTACTCGCTGGACGACGACCGGGTCTGGCTGGTCGACCGCACCGACCAGGTGGAGCGCACCTACCGGGTCGACCCGGGCAGCGTGGATCCGGTGCCCGGCACGTACTGGGTCCATTCCCGCTCCAGCGCGGTCACCGGCACCGACGGCACCCCCGTCGAGCACGTCGTGCGGTTCACCGAGGTGGACGGGGTGGCGATCGGCTTCAGCGCGGCGGTGAGCACGGCGCCCGGCCCCGTGGCCGAACCGGACGCGCGGACCGGGGGGATCCGGGAGACGCGGGCCGACGGGGAGGCGATGTGGGAGTTCGCGACGATCGGGGTGCGGGTGTTCGTCATCCGTTAGGCGGCGGCTCGGGGGCGTTGGACGGCGGCTCGGGGGCCGTCAAGCGGCTGCCCGGGGGTGCCGCGGCGGGTCGTCGGCCGTCTGCGGGGCCACGGTGGCCGCTCGCGCCCCCGCCGGGCGCTCGGGGGGCTGCGGGGGCCTGGAGATCGTCTCCGCCGCCGCGCATGCCGCGAGCAGGTCGCGTACGGACACCCCGGCGGACACCGCGGGCCGGGACTCTTCCGTGGGGCGGGAATCGGTCATGGACGCCTCCTGAGGTGCGGGGGCGGCGTAGTTAGGCACACCTAACCACGGGCTGGATACCATGTGACCACGCCCGGGACGTCCGGCGCAATATCTTGCCGACGGCCTGTCGGAATCCTGATGCCGGTCAGGCGGTGAGCGTCTCCAGGCCGGCCTCGGCCCAGCGCCCGCCCAGCCCGGTCAGCGTCACCTGCCGCACCTCGTCGGCGCCCGGGTGTTCGGGGGTGTCCCCCGGGGCCGCGGTACCGACGGCGCGGTGGATGACGACCTGGAGGCGGTCCTCGGTCAGCTCCTCGACCTTGCCCTCGCCCCACTCCACGACGACCACCGAGTCGGGCAGCGAGACATCGAGGTCCAGGTCCTCCATCTCGTCCAGGCCGCCGCCGAGCCGGTAGGCGTCGACGTGCACCAGGGGCGCGCCGCCGCCGAGGGAGGGGTGCACCCGGGCGATCACGAAGGTCGGCGAGGTGACCGCGCCGCGCACGCCGAGGCCCTCGCCGAGCCCGCGGGTCAGCGTGGTCTTGCCGGCGCCCAGCTCACCGCTGAGCATCACCAGATCGCCCGCGCGCAGCAGCTTGGCCAGCCTGCGGCCCAGCTCCCGCATCTGCTCGGGCGAGGTGATCGTCAGCCGGGTCTCAGCGGGGTTCCGCGGTGCTGCTGCTGGTGCTTCCATAGCCCATAACCGTAGCCCCTGCGGGCACCGCGCCCGCGCGGGTGAGCAGGTCGGCGAGACGGTCGGTGACCACTTCCGGGTGTTCCAGCATCACGAGGTGCCCGGCGTCCGGAACGAGGACCAGCTCGGCGTCGGGCAGCAGGTCGGCGATGACCTCGCTGTGCTCGCTGGGCGTGACCAGGTCCTGGACGCCGGCCAGCACGAGCACCGGCATCGGGCGGAAGGAGGCGAGCGCCTCGGTCTTGTCGTGGTCGGTGAAGGCCGGGTAGAACTCGGCGACCACGTCGATCGGCGTGGACTCGATCATCCGCTCGGCGAACCGCTCGACGGCCGGGTCGACGTCCCGCCCGGCGAACGAGTACCGCTTGATGATCCCGGCGAACAGATCGGCGGTGGCCCGGCGGCCCTTCTCGACCAGCTCCGCCTGCTGTCCGAGCGCCTTCAGCACTCCGGGCAGGATCCGGCGCACCGCGTTGACGCCGACGAGCGGCAGCCCGAAATCGACCTCGCCGAGCCGCCCGGACGACGTGCCGACGAAGGCGGTGGCGACGACCCGGTCCCGGATCAGCTCGGGGTACTGGGCGGCGAGGGCCATCATGGTCATGCCGCCCATCGAGTGCCCGACCAGCACGATCGGCCCGTCCGGCACGGCGGTGTCGAGGACGGCCTTCAGATCGCGGCCGAGCCGGTCGATGGTGACCGGCGCCCGGTCCCGGCTCTGGGCCGTGCCCCGCCCGGACCGGCCGTGGCTGCGCTGGTCCCAGTGCACGGTCCGCACGACCCCGCGCAGGGCCGCCCGCTGGAAGTGCCAGGAGTCCTGGTTGAGGCAGTAGCCGTGGCTGAAGACGACGGTGACCGGGGCGGGAGCCTTGCGGCCGAACAGCCTTCGCCTGCGCGGGGAGACGTTCGGGCCGAGGTCGGGCTCGACCTCGTCGACCTCGTAGTACAGCTCGGCGCCGTCGTCGGCGTACGCCTTGCCCGGGGTGCCGCGCAGGGTGCCGTAGGGGCCCGCCGAGTCCAGCGCCAGCCGGGCCTTGCGGCGCATCCCGCGGCCCACCGTCATCCGCTCTATGGCGACACCGGCCGCCGCGCCCGCGGCGAGCACGCCTATCGCGGCACCGGCGATGCCGGTCGCCCTGCGCCAGCTCCCGGCCGCCCCCGCGGCGGAGGCGGCGGCCGCCGAGGCGACGACGTCCGCCACGGCCTCCGCACTGCTCTCGCTCACGTACCGCTCCTCTCCGCCGTACTGCAGTTCGCCTGGGTGGTGATACGGATGAATCCGATGGTGCCGGTAGGACGGGTGCCGAGGGCGCCGGTGTGACTGGTGTTACAGGGTGACCCCGGTCGCTCTCGCACAGCTACCCGAGTTCTTCCCCGTTCACATAGACGCGAGGAACCCGGGTGCCGATGCGTGTGACGATTTCGTAGGCGATCGTGCCGCAGGCCTGCGCCCAGTCCTCGGCGGTGGGCTCACCGCGGTCGCCGGGCCCGAACAGCACGGCCTCGCTGCCCACCTCGGGCTCGTCCCCACCGAGGTCCACCACGAACTGGTCCATGGCGACCCGCCCGGCGACCGTGCGCCACTTGCCGTCGACCAGCACGGGACCGGTGCCGGAGGCGTGCCGGGGGATGCCGTCCGCGTAACCGACCGGCACCAGGCCGAGGGTGGTCGCGCCGGGCGTGACGTAGTGGTGGCCGTAGCTGACGCCGTGCCCGCCCGGAACATGCTTGACCAGGGCCAGCGAGGCGCTGAGCGTCATCACCGGACGCAGCCCGAAGTCGGCCGGCAGGCCCAGCTCCGGGCTCGGCGAGACGCCGTACACGGCGATGCCCGTACGGACGAGGTCGAAGTGGGTCTCGGGAAGGGTGAGCGCGGCGGGCGAGTTGGCGATGTGCCGCACCTCGGGGCGTACGCCCCGATCCTCGGCGTAGGCCACCATCTCCCGGAACCGGGTCGTCTGAGCGGCGATGGAGGGATGCCCGGGTTCGTCGGCGCACGCGAAGTGCGACCACAGGCCGGTGATCCGGACCAGCCCCTCGGCCTCGGCGCGCAGGGCCGCGTCCACCAGCTCGGCCCAGTCCGGGCCCGGTTGGCAGCCGCCCCGGCCGAGCCCGGTGTCGGCCTTGAGCTGCACGCGCGCGGTGCGCCCGGCCTCGCGGGCTGCCAGGGCGACCTCGCGCAGGGCCCACATCCCGCTCAGGGACACGTCGAGGTCGGCCTCGATCGCCTGCCGCCAGGGGCCGCCCGGCACCCACAGCCAGCACAGGATCCGGCCCGGCAGCCCGGCCGCGCGCAGCGCGAGGGCCTCCTCGGGCGTGGCCGTGCCGAGCCAGGTCGCGCCCGCCGCGAGGGCGGCGCGGGCGCACGGCACGGCCCCGTGGCCGTAGCCGTCGGACTTGACGACGGCCATCACGGCAGCGCCGGACGTCCGGGCACACAGAGCACGCACATTGGCCCGCAGGGCGCCCAGGTCGATCTCGGCACGGGCGCGCGCGGGGGTGGTCGGCACAGTCGCAGTCTCACTCATCGCGCCCCCAGTCTCTCAGAGGGCCCCCCGGGCCCCGGTCACCGTCTCAGGTACCCGGCCGCCGCCCCCACACATAGACGCGGTCGCCCTTCTTCAGCACGTCCCACAGCTTGCGCGCGTCACCGAGCTTCAGATTGACACAGCCCCAGGAGCCGATCGTGGTGTAGATGCTGCCGTAGACGGCGTGGAAGGCCTCGCCGCCGTCGAAGAACTGGGCGTACGGCATGGGCTCGTTGTAGAGGGTCGACACATGGTTCTTGTGCCGCCAGTAGACCTTGTGCCAGCCCTTGCGCGTGAGGTGGCCCGTGCGTCCGCTGCGCATGGGCACCGGCCCGAACACCACATCGGAGTCCTCCTGCACCCAGGTGAGCTGACGGTCCAGATCGACGCAGGCGACCTTGTACGAGCGGACGGGGCACTTCTTGGCGGCGTTCGGGTTCTTCCTCGCCGAGATGAGCATCATGGACGACCAGGTGACGGGGCCGGCGAACCCGATGGCGGGCTTGATCTTGTGCTTGACCTGGAAGGCGCGGATCGCCTCGCAGTCGGCGGTGGACTGCTTCCCGTCGGCCTTCAGCTTCAGCCAGCGCTCCACCTGCCGCTGATAGGGCCCGGCCTGCTTGCTGCAGCTCACCTTGGCGACGGCGTCGGCGAGCGGCACGTACTCGATGAGGTCGTACGCCCCCGGCGCCGCGTCCCTCGGCTCCACGGCGTCCTCCTGCGCGGTCGGGGTGTACACCTCCGGCGGCAGCGCCTGGTCGGGCGTGTCGATCTGCCAGGGCTGGTCGGGCCCGAGGGGGACGCCGGGGACCAGGTCGAGGTCGGGGGCGGGGGCCGGGGCCGGGGCGGGGGGCGCGGGGGCCCGGGGCACCGCGTGGGCGGTCGCGGGGAGGGCGGTCACGGTGGCGAGCAGTACGGCGACGCCTCGGAACACGATTCGTCTACTGATCATGCAATCAGCCAAACGTGTGGCTCCGCCGGATCAGCGGCGCCGCGCGGGTGGGTCACCCGAGGGGTGGAGGCGGTTGCCCCCAGGGGGCCGGAACGGCTCTTCGTTCGTCCGCTGCGCCGTCGTGGCTGGTGCAGCCCCGCCCAGCCATCGCACCGGCCCCCACAAAGCACTCAGGCCCGAACGTCCCTCCACGCCTCGGGAATCAGCGCCGCCACGTCGTGCGCCCCCGCCGGTGCCCCGTCCGCCGCGAAGCGGCCCGCCAGGCCGTGGAGGTACGCCGCCGCGCTGCCCGCGTCCCGCGCGGACAGGCCCGCGGCCAGCAGGGATCCCGCGAGCCCCGAGAGCACGTCCCCGCTTCCCGCCGTGGCCAGCCAGGACGTCCCCGTGGGGTTGACCCGCACGGCCCCGCCCGCCGCGTCGGCGACCAGCGTCGTGGACCCCTTCAGCAGCACCGTCGCCCGGTACACCGCCGCCAGCTCCCGCACCGCGGCGAGCCGGGCCCGTTCGACCTCCTCCCGCCGTACCCCGAGCAGCGCGGCGGCCTCCCCCGCGTGAGGGGTCATCAGCGTCGGCGCCGTACGCCCGCGCACCGCGTCCCGTTCGGCCAGCCGCAGCCCGTCCGCGTCGAGGAGCACGGGCACGTCCGTCGCCAGCACCTCGGCCACGGTCGCCGCGTCGTCCCCGGCGCCCGGCCCGACCACCCAGGCCTGTACGCGCCCCGCCTTCGCCGGCCCCAGATCGGACACGAGCGTCTCCGGGAAGCGGGCGACGACCGCCTCCCCCGCGGGCCCGACGTACCGTACGGCCCCCGCCCCGCCGCGCAGCGCCCCGGAGACGGCGAGCACGGCGGCGCCCGGATAGCGCGCGGATCCGGCGGCGATGCCCACGACCCCGCGCCGGTACTTGTCGCTCTCCGCGGCCGGCACCGGCAACAGCTGGGCCACGTCGGCGTGTTGCAGGGCCTGCAGCTCGCCCTCTACGGGCAGTTCGAGACCGATGTCGACGAGCCGTACCACCCCGGCGTACTCCCGCGCGGGATCGATCAGCAGGCCGGGCTTGTAGGTGCCGAAGGTGACGGTGAGGTCGGCCCGGACCGCGGCTCCTCGCACCTCCCCGGTGTCGGCCTCGACCCCGCTGGGCAGGTCCACGGCCACCACGGCGGCACGGGTGTGCCGGACGGCCCGGGCCAGGGCCTCGGCCTCGGGCCGCAGCCCGCCCTTGCCGCCGATCCCGACGATCCCGTCCACGACGAGGTCGGCCCGCTCCACGAGTTCCTCGGCGCGGTCGGCCGGGGCGGCCCTGCCGCCCGCCCGCAGCAGCGCGTCCAGCCCGCCGCCGTGCGCCCGCTCGGGCGAGAGCAGTACGGCGGTGACCCCGGCGCCGCGCCGGGCCAGCCGCGCCCCCGCGTACAGCGCGTCTCCGCCGTTGTCCCCGCTCCCGACGAGCAGCACCACCCGACTGCCGTACACCCGGCCGAGCAACTCGGCGCAGGCCGCGGCCAGCCCCGCGGCGGCCCGCTGCATCAGCGCGCCCTCCGGCAGCCGTGCCATCAGGGCCCGTTCGGCCGCCCGCACCGTCTCCACGCTGTACGCACTCCGCATGGCACCGAGTCTGCCCCGCGACCCCCGCCGCCCACACCCCGGGCGCCGCCGCTCAGCCCTCGGCGACCACCACGGCCGAGGCGACGCCCGCGTCATGGCTGAGCGAGACGTGCCAGGAGCGCACGCCCAGTTCCGCGGCCCGCGCGGCCACGGTGCCCGTCACCCGCAGCCGGGGCTGCCCGCTGCCCTCGACGTACACCTCGGCGTCGGTCCAGTGCAGTCCGGGCGGCGCCCCCAACGCCTTGGCCAGCGCCTCCTTGGCGGCGAACCGGGCCGCGAGCGAGGCGATCCCGCGCCGCTCCCCGCTGGGCAGCAGCAGTTCCCGCTCCACGAACAGCCGCTCGGCCATCCCGGGCGTCCGCTCCAGCGACGCGCGAAAGCGGTCGATCTCGGCGACATCGATCCCCACTCCGATGATGCTCATGCCGGGCAGCCTACGGTCGGACCCGTCCCACCTGCCGAAACCCCCTGCCGAGCCGCGTACGTGCCGCCTACGCTCCCACTCATGACGTCCCAGGCTTATCTCTCCGACCTGTTCTCGCTGGACGGCCGTGTCGCCGTGGTGACCGGAGGCAGCTCCGGCATCGGCCGGGCCATCACCGGGGCGCTGGCCCGAGCCGGCGCGAGCGTGGTGATCGTGGCCCGCACCGAGCGGCAACTGGAGGAGACCGTCCAAGAGTTGACCGCCGAGGGCTGCCGGGCCGCCTGGGTCGCGGCCGATCTGGGCACCCGCGACGGTGTGCGCGGGGCGGCCGAGGAGGCGGCCGGTGTCTTCGGCGAGCCCGACATCCTCGTCAACTGCGCCGGGATCAATGTGCGCCCGCCGATGGGCGAGCTGGGCGAGGACGTGTGGGACACCACCATGGCCGTGAACCTGGACGCGCCGTTCCTGCTGGGGCAGCGGTTCGGGCCCGGCATGGCGGAGCGGGGCTTCGGCCGGATCATCCACATCAGCTCCCAGCAGGCCCACCGCGCCTTCGTGAAGAGCGGGGCCTACGGCGTCTCCAAGGGTGCGCTGGAGTCGCTGGCCCGCTCGCAGGCCGAGGCCTGGTCGCCGTACGGCGTCACCGCCAACACCCTGGTGCCGGGCTTCGTGATGACCGCGCTCAACCGGCAGTTGTCCTCCGACCCGGAGAAGGTGGCGGCGCTGGCCGCGCGCACGATGACCGGACGCAACGGTCTCGCCGAGGACTTCGAGGGTGCGGCCGTCTTCCTCGCGAGCCGCGCCTCCGCCTATGTGACGGGCCAGTCGATCCGTGTCGACGGGGGCTTCTCGGTCCACTGAGCAAAAGCGGGCCCAGGGCCACCCCAAGATCACGGCAAATTCCCGGCACCAGTAGTCTTCCCCGCGACCGGTGCCCCGCCCTGCGACGGGGCACTATCGCACGTAACGGGAGGACACAGTCTTGAAGTTGAAGTCTCTGGGCACCGCGCTCACCACCGCCGCCCTCATCGGCACGGCCCTCACCGGCGTCGTCGCCACCGCCGGCACCGCCGCCGCGGCCAACCCGCCGCAGGACTGCAGCAGGTCGATCGTGAACGTGCCGGCCAAGGAGACCGTCAACGTCCGCACCTCGCCGAAGACGACCGCCACGGCCATCGGCATCTGGGGCAAGGGCAAGAAGGGCGGCCTGTGCAACGACGGCAAGGCCTACAAGGGCGGCTCGTACAAGGCCTGCGGCAAGACCAGCAACATGTGGCTGTACGGCGGCGACAAGAAGACCGGCTGGGTCCCCGCGACCTGCATCAAGTGGTAGCCGGCTGACCGGTCGGCAAGGGGCGGACGGCGGTGTGCCGTTCGCCCCTTCTCCTGTTCCCCTTCTTCTGTTCCCCTTCTCCTATTCCACCGTCACGGACTTCGCCAGGTTCCGCGGCTGGTCCACCTCGTTGCCGCGGGCGGTGGCCAGTTCGCAGGCAAAGACCTGGAGGGGGACCGTCGCCACCAGCGGCTGCAGCAGGGTCGGGGTGGCCGGGACACGGATCAGGTGGTCGGCGTAGGGGACGACCGCCTCGTCGCCCTCCTCGGCGATCACGATCGTGCGCGCCCCGCGGGCCCGGATCTCCTGGATGTTGGAGACGATCTTGTCGTGCAGTACCGAGCGTCCGCGCGCGGACGGTACGACGACCACCACCGGCACGTCCTCCTCGATCAGCGCGATCGGACCGTGCTTCAGCTCGCCCGCCGCGAAGCCCTCGGCGTGCATGTAGGCGAGTTCCTTGAGCTTCAGGGCGCCTTCCAGGGCCACCGGGTAGCCCACGTGCCGGCCGAGGAACAGCACCGTGTTCTTCGACGCGAGCGTGCGGGCCAGGGCCCGTACCGGCTCCATCGTCTCCAGGACCCGCTCGACCTCCACCGAGATCCTGGAGAGGTCCTTGATGACGGCCTGGATCTCGTCGCCCCACTTGGTGCCCCGGACCTGGCCCAGATACAGCGCCACCAGGTAGCAGGCCACCAGCTGGGTCAGGAACGCCTTGGTGGAGGCGACGGCGACCTCCGGACCGGCGTGCGTGTACAGCACGGCGTCCGACTCGCGCGGGATGGTCGAGCCGTTGGTGTTGCAGATGGCGAGCACCTTCGAGCCCTGCTCGCGGGCGTGGCGCAGCGCCATCAGGGTGTCCATGGTCTCGCCGGACTGGGAGATGGCGATCACCAGGGAGCGGCCGTCCAGGATCGGGTCCCGGTAGCGGAACTCGCTGGCCAGCTCCACCTCGCAGGGGATGCGCGTCCAGTGCTCGATGGCGTATTTGGCGATCAGCCCGGCGTGGAAGGCCGTACCGCAGGCGACGATGACGACCTTGTCGATCTCGCGCAGCTCGGACGGGGAGATCCGGACCTCGTCCAGGGTGAGGGAACCGGACGGGTCGATGCGGCCGAGCAGCGTGTCGGCGACCGCCTTGGGCTGCTCGGCGATCTCCTTGAGCATGAAGTAGTCGTAGCCGCCCTTCTCGGCGGCGGAGGCGTCCCAGTCCACGTGGTAGCGGTGCACCTCGGCCGGGCGGCCGTCGAAGCCCGTCACCGTGACGCCGTCCCGGCGCAGCTGAACGACCTGGTCCTGGCCCAGTTCGATCGCCGAGCGGGTGTGGGCGATGAACGCGGCGACGTCCGAGGCGAGGAACGCCTCGCCCTCACCGACGCCGACCACGAGCGGCGAGTTGCGGCGGGCGCCCACGACCACGTCCGGCTCGTCGGCGTGCACCGCGACCAGCGTGAACGCGCCCTCCAGCCGCCGGCACACCAGCCGCATGGCCTCCGCCAGGTCGGCGGTCGCCGAGAACTCCTCGGCGAGCAGATGGGCGACGACCTCGGTGTCCGTCTCGGAGGTCAGCTCGTGGCCGCGCTCGGCGAGTTCGCCGCGCAGGACCGCGAAGTTCTCGATGATGCCGTTGTGGACGACGGCGACCCGGCCCGCGTTGTCGAGATGGGGGTGGGCGTTGGCGTCCGTGGGGCCGCCGTGCGTGGCCCAGCGGGTGTGGCCGATGCCGGTGGCCCCCGTCGGCAGCGGCCGTTCGACCAGTTCCTTCTCCAGGTTGACCAGCTTGCCGGCCTTCTTCGCCGCCGCCAGCCCGCCGTCGGCGAGCACGGCGACGCCCGCCGAGTCGTAACCCCGGTACTCCAGTCGCTTCAGTCCGGCCATCACCACATCGAGCGCCGACTGCGACCCTACGTATCCCACGATTCCGCACATGAGCCGCAGCCTACGACTCAATCGGCGCCGGAAAACGCTTCATCCTGCCCGAATTCAGAAATTCCCACAGCCATACGAACGGCCGACGGGCCCGGAACTCGCGCCGGCGGCGCGGCAACGCGCGGAGCGCGACGGTGCGTTCGACCGGGCAGGGGCGCGCGCCGGGGCAGTGGCCGCGTCATCGGCGGGCCTCCTCGCGCACGATCCGCTCCAGGGCGTCGACGGCGCGGTCGATGTCGTCGGCGGAGTTCAGCACGCCGGGCGCGAACCGGACGGCGCTGTCGCGGTACGGCGTCTGGCCGGCCATGATCCGGTCCCGTTCCAGCGCGGCCACGACGAGGGCGGGATCGCGGCCGGTCACGTCGAAGCAGACCATGCCCGAGCGCATCGCCGGATCGGCCGGGGTGCGCACCCGGACCCCGGTCAGCTCGCTGAGCCGGGCATGGCAGTAGGCGGTGAGTTCGGCGATCCGGGCGGCCACCCGGGCCTTGCCGAGCGCCGTCTGGAAGTCGAAGGCCTCCGCGAGCGCCCACCGGTGTTCGAAGGCGGGGAAGCCGCCCGGCGTGCACAGCCGGGCGCGCGGCGCCTCGCCGTCCGGGACGCGGCCCAGGTACCAGGGCCAGAAGACCTCCACATCGAAGGAGGTGACGGTCGGCTCCACGGCCGCCCAGCCCTGGTCGCTGCCCCAGACCAGTCCGGTCCCGCGGGGGCCGAAGAACCATTTGTGGCAGCCGGCGGCGAAGAAGTCGCAGCCGAGCCGCTCGACCTCGAAGTCCTCCACACCCAGGCCGTGTACGGCGTCCACGCAGACGAGGATCCGCCGCTCCGGCGGTCGGCCCAGGTTGGCCCGCGCGACAACCTCGCCGATGCGGGCCAGCGGCAGCTTCACGCCGGTCCCGGAGTGGACCCAGGTCAGGGCCAGCACCCGGGTGGTGTCGCGCAGTCCGCGGGCGACCGCGTCGGTGATCTCCTCGGCGGTGGCCGCGGGCGCGTGGTCGTAGAGCCGGATCGAGCGCTGGACGGCGCCGCTCGCCGCCGCCTTGAAGCGCAGCAGCTCCAACGCGGCGTAGTGCTCGTGCTCGGTGCTCAGGATCTCGTCGCCGGGTGCGAGCCGCATCCCGGTGTGGACGACGGCCAGACCGGCGGTCGTCGACTCGGTGAGCGCCAGGGAGTCGGGGCTGGTGCGCAGATAGCCGGCCGCCTTGTCGAGGACCTGGCGGACCTGGCTGTCACGCTGGTGGAAGTGGTGGGCGGGGTTGCGGTCCAGAGCGCGCCGGTGCCGTTCGACCGCCTCGCGGACGGGCCGGGGGTGCGGTGCCAGCATCGACAGCGCGAGATGGACGTAGCCGGGGTCCAGCTCGAACTGCTCCCGCGCCCACTCCCACAGGGGCGCGGGCACGGGCCGTGGCGGCACGATGCCCGGTCCGCCGTCGATGCGCTGCACGGTCATTGCTCCTCCGGTGCGAAGACGTCCGGCTCGGCCGGATCGGCCGTATCAAGGGGGTCAGGGGGAGGGGTGGGTGGGCCCGGTGGTGTGCGGGCGATGACGTACGTCACCGGGACGCGCAGGGCGATGCGGTCGGCGGCCGCGCTGCGGGCCTGGGCCTCGGCGCCGATGGCCTCTTCGATGCCGGGGCACCGGTCCGGCGGGATCCGCTCCCACAGCCGGCGCATCCCGTGGGTCCGGGTCCAGCGCAGGAACTGTCCGGCCGTGCGGGCGGTGATGTACGCGGTCTCCTGGTGGATCTCCACCTCGGCGAAGCCCGCGCCGAGCAGGGCCGCGCGGGCGTGGCGCGCGCCGCCGAAGGGCTCTCCGTAGGGGTAGACACCGCTGCCGCCGGCGTACGCGGCCGCGGCACGGGCGATGCTGCGCAGCCCGAACACCTCGGGCTCGGGCCGGTGGACGGTGGCCGGGGCGGACAGCGCGAGGCGTCCGCCCGGCCGCAGCAGCCGGCGGTAGGCACGGAAGGCGGCGGCCGGGTCGGGGAGCATGTGCACGCTCATGCCGCCGGTGACCGCGTCGAAGGTGCCGGGCGGGAAGCCCGGTGCCTGGCCGTCGCCGACCAGGACACCGACGGTGTCCAGCCCGGCGGCCCGGGCCTCGGCCCGGGTGGCCTCGACCATGGCGGCGGAGATGTCGATGCCGGTCGCGGTGCCGCCCGTTCCGAGGGCCCGTGCGGCGGGGAACAGCACGGCACCGCGCCCGCAGCCGATGTCGAGCACCGCCTCGCCCCGGCGCAGCGCCGCGAGCCGCACGAGGCGCTCCCCGACGGGGCCGAAGAACGCCACGCCGGTGCGGTCGTAGACGCCCGCCACGTCGTCGAAGAGGTCCCGGGTCTCCCGGACGGCCCGGCGGGCCCGGTGGTCGTGGATGTCCTGCTCCATGGCTGTCACGGCTCCCTCAGACCCGTTCCCGCTCGGCGTCCATGGCGCCGAAGATCTCGTGGTGGAGGTCGCGCAGCAGCTCCCGCTCGCCCGGCTCGCGGCCGGTGAGCAGCCCGAGCCGGTCGGCCCGGGCCAGCGGGTCCTCGGCGCCGGGTACGGCGAGGCCGTAGCGGTCGAGGACCGCCCGCACCGGCACCGGCAGCCGGTCGGAGCCGAGGGACGGGCACGGCTCGCCCGGCGCGGCGGGCCCGGCCGCCGCCATCCGCTCCAGGACCCCGGGCAGCACCTTCATCGTGTGCTCGTAACGGGCCCAGTCCGGCACCTGCGCGGGAAGCGGCGCACGCCGGTCGAGCACACGGCGTACGACGGCGGCGAAGTCGTCCTCCCGCATCCGCGCGAACTCGTAGGGGCTGGTGTGCGGACGGTCGAGGTAGTCGACGTCGACGAGTCCGCCGTTGCCGTCGCCGATGAAGTACGGAAATCCGTCCCAGCGCGGTACGACGGCCGGCACCCCGCAGGCCAGCGCCTCCAGCGGCGACTTGCCGTAGGTCTCGAAGACGCTCGTCGCACCGGAGACGAACACGTCGGCCGCGTTGTACAGATCGGCCGTGCGCTCCTTCTCCAGCCGGTGGAAGAGGACGACGTCCCGCATCAGCGGGGCCAGCCGGTTGAAGTAGGGCGGGTCGATGTGGGTGACGGACATGGTGAGCAGGACTTCGGGGTCCTCGGCGCGCAGCAGGTGGTAGCCGGACAGCAGCGCGTGCAGCCCCTTGTCGTTCATGAACCGCCCGGTGTACAGCAGCAGCCGGCCCTGCTCGGGCAGTCCGAGCGCGGCCCGGCTCGCGGCGCGGTCGCGGGGGCGGTAGATGTCCTTGATGCCGAAGGTGCAGATGTTCTCGGCCGGGATCCCGGTGATGTGGCGGTAGGCCCGCTCGGCGTTGCGGGAGCCGCAGACGACCAGGTCGGCGGGGTGCGGACGGGCGGCCACGAGGAGGAAGTAGAGCAGGATGTGCAGGGGGTAGGGGTTGGTGTGCGGGATCATCAGCGCCGGCGGCCGGTATCCGTCGCGCCGCATGAAGTGCAGCAGCGGGAGCGACTCGACGTACTCCGCGACGACCACGTCCACCTGGGACAGGTCGCAGGACGCCTTCAGCGCCCGGTAGATCTCCTCGAACCGCTCGTAGGTGTGCTCCTCGGGCGGCAGCAGCCGGATCCGGAACAGCAGCGTGTCCCCTGCGGGGCAGAAGCGGCGCACGTCCTGCGGGGAGTCGGTCAGCGCGAGCACTCTGGGCATCGGCGTCAACTCGCGGGCAGCGACTCGAAGTACATCTGCGCGTCCTTCAGCGCGGGCCACTGCCCGGACTCCTGCGCCCGGCGCGCCGCCGCGACCACCCGTCGCACGCCCTCGCGCACGTCGATCTCGTGCCGGAAGCCGAGGACCCGGCTCGCGCGGTCCACATCGGCCCACAGCCGCTGGGCGTAGATCGCGATGGGGACGTCGACGTACTCGCGTTCGAGGAGGCTGCCGACCTCCTCACCGATCATGGCGAGGATGTCGTTGAAGCTGGTCTCGATGCCCGTGCCGACGTTGAACTCATGGGTGGGCAGGTCGGCTTCGAGGGCCGTGCGGAAGGCGCGGCCGGCGTCCTCCACGTAGATGAAGTCGCGGGTCTGGCTGCCGTCGCCCCACACGACCGGGGTGACGCCGTTCAACACCGCCCACGCGAACAGGGAGATGACGTTGGCGTAGCCACCCTTGCTGAACTCGTCGTGGCCGTAGACGCTGAAGGGGCGCAGGCCGAGGGCGACGAGGCCGTAGCGCTCCGCGTACTGGCGGGCCACCTCCTCGTTCCACTTCTTCGACAGGGCCTTCAGGTCCGGTGGTCGCAGCCCCATGGTCTCGGAGTACGGCACCGGGTTGCCCTCGTAGACCGCGCTGGTGCTGGCGTAGACGAGTTTGCCGACGTCGGCGCGGCGCATCGTCTCCAAGACGTTCAGGAAGCCGTGCACGGTGACCGAGGCGCCGTCCACGGGGTCCTCCTCGTACATGAGGAAGGAGGAGGGTGCGGCGAGGTGGACGACGGCGTCGCGGCCCTTCATCAGCTCGGTCAGCAGGGGCAGATCACGGGTGTCGCCCTCCAGCCACTCCACATGGTCGCGCAGGTCCCCGGGGATGTGCCGGCGGCCGCCGATCTTGAAGTTGTCGACGGAGGTGACGGTGTGGCCGTCATCGAGCAAGCCCCGGATCATGTTCCGGCCGATGAAGCCGGCGCCTCCGGTGACCAGGAGGTTCTTGGGCGTCATAGCTCTCCTCGGGTGCGGGGTGGCGTGCCTGGAGTGGGCGCAGCCGCCGCCCGGGGGGGCGAGGGCTGCGCCCGGTGCGGGTGGTCACGCGAGCGGGACCAGCTGGTAGTAGTCCGCCTCCGCCGGCATGTCCTGCGGCGCCCACTGCGGACGCTCCGGGAGCCAGGCGGACCCGGCCGGCGCCCACTGCGGACGCTCGGGCAGCCAGGCCGTGGCGACGGGCGCCCACTGGGGACGCTCGGGCAGCCAGGAATTCTGCATGACGGTCTCCAATCCGGACATGGAATATCCCTCAGAATGAGGCAATACCCCGATCCGAGGGCCAGTTTGCCCATGCCACAGACGGGCGTCAATGGACCTAATCAGACAGCCACCCACAGCGCACCTTTGGCCAATGCGCCGACATTTGTCATACGGCATTGCGCACACGAAACCCCGCTGCTTCACTGGAGCCTCAGCGAAGTCAACAGGAGGGTAAAATAGCAGGTGAGGGAGGCTTGTGAGCGTCAGATTCGATAAAAGAAAGGCATGCCGAAGTACGTCGTGCCGCCCTCTTCGGATTCCTCGGCACGACGATTCAAAACCTCACCCTCTTCAGTTACCCCCCGGCCTCCATTCCAGCTTTCCCGGCTGTTCCCTTTCCCTGGACGAACGCCACGGGCGAAAGCGACGGCCGCAAGAGGAACGCGCGATGCCGCGGCGGACGAACGATCCTGCAAGCGCATCGGCCATATCGGCCGCACCGTTCACAGCAGAGGCAGCAGAGACAGCAGAGACATCACCCCCGATGGACGCCGTGGAGCAACCGGCCGGGCGGTTCACCGCGGCCCCTGGACCCGTTCCCGCTCCGGTCCGCCCACGGCCCTCGCCCGCGGGGCCGTACGGGTACGGGTCGCCAGGGTCAGCGCGAGCGCGACCAGCACCGAGAACGCGGCGGCCATCGGCAGCAGCCCCGGGCGGAGCGCGATGACGAGCCCGCCCAGGACACCGCCCAGCGCCGCTCCCGCGTACACCGAACTGCTGTGGACGGCCACGGCCTGGCCGGCGGCGCGGGTGCCGGCGCGGGCGAGCATCAGCGCCTGGATGCTGGGCGGCACCGCCCAGGCGGCCGCCGACCAGACCATCAACAGCACCGCGACCACGGCCACCGGTACCGGCCGCACCACCCACAGCAGGGCGAAGGCGACCAGGGCGGCGCAGAAGGCACAGCTCGCCAGGACGAAGGCGCGCAGCGGCGCCCAGCGGTCGACCAGCCGACCGGCGTACTGCGTGCCGAGGATGCCGCCGGCGCCCGAGCAGACCAGAAGCACGGCGAGGGAGCGCGGGGAGACTCCGGCGAGGCCGGACAGGAAGGGCTGGAGGTACGTCTGGAAGGCGAGGTTGCCGGCGACCGTGAGGACGGTGACGACGAGGACCGCGGCCACCGCGCCGTGCAGCAGCGGCCGGATCAGGTCGCCGACGGTGCGGTGCTCCGTGGCGCGCTCCGCCACCGGGAGCAGGACCGCGGCCCACGCCAGGGCGGCCAGCCCCAGCAGCCCGCCGAAGGCGAAGGTGGCCTGCCAGCCCAGGGCCGCCCCGACCCAGGTGCCGGCCGGGACACCGAGCAGGACGGCACCGGTCAGCCCGGTCATCACGGTGGCCAGATAACGACCCTGCTGCTCCGGCGGCGCCTGGGTGCTCGCGGCGGCCAGCGCGGCGGGCAGCACCACCGCCGCCGCGAGCGCGGCCACGGCCCGCAGGACCATCAGCGCCGGGAAGGAGCCGCCGACGAACAGCGCGGCGAAATTCGCCGCGCAGAAGACGGCGAGCGCCGCGAGGAGCGCCGTACGCCGGGCGACGCGGTCGAGCAGCAGCGACCACGCCGGCGCCGCGAGGGCGTACACCAGCGAGTACACCGTGACCAGCTGTCCCGCGGCGGTCTCGGAGCGGCCGGTGCCGTCCGCGATCGACCGGAGCACACCGACGATCACGAAGTCGTCGGTCTGCACGGCGAAGGCGGCGACGGTCAGGGCGTAGAGCCAGACGGGGCGCCGGAAGGAGGACGACGAAGGGGTCGTGATGGCGGTCACTTCGTTAGGGTAACACTCGTTTCCCTCATCTCGTGTGCGAGAGTGAACGCCCTGAACACCGTCAGCGACCGGCCGCGGGCCGGGAGTTCACCAGGAGCCGCCGCCCATGCCGAGGCCCGCCAGCCCAGAACGCCGCCGCGAGGTGACCGACGCCGTGATCGGGCAACTCGCCCGCACCGGCATCGGCTCCTTCTCGCTGCGCACGCTGGCCGAGGGGCTGGGCCAGAGCACCCGGGTCCTGACCCACCACTTCGCCGACAAGAACGCCCTGCTCACCGCCGTGCTCCAACGGCTGGACGAGCGACAGCACAAGGCCCTGCGCGCCACCACCGGCTGGGACGACCCGGCGGTCCCGGTCAGCGAGGTCGTCCGCTCCGCCTGGCACCGCAACCTCGGCCCCGAGGAACGCGACATGACCCGGCTCATCCGGGAGATCGAGGGCCTCGCCGCGGCCGGCCGGCTCACCCTCCCGCACCCCGGCTTCGTGCGCGGCCGGGCCGAGTTCGTCGCCTCCTGCCTGGTCCACCGCGGCCTGTCCGACGAGGCCGCGCTGACCTGCGCGACCCTCCTCAACAGCGCCTTCTCCAGCCTCCAGGCCGACCTGCTGATCACCGGCGACCGCGAGCGCGTCGAGACGGCCCTGGACGCCCTGTGCGCCTGGATCGACGCACAGGTGGGCAGAGCCTCGTGAGAGCGCCGCATGAGGCGGCCTCGTGGCGAAGTCGCGTCCCGCGGCCGCGTGACGGACCCCACCCACCACCGAGTTCAAACTCCGTTAACAATGGAATGTGATCTCACCGGTCTCCCCGATGCCCCGGAGCGCCCACCGGCACAGGCCGGAGGCGACTCCCTACGTCGACCTCACCCGTGCCGAGTGGAGCGCGCTGCGCGACAAGACGCCGCTGCCGCTCACCGCCGAGGAGGTGGAGAAGCTGCGCGGTCTGGGCGATGTGATCGACCTGGACGAGGTGCGGGACATCTACCTCCCGCTCTCCCGGCTCCTCAATCTCTACGTCGGTGCCACCGACGGCCTCAGAGGCGCCCTGAACACCTTCCTCGGTGAGCAGGGCTCCCAGTCCGGCACCCCGTTCGTCATAGGCGTGGCCGGCTCGGTGGCCGTGGGCAAGTCCACCGTCGCCCGCCTCCTGCAGGCCCTGCTCTCGCGCTGGCCCGAGCACCCGCGGGTGGAACTGGTCACGACGGACGGCTTCCTCCTGCCCACCCGGGAACTGGAGACCCGCGGCCTCATGTCGCGCAAAGGGTTCCCCGAGTCCTACGACCGCCGGGCCCTCACCCGTTTCGTCGCCGACATCAAGGCGGGCAAGGACGAGGTCACGGCCCCCGTCTACTCCCACCTCATCTACGACATCGTCCCGGACGAGAAGCTCACGGTCCGCCGCCCCGACATCCTGATCGTCGAGGGCCTGAACGTCCTGCAGCCCGCCCTGCCCGGCAAGGACGGCCGCACCCGGGTCGGCCTCGTCGACTACTTCGACTTCAGCGTGTACGTCGACGCGAGCGCCGAGGACATCGAGCGCTGGTACCTCAACCGCTTCAAGAAGCTGCGCCAGACGGCCTTCCAGAACCCCGACTCGTACTTCCGCAAGTACACCCAGGTCTCCGAGGAAGAGGCCCTCGACTACGCCCGCGCCCTGTGGCGCACGATCAACAAACCCAATCTGGTCGAGAACATCGCCCCCACCCGCGGCCGAGCCACCCTGGTGGTGCGCAAGGGCCCCGACCACAAGGTGCAGCGGCTCCGCCTGCGCAAGCTCTGAGCCGTTTTGGGGCGTCCGCCGAAGACGCCTGTTAGAAAGGCGTCATGCTGCATCTGCGCCTGATCACCCCTGCCGAGAAGACGGACGAGGTGGTGCGGCTGATCGAGACGACGGTCGGCACCGCCCATCTCGTCGTCCTGCCCGCAGCCGCCCGCAACCCCGTCGGGGACGTCGTGATGTGCGACGTGGCGCGCGAGGCGGGGGACGAACTCATCGGCGGGCTGCGCCGGTTGGGGCTGGACGAGACCGGCTCGATCGCCGTGGAGGACATCGACCTCACACTGTCCCGGCGCGCCGACAAGGCCGAGGAGGAGGCGCCGGGCGAGGCCGCGGACGCGGTGCTCTGGGAGGGCCTGGCCGACGCCACCCACGAGGAGTCGACCCTGTCGATCACCTACGTCGCCTTCATCACCCTGGCCACGATGATCGCGGCCTGCGGTGTGGTCCTGGACAACGCGATCCTGATCGTGGGCGCGATGGCGGTGGGCCCGGAGTTCGGCCCGCTGGCCGGTTTCAGCACAGCCCTGGTGCAGCGCCGCCCCCGGCTCGCGCTGCGCTCGCTGACCGCGCTGCTCGTGGGCTTCGCCGTGGCGATGACGGCGACGGTCGGCTTCACCTACTTCATGGACGGCGTCGGCCTGTTCACCAAGATCCAGCTGGAAGCCGGGCGCCCCAACACCAACTTCATCTACCGCCCCGACGCCTTCTCCTTCGTCGTCGCGGTCCTCGCCGGCATCGCGGGCATGCTCTCCCTGACGTCGGCGAAGTCCGGCGCCCTGGTCGGCGTGGCGATCTCGGTGACCACGATCCCGGCAGCCGCCAACGCGGCGGTCGCCTTCACCTACACCGAGTACCGCCAGGCCTCGGGCTCGACGATCCAGCTCCTGCTGAACCTGGTGGGGATCGTCCTGGCGGCGACGCTCACGCTGCTGGCCCAGAAGTACTTCTGGAAGCGGCAACGGCAGGCAGCCTGAGGGGCGCGGGGAACCGCGCGATCAACTGCGACGAACCCGCAGTCCACGGCACACAGGTCCCGGCCCCTCGAACCCGGCGACTACCCCAGCGCCGACTTCACGGCATCGGCAAGCCGCCCGGCGACACTGCGCGCCTGCTCGATGTCCGCGGCCTCGACCATCACCCGCACCAGCGGCTCGGTACCCGAGGGACGGAGCAGCACCCGACCGGTCTCTCCGAGTTCCCGCTCCGCCTCGGCGACGGCGGTGGCGAGATCGGCCGACGTACGCACGCGCGACTTGTCCACGTCCGGCACATTGATCAGCACCTGCGGCAGCCGCTCCATCACCGACGCCAGCTCCCGCAGCGTACGACCCGTCTCGGCGACCCGCGCCGCCAGCAGCAGGCCGGTCAGCGTGCCGTCACCGGTCGTCGCGTGATCGAGGATGATCACATGCCCGGACTGCTCGCCGCCGAGGGCGAACCCGTGCTCCTTCATCTCCTCGAGCACATACCGGTCACCGACGGCCGTCTGCACCAGCCGGATCCCGGCCCGCTCCATCGCCAGCTTGAACCCGAGGTTGGACATCACGGTCGCCACCACGGTGTCCTCGCGCAGCGCCGAGCGCTCCCGCATGGCCAGCGCCAGCACCGACAGGATCTGGTCGCCGTCGATGTCCTCGCCGGTGTGGTCCACGGCCAGGCAGCGGTCGGCATCGCCGTCGTGCGCGACACCGAAGTCCGCGCCGTGTTCGAGGACCGCGGCCTTCAGCTGGTCGAGGTGGGTCGAGCCGCAGCCGTCGTTGATGTTGAGCCCGTCCGGCGCCGCGCCGATCGTGACGATCTCGGCGCCCGCCCGGGAGAACGCCTCCGGCGAGACCCCCGAGGCCGCGCCGTGCGCTTCGTCCAGGACGATCTTCAGCCCGTCGAGCCGGTTGGGCAGGACGGACAGCAGGTGGCCGACGTACTGCTCGAAGCCCTCGTCGTAGGAGCGCACGCGCCCCACGCCCGCGCCCGTCGGCCGCTCCCACGGCTCACCGTGCCGGTGGGACTCGTACACCGCCTCGATCCTGTCCTCCAGCTCGTCGGCGAGCTTGTGGCCGCCACGGGCGAAGAACTTGATGCCGTTGTCCGGCATGGCGTTGTGGCTGGCGGAGAGCATCACGCCCAGGTCTGCGCCGAGCGCGCCGGTCAGATGGGCCACCGCCGGTGTGGGCAGCACACCGACCTTCAGTACGTCCACGCCCGCGCTGGCCAGGCCCGCCACCACGGCCGCCTCCAGGAACTCCCCGGACGCCCGCGGGTCCCGTCCGACCACCGCCGTCGGCCGGTGGCCCTCGAAGGTGCCCGCCTCGGCCAGCACGTGGGCCGCCGCCACGGACAGGCCGAGCGCCATCTCGGCCGTCAGGTCCGCGTTGGCGACACCGCGCACGCCGTCCGTACCGAAGAGTCGTCCCACTTGTCCTCCTGAGGAAGCGTCCTTGCTGCCATGCATGGTGGCAGACGCCGGGTCATCCGATCACACCAGCCTTTGAGCGTCTTGTGTCGTTATACGCCCTTGGCCGGGATAAACGAACGCCCCGACGGCACATGTGGCGTGCCGCCGGGGCGTTCGGAGTACGTAGGGGCCGGAGCCCGTCATACGTACGAGCAGGCAGCGGAGCTTAACGCTTGCTGTACTGCGGAGCCTTGCGGGCCTTCTTCAGACCGGCCTTCTTCCGCTCGACCGCGCGGTCGTCGCGGCGCAGGAAGCCGGCCTTCTTCAGCGGGCCGCGGTTGTTGTCGACGTCCGCCTCGTTCAGCGCACGGGCGACACCGAGACGGAGCGCACCGGCCTGACCGGAGACACCGCCACCCGCGATGCGGGCGACGACGTCGTAACGACCCTCGAGCTCGAGCACCTTGAAGGGCTCGTTGACTTCCTGCTGGTGCACCTTGTTCGGGAAGTAGTCCTCGAGGGTGCGACCGTTGATCTTCCACTTGCCGGTGCCCGGAACGATCCGGACGCGGGCGATGGCGTTCTTGCGACGGCCCAGGCCGGCGGCGGGCTGGGGCTCACCGAAGCGCGAGCCGAGGGACTCGGAGGTGTACTCGCCCTCCACCGGAACCTCGGACTCGGTGGTGTAGCTCTCGATGTCTTCGATCTCTTCGATCGGCTGCTCGGCAGTGGTCTCGGCCACGATTCTCCTCAGATTCTCTTCAGTCTTAGGGGGTGGCCGGACTTACTGCGCGACCTGGGTGATCTCGAACGGCACCGGCTGCTGGGCAGCGTGCGGGTGCTGGTCGCCCGAGTAGACCTTCAGCTTGGAGAGCATCTGACGGCCCAGGGTGTTCTTGGGGAGCATGCCCTTGACGGCCTTCTCGATGGCCTTCTCGGGGTTCTTGTCGAGCAGCTCGTCGTAACGGACGGAGCGCAGACCACCCGGGTAGCCGGAGTGGCGGTACGCCATCTTCTGGGTCCGCTTGTTGCCGGACAGGTGCACCTTGTCGGCGTTGATGATGATGACGAAGTCACCGGTGTCGACGTGGGGCGCGTAGATCGGCTTGTGCTTGCCCCGGAGAATGGAGGCGGCGGTGCTGGCGAGACGACCCAGGACAACGTCCTGGGCGTCGATGACGTGCCACTGGCGCGTCACATCGCCGGGCTTGGGGCTGTACGTACGCACGGTTCGTAGCCTTCGCTTCGAGTGAATGGTCCTGAACAGGTCACCGAAACGATCACGACAGCCTTGACCGCACCGCGGTGACGCAAACCGCGTGCTGATCGCTGGTCATCGGCCCGGCGGACCGGTGTAAGGGCCCGTCCCGTGAGAATGAGCAAGCCAATACACAACGAAGAAGCAGAGTACCCGGGCGGACCGGGACGGGTCAAAACGAGGCATGCCGACGGACGCACGCCGGACAAACGAGGCATGCCGACCGACGCACTCCGGCACCCCCCGGCGCCCGTCTAAGATGCGCCCCATGAGTTACGGGCAGGGGGGACCCCAGTCTCAGTGGGATCCCTGGAAACCGCAGAGCCAGCAGCAGCCCTGGAGCAGCGGCGGTGAGGACGGGACACCGGACTGGGCCGCGCTCGCCCAGGCCTCGGAGACCCGGAACAAGCGCCGCAAGCTGCTGTTCATCGGCGGCGGCGCCGTCGCCACGGTCGCCGTCGGCACGGCCGTCGCCATGGCCGTCGTCTCCGCGGGCGGCAACGACAGTGCCCACGGCACCCCCACCAACCTGCCCGCCAGCGCCTCCGTGCCGAACGGCTCGGCCACGCCGTCCTTCGCGCCCACCAGCGCCCCGCCGCCGCTGGACCCGAAGGACTTCATATCCAGCGCCAAGAAGGACACCGCCCCGCTCAGCGCCGCGAGCCTCTTCCCGGGCACACAGCTGACCATGGGCGACACGGTGTACAAGAAGGGCGCGACGGCCGACACCACGAGCTGCGCCACGGCCGCCGACGGCAAGCTGCCGAAGATCCTCACCGCCAACGGCTGCACCCGCCTGATCCGCGCCACCTACAGCAACGGCCACGGGATCGCGATCACCGTCGGCGTCGCCGTCTTCCCCGACCAGGCACAGGCCGCGAAGGTCAAGACGCAGGCCGCCAAGAAGGCCATGGTGCGCTCCCTGCCCGGCAAGGGCGTCAAGAACTTCTGCGACGCCGCGGTCTGCCTGACGACCTCGAACGCCGTCGGCCGCTACACGTACTTCACGACCGGCGGCTTCCTCGACGGCAAGAACGTCACCGACAAGGACACGAAGGTCTTCCGCGTCGGCGACGATCTGCAGCAGTTCATCTTCAACCAGATCTACCGCCGCGGCCAGGCCCAGGCGTCCGCGGCGGCGAACCAGTAGCTCAGCAGCACCCCGCCGACGGAAGCGAGCGCTTGTTCCGCGCCTCCTTGTTGCGCGCGGCCAGCAGCTCGTCGGCGGGGTAGCCGACCTCCTCCAGGGTCAGCCCGTGCGGCCGTACGACATGCACGGCGGAGTCCCGCACCCCCGCGGCCAGCACCTTCCCGGGCCACTCCGGCCCGCGGTGCCCGTCCCCGACGAACAGCAGCGCCCCGATCAGCGAGCGCACCATGTTGTGGCAGAACGCGTCGGCGCGCACGGTGGCGGTGACGACCCCGTCGGACCCGCGCACGAGGCTCAGCTCCTGAAGGGTCCGGATCGTGGTGGCCCCCTCGCGCTTCTTGCAGTAGGCGGCGAAGTCGTGCTCGCCGACCAGACGCCGCGCGGCCTCGTTCATGGCCTCGACGTCGAGCGGCCAGTCGTGCCAGAGGACGTGGCCCCGCAGCAGGGGGTCGACTCCCCCGGGGTCGTCGGTCACCCGGTACGCGTACCGCCGCCAGATCGCCGAGAACCGCGCGTTGAAGCCCTCCGGCGCCTCCGTGAGCCGCCACACCCGCACGTCCTTCGCCAGTCGCCCGGCGAGCCGCTTGAGCAGCTTCCCGCGGTGCTCCGCCCACAGCTCGGCCGGCAGGTCGACGTGGGCCACCTGGCCGCGCGCGTGGACGCCAGCGTCGGTCCGCCCGGCGACGGTCAGCTCGTACGTCGTGTCCTTCGTACGCGTCACCGTGCGCAGCGCGTCCTCGATCTCCCCCTGCACGGTCCGCCTGCCGCCGGCCTGCTTGGCCCAGCCGTGGAAGTCGGCGCCGTCGTAGGAGAGGTCGAGGCGGATGCGGACGTGACCGGGCTGTACTTCGTCACTCACGTGGCAATCCTCTCAAGTACGCGAAAGCGGGCCCGCCCCGAAGGGCGAACCCGCTTCCCGAGTCAGGCAGAGCCTCAGGCGTCCTTCGACTCCTCGGCAGCGGCCTCCTCGGCCGGAGCCTCGGTGGTCTCCGCAGCCTTGGCCTCGTCGGCCTCCTTGACCGCACGCTTGGTGGCGGCCTCGGCCTCACCCACGGCGTTCTGCTGCACGGTCAGCGCCTCGACCAGCTCGATGACGGCCATGGGCGCGTTGTCGCCACGGCGGTTACCGATCTTGGTGATGCGGGTGTAGCCACCGGGACGGTTCTCGTACCGCGGGCCGATCTCGGTGAAGAGCGTGTGGACGATGCCCTTGTCCGTGATGACCTGGAGCACCTGACGGCGGTTGTGAAGGTCGCCCTTCTTCGCCTTGGTGACCAGACGCTCGGCGTACGGGCGCAGGCGACGAGCCTTCGCCTCGGTGGTGGTGATGCGGCCGTGCTCGAACAGCGCCTTCGCGAGGTTCGCGAGAAGCAGCTTCTCGTGCGCGGCGCTG
Organism: Streptomyces yokosukanensis; assembly: GCF_001514035.1. GTDB lineage: Bacteria > Actinomycetota > Actinomycetes > Streptomycetales > Streptomycetaceae > Streptomyces > Streptomyces yokosukanensis. Next base: position 259,421 of record NZ_KQ948208.1, on the reverse strand, counting down.
CCGCCCAGACGGGCACCCTTGGTGGGCTTCGGCATTCTTCTTCTCCTGTGTCTCTGCCCCGGCCGTGTCAGGTACCGGAGTCAGTATCCGAGCGAGCGGTTGCTCGTCGAAGATCCGGGTGCCCTTTCAGACACCCGGAGGGTCCGCGCCCTCGAAGGGGCGCGGGGAACTGCGGCTCTCCTCGCGGAGCGCTCAGTACTGCTCGGTCTCGACGAAACCGGCATCCGCGTCGTCGTCCGCGCCGAACGCGTCCACCGCGGCGGTGGGGTCGAATCCGGGCGGGCTGTCCTTCAGGGCCAGGCCCATGCCGGCCAGCTTCGCCTTGACCTCGTCGATGGACTTCGCACCGAAGTTGCGGATGTCCAGCAGGTCCGCCTCGGAGCGCGCGACCAGCTCACCCACGGAGTGGATGCCCTCGCGCTTGAGGCAGTTGTAGGAGCGGACCGTGAGCTCCAGCTCCTCGATCGGCAGCGCCAGGTCGGCGGCGAGGGCGGCGTCCGTCGGGGACGGACCCATGTCGATGCCCTCGGCGTCGATGTTCAGCTCGCGGGCGAGACCGAACAGCTCGACCAGGGTCTTGCCGGCCGACGCCATGGCGTCACGCGGACGCATGGCCTGCTTCGTCTCGACGTCGACGATCAGCTTGTCGAAGTCGGTGCGCTGCTCGACACGCGTGGCCTCGACCTTGTACGTGACCTTGAGGACCGGCGAGTAGATGGAGTCGACCGGGATACGGCCGATCTCCTGGCCCGCCTGCTTGTTCTGCACGGCGGAGACGTAGCCGCGACCGCGCTCGACGGTCAGCTCCATCTCCAGCTTGCCCTTGCCGTTGAGCGTGGCGAGGACG
>NZ_KQ948208.1:0-258549 GCF_001514035.1 Streptomyces yokosukanensis | reverse complement strand
TGGAGAAAATCCTTCAGTCAGGGGCGCCCGCTATTTGACGCCCGACTCTGTACTGCAAGGGTACGGGCGGTACGGCGTCCTCACAGAGGCCGTACCGCCCGAAACCCCGAAACCAGCGGAGCGCTGCGTGTCAGACGCGGCGGCGCGGGTCACCCCCGCTCACGCGGGGAAGGCCGCCGCACCGGATCAAACGCGGCGGCGCTTCGGCGGACGGCAGCCGTTGTGCGGGGTCGGGGTGACGTCCTGGATGGAGCCGACCTCGAGGCCCGTGGCCTGCAGGGAGCGGATCGCGGTCTCACGACCGGAGCCCGGGCCCTTGACGAACACGTCGACCTTGCGCATGCCGTGCTCCTGGGCGCGGCGGGCAGCCGACTCGGCGGCCATCTGCGCGGCGAACGGCGTGGACTTCCGGGAGCCCTTGAAGCCGACGTGGCCGGCGGAGGCCCAGGAGATCACGTTGCCGGACGGGTCCGTGATCGAGACGATCGTGTTGTTGAACGTGCTCTTGATGTGCGCGTGGCCGTGAGCGACGTTCTTCTTTTCCTTGCGGCGCACCTTCTTGGCAGCGCCCTGACGTCCCTTGGGGGGCATCTACTAACTCCTACGGGAGGTGGTCGGTCCTACAGCGAAGACCGTGGACAGGTGTCCGCTGCGGACTACTTCTTGCCCGGCTTCTTCTTGCCGGCGATGGCGCGACGCGGGCCCTTGCGGGTACGGGCGTTGGTGCTGGTGCGCTGACCGCGGACAGGCAGACCGCGACGGTGACGGAGACCCTGGTAGCAGCCGATCTCGACCTTGCGGCGGATGTCGGCCTGGATCTCGCGACGGAGGTCACCCTCGGTCTTGATGTTGTTGTCGACGTACTCGCGGATCGCGACGAGCTGCTCTTCGCTCAGGTCACGAACACGGGTGTTCGGGTCGATGCCCGTCTCCGCCAGCGTCTGCTGCGAAAGGGTCCGGCCGATGCCGAACACATAGGTGAGGGCGACCTCCACGCGCTTTTCGCGCGGGATGTCAACACCGGAAACGCGTGCCATTCAATGGCTCCTGGTGATCTTCGGAGGTCTTCCGCAAGACCGGCTCCCGGCCGCCGTACCAGGTACGAACCGGGTCCCCGGCCTCCGAACCGGGGGTGTCGAGCTGGATGGCTCGGGTCCTGCGTATGAACAAATTCAGCTTGCGTCGCGCGAATCCCTGCGATGAATGCAGAGGGTTCGGTCCTGCGTCAGCCCTGGCGCTGCTTGTGGCGCGGGTTCTCGCAGATGACCATGACCCGACCGTGACGGCGGATCACCCTGCACTTGTCGCAGATCTTCTTGACGCTCGGCTTGACCTTCATGGGATTGAGGTTCTCCGGGTCAGTGCCACCACCCCGCCGAAACGGGATGCGGGCAAGATCTACTTGTACCGGTAGACGATCCGGCCACGCGTCAGGTCGTACGGAGACAACTCCACCACGACCCGGTCGTCAGGGAGGATGCGGATGTAGTGCATACGCATCTTGCCGCTGATGTGTGCCAGGACCTGGTGGCCGTTCTGGAGCTCGACCTTGAACATGGCGTTCGGAAGAGACTCGACGACAGTGCCCTCGATCTCGATGGCACCTTGCTTCTTGGCCACGCTTCGCCCTTCGAATCGACTACCTTGATCGACTCTCACGCGAGCATGCGGACATGCGGGTGCACGAGAGCCGACGAGTCAGTCTACGTCGGCGCACCCTGAAAGGCGAATCGAGGAAGTCTGCCCTACGGAGAAGATCACTAAGCGAGCGGGTCCGGAGCAGCCGTGATGCCGTACTCCGCCAGCTTCGCCCTGCCGCCGCCCCATCCTCGACGCCGCCCTCACGGGCTCGGCGCCGGGGGCGCCTCACAAGCTTCGAGCGGCTGCGCCGGCCTCCGACCGGCGGCGGCCGTGGCGCGGGCCGCCGTCAGCCCAGCGGGTCCGGCGCCGCCGTGATGCCGTACTCCGCCAGCTTCGCCCTGCCGCCGTCCGGGGCCGTCAGGACCAGCGGGCCCTGCTCGGTGAGGGCGACCGAGTGCTCCCAGTGGGAGGACCAGGTGCCGTCCGTCGTGATGACCGTCCAGTCGTCCGACAGGACCTCCGTGCGCGCCGTGCCGAGCGAGACCATCGGCTCGATCGCGAGACAGAAGCCGGGCACCAGCTTGGGCCCCTTGCCACGGCGGCGGTCGACGTAGTTCAGCAGATGCGGGTCCATGTGCATCTCGGTGCCGATGCCGTGGCCGCCGTAGTCCTCGATGATCCCGTACTTGCCGCCGCCCGGCTTCGGCTGGCGGCGGATGTACGTCTCGATGGCGCGGGAGATGTCGATCAGGCGGTTGCCCTGCTTCATGGCCGCGATACCGGCCCACATGGACTCTTCCGTCACCCGGGACAGCTCGACCAGCTCCGGAGCGTGACCGGAGCCCACGAAGGCCGTGTAGGCGGCGTCGCCGTGCCAGCCGTCGATGATCGCGCCGCAGTCGATGGAGATGACGTCGCCGTCCTTGAGGACCACGTCGTCGGAGGGGATGCCATGGACGACCACGTCGTTCACGGAGGTGCAGATGGTCGCCGGGAAGCCGCCGTAGCCCAGGAAGTTCGACTTCGCACCGTGCTCGGCGAGGACCTTGCGGGCGACATCGTCCAGGTCCTTGGTGGAGGCACCGGGCACCGCGGCCACTCGGGTCGCCGCGTGGATGGCGGCTACGACCAGGCCCGCAGCCCGCATCTTGGCGATCTGGTCGGGCGTCTTGATCTGCACCATGGGGGCCTGCGCTCTCCGTCACTCACGTGGGCTGGGTTACCTGTACAACACTACGGCCGCGGCGCCCTGGAGGGCACCGCGGCCGGAAGGGCCGGGAGGCTACTGCTGGGCCGTCTGGGGCTGCAGAGCCTTGAGCGCCCGCTGCGTGATCTCGTCCACGGGGCCCAGGGACGAGATCGTCACGACCAGGTCCTGCGCCTTGTAGTAGTCGATGATCGGCTCGGTCTGTGTGTGGTAGACCTCGAGCCGGGTGCGGACGGTGTCCTCGGAGTCGTCGTCGCGCTGGTACAGCTCACCGCCGCAGACGTCGCAGACGCCCTCCTTCTTCGGCGGGCTGTACGTCACGTGGAAGACGTGCGAGGAGTCGTTGCGGCAGATGCGGCGGCCGGCGATGCGCTTGACGACCTCGCCCTCCGGGACCTCCAGGTCCAGGACGGCGTCCAGCCTGATGCCCTCGGTCTCGAGCAGCTCGTCCAGCGCCTCGGCCTGCTGCACGTTCCGCGGGAAGCCGTCCAGAAGGAAGCCGTTCACGGCGTCCGGCTGCTCCATGCGGTCCTTGGCCATCGCGATGGTGACCTCGTCCGGGACGAGGTTGCCGGCGTCCATGTAGGACTTCGCGAGCTTGCCCAGCTCGGTCTGCTGGCTGATGTTGGCCCGGAACAGGTCGCCCGTGGAGATGTGCGGGATGGCCAGCTCCTTGGCGAGCCGAACGGCTTGCGTTCCCTTACCGGCGCCCGGCGGCCCGACGAGGACGATACGCATCAGCGGAGGAACCCTTCGTAATTGCGCTGCTGGAGCTGGCTCTCGATCTGCTTCACCGTCTCGAGACCGACACCCACGATGATCAGGATGCTCGTCCCGCCGAAGGGGAAGTTCTGGCTTGCCCCGAAGCCGACCAACGCCATTGTCGGTACGAGAGCGATCAGACCCAGATACAGCGAACCCGGCCAGGTGATCCGATTGAGCACATAGCTGAGGTACTCAGCGGTCGGTCGGCCAGCCCGGATGCCCGGGATGAAGCCACCATACTTCTTCATGTTGTCGGCTACTTCCTCGGGGTTGAAGGAGATAGCCACGTAGAAGAACGCGAAGAAAACGATGAGCAAGAAGTACGAAATGATGTAAATCGGGTGGTCGCCCTTGGTCAGGTTGTTGGTGACCCAGTCCTTCCAGCCCGACTTTCCTCCCGCGAACTGCGCCACGAGCGCCGGGATGTACAGCAGCGACGAGGCGAAGATGACGGGAATCACACCCGCCTGGTTCACCTTGAGCGGGATGTACGTGGACGTACCACCGTAGGAGCGACGGCCGATCATGCGCTTCGCGTACTGCACCGGGATACGGCGCTGAGCCTGCTCGACGAAGACCACGAGCCCGACCATGACCAGGCCGACCAGGATCACCGTGCCGAACTCGATCCAGCCGCCGGCCAGGGTGCCCTGCTTCTTGATGGCCCACAGCGCGGAGGGGAAGGTGGCGGCGATCGAGATGAACATCAGGATCGACATGCCGTTGCCGATGCCACGGTCGGTGATCAGCTCACCCAGCCACATCACGACACAGGTGCCCGCGGTCATGCAGACGACCATGGTGATCGTGGAGAAGATCGACTGGTTCGGGACGATCGAGCCGGCGACCTGACACCCGTTGAAGAGCGCGCCGCTGCGGGCGGTGGCGACCAGACCGGTGCCCTGGAGGATGGCCAGCGCCACCGTCAGGTACCGCGTGTACTGCGTGATCTTCGCAGTGCCGGCCTGGCCCTCCTTCTTCAGGGCTTCCAGACGCGGGATCACCACGGTCAGCAGCTGCAGAATGATGCTCGCCGTGATGTACGGCATGATGCCGAGCGCGAAGATGGTGATCTGCAGCAGCGCTCCGCCGCTGAACATGTTGACCAGCCCGAAGAGGCCCTGGTTGCCGGAGGCCTCCCGGACGCACTCCTGGACGGCCTTGTAGTTGACGCCCGGGATCGGAATGTGGGTACCGACGCGGTACACCACGATGATGCCCAGCGTGAAGAGCAGCTTCTTGCGCAGGTCGGGCGTCCTGAACGCCCGGGCGAACGCGGTGAGCACGGTGCCTCCTGCGACCCCCGCGCAACTGCGTCAAGGGTGACGGTCTTGAGGTTCGACGGATACAGACGAATAGCTAACGGACAACTGCCGCTCAGGGTGCCCCATGGGAAGCACCCGGTGAAAGTAGGCAGTGCTGGCCACCTTACCGGCGAGAGCACCGCCCTAGGAACGACCAACCGGGGATACCCCTTTTGTGGGGTATCCCCGGTCGGGATCGTTCATGTCATCGAGGGACCTGAGAAACTCAGACCAGCTCGGTGACCGTACCGCCGGCGGCGGTGATCTTCTCCTTGGCGGAGCCGGAGACGGCGTCGACCGTCACCTGCAGCGCCACGGAGATCTCGCCCTGGCCGAGCACCTTGACGAGGCTGTTCTTGCGAACGGCACCCTTGGCCACCAGACCCTCGACGGTGACCTCGCCACCCTCGGGGTACAGCGCGGCCAGCTTGTCGAGGTTCACGACCTGGAACTCGGTCTTGAACGGGTTCTTGAAGCCCTTCAGCTTCGGAAGGCGCATGTGGAGCGGCATCTGGCCACCCTCGAAGCGCTCCGGAACCTGGTAACGGGCCTTCGTACCCTTCGTACCACGACCGGCCGTCTTACCCTTCGACGCCTCACCACGACCCACACGGGTCTTGGCAGTCTTGGCGCCGGGGGCGGGACGGAGGTTGTGGATCTTCAGCGGGTTCTGCTCCGCCATGATCAGTCGACCTCCTCGACCGTCACGAGGTGGCGGACGGTGTGCACCATTCCGCGGAACTCGGGGCGGTCCTCCTTGACGACCACGTCGTTGACCCTCTTCAGGCCAAGCGAGCGCAGGGTGTCGCGGTGGTTCTGCTTGCTACCGATGTAGGACTTGACCTGCGTGATCTTGAGCTGAGCCATCACGCACCCGCCCCGGCACGCGCACGCAGCAGAGCCGCGGGAGCGACGTCCTCGAGAGGCAGACCACGGCGGGCCGCGACCTCCTCCGGACGCTGCAGGCCCTTCAGGGCCTCCACGGTCGCGTGCACGATGTTGATCGCGTTGTCGGAGCCGAGCGACTTCGACAGGATGTCGTGGATACCGGCGCACTCGAGCACGGCACGCACCGGACCACCGGCGATAACACCGGTACCCGGGGACGCGGGCTTGAGCAGCACGACGCCGGCAGCCTTCTCACCCTGGATCGGGTGCGGGATGGTGCCCTGGATACGGGGGACCTTGAAGAAGTGCTTCTTGGCCTCCTCAACGCCCTTGGCGATGGCGGCCGGCACCTCCTTAGCCTTGCCGTAACCGACACCCACGGTGCCGTCACCGTCGCCCACCACGACCAGCGCGGTGAAGCTGAAGCGACGACCACCCTTCACAACCTTGGCGACGCGGTTGATCGCGACAACGCGCTCAACGTACGCGGTCTTCTCGGCGGCAGCAGCGCCGCCGTCACGGCCCTTCCGGTCCCGCCGCTCGCCGCCACCGGCACCGCCACCGCGGCGCTGGGGTCCAGCCATTGGAATTACCTCTCTCTTTTTCCGCTAGCTACGGCAGGCTCAGAACTTGAGCCCGGCTTCGCGGGCGGCGTCCGCCAGGGCGGCGATGCGCCCGGCGTACTGGTTGCCACCTCGGTCGAACACGACAGCCTCGACACCGGCGGCCTTGGCACGCTCGGCGACCAGGGCGCCGACCTGCTTCGCCTGGGCGGACTTGTCGCCCTCGCCACCGCGGACGGACGCGTCCAGGGTGGACGCGGACGCCAGGGTGTGGCCCTTGAGGTCGTCGATCACCTGCGCCACGATGTGGCGGTTGGAGCGGGTCACGACCAGACGGGGGCGCTCCGCCGTACCGGCGATCCGCTTGCGGATCCGGATGTGACGGCGCTTGATCGCGGCGCGCTTGTAGGCGTCGCCCTTGAGGATCTTCTGCCCGTATGCCATGGCTTACTTACCCGCCTTTCCGACCTTGCGGCGGATGACTTCGCCCTCGTACTTGACGCCCTTGGCCTTGTACGGGTCAGGCTTGCGCAGCTTGCGGATGTTGGCCGCAACCTCGCCGACCTTCTGCTTGTCGATGCCCTCGACCGAGAACCGGGTGGGGGCCTCCACCTTGAAGGTGATGCCCTCGGGGGCCTCGACGACGATCGGGTGGCTGTAGCCGAGAGCGAACTCCAGGTTCGAACCCTTGGCGGTCACTCGGTAACCGACACCGCTGATCTCGAGCTTCTTCACGTAACCCTGGGTCACGCCGGTGATCATGTTCGCCACCAGCGTGCGGGACAGGCCGTGCAGGGCCTTGTTCTGACGCTCGTCGTTCGGACGGGTGACGTTCAGCACGCCGTCCTCACCCTTGACGATGTCGATCGGCGCGACGACGGTGTGGGTCAGCGTGCCCTTGGGGCCCTTGACCGAGACCGTACGGCCGTCGATGGTGACGTCCACGCCGGCGGGAACCGTGATGGGGAGCTTGCCAATACGCGACATAGCTGTTTCCTCCGTTCCCTTCCGTTACCAGACGTAGGCGAGGACTTCCCCACCCACGCCCTTCTTGCCGGCCTGCTTGTCGGTGAGGAGCCCGTGCGACGTGGAGATGATCGCCACGCCGAGGCCGCCGAGCACCTTCGGCAGGTTGGTGGACTTCGCGTACACCCGGAGACCGGGCTTGGAGATCCGCTTGATGCCCGCAATGGAGCGCTCACGGTTCGGGCCGAACTTCAGCTCGAGAACGAGGTTCTTGCCGACCTCGGCGTCCTCGACCTTCCAGCCCGTGATGAAGCCCTCCTGCTGGAGGATCTCCGCGATGTGCGACTTGATCTTCGATGCCGGCATCGTCACGGAGTCGTGGTATGCCGAGTTCGCGTTCCGCAGACGCGTAAGCATGTCTGCGATCGGATCAGTCATGGTCATGAATTGGCCTTCGGCCTCTCTCGCCGGGGTTTCCTGGTGCGCCATCCCTCTCCCCGATCCGAGACGGGGCGGGTGCGGCGCGGTGGACCTACGGCGTAGTAAGTCGTACGGGCGCGGCAGACGCCCAACCCCACAAGCCTACGGCATGTGGAGAAGGGCCCCTGCCGACCCAGATGCTTACCGAGAGCTTCAGGAATCCCTAAAAGCAGGGATTACCAGGAGCTCTTGGTCACGCCCGGCAGCTCGCCACGGTGAGCCATCTCACGAAGGCACACGCGGCACAGGCCGAACTTGCGGTACACGGAGTGCGGACGGCCGCAGCGCTGGCAGCGGGTGTAGCCACGCACACCGAACTTGGGCTTGCGAGCAGCCTTAGCGATCAGAGCCTTCTTCGCCATCTCGCTCACGCCTCCTTGAAGGGGAAGCCGAGGTGACGAAGGAGCGCACGGCCCTCAGCGTCGTTGGTCGCCGTGGTCACCACGGTGATGTCCATACCCCGGGTGCGGTCGATCTTGTCCTGGTCGATCTCGTGGAACATGACCTGCTCCGTGAGACCGAAGGTGTAGTTGCCACGGCCGTCGAACTGCTTGGGGGAAAGGCCGCGGAAGTCGCGGATGCGCGGCAGCGCGAGCGACAGGGTGCGGTCCAGGAACTCCCACATGCGGTCGCCACGGAGCGTGACGTGGGCACCGATCGGCTGGCCCTCACGCAGCTTGAACTGCGCGATGGACTTGCGGGCCTTGGTGACCTGCGGCTTCTGGCCGGTGATCGTGGTGAGGTCGCGGATGGCGCCCTCGATCAGCTTGGAGTCGCGGGCGGCGTCGCCCACACCCATGTTGACCACGATCTTGACGAGGCCGGGGATCTGCATGACGTTCTCGTACTTGAACTCGTCACGCAGCTTGCCCGCGATCTCCTCGCGGTACTTCTGCTTCAGACGCGGAGTGGTGGTGGTAGCCATCAGATGTCCTCACCCGTCCGCTTGGCAACGCGGATCTTGTTGCCTTCGTCGTCGAAGCGGTAGCCGACACGCGTGACGACCTTGTTGCCGTCCTTCTCAACGACCAGCTGGACGTTGGAGACGTGGATCGGCGCCTCGGTGGTGACGATGCCGCCCGCCTGCGAACCGCTGGCGGTCGGGCCGGCCTTGGTGTGCTTCTTGACCCGGTTGACACCCTCGACCAGGACGCGGTCCTCGCGGGGGAAGGCCGCGATGACCTTGCCCTGCTTGCCCTTGTCCTTGCCGGTGATGACCTGGACCAGGTCGCCCTTCTTGATCTTCATGCTTACAGCACCTCCGGCGCGAGCGAGATGATCTTCATGAACTTCTTCTCGCGCAGCTCACGGCCGACCGGGCCGAAGATACGGGTGCCGCGAGGGTCGCCGTCGTTCTTCAGAATGACGGCGGCGTTCTCGTCGAAGCGGATGTACGAGCCGTCCGGACGGCGGCGCTCCTTGACGGTGCGAACGATGACCGCCTTGACGACGTCACCCTTCTTCACGTTGCCACCGGGGATCGCGTCCTTGACGGTGGCGACGATGACGTCACCGATGCCCGCGTAGCGGCGACCGGAGCCACCGAGCACACGGATGCAAAGGATTTCCTTCGCACCAGTGTTGTCGGCGACACGCAGTCGCGACTCCTGCTGGATCACGTCTATCTCCTGTTTGTCTGCCGGTTCCCCGGGAGCCGCTCAGATGAGCGGCTCCCGGAGCCTGGCGGAACTGTCCTGCGAGGGATGCCCCGCAGGAACGTACTTTTTGGAATTCCCTTGCGGGAACTGCCTACTTGGCCTTCTCGAGGATCTCGACGACGCGCCAGCGCTTCGTCGCGGACAGCGGCCGGGTCTCCATGAGGAGGACGCGGTCGCCGACACCCGCGGCGTTCTGCTCGTCGTGCGCCTTGAGCTTGTTGGTACGGCGGATGACCTTGCCGTACAGCGCGTGCTTGACGCGGTCCTCGACGGCGACGACGACGGTCTTGTCCATCTTGTCGCTGACGACGAGACCCTCACGGGTCTTGCGGAAACCGCGCGCCTCTGCGTTCTCAGTCACGTTCTTCTCGCTCATCAGGCGTTCTCCACCGTTTCGATGCCCAGCTCACGCTCGCGCATCAGGGTGTAGATCCGCGCGATGTCCTTGCGGACCGCCTTCAGACGGCCATGGTTCTCGAGCTGACCCGTCGCCGCCTGGAAGCGGAGGTTGAACAGCTCTTCCTTGGCCTCGCGGAGCTTCGCCAGAAGCTCCTCGTTGCCCAGCTCGCGCAGCTCGGACGCCTTGGTACCGGCCGACATCACGCTTCACCTGCCTCGCGCTTGACGATCCGGCACTTCATCGGCAGCTTGTGGGCTGCGCGAGTCAGGGCCTCACGGGCGATCTTCTCGTTGGGGTACGACAGCTCGAACATCACGCGTCCGGGCTTGACGTTGGCGATCCACCACTCCGGCGAACCCTTACCGGAACCCATGCGGGTCTCGGCCGGCTTCTTGGTGAGGGGACGGTCCGGGTAAATGTTGATCCAGACCTTGCCACCACGCTTGATGTGACGCGTCATGGCGATACGAGCGGCCTCGATCTGACGGTTCGTCACATACGCCGGGGTGAGCGCCTGGATGCCGTACTCGCCGAACGCAACCGTCGTGCCACCCTTGGCAGCGCCGGAGCGCTTCGGGTGGTGCTGCTTGCGGTGCTTGACCCTACGGGGGATCAGCATGTCGGTCAGGCCTCCGTTCCGGTGCTCTCAGCCGGAGCCTCGGCCTTCGGAGCCTCGGCCTTGGGGGCCTCGGCGCCGGCAGCCTGCTGCGGCTTGCGACCGCGCCGCTCGCCACCGCGGCCACCACGGGCCGGGCGGTCGGCACCACCACGGGCCGGGCGGTTACCCGCACGGGCCGCAGCGTTCTCGGCGCGGACCTCGGCGATGTTCTTGACGTCGCCCTTGTAGATCCAGACCTTCACACCGATGCGGCCGAAGGTCGTCTTGGCCTCGAAGAAGCCGTAGTCCACGTTCGCGCGGAGCGTGTGCAGGGGCACACGGCCCTCGCGGTAGAACTCCGAGCGGGACATCTCGGCGCCGCCGAGGCGGCCACCGCACTGGATCTTGATGCCCTTGGCGCCGGCCTTCATCGCCGACTGCATGCTCTTACGCATGGCGCGGCGGAAGGAGACGCGGGAGGAGAGCTGCTCGGCAACGGCCTGGGCAACCAGCTGAGCGTCGGTCTCGGGGTTCTTGACCTCGAGGATGTTCAGCTGGACCTGCTTGCCCGTGAGCTTCTCGAGGTCACCGCGGATGCGGTCGGCCTCGGCGCCACGGCGGCCGATGACGATGCCCGGACGAGCGGTGTGGATGTCCACACGCACGCGGTCACGGGTGCGCTCGATCTCCACCTTGGAGATACCGGCGCGCTCCATGCCGGACGTCATCATCCGACGGATGGCGACGTCTTCCTTGACGTAGTCCTTGTACAGCTTGTCGGCGTACCAACGCGACTTGAAGTCGGTCGTGACACCGAGCCGGAACCCATGCGGGTTAACCTTCTGGCCCATTACCGGGTTCCTTCCTTGCTGCTGACGACCACGGTGATGTGGCTGGTCCGCTTGCGGATCCGGTAGGCACGGCCCTGGGCGCGCGGACGGAACCGCTTCAGGGTCGGGCCCTCGTCGACGTACGCCTCGGAGATGTAGAGGCTGTCGGCGTCGGTGTGGTCGTAGTTGTGCGCGGCGTTGGCGATGGCGCTGTCGAGCACCTTGCCGACCGGCACGGAGGCTGCCTGCGGAGCGAATCGCAGAACAGCCTGAGCCTCCGTGGCATCCATGCCACGGATCAGGTCCACCACGCGGCGGGCCTTCATGGGCGTGACGCGGATGTACCGCGCCTGGGCCCTGGCTTCCATGGTTGTCCCTCTCAGTTACTTACGTGTCTGAATGCGATCCGCTACTAGCGGCGCTTCGACTTCCGGTCGTCCTTGACGTGACCCCGGAAGGTACGCGTCGGCGAGAACTCGCCGAGCTTGTGGCCGACCATCGACTCGGTGACGAACACCGGGATGTGGGTCTTGCCGTTGTGCACCGCGAGCGTGTGGCCCAGCATGGCCGGGACGATCATGGAGCGACGGGACCAGGTCTTGATGACGTTCTTGGTGCCGGCTTCGTTCTGGGCGTCCACCTTCTTGATCAGGTGGTCGTCGACGAAGGGCCCCTTCTTCAGGCTACGAGGCATCTCAACCCGTCCTTAGCGCTTCTTGTTCGTCTTGCGGCGGCGGACGATGTACTTGTTCGACGCCTTCTTGGGCGAACGAGTACGGCCTTCCTTCTTGCCCCACGGGGACACAGGGTGGCGGCCACCGGAGGTCCGGCCCTCACCACCACCGTGCGGGTGGTCGACCGGGTTCATGACGACACCACGGACGGTCGGGCGAACGCCCAGCCACCGCTTACGGCCGGCCTTGCCCCAGTTGATGTTGCTCTGCTCGGCGTTGCCGACCTCACCGATGGTGGCGCGGCAGCGGACGTCGACCAGGCGGATCTCACCGGACGGCATGCGCAGGTGGGCCATCGAGCCCTCCTTCGCGAGCAGCTGCACGGAGGCACCGGCGGAGCGGGCGAACTTGGCACCGCCACCGGGACGGAGCTCGATCGCGTGGATCGTGGTACCGACCGGGATGTTGCGGAGGGCCAGGTTGTTGCCCGGCTTGATGTCGGCCCCGGGACCGTTCTCGACGCGGTCACCCTGCTGCAGGTTGCGCGGGGCGAGGATGTAGCGCTTCTCGCCGTCGGCGTAGTGCAGCAGCGCGATGCGCGCGGTGCGGTTGGGGTCGTACTCGATGTGCGCGACCTTCGCCGGCACGCCGTCCTTGTCGTGACGACGGAAGTCGATCAGACGGTAGGCGCGCTTGTGTCCGCCACCCTGGTGGCGAACGGTCACACGACCGGCGTTGTTACGGCCGCCCTTGCTGTGCAGGGGACGGACCAGCGACTTCTCCGGCGTGGACCGCGTGACCTCGACGAAGTCGGCGACGCTGGCGCCACGACGGCCCGGCGTAGTCGGCTTGTACTTGCGGATTCCCATTTCTCAGTCCTCGTCCGATATCGGACGATCCGGACCGCCCTTAGGCGGTCGGACCGCCGAAGATGTCGATACGGTCGCCCTCGGCGAGGGTCACGATCGCGCGCTTGGTCCCGGCACGCTGGCCGAAGCCGGTGCGGGTCCGCTTGCGCTTGCCCTGACGGTTGATCGTGTTGACCCCGGTGACCTTGACCGAGAAGACCGCCTGGACGGCCTGCTTGATCTGGGTCTTGTTGGCGTTCGGGTCGACGATGAACGTGTACTTGTTCTCGTCGAGGAGCGCGTAGCTCTTCTCGGAGACGACCGGCTTCAGCAGGACGTCACGGGGGTCCGTGAACGACTTGCTCAGCGGGGTCTCGACGGTGTTCTTGCCCTCGGTGGCGTGGCGCTTCGCCTTGGCGATGCGCGCGACCTTGGCGGCCTTGGCGGCCTTCGAGGCAATGCTCGGGTGACGGGTAGCCATCAGACCTCGGTCCCTTCGGTGTCGTTGGCCTTCGGGCCGGCGACGAAGGACTCGAAAGCGGCCTGGGTGAAGACCACGTCGTCCGAGACGATCACGTCGTACGTGTTCAGCTGGCCCGGCTCCAGGATGTGGACCTGGGGCAGGTTGCGGGCGGACAGCCACGCGGCCTCGTCGGCGCGGTCGATGACCAGGAGCAGGTTCTTGCGCTCCGAGATCTTGCCGAACAGCGTGCGAGCGGCCTTGGTGCTGGGGTTCTCGCCCTCGATCACGCCGGTGACGACGTGGATGCGGTTGTGACGCGCCCGGTCGGTGAGGGCGTGACGCAGAGCGGCAGCCTTCATCTTCTTCGGGGTGCGCTGCGAGTAGTCACGCGGCTGCGGGCCGTGGACGACGCCACCGCCGGCGAACTGCGGCGCGCGGGTCGAGCCCTGACGGGCGCGGCCGGTGCCCTTCTGGCGGTAAGGCTTCTTGCCACCACCACGGACCTCGCCACGGGTCTTCGTCTTGTGCGTGCCCTGGCGGGCGGCCGCGTTCTGCGCGACGACGACCTGGTGGATCAGCGGGATGCTGACCTTCTCCACGCCGAAGATCTCCGCGGGGAGCTCGACGCTTCCGGTCTTCTCGCCGGCAGGCGAAAGGATGTCAACAGTGCTCATCGTTTACCTCAGGCCCCCTTGGCCGCGGTGCGGACCAGGACGAGGCCGCCGTTCGGACCGGGAACCGCGCCCTTGATGAGCAGCAGACCCTTCTCCGCGTCAACGGCGTGGACGGTCAGGTTCTGGGTGGTGACACGCTCGTTGCCCATGCGACCCGCCATGCGGAGGCCCTTGAACACGCGGCCCGGGGTGGCGCAGCCACCGATGGAACCGGGCGAGCGGTGCTTGCGCTGGGTGCCGTGACCGGCGCCGAGGCCCTTGAAGTTGTGACGCTTCATGACACCGGCGAAGCCCTTGCCCTTGCTCTTGCCGGTGACGTCGACCTTCACGCCGGCCTCGAAGACCTCAGCGGTGACTTCCTGGCCGAGGGTGTACTCGGAGGCGTCCGCCGTACGGATCTCGACGAGGTGGCGACGGGGGGTGACGTCGGCCTTGGCGAAGTGGCCCTTGAGGGGCTTGTTCACCTTGCGCGGGTCGATCTCGCCGAAGGCGATCTGGACCGACTCGTAGCCGTCGACGTCGTTGGTACGGACCTGGGTGACGACGTTGGGGCCGGCCTTGACGACGGTGACCGGAACAACACGGTTGTTCTCGTCCCACACCTGCGTCATGCCGAGCTTCTCGCCCAGGATGCCCTTGATCTGCTTAGCCATTCTCAGATCACCAGCCCTCAGAGCTTGATCTCGATGTCGACACCGGCCGGGAGGTCGAGTCGCATCAGAGAGTCAACGGTCTTGGGGGTCGGGTCGAGAATGTCGATCAGGCGCTTGTGCGTGCGCATCTCGAAGTGCTCGCGCGAGTCCTTGTACTTGTGCGGCGACTTGATGACGCAGTACACGTTCTTCTCAGTGGGCAGCGGCACCGGGCCCGCGACCGACGCACCAGTGCGGGTCACCGTCTCGACGATCTTCTTCGCCGAGGAGTCGATGACCTCGTGGTCGTAGGCCTTGAGCCGGATGCGGATCTTCTGTCCCGCCATGGCTACTCAGTAGTCCTGTCTCTTCTTACGCTCCGGAACCCGGTGGTACTGCCTTTGCTTCTCCGACCCACGCGGTCGGGCGTGTCGCGCTCCCGCTGACACAGATGCCCCTTGTTCGAACATCCCTGCGGGGAATGCGACGGCCCTTCCGGAACCGCGGACCGGGGACCTTGGGCCCACCGGGTGCCTGGCCGGTGCCGCACCCACACTTCCCGGAAGATTCCCGTACGTCCGCCCCAGTGCTGCCCGAAGGCAGTTAGGGCGACGAGTACTGTGGGACTCGCTTCCGGTCCTCCCGGCGGGAGGCGCGCAGCATCAACACTCGACCGAGCAACTCCGACAGTCTGCCATATGGGCCAGGGGCCTGGCCAATCGAGCCGTAGAGATTACCCCGAAGGTGACGTAGGTCAAACCGGCGGGCGGCGCGGCCCGGCGTGGGTGACGGCGCGGGTCAGCGGGTGCGGCGTCTGCGTACGGCCCAGGTGGCGGTGGCGGCCAGGATCACCACGCCGGTGGCGACGAGGGCGATGGGGCCGAGAGGCGCCCCGGAGCCGTCGGAGGAGTCCGTCGCGGCGGCGGAGACCGGGCCCGTGGACTTGCCGCCCGGCCGCGACGCACCCCCGGAAGGGCTCGGAGCGGGACTCGCGGTCGGGGAACCCTTCGGCGGCACGACGTCGTACGGCGAGGTGTGCGCATCGGGGGCGCCCGGTCGGCCCCTGCCGAGCACGAGGACCTGGCGGGGCCGGACAACGCCGTACCCGAGATAGACGCTGGGCGTGTCCGCGGGCCAGCTGCGGCCCGCGGTGTCCTCCAGGACCCGCCACACCTGCGCGGCCGTCCAGTCGGGGTGCTCGGACCACACCAGCGCCGCGGAGGCCGAGACGATCGCGGAGGCCGCCGCGGTACCGCCGCCGTCGGCGCAGTAGCGGCGGAAGGTGGCGTCGCACCAGCGGGGTATGTCCACGCCGGGCCCGGCGATGTCGACGTCGTCGCCGTGCTGCGAGGTCGGGGTGACGGTTCCGGTGCGGTCCATCGCGCCGACGCCCACCACCTGGTCGTAGGCGGCCGGGTACTGCGGCTTGTTCCCCGCCTTCGCGTTGTCGCCGACGCCCGCGAACATCAGGACGTCCTTCTTGACCGCGCGGTCGAGGGTGCCGTAGCCCCAGAGCTGGGTGCCGATCGGGTACTGGTTGCCGACGGTGATGTCGATGATCTGCGCGCCGTGGTCCACGGCGGCCCGAATGGCCGTCTCCAGTGGGTAGTTGGGGTCGGGCAGCTCGTCGTGCCGGATGGCCGGCACCCGGATCGGGATGATCTTCACGCCGGGCGCGAGCCCCTTCAGGCCGCCCCCCTTGCCCGTGCCCGCGATGAGTTCGGCCGCGGTCGTACCCGCGCCGGTGGTGTCGTGCGTGTCCGTGAGGCTGCCCTTGACCAGGTCGTCCGCGACCAGGGTGTCGACGCCGGGCAGCACCTGGCCGCGCAGCGAGGGCGTGTCCGGGTTCACCCCGGTGCCGATGACGGCGACCTTGATCCCCTTGCCCGTGCCGACCTTCCACATGGCATCGGCGGCCATCTTGTCGAGATACCACTGCCGAGGTGCCGTGTCCGCCGCGGCGGCGAGCGGGGCGGGGCCGGCCACGGCGAGGAGCGCGGCGGCGGCGACGGCGCCGGTACGAAACGCTTGATGCATGCCGGTATTGGATCATCACGGTTCGCGGGCGCTGTGAAGAGCCTGCGCGCAGCGCGGGGTGAGGGGCCGGGACGGTGGCGGGCGGACACGCGGAAGAGGCCCGCACGACCGAAGTCGTACGGGCCTCTTCGCAGGTCGGAGACCTTCAGGTCGGTTGACCCTCAAGCAAGCGGTACTTACTTGACGATCTTGGTGACCTGGCCGGCGCCCACGGTGCGGCCACCCTCACGGATGGCGAACTTCAGGCCCTCTTCCATGGCGACCGGCTGGATCAGCTGGACGGACATCTCGGTGTTGTCGCCCGGCATGACCATCTCGGTGCCCTCGGGGAGGGTCACAACGCCCGTCACGTCCGTCGTACGGAAGTAGAACTGCGGACGGTAGTTGTTGAAGAACGGCGTGTGGCGGCCACCCTCGTCCTTGGACAGGATGTAGGCCTGGGCCTCGAACTCGGTGTGCGGGGTGACCGAGCCCGGCTTGATGATGACCTGGCCGCGCTCGACGTCCTCGCGCTTGATGCCACGGAGCAGCAGACCGACGTTCTCACCGGCCTGGCCCTCGTCGAGCAGCTTACGGAACATCTCGATGCCGGTGACCGTGGTGGTGGTCTTCTCCTGCTTGATGCCCACGATGTCGACGGTCTCGTTGACCTTGAGGACACCACGCTCGATACGGCCGGTGACGACCGTACCGCGACCGGTGATCGTGAAGACGTCCTCGATCGGCATCAGGAACGGCTTGTCGACATCACGCTCGGGCTGCGGGATGTTCTCGTCGACGGCCTTCATCAGCTCGAGGACGGTCTGGGTCCACTCGGGGTCGCCCTCAAGCGCCTTCAGCGCGGAGACCTTGACGACCGGCAGGTCGTCGCCCGGGAACTCGTACTCGGAGAGGAGCTCACGGACCTCGAGCTCGACGAGCTCCAGGATCTCCTCGTCGTCCACCATGTCGGCCTTGTTCAGGGCGACGACGATGTACGGAACGCCGACCTGGCGGGCCAGGAGGACGTGCTCCTTGGTCTGCGGCATCGGGCCGTCGGTGGCGGCGACCACGAGGATCGCGCCGTCCATCTGCGCGGCACCGGTGATCATGTTCTTGATGTAGTCCGCGTGACCCGGGCAGTCGACGTGGGCGTAGTGACGCGCCTCGGTCTGGTACTCGACGTGCGCGATGGAGATGGTGATACCGCGCTGACGCTCCTCGGGCGCCTTGTCGATGTTGTCGAACGCGGTGGCCTCGTTCAGGTCCGGGTACGCGTCGTGCAGCACCTTGGTAATGGCGGCCGTGAGGGTCGTCTTACCGTGGTCGATGTGACCGATGGTGCCGATGTTGACGTGCGGCTTAGTCCGCTCGAACTTCGCCTTCGCCACTGGGGTCCTCCTGTGGAGTGGTTCTGTACGCCTTACTTCATCGGCGCCAGGTGATCTTTGCTGGAAAGCCCGGAACCCGGGGCAAACATCCAGGAATGTGGGTGTTTGCCCCTTGAGGCTCCGGAGTCAAGCCTAAAGCGTGTGAACGCGGTGCGTTACTCGCCCTTGGCCTTCGCGATGATCTCCTCGGCGACGTTCCGCGGAACCTCGGCGTAGGAGTCGAACTGCATCGAGTAGCTTGCGCGACCCGACGTCTTGCTGCGGAGGTCGCCGACGTAGCCGAACATCTCCGACAGGGGCACGAGGCCCTTGACGACGCGGGCACCGGCCCGCTCCTCCATGGCCTGGATCTGGCCACGGCGGGAGTTGATGTCGCCGATGACCTCACCCATGTAGTCCTCGGGCGTGGTGACCTCAACGGCCATCATCGGCTCGAGGAGCACGGGCGAAGCCTTGCGCGCGGCCTCCTTGAAGGCCTGCGAACCGGCGATCTTGAAGGCGAGCTCGGAGGAGTCGACCTCGTGGTAGCCACCGTCGATCAGCGTGACGCGCACGCCGGTCATCTCGTAGCCCGCGAGGATGCCGAACTGCATGGCCTCCTGAGCACCGGCGTCCACCGAAGGGATGTACTCCTTCGGGATACGGCCACCGGTCACCTTGTTCACGAACTCGTACGAGGCGTCGCCGCCCTCGATGGGCTCGATCGCGATCTGCACCTTGGCGAACTGACCGGTACCACCGGTCTGCTTCTTGTGGGTGTAGTCCACGCGCTCGACGGCCTTGCGGATCGTCTCGCGGTACGCGACCTGCGGCTTGCCGACGTTGGCCTCGACCTTGAACTCACGGCGCATACGGTCGACCAGCACCTCGAGGTGCAGCTCGCCCATACCACCGATGATGGTCTGGCCGGTCTCCTCGTCCGAGTGGACCTGGAAGGACGGGTCCTCCTCGGCCAGACGCTGGATCGCGACGCCGAGCTTCTCCTGGTCGCCCTTCGACTTGGGCTCGATGGCGACCTGGATGACCGGCGCCGGGAAGTCCATGGACTCCAGGATCACCGGCTGCTTGTCGTCGCACAGCGTCTCACCGGTCGTGGTCTGCTTCAGACCCATGACGGCGATGATGTCGCCGGCGCCCACCGAGTCGATCTCCTCACGCTTGTTCGCGTGCATGCGGTAGATCTTGCCGATGCGCTCCTTCTTGCCCTTGACGGAGTTCAGCACCGCAGTGCCGGACTCCAGGCGGCCCGAGTAGACCCGGACGAAGGTGAGCTTGCCGAGGTGCGGGTCGCTCATGATCTTGAAGGCCAGAGCCGACAGCGGCTCCTCGTCGGACGGCTTGCGCTTGACGACCGTCTCCGGGTCCTTGACGTCGTGGCCCTCGATGGCCTCGACGTCCAGGGGGGAGGGGAGGTAGCGCACGACCGCGTCGAGCAGGGGCTGGACGCCCTTGTTCTTGAACGCGGTGCCGCAGAACACCGGGGTGACCGTGATGTCCTTGGACTTGCCGGACGCGATGGTGATGCGACGGATCGCGGCGTACAGCTGCTCCACGGAGGGCTCGGTGCCCTCCAGGTACAGCTCCATGATCTCTTCGTCGTTCTCGGCCACGGCCTCGAGCAGCTTGCCGCGGTACTCCTCGGCAGCCTCGGTGTGCGTGTCCGGGATGTCGACGACGTCGTACATCTCGCCCTTGGTGGCCTCGGCGGACCAGACCAGGGCCTTCATCGTCACCAGGTCGACGACGCCCTTGAAGTCGGCCTCGGCACCGATCGGCAGCTGCATCACGATCGGCTGAGCGCCCAGGCGGTCAGAGATCATGTCGACGCAGCGGTGGAACTCGGCACCGGTCCGGTCGAGCTTGTTGACGAAGCAGATACGCGGAACGCCGTAGCGGTCCGCCTGACGCCACACCGTCTCGGACTGGGGCTCCACGCCGGCGACGCCGTCGAACACCGTCACGGCACCGTCGAGCACGCGCAGGGAGCGCTCCACCTCGACGGTGAAGTCGACGTGGCCCGGGGTGTCGATGATGTTGATGGTGTGGTCGACGTCTTCCAGCGGCCAGTGACAGGTGGTGGCAGCAGAGGTGATCGTGATGCCACGCTCCTGCTCCTGCTCCATCCAGTCCATGGTGGCAGCGCCGTCGTGGACCTCACCGATCTTGTACGACACACCGGTGTAGAACAGGATCCGCTCGGTGGTGGTCGTCTTGCCCGCGTCGATGTGGGCCATGATCCCAATGTTGCGGACCTTGGCCAGGTCAAGTGAAGTGGTAGCCATAAGGCTTCAGTCTTCTCTCGGTCTCGATGTGGGTAGCGACTACCAGCGGTAGTGCGCGAAGGCCTTGTTGGACTCGGCCATCTTGTGCGTGTCCTCGCGCTTCTTGACGGCCGCACCGAGGCCGTTCGAAGCGTCGAGAAGCTCGTTGAGCAGACGCTCGGTCATGGTCTTCTCGCGGCGGGCGCGGGAGTAACCCACGAGCCAGCGCAGCGCCAGGGTGTTGGCACGACCGGGCTTGACCTCGATCGGAACCTGGTACGTCGCGCCACCGACACGGCGGGACTTGACCTCGAGGGTCGGCTTGATGTTCTCCAGCGCGCGCTTCAGCGTGATGACCGGGTCGTTGCTGGTCTTCTCGCGCAGACCCTCCATGGCGCCGTAGACGATGCGCTCGGCGGTGGAGCGCTTGCCGTTCAGCAGCACCTTGTTGATCAGGGAGGTCACCAGAGGAGAACCGTAGACCGGGTCGATGATGACCGGGCGCTTCGGGGCGGGGCCCTTACGAGGCATTTCTACTTCTCCTTCTTGGCGCCGTAGCGGCTGCGGGCCTGCTTGCGGTTCTTGACACCCTGGGTGTCGAGCGAACCGCGGATGATCTTGTAGCGAACACCGGGCAGGTCCTTCACACGGCCGCCGCGCACGAGCACGATGGAGTGCTCCTGCAGGTTGTGTCCCTCACCCGGAATGTAAGCAGTGACCTCGATGCCGCTGGTCAGACGCACACGCGCGACCTTACGCAGGGCCGAGTTCGGCTTCTTCGGGGTGGTCGTGAACACACGCGTGCAGACGCCACGACGCTGAGGGGAACCCTCGAGTGCGGGCGTCTTGTTCTTCTCGACCTTGTCCTGCCGGCCCTTGCGGACCAGCTGCTGGATCGTAGGCACTACTTCTCCGGTTTCTGTGTGCCGATAGGTACAGCTAACCTGGAACGTCTCCGACCCACGCGGTCGGGTGTGTCGAATCCGGCGGACTCCCGCCCAAGGGCGGAAGGAGCACGGATCGCGGTGGCCGCTCACGGCTCGCCGTGCGGTCTGAAGGCACGCACGAGAGCCAGGGCACACCCCAGGCACAAGGTCTGAGCGTACCTACCTCATTCGCTGTGGTCAAAACAAATGGAACCCGGCGGCCTCGGCCTGCGCCCCATGTCAAGCCGCTGTACCCTACGTGATCTTCGAAATGCGGGGTCGCCGGCCGCCGGCCACGACGTCGCGCGTGCATCCCACGGCTCCGTACGGCCCGCTCGGACCATGCCACCGCCGTCACGGCCTCCCCCGCCCTCCGCGTCGTACGCGGTACTCCGGCGGCCTCGTGGACCCGTCCGCGCCCCTCGCCACCGCACAGCGCCCCACCGGCACCGCTCGGCGCCCCACCGGAACGCCGAAGGGCGGCCACCCCGAAACGGAGTGGCCGCCCTTCATACAGCTCGCTTACTGGTTGTACGGACCGTAGTCGTAGTCCTCCAGCGGAACGGCCTGGCCGGAGCCGGTGCCGAACGGCGAGTAGTCGATGTCGTCGTAGCCGACGGCCGAGTACATCGCGGCCTTGGCCTCCTCGGTCGGCTCGACCCGGATATTGCGGTAGCGGGACAGACCCGTACCGGCCGGGATGAGCTTACCGATGATGACGTTCTCCTTGAGGCCGATGAGGCTGTCGGACTTGGCGTTGATCGCCGCGTCCGTCAGAACTCGGGTCGTCTCCTGGAAGGAGGCGGCCGACAGCCAGGACTCCGTCGCCAGCGAGGCCTTGGTGATACCCATCAGCTGCGGACGACCGGAGGCCGGGTGACCGCCCTCCTGGACCACACGACGGTTCTCGGTCTCGAACTTCGAGCGCTCGACCAGCTCGCCGGGCAGCAGCTCGGCGTCGCCCGACTCGATGATCGTCACACGGCGCAGCATCTGCCGGATGATGATCTCGATGTGCTTGTCGTGGATCGACACACCCTGCGAGTTGTAGACCTTCTGGACCTCGCCGACCAGGTGGACCTGGACGGCGCGCTGGCCCAGGATGCGCAGCACGTCGTGCGGGTTGGTGGCACCCACGGTGAGCTGCTGGCCCACCTCGACGTGCTCGCCCTCGCTGACCAGGACCTTGGCACGCTTGGAGATCGGGAACGCCGTCTCGTCGCTGCCGTCGTCCGGGGTGACGACGAGCTTCTTGGTCTTCTCGGTCTCCTCGATGCGGACGCGGCCGCTCGCCTCGGAGATCGGGGCGACACCCTTCGGGGTACGGGCCTCGAAGAGCTCGACGACACGCGGCAGACCCTGGGTGATGTCGTCACCGGCCACACCACCGGTGTGGAAGGTACGCATCGTCAGCTGGGTACCGGGCTCACCGATGGACTGGGCGGCGATGATGCCGACCGCCTCACCGATGTCGACCAGCTTGCCGGTGGCCAGCGAACGGCCGTAGCACATCGCGCAGGTGCCGACGGCGGACTCACAGGTCAGGACCGAACGGGTCTTGACCGTCCCCACACCGTGCTTGACCAGCTCGTCGATGAGCACGTCGCCGAGGTCGGTACCGGCCGGGGCCAGCACCTTGCCGTCGACCACGATGTCCTCGGCGAGGCAGCGCGCGTACACCGACGTCTCGACGTTCTCCGTCTTGCGCAGGACGCCGTCCTCGCCGCGCTCGGCGATCGCCAGCTTGAGGCCGCGCTCGGTGCCGCAGTCCTCCTCGCGGATGATGACGTCCTGCGAGACGTCCACCAGACGACGGGTCAGGTAACCCGAGTCGGCGGTACGCAGGGCGGTGTCCGCCAGACCCTTACGGGCACCGTGCGTGGAGATGAAGTACTCCAGCACGGACAGGCCCTCACGGAACGAGGCCTTGATCGGACGCGGGATCGTCTCGTTCTTCGCGTTCGACACCAGACCACGCATACCGGCAATCTGACGCATCTGCATCATGTTGCCTCGGGCACCCGAGTTCACCATCATCGAGACCGGGTTGGTCTTCGGGAAGTTCGCGTTCATCGCCTCGGCGACCTCGTTGGTCGCCTTGGTCCAGATCGCGATGAGCTCCTGCGTGCGCTCTTCCTTGGTGATCAGACCGCGCTCGTACTGCTTCTGGACCTTCTCGTCCTGCGCCTCGTAGCCCTTGACGATCTCCTTCTTCGCCTCGGGAACGACGACGTCGGAGATGGCGACGGTGACGCCGGAACGGGTGGCCCAGAAGAAGCCGGACGCCTTCAGGTTGTCGAGCGTCGCCGCCACGATGACCTTCGGGTAGCGCTCGGCGAGGTCGTTCACGATCTCGGAGAGCTGCTTCTTGCCGACCTCGTAGTCGACGAACGGGTAGTCCTCGGGCAGCAGCTCGTTGAAGAGCGCGCGGCCCAGGGTGGTGTTCAGCCGGAAGCTGTCACCCTGCTGCCACTCCGGCTCGCCCTCCTCGCGCGCCGGCGGGGTCCAGCCGCGCGGCGGGATGGTGCCCACCGGGAAGCGGATGTCCACGCGCGACTGCAGCGACAGCTCGCCGGCGTCGAACGCCATGATCGCCTCGGCCACGGACGCGAACGAGCGTCCCTCGCCCTTGATGTCGCGCATCTCGCCGTCGGTGGTGAGGAAGAACAGACCGAGGACCATGTCCTGGGTCGGCATCGTCACCGGGCGGCCGTCGGCCGGCTTGAGGATGTTGTTCGAGGACAGCATCAGGATGCGGGCCTCGGCCTGCGCCTCCGCGGACAGCGGCAGGTGCACGGCCATCTGGTCACCGTCGAAGTCCGCGTTGAACGCGGTGCAGACGAGCGGGTGGATCTGGATGGCCTTGCCCTCGACCAGCTGCGGCTCGAAGGCCTGGATGCCGAGGCGGTGCAGGGTGGGAGCACGGTTCAGCAGCACCGGGTGCTCGGCGATGACCTCTTCGAGGACGTCGTACACGACCGTGCGGCCGCGCTCCACCATGCGCTTGGCGCTCTTGATGTTCTGCGCGTGGTTCAGGTCGACCAGGCGCTTCATCACGAACGGCTTGAACAGCTCCAGCGCCATCGCCTTCGGCAGACCGCACTGGTGCAGCTTGAGCTGCGGGCCGACGACGATGACGGAACGCGCCGAGTAGTCGACTCGCTTGCCGAGCAGGTTCTGACGGAATCGACCCTGCTTGCCCTTCAGCATGTCGCTGAGGGACTTCAGCGGGCGGTTGCCGGGGCCCGTCACCGGGCGGCCACGACGACCGTTGTCGAAGAGGGCGTCAACAGCCTCCTGAAGCATGCGCTTCTCGTTGTTGACGATGATCTCCGGGGCACCGAGGTCCAGGAGCCGCTTCAGACGGTTGTTGCGGTTGATGACACGGCGGTACAGGTCGTTCAGGTCGGAGGTCGCGAAGCGGCCACCGTCCAGCTGCACCATCGGACGCAGGTCCGGCGGGATGACCGGGACGCAGTCCAGGACCATGCCCTTGGGGCTGTTGGACGTCTGCAGGAACGCGGAGACGACCTTCAGGCGCTTCAGGGCACGGGTCTTCTTCTGGCCCTTGCCGGTGCGGATGATCTCGCGGAGCCGCTCGGCCTCCTCGTCGAGGTCGAAGGACTCCAGGCGCTTCTGCAGCGCCGCGGCACCCATCGAGCCGTCGAAGTACGTGCCGAAGCGGTCACGCAGCTCGCGGTAGAGCAGCTCGTCGCCCTCGAGGTCCTGGACCTTGAGGTTCTTGAAGCGGTTCCACACCTCGTCGAGGCGGTCGATCTCGCGCTGCGCGCGGTCGCGCAGCTGCTTCATCTCGCGCTCGGCACCCTCGCGCACCTTGCGGCGCACATCGGCCTTGGCACCCTCGGCCTCCAGCTCGGCCAGGTCGGCCTCGAGCTTCTTGGCGCGGCCTTCGAGGTCGGAGTCGCGGCGGTTCTCGATCTGCTGGCGCTCGACCGAGACATGCGCCTCCAGGGAGGGCAGGTCGCGGGTACGACGCTCCTCGTCGACGTACGTGATCATGTACGCCGCGAAGTAGATGACCTTCTCGAGGTCCTTGGGAGCCAGGTCGAGCAGGTAGCCCAGGCGGCTCGGGACACCCTTGAAGTACCAGATGTGCGTGACGGGCGCGGCCAGCTCGATGTGGCCCATCCGCTCACGGCGCACCTTGGCGCGCGTGACCTCGACGCCACAGCGCTCGCAGATGATGCCCTTGAAGCGGACACGCTTGTACTTGCCGCAGTAGCACTCCCAGTCCCGGGTCGGACCGAAGATCTTCTCGCAGAAGAGTCCGTCCTTTTCGGGCTTCAGGGTGCGGTAGTTGATCGTCTCGGGCTTCTTGACCTCGCCGTGGCTCCACTGACGGATGTCGTCAGCGGTGGCCAGACCGATCCGGAGCTCGTCGAAGAAGTTGACGTCGAGCACTATGCGTCAATCCCTCTCAGGGTCGTAAGTCTTTGGTCTGAAACGGGGGCCTGGGGGTCGGCGGGGCCTTGTGGGTGAGGGCCCCGCCGGACTCCCGTCAGACCTCTTCGACGCTGCTCGGCTCGCGCCGGGACAGGTCGATGCCAAGCTCCTCCGCAGCGCGGAAGACGTCCTCGTCGGTGTCGCGCATCTCGATGGACATACCGTCGCTGGACAGCACCTCCACGTTCAGGCAGAGCGACTGCATCTCCTTGATGAGCACCTTGAAGGACTCGGGGATGCCGGGCTCGGGGATGTTCTCGCCCTTGACGATGGCCTCGTAGACCTTCACGCGGCCGGTGACGTCGTCGGACTTGATGGTCAGCAGTTCCTGAAGGGCGTACGCGGCGCCGTAGGCCTCGAGGGCCCACACCTCCATCTCACCGAAGCGCTGACCACCGAACTGCGCCTTACCACCCAGCGGCTGCTGGGTGATCATCGAGTACGGACCGGTCGAACGGGCGTGCAGCTTGTCGTCGACCAGGTGGTGCAGCTTCAGGATGTACATGTAGCCGACCGAGATCGGGTCCGGGAACGGCTCACCGCTGCGGCCGTCGAACAGCCGCGCCTTGCCGGACGGGAGCACCATGCGCTCGCCGTCGCGGTTCGGGATGGTGTGCTGCAGCAGACCCGCCAGCTCGTCCTCGCGGGCACCGTCGAAGACCGGGGTCGCGACATTGGTGCGCGGGGCGACCTGGTCGGCGCCGATGGCCTGCAGGCGCTGGGCCCACTCGTCGGCGAGGCCGGAGACGTCCCAACCGCGGCTGGCGAGCCAGCCGAGGTGGATCTCCAGGACCTGTCCCGGGTTCATTCGGGACGGGACACCCAGCGGGTTGAGGATGATGTCGACCGGGGTGCCGTCCTCCAGGAACGGCATGTCCTCGATCGGCAGGATCTTGGAGATGACACCCTTGTTGCCGTGGCGGCCGGCGAGCTTGTCACCATCGGTGATCTTGCGCTTCTGCGCGACGTAGACGCGGACCAGCTGGTTCACGCCCGGCGGCAGCTCGTCGCCCTCTTCGCGGTCGAAGACGCGCACGCCGATGATCTTGCCGATCTCGCCGTGCGGCACCTTCAGCGAGGTGTCGCGGACCTCACGGGCCTTCTCACCGAAGATCGCGCGCAGCAGGCGCTCCTCCGGGGTCAGCTCGGTCTCGCCCTTCGGGGTCACCTTGCCGACGAGGATGTCGCCGGCGACGACCTCGGCACCGATACGGATGATGCCGCGCTCGTCCAGGTCGGCGAGGACCTCTTCGGAGACGTTCGGGATGTCCCGGGTGATCTCCTCGGGGCCGAGCTTGGTGTCACGGGCGTCGACCTCGTGCTCCTCGATGTGGATCGAGGAGAGGACGTCGTCCTGCACGAGGCGCTGCGACAGGATGATCGCGTCCTCGTAGTTGTGACCTTCCCACGGCATGAACGCCACGAGCAGGTTCTTGCCGAGGGCCATCTCACCGTTCTCGGTGGCCGGACCGTCGGCGAGGACCTGGCCCTCGATGATCCGGTCGCCCTCGTTGACGACGACCTTCTGGTTGACCGAGGTGCCCTGGTTGGACCGGGCGAACTTGTGCAGGCGGTACGTGATGTACGTGCCGTCGTCGTTGGCGGTGGTGATGTAGTCCGCGGAGACCTCCTGGACCACACCGGCCTTCTCGGCCTTGACCACGTCGCCGGCGTCGACCGCGGAGCGGTACTCCATGCCGGTGCCGACGAGCGGCGCCTCGGACTTAATCAGCGGCACGGCCTGACGCATCATGTTCGCGCCCATGAGGGCGCGGTTGGCGTCGTCGTGCTCGAGGAAGGGGATCATGGCCGTCGCGACCGACACCATCTGGCGCGGCGAGACGTCCATGTAGTCCACGTCCTCGGGAGCGACGTAGTCGACCTCGCCGCCACGGCGGCGGACCAGCACGCGGGCCTCGGCGAACCGCAGCTCGTCGGTCAGCGGCGCGTTGGCCTGCGCGATGACGAAGCGGTCCTCCTCGTCGGCGGTCAGGTAGTCCACCTCGTCGGTGACCACACCGTGCTCGTCGACCTTGCGGTACGGCGTCTCGATGAAACCGAACGCGTTGACCCGGCCGTAGGAGGCCAGCGAGCCGATCAGGCCGATGTTCGGGCCTTCCGGCGTCTCGATCGGGCACATGCGGCCGTAGTGCGAGGGGTGGACGTCACGGACCTCGAAGCCGGCCCGCTCACGGGAGAGACCACCCGGGCCGAGGGCGTTCAGACGACGCTTGTGCGTCAGCCCCGACAGCGGGTTGTTCTGGTCCATGAACTGGGACAGCTGGCTGGTGCCGAAGAACTCCTTGATGGAGGCGACGACCGGCCGGATGTTGATCAGGGTCTGCGGCGTGATCGCCTCGACGTCCTGGGTGGTCATGCGCTCGCGCACGACGCGCTCCATACGGGCGAGACCCGTACGGACCTGGTTCTGGATCAGCTCGCCGACGCTGCGGATACGGCGGTTGCCGAAGTGGTCGATGTCGTCGGTCTCGACCATGATCGAGCGACCCGACTCGGCGACCGTCTCGGTCTCACCGGCGTGCAGCTTCACCAGGTACTTGATGGTGGCGATGACGTCGTCGGTGGTCAGCACGCCGGCGTCCAGCGGCTCGTCCGCGCCGAGCTTCTTGTTCACCTTGTAGCGGCCGACCTTGGCGAGGTCGTAGCGCTTGGGGTTGAAGTAGAGGTTCTCGAGCAGCGTCTGCGCGGCCTCACGCGTGGGGGGCTCGCCCGGACGCAGCTTGCGGTAGATGTCGAGCAGCGCGTCGTCCTGGCCCTGGGTGTGGTCCTTCTCCAGGGTGGCGCGCATGGACTCGTACTCGCCGAACTCCTCGAGGATCTGCTCGGTCGTCCAGCCGAGCGCCTTCAGCAGCACGGTGACCGACTGCTTGCGCTTGCGGTCGATACGCACACCGACCATGTCGCGCTTGTCGATCTCCATCTCCAGCCAGGCACCCCGGGACGGGATGATCTTGGCGGAGAAGATGTCCTTGTCGGACGTCTTGTCGATGGTGGAGTCGAAGTAGACACCGGGGGAACGGACCAGCTGAGACACCACGACACGCTCGGTGCCGTTGATGACGAAGGTGCCCTT
Source organism: Streptomyces yokosukanensis (assembly GCF_001514035.1). Classification (GTDB taxonomy): domain Bacteria; phylum Actinomycetota; class Actinomycetes; order Streptomycetales; family Streptomycetaceae; genus Streptomyces; species Streptomyces yokosukanensis. The sequence continues at coordinate 229,866 of NZ_KQ948208.1, read as the reverse complement.
GTTCGTCATGAGCGGGAAGTCGCCCATGAAGACCGTCTGGGACTTGATCTCACCGGTCTCGTTGTTGGTGAACTCGGCGGTGACGAAGAGCGGGGCGGCGTACGTGAAGTCGCGCTCCTTGCACTCGTCGATGGAGTTCTTCGGCGGCTCGAAGCGGTGGTCCCGGAACGTCAGGGACATCGACCCGGAGAAGTCCTCGATCGGGGAGATCTCCTCGAAGATCTCCTCCAGACCGGACTTGGTGGGGACGTCCTGACCGTTCTCCAGAGCCTCCTCGACCCGACTCTGCCAGGCGGTGTTGCCGAGCAGCCAGTCAAAGCTCTCGGTCTGCAGCGCGAGCAGGTTCGGAACCTCGAGAGGCTCCTTGATCTTTGCAAAGGAGATGCGCAGCGGGGCGGTGCTGGCGCCGTTGTTCGTATTCGCGGTCGAGGCATTGCGCGAGGCGGCCAAGAGGGGGTCCTTCCGAGGGCTCGGACTCACTACGCGCGTGCCGGCCCCTCCCCCGCACACAGAGACAGAAACCCCAGGTCAAGGGAGCTTCGGTCGGCAGTGCTCGAGTGAGGGCAGACCCCTGGTGACGGGCAGGGGACAGCTAACAGGCAGCGCAAAGGGTCAGTGTAGCCACTTGGCACACTGATGTCCAGTGCGGGTTTTTCGAGACCCTCGCTGTGCTCACCGCTCTTGTCAACGCCCTCGGCATGCCTGCCCTCAACGCACGTTCATACTGCCCTCTTCGCCGTCGATCCATGCCTCGGATTCGGATCCTTGTGACGACGCGTCCTGAGAATTGCGCGCTGCGTGCGGTTCGTCAAGGCCCCCCAGCCCGAAGCGGACCGTCCGGAGACACGACGAAGATCACCATACCCCCCGCCGAGACGAGTGCAAGGCAACCGTGGTCAGGCCCGCCGGATACGCCGAAGAGCGACCACCCGGATGGATGATCGCTCTTCGCTGCGTTCGCGTTACAGCCCTACGAGGCGTTTTTCACGGCGCCACGAGGCTGTGGACAGCGCCCGTTCGAGTCCGCGGGGACCCGTTCTCGAGTCCGTGAGGACCCGGAGAGGTCTTACTTGACCTCGACGGAGGCGCCGGCGCCCTTGAGGGCCTCGGCGGCCTTCTCCGCGGCGTCCTTGGCGACCTTCTCGAGGACCGGCTTCGGGGTGCCGTCGACGAGGTCCTTGGCCTCCTTCAGACCCAGGGAGGTCAGCTCACGCACGACCTTGATGACCTGGATCTTCTTCTCGCCGGCGCCGGTGAGGATGACGTCGAACTCGTCCTTCTCCTCCTCGGCCTCGGCGGCGGCGCCACCAGCGGCACCACCGGCGACGACGACCGGCGCGGCAGCGGCGGCGGTGACGTCGAACTTCTCCTCGAAGGCCTTCACGAACTCGGAGAGCTCGATGAGGGTCATCTCCTCGAACTGGGCAAGCAGCTCGTCCTGGGTGAGCTTCGCCATGATGGCGGTCCTTCCACTCATATCGGCAGGTGCCGGATGTACTGGATGAGGCGGGCGTACGTCGGCCCGCTGCGACCCGCGGCTTCGGTGCGGGTCAGAAAGCGAGCCGAATTACTCGGCACCGCCCTGCTCGGCCTGCTTGGCGCGCAGCGCGTCCACGGTGCGGACGAGCTTCGACGGCAGCGCCTGGAAGACGGAGGCAGCCTGGGACTGCTTCGCCTTGAAGGCACCGGCCAGCTTGCTGAGCAGAACCTCGCGGGACTCGAGGTCCGCAAGCTTCTTGATCTCGTCGGCGGTCAGCGCCTTGCCATCAAGGACACCGCCCTTGATGACGAGATTCGGGTTCTCCTTGGCGAAGTCACGCAGACCCTTCGCCGCTTCCACCGGGTCACCGGTGACAAAGGCGACGGCCGTCGGACCAGCGTAGAGCTGGTCGTCCAGCGTGATCCCGGCCTCGAGGGCCGCAATCTTGGTCAGCGTGTTCTTCACCACGGCGTACTGGGCGTTCTCACCGAGAGAACGGCGCAGCGTCTTGAGCTGCGCCACGGTGAGACCGCGGTACTCGGTCAGCACAGCGGCGTTGGAGCTCTGGAACTTGTCCTTGAGCTCGGCAACCGCGGCAGCCTTGTCGGGCCTCGCCATAGAGCCTCGGCCTCCTTCCGGGTGATTCTGACCGCGCGGACCCGAAGGAGGACTGAGAAAACGAAACGCCCCGGCGCAGGCGCACGGGGCGGACTCGACCGGCCGCACACGCGTTTCGTGCGTATGCTCCGGGAGTTCTTCCACTGACACCTGCGCGGGTCGTCCACTTTGCAGCGGATCCTTCGGCCACCGCACCCTCGTTCAGAGGGCACGGCAACGACCAGCGGTCTTTGGCTTCTGCAAGAGAGTACGGGACCGGTGCGCCATCGAGCAAATCGGGCCGTAGGGCCTGCTCACCGGATGTTCCGGTGAGCAGGAGCCCGCACGGTTTCCCGGGTGCCAGGGCTTCCCAGGTGTCAGGAATTCCCGGGTGTCAGGGCTTGCTGGCGCTGCTGCCCGCCGGGGAGCCGCCGGACTTCAGCAGCTTCGCGAAGTCGGTGGTGTCGCCGGCCGGGGGCGCCTCGGCGGAGACCTTCACGCCGTAGTCGCTGTAGGACGCAGTGCTGGTCATCTTGCCGTTGGCCGTGTCGGCCTGCTCGGACTTCTTCACCAGCAGGTTCTGGTCGTTGATCCACAGATCGATGGTGTCGGTGGTGACGCCCGCCTGGTCGAGCTGCTTCTTCAGGGCGTCCAGCTGCTCCGCGCTGAGGTTGCTGCTCTTGCGCGCGAGGTCCGCGACGTTCACGGTGCCCGCGTAGTGCGTGGTGTGGGCGCCGGAGACCGTCTCCTCGCCGACCTTCTTCACGTCGCCGGAGGCCAGCAGCATCTTCACGGACTGGTTCGGCGTGGAGTTCTGCAGCTGGTCCTTCAGGTACGAGCCGGAGGCGCCGCCGAGCTTGGCCAGCTCGTCGTACGAGTACTTGATCCAGTGCTTGCCGCCGGTGTGCTGGGCGTAGACGTCGCTCATGTGCGCGTAGTAGGCGTCCGGCAGATAGCGGGCCTCCATGGAGGCCGTGCCGGCCTGGCGCATCATCTCGGCCATCTTGCCGCCGGTGTAGGTGATGGTGAGGTTGCCCTTGAGGCCGTCGCCCCAGGTGAGGGCGCCGTTCGCCGTCATCGCCATCAGATTGCCGATGGACGTGGTGGAGCGCACCTTGGCCGAGTCCGCCTTGTCGGTGGACTGCTCGGCGGAGCGCAGCGCCGCGATGGGGCTGACATTGATCGCGCCGTCGCCGGCGGCCTTGCCGCCCTTCCCGGAGTCCGAGGAGCCGCACGCGGCCACCCCGGTCAGCGCGGCGACCACCGCCACGGAAAGGGTCATCCTGCGCGCCGTCGTGCTCTTCATCGTGTCCTACCCCCATGCAAGTCGTGTGCCCGCACCGTAGCCCAAGCCACTGACAGTCCTGCGAAAACCCCTGCAACGCAAGCTCGTACAAAGAAAGGACGGACCCCGCACCTGGAAGGTTGCAGGGCCCGCCCTTTACTTACGCGTACCTGACGCGGCTACCGGGTGAGCGGAGGGCTCAGACGGCGGCCGGGTCCTCCTCGACGAGGAGGTTGCGGGTGCGGTTCGGGTCGAGCGGAATGCCGGGGCCCATCGTGGTGGTGATGGCGGCCTTCTTGATGTAGCGACCCTTGGCGGCGGACGGCTTCAGACGGAGGATCTCCTCCAGCGCGGCGCCGTAGTTCTCCACCAGCTTAGTGTCGTCGAAGGACGCCTTGCCGATGATGAAGTGCAGGTTCGAGTGCTTGTCGACGCGGAACTCGATCTTGCCGCCCTTGATCTCGGTCACAGCCTTGGCGGTGTCCGGGGTCACGGTGCCGGTCTTCGGGTTCGGCATCAGACCACGCGGGCCGAGGACGCGGCCGAGGCGGCCGACCTTGCCCATGAGGTCCGGGGTGGCGACGACGGCGTCGAAGTCCAGACGGCCCTTCGCCACCTCGTCGATCAGCTCGTCGGCGCCGACGATGTCGGCGCCCGCGGCACGCGCGGCCTCGGCACGGTCACCGGTCGCGAAGACCAGGACCCGGGCGGTCTTACCGGTGCCGTGCGGAAGGTTCACGGTGCCACGGACCATCTGGTCGGCCTTACGCGGGTCGACACCCAGACGGAAGGCGACCTCGACGGTGCCGTCGAACTTGGACGTGGAGGTCTCCTTGGCGAGACGGACGGCCTCGAGCGGGGCGTACAGCTTCTCCCGGTCGATCTTGGCGTCCGCAGCGCGGAGAGCCTTGCTGCGCTTGCTCACAACTTGCTCCTGTGTGTTCTGAAAGGAGTCGTGGTCTCCGGGCCGAGCAGGCCCTGCCACGCGCGACCGGCGACGGTCGCATGACTGCTGGGGGGTGAGGTCAGCCCTCGACCGTGATGCCCATGGAACGGGCCGTGCCGGCGATGATCTTCGACGCGGCGTCCAGGTCGTTGGCGTTGAGGTCGGGCATCTTGGTCTGGGCGATCTCCCGGACCTGCGCCTCGGTGATCTTGGCGACCTTGGTCTTGTGCGGCTCGCCCGAGCCCTTCTCGACACCAGCGGCCTTGAGGATCATCTTCGCGGCCGGCGGCGTCTTGGTGACGAAGGTGAAGGAGCGGTCCTCGTAGACCGTGATCTCCACCGGGATCACCCAGCCACGCTGCGACTCGGTCGCGGCGTTGTACGCCTTGCAGAACTCCATGATGTTGACGCCGTGCTGGCCCAGCGCGGGGCCGACCGGCGGGGCCGGGTTCGCCGCACCGGCGTTGATCTGGAGCTTGATAAGCCCCGTGACCTTCTTCTTCTTGGGAGGCATAGCTCTCCGGGTCCTTTCATTCGGGTCCATGCCCGCGCGAGGATCGCGATCCTGACGCAGGCATACCGCACAACGATAACGGGTATGGATGCGCGGCTAAAAACCGTGCAGGTCAGGCTGACCGTGACGGCCTGCCTGACCTGCGCGGAAGCACGAAGTCCAGAAGGACTAGTTCTTCTGGATCTGGTCGAAGGACAGCTCGACCGGCGTCTCGCGGCCGAAGATCTCCACCAGGCCCTTGACCTTCTTCGAGTCGGGGTTGATCTCGTTGATGGTCGCCTGCAGCGTGGCGAACGGGCCGTCGGTGACGGTGACCGAGTCGCCGACCTCGAAGTCCAGCACCTGGACCTCGACCTTGCGCTGCGGAGCGGGCTTGCCCTCGGCCTCGGCGGCCTCGCGGGCGGCCTTCTCCTCGGCCTCCGGGGCGAGCATCTTGACGATCTCGTCCAGGGTCAGCGGGTACGGGTCGTAGGCGTTGCCGACGAAGCCGGTGACACCCGGGGTGTTGCGGACGACGCCCCAGGACTCGTTGGTCAGGTCCATGCGGACCAGGACGTAACCCGGCAGCTTGTTCTGCTTGATCGTCTTGCGGTCGCCGTTCTTGATCTGGACGACCTCTTCCTGCGGCACCTCGGCCTGGAAGATGTAGTCCTCGACGTTCAGCGAGACGGCGCGCTGCTCCAGGTTGGTCTTCACGCGGTTCTCGTAGCCGGCGTAGGTGTGGATGACGTACCACTCGCCGGGCAGGGTGCGCAGTTCCTCGCGCAGGGCCGCGATGGGGTCGACGGGCTCGGCCGGCTCTTCCTCGGCGGCCTCGACGGCTTCCTCGGCGGCCTCTTCGTCCGCGTCAGCCTCTTCGTCCGCGTCCGCGTCCTCGTCCTCGACGTGCAGGGCCGCCTCTTCGGCCGGCTCCCCCGCCTCGGCCTCGGCAGCCTCGAACTCGTCCTGCTCGTCCGCGCCCTCGACGATGTCGAGCTCGTCGTCCACCATCTCGGCAGCGGTTCCGCGAGACTCGATGGCGTCGTCGTTCAGGTTCGGGTCAGACACGATGGCTGCTTCTTCCTGGATACATAGGGGTGGAACATGCGAAAACGGGCGCCGGTGCCACGGCGCCCTTCGCTCTTGGCTCAGCCGAAGACGTACTTGGCCGCGTGGTTGAGCCCATAGTCAATCACGGTCACCAGCGCGATCATGATGGCGACGAAGAAGATCACCACAGTGGTGTACGAGGTCAGCTGGTTACGCGTCGGCCAGACGACCTTGCGAAGCTCCGCGACGATCTGGCGGTAGAAAGTGGCGAGGCGCTTCAGCGGGCCCTTCTTGGCGCGCTTGCCGCCCTTGCGAGCCTTCTTGCTGGACTCGGGCACCTCGTCCTGAGCATCAGGCGTGTCGATGGAGCCCACGGCGTCCGTCATTCGTCCTCACCTGATCCCGGGTCGTGGCCGTGCCGCGCCCGGTTCCTGAGCCGCACGGCGTGCATTGCTGTACGTACCTGCGCACACATCCTGGCGGTGTGTGTAGCAGGGCCGGAGGGACTTGAACCCCCAACCGCCGGTTTTGGAGACCGGTGCTCTACCAATTGAGCTACGACCCTTTGTGTGTCCCCCAACGTACCGCATCCGGACGGGTGCACGGTGTGCACCGGTTTCGGCGGTGGCAGCTGAAGGCCAACGAGGTGAGAGTGTACGTGGTCCACGGCCCGGCGTCGAACAGAAAAGGCCTCTCCGAAGGCCTCCGGCCAAAGATCGTCCTGGCCGGGGCCCGGATTCGGACCCCTGTTCACGTCTCGCCCCCTGGCTGTTCAGTCCGTGAAACCCGCGTGCCGGGGATGTTTCGGGTCTGGAACGATGGGCTCCATGAGCGCTGCAACCCCTCCCACCGAGCGCCGGGTCTCCGCCCGAGTCGGCGCGATCTCCGAGTCCGCCACCCTCGCCGTGGACGCCAAGGCCAAGGCCCTGAAGGCCGCCGGGCGTCCGGTGATCGGCTTCGGCGCGGGTGAGCCCGACTTCCCGACCCCGGACTACATCGTCGAGGCGGCCGTCGAGGCCTGCAAAAACCCCAAGTACCACCGCTACACCCCGGCCGGCGGCCTGCCCGAGCTGAAGGCCGCCATCGCCGCGAAGACGCTGCGCGACTCCGGCTGGGAACCGGACGTCTCGCAGATCCTCGTCACCAACGGCGGCAAGCAGGCCATCTACGAGGCGTTCGCCGCGATCCTCGACCCGGGCGACGAGGTCATCGTCCCGGCGCCGTACTGGACCACGTACCCGGAGTCGATCCGGCTCGCGGGCGGTGTCCCGGTGGCGGTCGTGGCCGACGAGACGACCGGCTACCGGGTCACCGTCGAGCAGCTGGAGGCGGCCCGCACGGAGAAGACGAAGGTCGTCCTCTTCGTCTCCCCGTCCAACCCGACCGGCGCGGTCTACTCCGAGGCCGAGACCGAGGCGATCGGCCGCTGGGCCGTGGAGCACGGCCTGTGGGTGCTCACGGACGAGATCTACGAGCACCTGGTCTACGGCGACGCCACCGCGGTCTCCCTGCCGGCGCTGCTGCCCGAGCTGCGCGACAAGTGCATCGTGGTCAACGGCGTGGCGAAGACGTACGCCATGACCGGCTGGCGCGTGGGCTGGGTCATCGGCCCGAAGGACGTCGTCAAGGCCGCCACCAACCTGCAGTCGCACGCCACCTCGAACGTCTCCAACGTGGCCCAGGTGGCCGCCCTGGCCGCCGTCTCCGGCGGTCTGGAGGCCGTGGCGAAGATGCGCGAGGCCTTCGACCGGCGCCGCAAGAAGATCGTGGCCATGCTCAACGAGATCGACGGCGTGCTCTGCCCGGAGCCCGAGGGCGCCTTCTACGCCTACCCGTCGGTCAAGGGCCTGCTCGGCAAGGAGATCCGCGGCAAGCGCCCCCAGGACACGGTCGAGCTGGCCGCACTGATCCTGGAGGAGGCCGAGGTCGCGGTCGTTCCGGGTGAGGCCTTCGGCACGCCGGGCTATCTGCGGCTGTCGTACGCGCTCGGCGACGAGGACCTCGTCGAGGGCGTGAGCCGCATCCAGAAGCTGCTGGCGGAGGCGCGGGACTAGTCCCCGTTCGTTCTTCGCGTTCCACGCGTTCTCCCGCGCGTGCGGGCTTTTCGGACTCCACGCGTGCGTGCGGGCCGTTTCCCCCCGGGGAAGCGGCCCGCTTCTGCGTGCGAGCAAGACCACGAACGGGGAAACAGCTACCGGGAGGACACCTCCGTACGGCAGGATCCTGGGATGGAGCGTGTACGTGACCTCTCTGAGCTGCCGAAAGCCCATCTGCACCTGCACTTCACCGGTTCGATGCGACCGGGGACCGTCCTGGAGCTGGCCGACAAGTACGGCGTACGTCTGCCCGAGACCCTGACGGAAGCACTGACCAGCGGCGAACCGCCCAAACTGCGAGCCACGGACGAACGGGGCTGGTTCCGTTTCCAGCGGCTGTACGACGCGGCGCGCTCCTGCCTGCGCGAACCGGAGGACATCCAGCGCCTGGTCCGGGAGGCCGCCGAGGAGGACCTGAAGGACGGTTCGGGCTGGCTGGAGATCCAGGTGGACCCGACGTCGTACGCGCCCCGCCTGGGCGGGCTGCTCCCGGCGCTGGAGGTCATCCTGGACGCGGTGGACACGGCGTCCAGGGAGACCGGACTGGGCATGCGCGTACTGCTCGCCGCCAACCGCATGAAGCACCCGCTGGACGCGCGCACGCTGGCCCGCCTGGCGGTGCGGTACGCGGACCGGGGCGTGGTCGGCTTCGGCCTCTCCAACGACGAGCGGCGGGGCATGGCGCGGGACTTCGACCGGGCCTTCCACATCGCGCGCGAGGGTGGTCTGCTGTCGGCCCCGCACGGCGGCGAGCTGACCGGTCCGGCCTCGGTGCGCGACTGCATGGACGACCTGCACGCCTCGCGGATCGGGCACGGGGTGCGTGCGGCGGAGGACCCGCGGCTGCTGAAGCGGCTGGCCGACCGGCAGGTGACCTGCGAGGTGTGCCCGGCGTCGAACGTGGCCCTCGGTGTGTACGAGAAGCCCGAGGACGTGCCGTTGCGCACGCTCTTCGAAGCGGGCGTCCCGATGGCCCTCGGCGCCGACGACCCACTGCTGTTCGGCTCGCGGCTGGCGGCTCAGTACGAGATCGCGCGGCACTCGCACGGCTTCTCGGACGCCGAACTCGCGGAGCTGGCCCGGCAGTCGGTGCGGGCCTCGGCGGCGCCGGAAGACGTCAGGGCGCGGCTGCTGGCCGGCGTGGACGAGTGGCTGACCGGCCCGGCCTCCTGAAGGGCTCGCCCGGCCGTCTGAAGTGGGCGTAGGGCGGATAGGGCTTGAAGCAGATCAGGACGTCGAGGGGGTGCCCGCCGCCGGGCGGCTGCACCAGCGCCGGGATCTCGCCCATCAGCCTCGAGTACCCCTTGGCGACGTCCTTCTGGTACGGCCCGTGGCCGGCCGCGTGGGCGAACCAGGTGGCCGTCTCGGCGAAGACGTCCCGGCTGCCGAGGAGAAAGCAGGTACGCGCGTGTGTGGCCTGCCGCAGCACGTCCTTGAAGTCGGCACGGCCTGCGCGCTCGCGCCATGCGGCGGCGTCCCGCGCGGTGCGCGCCTCGTCGGTGCGTACGAGCAGCGGGGTCCCCGCGCGCAGCTTGCGGCGCAGTCCGGGCCAGGCCGAGGGGCGCAGGCCGAGCGAGTGGTGGACCAGGACGAGGTCGACCAGCTCGCCGAAGCCCTCGTCGGGCGGGACGCCGTCGCGCAGCGGCACGTGCACGACCGTGTGCCGGGAGTAGGCGGCGAAGGAGAACAGGCCCGCCAGCCTGTTCAGTCCGTCGTGGTCGCCGAGCAGCAGCCCGATCGGCTCGGGGGCGCTGAGCGAGGTGTGGCGCAGGGGGTGCCAGGGCTGGACGATCCGGTGTTCGTACGGCCCGGTGCGAGGCCGGAACTCACGCAGTCTCAGCCGCATACGGTCAGGATCCCCGGGATGTTCGTCATGCCCCCAGCCTGAAGGTCACGCGGGAGGCTGTGCAACGGAGATTCCGCCCAGCAGCGTCTTCGCGAGCCGTGCGGCGAACTCGTCCGCCGGCGGCCGTTCCCCCGCGTCGATCGCGTCGTAGGCGAACGCGCGCTGCGCGCAGGCGCCCAGCAGCAGCGAGGCGGCCGCGTAGGTGTCGGCGTCTGCGCGGACGCGACCGGCGGCCTGTTCGGCCCGGAGGTAGGCGTCGAGGTCCCGCAGGGGCCGGTGCGGGCCGGCACCGAGCTTGTGGAGGGCCTCGTAGTGCCGCTTCTTGAGCTGCGCCTCGGCGTACAGGGAGGCGGCGATCGGGAAGCTCTGCTCGTAGAAGAGGGCCGCCTCGCGGGCGATCTCGGTGAGGTTGCCCGCGAGGGTGCCCTGTCCGGGTTCCGCGGCGAGGCTGCCCAGCAGCGGGGTGAGGCGCGGCAGGCGCTCGGTGAGCACCCGCACGAACAGCTCTTCCTTGCTGTCGAAGTACTTGTAGAGGGCCGCTTCGGAGCAGCCGGCCGCGCGGGCGATCTCCTTGGTGGTGGCGCGGGCGAGTCCGACGGTGAGCATCAGCTCGTGGGCGGCGTCGAGGATGCGGACACGCGCCGGCTTCGGCTCCATGGGACGTCCAATCGGGCTTGACGAGTGGGTGAGTGCTTACCCACTCTAGAAGCAGACAGGGGTGAGTGAATACTCACCCACCAGTCCCGAGCACGGGAGCATTCATGAACCTCACCGTTTTCGGCGCCACCGGCGGCATCGGCCGGGAGATCGTGCGTCAGGCGCTCGGCGCCGGCCACCGGGTGACGGCGGTGGTCCGCGATCCGGCCCGGCTCGCCGTCACGGGCGAGGCGCTGGAGGTGTTCCGCGCCGACCTGACCGACCCCGAGGACCTGCGCGCCGCCGTCCGGGGCCGGGACGCGGTCCTGTCCGGGCTGGGCGCGCGCAGCCGCAAGGACGCCGGGGTCGCCACCCGGCTGACCGGTACGGTCCTGCGCGCCATGGAGGCGGAGGGCGTACGACGGCTGGTCGTGGTCAGCGCCGCTCCCGTCGGTCCCGCTCCCGAGGGCGACGGCCCCCTGGACCGCGCCGTGCTCGGCGTGGTGTCGGCCGTGCTGAAGGACGTCTACACGGACCTGCGCGGGATGGAAGCCGAGTTGGCCCGCAGCAGCACGGACTGGACCTCCGTACGGCCGCCGCGCCTGCAGGACAAGCCGCTCACCGGCCGCTACCGAAGCGTCGTCGGGGGCTTCCCGCGCAAGGGCCGCTTCATCGCCCGCGCGGACGTCGCGCACGCGATGCTGGCGATGGTCGACGACCAGGGCACGGTGAAGCAGGGCGTGGGAGTCGCGTACTAGCCGGGGCCTGTCCGGCGGATCGGGCGGCTGCCGAGGCCGGACCCCGCCCGGCCCTGCGCACCCGCCCCCACGGGCTCTGCGGGCTCGGCTTCCCCCACGGGGTCCTACAGGTCGACGCCCACCGTCACCGGCTCGTTGACGAGCGTGACCCCGAAGGCCTCGCGGACACCGGCGACCACCTCGCGGGCCAGCGCCAGCAGGTCCTCGGTGGTGGCCTCGCCCCGGTTGGTGAGGGCGAGGGTGTGCTTGGTGGAGATGCGGGCCGGTCCGGCGCCGTAGCCCTTGGTGAAGCCCGCCTTGTCGATCAGCCAGGCCGCGGACGTCTTCGTACGGCCCTCCCCCGCCGGGTAGGCGGGCGGCTCGGCGCCGTCGCCCAGCCGCTCGCGCACGCGCGCGTGGAACGCGGCGAACTGCTCGTCGGTGAGGATCGGGTTGGTGAAGAAGGACCCGGCCGACCAGGTGTCGTGGTCCTCGGGGTCGAGGACCATGCCCTTCCCGGCACGCAGCTTCAGCACGGTCGCGCGGGCGTCGGCGAGCGGCACCCGGTCGCCCGGCTCCACGCCGAGCGCGCGGGCCGCCTCGGCGTACTTGACGGGCGCGGACAGCCCGCCCGCGTCCTCCAGCTCGAAACGGACGCGCAGCACGACATGGCGCTCGGGGTCCGCCTTGAAGCGGCTGTGGCGGTACGAGAAGGCGCACTCCTCGTTCGTCAGCGTGACGGTCTCGCCGGTGCGCCGGTCGTAGGCGACGACCTCGGTGAGGGTGGAGGAGATCTCCTGGCCGTAGGCGCCCACGTTCTGGATCGGGGTGGCGCCCGCGGATCCGGGGATGCCGGCCAGGCACTCGATCCCGGCGAGCCCGGCCTCGACCGTGCGGGCGACGGCGTCCGTCCACACCTCGCCCGCCGCCAGCTCCAGCGTCGTGCCGCGCAACTCGACACCGCGCGTGGCGATGCGCACGGCGGTGCCTTCGAAGCCCTTGTCGCCGATGACCAGGTTCGATCCGCCGCCGATGACCAGCAGCGGCGTCCCGCTGTCGTCGGCCTCACGGACGGCGGCGATCACCTCGGCGTCGGTCACCGCGGTGACCAGACGCGTCGCGGGACCGCCCAGCCGGAAGGTGGTCAGCGGGGCAAGAGGGGCGTCGTGGAGTACCTGCACGGGCCCAAGACTACGAGACGGCTCCGACAGCACCGCACCCACGCGGGTGCCACGGAACGGTGTCGGCCACGGCACGTCGTGCGCCGATCGGTTTCGGGGGCGCCTACGGGGTACGGGCACGGGCACGCCGCTATGCCCACCGGGTACGGCCCCAGGGGATCCGGCTCGGCCGCACGCGCGCGTGGCGCAGGCGGGCACCGCGGATCCGGTGTCGGCCGCGCGCACGCGCGATCGGTGTCGGCCTCACATGCCCATCGCCCGCGCCTGCCCGTTCCGCGCCCGCCCTCCGGCGCCGTACGCGCGGACGCACGCGCGCGTGGCCTGGTGACGGGACCACGCGCGCGTGCGGCGAGGTGGGGCACACCGCTGTCCGGCGGGCTACTGCTTCAGCCGCTGCTCGGCCTCCGCCCAACTCGGCGGCAACCGGTCGCCGGCGGTCCGCCAGGTGGCGAAGGAGGCGTCGCGCATCTGGGGGGCCAGGGCGCGGGAGGTCGGCCGGTGGGCGCCGGAGTGCGCGAAGGCCTTCAGAGCGTCGGCGGACTCCCAGGCCGACAGCGTCCAGAAGGTCCGCCGCAGAGGCTGTGCCTTGAGCGTGGCGCCGTAGGCACCGCGCGCGCGGGCGATCTGGCGCCACACCCCAGGGGTACGGGCGAGGAAGCACAGGGCGCCCCACAGAGTGCGGGTCTCGAAGCGCGAGGCGAAGACGTACACCTCGGTGTCCCGCGGCGGAGCGGTCGGCACGACCCAGGGAAGAACGGGCATCACAGGCTCCCTGCGGCGGGGTTCCGGATCAACGGACCGAGGCTTCCAGAGCGGCGGCCTCCGGGGCGCCGGCTTCCAGGGCGTGGCCGGATGCCTGCTCCTCCCCCGCGCCGGCCCGGGCGGCGCTCCGCCGGGCCGGGATCACCAGGGCCGCGACCGCGGCGAGGGCGACCACCGCCGAGCCGGTGACCAGGGCGGGCCGCAGGCCGTCCACGAAGCTCTGCGCGCTCTCGTAGCCGCCCTGTGCGGAGAAGATCGACGACATGACCGCGATGCCGAGCGCACCGCCCACCTCGCGCAGTGCGTTGTTGGCGCCGGAGGCGATGCCCTGCTCCTGCGGGCGGACGCTGGACATCACGAGGTTGGCGGCCGGGGCGAAGTAGAGGGCCATGCCGATCCCGCTGATGATCAGGGCGGGCAGCTGGACGGCGTAGGAGGCGTCCACGGTGGCCACGACGGCCATGTAGCCGAGTCCGACGGCCTGCAGGAACAGGCCCGCGGCGACGACCGGCCGGCCGCCGATGCGGTCGGAGAGGATGCCGGCGACCGGCGCGACGAGCATCGGCATGCCGGTCCAGGGAAGCATCCTCAGGCCCGCCTCGGTGGGCGAGTTGCCGAGCACGCCCTGCATGTACTGGCTGAGCAGGAAGATCGAGCCGAACATGCCGACGAACATGAGCAGGCTGGCCGCGTTGATCCCGGAGAAGGCGCGGGACCGGAACAGCCTCATCGGCAGCATGGGGGCTGCCGCGCGGGAGCTGTACAGGATGAAGCCGAAGAGCAGCGCGGCGCCGGAGAACAGCGCGGTGAGCACCAGGATGTCGGTCCAGCCGTCGGCGGGCCCGCGGACCAGGCCGTAGACGATCCCGAAGAGCCCGCCGCTCGCGAGCAGGGTGCCGGGGACGTCGAGCCGGGCGCCGGCGCCGTAGGACTCGGCGAGGCGCAGGCGGGCGAGCGGCAGCGCGATCAGGCCGAGCGGGACGTTCAGCCAGAAGATCCAGTGCCAGGAGACATGCTCGGTGAGGCTGCCGCCGATGAGCGGTCCGGAGGCGACGGCGAGCCCGTTGACGGCGCCCCAGATGCCGTACACGGTCCCGCGCCTGGCGGCGGGCACGGCCGCCGTCAGCAGGGTCAGCGTGAGCGGCATCATCACGGCCGCGCCGACGCCTTGGACCGCGCGGGCGGCGATCAGCGAGCCGATGCCGGGTGCCATGGCCGCCGCGGCGGAGGCACCGGTGAAGACGGTCAGCCCGGCTATGAAGAGCCGGCGGCGTCCGAAGCGGTCACCGAGCGCGGCGCCGAACATCAGCAGGACGGCGAAGGTGAGCGTGTAGGCGCTCACGGTCCACTCGAGGTCGTCCAGCGCGCCGCCGAGGTCCTTGCGGATGGAGGGCAGGGCGGTGGTGACGACGAGGTTGTCGAGGGCCGCCATGAACCCGGCGACGCTGGTGATGACGAGAGCCCACGCGGCGCCTCCGCGCCGCGCGCTGTGCTGTGCGTTCTGTTCCGACATCTCTCCCCCAGAGAGCACTTCTAGTTAGTTATTGATGACTAACTTCTGCGGACAGGAAAGAGGCGGGAACACCGCCTCGATTCGCTACTTCTCCAGCCGCCCGGTGGTCCGGGCCGACGGATACATCCCCTGCCAGACCCGGTGTTCGGGCGGGAATCCCATGGCGGCGAGGGTGTTGATGAGCATTCCGTACGCCAGGAAGGTCGTGGTCTCGCCGTCGTCGGCTCCCAGCGGCAGGTGAACCGTGTCCCAGAGCTTCATCCAGGCCGCCCGCACGGCCTCTCCGAACTCGTGGTCGCCCTCCGCCTCGGCGGCCGCGACCGTGATGTACGTCTGCATCTGCATCTGGAGGTTCTCGGGCCGCTCCGTGATCAGCCGCACATAGGCGTTCGCCATGGCATACAGAGCCTCCTCGCCCTGCAGCCCCTCGGTCGCCTCCTCGAAGACCCGGCGGGTGTCCTCCACGCACCGGAGCGCCGCCTCGGCGAAGATCGCCTTCTTGCCCGCGAAGAGCCGGAAGAGGTACGGCTGCGAGACGCCCACGCGGGCTGCGATCGCCTCCGTGGAAGTGCCGTAGAAGCCCCTCTGCGCGAACTCGGCGATCGCCGCGCGGATGACGCTCTCGCGTCGCTCTTCTGCGCTCATCCTGACCATGCGGAGAAAGTTAGTGCTCAATCACTAATTTGGCAAGAGGCGCGCTGGGGCGCGGACACGCGTAAGGGGCGCCTCTCTAGGGAGGACGCCCCTTACATCAGCACTTCTTGGCTCGGCACCGCTTGCCGCAGCCCTTCGCGCGCCCCGTCAGGCCAGTCGTACGACCGCCCGGGACATGCCCAGCACCTTCTGGCCGGCGCTGGTAGCCGTCAGATCCACGCGCACGGTGTTGTCGTCCAGCTTGGCCGCGACCTTGCCGCTGACCTCGATCAGGGCGCCCTGGTCGTCGTTGGGCACGACGACGGGCTTGGTGAAGCGGACGCCGTACTCCACGACCGCGCCCGGGTCCCCGGTCCAGTCGGTGACCACGCGGATCGCCTCGGCCATGGTGAACATGCCGTGCGCGATGACGTCCGGCAGACCCACCTCCTTGGCGAACTTCTCGTTCCAGTGGATCGGGTTGAAGTCCCCGGAGGCGCCCGCGTACCGCACGAGCGTGGCACGGGTCACGGGGAAGGTCTGCGCCGGCAGTTCGGTGCCGACCTCGACGTCGTCGTACGCGATGTTCGCCGTCATCAGATCCTCACGCCCCCTCGGCCGCGCGGGCCACGAGCTTCGTCCAGGCGGTCACGACGTGCTCGCCCGCCTCGTCGTGCACCTCACCGCGGATGTCCAGGATGTCGTTGCCCGCGAGGGACTTGATCGCGTCGATGGTGGAGGTGACCGTGAGCCGGTCACCGGCGCGCACAGGGCGGCGGTAGGCGAACTTCTGGTCGCCGTGCACCACGCGGCTGTAGTCGAGGCCGAGTTGCGGGTCCTCGACGACCTGTCCCGCGGCCCGGAAGGTGATGGAGAACACGAAGGTCGGCGGGGCGATCACATCGGGGTGACCGAACGTCTTCGCCACCTCGGGGTCCGTGTACACCGGGTTGGTCTCACCCACCGCCTCGGCGAACTCGCGGATCTTCTCCCGGCCCACCTCGTAGGGCGCGGTGGGCGGGTAGGTCCGTCCAACGAAGGACTGGTCGAGCGCCATGGCCCGGCACCTCCTGGTGTCTGCTGTGATTGCCCCAAATTAGCCCGAACCCAGCCGGGAATTGCGCGGGGGGACGGGTGGCCGCCCAGCGGGTGTGCCGGTGATCGATCAACGGGGGAATCGATCATGGGTGAGCAGGTGAAACGACACGAGGCCGCCCCCTCGGAAGGGGACGGCCTCGTGTACGAGCCTGTTTATCGCGTTTCGCGGTGCGCAGTATGCGCGTTGCAACGCGGGCAGTGCTTCTTCATCTCAAGGCGATCCGGGTTGTTACGCCGGTTCTTCTTGGTGATGTAGTTCCGCTCCTTGCACTCCACGCAGGCCAGCGTGATCTTCGGGCGGACGTCGGTGGCAGCCACGTGAGTGCTCCTAAGACGAACGGATGGGCTAATTCAACGCAAGAAAGAGTAGCCGATCGAAGGACCGACCCCGCAATCGGCTACTGTCAGTAGCGGTGACCGGACTTGAACCGGTGACACAGCGATTATGAGCCGCTTGCTCTACCGACTGAGCTACACCGCTACGATGCGATCAGACCCCGCCTTTCGACGGAAACCTCACGCACCAGAGCCCCAAAACGGAATCGAACCGTTGACCTTCTCCTTACCATGGAGACGCTCTGCCGACTGAGCTATTGGGGCGAGCGATGAAGACATTACACGGTCCGCCGCCGTTCACCCAAATCCGTATCCGGCCGCCCTCCGCACCCCTCATCCCGTCCCCCGCAGCGGCCTCATGAGCCGCAGTGAGGGGTGAGGGAAGGCGCGGAGGAAGACGCCCGACGCTCGGCACGCGCGTGGACGTCACGGGAAGGGCGGGCGCCACGCGGGCGGGCGTAGCGAGGCGGGCGGCGGCCGCCATGCGGGTGGGCGTCCTCCGCGAGCAGGAACCCCGCGCGGGTGGGCGCCGTGGCGGCGCACCGGAGCGACGCAGGGGGCGTCGTGGAAGCAGGCCGGCGCGACGCAGGGGGCTCCGTCGAGGCTCGCCGGGGCCGCACGGATGGGCGACATGCGTGCCACCAAGGGCGGACCACACCGGTACGACTATTGCGCTCCTGCGCGTCCTGCGCGGCTCGCCAGCCTAGGCTCGACCCGATCTGCATGATCTTGGGGCGCACGCGCCCCGATCCGTCAGGCGGGCCCGCCCCGAGCCCCCAGTACCGACCCTGGAGCGCGATGCCCGACAGCCAGCCGCAGCCCCACCCGCCGTCGAACTCATCGGGATCCTCGGGACAGTCCGACCCGGCCGCCCTGCTGTTGTGCGGAGCGCGGCTCACCGACGGCCGGACCGTGGACGTACGGCTGGGCGGCGGACGCATCGAGGCGGTGGGCACGGCCGGGAGTCTGGCGCCCGGTCCGGCCCGGACGGGCGCCACGCGCGTGGACCTGAGCGGCTACCTGCTCCTGCCGGCCCCGGCCGAACCGCACGGCCACGGTGACACCGCGCTGTCCGCCGAACAGCCCGGCCCGGTGTCGTACGCCCCGGACGACGTCCAGCGCCGGGCCACGGAGGCGGCTCTGCTGCAGCTCGGGCACGGAGCGACCGCCGTACGCGCGCACGTGCGCGTGGGCGACGTCCAGGGACTCGGCGCGCTGGGCGCCGTTCTGCACGCCCGGCGCTCGCTGCGGGGGCTCGCCGAGCTGACGACGGTGGCGATGCCACGGCTGCTGACCGGCGCGGCGGGGGCGGACGGGCTGGCGATGCTGCGCGACGCGGTCAAGATGGGCGCCTCCGTGGTCGGCGGCTGCCCCGACCTGGACCCCGATCCCACGGGCTACGTCGAAGCCGTCCTGGAGGTGGCCTCCGAACACGGCTGCCCGGTGGACCTGCACACGGACGCCTCCGACCCGGCCCGGTTGTCCCGGCTCGCGGCCATGGCTGGCGGTTTGCGCCCCGGCGTGACGATCGGACCGTGCGCCGGTCTCGCGCGCCTGCCCTCCGAGGCCGCGTCACGTGCCGTGGACCAGCTCGCCGCGGCCGGCGTGACGGTCGTGTGTCTGCCTCAGGGCGGCTGTTGCGGCGCCGACCGCCGGGGCGCCGCTCCGGTACGGCTGCTGCGCGCGGCCGGGGTGCGCGTGGCGGCCGGCAGCGGCGCCCTGCGCGACGCCTCCAACCCCGTCGGCCGCGGAGACCCCCTGGAGGCGGCCTATCTCCTCGCGTCCGCCCACGGACTGCGCCCGGAGGATGCCTACGAGGCCGTGAGCGCCTCGGCCCGCAGGGTGTTGGGCCTGCCGGAGGTACGCGTGGAAGCGGGCTTCCCCGCCGACCTCCTGGCCGTGCGCGGCGACCGCCTGGCCGGCGCCCTGTCCCTCGCCTACAGCCGGATCGTGGTCCACCGGGGCCGGGTGGTGGCGCGCACGAGCGCGGTGCGGGAGTACTGCAACTCGGCGGCCACGGTGGAACTCGGGCTGCCGCGCCAGGGACGCGGCGAGTTGTCGTGAGAGAGCCGGGGTGTCGGTGGCGCGCGCTGGGCGCATGACCGGAGGTGCGCGCCAGGCGCACCTCCACTGACACACACCCGGCGTGCGCCCTTCTCACCGCGCTGGGCTCGCACCTCGCCCGCGCGCCGGGCTCACAGCGGCGTCCGCGCACCGGATCATGTATGCGTTCGCACGCGGGGCGCGTAGCAGTGCTCATGCGCCGAGCACGCGATCCAGAGCGCGCGCCCCGCGCATGTCTGCGCACGCCGGGCGCGTACCCGCACGAGTGAGCCCGGCGCGCTCCGGCCATGCCAGTGAACTCGTGCGGCGAATGCGCCCCTTCCGGCGTACGGTCGGATTCATGCGCATTGTCATCGCTGGTGGTCATGGTCAGATCGCGCTGCGGCTCGAGCGCCTGCTCTCCGCGCGCGGAGATGAGGTCGCGGGGATCATCCGCAAGGCGGAGCAGGGTGACGATCTGCGGGCGGCCGGTGCCGAACCGGTCCTGCTCGACCTGGAGTCCGCCTCGGTGGAGGCGGTCGCGGCGCACCTCCAGGGCGCCGACGCGGCGGTCTTCGCGGCCGGTGCGGGCCCGGGCAGTGGTGTGGGCCGCAAGGAGACGGTGGACAGGGGTGCGGCGGTGCTGTTCGCGGACGCGGCTGTCCGCGCGGGCGTGCGTCGCTTCGTGGTCGTGTCCTCGATGGGCGCCGATCCCGCGCATCAGGGCGACGACGTCTTCGACGCGTACCTGCGGGCCAAGGGCGAGGCGGACGTGTACGTCACCCGCCAGGAGGCTCTGGACTGGACGATCCTGCGCCCCGGCTCGCTCACGGACGACGCGGGCAAAGGCCTGGTCCGCCTGGAGGCGCACACCGGGCGCGGGGCGATCCCTCGGGACGATGTGGCGGCCGTCCTCGCGGAATTGGTCGACACCCCGGCGACGACCGGCCTGACGCTGGAGCTGATCAGCGGATCGACCCCGGTGTCGGTCGCGGTGAAGTCGGTGGCCGGGAACTGAGGAGTGCCACCGGCCGTTGAACGGTCGATGGCACCATCAAGGCCTCCAGCACCGCCCGTTGGCGCCCCGCCGGATCCCGTCGCCCGGCCTCCCCGGCCCGTCCTCCCTCGCCCCTCCGTCATTCAGAACAGCGGCAGCTGCCCGGGAAACTCCGGTACGGCGTATCCGTCCAACGCTGGCTGGATCGCCCCGAGTTGTGCCTGTCGGCGCGATCCGGCGCAGGAGACGAGTTCTCCGCTCTCCCGCGCCCCGGGCGGGTCGTGTCGCGCGAAGCGGCCCGCGACGACGGCGATGTCGCGGCGGCACACGGGACAGGTTCTGCGTCGGGAGGACATGCCGCCAGTGTGCCCGCAGTCGAGACGGCGGCGACACCGCGTCAGGTGCGGGTCTCGGCTTCCCAGCGGTCGGGGCCCACCCCGCGCCAGTCGATCAGCGGGGAGTCGGCGACCTGCTCCGGCTCGATCTCCAGCCCCGCGCGCCGCAGGAACTCCACGAGGTCCCGCACGCTGTGCGCCAGGCCGAGGATCTCGCCGTCCACCCGCACCCGGCGGCCGCCGGTCGAGGACGGCAGATGCACGACGATGGGTCGCTTCCCGGCCATGGCTCCAGCATCGTCCGAACCGCCCCGACCCGCACCCGGACCCGGGCCGGTCGTTCCGGAGCCCCCGGCGTGGCACCGGGGCGGCACAACGGGCATGTGGGGGCTCCCCCTTCGGCGAGCACGCCTGCCGCCAGGCGGCGCCGCCGACCACTTCCATCACTGAGACGCAGGTCACACCGACCGCTGTCACAGCGTGCGCGGCTGTTCTGTCCAAGAGGGCGAAGCCATCGGACATCGAACAACGACGCAGGAGCACACCGTGGAAGCTCGTCTGAACGTCATGGCCAGCCCGGTCGCCGCCAAGGCGATGAAGCACATCATCGCCGCGGGAATGGCCCTCTCGGAATCCACCGTGCCGGCCTCGACACGCGAACTGGTGATGCTCCGCGCCAGCCAGATCAACGGCTGCGCCGGATGCATCGACATGCACACCAAGGAAGCGACCGCGGCCGGGGAGACCGCCGTACGCCTCCACCTGGTCGCCGCCTGGCGGGAGGCCAAGGTCTTCACCGACGCCGAGCGCGCCGCCCTGGAACTGGCCGAGCAGGGCACCCGTATCGCGGACGCGGCCGGCGGCGTCCCGGACGAGGTCTGGGCGAACGCGGCCAAGCACTACGACGAGGACCAGCTCGCCGACCTGGTGACCCAGATCGCAGTCATCAACGCCTTCAACCGCGGAAACGTCATCACCCAGCAGCCCGCCGGCGACTACGAGGCCGGTATGGCCGCCAAGTTCCACTGACGGTTCCGTCCCGCACGGCCGGTGCACTCGACCGGCCGTGCGGGACGACAACCAACGACGAGAGCCCCGTGATCTGTTCTCACAGATCACGGGGCTCTCGTTCCCGTGTGGCGGCGCCAGGATTCGAACCTGGGAAGGCGAAGCCGGCAGATTTACAGTCTGCTCCCTTTGGCCGCTCGGGCACACCGCCGGGTTGGCCACCAGACCGGACCGCTTTGGGGCGGCGCTTCCTGGCGACGTCGTAAACGATACCCGATACACAGGGGTGCTTCGCCACCCGGTTGATCTCCACCCCTTGGCTCGTGGGGTGGCTAGGCTGGTGCGGATGCGGCCCGGCGTATGCCGGACCCGGCAGCCGCCGCCGCGCACGCCGGCACGCACCCGATTCGCACCCCGATACAAGGAGCCACAGGACATGGCCGACTCCAGTTTCGACATCGTCTCGAAGGTCGAGCGGCAGGAGGTCGACAACGCCCTCAACCAGGCCGCCAAGGAGATCTCGCAGCGCTACGACTTCAAGGGCGTGGGTGCCTCGATCGCCTGGTCCGGCGAGAAGATCGAGATGCGTGCGAACTCCGAGGAGCGGGTCAAGGCCGTCCTCGACGTCTTCGAGTCCAAGCTGATCAAGCGCGGTATCTCGCTGAAGGCGCTGGACGCGGGCGAACCGCAGCTTTCCGGCAAGGAGCACAAGATCTTCGCGTCGATCCAGGAGGGCATCTCCCAGGAGAACGCGAAGAAGGTGGCGAAGATCATCCGCGACGAGGGCCCGAAGGCCGTGAAGGCCCAGGTCCAGGGCGACGAGCTGCGCGTCTCCTCCAAGAGCCGTGACGATCTGCAGGCCGTGATCGCGCTGCTCAAGGGCAAGGACTTCGACTTCGCGCTGCAGTTCGTGAACTACCGGTAAGAGACCGGCAGGACATCGGCAAGAGGTATGCCGAGAGGCACGAAGGGTGGGCACCCCCGAGCGGTGCCCACCCTTGTGCGCTGCCGGCGCCGCGCTCAGTCCCGCGAGTTGCCGAACAGGATGCGATAGACGATCAGCAGCACCAGGGAGCCGCCGATGGCCGCGGCCCAGGTGGCGCCGTCGTAGAAGCTCTTGGTGACCGGGTGGTGCAGCCAACGCGCGGAGATCCAGCCGCCGATGAAAGCTCCCGCTACGCCGATGAGGGTCGTGCCGATGAAGCCACCGGGGTCGCGGCCCGGTAGGAGAAGCTTGGCGATGGCTCCGGCCAGCAGTCCCAGGATGATCCAAGCGATGATGCTCATGCCGTGAACCTGCCCTTCCGTGCTGTGTCCGCACTGCTTGGCCGCTGAGAATCCGGTGAGGACCTGCCGCCCACGCGCGCGTGTTCGTGCTGTGTCGGTGGAGAGGACGCCACGGATCCACCACATGGTTGCCGCGCTCAGTAGGGTGCGGCGCATGACGCCTTCCGGTACCGAACTGCGCCGCACCCTGGGCGTACGGGACGCCGTGGTCGTAGGCCTCGGATCGATGGTGGGGGCCGGTGTCTTCTCGGCTCTGGGACCGGCCGCGCGTGCGGCCGGGACGGGGCTGCTGCCCGGGCTGGCGCTCGCGGCCGTGGTGGCCTACTGCAATGCCATGTCCTCGGCGCGTCTCGCGGCCCGCCATCCGGCCTCCGGCGGGACGTACGTGTTCGGGCGGGAGCGGCTGGGCCCTTTCTGGGGGTATCTCGCGGGCTGGGCCTTCGTGGTCGGCAAGACGGCGTCCTGCGCGGCCATGGCGCTCACCGTGGGCGCGTACGTCTGGCCGGGGCAGGCGCACACGGTGGCGGTCGCGGCCGTGGTGGCCCTGACAGCCGTGAACTACGGCGGTGTGCAGAAGTCGGCCTGGCTGACGCGCGTGATCGTGGCGGTGGTGCTGGCCGTTCTCGCGGCCGTGGTGGTCGTGTGCCTGGCCTCCGGACGGGCCAACGCCGGGCGACTGGACGTCGGGCTGTCGTCGGGCGCCGGCGGGGTGCTCCAGGCCGCGGGACTGCTGTTCTTCGCGTTCGCCGGGTACGCGCGGATCGCGACCCTCGGGGAGGAGGTGCGTGATCCGGCGCGCACGATTCCGCGCGCGATCCCGCTGGCCCTGGGGATCGCACTCGTGGTGTACGCGTGCGTGGCCGTCGCGGTGCTGGGCGTCCTCGGCGCGGACCGGCTCGGGCACACGGCGGCTCCGCTGGCCGACGCGGTACGGGCGGCCGGTGCTCCGGGGCTCGTGCCCGTGGTGCGGGCCGGGGCGGCGGTGGCGGCCCTCGGTTCGCTGCTGGCGCTGATCCTCGGCGTGTCCCGTACGACGCTCGCCATGGCCCGGGACGGGCATCTGCCGGGGGCGCTCGCGGCCGTGCACCCCCGCTTCCGGGTGCCGCACCGGGCCGAGCTGGCCGTGGGCGCGGTGGTCGCCGTGCTGGCCGCGACGGTGGACGTGCGCGGCGCGATCGGCTTCTCCTCGTTCGGGGTGCTCGCCTACTACGCCGTCGCCAACGCTTCCGCGTGGACGCTGAGTCCGGCTCCGTCGGCCCGTGCAGTGCCCGTGGTGGGCCTCCTGGGCTGCGCCGTGCTGGCGTTCGCGCTGCCCACCGCCTCGGTGGCCGTAGGGGCCGCAGTGCTGGCGGTGGGCGTCGCGGCCTATGGCGTACGGCTACGGGCGCGACGCCGCGGCGAGTGACGTGCCGTCAGCGCGGCTGGGACCGTCCGCGCCACCGGTGCGGCCCGGCGTCCCGCCGGAGTGCTCAGCGGGACGCGAACGGCTGGTCCGTGGGGACGATTTCGCGGCCCAGCGGCAGCAGGGAGACCGGGATCAGCTTGAAGTTGGCGATGCCGAACGGGATGCCGATGATCGTGATGCACAGGGCGATGCCGGTGACGATGTGGGCGAGCGCCAGCCACCAGCCGGCCAGGATCAGCCACAGGACGTTGCCGACGCAGGAGGCTGCTCCGGCGTCCCGGCGCTCGACCGTGGTGTACCCGAAGGGCCACAGGGCGTAGAGGCCGATGCGGAAGGCCGCTATGCCGAACGGGATGCCGATGACGGTGATGCAGAGCAGGACACCGGCGAACAGATAGCCGAGGAACAGCCAGAAGCCGCTCAGGACGAGCCAAATGACGTTCAGGATGGTCTTCACCGGGTGCGTCCTGCCATCTTCTCTAGCCGGGCGATGCGATCCGCCATCGGCGGGTGTGTGGAGAACATCTTCGTCAGTCCTTGGCCCGCGCGGAAGGGGTTCGCGATCATCATGTGGCTGGCGGTCTCGATCCGGGGCTCGGGCGGGAGCGGAAGCTGCTGGGTGCCCGCCTCCAGCTTGCGCAGGGCACTGGCGAGGGCCAGCGGGTCGCCGGTGAGCTGGGCGCCGGAGGCGTCCGCCTCGTACTCGCGGGAGCGGCTGACCGCCAGCTGGATGAGGGTGGCGGCGAGCGGCCCGAGGATCATGATCAGGAGCATGCCGAGCAGGCCGGGGCCGTCGTCGTCGTCCGAGCGGCCGATCGGGATCAGCCAGGCGAAGTTCACGAGGAACATGATCACCGAGGCGAGGGCGCCGGCGACCGAGGAGATGAGGATGTCCCGGTTGTAGACATGGCTCAGCTCATGGCCGATGACGCCGCGCAGCTCGCGCTCGTCCAGCAGGCGCAGGATGCCCTCGGTGCAGCACACGGCCGCGTTGCGGGGGTTGCGGCCCGTGGCGAAGGCGTTGGGGGCCTCTGTGGGCGAGATGTACAGCCGGGGCATGGGCTGGCGGGCCTGCGTCGACAGCTCGCGGACCATCCGGTAGAGCGCCGGGGCCTCGAACTCGCTGACCGGGCGGGCGCGCATCGCGCGGAGCGCCAGCTTGTCGCTGTTCCAGTACGCGTACGCGTTCGTACCGAGCGCTACCAGGACCGCGACGACGAGTCCGGTGCGGCCGAAGAAGCTGCCGATGACGATGATGAGTGCGGACAGTCCCCCGAGGAGTACTGCGGTCCTGAGCCCGTTGTGCCGGCGGTGCACCGTGCGCCCTCCAAATCGTGCAGCTGGGGAACACTTTGGTCCAGTGGACCCTCCCACTTGTGACAACGCCAGGCGGCGGTCACGAGTTCCCTGTCGGCTGCGTGGGCACCGGTCGGCCGTACGGGTGACGTGCTCGTTCGCGTGCCCGCGCGCGTGACGGCACGGATGCGCCACGCGCGCGGGCCGGCTTTCCTCGGCGGTCCGGCGTGCGTCGGGAACGGCCCGGTGGCCTTGGCGGATCAGGCTCAGAACAGACCGGTGGCCGCGAAGCGGAGGACCAGCTGGGGTGCTCCGGACAGGGCGACACCGAGTACGCCGGTGAGGGCGAGGGCGGCCGTGAGAGGGGCCGGGACGCGGTGGCGGGCGGTCTCGCCCTCGGGGGCGCGGAACAGCAGCGCCGTCCACTGCAGGTAGTAGAAGAGGGCGATCACCACATTGACGGCCATGACGACGGCGAGCCATCCGAGGCCCGCGTCGACGGCCGCCGAGAACACGGTGACCTTGGCGAACAGCCCGATGATCCCCGGCGGCAGCCCGGCCAGGCACAGCAGGAAGAACGCCAGCAGAAGCGCGGCGAGCGGGTTGGTCGTGTACAGGCCCCGGTAGTCGCTGATCCGGTTGAGGGTCCGGTTGCGGCCCACCAGGGCGGCCACCGTGAACGCACCGAGGTTCACGGCGGCGTACATCAGCGCGTAGGCCACCGTGGAGCCGATCGCCTTCTGCGGGTCCTTGGCGTAGCCGGCGGCGGCGATCGGCACCAGCAGATAGCCGGCCTGGCCGACGGAGGACCAGGCGAGCAGCCGTACGGCGCTGTACGCGCGCGTGGCCTCCTGGCGCAGGGCGCCGACGTTGCCGACGGTCATGGTGAGAGCGGCCAGCGCGGCGAGCGCGGGCCCCCAGACATCGGCGTACGAGGGGAACGCGACGACGGTGACGAGGATCAGGCCGGAGAAGCCGACCGCCTTGCCGACGACCGACAGGTAGGCGGCGACGGGCAGCGGCGCGCCGACGTAGGTGTCGGGCACCCAGAAGTGGAAGGGGACGGCGGCCGTCTTGAAGGCGAAGCCGATCAGGGTGAGGACGACACCTGTCTGAGCCAGCGTGTGCAGCTGGCTGTCGACGTGTGCAAGACGC
The DNA here is from genome assembly GCF_001514035.1 of Streptomyces yokosukanensis. Lineage (GTDB taxonomy): Bacteria > Actinomycetota > Actinomycetes > Streptomycetales > Streptomycetaceae > Streptomyces > Streptomyces yokosukanensis. The sequence goes on along the minus strand of NZ_KQ948208.1, from coordinate 203,651 downwards.
TGGGCCACCTGGGTGAGGTAGAGCGTGCCGGTGGAGGCGTAGACGAAGCTGATGCCCATCAGGCTGACCGCGGTGGCGGTCACCGAGGACAGGAAGAACTTCAGGGCGGCCTCGGAGGACCGCTTGTCGCCGTGCCGGATGCCGACGAGGGCGAAGGCGGGCAGGGAGGCGACCTCCAGGGCGACGATCAGGGTGGCCAGGTCGCGGGAGGCGGGCAGCAGCGCGGCGCCGGCCGCGGAGGACAGCAGCAGGAACCAGAACTCGCCCGGCGGGACGCGCCGCTCGTCGTCCTTGAGGTTCGTGACGGACAGCAGGGCTGCGAGCAGGGCGCCGCCGAGGACGAGGTACTGGATGACGAGCGTGAAGTGGTCGGCGGTGTAGCTGCACGCGCGCGTGGCGCCGTTCACGCAGAAGGTGCTGCGGTCGCCGTCCAGGAGGGGCAGGAGCATCAGTGCGGCCGCGGCGAGGCCGGCGACCGAGATCCAGCCCAGGACGGCCTTGCGGGCCTCGGGCAGGAACAGGTCGGCGACCAGGACGACGAGCCCCACCGCGGCGGCGATGGTCGGCGGGGCGACGGCGAGCCAGTCGACGGACTGCACGAGCGACTCGGCGAGGGGCTGGGCGCTCATCGGGTGCCTCCTGCGAGGAGCTGGTGCACGGCCGGGTCGGTCAGGCCGAGCAGCGCCCTCGGCCACAGTCCGGCGAGGACGGTGAGGGCGACGAGCGGGGTCCAGGCGGCGAATTCGTAGCCGTGGACGTCGGCGAGCTTCGGGGCCTCCTGCTCGACGCCGCCCATGCAGACGCGGCGGACCACGATCAGCATGTACGCGGCCGTCAGCAGGGTGCCGAAGGCGCCGATCGCCATGAAGGTGAGGAATGCGGGCCGGCTGAGGTCGGCGGCGGGCTTGAAGGCGCCGAACAGGGCCAGCATCTCGCCCCAGAACCCGGCGAGGCCGGGCAGACCGAGTGAGGCGACGGCACCGAAGGCGAGCAGCCCGCCGAGACGCGGAGCCTTGCCGTACAGGGCGGCGCCGGTCTCCTCGGCGAGAGTGTCGAGGTCGCTGGTGCCGGTGCGGTCCTTCAATGCGCCGACCAGGAAGAACAGGAGGCCGGTGATGAGTCCGTGGGCGATGTTGGCGAACAGGGCGCCGTTGACGCCGGTCGGGGTCATGGTGGCGATGCCGAGCAGGACGAAGCCCATGTGGCCGACGGAGGAGTAGGCGATCAGCCGCTTGAGGTCGCCCTTCGCGCCCCGCTTGGCCAGGGCCAGGCAGGCCAGGGATCCGTAGATGATCCCGACCACGGCGAACGCGGCGAGGTACGGCGCGAAGGTGTGGAAGCCGTGAGGGGCGATCGGCAGCAGAATCCGGACGAACCCGTACGTACCCATCTTCAGCAGAACGCCGGCCAGCAGGACCGAGCCGACGGTCGGCGCGGCGGTGTGGGCGTCGGGCAGCCAACTGTGCAGCGGCCACATCGGCGCCTTCACCGCGAGCCCGATCCCGATCGCCAGAACGGCGATGACCTGCACGGATGAGGTCAGCGACCGGCCGTTGTCAGTGGCGAGTGCCACCATGTCGAACGTGCCCGCCTTGATTCCGATCAGGAGCAGGCCGAGCAGCATGACGACGGAGCCGAGCAGCGTGAACAGGATGAACTTCCACGCGGCCCGGGTCCGACCCTCGCCGCCCCAGCGGGCGATGAGGAAGTACATCGGGATGAGCACCATCTCGAACGCGAGGAAGAACAGCAGCAGGTCGAGGACGGCGAAGGTCGCGAGGGTACCGGACTCGAGCAGGAGCAGCAGCGCGACGAACGCCTTCGGGGAGCCGCCCGCGGGCGGCTTGAAGTAGGAGTACAGCGCGCAGAGGAAGGTCAGGAGCGCGGTCAGGACCAGAAGGGGGAGGGAGATGCCGTCGATGCCGAGGTGGATCCGCACATCGAGTGCGGGGATCCAGCTGATGTCGGTCGTGGCCTGCATCTTCGACGGATGGGCGTGGTCGAAGCCGAGCGCGAGGGCGATCGCGGCGATGAGGATCGCGCCGGTCACGGTCACGCCGTGCCGCAGCACGGCCTGCTCGGGCGACTTCCCCTTCAGCCCGGGCGGGGCGGGCAGGAGAGCGGCGACGGCGCCGAGGAGCGGGCCGACGACGACGAATGCCAGAAGGAACTGCATCACGGACTCGTTGATATCGATCACGTCTGCTCACGCTCCCGCGGCGACGAGGACGACGGCGACCGCCAGGACGACGGTGCCGGCGAGCAGCGCGCTCACATAGGTCTGCACATTGCCGGTCTGCGCCCGCCGTACGGCGGCCCCGAGCAGCCGGGGCAGGGCCGCCGCGCCGCGTACGTAGGTGTCGACGACCGCGCTGTCGAGGAAGCGGACGAGACTCGCCGCGGCCTGGACGGGGCGGACGAACAGCGCCGCGTACACGGCGTCCAGGTGGAAGCCGGCGGCCGCGGGCCGGTACAGCGGGCCGAGCAGCAGCCGGCCGGGGTCGGCCGTGCGGACGAGGTCGCGGTAGGCCGGCCCGTGGCCGGCGAGGGCGTGGGCCTCGACCAGGCTGGCGTCACCCTCCGGGTGCGCGGCGGCCTCGCCCTGGAGGCGCTCCCACTCGAAGGAGGGCGCGGGCGCCGCCGGGACGCGGGCGGACAGTGCGCTGGTGCGCTGCCAGGCGCCGTAGGCGAGCAGCCCCCCGACCAGGGCGAGGCCCGTGCTGAGGATGGAGGTGAGCAGGGTCGGGGTCAGATCGCGGCCGTCGAACCAGCCGGGCAGCGAGCGGTAGGCGAGCCCGCCGAAGGCGAGGGACGGCACGGCGAGGACCCAGAGCACCACGGTCATCGTCAGCGGCTGGCGACCGTGGTCGGGGGCCTCGGCACCCCGGCCGCGGAAGGCCAGCAGCCACAGCCGGGTCGCGTAGGCAGCGGTGAGCAGGGCGGTGAACAGGCCTGCGACGAGGACGATCCAGCCGGCGGCGCCGGGCGCGTGGTCGGTGCTCCCCGTGACGACGTGCTCGGCGGCGCCCAGGACGGACTCCTTGGAGAAGAAGCCGCTGAACGGCGGGATCGCGGCGAGCGCGAGGAGCGCCACGGTCATCGTCCAGTAGGCGTCCGGGACGCGGTCGCGCAGGCCGCGCATGCGGGACATGGCGGCCAGCGAGTTGGTGCCGGCGGCGTGGATGATCACGCCGGCCGCGAGGAAGAGCAGCGCCTTGAAGGCGCCGTGCGAGAGGAGGTGGAAGACGGCGGCGCCGCGGTCGCCGACGGCGAGGGCGCCGGTCATGTAGCCGAGCTGACCGATCGTCGAGTAGGCGAGGACGCGCTTGATGTCGTCCTGGGCGAGCGCTGCGAGACCGGAGCCCGTCATGGTCACGGCGGCCATCACGGCGAGCACCACCATCGCGGCCGAGGAGGCCTCGAAGACGGGAAGGAGACGGGCGATGAAGTAGACACCGGCGGCGACCATCGTCGCGGCGTGGATCAGCGCCGAGACGGGCGTCGGGCCCGCCATCGCGTCCGGGAGCCAGGTGTGCAGCGGGAACTGCGCCGACTTGCCCGCGACGCCCGCGAGGAGCAGCAGGGCGATCAGCGTCGGGTGGTGCAGGTCGCCGCTCGCGACGGCGCCGAGGACGCGGGTGACGCGGAAGGACCCGGCGTCGGTGGCCAGCGCGAACAGGCCGATGAGGAACGGCACGTCACCGAGCTTGGTGACGAGGAAGGCCTTCAGTGAGGCGGCGCGGGCCTCGGGGGTCTCCCAGTAGTGGCCGACCAGGAAGTAGGAGCAGATGCCCATGACTTCCCAGCCGACCAGCAGCACGATCAGGTCGCCGGAGTAGACGACCAGGAGCATCGCGGAGGTGAACAGGGAGACGAGGGCGGCGTAGGAGGGGTAGCGCGGGTCGTCCCGCAGATAGCCCGTCGAGTAGATCTGCACGCAGGTCGCGACGAACGCGACCAGGATCGCGACGAGCGCGGCGAAGCCGTCGATGTGCAGGGCCAGCTCGATCGGGACCGAGCCGGTGGGCGTCAGCTCGGTGTGGGCGTCGACGGCCTGGCCGCCGCCCTGGCGTACGGCGACCAGCGCGGCCAGGACGAGCGAGGCCAGCGGCGGCAGCACGGCGAGCGGGCGGACGAACCCGGGCGCGGTGCGGCCGAGCAGCAGTCCGGCCGCGGCACCCAGGAACGGCAGGAGGGGGACGAGGGCGGCGAGGGCGGTCGTGGTCACGCGGTGGCCTCAGCCTTCTCCGCCTCGGAGGAGTCGGGGCCGCCGGTCTCGGGGCCCTCGGCGGTGTCGCGGAGCTTGTCGATGTCGGAGGTGCCGCGGTTGCGGTAGACGGCGAGCACGATCGCCAGGCCGATGCCGATCTCGGCGGCGGCGATGGCGATGGTGAACAGGGTCAGGGCCTGACCGGAGTGCAGGGTCTCCTGCGCGGCCCGGCTGAGCCAGACGTCGAAGGCGACCAGGTTGAGGTTGACGGCGTTGAGCATCAGCTCGACCGACATCAGGACCAGGATCGCGTTGCGGCGGGCGAGGACGCCGTACAGGCCGGTGCAGAAGAGGAGGGCGGAGAGGACGGCGGGATAGGCGAGGTGCATCAGCGGGCGCCTTCCTTCTCGCCGGGACGGGCCACGGGGGTGTCCGCGGTGGCCTTCGGGCCGGAGGTCGCGCCGGGCCCGGCCGCCGCGCCGGCCGTGGGCCCGGCCGTGGGGCCGGAGGCATCCGCGTCCGCCGTCGCCTTGCGGGACAGCACGATCGCGCCGACCAGGGCCGCGAGGAGGAGGACGGAGAGGGCCTCGAAGGGCAGGACCCAGTGCCGGAAGAGGCTCTCGCCGGTGACCCGGGTGGTGCCGGCGGGCGGGCCGTCCAGGTCGATCCAGGTGGCGCGGAAGGCGTCGACGACCACCCACACCAGGGCGACGGCGGCGGCGACCGCGACGGTCAGGGCGGCCCAGCGGTTGCCGGAGTCGGCGTCCGGGGAGCGGCCGATGGGCGCCTTGGTGAGCATCAGACCGAACAGGAGGAGGACGACGACGGAACCGACGTAGATCAGGACCTGGACCCAGGCGATGAACTCGGCCGTGAGCAGCAGGTACTCCACGGCGAGGCCACCGAGCGCGACCACGAGCCACAGGGCCGCGTGCACCAGCTGGCGGGTCGTGACGGTGACCAGTGCCGCGCCGAAGGTGACCAGGCCGACGAGGAGGAAGGCGATCTCGACGCCGGTCGGGGACAGGAAGCCGTGCTGGGCCGCGGCCGGGTTCAGGGACGAGGCGAGTCTCATGAGTCGCCCTCCTGCGGTTCGGCCTGCGCGGCCGCCAGTTTCTCGGCGGTCTTGCGGGCGGCGGCGATCTCCTTGGGCTCCTCGGCGGCGGGGTCCAGGGCGGGTGGGGCCGGGACGGTCCACATCCACTCGCGGAGCTTGTCCCGCTCGTGGGTGAGGTCGTGGATGTCGGTCTCGGCGTACTCGAACTCCGGGGACCAGAACAGCGCGTCGAAAGGACAGACCTCGATGCAGATACCGCAGTACATGCACAGGGAGAAGTCGATGGCGAACCGGTCGAGGACGTTGCGGCTGCGCTCACGGCCGCCGGGGGCGGCGGGCGGGACGGTCTCCTTGTGGGAGTCGATGTAGATGCACCAGTCCGGGCACTCGCGGGCGCAGAGCATGCAGACGGTGCAGTTCTCCTCGAACAGGCCGATCACACCGCGGGTGCGGGGCGGCAGTTCGGGCTGGGCGTCCGGGTACTGCTCGGTGACCGACTTCCGGGTCATCGTGCGCAGGGTGACGGCCAGGCCCTTGGCCAGGCCGCTGCCGGGGAAGCGGGGCCGGGTGGGCGGGAGTGGCTCGGCCACTAGGAGATCACCACCTTGACGATGCCGGTGAGGGCGATCTGGGCGAGGGAGAGGGGGACGAGGAGGGTCCAGGAGAGCTTCTGGAGCTGGTCCTCGCGCAGCCGCGGATAGGTGACGCGGAGCCAGATGACGACGAAGGCGAGGATCGCGGCCTTCAGCAGGGTCCAGACCCAGCCGAGGCCGTCGGCGCCCCAGGGACCGTGCCAGCCGCCCAGGAAGAGGACGGTGGTCAGGCCGCACAGGACGACGATGCCGGCGTACTCGGAGAGCAGGAACAGGGCGAAACGCAGACCTGTGTACTCGGTGTACGCGCCGAAGATGATCTCCGAGTCGGCGACGGGCATGTCGAACGGCGGGCGCTGCAGTTCGGCGAGTCCGGCGACGAAGAAGACGACGGCGCCGACGATCTGCCAGGGCACCCACCACCAGTGGAAGGCGTGCAGGATGCCCGGCAGGGAGACGGTGCCGGCGGCCATGGCGACCGAGGCCGCGGCGAGCAGCATCGGGAGTTCGTAGGCGAGCAGCTGAGCGGCCGTGCGCAGGCCGCCGAGCAGGGAGAACTTGTTCGCGCTGGCCCAGCCGGCCATGAGCGAGCCGAGCACGCCGACGCCCATCACGGCGAGCACGAAGAACACGCCCGCGTCGAGGACCTGGCCGACGGCGCCCTCGCTCGGGCCGATCGGGATGGCGAGCAGGACGAGGAGGTACGGCAGCAGGGCGACGGCGGGGGCGAGTTGGAAGACGCGGCGGTCGGCGCCGGCCGGGACCACGTCCTCCTTCTGCGCGAACTTCACGCCGTCCGCGATGAGCTGGGCCCAGCCGTGGAAGCCGCCCGCGTACATCGGGCCGAGGCGGCCCTGCATATGGGCCATCACCTTGTGCTCGGTCTGGCCGACGATCAGCGGGAAGGTGAGGAAGACGACGAACACGACGAGGAGTCGCAGGGCGACGTCCAGCGCGTCGTTCACTGCGGGCCTCCTGTGGGGTCGTCGTCGGGGGTTTCAGGCGTGTCGGTGCGGTCGGCGCCGGTGGCGGGCTCGTTGGGTTGCTGCACGGTCCGCTCGGATTCCGTCGACTCGTCGAAGGCCGGGCGGGCGTGGTGCCACGGCGCGTCCGAGCTGCGTGGGGCCGTGCTCCGGCGGGCGGGGCGGGCCGCACTGTCCGGTGCGGTCGGTTCGGCCGGAGGCTGCGCCGTCGGTTCGGCCGGAGGCTGCGCCGTGGGCTCGGCCGGAGCTTGTGCCGTCGGTTCGGCCGACGTCGGCTCCTGAGGCCCCGGCCGCTGCGAGGCCGAGCCCTCCGAGGCACTGCGCGCGCGCCGCGCACGTGCCGGTGCCGGGCCGGGCGTGGGCGCCGGGGAGGCCGCGTCCGCAGAGCCTTCCGCCGCCTGGCCGACGGCGTCCTCGCCACCCGCCGCCGTCTGGCTCACCGAGCCCTGGCTCGCGCTTCTCGTCCGACGCGGACGGGCAGCCGCACCCGTACCGGTACCAGCACCACTACCGGCGGCGCCAGCACCCGGAACTCCCGCCGCACCCGCGACAGCCTCGTCGGTCGGCTCGGTCGGTGTGGGTTGCTGTGGCGCCTGGCTCGCGGAGCCTTCCGCCGCCGTACGGGCGCGTCGTACCGGGCGCTCCCCGGCGGCACGGGCCGGGCGCTCCCCGGCCGCGCGGGCCGCCGCCGCACCCCGCGCCGGGCGGGCCGGGGCGGGCGGGAGCTGGCCCTTGAGGGGGCCCCACTCGTTGGGGTCGGGCACGCCCGGGGGCAGCATCTGCCGGCGCTTGGGGCCACCGTGTTCCGATTCGCCGGGCTCCTTCGCGCCGGGCCAGGCCTTGGCGACGCGGGCGGCGAGGACGAAGTCCTTGCGCAGCGGGTGCCCCTCGAAGTTCTCGGGGAGAAGGAGGTGCTCCAGCGACGGGTGGCCCTCGAAGCGGACGCCGAACATCTCGTGGGTCTCGCGCTCGTGCCAGGCGGCGCCCGCGTAGACGCCGACGGCGGAGGGCAGCGTCGGCGCGTCGTGCGGGACGGTCGTGCGGACGAGGAGACGGCGGACCGGGTGCAGGGCGACGACGTGGGCCGAGACGCGAAAGCCCGTGCCCGGTTCGTCGACCGCGCTCAGCCAGTCGAAGTAGGTGCAGCCCAGGGTCGTACGGGCCGTCTCCAGGGCGGTGAGCCAGGAGGACGGGGTGACGTCCACGGTCAGGAGGTCGTACGACTCCTCGGCCGTGGCGTCCGTGCCGAAGAGGTCCTCGACCGGGGCGGGCAGCCAGCCGACGGTACTCATCGGGGGTCCCCCTCCCCGCCCGCAGCAGAACCCGAAGCAGAGCCCGAAGCCGAACCCGGCGCCGGAGACGAAGGAGGAGCCGAAGCCGGGGTCGGGGCCGGGGGCTGCACCAGGTCGCTGGTCAGGGCGGCTGCCGACGGCCGGGCGGGCCCGGTGCCGTAGCGCTCCCCGAGCGACTCTCGGGCGATCTTCTCCTGGAGCTTGAGGATGCCCTGCAGCAGGGCCTCGGGGCGCGGCGGGCAGCCGGGGACGTACACGTCCACCGGGATGATCTGGTCGACGCCCTTGGTGACGGAGTACGAGTCCCAGTAGGGGCCGCCGCAGTTGGAGCAGGCGCCGAAGGAGATGACGTACTTCGGCTCGGGCATCTGCTCGTACAGGCGCTTCACGGCCGGGGCCATCTTGTCCGTCACCGTGCCCGACACCACCATCAGGTCGGCCTGACGGGGTCCGGGCGCGAACGGGATCACGCCGAGGCGGATGAAGTCGTGGCGGGCCATCGACGCGGCGATGAACTCGATCGCGCAGCAGGCGAGGCCGAAGTTGAAGACCCAGAGCGAGTACCGGCGGCCCCAGTTCAGGACCACCTTCATCGGCTCGGGGGCGAGCCTGGCCAGCGCGCCCAGCTTCTTCGGCTCCGGCAGGTGGACGGGGTCCGGGTTCACGTCCATGCCAGGACGCCCTTCTTGTATGCGTACAGCAGGCCCACGGCGAGGAAGCCGAGGAAGACGAACATCTCCACCAGCGTGGTCGCGCCGTAGCCGGGGGCGGCGAAGACCGTCGCCCAGGGGAACAGGAAGATCGAGTCGACCGCGAAGATCACGTACAGGAAGGCGTAGACGTAGTAGCGGACCTGGGTGTGGGCCCAGCCCTCGCCGACGGGGTCGACACCGCACTCGTACGTCAGGAGTTTCTCGGGGGTCGGCACGATCGGGCGCAGCAGCCGGCCGGCGCCGAAGGCCACCGCGACGAACAGCACGCCGACGAGGGCGAGCAGGCCCACCACCGAGTACGACCGGAAGTAGCCGGCCGCGATGGCATGCGCCGCTGTGGCCGTCGAGTCCCCCAACGTCTCCCGCACCGTCCGACCTCGCTCTCTGACCTCGTGATCCCAGTGAACCCTGTAATGCAACGTGATTCGACGATCTGTACGCACGGGAGTCTAGGCCCTGATAAAGAACTGGTAAGCAGCCCGTCACGGCGTGAGACCGGTGAGGAGCGCGGGGGTGGGGTTTTCCCCCGTCGGCGGAGGGCGGCATACCGCATGGCGCGCAGGGCACCGGGCACGGCAGGCTGACCGGTATGACCGCTACCAGCAGCTCCGCCCCGGGCCGGGGCGACGGCACCGACCGGCTGCCGCCGATCCGGCCGCCGTACGACGCGCACACGTGGAGGGAGATCCTTCATCTCCTGCTGAACCTGCCGGTGACGGTGCTCGGCTTCGTCTACGCGATCACCGCGCTGGCCGTCGGCGGCGCCCTGACGGTCACCGTCGTCGGGCTCCCGCTGCTCGCGCTCGCTCTGCTGGGCGCCCGACAGCTGGGGAAGCTGGAGCGGGCCCGCGCCCGATGGCTGCTCGGGGTGCATGTGGAGGAGCCGACACCGCTGCCGCTCGCGAGGAGCGGCGGGCCGCTGCAGCGGCTCTGGATGGCGCTGAAGGATCCGGTGGGCTGGCGGACGCTGCTGTACGACGTCATCCGGCTGCCCTGGGGCATCCTCACCTTCTGCACGGTGCTGATCTCGCTGATCGTGCTGTGGCCGGCGCTGCCGTACCTGGCGCGGGGCCTCGCCAACGTGGACCGCTTCATGGTGCGCGGACTGCTGTCGCCCTCGGACGAGCTGGAACGGCGCATCGCCGAACTGGAGTCGGACCGGGGGGTCGTCGTCGACACGGCCGCCGCCGACCTGCGACGCATCGAGCGGGACCTGCACGACGGGGCGCAGGCCCGGCTGGTCAACCTGGCCATGGGGCTCGGTCTGGCCAAGGAGAAGCTGCTGGAGGACCCCGACTCGGCGGCCGAGATGGTGGCGGAGGCCCACGGCGAGGTGAAGCTGGCCCTGCAGGAGCTGCGCGATCTCGCCCGCGGCATCCATCCGGCCGTGCTCACGGACCGGGGCCTGGACGCGGCCCTGTCCTCGGTGGCCTCGCGCTGCACGGTCCCGGTGAAGGTCACCGTGGACCTGCCGGACCGCCCGGCCCCCGCCATCGAGGGCATCGCCTACTTCACCGTCTCCGAACTGCTGCAGAACATCAGCAAGCACAGCCGGGCCCGCTCCGCGTCGGTGGACGTGTGGCGCACGGAGGACCGGCTGCTCATCCAGGTCCAGGACGACGGCCGGGGCGGCGCCCGGCTGGAGGGCGGCACGGGCATGCGCGGCCTGGCGGACCGGCTGGGCGCGGTGGACGGCCTGTTCGTGCTCGACTCGCCGCCCGGCGGCCCGACGGTGGTCACAGCCGAGCTGCCCTGGCGGAACCGGACGGAGACGGACACCTCCGCATAGGGGCGCGGGGAACTGCGCGACCGGCCACGCCCCCCACACGCACCTACGACGCACCCACATCGACATCCGCGCCCGCGCCCACAGCGAACCCCGGCCGACCCGCCGGAGGCCGAGGTGGGGATAACCCCCGCCCCAAGACGCCGACGGACTCCATGTCCCCCGCGCACCGCCACGCACGACTCTGGACACACGGCTGAACCGCCGCTCGAACAAGGAAAACGGGACGAGACGATGACCACGGAGTACGGACACGGGTACGGATACGGGCGGGGGGACGGCAGGTCCGCCGGAGCCGGCCATCGACTGCCCGCCGCGCTGCGGGCGCCGTTCGAGGCACGCAGCTGGCGCGAGTTCGGCTATGTCCTGCTGAGCCTGCCGCTCTCGATCACGCTGTTCACCTGGACGGTGACCATGGTGTCGCTCGGCGCCGGCCTCCTGGTGACCTTCATCGGCATCCCCGTGCTCGCGGCGGCGCTCGCCGGCTGCCGGGGCTTCGCCGCGCTGGAGCGGGCGCGGGCCCGCGGACTGCTGCGGCTGGACGTGGCCGAGCCGGAACCGCTGCGGATGCGCGGGCCGGGCGCGACGGCCTGGATCGGCGCGGTGCTCAAGAGCGGTACTTCTTGGCGGAACGTGCTGTACGCGCTGGTGCAGTTCCCCTGGGCGGTGTTCTCGTTCACGGTGGCGGTGACCCTGTGGACGACGGGCTGGGCACTGCTGACGTACCCGCTGTGGTTCTGGGTCTTCCCGACGTACGCCGGCCAGGGCGGCCTGCAGCTGTACGGCGACGAGCACCACAGCGTCTATCTGGACAACCCGTTCGAGATCACCGTGACCGCGCTGGTCGGACTGCTGTTCACGCTGGCCACGCCGTGGATCGTGCGGGCCCTGACGACGGTGGACGCGGTGCTGGTCCGGGGGCTTCTGGGGCCGTCGCTGCTGACGGCGCGGGTGGTGGAGCTGGAGTCGGACCGGGGGGTCGTCGTCGACACGGCCGCCGCCGACCTGCGGCGCATCGAGCGGGATCTGCACGACGGGGCGCAGGCCCGGCTGGTCAGCCTGGCCATGGATCTGGGGCTGGCGAAGGAGAAGCTCCAGGAGGATCCGCAGGCGGCGGCGCGGATGGTGGACGAGGCGCACGGCGAGGTGAAGACGGCGCTGCAGGAGCTGCGCGATCTCGCCCGCGGCATCCATCCGGCGGTGCTGACCGACCGCGGCCTGGACGCGGCGCTGTCCGCGGTGGCCTCCCGGTGCGCGGTCCCGGTGCGGGTCGAGGTCGAGCTGCCGGCCCGCCCTGCCCCGGCCATCGAGGGCATCGCCTACTTCACCGTCTCCGAACTGCTGCAGAACATCAGCAAGCACAGCCGGGCCCGCTCCGCTTCGGTGGACGTGTGGCACACGGAGGACCGGCTGATGCTGCAGGTGATCGACGACGGCGTGGGCGGCGCGGACGTCTCCCGCGGCTCGGGCCTGGCCGGCCTCGCCGGACGCCTGGACGCCGTGGACGGCGTCCTCGTGGTGGACTCCCCCGAAGGTGGCCCCACCCGGGTGATCGCGGAACTGCCCTGGCGAGCCTGACGGCACACGGCGACATCCCCCCGCCGGCCGCGGCCCCGGCCCGCACCCCCCTAGAACCCCCTCCTTGGAGGTGGGGTTCCCAGGCGGGGCGGCGGGCCGGGGCGATTGCTGGAATGCTTGACCTCCGTACGGACGGCGCGCTCGACGCGGACGGACGGACGTCGTCGCGGAGCGGGATCGGGCTTGGGGGGCCGGAAGATCGTGGAGGACAGGGTGCGGGTGGTCATCGCCGAGGATTCAGTGCTGCTCAGAGAGGGCCTGACCCGACTGCTGACCGACCGCGGGCTCGACGTCGTGGCCGGTGTGGGTGACGCGGAGGCGCTGGTGAAGACCGTCGCCGACCTGCAGGCGCAGGGCACGCCGCCGGACGTGGTCGTGGCGGACGTACGGATGCCGCCGACACACACCGACGAGGGCGTACGGGCGGCCGTACGGCTGCGGAAGGCGCACCCGGGGCTCGGGGTACTGGTGCTGTCGCAGTACGTGGAGGAGCGGTACGCCACCGAGCTGCTGGCCGGTTCCAGCCGGGGCGTGGGCTATCTGCTCAAGGACCGGGTCGCCGAGGTGCGCGAGTTCGTGGACGCGGTGGTGCGGGTGGCCGAGGGCGGTACGGCGCTGGACCCGGAGGTGGTCGCGCAGCTGCTCGGCCGCAGCCGCAAGCAGGACGTGCTCGCGGGGCTGACACCGCGCGAGCGCGAGGTGCTCGGGCTGATGGCCGAGGGCCGGACGAACTCGGCGATCGCCCGGCAGCTGGTGGTCAGCGACGGGGCGGTGGAGAAGCACGTCAGCAACATCTTCCTGAAGCTCGGCCTGACCCCCAGTGACGGGGATCACCGGCGTGTTCTGGCCGTACTGACCTATCTGAACTCGTGACGGACTGACACCGTGTCAGCAGGAGGTCAGCCCGTCCGGCGCCCGCGGGCGGCCGGGGCTCGCGTCTTCGAGTCAGTTGCGAGGGGGGCGGGAAATCATGGGGGACCGATCCGGTACCTCATGAGAAGCCGGCTTGAAAGATCACCTAGGAATCGCGAAAGACCCTCTCAGAAACACGAAAGGCCGTCTCAGAAAGCCGTCCATCATACGGATGGCCTCGGGAAGGCGACCCTAACCGACGTAGGGTTGATCCTGGGATGGTCCGTGGGACGACCACGCCCGGACAGCCGCCTCGAAGGAGGTCCAGTTCAGTGACCAGCCAGGTCAGCAGCCCAGCGGAGCAAGCCGACGAAACCGTCGTGGGAGAGCAGCGAGCACCGGGCGGCGCGAAGGACGTGCGGCGCCTGGACCGGGTGATCATCCGGTTCGCGGGGGACTCGGGTGACGGTATGCAGCTCACCGGGGACCGGTTCACCTCGGAGACCGCTTCTTTCGGCAACGACCTCTCCACCCTGCCGAACTTCCCCGCCGAGATCCGCGCGCCCGCCGGCACCCTGCCCGGCGTCTCCAGCTTCCAGCTGCACTTCGCCGACCACGACATCCTCACCCCGGGCGACGCGCCGAACGTGCTGGTCGCGATGAACCCGGCCGCGCTGAAGGCGAACATCGGCGACCTGCCGCGCGGCGCCGAGATCATCGTCAACACCGACGAGTTCACCAAGCGCGCCCTGCAGAAGGTCGGCTACGACGCCTCCCCCCTGGAGGACGGCTCGCTGGACGGCTACAACCTCCATCCGGTGCCGCTGACCACCCTCACGGTGGAGGCGCTGAAGGAGTTCGACCTGTCCCGCAAGGAGGCCGAGCGCAGCAAGAACATGTTCGCGCTGGGTCTGCTGTCGTGGATGTACCACCGGCCCACCGAGGGCACCGAGAAGTTCCTGAAGTCGAAGTTCGCGAAGAAGCCTCAGATCATGGCGGCGAACATCGCCGCGTTCCGGGCGGGCTGGAACTTCGGCGAGACGACGGAGGACTTCGCGGTCTCCTACGAGGTCGCCCCGGCCGCCAAGGCCTTCCCCGTGGGCACCTACCGCAACATCTCCGGCAACCTCGCCCTGGCCTACGGCCTGATCAGCGCGTCCCGGCAGGCGGACCTGCCGCTGTTCCTGGGCTCGTACCCGATCACCCCGGCCTCGGACATCCTGCACGAGCTGAGCCGCCACAAGAACTTCGGTGTGCGCACCTTCCAGGCGGAGGACGAGATCGCGGGCATCGGCGCCGCGCTGGGCGCGGCCTTCGGCGGCTCGCTCGCGGTGACCACGACCTCCGGGCCCGGTGTCGCGCTGAAGAGCGAGACGATCGGCCTCGCGGTGTCGCTGGAGCTGCCGCTGCTGGTGGTGGACATCCAGCGCGGCGGCCCGTCCACGGGTCTGCCGACCAAGACCGAGCAGGCGGACCTGCTGCAGGCGATGTTCGGCCGCAACGGCGAGGCGCCGGTGCCGATCGTCGCCCCGCGCACCCCGGCGGACTGCTTCGACGCGGCGCTGGAGGCGGCACGGATCGCGCTGACGTACCGCACGCCGGTGATGCTGCTCTCCGACGGCTACCTGGCCAACGGCTCCGAGCCGTGGCGGATCCCGGACCTGGACGAACTGCCCGACCTGCGCGTGCAGTTCGCCTCCGGCCCCAACCACGCCCTCGCGGACGGCACCGAGGTCTTCTGGCCCTACAAGCGCGACCCGCAGACCCTCGCGCGGCCGTGGGCCGTCCCGGGCACCCCGGGTCTGGAGCACCGCATCGGCGGCATCGAGAAGCAGGACGGCACGGGCAACATCTCCTACGACCCGGCCAACCACGACTTCATGGTCCGCACCCGCCAGGCCAAGATCGACGGCATCCAGGTCCCGGACATCGAGGTCGACGACCCCGACGGCGCGAAGACGCTGGTCCTGGGCTGGGGCTCGACGTACGGACCGATCACCGCGGCGGTACGGCGGCTGCGCCGGGCCGGCGAGAAGATCGCACAGGCACACCTGCGCCACATCAATCCCTTCCCGGCCAATCTCGGCGAGGTCCTGGCGCGCTACGACAAGGTCGTGATCCCCGAGATGAACCTCGGCCAGCTCGCCACCCTCGTCCGGGCGAAGTACCTGGTCGACGCCCACTCCTACAACCAGGTCAACGGCATGCCGTTCAAGGCGGAACAGCTCGCCTCGGCGCTGAAGGAGGCCATCGATGACTGACACCGGCAACGGACTGCTGCAGCTGGTCCCCAAGGCCGAGGCCAAGCAGTCGATGAAGGACTTCAAGTCGGACCAGGAGGTGCGCTGGTGCCCCGGCTGCGGTGACTACGCGATCCTCGCCGCCGTCCAGGGCTTCATGCCGGAGCTGGGGCTGGCCAAGGAGAACATCGTCTTCGTCTCCGGCATCGGCTGCTCCTCCCGCTTCCCGTACTACATGAACACCTACGGGATGCACTCCATCCACGGCCGCGCCCCGGCCATCGCCACCGGACTCGCCACCAGCAGGCGGGACCTGTCGGTGTGGGTCGTCACCGGTGACGGCGACGCTCTCTCCATCGGCGGCAACCACCTGATCCACGCCCTGCGCCGCAACGTCAACCTCAAGATCCTCCTGTTCAACAACCGGATCTACGGCCTGACCAAGGGCCAGTACTCGCCCACGTCCGAGGTCGGCAAGATCACCAAGTCGACCCCGATGGGCTCCCTCGACGCACCGTTCAACCCCGTGTCGCTGGCGATCGGCGCCGAGGCCTCCTTCGTCGCCCGCACCATCGACTCCGACCGCAAACACCTCACCGAGGTACTGCGCCAGGCCGCCGATCACCCCGGCACGGCCCTGGTCGAGATCTACCAGAACTGCAACATCTTCAACGACGGCGCCTTCGATGCCCTGAAGGACAAGCAGCAGGCCGAGGAGGCGCTGATCCGCCTCGAGCACGGCCGGCCCATCCGCTTCGGCACCGACGGCGCGCGCGGCGTCGTACGCAACCGGACCACCGGAGACCTGGAGGTCGTCACCGTGACCGGGGACAACGAGGCGGACATCCTGGTCCACGACGCGCACTCGGCGTCCCCGATCACCGCCTTCGCCCTCTCCCGGCTCGCCGACCCCGACACCCTCCACCACACCCCCATCGGCGTCTTCCGCAACGTCGAACGGCCGGTCTACGACACGGCCATGGCGGAGCAGCTGGACACCGCCATCGAGGAGAAGGGCAAGGGCGACCTCGCCGCCCTGCTCGCCGGCGGCGACACCTGGACCGTCGTCGGCTGAGACTTCTTCGGCTGAGACTTCTTCGGTTCGCCTACGAGGCCCGGGACTGGATTTCCCGGGCCTCGTCGTATGCCTGGCGGGCCTCCTCCACGTCGTCCATGCGGTCGCGCGTCCACTGGGCGAGGGAACGGACCTGCTCCGCCGCCTCGCGGCCGAGGTCGGTGATCGAGTAGTCGACACGGGGCGGGATGACCGGCTTGGCGTCCCGGTGGACCAGGCCGTCGCGCTCCAGGGTCTGCAGGGTCTGGGTGAGCATCTTCTCGCTGACGGTCCGCCCGCCGAGGCAGCTGACCGCCCGCCGCAGTTCGCTGAACCGGTACGGCCGCTCCATCAGCTCGATCAGCACGAGCACACCCCAGCGGCTGGTGACGTGCTCCAGCACGAGCCGGTAGGGGCACATGGCCTCGGCGCTCGCCTGATCCTTGCTTACCATCATGCCAGTACCTTACTTCAAAGTGGGTACTTTCGCATGGTTAGTGCAGCTCCTAGGGTGAGTGCCGTACGGCAGAGGGCACCCCACAAGGAGTTTGTGAACCATGAGCATCGTCGTCACCGGAGCCACCGGACACCTCGGCCGCCACGTCGTGGAGCAGCTGCTGGAGAAGGTTCCGGCCGAGCAGATCACCGCCGTCGTGCGCGACGAGCACAAGGCCGCCGACTTCGCCGCCCGCGGCGTGCGGACGGCCCTCGCCGACTACAACGCGCCCGAGACCTTCGAGGGCCTGTTCGCCGCCGGTGACAAGGTCCTGCTGATCTCCGGCAATGAGTTCGACAAGGGCCGCGTCGGTCAGCACCAGGTCGTCATCGACGCCGCGAAGGCCGCCGGTGTGGCGTTGCTCGCCTACACCAGCGCGCCGGGCAGCCTCACGGCCGCGCTGGCGGACGACCACCGGGCGACGGAGGAGGTGCTGCTCGCCTCCGGCCTGCCGTACACCCTGCTGCGCAACGGCTGGTACCACGAGAACTACACCGAGAACCTGGCCCCGGTGCTGGAGCACCACGCGCTCGTCCATGCCGCGGGCGGCGGCCGTCTCTCCTCGGCGTCCCGCGCCGACTACGCCGCCGCCGCGGTCGCGGTGCTGACCGGCGAGGGCCACGAGAACGCGACGTACGAGCTGGGCGGCGACGAGGCGTGGGGCTTCGCCGAGTTCGCGGCCGAGCTGAGCCGGCAGACCGGCGAGGAGATCGTCTACGACGCGGTGTCCGTCGAGGCCGTCACCGGCATTCTCACCGGCGCCGGGCTGCCCGGACCGCTGGCCGCGATCCTGGCCGGTGTGGACGCCTCGATCGAGAAGGGCGAGCTGGAGATCTCCTCCGGCGACCTGTCGCGCCTGACGGGCCGCCCGACCACACCGCTGGCCGAGGCGATCACCGCCGCGCTCAAGGGCTGACCGCCGGGCCTCATCGGCCGACCCGTCGGGACCCAAGGGCCGACTTGCCGGGACTCAAGGGCCGACCTGTCGGACGCCTCCGCCTGTCATGACCGTATGCCGATACACACATGACAGTCGGGGGCACCCGGCGCTACCTTCGTACTCGCGTGCCTGATGCGAGAGGGAGGGGTCTGGTGGCCGAGAAGTCCAAGGGCGAGCACCGGATAGGCCTGTTGAACGGCTTCGCCGCGTACGGCATGTGGGGCCTCGTGCCCCTCTTCTGGCCCCTGCTCAAGCCCGCCGGGGCGCTGGAGATCCTCGCCCACCGCATGGTGTGGTCCCTCGTCGTCGTCGGCATCGCCCTGCTCTTCGTACGGCGCTGGGCCTGGGCCGGGGAGCTGCTGCGCCAGCCGCGCCGGCTCGCGCTGATCACCGTGGCCGCCGCCGTCATCACCGTGAACTGGGGCGTCTACATCTGGGCCGTGAACTCCGGCCACGTCGTCGAGTCCTCCCTCGGGTACTTCATCAATCCTCTGGTGACCATCGCGATGGGGGTGCTGCTGCTGAAGGAGCGGCTGCGGCCCGTGCAGTGGGTCGCGGTCGCAACGGGCCTCGCCGCCGTCGTCGTCCTGACCGTCGGCTACGGCCGGCCGCCCTGGATCTCGCTGGTCCTCGCCTTCTCCTTCGCCACGTACGGCCTGGTCAAGAAGAAGGTCGGCCTCGGCGGCGTCGAGTCGCTGGCCGCCGAGACCGCCATCCAGTTCCTGCCCGCGCTCGGCTTTCTGCTGTGGCTGGTCGCCCACGGCGAGGCCGGCTTCGTGAACGACGGCGCCGGGCATGCCGCGCTGCTCGCCTCCACCGGCCTGGTCACCGCGCTGCCCCTGGTCTGTTTCGGCGCGGCGGCCATCCGCGTGCCGCTGTCCACGCTGGGCCTGCTGCAGTACCTGGCACCCGTCTTCCAGTTCCTGCTCGGCATCCTCTACTTCGACGAGGCCATGCCGCCCGAGCGCTGGGCCGGGTTCGCGCTGGTCTGGCTGGCGCTGCTGCTGCTCACGGGGGACGCGCTGCGCTCCGCGCGCCGGGCCGCCCGTGCGCTCGCGAGGGCGACCGGCGCGCCCGGCACCACCACGTCGACCGGAACGGCCAGGGCCCTACGGAACGCGGAGAGCGGGCCGGTACGGAAGAACGCGGAGAGCGTGCCCTGCGGGCCGGAGGCGGACCCCGAGGCCGTGAGGCCGTGAGGCCGTGAGGCCGTGAGGCCGTGAGGCCGTGAGGCCGTGAGGCCGTGAGGCCGTGAGGCCGTGAGGCCGTGAGGCCGTGAGGCCGTGAGGCCGTGAGGCCGTGAGGCGGTAGACGGCGGTCACCGCAGAGATCCCGGCAGGGGTGAGCCGACTCCCGCCGCAGCGGCGCGGAATCAGCGCGTCCGGCGCGGGCCGCGGCTATATGTGGTCACCATGACCACCCAGACACCCGGATCCACGCCCGCCCCGCTGCACTGGAAGCTCGTCATCGACGCGGCCGACCCGCACACCCAGGCCGACTTCTGGGCCGCCGCGTTGCACTACACGGCCGAGGACAACAGCGCCCTGATCGAACGCCTGCTGGCCGCCGGCGCGCTGGCGGGCGAGGCCACGGTCGAGTACCACGGCCGCCCCGCCTTCCGCGACCTGATCGCCGTACGACACCCCGACGACCCGTACGACCCGCAGACCGGCACCGGACTGGGCCGGCGGCTGCTCTTCCAGCGCGTCCCGGAGCCGAAGACGGTCAAGAACCGGCTCCACCTGGATCTGCACGCGGGCCCGGAGCGACGCACGGCGGAGCTGGCCCGGCTTCAGGCGCTGGGCGCGCAGGTCGTACGCGAGGTGAAGGAGCCCGGCGGGGAGTGGCTGGTGCTGACGGATCCCGAGGGGAACGAGTTCTGCCTGCAGTGAGTCCTGCGGCAGGTTCTGTGCCGAATCCTGCGGTGAGTCCTGCGGTGAGTGGCGGGACGGTCGCGGTCACGCGCGTGCGGCGCGGGCCGCCCGGTCGGTGAGGCGGACCATACGGGCGCGGGCGGACTCCAGCGGGTGCGGGTCATCCGCGGCGGGACCCGGCTCGGTGGTGAGTTCCGTCCACAGCTCGATCAGGTCGCGGCCCAGCCGCAGGCCCTCCTCGGGATCACGCACCGCACGCCAGGCGGTCGCCGCGCTCTCCACGTTGCCGTAGGCGGCCTCCGCGTCCCGGGCCTGCCGGCGCAGCCGGGCGAGGTCCATGGACAGCTCGAAGGCGCGGACCGGCTCGCCCGCCAAGTAGGCGATGTAGGCGGACAGTTCACGAAGGTGCAGCACCTCGGCATGGCCGGAGCCCAGCAGGGTGGCCGCCTCGGCGACCGTACGGTCGGCGAGTTCCGCCGCCGCCTCGATACGGCCCGCACGCACGGCCTCGTTGATCCGCAGCATCGGCTCGGTGAGCAGTTCGGCCCCTTCCGCGGTCTCGGTCAAGGGCCCGTCCCCGAGCACCTCCTCGGCAACGGCGTCGAAGCCTCGGGCCGGGGTGTGGGTGGGGCCGGGGTCGAAGGCGGAGGCCACGGCTTCCCGCTCGGCCGCGGACTTCAGGGCGGCGGTGCGAGTGCGATCGGAGGCGGAGGTGAGGGTGGAGGCGAGGATCGCGGGCGCCGACCCGGGGATCGGAGCGGGGGCGGGCGGAAAGGCGGGGGCCGCGGGCGCCGACCCGGGGATCGGGGCGGGGGCAGGGGCCGTGGCGCTCGGCCCGGGGGCCGGGGCGCCGGTGGTGGATGTCGGCGTCCGCCTGGACGGCATGACCGGCGCGGGTCCGAACTGCCCCGTCGGCGCCTGCACCGTCCCGGCCGGCACCCGCTTCGGGGTTGCGGCCGGGGGTACGTCCCGCGCGCCCGTGGGCGAGGGCACCTTCGTCACACCCGCCGGCGAAGCCACCCGTACAGGCTCCCCCGTCACCCGGCTGGAGCCGTCCGCCGAGACCTCCAGCGGAACCACACAGCCGGCGCGGTCGTCATGGATCGTGGCACGTATGGGGGCGCCAAGGCTGATGGCGAGGCGCTGGAGGTGGTTGAGGACGGTCTGCTGGATCTCCTCGCCCGGTGCCGCCACCACCGACGTCCCGCCCACCGACGCGCCGCCCGCGCCGAACACCCGGACCGCTACCACGGCCGGATGCGCAGCGGGCTCCTGCGCCCGCTTCTTCTCGAAGCTGAGTCGAGACATCGGTGTTTCCCTCACTCCCCCGGCGCCGCGATCCGGTCGTACGCGTCCTGCCAACCAGTGTGTCGGCTCCCGTAGCCTTCCACGTCACCGCAGCGTCACAGCCTCGCACCAGCCGCACCCTGGTCAAAATTGATTGCGTATGCATAAAATGCACATGCGTTTATTCGTCGTACGCGGCAGCACTCACCTGGGGGACCCATGAGCCGTCGTTTCCTCTTCGTCCTGGGCAGCGCCCGTGCCGAGGGCAACACCGAGCTGCTGGCCCGCGCGGCCGCCGAGCAGCTCCCCGATGACGTCGAGCAGCGCTGGATCCGTCTGGCGGACCACCCGCTGCCCGACTTCGTCGACCTGCGCCACGGCAGTGAGTACGTACGGCCGCCGGCGGACAGCACCACCGGTCTGCTGATGGAGGCCACGCTCGCGGCCACGGACATCGTGATCGCCTCACCGCTGTACTGGTACTCGGTGTCCAGCCTCACCAAGCGCTACCTGGACCACTGGTCCAGCTGGCTGCGCACCCCCGGCCTGGACTTCAAGGCGACCCTGGCCGGCCGCACGCTCTGGGGCGTCGCCGCGCTCGCCGGCACCGAGCCGTCGGTCGCCGACCCTTACGCCGGCACACTCAACAACTCGGCCGCCTACATGGGGATGCGCTTCGGCGGGGTGCTGCTGGGCAACGGCAGCGGACCGGGCGACGTAGAGAAGGACGCCGACGCGCTCGCGCGTGCGAAGACGTTCTTCGCCCAGGACGCTCCTCTCGCCCGCTTCCCGCACCAGGCCGCCTGAGGGCGTCCCAGGGGTCAGGCGCTGATGTCCTTCGCCGTGAAGCGCGCCCAGGCCGCCGAGCCGAACACGGCCGCGTACAACGCCTGGAGGCCGAGGTTCTTCGTCAGGTCGTCCCAGTAGACGGGATCGCGCATCAGGTCGGCGAAGGACAGCCAGTAGTGCGAGAAGAAGTACGGCTGGAGCGCGTGCAACTGGGGTATCTGGTCGAGGATCTGAACCGTGATGACCAATCCGACGGTGGTCGCCATCGCCGCGATGCCGCTGCCCGTGAGCGTCGACACGAACAGGCCGAGCGCCGCAACGCCGACCAGTGAGGCGGCGACCACCAGGGCGATCAGCAGGGCCCGGCCGAGGCCCTCGCCGAAGCTGATCCGGGTGCCGGAGATGGTCGTGAGGTCACCCAGCGGGAAGAGCAGGGCGCCGACGATCAGCGCCGAGACGGTGACGACCAGGGTGGCCAGCAGGCAGAAGGCCAGCACGGTCGTGTACTTGGTGAGCAGCAGCCGGGTGCGCCCGGCCGGGGCGACCAGCAGATAGCGCAGGGTGCCCGAGCCGGCCTCGCCCGCGATCGCGTCGCCGGCGACGACCCCGACGGCCATCGGCAGGAAGAACGGCAGGGTCGCGGCCAGCGCCGTGAACACCAGGAACAGGCCGTTGTTGGTGATCTGGGAGATGAACGCCGGGCCCTGGCCGCCGTGGCCCACGTCCCCGCCGCCCCGCGTCTCGATCTTCACCGCGATCCCGACCAGCACCGGCACCGCGGCGAGCACCGCGAGCAGGGCGAGCGTGCGCCAGCGGCGGACGGTCGTGACGAGTTCGCTGCGCAGCAGTCCGAAGGTCCACAGGGGGCTCGGCCGGCGCCCGGCGGAGCCGGGGACCGTCTCGGACAGGGGAACCGGCTCAGCCCGCGACATCGAAGCCCTCCCCCGTCAGCGCCACGAACGCGTCCTCCAGCGAGGCCCGTTCGACCGTGAGGCCCCGGACCCGCACTCCCGACGTGACCAGGGCCGCGTTCACCTCGGCGAGGTCCCGCGCGGGTGGTTCGCCGGTGACCCGGTCACCGTCGGCGGTCACGTCCGCGACGCCCTGCTCCTTCAGCACCCGGGCCGCCTCGGCGGGATCCGGGGTGGTCACCACCAGCCGCCCGCGCGCCCCGGCCGCCAGATCGGCCACGGCGCCCTGGACGACGAGCCGGCCCCGCGCCATGACCGCCGCGTGCGTGCACACCTGCTCGATCTCGTCGAGGAGGTGTGAGGAGAGGAAGACCGTGGTGCCGTCGGCCGCCAACTCCCTGATCAGGGTGCGGATCTCGCGCATGCCCTGTGGGTCGAGCCCGTTGGTGGGCTCGTCCAGGACGAGCAGCCGGCGCGGCTGGAGCAGCGCGGCGGCAAGGCCCAGCCGCTGTTTCATACCGAGCGAGTACGCCTTTGCCTTCTTGCTCGCCGCCGCCGTCAGGCCCACCCGGTCCAGGGCGGCGGCGACGCGGAGGCGCCGGGTGCGGGGGTCGGCGGTCGGGTCGGCGGCGTCGTAGCGCAGCAGGTTGTCGCGGCCGGAGAGGAAGCCGTACAGGGCCGGGCCCTCGATGAGCGCGCCGACCTGCGGGAGAACGGCACGGGCCGCCCGGGGCATCGGGCGGCCCAGCACGCGGGCCGTGCCCCTTGTCGGCTCGATCAGGCCCATCAGCATGCGGATGGTGGTGGTCTTGCCCGAGCCGTTCGGACCGAGGAAGCCGAAGACGCTGCCCGCCGGAACGGTCAGGTCCAGGCCGTCGACGGCGAGCTGCCCGCCGCGATAGCGCTTGGTGAGGCCGCGCGTGACGATGACGCCCTCCCGCGCCCGCCCCGGAGCCGGGGCGCGCCCCTCGGCGCCCCCCGCCTCCCCCGCGTCCCGCTCCATGGCGGACGGTTCGCCCATCGGCTCCCCCCTCGATCCTCCGGAACCCCTCGATTCGCTCTGCCCCCGAAGGGTCAACGCACGATCACGCCCCGTGGTGCCCGGGAGCGGTCACTTCCCGGCGTCGGCCGCCTTCACCAGGGCGTCCTTGGTCACCGCACCGGCGTACACCTTGCCGTCGTCGGTGATCAGGGCGTTGACCAGGCGGGTGGAGAAGACCGTGCCCTTGCCGAACTTGCCGGAGACCTTCTCGCCGAGCGAGCCGACGAAGCCGCCGAGGTCGCCGCCCTTGGAACCGGTCGGCAGGCCACCCTTGGAACCGGTGTCGAAGGTCGCCACGGACGTCCAGCCCTTGCCGAGGACGCCGCCGCCTTCCATGCCCTTGGCGAAGCCCTTGCCGGACTCGCTGTGCTTCCGGGCCGCGGGGTCCTGCTTCTCCTGCGTCACCTTCGCGCCCTTGGGCGGGGTGAAGTCGAAGGTGGAGGCGGTCGGCCGAGCGAAGGAGACCTGGGTGAAACCCACGTCGAGGACGGCGGCGCCGCCGCTCTTCGGCGTCAGCGTGAACTTCAGCGGCATGCCCGTCTTCGCGTCGACAGCGACGCTGATCGCGCCGACCGTGGTGCCGGACTGCCGCGGCTTGATCAGCAGCTTGTAGGCGTCGCGGCCGGCGACCTGCTCGGTGCCGTCGACGGTGACGGACGTGGTGTCGTCCACCGACTTCAGCGCCTGGTCGGCGAAGTCCTTCGGCGTGGCCGGCGGCTCGGCCCTGTGGTCCTTGCCCGCGTCGGCCGAGGCGGAGTGGTAGACCTCGTTGCTCTTGCTGTCGTAGCCCCACACGTCCTTGCCGTTGTGGATCAGGCTGTACTCGGAGCCGCTCTCCAGCAGCGACAGCTTCTGCCTCTGCGGGCCGTCGGCGGCGACGCGCAGCGTGTGCGCGCCGGAGACCAGCGAGGTGAGCTGGGACTGCGGGTCGGCGGAGGAGGCGCCGGAGCCCTTGGCGGCGCCGGAGGCCAGGGAGTTCTCCATGCCGCCGAGGTTGGGCAGGCCGAGGTCTGTGTTGATCTTCACGGTGCCGGACAGCTGCTGCACGTCCGACTTGGCGATCTTCTCGATGAGATGCTGGGCAGTGATCTTGGGCAGGTCCGGGTCACCGGAAGCGGCGAGTGCCGGGACCAGCCCGATCGTGGCCGCCGCCACCCCCACCACCGCGACCGGGACCGCGTAGCGGGCGGCCTTGCGGCGCCCGGCGTGCGGGGCTTCGTCCCGCGCGGCGTCCACTGCGTCGTCGGATTCGTACGGTGCCATGTGTGCCTTACCTCCGTCGTCGGCGGCGGCTGTCCTCACGCTGGTCCACCAGAGCCGCCATTCTCACCCGAATCGGTGAGTGCTGGTGATTTCCGTGGCTTCCATCTCACCAAATCGACCTTGAGGAAGCGTCAGACCTCGGAGCCAACTGCGTGTACGCCTGCGGTATGACACGTAGGGGCGAAGACTCCCCCGACCCGTAAGGGTCTCACCGGAACGGACGGGCCCGTAAGAGGGCGTACACGGCCGTACGGCTGGCCGTAAGGCTGGTCGTACGGGAGGTCGAACGGGAGGTGCGGATCACCCTCCGCGAAGGGCGATCCGCACAGTCGGCCGGAGGACGTGATCCGTGGGACCGGCCGGAGGGGTGGACCGTGGGGCGGCTGGGTGTCAGCCGGCGCGGTGCACCACCGCGTCGCACAGTTCCAGCAGTGCCGCCTTGGCGTCGCACTCCCTGAGCGGCACCAGCGCGGCGCGGGCCTCTTCCGCGTACCGGACGGTGTCGCGGCGGGCCTGCTCCAGCGCGGGATGCGCGCGCAGCGCGGCCAGCGCCTCGGCGTGCCGGGCGTCGTCGCTGAGGTCGGAGTCGAGCAGGCGGCACAGCGCTGCGTCCTCGGGCAGCCCCAGCCGGGCCGCCCGCTCGCGCAGCCGCAGCACGGGCAGCGTCGGGATGCCCTCGCGCAGGTCGGTGCCCGGGGTCTTGCCGGACTCGTGCGAGTCGGAGGCGATGTCCAGGACGTCGTCGGCGAGCTGGAAGGCGACCCCGAGCCGCTCGCCGTACTGGGTGAGTACGTCGACGACCGTCTCGTCGGCGCCCGACATCATCGCACCGAACCGGCACGAGACCGCCACCAGCGAGCCCGTCTTGCCGCCGAGCACGTCCAGGTAGTGCTCGACCGGGTCGCGGCCGTCCGAGGGGCCGGCGGTCTCCAGGATCTGGCCCGTGACCAGCCGCTCGAACGCGAGGGCCTGCACCCGGACCGCCTCGGGGCCGAGGTCGGCGAGGATCTGGGAGGCGCGGGCGAAGAGGAAGTCGCCGGTCAGGACCGCGACGGAGTTGCCCCAGCGGGTGTTGGCACTGTCCACACCGCGCCGCACGGCTGCCTCGTCCATGACGTCGTCGTGGTACAGCGTGGCCAGGTGGGTCAGCTCCACGACCACGGCGGACGGCACGACACCCGGCGCGTAAGGATCGCCGAACTGGGCCGCGAGCATCACGAGCAGCGGCCGGAACCGCTTCCCGCCGGCCCGCACGAGGTGCTGAGCGGCCTCCGTGATGAACGGGACCTCGCTCTTGGTGGCCTCGAGCAAGCCTTCCTCGACAGCCGCCAATCCGGCCTGGACATCGGCTTCCAGAGCCTGGTCCCGCACGCTCAGCCCGAACGGCCCGACGACGGTCACGAGGGGTCTCCTGTCTGCTGGTGTCTGCTGGCGATTACACGGTTTGTCGATAGGTCGTTGCCATCACTCAAGTCAGCGTATCCGGTCCTGTTTCGATCACCGATAGCGCCCACCGGTCCAGCCCGGGCGGTACCGGATCATGACCGGTATGTTTTTGATCAAGTGGTAAGAGCGGACATTTGTCGACTTAACAGGAACCCGTCCGGTTTGTCGCGAACCAAGAGGCGAGCGGAGTAATACGCACACCCCGCCTCCTGCACACGACCGCGATCACTACGACAACGACGACCGCGGCTCCACGGGTTCCACCGCTCACCCGAACCACCCGAATCCCCTATGCCCGATTTGCTTATATTTGCTATTTCGTGAGTTGGGTCACGGTGCCCACCTGGACCCCACTCCGGCCAATCACCCCTTCCCCCCTTGCTCGGCCGACGAGTTGAGGATTGGCAACCGCAAAGGATCAAGTGCCTCATAGGGTGTAGACCAAGGTCAAATGGTGCGTTGTGTGAATCCGGCACTTGTTCCCGACATGTGCTCTCGCATACGTTCCCGGCCACCGGGCGGACGCCGAATCCTGCCGCCGCCCGCGAAACCCATCGACGAACTCATTTCGTACGGCAGGAGCGGGGGACCCAGGTAAGTCGCCGGACCGGACGACACACGTCGCACCGGAACGGCTAGGGGTGAAGCCGTGCCTTTCCCGAGGCACGGCCGGGCACCTCCCCGCCCGAACCCGACAGCTCACCTCGTAGGCGACGGAGAGGACTTCCCCATGCCTGCTTCCGCTCAGCCCCGCCGTACCCGCAACAACCGCCTCTTCCGCACCCTCGCCGTCGCCGGCACCGGTGCCGCCGTCCTCGCCCTGCCGCTCATCGGCGCCACCAGCGCCTCCGCGGCCACGGGTACGACGACCACCACGACGGCCTCCACCACCACCGTCGGGTACCCGAACACCCTCGACGGCTGGATCCGTCACTCGCTCGCGATCATGGCCCAGAAGAGCATCCCGGGTACCTACAACGGCATTTACCGCAACATCATGCGGGAGTCCTCCGGCAACCCGCTGGCCATCAACAACTGGGACTCCAACGCCGCCGCGGGCACCCCGTCCAAGGGCCTGCTGCAGGTGATCGACCCGACCTTCAACGCCTACCACGTGACCGGCACGGCGTTCGACCCGTACGACCCGGTCGCCAACATCACGGCGGCCTGCAACTACGCCGCCGCGCGCTACGGCTCCATCGACAACGTCAACAGCGCGTACTGACGTTCCCCGCCGGCCCGGCGCACCGGAGTGACATCGGCCGTCCGGCACGCACCCGTACCTGACGGACGGGGGCGTGCCGGGCGGCCGCCGGGCATCCACCGGGCCGGTCACGGACGGCCGCGTACTGATGTGCCGGTCAGTCGGTCGGGAACAGCCTTTCGAGGACGACGGCGATGCCGTCGTCCTCGTTCGACAAGGTGATCTCATCGGCCACCGCCTTCAGTTCGGGATGTGCGCCGGCCATGGCGACCCCGCGCCCGGCCCACTCGAACATCGGGATGTCGTTGGGCATGTCGCCGAACGCCAGGGCCTCCTGCGCGCCGACACCGAGGCGCTCGGCCGCCAGCGCCAGACCCGTCGCCTTGGTCACCCCGGACGGCTGGAGTTCCACGGTCCCCGGCCCCGACATGGTGACCGTCGCCAGCGAGCCCACCACCGCGCGCGCGATGGCCGCCAACTCGTCGTCGGACAGGGCGGCATGGCGCAGCAGCACCTTGCTGATGGGCTCGCGCCACAGGTCGTCACGCCTGTCCACCCGCACCGCGGGCAGCGTCGGGTGCGGCATCAGGTAGCCGGGCTCGATGAGTGTGAGCCCGTCGACGCCGTCCTGGTCGACGGCCGCGTACACCTGCCCCACTTCCGCCTCGATCTTGCCGAGCGCGGTCTCGGCCAGCTCCCGGTCCAGCCGGACCGACCACAACAGGCGCCCGGATCCGGCGTCGTAGACCTGTGCGCCCTGCCCGCACACCGCGAGCCCCGTGCAGCCGAGGCGTGCGAGGAGGGGCCGTACCCGCGGGGCCGGCCGGCCCGTCACCACCAGGTGGCGGGCACCGGCCCGCGCCACCCGCGCGAGCGCGGCGAGCGAGCGTTCGGAGACGCTGTCGTCGCCGCGCAGCAGCGTTCCGTCCAGGTCGGTGGCGATCAGTGCATACGCGGGGGAAGCTGCCATGATCAGAGAATACGGATACCGCGCCCTCCCGACTCATCTTGTCGTCCTGCGTACTTACGTACTGATCATCCCCAAGTGGTGCCCGACGGCCCCTTGATGGTGGTGTTGACGCGGTTGAGCATGATGGGACATGTGGAGGCCGCGGCTGTGGGCGGTCGCAGGGTGTGCCGGGTGTGCCGGGTGTTCCGTCGGCCGCGGGGTGCCGCCCGGTGTTCAGCCGTGGGCCGCCGCCAGGTGTTTCGCCAGCCGGGGCGAGGCGAACTCCGTGCCGCAGACGAAGCGCATCACCGGGCCGTACGACGACGCCGCCGGCAGGCCCGTGAAGTACAGGCCGGGCACGGAGGAGACGTAGCCGGGGCCGAGCTTGGGCGTGCCACGGCTCACCGCGAGCCTGGTACGCAGTTCGTGGCCGAGGAAGTCCATCGCCGCGATGTCGACGCGGTAGCCGGTGGCGGCGATGACATGGTCGGCGCCGAGCCGCTCGGTACGCCCGCCGTGCGTGCGGACCGTGAGGACGGGGCTGCCGTCAGGGGCCTCGGCGGCCACGACCCGTTCCACGTCCTGCACCTGCACGGCGGTCTCGAAGCGCTCGCGCAGCCACCAGGCCCCGAGCGGTCCGAGGACGCGCCGGACCAGGTAGTGGCGGGTCGCCTCGGGCAGGTAGCGGTAGGGGTGCGGGTAGTAACTGAGCGCCCACAGCGACCAGGCGTTGCCGAAGGGGGACTCGGGGCGCAGCTTCGGCTGGTCCCAGGGCGGGGCTCCGAAGGCGACCCGGCCGCGACCGCGCGCGATCACACGCACGCGTGCCCCCGCTTCGGCGGCGAGCGCCGCCGTCTCCAGGGCGGACTGGCCGGCGCCGATCACGATCAGCTCCTTGCCTTCGAACCGGCCGAGGCCGTGATGCTGGGAGCTGTGCGAGACCGGGCTTGTGGGCGCCGGTCCGTCGGCGGCGGCCCCCTTGAGCTCCGCCGGCAGGTGCGCGAGGCCCGACAGCCCGGTGGCCACGACGACCGCACGCGCGGTGAACGTCTCGCCCGAGTCCAGCTTCAGTTCGAAGCCGCCGCTCTTGTCGCGGTCCACGGCGACGACCCGCACCTGCTCCAGGCCGGGGACCAGCCTCTGCTGGAACCACTCGCCGTAGCCGATGAACGTCTCCGCCGGGATGATGTCCTCGTCGGCCACCAGGCGGCGGATCCCGGCCGCGTCGCAGTAGTCCGCGAGGGTGTGGCCGGGCTGCGGGCAGTCGAAGTTCGATGCCGCGGGTGTCGATTTCAGGAGCATGCCCTCGGGCATGTGGTCGCGCCAGCTGACCATGGGGTCGCCGAAGACGCGGACGGGGATGCCGCGGGCCCGCAGATGGGCGGCGGTGGACAGGCCGAACGGCCCGGCCCCGATGACTGCAACCGGTCGAGTCACGAAGTCCCTCCCCAGGACACGGTGCGCCACTCTTGGTGGCCTTGCCTACTTCGTGGAGGTGCTGCTGCCGCGGCGGTTGGTCCGCCACAGCTGATAGAGGTGCTTCGCGCCCGGGCGCACGAAGCGGGCGAGCATCGTGAGGAACGGCAGCGGGTCGTCACCCGCGAGCCATGCCAGCTCCGTCCCGCTCGCCCTGGCCGGCGCGTGCGGCGTCGTATAGCCGCTGCGGCGGTAGGCGAGGAGGGCGGGGAGGTCGATGTTCTCCACGATGTATCGGTGGCCGGTGCGTTGTTCCCCCTCCGGTACGGCGCGGCCGGTCAGATTCAGATGCATGGCGCGTACGACGTCCACACCCGACTCGTTCTCGAAGAGCCGGAACTGGGCGCCCATGCGGGGGTTGAAGTCCAGGAGCTTGTACTGCCCGTCGCGCCGGTCGAAGCGCAGATCGAGGTCGATGATGCCGCTGTAGCCGATCTGTTTGATGAAACGCGCGGCGAGGTCGGTGAGTTCCGGGTTGTCGACGACGTAGGCGTTCGCCGTCATGCCGGCGTGCGGCGGCCACGAGCGGACCTTGACGCCGGTGAACAGTGCCACGGGGTTGGAGTCCTGGTCGAAGCAGGCGTGCACGATCCAGTCCTCGGCCTCCTCGCGCGGCAGGTACTCCTGGAGGATCACGCCCGGCCGCGCGCCCCAGTCGCGGGCGAGGGCGAGCAGGCCCTCGCGGGTGGCGATCCTCGTGGTGCCGCCCACCGCCGGGCGTTCGCGCCGGACGAACGCCTCGCGGTTCTTGGCCACCACCGGGAAGCGGGCCGTGCCGGCGAAGGCGACGATGTCCTCGTACGACTCCGGGAACGCCGACGCGGGGCTCGCGATGCCGTGCTCCACACACAGTTCGTGCAGGCCCTGCTTGCTGGCGAGCCGGCGCGGCAGCGCGGGGTCGACACGCGGAAAGAGAAAAGATCCGGCCAGATCGTCCTGGTGCTCGGCGATCAGTACGGCGGCCTCCTCGTCGGTCGGGACCAGGACGGTGGGGCGGCCGATGCGACGGCCGATGCGCAGCAGGCCCTCGACCAGGTGGCCGGGGTCCTCCGCGCCGGTCGTCGGCCACACGAAGGCCTTCTTCAGATAGCGCGAGGAGGCCGCGGGCGTGTACGCGTCCTCGGTGACGGCGTACATCGGCACGCCGAGCCGGCCCAGGCTGCGGATCGCTCCGACGCCGCCGTGGTGCAGCGGATAGTCGCCGAACTTGACGATCAGTCCGGGCACTTCACGGTCCACCTCGAACGGCACAGCCATGCCACTTTCGGCCACGGGTCCCCCCACGTGTCCCCCATTGGAACGGACCCACCCCGTCCGTGTCCCCAAAGGACGCTAAGCCGGAATTGCCGCCTCCGACAAGGCCTATTCGGACATTGCGAACTCTTTAGACAGGGTGCGAGCAACCTTTCGAAGCTTCTCCTTCACACGCCTTTCGGACACCTCTGGAGGTGCCGATCAAGGCACTGCCCAAGACACGCATCCCGGCCGTAACGTGTGGCGCGATCACATGGAACGCATCGCCACGCACGGCCTGGATGAGAGTGAGGCAGTACCCCATGCCCCCCTTCGACGTCCCCGAGGGCGACCCCTTCGGCCCGGACAACCTTCCCTATGGCGTGTTCTCGCCCTCCGGCAGCACGGAACGTAGGGTCGGCGTCCGGATCGGGGACCACGTCCTCGACGCAGGCGCCGCGGCCGCCGCCCTGGGCTCGCCGCACCACTCGCTGCTCGCGCGGCCCACCCTCAACCCGCTGCTCGCGGCCGGGCGCACGACCTGGTCGGACGTACGGCGCGCGATCACGTCCTGGATCACCGACCCCGCGCACCACGAGGCGGTCGAGCCGCTGTTCCGCCACCTCTCCGAGGTGACCCTGCACCTGCCCTTCGAGGTGGCGGACTACGTCGACTTCTACGCCTCGGAGAACCACGCGCGAAACGTCGGCCAGATCTTCCGCCCGGACGCCGCGGACTCCCTCACGCCCAACTGGAAGCACCTGCCGATCGGCTACCACGGCCGCTCCGGCACGGTGGTGGTCTCCGGCACGGACGTCGTACGGCCGTCCGGGCAGCGCAAGGCGCCGGCCGACCCGGCCCCCGTCTTCGGCCCCTCGATCCGGCTGGACATCGAGGCTGAGGTCGGCTTCGTCGTGGGCGCGCCTTCCGCACCGGGCAGCCCGGTCGCGCTGGCCGACTTCCGCGACCACGTCTTCGGCCTCTGCCTCCTGAACGACTGGTCCGCGCGGGACATCCAGGCCTGGGAGTACGTCCCGCTCGGCCCCTTCCTCGGCAAGTCCTTCGCCACCTCGGTGTCGGCGTGGATCACCCCGCTGGAGGCTCTCGAGCACGCGCGCGTGGCGCCCCCGGAGCGCACGGACCCGCTGCTGCCCTACCTGGACGACTCGGCGCCCGGCATCGAGCCCGGCGGCTACGACCTGCGCATCTCCGTGGCGATCAACGGCCATGTGGTCTCCGAGCCGCCCTTTTCGACCATGTACTGGACCGCCGCCCAGCAACTCGCCCACATGACGGTGAACGGCGCCTCCCTGCGCACCGGCGACCTGTACGGCTCGGGCACGGTGAGCGGCCCCGAGGAGCGACAGCGCGGCTCCCTGCTGGAGCTGACCTGGAACGGCCGCGACCCCCTCGAACTCCCGGACGGCAAGCGGGCCTTCCTGGAGGACGGAGATGTGGTGACCCTGTCGGCCTGGGCCCCCGGGGCGGACGGCCGCCGGATCGGGCTGGGTGAGGTCAGCGGCCGGGTCGTGACCCGGTGAGCCGGGCGAGCGGCCTCTTGTAGCAAGAGATTGACACAAGCCCGCCGGAGCAAGCATCTTGTACTCACCGCTTGATACAAGCGGTGAGTACAAGACGTGCTTCCACGGGGGACTTCCATGACCCACCTCGATCTGACCACCCCGGCGACCGCGTCCCGAGGAGCGGTCGACCGCTACGCCCGCTGGACAGGGGTCGCCGCAGGCGCCCTGGCAGCCGCCTGGCTGTCCGCACTCGACCACGGCAACGGCGTCCTGTACGCCATCCCGGCCTTCGGTCTGTGCGCGGTCGTCGGCGTCCTGGTCGGCGACGCGCTGACCGCGCCGGCCCGGGGAGCCGTCCGCACCGCGGGGCTCGCACCGCGCCGGGTCCGCGACCACGTACCGCCCCGGACGACCTGGCTCCTGGTCGTCCTTGCGGTGGCCCTGGTGGCACTACTGGTGACGGCGGGCGCGGTGGCCTCGCCGGACGACCTGGGGCGGGCGGGCCGCCAACTGGCCCTGACCTGCAACGGGCGGACCGAGGCGCACAGCCCCTTTCCCGGCCTCTACTACGGCCTGCCCATGCTGGCCTCCCTCGCCCTCGCCACGGGCGCGTGCGGCTGGTCCCTGCGCCGGATCGCCACCCGGCCGGGCGACGAGCAGTCCCGCCGCGACCGCTCGCTGGCGATCGTGGCCGCGTGGGGGATCGTCGTCTCCACCTCACTGCTGGGCGCGGCCTCGACGGCCTCGGCCGCCCTGACCGCAACGACCTGCGACGGCACCGCGGGCACCGTCGCCAACGCGGTTCTGCTGCCGCTGGCGCTGATCTCGCTGGTGACCGCGCCCTGGATGCTCTTCACCGTCTGCTCGCCGCGGGCCGGACGGCTCCGGCAGACCGACCGGGGAGTACGCCGGTGAGCGGCGCCGCCGTCCGGGTCGACACGACCAGCCCCGTCCCGCCCTACGAGCAGATCCGCGCCCAGCTCGCCGCCCTGATCAGCGTCGGGCGGCTGACAGAGGGCGAACGGCTGCCGACGGTACGGCAACTGGCGGCGGACCTCGGCCTCGCGGCGGGCACCGTGGCTCGCGCCTACCGCGAGCTGGAAGCGGCGTCGCTGATCCGGACCCGGCGCGGCGCGGGGACGCGGGTGGCTCCGTTGCCGCCCGGCGTGCGCCGCCGCGACATCGCGGAACTCGCCGACGGGACCGGGGACTTCGTGTCCTGGGCACTGGCTCTGGGGTTCGGCGAGGACGACGTGCTGGAGGCCGTCCGACGGGCTCTGCGGGAACGGGGGACATAGGGCCGCCCGGCCCAGAGACCGGGCAAGGCGGGCGTGCCGTAAAGCGGGCGGTCGAAGGCGCGGAACGGATCGCCTCCGGGACCTGACTCCTGCCGCCCCGCACCGTCATACTGGGCGGGCACACACCGCGCGACGCGCCCTCGGCGCAACGCCCCGCACCACCGACACCCGCACAACTCTCCGACCAGGAACCGGAGCCCCGGCATGACCGTCTGCCTGCTCCTGCTGAGCGTCGTCGCCCTGACGGCCGCCCTGCCGGCACCGCGCGCGCTGACCCGTGCCGCCTGGCCCGAGCGGGACCCCGTGGTCGCGCTGTGGGTGTGGCAGTGCCTGGTCGCCACCGTCCTGCTGTGCTGCCTGGCCGCCCTGATCCTGGGTACGGCAGCCGTCTTCCACACCGTCCGCGACCGCGTGTTCGCCCCCGCGCCACCCTCCGTCACCGCCGCCTACGACCTCTCCTCCGCACCGGCGTGGGCCGCCACCCTCACCGTTCTGCTGGCCTGCGGCGCGGCCTGGACGACGGCGATGCTGGCCCGGGAACTCGTCGAGGCCCGCCGCAGCCGCGGCCAGGCCCGCGCCCAGCTGCGCGAGCGCGCCCCCGACCTGCCGGCCGGGCTGCCCGCGGCGCGCGGTCCCATGCTGGTGCTGGAGGACGATTACCCGGACGCCTGGTGGATGCCGGGACACCCGCCGCAGCTGGTCGTCACGACGGGGGCGCTGCAGCGCCTGACCGACCACCAGCTGGACGCCGTCCTCACCCACGAACGCGGGCACGCGCGCGCCCACCACGACTGGCTGCTCCACCTGTCCACCGCGCTCGCCACGGGCTTCCCGCGCGTGCCGCTGTTCGCGCACTTCTGCGACCAGACGCACCGCCTGGTCGAGCTGGCCGCAGACGACACGGCGTCCCGGCGCTGCGGACACCTCACAACAGCCCTGGCGCTGATCGAGCTGAACCAGCACCGGGGCGTACTGTCCTGCGCCTCCAGCCGACGCCTCCTCGGCGAGCGCGTGGACCGCCTCCTGGAGCCGCCGCCGCGGCTGCTGCGCCGGCACCGGGCCCTGACGACGACGGTGGCCGCGCTGGTGCCGCTGCTGCCGCTCCTGATCACGTTCGCACCGGGGCTTACGGCACTGAACTGACCGGCCCGCCGGGTGGCAGATCTTGCCGCCGAGGCAGAGAAACCCCAGCTCAGCGACGTACTCAACGCCCCCTCACCTGGCGCAACACTCCAGCAACACGCCTTTCCCTACCGCATCGGTATGGTTCCAGCCATGCCACCCACCGACCGCCCCCGCGACCACGCCGGTCAGGGCGCCGCGACCACCGTCGCCGCCCACCGCACGCGTCGCCGGCTGCGTGCGGACCGGGCCCGGCAGCTCGCCGACCTGCTGCGCCACCAGATCCTCACCGGCGCCTTCCAGGACGGCTCCCTCCCCCACGAGTCGACACTCGCCACCGACTACCGCGCCTCCCGCAACACCGTCCGCCAGGCCCTGGACCTGCTCCGGGCCGAGGGCCTGGTGGAACGGCTGCCCGGAGTCGGCACCGTGGTCGTCGCCCGGAAGTACCCGCACGGGCTCGACCGCCTGATGGGCCTCGCGGAAACCCTTCGCGAACACGGCCGCGTCACCAACGAGGTCCGCACCATGGGCCCCGCCCCCGCGCCCGCCCCGGTCGCCGACCGCCTCCACGTCCCCGCCGGCGCGGACGTCCTCTACATCGAGCGCCTGCGCCGCCTGAACGGCCTCCCCCTCTCGCTCGACCTCACCTACGTACCGCTCGACATCGGCACCGCCCTGCTCGGCGCCGACCTGGAGAACACCGATGTCTTCCGCCTCCTGGAAGGCATCACCGGCCAGCGCCTCGGCCACGCCGAGATCACCCTGGAGGCGGTGAACGCGGACACCCATTCCGCCGCCGTCCTCCAAGCCCCGCGCGGTGCCGCCGTACTGATGCTGGAACGCCTGACACACCTCGCCGACGGCCGCCCCGTCGACCTGGAGTTCATCCGCTTCCGCGGCGACCGAATCGCCATGAGCGGCCTGCTCCACCGGTCGTAGCCACCCCGCCGACACCCATCCCTGCCTGCACGTTTCCTGGAGACAGCCATGCCCTTGGCGCCCCAGCGGGCCGACGTGCCCGTGACCATCGACGAGTCGAAGTGCATCGACGGCTGCACCCTCTGCGTGGACATGTGCCCGCTGGACTCCCTCGCCATCGACGAGACCAGCGGCAAGGCGTACATGCACGTCGACGAGTGCTGGTACTGCGGCCCCTGCGCGGCCCGCTGCCCCACCGGGGCCGTCACGGTCAACATGCCCTACCTGCTGCGGTGAGAGGGACGACCACCATGAAACGAACAGCAGCCACCGCATCCGCAGCCGCCGCGCTGCTCCTGCCCCTGCCCCTGTCCCTGTCCGCCTGCGGCGCCAGCGCCGAAGCCGGCAGCGGCTCCACGGTCACCGTGACCGTCGGATACCAGTCCAAAACCATCAACACCGTCACCGCAGGCACACTGCTGCGATCCCTCGGCTCCTTCGAGAAGCAGCTCGACTCCCTGCACGACGGCCACACCTACAAGGTCGACTGGCAGGACTACGCCACCGGCGCCCCGATCACCGCCCAGATGACCGCAGGCAAGATCGACATCGGCTCCATAGGCGACTTCCCGCTGCTGCTCAATGCCGCCCGCGGCACCCAGCTCGGCCGCCCCACCCGCCTGGTCTCGGTGACCGGCTACAACCTGCGCGGCGGCCTCAACACCGTCGTCACCGCACCCGATTCCCAACTCGCCAGCCTGAAGGACCTGAAGGGCAAGAAGGTCTCCACGAGCATCGGCTCCGCCGCCGACGGCACCCTCGTACGGGCTCTGCAGCGCGCCGGCATCAACCCGGACAAGGGCATCTCCAAACTCAACCAGCAGCCCGCCGTGGGTGCTTCGGCGCTCACCTCCGGCAGCGTGGACGCCCTGTCGCAGTTCGTCGCCTGGCCCGGCCTGCTCGCCTACGAAGGCAAAGCGAAGGCCCTGTACGACGGCGCCCAGCTGAACCTGCCCACCTTCCACGGCGTCACAGCCCGCGAGGACTTCGCCCAGCAGCACCCGTCCGTCCTGGAAGCCTTCCTCAAGGCCCAGGCGGAGGCGACGGACTACCTCAACACCCACCCCGTCGCCGCCGCCGAGAAGGTAGCCGAGACCACCGGCCTGCCCGCCGAGGTCGTCTACCTCTACAACGGCGCACACGGCATCGCCACCTTCGACCCGGCCGTCAAGCCGCGGCTCGTCGACGCGCTGAAGCAGGACGTGTCCGTGCTGAAGGCCGCCAAGCTGACCGGCGACATCGACGTGGACTCCTTCGTCGACGACCGGTACGTCAAGAGGGCCCTCGGCGCCTCCTACACCCGACGCCTCGACGCGGCACCCGCACCGGTCGCGAGCGAGGTGTGGCCCAAGGGCAGCGAGAAGACCGTCTCCTTCAAGTCCGCGAAGGAACTTCTGGCCTACCTGGCCGGGCACCGCAACGGGATCCGCGCCGCGTACGTGCCGGACGCAGCCACCGGCACCCTGTGGTTCGCCGACAGGGCGGTCTGGGTGACCGACGGCAACCAGCTGCTCCCCTTCGTCACCCCGGCGAGCGCACAGGCCTACGTCACCGCCCACGGCGGCGCTCGTACCGTCTCGTACCGCGAGGCTCTGGAGCGGGCGTCATGACCCGGCGGCCCCTGGCCCGGTATGCGCTCCGGACTGCTTCCCTGGCCGCCTTCCTCGGCCTGTGGCAGGTGCTGACCAGCCTGGACGTCGACGTGTGGCTGCGTTTCTCGCAGTTCCCGACGGTCACCGATGTGGCTCACGCTTTCACCGGCCGGCTCTCCGGCAGCGACTACTGGACCGACCTCTACGACAGCCTCACCCGGATCCTCACCGGCTTCGCGCTCGCCGCCGTCCTGGGCGTGGCGACCGGCGTGCTCGTGGCGCGCTCGCGCCTCGCCGAGGATCTGCTCGGCCCGGTCCTGGAAGTGATCCGCCCGATCCCGGCGATCGCCCTCGTCCCGGTGGCGATCCTCCTGTTCCCCTCCAACGAGCAGGGCATCGTCTTCATCACCTGCACCGCCGCCTTCTTTCCGGTGCTGGTCTCCACGCGGCACGCGGTCCGCGCCCTGACCCCCATGTGGGAGGAAGCGGTGCGCACCATGGGTGGCGGCCGGATGCGGATCCTCGGCTCGGTCGTGCTGCCGGGCGCGCTGCCCGGCATCTTCGGCGGGCTGTCGGTGGGCATCGGCGTGTCCTGGATCTGCGTGATCTCCGCCGAGATGATCTCCGGCCAGTACGGGGTCGGCTACCGCACCTGGCAGGACTACACGGTGGTGAACTACCCCGGCGTCTTCGTCGGCATGGTCACGATCGGAGTCCTCGGCTGGGTCACCTCCACGGCCGTGGAACTCCTCGGCCGACGCCTGACCCGCTGGCTGCCCCGTACCTCGTACATCCCCGGTGGCCGCACCCACGTGCCCCGGCCTGTCGCCGCCCCCGTGCGTGCCGACGGCGATTCCGAGCACCAGGCCCAGCCCGAGCAGCAGGGCCAGAAGGACACCGAGGAGGCCCGCGATGAGCACCTCGTCTGAGACCGCGGCCGTTCCCACCGCCGCTGCGCCGTCCGCGACGGCACGCGGCACCCGGCTCTCCTTCCGAGCCGCCGTACTCGGCCGCCCGGACGCGCCGGTGCTGCACGACGTCGACCTGGATGTCTCGCCCGGCGAGATCCTCACCGTCGTCGGCCCTTCCGGCTGCGGCAAGTCCACGCTGCTGCGCACCCTCGCCGGGCTGCTGGCGCCACTGGGGGGCTCAGTCGAGGTGGACGGTGCCCCGCTGAGAAGGCCGTCGGCCGACCGTACGCTGGTCTTCCAGGAGGACGCGCTGCTGCCCTGGCGCACCTTGCGCGGGAACGTCGAACTTCCGCTCGCCATCAGCGGCGTGCCCCGCTCCGCACGCCGTGCCCGGGCCGAGTCCTGGCTCGCCCGCGTCGGAGTCAGTGCGCAGGCGGGGCAGTTGCCGCACCGGGTGTCCGGCGGGCAGCGCCAGCGCGCCCAGTTGGCCCGCGCGCTGGCCGACAGTCCGCGCGCCGTCCTCATGGACGAGCCCTTCGGCGCGCTGGACGCCCAGACCCGCTCCGGCATGCAGGACCTGCTGGTGGAGGTGTTGGGCGGCACGGGCGCGACCGTCGTCTTCGTCACGCACGACGTGGACGAGGCCCTCTTCCTCGGCGACCGTGTGGCCCTGCTCGGCTCCGGCCGGGTGGCCGCGGTACGCGACGTCCCCGGTCCGCGCGACCGCGGAGCCGTCGACGCCCCCGCCCGTGCGGCCCTGCGCCGCGACATCCTCACCTCGCTCGGCTCGTGAAAGGCACCCCGGTGACCACCCCCGCGTCCACTTCCCCGGAGATTCCCGCCGTCACCGACGCCGAGGAGCTGAGCTGCGACGTCCTCGTCATCGGCGGCGGCACCGCCGGCACCATGGCGGCGCTGACCGCCGCCGAGCGCGGCGCGAACGTGCTGTTGCTGGAGAAGGCCCACGTCCGCCACTCCGGCGCGCTCGCCATGGGCATGGACGGCGTCAACAACGCGGTCGTCCCCGGCCGCGCCGAGCCCGACGACTACGTCGCCGAGATCACCCGCGCCAACGACGGCATCGTCGACCAGTCCACCGTTCGCCAGACCGCGACCCGCGGTTTCGCGATGGTCCAGCGGCTGGAGTCGTACGGGGTCAAGTTCGAGAAGGACGAGCACGGTGAGTACGCGGTCCGCCAGGTCCATCGCTCCGGCTCGTACGTACTGCCGATGCCAGAGGGCAAGGACGTCAAAAAGGTCCTGTACCGGCAGTTGCGGCGGCGCGAGATGCGGGAGCGGATCCGGATCGAGAACCGGGTGATGCCGGTCCGGGTCCTGACCGCCGGGGGGCGGGCCGTGGGCGCCGCCGGCTTCCACACGCGCACCGGCGCCTTCGTCACCGTCCGCGCGGGCGCGGTGATCCTCGCGACCGGTGCCTGCGGCCGGCTCGGCCTGCCCGCCTCCGGCTACCTCTACGGCACCTACGAGAACCCCACCAACGCCGGCGACGGGTACGCCATGGCCTACCACGCGGGCGCCGAGCTGACCGGCATCGAGTGCTTCCAGATCAACCCGCTGATCAAGGACTACAACGGGCCGGCCTGCGCCTACGTCGCCAACCCCTTCGGGGGCTACCAGGTCAACCGGCACGGCGAGCGCTTCGTCGACTCCGACTACTGGTCCGGGCAGATGATGGCCGAGTTCGCCGCCGAGGTCGCCGGCGACCGCGGTCCGGTCTACCTCAAGCTCAGCCATCTCCCCGAGGAGTCGATCTCCGCTCTGGAGTCGATCCTGCACTCCACCGAGCGCCCCACCCGGGGCACCTTCCACGCCGGGCGCGGGCACGACTACCGCACCCACGACGTCGAGATGCACATCTCCGAGATCGGCCTGTGCGGCGGCCACTCCGCCTCCGGCGTCCGCGTCGACGACCACGCCCGTACGACCGTCCCCCGCCTGTACGCCGCCGGCGACCTCGCCTGCGTCCCGCACAACTACATGATCGGCGCGTTCGTCTTCGGCGACCTCGCGGGGGCGGACGCCGCCCAGTACACGGCGTACGAGGGCGTACTTCCCGCGGACCAGGTCCGCGAGGCGCACGAACTGATCTACCGCCCGCTGCGCCACCCGGACGGCCCGCCGCAGCCCCAGGTCGAGTACAAGCTGCGCCGTTTCGTGAACGACTACGTCGCACCGCCGAAGTCCGGTGCACGGCTCTCCCTCGCCCTGGAGGCCTTCGAGCGGATGCGTTGCGACATCGCCGCCATGGGTGCCCGCACCCCGCACGAGCTGATGCGCTGCGCCGAGGTCACCTTCATCCGGGACTGTGCGGAGATGGCCGCCCGCTCCTCCCTCGCCCGCACCGAGTCCCGCTGGGGTCTCTATCACGACCGTCTCGACCACCCCGGCCGTGACGACGTCTCCTGGTTCCACCATCTCGATCTGCACAAGTCCCCCTCTGGTGCGATGGAGTTCACGGCCCGTCCCGTGGCTCCGTATCTGGTCCCGGTCGAGGAGTTCACGCCGGTGGGCGGTCCCTCCCGGCGGTTGGGCGAGGTCCGTCCCGAGGACGTGGACACGGCCGGGCCCCGTGAGGTGGCACCGGTCGCCGCAGGACCGACGTCCGCGCGTGCCGCCGACTCCACCGACCCGGCGGGCACACCGGGCGGCTCCGCCTCGCCCCGGCTGCTGGAACTGCTGGCTCTGGCCGAGGCGGAACCCGAACTCGACCTGGTCCAGCCGTACTTGACCGACCCGGACCCCGCCGTCCGTCGCACGGCCGTCTCGGTCCTCACCGAGACCGTGCCGCCCGGCACCGGACGGGCCCTGGCCGGAGCCCTGTCCGATCCCGACACCGGCGTCCGCGCCGGCGCGGCGGCCTCGCTGCGTGAACTGGTCGAGGCCCTGCCGCCCGAGCCGGACCTGGGCCGCGACCTCACCGGCGCCCTCACCGCCGACGACCCCGTGGTGCGTGCCGCCGCTCTCGATGTGCTGCGTGCCCTGCGACTCGGCGAGGCCGGGGTGTTCTCGGTGGCGCTGGACGACCCCGACATCGCCGTCCGTACCGAGGCGGTACGGGCGCTCGTGTCCGTCGACGCGGTCCGGCCGCTGGCGGGGGCCGCGGACGATCCCTCCCGGGAGGTCCGGGTCGCCGTGGCCAAGGCCCTGGCCTCCGTCGGCTCGGCGCCCGTGACCGAAGCCGATCGTGAGTTGCTCATCGCCGCCCTGGACCGGCTCACCGAGGACGTCGATCCGCTGGTGCGCGGCGCGGCGCTCGCCGCGCTGGCCGGCACCGGCTGCCCAGCCCCGCTCGCCGCCCGCGCCGTGGCCGCACTGTCCGATCCGGCCTGGCAGGTCCGCTCCGGTGCCGCCACCGCGCTGTCGGTCGCGTACTCCGAAGCCGCCGTCCCCGCCCTGGCCGAGGCACTCGCCGACGCGAACGCCGACGTGCGCAAAGCGGCGGTGCTGGCCCTGAGCCGGCACCGGGCCACGGAGGAGGCCCGCGCGGCCCTCGCCGCGGCGACGGCCGACCCCGACGCGGACGTCAGGGCCTACGCGGCGCGGGGTCTGTGACGGTCCTCCCTATCGCCTCCGGCCGGCTCGCCTACAGCCAGTCGTCTATATCCACTCGTCGGGCTCCGGCTCCTCGTCCGGCTCCGGCCAGTCGGCGTCCTGCGAGTCACCGGCGGCCGGGGCCGGCCCGCCCAGGGAGGCCAGCACCGTCAGCACGCCCTCGCCGTACATCGCCAGCTTCTTCTCGCCGACGCCGCTCACCGTGCCCAGGTCGCCCACCGAGGCGGGTTTCAGGGTGACGATCCCGCGCAGGGTGGCGTCGTTGAAGATGATGTACGGCGGGACGCCCTGCTCGCGGGCCTGTTCGGCGCGCCAGGCGCGCAGTGCCTCGAAGGCGGGCAGCAGTTCGTCGGGCAGCTCGGCCGCGGCGGCCTTGGCCTTGCCGCCGCCGGAGCCGCCCGAACGCGTCCTGGCGGCGGCCGGCTTCTTCGGCTCCTTGCGCAGCGGCACCTCCCGCTCGCGCCGCAGCACGGTGCCGCTCGCCTCGGTGAGCGCCAGAGTGCCGTACTCCCCCTCCACCGCGAGCAGTCCCTGTGCCAGCAACTGCCGGATGACGCCCCGCCATTCGGTCTCGGTCAAGTCGGTTCCGATACCGAAGACGGACAGCTGGTCGTGGTCGAACTGGATGACCTTGCCGGTGCGCTTGCCGAGCAGGATGTCGACGATCTGCACGGCGCCGAACTTCTGCCCGCGCTCGCGCTGCAGCCGTACCACCGTCGACAGGGCCTTCTGCGCGGCGATCGTGCCGTCCCAGGTCTCCGGCGGGGTGAGGCAGGTGTCGCAGTTGCCGCAGCCCGCCGCGTCGGGGGCCTGGTCGAAGTAGACGAGCAGCTGGCCGCGGCGGCACTGGGCCGTCTCGCACAGCGCGAGCATGGCGTCGACGTGGGCGGCGGCCCGCCGGCGGAACGCCTCGTCGCCCTCGCCGGACTGGATCAGCTTGCGTTGCTGTATGACGTCGTTCAGGCCGTACGCCATCCAGGCCGTCGACGCGAGCCCGTCGCGGCCCGCGCGGCCGGTTTCCTGGTAGTAGCCCTCGATCGACTTGGGCAGGTCCAGGTGGGCGACGAACCGTACGTCCGGCTTGTCGATGCCCATGCCGAAGGCGATGGTCGCCACCACGACC
Organism: Streptomyces yokosukanensis; assembly: GCF_001514035.1. GTDB lineage: Bacteria > Actinomycetota > Actinomycetes > Streptomycetales > Streptomycetaceae > Streptomyces > Streptomyces yokosukanensis. The sequence goes on along the minus strand of NZ_KQ948208.1, from coordinate 160,260 downwards.
AGGCCCTCCTCGCGCAGGAACCGGGATTGGTGTGCCGCGCGGACGCGCGCGTCCAGGCCCGCGTGGTACGGCACCGCCTCGATGCCGTTGGCGGTCAGGAACTCCGCCGTCCGCTCCACGGAATTGCGCGAGAGGCAGTACACGATGCCGGCGTCGCCCGCGTGCTCCTCCCTGAGGAAGGCGAGCAGTTGCTTCTTGGGGTCGGCCTTGGGCACGATCCGGTATTGGATGTTGGGCCGGTCGAAACTGGCGACGAAGTGGCGGGCCGTCGGCAGGTTCAGCCGCTGGGTGATCTCCTGGTGCGTGGCGCGGGTGGCCGTGGCGGTGAGGGCGATGCGCGGGACGTCCGGCCAGCGCTCGCCGAGGAGGGACAGCGCGAGGTAGTCGGGGCGGAAGTCGTGGCCCCACTGGGAGACGCAGTGTGCCTCGTCGATCGCGAAGACGGAGATCTTGCCGCGGGAGAGCAGGTCGAGCGTGGTGTCCAGGCGCAGCCGCTCGGGTGCCAGGTACAGCAGATCCAGCTCGCCGGCCAGGAACTCGGCCTCGACCAGGCGCCGCTCGTCGAAGTCCTGCGTGGAGTTGACGAAGCCGGCTCGCACGCCGAGGGCGCGCAGGGCGTCCACCTGGTCCTGCATCAGGGCGATCAACGGGGAGATCACCACGCCCGTACCGGCTCTGACCAGGGCAGGGATCTGATAGCACAGCGACTTTCCGCCACCGGTCGGCATGAGGACGAGGGCGTCTCCGCCCGCCACCACATGCTCGATGATCTCTTCCTGCTCACCCCGGAAGGCTTCGTATCCGAAGACCCGGTGCAGCGTGGCCAGCGCCTCGCTGTCGGCCGTGCCCGGCCCCTCGGTCACCTGTGGCATCTCGCTGATCCCGCCCATCGCGCCCATCGTCCTGTCCCCCGTCGGTCCCCCGTGTGTCGTCTCTCGACCGCTGCCTCCACGATAGGGGTCCGGAGCGACAGCCTCAGAGTTATCCACAGGTCCGGTCGGTTCTCCTGCGTAACCGGGCGCTCACCGGAAGCGACCAGTCCGACTCGCCACACCCTGCGCACGCCGCTGCCCGGCACCTCGAGGGGTGCCGGGCAGCGGCAGGTACGAGAAGTGCGTCAGCGCACGAACACGCCCGCCTGGCTCGCCAGGTTCAGGAAGTACTGCGGTGCCACACCGAGGACCAGGGTCACCGCCACGCCCATGGCGATCGCCGCCATGGTCAGCGGGGACGGTACGGCCACGGTCGGGCCCTCCGGCCTCGGCTCGCTGAAGAACATGAGCACGATCACACGGATGTAGAAGAACGCGGCGATCGCCGAGGAGATCACACCGACCACGACCAGCGGGGCCGCACCGCCGTCCGCCGCCGCCTTGAACACGGCGAACTTCCCCGCGAAGCCCGAGGTCAGCGGGATGCCTGCGAAGGCCAGCAGGAACACCGCGAAAACGGCCGCCACCAACGGGGAGCGCCGGCCAAGACCCGCCCACTTCGACAGGTGCGTCGCCTCGCCGCCCGCGTCACGCACCAGGGTGACCACCGCGAAGGCGCCGATCGTCACGAAGGAGTAGCCGGCCAGGTAGAACAGGACCGACGAGACGCCGTCCTTCGATGTGGCGATGACACCCGCGAGGATGAATCCGGCGTGCGCGATGGACGAGTACGCCAGCAGCCGCTTGATGTCGGTCTGGGTGATCGCGACGATCGCACCGCCGAGCATGGTGATGATCGCCACCGCCCACATGACCGGCCGCCAGTCCCAGCGCATCCCGGGCAGGACGACGTACAGCAGGCGCAGCAGCGCGCCGAACGCGGCCACCTTCGTCGCCGCCGCCATGAAGCCGGTCACGGGTGTCGGCGCGCCCTGGTAGACGTCCGGCGTCCACATGTGGAACGGCACCGCGCCCACCTTGAACAGCAGGCCCATCACGATCAGCGCGCTGCCGAGCAGCAGCAGCGCGTCGTTGCCCATGGTGTTGGCCAGCGCCGGGTCGACGTTGGTGACCGTGCCGTCGACGACCTGGGCGATGCGCGCGTACGACACGGAGCCCGCGTAGCCGTACAGCAGGGCGATGCCGAACAGGGTGAAGGCGGAGGCGAACGCGCCGAGCAGGAAGTACTTGACCGCGGCTTCCTGCGACATCAGTCGCTTGCGGCGAGCCAGCGCGCACATCAGGTACAGCGGCAGGGAGAAGACCTCCAGGGCCACGAAAAGCGTCAGCAGGTCGTTGGCCGAGGGGAACACCAGCATGCCGGCGATCGCGAAGAGGAGGAGCGGGAAGACCTCCGTCGTGGTGAAGCCGGCCTTGACCGCCGCCTTCTCGCTGTCGCTGCCAGGTACGGAGGCGGCCTGCGCGGCGAAGGAGTCGACGCGGTTGCCGTGCGCGGCCGGGTCCAGGCGCCGCTCGGCGAAGGTGAAGAGGCCGACCAGGCCGGCCAGCAGGATGGTGCCCTGCAGGAAGAGGGACGGCCCGTCGACCGCGATCGCTCCCATGGCCGCGATGTGCGCCTTCGTGGTGCCGTAGCCGTCGGCCGCGAGCGCGACCACCGCGGCGAAAGCGGCGCACAGGGCGACGACGGACACGAACACCTGGGCGTAGTAGCGGGACTTGCGCGGGATGAACGCCTCGATGAGCACCCCGACCAGTGCGGCGCCGACGACGATCAGCGTCGGCGACAATTGTCCGTATTCGATCTTCGGCGCCGGGATCTTCGAGATCGGGTCGGCCGCGGTTGTCCACAGGCTGTGGACGGCTGTTGTGCTCACTTGGCCGCCTCCACCGAGGGCTTGGGGTCGGTCTTGTGTACGTCGGACATGGTCTGCTTGACCGCCGGGTTGACGATGTCCGTGACGGGCTTCGGATAGACGCCCAGGAAGATCAGCAGCACGATCAGCGGGGCGACGACCACGAGTTCACGCGCGCGGAGGTCGGGCATCGCCGACACCTCGGGCTTCACCGGGCCCGTCATCGTCCGCTGGTAGAGGACGAGGGTGTAGAGCGCGGCGAGGACGATGCCGAAGGTGGCGATGATGCCGATCACCGGATAGCGCGAGAACGTGCCGACCAGGACCAGGAACTCGCTCACGAACGGGGCGAGTCCGGGCAGGGAGAGGGTGGCGAGGCCGCCGATCAGGAAGGTGCCGGCGAGCACCGGGGCGACCTTCTGCACGCCTCCGTAGTCGGCGATGAGGCGCGAGCCGCGCCGGGAGATCAGGAATCCGGCGACCAGCATCAACGCGGCCGTCGAGATGCCGTGGTTGACCATGTAGAGCGTCGCGCCGGACTGGCCCTGGCTGGTCATCGCGAAGATGCCCATGATGATGAAGCCGAAGTGCGAGATCGACGCGTACGCCACCAGGCGCTTGATGTCCCGCTGGCCGACGGCGAGCAGCGCGCCGTAGACGATGCTGATCAGGGACAGGACCAGGATGGCGGGCGTCGCCCACTTGCTGGCCTCCGGGAACAGCTGGAGGCAGAAGCGGAGCATCGCGAAGGTGCCCACCTTGTCGACGACCGCGGTGATGAGGACGGCGACCGGGGCGGTGGACTCCTGCATGGCGTTGGGCAGCCAGGTGTGCAGCGGCCACAGCGGCGCCTTGACCGCGAAGGCGAAGAAGAAGCCCAGGAACAGCCAGCGTTCGGTGCTTGTCGCCATGTGCAGCGAGCCGCTCGCCCGGGCCTGAACGATCTCCTGGAGGCTGAAGTTTCCGGCCACTACGTAGAGGCCGATCACCGCGGCCAGCATGATCAGGCCGCCGACCAGGTTGTAGAGGAGGAACTTCACGGCCGCGTACGACCGCTGCGTCGAGGCCGCCGCCTCGCCCTGTGCGTGGGCGCGGTCTCCGAAGCCGCCGATGAGGAAGTACATCGGGATGAGCATGGCTTCGAAGAAGATGTAGAACAGGAAGACGTCGGTGGCCTCGAAGGAGATGACCACCATCGCCTCGACGGCGAGGATCAGGCCGAAGAAGCCCTGGGTGGGCCGCCAGCGGCGGCTGCCGGTCTCCAGTGGGTCGGCGTCGTGCCAGCCGGCGAGGATGATGAACGGGATCAACAGGGCGGTCAGCGCGATCAGTGCCACCGCGATGCCGTCCACGCCCAGCTCGTATCGCACCCCGAAGTCCGCGATCCAGGCGTGGGACTCGGTGAGCTGGTAGCGGGCGCCGCCCGGGTCGAAGCGGACCAGGACGGTGATCGCCAGGGCGAGCGTGGCGAGCGAGACGAGGAGCGCCAGCCACTTGGCGGCAGTGCGCCGCGCGGCCGGTACGGCGGCCGTCGCCACGGCCCCTACGGCCGGGAGCGCCGCCGTCGCTGTCAGCAGAGGAAAGGACATCGGTATCAGACCGCCCTCATCAGCAGGGTCGCGGCGACCAGAAGTGCCGCGCCGCCGAACATCGAGACCGCGTAGGAGCGGGCGAAGCCGTTCTGGAGTCGGCGCAGCCGTCCGGACAGGCCGCCGAAGCCGGCCGCCGTGCCGTTGACGACACCGTCGACCAGGGTGTGGTCGACGTAGACCAGGGAGCGCGTCAGGTGCTCGCCGCCGCGGACCAGGACCACGTGGTTGAAGTCGTCCTGGAGCAGGTCGCGGCGTGCCGCGCGGGTGAGCAGCGAGCCGCGCGGGGCGACGGCGGGGACGGGCTTGCGGCCGTACTGGGCCCAGGCGATGCCCACGCCGATGAGCAGGCACACCATGGTCGCGCCGGTGACCGTCCAGGCGCCTACCGGGGAGTGGCCCTCGCTGTGTCCGGTGACCGGCTCCAGCCAGTGCAGGAATCGGTCGCCGATGCTGAAGAAGGCGCCACCGAAGACCGAACCCACGGCGAGCACGATCATCGGGATCGTCATGACCCTCGGGGACTCGTGCGGGTGCGGCTCGTTGCCGTTCTCGTCCGGCTGCCAGCGCTTCTCGCCGAAGAACGTCATCAGCATCACGCGTGTCATGTAGAAGGCGGTGATGGCCGCGCCGAGCAGGGCCGCGCCGCCGAGGATCCAGCCCTCGGTGCCGCCCTTGGCGAAGGCCGCCTCGATGATCTTGTCCTTGGAGAAGAAGCCGGACAGGCCCGGGAAGCCGATGATGGCGAGGTAGCCGAGGCCGAAGGTGATGAACGTGACCGGCATGTACGTGCGCAGGCCGCCGTACTTGCGCATGTCGACCTCGTCGTTCATGCCGTGCATGACGGAGCCGGCGCCGAGGAACAGCCCGGCCTTGAAGAAGCCGTGCGTCACCAGGTGCATGATCGCGAAGACGTAGCCGATGGGGCCGAGTCCGGCGGCCAGCACCATGTAGCCGATCTGCGACATGGTCGAGCCGGCCAGCGCCTTCTTGATGTCGTCCTTGGCGCAACCGACGATCGCACCGAACAGGAGCGTGACCGCGCCGACGACGGTGACGGCGAGCTGGGCGTCGGGGGCCGCGTTGAAGATGGCTCCCGAGCGGACGATGAGGTACACGCCCGCGGTCACCATGGTGGCCGCGTGGATCAGGGCCGAGACCGGGGTCGGGCCCTCCATGGCGTCACCGAGCCAGGACTGCAGCGGCACCTGGGCGGACTTGCCGCAGGCGGCGAGCAGCAGCATCAGGCCGATGGCGGTGAGCTTGCCCTCGGAGGCCTCGGTCGCGTGGCTGAGGACCGGGCCGAAGGCGAAGCCGCCGAAGGTGGTGAACATCAGCATGATCGCGATCGACAGGCCCATGTCGCCGACGCGGTTGACCAGGAAGGCCTTCTTCGCGGCCGTCGCGGCGCTGGGCTTGTGCTGCCAGAAGCCGATCAGCAGGTACGAGGCGAGACCGACGCCCTCCCAGCCGACGTACAGCAGCAGGTAGTTGTCGGCGAGGACGAGCAGCAGCATCGCCGCGAGGAACAGGTTCAGATAGCCGAAGAAGCGGCGGCGCCGCTCGTCGTGCTCCATGTACCCGACCGAGTAGAGGTGGATCAGGGAGCCGACGCCGGTGATGAGCAGGACGAACGTCATCGACAGCTGGTCCAGGCGGAAGGTGACGTCCGCTTGGAAGCCGGCCACCGGGACCCAGGTGAACAGGTGCTTGATCAGGGTGCGGTGTTCGGCGTTCTTGCCGAGCAGGTCGACGAAGAGGATCAGGCCGAACACGAAGGATGTGGCCGACAGGAGCGTGCCGACCCAGTGGCCGACGCGGTCCAGGCGCCGGCCGCCGACCAACAGGACGGCCGCTCCGAGCAGGGGCGCCGCGATGAGCAGCGCGATCAGGTTCTCCACGATTCTTCCGACCCCTTACAGCTTCATCAGGCTGGCGTCGTCGACCGAGGCCGAGTGGCGGGTACGGAACAGCGACACGATGATCGCGAGGCCCACCACGACCTCCGCGGCGGCGACGACCATCGTGAAGAAGGCGATGATCTGGCCGTCGAGGTTGCCGTGCATCCGGGAGAAGGTGACGAACGCGAGGTTGCAGGCGTTCAGCATCAGCTCGATGCACATGAAGACCACGATGGCGTTGCGCCGGATCAGGACGCCGGTCGCACCGATCGTGAACAACAGGGCGGCGAGGTAGAGATAGTTGACCGGGTTCACTTCGACGCCTCCTCGGGCCGCTTGAACGTCGCCGGTTCGATCTCCGTGCGCTCCAGGCGTTCCTCGGATCGCTGTTCCAGGGCACGCAGCTCGCCCAACGCCTCGGCGGACACGTCACGGATCTGGCCGCGCTCACGCAGCGTCTTGTTGACGGTCAGCTCGGACGGGGTGCCGTCGGGGAGCAGGCCCGCGATGTCCACGGCGTTGTGCCGGGCGTAGACACCGGGGGCGGGCAGCGGCGGTACGTGCGTGCCCTCGCGGACGCGCTGCTCGGACAGCTCGCGCTGGGTCTTGGCGCGCTCGGTGCGCTCGCGGTGGGTGAGCACCATGGCGCCGACGGCGGCCGTGATCAGCAGGGCGCCGGTGATTTCGAAGGCGAAGACGTACTTGGTGAAGATGAGGGAGGCGAGGCCTTCCACATTGCCGTTCGCGTTCGCCCGGCCGGTGCCGGTGAACTCCTTCAGGGAAGCGTTCCCGATGCCCACGAGCAGCAGGACACCGAAGCCCACCCCGCACAGAAGGGCCAGCCAGCGCTGGCCCTTGATGGTCTCCTTCAAGGAGTCGGCGGCCGTGACGCCGACGAGCATCACCACGAACAGGAACAGCATCATGATCGCGCCGGTGTAGACGACGATCTGCACGATTCCCAGGAAGTAGGCGCCGTTGGCGAGGTAGAACACCGCCAGGACGATCATGGTTCCGGCGAGGCAGAGCGCGCTGTGCACGGCCTTCTTCATGAAGACGGTGCACAGGGCGCCGATCACCGCGACGGTGCCGAGGACCCAGAACTGGAAGGCCTCACCGGTGGAGGTGGTGTAGGCGGCGAGCTGCGCGCTCATGCGTCCGCCTCCTGGTCTTCCGGCTTCTCGCCCTTGGACACGGGCACCTGCCGTACGGTGCCGGGCGCGGCCTGGGTGACCAGACCGCGGTAGTAGTCCTGCTCGTCCGTCCCCGGGAAGATCGCGTGGGGCGTGTCGACCATGCCCTCTTCGAGGCCGGCCAGGAGCTGTTCCTTGGTGTAGATGAGGTTGGCGCGGCTGGAGTCGGCCAGTTCGAACTCGTTGGTCATCGTCAGCGCGCGCGTGGGGCACGCCTCGATGCACAGTCCGCACAGGATGCAGCGGGCGTAGTTGATCTGGTAGACGCGGCCGTACCGCTCGCCCGGCGAGTAGCGTTCCTCGTCGGTGTTGTCGGCGCCCTCCACGTAGATGGCGTCGGCGGGGCAGGCCCAGGCGCACAGCTCGCAGCCGACGCACTTCTCCAGGCCGTCCGGATGGCGGTTGAGCTGGTGCCGTCCGTGGAACCGCGGGGCCGTGGTCTTCTTCTGCTCCGGGTACTGCTCGGTCAGCCGCCGCTTGAACATGGCCTTGAAGGTCACGCCGAAGCCGGCTACGGGGTTCTGGAAACCGGGCTTGGTCTCCTTGGGCTCCTCAGCCATCGGACGCCTTCTTTCCATCCGAAGATCCGTCACTGACAGTGTCCGTCCCACCACTGACAATCAGCTCCCGCTCTCCCCATCGCGGGCGGCGCCTCGGCACCGGTGGCAGCTCCTGCCCGGGCAGCGGCGGTACCGGGAACCCGCCGGCCATCGGGTCGAATCCGGCCTCTTGGGCGGCGGACCGCCCGGCCGTGTCGGCCTTCTCCCGGAACATGTCGGCGACGAAGGAGATCAGCAGCAGGGCCAGGACTCCGCCGCCCACGTAGAGGGCGATGTCGGCGAAGTCGTAGTGCTCGTTGCGCAGGGCCCGTACGGTCGCCACCAGCATCAGCCAGGTCACGGAGACCGGGATGAGGACCTTCCAGCCGAGCTTCATCAGCTGGTCGTAGCGGACCCGCGGGAGCGTGCCGCGCAGCCAGATGAAGAAGAACAGCAGCAGCTGGACCTTGATCACGAACCAGAGCAGCGGCCACCAGCCGTGGTTCGCGCCCGCCCAGAAGGCGCTGATCGGCCAGGGGGCGCGCCAGCCGCCGAGGAACAGGGTGGTCGACACGGCCGAGACTGTCACCATGTTCACGTACTCGGCGAGCATGAACATCGCGAACTTGATGGACGAGTACTCGGTGTTGAAGCCGCCGACCAGGTCGCCCTCGGACTCCGGCATGTCGAAGGGGGCGCGGTTGGTCTCGCCGACCATCGTGATGATGTAGAGGATGAAGGAGACCGGCAGCAGCAGGATGTACCAGCGGTCGTGCTGCTGCTCCACGATCGTGGACGTCGACATCGACCCCGAGTAGAGGAACACGGAGGCGAACGCGGCGCCCATGGCGATCTCGTAGGAGATCATCTGCGCGCAGGAGCGCAGGCCGCCGAGGAGCGGGTAGGTGGATCCGGAACTCCAGCCCGCCAGCACGATGCCGTAGATGCCGACGGAGGCGACCGCGAGGATGTAGAGCATCGCGATCGGCAGGTCGGTGAGTTGCATCGTGGTGCGGTGGCCGAAGATCGAGATCTCGTTGCCGGCCGGGCCGAAGGGGATCACCGCGATCGCCATGAAGGCCGGGACGGCCGCGACGATCGGCGCGAGGATGTAGACGACCTTGTCCGCGCGCTTGACGATGATGTCTTCCTTGAGCATCAGCTTCACGCCGTCGGCGAGCGACTGGAGCATGCCCCAGGGGCCGTGCCGGTTGGGGCCGATGCGCAGCTGCATCCAGGCGACGACCTTGCGCTCCCAGACGATGGAGAACAGCACGGTCACCATCAGGAAGGCGAAGCAGAACACGGCCTTGACGACGACCAGCCACCAGGGGTCGCGGCCGAACATCGAGAGGTCTTCAGCTGCGAGGTACGGGCTCATGCCTCCACCTCCTTGGGGGCCGGTTCGGCGAGTGCCGACGGGCCGATGCGGACGAGGGAGCCGGGCTGTGCCCCGGTGTCGGAGGCGACGCCGGCACCGACGGAGTTCAGCGGGAGCCAGACCACCCGGTCGGGCATCTCGGTGATCTGCAGCGGGAGTTCGACCGAGCCGGCCGGTCCCGTGACGGCGAAGAGGTCGCCGTCCGCCACGCCCGCCTCGGCGGCCGTAGCGGCGGACACGCGCGCGCGGGCGGCGTGCCGGGTGCCTGCGAGCGCCTCGTCGCCCTCCTGAAGGACGCCGTGGTCGAGCAGCAGCCGGTGCCCGGCGAGTACGGCCTCGCCGGCGGCCGGGCGGGCCAGTGCGCCCGCGGACTCCTGGGGCTCGGTGGCGCGCGGGCCGTCCCAGGAGCCGAGCCGGTCGATCTCCGCGCGCGTGGTGCGCAGATCCGGCAGGCCCAGGTGGACGTCCATGGCGTCGGCGAGCATCTGCAGCACGCGCGCGTCGGTCGGTGCCAGGCGGCGGGTCATCTGGTCGGGCTTGAGCGCGGCGTCGAAGAAGCGCGCCCTGCCCTCCCAGTTGAGGAAGGTGCCCGCCTTCTCGGCGACCGCGGCGACCGGCAGGACGACGTCGGCGTGCTCGGTGACCTCGCTGGGCCGCAGTTCCAGCGACACCAGGAAGCCGACGCTGTCGAGCGCTTCACGCGCGCGTGCCGGGTCGGGCAGGTCGGCGACCTCGACGCCGGCGACGACGAGCGCCGACAGTTCACCGGTGGCGGCGGCCTCCACGATGTGGTGGGTGTCGCGGCCGTAGTGCAGCGGGAGTTCGGCGAGACCCCAGGCGGTGGCCACCTCGTCCCGCGCGCGCGGGTCGGTCGCCGGGCGGCCGCCCGGCAGCAGCGACGGCAGCGCGCCCACCTCGACGGCGCCGCGCTCACCGGCCCGGCGTGGGATCCACACCAGCTGGGCGCCGGTCGCGGTGGCGGCGCGTACGGCGGCGGTGAGGCCGCCGACGACGCTGGCGAGCCGCTCTCCGACGACGATGACCGCGCCTTCGGTGCGCAGCGCCTCGGCGGCGCGGGCGCCGAGTTCCTCCAGGCCGACGCCGCTCGCGAGGGCGTCGAGCCATTCGGTCTCGGTGCCCGGCGCGGCCGGCAGCAGTGTGCCGCCCGCCTTCTGAAGGCCCCGGGTGGTGTGCGTGGCCAAGCCGAACACCTGCTGCTTGTGCTTGCGCCAGGCCTTGCGCAGCCGCAGGAAGACGCCGGGCGCCTCCTCCTCCGACTCGAGGCCGACCAGCAGAACGGCGGGCGCCTTCTCCAGGGACGTGTACGTGACGCCCGTACCGTCGAGGTCACGGCCGCGGCCGGCCACCTCGCAGGCCAGGAAGTCGGCTTCCTCGCCGCTGTGCACGCGCGCGCGGAAGTCGATGTCGTTCGTGTCGAGCGCCACGCGCGCGAACTTGCTGTACGCGTAGGCGTCCTCGACGGTCAGCCTGCCACCGATCAGGACGCCGGCCCGGGAGCGGGCCGTGCCCAGTCCCCGCGCGGCCGCGTCCAGCGCCTCCGGCCAGGAAGCCGGCTCCAGGACGCCGTCGGCGTTGCGGACGAGCGGGGTGTCGAGGCGGTCCTTGAGCTGCGCGTAGCGGAACGCGAAGCGTCCCTTGTCGCAGATCCACTCCTCGTTGACCTCGGGGTCGTTGGCGGCGAGCCGTCGCATGACCTTGCCGCGCCGGTGGTCGGTGCGGGTGGCGCAGCCGCCGGAGCAGTGCTCGCAGACCGAGGGCGAGGAGACCAGGTCGAAGGGCCGGGAGCGGAAGCGGTAGGCCGCCGAGGTCAGCGCGCCGACCGGGCAGATCTGGATGGTGTTGCCGGAGAAGTACGACTCGAACGGGTCGCCCTCGCCGGTGCCGACCTGCTGGAGCGCGCCCCGCTCGATCAGCTCGATCATCGGGTCGCCCGCGATCTGGTTGGAGAACCGGGTGCAGCGGGCGCACAGCACGCATCGCTCGCGGTCCAGGAGCACCTGGGTGGAGATCGGTACGGGCTTTTCGTAGGTGCGCTTCTTGCCCTCGAAGCGGGAGTCGGCGTTGCCGTGCGACATGGCCTGGTTCTGCAGCGGGCACTCGCCGCCCTTGTCGCAGACCGGGCAGTCCAGCGGGTGGTTGATGAGCAGCAGCTCCATCACACCGTGCTGGGCCTTCTCGGCGACCGGCGAGGTGAGCTGGGTCTTGACCACCATGCCGTCGGTGCAGGTGATGGTGCAGGACGCCATGGGCTTGCGCTGGCCCTCGACCTCGACGATGCACTGCCGGCAGGCGCCGGCGGGGTCGAGCAGGGGGTGGTCGCAGAACCGGGGGACCTCGATGCCGAGCTGCTCGGCGGCCCGGATGACCAGGGTGCCCTTGGGCACGCTGATCTCGAGGCCGTCGATCGTCAGCGCGACGAGGTCCTCCGGCGGGACCGCCGCCTCTCCCCCGCCCGAGGGAGCACTGGTGGTCACGGTCATGCGTTCACCTCCGGGCGGTCCGCCCAGGCCGTCGACTTGGCCGGGTCGAAGGGGCAGCCCCGGCCCGTGATGTGCTGCGCGTACTCCTCACGGAAGTACTTCAGCGAGGAGAAGATCGGGGACGCGGCGCCGTCGCCGAGGGCGCAGAAGGACTTGCCGTTGATGTTGTCGGCGATGTCGGCGAGCTTGTCGAGGTCGGACATGACGCCCTTGCCGGCCTCGATGTCCCGCAGCAACTGCACCAGCCAGTACGTTCCTTCGCGGCAGGGCGTGCACTTGCCGCAGGACTCGTGGGCGTAGAACTCGGTCCAGCGGGTCACCGCCCGCACCACGCAGGTCGTCTCGTCGAAGCACTGCAGGGCCTTCGTACCGAGCATGGAACCCGCGGCGCCCACCCCTTCGTAGTCGAGGGGGACGTCGAGGTGCTCGTCGGTGAACATCGGTGTCGAGGAGCCGCCCGGCGTCCAGAACTTCAGGCGGTGGCCGGGGCGCATCCCGCCGCTCATGTCGAGCAGCTGGCGGAGTGTGATGCCGAGCGGGGCCTCGTACTGGCCTGGGCTGGCGACGTGGCCGCTGAGCGAGTAGAGCGTGAAGCCCGGGGACTTCTCGCTGCCCATCGACCTGAACCATTCTTTCCCGTTTTGCAGGATCGCGGGAACCGACGCGATCGACTCGACGTTATTCACCACAGTCGGACAGGCGTAGAGGCCTTCCACCGCAGGGAAGGGGGGACGCAGCCGCGGTTGACCACGGCGGCCTTCGAGCGAGTCGAGCAGTGCGGTCTCCTCACCGCAGATGTACGCGCCGGCGCCCGCGTGCACGGTGAGATGGAGGTCGAGCCCGCTGCCCAGGATGTTCTCGCCGAGGTAGCCCGCCGCGTAGGCCTCGCGCACGGCCTCGTGCAACCGCCGCAGAACGGGGACGACTTCACCACGCAGATAGATGAAGGCATGCGACGACCTGATGGCATAGCACGCGATCACCATGCCCTCGATGAGGCTATGCGGGTTCGCGAAGAGGAGCGGGATGTCCTTGCACGTCCCGGGCTCCGATTCGTCGGCGTTGACAACTAGATAGTGCGGTTTTCCATCTCCCTGCGGAATGAACTGCCACTTCATTCCGGTCGGGAATCCCGCGCCTCCGCGGCCGCGCAGACCGGAGTCCTTGACGTACGCGATCACGTCGTCGGGCGACATGGCGAGCGCCTTGCGGAGCCCCTCGTACCCCTCGTGCCTCCGGTAGACGTCCAGAGTCCAGGACCGGTCCTCGTCCCAGAAGGCCGACAGCACGGGTGCGAGCAGCTTCTCGGGGCTGGTGTCCTTGAGTTCAGGTGTCACGGTCATCACTCCCCCTCCTCTTCGGCCTGGCCCGCGGAAGGCGCGTCCTGGGGTTCCTGCGCACGCGGATGGACCACGCGCGCGGGTGCGGCCTCTCCCCTTGCCAGGCGAAGGCCCACCAGCGACGGCGGTCCCGCACTGCCGCCCTCCTCGACGGCCCCGGGCCGCTCGTCGGGGAAGCCGGCCAGGATCCGCGCGGTCTCCTTGAACGTGCACAGCCGCGCTCCACGCGTGGGTTGCACGGGCCGTCCCGCGCGCAGATCGTCGACCAGGCTCTTGGCGCTGCCCGGCGTCTGGTTGTCGAAGAACTCCCAGTTGACCATCACGACCGGCGCGAAGTCGCAGGCCGCGTTGCACTCGATGTGCTCCAGGGTGACCTTGCCGTCGTCGGTGGTCTCGCCGTTGCCGACGCCGAGGTGCTCCTGAAGGGTCTCGAAGATCGCGTCTCCGCCCATCACCGCGCACAGGGTGTTGGTGCACACACCGACCTGGTAGTCGCCGGAAGGCCGGCGCCGGTACATGGTGTAGAAGGTCGCGACGGCGGTGACCTCGGCCGTGGTCAGGTCCAGCATGTCCGCGCAGAACTGCATTCCGGTGCGCGTGACATGGCCCTCCTGCGACTGCACGAGGTGGAGCAGCGGGAGCAGGGCGGACCGGGAGTCCGGGTAGCGCGCGACGACCTCGCGCGCGTCCGCCTCCAGCCGGGCCCGGACGTCGTCCGGGTACGCGGGCGCGGGCAGTTCGGGCATGCCCAGGCTGACGCCCCGCTCCGAAGAAGAGGTGGTCACCGGTCGACGCCTCCCATCACGGGGTCGATGGACGCGACGGCGACGATGACGTCGGCGACCTGGCCGCCTTCGCACATCGCCGCCATGGCCTGCAGGTTGGTGAAGGACGGGTCGCGGAAGTGGACCCGGTAGGGGCGGGTGCCACCGTCGGAGACGACGTGCACGCCCAGCTCGCCCTTGGGGGACTCGACGGCCGCGTACGCCTGTCCGGGCGGGACGCGGAAGCCCTCGGTGACGAGCTTGAAGTGGTGGATCAGGGCCTCCATGGAGGTGCCCATGATCTTCTTGATGTGGTCGAGGGAGTTGCCGAGTCCGTCCGGTCCCAGGGCGAGCTGGGCGGGCCAGGCGATCTTCTTGTCGGCGACCATGACCGGGCCGGGCTGGAGCCGGTCCAGGCACTGCTCGACGATCCTGAGCGACTGGCGCATCTCCTCCAGGCGGACGAGGAAGCGGCCGTAGGAGTCGCAGGTGTCGGCGGTCGGGATGTCGAAGTCGTACGTCTCGTAGTCGCAGTACGGCTGCGCCTTGCGCAGGTCGTGCGGCAGGCCGGTGGAGCGCAGGATCGGTCCGGTGGCGCCGAGGGCCATGCAGCCGGCCAGGTCGAGATAGCCGACGTCCTGCATGCGGGCCTTGAAGATGGGGTTCCCGGTGGCGAGCTTGTCGTACTCCGGGAGGTTCTTCTTCATCTTCTTCACGAACTCGCGGATCTGGTCCACCGCTCCGGGCGGCAGGTCCTGGGCGAGTCCGCCCGGCCGGATGTACGCGTGGTTCATCCTGAGGCCGGTGATCAGCTCGTAGAGGTCGAGAATCATTTCACGATCACGGAAGCCGTAGATCATGATCGTGGTGGCGCCCAGCTCCATGCCGCCTGTGGCGATGCACACCAGGTGGGAGGACATCCGGTTCAGCTCCATCAGGAGCACCCGGATGATCTTGGCGCGCTCGGTGATCTGGTCCTCGATGCCGAGGAGTTTCTCGACGGCGAGGCAGTAGGCGGTCTCGTTGAAGAAGGACGTCAGGTAGTCCATGCGCGTGACGAAGGTGGTGCCCTGCGTCCACGTGCGGAACTCGAGGTTCTTCTCGATGCCGGTGTGCAGATAGCCGATGCCGCAGCGGGCCTCGGTGACCGTCTCGCCCTCGATCTCCAGGATCAGACGGAGCACTCCGTGGGTGGAGGGGTGCTGGGGACCCATGTTGACGACGATGCGTTCGTCGTCGGCGCGGGTCGCGGACTGGACGATCTCGTCCCAGTCGCCGCCGGTGACCGTATATACGGTGCCCTCGGTGGTCTCGCGTGTCGATGCGGCCGACGCGGCGTCTGCTGACTGCGTGCTCACGAGTACGACCTCCGCTGGTCCGGAGCCGGGATCTGGGCGCCCTTGTACTCGACGGGGATGCCGCCGAGGGGGTAGTCCTTGCGCTGCGGATGGCCCTGCCAGTCGTCCGGCATCATGATCCGCGTCAGGGCCGGGTGACCGTCGAAGACGATGCCGAAGAAGTCGTAGGTCTCGCGCTCGTGCCAGTCGTTCGTCGGGAAGACGGGGACGAGGGACGGGATGCGCGGGTCGGCGTCGGGGGCGCTGACTTCGAGGCGGATCAGCCGGTTGTGGGTGATCGAGCGCAGGTGGTAGACGGCGTGCAGCTCGCGGCCCTTGTCGTGCGGGTAGTGGACGCCGCTGACGCCGGTGCACAGCTCGAAGCGCAGAGCCGGGTCGTCGCGCAGGGTGCGGGCGACGCGCACCAGGTGCTCGCGTTCGACGTGGAAGGTCAGCTCGCCGCGGTCGACGACCGTCTTCTCGACGGCGTTGCCGGGGAGGAGTCCCTGTTCCTCCAGGGCGCCTTCGAGTTCGTCGGCGACCTCGTCGAACCAGCCGCCGTACGGCCTGCTCGCCGGTCCCGGAAGTCGGACCGAACGGACGAGACCGCCGTAGCCGGAGGTGTCGCCGCCGTTGTCGGCGCCGAACATCCCGCGCTGGACGCGGATCTCCTCGCCGCCCTGGCCACGCTGGCCGGGGAGGTTGGAAGCGGAGAGGTCCTTCTCGGGGTTCACCCCGTTCGCGGACCCGTTCGCGCCGTTGGTGCCGTTCGCGTCGCTCACCGCAGCAGCCCCTTCATCTCGATCGTGGGCAGGGCCTTGAGCGCCGCCTCCTCCGCCTCGCGGGCGGCCTCCTCGGCGTTGACGCCGAGCTTGGAGGTCTGGATCTTGTGGTGGAGCTTGAGGATCGCGTCCATCAGCATCTCGGGGCGGGGCGGACAGCCCGGCAGGTAGATGTCGACCGGGACGATGTGGTCGACGCCCTGGACGATCGCGTAGTTGTTGAACATGCCGCCCGAGGAGGCGCAGACGCCCATGGAGATCACCCATTTCGGGCTGGGCATCTGGTCGTAGACCTGCCTGAGCACCGGCGCCATCTTCTGGCTGACCCGGCCGGCGACGATCATCAGGTCCGCCTGGCGCGGCGAGCCGCGGAAGACCTCCATGCCGAAGCGCGCCAGGTCGTATCGGCCGGCGCCGGTGGTCATCATCTCGATGGCGCAGCAGGCGAGGCCGAAGGTGGCCGGGAAGACGGACGCCTTGCGCACCCAGCCCGCGGCCTGCTCGACGGTGGTCAGCAGGAAGCCGCTCGGCAGCTTTTCTTCGAGTCCCATGTCTCTAAAGGCCCCTCAGTCCCATTCCAGGCCGCCGCGCCGCCATACGTACGCGTACGCGACGAAGACGGTGAGCACGAAGAGCAGCATCTCCACGAGCCCGAAAATCCCCAGGGCGTCGAAGGTGACGGCCCAGGGGTAGAGGAAGACGATCTCGATGTCGAAGACGATGAAGAGCATCGCCGTCAGGTAGTACTTGATGGGGAAGCGCCCGCCACCGGCCGGCGTGGGGGTCGGCTCGATGCCGCACTCGTAGGCCTCGAGCTTGGCGCGGTTGTACCGCTTCGGACCGATCAGCGTGGCCATGACCACGGAGAAGATCGCAAAGCCTGCCCCGAGGGCTCCCAGTACGAGGATGGGCGCATACGCGTTCACCGCTCCTCGCTCCTCTCAGTCGGCGCTGACTGCTGGCGGTTGCACTGGTGCACCGGGCCCACATCCGCCTCACCGGTCCCACGAGCCCCGCTCGTCCCGGGCGAAGATCGAGAACATGTGAAGCAGGTCACAAGCCCAGCTGCCACGCATCTTATGCCCGCCGCTCTGTGATCTGCGACACGGCGTATTCCACAAGCTTTGTGATCTCCACCACCTGACGAAGGATCATGAAGTCGGATGATGGGTGATCTTCATACGCGAAGCGTTCAGTTGATCACCAGAAGTGACATTCTGGCTCGTCATCGCAGGCCGGAGGGGGCGTCTCAATATCAAGAGAGTTCCGCTGCATGCAAATTGGCGCTGGACGGCACTGCCTGGTAGAGGGCTCCGTTCACACGTCGGAGGGAGGTGTCGAGCGCGATGTGGACGCGGTGTGGGTGCGTGCACGCGTTCACGAGCTCCGCGCGCACGGGACGCCGCGGTTCCGGTAACCGTTCCGTGACCTCCGCCACATCGATGAGAGCCTCATGAGAACCGGGCTTGGCCAACCATCTCAACCAGTGGTAGGCGGGGGGCAATTCGGACGTAATGATCAAAGGGCGTGATCAAGGGCTTGATCACCGACGTCCGCAATGTCCGTTACGGCGTCAATAAAGAGCGACGCGCCCGGGATTCATGGTCTCGATTGAGCAACTGTGGCGCAGCACACGTTTCTTGAAGATATGAAGGAGCCCCTGGTACCGGTTGTTCCCATGTCCCACACCGCTCACATACGCAGCCACCGGAAGCCCCGCCGCAGCGCGTCGACCCTCGCGATGCGGGCCGGAGTTGCCGGTGGCGTCCTCAGCACCCTGGCAGTCGCCGGGGCGTCCGGCTCGGCGAACGCGGCCGAGCCTGTGACGCAGACCCTCGAGCTGCCCACCCTGACGGCCGACTTGGCCGCCCAGGCGGCCAAGTCGGCGGACGCCACGCAGCAGGCCGCCGCGAACTACCAGCTGCAGGCCGAACGCGACGCAGCCGCCACAAAGGCCGCGAAGCAGGCCAAGACGGACCTCGCCGAGGCCAAGCAGAAGGCCGCGGAGGCCAAGAAGAAGGCCGAGGAGGCCGCCCGCAAGGCCGCCGCCGCCCGCGCCTCGCGCACCACGGAGCGCACGACGCTCTCCGCGACGTCGGACTCCGGCAGCACCTCCACGAGCACGTCCACCGGCTCGTCCACGGCGACCGGCTCGGCCGCGGCCGTCATCTCGTTCGTGAAGGCGCAGCTCGGCAAGTCCTACGTCCTGGGCGCCTCCGGCCCGAGCGCCTACGACTGCTCCGGCCTGGTGCAGGCCGCCTTCAAGCAGATCGGCGTCAGCCTGCCGCGCGTCTCCCAGGACCAGTCGACCGCCGGCACGCAGGTCTCGCTGAGCAACCTGCAGCCGGGCGACGTCCTCTACTGGGGCGGCGCCGGCAGCGCGTACCACGTGGCGGTGTACGTGGGCGACGGCATGTTCGTCGGCGCGCAGAACCCGTCCACCGGCATCGTCGAGAAGCCGCTGTCGTACGACCCGCCGACCGGCGCGGTGCGGGTGCTCTGAGCACTCCGCACGCCGCATCACGCACGTAGGGGCCGCAGCCGCTCGGGGGCAGCGGCCCTTGCGTCGTTCCCGGCGCGCCGGGGCGCCGCTCCTGACATGCTCGGCGCGGGCCGCCGCTCGGCGGTCCGTCCACGAGCGAAGGAGACCGCGCGATGCCACGCGTGTTCGTACAGGGCAGGCCCGCCGACCACTACCCCCGCCATGCCCCCGAGGCCCTGCGCGGTGCCGTGCGCCGGGTCACCGAGGTCGGCGAGGAGATCCTGCACAAGCCGTGCCGGGACGTCACGGAGTTCGGGCCCGACCTCGCCGCACTCGTCGACGACATGTTCCGCACGCTGTACGTCGCCGAAGGGGCGGGACTGGCGGCGAATCAGGTCGGGGTCGATCTACGACTGTTCGTGTACGACTGCCCCGACGATCACGGTGTCCGACATGTCGGACACATCGTCAATCCAGTGCTCGAAACGCCCACGAGCGGGCGACGGTTGCTGGACGAGGACGAGGGCTGCCTGTCGGTGCCGGGTGCCGTGATGGCCGTAGCGCGGCCGGACCGGGCCGTCGTGCGCGGGCAGGACAGGGGCGGTCGGCCGGTCGCCGTCGAGGGCACGGGGTACTTCGCGCGCTGCCTCGCACACGAGACCGACCACACGAACGGGCACATCTACCTCGATCGACTCTCCAAGCGGGAGAAAAAGGACGCACTGCGGCAGATGGCGGACCGGCGCGACGAGGTGTTCACCCGCCGGGCCGCCCGGGCCGAGGAGCCGATCCGCGCGTAGCCGCGCCGGAAGGGGTGCGAGGCCACCGTCGCTCGTCTGCGGCGCCGTCGCGGGCGCAGGTACCCGCGGGCGGCAGCCGGACGTCCGACGCGGTCCTGCGCCCCTCCAGGGCCCTTCACGGCGCCTTCACGCCTTCGGGGCCACCTTGCTCAGACCGTTGATGATGCGGTCCATCGCGTCGCCGCCGGTGGGGTCGGTGAGGTTCGCGAGGAGCTTGAGGGTGAACTTCATCAGCAGCGGGTGGGTGAGGCCGCGCTGGGCGGCGATCTGCATGACCTTCGGGTTGCCGATGAGCTTCACGAAGGCGCGGCCGAGGGTGTAGTAGCCGCCGTAGGTGTCCTTCAGGACGCGCGGGTAGCGCTGCAGGGCGATCTCGCGCTGGGCGGGCGTGGCCCGCGCGTGGGCCTGGACGATGACGTCGGCGGCGATCTGGCCGGACTCCATGGCGTAGGCGATGCCCTCGCCGTTGAAGGGGTTCACCAGGCCGCCGGCGTCGCCGACGAGCAGCAGTCCGCGCGTGTAGTGCGGCTGGCGGTTGAAGGCCATGGGCAGGGCGGCGCCGCGGATCGGGCCGGTCATGTTCTCGGGGGTGTAGCCCCAGTCCTCCGGCATGGAGGCGCACCAGGCCTTGAGGACCTCGCGCCAGTCCAGCTCCTTGAAGGAGGCGGAGGTGTTCAGCACGCCGAGTCCCACGTTGGACGTGCCGTCGCCCATGCCGAAGACCCAGCCGTAGCCGGGCAGCAGACGGTCCTGGGAGCCGCGGCGGTCCCACAGCTCCAGCCAGGACTCCAGGTAGTCGTCGTCGTGGCGGGGCGAGGTGAAGTAGGTGCGCACGGCGACGCCCATGGGGCGGTCCTCGCGGCGGTGCAGGCCCATCGCGAGGGACAGCCGGGTGGAGTTGCCGTCGGCGGCGACGACGAGCGGCGCGTGGAAGGTGACCTCGCGCTTCTCCTCGCCGAGCTTGGCGGTGACGCCGGTGATGCGGCCGGTGCGGTCGTCGACGACGGCACCGGAGACGTTGCAGCGCTCGAAGAGCCGGGCACCGGCCTTCTGGGCGTTGCGGGCGAGCTGCTCGTCGAAGTCGTCGCGCCTGCGGACGAGGCCGTAGTTCGGATAGGCGGCGAGATCCGGCCAGTCCAGCTGGAGGCGGGAGCCGCCGCCGATGATGCGCAGGCCCTTGTTGCGCAGCCAGCCGGCCTCCTCGGAGATGTCGATGCCCATGGCCACGAGCTGCTTCACCGCGCGCGGGGTGAGGCCGTCTCCGCAGACCTTCTCCCGCGGGAACTCGGTCTTCTCCAGAAGCAGGACGTCGAGGCCCGCCTTGGCGAGGTGGTAGGCGGTCGTGGAGCCGGCCGGCCCCGCGCCGACGACGATCACGTCGGCGGTGTTCTCGGAGAGGGGCTCCTTCACGACGGTCACGGCGGGATCTCCCCAAGTTCGAAATCTGCGTGCCGACCGGCACTGGACATGGGCAGTCTATTCAGCAGAATTGATCACCCGGCTGAAGGGCTGCCCTGTGAACCGACCCCTCCCCGCAGTACGGCTGCGCGTCCCCACCCATGAGGACGCGGTCGCCTGGCACCGGGCCTTCGACGACCCCGAGGTCATGGAGTTCTACGGCGGCAAGGCGGCCTCGCTGTCGGTCTACGAGGAGCTCACCGCGCGGCAGCGGCGGCACGACGCCGAACTCGGCTTCTGCCTGTGGACCATGCTGGACGAGTCCGGCGAGGTGATCGGCTTCACCGGGGCGCAGCCCTGGCGGCCCGGCTGGGGCCCGGTCGGCGACATCGAGATCGGCTGGCGACTCGCTCGCCCGCACTGGGGCAGGGGGTATGTCAGCGCGGCCGCACGCGAGACGCTCCGGCGGGTGCGGGCGGCCGGGGTGCGGCAGGTGGTGGCGATGGTCCGGCCGGGCAACGAGCGGTCGATCGCGGTGGCCCAACGGCTCGGCATGGAGCCGGCGGAGACGTACCCGCATCCCACGCTGGACGAGCGGGCCCTCTGCTTCCGACTCGCCCTTGATGACGGAGAGTAGCCGTCTGTCACAGAAAGACACCGGCGCCTTCCGGCTGGGACGTACGGGAGTTACGCTTCCAGTACCGCTGGGGGTGACATCTGTGCGCATAACACCCAAAACACCTGAAGTGCGCGTGCCACGGCTGGTCGGACTGATGGCCGTGGACGCGCGCGAAACGGCCCGGGCGCAGGGCTTGTTCCTCAATGCGCCCGACCGCCCGGACTTCCACCTCACGGTCGTCGACTACGTCGTACGCCAGTACCCGCAGCCCGGCGCCGAGGTGCCGCGGGAGTCGATGGTGTACGTGTGGTTCGACTTCGGCGAAGGAGAGGGCGGCGGGGGCGTGCGCGAGCCACGCATCCCACGGCCGCCCACGGGCGGGCTGCAGCGCGAACTCGGGGAGCCCGGTGACGCCTTCGAGATGATCAACCGGTGAGCCGCCGCACCGCCGGTGTCAGCTCTCCTTGAAGCCCCGGTGCAGCGCGACCACACCACCGGTGAGATCACGCCAGGCCACCTTCGACCAGCCCGCCTTGCGCAGCCGTTCGGCGAGGGCGGGCTGGTCGGGCCAGGCCCGGATGGACTCGGCGAGGTAGACGTAGGCGTCCGGGTTCGAGGACACCGCGCGCGCGACCGGGGGCAGCGCCCGCATCAGGTACTCGGTGTAGACGGTGCGGAACGGCGCCCACGTCGGCGTGGAGAACTCGCAGATCACCACGCGTCCGCCGGGCCGGGTCACCCGGTACATCTCGCGCAGCGCCGTGTCCGTGTCCTGGACGTTGCGCAGCCCGAAGGAGATCGTGACGGCGTCGAAGGTGTCGTCCTTGAACGGCAGCTTCGTCGCGTCCCCGGCCGTGAACGGCAGCCAGGTGTGCTTCTTCTTGCCGACCTGGAGCATCCCGACCGAGAAGTCGCAGGGGACGACGTAGGCGCCCGTCCGCGCGAAGGGCAGCGAGGAGGTCGCCGTACCGGCCGCGAGGTCGAGGACCTTCTGCGCGGGGCGCGCGTCGACCGCGGCCGCCACCTCCTTGCGCCAGCGCCGGTCCTGGCCGAGCGACAGCACGGCGTTCGTCAGGTCGTACCGTTCCGCCACGTCGTCGAACATCGAGGCGACTTCGTGCGGCTGCTTGTTCAGGGAGGCGCGGGTCACCCGCCCATTGTGGCAGCCCCGGTTCAGGGGACCGCGCGCGGCTCAGCGGCCCCGGTACACCAATCGCCCGCCGATCACGGTCGCCACGCAGGTTCCGGCGCCGCGGCGGACCAGATCGGCGCGGTCCTCGACGTCGAACACGGCGAAGCGGGCGGGCCCGCCCGGGACGAGGGGCGGCAGCAGGACCAGCGGGGTCGGGGACAGCGCTGCCGGGCCCGGCAGGCGGTCGGGCCGCTGCCCCACCGCGAGCCCGGCCCTGCGCACCGCGTCGGCCACCGCCCGCGACCGCAGCTCCCCGGCCACCGCCACCGTGCCGTGCGCCAGCATCCGCTGCACCCCGCGTCGCGCGCTCGCGCCGAGGCGCGCGGGATCACCACGGAAGATCTCCTTCGCCCGCGCCCCGCCGATGGGTTCGGTGCCGAGGACGTCGGCCTCACGCGGGTCGGGATGGTAGGTGGCCTCCAGCAGCTCCGGACCGTACGGGTTCAGCAGCCCCGGGGTGAGGATGCCGGGCCAGCGCCGCACCCTCGCCCGGGGCTCGGCGGCGGCCAGTTCCTCGTACGCGCCGACGGCGGCGACGGACGCCCCGTCGACCAGGACAGCCGCCTCGGGAGAGCGCTCGGCGACATGAAGGGTCAGCACGGCAGGCTCAGTTGGACGTCAGCAGCTTCAGCTCGGGGTGAGCCGTGCCGCCCTCGATGGCCGTGGAGGAGATGTGGGAGACCACGCGGTCGTCGACGGGGTCGTTCGCCGGGTCGTCGTGCACGACGAGGTGCTCGTACGTCGTGGCGCGCTGCGCCGGCACGCGGCCCGCCTTGCGGATCAGGTCGATGATCTCCAGCCGGTTGGAGCGGTGCTTGGCACCGGCCGAGGAGACCACGTTCTCCTCCAGCATGATCGAGCCGAGGTCGTCCGCGCCGTAGTGCAGGGACAGCTGGCCGACCTCCTTGCCGGTGGTCAGCCACGAGCCCTGGATGTGCTGGACGTTGTCCAGGAAGAGGCGGGCGATCGCGATCATCCGCAGGTACTCGAAGAGCGTGGCCTGGGTGCGGCCCTTCAGATGGTTGTTCTCGGGCTGGTAGGTGTACGGGATGAAGGCGCGGAAGCCGCCCGTGCGGTCCTGGACGTCCCGGATCATCCGCAGGTGCTCGATGCGCTCGGCGTTCGTCTCGCCCGTGCCCATGAGCATGGTGGAGGTGGACTCCACGCCCAGCTTGTGCGCGGTCTCCATGATCTCCAGCCAGCGCTCGCCGGACTCCTTCAGCGGCGCGATGGCCTTGCGGGGGCGCTCGGGGAGGAGTTCCGCGCCGGCGCCCGCGAAGGAGTCGAGACCCGCCTCGTGGATCCGGGTGATGGCCTCCTCGACCGAGACGCCGGAGATCCGGGCCATGTGCTCGACCTCGGAGGCGCCCAGCGAGTGGATCACCAGCTGGGGGAAGGCGTCCTTGATGGCCTTGAAGTGCTTCTCGTAGTACTCGACGCCGAAGTCCGGGTGGTGGCCGCCCTGGAACATGATCTGGGTGCCGCCCAGCTCGACGGTCTCCGCGCAGCGGCGCAGGATGTCGTCGAGGTCGCGGGTCCAGCCCTTGTCCTTGTCCTTGGGGGCCGCGTAGAAGGCGCAGAACTTGCACGCCGTGACGCACACGTTCGTGTAGTTGATGTTGCGCTCGATGATGTACGTCGCGATGTGCTCGATACCGGCGTACCTGCGGCGGCGTACGGCGTCGGCGGCGGCGCCCAGCGCGTGCAGCGGGGCGTCGCGGTAGAGGACGAGCGCCTCCTCGGACGTGATGCGTCCGCCCTCTGCGGCGCGGTCGAGGACAGACTGGAGGTCGGCCTTCTCGGTCACCAGGGCGTCCCTTTCGTCAAGGAAATCAAAGGGTGGACGGGCCTGACCAGCGTACGCCAGGGGCTTCGGCGTCACGGAGCCGGATCACGGCTCCTGGTCCGGGAGCCGTGGCAGGTCGGTCCCGGCGCGGCCGAGGACGATCTGGTCGAAGAGGGCGCCGCCGCCGTCCGTGCGCACGGCGGGCTGGGTGATCTTCATCGATCCCGGACCGCGCCCCCACAGGGTCCACAGGTCCGGGCGCACGACCTGCCAGTGGAGCGGGACCGCCCCGACCGTGCGTGACGGCCTGTGCCGAGTGCCCGCTGGGGGCGAAGCGCTGGCGCGTACCGTCCGGCCGCAGTCGTGCGCCCGGCCGTCGGGCCGGCCGGGGACGACCAGGTGGACGTTCCCGTCCCGGCCGAACCCCATGGGCATGAGCCGGACGTCGATGACGGGGCTGTACCGGGACACGACCTGCTCGGCCTTCCGTGCGCCGGCCTGCTGTGCCTCGGCCGTCTGTGGGGTGGTCTGCTGTGCGTCGGTCTCACGTGCGGCCACTGCGGCTCTCCCCCGCCCGCGCGGCACGCGACGTGCCCGTACCCAGGTTCACCAGGATCGCGAGGCGCTCGGAACGGCCGCAATCACCTGAGCGGGTGAGGTGTACGCACCCCTGTCCGGGCTATGCCGCGTACGCCCCCGCCAGCAGTCCCAGGAACGCTCCCGCGATCAGGAACGGCCCGAACGCGATCGCCGTCTTGCGCCCGGCCCGCCGTACGACGACGAGCGCACCGCCGTACAGCGCGCCGAGCAGGAAGCCGGCGAAGGTGCCGAGCAGCAGGGTGGACCAGCCGTACCAGCCGAGTACGGCGCCCATGCCGACGGCCAGCTTCACGTCGCCGAAGCCCATGCCGGAGGGGTTGACGAGGAACAGCACGAGATAGCCGGCGCCGAGGGCGAGGGCTCCGTACAACGCGGTGAGCCAGTGCCCGGCGTGCTCGGGCAGCAGCGCGGCGAGGCCCAGCAGGGCGAGGGCGACCGCGGCCAGCGGCAGCGTCAACGGGTCGGGCAGCCGCTGCACCCGGAAGTCGATCACGGCCAGCAACACGCCGACGGGCACGAGCACCAGCCAGACCCCCAGCTCCGGCCGGGTCCCGGTGGCCGCGGCGACCGCGACGCACAGCAGGGCGGTGACGGCGGCGAGGAGCGGGGCGAAGGAAGCCTTCGGCGGCTCGGCGGCGGCGCTGGGGGCCTGCGGCGGCTCGGCCTCGGCGGAGAGGGCCTGCGGCGGCACTGGGCGGCGGGCGGTGCCCCGCGGGCACTCGGCGCAGGGCGTCGGGCCGAGCCAGCCCCGCAGGGCGTGTCCGTGCGGGCACCGGTCTCGCCAGCCCTCCCCCGCCGGGACGGTGAAGCGGTAGGCGGCCCTGGGGAGCATCGCGCCCGCCACCGCACCCCACAGCGCGGCGACGGCCCACAGCAGTACGTCGCTCATCCGGCCGCGGGGACGCCCTCGCGCCAGGTCGGCAGGAGCTCGTCGAGGAGGGCCTCGGTGCGCGGCGGGAGACCGCGGGCGCCGCTGCGGGACAGGAGGTCGGCGGCGCGGGCGCGCAGGCGGTCGGGGTCGCCGGTGGCGTGGGTGGCGCGCAGCAGCTCGTTCCACAGGCGCTCGTCCGCCGGGGCCGTCCTCAGGGCCGCCTCCAGTGCCTCGATCGCCTTCGGCGCGCGGTCCTTCTCCAGATGGAACGCCGAGAGCGCGAGACCGATGTCCGCGACCAGCAGCGGGAGTTGGGCGTCCACGATCTCGTGGCTGAGCCAGCCGTACCGGCTCTCGGGGCGGCCTTCGAGAAGCGAGCCGCGTACGAGTCCCAGCGCGTCGGTGAGCAGCCGACCGCGCACCGCGCGGTTGTCGACGCCCTTGCCCTGGGTGGCCTCGTGGTAGAGGGAGCGCAGCACGTCCAGGTCGGAGACGACGGACTCGGCGAGGATGAGCCGACCGGTCGCGTCGGCCCGCATCCGTACGCTGCCGTCGGGGTCGGTGCCCAGCCAGGCGCGCAGCCGCTCGACGAGGGCGTCGCGGACGTCCTCGGTCACGCCACGCGGCCACAGCGCGGCGGCGAGCACGCGCGGGTGCACGCCCTCCCGGTGCATGAGCAGCAGTGCGAGCGCCTCCTGGAGCAGGGCGCCGCGGTCGTCCTCCGGGGTGTCGAGGCCGATGATCTCGTACGGCCCGACGAGACGCGCGTACACCGCGGGGCGGCCCTGCTCGGTGATGTCGACGAGGAAGGGCGGGGTGGTGGTCGGCCCGTCCGGGTCGCGGTCCGGGTCGGCCTGGGCGAACAGCTCCACGACCGCGCGCTGCTGGGCGGCCGGCAGCAGTTGGGCGTCCAGCTCCAGCCCGAGGAGCGGTGCGAGCAGCCTGCCTTCGCGGGTGATCTGCAACTCCCAGGCGGCGCCGGGCAGTTCGTCGCTCTCCGTGCCGACGAGGTAGCCGATGCCGAGGCGGCTGGCGTCGGCGGCGAGTTCGGCGAGTCTGCGCGCGTCCTCGGCGGAGGGCCGGGCCGCCAGCAGGACCAGGTGGGGGGCCCAACGGGTGTGCTGGGCAGGGCCGGTGCGGCCGGTGAGGACGGAGTCGTGGCCGGCGGCGCCGAGCGCGCCGCGCCGCTGTCGGGTCTCGGCCTCCATGGTCTCGACGAGCGCCTCGATGCCGTCGAGGTGGCGCAGCCGGTTGGGCGCGAGCGCGGTGAGGTCCTCGCCGAAGCCGACGAGGGTGATGGTCATGCGGTCCGACCAGCCGTTGGTGGCGAGTTCGGCGGCGACCGAGGCGAACACGGCGGCCCGGTCGGACTCGCGGCCGCTCAGCGAGACGATGCCGGGCACCGCCTCGAGGTTGAGCAGCAACCGGGAGTCGTCCATGGTGCCGAGGCTGACCAGGCCGGGGTAGGGAGCGGCGGTGTCGATGTCGTCGTAGCGCTCGGCGTCCGCGCGGGACAGCATCCAGAAGGTCTGTTCCTGCCCCGGCCGCCAGGGCGCCGGCGGCTTTCCGGCGGGCTGGGCGAGCTGCAGGTGCAGATCGCCGCGGGTGAGCCAGGCGGCGTAGACGACGGGCAGCGGGCGGGACTCGGCGGCGAGGGCGGCGGCGAGCCCGCGCATCGACCGGTCCAGGAGCCGTACGGCCTCGGGGTCGGCGCCGACGAACAGCGCGTCCTGGACGTTCTGGGCGTCGCCGATCGGCGTGGGCGGTTCCATGCCGCGCCGGCCGCCGACGGCGGCGAGCGCGGACTGCCACAGCGCCTGCCGGCGCCGGCGGCCGAGGGCGGCGAGCAGACCCGCGGCGAGCAGGGGGGCGCCGACGAGCGCCTCGGACAGGCCGAAGGAGTGCTCCTGGGAAGCGGTGGCGTGCTGCCGGCCGTGCTCGGCGGGTCCGTCGGCACCCGTGACCGCGCCGGTGGCCGGCCCTCGCTGCGCGGGCAGGGACGCGTGGCCGCCGCCCTGGGCGTGCTGCCCCTGTCCGTGGGCGTGGTGACCGCTCTTGTCGTACTGCTGGATCTGCTTCTGCGCGGCCGGGGAGATGTGCGCGTCGGGCATCTCGACGAGTTCGCCGCCATGGGCGTCGCCGGGCATCTCCATGATCCAGCCGGGACGGATCAGGCTGGCCTCGGTGAGGCGGGAGCCGTCGGCCTGGAGACGGTCCTTGTTGAGTTCGTAGATCTCCTTGTACCGGCGGCCGTCGCCGAGGTGGCGCTGGGCTATCTCCCACAGGGAGTCGTGGTGACGGCCCTCGGGCGGCTGGATCCGGTAGAACTTGGTGGCTCCGTGCCTGCCGTTGCCGGACCGCGCCTGCGCGGCGACGTGGTCCGCCTGTTCGGCCACGGCCGCCGCGGTGGCCTTGGCCTGCTGCGGGGAGAGCAGCCCCGGGGTCTGCTGGGCCGCGGCGACCGTGCCCTTGTGGTTGCCCTCCGGAGCGGCGCTGTGCCCGAGCTGCGAGAGCCCCGGCGTGAGGCTGGCGGCGGTGGCGCCGACCAGGAGCAGCGCGGTGACGAGCTGCCGCGCGAGCAGCTGGCTGGGACCGGCGCCGGGGACCCGGCCCGGCAGGCCCACGCCGGAGAGGGCGGCCCTGATCTCCACGAGCACACAGGCGGTGAACTGGGCCCAGGCGAACCAGACGACGACGGTGAGGACGTGCAGGAAGGTCTGCACGGTGATCTCCTGCGTCAGCCAGTCCCGCGACGGCATCCCGTGCGGCAGCGGCCAGCCGACGAAGACGGCCAGCGCGCCGGGCACGCCGACCACGAGGGCGAGCAGGGCGACGAACGCGAGGAACGCCATGACGAAGTCCCCGAACGAGCGTCGGCGCACACGCACCGGCTGGGGTGTCCGATTCCGCGGGCCCGTCGGGCTTCCCGTCGAGCCTGATGTGGTGCGTCGCGCCATGGCGGGTGTCCTGGGTCGTATGGGCTGAGGATGTGTTCGGGGTGTGCTGAGAGCCTACAGAGATCCTATGGACTCGCACTGACAGCGTCGAAGGGGCGGACGGCCGGGCGATGCGAACTCGCGCCCGCGCGGGCGGCGTTCGCACCGGTCGCGTGCCGACCCTGCACACCTTCCACACAACCCCCCGCTCGTCCCCGAGTCGTTGTCATACCCCGCTGATACGTTCGTCCCCTGCAGCTCTCGGCCGGTCTCTCAGCCGACCTCGTTCTTCGCGACCGAACGGCCGTGGACGACGACGTCGCCGCCGTAGAACAGGCCTGTGAACACGGGCTGGTAGGTCAGCTGGACCTCGACCTCCACCTGCTGGGCGTCGGCCGTGACGCAGTGGGTCGCGCCGACGTCCGCGGCGCTCATGCCCATCTCGCGCGCGAACGCCTTCACCCGGGCGTCGCAGTCCTGGTACTTGATCGGCGCCACACCGCCCTCGTTCTCGTACAGGGCGTTCTTGTCGATGTCCTGGGCGGCGTACCGGGCGGCCTGTTCCGCGATGTCGGCGGCGCGTTCCCGCTTGGAGATGGACAGACCGCCGTCGATGACGAAGGCCGCCAGGGAGAGGAAGACCAGGGCGAAGATGATGACCGCGCCGGCGCCCGAGCCCCGGTCGTCCAGGCTGCTTCGGCGCGCGGCCCACCAGGTGCGTACGACGTCTCTCACGCCGCCCTCCGATAGGGGTCCAGCGGGGAGGAGAAGTGTGCGGACAGATGGGTCGGCACGTCGAGGCCGAGCATGGCGAGGCCTCTGACCTGGCAGCTGACCTCCACCGTGAAGAACGGGTCGACGTCCGGGTTGAAACCGCTGCTCGTCTGGACCACCGAGACCGGGCCTGAGCAGACGTCCGCCAGATCCGACTCCGCGGCCCTGCGCGCCTCCGACATCGCGAGCGCATGGTCCTTCTGGATGGAGCCGGCCCGTGCCGCGTCCCGGGCCGCGCCGTCGATCGCGCCCCGCCCGTCGACGAGTTGCCCGAAGGCCACCAGCACCAGGATGAAGAGGATCATCACGGGGGCCAGGATGACCACCTCGACCGTGGACAGACCCCGGTCGGCGGCCGGCCCGCGGCAGGCGGCGCGGCGCCTTCGCAGCCAGGAGTGCACCGGCTCTGTCAGCCCGGCGGGCATCAGTTCCCGTCCTCCTTCACGAACCGCTCCACCGGACCCACCGACTGCGCGTGGACGGTGAGGTCCAGGCCCGGGAACACCGTCGGTATGCGCGCGGAGATCTCCACCCCGACCGTGTGCTGCTCGGGCTGGATCATCCGCACGTCCGGTGAGAGCACCAGCTGCGGACCGAGCTGGTGGATGTAGGAGTCGACCACGTCCCTCGCCTCACCACGCCACGCGCCGGGCTGCTCGTCGGCCGTGGCGCGGGCCTTGCGCGCCCCCGCCTGGGCCGCGGCCTGAGCCACGTGGTCCGCGAAGAAGTACAGGGCGAACTGCACGGTCGCGAAGATCAGGAAGAAGAGGACCGGCGTGAGCAGCACGAACTCGATCGCGGTCATACCGGAGTCGGCGGTACGGCCGCGTGCGGCCTCCGCCCGCCGGCGCATCCAGCTGCCGAGGCTCACCACTACCCCCGTCATCCCCGTTCCGTCCTACGACCGCTCGTCCCAGGACCGCTTGCCCTGCGACCGCCTGCCCTGCGACCGCTCAGCAGGTCTTGTCCGCGCTCGCGCCCTTGATGCAGTCACCGACCTTGGTGGCGCCGCCCTTCAGGGCCTCGTTGATGATCGCCGCCACCACACCCACGATCGCCACGACGACCGCGGAGATGATGACCCACTCCACCGCCGAGGCACCGCGGTCCAGTTCGCCGCTGCGGGCGCGCTCCACGCGACCGCGCAGGAAGGTGACCAGGAAGTCCAGCGCCGGGATCCCGGTGTTGAAGTCCCGCGTTTTCATTGTGGGTCGTCCCCCTTTGTCGTCTCGTTGTTCTCTCGGTACAAGCAGTTGGCAGTAGATTCACGCGCCTGGGCCGCGCCTGGGCCGCGCCTGGGCCGCGCCCGGGCAGGACGGCTCACACCTGGAACACCCGCATCGCCGCCGGAAAGATCAGGAACACCAGGAAGCCGGCGCACAGCAGCAGCTGTGCCACGAGCATCGACTGGGACTTCTCGCCCGCACTGCCCTCGATCTCGGCGAGTTCGCGGTGCCGCATGGTCTCGGCGCGGGAGGCGAGCGACTCGCGCACCTTGGCACCGTCGTCCTGGACCAGTGCCAGCGAGGCGGAGAGGTCCTTCAGCTCCTCCACGCCCAGCTCCTCGCCGAGCATCCCCAGGGCGTGCCACTGGCTGTGCCCCGTGATCCGGGCGTCGGCCAGGGCGTTGCGGATGCGCTGGTTGGCCCAGCCGTCGGAGATCTCGGCCGCCGCCATCAGCGCCTCCGGCAGACCGCGTCCGCCGGCCAGGCTCATCGACACCAGGTCCAGGTACGCGCCGATGACCCGGCGCAGGTCCCGGCGCTTGTCGGCCGCGTCGCGCCGTACCTCCAGGTCGGGCAGGAAGAAGAACAGTGCCGCGCAGAGCAGGGCCAGCCAGACCGGAATGACCGGGCTGGAGCCGAAGCCCATCGTCCAGACCACGGCGAAGAGGAACGGCCCGAAGATCAGACCGGTCGTCCCCAACAGCACCTTGGTCGCAAGGAAATTCTCCCAACTCCGTTCCAGGACGGCCAGATCGGCGCGGAGCGAGCGCTGCTCCCAGCCCTGCTGGAGGTAGAACTCGCAGACGCGGGCGCCGACACGGGCACGCAGCGAGCCGAACCGGCCCTGGGCCTCCTTCGTCTGGCGCGCGGACTCGTACGCCGTTCCGCGCGCCCGCAGCGCGTCGATCCGCGCGACCTGGGCGACCGCGCTGCGCCTGGTCGGCATCAGGGCACGGATCAGGGCGTAGACGCCGAGGCCGAAGACGACGCCGACGACGATCGGGAGCGTGAGACTCATCCCCGAACCCCTTCCTCCTGGGCCACCGGGGTGCGTGGCCGCACGAACAGCACCGCCGACTCGTCCCGGACCAGGAAGCGTTCGGGCGTCTCGATGGTGGACAGCTTGCGCAGCCACCAGAAGCCGAGCGCGAACAGGGCGCAGACCAGGGCGAGCACGAGCTGGCCGACAGGGGTGCCGTACGGCGCGACGAAGTCCCGGTTGAAGACGGCGAGTCCGAGGACGAACGCGACCGACACGGCGACGACGATCTGCACCGAGCGCCGGGTCGAGGCGCGTTGGGCCATCACGCGCTGGCGCATGTCGACCTCCTCGCGTGCGGACTTGGCGAGCGCGCCGAGCACCTGCCGCAGACCGGGACCGCGCAGCCGGGCGTTGAGGATCAGCGCGGCCACGATGATGTCGGCGGACGCGTCGTCGATCTCGTCGGCGAGCATCTGCAGCGCGTCGGGCAGCGGGGTGCGGGCGCGCAACCGGTCCACGAGCCCGTCGAGATGGGGCCGCAGGACGGGGGCGGCCGCCCGCGCGGACGCGGGGATGGCCTGCTCCAGGCCGACGGCGCCGGCGATGGTGTCGCGCAGGGACTCGGTCCAGGAGGCGAGGGCCTCCACGCGGCGCATGGCGGCGCGCTCCTCGGCGGCGCCGCCGAAGAGCCGGTCCCAGAAGAAGACGAGGACGCCCGCGGCGATGCCGGCCACCGCCCAGCGGGTCAGCAGCAGCACGGCGAGGCCGACGATGACGGCGAGCGAGCCGCGCTGACCGGCGAACCGGAGCAGTTCGGCGGCGCGTTCGTCGGCGCGCTGCTTCTCGTGCTCGGGCTTCGCGGGCAGGCCGCGGATCGCGATCAGCAGCAGCGCGAGTCCGCCCCCGACGGCGACGCCGCTGCCGATGGAGTACAGGACCGTGGTCGAGAACAGGGCACCGAGTGCGCCGAAGTCCATGGTCACCCCCAGTTTCCGTGGGGCCGGTAGCCGTAGGCCATCAGGTCCTCCAGGCAGGCGATGGGCGCATGCGGTACGACCCGTCCGTCCGCGGCCTCGGCGAAGACCTCGCTGGACAGGACGCGGCCGTCGACGCCGTTGACCTCACGGACGGAGGTGACCATGCGCTGGAGCCGGCCTCCGGTCTGGTAGTCGTTGCGCCGCTGGATGAAGATGACGAAGTTGACCGCGCCCGCGATCAGCATCTGGCTGGCCTCGATGGGCAGCCGCTCGGTCGCCTGCAGCGCGTACGTCGAGATGCGGTTGAAGACCTCGCTGGAGCTGTTGGCGTGGATCGTGGACAGCGAGCCGTCGTTGCCCTGCGACATCGCGTTCAGCATGGTGACGATCTCGTCGCCCAGCACCTCACCGACGATGACGCGGGACGGGTTCATACGCAGCGACCTGCGCACCAGCTCCGCCATGGGAATGGCGCCCTGCCCCTCGGAGTTGGGCAGCCGCTCCTCGAACGCGACGACGTTCGGGTGCAGGTCGGGGAAGGTGTCGAGGCCCAGTTCCAGGGCGCGTTCGACGGTGACGAGCCGCTCGTGCGGCGGGATCTCGTTGGCGAGCGCCCGCAGCAGGGTGGTCTTTCCGGCGTTGGTGGCCCCGGCGATCATGATGTTCTTGCGGGCGCGGACCGCGCAGGCCATGAAGTGGGCGACCTCCGGCGTCAGCGTGCCGTTGCCCACGAGGTCGGATATGAACACCTTGCCCATGCGGGCGCGTCGGATGGACAGCGCGGGCCGCCGGGCGACGTCCATGACGGCGGAGAGCCGGGAGCCGTCCGGCAGCCGCAGGTCCAGCTGCGGGTTGGCGGAGTCGAAGGGCCGCGAGGACAGGCCGGAGTAGGCGCCGAGCACCTGGATCAGCTCGATGAGTTCCTCGTCGGACTCGGCGACGGGCTCACCCCTGACCTCGCGCCCGTCGGCGTAGCCGACGAAGACCTGGTCGCAGCCGTTGATGTCGATGTTCTCGACGTCGGGGTCGTCCAGCAGCGGCTGCAGCCGTCCCACGCCGAACAGCGCCGCGTGCACGGCGGCGGCGTACTGCTCCTCGGTCTCCGCGTCCAGCGGCGCCCGGCCCGCGTTGATCTCGGCGCGGGCGTACTCCTCCAGGATCTGCGCGATCACCGCGCGGGCGTACTGCCGCTCGTCCTCCGTGGACATCGGCGCGACACCGCTGACCTGGTCCAGCCGCCGCTGCTCGGCGATACGGTCACCGGCGTCCTGCCGGAACCGCTTGACCAGCTGGTGGTCGACAGCGGTCATCGGTCGGCCCCCGCGTGGCCCTGCTGGGGCTGGTACGGCGGCTGCGACCGGCCCTGCTGAGCCGCCGGCTGGGACTGGTGAGCCTGCTGGTACTGAGCTTGGTGGGCCTGCTGAGCCTGATGGGTCTGCTGAGCCTGATGGGCCTGCTGAGCCTGGTGGGCCTGCTGAGCCTGGGCGGAGACGGCCCAGGCGGCGCCGTACTGCTGGTTCAGGTCGGCGGCGACCTTGCGGGCCGAGCGGACCAGCAGCGACTTGTCGAGACGGCCCCGCTTGCGGCCGGCCAGCATGTCGGCGCCGGCCGGGTCGTCCGCGAGGGTGCCGACGACCCGGGCGCCGGTCTGGGCGTGCACCAGCATGTCGTTGACCTGGTTGACGAGCTTGCCGGAGCCGGCCGGGTCGGCGATCAGTACGACGCCGATGAGCGGGGTGGCGAGGGCGGCGGCACCACGTGCCCCGCCGTGCAGCCGCGTCGACAGATGGGCGGCCCGGTCCCGGACCCGGGCCAGCGCCTCCGGTTCGGTACGGGAGAGGAGCAGCACGAGCGCCGCGTGCGGGAACAGCTCCACGGCCGGGGTGTCGCCGCTGATGCGCCCGCAGTCGGCGACGACGTCGGCGGGCGCGTGGGGCGAGTCCGCGAGGGAGGCGAAGGAGTGTCCGAGGGTGGGCCACAGGCTGGCGAGCCCGGCTGCCTGTTCGGCGACACCGAGCCCCACGAGCACCTCCAGCCCACCGCTCAACGGCTGGACGTGGTCCCAGAGCTGGTCGGGCACCAGCCCGCGCCGGGCGGTCGCGGCTATCGACAGCAGGCCGGTGTTGGGGTTGAGCGGCCCACCGTGCGCGGCGGTGCTGCGGTACACGAGGTCACCGCCCGCCGGGTCGGTCTCGGCAAGCAGGACGCGGCGCGGCCAGACGGCGGCGAGGGCGACGGCCGCCGTGGTGACACCGGGGGAACCCTTGTCGGCGGCGAGAGCGATGAGCGCCATGGGGTGGGGAGCCGCCTTCTAGTTGCCGGAGCCGGAGACGTGCACGACGGCGATCGACTGGTCGGAGGCGGCGCGTGCCACGGCGGCGGCGTCGGACTGGTCGACGATCAGGGACAGCGACAGATTGCCGGTGCTGACGGTCGCGTCGCCGCCGTCCTTCTTGTCACCGACCTTGGCGGTGGTGATGAGGTCACCGGAGGAACCGGAAGAGGAGCCGGTGCCGTTGCTCGCACCCGTGCCCGTGCCGGTCTTGCTCGAACCGGAGCTGCCGCCACCGACGTTGTAGACGGCGACCGTGTCTCCGCCCTGGATGTCCAGCGGGTACTGGCCCTCCTTGAGGGACACACCGACGACGGCCTTGCCGGCCGGCAGCACATTGCCCTTGGTGAACATCTGCCCCACGACGATCGTGCCCGGATAGATCGTGGTCCGCGCCTTGTAACCCTTCAAGGCGCCCAACTGGTCCCACCGGACGTAGTCGATGCCGCTGTCGTCGGCGACCATCACGGACGTGGAGTTGTCCTGGTTGACCGACTGGCCGACCTGGATCGGCTGCGTCACCTTGACGACCTCGATCCGGTTCCCGGCACGCAGCACGAGCGTGGTCGCGCCCAGCGCACCGAGCAGGATCAGCAGCACCGCGAGCGCGGCCAGGGCGGGCTTGCGCTCCCGAGGCGGCGTGGGAAGCCGGTCGCCGACCGGCGCCTGAGCCGGAGCGGCGGAACGACCGGCGCCCGCCCCCGTACGCTCTTGGATCTTCACGCAACCGCTCCCCGTACGCCCAAGAAAGTCTGGCCTGTCACTTTCCGCCCATATCCCGCTCGCAACCGGGCCGTTCACGACACCGGGGCACTTCGCCGACTCGGCGTGTGCGGATATCCAGCACCGGGGCGAGTGTCAAGCCATCGCACCGTATCAGCCGCACATAAGCCCCTCAAGGCGCGTCCCAACTCCTTGCGCACGTAGGTGAAACGGGGGCGCGTCCCTCACGCATCGCCCATCAGGCCTGCACAGTTCACTCACGGAAGCAGGGGTCCCGCTCGTGCCGAGCCGGTCCGGCACCTGTCACCCAGGGGCGGCGGCCGAACAACTCAAGCAGCGGCAAAGGTAGAGTCAAATCGTCCGCTCGATGCGCAAGCCTGACGGGCGATCCACGATGCCCTGGACGCGGCACGGGGGGCGTACGACAAGATCCTGCAGGGCGTGCAGGACGAAGAAGAGCAAGAAGAAGGCCGGCGCCACGAAGTAGGTTGCCGTGCAGAACCTTTCCCGCAGGACACGGCCGTTCCCGAGGTTCCCTGATGACTGCTGCGAACTCACCCGTCTACGAGGCACACTTCGTCCGGACGCCTTTCCAGCTGCTCGGCGGCATGAAGTGGAAGAAACTGGTTGCCCTGCGTGTCGACGGGGAAGGCGTACTGCTCGGGGGCGCCCCCGCGCGCTACGAGCGCCAACTCGCCTTTGTGCCGTGGCAGGACATCACGTCCATCGTGGTGTGGCATCAGCGCACCGCCGGAAACGGGGTCAACCACATCGGAGTGCAGCGCAAGCCCGGCGCGCCCGCCCTGCCCGGGATGAACAGCGGCGTCAGTCGAGAGACGGCCGCGATGCTGGCCCCGCATGTGGACTACGAGTTGCTCCTGGCGAGCCGCCCCATCAACTTCTGGCGACTCGCCCCAGAGCGGCTCCAGGCGGCGGTGGACGCGTTTGCGCCTCACGTTCCCGTACTGGTCTATTCCCAGCCACACCTGTCGTAGGTCCCGAGGACCTCTGCCCCTCGGGAGTCCATCGCGAGCCGCCGGTCCGTGCCCGTCGCCGACGCCGAACGACGCATCGATGCCACGAACTACGCCCTCTCCCAGGCGGCTGGCCCTCACCGGGACGACTCGCTCAACCACATGCCTGCTGAAGAACGCCAAGGGCGCCTGGCGGACAAGCACTCTCCGTAGCGACAGGGACCGTCGTGGCAGGTGCCACCGCCCTCGCCTGCACTGTGTTCACACCGAGCGCACCCACAAGGGTCGGTATATCCGAATTAGCCGTCCCCTCAAGAGAGTTCGCTCTGGCGAAACCGAGAACCCCACCGATACCGTCTGTGGTCTTGACTGAACTTCTGTCTCACGGGGGAGTCCACTGTGAAGCGCCGCACTTTGCCCGTCGCCGCCGCGCTCGCCGTAACTGCAGCCCTGCTGCTGACGGCTTGCGGCGGCGGGGACGACGGCTCCAAGGACAACGACAAGATCGCCGGGGCTGACGCCGGCGGCACGAAGACGTCGGCATCGCCGAGCGCATCGGACGCCGCAAGGAACATCGACCGTCCGACGATGAAGTTCCCCTCGGATTTCAAGATGGTGTTCGACCGCACCGAACCGTCCGACGCCAAGAATGCCGCGGTACTCGGCGACGCCGAGAACTTCGTTCGCGCCATCAACTACGGCGTCGTCCAGCAGAACGCCGAGGACGGGGCGTACAAGTTCTACTCCACACCTGACGGCACCGCTCAGGCATACGCCAGGAAACAGATCAAGCAGTACGTCGACGGCGGCTGGACCGTCACCGGAGTCCAGCGCTACTCGCGCGCCAAGGTCGACATGACCAGCGGCGGCAATCGCGCATCGGTCTCCTTCTGCGACGACGACTCGAAGTTCTACGGCAAGGAAGTCAAGTCCAAGAAGATCCTCAAGACCAAGCCGAGCGACAAGGACTACTACTTCTTCGAAATCGTGATGACGGCCTCCAAGGGGGCCAAGGGCCTGTGGACCGCCGAGGACATCGAGGTACAGAAGGAGGCCACGCAGTGCAAAGGATGAAGCGCGGCAGCCTCTGCGTTGCGGGTGTGACTGCCGCCCTGATCCTCGCATCGGCACCCAGCTCATTCGCCGGCGGCCCTATCGACAAGGGAACGACCGACGCAGATTCCGACGCCGGCCTCACGAACAACAAGCTATACGCGGCGGTCTCGTACGACACCACGAAGAACGGCTCCGGTTCGTCCGTGGGCCCTGTCTCGGTCACCGGAAGTTCCTGGGCGCCACCGGCCTGCTGGCTGGCCCCCAGCTGGACTTCGAAGCAGTTCGCGAAGCAAGTAGAATCCGACTACAAGCAGGTGACAACCGACCCCAACCAGCCGGAATACGCGAGGCATGCCACGTATGACTTCCGGCAGAATTACAAGGACGGCGAATACAAGAACTACAATCTCGACAAGCAAGATGAGGGAATGTGGTGGGGGGCCGTCGAGAATCCGAACGCTCCTATTCTCGAACGGACCGCCTGCAACACGACACTGCCCTTCTGGGTCAAGAACGGTGAAACCCCCCACGTCAAGAACGCCATCACTCCGGAGATCCTGGCCGGGCTCGCCTACGAGCAGATCAAGGTCCCGAGCACCAAGGTGTCGCTCGCTCCCGACGACACCACCAAGGTCAACCTCCGCACGTGGGCTTGGCTGGACAAAGCTGAGTTCAAGCCCGTTTCCGTCACGGCATCAATCACCGCACCGGGCCTGAATCTCCAGGCCACCACCGTGGCCAAGCCGGTGTCCCTGAAGCTCCAGCCCGGAACAGGGGACGCCGAGACCTATCCCGCATCCGGCGAGTGCGCGATCAACGACGACGGATCGATCGGGGAGCCGTACGCAAACGGCAAGGCCGATGAGACCCCACCCTGCGGCATCAGGTACCTCCGCTCCTCCGGCGACGCCACCTTCCCATTGAAGGCAACCATCACCTGGCAGATCACGTGGACGGGAACCGGTGGAGCGGGCGGCGACCTACCCGATGGCACGTTCGGCAACGAACAGGACGTGAAAGTCCAGGAGATCCAGACCGTGAACCGCTGAGGTGCACCCATGTGTGGTCGTCCTGCGAAGGCCGCTGGCACCCAAGCACCACCGGCTGCACCGTATAGCCTTTGCGGGCATGTCAACGTGGCGATGCCACGGTTCCCCAGGAAGGAACACGGTCGATGCGGCTGTCCGTGACGGTGGTCCGCCAAGGCACGGATCCACAGGACGTCATCCTCGACTTCGGTGAGGACGCGAGCGTCGCCGAGGTGGCCAAGGCACTGGCCCACGCGGCCGTCTCCGCCCCTGCTCCCGTCCCCACCACCGTCACCACACTGCCGCACAGTCGGCACGGCGCGCACGACAGACGGCTCGGCGATGCGCTCGCACCCACCGCAGCGGGACTGTGGGCCGACGGGCGGCACTGCGACCCGGACGTACCGGCGGGCGACGTGCTCCGCGACGGCATGCGGATAACCGTCGACGACTCCATCGGTCCGTATCTGCGGGCGGGCGAACCCTCCGGGCGGTACGAACTGCGGGTCACCGCGGGCCCCGGCGCCGGCCGGGTCGCCCGGCTGGCCGCGGGTGTGACCACGATCGGGTCGGGGCCCGGCTGCACCATCACCGTCCCCGACGCCCGCCTCCCCCACGAGGCCCTGCGCGTGAGCGTCGCCGTCGACGGCCGGGTCACCCTGGCGCCCGGACCGGCAGGTGCGCAGGTGCTCCTCGACGGCGAGGCCGTCGCCGAGGAGCGCGAGTGGCCACAGGGCGCGCTCGTCTCCTGCGGCAGCTCCCAGCTGGTCCTCGACCATCCGGTCGCGCCCGACGCGCACCTGGCACCGATGGGAGAGGGAGGACTGGCCTACAACCGCCCGCCCCGGCTGAGTTCACTGCCGCCGCGGGCGAGGCTGGTGGTACCGGAGGCTCCCGGCAAGGCCGAGCGCCATCGCTTCCAACTGATCGCCTCCATCACCCCGTTGATCTTCGGGGTAGTCATGTACCTCATGACCAAGCAGACGTACACGCTTCTGTTCTGCTTGATGAGCCCGGTGATGATGGCCGGCGAATGGGTCAGCCAGAACCGCGAGGGCAAGAAGAAGCACCGCACCACGGTGAAGGACTACAAGGCCCAGAAGGCCAAGTACGACGAGGACTTGGCCCGTCTGTGCGCAGCGGATCAGCGGGCCCGGCGCGACGCCTACCCGGATGCCGCCTCCCTCCTGCTGTTCGCGACCGGACCACGGCGCCGCCTGTGGGAGCGCAGGCTGACCGACCCCGACGCCCTGGCGCTGCGCGTCGGCGTCGCCGACCTCCCTGCCAACATCGAGCTCGCCGGCTCTCGGACGAAGAACGACGATGGGCCGCCCGCCCCGCCGATCGTGCACGACGTACCGGTCCCGCTGCCGTTCACCGAACTGGGTGTGGTGGGTCTGGCCGGAGCGCGCTTTCAGGCGCTCGCCAGCGCCCGCTGGCTCACGGTCCAGTCTGCCGTCCTGCACAGCCCGCGCGATCTGTCGGTCGTGGTGCTCTCCTCCGCCCCGGACGCCGGGGACGCCTGGAACTGGGCGCACTGGCTGCCTCACACCGCGCCGCGCGACGGACAGGAATGCGTCTCGCTCATCGGCACGGACTCCGAGACCATCGGGCGACGCGTCACGGAACTGCTCAACGAACTCAATCGCCGCAAGGCGGCCGCCGCCCCGGCCGGCGCCATGGGGCAGCTGCGGCCCGACCCGCATGTCCTGATCGTTCTGGACGGGGCCCGGCTGCTCCGCCGGGTGCCGGGCGTTCCCCAGCTGCTGCAGGAGGGACCGCTGTACGGCATGTTCGCGCTGTGCGTGGACGAGGACGAGCGGCTGCTGCCCGAGGAGTGCCGCGTCGCGATCGGCTGGCCGATGGGCTCCGCCGACCGCGTGGTGCTGCGCGGCGCGCGGCTCGACGCACTGGGCGAGGTGCTGGCCGACCAGGTGTCCGGCGAGTGGTGCGAGCTGGTGGCCCGCTCGCTGGCCCCCGTGCGAGACGTCAGCCGCGACGACGCGGACAGTGCACTGCCGTCGGCGGCACGCCTGCTCAACCTGCTGCAGATGCCCGATCCCACGGGCGCCGCCATCGAGCTGATGTGGCGGTCCGGCGGTGCCTCCACCCGCTTCCCGGTCGGCATCGGGGCCGAGGGAACCTTCTCCCTCGATCTCCGGCTGGACGGGCCGCACGGGCTCGTCGCCGGCACCACGGGTGCCGGTAAGTCCGAGCTGCTGCAGACGCTCATCACCTCGCTGGCCGTCCACAACCGGCCCGACGCCCTGAACTTCGTCCTGATCGACTACAAAGGCGGCGCCGCGTTCCTTGACTGTGCGCGGCTCCCGCACACCGTCGGCATGGTCAGCGACCTCGACGCGCATCTGACGGAGCGCGCTCTGGCCTCACTCGCCGCCGAGCTGAGGCGGCGCGAGGAACTCCTGCTCAGCGCCGCGCCGGCGAAGGACATCGAGGACTACACCGACGCCCGGCGGCTGCGGCCCGAACTGGAGCCGATGCCCCGCCTGGTCATCATCATCGACGAATTCGCCGCGCTGGTGGCCGAGTTGCCCGACTTCGTCACCGGTCTGGTCGACATCGCACGCCGAGGACGTTCTCTCGGCGTCCACCTCATTCTCGCCACGCAGCGTCCGGCAGGTGTCGTCAGCCAGGACATCCGCGCCAACACGAACCTGCGCATCGCGCTGCGCGTGACCAACAGGGACGAGTCCGCGGACGTCATCGAGGCCCCGGACGCCGGGAGCATCGCGAAGTCCACCCCGGGCCGGATGTACGTACGCTCGGGCGCGAACGCGCTGGTGGCGGTCCAGTCGGCACGCATCGGCGGCCGGCGGCCCGGGCTGTCGTCACGCCCTGCCGTCAACCTCGTCCCACTGCCCTGGAACGCGGTCGGCCGTCCCCTGCCGAAGGCGGCCGACGACGGCGACGACGGCACCCTGGTGACGGATCTCGCGGTGCTGGTGGACGCCATCGCGGACGGTTCACGCCGCATGGGCTTCGGCGAACCGCACAGGCCGTGGCTGCCTCCGCTGCCCGAGCACATCACGGTCGCCGACCTGAGTCAGGAAGCCGGTCCCGGGTACGGTGACCTGCCGCCGGCTGTCTTCGGCGTCATCGACGTCCCCGCCCGCCAGGCCCGATCACCGCTCGCCCTGGACCTGGTGAACGGCGAGCACCTGCTGATCGTCGGTGGCCCCCGCTCCGGACGCTCGACCGCGCTGCGCACGATCGCCGCCTCGGTGGCCAGGACCACGTCCCCGTCCGACGCGCACCTGTACGGCATCGACTGCGGAGCCAACGTCCTCCTGCCGCTGACCCGGCTGCCGCAGTGCGGCGGCATCGTCACCCGGGACGAGTCCGAACGTCTGGTACGGCTGCTGGGCCGTCTCCAGGGCGAGGTGACCCGGCGCCAGCAACTCCTCGCCCATCTCGGCGTCTCCAGCGTCGCGGAGCAGCGGGCATCGGCCCACGGCGAGGAGAGGCTGCCGTACATGGTGCTGCTCCTGGACGGCTGGGAGGGGTACGTCTCGACCTTCGAGGGCTACGACTACGGCAAGCTGATCGAAGCCGTCACACGGCTCTTCCGCGAGGGCCCCGCCGTCGGCCTGCGCGTGGTGATGACCACGGACCGCAGCGGCATGACCGGCCCCGTGACCAGCTCTTTCGGCGAGCGTCTGATCCTGCGGCTCACCGACCCCAACGACTACGGCATGGCCGGCATCAATCCGCGTTCCGTGCCCAAGGACATGCCACCCGGGCGGGCTCTGCGTCTCACGGACGACGGGGTCCAGGAATGCCAGCTGGCCCTGCTGGCCGCCGACCCGGCCGGCAAGGCCCAGGTGGAGGCATTGCAGCAGATCGCCACCGAGGCCGCCCGCAGCCACCCGCGGCCGCCGCGACGGCTCCGGCCGATGCGCGTGGACGCCCTGCCCATCCGGTGCACGGCGGAGGAAGCGCTGGCCCTGGAACCGGAGTTCGGCCCCACCTCGGACCTCTGGGCCCTGGTGGGCGTCGGCGGCGACGAACTGGCCCCGCTGGGCGCCGATCTGTCGGAGGCCGGCCCTGGCTTCGTCATCGCCGGGCCGCCGAAGTCGGGCCGGTCGAGCACCCTGATCACGATGGCCCGGTCGATGACCCGCCGCGGCCTGCCCGTCGTACTGATCACCCCGAAGCGCTCACCGTTGAAGAACCTGGAGGGCGAACCCGGCGTCCTCGGCGTCCTGAACGGGGACGCCTCCCAGCACGACCTCACCGACCTTCTGTCACCGGTGTCGACCGAGCGCTACGCGGTCCTCGTGGACGACGCGGAACTGCTCTACGACTCCGCGCTGGCCGAGGGGCTGGAGGAGGTCGTCCGCAGTGGACTGGACGGCGACCACGCCGTCATCGCGGCGGGTTCGGCCGAGACCCTGGGATCCCAGTACCGCGGCTTCGTGGTCGAGGCACGACGCAACCGCCTCGGTCTGCTCCTCGCCCCCACCCCGGACGCCGGTGAACAACTCTTCGGCATCCGCCTGCCCCGCACGGCCTCGGCGGGCCCTGCGGGCCGGGGCATTCTCGTCCAGGGCGGCTCGGTGACTCAGGTGCAGGCGGTCATCGATGACTGAGCAGGCCTGAGAAGCTCGTGACACGAAAACAGCCCGGGGCGGGTTGTCCGACGTTTCGGACAAGCCGCCCCGGGCCGTAACTACCGGCTCCTTGCACCCCGTCGGTCAGTGACCGTGGGTGGCCCGGTGGATGTTCTGGTGGTTGGTGTGCGAGGCCTGGTGGGCCTCGTGCAGCAGGTCCACGATCTTCTGAAGGTGCGGCTTCATCGAGGCCCACTCGTGACGGAACTTGTCCGCCAGCGGACCCGTCCAGTACGCCTGGCTCTCGTCAGAAGCGGAGTTCAGACCGGAGAACACCGACTCCAGGTTCATCTTCTGGCTCTTGAAGTGATTGACCAGCTTGTTCAGCGCCTCGAGATCGGCACCACTGATATTGGACGCCATGGCTAACCGCTCCTCCCCGTATCACG
Source organism: Streptomyces yokosukanensis (assembly GCF_001514035.1). Taxonomy (GTDB): domain Bacteria; phylum Actinomycetota; class Actinomycetes; order Streptomycetales; family Streptomycetaceae; genus Streptomyces; species Streptomyces yokosukanensis. The sequence continues at coordinate 116,411 of NZ_KQ948208.1, read as the reverse complement.
AACTCTTGTCACGGGCCGTCCGCCCGCAGGTGGCACCGTACTCTACGCCACCCCGGAAACATCCGTACCGATGCCTTCGCCAACAACACACACCATCCGCACCCCAGTTGGTTCCCCCGTGCCATCATGTTGCTTCGACGCGGCCCGTGTGGATGTGACGAAGGCGGGGAGAACTCATGGGGGATCCGGCAGCACAGCAGAAGGTCGACAATCCCTGGCGAACAGCGCTGGTGTCACTGAAGAACGACCTCACATCGGAAACCGAACGCCTGAAAGGCCTGCTGGCAAAGGCAGACGCCGACATGCAGGGCAAAAAGGTATGGACCAGTGAAGCCGGCGGAGTCGCCGCGAACTTCCGGGACGACCTTCATGGAAAAAAGCAACGGATCGGGACATTGGTAGGCAAGCTGATTCCGGCCGTGCAGGCCGAAATTGCCAAGTGTCCGGAGAAGGTCTCGCCGGGCGAGGCGAAGATGATGCATATGCAGATGGAAGGCTACTGAGCCCGCCATCGAAAAATCTTCCAAAAACACTCCAACGGGGAAGTAAAAAATGGGCGAGTTCTCAGGAGTCGACCCAAAGGCCATGTTGAGCCTGATCAAGTCCTACACACAGGACAAGGGAGATCTCCGCAACAGCGCGACCAACCTCAAGTCACGCTTCGACCGCTTCGGCATCGACAGCGGCGATCTGACGCAGATCCTGAGCATCTGTACGTGGCTCGACGACCAGCTACCCGCCCTCACCCGCCACCAGGCCCTCGGGGCGGCTCTGGAGCGGGAGCACCCCGGGCTGCAGATGGTCCAAGTGCCCGAGCCGGTTATCAGCGCCGCCCAAGCCCGCAAGGACGGCAAGGACCTGGCCGACGAGTTCTCCAAGAACACGAGCGGCGACAAGAAGGCCGGCGAGAAGTACCACGAGTTGGCCGAGAAGCTGGCCGCCTACAAGGACGATCCAGACTTCTGCTCTTCGTTCTACGCCAATCTCCACCCACCGGTCCAAGCAGAGACTCTCCCCAGCCTCCTTGCCAGTACCGGCAGCTCGACAGCCAGCGAGGACCTCAAGGCGTACAGTCACGCGTTCGGTGTGGCCGTCAGTGCAGACTCTCCGGCGCCAGGATTCGACAAGATCAAGAAGATGTACGTCCAGCCGGTACCCAAGGGGGCGTACCCCTTGGGCTGGGATCGTGGGGCCATGTTGCGCTACGGCGACTTCCCCTCCTCCTTCCTCGCCCAATCCACTCGCGCCAACGTCCTCGATCAGGTCGCCAAGGACAAGGAGCAAGATTTTCGTGGCGGCGGCGAGAACGCGCGCATTCTGGGCCTGCCGGACGATACGGTCGCCCTCAACCTGGAGGCGCTCGGCGACAACCAGCGGGCCGTATTCGACGCCCTTGCACAGATGGGCGACGAGAAGAATCCGAACCTTCAAGAGCATTTGAAGCTGCTCCTGGAGTACAGCAAGATGAACAACGACGCCCAGACGGCTCTGGGTCACGCCATCGACGTCGGTTCCGGGGTTCGCGGACAGGAGGATGCAAGCGGGAACTGGCATGTCGATGCAGGCAAGCACGATGCCTGGGAGAGCACTTTCGCCTTCGACGCAATAATTGCCGCGGGCCACGCCGAGACAGATGAATTCAACGGCGTATTCAAGAAAGACATGGGAAGGCTTGCGGCTTCCTACGCGCCCGAGATACTGATCGGCGGACATAACGTCGACGAAAACAGCGGCGACTCATCCTTTGGTTCGCCGATCGAGTACGACAACATACCGGGCGTCGACCCAGCCTTCTATCTCAGCCCACAAGACACGTACCGGTTCATGAAAACGTTCAGCGATGACGACGGGATGACAGCCCCCTTCGATGAAGCGATGGGCAAACTCCAGCACGACGTGCTCATCAAAGCGGCCCAAGCTGATCATGACTCGATCGCAGCCGGCAAGGGGGATCCGCGCAGCTACGATTTCGCGGCGAAAGCCTTCGGCAACACTCAACGTCTCGAATATGACGCCGAGATGAAGATTCGCGGCGAAATGGATGAGTCGGAGAAGGCTTTCAAGGAGCACCTCAAGCAGGCTGCGATCTTGGGGTCGGAAGTGGTCGGCGAGCCCGAGCTTCCCGCGGCCTGGACGCTGGCCTGGCGTGGCGGCATGTTCGCCCTCAAGGAGTACGGCGGTGGCGCATACGTTGAATCTGGACCTGAGCGGACCGAGCAAGTCAACGAGCGCAATTTCGAAATGGTTGCTCAAGCCCGGTACACGATGGCCACGACGCTCATGGACGGGGGCTGGAAGACCACACCCCTACCCAACGATCTCAAGGGCGAGGACGGAAAACTCAAGCCTTTCGAGGAACTAGCGAAGGATCACCAACTCGAAGCCTTCAACGATTGGGCGAACGAGCAGCGAGAAGGCGAGGTCTCCTTCCACACGAAGCAAGTCCTTTCAGCCGGCGAGCTGAGCAATCAGGATGCTGACGTGTACGTCAAGGAAGCAGAAGGGGAGTAGAGCCAAGCAGTCGAGCGGCTGCACCTCAAAGACAATCCGTCGTTCCCATCAACACGTAGTCAAGAGTTGGCGCACCATGAGCCATCAGTGTGACGGTGATGTGAGTGTGCGCCTTCTCGTTGGTCATCGCTTCGACGTACTTGTTGTCACTTTTGCGTACTTGGCCTGCGCCGGTGTCCAGCTTGTATCCACGTGCCCCGAGGAGACCACTGGCGTCGCCCGAGTCGAGTACCAGGGCATTATGAGCGTTCGGCGAGGCTGGGACTTTCATGTGCGCAGCGAAAGTCCGCTTCTGCTTGCCACTGCCACATTTCCTGTCCGTGGAACCATCATCCGTGACGGTGTACCGCTCCGGCGCTTTCAAGGACTTTTGCATTGAATCCAGGAGCCACATGGCATCCTTTGACATGTGTGCACCAGCCTCGCCACTGGTCGGCCCGCCGGACGAACTACATGCAGCAAGGGCTGTCGATGCCCCGATGGCGATCAGGCACGACATCACCCGTCCGATCCTTCGCTCGCCTGTCAACCACATTGGTACGTCACCTCTCGGCTCACTGAGAATGTGGGCCTCTCATTACCGCCACACGGTTCGTCGTGGAGGCGCCAATCGAATTCTTCTCCGCATAAGAGCATCAAGATCTCACCAAAGGCAGCCCATTGACATCGTCGAGCGTGCCCTACGAGAAGGCCGGAACACAACCGGCGCAGGGGTATGTTGGTCAAATTGAGGGCAGTTCGTGACACGACTCAGGTCAGCCGTGACGTGGGCCTGCGCGGACCATGGCGGCGCCTTCGGTACGTGCGCATGGTGGGCATGCCCCTTGTCGTAGGCGTGTACCGCCCATCCGATCGTACAGATCACGACAGCAACGAGGCCCACCCAGGCCTGGCAGCCCGTCTGCGCTTCTTTGCTCTGAATGTAACGGATATCCGGATTTTCCTCCGCCAGGTTTCTGAGGGACCGTCTCCATGACCTACGCGGGTTGATCAACATCTGGATAGCCAATGGAACAATGCAGATCCACGCCAGGATCAACCACCATGGGGGCCAATACATACCCATTCCTCCTTCCGCGCCACTGCTGCACCCCACCTCAACTTGCAGAGATCCTGCAGACCATTCTGCTCAACTACGCAGCAAGATCAATGGTGTTGGACGGTTTGGCGGGGCAGGGCCGGAGCCTCGGAGAATGCGCACTCGCTTGCGCAGCAAACGCCTGAGACGGCAACACCCGAAGAGCCTGACGCTGTGACCGAGCAAGCCAAGGCCGCCGCGCTCTCAGACGGCCGGCCAGGGGCTCCGCGCACTCACTTCAGCTCAGGTCTCGTCTTCAGCGATTGACCGCCTGGGCCTCTTCGACGACAACGTTCTGGGTCTTCCCGAACGCACCGTCGGGCAGGCCGGTCGGGTTCGGGTGGCCCGTTCCGGTCCAGGTGACCTGCCAGGTGATCGTCGCCTTCAGGGGGAAGGACCCGCCGGCTGACGAACGCAGGTACTTGATGCCGCAGGGCGGGTCCTGATCCCCGAGTCCCGGGGCCCACGCCTTGCCAATGGTGCCGTCGTCATTGAACGTGCACTCGCCGCCGGCCGGGTAGGTCGTCGCATCCGGCGTGCCGGGCTCCAACTTGAGCGAGATCGGCTTGGCCGTCGTGGTGGCCTGGAGGTTCCACCCCGGTACGTTCAGCTCGGCAGTCACCGACACCGGCTTGAAGTTCTTCTTGTCCAGCCACGCCCAGGTCGCCAGGTTCACCTTGGTGGGACCTGACGGCGCGAGCGTCACGCGCGTATCCGGCAACCGGAGCCTGCTGTAGGCAAGTTGGGCCAGCACCTCGGGGGTGACGGCGTTCTTGACGGTGGGCGTCTGCCCGCTCTTCACCCAGAACGTGGCGGTGTCACAGGCGAACGCCGCCGGATCACCAGCCTTCTCCCGTGCCGGATCCCGCACCGCGTCCCACCACATGCCCTTGCCGGTCTCGGACTTGTTGAAGTCCTTGTACGGCTTTCCATTCTGGAAGTGGTCCTTGGCCATGTTGTACGCCTCGCCGACCCCACTGGCTGTGGGGATGTTCCACTCCTTCTGGAAGTGCTTCGCGAACTCGTCGGGGTTCCACTTCGGCTCGTACCAGCACGCGGGCGGTGACCAGTCGGTCACCGGCGCCAGGCCGCCGGAGTCACCGCCGCCGGAACCGCGGGTCGCCCCGTGGAAGGAGATGCGCGAGCCGATGGTCTGGCTCTTGCCCTGCTGGTTCTCACCCGACAGGTCGAACTGGGAACCACCCGGTCCCGTGGCGAACGCCAGGCCGGGTGCGAGAGCACCGGCGAATACGAACGCGCCGACGAGCAGCGTGACGGAACGCTTCAGCGCATGCATGACTGGCTTCCCCTCACGGACGTTCCCTCCGCCGTCTGCCAGACGCCCTGGGCGTTCTTCTCCAGGCGCATGTTGTACAGCACGAAGGCGTCCTTGCCGGGTGCGGAGTGGTCGACCTTTCCGGTCTTGCGGTTCTTGTTGAACGCCTTGGTCTCGTCCGAGCAGAACACGACCCCGGCCGCGTTCTTGCCGAACAAGTCGACCTTCGGGTTGAAGTAGGACGTGGTTCCTGTGAAGGTGAGCCCGGCGTCCTTCCACTTCTGCACCCACTTCACGGTGGAGACAAGGGCTTTGTCCTTGTAGTAGAAGGACATGGCCGACGTATTGGGATCACCCTTGAGGATCGCGTCGTTCATGGCATTCTGGGCACCGCCGGCGTCGGTGAGAACCGCGTCCTTCGTGGCGTCGCCGATCTCCCAGTTCTCGAAGTCGTCCTTCACGTCGCTCGGCAGCGAGATCGCCGGGCGATCGGCCGAGGCCGTCGCGCTCGGGCTGGGCGACGCCGACTGCTTCGTGTCACCGCCACCGGCGCCCGCGATCTTGTCGCTGCCCTTGTCCTTGGAACCGCTGCTGCAGGCGGACAGCGACAGGGCCGCGGCGCTCGTCAGCGCGGCCACGATGAGCAAAGGGCGGCGGTTCACGTGTGACTCCCGGTGAGGCGAGGGCTTCGCGGTGGACATGACGATACCCAGGGCACAGGGTGCCATGACGGCGAATGAGTATCGGAGCGGGAGTGCATTGTGGCCGAAATGGGCCTCATCCCCCCGTCGTCGAAGGATAGTTGTGCGCCATGTTCTATGGCATCAGGATCCCCGCACCCCTGCACGTCATCCATCCTGTAGCCACCGCCTCCCGAGTCCGCGGTACGGGTTCCAGGGGCGACTGCAGGGTGATCCTGGCATCTTCGTACGGTCGTTGCGCGTGGCTGACATTCGCGCACGCGAGACTGGCTCGGGTCACGTCTGTGGACGCGGCCGACGAGGTGCCCCGTCTCGGCTCCGTACCGTGATCACGTCCTTGCCGCCGACGATCTCAGCGACACCCGCCCGGCAGGCGATCCTCCGACGCCTCGCCATTCCTGCCCGCCCCCTGCGAAATCGTCCGCTTCCCCGTATGTGACGAAGGCGCCTTGCGGGGATGCGTGACGACGAATCCGCACTCCCGAAGCTCTTGCGTGGCACACCCGGCAGTCAGGCAATGAGGTTCACTACCTGCATGAAACGATCACGCCGTCGCATTCTTTGGAACACACATTTCCTCGCCAACGCACCCTTCATCCGCGTGTGCCGTGAAATCCCTTCGCGGAATCCCTACGCGGCCTTGATCCTCGCTTGACCCATCCGGGGCAAATCTGCGATGGCAGACGGTAGTCTCGATCTGCGTGTTGCTGTCGACAGCTGAAGGTCGGCGGAAATGCTGCAGAACGGGGAGAAACGACATGTCCGACTTCACTGGGGTCGATCCACACCGGGTACGCCTACTGGCCAACAAGCTCAAAGATCTGGCGGAGACGCTGTCTCGCGAGGCGCCCAACATCCGGAGGCTGTTCGACGAGTGGGGCGGAACGCTCAACCAGACACTGCTGACGCAACAGGTGACACAGGTCCATGACGACGCCCGAGACATGGCCAAACGGGCCGATGAGGCACTGAACCTGCTGCACGGCCCCCGGCTCGTCGACCCGAACGACCCTCACAAGGACTGGATCAACATTCCCTGGGACGTCTCGAAGATCAACACCTCCTACGAAGCGCAACAGGAGGCGCAGGATCTGAAACAGGCGATGGACAATCCGAAGGATCCGACGTCACGGCAGACGATCGCGGAGATTGCCCAGTCGTTGTCCGACCATCAGGACGACCCGGCCTATCTTCAGGCGTTCATGGCGAACAACGGCATGGATCAGGCCTCCCGTGCCGCACGCGTCCTGCATCAGCAGGACGGCACGCACGACGGTGTAGTGCTGTCGAAGGAGTCCGAGGGCATCCTCGCGCAGTTCGGCCAAGGCGTGCAGACCGCAACCAGTCTCGCCCAGGCTGGCAAAATCACCCTGCCGCCGAACTACATGGACAAGCTGACCAAGCCGGACGGCGGCGACATGTGGTCCGTCGGCATGCTCTTCAAGTACGGTCCGGACGGCGACAAGTGGGACCCCCACGTCCTGTCCGCAGTGGGCGGCTCGATGCTGGACTGGCGCCAGAAGAACGAGATGCGGCCCGACTTCATGAAGGCCGACCTCTACAGTGCCGGCGGCTACGTCGAGGACGACAACGCCTGGTACAAGTCGCTCGGCCTCAGCGTCAGCTACCTCAACGGCAACAAGGGAACCGACGCGAAGATCGCCGCCGTCGACGCCAACGACCCTTCGATCGCCCTCATGCAGCGCATGAGCCAGAACGCGGATGCGTCACGCCTGCTGCTCACAGGCCCGGACGGCGCCGATCACGCCAAGGCGCTCGTGAGTTACAAGTGGGCCACTCCCGGGAACGGGTTCGACGACGCCAAGTTCCCCGCCGCGGTCATCACCGCGGCGACCTCCGACCGGATGGGGCACGCCCAGCAGTCCGCCGAGGCCGCAACGAACGTCATCAACGCAGGCGCGGCCGAGTACGCGGCGGAACAGGGCAGGGACGACAACAAGAGGGAGCAGTACCCCTCTTTGCCGGGTGACCTGGCCCATTCACTCGCCCAGTTGTTCGCCAACTACACACCCGACCTCGCGTACTCCACGGACGGCAAGAACGGGGACGGGGCCTACCCCATCCAGCCGCAGACCGACGGCACCTGGATGATCCACGTCGGCCGCGACACCATGAAGAGCTACTTCGCGGAGATCATGCAGAACCCGACCGAGGGCAACAACGTCGTCAACGCCGTCAACGCTCAGGTTGCCCTGACCACCGCCCGAGGTATCGACACCGAACAGGCCAAGGCCTACCTGGCGAACCTGGCCGAGTTGCGTGGCGAGGTGTCCGTCGCGGGTCAGAAGGTGGGCTATGACAAGGCTGCCCGCACGGACGCCCAACACGTCCAGGACATCATGTGGCTCAACGCGGTCGGCGGCTTCATCGCGAGTGTCCCGACCCCCTCAAAGATTCCGTTCGAGTCGGTCAAGACCGGGCTGGACTACACGAAGGCGGCCATCTGGGGCGGTCTCCCGATCGCCAGCTCCGCGTTCTCCACCAACAACGCGGCGACGGTGGACGACAACGCCCAGACCACGGTCTACGACGACTACTCCCAGATGCGTGTCTCGATCATGCAGGGACTCGTCGCCTCCGGGCAGGTCAAACCTCCGGCCGACCATCCGGAGTGGTCCGGCGGCACCATCACCTTCACCAACAAGCAGGACCAGCAGGACTTCGAGGGATGGTGGACCGGGGCCACGCAGAAGGACCCCGCGCTGGAGAACGTGTTCAAGACCAGCATGGGCAGCGCCTACACCCTGGGGACTGAGCGGTTCAACTCCCACTAGGTCACCGTGCTCCCGTACACGAACAACAAGTGAAGGTGTCTTCCGCATGACCTTGCGCGCCTCGTTCGCCGCCCTGGCGGCGATCCTGCTCATGGGAACCGCCGCCGCATGTACCAGTGACAGCGGGGACCACGGCAACCAATGGGTGGCCCCCCTCAAGGGCCAGGCGGTGCAGCTCCTGGACTTCTCGGACGGTGGACGCGACGCCAAGGCCAAAGACGTGGCCTTCTACGGCCTCAGCGGGATGTCGAAGGGCATGACCTCCGGGGCTGACGGCAGTACCTACGCTCTCGGCCAGAAGCTGGTGCGACTCAAGCGTGATCGCACCGTGTCGACGCCGCTCGACACAGGCGGCTCGGCCTGGGGCGTCGTGGTGCTGGCCGACAACTCTCTGATCTTCGGCAGCAATGGTCAAGTGAAGAAGATCAGCTCTCAGGGCAAGGTCACGGTGCTGGCGGGTGTATCGGGGAAGCAGCGAGCCGCGGGGCAAGCCCTTCCGGCATCGGTACCCGCGACCGCTGTCCACTTCACAGCGAACGCGAGCCCGTTCGGAGTCCGTCCTGACGGCACCATCCTGATCGCCGACGGGAACGCCCTGTGGGCGCTGAAGGACGCGACGGTGAAGCGTCTGTACCAGGTCACGGCGAAGTCACCGGATGGCCTGCCTCTTCTACTCGCCCAGAACAACGCGATGGACGGTACGGGAACCGCCTACCTGTCACCGGAGAGCAGCGGGACCGATGTCGACGGAGCACTCGGCGACGTCGTATCGGTCGGGCCGGACGGACGGCTCGGCAAGCTGCTGCTGCCGGCAAAGGTCAGCGGCCTGCCCGGGGCACCAGCGACCTATCGAGTCCGGTGGCTGGCGGGTGACGGCAGCAACGGGGTCTTCGCTCATGTTTACGACAAATCAGGCAACAACGGAGCTGTCATACACCTTCACTCCGGCGAGGCCGAGCTGATCGCCCACGAAGGGGCGGACGCCACGTCGAGCAAGCCCTGTTCAATCACCAGGCCGGTGGACGCGCTTCACCTTCCGTGCATCCTTCCCCAAGCGATGACCTATCGTTCCGGCAGTCTCATCCTCGGCGGGTTGGCGAACTACGTTCTGCAGATCCGCGTCGCGTAGGCATCGACAGGTCGCCCGCTTGTGACGCTCTCGCCGGAAACGACACCGACGGCATCTGGAAACGAAACGTATTTCACTCAAACAGAAACCAAGTAACGGGGGACAGCAGTGGGCATACCTGACGAAGACAAGCTCGGCTATATCTGCCGCCAGGACATGAATGCGATCGAGACATCCGTCTCAAACATCCGGTCCGCCATCAAGGCCGTCAACAACCTCATCGGCTGCGAGACATGGGTGGGTTCCGCCGCTGACAAGTGGGGCAACGACTTCCAGGGACGCATGGGCGCCCTGAGCAAGTTGTTCGACTCCTACCCTGCGGAGGAGAACCGTCTGGTGACCGCGGCTCAGAAGAAGCAGGCGGCCATGGACAGCAAAAGGACAGGTGGTGCATAAAGTGGCCGACTCCAGGATCGCCGACCTGATCCAGGAGGTGCTCACCCGACCCCGCGTGGGCCGCCGTTGACGGTGCCGATGCCGCTGCGGCACTTCCCGACCGCGGGGGTCGAGTTCCCCGACGGGTCAGGGGCGGGGCTCCAGATCGGTGGCTCCATCCAAGATGGTCTACGTGTCGAGGCCGTCAAGGTCTGGGCCATGCCGAGCGGGAAGAAGTCCGCTGTCGACGTACAGGCCCATCGCGTGGAGCCCGTCGCTCGTCCGCTGATCCTCGATATGACGGACCAGCAGCCCGAGGCCGCCCAGCACGCACAGGGTCAGGCCGAGACCGAACAGCCAGCCGATCAGCCGGCTGGAGCCGGGCTCCCGTCGCGACAGGACGGCCGCCACGCCGGCTACGAGCACGACCACGGCACCGATCCCGAGCAGGACCATGGCGGGCCCGGTCGAGAGGGGCCCGACGTGCTGCCCGTCGCGCGGCATCCACTGCGCCGTCAGCATCCGCACCACCCCCATGCATCCCGTGCCGCCGAGCGGCAGCCCACCACAAGGCCCAACGGGCCTTGCCGGTGCGGGCGTCTACGGCGGATCGACCACCGCGTCAAGGCAGGATACGCACCTCACCTCCCGGACCCGAAAACGGCCAGGGCCGGATGCACGCTGCCCAAGTCCCATTGGCATGGGCCCTATTTGACCTCCGACAGCACCGCCACCGGATTCCCCTCCGCCGAGCTGTCGGACGTGTACTTCAGGTTCCCGCCGACCGGTGTCAGCTGGATCTGGTGCGGGGCGGGGTCGCAGCCCCCGTGGTTGCCCTTGGCGCCGGTCGAGGTGGCGATGAGTTTGGTCGGTGTCATCTGCTTCAGGGTGAGGATGTCGGTGCACACCCCGCCGAGCTGGTCGGTCTGGGTCAGGCGGCCCAGTTCCTCGCCGATGCCGACCCGGTGGACGGTGACACGGAAGGTCCCGATGGGCAGGTTGCCGTCGAGGGCGGCGGCCGGGCCCTGCCAGGTGCCCAGGTAGCGGGCCGGGATCGTACCGGGCGAGGGGCTGTTGTCCGGGGCGCCGGTGCCGTCCGTGGGGGCGCCGGAGGCCGCCGTCGGTGCATGGGAGAGGGAGGGGGCGCTGCCCGCGCCCGCGTCACCGTCCTGTTGGGACCAGGGGCGCAGGAGCGCGCCGAGGCCCAGGCCGCCCAGGGCCAGCGCGCCGGCGACCGCCAGGACCACCGTGCAGCTCAGCCGGCGGCCGCGGGCGCCCTCCACCGGTGTGGCGGCCGCCGCCATGCTCACGGAGACCCGGCCGGGTACGGCAGGGGGTTCCGCGGGCGGTTCGGGCGGCGGTTCGGCGGGGTTCATGTCGGGCGGAGGCCCGAAGGCACCGGCTGCGGTGGCGGATGCGGCCGGTACCGAGGGCTCTGTCTGCGAAGGGGTGTCGAAGGCCACCGGCCCCGAAGCCACCGTCTCCCCCGTGTCCAGGTTCAGGACGTGTACGGCGCTGCGGCTGACCTGTTCCACCAAGGGCCCCGGCAGCCAGCCGCCGGTGATCAGGCGGGCGGCGCCGTCGGGGGCGAGACTCCGGCTCACCGCGGCCGGGGCGGGCCTGGCCGCCGGGTCCTTGGCCAGGCAGGCGGCGGCGAGGGCGCGCAACTCGCCGCTCATGGTGGAGAGTTCGGGTTGCTCGTGGACGACCTGGTAGAGCAGCGCGGCCGAGGAGTCGCCGCGGAAGGGGGGGTCGCCGGTGGCCGCGTAGGTGAGGACCGCGCCGAGCGAGAAGACGTCGGCGGCGCCTGTGACGCCCTGGCCGAGGATCTGCTCGGGTGACATGTAACCGGGGGAACCGACCGAGACACCGGTCGACGTCAGGGACGCCGTACCGTCCGTGGCGCGGGCGATGCCGAAGTCGATGAGGAGGGGGCCGTCGAGGGTCAGCAGGACGTTCGACGGCTTCACGTCCCGGTGCACCAGGCCCAGTTCGTGCACCGCCGTCAGCGCCTCGGCGAGGCCCGCGCCCAGGGCCCGTACGGTGTGCGCGGGCAGCGGGCCGGTGTCGGTGACGGCCGCGGCGAGGGAGGGGCCGGCCGCGTAGGCGGTGGCGACCCAGGGCACCGGAGCGTCCGGGTCCGCGTCCAGGACGGGCGCGGTCCAGGCACCGCCGACCCGGCGGGCGGCCGCCACCTCGCGCCGGAAGCGGGCGCGGAACTCCTCGTCCAGGGCGAAGTGCGGGTGCACGATCTTCACGGCGACCGTGCGGCCGCCCGCGCTGCGCCCGAGGTAGACCCGGCCCATGCCGCCGGAGCCGAGCCGGCCGAGCAGCCGGTACGGCCCGACGGTGGCCGGCTCGTCCACGTCCAGCGGCCGCATGGCGGGCTCCCCCCGACGCCTCCGACATTTGCCGTCAGCAGCCTAGTGACGTGATCTCACGACCGCAGCAGGTCCACCTTCACGTCCGCCGGGAAGCCGGTCGTCGGGCCGACCCGGCGGGCGAACTCGGCGACGGCCGCCAGCTGGGAGCTGCCGAAGCTGAAGTCGAGGGTGGTGAAGTACTGCGCGAGGGTCGTCTCGTCGAAGGACTCCCAGCGGGCCGCCTGCTCGGCGACCTTGCCGACCTCCTCCAGGGAGAGGTTGCGGGAGGCGAGGAAGGCCTCGTGGATCTTGCGGGTGAGGTCCGGCTCGCGCTCCAGGTACTCCCGGCGGACGGCCCACACCGCGAAGACGAACGGCAGGCCCGTCCACTCCTTCCAGAGTGCGCCGAGGTCGTGCACGTCGAGGCCGTAGCGCGGCCCGTCGTGGAGGTTGGCGCGCAGGGCGGCGTCGCCGATGAGGACCCCGGCCTCGGCCTCCTGCATCATCAGGCTGAGGTCGGGTGCGGAGGTGTAGTACTCGGGCTGTACGCCGTAGCGCTCGGCCAGCAGGAGCTGGGCGAGCCGGACCGAGGTGCGGGAGGTCGAGCCGAGGGCGACCTTGGCGCCGTCCAGGCGGTCCAGCGGGAGCTGCGAGACGATCACGCAGGACATCACCGGACCGTCGCAGCCGACGGCGATGTCGGGGAAGGCGACCAGCTCGTCCGCGTGCTTGAGGAACTCGACCAGGGTGATCGGCGCGATGTCGAGCTCGCCCCGGACCAGCATCTCGTTGAGCTTGTCCGGGGTGTCCTTGGTCAGCTCGAAGTCGAGGAGGGTGCCGGTTCTCGCGAGCCCCCAGTACAGGGGCAGGCAGTTCAGGAACTGGATGTGGCCGACGCGCGGCCGGGTGCGGGGAAGGTCCACATCGCGAGACTAGACCCCATGCGGTACGGTGCCCCGATCGACCCCGCCGTCAAACGGCCCAGCGGTCGTTCAAACATCTGGGTGACGTGATCTTGCCCCCTATTGCTTTCGGCTGCCTGCGTGCTAGGCTCGCCGCAAGTTGCAGTTTGGTTTCCCTTGCAGTACAGAGCCTGCGGAGCATGTGACCGCGGGCTCTCGTCGTTTTCAGACGAATGCAGTTGTGCAGCACCGTTTCGCACGTGCAGGTTCTGGAGCAGGGCAACCCTTTTGAGCCCAAGGAGGGCTTATGGCTACCGGAACCGTGAAGTGGTTCAACGCCGAAAAGGGCTTTGGCTTCATCGCCCAGGAGGGCGGCGGCCCCGACGTCTTCGTTCACTACTCCGCGATCAACGCGAACGGCTTCCGCTCGCTCGAGGAGAACCAGCAGGTGAGCTTCGACGTGACGCAGGGCCCGAAGGGTCCGCAGGCGGAGAACGTCACCCCCGTCTGATGATCACTGCCTGATCGCAGAACCTGAGAGCAGTACCCAAGGAGCCCCGCGCCGTTCCGGCGACGGGGCTCCTGCCTTTCCGGTCTCGCCGAGAGCAGGCGTCTCGCCGAGAACGGGGTGCCGGTGGAGCCGGACCGGGGCGCTGCGGGGCATTGCGGGGCATTGCGGGGCAGGCTAGGAGGCCGCTCGCCAGACCGTGAGGTCCCCCTGGAGGAAGGCGATGTCGGGCACCGCCGTCGACTTCGTCCCGATGACGAACAGCGCGATGTCTCCCGACGAGTCCTTGACACAGATCTCGGTGCCGTTCGCCGCCGCGGCCAGCGGGAGGCGGTGGTTCTTCTCGCTCCTGAGCATGAGACGGCACGTGTCGAGGGTGCCGTCTCCAGGCTTTCCGAACAGTTGTACGAATACGGCGGTGTCGCTCTCCAGTTCGCAGCCAGCCGTCCTGCAGCCGAAGCGGACGACGTCCCCCTGGCCGTTCTTCGGTTCGCTGTCCGGGTCCTTGATGCTCAGCGGGTGCGTCGCGTCCAGCCACCGCAGGGGGTGGGGCTCGGCCCGCGGCTCCCGGGGCGAGGCCGCGGACGGGTGCGGGGAGTCCGAGGTGCCCGAGGTGCCCGAGGAGGATCGCGGCGCGGAGGCCGGGAGGGACGCCGACGACCGTGCGGCCGGCCCCGTGGCGGACGTCGTGGCGCCCGCGTCGCCCCGGTGGCCGCGCCGGCCCTGCGCGTCCATGACCGACCACGCGAGGGCCGTCACCAGCAGCGCACCACCCGCCGCACCCGCGGCCGTGATCAGCGCCGCGCGGCGCCTGCGGGCCTTCCTCTCCTCCGGTCCCGGCTGCGGCCACCCGAACGGTGGCTGCGGGCCGATCAGCGGCTGCGGGGAGACCGGGGTGGGGTCGGGAACCGGAGCCGGAACCGCGACGTCCGGTCCGGTGATGTCCCGCCACACGGCCGGTCCCCCGCCCGCGTGGCCGTCCGCTCCCAACCGCTGCCGGCACCACTGCACGACCTCCGCCGAAGTGGCCCGCTGCGCCGGATCGGCGGCCAGGCACCGGGCCAGCAGCGGACGCAACGGCTCGGGCAGCGAGGACAGGTCGGGTGCCGAGTGGACGATCCGGTACAGCACGTTGACGGCCGAGCCCTCACCGTAGAGCGGCCTGCCCAGCGCCGCGAACGCCGCCGTCTGACCGAGGGCGAAGACATCGGTCGCCGACGTCACCTCGCCCCCGGACGCCTGCTCCGGAGCCATGAACGAGGGCGTGCCGATCGTGCCCCCCGTCGCCGTGTACGAGGTCCCGTCGGCGGCCAGCGCGATCCCGAAGTCGATCACCCGCGGCCCGTCGGCGGCCAGCAGCACGTTCGACGGCTTCAGGTCCCGGTGCACGACGCCCGCGCCGTGGATGGCCTGCAACGCCTCGGCCACCCCCGCCATCAGCCACAGCACCGCCGGTACGGGCAGCGGCCCGCGCCGGGCCACGGCCTCCGTCAGGGACGGGCCGGGCACGTACAGCGTGGCCAGCCAGGGCGGTACGCCGTCCGCGTCCGCGTCGATCAGTTCGGCGGTGTAGGCGCCCCGGACCTTCCGGGCTGCCTTGATCTCCCGGTCGAACCGCCTCCGGAACCCGGGGTCGTCGGCCAGCTCCGGCCGTACGACCTTGATCGCCAGGGGACGGCCGCCCCGGGTGTGCGAAAGGTAGACGCGGCCCATGCCACCGGCCCCCAGCCGGGCGGCGAGCCGGTACCCGGCCACCACGGGTGGGTCGTCCGCCTGAAGTGGCTGGAAAACCTCCGTCGCATGGCTCATCGACCCATTCCCCCCGTCTGCCGCATCTCGGCCAAAGCAGCAGCCTAAAGGGCGTGTCAGTGGGGGCGGCTACGGTCCCTCCCATGACCGACGCCGAGGGCTTCCTGACCGCCACCCGCACGTTCTACGACAGCGTTGCCGAGGATTACGCCGAGTACTTCCGGGATCCGCTTGCCGACCGGCCGCTGGAGCGGGGACTGCTCGGGGTGTACGCCGAACTGGTCGGCTCCGCCGGGCCCGTCGCCGACCTCGGATGCGGTCCCGGCGCGGTCACCGCGCACCTCGCCTCCCTCGGACTCGACGTCTTCGGGCTCGACCTGTCCGCGGCCATGCTGGAGATCGCCCGGCGCGAGAATCCCCGGCTGCGGTTCGAGCAGGGCTCCATGCTGGACCTCGCCCTCGCGGACGGTTCACTGGCCGGTGTCGTCTCCTGGTACTCCAGCATCCACACCCCGGTCGCCGAACTGCCCGCACTGTTCGCCGAGTTCCATCGGGTCCTGGCGCCCGGCGGGCACCTCCTGCTCGCCTTCCAGGTCGGCGAGGAACCCCTTCGGCTGGAGCGGCCGTGGGGGCGGCCCGTGACGCTGGACTTCCTCCGCCGGCACCCGGAGCGCATGGCGGAGCTGCTCACGGCCGCCGGTTTCACCCTCGGCTCGCGCACGGTCCGCGAACACGACGGCGGCCTCTCCTCGCCCGTCCCGCAAGCGTTCCTGTTCGCCCGGAAGGGGCCCGCTCCGGATTGCGGGCTATGAGCGGGCGTCACCGTCCCGGTCCCCACGGGATATCTCCGAGAGGAACGCGGACCAGGTGGAGTGGGAGAGGGTGAGGTGGGAGGCGATGGGTTGCTTCGAGTCGCGTATGTGGATGGCGGTGGGGTGAGTGGCCACTTCGAGGCACTGGCCGCCTTCGCCGTCGCTGTACGTGGACTTGCGCCAGGTGTAGGCGAGTTCGACGCAGTCTCCCCCCTCGCCGTCGCTATAGCTGGACTTGAACCAGGTCAGGTTCTCGATGCTCATAACTCCTCCAGCTTCTGCGCAATCAGAGACCGGGACTCCTTGGGACTGAGTGCCATTGCGCGCATGATCCCATAGCGGTCGGCGATCTTCCGGACCTCCTCCCGGTCTGTGATGAGTTGGGGGAAGCCCTGGGCTTCCAGGTATGCCACCTGTCCATGCCCCTTGGGCACCAGAAGGTTGAAGGCGCTGCCCAGGTTGGGGTGTTCCTCCAGGCGCGTCGGCATTACCTGAATCTCCACGTTCTGCATGGTGCCCACGCTCAGCAGATGTCGGAGCTGCTCGCCGTGGACGCGTGCCCCTCCGATGGGACGGTCCAGCACCATCTCTTCGAGGATGTAGCTCACGACCGGACGCGGCGACCGCTGGAAGACCTGCTGGCGGTAGAGCCGGTCAGCCACTCTCTTCTCGACGGTCTCCTCGTCGAGGAACGGCCGCCGTTTGGCGAACACCGCCCGTGCGTGGGCCTCGGTCTGCAGCAGGCCGTGCACGGCGTTGTTGGAGTAGTGGTGCAGCTCAAGCGCCTCCCCCTCCATCGCCGCATGACTGCGATACCACTCCGGATGCCGCGTCCGTGCCCTGCTCATCGCCTCCTCGACCTCCGGGATGACCGCCTTCAACAGCCCGCCCGCGTTGAGGATTTCGTCCGCCTTCTCCAGGAACTCCGGCCTCGGCGTCCGTACCCCCCTCTCCATCGCGGAGATCTGGTCGGGGCCGTACCCCACCAGGTTGCCGAACTCCCGCTGACTCAGCCCCGCCCGCTCCCTCAGCAACTTCAGCTGCTTGCCCAGCAGGACGAAGACTCCCACCGCCCCGTTCACCTCAGCGGGCGTCTCCGCCCTCCGCTCCGTTTCCTCCGCCACGCCACCCTCCAAGCGACACCCGTACACCAGACGTACCGCACCCGTACGACTACCCTCCGTCGCCGGATCTCCCCTGGTCAGGGTAGAGAGAAGCGACCACGCTCGGTCACGTGAATCCGGAAATCTCCACCCCCGCAACTGGGACAACCGAACTCGTCCAACGCCTCAGCGCCACCCCACGCGGCGCCCGCCTGGCCCGTCGGCTCACGTCCCACCAGCTCGCCTCCTGGGGATACCCGCATGACGGCGACCCCAGCCACACCGCTCAACTCATCGTCGCCGAGCTGGCCTCCAACGCCGTCACCCACGGCCGGGTGCCCGGTCGGGACTTCGAGCTGCGGTTGGTGCTACTGCCGCAGAAGGGCACGTTGCGTATCGAGGTGAGTGACGCCCGGGGAGACCGCCCGCTGCGGTTCCTGGACGGCCGGCCGGAGGACGAGGGCGGGCGCGGGCTGGTCGTCGTGTTCGTGCTGTCGGCCCGGTGGGGCGTCGCCGAGCGCGCCGTGGGCAAGACGGTCTGGGCGGAAGTCGCGCTCAGCCCGCGGCGGCGGACCCGCCCCGGAACTGTGCGACCGTGTCCGCGAAGGCCCGCGCCGGAGGGCTGAGGGCGTCCCACCGGCGGACGGCCCAGCCGACGGGGAGCGGGCGCAGGCCCGGGAGCGGGATGAGTCGCAGTTCGCCCTCGCCGGGTACCGGGAGGCCCGGTACGGCGGGTACGACCGCCCTGCCCACGCCCAGCTCGACCAGCAACAGTGCCGTGTCCCAGTCGGCGACGCTCGTGTCGTAGGTGAACTGGACGCCCAGGTCGGCACAGGCGGTGTCGAGATGGGAGGCGGACGTGGAGTTCGGGGGGAGCCGGATGAGCCGGACGTCCCGCAGTGCGGCGGGGTCCAGGTCCGGCCGCACGGCGAGAGGGTCGTCGGCGCGGACGGCGAGCAGCCAGGGCAGTTCGGCGACGGTCCGCTGCTCGATGCCGCGGACCGGGGAGCCGATGGTGACCCAGGCGAGATCGAGCGTGCCGTCGGTGAGGGCGTCGAAGCTGCTCCGGCTCGAACTGACCGTACGGAACTCGAGGTTGACCTCGGGGTGGCGGCGGCGGAAGGCGACGACGGCGTCGGACATGAAGTGCCGGACCGTGGTGGCGCCGGTGGCGACGCGGACGTACCCGCTGTGGCCGTCGAGGAGATCGCGCAACTGCCGTACGGCGAGATCCAGTCCGGAGATGCCCTCGGCCGCGGCGGCCTCCAGGACGCGTCCGGCCCGGGTGGGGGCGACTCCGCGGGGTTGCCGCTCCAGCAGGGCGACGCCCGTCTCCCGCTCCAGGCGCTTGACGTGCTGACTGACGGCGGACTGGGTGCAGCCGAGGTCCCGCGCGACGGCGCTGAGGCTGCCGGCGCGGCACACGGCCACGAACACACGGAGGTCGTCCAGGGTCACGATCCCCAAGCTAACACTTGGAGTTGAGGAGGAAACCCAAGGATTGACTCTATGTCAGACGCGTACGAAGATCGGGGGCGGGCCGCGATCGACCCAGGCGGCAACCCGCTCCCCGTCTCGCCGAGTCCGGACGACGCGGGATCAGCGAGGAGCGGGTGCCGACCCTCACCCCAGGGCGCGGACGGCGACGTCGATCGCCGTGGCCATGGCCGCCCGGCCGTGCCCCGCGCGTTCGCGTACGCGCAGCCCGAGCACCGTCGTGAAGAGCAGTTCCACCGCGCCGTCGATGTCGAGGTCGGCGGCCAGTTCGCCCTGACCGCGACCCTTGAGCAGCAGTGAGCGCAGCGCCTGCCGGGTGACCTCGAAGGCCGCCTCGGTCCGCTCGCTGATCCGGGCGTCCGCGGTGCCCAGCTCCGTGGCGGTGTTGACCACGAAGCAGCCGCGGCCGGGTTCGCCGTCGGGCGGGCAGGTGACCAGCCAGAGCATCCAGTCCCGCAGTACGTCGCGGACCGGGCGGTCGTCGACGGCCAGCAGCCGCTCGGCCTGAGCGGATTCGGTGGCCCGGTAGTGGTCGAGCGCGCGCAGGAACAGCGTGTGCTTGTCCGTGAACGTCCGGTACAGGCTGCTGGGGGTGAGCTTCAGCTCGTCACCCAGGTCCCGCACCGACGTGGCGTGATAGCCGCGTCGCCAGAACAACTCGGTCGCCCTGACGACCGCGTCCTGCTCGTCGAACTGTCGGGGTCGTCCCATGCCCTTCATCCTACCCGAGTTGTGGAGCGATCGTTCCCGTACTAGCCTCCCCCTTCATATGGGAGCGATCGCTACCAAATAGTGAAAGGAGACTCCGGTGACGACGGCAGAACAGTCCGCCACCCAGGCGACCGGGCCACAGACCACGCAGAAGAGTCGGTGGCTCGCGGTCGGCGCGGTGGCCTTGGGGACATTCCTGCTGGTGACCGCCGAGCAGCTGCCGATCGGCCTGCTGACTCCGGTGGGCAGGGCGCTGTCGGTCTCCGAGGGGACCGCCGGCCTGATGGTGACCGTGCCCAGCATCGTCGCCGGTTTCGCGGCACCCGTGGTGCCGGTGATCGTCGGCGCGCTGGACCGACGGCTGCTGATGCTCGGCCTGATGGCACTGATGACCGCGGCCAACGTGGTCTCGGCCGTGGCCCCGGACTTCGCCGTCCTCGTGGCGTCCCGGGTGCTGGTCGGCATCGCGATCGGCGGATTCTGGGCCATCGCCGGCGGCCTGGCCGTCCGGCTCGTGCCCGGCGAGGACGTGCCGCGGGCCACCGCGATCATCTTCGGCGGCGTCGGCGCCGCCAACGTGTTCGGCGTACCGCTCGGCACCCTGGTCGGCGACCTCACCGGCTGGCGCATCGCCTTCGCGTCGCTGAGCGCCCTCGCGCTCGTCGCGCTGCTCGCCCTGCTCGCCGTACTGCCGTCGCTGACCGCGGAGCAGGCCGTCCGGCCCCGTCTGCTCCTCGCGCAGCTCCGCAACCCCGGTGTGCGCGTCGGCATCGTCGCGACGGCCCTCATCGTGTTCGGCCACTTCTCGGCGTACACGTTCGTCAGCCCGGCGCTGCAGAAGCTGTCGGGGATCGACGAGCGCCACGTCGGTCCGCTGCTGTTCGGGTTCGGCATGGCGGGCCTGATCGGCAACTTCGCGGCCGGCTCGGCGCTGTCGCGCCGGGTGCACCGCAGCGTGCTGATCATCGCCGTGGCCCTGGCGATCGCGATGCCGCTCTTCCTGCTGCTGGGCCGCACGACCATCGGCGGCGCGATCCTGCTGATCGTCTGGGGTCTGGCCTACGGCGGTGTGTCCGTCGGCCTGCAGACCTGGATGATCAAGGCCGCGCCGAACGCGGTGGAGGCCGCCTCCTCGCTGTGGGTGGCGGTCTTCAACCTCGCGATCGGCCTGGGCGCACTGGCCGGGGGCGTCGTCGTCGACACCCTCGGCCTGCGGGGAGTCCTCCTGCTCGGCGGCGCCTGCGCCCTCCTGGCCGCCCTGTCCCTCTTCGGCGCGCGGGGCGACGAGAGCGTGCGGTAGCCGCGCTCACCGAGCGGCGTACAGCCCCTCCACCTCATGGGTGAAGTCGGTCATGATCTGGGTGCGGCGGAGTTTCATCGAGGGGGTCAGATGGCCGGCCTCCTCGGTGAAGTCCACCGGCAGGACGGCGAACCGGCGGATGGACTCGGGGCGGGAGACCAGCTTGTTGGCCTCGTCGATCGCGCGCTGCAGGATCGCCGCCAACTCCGGGTCGTCCAGGAGCAGTTCGGGGGGCACCGGGTGCTTGCCGATCATCTGGCGCCAGTGCGTGATGCCGTCGGGGTCGAGGGTGATGAGGGCCGCGATGTACGGGCGGTCGTCGCCGACCAGCATCACCTGGGAGATCAGCGGGTGCTGGCGCAGCCAGTTCTCCAGCGGGGCCGGGGCCACCGACTTGCCGCCCGACGTGATCAGCAGCTCCTTCTTGCGGCCGGTGATGGTGAGGTAGCCCTCGTCGTCCAGCTCGCCGATGTCGCCGGTGGGCAGCCAGCCGTCCCTGGTCGCGGGGACGACACCGCCGGCCTGCGGGTCCCAGTAGCCGCGCAGGACGTGGTCGCCGGCCACCAGGATCTCGCCGTCGGCGGCGATGCGGACACGAGTGCCGGGCAGTGGCCAACCGACGGTTCCCAGGCGGGGTTTGAGCGGCGGGGTGACCGTCGTGGCGCCGGTGGTCTCCGTCAGGCCGAAGCCCTCGAAGATCTCGATGCCGGCACCGGCGTAGAACGCGGCGAGCCGCCGGCCGAGCGGGGAGCCACCGCAGATGGCGTACCGGACGCGCCCGCCCATGGCGGCCCGGATCTTGCGGTAGACCAGCGGGTCGTAGAAGCTGCGGGCCGTCTTCAGGGAGCGGCTCGGGCCGCCGCCGGTGCCGGTCTGCTGAGCCTCCAGCGCCTCGCCGTAGCGCCGGGCCACGGCCGCCGCCCGGTCGAAGGCCGCGGCCCGGCCGCCCGACTCGGCCTTCGCGCGGGACGAGTTGTAGATCTTCTCCAGCATGTACGGGATGGTCAGCAGGGCGGTCGGCCTGAAGGCCGCGAGGTCGGGCAGAAGGTCCTCGGCGGCCAGACTCGGCGCGTGGCCGAGGCGCACCCGGGCCCGGACGCAGGCGATGGCCACCATCCGCCCGAAGACATGGGACATGGGCAGGAACAGCAGGACCGAAGGCTCCTCGCCCCGGGCCTTGAAGACCGGGTGGAGCAGTTCGATGGCGTTGTCGACCTCGGCGAAGAAGTTGCGGTGCGACAGGGCGCAGCCCTTGGGGCGGCCGGTGGTGCCGGAGGTGTAGATGAGCGTGGCGAGCGTGTCGGGACCCAACATCCCGCGTCGTACGGCGACTTCACCGTCCGGCACCGGTGCGCCCGCCTCCGCCAGCCTGGTCACGTGCCCCTTGTCCATCACCCACAGATGGCGCAGATCGGGCAGATGCTGGAGTTCGGGGCCGATGGCGGAGGCCTGGGCGACGGACTCGGTGATCAGGGCGACCGCGCCGGAGTCGTGCAGGATCCAGCGGGTCTGGAAGACCGAGGAGGTCGGGTAGACCGGCACGGTCACCAGGCCGGCGGCCCAGGCGGCGAAGTCCAGCAGTGTCCACTCGTACGTCGTACGGGCCATGACGGCGATGCGGTCGCCGGGCACCAGGCCCTCGGCGATCAGCCCCTTGGCCACGGCGAGGACTTCCTCGGCGAACCGCGCGGCGGTCACGTCCGTCCAGTCGCCGCCCGGGAGCCTGCGGCTGAGCACGACCTGGGCGGGGGCCGCGTCGGCGTTGTCGAACGGCAGGTCCGCGAGGGAGCCGTGGGTGACCGGGGGCGCGAACGGCGGTACGGACACCTCCCGTACGGCACCGTCCAACCGCTGGACCCAGGGCTCCACGAGGACCGGGCGGCCGTCGTAGTCGGTGGCGGAGACCGGGGCGCCGGAGGAGGCGGGGGCGTTCGGGAAGGGGGCGGACACGGGCGGCTCCTCTGGCGTGCGTGTACCCGCGGCGCCTTGGGCAGAAAGGGGTTACCGCAGGTTAGGCAGGTGATCGTACGGCTCCGCTGTGAGGGGATCGTGCGGGTTCGGGGGTGGTCCGGGGCCGGGGGTGTGCAGCGTCGGGGGTTGTGTGACAGGGGCTCACGTTTGAACTTTTAGCGGGCTTCGGCCGCGGGAGCTAGACTTACCGGCGGTAACCTTACTCCAGGGTAATCAAGGGGGAACGGACATGGCAGGCGAATTGCTGCGTCTCGCGGGCGGCGCGCTGCGCTCGCCGTTCAAGCGCCCCTCCCCCGAGGCCGGCTTTCCCCAAGCCCGCCTGACGTCGCCCCGTGCACGGATCGACCTCGCCCGGCTCGCCGCCTACGAACGGGTCTGCGGCTACGCCACCGGATCGGACGCCGACGCGGACGGCCTGCCCGTCACCTATCCGCACGTCCTCGCCTTTCCGCTGGCCATGCGGCTGATGAGCCACCGGGCCTTTCCGCTGCCGCTGCTGGGGCTGGTCCACACGTCGATCGAGATCACCCGGCACGCACCCCTCCCTGCGGCCGACCCGTACGAACTCGCCGTGCACATCGAGGGACTCGCCCCGCACCGGCGCGGCACCGAGGCCACGGTGGTGACCGGGATGCGGGTCGGCAGGGACGTCGTATGGGAGTCCCGCAGCACCTATCTCGCACGGCACCGGACCACCACCGGCCCTGCGGCATCGCAGCCGACGCGGGAGGACCGCCCGCTGCCCGTCGTCGCCGAGTGGCGGCTCGCCGGGGACGTCGGGCGGCGGTACGGCGCCGCCTCCGGCGACCGCAACCCCATCCATCTGCACCCGCTCACCGCCCGCCTCTTCGGCTTCCCGCGGGCCATCGCGCACGGCATGTGGACGGTGGCCCGCTGCCTGGCCGCCCACGGCACGGGTGGCTCCGCCAGGGTTCGGGCGCGATTTCTGGCGCCGGTGCTGCTGCCGGGAGTGGTGAGCTACGG
This sequence comes from Streptomyces yokosukanensis, assembly GCF_001514035.1. GTDB lineage: Bacteria > Actinomycetota > Actinomycetes > Streptomycetales > Streptomycetaceae > Streptomyces > Streptomyces yokosukanensis. The sequence goes on along the minus strand of NZ_KQ948208.1, from coordinate 92,646 downwards.
GGCCGACGGTTCGGGGCGCTTCGAGTTGCGGGGCGCCGGGGGCCGACTGCATCTGACCGGGGAGGTGGGCTAGTGCGCGGCAGCGGGTGGTTCGTGGCTGGTCACGCAGTTCCCCGCGCCCCTTGGGTGGGTCAGCTGCAGCGTGCTTGAGGGGCTACGGAGCTAAGCCGGGGGCTGGGCCTCCCCCGACGGGGGACTCCAATGGACGCCCCTCATCAAGTTGCCCAAGCCCGTCCACGCGAAGTTCATCAGCGTGGACGCCGCCTCCCGGGCGGTGACGCCCTCCGTGGTGTTGGCCCACGTGGCGAGGGACTCCGCCGCGCCCACCAGGGCCTCGGCGAGACCGGCGACCTCCCGCTCCGGCAGATCGGGATCCCGGTGGGCCTCCCTCGCGGCGACCGCGACCAGCCGGGTCACGAACGCGACGATCTCCGTGCGCATCGCGGCGGCCTCGGCCGCGAAGGGCTCTCCGTGCGTACGGGCCTGCAGATGCAGCACGGACCAGGCGTCGGGGTGCTCGGCGGTGTGCGCGAAGAACGCCGTGAGGCCGTCCCACAGCCGGCGGTCGGCGGGCAGATCGGTGCGGACCCCGGCGCGGACGGCCCGGGTCAGTGCGGTGGCCTCCCGCCGGATGCAGGCGGTGAAGAGGTCTTCCTTGGAATTCAGATACAGGTAGACCAACGGCTTGGAGACGCCCGCGAGTTCGGCTATCTCGTCCATCGAGGCGGCCATGTAGCCGCGTTGGCCGAAGATCTGCACGGCGGCGTCGAGCATCTGCTGCTCCCGCACCGCGCGCGGCATCCGCTTGGTCCTCGCCCCACCCATGAGGGCAAGACTAATTGGGCTCCGGGGGTGCCCGGAGCCGTGCCGTCGGTCAGGAAGCCTGACCCTGCGCCCGGACGGTGTCGTCGGCGACGTCCTCCTGGCTGCGGTTGGCATCCAGGTTGGCCTTCATGCGGTCGACCCTGCCGACGATCCGCACCGAGGCCCGGTCCCGCTCCTTGCGCAGCACCACCCAGCTGATCGGCGCCGACAGCACCAGCGAGAGGAGCAGCACCCACAGGAAGTTGGAGTCGCCGAAACCGCGCGGGAAGATGCCGGAGTAGACGGCTCCCCAGACGACCACGAGGCAGCCGGCGAAGACGCCGAGGCGCATCAGCGTGTAGCGGAGCATCTCAATCCACCCGTCCGATTCCAAATAGGGTCATCGTCCAGTGAAGCACGGTCCGGAAGAGATCTTGCAGGGGGGTCAGTCCAGCGACCGCAGCATGATCACGTCATCGCGGTCGTCGCCGGGCGCGACCCGGATGGCGTCGGGCACCCGGCCGACCTCCTTGTAGCCGCAGGAGCCGTAGAACCGCTCCAGGCCGGTGCCGCCCCGGCAGGTCAGCCGGATCGCCTCGATGCCGTCGAAGGCGCGGGCGGCGTCCTCGGCGGCCGCCAGCAGATCACGGCCGTACCCCTTGCCCTGGTGGCGGGGGTGGATCATCACCGTGTACAGCCACACCCAGTGCTTCTGGAGCCGGTGGGTGTTGTAGGCGAAGAACGCGGTCGCGGCCGGCCGTCCCGTCTCGTCGCACCCGACGAGCAGCCGGTGCCGGCCCTCGGCCATGGCCACGAAGTGCGTGACCAGGTCCGCCCGCACGTCCTCCCGGGTCACGGGAGGTACGAAACCCACGGCGCCGCCCGCGTTCGAGACGTCGGTCCACAGGTCGAGGATGCCGTCGCGCAGCGCCGGGGTGATGGCGGGGTCCAGCGTGAAGGTAAGTGGCATGACGGCACCTTATCTATTACTCGGAGGTGCCGTCAGCCGTCGGCCTTCGGCCGGCCGTCAGACCCGCATCGGCTGGGGGGAGTCGCGGCGCGCCGGGTCGGAGCCCTCGTACTCGCGGATGATCTCGTAGCGGGTGTTGCGCTCCACCGGGCGGAAGCCGGCGTCGCGGATCAGGTCCAGCAGGTCCTCGCGGGTCAGCTTGTTCGGGGTGCCGTAGTTGTCCGCGTCGTGCGTGATCTTGTACTCGACGACCGAGCCGTCCATGTCGTCCGCGCCGTGCTGGAGGGCCAGCTGGGCGGTCTGCACGCCGTGCATCACCCAGAAGACCTTCACGTGCGGGACGTTGTCGAAGAGGAGACGGGAGACGGCGAAGGTCTTCAGGGCCTCGGCGCCGGTGGCCATCTGGGTGCGGGCCTGAAGGCGGTTGCGGATCTTGCCGTCCTTCATGTCCACGAAGTCGTGCTGGTAGCGCAGCGGGATGAAGACCTGGAAGCCGTTCGTCTCGTCCTGCAGCTCGCGCAGGCGCAGGACGTGGTCGACCCGGTGCCTCGGCTCCTCGATGTGGCCGTAGAGCATGGTGCACGGGGTCTTCAGACCCTTCTCGTGCGCCAGCCGGTGGATGCGGGACCAGTCCTCCCAGTGGGTCCTGTGGTCCACGATGTGCTGGCGGACCTCCCAGTCGAAGATCTCCGCGCCACCGCCGGTGAGCGACTCCAGACCGGCGTCGATCAGCTCGTCCAGGATCTCGGACGCGGACAGGCCGCTGATCGTCTCGAAGTGGTGGATCTCCGTGGCCGTGAAGGCCTTCAACGACACGTTCGGGAGGGCGGCCTTCAGCTCGCGCAGGGAGCGGGGGTAGTACCGCCACGGCAGGTTCGGGTGCAGGCCGTTGACGATGTGCAGCTCGGTGAGGTTGTCCGACTCCATCGCCTTGGCGAGCTTCACGGCCTCCTCGATGCGCATCGTGTACGCGTCCTTCTCGCCCGGCTTGCGCTGGAACGAGCAGTAGGCGCAGGAGGCCGTGCACACGTTGGTCATGTTCAGGTGCCGGTTGACGTTGAAGTGCACGACGTCGCCGTTCTTGCGGGTGCGCACCTCGTGGGCGAGGCCGCCGAGCCACGCCAGGTCGTCCGACTCGTACAGCGCGATGCCGTCCTCGCGGGTCAGCCGCTCACCGGCGCGGACCTTCTCCTCCAGCTCGCGCTTGAGCCCGACGTCCATACCTACACCTTTCTCCGACAGCCCGACCAACGGTATCCCTAGACCTCTTCGGGCAGCTCTCCGACCCGGTTCTCCCACTTCGTGGACAGCACGATGGTGGTACGGGTCCGGGAGACGCCCTTGGTGCCGGACAGCCGCCGGATGATCCGCTCCAGGCCGTCCACGTCCGTCGCGCGCACCTTGAGCATGAAGGAGTCGTCGCCGGCGATGAACCAGCAGTCCTCGATCTCCGGCAGGTCCCGCAGCCGCTGGGCGACGTCCTCGTGGTCGGCGGCGTCGGAGAGCGAGATGCCGATCAGCGCGATGACGCCGAGACCGAGGGAGGCCGCGTCCACCGTGGCGCGGTAGCCGGTGATGACACCGGCCGCCTCCAGCCGGTTGATGCGGTCGGTGACGCTGGGGCCCGACAGGCCGACAAGACGGCCCAGCTCCGCGTACGAGGCCCGGCCGTTCTCCCTCAGGGCCTGGATGAGCTGCCTGTCCACCGCGTCCATGCGATCGAGCCTTCCGCTGAAGAGTTCCGACTTCCGAAGTGATGAGAGGTACTGCGACATGCTCCGGTCCGACCCGCTGCCGCGCTATGCGGTCGCCCCGCCGCCCAGCTCGCCGCGCCAGCGCCGGTACAGGCCGTGCCCGACGCCCGCGGCGTCCAGCACCCGCCCGGCGACGAAGTCCACCAGGTCCTGGATGTGGGTGGCGCCCGCGTAGAAGGCGGGCGAGGCCGGTACGACGGTGGCTCCGGCGTCGTCCAGCGCGACGAGGTGGCGCAGCGTCTGGCCGTTCAAGGGGGTCTCCCGTACGGCCACGACGAGCGTCCGGCGTTCCTTCAGGGTGACGCTCGCGGTGCGCTGCAGCAGGTCCTTGGACAGCCCGAGCGCCACACCGGCCACGCAGGCGGTGGAGGCGGGCACGATGAGCATCCCCTTCGCCGGGTACGACCCCGAGGACGGACCGGCGGCGAGGTCGCCGGCGCTCCAGTACCGCACGGCGCTGATGTCCACGTCGAAGGTGCCGGGCTTGCCGTCGGCCCCCCGGGCCAGCCATTCGCGCAGGTCGTCCTGCCAGTGGGCGTCGCGGAACGAGATCCCCGTCTCGTCCAGCAGCGTCAGCCGCGAGGCCCGGCTGACCACCAGGTCGACCGCCTCCCCCGCGTCCAGCAGCGCTCGCAGCACGGCCGCCGCATAGGGAGTCCCGGAAGCTCCGGACACCCCCACGATCCAAGGCACGCGCTGCGTTTCTCCTGCGTTCACACCTTGAGCGTACCGGTGGGTCGGGGAGTGCTCAGGCCGGGTCGGACACCTTGGGTCCGATGCCCGGCGGGGCGTACCGGCGGGGTCTCGGCCCGTGGCGTCGCCGGATGCGCGTCAGGGGCCCAGACCCCGGACCACGAGGTCCAGCAACGCGCACACGAACAGGGCAATGCCGATGAAGCCGTTGACCGAGAAGAAGGCCCGGTTGAGGCGGGAGAGGTCGTGGGGGCGGACGATGCGGTGCTCGTAGAGGAAGGCGCCCGCGACGATCAGCAGGCCCAGCCAGAAGAACACACCGGCGTGGGTGGCCAGGGCGTACCAGACGAACAGGGCCGTGGTCAGGGTGTGGCAGACCCGCGCGCCCCAGATCGCGGCCGGGATGCCGAAGCGTGCCGGGACCGACATGACGCCGATCTCGCGGTCGGTCTCCACGTCCTGGCAGGCGTAGATCAGGTCGAAGCCGCCGATCCAGATGCCCACCGCGAGGCCCAGGATCACCGCGTCCCAGGACCAGGAGCCGGAGATCGCCAGCCAGCCGCCGATCGGGCCCATGGCCTGGGCCAGCCCGAGGATCGCCTGCGGGAAGTTCGTGAAGCGCTTGCCGTAGGGGTAGACCACCATCGGGACCACGGCCACCGGCGCCAGGGCCAGGCACAGCGGGTTGAGCAGGGCCGCCGCGCCCAGGAAGACCACCAGGGCGATCAGGGCGCCCGTCCACGCGTGGCGGACCGACATCGCGCCGGTGACCAGCTCCCGGTGCGCGGTGCGCGGGTTACGGGCGTCGATCTCCCGGTCGATGATCCGGTTGACCGCCATCGCGAACGTCCGCAGCCCGACCATGCAGATCGTGACCAGCAGCAGCCGGCCCCAGTGGATGTTCTCGTCCCACTCGTACATCGCGGTCAGCGAGGCGATGTAGGCGAAGGGCAGCGCGAAGATCGAGTGCTCGATCATCACCAGGCGCAGGAAGGCTTTCGTGCGTCCCGGCTGAGGGATCGCGGCGGAAGCGGAACTCACAGGCCGTACTCCTTCCAGCGGCGGTCCACCAGGGCCGCCGTATCCGGGTCCGACAGGACCATGTCCGGCCAGCCCCCGTCACGGGTGTAGCCCTCCTCCGGCCACTTCTTCGTCGCGTCGATACCCGCCTTGCCTCCCCAGAACTGCTGGTAGGAGGCGTGGTCGAGGTGGTCGACGGGGCCTTCCACGACCGTGAGGTCACGGGCGTAGTCGGTGTTGCCGAAGGCCCGCCAGGCGACCTCGTGCAGATCGTGCACGTCGCAGTCGGCGTCCACGACCACGATCAGCTTGGTCAGGGACATCATGTGCGCCCCCCAGACCGCGTGCATCACCTTCTGCGCGTGCTTGGGGTACTTCTTGTCGATCGAGACGATCGCGCAGTTGTGGAAGCCGCCGGCCTCGGGCAGGTGGTAGTCGACGATGTCCGGGACGATGATCTTGAGAAGGGGGAGGAAGAAGCGCTCCGTGGCGCGGCCCAGGGGACCGTCCTCCGTCGGCGGGCGGCCGACCACGATCGACTGCAGCAGCGGACGCCTGCGCATGGTCACGCAGTCGATCTTCAGCGCCGGGAACGGCTCCTGCGGGGTGTAGAAGCCGGTGTGGTCGCCGAAGGGACCCTCGGGCAGCATCTCGCCCGGCTCCAGCCAGCCCTCCAGGACGACCTCGGCGTTCGCGGGCACCTGCAGCGGGACGGTCTTGCAGTCGACCATCTCGATCCGCTTGCCCGCGATGAACCCGGCGAACAGGTACTCGTCGATGTCACCGGGGAGCGGGGCCGTGGAGGCGTAGGTGACGGCCGGGGGGCAGCCGAAGGCGATGGCGACGGGCAGCCGCTCGCCCTTCCGCGCCGCCACCTGGTAGTGGTTGCGGCTGTCCTTGTGGATCTGCCAGTGCATGCCGATCGTGCGCCTGTCGTGGCGCTGCAGGCGGTACAGGCCCAGGTTCCGGATGCCCGTCTCCGGGTCCTTGGTGTGCGTGAGCCCCAGGTTGAAGAAGGAGCCGCCGTCCTGGGGCCAGGTGAACAGGGCCGGGAGCCGGTCGAGGTCGACCTCGTCGCCGTGCAGCACGACTTCGTGGACCGGAGCTTCCTTCACCTTCCTCGGCGGCACGTGCGTCATCGCGCCGAGCTTCCCGAAGGCCTCGCGCACACCGACGAAGCCGTGCGGCAGCTCGGGCCGCAGCAGGCCGCCGATCTTCTCGGAGATCTCGCCGTACGACGCGAGGCCCAGCGCCTTCAGCAGGCGGCGGTCGGTGCCGAAGACGTTCATCGCGAGGGGCATCGCCGAGCCCTTCACGTTCTCGAAGAGCAGCGCCGGGCCGCCGGACTTCTGCACCCGGTCGACGATCTCCCCGACTTCCAGGTAGGGGTCGACCTCGGCCTTGATGCGCTTGAGGTCGCCCTCGCGCTCCAGCGCCCGCAGCAGGGAGCGAAGATCGTCGTAAGCCATGCGGTCAAGTATCGCCGACGGACCGCCGCCTTCCCGCGCCCACCCCTGCCCGGCCGCGGCCCGGCGGCCGCTGGGATACTCGGCGATCATGAGACGCCGTCGCGTGCTCCCGGTCCTCGCCCCGCTGCTCGCGCTCGCCGCGTGCACCCCCCGGCAGGACCCGGAGACCTCCGCCCCCTCCCTCGTGACCCGCGTCCCGGTCGCCGACCGCCAGGCCGCCCCCGACCTCGCCGGCACCGCCCTCGACGGCGACCGCATCCGGCTGTCCGCCTATCGCGGCAAGGTCGTCGTCCTCAACGTCTGGGCCTCCTGGTGCGGCCCCTGCCGCGCCGAGGCGCCCGAACTCTCGCGGGCCCAACGGCACTTGGCGGCTGAGGGCGTCCAGGTGCTGGGCGTGGACACCGACGCCGACCGGTCCCAGGGCCGGGCGTTCGCGAGCGATCACCAGCTGGCCTATCCGAGTCTGCACGACCCCGGCAGCAGGCAGCTCGTACGGCGGATGCCCAGGCAGTACCTGGCGCGGGCGCTGCCGTACACGCTCTTCATCGACCGGGACGGGAGGATCGCCGCCCAGGGCCTGAGCACCCTCACGGAGGCGGACGTCCGCACCTTCACGCGCCCGCTGCTCCACGAGAAGGGCGGGACGGGCGCGCGGCGCGGCAAGGGCTGAGCGGGGCTCAGCGACTCTCCAGGCAGTGGACGCTCTGGCGGACCGGTGCGACCAGCCGGCTCAGCCGGACGAGGACGGTGTCGGTCTGCCGTACCGAGGCCGCGAGCGTCACCTCCACGGCGGGCCGGCGGCCGTAGGTGACGAGGAGCCTGCGCCCGTCGTGCCGGGGGTCCTCGCGCAGCACCCAGTCCACGCCGTTCACGGCGAAGCACGGGTTCTTCCTCGCTGCGGGCGGGACGATGCCGCAGCGCAGGCGCACGCTTCCGTGGCCCCACGCCGCGAGGCCCTCGTAGCTGACGCGGTCGCGCCGGTCGCCGGCCAGGCGGTCCGGGTAGTGCGCGGCGATCCTGGTGCACGCCGGGTCCTTCGCGAGCGGGCCCTGCCGCATTCCGTAGACCGGCGAGGCCAGTTCCTGCGCGACCAGCACCCCGGCCACGGCCAGCCCGCCCGCGGCCACCCCGGCCGCCGCCCATCTCCTGCGCGCACGAGTCCTCGGCACGGCCATCTCTCCCCCGGCGTGGTCAGCGATCATGGAGCAACCATCATGGCCACCCGCTACCCTGGCCCGGTCACCGGGGCCGTCTCATTCGTGGGGGATCGCACGACATGCTCAGGTATCTGCCGCTCCTACTGGTCCTGGCCCTGTGGATCTACGCCTTCGTGGACTGCTTGAACACCCCCGAGGAAGAGGTGCGGCACCTGCCGAAGATCGCGTGGGTGATCATCATCCTGCTCTTCGGCGAGGTACTGGTCGGCCCGGTCGCCTGGCTGATCACCGGCCGGGCGCGACAGGCGGCGGCGGGCGGCACCCGGCCCGCGGAGCGAGGCCGTGGCGCTGCCACGCGCTGGGTCGCCCCCGACGACAACCCCGAGTTCCTCAAGTCCCTCGGCCCCTCCCGCGAGGACGCCGCCGACGACGCCGACAGGTCCCCGAAGGAGTCCCGCGACACGGACGACACCAAGGGCGACTGACCCGCGCCCCGACCGGGCAAGCGGGCAAGGTCAGAGGAACACCGCGATGGGGTACTCCAGCACGCTCTCGCGGGCCTCGGGGTCCCAGCTCGTCACCTTGCCCAGGCAGTGGGCCGGGAACTGGCCGCCGGGCAGCCTGCGGTCGGGTCTGCGCAGCCCGTCGCCGCGCAGGACGACCCGCAGGTGCGCCGAGGAGTCACCGTCGCCGTAGGGGGCGCGCATCACGAGGGTCTCGCCCCGCTCGCCGGCGGCCTCGAACCGGCCGGTGACCATGACGAACTCACCGATCTCGGTGAGCACCACCTCCTGGCCGGCTCCGGCGGGCGGGGCCGAGCGGGCCAGTTTCCGGCTCAGGACGTGGTTCGGTGCGACCGTCCCGGAGTTCCGTCCCAGCTCCACCTCGACGAGGGCGTCCTTGCGCCTGAGGACGGACAGCAGCAGGCCGATCACCGAGATCGGCTCACTGCTCTCCACGTACTTGGCGACGATCTCGGTGCTGCTGCCGCCGGTCACCTTGAACAGCAGCGACAGCAGCGGAATCGCCGCCAGACAGCCGGCGTTGCGCATCCGCCGCTCCTCGACCTCCCTGCGCGTCGCCGACTTGTAGTTGCCCATCTTGAACAGGCTCATGACGGCGTCGTTGTCGAGGTACAGGGGCTGGTAGTTGGGGTCCTCGGGCGGCTTGCCGAGCCGTCCGAGGACGCGGCGCAGCGCCAGTGCGCCCAGCACGAGCAGACCGGCGAAGGCGGCCAGCCACCACACCATCGCGCCCCACCAGGCGCTCCACCAGGTGCCGTCAAGAACAGCCACGGATCTCCTTGAACGCGGTGGACAGGGACTGTGCGCGGGCGTCGACCATGCGGCCGCCGGTCACCGAGGCGACCTGGCGCAGTTCGGCGGCGTCGGAGTCGCCGAAGTGCAGGGGGTAGGTGTGCACGGCGCGGACGTCGGCCCGGCGGGCCCGGTAGCGGCTGACGAAGGAGGCGCGGTCGATGCCCGCGTTGTTCTCACCGTCGGTCATCAGCACGAGGGACACCGCGTGTCCGGGGTCCGCGCGCAGGGCCTGCTCGGCGGTGCCGTAGCCGTGGTCCAGGGCGGACCAGACGGCGGTGGCGCCGTCGTAGCCTCCGTCGGCGACGAAGTCCTCGAGGGCCGTGAGGTCGGCCGGGCGGCGCACGGTGACCGTGCGCTCGGCCAGCGGCCGGCCGCCGAAGCGGACGACGGTGAGCTTCTCGCCCTGGTAGAAGCGGACGAACTCGGCCGTGGCGGAGGAGTCCGCGCCGCTGAGCGAGGCGAACGCGGCGCGCAGCGCGGTCGTACGGGCGCCGCGCATCGAGGTGGAGGAGTCGAGCAGGAAGATCACCTGGTCGGCGGTGCGCCGCCGGGGGTCGCCGTAGTCGGCGAGGAGCCGGTCGAGGACGGCAGGGTCGTCGGGGAAGTACAGCGCGTTGTCCAGGGGCGCGGCGAGCCGGGGGTCGCGGGTGACGGCGGTGCTGACCGGGCGGCGCAGGGTGCGGCGCATGATGTCCCGCTGGTGTCCGGTCCCGGTCAGCCAGGCCACCACGCGGTCGTAGGCGGCGCGCTGGGCCGGGTCGAGCAGCAGCAGCGGATAGTCGGACAGGACCATGCCGTCGGCGGGGTGGACGATCTGAAGGGGCTGCTTCAGGCGGCCGGAGGCGTTCAGGGTGAGCAGTTCGGACTCGTAGGTGATCAGGGCGTTGGTGCGGCCCGGACGGGCGGCGAAGGCGTCCAGCAGGGCGTGGGAGGTGTCGGCGGTGAGGGTCTGCCCGGAGCGGAAGCCGCGCAGCCGGTCGCAGCTGACGTCCGTGGGGCGCAGTGCGCCGCCGGTGCCCGCGGCGGCGGTGGCGACACCGACCAGCGCGGCCAGGCCGCTGTTGCTGTGCCGGGGGTCGGCCATGCCGAAGCGCACGGTGCCGGTGGCGGCCGCGTCGGCGATGTCCGCCCAGGACAGCCGACCGCCGGGGGACTTGCCCCGCAGCTTGCGGGCCACCTGCGCGGTGAGGCCCACGACGACCGGGGAGCGCATGATCGAGGTGCTCTGGACTCCGGTGGCGGGGGTGCGGCCGGCCGGGGCGCGCTTGGCCTTGAGGCGCAGATAGCGGTCGGAGGAGAGCCAGGCCAGGTCGTAGGAGTGGCGGCCGGTGAGCAGGGTGTCGCTCGCCTCGTTGGTGGGCTCGTAGTCCATGTCCAGGCGGACCCCGGTGTCCTGCCTCAACTGGTCCAACAGCGGTTTCATGTCGGAGAGTTCGTCGCTGGCCAGGACGCGCAGGGTGGTGTCCGGGCCACCGCCGGAGCAGGAGACGAGCCCGCCGAGCGCGGCGAGCAGGACCAGACACAGGGCGAGCGGGAGCCCCCGGGCCGTCATGGCGCCTCCCCGTCGGCCGCGCCCTGGGGCACCGAGGCGCAGGCGCCGATGTCTTCGATCATCCGCTCCAGCAGGCCGAGCCGGGGCAGCACCGCCTTGGTGTCGTCGCCCGACAGGCCCGGAGCCGGGATGTGCCGCTCCCGCAGGAACCGGGTCTGCGCGCTGCTGGTGGCACCGGGGACCTGGGCGTCCTTGACCCGGAAGCCCAGCTCCACCGCCCGCTTCTGCAGGGCCGGATCGTCGTTGACCAGCCTGCTGAGCCGGTCGCCGTCGGGGGTCAGGGCGATGAGCTGGGGCTCGGTGTCGATCTGCGCCGACGGATAGAGCAGCACGCGTTCGCCGTCGACGTGCCCGGTGCGCGCCTGGGCGCGGATCTGGTAGGCCAGGAACTGATGCTCGTAGATCACCGCGATGGGGGCCTCGCTCTTGCCCTCGTCGGAAGCGTACGTCCTGCTCTTCCCTGCGGACGACAAGCCCTGGTCGTTGAAAAGGAGCCGTATCCGGTCGGCGAAGCGGGTCGCCTCGGTCGGGTTCTGCGGGATGCTGTCGTGGTTCCACACGTAGGAGACGAGGCCCATATAGGTTCCGGCGGAGTTGGAGTCGCAGATGCCGGAGGTCTGGGCGAGCACCTGGTTGCCGTTGTGCAGGCCGTGCCGGGCGAGGCCGAGCCTGTCCCAGCGGACGCCGTCGGCGGTCGTCCGCAGGAACTTCTTCATGTTCAACGAGTAGTAGAGCGGCTTCTGCCCGGCCGGCGTGCCGGGTAACGGGGTGGCGATCCCGGCGTCCTGGAGCGTTTCGGCGTACTCGCGGTAGGTGCCGAGCACGATCGGGCTGAAGAAGGGCGCGTACTCGGCCGCCTGGTGGCCCTCGTCCGTGCGCTTGTGGGTGATCAGGTCGGCGGCGGGCTGCCCGGACGGTATGACGACGTCGTAGCCGTCGTAGCTCTGGGTGGCGATGCCCCGCGATCCCATGCGGGTGATGTGCACCCGTAAGCCGTTCCGGATCAGCAGCCGCTGGACCTGCGGGTCCTCGAAGTAGTCGGCCTTGGAGGCCATCTTGGCCTCGACCGTGACGATCCGCCGGAAGGGCAGACCGGCATGGCCCTGGGCGAGGACGACGATCGCGCACAGGGCGGTGGCGGCCGCGACGAGGCGCGGGACCAGTCGGCGCGCCCGGGATCGCGGCGGGGGCACGACGGCGGGAGCACCGACCTTCAGCCGCGGCTCGCCACTGTGTCGGGGGCTGTCGGTCTCGGCTCTGAATGCGGTCACCCGTGTCTCCTGCGTCAGCGGGGACAGGATCGTCCGCTCCCCGGACGATGATGGATCGAACACCCAACCAATGTGAAGCGAAAGGGATGTGAAGAACCGTCAGATCCGGGCCCAGTTCTGCGAGGACGCCCCCGACTGGCAGCTCGCCTCGGCCACCCCGCCGCCGAAGGCGAGGTCGAGGCAGCCGCCGTCGTAGACCGTGCGCAGGGAGTTGCCGGAGCCCGTCGCCCAGCGGAGGTTGCTGCCGCCCTGCGAGCAGTCGCCGACGAAGACGGCCTGGCCGTTGCCGTTGGCGCTCAGACAGGCGCCGGTCGAGACGTTGACGACCTTGACGCTGCCGCCGGCGGCGCTGCGGAAGGTCCAGCGGGCCGTCGAGTCCGAGCAGCTGCCGAGGCCGGTGGAGCCGTAGACCTGGGTCAGGCACTTGCCGTTCTCGCCGTTCTTCAGCCGGAACGTGCCGGAACCGGGGCTGGTGCCCCCGCCTGACGAGCCACCGCTGCCACCACCGGACCCGCTCGAACCGCCGGAGCTGCTCGAACCGCCCGAGCCGCTCGAACCGCCGGAGCCCGAGGAGGTGCCGGAGCCCGAGCCGCTCCCCCCGCTCCCGGTGCCGCCGGAGTCGCCGGAGCCACCGCCCGAGCCGCCGCCCGAGCCGCCGTCGGAGCCGCCGGAGCCGCCCGTGCCCTGCGGATCCGTCTTCGAGTCGCCCTTCTTCCCCTGCCTCTTCTTCCCGTTCGCCGGTGAGGCCGAGCCCTTGGCGCCGGGCTTCGGCGTCCCGGAGGGGCTCAGCGAGGGCACGCCGGGCGTGGCACCGGCCGATGCGGAGACGGAGGCGCCCGGTGTGCCGGCGGCGCCGTCGCGGTGGGTCCCGGTGGTGTACGGGGCCAGCTGGAAGGCGAGGGTCGCCACACCGGCACCGACCACGATCGGTACGACGGCCACCAGCACGCGCCTGCGCCGCCGCTCCCGCTGCCGCTGCTGCTGCTCGGGCCGACGGCCGTCGGGCCGCACGACGATCTCGGGCTCGGACCCGCCACCGCCCGCCCCGCCCGCCCCGTCCGGCTCCTGGGGCCCCTCCTGCCCTTCCGGGCTCTCCTGTTCCGCGAGGTCCGGCACCCGCGCGGCGAAGTCCGCGCGGGTGGTGAGGTGTTCGCCGATGGTGGCGGGCCACAGCGGGGCACCGGAGGGCGGTACCCGGCCGGCGGTCAGCTCCAGCAGCTCGGCGGCGGTCGGACGGCCCTCCGGGTCCTTGTCCAGGCAGGAGGCGACGACGGCCTCCAACTCGGCGTCGACGGCGCGTAGTTCGCCCAGGTCGGGCCGCTCGTGCACGATCCGGTACAGCACCCCGTGCCCGGACTCGTCACCGAACGGCGGTCGCCCGCTGCCCGCGTACGCCACCACGGATCCGAGCGCGAAGACATCCACCGCACCGGTCAGCCGACGGGCGCCGGAAGCCTGTTCGGGCGACATGTAGGCAGGGGTGCCGACGACCATGCCGGTCCGGGTCAGCTGGCTCTGCTCGGCAGCGCGAGCGACCCCGAAGTCGATGAGGGTGACCCCGTCGAGGGTCAGCATGACGTTGGACGGCTTGACGTCCCGGTGCACCATGTCCAGCCCGTGCACCGCCGCCAGCCCCGCCGCCGCCTGCCGCAGCAGCAGCCACAGCGACTGCGCGGGCAGCGGCCCGCCGTGCGCCTCGACGGCCTCGCGCAGGGTCAGCCCGGGGACGTACGCCGTGGCGAACCAGGGCGGGCGGGCGTCCCGGTCCCCCGCGAGCAGCGGCGCGGTGGCCCCGGCGGGCAGCCGGGCGAGATTGTCCAGTTCGTGCCCGAAGCGGCGGACGAAGTCCTTGTCCTCGCCGACGACCGACGGCAGGACCTGTTTGACGGCGGCGTACCGCCCCTCGTGCACACCGAGGTAGACCCGCCCCATGCCGCCGGCTCCGAGCCGGCCGACGAGCGGGATCGGTCCGATCCGCCGGGGATCGTCCCCCTCCAGCGGCTCGACCCCGTCGTGTTCCCCGTTCAACTCTTTCCCCCTGTGCATCAGTTGGCTTCCCGCAACCTACTTCAGCGCGCGTAGGACCCGAGGCCTACCAGGCAGTACACATACTCGTTGATGGTCGCCCCGTTGATCGTGTACCGCGACGAGAAGGCGTACTGGGTGCGCGGGTTGTCGTTGCAGCGGCTCATGTCCGAGGTCAGCGGGATGGTCTCGATCACCTTGTAGTGCGCGTCGGACGCGGAGCAGGAGACCTCCTCCACACCGCTGACGGACTGTGCGGTGGTGGAGTTCGGCAGGGTGCCGTCGAGGCAGGTGCCGGAGGTGTACGGGCTCGGGTCCGGGCTGGGGCTGGTGTACGGGTCGGCGCCGCCGTACGAGCCGCTGCTGGCGTACGGGTCCGGGGTCCCGTACGGGTCCTCGGAGCGGTACGGATCGCTCGGGTACGTGGCGCTCGGGTACGGATCGCCGGTCGCGGTGGGCGAGTACGACGGGGAGCCGCCCGCGTAGTCGCCGGGCGAGCTGCCGCTGCCCGCGGTGTGGTCGGCCATCGCCAGGACCGTCACGACGAGGGCGGCGACGCCCATGACGACGAGCACGGCGAGGCCTCGTCGGCCCCGCCTCGGCGCCGGGGCGGCGGGCCGGTCGAGGACCCGGACGCGCAGGGCGACGTCGCGCCCGCTCAGACGGATGCGTACGACGTCGCCGTCGCGGACCGGCGGTATGGAGATGGGCGGCACACCCGAACTCTCCGGCAGGCGGATGATCGTGCCGCCGGCCGCCTCCTCGGGACTGAGGGAGATCGGGATCTCGGGAATCGCGGAGTTCTCGGGGTTCTCGGGCGACGACACCGGCAGCTCCTGGATGTGAGGATGGTGTACCAGTGTGGGCCGACGGCCCACAGAACTAAAATATCTTTCTAGAAAAGTACTTCAGAATGAGCCCCAAGCAGCAACGTGGCGAGGCCACCGCCGAACAGCTCCTGGACGCCGCCCTGCGGGTCTACGCCGAGTCGGGCGAGCAGGGGCTGACGGTCGCGGCTCTCACCCGGGCGAGCGGGGTCAGCCTCGGCAGCCTCTACCACCACTTCGGCAGCGTCGACGGGCTGATGAACGCCCTGCTCACGCGGTGGCTCGGCCGACTGCTCGGCGAGCTGGCCGGGGCGCTGGAGCACACCCGTACCGCGCACACCGGCATCCGTGCCCTGGTCAGGGCGTACCTGGACTTCGTGCAGGAGCACCGGGAGGCCGCGCTGCTGCTGCACTCCTCGTACGCCGACCGGCAGGGCATGGCCGACGGGAAGCGGCTGCGGGACGCGCAGGAGGCCCGGCTGTCGCCGCTCGCGCAGTGGGCGGAGCGGTATGTGGAGTGCGGTGACCTCGCTCCGCTTCCGGCCGCGCTGCTGGAGTCCCTGATCCTCGGCCCGGTCATCGCGGTCGCCCGCCGGTGGCTGTCCGGGCTCGACGACGTGGATCTCGACCAGGCGGCGGTGCTGCTGCCGGAGCGGATCTGGCGGTCGGTGGCGGCATGAGCGGGACGGCGAGCGCCCCGGCACGGCGGTAGGCCGCGGCCACCCCTGGCCAGGGGGCACGCCCGTGGTCCAGGCTGATCCCTGCCCGCCGCCCAGCCCCTCGCAGGAGTCCGTCCGCCATGTCCAAGCCCCGCTTCGCCGTCCTCGGCGCCGGCACCATCGGCTGTCATCTCGGCGGCCACCTCGTCGCGGCCGGGCACGAGGTGACCTTCATCGGCCGGCCCGCCGCGATGGAGGTGCTGCGCGAGCGCGGACTCACCCTCAGCACCTCCGCCCGGCCGCCCGTCCGTCTCACGCCGGACCGGCTGAGCCTGGCCACCGGGGCCGAGGCCGCGGCCGGCGCCGACTATGTGCTGGTCACCGTGAAGAGCGCCGGCACCGCGGCGGCGGCCGAGGACCTCGCCGCGCACCTCGCCCCGGGCGCCGTCGTGGTCAGCTTCCAGAACGGACTGCACAACCCCGCCACCCTGCGCGCCGCGCTCCCCGGCCGCACCGTGCTGGCCGGGATGGTGCCGTACAACGTGGTGCAGTCCGAGCCGGGCACCGTCCACCAGGGCATGCCGGGCCGGCTCATGACCGAGCCCGACGACCGGCTGCTCACCGCGTTCCGCGAGGCGCGGCTGGCCGCCGAGGCCCGCACCGACATGCCCGAAGTGCAGCACGCCAAGCTGCTGATGAACCTCAACAACGCGATCAACGCCCTCTCCGGGCTGCCGCTGCGCGACCAGCTCGGCCGGCGACCCTACCGCCGCTGCCTCGCCCTGTGCCAGCGCGAGGCCCTCGCCGTCTACCGCGCCGCCGGGGTCGCACCCGCCCGGCTCGGCCCCACCGCGCCCGGCGTCACCCCGTACCTGCTGGAGCTGCCCGACGCCGTCTTCCGCAAGGTGGCGGCGGCGACCCTGCGGATCGACGCCCACGCGCGCTCCTCGATGTGGGACGACCTGGAGCGCGGCCGGCCCACGGAGATCGATTCCCTGCAGGGCGAGATCGTCGCCCTCGCCGCGGCGCACGGGCTCGGCGCGCCGGTGAACGCCCGTCTGGTCACGTTGGTACGAGAGGCGGAGTCGACGCGGCGAGCGTGGCCGGGACCCGAGCTGTACGCGGAGCTGCGGGCGGCACGGAACGGATGAGCACGGGGAGAGCGTCTCGCCGCCGCAGCCGCCGCAGCCGTCACCGGGGGGCGGGGTGCGGGTCCGTCGGCCCCGTTGCTCCGCTCTCCCCCGCCCCGCACAGTGAAGGCATGGACGAACGACTGGCCCGGTCCTGGCTCGCCACCGCCGTGGACGAGGCCCGTGCCGGGCTGGCGGAGGGCGGGATCCCGATCGGCGCCGCGCTCTACGCCCTGGACGGCACCCTGCTCGGCCGCGGTCGCAACCGGCGCGTCCAGGACGGCGACCCCTCGACCCACGCGGAGACGGCCGCGTTCCGCGCGGCGGGACGGCAGCGCACGTACCGTGGCACGACCATGGTCACCACGCTCTCGCCGTGCTGGTACTGCAGCGGCCTGGTCCGCCAGTTCGGCATCTCCCGGGTGGTGATCGGCGAGGCCACCACCTTCCACGGCGGCCACGACTGGCTCGCCGGGCACGGCGTGGAGATCGTGGTCCTTCAGGACCCGGAGTGCGTCGCGATGATGCGCGCCTTCGTCACGGACAACCCGGAGCTGTGGAATGAGGACATCGGTGAGTAGCGCGCGTGTTCCCGTCATCGACCTGCGGCCCTGGCTCGACGGCGACGAGGCGGCCCGCACCGCCCTCGCCCGTACGGTCGACGAGGCGCTGCAGACCGCGGGGTTCCTGCTGGTCACCGGGCACGGGGTGGATCCCGGACTGCGGTTTGGGATCCGGGCGGCGGCGCGGGCGTTCTTCCTGCTTCCGGAGGCGGTCAAGCAGCGGTACGCAGTGCGGGTCGGCGGCCGGGGCTGGCTCGGCCCCGGCGCCGAGGCCAACGGGTACGCGGAGGGCACCGAGACGCCGCCCGACCTGAAGGAGTCGCTGAGCTTCGCCACGGACGAGCCCTACGACGATCCCGTCGTCAACGCGCGGTGGTACGCGCCCAACGTGTGGCCGGCCGAGGTCCCCGCGCTCAGGGCGCTGTGCCAGGAGTACCTGGCGAGGATGGCCGCCCTGGAGAAGGAGCTGCTGTCGCTGCTGGGGCACGCGCTGGGGCTCGAACGCGACTTCTTCTCCCGGCACATGGACCATCCGACGTACGGCTTCAACATCAACTGGTATCCGGGCACGGAGGTGGTGGGCGAGCCCCTGCCGGGCCAGTTCCGGATCGGGCCGCACACCGACTTCGGGACCGTCACCATCCTCGACCGGCAGGCCGGCAAGGGCGGGCTGCAGATCTACACCGAGGACGGCGGCTGGGCGGACGCGCCCTACGACCCCGCCGCGTTCACCGTCAACACCGGTGATCTGCTGGCCCGTTGGACCGGCGACCGGTGGCGCTCCGGACGGCACCGGGTGCTGCCGCCACCGGTCGACGCGCCCGCCGAGGAGCTGATGTCGCTCGTGTACTTCGGCGAGTGCACCCCCGGCACCCTCGTGGAGTCGGTGCCTGCGCCGGTGGGCCGGGTTGCGTATCCGCCGATCGACTCGCATGTGTACCTGCGCGAGAAGCTCGACTCGATCACCGTCGGTTGAACCAGGGCCCCACCCGTCACCGCCAGTCAATGAATCACGCGTTCGGGCCACCACCCGTTGGGGTGAAATGAACCCGGCGCGCATGTCCCGGCCGCGTCCCACGGCATTGCCATTGGAGGGGGCCCGTAACCAGGGCCCCTTTTCTGTGATGGGAGACGCGTGCGAATCACTGACATCCAGCGCTGCGAGGTCCGGCCGGGACGGCTCGTCGAATGGACACTGAGTCCGGCGAGCGTGGCGGCGGCCACGGCGCTCCCGGACGACTCCCGGCCACCCGCCTACATCCAGGAGTCGCACATCAGGACCGCCAGGTGCGTCCGGGAGGACGGGCTGTTCGTGCCGACCTGGCTCGGCACCGGCTTCGACCTGCCGGGCCCGGTCGACCTCGATGTGCTCCAGGGGGCGCTGCGCGCCTGGACGGTACGGCACGAGACGCTGCGCAGCGGATTCCGCTGGGCGGGCCCCTCGGGAAACGAGCTGCGCCGGTTCACCCTCGACGCCGCCGATGTGTCGCTGCACCGGGAGGAGGCGGGCGACTTCCCCGACGCGGAGGAGCTGGTCCGCCACCTCCAGGACCGTTTCGACACCGTCGCGGACGCGCTGCGCTGGCCGAATCTCATCTACACCGCGGTCGTACGGGACGACGGCGCCAGTGTGTACATGGCCTTCGACCACAGCAACGTCGACGCCTACTCCCTGACCCGGATCGCCGCCGACGTGCACGATCTGTACATGGCCGGCCTGGCCGGCGCCGAGCCCGACTCCCTTGCCCCGACGGCCAGTTACGTCGACTTCTGCGAGATCGAGCGGGCCGACGCGGACGCCATCGACGGGCGGCACGCGATCGTGAGCCGCTGGCGCGAGTTCATCCAGCGCGGCGACGGCAGGCTGCCGGGCTTCCCGGTCGACCTCGGCCTGGAGCCGGGCGGCCCGCTGCCGCGCCAGCGGATGCTGTGCGAGCCGCTGGCGGACGCGGACGAGGCGGCGGCGTTCGAGGCGTACTGCAGGCCCTACGGCGGCAGCATGGTGGGACTGCTGGCCGCGACCGGGCTGATCGCGCACGAGCTGGGCGGACACTCGGTGTACCGGACCGTGGTGCCGTTCCACACCCGGGTGAAGTCCCGGTGGAACGACTCGGTGGGCTGGTACGTGGGCGGCGCCCCCATCGAGGTCCCGATCGGCCGGTCGGCAAGCTTCCCGGACGCCCTGCGGGCGGTGCGCGGCGAACTGCAGGCCAACCGGCCGCTGGCCCGGATGCCGCTGGCCCGGGTGCTGCGGCTGCTCGGCGCGGACTTCCGGCCGACGTCGCCGGACCTGTACTCGATCGTCTCCTACGTCGACACCCGGTCCGTCCCCGGCGCCGAGCGGTGGGCCGAGCAGCGGGCGCACGCGCTGCTGCGGGTGTCGTACGGCGATCAGGTGTGCGTGTGGGTGAACCGGCTGCACGAGGGGCTGTGGGTGGCGAGCCGGTACCCGGACACGGACGTGGCGGCGAAGAACCTGCGGCTGTACGTCGAGCGGCTGCGCGACCGCATCGCCTCGGTGGCCCACGGCAGCCTGTCCGCGGTGTCCTGACCGTGAGGACGGCGCCGGGGAGGGAGTGCCTGCCGCCGTCCTAGAAACGGGGCGAAGCCCCCAGCCGTTCGACCAGACGCTCGAAGCGTCCGCGCCAGACCGCCTCGGACTCCCGCTCCCCCTGGAACTCACGGGTGAAGCGCAGCACGCTCCCCGTGTCCCCGGCCCGCTCCAGATGGAACCGGATCCGGCCGCCGCCCTCGACGGTGTACTCGGCGACCCGGTCGACGTCCCAGGCGGTGACCCGGCCGGAGCCCAGCTCACGCAGGGTGACCGCGCCGTCGAGACGAGGCTGCAGAACGTCGACGGCGGTGCACCACGCCCCGAGTCCCTCAGGGGTGGACACCGCCGGCCAGACGTCTTCCATGGACCTCGGGAGCCGCACCAGGAAGTGGAGTATGTGCGTGTTCCCGTGGGTCTGACTGGTGCCCTGTGCGATGGAACCGCTCATGACACCAGTGTGGGCGCCGCTCGGCTCACACGCCCGCGTAGGAGTGCTTGCCGCTGACGAAGATGTTGACGCCGTAGTAGTTGAACAGCCAGCAGCCGAAGGCGATCATCGCCAGATAGGCGGCCTTGCGACCCTTCCAGCCGGCCGTCGCGCGGGCGTGCAGATAGCAGGCGTAGGCGACCCAGGTGATGAAGGACCAGGTCTCCTTCGGGTCCCAGTTCCAGTAGCGGCCCCAGGCGTCGCCCGCCCAGATCGCGCCCGCGATGATCGTGAAGGTCCACAGCGGGAAGACGGCCGCGTTGACCCGGTAGGCGAACTTGTCCAGGGACGCCGAGGCGGGCAGCCGCTCCAGCACCGAGGTGGCGAAGGCGCCCGGCTTGCCGCCGGTCTGGAGCTTGTTCTCGTACGAGTCCTTGAACAGGTAGAGGATCGTGGCGACCGCGCCGACGTAGAACACCGCGCCGCAGAAGATCGCGGTGGAGACGTGGATGTACAGCCAGTACGAGTGCAGCGCGGGAACCAACTGGTCGCTCGCGGTGTACAGGACGGTGACGGCGAGACCGAGGTCGAGCAGGACCGTGGTGATCAGGAACAGCCCGAGCCAGCGCACGTTCTTCTTCAGCGCCAGCAGCCCCAGGTACACCCCGACGGCGACGGTGGAGAAGGTGATGTTGAACTCGTACATGTTGCCCCACGGCGCCCGCTCCACGGAGGCCGCGCGGGTGGCGACACCGGCCAGCTCCACCAGGAAGGCGAGCACGGTGAGCGAGACGGCGATCCGCCCGTAGAGGTCGCCCTGCGCGTCCCCGCCGTGCGCACCGGGACCGTCCGGAACGTCACGGGCGCCGGCCGCCGAGCGGACGACGACCTTGGGCCGCTCCAGTACGGCGGTGCCCCCGGCCTGCTTGACGGTGACGGCGGGCCCGCTCGCCTTCGCCGCGCCCTCGGAGGTCAGCGCGGCCGCCGTGCGGGCGACCTTGCTGCGGCTGCCGAAGAGCCATTCGGCGATGTACGCGAAGAACGCCAGGGTGTAGACGGCCATGGACGAGTAGATCAGCGTGTTGCTGATACTCGCCAGGTGTTCGTTGGTTGCGGCGGCGAGAGTCACTTCTCAGCCCCTTCGGCAGGAACGACGGGAGAATCGGTGGAGTCGTCGTCGGGTTCGGGTGCCCCCGGCGCCTGGTCGTAGAGGATTCCGGCGAGGTCGCCCAGCTCCTCGGGCACCTTGGCGGACTCGCTGCGGCCGAGCCCGGCCATCTCGACGACCGTCACGCCGTCGGCGCCGCGCACCGCGCGCACCCACACCCGGCGCCGCTGGATGAACAGGGACCCGGCCAGACCGAAGATCGCGGTGAGGGCACCGCCGAGCGCCCAGCCGCTGCCCGGCTCCTGGACGATCTCGAAGCCGGCCCACTCCTTGATGTCCTTCTCGAAGGTGAGGGACCCGGCGCCGTTCGGCAGGGTGAGCGTGTCGCCCGGCTGCAGGAGCTTCTTCAGCAGCTGGCCCTTGCCGTCCTTGAACGCCTTCATCCGCGTCTTGTCCAGCTGGTACACGCTCTGCGCCATGCCGGCGTTCACACCGCCGAGGTCGCCGTGGTAGGCGTTCACCGCGAGCAGCGGGTTCACCAGCGCCGGGAACTGCGAGAGCATCGTGCCGCTCTTCGGATCGAAGGTCGGCACGAAGAAGGCCTGGAAGCCGAGCTGTTCCTTCTTGCCCTGGGCGTTGCGGTAGCCGTCCAGCACCTTCACCACACCGTTGGAGGTGACGTTGCCGTCGAGCGGCAGCAGCGGCACGGCGTCCTTGTAGACGATCTTGCCCTTGCCGTCCCGGACGGTGATGACGGGCGCGTAGCCGTGGCTGACGAGGTAGACCTTGGAGTCGCCGATGTGCAGCGGCTGGTTGACCTTGATGGTGGTCGACTTCTCCTTGCCGTACGCACCCTCGCTGTAGCCGATCTTCGCTTCGAAGGTGCGCGGCGTGCCCCTGTTGGGGCCGGTGACCTCGTAGGTGCCCTTGAAGTCCTTCAGATCGAAGCTGAACGGCACGAGATCGTCGTTCTGGAAGAGGCTGCCGGCCTTGAAGTCGTCGTACTGCAGGAGCGCGTTGGAGAAGCCGTCGCCCTCGACCACCAGCTTGGTGCCGTCGGACTTGTACAGCTGCCCGGAGGCGAAGGCGACCAGCAGCACGATCAGGGCGATGTGGAAGGCCAGGTTGCCCAGCTCGCGCAGATAGCCCTTCTCGGCGGCGATGGCGTCACCGGCGGCGTGGGCGCGGAAGCGGCGCTTCTTCAGCAGGGCGAGCGCGGCCTCGCGGACCTGCTCGGGCTCGGCCGTGGTGCGCCAGGTGGTGTAGGCGGGCAGCCGGGTGAGGCGCCTCGGCGCGCCCGGCGGCCGGCCGCGCAGCTGGCCGACGAACTGCCAGGTGCGCGGGACGATGCAGCCGATGAGGGAGACGAACAGCAGGATGTAGATCGCGGAGAACCACACCGAGCTGTAGACGTGGAACAGGCCGAGCTTGTCGTAGATCGGCGCGAGCGTCTTGTGGGCCTTGCGGAAGTCGTCGACCTTGTTCAGGTCGGCGCCGGTCTGCGGGATGAGCGAGCCGGGGATCGCGCCGAGCGAGAGCAGCAGGAGCAGCAGCAGCGCGACCCGCATGGAGGTCAGCTGCCGCCAGAACCAGCGGGCCCAGCCGATGACGCCGAGGCCGGGCGCGACGGAGAGTTCCTCCGTGGGCGCGGTGGACAGCTGGGAGCCGGCCGCGCCGAGGTCCTCCTGGTCCGGGCCGTTGTCGGTTTCGGTCTTGCTCATCGGTCAGATCCCCACATCGAAGCCGCCGGACCAGATCTGCATCTGCTGCACAAGACTGTCCCAGGCACCGGTCAGCAGCAGCACACCGGTCACGATCATCATCGTCCCGCCGATGCGCATCACCCAGACATAGTGGCGCTTGACCCAGGCGAAGGCGCCGAGCGCCTTGCGGAAGGCCACGGCGGCGAGCACGAAGGGCAGGCCGAGACCGATGCAGTAGACGACCATCAGCAGGGCGCCGCGCCCGGCGCTCGACTCGCGCATGGCGAGGATGTTCACCGACGACAGCGTCGGGCCCAGGCAGGGGGTCCAGCCGATCCCGAACAGGGCTCCCACGATCGGCGCGCCCACCAGGCCGGTCGACGGCCGCTTGTGGAAGCGGAACTCGCGCTGGGTGAACCAGGGCATCAGCCCCATGAAGAAGACACCCATGAGGATCATGAACACGCCGAGCACTTGGGACAGTACGTCCTTGTGCTCCTGCAGGGTCCAGCCGAAGGAGCCGAACAGGGCTCCGGTGGAGATGAACACGGCACTGAAGCCGAGCACGAACAGGGAGGCCCCGGTGACCATCCGCCAGCGCCTGGCCTCGCCCAGGTCGGTGCCGGCGACCCCGGTGACGTAGGAGAGGTAGCCGGGGACGAGCGGCAGGACACAGGGCGAGAAGAAGGAGACGAGTCCGCCGATCAGGGCGATCGGCGCGGCTGTGAGCAGGGCGCCGTGGAGCACGGTCTGGTTCTGGCCCACGGCCAGCGTCAGCGTCGCGCTCACGTCACTTCTCCGCGAGGACGGGCTTGAGCATCTTCAACAAGGACGTGTCGTCGAGCGCTTCCAGGGCCCGCGCGGCGACCTTCCCGTGCTTGTCGATGACGAGCGTGGAGGGGATCAGCTGCGGGTTGAGCGTGCCCTTCTTGAAGCGGAGCATCAGCTTGCCCGTGGGGTCGTACAGGCTCGGGTAGTCGATGCCGTGCTCCTTCTCGAAGGCGACCGCGGGCGTGGTGCTGGTGTCCCGGGTGTTGATGCCGACGAACTGCACGCCCTTGCCCTCGTACTGCTTCGACACCTTCGAGAAGTACGCGGCCTCCTCGCGGCACGGTCCGCACCACGAGCCCCAGACGTTGACGACGACGACCTGGCCCTTGTAGTCGGCGACGTCCAGGGTCTTGCCGTCGATGGTCTTGCCCGACAGGTCCGGGACCGCGGTGCGCTTGCCCGCCGGCACGGTGTCGATGCCGTTGTTGCCGGTGACGAAGTTGGTGTTGCCACCGCCGCCGGAGGTACCGCCCTTGCCGCACGCGGACAGGGTCAGAGCCGCCACGGCGGCCACGGCACTGAGCAGGACAGCGCGGCTACGGGTACTCATGTGAAAAGTTTCGCATGCCAGTTCCGGGGATCTCGCGCGCCCCCCTGTCGGGCGGAAAACCCCATTTCAGGAGCTATTTACACGGGACATTTCCGGCAAGGGGACAGAGGGGCGGCGCGGCGCCCGCAAGGCGGGCGACCGGCAAGGCGGGCGACCGGCGGGCGATCAGGCGAGGAACTGCTTCCAGCCGCTGGTGGGCTGCTGGCCGACGCCCAGCGTGCGCAGCTTGTCGAGCACCTCGGGCTTCTGCACGTCCATCCAGTCGACGAACTGCCGGAAGGAGACCAGCCGCACGTCCGCGCCCTTCTCCTTCTCCCGCGCGATGTGCTTGAAGGCCTCCTCGACGGAGTCCATGTAGATGCCGCCGTTCCAGTGCTCGAAGTGGTTGCCGATGAAGAACGGCGCCCGGTTTGTCTTGTATGCCCGCTCGAAGCCCGCGATGTACGCCCCCGCGGACTGCTTGCGCCAGCCCGGGTAGTTGGCGGGCGGCGCCTTGGTCGAGTTGACCGACTGGTTGGCGAGCATGTTGTAGTCCATGGACAGGACCTCGAAGGAACGTCCGGGGAAAGGAATCTGCTGCAGCGGGAGGTCCCAGATGCCCAGCCGCTTCACCGGCCACACCTGACGGCCGCCCGGCGAGGAGGCGTCGTAGCGCCAGCCGAGCTTCTTGGCGGTGGGCAGCAGGTTGTTCTGGCCGAGCAGGCACGGCGTACGGCCGCCGACCAGTTCCTTGTCGTAGTCGAAGGGCAGCGAGGGCATGTCGGACCAGCCGGTGTTGGTCCGCCACTGCTTCACGAAGGCCTTGGCCTGGTCGATCTCGCTCTGCCACTGCTGCGGGGTCCAGTTGCCCACCGTGCCGTGGCCGGAGCAGAAGTGCCCGTTGAAGTGGGTGCCGATCTCGTGGCCCTCGAGCCAGGCGCGGCGCACATTGGTCAGCGTCGCCTTGATGTGCTCGTCGGTGAGGTAGCCGATGTCGGAGGCACCGCGCGGGTTGTTCGGGGGCTCGTACATCCGCTTCTTCGACTCGGGCAGCAGATACAGCCCCGAGAGGAAGAAGGTCATGCTCGCGCCGTGCTGCTTGGCGAGGTCCAGGAAGCGCGGGAAGAGTCCGTTGCCGACCTCGCCGGCGCCGTCCCAGGAGAAGATCACGAACTGCGGCGGGGTCTGGCCCGGCTCGAGCGGCTCGGGCTTGGCCGGCTGGTGCGGCTGCTTGCCCGTGAAGGACGTCGAGCCGTCCCCGATGGGCCGGCCCGCCTGCGAACCGCCCCCGCCCTGGGCGTCCTTGCCATCGCCGGAACCGGCCGAGTGCCCGGCACCGTCCGATGACGTGTTGCTCCCGCAACCGGCGAGGGTGGCGGCAGCCGCCGCGCCCGCGCCGAGGCCGAGTATTCCCCGGCGGGAGAGAGTCCGGGAGACGGTGCGCATGGAGATCCCCGATTCGTCGCGCCTGCTGGTAGTCACCAACTGAGAGGGCGCGGCGATCGGGGAGGTTCACTTCGATTCGTATGTTTTTCGCAATATCTCAGGCAAAAGCGCCAAAGGTACGTCAAGCAGCCTGCGAGAAGCGGCAGTTACGCGCCGAAGGCCTTGCTCTTCCCCTGCACCGGCTTGGCACCGGCACGGAGATGGGCCGGGACGAGATCGATGGCGGGCTCGCTGTAGCCGACCGACACGATCTTGTCGCCCAGATATGTGAAAGTCGTCAGCGAAGCCAGCGTGCACTGCCGCTTGCGCGGATCGTGCCACAGCCGCCGCCGCTCCACATAGGAGCGCACGATCCAGATCGGCAGCTGGTGACTGACCAGCACCGCCTCGTGCCCGCGCGCGGCGTCCTTGGCGGAGTTCAGCGCGCCCGTCATCCGCACCACCTGGTCGACGTACGGCTCGCCCCAGGACGGCCTGAACGGGTTGACCAGATGCTTCCAGTTGTCGGGCTTGCGCAGCGCGCCGTCCCCCACCCCGAAGGTCTTGCCCTGGAAGACGTTGTCGGCCTCGATGAGCCGCTCGTCGGTGTCCAGGTCGAGACCGTGCGCCTTGGCGATCGGGGTGGCCGTCTCCTGCGCCCGCTCCAGCGGCGAGGCGCAGACGTACGTCACGTCCCGCGAGGCGAGGTGCTCGGCGACCCGGTCGGCCATCCGCCGGCCCAGCTCGGACAGGTGGTACCCGGGCAGCCGCCCGTACAGGATCCCGTCCGGGTTGTCGACCTCGCCGTGGCGCATGACATGGACGACCGTGACGTCCTTGTCCCTGTTGCCGTTGCTGCCGCCGGTGCTGCTGATGCTGGTGCTCACGCGGTGGCCTCCGCAGCCGCCCGGGCCGCCGCCGGAAGGGCGTCGGCGATGATCTGGACGGCCCGCTCGTCGTGGGCCGTGGACACGAACCAGGACTCGAAGGACGACGGCGGCAGATAGACGCCGTTCGACAGCAGCGAGTGGAAGAACGCGGTGAAGCGGAACGACTCCTGGCGCTTGGCGTCCTCGTAGTTCCGCACCTGCCGGTCGGTGAAGAACACGGAGAACATGTTGGAGGCGGTCTGCAGCCGGTGCGCGACGCCCTCCTTGCTCAGCGCCTCGGTGACGAGGGCCCGGATCTGCGCGGACACGGCGTCGACCTTGTCGTACGCCGCGTCGTCGAGCAGCCGCAGCTGGGCGAGCCCGGCGGCGGTGGCGACCGGGTTCCCGGACAGCGTGCCGGCCTGGTACACGGGCCCGGCGGGCGCGAGGTGGGCCATGACATCGGCACGGCCGCCGAAGGCGGCGGCGGGGAACCCACCGCCCATGACCTTGCCGAAGGTCATGAGGTCGGGCCTGACCCCGTCGATGCCGAACCATCCGGCCCGGCTGGTCCTGAAGCCCGTCATGACCTCGTCGGAGATGTACAGGGCGCCGTTCTTCCCACAGGCGTCCTTCAGCCCCTGGTTGAAGCCGGGGTCCGGCGGGACGACGCCCATGTTGCCCGGCGAGGCCTCGGTGATCACGCACGCGATCTCGCCGGGGTACCGGTGGAAGGCCTCCTGCACGGCCTCCAGATCGTTGTACGGCAGCACGATCGTGTCGCCGGCCTGGGCGCCCGTGACACCGGGCGTGTCGGGCAGCGCGAAGGTGGCGAGCCCGCTGCCGGCCGCGGCGAGCAGCGCGTCCACGTGCCCGTGGTAGCACCCGGCGAACTTGATCACCTTGGACCGCCCCGTGAACCCGCGGGCGAGCCGGATCGCGGACATGGTCGCCTCGGTCCCGCTGCTGACCAGCCGGACCTGCTCCACGGGCTCGACCCGGGCGACGATCTCCTCGGCGAGCGCGACCTCGCCCTCACCGGGCGTGCCGAAGGAGGTGCCGCGGGCGACGGCCTCCTGGACGGCGGCGATGACCTCGGGCTGCGCATGCCCGAGGATCATGGGACCCCAGGAGCACACGAGGTCGACGTACTCGCGTCCGTCGGCGTCGGTGAGGTACGGCCCGTTGCCGGACACCATGAAACGAGGCGTACCGCCGACGGCGCGGAAGGCGCGCACCGGCGAGTTCACACCGCCGGGTGTGACGACGGAGGCACGGTCGAAGAGCGCCTGGGAGGCGGGCGCATCGTAGGGATAGGGCGTTTCGCTCAGGGCACTCATGACGTGCGACTTCTCCGACTTCTCGGACTCCGGTTGCGTGGTGACCTCCTCAGGGTAGGCCGCGGCCCGCCGAGACGGGGGCCCGCCTCGGGATCGAGGCGCGGATCGCCTCCCGCCGAAGACCCGGCGCAGGGCGCCGTTCGACGCCCCGGTCGCGGCCCGATCGCCGCACGGAACGATCCCGGAACGCCCCCCGGGACGATCCCCGGAACGACGCACGGAACGCCCCCCGGAACTCCCCTCGGATCGGCGCACGGACCGGTGCTTCACCATCCATCGCCGCTATCCGCCATCTGCGAGACTGAGACCTGATACACACAGCTCATACGCACGTAATGACCAGGGACCGGCAAGAACCCGTGGACTGTTGTTCCACCGCACGTTTCGGCGGGCGGCCGTGGGGGAGGTCACTGACACGATGATCGGGTTGCGCGGCGGGGGCCACGCGTCCTAGAAAAGCAGTCGGGTGGAGATATGCATCGCGGTGGCGGACTGGGCGAGGGGACTGATGACCTGGGTCCTCGACGTGCCCGGCGGGGAAGGCACCGGCGCGACGCGGAGGAATCGACCGAGGCACGACAGAACGACGCACGTCAGACACAGGGTGTACCGAGCGAGCCCGAGCGGTACGACCGGCAGACTGATCGACAGCTGGACCTTCAGCGGGACCGGCCGATCGAGAGCCGGCTCGACCACCGGGCCGACCGCCTGCGGGCGGGGAGCAGGAATGGTGGTCGGGTGGGGGTGACGTACAAATACTTCGGTGCGCCGGACGGCGCCACCGCGGCCCGCGTCCCCATCTCGATGCGCCCCGAGGAACTCGGCGGCGACGAGCTGGGCATGAACGGCATGTTCACCAAGATCAAGCCGGAGACGATGGCCGCGATGGTCCTGACCGGCATCGAAGGCGTCCCGCTGCACAAGGTCCCGCCCCTGGAACTGGTCGTCCTGCACCCCGACTACGCGGTCGTCAAGCTCCCCATGACCGTCGTCGACCCCCTGCGCGGCATCGGCGAGGAGGCGGTCGGCGCGGCAGCCTTCATCTGGTCGACGGTCCCTGACCGCGGCGGCCCGCGGGACGCGTTCAACGTGTACCAGTTGCTGCACGAGTGGCAGGACTTCTCGGTCCGGCTGCATGAGGCGGGGCATCAGCCGTATTGCCTTGTGTGGCCCTGAGCTGGGGTTTCGCTGGTTTCGGGCGGGGTCTTCGGGCCTCGCCCTTTTTGGTGCCGGAGAGGGGGCGCAGAGCAGCACTACCGCTCCGCATAGCGCAGGAACTGCCAGCCCAGTACGGCCAGGGCAAGTGTCTGCGCGAGGGAGACGATCACGAGAAGAGGCCGGACGGCGGGAGAGCACCAGAACGCGGTCACACAGATCATCGGCAAGGCCAAGTACGTGAACAGATCCACAGCGGTCTGCAGTCGCTTGCGCGTGGTGCGGCTCGCATCGTCGCGGTGGTAGACCTCCCAGCCGAACACTGCCCCGCGGGCGCCGCTGAGCTCGGCCAGCCTCGGTCCCAGCTGGTCGCGGATGTAGCAGCCGACCGCCGAGATCTTCTCGTCGTTGACCAGGTAGGTCCAGCCCAGGACCAGGCAGATCACGGGGACGGCGAGCAGCAGCTGAGCCTGCCTGCTCTGGACGGTGATCGCCAGGATCGCGGTGACCGCGGCGAGCGTGAAGTAGAGCAGGTTGTCACGGAAGCCTATCCGGGTCTTCTGCTCCTCCTTGATGCGGTCGTACTCGGCCAGCAGCAGTCTGCTCTCGGTGACGTCGTCTGTGGCGGCCACGGCCATTCCTAAGCTCGGGTCCCGGCTGGGCTGATGAGTGGGCGGGCAGGGCTCCGGCGCTCCGGCCCCTGCCCGCTCCGAAGGCCCGGAAGACTCAGCCGGCAGCATGGAAGGACGGAAGGTTGTCGGGGTTGTTTCGTTCGATCCAACCCTTTCCGTCCGCCGCGATTCCTTCCAGGAGGCGGAAGGTGTGGATGAAACCAGCCGAATTGAGGTCGATTTCGGCGATTTCCTGGGCGTTCTCGTCCGGCGCGAGGTGATGGGTGTCGGCGTCTTTGACACGAATGTTCCTGGCCGGCCCGTTGGTGAGGACGAGCTCCAGGTCGTAGCCGACCTCGCTGCGTTCCGTCACCTGTACGGAGGACAACGCGTCGAACCGGTAGTTGCTTCGCTGCCTGTTCCCGCGTCTTGCGTCGGTGAAATCGAATTCCGAGCTGATCTCACGAACGCCACCCTGTGTGACCAGGAAAAGACGGAAGCTGTAGCGCGAGTATCGCCAAGGACCGCCCTTCACACGCCCTCGTTTGTAGGGGCGTGCGGGTGTCACCAGGATGGTGTGGGTGATCAGGTCGCGCCAGGTGAGCTGGTAGTGGCGGAGTACTTCGTCGATGAACAGCGTCTTGTCGCAGGTGAGCCAGGTCTCCATTTCCTGCTCACTGGGTCGCGTGGCGTCCAGGAACGACTTCCAATTCTGGTACGCGGCTTGCCGCGCGGCCAACCGCTCCTGATATTCCTGGGTTTCCTCGGCCAGTCGGCGCTCCTCACCCCGGGCCTCCAGCCACGAGGACGCAGCCGCACGTCCGGACCAGACCATGCCGACTACGGCAAGGATGGCCAGCACCATCTGCGACGCGCCGACACTTGAGGCCACTGTTCCGAGGAGGGCCAGAGTCGTGATGCCTAGAGCGACGAGGGCGACCACGCACAGCGCCTTCGCCGCCGCCGGCGTCTGGCCCTGGTGGCGTGAATCAAACAGAGTGCCTTTGCTGTACCGGTCCCGCGTATCCTCAGCGAGATAGCGAATCAGCCAATTGACCCGGTCCACGCTGATTCGGCTCTCGCGGTAGAGAACCGCGATCTCGGAGACGAGACTATTGCGGATGTGGACGGTATGACCGAGCCATTCGTGCGGGGTGAATCCGTAGGGCACGCGGGTACTGAAGTAGTGGTCGAACGAATGACGGACGCTGTTGGTGAACCCCTCTCCGGGAGAGGCGGGGTCGCGCGCGTGCGGTACCTGGAACATACGGTTCTTGGTCTTCAGCTGATGTTCCTGGTACCACCATCGGCAGCCGAAGTGAGTCGCGGTCAGGCCCGCACCGAGCGCCACCAGCAACTCGATGGCTGCCGCAGCCGGATCCGCGATCAGGGACAGGATGCAGAGGAATGCGGTGACGGCGAGGAACAGGCCGACTCGGACCGGGAGGGTTGCCTGGGCGGCAGCAGCGGCGCTTGGACGGGGCGGCAGGGCCCGTGGCCCGATGGGGTCGGGTTCGAAATAGGCCCAGACCCGTTGGACCCGGTCGTTGCCGAAGCGAGCCGCCTCGGCCCGCTCGCGGCGCTCGGCCCACAGGCTGTCCTTCAGCCCTCCGGTGAGCACCAGGTCGAAGTGGTGGAGGATCGTGTCACGCAGGCTGGGTGACAGGGCTCGCAACCGCTCCAGCACGCGTCCTGTTTCGCCGTCCGGGGTGCTGAGCATCTCCAGCAGTTCGAAAGCGACGCGCAGAGTGTCTTTCCACTCTCCCTCGGCATAGGTCCGTACGAGCCCGGAGGCGCGGTGCAGCCTCTGGAGCTCTTCGGTACTGAGGTCGTCGTAGGCGCGTCCGCTGAGCATGGCAAGCACCCAGTGGAAACGGACCTCCGCGTTGTCGTATCCGTTGGCGATCGCGTCACTGATCAAGTCGCGAGCGCGGCTGGGGACGCCATCCTCCAGGAACCGCACGCCGACCTTGTACTTTTCCTGAGGCGACGCATCCTGGTGGCCGATGGAGACGTGGGCGTTGTGTACGACCCCGGCTTGCATTCCGACGGTGGAGCCGTAAGCGGCCGAATTGTGCGTGACACTGCTGCCGTCGTTCATGACAAGTCACCCGCCGCAACAACCAGCGGTGCCAGTCTGGCCACCAGCTCGGGAAACTCTGCGATCAGACCGCGTAACCTCTTGAGTGCCATGGTCGCCCGCTTGGACGATTCGGGAGCACTCTCCCTTGCCGCCCGGCGGGCGAAGCCCAGCTCGGCCAGTGCCTCCCGGTAGGTGTCGTCGTCGAGGGCACCCTCGGCGTGGTGACGCTTCAGGCACTCACGGAAACCGTCCAGCTCCACGACCAGGTCCGCCGGACTGGACACCTTCGGGTCCGCGTTCAAGTAGACGCTGCTCTCCTTGACCGAGCCGGCCATGATGCCAACGGTGCTGTTATGGGCGGTGTTGCTGACGTGCTCTTTGTCTCTGTCGGCCGTATGGGCCCTGTCTGCCTGGGACATTGCGATCTGCTCCTGTTCTTCCACCAGTTCCACGGCCAGCCGTGTGGCGAATGCCGCCGCGTTCGCCGCGGCCCGTGGTTGCCAGTTACGGTCCTTCGCGCTGCTCTTCGTACCGTCCGCTCGGTCGCTGATTCCCCGGATGATGGCCACCGGTGCCCCGTTGAGATGGCCGGCCTGCGCCACACCGGCGGCCTCCATCTCGATCGCGAGCGCGTCGTTGTAGTGCTGCCGGATCCACCGCGCCTCGGCCGAGATCTTCGAGTTCTGCACGACCTCGCCGGCGGCGATCGCGCCGAAGCGCACCTGCGGCGCGCGCCCATGACCGGGCATGTCGTCGGCCCAGTCGTTCACGCGAGCCAGATGCGAGCCGAGCTGGCTGATACCGTGCGCCGCCTCCCACACCCGGGGACGGGCCTTGAGTCCGTCGTCCTCGCTGGTCCCGCCGTGGTAGGCGTACACGTGTGTCGCCATCACCACGTCGCCCAGCCTGGCGGTGTCCCACAGGGCACCGGCGACTCCGACGAACAACACGGCCACCGGCGAAAACTCCTGTATCGCGCGCTCAGCGATCACCGCGGCGGAATGATTCCCTTTGTTCGTCAGACCGAGCGCGACACGACATGAAGTGCCCTGCACGGTTCCCACCTCGAACCGCGTCCCACGCTCATGACGGTGCACCTGCGGACCGGCCAGTTTCCGGCGCACGGCCTGGTATTCGAGATTGAGGGCGGTGAGAACCACCACCAGGTCCTTCGACATCTAATCCCCTTCCTCTCTCGTGTCCTCTTCCGTTCCCGTGTCCTCTTCCGTGCGGGACGGCACAGGCCGGATCAGTGGTGGGGACAACACCGACTTCGGCCCGGCCCGGTACAGCCGCGCGGGCCGTCCTCCCGTGGTCCTACGTCCCGGGCCGGCGGGGACGATGAATCCCTTTACGGCCTGGACTTTCCGGTAGAAATTGCGGGTGTCGAGTTCGGTTCCCCAAACCGCCTCGTACACCTGCTGCAACTCGGCTATGGTGAAGAGTTCTCCGCAGAACGCCGTGGCCAGCGCCGAGAATTCGAGCTTGGTACGCGCGCGTTCGATTCCGTCCGTCACGATCCGGCGGTGATCGAAGGCCAGTTCCACCTCGCCGGACAGGACGGCATCCGCGGGAACCCACGCAGCATCCACGGCGTCCGTTCCCGCGACCGGTTCGGGGAGTCCCGGCGCGATCGCCAAGTGGGCCACGGAAACGACTCGTCCCCGTGGATCACGGCCTGCGCCGCCGTAGGTGGCCAACTGCTCAAGATGCACGCACCCGGCAACCAGAGCGGTTTCCTCACTCAACTCACGGTGGGCGGCGTCCAGGATCTCCTCACCGGCGTGATTGAGGAATCCACCGGGCAGAGCCGGCATGCCCCGAAAAGGATCTTCGCCCCGCTCCACGAGCAGGACACACAGTCGCCCCTGACGCAGCGTCAGGATCACGAGATCGACCGTCAGCAGCACGGGCGTGGGTGACCACACGTCAACTTGCATGACTCTTACGGTACTTCGGTTACTGTCACTTCCACAAGAAGGGAGACACGGAGGCCGCTGGTGCTGTACGGCGGAGGCACTCCGAGCGGTCGACTCGTCGTCCGATCCGCAGCGTCGGGGTCGGGGCCGAGATGCTCGATGGTCCGCCGCACCGGCGCCGGGGGCTGCGGCCGGCGCTGGGCTCGGTGAGCGGTCGCGGGCTGTACCAGTTCTGCGCGGCACCGCGCAGGCCCGCCGTTGCGCGCGACCTCGCGGCTCACCGTCGAGGCGGGACGGTTCAGGCGTCCGCAGACGACCTGCACTGCGATGCCGTGCGGATCACCGGCGGCACCACTGGGCGACTGGCCCTCACGGCCCGGCTGAACTCCTTGCTGGCCAACATCGCAGAGACGGTGCGTTCACGGTTCAGCGGAAAGGTCACCTGCGCCTCCGGAACGTGGGAACAGGTCGATGGGGCGCCCTTCGGCATCGTGAGTGCGGACGCCTACGGCGATGCCAGTGACGCCTTCCGTCAGGACCTGCGCGAGATTGCTCGCCGTCTTCGACGAGGAAGGCGTGGACACCCTCGGCGGGGCCACGCGCCCGATTTAGTTTCAAACGATACCGTATCGAATGAAGTAGTCTTGGCCCATGACCGCCGACACCCCTCACCGAACCACCGCCTCGCGGGCGACCGACCGCCCCGGGGACGCCTCGCCTTTCGCTCTCGGTCTGCTGCTGCGCCGGGCGCACTGGCGCGCGGCCGCGGTGATGGGGGAGGCGCTTCGGCCGCTCGGTGTCGAGTTGCGGCATTTCGCGGTGCTGATCGAGCTGGTCAACCACGGGCCCACGGTGCAACGGGACCTGGCGGCGGCGACGGGGTCGGACAAGGCGGGGATCATGCGGGTCGTGGACGACCTGGAGCGCAAGGGCCTGGCCGTACGCAAGGCCGTCCCGGGGGACCGGCGGGTGCGAGCGGTGGAGATCACGCCTCAGGGGCTCGAACTCTTCGACGCGGCCCATGCGGCCGCGGGGCCGCTGGCCGAGCGGCTGGTCGCCGAACTGGGCTCCGGTGGGTCCGAGCAGCTGGCGGCCCTGCTGACCCGGCTCGCGCATCCCGCGGACGACGAGGCGTAAGCCCGCCCGCACACCGGTGTGGTGATCAACCAGAGCCGAGGCTTCGCGCTCGATAGTTTCATTCGATACAGTATTGAGTAATACTATCTTGAGTGTGATGAAGGAGGACGACCGTGGACGTCTACGAGGCAGTCGCGAGCCGGCGGGCGGTGCGCGCGTTCACCGACCGACCCGTCCCGAGGGCGACGCTGGAGCGTGTGCTGTCCGCCGCGGCCTGGTCACCGTCCGGATCGAACCTCCAGCCGTGGCACACCTACGTGCTGACCGGCGCGCCGCTGGCCGAACTCAAGAAGCGTGCCGGCGAGCGCCTGGCCTCGGGCGACCCCTGGGACGCGCCGGAGTACGAGATGTATCCGCCCGAGCTGAGGTCTCCCTACCGCGAGCGCCGATCCGTCTTCGGCGAGCAGCGCTACGGTGCGCTCGGCATCGCGCGCGACGACCTGGAGGCACGTCAGCGGGCCGCCGCCGCGAACTGGGACTGCTTCGGCGCACCCGCCGCCCTGTTCTGCTACATCGACAAGGACATGGGCTCGCCCCAATGGGCCGACGTCGGCATGTATCTGCAGACCGTCATGCTGCTGCTGCGCGCCGAGGGGCTGCACAGCTGCACGCAGATGGCCTGGGCGAAGTACCACAAGACGGTCGCGGAGGTCCTGGCAGCCCCGGACGGACTCATCCTCTTCTGCGGCATGTCGATCGGGTTCGAGGACGTCACAGCGGGCGACGCCCGCATAGGCCGGGCACCGCTCGACGAGACGGTCACGTTCGTCGACGGCGTCTGACGCCGCCCCTCCCCGGTCGATCGACGGGCCGTTTCATGCCACACCCACATAGCGGTTCATATGCCATATTGCCCACGTAATCCTGACGAAGGGCATGCCATGAAGATCGCAGTCATCGGCGGTACCGGACTGATCGGGTCGCAGGTGGTCAAGAACCTGAACGCCGCCGGACACGAGGCGGTACCGCACTCGAAGTCCACCGGGGTCGACATCATCAGCGGCCAGGGACTGGACGAGGCGGTGGCGGGAGCCGACGTCGTCGTCAACCTGACGAACTCCCCGACCTTCGACGAAGCCTCCCTGGCCTTCTTCCAGACCTCGATGGACAACCTCCTGACCGCGGCCCGCAAGGGCGGCGTCAGCCACTTCGTCATCCTCTCGATCGTCGGCGTGGACCAGGTGCCGGAGCTGGACTACTACCGCGCCAAGGCGCTCCAGGAGAAGATCCTCGCGGACGGGCCGATCCCGTACTCGATCGTGCGGGCCACGCAGTTCATGGAGTTCATGGACGCGGTCCTGTCCTGGACCGCTGACGCCGACACCGTCCGGTTGCCCACCACTCCCCTCCAGCCCATCGCCTCCAAAGACGTGGCCGCCGCGGTGGCGGAGGTCGCCGCGGGCTCCCCGCTGAACGGCATCCACAACGTCGCCGGCCCCGAGGTCTTCGGCCTGGACGAGCTGGGCCGGATCACCCTGTCCCACGAGGGCGACAGCCGTACCGTCGTCGTCGACCCCACCGCCGGCATGTTCGCCGTCGTCAAGGGCGACGTCCTCACCGACAAGGACGCCCACCTCGCCCCCACCCGCTACGCCGACTGGCTCTCCTGACACCCCCGCACGAGGGCAGCGGACGAGGGAGGCGGATGGTCCTGGACGTCTATGCGGCGGTCACGAGCCGACGTGCGGTGCGCGCGTTCACCGACCGGCCCGTCCCGCGGGAGGTGCTGGAGCGCGTGCTGTCCGCCGCGGCCTGGGCGCCGTCCGGATCGAACCTCCAGCCGTGGCGCGTCTACGTGCTGACCGGAGGGCCGCTGGCCGAGCTCAAGAGGCGCGCCGGCGAGCGCGTGGCCGCGGGCGACCCCTGGGACGAGCGGGAGTACGAGATGTATCCGCCCGAACTGAAGTCTCCGTACCATGAGCGCCGGTCCGCCTTCGGCCATGAGCGCTACAGCGCACTCGGTGTCGCGCGCGAGGACTGGGAGGCGCGCCAGAGGGCCGCCGCCGCGAACTGGGACTGCTTCGGCGCGTCCACCGCCCTGTTCTGCTACATCGACCGCGACATGGGCCGGCCTCAGTGGTCCGACATCGGCATGTATCTGCAGACCGTCATGCTGCTGCTGCGCGCCGAAGGGCTGCACAGCTGCACGCAGATGGCGTGGTCGGTGTATCGCAGGACGGTCGCGGAGGTTCTGTCACCGCCGGACGAGCTGATCCTCTTCTGTGGCATGTCGATCGGGTTCGAGGACGTCACGGTGGGTCACGCCCGTACGGGCCGGGCGCCCCTCGCCGAGACCGTCACGTTCGTCGAGGGCTAGCGCCCCAACAGGCGGGGCACCAGCGGGCAATGAGGTGCGCCGCCTTGTGCCGCCGTAGGTGAAGTGGTGCCATGGGGACGCGGGTCGGCTGCGATGCGGGGGCTGTCGTGCCTGGGCGCCGTCGGCGAAGAAGGGGCTGGGCGGGGGTCGCCGGTCGTCCTCGCGAGGCCGAGGCCGGTGTGACCTGGAGGACGCCGCGATGTGGCCGCGCAGGGCGTCCGCCGCCGGGAACTCCCCGCGATGGCGCTGGTCGGGCCGGCGCCCGCCGTGCGGGGGCGGGTGACCGGCGGTGAGCAGTGGTGCAGGAGGGCGGTCGGGGCCGGGAAGGCCAACGCACTGGTCGATCTGAAGGCCGTTCTGGAGGCACAACGCGGTTCCGGGCCCTGAACGGGCGCCGGACGCTGGACAGGGAGAGCGATGAGAGCGCACATCCGGCTGAGCGGCGAAACGGCCCAGGCCGAACTGATCGGGCTCGCGGAGTGGCTGGGCCGTGAGGACGACTTCCGCGGGCGGACGGTCGTCGAACGACCCGAGTCGCGCCCGGACCTCATGGGCGGCGTCGCCGAGGTGCTGATCGTGGCCCTCGGCGCCCAGGGCGCCGGAACGGTGCTGGCGGCCTCGCTGTCGGTGTGGATCAGGCAGCGGCGCCCGTCGGCGGACATCGAGGTGACCGGTCCCGACGGACAGAGCGTCAGGATCAGCCTGCGCAACGTCCCGCAGCCGGACCTGGACGCCGTACTGCGCAAGGTCCTGGAGCGGTAGAGATGCGCCTGCCCGATCCCCTGCGCTCCAGAGCGCTGCTGCTCGGCTTCGGCGCGTTCGCCGACCCCGGCCTGGCCGATCTGCCGGCCGTCGCGAACAACATCGAGGACCTGGCGCAAGCGCTCACCAGCCCGTGGGGCACCGCGCTCCCGGACGAGCACTGCGTACGGTCACGGCGGCGGGCCCCCGCCGACCTCACGACCCCCGCGGCCATCGGGGCGCGGCTGGTCGCCGCCGCCGATGAGGCCGAGGATCTGCTGCTCGTCTACTACGCCGGGCACGGCCTGGTCGGCCCGGACGGCGAGCTGTACCTGGCCGTGCCCGCGACCTCCGCCGACCCCTCGCTCGTGTCCTGGACGGGGCTGCCCTTCAGCCTGCTGCGCCGGACGCTGGCGAACGCCCGGGCCGCCAACCGGGTGCTGATCCTGGACTGCTGCTTCTCCGGCCTGGCCGTCGACGCGATGACCGCCACGACCTCGGTGGTCGCCGGCCAGCTGGCCGTGTCCGGCACCTGCACCCTGGCGTCGTCGCCGGCGAACCGTCCGTCCGTCGCCCCGGCCGGCGCCCGCCACACGGCGTACACCGGCGAACTGCTCCACCTCCTGGAGCACGGCACCACCGACGCCCCGGAATTCCTCACCCTGCAGTCCATCCACGACCACCTCGCCCGGGTGCTGCCCAGCAAGGGCCATCCGCGCCCCGAGCTGCGCAACACCCAGACGATCGGCCGTCTCGCACTCGCCAGGAACCGGGCCCGCTCCGACGCCACCCCCACCGACCCGGCGGCGCCGGTCCGGGAGGGCCACCTGCTGGAGCAGCTACGGCAGACCGGTCAGCAGGCCGCCCAGCAGCCCCCGCAGTACGCCCCTCAGCAGATGGTTCAACAAATGGAGACGGGCCCGGAGCCCCAGCAGGCGAAGTGGTCCGAGGACTGGGACCAGGGTTCGAAGAGTTCGTCGTAGAGGCGCCCCGGGGTCCGCCGGACCACTCCCGTTGGGTCCCGGCTCCGCTGGGTCTATCGTCTGAGTTCCGGGGTCAGGACGAGGAGGACGGCCGGTGATGCCGCAGGACGAGGCCGTAGTGGGCTGTGTGGGCACGGTGCTCATAGGGACGCGGGGATCCGCGGGACCCGGCGAGGTGCTGGTGCGGGTCCGGGGCGGCTCCGAGACGTTCCTGGCATGGTCGGAGGATCCCCTGCCTCCGGGCGCTACGGTCCTCGTGATCGAATCACGGGGATGCCGAGAGGTCGGCGTCATCGAGTGGGTGGATCCATTGGACGCGCTCGGCGGCGAGGCCGCCGGCGCCGGCTGAGGAGTAGAGCATGTTCGGATACCGCGTTCCCGCTCCCGACGAGGCGATGTTGATCTCGGGGGGTCGGCGGGGACTGGGGGGCGCGCCGTTCCGAGTGGTGACGGGCCACGGCAAGTTCGTGATCCCGTTCTTCCGCAAGACCCGCTTCCTCTCGCTCGCGATGTGCGAGTCCGAGGTCACCGAGACCTGTGTGACCAAGCAGGGCATCTCCCTGCACGTCCGCGCCGTCATCGCTTTCAAGGTCGGCAACGACCAGGAGAGCATCATCAACGCCGGTCAGCGCTTCCTCTCCGACCAGGAGCAGATGTCGGTGCTCACCGGGCGGATCTTCGCCGGCCATCTGCGGGCGATCATCGGCTCGATGACGGTCGAGGAGATCGTCACCGAGCGCCAGAAGCTCGCCGCCGAGGTCCTCGACACCTCGAAGGTGGAGATGGCGAAGATCGGCCTGATCGTCGACTCGCTGCAGATCCAGTCGATCGACGACGGCGACACCGGTTACATCGCCGCGATGTCCGCCCCGCACAAGGCGGCCATCCAGCGACAGGCCCAGATCGCCCAGGCCCAGGCCACGCAGGCCTCGGCCGAGGCCGAGCAGGCGGCGGCCCGCAAGCAGGCCGAGTACGCCCGGCAGACCGCCGTCGTCCAGGCCGAGTACTCGGCCGAGGTGGACCGTGCGCAGGCCCAGGCCTCGCAGGCCGGACCGCTGGCGCAGGCGCACGCCCAGCAGGAGGTGCTGGACGCCCAGACGGAACTGGCCCAGCGTCAGGCCCAGTTGCGCCAGCAGCAGCTGGTGGCCGAGGTCGTCAAGCCCGCCGAGGCCGAGGCCGAGCGGGTCCGGATCCTCGCCGCCGCCGAGGCCCAGCGCATGAAGATCCAGGCCGAGGCCGCGGCCTCCTACGACCGGGTCGCGCTCGACCGGATGCTCATCGACCAGCTTCCGCAGATCGTGAAGGAGGCCGCGGGCGGCCTGGCCGGTGCCAACGTCAACGTCCTGAACGGCGCGGACGGCCTCGGTGAGATCGCCGCCGGTCTGGTGTCCCAGGGGCTGACGATCCTCGACTCGGTCCGCCAGAACCTGGGCGGCCAGGACGCGGGCGACCGCCGCCCCGAGGAGAACAAGGGCAACGGCCTGCTCCAGCTGCGGTCGGGCAAGGAGCGCACGTCGGACGACGGCCCGGTGAACATGGACTAGTACGGGCCCTCAGGCCCGGCGTGGACGAGTGTGACGTGCCGGTCGGGTCCGGGGGTTTCGAGTTCGTCCAGTACGGCGACCGCCAGGTCCTCGGCGCTGATGCGGGACTGCCCGTCGGCGCCGAGGAGCAGGGTGTCGGTGCCGCGCCGATAGCGGCCGGTCCGCTCGCCGGGTTCCAGTACGGCGGGCGGGCTCAGGTACACCCAGTCGGCACCGGCACGTGCCTGGCAGGCACGCAGCTGGGCGACGCCGGCGAGCGCCACGGCCCGGTGTTCCGCCGGCACGTAGAGGGGGTTCTCGGCGACCGGCGGCTCCTGGTCGTCGGGGCTGCGCAGGGCGCCGGCGCCACCGACCACGAGGACCCGGATGCCGAGCCCCGCGGCCGCGTCCAGCACGGTACGGGTGGCGCCGACCAGGAAGTCCTGGTCGACCGGGACGGTCCGCACGGTCAGTACGACGGCGTCCGCCGCCGACCCGGCCAGTGCCTCCCGTACGGCCTGCGGGTCGCTCACGTCGACGGCGACCGGCGTCACCGCCGGGTCCTCACTCTCGGGCGGTCTCCGGGACAGCGCCGACACCCGGTGTCCGCGCGCGCTCGCCTCGGTGACCACCCGGCCGCCGACCATTCCGGTGGCCCCGAGCACGGCGATCGTCATGGCGTTCGTCATCGGTTCTCTCCTTCTCCGCCACTGTCTTCTTCTCCGCCGCGGTCTTCTTCTCCGCCGCGGTCTTCTTCTCCGCCGCGGTCTTCTTCCGTCCCGTGGGACTGAGTTGCGCGGCCACCAACGCGGTCAGCGCCAGGGCGAAGCCCAGGGCCTGGGGCAGGTTCAGCGACTCGCCCTGTGCGATGCCGATGACGGTCGCGACCAGCGGGGACAGCAGCACCAGCGGTGCGGACGCGGCGACCGGCAGTCTGCCGATCCCGCGGAACCACAGCGCGTAGGCGATCAGTCCGCCCATGCTGCCGAGCCACGCATAGCCGCCGACGGCACCCGCGTCGATCCGCTGCGGCACCCCCTCGACCGCCAGGGTGAGCGGCAGCAACAGCAGGCCGCCGACGGTCAGTTGCCAGCCGGCCAGGGTCAGCGGGCCCACGCCCGCCGGGCGTCCCCAGCGTTTGGTGAGGACGACCCCGCCGGCCATGGTGGTCGTGTGCCCGAGGCCGGCGAGCACTCCTACGGCGTCCAGCCGGGCCCCCGGTCCCAGCACCACCAGCCCCACCCCGACCACTCCGAGCACGCCCCAGGCCAGCCGCCAGACCGTCGGCCGGTCGTGGAGCGCGGCGAGGCCCAGCCCCGCCACCAGCAGCGGCTGGACGGCGCCGAGGGTGGCGGCGACCCCGCCGGGGAGCCGTTCGGCGGCCACGAACAACAGGGGCATGGCGCCGATGTTGAGGGCGCCGAGGACCGCGGTCCTCCACCACCACTGCCCGCGCGGCAGCACCCGGGTGATCGCCAGCGCGAGCAGCCCGGCGGGCAGGGCGCGCATCAGGCCCGCGAACAGCGGATGCCCGGGCGGCAGCAGCCGCGTGGTGACCACATAGGTGGTGCCCCAGGACGCGGGAGCGAGCGCGGTCAGCAGAACGGTTGTCGCCTGCGCCTTGTAGCGATCCATGAGGGAAGTCTCGGCCCGCCCCCATCATGAATCCAAAGCATGCTTGTCATCGCAACCATGAAGGAGAACGATTGATCCGTGGACCTTCAGCAGCTGCGCTACGTCGTCGCCGTCGCCGACACCCTCAACTTCACCCGGGCCGCGGAGCGGTGTCAGGTGGTGCAGTCCGCGCTGAGCCATCGGATCGCCGCGCTGGAGCGGGAGTTGGGGGTGCGGCTGTTCGCCCGGTCCAGCCGCAGGGTCGAAGTGACCGGGGCCGGTGCGGCGTTCCTGGTCGGCGCGCGCGAGAGCCTGGCCGCCGCCGACCGCGCGGTCGCCGACGCCGCCGCGGCGACGGGCGTGGTGCGCGGGCGGCTCGCGGTCGGCGTGATCGTGACCACGGCCGCCGTCGACGTGCCCGAACTGCTGCAGCGGTACCGGGCCCAGCACCCCGATGTGCACGTCGTACTGCGGTCCGGGCGCAGCGACGAGCTGGCGGCCGCGATTCGCGCCGGGGAGCTGGACATCGCCTTCCTCGGCCTGCCGGAGGGCGCGCGGCCGACCGGTGTGGAGAGCGTCGTCCTCGATCACGACCGGCATGTCCTGGTGGTGCCGGCCGGGCACCGGCTGGCGGGCGCCGCGCGGGTCGCGCTGGCGGAGATCGCCGGGGAGACCTTCGTGGACTTCGTGGCCGGGACGCCCGCCCGCGCCCAGTCCGACCAGGCGTTCGCCGCGGCGGGCCTGGCCCGCGACGTCGCGTACGAGTCGGGTGTCGTGGAGCTGATAACCCGGCTGATCGCGCGCGGGCTCGGTGTCGCGCTGCTGCCGTCGGCGTTCATCCGGCCGCTGGCCTCCGCCGACCCCCTGCTGGCCCTGGTCCCGGTGGCCGACGGGCCGCGCCGGCTGGAGTATCTGGTCTGGAGCCGCTTCAACCCCAGCCCGGCCACCCGGGCGATGCTCGACGTCCTCGGCGTCAGAGCGCCGTGACCGGCCGTACGGCGCCTTCGCAGAGAGGTTCTCGGAGCCCGGCTCGAGTGCGTCAGTCCAGCTGGAGCCTGTCCGCCAGGCCCGCCGCCTCGAAGGCCTTGACCACGTCCTCGCGGGTCTCGGTGAAGTGGGCCCAGCTGTCGCAGTGGGCCGGGACCACCCGGCGGGCGGCGAGCAGCCGGGCCGCGGTCGCCGTTCCCGTGCCGTCGAGGACGAGGAGCGCGTCGTCGAGGACCGGCATCCGCGGTGCGCCGGCGAAGAGGACGGCGGTGTCGACGGGGGCGTACCGGTCGGCGATCTCCCGGACCAGCTCCAGGGAGGCGTTGTCGCCGCTGACGTAGACGCCGGGCAGGTCGGCGGAGGTCAGCAGGAAGCCGGTCACCTCGCCGACGAGCGGCTCGGAGCCCTCGGGGCCGTGCAGGGCGGGGGCGGCGGTCACGGTGACCGTGCCGCCGTCGGGGCGGGGCAGGTCGACGGACTGCCAGGGGTTGAGCGGCTCGGCGCCACCGCCGAGCCGCCCGGCCGCCGCGGGGGTGGTGAGGGTGCGCGGGGTCGTGGCGAGCAGAGCCCGGCCGGAGTGGTCGAGATTGTCGGCGTGCTGGTCGTGCGAGAGCAGGACGACGTCCACGGGGCCGAGTTCGGCGGCGCTCGCGCGGGGCGGGGCGGTCTTGGTCAGGGTGCGGCCGCTGGGCGAGGGGTAGTCGCCGGGGCCGTCGAAGGTGGGGTCCGTGAGGAAGCGCAGTCCGCCGTACTCGATGAGGACCGTGGGGCCGCCGAGGACGCGGACGGGTATGCGCTCTCCGGTGGAGGCGGAGTCGGCGGCGGAGGGTTCGGCGGCGGAATCGGCGGGGTCGGAGAACGGGGAGGGCGGTACGGCCATGTCGGCTCACCTCACGGATAGAAGGAGTTCATCCGTGAGAGACAGTAGAGGCTTCTCACGGATGGGCGCAAGACGTACCATGAGACTCGTGACAGAGAGCGTGAGCGCGACCGGCCGATCCGCCCCGTACCCGCCGGCCCCGGGGGCGGAGCGGCACCCGGCCCTGGACCTCGTCAACAGCGCCGTCGCCCTGCCTGGCGGCGTCCGCGTCGACCTGCTCGACACACCCGCCGCCGCGCAGGACTGGCTCGCGCACCACGGCCTCGCCCCCGTCGGCGCCGACCTGCGCGAGACCTGTGCCGGGCGACTGCGCTCCCTGCGGGAGCAGATCCGCGCCCTGCTCGCCGCCCGGGCCGCGGACCGGCCCGCCCCCGCCGACGCCCTGGGCGCGGTGAACGACGCGCTCACCCGCGCCCCCGCCGCCTCGCTGCTGCACTGGTCCGCCGACCGCGGCCTGTACCGGGCGGCGGCCCACCCGACCACCCAGCTCGTCGAGCACGCGCTCGCCGCGCTCGCC
The DNA here is from genome assembly GCF_001514035.1 of Streptomyces yokosukanensis. Taxonomy (GTDB): domain Bacteria; phylum Actinomycetota; class Actinomycetes; order Streptomycetales; family Streptomycetaceae; genus Streptomyces; species Streptomyces yokosukanensis. The sequence continues at coordinate 48,180 of NZ_KQ948208.1, read as the reverse complement.
GCCGACGCCGCCGACCTGCTCACCGGCCCCGAAGCCGACCGGCTGACCGCCTGCGGCTCCGCTCCCTGCAACCGCTATCTGCTCCGCCACGGCCGCCGCCACTGGTGCTCCACCCGCTGCGGCGACCGCGCCCGCGCCGCCCGCGCCTACGCCCGCCGCGCAGGCCGCACCGAAGAGGCCTGAGCCGGCAGCCACGGCCGCCACGCCCTGGCCCCTTTGGTTCACCGCCGTGCCGACGGTGTACATCGCCGCCGTACCGCCTGTCTGCGGAGGCATGACGGCCGCTCCTCAGTGGCTGCTTCCCCGCCACACCTGGGACGCCGTCATGTTGGCGATGACCGCGGTGCACCTGGGGCTGTCCGGCGTCGCGGCCGCGCGGTGGCGCAAGAAGACCGGTGTGGCGCTGCGCCTGGACGTGCTGCCCAGGCGCGCCACCGTGCCGCTCATGATCGGGTTGCCCGTACTGCCGATCGGCTCGACTCTCGCCTTCCGCGCCGACCAGGAGCCGCTGTGGCTGTTCGCCGCCTCCGTGCGGAGCAAGCACGTCGCGGCGCCGATGGAGGCGGGCCACGTCGAGCAGCGCAGGGCCGTGCGCGACACCCGGCAACGCGTCCGGCTACGCCTGACCCCGCACGGGCGCGGAGCGTACCGGGCGCATCTCGCCGCCCTGCGCGCCATCGTCGGCCCTGCCACCCCCTGGCACCGGGCGTGAGCTACATCATTGGACAAATAGAAAACATCAGACATTCTGCTCGGCATGCGTTTCTCCCCCACTGATCGGCGCCGAGGTGGCGCGACGGCGACACCGCAGGCCTTGGCGGCGCTGCCGGGCCGGATCAGGACGATCGGCTCAGGCCGGAGCGAGTACGTCCTGCACGGCGTGAAAAGCCTGATCGCGGCGGTACTCACCTGGCAGCTCATCGCCCTGTGGCTACCTGGACAGCAACAGTTCCTGGGTGTGGCCACCGCCCTGTTCATGGCGAACGCGCCTACGGTGTACAGCTCGGTCGTCCATGCCGCGCGCCGCGTGGGGATCCAGGTGCTGGGCGTGTTCCTGGCCGTCGTCGCCGCCTGGCTGCTGGGAGCCACCGCAGGAGGCATCCTGGCCGTCCTGACAGCGGTGCTGCTCACCGGCAGACGGGGCACCGGCGAGGACCGGCTCCAAATCGCATCGACTGCGTTGATCACCCTGACAGCTGCTGCCGCGGCTCCGGTGGGACACGTGGCCTCCCCCGTGGTCTCCACCCTCACCGGCGCCGTGGTGGGAGTCGTGGTCAACGCCCTGGTCCTTCCGGCGACGCACCTCACCCAGTCCGACGCCGCTGTCCGCCGTCTGGCCCGCTGCACCGGCACGCTGCTGCAGGACATGGGCCGAGGGCTGAAGGGGGAACCGTCCCTGACCCACGTCTCCATCTGGCTGGAGCGGGCACGCGACCTGGAGCGGCAGCTCTCGGAGGCACGGGAAGAGGTGCAGACAGCGGCGGAAAGTCTGCGCTGGAACGTCCGAGCCGGGGCTCGAAGGCAACACATGATCCCGGTCTACGAGGGTGCCTTGGAGGTGCTGCACACGGCATCGTTCCAGGTGCGCGGCATCGCCAGGACGCTGGCCGACAGCATGGGCCGAGGCGTGCACCCCGGCCTGAACGGCGGCTTCGCCGTTCGGTACGCCGAAGCCCTCGATCTGGCAGGGCAGGCGTTCATGACCTATGCCGGGATCGGAGCGGCGGCCGGCTCGACCGAAGTCGACGCCCAAAGGCACTTGCACACAGTGATCGAGCGCATGCGTACCTGGCATGCCGGGATGACCGATCTCATCGACCGGGGAGCAGTCGGCACGCCTGATGCGTGGCATGTCTATGGATCACTCGTCGTCGACGTGGAGCGTCTGCTCTGCGACCTGGACGACACAACGCCGCCCCAGGGCGCGAGCCCGGCCGCGGTCGTCGAGATCAACGGGTCACGGTGCATCGCCTCGATGATCCGGGCCTGACGGTTCGCCACGGGACCGTGAACGCGGAGCCCGGCTCAGGGCCTGCGCGACCCCCTCTTCGACGGCCTTCCACGCCTCCGCCTCCGGCCGCGGCTCGGCCGCGAACCGGTCGTGGGCGTACTTCACGGGGACCGTGACGACGGATGCGTCCCACGCCGCCGTCTCCGCACACGCCACGTCGTCACCGGTGAGGGCCACCACGGGCACGCCCAGTGCGGCCGTCGTCGCGTGGGCGAGCCCGATCTCACCCACCGGCCGCCCGTCCAGCCACATGCCCTCGATCTCGTGGCCCACAAAACTGTGACTGATCACACCCGGACACCGGGCCGGGGGCGGTAGCCGACGCACAGCGCGGCGTCGTACTCGCCGGTCAGGCCCTCAAGCATGAGTCGTTGACGAGGATGTCCGCGGCGCCGGCCGTCAGCGCGCCCCGCACGGCGGCGTTCACATCCTCGGCCATCATGGAACGGCCGCGCTCGTAGTCCCGCCCACCTGGCCGGACGTCGTCGGCGTCGACGAGCCCGGTGACGCCTTCCATGTGCACGCTGACGTAGATACACACGCCGTTGCCCCTGGCCGACCCCGACCCTACGTATTGTAGGTTCCCAATCGCCAGCGGCCACTGGGCTGTCCGTTCGACTGTTCACCGGGGGATCCATGCAGGACACGGAAGCAGAGGCCGGTGAGGAGGTCTGCATGCGCTCGCTCGCGCCGACGGTGACCCTGCTCGTCGTCAGCCTCCTCGTCGCCGCCGTCGGCGTGTACGAGCTGTGCGGCTTCGGCCTGCACAGCCTCGACCGGCGCCCGCACCTGTTCAGCGACGGCCTCGCGACCGGCGGGGTGATCGTCGCCGCGGTCGCGGCCGGTGCGGCCGTGGGCAATCTGGCCTGGCATCTGGTGGCGGCCCGGCGCGACGGGGGAAGGGCCGGGTAAGAGGCCCGACCGGGCAAGTTACGGGTAAGAGCGGTTGTGGGTACGCTCCTTCCCCGAAGGTCTTGCGCTTCTCGTCCGAAAGCCCCTGGCCCTCACCGGAAGACCTCTGTCGCGACGACCCTCGGGCGCATTACCCTACAAGCTGTAGGGTCAGGGAGCCCCGTCCGGGGCGGCCCGTCCCCTCCCTCCTCCAAGGTGACCAGTCACCATGTCCGCTCAGCAGCAGACCCTGACCTCCGCGCAGGTGCCCGCCCAGCGTGGTCCGCGCCGTACCCCGCATCTGCCCCTGCCCGGCCCCCGCCTGCGCGCGCGGGCGGCCTCGGCCACCGTGTGGTACCTGCGACTGATCGCCGTCTTCAACATCATCGCGGTCATGTCGCTGCCGTTCCGCAAAGAGGTGCAGGAGCACAACGACGGCAAGCTGTTCACCGCTCGCCACGTGCACGCGCACACCCACCACTCCGGCCAGTTCTTCACCCCGTACCTGGCCACCGCGGGCCTGGTCTCGGCCGCGGCGGCGATCTTCCTGGCGCTGGTGATGCGGCGCGGGAAGCGGGCCGCGTGGGTGGTCAACATGCTGCTCGCCGGGCCGCTGTTCGCGCTCTACGCCCTCGCGCTCACCCAGCACCCGTTCCGCGACCACGTCTTCAACTGGGTCTCCACCGCCCTCACCGGCCTCTTCGTGGCCGCGCTGGTGATCGGCCGCCGCGAGTTCAACGCCATCGGCGACCCCTCCAACCCGAAGCTCGCGCTGGCCGTCGGCGCCGGCGGTCTGCTCGCGACCGGCGGCCTCGGCACACTGCTCGTGCACGTGACCAACAAGGTGCCGGGCGGCGCCCCGCTGCCCGAGGAGCTGGCCTACACCCTGCTGCGCGGCATCAGCGTCGGCCCGCTCGCCGACCGGGTCGACTCCGTGCACGCGCCCCGCTGGGCCGACATCATCATCAACATCCTGCTCGCCGCCGTCTTCTGCCTGGTCCTGTACGCCTGCTTCCGCTCCCCCCGCGGCCGCCGCCTGCTCACCGCGGACGACGAGGAGAAGCTGCGCGCCCTGCTCGCCAAGCACGGCGCCCGGGACTCCCTCGGCTACTTCGCGCTGCGCCGCGACAAGGCCGCCGTCTTCTCCCCCACCGGCAAGGCGGCCGTCACCTACCGCGTCGTCGGGGCGGTCTCCCTCGCCTCCGGCGACCCGATCGGCGACCCCGAGGCCTGGCCCGGCGCCATCGACGCCTGGCTGACCGAGGCCCGCCACCACGCCTGGACGCCCGCCGTCATGGGCGCGAGCGAGGAGGCGGGCACGATCTACGCCCGGCACGGCCTGGACGCGCTGGAACTCGGCGACGAAGCGATCGTCGACATCGCCGACTTCACCCTGGAGGGCCGGGCGATGCGCGTCGTCCGCCAGGCCCACAACCGGGTCAAGCGGGCCGGCTACACGGTCCGCATCCGGCGCCACGAGGACATCCCCGCCGACGAGATGGCCGTCCTGATCGACCGCGCCGACCACTGGCGCGACGGCGCCACCGAGCGCGGCTTCTCGATGGCCCTCGGCCGCCTCGGCGACCCGGGGGACGGCCGCTGCGTGATGCTGGAGTGCCGCGACGCGAACGACGAACCACGCGCCCTGCTCAGCTTCGTCCCCTGGGGCGAGCACGGGCTGTCGCTGGACCTGATGCGCCGCGACCGCGACTGCGAGAACGGCCTGATGGAGTACATGGCCGTCGAACTCCTGCTGAACGCGAAGGAGTTGGGCATCCAGCGGGTGTCGCTGAACTTCGCGATGTTCCGCTCGGTCTTCGAACGCGGCGCCCGCCTCGGCGCGGGCCCCGTCCTGCGCCTGTGGCGTTCCACGCTCACCTTCTTCTCCCGCTGGTGGCAGATCGAGTCCCTGTACCGGGCCAACGCCAAGTACCGCCCGGTCTGGGAACCCCGCTTCCTGCTCTTCGCCAAGTCCAGCGACATCCCGCGGATCGGCCTGGCGAGCGCCCGGGCGGAGGGGTTCCTCACGCTGCCCGGCATGGGCGAACGACGGTCGTAGCGAGGAGCCGGGTGAGCGGCGCGGGGCGGCCCCCCGCGCCGCTCACCCGCCCACCGTGAATCCGATCACCGCTCCGCCGCCCTCCCGCCGGAAGGCGAACGGCGCTCCGCCATGCGCCATGGCGACCTCCCGCACGATGGACAGCCCCAGCCCCGAGCCCGGCAGGGACCTCGCGTCCGCCGCCCGGTAGAAGCGGTCGAAGATCCGGATCAGGTCGCCCTCGGCGATCCCGGGCCCCCGGTCCAGCACCTCCACGCGCACGGTCCCCGGCCGCCCCGGCCCGGTGATGGCGACCTCGATCGGCGCCTTTCCGGCCCGGTCGAACTTGGCCGCGTTCTCCACCAGGTTGGACATGGCCCGCTGCAGCATCCCGGGCCGCCCGTCGGTCGTCGTGTCGCCGCTCGTGCGCAGCACGATCTCGCGCCCGGTACGCCGTTTGGCGAGCCCCACGACCTCCTCGGCGATGTCGGCGAGGTCCACCCGCTGCGGCGGCTCGGTGTCGGACTGCCCCGCGGCGAGGTCGACCAGCTCATTGACCAGGTCGGTCAGTTCCCGCGCCTCCTGGCCGAGGTCGGCGACCAGTTCCTCACGTGTGGCGGGCGGCAGCTCGTCGATGCGCCGGAGCAGGGAGATGTTCGTCCGCAGGGACGTCAGCGGGGTGCGCAGTTCGTGCCCGGCGTCCTGGACCAGGCGCCGCTGGTCCTCCTCGGACTGCGCGAGCCGGCCGAGCATCCGGTCGAAGGCACGGCCGAGGCGCCCCACCTCGTCGAGCCCGGCCACCGGTACCTCGATGCCCAGCCGGCGGGTGCGGGCCACGTCCTCGGCGGCGGAGGTGAGGATCACCAGGCGCCGGGTGATCCGCCGGGCCAGCCACCAGCCGAACAGGCCGGCGGCCACCACGACCGCCGCCATCAGGATCAGCGTGCGCTGCTGAAGGGTGCGCAGCAGGTCCTCGGTGTCGCTGAACTCCTGCGCGACCTGGACCGCGCCCCGTCCGCCGCCGAGCGAGACGGTGGCGATGCGGAACAGGTCCGAGTCCACCGGCACGTCCTTGTGCTGGACCACCTTCCCGGCGGTCTCGGCGAGCGCCATGGCCTTGTCCCGGGAGGTGACGGGCAGGCTCGGGTTGCCGTGGTCCACGATCTGGCCCTGCGCGCCGAGCACCTGCACATCGGTGCGGGCGGGCCGGACCAGGTCGTGGCCGGGACGGGAGGAGGAGAAGTCCTCCGGGTCCATGTCGTGCTGCCGCACCTCGTTCTGGACGTCCTGCACGACCTGGGTGAACACCGACTGCTGGTCGACGCGGACCAGCCGGGCCGCGCTGCCGTAGGACAGGATGCCGACGAGGATCGTGACGGCGGCGGTGACGGCCGCGAAGGAGACGGCGAAGGTGGTGCGCAGGGAGACCAGCTTGGGCCGGCCCGGGACCGGCAGCCGCCGCAGGCGGCCCACCTAGTCCTCCCGGAGCACGTAACCCACGCCCCGCACGGTGTGGATCAGCTGCGGTGCGCCGGGCTCGTCGAGCTTGCGGCGCAGATAGCCGACGTACACGGCGAGGTTCTTCGAGCCGGGCCCGAAGTCGTAGCCCCAGATCCGGTCGTAGATCGTGGAGTGGTCGAGCACGATGCCCGCGTTGCGCACGAGCAGTTCCAGCAGCTCGAACTCGGTGCGGGTCAGCTCCAGCTCGCGCTTGCCCCGCCAGCCCCGGCGGGCCTGCAGGTCCATGCGGATGCCGGCGGCCTCGACCTGCCGGTCGGAGATCTGGGGTTCCCGGCCGCCGCTCTCGGCGGCGGCCCCGGCGCCGCCGGCGGTCACCGGGCTGGTGCGGCGCAGCAGCGCCCGCAGCCGCGCGAAGACCTCTTCCACGTCGAACGGCTTGACCACGTAGTCGTCGGCGCCGGCGTCCAGGCCCGCGATCCGGTCGGCGGTCTCCACCAGGGCGGTGAGCATGAGGATCGGGGTGCGGTCGCCCTCGGCGCGCAGCACCCGGCACACCTGGAGGCCGTCGATGCCCGGCATCATCACGTCGAGCAGAAGGATGTCCGGCGGCGTCTTGTGGGCCTGCGCCAGCGCTTCCACACCGTCGGCGACCGCCGTCACCTCGTACCCTTCCAGCGTCAGGGCACGCTCAAGGGCATGACGGATGGCACGGTCGTCTTCGGCGAGCAGCACAGTCTGGGGCACTCCCCCAGTCTGCCAAGGCCTCCGGCGGTTCGGCCTGGAGCAGTGGACCTACGATCACCCTTTTTACCGGGCTCTCACCGTCACACGGGCAACCGGAAGGGTGCGCCTACCGTCCTCTCACCTTGCTCAGGGCCTGTCCGGCGGATCTCGCCGGAGGCGCGGGGCTTGGCACGCCCCACGCACGTGCGCCGACGAGGCACCGCTGCTTCCCTCCGGCCTGATCCGCCGGACAGTCCCTAAGCGCCGAGCCGGGCGAGCTGCTCCTCGAACGGGACGACCGGCGTGTCCGCCTCCTGGCCGGTTCCGGCCGCCCGCAGTCCCGTCATCAGCCCGGCCAGCTCCCCGGCCGCCCGCTCGATGCGCCCCGCGAGCCCTTCCTCGCCCCAGTCCTCCGAGGCGGCGTACACCCCGGTGGGCACGACGACGGCCCGCAGGTAGGCGAACAGCGGGCGCAGCGCGTGCTCGAGCACCAGCGAGTGCCGGGCCGTGCCCCCGGTCGCGGCGATCAGCACCGGCTTGCCGGCCAACGCGTCCTTGTCGAGCACGTCGAAGAACGACTTGAACAGCCCGCTGCAGGACGCGCTGAACACCGGTGTGACGACGATCAGCCCGTCGGCCCCCGCCACCGCGTCCTGCGCGGCGGCGAGCGCCTTTGCGGGGAAGCCGTTGGTGAAGGCGTGCGCGATCTCGACGGCGAGGTCCCGCACCTCGATCACCTGGATGTCCACCGGCGTCCGCCGGTCCACCGCGGCGGCCAGCCGGTCGCCCAGCAGCCGGGTGGAGGACGGGACGCCCAGTCCCGCCGAGACGACGACGAGCTTCATGCGACGGTCTCCTTCGATGCGGCGGCGAGCAGGGACTGGTGGGTCGGCGCCTGCGGGACATCCGCGGGGCGGCCGTTGGCGAACTCCTTGCGCAGTACGGGTACGACCTCCTCGCCGAGCATGTCGATCTGCTCCAGCACGGTCTTCAGCGGCAGCCCGGCGTGGTCCACCAGGAACAGCTGGCGCTGGTAGTCACCGGCGTAGTCGCGGAAGGCCAGGGTCTTCTCGATGACCTGCTCGGGGGTGCCGACGGTCAGCGGGGTCTGGTCGGTGAAGTCCTCCAGCGACGGTCCGTGGCCGTAGACCGGCGCGTTGTCGAAGTACGGCCGGAACTCGCGCACCGCGTCCTGCGAGGTGCGGCGCATGAAGACCTGACCGCCCAGTCCGACGATCGCCTGCTCCGGCGTGCCGTGCCCGTAGTGGGCGTACCGGGCCCGGTACAGGTCGACCATCCGCTTGGTGTGGTCGGCCGGCCAGAAGATGTTGTTGTGGAAGAAGCCGTCGCCGTAGTACGCGGCCTGCTCGGCGATCTCCGGGGAGCGGATCGAGCCGTGCCAGACGAACGGCGGGACCCCGTCCAGCGGTCGCGGCGTGGACGTGAAGCCCTGCAGCGGCGTACGGAACTTCCCCTCCCAGTCCACGACGTCCTCGCGCCACAGCCGGCGCAGCAGGGCGTAGTTCTCGATGGCGAGGTCGATGCCCTGCCGGATGTCCTTGCCGAACCAGGGGTAGACCGGTCCGGTGTTGCCGCGGCCCATCATGAGGTCGACGCGCCCGTCCGCCAGGTGCTGCAGCATCGCGAAGTCCTCCGCGATCTTCACCGGGTCGTTGGTGGTGATCAGGGTGGTGGAGGTGGAGAGGATCAGCTTCTCGGTCCGGGCCGCCACATAGCCGAGCATGGTGGTCGGGGACGACGGCACGAACGGCGGGTTGTGGTGCTCGCCGGTGGCGAAGACGTCCAGGCCCGCCTCCTCGGCCTTCAGCGCGATGGCGACCATGGCCTTGATGCGCTCCGCCTCGGTCGGCGTACGTCCCGTCGTGGGGTCCGGCGTGACGTCGCCGACCGTGAAGATCCCGAACTGCATGGCCGCTGCCCTCCATGTTGTTGATCGTTCAACTATATCCGCTGAACGGTCCCCCCGGCCGGGTTATTCCGGACGCCTTCCGACGGACCGGTCCGGACACCTCCCGCAGACCGGTCCGGACACCTTCCGGCAGAGCGCGCACCAGGCCGCCACCGAGGCCCTCGCCGGGACCCCGTCAGGGGACGAGCACCAGCCGCCCCCGCGTCCCGCCCTCGGCCAGCCGCGCATGCGCCTCGGCCGCCTCCCGCAGGGCGTACGTCCGCGCCACCCGCAGTGTCAGCACCCCCTCGTCCACCAGCCGGACCAGCTCCGCGAGCTGCGCCCCGTCGGCCCGCACCCGGACGTTGTCCCCGCGCACCCCGCGCTCCGCCTCGGGCAGCACCCCGTCACGGACCGCGACGAAGGCGCCGCCGTCCCTCACCCACCGAAGGGCCGGCGCCCCGAGCACGGCGGCGTCCAGCACCGCGTCCACACCGCCCGGTTCGATCCCGTCGGCCGTGAAGCGCGCGGCGCCCAGGGAGCGCACCAGCCCCTCGTCCCCCACGCGGCCGTGCCCGACGACCTCGATCCCCCGGTGCGCAGCCAGCTGCACCGCGAACCCGCCGACCGCCCCCGCGGCCCCGGTCACCAGCAGCTTCTGCCCCGGCGCGAGATCCAGCAGGTCCAGGGCCTGCAGCGCGGTCAGCCCGTTCAGCGGCAGGGTGCCCGCGTGCACCGCGTCCACCGAGACGGGCGCCGCGGCCACCGCGTCCGCGGCCACGACGACGTACTCGGCGTGCGCGCCCAGCGGGTCGGCCACCCCCGGCACCAGCGCCACCACCGGATCACCGACCTGCCAGGCGGCGGGCGCGCCCACCGCGTCCACCGTGCCGGCCACGTCCCAGCCGAGCCCCAGGGCCTTGCCGGCCCCGCCGAGGAACCCGGCGCGCACCGCCGCGTCCACCGGGTTCAGCGCACCGGCCGCCACCTTGATCCGCACCTGTCGCGCCCCCGGCTCCGGCACCGGCACGTCCGCGATCTCCACGGCCTCCGGACCACCGAACGTCCGCACCACAGCAGCACGCATGTCAACTCTCCCCTGATACACCACGTTTGTTGGCTTTCGCGGCAACTTTCCGGCCGCACCACCAACCGTAGGAGAGCTACTATCGATCGGTAAGTAGTTACCTGAGAGTGCGTAGCCGACCCCGAGGTGAGAGCCCATGGCGACCACGACCGCCGCCCAGCGGCGCGAACAGGCCCGCGCCGACTACGACGCCTTCCTGCGCGAGTGCCCGACCAACCAGCTCCTCGGCCGGCTCAGCGACAAGTGGGTCAGCCTCGTCGTCGCCGCCCTGGCCACCGGCCCCAGGCGCTACAGCGACATCAGCCGCCGGATCGCCGGCGTCAGCCCCAAGATGCTCACGCAGACCCTGCGCGCCCTCGAACGGGACGGCATCGTCAGCCGCACGGTCACCCCGTCCGTCCCGGTCCGCGTCGACTACGCGCTCACCCCGCTCGGCGCCAGCCTCGCCGGCCTGCTGACCGCCGTGAAGGACTGGGCGGAGACCCACTTCGACGACGTCCGCGCGGCCCGCGAGGTGTACGACACGGAGAACCCGGCGTAGCGCGCCGCGCCACCGGGGACGAGCCCACGGACGTGCGGCCTCAGAACGCGTACGGATCCCCGGTGTTCAGCACGAGCACCTTCTGCCGGTCGTTCGTCCTGTTCTTGTCCACCGCGCCGCCGGCCCACGCCGTGTCGGTCTCCAGCGTGGCCTCCGACGGCTTCTCCTTCAGCCGTACCGGCACGCTCAGCTGCTCGCCCACCGCGTTCGCGGCCAGCGGCCCCGTCGCGCACACCACCGTCCGCTCGTCCTCCCGGGCACACCGGGCGGGCAGCTGCTGCGCCTCGGCCAGCGCCACCGACCAGCGCAGCCGCACGGTCGCGTCGGTCACACCGGCGGGCCCGTTGTTGCGCGGGGTCACCTTCACCTCCACCCTGTCGCCGTTCAGCACCGCGATGCCGTGAAAGGCCAGATCGGCCTCGGGCACCGGGGCCGGAGCCGCCACGGCGACCCCCGGCACCAGAACCGCACCGGCCAGGGCCCCTGCCACACCCCACGTCCACATCCGCATGCCGCTCACCACTCCACGCTCGCGATCCGACTGCCATACGGATCTATGCCACGCGCAGCGGTCGGCAGGCGCCGTCCATCAGGTGACAAGGAGCGCCCGAAGGCCGGGCACGCCGCCGTGCCAAGCTGCTGCCATGCCGATCCTGCGCTCCGCCGCCCTGTTCGTCGTCGCCGCCGTCTTCGAGATCGGCGGCGCCTGGCTGATCTGGCAGGGCGTGCGCGAGCACCGGGGCTGGCTGTGGATGACCGGCGGCGTCCTCGCCCTCGGCGCGTACGGCTTCGTCGCCACCTTCCAGCCGGACGCCCACTTCGGCCGCATCCTGGCCGCGTACGGCGGGATCTTCGTGGCCGGCTCGCTCCTGTGGGGCGCGGTCGCCGACGGCTACCGCCCCGACCGCTGGGACGTGACCGGGGCGCTGGTCTGCCTGGCCGGGATGGCCGTGATCATGTGGGCGCCGAGGAACGGCGGCTGAGCCTCACTTACGCTGGATCACGTCGCCGTCACCGCACCAACGGATCTCAGGAGCTGCCCATGGCCCCCGCCTCCCGCATCGCCGTCGTCACCGGCGCGAGCAGCGGCATCGGCGCCGCCACGGCCCGGCAGCTCGCGGCGGCCGGCTACCGCGTCGTGATCACCGCCCGCCGCAAGGACCGTATCGAGGCGCTGGCGAAGGAGCTGACCGCGGCGGGCCACTCGGCGATGGCGTACCAGCTGGACGTGACCGACCGGGCGGCGGTGGACGAGTTCGCCACCGCCTTCGAGACGATCGGCGTGCTGGTCAACAACGCGGGCGGCGCCCTCGGCGCGGACCCGGTGGCCACCGGCGACCCGGCCGCCTGGCGCGCGATGTACGAGACGAACGTCATCGGCACCCTGAACCTCACCCAGGCCCTGCTGCCCAAGCTGGTGGCGAGCGGCGACGGCGTGGTCGTCGTCGTGTCCTCCACCGCCGGCCTCGGCACGTACGAGGGCGGCGCGGGCTATGTGGCCGCCAAGCACGGCGAGCACGTCCTCGCCGAGACCCTCCGCCTGGAGATCGTCGGCCAGCCGGTCCGGGTCGTCGAGATCGCCCCCGGCATGGTCAGGACCGAGGAGTTCGCGCTGACCCGCTTCGGCGGAGACGAGGCGAAGGCGGCGAAGGTCTACGAGGGCGTGGCCGAGCCCCTCACGGCGGACGACGTGGCGGAGACGATCACCTGGGCGGTCACCCGCCCCAGCCATGTCAACGTCGACCTGCTGGTCCTGCGCCCCCGCGCCCAGGCGTCCAACACCAAGGTCCACCGGGAACGGTGATGCCCGAAACCCCCGCCGACTCCCCCGACTCGGCCGACACCCTGGAACAACGCCGCCTGGCCCAGGAAACCAGAGACGAACGCAAGGTCTGGTACTTCCTGGGCTACTTCCTCTTCGGCATCCACTTCGTGGCCTTCGTGATGATCTACGCGGTACGGCACGCGAAGTGAGCCACGCGTAACCCACAAGAGTGATCCGGATCGATCACCCGATCGCCACGCGAACATACCCCCTAGGTTCGCGCCACACGATCAATTCGACGGCCCTCGGCAGGGATTGCAGTCCCGACCGAGGGCCTCACCAGCATGGAAGTGGAGCCTTCCTGTGGCTGACTGCGAGCCTGACGCGCACCGGTTCATGGACCTCACGGTCCCCGCGTACGCGTACATGTTCGGGTTCTTGCGGGCGGACGGGCATCTGGCGAAGGGCACCGGGCAGAAGGGCCACCTGACCGTGGAAATCAGCGCCCGGGACATCGATCTCCTGCACGCCTTCCAGAAACTCACGCCGTACTACAGCAGCATCACGGAGCGCACCCGGACAACGAACTTCGCCGAGACCCACACTGCCGCCGTCTGGAGCCTGTGTTCCCTGGAGGCCAGGACCAGGATGAACGAACTCGGCCTACCTTACGGCCGCAAGTCAAAGACGATCGCTCCACCCCACGTCGAATTCTCGCGCCGCGACTATCTGCGAGGCCTGATCGACGCAGACGGCTCCGTGGGATTCACCGGTCAGGGCTACCCATTCCTCTCCCTGACCACGGCCAGTACGACTGTCATCGCCTACCTGTGCTCCTACGTGGAGGAGATCACGGGCACCAAGCGCAGCCCTCGGCGCAACCAACGCGACGACAGGCGGCAGCCCAACTCGGGTACTCCCAGAGCGCCTGCCAAGTACGCCGCTGGAAACTGCTCCACGGCATGGTCCCGCTGCCCGAATGAGCAGCCAGCTGGGCGCGGCGAGTGTTCACCGCGCCCAGCACCACACCTAGCCCTTCACACAAACGAACTGCTTCAGCTTCGCCACGACCTCCACGAGATCGCGCTGCTGGTCCATCACCTGGTCGATGTTCTTGTAGGCACCCGGAATCTCGTCCAGCACTCCGGAGTCCTTGCGGCACTCGACACCCCGCGTCTGCTCCTCCAGGTCCTTGGTCGTGAAGTGACGCTTCGCTGCGTTACGGCTCATACGCCGACCCGCCCCATGGGACGCCGAGTTGAAGGCCTTCTCGTTCCCGAGCCCCTTCACGATGTACGAGCTGGTGCCCATCGAACCGGGAATGATCCCGTACTCACCAGAGCCGGCCCGGATCGCTCCCTTGCGGGTGACGAGCAGGTCCATGCCCTCGTACCGCTCCTCTGACACATAGTTGTGATGGCAGGAGATCTCCGCTTCGAAGGTCGGCTTCGCCTTCTTGAACTCCTTTCGGATCACGTCCTTCAGGAGGGCCATCATGAGCGCGCGGTTGTGCTTGGCGTACTCCTGAGCCCAGTAGAGATCGTTCCGGTACGCCGCCATCTGCGGAGTGTCCGAGACGAACACCGCCAGATCACGGTCGACCAGACCCTGGTTGTGCGGCAGCTTCTGCGCGACGCCGATGTGGTGCTCGGCCAGTTCCTTGCCGATGTTGCGGGAACCGGAGTGCAGCATGAGCCAGACCGAACCTGACTGGTCCAGGCACAACTCAATCATGTGATTTCCGGCTCCAAGCGTCCCCATCTGCTTGTGCGCCCGCTCCCGCCGGAACTTCACCGCCTCCGCGACCCCGTCGAACCGCCCCCAGAAGTCGTCCCAGCCGGCCGTGGCCAGCCCGTGGAAGTCCCCCGGCTCGACCGGATCCTCATGCATCCCCCGCCCCACCGGAATCGCCTGCTCGATCTTCGACCGCAGCCGGGACAGGTCACCCGGCAGGTCGTTCACCGTCAGCGACGTCTTCACCGCCGACATTCCGCACCCGATGTCCACTCCGACCGCCGCCGGGCACACCGCGCCCTGCATGGCGATGACGGAGCCGACCGTCGCACCCTTGCCGTAGTGCACGTCCGGCATCACGGCCAGGCCCTTGATCCACGGCAGGGTCGCCACGTTCTGCAGCTGGCGCAGCGCCACGTCCTCGACCGTCGCGGGGTCCGTCCACATCCGGATCGGGACCTTGGCGCCCGGCATCTCCACGTACGACATAACTTCCTCATTCCCCCGGATACAACAACAAAAGGCTTAAAAGCGGCAAAACGCAAAAGCGGCGCCAGGGTCAGCGAAAAGGGACAAGGGACCGGCGGCCACGGCAGTGCGTGCGATACACATTGTCTCCAGGGGACGCCCCGCTGCGGCAAGCGAATAACCAGCGGGGACACTGGAACACCGAGCGAGCGCACATCCGAGAGGAGCCCGACCGTGCAGCGGAAGGCGTACGTAACCGGCACCGCCGCCCTCCTTGCGGCACTGCTGGTCGGCTGCACGAGCGGCTCGGGCGGTGACAGCCCGACGGACAACGCCAATCCGGGCGACACCGGCACCGCCACGGCGGCGGCCCGGCCCGGCAAGTACCGCACGCTGCCCGAACCCTGCGGCGCGGTCGGCCACGACACCCTCGACGCGATGCTGCCCGGCATCAAGCAGATCACCGACCCCGACCAGCGGGACAAGGCCTACCAGGGCGAGGCCGCACTGACCTACGACACCGATCGCAAGGTCGGCTGCCACTGGAAGGTGGAGTCCGCCGACGCCACCGACCGCCTCTCGGTCGACTTCGAGCGCGTGGTGTCGTACGACAACACGGTCAGCGACGACGACCAGGCGGAGAAGCTGTTCGGGGACAAGGAGACGGCCGCCGACCTTCCCGAGCCGAGCGGCTCCTCGGCACCGGCCGGGACGCCGACCCCCACGTCCTCGTCGTCGTCCTCGGCGTCCTCCTCGGCCTCGTCCGCGTCCGGCGGCACCCCCTCGGCGCCGGCGAGCGGCCACGCCTCCGGCTCCGGCTCCCCCTCTCCCTCGGGCTCCCCCTCCGGCTCCGCCTCCTCCGGCGCCCCCGAGGCCGATCTGCAGCCGCGGGTGCTGACCGACCTCGGTGACGAGGCGTACATCGACGACCGGCTCGCCGCGTCCGGTTCGACGGCCGAGCAGCGGACGGTGACTGTGGTGTTCCGCACGTCCAACGTCGTCGTCACCATCGAGTACGAGGAGCAGCCGATGGCCACCGGAACGGTCCCGGACAGCAAGGAAATGCAGGACACGGCACGTGAGCTGGCCTCTCAACTGGATGACGCGCTGGGCGGTTGACGGCACCCGCGACCGTTCGCCGCACCGCGTGCAAAGCACACGAACCGAAACCGCACAGCTCCTTCACCGCGTACCGTGGGCCCCCGCAGGAACCCGCACGACCACCGAGCGTCACTAGTGAAGGAACCATGCAGCGAGCAGCCCAGCGAGACGACCGTGCCCAGCAGACGACGCGTGGCAAGCGCCTGAGCCGTGTTCTTGTCTGCGCGGCAGCCGTTCCGGCGGTACTGATCACCGCAGCCTGTTCGTCGGACTCGGGCGATTCCAAGGGCAAGGGCGCCGACAGCAGCGCACAGCAGTCCGCGAGCGGCAGCACCCAGCCCTCGGCGAGCGCGTCCCCGACCGTGCAGGCGGCCGCGTACAAGAAGCTTCCCGACGCGTGCGCGGTGCTCTCGAAGAAGACCCTCACGAACCTGGTACCGAGCGGCACTTCAGGCAAGAAGGGCAGTTCGGACGATCCGTCGTCGCGCGCGTCCTGCTCCTGGAGCAGCCTGGACAACAACGGCGTGAAGGGCTCGCAGTTCCGCTGGCTGAACATCTCGTTGCTGCGCTTCGACTCGGACACCACACGCGGCTCCGGTGAGGCGCAGGCCCACACGTACTTCGGTCAGCAGGTCAAGGACGCCGAGGCGGTGGACGGCGCGAAGAACACCAAGGGGACCCCGCTGTCCGGCACGGGCTCGGAGGCGACGGCCGTGCGCTACGACCTGAAGAAGAAGGAAGGTCTGTTCAAGCAGCAGACGGTGGTCGCCCGGGTCGAGAACGTGGTCGTCACGCTCGACTACAACGGCGCCGGTCTCGCGGGCGAGAAGACCCCGGACGCCGACGATCTGACGAAGTCCGCGCAGGCGGCGGTCAAGGAAGCGATCGGAGCGGTGTCGTCCGCCAACGGCGGCTCGTCGTCCGGCGGTTCGGCCTCTGGCTCCTCGGCCTCTCCGTCGCAGTCGGCGTCGAAGCCGTCCTCGAAGGCTCCTTCCAAGTCGGCTTCTTCCGGCGCGTCTCCGTCCGAGTCGGCCGCGAAGAAGAACTGACCGAGGGGTCCCGAAGCCCCGACCGGTACCACGCGCGCCGTGCGCGTGTGCCACCCTGTTGCGCGCAACAACAGGCAAGGGGAGGGGAGTACGAGTGGCCGCGCCACCGCAGCTGACTCGGATGCACCGCATTCTCATAGGCGTGGTCGTTTCCGGCGCCTTGATCATCGCCGGCATCGGCTTCGCCGGCTCGTACGCGGCTGTCCGTGAGCTGGCCATCAAGAAGGGCTTCGGGAACTTCTCCTATGTGTTCCCGGTCGGCATCGACGCAGGCATCTGCGTCCTGCTGTCCCTGGACCTGCTGCTGACCTGGATCCGCATCCCGTTCCCCCTGCTGCGCCAGACGGCGTGGCTGCTGACAGCGGCGACGATCGCGTTCAACGGCGCCGCCGCCTGGCCGGACCCGCTGGGCGTCGGCATGCACGCCGTGATCCCGATCCTCTTCGTGGTCGCCGTGGAGGCGGCCCGGCACGCGATCGGCCGCATCGCCGACATCACGGCGGACAAGCACATGGAGGGCGTCCGGCTGACCCGCTGGCTCCTCTCTCCGCTCCCCACCTTCCTGCTCTGGCGCCGTATGAAGCTGTGGGAGCTGCGCTCCTACGAGCAGGTCATCAAGCTGGAACAGGAACGTCTCGTCTACCAGGCCCGCCTCCGCTCCCGCTACGGCCGGGCCTGGCGCCGCAAGGCCCCGGTGGAGTCCCTGATGCCCCTGCGCCTGGCGCGCTACGGCGTCCCCCTGGCGCAGACGGCACCGGCCGGGCTGGCGGCGGCGGGCATCGAGCCGGTCCTGCTGCCGCCGGCGCAGCAGCAGCCTCGGCTGGCAGCGGCGCCCGAGCCCGCCCCGGCATCCGCGGGCGACCCGGCCGCGGGCGCCCGCGCCGCCGGGAGGGGGCCCTACCCGCAGCGAACGGCACCGCGGGACGAACAGTTCCCCGAGCCCCCCGTGGACGACCAGAGCCCCTGGTTCCACGCCCAGCAGCAGGCCGAGTACCACGGCGGCTACGACCCCGCCTACGAACCGCTGCCCGAGCCCGAGTACGTCCCCGAGGAACCGTACGAGCAGTGGTACGAGGAGCAGCCCCCGGAGCAGCTGCGGGAGCATCTCCAGGAGCCCTCCCCCGAGGAGACCGGCAGCTTCCCCATCCCGGTGGGCCCGAACCGCACCCGTGAACTCGGCGAGGGCGGCGGCTCCCCCGAGCCGGACCCGACCGAGGACGAGTACTACCAGGTCTTCCGCAAGTCCATCGACGGCAGCTTCCCGACCCCGCACCAGTTCGGTGAGGCCGTCGAGGCCACGTACGGCCGGGCGCTCGCCTCACGCGACGCCGACCGCATGGTCAACCGTTTCACCAATCGCTTCAACGCGGAGCTGGAAGAGGACCACATCGCGTAAGGGGTGACACACGCGAAAGGCGCCCGGTGCCGAGAGGCACCGGGCGCCTTCGTCCGTGCGGACGCGCTGCGGACGCGGTCCTACTCGCCGAGCAGGCGCCGCACCCGCTCCTGCCCCACCGCGAGCAGCAGCGTGGGCAGCCGCGGTCCGGTGTCCCGCCCGACGAGCAGGTGGTACAGCAGCGCGAAGAACGTCCGCTGGGCCGTCTTGATCTCCGGCGGCAGCTCCTTGGGCGTGGCGTCGGCCGAGAACCCGGCCTGCACCTTCGGCACGCCGTACACGAGGTGGGTCAGCCCGTCGAGCGACCAGTGCTCGGCGAGCCCGTCGAGCAGCAGCCGTACCGACCGCCGGGACGCCTCGTCGAGGGACTTCAGCAGCTCGGCGTCGGGCTCCTCGCGCACGATGGTCCGCTGGTCGGCGGGGACGTGGGTGTTGATCCACGCCTCGGCCTTGTCGTACCGCGGCCGGGCCTGCGCCAGCGAGGCCAGCGGCTGCTCCGGGTCCAGCTCGGAGAGGATCCGCAGCGCCTGGTCCTCGTGCCCGGCGGTGATGTCGGCGACGGACGCGAGCGTGCGGTAGGGCAGCGGACGCGGCGTCTTCGGCAGCTCACCGGCGGCCGTACCGACGGCCCGGGTGTGGGCGGCGACGTCCGCCGGCAGCGCGGAGCCGTCGGCGACCTTCCCGGCGAGCTTGTCCCACTCGTCGTAGAGCCGCTGGATCTCCTGGTCGAAGGCGATCTTGAAGGACTGGTTGGGCCTGCGGCGGGCGTACAGCCAGCGCAGGATCTGCGGCTCCATGATCTTCAGCGCGTCGCCCGCGGTGGGGACGCCACCGCGCGAGGACGACATCTTCGCCATGCCGGAGATGCCGACGAAGGCGTACATGGGGCCGATGGGCTGCTGTCCGCCGAAGATCGGGGCGATCTGCCCGCCGACCTGGAAGCTGGACCCCGGCGAGGAGTGGTCGACACCGCTGGGCTCGAAGATCACGCCCTCGAAGGCCCAGCGCATCGGCCAGTCGACCTTCCAGACCAGCTTGCCGCGGTTGAACTCGCTGAGCCGGACGGTCTCGGCGAAGCCGCACGCGTCGCACGTGTACGACAGCTCGGTGCTGTCGTCGTCGTACGACGTGACGGTCGTCAGGTCCTTCTCGCAGTTGCCGCAGTACGGCTTGTACGGGAAGTAGCCGGCGGAGCCGGACGAGCCGTCGTCCTCGCTCGCCGCGCCCGAGCCCTCCTCGGCCTCCAGCTCGGCCTCGTCCACGGCCTTCTGCTGCTGCTTCTTGGCCGGCTTCGGCTTGGTCCGGTACTGGGCGAGGATCGCGTCGATGTCGGCGCGGCACTTCATGGCGTGCAGGACCTGCTCGCGGTAGACACCCGAGGTGTACTGCGCGGTCTGGCTGATCCCGTCGAACTCCACGCCCAGTTCGGCCAGCGAGGCGACCATCGCGGCCTTGAAGTGCTCGGCCCAGTTCGGGTACGACGACCCCTCCGGCGCCGGGACCGAGGTCAGCGGCTTGCCGATGTGCGCGGCCCAGGACTCGTCGATCCCGGCGATGCCCGCCGGCACCTTGCGGTAGCGGTCGTAGTCGTCCCAGGAGATCAGGTGCCGGACCTGGTACCCGCGGCGGCGGATCTCGTCGGCGACAAGGTGCGGGGTCATGACCTCACGGAGATTGCCCAGGTGAATGGGCCCGGAGGGGGACAGGCCGGACGCGACGACGACCGGTTTGCCCGGGGCCCGGCGCTCCGACTCCTCGATGACCTCATCCGCGAAACGGGAGACCCAGTCGGTGGTCTCGGTGCTCTGAGCCACGATCGGCACGTCCTTCTTTCTGAACGGGGTGACACCCCATTCTCACAGACCCGCTCGCGCCCGCGAAAACGGCTTTACCCCCCATGGGATACTGGCCGGGATCATCCATCCCCACGAGGAGAACGGCACCCATTCTCATGGCCTCGGTCACGTCCCTCAGCGATTCCGTCCAGCAGCACCTCGCGTCCGCCCTCTCGGCCACCCTGCCGGACGCCGCCGGCGCGGACCCGCTGCTGCGACGAAGCGACCGGGCCGACTTCCAGGCCAACGGGATCCTGGCGCTGGCCAAGAAGGCGAAGGCGAACCCCCGGGAGCTGGCGACCCAGGTCGTCTCCCAGGTCGTCACGGGTGACGTCATCGAGGACGTCGAGGTCTCCGGCCCCGGCTTCCTGAACATCACGATCGCGGACCGGGCGATCACCGGGAACCTGGCCGCGCGGTACGCGGACGAGACCGGCCGCCTCGGCGTGCCGACCGCCGCGCACCCCGGCACGACGGTGATCGACTACGCGCAGCCGAACGTGGCGAAGGAGATGCACGTCGGCCACCTGCGCTCGGCGGTCATCGGCGACTCGGTCGTCCAGCTCCTTCAGTTCACCGGCGAGAACGTGATCCGCCGGCACCACATCGGCGACTGGGGCACCCAGTTCGGCATGCTCATCCAGTACCTGGACGAGCACCCGCACGAGCTGGACCACAAGGCGGCCACCGAGGACGCCGCGGCCTCGGGCGAGGAGGCGATGTCGAACCTCGACCGCCTCTACAAGGCCGCGCGCAGGAAGTTCGACTCCGACGACGAGTTCAAGACCCGGGCCCGCCGCCGGGTCGTCGACCTCCAGGCCGGCGAGCCGCACACCCTCGCGACGTGGCAGAGGTTCGTGGACGAGTCGAAGATCTACTTCTTCTCCGTCTTCGAGAAGCTGGACATGGAGGTCCAGGACGCCGACATCGTCGGCGAGTCGGGCTACAACGACATGCTGGCCGAGACCTGCCGCCTCCTGGAGGAGTCGGGCGTGGCGGTCCGCTCCGAGGGCGCCCTGTGCGTGTTCTTCGACGACATCAAGGGCCCGGAGGGCAACCCGGTCCCGCTGATCGTGCAGAAGTCGGACGGCGGCTACGGCTACGCGGCCACCGACCTCTCGGCGATCCGCGACCGTGTCTTCAACCTCAAGGCGAACACCCTCCTGTACGTGGTGGACGCCCGCCAGTCCCTGCACTTCCGGATGGTCTTCGAGACCGCCCGCAGGGCCGGCTGGCTGAACGACGACGTGAACGCCGTCCAGCTGGCCTTCGGCACGGTCCTCGGCAAGGACGGCAAGCCGTTCAAGACGCGTGAGGGCGAGACGGTCCGCCTGGTCGACCTCCTCGACGAGGCGATCGACCGCGCCTCGGCCGTGGTCCGGGAGAAGGCCCAGGACCTCTCCGAGCAGGAGATCGCCGAGCGGGGCACCCAGGTGGGCATCGGCGCGGTGAAGTACGCCGACCTGTCCACGTCGGCGAACCGGGACTACAAGTTCGACCTGGACCAGATGGTGTCGCTGAACGGCGACACGAGCGTGTACCTGCAGTACGCGTACGCCCGGATCCGGTCGATCCTCCGCAAGGCCGGCGAGACCCGCCCGGCCGCGCACCCGGAGCTGGAACTGGCTCCGGCCGAGCGCGCCCTCGGCCTCCACGTCGACGCCTTCGCCGAGACGGTCACCGAGGCGGCGGCGGAGCACGCCCCGCACAAGCTGGCCGCGTACCTGTACCAACTGGCGTCGCTGTACACGTCGTTCTACGACAAGTGCCCGGTCCTGAAGGCCGAGACGCCCGCCCAGGTCGAGAACCGCCTCTTCCTGTGCGACGTCACGGCCCGCACCCTGCAGCAGGGCATGGCCCTGCTGGGCATCAGGACGCCGGAGAAGCTCTGACGTTGTCCTCGGCCAGCTCACGGGCGCGGCGCGCGAGGGCCTCGCGCACGGCGTCCGGGGCGAGGACGCGCAGCGGCGTGCCCAGGCCGAGGAGGTAGCGGGCGAGGCCGTCCGGGTCGCGACCGCCGACCTCGACGAGGGTCGCGTCGGGCCCGTCGGCGCGGTGGGTGCCGACCGTCGGCGGGACGAGCCGCAGCGCCTGGCCCAGCGGGAGCGGAAGGCGGACGGTCGCGGACAGCGGGTAGGGGCCGTTCGCGATGTTGTGGGAGACCAGGCGCGCGGGGTCCGGCGGCTCGGTGAGGTCCGCCGGCCGCCCGGTGGGCCGAAGGCGCTCGACCCGGTCGGCCCGGAAGGTGCGCCACTGCCCCCGGTCGACGTCCCGCGCGACGAGGTACCAGTGCCGCCCGGTGTGGACGAGACGGTACGGATCGATGTCCCGGACCGTGGCCCGTCCCTGCCCGTCGGTGTACGACAGCCGGGCCCGCTCCCCCCGCCGGCAGGCGTCCGCCAGCTCCAGCAGCAGGCCGTGGCGCAGCTGCGGCCCGGCGGAGCCCGGGAGCCGTACGAAGGCGCCGTCCAGGTCGCCGAGACGGTCCGCGATGCGCCGGGGCAGGACCTGGCGCAGCTTCAGCATCGCGGACAGGGCCGCCTGGTCGCCGCCCAGGGCCGCCTCGCCCAACCCCACGGCCACGGCCAGCGCTTCCTCGTCGTCGAGGATCAGCGGCGGCACCCGGGAGCCGGCGCGCAGCCGGTACCCGCCCCAGGGCCCGGCCTCGGAGTCGACCGCGTAGCCGAGGTCCCGCAGCCGTGCCACGTCACGGCGGACCGTGCGGTCCGTGACGGCCATGCGCTCGGCCAGCTCGGCGCAGGTCCAGGACGGGCGGGAGGACAGCAGGGACAGCAGCCGCAGCAGGCGGGCGGACGAGCTGAGCACGGCCGGAAGTCTGGCACACATCCGGCACGACCAGGACCGGAACTGTCCTGGTCATGTCCTAGCGTCGTCCCCATGACCACGGACACCACTTCCGCACCCGCGTTCCGCTACGCCGCCGTCACCTTCGACTGCGCCGACCCCGCCGAACTGTCCCGCTTCTACGGCAAGTTGCTCGGCATGTCCGTCCTGTTCTCCACCGACGACTTCGTCCTGCTCGGCAAGGAGGGTGCGACCGGCCTCGGCTTCACCCGCGTGGCGGACTACCGCCGGCCCACCTGGCCGGACCCCGCACAGGGCAAGCAGGCGCACATCGAACTCGGCGTGGACGACCTGGAAATCGCCGAGAAGCACCTGCTGGAACAGGGTGCGACCAAGCCCGACCGGCAGCCGCAGCCCGAGCGCTGGCGGGTGCTGCTGGACCCGGCCGGCCACCCGTTCTGCATCACGACGCTCGTCTGACGCACCCCTCCACAAGGACGTCGATCGATGCCCGCAGCCGCTATACACTCCGCCCGGGGTGCACTTCTCTGGGGGGACGGTCGCCATGGGCACCGAGATCTACTTCAGCAGCAACTACCGCGACCTGTGCGTCGAGCACGGCACGGGGGCGGGTTTCCAGTTCGAGTTCAACTGCTCACGCTGCTGGGACACCTGGCGTTCGCCGTTCGAACCGTTCCGGGCCGGGCAGGTGGCCGGCTGGCTGTCCCGGGGCGTGAACGCCGCCTGGTCGCTCGTCGGCGGCAGCGCCGGCCAGGGCGTGGCCAACGCCGCGGACGGCCTTGCGGGGGCGAGCTTCGGCAACCAGCGGGACGCGGCGTTCACCCGCGCCATCGAGAACGCGCGGGGACACTTCAACCGTTGTCCGCGCTGCACCTCCTACGTCTGCGCCCGCTGCTGGAACCCGGGGCAGGGGCTCTGTCTGAACTGCTCCCCGGACACCGCCGCGGAGGCGCAGACGGCGCAGCAGCGGGGGCTGAACGACATGGTCGCGCAGCGCGCCTACGACATCGGCCAGCGGCAGGGCGCCGACTACGACGTCACCGCCCCGCGCCAGCTGGTGTGCCCCCACTGCCGTACCGAGACCCGTGGCGGCGCCTTCTGCTCCGGCTGCGGAAACCGGCTCGCCCAGAGCACGAACTGCGCGTCCTGCCAGGGTGCCCTCCCGGACGACGCCGCGTTCTGCCCGTCCTGCGGGGCCAGGCGCTGACGCGCCGGGTCATGTGCCGACGAGCCTGTCGTGACGGGGTTCGCCGCGCGCCCGCCGGCCCCGCCCGCCGCGCGGCGCCCGCTGGGGCCACAGCAGGACGTACGCCGCCGAGCCGAGGCAGAACGCCATGCGGATGAGGCCCTGGGTGGACTCCGAAGGGACCACGAGGGCGCTGCCGTACAGGGAGATGAGGGCGATCCAGCTCACCCACGGGACCAGCCGGCGCTGGCCGATGGAGTCCCAGATGAGGGTGCCGAGGAGGACCGAGGCGTTGTAGTACGTGTAGACGCTCGGGTCCAGCAGTATGCGTGCGTCGGCGGCGAGGAAGAGGACGGCCGGCCAGCGGTTGCGGCGTACGGCCACCGCGCCCAGGGCGATGCCGAGGGCCATCTGCGCCGGACGGTCCCACCAGGGCGTGGCGGAGTCGTCCACACCGAACCAGCGCAGCGAGGAGGCGGGTTGGTTGGGGATGGCGAAGCGGGCCGCGTGCAGGGTCTCCAGGTGGCTCAGGTAGAAGGGCAGCCAGGCGACCGCGACCAGGCCGAAGACCCAGGCCGCCGCTCGTGCGCGGTGGGGGCGGGGCAGGGCCAGGAGCAGGGGGAGGAAGCCGACCGCCCAGGGTTTGGAGTCGACGGCCAGCGCCAGGAAGACGCCCGTCGCCGTCGCGTTGCCGCGGACCAGCGCGCGGACGGCGAGCGTGGTGAAGAACAGGGCGAGGACGTCGTCGAGATGGGCGAAGCGGACCGAGACCTCGACCCACATGGGGATGAAGGCGGCTCCGGCGATCAGGACGCGCTGCTGGAGACGTTTGTGGTTGAGGCCGGTGCCCCGGTAGTGGTCGGCGGCGGCGCGGCCGACCAGGACCAGCATGTACAGGCCGAGGCCGGACATGAACGCGTCGGCCAGTTTCTCACCGACGTCGGCGGAGAAGGGCGCGAAGAGTCCGGCGACCAGGAAGCTGACCGGGCCGATCTGCAGCTCGGGGTGGTTGGCGTAGAGGGCGAGGCCGCCGCCGGGAGCCTGGTTGAACAGCAGCTGCTCGCCTTGGCGCAGATAGTGCCAGGACACGGCCGCGTGGCGTTCGGCCACGACGAACCAGACGGCCGTCCACAAGGTGAGCAGCACGATGTGCCACCGCACCGGGTAGCGCCCCATCTGCACGTTCCTCCGTCCCTCGCGTCACCCGTCCCCCATCACAACACCATCCGGTAAGAGCGGCTGCGGCGGGGCTGGGTTCATCGGGAAGGCGAGCCAACGGCGTTGTCAGTGGCGGCCTCTACAGTCACTGCCATGGCGACTCTTCCCAACCCGCTGCCCAAGCTGGCCACCGACCCCAGCGGCCGTTCCCTGGGGCTTCAGCTGCCGCCCGGCAGACTGGTCGACCTGACCGAGGACGGCCCCTGGCACGAACCGCTGCTGTGGCACGCGGAGAAGCCGGCCGCGCCGGGGACCTGGAAGGCACTGGGCGCACCGGCGGCGCGTGCCGGACTGCTGCCGGTGCTCGTGGACGTGGGAGGCGGCCAGGGCGGGCCCGCGGACTGGGAGTTGATGCCCCGGCTGATGTCGTACCCGGGTGATCACGACGCCGAGGACGTCCTCGCCGACTACTGGGAGGACTGGACGCAGGAGGGCTGGGGCGAGGAGGTCGAGCCGTTCGGGGCCGCCTGGCCGGGGCTCGCGCCCGCACCCGCCCCGACCGCCGTCCCCGACGCCCGCGCGGCCCAGGTGGCCGACTCGCTGACGGACGCCGCGTCCCCGTGGTTCCGGGATGCGCGCCTCGCCCTGGTCCCGGCCCGCCGGTCCGCCGACATACCCGCGGCGATCGGCTGGGCCGGTCCGCTGAACCACGACAACGACGTCGCCCGGCCGTGCGCCGTCCTGCGCTCGTGGGAGGACCGCTTCGGCGTACGCGTGGTGGGGCTCGGCTTCGACACCCTGGCGCTGTCCGTCGCGGCCCCGCCCAGCACGCGGGAGGACGCCGAGGCGGTGGCGGCGGAGCACTTCGCCTTCTGCCCGGACAACATCACCCAGGGCTCCGGGAGCCTGCGGGACTACGCCGAGGGCCTGGTCGGCACCCACACCTGGACCTTCTGGTGGGACTGACCCGCCCGGCCCGGCCCTGGAGAGCTGTGTGCCGTCCACTCCGGAAATTCCGCGATCCGGACGGTCAGTTCGAGTTCGAGCCCGCGTCCGCCGCCGCCTCCCACTTCTCGCCGCCCAGCGGAAAGGCGTACGCGGGCCGCCCGTTGTTGCCGCTGGTGCGGAACGGCCGGCCGTCGTCGTCGATCCGCAGCGTGCCGTGGCGCGTCCCGCTGGACCACGACAGCTCCAGATACCAGCTGACGTCGTACGCGGAGGCGTCGGCCGTGACATAGAAGACCTCGGGGTCGGACCGGCTCACCTTGAAGGGGAAGCCGCGGTGCCCGGCCGCCGGTACGGCCGCGGGGCGCAGGGCGTCCAGGGCGACCGTGAAGGAGTGGGTCGGCACGCCTCCGCCACAGCCCACGCCCGGATAGCCCATGGCGTAGTCGTTCCAGGCGAGCGGCGCGGCCCGGCCGGCCATGCGCACCGACAGCCCCTCCAGGACGACGGTGTCCGAGCCGGTCCCCTGCACGGTGAACGTGACGAACTGCTCGCCCGCCGAGACCGCCTTGTGCACGGCCACCCAGGCGGGCGCGTCCTGCTCCAGCGGGGGCGGGGAGACCGCGGTCGGGGCGCGGTCGATCAGATAGTGCTGGGAGCAGGGGCTCACCCAGCTGTAGGGGTGGGTGGTGACGGCGAGCGGCGGGGCGGCGGTGTCCGTGCCGCCGTTCGCGCCGGTGGTGGTGGTGTGCGAGGCGCTCGGCTCGTCGCCGGGCCGCGTGCCGCCGGATGCGGGCGAGGTGGCGGACGGGGAGGGGGAGGCCGAGCGAGCGGGATGCATCCCCCGCTCCGCGCCGGCCGTCGGCGTGTGCTGCGGTGCGGCGCCGGCGACGGCCGAGCCGCCCTTTCCGTCCGCCTCGGCGCCGCCGGAGGGGAGGGTGAGGGCGAGCGCCGCACCGCCGAGCAGGGCGGTGCAGGCGAGGGCGGCGAGGAGCACGGTCCGGCTGCGGCGCCCGCGCCGGGGGCCCGGCACCGGCGCGGAGACATCCGACACGGCAGGCACCAGCTCCTGGACGGCCACCGGCTCCTCCTCCGACACCGGTCCCGGACCCGCCACCGCCTCCTTCTTCCCCCGCCCCGCATCCGCCAGCACCCATCTGCGGTGCAGCTCCACGAGTTCCTCGGGCGTGGCCTTGCACAGGCGGGCCAGGCGCTCCACAGGGGCGTAGTCGGCCGGTACGGCGGCCCCGTTGCAGTAGCGGTGGAGCGTGGACGTACTCATGTGCAACCGCTTGGCGAGCGTGCCGTAGCTGTGTCCGGAGCGGTCCTTCAACTCCCTCAGAAAGTCGGCGAAACCGCTGTCCGTGGTGCCGTCCGCCACCGTGTCCCCTCCCCCTCGTCCCATCCCGGCGTTCCAGGGAGGGACTGTTTGCGCACGTCAGCGCCTGTGTCGGCGTTCCAGCGTCCCGGAGTGCCCGTGGCCTCTGGCCGTCGGGACGGGGCTCCGCACAGGCTGTGACTCATCCAAGCACGCCAACCGGCCCAGCCCGAAAGAGGACTTGCCATGCGTTTGCGCCACATTCGTCTGCTCGCCGCCACCGGTACCGCGGTGACCGCCCTCGCGCTCAGCGCGTGCAGCGGCAACGGGACGGGGACGAAGGACGAGGGCGCCTCGGAGGCCGTGTCACCGACCACGTCGGCGACAGCGCACAAGACGCCCTCCTCCGCCCCCACCGCCACCACCCCCGCCGACGCGGGGAGGACGAACGGCACCCCGGTGACCCGCACCCACGGATCGGGCACCGCGAAGGGCGGCTCCGGGACGACCGGCGGCGGGTCCTCGATCGTCCTGTGCAACGGCGCGAACACCCGCGTCACCGCCCAGCCGGTCAACCGCCCGCTGAACCACATGCTGCTCACGGCGACGAACACGGGCAGGAAGACCTGCGAGCTGACGTACTACCCGATCGTGCGCTTCGACGAGATGCAGTGGGCGCCGCAGGCGGACGAGGAGACCCAGCCGCAGGCGGTGACGACGCTCAAGCCGGGCGAGTCGGGGTACGCGATGGTGCGCCTGTCGGCCGCCGACGGCAGCGGTGAGGGCGGGACGACCGCCCGCAAACTGACGCTGATGTTCCAGGGCACCACCCCGCGCAGCGACGGTGGCGCCACCGCGACCCCGGCCCTGCCGGCGAAGGGCTTCTACTACGACAGCTCGCTGACGGTGACGTACTGGCAGCAGAGCCTGGACACCATCGCCTCCTGGTGAGCCCGGCCCGGCAGGCCCTAACGCAGCTTCCGTGCCGCCTCGGTCGCCCAGTAGGTGAGGATGTTGCGCGCCCCGGCCCGCTTGATGCCGGTCAGGGTTTCCAGGATGGCCCGGTCCCGGTCGACCCAGCCCTTCTCGGCGGCGGCCTCGATCATCGAGTACTCGCCGGAGATCTGGTAGGCGGCGACGGGTACGTCCACGGCGTCCGCGACCCGGGCGAGGATGTCGAGGTACGGCCCGGCCGGCTTGACCATGACCATGTCCGCGCCCTCCTCCAGGTCCAGGGCCAACTCCCGCAGGGACTCACGCCAGTTGGCGGGATCCTGCTGGTAGGTCTTGCGGTCGCCCTGGAGCGAGGAGGCGACGGCCTCGCGGAAGGGGCCGTAGAAGGCGGAGGAGTACTTGGCGGTGTAGGCGAGGACGGCGACGTCCTCGCGCCCGATCTGGTCGAGCGCGTCGCGGACGACGCCGATCTGCCCGTCCATCATTCCGCTGGGCCCGACCACATGCGCACCCGCGTCGGCCTGCACCTGCGCCATCTCGGCGTACCGCTCCAGGGTCGCGTCGTTGTCGACGCGGCCCTCGGCGTCCAGCACCCCGCAGTGCCCGTGGTCGACGGTCTCGTCCAGGCACAGGTCGGACATGACGAGCAGGTCGTCGCCGACCTCGGCCCGCACATCGCGGATGGCGACCTGAAGGATCCCCTCCGGATCGGTGCCCGGCGTCCCGACGGCGTCCTTCTTGCCCTCCTCCGGCACGCCGAACAGCATGATCCCGGAGATCCCGGCCTCCACCGCCTCCAGCGCGGCCTTCTTCAGGCTGTCGCGGGAGTGCTGGACGACACCGGGCATGGCGGCGATCGGCACGGGCTCGCTCACGCCCTCCCGGACGAACGCCGGGAGGATGAAGTCGGCCGGGTGCAGCCGTGTCTCGGCGACCATCCGCCGCATGACGGGCGTGGTCCGCAGCCGCCGGGGACGCGTACCGGGAAAGGATCCGTACTTCGTCATGCCTTCTACGCTACGCCCGCCCGGCCGACGCCTTTGCCAACACCCTGTCGGCCCAAGAGGGGCATAGCGGCATCCCCGTAGAACCCCCATAGCAAGTTTTTGCGCTCTCCTGGCCGTCCCTGGATCCATGTGACTCCCCACCGTTCTACGCGCGTGGTGTCATGCACGCGCCACCCCCACAACGGCATCCCCCAAGGAGTCACGCATGCTGCGGAACGTCCTCACCCGTGCTGCCATCGCCCTGACCGCCGGCGCCGCCGTCGTCGTCACCGCCGTGCCCGCGAACGCGGCGAGCTACTCGGCGTTCGCCTTCTCCCGGACGACCGGCCAGCCCCAGATCTACGACTTCATCAACTCGGCCACCAGCTCGCTCGACATGACGATGTACGAGCTCGAGGACACGACGGCCGTCAACGACCTCATAGCCCTGAAGAACAAGGGCATCACGGTCCGGGTGGTCCTCGACCGCCAGCACAAGTCGGCCAACGACTCGGCGTACACGTCCCTGACGAACGCGGGCATAGGCGTGGTCTGGTCGTCCTCGGCCTTCACCTACACCCACCAGAAGACGATCACGGTCGACGGCACCAAGTCCCTGGTGCTGACCGGCAACCTGACCTCGCAGTACTACACCACCGGCCGCGACTACGGCGTCTTCACCGACGACACCCGTGACGTCGCCGCGATCGAGAAGGTCTTCGCCGCCGACTACGCCGGCACCTCGGTCACCCCGACCGACGGCGACCACCTCCTGTGGTCCCCCACCGACTCCCGCAGCCGCCTCGTCTCCTTCATCGACTCCGCGACCAAGACCCTCGACGTCCAGGAGCTGGAGTTCAGCGACAGCACGGTGGTCAACGCGATCGTGGCCCGCGCCAAGGCCGGCGTGAAGGTCCGGGTCGTCCTGGAGAGCCCCTCCAGCTACTCCAGCCAGGTCTCCGCCGTCAAGGCCGCCGGCGGCACGGTCGTCGGCTACTCCGACCCGAACGGCTTCTACATCCACGCCAAGGCGATGGTCGCCGACTACGGCCTGTCCACCCAGGCGGTCGAGGCCGGCTCCATGAACATCAGCAGCAACTCCCTGAGCAACAACCGGGAGTTGGGCATCATCCTGACCGGCACGGGCGTGGCCCAGCCGGTCGCCCAGACGATCGAGACGACGTTCGCCGGCGACTACGCGGGCGGCACGGCGGCGTAAGCCATCAAACGGCCGGGCGGACACCAGCACCAGCACCACCCGCCCGGCCGGCCTCACGTGGCCCCCGATCCGGAGTGGTCCCAGGGGCGCAGCGGGCAGGTGTCCCAGGAGAAGCGGCGTAATCGCGCCGGCGCGACGTGCGCGAGCGGTGTTCAGCGCTTGTCGGCCACCGTTCACCGCAGACGACGGGGGCAAGATGGTCATGCGCGGGCAGCTCGAACAGCTGCTGGAGGTGGCCGAGTTCCGCAACGTCGACCTCCGGGTACTCCCGCTGGGCCGTGAGGAGAACTCGGGGCTGGCGGGCGGGTGCCCCGCATCAGGGCACCCGCCACGTCTCACGTCGTCGAACGACGCCTGCGCGCCCCCGGCCGCCGCTCGCTCGGCCGAGTGACGGGGTCCCCCGCCTCCAGCGCGGCAGCGCGGCGCTTCAGGCCGAAGTCGGCCAGTGCCTCCGCCAGCTTGTGCACGGACGGCTCGGGCGCCATGACATCGACGCGCAGCCCGTGCTCCTCGGCGGTCTTCGCCGTGGCGGGCCCGATGCAGGCGATCACCGTCACGTTGTGCGGTTTCCCGGCAATACCGACCAGATTCCGCACCGTAGAAGACGACGTGAAGAGAACGGCGTCGAAGCCACCCCCCTTGATCGCCTCCCGCGTCTCCGCCGGCGGCGGCGAGGCCCGCACGGTCCGGTACGCCGTGACGTCGTCGACCTCCCAGCCCAGCTCGATGAGCCCGGCCACCAGGGTCTCCGTGGCGATGTCGGCACGCGGCAGGAAGACGCGGTCGATCGGGTCGAACACCGGGTCGTACGGCGGCCAGTCCTCCAGCAGACCGGCGGCCGACTGCTCACCGCTCGGCACCAGATCGGGCTTCACGCCGAAGGCAACCAGCGCCTTCGCGGTCTGCTCGCCCACCGCGGCCACCTTGATGCCCGCGAAGGCCCGGGCATCGAGCCCGTACTCCTCGAACTTCTCCCGAACCGCCTTCACCGCGTTGACGGATGTGAAGGCGATCCACTCGTAGCGGCCGGTGACCAGGCCCTTGACGGCACGTTCCATCTGCTGGGGCGTGCGCGGCGGTTCCACCGCGATCGTCGGGACCTCGTGCGGCACCGCGCCGTAGGACCGCAGCTGGTCGGAGAGCGAGGCCGCCTGCTCCTTCGTACGCGGCACGAGCACCTTCCAGCCGAACAGCGGCTTGGACTCGAACCACGACAACTGGTCGCGCCGGGCGGCGGCGGAACGCTCGCCGACCACGGCTATGACCGGCCGGCCGCCGTCCGGCGACGGCAGCACCTTCGCCTGCTTCAGCGTCTGTGCGATCGTGCCGAGCGTCGCCGTCCAGGTGCGCTGGCGGGTCGTCGTACCGGCGACGGTGACCGACAGGGGGGTGTCCGGCTTGCGGCCGGCGGACACCAGCTCACCCGCCGCTGCCGCCACCGAGTCCAGCGTCGTCGACACGACCACCGTGCCGTCCGACGCACCCACCTCGGTCCAGCAGCGGTCCGATGCCGTACGGGCGTCCACGAACCGGACGTCCGCGCCCTGCGCGTCCCGCAGCGGCACACCGGCGTACGCCGGCACACCGACCGCGGCCGCCACGCCCGGGACGACCTCGAAGGGCACCCCGGCCGAGGCGCAGGCGAGCATTTCCTCGGCCGCGTACGTATCAAGTCCCGGGTCCCCGGACACCGCACGGACGACCCGCCTGCCGGACCGCGCGGCCTCCATGACAAGATGAGCCGCGTCCCGGGCAGGAGACGGGGCAGCGGCGGTTGTTGACGTGCCGTCAACGACCGTGAGCTGCGGCGTGCCCGTGCCCGGCGGCGACATGGAGGAAGCGTCCGTCGGCACGACGGAGACGCCCTGTCGGGCGTGCGTCCGGATCACGTCGAGCACCTCGTGCTCGGCGACCAGGACATCCGCGCGCGACAGCGCCTCCACAGCGCGCAGAGTCAGCAGTCCCGGATCTCCGGGTCCGGCACCGAGGAAGGTGACGTGCCCGTGTTCCGGACCGGCGGCAGGAAGGGTGGTGGGGCTCAATGTGCTCGCTCCCCCATCAGACCGGCCGCGCCCTGGGCGAGCATCTCGGTGGCGAGTTCGCGACCGAGTGCCATCGCTTGGGTCTCCGTCTGGGGCACGGAACCGGTGGTGGACAGCTGCACCATACGAGTGCCGTCGGTCGTGCCGACGACGCCACGCAGGCGCATTTCCTTGACAATCTGCCCGTCGAGCAGGTCGGCCAGCGCGCCCACAGGGGCGCTGCAGCCGGCCTCCAGGGCGGCGAGCAGTGATCGTTCGGCGGTCACGGCGACCCGCGTGAGCGGGTCGTCGAGCGCGCCGAGCGCGGCGATCAGGTCCGCGTGGTCCGCGGCACACTCGATCGCCAGTGCCCCCTGGCCGGGGGCGGGCAAAACCGTGTCGACCGACAGGAAGTCGGTCACTTCATCGATGCGGCCGATCCGGTTCAGTCCGGCGGCGGCCAGCACGACGGCATCCAGCTCGCCGTCCCGTACGTACCCGATCCGCGTATCGACGTTCCCGCGGATCGCGACCGTCTCTATGTCCAGGCCGTGGGCGCGGGCGTACGCGTTCAGCTGCGCCATGCGGCGCGGCGAACCGGTGCCGATGCGCGCCCCGCGCGGCAGGTCCGTGAACTTGAGGGCGTCGCGCGCGACGATCACGTCCCGCGGGTCCTCGCGCTCCGGCACGGCGGCCAGGACCAGCCCGGCGGGCTGCGCGGTCGGGAGGTCCTTGAGCGAATGAACCGCGAAGTCGACCTCGCCGCGCACCAGCGCGTCCCGCAGCGCCGTCACGAAGACGCCGGTGCCGCCGATCTGCGCGAGATGCTCGCGGGAGGTGTCACCGTAGGTGGTGATCTCGACCAGCTCCACGGGCCGGCCGGTCACCTGGCGGACGGCCTCCGCCACCTGCCCGGACTGGGCCATGGCGAGTCTGCTCCGCCTCGTCCCCAGTCTCAAAGCCTTGTCACTCATGCCGGTCGGTCCTTCTTGTCTGTGCTGTCCCCGGCCCGGGAGACGGCGGCGACCGTCTCGGGGTCGAGGTCGAACAGGGTGCGCAGCGCGTCCGCGTACCCGGCGCCGCCGGGCTCGGCCGCGAGCTGCTTGACCCGTACGGTCGGTGCGTGCAGCAGCTTGTCGACCACCCGGTGCACGGCCTGCCGGATCTCGCCGCGCTGGCGTTCGTCCAGGTCGGGCAGTCGGCCGTCGAGCCGCGCGATCTCACCGGCGACCACGTCGGCGGCCATGGTGCGCAGCGCGACCACGGTCGGCGTGATGTGCGCCGCCCGCTGTGCCGCGCCGAAGGCCGCGACCTCGTCGGAGACGATACGCCGGACCAGGTCCACATCGGCCGCCATCGGAGCGTCGGCGGAAGCTTCCGCCAGCGACTCGATGTCCACCAGCCGCACCCCGGCCAGCCGATGCACGGCCGCGTCGATGTCGCGGGGCATGGCCAGGTCGAGGAGGAAGAAGAAGGGCGCCGGACGCTCGGCCACCGGCTCCGGCTTGCGCCGCTCGGGGATCCGGCCCACCGTGGCGGCGGTCGCGGCGAGCGCGGTGATCAGCTCGGCGTCCCCCTCCGGCGTACGGCGCTCCCGGCGGTCGACGGTGCCTCCGGCGACCCAGGCCGCGTGCTGCTCCAGGGTGGCCGCGTCCATGCCCGCGACGGCGGCCTCACCCATGAGCGAGAAGCCGGGCTGTACGGCGGCCAGGTCCAGCGGGCAGTTCTCGTCGGCGCCGACGCCGGTGGGCGGCAGCGGGGACTTGGCGGTCACCGCGGCGACCGTGGCGGCGGCGACGGCCGGCTGTCCGGTGCGGCCCTCGACCGCCTGTGCGATCGCCTCCGCCGTGAGGACCAGGCCCGTCGCCCCGGTACAGGAGACGACGACGTCGGCACGTGTCAGCTCGTCCGGCACGGCGTCCATCCGTACCGCACGGGCGGTCACCGCGTTGTCGTCGGTCTCCGCCAGGATCTGGGCGAGCCGCTCGGCGCGTTCGAAGGTGCGGTTGGCGACCACGACCTCGGCGACCCCGGCCCGCGCGAGCGTGGCGGCGGCCAGCGAGGACATCGATCCGGCGCCGATGACCAGCGCCTTCTTGCCCGCGGCCCATTCGTCGACGGCCCCGCCGACGGCCAGCCGCTCCAGGCCGAAGGTGACCAGGGACTGACCGGCGCGGTCGATGCCGGTCTCGGAGTGGGCGCGCTTGCCGACGCGCAGGGCCTGCTGGAACAGGTCGTTCAGCAGCTTGCCCGCGGTGTGCAGCTCCTGCGCCTGGGCCAGCGAGTCCTTGATCTGCCCGAGGATCTGGCCCTCTCCGACGACCATCGAGTCCAGGCCGCAGGCCACCGAGAACAGGTGGTGGACGGCGCGGTCCTCGTAGTGCACGTACAGATAGGGGGTCAGTTCCTCCAGGCCGACGCCGCTGTGCTGGGCGAGCAGCGTGGACAGCTCGGCGACACCGGCGTGGAACTTGTCCACGTCGGCGTACAGCTCGATGCGGTTGCAGGTGGCGAGCACCGAGGCCTCGGTGGCCGGTTCGGCGGCGACCGTGTCCTGCAGCAGCTTGATCTGGGCGTCCGCGCTCAGCGCGGCCCGCTCCAGCACGCTCACCGGCGCGCTGCGGTGGCTCAGTCCGACGACGAGGAGACTCATGCCGGCATCACGGCGGGTACGTCCCCGTCGGGCCCCTGGTCGGCGGAAGCGTCACGGGTGGTGGCGGGCAGCGCGCCGTCGCCCGCGGCGGTCTCCTCGCCGGCCTTGCGCTGCTCGTGGAAGGCGAGGATCTGGAGTTCGATCGAGAGATCGACCTTGCGCACGTCGACACCGTCCGGGACGGTCAGCACGGTCGGCGCGAAGTTCAGGATGGAGGTCACTCCGGCGGCCACGAGCCGGTCGCAGACCTGCTGGGCGGCGCCCGCGGGGGTGGCGATGACACCGATGGACACGCCGTTGTCCTGGATGATCTTCTCCAGGTCGTCCGTGTGCTGCACCGGGATCCCGGCGACGGGCTTTCCGGCCATTGCGGGATCGGCGTCGATGAGGGCCGCGACCCGGAAGCCGCGGGAGGCGAACCCGCCGTAATTGGCCAGGGCGGCGCCGAGGTTGCCGATACCGACGATGACAACCGGCCAGTCCTGGGTCAGACCCAGTTCACGGGAGATCTGATAGACGAGATACTCCACGTCGTAGCCGACACCGCGCGTTCCGTAGGAGCCCAGGTACGAGAAGTCCTTGCGCAGCTTGGCGGAGTTGACCCCCGCAGCAGCCGCCAGCTCCTCGGAGGAGACCGTGGGTACCGAGCGTTCCGACAGTGCGGTCAGGGCTCGGAGGTACAACGGAAGCCTGGCGACGGTGGCCTCGGGAATCCCTCGGCTGCGGGTCGCCGGTCGGTGTGTTCGGCCAGTTGCCACGGTGCTCCTGCGGGTAGAGCGGGGCTGCGGGCGGTCGTGCGTCCCCAGACCGCCCCGTCGACAGCAGGCTATGTCTTTGTGAACGCGTGCACAAAGATGGTGTCCGATTTGCCCGGCAGAAGTGACCGGGGTCACGCACCTTTCGCGCCCTCGTCGGGAACCGGCGCACACGCACCGACGTTCCTTCGTTACTGGGGGCAAAACCGCACACTCTCCTCACGAATCCCGCCCCCGAGATCAGACCGCCGTCGATCCTAAGCGACTTTCGAGCCGGTTTGGACTAGTCGGTCAGTGCACGGCGCAGTCGCTCCTCGTTCACGCGCCAGAAGGTGTGCTGTTCACCGTCGATCAGTACGACCGGGATCTGCTCCCAGTACTGATCGTGGAGAGCCCGATCCTCGGTGATGTCCTTCTGCTCCCATGACACGCCGAGTTCGCCGCAGACCTTCTCGACGACGAGCCGCGCGTCGTCGCACAGATGACAGCCGGGCTTGCGGACCAGCGTGACGAGCCGCTCACGGGGATCGGCCTTGCGTCGGAAAAGGGGACTCATGCCGGCCATTCTCGCCCGCCCCGCCCGACCTGCGGTCCCACCTGCTTTAACGGCTCGGTAGCGGAGAGTTCACACGCTTCCAACCTCTCGACTCCGGAAGCACCGAACAAACTGGCTATGCTCACGACATGGCCGCTCTCGGATGGCTCACCCCCCGTAGGCGCTCCGCCACGGCGCGCAGCGTGTTGGCAGGCGAGGCCTCGGCGGAGGCTGCCCGCAAGTCCTCTCAGGAGGCCCAGGAAACCCCGCGGGCCACCGACGAGGAACCGGAGTTCCCGGTGCGGGGCGACGTCAGGGCAGCCGCCTTCTTCGACCTCGACAACACCGTGATGCAGGGCGCCGCGCTGTTCCACTTCGGCCGGGGCCTGTACAAGCGGAAGTTCTTCGAGACGCGCGACCTCGCCAGGTTCGCCTGGCAGCAGGCGTGGTTCCGGCTGGCCGGCGTCGAGGACCCCGAGCACATGCAGGACGCCCGCGACTCGGCGCTGTCCATCGTCAAGGGCCACCGGGTCGCCGAGCTGGAGTCGATCGGCGAGGAGATCTACGACGAGTACATGGCCGACCGCATCTGGCCCGGCACACGCGCCCTGGCCCAGGCCCACCTGGACGCCGGTCAGAAGGTGTGGCTGGTCACGGCGGCCCCCGTGGAGATCGCCCAGGTGATCTCCCGCCGCCTCGGCCTCACCGGCGCCCTCGGCACGGTCGCGGAGTCGGTGGACGGCGTCTACACCGGCAAGCTGGTCGGCGAGCCGCTGCACGGCCCGGCGAAGGCGGAGGCGGTCCGCGCGCTGGCCTCGGCGGAGGGCCTGGACCTCGCCCGCTGCGCGGCCTACAGCGACAGCCACAACGACATCCCGATGCTGTCCCTGGTCGGCCACCCCTACGCCATCAACCCCGACGCCAAGCTCCGCAGGCACGCCCGCGAGAAGGACTGGCGCCTGCGGGACTACCGCACCGGCCGCAAGGCGGCGAAGGTGGGCATCCCGGCGGCGGCGGGCGTCGGAGCGGTGGCCGGCGGCACCGCGGCGGCGATCGCCCTGAGCCGGCGCCGTCGATAACGGCCGCCCGTACGCGGCCCGCGGGCAGCCCCCGCCCCCCTTCACCCCTCCTCCGGCCCCAGCGCCTCGCTTCGCGCGCCCGAATTATGCCGCGGCCACTTCAACACGCCCTGTACCTCACCGAAACAGGCGCCTTTTCGATCAACAACCGATCAAGGTGCGGCACTTGATAGGGCGCCAATCGGTAACAGAAGCGACGCAATCGATGATTTGAGCAACTCGGTGTAGCAGTGCCTGCACGAAGCGTTATTCTCCTCAGACGCAAACCGGTACCTCTCCGTCGCTACGACGGGTGAACGGTCCCGTACTGCACGTGATGGAAGCTCTGCCTCTGGGAGTCCCGTGTACCCACACGTCGGGGTTGACGCCTCGGGCCTGGCTACGCTGCGCGCAACACTCGCAACGGTCAAAGAGACGCTGCGCGGCCTCGTCCCCACCGCGTACGCCGTCCCCGCCTTCGCCGCCGCCGCGCCCGTCGGCCCGTGCTACGCACTGGCCGACGGCGGCGCCGCCGTCGGCAGACGAGGGCGCTCGGCCGGCGCCACCACCGCCCGCCGTCCGGCCGCCGACAGCGACAGCGCCCGGATGATGGATCTGGTCGAGCGCGCACAGGCGGGCGAGGCCGAGGCCTTCGGTCGGCTGTACGACCAGTACAGCGACACGGTGTACCGCTACATCTACTACCGCGTCGGCGGCCGGGCCACGGCCGAGGACCTCACCAGCGAGACCTTTCTGCGGGCGCTCAGAAGGATCGGCACCTTCACCTGGCAGGGCCGCGACTTCGGCGCCTGGCTCGTGACGATCGCCCGCAACCTCGTCGCCGACCACTTCAAGTCCAGCCGCTTCCGCCTGGAGGTCACCACCGGCGAGATGCTCGACGCCAACGAGGTCGAGCGCTCCCCGGAGGACTCCGTCCTGGAGACGCTGTCCAACGCCGCGCTGCTGGACGCCGTGCGCCGGCTCAACCCGCAGCAGCAGGAGTGTGTGACGCTCCGCTTCCTCCAGGGGCTCTCGGTCGCCGAGACCGCCCGCGTCATGGGCAAGAACGAGGGCGCGATCAAGACCCTTCAGTACCGCGCCGTACGCACTCTGGCCCGGCTGCTGCCGGACGACGTGCGCTGAGCCGCAGCCCGTGACCCCGCCACCCACAGCGACGTCCAACTCACGTTCTGTGAGCGCTCGTTGCCTTTCCGATCCGGTCATCCGCCGTCCGTAACCCAAGTGCCGCGCCAGTCGTTGTGCGGGATACAGGCTCCCTGTGGTCACGTCTGGCCGACCCTGATCACTCGATCGTGTGGAAGTGGTCGCGGGCGTGCAACCCTCAGGACCCCCTGGGGAGTCGACCGTGATGACGAGAGGAGGTGCCGCCAGTGATCGCGAACGTATCGGCACACCGGCGGGCGAACGCCTTCGCCCAGGCCCTGGAGGAGCTGTCCGACCGGGACACGGCGGCCGACCAGTCCGTGAGCCCGGCGGGTTCCCCGCCGACCGCCGAGGAGCAGAGCGAGCAGGGTCGACTACTGGCCCTCGCCGACGACCTCGACGCGCTGCCCAAGCCGCAGCTCGACCCCGAGGTCAAGGTCGTGCAGCGCGCTCAACTGGTGGCCGCGATGGAGGCCATGCTCCAGGAGGGCACCGGGGCGGCGGACGCATCGGTACCGGAACAGCGCGGACACGGCCGGGGCGCGCACCGGGCGAGTCCACTGTCCAAACTCCGCCCGCGCTCCCGGCTGAGCAAGGGCCTCGCGGCGGGCGGGCTCAGCGTCGGCGTGGCCGCCGGGGCCTTCGGCGGCGTCGCCGCCGCCAGCTCCGACGCGCTGCCCGGCGACTCGCTGTACGGCCTCAAACGCGGCATCGAGGACTTCAAGCTCAACTATCTGACCAACGGCGACGACCAACGCGGCCAGACGTACCTCGACCAGGCCTCCACCCGGCTCAGCGAGGCCCGCCGGCTGATGGAGCGCGACCGCGGCGGCCACCTCGACCACGAGTCCATCAGCGAGATCCGCCGCACGCTCTCCGGCATGCAGCGTGACGTCAGCGAGGGCCACCGCCTGCTCCACGAGGCCTACGAGGCCGATCCCGGCTCGCTCGGCCCGATCCAGGCCCTGTCCACGTTCTCCCGCTCCCACCGCGAGGTATGGAGCGCGCTCAGCGACA
The DNA here is from genome assembly GCF_001514035.1 of Streptomyces yokosukanensis. GTDB lineage: Bacteria > Actinomycetota > Actinomycetes > Streptomycetales > Streptomycetaceae > Streptomyces > Streptomyces yokosukanensis. The sequence goes on along the minus strand of NZ_KQ948208.1, from coordinate 8,376 downwards.
GGCTGCCCCTGCAGCTCGGGGACGTCAAAAAGCAGGTGTCGTCGGTGTTCGACGCCATAGACCAAGAGGTCGCCCCGCTGCAGTCCCTGCTCCCGCACTCGCCCGCCCAGGGCGGCGACGGCAAGCGACAGGGCTCCGGCTCGGCAGCCACCGGCTCCTCCGGCGGCCACCGGTCGACCAAGCCCAGCGCCTCCGGCCACACCCCGTCCACCGGCAAGCACGCGAGCACCGGCGACCCGAGCGGCACGGCCACCGGCAGCAGCGGCATGGGCCTCATCGGCGGGGACACGGGCGGGCTGCTCGAACCGCCGAAGACCGGCGCCAGCGGCAGCACCCCGTCCACCAGCAAGCCCCCGACGAGCACACCGGACGTCACCATCCCACCGCTCCTGCCGGGCCTCCTGCCCGGCCTGGGCATCGAGGGCGAGGACACGCACTAGCGGCGGTACGGCCACGGCAGTGGGGGCGCCCTTTCCGAGCAGGGCGCCCCCACTGCCGTACCGCGGCGGATGTCAGAAGAACGCAGATGTCAGAAGAACACCGACCGGCGCTGCACCAACAGCTTGTACAGCGTGTGCTGGATCTGCTCCCGTACCTGATCCGTCAGGTTGAACATCAGCATGGGGTCCTCGGCGGCCTCCGCCGGATAGCCGTCCGTCGGAATCGGCTCACCGAACTGAATCGTCCACTTGGTCGGCAGGGGAACCGCGCCCAGCGGCCCGAGCCACGGAAACGTCGGCGTCAACGGGAAGTACGGAAAGCCCAGCAGCCGCGCCAGCGTCTTCGCGTTGCCGAGCATCGGGTAGACCTCCTCGGCCCCGACGATCGAGCACGGGATGATCGGCACCCCCTGCCGCAGCGCGGTCGACACGAAGCCGCCCCGACCGAACCGCTGCAGCTTGTACCGCTCGCTGAAAGGCTTCCCGATGCCCTTGAAGCCCTCCGGCATCACTCCGACCAGCTCGCCCTGGCGCAGCAGCCGCTCCGCGTCCTCCGCGCACGCCAGGGTGTGCCCCAGCTTGCGGGCCAGCTCGTTGACCACCGGCAGCACGAAGACCAAGTCGGCCGCGAGCAGCCGCAGATGCCGGCCGGCCGGATGACGGTCGTGCACGGCGACCTGCATCATCAGCCCGTCCAGCGGCAGCGTCCCCGAGTGGTTGGCGACGATCAGCGCCCCGCCCTTGGCCGGGATGTTCTCGATGCCCTTCACCTCGACCCGGAAGTACTTCTCGTACACCGGCCGCAGCAGCGACATCAGGACCTGGTCGGTCAGCTCCTCGTCGTAACCGAAGTCGTCGACGTCGTAGTCCCCGGTCAGCCGGCGCCGCAGAAAGGCCAGCCCGGCCGCCACGCGCCGCTCCAGGCCGCCGCCCGGCTCGCCGGCACCCGAACGCACCTGCGGCTCCTGCGGCTCCTCCTCGCGGCTCACAGGCCCATCTTCCTGCGCCCGGGCCCGGCCCGGCAGGGGCTGGACCTCACCCATCTCCCCGGCCTCGCCGAGAGCACCGCGCCGGCTGCCCGTGCTCCGGCGCCGCGCGGGGCGCTGCGCGGCGCCCCCGCGGGACCGGTCGTCGTCGAACGGAATGACCTTGGCGTCCGCCATCGTGTGCCGCTCTCCTCAGTTGGCGCTGTGCGTGGTGGGCCGGCCGCCGGCCCGCGCGGCCAGTGCGGCGATCCGGTCGACGGCCCCCGCGAGGGCCTCCGGCGGCACCAGCCCGGGGCCCTGGCCGCGGGCGAAGTCCTCGAACGTCTCGGCCGTCGTGTACCTGGGGGTGAAGCCCAGCGTCTCGCGCATCTGGACCGTGTCCACCACACGTCCGTGCGTGAGCAGCCGGATCTGCTCCGGCGAGAAGTCCGTCATGCCGAGCGTGCGCACCAGCGAACCCGCCCACGTGACGGCGGGCAGCAGCAGCGGCACGGTGGGCCGCCCGAGCCGCCGGGAGCACTGCGAGAGGAGCAGCACACCGTCCCCGGCGATGTTGAACGTGCCGCTGTTGAGGGTGCCCCGGCGCGGGTCGTGCGAGGCGATCCTGAGCACCTCGACGACGTCGTCCTCGTGGACGAACTGCAGCCGCGGGTCGTAGCCGAACACGGTCGGCAGCACCGGCAGCGCGAAGTACGAGGCGAGCGGGGTGTCCGCGGCCGGACCGAGGATGTTGGCGAACCGCAGCACGCACACGGCGACGTCCGGCCGGCGCCGGGCGAACCCGCGCACATACCCCTCGACCTCGACGGTGTCCTTGGCGAAGCCGCCGCTCGGCAGCGACTTCGGCGGGGTCGTCTCGGTGAAGACGGCCGGGTCGCGCGGCGCGGAGCCGTAGACGTTCGTACTGGACTTGATCACCAGCCGCTTCACGGTCGGCGACTTCTGACAGGCGCCGAGCAGCTGCATGGTGCCGATGACGTTGGTCTCCTTGACCGTGGCCCGGCTGCCGCCGCGCAGCGCCGTGCCCGTCACATCCATGTGGACGACCGTGTCGGCGCCGGTCTCCGCGAGCACCCGGGCGATCGTCGGCAACCGGATGTCGGCCTGGATGAAGTCCGCCCCGCCCAGATGGTGCGCAGGCGGCACCGCGTCCACGGCGATCACCCGGTCGACCTCGGGATCCCGCTGGATCCGCCGTACGAACCGGCCGCCCAGTTGCCGGGCCACTCCGGTGACGAGCACGACCTTCCCCAAGATCAGCGCCTTCCTTCCCGCGATACCCGTGTCCCGCGCGTTCGCCGTGTGCGGCCAACTTAGCGGGTTGATGTTGCGCTGTGATGACCACCCGATGCACGAAGTCACGGAAATTCACTGATCGGAATATGCCCGGTGCCCCGGACACACCTGTGGCCCCCCACCAGTGCTGATGGGAGGCCACAGAGGCACGCTCTCGCGACGCCGCTTACTTCTTGTTGCGACGCTGAACGCGCGTGCGCTTGAGCAGCTTGCGGTGCTTCTTCTTGGCCATCCGCTTGCGCCGCTTCTTGATAACAGAGCCCACGACTACCCTCGCTCACTTCTCATCACTCGGTTGTTTGGGCGCCATGGGCCCACACGACCTACGAGGGGCTAGCCTACCCAACCGAGCGCCCAGGTCGTAATCGAGGGGGTACCCCGGGGTCACCCGGGGGTCGCCGTCAGGCCGTCTCCACCCCCACATAGCTGTCACGGAGGTACTCGTGTACCGCTTGTTCCGGGACGCGGAAGGACCGCCCCACCCGGATCGCGGGCAGATGACCACTGTGCACCAAGCGGTACACGGTCATCTTCGACACTCGCATCACCGCGGCGACTTCCGCCACGGTAAGGAACACAACCTCGTTGAGAGGCCTCTCGTCAGCTGCACCCATGACACACCTGAACCTTCCGCACTCGACGGCCACCGGCTTCCCCTTCCGGTGACTCTTCGTCGTTGCGTGCTCACTCCCCAATGTAGGGGCGGGTGATGCAAGTGGGGAAGAGGTGCACCCATCGCAGGCCTACTGTGACAGACATGCTCGTTTGAGTACGTAGCGGGTAAGCGGCCGGTAGTAATCAGACCGCACGGCGTCATCAACCGGAACGGCGACGGACACGCGCCCCTCGGCCTCCCCCACGAACAGCGCCGGGTCGTCGGTGTCGGCCAGACCGATGGCCTCGAACCCCAGCTGACCAGCGCCGCAGACCCACCCATGGTCACCCACGACCAGCTCCGGCAACGGTCCGCCGCCCTCCGCCGCGGCCTCCAGCGCGACCCGAACCGGCAGCGGCGAATGGCAGTGCACGCCCGGCTCACAACGGGGGCGCCCACCGCCTGATTCCCGCACCAACCCGATTCGCCGTGTGTAGTCCACCGCACACGTGCGTAGACCGAACCGGGTCAATATGTCGACACAGCGGCCCTGCGCCGGAGTGAGCACGTCACACCCCGCCGCCGAGAGCGCGTCCGCCAGTCCGGCGTAGAACCCGAGCAGCCGCTGCGGATGCCCGGTCCCGAAGAGCACGGGCGCACCCCGTCTCGCCGCCTCCCCGATCCGCCCCGCGAACGCGTCCAACGCGGCCAGCGTCCGCTCCGGATCGATCACATCCGGCCCCGAGATGTGCCGCGGATCGGCCGAGACACCGCACTTCTCCGCCATGAGGCCCAGCAGATCCCGCTGCCCCCAGGCCCCTTCGGGATCGATCCCGATCAACACCCGGGGATCCCGGGCGGCGAAGAGCCGATAACTTCGCAGACTGTCCTCGCGGGAGGTCCCCACCTCCCCGGCAAGCCGAACAGCCAGCAGATACGCACGCAGAGCTCCGCCGGTCGACACGGATGCGATGGTGGCGCATCGGGGACGGGACGCGGGACGAAACAGGGGGAATTGCGCACAGTTGGCGTAACAGCCGAGAGACCGGGCCGGTGCCCTCCCCGGCTCAGGGCAGAAGGCCCCGCAGAGGGAACACCGCCCGACGCGTCGCCAGAACGGCCTGATCCAGGCGATCGGCGGGGTCGTACCCGGTCTCCCACGACGCCCAACTCACCGGCCACCGCCCGTCGGTCATCCGCTGCGGACCCAACTGGCGGGTCCGCGCGAACACTTCCTGCCGCCACCCCTCCGGAATCACCGTCTCCGGCGCCACCGGCCTCCCCGCCGCGATCGCCACCAGATGCGTCCACGACCGCGGCACCACATCCACCACCGCATAGCCGCCCCCACCGAGCGCGATCCACTTCCCGCCCGCGTACTCGTGCGCCAGTTCATGACACGCGACCTGCACGGCCCGCTGCGCGTCCAGCGACACGGCGAGATGCGCCAGCGGATCCTCGAAGTGCGTGTCGGCCCCGTGCTGCGAGACGAGCACCTGCGGCCGGAACTCCGCGAGCAGCTCCGGCACCACCGAGTGGAACGCCCGGACCCATCCCGCGTCCCCGGTCCCCGCGGGCAGCGCCACGTTCACGGCCGAACCCTCGCCGGCCCCGGCGCCGACCTCCTGCGGCCACCCGGTCTGCGGGAACAACGTACGAGGATGCTCGTGCAGCGAGATCGTCAGCACCCGCGGATCCTCCCAGAACGCCGCCTGCACCCCGTCCCCGTGATGCACGTCGACGTCCACGTACGCGACCCGCTCGGCCCCCAGCTCCAGCAGCCGGGCGACGGCCAGCGAGGCGTCGTTGTAGATGCAGAACCCCGACGCACCCCCGGGCATCGCATGGTGCAGTCCGCCCGCGAAGTTCACGGCGTGCTCGGCGTCCCCCCGCCACACCGCCTCCGCCGCCCCCACCGACTGCCCGGCGATCAACGCGGACACCTCGTGCATCCCGGCGAAGGCCGGATCGTCGACGGTCCCGAGCCCGTACGCCCCGTCCGCCCCCGCCGGATCGGCCGACGCGGCCTTCACCGCGTCGATGTAGTCCTCCCGGTGGACCAGCTGCAGCGTCGACTCCCCGGCCGGCTTCGCCGCGACGACCTCCATCTCCCGGTCGAGCCCGAAGGCGCCCACCAGCTTCCGGGTCAGCGCCAGCCGCACCGGATCCATCGGATGGTCCGGGCCGAAGTCATAGCCCGTTACTGCCTCGTCCCACATCAGCTGTGCGCGGCCGCTCATGCCCGCCACCGTATCGGCCCGTCCCCACGGCGAACGACCTGGCGTACACCAGCGTCACCAGGACCAGCACCATCGGCACCAGCATGGCTCCCCGATAGCTCCACGCCTCGCCCAGCGCACCCACCAGCGGCGAACCGACCAGAAAGCCCACGTAATTGAAAATATTGAGTCGTGCGACGGCGGCGTCCGAAGCGCCGGGAAACAGCCGCCCCGCCGCCGCGAACGTCTGCGGCACCAGCACGCACAACCCCAGCCCCAGCAAGGTGAACCCGAGCATCCCGACCCACGCCCCGGGCGCCGAGGCCACCACCGCGAACCCGGCCGCGGCCACCAGCGTCCCGAGCCGTACGACCGCCACCGCCCCGAACCTGCGCACCCCGAAGTCCCCGATGGCCCGCCCCAGCAGCGTGGTCACCATGTACACGTTGTACGGCACGGTCGCCAGCTGCTCGGAGCTGCCCAGCACGTCCTTCAGATACTTCGCGCTCCAGTTGGAGACCGTCGAGTCCCCGATATAGGCGAAGGTCATCACCAGGCAGAGCGGCAGCAGCAGCTTGAAGACGACGCCCGCGCCGCCCGCACCCTGCTCCTGGCCCGCCGCCACGGCCCCCGGCTCCCCGTCGACGTACCACCGGCTCCCGACGAGCGTCGCCGGCAGCAGCACAACCACCACCGGCAGGTACGACACCCACAGCGCGAGATGCCAGTGCGCCCCGACCCACGCCAGCGACGCGCCGAGGATCCCGCCCAGGCTGTACGCGGCATGGAAGCTGAGCATGATGCTGCGCCCGTACGACCGTTGCAGGCTCACCCCGAGCATGTTCATGGAGGCGTCCAGCGCCCCCACGGCCAGCCCGAACGCGCCCAGCGCCACCGCCAGCTCCGCGATCCGCCCGCCCGCCCCGGCTCCGAGCAGGGCCAGCAGCACCACCGGCTGAGACCAGCGCAGCAGCCGACTGGGCCGTATTCGCTTCACCAGCTGCTCGGTGCTCACGCTGCCGACCCCGGCGAGGATCGGTACGGCGGCCAGGAAGAGGGGCAGCAGCGCGTCGGAGACGCCGTACCGGTCCTGGATGCCCGGGATCCGCGTCACCAGCAGCGCGAAGGTGGCACCTTGGGCGAAGAAGCTGAACGCCAGCGAGGCCCTACCGCGCCGCAGCACATCAGTCATGGCGGCGAGCGTAGGGCCCCGGACTACCTGTGGGTAGATCCAGCCAAAGATGAATTTTCCTCAGGTTCACCGACCGGAAGGTCGGGCCGCGGGTCAGGCGACGGCGTGCACGGTGGCTCCGGCCTCGCCGGCCTCATCGGTCTTGCCGCTCTCGGCACCGGCCTCGGCCTCGGCCTTGAGCATCCTCTCCATCGGCTCGATCGCCAGGCCACCGCCGACGACCATGCCGATCCCGATCGCGCCGACCAGGAAGACCGTGCCGAGCCAGACCATGGTGTCCACAGGGACCGTGTACGCGCCCACGACCCGCGCGATGCACTCGGCGAGCAGCGCCACGCCCCAGACGACGGAGTAGGCCCGCTCCTTGCGCAGGAAGGCCGCGGACGGGGCCGACGCCCCGGACGTCAGCCGCGCCCAGGCGGCTTCCTTGGCCGCGTCGGCCTTGACGAGGAAGGGCTTCAGGCCGGCGGTCATCATCGGCTTGCCCATCCGCACGGAGAGCAGGATCCCGATCCCGACGGTGCTGCTGACCGCGCCGTCCTTGGCGAGCATCAGCCGCGGGTCACCGGAGAGGAAGGTCAGCAGCAGTGAGACCACGTTGACGACCAGGATGAGCCCGGCCAGCCCGTTCACCTTCCGCTCCTTCACCAGGCTCCACACGGTCCGCAGCGCCGGCACCACACTGCTCCAGGCGAGCGCCGCGAAGGTGCTCATCCCGAAGGCGTCCTTGAGGAGGTAGTAGGAGCCGAGCGGCACCGCCACGTCCACGATCAGCGGCAGGAAGTTCTCCAGCACGCTCGGGTTCTGCTTCTGCTGCTCGGTCCGGCCCTGGGCCCCCGTGTTCTTCGTCATGCCCTCAGCTTCGCCGCTTCGAGGGGTCCACCACTAGAAACGAACGTCCGGACGTGCGTATGACAATTGTCAGCCCGGACCGCTGGCTCAGGTCATATCAGCAGGTCAGCCAACTCGCCCATGGTGGCGAAGAGTTCATCGGCCGCTGCCAGCTTCGCCGGGGGCGTCATCGCGGTGAACCCGTAGACGGCCATCCCGGCCGCCACGGCGGCCTGCACGCCCAGCGGCGAGTCCTCCACGACCAGGCACCGCTCGGGCGCCACTCCCATCCGCTCGGCGGCGTGCAGGAAGAGATCGGGCGCCGGCTTGCCCCGCCCCACATCCTCGGAGCTGAAGATCCGCTCGTCCCCGAACCACCGGTCGAGCCCGGTCGTACGATGCCCGACCCGGATCCGCGCATGGCTCCCGGAAGAGGCCACGCAGTACGGCACCCCGTCCGCGGCCAGCTTCTCCAGTACGCCGCTCACGCCGGGCACAGGCTGCAACTCCCGCTCGAACGCGGCGAACACGCGCGCGTGGAAGACGTCGTCGAAGTCGTCCGGCAACCGTTGCCCCGTCCGCTCCAGCACCAGGTCGTGTATCCGGTGCATCGCCGAGCCCATGTAGTCCCGAATGGAGTCCTCGTAGGAGGTGGGATGCCCCAACTCGGTGAGAAGAGCGGCCAGCAGACGGTTGGAGATGGGCTCGCTGTCCACGAGCACACCGTCGTTGTCGAAGATAACCAAGTCACAGCGCATGCATTCGAGCATAAACGCAGAAAGGCCCACACCAGAGGTGTGGGCCTTTCTCAAAATTT
>NZ_KQ948207.1:284837-737604 GCF_001514035.1 Streptomyces yokosukanensis | reverse complement strand
GGCGTGTCGCCAGTAGCGCAGCGGGAACGAGCCGGGGTGCGCTGCGTGGCGGAACCGGATGCTGAGGTGTGCACGGAACGCCGGGGTGTCGTCGTGGCCGCTGATGCGGGCGTAGGTGCGTACGAAGTGGTCGAGTGCCTCGGCGCGTCGGGCCGGGCAGCCGGAGGCCAGGGCCTCGGCGGCCAGCGTACAAGCGTCCATGATCCCGGAGTAGAACGACGCGACGTCGCCGACCTGGTGGCTCTGCGGTTGGCGACGCCGGTCGTTTCCGCTGGTCAGCGCGTGGAGTTCGGCGTAAGCGAGGACGGTCGTGCTGGTCGGGGTGGTTGGTGGTACGGGCACCGCGCCTTCGATGACGGCCCGGGTCAAGCGGTGCGGCAAGCTGGTCGGGAGCGCCCAGTGCCAGTAACGGACCAGGCGGTCGTGGGCCTCGTCGAGCTTGCCCACCTCGGCGAGCAGCGTGAGGCGGCGAAGTCGTTCCAGCTCGGGGCAGTCGTCCAGGCTCCGGAGTATCCCCTGGCGCCACGTCAGCTCACGCATGTGCGCCTGGACGGTGTCCAGTTCGCGGGTGACGACGTCGGCCAGGGAGTGCTCCCCCGTCATCACGGTGGCGATCGCGGCGATTGGGGTGTCGAGCGCGCGGAGGCGCTGGATCAGTCGGAGCCGGGGCAGCGCGTCCGCGGCGTACCTGCGGTGGCCGCCTCGGCTGCGTCCGCTCTCGGGCAGCAGCCCGATGTCGGAGTAATAGCGGATGGTCTTCACCGGCAGCCCCGTGCGTGCGGCCAGCTCACCGATGCCCACCGTGCCCTCTCCATGTATGCCGTGCGTCACAGCTGGTTGAACCTCCACCGCGCGGGAGCCGTTAGCGTCCACGGCGACCGCCGCCCTCCGGCGCGTCCGGGGCGGCATTCGCCGAGGAGGATCATCACATGCGGATTCTGATCGTCACCGCCGGTTCGCGCGGGGACGTCGCACCGTACACGGGCCTGGGGCAGCGTCTGCTGGACGCCGGGCACCAGGTCGCCGTGGCCGCGCACCTGCCCTTCGCTGGCCTCGTCGCCGGGTGCGGCCTCAACCACCGGCTTCTGCCGGGGGATCCGCGGGAGTTGATCCGAGACCGCGCTCTGGCGGCGTCACCGAAGGAGGCGCGGACGGTGACCTCGGCGTTCTTGGACCGGCTGGCAGATGGGGTGCTGGCGGCCGTGGCGGACGGCACCGACCTGGTGCTCACCGCGTTCGGCCCCGCATCACTCAGCCAAGCGGCCGGTGAGGCGTTCGCCGTCCCCGTCATCGGTACCTACCTCGCACCAGCCTTCGCCACGAGGGAATTCCCGCTGCCCGGCGTGCCGGGCGCCGACGACCTGGGGCCGGACGGCAACCTCGCTGCGGGCCGGGCGCTGCTGGCGCAGGCCGGGACCCTCCAGGAAGGGGTCCTGACGCGGCTGCGCACCCGGCTCGGGCTACCCGCCGTCGTGGGACCGGTGCAGGCAGGAAAGATCCGGCCGGTCTTCCACGGCTTCAGTCCCTCGGTGGTACCGCGCCCGGCGGACTGGCCGTCCGACGTCGAGGTGACGGGTTACTGGTGGCCTGTCCGGCCGCGAGGTTGGCGGCCTCCGGCCGAGCTGGTCGACTTCCTCCAGGCCGGTCCGCCCCCGGTGTTCATCGGGTTCGGCAGCATGGCACCGGGCCAGGGGGAACGCTTGGGCGAGCTGGTGGCAGCGGCAGTGGCTCGGGCGGGGGTGCGCGCGGTGGTGCAGGCGGGGTGGGCCGGCCTGAGCGCGGCCAGCGATGACGTTCTGGCGATCGGTGACCTCCCGCACGACTGGCTGTTCCCTCGCACGGCCGCCGTCGTCCACCACGCCGGGGCGGGCACCACAGCGGCCGGACTGCGCGCCGGGGTGCCCGCCGTGCCGGTACCTGTCATGGCCGACCAGCCGTTCTGGGCGGCCCGGTTGCACCGGTTCGGAGTCGCCCCGCGGCCGCTGCCGTTCCACGAGCTCACCGCCGAAGCCCTCGCCGAGGCGATCACAGCCTGCATGGCCGATCCCGCCCACCGGCAGCGCGCGGTCGAACTCGCGCGCCGCATCGCCACAGAGGACGGCACTTCCGCGGTACTGGCCCGCATCGGCGTTGCGTCCGACGGATGAAACCGAGGACGCTGCGACAGACATCCAGGTGGCCGGCAGGGCGACTCTCCCCTGCCGGGCCGGGTGCGGACCAAGTCGCGGTCGAGGTCGCGGTCGCGGTCGCGGAGACGGTAGCTGCCTCCCTTGGGGCTGATCACTTCGGCGTGGTGGAGGAGGCGGTCGGTCACTGACGAAGGCGACGCGGTGGCCGGCACGGCAGGCCCTAATCGCGAGGCCGGTGGCGAGGTGGGTCTTGCCTGTTCCGGGCGGCCCGAGGAAGATCACGTTCTCCTCCCCGGCGATGAAGTCGAGGCTTCCCAGCTGAGCAATCGCTTCTCGCTTCAGGGACCGCACTGGTGGTCGAAGTCGAAGTCCTCCATCCTCCAAAGACTTCCGGGCCGGGAAGCGGGCGGCTCGGATGCGGCCTTCGGTGCCGTGGGAGTCGCCGGCGGCGACTCCGCGCTGGGGGCAGGCGGCGAGGTATTCGGTCACGGACCGGGATCAGGGTGCCGTCCACGATCCACAACCGGTCGACGCCCGGCGCAGCCCTGCCGGTAGTCGGCAGCGTTCAGCCGTGTCTTGGTGCCGGAACATGCCGTTCACGTCGGGCAACTGGGTAAGTACGGTTGGTCGGGCAGTCTTCGATGAGCGAAGGCGGTCCGCCGCTCACGACGACGGTCTGAGGCGATTGCGGGGGGGGACGATGGGGTACATGGTTGCGGCGCTGGCGGGTGTGGTGTCACTTCTAGCGGTCCCCATGATCGTGCTTGTCCGCCGAGAGCGACGACGGATGCCGCTCAATCCCGAAGCGCATCGGATCGAAGCAGCGGCTACCCGGGGGCTTCGCGATGCGCGCGGCCAGGCTCATGCCTATCAACATTTCGCCGATGTCAACGGCGTCAGTGCCCTGCGGAACCGTGACTAGCAGCCGTAGCGATCGGTCAACTGCCGTGACTTTTCGGCTGGCAGCTGATTTGTTGTCCTTCCCGTCATCTGCCTCTTACAGCGGCTGACAAATGAGGTGGATCGCCCCTGGTTGCCGTGTCCGGGGTGGGAGTTGAGCGTTCGGCTCGGTGTGGGGACATCGCCATGGATCGTGTCGGATGAGCTGTGGGATCGCCTGGAGCCGCTGCTGCCGCAGCGCGAACGGCGCTTCCGACACCCGGGCCGTAAGGCGTTGCCGGACCGGAATGTGCTGTGCGGGATCCTGTACGTGCTGCGCACCGGCATCCAGTGGGAGTACCTCCCGAAGGAGCCGGGCCTCAGCTCGGGCATGACCTGCACGAGATCATGAACGCGATCCTCTATGCGGACCGCACCGAGGTGCAGTGACGCTACCTGCCACACGACGCCGAACTTCGACTCATAGGTCTTCGTGGTGTTCTACGAGATCCCCGTCTTAACCCTGCGGCCGTCCTGCTGGGGGGCGCTTCCCTGCTGGTTGTTGCGGTGGACGATCAGGTCCGACGACAAGCCCCTGGCAATCGAAGCCATCACCGACCGCGCACGAACCCAATACGGGCACAGCCTGCTCTACCCCGCCGCCCTCCCGGCCGCTCACCATCACCCGGACACAGCGGCCAGCCGCTGTCCTGTCCCCCGATCCTTGAGCGCATGCCATCCACGTTTCATCGCTGCCAGCGATCTACCAGCCCATGTCCTTGGCAACCTCGCCCTGGGCGGCGGCGATCTCTTCCTTGGTGGACTCGGCGACGTCCATCTCTTCCAGGCGTGCAAACAGGTCTGTGAGCGCCTGCTTCTGGGCCGGGTGCGTGATGGGCACGGTGTTCAGGTCGGTGTTCATCAGCCAGTCGAACAGCACGATCGCGTCGGAGCGCCACAGGCGGAGATCGACGGTCGGCGTCGATCCCCAAGGGAATCCAGTTTCCATGGGGGCATCATCCCAGGTCAACGACGCGCCGAGCGTCGCGCCTCGGCGCGTGCACGTCTGGCTGCGCGACCTTCGGTGGCACAACTTCACGATCACCAAGGTTCGATGGCACAGGACAGCCGCCCCCTCACCGCGGATGACAGCCGAGCACGCACATAATCAAACATTTCTTGCATTCCGGCCAGTATCCTGCAGTGGTGGTGACCGGGCGAGCAGTGCGGCCCCACGTGCGGTTCACGAACGCATGCCCCTGAGCGCCCGCCCACGGGCAACGGGCACCGCCCGGGCCAGCAAGGCGTGCCGCGGCGGGTCTCCTCTAGCTCGGCGCTACGGGGCCGGCCCCGCGCCCTCACCTCGGGCCGCCTTCTCCCGCTGCAGCGAATCGTTGAGCGCAGCCATCAGGTCGAGCGCAGGGGCCGGCTGTTCCGCCTCCAGCGCCGTCCCTCCAGGCTGGCGATGATGTGGGGCAGATACCACGACTCGCGCCCTCGCCCGCAGGCTGTGGGCGATGTCGGCGGGCAGCATCCGGTCGACGCCTTCCTCGGTGCCGGGCGTTCCACGAGGCTTCCGTTGTCTGCGCCGGAGGACGCCGGCGGACCGGCGGGTAGGTCACCTGCGAGTGAGGGCGGGGTCTCAGCCGTGGTGGGCGCGGGTGTGGAGGTCCTGGCGGGCAGCGGCGAGTAGCTGGTCGGACAGTTCCGGGTCGGTGGAGGCGACTGCGCGGGACAGCAGGAGTGCGCCGGCCATCTGGCTGAAGAGGGCGAGCGTGCGCGACCAGGCTTCTTTCTCGTCCAGTCCCGTGACGTCCTGGATGGCCTGACTGAAGCGGTGCAGGTTGGCGGTCAGTCCGGTGGTGTAGCGGGCGCGGGCGTCGTCGTCGAGGCGGGGGGCGTCGCCGAGGAAGCCCGCGTTGGGGCAGCCGTGGTCGATGTCGGCGCGGTGCTCGGATGACAGGTACCAGTCGATCTGGCTGTCGACCGGGTCGACCCCGCGTTCGCCGGACGCGTCCAGGGCCGCGGTGAAATTGGCCAGCCCATCGGTCATGGCCTTGGCAACCACCGCGTCCACCAGCGCTCCCTTGGAAGCGAAGTGGTTGTAGAAGCCGCCTCGGGTCATCCCGGCGGCCGCCATCAGCTCCACCAGGCCGACCGCCTCCGCTCCACGCTGACGGAAGAGCGTTTCCGCGGCGGCCACGATCGCGTCGTGGTTCTGCGCCGCCTTCTGCCGCGACACACCCATGCCCTGCACCTCCCTCTCTCTGGCTCATTCACCGTACACGATGTCGATCGACATTGACATGTCGACAGATCGGGCATAAGACGATGTCGAACGACATTGTGAGTGGGTGAGAGGAGCACACAATGAACGTCGCACCACTGTTCACACCGGTCCGGATGGGCGACCTGGAGCTGCCCAACCGCATCGCGATGGCACCGCTGACCCGCATGCGCGCCGACAACCCCGGTCATGTGCCGACTGCGCTGCAGGCCGAGTACTACGCCCAGCGAGCCTCTGCCGGCCTCATCGTCGGCGAGGCGACCGCGATCAGCCCGGACGGCTTCGGCTGGGCCGACACGCCCGGACTGTGGAGCCCCGAGCAGATCCGCGGCTGGCGGCAGGTGACCGAGGCCGTGCACACAGCCGATGGCCGGATGATCGCCCAGCTCTGGCACACCGGGGCCATCTCCCACCCCGACCTGCGCGAGGGAGCACTCCCGCTGTCGGCCTCCGCGGTCGACCCTCAGCAGCGCAGCGTCACCCCGACCGGCCGCAAGCCCACGGTCACGCCTCGCGCGATGACCACGGCCGAGATCCGTCAGACCATCGCCGACTACGCCACCGCCGCGCGCAACGCCATCGCCGCCGGGTTCGACGGCGTCCAGATCCTCGCCAACTTCCTTTATCTGCCTGCCCAGTTCCTCAACAAGGCCACCAACCAGCGCACCGACGCCTACGGCGGCTCCATCGAGAACCGGGCCCGGCTGACCCTGGAGATCGCCGATGCGGTGGCTTCGGCTGTCGGCCCGCAACGGACCGGCGTCAAGATCGGCCCGATGCACGAGACCGGCCCGTTCGAGGCCAACGACGAGACCCTGCCGGCCGCCGAGTACGTCATCTCCCGCCTGAACGGCCTGTCACACCTGCTGGTGATGGGCGCCACGCACGACCTGACCGCGACCCCGCTCGACGGACTGGGCGGCGACGGCATGTTCGCCCACTTCCGGCCGCTGTTCGACGGCACGCTCATCGCCAACGTCGAGCTGGACGCCGAGCGGGCCGCCCGCCTGGTCGCATCAGGGCTCGCCGACGTGGTCGCCTTCGGCCGCCCGTTCATCGCCAACCCCGACCTGCCCGCCCGGCTCGCCACCGGAGCCCCGCTCACCGACATCGACTGGACCACCGTCTACGCCTCCGGCGCCCGCGGATACACCGACTACCCGGCCCTGGCCGCGGTCTGAGACCCCGAGGAGTACCTCATGAAGCTCACCGGAAACACCATTCTGGTCACCGGCGGCGGCAGCGGCATCGGCCGCGGCCTGGCCGAGGCCCTGCACCACCTCGGCAACACGGTCATCATCGCCGGCCGCCGACGCGACGTCCTGGACCAAGTCGCCGCCGCCAACCCCGGCATGGACACGGTCGAGCTCGACATCGCCGACCCCGCCAGCATCGCCCGGGCGTCCAAGCAGGTCCTGGACGAGCACCCGGACCTGAACGTCCTGGTCAACAACGCCGGCATCATGCTGGCCGACGACGCGGCCGCGCCACTGGACGAGGACGTGCTGACCGCCGAGGTCACCACGAATCTACTCGGCACCATCCGCACCACCTCGGCATTCATCGACCACCTCAAGCGCCGGCCGAACGCCACCGTCGTCTACAACAGTTCCACGCTGGCCTTCACGCCGCTCGCGCCGTACGCCGTCTACTCAGCCACCAAGGCCGCGCTGCACTCCTACGCCCTGTCTCAGCGCTTCGCCTTGCGCGGCAGCTCTGTCCGTGTCCAGGAGATCGTGCCGCCGTGGGTGGCCACCGGCCTGGTCGGCGCCGAAGGCGACCAGCGGGCCATGCCGGTCGAGGCGTTCATCGCCCAGACCATCGAGGCACTGGACACCGACAGCGAGGAGATCGTCGTCGAGCAGGCTCGCGTCTACCGGGACAACGCCGGACCGAACGAGCACGCCTACGTCACCGAGCTCAACACGTTCATGACTACCCAGCTCCAGGCGCAACCGCAGGCATGAAGCGGTTCTGACGGCACGAAAGACCGGCAGAGGACCGTGCACAACTCGAAGCGAACAGGACCCGCGATCCGCACGGGAGGACGAACCGACCAACTCACAGCGCGCCCTGTCCCCCACGTGCCCGGCATGGACGTGGCCGGCGTGGTGGACGAGCTCGGACCGGGCACCGACGGGCGGCTGACCGTGGGAGACCACGCGATCGCCTACGTCATGCCGTTCGGCCCGCACGGCAGCACCTACACCGAGCAGCTACTCGTCCACCAAGCATCGGTGGTGCCGGCTCCCGCAAGGCCACCTTCCCCCAGGCCGCCACGCTACCGCTCAACGCGATCACCGCGCGGCCGTCCCTCGACGCGCTCGCTCTGGCCCCCGGCACGACGCTCGTCGTCGCAGGAGCTGCGGGAGCGGTCGGCGGCTACACGGTCGAGACGGCGAAGGCGGACGGCCTGACCGTGCTGGCCTACGCATCCGAAGCGGACCAGAAGACGGTACGGGCCCTGGGCGCCGACCAGGTCGTGCTACGGCGCCGGAACGCCACATCCGACATCCGCGGTGCACTGTCCGGCGGAGCACCCGCACTGATCGACTGCGCCGCCCTCAACGCGCAGGCGCTCGGGGCGGTCGCCGACGGCGGAGCACTGGTCAGCCTCAAGGGCTGGACGGGCCCGACCGAACGCGGCATCGCCATCCACCCGATCTCCTCCTACAGCGCCGCCACCGACACCGCCCTGCTCCACCGGATCGCCCGCAGGCGGAGAACGGCGAGCTGACCCTCCGCGTCGGCGAGCTGCTGCCGGCCTCGCGCGCCGCCGAGGCACACCAGCGTCTGGCCACCGGTGGCGTCCGCGGACGCCTCGTGCTGGATTTCGCGAACCCGCAGTGGTGACCGCCACGCCGCCGGACAAGGTCCGCCACGGCGGGTCCGCGCCCGCCCCGCCGCCCGCCGACGCCCCAGCATCCGCACCTTCCCTCCCCACATCGAACAGCAGGTGACCAACCCATGAGCACCACCGAAGACAGGAACAAGGCCATCGTCCGCGAGGCCTTCGACACCCTGTTCAACCAGCGGGACTACACCGCCGCAGAACGCTTCTGGTCCCCCGACTACATCCAGCACAGCGCCCATATCGCTCCCGGCCGGGACGGCCTGTTCAACCTGGTCAAAAGCCTCCCGGCGGAGCTGAAGCACGAGTGGGAGCTGATCATGGCGGAACGGGACATGGTCATGGTGCGTGGGCGATTCACGGGCCACGGGCAGCCCGCCCCATGGATCGCCGTCGACTTCCTCCGCATCGAAGACGGCGTCCTGGTGGAGCACTGGGACGTGATCGAAGAGGAAGTCTCCCGGGGGCAGTCCGTGAGTGGCCTGCCGATGTACGGCGACACCTTCCCCGAGGAACCCTGAAGATGCCCCCAGCGCCACGGACATCGCTGCACCACGTATGCCGATCCCCTCAGGAACGTCGACGGCGGCCTGCGCGGCGGCGACCGCTTCGGCCGACTCCGCGCCGGATCTTCGCCGCCAAAATCACGCAATTCCCGTCCTGCGGGGACCAGTACCAGCTATCGAAAGCCGGTCGACTTCGCCGACCCGGACAGCCCAGAGACCGTCAACGCCACCCTGGAGCGGTTCCCCGCCCGGGTGGGCGGACTGTAGGCGGCGCCGTGACCGCGAGGGTCCGGCACGCTGCCGAGCGTGCCGGACCCTCCGGTATCGAGCCGCATCCCGGCTCGACGAGGCCGCTCTGCCACACGGGCGGGCGGCCGTCTCTCTAGATCTTCATCGGTACCTCAGCGGGACATGTCACCAGCTGAAGTAGCCGTGGGACATCCATCCGCTGACGCCGCTGTCGACGTCGTAGACCAGGTCCCACTGACCGTCACCGGACACGTCGCGGTGCGCCAAGCGCTCGCCGGTGTAGCAGAGGCCGAGTACCGCGCCCGACGTGCTCGGGTTGGAGCGGATGCGGACACCGTCCGTGGTGCAGTGGCCGTAGACGTCGTCGGCGTAGGCCGGCGTGGCCAGCGTCGCGCCACCGATGGCCGCTGCGACCGCGAGGCCGGTCAGTGCCATGGTGCGCTTCCCCCGTACTGCGAAAGACACAGTTTCTCCTGAATGAGCAATCTGAAGCCAAGTCAGATGATCTTGACCTCAAGGAAGATAGCATGTTCATGATCTTCAAGGGGGGCGGACGGTGGGGTGCCTTGCACCGGCGGCGTGCCGGGAAGCCACCCGAAGCGTGCGGGCAGGTCACACCACCGGTCCACGGCAAGTGCCGCTCCAGTCAGGCCCATTCGGCATCGGTGAGATCGCCGCGCCCCACATATGTCCTTGCCGACCCGAACGGCGCGCGGTGGCCCCCATCGACGCGTGGAGCATTGTCATGCCGATGACCACGATGGGGAGTTCGCCGGCGTACATGTGGAAGTCGTCGTGCGTCGTGCCTTGCCAGTGCTGGCGGGTCAGCTCGGCCAGCTGTGCGATGACGGCGTTGGGGTTGCGGGGCCGACGCGATTGAAGACGGGGTTCCTTGGCTGCCGCCTTCAGGCCCATAGGAGTGAGGTTGCGTCGCTGCGGCTAGCGCCGCGAGCCCGCTGGGTTCGTCTTCCGCTTCCCTGCCATCAACTCCGCTCCCTCGTTGTTCGCGCGCGGCCACCGGCTGGGGGCAGGCCAGGCCCGGCCGCCGAGGGCATCCGGCCTGTCCGGCGGCTCGGGCGAACGCGGACGCGTCCAGTGATGTCGGAGGCAGGGATGACCACGGAAGAGCGGACCAACCCTGCGGCCCGGCTGGGCGTCCAGCCCGGCCAGGTTGTACAGGAGATCGGCCACGACAACGTTGACCTGGGCCTCCGAGAGGCCATCGAGGAGATCATCGGCCAGAACCTGATCGACCACGAGTACGACGGCGTCGCCGATGTCGTCCTTCTGTGGTTCCGCGATGACGACGGTGACCTCACCGACGCCCTGGTCGACGTCACCGGAAATCTAGCCCCATGCGTCAGCCTTCGGCGAGACAACCTGGTGAGCCATCAGCCTTCACTGCGACAGGACTCCTGTCCCGTCTCCGCCGATCTGGTCTCTGTCTCAAGTGATCGGGACGGATTCGCCAGTTCGTGCCAGATGATCTTGTTCGCCGAACGCCAGAGGCCGCCGTGTCCTGATCACATCATCGTGAGCGCACCTGAAGTTCTCCGGCAGCCGTCAGTGTCATGGGGGTCTGCCACCACGTGACCCTGCCGCACGGCCCATCCTCCGTCTGCTGCACTGGCCGGACGCGTCTGCTCACCCGGAGCACCTGCTTGTCGCTCTCGACCGCCGTGACGGTCACCGTGACGGTACGTCCGGCGTCCGGCCCTGCCGGTGTCGGCAGAAAGAGGGAGTGCGCGGAGGGAGACGCACCCGATATCGCCCGGCACCGATCGTTGACGCAGGCCCGCACGGTGGCCTGTTGATGTGAAGCCGCCCACGGTGCGACATCCAACAGCACATCCGGAGCGGGCTCATTCGGCCCGTTGCACACCTTCGGTGACGCACATCCCGCGACCGCAACAACGGCCAGGGCGGCCACCCACGGCAACCTGGTCGCACCGGATCGCACTGCTCTGCCGCGCACAGTGATGGCTCCGATCGCTTCGGGATCGCCCTGACAGGTGGTGAGGTAGCGGTAAAGTTCCCGCCCAGGGCTGTCGTCAACCGTGCCGTCGGGCCATGGGACCGCACCGGGTCAGCTGACACAGCGTGCGGCACCCAGTCACCCAGGAGCTGAACAATCGAGATCCTCGGCATGCTCACGTCTCAACTGACCTGGTCGCTCAAGGTCGAAGGTTTGGGCCGGGGCCAGATCGTTTGAGACCAGACACGCAGTCACTGACCAGTCTTCACACTCCGGCGGTGAGTGAAGGCGCCTCGGTAGGCGGCCGGGGTCATGCCGATCTGGCGGCTCAGGTGCTGGCGGAGCGACTCACCGGAGCCGAGGCCGCTGCGGCGGGCCACGTGGTCGACGGTGAGATCGGTGGTCTCCAGCAGCTCGCGGGCCCTCAGCAGCCGCTGCTGGAGCAGCCATTGGAACGGGGTCACACCAGTCTCGGCTGTGAAGCGGCGGGTCAGGGTCCGCACACTGACCCTGGCCTGACCCGCCAGGTCGTGCAGGGAGATCGGCTGGTCCAAATGCTGCAGTGCCCAGATGCGGGCCGCGTCCAATGAGGAGTCGGTCTTGGCCGGCAGCGGGGTCTGCACGAACTGCGCCTGCCCGCCGTGCCGCACTGGGGTGACGACAGCGGTACGGGCCGCCGCGTTGGCCACGGTCGCGCCGTAGTCGGAGCTGATCAGGTGCAGGCACAGGTCGATCCCGGCGGCCGAGCCCGCACCGGTGACGATCGGTCCGTCCTCGGCGAACAGCCGGTCTGCGTCCACGCGCACCGAAGGGAAGGCGCGCTGCAGTTCCTCGGCCAGGGCCCAGTGGGTGGTGGCAGCACGGCCGTCGAGGAGCCCGGCCTGGGCGAGGACGAAGGCGCCACTGCAGATCGAGGCTACGCGCTTGCCCGCGGCGACGGCCTCCCGCAAGGCGTCCAGTGCGGCCGGCTCGGCGTCGTGCCGGCTGGCGGTTGAGGGGACGATCACCGTGTCCGCCGTCGCGACCGCCTGAAGACCGTGCCGGATCACCACGTCGATGCCACCGGAGGCCGCGACTGTACCGGGCGTGGCGGTGCACACCGTCACCTCATAGCCGGGGCGTCCCTCGAGTTCGGCTGCGCCGAGCAGCGTCGACGGCATGGACAGGTCGAACGGCTTGACCGCAGGGACGGCCAGGACGGCGACACGATGCATGGCTGGATCCTTGGACCTCATGGCTTTCAGGCCACTGACCCTACCCTGTGTCCGCGCGGCAGAGTTGGGCGAGCGGTCGGGCCCCCGCGAACCACGATTCCTCTTCGGGGAAACGTTCCATTTCTGAGGGACAACGGAGACAACGTCATGGCTGAATCAGTCGTCATCGGGGCGGGCGCGACCGGGGTCGCGACCGCCAGGCAACTGGCCGAGAGCGGCAAGCGGGTCCGCCTCATCACCCGCAGTGGCAGTGGCCCGGACCACCCCGGCATCGAACAGATCGCCCTGGACGCGGGCCGCACTGACGAGCTGGCTGAGATACTGGCCGGAGCGACCACGGTCTTCAACGCCGCCATGACCGCCTACCACACCTGGCCAGAGACCATGCCGCCGCTGTTCGCTTCGATCCTCGCCGCGACCGAGCGGGCCGGGGCCGACTACGTGATGCTCGGCAACCACTACGGCTATCAGCGGACCACCGGGCCGGTCACCGAGCGCACCCCGATGGCTCCGCACACCCGAAAGGGCCGGGTGAGGGCCGAGCTGTGGCGGCAGGCCAAGGACGCCCACGACGAAGGGCGGCTGCGGGTCACCGAAGTGCGAGCCGGCCAATACCTGGGCCCAGGCGCAGTCTCAGCGTTCACGCTGCTGGTCGCGCCTCGGATCCGTGAGGGTGAACTGGCTCTCGTCCATGGCAACCCCGATGCGGCGCATTCGTTTTCCTACACCGAGGACGTCGCAGCGGCACTGGTGGCGGTCAGCGGCGACGAGCGGGCCTGGGGACGGGCCTGGCACGCCCCGGTCATCACCACGACCCTGCGCCAGGCTGCGACCGACCTCGCCGAACTCCATGGAGCGCCCGAACCGCGGTTGGAGCCGCTCACCGAACGGGACATGGCGCTGCTGTCCTTCACCGATCCGCTGTGGCGGGAGTTCGCCGAGATGAGCTACATGTCCGAGCGTCCGTTCCTCGTCGACGACAGCGATGTCCGTGACACCTTCGGGCTCAAGCCTTCAACACTCCGGGAAGCGCTGGCGGCCTGATCCCGTGGTGGGCGGGCCGAGTCCTCCGGCCCGCCCACAGCATCCGCTTGGGCGTGGACCGCCTGCCGGGAAATGACGGTGGTCAGTGAAGGCCGGCGAGCACCATCGACGTCGGCCCGGCCGGAGCACCGGAGACACTGCGCTTAGAGGTCCTGACAGAGACGCCGAACAGCATGTCGGGCCGGCGTCTGGGCCGGCCGACGACGCCGGCCACGGCCGCGACCTTGTCCAGCGGCGGCAGCAACTGGGGGACGTCGTTGCGGTTGCCGCCGGTCTGCGACACCGCGAGCGGGATGGGATGCCCTGGCCGTCGGTGAGGATGCGGTGCTTGCTGCCCGGCCGTGCCCGGTCGACCGGGCTGGGGCTGCCATTGGGCCCCGCCGAGCCGCCCGCACGTGGTAGGAGTCGATGACCGCCCCCATACCGCAGAGGTGGGGACACCGTCGCCGGTCGTACGCTCGTCCATGGACTGCAAGCCATCGACCCGTGTGGCGAGCCCAGCGCCATCTCTCCGTCCCTGGGCCTGCTGGCGCTCGAAAAGACGGCCGAGTCCTATCAGACGGCCGTCACCCTCGCATCCCTGTTATGTGGCCGGGGGGACGGCTGGTTCAGGTGCGGTTCAGGCGAACCAGCTGTGGCGAGCGGCGCTCAGGCTGTCCGGCGGCGGGTCCGGGAGCGGTTGGAAGAACTTCCATGCGTAGTCGTACGGATCGAGGCATTCAGCGTACCGTTCGCCCCACGGTGCGTCGGCCGGCGCGGTGGTGACCTGGCATCCGGACAAGCGGCAGTAGTCCGCTGTCGCGTCGACGTCGGTCACCTCGATGCCGATGACCACACCGAGGCCCCGAGGGCTGGTTCTCGTCATGCGGTCACGGTCGCTGTCGGGAAACGGCATGCCGACCAGGGCATCGACGAGCAGTTGGAGGTCACCGCGTCTGAGGATCGCCATGACCGTCCGGCCGTCGGGATTGGATATCGATCCGGTCTGCTCGAAACCGAGCCCCTGGTAGAACGTGGCCGCTTCGGTCACATCCTCGACGCGGAGTCCTACCCGGATTGGAGCCTCTTCGGTCATTGCGCCTCCGTTCGGCGTGCGGTCTCACACCGTCACGATGCAGTAGCGAGGGCAGCGGTGGCCAGTAGAAGATGTGGGCTCTGGTCGCACTCGTCAGCATGCAGATACCCCTCCGGCAAGCGTCGTCAGTACTGCCTCTCTGCACGGCAGAACCAGCTCAGCCTGGACGGCAAGCCGCCGCGCCCCGACAGGAGTGTTCACCCGCACTCATCCGTTCTGTCACAACCAGACTGTCGACCCCGAGATCAAGATGATCTGATCACATACGCCCAAAGACATCGGACTCACTCGTCTAGGGGCGGCTGGGCCTACGCAGGCGGAACGGCCGCGGGCCTCCCGAGGCGACGTCCATCCGGAAGGCGACCCCGTACTCGCGAGCGAACCGGTTCGCCTCCGTGATGGAACCGCCCATCGAGCGCAGATAAAGCGCATAGGCCACCGACTGGATCTGTTCCGCGTCCAAGCAAAGCGACCAGCGGTTGCCGGCCCTGTCAAAGTGCGCTGTACACACCCGATCCGCCAGACCGTCCGCCGGCGGCACACGCAACTGTGCCCCGACCCTCACGAACACACGCAAGGCATCCATCTCCACGGGGCGCAGCTCGACGAGCCTCTCGCCCTCGGCCGGATCCTGGTGCTGCGTCGCCGGAGCAGGGCCGGCGTCCATGTAGGTCAACACGTCATGCCCGGACGGCGACAGACGCGCCGCCCACAGCACCGGCCGCCGCTCCCACGCGGACAACTCCGCCCGCACCTCACGATCGGCCAGCTCCGCCAGCCCCTCCCCCGCGGCGGCCTGGACCGACAGCTGATGGTCCGGCAGCAGGTCGCCGGAGAGCACCCAGCCCTGCTCAGCGTCCCGCTCACGCTCCCGAAGCACCCGAAGCGCCTCGAACCACGCCCTCCTGCCCCGCATCCCCCACCTCCTTGCGCCGCTGGTTCCGGTGCATCGACCGTAGAAGCCAGGCTCCCACCCTCGCGGCCGAAACAACGGAAAGATCACCGGCTCGTGGCAGGCTCCCTCAGGCACCCGCACTGTGACCAGTCGGCCCCGGCGCTCGGTGAGGCACGCCGGGACCGGCTCGGTCATCTACGGGAAGTCAGCGGGCTTCAGTGCTGGGGCCGTCCGCCGTGGTCGCGGCACACGAGACCGGCGTCGATGATGCGGCCACGGTCGTTGCGCAGGGACGCGGTGTCACCGTTGTCGAGTCCGCCCAGCAGCGGTGACGGGCCGTGAATGCTCCCCACCTCGTCGTCCTCGTCCGCGCTCACGCCCCCGCGCCCACAGCCAGCCACCCCAGCCTGCCGCCACAAGAACTGCCTCTCAGAACGACCCGACACCCACAAGCACCCGCGTGGAAGACCTCCTCATCGCCTTCCGTGACGCACTCGGCCGACTCCGCTGTCGAAAGGCGTCCTCGGAGGAGAGCTTCCGGCGCACGCAGGCCATCCACCACGCTGTCCGGCTGACCGCCGAGCTGCTGCACCTGGGAGCGGTGCGGCGCGGCCCGTGGATGCGGATCGCGGGCATGCCGGTGCGCGGAGGCGGGCCGGTGGTGGCAAGGGTGCCGACCCCCGTAGCGCGACACCGCGACACTGCGTCACCCATCTCCCGGCCGTCGTGGGCGAGTTGGCCGAGTTGACCGACAGCACAGCGCAAGTGCGATAAGTCCTATTCATCACCTTCACCACCTTCCGCCCACTCCATTTACTCAAGCATTGGTCAAGTGAGGTAAAGTTCCGGTCAAGACCATTGCTTTGAAGGCGGTCGCCTCGCGCTGCACACAGCGCGCAGGTTGCCGCGGCGATCCTCCATTCCCTGACCAGGGATGCCGGATCGCCATGCCTGAACCTGGAGTCACCACGTGAAGTACAACTGGCGTGCCCGAACCGCGGGCATAGCAGTGCTGACCGTAGGCGCAGTCCTGGCGTCTACACCGCACGCCATCGCCAAGCCCTCGACCGAAGACAGCGAAGCCGCCGAGTTCGAGCAGGCGTTGTCGGGCCTGGGGAAGGAACTGGCGACGTTCAAGGCCAATCCGATCAGGGAAGCCGAGAGCGTCGAGGCCGCGCAGGCGGCCGCAGCAGTACAGGACCGCAGGGTCGAGGTACTGCAACTGCGCACCGAGACCGACACCGTCTACGCCAACCCCGACGCCACCCTCACCCGGGAGATGGCCGCCGGCCCGATCCGCATGATCCGTGACGGAAGGTGGGTGGACATCGACGTCGACCTCAGGGCCGCGAAGGACGGCGGGGTCACGGCCGAGGCGCACCCCAAGCAGCTGCAGCTGGCCGGGAAGGGGGGCGCCCTGCCCCGGTCGATCGAGGGTGCGGCCAAGGCCCCGGCGTCCCAGGCACGCGACCTCGTCACCCTCGGCACCGGCAAAGACCGGATGGCGGTGCAGTGGAAGGGCGGGCTGCCCGCCCCGGCCCTGGACGGGAATGTCGCCACCTACAAGGACGCCGTGCCCGGCGGCGACTTGATCGTGGAAGCCACCCGGACGGGGTTCGAGCAGTTCCTGCGGCTGAACAAGGCGCCCGAGGACGGGGCACCGATGGTGCTGCCCATGACGGTGCCCGACGGGGTGACGGCCCGGCAGAACACCGACGGGTCCGTGTCCTTCACCGACGCCCAGGGCGAAGAGCGGGCAGTGATGCCCGCGCCGGTGATGTGGGACGCGAAGGTGGACAAGAAGTCGCTGGAGCGCACCAACACCAGGCCCATCGAGATGAAGGTCGCCCAGCACGGCAACACCGTCGAGCTGACCCTCACCCCGGACGCGAAGTGGCTGAGCGATCCCGCGACGCACTACCCGGTGACGATCGACCCGGCCACCGACACCCTGGACACCCTGTTCGACACCTTCGTGCAGGGCGGTGACACCACCGACCAGTCTTCGAACACCGACCTCAAGCTCGGCTGGCCCGGCGACCATTCAGGCTCCACCAAGCGCACCGCCCGCTCGTTCCTGACATTCCGCACCGCGAACTTCGCCGACTCCTTGGTGTCCAAGGCGACGCTGAAGATGTGGAACTACCACTCCTGGTCGTGCGAGAAGCGCGGCTGGGAGGTGTGGGCCGCGGACCCCGCGGACAAGAACACCCGTTGGACCAGGCAGCCGGTGATGAAGGAGAAGATCGCCACCTCCACCGAGACCAAGTCCGCCTCGTGCTCCAACGCCGGATGGGCGAGCGCGGACGTCACCAAGCTCGCACAGACCTGGTCGTCCGAGAAGGCCGAAGAAGGATCCATCGCGCTGAAGGCGGCGGACGAGTCCGACACCTACGCATGGAAGCGGTTCTACTCCTCCGAGGCCCCCGACCAGGCCCAGGTCCCCACCCTCGAAGTCACCTACAACTACCGCCCCTACAACGGCACGAACCTCCAGGCCGGCACACCGTTCCTGTCCCAGGGCGGCATCTTCAAGGTGAACTCGACCACGCCGACCCTCCGGTTCTCCACGGTGGACACCAACGGCGAGGACCAGATCACCGGAACCTACGAGATCACCGACACCTCCACGAACAAGGTCGTCGCAACCTTCAACGCCGCTCCGGTACCGGCCAACAGCACCTCCAGCGTGAAGGTCCCCGCCGACAAGCTGGTCTCGGGCAGGACCTACAGCTTCCGCACCACCACCTACGACGGCACCCACTACGCCAACGGCTGGTCCGACCCCGTCCGCTTCACCGTGGACACCTCCTGGAAGCCCACCGCCGCCGAACACGCCCTCGGGCTCGCCAATCTCCACTCCGACGCCGCGGACATCACGGCCGCCACCGCCTCCGACACCAAGTACGCCTCGATCGCCACCACCGAGGAGAACACCGTCGCGGTTCCCTGGGACGGCAAGAACAACGGCATCGACATCAAGAACGCCCAGATGCCCGCCACGCTCACCATCCCCCAGGCCACCACCGAGGGCACCCAGGTGGGCGGCAACGTCGTCTACACCTCCCCCGGACCGGTCGACACCGTGGTGCAGCCCACCACCGACGGCGGCTCGCGCACACTCAACATCCTCAAGGACAGCTCCGCGCCGCGCGACTACGAGACCGGCTTCACCCTCCCCGCGGGGATGAAGGCCGTCACCCACGACGACGGGTCGGTGTCCTTGTACTCCGAGGGCGACGACGTCGCCGACAAGGCGCCGCAGAAGGAGCCAGCCGGGTTCTTCGCCGCCCCCTGGGCCAAGGACGCCAACGGCAAGGACATCCCCACCAGCTACAAAGTCGTGGGCAACAAGCTGGTCCAGCACGTCGACTTCGACGCCGACAGCGCCTTCCCCATCGTCATCGACCCCTCCTGGTGGTCCACCACCAAGAAGATCCTGTGGTGCGCCACCACGGTTGCCGGATTCATCGCCATGTTCACCCCGGTGGGATCCTCCGCGCGCGTCCTCACCGCGGTGCGGCTGGTGAAGCGGATCGGCGTCAAGAAGACCGCGAAGCTCATCCAGACGTACGCCAAGCGCCGCAAGCTCAGCTCCCCGCAGCGTGCGGCCATCAAGGCCCTGCTCGGCATCCCGGCGATCCAGAAGGCCTGCAAGTTCTGAAAGGAACCGCTCATGCTCGTCGCACTCTTGGCCATCGTCGCCCAGGCCGCCGCACTGGTCGTCTACACCGTCCGCAACGCGCGTGGGGCCGGCCTCCCCTCACTGGGCAGCGTCGATCTGAGGAATCTGATCCTCGCCACCATGGCCACCGCGACCGGATACGCGCTGACGCGCAACCAGGACCTCACACATACGGACCTCGTGGCGATCGTCCTGACCGGCTGCGTCCTTCCCGCACAGGCAGGCGCCGCGGTACGCCACTTGGTCACGCGGTGGACCGCGGCGGACTGGCTGATCGCCTGCGCAGGCGGCCTGGCAGTGGGCTCACTCAACCAGAACGCAGCCTTTCCCTGGAGCTAGGCGCCGTGTGAGACCGTGACCATGGTGGGGCTCGGGGAGGAACACCCGCACCCACACCGAGAGGCCCCGGGGGCGACCCCGGGGCCTCTCAGCGTACGGACGAAGGGAAGTGTGACGCGGTGGCACACATCCCCGACGGCCGGTACCGGCGCGATCAGGGCAGTCGTACGTCCACCGGCCAGCGCCATGGAGGAGGGCCGGGACCCGTCCTCCATGGACGTGATCCTGGCCGACTCCGCCTACCGTCCGCGGCCGGCCTACCGGCCCCGCCTCACTTCAGGTGCCGGCCGAAGAACCGGTTCCCGTCGTCCACCTCGAACCACGGGGTGCCGACGTGCCCGCCCATATTTGCGTGCAGTGTCTTCTCCTTGGTGCCGAAGGCCTCGAACAGGTCCAGGGCGCGCTGCCGGGGGTTCCCCTCGTCGTCCCACTGCAGCAGGAACAGCAGCGGAATGGTGATCTGCCGGGCCTCCTCGCGCTGGGCGAGGGGCACGTAACCCCCGGCGAAGAAGCCGGCAGCCGCGATGCGCGGCTCGGTCACCGCCAGCCGAATGCCGACGGCGGTCCACCCCGAGTACCCGACCGGGCCGCCGATCTCGGGCAGCGTAAGGAGGGCGTCCAGGGTGGTCTGCCATTCCGGGACCGTCTTTTCGACCAGCGGGCCGATGAAGGACTCGAAGATCTCGTCGACCGGCTCGCCGGCCTGCATCGCCCGGCGGAGGTCGGCGCGGGCCTGGTCGTCGGCGGCGGAACGGGGCCGGTCGCCGCACCCCGGGGCGTCGATGGCGGCCACCGCGTAGCCGTACGCCGCGGTGTGCCGGGCCCGGGCCACCAGCCGGGATTCCCCCTTGGGCAGGCCGTTGTTGTGGGCCATCAGGATCAGCGGGACCGGTGCGGCGGATTCAGGCGTCCACAGGGTGCCGGGAATCTCGCCGAGGGTGAATTCGCGCTCGAGGACGCCGTCGTCGAGGCGCTGTTCGGAAGTGAATCGCATGGTCGTGCCTTTCGGGAGTGCTCGTGAACGGCGCTCCCGGACGACCTATCGCCCGACCGTGACCCCGGAGGGGAGCACCCATGTCGATACTGTGTTCACGGGTACCACCTCCTCATTCTCTTGCACGGCCTCCGACAAATTAGCAGTGGTCGCCGTGGCCCGCCAACGGGTTTTACGAAGGCTCGGGAAGCGGCAGCGGTACCTCCGTCTCCGGCGGGGCCGGCAGCGTCCTCGGCACGCTGCTCGGCTCCCTCGGCAGCGGTGGCGGCCAGAGCGCCGGCAGCCCCCTTGGCGGCCTGACGGACATGATGACCAAGTCCGGCCCATGCGAAGCATCGGGGATGACCGACGGGTACCTCCGTATCCTCTCCGGACGATCGACTGCGTTCCCGATCCGGAGCGGGAGGTAATCACATGCCGACGGCACCGAGCTGAACGCGAAGGACAAAACCGCGTACCGCTGCATCAACAAGGCCTGCAATTTTACGAGTTGGTGTCAACAGCCCTCGTGTTGCACAAAAGGCCCGCCCTCATGCACCCGTCCACCCATTCACCCATCCATCCATCCACCCGCCCGGGATCACCCGACCAGGCTCCCTTGCCTAGCAGAATCGTTCCCAAATTCCCGTGTCATCGACCAGTTCATTCCGCTCTGATCTACTGTTGCAATCCGGTGACGCTCCGTTACAGGCCTTTGGACAGTTGGCGGTTCGCGTGACTGCAGCGTGCTCCTTGAGCTTCATGCCTCAATTTCTCGCTGCTTCCGGTGCGGTGCTCCACAGCCGCCTCAGGTTCGATCACAGCGGGAGCGCAGGGCTCCCGGAGAGGGCACAAAGGCAATGACGGCCTTTCGCGCACCGGTGCAAACCCGACGACTTCTCCTGCCCGTTTTGCTGGTCCTCATCACGGTGACAAGCCTGCTGCAGGCGGTGGTGTTCCCGGGTACTGCCCAAGCCCAGGCAGACCGGCACCGGGCCGGAACGTTCAACATGCAAGGCGCTCCGGACCGCTGGCAGCAGGGCGTCTACTCGGCGGCCAAACAGGTCGACGTCCTGGCTCTTCAGGAAGTCCCTGACGCAGTGCCTCCGGATGCAGAACTGGCGGACGGTGCGTATGTACATCGGCTGACGACGCTGGCGCACGGCTTCACCGTCGAGCGCTATCGGTGGGTGAACTGCCGGCCACCGGGCGAACCGCAGTCGAGCCCCTGCATCATCTACAGGGTCAAGACACCGACGCGCAGGAACCGGTCCCTGGCCATCGTCGTCAATCAACCGACCGACGCGGTGCGAGCGGTCCAGGTCATCCCCCCTCAGCCGGTCGTGCCCGGCGGCCCGGTGAACAACGCGGCCAAGCCCGCCCTCGGCATCCTGCTCGCGGACGGGACCTGGTTCTATACCCTCCACGCGCAGAACAGACCGAGCCGCGCCAGTCAGCGCAACGACGTGCCCAACCTGATCAGCAAGATTTCAGCTGATGCGGGCAGCCACTGGGCAGCCATGGGCGACTTCAACCGCACGCCCGACTCACTCGACCCACTTCTCGCGGACAACCCGGACCTGCAGATCGTGCGATCGGGACTCTTCACGTATCCGGTGAAAAGCCCGAAGGACGAGTTCGATTACATGATCTCCAATGGGGTGACCGACAACCAGTACACCGGATTCCGTCTCACCTACCTGGACGCCTCCGACCACTACCCCGTCGGCTTCTGGACCAGTGCCGCCCCTGACGGACACGAGTTCCGCTGCGACCCCATCGACGCAATCCTGAAGGCCCGCCGGGCCGCGTGCGTACCGCCGAAGAACCCGGCCATCGTGTCGCTGGGCGACAGCTACATCTCCGGCGAGGCGGGACGGTGGGCAGGCAACGCCGACACCGGGGCGCACGGCTCGGCGTGGGGCACAGACCGCGCCGCCGACAACTGCTCCAAGAGCGAGGACGAGTGCGACCACGACCTCGACACGGTCTACGGCCCCACCTCCTACGCCCCCGGCGGCACCAAGTGCGACCGCTCGGACGTCGCCCCGATCAACATGACCGACACCGACGGCTACCCCCGAGTCCCACCATGGCGCCGTTTCAATCTCGCCTGCTCCGGGGCCACCACGAACGAAATCACCCACCCGTACGCCGACAAAGGTGAAGACGCACAGACCAACCAGCTCGCGGACATCGCGAAGAGGTACCAGGTCAAGATGATCGTCGTGTCGATCGGCGGAAACGATCTCAAGTTCAGCGACATCGTCCGGTCCTGCGTCAAGCGGTACGTATTGCGGCTCGCGGGCTGCAGGGGTGTCTGGCCGGATGTGGACAAGGACCTCGTGACCGTCCGGCAGCAGGTCGTCACCGCTCTGCGTGCCGTCCAGCAGACCATGCAGACGGCCGGTTACCAGCCCAAGGACTACAACCTGGTGGTGCAGTCCTACCCCGCCCCGCTCCCCCGCAGCACGGACTACCGCTACAAGGAGAGCGGCCCGCGCTACTCCGACGGCGGCTGCCCCTTCTACGACGCGGACACCGACTGGGCCCGCCAGACGCTCGTGGGAGGCCTGACGCGAGAACTCAGAAACGCCGCCGCGACCGTGGGCGCCAGGTTCTTCGACCTCGGTCCTGCGTTCGAGGGCCACGAACTGTGCAGCAACCGGGCTGACCAGGCAAGCGCGAGCGACACGCTGGCCGATCCACTGCCCGTTCAGTACGCGGAGTGGGTCCGCTGGATCCCGTACCTCTTGTCCTCGGATCTTCTCTGGCTCTCCCAAGGCGATCAGCAAGAGGCACTGCACCCCAACGCCTACGGGCAGGAGGCCCTCGGCGAGTGCCTGTCACAGCTCGGCGGAAAGCTGGAAAGCGGCTTCGGCAGGCCCGCCACGGACTACACCTGCCGCAACACCCCTGTCCTGGGAATCGACGTCGAGCCGACCAAACTGCCGACCGCCGTCCATACAGTCGGCTGAGATGACCGTCCCCGCGTAACACGGTCACCGACCCCGACGGCGACACGAGCAATCTCACCTTCGAGGTGTGGACCACCGACGCCAATGGCAAGCCGAAGAGCCGGGTCAAACTGACCAACGACAACGAGTACGGCGTGCTCGTCTGTACGAGACCGACTGGTCGCCGTGGGCCGCGTTCACCATCGACTCCCCCGCCGCGGCCAAGCCCGCTCAGCCGACCGGCGTCAAGAGCAACGGCAAACCGGGCGAGTTCACCGTCGGTCTCCCTGCCGGGCACACGGCGAAGTGGGTGGAGTGGCAGCTCGACGCCGCCGCGTGGAAGCGTATCGATGCCGCGGGCAAGACATCGGTGACCATCGACACCGGACTGCGCGCGGCCGCGCCCACCGCTCCGGCCGCGCCCACCGCTCCGGCGGCGCCCACCGCGAACGACCACACACTCAACGTGCGCACCGCCAACGACGGCGGCGCATCGCAGGCGGTGTCCGTGACGTTCACCGGGAACGGATCCGGCGATACCGGTGGGGACCACGCCATTGACCTCACACTGCCGGACCCGGACTCCACGGCTCCGAACCCGGACCAGACGGATCAGGTGATCACGGGGAAGATCACCCGCCCGCTCGGGGCGCCCGTCACCCGCAGCCCGATGCGTGCGGCGCCTGCGGCCAAGGAACAGTGCGGGTCGGTCGACAAGGACGGCGGCCAGGCGTGCTTCGGCGCACCCGTCAAGTTCGAGGACCTGCCCGCAAAGGTCCGGGCCAAGGCGGTGCAGCAAGCCGCGGCCAAGCGGCGCGCCAAGGCAGGGCATCAGGCTCCGGCCGCGGGAACGCCCGGCATGACCAGTTGGTGCGCGACGAACACCTCAGAAGGCGACCTCGACGACACCGACGTACTCGCCCCCCATGTACTGACCGCCCTGAAGGACCTGCACGCGGCGACCGCATCACTGGGCTAGTGGGGCCGCTGGACGGCGAGCGCCCGCGAGCCTTCGTCCTGGGCGGCGGGCTCAGCCTTCTCCAACTCCTAGGCGTTTTGGGTAGGCGACGAGAGCGCCGGAGATGTTCGCGTCGCCGACTGCCGCAGGGCGCCCCCGCGTTCGGTCCGCGACGACGCTCTCCGCTGGTCGAGCGTATGGCGAGCGGAGAAGCCCGCGCGAGGCGGGCAGCCAGGATCCGGAGTGGGCGTTCTTTCCGGCATCCGTGCCGACCGGTAGGGACTGTGGGTTGGATCACAGTTGAGGTTGACCTCGGGGCAGGGTGGAGGCTCGTCGCAGCGGCACGACGCCGCTCCGGGCACAACCGATGTGAAGGAGCAACATGTCTACGAACCTTTCCGGCCGGGGGCAGGACCGTCCGGAGCTGCAGCGGACGCTCGAGGAAGTGGTCGAGTCCGGTTTCGTCGGGGTACAGCTCCGGGTGAACGACGAGCAGGGCGAGTGGGTCGGCAGCGCCGGTGTGTGCGAGCTGGGTCAGAGCACCAAGCCGCTGACGAACGGGCACTTCCGCATCGGCAGCAGCACCAAGAATTTCGTCGCCACC
The DNA here is from genome assembly GCF_001514035.1 of Streptomyces yokosukanensis. GTDB lineage: Bacteria > Actinomycetota > Actinomycetes > Streptomycetales > Streptomycetaceae > Streptomyces > Streptomyces yokosukanensis. The sequence goes on along the minus strand of NZ_KQ948207.1, from coordinate 712,984 downwards.
TCGGTGCTCTTGCTGGTGGCCGAGGGAAGGATCGGCCTGGACACCCCCGCCGACGACTACTTGCCCGAGTTCGGTCTCGACCGGCGGGTCACTGTGCGGATGCTGCTGCAGCACACCAGCGGGATCTTCAACCACACCGGCGAACTCTACGAGGACGGGACGATCGTGCTGGGGGTGCCCTGGCAGGGCAAGAAGTGGGTGGACAACCGGTTCAAGACCTACCTGCCCGAAGAACTGGTACGGCTGTCGTTGTCCAGGCCGGCGCGGTTCGCGCCGGGCACGGGCTGGAGCTACGCGAACACCAACTACGTTCTGGCCCGGTTGGTGGTCGAGAAGGTCACCGGCCGTTCGTTCGCCGAGGAGTTGCAGCGGCTGGTGCTGGGGCCGCTGGGGATGACCGGCACCGTGGCGCCGGGCGCCTCGCCGGAGATCCCCGAGCCGCACAACCACGGCTACTACCGCTACGAGGACGCTGGACATGAGCGGACGGTCGATGTCACCCGTCAGAACCCGTCCTGGGTCGGAGCCGGTGGTGACATGATCTCGACCACTCGGGACCTGCACACGTACTTCTCCGCATTGATGGGCGGCAAGCTGCTGCCGGCCGAGCTGCTGGCCGATATGCGCACGCCGGAGGCGACCGTCGGCTACGGCCTGGGAGTGTTCGCGCAGGAAACGAAGTGCGGCACCGTCTTCCACCACAACGGCGCCACCATGGGCTCGGCGGCGCTGATGTACAGCACCTCCGACGGCAGCAAGACCCTGACCGCCGGGCTGACCTGGGTGGACGACGCCGACCTGTCGATAGCATCGGCCTTCCAGACCGCCCAACAGCGTTTCGTCGACGAGGTGCTCTGCGGCAGGATGGGCCGATGAGGAACGGAGTCACGATCGGGCAGGCGGCGGCCTTCGTCGGCGTCACGGTGAAGACGGTGCGGCACTACCACAAGCTCGGCCTGGTCGCGGAGCCGGAACGTGACAGCTCCGGCTATCGGCGGTACGGGTCAGACGAGCTTCTGCAGTTGGTGCAGGTACGGACGTTGGCCGCCGCGGGCGTGCCGCTGGCCGAGATCGGGCCCATGCTCGACGCCGAGGCCGCACAGTTCGGCGCCGCGCTCGCCGACGTCGAGCGGCAGCTCACCGAACGCATCGATGAGCTGGTCGCCCGCCGCGACACGCTGCACCGGCTCGCCGACGGCGACCGGGCCCTGCTGCCCGACCGTGCCTGCGCGGTCCTGGACCGGATGCCCGGCCTCGGCTTCAGCCCCGAATACGTGGCCGCGCAACGCGAGGCCCTGGTACTGGCACGGGCCCTGGTGCCGGAAGGCTTCGACGGCTTCCTGAACCAGCTCGAACACGGCCTCGACGACCCCGAGTACATCGACCTGACCAAGCGCGGCTGGGAGGCCGAGACCTGGGAACCGGACGACCCGAGGATCGAAGAACTCGCGACCGCCATGGCCGACCACTACCTCGCCAACCCCGCCCTGCTGGGTGATCACGCCAGCCTCCAGGCATGGGGCAGGGCTTCGGCCCAGTACAAGCTGATCAACAACCACCGCGAGGACCAGGCACCGGTCGCGGCCCGGCTGACCGCGCTCACCGAGACCAAACTCCGCTCCGCAGGCGTACCCGTGCCGCACCGATGACGGGACGACTCGCGCGCGGATGTGAGGGTCTGTGTCATTCACGCCGGCGATCTGAGTGCCGTAGACCGGCATGCGGCCCTCTTTGACCCATGTACGTCTGCGCGAGGCCGTCCGCCGGGATGAGGGCCGCAGCCCGGAGCCGAGCGCGGGGGTTGTCGGCTCTCAGTCGATGAAGGCGAACGCCACCGTCACCCATGTCTCGCGGGGTTTCGACGCCAGGAAGAAGATGAACGGGCACAAGCGGCACCTGCTCACCGACAGGACCACCCAGCATGGACTCGCCCTCGACATCGTCCGCCGCAGCGACGATGTCAGACGGCGCCAGCGGCACCCAGCCCACCGGTGCCCGCCGGGCAGGCCAGCCCGTCGCCTCCCGCCGCCACGGCAGCGGCCATCAACGCCTGATGTCCGACCGACAACACGTCAGCCCCGGCCGCGTCGTCCCGCCGAGGCACCGCCCGGCGCGGCCCACCGGCTTCCTTTGCGACACCACTGCCACACCGGGCGCCGTCTCCTCGGCCAGCGCCTCCAGGCACTGCTCCAGGCTGATCACGCGGCGACCGAGCACCTCTTCCTCCTCCTCGGACAGAGCGCCCAGCGATCTCTGAGACACCAACCCGCTTGGTTCGAAACCGCTCATCCTCGGGCCTCACCCGGGAGTTGGTGAGCCGCTCAGCCGGCGCCGAAGCGGGCCGCTGTCGTTCGCGCCCTGCAGCCCGACGTGGGCTGCGTGCTGGACACCGAGACACATGAACTGTGGGGGCGGGTGACGGAAGTCGGGGTGGTGGATGCCGATGCACAGCACCTCCGGCAGGACGTACGGGGTTCTGGCGCTGCTCGTGTTGACAGTCCGCAGCTTTCGGCTCCTACTGGCCGCTCAACTGCGCCCAGGTATAGCTGTCCATGCTGTCGTGAGGGCCGAGCCTGGAGAGTTCCGAGCCGTCGCGCCCCACGGCCACGATGACCGGTCGCACTCCCCCACGGCCTGTGGACGGGGACTTCCAGACGAGGATGAGGCTGCCGTGCGCGGGCACCTCGACCCGTCGCTCGCCGAGCAGGAGATGGTCCACCTCCGCCGCTACCTGGAGCTTGTCGGATCCGACCCAGGGTGCCGTCCCGATGGAGTGCGGACGGGGATGCGGATGCCCCAGGCGGTAGGCACGGCTCAGAGCGCCTGCGCCGCCGCTGAGCTCGATCATGCCGACCTGCCCGGGCTGGCCCGCTGATGGCCTTCCCACCGGCAGGTCGCCATCTGAACTGCTGCCACCGCCCATGTACTGCCACTCCTCACCGCAGAGTTCCATGAGCGCGTCGTGCGTCTCGGCTTTCGCGGCCTTAGGGCGCCACACCAGCCAGACCGCGCCGATGCCCGCGTCGAGGTCGATGTCACCCGACACCACGGTCAGCCAACGGCGAGGCAGCCAACCTGGCTGCGGTTCACGGCCGTTGATCACACGCCGGACCACCATCGGCAGGATGATCCCCATCCAGCGTTGAATCCGGCGCATCCGGCGCAGCTCCGCGGAAGTGGGCACGTTCGTACGGTACCCAGGGAGAACGAATCCGATCGCGCCGGCAGCGTCGAAGCCGTGCCGTCGACAGTGACGGAAGCCTCGCACCATGTGGTCCTCGGCCCGCTGGAAGGTGTAGCCCAGGGCCTGGGCAACGACGGCGGGCGGCGTTTCCCCGCCCAGGACTCCGATGGCGGCGAGCCGGGTGCCGAGGAGGTGGAGGCGAGCACGCGGGCCCCGGCGCGGTCGGCTTCCCAGGGTGCGCAGGCGGCTGCCCGCGAGGACGGCCGTTGCGCGCGGGTGTGGTGCCCCCGCACGGCCGAGCGGTCAGGCGGTTTTGACGATGGTGCCGGCGCCTTCGAGCGCGGCCACCTCGTCGGCGGGTGCGGTGGTGTCGGTGACGAGGGTGTGCAGGAGGGTGGAGGGGCCGACGTAGGCGTAGGCGGTGCGGCCGAGTTTGCCACCGTCCGTGGCGACGATGGTGCGGCGGGCGGAGGCGATGCTCGCCTTCTTCACCGCGGCGTCGTCGAGGTCGTAGGCGGTCAGGCCGTCGGCCGCGCTCAGTCCGCAGCAGCCGATGACGGCGGTGTCGAAGCGCAGGGCTGCCAGGGAGGCGAGGGTGAGGGGGCCGGTGAGCGCGCCCTCGGCGGCGCGGGGCTGTCCCCCGGGCACGACCAGTGTGGCCGAGCCGGGTGCCTCACCGAGCAGGTGGATGGCCTGCAGGGACAGGGGCATCACGGTGACGGGCCGATCGCGCAGGAGGCGGGCGATCTCCAGGCAGGTGGTGCCACTGTCCAGCAGGATGCTCTCGCCGTCGGCGATGAGTGCGGAGATCTCGGCCGCGATCCGGCGTTTGGCATCGACCGCCTCGTGGGCTCGTAGCGCGAACGGGGGCTCCTCGCCCCTGAGCAGCAGGGTGCGTGCCCCGCCTCGGACGCGTTCGAGGACGCCCTGGGCGGCCAGGGTGTCGAGGTCGCGCCGGATGGTCATCTCCGAGGCGCCGGTCAGCTCGGCGAGTTCCTGGACCGTGGCGCCGCCCGAGTCCCTGACGGCCTTGGCGATCAGTCCGTGCCGGTCTGCGTTGCTCATACCGCGATTGAACACCACCAGAAAACGAACGAGCAAGCTGTTCATTCTCGCGACTTTCGAACATCAGAGATGTTCGTTACGGTGAGTTGCATGGAACGTTCGCTTCGAGCCGCCCGTGTGGCGACCTATGTCTATTTCGTCCTGTGCGGCACCCTGATGGGCGCCTGGGTGGTGCACATCCCTGCCGTCGAGGAGCGGGTGGGCATCAGCCACGCCACGCTGGGCGGCTTGCTGGTGCTGCTCGGGCTCGGGGCCTTCGTCGGGATGCAGGTGGCCGGCCCGCTGACCGACCGCCTCGGTGCGCGCATCGTGGTACCGGCCAGCGGGATGCTGTGCGGCGCGGCCCTGGCACTGCCTGGTCTCGCCCGGGATCCGTGGACGCTGGCGGGCTCCCTGCTGGTCTTCGGGTTCTGCAACGGCTGCCTGGACGTGAGCATGAACGCCCACGCCGTGCACGTGGAGAAGGCGTACGGTCGGCCCGTCATGTCGGGCTTCCATGCCACGTTCTCCGTCGGCGGCGTCCTCGCCTCGCTCGTCGGAGCGGGTGCCACGAGCGCCGGTCTGAACACGGTCACAAGCATGGCCGCCGTGGGAGCTGTGGGCATCGTGATCGCCCTGGCCTCGGCACGTGCCCTGATGCCGGCTACTCCCGCCGCCGAGAGCACCGGATCCGTGGAGGAGACGGAAGCGTCACCCGCCGTCACGCGCCGCAGCACCGCAGGGCGGATCTGGATCCTCGCCGTCCTGGCGCTGATGGTCATGCTGTGCGAGGGCGCGGCCAACGACTGGAGCGCTCTGCACCTGAAGGACGTCCTCGGTGCGCCGGCCAGCACCGCCGCCTTCGCGTATGGCACCTTCGCGGCGGCCATGACCATCGGCCGGCTGCTGGCCGACCGCTTCGTCGCCCGCTTCGGTTCCATGGCGATCCTGCGCTACGGTGCGGCCACGGCCGCCGTCGGTATCACGCTCGTGGCTCTGGGCCCGTGGATGTGGGCCGCGTTCGCGGGCTGGGCGCTGTTCGGGCTGGGCCTGTCCGGCTGTGTCCCGCAGCTGTTCAGCGCGGCAGGGCACGCCGACCCCGCAGCCGCCGGCACCAACGTCTCCCGCGTCGCCGGACTCGGCTACGTCGGCATGCTCGCCGGTCCCGCCGTCATCGGATGGCTGACCCACCTCGTCGCCCTCAACCACGCCTTCGTCCTGCTGACCCTGATGTGTGTGACCACCGCTGTCGCCGCCGGGGTCCTGCGCACCGGATCCGACCGCACGGCCCAGAGCGAGATGGCACGCATCGGCCACTGACCGCTTGTGCGGCACGGCCCTGACCGCCGTGCCGCACAAGCCCCCATCTCCTCAGCCACCAGGGGGCGAGGAGGGAAACCCGCAGCCGACCACAGGCTTCCCAATGCTTGAGCCCCACCCCCGACCCGCCCGATCCCGAAGATGTGCGAGCTGTTGCCGGCCGATCCGCCCGTTGCCGTGTCTCTGGCCTGCCTTCCGCGGAAGCGACCGTCGTCGCTTGCTGGGCTGTCGCATTGACAGACGCCCGATTCCCGCTCAGGGACCGGTCATTGGATACGTGTCACGAGATCGATCCCTCTACGTCGCCTCATGCACTCGGCCATCACCCCGGCACCCGCCATCGGACGACTCGTCGCAGACGAACCCGCGACGCCCGGAGCCATCGACAAACGGCATCCGGGCCAACCAACACAGCCGGTCAGCAGCGGTTGAGGGTCTGTCGCCGCTCCAGAATTCGGGTGCCCGAGGCGCAGCTCTCCCGCAGTTCGTCGAGTTCAGCGGCCGGCAGCTTCCGGGCGGAGCCGCGTCGACTGTGGTCGAGAAGTGCGGATCCGGTGAGCAGCCACTGCGGGAGGGGGGTGACGCCGACGAATTCGGCCAGGCGGGTCAGCTCTGCGGCAGGATCGTCGAGCAGGTCCTCGTAGGCAAGTGTGGTGCGCTGGTCGGCGGGCAGCCGGCTGAGGAACTCCGCTCCCTCGGTGACGAGTTCGGACCACAGGGTGCCGAACGTCCGCAGGGGGACGTCGCGGTCGCGCACGAGGGAAGGATCGAAGCGCTCGTCGAGCAGTGGCGACAGGTCCACAGGCAGCGCACGCACATGCTCGTCGGTCAGATCGGCGAAACTGTCGACTCCGGCTCGTGCCTTGATCTCGCGCAGCAGGGAGATCGTGCGGTATCCGGGATGACGGCTCATGGAGAGGGCGCAGTCCGGTCCGTCTCTGAACATGTGCACGAACCTCGCTTGCGGGAAAGCGGCCCGTAGCCCAGGTGCCCAGCCCGTGGAGTAACCGGAGCGCTCTACGACTGCGGTCCGTCCGAACCGCGCGCAGAGCAGGCTGAACAACGCCTGGTGGTGCTCGGCCGCAGTGCGCTCGGGCCACTGGATCACCGCTGTGTGGAGCTCGTCGAGGAGACCGTCCGGGTCGTCGGTGAGATGAGGCAACACCATCAGGGAGAGCGCAGGAATGCCGGTGGTCTCCGCCGCGTATCTCCCGGGTCGGCGTGTGTAGAGGAACTCCGGCAGCGGCAGTCCGCTACGAATCATCCGCTCGAAGTGCGGTGCGGGCCGGAAGAGCGCCTGCCAGAAGTCTTCACCGGTCAACTTCCCTTCGGGGAAGGCGGCGTCGCCCACAGAAGCCATGAACTCGTTGAGGCTCAATACGTCCGGGTGGGCGTTGAGGATGCGGGACAGTGCAGTCGAGCCGCTACGCCCCGTCCCAATGACGAAAGTCAAGGTACGCATCGTCGCCCTTCGAAACTCCGTGACGCTCAGGACCGGGCGCCGGTTACCACAGCACTATCCCACTGCCCGGCACCCCGCGCCCAGTTGAAGAACCGCCAACGCGCGCAGGGCCACCAGGTGCTCCGCCGACCGCCAGCCCCGCCGACTCCCCCGCAAGCTGGCCCTCGCGGGGAGAGGAGCACCTATGGTGGCGCGCCACGGTCACCGGGACCTCAACCTTTCCATAGCGGGGCCTGTCGTTCACGGTCACCACTGCCGCCTCCTGCAAGGTCTCCGCCTTCGGCAGGCGGAACTCCGTTCCGTGCATGGGCGACCGGCCGCCCTCTGAGTCGTAGGCACGCAACGGCTTCGGCATTCTGACCACACGGTCGAAGCGCCGGCGTCCGACCAGTTCGACCGGCAGGTCGGTCAGGTCGGGCAGGCCAGGCGTCGCAGGCGCGCTCGAAGTGTGGGGCGCGCGCTGGGCCCGAGGTTCCGGTTGGCGTTGAACAGGCACGGCTTCCAAGCTGCCGCGCCGACTGACCCCGTCCGAATCCGCGGTGCACCGACTGCTGGCCCGCGACTCGACGGCGACGCCTTGGACCGGGCGGTCGGCTCCTGGCTCGCCTACCGCCGCCCGAAGCACGGCGGCGCGCTGCACACCCCAGCGTCGGCACGCCATGTACCTCCTGGGCCACACGGCGCACTACGTCGTGATCCCCAAGGGGCAACTGAAGCACCTGCGCGAGCCCCCGTCGACACGGGCCTCGTCCTGCGCGGCCCGGTCTCAACCGGTGCCGGAGGAAGGCTGTGTCGGCGGGCCGGCCCGTCCCTTGCCGTCCAACTGCTGCCGTCACACCCTCGCCATGGCGCGAAGCGTGGGGTGTGTGTCGTTGACGCCATCGGCGTCCGATCACAGAGTGGAGGGGTGAAGCAGCGCCGCATCGTCTTCGTCGTCTTCGAGGGTTTCCAACCCCTGGACCTCTTCGGCCCGCACGAGGTGTTCCAGTACGCCGGGCGGCTCACCGGCGGATACTCCTGCCAGATCACGGCACCGCTGCCGGGCCCGGTGCCGTCCGGCAGCGGGGTCTCGGTACACGCTCCCTACGGCGTGGCCGATCTGAACCCTGCTGGGATCGATACGTTGGTGGTGGCCGGCGGCGACGGAATCGATCAGGCTCGGCACGATCCGACACTGACACGTTGGATCGCCACCGCGGGGGCCACCGCACGGCGCGTCACCTCCGTGTGCAGCGGGGTGTTCCTACTGGCCGCCGCCGGACTGCTTCACGGGCGGAGGGTGACCACGCACTGGGCGCGCGAGGAGCAGCTCACCCGGGAGCATCCCGAAGTGGTCGTCGACTGCGATCCGATCTTCCTGAGGGACGGGCGGGTCTGGACGTCGGCCGGGGTGACGGCGGGGATGGACCTCGCGCTCGCCCTGGTGGAGGACGATTTGGGCCGGGAGGTCGCCCACGCCGCCGCGCAGGAGATGGTGTTGTTTCTGCGCCGCCCTGGCAGCCAGTCGCAGTTCAGCGTGGCGTTGTGGTCCGCGCAGCCCGCAAGTGACCCCATCCGCGCCGTGGTCGCGGCGATCCACTCTGATCCCGGAGCCCGGCATGGCATCAACGATCTCGCTTCGCACGCCGGTCTGAGCCCCCGCCACCTCCAGCGCAGGTTCACAGCCGAGCTCGGCGTCCCGCCCGCGGCGTATGTCGAGGGCGTACGCATCGAGGCCGCCAAGCGGGCGCTCGCCGAGAGCACCCACCCCGTCGAGGCCATCGCGCGTCGGTACGGCTTTGGCACCGCGGAGACGCTGCGCCGCGCCTTTCACCGGCATCTGAGTGTCGCACCGTCCGACTACCGCGACCGATTCCGATCCACCAGGGAGTACATATGACCACCTACGGGATACTGATCTTCGACGGAGCGGAGGAGCTGGACTTCACCGGACCGTGGGAGGTGTTCACCGCCTCTTCGATGCTGCGCGAACACGCCGACACCGTGCTGCTCATCGCCGAACGCCCCGGCGCCGTCCGCTGCAACAAGGGCATGCGGGTCCTGCCGGACCACACCCTGGACAATCACCCTCCGCTGGACATCCTGCTGGTCCCGGGCGGCAACGGCACGCGCCGTGAAGTGTCCAACCCTGTGCTCATCGACTGGATTCGCACCACCGCCGCCGACACTGCATGGACCACCAGCGTGTGCACCGGAGCCCTGCTGCTGCACGAGGCAGGCCCGGCCCGCGGCCGAAGCGTCGCAACCCACTACCAGTTCGAGGACACTCTCCAGGCCCGGGGTGACATCACCGTGGTCCACGACGCCCGCTACGTCGTCGACGGAAACCTGATCACCAGTCAGGGTGTCTCAGCCGGGATCGACATGGCCCTGTGGCTCATCGGCCGACTCCACGGCCGCGCCCATGCCCGCGCCGTGCGCCAGTACATCCAGTACGAGCCCGCCCCGCCCTACCTCGCCGACGAGCCGGCCTTCAGCTGACACTCCACAATCGCTTTCAGCACGCCAGAGCACCTCATTCAGCGTATCCGACGCGGCCTGTGCCACATCCAGTACCGCAGCGACCCCATGGACGGCTGCCCGCCGAAACGAGCCTGATCATCAACACATGACCACCACGACAACACGTTCAACCTCGTAGGTCCAACGATTGGCATGGGGGCGACACGCCTTGCCATCACACAAAAGTAGGCACTGAACGTGCAATATGGCGCAATACTACATATTTGATCTCTCCGTAGGAGGAAATGTCATGGCGGGCAAGCCCAGCATTGTCTTCGCCCACGGACTCTGGGCGGATGGGTCGTGCTTCAACAAGCTCATCCCCACGCTTCAGGCTGAAGGGCACGAGGTCTTCGCCTCACAGCACGGCCTCGACTCGCTCGAAAGTGACGTCGCGTGCGTCAACTTCACGCTCAACCACGTCCCCGGCCCGATCGTGCTAGTCGGTCACTCCTACGGTGGGACCCTGATCACCAAAGCGGGTACCCACGACCGCGTCGGCGCTCTGGTGTACATCGCCGCACTCGCCCCGGACGAGGACGAGACGTCGCAAGAACATCAGGACAAATTCCCCCGCACGCCCATCTTCGAGCACGTGGACGTCGCTGACGGCCGCGTGTGGCTCAAGCCCTCGGGTGTCCCGCACTTCTGCGGCGACCTCCCCGAAGCGGAGCAGAAGCTGGTCCTGGCGACGGGCGCTGTGCCGGTGGCGGACCTGTTCAACCAGCAGGTTCCCGGCACCGCCTGGCGGACGAAGCCAAGCTGGTACATCGTCGCCAACAACGACCATACCGTGCACCCCGACCTGGAGCGGTCCGCCGCCGAGCGCATGGGCGCCAATATCCGTCCCGTGGACAGCAGCCACGTTCCCATGCTCTCGCATCCCGACTTCGTCCTCGACGTGATCCGTGAGGCCGCGGAGTCCCTCAACGCCTAAGGTCTGTCCGGCGGATCATTGCCCGCGGCAGGTGAGCCTGGGCAGTGGTCCACCGGACGCGACTGGAAGCGGGCGTCACGCCATGGAGAACTTGGCGACGTACTCGTCGAAGGGCTCGATGCCGACTTCCGCACGGAGTTCGTCCATGCGCTCGGGCTCTTCACAGGGCCACGGAACCGGTGACCCGTCCTTCACGCCGGCGATCTGAGTGCCGTAGACCTGCTTGCGGCCCTCATTGACCAGCGTGCGGTCGTACAGAAAGGCCAGCTCGCGCGGGCTGGCCGACCCGGCCGACACCGCCTGCTGCATCAACTGGAGTGCACGACGCTGGACGTCGAGCTGCCGGTCGGCGTGCTGAGCGATCAGCCACGCCGCGCGTGCGGCCTCCTCGCCGACAAGTTCCGCCGTTGGCCAGCCGTATTCCTCCATGATCTCGTCAAGCCGGTCACCGTGCCAGGCGGTCAGCCGTCGCCACGCCAGCTGCTCGTCGGGGTCATCGCTGTTCGCGCGGAATGCGGACTGGCTGTTGGCGCCGAGTGCCTCCAGAACCTGGGAGGCTGCGCTGGACCGCCACTCCGGCGTGCGCCCCTACACCCCGCCCCGGGAGCTGATTCCCCTGTGGCGGGACGAGTTCGACGCCGCTCATTCGGAAGGCGGCCTCTTCCAGCTCACGATGCACCCGCACATCATCGGGCACCGTTCGCGGATCGTGGTCCTGGAGGAACTGCTGGACCACATCAGTGCCCGCGGTGATGTCTGGTACGCGACCCACGCCCAGGTCGCACGCTACGTATGGCAGAAGGCGAGTGGAAACGGCACCATCCCATGAGCCAGCAAAGTTGGTGAAACCCTTGACGCTACGAATCCGAGTGATTACCAGACACGGCCGGATCGAACACCGACCCTTTCATGGAGACACCGTCACTCTCGCCGCTGCGCGGACAGTGGTGTGCCTGACAACCTGGCCGACGACGGCGGCGATTCATTGGTCGTCGGTGAGCCCAGGTTCCAGAAGTGCCCGTGATCGGTTGAATCGGCCCCGGCTACCGCAGCTCGTCGGCCGCCGCCACGCCCGGAACCCCACCGGTGTCCGCTCGGAACCGCACCTGTGTCCGCCCGGTGGGGCCCGCCAAGCCCGACGCGGGGTACCCGGACGCGGCCCAGTTCGACCGGTCGACTGCCGCAAGCATCATGCGGTCGAGTGCGGCGTCAATCGCCGTAAGAGGGACTGGCCCGTGGCCACGCGGTACAGCCTGCCGACGTCGGCTACGAGGCGACCGCCCTCGTCACGGTCATCAACAAGTCGGTGTCACCAGCTCACTCGACGCACGCCCTGGTCGAGGGTTGACTCGTCGGCAAGCTGGTTGTTGCGGCCGATCTCCGGCATGTGTGTCTCGGCCCAGACCCGCAGGGCGGAGAGCGGTCCTTCGAGGGACAGGCCGAGCTCGGTGAGCCGGTAGTGGACTGCGGGCGGCACGGTGGATTCCACGCGGCGCGCGACCAGTCCGTCGCGGACCAGGCTCTGCAGGGTGGCGGACAGCATCTTCTGTGAGATCCCCGGGATACGGCGCCGCAGTTCCGCGAAGCGGAGCTCGCCCGGAGCCTCCTCGGCCAGCACCTTGACCGCCATCGACATCCACTTGGTTCCGATGCGGTCGAGCAACTGGCGGGTCGGGCAGCGCGGATCCAGCAGGTCACCGCGCTCACCGGGCCGCTGGTCATGTCCGCCGGGCCTCGACGTGGTCACCTGGGGCTCACCACCTGAAGGGAAAGTACCGTCTTGGGCAGACCAGGCTAGTTCCCTAACGTGACCTTGTCACCATTCCTCACCACATGCCTGGAGCCTTCCATGCCCGAGCTGCGATGCATTCCCGTCAACGGTGTCGAACTGAACGTCGCCCTCGCGGGATCGGGCCCAGCCGTCCTGCTGCTGCATGGCTTCCCGCATACCTGGGAGTTGTGGACGGACGTCATGGCCGATCTGTCCGACCGCTACCGCGTCATCGCACCGGACCTGCGCGGATTCGGCGCGAGCAGCCGGGCCGCCTCCGGGTACGACGCGGGCACCCTGGCCGAGGACGCGGCGGCACTTCTCGCTGCGCTCGGCGTGTCCTCGGCCGCGGTGGTGGGCATCGACGCGGGCACGGCGCCGGCCTTCCTCCTCTCCCTGCGCCGCCCCCGTCTCGTTCGGCGCCTGGTCGTCATGGAGTCCCTGCTGGGCAGGCTGCCCGGCGCCGAGGACTTCCTTGCCGACGGGCCGCCCTGGTGGTTCGGCTTCCATTCCGCCGCGCCCGGCCTCGCCGAGACGGTGCTGGAGGGCCACGAGGCCGCTTACGTCGACTGGTTTCTGCGCAACGGCACGCTCGGCGACGGGGTTCGCCCCGCCATCCGAGACGCCTTCGTCCGCGCATACACCGGCCGTCAGGCGCTGAGCTGTGCGTTCTCGTACTACCGGGCACTGCCCGAGAGCGCGGTACAGATCGAGCAGGCGCTCACCACTACCCGCTTGACGGTACCGACGATGGCGCTGGGCGCCCGGCCAGTCGGTGCCGCGCTGGAACGCCAGCTCCGCCCGATCGCCGACGATCTCGTCGGACACATCATCGAAGACTGCGGCCACATCATCCCGCTGCACCGGCCGCGTGCCCTGCTCACGCTGCTGCGTCCGTTCCTCGCCGGTGGGGACGCGAGGGCGGCGTGACGGGCCTTGCGCCGCTGCTCGTGCCTCACCTCGTACGACGCCGCCAGCAGTTGACCAGGCCGAGCTGCCGGGCCTGGTCGTCAGGGAGTGAGCCGGGCCGCCAGGCCATCGAGGACGCGGTCGAGCCCGTACGCGAAGTTGTCATCGCGGATCCGCTTCGGGTGCACGTCCTGCTGGGCGGAGCTTCCCGCCCGCAGCCGCGGGTGCTCGCGCGTGGCCTCGTCGAAGGCCGGTCGCAGGCCCGCCACCCACTCCTGCTCGGTCTTGCCGCTGCGGGTGATCAGTGAGAGGTACGCGGCCTCGGCGGTCGCCATCCCGATGACGTAGGCCATGAGCGTGCTCATGGCACGGTCCATCTCGTCTGCGGGGAAGCCCGCCGCCTCGAACTGCGCGAGCAGCGCCGACGACATCCGCATGGCGTTCGGGCCGATGTGGACGAGGCCGACCTGGCCCAGTTCGGGGGCGATCCACGGGTGGCGCAGGGTCATGGCCCGCAGTTCGGTGGCGCTGCGGGTGACGGCCTCGCGCCACCGGGTCCGGTCGACGGCGGTCGGTACGTCCGGTTCGCCGTAGACGTCGTCCACGACCAGCTCGATCAGTTCGTCCCTGCTGGCCACGTGCCGGTACAGGGAGGTGGCCGCCGTGCCCAGGCGGGTGCCGAGCTTGCGCATGCTGAGCTCCTCGACGCCCTCCGCGTCCAGCAGGCGGATCGCTTCGGCGACGATCTGCTCGCGGGTCAGGTGTTCCCGCTGCCGGGGGCGCGGCCGGGTCCACACCGAGGCGGTCGGCTTCTCGTCGGCTGGCATGCGGCCCTCGTCTCTGCTCGTCCCACGTTCATCGTCCCCACCACGTTAGCGCACGCTGTACGCATCTTGCGTACAGCGTTACGTCATGCGTACAGTGTTCGCATCGAAGGAGCGCCGTACGCGGCAGATGGGGGCTGACATGTCGAAGAACGTGAGCTGCGAAGCACAGGGCGACTGGGAAACCAGGGACTCGGCCGGCAAGAAGCTGGACCTCGTCCACTGGCAGAACCGCCTCGACGCACTGCGCGCCAAGCACCACGTCCCGGCCGCCTCCCTCGCGATCCTCGTGGACGGGACCGTCCACGAGCTGGCCAGTGGTGTGCTCCACCGCGGCACGGGCGTGACGGCGACGACCGACTCGGTCTACCAGATGGGCTCGATCGCCAAGATCTACACCGCCACCCTGATCATGCGGCTCGTCGAATCGGGCCGACTGGACCTGGACGCGCCGGTCGTGGACGTGCTGCCGGAGTTCTCGGTCGCCGACACCAAGGCCACCAAGGCGATCACCATGCGCCAGTTGCTCAGCCATACAAGTGGTCTCACCTGCGACTTCACCTACGACAGCGGGCGCGGCGACGACTGCCTCGCCAAGTACGTCGACGCCGCGAAGGACGTGGCGCTCGACTGCCCGCCCGGCACCGCGATTTCCTACAGCGGCATCGGGTACAACGTGCTCGGCCGGATCGTCGAGGTGGTGACGGGCCAGACCTGGGACGAGGCCCTGAAGGACCTACTCCTCGCCCCGCTCGGCGTCACGCACACGATGACGCTTCCCGAGGAGGCGCTGCGGTTCCGTGCGGCGATGGGGCACCTGGGCGAAGCGGGCCAGGACCCCGAACCGGCACCGTCCTGGGACCTGATGCCGCGCTCGGCCGGCCCCTACGGCAGGGTCATCGCCACGGCCGGGGACCTCGCACGGCTCGCGCAGATGCACCTCAACGGCGGTGTGGCGCAGGACGGCGCACGCGTGCTCTCCGAGGAGACGGTCGAGCTGATGCAGCGGCGCGTGGTCGACTCCCCCGACAAGTGGAGCGTCAGCGCGGACGGTTGGGGCCTGGGCTGGACCCTGTACGACTGGAACGGCATCCAGGGATACGGGCACGACGGCGCCTCGATCGGGCAGTACGGCTATCTGCGCGTGGTGCCGACGGCGGGCGTCGCGGTCGCGCTGCTCACCAACGGCGGCGGTGCGCGCGAACTGTACGCGGCGCTCTACCGGGAACTCCTCGCCGAGTTGGCCGGGGTGACGATGCCGGAGCCCTTCGCCCCGCCGGCCCAGCCGCCCGTGGTCGACTTCACGCCCTTCGTCGGCACGTACCGGCGCGAGGGCGTGGTCATCACCGTGACCGAGCGGGACGGTGCGGGCCACGTGGTGTACGAGTTCGTCGACGGTATGAAGGACTTCTCCGAGCCGCTGGAAATAGACCTGGTACCAGTGACGGAGAGCGTCTTCGCGGGTACGGGGGTGGGCGCGGCGTTCAGCGAGGACTACATGCCCGTGGTCTTCTCCACCCTGGAGGACGGCACGGCCTGTGTCTACATCGGCATGCGGTGCGGCCCCAAGGTCGCCTAGAACTCCAGCCGCATGTGGCGCGACGGATGGTGCCGGGTGTCGTTGGTGCGACTGTGTGTTGATGCGCCGACGGTCGAGCAGCTCGAGTCGGGTGCGGAGGGGACAGTCGGGCTGCCCGCGCCGCTGAAGAAGAACGGGCGGACGCTGTCGGAGCAGGTCGGGCGGCTCCGCCCGGACGGCGACCAGCGCCGCCGACCCTTCATCCGCACAAAGACCGCCGACAAGATTCCCGACAGGGTCGCCGCCTGCCAGCGGCGAATCTCCAACTCGGATCACCGGCCCCTCCCGTCCGGTGCTTCGGACGGCGGCCCCTCGGACAGCGGCCGGATCAGCGTCCCGATGCCGGCGCAGAGCAGGTCCAGGCTGCGGGCGAACTTCTCGTCCGGCCCCTGCGCGGCCGCGGCGGCCACCGTCCGGGGGAAGCTCCGGTGGAGGGCGGCGACGTCCTCGGCGGTGACCGGCACCGCGGGTGGATCGCTCTGTTCCTGGAGCACGTAGCCGGTGACGTGGCTGAGCACGGTGTCGGCGGCGGTGCCGCAGTGCTCCGGGGGCACGCCGCCCTCGGCGAGGGTGGCGAGCAACCGTTCCATCAGCGAGAGCGCGCCGGGGCTGAGGGTCTTCGGGCTGCCGGCGAGCATGATCGCCCCACCGGGGTGCTGCCGGATGCTCTGGCGCAGGGCGACGGCCTGCGCCGTGATCCGCGCCGGCCAGCCTGCCTGCGCGGGCAGTCCGGCCAGGGCGGCGGTTCCGGCCTCGTACGCCTGCCGGACCACCCGGTCGGCCATCAGCTGGAGCAGCGCGGCCTTGCTGGGCACGTGGTAGTAGAGGCTGCCGGCGTGCACGTCGAGCCGGTCCGCGACCTGGCGCACGGAGAAGCCGTGGTAGCCGGTCTGCGCGAACACCGTCATCCCCGCGTCGACGATCCGGTCTGCGGTCAGCTTCACGGCCGCAGTCTAGCGAGCCTCACCAGCTTTCAAACACTGTTTGAAAATTCCCCGGAACGCACTAACGTCATGATCGGCAACATTGCATACGGCTCGGAGGGGGGTGGTGACGATGGACATCCTGTTGTTCAACGTGACCACGGCGGCACTGATGGTGCTGATGTTCAACGGCGGTCTGGCCCTGGTCGGCCAGAGCACGCTGGAACGGCGGCGGATACCCTGGGCGGCCGTCGGCCTGTCCGGGCTCGCGCTCGCCGGGGTGGCCCTCCAGCTCTGCTGGTCGGGAGCGATGGGCGCGCTCGACGCAGACCCGTCGAAGTCCGGCTGGTGGCGCGTGGTCACCTCGGTCTTCATGCAGAACGGCGGCTTCGGCGGGGCGGCCTGGAACATCGCCACCCTTGCCGCCGTCGCGGCCTTCGCCGACTGGTTCTGGGGTGCGCCGCTGACGCTCGGCCTGTTCGCCGCGGGCATCCTGCTGCCGGAGCAGATCGACAAGCTGTGGGGCCAGACCTCCCACAGCACCGACCCCCGCAACTTCGCCGGCAGCTCCGGCGCCACCTACTTCCTGGGCGCGACGCTGGCCGCGGCCCTGCTGCTGCGCGGCGGAGCCGACGAGAACCCCGGCAAGGCCGTCGGCCACGGTGCCGAGCAGGGCTCCGACGACCAGGGCGCGAGCCGCGGCAAGGCCGTCCGCAAGAACCGGCTGCTCGCGCTCGGCGTGCCGGTGCTCGGGCTGGCGATGTGGTTCGCGCAGGAGAACGGGCACGGGCTGGTCTCCTGCTACGGCTTCGCCCTCGGCGCACTCGCCTGGGCCACGTGCCGCAGCGTCCTGCACCCGGACCGCGACCTCCGGCAGCCGCCGCGTACGACGGTCGCCTCGCTTACCGGGCTCGTCGGCCGGCGCAACCGCAGCGCCGGCTAGCCGCCAGGCCCCGCCCCCAACCCACCCGCGCCTTTCCACCGTGACCACGAGGGAGCCAGCATGTCGGAAAACCTGAGCCGGGAAGTATCGAAGCTTGTCGACCAGGAGGTGGCCAAGATCCTGGAAGAGACCGACCGCGACGTGGCCCGTACGGTCAACCGTGCGCTGGGCGTGAACGACGGCGCCCCGGCGTTCGACACCGCCCGCTGGCAGGCCCGGCTCGGCGAGCTGCTCGCCGCCCACCACATCCCCGGCGCCACCCTGGCCGTGCTCGCCGACGGCGAGATCCACGAACTGGCCGCCGGCGTCCTGCACACCGGCACCGGCGTCACGGTGACCACGGACTCCGTGTTCCAGATCGGCTCCGTCAGCAAGGGCTACACCGCCGCCATGGTGGTCCTGCTCTCCGACGCCGGGAAGCTGGACCTCGACGCGCCGGTCGCGGACGTCCTGCCGGACTTCGCGGTCGCCGACGCCGGGGCCACCCGGACGATCACTCCGCGCCAGCTGCTCAACCACACCAGCGGCATCGAGGGCGACTACGTCAACGACACCGGCCGGGGCGACGACTGCCTGGCCCGCTACATCGAGGGTGTGCGCACCGTCGGCCTGACCAACCCGCCCGGCGTCACCATGTCGTACTCCAGCACCGCTTACAACGTCCTCGGCCGGATCGTCGAGGTGGTCACCGGCCAGACCTGGGACGAAGCGCTCAAGGAGCTGCTCCTCGCCCCGCTCGGGCTGGAGCACACCATGACCCTGCCCGAGGAGGTGCTGCGCTTCCGCGCTGCCATGGGGCACATGGGCGAGCCGGGCGAGACCCCCGTCCCCACCCCGCTCTGGAACATGCTGCCGCGCTCGGCGGGCCCGTACGGCGGGATCAGCGCGACCGCCGCCGACGTGGCCCGGTTCGCCCGGGCCTTCATGGACGGCGGTGCCGCGCCGGACGGCACCCGGGTACTGCCGGCCGCCGTGGTCGACGCGATGCTGACCCGCGAGGTCGAGATGCCCGACCAGTGGTTCCTCGGCGCCCACTGGGGCCTGGGCTGGGGCCTGTTCGAGTGGGACGGCGCGCGCGGCTTCGGCCACGACGGCAGCACCTTCGGCCAGCTCGCCTACCTGCGCGCCATCCCGGAGAAGGGCCTCGCCATCGCCCTGCTGACCAATGGCGGCGGCGCCGCGCCCAAGGTGTTCGAGACTCTCTGCCGCGAGCTCTGCGCCGAACTCGCCGGGGTCACCATGCCCGGATTCGCCCCGGCCACCGAACCCCTGGCCGTGCAGACGGAACCGTTCCTCGGCAGCTACAAGCGCGAGGGCTTCCTCATGACCATCACCGACGGCGACGGCGGCCCCGGCACGCTACGGCTGAGGTACGAGGGCGCGGACGGCCTGGCGGGCACCTTCGACCCACTGGTCTGGCACCTGACCCCGGTCTCGCACACGCCGGCGAAGACGGTGTTCGCCGGCCGCCGCAACGAGAAGGACGCCTGGATACCCGTCGTGTTCTACGCCCTCGCCGACGGCAACCGGTACGTCCACTTCGGCGTCCGGGCGACGGCCAAGTCCGCCTAGACGCCTCCGGGCGTGAGTCCGGGGTACGGCCGGGGGTGCCCCTGCCGCACCCCGGACGTGCCCGCGCTGTTCAGCTTGCCCGGGTACCGAGCCATGAACCGGCATCGACGAGGGCCAATGCCAGCGGGCCCCCACGGCCGGCCAACAGCCGCTGACCAGCCGGTCCGCGCGGCCGCCCTCCCTCAAGCACGACCGTTCCGACCGGCGCTCGCCGGTGGAGGTTATCGGCCACCTCGCTCGAAGGCTGCACGGGCATCAGGGCTCACGCACCACACCGGATCCGCCCGCCCAGGATGCAGGACCCAGACGGCCATCACGACATAGTGGATGTATCGACCACCTCTGACCGTCAAGGGAGCCAGGTGGGAAGGTGCGTCCCCCGCTCGTCCAGTGGCGCAAACATGTCGGATTTTCCTCCGGCCGTCTCGACCAACATCATCTGACGTTGATTCACTTGCGCCACAGGAGCCTCACGAGCCGACCGGCCTGTACAGGCTCCTTCTTGATGCAGGCGCCCATACGAAGGGACCAGGATGTCGCAGCCGGAGCAGCCCGACCACTCAGCGGGCCGGGCTCAGCTCAGTCTCGGGATCGCCGCCGCGCGGAACCTGACGACCACCACCAAGACCGTGCCGCAGATGCAGGGCATCAGCTCACGGTGGCTGCTGCGGATGCTGCCCTGGGTGGAGGTGGCGGGCGGAGCGTACCGGGTCAACCGGCGGCTGGTGTACGCGATAGGCGACGGCCGGGTGACGTTCGTCCAGGAGGGCACCGCGGTCAAGGTCGTCCCCGCGGAACTGGGCGAGCTGCCGCTGCTGCGCGGTTTCGGCGACGAGGCGGTGCTGCGGGCCCTGGCCGAGCGCTGCGAGCAGCGCGCATACGAACCCGGCCAGGTGATTGCCCGGCAGGGCCGGGCCGTCGACCACGTCTACCTGATCGCGCACGGCAAGGTCGAGAAGCTCGTGCCGGCCCAGTACGGCGAGGAGACCCGTCGCGGCGTGCTGGCAGACGGAGGGTTCTTCGGCGGGCAGATGGTCGCCGAGCAGCCGGGCACGTGGGAGTTCACGGCTCGCGCGCTGACGGCGTGCACGGTGCTGGCGCTGCCTCGGGAAGCGTACGAGGAAGTGGCGGGCCGGAACGAGGGGCTGCGGGCCCACGTCCGGCAGTGCCAGGCGGAGAAGGCACGGCCGCGGAACAAGAAGGGTGAGGCGGCCATCGCCCTCGCTTCCGGTCACACGGGCGAGCCGGTGCTGCCGGGCACGTTCGTCGACTACGAACTCCGGCCCCGCGAGTACGAGCTGAGCGTCGCGCAGACCGTCCTCCGAGTGCACAGCCGGGTCGCGGACCTCTACAACGACCCGATGGACCAGGTCGAGCAACAGCTGCGGCTGACCATCGAGGCCCTGCGCGAGCGCCAGGAGTCCGAGCTGGTCAACAACCCTGACTTCGGACTGCTGCACAACGCCGACTACGGGCAGCGCATCTCCACCCATTCCGGCCCGCCCACCCCGGACGACTTGGACGAGCTGCTCAGCATGCGGCGCGGGACGAAGGCGTTCTTCGCCCACCCGAGGGCGATCTCCGCGTTCGGCCGCGAGTGCAACAAGCGGGGTCTCGCGTTCGACACCGCCGAGGTCGGCGGACACCCCGTACCGGCCTGGCGCGGCGTCCCCCTCCTTCCGTGCGGCAAGATCCCGGTCTCCGAGCAGGGCACCTCCGCGATCCTCGCGATGCGGCTGGGCGAGGGTGAGCAGGGCGTCGTCGGCCTGCGGCAGACCGGGATCCCGGACGAGTACGAGCCGGGCCTGAACGTCCGGTTCATGGGCATCAACGAGCAGGCGGTCATCTCCTACCTGGTCAGCACCTACTACTCGGCGGCCGTTCTCGTGCCGGACGCGCTCGGCGTCCTGGAGAACGTCGAGGTCTTCGGCACGCCGTCGTAAGGAGAAGTCTGTGTCACTGCTGTCCCGGATCGCGGCACCCACGGCACGTCACGACGTGGCGCGGATCGTGGCCGAGCTGCTCGCCGAGCACCCCGGTGCCCGCCCGGAGGGGCCGGCGCGAAGGACCGCCCTGCCGACCGGACCGACGGGGCTGGGCACGTCGGCCGCGCGGATCACGGCCAGGCGCAAGGACGCCGAGGGAACCGAGGTCCCGGAGCTGTACTGCCCGCCCGCGCTCCGCGACGACCCGGCGCTCGCCGAGGAGGTCAACACCCGCCTGCTGGCGTGGGCCGAAGAGATCGGCCTCTACGCCGGGCGCCTCGACCGTGTCCGCGCGGCGGACTTCGGGCGCCTGATGATGCTGGCGCACCCGGACACCGACGACCCGGACCGGCTGCTGGCTGCCGGCAAGTGCGCCCTGGCGGAGTGGGCCACGGACGACTACTACTGCGACGACGAGACGATGGGGTCCGCGCCGGCGCTGCTCGGCGCGCAGCTCGGCGTCGCCTACGCTGCCATCGACCCCGCCCACCCTCCACTCCGCTACGTTCCCGCCGTCGAGAAGGCCATGCAGGACGACCCGGTGCGCACCGCCCTGCGCTCCGCCTTCGCACACATGGCCCGATACGCGGACTGGTCCCAACTGGCCCGGCTGCGCCACGAGGTCGCGGTCCTGTTCGTGGGCTACGGACAGGAGGGGTCCTGGCGCACCCAGGGCCGGATGCCCGCCGTCTGGGAGTACCTGGCGCACCGTCAGATCAACAGCTTCGTGCCGTGCGTCGCGATGACGGACATGGTGGGCGGCTACGTACTGCCCGGCGCGGAGTACGCCGATCCGCGCGTCCGCCGTGCCGTGACCGTGGCGTCCACCGCCGCCACGCTCGTCAACGACCTGTACTCGATGGCGAAGGAACACAAGTCGGACAGCGTGGAGTTCAACCTGCCGGCCGTGATCGCCGCAGAGGAGCGCTGCACGCCGCGCGAGGCGATCGAGCGCAGTGCGGCGATCCACGACGAGCTCGTCCGCACCTTCGAGACCGAGGCGGCGGCACTGGCTCTGACCGGCTCACCTCAGCTGCGCCGCTTCCTCACCGGGGTGTGGGCCTGGCTGGGCGGCAACCGCGCCTGGCACAGCGGCAGCCAGCGCTACGCCTCCACCACTTCCTGACTTCCGCACTCTGCTAGGAGCCCCACTCTCATGACCACTACCCCCGCTCCCGTCCTGCGCACCGCGTACCAGAAGTCCGTGGCGGACTACTGGAACGCCGAGAAGAACCCGGTCAACCTGCGCCTGGGCGACGTGGACGGCCTGTACCACCACCACTACGGCATCGGCGACTACGACCCCTCCGTCCTGGACGGCCCCGAGGACACCCGCGACGAGCGCATCATCGCCGAACTGCACCGCCTGGAGTCGGCCCAGGCCGATGTCCTGCTCGATCACCTCGGGCCCATCGCCCCCGGCCACCGTCTGCTG
This sequence comes from Streptomyces yokosukanensis, assembly GCF_001514035.1. Classification (GTDB taxonomy): domain Bacteria; phylum Actinomycetota; class Actinomycetes; order Streptomycetales; family Streptomycetaceae; genus Streptomyces; species Streptomyces yokosukanensis. The sequence continues at coordinate 690,594 of NZ_KQ948207.1, read as the reverse complement.
GACGCCGGCTGCGGCCGCGGCGGCACCAGCATCATGGCCAACGCCCGCTTCGGCTGCCAGGTCGACGGTGTCTCCATCTCCGAGGCTCAGGTCGAGTTCGCCAACGGCCAGGCCCGCGAGCGGGGTGTGGGCGACAAGGTGCGCTACCACTTCCGCAACATGCTGGACACCGGTCTTCCGACCGGCGCGTTCCAGGGCATCTGGAACAACGAATCCACCATGTACGTGGACCTGTTCGACCTCTTCGCCGAGCACGCCCGCCAACTGGCCTTCGGCGGCCGCTACGTCGTCATCACGGGCTGCTACAACGATGTGACGGGCGGCCGCTCCAAGGCCGTCAGCCGCATCGACGAGCACTACACCTGCAACATCCACCCCCGCAGCGCCTACTTCAAGGCCATGGCCGCCAACGGTCTGGTCCCGATGAACGTCGTCGACCTCACCGACGCGACCATCCCCTACTGGGAGCTGCGCGCCAAGTCCTCGCTGGTCACAGGCGTCGAGGACCCCTTCCTGACGGCGTACAAGGAGGGCAGCTTCCACTACCTGCTGATCGCGGCGGACCGAGTCTGAGCCGGTGGGGGGCTGGCGCGGTGGGTGGCTTCCGCTCCGTTCCAGCCCCCAGGCCGAGTTCGGGCATCAGGACGGTCTCCTCGTGGAGGTCGTCTCCTCGTGGAGGTCGTCTCCTCGGCGCGGCGGAGACGGTGACGCTGTCACGGTGCACCGCCCGGCAGGTCGAAGTCATTCCGCGCATCCAGCGGCACTCCGCTGCCCACCTGCGCGATTCTTCCTGATCCGCCGACAAAGGATGGCCGGCTGCCTCAAGGCCGGCCGGGTGTCCGTTCCCTGTGGGTGCACGACCCCTTCGGCGCCCTTCAACTGAGTTGCTCGGCGAGTCCGACGACGATGCCTTCGGGGCCGCGGACATAGCAGAGCCGATAGATGTTCTCGTACTGCACGATCTCGCCGACGAGTTCGGCGCCGTGGGCTCGCAGGCGGGCAACGACATCCTCGATGTCGTCGACGGCAAACATGACGCGACGCAGGCCGAGCGTGTTCGCCGGCGCGTCTTTCGGCTCGGGGGTGATGGCCTTCGGCCTGTGGAACTTCGCCAGCTCTACTCGCCCGTGGCCGTTCGGAACCCGCAGCATGGCGATGTCCTGCCGGACGTCATCGAGCCCGATGACACGCTCCGCCCCACGCCATTCGAGTGGCCCCTTACCCTCCAGCTCCATGCCGAGTTCGACGAAGAACGCAATGACAGCCTCAAGGTCGTCGACGACGATGAGGACGTTGTCCATCCGCTGAATCGTCATGCTGGGCCTCCTTCGCATGGCACGGCCACAATAGCCACTTCCTGCTCCTGAGACGGAGCTGACAAGCCGTCCTCGACATCCTCGGCCACATACTCCGTGGAGGACCGCAGGACTGTCGGGATCATCGAGCTGGACCGAGGCAGCGAACTCTGGTCCCTCGACAGGTGATCCGCCGCGCAGCCGCAGCCGCAGCCCCAACCAATTCCGGCACTCAATCCAAACCGGCAACTGCTGACAGACGAGCGCGCACTGCCGCTGAGCCCGTGTCAGGAGAGGCGAAGGGGAATCCCGTCGCGGCCGCCGGTACCAAGGGTCCGCCGCGTCGCCGGAGGCATCGCCGGGTGAGCGCTGAGTACTCCACGCGCTCGCAGCTCCTCAAGGTCGGGCAGGCGGACCCCGGGGAGGGCGTCGAGGAGATCGGCCTGCGCCGCGCGGATGCTCTGCGGGGCCTGGGGACCGGTGCCAAGGGCGCGGCGGACTGTCATGCAGTCATCGTACGGGCGACACGGACGAGGAAACACCTGCACCCGTGTCCGCCCCACGTCCTGGACCTGCGCGCCGCCGGCGGAACCGTCGGGGCCATCAAGGGCTGGCGGGACGCTGTCTGCTGGCCTCGCTGTTTCGGTTGCGATGACGAGACGTCTCTCATCATCCATGGCTGGGACGGGTAGCCGTCAGCCGGCTGGGCGGGGCAAGACAGCGAGCCGGTGGAAAGCGGTGGCCGGTTCATGTCTCCAGGGCCAGGTCGCGGAGATCCGCAGCCGTAGGCGGCGGCCGCCGCGGGTGGGGCGAGCTGCGACATGCAGGATCCGGTAGCGCAGTCTCGGGCCTCCCGCAGGACGTCGGCGGGCGACCCACCGCGAGTATGGACGACACGACGGCTCATGCGTTCCTCCTCGACGCTGGGCGCGCGTGCGACGGGCGGGGGCGTCAGCTCGCATTCTGAAGCAGGAAGTGCCGTGCGCTGAGCGGACCGTCGAGCTGCATCAGCCGCCCGCCCTCTCGCAGACCACCGAGGTCCAGGGCGGCGAACCCGAACTCGTCCAGCAAGCCGGCCACAGCCGCCTTCGCGTCGGCGTCGTCGCCTGCGTAGAAGACCACCTGACAGCCTTCCTCGTGCTGGGGGTCCGCGGCGATGAACTCGGCGAACAGGGTGTTGAACGCCTTCACGATCCGCGCTCCGGGCAGGCGCTCGGCGATCCATTCACTGCCCGTGAGGTCACCGACGTCGTACCGGCCCCGCCAGGGGTTGGCAGCGGCGAACTGATTCGTCGTGTCGACGACGGTCTTCCCGGACCAGTCGGTGACGCCGGTCAGGTCCGGTACGGCGAAGAACGGCACCGCGAGGAAGACCAGGTCCGGCTGCGCCGCCTCCTCGGCTGTCACCGCGTGGGCTTTCGGCCCCAGCTGCTCCACGACCGCCTTGAGTGTCTCCGGGCCCCGACTGTTGCCGATGTGTACCTCATGTCCGTGACGGACGGCCTTGTCGGCGACGGCTCGGCCGACCTGTCCCGCACCGAGAATGCCGATGGTGCTGTGTACGGTCATGCTGCTCGTCCTTGATTGTGTGTCGGGGCGGTTTCGGCGGCCCTGCAGCGGTTGTGTGATCGCCTCCGGCCACTTCCTTTCGGGGTGGTCCCGGTTTCAGCGGCAGGTGTGGCGGTGCCTACGCGCGATGCGGATTGAAGTCCAGGAGGACCTTGCCGTTCTTCCGGAAGTACGCGAGTGCCTCGGTGAAGTCCGCCGCCTTGTAGACGGGCGCGGAGGGCAGGACGAGTCTTCCCTCGGCGACCAGCCGCGCGGACTCCGCGTTCAGAGCCGGAAGGCGAGGAAGGAACTCGTCCTCGTACATCCAGAACTCCGTCGTGGTGATGTTCTTCGTCCTCAGCACGTCAGGGTCGGGCGTGAACGGCCGGCCGCTCAGATATCCGTAGATCACCAGCAGGGCGCCGTCGGTCAGCACGTCCAGCAACAGCGCGGTCGCCGTTCCGCTGACGCCGTCGAGACCGAGGAGCACCGGGTCAGCGCCGATCGCCTCACGTACGCGCGTGCCGACGTCCGCCGAGTCGACGACCACGACGTCGGCGCCAAGGTCTTCGAGTTCGGTCACGAGTTCCGCGCGGCGCACGATGTTGATCGTGCGCAGCCCGCGCGCCTTGGCGAAGACGATGACGGACCGACCTACCCCGCTGTTCGCCGCGTTCTGCACCACCCAGGAACCTGCCGGCAGGTCGCGCCGCGCGACCAGGAGCCCCGCGGTGACGGGATTGATGCCGAGCATCGCGGCCTGATCGAGGCTGATGGACTTGTCCAGGGCGGCCAGGTCCGCGGCCTCGGCCACGACCTGCTCGGACCAGGAAAATACGCCGAAGGGAAGCAGGACTCTGTCACCGGGACGAACCTCCGTGACGCCGGGCCCCATGGACACGACCGTGCCGACGCCCTCGTTGCCGATGGCAGTGGGCAGCTCTGGGCGAACGGGGTAGACGCCCTGAGCCAGGAGGAGGTCGTGGTGGTCGAGCGGGGCATACTCGACCTGGATCAATGCCTGCCCGGCGGTGGGAGCCGGGGGCTCGGGCACGTCCACAACCTTCAGGCTCTTCTCCGGCTCCCCGAACTGGGTGAGGTGAATGGCGAGCATGGGACACGACTCCTCGTTTCGAGACATCGGGTGCGGACGAAGTAGTGACTCAGTGACGTACTCCCATCGCAACAGTTCGGACCTCCCGTCTGGGCGGCCCTTCGGGCTCGCGCCTGTTCTGGTTCTGGTCCGACGGAATCGGCGTCGGGGCTGATGGCATGGTCGGCAACGACGAACCGGTTCGGGAGCGACTTCCAGCCCGGCTCAAAGGCCGGCGGCTCGCCGAACGCCGTCTGCGCGCTGTCCAGTTCGGCGGGCGGACAGCCCTCGTTCGAGCCGAGCGTGGACATGCCCTGATCGACCCCGAAGGACTCGACGAAGACCAGCCCTTTGACGTACGCGAGCTTGGGCGGCCCAACGGCGCTCACGCCCTCGCCGATGAGACGAGCCACCACACGTGACCGGCTCGATACGTCCGCGAATGCACCGTGTGCGAGCACCAGGGCGGTGGGCGAGGTGGCTGAGGCCATGGTCGCCTTCCTCTTCGTATCCCGCCGACGACCTCAGCTCCACAGGGAGGCCGCCGGGCCTGGTGCGGGGCGGGCACCACCGTGCTCCAGCCATGCGGGGCCCCTCGAACACGACAACGTTCCAATGAAAGGCACAATCCCGCATCCCGTGCAGTCCGTGGTCGGCTTCGCTCTGGCCATCACCCCTGGGGGAAGGCCATCACGCTTCGCGCTCGCAGACATGAGAATCGCCGTGCTCGACGACGGCTGCCGCTCCCTGCGGCGGCCGGGTGCCGTCATCCGGCGCAGCCTGCCGCCGCGCGGTCGGGTCAGGGCACGCTGGTGACGTCGGCCCAGTGGACGGCGCGTCCGGGTTCCGCACGGTCGCCGTGCGCGGCGGTGAGCTGATCGACGGTGCCCGGGTCGAGGCTCAGTCCGATGTTCGGTGGAGGCTGGACATGTTCCACGGCGTTGATGACAAGTTCGGAGACCGTCAGCAGCACCGAGTCGGCCGCGCCCTCGGCGACACTCCACCGAGTCAGCAGCTCTGTGGTGATCTTGTGGGCTTCTCCGGCGGCTTCCGGGCGGTGCGCCAGCCACCGTGGCGCCTTGGTTGTGACCAGAACCCCTGACGGTCCACGACACGCATATCCCTCCTCTATATAGATTGTCTATATAGATAGAGAATAGAAATATGATATATACATGAGGGTACGGGCGAGACAACCGAAGAGGGTCTCCAGGAGGTGGCGGCGGCGCTGAACGAGCTGGCCACCGGGATGGTCAGACACGTTCTGTCGGAGCGGCAGAGCATGAGTCTGGAAGGCATCGCCCAACCGTCGATGACCGCTCTGGTGCAGGGGCTGGAAGACCAGGGTCTGGCCACTCGAGTAGGCCGTCCCGGGGACGGGCGGGTCGAACAGGCCATGGCCGCGGCCGGCAACCTGCTCGGCGACGCGACTGCGTTCACTCCGGTGCCCTACTTCTGGACCGACCAGCACGACACCAGGATCCAGGCGTACGGAATCTTCCCGCCGGACGCGGAGATGCGGATCCTCTACGGCGACCCGTCGAACGGCCACTTCGCCGCCACCTACGGGCACCGTAGGAAGGTGGTAGGCGCACTGGGCTGGAACGCCCCCCGCCAGGTGCGCACGCTGCGCCGCCTGGTCGTCGACCGCACATCGTGGGCCGCGATCGCCGTGGCTGGGTCATCGCCGACCAACCCCTGGGTGCTCGCCGGCCTCGTCGGCGGAACGCCCACCATCGGCTTCCTCGCGGCCGGACCGGTGTCCGCAGCCCGGCCGGACAGATGGGGCGCCCAGCCGTTCGCCGTCGCCGGATGCGTCGTGACGGCCGCCTCCTTCGCTGGGCTCCTCACCCTGCCCACCGACTTCCCCTACGGCCTCTTCGCCGCCCTGGTCCTGCTCGACGGTCTCGGCAACGGGCTGTTCACAGCGCCGAACACCACCCCGATTGCCCGCATCTCGGAAGTGATGCCGTTGGTGATCTCCACTCGGTGACGTGAAGTCTGCGGACCGCGACGGTGTTCACGTCTTCATGGTGCTGCTCTGGTGGGAATGGGACGGTTTCGGCGGTCGGAGGTTGGCCGCGCCGGGAACAGCCGGTCCGGTCGGCACCGTTACATCGACCGAGGGACCGGCGCCGCACGGGCGGGGAACACGGAGACCACGAGGTCGTCCGCCCCACCAGGATCCGGGCCCCGGGTTCGCGGTACGCCCGCCGCGCACTCGGACCAAGACGTATTTCTACAGGAGGACTGTTTCATGACTGACCGGCCCTTGACACTCATGGCAGTGCACGCGCACCCCGACGACGAGGCCACCGGAACGGGAGGAGTCCTCGCGCAGTACGCGGCGGAGGGCATCCGCACGGTTCTCGTGACGTGTACCGACGGCGGTTGCGGTGACGGGCCGGGTGGTGTCAAGCCGGGCGACCCCGGGCACGATCCGGCGACCGTCGCCTTGATGCGCCGTCAAGAACTCGAGGCGAGCTGTGCCGTCCTGAAAGTCAGCGATCTGGAGATGCTGGACTATGCCGATTCCGGGATGACTGGCTGGCCGAGCAACGACGCCCCCGACTCCTTCTGGCAGACCCCCGTGGAGGAAGGCGCCGCCCGACTCGCGGAACTCATGCGGCACTACCGACCCGATGTGGTCGTCACCTACGACGAGAACGGCTTCTACGGCCACCCCGACCACATCCAGGCCCACCGCATCACGATGGCTGCGCTGGAGATGACCGCGCTGACACCGAAGGTGTATTGGACGACGATGCCCCGGTCCATGATGCAGCGGTTCGGGGAGATCGTGCGCGAGTTTCATGAGGACATGCCTGAGCCGGATCCCGCAGAGGCCGCCGCGATGGCCAAGATCGGACTCCCCGACGACGAGATCACCACGTGGGTGGACACCACGGCATTCAGCGGTCAGAAGTTCGACGCGCTGGCCGCGCACGCCAGCCAGGGCGAGAACATCTTCTTCCTCAAGATGGGCAAGGAGAGGTTCGGTGAGTTGATGGGCATCGAGACCTTCGTACGTGTCCAGGACGCCACCGGCGCGGCGGTACCCGAGAACGACCTCTTCGCCGGACTGCGCTGATCCGATCTCCTGGCCAGGCTGATCCGTCCCGATCGGCGGACCGGGTCCGCGAACACCGTGTGGGGCGTGGTGCAGCCCAGACCTGCAAATGAAGGAGCACACGGTGCTCCGCCGGATCGTCTCTGAGGGATTTCGTGAGAGCAATGTCCAGAAGGAATGGCACAAGGTCCGTGGCGACGAGGAACAGGGCATGTGCGGCCGCGAAATCGCCGAGAACGCGGAAGAACTACCTGACGACGCCTGAGGCGCCGTAGGGAGCTGGTCTGGTTCACCGGTTCCGTTTCAACGGAAGAAGCCGGGGCGGGGAAGGGGAACGACGCTGCTGGCGTCGTTCCCCTTCCGCTGTTCGGGAGTGGGAGCGGGAGCGGGTGAAGTGAGGTGCTGATCCTCGCGTCCTCACGCATACCGACGCTCTGGTGGCTGATGACGCAGACGCCGACGGAGGCCTGCGAATCGAAGGAGCAGACGTGTCGCCGCACCCGCGGGTCCGCCTCGCGGTAGCCCGGTGGGCTGTAGGCCCAGACGCCGCCTGATCCCGTCTGGTTCGGCTCGGACGCCGGTCCGGCGCCCACCGGCGGTGGCCTGTCGCCGGCCCAGCGTACGGTCGAGCACCCGCTCGGTGTGGCGTGAGCGCCCATGGAGCAGGCCGGCCACGGCCACTCTGAAGGTATGGCATGGCAGCGCGGCCAGCAGCCCCAGGACTCGGCCCGCCGACCGCAGCCGGGATGCCAGCAGCCAATCGACGACGTCCAGCAGGACCTCGGCGACCAGTAAATGGCCAGTGCAGCGGCCGATCGCCGGCGGTGACTAGCATGGCGTGCTTCCAGAGGTCGTTCGGCATCGGCAGTATGTGTTCGGTGCCGAAGCCGCCGTTGCCGTCGCCGATGTAGAACGTGACCGCTCCGTCGGTCCAGGCGACGACCAGGTCACCCTTGTTGCCCCCGGTGCACTCCCCGGCGATTCCTTGACCGGAGTGAACGCTCACTCCGATACTTGTCTCCATGACGACCGCACCCAGTCGGCGAAGAGCACCGGCGATGGACCCCGACAGCCGCCGGGAGATGATCGTTCGAGCCGCGCTTCCCCTCGTGATCGAGCACGGCAGCGCGGTGACGACACGTCAGGTCGCCCGGACCGCAGGCATCGGGGAGGGCACCATCTTCCGCGTCTTCGCGGACAAGGAGGAACTCCTGGACGCGTGCGTGACCGAGGCGCTCAGTCCGGCCCACGCCCTCGACGAACTCGCCCTGGTGTCCATGGACCAGCCGCTTGCCGACCGGCTGACCGAGGCTGCCTCGGCGCTGCACGCCCATCTGGACCGGGTCGGCGCGGTGGTCGGGGCCCTTCATGCGACGGGCGGGCGGGGACGAAGTGGCCGTCCGGGCAGCGCAGGGGCCCCGCCTGCTCGTGCCGCCGGTTCCCAGCCCGTTCGGGAGGCACTCGCCGAACTCTTCGAACCTGAGGGAGAGTTGCTGCGTTTGCCTCCCGAGCAGGCAGCATTGATCTTCCTGGGTCTCCTGTTCGTCGGGGCCGACAGGCCGCCATCCGGAGGCGAGCCGGGGCATCCGGGGCCGCAATTGGGAGTGCGCGACCTCGTCGACGTCTTCCTGCACGGCGTCCTGTCCCAGCCAGTCGAGAAATGAGAGACAGAGCATGTCCATCACGCTGAACCACACCATCGTTCCAGCCGTCGACAACGAGGCGGCAGCGCGCTTCTTCGCCTCCCTCATGGGACTGGACTATCGAGGCGCAGACCGGCATTTCGCGCCGGTGCGGGTCAACGACTCCCTGACGCTGGACTTCATGTCCGTCGAGAATCCGGTCGGCCACCACCTGGCCTTCGACGTGGACCCGTCGTCCTTCGACGAGATCCTCGCCCGGCTCAACTCCGCCGGAGTGCCCTATGGCAACGATCCCAGCGAGCCCGACAACGGCCGGATCGACCACCCGTTGTGCCCTCGCGGCCTGTACTTCACCGATGACGCCCATAACCTCTACGAGGTCATGTCCCCCAGGTAGCGGCCATCCGGTTTTGTCGGCGGCACTGGCCAGCCCTTTCTCGCTTTGGAATGTCTCCTCCACCCGCCATCTGGAACCTGCGACCTTGACCAGAGTGGCAAGGGTGCCAGCGCGGTGGAGTGGGAGCGGTAGTAGGCGAGTTCAGCGGTGGTGCGGTTACGGCGGATCAGCAGCTGGTGGCGGCCGCGTGCCGCTTCGGCAAGGTCGATGCCGGCCCAGTCGTAGAACCGCTGCCCCCTTTGCGGCGCGTCCGGCCGAGAGCTTCCACCAGGCCCGCTTCGGCACCTTCCGCGCCCGGACATTCGGAACGTGCCTGCGGCGGTGGGCACTTCGGCCGAGCAGGCGCCACCGCGACGACGTAACCGACGCCGTGGTTCTCCAGAGCCGTCCGCAGTTTCGGGTTGCCGCCGTAGACCTCGTCCTCCGTGACCCGGCCGACGCGGTGTCCGGCGTCCAGGAACCGTTCGATCATCATCCGGGCCAGTTCCGGCTTGGTCGCGACGACGGCGTCCTCACTGAGCCTTGCGGCCCGGCAGCGCTCCGGGAACCGGGCCGCGATGCGACCCATGCCCACCTCGACCGCCTCCCGCCAACGCGCGGGATCTACGCTGTGACCTGCGGCCACCGTCACTTCGCCAGTCCACACAACTCACGATGATCAACCGTGGCCGCACCCGATCCCGCACCGGCTCCCAGCAGCAAGATCACGATCTACAGCTGGAGTACTACCCGCAGGGCTGGAATGCTGGAATGGTCGACGGACTGCGGCCGGCCCGCGCGCCCCGGCAAGTCTGGTGAGCCGACGGACTGCACACTTATGCTGCCTCGTCCTATAGGTCAGAGAGGATCCGCACCATGCGCAGCAGCACATTGCCCTTTCCCGATCGCATCAAGCTCACAGGGGAAGGTCTCGTCCTACGTGACTGGACGGAAGCGGATCTGGCCGCGATGCCGGGTTTGTTCGACCATCCCGACATCGCGTACTGGACGCCGATCGTCTCACCCTTCGATGAAGCAGCAGCTCGCGCACGGCTGGACCGGGACCGGCAGTTGCGGGCGGAGGGCGGGACCATCCTGCTCGCCATTACGGTTGACGGCCGCGCGCCACTCGGCGAGGTGATGCTGCGGCACTCCCCCGAGGCCACAGAGATCGGCTACGCGGTCGGCCCGGCGCACCGCGGCCAGGGGCTGGCGGTGCGGGCAGTACGCGTGATGGCTGCCTATGCCTTCGAGCAACTGGGCGTGGAACAAGTGATTCTGGAGTTGGAGGCCGAAAACGCCGCCAGTGTGGCCGTGGCCACCAAAGCCGGCTTCAGCCTGCTCGACGTACCGCTGATCGAGGGGGAGGAAAAGGGACGGCCCTACACTCTGCAGACGTGGGGCCTGCGAGCAGCATTGCAACGCAGTTCAGTGTGATGGTCCGCCGCTGGAAGTGGGGGCGGCCAGTGGCGCACAGGACGGCGGCGTGGAGGCCCTCAGCACCGTACTGGCAACGGATGTCTTCGCCCTGCTGCGGCAAGCCTCGGTCCACAGCGAGAGGGGTGAGGACGGCGGACAGACCCGAACAGGGGCAGCGCCTCGCCGCCGGAGGCACGCAACTCGCCTTCCGCGCACTGAGATGAGAAGGCCAAGCCTGGCCCCGGCGGGGCGGACAGGGGGCCGTCCACCGCCGGTCACCGAGCACACCTCGGTCTGCCAGGAACCGCTCCGGGCTCCTCACCGACGTTCTACGACGGCATCGACGTCGTCACCGACAACCTGTCCTCGCACAACAGCATCGTGCCAGCTCCTCATCGTGCCTGACGCCGGCATCCTGCTGTCGATGCGATCCCGGTGACCAGCCCTCTTTGACGTCAACGCCGGTTCTTCAATGCGGCACGACAGCTGCCTGGTCACCAGAGCAGGCCGTTGCACGCCCCACTTGCTCCACATCACCCGGGGCGTGCAGCTGGCCAAGCGCTTCCAGCCGTGGATCCCTCTCGTGGCGCGGTTCAGCTTCCACTCCAAAGCCTGGGTGAGCAGCTAGCCCCGAGCCCTGCCTCGCCCTGGCCCAGTCGCGTCGCCTGCCAGTTCGCGGCCTTCAGCGGTGTGATCATTGTGTCGCGGGCTCGGCGGGCGGGACCGTCGTGCGCAGTGAGTGCCAGGTTCTCGCCCCCAGGATGCCGTCGGGCGCCGAACCTTCCTTGCTCTGGAGGGAGATGACGGCCCGCTGGGTGTTCGTGCCGTACCGGCCGTCGACACCCGCGGTGCCGAGTTCGTACCCGAGGCGCTGGAGCAGGCATTGTGCTTCGGCGACTTCCGTCCCGCGCGAGCCCGGTCCGCGCACGGAGTCCTGCGTGTCGCTGATGCCTGCGTACCAGAGCCCGTCGCGCTGATGGAAGCGGCATCTGTACGGCGGCACGTATTTGACGTTGAAGGTGGTCCAACCGGTGTGCCGGCCCGTGGCTCCGTCCGTCACCCTCACTCGGTAGGTGCCCCGCTGGTCCGTGCCGGAACAGGGCCAGGCCAGCTTCAGTGACCCGTCATTGTTGACCGTCCCCGTGGTGGACACGTTTTGGGGCGTGCTGCCGTCCGGCGCGATGACCTCGTCCGTGTACCGGCCACCCGGGGTGAAGCCGCTGGACCGGTTGACCAGCGTCTGGTCGGCTCGCGTACAGGTGCCGACCATCTCCAAGTGCAGCGGCTCGGGCCTTGCCAGCCACCAGGCGGTCGCTGCCGCGGTGGCGAGTACCACGCTGGAACCGATCAAGACCTTGCGATTCCTCCACACCGGGACCACGAACGGCAGCGGAGGACGCAACCCGGCCCTGTCGAGCGCGGCCGGGCCCGCTTCTCCGAGGACTTGCTTCGCCCACCGGTCGGCGCGGCTGATCGTGAGGCTCCCCAGTCCCTCCTGCCTGTGGTGCGCGGTGATCAGACCGATGATCCGGCCGTGCGCCCACACCGCCGCGCCGGACATGCCCTCCCACGGAGAGCGGTGCGGATCCGGATCCTGCTCGGGTTGCTGAACCCGGAATTCCAGGACGCCCTCCCTGCGGCCTGTGAGGAGCGCGATACCACCGCGCGCGTGGAAGGAGTCGCGGTACATGCCCGCCGCGTCCTGACGTCTCTTGAAGAGCGGGAAGCCCAGCGCACTGCACGTCAGGCCCGCGTCCCGATCCCTCACCGCCCCGAACTCGGCGGCCCTGATCCGCCCGAGGGACTTCGGAGGTGCGCTCAGGGCCAGGACGGCGACGTCGATCGTCTCGTCGGACCAGGCAACCGTGGCCTCCGTGTCCCACAGGACGGCTCCGTCCTTCTCGGAGCGGACGTGGATCCGCTGTGCCCCGGCCACCACGTGGGCCGCGGTGAGGACGGTGTCCGCGCGCACCAGATATCCCGAACCACGCTGACCGCTCCCGTCGTGCCGGGCGACGATGATTTCGGCGGCCCGTACCGCTTGTAAGCCCCTCACAGGCGGCCGTTCCTGCGTAATGCTCCGGTCATGCCACTATTGGCTGGCATCGCGCACCTCTCACAAAAGCGAGTGCTTTCGACTAGTACTCCTGCGCGGGCGCACCGTCCCGCACGGCACGAGTTCAGCGTTCTCCCGGCTCCGTTGTCCGCGCAGTTGTCCGATCAACTCTGCAAGACTGGTGCGCCCGCCCGGGGTTGAACCGGGCGGGCTCTCGTGATCCATTCCGGCTCAGAGGCTCGACAGTGCTCCCGCCCCACCCGGTCATGGCCCGAGGGGACCGGAGTGATCAGTAGCGGCAGTCCTTGCCGTTGCCCCACCAGTAGTCGAGCTTGGACCAGGTGTTCGGGCCGATGATGCCGTCGTCCGTGATGCCGGCGCAGTAGTGCTGGAAGTCGACGACCGCGCGTCGTGTGCCGCTGCCGAACCAGCCGTCCACAGTGACGTGGCGGTTCATGACGCTGTTCAACTCACACTGGGCTTCTTTCACGGCGAGCGTGGTCGTGTCAGAGGCGTTGGGCCCGTGGCCGTCGCCGATCGACAGCTGCGGTTCGGCTGCGGTGTAGTAGCAGTTGTACGGGGTGCCGGCGGGGTGGGCGCCGGTGTCCGACTGGGCGAGTGCCGGCGTCGCCAGGAGTCCGACGGAAATGGCTGCGACGGCAGAGACCGCTGCCACACGCATGCGATTCATTGTTCGCTCCTCCTTCGATGGATGTGCCTGCCCACGCTGATGGGATGGCCTGTGATGGTCGGCATCGGCGCCCGCTTCGTCGGAGTGCCTCTGCCAAGCGTGGTGAAGCCGGTGTCAGGTCAGTTGACCAGCGCCAGCCAGGTGTTGGGGCCGACGACGCCGTCAGGGGTGAGCTGATTGCGGGTCTGGAAGGCGACCACGGCGTCATGCGTGGCGGCACCGAAGGAGCCGTCTACGGACAGGGCGGCACCATGGGCTTTCAGTTCGGCCTGCGCTGCGCTGACAGCCGGGCCGCGGGCGCCTTGCCCAACGGTGGTGATGAGGGCTTGCCAGGTCTTCGGGCCGACGACGCCGTCAGGGGTGAGCTGATTGCGGGTCTGGAAGGCGACCACGGCGTCATGCGTGGCCGCTCCGAAGGAGCCGTCTACGGACAGTGCCGCGCCATGGGCTTTGAGGAGGTACTGGATGGTGGTCACCTGGCGGCCGCTGTAGCCCTGCTGGACGACCGGCCATGCGGCGGCCGGTGGCGGCGGCGGGGGCGTGTAGGTGCCGTTGGCGGCGAGGTTCCGCAGGTCCTGCTGGGTGCCGTTGAAGACGTCCTGGTCACCGGGAAAGGTACCGGAGTCGGAGGTCTGCCAGAGGGCGTACGTGGACCAGCCGTTGGGCAGGGGGTGCGGGGTGCCGGTCCAGCTGCCGATCCAGATCAGGTTGGTGGCGGCGAAGGCGGTGGAGTTGCCGGTGCACTGCGCCCACCAGGACGTGTTGGTGTTGATCACCGGGTGGCGGCCGGTGCGGCGCCGGTACTCGTCGTCGAATGAGGCGATCCAGCCGACCGTCGCACCGGGGTTGACCCCGTAGCAGGTGGGCAGGCCCGGCGTGGCTTCGATGTCCAGGACGCCGGGGAGGGTCCTGCCGTCGGGTCGCCAGGCGCCTCCGTGGTCGACGAAATAGTCGGCTTGGGCGCTGCCGGAGGCCTTGTCCGGTCTGGCGAAGTGATAGGCACCGCGGATCAGGCCGACTGCTGCCGCACCGTCGTACTGCTGGGAGAAGCGGGAACTGATGTAGGAGGTGCCCTCGGTCGCCTTGACGTAGGCGAAGGAGGCTCCGCCGGCGGCGACCGCCGACCAGTCCACGCTCTCCTGGTAGGCGCTGACGTCGAGTCCTCGCACGGCAGCATTCGTGGCCTGCCGCGGCCGCGTCACCTGGGCCGTCGCGGATGCCGCGACCGGGGCGACAAGCAGTGCCGCCGTGACGGTCACCGCGGTCAGCCCGCCGAATAGCCCCGCCCGCACACCGCGCCTTGGGTCAACACCCCTGAAATGGCGCGGAGTTCGGAGATACAACGTCATTCATGGACTCCATTCACGCGTTTCGCGTCCTGCACCTCTGACCACTGGCCTCGGCTCCGTGGCGCGTCTGTGTGGCGCCGTTCCGCCCGCCCCCGGTCCGCACGCCGCAGGCAACAACGGGCCGTTGTGGGCGGTGCACGCGGCCACGGCCTTGGGCCGCATCACTCGCCGTCGGCCTACAGGCTGCTTGCCCACCTCATGTTTGTGGTTCGGCACGTTGTTGCGCACGCCCGCATCGCCGAGTGCAACAAACGTCGCCGCAGGTCGGCCGTAGGCGACGATCGGCTGAAACAAGCTGGTCAGGTATGCGACGGTGACGAAGAAGGTGCCACTGTTGTCCCTCACTGCCGGCGTTGACCGTGGGGGCGGAATGGGGCGTCGTGAGGGACCGCTGGATCCGGCGGCCGGGCCGGTCCAGCGTTTCGCGTTCGACTTGCGCAAGCTTCGCCAGGAGGCCGCGGGCCTGACCTACCGGGCCATGGCGCAGCTCACCGGCTATTCGGTCGCGACCCTGTCCAGGGCGGCCGCAGGCGGTCAACTGCCTTCGCTGGAAGTGGTATTGGCCTATGTGGGGGCGTGCGGGGCGGATCCCGAGGAATGGGAGCAGCGCTGGCGGGCGGCGGCGCGGGAGGTGGCCGCCGAGCCGGGGGATGCAGATGACGCGAACGCCCCGTACCGAGGCCTGACCCGCTTCGAACCCAGTGATCGTCACCTGTTCTTCGGGCGTGACCATCTCGTGGCCCGCCTGACCGAACGGGTGCGGGTCTGCCGCATGGTCGCGGTGGTGGGCGCCTCCGGCGGCGGCAAGTCCTCCCTCCTGCGCGCGGGGCTCCTCCCGTCCCTCCAAGACCAGCAGTCATCGCAGTGCCGACTGGCGGCCATACGAATCCTCACTCCGGGGCCTCGCCCGGCGTCCACCCACTCGCGCGCGTTGACGGCAAGTCAGGAACCTGGCGAGACGGTGGTCGTGGTCGACCAGTTCGAGGAACTCTTCACCCTGTGCTCGGACCCGGCGGAGCGTGCGGCATTTCTCGACCTGCTGGTGAGCGCGGTGGAACCGGAGAGCAGACTGCGGGTGGTGATCGCGGTACGGGCGGACTTCCTCAGCCGCTGCGCCGACCATCGCCCGCTCGCCGCCGCCCTCACCGACACCACCTTCCTGCTCGGCCCCATGGGGCCGGCCGAACTGCGCGACGCGATCGTCAAACCCGCCGCGGCCGCGGGGCTGATCGTGGAGCGCACGTTGACGGCGAGGATCGTCGAGGACGTCGCCGAGGAACCCGGCGGACTGCCGCTCATGTCCCACGCTTTGCTGGAGACCTGGCGCCGCCGCAGAGGCCGCACTCTCACGCTGGCCGCCTACGAGACCACAGGGGGTGTCCACGGCGCCCTCACCCGCACCGCCGAGGACCTGTACACCCGCCTCTCGCCGGAACGGGCCGAGGTCGCCCGGCGTATCCTGCTGCGTCTGATCACACCCGGTGAAGGGGCTCAGGACACCAGCCGTCCCGCCGAGCACGCCGAGCTGCAGGCGCTGAGCGCCACAGGACGGTCCGCCGACACGGCCTCGGTGCTGGAACAACTTGCTCGTACGCGGCTGGTCACACTCGACGGCGACATGGTGCACCTGGCGCACGAGGCGTTGATCACCGCCTGGCCGCGACTGCAGTCCTGGATCGACGGTGCCCGCGAACGGCTTCGGGTCCACCGCCAACTCACCGAGGCCGCTCGGGCCTGGCACGCGCTCGACCGGGACACCGGGGCCTTGTACCGCGGCACCCGCCTGGTCACGGCCGAGGAGTGCCTGACCGGGTGTCGCGCGGACCTCACGCCGTCCGAGGCCGCGTTCCTCGACGCCAGCATCGCCGCCCGCGAACAGGAGCGGCGGGTGGCGGCTCGCACCGCCCGGCGCATCCGGGCGCTGCTGGCGGCGGCGTCCGCCCTCCTTCTGATCGCGGCGACGGTCGCTGTCATCGCCTTCCAGCAGCGCTCGCTGGCCCGCGCCGGCCGTGACCGCGCAGTGGCCGAGCAGGTGGTGGCCGAGGCGGGCCAGTTGAATGCGACCGATCCGTCGCTGGCGGCGCGGATGTATGTGGCGGCGCACCGGCTGCGGTCGGACCGTGAAGCCGCCGCGGGCCTGCTGGACACGCAGAACACGGCGCTGTCCTCCGTACTGTCCGGCCACACCCGGCCGGTGTACGCGGTGGCGTTCTCACCGGACGGGCGCACCCTCGCCACCGGGGCCGGTGACAGGACCATCCGGCTGTGGAGCCTGGCAGACCCCGCACACCCCGTCCCGCTCGGCAGGCCGCTGACCGGGCACAGCGACTGGGTGTACTGGCTTCAGTTCTCCCCGGACGGTCACACCCTGGCCAGCGCCGGCCGGGATCGTACCGCCCGGCTGTGGGACGTCCGCGATCCGGCGTATCCCAAGGCCCTGGGCAGGCCGCTGACCGGTCACCGCGACTTCGTCTTCTCCGTGTCGTTCAGCCGTGACGGACGCACCTTGGCCACCGCCAGCCACGACCGCACCGTTCGGCTGTGGGACGTCTCCGACCCGGCACACGCCAGGGCCCTGGGCCACCCGCTCATCGGGGCCGGCGATGCCGTCGCCTCGGCCGCGTTCAGCCCGGACGGCCGTACGGTGGCGGCCCCCGGCCACGATCACATGATCCGCCTCTGGAACGTCACGAACCCGGCCCGCCCGCAGCCGTGGCGGAAGCCGCTGAGGAACCCGGACGTCGTCTACGCGGTCGCTTTCCGCCGGGACAGCAAGCTCATGGCCAGCGTGGGCGAAGACCAGAAGGTACGGCTCTGGGACGTGTCCAGCCCCGCGCACGCGAAGCCGCTGGGCCAGCCGCTGACCGGTCACACCGGTACCCTGCTCGCGGTGGCGTTCTCACCGGACGGCCGCACACTCGCCACCGGCGGCGCGGACCACACCATCCGACTGTGGGACGTCTCCGACCCCCAGCATCCGGCTCTGCTCGGGCGGCCGCTGATCGGGCACACCGGATTCGTCAACTGGCTGGCGTTCAGCCCCGACGGGCAATCGCTGGCCAGCGCGAGCGACGACCACACCGTACGTCTGTGGCATCTGCCGCGCGCCGTCCTAGCCGGCCATCTGGGCAACGTCACCGGCATCGCCTATCGCGGTGACGGCCGTGTTTTGGCAAGCGCGAGCGCCGGAAGCGTACGGCTGTGGGACGTCCGCGATCCAGCGGGCGGCAGGCAGTTGAGCGAGCTGCCGGGTCAGCGTCTCGCCGTCCGGATGGTGTTCCAGCCGCGGGGCCGGTTGCTGGCGAGCGCCGACAGCGACGGCACCGTCTGGCTGTGGGACGTCTCCACCCCGGATCGCCCCCGGCATGTCGGCCTGATCCACACCGGCGGCACCGACCAGACGGACGGAGTGCTGGCCTTCACTCCTGACGGGCATGTACTGGTCACAGGCGGCCCCAAGCACCGCCTACGGCTGTGGAACGTCACCGACCCCGCACGCCCCGCCGCCCTCGGCAGCCCGCTGACCGGCCACATCAGCTTCGTCCACTGGGCGGGCGTCAGCCCGGACGGCCATACCCTGGCCAGCACGAGCGAGGACGACAAGGTCCGCCTGTGGGACATCCGCGACCCGGTCCGCCCCAGGCCACTGCCGGACATCCGCACAGGCGACACAGGCGGCACCTTGTGGGGCGCCTTCAGCGCTGACGGACGGCTGCTGGCCACCGCCGGCGTCGGCCACGACGTACGCCTGTGGAACGTCGGCGTTCCCGCGCACGCCTCGGCCATCGGCAGCTCGCTGACCGGTCACACCGCCCGGGTGACCTGGGTGGGCTTCAGCGCGGACGGCCGCACACTGGCCTCCGCCGGCGAGGACCAAAACGTCCTGCTGTGGGACCTGACCGACCTCGCCCGGCCGGCTCCCTGGGGCAGGGCGCTCACCGCTGGGCACACCGACGCGATAGAGACGGCCGCGTACCGCCCGGACGGGCGCCTTCTGGCCACAGCGGGACCGGACGGCACCATCGAGTTCACGCCCCTCGGCCTCGACCCAGCGATCCGCCGAATCTGCGCCAGCACCGCCGGTCAACTGACCCGGGCGCAATGGCGGGACTACGTGCGGGAACTCCCCTACGCTCAGCCTTGTCGCGCCTGACGAGTCCTCGCCGCCGAGCGCCCGCCGATGTTTGTTTCACGTCGTGACAGGGGCCTGCGCAACAACCAGTCGGCCCAGAAGCTGTGTTCAGCGGGCGCCGGGCACCGTCCCGGCAGGCGACGTCGGCCCTCTGTGCCACGCCGTCTCGCTCGCCGCCTGTCATGTATGAGCGAACACTCGCTGTCGCGCACAGACCACGAAGGAGTGACTGTGACCGGGCCCACCACCCCGCAGGAACATGCTGCCGCTTCCCTCGATCAGGCAGACGCACTCGCTGATGTGACCAAGCGGGTCGACCCCAGCCAGAAGCTGTCGCCGGCCGAACTGGCCGTGCTGGACGCCGTCGCGCCGATGGATCCGAACGTTCCCTCGGTGAAGGTCACCCGAATCGCCAAGGCGGAGGCCGGATACCGGGAAAGCGGAACCAACCACACCAAGTACGGGCGGTGGTACGGCGCCGACGGCCAGGAGTGGTGCGACGTCTTCGTCAGCTGGGTCTTCCACGAAGTCGGCCAGCTGGCGGCCATCGGAGGCAAACACAAGTACGTTCCCGACCACCTCACGTGGTTCAAGAACCACCACCGGTTCTATCGTCGCGGTGCTGCCGGCGGCGGGCCGCGTGAAGGGTGCATCATCTTCTTCGACCTCAACGGTCACGACGGCGAGGACCACATCGGCATCGTGACGTCCTACGACGACACCTACGTCTACACCGTCGAAGGAAACCGTTCCGACCAGGTCGAGCGACTCAAGTACTCCCGCTCCAGCCATCTGATCTGGGGTTACGGCCACCCGGCCTGGGACTACTGACCTGCAGTCCGCGCGACTCACGGGGGTAGCCGCGCGGCTCACAGGTATGCACCGATCAACCGTCGAGTGGCTGTCTCAGCCCATCGATGAAGGGAAAGCGAAGTGCGTGCACTCAAGTCGATCGGGGCAGCCGCCCTTGCGTTGGCTGCGGGTACGACCTTGGGCTTCACCGGCCCAGCCGACGCGGCCGACCGCAAGTGGGACGGCAAGGATCCCGTCTACTCCGGTTGCATGAGCACCGGACGCGTCGTCCACAAGAAGACCGACACGTACTACAGCTCGCGCTACCACCTGCACGTGTCGGTCACCGCGTCGCTGTGGTACAGCACCGGCTGCCGCACCGTATGGGCCATGGTCGACGCCAACGTCCCGACGGACAAGTGGACGGGCATGGGGTGCAACATCTGGCGCAACAGCGACATGAAGCACTACACCTGCAACCGCAAGACCGGCACCCGCGAGATGCTCTCGCCGATGCTCAACGACAAGAACACGACCGGGTTCGCCACCGCCTGGTCCTACGTCGGTGACGACCCCCACGAAATGTTCGCCCGCACCGGCTCATACTGACGAGTGAGATCCACGACAACCCGCTGCTGCTTGGCCCAGACTCCTGTCACGGGGCCAGGCAGCAGCACGGGCGTTCCCTACATGGGACCGCCTCTCAGGACCCGGTCGAGCGCAGCCCGGCCTGCGGGTCCCCATGCCGGCTTGCCGCCAGGAAGACCCCGGTCTCCGTTCTGGCCCATGAGCATGAGGAACAGACTCTTCAGAGCAGCCAGCCCGCGAGCGCGCCGGACCGTCGCCTCGTCCGCACGCGCGTACACGTCGAAGAAGCGTGAGGCGGCGCCCGCGGGCAGGACCACCCATGCGGCCGCGAGGTCCCACGCCGGATCACCGGCGAACATGTCACCGAAGTCGATCACACCCGAGAGCGTCCCGTCCGAGACGACGACATTTGCGGGATGGAGGTCACCGTGCACCCACACCGGCGGGCTCTCCCACTCGGGGGCCGCAACGGCATCATCCCAGACGGCCCGGACCTCGTCGGCGATGCCACCGGGGACAACAGCTTTAAAGAAGTGTTCGAATCCGTCCGTGCACTCCTTGGGGTGAGCGCCGCGGTCCGAACTGATCGGCGCCTCGGCGGGTGCCTCCACATGGAGGGCTCTGAGGAAGCTTGCCAGAGTGTCGGCCGCGTGGTCGACGCGGCTGATCGAGGCGTGGTCCAGCGGCTCCCCTGAAACCCACGTCATGATGGTCCAGGGCCTCGGGAAGCACGCGGACGGTTCACCGACCCGCACGGGGTTCGGGACCGGGAGCGGCAGGCGCGGGGCCAGGACGGGCAGCCACCGGCACTCCTTACGTTGAAGATCCGGAGCACGCTCCGTACGCGGCATGCGCACGGCCAACTCGTCTCCAAGACGCCACTGTTGATTGTCCCATCCGCCATCCACCTCACGGATGGCCAGCCCTGCAAGGTCCGGATGCTGCTCCTGCAACAGGTCGCGGACCAGGTCTGCGGTGATCTCGATCTCAGAGTCGGTCATACGAAGCTACGCTACTGGGGCAGGAGGGAGCGGCTCTCGCGCCTCGGATCAGTGCGGGCGCGCGCAGGTCTGGGCTTTGACCTGCGCGCGGGCGTTGCGTTCCGCGATGGTGAGGACGGTGTCAGTGCCTCCGCCACAGCAGCCGCGCTGTCGGCCGCGATCCGGTACTCAGTCAGGGCAGAAAGAGAGCCGGAGCACGGGTGATCATCGTGGCTGGGCAACCCGTAGGTGTCGTCGTTCGGTCAGCTCCTCCACACCGACCACGGTCAGAACCGGGGTACCCGGCGGCGCGAACAACGTCACCACCAGCTGCGACTGCGCGTCCGGGAGGTTGTTGGCGCCCTGGTAGTGGATCACGTCGCCCCCGGGCTCGAACAGGGCGTCACCGGCCTTGAGCACCCGCGGCGGCTGCCCCTCCAGCTCGAAGAGGATCTCGCCCTGGGTCACGTAGCCGAAGAGCGGCCCGGGGTGCCGGTGCGGCGGCGCGCCGGGGTCACCGGGCGGCAGGGTGACACGGATGGTCCTGGCCTCGGCGCCGGACGGGATCCGGGCCGATGCGTCCGGCAGGGTCGTGATCACCTCAACGCCTGGGGGCAAATGTGTGTGCTCAGTGCTCATATGTTCCTCCAAACAGGGGCTGTCCCCAGAAGGACAAGACAGCCTCCCCGTTTGTGACAGCCCTGTGCGGCAAACCGGCCCTGGCAGTCCTGGCTGATGCACAGCAGGAACGCTCACGCGAGCATGGAGATGAGGTGGCACGATGACCAACCACGACGGCATGGGGGCGGCAGTCCGGCCGTTGACCCTGGCTTGGGTGAGCCGGCACCTGGAGGTCGGCGAACGGGTCGTCAGAACCGAGGCGCTGCACGGCGGCATCACTGCCGAAATGCGGAGGCTGACCATCGGGACGCGGGACGGAGGCACTCGTGACCTGGTGCTTCGGACCTTCGTCAACATGGAGCACGCCGAGGACTGGCTGAACAGGGAGGCCGGCGCCCTGACCCTGCTGTCGGGGAGCGATGTGCCGGCTCCACGACTGGTCGCGGTTGATCCGGCCGCCGCGCACTGCGAATATCCGTCGCTTCTGATGACCCATATGGCGGGCCGGCCGGTCCTCGATGATGAGGGATTGGAGACGCGGGTTCCTCTGCTGGCCCGTCAACTCGCGGCGATCCACGCGCTGCGCCCCGCCGAGCGGCCCCGGGAGTACGAGACGTGGACGACCGCCGACACCGTCGTGACACCGAAGGGCGCCGACGCGACGGCCTGGGCCGCGGCGATCGACGTGATCCGAGGACCCGTGCCGCCCTATGAAGGGCGGTTCCTGCACCGGGACTTCCAACCCGGCAACGTGCTGTTCGAGGTGTCGGCGGGGTCGAAAGGTGCCCGGATCACCGGCATCGTCGACTGGGCGGCGACCTCCTGGGGCCCGGCGGACCTCGATGTGGCGCACTGCTCGACCAATCTCGCGCTGCTGCACGGCCCGGTCTGGGGTCCGCGGTTCGCTGACGCTTATGAGGAAGCGGGTGGGGTGCTGGCCGCGACCGCGAGCGAGCGACTCTACTGGCAGGTGCGGGACGGGCTGGCGTTCTCGGAGGAACTGCGGTTGGTGACGCAGCCATGGCGGGAGGCAGGCAGGACGGAGCTGACGACGCGAGCCGTGGAAGAGCGGCTGGATGCCTATGTCACCGCCCTGATGGACGCGCCGGGCTGAGCCGAAGCAGCCCGGCGCGAGGGCATGGCGGCGTGGACCGAGCCCGCCGACGCGATCACCGATGAGGGATCAGCGTGGTGGGGCCAGCCCTACCTGAGATTGTCGTGGCAGCGGGATGGCTCACGCGGCGAGGTGATCGCGAGGATTGAGGTATGGCAGACCACGATCAATCGAGGCTGTGGACCATCGAGACCTGACACGTGAAGGTGAGTTTCAGATGCGGAAGACCGCTGCCGTCACCTGCCTGACCGCCATATCCCTTGTCATGCTGACGGTGTCCGCTTCAGGAGCGAGCGCCGCTGCCGGTGGCGCGCGGCCGACGAAGGCCACGAAGCCCGCGCCGTCTGCGGCGACGCCTCAACTGCCGCGACCCGCGGGGCCGTACCAGATCGGGGCCGTGAACCTGCATCTGACCGACTCATCGCGCCCTGATCCGTACAACCCGCCGCAGACATACCGCGAGCTCATGGTCAGCGTCGTCTACCCGGCTCAGCATGCCGCGAAGTACCAAAGGGCGCCGCTGATGACATCGCGGGTCAGCGCGGGCTTCGACGCCCTGGCCGACGTCTACAACTACAACGTCCCCAAGGGGACCACGATCAACTACTCGGCCATCAAGACCTTTGAGCGCATGGGGGCGCCGGTGGCCTCCGGCAGGTTCCCGGTGGTGCTGTATTCACCGGGCTTGGGGGATGTGCGGTCGTGGGACTCGGTGCTCGTCGACCAGTTGGCGAGCGAGGGATACGTCGTGGTGAGCATCGACCCGACCTACGAGGCCTCCGCGGTCGAGTTCCCCGGCGGCCGGGTCGCATCGAGCCGGCTGCTCCAGCTGTACGCGCAGGCGGTCGCGGACGGGACGCAGACTCAGTTCCTCGAGACGGTTGTGGGTGGCACCAGGGTCGCGGACACGAAGTTCGTGCTCGACTCGCTGACGCAGCTCGCCGACGGCCAGGACCCCGACGCCGAGCACACAGCGCTGCCCTCCGGACTCGGGGCGGCACTCGACCTCGGCCGGGTCGGCATGTTCGGCCACTCGGGCGGCGGGTTCACCACGCTGGAGACCATGTACGAGGACCCGCGGATCAAGGCGGGGATCAACATGGACGGGACACTCGAGTACAACTTCGGCGCGCCGACGGACACGAACCTCTCACCCGTCGCTCAACACGGACTGAGCAAGCCCTTCCTGATCCTCTCCAGCGACTCCACGGACGCGTGCACGGCCACCGACGACCCGTCGTGCGCCGCGGTGTTGGCGCACGGCACCGGTCCGCACGCCGACATCACGCTGCCGGGGACGCGGCACGGCTCCCTCACCGACGCCGAGGTGCTGATGCCGCAGCTCGGCGGGGTGTTGACGCCCGAGGAGATCGCCTCGGACACCGGTACCGCGCCGACCTCCGCCGTCATGGCGAGGGAGGAGTTGCTCGTGTCCGGGTTCTTCGACACGAACCTGTGATGCCGCGACACGTGGCGAGGGCCTCACGGAAGACCGGGACGTCAGTGGAGCACAGCGGGCAACCGGAGCTGTTCGTGCCTATCCCCCGACTCCCCGCTACGGCGCCCACGCACGGCCTGAGTTCACGAAGCCCCTCACGCAGTCGCGCCCACCCATCGCCACCTTCGCGCTGGAGGGAGAAGCCCGGACCCACAGGTTCTCAACGTTCCTCCCTCGACCGGTCTACGCCTTGACGGGTCGCAGGGAAGCCGGTGTACGCCCGATGAAGTCCCGTGCCGTCCGGGTGAGGTGGGCCTGGTCGGCGAAGCCCGCCGTGGCCGCGGCCAGGGCAGCGGGCCCGGTCGGCAGACAGGCGATCGCGGCACGAAGTCGGCTCCATCGCCGCAAGCGGGCGAGCGCAATCCCCACGTCCTGCCGGACCAACGCGCGCAGACGCGGTGCCGACAGGCCGACCTCACCGGCGACGGAGGCCAGAGGCATGTCCGGATCGCGCAGCGTACACACGTGGACGGCGTGGGCAACTCTCGGATCGAGCGCGGTCGGGCACCCCGCAACGGCTCTCAACTCTGCGTACCCGGCAGCCAGATCCGCGTGGGTGCCGGGGCCGTCGGAACCGGCAGTGCCTAGTGCGGCGAGCAGCCGACGGACCGCGCTCGTGTCCAGTCGTATCGGCCCTGGGCAGGAAGGCAACAGCCAAGGATCGATGAACAAGGCGACGTAGGGCGAGGTCGCCGCGCAGACGTGGGCCAGCTGGGGCGGAACGATCAGCCCGGGCGACGCCGTCATGTACCGCCTCGGCTGGGCGAGTTCGGCGTGGCCGCCGATCGGCAGCACGGCTTTCCACGCGGGCAGCCGGTGCTGGGAGACACGGAACGGGCGCGACTCGGCGAACATCGTCGCCTCGGTGCCGGTGGCGAAGACGATGCGGCGATCGCTTTGTTCAAGCTCCCAGGCATGAGGCGAGCGGATCATCATGCCATGCACGCTATCGCTGCGGTCGCCTTGGCGGCGGTGTTCCTCGCTGTCACGGGGATCATGCGCTTTGTGCCCCCCGGCTACTTCCGCACGCTGGTCCCCGCAGGGCTCCGCCGCGGGCGGCTCGGCACGCCCACACCGTCGCCGCTCCCGAACAGACAACGTGGTTGCGACACGGAGTTGTCGAGATCGCGTCCGGCGGGACGATCGCGGTCGTCGGCGCAGGGCAGACCCCGCTGAAGACCGCCTCGGAACTGGCCGAGAGCTATCCCGAACTGCGAGTCGGGCTGTTGGCCGTCCTGCCGGGAGGTGCTGCTCATGGGCCCGGGGGGCCGATGTCGTTGAGGCCCGGCTGACGGGACGGGACCCCGTCACACGAGGCACACGAGACGGCAGGCATACATTCCCATCATGCGAACCGTAGTGATCGATTCCCAGGGGACCTTCCAGTTGAGGCGGCGTCCGGAGCCGGTTGTGGCACCGGGGGCCGTGGTGGTCCGGGTGCGGGCCGCTGGACTCAACGCCGCTGACCTGCAGCAGGCACGAGGGGACTACCCGGCGCCACCGGGATGGCCGGCCGACGTGCCAGGCCTGGAAGTTGCAGGCGAGGTCGAGCAGGTCGGCCCCGGTGTCACGGGGGTTGTGCCAGGGGACCGGGTGATGGCTCTGGTGGGCGGCGGCGGCCACGCCGAGCGGATCACGGTCCCCGCCGATCTGCTCCTGCCCGTGCCGGAGGGCCTGCCGTGGGAGGAGGCCGCCGGTTTCCCGGAGGCGTTCAGTACCGCCTGGGACGCCCTGGTCACCCAGGCCGGGGTCGGCGTCGGCGACCGGGTGCTGATCACTGGCGCGGCGGGCGGCGTGGGCACGGCCATGGTGCAGGTCGCTGCGGTCTCCGGTGCGCAGCCCGTGGCCAGCGTGCGTCGGACCGAACTCCACGACCGCGTGAGGTCACTTGTCCCGGACGGCCGGGTGGTCGTCGTGCCCCCGGGTCAGGTGGCCGCGCACGCGCCGTACGACGTGATCGTGGAACTGGTCGGCGGCACGGACTGCCTGCGGCGGGTCGCTCTGCTCCGCAGCCGGGGCAAGATCCTCGTCGTCGGAGTCCAGGCCGGCACGACGGCGCCGCTGCGGATGTTCGATCTGATGCTCGCGCGTGCCCAGTTGATCGGCACGACCATCCGCGGGCGCTCAGCCGCCGAGAAGGTGCACCTCGCCGCCGCCGTACGGACGTCCGTGGTGCCCCTGCTCGCTCAGGGGCGGTTGCGGGTCCCCGTCGACGCGGCCTTCCCGCTCGATCGGTTCGCTGACGCCTACGCCCGCCTGGCCGGCCCGGGCAAGTTCGGCAAGGTCATCCTGCAGCCCTGACGGTCTCGCTCCGTCTCCGGCCCCGAGATCCTCACCGGCCCCCGTCGCTGGTGCTCGTGCCCCGGCCGAGCGCACGCCGCGGTGCAGGCATCACTGACACTCCTCGGCGTAGCGGGCCAGCCCTTGCGCCATGCCCTGCATGAACTTCTGGAGGTAGCGTGGCATGACCCAACCCATCAGCCAGCTCGTCTCGTACTCGCCGTACCAGTGGATGACGGTGCCGGAACGCGCTGTCGGCTTCAGCTCGATGTGCGCGTGATAGTTGTGCATCGACGAGTTGAACGCGTCTTCGTAGGCCAGCAGGCGTCGATCGACCTTCTCGGTCAGCCGCTCGCCGGTCACGATACGTCCCGTCCGGAACGCCCGGACGGCACCGACGCCGTCGTCGCCGCCGGGGTCGAGGCCGACCGACCGTGTCGTATCCAGACTGTCCACCTTGGACCACAGCGGCCAGCTTGCGGCGTCGACCAGCAGCTTCCAGACGACTTCCGGCGAGGCGCTGGTGGTCACTGTGACATCGTATTTGTGCATGGCAGAGGGCTCCTGTTCTCCTGTCAGTGGATGCGGGCGGCGGCAGGTCGAGGTAGCCGAGGCGTGCGGTGTCGTCGGGGAAGCCGACCGTCCGGGCGCAGTGCGTGCGTGGCCGAGCGCAGGAGGGTTGCCCGGTCCAGGTCACAGGGGGTGTGCAGGTAGTGGGAGCAGACCAGGTCGAATCCGCCGAACGCAAAAGACTTGTGCAAGGCGGCCCGCACGGTGGTGACGTGCCACCGCAGGCGGGCGAGCCACAGCGCGTCGCCGCCGTCGCCGCATCCGAGGTCCAACGCGTCACCGAACGGCAGGCTCGTCACCGTCTCGGTGAGGCGGGCATTCGGCTTCGGGCAACTGGCTGCCGGTCGGGCCGCGTAGACGCCATCCCAGAACCCCACTGCATGAGTGGTGCTCATCCAGGCTCCTTAAGGCTCCTTGTGTCGATATGAACCCACTCTGCCGTGGAGCCGCGTCTTCGCGCGCCGCTCAGGCCGATGCCGATGAAGAGGGCCGGATCGACGTGATTTCGATGCCCGCCGAGCGAAGACGGGCCTCGATCAACACGGCCAGTCGGGCCCAGGCCGGCTTCTGGTCTTCTCCATGGTGGGGGAGCAGCTCGTATCGGACGGCGCCGTCGTCGCGGTCCTGGAGTCCGTTCAGGACGGGCAGCAGCGAAGGGTCGGCGAGGAAGTGGTCGGCCAAGGCCGCGGCGAGTTCGTCGATCCGGGGGTCGTCGGGTTCCCAATCGCCGGCGCGCCAACAGCGTTCGATCAAGGAGACGTACTGGGGATCGTCGAGGCCGCGCTCGATCTGGGCGAGATAGTTGTCGAGGCCTTCCGGTACCAAGGCCCTGACCAGCACCAGGGCCTCTTTTACCGTGGTCACGTCGTCCGCGGTGTATCCGAGGCCGGGCATCCGGTCCAGGAGCGCGCGGGCTCTGTCGGGTAGCAGGGTCCGGTCGCCGTTCGCGAGCCGGTGCAGCATGTCGCGCCGTGCGTTCAGTTCGTCGATGCGGCTCGTGAGTTGCTGTTCGACGTCGAGGAGGGCGGCGGCGAACCGGTCCGGATCGGCGTCCAGTATGGGCGCGATCTCGGCGAGCGGTACGCCTGCGCCGGCCGGCGTCCGGACTTGGACCAGCCTCAGCAGATCGTCCGATCCGTAGCGTCGGTAGCCGGACCTGTCGCGGCGGGGTTCGTCGATCAGGCCTTGCTGGTGATAATGCCGGATGGTCTTCACCGTGACGCCGGCGAATGCCGCGGCTTGGCCGATGGTGATGCCGTCTGTCATGTCGTCAGCGATCGCCGCGGGCGTGCGTATCGCAGAACACCTCCTTGATGAGTCTCTGCGTCGCCTTCCCGAACTCCTTTGCCGTGTCGATCGCGGCGTTCCCGGCGGTTATGGACGCGGTCAGGGTCCTACGGCCGTCGGGCGTGCTGATCGTCAGAGCCCCGTAGCCGCCCGGGGCGCCGCCGTTGTGGTTCACGAGGGTACCGCCGCAGTCCGGGCCCACGTCCTGGATCCACAGCCCGAAGCCGAAGCCGTAGCCGAGCTTCCCGTGGGGCGTGCGCATCTCGTCCAGGAGCCGGGCCGGCAGGATCTTGCCGCCCAGCAGCGCGGAGATGAAGGTGTGGAGGTCCTGGATGGTCGAGGTCATGTCCCCGGAGCCGGCCAGGAGGGAGAGGTTCTGGCGGGAGACGTCGACGACCTTCCACTGTCCGGCGTCCTGGTAGCGGTAGTAGCCGTGGGCGTGCGGTCCGGGGATCGACGTCCGGTTGCCCGGCACGATGGTGTCCCGCAGTCCGAGCGGTCGCAGGATCCGCCGCTGCATCTCCTCGGCGTACGAGTGGCCGGTGACCCTCTCGATCAGCAGCAGGGCCAGCGTGTAGTTGGTGTTTGAGTAGCTCTGGTCGGTGCCCGGTTCGAACCGCGCCGGCTTGGACAGCGCGAACCGGACAAGCTCCTCCGGCTGGTAGGTGCGGAACCGGTTGTCCACCCACTCCTTGCCCGCCGCGGGGATCCCCGGCACGAACGTCCCGTCGTCGTAGCGCTCGCCGCCCGCGTAGTTGAACAACCCGCTGGTGTGCTGCAGCAGCATCCGGACCGTGATCCGACGGTCCAACGCCAGCTCGGGCAGGTAGTCGGCCACCGGGGTGTCCAGTCCGATCTTCCCCTCGGCCACCAGTTGCAGCACCAGTGTCGCGGTGAAGGTCTTGGTGGTGCTGCCGCCTATCCAGAACCGCCCGTACGTCGGCGGCTTCGCGGCCTCGCCCAGCTTGCGCAACCCGGCGCTGCCGACCCACTCCCCCCGTTCATCGTGCACGCGCAGCTGCACCCCGGCGAATCCGGAATCGACGATGTCCTGGATGGCTTTCTGCAGTTCCGGGTGTGCCTGCCCGGCAGCGCCCTTCGGCACGGTCACGCTGCCGGCCGCGGTGGCCACCCCGGGCGCGGCCGCTCCGGCCGGCAGCGTGACCGCCACCGCGGTGGCCCCCAGTCGCAGGCCGAACAGTGGTATCCGGTCCCTGTTGGCCTTGACGTTGTGGAGGGCCTCACCCATGGTCGATTCCTTATCTCACGACAGTCCACCTTTGGCGCAGCTCGGAAGCGCAACGGAGGCCGCCCTGGCGGCTGGACGGACCGCGCCTGGACCGGGCTTCGCACGGATGCGGTCCATGACCCCTTCGGCGGGAGGCCGCCCGGAGCGGAGTGCCCTCCTCCCCCGTCTCTTCTCCCCGCCGCCTACTGTGTCCCGTCGTCTGGAATGCGCATTTCCATCAACTGGCGGCTGTTCAGGTCCAGTTGCACTGGTGGAAGGCGACGGTGAGCGGGTTGAGCGCGTAGTCCCAGGAGACGTCCGGGCGCCAGGATTCGAGGTCCCAGGTGTCGCCGGTGACATGGCTTCCGTCGGGCCACTGGTAGGCGTAGCGGGAGTGGCAGGAGAGCTGCTTGTACATCGAGGAGCCCTGGGAGTCGGTCAGGCTCTTGGGGTAGGGGACGGCGGCCCAGGCCTGGTCCCACAGGGTGTTGTAGTTGGTGTCGGCGTCGTCGAAGCCCTTGTCGGTGGGGTACACATGGACGTCGATGTCGCCGTTGCGGAGGGCCTTCCACACCTTGGTCTGCTTGACCCAGGGGACGTCGGTGGTGCCTTCGTAGCCGACGCACTCGCCGATGCAGGTGCCTTTGTCGGGGCCGATACCAGGGGACCAGAACAGGCTGATGTGGCGGGCGGAGAAGTTCTGCCGCACGCCCTTGACGTCGGGGTCGGCGTATTCGTCGCTGGTCGGGTATCCGAACTCGCCGCTTTCCCAGCCGTACTGGCCCCAGAGTTCCCCGATCTTGCCCCAGACGGGGTGAGCGCCCGTGGTGGCGGACCAGTAGACGGTGCCGCCTTCGAACTGCTGGCGTTGGCCCTGGCCGTCGGGGTTGGTCAGCTCGTCGCCGACAGGGAAGCCGAGGGTGCTCGTCTCCCAGCCGAGGGCTGCCCACTTGTCGCGGATGGCTCCCCAGACGGGGTGGGCGCCGGTGGTGCCGGTCCAGTAGATGGACCCGCCGTCGAACGTGTTGTACCGGCCGCGCCCGTTCGGGGTGGCGAGTTCGTCGGAGGTGGGGCAGCCGAGCGGACTGCTCTGGCCGCCCATGGACTGGTATTTGGCGAGGATGTCGCCACCGACCTGATGGCCGCAGATCGTCTCGTCGGCGGAAGCCGGCGCGGCCTGGACGGTGAGCACGGTGAGTGCGGCGGCGCAGGCGAGAGCCGCCGCTTTCAGGCAGCGCACTGCCGTGGTTCGGCTATTCAACTGTGTTCCCCCTGTGGCCTGTTGGGCACGGAGGTCACATGATGCCCCTCTGGTGCAATAGCCATGCGCATACGCACCGGTAGGGGTCGAGGATGTCCGGATTGCGATTCTCCTCGAACTCAAGAGGGTCAGAAGCCGTCAATTGCTCCGGACAGCTTCACGTCCAGACAACCATCGGCCTCTTCGAGGAGCGGCAGATGTGACCGGCCAACGGATACGAATTCGCCCTGATCGCCTTCAGCAACCGTCAGGTGAACAACTTCCCAAACCGGCATGCTCTTGCCCCTCGGGTCGGTTCTCTTGATGTGGTCGGCCCGGCTGTCGCCTGCCGTGCCGGGTGGTCACTGTCGACGTTCAGCGC
The DNA here is from genome assembly GCF_001514035.1 of Streptomyces yokosukanensis. GTDB lineage: Bacteria > Actinomycetota > Actinomycetes > Streptomycetales > Streptomycetaceae > Streptomyces > Streptomyces yokosukanensis. The sequence goes on along the minus strand of NZ_KQ948207.1, from coordinate 659,342 downwards.
ACGGCCGCGGCGGACGCCTCTTCCACCAACTTGGTGACGACGTCGGGGCGGGAGACGCTCACGGCGTGGGATGCCTTGAACTCGATGCTGTGGGAGTGGGCGCGCTTGGCCATGAAACGCTGGGCGGCGGCCGGGATGTTCTTGTCCTGGGTGGTGATGAGGTCCCAGGAGGGGATCGTCTTCCAGGCTTCCTTCGTGGCCTTCTCGTTGAGGGCGTAGTCGGTGATGGGGCGCCGGGTGGCAGCCATGAGGTCCGCCGTGGCGCGCGGCACGTCGGCGGCGAACTGGTTGTGGAACTTGGCCGGATCGATGTACAGGTCGGTGCCGGTTCCGCCGCCCGCGAGCGGGACGGGCACCTGGGTGAGGGTGGAGCCGAGAGTGCCGCCCGGGAACTTGCCGGACAATTCGGCGGCACTCTCACCCTTGGCCGGCGAGAAGGCGGCGATGTAGACGAGCGCCTTGACGTTCGGGTCATGGTCCGCGGCCTGGCTGATCACGGCGCCGCCGTAGGAGTGACCGACGAGGACGACGGGGCCCTTGACGGTCTTGAGCAGAGCGGCCAGGTATGCGGAGTCGCTGTTCAGCCCGCGCAGCGGGTTGGCGGGGGCGATGACCGGATTGCCGTCGCGCTCCAGGCGCTTGATGACGCCGCTCCAGCTGGAGGCATCCGCGAAGGCGCCGTGGACGAGCACCACGGTCGGCTTCTTGTGCGGGGCGCCGTCGGCCGAGGCTGCCGCGGGAGCGGCACCGGTGGCTGCGAAGGTTGTCGCGGCAAGACTGAGTTGGGCACAATGTAATTGCGTACACGGTGGCCCCGCCGGGCGAGGCACTCAAGAACCTCGTACTGCAACTCGCTGTTTCCACGAGCTGATGACCGCGCCACGGCGGCTTGGCAGCTGTCCGGCACAACCCAGAACCGCTGATCAGATCACCGGCGGACCCGCCGCGACGCGACGCAGCACCGGAGTGAGGCGGTCCAGGTCGGGGCCCGTCTGGACCTGACGCTCGTCCCACCAAGTGGCGCCGGCGTCGTACAGCGGACCGATCACGTCCTTGGCTTTCGCCGCGTCCGAGGGCGTGGCGCCGCCGAGCACGACATCGAAGGGATGCTCGGTCCCGGCCGTGCGGTGCTTACGTACATAGCCGACCAGTTCCCGCACGTCCGCCACATCAGGCACATGCCCATGTCGGGCCGTCTCGAAGAGCGGCACCGCGCCGTCCCACCGCGCTGCCCGCCTCATGGGCGCACGACGCGGCCAGAACCCGCCGATCCACACCGGCGGACCAGGCCGCTGCACGGTGGCGGGCAGCAGCGTCACATCGCGGACCTCGTAGTGCCGGCCGTGGTGGTTCACCGGCTCGCCGGACCAGAAGTGCCGCAACAGCTCCAGTCCCTCGTCCAGCCGATCGGCGAGGAGGCGTGGCTCGGTGGCGTCGCCGAAGCTGCGGTACTCGTCGTCGATCGGACCGCCCAGGCCGGCGGCGAAGATCACCCGACCGCCGCTGAGATGGTCCAGGGTGGCTACCTGACGGGCGAGCTGCTGGGGACGGTAGCGGGGTACCGGCGACAGCAGGGTGCCCAGCCGGATCCGGGAGGTCGCCAGGGCGGCCGCGGTCAGCAGCATCCAAGGGTCTCCGAAGGGACGCCCCTGGTGCTGCCGGTGCAGCACGTGGTCCCAGACGAAGAGCCCGTCCCAGCCTGCCTGTTCGGCGGCAGTCGCAACGATCGCGACGTTACGAGGGTCGGCGAAGTCACCGAAGTTCGGGATGTTGACGGAGAAGCGCATCCCAGCAGGATGCGCAGCCGACCACGATGCGGCAACCGGATTCGGTTACAGGCGGGTTCACGGCAGGCTCCGGACCATGCGCGATCCGTCAAGATCCGCGAACCGCACCCGAATGGAAAGTACTGCCCCTCGCCCTCCGCATCGCGAGCGAGCCGAGGCAACTGCTAAGGCCGCCGCCTGCGGAATTGCATGACCGTCGACAGGTAGTCCGTGTGCGGGAAGTCGTCCACTTCAGCGATCGCGATGCACGCCGTGGCCGTTTCCCGGCCATGGTGACAGGCGCAGTCGTGAGACGGTGGCAGGGCGATCAGATCGTAGGCGCCTCGCGCACACGGACTGCCTGGTCCAACAGGCTGCGGTCCCGTGGCGTCGCGTCGTCCGAGTGTCGTCAGCCCGTGGACCCCTGCGGGGCACCCGACTTGGGCAGCAGTCGAGCGCTGAGGCGGTCCGAGTCCGGCCAGCGTACGTCGTGCACCCAGCGAAGTTTCTCGAACACCCAGATGAGGCGGGCCGACGGGTCGAGCTGCCCCGGCAGCACGCCGTGGCGCGCGCCCGTGGGATCGGCGTGATGTGAGTTGTGCCAGCTCTCGCCGAAGGACAGCAGTGCGAGCGGCCAGAAGTTGGTGGCCCTGTCCCGGCTGGCGAAGGGGCGCCTGCCCGCGACGTGGCAGATCGAGTTGACCGACCAGGTGACATGGTGCAGCAGCGCCATCCGGATCACACCGGCCCAGAAGAACCCGGTCAGCGCACCGGTCCAAGTGCCGGTGACGAACCCGCCGACCAGCGCCGGGGCCAGAAGCGACACGGCTGCCAGTGGCCCGAAGAGTTGACCGATGCACCGCAGATCGGGATCGGCGACGATGTCGGGTGCGAACCTGGCCCGGTTGCTCAGTTCGCGCTTCAGCATCCACCCGATGTGCGCGTGGAGAAGTCCCTTGAGCAGCGCGCGTGTGTCGGTGCCGTAACGCCAGGGCGAGTGCGGGTCGCCCTCGCGGTCGGCGAAGGCGTGGTGGCGCCGGTGGTTCGCCACCCACTGGACCGGCGAGCCTTCGACCCCCAACGAGCCCGCGACGGCCAGAGCGATCCGCAGGCCCCGCTGTGCCTTGAACGAGCGGTGCGTGAAGAGGCGGTGATAACCCACCGTGAGACCGAAGCCGGACACTAGGTAGGCAACCGCCGCCATGCCGACGTCCAGCGCGGACAGTCCCCATCCCCACACGAACGGCACCACGGCGATCAGGGAGAGGGGCGGGCCGACGACGAAGATCCACATTGCCACCCCCGCCGCGGCCGTCTGGGGGACGTCGAGCAGCGGCTTGGCTCCGGTATCGACATTGCTGTCGGTCTCGGCGGCACGCTCGACGGTGATTTGCTCGGTACGGTCGACTTCGCTCGGGTTCATCGGTTCCTCGCCATCGCTCAAGCCCTTTCGGAGCCGGCGCCGGACCGACCTGGATCACACGCCCGTGTGTTTTCGAACGTGCTCGGCGGTCCCGGGACGAGGATCGCACCGGGCTGCATCCGTGCAGGTCGTCGCGGATGTCCAGGGCATGAACGTCGCGGGACTGAATCTCCGTCGGCTTCTGGCATGTGTTCTGGGCTCATAGGGTGTGGGACGGATGGGGCAGGCGGCGACACATGGGACCGGCGGCGCCGGTGGAGGAGTTGACGGCCCCGTCCAACGACGCGGAAGTCTCCTCGTATCGCCGGGCTCGCACTCGAGACAGCCGACAAGAGGGCGCGACGGCACCGCGGCCGGGGCCTGGGGCGATGGGCTGCACGCCGGTCGTGCGGGTACGGGGCCGCGGCTCGGGGGACAAATGATTCTCCCGGCCTGGTCCTGGCTGCGTCGATCACCCGGCGATGGGAGACGATGCCACCCACACCAGCGCACGAGAGCGAGCGATTTCATGACGGAACCCACCCCGAAGGACCTGATCCACCTCGCGGATCAGGATGGGAATCGCTGCATCGTGCGCGTTACGGGACGGTCCAGGCCAGGCGTGCTGACCGGTCACGACATTCTGCGTGCCGACGTGCTCGCCTCTGCGAGCTTCGTCGACGCCCGGCTCGACCTCTCCATCTTCCCGCATGACCTGGACTCCTGGGAGCAGGAACTGTCCAACCTCGTACCAGGCCGGACAGCCGGTATCGGCGGAGACCGCGGCCCGAACCTCGATATCCACATGCACGAGGACGGCCGACTGTCGATCCTGGTCAACGATCCGGATCGCCTTACGGCGGCCCTCGGAATCCGACCCCAGGAGGAATGGATCGCTGAGCACCGCGGGCGCCTGGAACAGGTCAGGCTGGCCTGGCCCAGCGAAGTCGTCGAGACGGCCCCAGGAGCCTACGAATGGAGCCCCAGTCGCGGGCGGTGACCACTTGGTCCAAGGTGAACTACTGGTGGAGGGCACTCCCGGGACGCGACGGCTCTCACCCGGCCCGGGCCGCGAATTCGGTCCAGGGGGTCTGCCCGGCTCAGGAACCGAACGAGACAGTCCCTGGGGTTGAGACCTGAAAGACGCGGAGCTGTCGAGTCGGTGGCATGCCGGAGGCTGTCAGACCGGTGTCAGTGGCATATCGGTGACTGTCGGCCCGATGTCGGTGGGGTCTGGCACGTTTCGAGAGGTTCCTGCCGTGTGCTCATCCGGTTGTGGGTTCGGAAAGGGGATCTCTCATGCACGACGTAGTGATCGTGGGCGCCGGCCCCGTGGGTCTGTTCCTTGCCTGCGAACTTGGCCTCGCGGGCTGCTCAGTTCTGGTACTCGAGCGGGACCGGGCCCCACTCACCGTTCAAGGCGGAGCCGCTCGGGAGGCGGAGCCTGTCCTCCGCGACGGTCGAGGCGTTCTACCGCCGTGGGATGCTGCACCAGCTGCTCACGGCATCGGGCGTCCACGACGATCCCGGCGCCCCCCGAAGCGGACGAACCGTCACCCCCTCGTCACGGCGGCCACTTCGCCGGCATGATGCTCGATCCGGCCAAGGTCGACATCGCCGCCCTGCCGTACCGGCTACCCGGTCCGGCGCTGGAAGGCATGATGGCAAACCTCGAAGCCATCGAGGCGGTGCTGTCCGAGCAGGCATCCAAGCTCGGTGTGGAAGTCAGGCGCGGTGGTACCGTTTCGGCCATCGCCCAGAGCGACGAGAGCGTGGTCGCGCGAGCCGGCGAGGACGAACCGGCCGATGCCTCCGCGATTCAGCGATGCGCTGGGAGGGCCGGATGCGGTATGCAGCCGGTCCGGCGGGAAACGACCTCGGATTGGGTGCCGTGCTTGTCCGCCCCGACGGCGTGGTCGCCTGGGCAGGCGATCTCACCCCAGATCGTGAGGCGTTCGAGCAGGCCGCGGGCCATTGGTTCGGCGGTCCGGAGATCTAAGGCAGCGACCCCTGACGATCGCTGTCCGACCGGGAAGCACCGTGATGTTCACAGGTGATTCGATCACCGACTGCCAACGACTGGAGAGTGAGGGCGGTCTCGGCTTCGGCTATCCGCTACGCGTCGCGGGCGAGTGGGGACTGCAGCACCCGGACCGGCCCGTGGCCTGGCTGAACACCGCGCATGGGGGCGACAAGGTGACGGACCTCGAAGCCCGCTGGCAGACAGACGTACTCGACGCGCGCCCGGACGTGGTGTCGATCCGCGTCGGGGTCAACGACATGGGCTGGCACACACTGGGCCCGAAGGGGTACGTGATCCCCGTGGAGGAGTTCGCAGCGGGTTACGACCGCCTGCTCGCGCCCCTCGCCGAGGCGGGCGCGAAGCTGATTCTCATCGAGCCGTTCCTTCTGCCGATCCACGGCGTCGTCGAGGCCGGTGCCGCGCTCATCGGAGAGGAAGAGCGAAGGGAATGGCGCATCGACCTGGACCCGAAGATCCAGGCCGTGCGCAACCTCGCCCGCAGGTACGGCGCGCATCTGCTCGCCGCCGACGGCATGTTCGCCGAGCTGGCCGCGACGGACGGGCCGGAGTACTGGGCCGCGGACGGCGTACATCCGACACCGGCCGGTCACGCCGCACTCGCGGCGGCCTGGCTGCGCCTGGTCGCGTGGCCGGGTCTCACCATCCCCATCGATTGACCGAACTCAAAAGTTGACTCGTTGCACTTATTGCATCGGTGTGCTTTTCTGGAGAGGCGACAGCGGCGGACGTGCGGCACGGCCCCGTCCGCCACTCCCCTCTGCCAGAAAGGTGTGATCAACCATGCCCAACCCCCGCATCACCATCATCGGCGCCGGCCCCGGCGGCCTGACCTGCGCCCGCATCCTGCAGCAACACGGGATCCCTGCGGCCGTCTACGACCTCGACGCGTCCCGTACCGTCCGCAACCAGGGCGGCACCCTCGACATGCACCCCGACACCGGACAGCACGCCTTGCGCGAAGCCGGCCTCTGGGACGCCTTCTTCGCCCGGGCCCGGCCCGAAGGCCAGCAGATGCGACTGGTCAGCCGCGACGGCCGCGTCCTGTTCGACGCGATACCGCCGGAGGCCGACGCCGCCGAAGGCAACCCCGAGATCGACCGCGCACAGCTCCGCGACCTCCTCCTCGACTCCCTCAAGCCCGACACGGTGCGCTGGGGACACAAACTCACCCACGCCGAAGCCCTCGGCAACGGCACCCACCGCCTGCACTTCGCCAACGGCACCAGCACCGACGCCGACCTCGTCGTCGGAGCCGACGGCGCCTGGTCCAAGGTCCGCCGCCTCCTGTCCGATGCGACTCCCCGCTACACCGGCGTCACCTTCGTCGAGACCGGCCTCGACGACGCCGACACCGGCCACCCGCGCCTCGCCGAACTCACCGGCGGCGGCACCATGATGGCCCTCGACAACAACCTCGGCTTCGTCGCCCAGCGCAACAGCGGCGGACACATCCGCGTCTACGTCGGCATGCGCACCGACGAGGACTGGCACCGGCACGCCGGTCTCGACCTCACCGACACCACTGCCGTACGCGAGACACTCCTCAAGAAGTTCACAGGCTGGAGCCCCGACCTGCTCGACTTCATCTCCCGCACCGACACCGGCTACACCAACCGGCCCCTGTACGCGCTGCCCGTCCCCCACACCTGGGCCCACGCCCCCGGCGTCACCCTCCTCGGCGACGCGGCCCACCTGATGTCCCCCTTCTCCGGCATGGGCGCCAACCTCGCGATGCTCGACGGTGCCGACCTCGCCCACGCCCTCGTCAAGAGCCCCGCCATCGACGACGCCATCCACGCCTACGAAGCCGTTCTGCAGCCCCGCTCCGTCGCAGCAGCCGAAGGAGCCGCAGAAGGCATCGACAGCGCCTTCTCCCCCGACAGCGCCGCCCAGACCCTCGCCCACATGACCCAGCACCACTGACACCGCAGCTCAGCGGCGGCCGAGCAAGTACTCGTCGTCTTCCACGTCTTGGGCAGATCTTGCTGACGTTGGTGTGGGTGAGGCCGCTGGCTGTGCGTACGGACCCGACCGTTCCCTCGTTGGACAGCGCATGATGAATCTTGACGAGCATCTGGGCCGGTGCGAGCAGGGTTGCCGTGACCGCGAGGGCGGCGCTGCGTGGCAGCAGCGCTTGGCACGGGGAATCAGTACGGTTCTGGGGCCGGCTCCCTGCGTCGCTCTCGTGACCGTTCTGACAGGGTGGCAGGCCGAGCGTCTGGCGGGTGTGTTCTGGGGGGCTGCTGGGAGCGGCGTTCGCCGCCGCCGGTCCGATGTGTTTCATCGCCTGCGGCAGAAGCCGAGGGTGGTGGGCGGACCAGGACCTGTCTCATCGGCCGGACCGTCTCCGCGCCGCACCAGGTGTGGTGACCTCGGCCGGCATGGGCGGACTGCTGCTGTACGGCCTCGGCGCCCCAGCCGAACTCATGGCTCTGGAGGCGGCGATGCTGGTCACACTGGGGTGCCTGGGGATCGTCACGGCGGTGTGGAAGGGTCGGTACATACCACGGTCTCCTGCGGAGGCCTGGTCGTTCTTGCCATCGGCCAGGGGGCCTGGGCTTGCCTGGGCCTGCCTTTGATCGGCCTGATCGGCTGGTCCCGAGTCCGCGTCGGGGCGCACACGCCGGCCCAGACGGTCGTCGGGAGTCTTTCGGGGGCCGCCATCGGTGGACTGGTCTTCGCTTGTGCCCGGTAGGGCGAGGGACCATGGCGATTCGGTTGTCGTGTCGGCCGCCTGGCCCTACTGGCCGTAACGGCGCGAGCGTGAGGCGTATTGATCGAGGGCCTGCTGAAAGTCCCGCTCCTCGATGCCGGGCCAGCCGGTGTCGCAGAAGTACAGCTCGCTGTAGGTGGACTGCCAGGGCATGAAGCCGGACAGACGCTGTTCTCCAGAGGTGCGGATGATCAGGTCCGGGTCGGGGAGCCCGCCGGTGTACAGATGCCGCGCGACCATGTCCTCGGTGAGCCCTGTCCGTGCCTGACGCAGCCCTTCCGGCGTGGACAGCAACTCTCGCAGGGCCTGGATGATCTCCTGCCGCCCGCTGTAGGCGAGGGCGATGTTGACGATCGGTCCGCCCACGGCAGCGGTGGTGTCGGCCGCTTTGCGCAGCTGCCGCAGGAGCCGGCCGTCGAGAAGTTCGAGGCTCCCGATGAACTGGACACGCCAGCCGGCATCATGGGCGAGCTGTTCGACTGTGGCAGCCACAGCACGAAGGCTGTGGGCGACGGAGTCATCCTTGCGGCGCATGTTGTCCAGGGACACCGCGTACAGTGTGACGAGTTTGATTCCTGCGGCCTGGCATCACGCGAGGAACTGAAGGGTCTTCGCCCCGCCGCGCGCGTAAGCCGTGGAAAGGTCGCAACCTGTCGTCGCGGCCCAGCGGCGGTTGCCGTCCAGGATGACGGCGATGTGACCAGGCACCGGTCCGCTGCGGCACGTCGGCTGAGGCATGTGTTGACGGCCGTAGGACGTGTCCACGAATCGGTCCGTTCCTTCGTACAGACAGCAGAGTTGCCGACAGCAGATCTGCACGGAGAGCAGAGCCAGCCGGTATCCGGCGCCAAGCATCCTGGAAGCCGTGATCACGCGCCTATGCGTTCAGCCGGCGCGCGAGGCGGACCCTGGGGCGTGTTGATGCGAAAAAGGCGCGCTGTTCGGCTCCGCGCCACGTCCGGGACCTGAATCTTCCTGTGGTGTTCGGAGCAGGGACGGACCTGGCAGCGCCCTCGCTGGGAAAAGGATGACTTGCGCGCTGGCACGCTGGTCGGTGACGACATTGAGGAAAGGCCGGTCCGAACGCAGATGAACAGCAATGCCCTGACAGTCCTGGAGCGTGCCGCCCGGCACCAGCAGCGGTTCGACGCGTCGTTCGAGAAGTACTTCGCCGAGCTGGCGGACAGTCTCGATGTCCCGCCGCTGAGCCGCTTCGCCCCCGGTGCCTGGAACTGCTGGCCGAGGTGTCGCTGCGCAGCGGAAAGCGGATGCGCGTCGCTCTGGTCCACGAGGCGGCCCGCCTGGTGACCGAGGACGAGGTGCCGGGCCTCGAAGAGGCGGCGCTGAGCGCGGAATTGCTCCAGACCCACGCGCTCGTCCTCGACGACATCATCGACGACTCGCCGGTGCGGCGCGGTGGGCCGTCCACGTACCACGCCTGCCGCGACGACTTCCCCGGACGCCCGCAGACCGCGCTGGGCCTTGCCATGATGGCCGGCGATCTCGCCGGGTTCCTGGCCCTGCGCGTACTGCTCCGGGCGGACATCCCCGACCATCGCCGACTGGCCATGCTGGACGTGCAGTTCGCCATGACGACCGACACGGTTCTCGGGCAGGTCCTCGACCTGGAACGTGATGTCGCTCCCGCACCTGACGAGGAACTGCTGGACGCCGTCAGCGAGTACAAGACCAGCCGTCAGGCCGTCTTCGCCCCTATGGCCCTGGGCCTGCTGGCCGCCGGTGAGGACGTGGCGGCCCGCGAGGCAACCCTGAGGCGTTACGCCAGGCTGGCCGGCATCGGCGGCCAGATGCGCGACGACTGGCTCGACCTGTTCGGGGAACCGGACATCACCGGCAAGCCGTCCCGCGGTGACATCCGGGCCGGCCGCCACACCTACACCGTGCGCGCTCTGCTGGCGGCGACGACCACGCCTTGGTCCAGGACGCGCTCGGCGACCCGGACTGCACGCGGCAGACCATCGACCGCATCCGCGACATCGCCGTACGCCACGGAGTTCACACCCGACTGGAGGCCGCCATCAGCACCTCCGCCGAAGCCGCGACATGGCGCCCTCACTGGCGTGACGACGCCGTAGCCGTCTTCGAAAAGCTGCCCTTCTGGAACGTCCACCGAGTCCGCTAGGGCGAGGAGGACGCACCGCCGCCCCTGCGCAGACCAGGACGACCACCACGACCTCCGTCAGGCGCTCCCGGGCGCCGTCCTCCCCGTGTCCCTCCGAACCCTCCCGTCGTTGAACGCCGGGCGGGTGCGGTGCGGCGAGGGGGGCAAGATGGAGGTTCGAGGTCTACGGCACGCGTACGGCCGTCGCACTGTCCTGCGGGGCGTCGACCTGCATCTGCGGCCCGGTGCGCTCGCGGGAATCGTCGGCGAGAACGGCGCCGGAAAGTCGACCCTGCTGAAGATCCTGGCCGGCGAACTACGCCCGAGCGGCGGCACCGTCCGCCACCGGGGCGGTTTCGGCTACTGCCCGCAGAACGTCGTCCTCAACGACGCCCTCACCGTCCGCCAGCACCTGCTGTACTTCAAGGCCGCGTTCCGGCTCCCCGACCTCGGCCACGCCGAGGAGATCACGCGCTCTCTGCGGTTGTGCGAGTACGCCGACGAACATGCCGGTGTGCTCAGCGGGGGCACCCGGCAGAAGCTCAACCTCACCCTGGCCCTGATGCACGACCCGCAGGTACTGCTGCTCGACGAGCCCTACCAGGGCTTCGACTGGGACACCTACCAGCGCTTCTGGGACCTGGCCGCCGGCCTGCGCGACGCCGGCCGCTCCGTGCTCGTGGTCTCCCGCATCGCCTACGACATCGAACGCCTCGACGAACTCTGGCGCCTGGACGGGGGGTGCTCCGCCCTCATCGAGGTGCCGCGTCGTGACCCGACACCGTGCCCTGTATCTGACCGCCGTCCGTTACGACCTGATCGCGCACGGCCGCAACCGCTTCGCCATGCTGCTGATCGTCGTCTACATTCCCGTCTGGGTCACACTGGCCTTCGCGGCGATCCCGGATCGAGCAGCCCCCCTCCACCTGTGGGCCACCGGACAGCATCTGACACCGGCCGGCAACCGACTCACCCAGATCACCGGCGCCCTCAACGCGGTCACTCTGATCGCCGGGTTCATGACGTTCGCCGCCACGTTCCGCGGTCACAGCTTCGACCGCCGCCTGGCCATGGCCGGATACCCCCGCTCCCACCTCGTGGCCGCCAAGACGACGTCCCTCGCCCTTGCCTCCGCCGCGATCGCCACGTATGCCACAGCCGTCATCTGCTGCTCATGGTCGCCCAATCAGCCGCTTCAGCTCGCCGCGCACTGTTCTGCGCCGCGATGACGTACGGGGCGCTCGGGGTCGTCCTGGGTTCCGTCCTGCACCGGGAGGTGGAGGGCATGTTCGCCATGGTGATGATCAGTGTCATCGACGTACTCCTGCAGAACCCCCTGTGGAACTCGGCAGCCGACAGTCCCCTGATCCGCTGGCTCCCGACCTACGGTGCCACCCAGGCCGCCACCGCCGCTGCCTTCTCCAGCCGCCCCACGCCCGCTTGCCTCGCCCTCGAACTGCTCTGGTTCACCGCCGCCGCCCTCCTGAGCCTCCTCACGTTCCACCACCGCACACGCACCGCGCGCCCCGAACCCGCCCAGGTGCATTGATCAGGAGCGTGGGCAACAGAGCTGGGTCTTGATCGAGGCGAAGGCCCACAGGGTGGTGGGCCGGCGGACCTCGCGGGACCCGTGGGGGACGGCTGCACTGATCTGCCATGGTCGAGCCTGGTGGGGCTTGGTGGGGCCCTGGTCAGGGCGTGTCGCCGGAGTAGTAGAAGCGGCACACCACGCCCGGGCCGGGTCTGCGCGACTCGCCCGGGCGGGGGTCGTACAGTGCGCGACCGTCGGGCCACCGCGACAGCTGGGTGGACAGGGCGGCGCCGTCCTCGATGTCGTTCGGCTGCCAGTCCGTGATGTCGAGCAGCAGGCCGTCCAGCGGCCCGCCGACCAGTTCCGCGTAGGCCCGGCCTGGCCTGGGGCCGGGCCGGGGATGGTCGTGGTCCTGTCCGTAGACCCGGCCGCGCAGCAACTCCTCATCCCTGTCCATGCGTCCCAGCCTCTCAGCCGCCACCGACAACGCAGGCGTCCCCGAGGACGCCCTGGGACGAAGCCTCGAACCGCCGACCCCCACCACGCGCCCGCGACCTCATACAGAAGTAGCACGCGCTGCTCCGGAACTTCCCGGTGATCGGGCACGCCCGGTATCTGATTGGAGACGATCGGGCCGGAGCTGCGGCAGTACATCGTGACCTCCAACGAGGAGGAGCGCCCGTTCAGCCGTGACCAGCGCACGTGGATCTATGCGTCGGCGAAGGAGGAGAACAACTACTTCGGGTTCGGTACCGACGTCGACGTCGAGCACGTGCAGGGCCATGCGTACGTGAAGCAGCGCACGTTCGCCGACACGCTGCCCGACACACATGACCCGCAGGCCGCGCTGCCCTCGGCCAAGGTGCTGGGCGGGCCGCGCGGGCGCGCCGAGGCGTTCCGACCGGCGAGCGTGGTGAACATCTCCGCGATGAGCTTCGGATCGCTCTCCGGCGCGGCGATCACGGCGCTCAACAAAGGGGCGGCGCTGGCGGGCACGATGCAGAACACGGGCGAAGGGGGCCTCACGCCGTACCACCGCAACGGCGCCGACCTCGTCCTGCAGATCGGAACGGCGTACTTCGGCTGCCGCAACGAGGACGACAGCTTCAACCTCGACAAGCTCAAGGACGTGGTCGCCGGCGCACCGGTCGAGGCGATAGAGATCAAGCTCTCCCCGGGCGCCAAGCCAGGATTGGGCGGGATGCTGCCGGGCGCGAAGGTGACCCCGGAGATCGCCGGGATCCGTCAAGAGCGCGGTGGGCGAGCTGGGCTTCTGGCAGGACCTGGCCACGCTGATGGCGCGTGGTGACCGCGGTGTCGACTTCGTGACCATCGACGGCGGCGAGGGCGGCACTGGCGCGGCGCCGCTGATGTTCACGGACTCGGTGTCGCTGCCGTTCCGCATGAGCTTCTCCTGGGTCTACGGCACCTTCGCGGAGCTGGGGCTGACCGACGAGCTGACCTTCATCGGCTCCGGCAAGCTCGGCCTGCCCGAGAACGCCGCGGTCGCCTTCGCTCTGGGTGCCGACATGATCAACGTGGCCCGTCAGGCGATGCTGTCGATCGGCTACATCCAGTCGCAGAAGTGCCACACCGACAAGTGCCCCACCCGCGTCGCCACGCAGGACCCGTGGCTGTCCCGCGGCCTCGACCCGACCTCGAAGGCCACCCGGGCCGCTGTCTACCTGCGCACCCTGCGCAAGGAGCTGATGAAGGTCTCGGCAGCCGTCGGCGTCGCCCACCCGGCACTGATCACGGCCACCGACATCGAGATCATGAACGGCGACTACGACGCCCGCACCCTGGCCGGCGTCTACGGCTACAAGGACGGCTGGGGCGAACTCGGCCCACACCTCGCCGAAGAGATCACTGCACTGCCGGCCACCAAGCCGACCTCCGTGCGGAAGCCGTCGGTCTGACGCGTCATCAAGCGGCAAGCACCAGTGCGCGGTGGGCGTCCATATGTCCATACGGACACCCACGCGCGTGTGCGGCGGCCATCGCACACTCCGCGACGTCCGTGCGCGCTCGGCGCTCGGACTTGGACACGGACGCAACGGCCTCAGGCGCTCGTGGCGCGGTCCGGCCCGATGGGCCGGGGCCCGTGATGCCTGCGGGACGGGCGTGGACCCGGGGCGTCCGCGTTCGGCCGGGGACGTGTGGAGAACGCGCCGATGGCGAGGATGGCCAGCCCGCAGCCGGTGATGGTCCACCATGCGGCCTGCCGCGCTCCGGCGGCGATGACGGCGCCGATCACCGCGATACCGAGTGCGGCGCCGATCTGACGGCTGGTCGCGGCGATCGCCGCGGCCACTCCCGCCTGGTCGCGCGGCAGGCCCGCGACGGCCGTGTCGGTGATGGGCGCGTTGACGAACCCGAAGCCCAGCCCGAACAACGCGTACGCCACGGAGAGGAGCAGGTCGCAGTGGTCCGCGGAGTGCGTGGCCGCCGCGGCCAGCGCGCCGCCCGCGGTGATGCCGAGCCCGGCGAGCAGCAGCGGGACACGGGGCCCGCGACTGCCCACGATCCGCCCGGCCAGCGGCGGACACACCAGGCACGGCACTGCCATCGGCAACAGGCGCACGCCCGTCTCCAGTGCGCTCAGTCCCCGTACCTGTTGGAGATACAGGGAGTTGGCGAAGAGGAACCCGCCGAGCGCACTGAAGGCGCACACCGCCATCAGCGTGGCGCCGCTGAAGGACGGGCTGCGGAAGAGTCGAGGGTCGATGAGCGGTTCGTCGCGTCGGTTCTCGTACGGTACGAGCCAGGCGACGGCGCCTGCCGCGGCGCCGAGGCAGGCCACGATGACAGGCGCCGTCCAACCGCGGCCGGGCGCTTCGATGATGGCGTAGGTCAGCATGCCGAGGGCCGCGATCACCAGCAGCTGGCCCACCGGGTCGGTCCGGCGGGGCCGCGGGGCGCGGGACTCCGGGACGAATACGACGGTCAGTAGCAGCGCGGCCAGTCCGATCGGCACGTTCAGCCAGAACACCGACCGCCACCCGGCCGTCTGAACCAGGACGCCACCGAGGATCGGTCCGCACGCCATGCTGATGCCGACCACACCGCCCCACACGCCGATGGCGCGTGCCCGCTCCCGCGGCTCGGGGAAGGAGTTGGCGAGGATGGCCATGGCGACCGGTGTGAGCATGCAGCCGCCGAGCGCCTGCGCCATGCGGAAGGCGATGAGCCAGCCCAGCGCCGGCGCCAGGCTGCACAGGGCCGATCCGCCGGTGAACAGCAGGAGACCGACCAGGAAGACGCGCCGGCGCCCGAGGCGGTCGGCCGTGGAGCCGGCCAGGATCAGCAGCGAGGCCAGCACGATGGTGTAGGCGTCGAGGGTCCACTGCAGGCCCGGTACCGAGCAGTGCAGGTCGTCCTGGATGGCGGGGAGGGCGACGTTGAGAATCGTGGTGTCGAGGCTGACCAGGAGCACGCTCATACAGCAGACGGCGAGGACCAACGCCCTTCTGCGGCGGCTGGTTTCGGGCATGTGGACCGACCTCGGGGCGGTCAGTTGTGCGGCCGGTGGGTGGCGTGGGCTTCGGCGAAGTCCCATACCACGGGCAGGAATTGCTCGGGAGTCTCCACCTGCGGCATGTGGCCGGTGCCCGCCAGCAGTCGGAACTCGGCACCGGGTATCGCCTGCGCGTACGCCCGCCCGTAGTCGGCATCGACCACCTGGTCGCTCGCACCCCATGCGACGAGAGTCGGGTGGTCGATCTTGGCCAGCCGCTCGCTCAGGGTGGGATCGGCCATGTCGTTCGCACCCGCGTAGACCTCCAGGGCGGCACGGTTCGCGGCCAGGACCGCGCGCTGCCCGTCGTCCAGCGCGCCGGGGTCGAAGCGGAACTTGGCGGGGTCGTGGAACGAGAGCCGGGACAGCTCGATGGGCGTCAGACCGAAGGTCTCGGCTATCGGGTGGCCGTCGACCCGGATGCCGACGGCGTTGACGATGGTGACGCTGCTGATCCGGTCGCTGCCGAGTGCCGCCAGTTCGGCCGCGATCCAGCCGCCGATGGAGTTGCCCACGACGGCGACGTCCCGCAGATCGAGGGTGTCGAGCAGGTGCGCGTAGACCTGGGCAAGAGTCTGGACGTCGGTCAGCCAGTCGGGGCGTTCGGTACCGCCGAAGCCGGGGTGGAAGGGGGTGAACACCCTGGCCGGGCGCTGCTCGGCGAGCAGCGCCGCGAACGGCAGCACCGTCTGCGGGCCGCCGCCTCCGTGCAGGAAGAGGAAGGTGTGCCCCCGGTCGCCGGACTGCTCGACGGTGACGTCGAGGGTGCCCTGTTCGAGCGTGAGAGCGTAGGTGCTGGTCATCTGCTGCTCCTCAAGTGGTCTGTGTTTCAAGCTGGTTGTCGCGACGAGGACCGTCCGTGACAGGCGTCCACGGGAGCCGTCCACGACGGCCTTCGTCACCGGCCGCATGGACGGGGGCCGGGGCGGGATGGGTCACGCGTAGTCGGTCGCGGGCTCGGTGGCGTAGCGGCTCATCACCGTGACGGTCGACTCGGGGGTCCGCTCCTGACCGGCGGCGATCATGTCCCGCAGGTCACGGAAGTACTGCACGTACAGGTCGGGCGTGAAGGTGTTGAGCATCACGGCGGGTGTGTCACCGGGGTTGGCGAAGGTGTGCGGCGCGCCGGGCGGGATCATCGCCAGGGTGCCGGCGGGGGCCACGTGCGTCGTCTCGCCGACGGTGAAGTGCACGGTGCCGGACACGACGTAGAAGCCCTCGTCATGTTGGGCGTGCCGGTGCTGGGGCGGGCCCTCGGTGTGGGGAGCGAGAGTGATCTCGCCGATGCCCAGGCGGTGCCCGGTCGTGGTGCCGTCCTCCAGGATGCGCATGCGCGCGGGACCCAGCTGGATCGCCTCGCCATCGTCGGGACCGACCACGGAGACCTGTGTCATGACTGACTCCTTCATGAGAGCGAACTCTCAGGAGAGTAGATGGCCGACCCTCCTCATGCAAGTACGCTCTCATAAAAAGAGTCAGGCGCTACGATGATGGCGGTACCTACAACAGAGAGGCCCACGATGACGGCGGCACAGTCCGGAAGCGGTCGCACGAATCAGAAGCAGCGCACCCGCATGGCGATCGTGGCGGCCGCACGCGAACTGATCGGCACCGGAACAGAGGTGACCATGCCCCGGATCGCCCGCGCGGCCCTGGTCTCCGAGGCCACCGCCTACCGGTACTTCCCCGATCTCCCCTCGCTGATGAGCGAGGCGCTCTCCGGCGTCTGGCCACCTCCGGCACAGGCGCTGGCGCCGGTCGCCGAGTCCACCGATCCTGTCGAACGCATCTCCTTCGCCTGCGAGTTCCTGCTCCGCGGTGTCCTCGTCCGCCAAGGCGCCGTCCGGGCGATGATCGCCGCCACCATCACCCGGCCCGAGAACGCGAGCACACGCCCCGGCATCCGCTTCGGCCTGATCGACCATGCGCTCCAGCCGCTCGAAAGCACTCTGGGGACAGCGGATCCGCAAGCGTTCGCCCAGCTCAAGCGAGACCTCGCCGTGGTCGTGAGCGCCGAGGCGCTTTTCACGCTCACCGATCTGTGCGGTCTCACCCCGGACGAGGCCGTCGACAGCGCCGTACGCACCGCGACCACCCTCACCCGGGCCGCAGCACGCATCACGAACTGATTCGGAAGGCGTCAGGGGGCGCGGCGTCGGCGGGCAGGGAGCAGAAGGCGGCGACTGCGGCGACCGTGTCGAAGGTCAGGTCGGTACGGCCCATGAGGAAGGGTGCCCTCTTCGTGCCGGGGATGGTGTGGCCGCCGCCGTCGATCGTGTAGAGGGAGACGGCCGGGCGCCCGGGCTGGCGGTAGTGAAGCGCCGTCACTGAGGTCTTTCCGCGCCCGGTGCCGCCGCCCTTCGTACGGCCCAGCTGTTCGGTGACCGGCTCGGCACTGATCTGGTTGCGCTGAGCGTAGTAGCGGGCGGTCTCAGGTGCCGACAGGCCGAGGCCGCGGGGGCGCAAGCCCCACATGGCGGCCATGCCGCCCCCGTAGGGCACGAGCGGGTCCTTGGTGCCGTGGACGAGCATGATCGGCAGCGGGTGGTGTACGGGGTTGGTGGGGGCGAAGTTCTCTTCGGCCGGCTGGGTTGCGGAGATCACCGCGGCGCCGGCCAGCAGGTCGGGGATCTCGTGGGCGAGGCGGATCGCCATCTGCCCGCCGTTGGAGAATCCGACGACGTACACCCGGGAGGGATCACCGCCGTGGCGACGCACCAGCAGGTCGATGGTGTCGCGCACGAAGGCGACGTCGTCGTATTCCTCGGTGCGCGCGGCGAACCGATTGGAGATGCGGGCGTCGTTCCAGTGCTGCTTGTAGCCGTCGAGATAGGCGAGCACGGCTGCGCCGTCGGCGGCGAGGCGCTCGAAGGCATGGGCGGTGAAGGCACGTAGCTTGGCAGCCGTCTGGTGGGAGCCGTGCAGCAGCAGGACGATCGGGCGCGACTGCCGACCCGTCCGGCCTACGACGGTCAGCGTGCGGGTCTTGCCCTGGACCTGCAGCGTCTGCGTGGTCGCGGGTACGTCGGGTGCGGTCATGGTGATTCCCATCGCCGGGCGGGAGTGGTCGGTTCGTTGGGGATTTCAATGGGTGCTTCAGTGGGGACGGGGAGGGCCAGGGCGGCGGTGAGCCTGGCGCGCAACATCGGGTGGTCGGCCGCGTTGCGGGCCACGATGGTCAGAGTCAGGCCGCGTCCCTTGTCACCGGCGCGCGCGTGGGCCAGATCGCGCAGGGTCGGGCCGGGTGCACTCGCCGGATGCATCAGCGGCTCCCCAGCAGGTCGATCGAGGGGACGGCGGCGCTGCGGTGCACCGTGCTGGAGACCATGCCGAGAACCGGTTCGGTGGTCACCCGGACGCCGCCTCCTCCGGCGGGACCGTTGGAGTACGGCGCAGTGACCTCCTCGCCGAGCCGGGCAGCCGTGTCCGCTTCATCCGCGTGCGCGACCATGGACATCGGCACCGGCCCGAACCCGGCAGCAGGGTGCCGTCCGGCCGCACCATCGGATCGACTCCCAGCAGGTCCTCCCCCGGGCGGCGGAAGACTCCCCGAGTGCGCTCACGCACGACTGCCGCCACGAGTGCGGCTCGACCGCGGGCGCCGGACCCGCAGTAGTCGAACTCGGCCTCACACCGGTAGGCGGCCTGGAAGCCCCCGCTGACCTTGAGGTCATCGGGAGCCGTCCGTCCCCGTGCTCCGCTGGCACGTACGCGGTCGCCGCCCAGGTCCTCGATGACGACGCCCGTGAAGTCGGCCCGCACATCGGGAGTGACCACATCGGGAGTGACGCAGTCCGACGGATCACCGATCTCGTAGCCCAGCTGAGCTGCGGTGACCTGACCCGCGCATTCCAGCAGATGGCCGACCAGCGTGCCGCGGGCGGCCAGGTCGGCGTCCCGCAGGTCCCACCCGCGATGGTGGGCCACGCAGCCGACGAACAGCGAGGGGTCGGCGACGCGACCGGTGATCACCACGTCGGCACCGGTGTCCAGCGCGGCGCGGACGGCGTCCGCGCCCAGGTAGGCATGGGCGGCGACCAAACGGCCTTGTTCGGCCAGGGCCGTCCGTCCCCCTGCGCCGGTCGGCCGGGGTCCATGGGCGCCGTCACCTCGTCTCCGGTCACCACGGCGATGGTCAGCTCAAGGCCGAGTCGCCGGGCGGGCCGGGCCGCCACTTCGCCGGCGGCCGCGGGGTTGGCCGCACCGAGGTTGGTGACCAGTCGTGTGCCGTGTGTTGCCACCGCGGGCAGCAGCGGGGTCAACCGCCGTTCGAGGAGCGGGTCGTACCCGCCCTGTGGGTCCGTCAGACGGCGCAGCGTGCCCGCGGCGATCGTGCGCTCGGCCAGGCACTCCAGCACGAGGTAGTCCAGCTCACCACGGTCCAGCAGGTCGGATGCCGGGGCGAAGCGGTCGCCGGCGAACCCGGCCCCGCAGCCGATCCGGGTTGCCGCGAGCATCCTGACTCCCATGACATCAACTTCCTGAAAACAGCCGCCATTTGTCTGCGTTCAGGCGGGGCGACGCCTCCACGCTAGGTGGACCATTTGTCCACGAGAAGACATTGATTCTGCATGGACCTATGCTCTGACGACATGGAGGTGTCCCTGTCCCAGATGGCGGTCCTCGACGCCGTGGCCCGCAACCGCTCGTTCAGCGGCGCGGCCCGCGACCTGCACATCGGCCAGCCGGTGGTGTCACGGACCGTGGCCCTCGTGGAGCGCGTGGTGAACGCCACGCTGTTCACGCGCACCACACGGACGGTTGAACTGACGGACGCCGGCCGCGCCTACCTGGAGATCGCCCGAAGCGTCCTCGCCGCCGCCGACCGCGCTCACCGGCAATGGGACGGATACCAGGCGGGCGAGAACGGCGAGGTCGCCGTCGCCGTACTGCCCTCCGTGGCGGCCACTGTGCTGCCGGCCGCTGTCAGAGAGTTCACCCGCGGCAGGCCGGGCCGTTCGGTCACCGTCTACGACGTACCGGCCGACGAAGGCCTGAACATGCTCAAGGCCGGACACGTCGATCTGGCGGTGTGCGAAGCCCGGCAGGCGCACCTGGTTCCCGACTTCGCCGACGTCGAACTGCTGGCCACCGACACGCTGGTCGCCGTCATGCCTCCGGACAGTCCTCTCGCCGCCCTGGACGAGATCACCTGGGCGCAACTGGCGCAGCACCCTTTTGTCGCCCTGCTGCCCGGAAGCACCGTCCGCGCGCTGACCGACTTCGGATTCGACGCGGCAAGCACCAGCCCCCGCGCTCTCGTCACTGCCCGGGGGGTGCCCACGGTGGCCGGACTGGTCGCGGCGAACATCGGCGTCAGCGCCGTACCGACAGGAGTCCTGCCGCTCCTCGGCTCCCAGGCTCTCGCCGTCCGACCACTGGCCGATCCCGTGGTCACGCGGCGAATCCACCTGCTCGAACGCACACCACCGTCACCCGCGGCGCACGCGTTCCGCAGGGCCCTCACGGACGCGTTTGCGATCCGGCCCACCACATCGATCCGCTCCAGGAGCCCCCGACCTTGAAGGACAAGCTCAGCGCGGCTCGGTGAGCCTCCGGTCGGACCAGACGTCGATCACCACCTGGTGGCGATGCGGACGCAGAGCCGGTGTGCCGGAGGCGTAGTTCTTGTCGACCTGCGCCGCCTCGGCCGCGTCCGGCTTGGCGTTCGTGCAGGACGTGCCGGGGCCGTGGCCGGACATGAGTTCCGAGCACGGGCCGCTGTAGTGGTCGAGCAGACCGAGGATGTGCCCGGTTTCGTGCGCCGCGATCCGGGTCATGTCGTAGCCCTCGTCGACCGCTTGCTGGCCCAACTCCACGTCACCGTTGCCACCGGGGAAGATCGGCCCCAACGTGGTCTGCGGCCAGCCGCTGGTCGCCTCGTAGACGTAGTCGGCCGAACCGGGGGTGCTCGTCGGCACCAGGCGCACGTTGTGCACCGCGTCGTTCCAGTTGCTCACCGCCTGCTCGATCGGTCCCGCCCACTGACCGGCATCGCCGGCGTCGTAGGTCAGGGTGACAACCGCCGTGGTCGCGTGCGGCGCGGAGTGCGCCGAAGCGACGCCGACCGTAGTGCTCAGCATGGCCGGGATCAGTGCCGTCAGGACGGCTATTCGCTTGATCATGAGACTGGTGCGCCTCCTTGAGTCTCAACTGCTGTCCGCAGTAAACGAGTTCGTCGCGAACACGACAACCTCTCTGTCGGCAATCGGGGCGTAGCGGCTGTCAAGTTGGCTCAAATTCGGCGAGGCGTCACTACATGTGGTCGCTGCGACCGGCGGACCGCGATTCGAAGGCGGCCGTGGTGACGGTCCCGTACGGTGCCACCCACTTGAGACGGCGACCTGGTCAGCGGGCAGGGCCGGCGCCACGGTGCCGCGTCGGCAGCGAAGTTGGTCCGCGCAGGTCAGCGCCTCGCGTCCGACTGACTTCGCTGTCCACGGACGATGACGCACCGGTGGGCCGGTGGGCCGGTCGACGATCCCCCGCCCGGGTCGATTCGTGACTGTCAGTCGGCTGCCAAGATCTCCACGCCCAGTGCCTTGAGCTGCTCGATGACCGCGTCGTGGGGGTCGGCATCGGTGATCAGTCCGCTGACCTCGGCCCAGGGCAGGACGCGGAACCGCGAAGCCGTGCCGATCTTCTCGGAGGAGGCGAGGACGTAGGTCTCCGCGGCCCGCGCGGCCAGGGCGCGCTTCATCGCCGCTTCCTCGGCGTCTCCAGTGGTCAGTCCCGCCTCGGGGTGTACGCCGGTGACGCCGAGCAGGCAGAGGTCGGCGGAGACGTTCTGCGCGGCCTCGACCGCGGCAGCACCGCAGGCAACCGCCGAGTGTTTGAAGATGCGGCCCCCGAGCAGGAAGATCTCCGCCTGCGGATGGTCGAGCAGGGCTGCCGCGATCGTCGGGCTGTGGGTG
Source organism: Streptomyces yokosukanensis (assembly GCF_001514035.1). Classification (GTDB taxonomy): domain Bacteria; phylum Actinomycetota; class Actinomycetes; order Streptomycetales; family Streptomycetaceae; genus Streptomyces; species Streptomyces yokosukanensis. The sequence continues at coordinate 637,333 of NZ_KQ948207.1, read as the reverse complement.
ATCACCGTGCAGGCGAGATCCTTCGGGAGTGCGCGGGCGACAGCGAGGGCGGTGGTTCCACCGTCGAGAATCAACACGCCGCCCGGCGGCACCAACCCGGCGGCCACCGAGGCGACCTTCTGCTTGGCGTCCGGGGTCACGGCCTGCCGGGCGGCATAGTCCACCACCGCCGGCGAAACGGGCAGTGCGCCGCCGTAGACCCGCTGGCACAGTCCCTCGGCGGCGAGATCGCGCAGATCACGCCGCACACTGTCCTCGGAAATCCCCAGTCCGGCGGCGACGTCCTTGGCGACGATCTTGCCCTCGTTCGCGAGCAGGGCGAGCAGGTGATCGCGCCGTTCAGCAGCCAGCATCCGTATTCTCTCCTGTTCTTGCACGTTTCTGCATGTATCGTAGCGCGCCATGACCGACAAGCCCATGCTCATCCTGATCGCCGGGCCTTACCGCTCCGGCACAGACGGCGACCCGCAGGCCATGGCCGCCAACCTCACCCACCTCGAAGCCGCCGCCTGGCCCGTCTTCGCCGCAGGCCACCTCCCCGTGATCGGGGAATGGATCGCCCTGCCCGTCCTGCGCTCCGTCGGCGCCGGCCCCACCGACCCCCTCGCCGACCAGGTGCTCTACCCGGCCGCCGACCGCCTGCTCGCCCATTGCGACGCCGTACTGCGCCTGCCCGGCGACTCCGCCGGAGCCGACCAGGACGTCGCCACGGCCCGCCATCGCGGCCTGCCCGTCTACCACGACGTGACCGAGATCCCCCGCCGCACCCCGCAGGAGACCCCGTGAAACCCCGCCCCGGCATCGACACGCCGGACCACCGCGGCCGCACCGGCCTCGACCAGGCCGGGCGCAACCTGGACCGGAACCCCGACGTCGTGATCCGCGAGGTCGAGCTGACCTCCCAGGGCTGGCACGTCCTGCGGCGCACCACCTTCGACTACCGCCGCCGCGACGGACGTTGGCAAACCCTGACGCGCGAGACCTACGACCGCGGAAACGGTGCCGTCGTCCTGCCCTACGACACCGCGCACGGCTGCGTCCTGCTCTGCCGCCAGTTCCGCTACCCGGCCTACGTCAACGACCATCCCGACGGCATGCTCATCGAAGCGGCCGCGGGGTTGCTCGAAGCGGACGATCCGCCCACCGCCGTCCGACGCGAGAGCGCCGAAGAACTCGGCGTCACCCTCGGTCCGCTCACCCACGTCCTCGACGCCTACATGAGCCCCGGCTCCGTCACCGAACGCCTTCACTTCTTCGCCGCCCCCTACACCCCGGCCGACCGCCCCGGAGCCGGCGGCGGACTCGAGGAGGACGGCGAGGACATCGAGGTCCTTGAACTGCCCTTCGCCGAGGCCCTCGCCATGACCCGGGACGGACGCATCACCGACGGCAAGACCATCTTGCTCCTGCAATGGGCTGCCCTGGACGGACCGTTCGCCCCCGCAGCGGGCACCGGCTGACACCATCGCACGGACTTCCCGGCGGCCTGAGGTTCGGTGAGGCAGTCGCGCACCCCGGGGGCGGGACGGGAGCGGGCGCCTTCTTGGAATGCAGTGGCGGACAATGCGTGACTATGCTGGCTTTAGCCTCATCGGGGGCCAGAACCAGGGCGCAGGCCCCATCGGCCGCCCCGCAGCCCGAGCGCACCGCGGCGCTCTTCGGTCTCGTGCGCTCGTCACCATGCGCTTCTCGGACTTCCCAGGGAGTATTCCCATGGCTGCTCAGACCGCCTCAATCGTTCTTGAGGCAGAGGCACAGGACCTCGCCGACGCAACCTCCCAGCACCCTTTCCTGTACGAGCTGGATCCGATCGCAGCGCGCAAGGTCCTCGACGACCTTCAGGCCGCCCCGGTCGACAAGCTGCCGGCCGACGAGGAGTGGATCACCGTACCGGCCGCGGTGGGCGATGTACGGGTACGCATCGTCAAACCGCAGGGCCTCACCGGAACGCTGCCCGTCGTGTTGTACATGCACGGTGGTGGTTGGGTCCTGGGCAACGCCGGCACCCACGACCGCCTGGTGCGCGAATTGGCGATCGGCGCACGTGCGGCAGTGGCCTTCGTGGAGTACACGCCGTCGCCCGAGGCCCACTACCCCGTGGCCATCGAGCAGGGCTACGCCACCGCGCAGTGGATCGTCCGCGAGGGAGCGTCCAAGGGACTGGACGCGACGCGCATGGCAGTGGCCGGGGAATCGGTCGGCGGAAACATGACGGCCGCACTCGCCCTCATGGCCAAGGAACGTGGTGACATCAAGTTTGTACAGCAGTCGATGTACTACCCGGTCACGGACGCTGCCATGAACACCGGTTCCTACGACCAGTTCGCCACCGGCTACTACCTGAGCCGCAAGCTGATGGAGTGGTTCTGGGACGCCTACACGACCGACCCGAACCAGCGCGCGGAGATCACCGCTTCTCCCAACCGCGCTACCGTCGAGCAACTCTCCGACCTGCCGCCCGCCCTGCTGATCGTCGACGAGGCCGACGTGCTGCGCGACGAGGGTGAGGCGTACGCCGCCAAGCTCCGGGCAGCCGGCGTCCCGGTGACCACGGTGCGCTACGACGGCACAGTCCACGACTTCATGATGCTCAACTCGCTCAGCCAGTCCAAAGCCGCCCGCGGAGCCATCGACCAGGCCACGCTGTTCCTGCGCAACGCCCTCGGAACCGGCCAAGCCTAGATGCTGCGACCACGGAGGCTGACCGACGAAGAGGAAGAGGCCGGAGGGAGACGGCGCCCCACCTCACCGTCTCGGAGGATGCTCAGTCGAGACAGAACTCGTTGCCCTCGACGTCCTGCATCACCATGCACGACTCGTTGTCTTCATCGGCAAGCAGTAGGCGCACGCGCACCGCCCCGAGTGCGATCAGTCGTGCGCATTCGGCCTCAAGCGTGGCCAGGCGCTCTTCACCCACGAGCCCGGTTCCGACCCGCACATCCAGATGCACCCGATTCTTGACGACCTTGCCTTCCGGTACGCGCTGAAAGTACAGTCGCGGACCCACGCCTGAGGGATCAATGCATACGAACCAGGAATCCCTCTGCTCAGGAGCCAGGGAACGGTTGTAATCGTCCCACGTGGCGAACCCCTCCGGCGGCGGCGGTACCACGTACCCCAACACCTCACTCCAAAAGCGAGCAACGCGCTCCGGTTCGGCGCAATCGAAGGTGACCTGGAACTGCTTGATCGATGACATGCGCGCACCATAGCAGGGGGCTCTGTTCCCCATTTCCCGGTGTGTATCGGCATGTTGTCGGGAGGCCTGCACCTGCTGGCCTCTCCCCCGTCGCGCGCTCGCGGGAAGCGAACCGGTGTCGACACCTCCAAGAAATTGCCCTCGTCTCCGGACCGCACCGCGCCCACGGCCTTCGCCGCGTCTCCAGGCGCCATCCTGCCGATCCGAGCCCGCGCACACGGAGAGGACACCTCCCGGGTGGGGACCACAACCGCACCCCGCCCCGAACCATGGACGCCGGCGACAGCGCATGAAAGCCTCGTGCCCTATGATCGATGATTTCGCGAAAGAGTACCTGCACAGCGATCTGCGAGAGATTCGCGAAGCGCTGCTCTGGAAGCTCGACGGGCTCGGCGAGTACGACATCCGCCGCCCCCTGACCTCGACGGGCACGAACCTTCTCGGCCTGGTCAAGCACCTGTCGATGTGGGAGTCCAGGTACTTCGGCGAAGTCTTCGAGCGGCCGTTCCCCGAACCTCTCCCCCGGTGGGACGACGCCGGGGAACGCGGCGCCGACCTGTGGGCGACCGAGCACGAGACTCGTGAGGAGATCATCGACCGCTACCGTCGCGTATGGGAGCACTCGGACGCGACGATCACCGCCCTCCCCATCGACTCCCCCGGCTACGTACCCTGGTGGCCACGTCCCAACGTGAGGCTGTTCAACATCCTGGTCCACATGCTCACCGAGACCAGCCGACACGCTGGACACGTCGACATCCTGCGTGAGCAACTCGACGAGTCGACAGGCACAACAGCCCAATATGCGACTCCACAGCGCGACGCGGCCTTTTGGGCAACCCAGCGCGCGACGATCGAGCGAGCCGCCAAAGCAGCCGTCACAAGGTCCGATCACGCTGGTTCCTCCGACGCAGACGCCTATTGATCCGTCACATCAGCTGTCGTAGCCGGCCGACAAGCCACCGCGTGCTTGGCGGTCAGCGGGGCCCACCTATTCGAGGGCCATCTTGATTGACCGAGCGGGCCAGGCCCTCTGGACACTGCCGCATCTTCTCGATCGGCGCGAAGCGCCGACGGAATACACGCGGATCGCTACTGGTTGGCCCGGCGTGGCCACATGAGGACTCATCGGCAGTGGGCGGATCGGCAGCACTCTCGCGAGGCTGGCCGTGAATGGCGGACTCGACGTCGTGCTCAGCAACTCGCGCGGCCCGCAGACGCTGGCTGACCTGGTCGAGGAACTCGGTCCCCGGGCGCGGGCGGCGACCCCGGCAGAGGCCGGGTCTGCAGCAGGCGACTGGGTGATCGTGACCGTACCGTTCAAGGCGTTCGACTCCGTGCCGCGCGAGCCTCTCGCGGGCAAGACGGTCAAGAACACCAGTAACTACTCTCCGCGGCGCGACGGCAGGGTCGAGGCCCTGGAGAACGGCTCGACCACGAGCAGCGAGCGGCTCCAGCAGTACCTCGGTGAATCGGCGTACGTCGTGAAGGCGTTCAACAACATCCACCACGCACACCTCGCCGTTTTGCACAGGCCGGCAGGCGCCGAGGTGCGAGGGCTCCTGGCGAAGGCGTAAGAAACAGCTCGTTGATGTCGAAGCCCTTTGCTGTGAGCCGGTGGGCGCGCAGCCGTTTCCCCGGAGCTGCGGGGGGAGATATCGGACGGCTTCGGTCAAGAGCCCGATCCCTCATGATTCTCGTTCAGGAAAGCCGCTGGATCGCTGGGTGCATCCCGCCTTACGGTGGCGCCATGAGCGATCACTTGGAAGCGCCTGTCGCGCCCGTCAAGGCATTTGAACCCCCTTACTACGTGGCTGTCTTCACCACGGTGCGAACACAGGACCAGAGCGGCTACAGCGAAACCAATGCACGCATGGAGGACCTGGTGAAGGATGTCCCTGGGTTCCTGGGGATGGACCATGCGCAGTCTCCTGGCGGGCTGGGCATCACCGTCGGGTACTTCCGCGACGCCGACGCCCTCACAGAGTGGCGGAGCAACGCCGAGCACCGCGCGGCGCAAAAGCGTGGGCAAGCCGAGTGGTACGAGAGTTACACGCTGCATGTGGCGAAAGTGGAGCGGAGCCACGGGTTCACGCGAGCATAGGTCCCGCAGAGTCCGGTAGCAGGCTGACCGACCGAAGTCACCATGTCCTGGCAGGCGCCGTCTCACCAGGCTGTCCGGTGCCGGAACGAGTACGCGTCCGCGAGATCGATGACGACGAGGGGCGAGCGCCCGCTGCGGATCATCCGCAGGGCATCGGCTCGGTGGTGACCTGGCGGTGGGCCCAGATGGTGCTGCCGTCCGCCCGGGGACAGCCCGGTGGCGAACATCGCCGCAGGGACGTTCAACCAGCGCGGACCGGTCCTGGTCGTGACCACAACTTCGACACAGACGGTTGATCCGGTGGGCCGTGGACGGCACTTGGGAGCGGGTTCTCGCCGCGCTCCTGGCGGCGGCCGACGGTGCTGGCGACATCAGCTGGACTGTGCCGGTGGACTCCACCGTCCGCCGCGCCCACCAGCACGCCGCCGGAGCCCGGAGCGGGAGCGTCCAAGTGCGTGGCCGTCGGCAGCCTGAGCACGAAAGTCCGCCTCGTCAGCGACGGCCGTGCAGGACCCATGGCCCTACGTGCCACCGCAGGCCAGGCGGGGGACGCGCCAGCCTTCGCAACTGGCATGACCGACATCCGTGTTCTGTGAAGCGGGCCCGCGGCGAGGCCGTTCCGGTGGGCGGCCACCAGCTTTCATCGCCGAGACATACATGATCGAGAACAGGACAGCCACCGAGAGGACGTGTGTCCGACCGGGATCCTGCAGTCGATCAAGAACCTCCCCAGCGCTGCGCAAATACCGCATCAGAGCGGTCGCCAGTAGGGCGTGAGCGGTCGACACGCCGAGCCCCGGTCACCCACAGAGACGCACCCCGCAGTCCGCTGGTGACTGTCCGTATTGGATCTGGTTCGTTTAGTGATGGTCTCTTTATGGTCAAAGCGACGCCAACACCGTATCCCTGGAGGATTCGTGGCACGCTTCCGCACTCGTCTGGCTCTGCTCGGCTCGGCCGCAGCTCTCGCCGCAGGCGCTCTTGTCCCCGCGCAGTTCGCCGGGGCTCAACCCGCCGCCGCGGCGGACCGCCAGTGGGTCGCACTGGGTGACTCCTACACCGCCGGGGTCATCCCGGCCGCCGGCGACGTCTTCGAAGTCCCCCGCGATGGCTGCGAGCGCACCGACCAGTCCTACCCCCAGGTCATCGACCGCGACCTCGGCTCGCTCTTCGACCTGACCAACGTCAGTTGTGGCGCCGCCACCATCGAGAACGTCACCGACGAAGCCCAGGAGCCGATCGGCCGTCACCTGCCGCCCATCTCCGAGGACCCGGACTACCCGTTCCCCGCGGTGCCGCCCCAGTCCGAGGCGGTGGGCCCCGGCACCGACGTGATCACCGTCGGCGTGGGCGGCAACACCCTCGGCTTCGGCGACATCCTCCTCAAGTGCCCGGAGCTGGGCCAGGGAAGCGGCGGCGTGGGCACCCCGTGCAAGGACGCCCTGGCCGCCGGCATCCCGGCCCGGCTGACCAAGGTGAGCAAGGAATACGACCGGATGCTCACCGTGCTCCACGAGCGCGCCCCGCACGCGAAGATCCTGGCCGTCGGCTACCCCACCATCGTCCCCAAGGACACCTCCAAGTGCCGCTACAACGACCTGACGCAGTTCGGCTCGATCACCCAGGGCGACCTGGACTGGCTGCGCAAGGACGTCCTGGAACCCCTCAACAAGACCATCGAGAAGTCGACCGGCACACAGGAAGCCGCCAGTTTCGTCGACCTCTACGACTCCTCCCAGAACCACAGCGTCTGCGACGCCGGCAAGTGGGTGGAGGGCTTCATCACTCCCCCTGACCAGCTGTCCTTCGTGCACCCCAACGCCCGCGGTCACCGCAACGCCGCCGACCACGTCGAGGAAGCGATGCTGAACGCCCTCGGCTGAGCCAACCCGCACCCGGTACCCGGCCGACGATCCCACGGCGAACTGGCCGGGTCCCTGCCCTCGCTGCATCCTCAAGCAGCGGCGCCATGAGCTCCTCGCCGGTGACACCGGCTCCATAGCCCCGAAGCTGCAGCCCCGCCACGACGCCCTGGCAGACACTGAACGAGCTGGCACCGCGATGCGCCGGCTCTCCAAGGGCATCGTCTCCACGGTCCTGTCCGATTCAGGGCCTGTCTCCTCGGTGACGGCGACCCGCCAGTTCAGTGGGTTGAGCCGTGGCGTGATACGGCGCCCCGAGTGGGTGCGCATGCACTGGCGAACATAGCGTCGTGATCATGGAACAGTTGACTGGCGGAATTACGGACCAGGCGCCGGCAGACCCGACGGTAACCGACGACATGTTGGCTACTCAGCCCATCGGCTACTGGAGCGGCTTGGCTCACACGGTCGTCACCCGACATCTGCGTGATGCCATGGCCAAAATCGACGTCACACAGCCGCAGTACTGGGTACTCAACCACGTGAACGGCGGCACGGCATCGCCCACCCGAGAGGAGGTAGTAACCCAGCTGACACCGCTGGCCGATGGCGAACACGAGATGGCTCGGGTTGTCGATCAGTTGCTCCATCGTGGCTGGCTCGGGCTCGACGCCGAGCAGCACCTGCACCTCACCGATCTCGGCGAGGCTGCCCGAGCGCGGGTGCGCGAGCTGGTGACCGAGCTCCGGTCCGTGATTCATCAGGGCATCAGCGATGAGGAGTACGTGGCCGCACTCAAGGTGCTCCGCAAGATGGTGGCCAATGCCGCGGACCGCAGGACTGACTAGATTCAGATTCTTGGTCAGCGTCGTGCCCGGATGAGGATGGCCGCGAGGTGGAGTGCGGCCTGGTAGACGACGGCGAGTTTGTCGCACCGCGCGGCCAGGCCGCGCCACTGCTCGAGGCGATCGATGCAGCGTTCGACCGTGTTCCGCTGCTTGTACTCCTCGGCGTCGAAACCAGGCGGGCGTCCGCCTCGACGGCCCCGCCGCAGGCGGTGCCCGACCTGGTCGGCTGGCTGCGGAATGACCACACGGAGCCCACGCCGCGGCAGGTGACTGCTGATGGCGCGAGACGAGTAGGCGCGGTCCGCCAGAACGGTGGTGGAGCGAGTGCGAGCCCTGCCCAGGCCTGTTCGGGGCACGCGAACGGGTCCAGCCGATGTCGTCATCGGCGTCCGTCTCTCCGACTCAGGTCACTGGCGCGGCGTCGGCAGGCTGAGGTCGGCGGCGTCCATGAAGTCCAGCATCCGCCTGTTGGTCAGCTCCGCGTGGTCGATCTGCGGGCCATGGCCGGTCCGGGAGATGATCTCGGCCCTGGCACCGGGGATCAGCCGGGGCACGCGTTCGACCTGCCGGTCGGGATGCAGCAGGAGGCTGCGCCTGCCGAGCACCAGGTACAACGGCGTGCTGATGGTGCACAGTTCGGCCTCGGTGAGAGGCTGCGGCACCGGTCGGCGGATGCGGTAGGCGCGGACCCCGGTCCGGATCATGGTGCGCAGTTCCGGCACGACGAGGACGGGTTGTTCCAGCCAGGACGCGAGACGTGGCCGCAGCGACTTGGGGGCGAAAGTGGCGAACAGGCTGGCGAAGATCCACACGAAGAAGCGCAGCCCCACCTTCTCCAGGCCTCCGGGGTCGAGCAGCGTGACCGAGGCGAGGCGTTCCGGTGCGCGGTGCGCCTGGTTCAGAGCGAGCCAGCCGCCGTACGACGAACCGAGGAGGTGCACTTGGCCGAGCCCGAGACCGGCGAGCGTCTCGTCCAGCCACTGCGCGGCGTGCTCGGGCTCGTGGATCGGTGCGCGCTGCACGCTGCGGCCCGGGTCGCCTGGGGTGTCGATGGCGTAGACGGGCCGTTCGGCGCCGAGGGCAGGGGTGTTCGGGTACCACATCGCGGAGCAGGAACCGGCTCCGTGTACGAGGACGACGGGGGTCCGCTCGCGGGCGGCCGGGTCTTCCGGGTCGTAGCGATAGACGTGGGTGGTCCCGAAGGAGGTCTCCACGTCCCCCTCCCAGGACGCGGGTGCGCCCAGCGCGTAGAGCGCGTCGCAGGCCGCGAAGTAGCGCTCACGCCAGATGTCACTGACGAAGCGTCCGACATCGGGCTGAGAACGGGTTGCTGTGGACTCGGGCACGGCCACCTCCGGGGGCAGTCGGTCTTTGTGATACGAACGTACCACAAACGTGGTACGGCTGTATCATCAAAAATCTGGGACACAAGCCGAAGAGCGGAGAGCCGAACCATGCCCAAGCGCGTGGATCACGCACAGCGGCGCACGGAGATCGCCGAGGCCCTCGTCCAGGCCGCTGGACGGCACGGGCTGCACGCGGTGGGAATGCGCGACGTGGCGGCCGAGGCGGGAGTCTCACTCCGGCTGGTGCAGTACTACTTCGAATCCAAGGAGAAGCTGCTCCTCTTCGGACTGCGCCATCTGGCCGGCAAGTTCGGGGAACGAGTGACCGCCCGGGTCAGCGCCGCCGGTGACGACCCCGGGCCGCGGGCGGTGATCGAGGCACTGCTGACGGCGGCCCTGCCCGTCGACGAGGAAAGCCGCCTCTTCCACCAGCTCTTCACCTCGTACGCCGTGCTCTCGGTGACCGACGAGGCTCTCGCGGCCCAACCCTTCATCACGGATCCCGATGCCGCAGAGAGCACGCTCACCGCACTGCTGCACCAAGCGGCAGACACCGGGCTGCTCCAGGCCGACGTGGACGTCCACGCGGAGGCGGTCGGCCTGCTGGCCATGTCCGCGGGACTCGGCACCAGCGTCCTGGTGGGCCAGCGCGACGCACAGTCCGCCACGACCGTCCTGCGCTACCACCTGGACCGGATCTTCCAGACTTGACGCACGTCCCCGGGGCACAGAGCCCGCAGCAGTTCCGGGACGGCCTTGTCGCGGGGGGGGGGGACTCGCGCCGACCACCGCGGCGGCGGTGACAAGGGTTCCGGTCTCCAGCGCTGCCCAGTTGAAGGATGGGCCGCCGTTGGGTGCCGCTTCGCCGGATAACCGGTGTCAGTTCTGAGCCGCGGCTTGCAGGACGAGCCTGCCGATCGCTTCCGGGTGCGTGACGAGCGACAGGTGGCCTGCGTCGACCTCGATGGTCGTGGCCTTCATCCGCTTGGCCATGAAGCGCTCAAGCTCGGGATTGATGGTGCGGTCGTTCTTCGAGATGGCGTACCAGGTCGGCTTCTGATGCCAGGCGGCGACGCTCGTGGTGGGCGTGGTGTCGATAGCGGACCCTGGACCGCGTACAGTTCGAGCGCCTCCTTCCTGGGTACGCCGTTCGCGAAGTCCTGGAGGAACGCCTGCTGGCTCAGAAACTTGAAGCCATGTGAGGTGATGATTCCGGAATTGACCGGAGGGGTGGGGAACTTCGCGGAGAGCGCGGCGAAGTCTTCGCCGGCTTCCGGAGCACGGGCGGCGACGTAGACGAGCGCAGCGACGTTCGGTGCGAGCCCGGCCTGGGAGATGACGGTGCCGCCATAGGAGTGTGCGACCAGGACCGTGGGCGCGTCCTGCCGAGCCAGCGCGAAGTTCGTGGCGGCGACGTCGTCGGCGAGAGACGTGAGGGGGTTCTGCACTGCGATGACGTTCATTCCGGCTGCTTGCAGCAGAGGGATGACCTTCGCCCAGGAAGAGCCATCCGCGTAGGCACCATGTACAAGTACGACATTGCGTACGGCGGGTTTGCGGCGACGGGTTGCCGCCCGGGCTGCCGGCGCCCCGGAAAGCGTGGCCGCCGCTGCTCCGGCGCCGAGAGCAGAGAACTGACGACGACTGATCACCATCATTACCGTCCTTGTGTGTACGCCCGTTCTTTACCTGGGGACCAGAAGGCGCCCGGGCACGCGGACGAATGCAGCCCGTAGCCGCACCGCGCATGGCCTGTCTCGTACAAGCAAGATTCATGAGAAGAAGAGGGCGGATGACCGATGGTCATGTCGGAAAAGTTCCGGCAGCATTCACCCGGCACCGGAACGTCCTGAGGGGCGATCCTATCCTGGGGTAGCGGTCGGCGCTTGGCGGCGGCGGTTGGCACTCCAGCGTGACTTCGATGTCTTTCCTGCTCAGAGGCTATCTGAGACCTGAAACGGGAAGCTGTCCGAGATGCCGCCCACCACCTGGCCCGGCCTCGCGGTCGTCGGAGCGGATCGGGGCACGGCCGTCAGGTGTTGGGCAGCCCCCTGACGGCCGCGATCTCACGGCGCGAAGCTCATGTGTGTGTCACCTTGACGCCAGGGGGCGCCACTGCCGTCGGGAATGGGGAGTTGGAGCTTCCAAGCCGCCGGGAGGCGTACAGGACGAGACCGAGCCTCGGCACGCTGGCGAGGAAGTACCGCGAGAAAGTACCGCAATGAAGGCGACCACCTCTGTCTGCTGGCCTCCCCTCGACGCCGACCACGGCGACGTCGGCCTCGCCCCCTGCAACGACATCCTGGCCGACGAACACTTCGGGGCGGTCACGGATGGCTGCCGGGTTTCACTTCGTGGGGTACCCGCGGACCGTGGTGCGGAAGGCGATCGGGGTCTGTCCGGTGCGCTGGTGGAAGTACTTGCTGAAGTGGGTCGCGCTGGAGAAGCCGAGGTGGACGGCGATGCGCGCCGCGGTCCGGTCGCTGTGGGCCAGGAGGCGCTTGGCTTCTAGGACGACGCGACGGTCGATGAACTCCTTGGCACCGAGGCCGGCGGCGGCGAGGGTGGCGCGGGAGAGGGTGCGGGCCGAGTAGCCGAGCGCCTCGGCGTAGTCCTCGACCTGGCGGGTGCGCGTGAAGTCCTTCTCCACGGCGTCACGGAAACGCAGGTAGGTGGCGTCGGGTTCGGGTGCGGGAGTTCCGGCGGGCGTGGTGAGGTGGGCCAGGCGCAGTACGAGGACGGCCAGCAGATGGCGCAGGGCCGCGGTGTGGACCTCCAGGGGCAGGTGCCCGAGCGCGTGGAACTCCGCGGTGAGGTGGTCGGCGGCCAGCCGCAGGGTCGCGGCGTCGTCGGGAAGGGGCCGGCGCAGGATCGGGGCGTGCGGGTCCTCGATGCGGGCGCCGTCGGTGGTGGCCGGATCGAGGAAGTCCTGGCGGAACAGGATCAGGGTGCCTTCGGCGTGGGTGAGATCGCCCCACTGCTGGACCTGGCCGGGGCGTACCCAGAGCCAGGAGCCAGGAGCCAGGGCGTAGGCGGTGAAGTCGACCGTGTGCCACAGGGTTCCGCTGGTGAGGGTGAGCAGGTGGTGGAAGTCCGGACGCTGGGGGGCCTTGAGCCACTCGGCGCGTACGCGGCGGCGCAGGCCGGCGAGGGACAGCACTTCGACGCCCGCAGGTGTTCCGGCAGGCGCGGCGAAGGAGATCTCCGGGATGCCGCGATCGGCATCGTGTCGCTTTTTGACCATCGTGAGTCGCCAGCGTATCCGATTCGGCCTGTTCACCGCCTCTAGCTTGGAGGTGCCGGCTCATCCGACATCGAGATCTTGTCGGAAAGCAGTAAGTGAGAAGAGGGGGGCGGAGTGTGATGCCTTCGGCGGAGCGAGCGTCGCTGTCGTACGCGTTCGACGCGTACCGCCCCTGGTGCCACGGCTCCGGCCCGGCCCGGCGGGCCTTCGCCGAAGGCGACACGCGCCGACCGGATGGGCGGCCCGGCTTCCTCAGTCGATTCCCTGAGCGCCGCACTCGATCAGCGCCTGACGAGAACCATCCCCAAGCCCCACCCGTGACCTGACCTTGCAAGGAGACGCCCCGTCATGAGCAATGCCAAGAACACCGTCCTGTCCGCCGCCGGCGAGCTGTTCGGCCAGAAGGACCCGAGTGCGGTGGACCGCTGGGTCGCCGCCGACTACCGCCAGCACAGCGCCCTGGCCGCCGACGGCCCCGAAGCCCTGCGCCAGCTGGTCGCCGGGCTGCCGGAGGGCTTCCGTTACGAAGGAGCCCGGGTGATCGCCGACGGCGACCTGGTGGCCCTGCACGGCACGTACCACGGCTTCGGCCCCGAACCGCTCGTCGCCTTCGACATCTTCCGCGTCGATGCCGACGGCAAGCTCGCCGAGCACTGGGACGCCCTGACCCCGGTGGTCGACGGCACCGTCTCCGGTCGCTCGCAGACCGACGGACCCGCCGAGGTCACCGCGCCGGAGACGACCGAGGCCAACCGCGCCCTGGTCGCCGAGTTCGCGCAGAAGGTCCTGGTCGGCGCCGACTACTCGGTGCTCACGGACTACATCTCGACCGAGACCTACCACCAGCACAACCCGGAGGCCGCGGACGGCCTGCACGGTTTCGGGATCGCCGCCGCGAAGTGGGCCGAGCAGGGCAAGAACCTCGCCTACAAGACCGTCCACAAGGTCATCGCCGAGGGCGAGTTCGTCCTGCTCCAGTCCGAGGGCGAGTTCGGGGTGCCCGTCGCGTACTACGACCTCTTCCGCGTGGCCGACGGCAAGATCGTCGAGCACTGGGACGTCATCGCCCCGATCGCGGCCGAACTCCCCCACGGCAACGGCCTGTTCTGACATCGAACGGCCTGTTCCGAAGCCGCGACCGGACGGGCGGGCCGCGGCCTCGTCGCCGAACTCCACACCCGGCTCCTCGAAACCGCCTGAACGCACGGACGCGCCGCCGTGCCGCCGTGCCGCCCCGGCAACGCCGGGTGGCCGCGTCGGCGCGTCCCGCACCGCCCGGAGGCTTCCGTGCACACCACCGCGCTGCCGCTCGATGCCTACGGCGCCGGCATCGCCCTGGACGAACCCTTCCGGCCCGTCGCCCGGCAGGACCCGGCCACCCGGCTCGCCGACCAGGTCCGCGAGGCACTGGACCTGCTGGGCCACGACCCGGCGGCGGTGCGCGCCGGATGGCGCCCCGGCGCCACGGACCGGCTCGACGATGCCACGGCCCGGCGACTGCTGCGCACCGTGCTGACCGTCCGCGGACCGGGCCCGCTGCCTACGGAAACCACCCGGGTGCTGGACGCGCTCCTGGCCGGTGAACGCCTGACGCGCGACACCACCGACGCGTCCTCGCTCCCCACTGTCCGCGACACACTTCCCGGCACCACGTACCCGGCCGCCGACCGTACGGCGCTGTGGCAGGGCGACATCACCACCCTGGACGCGGACGCCGTCGTCAATGCCGCCAACCGTGATCTGCTGGGCTGCTTCGCCCCGATGCACCCGTGCATCGACAACGCCATCCACGCCGGGGCCGGCCCGCGCCTGCGCGCCGACTGCCACACGATCATGTCCCTGCAGGGCCACCCGGAGCCGACCGGCACCGCCAAGATCACCCGGGGCTACCACCTGCCCGCCCGCTACGTCCTGCACACGGTCGGCCCCATAGTCGACGGGCCCGTGCTCCCGCAGCACCAGCAAGCTCTGGCGGCCTCGTACCGCGCCTGTCTCGATCTCGCCGCCGAGGTGGACGGACTGCGCACCGTCGCGTTCTGCGGCATCAGCACCGGCGTCTTCGGCTACCCCAGGACGCCCGCGGCCCGTACCGCCCTGGACACCGTGGCCGACTGGCTCGACCGCCACCCCGCACGCCTCGACCGCGTGATCTTCAACGTGTACGCGGACGACGACCGCGCCGCCTACGTCCGTGCACTGACCGGAGGAACCCAGCCCCGATGAACCATCCCACCTTCGAGCTGGAAGGCGCCGCCGGCACGATACGCCGCTGGCTCGCCGAGGCCGACCGCATCCTGATCACGGCCGGGGCCGGACTCAGCGCCGCCGCCGGATACGACTACGGCGACGAAGACCGCTTCCATGAACTCTTCCCCGCCCTGCACCGCCTCGGCCTGCGCTCCCGCTACCTCGTCGGCGTGCCCCTGCCGCCCGACCTGCGGTGGGGCTACTGGGCCGTCCACATCGACGACATCCGCTTCTCCCCCACCCCCAACCCCCTCTACCAGCGGCTGCGCGCGCTGGTCGGCGACAAGGACCACTGGGTGATGACGTCCAAC
Organism: Streptomyces yokosukanensis; assembly: GCF_001514035.1. Taxonomy (GTDB): domain Bacteria; phylum Actinomycetota; class Actinomycetes; order Streptomycetales; family Streptomycetaceae; genus Streptomyces; species Streptomyces yokosukanensis. The sequence continues at coordinate 622,172 of NZ_KQ948207.1, read as the reverse complement.
GTGGACGGCCTCTTCGCCCGCAACGGCTTCGCTCCCGACCGGATATTCACCCCGCAGGGCGACTACGGCCGCTACCAGTGCGCCACCCCCTGCACGCCCGCCGTCTGGGACAGCGAGCCCCTCGTCGCACGGCTCCTCGCCGCGTACGATCCGGTCTCCGGTGCCGTCACCGACCCCGACGCCCTGCCACGCTGCCCGAACTGCGGCGGCGAGGTCGAGATCAACGTCCGCGTCGGGCCCGAGTTCATCGAATCCCCCTACCTGCCCGCCGGCCGCCGCCTCCAGGACTGGCTGGGCACGGCCCCCTCCGGTACCCGTCTGCTCATCCTGGAGCTCGGCGCAGGATTCAACACCCCCGGCGTGATCCGATGGCCCGGCGAACACCTCACCCGCCGCCTGCCCCATGCACGCCTCGTGCGTATCAACCCCAGCCACCCGGAAACCCCCACCGACCTCGCCGGCCGAACCCTGCCCGTCGCCGCCGACGCCCGCCACCTGCTCGACGCACTCACCGTGCCGCACTCGGCGCCCCAGCCCACGGTGGCACCTTGAGCGAGCCGGAGACGAGCAAGGAGGCGGTCCGCGTCGTGGCCCGTCATCACAGAGCCAGGCGGCAGAGGGAAGTGACGGCAAGCCAGATGCTCGCTGGACCGTTTTATTCAGATCATTCGGAACTTTTCCGCCCGGTGTGGCATCTCCATCAGCGCCTGCCCAGACGACAGAGGAGCTGTTCCGGATGGTACGTCGAGTTCGTGTGCTGCTGCTGACCGCCCTGGCGCTGGTGACGGGCTCGGTGATGTCGGCCGCACCGGCCAACGCCGTCATCGGCGGATCGAGGAGCACCTACGGCCCGTGGGCGGTGCGCATGCTCGTCGACGGAAAGCCGGCGTGCACCGGCACGGCGGTCACGGCCAGGTGGATCATCAGCGCCTCGCACTGCTTCTTCGAGCAGGGGCAGCCGATCGCCGACAAGCGGATCTCGTTCCGGGTCGGCAGCCTCGACATGCGGAAGGGCACCACGGTCCGCCCGGTACCCGGCGGACGCGTGGGAAGCGCACGCGCCGACATGATGCTCATCAAGGTCCCGCCCATGAAAGTCCGCCCGGCACGCTTGGCGACGGCCGGTGTCCACCCCGGCCAGACCGTGCGCCAGTACGGATGGGGCGCCACCTGCACCGGGGACGAGAACTCCTGCCAGTCCCCCGTGCTCAAGCAGTCGGACCTGCGGATCGTACGGCCGGACGACCCTCGCTGCGCCGGCTACACCGCGCCGGGCGGCTCGGACTTCTGCATGGAGAAGCGGTCCGGGATTCCCGCCGGCGGCGACTCCGGGGGCCCGGTGATGAGCATCGCCCCGCACGGCACCGAAACCCTCCTCGGCGTCTTCGACGGCTCCGACCGGCAGGAGATCGCCGAGGCCGGAGAGATCTCCCAGCAACTCGCCTGGATCCACTCCGTCACCCGGCACTAGAGCCGCCGCCGGGCACACATCGGACATGGGTGGTCAGCCGCACGACGAGCTGGCCGACCGCGTCTTCGCGGCCGCCGACGAGGTCGGGTGGCCGCGGGTGGCGGACGTCAACGCGAGTGACGACGAGTGCATCGGGTACACCCCGTCGACTGCGATGACCAGGACAGCGGTATCGAGTACGCCCGCCGCTTCGGCAGCGCAGGCTTGCACGCGGTCGGTTCGTGCGCGTCGGGACCGGCGGACGACGATGTCGTCGACTCGTACCTGCGGGTCAGAGGGGTTGCGGGGCTGCGCGTGGTGGACGCGTCCGTCCTGCCCTTCCAGGTCTCCGGCAACACAGCCGCCCCGGTCATGGCGGTCGGTTGGATCGCCGGAGACCTGATCGCCGGATCGTGACCGCGGCGGCGCCCGAACAGAATCAGCCTGGCCCAGCACGGCCTCACTGCTGAGGAACCAGACCTGGGCCAGGCGTCACGACGTCGGTGAGACGGTCAGGGGCCGTTCTCCTAGCCGGCCGCGTACCGGTGGTGCAGCGTGTCGTCCAGCCAGTCGTAGATGCGGGCCAGGGCGAGTCGCTGGGCTCCCGCCTGGCAGTGCGCGTCGGCGCCTTCCTCCGAGGTGAACTCGATCAGGGTCTTGGGGCAGGTGAGGTGGTCGTAGAGCTGCCGGGCCTGTCCGGCGAAGAACAGGTCCTCGGCGGCCTCGCAGATCAGGGCGGGGCACTTGATCTGCTCGGCGATGCCGTCGCGCAGGTGGTAGTCGAGATAGGCGGCGCCGAAGGCGCGGGGGGTGTCGGCTCCCATCACGTACATGCCGTGGTTGAACGCCCACCGCATCACCGGGTTGGCGGCGATCAAGTCGTCCAGTTGGGCGTCGAGTTCGGGGTCCGAGGCCGCGCGCAGCCGCCGTTCGAGCTCGCCCCGGTCGCCGGGCACGATGTTGGTGACGGCCCGGCCGAGGTCGTAGACGCCGTCGAGGGCGATCACCGCGGCCAGCCGGCGTTCGAAGGCCGCGGCCCTCGGGGCGAGCAGCCCGCCCATGCTGTTGCCGAGCAGGGCGACCCGGTCGCCGTCGACTTCCGGCAGGGTCAGGGCGAAGTCCAGGACAGGGCCCACGACGTTCTCCCAGTCCGGACGGAAGACCAGTCCGTCGCGGTGGAGCGGCCCCGGCTGCCCCGGTCCGTCGAAGGCGAGGACGGTGTAGCCGCGTTCCACGCCCGCCATCGCTCCGAAGTAGTGCATCTCCTCCGCCGTGCCGTCGAAGCCGTTGTGCATGATGACGGTGGGCCGGGGGGTCGCGGAGGTGTCGGCCCGGTAGAGGTAGCCGGGCAGGGTGCCGCCCTCGTAGGGGATGCGGACCGGCTCGATGCGCGGGGTGAACAGGGCCGCCGCGGCGTGGAAGCACTCCACGCTGCGCTCGTAGGCGTGGTCGTGGCGGGGGTCGCACGGGGTGCCGTGCAGGAAGAACTCCGCCGACCGGTAGTAGTTCGACGCCCGCAGGAACCCGTCCCGGGCACTGACCGGGTGGCCCGCCTCCAGGGCCCGCCGAGCCTCGCCGGCCACCCGGTCGGCGGTGGCCAGCCACTCGTCGTGCCAGCTGCCGTAGTCGCCCTCCACGATGCGCCCGCTCGTCGAGACGACTTCGCCGAAGTCGGCCCCGCCGTAGGCGATGTGGCCGAACGACCGCAGGGTCTCGTACCAGAACTGGACGTCGTTCGAAAACAGCAGGGGCTTCATCTTTGCTCCTCGGTGCAAGGGGTCTTCGGGGTGTCCGGCACCCTGGGGGACCGACATGGCCGGTCCCCCAGGGTGGGTGGTGCTCAGTCGTCGGCGCCGTCGAGCCCGGTGTCGGGGATCCAGGAGCCGTGAAGTCCGGCGCTCACCCGGTGGGGCAGGTGGACGGTGGCGATCCGGTCGAGGCCGCAGGCGTCGAGGACGAGGAGTTGCGAGGCGTCCTGCTTGAGGTCGGAGATCACGGTGAGGAGGTAGCCGTCGTCCTCGCGGGCGGCTCCGGCAGCGGGGACGTAGACGGCTTCGCTGGGCATGCGGGCGTCGCCGACCTGGTGGATGCGGCGGGCGCCGGTGGTGCGGTCGTACTTGACCAGGCCGTAGCCGCCGAAGCCCGTCTCGTCGGGGAAGGAGACGGCGTACTGGTAGCGGTTCTCGACGCCCAGGTACTGCTCGTTGAGGGTCGGGAACTCCACCGGCAGGTCGTCGATGATCTGCTCGTCGACGCTGCCGGCCGCCATGTCGAGCACCCAACGGCGGGTGTAGGAGCGGGTGACGGGCTCGGTACCGCGCCCGGGCGCGCCGATCCACCAGTTCCAGGAGAGCTGGAATCCCACGTGGTCCACGGTGGGGCCTTCCAGGACGATGCGGCCCTGGCCGTCCTCGTAGGCGTTGCCGACGTGCAGCACGTTGCCCGGTTCGACGGAGAACCAGCGGACGTGCCGGTCACCGTCCTCTCCGCGCGGCATGACGCCGATGCGGGCGGTCTGGGCGTCGCTCCAGCCGTAGGGGATGCCGGAGTGGTCGTTCGGGTCGAAGGTGACGTTGCCCTCGATGAAGACCACGTGGTGGCGGGTGATGGCGAAGTCGTGCTTGAGCGAGGCGGTCGCTCCCGGTATCTCGGCGCTGTGGACGATCTCACCCTTGGCGTCGGCGACGTAGTACATCAGGTAGGGCGGGAACGGCGAGGACCCGAAGAAGTGCAGCTCCCCCGTCACCGGGTCTTCCTTGGGGTGCGCGGTCATCGCGGTGCGCAGCTTGCCGTCGAAGTCGAAGGCGCCGACGGTGTCCAGCTCCGGGGTGAGCTGGAAGGGGAGGTTCGCCTCGCACAGGGCGAGCAGCCGGCCGGCGTGTTCGATGACGTGGGTGCCGGCGGTGCTGGCGGTCAGGTCGGGTCCGTGGTCGGTCATGTAAGGGGCGCCGTCGAGGGCGGGGGTGTGCACCCAGCGGTTGCGGTACCACTCGGCGCGGCCCTCGCGCAGGCGGATGCCGTGGACCATGCCGCTGCCCTTGAACCAGTGGGTGGGGGTGACGCCGGGCTTGGGGTTGTGGCCGTTGCGGAGGAGGCGGCCGGTCAGCTCCGGGGGCAGGGTGCCCTCGACGGTGAGTTCGGTGGCGGTGATCTCGTCGGCGACGGGGGTGTAGTGGCCGGTCAGGTAGGGCTTGTCGATGGCCATGGAAGGGGCCTCTCTCGGTAGGTGTGCTGCGTTGTCAGGTGTTCTGTGATGTGTGTGTGGTCGGGTACGTGGTGGTGTCGTGTCAGGCCGTCCGCTCGGCTCGGGACTTGAGGCGGGCGAGCCAGATCGCGAGGGAGTCGTGGAGGGCCTTGCCGAGGTGGTCGGCCGCGGCCTCGACCGGGGCGCCGCTCCAGGACTCCTCGGTGCGGACGGTGACCTGGTCGCCGTTCTCCTCGAACGTCCAGACGTGGATGCCTTCGATGCCGTGCACGGGGCCGCCCCAGACGATCCGCCGGCCGGGGATCAGTTCGCGGACGGTGGCGGTGATGTCCAGGCCGTGGGCCCGCCACCTGAAGGAGTTGCCGGGCACCAGCGGGCCGTGGGTCTCGGCCTGGTCGACGTCCGTGTTCCAGGTGGGCCAGGCTGCGATGTCGGTGTGCAGTTCCCACACCGTCGCGAGCGGGGCGTCGATCACGGTGCTCAGGCGGATGACGACGGGGGCCGTCTCGTCGATGGTGATCATGGCTGTGTCTCCGGTCTTGAGGGCACGCGTCGGTGGGGTCGCCGAGCCGTCGGTTCAGCCGGTTCGGGAGAGCCGGGTGATTCGTGGGGTCTGCTGGTCGGAGGCCGGGCGCGTGGGAGTGGTCGCGGTCCGCGAGCCGGTGCGGCGGGTGAGGAGCACCGCGAGGAGGGCCGTTGCGGCCAGGACGGCGGCCGAGACCGTGAAGGCGGCCCGGTAGCCGGCGGTGAGGGCTGCCAGGTGCGGCTCGTGCGTGGACGCGTGGGCGGTGACGGAGCCGGCGAGGGTGGCCAGGGCGGCGAGGCCGATCGCACCGCCGACCTGGCGGGTGGTGTTCACCAGTCCGCCGGCCAGGCCCGCGTCCTGGGGCGGGAGGCCGTCCACGGCGAATGCGGTGAGCTGGACGAAGGCGATGCTCAGGCCGAGGCCGACCAGGACGCTCGGACCCAGGATGTCGGTGAGGTAGCTCCCGTCGGCGCTCATCCGTGACAGCCACAGCAGACCCGCTGCCTCGGTGAGCAGGGCCGCGGTCACGGTCGCGGTGGCGCCGAGCCGCCGGGAGACGCGCGGGGCAAGGGTGGAGCCGAGCATGTTGGCCGCGGCGAGCGGGAGTTGGCCCGCTCCGGTGGCCAGGGGGCTGGATCCGAGTACCTGTTGCTGGTAGAGCGGCAGGAAGAAGAACAGGGCGATCCACACGGACCCCAGCAGGGCCATCAGCAGGTTTCCCGCAGCGACCCGGCCGGTGGTGAACAGCCGAGGCGGGATCAGCGCGTCGGGCCGACGCAGCTCGATCACGGCGAAGGCCGTGAGCAGCGTGGCGGCGGCGCCGAGGGCGCCCAGCACCCGACCGTCCGTCCAGCCGGCGCCGCGTGCGGTGGTCAGCCCCCAGACCAGGCAGGTCAGGGCGAGGGTGACGGTGACGGTGCCCAGCAGGTCGAAGCGCCCGGCCGCACGGCTGACCGTCCCTGGAACGAGGGTCACCACGGCGACCAGGACCAGCGCCGCCCCGAGCGCGACGGAGTGGAAGATCCATGGCCAGCCCCACGCCTGGGTGAGCGCGCCGCCCAGCAGGACACCGCCCGCTCCGCCAGCGCCGGAGACCGCGCCCCACACCCCCAGTGCTCTGCCGCGCCCTGGGCCCGGCGGGAACAGGTCCATGGCCAGGGCGAGCGCGGCCGGGGCGATGGCGGCGGCGCCCAGGCCCTGAACCACGCGGGCCGCGATCAGCACGCTCGGGGAGGCGGCCAGTCCCGCTGCCAGCGAGGCGCCCGCGAACAGCGCGAGGCCGGCGATCAGCACCCGGCGGCGACCGAGCAGGTCGGCCGCCCGTCCGCCCGCCAGGAGCAGCGCTCCGAACGCCAGGCCGTAGGCGTTCACCACCCAGGTGGTGTCGCCGTCCGACAGGCCCACCCCGGCGCGGATCTGCGGCAGTGCGACGTTCACGATCGAGGTGGCGAGCATGACCGTGAACTGAGCTGCGGCGAGCACCGTGAGCACGGCTGCCTGCCGAGGGGCGGGCTTCGACCGCCCCGACTGTGTGCGGTGGAGGTTCATGACGCACAGCCTGGTGCGGGGCGGTGTCCACTCTCCAGGCCCGGCAGGGGCGGTGACTGTCCACTCCTGTCCGGACCTGTCCACCCGGTCCTGCCGGAGGCTGCGCCTACCGCTCCTGTCGGGGCCCGTGCGGCTCCTGCGGCCACAGGCTCTCGCGGCGCAGGTCCAGGCCTTGGCGCAGATGGCGCCGGTAGGTGCCGTACGGCAGGGCTAGGGGGGTGCCGTTTGGATCATCCCGGCGTCGCGGGGTGTGGCCTCCTGGGTGGGCGCGCCGGAGAGGTGGCCTTGCGTCAGGGCCTCGTGGGCGCGTACGCCCCGCGGGTCACGGGCGAGGTCGTCGGCGGTGCGGCGCAGCAGGGCGCGCAGTTCTTCGACGGGGTCGGTGAAGTCGGCCGCCAGGCGGGTGCGCGTCAGGGCGCAGACGGCGAAGGCGGCCGAGGCGCGTCAGTGCGGCAGGGCGTCGCGTACGGCTTGTTCGCGTACGGCCTGATCGCGTACGGCCTGATCGAACGCGGTACGCCAGAAGCCCGACGGCCCGGAGGGGGCCGGTACGTCGGTGGCGGTGATGAGATGCCGCAGCCAGGCCTCGACGGGCACCTGGCGCCGGTCGACGCTGGACAGCCCGTACGTGTGGTCGCCGACGCGCGCTCGCGCACCGATGTCGTGCATGACGCCCGGGAGACGCTCGGCCCGTGCATCGGCGTCCCCGACGAGCCTCAGCCTGCGAGTGACCAATGTGACCGGGCAATCGCATAGTTCGGGTGATGTCGCCGACCTCCTGAAGTCGCATCGCCCCGCCTGCCACGGCGGAACTCCGCGCCGAAGCCGCCCGCGCCACCTGGGGAGCGGACGGCTTCCGGGACCACCGGCAGGAAGGCCGCCGTGTTCGGCCTTCCTGCCGGGCCAGGCGGTCAGCGGGCGCTGCCCATGTTCCGGTCGCTGTCGGCGCCCTGGAGCATCAGGGTGGTCTCCTCGATACGCCGGAAGCGCCCGTCAGGAGCGAACTCGGCGAAGACGTACACCTCCATGCGGACGGTGGAGCCGTCGGTCTTGGTGACCTCGACGACGTGACGGTCCGCGTAGCGGTCGCCCTGCGCGAGTTCGTCGAGCACCTGGATCGAACCGCTGGCGACCATGGTGCGCAGGTGGGCGATGTGGGCGGTGAACTCGGTCCGGTCGTCCCAGCGGCCGTCGGTGCGCTGACGGTAGTCGGGGGCGAAGTGCCGGTCGACGGCCTCGGACAGTGCCAGGCCCGGCGTGAAGAGGAGGTCGGTCAGGGCGGTGGTGATGTCGGTGCGGAAAGTGGAGGTGGTCATGGCGGTCCTCACAGAGGTCGGGAACACAGGTTCCAGGATTCGAAATTTTGCGTGCGTCGAGCACGCATCTGCACAGTACACCAAACTGCGTGCGTTGCGCACGCTAGTCTGGGGACATGCCGAACGATGTGGGACACGAGATCGCCGACGCGCTGGGAACGCTGCTCAAGCGCAGCGCCCGGACACAGCTGTACCAACGCCTGACCGAGGGCCTGGGCGAGGCCGTGGACGAGGTCACCTATCCCGTTCTCAGCGGGCTGGCCCGAACCGGCCCTCGCAGCGCCGCGGACCTCGCCGGCGAGATCGGCCTGGACCGCTCCGGCGTCACTCGCCGCGCCACCCGACTGGAGGACGCCGGCCTGCTGCGCCGCGAACCCGACCCCCGAGACCGGCGCGCCACCCTGCTCGCGCTGACCGAGGCCGGAGAGCAGACCGTGGACACCACCCGGCGACGCCTGGCATCGCACATCGAGGCTTCCCTGGTCTCCTGGCCGCCGGACGAGGCCCGAACCTTCGCCCGCCATCTTCAGCGCTTCGTCACTGACGGCCCCTTCACCTGATCTTGGGCCGACACGGACACCGGCACCGGTGATCCTGGGCCCGGGGCAGCCGCGTGGGCCAGGAACGGCTCAACGCCGCCTGGCCTGTGCGGGCCAAGATTGAGGACACCTTCCAGGTTCGTGGTCATGAGGTCGCTGGTGCCGCTGTCTGCCGCCAGTCCCGCGAACACTGTTCCCAGGTGCTCCGTCAGTCCCGTGACCGGCCCGGGCGAGAGCTGCGGGTCACCGCGATCGACGCGCAGAGATGAATGGAGCGCCGAGGACCACGCGCGACCACGTCGCCTGCCCTACGTGACGAGGACGCCCTTGGCAGATGGTGCTCGACCAAGCGAACCAACTGCGCCTGGGCGATGTGCCCTTGTCCACGAGTGTCGTCGCTCCGGACGAGAGAACCAATGAGCCACCGGTTCCGTCTCCATACGTGATGCGGCACTCCGACGAGGGATGTCGGAGACTTCATCGAATGCACGGAAGTCCATCCGAAGGGGCTACGACGAATCATGTCTGTCAACTACCGGACGAACACGACCGGTTGGATAGCCGGAGTCGCTTTGACCGCGGCGGTCACGGCTCTGTCGGGGTGCTCGGACAACAAGGAAGCGCACGCCACGGACAAGCCGAGCGCACACGGCTCGGCCTCTTCTCACCCGGGTCCGCGTGATACGGCAGTGGGTGGTACGAAAACACCACAGACGGGAGTCGGCGACCAGTCCACACCTGAGGCAGTGGTTGCCACACTGGTCACCGCGATCATCAAGGGCGACACCAAACAAGCGTGTTTGGTGAGCGGGACGCCTGCCACCGGGTCGACGCCCGCGAAAGCCGGCACCGAGTCGATGTGTGGCAGCGACTCGCCCGAGGTGCGACAGATGGGCGACATGATCAAGAGGCTCCGCATCTCGTTCACCCCCAAGAAGCCCTCAAAAGACCCGCAGGTGAAAGTCGCCCAAGTCTCCCGGACCGGCGGCAAGGCGGTCGTTCCCTCCGACAAGATCACTGTCGACGGACAGACCCTCGACGCGATCATCTTGTCCCACTCCACCGGACTGAAGCCCGGTCAGGTGAACGTGAAGTTCGATGCCACCAAGATCGGCGGCCCCTGGTACGTGACCAACATGGACCTCGCCATCGGCTGAATCGAGGAACTGGCCGGTCCAGGGAAGCGGTCGCGGTGAGCCAACCGCCGAGCTCGATCGCGAGGGTTCGGGTGCGCAGGGGGCCGTGTCGCCTCGCCGTCCGGCGGCAGGATGTGCCCGGTCTTAAGTCTCCGGCAGCGGCTGGACGGTCAGGTGGTAGTCCTGCAGGATTCGGCCGTCGTCGTCGAGCGCGAGGAAGACCCGGGCGGCCCAGGCCACTTCGTCGACCCTGGGGCCCGTGGCGTAGGTCAACTGAATGGTGAACATGACGATGTCGTCGTGCACGGTGACGTGTTGGTCGTGGGTGATGTGGTACTCGCCGGAAGCGACGAACAGTCCGTACGCCTCCGCGACCCGGTCGACCAGTGCGTCGTGGCCGTGGAACCGGGTGCCCTCGACGAACTCGACGCCGTCCACGGCCCACAGCTCGGCGACGGCACGCTCGCGTGCGGTGGCGTCCGGTTCGCTCCACACGGCGAGGTAGCGATGCACGATCTGGTCGACGTCGGGGATGGTGGTCTGCGACATGCGGGGTCAGCTCCCTTGCTCGGTGCGTGATCGTCGGCCTGCTCCGGCCGCGGACACCAGGCTCGCGGCGGCCGCCGCGGGAGAGTCAAGGCAACGGCTCCGCCGAACTCTCCCCCTGCGGGAGGCCGCACAATGGATGTGTGACGAGCCACCTGTCAATCGGCGACTTCTCCCGGGCCACCCATATGACCGTCAAGACCCTGCGCCACTACCACGACGTCGGACTGCTGGAACCGGTCGACGTCGATCCGCAGACCGGTTACCGGCGCTACTCGACCGAGCAGATCCCCACGGCCCAGGTCGTACGCCGCTTCCGCGACCTCGGGATGCCCCTGGAGGAGATCAGGACCGTCCTGGCCTCCTCCGACGTCCCCACCCGTAATCGGCACATCAGCGCGCACCTGCAGCGACTGGAGGAGGAACTGGGCCGCACCCAGCGCGCGGTCTCGGCACTGCGCGACCTGCTGTCGCCGCCCGCCTACAGGGACTCACCCGGGATCGAGTTGCGCAGTGTCGGCGCGGTCCAGGCCGCGGCGATCACGGCGACGGTCGAGGCACAGGACGTCGGTGCCTGGTTCCAGGGCGCCCTCGGCGAACTGTTCGCGACCCTGGCGAGCCAGGAACTTCCGGAGACCGGCCATGCCGGCGGCGTGTACGCGGACGAGCTGTTCACCCTGCACCGGGGGCGCGCGACCGTATTCGTGCCGTGCGACGGACCCGTCCGCCCGGTCGGACGGGTCGAACCAGTGCTCGTGCCGCCGGCCGAGCTCGCCGTGATCGAGCACTGCGGGCCGCCTTCCGAAGTCGACCGCGCCTACGGCACATTGGCCACCTACGTCGCACGCCACGCACTCGCCGTAGACGGCCCGATCCGCGAGTACTACCTGGTCAGCCGACGCCACTGCCCGGACAGCGCATTGTGGCGGACCGAGATCGGCTGGCCGGTCTTCCGCACCGGCGTCACCGACCCCGTATAGCGTGATGAACCTGTCCGGCACCACACACGTGCACTCACTTCTCGGATGCCGTCAGTTCGGTCGTCCTTCCGCACCGTTGGAAGGCCGAGCCGCCTGCGTCCTGGTCACGCATGACCGTCATGCCCCGTCGGCTCACCCCCTGCGGCTGATCCGTCGAGAAAGCTACGAAGCCCCCCTCGCCGGCCCGTCCTCTCGGGAATCGAGGCTTGAGGGGAAGCGGTCCACGACACTGCTGTCACCGGCCATCCCATGGACGGGCTCGCCGACGACCCTGCTGGCCAGTTCCGCGGCCAACGACACGACATCCCCGCGCAACTCGGTCTCCGCGATGATCCGGTCGGCGGCGAGCCGTGCCTGTGCCTCAGTGATCATCGTCTCGCGTTCGCGCAGGCCTTCGGCACGGATCTCGGCAAGCAGCCGTGCGCCCTCTTCCAACGCCTGCTGCCGTATGTGAGCCGCCTCGTGCCGGGCCTCGGCAAGTTCATCGCGGTACTTGGCGAGGACATCGTCGGCCTCCCCCTTCATCCGCTCCGCCCGCTCGATCTCGCCCTCGATAGCGTCTCGCCGCTCCGCGAGAACCCTGTTGATGCGCGGTAGAAGCACCGTCGCCAGTGGGACGAAGACCGCGGCGAAGGTCACCACGCATATGAGCGTCGGCGCCAGCCCAGGTGTCAAAATGTCCATGCCAAGATCTTACGGACTTGACCAAAACATTACAGAGCGCTGCGGGTAAGAGTTCGCTCCCAATCCGGCACCCGCCCGAATGGTCAACAGTGCCTCTATCGGCCAGGGGCACTCGGACGCGGCCCGGCCCTTCGAGTGAAAGATCGAAGCAAGGCCACCTGACTGGCGGTTCGCTAGTTGTTGTGACGGTCTTCAAACCATACGTTCAGCTCCAGCGCGCACAGCGGCGGCGCCGTGCCCAGAGTTCGTCCACACCTGCCACAGACCACCATGCCGAGAGGAACTGTCATGCGCCTGATCCGCTGCGCTCTCGCTGCTGCAACAGTGGCGGCTTCCGCCTCAGCCATCGGCCTGCCCCTCTTCTTCACGGACTGGATGCCCCAGAGTTCCGGTGCCACGCAGGTCCGCATGGTCAACGCCCCCGGCCTCCCCCGGGGCAAAGGCGAATCACCCCAGGCGCCCTTTGCGAATCCGGGCCCGCAGGAACGAGATGGCCGCTGTGACAACTACGGAGGCCCCTACTGTGGCTGGGTGCGGAAGTACTGGGGCGGCTGCGACAGGGAGTGGGGCCTGAGCTACGGATTCAAACACGATCACCTCTGCCGCCACGATCCCCGCCCGAGCCCCTCAGCCACATCCAGCCCGTCGGACACATCAAGTCCCTCAGGTGCGCCTCCAGCCACCGAAAGCAGCAGTTCCTCGGCCACACACAGCCGTTTGGCCAGGCCCAAGCACTCGGCCAAGCCCAGCCACACGGCCACATCCGGCCCCCTCGGCCACCACCGGGAGCAGCAGTACCTTGTGGCCAGTCCCGCCGAGAGACCTTCGGCGAGCAGTAGCAGCAATGGTGCGCACTCGCCGGTGGCGGTCGATCCGCAGCTGCCGCCGAGCGGAGAAGACCTGCTGGGCTCTCGCCCCGACCTCCCCATCGGGGTCGGCCCGTCCGGTACCGGATGGCGATAGCCGGGCAGGGCGCGCGGCGAGTCTTCTGCGAACCGCACATCCAGATGCCGGGGACCGGATACCTGCGCGAACTCCTTGCGGGTCCACACGTGTACCGCACCGCCCCGTCTCGCCGAAGACTCAGCAGCGTTTCCGTGCGGGTGCCGTGGCTCCGGAGTCGCAGCGTGCCGGGGACCTTGGCGGGCCAGTAGTCCGCGGCGCCGCCGCAGATTCCCTCGACCCACTTGGTGCCTGCGGGCTGGCAGGCGTCGTGGCCCAGTAGTCGCGGCAGGACTTGCCGCTCGCACCGTGTTCGAGGCACTTGAGGAGCATGCCGCCGAACGGCAGGCTGTTGCCGCCGACGCCGATGGTGACGATGTCGGTCTGGTCGCCCAGCGCGGCCCACTCGTACTGGTCGGCCGCGCCGGCAGAGCCCGAGAGCACAGGCGTGCACGCCGCCAGCGCCAGCCCGACGGCCAGTGCTCGTGTCCGCAGGCGGGAGACGGGGGTGTCGCGTGGATCTTCCAGGACGGGCGAGCAGCAGGCCCGTCGAGGCGAGGGCCGCCAGTCGGCACATGGGCGTCGGACGCATCCGCACTCTACGTTCACTCGTCGTAGTCAAATGAACGCTCAGTGAAGGTAGTTGGGGGCATGCGACCGACCGACAGGTGCGCCGGGTGGCCAACTCCTGTCAGCGGAGAGAGGTGTCACAGTCAGCTCAGTGATCACGAAGGACGGCCGTGTCAGCACTGCAACCGGCGTCGGATCGCCGACCGGACGGTCTTCGAGCACGTCGCGCTCGCGCTGTTCCACGGCTCAAGCTACGAGGGCGTCTCCGCCCCTGGATGCTCCGACCGCACCATCAGACGTCGCGTCAAACAGCGGGCTGAACTGGGATGGACCCGGCACTCCCTTCCGGCCGACTGTCACTCGGCAGAACGACGTCGGCGCAGCCAGGCCATAGCCAGGCCTCCTAGAGTCATCAGCAAACCGCCGGCCGCGATCAGGATGTACTTCGTGCTCAGAAGGCTGTCGCTCCAGCTGGCAGCCGAGCTGTCACCCGCAACGGCCCGGGGCGACGGGGAGCCGGACAAGCCAGTTGTACCGCCGTGCGGACCAGCACTGTCCTCACGGTCGTCGTCGTCCTCGCGGTCGACGCAGTGGGTGGCCGGGAAGGGAAAGGAGCGCTCGTGGCGGTCGAAGGCCTTCACCAAGAAGCGCGGATGCACCCTGAAGAAGTCACGAATCTCAAACGCGTACAGGCCGGAGGTGTTGGTCGGCTCGCCCACGTCCAGATAGGTCGCGACGGTAAAGCTGTCCCACGGTGCCGCCGGCGACGAGGCCGGGGCTCCCGGGTCTCCCGCGACGACGAGAGCCTCAGGCCCATGTCGGTCATTGATCAGAATCGCCCTCAGGTCCTTGTCGATGAGCACGACTCGACGGTGGCTGTGGCAGTTGCGCCAGGGATTGCGGTGACCGTGGTGCCCGCCGCCCTTTTTGAGCCACAGGGAGCTCGACGCGTGCCGTGCAGACGCCTCCGCAGCGACGCCGGCCGATGGAGACACGAGAGCGATGGCCGCACCCGCCAGTGGCGCTGCAACCCAGGCACGATGATTCATCCGATGACCTCCATGGATGGCGGACACAGGCGACCGCCTGCTGGGTGACACATCCGAATCTCAGATGAAGTTAAGAGAAATCAACTCATCACACCGTGAACATCCTCGGGGAGCCGTACTCTGTCACTCAACCGCAGCAGTCTCGACGGATGAAGCACGCCTAGAGCGGCATCACTCGAACATGTGCGGGAAAGTCGGGGACACCGTTCCAGTCGGTGTCCGATGGGCGGAGTCGCTCGGCCGTCCGAAGGCCGTGCCCGGCGGAGGAACGGATCCTCAAGGCAAGCCCGTGTCAACCGGTCAGCCCTCTTCAGGCCCCGTAGGGCGCATGTCGAAGGTGGCTGGTTGTGACTCCGGAGCCTGTGTTTCCATTCCAGAGTGAACAACGAAAGCTTCGGCGCTGTCGTGGAAAGGTCGGGTCCCTGTGTTCGGCCGAGGGCTGAAGGCGATGTCGAAAACTGTGTGAGGGTTCTCGCCGAAGTCCATCGATGTGACGGCTACCCGGTGAACTGGCCCGACCAGCCTGACGCGTGGTTGTCACAGGCTTCTCCACTGGGGGCCTGGGTCGCCGAACATAGCGGCCGTCTCGTCGGCCATGTCGGTCTGTCCCGCGGCGGCGAGGGAGACCTGGCCCCCGGCTTGTGGAGCGAGCAGAGCGGGACGAGCAAGGACCTGACCGCTGTGGTCAGCCGTCTCTTCGTCGCTCCGCAAGCAAGGGGGCACGGGATCGGTGCAGTGCTGATCGGTCAGGCCGTGGCGGAAGCACGACGTCGCGGACTGCATCCAGTGCTCGACGTCGTGGCATCCGACAGGGCCGCAGCGGCCCTGTACGAGCGGCTGGGCTGGGAACTGCTGGCCACCGTCGAGCAACGATGGAGCCCGTCCCAGACAGTGACCATCCACTGTTACGCGGCGGCATCGTGACGTGGCTGCTCACAGCCGTTGTTGTCGAAAGGACGCGAATTCGACGAACTCGTCGACCGGAATGCAGGTTCCCGGAGTGCCCGGAGGATCGAAGCGCGGACACGGCGAGACCGCGACGACCACCCCCTGGATGATCTCGGCTGCCCTACTTCGGCGCCTCAAAGCCGCCGATCTTCTCCTCGAGGAGTTCGGCCAGCCGCAGCGGGGTGCGGTCCTCGTACATCGGGCCGATGAGTTGCACTCCCACCGGCAGCCCCTCAGCGGACCGGCCCGTTGGTACGGCGGTGGCGGGCAGGCCGGGCATGGTGGCCAGTCCGGCCCAGACGAGCTGGTCGAAGTACGGGTACTCGACGCCGTCGATGTCGATCCGGCGTGCCCTCAAATCGGGGTCGTGGTCGTGCGGGAACGCGGGAGTGGGCGTGATGGGACACACCACGGCGTCGAACGCGGCGAAGAACTGCCGCCAGCCGTGTCGGTGCAGCTCGCGACGGTTGTTGGCCTCGATCCAGTCGCGATGGCTGAACACCATGGCGCGCAGCCGCTCCGCATCGAGACTCTGGTCGTCCGCGCTCAGTCCGGCGGCACGGGTCCGGAGCTGCTCGTACGCTTCGACGGGGAAACGTGCGACCTGGCTCGAGAACAGCAACTGCGTGTAGAGCATCGCGGCTTCGGTCAGATCCGGCAGCAGTGGACTGTGCCGTTCGACGCGGGCCCCGCCGTCGACAAGTGCGTCGGCCACCCGGTTCACGCCCGCCCGCACATCGGCCCCGGACGGGATGAGCGGATGCTGTTCGAGGACCAGGACGCGGAAGTCGCCGAGCCGCTCGTGGCGCGCGGGCGGCAGCCTCAAGTCGTACGCCACACCGAGCGTCAGCGGGTCCGGTCCCGCCATGACGTCGAGCAGGAGCGTGAGGTCACGGGCGCTGCGCGCCATCGGACCGGCGACGGCGAGGTCGGCTTCGGCCGGCAATGCCGGACCGGGCGGCGGGACCATACCGCGGCTCGCCGCCAGCCCGAGTGTCGGCTTGTGTGCGTAGACACCGCAGAAATGTGCGGGGGTGCGCAGGGAACCGGCGATGTCGGAGCCGATGGACAGCGCGCCGAATCCGGACGCCAGGGCCGCCGCCGATCCGCCGGAGGATCCACCCGCCGTGCGACCGTGATCCCACGGGTTGTTGGTGGTGCCGTAGATCTCGTTGAAGCTCTGCACATCCTGCAGCCCCAAGGGCACGTTGGTCTTACCGAGCATCACCGCGCCTGCGGCCCTGAGCCGGGACACCTGCACCGCGTCCTCGGCCGGCATGTAGTCCCGCTGCTGCGGCATTGCCCAGGTCGTGGGCAGCCCAGCGATGTTGTAGGACTCCTTGACCGTCACCGGAATGCCGAGCAGTGGCCGGTCCTCACCGCGGGCGCGCGCCTGGTCGGCATCGCGTGCGGCGGCCCGTGCGCGGTCGAAGTCCGGCACGCAGATCGCGTTGATCGCCTCGTCGTCCCGCTCGATAGCGGCGATCGCCTCGTCGGTCAGTTCCACGGAGGTCACGTCTCCGGCACGCAAGGCTGTCGCGAGTTCTTCGGCCGTCCGAAAGTTCCAATCCATGAATCGACCGTATCGGCCCCTGGAACAAGTCACGAAATACCGTTGAGCACAACAGGATTGGGATGGATGTGCCGATACCCATCATGTTCCTGTCCGGCCACGGAAGCGGGCTGGGTCGTACCGACGAACTTGAACGGCGTGGAGTGCTCCGTTTCGCAGTTGACAGCTCGAACATGGCACGTCAGAGTCCCGGCGTGAGCGAGACCAACGAGCTGACGCCGGCCGAGACGCGCGTATGGCGGGCCTTTCCGCGAGGCGAGTCCGTGGACTTCAGCGCCGAGGACGAGGATCCAGCACTCGACGAGGCACGATGCGCCGAGCGGACCGTACGGGCAAGTGTGCTGCGGACGTTGTTGCTCAAGGCTCCGCAGGAAGAGGGCGAGATCGCCGCGCTCAAGGTCACCGGGGCGCGGATCACGGGCGTACTCGACCTGAAGTACGCCACGATCGACGCCGCCGTCCAGTTGAACCACTGCCGCTTCGACAGCGTTCCCGACCTCTACGGTGCCAAGCTGCGCCAGCTCGATCTGAGCAACTCCGTGCTGCCGGGCCTTGCTTCGGCGACCTTGCGGGTCGAGGGGGTGCTGCGAATGACGGACTGCCGGATGCGGGGGCCGGTACGGCTCGGCGGGGCGCAGATCTCCGGGGCACTGTTCATGGAGCGGGCTCGGTTCACGGCGCTGGACGACTCCGAGCCGGTGTTGCAGCTCAACCAGGCGACAGTCGGCGACGACCTATGGGCGCCGGAGATTCGCGCGCACGGACAGGTACGGCTCACCGGCGCCTCGGTCGCCGGGCGAATCAACGTTCAGGACGGCGAGTTCGACAACCCCGGCGGCATCGCGCTGGACGCGCAGAACCTCATTGTCGGAGCCCACATACGGGCGCGGTGCGTACGTACGCGGGGGCGGGTCGAACTCCGAGGTTCGCGCATATCGGGCCGTCTCGACCTGCTCCACGCGCACCTGTCGCATCCGGGCGACACGGCACTGCGGGCAAGCAGTTGTGTCATCGGTGAACTGTGGCTGCGTGGTGGTGACCGCATCGAGGGCGCCCTGAATCTGCGGCGTTCTCACATAGAAATCCTGACCCTTGAACCGGAGATGCTCCCCGAGCAGGTGCATCTCAGCAATCTCAGGTACACGGTACTCAGCCCGCACGAGCCCGCCGAGCGCCGCCTGCCGATGCTGGAACAGGACGGCGGCCAGTACGAACCCCATTCCTACGAGCAGTTGATGGCGGCGTATCGCCACGTCGGCGACGACGACGCGGCCCGGCTGGTTCAGCTCGCCAAGCAACGCCGCCGACGTACCACACTCGTCTGGTACGGGCGGCTGTGGGGGCATGTTCAGGACGCCACCGTCGGCTACGGCTTCCGCCCCTTGCGTGCGGCCGGCTGGCTGCTGTCCCTCATGGCCATGGGATCGATCGCGTACGGCCTGCACCACCCCCGCCCCGTCAAGGCGGGCGAGGCCCCTGACTTCAACCCTGTCTTCTACACCCTTGACCTGCTCCTGCCGATCGTCGACTTCGGCCAGGGGTCGGCGTTCGCCCCTGAGGGCTGGTACCAGTGGCTGTCGTACGTCCTGATCATCACCGGCTGGATTCTGGCGACAACGATCGTCACGGGCGTGACCCGTAC
The DNA here is from genome assembly GCF_001514035.1 of Streptomyces yokosukanensis. GTDB lineage: Bacteria > Actinomycetota > Actinomycetes > Streptomycetales > Streptomycetaceae > Streptomyces > Streptomyces yokosukanensis. Next base: position 603,518 of record NZ_KQ948207.1, on the reverse strand, counting down.
GGTCAGCCGCCAATGACCCCTGCGGGGAAGCCTGGTCAGAGCGCAGTCCGCTCCACGGGGCTCCACAGCTCCGCGTCCGCCCTGGTGGCGTCCTGCGACAGTCGGGTGCCCAGGATCTCGGGGCCCGGCCGGCTCGCATCGAGGTCGTCACTCACCCCTACGATCCCCTGCGGGTCCTGAGACGCTGCGACACCGTTGCTCGGCACCGGTCCGCAGGACGTGTGGACGCTGTTCCACTCGCTGAGTTTCGACTTCAGCGTCTGGGAGCTGTGGGGCCCGCTGCTGTACGGCGGCCGGCTCGTCGTCGTGGACCGGGACGCGGCCACGGATCCGCTGGAGTTCGCCCGGCTGCTGGTGGCACGGCGGGTCACCGTCCTCAACCAGGTGCCGTCCGCGTTCGGCAACCTGGTCACCGAGGCCGCCGACGAAGGGATACGGCTGCCCGCGCTGCGCCGGGTCGTCTTCGGCGGGGAGGCTCTGGTGCCGGCGGACGTGCGCCGCTGGTGGGCGCAGGGCATCGCGCCGGACGCGCAGCTGGTCAACATGTACGGCATCACCGAGACCACGGTGCACGTCACCTGGTGCCCGCTGAGCCCGGCCGTGCTGGAGCAGGCGGCGCCGGGCCGCACGCCCATCGGCCGTCCGCTGCCGCACCTGACGGTGTCGCTGCGGGACGCCCAGGGCGATCCGGTGGCCGCGGGCGAGCCCGGTGAGATCTGGGTCGCCGGCGCCGGCGTCACCCATGGCTACCTGGACCGGCCGGAGCTGACGGCGGGACGTTTCGTCGACCCGGCGGACGGTTCGGGACGGCACTACCGCAGCGGCGACTGGGCGGTGGCGGACGCGGAGGGCGGCCTGTTCTACGCAGGACGCCAGGACGGGCAGGTCAAACTGCGCGGCTTCCGTATCGAACTGGGCGAGATCGAGGCGGCGTTGCGGGCTCTGCCCGGCGTCTCGGGCGCGGCATGCCTGGTGACGGCGGATGCCCACGGCGAACAGTCGCTCACCGCGTACCTGGTGGCGGACCGCACGGAGCTGCCGGCGTCCACGGTCCGCACGGAGCTGGCGGTGCGGCTGCCCTCCCACATGGTCCCGCAGCACGTGCACTACCTGGAGCGGCTGCCGGTGACCCCGCACGGCAAACTGGACCGCGCGGCACTCGCCGCGTAGCCCGCGAAGCCCCGGGCGGACAAGCTCGCGACCGCCCGGGAGACGGTTCAAGGTGCGGTGAACAAGGTCGGGAAGCGGGAGGCCAGCCATGGCCTGGAGCCCCAGGCGAGAACCCGCCCCTGGGCGATGGCCCGCCAGGGATTGAGCCGGCCCAGCGCGATGAGCAGGAAGGCGACGGGATCGAGCAGGATGGTGCAGTCCGCGCGCTGCACTGCTGCCCCCGGCGTCACCTGCACGGCGCCGTCGGCCAGGGACACACCGAACGCTTCGCCCCCACGCAGCCTGATCCGGTATCGGGCCGTGAGCCCGGCCGTGGCCACGGGGTCCGTGACACGCGGCATGACCGAGAACATGAACGGCATGCACAAGCCTACCCGTGCGCGGTCGACCATGTGCGGTCGCTTCAGGGCGCGAGCCAGGTCGTATCCGTGGCCGAGCATGTGCGTGAGCAGGTACGAAGCGAGAACGGATCGGTCCATCAGGCCCAGGGGGGTGAGGGGTGCCGACCCGTCGGCCACGGGGTGCGCCAGAGCGTCCAGGAACGCCTCGGCCTGCTCGGTGATCATCGTCGCGAGGGGCTCCGCCCGGCGCTCCCCGAAGACGGCCAGGGACTCCGCGTTGGCACGGGCGAGGCTCTGGGGCGTTCCGTCGCCGTAGGGGCGTTCCCGCCCTGCTGCCAGGTCGGCCATCAGTTCGTTGGCCAGGGCCAGGTGGGCGGCGGCCTCACCCACGGTCCACGCCGACCCCGGCACGGCAAGCGCGGTGTCGCTCGCGCTCCGCACCAGCGTGGCGATCTCCTCGGCAGTGCCCCGGATCGCCTGCCCCAGTCCGTCGGGCAAGGGGCATGAGCCGTCCCGCCGTATCCTCGTGTCCACGTTGCCTGCTCCACTCCCCACCCGCCCGGCAAGCCCGACGAGCCTGCGGCGCTGGTACCCAACCAGACGGCAGGGCGCGCGGCAAGTCCCCGCGCGCCCCCGCATCGGTCCACCGGCCGCTCGACGTCTCAGCGCCGGACCCCGCACAGCGCATGGTCGGTGAGGGTCTGCACCGCCTTGTCGAGCCGGGCCTCGTCGACGAGCGCGGTGGTGGACGTCACCGACACGGTCACCGCCCGCCCACCGGCCGCATCGACCGCAGGCCGTCCGTACACCCCGAAGCCATCGCCCTCGTGCATGTAGTAGACACCCCCGCAGGTCAGGGGTACGATCCGCAGCCCGAGTCCGTATCCGCCCCGCTTGCCGGCCGGCGGCACCGGCAGGTCGTCGTAGGCGACCGTCTGCCGCATCAGCGCCCATTGCGCGGCGGGCAGCAGCCGCCCGGAGGCCAGGGCGCGGAAGAACGTGTCGAGGTCCGACGGGGTGCTCACCACTCCGGAGTCCGCGGTGTGCTGGAAGCTCTCCTCGGTCAGGTCCACCGGTTCGCCTCCGGGCCCGTCGATGGTCACCCGCTCGTGCGGGCCGATCAGATACGGGTTCTCGCCGGGGATGTAGGTGCGCCGCAGGCCGAGCGGTGCGATGATCCGGTTCTCGACCAGCTCCCGCCAGCCCACGCCGCCCGCCTTCTCCGCGATCATGGCGGCCAGCAGGTAGTTGGTGTTCGAGTAGGCCCACCGGCGCGGCGAACCCTTGGGCGGCGGTGTGAAGAGCGGGGCGTGCCGCATCGCGATCGCGACGAGCCGGGACGGCGGGGTGGCGTCGTAGCGGTACTCGTCGAAATGGTTCAGCAGCTTGTCCTGTATCCCGGGGTCGGTGATGTAGTCGTAGATCCCGCTGGTGTGTTGAAGGAGGTCGCGTACGGTGATCCGCGAGCCGTCGTTGCCGTTTCCGTGCACCACTCCGGGCAGCCACCGTTCCACCGTGTCGTCCAGCGAGAGCCGTCCCTCCGCGACCAGTTGGAGCACCACCACCGCCGTGAACGTCTTGCTGGTGCTCGCCACCCGGAACTCCGGGTCCCACGGCACGGGCGCGGTCGAGCCCACACCCGCAGTCCCCTGTCGTGCCCGCAGCACCGTGCCGCCCGGTCCGTCCACCCGGGCCACCACGTTCACACCGCCGCCGCCGGCAGCCCGTACCGCCGCGAGATCCCGCCTCAAGTCGCCCGCCGAGTAGCCCCCGCCGGCCACGCGCGCCCCGGCAGGCACCTCGCCCGCCCCGCAAGCCATGAGCGCCGCAACACACGCCACCACTGCCGTACGCTTCCCCATCACGCTGACACCCCGTACTCGGCCGAACCCTCTCCCGACCTGTCTCAGTCAACACGCCGCAGCCCTCCCCATCGATGGAGCTGCCACCCGGGCCCCAGGTGGGGCTGCCCCCACCCCGCAACACAGGCCTGGTCGCCGCGAACGCCGTCCCGCCTCGCTCAGGGTGCCAGCACAACCCTCCCGAACACCTCGCCCGCGTCCATCCGGCGGTGAGCCAGCGCCGCCTGGTCCAGCGGCAGCACCTCGTGCACCACCGTGCGCAGGTCTCCGCGTGCGGCGTCGGCGAACTGCGCCGAGCGCACGGCCTGCCTCTCGGGGCCGGGCACGGTGTCGGAGCTGAAGGTGGCGAACGACAGGGACTTGCGGAAGGCGCTCATCAGCCGCATGCCGAAGTCCGCCGGCGGCTGTCCGCCGACCACGCCGACAGCGACGAACCGCCCATTGGGGTTCAACCTGTCCAGAAACAACGGCAGTTGGTCACCTCCTACGACATCGATCACCACGTCGAACCCCGATGGCGCGTCCGGGCCGCCCGCGCCGGAGCGGTCGAGGACATGGGTCGCGCCCAGGTCTCGCAGGCGGGCGCCGCGCTCCGCCGATGAGGTGGTGACCGCCACCGCGCCGGCGCCACCCCTCGCCGCGAGCTGGACCGCCGTGATCCCGATGCTGCCCGCCGCCCCGCGCACGAGGACCGCCTCGCCGGGGGCGAAACGGGCACGGTCCAGCGCGAAGTGGGCGACCACGCCGGAGCCGCCGAGGGTCACCGCGTCGACGCCGGTCAGGCCGTCGGGCAGGGGAACGATGTCCTCGACCGCGGCGACGACCTGTTCGGCGTACCCACCGGACAGGCCGGTGAACGCCCACACCCGACGCCCTGTCCACGAGGCGTCCACGCCCTCTCCCACCGCGGTGACGCTTCCGGCGACCTCGCTGCCGAGGAGATGGCCCGCCCGGAAGCCGTGGCCGGCGAGCGTTCCCCGGCGGATCACGGCGTCCACGCCACCCACCCCGATCGCCTCCGTGGCGATCCGCACCTGTCCTGGTGCGGGAACGGGCGCGGGCAAGTCGACGACGTCCAGGCCATCAGGGTGTCCGAACGTCCTGATCACGACGGCTTTCATCTCGGCTCCTCGGGCCTGTGCACGGACGGGGCACCGCTGCGACGGCCGTGGACGAGACAAGCCGGACGGCCGAGGCGGCACCGGTGGAGCGCCGGGACGGGCAGCACCACCGCCATCGGACCGTAACGGACGCACGCGTCCGCTTGACTAAAGTGAGAAGCGATGACCCGCCATTTGCCTCACACTGCGCGCTCCGACGCCCGCGAGAACCGGGCCCGCATCCTGGACGCCGCCTGCACGGTGTTCGGCGAGGAGGGCCTGAGCGCACCCGTGCGCGAGGTCGCCCGGCACGCAGGTATCGGACCCGCCACGTTGTACCGGCACTTCCCGACCAAACGGGCCCTGATCGTGGAGACCTTCGCCGAGCAGCGACGGGCCTGCCACGCCGTCGTCCGCGACGCACTCGCGGACTCGGACCCGTGGCACGGATTCCGGAACCTGGTCGAGCAGATCTGCGAACTCCACGCCCGCAGCCGGGGATTCCCGGACGCCTTCATGACGGCCTTCCCCGAGGCCATGGACTTCGTCGCCGACCGAGAACGCATGCTCCGCGCGGTCACCGAGCTGGCCCGCCGCGCCCAGCGGGCCGGCCGGCTGCGCCCCGACTTCGTGGTCGACGACCTGGTCCTGATGCTCATGGCCCACCGGGGCGTCCAAGACGTACCGCCTGCCGCCCGGTTCCTCGCCTCCCGCCGCTTCGCCGCCTACGTGATCGAGGCGTTCCGCGCCGTACCGGGCTGAACCGGCCCGACCCGACTTGGCTCGTCCTAGCCGTTCGGCTCGGCACGGAGGCTTTCCTGCCGCAGGTTCGGCCGACGGACGGGGCGGCCGAGGCGGACCGGGACCCCCGGTGAATACAGGACGCTGGCCGGGGCGGTGCCCGGCGCGGGCAGGCCCGCCGCGGTGAGCAGGTTCTCTTCGCAGGTGATCAGCTCGGCGCGGTGCAGGGGCCAGCGCGGGTGCTGGTTGGGCAGGTACGCCGCCCCGCCGGCGAAGGGGTTGTGCATACCCCAGCGGGCGGTGAGGAAGTGCTCCAACTCGGTCGGTTCGTCGATGCGTTCACCAGGACGTACGACGACGCGACTGCGCGCGCCGCCGCGCCCGCCCGGCCAACGGCGCGAGCTGGTATAGGTGACGGTGTCGCCGTCGGAACGCACGGCCATGCGCGACCACAGGTAGGGAAGCCGAAAGCCGATGCGTCCCATCACCACGGGGATCAGGCGTGAGGCGTCCATCGAGCGGAAGACGACGCCGCGGCGGCCGTGCGCGTCCACCGAGTACAGGCGGACGTTGGTCTCCGGGAACGAGCCCAGGTAGGGCACCCCGGGCAGCCGGAACCAGCCGACCTTGTGCATGCGGAAGGCGACCAACCCGACATAAGTGCTTCCGTCATGGACGTCGGGCACGGTCCCGGTCGGCAGCAGCGGTGCCACCGTGGCCGGTTCGACGGCCCAGTGGAGGAACGTCAGATCCAACCACTGCTGGGTGAGCAGCGGAAAGCGTATGTCGGCAGGAGCGTCCGGGGAGACAGCCGTGTCAGGGAAGCGGGGAGCGTCGCGGGCGGGCTTCTGCATCGCTGAAGCATGACAGGCGAATGGCCGCTGCGGCACACCGGCACCGATGGCCGGCTTACTCATCAGACCCGTTGACTCTCATCGGATGTATCCCTACGTTCCCCTCAAGCAATCCCAGAAACGCCTGAACCATCGAGGCAATGCCGAAATCCGCCCACCATCTTCGCGCAGACATCCGATCTATCCGACGAAGCTGGAGTTCTGATGCCCCCGCGGCGCACACACGCATGGAGCCTTCCGACGGGTCCGTCCCGTGTACGAGGAATTCCGTCCCGTGTACGAAGATCACTGACGTGCTTGGCCGCCGTCGCCGCGCTGATCGTCGCCACGGGCAGCGCGGCCGCCGCGACACCCTCCGAGGTCGTCGCCGTCGATCCCGGCGACAGCGCCGCTCAGGTCATCGCGAAGGCCGCCGACGTCGTCCCTTCGGCGCGGCAGCTGGCCTGGCAGCGCATGGAGCGGACCGCGTTCATGCACTTCGGCGTCAACACCTACACCGGCAACGAGTGGGGAACCGGCACCGAGGACCCGGACATCTTCCGGCCGACCGGGCTGAACACCGACCAGTGGGCCACCACTTTGAAGCGGAACGGCTTCAAGGAGGGGATCCTGACAGCGAAGCACCACGACGGCTTCCTGCTCTTCCCCTCGGCGTACTCGACGCACTCGGTGGCGTCGTCGTCCTGGCAGGCCGGCCACGGCGACGTCGTCCAGAGCTTCACCGACTCCCTGCACAAGGCCGGGCTGAAGGCGGGGATCTACCTGTCGCCGGCCGACCTCCACGAGGCCCGGCCCGGCGGACGGTTCGCGAACGGCAGCCCGGCGGTCCCGGTGACCATCCCCTCCGACCCGTCGGAGATCGCCGACGGCGTCACCTTCCACTTCACCTCCGACGACTACAACACCTACTACGAGAACACCCTGTACGAACTGCTCACCAGGTACGGCGAGATCGACGAGGTGTGGTGGGACGGAGCCAACCCGACCGGCCGGAACCAGCCGTACGACTTCCCCGACTGGATCAAAATGGTCCGCACGCTCCAGCCGCACGCGGTGATCTTCAACGACGGCGGCCCGGACGTGCGCTGGGTCGGCAACGAGGACGGCTCGGCGCGCACCTCCGAGTGGTCCGCCGTGCCCTACACCGGCGATCCGGCGACCGCCGCCGACACCATCCTGACGGTCCAGCCGAACAACTCGGCCGACGACATCGCCGGTGACGACGTCCTCGGACAGCGCGCGGCCGACGGGAACAGTGCGTGGAACCTGATCCGGTGGGCGCCGGCCGAGTGCGACACGACGCTGTCGGCGCATCACAACTGGTTCTGGCACCCGGGAGACACCTGGAGGTCCGAGGCGGATCTGGAGAACCTCTACTACAGGTCGGTCGGCCGCAACTGCAACCTGCTGCTGGACGTCGGACCGAACCAGCAAGGCGTGTTCGATCCGTCGGCCGTGACCGCGCTCAACACCTTCGGCACCGCGCTGTCCCAGACCTTCGGCGCCGACCTCGCCGCCGGCGCCGGCAGCGCGAACGGCCCCGGTACGGCCAACACCCGCGGACACGCCCCGGCGGCAGCGGTGGACGCGAGCCTGGACACCTCCTGGCAGCCCAGGGCGAGAACCGGCTCCCTGGTGCTCACCCTCCCGTCGGCACGGACCTTCGACGTCCTGTCCGTCCAGGAAGACCTCCGTGTCGGCCAGCGCGTCGAGTCCTTCGCGGTCGACGCCCGCACCAGCGGCACCTGGGTCCAGATCGCCACGGACACCACCGTCGGCGCCAGAAGACTGATCCGCCTGAACACCCCGGTCACCGCCTCCCGGATCCGGCTGCGCATCACCGGATCACGAGCCGCCCCGGCGATCGCCGCGTTCGGCCTCCATCTGCGTCCGCCCTCCAGCCGCGGCGTCACCGGCACGATCGCCTCGGAGAACGGCGGCACGTGCGTCGACGCCACGAACGCGGGCACCGCCAACCTCACCCTGCCGGACCTGCGGGACTGCAACGGTGGCACCCATCAGCAGTGGAACCTGCCATGAGAGAGGAAAAGGCCGTGTTCCGACGTACCCGAGGCCGCCGACCGGTCCGGCGGCTCGCCGTCGCCGCCCTGGTCGCGGTGCTGGGCCTGTTCGTCCCGCCGCCAGCGTCCGCGTCCACCTCCCCCCGCACCGCCGTCACCACCTCCATCACCGTGGACGGCACCAAGCCCGGCCGCGTCTTCGACGGCATCGGCGCGATCAGCGGAGGAGGAGGCAATTCGCGCCTGCTCATCGACTACCCGGAGCCCCAGCGCAGCCAGATCCTGGACTATCTGTTCAAACCCGGCTACGGCGCCTCGCTCCAGGTCCTCAAACTGGAGATCGGCGGCGACGCCAACTCCACCGACGGCTCCGAGCCGTCCGTGGAGCACAGCAAGGGTGTCGTGAACTGCGACGCCGGATACGAGTTCTGGCTCGCCGAGCAGGCCAAAGTGCGCAACCCGAACATCGAGTTGTACGGTCTGGCCTGGACCGCCCCCGGCTGGATCGACGGCGGCTCGGGCAACTTCTGGTCGCAGGACACCATCGACTACTTGATGACATGGCTGGGCTGCGCCAAGACGCACCACCTGAAGATCGATTTCCTGGGCGGCTGGAACGAGCGGGGCCACCAGGCCGCCTGGTACGAGAACCTCCACGCCACGCTGCGCGCGAAGGGCTATGCGACGAAGGTCGTCGGCGACGACACCGACTGGAGCACGGCCGACACCATGGTCACCGACCCGGCCTTCGCCGCGGCGGTCGACGTCGTCGGCGCCCACTACCCGTGCAGCGGCGGGGACGGCGGCGACGCGCTGACCTGTCCGTCCACACCCAACGCACTGGCGACCGGCAAGCCGCTGTGGGCCGGCGAGAACGGCTCGCAGGACATCCACTCCGGCGCCGCACCGCAGATCCGCTCGATCGTGCGCGGCTATCTCGACGGCCGGATCACCGCGACCCTGAACTGGCCAGTGCTTGCGGCGATCACCCCGAACCTGCCCTACCCGACCGTGGGCCTCGCCGTCGCACCCGAACCCTGGTCCGGCTTCTACCGGGTCGGCACCGAAACCTGGGGCACCGCTCAGGTCACCCAGTTCACCCAGCCCGGCTGGCGGTTCATCGACTCGGCGTCAGGCTATCTGGGCGGGGCGCGGGCCAACGGCGGCTACATCACTCTGCACTCCGGCGCCGACTACTCGACGATCATCGAGACGACCACGGCGACGTCCGCGCAGACCGCGAACGTCACCGTCACCGGCGGGCTGTCCACCGCGGCTGTACATGTGTGGTCCACCGACCTGAGTTCCTCGGACCCCACGCGCCAGTTCGTCCGCGACGCGGACATCACCCCGGCCGGCGGCACATACTCGATCACCTTGCAGCCGAACCACATCTACACGCTGACCACGACCACCGGCCAGGGCAAGGGCACCGCCACCGCCCCGGCCCACGGGCCGCTGACCCTGCCGTACTCCGACGACTTCAGCTCCTACCGGGTGGGTTCCGAAGCCAGGTACCTGTCGGACATGCAGGGCTCGTACGAAGTCCAGCCCTGCGCTGACGGCCGCACCGGCACGTGCCTTCAGCAGATGGCGCCGGTGAAGCCCATCGAGTGGCAGGACGACTCGGACGCCTTCTCCGTCGTCGGAGACGTGGGCTGGGGCAACTACACGGTCTCGGCCGACGTGGACCTCGCCCGGCCCGGCACGGTGGAACTGCTCGGCCGCGCCAACTACCAGTCGCGCCCACAGGCCGACCAGGCCGGCTACTGGTTCCGGGTCTCCGACACCGGCGCCTGGTCGATCGTCAGGAGCGACACCACGGGCGTCTACACCACGCTCGCCCACGGCACCACCGCCTCACTCGGCACCGGCCGCTGGCACCACCTCGCGTTCACCCTCCAGGGCCCGAGCCTCTCGGCCGCCGTCGACGGCACGACCGTCGGCTCCGTCCAGGACCGCACATGGACCAACGGCCAGGCCGGCCTCGGCGTCGTCGGCTACGCCGCCGACCAGTTCTCCGACCTGACGATCACCCCCGGCTCCGGGAGCAGCGCCCCTGCCGGCCCGATCACCTCGGCACTGCCCGGCAAGTGCGTCGACGACAACGCGGGCAGCGCGGTCAACGGCACCTCTGTGCAGATGTGGGACTGCAGCGGATCCGCCGCGCAGCAGTGGACGTACACGAACCAGACGCTGAACACCAACGGCACATGCATGGATGTCACCGGTCATGGCACCGCCAATGGCACGCTCGTCGAGGTGTGGGACTGCAACGGCGGCAACAACCAGAAGTGGGCGCCACAACCGAACGGCTCACTGGTGAGCGCGGAATCGGGCAAGTGCCTCGACGATCCGGGGTTCTCCACGGTCAACGGCACGCAACTGGAGATCTGGGACTGCAACGGCGGCGCCAACCAGAAGTGGACACTGCCCTGACCGCCTTCGTCCTTCGTGCCCGCACTCGGCTGCGACTGGGAGGTCGGCGGGCAGAGAAATCGGTCGCGCTCGCCGACTTCGCCGACTTCGCCGACGAGCCCTTGACCCGTGCCAACGGCCCGGCCCCGGACGCCTTCTGGCGCATCGACCCCCGCCCCGACGGCAGCCACGCCCTCGCCCAAGCCCTCCTCACCGGGCCCCTCACGGCGACGCCGCCCACCACGGGCAGCGTCGCCAGCCGGTCAATTCGCCATCGTGTCGAACGTACCGGCCTGGTAAGAGCCGCCCTTGGTCTTGGTGATCACCAACAGCCGGTTGGCGGCGTTGATCATGGCGACCAGGTAGACCAGCGCGGCGATCTGGTCGTCGTCATAGTGCTTGCGCACCAGAGCCCAGGTCGCGTCGGACACACCGTGATCGGCGTCGGCCATGCGGGTGCCCTCCTCGGCCAACGCCAGTGCGGCCTGCTCGGCCTCACTGAACACGGTGGACTCGCGCCAGGCGGCTACCAGGTTGATACGGACCGCGGGTTCACCGGCGGCCGCCAGCTCCTTGCTGTGCGCGTCGACGCAGTATCCGCAGCCGTTGATCTGGCTGGCACGCAACTCCACCAGCTCCATCAGCGACTTCGGCAGACCCGACTGCATGATCGCCACGCTGGTATTGGCGAACCGCTTGCCGATCTTCGCGCCGACGCCGTTGGTGTTCAGGTCGAAACGGGGTTCCATGATGTGGTCCTCACTCGCGGTGGTGAACGAACGACCACAAGACGACGGCACCCGGTCCGGCATAACAGTGCTGCGATGTGAGGTGAAACACTTCGGTTCGGTGTGACGAAACGGCGGGATCCGGCGTCGGGTGGGTGACACAGTCGAGAGAAGGCAGGAGACACATGACCGGATCGGCGCAGAGCACACCCGACGATCGCGGCGTCGGCGGGAACCGGTCCAGTCGCTCGGCCACCGCCACCGAAGCGTACGTCGCCCACCGCAACCTGCTGTTCACGGTCGCCTACGAGATGCTCGGCTCGGCAGCCGACGCCGAGGACGTGCTGCAGGAGACCTGGTTGCGCTGGACCACCGTCGATCTCGACACCGTGCAGGATCAGCGCGCCTATCTGGTCCGCATCACCACCCGCCAGGCACTCGACCGCCTGCGCGCGCTCGGTCGGCGCAAGGAGTCCTATGTCGGCCCCTGGCTGCCCGAACCGCTGCTCACCGCGCCCGACGTGGCCGTCGATGTCGAACTGGCCGAACACGTCTCGATGGCCATGCTGCTGGTGCTGGAGACACTCGCGCCGGTCGAGCGGGCGGTGTTCGTCCTGCGCGAGGTCTTCGAGCTGGACTACGAGGAGATCGCCGAGGCCGTCGACAGAACCCCGACCGCGGTCCGCCAGCTCGCCTACCGGGCGAGGGCCCACGTCGCGGCACGCCGGCCGCGCGGGGCCGTGTCTGCGGCCGACACCCGAAACGCCGTCGAGGCGTTCCGACGCGCGGTCGACACCGGCGACCTGCAACCCCTGCTCGACATCCTCGCGCCCGATGTCGTGTTCCTCGGTGACGGCGGCGGTGTCGCGCGGGCCGCGCTCGCACCCGTCGTCGGGGCCGCCGCGGTCGCCGCCGCGCTGGCCGCCGGGCTGGGCAACCTCGCCACGAGATCACTGGAGTCGGCGCAGGTCAACGGCTATCCCGCGCTGATCCTTCGCTTCGACGGACAGATCGACACCGTGCTGGCGGTACACATCGACGACGGCCTCGTCACCGGGCTCTACTCCGTGCGCAACCCCCACAAGTTGTCGCGTCTGCAGCGCAAGACGGAACTGCGCCGCTGAACCGCGCCCCTCGCGACGTACTCGTCCTGCAGCGTCGACGCACTGCTGTTCCCCCAGGCCGGCCAGGTGGTCCGCAGGCACGCGTGGGCTCACGGCCGGCGGCTCGCTCGCAGAGCGGGAGCACCACGCCCGACGGCTCGTGGCCGACCCGGGGGGGGACCGGTCAGCGCACGCGGACGGTCTTGACGTCCGTGGTGCGGTCCACGTGCGGGTGTCCTCCACGCGGGCCGTCGACGCCGTAGAGCACGCCGCGGAACTGGAGGACGCCCCGGTGCGTGGCCTTGGCCATCGCATCGACCCGGGCGTCACCGGTGGCGATCTCCACGATGCGGCCGCACTTGACCGTGTGCCAGGCGCCGTGCGTGCCGACGCGCTGCTGGGCGCAGAACTTGGCGTACCGGACGGCGTCGCTGTCGCCCTGGCCCTTGACGTGCACCTTCTGGCCCAGCTTCACCGTGCCGGGCGAGGCGCTGAGGGTGGCGCTGCCCTTGGCGAACGCCGGGGTCACCGCCAGTACGGCGGCGGCCACGCCCAAGGCGCCCACGGTGGCCAGACGGGCGCCCCGGCGACCGCGGCTCCCCTTCGTCGCGAAACCGGCTTCCTGTGCCTTCTCACTATGTGTCATCGCTGTTCCCCGTTCGTCGGCTCGGCATGTCTGTGTTCTTTGTGCGGGAAATGCCTTACTGCGGGCTGTGCTTGAAGCGTGGAACGAAACACGAGGCATACCGTATGTCGGATATCGGATGTCACATGGCAAGAGGGGAAATCGGCGCGGTGCGTTCCACGAGTGGTGAACAAGCCGAGCCCCGTCCTCCCGCACGGGTCAGAGGCGGGGCGGCGCATCGGGGTGGGGAGCGAGGTGGTTCTGCGACTCGCGGTGGCGGAACTGCTCGGCGCTGCTCAGCGCCCGGTGCAGCGGGATCGCGGTGAGCAGGACGAAGATACCGAAGAGCGTGATCGGCAAGAGCCCTACTGGACGCAGGAACGCGGCCGGATGCGTCATGACGCCGCTCCACGCGACGCTCCAGTTGCCGACGGCGTCCGCGAGCATGACCCCAGCGGCGAGCAGCGGCCCACCGGGGCGGGCGCGGATGATCAGTAGCGCTACCAGCGGGTCCAGCAACAAGAGCGCGTGGAAGAGCAGTTGAAGGAGCACCGGTGCGTAGCTGTAGGCGTGCAGCCCGCCCGTCACCAGGAAGTATCCGTGCGCTCCCGCCCCTTCGAGAAATCCGACCACGTACACCACCGCCGTGCGCCGGACCCATACCGGACGATTCCCCCATCGCATGGTTGTCACCCTAGCCCGTCCTCGAACGCCGATGGCCAAGCACGGACAGGCTGACCGCGGCAATCACCCTGCGCTGAGTACGTGTACTCATGTGTGCCACGACGCCCGCTGACAGGCTCCGCGACATGAAAAGTGGCAGAGGGGCGCTGACGGCCCTACATCTCTTCCTGGTCTGGGCGACGACGGCGGCCGTGGTGCCGGCGCTCGGCTACGGACTGGTGCTGACGGCCTGGGGCGGTGGGACCGGTGCGGCGGTGCCGGTCCTCGCGTTGGGTGTACCGCTGCTGGTGGGCCTGCTGGCCATCGCGGGCATTCCGGCGCGGACCGTGGTGCCACTGTGCGGCTCGGCGCCGCGGCGGCTGGGCTGGGCGGTACTGATCTTCCTCCTCGGCACGCTCGGCGTCCTGGCGGGCCTGGCCGCCTACGGCGGAGACGTCGACCTGGGGAGCGCCGGTACCCGGATCGCGCTGACCGGGGCACCGTACGCCGTGGCCGCGGCGCTCTTCGTACCGAGCCGATGGGTGCGGCTGGGGGCGCTGGCCGCCCTGGCGGCCGCCGTGGCCTACGGAGGCTTCGTCGGCCCGGCACAGGCACAGCAGCGTCGGCACGAAGCGGACGTCGCGCGATACCGGGAGAAGCCGGAGCTGCTGGACCTGGGCGCTGCGCCGCCTGGCATGCAGGTCTCCCATGCCGTGGTCGGCCCTGCCTCCTTCAGCGTCGACTACCGCCCTGTCCGGGAGGGGTACGAGCTCGGGTACGTAGGCCTCGTCGTGCGCTCGCCGCTCACCCCGGCACCCCGATGCCCTGAACCTGCGGACAAGGGCGTGACCTGCACGGTGGACGCGCACGGTGGGATGCGCACGGTCCGCCGCCTCCCCCGCGAGGTCACCCTTGTCCGCCGCTACCGGAACGTGGAGGTCGAGGTCACCAGCCAGACCCTCGACGAATCCGGACTACGCCATCTCCTGGACACCCTGCACCCGCTGTCGGACACAGAGCTGGCAGAGCTGATGCGCGAGAAGAAGATCGACCACGGAGTCTGAGCCATCCCCTGCCGGGGGGGAAGCGTCGGAGTGTTCCTGGCTCAGAGGGATCGGCCGCCGTGCGGGACGGGCTCGACGTGGGCGACGAGCTGCCGGAGGCATGGTTGTCATCGCCGGACGAGGTGCAGGCCCACCGAGATCATCCGCCGGCAAACCCGGCCGAACCGCTGTCGCGGCAACCGCGAGCGGGCCGCGCACCGTCCCTCTTGGCAACATGGTCACTACAAAACCGGCCGGTCTCCCGGCCTCCCTGATCGGACAACTGCTCGACTTCACCTGGACCCAGACCCGGGCCTGCGCCTTCGCCATCGCCCTGCTGTCCGGAGTGGCGGCGTCGACACTGCTGCCACGGCTACCGGTGGCCCGCTACGACCTGCTCGTCGGCTACGGCGTGCTGCTCACGCTGCTGTTCTGGCGGCGCGGCTGGGAGAGCGGACGGGACGTCGCCGTCATCGGCGCCTGCCACGTCATCGGCCTCGCGTTCGAGCTGGTGAAGGTCGCGCAGGGCTCATGGGTCTACCCGGAGCCGGCCGTGCTGAAGTTCGCGGGCGTTCCCCTGTACGGGGGCTTCCTCTACGCGGCCGTGGGCAGCTACATCTGCCGGGCCTGGCACCTGTTCGACCTGGAACTGCGCCGCTACCGGCCACGGGCGACGGCGCTGGTGGCCACCGGCGTCTACGTCAACTTCTTCAGCCACTACTGGCTGCCCGACGCCCGCTGGCTCCTCGCGGCCCTCCTCGTGGCCGTCACCGCGGGCACCTCCGTACGCTTCACCGTGCGCGAGGTGCGGCGGAGCATGCCATTGGCGCTGTCGTTCGTCCTGATCGGGTTCTTCCTGTGGGTGGCGGAGAACCTCGCCACCTATGTGGGCGCCTGGCGCTACCCGTACCAGCTCCACGGCTGGCAGCCCGTCGGCGTCGGCAAGTTCGGCGCCTGGGCCCTGCTCATCAGCGTCACGTTCGTACTCGCGGCACTCGGGCGGTCGAGGACTCCGGGGGCGCGGGCGGACTCCCCCGGGTGACATGGCACCCGCACGTCCACAGGTATCGACGGCCGACATGGCCACATCACGTCCGAAGATCCACTCTTCGCACGCGGAAGGCACCTCGTGCCTCTAAGTTGTGGAATGACACCTGGTCGATTCGGGGAGCCCTCATGTCCATGGAACACCCACCCGTCAACAGCGGCGTGCCGCACTCCGCCCGAATCTGGAACTACTGGCTGGGCGGTAAGGACTGCTACGAGATCGACCGCAAGGTCGGTGACGAGATCGCCGCGGCCAACCCTGCCATCCGCGACACCGCCCGCGCGCAGCGAGCGTTCCTCGTCCGAGCGGTCCAGCACCTCGTCCGTGACGTCGGCATCCGGCAGTTCCTGGACGTGGGTACCGGGCTGCCGACCGCCGACAACACCCACGAGGTCGCCCAGCGGCTGCTGCCCGAGGCGCGGATCGTCTACGTCGACCACGACCCGGTCGTCCTCGTGCACGCCGAGGCTCTGCTCACCAGCACACCCGAGGGCGCGACGGACTACATCGACGCCGATCTGCGCGACCCCGAGGCGATCCTCGAACAGGCCGCCACCACACTGGACTTCACCCAGCCTGTGGCGTTGATCCTGCTGGGCATCGCCGCGCACGTCACCGACGACTCCGTCTACGACATCGTGGACCGCCTGGTCGACGCCCTGCCGTCCGGCAGCCACCTCGTGCTCTGCGACAGCACCGAGGTCATCCACCCCGATCAGCAGCGCGCCATGGTCGAGCAATGGAACCAGGCGAGCGACAACCCCCGAGTCAACCGGAGCCCGCAGGAACTCGCCCGCTTCTTCGACGGTCTTGAGCTGCTGGTGCCCGGCGTGGTCTCGACGCCTCGGTGGCGGCCCGAGTCGAACGGCTCCGAAGAACCCACCGAAGTCGACAACTTCGGTGGCGTGGCCCGTAAACCGTAGCCCCAGTTCCGACAGTTCCGACGCGGCGATGTGGCCTCACACGGAAGCCGCCGGTCTCAGGTCGGCGTCCCTCCTCACGAACTCGTACGCCGTGTGCCGCTCCCAAGGCGAGGACGGCACCGAGAGCCGCGTAGCCGTGGGTGAGGGTGGTGAGAGAGGCGACAGCGCGACGAGCAACGGGCCCCCCGCATCGCCGAGTTCGCGGCCGAGTTCCGCCGCTCCCATGGTCTGCCCGAGGCGCTCCGTGGGAGTGCTCGCGGCGAGGGCGGCGAAGCCGAGCGGCGTGACCAGGCCGATTCCGGTGCCGATCAGTGCGGCGCCCAGGAGGACTCCGGTGAGCCCCGGCAGCATGGCGCACCCCATTCCGGCGGCAGCGAGCAGCAGTCCCACTGTGCTGCCGTTACGGGTCGTGAGCCGCCCGCGGTCCAGCGCCCGCCCGGCGTTCGGCTGGACGATCGCCGCGCAGGCGGCCAGCACCGAGACGGCGGCACCGGTGGCCACCGTGCCCAGTCCGGCCGCCCGGCCCGAGACCGGCAGGAAGCCCACGCCGACCGACAATGCCGCGGTCGCCGCAGCCAGCGCCGAGGCCGGAAAGAGGAAGGCGGGGTCGGCCAGCCGTCGGGCCAGATCCAGGACCGTCTGCCAAGGCTTGGGCAGGGGCGGTACGACGGGAACGGCGGGCGCGATCCGCAGGGCGACCCCCGCGCCGAGCACGGCCAGGACGGCGAACAGCAGCCGCAGCCCGCCGGCCCACACCAGCACCCCGCCCAGCAGCGGGCCCAGGGGGTAGCCCCGTGTTTGGCGGCCGGGTTGAGGCGGGCGACCAGCGCGGAGGCCGACGGCTTGAACGCCGAGGCCGCGGCACCCTGGCGAGGCGGGCGGCCCACAGCCGGCCGGGGCTGTCCGCGACGACGTACAGGGCGGAGGCGGCGGCGAAGGCGACGAACCCGCCGAGCACCAGCAGCGAGGGTGACCGCGCCCGTGGCGTGGCCGCCGAGGTTGGCGGCGATCCCGTGCGCGGCGAAGGCGGTGGTGAACCCGGCGGCGTACAGCGGCCACATCTGGTGGGCCGGTGCCGCCTGCCTCTCCGATGCCGTGCTCACTGTTCCCTCTCCGGGGTCTGGTGCGGGGCGGCGAAGAGACCTGCGGCGTAGTCCTCGCGGACGGCCGCGCATCGCTTGAGTCGTTCGCCGGCGTCGGCCGCCTCCGGTGACCCGAACGCATCGCGTGCCGTCAGGTCCCGGTGCCGGCGCCGCAGCCGCTCCAGCGACTGCTCCTCTTCTTCCAGTCCGCCGACCGGGCGGCACCGAACATCTCCTGAAGACGGGTGGTGTCCTGCGGGCCGCGCGCGGAGGCGGTCAGCGTCACGACCTGGCCGCCGGCCTGCTGGGTCGGTGTGACCGCCCGATCGATGCCCTCGGCGAAGACCGGCACGTCCGGCACGGCCCAGATCCCCTGGCCGAGCGAGAGCGCTCCGATCCTGCGCAGTTCTCGCCAGACAGCAACACGATTGCGAAGGGCCGCGTGAGCGGCTCCGACCACGCGTCCTCATCGGGTCTCAGAGCCGACTGTGCTTGTCGATGTCTTCGGTGAACTCCTCGATCGCCCGCGCGGTGAGCGTGGGCCGGGTGTCGGCGATGGCGGCCAGGAAGTCCTCGGTGGCGGCCGGGCGGCCCTGGTGGTGGGTGACTTCACGTTCGAACGCCGCCTGGGCCCCCTTGCGGGCCGCGAATTCGATGTCGGCCGGGGTGAACAGTTCGCTGGCCTCGACCAGTTGGGCGAGGTCCACCGAGTCGGCGCAGGCCCTGAGATAACGGGCCCAGATCGCGGCTCGGGCGGTCGGATCCGGCGGGCCGACGGGGATGACGTAGTCGAACCGGCCCGGCCGCAGGAAAGCCGCGTCGAGGGAGCGGACCGAGTTGGTGGCGCAGGCCAGCAGGCGCGCGTCGTGTTCGCGGAAGACAGGGATGAGCTTGAGCAACTCGTTGGTCACCCCGTGCCCGGGATCGACCGCCTTGCCGGAGCGCACGCCGGCGATCTCCTCGACCTCGTCGATGAAGAGGACGACCGAGTCCAGTTCGGCCAGGTCCGCGAAGGCCTCCCGCAGGGCTGCGGCCAGTCCCTCGCTGGTGTCGGCCGCGAGCCGGGAGGGGAAGAGTTCCACGAACGGCCAGCCGAGCCGCGAGGCCACCGCCTTGGCGAAGCTGGTCTTTCCGGTTCCGGGCGGGCCGAACAGCATGACCGCCTTGGGCGGGACGACGCCGTAGCGGTCGGCCAGCGTCGGCTCGGTCAGCGGGAGCACGATCCGGCGCTCGATGACCTGCTTCTCCCGCTCCATGCCGGCCATGTCGTCCCACAGGCCCTCGGGCAGCATGCGGCCGCCCAGGGCCGCGAGGACCTCGGCGTCGGCGGTTCCCGGTGGTTCGAGCTTCTCGTAGTAGGCGAGGTCGTCTCGGACCTGGTATCCGGAGTTCTCCAGAGCCTTCGTGCCTGCGGCGCCGGCGGGCAGCAGCGCGCTGATGTGGCGCACCCCCAGTGACCGTAGCCGCCGTTCCAGCTCGGCGAGGAGAGTGCTGCCGATCCCCCGCTCGCGCCAGCGGGAGGCGAGTGCCACCAGGAGGATCCACCCCCGCTTGCCGTACGCCTGTGCCACGGCCATGCCGACCAGTTCGTCGCCGACCACAGCGACCACGGCCGGCTGACCCGCTTCGGCCGCGGCCATCACCTCGGAGACCGCGAACACGCGGTTCTCATCGGCCAGGCGGCTCTGGTCCCAGATCTGGATGGCCTGGTCGAGATCGTCGTCGTGATAGTCACGCAGATGCCATGCGGGCACCGTCATCACCGCCTCACCCTGTGCGGTGGTCCCATTGTCCGCGCGGGAGTGCAGGGTGACGACCCAGGCCGAGCGGCAGGGCACTCACCGTGATCGACCGGTGCCCGTGTGCTGCTTGCACCAGGCGCCCCCCGGTCCCAAGACCGCGTACGGCACTTCCACGAGGCGACCGCCACCCCCGCACAGCAGTGCGCGGTTTCGCGGCCCGGGACGGCGGGCCGTGACTGGCCGTGGGGGCCTACGAGGCACCAGGCAGGCGCAGAACGTACGCCCGACGACCCCGAAGTGAAGCGGCGGGACACGGCCGGGATCAGGCCACGTTCGCGAGCTTCTGGCGCACGACGATCGCGTTGAGCCGGACCGCGAACGGCGCGGTGTCGGTGAGGCCCAGGGTTCCCGCACGGGCCTTGTCGAGGCCGACGGTGACGTCGGCGCAGAAGGCGACGGCGTACAGGTACGCGCCGGCTTCCTCGTCCTGCAGGGCGAAGAACAGATCGCGGTAGTAACTCGTGCGGTCCGCAGTCTCCTCGTAGTAGGCCAGTCCCGGTGCACCCTCCTGCGCGGCGAGATCGGTGAAGGCGTCCATGAGGTCGCGTTCGATGGTGCCCCAGAACGACGCCTGAGCCGACTCGGGCGGGAGCGCCTGGCGGACCGCCTCCTTGAGGGAGAGCGCCATCACCAGGATCGGCCCCTCCTCCTGGAGCCCCCAACCGCGGACCATCTTGACGATCTCGCTGTCGGGAAGCGCGGCGGCGGCATCCCGAATCCGACCGAAGTCGTAGTTGACGGTGGCGGGCGCGATCGCCTCCTGGAAGGCGCGCCCCAAGGCCTCCGCTTGGGGCAGATGAGCCTCTCCCACCTCGGTGACTGTCCTGAAACAGGCTGCCAACGTCCCCTCCTTAAACATTTTGTTGCACTGGCGAGGCGTCAGTATGCCGTAGCGGTGCGGCACGTCGACCCGCGGGGCGCTGGTGCGACAGGCGCCCCGCGTGACGTCGGCTCAATCGCGACCGGAGCAGGGCACTTCCTTCACCGACGAGAGAAGGGGATCCCCTTTGTATTGACGCGTACATGCCCTTTCATTACGGTGCCGACGAGGGTTCGGCCGTAGCGAGACAACGTTGTCAAGATCCTTCGTAGACAACGTTGCCTTCTCGCCCCGGCCCAACTCCCCCTGCCCACCAGCGTCCCACCTCGCTTGCCCGCCGGGGCGGACGCACCGCACCCCGGCAATCGCCCCTCCCCGGATCGGTGCGCTCCGCCACGCATGCCCCAAGGAGGCAGATCGCGATGCCCATGACTTCGGCCGGTGGTCGTCCACCCGGTCCAGACAGACAGGCACCCCACGGCCGCCGTTCGCGCACGGCCCTGGGTGCCGCCGTCGGCGCCCTGCTGCTGGGTGCGTACGCGCTCCCGGCTCCCACGGCCTGGGCGGTGCCCGCGCGAGCGGCGCAACTCGTCTCGTCACCCGCGGACCTGGTCAACCCGTTCATCGGCACCTCCAACGACGCCAATGACTTTCCCGGCGCGGACGTGCCCTTCGGCATGGTGCAGTGGAGTCCCGACACCTCGTCACGGCCTCCAGGTGGCGGATACGAGTACGACGACTCCTCGATCACGGGATTCAGCCTCACCCATATCGCGGGGCCCGGCTGCGGGGCCGCCGGCGACATTCCCGTGCTGCCCACGGTGGGCGCCGTCGACAACTCCGCGTCGGACTCGTTCTCGCACGGCGCCGAATCCGCTTCCGCGGGATCGTACAAAGTCGCCCTCGACAACAAGGTGACCACCGAGCTGACCACCACCACCCGCAGCGGCATGGCGCGCTTCACCTTCCCGTCGACCTCTCAGGCCAACCTCGTCCTCAAGCTGACGGGCAGCCAGAACGGCGGCTCCTCGACGCAGTTCAACGTCCTCTCGAACACGGAGGTCAGCGGCCAGGTCACCAGCGGCCGGTTCTGTGGTGCGGGCAACACCTACACCGTGTACTTCGACATGCTCTTCGACCGCCCCTTCCAGTCCAGCGGAAGCACCCTCGCACACGCGACGCGCCTTCGCGGCCCGTCCGCTCCGGCCGGCGTCAACACACCCGACAAGCCCAACAAGCCGCGCCTGCACGGCGCACTGCCGCAGCACCCGCCCGGAACCGCCGTACCGCGCCACTCGGGCGCGGCGCCGCAGACCGCCGCGTCCAACGCACACGTGACCTTCGACACCAGCACGAACCACGTCGTGCAGGCCAAGGTCGGCATCTCCTATGTCTCCGTGGCGAACGCGGCTGCCAATCGCACGGCCGAGAACACCGGGTGGGACTTCGACGCCGTGCGCTCCGCGGCCCACAGCGCCTGGGACGACGCGCTCGGCAAGGTGCGGATCGGCGGCGGAACGCCGGACCAGCAGAGGATCTTCTACACCGCGCTGTACCACTCGCTGCTGCACCCGAACGTCATCAGTGACACCAACGGCCAGTACTACGGCTTCGACGGGAAGACCCACACCGTCGACGCGGGGCACAAGGCCGTCTACGCCAACTACTCCGGCTGGGACATCTACCGCTCGCAGGCGCAGCTCGAAGCGCTGGTGAGTCCGCAGACCGCCTCGGACACCGCGCAGTCCATGGTCGACGACTACGTCCAGACCGGCGTCTTCCCCAAGTGGTCCGAGAACAACGGCGAGTCGTACGTCATGGTCGGCGACCCTGCCGCGTCGATCATCGCCGACTACCACGCCTTCGGCGCGAGGAACTTCGACACCTCCAAGGCTCTGGCCGGCCTGCTGAAACAGGCGAGCACGGCCAACGACGACCGACCGGGCCTGAACTACCTGGACAGCCCCGGCTACGAACCCCACGACGGCAGTTACGGCTGCTGCAACTTCTACGGGCCGGTGGCCACGACCCTCGAGTACGACACCGCGGACTTCGCCCTCTCCGCCTTCGCCGGCGCACTGGGCGACAACCAGAGTCGGCAGACGTACGCCCATCGTGCCCAGGACTGGCGCAATGTCCTCGACCCGGCCTCCGGCTTCGTCCAGCCCCGCAACGCGAACGGTGCGTGGACCGGGGGGTTCGATCCCACCAGCGGCACCGACATGGTGGAGGCCGACTCCTGGATCTACACGGGCATGGTGCCCTTCGACGTCGCCGGGCTCGCGGCCGCCAAGGGCGGCGACACGGTGATGGCCCACTACCTGGACACCGTGCTGCGCAGCTACACCGGAGCCAACGGCTACGCGTGGGTCGGAAACGAGCCGAGCATCGAACTGCCGTGGGAGTACGACTACATCGGCCGGCCCTACCGGACCCAGGCGACGGTGCGTTCGATCCAGGACCAGATCTGGTCCGACGCCCCCGCGGGCCTCGCCGACGGCAACGACGACCTGGGCGCGATGAGCGCCTGGTACGTGTGGTCGGCGCTCGGCATGTTCCCCATGACGCCCGGAACCTCGGACCTCGCGCTGGGCTCACCGTTGTTCACCCAGGCCGTGATCACCCTGCCGTCCGGCAACACGCTGACGGTCTACGGCGACGGTGCCGCGGACGACGCGCCGTACGTACAGTCCGCGACGTTCAACGGGACCTCCTGGAACAACGCGTACGCGCCGACGAACGCGATCACCGCCGGAGGAACCCTCAGGTTCGCGCTCGGTACCGGCGCGAACACCGGCTGGGCCGCGGACGCTTCTGCCGCACCGCCCTCCTATCCCGGTGACACGTCCGCTCCGGCGAAGCCGCGGGTGGGGCCGGTCGAGTCGGGGGTGAACTCCGCGCAATGCGTCGACGACGCGAACTCGGGCACCGCCGACCACACCGCGATCAGGCTGTGGACCTGCAACGGCACCTACGCCCAAGACTGGACGTTCGCCGCCGACGGCACCGTGCGCGTTCTCGGAAAGTGCCTCGACGTGTCCAACAGCGGAACGTCCAACGGCACGCTCGTACAGCTGTACACCTGCAACGGCACCGGGGCGCAGACATGGACACTGGCTGCCGACGGCTCCCTGACGAACCCCCACTCCGGGCTCTGCCTGGATGATCCCCAGTCGTCCACGTCGGACGGCACTCAATTGCAGATCTACACATGCAACGGCACAGCGGCACAGCGGTGGACCCTGCCACCGTCGCCCTGACGACACACGCACACGGCGCCTCGTACCTGCCCGCCCCCTTCGGCCGCGCTCCGCGGGCCCGGGGGCGGGCTTTCCCCCGTTCGGAGCAGCGGGGACCTCGGGCCGACGACCAGTTCGGTCGCCGCAGGCCATCGGCTCGGCACGGCGCGCGGCCGGATCCGCAGGCCACTGTTACGGTCGGCCTCCTGTATATGGTTCTGCCGGGCCGTACGTCCTGACCGGATGGCCGGCACAGCACCCGCATGGTTTCAGGAGGCGGAGTATGCGGGTCGGTCTGCATGCCCTGGGCATCGGGGACGGTGCCCGTCCGGAGGTCATCCGGGCGGTGGCCCAGGCGGCCGAGGCTCATGGATTCAGCCGGCTCTGGGCGGGCGAGCACGTCGTCCTGGTCGACGCCCCCGCCTCGCGGTATCCCTACTCCGACGACGGCCGAATCGCCGTCCCGGCCGACGCCGACTGGCTCGACCCACTGCTGGCACTGAGTTTTGCGGCGGCCGTGACGAGAGAGATCGGGCTCGCCACCGGAGTTCTGCTGCTGCCGGAGCACAACCCCGTGGTGGTGGCCAAACAGGCGGCGACGCTGGACGTCCTGTCGGCCGGGCGGCTCACCCTCGGCGTCGGCATCGGCTGGTCCGCCGACGAATTCGCCGCGCTCGGCGTTCCGTTCACCGCACGCGGTCGCCGGACCGAGGAGTACCTCGCCGCCATGCGGACACTGTGGCGCGACGACGTGGCCACCTTCGAGGGGGACTTCACGCGTTTCCACGGCGTGCGCGTCAACCCCAAACCGGTGCGCGAGCGAGGGATCCCGGTCGTCATGGGCGGCAACGGCGCCGTGGCGCTGCGCAGGGCCGCGAAGATCGCCGACGGGTGGTACGGCTTCAACCTGTCGGTCGCAGAGGCTGCGGAGTGTGTTTCCGCCCTCGTCGAGCACGGCCTGGCTGAGCACCACGCCAACCCGAACCGCGCGGTGGAGCAGCCCGTCGTGGCGGTGGCGCTCACCGACGCGACCCCGGAGGACCTGCCGGAACTGGCCCGCGTCGGGGTGACCGAGATCGTCGTCGTCGGGGCACCACCCGCGACACCGGACGAAGCCGGACGGTGGGTCGCGGGTCTGGCCCGACGCTGGCTCGGGTCCACCGGTCCCTGTCTCTAAAGTCTCGCCACCCGCCTCCTATGTCTCGCCACCCGCCCAACTGCCGTGGTGACGCGGCGACGGCTGCCTGTCGGCGGCAGCCAAGATCGATTGTCAGTGGTGCGTGAGACGGTAGGAGCATCAAGTCGGAAAGTGAAAGAGGGGGAGCCGTCATGTCCGGAAGCCAGAACTACATCAATCACGTTGCTCTCGTGCTGGATGCCAGTTCGTCGATGTCGCACCTGAGCCGCAAGGTCGTCGAGGTCGCCGACCAGCAGATCGCCTATCTCGCCCGCCGGTCGAGGGAACTGGACCAGGAGACCCGGGTCACGGTGTACGTCTTCGCCGACAAGGTGGAGTGCGTCATCTACGACAAGGACGTGCTGCGGATGCCGTCGCTGAAGCAGCTGTACCAGGTCGGTGGAATGACGGCTCTGCTGGCGGCCGCGCTGAAGTCACAGCGGGAGCTGGCGCAGACGGCCCAACTGTACGGCGACCACAGCTTCCTGACGTTCGTACTCACCGACGGGCAGGAGAACGTGAGTCATCGCTGCCCGGATGCCCCGGCACAGGATCCGCGTGAACTGGTCCAGGCCGTTGCCGAGATGATCGAGACACAGGAGGTCAACTGGACGCTGGCCGTCCTGGTGCCGGATCAGATGGGCAAGCGCGAGGCCATGCGGTGCGGTTTCCCGAAGGACAACATCGCCATCTGGGACGCCACGAGCACACAGGGGCTGGAGGAGGCCGGGCAGGTCATCCAGCAGGCCACCGAGAAGTTCATGGTGGGTCGCTCCCAAGGCATCCGGGGATCGCGGGCGGTGTTCTCCACGGGTGCCGAGGCGGTCAACAAGGACACCATCGAGGCGGCCGGCCTCACCCCGGTGGACCCGTCGCAGTACGAGCTGATCCCGGTGGCCCGTGACGCGGCGATCCGGGACTGGGTCGTCGAATGCGGGCACACCTACCGTACCGGTGGTGCCTTCTACCAGCTGAGCAAGTCGGAGAAGATACAGCCGCGCAAGCAGATCGCGGTGGTGGAGAAGAAGACGGACCGCGTCTACTCGGGGCCCGAGGCCCGCGCCCTGCTCGGCCTGCCGGACGTGGACGTGCGAGTCAAGCCGGACCACAACGACGACTTCACGATCTTCGTGCAGAGCACCAGTGTGAACCGGAAGCTCGTCGCGAACACGCGGCTGCTGCTGATGCTCTGACGCCTCGGAAGTCCCGCCAGGGCGCTGCGGGCGGGCGTGGTGGGTACGGTCGGCTGCCCGGCGGACCGTTCGGCTCAGTCCCACTGCTCGTCGGCGAGCGAGCCGACCGGCTGCGGCTTGCCGATGACGGCCAGGGCGATGAAGAAGTTGATCTGCCCGATCGCGATGGTGAGAGTGGCCAGCGCCTTCTCGTCGTAGTGCTTTGCCACCTCGGCGTACAGCTCGTCGGAAACCCGCTCCTTGCCGTGCGGGGCGGGCTGGAGAGTGGCTTCCACCAGCGCAAGGGCGGCACGTTCGGCGTCGCTGAAGTACGGGGCGTCCTGCCAGGAGGAGACGGCCGTGATGCGCTCCTCCGACACCCCGGCCTTACGCAGGAAGCTCGTGTTCAGGACTGTCAGGTAGGTGTTGCCGACGATCTGCCCGGCGCGCAGGTGGACAAGGCTCATCGTGGTCCGCGGCACCGAGCGGTTGCCCGTGGCCCGGAAGAGAGCCGCGCTGATGTCGTTCAACTCGGGCACGAACTCGGCCGGGTTCGGCATCCGAGAGATCGAGACGTTCGTCATGACTGTGCTCCTTCGCATCCTGCTGGTCGACGACTTCACAGCACTGACGGGTCGGCGCAGCAGAATGTGACAGGATCCCGAGGACTCAGCCGCGGCCGCGGAGGGTCATCGGGACATGGTGAACAGGCCGTGTCGCGCGGCCGCAAGCGCGCCCTCCAGGGCTCCGCGGAGCACCGGTTGGCTGACGATCTGGGCCGGGGCGAGGCTCGTGTCCACCGCGGCGAGTTCTTCCATCTCGGCCTCCAGCAGCCGCAGCAGCGGCTCGCCGCCGGCATGGACCAGGTCGCCGGCGAGCACCACCACACCGGGATCCAGTACGGAGGAGATCGTGACGAGCCCGATGGCGAAGCCGCTTGGGCGGCGCCGACGCCCGGACCGGGTCGAGTTCATCCAGCTCGCCCGGGGCGTCGATGCCGAGTTCGCCCGCCAGCCGCAACACCGCCTGATAGCAGGTCAGTTGCTGGAAGCCGCCGGTGCCGGCCCGCTTGACCGGCCGTACCAGCGCAGTGCCGGGCACCGGCATCAGGCCGACCTCGCCCGCCCCGCCGGACTCGCCCCGGCGCATACGGCCGCCCAGCATCATCGCGCCCCCGATGCCCTCCTCGTTCCACAGCAGGAAGAAGTCGGTCAGGCCTCTGGCCGCCCCGGCCCGCTGCTCCGCCGTGGCGACCAGGTTGACGTCGTTGTCGTAGACGAGCGGCCAGGGCGAGGCCGCCGCCAGGTCGGACACGAGGGTGGGCGACTGCCAGCCGGGCAGATGGGTGGCGTAGCGCAGCACACCGGTCCGCATGTCGAACGCCCCGGGGGCGCCGACCATGACCTTGAGCACCACCGCGCCGTCGACGCCGGCGCCTTCGAGGGCTCCCGCGACGGGCTCCCTGACCTGCGCGACGGCATCGGCGCCGCGGGGCCGCCGGGTCCTCGGCGGTGTGGGTGGCGAGGACCCGGCCGGTGACGTCGGCGACGGACGCCCGGACCAGCGAGGGAGTCACGTCGACGCCCACCGCGCAGCCGGCTGCGGGATTGACCCCGTAGAGCTGGGCGCCGGGACCGCGCTGCCCTTCGCTGGTGCCGCTCTCGCAGACCAGGCCGGCCGCGCTTCGAGCCGCGTCAGCATGTGGGTGGCAGTCGGCTTGGACAGCCCGCTCAGCTCGGCGAGTTGGGACCGGGACAGGGGCCCGTGCGCCAGCAGGATGTCCAGCGCGGTCGCTGCCAGCGCTTTCACACAGTTCCGGCCGCATACGCCGAGGTCGGAGGAGGGACGGTCACGCGCCGGCCCCCGCGGCGGCCTCGGCGACCGGCAGCGGGGCGGGCGCGGCGCTGACGATGTGCTCGTGAGCGCCCGGCTCCCTGACGAGTTCCGACGCCGACGACATCGTGTCCGGGGACGACGGGGTGTGACGGGCCTGGGCGCCGCCGAGTCGCGTTTCGACACGCTCGGCGACGCCGGATGTCCTGCGCCGGCGCTGTTCGTCCCCGGCGCCTGGGCGACGCACGGCGAGGACGCGGCTTCACCGATCGAACAGGCTGGGGTTCTCACGGACGTAGTCGGCCACCCCCGCTGGAGGCCGCCCGGTGACCTGCTCGACCCCTTCCGCCTTGCGGTCGTACCGATTCTCCGCATGAAGGCGGGCCATGGTGGAGATGTGCTGGAAGGTGTGCTCCGGCAGCCCCAGCGGCCTGAGATCGTCGTCGATCCATTCCTCCAGGGGGACGTCGGTGTAGCTCACCTGTCGGCCCAATGCCGCGGAAACCTCCGCCGCCATGGCGTCGACGTCGTGCGAGCGCGGGCCGGTCAGCTCGTAGATTCGGCCGATGTGCGGGGCCGGGGCCGCCAGGATCTCCTCCACCACCGCGGCGACGTCCCCTGCCGCCACGGGGGAGGTCTTCGCCCGGCCGAAGGGCAGTCTGATGGTTCCGTACTTCGCGATCGAGGAGAAGCCGACACGGAAGAGCGGGTTCTCCATGAACACGGTGGGCCTGACCTGGACGACGGGCAGGCCCGACCAGCCGAGGACCTGCTCGACCAGCCACTGCTGCCGCTGCTGCACAGACTCGAAGGTGCTGGTGAGGTCCACCTCGGAGACCGTCAGCTGCGACATGTTCACGAACACCTCCAGGCGCCCGTACGCACGCGCGACCGCCGCCGCCGTCACACCGGCCTGCAGATACTGCGCCGACACGCTCATGCCGAAGTACATGCGCCCGCAGCCGGCCACCGCGTCGACGACATCGTTCGTGCGCGTCAGATCGCCGACGACCACCTCGGCGCCGGTCGCGCGCAGCGCCTGTGCCCGCTCGTCGTCACGCCGCACCATGGCCCGTACGGGCAGGCCCCGTTGACGCAGGCCCTCGACCACTGACCGTCCGATGGCGCCGACGCTGCCCGCCGCGCCCGTCACCAGAATGGGCTGCAGGCCGTTTCCCGAGGTGCGGTCCATGGGAGCAGCCTGCGGTGCGCTGCGCCGCCGCGCAACCGGGGCGTTGCCGGTTTTCCGGTGACGAGGAGCGCCCGCGTTCCGCCCGCCGTACGAGGGCCGGAGGACCGCTTCTGTTCGTCGGCCTCGCCCTGGAACTGCTCGCTCCTCAGTTCACGGGAACGAGGGTCAGGTAGGCCAGGCCCATGACGTCGCGATAGCCCCGGAGCCACATGCCGCGGTGGCGGTCGACGCGGTCGCGGGTCTCCTTCGCCAGAGGGTGATCGGGGTGTGCGGCGAGCCATTCCTCGACGTCGGACTGGTAGGCGGACTCGAAGTCCTCCCATTCGTCGCCGTTCGCGGTCTCGATCCAGAGGGGCCGGAAGCCGGCGGCAACGGCGATGTCGACGAGGCCGGCGAGGTCGTGGAACTCGGAGGGGGAGGCGTCCGGCCACATCGCCGACAACTCCCCCGGCGTGGGTGTGCGTTGCCAGAATCCCTCGCCGAGAACGACACGGCCGCCCGGGGTGACCAGGCGGCGCAGGGCGTGCAGGGCCGCTGTGATGTGCTCGGGTGGCTGGGCGTCGCTGAGGGCGTGGCCGGCGCTCAGGCAGAGCACGACGTCGGCGGGGCCCCGGGCGGTGCCGACGGCGGACTCCTGGACGAAGCGGACGCGGTCCGCCAGGCCTCGCTCCTCGGCGTTGGCGCGCCCGCGTGCGAGATCGTCCTCATTGAGGTCGATGCCGACACCGGTCGCGCCAGGCGTCACCTCGAGGATGCGGAGCATGAGTTCTCCCCAACCGCACCCGATGTCCAGCACGGACGTCGGAGCGGTCGGGGTGACGTGCGCAGTGAGCCGGCGGATCATCCTTGCGGCCCGGTCATCGGAGAGAGGGCCGTGGAAGGTGAGTCGGGTCAGCCGTGGCGGGGCGGTGGTGTCGTCCATGAAAGCGAACGGTAGACACGGCCCGGCCGTCGGCGACACCGGTTTTCCGGTGCGTGTCGCCAGGTCGGGTGGCCGACGGCTGTGTCGCCCCCCGCCGAGGAAGGTCCCGCCACGGTGTCTGTGGACGGTGCAGGCGGTGCTACGGCCGTACCTCTGCGCGAGGGCCGCAGTGCGGCACGCCCGCGGCGCCGTCGTACGTCCGGGGCGGGGTCACGGTCGGTGCTCCCTGTTCGCGTGACGCTCATGGCCGGCACAGCAGGAGCCGGGCGTGTGCCGATGCTTCGACGGTGCGCCGGCCGTACCGGCGTGCACCGCGCACTGTGCCCACTGCGCGCTGTCCACCATGTGATCGCTGTCGGATGCGGCGTTGGCCAGGCTGGCACAGCACACAGCCATCAGCAGCCCGCCCGCCACGAAGGGCAGGCTCCGGCGTGCGGGAGGCGGGTCCAGCAGGGCCCGCACCCGCTGCGGTACCGCACCGCCGGTCACCGCCAAGGCGAGGGGGCGCGGCGCCCTGGCCGCCGCCAGAGCCGCGCGCCCGACGGCGTGAGCGACGACCTTGCGGTCGCCGACGTGCTCGGCGGCCTCCTCGTCGGCCCAGCGTTCCAGGACGAAACCGCCCGCGACGGCCAGCGGTCGCAGCAGCGGGTTCAATGCCGCCGTGAGCCGCCACACGCTCTGGAAGAGGTGGTGCCGGCCACGCAGATGCGCCCGCTCGTGCGCGAGCAGGGCCTCGCGCTCACCGTCGCCGAGACAGCGCAGCATCCCCCGGGAGACCACGATGCGGCCCGGCGCACCCGGCAGCGCGAAGGCGAGTGGGGCGTCGTCGTCCACGACCGCCAGTTCCGTGTCTCCGGGAAGCCGTGCGCACTCCTGGCGCGCCCGCACGAGGTGGCGGACCTGCCGTACGGCGGCCACGACCAGCGAGACGGCACCGACGACCAGCACCAGGGCGCTCGCCGCCGCGACGATGCGGTAGACGGGATCCTCGGCGCGCAGCGCGGCCACCGACCACCGGCCCTCGGCGGCGACCAGCGGAACCTGAGCCAGTCCGGTGAAGGCCAGCAGCGCGAGCGCCCCCGCCCAGCCCACGGCTGTCACGAGCGCGGCACAGGCCAGAGCCCAGGCGGCGGGGCGCGGGGGCAGCCTGCGGGCCAGCCGTGGTCCGAGCACGGCGAGCACGGCCGTGACGGCGAACGGGACGTAGACGCTGACCAGCATCGGGCTCACCGCATCCCGCGGGAGCGCTCACCCTCGGCGGGTGTCTCGTCGTGCCCGGACAGCAGTTGGTGCAGCAGGTGCTCGTCGTGGGCCGACAGCTCCGACACGAAGCGGGCCAGCACCGCCTCGCGGTCGGAGCCCCCTTCGAGCAGCGAGTGCATGCGATGGGCGGTGTGGGACGCCTCGTCGCGGGCCGGCTCGTAGGCGTATCCGCGGCCCTCGCGGTGCCGTACGAGCATGCCCTTCTCGTGCAGTCGGGTCAGGATGGTCAACACGGTCGTGTAGGCCAGGTCGCCCGGCAGCTGCTCGCGGACCTGACGGGCGGCCAGAGGTCCGTCGGCGGCCCAGAGCGCGGCGAGCACATCGCTCTCCAGCTCCCCGCGCGCCCGCCTGCCGGCCACCCCTCGGGTCCCGTGCCGTTCGTCCTCCACCGTGCGTCTTCCTTCCTTAGCGTCCCTACAGGCTACCCGGCGTTCAACTACTACATGTAGGAGGTATGCTCCGGACTTCAAACCTCGGACTACTACATCTCGTAGAGTTCTGTTGCTCCCTTCATCTGCGGAGGAAAGCCCATGCCCCACGCCGGAAGCACGGCGCCCGGACTCGCCCTTGCGGGCTTGATTCCGCAGCAGCGCGCCACGCCGCACCGCGCGGGCCGGATCGTGGTCGTCTCCGCGAGCGTCGGAGCCGGTCACGACGGCGCGGCCGCCGAACTCACCCGCCGTCTTACAGCCGATGGCTTCGCGGTGGACCGGTTCGATCTGCTGGATCTGCTGCCGGCTCACCTGGGCCGCGCCGTGCAGGAGGGCTATCACCGGATGCTCGTCCGCGCCCCATGGGCCTACCAGCGGATCTACTCCAGCACCGAGCGCGCCGGGGGCGGCGGCCCGATCGCACGGGCGCTGCTGCGCACCGCCGAGGACCGGGTACTGCGCGCCCTTCCTCCGGGCACCGGAGCGGTCGTCTCCACCTACCCGGGCGCCAGCCGAGTCCTGGGCAATCTGCGCCTGAAGGGGCGCCTGGCCGTTCCCGTGCTGACCTATCTGACGGACTTCTCGGTGCATCCGCTGTGGGTGGCGGACGGCGTCGACGTCCACCTGGCTGCCCACGCCATACCCGCCGCGCAGGCGCGGGCCGCGGGAGCACGTGACGTAAGGGTGTGCGGCCCGGTCGCCGACCCTCGGTTCCGCCCCTGCGACGCGGAGCAACGGGCCCTCGCCCGGACGGCGTTCGGCCTGCCGGGGCGGGCTCCGCTCGCTCTGCTGGTCGCCGGTTCCTGGGGCGTCGGACCGGTTCGCGAGGTGGCCCGGGAACTGCGCGACTGCGGCGCCGTCGTCCCGGTCGTCGTGTGCGGACGGAACGAGGCCCTCGCCGAGCAGCTGCGCGCGGACGGCATCGAGCACGTGCACGGCTGGGTCGACGACATGCCCGGCCTGATGCACGCCGCGGACGTCCTCGTGCAGAACGCCGGCGGACTCACCTCCCTGGAGGCGTTGGCGTCGGGCCTGCCCGTGGCCAGCTACCGCTGCATACCGGGGCACGGGCTGACCAACGCGGCCGCCCTGGACGAGGCCGGCGCAGCCGTATGGATTCGTGACCCGGCCGATCTCGAAGCGGTGCTGTGCGACCTGATCGACGGTCCGCTCGGGGCGCGACAGCGCGAGGCCGGACTCGCCCTGTTCGCCCGGACCCCGGACGACGGCCCGGCCGCCGAGATAGCACGCGTTCACCGGGCGGGCGCCCAGGACGGGAATCGGAAGCCCCCACCGCCACGGCGGCGCGCCGTGCGCCGGCTCGCCGCCACCGCCGCGATCGCCTCCGCCGTGTGGGCCTGCGCCGTCGGCACGGGGATGGCGACGACGTACGACGGCCCGCGGCTCATGCACTCCATCGGACACGGCCTCGACCTGGACAGCTTCATCGGACACCGCCCGCAGGGGGGTCACCACTCGTGAGCACGGCCCGGACCCTGCGCTCGGCCGCCCTCGTGGCGCTGCCCGCTCTCGCCGCCGCCCACGCGGCCCCCGTGATCTCCACGTTCGGGCCGCTGCGCAACCGTCTCATGCCCCGTCTGTCGGGCCAGGGCCGCCCCGACCACGTGGCCCTGACCTTCGACGACGGGCCCGATCCCCTCTCCACCCCGCACTTCTTGCGGCTGCTCGCCGAGCGCCGGGTGCACGCCACGTTCTTCCTGCTCGGCAGCGAGGCGCGCCGCTCCCCCGGCCTGGTGGGCGAGATCGCCGCGGCCGGCCACGAGATCGGCATCCACGGCTGGGCGCACCGGCCCCTCCTCCTGCGCGGCCCGCGCGCCACCATGGACGACTTCGCCCGAGCCCGCGATCTCGTCGCCGACCTCACCGGGCGGCGGCCCAGGCTCTTCCGGCCCCCGTACGGCGTCATGTCCACCGCCGCCCATCTGGCGGCCCGTCGCCTCGGCCTCACTCCTGTGCTGTGGACCTGCTGGGGCGAGGACTGGACCGCACGCGCCACCCCGGAGTCCGTGCACCGCACCGTCACCGCCGATCTGGCCGGTGGCGGCACGATCCTCCTCCACGACTCCGACTGCACCTCCGCCCCCGGGGCCTGGCGCTCGGCCCTCGGCGCCCTCCCCCGGATTCTCGACACGTGCGAGGAGCGGGGCCACTCGGTCGGTCGGCTACGCGACCACGGATGGCTCCAGCCGGAATCGGACCCGAGGGAAGAGTCCCTCACAGCATCATCGTCTACAGTTCGGTAGACGGTGGGCTTCGCTGTAGTCGATCATTCCCGTCCGCTTCCCGACGCCACATCGTCCGCAGAGATCGTCCTCGAGAAGGGCCTGGCTCGTATGCCTCCACTGCACTTCACGTCCCAACTCGCCGTGAACGTGCTCGACGCCCAGTCGCTGCTGGCCGCCTTCGGCGTGCTGGGCGTCGGCGTGGTGCTGTTCGCCGAGACGGGACTGCTGATCGGGTTCTTCCTGCCAGGCGATTCCCTGCTGTTCACGGCCGGCCTCCTGTGCACGGGAGCCGCGGACCGGCCTGTGAAGCTGTCCCTCGCACCGCTGCTGGTCGTGGCGGCCGTCGGCGCACTGGCCGGCGCGCAGTGCGGGTTCCTGATCGGCCGCAAGGCGGGCGGGACGCTGATTTCCCGCAGCCGTTCGCCGCGGTTGCACGAGGGCGTCAAACGGGCCGAGGAGCTGTTGGAGCGGTACGGGCACGCCAAGGCCGTCGTACTGGCCCGGTTCATCCCGGTGGTGCGCACGGTCCTCAACCCGATCGCGGGCGCGCTGGAGGTCCCGACCCGGACGTTCACGCTGTGGCAGGTGGTCGGCGGTGTGGTCTGGACCGTCGGGATCATCCTGGCCGGGTACGGGCTGGGCTCCTCGGTGCCCAACGTCGACCACTACCTGCTGCCGCTGGTCGCGCTGATCGTCGTCGTGTCGCTGACCCCTCTCCTCCTGGAGCTTCTGCGCAGCCGCCGGGCCGGCGAGCCGAAGGAAGGCCAGCAGTGATCCGGCCCTGCGACGGATCCGCCCCCGGACCCGCGTAGTACCGGGGTACCACCCCGGCGGTCGGGTTCAGCCTCCGGTACCACCGGCTGACGGCCGTCTCGAACCTAGCGTGGCAGGTGAGGCGCCCGACACGACGGACTCCGGGCACGAGAGAAAGAGGTCCCATGATCGAAGCACGGCAGTTGACCAAGCGGTACGGGGACAAGACAGCCGTCGACGGTCTGGACTTCACCGTGAAGCCGGGCACGGTGACCGGATTTCTGGGACCCAACGGAGCGGGGAAGTCCACGACGATGCGCATGATCGTCGGTCTGGACGCCCCCACGAGCGGTTCCGTGACGGTGAACGGCCACCACTACGCCCGGCACCGTGCACCGCTGCAGGAGGTCGGTGCCCTTCTGGAGGCCAAGTCGATCCATCCGGGCCGCTCGGCCTACAACCACCTCAGGGCGTTGGCACTGACCCATGGCATCCCGCGCCGCCGCGTCGACGACGTCATCGAACTGGCCGGTCTGGGCAGCGTGGCAAAGAAGCGCGCCGGTGCCTTCTCCCTCGGCATGGGCCAGCGCCTCGGCATAGCCGCGGCACTGCTGGGCGATCCGCAGACGGTGATGCTGGACGAGCCCGTCAACGGGCTGGACCCCGAAGGCGTGCTCTGGATCCGCAACTTGCTGACATCGCTCGCAGAGGACGGACGCACGGTGTTCGTGTCGTCGCACCTGATGAGCGAGATGGCGCTGGTGGCGGACCACTTGATCATCGTCGGGCGCGGCCGGCTGCTGGCCGACACGACCGTGCGGGACCTGGTCCGCGAGGCGGGTGGCGACACCGTGCACGTGGCCACCGAGGACCCGGCGCGGCTGCGGGACGTCCTGGCCGGCCCGGGGGTCGACGTAACCGGGCGCATCGGTTCCGAGGAACTGCAGGTGACCGGGGTGAGCGCGCGCGAGATCGGTCTCAAGGCCGCCGAGCACGGCATCGCGCTGTTCGAACTGAGCACACGCCAGGTGTCGCTGGAGCAGGCGTTCATGGACCTGACCAAGGATGCCGTGGAGTACCACGGATCCACGACCGGCTCCGACACCGTCGATTCCCTGGAGCAGACCGCATGAGCACCCTCACCGCGCCCACCGAGGCGCCTCCCGCCGCACCCGGCCGTCCCGTCTACCGGGTGTCCGGACGGCGCGTGCTGACCTCGGAATGGGCCAAGCTCTGGTCGCTGCGGTCCACCTGGATCACGCTCGGTCTGGGGCTGCTGTTCCTGGTCGCGTTCGGGTTGATCGCCTCGAGCCGGTACAAGTCCGGGATCGGATCCGGCCACATGGACCGGGACTTCGCCCGTTCGACCGCCGTGAGCCTGTCGCTCTTCGGTACGAACTTCGCCCAGCTGGCCCTCGGCGTCCTCGGTGTGCTGGTGACCGCGGGGGAATACTCGACGGGCATGATCCGCTCGACCCTGGCGGCGGTGCCGCGCCGACTCCCGGTGCTCTGGTCCAAGGCTGCCGTGTTCGGCGTGGTCGCGCTGGTCATCGGGACGCTCGGGGTGTTCGTCGCCTTCCTGTTCGGCAGCCGCATCGTCTCCGGCACGCCCGCGGCGATGGACTTCTCGCACGCCGGTGTCGTACGGAGCCTGCTGGGCGCCGGGCTCTACCTGGGCCTTGTCGGTGTGATCGGCACCGCTCTGGGCTCGCTGCTGCGGTCGGTGGCCGGCGGCATCTCGGTCCTGGTCGCCACGCTGATGCTGGTTCCCGGACTGGTCTCGCTGCTGCCCAGCTCCTGGCAGGACGACATCAGCCCCTATCTGCCCAGCAACGCGGGCGAGTCGATGTTCGCCCTCACCCACGACGCCACCAGCCTGTCGCCCGGCGCCGGGCTGCTGGTCTTCCTCGGCTGGACCGCGCTCGCGCTGGCGGGGGCGGCATACCGGCTGCTGCGCAGCGACGTATGACACCTTGCATGATGAGCGGGTGAACGCCGTGAGCCTCCTGGCCCCCGAGGCCGCCGTGCCCGCCGAGGACATCGGCGGCATGGGACCGCTGGTCGCCCGCCTGTCGCGGGGCGGCCAGCGGCTGCGGCAGGCCGACCGGGCGCATCCATGGGTGCTGGACACCGCGGTGGTGGTGCTGGTCTTCGTGATGTTCTGCCTGCCCGACCTGCTGCACGCGGGTGGCGGCGACGGTGACGGACCGCGCCGCTTCCGACTGGCCTTCACCCGACTGCCGGTCGCGGGCATGCTGACGTTCCAGGCCGGGCTCGTACTGCCCCTGCTGTGGCGCCGGCGCCGGCCCCGGGTCGCCTTTGCGGCCGTCGCGGCCGTCTTCGTCCTGCAGTGGTCGCTGGGCGCCGCCCTGCGCGCGGACATCGCCCTGTTCATCGCCTTGTACAGTCTCGCCCTGCACGGACGGCTACGGCAGCTGCCCTGGGCCTGCGGGATCATGGCGGGCGCCATGCTGCTGGTCGCGGTACGGGCGTCGGCGGCGGTCTCCGTCTGGGACGCGCTGTTCTTCCTGCTGAGCACGGCGACCGCGGCCCTCGCGCTCGGGCTCGTGGTGCGCATCCGACGGGCTCAGCTCGCCGGGCTCCGCGACCGGGCGGCCCGCCTGGAGATCGAGCGCGACCAGCGCGGCCGACTCGCCGTAGCGGCCGAGCGCGCCCGAGTGGCCCGCGAGATGCACGACATCGTCGGCCACAACCTGTCCGTCATCATCACCCTCGCCGACGCCGGGGTCTACGCCACCGCTGTCGCTCCGGACCGTGGCAGAGAAGCCCTGCAGATCATCGGGGACACAGGCCGACAGGCCCTCGGCGAACTCAGGCGCGTGCTGGGCGTCCTGCGAGATGCGTCGGACGTCACGCGGCAGTCGCCGGAACTCACCCCGCAGCCCGGTCTCACCGACGTCGACGCACTGTGCGAGGGGGTGCGCGCCGCCGGCCTGGATGTCGTCTACCGGACCGCCGGTGACGTCGACGCACTGGACAGCGGGGTACAGCTCACGGTCTACCGCATCGTCCAGGAAGCCCTGACGAACACGCTGAAACACGCCGGGGCCGGCACCGGGGTGAACCTGGCGATCGTGGTGGAGGAAACACAGGTCTCCGTCCAGGTCCAGGACACCGGCCCGGCCGACCCCACGTCCGGCCGACCCGGCCGAGCCAACGAGGAAGGACACGGTCTGGTCGGCATGCAGGAGCGGACGGCTCTGTACGGGGGAAGCCTCAGCGCGGGTCCCACCGGCGGCGGATGGACGGTGAAGGCCGTCCTCAACCTCGTGTCGCCTGGCGGTGCTCCATGACCACCGTTCTCATCGTGGACGACCAGCCGCTGCAGCGTTACGGCTTCCGCATGCTTCTCGACTCGGTGCCCGAGACACAGGTCGTGGGCGAGGCCGCACACGGCGCGGAAGCGGTCCGCAAGGCGGCCGAACTCCGTCCCGACGTCGTGCTCATGGACGTCCGCATGCCCGGCATGGACGGCATCGAGGCCACCCGCCGCATCACGGCCTCGGGCGATCGCTCCCGGGTCCTCGTGCTGACCACGTTCGACCTCGACGAATACGTCCACGCGGCGCTGCGCGCCGGAGCCAGCGGCTTTCTCCTCAAAGACGCCCGCCCCGAGGAACTGCTCGCCGGAATCCGTGCCGTCGCCGTCGGTGACGCCGTCATCGCCCCCGCCCTCACCCGCCGCCTCCTGCGCGAGTTCACCCAGCTCGCACGGCCGGGCGGCGCCGCGGACGACCCGAGACTGAACGCCCTCACCGAGCGCGAACGCGAGATCCTCGTCGCCGTCGGCAAGGGCTGGACCAACGGCGAGATCGCCTCCCACTTCGTCCTGTCCGAGTCCACCGTGAAGACCCACGTCGGTCGCGTGATGGCCAAGATCGGCGCCCGAGACCGCATTCAGGCGGTCATCTTCGCCTACGACCACGGTCTGGCCCAGCCGCGCCCCGAGTGAGCGCGGAGGGCGACGGTCGTGCGCGTCCCGACGGCTCGGATATCCACTCGTCGGGACGCGACAGCCCCGCCGAAGCCGCCACGGACGCCGATCGCCGAACCCTCGGCCGCTACTACCCCGAGCGCGTGGAGCAGATGCAGCGCCGCCGAGCGGCCGCCGCGGGCGCGTCGCCGGCATCGGTGCACGGCGCGAAGGCCCCACGCCCCTGACGGCCCTCTCCTCTGAGGCGGCCTTCTACGGTCGCCGACCGCGGCCGGTGAAGCTGGGCGTGGGCGTGGGCGTGGATGAGGTGCCGCCGCCGGTGGTGCCGCCGATCAGCCCGCCGCCCGCACCGCCGGTGCCCCCGCCGCCGACGGTCCCGCCCCCGCCGGTGCCACCGGTGGTGGTGCCGGGGGTGCCGGTCGGGCTCGGGCCGGCGCAGAGCTTCTTGCGGTGCTGGCACGCTCGCCCGGTGGGGCTCGGCGTGGCCGGTGCGGTCGGGGTGGCCGGCCGGGTGCTCACGGTGGCGGACGGGGTGGGCGACGGGGCGCCGTACTCGTCGGTGCCCTGGCCCAGTTGCGGCAGGGGCGGGAACTGCTGGACGGGCTGCCCCTGGAGGGCCGCGGTCATGTAGCCGGTCCACACCTCGGTGGGCATGTCGGCGCCGAAGACCTTGGAGTAGCCGCCGACGCCCTGCATCGACTGCAGACCGGCGTTCTTCGGGTCCTCCTTGAACATGGCGACGGACGTGACCAGCTGCGGGGTGTATCCGATGAACCAGGCGGACTTGTAGTCGTCGGTGGTGCCGGTCTTTCCGGCGACCGGTCGGCCCAGGGCCTGGGCGTTGGTGCCCGTGCCCTTCTTGACGACGTCCTGCAGCACGTCGGTGACCGTGTCAGCGGTCGAGGAGGGCAGGGCCGTGGTGCCCTTGGGCTTGTCGAAGCCGGGCAGCTGCCGACCGCCGTCGATGACCTTGGTCACCGAGAACGGCTCGTGCTGGATACCGCCGTCGTCAAAGGTGGCGTACGCGTCGGCCATGCGTATCGCCGACGGGGTGGAGGTTCCGATGTAGAAGCCGGGGGTGTCGTACTGCAGGCTCTTGCGCAGCAGGCCCGCCTTCAGG
Source organism: Streptomyces yokosukanensis (assembly GCF_001514035.1). Lineage (GTDB taxonomy): Bacteria > Actinomycetota > Actinomycetes > Streptomycetales > Streptomycetaceae > Streptomyces > Streptomyces yokosukanensis. The sequence goes on along the minus strand of NZ_KQ948207.1, from coordinate 563,871 downwards.
GCTTCGCTCTCCACATTTTGGTAGCCGACGTACTCGCCGAGCTGGACGTAGGGGGTGTTGACCGACTGCTCCATGGCCTTGCGCAGGGTGATGTAGCCCCATTTCGTGGGGACGTCGTTGCGCTGGTGGAGGAGTCCCGTGGGGTCGCCGGAGTCCGGCAGTTCCTGGCCCTGCTGGTTCTTGATCGTGATGCCGTCGTCACCGTTGAACTTGGAGTCGGGGGTGATCGGTGAGGGCGTCCGGCCCGGGGAGAGTACGGCGCCGTGGTCGAGGGCGGCCGCCAGGTCGATGGGTTTGAAGGTGGAGCCGACCGGCACACCCGTGGCGTCGGCGTTGTCGGTCCAGTGGCCCTTGTTCCAGCCCGGCCCGCCGTACAGCGCTGCGACCGCGCCGGTGGACGGATCGATCGATGCCGCGCCGACCTGGACGTCCCTGTCGGCCGAGCGGTGCTTGGGGTCGAGGTGCTTCTTCTCCATCGCCGCGACGGATGCCGACAGCGCGTTCACCCTCTTCTTGTCGAAGGTGGTGTAGATCTGATAGCCGCCGTGGCCGAGTTGCTGGTCGGTGAGGGACGAGTGGGCCTCGACGTACTTCTGCGCGGTGTCCACCAGATAGCCGGTCTGCCCGGCCATCCCCCCCGACGGCGTGTAGGGCTTGGGGGTGGGGAACCCGGCTGCGAGGTACTGCTGTTCCTGCGCCTGGCTGATCTTGTGGATCGCGGCCATGCGGCTCAGCACGTACTTCCAGCGCGCCTCGGCCTGAGCCTTGGCCTGCGGGTCGGTGTCGGCGTGCATGAGCAGGCTCGGCTCGTTGACCGTGGCGGCGATGAACGCACCCTGGCCGACGGTCAGCTGGGAGGCGTGCTCGTGATAGTAGACACGGGCCGCGGCCTCGATGCCGTAGGCGTCCCGGCCGTAGTAGCAGCTGTTGAGGTAGCCCTGCAGGATCTCCTGCTTGGACAGCTGGTTGCCGATCTTCAGGGAGATCATGATCTCCCTCAGCTTGCGGGTGACCGACTGGCTCTGGCTGAGGTAGGTGTTCTTCACGAACTGCTGGGTGATGGTGGACCCGGACTGCACCTCGCCGCCCGTGGCCATGTGGTAGACGGCGCGGAGCATGCCCTGTGTGTCGATACCCGGGTCGGTGTAGAACGTGGCGTTCTCCGCGGCGAGGAAGTCCCACTGCACCAGCTTCGGGACCTGCGCGAGGTCGACGTTCTGCCTGTTCGTCGACCCCTGCGTGGCCAGCACCGAGCCGTCGGACCAGTAGTAGGTGTTGCTCTGCTTCTGAGTGCTGGGATTCGGACTGGGGATGGTCGTGGTGGCGTAGGCGTACCCGAACAGGCCCAGCAGGCCGGCGAAGACCAGCAGGAATCCGCTGAGCACCTGCTTCCACGAGGGCAGCCACCGGCGAACGCCCCGCCTGCCCGCCCGCGGGTAGTCGATGAGAACGCGCCGGCCGCCGCGCCCGGTGCCCGTGGCACCCCTGTCCGCCGCGCGCCGACCGGAGCGTGCGGCATCCGCACGTCGCGTGCCGGCCGCGCGGCGGCCTCGGCCACTGTCGGCCGCGGCGGCCCTGCGGACCTCGGCACGGCCGCCCTGCGGCGGGCCGTCCGAGCCGGACGGCCGTGTTCTTCCCGACGGACGGCGCCGGTGCTCACTCATATCGCCACTCCTCAGCCAGGCCCAGACCCGCCCGCCACGGCGAGACACACATGCCCCGTCACGGTGCGCGACGAAGGCCGTGGATCGGGGCGGACCAGCACTCCCGACAACTTCTACAAGTTGTAAGACTAAGCGGTGCCCGGAAGGAGACGGCAACCGCCTCCGCGCAACGCCCGACGGCCATGGGTCGGACGTTGCGCCCCGACGGGAACCACGGGCTCGGTCAAGGGAGTGCGTCCCCGGGCCGCCCCGGGGCGCGCGGTGGCCTCAGCCGTCGGACCCGGCCGGGGTCGTGGTGGTCGTGAAGCCCTCCTTCTTGTTGGCATCGATGGCGAATGCGTTGGTGAACGTCTTTCCGAGATCCACCGACGAGGTCACAGTGCCGACCATCTGCTCGGTGGCCAGCGCGGTCTTCGGACCGCCGGCCGGCATGACCCCGTCCGGCAGGAACTGGCCCTTGTCCTCGGTCAGGGCCGTGACGTAGTCGGCCTTGGTGACCAGCTGGTTCTGCACGAACGACGCCGGCAGTCTGTTCGCGATGTCGGCGGCGTCATGGTCGTGGATCCAGTGCATGGTGGCCACGAGCGCGTCGACGACCTTCTGCACCGCCTCCTTGTGCGAGGTCACCCAGTCGGTGCGGGCGAGGACGCCGGCCGCCGGGAACACGCCGCCCAGCGCCGCCTTGGCACCGTCGGTGGTGGCCAGGTCGATCGCGGAGGTGCCGACGCCCTTCTTCTGGATCGCGGCGACCGTCGGCTGTGTCGTCATGACGCAGTCGGCCTTGCCGTTCTGCAGCGCGGCGACGGCGGTGGAGCCGGCACCGACGGCGAGCCGGTGGAACTGGCTGTTCTTGACGCCCTTCCTCGCCGCCATGAACTGGGTGAGGGTGTCGGTGCCCGAGCCCAGGTCGGTGACGCCGAGCGTCTTGCCCTTGAAGTCGGCGGCCGTCCTCACGCCGCTCTTCGCGGTGCACATCTCCCGCTCGCCCGGGGCGCCGGACAGCTGGACGACGTCCTCGACCGCCTTCCCCTTCGCCTGGAACTCGATCGTGTGGTTGTACCAGGCGCCGGCCATGTCCACCTGCCCCGAGGCCATGGCCTCCTCGGCACCGACACCGCCGTTCTGCTCGGTGCTCAGCTCGACCTCGACGCCGTACTTCTTGTAGAAGCCGAGGTTCTGGGCGAGCTGGTAGGGCAGGTAGATCTGCTTGTCGATGCCGCCGACCATGAGGCGGACGGTCGGCGTACCTGCGGAGCCGGACGACCCCGAGCTGCCGGAGTTGCTGGAACACGCGGTGGCGGCGCCGAGAGCGAGGACGGTGACGACGGACACGGTGAGAGGTGTCTTGAGCATGGCGAGACACACACCTTTCGGGACTGAGGAGAAGCAAGGGTGGGACGCGGACGGAGGGAGTCCGGGATCAGATGACGTTCGTCTCGGAGGGGGTCGGCGGGCGCCAGGAGAGCAGCCGGTGTTCGAGCTTGCCGATCAGCCACTCCGCGCCGAGCACGATCACCGCGATGACGAGCATCGCGGCGAACACACCGTTGGGGTCGAAGTTGTTCTGCGCGGTCTTGATGACCAGGCCCAGTCCGCTCTGCGCACCGAGCACCTCGCCGACCAGCGCGCCGACGACGGCGAAGCCGAAGGCACTGTGCAGGCTGGCGATGATCCAGGTCAGCGCGGAGGGCACGATGACGTGCCGGGTGATCTGCATCCGGGAGGCACCGAGCACCCTGACGTTGGCGAGGACGTTGCGGTCGACCTCACGCACGCCCTGGAAGGCGTTGAAGAAGACGATGAAGAACACCAGTACCGCGGCGAGCAGGATCTTCGGGGTCACGCCGATGCCGAACGCGACGATGAAGATCGAGCCGAGGACGATGCGCGGGATCGCGTTGACCATCTTGATGTAGGGACCGAGCACGTCGGACAGGTAGCGGCTCTGCCCGAGCGCGACACCGAAGACGACGCCGGTGAGGGATCCCACGACGAAGCCGACGAGCGCTTCCTCGATGGTGGTCCAGATGTTCTGGTAGAAGGAGCCGAACTGGGTGCCGTGCTGGAAGAGGTCGATCAGCCGCTGCCAGATGCCCGACGGCTGTCCGAAGAAGAACGGATCGACGATGCCCCAGGTGGTGAACGCCTGCCAGCCGCCGATCACGAAGACCGCGAGGCCGATCCGGCCGGCCCACACCTGGGCGACCCGCCGCTTGGCGGCGCGCTGTGCGGCGGTCGCGGCCGGGCCTTTCCCGCCGTCGGTGGCAGGGGCGGCGGCAACGGTGGACGTCGTACTCATTGCTTGCCTCCTGCGGTGAGTGCGTAGGCGCGCTCCACCTCTTCGCGCAGCGTGTCCCAGATCTGGTGCTGGAGTTCGATGAAGCGGGGCTGGAAGCGGATCTCCTGGACGGAACCGCGCGGGCGGGGCAGGTCGATGTCGAAGACCGCCTTGACCGAGCCGGGACTTGAGGTCATCACCACCACCCGGTCGGCGAGCGCCACCGCCTCGTCGAGGTCGTGGGTGATGAAGACGACGGACGGCCGGATCTGCTCCCACAGGCTCAGCAGCTCGGTCGACATGATGGCCTTGGTCTGCACGTCCAGGGCGCCGAACGGCTCGTCCATGATGAGGATCTTGGGTTCGTTGATCAGGGCCGCGGCCATGGCCACACGCTTGCGCATGCCGCCGGACAGCTGGTGGGGGTAGCGGTCCTCGAATCCGGCGAGGCCGACCCGGCGCAGCCAGTCCCGCGCCGAGGCCTGTGCCTGGTGCTTGGGCACGCGGCGGAACACGGGACCCATCAGCACGTTGCCGAGGACGGTCTTCCAGGGCAGCAGCGCGTCGGTCTGGAACATGAAGCTGACGCCGTCGGTGATGCCGCTCACCTCGCGGCCGCCTACCTTGACCGAGCCCTCGCTGGGCCGGTCGAGGCCGGAGACCATGCTCAGGGTCGTCGACTTGCCGCATCCCGTGGGACCCACGACGGCGCAGAACTGGCCGGGCTCCACGGTGAACGAAACACCGTGCAGCGCCGTGAACACCTCACCGGCGGGGGTCAGGAATCGCTTGGTGAGCCCGGATATCTCGATGCGTGCGTTCGCATGGTCCGCCGCACCGGCGCCCGGGCTCGTCGCGACATCGTTTCGCGAAGCCATGTGGGGCCGCTTCCTTCCTTCGTTCGGAGATCCTCGGAGGTTCCTCGGGAGTTCCCCGGGGGATTCGTCGGGGTCCCCCGCAGGCCGAGGAAGGCAGACGCTAGGGGCAGCCGCGTATGACGTCGCTGTTTCCGAGCTATCCCGCGATAGTCGCGTTACCCGGGCTTCTGCTCGTTCTGCTCAACGGACGGGGGGTGGGCAGCATCCCGGCCGTCAGGCACAATCGCGCCACCCGGGCACGTGCATGAGCCTGCCCGGCACGACGTACGACCGCAACGAAGAGGCACCTGTGACACGCATCCGTCTCCGGACAGGCCGCGGCGGGCGGCGGAGGCTGTCCACGCGGATCCTCGCCAACCAGCTCGTCATCCTCGCGCTCACCGGCCTGATCGGTTTCGTCCTGTTCGCCTTCGCGCAACGTGCCGAGCTGGACCGCTCCTACGAACAGCGGGCCCTGGCGATCGCGCAGACCACGGCCGCGGAGCCGCAGATCCAGCACGCCATGGAGTACGGAGGCGGCGGCGACGTGGTGCAGACGGTCGCCGAACGGATCCGCCGGGCGTCGGGGGCGTCGTACGTAGTCGTGATCGACCTGCGGGGCGTACGGCACTCGCACCCCATCCCCGCTCTGATCGGCGAGCCGGTGGACGAGCCCGTCGCGGCGCGGGACGGGCAGCCGCACGTGGGCACCGACCAGGGAGCGACCGGGCGGTCCGCCAACGGCAAGGCTCCGCTGCGCGGGCCCTCCGGCGCACTGGTCGGCGAGGTGTCGGTGGGCATCCCGGAACACGACGTACTCGGCGAGCTGTGGCGCGAACTGCCCACCTTCGGGCTGTACGCCGCCATCGCCACGGCGCTCGGCGCCGCGGCGGCCTATCTGCTGGCACGGCGTCTGAAGCGGACCACGTTCGGTCTGGAGCTGGAGGAGATCGCCGGCCTGCTGCAGGACCGTGAGGCGATGCTGCACGGCATTCGGGAGGGCGTCGTCGCCTTCGACCCCGACGGGAGGATCACCGTCGTGAACGACGAGGCCCGTCGGCTGCTCGGCCTCGGCACCGCGCTCGGCAGCCGCCTGGAGGAGGTGCTGCCCGACGGCCGACTGCGCCGCGCGCTGGACGGCACCCTGACCGGGACCGACGTCAGCGTCCTGACCGACGACCACTGTCTCGCCGTCAACCGCATGCCGGTCGCCCTGCACGGCCATGAACTGGGAGCCGTCGTCACCGTACGCGACCGCACCGAACTGATCGGCCTGCTGCGCGAACTGGACTCCGTACGCGGGCTGACCGACGCCCTGCGGGCCCAGCAGCACGAGTTCACCAACCGGATGCACACACTGGCCGGGCTGCTGGACATCGGCGAACACCAGTCCGCGTACGAGTACGCCATCGAGACGGCCCGCTCCGGACAGGCGCTGACCGAGGCCGTACGCCGGCACATCGGCAACCCGTTGATGGTCGGGCTCGTCGTGGCGAAGACCACGGTCGCCGCCGAACGCGGGGTACGGATCGTCCTCACCGAAGACTCCGCGCTCAGCTCGGACCCGCCGCACCTGCGACGGCTGCTGACCATCGTCGGCAACCTGCTCGACAACGCCATCGACGCGACGGCCGACGCACCACCCGCCGACGGCGGACGCCGGATCCGGCTGACCCTCACCGAGGGCGACGAACTGGTCCTCGTACGTGTGGCGGACAGTGGTCCGGGCATCGCCGCGGACACGTCCCGGTCGATTTTCGAGGACGGCTGGTCCACCCGCCCCCAGCGGGGCACCGCGCGCCGCGGCCTGGGACTGGCCCTGGTGCACCGGCTGGTGCAGCGGCACGGCGGCACCGTCACGGTCAGCGAAGGCCCCGGCGCGGTCTTCACGGTCGCGCTGCCGCTGCCGGACACGGCACCGGCACCGCAGGGAGCCCTGTTCACGACGGCGTTGCCCATGGGAGGTGAGAGCTGATGTTCCGGACCCTGGTGGTGGACGACGACTTCCGGGTCAGTCGGATCCACAGCGACTATGTGCACCGGGTCGAGGGCTTCGAGGTGGTCGGCGAGGCGGCCACCGTGGCTGAGGCACTCGCGGCGGTACGCACCCTGCACCCGGACCTGCTGCTGCTCGACGTCTTCCTGCCCGACGGCAGCGGCCTCGACATCCTGCGGCGGCTGAGCCAGGACCAGGGCGACGCCCGCCCCGACGCCCTCATGATCACCGCCGACCACGACATAGCGTCCGTGCGCGCCGCGATGAAACTCGGCGCCATCGGCTACCTGGTGAAGCCGTTCGGCTCCGCCGACCTCGCCGAACGGCTCAACGCCTACCGCCAGCTCCGCGACCGGGTCGACGTACTCAGCCGGACGACCACCGCCGACCAGGCCGATGTGGACGCCCTGTTCAGCGCCGCCCGCCCACCCGCCGTCCCCCGGATCCCGGCCAAAGGCCACTCCGCACCCACGCTCACCGCCATCCACCAGGCCCTGCGCACCGCGCACACCGCTCTCTCCGCCGCCCAAGCCGCCGAGGCGACCGGTGTCTCCCGCGCCACGGCCCAGCGATACCTGTCCTACCTCGTCAAGGAGGGCACGGTCCGCCTCGAACTCCGCTACGGCACCAACGGTCGCCCCGAACACCGGTACCGCATCGCACGCTGACCCCTGCGGAGCGCTGCGTGGTGAGCCTGCCAAGCGGGCCGGAAACCCTCCGCCCTCGGCAGACGTTCCGTGTCACACCGGGACGGGTTTCCGGTCGGGGTGCGCCGGGTCGAGGGTGAAGAGGGTGCCGTCGGAGGTCGCCAGCACCAGGGCGCCCTTGTCGAACCACACGGTGGGCAGAAGCCCGCTGTCCATGACGTCCGCGCGGGCCGAGGACTCCCACAGCAGGGTGCCGCGCGCCGCGTCGAGGGCGGCCACCCGGCCGCTCCCGCCGGCCAGGTACACGGTGCGCCCGCTCTCGTCCACCGAGGCCGTGCCCGGCGTCTCCAGGCTCGTGCGGCTCTGCCACAGCCGGGCTCCCGTGAGCGGCGAGACGGCCGTGACCAGGCCACTGGAGGTGGCGAAGTAGAGCGTGCCGTGCGAAAGGGTCGGGATCCCTCCCCGGAACCGATCGGCCAGCTCGGTCACCACGCGTTTCCCGGTGAGCGGGTCGACGCGCACGATCCGGGTGTAGATCAGGTCGGGGCTGTTGGTCACCGGACGGTCGTCCGACTCCACGAAGACCAGTTGTCCGTCGCGGACACCGACGAAGCTCCTCTGCTGGGCGGGGGACGTCAGGGCGCGCACGGAGCCGTCGCCGGGATCGACGACGAGGAACTTCGTGGCGTGCGAGCCCTCCTCCTCGGTGGTGCACTCCACGTACGGACGGCCATCGGCGGCGAGCGGCGAGCAGTCGTACCCGCTGGGCACGGGCACCCTCCGGCGCACCGTGCCGTCGCGCGCCGAACGGACGGTCACCGCACTGCCGTCGTCCTCCTGCGTCAGCGTCACTCCGGCGGCATAGGCCGAGCCCAGGGTGTCGGTCCGTATCGCGTGGGACCAGATCCTCCGGCCGCTCGCGTCGTCGAGCGCGAGGACGGACTGCGCCTGTCCGGTGCCGTCCTCACCGGTGATCGTCAGTTCCACGAGCACCCTGCCCTCGTACGCGCCGAGGACGGTCGTGACGTACCGGTCGGCCGGGATCCCGGCGGGCGCGATGCCGGAGCGCCACAGGGTGCGTCCGGTGGTGGCGTCGATCCGCTCCGGGAGGAGCGCGCTGCCGGCGCAGTAGAGGGCGCCGTCGCCCGGTAAGCAGGCCGGTGCCCTGCTCCCCTCGTAGCCCGGCGCCTTCTTCACGCCCTGCTCGGCGACCGCGGACGCGGTCGTCTGCCACGGTTTCCAGCCGGTGGGGAGAGTGCCCCAGCGGGACACGGCGGAGTTCGCCCGTGCCGTGTCGTCACCGCTCGGTGGGCCCAGCAGGAGGTAGCCGGTCAGGGCCGCGGCCAGCACCCCGGACACGGCCAGCAGCATCCGCGGTCCGCGCCATCGGGGGCGGTGGCCGGTTGCGGTCGGGGCACCGGCGAGGGGCAGGCCACCGGAGCGCCCGGAAGGCCGCCGCAGCATCAGCGTCTCCGGTTCGCCGGGCGACGCCTCCGGCAGGATGTCGGCGAACTCCCGCGCCAGTTCGTCCGGTTGGGGCCGGTCGGCGGGCTCCTTGGCCAGACAGCGCTCCAGCACCGCGCGCACGGATCCGGTCACCCCGTCGAGGACGGGTTCGTTGTGGACCACCCGATAGCCGGACAGGTAGGGGTTGTCGGCGTCGAAGGGGCCGCGCCCGGTGACGCAGTACACCAGCAGCGCGCCGAGCGAGAAGACGTCCGAGGCGGGGCCGACCGTTCGGGCATCGGTGAACTGCTCCGGGGACATGAAGGGCGGGGTTCCGATCACCTGCCCGGTCTCGGTGAGGGCGTGGTGGTTCTCGGCCGCCCGGGAGATGCCGAAGTCGATGACACGGGGACCGTCCTCGGCCAACAGGACGTTGGCCGGTTTCAGGTCGCGGTGCACCACCCCCGCCCGGTGGATGTCCCGCAACGCCTCCACCAGGCCCAGCGCCAGTGGCCGCAACTCGGTGACGTGCAGCGGGCCGTGGTCGCGGATGCGCGCGGCGAGCGACTGGCCCGGCACGTACTGGGTGGCCATCCAGGGCGGCTCGGCCTCCGGGTCGGCGTCCACCACGGCCGCGGTGAAGGCGCCGCTCACCCGGCGGGCAGCCTCGATCTCCTGTCGGAACCGGGCGCGGAAGACGGGGTCCTGGGCGTACTCGGCGTGCACGACCTTGACGGCGACCTCACGTCCGGAACGCGATCTGGCCCGGTAGACGATGCCCATGCCGCCGGCCCCGAGCCGGTCGACCAGTCTGTGCCCACCGACGGATCTCGGGTCGCCCTTGTGCAGCGGCATGCGCAAACCCCCCTCAGTCGCCCAGCGCTTGAAGGCGCCAGCATACGAAACGGGATCACGCCGGAGGCTGGAGCCCGGAGCCACGGATGTCGAGAATCGGCCGCCTTTCGCACAGGCTCCCGGGTTTCGTCGGCGGGCAGGACGGCCGTGGGGCATCTGTCGTATTGCCGGGGTGTAGGCCCGCGTTCCGCATCTGAGGGACGTGTGTGAACTGTGCGCCGTTTCACGCTAGTTGGTCAACGATCGGTTGACCTGTGTCTGGCTCGGTGGTCGCCTGGCGGGGTTCGCATCCAACCCGACTGTGGAGAGGAAGCAACACCGCCATGCGCAACAGATCATCACGGGGGCGGGTCCTGCTGGCCGCGACAGCCGCGGCCTTACTGGTGCCCGTCGGATTCGTCGGCCAGGCACACGCCGACAGCCACCAGCCCGTCACGGGCAAGCAGTCCAGCACGCGGTCCGGTACGCGGATCGTGCTCGGCGAACCGGAGAAGCCGAAGACCGTCAAGCCGGAGGCTGCCGGGGCCGAAGCCGTCGACTGCGCCGAGGGCACAACCGTCCACGACCGAACATCGTCCTGCTCCAACTACCGCATCCCCGTGCAGTTCCTGGTCGACGGTGAGCCCGCCGGCTCCGCCGTCCTGCACAGCAAGGCAACCGCGCAGCTGGACACCCGCGACCGCTACCAGTGGAAGCAGCGGGTCGAGCTGAAGCTGACCGATCCGACCACGCCGTCCGCCGCCGAGGTGTCCGCCACGGTCAAGTACCAGACCGGGCGCGCCACCGCGTCGACGGCACCCACCCGCATCCTGATCCCTTACGTCACCCAGACGTTCGACTTCACGCTGTCGTCGCCGGGCCGTGACCTGGTCAACGACAACATCGTCCCCTACGGGGACTTCTCGGCGCCGGGCTTCGACGACGGCAGCGCCTATCTGGGCGACATCTTCCGCCCGCGCTGCGACAGCACCCCGCGCATCACTCCCGCCGTCACCGGCGGCTGCGTCTACCCCGACGTCCCCGGCCTGTGGCAGATCGACGTCACCGACTGGCGCGTGGACAGCGTGGGCTGGCACGTGCTGTGGGCGCAGAAGAACCTGGCCCACCCGTGGGGCGTCAAGGGCACCCGGTACCCGCTGCACCGGACCTTCGACCAGTCGCTGATCGCGGACAACCGCCGGACCGCGTGCGGCCCTGACGTGCCTCGGCCGCCCAGGCCGGGACTGGCCTGCGACGAGTATCCCTTCGCCCAGTCCTACGAGGGCGCCGGCCGCAACCCCGACTACTCCTGCGAGTTCCTGAACGGCCGCGACAACAGCCGTGAAGGCAGCTACCGCAAGGCGTCGCTGAACGGGCAGCGCGTCCTGGAGAACGACCCGTTCTACGTCGAGGTGATCAACATCCCGGCGACGCTGACCCCGCAGAAGCTGGACCAGCTGCGCGGCCCTGTCGGCTGCGGCGTCGAGTCCTGAACCACGCCCAACCCATGGCACCCGCGCGCCCGGCATCCCATCCTGGAGGCCGGGCGCGCACCCGTATGACGACAGGAGCTTCCGCATGGTCGGCCTCGTACGACAGACGTCCAGCCAGGTCCACATCGACGCCAGCACCGTGGACCTGCTGGGCGCCGACCTGTTCACCGACTACCAGCCCGAGGAGTGGGTCGGCGGTCTGGTGGCCGCCGCCCCGTCCGGGGACGCGGTCCGCATCGTCTGCGGGCAGGAGATCGCCGGCATCCACGTCATCGCTCAGCTGTGGGACGGACGTCCTCCCATGGGTGCCACCGATGCGGAAGCCTGGCAGGACATCGCCGAAGTGTCCGTCGACTGGCGGTCCCCGCTGCTGGACTTCGGCACGACAGGGGACGGGGAGGACCAGGCGCAGCAGTTGGTGATGCCCGGCCCCGGCACCTACCGGATCCGGGTGTCCGCCCGCAATCGTGACGACGGCGACCCCCGTGAGGACGGCGACCCGACCGAGGCCGTACGGATTCAGGTGTGGCAGGCCCCCGTCGAGGAGGAGTGTGTGATCAAGCAGTCCAGCCGGACCGCGCACCTGTGGACCGACCAGTGACCACCACCGGCACCACACAGCCGACGGCGAGTCGGATGCTGCGCGCGGCGGCCGTGCGCCACCTGCGGTCGAGTCCGATGTGTCGGGGAGTGCCAACCTGGGACCTACGCCGTCGACCTCCGCGGGGCCAGTGGGACGGCGGTCGGGCTTCCGCGTCAGCGCGATCCCGTCGAGGAGGCCGACGGCCGCCCTTCGATGGCAGGATGTCCGTCCGGGAGCCGATTCGGGGAAGGCCATGGGGGACGAGTGGCAGACATTTCGCTCGAGGCGCTGGATGATGTGCCGTGGGATCGGCTGGAGTCGGCGCTCGAGCACCATCCGGCCAAGGAGATGCGTCGCGCCCTGCGGCGCCTGGCGCTCAAGGGTGAGGCCGCGACCGAGGAAGACTGTCATCCCCTGTTCGACTGCCTCGCGTTGGGCACGAAACGCGTGGCCCCCGCCACGACCGCCGCGCTGCCGTTCATCGTTGCCCTCGCCGGCGATCCGGGCATGGGCGCCCGAACCACGCTCGTCGAACTGCTCGTCGGCATGGCCGAGACGGCGGCCCGAGCCGAACCGAGCGTGGTGGACGCGGGGTGGCACGAAACCTGGTGGCGCCAGCGCCCCCGGTTCCGGGCGCTGCTCGCGGACCCCCGGCCCGAAGTGCGGCGGCAGGCTCTGCCGCTCGCGGACGGGGTCGGCTCGCTGCTTGAGCGGTGGCATGCCGAGACGGACCCGACGGTGCGGCTGCCTGTGCTGCTCGCGCTGGGGGCCGCCGCGGCAGGCTCCGCCGACGCCGACACGGGGGACCGGGTGCGCGCGGTGGTGACCGAAGTGCTTCGGGCCGGGGCTCCCGTGATGCGGGTCGCCGCGGTGCATGCCTGGGGCGCGTTCGATCCCCAGGCGCCGGTCCGGGAGTTGGACCTGCTGTCGGAGATTCTGTCCGACCCTTCCGTACGTCCGCGGTTCGAGGCGATCTGGTACGTGCCGGACGTCGACGGTGCCTTCACCCGTGAGGACGTCGTCTCCCGGACAGCCTCCCTGTTGGAGAGCGCGCCGGCCGCAGCGCTCTCCTTCGTGGTCCGGCTCATCGGCGCGGCGCACACGACGGGAGACACCCTGCTGTGCCGGGTCGCGCTGGACAAGGCGTGGCGGCTGCTGGTGCTCCGGCCGTCCACGGCAGCCGCGCTGCTGCCACTCGCGGGCACGCTGCTCTCCCACCCGGACGACGGCGTACGGTACCGGGCGGCCCACCTGCTCGCGGTCCTGGGATCACAGGCGGCTTCCTGTGCCGATGCGTTGGCCGCGCTCCTGGACGACCCGGGCGAGGCCGAGTTCCTGGAGGGTACCGTCGGCGACCACGCCCGCTGGGCGCTGACCCGCGTCGGCGACCCGCGCGCCCTGCCGGGGCTGATCGAGCGGTTGTACGAGCCGTACCGGGGCCAGTACTCCCGGGCGTACGTCAGCGGCGACCCGCGCCTTCCAGAAGTCGAGGACGTGCTGACGCCACTGCGGGACCACGCCGAGGTCCTGCTGCCCTCGGTGCGGAAGCTGCTCCGCGACGACGGCGCGGGCGGCCCGCTCACCTGCTCCTTCCTCGAAGTCCTCACCGCATGGGGGCCTGCCGCGGCGCCGGCGCTGCCGGAGGTGGTGGCCCTGCTGGCCGACACCCGGTACTCACTGCACGCGGTCGACGCGCTGGTGGCGATGGGACCGGCCGCGGCCTGCGCCGAGCCCGCCGTACGCAGATGCACGGTCCTCGACTTCCCCGGTAACCATCGGAAGGTGGCGTGGGCCGCCTGGCGCCTCGGCGGCGACCGCGACGCGGCGCTGCGACTCATCGGCGAGGCCGTGCTGACCGAAGCGGAACCCTCCTACGGCCCCGTCGGCCTCCTCGGTGATTTCGGCCCGGCGGCCGGGCCCTGTGCCGACCGGGTACGGCATGTCATGGACCACGGCAACACCTGGACGCGGCTGCAGGCGGCGGTCGCGCTGTGGTCGATCACGGGCGAGTCGGAGCCGAGCGCGTCCGTCGTCGGGGATTGCCTGCTTCCCATCGCCGACGGTGATGACTCGTACGGTCATTTCCTCATCGCGCTGAGGGCTCTCGCCCGGATCGGCACGGTCTCTCCAGCGGTGCGGGCGGCCCTGCGTACGGCACGCGATTTCGACCGGCGCCTCTCGCCGCACCGGGACTACCGAGCGTTCCTGCAGGACGAGGAGATCCGGTCCGCGATCGAGGAAGTCCTCGCCCTGCCATGACAACCCGCCGCGATCCGCGGACGCGGGCTGGTGTCCCCGGAATTCAGGTGCGGTCCGGCCAGGTGAGACGGCGGGCAAAGTGGGCCCGAACGGCCAGAACCATGCACACGGCGGCGAGGCCGCCCCATGTCATGACCGTGCACGGGGAGGTCCGGTCCACGACGACTCCTCCGACCAGCGCGCCCACGGAGAACGTCGCCTGGAAGGAGGCGGTGAAGAGCACCGATGCCGCCTCGGGCGTGTCGGGGGTTGCCTTGGCGAACCATGTCTGGGAGGAGACGGGGACGGCGCCATAGGCCATGCCCCAGACGACGAGCAGCAGCACGGCGCCGATCTGCCACCGCCCCAGGAACGGCAGCGACAGGGTGACGGCGGCGATCATCGCGGCTGCCAGACCGAAGACGGCCCGGGGGTGGCGTCCGACCGCCGCTCCGCCCAGGAAGTTGCCCACGATTCCCGCGGCGCCGTAGACCAGCAGGAAGACCGTGATCAGCTGCGGGCCGGCGCCGGTGACCTGCTCCAGGAACGGGGTGACGTAGGTGTAGGTCCCGAAGTGCGCGAGGACGACCAGGAAGGTCAGCAGCAGTGCGAAACGTGTGTTGACGCCTCTGAGCATGTCGCGCAGCACGCTCAGGCGCATCGACCGGCCGGGCGGCAGCGGCGGCACGACCAGGACGAGCATGCCCAGCACGGCGACGCTGAGGGCGCCCAGCACGACGAAGGAGGTGCGCCACCCGGCGAGGTCTCCGATGAACGTGCCCGCCGGTACGCCGAGCACGGAGCCGAGCGGTACCGCGGAGAAGATCACTGATGTGGCACGGCCGACCGACTCCGCCGGCACCAGTCGCTCGGCCAGTCCGGCGCCGATCGACCAGAAGCCGCCGATGACCACCCCGACGATGACGCGGGAGACCAGCACCAGCCAGTAGCCGGGTGCAGCCGCGGCCAGGAAGTTCGCGACGGCCAGCAGCAGCATGAACGCGCACAGCATCAGCCGGCGGTCGACGCGTGCCGTTGCCAGGGTGACCACTGGTGCACAGACGGCTGCGAGGAATCCCGGCATGGTCATCATGAGTCCCGCCATGCCGTCGGATATGGCGAAGCTGGAGCCGATCTTGGTGAGGAGGCCGATCGGCAGGATCTCCGTCGTGACGATGGCGAAGATTCCCAGCATCACCGAGACGACGGCCAGCCACCCGACCAACGGAGATCGGTTCGCCGGCCCGGCCGCTCCGGCCTGGAGCGTGGTGCCGGTGTCTGTTGAGGCCATGAGTTCCGTCCTGTGAAGGGACTGTCGTTACACGATCAGTTCAACAGGACCCTCGTACACGAGGCTGGCAGGTCAGCGACATCACCCTTGTACGGCGACGGTGATGACGCAGAACTGCCGAATCAGCCCCGGCATCGGTGCGGTCGGGTCACATCCCACGCAACGGTCGGCAGCACTGGCAATAGGGGCGGCGCGCGACCACCCCGTGTCACCGTCCGTCGGCCGGCCCGCGGTGGGCGAGGGCGCGGCGGTGTTCAGCGCGGACTCACCCAGTCCGGCCGCCAGGTCCCGGCGGCGTCGTGGCCGGTCGCTGTGGCGGCGAGGTGGGCGCGGAGGGTGGCCAGGGCCGGGTGGGGGTTGTCGCGGTGCCAGAGGAGCGAGTGCGGGTAGACGGGGGTCGGGTCGGTCACCGGGATGCGGCGCAGGCCGTAGCCGGCGGGCCAGACGAGGCGGGTCTGCCCGCCCATGAAGGTGGCCAGGGCCGGGGTGTCGGCGATGGTGTCGAGGAGGACGTCGGAGCCGAAGTTCGGGCCCGTCGCCTCGATGGTGAGGCCGAACTCGGCGACGAGGTCGTCGTAGTAGGCGCCCCACTCGGTGCCGGGGACGATGCCGGGCATCCAGATCCGGTGCCCGACGAGCTGAGCCATGGTCACCGAACGGGCGCCCGCAAGCGCGTGGGCGGGTCCGGTGAGGAGTTCGAGCGGCTCGTCGACCACCCGGACAGACTCGATGTCCTCGGGAAGGGGCCGGCCGGGTACGGCGACGGCGCGGAAGGACGCGTCGATGGAACCGGACCGGATGGCGGCGACGGCCATCTCGATGTCGAACAGCATCAGCACGTCGAGGTCGATCTCGGAGTGCGCACGGTGGAAACCGCGCATCAGGCCCGATGCCGCGCCGCGCGAGGAGATCACGTCGACGCGCAGCGGTCGGCGGCCGGTGCGCACGGACGCGACCGCGCGCTCGGCGACGCGCAGAAGCTCGCGTGCGTGGGGCAGGAACGCCTGCCCGTCGATGGTCAGCCGGGCGCCACGCGGGGTGCGCGTGAACAGCCGCACGCCGAGGGTGCGCTCCAGCGCGGCGATGCGCTTGGAGACAGCCTGCTGGGTGACCGCCAGCTCGGCGGCCGCGTCCTGGAACTGCCCCGCGTCGGCGGCTGCGACGAAGGTCCGTACGGTGTCGAGGTCCATGCCGATACCCATGCCGATACCCTACGGGTACAACCATTGGTTGTGCCCGACGTCGCTCCGGTTGTTTGATCCCCAGGTACGGCACTCGCTTTGATGGACCCGATCGCGCATCGGTTGTGCAGGTGAATGACGAGGGGCGTCGGGCATGAGGAGCGGACACCGGCTGGGGCATCTGCTCGGACATCGGCTGGGGCGGCGGTTCGGGTGGCTCTGGGGAGCGTACGGGACCAGCGCGCTCGGCACATGGCTCGCCTTCGGCGCGTTCCCGCTGATCGCCGTCCGGGTGCTGCACGCCGGGCCGGCCGAGGTCGCCGTGCTCTCCTCCGTGGGGGTTGCGGTGGGAGCGGCCGTGGCGGTGCCGCTCGGCCCGTGGGTGGAGTTCCGCCGCAAGCGGCCGGTGCTGATCGCGATGGACCTGGTGCGGTTCACGGCGCTGCTGACGATCCCCGTGGCGTTCGCGCTCGGCGTGCTCACCTTCCTTCAGCTCCTGCTGGTCTCGGTCGTCGTCGCGGCGGCCGACATCACCTTCCGCGCCGCCTCCGGCGCATACCTGAAGACGCTGCTGCCGGCCGAGGACCTGCTCGTCGCCAACTCCCGGTTCGAGTCCACGGCCTGGACGACCACGATCATCGGGCCGCCGCTGGGCGGCGCGGCGATCGGGCTCCTCGGTCCGGTGGCGACGGTGGTGGCCGACGCGGTCAGCTACCTGCTCTCGGCCCTGGGCATCCGCGCGACGGGCGGGCACGAGCCGCGGCCCGAACGCCGGGAGGCCACGCGCATGCGGGCCGGGGATCTGCTCGACGGCTGGCGGTACATCCTCGCCGACGCGACGCTGCGCCCGCTGTTCTTCAACACCGCCTTGTTCAACGGCCTGGTGATGGCCTCCGAGCCGCTGCTGGCCGTCCTGATGCTCGGCCGACTGGGGTTCACGCCGTGGCAGTACGGCCTCGCCTTCGCCGCGCCCTCGATCGGCGGGCTGCTCGGTTCGCGGCTGGCCCGACCGCTCGCCACCCGGTTCGGGCAGCACCAGGTCCTGGTCGTGGTCGGCACGCTGCGCGCGATCTGGTCCATCGGCCTGGCCTTCCCCGGCCCCGGGACCGCGGGGCTGCTGGTGGTGATGGGCGTCGAGCTGGGGCTCATCTTCTGCTGCGGGGTCTTCAACCCCGTCTACGCCACCTACCGCCTCGAGCGCACCGCGCCCGATCGGGTCACCCGCACGCTGTCCGCCTGGACGGTCACGACCAAGGCCGCGACCGCTCTCCTGACGGCCGTCTGGGGCGTGCTGGGCAGCCTGGTCGGGCTGCGTACGGCCATCGGCCTGGCCGGCGTACTCCTGCTGGCGACCCCGCTGCTGCTCCCCCGCCGCGCGACGCCGCTTCCCTCCGAGCCGGAGCCGGAGTCGGCACCGAGCCGCGCCTGACGGACCGTCGCCACGGTGTGCGTCAGGCAGTGGCGGCGAGGTTGGTCGCCGCGCCGGCTGTCCGGAGGGTGCGGGCCAGGGATACGGCGTGGCCGACGGCCCACAGGTGGAGGTAGAAGAGGCGGGGGTTGTCGCTCAGAGCGTGATTGTGCAGTTCGACGACTTCGATGCCGCCGTGCCGCAGGGCCTTGATGACCCGCTGGACCTCCCCGGCGGTCATGACGAAGTCCCCGCTCACCGCGGCACGGCCGTGCCCCGCGGAGTAGAAGGTGAAGGAGGTCGTGACACCCATGCCGGGCGGCACCACGCAGTCGCCGTCGCTGATGGTCTCCTTGCGGGCGAAGGAGAAGCGGTAGCCGTCCGCGCTCACGCCCTTCGCGCCGAGCACGGTGTCGATCGCGGCGGTGTCGAGACCGGCCGGAGGGGTCCTGTCGGGCTCCCTGGGCGCGGGGGTGGCGGTGGCGTTCAGACAGGCACGCATGGCGAAGGCCAGCGCGACCGGGTCGGTGGAGACTCCCCGGATGTGCGTCCACCACAGGGTGGGCCGGTGGGCGAGCAGATGTTTGTGGATCGCCGTCTGCTCCAGTTCATGGGCCTGGACGGTGTCGGTGACCCGCTGCAGCTCGGATTCGGTGGCGACCACGTCGCCCATGAGCATCGTACGGCCGTCGGGGTAGCGGGCGAACGCCGCGTACGACGCCTCCACCAGTCCGCCGACCCCGTACGAGGACAGGTTCAGGTCGTACCGCGGAAACGTGGCGCGGTACACGATGCCGTCCGCGCCCAACTGCCCGGCTCCGTCCAGCTCCTCGGCCACGGCCAGCCAATCCGCCGGGCGCGTCACCACAGGGTGCTGCAGCGCCCCGGGAACTCCACCGCGTGCGTCCCGGGCGCGGGTGAGAGCCTGTGCCACCGGGGCGTCGGTCAGGGCGGAGGCCAGCGCGCCGCCCGTGAGGAGCAGGCCGCGCCGCGACGTCTGAAGGGTGCTGCGGACTGGCTTCATGTGTCGTCCCCTTGTTCTCCGGCTGATTGTCCGGGCCAGACCGGGATAGCGGCTTTTGCCGTCGCGGTGTGGGCGACACGACCGAGTTTCCCCTGGTCGTGGGAGTTCGGCGTACGGCGATCCGCGGCCTCGCCGGGTCGAGAGATCCATGTACCGGCCGACGCGCGCCTGGTCGCGCACCCTCATTGGGGGTGCGTCCGGTTCAGGTGTTGCGCGTTCGAGTGATCCGGCCGATGCCCGCTCGGCGTTGATCGAGCCCGTGCTGAGCGCCTGGCGTGCCGCCCGCCCGAGCCGCTCAGGCGGCCCCCCGTGCGACCGTGACCGCCCAGCCGATGTAGACGAGGTTGACCGCCAGCCGAAGGGCAGCGCCGACGGGGCGTTCCAGCAGGCGCGGCCGGTCGCCGGAAGCCCGCCACAGGGCGTCCAGATGGCAGACCAGATAGCCCGTGATCAGTGCGGCCGCGGCCCAGGCGCCCACGGCGCGGCCCGCCGGTGCCAGAATCACGGCTCCGACGACGATCTCCGCGACCCCGCCGGCGACGACGAGAAGTCCGGCCCGGCCCAGCCAGGGCGGCACCAGGGTCCGGAAGTATCCGGGGAGCAGGAAGTGCCCGATCCCCACGGCGATCAGGAAGACGGCCAGTGCGACGGCGACGGTTGCCTTCATGGACGTGATCGTGGTCCCGACCCACACGCGGGCGCTTGAACGAAACGCTCGCCGACCCCACTTCGCGTCCGGCCGACGCGACGCTGTTCGCCGGGTCCGGCCTGTTCCGCATCACGCTCCACCGCCGCCTCGACCCCGCCCCGGACAGCGACTTGGCCGCGCCACGGACCGAACTCCCCACCCTCACCGGAACGGGTCATCCCCTCGATCCTCGGGTGGCCCACACCGTGCGGCCACCCCGGTGCCGGGGTGCCTCGCTTCACATACCGATTCCAGCCGACGCCCACCGTCCTGGCCGAGGAGTACGCCAGCAGTCATCCGATGACCCCCACCCCGACCGCGCGCCGACCCTCCGTGAACTCACGCTTTCCCGCAGATGACGTGGCCGTACCGCCGTTGCAGTGATCGGGAAAGTTCAGAAAGGTTCGGCAAACCTCGTCAGACATCGGAACCCTTGGGCTCCGATTGGCTGCAGGATCGGCCATCCTGGCCTGCGTATGACTTCCTCAGGTGGCACAAGGACAAGGAGTCCACGCGTGGTTCGGGGCAGGAGACGGGCGTCCAGGCGCCGGTACATGTACGCGTCGGTCATCGCCGTGCTGGCAGGGACCGCATCCGCCGCGGTCATCCAGACAGGGGCGCAGGGCAGCACCCGCAGCCCGTCGCACCCCGCTGGAGTCGGTTCCGGTGCGGTGAGCGGGAAGTGGATCAGCATGTCCGGTGGGCATCTGGTCTACGGACACGACGCACAGGGCAACCGCATACCCGACTTCTCCTATGCGGGCTACGAAGGTGGCGGGGTGCCGCTGCCGAAGGTGCCCGTGCGGGTGAAGGTTGCCGCGCCCGGCAAGGGTGATGCGACCGCCACGATCCAGGCGGCCATCGACAAGGTGTCCGCCCTGAGACCGGACGCCCACGGACTGCGCGGGGCCGTCCAACTGGCCCCGGGCAGTTACCACATCGCGAGCCAGCTGCACATCAACACCAGCGGCGTCGTGGTGCGCGGCACCGGCACGAGCGCGTCCGGCACCACGCTGGTCGCCGACAAGGCCTCCGCCCGCACTCTGGTCACGATCGGCGACAAGTCCTCGTACACCACCGTCGGGACGCCGACCAAGGTCACCGACGCCTACGTCCCGGTCGGCGCCCGGCAGTTGACCGTCGCCGGCACCTCCGGCCTCAAGGCGGGGGACCAGGTGGTCGTGGAGCGTCCGGCCACTCAGGCATGGATCGACGCCATCGGCATGCACGGTGTCTTCACCCCGAACTGGAGCCTGCGCTTCGAGCGACGGATCACCGCCGTCCACGGCCACAGCCTCACCCTCGACGTACCGCTGACCAACGCGCTGGAGAAGCAGTACACCCAGGCCACCGTCTACCGCTACGACTTCCCCCGTATCGATCACGTCGGCCTGGAGGACCTCTCCCTCGACGGCGAGGCCATGGCGTCCGCGCCCGACTACGCCAAGACCTTCTACAACGCCGCCCCTTGGGAGTTCCAGGCCGTCCAGGACTCCTGGATCTCGCACGTCGTGTGGCGGCACTTCGGCGGCAGCGGCCAGACCGCGCTCGGCCCGCAGTCCCGCCGCATCTCCGTCCTGCACACCCAGGCCCTCGACATGCTCACCACCGACAGCTCGGCCCGCTCCGAGGCATATCTGCTCCAGGGACAGCAGAACCTGGTGCAGGACTGCGCGGTGACCGCGACCAAGGTGCACGCCTTCACCACCTACGGCCGCCAGGCCGGTCCGAACGTCTTCAGCGGCTGCAGGGCCAGCCTGGTGAAGGTCACCTACGACGCCGGCGGCCACCAGCGCTGGGGCAGCGGCACGCTCTACGACGACGTCACCGTCGCCGGTTCCCTGCTGCTGGTCGACAACGGCACGCGCGGCAGCGGCCACGGCTGGTCCGACGCGAACAGCACCGCGTACAACTGCGCCACGCAGAGCTACAAGGCCCAGGATCCGCCCACGGCCCACAACTGGGCCATCGGCTGCACCGGAACGCTGCAGAACGGCAGCGACGGCCAGGTCCAGTCGCCGGGCGCGCACGTCCTGCCGAACAGCCTCTACGACCAGCAACTCCAGGACCGGGGGCCGACCTCCACCGCGAGCAGCGGCCGCTGAAGTGCAACCGGTCACCGGTGCGGTCTCTGCCGAGGCCGCACCGCGCTGCACCACGCTGCACTCATGGACATTCACTCACAACGATGAACCCGGCCCTCCGATATGAGCCAACCTCGCACTTGCTTCTACGCTCACCAAGGGCGGCTGTCCGAGGTCGGTCGCGCGGGCCCGGGAAGGTGCGCCGGTTCCGGACAGGCATGGGCCCCGGACGGTGTCAGGCGTAGGCCCCTGAGCCGTGTCGGCCTTTCGCGCCAAGGCCGACCCATCCACTTCGGTCACCGAGCGTCGCCACGTCTGGTAGTCGGGCGATCCTCGGGCAGCGGCCGGAGGAGCGACCGAACTCCCCGATAATGCACATGGGTTGTAGCTGCGAATCGGTGGCTAGAAGTTGCCATGACTCCCTTGCCTGCCGCTTCCGGCCTCGCTGAGCATGAGGACTCCGGAAATCCGTGATGCGGTCGGTACATGCGGCCGTGCGCGAGGAAGGGCCCGCACGCTTCATGCAGATGCAGTCACCCGTTCCCACCGTCACCATCGCCCTCGCAGGAGCCGAGTTCGGCTGGGGCAGCACCGGCAAGCTCAGCTCCCTGATCACAACTCTCCGTGACCGTTCGCCCGTTCCGCTGCGGTTCGTCGGCATCGCCTCCGGACTGAGCCGTTCGCTGCTGTCGGCGCACGGGATCGATCACTGGTACGACGCTCCCGCCGACGACGGCCAGGCGGTCGCGGAGGTTGCCCGCCGCGAGGACGTCCGAGCCGGGCTGGTCGTGCTGGAGGGCCCCGCGGCCGTCGCGTTGGAGGCCGCCGGAGTGCCCACGGTCTTCGTCGACAGCCTGCCGTTCCTGTGGACCAAGGGGGACCGGGACTCGCTTCCCACCGATGTGTCGGTGTACTGCGCCCAGCGGTGCGTCGACCTGCCCGACGAGTGCCGGGAGGTGCTCGCCTCGATCACGAACCTGCGGTGGGTGGAGGCCGTCACTGCAGTGCCGCAGGGGGACGGATCCTCCGCTCCGGCGGCCGGGTCCGGCCGCGGCATACCCGTGCGCCGCGCGCTGGTCAGCCTGGGTGGGCTGCGGTCGCCGTCCCTCGCCGACTGGACCTCCTATCCGCGCCTCGTCGTACCCGCCGCGCTGAGCGCGCTGGAGTCCTTCGGCGTGGAGGAGGTCCACGTGGCCGGCAATCTCCCGGCCGGCTTCTCCCCCGGCGCGAAGGCTCCGTCGCCGATGCGTGTCAGCTACGGCCCTCTCGGGCACGAGGCCTTCCTCGACCGGCTGGCGGACACCGACGTCCTGCTCACCTCACCGGGACTCACCACCCTGCTGGAGGCCGGTGCGCGAGCCACGCCCACCGTGTGTCTGCCGCCGCAGAACCTCAGCCAGATCTTCAACGGCCGCTTCCACAGCCGGGCGGTCGGCGCGGACGTGCGGGTCGGCTGGCCCGACCAGGTCTTCGCCGAGGCCGACGTCCTTCGCGACCGCACGACCTCCGAGGAAGCCGCACTCCGGCTGATCTACGCGGGCATCGCCGCCGCGGCCGAGGAGCACGGCACACACACGCGGACCCAGGTGCGCGACGGCATCCTCGCCGCGCTCCGCCGCGCCCGTGCCGGCGCCGGCTGGACCGGCCTCGTCGACACCGTCGGCCGGGGCGGCGCGGCCCAGGTCGCCGACCACGTCCTGGATCTGGTCCTGCGCGCCCCGACCGCTGCCCGCGGCTGAGCGGACGACCACAGACCGGCCGCCACCGGCCAACAGGAAGGTTCCGCCATGACCCTGGAATCGGCACCCCGGCCCGGCGTACCGAAAGGACGCGTCGGTACGCGTGAGAGGTATCTGTTCATCCGTCTGCTGGAGGCCTGCAACGCGGACTGCTTCATGTGCGAGTTCGCACTCTCCCGGGACACGTTCCGGTTCTCCGTGAAGGACTTCGACGAACTGCTGCCCCGCGCGGTGGAGGCCGGGGTCGGCTACATCCGTTTCACCGGCGGCGAGCCGCTGATGCACACGGACGTGGCGGAGCTGGTGCGCCGGGGCACCGACGCGGGCATGAAGATGTCGATCATCACCAACGGCATGATGCTGCCCCGGCAGATCGAGGGGCTGGCCGACGCGGGTCTCGCGCAGGTCATCGTCAGCCTCGACGGCGGCTCGGCCGCCACCCACGACGTCTACCGCCGCTCCCCCGGTATGTTCGACAACGGTCTGCGCGGGCTGCGCGCCGCCGCCCGGCTCGGCGTGCTGCCGCGCGTGAACAGCGTCGTGGGGCCGCACAACTACACCGAGATGCCCCAGCTGCAGAAGGTCCTGACCGAGGCCGGGGTGCGGCAGTGGGAACTGTCGGCCCTGAAGCTCGAACGCGCCATCCGCTACCCCGACCCCGACCACGTGCGGGCACTGTGCGACCCGATCTACGACGCGGACCCCGAGCGGGTACTGGTCCCGCTCGGCAAGCGGTTCTACGGCGACACCCCCGAGGAACAGGAGCGGTACTTCTCGGACTCCGTCACACCGCGGGCGAGCGAACCGCTGTGCCATGTCGTCGACGACGTGATCTATCTCGACGGCAAGTACGGGCGGGCGTACGCCTGCAGCTGCCTGCCGCATCGCGAGGGGGACGAGGCACCGGGCGGGGCACCGCTGCGTGAGGACGGCGTCATCCGGCTCGACACACCGGCCTTCCACGCCCATGCCGACTTCTTCCGCACCGAGGGGCCGCGCGTCTGCAACGGCTGCTCGGCCACGGCGGCCGGGTACAGCGACGACGTCGCCCGGCTGGGCGGCGCACAGCCATGGCAGTACTGACCCTCCCGGTCGGCCCGGGTCCCCGTCCGTCCAGGTGTAAGGAGACTGATGCCCTCCCACGGCGAAGGAGAGTTCCCGGCGCACGGACCGGCGCCGGCACGCCGGCGTCTGCTGCTGGTCGCCGCACCCCGGCGCCTCGACTCGGTGACCGCCCGTCGGCGGATCGCCGCCCACCTCGGCGAGATGGACCTGGTCGAGGAGAGCGGGGGGAGGGAGGAGAGGGAGTGGAGCGGGCGGGTCGCCGGCCGTCCGGACGCCGCCCTGGTCTGCGACCTTCCCGCCGTGGCACAGGGACTGACCGAGCGCGGAGTGCCGGTGGTGTATCTGCACTCCGGGCACCGGTCCCAGGCGCTGCCCGCCGTCGCGGCGGCCACCGTACGCGTGCACGCCCCGCCCTGGTTGCCGCTTCCCCGGTCGATGGGACCGGACGGCGCCCGCCCCACGGGCCCGCTCGCGCCGGTCCGCCTGGCGCGCGACCGCGCCCGGACGGGGTGCCTGCTGCTGGTCTCCGCGCACCGGGTGCCCGGCCATGACCTCGCCGCCTTCGCCGAAGGTCCCCTGCGCGCCCTGGCCGAGGAGGCGGTACGTCACACGGGCCGGTGCGACGTGGTGTGCGACGGCGAAGCGACGATCACGGCCGCCGCGCTGGCACACACCGCCTGCGTCCACGTGCACGACGCCGCCACCGCCGACGTGGACGCCCTGCACGCGGCGGCCCGTGTGTTCATCGCCTCCCCGACGCTGACCGCCCTGACGCTGGCGCAGTCCCGCCGCGCCCCGCTCGCCCTTCTCCCGCCCCTCGACCACGACCAGGACGACCTGGCCCGGCGCGCCCTTCAGGCCGTACGCCTGCCGACGGTGCACGATCCCACCGACCCCGCGCTGTGGGCCCCGTCGGACGCCGACGCCCGCGCGGCGTGGTCGGGGCTCGGTCCGGACGACCTGCGCGGCGCCCAGCGCGTCGCCCGGACGCTCCGTCAACTCGCCCTCGCCCCCATCGCCTTCTGACCTCCCTGCCCGCCGCACTGTCCCCAGAGCAGCCACACCCCGGCCGCGCCGGGTGGTGCACCCGACCCATGCAGGAATTCTTCCGACCCGAGTCGCTGGACCGGAGTTGCGATGTCCCAGATGAGCACGGAACCCGACGGAATCAGGCCTGCCCTCACCCGTCGCGAAGACATCCCCGACGAACAGTGGAACGACTGGCGCTGGCACATGCGCAAGCGCATCACCAACCTCGACAAGGCCCGCGAGTGGATCCGGCCCACGCCCCTGGAGGAGAAGGCGATCGCGGAGACGGCCGGCAAGTACCGCTGGTCCGTCACGCCGTACTACGCCTCGCTGATGGACCCGGACGACCCCGGCTGCCCGGTGCGGCAGCAGGCCGTGCCCGCGCTCGGCGAGCTGATGGAGTTCAGCGGCGCCGAGGTCGACCCGGTCGGCGACATGTACTACCGCAGGACCAACCGCGTCGTGCACAAGTACCCCGACCGGGTGATCATGCTGATCACGGAGGCGTGCCCGGTCTACTGCAGGCACTGCACCCGCAAGTTCCACACCACGAACGTCGACGGCACGTACTTCGAACGCAACGAGGGCGAGGACTTCAGCGAGGACCTGCGCTACATCGCCGCGCATCCGGAGATCCGGGACGTGCTGCTCACCGGGGGCGACCCGTTGTCGTACCGGGACGGCAAGTTGGAGGAGATCGTCGCCGGCCTCAGGGCCATCCCGAGCGTGGAGATCATCCGGATCGGCAGCCGGTTCCCGGTCCTGCTTCCGCAGCGCATCACACCGGAGCTGTGCGAGATGCTCGCGCGCTACCACCCCGTCTGGCTGAACACCCACTTCAACCATCCCAAGGAGATCACCCCGGAGGCCGAAGCAGCCGTCGACCGGCTGCTGCGCCACGGCATTCCGGTGGGCAACCAGACCGTCCTGCTGCGCGGGATCAACGACGACGTCGACACCATGCGCCGGCTCATGACCGGACTGCTGCGGATCCGCGTGCGCCCCTACTACCTCTACCACTGCGACAACGTCACCGGTGTCTCCCATTTCATGACCTCGGTCGAGAAGGGCTGGGAGATCATGGAGGGCCTGCAGGGCCACATCACCGGTTTCGGCGTACCGCAGTACGTCCTGACCACCCGCATCGGGAAAATCCCCATGGCCCGCCCGTACTACCGTGAAACACCCGACGGGCTGGCACTGCGCAACTTCCGCGGCGAGGAGATGCTCGTCGACGACAGCGTCTGCCCCCTCACCGAATCCGCCGCGGCGCACGCCTTCCGGGACGCGCCCGCCATGACCGAAAACCGGACGTCGGCCACCGGAGAGGGTGCACGATGACGCTCGAGAAGAGGCTGGGACAGCGATTCCTGCCCTACGGTGCCAACTACCTCGACTGGTCGGACATGAGCGAACTGCGCCACGCGATCGAGCAGGGCGTGCTGTTCCGCTACCAGACCGAGACCGAGAGCATGGCCGACAGGCTGGAGCGCCGGGTCACCGAACAGCTCGGCGCGGACCACGCGCTCGCCGTGCACAACTGCACCGAGGCGCTGCGCCTCGCGCTGATCTCCACCCGGCCGCGGACCGGCGACGTCGTGCACATCCCGGCCGTCACCTTCGTGGCGGTGGCCGGTGCGGTGCTGTCCACCGGGCTGATCCCGGTGCCGGTCGACGTCGACGACTCGTTCTCGCTGGACGTGTCCCTGTTGCCGTCGGACGCTCAGCGGGTCGTCGTCGCCCACATGGAGGGCGCGGTCGCCGCGCTGCCCGAGGGCGTCCCGTACGTCGTCGAGGACGCGGCCCAGGCTCTCGGCGCCGTCTTCCCCGACGGGCGTCGCGTCGGCACCCGCGGCTACGCCGGTGCCTTCAGCTTCCACCACAACAAGATCCTGACCTCCGGCGAGGGCGGGCTGCTGGTCACCAACGACCGTGCGGCCTGGCAGGTGATGCGCTGCTACCACGACCACGGTTCCGCCCGGGTGCCCGGCCGCTACCCCACATGGAACGAAGGCGCCTACTACGGCGAGAACTTCGTCACGAGCGAGGAGGTCGCCGCCGTCCAGCTGCAGCAGTTCCGGCACCTCGACGACATCCTGGCGGGCCTGGAGAGCCACTACGCCATCGCGGCGCAGGAACTGCCCGCCCGTGGGGACATCGCGCTGCTGCCCCGGTCGGGGGGCGACGCGAAGATCAGTCTGCGGCTGCGGCTGGAGAGCCGGGAGCTGCGGGACGCGGCCGTGGCGCGGCTCAGCGCGCGGGGCATCGCCCACTGGACCCTCGGCAAGTACTTCCTGCCGGAGCACCCGGTGCTCACCTCGCGCAACTCCCTGTACGCGGACGGCTTCCCGTGGAACCTCGCCGACGGGATCCCTCACGCCCTCAGCAGGGACGGCTTCGCCCGCACCCGCTCGCTGCTGGAGCGCACCCTGTGCGTGCCGCTCTCCCCCGAGCTGTCGGAGTCCGAGCAGCGGGTGGCGGCCAAGACGCTCCGGCAGACGCTGGAGTCGCTGTGACCGGGGCCGCGGAGGCCGTTCTGCTGGCGGACGACCGGGCCTCCTCCTTCACCCGCTACGCCGCCCGCAACCGCGCCGAAGGCCTGGTCCTGCTGCGCTTCGAGAAGGCCCGTGCCGACATGTCGGCACAGTACCTGGACGAGACCGCCCATCTGCCGGCCTTCTGGGTCCGGCGCGGCGCACCGCTCGAGGCCGAGGCCCAGCGCTATCTCGACTGGATCGGCCGGCAGCCGGTCCGTCCGGCCCGCTTCTGCAACCCGTCCGAGCCCCGTCAGGAGATCGCACAGCGCTTCGCCGGGCTCGTGGGCCTGCCCCATCTGACGCCACGTCAAGTCCGGTGGGTGCGCAACAAGGCGGACATGAAGGACAAGTTCCGGGAGCTGGGGCTGTGCACCGCCGGCTACGCCCGGATCGCGACAGCCGCCGACGTGACCGGTTTCGCCGCCGCGCACGGCTGGCCGGTGGTGCTCAAGCCCGTCGACTCCTTCGCCTGCGTGGACACGTACCTCCTGCGCGAGCCCGCCGACATCGGCCGGGTCGATCTCACCGCACGCCGCTGGATGGTGGAGGAGTACCTCGGCGGCACCGAGTGGGAGGCGTGCGCGCTGATCCTGGACGGCGAGGTCCTGGACGTCTGGCCCAGTGCGATGCCGTGCCGTCCCCTGGACATCGTCGACGGGGCCATGAACGCGAACATCAGCGTCGCCTCCGGCCCCGGACCGGCCTGCGACGTGACCGGCACGGTAGGGCGCATCGTCCGCGGGATGGGCCTGGACCACGGCTATCTGCACATGGAGTTCTTCGAGATCGACGGCCGGATGTACGCCGGTGAGGTCGGGATCCGGATGGCCGGCTGCGAGATCGCCGCCAACCACGGGCACGCCTACGGCTTCGACGTCTTCGGCGCGACCCTCGACGTGTACGCCGGCCGCCGCCCGGCCCTGGAGTACGGCGAGCGCCGCTGCGTCGGCGACCTGCTGCTGCCGCTGCCCGGCACGGGCACGGTCACCGCGCTGACCTCCGAGGAGGAGCTGCTGAGCCTGCCCGGCGTCATCGCGGCCGCCCTGCGTACCTCCCCCGGCGCGTACGTCACCGCGCGCCGGGCCTCGCACAACTCGTGCGGACACGTCCATGTCGAGGGCGCGACGGCCGCCGAGGTGGAAGAGCGCATGAGACATGTGCTGGACGTCTTCGGCATCGAGGTCGCCGCGGGCACGGAGGCGGCACCGGTTCCCTCCCCCTGACCCGCGCACCGTCGCAGTCGACCCGGCGCCCCGCACCGGCCCCCGGCCCCGAGCCATGACCCACCACTCAGGACCCACCACCCACGGAGGAACGACCCACCATGACAGGGATGCCACGGAGGTTCCTGCGCCTGCTGGCGCGCCCGCACATCGCCGGGCTCGCCTGGTGGAGCGTGGTCTCCAGGCTGCCCGTCTACCTGATGTCCCTCGCCATGGTCCTCGTGGTGCGTGAGCAGGGCGGCGGTTACCCCCAGGCGGGCCTCGTCTCCGCCCTCTACACCGTCGGCATGGCCCTGGGCAGCCCGCTCGTCGCCCGCCGGGTCGACCGCATCGGCCGACGGCCCGTACTGCTCGCGACGGGGGCGGTCTATCCGACCGCTCTCGTCCTCCTGGTGTGGGCCACCGGTCCGGCGGACCCCGCACAGCTCGTCCTGGCGGTGCTCGCCGGTGCCGCCCTGCCCCCGGCCAACGCCTGTATGCGCGGCCTGTGGGCGCGGTTACCGCTCACCGAGGACGAGCGGGCCACCGCCTATCTCTGGGAGGCGCTGCTCACCGAACTCCTCGTCATCGGCACCCCGGTCGTGCTCGCCGCTCTGATGACCGTCGGCTCGGCTGCCTCCGCGCTGACCGCGGTCGCCGTGCTCGGCGGCATCGGTGCGGTCGGGCTGGCGCTCACCCCGCTGCCGTCCGAAGTGATCGAGCGGGACCGGGCGGCGGCCGAGCAGGGCGGCTCGCCCGGAGGTCTGCTGGGCCCGCTGCGCAACCGGGCCCTGCTCGGACTGCTCGCGGTGATGGCCGCCTCGGCCGTGCCCATCGGTCTGATGACCCTCGCGATCCCGGCCTTCGTCGACGCCCACGGCACGGCCGGCCAGACCGGCTTCGTGTACGCATGCTGGGGCATCGGAAGCGCCGTCGGAGCGCTGTGGCTCGGGGGGACGCAGACGGACCGGCCCGTGCACCGCCGCTTCCCCTGGCTGGTGCTCGCCTTCGCCGCGGGTACGGCCGTACCCCTGCTCGCCACGTCCGAGACGGCCCTCGGTCTCGCGCTGGCGGTGGGCGGCGCGCCCATCGCTCTGGTCTCCGCCGCCGAGATGACTCTGGTCGGCACGCTCGCCGACGACCGGCTGCTGACCGAGGCGTTCACCTGGGCGTCCCTGTCCACCGTGCTGGGCGAGGCGATCGGTCAGCAGACGGGCGGTCTGCTGACCGGCCCGCTCGGGCCGCACGGCGTCTTCGCGGTGGCGGTGGGCGCGGCGCTGCTCGCCGCGGCGGGGGCGTTCGCCTGCCGCGGCCTGCTCACCCGGACCCGGCCCGTACCCGCCACCGCCGACACGGGCGGTGCCTGCTGACCCGGCCGCACGCCCGAGGAAGACAGCGCCCGCGCCCCGTAACACCCGCCATGCCACAGCCCGTTCGCATGTCCAGCAATTGAGATCAAGGACAGAGGTCACCTCAGATGCAGTCCGCCCACACCGACGCCCGCACCACCGAGCAGAGCGCGTCCGCGCATCAGCCGCTCTTCCGGCCGGTGCCGCCGAG
Source organism: Streptomyces yokosukanensis (assembly GCF_001514035.1). Classification (GTDB taxonomy): domain Bacteria; phylum Actinomycetota; class Actinomycetes; order Streptomycetales; family Streptomycetaceae; genus Streptomyces; species Streptomyces yokosukanensis. The sequence goes on along the minus strand of NZ_KQ948207.1, from coordinate 533,027 downwards.
TCACCTCAGCACCGCGGTGAAGGAGTTCCTCGCGGCACCCGCGAGCACACCGGTGCCCGTCCTCACCGACGGCCGCGCCGACCTGGAGGGCTCGATCGAGCTGGCGAGCCGCCTGTACGACGGCACATGCCCGCCCGCGCCGCTCGACCACGGCGTCGTCCTGGGCGGTGAGGAGCTGCCGGACGGTCTGACCGATCTGCTCGCGCCGCTGGCCCGCACCTGGCTCGCTCCTCAGGATCTGCGCGGGTTCGGGCACGAACTGGGCGGCACGCTCCTGGTGGTGGGCACCTACGAGCGGCTGCGTCTCGACCCGGTGCGCGATCTGCTGCAGAGCACATACCGGGCCGCGGGGCTCGGCCTGTCCTTCCTGAGCGGCCGTGACCCGGTCTCCCTGCTGTGGAACACGGCCAAGCAGTACGCGCGCACGCGGCCGTCCCTCACCCGCCTCGGGCTGTTCACGGACACCGACCGACCCGGCTCCACCGACCGGGTGCGGGTCTACGACGACCGGGACTTCGAGCGCGTCGACATCCAGGCCGAGATCCTCGACACCGCCTGGCGCAAGGTCGTCTTCCAGGGCCACGGCAAGGACGACAGCATCAATCTCGGCGAGTTCACCATCTGCGGGCTCAACGACACGGCCCCCAGGGACGCCGGGCTCCTCGGCCCGCGCTGCGCCTACGGCCTGCCGTGCTACAAGCCCGAGGACAAGCTCGTACCCCTGAACGAGGTGACGGCCGCCGAAGTCGTCCTCAGCGCCTGCAACAGCGGACCGCTGTCCGACCTCGCGCTCTACGACCCCCGCTACCAGATTCTCCTCAACGCACTGGACGGCCCGGCCCGCACCGTCGTCTCGGCGGTCTCCGTGCACGACTCCGACCGGCCCGAGAACGCGGCCTGGATGCGCGCGGCCGCCGCCGGGGCCGACTCCGTCGACACCCTGAACGCCAGCCTGGCCGGCTCGCACCCCTACCCCGCCTTCATGCGTTTCGGCCTGCCCGGGGAACAGGCGGGCCCCCCGCCCGAGTCGTCGGACCACCGGCCCGACGCGCTGCTCCTCACGGCGGGCACACGGCTGACCGCGCTGCTGACCGGGGAACTGCTGCCGCACAACCACCCGTTGCGTCCCCGGCTGGCCAAGCTCGCCCGCAAGGTGGACCTGTGGGTGGCCCGTCCCACGCACTCCGCGGACCAGTCGGAACACGAGATCCGTGCCTCCCTGGAGGCCGATCTGCAGTCCCTGGACCACGTCGTCGCCGAGCAGGTCACCGAGAACCCGGAGACCGAGCTGATGAACTATCCCGCGCACTTCGGTGACCGCAGCCGCCTGGACGAGCGGGTCGACGAGGTCACCTGCCATTGCGGTCGGCCCGCACAGCGGTTCACCCGGCGCGGCCTGCTGCCGCACGTCCTGGACACCGTGTGCGTGGTGTGTCTGCGCTGCGGTGATGTCACCTTCCGGGTACCGGACTCGCCGCAGCTGCTCGCCTTCGCCCCGGACGAGGTCCCGGCGGGCGGGGTGCTGGAGGTCCGTGCCGAACTGACCGCCGCCCGGCCCGGCCCGGTGCGACTCGGCCTGTTCGTACCGACGTATCTGCGCGAGGACACCGTCGTCGAACCGGCGATCGTCAAGGTCAAGGGGTCGGACCGGACCACCAGGGACGTGGCGTTCCGGGTCCGGTTCGCCGAGCAGACGGCGCCGCAGGCCTACTACTTCACCGTCTTCGCGGTGCAGGACCTGGCGGTCTCCACCGCCCGCCGGCACTTCGGAGTCGTTCCCCGGCAGGGCTGACAGCCGTCGGCCTCGTTTCCGTCCCGAGGAGGACACATGGAGCACAGCAACGGACCGACCACCGCGCAGGCCGCGGCACCGGACATCGAGCTGATCGAGAAGGACGGCGAGGTGACGCTCAGCATCGGCGGCGAGCAGGCCATGCAGGCCTGGGAACGCGACCTGATGTGGGCCAGCGCCGACCTCCTGTGCCGGCACGGACAGGACTTCTACGAGGTCGGGCTGGGCCTTGGTCTGTCCGCGCTGCGGATCGCCCGCAATCCGGCCACCCGGAGCCACACCGTCCTGGAACTCTTCGGCGAGGTCGAGGAGTTGTTCCGCACGGCCAACCCCGTTCTGCCGCCGAGCCTGTCCATCGAGCGCGGCGACTTCTTCCAGCGGATCAAGGAACTGCCGAGCGAGAGCTTCGACGGCATGTTCTTCGACCCGGCCCTCGACATGGAGGTGTGGAAGGACAAGGAGCTGTGGGCGAGGACGGTGCCCGAGGTGGTTCGCGTGCTGCGGCCCGGAGGCGTCTTCATCCCGTTCTTCAGCACCAAACCCGAACTGCGCTGGCAGTACGTCGACCACTTCCGCCGGATCCATGTGGAGCGGCATGCGTACCAGGCGTACGACACCACGGAATACACCTACGGCACCAGCGGCAACGCCTACATCCAGTGCTTCTACAAGGACTGAAGGAAACCTCGTGACCATGACCGTCAGTACCCCCGAGCCCGTCCTCGACGGCGTGCGCAGCGTCTTCCTCGCCGGTCCCTTCATGGGCCTGGTCAATCCGGAGACCAACAGCATGCCGACCACCGAACAGCTTCCGTTCCTCACGCTCATCGAGCACTTCGAGAAACACGGCCTGGAGGTCTACAACGCCCACCGCCGGGAGGCCTGGGGTGCGCAGGTACTGGCCCCCGAGGAGTGCACACCTCTGGACCAGCAGGAGATCCGCAAGGCGGACGTCTTCGTCGCCATTCCGGGCATCCCGCCCTCCCCCGGCACTCATGTCGAGATCGGCTGGGCCAGCGCCTTCGGCAAACCCATCGTGCTGCTGCTGGAGGCGGGCAGGGAGGAGGAGTACGGCTTTCTCGTCCGCGGCCTCGGATCCGTCGCGGCGGTCGAGTACGTCCACTACACGGACATCGGCCTGGCGACACCGGACATCGACGCGGCGATCCGTGACGTGGTGGACCGCGTGAACAACCCGGCCACGACGCCCTGAACGACGGAGCACGTCACTGCGCCCCGCGCGACGCAAGGTGTGCGGGGCGCAGAGTCGGCGCGAGGAAGACGGAGGGCCCCTCTGCCCGCAGAACCACTCCTCCTGTCCGGCGGGGCAGACAAGTGTGCCCCTGCATCCCTGGTCAAGGCGGGTGGTCGCGGCGTACAAGGGGAGAGCTGTCTCGACCGTCCAGAAAGGCCATGAATGCGCGCTCAGGAATCCGACCACACTTCGGCCGGGCATGGGCGGCGACGGGAGTCGAGGCGCGCCCCGGCAGAGGCGACCGGCCCGAAGGGCGCACAGGGGATGCTGGCTCTCCAGGCCGCCGTGGGCAACGCCGCCGTCGTGCAGATGCTCCGCCGGGCCGAGCGCGTCGAGGACATCGAGGGCATCGGGAGCACCGAGGTCGCGGAGGCGACCGAGGCGAGGGAGACCCACCGGCACGGTCCCGGTTGCGGCCACGGGGAGGCCGGCGCGCCCTCGGTGCAGCGCTCCTCCGTCGCCGGGGTGCTGCGCAGCGCGGGTCGTCCCCTCGACGGCAGGACACGCAACGAGATGGAACGCCGGCTCGGTGCCGACTTCTCCGACGTCCGTGTGCACACCGACAGTGCCGCCAGGACGTCGGCGGCCGAGCTGGGTGCCCGTGCGTACACCTCCGGCAGCCATGTCGTGATCGGCGAGGGCGGCGGGGACAAGCACACCCTGGCCCATGAACTCACCCATGTCGTCCAGCAGCGCAGTGGGCCGGTCTCGGGCACCGACACCGGCCAGGGGTTCTCCGTGTCCGACCCGGGCGACCGCTTCGAGAAGGCCGCCGAGGCCAATGCGCGCAGGGTCATGTCGGGTCCGGTGCCGGACGTCCAGCGCCACGCGGAGGCCGGGCCGCCCGTCGCGGCAGGGGCGGACGTGGTGCAACGGGCCAGCTCCACCCAGCTGGAGGACGCGGTCGTCTCGCACTACCACCCCGGCAAACGTGGTGCCCGGCTCGCCCAGAACCTGACCGTCAAGCGCCCGCGGAGGGTCACCGGCAAGATCAAGCCCACGGGCACCTCCGACCGGAAGCAGGCGCCGGAGCCGGTCGCGGTCACCTCGCTCGTGACGTCGTACAGGAACGCGATGGGGTCGAAGGGGGCACCCGACAAGAAGCAGATCTGGAAGGACCTGTTCGGCGGGGCGGGCTACGACCGCGGTCACGTGATGGGCCTGGAGGTCGGCGGAAGCGATGTGGACGTGAACATCGTCCCGCAGTGGTCCCTGAACCAGGGCACCGGCATGTGGCGCCAGATGGAGCGGAAGATGGTCGCGGCGAAGTCGGGCGACCTCCAGTTCGATGTGCACTACGGCACTGCCCAGGGCAACCACCGCCGGGTGATGATCCCGGAACGGATCGACATCACCCTCAACAACGTCCACTACGACACCTGGAACAACGAACCGGACGTCAACGACCTGATCAGGTCGGGGCAGGACCCGAGCGACCTCGCGCACTTCTACATGAGGACGAAGGAACGCCTGAACGGCACGACGACGCTGACCGAGGCCGAGATGGACGAGTTCGCCCTGGTGGCGCTGGCCGGTGACAAGGGCACCGCCCTCTGGCACGAGGAGTACGAACAGAACAGGGCCAACGGCACGACCCCCGCCGCCAGCACTGCCGACACCCACGCGCAGGGCATGACCCGCAGCGACATCCCCAAGGACCGCCGGACCAAGCTGATCGAGTCGTACATCAAGGCGGGCTGGGTGACCAAGGGCGGCAGCGGCGCCGCGGCGACCTACACCCTGAAGGACGCCCCGGAGCCGGACTTCTCCGACGTCGAGAGCAGTTCCGAAAGCGGCTCGGACGTCGAGATGTCCGACGGGTCCCAGTCACCGGGGCAGGAGTTCGCCACCATCGACTTCGGCTCGCAGGACGACAGCAGCCAGGACCTGGACTACGACGACAGGATGTCGACCGGCTCCTGAGGAGCCGCCGCGTTCCCGCCACGAACGAGTCGTCGCAGCGTGCCGGGGCCCGTCATGCCGAGCACCGCAGGCAGGCGCGGACCTCCCGGCCGCTGCACGTCTGGTGGACCTCGGTCGACTGCGCGAGGTACGTGACGATGCCGGTGCCGCGGCCGTGTTCGTCCGGTGCGACGTCGTGCGGTCCGCGCTCCACCGCGGTTCCCGAGTCACTGACCACGATGTACAGGGCGTCGTGGTCGAGGGCGAGTACCAGCGTCATGCACTCGCGGCCGTACTGGGCGGCGTTGGCGGTGAGTTCGTCGACGATGAGAACGGCGGAGTCACGCTCGCTCTCGGGAACGCTCCAGCACTCCAGGAGATCCGCCGTGAAGTGACGCGCGGCGGACACATGAGCCTCCCGTGCGGGCAGGGTCAGCGTCGCCCGATGGGAACAGGGCCCCGAGCTGGTGCGCTCGGAATCGGTCACAAACATGGTCTTCTGGCTCTTCTGTGTGGGTCCGAAGGCTGGATCGAGGTGGGGACTGCCGAGAACGAGGAGGCGGTCGGTACGCCGGAACCTGTATGTGAGCGCTCATCCGGTAATACGAACGACGAGTGGCAAATGGTTCGAGCAATCCGCACCTTTTTCCCGTTTTTTGCGGCTTCCGGCTTCCGGCTGGCCTCACGCCTGGATCGTGACCAGCTTCTGGCCGTTCCCGGCGATGATCTCGAAGCGCTCGATCGCCCCCGGAGTCATGGGGACCGCCCCTGGGATCTTCGTTCCGGGCGGGTACGCCCCGGCTCGCCAGGTAGCGGCGTCCGCCCTGGTCCCGCCGGGTCCGATCGCCTGCAATCGGCAGATCACGCCGGCCGGCGCACCATGGGCCGAGACCTGCAGGACACTGCCCCAGGCCGAGGAGAACACCTTCACCGAGGCGGTGACGCCGGTGGTGGAATCAGTTCCTGAGAAGGTGCGCGACGGCGTCGGCGCGGCGGGTCCGGGCTGCTTGCCCTGACTCGTCACGGACGTACCGGCCGCCAACCAGGTGCCGCCGACGGCCGCCGCCGCGACCAGCATCAGGGAGGCGGCCGCACCGGCCAACTGCAACCGCCAGGTCCTGCGGCGCCTGGCCGCGGCCTGCTGGAGCATCCTGTCGATCAGCCCCGCCTCGGGAGCCTGAGGCGCCGACGGTATGCCGGACGGCTCCTGCGGTGCGCCCTGCGCTTCCTCGGCCGCCCGCCGCACCAGGCGGTCGGCCAGGTCCTCGTGGCCCGCGGGCGCCGTCCGGCCTGCCGCTTCGGCCGGCGTGACCATCGCGAGCAGCGCCGGCAGTCCGGCCAGCTGCTCGTACTCCGCCCGGCATGCGTCGCATGTCGCCAGGTGAGCGCGCACCTGTTCCGTCTCGGCCGGGGACAGCCCGCCGAGGACGTACCCTCCCAGCGCCATCCGCAGGGCGTCGTGGTCCGTGTTCATGGCCGGCACCTCCTCCATGCCTCGGTCATGGCTCGATGCCTCGTTCCTGCAGCGCGAGCCGGAGGGCGTGCAGGGCGTAGTACGTCCGCGACTTGACGGTGCCCAGCGGGATGCCCAGCACGCCCGCGGCCTCCGCCATGGTCCGGCCCCGGTAGTACGTCTCGACGAGTACGGCGCGGTGGTCCGAAGACAGCGTCCGGATGGCGTCGGCCACCGCCCAGCTCTGCAGTGCCTGCTCGATCTGGTCCTCGCCCACCGTCTGCTCGGCGGCTCGCTCCAGGGCCTCGCCGCCGGTCTCCGGAGGCCTGGCCCGCCGGGCCCGGTGGGCATCGATGACCAGGTGCCGGGCGACCGTGAACAGCCAGGCCCGGGCAGGACCGCGTCCGGGGTCGAACGCGGCGGGGTGCTGCCATGCCCGTAGCAGCGTCTCCTGTACGACATCCTCGGCCCACTCCCGGTCTCCTGACGTCAGGCGCAGCGCGTAGTGGAACAGGGGACCCGCATGCTCGGCGTGCAGAGCGCGGATCAGCTCCTCGTCCGCGGCCGAAACGACCCCTTCACCAGAGACACGGCGCGCGGAGCGATCCGTATCAGCTGTTTGGCCACGTTTGCGGGCATTCCATGGCATAAGTCGATCATTCCGCACATACGCACTTTTGTCGTGCGGCGTTCCGTGCGGCACCTGTGGCAACGGGTTCGATCCGAGGAGATCGCGAAGACGGCCGACAAAGGCAGCGCGTCGATCGAACCGAACGGCACCGTCGCCCGTGGAGCCGGACAAGAGCTGAGATACACGGCAAATCGTCGACGAGCGTCACCCTCGTCGGGTCGTGGCGCCCGCTCGGCCGCCACCCTTCCCCCTTGTCCTGATCGGTGAGGAACGAACACCATGAACCCGAACCTTGATCATGTCGGCCGGCGCTCACGCGTCGCGGCCGGGCTCGCAGCGGTGACGGCGGTCGCCCTGGGGCTCCTGAGTGCGTGCGGCCAGTCCCCGGGCTCCTCCGCGGCCGGCGCCATCACGCCCGGTCCCGGTCAGCGCCACGTGGCCGGGATGCCCGGCGCCTCCGCCCCGGGGCACCCCGCGAGCACCGCGTCCGGCGCCTCGCCGATGCCAAGCATGAGCATGCCCATGAACTCGCCGAAGACGGGCGCGGCCGATGCGCCGGTGAAGGGAGACTCCGTGGCGATCAAGAACTTCACGTTCTCCCCCACCACGCTGAAGGTCAAAGCCGGTACGACGGTGACCTGGACCAACCAGGACACCGACGCCCACACCGTCACCAGCGCCGGATCGGGCGGGCCGCTGCACTCACCCGCGCTGGCCACCCACGCCACCTACAGCTACCGGTTCACCGAGCCGGGCACCTACGCCTATCTCTGCACCATCCATCCCTTCATGACGGCCAAGGTGGAGGTGACCCGATGACCGGGTACCGTGACGCCCAGGATCCAGTGCCGTACGGCGCCGACGACCGGCCCGCCGAGGAACACGGCATGACACGGCGTCAACTCATGCGCCACGCGGGCTGGTTCGGCGGGGCCGTCGTGCTGACCGTGGCCGGCGGCGAGGTGATCAGCCACATCGCCGGCTCCGGGGGCACCGCCGCCGAGGCTGCCGCGGCCTCCGGCGGCGCCCTGCGGTTCGTACAGGTCTCGGACAGCCACATCGGCTTCCACGGGCCGGCGAACATGGACGTGGTCGGCTCGTTCACCGAAGCGATCGGCCAGGTCAACACGCTCGGTTTCCGGCCCGACTTCGTCATGCACAGCGGCGACCTGACACATCTGTCCACGCCCGGCCAGTTCGACCAGGTCAGGCAGATGATGTCCGGGCTGCGGACGGACCGCGTCTTCACCGTGCCAGGCGAGCACGACTCCATCGGCGACGCGGGCCGCGCATACCGGCAGATCTTCGGCCAGGGCACACTCGGCGACGGCTGGTACAGCTTCGACACCCACGGAGTGCACTTCATCGCCCTCGTCAACACCCTGAGCCTGGAGAAGCTGGGCCACCTCGGCACGGAGCAGATCGACTTCGTACGCAAGGACCTGGCGGGACTGTCGTCGGACACCCCGGTCGTCGTCTTCAGCCACATCCCGCTGTTCGCCATGTACCCCCAGTGGGGCTGGAGCACGGACGACGCGTTGAAGGTGATCGCGCTCCTGCGCCGCTTCTCCTCGGTGACCTGTCTCAACGGACACGTCCACCAGCTGTTCAGCAAGACGGAGGGCAACATCACCTTCCACTCGGCCACCACCACCGCGTACCCACTGCCGAAGCCGGGACGCGCCCCCGCCCCCACCCCCCAGGTCGTCCCCGCCCGCCGGCTCAAAGCCGCGCTCGGCATTCGCACCGTGGGCTACCGGCAGGGCGACCGGGAGCTGGCGATCAAGGACGACAGCCTGCCGGGCGCTCACCAATAGTGACGTCGGCCACCGACCGCGTGACCTACGGATCCCATGACCCACAAGACGATGCCGATCAGGGTGAGGATCAAGCCGATGGTCCACAGGATCGATATGCCTGTGAGAAATCCGATGATCAGCACAATGATGCCGAGAGCGATCATGACGTGCCTCCCGAGGTTGGCCGTTCCCCCTGGCCCTCCGAGTTCCCCGAACCGGCGTCCTCATCCATCGGCGGGCGCCGGACGAGCAACGCCGTCGCGCCGCCACCGCTCGCAACGCCGCTCCGAACCCGGTCGCGCCGACGCCGGCTGATCGGCGAGACTGGCGTGCGATGAGTGAGCGACCATGTGGTGTTGAAGCGGCTTTCCGGACGACGAGCGGCCGTGTACGTGGCCGAGAGGCCGGCGACGGCATCACCGCCGTCCTCGGTATCCCTTACGCGGCCGCGCCCTTCGGTGCCCGCCGGTTCCGGGAACCGCGACCGGCAGCGGCCTGGGACGGGATCAGGGACTGCACGGCCTTCGGTCCCATCTCCCCGCAGTCGGCGGAGCTGCCCGGATCCCCGGTGTGGCATCCCGGGGACGAGGACATCCTCACCGTCAACGTGTGGGCGCCGGAGCACGCGGACGGCGGCGCGCTGCCGGTGTTCTTCTGGATCCACGGCGGCGCCTACACGTTCGGCTCCTCCGCCCAGCCCGACTTCGACGGGACGGTCCTGGCCCGTGCCGGGTTGGTCGTGGTCAGCTGCAACTACCGGGTGGGCTTCGAGGGCTTCGGCCATGTGCCCGGCTTTCCCGACAACCGCGGACTGCTGGACCAGGCCGCCGCGCTGCGCTGGGTCCAGGACAACGTCTCGGCCTTCGGCGGCGACCCCGGCAACGTCACCGTCGCCGGGCACTCCGCAGGTGGCGGCTCTGTCGTCTGCCTGATGGGCATGGAGCAGACACGAGGGCTGTTCCGGCGGGCCATCGCCCACAGCGTGCCCCATGCCTTCTACACGGTCGAGCTGGCCACGGCGGTCACCGAGCGGATCGCGGCGGAGGCCGGGGTCGCCCCGACGGCGCACGGGCTGCTGTCCGTGCCGCCCCAGGCGCTGGTGGCCGCCTCCGACAAGGCCGCCGCACGCTGTGGGACCGAGCCCGTGACGCCGGTCCACGCCTTCGACCCGGTGATCTTTCAACCCGTCGTCGACGGCGAGGTGCTGCCCGCGGACCCACTGCGCATGCTCGCCTCCGGGGCGGCGCGGGAGGTGGACCTGCTGGTGTGCCACACGTTGGAGGAGTACTGGTTCCTCCACGCGGTGGGGGCCGTCCGGGAGGTCACCACCGAGGCGGAACTGGCGGACTTCGCCGATGCCCTGGCCCTCCCGGCCCACCTGGTCGACGGCTACCGCGCGTTGATGCCGGGCGCCCCGGTACTCGACCGCTACCTCGCGCTCTTCAGCGACGCGCAGTTCGGCGAGTACACCACCCGGCTCGCCGAGCACCACGCGAGGGCCGGCGGCCGGGCGCACCTGGCTCGTTTCGCCCGCAGGCGCGAAGGGGCCAGGCCCTGGCACACCGCGGACATCCCCTTCGCCTTCGGCAACCTGGACGCCGTCGGCGCGGACTTCCTCATCGGCAGTGCCCCCGACGCACACGACCACGCCCTGTCCCGCCGCATGCTCCTGTCCTGGGCCGCCTTCGCGGCCACCGGTGACCCGGGGTGGCCGGCGCTCACCCCCGACACGACGCCAGTCAAGTCCTGGGCCGTCCCCAAGGACCATCTGACCGCCGACGGCACGTCCGGGCTCCGCGCCTTGTGGCACGACGTCCGCTTCGACCTGTTGCGACCCGCGCAGGCGACAAGGCCTCGTTCGCGTGGGCTGTCCGGCGCTTGAGGCCCGGCCCATCTCCGCTGACAGGGCCGGTCAGGCTTCCTGGCCGGTGGCGGCGAGGACGATCTCACGGACGGTGACGTTCTGCGGTTGCCGGTAGGCGATGGCCTCGGCCACGGCCTGCCGGTCCAGGGCACCGCCGGCGGACTTCTTCCATGCCTCGTAGTCCTGTTTGATCCGCTCGTTGCAGGTGTGCGACAGCAGTTCGGTCTCCACGGCGCCGGGGGCGATGGTGATCACGCGCACACCGGAGGAGGCGACCTCTTCGCGCAAGTCCTCCGATCATCCGGTCCCGTTCCTCGGCGGGCTGGTCGGCGAACTGTCCGTGCACAGCGCGGACTTCGGCCGGTGGTGGGCCGACCACGGCGTCCTCGAATACACCCACGGCACCAAGCGATCCCCCCCTCATCGGCGAACTGGCCCTGGACTATGAGTCCCTCACATTGCCCGACGACCCGGACCAGGCCCTCCACCTCCACCTCTACCTCTACACCGCCGAACCCGACAGCGCGTCCGCCCACGCGCTGCGCCTGCTGGGCAGCTCGTCGGCGACAAGTTCTTGGATCCACGGGTGAGGCCGATGCCGACGGCCCACCGAGGGAGACGGCACCACCGAGCGGCTGAATCCACCTGCCGGGCGGCGTGGCTGCACAGGCGGGGACTGCCGCCTCGGAGCAGGGTGGTCGGTACTGCCGTCGTCGAGGAGGAACCGTGAAGCGAAGTGTCGTCGCCGTCGTGGCCGTTGTCGTGGCCGGGCTGCTGCAGTTCACGCTGCCCGCAACGGCTCTGGACGGCCATGGCCACATGGAGAGCAGCGACTGGAACGTCCCACTCACCAACATCGGCCTGCTGTGACACTCGAGAGCCACCCGGCGACATGGGCGATGTGGCGGGGCATCCGACCGCCGGCACCATCGATGCCAGGGTGCAGACCACGGAGCCCGCGGCGACGGCAGGGACGCCCCACCGGGCGGCGACTGCATCATCGTGGACATGCTGCGGCCGAACCGATCCCTTCGGATCCGGTGTCGCTGGACCTCACGGCGCTGGGCCCGGACCTGCTGGCGGCGGTACTGCGCTGAGCGACGCTCCTACGGGCCGGCCGCGTAGGTCATCTCCAAGAGCGGTTCTGGTCGCCCTCGGTCAACGGTTGTCGGGGCTCAGGAGTGTGGCGGCCGCGGCGATGAAGGCGACGGACGCTTCCTTGGCCGCATGCCGCTGGGCGTCCAACTCGGCCCGGTCGGTGGCCTTGCGCAGCGCGTACGTGGCGTCTGCGGCCTGCTGGGCGGGTCCGGCCAGCTCGGGGACCAGGACCTGAAGTCGGATGTGCGGCGCGGTGATCGCCGTCCGGGTGTCGTGGGACCTCGTCTGGGCCTCCAACTGGTGCTCGGTGCCTGCCTCGGTCAGGGCCAGACGCTCCCGATGGAAGATCGCCGAGCGGTGCGCGTCCAGGGCGGCCGCGAAGTCGGTGACGGCACCGAGTTGGTCCTGGCGGTGGCTGTCGGCGCGCTCCTCGGCGCGTGCGGTGCGTGCCGAGCGGTGCTGGAGGAGCCCGGCGGTCAGGGTACCGGCGAGGGTACCGAGTACGGCGACGACGGAAGGCCATATGGACATCAGGTGTTGGGTCCTCTTCATCGTGGGTTCCGCACGCGCTGGTGCACGAGACGTACCCCATCCCGGTCACCCCCGTCGGCGGCCGGAGCACCGCCGGTGGTGCTCCGGCGCGCAATGCAGGGTTCCGGCCGTCGGCTATGCCCTGTGGACCTGCATGCCGTCGATACCGTGCAGGCCGTCATTGGTGCAGACCCACGAGGAGTAGAAGCCCGAGGCCGGCCGTGTGCCCAGCTCGGTGAGGCAGCCGCCCAGCGCCAGCTGACCGAAGAAGTTCGGGTGGATCGCCTCCTGCTTGGCTCCTTGCGAGGACCAGAGCGCACTCTGGAATTTGAGGTAGGAGACCCAGCGTACCCATTCGGCCGACTGTGAATTCAGCGGCTGGGCAGCAGTGTTGGCGCTCGTGGCTTGCTGGGCGTTCTTGTTGCACAGCTCGTGCCCGGCGAGGGCGTCCTGCACGTCCAGGAATGTGGCGCCGACCCGTTCGGCAGCCTGCTGGAGTTCCCTGGTCATCCCGGTCACGATGGTGTCGCGGGCCCAGTCCGTGTCCGCGTCGAAGAATGGACAGCCGCCTTTGCCGTAGCGCGCGGCGTTGGTCTCGGGGTACCGGTAGGCGTTGCCCGGCGGGAGCGGCTGCGGGTAGTTCTGGACGACCAGTCGGTATTCCCAGGGGGCATAGCCCGCCTCGGACATCGATTCCTGGATGTCCTTCAGGGACCGCGTCACCTTGTTTCCGACGGTGTCGAGCTCCGTGCTCTGGTCGCCCCACCCCTTCTTGCAGTAGTGCGAGTAGAACGGCGGGGACAAGAGGAAGTCTCTGGCGCATGAGCTGATGATGTCCTCGAACCCCAGGTCGTTGCCGCCGATCGAGACGACGATCTCTGCCACCCGGTACGCCGAGGCCACCGCCTTCAGCTGATCGATCTGGGCGGGCTGGCCCTTCTCGGAGAACGGCCGGCTGATCTCGTCCGTCGTGGCCCCGGAGCAGGCCAGATTGAAGTGCCGCCACTCGGAGAAGGGATAGGAGGCGGCGAGGATCGGCGCGGTGTCGGATCGGTCGCAGCGGTTGCCGCCCTCGGCGTACGAGGTGAGGCCGTAGACCCGGTCGAGGTCGGTCTGGCATCTCGTCTCGTTGACGCAGTTGGTCGCGGCGCGGTCCGTGCCCCAGTCCGTCCCCGCCGGGGTGGTGTTGGCGTTGCCCGCCCAGCGGCCGGCTTCGCCGGAGATGTAGCTGTCGCCCATCGACACGATCGCCGTCTTCGGCGCGCACCTGGCCCGGGCCGCGCGCAGCTGGGCGTCGCCGGGATCGCAGGGGTACTCGACATTGCCGTTCGGGCTGTACCAGAAGCCGACCGGGTAGTGGTCGGAGCCGTCGACATAGGTCAGGCGGTGGGCGCTGTACGCCGCGAGTGACGAGAGGCCCCTGTAGACCATGTAGTCGAGTTCGGACCTGGGCGCCGGCACCGGGTAGGTGGCGAGGTCCGTGCGGTTGATCCCGATACCCGGGGCCAGCTGTCGCCGTTCCCACGAGTCCGGCGTGCGGTTGAAGTCGCCCAAGACCGCCCAGTGGGCGCCCGCCACCCGGTCGATCGCGGCCACCAGGTCAGGGGCGTCGTTGTCCTGGCGGACGCCCACCCTGTTCCGTGCGTGCACGGAGTAGAACCAGGTCCCGTCCGACAGCTGGATCCCGAGCGCGGGTTTGGCGTCGTCCTCCGGGGCCTGGGGTGGGACGACGTTGACGGCGACGACGTCGTCGTCCGGCTGGTTGACCACAATGGCGATCGAGCGGTTGCGGCGCTGCGTCACGATCCGGTAGATGATGCAGGGGCTCTGCGGGTTGGGCGGACGGCAGTTCACCCAGCGATAGCGCTCGACGGTGAACCCGTTGGGCATGGGCGTCAGCGCGCCCACGTGCCTCCCGTCCGCCGGCTCCGTGTCCGGGGGCAGACTGTCCGGGACCTCCTGGAGGGCCAGGATCTCCGCCTGCCTGGCCAGCGGAAAGACTCCATGCTGCCAACGTTCCCACTTGTAGCGCATGTTGTACGTGGCAGAACGGTGCAGTTCCACCTGCCGCGGGGACACCGGCGCGGGCCCCGCCGGGGCAGAGACAGCCGCCGGCACCGCCGCCAGCAGCATGACCAGTGGCGCGGTGAGAGTCACGACAAGACGCCGGACCCTCACGCCCGCACGCCGGTGACTGTTCGTCAGTTTCACGCGACAGAAAGTACGGATGCCCAGCCCCGTCGGCATCAGGGGGCAGCGCCGAACGGATTCATGTCAGCCGATCGGAGGGAGCCGGCTCGCTCGTTCGGCCGGTCGCGCTGCGGTGATGGCGGATCACTTCCGCGATGGCTTCGATCCCCTCGGGAGCGCGCAGGTGTGCACCGCGACCTCCTGGAGCTGGTACCGGGCGACGGCACACAGGTCTGCGGCGACGATGGCGGCCGAGCGCCGGTGCACCCCCATCAGGTGGTGCACCAGGTCCAGCAGCGTCCAGACCCGCGTCAACGCTCCCTGTTCGCTCCGGTGGAATCGGCGGCGGCCTGTACGAGGTTGCGTTCCAGGCGCTCCAGGGTCCGCAGAGCCGCGGTGCACTCGTCGTCCGAGAGGCCCGCCGTCGAGAGATCCTCGAGCTGGCTCCAGACCTGCTCCACCTCGCGGCGCAGGGCATGGCTGGCCGCTGTGGGTTCGATGAGCGAGGCGCGCTTGTCGGTGGGTGAGGGGCGGCGGCGGACGAAACCGGCCTGCTCCAGGCGCCGGACGGTGCGCGTCATCGTGGCGGCGTCGGAGTCCATCAGGCGCACCAGGTCGGCCTGACGCTGGGGGCCGAGCTCCCACAGGTGCATCATGACCAGCTCCTGGCCCGGATGAAGGCCGATGCGCCGCAGCAGCTGTCCCGCGAACATGCGATGCAGACGCGCCAGGCGGAAGATCGCGTGACTGATCGGACCACTGCCGGCCGCGGCCGGCACCGGGACGGTGACCTCCTGCCCTGCCCCCGGGGGACCCCATCCGGATCCACCCTCCGGTGTGGACTGCGCCATCTCTTCCCTCACTTTCCTGCCCGAGCAAGTTCATCCTACCTCTCGGTAGGCCGCCCCCAAGGAGTCCCCAAGCTTCGACGGAGGGGCCGTCCACAGAGGGCCATGTCGAGGCACGTGACGTACCTCACATTCATGCCAGGAATGAATCATCAGCATTTACCTGTTCGGACAGGTGATTTACTTGTTCGGACAGGTAATTTCCGCGGTGCGGGCGACGGAACGACCGGACCGCGCAACAGCACGCAACCCGAGGAAGAGGCCATGACCACTGCTTTCGATCCGATCGAGCTGGGCGGCAAGCGCCTGGCCAACCGCGTCGCGATGGCGCCGATGACCCGCAGCCGTGCCTTCGGGCCCAACGCCGAGCCGACCGAGCTGATGGCGACGTACTACGCACAGCGCGCCGGCGCCGGGCTGATCGTCACCGAGGGCATCCAGCCCTCGCCGGTCGGGCAGGGCTACCCCGACACCCCCGGTCTGCACACGGCCGGGCAGGTGCAGGCCTGGAAGGCCGTGACCGACGCCGTGCACCGCGAGGGCGGCGCGATCTTCGCCCAGCTGATGCACACCGGCCGGATCGGCCACCCGAGCCTGCTGCCCGACGGTCTGCTGCCGGTGGGACCGTCGGCGGTGGCCGCCAAGGGCCAGGTCTTCACCCCTGCCGGGCCGAAGGAGTTCGTGACGCCGAGGGAACTGAGCGAAGCGGAGATCCGCCGGACGATCGCCGACTTCGCCGACGCCGCTCGCAACGCCGTCGAGGCCGGATTCGACGGGGTGGAGATCCACGGCGCCAACGGCTACCTGATCCACCAGTTCCTCGCGCCCGGCACCAACCAGCGCACCGACGCCTGGGGCGGCACCACCGAAGGCCTGATCCGCTTCGCCGTGGAGGTCGTCGCCGCCGTGGCCGAGGCGATCGGCGGCCGCCGCGTGGGCCTGCGGATCTCACCCGGAAACCCGTACAACGACATCTCCGAGGACAACCCGCGCGAGGTCTACCCCGCCCTGCTGAACCGACTCGTCGACCTGGACCTCGCCTACCTGCACCTGCTGGAGGGTCCCGACCGCGACCTGACCGCACGGCTGCGCAACGCCTGGCCCGGCACGTTCGTCCTCAACCCCTTCACCCACCCCGACGCCACCGGCCCCGACGCGCTGAAGCTGATCGAGGACGGGAGCGCGGACATGATCTCCTACGGGGCCCTGTTCCTGGCCAACCCCGACCTGCCCCGCCGCCTCGCGAACGGCGGTCCGTTCAACACCCCGGACCAGGCCACCTTCTACGGCGGCGACCACCGCGGCTACACCGACTACCCCACCCTCACCGGCTGAGCGACGCAGCCCTCTGTCACGGCCGCGCAGTGCAGCACGGCACGTACGGCCCCCCTCCCCTCCCACCCCTCCTACCAGGGAGTTCCTGATGCCCAAAGCGATCACATTCTCCGAGTACGGCGCGCCCGAGGTACTGCAGCTGTCCGAGGTCACCGCACCGGACCCCGGACCCGGCCAGGTCCGGATCCGAGTGCGGGCCGCCTCCGTGAACCCCCTCGACCTGAAGATCCGGTCCGGTCTGATGGCCCGTGCGATCCCGGCCCGCTTCCCCGTGACTCCCGGCCTGGACGCCGCCGGTGTCGTCGACGCCGTCGGCGAGGGAGTCGACGCGGCCGTGGGAGACGAGGTTCTCGGTTCCGCCGTCGGCGGCAGCTACGGCGAGTACGCCCTGCTCGACCAGCCGGTGGCCAAACCCGAGGCCCTGTCGTGGGAGGTCGCGGCCTCACTGGTCACGGTCGGCCGGACCGCGTCCCGCGTCCTCGACCAGCTGGGGGCACGAGCGGGTCGGACCCTCCTCGTCCACGGCGCCGGCGGCAGCGTGGGCACCATCGCCGTGCAGTTGGCCACAGCCCGCGGCATCACCGTCGTCGGAACCGCCGGTGAGCACGACATCGAGCGCGTCACCGCACTCGGAGCCACCGCGGTCCGCTACGGCGACGGATGGCTGGAGCGAGTGAAAGCCGCCGCCCCCCAGGGAGTCGACCTCGTCTTCGACGCCTCCGGTGTCGGCGTGCTCGCGGACTCCGTCGCCCTGACCGGCGACAGCGCACATGTCATCACCATCGCCGACATGTCCGCCGCTGAGCACGGTGTCCGCTTCAGCGCGGGCGGCGGCGACCAGGCCGGGCAATCCCTCCAGGAGCTGGTGCAGTTGGCCGCCGTCGGCAAGCTCACCGTGCCGATCTGGCGTTCCTATCCCCTGGCGGACGCGGCGCAGGCCCACGCCGACCTGGAAGCCCATCGCAACCACGGCAAGGCCGTCCTGCTTCCCTGACCCCCCACCACCTGCGTCGACCGCCACAGCGTCTGACATCAGGCGTGAGCCGGCCCGGACCGCGGCACTCGTCCACGGTCCGGGCCGCTCGTGCTCTTCGTCGAACCGGCCGCAGACGCGACCCGCCGGAACCCTCGCGTGCGCCCTGACCAGCGCCCCCACCAGCGCTGGCCCTCACGTCCCGCGACCTAGTCGGCCCTCGCCGCGTACTTCGCCTCCTGGGCGGTTCCGGAGAGGGCGCGCAGATCGTCGAAGGCTCGCGAGAGGTGCGCGTCCAGACTCCGTGCGGGGTCGTCGATCCAGGCTTGGGCGGCGTGGTGAAAGGCCGCCCAGCCGGTCTGAGCGGCCAGGCCGGCCAGCCGGTCGGGGACGTCTCGCTGCCGCAGCGCCTCCGCCACGGCTTCGATGAGCGACGCGTGCTTGGCCAACTCGCGTTCACGGAGCGCCGGTGTCACCGCGATGACTGCCAGTCGCGGTTCGGAGAACGGGCGGTTGTCCTCAAGGATCCGTCCGGCCTTCCGGAAGGCCCAGAGCAGCGTGTCGAGGGGCTGCAGCGGAGCGGGCGCTTCGGCCACCGCCTGCGTCAGGGCCGCGCGCAGGTCGGCTTCGCCGTCGAAGAGCACCTCGCGCTTGTCCGGGAAGTGCCGGAAGAACGTTCGCTCGTTGACACCGGCCCGGGCGGCGATCTCAGCCGCGGTGGTCCGGTCGAACCCCTGCTCCCGATACAGCTCCAAGGCCGCCTGCTGGAGGCGGCGGCGCGCTTCTGCTCCGCTACGTGGCACCTCCTGAGGATATCCCATATGCCAGTGACCGACACTACTTGACGCCAGTGACTGACATTACTTACCGTCAGTGAATGGCACTAAGTAGCGCCATCCACTGACGTAGAAGGAGAGTGCCGCATGCATGTCTTCGTCACCGGCGGCTCCGGCCTGACCGGCCCCGCCGTCGTCGCCGAACTCCTCGCGGCCGGCCACACCGTCACCGGCCTCGCACGCTCGGACACCGCCGCCGCACGGCTGGAGTCACTGGGCGCCACACCTCACCGCGGCTCTCTCGACGACCTCGACAGCCTGCACAACGGCGCCGAAGCCGCGGACGGCGTCGTGCACATGGCCTTCGGCGGCGATTTCGCCGACCCCGACGACATGATGAGGCGCGACCGCACCGCGATCGAGGCCCTCGGCCACGCGCTGGAGCACTCGGACCGGCCGTTCATCAGCACCTCGGGCACCCTGGTCATGCCCGCAGGCCGAGTGAGCGGCGAAGCCGACGATCCCGATCCCGCCGGGGTCGCCGGCTTCCGGATCCCGGGCGAGCGAGCATGCCTGAGCTTCGCCCCGCAAGGCG
The DNA here is from genome assembly GCF_001514035.1 of Streptomyces yokosukanensis. GTDB lineage: Bacteria > Actinomycetota > Actinomycetes > Streptomycetales > Streptomycetaceae > Streptomyces > Streptomyces yokosukanensis. Next base: position 513,985 of record NZ_KQ948207.1, on the reverse strand, counting down.
TACGCGCGAGCGTGGTCCGACTCGCTCCCACGGTCCACGGTCCTGGTGACCACGGCTTCATCGGCATGCTGACAGCCACCGCACGCCAGACCGGCGTGTCCGCCTACGTGGCCGACGGCGGCAACCGGTGGCCCGCGGTCCATCGGCTCGACGCAGCCGTCCTGTTCCGCCTGGCACTGGAGAAGGCTCCGGCGGGCAGCGTGCTGCACGGAGCAGCCGAAAGCGGCGTCCCCTTCAAGTCCATCGCGGAGACGATCGCCCGCGGCCTCGACCTGCCCACGGTCTCACTGACCCCCGACGAGGCCGCCGCCCACTTCCCCAGCCCCTCCCTTTCGACGTTCTACGGCTTCGACGGCCCCGTCTCCGCCTCCCACACCCAAGAGCTGCTCGACTGGTCACCCACTCACCCGTCACTGCTCGACGACATAGAACACGGCGACTACCTCGCCGCGCCGACGTCCCGACGGCCCTGAGGAACGTGCCCCTTCAGGAGACCCTCGCCCGGCACAGGACGAAGCCCGACCCGACATACCTGACTCAGGTCACCGACCAGCACCTGGGTGACTGGTACCGCGAGCGGGACCTGCTCCCCAGCGGGATCGAGACGGTCATCGACGCAGGCAGCTCCTTGCCGGAGACCGTGCGGCGCATCATGCGCGAAACCGACCTCGACCAGGTGCCTGCCATCGATCGGTGTCGGTCGGGCACGCCGGACGGCCACCCGGCTCCGGGGGCCGACGGACGCCTTTGACCGGTCCCGGTGTCGAACGACGGGATTCGCCAGACTCCAGCCCCCACTACGGTCTACCGTACGGAAGCGTCGCGCTACACACCGTGGTCACATGAGGAGGAAATCCTGTGTCATCGCCCTGCGACCCCCGGCACGCTCCCGCCGGCGATGTGGGCTCAGCGCTCATGATGATCGACTCCCGTCTCAAGGCCATCTACGACGGCAACACCGAGACCGACCCCGAACAACAGGCGCTGGTCGACCAGTTCGCCGCCTCCCTGGGTCGCCAGGGGCTCGAGGACATGCTGGACGGCGCGTGCACAGTCATCTTCATGTTCATGAAGTGGTTGCGGATGGCGTACGAGGACCACGACAAGGACGTCATCGCGTACGTGGTGCCCAACCTCGTGGCCACGATGCACATGATGCCGAAGAGTGTCCGCCCCGAGGCCATCCCCACCATGGCCGGCCTGGTCATCGCCGCGGGCACCGATCTGAGCCCCAGCCTGTGGCGCAAACAGTACGGAGACTGGACCACGGACGAGATGAACGCCCTGGAGGCCACCGCATTCCTGCTCGCGGAGCACATCAACCGCCTCACCGACGACCATGACTTCGCCACCCGCATGATCACCACGGCCCTGTCCGAGTCGGACAGGGCCTGACGTGCCGCCGCATCCCCCGCGAGAGCGGTCTCGGGCGGCGGCCTTCCGCTGCCGGCACTCCGAACCAAGGTCCTCAGGCGGTACCGACAGCAAGCGCATCGAATGCCTCGATGTCCGTGGGCGTCACGCCGCGTGCTGGTAGGCCGGATAGGTGAGGTAGCCGGCGTCGCCGCCCTGGTAGTACGTGGCCTCGTCGACGGGAGCGATCGGCAGGCCGACGCGGAGGCGTTCGACGAGGTCGGGGTTGGCCAGGAAGCCGCGGCCGAAGCTGATCAGGTCGGCGCCCAGGCCCAGCCAGTGGTCGGCTTCCTCGCGGCCGGTCTGCTTGGGGCCCATCGGAAGGACCGGATTGACGATCAGGGCCCCGGGCCAGACGTGGCGCAGCCCCACGAGCACCTCGTCGTCCGTGGTCGCCTCCAGATGGACGTACGCGAGTCCGAGAGGGGACAGCTCCGCCAGCAGGGCGGTGTTGAGGGCGAGCGCGTCGTTCTCCTCGACACCCCAGAAGCCACCGCCCGGGGAGAGGCGGATACCCGTCCTGGGCGCCCCGATCGCGTCCACCGTCGCGGCCACGGCCTCCACGGCGAACCGGATCCGGCCCGCGATCGTGCCGCCGTAGCGGTCCGCGCGCTGGTTGGCGTTGGAAGAGAGGAACTGGGAGATCAAGTAGCCGTTGGCGCCGTGGAGTTCGACTCCGTCGAAGCCCGCGTCGATCGCGCGTCGGGCCGCCTCGGCGTAGGCGAGGGCGTGCTCGGGCACCTCGGAGGTGTTCAGTGCGCGAGGCATGGGTGCGGGCTGCGGGCCGGTCGGGGTGAAGACCTCGCCCACTGCGGCGATCGCCGAGGGGCCGACGGGCTGGTGGCCGGTCGTGTCGGGGTGCGAGACCCGGCCGCCGTGCATGAGCTGGGCGAAGATCCGCCCGCCATTGATGTGCACGGCGTCGGTCACGGCACGCCATGAGGCGGCCTGCTCCTCGGTGTGCAGTCCGGGCGTGCCCGGATTGGACTGCCCGACGAGGCTGGGCTGCACCCCCTCGGACACGATCAGTCCGGCCGTCGCGCGCTGCGCGTAGTACGTCGCCATGGACGGTGTGGCAAGGCCCCCGGCCGCGGCCCTGACACGGGTCATCGGGGCCATCACCATCCGGTTGGGCATCGTCAGGTCGCCGAGCCGGTAGCTGCTGAACAAGGTCGTCACGTCGGGTTTCCTCCATTCACGGCGCACCCGAACCCCGGGCACAGCGATACGCTAGAACCTGACATTGACGTCAGAGGCAAGTGTTGTGACGGGGCTCACCACGGGAGGCGGCCATGCGGATCGGCGAGCTGGCGGCGCAGGCCGGGGTCAGCGTCCGGTCGCTGCGCTACTACGAGGAGCAGGGGCTGCTGACCAGCAGCCGCAGCGCCAGTGGGCAGCGGCACTACACGGAACTCGAGGTGGAGCGGGTGCGATTCATCCAGCGCCTGTACGCGGCGGGCCTGTCCAGTCGTACGATCTCCGAGTTGTTGCCCTGCGTCGACGCACCCAGCGAGGGCAACTCCGATGCCGCGCTCGAACGGATGGCGCAGGAACGCAACCGGCTCTCCGAGCACATCGACGAACTCATGCGAACCCGGGACGCACTGGACACCCTGATGACCACGGCCCGCGCCCATCGCGCCAGCCTGCGCACTCCGGCAGGCACAGCCCCGAGGCAGTGAACGCACCCGGTGGTCCCCACCCAGGATCCGGATCGCGGGTGCGGTTCTCCTGGACTGCCCGGCGCCGGGGCAGCGGGCCGGCGGGCGACCGGCGCAGCGCGCACGCCGTGGGCGATCGGTGTCCGCCCCGAAGCACGAAGCACTCCAGGCGGACCCTGGCCGACGATCATCCGACCGGAGCCGGCCCCGTCACAACGACCCGCGCTCGTGCCGCTCTTCCAGGCAAGGACACCGCGACAAAGTCGGCGACGTCCAAGTGGGAGCGGAGTTGACGATGCGAGGCCGCCACCGACCCCAGGGCCGACTCCCCTGTCGCCTGGCGGGTACAAAGCTCAATCGTCGGGCGTCACCCCAAGGTCGTGACGCATCGCGGTTCTCATGGCTCGGAGCATGTTCCAGACCTCATATTGCGCCTGGGCTGCGGCCTCCATCGTCTCACCCTGCTCGGGATCGCCTCGTTCGAGGCGTTTCACCTGCCCGTAGACCTTGCTCAGAGCTTGATTGACGACGCTCGCTCGCTGGAGTACTTCGTCAGGGGCGATCACCAGGACCCGGTTCCCGTCGGCCGAGCCCCGCCGCATCACGGCTCGCCCCAACACCGTGACCGCCACCGCATGGGACGGCGCACGAGGTTGCTCACATTGCAGAGGAGCGTGCACTTCCGTGGCTGCGTCATCTCGCCGCGGAGCCGGAAGGAGCAACCCTTTCCGGGGGCGCGGCGGTCTTACCAGTCGTCGTGCTCAGCGGATCAGCCACTCGATTCGTATGGGCAAACCGACTGGAAAGGACGCACTCCATGGTGCTGGATCCCAACCTCTGCCTGGACGTTCCGGAGGGTTTCGACGACTCGGACGCTGAGACCGGGGTGCATCCCATGGCCAGGAAACTGTTCCTCGCCACAACTGCCGCGGACGCCTTCAGGAAAGCGCATGAGTGGGTGCGGGAACAGAAGATCCGTCTGTCGGACGTGTCCTGGGATTTCTTCCACGACGAGGACGAGCCCTACTGCCTGAGCATCTATTTCACATTCGAGCTGGACCCCGAGGACACCTGACCGCGACTCAGACGGCGAAGGGTGCCGGTCGGGGCCACCGTCCCGCGCCGGTCTCCGGTCACGTGCCGCTGCGCTGCTCCTGGACGGCCTTCATGAGGTCCTCGATGGCGGACTGGGCGTCCCGGTCCCGGCCGTCGTCGATCGCTTCGAGCGCAGCGGCCGCAGCCTCACGGATGCGGTGGGGAAGTCCTTCGGCGGCGGTGAAGTGGTAGGCGGCCTTGCGGCGCGCCATGCGCTCGGCGGGATCTACGGCCCCGGGGCCGGACAGCGGAAAGACGGAGTCCCTGTATGCGGATATCCCCAGCAGCATCATGTCTGAGATTCCGTCGGCGTAGCCGAGCGCGGCGGCTTTGCCCTGGCCTTCCCGAATGGTCGCGATCATTCGGCGGCGCGACAGGATCGAGCCCAGGGCGGCGCCGCCTCCCAGGGAAAGGGCACAGGTGACGGCGAGGAACGCCCCGCCCCAGGCGTAGCCGGTGGCTGCTCCGAGGACCGCGAGCGCCACGGTCCATCCGGCCGCTGTCCGGGAGCTTATGTGCTCGGGTGTGGTGTCCATGATGAGAGTCTCTCAGTCGGTGGCGACAGCATCGGTGCGGGGTGGACCGCCGGTCTCAGACCGCGGGCAGCTGCGTCGGCACGGGCCCGAGCAGCGCCCGGTCGCGCTCCGACCGGGTCGGCAGCCGCCGCGTCTTCGAGGCACAACGATCAGACAGCCCCTGACACTTGTGTCCAGCATGCCATGTCGATCACGGCATCGCGGCAGGCACGGCCGCCCGCCCGCAGCCCCGGCACCCGCCGCCGCGGACCGGCCGGCAGGCCCACGTCCGGCGGGCGGATCCGGTCCCGTCGCGGCTTCAGGAAGTGCCGAGTTCAGCCAGGTTCACCTCTCCAGTCTCCTCCGCGCCTACCGCGCGAGACAGGGGACGCGGTCGCCGTCGTGACGGGCGGTTCGCGCGGTATCGGCCGTGCGATCGTGGCCCGGCTCGCCGGGGACGGCTACGCCGTCGTCGTGGGCTGCGGGGCCGAAAGGACCTCGCCGACGCAGTGGCGCACGAAGTGGAGGCGGTGGGCGGGCAGGCCATCGCCGTACAGGCCGACGTGGCCGACGTGGCCGACGAAGGCGCGGTGGCCGCCTTGTCCGACACGGCGGAAACCCACTTCGGCGGTGTCGACGTAGTGGCGCACGCCGCCGGAAAGGCGGCTGTGTCCGCTGTGGCCGACCTCGACCTCGCCGTACCGGACGACCTGCATCGCACCAACATCCGCGGGACGTTCGTGGTCCCTCAGCAGGCGTCGCGCCGGCTGCGGCCCGGTGACGCGTTGATCACCTTCTCCACGTCCGTCGTCGGCCTGGCCTTCCCCGCCCACGGCGCGTACAGCGCGAGCAAGAGCGCGGTGGAGGCACTGACTTCGACACGCTCGCCGACACGGTCGCTTTCCTGGCCGGCCCGCAAGGGCACTGGGTCAACGGCCAGGTCGTCCGTGTCAATGGCGGCATCGTCTGACACCTCGCGCAGATTCGTGAAGCGGTGATCTGTTCGTCTCCCGCCGGGCCGGAGAGGTCAGCTCCGGCAGGCGCATCCGGAGGCGTTCTCGGCCTCGACGACGCTGACGGACGGGTCGGTCGCCTGCTCGGCCGGAGTACGGCATGCGGTGACGCCGCAGCATGAGTCGTCCGCCGCGGGCTTCGCGACGGTCCCCCGTCCGGCGACGGTGGGGCCGGCGGGCTTGGACGCGCGGACGACGGCGGAATGCATGCCGTCGGCGACCGCGTGGGTCGGGGTGATCTCGATGGCCGTGAACCCCGCCGCCTCCAGCCCCTCCCGGTACTCGGCGAAGGACAGTGCGCCGGCGATGCAGCCGACGTAGTCGCCTCGCTGCGCCCGCTGGTCGGGGGTGAGCGTGTCCTCGGCGATCACGTCCGAGACGCCGATACGGCCGCCGGGCTTGAGCACGCGGAAGGTCTCGGCGAAGACTGCGGGCTTGTCGACGGACAGGTTGATCACGCAGTTGGAGACGACCACGTCGATCGTCCGCGCGGGCAGCGGGATCGCCTCGATGGTGCCCTTGAGGAACTCCACGTTCGTGACACCGGCCGTCGCCGCGTTGGCCAGTGCGAGGGCGAGCATCTCCTCGGTCATGTCCAGCCCGTACGCCTTGCCCGTCGGTCCGACACGGCGCGCGGAGAGCAGGACGTCGATGCCGCCGCCGGAGCCGAGGTCCAGGACGCGTTCGCCCTCGCGGAGTTCGGCGACGGCGGTCGGGTTGCCACAGCCGAGGGAGGCCGCGACGGCCTCGGCGGGCAGGGTGCCGCGCTCGTCGGCGCCGTACAGGGTCGCGCCGAAGTTCTCGTCGACCTCGACCGGCTCGGGGCCGCAGCAGGCGGCCTGGCCCGCAGTGACCTTCACGGCCGCGGCCGCATAGCGTCGACGGACGGTTTCACGCACGTCGATGGAGGCCTGCTCGCTCATGACTCACTCCCAGGTGACGGGCCATGACATGACCCGGAACGGCCTGTATTGATGTTCATTGATTCAACCTTGCGGCTTGAATCGAAAAACGTCAACATAGAGGCATGTCGAAACAAGAGCTCGAGGTGATCGGCCAGGACGCAGCCTGCTGCCCTGGTCTGGCCGCCGCACCGCTGGACGAGAGCCAGGCAGCCGATCTGGCGAAGGTCTTCAAGGCTCTAGGCGACCCGGTACGGCTCCGGCTGCTGTCGATGATCGCCTCGGACGGCGAGGGCGGCGGGGTGTGCGTGTGCGAGCTGACCCCGGCCTTCGACCTGTCCCAGCCGACCATCTCCCACCACCTCAAGCTCTTGCGGCAGGCCGGGCTCGTCGACTGCGAGCGGCGTGGCACCTGGGTGTACTACTGGGTGCTGCCCGGCGCCCTGGACCGGCTCACCGCGCTTTTGACCACCCCGCGGACAGCCGGAGCCGGCGCATGAATGCCCCGCTCGGCCGCCGAGCCGCCGCGGAGGCGGTCGGGACCGGATCGCTGGTGGCGGTGGTGGTCGGCTCCGGCATCCAGGCCACCGAGCTGTCGCACGACGTCGGTGTGCAGCTGCTCGCCAACTCCGTCGCCACCGTGTTCGGCCTGGGTGTGCTGATCGCCGTGCTCGGGCCGGTCTCCGGCGCGCACTTCAACCCGGCCGTCACCCTCGCCGCCTGGTTCACCGGCCGCCGCAAACCGGACGGGCCGTCGCTCCGGGACGTCGCCGCGTACGTGCCCGCCCAGATCGCGGGCGCGATCGGCGGAGCGGTCCTGGCCGACGCGATGTTCGCCCAGCCGTTGGTGAAGTTCTCCGCGCACGACCGGAACGCCGGAAACCTGTGGCTGGGCGAGGTGGTCGCCACGGCCGGGCTGATGTTGCTGATCTTCGGCCTCAGCCGGGTCGGCCGCGCCGCGCTCGCTCCGGCCGCGGTGGCCTCGTACATCGGGGCCGCCTACTGGTTCACCTCGTCCACGTCGTTCGCGAACCCGGCGGTGACCATCGGCCGGGCGTTCACCGACACCTTCGCCGGGATCGCGCCCGCCTCCGTCGTCCCGTTCATCGCCGCCCAGCTGCTCGGCGCGGCGCTCGGGCTCGGCATCGTGGCCGCGGTGTACGGCCCGCTCGCCTCCCCGGCACCCCGTGAGATCGGTGTCTCCAGCAGTGAACCCGCACCCACCTCCTCCTGACATGCCCCGAGAGAGACACCTGCCATGAACACTTCCGCCCCGCGTCCGTCGGTGCTGTTCGTCTGCGTCCACAACGCCGGCCGCTCCCAGATGGCGGCCGCCTTCCTCGCCCACCTCGCGGGCGATCGCATCGAGGTCCGCTCTGCCGGCTCGGCGCCCGCCGACGCCGTCAACTCGGCGGTGGTGAAGGCGATGAGGGAGGTCGGCATCGACCTCTCCGGCCAGATCCCCAAGGTGCTCACGCCGGAGGCGGTGCAAGCGTCCGACGTCGTGATCACCATGGGCTGCGGCGACGCGTGCCCCGTCTTCCCCGGCAAGCGGTACCTCGACTGGCAGCTCGACGACCCGGCCGGGCAGGGTGTCGAGGCCGTACGCCCCATCCGCGACGCGATCGAGACACGCGTCCGGGCTTTGATCGCAGAAGTGGCACCCGCCTGACGACCACCGGGCCCATCTCTGGTCACCCACCCCCACTCCGAGATCCCCGGGCGTGAAGTGTCCGAAAGCGACCGGGTTCCGCCGGATCCCGATCAACGACTTGGACTGGTGGCCATGCCCATTGCCACACGCTGATGCCCGGCGTGCGCGAGAACCGGATCTGGCCGCGGGTGCCTTCGACCGCAACGCGCGGCCAGAGTTCGGCAGTGCGCGCCCGATCCACGCCGTGGGAACGCAGCAGATCCGCGAGCACGGTGACCGTGTCGTAGCCCTCGAAGGCGACGAAGGAGGGCGCTTCGGGCAGCCGCTCGCGCAGGGCCGCCTCGACTCGTGCACCAAGTGGGCCGAGGCGCTCGGGCAGGTAGCGCAGGAACGGGATCGCGGCGCCGTCGTCGCCGAGCGACGACGCCCATTCGGGGAACTCCGGTTGCCCGGCCGGAGCACCGATCATGATCTCGGCGAGGCGCTGGTCGCGGCGGACGGACCTGACGATCGACACCGCCGGCTCCGGGTGGCCGACCAGCAGGAGGAGCGCTGTCGCGCGATCGGCGACGAGTTCGTCGCACACGTCCGTGGGCGTGAGCGCACGCACGTCGAGTTCGACGACGGTGCCGCCGCGCGGAGCGAGGTGGTCCCGCAGAATGCGGGCCCCGGATGCCCAGTAGACACTCGGCTCGGCCGCGACGGCGATTCGGCTGTGACCCGCGCCGAGGAGGAAGTCCGCGTAGATCCGCCAGCCGTGGGACTGCGCCGGAGCGAGGCGCGCGACCCATTGCGTCGGGTGCTCGGTGAGCGCGTCGAGAACCGCTGACGAGCAGAGGAACGGCAGACCGAGGGCGTCGGCCCTGGCGGCAGCGGCGCGAGCGACGACGCTGTGGTACTCCCCCGCCAAGGCCGCCACGCCCAGCTGAGCCAGTTCGTCCACGGCCGCCGCGGCCCTGTGTGGATCAGCCGCGGTGTCCCGGACCAGCAGTTCGAGTGGCCTTCCGCCGATCCCGCCGGAGTCATTGACATCGCGAACGGCCAGCTCGAGTCCCGCGAGCAGGTGTCGGCCCGCCCCGACCCAGCCAGGCCGGGTCAGCGGAACGAGAGCGCCGATCTGGACGGATGATCCGTCGGTCCGCTCCGCTCCAAGAAGCGAGGGTGGCGTACTCATGCGTCGGCGTCTCCCGTGTGACGATTCGGTCGCGGCTCACCCGGATCGCGGAGTGGCAAGGCCCGGTGGTGCGCCTTCGTCTCGTCTCGCCGTGGCGGGCGCGCCTGGGTGACCATGCCGGACATTGCATCCACCACCATCGCCGACAGGCAACCGATTATTTGTTGCAAGGGCATGGGGGGCAAGGGAGCCGGTGCGGGCTCGATGGCAGGATGATGGGATGGTGACGAATCAACCGTGGGCGGGGCTTCACGGTGACCTGCTGTCGGCGAAGGCGTCGGTGTACGACCCGGGCGGCTTCGTCTGCTCGCTTCCGGTGCCCGAGGCGGAGAGTGCCGAGTACGCGGCTTGCGCGTTCTCGGTCGATGGCCGCTCGGTTCGGTTCCGCGTGGCCAAGACCACACCGACGAAGGTCGGTCAGTTCGTCACCGTGTGGCAGCGGTCCGAGCAGGGGCCGATTCGCCCCTTCGACGCCGAAGACGGGGTGGACCTCTTCGTCATCAGCAGCCGGGACGACGACGGCTTCGGACAGTTCGTGTTCCCGTGCGCGGTGTTGTGCGAACGCGGCGTCGTCTCCCGCGACGGATCCGGCGGGAAGCGCGGATTCCGTGTCTATCCGCCGTGGGTGACCACGACCAGCCGACAGGCCCGCAGCACTCAGGCGTGGCAGGTGAACCACTTCTTCCCTCTCGGTCAGGACGGGGGGCCTGCCGACCTGACACGCGCTCACGCCCTCTACCACCCGTAGGTGTCTGCGCAGGCGCGCCTCCGCCACCGTGGTCGTAGAGGATCTCGACGCTTCTCGTGAGGACCCTGGAGACCGCCGGTGCCGCGATCACCGCGCCCACCAACAGCGGGCCGACCGGGCGGTTCCCCGGAGACGGCACAGAGACAAGGGCCCGGCGTGGAACCCCTGTAGGGGCGCGCCGACGCGAGGCGCGCCGTTTGCGCTGCCGACCCGCCGGAGGGATCCCTTGACCACGTCCACCGCCGCCGCCCCGAACACCGACTTCACGGAGCTGAAGCAGAGCGCGAAAGCGCTGGTGCCCCTGCTTCGGGAGAACGCCGCCCGCACCGAAGAGGACCGCAGGGTGGCGGAGGAGAACATCACGGCCCTGTCCGAGGCGGGGCTGTTCCGGCTGACGGTGCCGCGCCGCCTGGGTGGTCACGAGACGGACTTCAGGACCTTCCTGGAGGTCAGTTCGGAGCTGGCGCGCGGCTGCGGATCCACGGGCTGGGTGACGACGCTGATCAACGTCTGCAATTGGACGGTCGGTCTCTATCCCGAGCAGGCCCAGCTGGATGTCTGGGGGGAGAATCCCGGCGCTCGGGTGTGTGGAGTGCTCGCCCCCGGCGCCACCAGCAGGGCGGTCGACGGCGGTCTGGTCGTCACCGGCCGGTGGGGCTTCGCCTCGGGCTGTCTGCACGCGCAGTGGGCGACGCTCGGCATCCCCGTCGTGGACGCCCGCGGACAGCACATCGAACAGGGCGCCGCCCTCATCCCGATGGACGAGCTGACCATCGAGGACACCTGGTACGTGGCCGGTATGCGGGGCACGGGCAGCAACACCCTCGTCGCCGAGGAGGTCTTCGTGCCCGCGCACCGCGTCCTGTCGGTGACGCGAGGTGTGCGGGGTGCTTGTCCGACCGAGCGCACGGACGAGCCGCTGTACCGGTCCGCGCTGGTCCCCGCGCTCGCGCTGGTGCTCGCGGGGCCGCAGGTGGGCCTCGCCCAGGCCGGGATGGACGTGGTGACCGCCTCCCTCGCCAAGGGCCGGGGCATCTCGTACACCTTCTATGAGCGGGCCTGCGACGCACCGTCGACCCAGATCCAGTTGGCCGAGGCGGCTCAGCTGATCGACACGGCCCGTCTGCATCTGTTGCGTGCCGCCGACGACATCGACACCTGGGCGGCCCGCGGCGAGCACATGCCCTTCGAGACACGGGCGCGCGTGCGGATGGACACCGGCTATGTCGCTCGGCGTTCCCGCGAGGCACTCGATCTCCTGCTGAACGTCCAGGGCGCGGGCGGCTTCGCCGAGGCCAGTCCGTTGCAGCGCATCTGGCGGGACCAGGAGACGAGCAGTCGGCACGCCATGGTCAATCCCGGCATCGCCGGGGAACTGTACGGGCGGGCGCTTCTCGGCATCGAGGAGCAGGTCAGTCCGTTGATCTGAGCGGAGGCGTGCCCCTCCCGGCAGCTAGTCGGACGCGGTACCGAAAGCCGGCTCCTCGACCAACTGCGTGGCCCGTTCCGCGATTCCCAGTACGGCCGCGTTGGTGTTCGCCGACACGACGGACGGCATGACGGAGGCGTCGGCGACGCGCAGGGCCTCGATGCCACGGACGCGCAGCTGCGGGTCCACCACGGCGAGTGCGTCGACACCGATACGACACGTTCCCACGGGGTGGAAATAGGTGGCTGCGGTGGCCCGGACATAGGCGCGGCACGCGTCCTCGTCGAGCACGTCGGAGCCCGGCAGCAGTTCGGCCCCACGCCACTGCGCGAGCGCGTCCGCAGCCGCGAGGCGGCGGGCCATCGACAGGGCGGTCACCATGCGGTCGACGTCCGCGTCGTCGGTGAGGTAGGCGGGATCGATCAGCGGGTGGGCGGTGGGGTCGGCGCTGCGCAGACGCAGCGACCCGCGGCTGGCCGGGGTCACGACCGAGAACAGCACCGAGAACCCGTCGGGGTCCGCGCCCGCCCACAGCGGCTCCAGCGCGGCGCGGGTGAAGCTGAGCTGCACGTCCGGATCGACGCCCTCGGCACTGCGGGCCAGGACGTACGCCTGGCGGGAAGGGCCTGCCGGGACCGGTTGCTTCGCCCGGTACGACACCCAGCTCAGCAGATGGTCGTGGAGGTTCTCGCCGACACCGGGGAGGTCGGCGCGCACCGGGATCCCCACGTCCTGAAGATGCGCCGCCGGCCCGATCCCCGACAGCAGGAGGAGCTGGGGCGACCCGACGGCGCCGGCGCTGAGGATCACTTCACGGTCGGCGGCGACCGTGTGCACGGTGCCGTCCGCGACGTACTCGGCACCCCGGCAGCGCGTCCCGTCGAGCAGCAGCCGCCGCACGTGCGCGTGGGTGATCACCGTGAGGTTGGGGCGGGCGAGAGCGGGGCGGAGGTAGGCGTCGGCGGCACTCTGCCGCCTGTCGGCGACCACGTTCGTCTCGCCCCACGCCACGCCTTCGTCCTGCTCTCCGTTACCGTCCGCGGAGGCTGCGTGGCCGCTCTCCAGGGCGGCTTGGTACATCGCCTCGTCCAAAGGGGTGGGGTCGGACCCCGCCTCGATGCGCATCGGCCCGTCGGTGCCACGGAATCGGGGGTCCCGGCTCTGGGTGCTTTCGCTGCGCTTGAGGAACGGCAGCAGGGTGTCGTAGCTCCATCCGGTGGCGCCCTGCGCCTCCCAGGCGTCGAAGCTCGACCGGTGCCCCCGCCGGTGCACCATGCCGTTGATGCTGCTGGAGCCGCCCAGTACCTTTCCGCGGGGCCACGCGTGGACCGTGCCTCCGGTGCCCGCCTGCGGTGTGGTGGCGTAGGCCCAGTCCACCGGCGACCCCCACAGCCCGAACGCCTCCATGGCGTTGGGGCTGTGCATGCTCTCCGGCCCGCTCTCACCACCTGCCTCCAGCAACGCCACGCTCACCCCGGGGTTCTCCGACAGGCGTGTGGCCAGAACGCATCCGGCCGTGCCGGCGCCGACGACGACGTAGTCAAAGCTCTTCGTTGCAACCATGCGGCTTTCCCGTTCCACAGTGGACAGCACCTTGACCGCCCATGCTGCTCACTTCCCAGACCGACCGCTGCCCAGTTCACGCCAGATCTGTCGGCGCCGCACAGCCGATCGGATCGTCCGAGATGCCGAGGTGCCCGGACGGTGATTCCTTGGTACGGGCGCGTCCCGAAGGCCGGATGCCGGGCCTGGGGTCCGGTGTGCGTGCTCCTTTCCCATGGATGATCGAGGAGGCTGGCATGGTGAACGCCCCGGACAAGACGCTCAGCGGCAAGGTTGCCTTCGTCGGCGGCGCGTCGCGCAACCTCGGCGGGCTGATCAGCACCACGCTGGGCGCCGAGGGCGCGAAGGTGGCCGTCCACTACAACAGTGCCTCCTCCCGCGCCAAGGCCGAGGACGTGGTCGCTCTGATCAACGCGGGCCCCGGTGAGGCGTTCGCCGTCCAGGCCGACCTGACGAAACCGGCGGAGGTCGAGCGGGTCTTCGCCGACGTCGTCGGCCGGTTCGGCAAGCTCGACTACAGCGTCAACACCGCCGGGATGGTGCTGAAGAAGCCTCTCACGGAGATCACCGAGGCGGAGTACGACCGGATGTTCGCGGTCAACTCCAAGGCCGCGTTCTTCGTGATGCGCGAGGCGGCCCGCAGGATCGAGGACGGCGGGAAGATCATCACGATCGTCACCTCGTTGCTGGCCGCCTACACCGGGCTGTACTCCGCCTACGCGGGCAGCAAGGCGCCGGTGGAGCACTTCACCCGTGCCCTGTCCAAGGAGCTGTTCGGCCGGAACGTCTCGGTGAACAACATCGCTCCCGGGCCGATGGACACCTCGTTCTTCTACCCGGCCGAGGACGACGACTCCGTCGCCTACCACAAGTCCTCGGCCATGAACGGCGACCTCACCAAGATCGAGGACATCGTCGCGTGGGTGCGCCATCTGCTCACCGACGGCTGGTGGGCCAACGGCCAGACCTTCTTCGTCAACGGCGGCTACACCACCCGATGACTTGTGCGCGACGGTGGGCACACATGTGCATGTGCGCGACGGGATCACCGGTTCCGGGCGCGTTCCTGCCAGTGGGTCAGCTCTTCGCGTGTGGTGCGGAGCCTTGGGTGGTCGGGGCCCAGTATCTGTGTCTCCTGGTTCAGCAGATGGGTGAGGGAGGTCGCGGCTCCGGCGGCGTCTCCGGCGCGGCCGCGCCAGTGCGCGTAGCTGTGGTGGGTGTCGAACACCTTCATCCAGTTGGGCACGACCGTCAAAGCTCCCAAGCCGCTCTCGTTCGGATGCCGGAGCCCGCCATGCTGCCCCAGTACGCGGATCAGATCGGTCAGGAGTGCCTCGTACGCCATCGCAGCTCCGTACGGGTCCCCTGACTCGCCGCGCCAGCGTGCGAGTTCGGCCCGCGCGTCCAGCACGGTCGTAGAGTCCGGGAACGAGTGCTGTTGCAGCAGGGTGAGGAGTTCGGTGTAAGCGGCTACCGCACCGGTCGCGTCGCCGGCGGCGCCGCGCCAGCGTCCCAGGGCGGCCCGGGTGTCCAGGGTGCGCTTGTGATGGGGGCCGAAGAAGCGGCTCTGCCGGTCGAGTACGGCTTCGTACGCCGCCACGGCCCCGGGTGCGTCGCCGGCCTCGCCCTGCCAGTGGGCCTGGCGCAGGAGGGCGAATTCCAGGCCCGGGGAGTAGGGGCCCTGGTGGTTGAACGCCTCTCCGGCGAGCCGCTCGAAGTAGGCGGCGGCCGCCTGCGCCTGGCCGTTCGTGCCGAGCACCTCACCGGCGCGGTAGAGCAGTTCGTGGTCGGTCGGGCTCGGACCGTTTCCCGAGAGGCCGGAGAACTCCCAAGGTCTGGGGTAGGGCATGCCGGACCAGAGAGCCGAATCGGCGTGCCCGCGCAGCACGTCGACGGCGTCGAGGAGTACCGGGGTGAAACCGGGGTCCTCCTTGTGTGCGTCGGCGGCTCTGGCCAGTGCCGACGCGACCTTCCGGGCGAGGTTCCATACCCGGTCGGCGGAGAGTGCCTTGCGCGTCGCGCGCTGCAGCACCGGGTGCACGTGCACCGCGCGGTACCCGGCGTCCGGTGTGTGGTCGATGATTCCCAGGCTGCTCATCAGGCGGAGGGCGGCGTGCACCTCTTCCGTCCGCAGCATCCGGTCGGACGGCGCCGTCGCGCGATGCTCCTGGAGGTGCTCCATGGCGGCGGAGTTGATGAAGACGGACTCGGGTGTACCGGCGGTGGGCAGCAGTGAGGCCAGCTCCAGCAGGGGACGTGCCAGGTCGCCCGAGGGCATCCGCTCGGCCCGTTCCAGCGACGACCGCCATGCCTCGGGCACGGCGACGTTCTGACCGTCGGGCAACGCCCCGGGGCCGGGTACGAGTTCGGCCAGCGGTTGCCCGCGGCGCGGCCGGCCGCTGTCCCACGAGCCGGGCCCACTGAGTACGTCGTACTCGTCCAGCAGACGGGTGTACTCCCCCAAGTCCAGTCCTATGCCTGCCAGATGGGCCGCCGTCTGCGACAGGGCCAGCGGCAGGTGCCCCAACGTCCGCCCTACGGAGGCGAGTTCATCCTCTTCGGGGGCGGCGCGTCCGTACTCCGACAGCACCTCGGAGAGGTAGGCCGTCGCCTCGTGGGGAGCGAAGCCCGTCACGGGGACCACCAGGCGGTTCAGTCCGGGCTGGGCGACGTCACGGCGCCGTGTGGTGACCAGGACCCGACCTTCCGGGTGGTCGGGCGGCCACAGGCCCCGCAGATCCTCGGGGGCGGCGACGTCGTCGAGGACGATCAGCCACCGGCGCCGCACACCCTCGGCCTCGGGTCGCAGCCAGGCGAGGAAGGCTTGCGCCGTGTGTTCGGTCGCGGCCGTGCCCGAACCGGTGGCCGTGTCCGTCCCGGTGATCTCGGTGATGGCCCGGGCGTACGCGGCGAGGACCGCGTCACGGTCGGTGGCTGTGACCCACAGGAGCAGGTCGACCTGCTCCTCCCGCCGGGAAGCGCGGGCGATCCGGGCGGCCTGCTGCGTCTTGCCCACGCCCGCGGTGCCGACAAGTACGGTGCAGCGCACGGCGGTCGACACGCGCGTGACGCCCTCGGGCCCGGTGAGTCCGGTGCCCTCGTCGAGTGCGAGGCGCGGCTGAAAACAGCGCGCCGCCGGCGGGACGACTCCCACGAGCAGCGGCCACGACGCGGGGCCACGGGAGTTGCCGTAGTACGAGACCTGGTCGGCGTGCCCGACAGCCACGCCGTGGTGACTGGCCTGGACGACGTGCGGCGCCGACGGGGAGGAAGGAGCGGAGGAGGGGTGCGGGCTGGGGTGGTCAGCCGGTTCGTTCAGCCCTGGGACGAAACCGGCGGTGGAGGGGGGCTCAGATGCACGCCTCCGTTGATCACCCCGGCGGCCACCGAGCTGTTGTCGGCGCTGACGTTCAGGTCACGGCCGACGGCCAGTCCGCCGTCCCCGACCGTCGTTGCGGCCGCGCGGTGTGCGTCGAGCAGCGACTGCAACTCCGCGGCGGCACGGTCGCGTTCGTCCTGCGCGAGGCTTTCGAGCAGGCCCTCGAACCGGGCCTGCCACAGGGCCTCCTGACGGATGCGGATCCGCTCGGTGGACGCGCTGTCGTCCGCGTCCGGCGCTGTCAGGTCGGCCGCGGCCCGGTCCAGGCGTGCCAGCTCGCCCGATTCCCGCTCGGCGTCCCCGCGCCCGAACCACACGGCCAACCGTCGGCGGAATCCCTCTCAGGCATCCGTACCGGCGGCTTGGACCACCGCGGATTCCCCGGCGGTCGCCAGCGCCGTCAATGCTTCCGGCAGCACGCGCCTTCCCCTTCTGCGTTGATCGCCAACGATCCCGTCGATCTTACCTTCGGCACCTGTCCCGGCACCGGTCCGTTTCTCCACCAGGTCTCGTCATGAGCTCGTCATGGCTCGTCAGGACTCCTCGGACTCGCACGGGCAGGGCGCCACCGAAACGGGTCAGGAGGTGGGCGGGGACCAGTCCGCGGGGAGGCCTGACTGGGCGAGGACGGCGTTGAGGCTGTAGAAGTCCTGGTCCGAGGTGATCCGGCGGCCTTGGGTGGTGAGCAGGGTGGCCAGCGGCACGGCGAAGGGCTTGGGCGCGCCCTTGATGTGGCCCGCGTAGACGCCCTCGACGGTGATGTGGCCGCCGGCGCGGTGGGCGGCGTGGACGGTGACGTGGACGTTGTCGATGAGGCTGTCGGTGCGGGCCTTCCACCCGGCGATCTCCTGGCGGCCGTGGAAGGTGACGCCTATGGCCTGGTCGGTGTAGGTGCCGTCGGGGGTGAACAGGGTGCCGAGCTGGTCGGGGTCGGTGCCGTTCCAGGCGGCGGACCAGTCGCTCACGACTGCGGGCAGATGTCGGCCGGCGGGCTGCGCGGCGGATGCGGTGGTGGCGGATGCCGTCGTGGCGGACGCCGTCGTGGCGGACGCGGTCGTGGCGGACGCGGTCGTGGCGAGTGCGGTCGTGGCGAGTGCGGTCGTGGCGAGTGCGGTGGTGGCGGCCGCGGCGCAGAGCAGAGCGGTCCCGGTGCGGGTCGCGTGAGGCTTCATGGCGTCGGTCCTTGGGGTGATGGTCCACGGGTGGTGGACGGTGCGGGTCTTCGGGGTGCGGTGATCCTGCTGCGGGGCTCGACGGTGGCGGGGCGTGGCCGGGAAGTGCCGGCCCGGGGGTGTGCGGGTCAGGGAATCAGGACGACCTTGCCGGTGACGGTCCCGGACTCGGCCAGACGCAGGGCCTCGGCGGCCTTGGTGAGCGGCAGTTGGGCGGCGATGGGGGCGGTGATGTCGCCGCGCCGCAGCGCCGTGAAGACCTCGGTGAGGTCGCTGTGCAGCCGGGCGCGGAAGTCGTCCTTGTGGAACTTCTGACCGGCCCAGATGTTGTAGAAGTGGGCGCGGCGGCCGTTGGGCAGGGTGTTCCAGAGCAGGGTGCGGGCGAGGATCTTCAGTACGGGCCACTGCTTGGAGCCGGTGTCGTCGCGGGTGGAGGCGCTGCCGTAGGAGACGAGGGTGCCGCCGGGGGCGAGCAGGTGCCAGGAGTCGATGACGCTGCGCCCGCCGACGTGGTCGAAGACGGCGTCCACGCCACCGGGCGACAGCGCGCGGACCTGGGCCGGCACGTCTCCGGTGCGGTAGTCGACCGGGGTGACGTCCAGTTCCCGCAGAGCGTCATGGTGCCGGGGGGAGGCGGTGCCGATCACCTTCACGCCGGCCGTGCGGGCGAGCTGGACCAGGATCAGGCCCACGCCGCCGCCGGCGCCGTGCACCAGGACCGTCTGCCCGGCGCGCACACGGGCGATGCGGTGCAGCATCTGCCAGGCGGTGATGCCGTTGACCACGACGGTCTCGGCCTGCGCCGCGGCCAGTCCGTCGGGGACCTCCACCGCGTCCTGCGCGTCGACGACCACGTGGCTGGCCCAGCCGCCGACCTTGACCAGCGCGGCCACACGTCGTCCGGACAGGCCGGGGTCGACTCCCTGGCCGGTGGACAGCACACGGCCCACCAGGTCGTAGCCGGGTACGAACGGGAACGGCGGCTGGTCGTAGTACCGCCCGCGGCGCATCTGCTGTTCGGCGAAGGAGACGCCGGTCGCCTCCATGGCGATCACGATCTGTCCCGGGCCGGGGTCCGGCACGGCCGTGTGCCGGATCTGCAGGTCCTCCGGGGCCACGATGCCCGGCAGCACCACCTGGACGAGGGGGTGGCTGCTCATGACCACCCTCCTTCCTGAAGAGGTCGTTGTGTTCGTTAGAAGTTGTAACACGACGTTGCCGTGATGGTCAATCGCCTTCGTGATACCTTCTAACCAACTGCTTGAGAGAGTGAGGTCAGGACGTGAGCAACCCAGATGCCGCGACTCCTCGGGAGCGCTACCGCGCCCAGGTGCGGGAGGAGATCAAGAAGCACGCATGGGAGCAGATCGCCGCCGCCGGGGCTTCCGCCCTGTCCCTGAACGCCATCGCCAAACAGATCGGCATGAGCGGGCCGGCCCTCTACCGGTACTTCGCCAGTCGCGACGAACTGATCACCGAGCTCATCAGGGACGCCTACCGAAGCCTGGCCGACGCCTTCCGCGCCCGCGCCGCCGCCGGCGCCGACCTCGCCGCCCTGGCACACACCTTGCGCGAGTGGGCCCTTGCCGACCCCCAGCGGTACTTCCTCCTCTACGGCACCCCCGTGCCCGGCTACCAAGCCCCCGAGGACACCACCCGCATCGCCTCACAGATCATGGCCGTCCTCCTCGACGCCTGCGCCGCCGGACCGCTCCCCGACACCCCGCCGTCACCGATCCAGGCGCATCTCGACGACCACCGCGCCTGGGCCGACCAGCACCCGGCCCCGCCGTCGGCGCTGCACCGCGCGCTCCTCTTCTGGACCCGCCTCCACGGCGCGCTCTCCCTCGAACTCGCGGGGCACTTCACCGGCATGGGATTCGACCCGGCACGGCTCTACGCCGCCGAGACGGAATCGCTCACGGGCCGCTGACCACGTGTCCCGGCGGATCCCGAACGCCTGTGCCGCACCAGGAGACGCGGGTCCCCCGGTGGGCGCGAGTTCGATCGCACCGGCCTCGTCGAGGCGGGTCAGTTGGGCGGCGGTGAAGTCGACCTCCAGGGCGCCCAGATCGTCCGCCGGCTGCGCGGGGGTGCGGGCGCCGATGGCCGATGCCGTCACGCCCGGGTTCCGCAGGGTCCGGGAGGCCACCAAGGCTCTGGACGTTGGCTCGCCGGCCGCCCTGCGCGCTTTCCTGGAGACCGGCTACCGCCTCGCCCAGGCCGAGGACGACCGCGTCGCCGTCTTCCGCATCCTCGCCGATCCGACCACCGGCGCGGCCGTCCGCGCTGCGGCGGAGCACGCCCTCGACGTCGACACGCCGGAGGCACTGCGGTACTTCCTGGAGCACGGCCGGTACGAGGCCGACGCCTGAGGCGCGTCTGGGGGACCGGCTCGGCGACAGGCCGGCCGAGCCCGCCGAGCGCCTCTCCCAGGTGGCACTCGCCACCGGGCGCTGGACCAAGTCCGAGCAGCGGCGGGTGAGTTCTCGGAAACGTCCCGTTCACAACGGTGGGAATCGACGGTAACAGCCGCTTTCTAGCGTGACTGGCCGTGAGATCAGAGTCGTGTGCACGGCCGTACCGAAGCATGACGGACCGTCGGCTCCCCCGTCCTGCCGATGATGCCAAGCGGGGTTCTCCCTTCACCGAGGCACCCGCACCAGCATCATCGGGAGGCGCGACATGAGCACCACCGAGTCCCGGCCGCCGACGGCAGACACCGCGAAGGCCGCTGCCGACCAGGCGGTCAAGGAGACACTGGAGGACTACACCCTCCGTTTCGCGCCCCGCAGTTACCGCCGCTGGCCCGCCATGGTCGTGGCGACCACCGCGCTCGGCGGCATCGCCTACATGGCCGACTTCTCCATCGGTGCCGGTATCGGCCTGGCCCACGGCACCGGCAACGCGCTCGTCGCCATCGCGGTGGCCGCCGTCGTCATCTTCATCACCGGCTTCCCCCTCGCCTACTACGGGGCCCGGTACAACATCGACCTCGACCTGATCACCCGGGGCTCCGGCTTCGGCTACTACGGCTCGGTCCTCACCAGTGTCATCTTCGCCAGCTTCACCTTCATCTTCTTCGCCCTCGAAGGCTCGATCATGGCGCAGGGCCTCAAACTCGGCCTCGGGCTGCCTCTGTGGCTGGGATACCTCATCTCCACGCTCATGGTCATCCCCCTGGTGATCTACGGCATGAAGGCGCTCAGCAAGCTCCAGGTGTGGACCACCCCGATCTGGCTGCTCCTGATGGTCGGCCCGCTGGTCTACCTGATCGCCACCGACCCCGGCACGGTCGACCGCTTCCTCTCCTACTCCGGCACGGACGGCGACGGCGGCGTGAACACCGCCTCGGTCCTGCTCGGCGCCGGTGTCTGCCTCTCCCTCATCGCGCAGATCGGGGAGCAGATCGACTACCTGCGCTTCATGCCGCCGAAGACCGAGGCCAACAGGCGCACCTGGTGGACCGCCGTGGTCATGGCCGGTCCCGGCTGGGTGGTGCTCGGCGCGCTGAAGCAGGCCATCGGCGTCTTCCTCGCCGTGTACATCCTCGGCGAAGTCGGTCCTGCCGCCGCAACCGAACCGATCCAGCAGTTCCGCGGTGCCTTCGGCGCGATGATGCCCGCCTGGATGGTCGTCCCGCTGGCCGTGGCGCTGGTGGTCATCAGCCAGATCAAGATCAATGTGACGAACGCGTACTCAGGCTCGCTGGCGTGGACGAACTCCTTCACCCGCATCACCAGGCACTACCCCGGCCGTATGGTCTTCGTCCTGGTCAACCTGGGCTTCGCGCTCGCCCTGATGGAAGCCGACATGTTCAGCTTCCTCAACACCATCCTGGGCTTCTACTCGAACTGCGCGATCGCCTGGGTGGTCACCGTCGCGACCGACATCGGCATCAACAAGTACGTGCTGAAGGTGTCCCCGCTCCAGCCGGAGTTCCGCAGGGGCATGCTCCATGCCGTCAACCCGGTCGGAGTCGTCGCCTTCGTAGCCTCCTCCGGTCTGTCGATCGCCCTGTACTTCCATGTGCTGGGCGACACCCTCCAGCCGTACTCCCCCGTCGCCGCCGCCGTCATCGCCTTCGTCCTGACCCCGCTGACGGCGATCGTCACCAGGGGCAGGTACTACCTGCGCCGCACCGAGGACGGCATCGGCGAGCCCCTGCTGGACCCGGACGGCAATCCGAGCGCGGTCACCTTCGACTGCCACGTCTGCCGCCAGTCGTACGAGCGCCCGGACCTGACCGCCTGCGCCACCCATGACGACGTGGTCTGCTCCCTGTGCCTGAGCACCGACAAGATCGGCGACCACGTGCTGCCGGCGACGGCCCGGCCGGTGCGGGGCGGCGGGCCTGTCGGCTTCGAGGCGGAGGCTGCGCCCGCGGAAGCGAGGGCGAGCGGCTGATCCGTCTGCCCGATCCGCCGACGCGCGGTCAGGGCGCAGGTAGAAGCACGCCGGGGTTGAGCACGCCCGCCGGGTCCAGGGCTGTCTTGGCGGCGGTCAGCGCTGCGGCGAACGGGTCGGGACGCTGGCGGTCGTACCAGGGCCGGTGGTCGCGCCCGACCGCGTGGTGGTGGGTGATCGTGCCGCCGCACGTGTGGATCGCCTCGGACACCGCGTCCTTGATGTGGTCCCACTGGGCCACGGTGCTGCCCCAGCGGCCCGGCGCGTACACCCCGAAGTACGGTGCCGGCCCGTCGGGGTAGACATGGGTGAACCGGCAGGTGACCACTCCTGTTCCGGCGACCTCGCCGATCGCCTGCCGGGCTGCCTCGGTGACCGCGTGGTGGAGGGCCTCGAAGCGGTCCCAGGTGCACGCCGTCTCGAAGGTCTCGACGATCAGCGAGTGCCGGGCCAGCGCGTCGCGCTGATAGGGCATCCGCAGAAACGACGAGCGCCAGGTCTCCGCGGCGATGTCACCTGCGGAGGCCTTCCGAGGCGCTGCCGCCGCGCCCCGGCCGGGCTCCTCGGCGGTGTCGGCGGTCGGCTCTCCACCGTGGTCGCGGCACAGTTCCACGGCCCGCTGCAGGTCGAGGCGGACGGGGTGGTCCGCCGACTCGAAGGCGAGGACGAGCAGACCACCGGCCACGCTCACGCCGGCGTTGATCAGTGCCTCGGCCGCGTCGAGGAGGCGGCAGTTCGCCGGGTTCAGTCCGCTCTGCGCGATCGCCCGGGTCGCTGCCACCGCCGCCGTGTAGTCGCCGAACCGCACGGATGCCCTGGCGTGATGACACGGGCGCTCCTGCAGGCGCATCCACGCCTCGGTGATGACGCCGAGCGATCCCTCGCTGCCGAGGAAGAGCCGGTCCGGAGAGGGTCCCGCGCCGGAGCCCGGCAGCCG
Source organism: Streptomyces yokosukanensis (assembly GCF_001514035.1). Lineage (GTDB taxonomy): Bacteria > Actinomycetota > Actinomycetes > Streptomycetales > Streptomycetaceae > Streptomyces > Streptomyces yokosukanensis. The sequence goes on along the minus strand of NZ_KQ948207.1, from coordinate 490,923 downwards.
CAGTGACGCGCTCACCCCGGCTCCGGTCACCACCCGCATCGACTCGACCAGATCGTCGATGTGTGTGTACAGCGTCGCGTAGTGGCCACCGGCGCGGGTGGCGAGCCAGCCGCCCAGCGTGGAGAACTCGAAGGACTGCGGGAAGTGGCGCAGCGTCAGCCCGTGCGGCCGCAGCTGGTTCTCCAGGTCCGGGCCGAGTGCGCCGGCCTGGATCCGCGCGGCACGACTCGTCCGGTCGATCTCCAGGACACGGTTCATGTGCCCGAGATCCACGGTGACCGCGGCGGGGTGGCCGTCGCACCGCGGTTCGACACCGCCGACCACCGAACTGCCGCCGCCGTACGGCACCATGGCGATGCCCTCGCGGGTGCACCAGTCGAGGAGATCGATCACGTCACGCTCCTCGGCGGGCCGGGCGACCAGATCCGGCACATGGCGCAGTTCCCCGTGGAGATTGCGCACCACGTCCCGGAACGCCTTGCCGTGCGCGTGAGCGGCCCGGTCACCCGGGTCCACCGAGCAGAGGCCGGCGAGCGAGGCCGGAGGGGTGACGCGGGGCGTGGGCAGGGCGAGCGAGGAGATGTCCGGGGGTTCGTGAGCGGTCAGCTCGCCCGGCATCAGCGCCCGCACCCGTGCCAGAAGCGCCTCCAGTTCTGCGCCGCGCACGGCGTCCTCGACATGTCCCCATCCCCACCACGACCGTGTCACGACCTCGACCTCTCGAATTGACCCATAGGTAAATTACCGCGCGGTCACATGGTGGGCTAGAGTACGGCCCATGGGCAAGGCCGGAACCAAGGGCGTCTCTCGCGCCGACCGGGAGGGGCAGATCGTCGACGTAGCCGTGGAGGAGTTCGGCGAACGCGGCTACGCGGGCGTCTCCGTCGCCGCCGTCGCACGGCGCGCGGGGATCTCCAAGCCCTTGATCTACAGCTACTTCGACTCCAAGGACGGCCTCTACCTCGCCTGTGTGCACCGGGTGGGCGACCTCCTGGTGCAGGCCGTGGCCGCGGCCCGGTCCCGCAGCGGAACGACCGGTCACGCACTGGACACCCTCGCCGCGGTCTTCACCGCGGTCGAAGGCTGCCGACACGCGTGGTCCGTCCTCTACGATCCGGCCCTGCCGCCGGCCGGTGAGATGCGCGACGCCGTGAACCACTACCGCGGACGACTCGCCGCCATGGGGGCCGCGGGCGCCACCGGCCTGCTCACCCGCGCCGGACACGACGACCCGCTCGACCATCAACTCCTCAACCACGTCTGGCAGTACAGCGTGACCGCCGTGATGCGGTGGTGGTCCGAGCACCCGGACCAGAGCGCGGCCGAGATGACGGCCCGGTGCGCCCGCCTCCTCACCGCGCTGGGCGCCGACTGACCCGCACGGCGCCCACAGCAGGACACCGGGACGTCCGCGCTACGACCTCCGGTGCGCGAGCCCGGGCGTGGTGGTCCCGCGACGGACGGCCGAATCGCCCGCGCGAGCACCCGGCCGGGCGCGGCGACGACCGGGTCGCGCCTGCGGCGTCGGCTCGGCGGCTCGGGCGGCGCGAGGGCCCCGTCCGGGGTGCGTCACATCTTGGCGCCGAAGTCCTGCGTCCACCAGGGACCGCCCGCGCCCTTGTGCACGCCCACGCCGATGTTCTTGAAGGAGCAGTTGAGGATGTTCGCCCGGTGGCCGGAGCTGTTCATCCAGGACTGCATGACGGCTGCGGCGGTCTGCTGGCCCTGGGCTATGTTCTCGCCGTAGGTGGACCAGCGGTAGCCGGCGGCGGTGATCCGCTGGCCGGGATCCGCGCCGTCCGGGTTGGTGTGGTCGAAGAAGTGGCGCGCGGCCATGTCGTCGGAGTGGCCCTGGGCCGCCTTCTGGAGTTGCGCGTCCTCGGTCAGCGGACTGCAGCCGGCGGCTGACCGCTCCTTGTTGACCAACGCGACCACCTGGCCGGCGACGTCACCCGAATCCGGCTGAGCCTGCGGTGTGCTCGCCGCGGGAGGAGCCTGGCGGGCGGGTTTCGGAGGTGCGGGTGTGCTCGTGTGGGCAGGGCTCGCCTTCTTCGCGGTGCCCGTGCTCTTCCGTTTGGTCACGGACGGGGACGGCGAAGGAGAGTGCGAGGGCGACGGCGTCCCGTCCCCGGCGCCGGGGGTGGAGAGGTCCAGGATGGGGACGGCCGTGCTGCGCTCGGCGTTCGGGCGGTCGGCGCCGGTGCCCGAGTCGGTACCGAAGTACCACAGACCGCCTCCCGCCACGCAGGCCGCGACGACGGCGCCGCCGACGGCCCGGCGGCGCGTGCGCCGACGCCGACGGGACTGGCTGCGCGAACCGGTCCTGCCCCGTGCGCCACGCCGTCCGGGGCCCGAAACCGGACCCGCGCCGCCATCCGGGCCGCCCGGCGATGCGACGGCGCCGGCCGGGGCGAGGCCTCCGGAGCCGGAGGACATCGCGGCGAGCAGTACGGGCGACGCCGCGATCAGTGCCAGCCCGGCCAGCAGCCCCTCCGCGGGCATCAGTCCGCTCCACAGCCCGCTGCAGCGTGTGCAGCCGCGGGCGTGCCGGGCTATTCGCTTGCGCCACAGCGCCGAGGGCCTGCCGTCCCAGGAGGCCAGCACGACCCGGAGTTCCTCGCACAGCGGACGTGCGTCGAGCGCTCGTACCACCACGCGGGCGGCCTCCAGCTGTGCCTTCATCCGCTGGACCCGGACCGCCGCGTGCTGAGTCGACAGATCCAGCGCCGCGGCGACCTCGGCCCGCGTGAGTTCGCCGGCGCACTCCAGCCACCACAGGGACAGCAACTCCTGGTCGTCGGGCTCCAGCCAGCGGGTCGCCCGCGCCGTCTCCAGGCGCTGCCCCGTGAGCTGCAGCTGGACGACGGTCAGATCGACGAAGTCGGCACCCGGATCCGCCAGGTCCGCGGCCTCCTCCACCGCACCAGGGGCGGAGAGACGATTCTGCCGGTGCTCCCGGACCTGGTTCATCGCGATGGCCACCAGCCAGGAGCGGAAACGCTCGGGAGTGCGCAGTCCTTCCAGCCCGTCCAGCGCCCGCAACATGGTGTCCTGCACCACGTCGTCGACGTCCACCGAGCCGTTCAGAGCCCGGCCCACGATGTTGTAGACCAGGGTGAGGTACGCGTTGACCAAGGCGTCCTGTGCCTGCGTGTCGCCCTCGCGGGCGGCCGTGACCAGTGCCGCCGTCTCCGTCGCGTCCTGCGTGCTCATACCCATGCTTCCTGTCCTCGAGACCGCACGATTGTGTCCGATACCTGGGAGACCGCTCGAGGCGCCTCGGATAACACTTCTTCGACAGGAAATCCCGGTCGCCCCGGGGACCGCCGTTCGGGTGAGGTACGGCGCCGTCGCGGCCGAGCGGCGCGCAGGGCCGAGCGCTGCTGCGCGTCCACCGGGCCGAGCCCGGCCCACGGGTCGTCGACGACGGCGGATCCTTGATCTCTCACCTTCTTCACAGCGGGCGGAATCGTATTCCGGCCATCTAAGCATCGCCGAGGACCGCACTTTCCATAAGGGTTCCTTGAGTCGTCCTCAAAGAGCAGTTATAGGTGACACGTTGGGTGTGATCACCGTCTCCGATCCACCAGGGAACCCGAGTTCCCCGCAATCCGTCGGCGAGACATTCAAGCCCCCTGCACGGGTGGCCAATTGGCGCAAGCCCGTTCCGAATGGTGAGATAAACTCGCCTCCGGACGCCCGCTCGTGACGAGCGCGTCCACTTCCTCATACCTTCAGCGACCGAAGCCCACGTCAGTGGACGTATGCCGTCGCGCTCCACCGGCTTTCCCATGCCGGTGGTCCACGCCTTCGAGCAGGAATTGATGCCCGTTCAACCAATTGCGGAACTCATACGTTTCGCCCGGCACAACTCACCTTTCTACCGCGAGCTCTACGCCGACCTCGCCGATCACGTGACGTGCCTCACGGATCTCCCGGTGGTTCCCCAGACAGATTTCTGGCGAGCCAACACACCGCGAGACAACCGGTTGCTGACCGCCCCGCTCGACGAAGCGGTCGTATTCCGCAGCGGCGGAACCACGGGGTCACCGAAGTTCTCCTACTACACCCGCACCGAATGGCGCGAATTCACCACCGCGTTCGGCGCCGGACTCGTCCACGCCGGGCTGCGGCCCGGCCACCGGGTCGCCGATCTCTTCTACGCGGGCGACCTGTACGCGAGCTTCACCTTCGTCCTCGACTCCTTGCACCGCTCCCCCGTGGCCAACGTCCGCCTGCCCATCGGCGGCGCGACACCCTGGGAATCCACCGCGGCGACCTTGGAGGAGTTCCGGGTCCAGGCCGTCGCCGGCACCCCGACCACACTGTGCTCGCTCGCCGCGCGCCTGGCCGACGCGGGCCGGACCCTGCCCGACGTCGAGCTGCTCCTCTTCGGCGGGGAATGCCTCTTCGGCGACCAACTCCCGCTGCTCCAAAAGGCGTTCCCGAATGCCGAACCGCGTTCCCTGGGCTACGCGAGCGTCGACGCGGGGCTCCTCGGCGAGGCCGTGCCCGGCGGGGATCCGCGTGTGCATCGCGCGTTCACCCCGCACACAGTGGTCGAGATCCTCTGCGACGAGACCGACGAGCCTGTGGACGGCAACGGAGTGCCGGGGCGGCTGGTCGTCACCGACCTGCGCAGACGGCTCATGCCCGTGCTGCGCTATCCGGCGGGCGACCGGGCCGAGTGGGTAGACCGGGAGGCAGGTGTCTTCCGCATCCTCGGGCGCGCCGAGGAAGGCGTGCGGGTCGGCCCCGTCTCGCTGCACACCGAGGACGTCCATGGCATCGTCACGGCCGCCGACACCCGCGGCGAGGTCATGGCACTGCAGCTCGTGGTGCGGCGCCGGGACGGCCGGGACGGCCTGGTGCTGCGGCTCGCGGTCGCCGATCCCGGGAAGCCTCCTGCCGCGTTGGGGGAGTCCGTCGTAGCGACGGTTCTCGCCGAGCGGCCCTTCTATGCGGGAGCGACGGCCTCCGGGCACGTGAACCCGCTCGGCGTCGAATGGGTGCAGCACCAGGATCTCGCGGTCAACTCCCGCTCGGGCAAGCTCATCCGGGTCGTCGACGAACGGCCGCACACGTGAGCGCGGCGTCCGCGCGCGGTCGGCGCCTGCCGCTCGTGCTGCGCAATCCGTCCTTCGGCCGGGTCTGGGCCGGCCAGCTCCTCACCCAGGCGGCGAGCCGCATGTTCCAGGTGGGCGCCGTCTGGTGGCTCGTCGGGTTCGCGGGCGGCGAGCACCGCGGGCTCGACTCGGGCCTGTTCCTCATGGTGAGCACCCTGCCCGCGGTGGCGCTCGCCCCGGTGATCGCCCGTATCGTCGCCCGGTGCGCACACCGCGCGGTGCTGGCGAGCGCGGCCACCGTGGCGGGCGCGGTCGCCGTGACGGCGGCCGTTCTGGCCGGCGCCGGAGCCCTGCCCCTGGCCGCCGCCTACGGGGTGGGGCTGGTGCTGGCCGGTTGTCAGGCGGTCTTCGATCCGTGTCTGACCACTTCGGTGCCGGAACTGGTCGAGGACGCCGACATCGAGTCGGCCACCGGCTTCGAACTGTCCACCCAGTCCGTCGCCGGACTGTGCGGCGGACTGCTCGGCCCGATCGTGGTCGACGCGGGCGCGCTGACCGGCGTCACCGCCGCGAGCGGCGCGGCGTATCTGCTCGCCGCCCTGCTGATCGGCTCCACGCGCTTTCCGCACCGCGGCGCCGCAGACGGCCCGGCCCCCGAGCGGCGCACGCTGCGCCGGGTACTGGCCGGACTGCCGTTCATCCGTCGTGTGCTGGTCTGTTTCGCCGCCGCCAACGTCTTCACCACCGCCGTCTACGTCGTGATGCCGCTGTACACCCGGGAGGTGCTGCACGCGAGCGGCTCGACCGTCGCCTCGCTGGAGACGGCCCTCGGCGCGGGGACTCTGCTCGGCTCGTTCACGGGCGGGCGCCTGCCCGGCCGTCCCGTCACGGTCGGCAGCGCATGCCTGGGCATGATGGCCGTGGCCCTGGGTCTGCCGGGCCTGTTCGCCGGACATGCGGCGGCCCTCGCCTCGATGGCGGTGGCCGGCTGGTGCGTCGGCGTGATCGGTGTCCGGTTCGTCGCGCTGTTCCAGCGCATGGTGCCCGCTGACGACAAACCGGCGTTCTTCGCGGTCATGCAGGCGGTGCTGGGCGCCACCTTCCCCGTCTCCTCGCTGGTGTTCGGCGCACTGGGCGACCGTCTGCCGGCCGGAACACTGTGTCTGGCGCAGGGCGCGGGACTCGTGCCGGTCGCGCTGGCCCTGTGGTGGCTCGGCAGCCGCTCGCACACCGCCGGTCGGCGCAGGCCGGACGCGGCGACGCCGGTACCCGCGGGAGAAGCCTCGTGAACACCGTCCTGTCCCCCGCGTCCGTCCAGGACATCGCCGAGCTGCGGCAGTTGTACTTCGAGGTGTACGGGCACGGCTATCCGGTGCCGCTCGGCAGCGAACCGGCGGTCATGCGCCGGCTGATCACCGACGGCACCGCCCACTGGCTCACCGCCCGCACCCACACGGGCGACCTGGTCGGTTCCGCGGTCGTCCAGACCGAACCGGGCGGCCGCATCGGCAAACTGGTCGGTCTCGCGGTGCACCCCGGCCATCGTGGCGGCGGTCTGGCCTCCCGGCTGACCGGGGCGGTCTGCGACGAAGCCTTCGCCGACGGCCCGCTGGACTCGGTGTACGCCACCGTCCGCCTGGTCACCGAAGGCCCGCAGCAGGTCGTCGTACGCAATGGATTCCGGCCGCTCGGCCTGCTGCCGAACGCCGTCGAGGTCGAGGGCTGCGAGACGCTCGCGCTGTTCGCCCGCTACGCCGACGGTGTGCTGGAGTGCCGTGAGCCCGTGGCGAACGTGCCCGAGCGGCTGTCGGCGTTGCTGTCCGCCGCCTCCTGCGGCGTCGGCATCGACTACACCCGAACCCGGCCCGCTGCCCGCCGCGGTGCGGCGGCGGTCACCGGCGACGCGCCGATCGAGCTGATCGCGGCCCCGGCCTTCACCCGCCGCCGCTTCCTGGAGCTGTTCCCCGCGGCCGACGACCGCTTCTTCCCGCTGCACACGCCCAACGCGGTCCTGGTGGCCGCCGACGGTCGCTTCGAGGCGTATGCCGACCTCGATCCCGTGGCGGGCAGTTGCGCGCTGGTCGCGGTCCACCCCCGTCCGTCCGCGGTGGCCGGAACCCTGGAGGCGGTGATCGCGTCGGTCGCGCGGGCCGGTGCCGACTACGTCGAGGCGCTGCTGCCGCTGGCCGACACCGAGGCACTGGAGGTGTTCCTCGCCTCGGGATTCGTACCGAGCGCGGTCTACCCCGCGATGCGCCGTATCCGCGATCGGCTCCACGACTACGTCGTGCTCTCGCGCACGAGCCGTCAGATCGACTTCCGCGCGACCGCCGTCAGCCCGCTGCTCCAGCCGTACCTCGGTGCCTATCTGAGCGCCTGGACCACCACCTATCTGCCCCTTCACGAGGTGTCCCGATGAAACCCCATCTCGCTCCCGTCGAGGTTCCCGATCCGGCGGCGCTCGGGCATGTGCAGCGCCTGTGCGACCTGGCGGAGCCGTACGCCGACGGCCCCGGCACCGACGCGCTGTTCGCCGCCGCCATGACGGAGGTCAACGCCTGGCACGCCCGGCGCTCCCCCTTCTTCGCCGCCCTGCTCGATGACCCGGCCGAAGCACCCGCCCCCACGGTCGGCGACGGAGTGCGCACCCCACTGGTGCCCGCCGCCTTCTTCAAGCGGCACGAGGTGCTGTCGATCCCCCGCGACGAGGTCTCCCTGCATCTGACCTCCTCGGGCACCACGGGCCAGAAGTCGCAGATGTTCTTCGACGAGTGGACCATCCGCTCGGCCCAGCGCATGGTGGCCCGGATCTTCGACCACTACGGCTGGATCACCCCCGGGCAGCCGGTGAACTACCTGCTGTACAGCTACGAGCCGGCTCCGGCGCTGCAGCTGGGCACCTCGTTCACCGACAACTACCTGTGCGACTTCGCCCCGGCCCGGCACACCACGCACGCCCTGCGGCACACTGGCACCGGCCACGAGTTCGACGTGAACGGCTGCATCGCCGCGCTCCGGCGGTACGCCGAGGACGACGTGCCGCTCCGCATCCTGGGCTTCCCCGCGTTCCTGTACTTCACCCTGGAGCGGATGCGGGCGATGGGGCTGCCGCCGCTGCGGCTGCCCGAGGGATCGCTGGTGGTGCTCGGCGGCGGCTGGAAGGGGCACGCCGACCGCCAGATCGGCAAGGACGCCTTCTACGCCGAGGTCACCGACCGCCTCGGGATTCCCGCGGAGCGCGTCCGCGACACGTTCGGCTCCGTCGAACACTGCGTGCCCTACGTCGAGTGCGCCCATCACCGGCTGCATGTGCCGGTGTGGTCGCGGGCGGCCGTCCGTGACACCGGGACGCTGCGTCCCCTGCCGTACGGCGATCGCGGCTTCCTGCACCTGGTCAGCCCCTACATCACCTCGGTGCCCGCGCAGAGCGTGGTGATGGGCGACCTCGCGTCGCTGCACCCCGGCGAGGAGTGTCCCTGTCCGCTGTCCACCGACTGGTTCACCGTGCACGGCCGTGCCGGGGTGAGCCGCAACCGCAGCTGCGCGGTCGCCGCCGCCGAACTGATGAAGGGAATGTCGTGATCACCTCCGTACTCCACCTCTGGCAGGGCGAGTTCGTCGACGACGCCGAGGCCGGCCGGCGCCTCGCCGGTCTGCCCGAGCTGGCCGCGCGGGTCCTGACGCGTCCCCTGCCCACCGATGTGGTGCTCGGCGCCTGTGCCGCGCTCAGCCGTGACCTGGCCGATCCCGCCTGCGCCCTGTACGGCCGGCTGGCCGGGCAACTGCCCGCGGACGAGGCCCGGACCGTGCTGGCCGAGCTGGCGAGCGCACTCACCCGGGAGGCGCTGGAGCGCAAGGTGCGGCGGGAGCTGGGCGGCCTGCGGCCGGAGCGGCTGGCCCGGCCGGATGCCCGCGAGACGGTGTACGAGGCCTGGGCGCCCGTCGGCCTGCTGGCGCACATCGCGCCGGGCAACGCCGCGACCGTGGCGCCGCTGAGCGTCGTCGAGGGACTGCTGGCGGGCAACCTGAACGTGCTGAAGACCAGCGGCTCCGACTCGGCCCTCGCCCTCGACGTGCTCGCCGCGCTCGGTGCGGCCGACCCGTCCGGGCTGATCGCCGAGCGCGTCGTCGCGCTCCGCTTCCCCTCCGCGCGCCGTGAATGGCTGCAAGCCGTCTGCGCGCCCGCGGACGCGATCGCCGTGTGGGGCGGTGAGGACGCGGTGCGGGCGGCGGGCGAACTGGCCCAGCCCGGTTGCCGGGTGGTCGAATGGGGCCACCGGATCTCCTTCGCCTATCTGACCGGGCAGGCCGCGTCCGAGGACGGCGTGCTCGACGCGCTCGCCGAAGACGTCTGCCGATTCGAACAGCAGGCGTGTTCCAGCCCGCAGGTGGTGTATCTCGACACCGACGTCACCGACGACGCCGAGGAACTCTTCGCGTTCGCGGGCCGGTTCGCCGAACGGCTGGCGAAGGTGTCCGCCGAGCACACGCCGCCCGCGCCGAGCCCCGCCGAGCAGGCGGAGATCACCACCGTGCAGCAGCTCGCCCGGCTCGAACAGCACCTGGGCCTCACCCGCGTGTTCGCCGCCGAGGACGGCTCCTGGCGCGTCCTGGCCGACACACGCTCCGCGCTGGACGCCTCGCCGCTGCACCGCAGCGTCTGGGTCAAACCGCTTCCCCGGCACGCGATCACCGCGACCCTGCGCCCCATGCGGCGCTATCTGCAGACCGCCGCGATCGGCGGCGACCGCGCGGACGTGGCCGCGCTCTCCCGCGCGATGTTCGCCGCGGGCGTCACCCGCGTCACCGCGGTCGGCTCCATGCTGGAGAGCTACGAGGGCGAACCGCACGACGGCGTCTACGCGTTGCAGCGCTACAGCCGCAGGGTGAGCGTACGCGCCACCGACCCGGACTTCCGTACGGTGCCGTGTCTGGACGACCTGGTGGCGTCGCCGGTGCTGCCGCCCGCGCCCGACGCGCCGCTGCTCGGCAAGGAGGGCGTGCAGCGGGCACTCGCCGGCCTGGACCCGCGCCACGCCCACCTGCACTTCCGCAGCGGAGGCTCCACGGGCACACCCGCCCTGTCGGTGTTCACCTGCGACGACTACGACAACCAGATGCGGGCCTCGGCGGACGGGCTGCTCGCGGCCGGCTTCGACCCGGCACGGGACCGGGCGGCCAATCTCTTCTACAGCGGCGGCATGTACGGAAGCTTCATCAGCTTCTTCTCCATCCTGGAGCGGCTGAACGCCACCCAGTTCCCGATCGCCGCGGGCCCCGACCACGCCATGGTCGCCGAGGCGCTGGTCGCCCACCGAGCCGACACGCTCTTCGGCATGCCGTCCTACCTGTGGCAGCTGCTCCACGCCGAGGCCGACCGGCTGCGTGCCTACGGCGGCATCCGCAAGGTGTTCTACGGCGGCGAGCACTTCACCGCAGAACAACGCAGGGTCCTCACCGACGACTTCGGGGTGGAGGTGATCCGCTCCGCGGCCTACGGCAGCACCGACCTCGGGCCTCTGGGCTACCAGTGCGTGTCCTGCGACGGCTCGGTCCACCATGTGCTGACCGAGCTGCACACGCTGGAGATCCTGGACCCGCGCGAGGACCGGCCGGTGGCCCCGGGGGAACCGGGACGGCTGGTCTTCACCTCCCGGGCCCGGGCCGGTCAGCGCCTGGAGCGCTACGAGATCGGCGATCTGGGACGTGCCGTGGAGGGCACATGCGCCTGCGGCAGCACCGTGCCTCGGCTGGAGCTGCTCGGGCGCTACGGCGATGTGGTGCGCGTGGGCACGTACTTCCTCAACTACCGGCGGATCGTACGGGCGTTGGCGGAGCGGCTCGCCTATCACGGCGAGGTGCAGCTGTCGGTGGCGTCCGGCCCCGAGCGGGAGGAGCTGACGGTCCGGCTCGACGAGCAGTACGCCCCCGACCCCGGCCTCACCCGCAGCACGCTCACCGCCGAGGTCCCGGAGCTGGCCTCAGCGCTGGAGGAGGGCTTGCTGTCCCTTGCCGTGCAGAGCGTGCGGAGGGAGACCTTCGAGCGCACCCCGACCAGCGGCAAGCTGCGCACGGTCGTCGACCTGCGCTGAACCCGAGCGGAGCGGTGCCCCGGCCGGGCGGTGGACGGCCGCCCGGCCGGCTTCGACCACGAGGAGACCGGTGGTGCTGCCGGGGATCAGTCGCCGGGGCGGAACCGGAGCGCCGACCAGGTGTCGTCGACGGCGATCTGCCGCACGGGGCGCACGCCGCGCTCGGACAGCGCGGCGGCCAGGGTGTCGCGGTTCAGATCCGTGCCGAGCTTTCCGCCTTTCGGGTAGGCCACCCAGGCGAGGGCATCGCGCCGCGCGGCGGCGAGCGCCGCCTGCGCACCCGCCCCGAGAAGGTCGTGGGACGTGGTCACGAAGGCGAGTACCGCGTCGGCCGAGGCCGCGTCGCCCGCGGCCTCGATCTCCAGGTGGACGTCGTCGGGCTTGCCGAGGACGGCGACGTTCTGACCGGGCTTGATCTGCAGCTTGGCAATGACGGACACCCGGCACATCCTGTCACCCGGGGCACGGCTGCGCGCGCCGGACGGGCCGTGCCCTCCTCCGCCGGGCCGCCGATCACGGGCACCGTGGCGCCGGGCCACGGGCAACGCGACGCCGGGTGCGGACGGCTCATCGCTCCGAGCCGCAGCAACCACCTGTGCCGACGTTGCCCGAGACGGCGTCGAGGCGGCAGAAGCAGGACGCCTCGACGGGCACGTCCGCCATCGCGGCGGCGATCCTCAGCTGCTGGGCCACGATCCGCGCCTCTCCCGCCTTGCCCAGCCGGACCAGACACTCGTGGAAGCCGTGCAGGGCCCAGACGTTGCCGGGATGCTGCAAGGCGCGCGGAAGGCTGTCGTCGAGTCCGAGGTCGGCCCGGTAGACCGCCTCGGCCTCCGCGACCCGTCCGCGCTCCAGGAGCAGGGCACCGTAGGCGTGCCGCGTGGGCTGCATCCACCCCCAGGGCTCGTCGTAGGGGAGGTTGTCGTCCAGGTCGATCGACCGCTCGAGCGCGGCGAAGGCGGCGTCGTAAGCGCCCTTGCGGTACTCGAGTTCGCCGTCGAGCATCGCCGACGCGATCGCCAGGATGTCGGCACAGGTGTTGTTGAACAGCATGCGTGTGGGCGGCACCCGGGCCAACGCCTCGCGGAACAGCCGGCGTTCGGCCTCGGCCTCGGCGACCCGGCCGGTCGCGGAGAGGGCGACTCCGCGGGCGTAGCGCAGCATCGCCGTGGTCACGCTGTACAGCTCCGGGTCGGCGGGCATGGGCAGCCGCAGGATGTCGCTCCAGCGGCCGAAGCGGATCAGCACGTGGACCCGCATGGCGAGGAACCCTTCCAGCCAGTCGGCCATGGGCGGGCTCTGAACGCGCAGCAGTTCCTCCGGGATGGACTCCTCCAACCGGGCGGCGGCCTGCAGAGCGGTCCGGGACCGGCCGAGGAACATCGCGCCGTAGATCTTGAAATGGTGGTTGTGCGACCGGTACAGGGTGTAGAAGTTCATCGCCCCGGCCCGTGCGTGGAACTTCTCGTCGGCGACGATCGCGTCGCTGTTGTCCGACACCACTCGACGGTAGTCGCCGCAGAGCACCTCGATGTGCGAGGGCATGTGCTGCAGATGGCCGGCGTCGGGCACCAGGCCGCGCAGCCGGTCGGCGGCGGGAAGCGCGGCCTCGGGTGTCGGGGACATCTCCATCAGGTGGATGTACATGTGCAGGATGCCGGGGTGGCCCGCCCCGGCATCGGTCGCGACGGCCCGGTCGAGGACGGCCTGGGCCTCGCGTGTGCGGGCGCCGTCGGCGGGCTCGCCGGTCCGCAGGTTCCACAGCTGCCAGGGGGTGAGGTTCATCAGCGCGTCGGCGTACAGGGTGGCGATGTCGGGGTCGCCGGACGCGAGTTCGTAGACGGCGCGCATGCTGTCGGCGTACGGCGCGTTCCACACGGAGCAGTCCTCGGCCGCCTCCGTCTGCGGATAGCGGGCACGCAGCGCGGCGATGAGGGCTCGTTCGACGGGCGTGGCGCCGGCCTCCGCCTTGTCGTGGGCGAGTTCCACCGCGGCGTGGGTGCGTTCGACGGTGCGTGCGAGGTCCTGCGTGTCGAAGAAGTCCCACGGCTTGTTGTAGTTGGGGCCGAGCGCGTAGGCGATGCCCCAGTGCGCCATGGCGCAGTCGGGGTCGGCCGCGGCGGCGGCTTCGAAACAGGTGACGGCTTCTTCGTGGTTGAAGGCGTACGTCCAGTTCAGTCCGCGGTCGAACCACAGTTGCGCCTCGGGGGAGGACGTCGTCACGGGGCGGCCGTGGGTGCCGAGATCGTAGTAGTCCGTATGGTCCATGGAACTCCCTGACCACCCGGCCGCCGAGGCGCCGGGAACCTAGGCATTCATGGCGCGGGGCGCGCACTGCGCAGCATAGTGAGCTGATCCGTTCCCCGGCGCCGTCACTGTGCAAAGGTGGAACCGATCACGAGCGCCGGGCGCCTCCGCCGCACGCCGGGAGAACGGTGAGTGCAGATGACCTCGAAGTCCGCCGATGCCCCCGACCCCGGATCGGCCGTCGCCGGCAACGGGCCCGCCGTCTCCCGGCGGGAGTTCGACGCGCTCTTCGAGGCGGTCCGCACATGGGGTCGCTGGACCCCGGCCGACCGCGGCGCCTGGAACCGGGTGACCGCGGACCACGTGCGGCGGGCCGCGGCCGTGGTGCGGTCCGGGACGGTCGTCCCGTTGGCGCTGCCCTGGAACACCCGGCCCGGCCCGGACAACCGCAAGCCCGCTCTGCACCACATGACCGATCTCGGTGACGCGGAGAGTCCGGAACCCTCCACGTACAAGGACTTCATCGCCGCCGACTTCCACGGCAAGGGCATCACGCACCTGGACGCCCTGTGTCACATCGCCTACCGGGGGCAGCTCTACGACGGTCGGACGGCCGTCGACGTCGTCGGCTCCGCGGGCGCCCGCTTCGGAGCGGTGTCGGCGCTCGGGCCCCTGGTCACGAGGGGTGTGCTCCTCGATCTCCCGGCCGTCCTCGGGATCAGCTGGCTGGAGCCGGGCCAGGCGGTGCGCGCGGCGGACATCACCGCCGCCGAGAGGGCGCTCGGTGTCGTGATCGGCGAGGGTGACGCGGTGCTGCTGCGGTCCGGGCACGTGCGCCGCCGCGCGGAGCTGGGGGCCTGGGACCCCGACACGGCGAGCGCGGGCTTTCATGTGGACGCCGTACCGCTGCTGGCCGAGCGTGGCGTCGTCCTGCTGGGCGGTGACGGCGACAGCGATGTACGGCCCTCGCCCGTGGAGGGCGTGCACTCGCCGGTCCATGTCCTGGCCGTGGCCGCGATGGGGGTGCCGCTGCTGGACAACCTCGATCTCGAAGCCCTCTCCGCCGCCACCGCGGAGGCCGGGCGTTCTGAGTTCCTGCTGGTCGTGGCGCCGCTGAAGGTCCCGGGCGGGACGGGCTCACCCGTCAATCCGGTGGCGGTCCTGTGACAGCCGCGCACGACCGACACCACCCGCAACCGGTCATGCACATGCACAATCCATCGCGCCGTGACCGAAACCCCCAATGTCCGTATTCTCGACTATGTCAGCTTTTTTCTGAAGGCAGACGATCGCGAGTGGTGAGGCGAAGCAACCGTGGTTCGGTTCAACGGGGCGCCGAGGGCGACGGGGCCTGCGGCAGGCGGCACAGGGCCCGTCCGCTCGCGTGAGCGTTTCCTGGAGGGCGGGCCGGTCGAAGCGGGCGTACGCACCTCCATCTCGACGTCGTGGCAGCGCTGCCGGACCCTCGGGCTCTCGCCGGACGGGTTCGACCTCCCCTTCCGGGACGACGTCGACACGGAGGCACGGATCATCCGCGCGGCCGTACCGGTGCTCGACCGGCTGCAGTACGAGTTCGCCGGCAGCCAGATGAACATCTGCGTCGCCGATGCGAGCGGAACGGTCCTTCTGCGTCGTTTCGGAGAGGCGTCCCTGGCCCGCAGCCTCCCGGCGATCCAGCGCCTGCCGGGGTTCGTGTTCGCCGAGCAGTTCGCCGGCACGAACGGCATCGGGCTCGCGCTGGCGGAGCGCCGGCTCATCCGGGTCTACGGCGCCGAGCACTTCGCCGAGCGCTCCCAGGGCAGCGCCTGCCGTGCGCTTCCGGTGCGGGATCCGCTCAGCGGCCGGATCGAGGGAGTCCTGTGCCTCGGCTATCCCCGCAGCTTCGACGACCCCGCGCTGGCCACCGTGATCGGCCAGGCGGCGCGGGCCATCGAGCGGCGGCTGCTGAGGCACAGTTCCGCGCGCGAGCGCGCTCTGCTGCGGGTCTATCTGGAGGCCGAGGCCCAGGCCGCCGTAGGCCGGGAGCACACCATCGGCCTGGACGAACTGGCTCTCGGGCCGCATTCCGGTGACCGGGCGATCCTCATGGAGAAGGCCACCGAGCTGATCTCCTGCGCGCAGCGGGCCGCCGTCTACGTCCCCTTGTCCGACGGCCGGTGCGTCACCCTGCTCAGCCGCCCGATGACGAGTGCCACCGGGGTGGAGGGCCTGGCCGTCGAGGCCGTCCTGCCCGGCCCCGCGCCACGCGATCCCCTCACCGTCTCGCGGCGGATCGACGAAGTGCCGGACCGGCTCGCCGGGCCCGCCGCCTCTCGCGGGGGTCCACCCGCCGACGCCGACGCCGTCGCCGCGCCCGGCCTGATCGTCACGGGCGGCCGAGGCGGCACAGCTGTCGGGGCGGAAGACGATCACCCGGTACCGGTGCCTCCGTCGCGACAGCTGCTGCTCGTGGGGGAACCGCAGGTGGGGCAGTACGCCCTCGCCGCGCGGCGCCGCCTGGAGCTGCTGTCCGAGGCCAGTACGCGCATAGGCACCACCCTGGACGTGCGCCGCACCGCCCAGGAACTGGCCCAGACGGCGGTGCCGCAACTCGCCGACTACGTCACGATCGACCTGCCCGAGGCCGTACTGCGCGGGGAGGAGTCCGCCGACCCGCATGGCGACCTGCGCCGTACGGTGGTCCACGGCATCCGCGACGACTGCCCCTTCC
This sequence comes from Streptomyces yokosukanensis, assembly GCF_001514035.1. Classification (GTDB taxonomy): domain Bacteria; phylum Actinomycetota; class Actinomycetes; order Streptomycetales; family Streptomycetaceae; genus Streptomyces; species Streptomyces yokosukanensis. Next base: position 474,808 of record NZ_KQ948207.1, on the reverse strand, counting down.
ATCCGGTCGGCAAGCAGGTCGACTACGGCCCGACCACACCCCAGCTGCGCTCCCTGACCAGTGGGGAGGCGGTACTGGAACCGGACCTGAAGATCGCCGCGGGCTGGCTCGCCCACGACCCCGAGCACTCCGGGGAGCTGCTGGCCCACGTCCACTCCCTCATCGCGGTTCCACTGGTGGCCCGTGGCGTTGTCCTGGGCGTCGCCGCCTTCTACCGCGGGCAGGACCCCGCGCCCTTCGGCGACGACGACCGTTCGCTGGCCCAGGAACTGGCCAGCCGGGCCGCCCTGTCCATCGACAACGCCCGGCGCTACACACACGAACGCTCCATGGTCCTCGCCCTGCAGCGCAGCCTGCTCCCGCGCGGCCTGCCCGACCAGGACACCGTCGAGGTCGCCCATCGCTATCTGCCCGCCGAGTCCGACGTGGGCGGGGACTGGTACGACGTCATCCCGCTCTCCGGTACCCGGATCGGCCTCATGGTCGGGGACGTCGTCGGCCACGGCATGCTCTCCGCCGCCACCATGGGCCGACTGCGCACCGCCGCACGCAGCTTCGCCGAACTCGACTTCCCCCCGGACGAAGTCCTCACCCACCTCGACAACCTGGTGGGGCGCCTGGACCGGGAGGACCCGACCACCGACGCGGCGGACATCATCGGCGCGACCTGCCTGTACGCCGTCTACGACCCGACCACGCAGCGGTGCACCATGGCCCGCGCCGGGCATCCGCCCCCCGCGCTGGTCCGCCCCGACGGCACGGTGTCCTTCCCCGAGCTGCCCGCCGGGCCTCCGCTCGGCCTCGGGGGCCTGCCCTTCGAAGCCGTCGAGGTCGACCTCCCCGAGGGCAGTCAGCTGGTCCTCTACACCGATGGACTGATCGAGGACCGCGACCGCGACGTCGACAGGGTCCTGGACCAGTTGCGCCGCGCCCTCGCCCACCCGGAGCGCACGCCCGAGGAGACCTGCCAAGTGGTCCTGAACAGCGTGGCGCCCGCCCACCCGGGCGACGACATCGCCCTGCTCGTCGCCCGCACCCATGCCCTGGATCCCGACCGCATCGCCAGCTGGGACCTGCAGCCCGACCCGGCCCTGGTCAGCGACGTACGCGCCCGCGCCATGCGGCAGCTGGCCGACTGGGGACTCGACGAGGCCGCGTTCGCCGCCGAGCTGATGCTCAGCGAACTGGTCACCAACGCCATCCGCCACGGCTCCGGCCCCATCCGCGTGCGGCTGCTCCACGACCGCAATCTGATCTGCGAGGTCTCCGACACCAGCAACACCGCCCCGCACCTGCGCCGGGCGGCCAGCACCGAGGAAGGCGGCAGGGGCCTGTTCCTCGTCGCCCAGCTGGCACAGAGCTGGGGCACCCGCTACCTGCCTCAGGGCAAGGTCATCTGGGCCGAATGCGGTATCTGACACAGACGGCGCCGCTGACCCGTTGGTGGCACAGGGTGCGGCAAATATCCGAAATGAGATGAACTGCCGCACTAGGATCGGTGGCGACAGTCGGGAAGAACTCGCCAGGCCGACCCTCGGAGATGTCCGTGCACGACGCTCCCGACACCTGTGCGGAACCCCTGGTCCGCATCCGCGGGCTCGCCAAGCGGTTCGGCGGGACCCTGGCCCTGGACGGGATCGACCTCGACATCCGCGCGGGCAACGTCCTCGCCCTCCTCGGCCCCAACGGAGCCGGAAAGTCCACCCTCATCAAAGTGCTCGCCGGCGTCCACCACGCCGACGCCGGACGGATCACGGTGGACGGGCACCCCCTCGGCAGTCATGCCGCCTCACGCGCCATGTCCTTCATCCACCAGGATCTCGGTCTCGTGGAATGGATGACGGTCGCCGAGAACATCGCCCTGAGCACCGGTTACCACCGCCGCGCCGGACTGATCTCCTGGCGGCGCACCCAGGACCACTGCACCGAGGCCCTGCGGACCGTCGCCGGACACCTCGACCCCGCCACGCCGATCGCCCGCCTCTCCCCCGCCGAGCGCTCGCTGGTCGCCATCGCCCGGGCCCTGTCCGCTCGGGCGAAGCTCATCGTCCTCGACGAGCCGACCGCTCGCCTGCCCGCCGCGGACTGCGCCCGGCTCTTCCACGTCCTGCACGCCCTGCGCGACCAGGGGCACGGCCTCCTCTACGTCACCCACCGGCTGGACGAGGTGTACGAGGTCGCCGACGCCTTCGCCGTCCTGCGCGACGGCCGTCTCGTCAGCCGCGGCACTCCGGCGGAGCGCAGTCCCGCCCGTCTGGTGCGTGACATCGTCGGCAGGGAACTGGCCCGCTACCGCCCCGGCACGGTTCCCGCCGACGGTCCGCCCGTCCTGACCCTGGACGGCGTACGAACCGCCGGCGCGGGGCCGGTCGGCCTGGAACTCAGGGCCGGGGAGGTACTGGGCCTGGTCGGCCTCTCGGGCGCCGGGCACATGGACCTGGGCCGGGCCCTCGCCGGTACCCGGCCCCTCCTCGACGGCCGCGTCCTCCTCGGCGGCCTGCCGTATCGCCCCCGCACCGTCGCCGACGCCGTCCGCCTCGGTGTGGGCTTCGTGCCCGGCGACAGACAGCGGGAGGGGTGCGCAGCCGAGCTGACCGTACGGGAGAACCTGCTGGCCAACCCGCGCGCCGCGGGGCTGACGGTGCTGCACTGGATCGCTCCGCGACGCGAACGCGCCGAGGCGGCGGGCCTGATCGAACGGTTCTCGGTGCGTCCCCGCGACACCGAGGCGCCCATCGGCACGCTGTCCGGCGGGAACCAGCAGAAGGTCATGATCGGCCGATGGCTCCGGCCGGGCCTGCGCCTGCTGATCCTGGAGGAGCCGACCGCGAGCGTCGACGTCGGCGCCAAGGCCGCCGTCTACCGCCTGCTCGACGAGGCGCTGGCCGCCGGCCTCGCGGTGCTGCTCGTCTCCACCGACTTCGAAGAGGTGGCGGGCGTCTGCCGGCGCGCGCTGGTGCTCGTCCGCGGAACCGTGACGGCCGAGCTGAGTGGTCCGGCCCTCACGGTCGCCGGACTCACCCGGGCGGCCTCGGCCCTGCCGCCCTCCGCGACCGCGACGGCCTCATGACCGCCCCGCCCTCCCCCGCGTCCCCCTCCCGGCCACACCGGCGGAGCCCCGCCGGGCACCTGATCAGCGCCTACGGCCTTCTGGCCCTCACCGCCCTGCTCTTCCTGGTCTTCTCCCTCGCCCTGCCGCGTACGTTTCCCACGCGGGACACGGTCGACTCGATCCTTTCCAACCAGTCGATCCCCGCCGTCCTCGCGCTCGCCGCCACCGTCCCCATCGTGACCGGCGCGTTCGACCTCTCCATCGGCTACGGCCTCGGCCTGGCACACGTCATGGTGCTCCATCTCATCGTCGACCAGGGGTGGTCCTGGCCGTGGGCCTGCCTCGTGGTGATCGCCGCAGGGGCGGTCGTGGGCGTCCTCAACGGTGTCGTCGTCGAGTTCGGCCACATCGACTCCTTCATCGCCACCCTCGGCACCGGCAGCATCTTGTACGCCGTGACCGGCTGGGTCACCGGCGGCGGCCGGATCGTCCCCGGCCCGCAGGGCCTCCCCGCCGCGTTCACCGATCTCTACGACTCCAGGTTCCTCGGCCTTCCGGTACCCGCCTTCTACGTACTCGCTCTCGCCATCGTTCTCTGGCTGGTGCTGGAGCGGCTGCCGCTCGGCCGGTACCTCTACGTCGTCGGCTCGAACCCGCGCGCCGCCGAACTGGTCGGCATCCCGACCCGCAAGTACACCGTCTACGCGTTCACCGCGTCGGGACTGATCGTCGGCTTCGCCGGTGTGCTGCTCGCGGCCCAGCAGCAGATCGGCAATCCCAGCCTCGGGCTCGACTATCTGCTGCCGGCCTTCGTCGGCGCCCTCCTCGGCTCCACCGCGATCAGACCCGGCCGCCCCAACGCCCTCGGCACACTCGTCGCCGTCGCCGTGCTCGCCGTCGGCCTCACCGGCATCGGCCAGATGGGAGCCGACTTCTGGACGATCCCCCTCTTCTACGGCGGCACCCTCGTCCTCGCCGTCGGCCTGGCCGGATACTCCGCCCGCCGCCTGCGCACCGGCGCCACCGCGTCGCCCGACGAGACCGGCCCACCCCCGCAGCCACCGTCCTCGGCACGGGACGGCGGCACCCGGGGCACCACTCCCTGACCCACGCCACCAGCCTCTGGCTCCCCCGCCGGCCGCGCCCCCTCATCCCTCCGCGAGGAGTTCCCGTGCACCGCAACCGCAAGGCCGTCCCCGGCATGGCCGAGGCGCGATCCGTCGCCGTAGCCCTGCTGACCGCGGCCACCTTCCTCACAGGCTGCGAGCGCGGAGTGTCGAACGGCCCCGCGGTCTCCCCCACGGGCCCGAGCGGCTGCCCCTCGGCCGAGGCCAGGGCCCGGGCCGCCGTCACCCGGGCGGAGAAGACCGACGTCCCCTGGAACGGTCCGACCAGCGGCCCCCCAGCGGTCTCCGGCAAGACGATCGTCTATGTCGCCCAGACCATGACCAACCCCGGAGTCGCGGGAGTCGCGAAGGGCATGAGGGAGGCCGCGAGGGTCATCGGCTGGAACGTGCGGGTGATCGACGGCCAGGGCACCCCCGCCGGCATCCAGGCGGCGCTGAGCGCGGCGGTGGCCCTCAAGCCCTCGGGCATCGTCATCGGCGGCTTCGACCCCGGCGCGACCTCCCAGCAGGTCTCGCGGGCCACCGCGGCGGGCATCCCGCTCATCGGCTGGCACGCGGTGGCAGCGCCCGGTCCCAGCGCGAAACCCGCGCTGTTCACCAACATCACCACCCATGTCGACGACGTCGCCGCGATCAGCGCGCACTGGGTGGTCTCGCACGCCCACGGCAACGCCGGGGTCGTCCTGTTCACCGACGCCTCGATCCCCTTCGCCAGGCACAAGTCCGAGCTGATCCGGAAGGGGCTGGCCGCCTGTCCGGGCGTACGGCAGCTGGCCTACGAGAACATCCCGATCCCGGACGCGAGCAGCCGTACCCCCAGGGAGGTCTCCTCCCTCCTCTCCCGCTTCAGCAGCCGTTGGACGTACTCCGTCGCGATCAACGACCTGTACTTCGCCGACGCCGCCCCCGCCTTCCGCGCGGCGGGGCAGAAGGGCTCCGGCCCGCCCTTCAACATCGGCGCCGGCGACGGCGACCCGTCCGCCTTCCAGCGCATCAACAGCGGGCAGTACCAGGCGGCCACCGTCCCCGAACCGCTGTCGCAGCAGGGCTGGCAGATCCTCGACGAGTTCAACCGCGCCTTCGCCGGCCGTCCGGCCAGCGGTTATGTCGCGCCCGTGCACATCTCCACGGCGGCGAACAGCGCAGGGGCCACGGCCTGGGACCCCTCGGGCTACCGGGAGGCGTACCGGAAGATCTGGGGCAAGTGAGAGAGCCGTGCCCCGCCGGGCCGCGCCGTGGAAGCTCCCGGCACACTCTCTCTGCCACAGTCGTTTCAGCAAGAGGATCATGCACGCATGATCACGCCCACCGAGGAAGACGGCCGGCGGATCTGGACGGAGTGACCCACCTGTCGATCGGCGTGTCCTGGGACCCCACCGGGGGGCGCCGGCGGCGGCGTCATGGGTGTGCTGCGCCGCAGGGCCGGCACCGACCTGGACCTGATCGCCATCGCCATGCAGGGTTCGGACCCGGTGCGTCTGGCCGGCCTGGACTCTCTGGACCCCATGGAAAACGGCTCGTTGGTGCACAGCGGGGCCAACCAGACCGGCCGCGGGGACGGTGACGACGAGACGGTGACGGTCGAGTTCGCGCGCATCCCGGACCACATCACCTCGATCGTGTTCGTGGCTTCCGCCTTCAAGAGCAAGGAGCGCGCACGCACCGTCCGCCCGTCCCTCGTGGCCGAAACACGCGGGGCGGACTCGTCCGCCACCTGAACGCATCCTGACCACCGCGCGGAATCGCACGCACCGCGCCCTCCGCCGAAGCACCATGGCGGCATGATCAGCTGCATGCTCGTGCGCATACCGGCGCTTCTTCCCGCCCTTGCCCCTGTGACGGAAGAACGCCGCCTTGAACACTCGAACCGCCGCCCACCCACCGACTGACCAGCCCGCCGGCTGGCTGCGACGCCGACTCGGCCGCGCGGTCGGCCTTTCCTACGCCGCCGCCGTGCTGCTGCCGGGCCTCGGACTGTGGCTGCGGCAGCCGCACGCGCTGCGCATGGGCGACACCGTCCGTGTGCAGGTGGCCGCCGCGCCCCTCCTGCTCGCACTGGTGCTCTTCTCCGCGGGGCTCCAGGTGCCCTTGAGAGCGCTGGGGTCCCTGCTGCGAAAGCCGACCGCGCTCGTGGCCGGCCTCGTGCTGCACCTGACGATCCCGCTCCTGGTCATCCCCGCCGTCGCGTTCATCCTGCACGGGACCCCTGACAGCGACGGCGGCAGCGGCCTGGTCACCGCGATGATCCTCATCGTGGCGATGCCCGTCGCCGCCGGAGCCACCGTATGGACCGGCAAGGGCGGCGGCGACCAACCGACCATGGTGGGGCTCGTCCTGGCCTCCACCCTCCTCAGCCCCCTCACCGTTCCGCTCGTCGTCGACTCCCTGGTACCACTCCTCAGCGACGGCTACGCGAACACGCTCGCCCGGGCCATGCACACCGTCCACGGCGGGCTCACTCTGGTCGGGGTCGTCCTGCCGTGCGCCGCCGGCATCCTGTGCCACATGGCACTGCCGGCGCCGTGGCGGAGCCGTGTGCTCACGGTCGTCGTACCGGTGGCCCTGTCCGGCTCGCTCGTCCTGACCTACGTCAACGCCAGCGGTGCCCTGGGCTCCTTCCTCGCCCGGCCCCATCCCCTGCTGCTCGCGGCCGCGCTGGCCGTGGCGGCGTTCGTCTGCCTGCTGTCCTTCGCGGCCGGCCGCTGCGCCACGCTCCTGCTGAGACTGGACGCCCCGGCGGCGTCGTCCCTCACCCTGGCCTGCGGCATGAACAACAGCAGCGCGAGCGCGGTCCTGATCACCACCATGCTGCCCGACAAACCGCACCTGCTCCTGCCGGTCCTCGCCTACGGCCTGCTGCAGAAGACGGCCGCCAACCGTGTCGTACACGGAGAACTCCGCCGCTCCGGTTGATCGTGCGGCGCCGCCGGAACCACTCGCCGGTCCGGCTGCGGTCCGGCACCCCAATATTGAACGCGTTCAAATTCTCTGTCACGATACGTCTTGCGCCCTGCGGCGCCCGACGAGAGGACGACGGCGATGACGAGCTCGCTCCTGATGCCGCGAGGCCGTGGCCGCGCGGGCACGGCCGGCGGGGAAACGGCGGCAGGCGGCACGAACCCGACGCGCATCCTCGACTGGCGGCATCCCCGTGTTCGCGCACTGCTCCGACAGCTCGACGTCGAGGCCGAGCCGAGGGGCACCTCAGATCCCGCCCACCGGCTGACAGTGCTGCGTCGGGCCCACCGATGGATCGCCGCGGCGGTGCGGCCGGTGTACTCGGTGCAGGACGAGCGGCCCGTGTCAGAGGTGCTTCGCCGCGGCCGTGGCTCCTGCAGCCAGCGCCTGGCGGTGCTGGAGTCCGTCGCACGGGCGTCCGGCGTGGCCACCCGGGTGCGCGGCCTGTCGGTGGACGGCGCGTTCTGGTACCCACGCTTCCCCCGGCTGCGTCGCATCGTCCCGCACCACGTCGTACTCGCATGGCCGGAGTTCCGCCTGGAAGGCCTGTCGGAGACCGGACACCCCACCGCCCCCTGGCTGCCGGTCTCGGAACTCTTCGGCACTCTGGCCGAGTTGGGCGAAGACCATGGCGGCGGCTTCACCAACGCCGGCCCGGAGACACTCTTCGACGCGCTGTCCAGGACGGCGATCGACTGGGACGGCGCGACGGTCTGCTCGGCCGCCGCCGGCACCACATGCGATCTCTCTGCCAGCGTGGTGGCGGACCTCGGACACTTCGCGTCGCGCGACGACCTCTTCGCCCGGCACGGCCAGACCCTCTGCGGGACGGCGAGGCTCCTGGCCGAGCCCGTCCTCGGCCGCCGCTCGGCGGGCGGCACGACCGTGGCACAGCCACGTGTGCCACCCGGAAGTCTCATCCTCGATGCACGTCGCGTCATCAAGCGGGGGTCCCGCTAGTCGCAGCCTGCAAGGTGCCGGAATGAAGCCCGCCCACATCATCGAGCGAAGCGACGGTAAGATCGCCTGCTCATGGACTCACGTGCGAGTACCGAGATGATCACAGTCCCGGCGGGGCAGGTCACGCTGTCGGACCGACGGACACAGCGGAGTTGGGTGGTCGATCTGGCGCCCTGCCGGCTCGCGACGCACCCCGTCACTCAGTTGCTGTACGCACAGGTCACCGGCGAGCATCCCGGCACCGCCCGGGGGGACCAGCTGCCCGTCGAGGGTGTCTCCTGGTGGGACGCGGTCCGGTTCTGCAACGCCTTGTCCCAGCAGGAGGGGTACACGCCCGCCTATCGCCTGCAGCCCGGCGACGACGACATCGAAGGGATCGGAGGGGGCGAAGGAGGCGGAGGGATCGAATGGGACGCAACGGCCGACGGGTACCGGCTGCCGACCGAAGCGGAGTGGGAGCACGCCTGCCGAGCCGGTACGTCAGGGCCGCGCTACGGCGCCCTCGACGAGATCGCCTGGTACCGGGGCAACTCGGCGGAAAGCATCCGTGAGGTGGGAGCCAAGCGGCCCAATCCCTGGGGTCTTCACGACATGCTCGGCAACGTGTGGGAGTGGTGCTGGGACATCTACGACGCCGAGGTCTACGGCACCTACCGCGCACTGCGCGGCGGAGGCTGGTTCGACGAGCACTGGAGCTGCCGGGCCTCCGTGAGGCGCCGTAGTCACCCCACCTTCCGAGTCGACGATGTCGGATTCCGCATCGCACGTTCCCTGACGCACCGGCCCGCGACGGTACGCCCTCGCAGTTGACGGACCCTCGGCCGGCCGGTCCGAAGCGGCTCTTCTGCGAGGTCCGCACCGCCGCCGAACCCCTGCGTCAGTCCGCCCCGGCATCGGCCGACAGGGCGGCGGTCTGCGAGCGGACGACGTCCCATGCGGCGCTCGGCAGGTCACCGACGGCCGTGGCACGCAGCGCGTCCAGCGTCTCCTGGGCGTCGGTGCCGGGGTCGTACGCGGCGTCGGCGCTGACCACGTCATACCCGTCGCGCACGGCCACCCGCAGCCGTCGACCGCCCTCGTCGGCGTGGACCGCGGAGGCGACGACCAGGGGCGGTGGACCGCCTGCCTCGCCGGGCAGTTTGCGGTACGCGCAGGCTATCGGTTCACGCCAGCGCAGACTGATCAGGACGGGGCGCTTGGCCACCAGTTCGGCCAGGTCCGTCTCGTGGACCCCGTCGGATTCCAGCACCGTCGCCCGCGCATCCAGGGCGAGCGCCGCGGGCAGCAGGCAGCGCAGCGTGCTGCCGACGACGTTGCCGCCGACCGTGGCGGTCCGGCGTACGGCCCCCGTACCCACCCCGGCGGCAGCCAGGCGCAGCACGTCCGGCACCCGGTCGTCGACGCGGTGCAGGAGCACTGCACCGCCCACCGCCTCCCGCCCGAGCACATTGGCTTCGGGCAACTCGCGCAGCGACATCGCCAGTTCGGGAAAGCCGTCCCGCTGCCATGTGGCCCACAGGAGCGTCGCCCCGCCGATGGGGACCGCCCCCTCCGCCAAGCATTCCTGCGCTTCGGGCACCGATGTGGGCAGACGCAACAGCACGGCAACCGACCTGCCTTCCTGAAGACGTGGAGCGAAAGCGGTAGGTAATGCTTTGGCCACCTCCCGCCGCGAAGGTAGTTTTCTCGCCAGAGCGGGGGCGCGTACAGAGGCTCACACGAGCACACCGAGGGGTCTCGCACAGGCACGACGCCCCATCGCCGTAGACAACCGGAGCTGGAATCCGCTCGCGCGGCCGCCTCCAACCCGCCCACGCCGACCCGGCCCCGACCAGCACAACCTCCAAACACACGATGTCGCACATGCCACCCACATTGGCCGATCAGACAAGCATTCACCAGCCATCTATCAGATCCTCCCTCGCAGATGCATGATGGAAGCGTTGTTCCGGACGCGGATGCCACCGCCCCGGCCCAGGCCCACAAGGCGAGGTCCCCCATGGTCATGCGCACCTACGACGGCAGCGCCGGCGACGTCGACCACCCCACCAGCGGCCCCGGACACGTCCCGCACCGACGCCCCGATGTGCGCATCGCCCATGTCATCGCCCAAGCCCTCGGCGATGCCCGCACCGTCCTCAACGTGGGCGCGGGCGCCGGCTCCTACGAGACCGCGGCGCACACGATCACCGCGGTCGAGCCCTCCCTGGCCATGCGCGCCCGGCGCCCGGCCCAGCTCGCCACCGCCATCGACGCCGTCGCCGAGGACCTCCCCTTCGCCGACGGGCAGTTCGACGCCTCGATGACCCTCTTCAGCGTCCACCAGTGGTCCGATGTCGAAGCAGGACTGCGCGAGATGCGCCGCGTCACCCGAGGCCCCGTCGTGGTACTGACCTGCGATCCCGCGCGCGTACGCGACTTCTGGCTCTACGAGTACGCGCCCGACGTCCTCGACACCGAGGCCCGCCACCACCCGCCCCTGCACCGGCTCACCGCCGCGCTCGGCGGCACCACCACCGTCCAGCCCGTCCCCATCCCCCTGGACTGCACCGACGGCTTCAACGAGGCCTACTACGGCCGCCCCGAACTCCTCCTCGACCCCGCGGCCCGCCAGGCCTGCTCGGCGTGGAGCTTCATCGACGACCGCGCCCGCCAGGCATTCGACGCCTCCCTGCGCCGCGCCCTGGGCTCGGGCAGCTGGGACGAGGCCTTCGGCCACCTCCGCAGCCGACCGACCTACCACGGATCCCTCGTCCTCCTGCGCGCCACTCCTTGACCACGGCAGAGCCCCGCTCACGGGCTTCGCGGCCGGCCTCGCCGTCAGCGCCCTCACCCACGGACGTACAGCACGCCGCCGTCCAGCCGGGCACCCCTCACCGGACTGTGGGCACTCGGTCGACCAAAGTTGCGGCGGCATCAACTTTCGACGCCCCGCCTCGACGGAGCCACGGACTTTCGGCGGTGAGGTCTCACCGAGCGGCCGATGGTCCACGCGCTCGCCGGAAGCGAGGATCGCATGCATGAGGAAGGTGTTGGAAGCAGTCGGGTTCGTCGCTCTGGTGCAAGGTGTGCTGGGCCTGGTGCAGGAGTTCACCCACTGGCATGTGGGTCTCGTGCAGCGGGTGTCGTTCTTCGACGGCTACGCAGCCGTCGTGAGCTTCCTCCTGATCGTCCTGGCCTGCGCGCTGTTCGCCGCCGCGGACACCCGCCGGAAATGACGTGCGGCGGGTGGCGCGCGCCGGTGCGCCCGGCGATGAATCGGTAGACCCTCGAACGACAGCCCCTCGCATCAGGCCGTCGCACGCAGCCGGTCCAGTTCCCCGGAGATCGCATCCCGCAGCACGTCATGCTGTGGACCGAGCCTGAACCGCTCGTCACGCCACCGCTCTGGCGGATACAGCCATACAGGCTTGCCCACCGACTCGGCCGGCTCCCACTCGTACCGCGGCCACACATGGGCGTGCAGGAACGGGTCCGTGTTTCCGAGGATCTCCAGGTTGACCCGGCGGAAATCGGCGTCCAGGTCTCGACAGGCCCGCTCAACCGCCTCTCCGAGGTGGTCCATGTCGGACAGAAACGCCAGCCGCTTCGCCCTCGGAAGGTCCGACAGCCGTTCAACTCCCGGTTCGTCCGCGAGGAGAACCGAGTATCCCGGCAGGAACTGAACGTCACCGATCACCGCGAAGCCGGACTCGAGTCGCCGCAGCACGGTCGGATTCTCGCCTCGCCGCGCAGCACCGATCCGGTCCGTCCGCCAGTCGCCAGTCATGGCCCGACCCTACTCGCAAGTGATCAAGCCCCGTACGGAACCCATCCCGCCGCGGGAGTCAGTCCCTCCGGACGAGCCGGACGGCGCCTCCACCCGGCAGGCGCGGGACGCCGGCACGCGTCTACGCCGCACCACGCGCCACAGAGCGTGGCTCTTCGGCCATCTACCGGTCCGTTCGGGGCGGTTTCCCCCCGGCGACGGGAGCCTGGCGGTCTGCCGGTGAAGAAACCTGTCTGTGGAGAGCCGAATGTTCCGCAGCGACAGCACCCCCGCGCCCAAAGCCGGCAGCGGGCCTGTGCCGAGAGTGAGCGGGCCGTTGTTGACGGTGGGAGTGGAAGAGGAGTTCCTCCTCGTCGATCCACACACCCGCCTGCTGATGCCGGTGGCCGCGCCGGTCATCGCGAGCGCCGAGGTCAAGCTCGACGACCGCGTCGCCCCGGAGCTGACCTGCTACCAGGTCGAGACACGCACCGCACCGCACCGAGATCTCGGCGCGCTCGCCGAACAGCTCCATGCCAACCGGCTGTTCCTGTCCCGATCGGCCGCCGCGCACGGGGCCGGACTGGTGTCCAGCGGCACCCCCGTCCTCACCCCCACAGGCGCTCCGCCGTTCATGCCCGGCGAGCGGTACGAACGCAGTGCGCGGGCCTTCGGCGCGCTGGACGAGGAGCAGGTGTGCTGTGCCTGTCACGTCCACGTCGGCATGGCCAACCGCGAGGAGGCCGTCCAGGTCAGCAACCATCTACGGGCCTGGATCGCGGTACTGATAGCCGTGGCGGCGAACTCGCCGTTGTGGGGCGGGCGCGACACCGGCCACGCCAGCTGGCGCACCGTGTGCTGGGCGCGCTGGCCGGCGGCCGGGCCCCCGCCGTACTTCGAGTCCGCCGGACACTACGACGACCTCGTCGCCACCCTGGTCGGCACCGGCGTGGTCCTCGATGCCGGTGGGATCTACTGGGACATCCGGCCCTCCCACCACGTGCCCACCCTGGAAGTGCGGGTCACCGACGCGGGTCTGACCGTCGACGACACCCTGCTGATCGCCGCCCTGGTCCGCGCGGCCGCCGCCACCGCCCTCACCGAGGTCCGCGAGGGCCGGCCCGCCCCCCAGCCTGACCCTCATCTGCTGCGCGCGGCGTCATGGCATTCGGCCCGCGAGGGACTCACGGGCACGGTCCTCGACCCGGTCTCCCGCCGGCTCACCCCGTCTTCGCGTCGCATGCACAGCCTGCTGGCCTGGATCCATCCCGCTCTGACCCGGCACGGCGACGCCGCTCTGGTCGACTCCCTGCTGTCCCGGCTCAGCCTCCAGGGCACCGGAGCGGTCCGCCAACGCGCGGCCCTACGACGCCGGCACCGCCCGGCCGACATCGTCGACTATCTCCTCACGCGCACGCTGGCGGTCCCGGGCGACAACAGCGGATGACGGCGTACGACGTACCCCGTCCCCTGCTCCTCCCCCCCGGCCCCGGCCCGCCGCGGCGCGTGTTCCGCCAAGTGCCCTGGGCGGGCACGTAGTCCCCCCGCCATTCAGTGATACGAAACAGGCTGGTTGTGAGGGGTGTTGGACGGGCTCATGGGGCGCACTTCCCGCCGAGCGCATGTGCCTCGGTTCCGTGCAGGTACCCCTGCGCCAGCTCGCCCAGCCGGTCGGGGCCGAAGCTGCGGCCGTGGCCCGGGTGGACCACGGACACGTCGAGGTCGGCGAGGTCGGCAAGGAGTTGCATACGGATGTGTGCCCCGGCAGATGGAGGACGGTCAGCGTCCGGCCCCCCGCTGTGATGGTGTCTCCTCCCCGAAGCGGATGGGTGACCGCAACGGGGGCCAGGTGGTAGGCCCTCGGGTCGTACGCGGGGTGCGGCAGCGCATCGATCAGCAGATCCGGTACGGGCTCTCCCGCGGCGTCGATGCCGAGCTTCTCGTACAGTTCGGCTCCGTACAGACTCGCCGGAACGCCCTTCGCCAGGACTTCGGCGGCAGCCGTGTGCGCGGCCCGTTCGCTTGGCGGCATGCGGCTCGGTGATCCGTACGACTCCGTCGTCCACCTCGTGCAGCTCGTACCAGTGCCCCGTTTCCGGCTGGTTCCCACCCTCCGCCATGGGACCAGGCCATCGGCCCATTACGACAGTCCTCCCACCGGTGATTCCGAGGTGAGCCCCCCCCTTGGCTCAGGAGGGGATGATCCCCGGCCGGAACGGTTCGACGCCCACGATGTGGCGCACTCGCTCCGGCTCGATGAAGATGTGCACCCGCTGCTCGCCCTCGATCAGCCACGGGTACCGGTCCAGGCCGAGGTACTTGCGGGTCAGCCGGTCCATGCCGCGCTCGGCCTCCTCGCCCTTGACGAAACGCATCGCCCGGCCGGAGATCTGCACGCGGTCGTAGGGGTTGTCGGCGTCGGCGTGCGACAGGTGGACACGGGCGTCGCTGCGGAGGTTCTCCTCCTTGATCCGGCCGACCGAGGTGTTGAGGACGATCAGGTCGTCCTCCAACCCCACCCACATCGGCGTGACATGCGGCGCGCCGTCCGGCGTCACCGTGGCCACGTACCAGAAGTTCGGGTCATGAAGCCGCTTGCGCACCTGCTCGTTCAACTCGGCCGCCACGGGCGCTCCTCCACTTGATCGTCTCGTGCACAACCACTGTGCCAGAAAAGCCTGTTGGCGTTGCGGCGACCCCTGCGCAGGTAACGGCGGGTGCGGGCACGGGCACGGGCCATGAACAGCAGGGCCTGGACGGCGGCCGGGGTGGGCCCGAGATCGTCGGTCACGGCCACCTCGACACCACCGTTGTACTGCGCCGAGATGTTGTAGAGGAGCGTGCTCAGCGTTGCCAGGCATGTGCCCAGGACGACTTCCAGAGTGACGACGGCGACGGCGACGGCCACGACGGTGGTCAGATCCGGCAACACCCCCGGCGCTATGCCCTCCACCATGAGCCAGGCGACGGCCGCGGTGGCCAGCGCGACCACGCCGAGCCCGGTCAGGAGCAGGAAGCTCGCCACCATCACCGACCAGGGATCGGTGCCGGATATGCGCAGCCGCATCGTCCACGGACCGGGCGCGACAGGCTCGCCGGTCGACACCGGTCGACGCACGGCGCCGGGTGCGGGTGCAGTGGGGGGCGCCGTGCACTCCTCGGAGCGGGTCCCGGGTGCCGTCAGCCCCTCGGAGTACACGGGCTCCACCGACCTCTCGGAGTACATGGGCTCCACGGGTACCCCGGGCTCCACCGGCTCCACACATTCCGCCGGCGCCCCGGGCCCTTCGGGCTCGTCGGGGCGCATGATGCGCGGGAACCCGGCGACGTACCTGCTCTTGCGGGAGCTTCGGGACGCGCTGTCCTGCTCCGATGTCGCCCGTATGTGAGCGGTACCGCGAAGCCTGCGCCTGGCTCGACTCATGCCTGTCTCCCTGACTGGCCCGGCAGCCTCGCAGTGTCGTCCCCCGTCGAACGGGCCTGCGTCGTCCTCCCGGCGGCCTTGGGGGGCCTGCTGGTCCGTGCGTCCGACCGTATGGCCCCTTCCGCGCACGTGCACCCCAGGCGGTGCCCTCGGAGCACGGGGCAGTGGGACGACCGCGCGTCAGCAGGCCCGCCCTCGTCCAGGCCAGAGCGCACCCGTGAAGCGGCTCGGGGCCGCTCGAAGCACCCCCGTGCCGAAGGGGCATCCGGGTGAGCCTCGCTGTGCGGCTCTCACATGGCCCTCAGCGCCGGGCGGACGTCAGGGACGCTCTTCGGGCGGGAGTTGCACGGGGTAGGGCTCGTCGAAATCGGCCGAGCGGCTCACCTTCTCCCACGCGGTCGCCTCCGCGAGCTGGCGACGGGAGTAGTCCTGCGCCATGGTCACCGCGTTCACGCCCAGCAGCAGGTGGCCGGGGATCTGGTCGCGTCGCACGGTCCCTACGATGATCTCGGCCGCCCGGCGTGGATCGCCCGCCGCACCGGCCGTGCTCTGCCGCACGCGCCGGTTCATCGCGCCGACGGTCTCGTCGTACGCGTCCGGGATGTCGTGGACCGTCATGGAGGCACCGGCCCAGTCCGTGGCGAAGCCGCTCGGTTCCACGACCATGACCCGTACACCGAACGGTGCGGTCTCCGCCGCCAGGACGCGGCTGAACCCGTCGACCGCGAACTTGGCCGCCTGGTAGGAGGCGATGCCCGGCGATCCGCCGACCCGGCCGCCGACGGAGGAGAACTGCACCACGGTCCCCGCGCCCTGCACGCGCAGGACGGGCAGCGCGGCCTTCGTGACGTGGTAGACGCCCCAGAAGTTCGTCTCGAACTGGGCACGGAAGTCGTCGTCGTCCGCCGTCTCGACGGGCGAGACATTCGCGTACCCCGCGTTGTTCACGAGCACGTCGATGCGCCCGAAGTGCGCCACGGCCGCCTCGACCGCCGTACGGGCGGCATCCGGACTCGTGACGTCCAGGGCGAGAGGGAGGACGCGGTCCCCGTACTCGCCGAAGGCCTCCGCGACCGCCTCGGGGCGGCGGGCGGTGGCCACGACACGGTCCCCCGCCTCAAGGGCGGCGGCGACCAGAGCACGGCCGAAGCCGCGCGACGAACCGGTGATGAACCAAACCTTGGAATCCTGTCGACTCATACCGTTAGTACAACACCGTTCTCTTAATAACGCAACACTGTTCCCTTACGGGTTTCTATGATGTCCTGCATGAATGAGCCCGCCTTCCGGCGTGCGCGCAGCGCCGAGGCCAAACAGGCACGCCAAGACGCGATCCTGGAAGCCGCCCGCACACTCGGCCGCCGGCATGGCATTCGCGACGTCACCCTCACCGACATCGCCACCGCCGTGGACATGCACAAGTCCGCCCTGCTGCGCTACTTCGAGACACGCGAGCAGATCTTCCTCGAACTGACGGCGGAGGGCTGGCGGCAGTGGTCCTCCGACCTGCGCGGCGATCTGCGCCGCAGAGAGCGGGCCACCCCCGCCGAGATCGCTGCCGTCCTCGCCGGCACGCTCGCGACGCGTCCCCTGTTCTGCGATCTGCTCGCACAGGCGCCCCTGAACCTGGAGCGGAACGTGTCGATGGAGTCGGTGCGCTCCTTCAAGCTCACGACCCTGGGCGAGGTCGAGCTGATCGGCGCGGAGCTGACCCGGCTGCTCCACCTGACCGAGCAGCAGATCCTCGACACGATCTCCACGGCCACCGGCATGGCCGGGGCGCTGTGGCAGATGGCCACCCCCGGTGCGCGCCTGCGCGAGCTCTACACGAGCGACCCGCGGCTCGGCCACGCCATCGTCGAGGTGGAACCCCGCCTCGCCCGCATCCTGACCGCCCTCCTCACCGGGCTCGGCGCGCCGTCGGCCGCGACCGCCTGAGGCCCGGCAAGATCCGCGGGCAGGCCCGGGTCCTGGCTAGCCGCCGTAGGCCGCGGAGATCTGGCCGACCAGGACGGCGAAGGGCATGTCGAGGGCGGCGTAGAGGGCGCCGGACTCGGCAGCGGCGTTGTCGGCCAGGGCCTCGACCATGAGAGTGGCGTAGTCGCTGACGATGACGCCCGCCTGCTGCATGCGCAGCAGTCCGGCCTCACGCTTGGCACGGCTGAAGGTGCCGGACGCGTCCACGGCGACGTACGCGTCGTGCCCGGCGGCCGTCGCGGAGATCGCGGGCAGGGCCGCGCACACCTCCAGTGACACTCCGGCAAAGATCAGCTTGGGGCGGCCGGTGGCCTCGACGGCCTCACGGACCCGGTCGTCGTGCCAGGCGTTGACCGTACTGCGGTCGATGATCTTCTGCCCGGCCGGCAGCGCCTCGACCAGTTCGGGGACGGTCGGCCCCCACATGCTGTCGGCCGCGGTGGTGGTGACGACCAGCGGGATGCCCAGTACGGTCGCCGCTCGCGCCAGCGCCACCACATTGTGCTTCAGCTCGCCGACCGAGATGTCCCGGACGCCGGACAGGAGGCCCACCTGGTGGTCGACCAGCACCACAGCGGCGTTCTGCCGCGTGACCGTTTCGAGGAACCTGCTGCGCTCGCTCATCATCCGCTCCTTCGAGGATCGAGCCGGTCACACCAGTCACCAAACGTGACAGTCAAGATTGGTGACTAATTTGACCGTATACCCGCCCCGTCCGCTCCACAAGCATCGCCCCGGGCAGCTCGGCTCGGATCCGCCTGGGGCCGCCCGAGCCGACTTCGCCCGCGCATAAACTCGCCGGTGACCGCAGTGGCGCGGCAGACGATCGCCGAGACGGGAGAGGCGTTGACCGGGCACCAGACCACACAACCGGACCTCGGTGTGCTCGCCGCCCGGGTCCTCCTGTCGGTTCAGCGCGAGCTGTTCACCGCCCTCGCGGAACAGGGCTTCGACGACATCGCCCCGCGCGCCGGAGCCGTCCTCGCCCACCTGCGCACCGAGGGCATCCGGGCCAGCGAAGTCGCCCGCCTGTCCGGACAGCACAAACAGGTCATCGGCTCCCTCGTCGACGACCTCGAACACCTCGGGTACGTCGAGCGCAGACCCGACCCCGCGGACCGCCGGGCCAAACTGATCTGCCCGACCGAGCGCGGCCTGCTCCAGATGCAGGCCGCCGCGTCCATCATGCGTGCCATCGAGGAACGCCACGCCGCGGTACTCGGCACCGCCGAGTACGCCGCCTTCAAGACAGCCCTCAACCGAGTGGCCGAACTCCAGCAACAGGCCGGCCACGACAGCCGGACGGTCTGAGGCAGCCGCGGCAGCTGACGGGCTGACGGCACCGGAGTCGTCCCTGGCGTCCCTCGACAGGGCGTGCGACCTGGCCGATCCTCGCCCGCCGCATCAGGGCGGCGGCCGCCCACGGCTGACCGGGCTTCAGGCCCGCAGTCGTTCCCGGTCCCCCATCACCACGACGGGATGCCGCAGCGGATCCAGGACGCGCAGGAGGGTCCTCATGCCCGACTCCGGCACGGTGACGCAAGCCGACGTGCCGTCACCGTGGTCCATGTGCAGCCAGATCCCGCCCCCCTTCTCCACTCCGTCGGGCCGGTTCCAGTCGAAGGGTGGAACGCCCTTGAACCGGTTGTAGTCGATGGCGATGACGTAGTCGAAGTCGTGATCGTGGGCCTCGCCCGGAAGAAGCATGGACTCGAAGGTGCTGTAGTCGTGCCAGTACGTCAGTCGGCTCCCCGGATCCTCCAGGGTGCCGCCCGCGTCGGTGAGCGAGAACACGCCGACGGGACTGTGCTCGTCGTCCATGTGATGGTCCGTCGTCCAGCCCAGCCTGCCGTTGTGCGCCGGCCAGCCGGCCGTTCGCTCCCAGGCCGAACCCCTCTTCTGGTAGAGGACTACGACGCTGTAGGGCGAGTCCCAGCGCTCGCCGTAGACCACCACCACCTGCCGGGCACGAGCCGGCACCCGCTTCCAGATCCGCTCCCCGACACCCGCCGGACGGGTCGGCGCGGCCCGGCGGGGAGACGCCGACGCCACACCCGGCGCACCGCCGGGCAGGCTTCGCTCGGCCTTGTGATCACATGCCGTGGCAGCGCTCAGCAGCACACCGGCGGTGACACTCGCACATATCGCACGACGTAGTCCGCCCCGTCGCACTCGCCGACGACGGGGCGAAGCCTCGATGACACTCCACATGATCACGATCCTGCGGCCGGACCGACGCCCCCCGCATCCGGACGCGGCATCCGGCCCAACCGCATGGCGCACGCGTCGTCATCCGGCGCAAGGCAGCAGGGACATCGGCACCGGCCGACGCGGTCGCCTTCGGGCCGCAGGCATGACTTCGGCAAAGACACCGCCCGGGCCTGGCACGTCCCCGTAACCCGCACAGGCAACGTCCGTTGCCCTCGGCGTGAACGAACTCCTCCACCCCGCACCCGACGCACCGGACACACCCGAACCGCGCCTGCCCCTGCTCACCCTCACCGAAGCGCACGAACTCCTCGACGTCCTGCACCACTTCGGCATGACCGACCACGACTGGGGAGCGCAAGCCCGACACCTCGCGGCCGAACTCGCGGCCCGCGTCCCCATCTACGACACCTGAGTACGAGGCGCCTCCCACCCTCGTCTCCACCCCACACCCACCCAGCGCCGGGCCCAGGCGTCCGGCACTCGGTCAGGTGATCGCCGTGCCTAGGCGGCGAACGCGTCGACGCCCGTCAGTTCCGCCGACAGTTCCCACAGCCGAGCCGCCTGGTCCGGGTCGATCGCCCAGTCCTTGACGCCGGCGCTCTCGTCGCCTTCCCGCGCGGGTTCGGCGACATCGCAGTCCTCCAGGTAGACACCGCCGAGCCCGTCGAGCTGCGGCGAGGTCGCCGCCCAGACCTGGGTGGCCGCGCCCTGCTGCGTGGTCTTGAAGGCCTCGGGATGCAGGACGTTGCCGTCCTCGTCGATCCAGCCGCGCTCGATCATCTCCTCCTTGGGCAGATGCCGCTGGAGCGGGGTGATGATGCCGCCGGGGTGCAGGGCGAAGGCGCGGACGCCGGCGTCGCGGCCGAGCTTGTCGAGCTGGACGGCGAACAGGACGTTGGCGGTCTTGGCCTGGCCGTACGCCTCCCACTTGTCGTAGCCCCGCCGCCAGTGGACGTCGTCCCAGCGGATCCCGGAGAAGTGGTGGCCGCGCGAGGAGACGGAGACGACCCGGGCACCACCCGGTGCGATCGCGGGCCACAGCCGGTTGACGAGGGCGAAGTGGCCGAGGTGGTTGGTGGCGAACTGGGCCTCCCAGCCGGGCCCCACCCGGGTCTCCGGGCAGGCCATGATCGCGGCACTGTCGATCACGATGTCGATGGTGCGTCCGGAGGCGAGG
This sequence comes from Streptomyces yokosukanensis, assembly GCF_001514035.1. GTDB lineage: Bacteria > Actinomycetota > Actinomycetes > Streptomycetales > Streptomycetaceae > Streptomyces > Streptomyces yokosukanensis. The sequence goes on along the minus strand of NZ_KQ948207.1, from coordinate 454,174 downwards.
AACCGCTCGGAGAAGCCGCGCACGCTGTCCAGGTCACCGAGGTCCAGCTCGTCCAGCTCGACGCCGGGGATGTCGGCCAGCGCCTGCCGGGCGACGGCGGGGCGGCGGGCGGGCACGACCACGTGGGCGCCCGCCTCGACGAGCGAGCGCGTGGTCTCGACGCCGATGCCCGAGTAGCCCCCCGTGACCAGGGCGAGCTTTCCGGTGAGATCGATGCCGTGCAGGACGTCGTCGGCCGTGCTGGTGGCGCCGAAACCAGATCCGATCTTGTGCTGTGCAGTGCTCATGTCCGGAACGTTACGAATTCGAGTGCACTTGAAGTCAAGCCGAACCACGTCACCGACCGATTCCCACGCCGTGGCGCGGCGCGCGTCGAGGCCGGCCGCCCCTTGACGACGCCCGCCGCCCCCTGACGAGGCCCGCCGCCGCTTGACGGGGCGCTCCCCCCCCCGAGGGCCCCTTGTCGCGGCGAACCTCCGGTGTGCTCAGTGGGTGACGGCGTGCCGGAACCGGTTGCGGTACTCGGTAGGGGTGATGTCGAGGCGCCGACGGAAGACCCGGATCAGGGTGTCGATGGTTTTGAACCCGCAGAGCACCGCGATGCGATCAAGGGTGTCGTCCGTGGTCTCCAGTCGGCTGCGGGCCGCTTCGAGACGTACGGATTCGACGTAGGCGCCGGGTGTGGTACCCATCTCGTCGCGGAAGAGCCGGTTGAGGTGGCGCTCGCCGATGCTGGCGTGGGTGGCCAGGTCGGCGACGGTCAGCGGCCTGGTGAGGTGCTGGCTGATGTGGAGGCGCAGCTGATCCATGCGGCGGGAGGTGGGCCCGGTTTCGAGGGGCACGCTGAACTGGCTCTGGCCGCTGGGGCGTTTGAGGTACATGACAAGCTGTCGGGCGACGCGCAGGGCGGCGGGTTCGCCGAAGTCCTCGGCGACCAGGGCGAGCGACAGATCGAGACAGGCGGTGAGGCCTGCGCCGGTCCATATGTTGCCCTGGCGGATGAAGATGGGGTCCGGGTCGACGTCGACGGCCGGGTGGTCGGCGGCCAGCTGCCGGGCGGTCGACCAGTGGGTGGTCGCCCGCTTGCCGTCCAGCAGTCCGGCCGCGGCGAGCAGATGTGCGCCGACGCACACCGAGGCGATACGGCGCGACCGCCCGGCGAGTTCCTTGACACGGGCGACCACGTCGGGGTCGACGAGGGCATGGATCTGGCGACGGTGGTCGACGTCGACGGAGCCCGGGACGAGCAGGGTGTCGATGCGGCGCCGGGCCGCGTCCTCGAAGGTGATGTCGGGGACGACACGCACTCCGGCGCAGGTGGTCACGGGTTGCAGGCTTTCGGCGGCCAAGCTGACGTGATAGCCGGGGTCGCCCTCCATCTCACGGCGCAGCAGCGCAAATACCTCGGGCGGTCCGGTGATGTCGAGGAGATCGACGCCTTCGAACAGCACGATGACGACAAGTCTTCGGATGTGGCTCATTCGGTTCCCCCCGGATGTCCGGGCGGCATGTCACTATCTGCAAGTTTTACGACATTGCCGCCAACTGGGCCGGATCGTACCGTCTTCTCGGCCGCTGCGGATGGCCGAAAACTTCCGATGTACTGTGCGAGAAAGGGCAGTTGTGCCTTCGAAAACCCTGCGTGATCTCAGTGCCCTCGACCAGACCCCGGCCGCGCTCGGGCAGTCGACACTGATCCTGATCGACATCCAGAACACATACACCCAGGGCGTCATGGAGCTGGAGGGCTGGGAGGCGGCGCTCGACCGTGCGGTGGAGCTGCTGGAGGCTGCCCGAGCGGCCGGTGCCAAGGTCATCCACGTCCGGCACGACGGCGGCGAGGGCAGCCCGTACGACCTGAACGCCGAGATCGGGCAGATCCACAAGAGGGTCGCGCCCCTCGATGGCGAGTCGGTCGTCACCAAGCAGGCCCCGAACGCGTTCCACGGCACCGACCTCGGCGAGCTGGTGGACGCGGCCGGGAACACCGATGTGGTGCTGGCCGGCTTCATGACGCACATGTGCATCGCCTTCACCGCCCAGGGCGCGTTCCTGCGCGGGAACCGGCCCACCGTGGTGGCGGACGCCACCGCCACACGGTCGCTGCGGACGGACGTGGCCGAGGTCTCCGCCGCGCAGCTCCACCACAGCGCTCTCGCCACCGTCGCCGACCTGTACGGCGTGGTCGTTCCGTCCGCCGCGTCCCTGCGCTGACGCCGGATCGGACCGGAACTCCGCCGCGGAGAACGGTAGTTGCCCCCGTACGATCCGTTCTCCGCGGCGGCACGGCGTCCCGCCGCCGCTGGGCGGCGACGCCGTCTGATCGAGAAGACCGTGATGTCCGACGCCGAGCCGCGCCGCCGATCTGTGACGCCGATCTGCGACGCCGACGTCCGATGCCACGGAAAGCGGCCGCACATCCGACGGCCGCCGGGGGCAAGCGTCCTGCACTACGCGCGTATATGGGGATATCGCGCGCCATTTCGAGGGGGATGACAGAAAGTGCCCACCCGTAGAACCGTTCTCGCCGCCACCGCCGCCACCGCGGCGGCCGCCGCTCTCACCAACGTCGCGGCGACCGGTGCGGCCCACGCCGACACCGCCACCACCGACGCCGCCCGCAAGAAGACGGCCCGCGACAACATCCGCGCCGTCGACACCGGCATGCGCACCAACTACGACACCCTGCGCGCCAACCTGACCCAGCACCTCGGCCCCGTCATCATCGTCAGCAACGACATGGTCGGCGGCACGTACTACCTCGTGAACAACGGCAAGGTCATCGAGACGATCAGGCCCGTCGACGAGGTGTTCGAGCTGGCCAAGTCCATAGCCCACACCCCGCTCGGCATCTACTCCGTCTGCGCCCCGTACCTGGACCCCAAGAACATCCTGGCGGCACAGGCGCAGTACGTCGACCCGCACGACCTCGCGATGGTCGCCTTCACGGGCCCCAAGGACACCAGCTGGATCACGCCGCTCCAGACGTTCGCCAACACCCTCGACACCGCCCGCCGGACACTGGAGGACGCCGTCCTCCCGGCCGATCTCCACGACTCGTGCGCGTTCATCCTGGACCACGCGCACGACTACATCAGCGACACCATCCGCAAGCGCGAGTTCGACATGAAGTCCTTCGAGGACTTCTCCGGCGCCGTGTACCCGAGCATCCGGACGAACATGTACTGGTCGTCCAAGGTGCAGATCCAGGGCGTCTCCGACCTGATGACGCGCTGGCGCAAGCAGGTCGGTGACGACGCCTGGTCCGGCCTGTACGCGGTGGTGCTGTCGTTGTGGACCACCTACGAGCTGAACCAGAACAGCATCATCATCAAGAACTTCATGAACGAGTCCGAGGTGGATTCGCACCTGATCGACCTGATGACCGCTCAGACGCCCGCCGACCCGGTCGCCGTGGCCCTGGACAACCTGGCGCGCATCGTGCAGGACAACATCGCGGCCGAGATGGTCTTCGCCACCGACCAGACCACCGCCGACGCCCTCAAGGGCAGGCAGGACCTTCTCTCCACCGAGATCCTCCAGCTCCTCGGCGGCGGCACCGGCGCCAACGCGGCCTCCGCGATCACCAAGGGCCAGGCCAACCAGCTGGTGTGCCCCTTCCACAACCGGTCGGCAGCCACGCCGGCCCTCGTCTGAGCGCTCACCGGCCGAACACCCCGTACTCCCCGTACTCCCCGAAGGCTTCCCCATCCGCGGACACCGTCTCGCGGCCGGCGGAAGCCTTCGGGCATTTCCAAGGGAAACAGTGAAAACCTCACCCGTACTTCATCGCGCGGCCAGACTCTGGGCCCTTGTCGGTCTGGTACTCCTCGCACTGAACCTGCGTGCCGGCATCACCGGCGTGTCGCCCCTGCTCAGCCAGCTCCAGCACGCCTGCCACCTCACCGGTGCACAGCTCAGCGTCCTGGCCACTCTGCCCGTGCTGTGCCTCGGCGTCTTCGCCTCCGTCGCCGCGCCGATCGCGCGCCGTATCGGCACCGAGACCACCGTGGCCGCGGCCCTCACCCTCCTCACCGCCGGCGTGCTGATGCGAGCCCTGCCCTCGCCCTTGCTCCTGTTCGCCGGTACGGTCCTGACTGGTGCCGGGATCGCCCTCGGCAACGTCCTGCTGCCCGCCGTCATCAAGCGCCACTTCGCCGACCGCATCGGCTCCCTCACCGGTGTGGCGATGATGCTCATGGCAGCGAGCGGGGCCGTCGCCGCCGCTCTCGCCGTCCCCTTGGCCGACGCCGCCGGATGGCGTATCGCGCTCGCCGCCTGGGCGCTGCCCTCCCTGCTCGCGGCTCTCGCCTGGGGGCCGCTCGCCGTACGCGGTCACCGGCGGCCCGCGCACGAGCGGTCGCACCGCTCCGACAGGTCACCGAGCCTCCTGCGCTCCCCCCTCGCCTGGGCCGTCTCCGCCTTCCTCGGCCTGGTCTCGCTGCTGTTCTACGCGCTCATGGCGTGGCTTCCCGAGATCATGCATGCCGACGGCTACAACCGCGCGGAGGCCGGAATGATGGTGTCGGTCATCCAGATCATCAGCATCCCCCTCGGCTTCGCCGTCCCCGTGCTCGCCGCCCGGCCGGCCACCCGGCGCCCGCTGATCGCAGGCATCGCGGCGACGAAGGCCGCCGGGCTCCTCGGGTTGCTCCTCGCACCGCACGCCGGATGGGTGTGGATCTGCGCACTCGGCGTCGCCACGGGCAGCGCGTTCCCGCTCGCCTTCACCCTGCTCGGCCTGCACTCTCCCACCCCGCAGGTCGCGGCCCGGCTGTCCGGCATGGCGCAGACCGGCGGCTATCTCATCGCCGGAGCCGGCCCCCTGGTCATGGGCCTCCTCCATGCCGCCACCGGCACGTGGAGTGTGCCGCTCCTGCTGCTGCTCGCCTTCCTCGTCCCCGAGACGGTCTCCGGACTGCTGGCCAGCCGCCCCGCGTCCGTCCAACCCGGCGACAGCGCGGACACCCGCAGCGAGCTCCCCCGACTCCAGACGGCCCGCTGACCCACCACTGCCCGAATACCGGCACTCGGGGCTCGACGCCTCGGCGAGGGTGGGCCGGTCGGCGGCTACCGGCGAGCGGCGATCCCGGTGAGGATGAGGTCGATCCCGGCGAGGAACTCCGTGCGGTCGTCGTGCTCGCGCAGTTGGCCGGCGACGTCCCGGGTGAACGCGTACTGGCCGGGGTCGAGTTCTGCCCACGCGGTCGCCACGGTGTCCAGGAACTCGGTCCGGTCCGTGCCCGGTTGGACCGTGCGGGTGTTGACGGCGTTCTGGCCCGCCACGCCGAGGATGTAGTTCATCAGCGCGGACGCCGCGGTGAACTGGGCGGCTTCGGGCACGCGCAGCGCCTGGACCTGGCGCCCGACGCGTTCGAAGACCCGCAGCATCGGCGACTGCCACGATGTACGGGCGAGCTGTGCGCCGACCCACGGGTGGGCGTCGATCGCGTCGAACACGCCGAGCGCGAGGGCGCGGATCGCTTCCTGCGGCGTCGCGTCGGTGTCGGCGCCGGCGATGGCGGGGCCGACGACGGCTTCGGCGGCGGCGGCGAGGAGTTCGGTCTTGCCCGTGACGTGCCAGTAGATCGCCCCGGGGCCCGTCGCGAGGCGCTCGGCCAGCGCGCGGAACGTGAGACCGCCCTCGCCCACCGTGTCGAGGAGTTCGACGGCAGCGCTGACGATGCGCTCCCGGGAGAGTGGTTCCTGCCGTCGTTCCGGACGACGCGTCCTGGCTGCCATGCACCCCATCCTAGACCTACCTGGAACACCGTTCCAGCTTGACAACGCCTGGAACACCGTTCCACTCTGGACTCGCTGGAACAGCGTTCCAGAGGTGTCTGCCGGGCGTCCGCCCAGCGGTCCGCGATCAGGGAGGAAGCACCATGACCACTGCGGTCACGATCATCGGCGCGGGGCTCGGAGGGCTGACGCTCGCCCGCGTCCTGCACGTCCACGGAATCCCGGCCACGGTCTACGAGGCCGAGCCCTCCCCGACGGCACGCCCGCAGGGCGGGATGCTCGACATCCACGACCACAACGGCCAACCGGCCCTGCGGGCAGCCGGCCTGATCGAGGAGTTCCGCGGCCTCGTCCTGGAGGGGCGCGAGGCGACGCGGGTCCTCGCCCCGGACGGAACCGTCCTGTTCGACGAACCCGACGACGGCACCCGTGGACGCCCCGAGGTGCAGCGCGGTGCGCTGCGACAGATCCTGCTCGACTCGCTCCCGGCCGGGACCGTCCGGTGGGGCCACAAGGCCAGCGGCGTCCGCGCCCTCGGCGACGGCCGCCACCAGGTGACGTTCGCCGACGGCACGAGCGTCGCCACCGGTCTGCTGGTCGGCGCGGACGGCGCGTGGTCACGGGTCCGGCCGCTGGTCTGCGACGCGTCACCCGAGTACGTCGGCCTCTCGTTCATCGAGACCTACCTGTACGACGCCGACAGCCGGCACCCGGCCGCCGCGAAAGCGGTCGGCGGCGGGGCGCTGTTCGCGCTCGCGCCGGGCAAGGGGATCCAGGCTCACCGGGAGAGCGGCGAGACCCTCCACACCTATGTGGCCCTCCGGAAGTCGCAGGACTGGTTCGCCGGTGTCGACTTCACCGATCCCGCCGTGGCCACAGCCCGGATCGCGCGGGAGTTCGACGGCTGGGCGCCGGAGCTGACCGCACTGATCACCGACGGCGACACCGCACCGGTCCTGCGCCCGATCCACGCCCTGCCCAGCGGCCACCGGTGGAATCGAGTGCCGGGGGTGACCCTGCTCGGCGACGCCGCCCACCTCATGCCGCCGTCCGGCGAAGGCGCCAACCTGGCGATGTACGACGGCGCCGAACTCGGCAAGGCCGTCGCCGCGCATCCCGACGACATCGAGGCCGCGCTCACCGCGTACGAGCAGGCCCTCTTCCCCCGCAGCGCCGAGGCCTTCACCCATGCCGTCCGCGTCAACGAGTTCTGCTTCGGCGACAACGCGCCCCACAGCTTGATCGACATGCTCACCGGACACGACCAGACCCCATGACCACGCCACGGTGACGCTCCCCAGGAACAGCTCTTGGCGGCCCGTTTCCCGTGTGCGTCTCGGCGCGGCGTCCCGAGCCGGGCCGGTTCCCCGACGGCGGCGGCGTGTTCGCCGCGGATCCCACCGTCCCGGCCGGCCTCGGCCCGGGCTTCGAAGGCGTCGGGCAGGTGTTCCTCTACGCCAACCACGACGGAGTCGACGGCGTCATCGAGACCGCCCGCGCCGCCGGGGTGGACCGCATCGTGCTGTTGTCCTGTACCGGCCCGTTGCACCGACCGCGCCGATCCATGAGCGGGACGTCGCCGCCGTCGCCTGTGCGGCACTGACCGTCCTCGGTCTCGCCGGGGTGCGCCGCCCTTCGCCTACTCGCGCCCATCCTCGCTCAGGAGCCCTTCGAGCGCCGTGAGGACGTGGCCGCAGATCTCGTCCGGTTCGGCGCTCGCCAGCGGCTCCTGGCCGACCACGACCCGCATCAGGCCGATGCCCAGCAGCCAGGCCATGGCCAGCTGGGCACGCAACGTGCTGTCGTCGGCCGAGGAGAGGGCGGCGAGCGCGGCGGCGTACTCCTCCCCCAGCGCACGGACGGTCTCCGGGGCGGCGTCGGCGCTGCCGATGGAACGCAGGTAGACGGCCAGCAACCGGTCCGTGCCGGGTTTGCCGCCCTTCGTGAGGACACCGCGCAGCGCGGTCTCGAACAGACGCTCCGCCGGCGTGTTGATCAGCTGCTCCTTGCCCCCCTGGGCCATGACTTCGGTGAGCAGGGCTTGCTTGGAGCCGAAGTAGCGGAATATGAGCGCCTGGTTCACTTCGGCGCGGCCGGCGATCTCACGGACGGTCGCCGCCTCGTATCCGCGCTCCGCGAAGACCGCGCCGGCCGCGTGGAGGATGCGTGCACGGGTCCCCTGGGCGTCACGCGGCCGGGGCGGGGCGTTCTCGGTCACGGGGCCGTCGCCCGGCCGGTCCTGATGCCGCGTGTGCTCGCTGGTGTCCACCGTCTGCTCCCTTGCCGCCGTGAGCCTGCCCGCGCCTGACGAGGAGCCGTAAGAGTAACGGCTGATTACCGTCGTTGACCGCCCGGTATGTACGTATTAGCATTGTAAGCGCATGCTTACATAAGGGAGGCAGCAGTGACGGCAACGGATCACACACCCCTCGCCTATCCCTTCAACTCCAGCCGGGACCTGGCCCTGTCCGACGCGTACGAGCAGGCCCGGGAGGCTCCGGGACTGCTGCGCGTCCAGCTGCCGTACGGAGAGCCGGCCTGGCTCGCCACCCGCTACGCGGACGCGCGGCTGGTCCTCGGCGATCAGCGCTTCAGCCGGGCCCTGGGCCTCGAACACGACGAACCGCGCTCCTCCGAGGGCCGGCGGGACAGCGGGATCCTCAGCATGGATCCACCCGACCACACCCGGCTGCGCTCGCTGGTCGCCAAGGCCTTCACCGTCCGGCAGGTCGAGAAACTGCGCCCGCGGATCAGGGAGTTGACGTCCACACTGCTCGATCGAATGGAGGCGGCAGGGCCTCCGGTCGACCTGGTCGACAGCTACGCCCTGCCCATCCCGGTCGCGGTGATCTGCCGGCTTCTCGGGGTGCCGGAGGAGGACCGTCCGCGGTTTCGCGCGTGGAGCGACGCGGCACTGTCCACCAGCTCACTGACCGCCGAGGAGTTCGACCGCAATCGCGAAGAGCTGCGCGCGTACATGGCCCAGCTGATCACCATCCACCGCCGGCAGCCGCAGGACGACCTGATGACGGCGCTGATCGAGGCGCGCGATCACGGCGACCGGCTGTCCGAGCTGGAGCTCGTCGATCTGTGCGTCGGCGTTCTCGTCGCCGGCCACGAGACCACCGCGACCCAGATCCCCAACTTCGTGCTCACCCTTCTCGACCATCCGCAGACGCTGTCCCGCCTGCGCGACGAGCCCACGCTGATCACGAGCGCGGTCGAGGAGCTGCTGCGCTTCGTACCGCTGGGCAGTGGAGCCGGCCAGCCGCGCTACGCCAAGGAGGACATCGAGGTCGGTGGCACGCTGGTGCGGGCCGGGGAGCCGGTACTGGTCGCCATCGGCGCCGCCAACCGCGACGCGCTGCGCTTCACCGAGGGCGGCACGCTCGACATCTCCCGCAGCGGCAACGCCCATCTGGGCTTCGGCCACGGTGTCCACCACTGCCTGGGCGCCCCCCTGGCCCGCCTCGAACTCCAGGAGGCCATCGGCGCTCTGGTGGCCCGTTTCCCACGGCTGCACGTCGCCGGTGACATCACATGGAAGACCGAGATGCTGGTGCGCGGCCCTCGCGTGATGCCGGTGGGGTGGTGAGGCGGCCATGACCTGGCACCTGCACATCGACTCCGACCGCTGCATCGGCTCCGGTATGTGCGCCGGAACGGCACCGGACCTGTTCGTCCTCGACGAGGACCGTTCACGCCCGGTGAGCGAGCACATCCCGGAGGGAGACGAACGCGCCCTGGAAGCCGCCGACATCTGCCCGATGCTGGCCATCACCGTCCGCGACGCGGACGGGAAGGAGATCGCTCCCCGCGACTGAACCCGCCTCGACACCTCCTGTGCCTATCCGACCGCGATGCTGCTCATCCACCGCCGTGCGCAGGGCGCCGGGCTGGACAAGCCGCCGGGCGGCGTGCTCGGCGGGCTGCAGATCGCCGGAATCGCCACCGCTTCCCTCGGACTGCCCATCGACGGGGCCCTGGTCGGCGTGCTCGGCTGGCGGTCGGTCTTCTTCGCCAACGTACCGGTCGCGCTGATCGCACTCGTCGCGACACTCACCTGGGTCTCGCCCGACGGCCCGCTCGGCCGCCCGCTGCGCTTGCGGGAGACGGCCTCACGCCTCGACCTCGGCGGCATCGCCGGGTTCGCCCTCGCGATGATCGCGCTGCTGCTGTTCCTGTTCGGGCTGCCGACCGCGAACTGGTACCTGCTGGGCATCTCTGTCGTGCTGTGGGTGGCGCTCGTACTCTGGGAACTTCGCGCCCAGACGCCCTTCCTCGACGTGCGGATGCTCGTGTCCAACAGGGCGCTCGCCGGCACCTATCTGCGGTTCGGCCTGGCCACGCTCTGCCTGTACGTCGTCCTGTACGGGATCACCCAGTGGGTCGAGGGCGCACGGGGAGTCGGCGAGACGGAAGCCGGTCTGCTCCTGCTCCCGATGACGGTGGTCTCGGGCCTGGTCATCTCGCCGGTCTCCCGACGGAATCTGGTCCGCAGCCCGGTCGTCGCCGCGGCGATCGCCTGCCTCCTCGGCTCGGCCGGGGTGCTCGTCCTCGGCGCCTCCGCCTGGATCGGCTGGGTCGTGGTCATCACTCTCCTCTTCGGCCTGGTCATGGGATTCTCCGCCGCGGGCAACCAGACCGCCCTGTACTCCCAGGCACCCCCCGAACAACTCGGCACCGCGTCCGGGCTGTTGCGCGCCTTCGGCTACATCGGCTCGATCGCGTCGTCAGCCATCACCGGGATCGTCTTCCACTCCAGCGTCAGCGACAGCGGCGTCCACCTCATCGCCTGGATCATGATCGGCGTCAGCCTCGCCCTGATCCTGATCTCCGTCCTCGACGGCACGCTGCCGCGAAGGACCGTTTCCTAGCTCCCGCCCTCACCCACTAGCTCGCGGGCTCACCGTCGTACGGCGGTGTGGTGCCCGGCAGGGCGTACTCGTCCCGGCGTCCGCACATCCCGAAGCCGCCGAGGCGGCTCGGCTCGCTCCGGTACGCGGTCGCGTCGGCGAGGTGGGCGGGGTCGCCGGAGTCGAGGGCGTCGAGTTGGGCGCCGGTGCGTTCGGCTGCGGCGAGGGCGCCGGCCCTCCACAGCTCGCGCCAGGCGGGCACCCGGGCGCGGACCATGCGGGCGGCGGCCTGCTGGAAGGCGCAGTAGGGGCCGCGGTCCCCGGCGGTCATGGCCGCGCACAGGGCGAGATAGCCCTCGACGGCGAGGTCCCGGCGGCGCCGGGCGGCGGCCTCGGTGTCCGCTCCGGTGCCCGGCGGCAGGGTGGCCGCGGCGGCGTAGCGGTCGGGGTCGGCGAGCACCTCGGGCGGGAACGTGAACACGGCGTCCCCGGCCTCGGGCAGTCCGCCGTTCTGCATCAGCACCGTGATCCGCAGATCGCCGCCCTGCACCATGCGGTGCACGGTGCCCGGTGTGAACCAGGCGACGGAGCCGGGCCGCAGCGGGATGTCCCGGTAGCCGTCGGGGCTCAGGGTCTGCACCGCACCCCGGCCGCCGGTGACGACGTACGCCTCGGTGCAGACCAGGTGCAGGTGGGGGCTGCCGCCGCAGACGCCGTCGGCGGCTTCCCAGTCGTAGGCGCTCAGGTGCGACAGGCCGATGGCTCCGGGCAGCGGATGGGACGGCGCGGGATCGGCTTCGCTCACCACGGCAGGCCCTCCAGATGGCGGCCGACCCGGTCGCGGTCCCAGGCGCCGTCGGCGATCACGACCCGGTAGCGGTAGCCGAAGCTCTCCCCCGGCGGCAGGGCGAACTCCTCGAAGAAGGCCCAGGAGAACGCGACCGTCGGGATCGGCTCGGAGCGCACGAACCAGTGCGAGGCATGGATCGCGGACGACTCGTCCAGGTTCTCCGGGGCGTGCGCGAAGACGAGCGTGGAGTGGGTGTCGGTCCCGTCGTGCTCGGCGGTGAAGGCCAGCCACGGACCCTGAGTGCCCATCGCCCTCTCGGCGCCGACGCCCGGTTCGGAGTCCGGCGTGAACACGCCGCCGCCGGTGAAGTCGCGCGGACCGCGCCACTGCAGCCCGGTGTAGCCGGCCCTCTCGCGGCCCTCGGTGGTGGGCGAGCCGAACAGCAGGGTCTGGTCATGGACGTTGGTGAGGCGGATGGACCAGTCCAGGGTCCAGGCGCCGGTCTCCTCGTCCACCGTGTGCACGGCGAGGCCGCGCACCTCGCGGGCCCATGCCCGGCCGCCGTTCTCGACCCAGGTCAACTCCTCGGTGAGGTCGAGGCGTTCGTCGGTGACGGTCAGGTCGGTGAAGCCGTCGTGCCGCATCGAGCCGACCCGGTCGGGCAGCCGGAGGTAACCCTCGCCGTGGACGTAGCAGTTGCCGCCCCAGAAGTTCTGCCCGGACAGGTGACTGGCCGTCATCTGCAGGCCCTTGTGCCAGCGGTGGTCGCTCGGCCGGTATCCGGTCACCGTGCTCCCGGCGAGGGTCCGCACCGGGTGGGCGTACGGTTTGCGAGCCTCGAAGGCGTCCGGATCGGGGCGGTAGACGTAGCGGAGGATCTCGGTGCCGTTCGGCGCCTCGACCGCGAGGTGCTCGCCGTGGACGTGGCTGACTCTGATGGTCATGCGCGCTCCTTCGGGGCCCAGTCGGGGTGGTCGCCGTGCATGGCCGCGTAGTAGGGGTCGCCGGGTCCGATCTCGCCCGCCCGCACCGGCTGCCCGGTGAACGCCGCCTTGTACAGGGCGGCGGCGAACTCCAGGGTGGCGCGCGCCTCGGAGCCGCTGCCCGGGGGCCGCTCGCCCGTGTCGAACGCGTCGAGGAGGGCGCCGAGTTGGGCGGTGTGCGAGCTGGGTACGTCGGCGGCGGGGGTGCGCCAGGCCCGGGCGCGCTCGGGGTCGACGTGCGGGGCGGGGGTGTAGGCCCAGTCGTCGTTGGCGTGCCCGTACAGGTGGGTGAGCTCCAGCGTGGCGTCGGTGCAGTCGACGCGGATGCGGCTGACCTCGTCCGGGGACAGGACGCTGTTGACGACGGTGGCGAGGGCGCCGCCGCGGAAGCGGACCAGGGCGGTGGAGACGTCCTCGCTCTCGACGTCGTGGACCAGCCGGGCCGCCATCGCCCGTACCTCCTCCCACTCCCCCAGCAGGTGCAGCAGCAGGTCGTACTGGTGGATGCCGTGGCCCATGGTCGGGCCGCCGCCCTCGCCGGCCCAGCGGCCGCGCCACGGCACGGCGTAGTAGCCGGCGTCCCGGTGCCAGGTGGTCTGGCAGTGCGCCACCAGCGGGGCACCCAGCTCACCGCGCGCGATCAGGTCCCGGGCGTGTACGGCGCCGGAGCCGTACCGGTGCTGGAAGACCACCGAGGCGTAGCCGCCGGAGGCTTCCTCGGCGGCGGCGATGTCGTCGTACTCGGCGAGGGACAGACACAGCGGCTTCTCGCACAGCACCCAGGCGCCGGCTCTGAGCGCGGCCACGGTCTGCTCCCGGTGCAGCGCGGGCGGGGTCCCGACGAGGACCAGGTCAGGACGTACGGTGTCCAGCATGGCCTCGGTCGAGGCGAACCCGGCGACCCGCGCACCCGCTGCGGCCCGGAACGCGTCCAGCTTGCGCTCGTCCACATCGACGGCGGCGACGAGTTCGACGCGCTCGGCATGGGCTCTGAGCGCGGGGAGATGGCTGCCGGTGACAATGGCGCCGGTGCCGATGACGGCGACTCGGCGGCGGGGTACGGGCAGGGACATGCGACTCCTGAGGGTCGGCCGGACGGAGTGCGAGCGCCCCTGGAAAGCGGGGCCGTTCGGAGGCATCGGCACCACATGACCACCACAGCTTGCCAGCGGCAGCAGCGGGTCGACGCCATCACGTCCGGTCGGCTTCGAGGATCTCCTTGAGGGTGGCCAGTTCGGTGTCGACCAGGTCGGCCTGCTCCCGGAAGGCGGCTTCGGTCAGGGTCGGCGGCCGATGGAAGGTGATCATGAAATCGGCGCCGTCGCCGTTGGGGACCACGCGGGCCGGCACCCGCCAGGAGGCGGTGTCGTCGACGAAGTCGTGGTCGAGGATGCCGAACTCGGAGTTGCCGCGCAGACGCAGCTTGGCAGGACCGAGCGGGGTGGACATCTGCCACCAGTCCGGGTCGTCGGTGGGCTCGATGGACCGGACGTTGACCACCGCCCACTTCGGCCAGTTGGCCGGGTCGGCGAGGAAGGCGTAGACCTGGTCGTACGGGCAGTCGATGCTGACGGACTTGGTGAGGGAGAGCGAGGTGCTCATCGTTCGCTTCTTTCAGGGGGGGTGTGCGGTGCGGGGTGGGCTTCACCCACCAGGTGCCTGATCCACTCCTCCAGCTGCCGGCGCCGGTCGGCGTCCAGAGAGCCGAAGTAGTGCGTGTCGTTCCGGTCGGCGATCTCGGCCAGTTCCGGCACGAGGGACTGACCCTGTTCGGTCAGTACGAGCCGGACCGTGCGCCGGGAGACCGGGTCCGGCTCACGACGGATCAGGCCCTTGACGGCAAGACGGTCGACCAGACGGGAGACGGCTCCCGGGTCGATGTCCATGTGTGCGGCCACGGCCTTGGTGGTGTCATGGCCGTGGAACACACTGATCATCACCCCCCACTGGGAGACGGTGACGCCATGCCGGTCGAGTTCGGCCTCGAACCGGCCGTGGACCTCGTCGGACAGGCGCCGGAGCCAGTAGCCGAGGTGGTCGTGGAGTCCGCTGGTCGTGTTCACACATCCATCATTGTTGTTGCGACAACACTTGTCAAGGCAATTAGTCATTGCTCTCGGGCGAGGCGGCGTTGTTCGAGATAGATGCCGGTGAACACCGCGACCTTCGCGCGCAGGACCCAGGGATCGAAGGGTTTGCCGATGTAGTCGACCGCGCCGGCCGCGTAGCCGCGGGCGGAGTGTTCGGCGTCGGTGCCCATGGCGGTGAGGAAGATGATGGGGACGTCGTGGGTGCGGGGGCGCCGTTTGATGTGGGCGGCGGTCTCGTAGCCGTCCATGTCGGGCATCTGGACGTCCATGATGATCACGGCGAAGTCCTCGTGGTCCAGCAGGGCCTTGAGTGCCTCGCGGCCGGAGGAGACGGCGACCAGCTCCTGGTCGAGGGTGGACAGGACGGCGGTCATGGCCAACAGGTTGTCCGGCTGATCGTCGACGATGAGCACCTTGGGCATGGCCCGCGGGGCCGCCGGTGGCACGGCGACGACGGGCTGGACCTGCTCGACCGCTTCCAGCTGCCGTTCCAGCAGGGTGCAACGCTCCTCGGCTTCGTCGCGCTGCTTCTGCGCTTCGTGGAGCTGGGACGACAGGCGGGTGACCTCGTCCTGGAGCTGGTCGCGTTCCTGGAGCAACTCGGTGGCGTCGCTGTGGGCCGCGGCGAGGCGTTGGGCTCGTTCCCGCTCCGCGCTCCATTCGGCCTCCAACTGGTTCAGGCGCACCTCCAGATCGGCGATGCGATGCTTGCGGTCCAGCAGCGCGTCGCTCAGCGCGTCGCCGCGGGCGGTGGAGCGGCGTGAGACACGGTCGGCTTCGGCGAGTTGCTGCTCGAGCACCTCGACCGCGTGGCGGGGTGAGGTGCTGGTCTCGACGGCCGCCCGGTGCAGGCGGCGGACCAGTTCGATGGCGTCCGGGGTGGCGGCCATGCCGCGGTGTTCGGCGACATCGGTGAACAGGTCCATCACCGCTTCCCAGGGCGGGACCCGGGTCCCGCTGAGATAGCGTGAGAAGGTGCCTGCGTCGCGCACGCGGCGGGCCGCGTAGCGGCGGACCGAGACCTCCAGGCCTTCGAACAGCTCCCGCAGCGCCATGGCCAATGCCCGGCACTCCGGTGTCAGGTCCGGGGCCAGTGGGCGCAGTTCACCCATGGACGCCACCGCCCTTGGCTCCCGCCCGGCGTACAGCGGGTTCGCGGTGGACGGTGTCCGGGGCGATCACCTGGTTGAACACCGTCACGGCTCCGCCCGCGGCGCCGAGCCCGGTGAGCACGCCGCCCACCATCCCGTTGCCGGCCAGCACCGACAGCAGGCCGGCGGCCACACCGGCCAGTGCGGCGAGTAACAGCACGAGTGCCGACCTCACCGACACGAGCGAACGATCCATCGGACCTTCCCTTCCTCATCCCGGCGGGCACCGGCCGGGTCGGCGCGCCCCGGATGGGCCGCCGTGCGAACGAGCCACACAATGGCGACCGTTGGGACCGTTGCGCCGGGCAATCGCCGAACCGGCAACGTCCAGGGCCCGTTGCCACCCCACCCCACCGGCGCGCAACACCGACGAGCCGCAGGTCAGGGCCGACGGACCGGCAGATGTTGCGGCAACACCCGCAGCAACGCCGGACCTGGTGCCGCCACTTCGGCCTCGCCCTTTCGCACCGCACGGCGTACGGTCCGTTCCGTAGCCCGCCCGAGTGCCGTACGGTCTGCCGCCGCCCTCTTCGTCCGGGCCCCGCGCGAACGGCGCCTCGGCGAACCGACTTCGAGGAGCCCCTCTCCCCCGGCGCAGCCCGGCGCGCAGGCCAGGTCGACCAGCGCCCGCGCCGACCCGTCCGTGCACAACAGCGCGTCGTAGGAGGAGAACAGCGCTTCACCTCGCGCGGTCGGACACACGTACCTCTCCTTCCGGAAGCGTGGTACTTCCGCGGGCCCGCCTCGCGGGACATCCTGATGTCCCAGACATACGACCGCGGCTTCCACGTCGGCCCGCCGTTTCCGCGGCGGCGCGCGAGATCGGGCCAGGACCGCCGGACTCTCCACCCGCGAACCAGCAATTCCTCGGCCAGCCATGACTACTTGTCGCCAAAACGCCTCCTGGTCGCCTGCTCGCACTTCGCATCGGGGATGTTGGCCATGCGGAGGCGTGAACGCAGGTCACGCCGGCGGGCGGTCGCAGGAGGGGCTCATGGTCATGCCGCAGGACATCGTGTTCCACCTTCCCTTCGCTCCGGACGTCAGTCCGGACACGGACGGCGCCCGGCAGCGCAGCCTCGACCGGTGCCGGCGCCAGGGCCTGGTGACACACCCCGTCGACCAGGAGCGCTTTCTGCGCTGGGACATCGCCGGGCTGATGGCGGCATGGGTCCCGCGAGCCTCGGGCGACCAGCTGGATCTGGCGGTGGACGCGGTCGTCGTGGCCACGTTCCTCGACGACCAGTTCGACGGTCCCCTGGCCACCCGGCCACGCCGCGTCGCCGCGGCCTGCGCCACCTTCATTGACGTCATCAGCTCGGGCGGAGTCGCGCCGACCGGTGCGGGGCCGCTGGTCGGGGCGTTCGCGCAGGTGTGGCGCCGCCTGGCCCACCAGGCGTCGCCCGCCTGGCTGGAGCGCACCGGGCGGCACTGGCGGTGGTACCTGACCGCCTACGCCGAAGAAGCACGCAACCGGGCACACCGCCGCACCCCCACCCGGGCCGAGTACTTCTCCCTGCGGCGAAAGACGGGCTTCGTCTACGCGATGCTGGACCTCAGCCAGAAGGCGTACGGCTTCGAAGTCCCGCCCCACCTCGACGCGGACGCAACGGTCCGCCGCATGCTCGACATCACCGCCGACGTCGTGGACACCCTCAACGACGTCCATTCCGTCGAGAAGGAGGAGTCCCGCGGCGACCTTCACAATCTGGTCCTGGTCATCGAGCACGAAGTCGGCTGCGACCGCAGCACCTCGATCACCGAGATCCAGCGGCTGATACACAGCTGGTGCGAGGAGTTCGTCGCGCTGGAGGGGACGCTTCGGGACGGCCGGCCTCGGCAGGACACCGCGGTCCTCGCGCCGCTCGCGGAGTGCATGCGCAGCGCGATGAGCGGCTACCTGCTCTGGAGCCGGACCTGTCTGCGCTATGCGCGGCTCGTGCCTCCGGGTGAACCCGCCCTCGTCACGGATCTCCTGACGGGTGGTCGACCATGAGCGCGCGTCTGCTGGCGGCCCGTCCCGTCCGGTCGGGCCGGGCCCTGGTCGTCGGCGCGGGAATCGCCGGTCTGCTGGCGGCCCGGGTGCTGGCCGACCGTTTCCGCGGGTCGAGATCCTCGAACAGGACCCGCTGCCGACGGAGCCCCGGCAGCGCCCCGGCGTGCCTCAGGGACACCATGTGCACGGTCTGACCGCACGGGGCGCGGAGGTGATGGAGCGTCTGTTTCCCGGACTGCGCGACGAGCTGACCGATGCCGGCGCCCCGGGCGGGGACTTCGGGGAGATCGTGGCGTTCCGGTTCCCGACCTGCTGGTCGCCGCGTGCCAGGACCGGGATCCCCCTGCAGACCTTCAGCCGCCCCTTGCTCGAGACCCGCCTGCGCGACCGCGTACGGAGCCTGCGCAACGTCCGCGTCCGTGCGGGCGTACGGATCACCGGCCTGATCGGCGATCCCGGCCTGGTGACCGGAGTACGTACACGCGGCGAGCGGCGTGTCGGCGCCGACGCGCACGAGCGACACCGCATCCCGGACGTCCTCGCCGCCGACCTGGTGGTGGACGCGAGCGGGCGCAACTCCCGCCTGCCGGACTGGCTGACCGAACTGGGCCTGCCCGCCGTCACGTCGACGGTCATCGACGCGCATGTGGGCTACGCCTCCCGGCTGTACGCCGCCCCCGAGCCGCACACGCCGCCATGGGCCGCGGCCATGGAGATCGTCCAGGCACCCCGAGTCGGCCGAGGGTTCATGGCCACGCGAGTCGAGGGCGACCGCCTTCTGGTCACCCTGCAGGGCTCCGGCGGCGATCACCCGCCCCATGACCCGGACGGCTTCACCGCTTTCGCGGAGAGCCTGCGCACCCCCCTGGCCGACCTTCTCACCCACCTCGCTCCGCTGTCCGCCGTACGCCCCTACGCCCACTGCGCCAACCGGCGCACCGACTACCACCGGCTGCCGGCGTGGCCCGACGGGCTGATCGCACTCGGCGACTCGGTCTGCGCCTTCAACCCGCTCTACGGTCAGGGGATGGGTGTCGCCGCCATGGAGGCCGACCTGCTGCACACCATGCTCATGCGTGCGCGGTCCCTGACCGGTCAGGGTTTCACTCAGACCTTCCAGCAGCGGGTGGCTGCTCTGACCCGCCGGCCCTGGATCATGTCGACGGCGCAGGACCGCGGCTGGCAGCGCGGCCCCGCCGCCCGCTCCACCCGCATCACGGACACTCTGCTGACGTGCGCGCACCGGACCATGTCCGCCGACCCGGACGTGTTCCGGCGATTCCTTGCCGCGATGCACATGACCCGGAGTTCCGCCGTACTGCTGCATCCACGCACGGTCCTCGCCCTCGCCACGACCGCACTGCGCCCCGACGCCAGGGCGCACGACGACACCCGCCTGTGGTGGGGCCACACACCCCACACCCGTCCACACAAGTGATCGCAAGGGAAGTGAATCGACATTCTCGATGTGGGGAATTCACCCGTCATGACCGAGAACGCCAAGGATGACAGCAATACACCGGACCATGAGGAGGCGACCCGCCGCTACTACGAGAGCAACGACGTCGACGCCTTCTACGACGCCGTCTGGGGCGGTGAGGACATCCACGTCGGCCTCTACGCCCATGCGCAGGAGGCGATCGCGGACGCCTCGCGGCGCACCGTGCAGCACGCGGCGGACCGGGTCGAGGACCTGCTCGGCCCGGATGCCACGGTGCTCGATCTCGGCTCGGGGTACGGCGGTTCGGCCCGCGCGCTCGCCGAGCGCTTCGGCTGCCGCGTGGTGGCCCTCGACCTCAGCGAAGGGCACAACCGGCGCCACCGCGCGGTCAACGCCGGGCGGGGGCTGGACGGTCTGATCGAGGTCGTCACCGGCTCCCTCGGCCACCTCCCCTACGAGGCGGAGCGCTTCGATGTGGTCTGGTCCCTGGAGGTCCTGTGCCATGTGACGGACCGGGAGCGCGCGCTGGCCGAGGCGGTGCGCGTGCTCAAACCGGGCGGAGCGCTGGTCTTCTCGGACATCATGGCGGCCGAGGAGACCCCGGCACAGGCCCTGCGGCCCGCGCTGTCCCGGCTCGGCGCCGAGAGCCTCGCGACGCCGTCGTTCTACCTGGAGCACCTGTCCGGACTGGGGCTGAAGGCCGACTTCGAGGATCACACCGCGGACCTTGCCATCCACTACGCACGCCTCGACGAGGAGGTGCACCGTCGCGCGGCCGAGCTGCGAAGCGTCATCAGCGCGGCCTACCTCGACGACCTGCTGGCCAACCTGCCGCTGTGGACGGACATCACACGCCGCCGACTGCTGCGCTGGGGTCTCTTCCACGCCCGTCGCGGCGCCGGCGCGACTGCCTCGTGAGGTCCATCTGACAGGCCCCGGCCCACCCGTACCTCGGGTGGGGTGTGCCGCGCACGGAGAGGTTGGCTTCTGCCGTGCGCGGCACGGGTCGGCTCAGATGCCGAACGCGGCGGCGTAGTGGACGGTTCCGCCGGGGAGCGGATGGTCGCCGTCGAGGCTGAGCGCCATCAGGGCGTCGTCAGGGACGTCGATGGTCAGGCCGATGCCGTGGTCCGAGGCGCGGGTGAACCCGAACCGCGGATAGTAGGCCGGATGCCCGAGGACGACCACATGGCGTTCCCCGAGCGACCTCGCCGCGGCCAGGGCGGCACGGATGGCCGCGGCGCCCGCACCGGTGCGCTGCCGCTCCGGGCGGACGGCGCACGGGGCCAGGCACAGGGCCGGCGTGCTGTCGATGCGGCAGCGGGTCAGCAGGGCGTGGCCCGCAAGGCGGCCGGCCTCGTCCGCCGCGACGAGGGAGAGGCCCTCGATCCAGGCGGTCGGGTCGGCGCGCAGGGCATCGACGAGGTCGGCCTCGGCGGAGGTGGGGAAAGCGGCGAGGTTGATGTCGCGAACGGCGGCGATGTCGGCGCTGGTCTCGGCGCGCGTGATCCAGGTGGTGGACATGTCGAGGGAAGATCCGTTCCAGAGATGTTCGTGGGGTTGCCCCGCCGGCTCACGTTCTCGGCGAAGGCGGACAGGAGGAGGGTCAGGCCACGGCCCGGGACGTGAGGGAGACGCGGGCGCTGCACACGGTGGCCTTGAGCGCGGTCATCAACCTCACCTCCCTCGTCCTCAGCTCTTGATCACGAACGAACGCGACAACCCTACACCGGTCCGAGCACTCGTCCACCTGCATGACGGCCTCGTGAGCGCGCCCGATCGGCCGTTGCGGGGCCTACGGCTGATCCGGCCAGGCGGCCAGCACGCCGGCGGTGTGTTCGTCGGTGAGGACGACGCGCGTTCCGGGCAGACCGCCGTACTCGCCGACCCAGCGGCGGAACTTGTCGCGCGCGGTCTCCTCGCGGGCCCACCAGCCATGCTGCCGCGGCCGGCCGCCGGTGGCGAGCAGCAGGTGATAGCGGTCGGCGCTGCTCGTTCGCAGCGGATCCCTGTCGTGCACTCTTGAATTAGGCCACATGTTCGATTTGCTGGGCAAGCATCAACGCTCCGAGTGTGGGTTCAGCGAGCCCCGCGGCAGCTGAAATGGGTTGCGGCCGGACGGGAGAGCCCGGTGAGGTACTCCTATGGAAGGCACGGTCACGGGACGGACGGCTTCTTGGCACGGTCCCGCGGTGCTCGTGGCCCTGATGCTCGCCGCCTTCACCTTCAACACGGCGGAGAACCTGCCCGTCGGCCTCCTGGAGCTGATCTCCGCGAACCTTCAGGTGTCACTGTCGGCGGTCGGCCTGCTGGCCACCGGTTACGGGGTGACGGTCGCGCTCGCTTCGGTGCCGCTCGCCCTCGTCACACGGGCGGCGCCCCGACGTCATGTGCTCACGGGACTGCTGGCCGCGCTCGTCGTGTCCAGTCTGGTCGCGGCGCTCGCGACCTCCTACGGGCAGCTCCTCGCGGCGCGACTGCTGACCGCGCTCGCCCAGGCGCTCTTCTGGGCCGTGACGGGGCCGGTCGCGGTGGGCCTGTTCGCGCCCGAGGTCCGCGGGCGTGTGGTCGGGGCGCTGTCCGTCGCCGGTTCGCTCGCCCTCGTGCTCGGTGTTCCCGCCGGCACCTGGCTGGGCCGGCTGAGCGGCTGGCAGGTGCCCATCGCCGTACCTGCAGCGCTGGGCCTGCTGTCTCTGGTGACGATCGCCGCTCTGCTGCCGACCTCGCCGCCGGAGGAGGAGCCCGCCGCCCGCGGAACCGACCCCGACACCCGCCGCTTCGGGACCGTACTGGCGGCCGGGACCCTGTCCGCCACCGGGGCGTTCACCGGATACACCTACATCGTGACGTTCCTGGGTGAGGTGAGCGGGTTCTCGCCGGGCACCGTCGACGCCCTGTTGGTGGCCTTCGGCGTCGCGTGTCTGGCCGGGGTGAGCGTCACGGGGGCGGTACTGGACCGCTTCCCCCGCTCGGCACTGGGCACGGCCGTGGCCACGCAGGCCGTGGGCATGCTCGGCCTGTACGCGGCGGGCACCCACCCGGCCGCGGCCGTGGTCTTCCTGGCGCTCATGGGCGGTGCGCTCGGCCCGGTGTTCATGACCACCCAGACCGAGATGCTGCGGTGCGCGCCGGGCCGCACGGACATCGCGCTCGCGGCGAACTCCGGTTGCTACAACGCCGGCATCGCGGCGGGCGCCGCGCTCGGAGGACTGATCCTGCCGCTGGCCGACGTACGGTGCGCCTTCCTCGCCGGGGGGCTGCTGACCGCCGGGGCGTGCGCGGTGCTGCTGGGGGCGAGGGGGCGGCCTGTCGCAGATGCGCCGTCGGTCGACGGTTCCTGTCGGGCGCACACTGTAAGCAGAAGGCCGTAGGCCATCAGCCGCACGTGGAGGTGAGCCATGAGCACCCTCGAGCTACACGTCGACGTCGGGGTTCCGGTCGACAGGGCCTGGGAGAGCCTTCACCAGGTGGAGAACTATCCGAGTTTCGTGGAAGGAGTGCGGGGCGCGCGTACGGAAGCCGGGGGCCGAGCCCATCTGGAGGTCGAGGCAGGTGGCCGGGCCCGGGAGGTCGAGGCCGAGGTCACCGACAGCGGCGAGCACGTGATGGAGTGGCTCACCACGGGCAGCCCCGGGATGACGGGCTCCTTCTCCGTTCAGCCGGTCGATGAGAATCACACCCGGATCCAGGCGCGGCTGCAGTACGACCCCGAGGCCGTCCGGAACACCTTCGGCGGGCCGAAGGGCTTCGCCCAGACGAATGCGATCGAACGGCTCGTCCGCGGCGATCTGGAGCACTTCAAGGAGTACGTGGAACGAGGCTGAGCGGCAGGAACACGGTGGGCACGGTATCGCCGGGGACGCCGGGCAGGCCGCTCAGATCTCCATCACGGCAGCGCAGTCCGGGCAGACCAGGGTTGCGTATTCCTCGGGATACCAGGGTGTGCCGGGGCGGTCCGGGGGTGTCCAGTGGGCCGTCTCCATGGCGAAGGTGTCCTTGCCGCACAAGGTCCGTGGTCCCGCGGCGGCGCGCGATCCCGGGACCGCGGGTGACGCGTGCACCCTGCGGACGCGCCGTTCCGCCCCGGCCGACGGGCCCGCGGAGCGCGTGGCCGACGGTTTGTCGACCTCGTAGACGACGATCTCGCTCATGCCTCCACCGTAGGCGGTTCAGCGGGGCCCGGCTCTCCGCCCCGGGGTGAAGTGCCGGTTCTCAGTGGTGGCCGTGCCGCATGCCGTGAGTGTGGTCATGACCGGTCTCGGGTGAGCCGCCCATCATGCGCAGCATGGCGGCTCCTCCGGTGCGCAGGAACCGCACCAGGAGCACGGTGGCGAGGGCGAGGAAGGCGATGTTGAGCCAGGTGGTGTAGTTCCAGCTGACGCCTTCCATGGGGAGCTTGGCGTCGGCCTGGTCGGGGATCAGGCCGAGCCCGCCGAAGGCGAACTCGACGGCGTATCCCGCGACGACCATGGCGAGGTAGAAGGTGCCGAGGAGGAAGGCGGCCATCCTCGCGCCGTAGTACTTCCGGTAGATGTTGAGGATCGGCAGGATCAGCAGATCGGCGAAGATGAACGCCACCACACCGCCGAAGCTGATTCCTCCCTTCCACAGCACCACGGCGAGCGGCACGTTGCCGATGGAGCACACGAACGAGGCGATCGCCACCAACGGGCCGACGAGGGGGCCCCAGAGCTTGGCGGCGAGCGGATGGCCCTCGAAGAAGAAGGTGCGCCAGAACGAGTCCGGGACCCAGGCGGCGATGGCACCGGCGATCAGCAGGCCGGCGACCAGGTCGCGCAGGATCGCCGCCCACTCCATGACGAACACATGGCTGGTGGCGGTGAAGCCCTCCCGGGAGAACAGTCGGCTGGTGAAGGAGCCCTCGCGCCGCACGGACATGTCCATCGCGGCATGCCCCTCCATCGACCCGGCAAGGCCCCGTTCCGCCTGTTCGCGCGCCTGGCGCAGCAGTCCCGTGCGCAGGAACAGCCGGAACAGCACAGCCAGCACGACGATCATGACGGGGCCGCCGACGAACTCGGCGGCCGTGAACTGCCAGCCCATCAACAGCGCGAGGATGACGCCGAGTTCGACCACGAGGTTGGTTGAGGCGATCTCGAACGCCATCGCGGCGGTGAAGTCCGCGCCCTTGCGGAACAGCGAGCGGGCCAGCGCCACCGCGGCGTAGGAGCAGGACGAGGACGCAATGCCCAGGCCCGCGGCGACGGCGAGGGTGCGCGGCCGGTCGTCGCCGAGCAGGGAGACGACGGTGGACTTGCGGACGACGGCCTGGACGACGGCGGACAGTGCGAAGCCCAGGATCAGCGCCCAGGTGATCTCCCAGGTCATGGACCCGGTGATCGACAGTGCGTGCAGTACGGGGTGCATCTGTGAAGCCTTCCCTCCGAGGTGCGGCGTGCCCCTCGCCGGGGCGCCCTCCTGCCGGTCCGGGTGCGGGGCGCCGCCGCAGGTGCGGCGCCCCGCCGGGGTCAGCCGACCCGCAGGGTCAGGGCGGCGGTGTGGAGTGTGCCGCCGGTCCGGAACTGCAGGAACAACCGCCAGTTGCCGCTCGTGGGCAGTTCGGCGTGGAAGGCCAGGTCCGGGCCCCCGTGGTCGCCGGTGACCTTGGTGGTCGGGTGGAGGTGGGCGAACGCCGTGTCGCCTTCGTGGAAGGCGGTCAGGTGGGCGTAGCTGTTCAGGTAGGGCTGCAGGTCGGTGACGGGCTTGCCGTCCTTGGCGAGGGAGACGGTCAGCGGGTGCTCCATTCCCGCCATGGGCGTTCCCTCGACGGTGACGGTGTACCCGTCGACCTGCGTGCTGCGGGCGGGGGCGGGCAGCGGGCTCTTCGTGGCCTGGCCGGGCACGGTGAAGGTGCGCGACAGCACGAAGCCCTTGCCCTTGCCGGTCCCGGACCCGGGGGTGAAGGAGGAGAACATGCGCCAGGTGCCCGGCCGGAGGGAGGCGAGGTCGGCACGCCAGGTGCCGTCGGCGGCCATGGTGGGGTGGATGTGCTGGAAGCCGGTCAGGTCGGAGCGGATGGCGTAGAAGTGCATCCGCTTGGTCTGTTCGGGGGTGAAGTCGGTGACCGGCTTGCCGTCCGGGCCCGTGATCGTGAACCGGAGGGCCACCTGCCTGCCCGACGGCAGGTTCGCGTCCGTGGCGGTGAAGCGGTAGCCGCCCTGGGTGTCGGACAGGCCGTTGCCGGTGGCCATGTGGTCCATGCCGGGCATGTCGCCCATCGCCTGCGACGTGCTGGGTGAGGGGGACACGGTGGACTCGGCCCCGTGGTGCATGCCGGGCATGGACGAGGTGTCGCGGGAGGAGCCGCAAGCGGCCAGCGTCAGCGCGAGGGCGGCTGCGGCGCCCGTCGCGGCGAGGCTGCGACGGCGCGCGGTGGAACGAGTGGAAGAGATCATCGATGGGGGTCTTTCCGGGTGGGCGCACCACACCGGCGGTGCGCGGAAGTGAGCAGGGCACGGTGCCGGGTCCGGCGTGGGCCTGGATCCGGCGGGTGCCTGTCACGTCCGAGCGACGCACACCTGAAGCAGCAGGTCTCGTCCGCGGGCCGGTGGCCCGCGTCGTCCCGTCCCGTCGGCGGCCGCGCGCAGTCGCGCCGATACCCACAGGGCGAGGGCCCCGGCGCCTGCCACGGCGAGCAGGCCGGGTGCGGGCAGGGGGAACCGCTCGTGGGCCGGGGTCGAGACGCACAGCGTCCCGGCCGTCCCGGTTGCGGCGGCGGCTCCGACGGCGGGGCCGGAAGCGTGCACGGGCGAGGCGGCTGCGGGGATCGGGGCGGCGTGGTGGCCGTGGGCCGCCGGCGCCGCCGCCATCGCGGGCGTGGCGTCGTGGCAGCCCTCCGCGGCCGTGGCCGGGGCGCCGTGCATGAGGAAGACGCCGATCAGCACCGCGCACACCGCCAGCAGTCGGGCGATGTCTCGCCTGCCTGCCCGGGTGCGGTCCACGGTGATGTCCTCTCTCGTCCACTACCTGCAGCGCGACTATACCCTGGGAGGGTATCGGACGCTCGTTCTCGGTTCGAGATCCTCCCCGCGAGTCGGCCTGCGGGCGGCCGACCGGCTCCCGTCGTTCGTGTACGGCCCGGTTCAGACGAGTGGTGGTTTCAGGGTTGCGGGGGCGGGGCCGTCGGGGCGGACGGTGATGCCGTACGCCGTCCTGGTGGGGACGGACCGGAAGGCAGGGGTGTGGGCCGGCAGCAGGCGTTCGAGCAGGGCGGTCGATTCGCGGAGCGCGAATTGCAGACCGAGGCAGGCGCGGGGACCCATGCCGAAGGGGAAGTAGGCGCCCGGGTGGGTGGGGCGGCCGTCCGGGGTGAGGAAGCGCCGGGGATCGAAGCGCTCCGGATCCGGCCACAGTTCGGGGTCGCGGTGCGTGAGGTACGGACAGACCAGGATGTCGCTGCCGGCCTCGACGGCATGGCCGGCGAGGGTGTCGTCCTTCGCGGCGTGGCGGGGCAGGAGCCAGGCGGACGGGTAGAGCCGGAGCGTCTCGTGGACCAGTGCCTGGACGGCCTGGCGGCGTCGCGCTGAGCCCTCGTCGCCCCCGGCGAGCGCTTCCTCGCGGGCGGCGGGGTATCGGTCGAGGAGCAGGTAGAGCCAGGTCAGGGTGGTGGCGGTGGTCTCGTGCCCGGCCATGAGCAGCGTGACCAGCTCGTCGCGGATCAGTCGGTCGGTGTATTCGGGGCGCTCGGTGGCGGCATCGATCAGCACGTGCAGAAGGCCCGGCCCGTCGGGGCCGGCCGGTCTGCTGCGTGCCGCCTCGATGGCATGCCCGGCGGCCGCGTCGATCCGGGCGAGATCGGCGGCGACGGCCTCCTGCGCGTGGGCGGCACCGGCGGGCAGCGTCGGGAGGGCGGCCGTCACGGCCGCCACCGCGCCCAGCTCGCGCTCGGTCTCGTCGTCGAGGGGGTGCCCGGTCAGAGAGCGCCAGATGGCGTCCAGGGCGAAGCGGCGCATCTCCACCCCGACGTCGAAGGTCTGCCCGGTGCGGGCGTATCCGTCCCAGCGCCCGGCGGCGGTGCGGGCGGCCTCGGTGATCCGGTGTTCGTAGCGGCGCATCCCGGTACCGGTGAACTGGGACTGCAGCAGACGGCGTTGCCGCTTCCAGGCCGCGCCGGCGGCGGAGAGCACACCGTCGCCGACCAGCAGCCGGGCGCGATGGGAGCGCTTGACGTACAGCTCCGGGGACCGAGCGAGTACGTGCTGGACCGCCTGCGGGTCGGTGACGAGAACGGTGGGAGCAGGGCCGAGGCGGAACGCGGCGATGCCACCGCACCGCTCACGCACCCGGGACAGCAGCTCGATCAGCTCACCTCCCTCCTCACGCCACCGTTCCACGAGTGCGGGTTCGGCCTCGGGCACCGGCCGCGCCGTCTCGGAGACGTACGGAAGGGAGCCGGGACCGGCTTCGATGTCCATGCTTCTTCTCCTGGTCAACCGCTCGGTTCGGCCTGACGGAGCACCGACGGCACGGACTGTACGGGAGCGCGCGCGGGCTCGGGACTCACATCCGAATTGCGCAGGCACCGGCGGGCAAGGTCGACCGAAATCTATCCATCGAACGTTCCCCGAACATCTTTCCGATGGGATTCACGGGCGTGAGATTTTTATCCCCAGCTTATTTGCCACAACCGTCATGACAATCTCGTGACAAATTCAAAAATGGTAAGTCCGCAGGTCAGCGCGGTCCAATTTTAAAATTCCACCCATCAAACGCTTTTCACAGATTCTTGATCGAGAAACCACAGGTCGCTCCCCCTACGGTTAATTCACCGATCACAGGACTCCGACACGAGGGGGATGGCGAAATTGACATCCAAGGTGGCGGCAAGGAAATACAAAGAACTCGAAAGTGGCCGGTTTTCGCCTCACCGCACCGGCGGGCAGGCGATCTACCGGTCCGCCCCTGCAGCGGTGCCGCACACCCTGCTCGACCTCCTTGAGCGCTCCGTCGCCGAAACGCCGGACGACCTCGCTCTGGACGACGGCACCGTCACGCTGTCGTACCGACGGCTCGCCGAAGAGGTCGAGCGCATCCGGCGCGTTCTGCGGGCCGAGGGCATCGGACGGGGCGACCGGGTCGGTGTCCGCATGGCCTCCGGCAGCGTGCCCGTGTACCTGGCGATCCTCGGCGTCCTCGCCGCCGGCGCCGCGTACGTGCCGGTCGACGCTGACGACCCGGACGAGCGGGCCGAACTGGTCTGGCGTGAGTCGGGGGTCTGCGCCGTACTGAGTGACGGGTACGTGCTGCGGCCGCGCCCCGCGATCGTGCCGCGCGGCCGGGACGGCGGCCCGGGGCCGGACGACGACGCCTGGATCATCTTCACCTCCGGTTCGACCGGAAAGCCCAAGGGTGTCGCGATCAGCCATCGTTCGGCCGCCGCCTTCGTGGAGGCGGAGGCCCGGCTGTTCCTGCGCCGGGCGCCGATCGGCCCCGGCGATCGCGTACTGGCGGGGCTGTCCGTCGCGTTCGACGCCTCCTGCGAGGAAATGTGGCTGGCCTGGAGCCGTGGCGCCTGTCTGGTGCCCGCGCCGCGCGCCCTGGTGCGCACCGGCGCCGACCTCGGCCCGTGGCTGCAGGAGCGCAAGATCAGCATCGTCTCGACCGTGCCGACCCTGGCCGCACTGTGGTCGCGGGAGATGCTCGCCGCCGTACGGCTGCTGATCGTCGGCGGTGAGGCCTGCCCGCCCGAGGTGGTCAGGCGCTTCGCCTGTCACGGCCGCGAGGTGTGGAACACCTACGGCCCCACCGAGGCGACGGTGGTCTCCTGCGCCACACGGCTCGCCGACGGCGAGCCCGTGCGCATCGGCCTGCCGCTGGACGGCTGGGAACTCGCCGTCGTCGACCCGGGCGGCGAGCCCGTCGCCTGGGGAGAGACCGGTGAACTGGTCATCGCCGGTGTCGGCCTCGGCCGCTATCTGGACCCCGTCAAGGACGCGGAGCGGTTCACGGCTTTACCGTCCCTGCACTGGGACCGCGCCTACCGCAGCGGCGACCTCGTACGAGCCGATCCCCAGGGCCTCGCGTTCGTCGGCCGCGCCGACGACCAGGTCAAGATCGGCGGACGGCGCATCGAACTCGGCGAGGTCGAGGCCGCGTTGCTCGACCTGCCCTCCGTCGCCGCGGCCGCGGCCACGGTCCGGCGCACGGCCGGCGGACTCGACGTGCTCGTCGGCTACGTCGTCCCCTCCGACGGCGATCCCGCCGCGTTCGACCGGGCCGACGCCACCCGGCGGCTGCGCGAACGGCTGCCCGCGCCCCTGGTGCCCAGGCTCGCCGTGCTGGCCGAGTTCCCGACCCGTGGTTCGGGCAAGGCCGACCGCGACGCGCTGCCGTGGCCGCTGCCGGCCGAGCCCACGCCGCACCGGGCCGCGACCGCCTCCGCGTACGACGCGCACGCCGGCGGCCGGGCTGCGGGCGGCCTCGCCGGGGGTGCGGACCGAATCGACCCGGTGATCACGTGGCTGCTCGGTGTCTGGAGCGACATGCTCGGCGCCGCCGTGACGCGCGAGGACGACTTCTTCGACCTCGGCGGCACCAGTCTCGCCGCGGCCCGGCTCGTGTCCGCGCTGCGCGAGCGCTTCCCGGAGGTCTCCGTCTCCGACCTCTACCACCATCCCACTCCCGCCGCGCTGTACGCCCACATGGTCTCCAGCGCCGGGGCGCCCGCCTCCGGCACACCACCACGCCTCCAAGGGGCCCGCGACGGCCGGGACGCGCAGGGCGGAGAGGCCGCGCGGGGCACACCCCGGTGGACCGGCTGGGCCCAGACGGCGCTGCAGCCGCTACTGCTCTGCGTCACAGGCCTGCGCTGGGTGCTCTGCCTCGGGCTCACCGGCAATGTGCTCGCCGCCGTCGGCCGCACCTCGTGGCTGCCGACCGTTTCCTGGTGGCTGCTCGCCCCTGCCTGGCTGGTGCTGCTCACCTCGCCCGGCCGCGTCCTGCTGGCGGCAGGGGGCGCACGGCTGCTGCGCGGCCGGATCGGGCCGGGCGAGCACCGGCGCGGCGGCCTGGCCCATCTGCGGCTGTGGACGGCGGAGCGCTGGGTGGCCGCCGTCGGTCTCGCCGGTGTCTCCGGCACCCCGCTGGCCGCCTGGTACGCACGGCTGCTGGGCTGCACGGTCGGCAAGGGCGTCGACCTGCACGCCCTGCCGCCGACCACGGGCCTCGCGCACATCGGCGACGGCGCGTCCGTCGAGCCCGAGGCGGACATCGCCGGATGGTGGATCGACGGCGACCGGCTCCGGGTCGGCGCCGTACGGATCGGAGCCGGAGCGAGCGTCGGCGGACGTGTCACCCTGCAGCCCGGCGCGGAGATCGGTGACGGAGCGGAAGTCCGCACCGGCAGCACGGTGTCCGAGGGCACGAGGATTCCCACCGGCGCGTGCTGGGGCGGATCCCCCGCTCGGCCGCAGGCCTCCGAGGCCCACTGGCCGCCAGAGCGCGCGGCCCGGAGCCGGGCCTGGACGCTCGCGTACACCCTGACGCCCGCCGTGCGCGGCCTGTTGACGGCCGTCGCCACGGCCCCCGCGCTGCTGACACTCGTCGCGGTGTCCGGCGCGGCCGGTCCGTCCTGGTCCGACCGGCTGCTGTGGCTGCTGCCGCTGGTGCTCCTCGGCACCTGCTGCGAGGCCCTGCTCATCCTCGCCGTGATCCGCTGCGCCGGCCGCGCGCTGAAGCCCGGTACGCACCCTCTGCACAGCAGGGCGGGCTGGTCCGCGTGGCTGACCCGCGACCTGATGGCCATGGCCCGCACCGCGCTGTTCCCGCTGTACGCCGGCCTGTTCACCCCTGTCTGGCTGCGCCTGCTCGGCGCCCGGGTGGGGAAGGACGTCGAGTCGTCGACCGTCGTCGCCCTGCCCCGTCTCCTGCGCATCGACGACCGGGCCTTCCTCGCGGACGACGTGCTCGCCGCGCCGTACGAGACACGCGGCGGATGGGTGCGGCTGGGGAACTCCCGGATCGGCGAGGGCGCCTTCGTCGGCAACTCCGCGGTCGTCGGCCCCGACCGGTCGGTCGCGGACGGCGCGCTCATCGGCGTCCTGTCCGACACGCCCGTCACCGTGCCGGAGGGCTCGTCCTGGCTGGGGCGCCCGGCGATGCGGCTGCGCCGGGTGGCGGAACGGCACGACCCCGCCCGCACGTTCGCCCCGCCGCCCGTCCTGCGCGCCGCCCGCGGCGCGGTCGAACTGTGCCGTGTGGTACCGCTGTTGATCAGCTCCGGCCTCCAACTCGCCCTGACCTACGCACTGCTGTACTTGTGGCACTTCTACGGCGCCGGGTGCGCGGTGGCCGCGGCGGGTCTGCTGATGTGCGGCGCCGCCGCGGTCGCCGGACTGCTCACGACGGCCGCGAAGTGGGCGCTGATGGGACGCTTCACCGCCGAACGGCACCCGCTGTGGAGCGCGTTCGTGTGGCGCAACGAACTGTGGGACGTCTTCGTGGAGATGCTGGCGGTGCCGTGGCTGGTCACCCCGGCGACGGGCACCCCCGTGCTGAACTGGTGGCTGCGCAGCATGGGCGCGAGGATCGGCCGGGGCGTCTGGTGCGAGACGCACTGGTTCCCCGAGCCGGACCTCATCAGCGTCGGAGACGGCGCGGCCGTGAACCGCGGCTGTGTTCTGCAGACCCACCTGTTCCACGACCGGGTCATGCGGCTCGAACCGGTCGACGTACGGAGCCGGTCGGTGCTCGGCCCGCACAGCATCCTCCTCCCGGGCAGCGCACTGCAGGAGGCGGCGCGGGTGGGCGCGGGCTCGCTGGTGATGGCGGCGGAACGGGTGCCCGCCGCCGGGCGCTGGGAGGGCACCCCGATCACCCGAGCCGACTGAACGCCCCTCGCCTCACCCCCACGGCGTCGGCCGCCCGCATCGCCGGGTCGGCCGGCGCCCGCCGCCACGCTCCGCACCGTCGGCGTGCGGGGGTCAGGG
Organism: Streptomyces yokosukanensis; assembly: GCF_001514035.1. Classification (GTDB taxonomy): domain Bacteria; phylum Actinomycetota; class Actinomycetes; order Streptomycetales; family Streptomycetaceae; genus Streptomyces; species Streptomyces yokosukanensis. The sequence continues at coordinate 422,178 of NZ_KQ948207.1, read as the reverse complement.
GCGTCAGCCGTACCGGGGCAGCCAGACGGGGGCGCCGGCGCCGCGCGGGAGGAGGACGTCACGGAAGCGGCCGGGGGTCCTGGACATGATGACCTGGTCGGTGACGCCCTGGTAGTGACCGCAGGGGGTCTCGGCGGTGAAGGTGTCGGGGTCGAGGTAGGCGTGCGGGGAGTCGGGGTCGGGGTCGAGGGCGACCTCGTGGGCGTAGTCGCGGTCGAAGACGCCGAGGCTGAGGATCCAGGTGGCGATGCGGGTCAGGTTGAGGGTGACCCGGTAGCTGCCGCCGTCGGTGGCGCGGCGCATCAGTGCCGCGAGCACGCCGGTGGTGGCCAGCCAGGACAGGACGTAGTCGTTGACGACGCTGATGTACGGCAGGGCGGGCGTGCTGGTCGGCCGGGCCGAGACGCCGTCCGCGCCCTCCATCAGCATGATGCCGCTGAGCGCGCCGGCGGTCTGGTCGAAGCCGACGCGGTGGGTCCAGGGGCCGCTGTCGCCGGCCAGCGAGATGCTGAGGTGGATGATGCCGGGGCGGACGACCGCGGCCTCCTCGGCGCTCAGGCCGATCTTCTCCAGGTAGCCGGGGCGGCGGTTGGCGTAGAAGATGTCGGCGTCGCGCAGCAGTGCGCGGATCCTCGCGCGGCCCTCGGAGCCGTAGGGGTCGATGGTGGTGGAGCGGACACCGACGTTGGCCGTGTTGTACGTGGAGTCGTGCTCCAGCTCGCCCGGCCGCCAGATGTTCAGCACGTCGGCGCCGTGCTGGGCGAGGTCGCGGCCGACTCCGGCACCGGCGATGATGTGGCCCATGCCCAGGGCGCGTACGCCCGACAGTGGCTGGGCGACGGCGCTGGAGAGGGGTTCGGGCGCGCTGTCGCCGATCTTCTCGATCCTGATGAGCGGTTCCCGGGCGATGTACGTGTAGGCCGGTTCCCGCAGGAACTCCTCGGTGGTGCGCAGCATCGGCATGACCACGCCGACCTCGTCGCCGGCCTGCTCCAGGTCGGCGGCGTTCCACCGCGCGACGGCGTCCGCGACGGCCTGCTTCTCGGGCCAGGTCCGCAGCAGCTTGTAGACACCGTTCTTGATCTTCGGGTAGGGGTTGAGCGGCATGACCCAGCGGCCGTCGCGTGCCTGGTAGAAGTCGAAGCCGAGGGGGTTGGCCGGGTCCGCGGGCGTACCGCCCGGGTAGCCGCCCAGCAGTTCCCACTTCTTGTCGTAGAAGGGGCACAGCCGGTGCGGGGCCTTGCGCAGGTCCATCGTGATTTCCTGGCCCTCGCCGCCGCGGTGCCGCCAGAGCGCGGCCAGGGCGACGGACTTGGCGGTCATGCCGAGGGCGGGGACGGCGCCGAGGCGCATGATGCTCGGGACGATGGGGTCACTGCCGATGAAGGTGATCTTTCCGCCGCTGTCCGCGGGACGCAGTCCGGCCGAGGCGAGGACTTCACGCAGGGCTTCGTGGATGTCGAAGCCGTCGTCGTGGGTGACCGGATGGGCGACGGCCTTCCGGATGCGGTCGGTGAGTTCGTCAGCGCTCATGAGACGGGGGGCCTTTGCGGAGTGCGGGGCGCGGGGTGCGAAGTGCGGGGTGCGGAGGGCTGGATCAGGGCGCGGCCCAGCGCGAGGTCATTCAGTTGTAAAAGGCAACACACCCACTGTAGATCCGGGCGACAGATGTTGCAAAATGCAACTCACAGCCTCATGGCAGGCATGTGATCATGCAAGGGCGCGGACTTCGAGGAAGGGAACGGACACCTACGTGACCGACGACGACAGACAGCTCCCGGGGCTCGTACGCGAGCTGGTGACCCTCTCGAGGCGCTTCAGGTCCAACGCCGATCGGCTCCACCCCGACCTGAGCTTCGTCGACTACTCGCTGCTGACCGAGATGGCCGAACGGAACGGGGCCCGCGCGGGCGACCTGGTGGGCCTCTACAACCTCAACAAGTCCACGATCAGCCGACAGGTCACCGCCCTGCGACAGGCCGGTCTGGTGGTGCGCGAGCCCGACCCGGGCAATCCCCGCGCCCAGCTGCTGCACCCCAGCGACCGCGGCCGTGAACTCCTCGCTCTCGCCGACGCCCGGATGCGGCGCGAGGTCGACATGCGCACCGAAGGCTGGTCCCCGGACGAGGTCAGGGCTCTGCGCACGCTGCTCGCCCGTTACAACGGCGCCGCGTCCGCCGCCGTCGAGGACGTGTGACGGGAGATCGATCGCCCGGCACGGCGAGTGCCCGGTCCGGGATGCGGTCAGGCATCGTTCGGCCGGCACGGCGGACGCCCGGTCCGCGATGCCGGCCGGGCATCGAGGGACCGGGCGCCGGCACCGGATCTCTCGTCGATCCCCTCTCCGGGACCGCTCCGGATCCCCTGAGTCGGGACCACTCTCGATCCCTCACCGACCGCGGTGGGTCACCGCAGCGTCCGGGTGAACTGGTAGGCGCTCTGCGGGGTTCCGCTGCAGGTGTCGGAGAGCTGGCCGTTCGTCTTACAGGCCTTGTCCCGGCCCAGGGACCAGAAGGACAGCTCCTGAATGCCCTTGGACGCCGCGAAGTTGGCCAGTGTGGTCGCGTTGGCGGTGGTGAACACCTCGGCCTTGGTGTCGTTCACCCCGATCATCGGGGTGTTCCCTTCCATGGCCCACAGCTGCGCCGAACTCCTGGTCGTCCAGATCCGACCGAGCTGCGTGTGCAGGGCCGTCGCCGCATCGGTGGCGGCCTTGCCCATGTCCGTCGCCGGCCCGTAGTCCATCGTCATGATGTTGACGAGGTTCACGTTCAGCCCGTTGCTCTTGGCATTGCCGAGCAGACTGATCGAGTTCTGCTCCAGGCCGGTGGGGTTGACCGGCAGGGTGTACTGGACGTCCAGACGGCGTCCGGCTGACGCGTACTCACTCTGCAACTGCGCCAGGGCTTTGTTACGGCGGTCGTTGGCGGCGGTGTTGTCGAGCGTCGAGCCCTCGATGTCGAGGTCGACGCGGGTGAGGTTGAGACCGTCGATCACCCGCTTGTACTGGGCCTTGAGCGAGGACACCGAGGTGCAGGCCGCGCCCAGCTCCGTTCCGGAGGCGCCGCCGAAGGAGGCGATGACGTCACCGCCCGCCGCACGGAGCGAGTTGATCGCGGAGATCCACGAGGCGTCGGTGATCGAGGTGTCCCCGTTGAAGGTCGCGTTGCAGCCGTTCCCGGCGATGACGAAGGCGAGCGTGAAGTACTTCTGCCCTCCCTTGCCGCGCGCATCGGCGAGGACCGAGGGGGAGTTCCAGGTCTCCGCGTAGGGCGCGGAGTAGCGGGCGGGAAAGCCGGGGCCGGGGTTGGCCGCCGTCGGGGCGGCGGATGCCGCTGGAGCGAGTACGGGGGTGATCGCAGTGCCGACCGTGACGGCAACGCCCAGCATGTACCGGCTGATTCGACGCATGTGTCCTCCAGGTGCAGCGCGCGATGCGCGCCGGTGGGGGTAGAGGCATGACACGACCAGGTGTTCATCAACTTGAACACCCTCTGCTCACATGAACAGGCTGGTGTCATTAAGGCCTAGACCAATACCGTCGTCAAGCCCCCTCGCAGGAATGCGCAGACCTTCGCGCCGCGAACACGCGACCCCGGTCGGGGGCCGAACTCCCTTGCCGGATACGGAGAGACGCACCCGCCCGCGAGTCCGTCCGTACGACGGGCAGAGTAGGGTGATCGCGTACTGGTCTGATCCATTCGCCGGCGCCACGGAGTTGCCATGACGACCGCCTCGCAGTCGCCCCTGCCGATAGACACCAGCAGGGCACATCCCGCACGGGTCTACGACTGGCTCCTCGGCGGCAAGGACAACTACCCGGTCGATGAGGCGGTGGGAGAGCAGCTGCCGCCCGAGGCGAAGCAAGCAGCCCACCAGAACCGCCAGTTCATGCACCGGGCCGCCGCCTGGCTCGCCCAGCAGGGCATCGACCAGTTCCTGGACGTCGGTACGGGAATTCCGACCGAGCCCAATCTCCATCAGATCGTGCAGGGCATCCTGCCGACGGCGAAGATCGTGTACGCCGACAACGACCCGATCGTCCTGCGGCACGCCGAGGCGCTGCTGGTCAGCGTGCCCGAGGGAGTGACCGACTACATCCAGGCCGATGTACGGCAGCCGGACGCCATCGTCCGACATGCCAGGGAGGTCCTGGACTTCACCCGCCCGATCGCCCTGTCTCTGATAGCGCTGATGCATTTCATCGCCGACGAGCAGGACGCGCACGGCATCGTCCGCGATCTGGTCGCCACGCTACCGCCGGGCAGCTATCTGGTCCTGTCGCACGCCGCGTCGGATCTGTATCCGGAACTCGCCGCACAGGTCACCGCCGAATACGCCAAGGGCGGTATCCAGCTCGGTTTCCGGACCCGGTCGGAGGTGGCCCGGTTCTTCGGCGGCCTGGACCTGGTCCCGCCCGGCCTGGTGACGGCGACGGAGTGGGTCGCCTCCTCACCGGCCGCCGCACCGGAAGGAAGCGGTATATACGCGGGAGTGGCCCGCGTCCCCTGACCGCGCCCGCGCCCGGACCCGCACAACGCGAGAGAGGCTCCTCCGGCCGAATTCGGGAGACCTCGTCAAAGGCGCTGCTGACACCGTCGACGACCGTCCGCCAGCATGAGGAACATGCCCGAGACGCCGAGCACGCCCCGCCGGATCGCCGACGACCACGTCGCGCAGGTCGCCGCCCTCGACCCCATGACGTCCACCCGACTCGGCCTGCACCCTGAGGACGACCGGCAGCCCGACCTGTCTCCGCAGGGCTTCGAAGCGCTCGCCGAAGTGGCCCGCCGCACGCTGTCCAGGCTCGAACGCGTCGAGCGCGACGCCGAGAAGGACGGTGAGGTGTGGGAAGGCGCCGAGCGCAACTGCGCCCGGCTGCTGCGGGAGAGGCTGACCGCGCAGCTCGGCCTGTACGAGGCGGGTGACCACTTCCGTGAGCTGCGCAATGTCAACTCGCCCCTGCACACGGTGCGCGGCATCTTCACGCTGATGCCCACCGACACCGACGAACACTGGGCGGCCGTCGCCGGGCGGCTGCGCAACGTGCCCGGTGCGCTCGACCGCTACCGCGCCACCCTGAGCGAGGGCATCGCCCGCGGACTGCTGTGCGCACCCCGCCAGGCTCGGGCCGTCATCGGCCAGCTCTCCGCCTGGACCGGCCAGGACATGGGCGGCGCCGGCTGGTTCGCGACATTCGTCGCGGACGGCCCGGATCGGCTCCGGCCCGAGCTGGACACCGCCGCGGACCGGGCGACGGCCGCGGTGGCCGACTTCACCGATTGGCTGCGCGGTACCTACCTGCCCGCCGCGCAGGGCACGCCGGACGCCGTCGGCCGCGAACGCTATCTGCGCTCGGCACGCTCGGCGATCGGCGCGCCTCTGGATCCGGCCGAGGCCTGCGGCTGGGCCTGGGAGGAGTTCCATCGGACGGCCGCCGAGATGCGGGCGGAGGCCGACCGGATCCTTCCGGGCGCGACCGTCCGGGAGACCATGGACCATCTGAACCGGCACGGGCACGCCATCACGGGTGAGGAGAACATCCGAGCCTGGCTCCAGCAGATCATGGACGAGGCGATCGACGCCCTCGACGGTACGCACTTCGACATCTCCGGACCGGTGCGCCGGGTCGAGACGCGGATCGCACCCCCGGGCAGCTCAGGCGCTCCCTACTACAACGGCCCCAGCCTCGACTTCAGCCGCCCCGGGCGCACCTATCTGCCCACACTGGGTCAACAGGCCTTCCCCACCTGGGAGATGGTCAGCACCTGGTACCACGAGGGAGTCCCCGGCCACCATCTGCAGACCGCTCTGTGGACCGCCGCCGCAGACCGACTCAGCCGCTACCAGATCACGCTCGGCGCGGTCGTCGCCGACAAGGAGGGCTGGGCCCTGTACGCCGAGCGCCTGATGGACGAGCTGGGCTTCCTCACCGATCCGGCCCGCCGCCTGGGCTATCTGGACAAACAGATGCTTCGGATCATCCGCGTGATCATCGACATCGGCATGCACCTGGAACTCGCCGTTCCCGCCGACTCCGGCTTCCACCCCGGCGAACGCTGGACCCCGGACCTCGCCACCGCGTTCATGGCCGCCCACCACGGCAGCGACACCGCCCGCCGCACCAGTGAGATCGACCGCTACCTGGGCTGGCCCGGCCAGGCCATCGGCTACAAGCTCGGCGAGCGCGCCTGGCTGCAGGGCCGAGAGGCCGCCCGGCGCCGCCTCGGCACGGGCTTCGATCTGCGCGCCTGGCACATGAACGCACTCACCCAGGGCTCCCTCGGCCTGACCGACCTGGCCGACAACCTCGCCTCGCTGTAGACGGCGGTTCTCCCCCCGCAGCACGGCGGGAATCTTCGCGCCCCGGACGACGGGCCGCCGGAACGACGAAACCGCCCGCCTCAACTCCCACGTGGCGGGCGGTCCGTGTCGTACGTGTGCAGAGATCGAGGTCGGCGACGGCGACGTACGTGTCCTGGGCCGCTGGACGACACCGGCATCGCACCGGCGACGGGATTCGAACCCGTGTCACGCTCTTTACAGGAGAAGTAGCCGCAGCCTGCGCACCTGCACGCTGCGACAGTACCGCCGGCCGGACTGGTGGTGCACGCGAGTTTCACCGACGGGGGCGACCTGCGCGCACGGGACGCCCCACGCGTCGCCGTTGCGCCCGTCCTTCCAGGTGCCGGTCCCCCTCCGTACCGGGGGACCGGACCGTTGCGTCGGCGAGGTTCAGCGGACCGTCACGTTGAAGACCGGTGAGGCCGTCTTGCCGTTGACGATGCGCAGGTCGTTCTTGCCCTTCAGGCCGAGCTTCACGCGCAGCGAGTAGGAGCCGTTGTGCTGGACGGGCGTGGACGCGGGCAGGCTGACCCACGTGCCGTGCTGCTTCTGCTGCAGTGTCACCTTGGTCCCCGCCTTGATGCCGGTCGTCTTGCCCGTGACCCGGAACTGCTCCCAGGCGCGGACGGAGGACACCGACGGTACGGCGGTGATGGTGGCCTTGGCGGCCGGAGCCTTCTGGACGACGGCGACGGGAGACCCGGTGTGCGCGGCGGGCGTGGCGGCCATCGCGGTGCCGGCGAGGGCGATGGAGGCAGTGCCGAGAGCGCCGACGACGGCGATGCGCAGGGAGCGTCGCTTCGAGACCATCACAGGTTTGTCCCTTTCCATGGGAGATCAGAGTCTTACGCTGAAAGCGCACTACGTGATGATTGGCGTAGTCACTAGAAGTGACGTCACGACGTAGCCGGCCGTTCATCGGCGTTGTGTCGCCGTCTTGTAACAGCCGAGCGCTCCTGCGCAGTCGTCAGCCCATGGAGGGTGAGGCGACGTATCGGACGATCAAGTGCCTGGGTCGTTCGCGTCGGGGGCGTCCGGCTCCGTCCGGGGTGCCGGGGACGGGGGGAACAGGAGATCCTCGTACAAGTCCAGGGCGAACAAGAGGAGCAACAGCATCACCGGCACGAGCAGGGCTAGCACAACCATGATGCCTCCCGGCACAACAGTGACCACGGGAACGGCAACGGCAATCGGTCCGCTACCAGCTTGAGCCGAATGGGGGTAAACGGCACGTCGAGCCGACGAGGGTGTAGGCCGCTCGGGTGACTCCGCCGCCCCCGGTGCCACGGGCCGAGGGGTGCATGGGTCCGTGGACGTAGGTCTCACGCCTCATGCGCACTTCGATCATGCTGGCTAGCGTCGGCGCTCATGGAGAACACCGGGATGGACCGTCGTACGGCGGGGGAACGCAGGCGCGACACGCTGGAGCGGCTTGTTGCCGAGAGGGACATATGGGTGGCGACAGCTCACCCTGATCATGGGCCGCATCAGGTGCCCCTGTGGTTCTTGTGGGACGGGCGAGCGGTGTGGATGTGCACCGGTGCCGGCTCCGCGACCGCACGGAACGTCCGCGCGGAGCCGCGCGTGCACCTGGGGCTGCCGGACACCGCCGATGTGGTGCTGCTCCACGGTGAGGCGGAGTGCTTCCCGGACGACGAGGTGCCCGGCGAAGCGGCGGAAGCCTTCTGCGGCAAGTTCGGGTGGGACCCGCGCGCGGAGGAGGGTGCCTTCCTGTACATCCGTGTGGTGCCGCGGACGGTGCGCGCCTGGCGCGGAGAGCCGGAACTGCGGGGCAGGGTCGTCATGCGCGACGGAGCATGGCGGGAGTAGCGGCCTGACCCCGCACTCTCCTCCGACACCGCCCTAGCCGACTCCGCTGCCTCTGCCTCTGCCTCTGCCTCTGCCGGTGATTCCGCCGCTGCTTCCCCGCTTGCAGGACGCCGCGACGTGTGCCCCGGTGCGCGCGGCGGCACATCGGGACCGGTCCCGTGCGGCCGGTCCTACCGTGACGCCTGCTCCGGCCGGTCCGGACCGGCGCCTGAACAGGCGATGCGGGGCGGGCGAGGAACGATGGCCATGGACGAGGGCGTGCACTTCCCGGAGTACCGGGCTCCAGCGGGTTGCATGGGCGGGCTGGCCGTGGGTGGCGCGGCCGGAGGTCGCCGAGAAGGTCGCCAGGACGCGGCGCCGCATGAACCGGCAGCGCGGGATCGTGGCCGGGGTGGCGGTCGGGGCCTGTGTGATGGTGGTCGGACTCGTGTTGTTCCTCCTCCTGGTGCTCACGGGGGTTGTCGACGACACCGGGGCGGACGCACTGCCGCTGGCAGCCATGGGGTTCGTGGTCGTGGGCGCGGTCGTGGGCGCCGTAGTCGGCCGTCGGCTGGCGGGACGGGACGATCGGCCCGCCCCCGCGCAGAGGCGTCGCAAGGGCCTGCACGAATGAACGCCGGGCGATGAACGCCAGATGCGGGCGAGGGGCGGGCCGCAGACCGGCTCGCCCTTCCTGAGCCGCCCGCTCTCCCCGGTACCGGCCGCGCTCCCTCGAACCGGCTACTTCTTCGGGAAGAAGTCGAGTACGGCGTGCCCGTCGCGGACTTCTGTCGCCCGGAAGCTCAGCCCGTTCAGGCTGCCGGTGCCACCCTCGCTCACCGACGTCGACAGGAACACGCCGCTGCCCGAGGCCTGCACGACGACCGAGTGGGCCGTGACACTCGTGACCTCCAGCGAACCCACGCCGAACCGGCCCTCGACCGGGATGCGCGTCGGTTCCTTCGTCACGAGGATCTGGCAGCGCCCGTCGAGACAGGCACGGACCTCGGTGCCGTCGGCGGCTCGCCCGGCATCGGATGCCACGGCGGGCGACGAAGCAGCGGACGACGGCGGTGACTTGGCCCCGTCCGCCGAGACAGCGCCCCCTGCCCCGGCCCCACAGGCCGCGAGAGCCACCGTCATGCCCGATGCCACTACGGCCACGACGCTCCGAGACGCATCGATCCTCATCGCTCCGCCCCTCACCACGCATCCCGCGCCCGCACGCACCGCGCGGACCGCTCACGGTCTTTGCGTTCCACGGCGTTTCTACGGCCACACCGCGGGACGGGTCCCGAACACAGAGCCGACGCGACACTGTCCGTGTGCCCCTGCGCTCGCATGGTGCGGTGGCTGACCGCGGCATCGGAGGTTCCCGAACTGAAGGCGATCGCGCCCGCGGTGGCGTCGGCGCTGCGCATCGGCGGCTGGTACGACCTGTTCATCGGTCAGACGCTGTGCGCCTACGGCGAGATGAAGGCACGGGCCGGCTCGGCGGAGGCACGCGCGGGCCGGCATCTGATCATCTGGCCGTGGAGCCACGATCCCAGCGGGTTCCTCGGCCACTTCCCCGACCGGGACTTCGGCGCCCTGGCCGGCTTGGACGCCGCGTCGCCGACCGAACCGCATCTCGCCTTCTTCGACCGCTGGCTGAAGGGCCGTCAGGACGCCCTGGACGGCCGTAGGCTGGTCCGCTTGTTCGTCATGGAGATCGACCGGTGGCGGGACGAGCCGGACAGCCACGTTGCCCGAACGGGCAGCGGAAGCGCTTGCCCGTGACCGAAGTCACGATTCTCCGTGCCCGGTTCCTTTCCTTAACCGTCCGGTAAATCAAAGGACCGTAAAAGGACGTCCCGCCGGACCATGCGAAGAGTAGGCAAGTGGTAGCAGAAGATGGCAGTTGACAACGTTGGCCTAGACAGATAGCGTTTCTTTCTGCTATGGGCCCCTAACTTGATTTGGCACTCGACCAACAAAGCGCCGGACAGCCAAAACAAAGTCAGCCAGAAATTGACCGAAAACATTCGGTCCGGGGAATTCGGACCACCTGCGGTTGCATCGACAGCGAGCATCGGCAGGGCATTGCGACGAGCAGCGGAACTCCCTCGGCAGGTACGCGACAAAACAGGGGCGACAGGATGCGACGCGTCTTTCGCGGTGCAGTTGGATACACCGGCAGACAGGCGGAAGGCGTTCGGGACGCCGGCATGGCGGTGCGGTGACACACCCTCGCCCGGGCCACGCTCGGACAGCAGGCCTGACCAGCCGGTTCCATCTCTGTTTCACATCCCGTCAGGAGCCGTTCGCCAGGCCCGGGAAAAGTCGGGCGCGCCGCCTTTGCGGCCGTGCCGTCGCCCTTACAAACTTTCCACGGACCGTCGCGCGCCACCGCCTCGTGCCGCGGGAAGCAGGGCATGACTTCACTCGGAAAAACAATCTAGGGGGGACTCGCGATGCAACTTTTCGGCCGTTCGAGGGAACTGCAGGTCCTGACCGAATCGTTCACCGACAGCGCGCGGGGGCACGGGCGTCTCGTGATCATCACGGGCGGTCCCGGATCGGGCAAGACTCAGCTGGTGCATGAATTTCTCGCCACTCTGAGCAGCACCGATGCGCGCATACTGACCGGTACGACATGTTCGACGGAGCAGGATCGTCCGATGAGCCTCGTCGGACAATTACTGAGCACCGTCGAGGCGGAGTGCCCGGTGTCACACCACGCCCCGCCCGCATTGAACTCGCAGGCGGAAAACCACCGTTCTCGGGGCTCGGAGGCCCGCGGCGGTCACGGGCCCGCCGGAGACGAGACGGCCGAGGCCCTCCTGCGTCTGGCCGGTGACGAACGTCCGCTCGTCATCGCCGTGGACGACGCCCACGCGATGGATCGGGCCTCCTTCCACACCATCGTCCGCCTGCTGCGCCGCAGTCGCTCCCGGCGGGTGCTCGTGGTGTGCGCCACCGCAGGGCACTTCAGCGACATACACTCGCCCGCGCATACACAGCTGCTGCGCCAGCCGCACCGACGGGTACGGCTGGCGCCGCTGTCCGAGGTGAGCGTCGGCGAACTGCTCACCGCCCAGGCCGGACGCGCCCTGCCGGGCAACATCCGCAGTGCCTACCACCGGGCCACCGCGGGCAACCCCCTCCTGGTGCACGCCCTGTTGGACGACAGCACACGCTTCGGCCCCGAGATCGGCCGGCCCGTCGCCGGTGCCGCCTACCGCCAGGCGGCGCTGTCCCTGCTGCGCCGCAGCGAGGCGGGCCATGTCCGGGTGGCCCGCGTGCTGGCCGCGCTCGGCACCCTGGCGGGGAGCGTCACCGTCGGCGAGCTGACCGGCACCACCGCGGCCGGCACCCAGGAAGCCGTGGACGCCCTCAACTCCTCCGGGCTGCTGGACGGTTACGCCTTCCGGCACCCGACCGCCGCGGCGGCCGTCCTGGAGGACATGGATCCCGTCGCGCGCACCGCGCTGCACGGCCGGATCGCCCACATGCTGTACCGCACCGGCGTACCCGCCGTGGAGGTGGCTCGTCACCTCCACGTCGCGGACCTCGTGCCGGAGGGCTGGGGTGCGGGAATCCTGCGCGCCGCCGCGGAACAGGCGCTGGCGGCGGACGACGTGGAGCGCTGCACCGCCTACCTCGGCCTCGTCCTGCGCGACTGCTCCGACGATCGCGAGCGCCATGCCCTGTCCGCCGCTCTGGCACGCGCGGAGTGGCGCACCAACCCGGCGGCCGCCGGGCCCCATCTGGAACCGCTGCGCAAGCCCGCGCTGGACGGCGCTCTGAGCATGCGGGACACCGCCACCGTCCTGCGCTACATGCTGTGGCGGGGCGACACCGAACTGGCCGCCCAGGCCGTCGCGAGCCTCGTCCACGCGCACTCGTCCACCGACGCCCAGATCGTCGGCGAGGTGGAATTCGTACGGCAGTGGTTCTACGGCGTGGCCCTCCCCGGCAAGGGCGCCCCGGTCGCCGGCTTGGACACGCGCCGCCGCCATGTGCACGCGGCCACCAACGGACTGGCCGCCCGGGTGGCGGCGCTGGTCGGCGGCGCCGCGACCGACGAGTCCGTGGCGGCCGTGGCCCAGGCTCTCCAGGGCCACCAACTCGATCATCTCAATCTGGAGTTGGTCGCGATGTCCCTGCTGGCGATCGCCCACGCGGACCGGCCGGCCCTCGCCGCCGAGGCCTGCGACACCCTGCTGGAGTTCGCCGTGGAGCACCGGGCGACGACCTGGCAGGCCGTGCTCGGCAGCATCCGGGCGGAGATCGCCCTGCTGCAGGGGGACGTGACCACCGCGTCGCAGGGCGCGCTCGCCGCACTCGGCATACTGCGTGCCCAGAGCTGGGGGGTGCTCATCGGCCTGCCGCTGTCGACGGCGATCGCCGCGCACACCGCCATGGGCTCCTACGCCGAGGCCGAGGAACTGCTGGGCCACGACGTGCCCGAGCCGATGTTCCGCACCGTCTTCGGCATCCAGTACCTGCGTGCCCGCGGGCATCACTACCTCGCCACCGACCGGCCCTTCGCCGCGCTCAACGACTTCGAGACCTGCGGGCGGCTGCTGCGGGAAGGCAACCCCAGTCTGCAGAAGGGCATCCCCTGGCGGTCCGACCTGGCCCTGGCCAACCTGCGGATCGGCAAGGCCCGTTCGGCCCGGGAGTGGGCCGAGGAGCAGCTGCGGCTGCCCGGTGGCCACAGCTCCCGCGCCCGCGCGATGGCGCTGCGCCTGCTGGCCGCGACCTGCAAGCCGCACCGGCGGGCCTCGCTGCTGCGCGAGTCGATCGACCTGCTCAAGACGTGCGGGGACCGGTACGCGCTGGCCCAGGCGTACGCCGACCTGTCCGCCGCGCACTACGAACTGGGCGAGTACGCGCGGGCCAGGCTGGTGGCGCGGCAGGCGGCGCAGGAGGCCGAGGCCTGCCGTATCGAGTCGCCGGTCGACGCGCACCTGCTGGAGGACCCGGCGCGGCCCGAGGGCGCCGAGTCCGAGGACGGTCCCGCCATCCTGAGCGACGCGGAGTGCCGGGTCGCGGGGCTGGCCGCGCTCGGATACACCAACCGCGAGATCAGCGGCCGCCTCCACGTCACCATCAGCACGGTGGAGCAGCACCTCACCCGGGTCTACCGCAAGCTGCAGGTGGCCAGTCGTTCGGAGCTGCCGTCGAAGATGCTGGAGCACCGCATACCGAAGCTCTCGGACCGCTGGGCCAGCACCCACTCGTCCGCGGGCTGAGCCGACCGGGCGCCGCGCGCCCACAGCAGGGCATGGGCCCCACCGGTGACACGCCACCGGTGGGGCCCTCGCCGTGTGGCTCGGTCGGCGCACGCGGGGGGGCAGGCGCCTCGGGGTTCCTGGAACCGGGAGGGCCCGGGGCACTGGCGGGTGCCCCGGGCCCTGCCGGCCGTCGCCGGACGCCTCAGCTGAGGCTGCCCAGCTCGCCGTCGAGGATGTCGAAGAGTTCGTCGGCCGTGGCCTTCTCCAAGCCGCCGTCCCCGGCGCGCTCGACCTCGTCGTCCTGCGCCTGCCCGGTTCCGTCCCAGCGTGCGCTCAGGGCACGCAGCCGGGCGGCCACCCGGGCCCGCTGCTCCTCGTCGCACGCGGACGAGTCCAGCGCGGCGCCGAGCATCGCCTCCAGGCGGACCACCTCGGCCTCGACGTCGACGAGGTCCGCGGAGGTGTCCCCGCCCAGTTCCTCGAAGAGATGCCGGGCGAGGGCGTCGGAGGTCGGGTAGTCGAAGGTGAGCGTGGTGGACAGCCGCAGCCCGGTGTCGGCGCTGAGCCGGTTGCGCAGTTCCAGCGCCGCCAGCGAGTCCACGCCCAGGTCGCCCAGGGAGCGCTCGGGGTCGACGGCGCTGCCGGAGCCGTGGCCGAGGACGTCGGCGACATGCCCGCACACCGTCTCCACGAGCAGCCGCAGGGCGTCGGCGCCGCTCAGCCGGGCCAGTCGCTGCGGCAGCGCCTCGGCGGACGCCGGTGCCTCGACGGCGGCGCGGGCGGTGCGTCGTACGGCCGTCGGGGCGAGGCCGCGGACCAGGGCGGGGGCGTCGTCGGTGACCTGGACGCGGACCGGCAGCAGCAGGGCCCGGTCGGCGGCCGGGGTGCCGGCGGCGGTCAGTGCCCGGTCGAACAGGGCCAGTGCCCGGTCGGCGGGCAGCGGCAGGATTCCGTCGCGGGCCAGTCGGCGCAGCTCGGTCTCGCCGAGGCCGGCCGCCATGCCCTCCCCGGTGTCCCACAGTCCCCAGCCGAGCGACAGGGCCGGCAGTCCCTCGGTGCGGCGCAGCGCGGCCAGGGCGTCCAGGAAGGCGTTCCCGGCGGCGTAGTTGGCCTGGCCCGCCGCGCCCAGGGTGCCGGCGGCGGAGGAGAACAGGACGAACGCGGCGAGGTCGAGATCGCGCGTCAGCTCGTGCAGATGCCAGGCCGCGTCGGCCTTGGGCCGCATGACCGCCTCCAGCCGCTCCGGGGTGAGGTCGGTGAGCAGCCCGTCGTCCAGGACACCCGCGGCGTGCACCACGGCGGTCAGCGGGTGCTCGGCCGGCACGGACGCGAGCAGTGCGCCGAGCGCGGCCCGGTCGGTGACGTCGCAGGCGGCCACGGTCACGGTCGCGCCCAGGGCGGTCAGGTCGTCCAGGGCGCCGGGCTCGGGCAGACGTCCACCGCGGCCGGCCAGCAGCAGCCGGCGTACGCCGTGCCGGGTGACCAGGTGCCGGGCGAGCAGCCGGCCGAGGCTGCCGGTGCCGCCGGTGACGAGGACGGTGCCCTCCGGGTCCAGGGCGGGCGCCGCGCCCACCTCCTGTTCGCCGGTCCTGGCCAGTTCCGGTACGTGCACCGTGCCCGCCCGCAGGGCGAGTTCGGGTGCGCCACCGGCGACGGCGGCCGGCAGGGCGGCCACCGAGGCGGGGTCGTCGTCGGTGTCGACCAGCACGAACCGGCCGGGGTGCTCGACGGCGGCCGCCCGCACCATGCCCCAGATCACGGCCTGCGCCGGGTCGGGGGCACCCTCGGCGTCGACGGTGACGGCGGACCGGGTCAGGACCACCAGCGGCCGGCCGTCCGAGGCGTCGGCGACGTGCTCGCGCAGTGCGGCGAGGGCCTGTACGGCGGTCTCACGGGCCAGCACCGGCAGCTCGGCACCGCAAGCCCGGTCCACGGCGAAGGTGCGGGGTTCGGGCGCGGCGCCGTCGGCGGTGACCGCCAGCTCGGTCCACCGCAGCCGGTACAGGTCACCGGGTGCGGGGGTGCCGGCGTTCAGCTGCTCGGCGGTCACCTGGCGGATGCGCAGCGAGGTGACCTCGGCCACGGGTGCCCCGGCGCCGTCGTACAGGCGCAGGGTCATGTGGTCGGTGCCGTGCGGGGTCAGGCGCAGCCGGACCGCCGTGGCGCCGGCGGCATACAGGGTGACGCCCTCCCAGGAGAACGGCAGGGTCATCACGGTCGGGTCCTGGCCGTCGAGCAGGTCGATGGCGTGCAGCGTGGAGTCGAGCAGTGCCGGGTGCAGTCCGAAGCCGGCGGCCGCGTCGGCGTCGGGCAGGGCCAGTTCGGCGCAGACCTCCTCGCCGAGCCGCCACGCGCCGCGCAGGCAGCGGAACAACGGGCCGTAGTGGTAGCCCTGTTCGGCCAGGTGGTCGTAGGTGCCGGTGACGTCGACGGGTACGGCTCCGGCGGGTGGCCAGGCGGTCTCGGCGGCCGGTTCGGGTGTGCTGCGCGGGGCGAGGACGCCGGTGGCGTGCCGGGTCCACTCGCCGTCCGTGCCCTCCGGGCGGGCGTGCACGGTCAGCTGCCGGCGGCCGTCGGCGTCGGGGGCCGCGGCGGCCACCTGGAGGTGGACGGCGCCGTGCTCGGGCAGGACCAGGGGCCGTTCCAGGGTGAGTTCCTCCACCTGCGGGCAGTGGGTGCGGTCACCGGCCTGGACGGCCAGTTCGACGAAGGCGCTGCCGGGGACGAGGACCACGCCCGCCACGGCGTGGTCGGCGAGCCACGGATGGGTGGCCAGGGACAGCCGCCCGGTCAGGGCCACCCGGTCGTCGCCGGCCAGCTCCAGGGCGGCGCCCAGCATCGGATGTCCGGCCGGTTCCTGGCCCAGCCCGACGGCGTCGGTGGCCGTGCCGGGTTCGTCGTCCAGCCACAGCCGCTGCCGTTGGAAGGCGTAGGTCGGCAGGTCGGCGCGGCGGGCATCGGTGCCGGCGAAGAGCCGCTCCCAGTCGACGCCCGGACCGCGCACATGGGCGGTGCCGAGCAGGGTCGCGAACGTCTGCTGCTCGTCGCGGTCGCGGCGCAGGGCGGGGACGAACGCGGACTGCTCGGCGTCCACGACGGCGTGTGCGCCCATGGCGGACAGGACGGCGTCGGGGCCGAGTTCGAGGAAGGTGCGTACTCCGTCGGCCTCCAGCGTGCGGACGCCGTCGCCGAAGCGGACCGCCTCGCGCACGTGCCGTACCCAGTACGCGGGGTCGCACAGCTCGTCCTCGCCGGCGCGCGCTCCGGTCACGTTGGAGACGACCGGCAGGCGGGGCGGTGCGTACCGCAGTTCGCGGGCGGTCTTCTCGAACTCCGCCAGCATCGGGTCCATCAGCGGGGAGTGGAAGGCGTGGCTGACCCGGAGCCGCTTGGTGCGGCGGCCGGAGAAGGCCTCGGCCACCGCCCGCACGGCGGCCTCGGTGCCGGAGACGACGACGGCGCGGGGGCCGTTGACGGCGGCGAGGGACACCTCGGGCGTGAGGTGCGGGAGCACCTCGTCCTCGGTGGCGTCGACGGCGAGCATCGCGCCCCCGGCGGGCAGCCCCTGCATCAGCCGGCCACGCGCGGCGACCAGCCGGGCGGCGTCCGCGAGGTCCCAGACCCCGGCGACGTGCGCGGCGGTCAGTTCGCCGATGGAGTGGCCGGCCAGCCAGTCCGGGCGGACGCCGTGGGACTCCAGCAGCCGGTGGAGGGCCACTTCCACGGCGAACAGCGCGCTCTGCGTGTACTGGGTGTGGTCGAGCAGCTCGGCTTCCTCCGTGCCGGGCTCGGCCCACATCACGTGCCGCAGCGGGCGGTCGAGGTGGGCGTCGAGCGCCTGGCAGACCTCGTCCAGCGCCTGCCGGAAGGCCAGGTGGGCGGCGTACAGGTCGCGTCCCATGCCGAGGCGCTGGGCGCCCTGGCCGGTGAAGAGGAAGGCGGTCCTGCCCGCCGCGGGCCGGCCCCGTACGACGGTGTCGGTGGCGGTGCCGTCGGCCAGCGCCGTGAGTCCGGTGAGGAGTTCGTCCCGGTCGCGGGCGACGACTGCGCCCCGGTGGGTGAGGGCGGCGCGGCTCGTGGCCAGGGCGCGGGCGAGGTCGGGCAGCGGCTGGTCGGCCACCTCGCGCAACCGGGTGGCCTGGGCGGCCAGGGCCTCGGGGGTGGCGCCGGAGAGCACGAGCGGCAGCAGCGGGGCCGGTGCCGCTTCCGCGTCGGCCACGGGCTCCTGCGCCGGTGCCTCCTCGATGATCGTGTGCACGTTGGTGCCGCTGATGCCGAAGGACGACACACCGGCGCGGCGCGGGCGGTGCGTCGCCGGCCAGGTCCGCTCCTCGGTCAGCAGGCGCACGCTTCCGGCGTCCCAGTCGACCTTCGTGGACGGCGCGTCCACGTGGAGGGTCCTCGGCAGCACGTCGTGGTGCATGGCCATCACCATCTTGATGACGCCCGCGACACCGGCGGCGGCCTGCGTGTGGCCGATGTTGGACTTGATCGAGCCCAGCCACAGCGGCTCGGCGCGGTCCTGGCCGTAGGTGGCCAGCAGCGCCTGCGCCTCGATCGGGTCGCCCAGCGTGGTACCCGTGCCGTGCGCCTCGACCGCGTCCACGTCGGCGGCCTCCAGGCGTGCGGCCGCCAGCGCCTGCCGGATCACCCGCTGCTGCGAGGGCCCGTTCGGCGCCGTCAGCCCGTTGGAGGCACCGTCCTGGTTGACGGCGGAGCCGCGGACGATCGCCAGTACCGGATGACCGTTGGCCCGCGCGTCCGACAGCCGCTCCAGGACGAGCATGCCGGCGCCCTCGGACAGGGCGGTGCCGTCCGCGCCGTCGGCGAACGACTTGGCGTGGCCGTCGGCGGCGAGGTTGCGCTGCCTGCTGAAGTCCACGAACGTGTCGACGGTCGACATCACCGACACACCGCCGGCGAGCGCCAGTCCGCACTCGCCCTGGCGCAGCGCCTGCGCGGCGAGGTGCAGGGCCACCAGGGAGGACGAGCAGGCGGTGTCGACGGTGAGGGTCGGGCCTTCCAGACCGAGGGCGTAGGCGACCCGGCCGGAGGCCACGCTGCCGAGGCTGCCGTTGCCGAGGTAGTCGCGCACGGACTCGGGCACGTGCTGCAACCGGCTGCCGTAGTCGTGGTACATGATGCCCGCGAAGACACCGGTACGGCTGCCGCGCACGGCGTGCGGGTCGATGCCGGCCCGCTCCAGCGCCTCCCAGGACGTCTCCAGCAGCAGCCGCTGCTGCGGGTCCATGGCGAGGGCCTCGCGCGGGCCGATGCCGAAGAAGTCGGGGTCGAAGTCGGCGGCGTCGTAAAGGAATCCGCCCTCCCGGGTGCTGCAGTGACCGGCCTTGCCCGGCTCGGGGTCGTACAGGCCCTCCAGGTCCCAGCCGCGGTCGGCGGGGAAGGCGCCCATGCCGTCGCCGCCGTCGGCGAGGAGCCGCCACAGGTCCTCGGGGGTGCTGACGCCGCCGGGGTAGCGGCAGGCCATGGCGACGATGGCGACCGGCTCGTCCTCGCCGGGTCCCGGTGCGGGGGCCTCGACCGTGGGCTCGGCTTGTTCGCCGACGAGTTCCTTCCTCAGGTGGCCCACCAGCGCATCCGCGTCGGGGTAGTCGAAGACGAGGGTGGCGGGCAGGCGCAGGCCGACGGCGTTGCCGAGGCGGTTGCGCAGTTCCACGGCAGTCAGCGAGTCGAAGCCGGACTCGCGGAAGGAGCGGCGCGGATCGAGGGTCATGTCGCTGCCGTGCCCGAGCACGGCGGCCACGTGCGTGCGGACCAACTCCATGAGGGCGGCGTCGCGTTCGGCGGGGCCGAGCGCGGCCAGCCGGTCGGCGAGGGAGGCCGAGTCGTCGCGGGATGCGGCCGTGCGGCGGACACGCGCGGGCACCAGGCCGCGCAGGACGGCCGGGACGTCGTCGGCGCGGCGCAGGACGGCCAGGTCCAGGCCGACCGGGAGCAGCAGCGGCTCGTCGGTGGCCAGGGCGGCGTCGAGCAGGCGCAGGCCCTCCTCGGTGGGTATGGGGCGCACTCCGGCGCGCGCCATGCGTTCCACGTCGGCGTCGGTGAGGTGGGCGGTCAGGCCCGTGCGCTGCTCCCAGAAGCCCCAGGCCAGCGAGTGCGCGGGCAGACCGTGGTGCCTGCGGTGGGCGGCGAGGGCGTCGAGGAAGGCGTTGGCGGCGGCGTAGCCGGACTGCCCGGCGCCGTCGACCGTGCCGGCGGCGGAGGAGAACAGGACGAACGCGGCGAGGCCGAGGTCGCGCGTCAGCTCGTGCAGATGCCAGGCCGCGTCGGCCTTCGGGCGCAGGACGGCGTCGAGGCGCTCGGGCGTCTGGTCGGTCACCAGTCCGTCGTCGAGGACGCCGGCGAGGTGGACGACGGCCGTCAGCGGGTGCGCTGCCGGCATCTCGCCCAGGAGACGGACGAGTTGCTCGCGGTCGGCGGCGTCGCAGCGGGCCACGACGATCTCCGCGTCGACGTCGGCGAAGTCGTCGGCGGCGGTGCCGCTGCGCCCGGCCAGCACCAGTCGGCGCACTCCGTGCTCGGCGACGAGGTGCCGGGCGACCAGGGCGCCGAGGACGCCGGTGCCGCCGGTGATCAGCACGGTGCCGTCCGGGTCGAGGGTCGGCGTCTGCCCCTGCGGGCCGGAGCGGGCCAGCCGGGGCACATGCGCGGTGCCGTCGCGCAGGGCGAGTTGGGGCTCGCCGCTCGCCGCGGCGGCGGCCACGGCTCCGGGCACGTCGCCGTCGCGGGAGTCCACGAGCACGAACCGCCCGGGGTGCTCGCCCTGTGCGGCCCGGACCAGGCCCCACACGGCGGCGCCCGCCAGATCGGTGACGTCCTCCTCCCCCACGGCCACGGCACCCTGGGTGAGCACCAGCAGCCGTGCCGTTCGGGTGCGTTCGTCGGCCAGCCAGTCCTGTACGGCGGCGAGCACGTGCTCGGTCGCGCGGCGGGCGCCGGTGACCGGGTCGTCGCCACCGGCCGTCAGCACCGTCCACGCGGGCACGGTGTCCAGCGCGGTCGGGCGCTGCCCGTCCAGGACGCCGTACTCGGGCGCGGCGGCCTCGGGCACGGGCAGCGCCGGCCAGTCGAGGCGGTACAGGTCGTCCGCGGGGGCGGCCGACGTGAGCGCGGCCGGGTCGACCGGTCGGGAGACCAGGGCTTCGACCTCGGCGACCGGGGCGCCGGTGGGGTCGGCGAGCTGGACGGTGAGCGTGTCCGTGCCGTGCAGCCGGACCCGCAGGGCGGTGGCCCCGGCCGCGTACAGCGAGACCCCGGTCCAGGCGAAGGGCAGCCGGGCGCCGTCCTGGCCGGCGGAGCCGTCGGAGCCGAGGCCGTCGGCGTGCAGGGCGGCGTCGAACAGGGCCGGGTGCAGGGCGAAGGCGTCGGCCTCGCCGGGCAGTTCGACCTCGGCGAAGGTCTCGTCGCCGCGCCGCCAGGCCGCGCGCAGTCCCTGGAAGGCCGGCCCGTAGTCGTAGCCGAGGCCGGCGAGCCGGGCGTAGGCGTCGTCGACCGGTACCGGCTCGGCGCCCTGGGGCGGCCAGGCGGTGAGGTCGAAGGCGGGCGCGGCGGTCTGCGGGGCGAGCAGGCCGCCGGCGTGCTGGATCCAGGCGGTGCCGTCGGCGCCCTCGGGGCGGGAGTGGACGGTCAGCGTCCGGTACCCGGTGTCGTCGGCGGCGGTCACGTGCAGCTGCAGCTGGAGGGCGCCTCGCTCGGGCAGCACCAGCGGTGCCTGGAGGGTGAGTTCGGCGAGGTGTCCGCAGCCGAGGTCGTGACCGGCGCCGAGCGCCAGCTCGACGAGGGCGGTGCCGGGCAGCAGGGTGGTGCCGGACACGGCGTGGTCGGCCAGCCAGGGGGTGGTGGCGGTGGAGAGGCGGCCGGTGAACAGGGTGCCGCCCTCGGCGACCGGGACGGCCGCGCCCAGCAGCGGGTGGCCGGTCCTCTGGAGTCCGGCGGCGGTGACGTCGCCGGTGCCGGCGGAGCGGCCGAGCCAGTACCGCTCGCGTTGGAAGGCGTACGTGGGCAGGTCGGCGGAGCGCACCGGGAGGCCGTCGAACACGGCAGACCAGTCGACGGGCACGCCGGCGACGAAGGCTTCGCCGAGGGCGGCCAGGACGCGCTCGGGGCCGCCGTTGTCGCGCTGCAGGGAGCCGAGGCCGGTGATGTCGGCGCCGGTGGAGTCGGCGGTCTCCGCGATGCTGTGCAGCAGCACCGGGTGCGGGCTGCACTCGACGAACACGCCGTACCCGGCGTCGAGCAGTGTGCGTGTGGTCGGCTCGAACAGCACGCTCTGCCGCAGGTTGGTGTACCAGTAGTCGGCGTCCAGGCCGGTGGTGTCGATCCGGGCGCCGGTGACGGTGGAGTAGAACGGCACCTCGGCGGGCCGGGCCTGAACGCCCGCCAGATCGGCGAGCAGCTGTTCCCGGATCGACTCGACGTGCGCGGAGTGCGAGGCGTAGTCCACGGGGAGCCGCTTGGCGCGGTCGCCGCCGGCCACGATCGTCTCGCGCAGTTCGTCCAGGGCGTCGGCGTCGCCGGACAGCACCACGGAGGCGGCGCCGTTCACGGCGGCCACCGAGACGCGGCCGTCGTGGCGGGCGACGAGTTCACGCACCCGGGCCTCGGGCAGGGCCACCGACATCATGCCGCCGCGGCCGGAGAGTTCGCGGGCGATGGCCCGGCTGCGCAGGGCCACGATGCGGGCTCCGTCGGCCAGGGAGAGCGCGCCTGCCACACAGGCCGCGGCGATCTCGCCCTGGGAGTGGCCGATCACGGCCGCGGGCCGGACCCCGTGGGCCCGCCACACCTCGGCGAGGGACACCATGATCGCCCACAGCACCGGCTGGACGACGTCCACCCGTTCCAGCGGCTGCCGCGCCCGCACGGTCTCGATGAGGTCCCAGTCGGTGACGGGGGCGAGGGCCGCGGCGCAGTCGGCCATGGTGGCGGCGAACACCGGTGAGGTGTCGAGCAGGTCGGCGGCCATGCCGGCCCACTGGGAGCCCTGGCCGGGGAAGACGAAGGCGATGCGGGACTCCCCCGCCGGCCTGCCGCGCACCACGTTCGGCGCGCTCTCGCCGTCGGCGAGCGCGGTCAGGCCCGCGGTGAGGGCGGTCAGGTCGGCGGCGGTGACGACGGCCCGCTCGGCCAGTGCGGCGCGCCCGGTGGCGAGGGTGTGGGCGACGTCCGGGACGGGGTCGGTGCCGGTGGTGAGGTGGTCGAGGAGCAGGCGGGCCTGGGCGGCGAGGCCCTGCTCGCCCTTGCCGGAGAGGACCAGTGGGAGCGGGCCGGTCCAGGCGGGCTGCTCGGCGCGGGCCTCGGGCTCGGGGGCGGCCTCGACGATGACGTGGGCGTTGGTGCCGCTGATGCCGAAGGAGGACACGGCCGCGCGGCGGGGCTCGCCGTCCGCCGTGGGCCAGTCGCGGGCTTCGTCGAGCAGTTCGACGGCGCCCGCCTCCCAGTCGACCTGGGAGGTGGGCCGGTCGGCGTGGAGGGTCCTGGGCAGTCGGCCGTGGCGCATGGCCATGACCATCTTGATGACGCCGGCGACTCCGGCGGCGGCCTGGGTGTGGCCGATGTTGGACTTGATCGAGCCCAGCCACAGCGGCTCGGCGCGGTCCTGGCCGTAGGTGGCCAGCAGCGCCTGCGCCTCGATCGGGTCGCCCAGCGGAGTGCCGGTGCCGTGGGCCTCGACGGCGTGCACCTGACGGGGTTCCAGGCGGGCGTTGGCGAGGGCCGCGCGGATGACGCGCTGCTGGGAGGGGCCGTTGGGGGCGGTGAGACCGTTGGAGGCGCCGTCCTGGTTGACGGCGGTGCCGCGCACCACGGCCAGCACGCGGTGTCCGTTGCGCCGGGCGTCGGAGAGCCGTTCCAGCAGGAGCAGGCCGGCGCCCTCGCCCCAGCCGGTGCCGTCCGCGCCCTCGGCGAAGGACTTGCAGCGGCCGTCCTCGGCGAGGCCGCGCTGCCGGGAGAAGTCGATGAAGGTGTCGGGCGTGGACATCACCGTCACGCCGCCCGCGAGAGCCAGGCCGCACTCGCCGGTCCGCAGCGCCTGCACGGCGAGGTGCAGGGCGACGAGCGAGGAGGAGCAGGCGGTGTCGACGGTGACGGCGGGCCCTTCCAGGCCGAGGATGTAGGAGACGCGTCCGGAGGCGACGCTGCCGAGGTTGCCGTTGCCGAGGTAGCCCTCGACGCCTTCGGGCACGTCGGTGAGCCAGCTGCCGTAGTCGTGGTACATGACGCCGGCGTAGATGCCGGTGCGGCTTCCCTTGAGGGTGTGCGGGTCGATCCCGGCGCGTTCGAACGCCTCCCAGGCGGTCTCCAGCAGCAGCCGCTGCTGCGGGTCCATGGCGATGGCCTCGCGCGGGCTGATGCCGAAGAAGCCGGGGTCGAACTGCGGGGCGTCGTACAGGAACCCGCCCTCGCGCACATGGGTCTTGCCGGGGGCCTCGGGGTCGGGGTCGTAGACGCCCTCGACGTCCCAGCCGCGGTTCGCGGGGAAGTCGCCCACGGCGTCGGTGCCGGTGTCGACCAGCTGCCACAGCTGCTCGGGCGTGCTGACGCCGCCGGGGTAGCGGCAGCTCATCGCGACGATCGCGACGGGTTCCTGCGCCGCCTCGGCGATCTGGGCGTTCTGCTGGCGCAGCCGCTCGTTCTCGAGCAATGACTCGCGCAGCGCCTCGACGATCTGCTCGACGGATGTGTCCACGGTCGGTGTCGCTCCCTGCTGGCTCGGCGGCGCTGGTGACGCGGTGGAGGGTGCGCCGGACTTGGAGGTGTCCCGGTGCCGGACGCGGCGCGTCGTCCGGCACCGGGGTCGGGTCATTGGCTGCCGCTGCGGTCGAGCGCGGCGCGCACCAGATCGGCCACGGCCATGGACTTGATGTCCAGGGCCTGGTCGGCGGGGGCGGGCTCGGGGGCCGGCTCGGACAGCTTCAGCAGGCTGTCGAGCAGGCCTGCCTCCCGGATGCGGTCGACGGGGATGCGCGCGATCAGGGTGCGCACCTCGTCGTCGCCGTGCTGGGCCGCGCCGGTCCCGGGTTCCTCGGTGTCCGGCAGGAGCCGTTCCAGGAGGTGGCCGGCGAGCGCCAGCGGGGTGGCGTAGTCGAAGATCAGCGTGGACGGCAGGCGCCGTCCGCAGACCGTGCCCAGCCGGTTGCGCAGTTCGACGGCGGCGAGCGAGTCGAAGCCCAGCTCGGTGAAGGCGCGGCGTGGTTCGACGGCGGCGGGTCCGGCGTGCCCGAGGACGGCGGCGACCTCGGTGCGGACGGCTTCCAGCACGGTGTGCTCGTGGTCGGCGGCCGGGAGTTCGGCCAGTCGTTCGCCCAGGGTGCGGGCCCGCTCGTCGCGGTCCGCGCGGTGGGCGACGCCGGCCAGGGTGCGCAGCACGGCGGGGACGTCGTCGCCGCGGCGGCGCAGGGCCGCGGTGTCCAGCCGTACGGGCACCAGGGCGGGGTCACCGGAGGCGACGGCGGTGTCGAACAGCGCCAGTGCCTCGGCCGGGTCGAGCGCGCCGATGCCGGAGCGTTCGATGCGCTGGACCTCGGCCGCGTCGAGGCCGGCTCCCATGCCGCCGCCGGACCACAGGCCCCAGGCGAGGGAGGTGGCGGGCAGGCCGAGGGCGGCGCGGTGGGCGGCCAGCGCGTCGAGGAAGACGTTGGCGGCGGCGTAGTTGCCCTGGCCGGAGGCGTCGATGGTGCCGGCGGCCGAGGAGAACAGCACGAAGTGGGACAGCTCCCGGTCCAGGGTCAGTTCGTGCAGGTGCCAGGCGGCGTCCGCCTTGGGCCGCAACACGGTGTCCAGGCGCTCCGGGGTCAGCGAGCCGACCACGCCGTCGGCCAGGACGCCGGCGGTGTGCACGACGCTGTCGACGGGGTGCGCGGCGAGCAGCGCGGCGAGCGCGCCGCGGTCGGCCACGTCACAGGCGACGATCTCGGCCCGAGCGCCCAACTCCACGAGATCCGCACTCAGTTCAGCGGCGCCCGGCGCCTGCGGGCCGCGGCGGCTGGTGAGCACCAGGCGGGTGACGCCGTGCCGTTCGGCGAGGTGGCGGGCGACCAGGGCGCCGAGGCCGCCGGTGCCGCCGGTGACGAGGACGGTGCCCCACGGACGGTCCTCCCGCGCGAAGTCGTCGGCGCGGACCAGACGCGGGGCGTGCGCGCGGCCGTCCCGCCACCGCACCTCCGGCTCCCCGGAGTCGAGGAGCGCGGCCAGCGCGGCCCGGTCCGGCACGGGGCCGTCGGGCGCGGCCCGCTCGACCAGGAGAATCCGGCCGGGTTCCTCGGCCTGCGCGGCCCGCACCAGTCCGAGGACGGCGGCGTCGGCGAGACCGCCGCCGGCCAGGACCACGAGCACCGAATCTGCGAACCGGTCGCCGTCCGACCACGCCCGAAGGGTCTCCAGGGTGCGGCCCAGGGCGTCCCGCACGGCGCCCGGCAGCCGCTCGCCCTCGGCGTGCGGGGCGGTGACCGGCAGGATCACCACGTCGGGCACGGTGCTGCCGAGCGCGGCCAGGTCGCTGCGCAGCGGGGCGCCGAGGCCGAGGTCGTCGTCGCCGAGGACCGCCCAGCTACGGCGGTCGGGACGGCCCGCGGCCTCGGGCAGCGGCTCGTCGGTGACGGCGTACAGGTGGCGCCGCTGCTGCGGGGCGAGCCGGTCGGCGGTGACGGGGCGGGTGACGTAGGACTCGACGGTGGCCAGCGGCCGGCCCTCGGTGTCGGCCAGTTCGATGCGGGTGCCGTCGGTGCCCGGGGTGACGCGGACGCGGGCGGTGAGGGAGCCCTGGGTGTGCAGGGCGACCCCGGTCCAGGCGAAGGGCAGGGCGATGCCCTCGGACCGCTCGCCGCTCTCGGGCCCCTCGCCGTCGCTCGTCTCGCCGTCCAGGAGGGACGTGACGTGCAGGGCGGAGTCCAGGAGCGCCGGGTGCAGGGCGTGCCGGGCCGCGTCCTGCCGGGCGTCGGCGGGCAGTTCGAGTTCGGCGAGGAGGGTGTCGCCCTGCCGCCAGGCGGCGCGAACGCCCTGGAAGACCGGGCCGTAGTCGTATCCCTCGGCGTGCAGGGCCGGGTAGAGGCCGCTGACGTCGAGCGGGGTGGCGCCGGGCGGCGGCCAGGCGCCGGGCGTGGCCTGGGGCGCGGTGGCGGGGCCGGTGAGGGTGCCGGTGGCGTGCCGTGTCCAGCCGTCGTCGGCGGGCGCGTTCTCGGCGCGCGAGTGGATCTCGACGGTGCCGTCGGGACCGGCGGCGACCTGGAGGCGTACGGCGCTGTCCGCGGGCAGCGCCAGCGGCGCCTGCAGGGTGAGTTCCTCCACGACGGGGCGTCCGGTGAGGCGTCCGGCGTGCAGCGCGAGGTCGACGAGGGCGGCGCCGGGCACGAGGACCGTGCCCAGTACGGCGTGCTCGGCGAGGACCGGGTGGGTGACGGCGGAGATCCGGCCGGTGAGCAGCACACCGGCGTCGCCGGGCAGGTCCAGGCGGGCGCTGACCAGCGGGTGGTCGACGGCGGCCAGGCCGTGCCCGGCGGCGTCGCCGGCGCTGACGGCGGAGGTGGGCAGCCAGTACCGGCGGTGGTCGAAGGCGTAGGTGGGCAGGTCGACCCGGCTCCCCGCGTACGTCCCGTACAGTGCCGCCCAGTCGACGTCCGGGCCTCGGGTGTGGACGGCGGCCAACGCGGCCAGCAGGCCCGGCAGTTGGGCGGTGTCCTTGCGGGCCGTGGAGACGAAGGCGGGGTCCTCGGCGTCGGGCAGGCAGTCGGGGCCCATGGCGGTGAGGACGGGCGCGGCACCGAGTTCGAGGAAGGTGTCGGCACCCTTCGCGGCGAGCGTCGTGACGGCGTCGGCGAAGCGCACCGTCTCGCGCACGTGCCGCACCCAGTAGTCGGCGGAGCCGAGTTCGGCGGCGGTGGCCGGGGCGCCGGTGAGGGTGGAGACGATCGGCACGGCGGGCTCCGCGGCCACGATGCCCGTCATGACCTCGCGGAAGGCGACCAGCATGGGCTCCATGCGCGGCGAGTGGAAGGCATGCGACACGCGCAGCCTGCGGGTGGTCGTGAAGTGCGCGGCGATCGCGGTGACGGCGTCCTCGTCGCCGGAGACCACCACGGCCCGCGGACCGTTGACGGCGGCGATCCCGCTCCGCCCGTCCAGCAGCGGAGTCACCTCCTCCTCCGTCGCCTGGACGGCGATCATCGCGCCGCCCTCGGGCAGCGCCTGCATGAGCCGGCCCCGGGCGGCGACCGCGGTGACGGCGTCGTGCAGCGACCACACGCCCGCGACGTGCGCGGCGGCGAACTCGCCGACGGAGTGTCCGGCGAGCCAGTCGGGGCGCAGCCCGAGGGATTCCAGCAGCCGGTAGAGGGCGACCTGGGTGGTGAACAGGGCGGCCTGGGTGTAGGCGGTCTGCTCCAGGGTCGCGGCGTCGTCGCCGAACACGACCTCGGCGAGGGGGCGTTCGAGGTGCTTGTCGAAGAGCGCTGCGGCGCGGTCGAAGTGCTCGGCGTAGACGGGGAAGGCGTCGTACCAGTCGCGGCCCATGCCGGGGCGCTGGGCGCCCTGTCCGGAGAACAGGTAGGCCAGCGTGCCGTCGGTTGCGGAGCCGGTGACGAGCAGGCCCGGCGCGTCGGTGCCGTGTGCCAGGGCGTCCAGAGCGGTGGCGGCCTGGTCGTCGCCGGTGGCGAGGACGACGGCGCGGTGGGGGTGGGTACCCCGTGTGGTGGCCAGGGCCAGGCCGAGGTCGGCGGGGGCGGTGCCGGTCAGCTCCCGCAGACGGCGGGCCTGGCCGCGCAGGGCCTCGGGCGAGCGCGCGGAGACCGGGAGGGCGAGCACCGGCGGGGCGGTGGCCGGGTCGGCCTGCGAAGGCTCCGGCTCGGTGAACTCCTCAAGGATGACATGCGCGTTGGTGCCGCTGATCCCGAACGAGGACACTCCGGCCCGGCGCGGCCGGTCCGGTGCCTGCCACGGGCGCTGCTCGGTGAGCAGTTCCACGGCGCCGGCGCCCCAGTCGACCTGGTGGGACGGTGCGTCCACGTGCAGGGTCTTCGGCAGGACCCCGTTCCGGATCGCCATGACCATCTTGATGATGCCGGCGACTCCGGCGGCGGCCTGGGTGTGCCCCATGTTGGACTTGACGGAGCCCAGCCACAGCGGGCTGTCCTCGGTGTGCTCGGCACCGTAGGTGGCGAGCAGTGCCTGCGCCTCGATCGGGTCGCCGAGCGTCGTACCCGTGCCGTGCGCCTCGACGGCGTCGACGTCGGCCGGGGTGAGCCCGGCTGCGGCCAGCGCGGCGCGGATGACGCGCTGCTGGGAGGGGCCGTTGGGGGCGGTCAGGCCGTTGGAGGCGCCGTCGGAGTTGACGGCGGAGCCGCGGACCACCGCGAGCACCTGGTGGCCGGCCCTGCGGGCGTCGGAGAGGCGCTCGACGACGATCATGCCGGCGCCCTCGCCCCAGCCGGTGCCGTCGGCCGCGGCGGCGAAGGACTTGCAGCGGCCGTCGGCGGCCAGCCCGCGCTGCCGGGCGAAGTCCACGAAGGTGTCCGGCGTCGACATGACGGTGACACCGCCGACCAGGGCGAGATCGCACTCGCCCTGCCGCAGCGCCTGGGCAGCAAGGTGCAGGGTGACCAGCGAGGAGGAGCAGGCGGTGTCGACGGTGACGGCCGGACCCTCCAGTCCGAGGGCGTAGGCGACGCGGCCGGAGACGACGCTGCCGAGGCTGCCGTTGCCGAGGTAGGCGGCGAGATCCTCGGGCACCTCGGCCAGCCAGGTGCCGTAGTCGTGGTACATGACGCCCGCGAACACGCCGGTGCGGGAGCCGCGCAGACGGTTCGGGTCGATGGTGGAGCGCTCCAGCGCCTCCCAGGACACCTCCAGCAGCAGCCGCTGCTGCGGGTCCATGGCGGTGGCCTCGCGCGGGCTGATACCGAAGAACCCGGCGTCGAACTCGGCGGCGTCGTACAGGAAGGCGCCCTGGCGGGTGTAGGTGCGGCCGGGGGTGCCCGGCTCCGGGTCGTAGAGCGTCTCGGTGTCCCAGCCGCGGTCCGCCGGGAAGTCGCCGACCGCGTCGGCGCCGTCGGCGACGAGCCGCCACAGGTCCTCGGGGGAACGGACCCCGCCGGGGTAGCGGCAGCTCATCCCGACGATGACGATCGGGTCGTCGTCGCCTGCCGTGCGCGTGACGGGGGCGGCGGTCTCCTGCGGACCGGTGCCGAAGAGGGTGTCGCGGATGTGGTCGGCGAGGACGCGGGAGGTGGGGTGGTCGAAGACGAGGGTGGCGGGCAGCCGCAGTCCGGTGACGGTGCCCAGCCGGTTGCGCAGCTCCACGGCGGCCAGCGAGTCGAAGCCGAGGTCGGTGAAGGCCCGGCCGGGGTCGATGGCGGACGGCCCGTCGTGCCGCAGCACGGCCGCCACTTCGGTGCGCACCAGGTCGAGCACCGCACGGTCGCGGTCGGCGGCGGGCAGTGCGGCGAGCTGTCCGTCCGTGGCCGGGGCGGGAGCGGCGGTGCTCGCCGCGGCCCGGCGGATCGCCGGACGGACGAGGCCGGTCAGCAGCGGCGGTATGCCGTCGGGTCGGCGGCGTACGGCGGCGGCGTCGATCTCCACGGGCACCAGGTGGGGGGCGCGGCTTCGCAGGGCGGCGTCGAACAGCTCCAGCGAGCGTTCGGCGGACAGGCCGGGGATGCCGTGGCCCGCGATGCGCTCCAGGGCCGTGGTGTCCAGGGCGGCGCCCATGCCGCTGTCGGTGGCCCACAGGCCCCAGGCGAGCGCGGTGGCGGGCAGGCCGAGTGCGGCGCGGTGCTCGGCGAGGGCGTCGAGGTAGGCGTTGGCGGCCGCGTAGTTGCCCTGGCCGGGGCCGTCGAGGACGGCGGCGAGGGAGGAGAACAGGACGAAGTGGGCGAGGTCGCGGTCGCGGGTCAGCTCGTGCAGGTGCCAGGCGCCGAGGGCCTTCGCGTGGAAGACCTCGTCCACCATGTCGCCGGTGAGGGTGTCCACGATGCCGTCGTGGACGGTGCCGGCCGCGTGGACGACGGAGTCGACGGGGTGCTCGTCGAGCAGGCGGCGCAGGGCCTCGCGGTCGCCGACGTCGCAGGCGGCCACGGTCACCTCGGCGCCGAGCGCGGTGAGTTCGGCCGCCGGCCCGGTCGCGGTGCCGCGGCGGCCGACGAGCAGCAGCCTGCGTACGCCGTGGGCACTGACCAGGTGCCGGGCGAGCAGTGCGCCGAGGCCGCCGGTGCCGCCGGTGACGAGGACGGTGCCCCAGTCGGCGGCGGGCGCGGGGTCGGCGGTGGGCTGCGCGACGAGGCGCGGGACGCTGAACCCGCCGTCGGTCAGGGAGAGTTCGGGTTCGCCGGTGGCGAGGATCCGGCGCAGGTCGGCTTCGCCGGGCAGGGTCTCGTGCTCGACGAGGACGTACCGCCCGGGGTTCTCGGCCTGGGCGGAGCGCACCAGGCCGCGGACGGCCGCGTGGGCGGGGGCGGCGGGCGGGGTGACGACGACGAGCCGGGTCCCGGCGAGCCGTTCGTCCGTCTGCCAGGTCTGCAGCAGCCGCAGTACGTCGAGGACATGGGCGCGTGCCGTGGCGGCGTCGGCGTCGGCCGGGCCGGGCACGCGGTGCACGACGGCGTCCGGGGCGGGGCCGTCGAGGAGCGCGTCGACGGAGTCCGCGAGGACGGCGGTACGCAGGGGTGCGGTGGTCGCCGGTCGGGGGTACGGCGACCACCGCACGGCGTACAGGACGTCATCGGCCTGTACGGGACGGGAGGTCAGGGCCTCGATGTCGGCCACCGGGGCGCCGGTGGCGTCGGCGAGGTGCAGGGCGATGGTGTCGCCGCCGCTGCCGGTGATCTTCACGCGCAGCGCGGACGCGCCGGCGGCGTGCAGGGTGACGCCGGTCCAGGCGAACGGCACCAGTACCTCGGGGCGCGGCGGGGCGTCGAGGTCGGCGGCGTGCAGCGCGGCGTCGAGCAGCGCCGGATGCAGTCCGAACCCGGCGGCGTCGGCGGCGGCTTCGGCGGGCAGGGCGACCTCGGCGTAGACGTCGTCGCCGTGTCGCCAGGCGGCGCGCAGTCCCTGGAAGGCGGGTCCGTAGCCGTATCCCTGGTCGGCGAGGCCGGTGTAGACGCCCGCGACGTCGAGCGGCCGGGCGTCCTGCGGCGGCCATGCGGTCAGGTCGGCCGTTGCGGACGGGGCGGTGGCGGTGAGGACACCGGCGGCGTGCTGGGTCCAGGGGGCGGCCTCGTCGGCGCGGGTGTGGACGGTGACGGTGCGGCGTGCGGAGTCGTCGGGTTCGCCGACGGCGACCTGGACGGCGACGTCGTCGTCGGCGCGCAGCACGAGCGGGGCGCCCAGGGTCAGTTCCTCCAGGCCCGCCGCGCCGACGTGGTCGCCGGCGCGCAGGGCGAGTTCGACGAAGGCGGTGCCGGGGAACAGCACCCGTCCGGCGATGACGTGGTCGGCGAGCCAGGGCTGGGTGCGGGTCGACAGACGGCCGGTGAGGACGACGCCCTCGGCTCCGACGGCGACCACGGCCGCGAGCAGCGGGTGTCCGGCGGGGAGCTGGCCGAGGCCGGTGGCGTCGGTGGCGCTGCTCTGCTCCAGCCAGAAGCGGCGCCGCTGGAAGGGGTAGCGGGGCACGTCGATACGGTGTCCGCCGAGGGAGGCGAAGTGCCGCTGCCAGTCGACGGGGACGCCCCGGGCGTGGGCGGCGGCGAGCGCGCCGACGGCCTCGCGGGCCTCGGGCCGCTCGCGCCGCAGCACCGGCAGGAAGGCGGTGCCGGGGGCGTCGGTGCAGTCCGGGCCCATGGCGGACAGGACCGCGTCGGGGCCGATCTCCAGGAAGGTCCGGACGCCGGCGTCGGCGAGCGCGCGGACGGCGTCGTGGAAGCGGACCCGGGCGCGGACGTGCTCCACCCAGTACTCGGGGTCGCACAGCTCGGCGGTGACGAGGGCGCCGGTGACGGTCGAGACCACCGGCAGCTTCGGCTCGGCGTAGTCCAGGACGTGCACGACGCTGCGGAACTCGGCGAGCATCGGTTCCATCAGCGGCGAGTGGAAGGCGTGGCTGACCCGCAGGCGCTTGGTGTCGTGGCCGCGCGCGGCGAGTTCGGCGGCGATGCGCTCGACGTCGGCCGCGTCGCCGGAGACGACCACGGCGGCGGGGCCGTTCACGGCGGCGATGCCGGTGCGCGGTGTGAGCAGCGGTGCCACCTCGTCCTCGGTGGCGCGTACGGCGACCATGGCGCCGCCCTCGGGGAGCCGTTGCATGAGCCGGCCGCGGGCGGCGGTGAGGATCGTCGCGTCCTGGAGGGTGAGCACGCCGGCCACGTGCGCGGCGGCGATCTCGCCGACGGAGTGCCCGGCGAGCTGGTCCGGGGTCAGGCCCCAGCTCTCCAGGAGCCGGTGGAGGGCGACCTCCACGGCGAACAGGGCGGGCTGCGCGTACTCGGTGCGGTGCAGCAGCCCGTCCTCCTCGCTGCCGGGCTCGGCGAACAGGACGTCCTTGAGGGGCCGGTCGAGCTGGAGGTCGAAGTGGGCGCAGACGTCGTCCAGGGCGTCGGCGAACACCGGGTAGGCGGCGGCGAGTTCACGGCCCATCCCGATGCGCTGACTGCCCTGGCCGGTGAAGAGGAAGCCCAGGTCGCCGTCGGAGCGGGCTGCCGTCGGTGCGCCGTCGGAGACCAGCTCGTGCAGGGCGGCGCGCAGTTCGCCGCGGTCGGCGGCGACGAGGACCGCCCGGTCGGACAGGGCGGCACGGGTGGTGGCCAGCGAGCGGGCGAGGTCCAGCGGGTCGGCCTCGTCCGTCAGGGGCAGCAGGTCGGCGGCGCGGGCCCGCAGGGCGGCCTCGCCGCGCGCGGACAGCGTGAACGGCAGCGGGGTGCCGGCCGGAAGGGCCGGGCGCTCGTCCGCCTCGGCCTCCTCGGGTTCCGGCTGCTCCAGGATGACGTGCGCGTTGGTTCCGCTGACCCCGAACGACGACACGCCCGCGCGCCGCACCCGGCCGGTCTCGGGCCACCGGCGGTGCTCGGTGACGAGTTCCACGGCCCCCGTCGACCAGTTGACGGCCGGGGTGGGCTCGTCGACGTGCAGCGTCGCCGGTACCTGGCCGTGCCGCATGGCCAGGATCGTCTTGATCACGCCGGCGACACCGGCGGCGGCCTGGGTGTGTCCGAGGTTGGACTTGACCGAGCCGAGCAGCAGGGGGGCGCCTTCGGGGCGGCCCTGACCGTAGGTGGCGAGGAGTGCGGTGGCCTCGATGGGGTCACCGAGCCGGGTGCCGGTGCCGTGCGCCTCGACCACGTCGACGTCGGCGGCGGTGAGCCCCGCGTCGGCGAGGGCCCGGCGGATCAGCCGCTGCTGGGAGGTGCCGTTGGGCGCGGTCAGGCCGTTGGAGGCGCCGTCCTGGTTGACGGCGGAGCCACGGACGACGGCCAGCACCTGATGGCCGTTGCGGCGGGCGTCGCCGAGCCGCTCCAGGACGAGCACACCGACGCCCTCGGCGAATCCGGTGCCGTCGGCGCCGGCGGCGAACGCCTTGCAGCGGCCGTCGGGCGCGAGCCCGCGCTGCCGGCTGAAGGCGGTGAACACACCGGGTCCGCCCATCACGGCCACACCGCCCGCGAGGGCGAGCGAGGACTCGCCCTGCCGCAGCGAGCGGCACGCCAGGTGGACCGCGACCAGGGCGGCGGAGCAGGCGGTGTCGACGGTGACCGCGGGGCCCTCGGCGCCCAGCACATAGGCGACGCGGCCGGAGATGACGCTGGAGGCGTTCCCGGCGAGCAGGTAGGCGTCGAGGCCGTCCGGGGCGTCGTGCAGGCGCGGCCCGTACTCCTGCACCTCGGCGCCGAAGAACATGCCGGCCGGGGTGCCGCGCAGCATCGTGGGGTCGATGCCGGCGTCCTCCAGGGCCTGCCAGGAGGTCTCCAGGACGAGGCGCTGCTGCGGGTCCATGCCGAGCGCCTCGCGCGGACTGATGCCGAAGAACTCGGCGTCGAACTCGGTGGCCGTGTCGAGGAATCCGCCGTTGCGGACGTAAGAGCTGCCGGGTACCTCGGGATCCTCGTCGTAGAGGGCGTCGAGGTCCCAGCCGCGATCCTGGGGGAAGCCCGAGAGCACTTCGCCGCCCTCGGTCAGCAGCCGCCACAGGTCGGCGGGTGAGGAGATGCCGCCGGGGAAGCGGCAGCCGATGCCGACGACCGCGATCGGTTCGTCGGCGCTGCCGTCACCGGCCGGCTCGGGGTGCTCGTCCGCCGTGCCGTGGACCTCGGCGAGCAGCCGGGCGGCCAGGTCGTGGACGGTGGGGCAGTCGTAGGCGAGGCCGACCGGCAGGTCGAGGCCGGTGCGCTCGGTCAGCCGCCGGTGCAGGTCGACCGCGGCGAGCGAGTCGAGTCCCAGCGCGGCGAACGGGGTGGCCGCGTCCACCGAGTCCACCGTGCCCGGCCGCGCCGCTTCGATCGCCTCGGTCACGGCCGTGCGCACCAGTTCGGTGACCAGCCTGCGGTGCTGGGAGGGTACGGCCGTGGCGAGCCGTCGTCCCAGAGCTGAATCGGATCCGGGCCCGTTCATCCACGCATCTCCACTTTCGGCCGACACCGGTTTTCCTCACCTTTTTCCACACGGTAATGACGGCCCCTGAAAGGCCACACCCTTAAGCACCCCTAGGGGTGGGCGCCTTCCAGGGCCACTGCGTCCTCGGGGTCGTGCCGGTCGAACGAACGACGCACATAGGACAGGGAGTCGAGCAGATCCGCGGAGGTGATGGCCTCGGCCGGGCGTACGTCGGCGATGCCGTGCAGCGGCATCTTTCCGATGTCGGACCAGCGGAGTCGACCGTCCGCGTCGATATAGCTCCGGCTGAATCCGGCGTTGTCCGGATGCAGACAGTAGGGAACGTCGAGAAGGCCCCTGGCGAACGCCGCGAGCAGCGCCGCGCCGAGGTCGTCGTCCAGCTCCAGCACCGCGTCGACCAGGGCGGACGCTTCGGCGTACGTCTGGGTGCCGGGGCCGTCCAGGGGGGCGCGCGGTGTGCGTGCGGCGACCGCCGCCGCGTATTCGAGGGCGGCGACGTTCTCGGCGACGGTGGGAATGCGCTGGGATTCCGCGACGGTTTTCACGATGAGCCGTTCGGAGCCGCTGGCGACGGCGAGTTCGGCGGCTTTGCCGAGCAGCCGGTAGGCGCCGTGCTCGGTTACCGGATACAGCCCCATGTAGGCGTAGACGACGACATGCCATTCGGTGTCCGGCAGGAAGCGTGTGCACAGGCTGCGCAACGCGGCCACCGCTTCGGCGTCCTGAAGCGGATCGGTCTGCTGGGCGTAACTCACGGAAATGCTGCGGATGCCGTACCGGTGGAAGAACATCGCCTCCAGGACGCTGACCGCGACCAGCAGGCTGGGCGGGCAGAGCTGGCCGAGGACGCAGCCGCCGAAGGTCTCCAGGTGCGGTGCGGCGCCCGGCGCGCAGAGGGTGGCGAGCAGTTCGCAGGAGGCCGCCCAGTGGGCGACGGACTCGCGCAGCGGGACGCGGCCGTAGGGCAGGCAGTAGGAGACCGGTCCGCCTTCGGAGGCGTCGAGCCCGACGGCCATCAGGGCCCGGAAGATGTCCTGCGGCGCGGCCGAGCCGTGCCGGACCTGGACCGGGAAGCCGGGGCCGCGGATCTGGTCGAGCACTTGCAGGGTGGTGCTGGTCTCGTGGCTCACGATGGGGTAGCCGTTGAGGGCGACGCCCTCGAGGACGGCCAGTTTGGCCGACTCCAGGTCGCCGACCCGGGTGTAGCTGTCCAGGGTGAGCGTGCCGACGGTGGTCGCCGCGGCGTCGCGGGTGGCGAGCAGCCCGGCGCGCATCCGATCCGGGCTGCTCATCCCCATCCGGGGCTGGACCACGAGGTGGCCGGCGTCGTGAGCCCGGCGCACGAACGCGCCGAACCCGACGCCGGTCACACCAGGGCTCGTTGCGGCAGTGTGTCGAGCATCCGCCGGAAGGCGGCGACACCCTCGGCGCTGTCGTCGAACACCTCGGTGTAGCCGGCGTCGCGCAGCGCCGTCACCTCCTCGGTGCCGCAGGGGCCGGCGATCCCGAGCTTGCCGCCGATGACGGCGGGCACGTCGGCGAGTTCGGGGTGCTCGCGCAGCCGGGTGACGGTGCGCATGCCGTCGTGGTAGCCGTGGCCGTTGACGCTGCTGACCACGATGAGGGCCGGGCGGTGGGCCAGGGCCTCGGCGATGAGCAGGTCCTCGGGGACGCAGGGGCCGAGGTTGACCACGCGGTGCCCGTGCTCCTCGAGGAGGAGCTGGAGGTAGACGAGGTTCCAGGTGTGGGAGTCGGAGATACCGCCGGCCACGAGCACGGGCTGATCGCCGGGGGTGGGGGTCATCGGGGAGGGGCTCATCACAGGGCCTGTCCGTGTTCGTAGGTTCGGGTGTGCTGGATACGGGAGACGGAGACGACGTCGTCGCCGCGTACGACGATCTCGGCGGGCGCGGGCCTGCCGAGGAACATCAGGAGGCTGGCCGTCGGGCCGTAGGCACCGGCGTTGGGCACGGTGAGCACGGCGCCCGGTGCCAGTTCGGGCAGCGGAACGTTTCGGCCGAGCAGGTCGCCCGGGGTGCACAGCGGCCCGGCCAGGCTCGCCGGTGTGCCGTCGACGCCCACGGACTCGTACGGCTCGACGGACACCGGCAGGATGCGGCCGAGTCCGGACATGCCGCCGAAGGTGTTGATGCCGGCGTCGAGGACGAGATAGCGGGTGTCGCGGCTGTCCTTGACGTTGACGACGGACGTGAGCAGGGTGCCGCTGTCGGCGACCAGGTAGCGGCCCGACTCGCAGGCGATCCGCGGAGCGCCCTCGCGCCAGCCGGGGAAGTGCGCGTCCAGCGTCTCGGCCAGGGCGTCGCGCAGCTCGCGGTAGACCGGCCGCTCGCCCTGCACGGCGTACGGAGCGGCGAACCCGCCGCCGATGTCGACGAAGCGGAACGTGACGCCGAGTGCGTCCTGCAGGGCGGCGGCGGTGGCGATGGTGTGGCGGAACTCGGCGATGAGGCTCGCCTCGTCCTTGGCGTTGCTCAGCGGGAAGAAGTGCAGTCCGGCGATGGTGGCGCCGGGCACGTCGCGCAGGGCGGCGGCGAGGCCGGGCAGGGTCTCGCTGTCGAAGCCGAACTGCGAGGGCACACCCGTCATGCGGATGCTGGTGGCCGCCGCGCCCGTGGCGTTGTTGACCCGGATCAGGCAGTCGGCGGTCAGGCCGAGGGCGAGCGCGGTCTCGCCGACGCGGCGCAGATCGCCGTAGGACTCGGTGGAGAACAGGCGCACGCCTCGGGTCAGCGCCTCGGTGAGTTCCTCGGTGGTCTTGCCGGGGCCGGTGTACAGGATCCGCTCGCCCGGGAAGCCGGCCTGCAGGGCGGCGTCGAGTTCGCCGACGGAGCTGATCTCGGCGCGGCAGCCACGGGCCGCGCCGGTGCGCAGCTCGCGCAGCAGCTCGGGGTGCGGGTTGGCCTTGGCGGCGTAGAAGACCTCGACCTCGTCGGGCAGCGCGGCGAACAGGTCGTCGCGGGCCGTGGCCACCCGGTCCAGGTCGTAGACGTAGGACGGGGTACCGAAGCGCTCCGCCAGTTCGGTGGGGCCGGTCACGGGGTGGTTCCTTCCAGGAGGCGGGCGAGCTGCTTGCGGTCGTGCTTGCCGTGCGGGGTCAGCGGCAGCTCGTCGACGACGCGGCTCACCCCGGGCACCTTGGCGGGCTCCAGCCGCAGGGACAGCTCCTTGAGCAGGGTGTGCGGGTCGATGTCGCCCTCGGCGAACACCGCGAGGTCGCGGCCGGGAGCCGGCGGCACGACGGCGGCGGCACGGACGCCGGGAATGTCGGTGGCGGCGCCCTCGATCTCGGTGGTGCTCATGCGCACGCCCTTGTGCTTGAACATGTCGTCGCGGCGGCCCTCGTAGTACAGGAACCCGTCCTCGTCGACGTGGCCGAAGTCGCCGGTGTGCAGCCGCAGTCCGCCGTCCGGGGCGGGGCGGAAGGCGCGGGCGGTCTGCTCGGGTGCGCGCCAGTAGCCGGGCATGACGTGCGGTCCCTCGACCACGATCTCGCCGGTCTCCCAGGGCGGCAGCGCCCTGCCCTCGTCGTCCACGGCGAAGGCGCGGGTGCCGGGGAGCGGGCGGCCGACCGAGTCGGGCTTGGCGTCCTGGTGGGAGGGCGGCAGCACGGAGACGCGCTTGCACTCGGTCTGCCCGAACTGGATGATCACCTCCGCGCCGGGGAAGGCGGTGCGCAGCCCGTCGGCGGTGGTCTTCGGGAGCGCGGCACCGGTGTTGGTGAACATGCGCACCCGGGACTCCTGGCTCGGCTCGCGTTCGGCGAGGGCGCAGATCATGGTGGCCAGGGACGGCACGATCGGGACGACGGTGGCGCCGGTCTCCCGGATGCGGCGCAGCAGCACCAGGTCCGACTCGCCGTCGGCGAGCACGAGTTCGCTGCGTCCGGCGGCGGTGAGCAGCACCTTGTACAGGCCGTAGTCCCAGGAGATGGGGAAGCGGCAGAACACCACGTCGTCGGGGCGGTAGCCGAGTTCGAGGTTGATGGCCTCGGTGGCGAAGACCATCCGGCCGTGCGGGCAGATCACCGCCTTCGGGGCGGCGGTCGAGCCGGAGGTGTAGACGAGGACGGCGAGGTCCTCGGGGCCGACCTCGGCGCCGCCGGAGCGGGCTCCGCGCACCCGCAGGGCGGTGATGCCCTGCCACGCCTCGCCGAGTCCGAGGACCGGTACGCCCTCGGCGAGGGCGGCGATCCGCTCGACGGCCGGGTCGGAGACGACGAGCAGCGCGGGCTCGGAGTTCTCGACGACCGCCCGCAGGTGGAAGTCCTTCATGCCGGTGTTGACGGGGACCAGGACGGCGCCGCGGCGCGCGGTGCCGTACATGAGCGCGACCAGTTCGCGGGTGCTGGGCAGCTGGACGAGGACCCGGTCGCCGTGGCCGATGCCGTGCTCCTCCAGCCAGGCGTCGACGGCGTGGCTGTGGGCGGCGAGTTCGCGGTACGTCCAGCGGCCCGCGCCGTCGGCGACGGCGGGGGCGTCGGGGTGCTCGGCGGTGGCCTCGTCGAGCAGGTCGTGCACACGGGCGTCGCTGCGCGCGTCACGCACCGGGGCGTCCGCGCGGGCCTGCGCTGTCGGTTGACCGTTCACTGCGACTCCTGCCGCCTTTCATGAGTGCGTGCCGTCCCGGCGGTCTGCCGCATGGCCGTGGCCTGGGAGGCGAGCTTCCTGCGATCGGTCTTGCGGTTGGAGTTGAGCGGGAGCGTGTCCAGGTGGTGGTAGGCGCGCGGGACGACCGCGGCCGGCAGCAGCTCCCGCAGGTGGCGGGCGAGGCGGGCGGGCGGGACCGGTTCGCCGGTGTGGAAGACGGCCAGCTCGACCGTGCCGTCCACGGGCACCGCCACGGTCACGGCGTCCTCGACTCCCGGGCAGGTGCGTGCGGCGGCGTCCACCTCGGCCAGTTCCGTCCGCACCCCGTGCACCTGGACCTGTGCGTCCTGCCGGCCGAGGTACAGCCAGCCGCCGTCCTGCGCGCGTCGGACGCGGTCGCCGGTGCGGTAGAAGCGGTGACCGCCGTGGTCGAGGAACCGTCCGGTGTCGTCGCCCGGGTCGAGGTAGCCGGGCGTCGACTGGGGCCCGGCGATGCACAGTTCGCCCTCGTCGTCGCCCGTGGGCGCGCCTTCGGCATCCAGCAGCAGGACCTCGTGGCCGGGGTGTACGGCGCCGATGGGCACCATGTCGTTGAGGTACTGCCCCGGTGTCCAGCGCTGGGCGGTGACGGTGATGGTCAGCTCGGTCGGGCCGTACAGGTTCTCCAGCGTCGCCCGCGGCGCGGCGACGGCCCAGTCCTCGGCGTCCTTGCAGCTGAGCGCCTCCCCCGCGAAGAAGCTCCAGCGCAGCGACGGCAGCGCGCCCGGCTCGAGTCCGCCGGTGCGGCGCACCAGGGTGATCGCGCTGGGCGTGGAGAACCACACGGTCATGCCCTGCTCGGCCACGAACTCCGGCAGATGCGCGTACGCCTGCGGCGGGATCGGTACGAGGGCGGCGCCGGCGCCCCAGGCGCAGAACAGGTCGAACATCGCGCAGTCGAAGTTGAGGTCGAAGGTCTGCGAGAAGACGTCGTGCGGACCGAAGTCGTAGCGCTCGTCGAGCAGACCGAAGTAGTGCGCGGTGTTGGCGTGGGTGACCGGCACGCCCTTGGGGCGGCCGGTGGAGCCGGAGGTGAACAGGACATAGGCGATGTCGGCGGGGCGGGCGGGCATGGGCGCCTTCAGGGCGCTGTCCCCGTCGACGGCGAGCGCCGGCATCGGCTGCCCGCCCGGCGCGAACAGCGTCGGCAGACCGACACCCTCCGCGTGCAGCGCGGTCAGGGCGGGCAGCGCGTCGTCGTCGGCGAGCAGTGCGCCGACCCCGGCGGCCTCGATCATCTGCCGGGTGCGGGCGGCGGGGAAGGCCGGCTGCAGCGGGACGACGGTGACCCCGCTGTACAGACCGGCCAGCAGCGCGGCGTACGCCGTGGGTCCCTTGCCCGCCAGCACACCCACGGCGGGCGGCCGGTCGGGCAGCCCCGCGAGCAGTGAGCCGGCCAGCACCAGGGCGCGTTCGTGCAGTTCGCGGTAGGTGGTGTCGACGCCGTCGACGCGCAGCGCGGGCCGGTCGGGGGCGAGGGCCAGCCCGCGCAGGAACCGGCCGGACAGCGTGCCGTCCATGGTGGGATCCACGAATGGCCGTCCCGTCAACTCGCGGCGGTGTGCAGCATGCTCTGCACGGTGTCCCACAGCACACCGGCGGTGCGGAAGGTGTCCATGGTCAGCGCGCTGTCCCGGAACCGGACCTGGTAGGCCTCCTCCAGCGTGCCGAGCAGCTGGACCGTGGCGAGCGAGTCCAGGCCGAGGTCCTTCAGCTCGGCGTCCGGGGTCAGCTCCTCCTGCGGGCCGAGGAACGGCACGAAGGGGCGGAGTATCTGTTCGAACTGGTCGTCCCACATGGGAGCCTCCAACGAGTCGAGCGGGTCAGGCGGCGCGCGAACGGCGCCGGGGGGTCATCGCCAGCCGCGGCGGTGCGGCGACGACGTCGAAGTTCCGGGTCGTGCAGGGAACCCGGCCGAAGAGGCTGTCCGGGCCGGCCACGCACAGACGGCGGGTGCCGGCGGCCTTGAGGGCCGTGGTGACGCTCGGCCAGTTCATCGGGTGGTCGAAGCCGTCGAGCAGCATGGTGCGCAGTTCCTCGCCGGTGTGCAGCAGCCTGCCGTCCTGGTCGGCGACGACCGGCAGCTTCGGGTCGGCGAAGGAGTAGCGGGAGACCACCTCGCGTTCGGCCTTCTCCCGCAGCGACCGGAACGCCGAGGCGTGCATGGGCGGGCGCATGGTGTACAGCGGCAGGCTGCCGATGGCGCGCAGCCGCTCCTGCATCCACACCACGCGATGCTCGGACA
This sequence comes from Streptomyces yokosukanensis, assembly GCF_001514035.1. Taxonomy (GTDB): domain Bacteria; phylum Actinomycetota; class Actinomycetes; order Streptomycetales; family Streptomycetaceae; genus Streptomyces; species Streptomyces yokosukanensis. The sequence continues at coordinate 380,359 of NZ_KQ948207.1, read as the reverse complement.
GGGAGATCATGAAGAAGCCGTCGTCGATGCGGCAGGAGATCTCGTGCCACTCCTCCGCCTCGTCCAGGTCGGCGAGGATCGCGTCGAGGCCGTCCTGCGGGGCGCGGACGAAGGACAGGGTGACGATGTCCCGGTGTTCCTCGGCGAAGTACTCCTCCAGGCAGCGGGCGATGTCGGCGGTCAGGCGCACCGCGTCGGGCAGCTCCAGGGCGCCGGTGTAGGCGATGGCCGCCTTCTCGCCGAAGCTCGGTCCGGCGACGATGTCGGGTTCGACACCGAGGTGGTCGCGGGCCCAGTGGGCGCAGGCCAGGCAGTTGACGAAGAACGCGACCTGGGCGGCTTCCGAGTAGTCGCCCGGGGAGGTGCGGAAGGCGTCCACGAGCGAGTAGCCGAGCGCCTCGTCGGCGATGGCGACCAGGTCCCGGGCGAAGGGGTTGGCCACCATGAACCTGCCCACCTCGGTGAACGGGACGGGGCCCATTCCGGGGAAGACGAGTGCGGTGTCGTGTGCCATGGCGGGATCCCCGCCCCCTTTCACGGGTTCGTGAGCGTCACAGGCTCTTGAGGAAGTCGGTCATGACCGCGAAGAACCGTTCCGGTTCCTCCAGGTGCGGCAGATGGCTCGACTCTTCGAAGATCTCCCAGCGCGCCCCGGGGATGTGGTCGTGGAACGGCTGGACGACCGCCGGGGTGGCCTCGTCGTGGCGCCCGCTGATCAGCAGCGTCGGGGTGCTGATCCGGTGCAGTTCGTCGACGATCGACCAGTCCTTCAGAGAACCGATGACGTGGAACTCGTTGGGCCCGTTCATCGCGTAGTAGACGGTCGGGTCGTTGTAGATCTCCATGAAGGAGGAGAGGAAGTCGCGGGGCCAGGGCGTCAGCCGGCACACATGGCGGTCGTAGAAGGCCCGCATGGCGGCCAGGTACTCCGGGCTGTCGTAGGTGCCGTCCGCCTCGTGCCGCAGCAGGGTCTGCTCCACGTCCGGCGGCAGTTCGGCGCGCAGCCGTGCCATCTCCCGCAGCCAGATGGGGTACGAGGCCGGCGCGTTGGCGACGACCAGTCCGCGCAGACCGGCCGGGTTCGTCATGGCGTGCCGGGCGCACAGGGGGCCGCCCCAGGACTGGCCGAAGAGCACGTAGTCGTCGGCGATGCCCAACTTCTCCACCAGGTTGGCCAGTTCGCGTTCGAACAGCTCGACCGTCCAGAACTCGGGCTCCTGGTCGGGCAGATGGGTGGAGCCGCCGTTGCCCAGCTGGTCGTAGTGGACGACGGGCCAGCCGTCCTCGGCGAGCCGGGCCAGCGGCAGCAGGTAGTCGTGGGTGCTGCCGGGACCGCCGTGCACGGCGACGACCGCCGGCCGACCCGCACCGAGTTCACCGGTCACTCGGTACCAGGTCCGGTGCTCCCCGAAGGAAACGGTTCCCTTCGCGCTGGGATCCGGAGACACGCTGATCACCTCTGCTCGGCTGCGGGACGCGACGGCGGCCGGGGCGAGGGCGCCGGCCGGGACCGGGAGAGCCGGGGTGGTGGGCGCTCCGCGTCCCTGCCGCCGGTGTCTCTGCCGTGTTCCGCTGCCGACGCTAACCACCCCTGCGCCCCCACCAGACCCCTAACTGCCCCTAGGCGCCGTCCGAGGGGTCGAACAGGGATGGCCCTGCGACGGAGCCCGCCCCGGCGCGGAAGGGGCCGAGGCGCAGGCAGGCCGGGCGGGCGTGGCCGCCGCCGGCGACAGGGGCGTCCACGGGCGGTGAGCAGCGTCACGGGGGCCGTCCGTCCCGGTGCCACGGGCGTCCGCGACCGCTGGGCGGGACCCCGCGTTCCGCCTCGCGGAAGGCCTCGTCCCGGGCCACCGCTGCACCGCGGTCGCCGGGGCCGTATCTCACCGGGGCACCGCCCCACCCCTTCCGCACTCGTTCGCGAGGCGCCGGCCGAGCACGGGTCACCGGCCGGCCCCCTAGGGGCGCCTAGGGGTTGGGACCCCAGTCGGGGCTGCCTAGCGTGCGAGAGACGGCCGAGAGCGCCGCACCGGCGCCGAGCCCGGACCCCGCTCCGATGCCGACGCCTTTCGTTCCCTCCCGTGCGAAGAGGACATGATGACTGCACCTGTCGAATCGGCCGACGGGGCCGCGCTGCCGGAGTTCCCGATGCGGCGGGCCTGTCCCTTCAGCCCGCCGGCCGCCTACGCCGAACTGCGCGAGACCGAGCCGGTCTCGCGGGCACAGCTGAAGGTCAACGGCAAGCCCACCTGGCTGATCACCCGGCACGACCTGTACAAGAAGCTGCTGGGTGACGCGCGGGTCAGCGCCAACCTGAAGCTGCCCGGGTACCCCCTTCAGGTTCCGGTGCCGGAGGAGACGCTGCAGTCGGTGCCGCTGACCTTCCTCTCCATGGACCCGCCGGACCACACGGTGCAACGCCGCATGCTGGCGCCCGAGTTCAGCGTCCGGCGGATGCGTGAGCTGCGTGAGCGGGTGCAGCAGATCGTGGACCAGCAGATCGACCAGATGCTCGCCAAGGGCGCCGACGGCCCCGTCGACCTGGTCACCGCGCTCGCCCTGCCGGTGCCGTCCTTCGTCATCTGCGAACTGCTCGGCGTCCCCTACGAGGACCACGGCCGGTTCGAGGAGTGGGCGTGGGCGATCATGAACCACGACATCAGCGACGAGGACCGCGGCCGCGCGCACTACGAGCTGGACGCGTACGTGGACGGGCTGGTCACCGCCAAGGAGAGCGAGCCGGGCGACGACATGATCAGCCGGCTGATCGAGTTCAACCGGCAGACGCCCGCGGTGGAGCACTCCGACATCGTCAGCATGTCCAAGCTGATGCTGGTGACCGGGCACGAGACGACCGCCAACATGATCGCGCTGGGTGTGCTGGCCCTGCTGGAGCACCCCGAGCAGCTCGCCGCCCTCCGCGAGGAGCCGGAGCTGATGCCGAAGGCGGTGGAGGAGCTGCTGCGCTTCTTCTCCATCTCCGACGCGGGCACCGCCCGGGTCGCCCTGGAGGACATCGAGCTGGGCGAAGTGACCATCCGTGCCGGCGAGGGCATCCTGCCGCTGAACAACGCCGCCAACCACGACGAGCGTGTCTTCCCCGACCCCGACCGTCTGGACGTGCGCCGCGAGGCCCGCAGCCAACTGGCGTTCGGATACGGGGTCCACCAGTGCATCGGCCAGAACCTGGCGCGCATGGAACTGGACGTCGTCTACACGACACTGCTGCGGCGCGTCCCGACGCTGCGCCTGGCCACCGCGGTCGAGGAGCTGCGGTTCAAGGACGACGCCATCGTCTGGGGCCTGTACGAGCTGCCCGTCACCTGGTGACGGCGGGCACCGCGCCACCCCACCTCCCGCTTCCGTCACCGCCCCCCTCCGAAAGGCAGCCATGACCCAGTCCGCCGACGCCGCGCCCGAGACGGGATCGCCGCTTCCGCAGTTCCCGATGCGGCGCACCTGTCCGTTCAGCGAGCCGGGCGAGTACGCCGGGATGCGTGCCGACAACCCCGTCTCGCGCGCCGCGCTGAAGGTGAACGGCAAGCCGACCTGGCTGGTCACCCGGCACGAGCACGTCCGGCAGGTGCTGGGCGACGGCCGGGTCAGCTCCAACCTCAAAATGCCGGGCTACCCGCACCAGTTCCACATCCCCGAGGAGATGCTGGCGCAGGTGCGGCTGATGATGCTGAACATGGACCCGCCGGAGCACTCCGCCCAACGGCGCATGCTGATACCGGAGTTCACCGCGCGGCGGGTCAAGGAGATGCGCCCGCGCATCCAGGAGATCGTCGACGAGCGCATCGACGCGATGCTGGCCGCGGGCGGCCCGGTCGACCTGGTCACCGCCCTCGCCCTGCCGGTGCCCTCGCTGGTGATCTGCGAGCTGCTCGGCGTGCCGTACGAGGACCACCCCCAGTTCGAGGAGTGGTCGGCGGCGATGATGAACCACGATCTGAGCCCGGCGGAGTACGGCGCCGCGGTGCAGGCCCTGGACATGTACCTCGACAAGCTGGTCACCCTCAAGGAGACCGAGCCGGGCGACGACCTGATCAGCCGCTTCCTGGAGAAGAACCGCACCGAGCAGGTCGCCGACCACGTCGACGTGGTGACGATGGCGCGGCTGATGCTGGTCGGCGGCCACGAGACGACGGCCAACATGATCGCGCTCGGTGTGCTCGCCCTGCTGCGGCACCCGGAGCAGATGGCCGAGTTGCAGGCGGACCCCGCTCTGCTTCCGAACGCCATCGAGGAGTTGCTCCGCGTCTTCTCCATCTCCGACTCCGGCACGGCACGGGTCGCGGCGGAGGACATCGAGGTCGGCGACGTCACGATCCGCGCCGGTGAGGGCATCCTCGCCCTGAACAACGCCGCCAACCACGACGAGTCCGTCTTCCCGGACGCGGGCACCCTCGACATCCACCGCAAGGAGGCCCGCAGCCACCTCGCCTTCGGCTACGGCATCCACCAGTGCATCGGCGCCAACCTCGCCCGGGTGGAGCTGGAGGCCGTCTACGGCACGCTGCTGCGCCGTGTTCCGGGCCTGCGGCTCGCCGCCGAACCGGACGAGCTGCGCTTCAAGGACGACGCCATGGTCTACGGCGTCTACGAGCTTCCCGTCACCTGGTGACGGCCGACCCGATCGGAGTCCCCCTCATGCGTGTCACCACCGAACGCGACCGGTGCGTGGGTTCCGGCCAGTGCGCCATGCTCAGCCCGGAGGTGTTCGATCAGGACGACGAAGGTCTCGTGACCGTCCTGCAGGAGGAGCCGGCCGACGAGCTGCGCGAGGGGGTGCTGCAGGCGGCCGACCTGTGCCCCTCGCGCTCCATCCGCGTGCACGGCTGAAGAGCCGTGCCGGACAGGCCGCGCTCCCTGCGGACGTACCCCGGCCGGCGTGCCGCGCTCGTGCGCCCGTACGCCGGCTCCGGTACGGCGAAGGAGTCCAACGCCGGCTACCGCCGACTGATCGCCCAGGGCTGCACCAGCCTGTCCGTCGCCTTCGACCGGCCCACCCGGCTGGGCCGGGACTCCGACACACCTCTCGCGCGCGGTGAGGTCGGCCGGGCCGGTGTGGCCGTCGACTCCCTCGACGACATGCGGGTGCTGATGGACGGCATCCCGCTGGACAGGATCGCCACGTCGATGACCATCGACGCACCGGCCGCGCTCCTCCTGCTGCTGTACCAACTGGTGGCGGAGGAGCGCGGCATCCCGGCCGACCGGCTCGTCGGCACGGTCCGCAACGACGTGCTGGGCGCGTACCTCACGCACGGCGCATGTGTCTTCCCGCTCCGGCCCGCCCTCCGGCTGGCCGCGGACGTCTTCGCGTACTGCAAGGACGAACTCCCCCGCTGGAACGCGCTCTCGATCTCCCGCCGCCATCTGGCCGAGACGGGCGCCTCCGCGGCACAGCAGATCGCGTTCGCGCTCGCGAGCGGCGTCGAGTACGTCCGTACGGCTGTGGCGGCGGGCCTGGACGAGGACGACATCGCCGCGGTCCGGCGGCAGCTCGCCGGGCTCCGCGCGGCACCGCCGAACCGCGACGTCGAGGCCGCCGCGCTGGCGCTGCTGCAAAGGATCGAGGATCTCGGGGGCGCGGTCGCGGCCATCGAACACGGCTTTCCGCAGCGGGAGATCGAGCGCCACACGCGCCTCGTCGCCGGCGTCCGCGCCCCCCGGACCGAGGACGCCGGCGAGTGGACCGACCCCGCCGTCGAGGCCCGGCAGGCCGAACGCATCGCCAAGCTGCGCGCCTGGCGCGACCAGGAGCGCGTGGACCTGCACATGGCCGCCCTGCGCAAGGCGGCGTCGGGGCCGGGCAACGTCCTGCATCCCATGAAGGAGGCGCTCGCCGCCGGGGCGACGGTCGGCGAGACCTGCGCCGCGCTGCGGGAGACGTGGGACACCTGCGCACCACCCGATCCCGACCCCGCCCCCATCCCCACGAACGGCCCCGGCCAAGGCCGGCGTACGCGAGTCGTCCACGAGTGACCACTCGTATCGTCCGCACATCGTTCGTGGCCTCTCATGACCATCCCCGATCGCCAGAGGAACTCTGATGAAGGAACGTGTCGTCGTGGTCGGCGCCTCGGCAGGTGGCCTCACCGTCGCCGAGGCGCTGCGCCGGGCCGGATACGAGGGCGCGATCACGCTCGTCGGTGACGAGGCCGAGCCGCCGTACGACCGCCCGCCGCTGTCCAAGCACCTGCTGTCCGGGCAGTGGGAACCGGACCGGCTCGCGCTGCGCTCGGAGGCCGATCTGGCCGCGTCGGAGGTGGAGTTGCGGCTGGGCGTACCGGCGAGCGGACTGGACCTCGGCGCACGGACGCTCACTCTGGCCGACGGTGCCCGGCTGACGTACGACAGCCTCGTCGTCGCGACCGGCGTCCGGGCCCGGCGGCTGCCCGGCACCGACGGCGTCGACGGTGTGCACACACTGCGCACCCTGCACGACGCGCTGGCGCTGCGGGACCGGCTGCGCCCCGGGCGGCGACTGGTGGTCGTCGGCGCCGGGTTCCTCGGCACGGAGGTCGCCGCCGTGGCCCGCGCGCTCGGCGTGGAGGTGACACTGGTGGAGTCGGCGGCGGTGCCGCTGGCCGCGGCCGTCGGCGAGGCGGCCGGACTGTTCCTGACCGGCCTGCACCGGGAGCACGGCGTCGAGGTGCGCACCGGTGCCACGGTCGCCGGGATCATGAGCGCCGAGGGCAGGGTGACCGGCGTCCGGCTGACCGACGCCGCGGGAGCGAGCGTGGTCCCGGCCGACGACGTGCTCGTGGCCATCGGCTGCACGCCCAACACCGAATGGCTCGCGGACAGCGGCCTGAGCGTCCAGGACGGGCTGGAGTGCGACGAGTACTGCGTCGCCGCGCCCGGCGTGTACGGCGTCGGTGACGTGGCCCGCTGGTACAACCCGCTGTTCGGCACGGCGATGCGCGTCGAGCATCGCACCAACGCCACCGAGCAGGCCATGGCCGTCGCCCGTCGGGTCGCACGGCCCGAGGAACGGCAGCCGTTCGCCCCCGTGCCGTACTTCTGGTCGGACCAGTACGACGGCAGGTTCCAGGCCCATGGCCACCTGCGTGGCCATGACGAGGCGCTCGTCCTCGACAGCGATCTCGCCCAGCGGCGGCTCCTGGTCGTCTACCGCACCGGCGACCGGATCACCGGCGTGCTCGGCGCGGGAGTACCACCGAAGGCTCTGCGCACATGGCGCGGCTTCGTGGCGACCCGCACCCCGTGGCAGGAGGCTCTCGCCCGCCCGCGCGCCGCCGCGGTCCCCACCGGCTGAGCCGGCAGGCGAGTCGCGGCGGGTGGGCCTCGCGTACGGGGGTGCCGACGGGAGTCGGGCGTCGGTCAGCGGTCGCCGGCCGGTGGGGCGGGGCGGGGACCGGCGAGGGACTGGGCCTGGTCGAGGAAGCTGGGCAGCCACTGCTCGTAGGGGACGCCCGCCAGGAACTTGAGGGCCGCCTCGGCGTCCTTGCCGACCGTCGTGTGCAACGCGGTGCCCGGGTCGTCGACGGCGGCGACGACCGCCTCGGCCGCCTCTGCGCAGTCGGCGGCGCCTTCCGCCACCCGTGCGAGGAACCGGGCGAGCCAGGCGTGGTCGGCGGCGTACGGGCCGGTCCCGGACGCCTGGCCGGCGGTGCCGGGGGCGGGCGCGCGCTGGATGGCGGAGGCGAAGCTGCCCGGTTCGAGGCACACCACACGGATGCCGAAGGGCTGGACCTCGGCGTACAGGGCCTCGCTGAGCGCGCCCAGGGCGGCCTTGCTCCCCGCGTAGAAGCCGCCGTGCGGCACGGCGAACGTGCGGCCCGCGAGGGAGGACACGTTGACGATGACACCGCCGCCCCGGGCGCGCATCTGCGGCAGCACGGCGCGGGCCATCCGCAGCGGGCCCCAGAGGTTGGTCTCCATCAGGGTGCGTGCCTGGTCGAGCGGCATGGTCTCGACGGGTCCGGTGCGGTCGACGCCGGCGTTGTTGACGAGGACGTCGATCGGTCCGTGCCGGTCCTGCACCGCGGTGACGGCGGCGGTGACCGAGGTGTCGTCGGTGACGTCCAGCAGGGGGACGTCGAGGGTGAGGTCCTCGGCGCGGGCACGCCCGAGCAGTTGCTCCGCCGTGTCGCGGTTGCGTACGCAGGCGTGCACCCGATCGCCCCGCCGCGCGAACGCCAGCGCCGTCTCCAGACCGATGCCGCTGCTGCAACCGGTGATGAGGACCGAGGTCATGAGCGGACCGCTTCCTTCGCCAACAGGTCGAGGACGTCCCGCTGGTGAGACGTCAGGTAGAAGTGGCCGCCCTGGAACACGTGGAAGTCGAACGACGCGTCCGTGTGGCGCGACCAGGCACGTGCCTCGTCCACGGTGACCTTCGGGTCGTCGTCGCCGACCAGGCCCACGATGGGGCATCGCAGGTTCGGGCCCGGCTCGTAGGCGTAGGTCTCGGCGATGCGGTAGTCGGCGCGGATCGCGGGCAGGGCCATGCGGATCAGCTCCTCGTCGTCGAGGATCGCCGCGTTCGTGCCGCTCAACTGCCGCATCTCCGTGACGAGTCCGTCGTCGTCGCGCAGGTGGACGGATTCGTCGCGCGGGCAGGACGGAGCGCGGCGGGCGGAGGCGAACAGCACGTGCGGGACGACGCCGTGGTCGCGCTCCAGACGGCGGGCGACCTCGAAGCCGAGGGTCGCGCCCATGCTGTGGCCGAAGAGGAGCAGCGGGCGGTCGGCCCACGGCAGCAGGACCGACGTGACGTGGTCGGCCAGCTCCTGGATGCTCGTGGCGCACGGCTCGCCCCGCCGGTCCTGGCGCCCCGGGTACTGCACGGCGAGCACGTCCACGGACGCGGGCATGCCCGCCGAGACGGGGTGGTAGAAGGACGCCGAGCCGCCCGCGTGAGGCAGGCACACCAGCCTGGCCGCCGCGTCCGGACGGGGATGGTAGCGGCGGATCCAGAGGCGGTCTTGCTCGGCGAGCGTGGTCATGGGGCCGGCGTTTCCTTCCTGATGGAGGCCGCGGCGCGGGCCGCGGGCGTGCACCGGCAGTCTCACCCGCACGGGGGACCCCCGACCACCCCTATCTCCCCCAACGGCGGGGTCCGGCTCAGGCGTTGAGGTAGGCGAGCACCGCGAGCACACGGCGGTTGCTGTCGCTCGACGGGGGCAGCATCAGCTTGGTGAAGATGTTGGAGATGTGCTTGGCCGCGGCGCCCTCGGTGACGGTGAGCCGCTGGGCGATCGCCGTGTTCGAGCAGCCCTCGGCCATCAGCTCCAGCACCTCGCGTTCGCGCCCGGTGAGCGCGGCCAGCGGTTCGTCCCGGGAGTGACTGGTCATCAACTGGGCGACCACGGCGGGGTCCATGGCCGTACCGCCGGCCGCGACCCGGCGTACGGCGTCGATGAACTGCTCGTCGTCCAGCACGCTGTCCTTCAGCAGGTAGCCGATGCCGCCGGTGCCGTCGGCCAGCAGCTCGCGGGCGTACATCTGCTCGACGTGCTGGGAGAGGACGAGGATCGGCAGGCCGGGGCGCTCCCGGCGGGCGCGCAGGGCGGCCTGCAGGCCCTCCGTGGTGAAGGTGGGCGGCAGCCGTACGTCGACGATGGCCACGTCGGGCCGGTGCTCGGCGATCGCGGCGGCCAGGTCCGTGCCGTTGTCGACGGCGGCGGCCACCTCGAATCCGTACGCCTCCAGCAGTTGGATGATCCCCTGCCTCAGGAGGAAGAGGTCTTCGGCGAGGACAACGCGCACGGTAGCTCCATCTTGATCACGGTCGGACCGCCCCGGGGGCTGTCGATCTCCAGGCCCCCGTCAAAGGATGCCAGGCGTCGGCGGATGCCCTCCAGGCCGCTCCCGGCCGTTGCGTCGGCGCCGCCGTGGCCGTCGTCGGTGACGCGGGCGTGCAGGGTGCCCTCCGCGTACCAGGCGACGATCTCCACGTGCTGGGCGTCGGCGTGCTTGAGGACGTTGGTCAGCAGCTCCGACACCGCGAAGTAGACGGCGGACTCGACCGGGTCGGGCAGCCCGCCGGGCAGGTCCGCCACGACGGTGGCCTGCAAGGGGCTGGCCAGGCCCAGGGCGCGCAGGGCGTCGGCCAGGCCCCGTTCGGCGAGGACCGGCGGGTGGATGCCGCGGACCAGGTCGCGCAGTTCGCTCAGGGCCTGCACGGAGGAGGTGCGCGCCTGCCGCAGCATGCGCCGCGCCTCCTCGGGATCCTGGGCCATCTTGCGGTCGACGGCGCCGAGTTGGAGACCGAGGCTGACCAGCCGGGCCTGGGCGCCGTCGTGCAGGTCGCGTTCGATGCGGCGCAGTTCGGCGGCCTGGATGTCGAGGGCGCCGGAGCGGGTCTCCGACAGGTGCTGCACGCGGGAGGCCAGCCGGGACTGCCGGGTCGGGCCGAGCAGGAAGCGGACGAAGTAGGCGTATCCCTGCAGCACCAGCGGGCTGAGCAGCACCCAGCCGGTGAGCACCACGAGCGCCAGCAGCCCCGCGGCGAACGCGGCCGGCCAGCTGTCGACCGTGACGGAGGCGTACCAGCGGCCCTGTCCGCCGTCCGCGACGGGCTTCCACAGCCCGCAGGCCAGGAACAGCCCCTCCCCCGCGTAGTAGAGCAGGCCGGCCGGCACGAAGCCGACCAGGCCGACGACGCAGTTGAGCAGCAGCCACAGCAGGTCCCGCCAGGTCGCGGGGTCGGTCAGGATCCACTTGCAGCGGCGCATCCAGCCGACGATGTCCTTCTCGATCTCCTCCGGTTCGGGCCGGTAGGGCCGCTCGACGGGGACGCCGGAGCGCGCGGCCGCGCGCCGGTTGAGGTCGGCCAGCCAGCGCACCGCCCGGGTGCAATAGGGCAGCGCGAGGAAGCCGAGGCCGATCACGGCGATGACGATGAAGTACGCGGTGGTGACGAAGAGGACGATCGACAGCAGGGCTCCGGCGGCGATCGCCACGCCGACCAGGGTGTCCAGGGCGGCGCGGCGCGTTCGGCCGCGCCACGTGACCGGCACAGTCTTCATGCCCTCATGTTCCCATCCCGCGGCACCGGTCATGGAGGGGCCGCCCCCGCCCGGGGGCAGCGGGGACGGCCCGGTCAGGAGGTGGCTCACGCGGCCTTCACCGTGTCCACGGCGGGGCTGCGCATGCCGCGCCAGGAGGGCAGCAGGGTGGCGCCGAACACCAGCACCAGCGAGCCCCCGACGATGGCGAGGTAGATGCCGATGGATCCGGAGGGCAGGTAGGAGTCGCTCTTGACGAGGCTGTAGGGGACGATGGTCGTCGCCGAGGCGATGGTGCCGAGGACGGTGGCGATGACGCCGATCAGCACGCCCTCGACGCCCAGCATGGCGAGTACCTGGGCTCGGGTGGCGCCGGTGAGCCGCTGCAGGCCGAACTCCGCGCGCCGCTTGCGGGTCACCGACACCAGTGTGTTGACGACGGTGATGGCGGCGTAGCCCACGATCATGGCGACGATGGTGTAGTTGGCGGACACCAGGATCTGCTGGATCTGGTTGTTCCGGCCGGCGAGCGAGGAGCTGACGTCCAGTTCGGTGCCGGGCACCTGGGCGGCCAGCGCGGCGAGCCGGTCGTGGACCCCGGCACCGCCGCCGGACGCGGTGCGGACCAGGATCTGGTGCGGGAGTCCGTCGCCGGTGTGCGGGGCGAGGGTCTGCGCGGGCAGCGTCAGGTACTCCTGCTTGGGGTTGTCGGTGTAGAGGGCGACGACGACGGGGCGTACGGCGGTGCCGTCGCCGAGGCGCATCGGCAGCCGGTCACCGACCTTCACGCCGTACTCGCGGGCCTTCTTGTCGGACAGGGCCACGGTGTCACCGCGCAGGTCGGTGAGGGAGCCGGAGACGACGGGCAGGTCGAGGCTCTGGCGCACGCCCTCGGCGGAGACCCCGCGCAGGTCGGCACCGGCCAGGCCGCCCGGCTGGTCCACGAAGCCGCGGGTGACGACGAGTTCGGAGGCCGCGGACACACCCGGCGTCGCGCGCACCTTCTCGACGACGCCGGGGGCGAACCCGCCGGTCGTGGAGTCGAGGACGTACTGGGCGAGGATGTTCTTGTCGTAGGAGGACCGGGAGACGTGGTCCTCGGTGGACTGCATGTACAGGGTGCCGGTGGCGATGCCGATGAGCAGGACGATCGGGGCGACGGCGCCCGCCATGCGGACGCTGGCGGTGGCGGCGTTGCGCAGGGCCAGCTGCCCGGAGAGTCCGGAGAGGGCCCGCACCGGGAGCCGCAGCAGCACCACCATGGCCTTGGTGATGCCGGGGGCGAGCAGGGCGAGGCCGATGCAGAACAGCACGGAGGCGGGTCCGGCGGTGCTGGCGAGGGTGGGGCTGTCCTCCATCGTGGTGGTGGCGATCGCGAGACCGATGCCGTTGGCGAGGAAGAACAGCGCGATCAGCAGCCGGGTCACGCTGAACCAGCTGGTGCCGGCGGTGGCTTCGGCCAGGGCGGCGACCGGTTCGGTGCGGGCGGCCTTGCGGCCGGCGAAGCGGGTGGCGCCGGCCGCGGCGAGGACGGTGACGACCACTCCGACGGTCATCGGGATCCAGCCGCAGTGGTAGACGATCTCCGACGACACCACGCCGCTGGAGGTCAGCACTCCGTAGAGCATCCGGCCGATGGCCCATCCGGGCAGCAGGGCGAGCAGCACGGAGCCCACCGACAGCACGGCCGTCTCGCAGAGGATCATCCGGCGCAGCTGCTTCGGGGTGGAGCCGACGGCGCGCAGCAGGGCCATCTCGCGGGCGCGTTGCTGGAGCGAGAGGCCGAGGGTGGAGGCGACGCCGAACATGACGATCAGCACGACCGAGGAGCCGAAGACGGCCGCGAGGATGACGACGGTGCGCTTGCTGGGGAGGGTGCCGGGCAGTTCGGCAAGTCCGCGCTGCTCGCCGGTGAGGACCTCGGCGCGGTCACCGACCGCCGAGCGCACGGCGGCTGCGACGGCGGCGGTGCTCGTACCGGGTGCGGGCAGGACGCCGATGGAGTCGATGCGTCCGCCGGCGAAGGTGCGTGCCTCGTCGTCCGTGAAGAACACGGCGGCGTGCGGGTTGTGGTCACCGTGCTGCTCGGCGATGCCGCTGACGCGGAACTGCCGGGTGGTGCCCTGCACGACGATGTCGACCGTGGACCCGGGGCGGGCGCCGGCGCGCTGGGCCAGTCCCGAGTCGAGGACGACCTCGCCGCCGGCGGCGGGGGATCCACCGGCGGCGAGGGTATAGGGGGCGAGCCGGGCGCTGGCCCAGCCGTGGCCGTAGGAGTCGGACTTGCCGGTCAGCGGCTTGCCGTCCTTGAGGACGGTGGCCGGGACGGACACGTCGCCGACGGCCGTGCGTACGCCGTCGGCCTTGGCCACCGTGCCGACCAGAGCGGGGTCGATGCGGTTCCGCTCGGTCAGGGCGGTGGAGTCGTGGGTCTGTTCACCGGTGACGACGACCGGGGCGCCGGTGAGGCGCTGCGGGTCGGCCGCCATGCGGACGCCCGTCTCCATCAGGCCGCCGCAGCCGATGACGATGGCGGCGCCGAGGAACATGGCGAGGAAGGTCGCGACGAAGCTCGTCCTGCGGAACTTCAGGGTGCGCAGTGCCAGTTGCCACATCAGTAACGACCCCCGGAGGACATGGGCGAGTTCTGCCGCTGGGTGTCGTCCTCCCAGGCGCCGAGCCTGGTCATCCGGGCGGCCACGGCGTCGGCGGTCGGCCGGTGCAGTTCGCCGGCGAAGGCGCCGTCGGCGAGGAAGACGACGCGGTCGGCGTAGGAGGCGGCGACCGGGTCGTGGGTGACCATGACCAGGGTCTGGCGGGCGGTGTCGACGGACTCGCGCAGCAGGGCGAGCACGGACGCGGCGGTGCGGGTGTCGAGGGCGCCGGTGGGTTCGTCGGCGAAGACGACGGCGGGCCGGGTCACCAGGGCGCGGGCGATGGCGACGCGCTGCTGCTGGCCGCCGGACAGCTGGGCCGGCAGATGGCCGAGCCGTTCGCCGAGGCCGACCCGCTGCACGACGTTGCGGATCAGCGCCTTGTCGGGCCGCTGTCCGGCCAGTTGCAGGGGCAGCGTGATGTTCTGCATCACGGTCAGCGCGGGCAGCAGGTTGAAGGACTGGAAGATGAAGCCGATCCGGTCGCGCCGCAGCTTGGTCAGCTGGGTGTCGTCCAGGCCGGCGAGGTCGGTGCCGCCGACGGTGACTTTGCCGGAGGTGGGCTGGACCAGCCCCGCGGCGCAGTGCAGGAAGGTGCTCTTGCCCGACCCGGACGGTCCCATCACGGCGGTGAAGGTGCCGTCGGCGAAGCTCATGGTGAGCCCGCGGAGCGCAGCCACCTGGCTGTCTCCCCGGCCGTAGGTCTTCGACACGGCGTCCAGCCGTACCGCCTCCGTCATGCGAAGGTCCTGTGAAGTGTGCACTGCGGGCTCCCCTATGAGATATCGCGCTTCTCACGCGGTGTCTGTGAACCAGATTAGGAACGCTGCGGCGACGGCACATTGGCATTCTCCGGCCGGTTCGAGGTAGAGGTTTCTCTACCTCGGCACGCCAGGTTTCGGCGAGCGGTCGGCGCGCTGTGCGGCCTGCTTGTCAAGGGTGAGGAAAGTTCCCGTGCCGCTATAACTCACCCCACCCCTGTCCGAATACTTGAGCCTCCCTTGAAAGGTTCGGTTGGCACCCGTGTCGCGGAGCGCTTTGACGGGTACCGTCGGAGCCGTCGGAACAATCCACGGAAGATAGGAAGTCCCATGACCACGAGGCCTGACCACGAGCTGACCGCCCAGGTCCGGCCCGACGGATATCTGGAGCTGCTGTGCCGGCGCACGGGGAGGCGGCACAGGTGCGGGCCCCGCGGCACGACGATGTGGCTGGCACTGCAGCGCAGCGATTGGCAGCCTGAAATGGCTGCGGACGAAATCGCCCTGCAATTAGGTGTCGATCCGGACAGTATCCGCTGTGATATCCACGCGTGGTTGGCGCATTTCCGCGAGGCCGGCGCGTGAAGAAGCCGCGGCGCGCGGCCGGCCATTCGGCCACCGCGCCCCGCGGCAGGTGCGCTCTCCGGTGCGCGGTCTGGACCAGCACCGGATTCCCGTTGTGGTGCGGCGCATGGAGTCGGATGTATGCGCCCGCATGGAATCGGACGTATAAGCCCGTAGGAAGTCGGACGTATACGCAGCATTTCTTCCGTGCCGTGCGCCGTCAGTCGGTCGCCGGGCCGGCCGGCCATGCCTCGACCGCCTTGGCGGTGGCCTCCGCGAAATCCTCCAGGATGGTGAAGTGCGTGCCGGGCACGTCGACCGGTTCGTGCTCCGCGGGCCAGGTGGCCCGCCAGTCGTCGCTGCCGGTGGCGAAGGACTCCTCGGGTCGCACGAACAGCACCGGCGCCGTCAGGGCACCCGGCATGCAGTGCTGGATAAGGTCGCTGTAGCGGCTCATGGCGGCGAGGCGGGCGGTGCCGAAGCCGCCGAGGGACGACTCGCGGTCCAGCATGCCGTCGAACATCTGCCGCCACAGGTCGTCCTTGCCGTCGTCCCCGGGCAGATAGGTGTCCAGCAGCACCACGCCCGAGGCCGGCTGTCCGGCCTTCTCCATGATCTCGGCCGCCGCGTGGGCGAACTGGCCGCCGGAGGAGTAGCCGACCAGCACGTACGGCCGCTCGTCCGGGCAGGACCGGCGGATGCCCTCGACGACCACTTCCAGCACGGCGTCCACGGAGCGCGGCAGTGCCTCGCCGGGGCCGAAGCCCGGTACCGCCGGGACCAGGACGTCACGGCGGCCGTGGAAGTGCCGGGCGAAGCGGGCGTACTGGTGGGCGCCGCCCAGTGCCATCGGCGAGGGCAGGCAGACCAGCCGCGGCAGGGCGTCGCCGGTGGCCAGCCGGACCGGTTCGGGCACGTTCCCGAACTCGTCCAGGGACGAGAAGCCGGGGAGGATCTCGGCGACGGTGCGCAGCAGTTCGACGGCGACGGCCATCCGCCCGTCGGCGGCCGCGCGCCGCACCAGCCCGCCGACCGACTCCAGGTCCGCAGCGCCGGCGGCCGGGCTCGGTCGGCCGCCCTCGGCGAGGTGTTCGCGCAGCAGGGCGGCGAGGGCGGCCGGGGTGGGGTGGTCGAAGACGGCACCGGCCGGCAGCGCGCTGCCGAGGACGGTCCCGAGGGCGCTGCGGAGTTCGGCAGCGGAGACGGAGTCCATGCCGATCTCCAGGAACACGGCGTCGGGTTCGACGGCCTCCGGGCCCTGGTGCCCGAGTATCGCGGCGGTCTGGGCGCGGATCACCTCGGTCAGCAGTGCCTCCTGCTCGGCCGGCGGGACACCGGCCAGCCGCTGCCGCAGCGGCTCGGCGTCCGCGGGCTCGTGGGCCGTGGGAGCCGCGGGCTCGGCGAGCGGTCCGGCCGTCAGGGCCACGTCCGCGTTCAGCCAGTACCGCTCGTGCCGGAACGCGTAGGTGGGCAGTTCGGCGCGGGCCGTACCGGGGAAGAGAGCCGCCCAGTCGGGGGCGAGGCCGTCGGTGTGCAGGCGGGCGAGGCCGAGGACGAGGGCCGCGGGCTCGCCGCCGTGCCGCTTGCCCAGGGCGACGAAGACGGCGTCGTCGGCCGTCGCGCACTCGCGGGCGAGGCCGGTCAGGACGGCGTCGGGACCGAGTTCGACGAAGCGGCCGACACCCGAGGAGGTGAGGGCGGCCACGGCGTCGGCGAAGCGGACCGTCTCCCGGACATGCCGTACCCAGTAGCCGGGATCGCACAGGTCCTCGCCCTCGGCGGGACGGCCGGTGAGGGCGGACACCAGCGGGATGCGCGGCTCGCGGAAGGTCAACTTCTCGGCCACGGAACGGAATTCGGCGAGCATGCCGTCCATCAGGGGCGAGTGGAAGGCGTGCGAGACGGCGAGCCGTTTGGTCTTGGCGAAGCCCTCGGCGGCGGCGAGCACCGCGTCCTGTTCGCCCGAGAGGACCACGGACGACGGGCCGTTGACCGCGGCGAGACCGACCCGGCCGTCCAGCAGCGGCAGCACCTCGTCCTCGGTGGCCTGTACGGCGACCATCGCGCCGCCCTCGGGCAGCGCCTGCATGAGCCGGCCGCGGGCGGCGACCAGCGTGCAGGCGTCGTCCAGGTCGAGGACGCCCGCCACATGGGCGGCGGCGAGTTCCCCGACGGAGTGCCCGGCCAGTACGTCGGGTCGCACGCCGAAGGACTCCAGCAGCCGGAACAGGGCCACCTCGAAGGCGAACAGCGCCGTCTGCGCGTACTGGGTGCGGTGGACGGCCTCGGCGTCGTCGCCCGCCAGCAGCCCGGCCAGGTCCAGGCCGAGGCGGGCGTCGATCGCGTCGAAGGCCTCGGCGAACACCGGGTACCGGGCGCGGAGTTCGAGGCCCATACCGAGGCGCTGCGCCCCCTGGCCGGTGAACAGGAACGCGGTACGGGTCCCCGGCCGTGCCCTGCCGGTCACGGCCGCGGGGGCGGGCGTCCCGTCGGCGAGGGCGCGCAGCCCGGCGAGCAGGTGGTCCCGGTCGGTACCGGTGACGGCCGCGCGGTGGGCGAACGCGGTGCGCCGGGTGCCGAGGGCCCGGGCCACGGCCGCGGGGTGCAGCTCGGGCCGCTCGGTGAGGAAGGCGTGCAGACGCGCGGCCTGCGCGGGCAGCGCCGGCGCGGACCGGGCGGACAGGGGCCATACGACGGCCGGGGCGTCGGTGTCGACGTCCGTCGGGAGGCGGTCCTGAGCGGACGGCTCCTCGATGATGGTGTGGGCGTTGGTGCCGCTGATCCCGAAGGAGGAGATGCCCGCGCGACGCGGACGCTCCGCCCGGGGCCAGGCCCGCTCCTCGGTCAGCAGGCGCACGCTTCCGGCGTCCCAGTCGACCTTCGTGGACGGCGCGTCGGCGTGGAGGGTCCTCGGCAGCACGTCGTGGTGCATGGCCATCACCATCTTGATGACGCCCGCGACACCGGCGGCGGCCTGCGTGTGCCCGATGTTGGACTTCACCGAGCCCAGCCACAGGGGCTCCGCGCGGTCCTGGCCGTAGGTGGCCAGCAGCGCCTGGGCCTCGATCGGGTCGCCCAGCGTGGTACCCGTGCCGTGCGCCTCGACCGCGCCCACGTCGACGGCCGACAGGCGGGCCGCCGCCAGCGCCTGCCGGATCACCCGCTGCTGCGAGGGCCCGTTCGGCGCCGTCAGCCCGTTGGAGGCGCCGTCCTGGTTGACGGCGGAGCCGCGGACCACCGCCAGCACCGGATGACCGTTGGCCCGCGCGTCCGACAGCCGCTCCAGGACGAGGACGCCCAGACCTTCGGAGAAGCCGGTGCCGTCCGCGTCGTCGGCGAAGGAGCGGCAGCGCCCGTCCGGGGAGAGGGCGCCCTGGCGGCTGAACTCCACATAGGTGCCCGGCGAGGCCATCACCGTCACTCCCCCGGCCAGCGCCAGCGTGCACTCGCCCTGGCGCAGCGCCTGGGCCGCCAGGTGCAGCGTGACGAGCGACGAGGAGCAGGCCGTGTCGACGCTGAGCGTCGGGCCCTCCAGGCCGAGGGTGTAGGCGACCCGGCCGGAGACGATGCTGCCGGAGCCGAAGCTGCCGAAGTAGTCGTGGTACATGACGCCCGCGAAGACCCCGGTGCGGCTGCCGCGCAGCGACACGGGGTCGATGCCGGCGTTCTCCAGCGCCTCCCAGGAGCCTTCGAGCAGGAGGCGCTGCTGCGGGTCCATGACGACGGCCTCGTTCGGGGCGATGCCGAAGAACGCGGCGTCGAAGTCCCCCGCGTCGTGCAGGAATCCGCCCTCGCGGGTGTAGGAGCGGCCGGGCACGCCCGGCGTCGGGTCGTACAGGTCCGGGTCCCAGCCGCGGTCGTCGGGGAACTCGGTGATGCCCTCCGCGCCGTCCTCGACCAGGCGCCACAGGTCCTCGGGGGACCGGACGCCGCCCGGGTAGCGGCAGGCCATGCCGACGATCGCGACCGGTTCCCGGGCCGCCGCGGTCAACGCGCGGTTGCGTTCGCGCAGCCGCTCGATCTTCTCCATCGAGGCACGCAGCGCCTCGAGCATCCTGGGGTCCGGCTTCTCGGACTCGGCCATGGTCCTCTTCCTTGTCACGGGCGTCGTCACAGGGCGTCGTCGTCCTCGACGAGATCGTCGAGCGCCATGCTGATCAGGCTCTCGGCGTCCATCGCGGCGATCGGCGCGCGGCTGGGTTCACCGGCTGCCGCCGGCTCCGGCACCGGCCGCAGTCCGGCGAGTTCGAGCAGGCTGTCGAGCAGGCCCGCCTCGCGGAGCCGGCCCACCGGGATGGCGGCGAGCGCCGTCCGCACGGAGTCCTCCTCGTCGCGCGGGCCGTCGCCGGTGCGCGGGGCCAGCTCGGCGGCGAGGTGCTCGGTGAGCGCGGCCGGGGTGGGGTGGTCGAAGACGAGCGTGGCAGTGAGCCGGAGCCCCGTTGCCTCGTTGAGCCGGTTGCGGAACTCGACGGCGGTCAGGGAGTCGAAGCCGAGGTCCTTGAAGGGCAGTTCGTGCTCGATCTCCTCGACGCCCAGCACCGCGCGCGCCTCGTCCCCGACCAGCCGCAGCAGCCGTGCGCTCTGTGCCTCGGGTGCGAGTGCGGCGAGTTCGCGGCGCAGTGCCGACGCGCCGGCCGACGCTCCGGGCCCGGTGCGGCGCGGTGTCCGCACCAGGGAGCGCAGCAGCGGGGCGACGCGGTCGGCCTCGCGCGGGGCGAGATCGAGGCGGGCCGGCAGCAGGACCGGTTCGGCGCGGCCCACGCCGGTGTCGAACAGGGCGAGCCCCGCCTCCGCGTCGAGGGCGAGCACCCCGCCGGAGGCCATACGGCGGGTGTCGGTGTCGCCGAGCCGGTCGGCCATGCCGCCGCTGCCCGCCCAGGCGCCCCAGGCGAGCGAGAGCGCGGGCAGGCCGAGGGCGCGGCGGTGGGCGGCCAGGGCGTCGAGGAACGTGTTGCCCGCCGCGTAGCCCGACTGACCGGGGCTGCCGAGCAGGCCGGCCGCGGAGGAGAACAGCACGAACGTGGTCAGCGGGCGCTGCCTGGTCAGTTCGTGCAGGTTCCAGGCAGCGTCCAGCTTGGGCCGCAGCACCGTGTCCAGCCGCTCGGGCGTGAGCGAGGTCAGGACGGCGTCGGCGAGGACGCCCGCGGTGTGCACGACGGCGGAGACCGGGTGCTCGTCCAGGACCCGGGCGAGGGCGGTGCGGTCGGCGGCGTCGCAGGCGACGATCGTCACCTGTGCGCCGAGCGCGGTCAGTTCCTCGTCCAGTTCGGCCGCGCCGGGTCCCTCGGGTCCGCTGCGGCTGAGCAGCACCAGCCGGTCGGCGCCGTGCACGGTGACGAGGTGCCGGGCGAGAAGCCGGCCGAGGGCGCCGGTGCCGCCGGTGACGAGGACGCCGCCGGACCAGTCGGCCGGGGCGGCCTCGGCCAGGCGCGGCGCCCGCGTCAGCCGGGGGACGCTCAGCATTCCCTCGCGCAGGGCGAATTGGGGTTCACCGGAGGCCACGGCGGAGGGCAGCAGGCGCCGGGAGGCGTCCGTGTCGTCCAGGTCGGCGAGGACGAGCCGGTCGGGGTGCTCGGACTGGGCGGAGCGGATCAGGCCCCACGCGGCGGCGGCTCCGGGGTCGGTGACGTCCTCCGGTGCGGGGCCGGTGGCGCCGCGCGTGGCCACCACCAGGGTGCTGTCGGCGAACCGGGCGTCGGCCAGCCAGTCCTGCACCGCGCCGAGCAGATCGCGGACGCCGGCCCGGATCGCGTCCGGTCCGTCGCCCCCGGTGTGCACGACCACCAGGGTCTCGGGGGCCTGCTCGGCGGCCTCGGCGAGGTCGGCGGCGACGGCGACCTCCGCGACCTCTCCGGCCAGGGCACCGGCCCACTCCTCATGGCCGGCGCCGAGTACGGTCCACCGGCCGGCCTGCGGGGCCGCAGGCGCGGAGAGCGGCATCCAGTCGAGGGCGAACAGGTCGTCGTGTCCGCCCGCGGCGGCCGCGGCGATCCGCTGCGGGTCCACCTCGCGCAGCGACAGCGACGCCACGCGCGCCACCGGCCGGCCGGTCTCGTCGGCGGTCTCGATGCGCACCGCGCCGGTGCCGGCCGGGGCGATCCGCACCCGCAGGGCGCTCGCGCCCCGGGTGTACAGCTCGACGCCGTTCCAGGCGAAGGGCAGCGTCATGCGTTCCTCGGCTCCGGTGCGCAGCCCGATGGTGTGCAGGGCGGAGTCGAGCAGCGCCGGGTGCAGACCGAACGCGGCGCCGTCGGTCGGGACGGCGACCTCGGCGTACGCCTCGTCACCGCGTCGCCAGGCCGCGCGCAGCCCCTGGAAGCGGGGCCCGTACTCGGCTCCCAGCTCGGCCAGCCGGTCGTAGACGCCGTCCAGGTCGACCGGTTCGGCGCCGGGCGGCGGCCAGGCCGCGAGGTCGTGCGCGGGACGCTCCTCGGCGGGCCGCAGCAGGCCGGTGGCGTGGGTGGTCCACGGGTCGCCGTCGGCGGTGGCGGCGTACACGCGGAAGGCGCGGGCGCCGGCTGCGTCGGGCTCGCCGACCGTGCACTGCAGGCGGACGGCGCCGTCCTCGGGCAGGACCAGCGGTTCGGTGACGGTCAGGTCCTCCACGACGGCGCAGTCGACGCGGGCGCCGGCCGCGAGGGCCATCTCGACGAAGGCGGTGCCGGGCAGCAGCGGCACTCCGCCGACGCTGTGGTCGGCCAGCCACGGGTGGTCGGCGAGGGAGAGACGACCGGTGTACAGGGTGCCGTCGGCGCCGGCGAGTTCGACGGCGGTGCCGAGCAGCGGGTGGTCGGCGGCCCGGCGCGGCAGGCCGAGGTCGCCGGTCATCCAGTGGCGGCTGCGCTGGAAGGCGTAGGTGGGCAGCTCCGCGCCGTCGCGGTGGGGCAGCAGCCCCGCCCAGTCCACGGCGGCGCCGCGCACATGCAGTGCGGCGAGCCCGGTGACGAAGGCCTCGGTCTCCTCGCGGTCCTTGCGCAGCAGCGGCACCACGGGCGTCTCGTCGGACAGGCTCTCGCCGGCCGCGGCGGTCAGCGCGCTGCCGGGGCCGACCTCGGCGAAGTGCCGTACCCCGGCCTCGTGCAGGGCGGTGACGGCGTCGGCGAAGCGGACGGCCTCGCGGGCGTGCCGCACCCAGTACGCGGGCGTGGACAGCTCGTCGGGGGCGGCCGGGGCGCCGGTGAGGGTGGACACCAGCGGGATGCGCAGCGTGCCGTACGACAGGGACGCGGCGACCTCGCGGAACTCCTCCAGCATCGGCTCCATCAGGGCCGAGTGGAAGGCATGGCTGACGGCCAGTTCCTTGGTGCGCTCGAAGCGGGCGGCCAGGGCGCGGGCCGGTCCGGCGGGGCCGGAGACGACCACGGACCGGGGCCCGTTGACGGCGGCGATCCCCACTCCGTCGCCCAGCAGCGGCGCGACCTCGTCCTCGGTGGCCTGTACGGCGATCATCGCGCCGCCCTCGGGCAGGGCCTGCATCAGGCGGCCCCGGGCGGCGACGAGGGTGCAGGCGTCCTTGAGGTCGAGCACGCCCGCGACATGGGCCGCGGCGAACTCTCCGACGGAGTGCCCGGCGAGCAGGTCGGGCCGGACGCCGAAGGACTCCAGCAGCCGGTACAGGGCCACTTCGACGGCGAACAGCGCGGGCTGGGTGTACTCGGTGCGCTCCAGCAGCTCGGCGGAGTCCAGGACCTCGGCGAGCGGCCGGTCCAGCAGCGGGTCGAGGTGGGCCCGGACCTCCTCGAAGGCGTCGGCGAAGGCGGGGAACGCGGCCGCGAGGCGGGTGCCCATGCCGGGCAGCTGCGAGCCCTGGCCGGAGAAGAGGAAGGCGAGTCGGCCGTCGGTGGCGGTGCCGAGGACTCCGGCCTGCGGGCTGCCGCCCTGCGCCAACGCCCTTACGCCTGCGGTCAGTTCGTCCCGGGTGCGGCCGAGGACGGCGGCCCGGTGGCCGAGCCGGGTGCGGGCGTGGGCCAGCGCGCCGGCGAGGCGGTGCGGATCGGCGTCCATGGTGGCGTCTGCGGAGGCGGACAGGTGCTCCAGCAGTCGGGCCGCCTGGGCGCGCAGGGCGTCCGGGGTGTGCCCCGACAGCAGCCACGGCACGGTGTCGGTCGCCGGGGCGGCGGGCGCCTCGGCGGGTTCCTCGGCGGGTGCCGCCTCGACGATCACATGGGCGTTGGTGCCGGAGATGCCGAAGGAGGAGATACCGGCGCGGCGCGGGCGGCCCGGGTCCGGCCAGTCACGGTTCTCGGTGAGCAGCCGGACGCCCGCGCCCTCCCACTCCACGTGCCGGGAGGGCCGGTCGACCCCGAGGCTGGCCGGCAGGGTCGCGTGGCGGATGGCCTCGACCATCTTGATGACACCGGCGACACCGGCGGCGGCCTGGGTGTGGCCCAGGTTGGACTTGACCGAGCCGAGCCACAGCGGGCTGTCCTCGGTGTGCTCGGCGCCGTAGGTGGCGATCAGCGCCTGGGCCTCGATGGGGTCGCCGAGGGTGGTGCCGGTGCCGTGCGCCTCGACCACGTCGACCTCGGCCGCCTCGACGCCGGCCGCCTGGAGGGCGCGGCGGATGACTCGCTGCTGGGCGGGGCCGCTGGGGGCGCTGATGCCGTTGGAGGCACCGTCCTGGTTGACGGCGGTGCCGCGCAGCACGGCGAGGATCCGGCGGCCGGCCCGGCGGGCGTCGGAGAGCCGCTCCAGCAGCAGGACGCCGGCGCCCTCGCCGAAGCCGGTGCCGTCGGCCGCGTCCGCGAAGGGCTTGCAGCGGCCGTCCCGGGACAGGCCCCGGTGCCGGCTGAACTCCACGAACGTGCCCGGGGTGGCCATGACGGTCACTCCCCCGGCCAGCGCCAGCGAGCAGTCGCCCTGCCGCAGCGACTGGGCCGCCAGGTGCAGCGCCACCAGCGACGAGGAGCAGGCCGTGTCGACGGACAGCGTCGGTCCCTCCAGACCCAGGGTGTAGGCGACGCGGCCGGAGACCACGCTGCCGGAGCCGAAGCTGCCGAAGTAGTCGTGGTACATGACCCCGGCGAACACGCCGGTGTCGGAGCCGCGCAGGTCGGCGGGGTCGATGGAGGCCCGCTCCAGCGCCTCCCAGGAGGTCTCCAGCAGCAGCCGCTGCTGGGGATCGGTGACCTCCGCCTCCTCGCCGTCCATGGCGAAGAACGCCGGGTCGAAGTCGGCGGCGTCGTACAGGAAGGCACCGTGCCGGGTGTAGCTGGTGCCGGGCCGGTCCAGGGTCGGGTCGTAGAGGTTCTCGACGTCCCAGCCGCGGTCGGTCGGGAACTCGCCGACGGCGTCGCGGCCTTCGGCCACCAGCCGCCACAGGTCCTCGGGCGAGCCGATGTCGCCGGGGAAGCGGCAGGCCATGCCGATGACGGCGATCGGTTCGTCCGCGGCGGCGCCGTGGGGCACGGTGCGGGCGGGCGCCGGGGCGAGGGTGCCGGTCAGTTCACCGAGCAGGTGGCCGGCGAGTCCCGCGGGCGTGGGGTGGTCGAACACGAGGGTCGCGGGCAGCCGGAGGCCGGTCGCCGCGGTGAGCCGGTTGCGCAGTTCCACGGCCGCCAGCGAGTCGAAGCCGAGTTCCTTGAAGGCCAGGGTGCGGCCGACGTCCTGGGCGGAGCGGTAGCCGAGGATGGTCGCGACGTGGTCCTGCACGAGTTCGGTGAGGAACGCCTCGCGCTCCGCCTCCAGCAGCCCGGCGAGCCGCTCGCGCAGGGCGTCGGCACCGCCGGCCGCTGCCTGCCCGCCCGCCGCACCGGCGCGGCGCACGGGCACGAGGCCGCGGAACAGCGGGGCCAGGCCCTCGCCCTGGGCGCGCAGCGAGGCCATGTCCAGCTTCACCGGCAGTACGGCCGGGTCGGTGCCGTGCACGGCGGCGTCGAAGAGGGCGACGCCCTCCTCGGTCGCCAGGGGGGCGACGCCGCCGCGGGAGATGCGCGTGAGGTCCGTCTCGTCGAGGGTGCCGGTCATGCCGCCGGCCTGCGCCCACAGGCCCCAGGCCAGGGAGTGCGCGGGCAGTTCGAGGGTCCGGCGGTGTACGGCGAGCGCGTCGAGGTAGGCGTTGGCGGCGGCGTAGTTCGCCTGGCCGGGCGAGCCGAGCGTGGCGGCGGACGAGGAGAACAGCACGAACGCCGACAGGCCGAGGTCCGCGGTGAGTTCGTGCAGGTTCCAGGCGGCGTCGACCTTCGGCCGGAACACCGCGTCGATCCGTTCCGGGGTCAGGGAGGTGAGCACCCCGTCGGCGAGGACGCCGGCCGCGTGGATCACGGCGGTCAGCGGCCGGTCGGCCGGTACGGCGTCCAGTACCGCGGCGAGCGCCGCGCGGTCGGCGACATCACAGGCGACGCTCGTCACCTCGGCGCCCAGCTCGGTGAGTTCGGCGACGAGGCCGTCGGTGTTGCCGCTGCGGCTGAGCAGCAGCAGGTGGCGGACGTCCCGCTCGGCGACCAGATGCCGGGCGAGGATCGTGCCGAGGGCGCCGGTGGCGCCGGTGAGCAGGACGGTGCCGGTGCCCAGATCGCCGGTGCCGGGGGCCGCGTCGGGCTCGTCGGCGACGACGCGGGCCAGCCGCGGCACGTACCAGGTGCCGTCGCGGAAGGCCAGGTGCGGTTCGCCGGTGGCGACCGCCTCGGTGAGGCGTTCGGCGGCCGGCTCCTGTTCGGTCTCGATCAGCACGATCCGGCCGGGGTTCTCCGACTGGGCCGAGCGGACCAGGCCGCCGACGGCGGCCCCCGCCGGGTCGGCGCCGGTGCTGACGACGAGAGTGCGGTCGTCGTCGGCGAGCCGGGCGCGCAGCTCGTCCAGGACCGTGTCGACGGCCGCCCGGGTCTCGGCGGCGTCCACCCCGGCCGGGACGCGCACCACGTACGGTGCCGCGTCGGCCGACGGGTCCGCCGCCGTCGACGGGGCCGGTACCCACTCGACCCGGTACAGCGCGCCCGCACGGGCCGAGCGGGCCGCGGCCTGGAGCGCTTCGGTCTTCAGGGGCCGCAGCGTCAGCGAGTCGACCGTGGCGACGGGCGCGCCCGAGGGGTCGGCGAGGGTGAGGCGTACGGTGCCCTCGCCGGTGGGCCGGACGCGGACGCGCAGGGCGGTCGCGCCGGTGGCGTGCAGCCGCACCCCGGACCAGGCGAACGGCAGCAGGGCCTCCTCGCCCGCCGCGTCGGTCAGGCCGACGGTGTGCAGGGCGGCGTCCGACAGGGCCGGGTGCAGTCCGAAACCGTCGGGTGAGGCATCGGTGGCGACCTCCGCGTACAGGCCGTCCTCGGTGCGCCAGGCGGCGCGCAGTCCCTGGAACAGGGGGCCGTAGCCGAGACCGAGCGCGGCGAGTTCGTCGTACAGGCCGTCCAGGCCGACGACTTCGGCGCCCTGCGGGGGCCACGCGGTGAGCGGGTCGGTGGTGACCGGGAGGGTGCCGGTCGGGGCGAGCAGGCCGTCGGCGTGCCGGGTCCAGGGCAGTTCCTCGTCGGGGCTCTCCGGACGCGACCAGATGGTGACCGGGCGGGTCTCTCCTTCGGGCGCGCCGACGACGACCTGGAGCTGGACGGCGCCGTGGTCGGGCAGGACCAGCGGTGCGTGCAGGGTGAGTTCGGCGACGTCGCCGCAGCCGACCTGGTCGCCGGCGCGCAGCGCGAGTTCGAGGTGTCCGGTGCCGGGGAAGAGGAGCCGCCCGCCGACGCGGTGGTCCTCCAGCCAGGGCTGGATGCCGGGCGAGAGGCGTCCGGTGAGGACGGCGCCCTCGCTGTCGGCCCGGACCATCGCGGCGCCGAGCAGGGCGTGGTCGGTGGGGGCGAGGCCGGCGGAGGTGACGTCGGCGCCCGTCGCGGTGGAGTCGAGCCAGTACCACTCGCGCTGGAAGGCGTAGCCGGGCAGCGGAACGCGGCGCGGTCCGCGGCCTTCGGCGACGGCGGCCCAGTCGGCGCCCGCGCCGTGGGTGAACGCCTCGCCGAGGGCGGTCAGCAGCCGGTCGCGGCCGCCCTCGTCGCGGCGCAGGGAGCCCACGGCGGCCACGGAGTCGTCGGTCTCCTGGATGCCGACGGTCAGCACCGGGTGCGGGCTGGACTCGATGAACAGCTGGTGCCCGTCCGCGATGACGGCGCGTACCGCCTGCTCGAACAGCACGGTTCCGCGCAGGTTGGTGTACCAGTAGCCGGCGTCGAGTTCCGTGGTGTCGATCGGGCCGCCGGTGACGGTCGAGTAGAACGGCACCTGGGTGGCGCGCGGCTCGATGCCGTCGAGGACCTGCGCCAGGCGCTCGCGGAGGGTCTCGACGTGGGCGCTGTGGGAGGCGTAGTCCACGGGCAGCCGCTTGGCGCGGACCTTCTCCTCCCGCAGTCGGCCGAGGAGTTCGTCGAGGGCGTCGGGGTCGCCGGAGACCACCGTGGAGGCGGCGCCGTTGACGGCGGCGACGGAGAGTCGGCCGTCCCAGGCGGTGAGCCGGTCGCGGACCGCGTCGGCGCCCTCGGCGACGGACATCATGCCGCCGGAGCCGGACAGCAGCTCGGCGATGGCCTGTGAGCGCAGGGCGACGACACGGGCGCCGTCCTGGAGGGACAGCGCGCCGACCGCGCAGGCGGCGGCGATCTCACCCTGGGAGTGGCCGATGACGGCGGCCGGGGTGACGCCGTAGGCGCTCCAGGTGTGTGCCAGGGACACCATGACGGCCCACAGCAGCGGCTGGACGACGTCGACACGGTCGAGGTCGCCGCGCAGCTCGGTGTGGAAGTCCCAGTCGGTGTACGGCGCGAGGGCTGCGGCGCACTCGGCCATGCGGGCGGCGAACACCGGGGACTCGTCGAGGAGTCGGGTGGACATGCCGGACCACTGGGAGCCCTGGCCGGGGAAGACGAACACGGGCCGGGCGCGGCCGGCCGCGGCGCCCTCGGCGAGGGTGCGGGCGGTGGTGCCGTCGGCCAGCGCCGCCAGGGCGCCGCGCAGTTCGGCCGTGTCGGCCCCGCTGATCGCGGCCCGGTGCGTGAAGCGGGCGCGGGTGGTGGCCAGCGTCCAGCCGATGTCGGACGGGTCCAGCTCGGGGTGGGTGTCGAGGTGGCCGAGGAGGGCTGCGGCCTGGCCGGCGAGTGCGGCGGGCGTCTTGGCGCTGAGCAGCCACGGGACGGCGAGGCCCGCGGGTCCGCCGCGGTCGGGCTCGGCGGGGACGGGCGGGGCCTGCTCGAGGATGACATGGGCGTTGGTGCCGCTGATGCCGAAGGAGGACACACCGGCCCGGCGCGGCCGGCCCTGCTGCGGCCAGTCCCGCTGCTCGGTCAGCAGCCGCACCTGTCCGGCGTCCCAGTCGACCTTCGTGGACGGCTGGTCCACGTGCAGGGTCTGCGGCAGGACACCGTGCCGCATCGCCATCACCATCTTGATGACGCCGGCGACACCGGCGGCGGCCTGCGTGTGCCCGATGTTGGACTTGATCGAGCCCAGCCACAGCGGCTCTTCGCGCTCTTGGCCGTAGGTGGCCAGCAGCGCCTGTGCCTCGATCGGGTCGC
The DNA here is from genome assembly GCF_001514035.1 of Streptomyces yokosukanensis. Lineage (GTDB taxonomy): Bacteria > Actinomycetota > Actinomycetes > Streptomycetales > Streptomycetaceae > Streptomyces > Streptomyces yokosukanensis. The sequence goes on along the minus strand of NZ_KQ948207.1, from coordinate 351,908 downwards.
CGAGCGTCGTACCGGTGCCGTGGGCCTCCACGACGTCCACGTCGGCGGTGGTGAGGCGGGCGTTGTCCAGGGCTTCGAGGATGACGCGTTCCTGGGAGGGGCCGTTGGGGGCGGTGAGGCCGTTGGAGGCGCCGTCCTGGTTGACGGCGGTGCCACGGACGACGGCCAGCACCTCGTGCCCGTTGCGGCGGGCGTCGGAGAGCCGCTCCACCACCATCACACCGACGCCCTCGCCCCACACGGTGCCGCCCGCCGCGTCGGCGAAGGCGCGGGTGCGGGCGTCGGGGGCGAGCGCGCCCTGCCGGCTGAACTCGATGAACGTCTCCGGGGTGGCCATCACGGCGACGCCGCCGACCAGCGCGAGGCTGGACTCGCCCTGGCGCAGGGACTGGGCGGCGAGGTGCAGCGCCACCAGCGAGGAGGAACAGGCCGTGTCGACGGAGAGCGAAGGGCCCTCCAGACCCAGGGTGTAGGCGATGCGGCCGGAGATGATGCTGCCGGAGCCGAAGCTGCCGAAGTAGTCGTGGTACTGGACACCGGCGAACACGCCGGTGCGGCTGCCCTTGAGGGTGTGCGGGTCGATGCCCGCGCCCTCCAGCGCCTCCCAGGACGCCTCCAGCAGCAGCCGCTGCTGGGGGTCCATGACGAGGGCTTCCTTGGGGCTGATGCCGAAGAAGGGGGCGTCGAACTCGCCCGCGTCGTGCAGGAATCCGCCCTCGCCGACGTAGGAGGTGTCGGGTCGCTGCCGGCCGGCGTCGACGATGCGGTCCACGTCCCAGCCCCGGTTGGCGGGGAAGGGGGAGATGGCGTCGGTGCCGTCGGCGACCAGCCGCCACAGGTCCTCGGGGCTGCGGACGTCGCCCGGGTAGCGGCACGCCAGACCCACGATGGCCAGCGGCTCGTCGGCGCGGGCCCGCACGGTACGACGGTCCCGGCGGGTTCCGGCGCGGGCGCCGCCGACGAGGGTGCCGAGGTGGGCGGCGAGCGCCTCGGGCGACGGGTGGTCGAAGACGAGGGTGGCGCTGAGCCGCTGGTCCAGCTCGGCGGAGAGGGAGTTGCGCAGCTCGATCGCGGCGAGCGAGTCGAAGCCGAGGTCCTTGAAGGCCCGGTCGGTCTCCACGCTGTCGGGGGCGGCGTGCCCGAGCACGGCGGCGACATGGGTGCGGACGGTGTGCAGCAGCGCCTCGGCGCGCTCCTCGTCGCCGAGGGCGGCCATCCGCTCGCCGAAGGTGGTGTCGGCGCCCTCGGCGGCGGCCTCCCGGCGCATCGGGCGGCCCGCGAGCGCGCGGAAGACGGGCGCGAGGCCGCTGCCCTGGGCGCGCAGCGCGGGCAGGCCGAGCCGCACCGGTGCGAGGGCGGGACGGCCGGTGCGCACCGCCAGGTCGAACAGGGCCGTGCCCTCCTCGGCCGACAGGGCGCTCATCCCGCCGCGTGCCATGCGGGCGCGGTCGGCCTCCTCCAGGGAGCTGGTCATACCGCCGGACGGGGCCCACGGCCCCCAGGCCAGCGAGAGCGCGGGTGCGCTGTGGGCGTGGCGGTGGGCGGCGAGGGCGTCCAGGAGGGCGTTGGCGGCGGCGTAGTTGCCCTGGCCCGGGGCGCCGACGGTGCCGGCGACGGACGAGAACAGTACGAACGCCGAGAGTCCGTCGGTGAGTTCGTGCAGATGCAGGGCGCCGAGCGCCTTCGGTGCGAGGACCGTGTCGATCCGCTCCGGGGTGAGCGAGGCGACCACGCCGTCGTCAAGGACACCGGCGGCGTGCACGACCGCGGTGACCGGGTGCTCGGCCGGGATGCCGGCCAGCACGGCGGCGAGGGCATCCCGGTCGGCGACGTCGCAGGCGTGGGCGGTCGCGGTGGCGCCGAGGCCGGCGAGTTCGGCGATCAGGTCGCCGGATTCGCCCGACCGGCTGAGCAGCGCGAGGTGACGGGCGCCGTGCGTGGTGACCAGGTGCCGGGCGAGCACCGGGCCGAGGCCGCCGGTGGCGCCGGTCAGGAGCACCGTGCCCGCGGGGTCGAGGGTGAGCTCCCGTGCCTCGGCGGGGACTTCGGCGCGCACCAGTCGAGCGGCGCGGGCCGTGCCGGAGCGCATCGCGACCTGCGGTTCACCGAAGGCGAGGACGGCGGGCAGGACGGAGGCGGCATCCGTGCCCGGTTCGAGGTCGAGGAGCACGAACCGGTCCGGGTTCTCCGACTGCGCGGACCGCACCAGACCCCATACGGCGGCACCGGCGAGGTCGGGCACGTCCTCGCCCGCCACGCTCACCGCGCCGTGGGTGACCACGGCCAGCGGCCGGGGGTCGTCGTCCTGGAGGGCCGTGAGCGCGCCGTGCAGCGCTTCCCGTACGGCGGCCGCGTCCGTGCCCGGTGTGCTGTGCAGCACCCGGTGGTCGGTGTCGGGGGCGTCGGTGTCCAGCGGCAGCGGCTGCCAGTCGAGGGCGAACAGGGCGTCGGCGGTCGTGTCGCGGGCGGCGCGCAGATTGGTGAGCGGGCGGGAGGCCAGCGAGGCGACGGTCGCGACGGGGGCGCCGGTGGCGTCGGCCAGGTCGACGGCGAAGGCGTCCGGCCCGGTGGGCACCAGCCGGGCGCGCAGCACGGAGGCGCCGACGGCGTGCAGGGTGACGCCTGCGAACATGAAGGGCAGCCGGGCGGTGTCGTCGGCGGATCCGTCGCCGAGCAGGGCCAGGGAGTGCAGGGCCGCGTCGAAGGCGGCCGGGTGCAGGCCGAAGCGGGGCGCGTCGGCGGCGGGCCGCTCGGGCAGCCGTACCTCGGCGAACACCTCCTCGCCGCGCCGCCAGGCGGCCGTCAGAGCCTGGAAGACGGGGCCGTACTCGAGGCCCGCGGCGGCGTGCCGCTCGTACAGGCCCGTGGTGTCGAGGGGCTCGGCGTCCTCGGGAGGCCAGACGTCCAGGCGGGCGCCCGGGGTGTCGGTGCCGGTGGCGAGGAGGCCGGAGGCGTGCAGGGTCCACGGCTCGTCGGCGGGCAGGCTCTCGGCGCGGGCGAACACCTGCACCGTACGGGCGCCGGAGGCGTCCGGTGCGCCGACGGCGACCTGGACCCGCACACCGTCGTCCGGGGGCAGCACCAGCGGTATTTCCAGGGCGAGTTCCTCCAGGCGGCCGCAGCCGACCTGGTCGCCGGCGCGCACGGCGAGTTCGACCATGGCGGTGCCGGGGACGACGACCGAGCCGCCGACGACGTGGTCGGCGAGCCAGGCGTGGGTGCGCACCGACAGCCGGCCGGTGAGCACGGCGCCGTCGGAGTCGGCGAGCACGGTGGCCGCGCCGAGCAGCGGGTGGTCGGCGGAGTCCAGTCCGGCGGAGCCGACGTCGCCGACGGTGGTGGCCGTCTCGGGCCAGAACCGGTCGCGCTGGAAGGCGGTGGTGGGCAGGTCGACCGTGCGGGCGCCGGTGAACAGCGCGGTCCAGTCCACCGTCGCGCCGCCGGTGTACATCTGGGCGACGGCGGTGAGCAGGGTCTCGGCCTCGTCGCGCTCGCGGCGCGTGGCGCCGACGAGCACGGCCTGGGTGTCCGTGCCGTCGGCGGCCAGGCATTCGCGGGCCATGGCGGTGAGCACCGCGTCGGGGCCGAGTTCGAGGAAGCGGGTGACGCCCTCGGCGGCGAGGGCGCGTATCCCGTCGTGGAACCGGACCGCCTCGCGGACGTGGCGCACCCAGTACTCGGGGGTGGCGAGGTCCTGGGTGGCGAGGGCGCCGGTGACGTTGGAGACGACCGGGATCGTGGCCCGCTGGAAGGCCAGGGAGGCGACGACCGACCGGAATTCGGCCAGCATCGGCTCCATCAGCGGCGAGTGGAAGGCGTGCGAGACCTTCAGCCGCCGGCTCTTCTCGAACCGGGCGGCCAACGCCTCGGCCTCGTCGGCGTCGCCCGAGACCACCACGGAGGCGGGGCCGTTGACTGCGGCGATGCCGACCCGCTCGGTGAGCAGCGGGCGGACCTCGTCCTCGGTGGCGCGTACGGCGATCATGGCACCGCCCTCGGGCAGCGCCTGCATGAGCCGGCCGCGCGCGGCCACCAGCGTGGTCGCGTCGTTCAGGTCCAGGACGCCCGCGACATGGGCGGCGGCGATCTCGCCGATGGAGTGTCCGGCCAGGTAGTCGGGCGTCATGCCCCAGGACTCGACCAGCCGGTACAGCGCGACCTCGAAGGCGAACAGCGCGCTCTGGGTGCGGGCGGTGCGGTTCAGCGGCTCGGGGTCGTCGCCGAACATCAGGTCGCGCAGGTCGTCGTCGAACAGCGCGCAGATCTCGTCGACGGCACGGGCGAACACCGGGAAGTGTGCGTACAGTTCGCGGCCCATGCCGGCGCGCTGCGAGCCCTGCCCGGTGAACAGGAAGGCGGTCTGCCCCTTGCGGACGCGGCCGGAGGCGGCGCCCTGGCCGCCCTCGGCGAGCCGATGCGTCGCCGCCATGAGGGCGTCGCGATCGGTGCCGAGGACCACGGCGCGGTACTGGTGGGCGGTGCGGGTGGCGGCCAGGGAGTAGGCCACGTCCACCGGGTCCGGCTCGCCGGCGGCGGCCGTCAGGCGGGCGGCCTGCTCGCGCAGGGCGCGCTCGGTGCGGCCGGAGAGCACCCACGGTACGAGCGGCGGTGCCGTACGGGGCTCGGCCTCGGGCGTCTCCTCGGCGGGCGCCTCCTCCAGGATGGTGTGCGCGTTGGTGCCGCTGGCGCCGAAGGAGGAGACGGCGGCCCGGCGCGGGCGGCCGGGGTCGGTCCAGGGCCGGTTCTCGGTCAGCAGCCGGACCTGGCCCTGGTCCCAGTCGACCTTGCTCGACGGCTGCTCGGCGTGCAGCGACCGGGGCAGGACCCGGTGCCGTATCGCCATGACGGCCTTGATGATGCCGGCGACGCCGGCCGCGGCCTGGGAGTGTCCGATGTTGGACTTGACCGAGCCGAGCCACAGCGGGGTGTCCGCGGGCCGGTCCTGGCCGTAGGTGGCGAGCAGGGCCTGGGCCTCGATCGGGTCGCCGAGGGTGGTGCCGGTGCCGTGCGCCTCCAGCAGGTCGACGTCCGCCGGGCCGAGCTGTGCGCCGGTGAGCGCGGCCCGGATGACCCGCTGCTGGGACGGGCCGTTGGGCGCGGTCAGGCCGTTGGAGGCGCCGTCCTGGTTGACGGCGGAGCCGCGCACGACGGCCAGCACCTCGTGCCCGTTGCGGCGGGCGTCGCTGAGCCGCTCCAGCACCAGCATGCCGGCGCCCTCGCTCCAGCTGGTGCCGTCGGCGGCGTCCGCGAAGGACTTGCTGCGGCCGTCGACGGCGAGGCCGCGCTGGCGGGAGAAGGCGATGAAGTTGCCCGGCGTGGACATCACGGTCGCGCCGCCCGCGAGGGCGAGGGTGCACTCCTTGTTGCGCAGGGCCTGGACGGCGAGGTGCACCGCGACGAGCGCCGAGGAGCAGGCGGTGTCGATGGTGACGGCCGGGCCCTCGAGTCCCAGGGTGTAGGAGATGCGGCCGGAGATGACGGCGGCCAGCACACCGGTGCCGAGCGCGGCCTCGCTGTCGTCCGGCAGCTTCGCCAACAGGTCCTTGTAGTCCTGGCCGTTGGTGCCCGCGAACACCCCGATCCGGCCGCCGTGCGCCGCGTCGGGGGCGATGCGGGCCCGCTCCAGGGCCTCCCACGACACCTCCAGCAGCAGCCGCTGCTGGGGGTCCATCGCGACCGCCTCGCGGGGGCTGATGCCGAAGAAGTCCGGCTCGAATCCCGCCGCGTCGTCCAGGAAGCCACCGCGCTTGACATAGGTCTTGCCGGTGGCGTCCGGGTCGGGGTCGTAGAGCGCGTCGACGTCCCAGCCCCGGTCGTCCGGGAAGTCACCGATGGCGTCGGTGCCCTCGTGGACGAGCCGCCAGAACTCCTCCGGGGTGGTCACACCGCCGGGGAAGCGGCAGCTCATTGCGACGATGGCGATGGGTTCCCGGTCCTGGGTCTCCACCTCGTGCAGCCGCTGACGGGTCTGGGCCAGGTCGGCGGAGACCCGCTTGAGGTAGGAGAGCAGCTTTTCGTCGTTGGTCATCGGGTGTCGCCACTCCTGTGCGAAGAGGTGGACTGCGGTGGGGCCGGGGTGTCGTGGGAGGGTGGGGTCACGCCGAACCGATCACGCCGAGCCGAGCTCGTTGTCGATGAACGCGAAGACGTCGTCGGCGGAGGCGTCCTCCAGCCGTCCGGCGACGGCGGCGGCGTCCTGGCCGAGGGTCTTGTTCAGATCGGCCAGCAGGGACTGCAGGCGCGTGGTGATCCGGCCCTGCTCGATGTCCTCGGCAGTGAGGTCGCCGAGCCGGGCCGCGACCCGGTCGAGTTCGGCGACGACCGAGTCCACGGAGGTGTCGGCGCCCGCGAGTTCGGTGCCCAGGTGCTTGGCGAGGGCGGCGGGGGTGGCGTAGTCGAAGATGAGCGTGGCCGGCAGCGGCACCCCGGCGGCGCTGCTGATCCGGTTGCGCAGGTCGACCGAGGTGAGGGAGTCGAAGCCGAGGTCGCGGAAGGCGGTGGTCGCCTCGATCGCGTCGGCGCTGCCGTAGCCGAGCACCGCGGCGGCCTGGCCGCACACCAGCTCCTGCAGGGCGCGGTCGCGTTCGCCGCCGGTGAGGCCGGCGAGCTTCTCGGCGAAGCCGTCGGCCGCGCCCGCCTCGGCACCTCCGCCGGTGCCGCGCCGGGCCTCGGGCAGCGCGGACAGCAGGGCGCTGGGCCGGCTCGAGGTGAACGCGGGCGCGAACACGGACCAGTCGACGTCGGCGACGGTGACGGTGGTGTCGCCGCCGTCCAGGGCGCGGCCGAGCGCGGTCAGGGCGCGCTCGGGGGCGAGGAGGGACATGCCCATCGCGCGGGCGGCCGAGCGGACGGTGCCGTGGGCGGCCATGCCGTCGCCGCCCCACGGTCCCCAGGCCACCGAGGTGCCGGCCAGTCCGGCGGCCTGCCGGTGCTCGGCGAGGGCGTCGAGGTAGGCGTTGGCGGCGGCGTAGTTGGCCTGTCCGGCGCCACCGACGGTGGCGGTCAGCGAGGAGAACAGCACGAACGCCGACAGGTCCCGTTCCGCGGTGAGTTCGTGCAGGTGGCGGGCGGAGTCGGCCTTGGCGGCGAGGACGCCGGCGAACCGGTCGGGGGTGAGTGCGTCCAGGACGCCGTCGTCGAGGACCCCGGCCAGGTGCAGCACGGCGGTCAGGGGGTGCTCCTCGGGTACGGAGTCCAGCAGCGCGGCCAGCGCCTCGCGGTCGGCCACGTCGCAGGCGGCGAGGGTCACCTCGGTGCCGGTGCCGGTGAGTTCGGCGACGAGGTCGTCGGCGCCGGGCGCGTCCGTGCCCCGGCGGGAGGTCAGCAGCAGGTGGTCGGCGCCCTCGGCGGCGAGCCATCGCGCGACGGCCGTACCGACCGCGCCCGTGGCCCCGGTGACCAGCACCGTGCCGGACGGCTTCCAGGGAGCGCCGGCGCGGGCCGGGGCGTGCTCCAGGCGGCGGCCGTAGGCGCCGGACTCGCGGATGACGACCTGGTCCTCGCCGCCGGCGTCGCCGAGCAGCGCGGCCAGTCGGGCGACGGTCTGCGGGCCGATCTCGGCGGGCAGGTCGATCAGTCCGCCCCAGCGGTCGGGGTGCTCCAGGGCGGCGACCCGGCCGAGACCCCACACCTGGGCCTGCGCGAAGCCGGTGACCTCGGCGGCCGTGCCGTGGGCGACGGCGTCACGGGTGGCGCACCAGAGCGGGGCGGTGATCTCGGCGTCCCCGAGCGCCTGGACGAGGGCGGCGGTCGAAGTCACGTCGGTGGCCGGCGCCAGCATGGACAGCACGCCGTCGACGTCGCCCCGGCCGGCGACCAGTCCGGCCAGTTCGGCGCGGTCGGCGGCGAGCGGCACCGTGAGGGTGTCGATGGTGACGCCCCGGTCGGCGAGCCCGGTCAGGACAGCGAGCGTCCACGGGTCGTCGTCGGCGGGGACGACGGCCAGCCAGTGCCCGCCGAGCGCCGGGGTGGCGGCGGGGGCCAGCGGCTCCCAGGCGACCCGGTAGCGCCAGCCGTCGGCGGCGGCGTTGGCCTGCCGCTGCTCGTGCCAGGCGGCGAGGGCCGGTACGACGGCGGCGACGGAGGTCTCGTCGGCGACGCCGAGGGTGGCGGCGACGGCGGGCACGTCCTGGTCCCGGACCAGCTCCCAGAACGGGTCGGCTGCGTCGCCTCCGGCGCGGGCCGCCGCGGAGCGCTCGGCCTGGAGGATGGGGGCGTCCTCCCAGTGGCGGTCGCGGCGGAACGGGTAGGTGGGCAGGTCGACCTTGCGGCCCCCGGCGAACACGGCCGTCCAGTCGGGGCCGCTGCCGGTCAGCTGCAGCCTGCTCACGGCGTCGACGAGGGTGGCGTCCTCGTCCCGGTCGCGGCGCTGGGCGCCGATGACGTCGGGCACCACGTCCTGGGCCATGTTGGTGAGGACCGAGTCGGGGCCGACCTCCAGGAAGCGGGTGGCGCCCTCGGCGGCGAGGGTGGTGACGCCGTCGTGGAAGCGGACGGCCTCACGGACGTGCCGCACCCAGTACTCGGGCGAGGTGAGCGCGTCGGCCATGCGGCCCGTGACGTTGGAGACGACGGGCAGGGCGGGCTCGTGGAAGGTGAGGCCTTCCAGCACCTCGCGGAACGCGTCGAGCATGGGGTCCATGCGGTGCGAGTGGAAGGCGTGGGACACCTTCAGCCGGGTGGTCTTCTCCACCTGCGCGGCGACGGCGAGCACGGCCTCCTCGTCGCCCGAGATCACCACCGCGCGGGGGCCGTTGACGGCCGCGATGTCGACGCCGTCGGTGAGCAGCGGCGTGACCTCGGCCTCCGAGGCCAGCAGGGAGACCATCGCACCGCCGGTCGGCAGCTCCTGCATCAGCCGGCCGCGGGCGGCGACCAGGGCGACCGCGTCCTTCAGCTCCAGGACACCGGCGACGTGTGCGGCCACGACCTCGCCGATGGAGTGCCCGGCGAGCAGGTCGGGGCGGACACCCCAGTGCTCCAGCAGCCGGTACAGGGCGGTCTCGAAGGTGAACAGGGCCGCCTGGGTGTAGACGGTCTGGTTCAGCGGGGACGCGGCCGGGTCGGCGGCCTCCTCGAACATCACCTCGCGCAGCGGACGCTCCAGGTGGGCGTCGAAAGCGGCGCAGATCTCGTCGAAGGCCGCGGCGAACACCGGGAAGGCCGCGTGCAGGGTGCGGCCCATGCCGGGCCGCTGGGAGCCCTGGCCGGAGAACAGGACGCCGAGCCGGCCGGGTTCGGGGGTGACGACGGCCGCCTGGCTCCCGTCGGCGACGGCCCGCAGGGCGGCGAGCAGTTCGTCCCGGTCGCGGCCGGTGACGGCGGCTCGGTGGGTGAACCGGGTGCGGGTGGTGGCCAGCGAGAACCCGACGTCGTACGGGTCGAGGTCGGCGGCGGCGGCGAGCAGCCGCTCGGCCTGCCGCTGGACGGCGTCGGAGCCCTTGCCGGACAGCACCCACGGGACGACGGGCAGCGCGGCGCGCTCCGGGGCGGGCTGCTCGGCCTCCACGGCCGGCGCCTCCTCCAGGATGGTGTGCGCGTTGGTGCCGGAGATGCCGAAGGAGGACACGCCGGCGCGGCGGGGGCGGCCGTCGGGGGTGTGCCACGCGCGCGGCTCGGTGAGCAGCTCGATGTCGCCCGCGCTCCAGTCGACGGCGGTGCTGGGCTTCTCCACGTGCAGGGTGCGGGGGAGGGTGCCGTGGCGCATCGCCATGACCATCTTGATGACGGCGCCGACACCGGCCGCGGCCTGCGGGTGGCCCATGTTGGACTTGATGGAGCCGAGCAGGATCGGCTGGTTCTCGGGGCGGTCCTGTCCGTAGGCGGCGATGACGGACTGGGCCTCGATGGGGTCGCCGAGGGTGGTGCCGGTGCCGTGCGCCTCGACCGCGTCGATGTGGTGCGGGGCGAGTCGGGCGTCGGCGAGAGCCTGCTCGATGACGCGGATCTGGGCCGGGCCGCTCGGCGCGGTCAGGCCGTTGGAGGCGCCGTCCTGGTTGACGGCCGAACCGCGTACGACGGCGAGTACCTCGTGGCCGTTGCGCAGGGCGTCGGACAGGCGCTCCACGAGCAGCATGCCGGCGCCCTCGGCCCAGGCGGCGCCCGCGGCGTCGTCGGAGAAGGAGTGGCAGCGGCCGTCGGGGGACAGCGCGCGGCGCTCGCTGAACTCGATGAACATCTCGGGGCTGGCCATCACGGCGGCGCCGCCCGCGAGCGCGAGGGAGCACTCGCCCTTGCGCAGCGACTGGATCGCCGAGTGCAGCGCGACCAGGGAGGAGGAGCACGCGGTGTCCATGGTGACCGCAGGGCCCTCCAGGCCCAGGGTGTAGGCGATACGGCCGGAGACGATGCTGCCGGAGATGGTGCCGCCGATGTAGTCGTGGTGCATCAGGCCGACGAAGACACCGGTCGAGGAGCCCTTGACCGTGGTGGGGTCGATGCCGGCGCGCTCGAACGCCTCCCAGGTGACCTCCAGCAGCATCCGCTGCTGCGGGTCGGTGCCGGGCGCGTCCTTGGGGCTGATGCCGAAGAACGCGGGGTCGCACTCGGCCGCGTCGTGCAGGAAGCCGCCGTGGCGGACGTAGGACTTGCCGGGGGCGCCGGGCTCGGGGTCGTAGATCGCCTCGACGTCCCAGCCGCGGTCGGTGGGGAACTCGGTGACGACGTCGATGCCCTCGTCGACGATGCGCCACAGGTCCTCGGGGGTGCGCACACCGCCGGGGTAGCGGCAGCCCATGCCGATGATGGCGACGGGCTCGCGGTCCTGCTCCTCCAGCTCCCGTACGCGGCGGCGGCTGCGCTCCAGCTCGGTCGTGGCCCGCTTCAGGTAGTCGCGGAGCTTGCCGGCCGTGGCCGAGTCTTCCATCACAGGGCTCCCAGTTCGTTGTCGAGCTTGGCGAAGAGTTCTTCGTCGCTGGCTTCCCGGAAGTCCTCCGGTGCCCCGGGCGCGCTGTGGCGTCCGTGGGTGTCCTGCCAGCTGCGCAGCAGCGCTTCGAGGCGCGCGGTGACGCGGGCGTGGCTGCCGTCCTGGTCGGGCAGGTCGTGCAGGGTGGCTTCGAGGCGGTCCAGTTCGGCGAGCGCGGACCGGGTGAGGTCGGCCGGTCCGGGCACGAGCGCGCCCTTGAGGTGGGCGGCGAGGGTGAGGGGGGTGGGCTGGTCGAAGACCAGCGTCGCGGGCAGGGCGAGGCCGGTGGCGCCCGCGAGGAGGTTGCGCAGCTCGACCGCGGCGAGCGAGTCGAAGCCCATCTCCTGGAAGGCACGCCCCGGGTCGACCGACTCCGGCGAGGGGTGCCCGAGCACGCCGGCGACATGGGTGCGGACCAACTCCAGCAGGGCGCGGTCCCGTTCGGAGTCCGCGAGCGGCGCCAGACGGTCGCGCCAGGAGTCGGCAAAGACTCCCGCCGCGGCCTCGGCGCCGCGCCGCCGGGCGGGCCGCACCAGGCCGCGCAGCAGCGCGGGCACGCCGTCCGGCCGGGCGCGCAGCGCTGCGGCGTCCAGGCGTACGGGCACCAGGACGGCGTCCTCGGCGCCGAGTCCGGCGTCGAAGGTGCGCAGTCCCTGGGCGGGGGTCAGCGCGGGCAGGCCGAGCCGGCGCAGCCGTTCGAGGTCGGCGGCGTCGATGTCGGCGCTCATACCGCCGGAGCCGGACCACAGGCCGTAGGCGAGGGACACGGCGGGCAGGCCGAGTGCGTGGCGGTGGGCGGCGAGGCCGTCGAGGAAGGTGTTGGCGGCGGCGTAGTTGGCCTGGCCGCCGCCGACCAGCAGACCGGCGGTGGAGGACAGCAGGACGAAGGCCGTGAGGTCCCGCTCGCGGGTCAGTTCGTGCAGGTTCCAGGCGGCGTCCACCTTGGGCCGCAGCACCCGGTCGACCTTGTCCGTGTCGAGGGTGGCCAGCACGCCGTTGTCGACGACGCCGGCGGCGTGCACCACGGCCCGTACGCCGTGCCCGTGCTCGTCGAGCAGCGCCGCCAGGTCGGCGCGGTCGGCGGCGTCGCACCGGGCGAGGGTCACCTCGGCGCCCGACTCGGCCAGTTCGTCGCGCAGTTCGGCGGCTCCGGGGGCGTCCGCGCCGCGGCGGCCGGCCAGCAGCAGATGCCGTACGCCGTGCTCGGTGACCAGGTGACGGGCGATCAGGGCGCCGAGGCCGCCGGTGCCACCGGTGATCAGGACGGTGCCGTCCGGGTCCCAGGCGAGGGGGCCGCCGGGCTTGGCGCGGGCCAGGCGCGGCACCCTCACCTCGCCGTCCCGCACCGCGACCTCCGGTTCCTCGGCGGCCAGCGCGGTGGTGAGGGCGGGGCCCGGGGCGGCGCTGCCGTCGCTGTCGATCAGCAGGAACCGGCCGGGGTTCTCGGCCTGCGCGGCGCGCACGAGTCCGTACAACGGGGCGTGCGTGAGGTCGCCGGTGCGCAGAAGCACGGCGAGCCGTCCGTCCGCGCAGCGCTCGTCGTCGAGCCAGGTGCGCAGGGTGTCCAGCGTGCTGTTCACCCGGTCCCGCACCAGGGCGGGCAGGTCCGGCGCGGTGTCGGGCGCGGCCGGTACGGCGAGCAGGACCAGCTCGGGGACGGGGCCGGCGGCGAGGAGCGCGGCCGGGTCGGGGTGACGGGGCGCGTCGAGGCCGGTGTCGCCTCCACCGCACACGGCCAGGGCGGGCAGGTCGGCGGCCGTCGGGCCGGGGGCCGGGACGAGGTCGACCCGGTACAGCGGGTCGTCGCCGTCCCCGGCGAGCTGCTCGGCGGAGACGGGCCGGGCCACGAGGCTGCGCACGGTCGCGACGGGTGCGCCGGTGGCGTCGGCGAGGGTGAGGGCGACGGCGTCGGAGCCGGACGGGGCGAGGTGCAGACGCAGGGTGTCGGTGCCCGCGGCGTGCAGGGTGACACCGCCCCAGGCGAAGGGCAGCACGGCCTGGCCGCCCGGGAGGTCGAGCAGGTTGACGTGCAGGACGGCGTCGAGGAGCGCCGGGTGCACGCCGTACGCGGCGGCGGTGGCGCGGGCGCTGTCGGGCAGGGCCGCCTCGGCGAACAGCTCGTCCCCGCGGCGCCACATGGCGCGCAGGCCCTGGAAGACCTCGCCGTAGCCGTAGCCGGTGCCGGCGAGGCCGGGGTAGAGGCCGTCCAGATCGACGGGTTCGGCGTCCCTGGGCGGCCAGTCGGCCAGGTCGGCCGGGTGCGCCTCGTCGGCCGCTGCGCGGGTGAGGGCGCCGGCGGCGTTGCGGGTCCACGGGGCGTCGGTGGTGTCGGTGCGGCGGGACCAGACGGTCAGCTCCCGGCGCCCGTCGTGTTCCCCGCCGACGGCGACCTGTACGGCGAGGGCGCCCTGCTCGGGCAGGATCAGCGGGGCGTGCAGGGTGAGTTCGTCGACGGTGTCGCAGCCGGTGCGCTCCGCGGCCTGCAGTGCCATCTCGACGAAGGCGGTGCCGGGCAGCAGCACGGTTCCGTGGACGGCGTGGTCGGCCAGCCACGGCTGGGCGGCGAGGGAGAGCCGGCCGGTGAGGACCGCTCCCCCGGTGTCGGGCAGCTCGGCCGCGGCGCTCAGCAGCGGATGGCCGGTGGCGCTCTGCCCCAGGCCGTCGGCGTCGCCGCTGCCACCGGCGCCGGCCTCCAGCCAGAGGCGTTCACGCTGGAAGGCGTAGGTGGGCAGGCCGATCGGCCGGGCGCCGTGCGGGGCGAAGAACGCCGCCCAGTCGACGGCGGTGCCCGCCGCGTGCAGCCGTGCCAGGGCCGTGACCAGGTCGCGTTCCTCGTCGCCGTCGCGGCGCAGTCCGGCGACGGTCACGCTGTCCTCGGGCACGCAGTCCACGGCCAGGGCGGTGAGCGCGGCGTCCGGGCCGACCTCGAGGAACATCCGGGTGCCCAGCCCGTGCAGGACGGTGACGGCGTCGGCGAAGCGTACGGCCTCGCGGACATGCCGTACCCAGTACGCGGGCGTGGTCAGCTCGCCCGGCTCGGCGAGGGCGCCGGTCAGCGTGGAGACGATCGGGATGCTCGGCTCCGCGAAGTCGCACGCGGCGGCGGCCTCGGCGAAGTCGGCCAGCATGGGCTCCATCAGCGGCGAGTGGAAGGCGTGCGACACCTTCAGCCGCTTGCTCTTCTCGAAGCGCGCGGCGAGCGCGTCCACGGCGTCCTCGGCGCCCGAGATCACCACGGAACGGGGGCCGTTGACGGCGGCGAGCCCGACCCGGTCGTCCAGGTGGGGGGCGACCTCGTCCTCGGTGGCACGCAGCGCGGCCATGGCGCCGCCCGCGGGCAGGGCGGCCATCAAGGTGCCGCGCGCGACGACGAGGCGTACGGCGTCCTCCAGGCCCAGTACGCCGGCGACATGGGCGGCGGCCAGTTCACCGACGGAGTGCCCGGCCAGATGGTCGGGGGTCACTCCCCAGGACTCCAGCAGGCGGTACAGGGCGACTTCGGTGGCGAAGAGGGCGATCTGCGCGTAGTCGGTGCGGGTCAGCAGGTCGCCGTCGGTGTCGATCACCTCGGCGAGCGGCCGCTCGAGGCTGCGGTCGGCGAGCGCGCACACGGCGTCGAAGGCCTCCGCGTACACCGGGAACGCCCGGTGCAGGGCCCGGCCCATGCCGAGGCGCTGTGCTCCCTGGCCGGTGAACAGGAACGCCGTCCTGCCGCCGACCGGCGTGCGCGGGTCGGCGGTGGCGAGCTGGTCGAGCAGCTCGGCGGTGTCCCGGCCGACGGCGACGGCGCGGTGCTCGAAGAGGGCTCGGGTGGTGGCCAGCGACAGACCGAGGTCGGCCGGGCGCGTGCCGGGGGCGGCGTCGAGGTGCTCGCGCAGCCGCCCGATCTGCCCGGCGAGAGCCTGTCGGCCACGGCCGCTGACGATCCACGGCACGCAACCGCCTTCCCGCACGGGCGAGTTGGTGCCGTTCTCGCTGCCTTCGGCGCTTGCGGCCGGGGCGGTTTCGTCGGGTGCCTGCTCCAGGACGACGTGCGCGTTGGTGCCGCTGATGCCGAAGGAGGAGACCGCGGCGCGGCGGGGCCGGCCGGCGTCGGGCCACGGGCGCCGCTCCAGGGCCAGTTCGACGGCGCCCGCGCTCCAGTCCACCTGGTCGGTGGGGGCATCGACGTGGAGCGTCGGCGGAACCACGCCGTTCCGCATGGCGTGCACCATCTTGATGATCCCGGCGACGCCCGCGGCGGCCTGGGTGTGCCCGAGGTTGGACTTGACCGAGCCCAGCAACAGCGGCCGCTCGGCGGGGTGTTCCTTGCCGTACGTCGCGAGCAGCGCCTGCGCCTCGATGGGATCGCCGAGGGAGGTGCCCGTGCCGTGCGCCTCGACGACGTCGACATCGGCGGCGGTGAGCCCGGCACCGGCCAGCGCCTGGCGGATGACCCGCTGCTGGGACGGGCCGTTGGGTGCGGTCAGGCGGCTGCTGGCACCGTCGGAGTTGATCGCGCTGCCCCGGATGACGGCGAGCACCGGATGGCCGCCCCGCTGGGCGTCGGCGAGCCGCTCCAGCAGCAGCATCCCGGCGCCCTCGCCCCAGCCGGTGCCGTCGGCCGCCGTGGCGAAGGCCTTGCAACGGCCGTCCGGCGAGAGGCCGCGCTGCCGGCTGAAGTCGACGAACGTCTCCGGCGTGGACATCACGGTGACGCCGCCGGCCAGGGCGAGCGAGCACTCGCCCGACTGCAGCGCCCGCACCGCCCAGTGCAGGGCGACAAGGGAGGAGGAGCAGGCCGTGTCGACGGTGACGACCGGGCCTTCGAGGCCGAAGGCGTAGGCGACGCGCCCGGAGGCGATGCTGGCGGCGCTGCCGTTGGCGAGGTAGCCGTCGAGGTCGTCGGGGACGGCGGTGAGGCGGGTCGCGTAGTCGTTGTACATCACGCCGGCGAACACGCCGGTGCGGCTGCCGCGCAGGGAGGCCGGGACGATACCGGCCCGCTCGAAGGCCTCGTGGGAGGTCTCCAGCAGCAGCCGCTGCTGCGGGTCCATGGCGAGGGCCTCGCGGGGGCTGATGCCGAAGAAGTCGTAGTCGAAGTCGGCGGCGTCGTGCAGGAATCCGCCGGTGCGGGCGTAGGTCTTGCCGGTGGCGTCCGGGTCGGGGTCGTACAGGGCGTCCACGTCCCAGCCGCGGTCGGCCGGGAAGTCGGACACGGCGTCGGTGCCCGAAGCGACCAGGTCCCACAGCTCCTCGGGGGTGGTGACGCCGCCCGGGTACCGGCACCCGATGCCGACGACGGCGACGGGGCCGTGTGCGCGTTGCTCGTTCTCGCGCAGCCGTCGCCGCGCCTCCCGCAGTTCCGCGGTCGTCCGCTTGAGATAGTCGAGCAGTTGCTCTTCGTTGTTCACCAGCGCGCCATCCGATCGAGATCGAAGTGAGGGCCTCGGCCGTGCGGAACGCCTCCGGACGGTTTCCGGTCCGCTTCCCCTCCGCTGTTGGAGGCTAGGTAGGGGTACGGACGCAAGACACCCCTAGAGCCCCCAGGGGCCCCGGCAGGGGTTAAGGGGTCCCTGGCGGCGCGCTGGTTCCGGCACCGGGCAGGCACACGATTTCCGCGTGCCGAACCGGCGGCGGGCCGGCTGTGTGTTTCCGGTCACGAGGGCGGTGTCCGCGGACGGCGAGCGGTATCCCCACCGACGCTCCGCCCAGGTCGCGTCCCCGCCGCCGCGCAGGCGGGCGGTGAGCAGGGAGCGTTCGGCCGGGTTGGTGGTGAGGCGGAGGGCCTGTCGGTCGGCCTCGGCGGCCTCCGAGTCGCGGCCCAGGTCGCGCAGCAGCGAGGCGCGGGTGGCGTGGAAGAGGTGGTAGTGGCCGAGCCGGTCGGTGAGGTCCTCGACCTGGGCCAGTGCGGCGGCCGGGCCGTCGGTGTGACTGATCACGACGGCACGGTTCAGGCGTACGACCGGCGAGGGGTCGACGGCCAGCAACATGCCGTAGAGCCGGCGGAGTTGGGGCCAGTCGGTCTCCTTCCAGCCGGGTGCCTCGCAGTGCACGGCGGTGATGGCGGCCTCGATCTGGTAGGGGCCGGGTCTGCCGAGAGTGGCGGCCCGCTCGATGAGGGCGGTGGCGCTGCGGATGCGCCGTGCGTCCCATCGAGTACGGTCCTGGCCGGCGAGCGGTACGAGCCGCCCGCCGGCGTCCAGGCGAGCGGGCCAGCGGGCCGCGTGCAGGCGGATCAGGGCGAGCAGGCCGAGGGGCTCCGGCTCCTGGGGCAGGGCCCCGGCGAGCAGGGCGGCGAGCCATTCCGCGTCGTCGACCAGCTCGCGCCGTACGCCGACGTCTCCTGCCGTGGTGAAGCAGCCCTCGTTGAAGACGAGGTACACCACGCGCATGACCTGGGGCAGCCGCGCGGCGCGCTCCTCGGACTCCGGAGCCCGGTAGGGGATGCCTGCCTTCGCGATGTTCTGCTTGGCCCGGGTGACGCGCTTGGCGAGGGTGCCTTCGGGCACCATGAACGCCCGCGCGATCTCGGCGGTGGTCAGGCCCACCACGGCGCGCAGGGTCAGGGCGACCTGGGCGTCCGGGTCCAGCGCCGGATGGCAGTAGGTGAAGATGAGGCGCAGCCGGTCGTCGGGCTCGCGCTCGGCCGAGTCGGGCAGGGCCTGGATGCGGGCCGCGAGATCCGGGAGCCGGTCCTGGAAGCGGGCCTCGCGGCGGATGCGGCCGAGGGCCTTGTTGCGGGCGCAGGTCAGCAGCCAGGCTCCGGGCCGCCGGGGCGGACCGGTGCTCGGCCAGCGCCGCAGCACCTCGACCACGGCCTCCCCGACCATCTCCTCGGCCAGGTCGAAGTCGCCGAGGAGGCGGACCAGGCCGGCGGTGAGCCGGCCCGCCTCCTCGCGGAAGACCCGCTCGATCAGCGACCGGGTGGCCTGGGGGCCGAGCGGGTCAGCGCTCGGCAATCGGACGCACCTCCACCTTGCCGTCGGGCACCGGGAAGCTCGCCGCCAGCCCCAGGGCGGCGTCCAGGTCCGGCACCTCGACGATCGCGTAGCCGCCGATCGCCTCCTCGGCCTCCAGCAGCGGGCGGTCGATCATGGTGGAGCGGCCCTTGTCCTCCTCGGTCGTCCTGTCCGTTCACCTCCACGACGAACGAGCCGGCGCCGACCGGACAGGAGCGTCCCGGAAATTCACTCCATCGGCATCCTGTCGGGCAGGCCCAGCGCGGCGGACACCTGGCGCCAGACGGATGCGAGCGCGCCGTCGAGGGTGACCGTCGGGTCGCGGAGCATGAGGCGGATGCCGTAGCCGTCGCTCAGGGACAGTACGAGCGTGCACAGCTCGTCCACGTCGGTCGGCGTGAACTCGCCGGACGCGATGCCGCGCCGCACCGCGTCGGCCACCCAGGTGTGCAGCTGCGCGTACAGGTCCACGGCGTAGGTCCGGGTCGCCTCGTCGCGCAGTGCCCGTACCCACAGTTCCTGCCAGAGCCGCCAGTCCTGGTGCAGCTCGGGATCGGTCGGCAGGAGATTGCGCACGATGCGGGCCAGGATGACCGCCGCCGACGCCGTCTCCGCGTCGCGTTCCACGTCGGTGGCGGTGTTGGCGAAGGAGTGGGTCATCGCCTCGGTGAACAGCTTCTCGCGGGTGTCGAAGTGGTAGTGCAACAGCGCCGTGGACACACCGGCCTTCTCGGCGACCATGCGCATCCGGATCTTCTCGAAGCCGATCTCGGCGATGGCCTCGCACGCCGCGGTCAGGATGCGCTCGCGTGTGTCGGCCGTGCGCATCTTGGTGGACACCCTGCGGCTCCCCTCGTTCGGTGGTCGTCGGCCGTGACCATTTTCCCTCACCTTTCCCCAGACCGGGGCGTCGAGGGTGCCGCCGCCCCGCGCTGCGGCTGTCCGTCGTAGGCGTGGAAGCCGCGGCCGGACTTCCGCCCCAGCAGTCCGGCCTCCACCATCCGGGACAGCAGCGGCGGCGGTGAGTACTGCGGTTCGCGGAACTCGGCGTACAGCGACTCGGCGATGGCCCGCGTGGTGTCCAGGCCGATCAGGTCCGCGAGAGCCAGCGGTCCGAGCGGGTGCGCGCAGCCGAGGACCATGGCGCGGTCGACGTCCTCGACGCCGGCGCTGCCGGACTCCACCATGCGGACGGCGGCCAGCAGATACGGCACGAGCAGCGCGTTGACGATGAAGCCGGCCCTGTCCCGGGTGCGGACGACCTCCTTGCCGAGCCGACCCGTCACGAAGGTCTCGGCGCGTGTCACGGTGTCGGCGGAGGTGAGCAGGGAGGGCACGAGTTCGACCAGCCGCAGGACCGGTACGGGGTTGAAGAAGTGCACGCCGACGACGTGTTCGGGGCGGGTCGTCGCGGAGGCGAGTCGGATGACCGGGATGGAGGAGGTGTTCGTCGCGAGGAGGGTGTGATCGCCGGTGACCGCGGCGTCGAGGCGGGTGAAGACGTCGGCCTTGAGGCGCTCGTCCTCCGCCACGGCCTCGATCACGAGGTCGCGGTCGTGCAGTGCCTCGATCTGGTCGGCCACGGTGATCAGGCCGGCGGCGGCCACGCGCCGCTCGTCGGTGAGCCTGCCGTGCGCGCTGGCCCGGTCGAGTGAGCGGGTGATGCGCAGGCGGCCGGCGCGGGCCGCCTGCGCGTCGCGTTCCACCACGGTCACCGGCAGACCGGCCCGCGCACAGACCTCGGCGATGCCCGCGCCCATCAGTCCGCAGCCGACGACTCCGACGCGTTCGATGTCGGTCATCCGAGCTTCCCTTCGATCTGTGGGGGCGGTGGTGTCAGACGGTGGGCAGGTCCAGGACCCCCGAGCCGCGCTTGATCAGCTCGTTGGCGATGATCAGCCGCTGGATCTCGGAGGTGCCCTCCCAGATCCGGTCCACCCGCAGTTCCCGGTAGAGCCGCTCGACCGCGTACGTGCGGTCGTAGCCGCGCCCGCCGTGGATCTGCAGGCATCGGTCGATCACCCGGCCCGAGGCCTCGCTGGCCGCGAGCTTGGCTATGGAGGCCTTGGCGTGCAGCGTCTTGCGGTCCTCGGCCGAGGCCTGGTCGACCTCCCAGGCGACCTGGTGGGTGTAGGCGCGGTTGACGGCGACGTCCACGGCGCTGTCCGCGAGCATCCCCTGGATCAGCTGGTACGACGCGATCGGCGCCCCGAACTGCTCCCGCTCCACCGCCCAGTCACGGGCCAGCTCCAGGGCCCGTTCGGCGGCGCCGGTGGTGCGGGCGGCGATCATCAGGCGCTCCTCGGTGAACCAGGAGCGTGTGATGTCGTATCCCTCGCCGATGCCGCCGAGCACGGCGTCCTCGCCGACCTGGACGTCGGTGAAGGTGAACTCGGGGTGTTCGTAGACGAAGGTGTGCATGAAGCGGGGCACGCGGGTCATCTCGATGCCGGGGGTGTCCTTGTCGACGAGGAACAGCGTCGGCGCGCGCCCGGGTCCGGCCGCGGCCAGCACGATCATGAAGTCGGCGTGGTCGCCGACCGTCACGAACCACTTCTCGCCGTTGAGCACCCAGCCCTGGCCGTTCCTGGTGGCGGTGGTGGCGATGTTCTGCGGGTCCGAGCCCGCGCCGCGCTCGGTGACGGCGTAGCAGTCGCGCCGCTCGCCCTTGATCACCGGGACGAGGAAGCGCTCGCGCTGCTCCGGGGTGCAGAAGCGGAGTGCGTTGGCGGGCCGCCACACCATGTCCCACAGGGCGCCGGTGAGCCGGCCCAGCTCCTCCTGCACGGTGACCTGCTCGGCGATGGTGAGTCCGGCGCCGCCCCACTCGGCCGGCATGTTGACGGCCTGGAGTCCCGCGTCGAGGACGGCGTCGCGGATCTTGGTGTGTGCGTCGGCGGGCAGGCCGTTGTCCTCCTCGCACCGGATCTCGTAGGCGGCGATGACGTCGGTGAGGGCACGGGCGTCGGCCTTGAGCCGGGCCTGGCGCGGGGTGAGACGGAAGTCCATGGATGTCCTCGCTGTGCAGTGGTGGAGGGGCTGTGCGGTGGTTGGGGCTGTGCGGTGGTTGGGGCTGTGCGGTGGTTGGGGCTGTGCGGTGCTGGAGGGCCGGTGGTGAAGGGGCGGTCTAGTGCGTGGGCAGGGCCAGGGCGCGGGTGCCGCGCTTGATCAGCTCGTTGGCGATGATCAGCCGCTGGATCTCGGAGGTGCCCTCCCAGATCCGGTCCACCCGCAGCTCGCGGTACATGCGCTCGACGGGGTGGCTGCGGTCGTAACCACGGCCGCCGAAGATCTGCAGACAGCGGTCCGCCACCCGGCCGGCGGCCTCGCTGGCGGCGAGCTTGGCGGTGGACGCCTTGGCGTGCAGCGTCTTGCGGTCGGTCTCCGGCTGGTCCGCCTCCCAGGCGACCTGGTGGGTGTAGGCGCGGTTGACGGCGACGTCCACGGCGCAGTCCGCGAGCATCCCCTGGATCAGCTGGTACGACGCGATCGGCGCCCCGAACTGCTCCCGCTCCACCGCCCAGTCACGGGCCAGCTGCAGCGCACGCTCGGCCGCGCCGACCGTGCGGGCCGCGATCATCAGGCGTTCGTCCGTGAACCATTCCTTGGTCAGGTCGTATCCGTTGCCGACACCGCCGAGCACGTCCTCGTCGGCGACGAAGACGTCGGTGAACGTGAACTCGGGGTGCCCGTTGACCGCGGAGTGCATGAAGCGCGGCACGCGGGTCATCTCGACCCCGGGCGCGGCCTTGTCCACGAAGAAGAGGGTGGGCAGCCGCTCGGGCCCGGCGTCCGCCTGCACCAGCAGGAAGTCGGCGATGTCGCCACAGGTGACGAACCACTTCTCCCCGCTCAGCAGCCAGCCGCCGTCGGTGCGAGTGGCCGTGGAGGTGCCGGAGGCGGGGTCCGAGCCCGCGCCCGGCTCGGTGACGGCGAACGCGTCGAACCTCTCCCCGCGGATCACCGGCAGCAGGTACTTCTCGCGCTGCCGTTCATCGCCGTACGCGAGGACGTTGGCGGGCCGCCAGGGGATGTCCCAGAGGCAGTTGGTGACCTTGCCGAACTCCTCCTCCACGATGACCTGGTCGAGGAGGCCGAGGCCGGCACCGCCCCACTCTGCGGGCATGTTGATGGCGTAGACCCCGGCGGCCATGGCGGCCCGGGTCAGTTCGCCGACCAGCTCCTGCGGCAGGGGGCCACCGGCCTGCTCGGACTGGTCCTCGTGACGCATCAGCAGGCGCGCGTAGCCGGCGGCGCGGCGTTTGAGATCGGTCTGCTCGGGGGTGTAGCGCATGTCCATGGGGGCCTCTTCGGTTCGGGGGGCGCAAGGAGAGGGAGCTGGAGATCGATCAGGCGACGGGGCCGGGAACGGGTCCGGGGACGGGTCGGGCGAGTACGGCACGGGAGTCGAGGGCGAGTACCCCGTGCGGGCGGACGAGCAGCGGGTTGACCTCGATCTCGGCGATCTCCGGGTGGGCGGCGGCGAACGCCGTGATCGTCTCGATGGCCGCCGCCGCCGCGCTGAGGTCGACGGGGGGCCTGCCGCGCACCCCGCCGAGCAGGGCGGCGGTGCGCAGTGCGCGCAAGCGGCGCAGGGCGCGCTCGGCGGTGACGGGGGCGAGGGTGAAGGCGACGTCGTGCAGGGCCTCGGCCAGTACGCCGCCCAGCCCCACCATGGCGACGGGTCCGAAACGGGGGTCCCGGTCGACGCCGACGATCAACTCGACGCCGTCGCTCAGGTCCGCCATTGCTTCCACGGAGTAGGAGGCGGCGCCGAGCCGGGCGTGCATCTCACGGAAGGCGGCGAGGAGTTCGTCGGGCCCGGCGAGCCCCAGCGCCACACCGCCCGCGTCGGACTTGTGCAGCAGATGGAGGGCCTTGAGGACATACGGACCCCTGAACTCCCCGGTCGCGACGATGAGTTCGCGCTCGTCGCGGATCTCCCGCGCGGCCGGGAAGGGGAGTCCGGCCGCCTCCAGGGCTCTGCGGGTCTGCAGATAGCCGCTCTCGTGCAGCGGGGGCGCGGGCGCGGGAAGGGGGGTGATGCCCGGGTACGGTGCGCCGGGTGTCGTCGCGGCCAGGGCGCGGGCGGCGTCCTCGGTGGCGCCGAAGACCGGGACGCCGGCCGCGGCCAGGATGCGGCAGCTCGGCGACTCGGGATACATCGACTGCACCACGAGCGGCTTCGCGGTGGCCCGGTGGCGGGCGGCGATCAGGCGCGCGGCGGCCTGTTCCCCGTCCGCGAGGACCGTGCCCCCTCCCCCGAGGCCGCCGGTCGCGTCGGCGTCCGCGTAGCCGCCGAAGTAGCCGGTCATCAGGACGGCGTCGACCTCCTCGGCCGCGAGCAGGGCGGTGACGGTCTGCGCGTACGAGTGCGGGTTCTGCTCCCCCATCCCGGCGAGGTCCACCGGATTGGCGACGGCCGACTGCTCCCACAGGGCCGTGCGCAGCCGTTCCCGTGTCGGCTGGTGGAGTTCGGGGACGGCCAGACCGGCCGCTTCGACGGCGTCGGCGGCGACGACACCGTGGCCGCCGCCGTCGGTGAGTACGGCGACCCGACGGCCCGACGCCCGCCGCGCGCCGTTCAACGCGGCCAGGACGACGGTGAGTTCACGTGGGGTGGCGACCAGTTCGACCCCGGCGTCCCGGCACGCCGCGCCCACCACGTCGGCCGAGGTGGTCAGCGCCCCGGTGTGCGACTGGGCGCTGCGCGCGGAGGCGTCGCCGCGTCCGGCGGTGAGCAGGACCACGGGCTTGCCCGCCTCGGCGGCGGCCTCGGCGAAGGCTCGTCCGTCGGCGAAGTCCTCCGCGTAGACCGCGACGGCTTCGGTGCCCTCGTGCCGTGCGCAGTCGACGAGCAGGTCGACGAGGGTGACGTCGGCCTGGTTTCCGAGCGAGACGAACCGGGAGAAGCCGAGGCCGTGCGGGCGGAAGCGGAGCTGGAGTTCCAGGGCGAGGTTGCCGCTCTGGCTGAGCAGCGCGATCCCGCCGGGGGTGAAGGTGTCGGAGGCCAGGAAGAGGTCCGTGGTGTTGTCGGCCAGCCCGAGGCAGTTCGGCCCGACCATCACGGCACCGGCGGCACGCACACGTGCGGCGACGGCCCGCTGACGGGCCCGTCCCGCGTCTCCGGTCTCCGCGAAGCCCGCGGTGATGGCGACGATGGCCCGGGCCCCGCAGGAGAGGGCTTCGTCGACGGCGTCCTCGAAACCGGCGGCGGGCACGGAGACCACCGCCAGGTCGACGGGTTCGCCGAGCGCGCTCAGGCTGGGGGCGGCGGTGCGCCCGAGCACCGTGCCGCCGCGCCGGTTGACGAGGTGGAGGGGGCGGCGGCCGTTCGCGCGCAGGGCCTGGGCGGCGATGGCGTGGCCGTACTTGGCGGGGTCGTCGCTGGCTCCGACGACGGCGACGGATATGGGGTCGAACAGGGCCGACAGGTCGCGTCCCATCTCACTTCACCAGCCGCAGCGCCGAGTTGGGGCACGCCGCTACGGCGGCTTCGACGCCGTCCGCCCCATCGGCGGGCAGTTCGCTCACGCGCACGTGGGCGTACCCCCATTCGTCGAGACCGATCAGCTCGGGCGCGGGTTCCTGGCAGAGGCCGTAGCCCTGGCAGCGGGTGGAGTCCAGCAGGAGTTTCACGGGGCGGTCCTTTCGGAGGCGAGGGTGGGGAGGCGAAGGCTGGGGCGGCGGAAGTCAGGACCGCGGGGGGACGGGCGGTGGACGGCCGAGAGCGGGAGGCCGGGAGGCCGGTCGAGGCATCGGCACCCCGGAGTCAGGGCACCGGAACCGTGAACCGGCGGCCGTCGCCGGGTGGCGGGTCCGCGCACGCGGGGCAGGTGGCGTCACGGTGTGCGGCGACCCGGCCGGGGAAGTGGGCGAGGAGGGTGGCGGCGATCCGGGCGGCGGCGTCGAGCAGACCGCAGGCCCCACGTCCGGGCAGCTGCCGTGACCAGCGGTGCAACCGGTCGGCCGCCGCGTCGTCCGCCGCGCCGCGACCCACGGCCGTGAGGGTCCCGGCCAGCGCCTCGGTCCCGGAGACGCACACCCCGCACTGCCGGGCGCTCTGCGCCGCGAGGTAGGCGGCGGCCTCCGTGGCCACGGCGACCGGGCAGTCCTCGGGGTGCAGGAAGTGCAGCGCGCCGCAGCCGAGCGCGCCGCCGGCCGCCTTCAGCCGGTCGTGGTCGAGCCGGAGGTCCGTCCAGCCGGCGCCGTGCAGCCCGCCGAACAGGCCGCCCAGCAGCACCGCCTCGGCCCCGCCGTGCCCGCACAGGTCGGCGAGGCCCTTCAGCCCCGTACCGGCGGACACCTCGGCCAGGGCGGGGGCGCAGCCGTCCGATCCCGAGACGGTGACCAGATGAGCGCCGGCCACGCCCACCGCGGCGTCGGAGCACATGTGCATCACCGCGATCCGTGCCAGCGTCTCCACGTTGGCGACCAGCGTGGGCGCCCCGCCGACGCCCGCCTCGAAGGGACGCGGGGGCTTCGCCGTGGGCAGGGCCGGACCGCCCTCGATACGCCGGACGACCGCCGTCTCCTCACCGGCCACGTACGCGTGGTGCGTCCGTACGACGTCGACGCGCAGGCCGGTGGGACGCTCGGCGTGCGCGTGCCGGACCGCCTGCTCGGCGAGGGCGTCGGAGAGGTAGACGAAGCCGCGCTCGGCACCGGTCATGGCGGCGGCGAGCCGTAGACCGTCCAGGATCAGGTGCGGTCGGTGGCGCAGCAGCCACCGGTCCTTGACCGAGCCGGGCTCGCCCTCCTCACCGTTGGCGACGACGACGGGCCGGCCGGGCGCGTCGCGGACGGCGCACAGCTTCACGGCGGCGGGGAAGCCGGCGCCCCCTCGGCCTCGCAGTCCGACGGCGGCGATCCGGTCGAGCAACCGGTCGCGCGCGGTGAGCGGTGCGTACCCGCCCACCGCGAGGTAGCCGACGAGGTCCTCGACACCGCGGTACGGCTCAGGACCGAACACCGGCGAGACGAGCAGGCCGGGCTGCCCTTCGGGGAGGAGGGAGTGGACGCCGGTCATGTGGTGCTCCCGGGTTCGGACTGGCTGGGTTCGCGGTGGCTGGTGTGGTCGGAGTGGCTGGTGTGGTCCCGGCGGCTGGCGTGGCGCACGTGATGCAGGCGGGCCAACGCCCGTTCCAGGTCCCGCCGTTGCGTGGCGGTGCGCGCGTAGGCCGTGCCGGGCAGGCCGATCAGCATGCGGTGGTGGTCGAGGACGACCTCTCCGGCCACCCGCGCCGGCCGGGGGTCGGTGGCCGCGGATCCCTCCGCCGCCCGCACGACCAGGTCGGTGACCTCGCTCAGGTAGCGCAGCCAGCCGTGCTGCGTGCCGCGCAGCACGAGCCGCTCGACGCGCCGGCGCTCGGCGGCGACCAGGGCCCGTGGCGGGCGTCCGTCCGACGGTGCGCGCAGGGCGGCCACCGCGGCGGGCAGTTCCTGTTCGGGCTCGGGCGTGAGGCCGAGCCATACGAGACTTCGGCGGGCGCTCATGCGTGCCTCCTTGGTCGCACCGTCGTCCGGTCGCACCGTCGTCCGAGCGGGCCGGGGACGGGGTGGCGCGGCGGCGGAGTGGACGGGAGATCTTCCGGCGCCCGACGGGGCTGCGGGCGGGAAGCGGGGCGGGGTGCCGGCCGCGGGCCGGGCACGGCGTGGACAGGGGGTGTCCGGAGCGGTGCGACGTGATCGGCCGGAGCCGTGCACCGCCCGGACCGGGGGTGTCCGGAACCGGACGCCCGGGTGGCGCGGATCGAGGTCCGCGGGCCGGCGGAAAGGCCACGACAGGGCTGGCGTGAGCCCTGGCCGTCTCTGGCCGTCCGCCTACCACAAGACTAACTAACTAATTAGTCAGGCCACAAGTCTTGACTTGCCACCGCTCACGCTCCACTCTGACTAATCAATCAGTCAGCCGGATCCCGGCAGGTCGGAAGGCCGTTTCTGCCCGGACGTCCCGGCGAAGCCTCACCGCCCATCGCCGCCGCCGCGGCGCGGAGGAGGACTCCATGCACCCCTCGACCACCACGCGGGCGGCCACCGCCTCCCCAGCCCCGTCCGAGCCGCCCCCCGGGCATCCCGGGGAGGCCCTGGCGGCCCGCTACTACACAGATCCGGCCATCGCCGAGGCAGAGATCGACCGCATCTTCGCCACGTCCTGGCAGCTCGTCTGCCATGAATCCGACCTGCCCGGTCCCGGTGCGCGCCTGACCGCCACCGCGGCGGGCCGCGAGGTGCTGGTGGTCCGGACCGAGGACGGCAGCCTCGCCGCCCATCTCAATGTCTGCCGACACCGTGGCACCCGCCTGGTGACGGAGCCGGAGCCGGCCGGCAAGGCGATCCGCTGCCCGTACCACGGCTGGACCTACAAACTCGACGGACGTCTCGTCGGCGCCCCCGAGGCACGCCGGATCCCCTGCCTGGACAAACCCCGCCTCGGGCTGCACCCGGTCAATGTGGAGTCCTTCCTGGGCTTCGTCTTCGTCAACCTCGACCTGGAGGCGACCCCGCTCGCCGAGAGCTGCGCCGGGCTCGCCGAGGCCGTCGGCCGCTACGCCGGAGCAGGCCTCGTCCCCGTCGGCAGGCACCGCATCCACGACCTGGCGGGCGGCGAGGAGCAGAACGCCAACTGGAAGGTGATCGTCGACAACTACCTGGAGGGCTACCACGTCCCCGTGGCCCACCCGGCGCTGATGCGACTGCTGGACTACCAGGCGTACACGGTGGACGTGCAGGAGAACTACGTCCTGTTCGAGTCCCCGCTGCGTGACAAGCCCTCCTCGAACTGGACCGAGCGGCTCTACCAGCGCCTCGCGACCCCGATGCCGGGACTGACCGAGGCCGACCGGCGGGTGTGGCGGTACGCCGTGATCTATCCGAACACGCTCATCGACTTCTACCCTGACCACGTGCTCGCGTGGACCGCCCTGCCCACCGCCCAGGACCGGGCGGCGATCCCCGGCGCCTTCTACACGAAGCACGGGGAGAGCGTCCGCACCCGGCTGGCCCGCCGGCTGAACATCCACATCGGCTGGGTCACCAATGACGAGGACGCCGAGCTGGTGGAGCGTGTGCAGGCCGGCCTGGCCACGCCCGGTTTCGAGCCGGGCCCCCTCTCCCAGCGCGAGGCCGCGGTCGGCTGGTTCGCCCGCCGGGTCCGGGACGACCTGGCGGGGGACGCACCATGACGTCCTCCCGCGCCCCGCGCACCGTGAGCCTCCGGACGGGGTTACCCCTCCCCCGCTGACGCACGCCCGCACCCTCCCCAGACCGGTCTTCCCCACGGAGTCAGGGCCCGTGGTGAGCCGACCAGCCGGTCCAGCCCTGGAGTTGTGCCGTTCCTCGACGGAAAGAGGACGTTCCGTGTCTCCCGAGGTACCCCCGCCCACCCGACGGACCGTGCTGCGGGCGAGCGCCTGCGGCCTGCTGGGCGCCGCGGTCGGCGGCTGCGGGTTCATGCCCGCCAAGACGCCCGACGCCCAGGAACTCGCCCCGGTCAAGGCGCGTGTCGACGGCGATCTCGTCTACTTCAACTGGGCCGACTACGTCGACCCGTCCGTGTTCAAGGGCTTCGAGAAGGAGTACGGCGTCCAGGTCGTCCAGTCGAACTTCGACTCGATGGAAGGCATGGTCGCCAAGCTCAACGCGGGCAACCGCTACGACGTCGTCTTCCCCTCCGCCAAGTGGGCCCAGCGCCTGGTCCGCGGCGGCCGGCTGCGCCGCATCGACCACACCCAGCTCACCAACGCGCACGCCGTCTTCGGCACGTACACCTACTTCGCCGACCCCTGGTACGACCCGGGCTCCGCCCACACCGTCCCCTTCACCGCGTACAAGACCGGCATCGGATGGCGCCGCGACCGGATCGGCGAACTCACCGGATCCTGGCGCGACCTGTGGAGCGACGAGGCGCGCGGCAAGGTCTTTCTCCTGGACGACCGCGACGAGGTCCTCGGCATGGGCGCGTTGGAGCTCGGCCTGAACGTCAGCACCGGGAACACCGGTGACCTCGACCGCGTCACGTCGCTGCTGGACACCCTGCGCCCACGGCTGCGCGGCTTCTCCAGCGACAGCTACAACAACCTCCTCAACGGCAACGCGGTCATGACCCAGGCGTGGAGCGGGGACATGGCCGTCATGCTCAACCAGGCCAAGGACCCCTCGGTGTTCGGCTTCGAGGCCCCCAAGGAGGGCACGCCGATCAACTCCGACTGCTACGCCATCCCCTGGAACGCCCCTCATCCCGGCACCGCGATGCTGTTCATCGACTACATGCTGCGGCCGGAGAACGTGAAGAAGAACATCGAGTACATCGGCTACCCGATGCCGGTGGCGGGCACCGAGAAGACGTACGCCGAGCTGGTCAAGCCCTTCCCCGCGTGCCTCGTCACCGAGGACGACCTCAAGGCCGACCTGTTCTTCCGCAACGGCGGCCGCGCGGCGGAGGACGCCCGCGACACCGCCTGGACCCATGTGAAGGCGGGCTGACATGGCACTGCTCCGCCCCTCCTCACGCACCCGGCGGCGCGGCGCCGACGGCGACCGCATCTGGACCTGGCTCATGCTGCCGGGCACCCTGTGGATGACCGGCTTCCTGATCGCCTCACTGGCGCTGGTGGCCGTACTGGCGGTCGGCACCACCGACGACCTCGGCAATCCCCGCTTCGGCTTCGACCTGTCCGGCGTCCGCGCCCTCGCCGACCCCGCCTACACCGAGGTCCTGGCCCGCTCCCTCGGCTACGCCGTGCTGACCTGCGCGATCTGCCTGCTGATCGCCTACCCGGTGGCGTACACCATCGCCCTGCACGGCGGACGGTACAAGCACGCGCTCATCGCGGCGATCGTGGTGCCGTTCTTCGCCAACTACCTGGTCCGCATGTACGGCTGGTCGGTCGTCCTCTCCGACGACGGACCGGTGCTGCGCGCGCTGCGCGCGGTCGGGCTGGCCGACGGGAACACGAAGATCCTCAACACTGGCGTCGGCGTGGTCGCCGGGCTCGTCTACGGTTTCGTCGTCTTCATGATCATCCCGCTGTACGCGGCCTTGGAACGCCTCGACGTCTCCCTCATCGAGGCCGGGCGCGACCTGTACGGCGGTCCCGTGCGCACCTTCTTCTTCGTCACCCTGCCCGCCACCCGGCAGGGGGCGGCGGCCGGACTGGTCCTGGTCTTCCTGCCCGCGATGGGCGACTTCGTCAGCGCACAACTCATGGGAGGGCCCGACCAGATCATGATCGGCAATCTGATCCAGGACAAGTTCTTCCAGGGCCAGAACTGGCCGCTCGGCTCCGCGCTCACGATGCTGCTGATGCTCGTCCTGCTGATCGGCATGTTCGGCTATCTGCGGCGCACCCGCAAGGACGAGGCGGAGGCCCGCCGATGACCCTGCTCGAGCCGCCCTCCACCACCGCCCCTTCCCGTCCGGCCGTCCGGGCCCGCAACCGGCGCGGCCGCGGACGCGCCGACCGCAAGCCCCGCGTCCTCATCGCCGTCACCGCGCTCTTCTTCGCGCTGCTGTACCTGCCGATCGCCGTCGTGGCCCTGTTCTCGTTCAACTCCAAGAAGTCCCTGACCGTCTTCGGCGGGTTCAGCCTGCGCTGGTACCGCGCCTTCGTCCACGACGACGTGCTGCTCTCCTCCCTGGGGACCAGTCTGCGCATCTCCCTGGTGGCGATGGCCGGTTCGGTCGTCCTCGGGGTGGCGCTCGCCCTCGGCCTGGTCCGCTGCCGCACCCGGCTGGGCTCGCTGGCCGGCCTGGTCATGCTGGTGCCGCTGATCACGCCGGAGATCGTGACCGGCGTCGCGTCGATGCTGCTCTTCAAGGGGCTGGGGGTGGACCTGTCCACGGGTACGGTGATGCTCGCCGAGATCACCTTCTCGATCTCCTACGTCACCGTCATCCTCCGCTCCCGGGTCGCCGCGCTGAATCCGGAGGTGGAGGAGGCCGCGCTGGACCTCGGCGCCACCCGCTGGCAGGCGGTCCGCCTGGTGACCCTGCCGGCCCTGCTGCCCGCCGTGCTCGCCTCCGCCGTACTGATCTTCGCGCTCGTCTTCGACGACTTCGTCCTCGCCTACTTCACCACCGGCGTCGACCCCCAACCGCTGTCGGTGCGGATCTACTCCGCGATCCGCTTCGGGGTGCAGCCCACCATCAACGCCGTCGGCACGCTGATGCTCGCGGGATCCGTCTGCCTGATCGCGCTGGCCCTGTTCATCCCGCGCCTCTTCGGCCGCCGCGGCGGCCTCGACATCCTCTCCGGAGAGTGACCCCATGGACGCGACCCCGGCCGTCCGGCTCGACGGCGTCTCCAAGCAGTTCGCGGACTCCTACGCCGTGCACCGGCTCGACCTCGACATCGAGGCCGGCCAGTTCTTCTCCCTGCTGGGCCCCTCCGGCTGCGGCAAGACGACCACACTGCGCATGATCGGCGGATTCAGCGACCCCACCGAGGGCTCGGTGCAGCTCGCCGGTGAGGACGTGACCGCGCTGCCGCCGAACCGGCGCAACGTCAACACCGTCTTCCAGAGCTACGCGTTGTTCGACCACCTGAGCATCGCCGACAACGTGGCCTTCGGCCTCAAGCGCAACGGGGTCGCCAAGGCCGAGATCCGGCAGCGGGTCGGCGAGATGCTGGAGCTGGTCCAGCTCTCCGGTCTCGCCGACCGGGGGCCCCGTACCCTCTCCGGCGGCCAGCGCCAGCGTGTCGCGCTCGCCCGTGCACTGGTCAACCGTCCTGCCGTGCTGCTCCTGGACGAGCCACTGGCCGCCCTCGACCTCAAGCTGCGCCGACAGATGCAGGTGGAGTTGAAGCAGATCCAGCGTGAGGTCGGCATCACCTTCGTCTTCGTCACCCATGACCAGGACGAGGCGCTGACGATGTCGGACCGGATCGCCGTGATGAGCGAGGGCCGCATCGAGCAGTGCGGCACCCCCGAGGACGTCTACGAGCATCCCGCGAGCCGGTTCGTCGCCTCGTTCATGGGCACGTCCAACCTGATGAGCGGCACCTACCGGGGCGGTGCGGTCGCCCTGGAGGGCGGTCCCGCCCTGCCGGTCGGCGCCCGGACCGGCATCGCCGACGGCACCTCGGTCAGCGTCTCCGTACGCCCGGAGAAGATCTGGCTGTCCGACTTCGAACCGGGCATGTCGGTGCTGTCCGGGGTGATCCGCGAGACGGTCTACAGCGGCCCGACCACGACCTACCTCATCGAACTCGCCCCGGGCGTCACGCTGTCCGTGCTGGAGCAGAACACGGCCCGCGCGCGCATGGAGGACCGCTGGAGCGGCGGCGAGACGGTGGAGTTCGGCTGGCGGCCCGAGCACTGCCTGGTCCTGGCCTGAGTCCCGGATTCCGCACCCGACGAAAGCGAAGCTGATGCATCACGATGTGATCGTGCTCGGCGCGGGCCTCGCCGGTCTCGCCGCGGCCCGGGACCTGGCCACCGCCGGTACCGACGTACTCGTCCTGGAGGCCCGCGACCGCGTCGGCGGCCGGGTCGAGCAGACCCGTACACCCGACGGACGTACCGTCCAGCTGGGCGGCGAGGTGGTCGGCCTGGCCCACACCGCCTACCTTCGACTGGCCGGGGAACTCGGCCTGGAGCTGGTACCCAGCTATGTCGCCGAACCCGGCCGGATCACCCGCCGCACCCGCGAGGGGCTCTCGGCCGGCGACCCGCCGCACTGGTTCGGCCCCGGCGACCCGGCCCGGCACGAGCGGCTCGGCAGGCAGTTCGGTGAACTCGCCGCCACGGTCGACCCCGACGACCCCTGGTCGCATCCGGAGGCGACCGCCCTGGACCGGCTGTCCGTGGCCGACTGGCTGCGCTCCCAAGACGCCTCACCCGCCGTGGTACGGCTGTGGGACCTGGGCCAACTCGCCCTGGCGGGGGGATCGTACGAACGCATCTCGCTCCTGGCCGCGCTGCGCAAGAGCGCGGCGGTCCCCGGCCTCGGCGACTACGACTACGACTACGACGACTGGGAGGGCCTGCGGCTGGCGGCGGGGTCGGCCACCCTCGCCGAGACCATGGGCCGCGAGCTGGAACCGCGCATCCGCCTCGGCTCGCCCGTCGCCGCGCTGGACGTACGCCCCGGCCACTGCACCGTGCGCCTGGCCTGCGGCGAGATCCTCACCGCGGCCGCCGTCGTGAGCGCCCTGCCGGTGGGGCCGCTGCGCTCGGTCGCCGTCACCGGGGTGAGCGACGCCCGCCTGGGCTCGCTGCACCGCCAACGGCAGGCCACGGCCGCGAAGTTCGCCGCCGTGTACGAGCGTCCCTTCTGGCGCGCCGCCGGCCTGAGCGGCCTGTCCGAGGCCGAAGGGGTCCTGGGCAGCACCTGGCCGCAGAACGAGGGCGTGCTGTCGGCGCTGATCCCGCCCGAGCGCTACGGCGCCCTGCTGGGTACCCCGCCTCATCGGCGCACCCCCGAACTGCTCGCCGAGATGGCCGCCCTGTTCGGTGACGAGGCACTGCGGCCGTCCTCCTGTCACCTGCGGCTGTGGGGCACCGACCCGTGGACCCAGGGCTACATCACCCAGTGGCCGCCGGGCGAGGTGATGGCGGTCGGCCCGCTGCACGGCACCCACGAACCACCGTTCTACGTCTGCGGTTCCGACCAGTGGGTCGCCGGATACATGGAGGGCGCCGTCCGCACCGGCCGTGCCGCCGCCGAGGAGGCGCTGCGCCGTGGCTGACCGCACCGATCTCACGACCGTCCTCAACCACATCGACGGCAAGGAGGTGCCGG
Source organism: Streptomyces yokosukanensis (assembly GCF_001514035.1). GTDB lineage: Bacteria > Actinomycetota > Actinomycetes > Streptomycetales > Streptomycetaceae > Streptomyces > Streptomyces yokosukanensis. The sequence continues at coordinate 318,319 of NZ_KQ948207.1, read as the reverse complement.
CCGCCTCCGGGGCGACCCTGTCCTTGACCGATCCCGCCACCGGGCTTCCGCACGGCACGGCACCGCTCTGCGGCCCGACGGACGTGGACGCCGCCTGCCGGGCGGCGCAGCGGGCCCTTCCCCGCTGGTCGGCGACCACGCCGTCGGCACGGCAGGGCGTGCTGCTGCGCATCGCCGACGCCCTGGAACGGGAGGCGACCGCCGTGGCCGACGCGGAGGTGGGCGACACGGGCAAGCCGCGGGCCCTCTTCGTCGGGGACGAACTGCCCGCGGTCGTGGACGTGTTGCGGTACTTCGCCGGAGCCGCGCGGAATCTGCCGGGCGCCGCGGCCGCCGAGTACACCCCGGGCCGCACCTCGGTGCTGCGACGCGAGCCGGTCGGCGTCTGCGCCCAGATCACTCCGTGGAACTACCCGCTGATGATGGCCGTCTGGAAGGTCGCCCCCGCGCTGGCGGCCGGCAACACGGTCGTCCTGAAGCCGTCCGAGACCACCCCCACCTCCGCCGTGCTGCTCGCCCGGCTGGCCGCCGAGCACCTGCCGCCCGGGGTGCTCAACGTCGTGTGCGGCGACCGCGGCACCGGACGTCTGCTCGTCGCGCACCCCGAGGTCCGGCTGGTCGCCGTCACCGGCAGCGTCCGCGCCGGTCAGGAGATCGCGGCCGCCGCTGCGGCCGACCTCAAACGGCTGCACCTGGAACTCGGCGGCAACGCACCGGTCCTGGTCCACGAGGACGCCGATCTCGACGACGCGGTCGAGCAGTTGTCGTCGCTGGCCTTCTACAACGCGGGGCAGGACTGTACGGCGGCCGGCAGGATCCTGGTCCATCACCGGATCCACGACGCGTTCCTGGACGCCTTCGCGCGCCGGGCCGCCCAGCGCGTGCCGGGCGGCCCCGACGACGAGGGCGCCGCCTTCGGCCCGCTCGCGGGCGCCGCCCAGCTCGCGGCCGTGCGGGGACTCGTGGAGCGCCTGCCGCCCCATGCCGAGGTCGTCACCGGGGGCCGGGCCCTGGACCGGCCCGGCTACTTCCACCGGGCCACGGTGGTGGCCGGGGTCCGGCAGGAGGACGAGATCGTACAGAGCGAGGTGTTCGGCCCGGTCGTCACCGTGCAGCCCTTCACCGACGAGGCCGAGGCCTTCCGCATGGCGAACGCGGTTCCGCAGGGGCTGGCCGCCGGTGTCTGGACCCGCGACCACGACCGCGCCATGCGGGCGAGCCGGGCGCTGCACACCGGCATCGTCTGGGTCAACACGCACGGCACGACCGTCTCGGAGATGCCGCACGGCGGCGTACGGCACTCCGGCTGGGGCAGCGACCTCTCCCTCACCGGCCTGCTGGACTACACACAGGTCAAGCACGTCATGCTGTGACGTCCACCGGACTTCGACCAGGACGGGCTCAAGGCAGCCGTCCGCCCTGAACGCCCACGCCGGGCCGCGTCGTCGGACTCGTCTCGGGCCGCTGCCGTACGGCCGAGACGGGCGGGCGCTCCCGGAGGGCGCCGTAGCCGATGAAGTACGCGGGGAGCCGGCGGATCCAGCGCGACTCGGCGAGCAGACGCGCCACGCGCCGGGCCCGCGTGGCGCTGCCGAACGGTGGCCGGCCCTGGAGGACAGGAGCGATGAAGCGGGCGTGGGCCATCCGCTGGAGGGTCTGGGTGGCGACCGTGGTGGGAAGACGGCGGCGCTGCAGTCGGCGTACGTCGCGCGTCCTCACGGTGCCCCGGCGCAGGGGCTCGGTGAGATACCGGGCGGCGGCGACGGCGTCCTGCACCGCGAGGTTGATCCCGATGCCGAAGACCGGGGACATCGCGTGCGCGGCGTCGCCGATGCACAGCAGCCCGGGGCGGTGCCAGCGGCGCAACCGGTCCAGGCGTACGTCGAGCAGCTTGACGTCGTCCCACGAGGCCAGGGCGTGCACTCGGTCGGCCATCCAGGGGACGGCTGCGGCGAACTGGGCCTGGAAGCGGTCGAGGCCGGCGGCGCGGCGCTGGGCGTCGGTGCCCTTGGGGACGAGCCCGGCGCACTGCCAGTACTCGCCGCGGTCGATCAGAGCCGCCAGAAAGCGCTCACCGGCGGCGCCGACGAGTCCTTGCGGGTCGCCTTCGCGGCGCGGCAGCCGGAACCACCACGCGTCCATCGGGCAGGTGAACTGGCGCGGGCGCAGTTCCGGCCGGGAGCGGGCCAGTGAGCCGCGCCCGTCGCAGGCGACGGTGAGGAGGGCGCGCAGCTCGCCGGTGCGGCCGTCGCGGGTGCGGTAGCGCACTCCCGTGACGCGTCCGGATTCCTCCAGGAAAGAGGTGGCCTCCGTGTTCATCCGCAGGTGGAAGGTCGGCTCGCGGCCGGCCTCGTCGGCGAGCAGGTCCAGCAGGTCCCACTGCGGCACCATCGCCACGTAGTTGTAGGGGCCGGGCAGCACCGAGAGGTCTCCGACCGTGACGTACGAGCGGCCGGATCCGACCGGCAGCTGCACGGTGCGGACCCGGCGCTGCGGCAGTCGGGCGAAGCGCTCGGCCAGACCCAGTTCGTCGAGCAGCGCCAGGGTGGAGGGGTGGACGGTGTCGCCGCGGAAGTCGCGCAGGAAGTCTCCGTGCTTCTCCAGCACCGTCACGTCGACGCCGGACCGGGCGAGCAGCAGGGCGAACACCATGCCCGCGGGGCCGCCGCCGACGACGCAGCACGTGGTCTGTTCCATGGCAGTCCTGCCCTTCACGAGAGCAGTAATTCATCGGTCGATGAATATCCTACTCCTTCAGGCGGCCGCCGGCCTCCCTTGCGGTGCGCCGTCGCGGTGGATCGGTGTGTTCGACCCGGTCAGCGGGGCTCCCGTGCCACCGCGCCGGACGGCGACGATCTCCGCGACGATCGACAGGGCGGTCTCCTCCGGGGTCCGGGCGCCGAGGTCCAGTCCGATCGGGGAGCGCAGCCGGGCCAGTTCCGCCTCGGCCAGTCCTTCCGACCGCAGTCGGCGCTCGCGGTCCTCGTGGGTGCGGCGCGAGCCCATCGCGCCGATGAACGCCGCCGGCATGCGCAGCGCCGCCTTCAGCAGGGGTATGTCGAACTTCGCGTCGTGGGTGAGCACGCACAGGACCGTCCGGGCGTCGGTCCCGGTGCGCCGCAGATGGCGATGCGGCCAGTCGACGACGATCTCGTCGGCGTCGGGGAAGCGCTCCCGGGTGGCGAACACCGGGCGGGCGTCGCAGACCGTCACGTGGTAGCCGAGGAACTTCCCGGCCCGCGCCAGGGCCGCCGCGAAGTCGACGGCGCCGAAGACGATCATCCGAGGGGGCGGCACGTTCGACTCGATCAGCAGGGTGAGACCGCCGGGGCAGTGCGAACCGTCCGCCGAGAGGTCCACCGCGCCGGTACGGCCCGCCTCCAGCAGGGCCCGAGCCTCGGCCGCCGCCGTACGGTCGAGCTCCGGATGGCCGCCGAGCGTGCCTTCGTGCGGGCCGTCCGGCCGGACCAGCAGGGCGCGCCCGAGGAGTTCGGCCGGGCCGCGCGCGACCCGGACGAGGGCCGCCGGCTCGTCCCGGACGGCGGCCGTGAGCGCCGACGCCAGGAGCGCCGTGGCCTGCGCGGCCACGGGCGTGATCAGCACCTCGATCGTCCCGCCGCAGGTCAGGCCCACGGCGAAGGCGTCCTCGTCGCTGTAGCCGAACCGTTCGACGACGCTCTCCCCGGTCCGCAGCGCCTCCAGGCACAACTCGTACACCGCGCCCTCCACACAACCACCGGAGACGGAGCCGATGACGGTGCCCGAGCTGTCGACGGCGAGGGCGGCGCCGGGGCCGCGCGGCGCGCTGCCGCCGACCGCCAGCACGGTCGCGACGGCGAAGTCCCGGCCCTCCTCGATCCAGCGGTGCAGTTCCTCGGCCAGGTCAAGCATCCGGTGCTCCCGCACGGGCCGACAGGACCCGGTCCGGTCGGATGGGCAGGTTGCGGTGACGTACGCCGGTGGCGTGCCAGACCGCGTTGGCGATGGCGGCCGCGGCGCCGACGATGCCGATCTCGCCGATGCCCTTGATGCCGACCGGGTCGTCGGGGTCGGTGTCCTCGATCCAGTCGGCCTCGATGCGGGGTACGTCCGCGTGCGTCGCCACGTGGTAGCCCGCGAGGTCGGCGCCGACGGGGCCGCCCGAGGCGCGGTCCCGGACCGCCTCCTCGTGCAGGGCCATGGAGATGCCCCAGATCATGCCGCCCAGGAACTGGCCCCGCGCGGTGAGCGGGTTGACGATCCGGCCCGCCGCGAAGATGCCCAGCATGCGCCGTACCCGCACCTCGCCGGTGGTGACGTCGACGGCGACCTCGGCGAACTGTGCGCCGAAGGAGTGCCGTTCGGCGGGGGTGAGGGCGCCGACGGCCGCGGCGGTGTCGGACCGTACGGTGATCCCCTCGGGCGGGATGTCAGTGCCGAGGGCCAGCCGCTCCAGCAGCTCGCCGCCCGCGGCCTGGACGGCCCAGGACCAGGAGCGGGTGCCCATGGAACCGCCGGCGAGCATCGCCGGTCCGAAGTCGCTGTCGCCGATGCGCACATGGACGCGCTCCGGCGGCACCTGGAGTGCGTCCGCGGCTACCAGGGTCAGTGCGGTACGGGCTCCGGTGCCGATGTCGGCGGCGGAGATCCGGACGGTGAAGGTGCCGTCCGGGTGCGCGGTCGCGGTCGCGGTGGAGGGGGCGGCGCCGGACGGGAAGGAGGCCGCCGCCGTGCCCGTACCGAGCAGCCAGCGGCCGTCCCGGCGCACCGCGGGGCGTGGGTCGCGGTCCGCCCAGCCGAACCTGCGGGCGCCCTCCCGGAAGCAGGCGGCCAGATTGCGGCCCGAGAACGGCAGGCCGGAGACCGGGCCCTTGTCGGGTTCGTTGCGCAGGCGCAGTTCGATCGGGTCGATCCCGCACTTCTCGGCGAGTTCGTCGACCGCGGCCTCCAGCGCGAACGACCCCGGCGCCTCGCCCGGGGCGCGCATGAACGTCGGGGTCGGCACATCAAGCCGGACGACGCGGTTGGCGGTGTGGTGGGCACCGGCGTCGTACATCACCCGGGCCACCCCGGCGCTCGGTTCGACGAACTCGTGCACCGTGGAGGTGGCGCTGAGCGAGCGGTGCTCCAGTGCGCGCAGCCGTCCGTCGGCGTCCGCGCCGAGCCGGACGCGCTGGGTGGTGGGGCTGCGGTAGCCGATCAGCGAGAACATCTGGCGCCGGGTCAGGACCACGCGTACCGGCCGCTGCAGCACCGTCGCGGCCATCACGGCGGCCACCTGGTGGGCGCGCACGCCCTTGCTGCCGAAGCCGCCGCCGACATGTTCGGAGCGGACGCGGACGGACGCCGGGTCGAGCGAGAAGAGCTTCGCCAGATCGCCGAGGACCCAGGTGGCACCCTGGTTGGAGTCGATCAGCTCCAGCCGGCCGCCGTCCCAGTGGGCGGTCGCCGCGTGCGGCTCCATCGGGTTGTGGTGCTCTTCGGGGGTGGTGTACTCGGCGTCCACGACGACGGCCGAGGCGGCCAGCGCGGCTTCCAGGTCGCCCTTCCCGGTCACCGCGGGCATGATGGCGTCCACGGGGTAGGCGTCCGGGTGATCGCCGCGGAACTCGACGTCGTGGGGCTCCTGTTCGTAGTGCACCACGAGCGATTCGGCCGCCTCCCTCGCCTGCTCGGAGGTCTCGGCGACGACCAGCGCCACCGGCCAGCCGAGGTGCGGCACCCGGTCGTGCTGGAAGACGGCGCAGGTCGGATCCGGCTTCCCCAGGAAGCCGACGTAGTCGGTCTCGACCCGTGGGGCGTTGCGGTGGTCCAGGACGGCGAGGACGCCCGGCATGGCGAGTACGGCGTCCGTGTCGAGGGCGCGGATCCGGCCGCGGGCGATCGTGGAGAGCACCAGCCAGCCGTGTGCGAGGTCGGTGAAGGGCACCTCCGCGGCGTACTGGGCCGCTCCGGTGACCTTGTCCCGCCCCTCGATGCGGGTGTGCGCGGTGCCGACGGAGGCCGGCCGTACGGGGATTCCGGTGGTGGCGGTCGTCATCGTGCGGCCTCCTCGGCGAGTTCGGTCAGGACGGCCACCACGAGGTTGCGCACGAGGTCCACCTTGTAGCCGTTGTGCGGCAGCGGTCGCGCCGCGGCCAGCTCGGCGTCCGCCGCGGCGACGTAGGTCTCGGCGTCGGCCGGCGCGCCGATCAGCACGCGTTCGGCCGCGGCGGCCCGCCAGGGGCGGGAGGCGACGGCGCCGAGGGCCAGCCGCGCGTCCCGGACGACACCGTCCTGGACGTCGAGCGCGGCGGCGAGGGAGCCGATGGCGAACGCGTACGAGGCGCGCTCGCGGATCTTGCGGTAGCGGGAGTGGGCGGCGACGGGGGCGGGCGGCAGGGTGATACCGGTGATCAGCGCACCCGCCGGCAGGACTGTCTCGCGGTGCGGGGTGTCCCCGACGGGCAGGTAGAAGTCCGCGAGGGGCACCTCCCCCGGCCCGTCCGCCGTGGCGAAGTGGACGACGGCGTCGAAGGCGGCGAGGGCGACGGCCATGTCCGAGGGGTGCACGGCCACGCAGTGGCCGGAGGCGCCCAGGATGGCGTGATTGTGGTGTTCGCCCTCGATGGCGGGGCAGCCGGTGCCGGGCACCCGCTTGTTGCAGGGCTGGGTGACATCGGTGAAGTAGCCGCAGCGGGTGCGCTGCAGCAGGTTTCCGCCGACCGTGGCCATGTTGCGCAGCTGCCCGGACGCGCCGGCCAGCACGGCCTGTGCGAGTGCCGGGAAGCGGCGCCGGACCTCGGGATGGGCGGCCAGGTCGCCGTTGGTGACGGTGGCACCGATGCGCAGGCTTCCGTCGGGCGCCGACTGGATCTCGTCGAGCGGGAGTTCACGGATGTCGACGAGCCGGGCGGGGCGCTCGACACCGGATTTCATCAGGTCGACGAGGTTGGTGCCGCCGCCGAGGAAGCGGGTGTCCGGATCGGCGCCGAGCAGGGCGACGGCACCGGCGACGTCGAAGGCCCGCTGATACTCGAACTCCCTCATGCCGCTGCCCCCTTCGCACCCGCGACGGAGCTGACGGTCTCGTCGTCCACACAGACTTCCGCCGCGCGGGCCACCGCCTCGACGATCGAGACGTAGGCGCCGCAGCGACACAGATTGCCGCTCATCCGCTCCCGGATCTCCTCGACGGTCAGGGCCGGGGGGCCCGCCTCGGGGCGGACGTCCTCGGTGACGGCGCTCGGCCAGCCCGCCGCGTGCTCCTCGATCATGCCGATCGCCGAGCAGATCTGACCCGGCGTGCAGTAGCCGCACTGGAAACCGTCCAGATCGAGGAAGGCCTGCTGCACGGGATGCAACCGGTCACCGTCGGCCACACCTTCGATGGTGGTGATCTCGCGACCCTCGGCCGCCACGGCCAGCTGCAGACAGGACACGGCCCGCCGCCCATCCAACAGGACCGTGCAGGCCCCACATTGTCCCTGGTCACAGCCCTTCTTGGTGCCGGTGAGGGCGAGCCGCTCACGCAGGGCGTCGAGCAAGGTGGTGCGGTGATCGACGGGCAGTGTGTACTTCTCGCCGTTGATCTTCAAAGTGATGACACTGGACGCCGATGAGGCCATGAGGAGCTTCTTTCGCATTTCCAGGACAGACGGGAAGGGTCCGGCAAACCCGGGTGGCGGGCCGCGCGGGGAGTGCGTCGTGCGGGTCTGTGCCGCGTTGTGAAGCGCATGGACGAGGTGACGAGACCGAAAAGTTGCAGCTACCGGACTGCCGTAGGGTCGCGTCCACAGCTATCGTGAACATAACCGGACAGCTGTCCGCTACATGAAAACTTAACGGACAGCTGTCCGGTTAGCAAGGGCGAGGTTCGGTCACGAACTCTCGAGGAGGACGAGTGCCGCAGCAGCAGGGCTCACCACGGCGCTCGGACGCGCAGCGCAACCGCGAGCGCATCCTGGAAGTGGCGCTCGCCGAACTGTCGCACTGCGCGGACGCGCCGCTGAGCGTGATAGCCAAGAAGGCCGGCGTCGGGCAGGGCACGTTCTACCGCAACTTCCCCAACCGCGAGTCACTCGTGCTGGAGATCTACCGCCACGAGATGCAGCAGGTCGCCGAGAGCGCGACCCATCTGCTGCGGACCAGGGCACCCGACGAGGCCCTGCGCGCCTGGATGGACCGGCTCGCCGAGTTCGCCATGGCGAAGGCTGGACTGGCCGACGCGATCCGGCAGGTCACCGGCGCACCGGGCGGCCCGGCGAAGCCGCCCCACACGCCGGTGACGGCAGCGGCGGAACTCCTCCTGCGCGCCAACGAGGAGGCCGGCACCATCCGGCCAGGAGTCACCGCGGACGACTTCCTGCTCGCCATAGCGGGCCTGTGGCAGCTCGACCCCGACGACGACTGGCGCACACGCGCCACCCGCCTCCTCGACCTGCTCATGGACGGCCTGCGCACGGGGGCACCAGGCACCTGAGCACCGCGCCGACACGCACCGGCAGGCAGAGGGCGGCGGGCAGACGGCCCCTACGACAGTCCCTCCGCCAGCGGGCCCAGGGACAGGGCCCGCGGGAAGTTGAGCAGCGCCAGGATCAGCGCGGCTCCGGTGGCCGGTGCGACGAAATTGACACCACGGGCCTGGAGGGTGCCGACGGTGACCACGCCCGGCTGCTGCCGGGCGAGCCGGTCGGCGAGGGCCAGCAGGAACACCGTGGGGACATAGCGGCCGATGAGCATCGCCGCCGTCATCAGCAGCTCGTGGAAGTCGGTGGCGCCGTTGAAGCCCGCCATCGCGCTTCCGTTGCTGTTGACGTCGCAGGTGTAGACGTACACCAGCTCGGTCAGCCGTGCGGACCGGGATTGCCCATGGAGGACCGGCCGTCGTCCAGGGCGATGGCCAGTGCCGAGCAGCCGAGAATCGCCGTGGGCGCGACCAGCGCGTACAGGACGACGTGGCGCATCTCCGGGAACCCGATCCGCTTGCGCAGGTACTCGGGGGTGCGGCCGACCATCAGACCGCCGACGAACACGGCGATCATCACCGCGATGATCAGGCCCTACAGGCCGCCGCCGGTGCCACCGGTGGCGATCTCGCCGAGCATCATCGCCGACATCAGCACCCCGCCGCCGAGGCTGGAGAAGCTTGAGGGTGGCTCGACAGGCTCGCGGCGTGGACTACAGGCCCACGTCGGGGCTGCGGACGTCCTTCAAGGACTCGCGGCGGACCGGCAGTCGGGCGAGGCCGTCGCGTACGGCGACCACGGGCGGGCGGCCGACCGGGCGGTGAGTCGGAGTTCATGGGTGGCGGTCATGGCGCGTTCCCTCTCAGCCGAGCCACATCGACAGTGCCGAGACGAGGGCGGCCGCGCCGGTCACCCGGAGCACACCCACCGCCTGCGGGTCCCACCAGCCCTGGCGCGAGCCGGCGTCGGCGCTCTGCCACCGACGGTGCGGGACGTCCTCGGTGGGCTTCGGCACGGGAGCGGTGAACTGAGGGGCGACCGTGACGGCGGTGACACCGAGCGGCGCGGTCAGCGCGCGCAGCGCGGGCTCGGCGAGCCTGATCCATGCCTGATCGGGGCCGAGAGTGGCGGTGAGGGCGCGTTCGGAGGTGAACGCCACGGCCGTACGCTCGCCGAGGGGTGTGCGGAAGAGCCGGGTCGCGCATCCGGCGGGGCCCGACCGGACCGGGACGTACAGGGGTCCGGCCGGGAACCGATCAGAAGGCTCCGGGTCTTCGCCGCACAGAAGTTCAGTCATGGGATGCCTCCTGGAGGATCCGAGGTCGTTCGAGGTCGAACTCGCGTGCCCCGGACGCGGCGAGGCGATCGGGACCCGCCGACGACGGTATGCCCGCACGGCCCGTGGGCACCGACCCCGGCCCCGCTCGGATTCGGCGGGAGCCGAGCCTCACGCCGACGGCCGGGCGAGTTTGGCGGCCACGGCGTCGAGGACCCAGTCCAGGCCGGTCGCGAAGGAAGTCTCGGCGTCCACGTCCGCGCCGTCGTACACGGCCTTGGCCAGCGCCGGGAAGCGGCCCGTGGCCAGCATCCTCGTCACATGCGGGCCGGAGGCGCGCTGCCAGTCGCGCTTGGACAGGCCCGTGGCGCGCTCGGCCCGCAGGTTCGCGATCTCGCGCCTGATCGAGCCGGTGGAGTAGGCGCTGACCGTCTCCACGGCGCGCATGGCCGTGTCGACGTCGGCGAGGCCGTCGAGGGCGGCCAGCCTGGCCTCGGTCACCGCGAGGCCGTTAGGGCCCAGGGTCGGGCGGCCGCCGAGCAGGTCGGCCAGCCATTCGTGACGCAGAGCGGCCTGCCTGGTGCGGTGGGCGAGGATGCGCAGCGCCTCCCGCCAGTCACCGGGCTGCTCCTCGGGGAGGATCTCGGCGTGGACCTCGTCCACCATGAGGTCGAACAGCTCCTGCTTGGTGGAGATGTATCCGTACAGCCGCATCGGGCCGGCGTTCAGTCGGGCGGCGACCTTGCGCAGCGACACCGCCTCCAGCCCGCCCTCGTCGGCCAGCGCGACGGCGGCGGCGACGATCCGCTCCCGGTCGAGCGGCACGGGGCGATTCGGCGGCTCCGGCCGGTCCCACACGGTCATGGTCACACCGTTCTGTTGCGTTGCAGAGCACTGGAGAAATACAGTGTATCGGCATGAGACACCGTATCGCCGTGATCGGGGCGGCCCTGCCGGGCTCACCTTCGCCCGTGTCCTGCACCGCCATGGCCACCCCGTCGCCGTTCTCGAACGCGATCCCGCCCCCGACGCCCGCCCCCCGGGCGGCACGCTGGACCTGCACGAAGGGCTGGGCCAGCGCGCGCTGGACAAGGCGGGGCTGCTGGCGGAGTTCCAGGAGCTGTCCCGCCCCGAGGGGCAGGCCATGCGCATCCTGGACGCGGACGGGACTGTCCTGCGCGACTGGCGCCCCCGTCCGGACGACCGGGCCAATCCCGAGATCGATCGCGGGCAACTGCGTGACCTGCTGCTCGGCCCTCTCGACGTCCAGTGGGGTCGGACCGTGACGCAGGTGGTGCCGGGGACCCGGGACGGCGTACTGGTGCATTTCGCGGACGGGCGGCAGGAGACGTTCGACCTCGTGGTCGGCGCGGACGGCGCCTGGTCCCGGATCCGCCCGGCAGTCTCGTCGGTGACGCCGCACTACACCGGCATCACCCTGGTCGAGACCTCTCTCGACGACGTCGACACCCGCCACCCTGACCTCGCCCGGCTGGTCGGCGACGGTTCCGTGGCCGTGTACGGCGTGAACCGGTCTCTCGTCGCCCAGCGCAACAGCGGCGGCCATGTCAAGGTGTACGCCCGGTTCCGCGCGCCGCTGGACTGGCACGCAGACCTGGACCTGGCCGACGTCGAGGCCGTGCGGTCACGACTGCTGGCTCTGTTCGACGGCTGGACCGCTCCCGTCCTCGGCCTCCTCCGGCACGGCACCGCTTTCGTCCACCGCCCCCTCTACGTCCTGCCCGTGTCCCACACCTGGACCCACGTCCCCGGGGTGACGCTACTGGGCGACGCCGCCCATCTGATGCCCCCCTTGGGGGCGGGTGCGAACCTCGCGATGCTGGACGGCGCCGAACTCGCCGAGTCCATCGCCACCGGCTCCGGCGATCTGGACGAGACCGTCCGCGCCTTCGAGGAACAGATGTGGGCGCGGGCCGGCAGGTGGGCGAAGATCACGACGGCCGGTCTGGAACGCCTCGTGAGCCCGGACCCCGCCGAAGCCCTCGCCGTCTTCGACCCAATCCAGCCGTCCTGACTGCCGAGCGAGCCCGGGAGCACCAGCACTCGCAGCCCGCCACGGCTCCACGGGACGGCACGGCACCGCCGCGGTACGGGGAGCACCGGGCGGCGCTCCCCGCGCGGGTCAGCGGTCGGCGGTGTCCGCCGCGTCCCGGTCGGCCGCGGCGGCCGCGGACTCGGCCGCGTCCAGCTTCTTCTGCATCTGGGCCAGTTGCGAGGGCCCGGCGGACGGGGCCGTGGCGGACGCGGCGCCGGTCGGGGCCTTCGAGGAGGCTCCGTCGTGGTGCGCGCAACCCGCGGTGACCGCCACCAGCGCGGCGACCGCCGTCGCTGTGAGCAGCGGGCGCCAGACCCGCATCAACTGGCCGCCTTCCCGTTGTCGTTGGCCTGGCACCACGTCTTGACGGACACCAGATCCTTCTGGCGCTGCTCCAGGTTCGTCCGCAGCGACGTCCGCGCGTCCAGCCGGTTCTGGAGGTAGGTGGCGATCGCGGTGTGGCCGGCCTTCTTCGCGTTGTCGACCCGCTTCTGCAGCCGCGCCACCGAGCCGCGTGTCCCGGCTCCGGCGTCGATCCGCTTCAGCGCCCGTGCGATACGGCGGTCGATCTTCGGCACCCGCTTGCACAGCGCGTGGGCCCCGTCACCGGCCGGCTTGGCGCCCGGTGCGCCGTCCGCCGCGGAGGCCGCTCCCGCCGTGCCGCCCAGGACCGCGGTCACGGCGAGCCCCGCGAGCAGCGTGCGCGTCCCTCGTCGTACGTACATCTGCCTCTCCGTTCACTTCCCCGGACGGCCAGGTCGTCCGTCCGTCGTGACGGAGGCTAGGGAGCGTCTTTGGGGAAACTCTGTGACCGGTTTGCCCCGGCTGTGCCGATGAGCCAGTCACGCCGGTCCGGCAGCCCGCCGCCGCCCGACGGCAGCCGCACCTCGAAGCGGGCTCCTGCGCCGTCCGGTCCGTCCGTCACCGTGACGCCGCCCCGGTGCAGCGCCGCCTGCTGGGCGACGAGGGTGAGGCCGAGCCCGGAGCCGGCGCTGTCCGGGCCGCGCCGGAACCGCTCGAAGATCCGGCCCCGGGCGTCCGGCGGCACGCCGGGCCCGTGATCGTCCACCGTGATCAGCACATGGTCCGCCGCCGGGGTCACGCCCACCCGCACCCACGCCCGGCCGCGCGCGTCCCGCCCGTGGACCAGGGCGTTGCCGAGCAGGTTGTCCAGCAGCAGCCGCAGGCCCGGCTCCCAGCCGTGCACGGTGGTCCCGGGGGCCGCGTCCAGCGTGATGACGGCGTCCGGGGCACGGCGGCGGGCCTCGGCGACGGCCGCGTCCGCCACGTCGGCGGGGTCGACCCGGCGGAACGCCTCCGCCTCCACCAGATCCCCGCGGCCCAGCTCGCGCAGCATCACCAACAGGCCCAGCATCCGGGCGTGTTCGCGTCGCAGGTCGCACAGGACCTCGGTGCGGTCGGGCGCGGGCAGGTCCGGGTGGCCGGCGAGGATGTCGAGGTTGGTGCCCATGCTCATCAACGGGGTGCGCAGTTCGTGGGCCGCGGCGGAGGAGAAGGAGCGGGCGGTGTCGAGGGCCTCGCCGGTGCGGGCAGCCTGTTCGTCGTACCGCGCGAGAACGGTCCGTACGGTGGCGGACAATTCGTCGACCTCGGTCACTCCGGTGCGCCGGTCGTCCGGCCGGGCGCTGCTGACGCGCGGGTCGAGGCCGGCGGTACGGCGGGTCAGACGACGCAGCGGGGCGCTCGCGCCGGTGGCCACGCCCCAGGCGAGCAGGCCGGACAGGGGTGCGGCGAGGACCGCGGTGAGGATCACGCGGCGGCGCACGAGTGGGATCTGGGCGCGGTCGGCGGTGTCGGGCGAGAAGACCCACAGGGTGCCGGTGACGGTGGTGCCCCGGACCGGACGGGCCAGGACCCGCCAGCCGCGGGCGCCGTCGTGGACGGTGACCGGCCCGGCGGTCCGCGCCGGAAGGTTCACGGACGGGCCGGGCTGAGGTCCGCCGCTGAAGTCGGCGTCCGGTCCGGCGACACGTACACCGACGTCGAGGGCCGCGCTGAACAGCTCGCGTTCTCTGGTGTCGGCGACCTTGGGACGGCCGTTCGCCGAGGCACGCAGCAGCGACCGGGCGTCGGGGGCGAGGGCCGCGGCCCGCTGCCGCAGATGCTGGTCCTCGGTGCGGTGCAGATCACGGGTGACCAATTGCAGCAGCAGCCAGCCGGAGGCCAGGACCAGCAGCGGGACGGTGCAGCCGACGGCCAGGCCGATACGGGCGGAGAGTCTCACGGTGTGTCCCGGGCTTCCCTGAGCACGAAGCCGACGCCGCGCACCGTGTGGATCAGCCGGGTGTGCCCGCCCGCCTCCAGCTTGCGCCGCAGATAGCTGACGAACGTGTCGACGGCGTCGGTGCGCACGTCGAAGTCGTAGCCCCATACGCGTTCCAGGAGCTGGTCGCGGGTGAGGACGAGTCCGGCGTTGCGGGCGAGCACCTCGAGAAGCTCGAACTCGCGCCGGGTCAGATCCAGCGCGCGGCCGGAGCGCGCGGCGGTGCGTGCCGCCGGGTCGACGACCAGGTCCGCCACCCGCAGCGCCGCCCGGTCGGCGGGCGGCCGGCGGCGCAGCAGCGCGTGCAGCCGCAGCACCAGCTCCTGCAGGGCGAACGGCTTGACCAGGTAGTCGTCGCCGCCCGCCTGGAGCCCGGCGATCCGGTCGGCGGTCTCGTCGAGGGCGGAGAGCATGAGCACGGGCAGGTCCTGGCCGGCGCCGCGCAGCCGGGTGCACACCTCGATCCCGCTCATCCCGGGCATCGACACATCGAGCACCAGGACGTCGGGCGGTGTCCGTTCGATCGCGGCGAGCGCCTCGGCGCCGTCGGCGGCGGACCGCACCACGAAGCCGTTCAGCCTCAGGCCGCGCTCCAGCGACCGCCGGATCGCCGCGTCGTCGTCGACGACCAGCACCGCCCCGGGGCTCGCGGTCTCCTGCATGCGCCCTCCTCGATCGCCGGTCAGAGTACGTCCCCCGCCACGGCGGGCGGGAGCGCGGTGTGCCGGTCACTTCTCCCGGTGCTGGCTCCGGATCCTCGCGGCGACCTCGTTCTGCTCGGTCTCCCACCAGGGCCGCACCCGATCGGGAGCGGGGGCCGGGCCGTGGTCCGGGGCGGGCGCGGCGACGGGGGCGAGTTCCGCGTCGAGGCGCCGGTCGAGGGCCGCGGTCTGGACCCGCTCCGCGCGCGCCCACTGGAACAGCAGGGCCAGCAGGAAGGGCAGCGCGACCAGCTCGGCGATGCTGAGCATCGCGCCGCCGCCGAGCTGCTGGTCGTGCCGGACGTCCGGGGACCAGCTCGGCGCGTGGTGCAGGTACCAGGCACCCGCGATCAGCGTGCCGTGTGTCATCACCACCACGCCCGGGACCGCGTCGACGATGCCGTCGAGGAAGACCAGTGCCGCCCGTACCGGGTGGGTGCACCAGCCGGGCAGCGTCTCTTCACGGGTGAGCACCGGTACGACGAAGAGACAGCCCGCCGCGAGCAGGTGCAGATACATCAGCTCGTGCAGCCAGCCCACGCGCAGGGCGGTCGCGAAGTACGGCGTGAAGTACACCGTCAGTTCGGTGGCGAGCACCAGTGCCGTGCTGACCAGCGGGAACGTCAGCACGCGCACCAGTCGTCCGGTCATGGCCCGGCGTACCCGCCCCGCGGCGTCCGTCGGCAGTGCCTCGACGGCGAGCCGCAGCGGGTCGCCGAGGGCGAGGCCGAGGGGCGCGACGAGGTCGAGGAGGATGTTCTGTACGGCGGCCGGCCAGAACAGCACATGGTCGTAGACGGCCAGGGCGGACATCGTGGCCACCACCAGCCCGCCCAGGCCGAGCGACGCGAAGGCGACGACCCGGGCGGGGGGCCAGGGCTCGCCCCGCCGACGCAGCCGCGCGACGCCCCAGCCGTACAGCGCGCCCAGGGCGATGACCAGCAGCAGCGCGGGGACGTCCAGGTGCCACGTGGTCAGCGCACGTCCTGTGGTCAGCTCCGGGAGCTGGCCGACCGACGACAGTTCGGTCATCGCACGCCCCTTCATGCGGATCGTCCTCCTCTGGCTCGACACGGAAGGTTCCGCTCGGATCCACGACGGGAAGACGCTAGTCCCCCGTGTCCCGGAGACGGGCATCGGGGTGCGGTGCCGCCCGGATGTCAGTACACGTCGCGCACGTAGCGCTTGTCGGCGGCGAGCTGTTTGACGTAGGCCGCCGCCTCGGCCTCGTCCAGGCCGCCGTGCACACCGGCGATGTCCCGCAGGGCCCGGTCGACGTCCTTGGCCATGCGGGAGGCGTCCCCGCAGACATAGAAGTGGGCGCCGTCGCGGAGCCAGGACCACAGCAGCGGACCGTGCTCGCGCATCCGGTCCTGGACGTAGACCTTGGCCCGCTGGTCGCGGGAGAAGGCGGTGTCCAGGCGGGTGAGGGTGCCGTCGGCGAGGAACGCGGTCAGCTCCTGTTCGTAGTAGAAGTCGGTCGCGCGGTGCTGTTCGCCGAAGAACAGCCAGTTCGGCGCCCGGTGGCCGCGGGCCCGGCGTTCCTCCAGGAAGCCGACGAAGGGCGCGACACCGGTGCCGGGACCCACCATCACGGCCGGTGCGGCGGGGTCGGCGGGCGGGCGGAAGTGCGGCGCCCGCTGGACGCGGACCGGCACCGGGGTGCCGGGCTCGGCGTCGGCGAGGAAGGGGGAGCACACACCCTGACGGGGCCGGCCGGCCAGGTTCTCGTAGCGGACGACGGAGACGGTGAGCGACACCAGGTGGGGGTCGGTCAGCGGGCTGGAGCATATGGAGTACAGCCGGGGCTGCAGCCGGCCCAGCAGGTCGGCCCACTCCTGTGCCCCGGCCCGGACGCCGAACTCGGCCACCACGTCGACGGCCTGGCGTCCCCAGGACCAGCGCGCCAACTCGCCCTTGTTGTCCGGTCGCAGGAGCTTGCGCAGCTCGCGCGGGTCGCGGGTGCGGTCGGCGGCGAAGCGCAGCAGGTCGGGAGTGACCCGGGTGATGTCCAGGTGGCGCAGCAACGCCTCGTCGAACGGCATGTCCCCGACGCTCCTGAGCCGGACCGCCGTCTCCGCGTCCAGGCCGGTCACGGCCAGCCACTCGGTCACGAGTCCGGGTTGGTTGACCGGATGCACGGCCAACGCGTCCCCGGCCTCGTAGGCGAGCGGACCGGCGCCGGTCCGGGTGTCGAAGGTGAAGCGCCGGACCTCCTTGCCGGCACCGGGCAGGCTCAGCAGACGATTGCCGGTCAGGCGGGCGGTGACGGGGGCCGGACGGCCCGGCCTCGCCATCACCGGGGCCGCAGGGGCCGGGCCGGGCGCGCGCTCGGATGCCGGGCCGGGGGTCGCGCCGAGTGCGTGTGCCGTGCCGGGTGTCGGCCGGTCGGTGGTCTTCAGCGCGGTGAGCACCTGGTCGAGCCAGGCTCCGGCCTCGCTCTCGTAGTCCGGTTCGCAGTCGGTGCGCGGGGCCAGCCGTACCGCGTCCAGCTCTTCCATGCGCAGGTCGAGGCGGCGGCCGTGGCCGCAGAAGTCGTCATAGGAGGAGTCTCCGAAGGCCAGGACGGCGTAGCGCCTGCCGTTCAGGCGCGGGGCGTCGGGCGAGGCGAGGGCGTCCCAGAAGCCCGTGCCGTTGTCCGGGGCGTCGCCGTCGCCGAAGGTGCTCGTGATCAGCAGCAGGTCGGCGTCCGAGGGCAGCGCGGCGGGGTCCGCCTCCTCCATGGGCAGGAGGGAGGCGGGATGGCCGGCCGCCGTGAGCCGCTCGGCCGTGGCGGTCGCGAACTCCTCGGCGTTGCCGGTCTGCGACGCCCACAGGATCACGATCTGGCGGCAGGGAGCGTCGGTGGCCGACTGCGGGGCGCCCCCGCCGGAGCCGGTCACCCCGGCGGGCGTCGCATCGGTCCTGGAGTACATCCCGGCCAGCACGCCGTTGACCCACAGGGCGTGTTCCGGGCTGAATGGGGCGTCCGGCGGCAGCACCGGCACGCCGGGGGCGCCGAACGGTATGCCCGCCAGGAAGCCGGTCAGATAACGGCGTTCGTGTGCGGCCAGGACCGGGGGCGGGGGCAGTTCCAGGCCGAACGCGGCGGGTGCGGGCACGGCGGCCGACGCGGCGGCCCGGCCTACCGCCTCGGCGATCGCCGCAGTGCGCACCGGGGCCGGTGTCCGGACCGTCACCGGGGTGGCCACCTTGGTCAACGACACCGCGCACACCTTGAACTCGGGCTGGAACGACAGCGGGTCGACGGCGTCGCTGGTCACCGCGTTGACACTCAGGTACTCCCCGAACAGGTCGTTCCAGTGGAACGGCGCGAAGCAGCAGCCCGGCCGCACCCGGTCGGTGACGACCGCGGGCAGCACGGCCCGCCCGCGCCGCGAGGCGACCTCCACCGAGTCGCCGTCGGCGAGGCCGAGTTCGGCCGCGTCCTGCGGGTGCACCTCCACGAAGGGACCGGGGTCGAGCTTGTTCAGCTTGGCCACCTTGGCCGTCTTCGTCAGCGTGTGCCACTGGTGCTGGAGGCGGCCGGTGTTGAGCACGTACGGGTAGTCGTCGTCGGGCATCTCCGCCGCGGGGATGTGCGGGCGGGCGTGGAAGACCGCGCGACCGCTCGCGGTCGGGAAGGTGGGCGAGCCGTCCGCAGCGACGTACCGGATCGGATTGCGGTCCGGCCCGTCCGCAGCCTCCGCGGGCCACTGCACCGGGGTGGTGAGCAGGCGCTCGTAGCTCACGCCGCGCAGGTCCCAGCCGGTCACCGGGTTCCAGGCGCGCTTGATCTCCTCGAAGACCTCTTCGGCGCTGTCGTGGGCGAAGCCCTTCTCGTACCCCATCGCGCGGGCCACGGCGGCGATGATCCGCCAGTCCGCAGTCGCCTCGCCGGGCGGATCCGCGGCGGGCCGGGCGAGGGTGAGATTGCGCTCGCTGTTGACGAGGACGCCCTCGGTCTCGGTCCACAGCGCACCGGGCAGGACGACATCGGCGTACGCGTTGGTCTCGGTCTCGGCGAACACGTCCTGCGTGACGACGAACTCGGCGGCTTCCAGGCCCTCGATGACCGTCCTGCGGTTGGCGACGGAGGCGACCGGGTTGGTGCAGATGATCCAGCACGCCCTGATGTCCCCGTCGGCCATCTTCCGGAACATCTCCACCGTGCCCCTGCCGACGCCGTCGGCGCGCAGGGCGCCCGGCTCCAGCTCCCACAGTTCCTCGACGAAGGCCCGGTCGGCGTCGGCGAGGATGGATCGCTGCCCGGGCAGACCCGGCCCCATGTAGCCCATCTCCCGGCCGCCCATGGCGTTGGGCTGTCCGGTGAGCGAGAAGGGGCCGCTGCCGGGGCGGCAGATCGCGCCGGTGGCCAGGTGCAGATTGACCAGGGCGTTGGTGTTCCAGGTGCCGTGCGTGGACTGGTTCAGGCCCATCGTCCAGCAGCTCGTCCACTCTTTCGCCTCGCCGATGAGCCGTGCCGCCTCGCGGATGTCGTCCTCCGGGATGCCGGTGGTCTCGGCGACGGCGGCGGGCGGGTAGTCGGCGAGGAAGGCGGGCATCGCGTCCCAGCCCTCGGTGTGCGCGGCGATGAAGCCGGGGTCGGTGCGGCCGTTCGTGTGCAGCAGGTGCAGCAGGCCGTTGAGCAGCGCGAGGTCGGTGCCCGGCGCGATCTGGAGGAACAGGTCGGCCTTGTCGGCGGTGGCGGTGCGCCGGGGGTCCACGACGATCAGCCTGGCGCCCGCCGACTTCACCCGGTCCATCATCCGCAGGAAGAGGATGGGATGGCAGTCGGCCATGTTGGAGCCGATGACGAGGAAGACGTCGGCCCGGTCGAAGTCCTGGTACGAGCCGGGCGGGCCGTCCGCGCCCAGCGACAGCTTGTAGCCGGTGCCGGCGCTCGCCATGCACAGCCGGGAGTTCGACTCGATCTGGTTGGTCCGCAGGAAGCCCTTGGCCAGTTTGTTCGCCAGGTACTGGGCCTCCAGGCTCATCTGTCCGGAGACGTAGAGGGCGACGGCGTCGGGCCCGTGCTCGTCGACGATCGCGCGCAGCCGGCGAGCGGTTTCGGCCACGGCGTCCGCCAGCGGAGCGGGCCGGGGTTCTTCCCCACGCTCGGGCCGGACGAGGGCGGTGGTCAGCCGGCCCGGGGCGGCGAGCATGTCCGCGGTGGTCGCGCCCTTGGTGCACAGCCGCCCGAAGTTCGCGGGGTGCTCCTTGTCGCCCCTCGCCTTCAGGACCGTACGCCGTCCGTCCGGTCCGAGGCCGACGTCGAGGACCATGCCGCAGCCCACCCCGCAGTACGAGCAGACCGTGCGCACCTTCGTCGTGCCCTCGCTGCGCGAGCCCGGCGCGGCCACGGGCGCCTCCCTGTGCTGTGCTCGACCTGATCTCACTCTTCATGACCGTACGAACCGCTCATTACGCCGGTGTCTCCGCACCTGATCATCGGAGGTTACGCCCACCGCACAGGGCCGGGGAGGCGGGTGTGAGCGCGAGGGGGCAGGGCCCACCACGTGGGGCGGGTGCCCCTGCCCGCGATCCGCACACGGCAGGGGCACCCGGTACTCGGATCGGCGCGTCGGCGCCTCAGCGGTGGTGGCCGCCGGCATGGCCGTCGTGACGGGGGTGTGCACCGCCGAGGTGGTTCATGCCGCCGTGGCGGTGCATGCCGCCGCGGTCATGCGTTCCGCCGTGGTGGTGCTCGTCACCGTGATGCCGGCCGGCCCCGTCGCGGCGCCCGGCCTCCTCGCCGCCCCGGTCCCAGGAGACGGCGTCGACGAGATGACCGCGGGCGTCACGCAGGGTCGCGCTGTCGGCGTCGGCGTCCCACACCCGCGTCCGGCGGTCCTGATAGAGGTCCGTTCCGGTGTTCCGCCCGACGCCGGTGTGCACACGCACCGTGGCCCGGCCCGCGAGCCGCGCGTGGTGGAAGGTGAAGGTGTGGCCCTCCCGGTCGGACAGCGTCCAGCTGTCCAGATTCACCGCGCGCCGGGAGCTGTTCGTGATGTCCACCCACTGTGTGTTCAGCGAGCGGTGCGAACGGCCGTCCCGGCCCTGCCAGTCGTGCTGTACGGCGCTGATGTACACGACTCCGTGCGGGCGCTCCGGCGGCCCACCGGCGGCAGCGGCCGAGGACGCCACGGCGCCCACCACCGCTGCGGCCACGGCAGCGGCGGCGATCGTACGACGGACGGAAGAAGAAACGGACACGAGGTCCCCCTTCACGAGGGTGCGTGCTGCGAGTGGGCGGCCGGTCGGCCGCCCACGCACACCCTGCAACCTATGTCCGTCTTTGCGACGGAAACGCGCATGGCATTACTGATCCAGCAGGAAGCCATGACTATCGCATGAGACAACCATTCAGGTGCCGATTGCCGGGTATTGATGGGGTATCAGATGGAGGCGACTGCGCTGGTGACGGCGCTGTTGACAGTGCCGAAGTCCACCGCGTCCGCCAGCGCTCCGTAGCTGCCCGCGTCCAGCAACTCGGCGGCGGCGCGCTGGGCGACGCCGTACGCGGCCTGGGCGAGCGCGGTGCCCACGCTGATCCGGCGCACGCCGACGGCCTCGAACGCCTTCACCGGCGGCGCGCCCGGTCCCGTCATGACGTTGACCGGCAGCGGGCTGCGGCGGACCAGCTCGGCCACCGTGTCCAGGTCCAGGAGCCCCGGCACGAACAGGCTGTCGGCACCCGCCTCGGCGTAGGCCGCGGCCCGGGACAGCACGTCGTCCAGGCGGTCCTCCGCAGCGCCGATCCCGAACAGGAACACGTCCGTGCGCGCGTTGATCCACAGGCCGGGCAGCCGCGCCTCCTCGGCGGCGGAACGGGCCGAGCGCACCCTGGCGGCCTGGGCGGGCACGTCGTGCAGCGGTCCGCCCGGCGCGTGCGAGTCCTCCAGGTTGACACCGACCGCACCGGCCGCGATCACCGCGCGGACGGTGGCCGCGACGTCGTCGGCACCGGGTCCGTAACCGCCCTCGATGTCGGCACTCACCGGCACGTCGACGGCATCCGCGATACGGCGTACGGCGTCGGCCATCTCCTGCCGGGTCAGGCCGTGTCCGTCGGGCCGCCCCGCGGACCAGGCGACTCCCGCGCTGGTCGTCGCGATCGCCCGAGCGCCGGCCTGCGCGATGAGCGCCGCGCTCGCCGCGTCCCACGCGTTGGGCAGCACCAGCGCGCGGCCGTCGGCGGGGGTGTGCAGCGCGCGCAGGGCTTCGGCCAGTTCTCGCTGGACGGTCTCCATGTTCGGTCCCTTCAGGGTCAGTGGTGGTGGATGTCGGTCCGGTATCGGTTCGGCTCGACGGATGCGTGTCGGTGCGGGACCGGTCAGGCGGTGGGCACGGGGACGCGCGCCACGGCCAGGTGGGTGGCGGCGAAAGCACGCCAGGGGCGCAACGTGGCGCCGGCTTCCGCGCCCGGCTCGCCGCGAGTCGCTCCCCCGGTGCGGTCCACGGTCGGAAAGGCGTCGTCGTAGCCCAGCCGCAGGGCTGTCCGCTGCGCCGTGTCCTCCGTGACGCCGGGGACGGCGCTCATGCCGTGCACGAAGTCCGCCAGTGGTGAGCCGCCGTCCAGCAGGGTGTCGTCACGGGCGGCGGCGAGGGCCAGGGCCCTGAGGGTGTCCGCCGTGTCCTTTGGCAGTCCGACGCCCTTCAGGTCGGCGGCGGCCAGCGTCTCGGCGGACGGGAAGAGGTGGGTCAGGCCGTGGTCGAGCCCGGGAACCGGCTGTCCGGCGGCCTCGACGAGGGCGGCCATCTGCTCCCGTGCCCGCGCCCGGGCGGCGTACTGGCGAAGGACGGCGTCCACGGCGATCTCGAAAGCGCCCCAGGCGCCCGGCACCCGCAGTCCCGGTCGGGCCGCGATCAGTGGGCCGACCAGCGGGTCGCGGGCCAGGGCGGCCTCCGCCGGGGCGATGTCCGCGTCCACGCCGAAGATCCGACCGACGCGCTCGACGACGTGGATCAGCCCCTCCCAGAACGGCAGATGGGCCCGCAGCAGCAGATGGTCCGCGCCACCCCGGAGCACCTCCAGAAGCCCGGCCTCACCGTCCAGGCTGATGGTGCGCCGGTACACGCCCTCGCGCACCGACTCCACGCCCGGTACGGCCCGCTCGGCCAGGAAGCCCAGCAGGGCCGGCCAGTGCAGCGGCGGTGCGAAGGGCAGCCGCATCACCAGCCCGCCGTCCGCCACCAGCCGGTCCGCGCGCCGACGCCTGCTGCGCAGTTCCACCGGCGAGGCCTGGAACACCAGCCGCATGTCCCGGTTGAACTGCCGTACGCTGCCGAACCCGGACGCGAACGCCACATCGGCCACGGCCAGGTCGGTGTCGTCCAGCAGCCGGCGCGCGAAATGCGCGCGCCGCGAGCGGGCCAGCTGGTCCGGGGTCACCCCCAGGTGCTGGGTGAACAGCCGCCGAAGATGCCGGGGCGAGACGGCGAGACGGGCGCCGAGCGCGGCCTCGGTACCGGAGTCCAGCGCCCCCGCGACGATCAACTGCACGGCCCTGCAGAGCAGTTCGGGCACGTCGGCGGCGATCGGCCCGGCCACCCGGTACGGACGGCAGCGCAGACACGCCCGGTACCCGTGCGCCTCGGCCGCCGCCGGATGCTCGAACGTGCGCACGTTCTCCGCGAGCGGCTTTGACCCGCAGCCCGGTCGGCAGTAGATGCCGGTGGTGACCACGGCCGAGTAAATCGTCATGCCCTCAGTTCTAGGCGATCACCCACCCCCGACGCTGGCCAGATTCGGACATGACCGTGAGAGCGGCGAAGACGATGCGTACACCCCCGTCGCGCCGCCCGCCCCCGTCCCGGCCGCACAGCCCGGTGAGCGAGAACGGAACAGGAGTCCTGGAACACGGCTACCGTCTGCTCATGGCGGGCACGGGCGAAACCGCCCTAGAGTCCCGGGACATGAACATCAACACCACCGATGAGCGACTGCGGTCGATGGCCAGCGCCGCGGGATACGGTGAGGCGGCCGAGGCCCTGGCCGAGCAGTACGAGAGCGTGACCTTCGCCGAGGTGCACCGCGAGGTGCTGCATCTGTTCCCCTCGCGGCCGAGCAGGGTGCTGGACATCGGGGCGGGCAGCGGGCGCGACGCGGCGGCGCTGGCCGCCCAGGGCCACCGGGTCGTCGCCGTCGAGCCCACCGCCGAACTGCGCACGCTGGGCCGGCGCCTGCACGCCGACCAGGAGATCGACTGGATCGACGACGCGCTGCCCGAGCTGCCCGGACTGTCCGCGCAGGGACGTCGCTTCGACCTGATCCTGCTCACCGCGGTCTGGATGCATCTCGACGCACGACAGCGCGCCTCGGCCATGGCCCGTCTGGGCGGCCTGCTCGTCGTCGGCGGCCGGGTCGTCCTTTCGCTGCGCCATGGTCCGGTGCCGGCGGGCCGCCGGATGTTCCCCGTCTGCGCGCAGGAGACGATCGACCTCGCCCGCGAGCACGGACTGGACGTCGTCCACCACGCCCGGCGCGAGGACCCGCACGGCCGCCCGGGGGTCTCCTGGACCTACCTCGGCCTGCAGCTCCGCGAACCGCCGTCGGCGCCGCGCCCATCAGCTGGTGACCATGGTCGCGACCAGGTTGAGGGTGGTGGCCAGGATGCCGGTCCCGAAGACGTACGACAGCAGCGTGTGCCGTAGCACCATCGCGCGGACGACGGGGCTGGAGACGTCGGTGTCGGAGACCTGGTAGGTCATGCCGAGGTTGTAGCTGAAGTACAGGAAGTCCCGGTACGCGGGCGGCTGGTCGGAGTTGAAGTCGATGCCGCCCGCCGTGCCGTAGTAGTAGAGATAGGCGTACCGCGAGGCATACATCAGATGCAGGGCCGCCCAGGCCAGGAACACTCCGGCGAGTGCGGTCACGGCCGCGGCATGGCCGGTCTCGGAGTGGTGCAGAAGGAGCAGCAGCACGATCCCGACCAGTCCGCACAGCGAGGCGGCCACCACGACCAGTTCCTCGAGGAGCGGCCGCAGGTCCTCGCGCCGGGCATTGTGGTGGGTGGCGGCGGCGTCCATCGGCCAGAGCACCAGCCAGCCCGTCACGACGAAGACGGCTCCCGTCGTCGCGGTCGCGGCGAGGATCGCCATCGGCGAGCGCGTCGCCACGCCGACGACCACGCCGACGACCGCTCCGACGACCACCGCTCCGGCCAGCCTGGGGACCGCGGACAGCGGCAGCCACGTGCTCATACGACGCAACGGTAGTGGTCCGACCGCTGCTCGGCCCGGCACGGCATGCTGGGAAGCCGTGCCGGCCGGCAGGCCCGTACGCGCGCGGACGGTACGTGGGTGTGCGCGCGTACGGCCGGGTGCGCCTACATCCGTTCCGGTGCCGAGACTCCGAGCAGGCGCAGTCCGTTGCGCAGCACCAGTCCGGCGGCCTCCGCCAGCCACAGCCGGGCGCGGGTGCGGCCGTCCGGGGCCTCGTCGGCCCGTGGCAGGATCCGGCAGGCGTCGTAGAAGCGGTGGTACGCGGCGGCCAGTGCCTCCAGGTAGTACGCCACCCGGTGCGGCTCGCGAAGTGTGGCCGCCGTGGCCACGATCTGCGGGAACTCGGCCAGCGCGGCCAGCAGCTCCAGTTCCCGGTCGTGGGTGAGCAGGGCCGGGTCGAAGTCCTCCGGGGCGCCCTTGCCGATCCCGGCCTGCTCCGCCTTGCGCAGCACGGAGCGGAGCCGGGTGTGCGCGTACTGGACGTAGTACACCGGGTTGTCGTTCGACTGCCGGGTCAGCAGATCGATGTCGAGGTCGATCATGGCGTCCACGCTGGCCCGCGCCAGCGCGTACCGCGCGGCGTCCACACCGACCGCCTCGGTGAGGTCGTCGAGGGTGAGGACCGTACCCGCCCGCTTGCTCATCCGGACCGGTGTGCCGTCCTTGACCAGGTTGACCAGTTGGCCGATCAGGATCTCCAGGTGCCGGTCCGGATCATCGCCGAAGCAGGCCGCCATGGCCCGCATCCGGCCCACATATCCGGCGTGGTCGGCGCCGAGCATGACGACGACCCGTTCGAAGCCCCGGGACCGCTTGTTCAGGTAGTACGCGCAGTCCGCGGTGAAGTACGTCCAGGATCCGTCGCTCTTGACCAGCACCCGGTCCTTGTCGTCGCCGAAGTCCGTGGTGCGCAGCCAGACCGCGCCCTGGTCCTCGAAGACATGGCCGCCGTCACGCAGGCGGTCGACGGCGGCGGCCAGGTCGCCCCGGTCGTGCAGGTCCTTCTCGTTGAAGTAGGTGTCGAAGTGTGTTCCGAAGGCGGCGAGAGACGTCTTGATCTCGTCGAACATCAGCTCCGTGCCCACCGCCCGGAACACGGCGTGGCACTCGGCCTCCGGCAGCTCCAGGGCTTCGGGCCGCCGATGCAGCACGGTCGCCGCGATCTCCTCGATGTACGCGCCGCTGTAGCCGTCCTCGGGCACCGGTGAGCCGTGTGCCGCGGCGAGCAGCGACCGGACGAAGCGGTCGATCTGGACGCCGGCGTCGTTGAAGTAGTACTCCCTGGACACGTCCGCTCCCGCGGCCTCGAGCAGCCGGGCGAGCACATCGCCCACGACCGCCCAGCGGGCACCGCCGATGTGCACCGGGCCGGTGGGGTTGGCGGAGACGAACTCCAGGTTGAGCCGCAGGCCGCCGAGCCGGTCGGTGCGGCCGTAGGCGTCTGCGGCGAGGACGATGTCCCGCGCCAGGGCGCCGATGGCCGCGGTCTCCAGGGTGATGTTCAGAAAGCCGGGGCCCGCGACCTCGGCCTTCGCGACTCCGGCGGCCGCGCCCACCAGCGGGGCCAGCACCTCGGCGACGGCCCGGGCGGGCAGATCCGTCGACTTGGCCAGTTGCAGTGCGACGTTGGTCGAGTAGTCGCCGTGTCCGCGGTGCCGGGGGCGCTCCACGCGGATCTCCTCGGGCACCTGTGCCGAAAGCCGTCCGGACCGGACGGCCGTGTGGATGCCGTCGGAGATGACGGCCACGAGATCTGCTGGAGTCATGACGCCGACGGTAGCGGACGGGACGGAGTCGCCGACATCGAATTTCCCGAGGTCGGAAGGCCACGCGTGGCTCGCCGGGCGGCGGTCGGGAGGCCGATGCTCACCAGCCGGTGACGCGTTCCCAGAACGTCTCGATGCCCGGTGCCGGGTCGTTGGGCCGGGTGCCGTCGATGACGTGGTAGCCGCGGTGCTGGGCGGCGGTGGCGCAGGCGTGGTTGGGCAGGATGCGCAGGCGGGCGCCCACCGGCAGATCGGGCAGGACGGCGCCGTCGCGAGCCGCGAGGGTGCCGTGCTCCTGGCTCGCGGCCGTCATGACCAGGCCCGGGACGAGGTTGCCGGCGAGGTCGGCGACCAGGCCGTAGCCCTGGTCCTGTGCCTGCGCGGCCGTCCCGCGGTCGCGCGACATGGCCATCCAGCCGCCGTCGGTCATGATCCAGCCGTGCTCGGGACGGTGACCGATGACGGTCACGACCACCGACAGGGCGATGTCGTCGACCCGGCAGACGCCCAGACCGGCCATGACCAGGTCGAAGAAGACGTAGTTCCCCGCGCGCAGTTCGGTGACGCCCGTGAGGTCCTCGGCAGCGTGGGCGGTGGGGGTGGAGCCCACACTGACGACGTTCACCGGCAGACCGGCCGCGCGCAGTCGCTCGGCGGCGGCCACGGCGGTGTCGCGTTCGTTCTTCGCCGCCAGGCGCTGTTCCTCGGCGCCGTGGGCGAAGTAGGACTCGCCCGCGTGGGTCAGGACGCCGTCCAGACAACCCGCGTCGTGCAGGATGCGGCCGATCGCGACGAGTCCGGGGGCGTCGGGTCTGAGCCCGCCGCGATGGCCGTCGCAGTCGATCTCGAGCTGGGCGGGCACGGGGATGCCCGCCCGGCGGGCGGCCTCGGCGACGAACGTCGCCTGCTCGGTGCTGTCCAGGAGGACGCGCAGGGTGACGCCGCGGCGCAACAGCGCGATGACGCGCGGGAGTTTGTGCGGTTCGATGCCGACGGCGTAGGTGATGTCGCTGTAGCCGCCGTCGGCGAAGGCCTCGGCCTCGGCCAGCGTGGAGACGGTGACCGGGCAGGGCGTGCCGGTGTGCAGGAAGGAGGCGACGTCGAGGCTCTTCGCGGTCTTGACGTGCGGGCGCAGGGTGACTGCGAGCCGGTCGGCCCGGTCCTTGAGGCGGGCGATGTTGCGTCGCATCACAGCGCCGTCGACGACGGCGAACGGGGTGTCCGGGTCGGCCAGGGTCCGTGCGGGGGGCACGGGGGAGGTGCTCTCGTGGGCGTTCACGGGCGGGTTCGCTGGGGTGTTCACAGAGACATGTCCCTCTTCTTCGAGATGTCCCCCTTCCTCGCGAAGGCTGCTCCGCAACGGCCCCTCCGTAAGGGCTCCTCCGCAGGGGCTCCTCCGCGGCGGCCGCTTCGCAAGGGCTGCTTCGCGAGGGCGGGAGTCGTGGAGTGCTGTCGCTACTTCGCGTAGTTGTAGACGGTCGCCCGGGACACACCGAGCAGGTCCGCGATGGCCTGCGCGGCGTCGCGGGAGGCGAAGTAGCCGTCCCGCTGCAACTGCCGCACCAGTGCCCTCTTGTCGTCCCGGCTCAGCGAGCGGGGTGTCGCGGCGCGCTCGGCGGCATGCGTCTCGACCACCTGGCGCAGTTCGCGCGCGTTGCGGTCGCGGAGGGTCTCCAGTGGCTCCTCGCGGTGCTCGGTGTCCGTGGCCACCAGGTTGGACAGCGCGAGGGTCACCGGTGACAGGACGGAGACGTCCAGGTTCAGGCAGAGGGCCGCGATGTACTCCCCCGCGGCGTTCTTGATGCCGATGGACGTGCTCTTCGCCGGGCGGCCGTCGGGAAACCGATTGGGGTAGTTCTGGATGACGCTCGGGTAGTCGGGATCCCCGATACGGGCCAGGCCCAGCTCCGTGGCGGAGTCCCCGACCTGGCGGCCGGAGAGGTTGTTCTCGATCGCCCGGATCGCGTGGTCCGGATCCCGCAGGTCGTGCAGCACCACTTCGCACAGACCGGGGAACATGCGGCCCAGCGCCACGGCGATCTTCTCCGCCTCACGGATGAGGTGGTCGTCGGCCCCGTCCACGGAAACCCTCCAGCAGCCGCTTGGACTAGTTGTCCATCCCTGGACTGACAGTCTAGAGGAGACCTGTCCCTTGTCCAGCGGGCCCTTTCGGGCCCGGTCAGGAAGGACTGCGCCCCGCTCGCCCCGGCCCGGCCACGCGCACCGGCGGCCCGTCCCACTGCTTCGGGACGGGCCGCCGGTGTCCGCGGGTTCGGGTGCGGCCTACAGGGCGCGCTCCAGGCGGTCGGCCATCAGCCTGACGAAGCGGGACGGGTCCTTGGGCTGGCCGCCCTCGGCGAGCACCGCCAGACCGTGCAGGAGTTCCGCGGTCTCGGTCAGCGACGTACGGTCCTCACGCTCCTTGTACGCCTCGTTGAGCCCCTTCACCAGCTGATGGCCCGGGTTGAGCTCCAGGATCCGCTTGGCCCGGGGCACCTCCTGGCCCATCGCCCGGTACATGTTCTCCAGCGCCGGAGTCAGCTCGCCCGCGTCGGAGACGACACAGGCCGGGGAGACGGTCAGACGGGAGGACAGCCGCACCTCCTTGATGTCCTCGTCCAGTTGCTCCGTCATCCAGCCGAGCAGGCCGGCGTACTCCTCGGTCTGCTTCTCCCGCTCGCCGTCGGCGCTGTCGTCGTCCTTGGCGTCGAGGTCGATCTGCCCCTTGGCGACCGACCGCAGCGTCTTGCCCTCGTACTCGCCGACGGCGTCGGCCCACACCTCGTCGACGGCGTCGGTGAGCAGCAGCACCTCGATGCCCCGGTCCCGGAAGGCCTCCATGTGCGGGGAGTTCTCGATGCCCTGCCGGGACTCGCCGGTCAGGTAGTAGATATCGTCCTGGCCGTCCTTCATCCGCTCCACATAGGCCTTGAGCGTGGTCGGCTCGGTGTCGTGGTGCGTGCTGGCGAACGACGCGAGGTCGAGGACGGTGTCGCGGTTCTCCGGGTCGGTGACCAGCCCCTCCTTCACGGCGGTGCCGAATTCCCGCCAGAACGTGGCGTAGCGGTCCTGGTCCTTGGTCATCATGTCCTTGACCGTGGACAGGACCTTCTTCGTCAGCCGTCGCCGCATCATCTCGATGTGGCGGTCCTGCTGGAGGATCTCGCGGGAGACGTTCAGCGAGAGGTCGGCCGCGTCGACGACACCCTTGACGAAGCGGAGGTACGGCGGCAGCAGCGCCTCGCAGTCGTCCATGATGAACACGCGCTTGACATACAGCTGCACACCGCGCCTGAAGTCCCGCGTGAACAGGTCGTGCGGGGCGTGCGCGGGCAGGAACAGCAGGGCCTGGTACTCGAAGGTGCCCTCCGCCTGGAGCCGGATCGTCTCCAACGGGTCGCGCCAGTCGTGGCCGATGTGCTTGTACAGCTCGTGGTACTCGTCGTCGGACACCTCGTCACGCGACCGCGCCCACAGCGCCTTCATCGAGTTGAGCGTCTCGGGTCCGGGCGCCTCGTCGCCCTCGCCGGCCGCGGCGGAACTCTCGGGCATCATCCGGATGGGCCAGGTGATGAAGTCCGAGTACCGCTTGATGATCTCCCTGATCTTCCAGGGTGCGGCGTAGTCGTGAAGCTGGTTCTCCGGGTCGGCGGGCTTGAGGTGGAGCGTGACCGATGTGCCCTGCGGCGCGTCGTCGACCGGCTCCAGCGTGTACGTGTCCTCGCCGCGCGAGGTCCAGCGGGTGCCGTGGCCCTCGCCGGCGCGCCGGGTCACCAGGGTGACCTCGTCCGCCACCATGAACCCGGAGTAGAAGCCGACGCCGAACTGGCCGATCAGCCCTTCTTCCCCGGCCGCGTCCTTGGCCTCCCGCAGCTCCTCGAGGAACTTCGCGGTGCCGGAGTTGGCGATGGTCCCGATGAGCTGCCCGACCTCGTCGTACGACATCCCGATGCCGTTGTCCCGCACGGTGAGGGTGCGGGCGTCGCCGTCGACGTCGATCTCGATGTGCAGATCGGACACATCGGCGTCCGGCGCGTCGTCCCGCAGCTTCTCCAGGCGCAGCTTGTCCAGCGCGTCGGAGGCGTTGGAGACCAGCTCACGCAGAAAGACGTCCTTGTTCGAGTAGACGGAGTGGATCATCAGCTGCAGCAGCTGACGGGCCTCCACCTGAAACTCGAGCGTTTCAGTCGGCATGTTCGCGCATTCCTCACAGTGTTATCGCCGGAACTGATTCCAGCCACTGTAAAACACCATGTCAGGGCGCCGGCCGGGATACGGCAGCGGTGGCTGGATCCAGACCCTCGGGGCGCGTCCCGACGACCGGCACTTCCCGACGACCGACGCCGCGAGCCGGCCGGTCGGCCGGCTCCACGATCGCCCGGGGCGCCGCGCCCCGCTCATGGCTGCCCGCTAACAGCCCATGGTCCAGGTGTGGGAGCCGCCCTGGTCATTGGCGGCGGCGTTCCAGCCGACCTCCTCGCCCGGGGCCAGGCAGATGGTGACATGGCCCGTCAGCTCGCGGCCGGAGTAGACCTGTACATGGTCCTTGACTCCGGGTCCGGAGATGCCGTGGTTTGCCCACGAGGAGTCGTACCCGGCCATGTCGCCCTCCCACCAGTGGTCGTCACCGCTGTGCTCGATCTTCAGTCCCTGGAAGTTGGCGTCCGTCCACACACAGAAGTTGCCGCTGCGGCAGGGCACCGCGTGCGCGGAGGCGGGGGTGGCGAGCACGGCTCCGGCGGACAGGGCCGCGGCGGCGAGCAGGGCGGCGAGGCGCTTGGTCATGACGGTGGTTTCCTCTCGGTCGGTTGTCACCGGATGCGGTACGTCGGTGTCACCGGTGACGGGTCAGAAGGACGGTGGCTTCGGCGACGGCGTGTGTCCGCAGCCGCCGCCACTCGGTGATCTCGGCGTGGTGGCGGGCGCGGACCTCGGCCAGGGAGCGGTGTGTCGCGGTGGCTTCGGGTCCCAGGTTGTCCACGACCACCGAGGTGCGGAACCAGCGGACCTGGTCGCCGTACAGCCGTCGTCGGGCCGCCGCGAGACAGCCGTCGGTGTGGGTGCGTACGACATAGCCCGTCGGCAGCCGGAGTGACAGTTGCGCGGGGCCGGTCCCGAACAGGGCTGCGTCGACCCGCTGTTGCTCGGCGGTGGAGGGGCTGGGGCCGCCGGGTCGGGGTGGGGCGAGGCCCCGGTGGCTGAGGCACTCGTCGGTGAGTTGCCGGGTGGCGGCCTCGACCACCTCGTCGGAGGACGGGCGGGGCGCGGTGTGCGCCCTCGTCGTGCAGGCGGTCAGGGAGAGGCCGAGCACCAGGAGCGCGGCGCCGGCGGTGGTGAGCGGTCGCATCCGTGATTCAGCCCGGCTGGCATCCCATCGTGGTGTCACTGACCCCGTCGAACTTCTGCGCCCACTCCCAGGAGTTGGCGTAGTCCCAGGCGCCCCCCGCTCCCATCTGGTCCGGCTCGGGCCAGAAACAGACGTGACCCGGGGGTACGGCGGCAGCGGTCTGTGGGGACGGCGCGGCGGCCGGGGCGAGGGCAGCGGCCGGCGCGGACATGATCAGGAGGGAACGCATGGGCAGGGCATGCCCGAGCGGTCTCGACCCCATGCCGCTCCGGGATCCGGTTCACCTCTTCCGGCGATCATGGTGCGAAGCCTGCTTGAGAATGCGCCTGCGCACGCTGTGGCCGAGCCGACCGCATCCGCCGAACTCGCCGTGCCGCACCGGGATTTCACACCGCGAGCGCGGCTCGGACCTGTGTGTCGTGACGGACCGTGTCCGGGGCGCCGCTGGGGCAGGGGCAAGGCCACTGGGCCACTCCGGGCAAAGCGGTTCCCCCTGCCCGGGCGCAACGGTCCCCTACACCGCGAGCTGCCGCATCTGTGAGGCGACGTCGACCACGCCCCAGATCTCGGCGATCCGGCCGCCTGCGAAACGGATGATGAACATCTCGCCGTAGCAGACTGACTTCCCGGTCGGCGGCAGGCCCCGGAACCCGCCCCGTTGGGTGCCGGTCACCGTGTTCCTGACCACGACCTTGTCACCCTCGGCGATCATGTCCTCGACCGTGACGTGCAGGTCGGGGAACGCGCTCAGGAGCGCCGTCCAGACCTGCTTGAGCGCCTGGATCCCCGTCGTCGCCATCGGCACCGGGGCATGGAAGCGCACGTCGGGGGCGACGAGTTCGTCGATCGTCTTGGCGATGACCTCCAGGTCGCCGCTGTTCAGGGCTTCGTGAAGGCGAGTGGCTGTGGCCTTGTGACGTGTTGTCGTCTCATCCGCGGTCATATGGCTTCCCCTCGGGACGGTTCGGACAGTCGATGGGCTCACCTCAGCGGCTCGCCCCGGCAGCTCGCCCCGCCGTCGCGGCCCGCCGCACACAGAGGACGAGACAGCCCGCCGCCGTGTGACACGACCGCGCGGCCCCCTCCGCCAGCGGTCCTCCGCGAGTCCTTACTTCACCTCTTGACGCAAGTGGTCCATACCTTTAGTTTCACCGGTGAGCGGCGGCCCCGTCACACGCACTCACCGTTCATGGGATGAACGCGACCCGCCGCTCCCCCACCCCCACGTGAAAGGCCACCCCCACTCATGGCCAAGTCCCTCTCCACGGGCGTCTTCACCGCCGCGATCGGCCTGTCCGCCTGTCTGTTCAGCGGTTCTCCCGCTCACGCCGCCACACATGGCGCCACGCACGGCGTCGTCGAGCGGCAGGCCACGTCCGCACATGCCGGCCAGGCAATTCAGGCCGATTTCGTGGTCAGC
>NZ_KQ948207.1:225016-283957 GCF_001514035.1 Streptomyces yokosukanensis | reverse complement strand
CCCCGGGCGACAACCTGTACTGCTGACCACTCCCGTCCGGGTCCACGCCTCCGCGCCCACGCATCAGGAGTTGATGTGCGCATCCCCCTGCCCCGTACAAGAAGGCCCAGCACCCCGGCGTCGGCCGGGAACCGTCCGCGACGCCTGCTCGGCTCCGTCCCGGCCGCCGCCCTCGCCGCGCTGGCCCTCACGGTGTCGCTCCCGGGCCGCGCCGACGCCGACGTCCTGCAGCTGCTGCCGCAGAACGCCGACGGTCTGGAGCAGACCTTCTCCCCCGCATACGACTACGACGGCGACGGCTGCTACGCCACGGCCGCCATCGGCGCCGACGGAACCATCAACCCCGGCCTGAAGCTCGGCGGCGACGTCAACGGCCACTGCCACGACTACGCCCAGCTCGCCAACGCCAACACCTACTCGCGCGAGAAGTGCAACAACGGCTGGTGTGCCGTCGTGTACGCCAGCTACTTCGAGAAGGACCAGGCGACCTACGGTCCGGCGGCCATCGGGCACACCCACGACTGGGAGCACGTGGTCGTGTGGATCAACGACAACGAGGTCAAGTACGTCTCGGTGTCCCAGCACACCAGCTACCAGGTGGCCGACCGCTCCGCGATCCGCTTCGACGGCACCCATCCGAAGATCGTCTATCACAAGGACGGTCTGTCCACCCACGACTTCCGCTTCGCCAACAGCAACGACGAGCCTCCCGAGAACGCGACCGGCGGGTGGTTCTACCCGCGGCTCGTGGGCTGGGACGGCTACCCTGCGGGCTTTCGGGACAAGCTGATGAGCGCCGACTTCGGCGCGGCCACCATCAAGATCAGGGACAGCGACTTCCCGTACGCGCTGGCGCACTCCATGCCCTCCGGGATCCCCTTCGACCCGAACGCCTGACCGGCCCGCGCTCCTGGCCCGACGGATCGGCTCAGGCCGCGCGTTCGCCGCACAGGCACGCGACGGCCGGGTCGATCCACTCCCGGCCCTGCCACTCCGGGTGCCGCTCGGTCAGCACCGCGCGCACCTCCTCCACGATCGTCTCCTGGTCCATCGCCGAGTCACGGCGCCTGAAGGTCTCGTCGCGCAGCTCGCACAGAAAGCCGAGCACGTCCTCGAGCACCTGCGGGCCACCGATCGCACCGTGCCCCGGCACCACCGTGCGGGGCCGGGCCGCCGCCAGCCGGGTCATGACCTCGATCCAGCCGAGGCCGCTCACATCGGTGTCGTGCGGCGGGAACCAGGGGAAGATCGCGAACTGTCCGGTCTCGGCCAGGTCACCGGTGAACAGCACATCGGCGTCGGGGACCGTGATCACCTGGTCGCCCTTGGTGTGGGCGCGGCCGACAGCCTGGAGTCGCACCACCCGGCCGCCGAGATCGAGGTCGTAGGACTCCTCGTAGACGACGTCCGGCGCGGGCACCCGCGCGCCCCGCAGACGTGAGGCGACGGCTCCGCCGAAGCCGTTGAACATCGCCAGGTATCCCGCCCCCTTCAGCGCCAGGTCCTCCGCCTGCGCCCGGTTCACCAGGTACGTGGCCTCGTCCGCGAAGACCTGCGCGCCGAAGGCGTGCTCGGGGTGGAAGTGGGTGGAGGTCAGATACAGCCTGCGCCCCTTCGCGTGGTCATGGGCGAACGCGAGCACGCGCTCGGCGTTCTCCGGCCCCAGGCCGGTGTCGACCACCAGCACCGACCGCGTCCCGCCGATCACCCCGATGTTGGGGACCAGTTGCACATCCCGGTTGGGTACGACGACCAGGTCGCGCGCCAGCTCGTGCGCACCGTCGGTCCGGACGACCGGGTCGGGCAGCTGCGGGTCGGCCATGACATGTTCCCCTCGCCTCGCCGGACCGATCAGGTTTCCCGGTCGGATCCGGACTCGCTGTCGCTTGCCGTTCCACTCCACCTCCCGGGCCACACCTGAGTCCAATACCTGTCGAACAGGCCCGATACCGGACGGGTATCGTCTCTGGTGATGGACCTTCGTCTGCTGCGCTATTTCGTGGCCGTCGCCGAGGAGCGCCACTTCGGCCGGGCCGCCGTCCGGCTGCACATGACCCAGCCCCCGCTGACCCGGGCCGTCAAACGCCTGGAGGCGGATCTGGGCACCACCCTCCTGAACCGCTCGACCACCGGCGTGACACTGACCTCGGCCGGTAGCGCCCTGTACGACGAGGCCCGTGCCCTGCTGGCCCAGGCCGAGCGTGCCCGCGCCCGCGTGGCCGCCGCGGCCGGCGTCGGGAGCATCGCCATCGGGACCCTCGGCGACAGTGTGGAGCGGGCCGGATTCGGCACGTCGCTCGCGACCACGTTCCGCCGGCGCCATCCGGATGTCGAGGTCCGTGTCATCGAGGCCGACCTCACCGACCCGACCGTGGGACTGCGTGCCGGGCGGGTCGACGTCGCGGTGACGCGGGCGCCCTTCGACGACACCGGGATCAGCGTCCGTGTCATCCGCTCCGAACCCGTCGGTGTGGTGCTGCGCAGCGACGATCCGCTCGCCGGGCGCGACGTCCTGCGCATCGCGGACCTCGACGGCCGCACCTGGTTCCGGTTCCCCGACGGCACCGACCCCTTGTGGCGCCGGTACTGGAACGCCACCGAGCCCGGCGAACCGCTGCGCGAAGGCCCGGTCGTACGCACCGTCCACGAGTGCGTCCGGGCCGTGCTGTGGAACGGAACGGTCGGACTGGCGCCGCTCGACCGCGCGTTGGCGCCGCCCGGCCGGGAACCCGCGGAGGATCTCACCGTCGTCAGGCTCGCCGACATGCCGCCGAGCCGACTGATCGTCGCCTGGCGCACCGGCGACACCAACCCCCTGCTCCATTCGCTCGTCCGCCTCGCCGCGCCCGCCGGTGGGCGCGGAAAACCCGAGGACGACGAGTGACGCGCCGCGTAGCCTCGAGACCGTGACAGTGACCTATGTGCTGGACGGCACGCGGATCGAGACCCTTGAGGACTTCTGGCGCGTCATCGGCGAAGCGGTCGAGGGTCCCGACGGCTACTTCGGGCGGAGCCTCGACGCCTTCGCCGATTGCCTCAGTGGTGGCTTCGGCACGCCGGACGACCGCGACTTCGTGGTGGAGTGGCGGGACCATCAGGTCTCCCGCGGGCATCTGGGACACCCGGAGACGGCCCGCCAGCTGGAGATCCGGTTGACACGGTGTCACCCCGAGAACCGGCCGTATGTCAGTGCCGATCTGGCCGAGGCCCGTGCCGGCCGCGGAGCGACCGCCTTCGACTGGCTGATCGAGATCTTCGAGCAACGCGCGCCCGGCGTCCTGCGCCTGCGGTGATATCCCGTTGAGGAGCCGGGGGCACAGCCGTAGGGTCGAGGGCATGTCTCTGCGCCTTCACATGCGTCAAGCCCTGCGGGAAGCGATGTCGGCTCGCGACAGGGTCGCGGTGAGCGCCTTGCGTTCCACGCTCGGTGTGCTGGACAACGCCGAGGCGGTGCCGGTGGGGGCGGCGCAGCTGCGCGGCATGGCCATCGAGGAGGTGCCGGTCGGCGTCGGCGCGACCGAGGCCGACCGGCGCGAGCTGAGCGAGCGGACGGTCACCGACCTGGTGCGCGCCGAAGCCGAGGAACGGCTCGCGCAGGCGGCGCGGTTCACGGCGCCCGCGCAGGCCGACCGCGCGAGCAGGCTGCGCGAGGAGGCCGCCGTACTGCTGCGGCTCCTCGACCTCCACGGCACCGCGTAGAACCGCGCCGCGTGGTGTCGGCGGACGGTGTCCGTCCGTGCCCCGACGCTGCCGCCGGTCCCCATCAGCCCATATCCACAAGGCAGTTGGGGACCGGTCTCCGAGCATTCAGGCTGTGGCCGGATACGCCGTGCGCAGCGGGGCGAGGGCCCGCGTCCACGTCAGCAGTTCGTCGACCAGCGCCTGCACCTCGGGCACACGCGATCGCCGCGGTCGGAAGTCGGTGAAGTCCACGAAGTCCTCGTGCAGCGACAGGGCCACCTGCGGGCCGATGTCCGCCATGCGCAGCACGCCCGCCTGCGCGCGCAGCTTCTGCACCGCCATGACCGCGCCGAAGACGCCGTATCCGACGTAGCCGACCGGCTTGCCGCCCCACTCCTCGTAGAGGTAGTCGATGGCGTTGGTCAGGGAGGCCGGAGGGACGGTGTTGTACTCGGGCGTGACGACGACGAAGGCGTCGCACGCACCGATCCGCTCGGCCCATCGCCTGGTGTGCGGCCGGGCGCCCGGAGCCATGCGTGCCGGGACCGCCTCGTCGAGCAGGGGCAGCATGTGGTCCTTCAGGTCCACGAGTTCGAAGTCGGCCGTGTCGCCTGCGTGTTCTGCGGCGACGTCCCGTACCCACTCGGCCACCCGGTGCCCGTTGCGGCCGGGGCGGGTGCTGGCGATGATGATGCCGATCCTGTTCACGTCCGATTCTCCTGATCTGTTTCCGCCACCGGTTCTTGTACGGTGACCGGGCCGGCCGGTTCCGGGCGGCCCACGGTCCGGCGGGCCCGCTGCGCCTCGCGCAGGAGGGCCCAGGCGTCCCCGACGGGGCCCATGTGGGTGAGCTTGTCGGGGTTGGTGACCGCGTGGATCGCCTGGATCCGCCCGCCGAGGACGTCGAGGGTCCAGGTGTTGACGACCTTGCCGTCGCGGTCGCGGAAGACGGCGCCGGGCCGGCCGTTCACCGGGCGGGGCACCATGACGCCGCCGATGGTGAAGAACGGCCGCAGGAACGCGTCCAGCATGCCGCACACCTGGTCCACGCCGAAGAATCCGGCGGCCCGCCGCGGGGCCTTGCCGCCGCTGTCCGCGACCATCTGCACGTCGGCCGCGAGGAGTTCCCGCAGCGCGTCCAGACGCCCCTCCTTCAGGGCGTCGAAGAAGCGTCCGGCCAGTTCCTCGCGTTCCTCGCGGTCGGCCTCGAAGCGGGGTCGGCCCGCGTCCATGTGGCGGCGCGCGCGGACGGCCAGCTGGCGGCAGGCCGCCTCGGAGCGCTCGACGGCCGAGGCGATCTCGGGGAAGCCGAAGGCGAACACCTCGCGCAGCACGAACACCGCCCGCTCCAGCGGACTGAGCCGCTCCAGCAGGAGCAGCGACGCCACGGACAGCGAGTCGGCCAGCTCCGCCGAGTGCTCCGGGTCCTGGTAGGGATCGGAGAGCAACGGCTCGGGGAACCACGGTCCGACGTACTCCTCGCGTCGGACGCGGGCCGAGCGCAGCACGTCGATCGAGATGCGGGTGACCGTGGCCGAGAGGAACGCCTTGAGCGACACGGGCCGGGTCGGGGAGAGGTCGTAGCGCAGCCAGGTCTCCTGGACCGCGTCCTCGGCCTCGGTCACGCTGCCCAGGATGCGGTAGGCGATGGAGAACAGCAGCGGCCGCAGCTGTTCGAACTCCTCGGCCGGGCTCACGCCGTCCGCGCCGTGCGGCTCTGCCGGCGCGGGGGACGGCTCGCGTGCCGGCCGCGTTCCCCTCGGGCCCCGGTGTGGGAGCAGGGTCATCCCGGCCCCCCGGCTCCGCCCGCCATGAACACCCGCATGACCATCACCTTCCCGATCCCGGCATCGCGCTTCGAGATCTGGACGAGACAGCCCGGCCGCCTGTGACATGGGCGAGGCGGGAGTCGGCGCCGGTCACTTCAAGATGTTGACCGCCCGGGCCACGACGAGGACCACGGTCACCAGGGAGACCGAGGACTGCAGCATCATCAGCATCTTGGACCAGCGGGACAGCGGCATGACGTCGGTGGGACTGAAGGCGGTGGCGTTGGTGAAGGAGAGATAGAGATAGTCGAGGAAGGCGGGTTCCCAGTCCGGCGGCGCGACCTGCGGGCTCTGCATCTGCGTGAAGAGGAAGTCGGCGTACTGCCGTTGTCCCCGGACCCGGGCCATCGGGCCGCCGCGGTCCCACTCCCAGTACCACAGGGCGAACACGATGACGTTCGTCACCCAGATGACACCGCCGGTCAGCAGCAGCGGGACCGCGCCGTGCTCCCCTCTGCCGTTCACCAGATCAGCGACCAGCCGGACCGCCGCCCAGCCGTTGGCCAGGCTGATGACACCGGCCAGGGTCAGGCCCAGGGAGCGCAGCAGTCGGGTACGGGGCTCCACGCGCCGGGGACTGCCCGCGATCAGCGCGGCCAGCAGCACCAACTCCAGTGCGGGCAGCGCCCAGGCGGGGTGCAGGAGGATGAGCCGGTGCGGCAGGGTCAGTTGCAGGGCGACGGCGGCCAGGATCACCACCGTCACCGTCCAGCGCGGCTCGCCCCGGGTGGCCCGGCGCCAGGCGGGGACCAGTTCGCGCTCGCCGGTCGCCCACAGCCGCTCGATCCGCGCCAGCCGCCTCCGGGCGTCATCCATGTCTTCGTTCATGACGAGGATTGTTCCGCCCGGGTGTGCGGCGGCGAGAACCGGGACGCCGGTCAGGGAGGATCCACGTCGGCCTGAGCGGGGGCCCGCCGACGTGGATCCGCTTCCTGCCTAGCCCGCGGCGCGATCCACCAGTAGCCCATCCAGAAGGCCGCGTACGACACGAACGCCGTCGCGCCGAAGGTGTTGCCGCGGCGAAACTCGAACAAGCCTGCGGCGAACTGGGCGAGACCGCCGTAGAACGCGGCCAGACCCAGCACCGGAATGATGGCGGCGCCCTCCTTCAACAGGTTGGTGTTGACGATCGAGAGCAGCAGCGTGGTCAGGGCGAAGCCGGCCAGGCCCAGCGGGGCGGGGTCGCCGGACACCGCCGGGCGCGCGCCTGTCGCGGGTGGGGGCTCCTCGTGTCCTCGTTCATGACCGGCATCCCTTCGCCTGCGCCATCCCTTATGGAAGGTACCCATTTGTCGCATCTATTAGCCCTTCCGTGCGTCGGCCTCCTGGTGACGCCGCTGGCCTGCGGGGATGTCATATGGGTGGCGTGCGGTGGATCGGCGCGGAGGTCCCTGGGCCGTAGGCTTCTCACCGTCCGGACAGGGGGTGGGGGTTGGCGGACGGCCCTTCGGTGCTCAGCAGCACGACCACGGAGGCCGCGTCCAGTCCCAGAGCCGTACGGCGCTCGTCGGCGCCCGCGCCGCCGAGGACGGCGCGCAGACCGGCGAGCGCGGCCGCTCCGCAGGGGCCCGAGGAGACACCGAGTGCCGAGAGACGGTCGGCGGCACGGGCGGCGGCCGAGTCCGGGACGGCGACGGCGGCGTCCAGCCCGCCGTGCAGCACGGGCCAGGCGAGGCTCGACGGGGTACCGCAGTTCAGTCCCGCCATGGCGGTCTCACCGGTGGTCACGCTGACGGCCGCACCCCGCACGAGGCTCGCGAGGACACAGGCCGCGGCCTCCGGTTCCACCGCCAGCAGCGCCGGAGGGCATTCGAGGCCACGGCCGCGGTAGTGGGTGACGACGGCCTGGGCCAGTGAGCCCACGCCCACCGGGACGGAGACGAGGTCGGGGCCCGCGCGCACGCCCGTGGCCGCCAACTGCTCGTCGATCTCGGCGCAGAGCGTGGAGTACCCCTCGACGATCCACCCCGGGATCCGTTCGTAACCGGGCCAGGCACTGTCCTGCACCAGGACCGCGTCCCGGGCGACGGCCGCCCCGGCCGCACGCCGCACAGCCTCGTCGTACGGCCCCGGGACCCGGGTGACCTCGGCCCCCTCGGCCACGATCGCCGCGACGGCCCGCGGATGCACTCCCCGTGGGACGAAGACGTGGGCGCGCTGTCCGCACAGGCGGGCCGTGCGGGCCACCGCGCGGCCGTGGTTGCCGTCGGTCGCGGTCACCAGGGTGACCGGGCCCGGTTCCGTGCCGCTCGCGGCCCGCTCCGCGAGAAGGCGGTGCACTGCCCAGGTGACGCCGAGCGCCTTGAACGCGGGCAGGCCCAGACGGCACGACTCGTCCTTCACGAAGACCCGGCCGACCCCCGACTCCCCTGCCAGTGCCGGAAGTTCGATCAGGGGAGTGGGTGCGTAGCCGGGCAGCGCGGCGTGGAAGTCCCGCACCTCGGCGGGTGCGGGTGCACATCGCCAGGTGCGGGCACCGGGGCGCGACGACCATGGCGGCGTCGCAGGAGCGGAAGGGTTCTCGGGCACCCGGACAGGATCCGACGGTCTCCTACGGTCGGTCCAGCGCATGTCTTTGACCTCTGGTCGTCGCAGCTCATGCCCGGGTCAGGGCTCGCGGTGTTCGTGTGCGGCCCGCTCCAGCTCCGCCGCCTCGGCCAGGGCCAGCCGGGTCTCGGCCGCCACGTCGAGGGAGCGGGTCAGCCACCAGTACAGCAGCGCCGAGACGGGCAGGCCGATGAACAGGGAGATGTCGGCTCCGCCGAGCGCCTTGGCGGCGGGGCCGACGTACAGGGTGCCGACGGAGAAGAAGGGGATCATGACGGCGAAGCCGACCACGTAGGCGATGATGCCGTGCCACCCCCAACGGCCGTAGATTCCACGCGGGTTGAAGATCTCGGCGATGGCGTAGTGCCCGCGGCGTACGACGTAGTAGTCCATCAGGTTCACCGCGGTCCACGGGATGAACAGGTAGAGCACCAGCAGCAGGAAGTTGTTGAAGTTCGCCAGGAAGTTGGCGGTCGCGGCCAGTGCGCCGACCAGTGAGAGGGCGGCGGTCAGCGCGAGGGTGAGCAGGCGTACGGCCAGTGTCGGGCGCACCCGTTTGAACGAGTCGATGCCGCTGATGAGGGTCAGTGAACCGCCGTACATGTTCAGCGCGGTGACGGACACCAGGCCCAGGGAGGCGAAGAGCAGCACGATCGCGCCGAAGCCGCTGAACACCTTGTCACCGGCGGCGTCGATCGACTTGATCGTGTCGAAGTCCTTGCCCGCCCAGGCAGCCAGCAGCGTGCCCAGCACCATCAGCCAGATGCCGCCGAGCGCGGAGCCGAAGTACGTCCAGTAGAAGGTCTTGCGGACCGTCACGTCCGGCGGGAGGTAGCGGGAGTAGTCGGAGACGTAGATGGCCCAGCTGATCTGGTAGCCGGCGACCACGCCGAACTGCGCGAGGAACGGGGTCCACTTGAAGGCGCCGAGGTCGAAGGAGCCCGCCGGGTAGTGCAGGGTGACGAGGACGCCCACGGTGAAGATCCCGAACACGACCAGGAAGGTGTACGTCAGGATCCGCTCGGCCTTGTGGATGATGTCGTAGCCCACCAGCGCGATGACGAGCGCGACCACGGTCACCACGACCACCCACAGCTTGACGCTGCCGTGCAGCGTGGTGTGCAGGGAGTCGGCCGCGAGGACGCTGTTGAAGACGTTGAA
This sequence comes from Streptomyces yokosukanensis, assembly GCF_001514035.1. Lineage (GTDB taxonomy): Bacteria > Actinomycetota > Actinomycetes > Streptomycetales > Streptomycetaceae > Streptomyces > Streptomyces yokosukanensis. The sequence goes on along the minus strand of NZ_KQ948207.1, from coordinate 274,739 downwards.
CCCCGCGTACTGGACATAGGCGAAGAGCCACACCAGCAGCGCGCCGAGATAGCCGAACTGGGGGCGCGACTGGATCATCTGCGGCAGGCCCAGCTGGGGTCCCTGTGCCGAGTGGAAGGCCATGAAGAAGGTGCCGATGACCGTGCCGGCGACGATGGCCAGCAGGGACCAGATCAGATTGCCGCCCCCGGTGATGCTGATCAGCCCGACGGCCAGGGTCGCGATCTGGGCGTTGGACATGAACCACAGCGGCCCCAGATGCCAGAGCTTGCCGTGCCTCTCGTCCAGGGGGACGTAGTCGATGGACCGGACCTCCAGGCCGGACACCCTTGGCTCCGCTGATGTGCTCATCACGCCTCCCGGCGGCCGGCCTGCCTCTGGGACACATTGTTCTCCGAGGTGGGCGCGGTGACGAGCGGTACGGCACAACTGCCGGGGCGGAGACCGGGCAGCGGGACGAGCGCGGCCGCCGTACGGCCGCGCCCCGGCTCCGGTGCGTCACGCCGCGCGAGGACCGGTCACGTTCGGTGCGCTCCGGCCGCTCCGCGGCGATCCGCCGTGTGTGTGCCGCCCCCGAGGGAGGTTCAGGCTCGGTGCAGGGCGTCCGAGAGGCGGACGAAGCGGTGGCCGCGGGCCAGCAGGCGGGGGACGGCGGCGGCGATGCCCCGGGCGGTGCCCCCTTCGGGATGGTTCATGTGGCACAGCACGATGGAACCGGCCCGGGCCGCGGTGACGGTGGTGCACACCTGCTCGGCGGTGAAGGTGGCGCCGCCGTCACCGTTGACGGAGAAGCTGACGAAGCGTTCCCCGAGGTCGGTGACGATCCGCGCCGCGACGTCGTCGCAGTAGGCGGTGCCGGACCGGAAGAAGCGCGGCGGGGCGCCGAGCAGACGGGTCAGTTCGGCGTGGTTGCCGGCGATCTCGTCGTACACCTCGCCGGCTCCGCGGGTGCCGGGGATGCCGTACGCGGAGCGGCCGGTGACCGACAGCGGGCGGTGCCGGGTGCCGTGGTTGGCGATCTCGAAGAGGGGATCGGCGGCGAGCCGGTGGAACACCGCCGGGTTGGCCGCGATCCAACGGGAGTTGATGAACAGCGTCGCCGGAACGTGCCGGGCGCGCAGGAGATCGAGGAGCGCCTGGTCGTAGCCGCTGCCGCCGGGGCCACCGCACGCGTCGAAGGTCAGCGCGATGTCTCGGGTCGTACGCGGCAGTGAGCGCACCACGCCCGGGGCGTCGAAGCCCCAGGTGTGCGGGACGCTGCGGCCGTAGCGGGCCACGATCTGCGCACGGGTGACGGGAGGTCGGTCGGTGGAGGCCGTGGCCGAGGGAGCGGGCCTGCGGTCCTGCCCGGCCGGTGTGCCCGCGCCGGACTCCGGCGAACCCGGGGAGGCGGGGCTGCCGCCGTCCTTGTGCGGACCCGCGCAACCGGCGAGGAGTCCTCCCGCCATGGCGGCCAGCACCGCACGGCGACCAGCCGTCATCCGCTCTCCCACACCTGATCGGAGGCCGTCACGGCCGACGACCGCCCACGACGGCAACCGTACGCAGCGGACGTCCTCCGGCCGTGAAGACGGCGGTAAGAGGACCTCCAGAATCGAGCGCGAGCCGATGTCGGCGGGCAAGCCCGGGAAGCCGGGCCTGCCGTGGTCGGGGGCGGTGGTTGTCAGCCCTGGCGGGCCTTGAAGCGGGGGTTCTTCTTGTTCACGACGAAGACCACGCCGCGGCGACGGACCAGCTGGGCGCCCGGCTTGGACTTCAGTGAGCGCAGGGACGTGCGCACCTTCATGATCGGGTTCTCCGTCCGTTCGAGGGGGGCGGCGTGGTTCAGCGTTCCTCGCGGAAGAGGACGTGCCGGCCGGCGACCTGGTCGTACTTGCGCAGGACGAGCCGGTCCGGATCGCTGAGGCGGTTCTTGCGCGTCACGTAGGTGACGCCGGTGCCCGCCGTCGACGTCAGCCTGACGACGGGACGCACGGTGCTGCGTGCCATGAGGATCTCCTTTCACCCACAGCCCGGTGATGACCCGGGCATGCCAGCGACGAGTGGAACACCGCGGGACGCCGCCCCATTCCCGCCGCTGCCGCTCACGCGTCCCGCAGGTGTCCCGCGCCTGCATGATCGCGTCGTGTGCGCAGAAGCATGCGCGCAGAAGGACGTGTCGGTCACGGGCTCGGAGTCCTCCGTGTCCGCCGTGCGGACGGGTAGATTCTGCGGAGCAGAACCACCGCGGTCAGGAGAGTGGGAGCGCCGTGGACAAGCCGCTGAAGGACCCGTCGTCGTACGCCGTCGGCAGCGTCGACCACGCCCCGCGGGCCGCGGGGATGCCGCAGGCGCAGGACGGGCCGGCCGTCTCGCAGGTCCCCAAGCGCCTCCGCGCGGCCCGCTCGGCAGCGCACCGGCCGCGCGCTGCCGCGCTCCCCCGTCCGCGCCGACTGGCGGACGTGCCGGACGAGACCGCGAACCCGGCGCGCCGCACCCGGGCCGGGTGCTTGCGCGGTGCCTCCAGGTCCGGACGCGTGCCCGGCCGGTCGGGGTAGTGCTCGGCGACGTACGCCGACACCGGCTCCTGGTCGTCCGGTTCGGCGAGGGGCGAGAACGGCATGTCCAACTCCCCGCAGATCCAGCCGAGTCGAGCGCCTGCCCGGCACCGTCACGCACAGGAAGCAGGAGAGATGAGCGAACACACCGACGACGCACACGCCCAGGCCGCACACACCCGGGACACACACTCCCGAGGAGAACGCACACACGGCTCCGGCACGGCCCCGCTGTCGGGACTGTTCGAGGCGGAGCGGTCCGCCGAGATCGTCGCCGCGAGTTTCGCCGACGCGACGGACGAGCGACTCAAGGAGATCCTCACGTCCCTGGTGCGGCACGCCCACGACTTCGTCAAGGACGTCGGACTCACCGTCGAGGAGTGGGCGGCGGGTGTCCGTTTCCTCACCGAGACCGGCCAGAAGTGCGACGACACCCGGCAGGAGTTCATCCTGCTGTCCGATGTGCTGGGGGTGTCGATGCTGGTGGAGACCGTGAACCACCCGTCCGAGGAGCAGTTCACGGAGTCGACCGTGGAAGGCCCCTTCCATCTCGTCGACTCGCCGCCCCGGGCTCTCGGCGACAGCATCGACGAGGCCGGTCGGGGCGGCGAGCCGTGTCTGGTCACCGGGCGGGTCACGGACGGCGACGGCCGCCCCGTGGCCGGCGCGAGGATCGATGTGTGGCAGGCCGACGCCGAGGGCTTCTACGATGTGCAGCGGCCCGGCGAGGTTCCCGAGCGCAATCTGCGGGGACTGTTCACCGCCGACGAGGACGGCCGGTTCCGGTTCCGCACGATCGTGCCGCGCCACTACCCCGTCCCCTCCGACGGGCCGGTCGGCGCCCTGCTCAAGGCCGCCGGACGCCATACGTACCGAGCCGCGCACATCCACGTCGAGGTGTCCGCGCCCGGCGTCCCCACCCTGACCACCCACCTCTTCGTCGACGGTTCTCCGTATCTGGACTCCGACGCCGTGTTCGGCGTGAAGGAGAGCCTGATCCGCACCTTCGCCGAGGTCGACGATCCGGTCCGAGCCGCCGAGCTCGGGCTGCCCAACCCCTTCCGTCACGTCGACTTCCCCGTCACCGTCCGGCGGGGAGCACAGTCGTGACCGGTCCCGACGACGCCGCCGGCGGGCACGTCACCGTCCACGAGACGCTGCCCTCCCGCGTCCTCGTGGGCGCCGGTGCCCGCCGCGCCGTGCCCGAGGAGACCGCACGGCTCGGGTCCCGCCGGGTGCTGCTCGTCGCGACCGGTTCGGCCCGGGCCGCCGCCGAGGAGCTGGTCCGGGCCCTCGGCCCCCGCCTCGCGGCGCGCTTCGACCGGCCCGTCGTGCACACCCCGGTCGCCGTCACCGAAGAGGCCCTGGAGCTGGTGCGGGCGACGGACGCCGACAGCGTGGTGGCCATCGGCGGCGGCTCGGCCATCGGCCTCGCCAAGGCGCTGTCGGTGCGCACCGGATTGCCACAGGTGGCCGTCCCCACCACATATGCGGGCTCCGAGGCGACCCCCGTACTGGGCGAGACGAAGGACGGTGTGAAGACGACCCGCCGCGACCCGGCCATCGCGCCCGGCACGGTCGTCCACGACCCGGAACTGACCCTCGCCATGCCGCCGGGCCTCACCCTGACCAGCGCCCTCAACGCCCTGGCCCATGCGGTCGAGGCGCTGTGGGCTGCGAACGCGACGGCCGTGAGCGACGCCCTGGCGACCGAGGCCGCCGACGGCATCCTCACCGTGCTCCCGGAGGTGCTCGCCGATCCCGGCGGACTGCCGGGCCGCGCCCGCCTCCAGCAGTCCGCCTGGCTGGCCGGCCTCTGCCTGGCCCAGACGCGGATGGGCCTGCACCACCAGCTCGCCCATGCCCTCGGCGGCACCTTCGATCTGCCGCACGCCGAGCTGCACGCCCTGCTGCTGCCGCATGTGCTGGCCTTCAACCTGCCCGCGGCGCCGCGAGCCGCCGCCCGGCTGGAGCGGGTCACGGGAGGGGACCCGGTGGCGGTCGTCGGCGCCCTGGCCCGCGGCCACACGGGTGCGACCGCACTGCGCGCCCTCGGCGTACCCCGAGAGGGGCTGCGGGCCGTCGCAGAACGGGTCGCCGCCCAGCCCTACCCCAATCCCCGGGTGCCGGACGCGGAGGCGGTGACGCGCCTGCTGGAAGAGGCATGGTGAACCGAGGCCGGGCGGAACGCGGGGTGCGCGGACGCCGGTTCGCCGGGCGTGAGGGCAGGAACGGCGCGGCCACCACGGCCGGCGGTCGGCGCCGCTGCCGCTGCCGCCGTCGCGGTTACTCGTGGTGAAGCGGGACGGTGGCAGGCCGAAGGCGGGGGCGAAGGCGGCGGTCAGTGCGGCGGGAGAGGCGTAGCCGAGGCGGCCGGAGACCTCGGTGACCGATGCCGTCCGCAGCAGCGGCCCGGCGGCGAGCAGCCGCGCCCGGGTGCGCCAGGCCGCCGGGCTCTCCCCCGTCTGGCGCGGAACCGCCGGGTGAAGGCCCGTTCACTCATGGCCGTCCGCGCGACCCGTGCGGCGTTGGTGACGCCGGCGTCCCGGGTCGGCGAGGTACGCGCGGCAGAACCCGGGACGCGGGCCGCCCCCTGCCCGCCGCGCTCGGCACACCGATCGGCGCGGTGGCGGCCTTCCTCGGCGTGGGCGGCAGCGTCATGACGGTGCGTCGGCCTCCGCGCCGCCGGGGCGCTCCTCCTCGGAGGCCGGTGATCGCCGTGCCCTCAGGACCGTGGTCAGGCCGCCCTGCGCAGGCGCCGGATCGGTTCTCCCACCCGGTGCATATGGGTGAGGGCCTCGCGGTACGACTGGATCAGTCCGGTCTCGTGGTAGGGCACGCCGACCTCAGCGCAGTATGCGCGCACGACGACCTGCGCGCGCCGCAGATGGGGGGTGGGCATGCTCGGGAACAGGTGGTGCTCGATCTGGTAGTTGAGCCCGCCGAGCATCACATCGGTGAGCCGGCCGCCGCGTACGTTGCGGGAGGTGAGGACCTGGCGGCGCAGGAAGTCGGGGCGCTCGTCACCGGTGAACGTGGGCATGCCCTTGTGGTTCGGCGCGAAGGTGCAGCCGAGGTAGACGCCGAACAGGCACTGGTGCACGGCGAGGAACGCGATCGCCTTGCCGGGCGAGAGCACCAGGAACAGCGCGGACACATAGGCCACGAGGTGGAGGAAGAGCAGAACGCCTTCCAGTGTGCGGTGCTTCATCGACGCGGAGCGCAGCGCGCGGACGCTCGAGACATGCAGGTTGAAGCCCTCCAGCGTCAGCAGCGGGAAGAACAGCCATGCCTGGTGGCCGCCGATGAGACGGGCCAGGCCCCGACTGTTGCGGGCCTGGGCGGTGGACCACACCAGGATGTCCGGGGCCACATCCGGGTCGAGTTCCTCGTGGTTGGGGTTGGCGTGGTGGCGGGTGTGCTTGTTCATCCACCAGCCGTAGCTCATGCCGATGCCGAGGTTCCCGAAGAGGCGGCCCCAGGTTTCGCTCGGGCGGCCGCGCCGGAAGACCTGGCGATGCGCCAAGTCATGTGCGACCAGGGCGACTTGTCCGAACATCAGCGCCAGGAAGGCGGCCACGGCCAGCTGCCACCAGGTGTCGCCGAGCGTCAGGAAGGTCGCCCAGCCCGCCGCCAGCATCCCGATGACCAGAGCGAGTCGTGCCGTGTAGTAGCCGGGGCGCCGGTCCAGCAGCCCCGCCTCGGCGACACGCCGGGACAGCCGGGCGAAGTCGCTGCCGGCTCCAGAGCCGGACGCTCCGGAACCGGCCGTACGGGAAGGGGTGTCCGGTGCTCCGGCCTCGACCGAGGCATGAGTGGAAATCGTCATGCCGTCGAGTCTCGGCACCCGCGTGCGGCCGGAACAGCCGGGCAGTCACCGGACCGGATGGGGGGCTTTCCCTAGTACGCCACGGGGTGTTGACACCACTCCAGGCCGCTGACCTCGGTCTTCTCACAAGGCCGCGCCCGCTCTCGCCCTGTGGTCAGCTCCCGGCGAGGAGTTCGAGCGTGTCGATCACACGGTGCGAGAAGCCCCACTCGTTGTCGTACCAGGCGACCACCTTGACGTGCCGACCGCCGTCGACGCGGGTGAGGGCCGAGTCGAAGACCGACGAGGCCGGGTTGCCGGTGATGTCGGACGACACGAGCGGGTCGTCCGAGTACTCGAGGATGCCGGCGAGCGGTCCCTCGGCGGCGGCGCGGTACGCCGCCAGCACCTCGTCGCGGGTCACCTCGCGTGTGACGGTCGTGTTGAGTTCGACGATCGAGCCCACCGGGACGGGTACCCGGATGGAGTCGCCCGACAGCTTGCCGTCGAGGCGGGGCAGCACGTGACCGATCGCCTTCGCCGCGCCCGTCGTGGTCGGCACGATGTTCACGGCGGCGGCGCGGGCCCGGCGGGCGTCGCGGTGCGGGCCGTCCTGCAGGTTCTGCTCCTGGGTGTAGGCGTGCACCGTCGTCATGAACCCGTGCTCGATCCCGGCGAGTTCGTCCAGCACGGCGGCGAGCGGCGCGAGCGCGTTGGTGGTGCAGGAGGCGTTGGAGACGATGGTGTGCAGGGCCGGGTCGTAGGCGCCGGTGTTGACGCCGTACGCGAGCGTGACGTCGGCGCCGTCGGACGGCGCGCTCACGAGGACCTTCCGCGCGCCCGCGTCCAGGTGGGCGCGGGCGGCCTTCGCCGAGGTGAAGCGGCCGGTCGCCTCCAGCACGATGTCCACGCCGAGCTGGGCCCAGGGCAGCCGGGCCGGTTCGCGTTCGGCGAGAACCGTGATGCGCCGGCCGTCCACGACGAGGGCGTCCCCGTCGGCGGTGACGGGACGGCCGAGCCGACCGGCCGTGGTGTCGAAGGCGAGCAGCCGTGCGAGGGTGGCGGGTTCGGTGAGGTCGTTCACGGCGACGACTTCAAGGGCGCTGTCGCGTTCGAGCAGCGCGCGCAGCACGTTGCGTCCGATGCGACCGAATCCATTGATGGCGATGCGCGTCATGAGTGGGGCCCTTCCGCTTGCGTCGTTTCCCACCAGCGTCGCGTGCCGCGTCCGGTCACGGCAGTGTCGCGAGCGCCACGGTTCGCAAGGATCTCGCCAGCCGGTCGGCTACTCGCCCCGGGTGAAGGTGCGCCGGTACTCGCTCGGGGTGGTGCCGAGGATCCGCTGGAACTGGGTGCGCAGATTCGTGCCGGTGCCGAGGCCGACGTCGGCGGCGATCTGCTCGATGCCGCGCTCCGAACGTTCGAGCAGCTCGCGCGCCAGGTCGACGCGGGCGCGCATCACCCACTGCATGGGCGTGTATCCGGTGTCCTCGACGAAGCGCCGGGAGAACGTGCGCGCCGAGACCGCCGCGTGCCGGGCGAGCATCGTGAGGGTGAGCGGCTCGCCGAGGCGGTGCAACGCCCACTCGCGGGTCGCGGCGAACCGCTCGCCGAGCGGCTCGGGCACACTGCGCGGCACGTACTGGGCCTGGCCTCCGCTGCGGTAGGGGGCGGCCACCAGGCGTCGCGCCGCGTGGTTCGACACGGCCACGCCGAGGTCCGTGCGCAGGATGTGCAGGCACAGATCGATGCCGGACGCGGCGCCGGCCGACGTCAGCACGCTGCCCTCGTCCACGAAGAGCACGTTCTCGTCGACCCGGACGAGGGGGTGCTTGGCCGCGAGGGCGCGCGCGTAGTGCCAGTGGGTGGTCGCGCGCCTGCCGTCGAGGAGCCCGGTGGCCGCGAGCGCGAACGCCCCCGTCGAGATGGCGGCGAGCCGTGTGCCCCGTGCGTGGGCCGTGCGCAGCGCGTCGACGACGGGCGGCGGCGGGTCCTCGCGGTCCGGGAACCGGTACCCGGGGATGAAGACGATGTCCGCCCGCGCGAGCTCGTCCAGGCCGTGGGCGACGTGATACGACAGCCCGTCGCCGCCCGCCACGGGTCCGGGCGCGGCCCCGCACACCCGCACCTCGTACGGCATGCTCGCCCGTGTCGTGAACACCTGCGCGGGAATCCCGACGTCGAGCGGTTTGGCACCTTCGAGCACCAGGACGGCGACGCGCTGCAGGCGGGGGGACGGCACGGGACTCAGGGTACGAGAACCGGCCCGAGCGCCGTACGACGGCGGGCCCCGTCGGTCGGTGGGGTACCGACGGGGCCCGCTGTCCAGGGGGGACGGCCGGTGCGGCGGTGTCAGTCCGTGCCGGACTCCATCGCGGCGCGGTCCAGCAGCTCGTCCTCCTCCGGGGCCTCGCCGCGGGAGGCGATCGCCTCGGCGCCGCCCTCGGGCATCGCGCCGATCAGACCGGTCGAGGCGGCCTGGGCCGCGCCGATCAGTGCCGGGTGCTCGGTGCCGACCATGCCGAGGCCCGCGTACTGCTCGAGGCGCGCGCGGGAGTCGGCGATGTCGAGGTTGCGCATGGTGAGCTGGCCGATCCGGTCCGAAGGGCCGAACGCGGAGTCCTCGGTCCGTTCCATGGACAGCTTGTCCGGGTGGTAGCTGAACGCGGGGCCCGTGGTGTCGAGGAGCGAGTAGTCCTCACCGCGCCGCAGGCGCAGCGTCACCTCGCCGGTGACCGCCGCGCCGACCCAGCGCTGCAGCGACTCGCGGATCATCAGCGCCTGCGGGTCCAGCCAGCGGCCCTCGTACATCAGCCGGCCCAGCTTCCGGCCCTCCGCGTGGTACTGGGCGAGGGTGTCCTCGTTGTGGATCGCGTTGACGAGGCGCTCGTACGCGGCGTGCAGCAGCGCCATGCCGGGCGCCTCGTAGATGCCGCGGCTCTTGGCCTCGATGATCCGGTTCTCGATCTGGTCCGACATGCCGAGGCCGTGCCGGCCGCCGATGGCGTTCGCCTCCATGACCAGGTCGACCGGCGAGGCGAACTCCTTGCCGTTGATCGTGACCGGGCGGCCCTGGTCGAAGCCGACCGTCACGTCCTCGGCGGGGATCTCGACCGCGGGGTCCCAGAACCGCACGCCCATGATCGGCTCGACGGTCTCCACGCCGGTGTCCAGGTGCTCCAGGGTCTTGGCCTCGTGGGTGGCGCCCCAGATGTTGGCGTCGGTGGAGTACGCCTTCTCCGTGCTGTCGCGGTACGGCAGCCCGTGCGCGAGCAGCCACTCGGACATCTCCTTGCGGCCGCCCAGCTCGGTCACGAAGTCGGCGTCCAGCCAGGGCTTGTAGATCCGCAGGTGCGGGTTGGCGAGCAGGCCGTAGCGGTAGAACCGCTCGATGTCGTTGCCCTTGAAGGTGGAGCCGTCGCCCCAGATCTGGACGTCGTCCTCCAGCATCGCCCGGACCAGCAGGGTGCCGGTGACCGCGCGCCCGAGGGGCGTGGTGTTGAAGTAGGCACGCCCGCCCGAGCGGATGTGGAACGCGCCGCAGGAGAGCGCGGCCAGCCCTTCCTCGACGAGAGCCGCACGGCAGTCGACCAGGCGCGCGATCTCGGCGCCGTAGGCCGTCGCACGGCCGGGTACGGAGGCGATGTCGGGCTCGTCGTACTGGCCGATGTCGGCGGTGTAGGTGCACGGGACGGCACCCTTGTCGCGCATCCACGCGACGGCGACCGACGTGTCGAGGCCGCCGGAGAAGGCGATGCCGACGCGCTCGCCGACCGGAAGGGAAGTGAGGACCTTGGACATAGGAAGAGTATGCATCATTCCGTATGGCCATGCATAGTCCGTGGCGCCAATCGGCCCGTACAGCCGTGTCGGCTCGCCGCCCCGCCGCCCGGTGCGATCTGGCACGTGGCTCCCGTCCGCGCCAGCATGGAGGCGGGAGGAGGAGACCTGGACATGACCACCCTCAGCACCGCCCAGCCGTTGCGCACCACCCCCGAGGGCCTGCTCTGGGAACCCAGCGAGCGCTGGGTGCGCGGCCGCAAGGGCGATGTCACCGTCGTCGACAGCCGCCACCCCGTCCTCGTGTGGGAGCCCGGCGTCCCCGTGCCGCTGTACGCCTTCCCGCGCGCGGAGGTCCGTACGGAGCTGCTGCGCCCCGCGAAGGACCCGCCGACCGGAAGCCACACCGGATCGACGCTCTTCTACGATCTCCAGCTGGACGGCGAGCTGCTGCCCGACGCCGCCTGGACGTTTCCCTCCGCCGACCTCGCCGACCACATCGCCTTCGAGTGGTTCCGGCGCACCGGCAGGGGCCTGGACCACTGGTACGAGGAGGAAGAGGAGATCTTCGTCCACCCCCGCGACCCGCACAAACGGGTCGACGCCCTGCCCAGCAGCCGGCACGTCGTCGTCGAGATCGGCGGCCGGGTGGTCGCCGACACCCACCGCCCGGTGCTCCTCTTCGAGACCGGCCTGCCGACCCGCTACTACCTGCCCCGCGAGGACGTCCGCCTGGACCTGTTCCGCCCCACCGAGCAGCACACCGGCTGCCCCTACAAGGGCACTGCCGCGTACTGGTCCTGGCACGGCGGGCAGGACGCGCCCGGCGCGGCGGACGTCCCGTCCGACGTCCTGTGGAGCTACCCCGAACCGCTGCCCGCGGTGGGCGCGATCAAGGGGCTGCTCGCCTTCTACAACGAGGCCGTCGACATCACGGTGGACGGTGAGCGCCTCGAACGCCCGGTCACGCACTTCGTCCGGCCGCCGTCCTGAGGCCGGGCGGGTCAGCCGTCCGCCAGCTCGCCGAGCAGCTTCCAGGTGCGGCGCTGATCCGCCTCCCCGCCCAGGTCGGTCGAGGTGAAGACCACCTCGGTCGCTCCGGCGTCACGGTAGCGGCGCACCTCGGCGGCGACGGTCTCCTCGTCTCCGACGACGGCGAGGTCGGCGGCCCGGGTGGCGCCGGACTGCTCGATGACGCGCCGGTAGGACGGGAACTGCTCGTAGAAGGAGAGGGCGTCGGTCGCGGTGCGGCGTACCGCCTCGACGTCGGCGGTGACCACGCCGGGGACGAGGGCGACGATCCGCGGCGCGGGCCGGCCCGCCGCCTCGGCCGCGGCGGTGACGGCGGGAACGATGTGTTCGGCCAGGGCGCGCGGGCCGGCCAGGAGCGGGAGGATGCCGTCCGCGAGCGCGCCGGAGACGCGCAGCGCCTGCGGACCCATGGCGGCGACCAGGATCGGCACCGGCGGTTCGGCGCCCGGTACGGCCGCCGGCAGCGGGGTGGCGGCCGTCAGCAGCTCGCCGTGGAAGTCGACGCTGCCCGTCTCCAGCACCGGCCGCAGAGCGGTGAGGAATTCGCGGAGCCGGGCGACGGGACGCTCGTGCGGGATGCCGAAGCCGGTCTCGGTCAGGTGCTTGGTGCCGAGCGCGAGTCCCAGGTGGTACCGGCCGCCGGTGGCGGCCTGGGCGGTCTGGGCCTGGGCGGCGACGAGCAGCGGATGACGGCCGAAGACGGGGATCGCCGCGGTGCCGACGTGCAGTCCGGGGACCTCGCGGCCGACGATCGCGGCCAGGGCCGGGGAGTCGTAGGAGAAGGTCTGCCCGAACCACGCCGAGCGCAGCCCGGCCGCATGGGCCTCGCGCGCGAGCCGTACGGTGGTGTCGATCGGGTGGTGCAAGGAGAGCGCTACGCCGATGCTCATATCGGGGCAACCGGCAGCAGGCGACCGGCATTCCGGCTCGTCCACCGCGACCCGTGCGTCACCGCCGGCCGCCGAACGTCCAGGCGTGGACCTCGATGTCCGCGTACCGGTCCGGGGTGAGGACGGTTCGTGCCGTGTCCGGGTCCGGCGCCCGGAGCAGTGCGGCCGTGCCGAGCCAGGCCGCCCCGTCGTCGGACAGCAGCGGCCCGTACGCGATCAGCTCGTCCCTGCGTCGCGAGGGCAGCGCGGTGAGATCGGCGTCGGCAGGCCGCCCGGCGCCGAGACCGAGCACCAGATACCGCTCGCCCTCACTCGCGCCGCCGGGGAAGTCCCACATGGTGCGCCCCAGCAGGTTGCGCCAGCGGCGCAGCAGCACGTCCCGGTAGACGCCCGCCTGGTAGGTGGGCTCGTCGAAGGCGAAGGCCCGCGCGGCGGCGGAGTCCGGCAGGTCCACGATGTGCACACTGCCGGTGGGCGTCTCTCCGTCACCGGCGAAGGTCGGGCCGCGGGCGATCATCTCCTCGGCGTACCGGTCCATGTAGGCCCAGTGGCGTTCCACCAGCTCGTCGCGCAGGGACAGGGAGCCGGGCCGGTCGCGGTGGTAGCAGAAGAACTCCATGGGAGCGGACCTTTCCCGATCACGGCGCAGGCCTCAACTCCTTTTGCGTGCGCGGGATCGGACCGCCTTCGGCGTCCGCCGCGGGGTCGGTGCTCAGCCGCCGGTCAGCAGCTGTCGTACGACGTAGCCCGCGGAGTCCACGCCGGAGCTGCCTCCTTCGACGAGCGCCGCCGCCGAGATACGGGAGTTGTAGGCCGTCAGCCAGCCGTTGGTGTGGTCCCCTTCCTCGGCCGTGCCGGTCTTGGCGCCGACACCGACCAGTCCGCCCAGTCGCGGGGCGGCCGTACCGCTCGTGGCCACAGCGCGCATCATCGACTGCAGATAGCCGGCCGTGCGGGCGGAGACGGGCCGGGGCGCGGTGTCCTGGCGCTGCCCCGGCAGGATGATCGGCTGCTCGAAGCCGCCGTTGCGCACGGTGGCCGCGACGGACGCCATGAACAGGGGCGTGGCGGTGACCTTGCCCTGGCCGATGAACTGGGCCGCCTGGTCGCCGCCCTGGACGTCCGGCGGGATGCTCGGGTCGGTGGTGGCGACGCCGCCGCCGATGGACCAGCTGCCCATCCCGAAGACGTTCACCGCCTCGTCGTTGAGCGCGGAGGCGTCGCCGTCGTGCACCAGGTGGTGGAAGCCGTCCTTGATGAAGGAGGTGTTGCAGGACACCGTGAAGGCCTGGGCGAGGGAGGCACCGGGGTCGGCCCGCACACCGGAGTCGTTGTGGAACAACTGGCTGTTGGCCATCAGCGAGTCCGTGCACGGCGCCGGGCTGCTCGGCGTGAGGCCCGCCTTGTCGAAGAGGGCCGCCGCGGTGACGATCTTCATCGTGGAGCCCGGGGACTTGATGCCGTCGAGGGCGATGTCGCCGTCGTCGCCCGAGTGCGCGATCGCGAGGATGTGGCCGGTGCGCCAGTCCAGCGCCACGGTCCCCGCGGGCTTCTGCTGGAGGTGGGTGTCCTGCACCGCACGCTCGGCCACCCGTTGGAGGCCGGCGTCGAGGGTGGTCCTGATGACCGCCGGCCGGCCCTTGGCGAAGACCTTCACCGTCTCCACGCCCGCGCCGTCGCCGTCGACCACGGCCACGCCCGTTCCTGGACTGCCCCCCGTGGGCTTCGCGTTCTTGCCGATCGTCGCCGCGACGTCCCGCAGCGACGGGAACGTGGACAGGTCGGTCCTGCCGTCGCTCGCGACGACCTTCACGTCGTCCGCACCGGCCGGCAGCTTGCCCGCGGTCAGCGACTGGCTGTCACCCAGGCCCGGATAGAGCACCGAGTTGTTCCAGTGGACGGCCAGTTGGCCGTCGGTGCTCTTCAGCACCGCCACGGCGCTGGAGTAGTTCCAGGTGCCGCCCGCGACCTGGGCGGTGACGTCGAAGGTGACCTTGGTCGCGCCCGGCGTCACCGACGAGGGCCCCACGGCCAGGATGTGATCGAACGTCAGCTTCTTCAGACGCAGGCCGGCCGCGTAGTCCCGCAGCGCCGGCTGGGCGGTGTCCGGTGTGTCCGTGTCGCTCGCCGCGCCGTCCAGATGCTGCCGGGACCAGCTGTCCAGGAACGCGCGTGTCAGCTTCTTCGCCTCGGCTCCCGACGGGGGCGTGCTCGAAACCGCGGAAGGGTCGAAACCGTGCGCGTCCTGGGAGTTGCCGTCACCCGACGAATCGGAGGCCAGGCCATGCACGATGTTGTAGGTACCAATCCCCCCGAGGACGAGCAGCGCGGTGCATGTACCGGCGAGGCCGATCTTCACAGCTCTGTTCATGCGCAGGATCGTATGTACGTTCCATGAATGCGCATCCGCATTGTCGAGGGATCGTTATCGGAACGTGCGGCCGCCCACGCCGCCGCCTGGGCCGGCGATCGCCCGGCGGACTTCCCCATCACCTCCCAGACGTCGGAGGTGTCGACGAGTCATGACGGCCGAAGGAAGCGGCGGTGGCGGCGCTGCCCGGACCGGCCCGCGCCGCACAGTCCGCGTCTACGGAGCCGTCCGGCTGCGCCGGCTCCACGGGGCGAAGACATCGGACGTCCCTGGAGGCTCCACGACACCATGACCTCCGATCGCGCCTGGGACGGATTCGTGCGCGGCCAGGATCTCGTGTGGACCAGGCTGCCGACCCTCTGGCGCGAGGGCCCGTTCCTCGGGGACGGACTGCTGGGCAGCATGGTCTACCAGGAGCCGGGCGCCAACCGGATCCGCTTCACCGCCCTCGTCCACGACGAGGTCCTCGCCGACCCCCGGCGCATCAGCGAGGCCGCGCCCGCCCCTGCGGCGACGGCACACCGGCTGGTGGCACGCCTCCTACCGCAAGAGCTTCGTGTCGTTCCCGGACCGGAGACTGCGGAGTTTCCACTGGATCCAGCTCTGCAAGGTCACCTCGGCCAGCCGCGCGGGCGGCCCCGGGATGGCCACCCGGACAGCTCCGGCATCGGCCGCGGCTCCGACATGTTCGCCGACCGCGGGGTGGGGGAACCGGGCACCGGCGCCGAGACCGGCGACCTCACCTGGGCGCTGCACAACTGGGGCGGTGTCGTGCGCGAGTTCCCGGCCGTGCCGTCGGCCCGGGAGGACGTACCCCTGCACAACCAGACTGCGGCACGGTCTGAGCGGGTCCCTCACCGTGCCCCACCATCGCTCCCGTCGCGATCAGCGAACCCGGCCCCGCGTGAGCCCTCTGGGGGAGTGCGTGCCAGACCCCGCGTGCCCGGCAGGACCCGTCGGACAGGCCCTAGGCGCCCGAGGTCACAGCCTTCAGTTCGGCCAGCGCCTCCCGGGTCAGCTGCGCCAGCGGGCGTTCCTCGTCCGGTGCGATCCAGCGCTCGAAGGCGACCTTGAAGACGGCGACCGCCGCCTCGGCGCTCAGGCTCGCGGCCGGCTCAGCGACACCGCGGCTGCGCAGGGTGTCCGTGAGCACGGCCACCAGCGAAGCGAGCTTGATCAGCTCACGCTCCCGCAGTTCCGCGTTGGCCGTGATCACGGCCTGCCGCCGACTCGCGAACTCACGCTGGTCGGCGAACATCTCGGCCACGGCGTCCAGCCCGAGCGTCAGCGCGTCGAGCGGCGGCGCGGACGTCGGCGCGCCGGCGACCGCCCCCACGAACCGTCCCTCCAGCTCACCGGAGCCGGCGAACAGCACCTCGCGCTTGTCGGCGTAGTGCCGGAAGAAGGTCCGCTCGGTGAGCCCGGCCCGCTTGGCGATCTCCGCCACCGTGGTCTGCTCGTACCCGCGCTCGGCGTAGAGCGCCAGTGCGGCCTTCGCCAGGCGTCCGCGCGCATCCGGCTCCCATCTACCCATACGGAGATCTTACGCGACGACAGGGGCTGACATCCCACTGATGACAGGGGCTGTCATCAGGTGTACCGTCTATGACAGTCACTGACATCGTCGACTCTTTGGGGTCTCCCATGCGCATCTTCGTCACCGGCGCCTCCGGCTGGATCGGATCCGCCCTCGTCCCCGACCTGATCGAGGCGGGACACCAGGTCGTCGGGCTGGCCCGCTCCGACGCCTCCGCCGCCGCGCTCACCGCGGCGGGCGCGGAGGTCGTCCGCGGCACCGTCGACGACCTCGACGTCCTGCGGGACACGGCCGCCGCGTCGGACGGCGTGATCCACCTCGCCTTCAAACACGACATCGCCTTCAGCGGCGACTTCCAAGGCGCCGCCGAGGCCGACCGCCGCGCCATCGACGCCTTCGGCGAGGCACTCGCCGGCACCGACCGGCCCTTCGTCATCGCCTCCGGCCTGGCGGGCCTCGCCCCCGGGCGGGTGGCGACCGAGCTGGACATGCCCACGCACGACTTCGCGCCGTTCACGATCCGATCGGCCACGGCACGGGAGGTGCTCGCACTCGCCTCGCACGGCATCCGCTCCTCCGTGGTGCGGCTCTCGCCGACCTGCCACGGCGACGGGGACAACGGATTCATGGCGGCGCTCGTCGCCGTCGCCCGCGACAAGGGCGTCTCCGGCTACATCGGCGACGGCGTCAACCGCTGGCCGGCCGTCCACCGCCGCGACGCCGCGCACTTGTTCCGCCTCGCGGTCGAGCAGGCCCCGGCCGGTTCGGTGCTGCACGGTGTGGCCGAGGAGGGCGTCGCCATCCGTGACGTGGCCGAGGTGATCGGCCGGCACCTCGATGTGCCGGTGGTCTCCGTGGCACCCGAGGCCGCGGGCGCCCATTTCACCTGGCTGGGCGCCCTCCTCGGTCTCGACATCCCCGCGTCGGGCAACCTGACCCGCGAACTGCTGGGCTGGAAGCCCACCCACACGGATCTGCTCGAAGACCTCGACGAGGGGCACTACTTCACCGGCCCTGCCACCACCGCCTGAACGGTTCCGGGCAGCTGCCACGGCGGGCCGGCCCAGCGGGAGGATGCGGGCCCGCTCAGCGGGCGTCGGCCTGGTCCTCGCCGCCGAGGTGCGTCAGGTACGCGCTGAGGTGCGTGGCCGCGTGCAGCATGGCGAGGCCCTGCGCGGTGAGTCTGCGCTGCCAGGCCTCCAGGGAGGCGGCGAGTGCGTCCGTGCCGCCGACCGTGCGGATCTGCTGGACCACGGTGGCGATGTGGTCCAGCGGATGGCCCCCGCGCCGCAGGAGATGCGCGAGTTCGGCGTCGCGGATGTCGTCGGCATGGAAGATCCGGTATCCGGTGGCCCGGTCCCGCGCGGGGGTGAGGATGCCCGCGTCCTCCCAGTTGCGCACGGTCGCCGGTGTCACGCCGAGTCGGTGCGCGAGTTCGCCGACCGTGCGGGTCCCCGTGTCCGGGGCGGGAGCCGCAACGGCCCCGGACTCCGCCGTCAGGTGCTGCAGCGCCGTACGTACGGCGTCGAGGGTGTCCCGGTCGCGCAGCAGCTGACCGTGGCCCCGGTCGACGATCGTCAGGGCCTCGTCGAGGTGGTTCCGGTTGAGTGCGCTCATGATCCGGCCGGCGGCCGCGTACCCGTAGGCCGGGACGAGCGAGAGGTAGGCGCGGAGCGCTGCCGCGTGCGCCTCGGTGTAGAGCCGGTAGCCGCTGGCGGTGCGCTCGGCGGGAGGGAGGAATCCATGCCGCTCGTAGTTGCGCACCGCCTGGGTCGAGATGCCGTGCTCGCGTGCGAGGTCGGCGGGTCGCAGGGGGCTCACCGGTTGAGACTTTACCGCAGGTCCGATCCCCAGAACCCGTCGCACTGCTCACCGATGCCGATCCCAGGCCTCAACCGACCTTTCAAGGATACGGTTGAGGTCCATGAGTCAGGACATACGCGACTTCGCCACCCCGTCATGCGACCTCTTGGCACTGGGTGAGCCGACACATCAGGAACCGGCCTTCGGGCACGTCCGCAACGAACTGTTCGCCCGGCTGGCCGACTACGGCTTCCGCTCCATCGCCCTCGAGATCGACCGCGTCGCCGCGCTCGCCGTGAACGACCACGTCCAGACCGGAGCCGGCAGCCTCGACACGGTCATGCGCGAGGGCTTCTCCCACGGCTTCGGAGCGCAGGACGCCAACAGGCAGCTGGTCCGCTGGATGCGCGCGTACAACGAGAACCGGCCGGCGGAACGACGCCTGACGTTCCACGGCTTCGACGCGCCGACGGAGAACACCACTGCCCCCAGCCCCCGGCCCTACCTCGAACACGCCCGCGACTATCTGGAACTCGACCTCGACCTGGCGGGCCTCACCGGCGACGACACCCGGTGGAGCCGCCCGGAGGCGGTCCTGGACGCCGCCATGTCGCCCGGCGCCACGGTCGAGGCCGAGCGGCTGCGGTCCATCGCCGACGACATGCTCCTCTCGCTCTACGCGCGCGCCCCGGAACTCATCGCGGCGACCTCCCGCGACGAGTGGTTCAGGGCCAGGACCCATCTCACCGCCGGCCTCGGCCTGCTGCGCTACCACAAGCAGTGCGCGCGGCCCCTCGAACCGGGTCTGCGGATAGCCGCACTCGCCGCCACCCGGGACGCGCTCATGGCCCAGAACCTGATGGACATCCGCGGCATCGAGGAAGAGCGGGGCCCGACCCTGGTCTTCGCCCACAACCTCCATGTCCAGCGCAACCCGAGCGTCTGGCGCCTCGGAGACCTGGCCGCCGACTGGTCCTGCGCCGGAGCCATCGTGGGTTCGCTGCTGGGCGAGCGGTACGTCTGCGTCGTCGGCAGCCTGGGCCGCAGCGAGGCACTGGGCCTGGGCGACCCGGACCCGGACACCTACGAGGGCCGCCTCCAAAGCCGTGTCGGCACCTGGGGTCTGGAGGCGTCCGGCACGGCCCCGGCCGCCCGCACACGGACCGACACCCACCCGAGGCAGGGCTACTTCCCGCTCGACCGGGCGACGCTCGACGCGGTGGACGCGGTCCTGCACATCCGCGAGGGCATGTCAGAGGACTCCCCCGCACGCACCTGACGGCGCCGGGAGGCCGAGTCCGCCGCGGCGCCACCGGGCCGGACAGGTGACCGCCACCGCTTGCCTGCGGGGCGGGCGGTGCGCAGGTCCGTAGGCTGCGGCCCATGACCGGCGAGACTGATCTGCGCATCCTGCTCGGCGACATGCGTGCGGAGCTGAATCCGGGCCCGTATGTCTTCACCATGGCCGAGGGCGGTGTGCCGTCCGGTGTCACTCCCGTGGTGACGGTCGCCGAGCGGGAGGGCCTGACCCTCATCGTGCCGCAGGCGGATGCCGACGCGGCAGGGATGGCGTACGACTATGTCGCCGGATGGATCACCTTGCGGGTGCACTCCGCGCCGGCTGCGGTCGGGCTGACCGCCGCGGTCTCCCGCGCCCTCGCCGACGCGGGCCTGAGCTGCAACGTCGTCGCCGGTTTCCACCACGACCACCTCTTCGTGCCCCACGAGCACGCCGAGCGGGCCATGGAGGTCCTCCGGCGACTGGCGCGAGACGCCTCCTGAGCCTTCGCACGTCTCGCCGCCCGCTTGACCTTGCCCCGGGGGGCAGGGTTTAGCGTGTGAGCGAGGTGAACGGCATGCGGATCGGCGAGCTGGCACGGCAGGCCGGCGTGACCGCCAAGGCGGTGCGGTACTACGAGTCGCTGGGGCTGATCACACCTGGGCGGCTCGCCAACGGCTACCGGGACTACGACGGGGACGACGTACGCCTCGTACGGGAGATCAGGGCGCTGCACCGGCTGGGCATCCCCGTCGAGGGCACCCGGCCCTTCCTGGAGTGTCTGGCGGCCGGGCGCGCGTACGCGGACGACTGTCCCGCCTCGCTCGCGAGCTACCGGGCGGCCATCGACGAGCTGACCGGGCGTATCGAGGCCCTGACCGCCCGCCGCACGACGCTGATCGCCCACCTGAACGCCGCCGCCCACCGCGGCAGCGGCGTCGTACCGCCCGAGGAGAGAGGCACAGCAGTCATGGACTATCTGACCCTGCCCGCGGACCTGCCGGTCCCCGAGGACGACGGCGCGGCGGACCATCTGCCCGGGACCCGTGCGCCACGTCTCGCCCTGCTCGACACGGCGGGGCGTACGGTCCGCCTGGACGCCCTGGGCCCCCGCCGCACGGTCGTCTATGTCTACCCCCTCACCGGCCGTCCCGGCACCGATCTGCCGGAGGGCTGGAACTCCATTCCGGGAGCCCGTGGCTGCACTCCCGAGTCGTGCGGATTCCGCGACCACTTCCAGGACCTCCTCGCAGCCGGCGCCGGGCGTGTCTACGGGCTGTCCAGCCAGGACACCGACTACCAACGCGAGGTCGTGGAGCGCCTCGGGCTGCCCTTCGACATGCTCTGCGACCCCGCCCTCGGCCTGGCCGACGCGCTCGGACTGCCGACGTTCGAGGTCGAGGGGATGCGGCTGTTCAAACGGCTGACCCTCGTCCTCCGCGACGGTGTCGTCGAGCATGTCTTCTACCCGGTCTTCCCGCCGAACGAGCACGCCCGACAGGTCCTCACCTGGCTGCGCGAGCACCCCCTCTAGGGCCCGGCTGCCCCGCAGCACGTACAACCTGCTCGTGGAGCCCGCACGATCGCCGCGCTCCACGAGCATCCGCGGCTCGGCATGCCTCGGCCGCCTCGTCCCAACGGCCGTAGGAGAACGGCGCGATGGCCCGGAGGTTCGCGCTCGTGGCCGCGCCCGCAACGATCACCTCCAGCACCGCGAACGCCGGTCGCACCGGCAGGCAACGATTTCATGGCCGCATTCTGCGAGTCGCGCCATCCCTTGGCCATTGCTTGGGTTGTGCCGCGAAGGCCTGCGACTATCGGCTGTGGGGCCGAACACGGAACAGGAGATACGGGAATTCAGGGAATCCGCCGCCTCTTCTCGAGCCCTGATCCACGCAACGCACAGGATTCACTGAGTAGAAACACGTCGGCACATCCGTATCATCCATGTGTCGGCACATCCCGCAGGACGACATTCGCACTGCGGGGGACCCGCACCTACAACTCCCGCCTCCCGCTTGCCGCAACCCGCAGGCCATGGGGCGCCCCACATGAACGATTGGAGCGGCAGATGCCCGAGCCCAGCGCACCCGTCACCGAGTTGGCTTCCCAGTACGTCAGCCAGGTGACCAACGACCTCGAGCGCAACGTCAAGGAACAGGAACGCATCACCGACGAAATCGGTTCTCTGCAGGAGCAGTTGGCCCGTCTCCAGCACGATCACACCATTCTCGTGAGCATGCAGGAGGCGCTCGGCGTCGTGACGCCGGTGGGCGTACCCGCCGCCGCCGAGGCCCCCGTGGTTCCCGCCCCGCGCAAGCAGAGCACCACGCCGTCAACCACGCGCCGCGCGCCGAAGAAGGCCGCGACGGAGCAGCCCGAGGCCGGGAAGCGCACCGCGAAGAAGGCCGCGGTGGCCAAGCCCGCGGCCAAGAAGGCCACCGGACAGGTGGCTCAGCCCACGCTCGTCGAGCTTGTCCGCCGTCATCTCGCGGGTCAGCAGGAGCCCCGCTCCGCGGCGGAGGTCACCGAGGCGCTGGGGAAGGCACATCCCGACCGGGAGATCCAGACCAAGGTCATCCGCACCACCCTGGAGAACCTGGTCGCCCGCAACAGCGCCCAGCGCAGCAAGCAGGGCTCGTCCGTCTTCTACACGCTTGCGACGCCTTCGGTGCCCGCGCCGGCCAACGCGAAGGAGTCCCTGCCGGGCACCGGCGAGTGAGTCGTGGCCACATCGCCCCGTCCTGACCGTGCCTGGTGCACGAGGACTGTCTCGGCCCGCTCGGGGCCGGTCCCGGCCGGCACCGAGGGGTGGCCGTGGAGTCCCGGGCGGGGCATGTCCGGTGCAGGTGTGTTCTTCGCACCGCCGACGGTCGTCCGCCGCATCGCTGATGTGGATGATGTGTCGGGCCCGGCCGCCCGCGGCTCATCGGCCGACGGTGGTCTTCTGCCGCGTCTGGTCGAACTCCGTCACCGGGTCGCCGCCGGTCTGCCAGGGCCACGCGGTGACGATGCCACCGACGGTCTCGAAGACGGAACGCGCCTCTCCCCGCCGGTCCGCCGCCATCAGCGCGTAGGCGAGGAGGTTCAGGTCGGCGAGCGCCTTGGCGTGCCGGAGGAACCCGGGCCGGCCCCAGGTGTGTGACGCGCGGTCGAGGGTCTGCGCGGCCATCTCCTGCGACCAGTGGTTGCGCGCGACCAGTGCCTCGAAGCCGCCGCGGTCGAGGATGGCGTGGTACTGGCGGACCTGCGCGGTCAGTTCCGTCGCCACGCACGGCGCGTTGGCGGGC
This sequence comes from Streptomyces yokosukanensis, assembly GCF_001514035.1. Taxonomy (GTDB): domain Bacteria; phylum Actinomycetota; class Actinomycetes; order Streptomycetales; family Streptomycetaceae; genus Streptomyces; species Streptomyces yokosukanensis. The sequence goes on along the minus strand of NZ_KQ948207.1, from coordinate 252,412 downwards.
ATGCGGGCGCGCAGGGAGTCCACGAAGTCCAGGACCTGGACGCGCGAGCCCGCCTCTGCGGGGCTGAGGTAGTCGAGCATGCTCAGGTACGCCTCGCGGTTCCAGCGATCACGCACGAGTACCTCGTTCCACACCCCGAACACCTGGGACTGCTCCCGGCGTTCCAGACGTGCCACCGCGAGGAGGGCCACCCATGGGGTGGGGTCGTCCGGGGCGAGTTCGGCGGCCCGCAGACAGCTGTCGATGGTGGCGGCCGGGTCCTCCAGACGCCCGTGGGCGCGGCCCTGAGCGACCTGGGTCCAGGCGTGCAGGACGAGTGCGTCGGCGCTGCGCGGCTCGCGCGTGACCCAGGAGCGCGGCAGATGGGAGCCGGCGAGATAGCCCGCCAGGACGTCCATACGATGTGTACGGCGGTCCCAGTCGCCCGGGTCCTGCTCCAGGAGGCGGGACATCTGCGCCACACACAGCTCGGTGGTCGCGATGGTGCCGGTCCTGGTGGTCGCCACGAGCGATTTCAGCAGCTTGCCCAGGTCCTGGTCGTCGAGTTCCGGGGCAAGGCGGGCTCTTCTGCGGCGACTTGAAAGAAATGCCATGGCCGGAGATTAGGGCGGATCGGTGGTCGCACAAGGCCTGGGCCGAGATCGTTATGGTTTACACGTATCATCCGGCATCTGTCGGGTGCTCCGCGTTGCGCCCGTCAGGTCTCCGATCCCCCGGTATACGCGTCCGGCCGGTGCCACACCTACCTGGCTCCCCGCAGCGCACCGCGTGCGGACCAGGGGGAAACCGTGCGGTGTGGAGGCTGCGGCGGCACACCATGGGCCGTTCCCCGCGCCTCTACATCTTCGACCTGCCGCCTGCCGCCTGCCGAGGGGCGCATGGCACTCGACGAGCTGCAGGCCGGCGATGTCCGCAAGCCCGCCGTCGACGAGGAGTGGATCATCATCTCGGGCGGCCCGGCCGGCAGTGTCCAGGCCCGCATCGTCAAACCCGCCGGAACCGAGACGGCCCTTCCGGTGGTCCTCTACATCCACGGCGCCGGCCGGGTGTTCGGCGACGCCCACACCCACGACCGCCTGGTGCGGGAGCTGGCGGTCGGTGCGGCTGCCGCCGTCGTGTTCCCCGAGTACGACCTCTCCCCCGAGGCCCGCTACCCGGTCGCCATCGAGCAGAGCTTCCCCGTCGCCCAGTGGGTCGTCGAGCAGGGCGCCACCAAGGACCTGGACGGCTCGCGGCTGGCCGTGGCCGGGGACTCCGACAAGCTCCGCCAGGCCGGCGTACCGGTGACGGCCGTGCGCTTCCAGGCCGTCATCCACGACTTCGTGATGCTCGACGCCCTGCGCGACACTCATGCGGCCCGGACCGCGACCGACCTGGCCGCACGCACTCTGGGTGCGGCCCTGCACACCACCTGAGGTCACGGGCCTCGGCGGCCCGTCCGCCACGAGCGGCCGCCGTCGCACATCGACCAGACCTCCCGCAGCAGGACCGGGTAGTCCTCGCCATAGGTGTGGATGCCCGCGTACACCGCGTCCAGGGCCGCCTGCAACGGGTCGGGGGCGGCGGCGCCCAGCAGCGCGGGGACGGCCATGTGCGGCTGGGACACGGGCAGGGAGCGGTCCGGTTCGCCGATCACGACCCGCAGGGTGTGCCCGGTACCCGTGGTGACCTCGGGTGTCGGCGGCTCGGCCGGTGCCGCCTCGCGCAGCCACGCGGTCGCCGGACCCACGACCGACGCGATCGCGTCGGGCACGGGAATCGGCAGGGACACCTCTTCCCCGACGCGCGGCGCTTCGAAGGGCGGGCGCCCTGGAGGCACCGCCCGGCCGACGGCCCGGTCCGGGACCCGCGGGTCGGCGTCGAGGGCCTGCCACACCCGGTCCGCGTCGTCGAGCGGCGGCGGCAGCGGCCGTCCCTCGGCCACGGCGGCGAGCCCCGCGGCGATCCAGTCCAGCTCCGCCAGACCCGCCGCCTCGCACGCGCGGCGCGCGGCCAGCAGGGCCACCGCCCGCTGTGCGGCGGGGCCGGCCGCGTCCACGGCGTGCACGAGCGCCGCGTCGAAGTCGAGCACGCCGCGGACGTTTCCGTCGACGTCGCGCAGTGCCTGGCTCGGGGACCGGCCGCCCCATTCCCAGCGTTCGTAGGCCGCTTCGTGTTCTCTTTCCGCCTGTTCCTCGGCGAGGCGGGCCTGCCGCTGGGCCTCGGCGCGCTCGGCCGGTGTGGGCGGCGGCGGCAAGCGGCGGGCGTAGTCGTGCCAGTAGGCCGCCGACGCCGAGGTCTGGACGACGACCCGGTCCGGCGCGGGTGGTGCCGGCCAGAACTGCAGCAGGTAGCGGTCCAGTCGGGGCTCACCGGTCAGCCGGGTGTCCGCCTCCTGCGCCGCGTCCATGCCCTTGGCGCAGTACCGCACCCGGTAGTCGGTCTCATCCAGGCCCAGGTCCCAGGATCCCTCGCCTCCCCAGAGGACGAGCGCGGTGCCGTCCGAGGCGGGGCGGAAGGACACCTCCACGACGTCCTCCCAGCTCGGGTCCAGCGGCGGGGCCTCGTCGTGCACTTCGGCCACGAAACCCACGTCGCCCGTGTGCAACCCGGTGGAGAGCCACAGCGTTCCGGGGATCGCCGCGCCGCACAGCCCGGAGGACTGGCCGGCGAACGACTCCGCGAGATCCGGGCCGTAGCTGTCCGGATCGCTCTCGACGTACATCTGACCGTAGTGGACGTGGACTTCTCCCTCGACCGGCCTGCGCACCGTCATTACCCCCATCGCCTCCAGGAACGGGCCATGCTCGGCACATTACGGCCCGGCACTGACAACGCCCCGGCCCACCCGCGTCAGCGCGCCCGGTCCTGGCCTGCCCAGGCGGACGGCACGGGAGCGCCCGCGACGTACGGGTACGGGGCGGCGAAGGGGAGCGGTGGTACGGGCGGCAGCGGTGCCGGGGCCGTACGGTCCAGGGTGCGGCGGCGCAGCAGCCACACCACGGCGGTGGTGTAGAGCGCGATGCCCGCGACGTCGACCGCGACCAGCGGCCATGTCGCATCCGCCGCCGTCTCGTCGCCGTCCAGGCCGCCGACGACGGCGGCCGAAATGCCGAAGGAGAGGAGGTTGTTGACCGTGTGCAGGACGATGGACGCCTCCAGGCCGCCCGTGCGCCAGGTCAGCCAGCCCGCCGCCGCGCCGAAGACCACCAGGTCGGCGAAGCCCCAGGGCGTGCCCCAGCCGTGGGCGGCGGCGAACAGGACGGCCTGCGGCAGGAACGCACCCCACGGCGAGCGCAGGAACGCGCCGACGGCCTGCGTCAGCCAGCCGCGGAACACGTACTCCTCGGCCGCCGCCTGCAGCGGAACCAGCACGACGAGCATGGCCAGCGCCGGTCCGAACACGGACCATCCCGCCCACCGGGTCGCCGTCCCGCCGTCGGAGGGGAGCAGCAGCATGGCGCCCGTCGTGAGGGCGAGGATCGGTACGGCCGCCAGCAGGCACAGTCCCAGCCAGCGCCATCGCAGCCGCCCGGTGACGGAGGAGACCGTGCCGGCCGGGCGGCCCCCGATCCAGCGCACGGCCACCAGCACCACGGGTATGGCCACGGCGAGAAGGAGCAGGTCCACGGCGGTGCCCCACACCGGTCCGAAGTCGACGAAGCCGTCCGGGTCCTTCGGGCGTCCGCTGCGGGCGCCCAGCGCGAACACGACACCGAGGACGACGAGCACGGCGATGGTGTACCCGACCGTCACGACGAGGGTTCCCACCAGTGGACGCCACCATCGGTGGCGTGCCGACAGGCGGGCCAGTCGGTGGTACGGAAGCGGTTCGGGAAGCGGTGCGTGTGCCATGTCCCCAGCCTGCCCCACGCTGTTGGGGCACCTCGTCGGCCCACGGCACGACCGGGGTCTCTATCGCTGGTTGGGGACGCGCCTCGGCCTGTGGTCAGATGCCCGGTGCCCCGGCCGCCGCCTAGGCTCGTCGGCGACATGGAAACGATACGCAACTGGGCCCTGCCCCTGCTCCTGGCCGCCGGGCAGGGAGTGCTCCTGTGGCCGGGGACGGGCCTGTACGACACACCTGGCACCGGTGTCATCGGCGTCGTGTGCGTGCTGGCCGTGGAGACGGCCGCGCTGGGCCGTCGCCGGCACACCCCGGTCCGGGCACTGGCCTGCACACTCGTCACCCTCGTCCTCGGCACGCTCGCGTGGCCGGCCGGCTATCTCGGCATCAGCGTGCTCGTCGCCCTGTACTCCGTCGCGGTCCACTGCCCGCTGCCCGTGACAGTACGGGCGCTCGCCGCCGCCGTGGGCGTCGAGTGGCTGCTGGTCGTGGCGCAGGACGGCTTCGGTGTCCCGCTCCTGGGCGAGCTGGCGGTCGCCCTGGGCGCGTACGTCCTGTGCGCCGGGCTCGGCGAGGCGCGGCGCCAGTGGCTCGCCGGCCGACTCACCGCCGTACGACGGCTGGCCGGGGCGGAGCAGACCCGGCTGCAGGCGGCCGATCAGGAACGTCGGCGACTCGCCCGCGAACTGCACGACGTGAGCGCCCACCACCTCACCTCGGTCGTCGTCACCGTCGACGCCGCGTGCCGGCTCAAGGACAGCAGGCCCGAACTGGCCGCCGAGGCACGGGGGTTCGCGGAGCGCACGGGAGCCGAGACCCTTACGGCGCTGCAGCGACTCGTCGGTCTCCTGCGCGACGCCGACGGTCCGGGCCCACGGCCGTCGAGCGCGCAGATCGAGGAACTCGTCGCCGGCTTCGGCCGCCTGGGCCGACCGGTCACCGCGCACATCCCCGCCGACCTGGCGGGCACGGCGGCCGAGGCCGTCCACGGCATCGTCCGCGAGGCCCTCACGAACGCGCTGCGGCACGCGCCCGGCGCCGCCGCCCGCGTGGCCGTCCGGCGGAAGGACGGACTGCTCGACCTGACCGTGGAGAACGGCTCGCCGCGCACCTCGGCCCAGCCGTGCGTCACGGGCCTCGGCGGCGGACGCGGGGTGTCCGGGATGCGGGACCGCGCCGCCGCGGCCGGCGGCGAGCTGACCGCCGGGCCGACGCGCGACGGCGGCTGGCGCGTCCACGCGGCCCTGCCCGACACCGCCGAGCCGCGGCACCAGCAGGCGTGGCGGCGCGACGTCCTGCGGGAGCAACGGCTCGCCGACCCCGCCCTGGCCTTCACCGCATGGGTCCTGCCCGTGGTCTGCGCCCTGGCCGTCGCGGAGGACTGGCCGGCCCGCACGCGCGGCGCGGCCGCTCCGCAACTGCTCGTCATCGCCGTACTCCTGGGACTGCACGCCCTGCCGCTGCTCTGGCGCAGACGTGCCCCGGGTGCCGCCTTCCTCGCCGTGCCGGTCACGGCCCTGTTCGCCGCGGTGAGCGTCGTCCCGCTCCATCCGCCGTCGCACGTGGTGGAGTTCCTGGCCGGGGGCACGCTGGTGGAACCGCTCGCGCTGTACGCGGTCGCCGCCTACGGGCAGGGTGCCGCGCGCACCTGGCCCGCGGTGGCTGCCGCGTCGTTCGCGATGGCGTCCGTGCTCGCGGCCACGGCCTGCGCCGACGGTGCGGTGGCGGGTGAGCCGGCCGGCTGGGGCGACGTCGTCGCGACGACCATGGCACTGAGTGTGCTGCTGGCTCCGGCCCTGGCCTGTGTGTGGGTCGCCGGTCTCCTCGTACGGCGTCGCAGGCTGCGCGCCCTGGCCTACGACGACTTCGCGTTCGCCAGCACGATCTGGCACGCGGACCGCACCGCGGAGGCCGAACGGCGACGGCTCGCGGCCACGTTGCGCGACGCCGTGTTGCGGCACACGGCGACGCTGGTCGAGACGGCCCGGCAGGGAAGCCTGGAGGACGTGGCCGAGGCGGCCAGAGCGGCCCTGTCCGCGATGCGGGACATGCTGCACGGCCTCGGCCGAGCGGAGGACTCCGGCAGCCGGCTCGCTCCCTCGCCGACCGCGGCCGACCTCGAAGCCCTCTGCCGCACCCTCGGTGCCGGCGGCCGCGAGGTGCGGTTGCGGGGCCTGCCCGAGGCCGCGCGAGACCTTCCGCCGTCGCTGCAGATCTCGGTGTACCGCATCGTCGAAGCGGCACTCGCCGCGGGCGACCGCGGTCCGGCACGGGTGGCTCTGCGGCGACGGCGCGACGCCGTGCGCATCACGGTGACGGGCGTACGGCTCGCCGTCGCGGGCCCGGTCGCCGAGCGCCTGCGGGTGCAGGTCGCCGCGGGCGAGGGACGGATCGCCCTCGAACCGACCGGTACCCTACGGGTGTCGTTGCCCACCGGACCCGTTCCGGTCCCCGACCAGGAGGTGTCCCCGTCGCCGTACGCGTGATCGTCGTCGACGACCAGGCCGTGGTCCGCGCCGGATTCGCCGCCATCGTCGACGCCGAACCCGACCTGACCGTGGTGGCCGAGGCCGGTGACGGGGCGACGGCGGTGTCACTCGCCTCCGCCGGGGACGTCGACCTGGTCCTCATGGACATCCGGATGCCCGGCATGGACGGCCTCACCGCGACCCGCCTGATCAGCGCGCTGGAAGCCGGTCCGCGGGTGCTGGTGCTCACCACGTTCGACCTCGACGAGTACGTGTACGAGGCGCTGCGCGCCGGGGCGTCCGGGTTCCTGCTGAAGGACGCCCAGCCCGAGGAACTGCTGTCCGCCATCCGCGTCGTCGCGTCCGGCGACGGCATCCTCGCTCCCGCCGTGACCCGCCGCCTCATCGACGCCTTCGCGCGCGGCGCCCCGGCGCCGGGCAGCGCGGCCGGCCTGGGCCAACTCACCCTGCGAGAGCGGGAAGTGCTGTTGAAGATAGCGGCCGGCCTGACCAACGCCGAGATCGGAGCCGAACTCGGCGTGACCACGGGCACCGTGAAGAGCCACGTCAACGCCATGCTGTCCAAGCTCGGGCTGCGCGACCGCGTGCAGGCGACCATCCTGGCCTACGAGAGCGGTCTCGTCCTGCCCGGCGCGCTGCGGCAGAGCTGACAGCGCCGGCTCGGGGTCGCCGTGCCATCCGGCGGACCGGCGCCGCGCGCCTCTGCCATGGTGTCGTGGCCCGTCTCCCCGCCACGTCGAGGTCCGTTCGCCGCCAGCGTGCCTCATGCGTGGCCGGTGAGATGGGGACATGACTTCACGAGCGAACCTGAGTGGGAAGAAGGCCCTTGTCACCGGCGGCAGCCGGGGCATCGGAGCGGCGACGGCACGGCGACTGGCGCGGGAGGGCGCGGATGTGGTCGTGACGTATGTGCACGGGAAGGAGGCCGCGGAGGACGTGGTGCGGGCCGTGGAGACACTGGGGCGGCGGGCGGTGGCCCTGCGTGCCGACGCGGCGGACGCAATGGAGGCGGCCGGCGCCGTGGACCGTGCGGCCGAGGCACTCGGGGGCCTGGACATCCTCGTGAACAACGCGGCCGTCGGGCTGATGCAACCGCTGGAGGACATGTCCCTCACCGACGTCGACCGCGTGATCGCCGTGAACGTACGCGGGGTCTTCCTGGCCGCCCAGGCCGCGGCCGCGCTCATGGCACCCGGCGGGCGGATCATCACGGTCGGCAGTTGCGTCACCCGGCGCACACCGGGCCCCGGCGCCACGCTGTACGCGATGAGCAAGTCGGCGGTCACAGGCCTGACGAAGGCGCTGGCCCGCGAGCTGGGCGGGCGCGGGATCACGGCGAACGTCGTGCACCCGGGCCCGATCGACACCGACATGAACCCCGCGGACGGTCCCTTCGCGCCGGACCAGGCGGCCATGACATCCCTGGGCCGCTACGGCACGGCGGAGGAGGTGGCGACCGCGGTGGCCTACCTGGCGGGACCGGAGGCGGTGTACGTGACGGGAGCGGAGCTTTCGGTGGACGGGGGGTATGCGGCGTGAGTGAGCGGGGCGCAAGGCGCCCCTGAGCAACATCCATGGCCCGGGGCCCCGGGCCTAGCATGCACCCATGGAGCGAATCTTGGTGGCGGGTATCACCGGTGCGGGCAAGTCCACGCTCGCCCGCAGGGTGAGCGGTGTGCTGGACCTTCCCTACCACGAGATGGACGCGCTCTACTTCACCGGCCCCGAGTGGACCGTCAACTCCCGCTTCACCGAGGAGGTGTCACATGTCGCGGCCGGATCCCGCTGGATCGTCGACTCACTCGGCTATCCGCAGGTCCGCGACCTGCTCTGGGATCGGGCCGACACCGTCATATGGCTGGACTACCCCAGAGGCGTGATCATGCCGCGCATCCTGCACAGGTCCCTGCGGCGCACGGTGACGCGCGAGGTTCTCTTCGGCGGCAACAGGGAGACCTGGGCGGGCTGGCTGAGCAGGGAGCATCCGGTCCGGTGGGCCTGGTCCCAACACGCCGCCAGGCGCCGTGAGATCGAGCACCGCGCCCGCGATCCCCGCTTCGCCCCACTCGATGTCCTCCGCTTCCGCCACCCCGACAACACCGCGGCCTGGCTGACGTCCCTCGCCGTGGGCGGAGCGACCCACTCCTAGAGGCGGCCCGGCGAGGGCGCGTCGTCGGCGACACCCGGTTCACCGGACATGGCTGCGCAGTCGTGTCTGTGCAGTCGTGTCTGCGCAGTCATTTCTGTGCAGTCATGTCCGTGCGGCCATGTCCGTGCGGTGGGCCCGGGTCCCGGCTCGGAGTGCGCTCAGTGGGCGTTCGCGAAGCGCTTGAACGCGGCCTGGGTGCCGGAGCCGGCGATGCCGTCGATCGCGCCGTGGTAGCCCCAGCTGCTCTTCAGCAGACGCTGCAGGCCCTTGACCGTGCCGTTGCCGACGACGCCGTCGATCGGGCCGGTGTAGCCCCAGTACTTCTTCAGGCAGCGCTGGAAGGCCTTCCAGCTGTTCGGGCCGAGCCGGCCGTCGATGCCGCCGGTGTAACCCCAGTACGTCTTCAGCCAGCGCTGGACCTTCTTGGCCTGAGTGGCGTTCAGACCGAGGTTGTTCACCGCCTGCGGGGCTACGGCCTCGGTGGTGACCGCCGAGTGGGCGGCCGAGGGCGCGGCGAAGCTGGTGCCCGCGGCGGCGAGGCTGCCGGCGGCCAGGGCCACGGCGGTCGCGGCGGTCGCGGCGGTGAGGAGCGTCCTGGTGACGAGGTTCGTTCGCATGGTTTCTTCCCCCTGTTGTCGAGTGCCTCTCGGCACGCCACAGAAGGTACGCATCGGAGCCTTCGCCGACGCCAACCCAGGAGTTGAATCCTGGCTCCACCGGCCGCGGTAGCAGCAGGCCACGTACAACCCGCGCGGTATCCGGTGCGCCCGGTCCTGCGGTCAGGTGCGTCCACCTCGACCCGACGTCGGGGCGCCGTGGCCGCTGACGCCCAGGTGGCGCAGTGCGGCGGCCGCGGCTCCGGCGCCGCACATGCCGTGCGCACCGGGGCCGGGCGGGGTCGCCGCCGAGCACAGGAACACACCGGGCAGGCCCGTCGCGTACGGGTCGAGGGTCGGGCGGGGTCCGAGAAGGAGCTGGGGGGTCGTCCGGGCACCGGTGATGATGTCGCCGCCGGTGAAGTTGGGGTTGGCGGTGGCGAACCCGGCGGGGTGGGTGGCTTGTCGGCCCACGATGCGCTCGCGGACGCCGGGGGCGAACCGCTCCAGCTGACGGAGTATCGCCCCGGTCGCGTCCCCGTCGTAGCCGTAGGGGACGTGCGCGTAGGTGTACACGGGGTGGACGTCGCCGACCGAGCGGGAGGGGTCGGCCAGATACTGCTGGCCGACCAGCACGAACGGGCGCTCCGGCATGCGGCCGGCCACCACATCCCGCTCCGCACGGACCACCTCGGCCAGCCGGCCGCCGAGGTGCACGGTGGCGGCCCGTCGCGCGTGCTCGTTCGTCCAGGGCACGCCGCCTTCGACGGCCAGGTCGAGTTTGAAGGCGGCTGGTGCGCGCCGGAAGCGCAGGTAGGCTCCGCGCACCCGGGCCGGGAGCCGGTCCCCGTAGAGGCTGGCGATCTGGCCGGGGTCGAGGTCGAGCAGGGTCACGTCCGCGGGCGGGAGCTGCCGGTGGTCGGTGACGCGGACGCCGGTGTGGATGGTGCCGCCGTGCTCGCGCAGCACCGTTTCCATGCTGCGGGCGATGGACTGTGAACCGCCTTCGGCCACGGCCCAGCCGGCCGCGTGGCCCGCGGTGAGGATCCCGAGCCCGATCGCCGAGGTGAACGGACGGGACAGCGGGCGGAAGGAGTGCGCCGCGACGCCCGCCCACAGGGCCTGTGCCCGCGCAGTGGTGAAGAGACGGGCGAGGAGGGTGGCGGGAAGGGTGGTGGGCAGCCCGAAGCGGGCGAGCAGCAGTGGCTGCGAGGGGATCCGCAGCAGGGGACCCATCACCTCGCGCGCCAGCGCGTCCCAGTGCCGTACCGGAGTGGCCAAGAGGGCGCGGTAGCGGGCGCCGTCGGGGCCGAGCATGCGGGCGGTGTCCTCGACGGAACGCAGCAGTACCCCGGCGCTTCCGTCGTCCAGCGGGTGCACGCAGTCGATGTCCGCCGTCAGCCAGCGCAGCCCGTGTCGTTCGAGACCGAGCGCGCGCAGGGCCGGGGAGGTGACGGCCGTGGGGTGGACGGCCGAGCAGTGGTCGTGCAGGAGACCCGGCAGCAGTGCCTCATGGCTGCGGGTGCCGCCGCCGACCTCGTCGGCCGCTTCCAGCAGCGTGACGTCGAGTCCCGCCTCGGCGAGCAGGGCGGCTGCGGCGAGCCCGTTGGGCCCACCGCCGACCACCACGGCGGACGTCATGCCGTGCACCTCGACGTGACCGCGTTCGAAGGGGCGCGAGGGGGCGTCATCGGTCGCATGGGTCCGAGTCTGCCGGTGCACCGGCCTGTTTCCCAGGGAGGGCGCCGGCAGCATCCGGGGCCGGCGCCCTCCCTGTCTTCAGGACTGGGGCCGCTTGCCGTGGTTGGCGGCGTGCTTGCGCCGCGACTTCTTCTTCCGGCGTCGCTTCGAGGACATCGAAACCTCCTGTGGGGAGAGGGAATCTGATGGGGGCAAGCGCCCGGACACCGTGTCGGTGTCAGCTCTGCTCGTGGTCGGTCTCGGCCGGTTCCTCCTCCTGCCGGGTCCCGGAGTCCTCCCACTTCCCGACCGGCAGTCCCGCCTCCCGTCGGTCCTCCCGGGTGCGCTCTTCGAGTCGGGCCTCGTCGGGCCGGCGCGGCATGCCCCGTCCGTGACCGGTGTCCGGGTCTCCCTCGACCTGTTCGTTGGACTTGTGGTGATGGTGCGTCATGGGATCCTCCGTCACTGCTCCGCCGCCGGGGCGCCGGCCTCGGCGGGCTCGCCGGATCCGCTGCTCTTGCGCACGATGCAGTGCAGCGAGTCGTGCTGGACGTCGGCGACGATGGTGTCTCCCGGCTCGGCCTCGCCGCTGAGCAGCAGGGTGGCGATTCGGTTGTCGAGTTCCGCCTGGATGGTGCGGCGCAGCGGCCGGGCGCCGAACTCCGGCTGATGACCGTGGGCGATCAGCAGCTTCTTCGCCGCCTCGGTCACCTCCAGCGTCATCCCCTGCGCGTGGACGCGGCGCCTGCTCTGCTCCAGCAGGTGCTCCACGATCTCCCCCAGATCGTCCTGGGTCAGCCCGTGGAAGATGATGATGTCGTCGATGCGGTTCAGGAACTCCGGCAGGAACCTGGTCCGCAGATCCTCCATCAACTCGTCCTTCAGCTCCGACACATCGCCCTTGTGGTCCAGGATCCGGTGTGCCCCGATGTTGGAGGTCATGATGATCACGCAGTGCCGGAAGTCCACCGTGCGGCCCTGGGCGTCGGTGAGCCGGCCGTCGTCGAGGATCTGCAGCAGTGTGTTGAAGACGTCCGGGTGCGCCTTCTCCACCTCGTCGAACAGCACCACGCTGTAGGGCCGGCGGCGTACCTTCTCCGTGAGCTGGCCCGCTTCCTCGTAGCCGACGTATCCGGGAGGGGCGCCCACGAGCCGGGCGACGGTGTGCTTCTCCTGGAACTCGCTCATGTCGAACCGGATCATCCGGTCTTCTTCCCCGAACAGCAACGCGGCCAGGGTCTTGGCGAGTTCGGTCTTGCCGACTCCGGTGGGGCCGAGGAAGAGGAAGGATCCCACCGGCCGGTTCGGATCCCCCATGCCCGCCCGGTTGCGCCGAACCGCCTGGGACACGGCGGTGACGGCCTCGTCCTGGCCGACGATGCGGGCGTGCATCTCCTCCTCCAGCTTGAGCAGCTTCTCCTTCTCGCTCGCCGTCAGCTGCGACACCGGGATCCCCGTACGACGCGAGACCACGTCGGCGATGTCCGCCGCCGTCACCGACACCACGCCCTCACGGCGCTCCTCGATGCCGGCGAGTTCGCCCTCCACCTCGGCGACCTGCCGCTTCACCTCGGACGCCTTCTCGAAGTCCTCGACGGACACGGCGTGTTCGAGTTCGCGGCGGAGTTTGGCGATGCGGTCCTCACGACTGACGATCTCCGTGGAACGGCCCGCGCCGCGCAACCGCACGCGCGCCCCGGCCTGGTCCATCACGTCGATCGCCTTGTCGGGCAGGAAGCGATCGGTGATGTAGCGGTCGGACATCTCGGCGGCGGCCGCCAACGCCGCGTCGTCGAAGCGGACCTGGTGGTGGGCCTCGTAGGAGTCGCGCAGGCCCTCCAGGATCTGCACGGTCTCCTCCACCGTCGGCTCGGGCACCATCACCGGCTGGAAGCGGCGCTCCAGCGCGGCGTCCTTCTCCACGTACTTGCGGTACTCGTCGATCGTCGTGGCCCCCACCACATGCAGCTCACCGCGGGCGAGCGCGGGCTTGAGCATGTTGCCCGCGTCCATCGACCCCTCGCCCGTAGCGCCCGCGCCCACGACGGTGTGCATCTCGTCGATGAAGAGGATGATCTGGCCCTTGGCGGCCTGGACGTCCTCGATGACCTTCTTCAAGCGTTCCTCGAACTGCCCGCGGTACTGCGCCCCGGCCACCATGCCCGACAGATCCAGCGCCACCACCCTCTTGTCCTTCAGGGTGTCGGGCACCTCCCCCGCCACGATCCGCTGCGCGAGTCCCTCGACGATGGCGGTCTTGCCGACGCCGGGCTCGCCGATGAGGACGGGGTTGTTCTTGGAGCGGCGGGAGAGGATCTCGACGGTCTGCTCGATCTCCTCGCCACGCCCCACCACCGGGTCGAGCTTGCCCGCCTTGGCCTCTTCGGTCAGGTCGCGGCCGTACTCGTCCAGCGTCGTGGCCGGCTGTTTCCGTTCGGCGGGCAGGGCGTCGGCGCGGGCGGCCTGCTCGGTCAGGTCCGCCAGTCGCTGTGTGTCCTTGCCCTCGGCGCGCAGCAGCTTGGCGGCACCCGTGTCACTGTCACCGAGGAGCGCGCCGAGGATGTGCTCGGGGCCGATGTACGACACTCCGGCGGCCTGCGACTGGGCGTAGGCGGCACCGAGTGTGCGCTTGGCGGCCGGGGTGAGGCCCGGTTGCGCGGAGGGCTCGCCGGACTCGCGCGGAAGGATCTTGGCGATCTCTGCCGCGAGCGCGTCGGGATCGATGCCCACCTGGGAGAGGAGCCTGCGGGACGGCTCGACCTTCGTGGCCGCCCACAGCAGATGTTCCGTGTCCAGATCGGACGTACCGTCTTCGACCGCCCGTTGCGCGGCGAGGCTCAGCAGTTCCTGCGAGGAGTCCGTCAGCAGGCGGCCGATCGGTACGCGCTGCACCGCGGGAGGCGATGACGCCGGGGACGTCCCGAAGAACCGATTGAACAACTCGCTGAAGGGATCCGACGAACCGAACGGTGCACCGAACGACATCGACATGACTGCTCCTGGACGCGGGAGGCCGTTGATCCACGGGGCGGTGATCCGCGGGGGCGGCGATCCACAGGGGTCGTTGTTCCGGGGTCCGTAATCACTGAACCCCGCCGGGCACGGCACCGCAAACGGAGGGCACGCGTTGTCGTCGCCGGTGACACTGGGTCGCGGCCTCAGCCGGTGGCGCCCCGCGGAGCGGCCGGCAGGTCGTCGAGAAAGGTCAGGGTGGGCACGTGGAAGAGGCAGCCCGTGACCGGCACCGAGAAATCGAGAATCCGGTCGTGCTGGCCGGGGTGGCGGCCGAGGAACATGTTCCTCAGCATGTCCTCGGTGACGTCCGGGGTCCGGGCGTAGCCGATGAAGTAGGTGCCGAATTCGCCGGTGCCGATGGTGCCGAAGGGCATGTTCTCCCGCACGATCTTGCGTTCGACGCCGTTGTCGTCGGTGAGGGTGTTCAGGGCGACATGGGAATCGGCGGGCTGCACATCGCCGGGGAGTTCGATGTTGGCCAGCTTGGTACGTCCGATGACCATGTCCTGTTCCTCGGCCGACAGGGCGTTCCAGGCCGTCATGTCGTGCAGGTACTTCTGCACGATCACATAGCTGCCGCCCGCGAAGTCCGCGTCCTCGTCGCCGATGAACACGGCGTCCTCCGCGGCCCTTCCCTCCGGGTTCTCGCTGCCGTCCACGAAGCCGAGCAGATCGCGTTCGTCGAAGAACTTGAAGCCATGCACTTCGTCGACCACCGTGGCCGCCTTCTCCAGTCGCTCGCCCAGCAGCCGGGCCAGTTCGAAGCAGAGGTCCATACGGCGGGAGCGGACGTGGAAGAGCAGGTCGCCGGGTGTGCCGACGGCTCGGTGGCGGGGCCCGAGGAGGTCCACGAAGGGGTGCAGCTGCCGTGGGCGCGGGCCGCCGAACAGACGGTCCCATGCCTGCGATCCGATGCCGACGACACAGCTGAGTTCTTCGGCGGGCGCGCGGAAGGCCACCGAGCGGCGCAGGGCCGAGACGTCCTCGAGCAGGTCGCGGACCGTGTCCTCACCGCCCGGTACGACGGTGACGACGAGGAACACGGCGGCTCTGGCCGGCGGGACGATGACGGGCTGCGGTTCGACCACGGGAGTCCGCCTCCTCACAAGGCCTCGGAGGGCCCCGGTCGCCGTGGGACTCCTCGGCCTGCTCGGCGCCGGGTCGCTGTCAGGTCCTCGCACCAGCATGGCGCCGCCCCGCCGACTCGGCAGGTCGTACCCGGCACGGCGCGGGCCGTGCGCGCGGTCCGGGACTGGCTTTGCGAGCAGCGGTCGGGTACACCCGTGCCGTGCTCTTTCGTCAGCTGGAATACCTCGTCGCCCTCTCCCGGGAGCGGCACTTCGCGCGTGCCGCCCAGGCCTGCCATGTCTCCCAGCCCGCACTGTCGGAGGCGCTGCGCAAGCTGGAGGAGGAACTCGACATGCCGCTGGTGCGGCGCGGCCGCAAGTACGAGGGCCTCACCCCGGAGGGGGAACGCATCGTCGTCTGGGCGCAGCGGATCCTCGCCGACCGCGATGCCCTGAAGGACGAGGTCGACGCTCTGCGCAGCGGGTTGAGCGGCCGGATACGGATCGGTTCCGTGCCGACGGCGTCCGCCGCCGTCGCCGAGCTGACCGGTCCGTTCTGCGCGGCGCATCCACTGGTCACGGTGGAGGTGATCGCGGATCTGCAGTCCGTGGACATCCTGCGGCAGCTGCAGAACTTCGAGCTCGACGCCGGGATCACCTATCTGCGGGAGGATCTGTCGGCGAACTTCCACACCGTTGCGCTGTACCAGGAGCGGTACGTCCTGCTGCTCACGGCCGCCGACGGTCTGGCCCGGCGTACGACGGCCACGTGGGCGGAGGCGTCGCGGCTGCCGCTGTGCCTGCTGACCGGGGCGATGCAGGGGCGCCGGGTGCTGGACGAGCTGTTCGCACGGGCCGGGACACAGCCCTCGCCACGGCTGGAGACCGACTCCGTGGCGGCGCTGTTCGCCCATGTGCGGACGGGACGGTGGGCGAGTGTCGTGCCGCACGCCTGGCTGCATGTGTTCGGCGTTCCGCCGGGCATGCGGGCGGTACCGCTGGTCGAGCCCGCCGCGGCGGTGCCGGTGGGGCTGGTGACCGCCGCCCGGGAGCCGGATTCGGTGATGGCGAGGGCCCTGACGGACATCGCCCGCTCCACCGATGTGGCCTCGGCACTGGAGCGTGTGCCGGGCGACCCGGGCCGGTAGCCGCGACGGCACCGGCGTGCCCGCTCCCCGACGTACCGCGCGGAGCCGTCCGTGCGGGGCGGCGGGGAGGCCTCGGCTTCAGGTGGCGGGGGTGGTGCCGGCGCGGGTGGGCTCCATGCGGATCAGCACGCCCTTGGAGGTGGGGGTGTTGCTGATGTCGGCGACGCTGTCCAGCGGTACCAGGACGTTGGTCTCGGGATAGTAGGAGGCGGCGGAGCCGCGGCTGGCCGGGTAGGCGACGACGCGGAAGTCCTCCGCGCGGCGTTCCAGCCCGTCGTGCCAGACGGCGACCAGGTCCACCCGGTCGCGGTCGGCGAATCCGAGGGCGGCCAGGTCGTCGGGGTTGACCAGCACGACCCGGCGGGCGTTGTGGACACCGCGGTAGCGGTCGTTCATCGCGTACGGCACGGTGTTCCACTGGTCGTGGGAGCGCAGCGTCTGCAGCAGCAGATGGCCCTCGGGGATGTCCGGCATCGTGAACTCGTTGACGGTGAAGACCGCCTTGCCGCTCGGCGTGCGGAACACACGCCGGTTGACGGGGTTGGGCAGCCGGAAGCCGCCGGGCTCGGCCACCCGGGCGTTGAAGTTCTCGAAGCCCGGTACGACGCGGGCGATGCGGTCGCGGACGGTGTCGTAGTCCGCCTCGAACTCCTCCCAGGGGATGGCCGGTGTGTCACCCAGGGTGCCGCGGGCCAGCTGGCTGATGATCGCGACCTCGCTGAGCAGGTGCGGGGAGGCGGGCGCGAGGCGTCCCCGGGAGGCGTGCACCTCGCTCATGGAGTCCTCGACGGTGATGAACTGCTCGCCGGACGCCTGGATGTCGCGGTCGCTGCGGCCGAGGGTGGGCAGGATGAGGGCGATGTCCCCGCAGACCGTGTGCGAGCGGTTGAGCTTGGTGGAGATGTGTGCGGTGAGCCGGCAGCGCCGCATCGCCTCCTCGGTCACATGGCTGTCGGGCGTGGCCCGCACGAAGTTGCCGGCCACTCCGAGGAAGACCTTCGCGGTGCCGTCACGCATGGCCCGGATGCCGCCCACGGAGTCCAGTCCGTGGTGCGCGGGCGGGGTGAACCCGAACTCGCGGCCCAGGGCGTCGAGGAACGTCCGGGGCATGCGCTCCCAGATGCCCATCGTGCGGTCGCCCTGGACGTTGCTGTGGCCGCGCACCGGGCAGACCCCCGCGCCCGGCCGGCCGATGTTGCCGCGCAGCAGCAGGAAGTCGACGACCTCACGGATGGTCGGGACGCCGTGCTTGTGCTGGGTGAGTCCCATGGCCCAGCAGACGATGATCTTCTCGCTGCGCAGCACCTGGTCGTGGACGCGTTCGATCTCCTCTCGGGTGAGCCCGGTCGCGGCGAGGACGTCCTCCCACGGGACCTTGCGCGCGTGGTCGGCGAAGTCGGCGAAGCCGGTGGTGCGGGCGCTGATGAACGCGTGGTCGAGTACGGTGCCGGGGCGCTCGTCCTCGGCCTCCAGCAGGAGCCGGTTCAGCGCCTGGAAGAGGGCGAGGTCGCCGCCGGGCCGGATCTGCAGGAACTGGTCGGCTATCGGTGTGCCCCGGCCGAGCACTCCGCGGGCCTTCTGCGGGTGCTTGAAGCGGATGAGTCCGGCCTCCGGCAGCGGGTTGACGGCGATGACCTTTCCGCCGTTGCGCTTGGTCTCCTCCAGCGCGGTCAGCATCCGCGGATGGTTGGTGCCCGGGTTCTGTCCGACGACGAAGACGAGGTCGGCGGTGTGGATGTCGTCCAGGGAGACACTGCCCTTGCCGATGCCCAGGGTCTCCTGCAGCGCGGAGCCGCTCGACTCGTGGCACAGGTTGGAGCAGTCCGGCAGGTTGTTGGTCCCGTAGGCGCGGGCGAAGAGCTGCAGCAGGAAGGCGGCTTCGTTGTTCAGCCGGCCGGAGGTGTAGAACAGGGCCTCGTCCGGGGAGTCCAGCCGGCGCAGTTCCCCGGCGAGCACGCTGAACGCCTTGTCCCAGCCGATCGGCTCGTAGTGCGTGGCGCCGGGCCGTTTGACCATGGGCTCGGTCAGCCGGCCCTGCTGGTTGAGCCAGTAGTCGGACCTGGCGCCGAGTTCGGCAATCGAATGCCGGCGGAAGAACTCGGCGGTGACCCGCCGCGAGGTGGCTTCGTCGCTGATGTGCTTGGCGCCGTTCTCGCAGTACTCGTTCCGGTGCCGTCGGCCGGGCGCGGGCTCGGGCCAGGCGCATCCCGGGCAGTCGAATCCCTTGACCTGGTTGATGTTGAGCAGGGTCAGCGCGGTGCGTCGTACGGTCGTCTGGCCCAGCGAATACTCCAGTGCGTGCGTGACCGCCGGCACACCGGTCGCCCAGCGCTTGGGCGGGGTGACCGACAGATCGTCGCCGGGGTCCTCGATCTCGCTCATGATCCGGTCCGCCTCTTTCCGTTGTCCTCCAGGCACGCGTCGGCAGCATCCGCCCCTCCGCGGCAGCGCGTCAAAGAGGTGTTCTCGATCATTTGACAAGTGCGGGTTATCAGATAGGCGCCGCCTATCGGCAGACAAACCAGGCCTCTTTGACTTCCTCGGACGGCTGTTCGACGATGATCCGCATGACGGCATCCCGGACGGCCGATGGCCCGGCACCGCACGGATCGCAGACCGAGCCCGGCTCGCTCCGGGCCGCCCGGACCTGGGAACGGGCCCGCTCGATCGCCCGGTCGTGCGCCGGGCAGCCGCTGCCGGCGGTCCCCCGCACCCTCGCCGACGCCCTGGGACACGCGCTGGCCGAACCGCTCGTGGCCCTCACCGACCTGCCGCCCTTCGCGACGGCCGCGATGGACGGCTGGGCCGTGTCCGGACCGGGCCCGTGGCGGCTCGGTGGCGCGGGCGTCCTGGCCGGCCGGGAGCCCGGACCGCTCGGGCCGGACTCGGCCGTCCCCCTCGCCACCGGCGCACCGCTGCCGGCGGGCGCGACCGCCGTACTGCGGCACGAGCACGGTGCGGCGGACACCGAGCGGGGCCTGCTCCACGACCGCTCCCCCGCCCCGGTGCCCGAGGGCCAGGACATCCGTCCGCGGGGCCAGGAATGCCGCTCCGGAGAACCGCTGCTGCCCGCCGGCACCACCGTGACCGAGCGGGTGCTGGGCCTGGCGGCGGCGGCCGGGTACGACCGGCTGACGGTGCACCGCCGTCCGAGCGTGGAACTGCTCGTCCTCGGCGACGAGTTGCTCGCCCAGGGCGTGCCGCGCGGCGGACGGGTCCGTGACGCGCTCGGCCCGCTGCTGCCGCCGTGGCTGCGGGCCTGCGGTGCCGAGCTGATCAGCCATGAACGGGTCGCCGACGACCTCGCCGCGCTCGGGGAAGCCGTGCGGCGCTCGCCCGCCGATGTCGTGGTCACCACCGGGAGCACCGCGTCGGGACCGGTGGACTTCCTGCACGACACGCTCCGCGCGCTGGATGCCCGGCTGCTGGTCGACTCCGTGGCCGTACGCCCAGGTCACCCCATGCTGCTCGCCGAGTTGCCGGCCACCGCCGACGGGCGGGCGCGCCGGCTCGTCGGGCTGCCCGGGAACCCGCTGGCCGCCGTGGCCGGCATGGTCACCCTGGCCGAGCCGCTGCTGCGCCACCTCGGCGGGCACTGCGCGCCCGAGCCGGTCCAGCTGACGGCCGGCTCGGCGCTGCCGGGGCATCCGCGCGACACCCGGCTGCTGCCGGTGTTCA
This sequence comes from Streptomyces yokosukanensis, assembly GCF_001514035.1. Classification (GTDB taxonomy): domain Bacteria; phylum Actinomycetota; class Actinomycetes; order Streptomycetales; family Streptomycetaceae; genus Streptomyces; species Streptomyces yokosukanensis. The sequence goes on along the minus strand of NZ_KQ948207.1, from coordinate 232,764 downwards.
CCGCGGGGCAGAAGGTGACGCCGCTGCCGTTCGACGGTCCGGCGATGCTGCGGGGCCTCGCTCTGGCGGACGGTCTCGCGGTGGTCCCGCCGGGCGGTGTACCGGCCGGCGACACCGTGGACGTGGTGGAGCTGCCCCGCCGGTGAGGCCGGCGGGGCGCTCGCACCTGATGTGCCGGCCCGGCGTGTCGATCGTGCGGTCGGCGGGGCCGGAGGGCGGGCGCGTGCGGGCCGCCGGGGCGAACGTTGCCCGTCGGGGCACTAGCGTGAACGTATGCACCACGAGGTGACCGATGCCGACACCGCGGTGGCGGTGGGCGGCGGGGACGTGCCCGTTCTCGCCACCCCGCGGTTGATCGCGTGGCTGGAGGCGGCCACCGTGCGGGCCGCCGCCCGCTTCACCGGGTCCGGCCGGACGACCGTCGGCACGGGGGTGCGGATCCGGCATCTGCGGGCCACACCGGTCGGCGGCCGGATCGAGGTGAGCGCCGAACCCGTCGCCTCCGGGGCGGGCGGGCATGTCACGTTCGTGGTCCGGGCCGTCGACGGCGCGGGCCGGCTGGTCGCGACGGGCGAGATCGACCGGGCGGTCGTCGACCGGCAGCGCTTCCTGACGCACGCGACGGACGCGGCGGCGGACCCGGCGCCGGATCGGTGACCGGTGGGACCGGCCGGTCTCACGCGGGGGTGTGGCCGCGAAGGTAGTCGCGCACGGCTGCCGGGAGTGCGGCACCGTCGGCCTCGGGGATCGGCGCCCAGCGCACCTGCTCCCGCGCGCGGCCGGCCGAGTCCGACGGGGACTCGCTGAGCAGCTGGCACACCACGGCGGACGCCTCGTCCGGCCGTGCGCCGGCGCGCGGGGCGAGGCTCTCGGTGCCGTCGACGAGGTACCCGGTGAGTTCGTAGACGACCCGCGCGGCGGTGGCCTCGGCCGGCTCGGCCGGTTGGGGATCACCCGACGGCAGCGCCCAGCCGTCGCCGTCGGCCACCAGCAGCAGCCGTCCGTCGTACAGGACGACGGCCTGCACCACGCCCTCGGCGGGCTCCAGCGCCATGGCGGACCAACCCCTCCCCCGGCACGCTCGGCCGGGTTCCCCTCCCCCTACCCAGGGCCGGCCGGTCATGCACCGACGCGGTGCCACTTCTCGATCCGCGCCGGGAATTCGTGGGCACACGTATGTGTGTCCCGCAGGGCGAGCGCGCGGTCAGTACAGCATCGGCAGGTCTGCGGGCCGTACCCGCACGGTGACGGGGAGGGTGGCATCCACCTCGCCGTCGGCGCCGTAGGGGACGGGCCGGCTGGCCTCGATGCGCAGTTCGCGCCCGCGCAGGACGCGCACCTCGGGGCGGTGGACGTGGGCGCCCGTCTTCAGCTCGTTCATGAGGGCGAAGAAGAGCCGGCGCGGTGCGTCGCGGATCATCACCACGTCCAGCAGTCCGTCGTCGACGCGTGCGTCGGGGGCGATGAGCCGGCCGGAGCCGTAGTAGGGGGAGTTGGCGGCTACGACGGTGTAGCCGCGGTGGGTGTGGTCCTCGCCGTCGACGGTGATGCGGTAGTCGGCGGCGCGCCAGGTGGTGACGGCGCGCAGGCCGCCCGCGTAGTAGGAGGCGGCGCCGCGCAGCAGTCGGGCGTGGTTGGCGTGCCGGTTGGCCACGGCGTCCACTCCCGCGTAGACGCTGCCCAGGACCACGGTGCGCGGGTGGACGGCCGACTCCACCTCGATGGTGTCGACCGGCCGAGGCTCGGCGCGCAGCAGGATGTCGGCCAGCGCGGCGGGGTCGTCGGGCAGCTTCAGGGCGCGGGCGAAGTCGTTGCCGCGCCCCGCGGGGACCAGGCCGAGGACGGTTCCGGTGCCGCTCAGCGCCCCGCCGATGCCGCCGGCGATGCCGTCGCCGCCGACGGCCAGGACGATCCGGCCGCGCTCTCCGGCGCGGCGGGCGATGTCCTGGGCGTGGGGAAGGCTGTGGCTGTACTCCGTCTCCAGCTCGGCCCCGGCCTCACGGAGCAGCCGGGCCAGCTGCAGCAGTGTCGCCGCCCCGGTGGAGCCGCCCGCGGTGGGGTTGACGACGGCGGTGAACTGTCGCATCGGTGTGCCTCCGAAGCAGGCGGATCGGATCGGATCGGATCGTGTCGGATCGGGTCGGTCGGTTCGGGCGGGGTCAGTCGGTGGGGAGCAGGACGCCTGGGTTGAGGAGGCCCTCGGGGTCCAGGCACCGCTTCACGGCACGCAGCGCCGCGACGCCGAGCGGTCCGACCTCGCGGACGTACCAGTCGCGGTGGTCGATGCCGACGCCGTGATGATGGGAAATGGTGCCACCTGCTGCCAGCACCGCTTCGTTGGCGGCGTGCTTGGCGGGCGCCCAGTGGGCCACCGGGTCCTCACCCTGCGCGCTGACGACGGTGAAGTACAGCGAGGCGCCGTTCTCGTAGACGTGGGAGATGTGGCACATGACGAGCGGCGGCGTGCCGGCCTCGGTGAGGGTCTCGGTGAGTGCGGTGCGCACGGTGGTGTAGAGGTCGGGGACACGGGACCAGAAGGTGGCGGTCTCCAGGGTCTCGGCGAAGGCGCCGACGTCCAGCAGGGCGTCCCGCAGATACGGTGCGGAGAACCGGCCGTGGGCCCAGCGTTCGCCGGGTTCCGCTCCCACGAGGGTGCCGCCGCAGGCGGTGAGGACGGCCGCCGCCTGCTCCCGGCGCTGTGCCGTGTCCTCGGCCGTGCCCTCGTAGCCGGCGATGGCCAGGCAGCCGGCCTCGCTCTGGGCCAGGTCGCCGCCGATGGCGTCGGGCTGGGCCAGGCCGATGAGCGTCTCGGTCTCGTCGGACAGCCGCAGGACCGTCGGCCGGGGACCGTCCTGGGCGAGCCGACGCAGGGCGGCGGCGCCTTCCTCGAACGAGGCGAACCGCCAGCCCTCGTAGAGGCGTACCTCGGGCAGCGGGCGGATGCGTACGACGACGGCGGTGATGACGCCGAAGGCGCCCTCCGAACCGAGGATCAGCTGGCGCAGGTCGGGTCCGGCGGCCGAGCGCGGGGCACGGCCGGTCTCGAGGGTGCCCTCGGGGGTGGCGAGGGTCAGGCCGAGGACCATCTCGTCGAAGCGCCCGTATCCGGCGGACGCCTGGCCGCTGGAGCGGGCGGCGGCGAAACCGCCGATGGTGGCCCATTCGAAGGACTGCGGGAAGTGGCCGAGGGTGAAGCCGTGCTCGGCGAGCAGGGCTTCGGCCTCGGGGGCGCGCAGGCCGGGCTGGAGGACCGCGGTGCGCGAGACGGGGTCCAGCTCCAGCATGCCGTTCATACGGCGCAGGTCCAGGGCGATGAACGCCGCGCGCCGGGGGGCGAGTCCGCCGACGACCGACGTGCCGCCGCCGAAGGGGACGACGGCGAGGCCGTGCTGGGCGCAGACGCGGAGCACGGCGAGGACCTCGTCGTGGGAGGCGGGCAGGACCACGGCCTGCGGCACGTCCGAGAAGTCTCCGGCGCGCATGCGCAGCAGGTCGGGGGTGGACTTGCCGCGGGTGTGGCGGATGCGGCTCTCGCTGTCGGTGCGGACGTGGTCGCCGCCGACGGCCTCGGCGAGCGCTTCGAGCGCGGCGGGGTCGGCCGTGGTGCCGGGCAGGCGGAGGTCGTCCAGGCCGAGGGCAGGGGTGGTGACGGGCTTGACGCCGAGCAGGTCGCGCAGCAGTCCGGTCACCGAGTCGGGCAGCGGTGCCGCCTTGGCCGGGTCGCCCCAGCCGTTCCACAGCATGTCCATTGAACGGTCGTCCTCACAGGTCGATGTGCTCGGTTCGCGCGACGGCCCGGCGGCCGTGCCCGGGGCGACGGTGTGCCGCTTCCGTCCGGCCCCCAGGGCGTTACACTGTGACACATGACGCCTATTCGTCACAACGGTTCGGACAACGATCACGTGCTCGACGCGGTACGCGACTGTGTACTGGCCGTCGGAGTGCGCCGCACCACCCTCGCCGACGTGGCCCGCCGCGCCGGTGTCTCCCGGATGACGCTCTACCGGCGCTGGCCGGACCTGCGGACCCTGGTGGGCGATCTGATGACCCGCGAGTGGATCGACGTGGCCACCCGGGCGATCCCGGAGCCCGCCGCCGGCATCGACACGCTCACCCGGATCGTGGACGGACTGGTGGCGGGAATCGAGGCGTTCCGGGCGCACCCGCTCTTCCACAAGATCGTCGACGTCGATCCGGAACTGCTGCTGCCCTATGTCCTCGACCGGCGCGGAGCGAGCCAGGAGGCGCTGCTGGCCCTGCTGGCCGACGCACTGCGCGCGGGCCACGCGGACGGGTCGGTACGCCCCGGCCATGTCGAACGGCAGGCCCGTGCCCTGCTGTTGACCGTGCAGTCCTTCACCCTGTCCCTGCGCACCATGACCGACGAGGACGATCCGGAGCTGGACTCCGCCGCCTTCCTCGGCGAGTTGCGCACCCTCCTGGAGAGGACCCTGACGCCATGAGCCACCCCAGCGCCCACACCGGCTCGTCCCTCAACGCACACCGCCGCGGCCGGGAACTGGCCGAGGCCACCGACGGCAGGGTCGCCGACGTCCTCGTCGTCGGACTCGGCGCCACCGGGGCCGGAGCCGCACTGGACGCGGCGGCCCGCGGGCTGGACGTCGTCGCCGTGGACGCCCACGACCTGGCCTTCGGCACCTCCCGCTGGAGCTCGAAGCTCATCCACGGCGGGCTGCGCTATCTGGCTTCCGCGCAGTTCGACGTCGCGCACGAGAGCGCGGTCGAGCGCGGGGTGCTGATGACCCGCACCGCCCCGCACCTGGTGGCCGCCCAGCCGTTCGTCCTGCCGCTCACCCCGCTGGTGTCCAGGTCCCAGGCCTCGCTGGCCTGGGCCGGATTCCGGGCCGGGGACGTGCTGCGGATGGCCGCCCGGACGCCCCGGCAGGTGCTCCCCGCCCCGCGTCGGCTGTCGGCCACGGAGGCCCGGCATCTGGCACCCTCCGTGCGCTCGGCCGGGCTGCGCGGCGGACTGCTGTCCTGGGACGGCAAGGTGACCGACGACGCCCGGCTGGTCACCGCGCTGGCCAGGACGGCCGCCGCGCGCGGGGCACGGGTGCTGACCCGGGTCAGGGTGCTGGAGCTGACCGGCACCGGCGCCCGCGTCCGCGACGAACTCACCGGCGAGGAGGGCGAGATCAGGGCCCGCGCGGTGATCAACGCGGCCGGGGTGTGGGCGGGCGACCTCGTCGAGGGCATCCGGATCCGGCCGTCCCGCGGCACCCATCTGGTCCTGCGCTCGGAGCGGCTCGGCGCCCTGCCGGCCGGACTGCACATCCCGATCCCCGGCGAGACCAACCGTTTCGTCCTGGTCCTGCCCCAGGGTGACGGCCGGGTGTACGTCGGCCTCACCGACGAGCCGGTCGAGGGTGGGATCCCGGACGTCCCGGAGGTGCCCGAGACCGACATCGGCTTCCTGCTGGACGTGCTCGGATCGGTTCTGGACGCTCCGGTGGCCCGGGAGGAGGTCGTCGGTGCCTTCGCCGGACTGCGCCCGCTGCTGGACACGTCCGGGCACGAGGGCCGCGCCGGCGCGCCCGCCCGTACCTCCGACATCTCCCGGCGGCACGCGGTGCTGACGACTCCCGACGGCATCACGACGATCGTCGGCGGCAAGCTGACCACCTACCGGCGGATGGCGCAGGACGCCGTGGACGCCGCCACCGCCGCCCGCGGTCTTTCCGCCGCGCCCTCCCCCACCGCCGCACTGCCCCTGGTCGGCGCCGCCGCGCCGGAACGGCTGCGCACCCTGTCCGCACCGAAGCGGCTGGTCCGCCGCTACGGCACCGAGGCCGAGGCCGTCCACGCCCTCGCGGTGGAGGACCCCGCCCTGGCCGAGCCCGTGCCGGGCCACCCGGTGACCCGCGCCGAACTGCTGTGGGCCGTCCGCCACGAGGGCGCCCTGGACGAGTCCGACCTTCTGGACCGGCGTACCCGCATCGGACTGGTACCGCAGGACCGGGCCGAGGCGCTGTCCCTGGCGCGGGAGGTGCTGGCGGAGGCGGCGACCACCCGGCGCTGACGCGCCGCCCGGCTCGCCGGGTGCGGCAAGCGCCTCTTCCCGAGCTGGGGTGGCCGGCGGGAGCCGCCGGGACGTGCCGTCCGCGTCGCGGCGGCCGTCGGGCGGGCGGCGGAGAGCGGGAGCGTCAGAGCAGGCGGCGGATGTCGCCGCGGACGCGGTAGAAGCCGCCGGCCGCCGGGTGCAGGGCGTCCACGACGTAGCGGGCGCCCGGCTCCCGTATGGCGCGCGGGAACTGCACGTTCCAGGAGGCGTCGTAGCCCTCGGACACCACGTGCACGCGAAGGCGGCCGCTGTCCTGGACGCACTCGACCACCACGGCGCCGGCCGGGGCCCGGGTGACCGTGGAGACGGCGGCGACGGCGGTGGCGGGCGCGTAGGTGGGCAGGGCGGCGGCGAGCTTGACGTCCCGCGCGACCGGCACCGTGCCCTGCTGGGCCGCGGTGATGGCCGACTCGCTCGCGTCGACGCACACGAGCGAGCCCTCGGTGGTCACCAGGTACAGCCGCTCGTCGCGGTACTGCATGGACAGTGCCGAGCCGCCGCCCGTGCCGAGCTTCCACAGGCGCGTGCCGTCCTGGTCGAAGCAGTAGACGGACGAGGCGGAGTCCCCGGCGAAGACGAACCGGCCGCCGGGGGAGGTGGCGCACGAGTACACCGGGCTGTCGCAGGTGTACGTCGCCTCGATCACGCCGGTCGCCTTCGACAGCCGCTGGACCACGCGGTGCCCGGTACCGGCGTAGACGGCGTCGTCCTCCTGCCAGCCGAAGAGCACGCTGCCCCGGGTGGTGGTGTGCCACAACTCCCCGCCGCCGTCGGGTGCGTAGGCGGTCACGCCCCGGTGGTGGCCGTGGTAGACGGCGCGGTCGTCGGCACGGACCATCCAGGCGTGCTCGCCCTGGCTGCGCCGGGCCCACTGGTGTTCGTCCTCGTGGTCGATGACGGTGAGCCGGCCGGCGCGGTCCGAGACGTTCAGGATGCCCTCGTGGATGTCCAGCCAGAAGATGTCGACGTCGGCGGCGATGTCGTACGCGGCGAACGGCAGCTTGGAGGACAGGTCGTAGACCTTGCCGTCGTCACAGCCCGCGTAGATCCAGAAGTCGTCGGCGACCAGGCACTTCACCCCGTCCGGCAGGCTGAACCGCGCGAGCAGTGCGCCCTCGTGGTCCAGGGTGTAGACGTCGCCCGACTGGTTGCCCACCCAGCAGTGCTCGTCGTCGACATGGATGCCGAACGCGGCGGAACCGGTCCGGAAGCGCCACAGCACGGGCGCCACGGCGCGCGCGGTCGACGGGGCGGAGGTGACCTGACGCCGGGTCACGGCGCGCGGGGCGCGCTGCCCCTGGACGGCCGGGGCATAGCCCTTGCGGACCTTCTCCCCCACCTTCTTCGCGGCGGCCGCCCTGGCCTTCTCGGCGGTCGGGAACGTCGTCGTCTGGATCTGCCCGGCCGCGCCGATCCTGCCGTACCGCACCGTCACCACCAGGCCGTCGACGGTCACCTCGTAGAACTTGTGGGCGCCGTCGCCCTCCTGCGACAGCTCCAGATACGTCGTCGACACCGCGGACGCCGTGGCCATGGCAGACCCCTCCCCAGGGACGGACCCGCGGCCGTTCCGGCAGGTCCTCACTGATCAAACCGTAAGGCCCACCACTGACAACGGACCGAGCCCGGCGACCGCTCCGCGCAGCGGCGCGTACGGTGATCCGAG
>NZ_KQ948207.1:0-224991 GCF_001514035.1 Streptomyces yokosukanensis | reverse complement strand
CTAGTGCCCCTGGCTCCCGCTTTCGCCACGCGGCCTCAACGTGGTCATTCCGCCGACCAGTTGGCGCAGGCAGTCGATTGCCAGGGCGGCCGGTGAGGCCTCGCCCGTGACGCCCGCCTCCGTGTCGGCCCAGGTCTCCAGCGCGATGCGGATCGCGTCCGTGGCCGCCGCCGCGACCAGGCGCACCTGCATCGGCTCCAGATGCCCGCCCGCTAGGCGGGCCACCACCGGCACGAGCCGCTCCTCGGACTCCTGGTTGACGCGGTACCAGACCGCGCGCAGGGCGGGATCGTCGGCCGCCGCCCGCAGCAGTCCGCGGGTCCGCAGCAGCGCCCCCGCGGCCTCCTCGTCCGGCGCCGCCAACGACCGCTCCACCGCGGTCTCCAGCGCCAGCGAGAGGTCGGCGCCCGGCCGAGCCGCCTCCAGCAGGGCTCGCCAGCGGTCCGCCCCGTCGGCCAGCAGCGGGCTCACCGCGTCCTGCTTGGAGCGGAAGTAGCGGTAGAAGGTGCGCAGTGCGACGCCCGCGTGCCGGGCGATCTCCTCGGCCGTGGTCGCGTGCGGCCCCTGGGTGGCGAACAGCTCGGCCGCCGCATGCGCGATCTCGAGCTGGGTGGCGGCCTTGCGGCGCTCGGTCAGGGAAGAGGGCGGCTTCGTGCTCACCCCAGAAGGGTACGGCTCACCCCTACGGGATGGCACTCATTGACGTTATGGCAAATCGTGCCACTTAGGCGTAACGTGAAGCGAGTGAGGACGCCGGCGGGCAAGAGATCCGGCGTCGTGAAGGCCCGGCCGCACCGCGGCAGGGCGGGCAGGAGAAGACATGAACCGCTACGAAGGCCGCCGCGCGCTGATCACCGGGGGCGGCTCGGGCATCGGGCAGGCCACCGTGCTGCGCCTCCTCGCCGAGGGTGGCACCGTCGTGGCCGCGGACGTGAGCGAGCGGGGCCTGAAGGACACGGTCGAGAAGGCCGGGGCGGATGCCGGCCGGCTCACCACCCTCGTCGTCGACATCGCCGACGAGACCTCCGTCCAGGAGGGGGTCGCCGCCGCCGTCGCCGCGCTCGGCGGTCTGGACGTGCTGGTCAACGCGGCCGGGATCCTGCGCTCCTCGCACACCCACGAGACGAGCCTCGCGGACTTCACCAGGATTCTGCAGGTCAATCTCGTCGGCACCTTCCTCGTCATCCGCGAGTCCGTACCGGCACTGCTGGCGGGCCGCGACGCGGCGGTCGTCAACTTCAGCTCCACCTCCGCCCAGTTCGCGCACCCTTACATGGCGGCGTACGCGGCGAGCAAGGGCGGGATCCAGTCGATGACGCACACCCTCGCCGCCGAGTACGCCGGGCGGGGCGTCCGCTTCACCGCCGTGCAGCCCGGCTCCATCTCCTCCGGGATGACCGACGGCAGCGGCGCCAGCGGACAGAGCGCCGGACCCGGCCTGCCCGAGGATGCCGACATGTCGCTGTTCGCCAAGCTCTCCCCGGCGCTCGGGCAGGGCTTCGCCGGGCCCGAGACCGTGGCCTCGGTGGTCGCCATGCTCGCCTCGGCGGACGGCAGGTTCGTCACCGGCACCGAGATCCGGATCGACGGCGGCACCCACTTCTGAGCACGAGCACGCCGCTCCGGGTCCGGGCGAGGGCGCCCCGGCGCCACGCGACGCCTGCCGGGCCCCAGGCCAGGGCGACCAGGTCGGACGCACATGGCGTTCCCGCTGCGCTCACGCCAGAAGTTCACCGAATCGTCGCGTGTCGACGTTGCCGCCCGAGGCGATGACGCCGATGCGGGGCGGGAGGCCGTCGACGCGACCGGCCAGGAGCGCGGCGAGGCCGGTGGCGCCGCTGGGCTCAAGGACGATCTTCAGCCGTTCGAAGGCGAACCGCATGGCGGCGACGATCTCCGCGTCGCCGACCAGGGCGATGGCGTCGACCAGCCGCCGGTTGATCTCGAAGGTGATCTCACCGGGCGTGGGCAGCGCCTGCCCGTCGGCGATGGTCCTGGGCACGGGCACGGTGACCCGGGCACCGCTGTCCAACGAGCGCTTGGTGTCGTCCCCTTGCTCCGGCTCGACGCCGATGACCCGGATCCCGGGGTGCAGGTCCGTGGCGGCCGTGGCGCTGCCGGCGATCAGACCGCCGCCTCCGACGGGCACGAGCAGCGCGTCGAGCGGGCCCGTCTCGTCGAGGAGTTCGAGGGCCGCGGTGCCCTGTCCGGCGATGACATGGGGATGGTCGTAGGGCGGGACGAGGACCAGGCCGCGATCCTCGGCCAGCGCCGTGCCGAGCGCGGTGCGGTCCTCGGTGTAGCGGTCGTAGGTGACGATCTCGGCGCCGTATCCGGCGGTCGCCTCCCGCTTGGAGCGCGGGGCGTCCTCGGGCATGAGCACGACGGCACTGGTGCCCAGCTCGCGGGCGGCGAGGGCGACGGCCTGGGCGTGATTGCCGGAGGAGTAGGCGGCGATGCCCTTGGCGAGCTGGTCCGGGGAGAGCTGGGCGGCCGCGTTGTAGGCACCGCGGAACTTGAAGGCGCCGGCCCGCTGGAAGTTCTCGCACTTGATGAACACCTCGGCACCGACGAGAGCGTTCAGGGTGCGCGAGGTGAGGACGGGGGTGCGGTGGGCGACGCCTTCGAGGCGTGCGGCGGCCGCACGGACGTCGTCGGGCGTTACGGGCGATACGGGGGCCATGACGGTCTCCTCGTCCTTCCTTCGGTCCACTGAGCACCCAGTCCATTTGGACTGATTTTCCATTCCTGGACAGGAACTCTAGGAACCCGGACGCCCGTCTGTCCAGGGAACAGCCAGACGGGTGTGCGGTGACATGAGGGGTGCGGCCGGTGTCAGTGGCCGCTGATGCCCCTGGTCGTGTACGGCTCCTCGAGCTCCCGGACCTCGTCGTCGGTGAGCCGGAGGTCGAGCGCGGCGAGCGCGTCCGGGATGTGGTGCGCCTTGGTGGCTCCCACGATGGGGGCGGTGACGCCCGGCCTGGAGGCGACCCAGGCCAGGGCCACCTGCGCCCGCGGGACGCCCCGGCGTTCGGCGATCGCGGCGACGGTGTCGACGATCTGCTTGTCGTCCGGCTGGTACAGCGCGCGGCTGACGACGTCCGTCTCGCTGCGGATGCTGGCGGTGTCCCAGTCACGGGTGAGCCGGCCCCGGGCGAGCGGGCTCCACGGGATCACGCCGACACCCTGGTCGGCGCAGAGCGGCAGCATCTCGCGCTCCTCCTCGCGGTAGAGGAGGTTGTAGTGGTTCTGCATGCTCACGAACTTCGTCCAGCCGTGCCGCTCCGCGGTGTGCTGCAGCTTGGCGAACTGCCAGGCGTACATCGAACTCGCCCCGATGTAGCGGGCCTTGCCCGCCCTGACGACGTCGTGCAGCGCTTCCATCGTCTCCTCGACCGGGGTACGGGGGTCGAAGCGGTGGATCTGGTAGAGGTCGACGTAGTCGGTGCCGAGGCGGCGCAAACTGTGGTCGATCTCGGTCATGATCGCCTTGCGGGACAGCCCCGACCGGTTGGGGCGCTCGCTGCGCGCCGCGCCGTCCGCCACGGCGAAGAAGACCTTGGTGGCGATCACGACGTCCTCACGCCGGGTCAGCTCCCCGAGCGCCCGGCCGACGATCTCCTCGCTGGTCCCGGCGGAGTAGCTGTTGGCGGTGTCGAAGAACGTGATTCCCGCGTCCAGGGCCTGGCGGATGTGCGGGCGGGCGGTGTCCTCGTCCAGGGTCCACGGGTGCGGCCCCCGGTCGGGCACGCCGTAGCTCATGCAGCCCAGCGCCACCCGGGAGATCTCCAGGCCGCTCGTGCCGAGCTTGACGTACTCCATGATTCGATTCCCCTCGTCGGTACTGTCCCGCCGAGCGGGCCGCGGCACAGGTCCGCGAACCGGCGGGACGTCTCGTCAACGCGATCATGATCGTACGGCGGCGAGACCGGGCCCCGCTTCCGTTTACGGGCCGCACTCCCCTCACCCGGCCCCGGCTCCCACCCGGCACACGGCGGAGACGAGCGCCCCGCCAGGCCTCCGCCACCAGGCGCGGGGGGATCCGCCCGTCGGCACAGGGGGCCAGGGGCTCTGCCGATGCGGCCGACGGGCGCCCGCGGACGGCCGGTCGGCCATGGGGACGGCCGGCCGGCTATGCGGTCAGCTGGGGGTAGAGCGCCGCCAGGTCCCCGGAGAGCCCCGCCTTCACGTTCCGGGTGATCTCGTCGGCCAGCACCTCGTACGCCCCGGCCTCGACGCCGTCCAGGGCCAGGGCGGCGATGTCCTCCGGGACGGACTTGGGGGCGTCGACGTCCGTGGTCATGTCGGTGTCGATGTAGCCGACGTGCAGTCCGGTGACCGTGATGCCGCGTGGACGCAGTTCGAGTCGCAGGGAGTTGGTCTGCTGCCACAGAGCGGCCTTGGTGGCGCTGTAGGAGCCGGCGACGCCGAGCCAGGAGAGCACGGAGTGGACGTTGAGGAGGTGACCGCCGCCGTTGCGCTCGATGACGGGGACGAAGGCGCGGGTGACCAGCAGCGGCCCGTAGAAGTTGATCTCGAATTCGCGGCGCACGTCGTCGACCGGGGCGTCGAGGAAGGACCTCGCGCCGAGCGAGACCCCGGCGTTGTTGACCAGGATCGTGACGTCCCGGGCCTGCGCCGCCGCGGCCTGGATCGATGCGGGGTCGCTCACCTCGAGGGCGAGCGGCACGGCGTCGGGGTGGGTCACCGTGCGCGGGTCGCGGGCCGTGGCGTACACCTTCGCGGCACCGCGTGCGTAGAACTCCTCCACCAGCGCCTTGCCCAGGCCGCGGCTGCCGCCGGTGACCAGTACGACCGAGTCCTTGATCGCAGTCATGTTCCGCCTCCTATGTGAAACCGATCGGTTTCCATCACCGTAAACCGATCGGTTTCATACTTCAAGCGGGCTGGTCGAACGCGCGGAGCACCACCCCTTGCCCGGACGCCCGGCCGCCGCCATAGTAAGTTTGAAATTCCAACCCAGCCGGAAGGGGCAGGATGAGCAAGCAGGAAGCCGCCGAGGAGACGGAAGGCCGGAAGCTGCCCGCCAAACTCTCCGGCCACCCGTCCGTGCGGGCCGTGCTGGCCGCTCGATCGGCCGGCGGCCGGGCCGCGCCGCCGCCCGTGATCGACGCGGACCGGTTGCGTGCGCTGTGCCTTGAGGCCGGCGCGGACGACGCGGCGGCGGTGAGCCTGGACCATCCCGACCTCGCCGGGGAGCGCGAGCACGTCCTGGCCGCGCTGCCGGGAACGCGCTCGCTGGTCTCGCTGATGGTCCGCATGAACCGCGACAACACGCGCTCGCCCGCGCGCAGCGTGGCCAACCAGGAGTTCCACCAGACCGACGAACAGGTCAACGCCGCCGCCCGTACGGTGGCCCGGGCGCTGCAGGACGCCGGCTATCACGCGCTGAACCCTTCTGCGGGGTTTCCCCAGGAGATGGAGCGGTTTCCGGGCCGCATCTGGGTGGTGGCCCACAAGACGGTCGCCGTGGCCGCCGGGCTGGGGGTGATGGGCCTGCACCGCAATGTCATCCATCCGCGGTTCGGCAACTTCGTGCTGCTCGCCACGGTGCTCGTGGACGCCCCGGTCAGCGCGTACGGGCAGGAGCTGGACTACAGCCCGTGCGTGGACTGCAGGTTGTGCGTCGCCGCCTGCCCGGTGGGCGCCATCGGCAAGGACGGCTCGTTCGACGCCCTGGCGTGTACGACCCACAACTACCGGGAGTTCATGAGCGGGTTCACCGACTGGGCGCAGACCGTGGCCGACAGCGCGGACGCCGCCGACTTCCGTGCCCGGGTCACCGACCCGGAGAACGCGTCGATGTGGCAGAGCCTCGCCTTCAAGCCGAGCTACAAGTCCGGGTACTGCCTGGCGGTCTGTCCCGCCGGCGAGGACGTGCTCGGTCCCTACCTCGACGACCGCCGGGCCTACCTGGACACGGTGCTCCGGCCCCTCCAGGACAAGACCGAGACCCTGTACGTCCTTCCCGGCTCCGAGGCACAGCGGTACGCACAGCGCCGCTTCCCGCACAAGCCGACCAAGGAGGTCTCCGGCGGCTGGCGATCCCCCACGGGACGGAACACGCACACGCCCGACGCACCTGACACACCTGACACACCCTGAGTGCCGACGCCCTGTCCGGGTTCCGGCGGCGTTGCGTGCGGTGCGGCGACGGGGGCCTTACGGCGCGGCCCTGCTGCCGGGAGTGCGGCGGCCTGACGGCCCGTGCGGGAGGGGCGGGGACGGACCCGAGCGCTTGGATTCAACCGTTCCCCGCCCCCGGTGCGTCGGCCCGCCTCGTCACGGAACGGAGGGACGACTGACGACCGGCCGGACGAAGTTTCGACTCACCGATCTCGTTCAGACCCTCCAACGTGGGCCGCGCGCGGGCCACCGGAGCCGGGCCGCCCGGGTGACGCGCCTCGTGCGGGGCCCTGTGCGCCGCGCCGCAGGAAGCGGATCACCGGGTGGCCGTCCGCGGCGGTGACCTCGGCGGAGACGCCGTACACCCGCTTGATCAGATCGGCGGTCAGCACCTCGCCCGGGGTGCCCTCGGCGACCGCCAGTCCGCCCGCGAGCACCAGCAGCCGGTCGCAGTACATCGCGGCGAGGTTGAGGTCGTGCAGGGCGACGAGAGTGGTGACCGGCAGGCTTGCGACGAGGTCCAGCAGGTCGAGCTGGTGCTGGATGTCGAGGTGGTTGGTGGGTTCGTCGAAGAGCAGTTCGCGGGGTTCCTGGGCGAGGGCGCGGGCGATCTGGGTGCGCTGGCGCTCGCCGCCGGACAGGGTGTGCCAGGACTGGTCGGCGCGGTCGGTGAGGCCCGTGCGGTCCAGCGCCTCGGTGACCGCCCGGCCGTCGGCGGCCGTGGCGGCCGTCCAGGCGCGGCGGTGCGGGACGCGGCCGAGCGCGACGACGTCGCGGACGGTCAGCTCGGTCTGGGTGTGCGCGTGCTGCTCGACGACGGCGACGCGCCGGGCTACGGTGCGGCGGCCCAGTTCGCCCAACGGACGGCCGTCGAGGGTGACCACGCCGCCGCTGGGGGCGAGGACGCCGGCGAGCAGGCGCAGCAGGGTGGACTTGCCGGAGCCGTTGGGGCCGATCAGCCCGACCGTCTCGCCGGGGCGCAGGGTGAGGGTGAGGCCGTCCAGGACGAGCCGGTCGCCGGTGCGCCGGGTGACCCGCTGGGCGCCCAGCCCTGTCCGGCCGGTCATGCGGTCCTCCTGCCCCGATGGAGCACGGCCACGAAGGCGGGGACGCCGATGAGGGAGGTCACGACGCCCACGGGCACCTCCTGCGGGTCGAGGACGGTACGGGCGGCGGTGTCCACCCACACCAGGAAGACGGCACCGGCGAGCGCGGTGACCGGCAGCAGGCGGGCGTGCCCGGACCCGGTGAGCAGGCGGGTGGCGTGCGGCAGGACCAGGCCGACGAAGCCGATCGCCCCGGCGCAGCTGACCAGGGCCGCGGTGAGCAGCGCGGTCGCGCACAGCAGGATCAGCCGGGCGCGCCCGACGCGGACCCCGAGGGAGGCGGCGGCCTCCTCGCCGAAGGCGAACGCGTCCAGTGTGCGGGCGTGCCCGAGGCACACCCCGAGGACGGCCACCAGAACGCCGGCGCACAGCAGGACGTCGGTCCACCCGGCCCCGGTCAGCGAGCCGAGCAGCCAGAACAGCACGCCCCGGGTGGTCTCGGCGTCGGCCGAGGTCAGCACGGTGAAGGAGGTGAGCGCGGAGAACAGCTGCATCGCGGCGACGCCGCAGAGCACGACCCGGTCGGTGCTGCCGCCCAGGCTGTGGCTGAGCAGCAGCACCAGTCCGAAGGAGAGCAGTGCCCCGGTGAACGCGCCCGCCGACAACGACACCGCTCCCCCGCCCACGCCGAGGACGACGACGGCGACCGCGCCGGTGGACGCGCCCGAGGAGACGCCGAGCACGAACGGGTCGGCGAGCGGATTGCGCAGCAGGGACTGCATCACCGCCCCGCACAGCGAGAGCCCCGCACCGCACACGGCGGCCAGCAGGGTGCGGGGCATGCGCAGATCCCATACGATCCCGTCCCGCAGCGGCGCCAACCGGCTCTCGCCGAGCCCGAGATGGGCGGCGGCGGACGTCCACACGTCCGAGGCGGAGATGTCGGCCGGTCCGATGGTCACCGCGGCGGCGACGGACAGCGCCAGGGCGCACAGCCCGACGGCCGTCGACACGGTGGTACGCGGGCTCACTTGGCGAGTCCGAATGCACGCAGTCCGGCGGCGACCTGCTCGATGCCCTCGACGGTGCGGATGCTCGGGTTCATCGCCTGGCCGCTGAGCAGGACGTACCGCTTCTCGCGGACCGCCGTCAGATTGCGGGTGGCGGGGTTGGTCTCCAGGAAGCGGATCTTGGCCCGGGCGCTCTCCGCCGTCTGCATCTTTCGGGTGAGGTCGCCGAGGACGATGACGTCGGGGTCGCGGTCGGCGACGGTCTCCCAGTTGATCTGCGGCCATTCGTCGTGGGTGTCGGCGAAGACGTTCCGCGCCTCGACGGCACGGGTGATGATGCCGGGGGCACCGCAGCAGCCGGCCAGGTACGGCGAGCGGGAGTCGGAGAACCAGTAGGCGAGGGACACTCCGGAGGCGTCCAGGCCGGCGGTGGCCCTGCGCACCCGCTCCTTCAGCGCGGCGACGAGCCTCTCCCCGCGCCGCTCGACACCGAACGCCCGTGCCAGGTCGCGTATCTCGCCGTAGACGGCGTCGAGGGTCAGCGGCTCGGACCGGGAGCCGTCGCCGCCGCTCGCGTTGTCCTTGCCCTCGGCGCAGTCGGAGGGCGAGACGTACGTCGGCACGCCCAGCTTCTCGAACTGCTCGCGCTCGGCGACCCCGCCCGGGCCCAGGGTGGAGACGAACGAGGCGGTGACGAAGTCGGGTTCGGCGGCCAGGACCCGTTCGAAGGACGGGTTGTCGTCGGCGAGCCGGGGCACGCGCGCGTTCGCCTTCTCCAGCCCCTTCATCACCGGGTCGGTCCAGGTGGCGGTGGCGGCCGTCCGGTCGGCCAGCCCGAGCGAGAGCAGGATCTCGGTGGTGCCCTGGTTGAGCGAGACGGCCCGCTTCGGCGGCGCCTTCAGGGTGACCTGGTGACCGCAGTCGGTGATCGTGCGCGGGTAGCCGGAGGCGGTCCCGGCGCGGTCGGTGGCACCACGGGTGGAGCCGCCGCAGGCGGTGAGCAGCAGAGCCGGGGCCAGGAGCAGCACGGCGGGGCGGAAGGGGGTACGGAACACGGGTGTGCCTCGGAGGATGTCGGGGCTCGTACGCGGAGCCTGGCCTACGGACGTCCTCCGCGCCCGGGGCGCGAAGGTGCCAGCAGGTCTTCGGACTCGGGTTCGCCCGGACGGGACGCCTTCCCGGCAGGGGTCCGTCACCGCCCTCACGGCGGCCCGTCCCTCCCAGTGGCATGCTGTGCCCCGCCCGTCCCCCTCACCGCTGCGCGTCAGTTCCGGATTCGCACCGGATTCCCTGGCCTCGGCTGTGGCACGACTGGCTCCGGAAGGCTACCAGCACGTCCTTTCCCGCTGTCGCCGGAACTGTGGTCACCGGCTGGGCAGTTGATATGGGAAGCTTTGGCCAACCGTTTGCGGTGCCGAGGCCGTGGCGGTCGTGGAGGGGAGCCCAGTGTGACTCAGGACGGTGGCCGGGCCGTGCGCATCGACACCAGCAGGCCGCATCCGGCGCGGATCTACGACTACCTCCTGGGCGGCAAGGACAACTACGAGGTGGACCAGGTGGCGGGCGACCGGCTGGCCGCGGCGGCGCCCGAGGCACGGATCGCCGTGCGGGCCAACCGCGCCTTCCTGCACCGTGCGGTCCGCTACGTCGTCGACAGCGGCGTCCGGCAGATCCTCGACATCGGCACCGGGCTGCCCACCTCGCCGAACGTGCACGAGGTCGCCCAGGAGCTGGCCGCGGACGTGCGCGTCGCCTATGTCGACAACGATCCGATCGTGAAGGCGCACGCCGACGCGCTGCTGAGCCGGGCCGGCACGACCAGCATCGTCCTCGCGGACCTGCGCGATCCTCAGTCGATCATCGATCATCCCGAGGTCCGCCGGATCATCGACTTCGACCGGCCGGTCGCCCTGTTCCTCGTCGCCATACTCCACTTCATCCGCGACACGGACGAGCCCGAGCGGATCGTGGCCACCCTGCGCGACGCGCTCCCGGCCGGCAGCCTCCTCGTGCTCTCGCACGCGACGGGCGACTTCGCCGACGATCGCAGCGACGCCGAGGCCGTCTACAACAGCGCGACCGCCACCATGAACCTGCGCTCCCGCGACCGGGTCGAGCGGTTCTTCGACGGCTTCGAACTGGTCGAGCCCGGCCTGACCCAGGTTCCGTTCTGGCGCCCGGACGCCACCCCGGCGCCCGGCTCCGAGGAGATCGGCTTCTACTGCGGGGTGGCCCGCAAGAGCGGCGAGTGACCGGGTCCGCCGTGACCGCGTGCCGGGCGCGGCCGTCCGCGTGGAATCCCGGCCCGCCCCGGCCGGGGGACGAGGGCCGCGACCGTCCGGCCCTCGTCCTCGGGATCGTCTGAGGCCTACCACCGCCGAGGACCCGTACGGTGACCTGGCCGGTCGCCGTACGGCTCGTGGGACCAGCACCGCGTGAGACCGCCTCGCGGCCGCTCCGACGACGGCGCGTCGGGGCCGCGTTGACGCCCGTGCCCGGTGTGCCCACCCGCCGCTGGAGGTCGGTGCGAGCCGGCCGCCGCACGGGGTCGGTGCGAGCCGCCCGCATGGTGGGCGTCGTGCGATGGTGCGACGCTGGGTGGAGAGGTGTCCGACCAGGGGGACGAGGGGACTGCTGGAGGGCCGATGGGGCGCGACGTCCCGGCGCTCGTCTTCACCCGCGAGGACCGTCGCCGGTACCGGGTCAAGATGCACGCGTGCCTCGACGCGCTGGCGCAGATGCTGCGCGAGTCCCGGTTCGAGTCCGAGCGGCCCCAGGTGGGCCTGGAGATCGAGCTGAACCTGGTGGACGACACCGCCGAGCCGGCGATGCGCAACAGCGACGCGCTCCAGGCCATCTCCGACCCGGCCTGGTCCACCGAACTGGGCCGGTTCAACCTGGAGATCAACGTCCCGCCCCGGCGGCTGACCGCGGGCGGTCCCGATGCCTGGGAGTCGGAGATCCGGGCGGCGCTGAACCACGCCGAGGAGCGGGCCGGGTCGATCGGCACCCGGCTGATCATGATCGGGATCCTGCCCACCCTGCGGCAGGAGGACATCGGCGCGGAGAGCCTGTCGGAGAACCCGCGCTATCGGCTGCTCAACGATCAGATCTTCGCGGCCCGCGGCGAGGACCTGCACATCGAGATCGACGGCGTGGACCGGCTGCGCACCTATGCCGACACCATCACCCCGGAGGCCGCGTGCACCAGCACGCAGTTCCATCTCCAGGTCTCGCCCGAGGAATTCGCGGACTACTGGAACGCGGCGCAGGCGATCGCCGGGGTCCAGGTCGCCCTGGCCGCGAACGCGCCGTTCCTGTTCGGCAAGGAGCTGTGGCACGAGACCCGGGTGCCGCTGTTCGAGCAGGCCACGGACACCCGGCCGGAGGAGATCAAGGTGCAGGGGGTACGGCCCCGGGTGTGGTTCGGGGAGCGGTGGATCAACAGTGTCTTCGACCTGTTCGAGGAGAATCTGCGCTACTTCCCGGCCCTCCTCCCGCTGCGCGACGAGCAGGACCCGGCGGAGACACTGGATCGCGGCGACATTCCCGAACTCGGCGAACTCACCCTGCACAACGGCACGATCTACCGCTGGAACCGCCCGGTGTACGCCGTCTCCCACGGCGTCCCGCACATCCGGGTCGAGAACCGGGTGCTGCCCGCCGGCCCGACCGTCGCCGACATCCTCGCCAACGGGGCCTTCTACTACGGTCTGACCCGGGCCCTGGTGGAGGAGGACCGGCCGGTGTGGTCACGGATGTCCTTCTCGGCGGCCGAGGACAATCTGCACACCGCCGCCCGGCAGGGCATCGAGGCCCTGCTGTACTGGCCGGGGATGGGCGAGGTGCCGGTGCCGGAACTGGTGCTGCGGCGACTGCTGCCGCTGGCGCACCGGGGTCTGGAGCAGTCCGGCATGGACGACGCCTGGCGCGAGCCGCTGCTCGGCATCATCGAGCAGCGCTGTGTGACGGCCCGCAACGGCGCCGTGTGGCAGAAGGAGACGCTCCACCACCTCGACGCCGCCACGCGCAGGGGCCGCCACGAGGCGCTGCGCCGGATGACCCAGCTGTACATCGACTACATGCACCTCAACGCCCCGGTGCACACCTGGCCGGTGGACTGAACCGGCTCAACCGCGGCCACCCAGCAGACCGACCGCCCGGTCGAAGGCCGAGTCGCGGTTCTTGGCGAACTCCTCCTTCGTGAAGACCGGTTCGGTCAGCTGCGGCGGAATGCCGGTGCCGTCGAAGGTGCGTCCGGTGCGGGTCAGGAACTCCTCGTTGGGCAGGGCGAAGACGAGCCCGTCGGGCAGGTAGCGCACCATGACGTCCGAGAAGACGCCCTGTGTGGCCTGTCCGATGCGTACGGTCCGCCCGGGCCGGTCGATCAGCGCCTGGGTGAAGGTCTCGCCCGCGCTGACCGTGGAGCCGCTGGTGAGGACGGCGACCGGGCCGGTGTAGCGGGGCGCTGCGGCCGGGACGACGGGCACGGGTTCGGGGCGGGTGTGCCGGGCGGGGTCGGCCGGGTCGTTGCGGGCGCGCTTGGCGTACGCGGTGTACGGCGTGTCGGTGAGCCGCTGGGCGATCCGGATGCCGAGGGTGTCGGCGCCGCCGCCGTTGACGCGCACGTCGATGACGAGTCCCTTGAGGCGCTCGGTACGGCCCGCGGTGAGTACGGTGTTCAACGCCCGGTCGAGTTCGGCCTGTTCGGCGGTGTAGGGCGCGTCGTCGCCGGCATAGCCGCCGAATCCGGAGATGCGCAGATAGCCGAGGTCGCCCGGCAGGTCGGCGTAGGTGATCCGGCCCGCGCCGAAGTCCTGGCGGTGGGAGGCGTTCTTGAGGTCGCGCGCCTCGATGAACTTCTTGACCCTGGCGTCGAGTTGCGGGCTCGGCATCTGCGTGCCGGGGCGGACCTGGCCGAAGCGGCGGTCGCCGTCCACCACCACGACGTGGGCGTCGTACAGCGGACGCACCATGCGGCTGAGGATGCCGAAGAGTTCGTCCTTGGTGGTGTCCTTGTGCACCAGCGGCCGGTACCGGTCGCGGACGGCCTGCCAGTCGATGCGCTTCTGGGCGAAGAAGGGGTAGTTCTCCTCGAAGGTCTGCCAGAAGACGTCGAAGGCGGTGCGCGGGTCCGTGGCGGCCGGGCGGCCGCAGTCGGCGGGCAGGGCGCTCAGGCGGTGCAGCTTGCGGTGCCCCACGGAGCTGTCGGCGGCGAGCAGCGCGTGATCGCGGTCGTGCGCGGTGCGTACGGTGAGCGCCGAACCGTCCGTCGTCGCATAGGTGCCGGGACCGGTCTGCCGCGAGGTGTCGCCCTTCAGACAGCTGACGGACGTCGTCTGGTACTCCTGCAGCGCTCCCCCGCCGAGGACGAGGACGGTGCCGTAGCCGTCCATGCGCCACACCCCGTCGGTGGCGGGCGGGCCCGGTTGCGCGGCGGCGGCGACCGGTACCGCTGCGGCGGCAAGGGTGAGGGCGGCGACGGTGGCCGTGAGCATGCGCACGAGCGGGTCCTTCCGGCGAGTGTCCATGGGAGACCACCGTCGCCGAAATCGCCTGCCCGGCACCATCGGGCGACCTGGTGGGTCGATGCGGGGGACAACCCCCGCACGCGCTCGCGCGCCCCCGGTCACACCGCTCACCGGACCTACGCCGGTGCCCCCGCGGCCCCCTCGCGTGCCGCGCCGGGGCACGGTGGTGCGTCCGGGAGATGGAGCTTCGCCCATTCGCCCAGTTCCCGCAGCGCCGGCCCCAGGGCGGCTCCCGCGGCGGTCAGGCGGTAGGAGACGCGCAGCGGCGGGCCCTCGTCGACCTCGCGGAGGACGAGTCCGGCCGCGCCGAGTTCCACGAGCCGGTCGGACAGCATGCGCTCGCTGATGCCGGGGACGGCCCGGCGCAGGTCGGCGAAGTGTGCGGGCTGCTCCACCAGAACGGCCACGATAGGGCCGCTCCAGCGCTTTCCGAGCAGCTGGAAGACACGGGTGATGCCGTCGTCCACCCGTTTGCACGCCGCACTGTCGTGGTTCACGTCCGCCGCCATGTGATCAGGGTACTACCTCGCCGTAGGGGGATGAAAAAAAGTAAGTCCCTGTGTTAGAGATAGTTCAGTACGAAAGTTCAGGCCTCGGCGCACCGCCGTCGGTCCTGACACCCCTTGCCCGTTTTCATCCTTTTCGGGAGTCATCATGGCCACCCTGCTGCACATCGACTCGTCCGTGTTCCCCAGCGAGGTCTCGACCTCGCGCGCCGTGGCGGAGGCCTTCCGCACGCACTGGCAGGAGCAGCACCCCGACGGCACGGTCGTCCACCGCGACCTTGCGGCGCAGCCCGTCCCGCACATCACCGCCGCCGCGCACACCGCCGGCTTCGTCGACCCGGCGTCGCACACGCCGGAGCAGGCCGCGGCCTTCGCCGAGCGCGTCCGGCTGATCGAGGAGCTGGAGCGGGCGGACGCCGTGCTGATCGGCGCCCCGATGTACAACTTCACGATCCCCTCGACCCTGAAGGCCTGGCTGGACAACGTGATCCTCATCGGCCGCACCGCGGGCGAGACCCAGTCGGCCAAGGGCACCCCGGTGACCGTGATCGCCAGCCGGGGCGGCGCGTACGGGCCGGGCACCCCGCGCGAGGGATTCGAGTACGTGCAGAACTACCTCAAGGCCGTCCTCGCCGACGGCCTCGGCCTGGATGTCGACTTCATCGTCCCGGAGCTGACCATGGCCCCGCAGAACCCGGCGATGTCCGAGCTGGTCCCGCTGTACGAGGCCTCGCGCGACCGCGCCCTCCAGGAGGCCGCGACCAGGGCCAAGCAGCTCGCGGAGCGCCTCGCAGCCTGAACCCTCCGTCCCGGTCCTGGCGCCGCCCGCACCGGTGCGGCGCCCGGACCCGTCCGTTCAGCCTGCGAAG
Organism: Streptomyces yokosukanensis; assembly: GCF_001514035.1. GTDB lineage: Bacteria > Actinomycetota > Actinomycetes > Streptomycetales > Streptomycetaceae > Streptomyces > Streptomyces yokosukanensis. Next base: position 209,882 of record NZ_KQ948207.1, on the reverse strand, counting down.
ACCGTACTGGCCGGCGCGGCATGGACGGCGGTGCCGACCAGGATGCCCAGCGGGGCGTTGCGGCGCCACAGGTGCACACCGACCGTGACGGCCAGGGCCGCCGCCGGGGCCGGCACGGCGGCGTGGGTGAGCGGCAGGTCGCGCAAGCAATAACACGACGCAGCAGACTGCCCGGGAAGAGCAGCCGGGCGGTGAGCGCGCTCGGCAGGGCGAACAGCGGTGTGGGCAGGTCGCCTCGCCGGTCGCGGACGGCATCGAGCGCCAGCACCGTGAACAGCGCCGTGAGCGCGAAGTCCAGACCGGTGACACCGTCCGGGATCAGCGAACCGAGAAGCGCCCCGGCGGTCAGCGCGTAGGCCTCGTCGCACAGTGCGAAGGTGCCGTACGCCTTGCCGAGCGGGCCGTCGACCCGGCGCAGCGGGAAGGAGAGCGCGTAGAAGACGTGCCGGACGTTCACCAGGGACGCCGACACGGCGACCGAGGCCAGCAGCGCGGCGGCAGCGACCATGCCGATCAGCAGGAACTCGAAGGACCCGCCGTAGATCAGCGCACTCGACAGGGTCGCCCACCACCGGTCGACTCCCGCGTGGACGACGAGCACGCCGAAGGCGACACCCAAGATCGACTCCCATCCGACGACGAAGACGATCAAGACCGGTCCATGAGCGGCCATCATCCAGGTGTACGGTGCAGCCATCTGCTCGACTCCCCCGGTACCCGGACACCTTGAGAAGAGGAACCCGTTGGCCGCCAGCTACTTCGAGCGCATCGATCGGCAGCGCTTCAAGCCCACCCCGCACGCGAGCGGCGCCTGGGCTCCCGACGAGATGCACTTCAGCCCGCTGGCCGGACTCGTGGTCCATGCGATCGACCGGTACCGCGCCGGGCGCCCGGCGGCCGGGCTGCTGCTGTCCAGGATCAGCTTCGACATCCTGGGGCGGCCCGCCCTGGACGAGTGCGAGATCGAGGTGGAGTCGGTCCGGCCCGGTCGCACCATCGAGCTGCTGGAGGCGGTCGTACGGATCGCGGACCGCCCGGTGGTCCGGGCCCGCGCCTGGCTGCTCACCGAGGTGGACACCGGCGCCGTGGCCGGCGGTGCCGAGGCTCGCCTCACCCCGCCGGACGGGCTCGCGGGTCGGTCGCTGGGCGCGCTCTGGCCCGGCGGCCACTGCGCGTCCGTCGACTTCCGGCCGGTCGGCCCCTCGCGGCCGGGCCGCGCCGCGGCCTGGATCTCCACGGCCCTCGACCTCGTGGCCGGCGAGCCGTGCAGCCCGCTGGCGTCGTACGTCGCGCTGATCGACACGGCCAACGGCATCGCCGTACGCCGCCCCCCGACCGAATGGATGTTTCCCAACGTCGATCTGACGATCCATCTGCACCGGCAGCCGGTGGGCCGCTGGGTCGGCCTGGACACCACGGTCGTGTTCGGCCCCACCGGCCTGGGCCTGACCAGCAGTGTCCTGCACGACATCGACGGCCCGGTCGGTCAGGCCCAGCAGAGCCTCACGGTGCGCCCGCTGCCCGGGCCGTGACGACGGGGGTGGCCGCCCCCTGTTCACCCGCGTCCCCTCGCCCTGCTCACCGGCCGCTCGCGATCCGGCCAGCCGGACCGGTGTCCCCGCCGCCCTCTCCGAGAGGCTCTGTCACCGCAGGGATCGCGTCCGCCGAAGCCTCCGTCCGGGTCGCGCCCACCGCGGCGAGGCCCACCGCCGCCACCCCCGCCCACTGGGGTGCGGCCAGGTGCTGACCGAGGAGGAGCAGGCCGATCAGCGCGCCGATCGCCGGTTCCATGCTGGTGAGGACGCCGAACACACGGGGCGTGAGCCGGCGCAGCGCCTCCAGTTGGACGGTGTAGGGCAGGACGCTGGAGAGCACGGCGACCGCCGCGGCCACGGCCAGGATGCCCGGGTCCAGCAGGCGGGTGCCCGCCTGGGTGATGCCGTACGGAAGGCTGAGCAGTGCTCCCCAGGCGACGGCGAGCGCGAGGCCGCGGCCGTCGGGGACGCGCTCCGCGAGCCGCTTGCCGACCAGGATGTATCCGCCCCAGCAGCATCCGGCGACGGTGGCGCAGACGACGCCGGTCGTGTCGAGGGCCGTACCCGAGCCGCCGAGCAGGAGGACGCCGGTGGCAGCGAGGCCCGCCCACAGCAGGTCGGGGGCGCGGCGCGAGCCGCACAGCGCGACGGCGAGGGGGCCGAGGAACTCCAGGGTGGTGGCGGCGCCCAACGGCAGCCGGGCGACCGCCTCGTAGTAGGCGAGATGGTGCACGGCGAGCAGGGTTCCGGCGGCGGCCGCGACCACGAGGGTGGCCCGGTCGCCGCGGATCCGCGGCCGCCACAGCGCGGTCAGCGCGAGTGCCGCGACGGCCAGCCGCAGGGTGACCACGCCGGCCGGGCCCACGGCTGGGTAGAGCCGGGTCGTCAGCGCGGCTCCGCCCTGCAGACCGAGGATCCCGCCGAGGACGAGCCCCGGAGCCGGCACGGCGCCGAGCCCCCGGCCGACGGCGCGCGCGGCACGGGCACGCGGGGTGAGGTACTGAGCGATGGGTATCGAACTTCCTGTGCGACTGCCCTCGCACCTTAGGCCCTGCCGTCAGGGCATAACGTGCTCTCATGCGCGTCGACTACTCACCCGACTCCCTGCCGGCCGGGGCGTTCTACCGTCTGCTCACGGCCGTCGTCGTCCCCCGGCCGATCGCCTGGGTCTCGACCCTCGCCCCCGACGGCGGGCCGGCGAACCTGGCCCCGCACTCGTTCTTCACCGTGGCCTGCACCGATCCGCCCATCGTCCAGTTCACCTCGGTGGGCCGGAAGGACTCGCTGCGCAACGCGGAGGCGACCGGCGAGTTCGTCGTCAACTTCGCCCCGGAGCCGCTCTTCGCCCAGGTCAACGCGACCGCGACCGACTTCCCGCGCGACCGGGGCGAGTTCGACGCCGTGGGCATCGAGCGGGAACCGTCGCTGCGGGTGCGGCCGCCGAGGGTGGCGGCGTCTCCGGTCGCCCTCGAGTGCACGCTGCACTCGACGCTGCGCCTGGGCGATTCGACGGTGGTGTTCGGCCGGGTCGTGCACGCCGTGGTCAGCGAGGACGTACTGGTGGACGGCCGCCCCGACATCGGGCGGCTGCGGCCGCTGTCGCGGCTGGGCGGTAACGAGTGGGGCACGGTGGGCGACGTCCATGAGCTGGCCAGGGTGCCGTACCGGGACCGCGGCCACGACTGAGCCACCCGTCTCCTCAGGCCGGCACCCCTCACCATCCGACTGAGGTGCTGTCGTCAACTCCCGCCAGGATCCAACCGGTTGGTTCTCCCATGAACGAGCAAAAGGCGGGTCCCGCACCTTGACCGAGGTTTGGTCCAGACCAATCATGGCCTAGACCAATAGCCCCGGCCGGGCCGCACAGTGTCGTTCGCTATCCGGGAGTACCCGATGACACGTCCGAGACCCGTACGCGCCCTGCTCGCAGGCCTGGCCACACTGGCCGCCTCCGCCGGGCTCGCCCTGGGGGCCGGGGGCACCGCGCACGCGGCGACCCCGCTGCCCGCACACGTCTTCGCGCCCTACTTCGAGGCCTACAACGGCGACAGCCCCGCCGCGCTCGCACAGGCCTCCGGCGCCAAGTACCTGACCATGGCCTTCCTCCAGGCCGACAAGAAGGGTTCCTGCACCCCGTACTGGAACGGCGACACCAGCACGCCCGTCGCCTCCTCCGTCTTCGGCGCCGACTTCACCACCATCCGCTCGCGCGGCGGCGACGTGATCCCCTCGCTCGGGGGCTACGCGGCCGACAACGGCGGCACCGAGATCGCCGACAGCTGCACCGACGTCGACTCCGTCGCCGCCGCCTACGAGAAGATCATCACGACGTACGACGTCTCGCGGCTCGACATGGACGTCGAGGACAACTCCCTCACCGACACCGCCGGGATCGACCGCCGCAACCAGGCCATCAAGAAGGTCCAGGACTGGGCCGCCGCGAACGGGCGCTCGGTGCAGTTCTCGTACACCCTGCCGACCACCACGACCGGGCTCGCCGACAGCGGCCTCGCCGTACTGCGCAGCGCGAAGAACGCGGGCGCCAAGGTGGACGTGGTCAACATCATGACGTTCGACTACTACGACGGGGCCACGCACCACATGGCGACCGACACCGAGACGGCCGCGAGCGGACTGCACGACCAACTCGCCTCGCTGTACCCGAACCTGTCGGACAGTCAGCTGTGGAACCTGATCGGCGTGACCGAGATGCCCGGCATCGACGACTACGGCGCCGCCGAGACCTTCACCACCGCCGACGCGACGAGCGTCTACGACTGGGCGGTCGCCAAGGGCATCAACACCCTCTCCTTCTGGGCCCTCCAGCGCGACAACGGCGGCTGCCCCGGCACCGGCGGTTCCGACGCCTGCTCCGGCATCGCCCAGGACACCTGGTACTTCAGCCACACCTTCGCGCCGTTCACCGGCGGCACGACGACCCCGCCGGCCGACGACTTCGCCGTCTCGCTGTCCCCCGCGACCACCTCGGTCGACCCCGGTGCCACCGCGACCGCGACGGTGAAGACGTCCGTGACCTCCGGCAGCGCGCAGAGCGTCGATCTGGCGGTGAGCGGCGCGCCGAGCGGAGCGACCGCCTCCCTCAGTCCGGCCTCCGTCACGGCGGGCGGCACCTCCACACTCACCGTGAAGACGGCCGCCGGCACAGCACCCGGCACCTACACGCTGACCGTCACCGGCACGGCCGGCTCCACCCGGCACAGCTCCGCACTCACCCTGACCGTCAACGGATCCGGCGGCTCGGCCGTCCTCGCCAACGGCGGCTTCGAGAGCGGCTCGCTCACACCGTGGACCTGTGACGCCGGGGCCGCGGTCGTCTCCTCCCCCGTGCACGGCGGCTCGCACGCACTGAAGACCACGCCCTCGGCCTCACAGACCGGCCAGTGCGCGCAGACCCTGACCCTGAAGCCCGACACCGCCTACACACTGAGCGGCTGGGTGCAGGGTCCGTACGCCTACCTCGGCGTCAGCGGGGGCGCAACGGCCAGTTCCTGGGCCTCCTCCTCGTCGTGGTCGAAGCTCACGGTGCCGTTCACGACCGGCACCTCGGGCACGGTCACGGTGTACGTCCACGGCTGGTACGGCCAGGGCGCGGTGTCCGCCGACGACCTGAGCGTCAGCTGATCCCGCTTCCGTTCGGCCCCGCCCGCTGCTCACCGGGCGGGGCCGAGTCATGTCCCGGAGAGACAAGTGTCCCCTCGGGACATTACTAGGTGTACGGTGAAACCATGACGGCGACGCAGCCACCCGAGCCCCTCTCCGACGCCCCCGAGGACCGTCGGCGCCGCAGGGCGCGCCGGACCCGCACCGCGCTCGCGGCGGCCGCGTCGGAGCTGATCCTGGAGCGCGGCCTGGCGGAGACGACCGTAGAGGCGATCGCGGACCGCGCCGATGTCACCCGGCGCACCTTCAGCCGTCACTTCACCGGCAAGGAGGACGCGGCGCTGGACTTCGTCCGCGCCGACGGCGACCGCATCAACGCGCTGCTGCGTGAACGCCCGCCGCAGGAGCCCCCGTTGCTCGCCTACCGCCGGGCCGTCCGGGCCTGGCTCGCCGACCGGGACTCCCCGGCCTGGCACGCACGCCCCGCAATGCGGCGCCTGCTCGCCCTGCTGGAGCGCGAGCCCACGCTGTTCGCCGCCTACGAACGCATCCGGGTCGACGCCCAGGAGGAGTCGACCCGGATCATCGCCGCCCGGCTCGGCACCGACGGCCTGCGGGACCTGCGCCCGGCCGTCGTCGTGGACGCCGCCGCCGGTGTCCTCGTCGCCGCGCTGCGCCTGTGGGCGCGCGGCGGCGCGGACCACGACACGGGAGCCGCAGACCTCGCCGCTCTGGTCGAGCGGGCCTACGACGCCCTGACCACGGAGGCCGCGTCCGCGGCCGCCGACCGCACCCCCGAGAAGTGAGCGCATCATGACCACGCCGCCCCTGCCCGACTACGCCACCGAGTTCACCGGCCGTACCGCCCTGGTCACCGGCGCCGCCTCCGGCATCGGCCTGGCCACCGCCCGCCGGCTCGCAGCCGGCGGCGCGCACGTCGTCCTCGCCGACTTCCACACCGAGGCCGCCGAGCAGGCCGCGGCCGACCTGACCGCCGAGGGCGCCTCGGCCGCCGCCGTGCACGTCGACGTGACCGAGCCCGCGTCCGTGGAGGCGGCGGTGGCGTTCGCCCAGGACGCCTTCGGCGCGCTGCACCTGGCCGTGAACAACGCCGGCATCGGCGGGCCGAGCACACCGACCGGCGCGTACGACATCGAGGCCTACCAGCGGGTGATCCGCACCAACCTCGACGGCGTCTTCTACTCGCTGCGCTACGAGCTTCCGGTGCTGGAGGCCGCGGGCGGCGGCGCGATCGTCAACGTGGCCTCGATCCTCGGCTCGGTGGGCTTCGCCGGCTCACCCGCCTACGTCGCCGCCAAGCACGGTGTGGTCGGTCTGACGAAGACGGCCGCCGCCGAGTACGCCGCCCGCGGCGTCCGTGTCAACGCCGTCGGACCCGGCTTCATCGAGACCCCGCTGCTCGGCACCTCCATGAACGAGTCCGCGCACCAGGCCCTGGTGGCCCTGCACCCCGCCGGCCGCCTCGGCAGGCCCGAGGAGGTCGCCGAACTCATCGCCTTCCTGCTCTCCGACCGGGCCGCCTTCGTCCACGGCAGCTACCACCTGATCGACGGCGCCTACACCACCGTCTGACCCGCGGCGCACGCAGGCAGCAGGAGCCCGCCGTGCCGGTGCACGCGGAGGCCTTCTCCGCGGCACGAGGCGCCCGTGGCCCATCGGCGCCTGCGCGACGGCACCGTCGACGTGCCGCGCGGTCACCCTGCGCCACGCACAGCTTCCTGGACCCCCGCCGCCCGATCCGGCGCCGGGGCGCGGGCTTTCGTAGGCTGAAGAGACCCGAAGCTCCTCCGGGAGGCCGTGCGCAGGCAGGAGACCGGTCGTGATCGAACTGGCCGCGGCGTTCGCCGTCGCGGGTGCGGCGAGCAACGCCGTGGGCACCGCCTTCCAGCGCAAGGCCGCGTCCGCCAGCAGTCGCGGCGGGCTCCGGCTGCTCGCCGAGCTGGTGCGCCGCCCGTTCTGGGTGATCGGCATGTGCGGTGTCGTCTGCGCCGCGCTGTTCCAGAGCCTGGCCCTGGTCAACGGCCCGCTCTCGCTGGTCCAGCCGCTGTTCATCCTGGAGCTGCCCTTCGCGCTGCTCGTCGCCGCCCCGCTGATGCACAAGCGGCTGCCCCGCTCGGGCTGGTGGGGCGTCGGCGGCTGCGTGGCGGGCCTCGCGGTCCTGCTGATCGCCGCCGCCCCGCACGGCGCCGTCGACCACGCCCCGCTCACCCGCTGGATCCCGGCCCTGTGCCTGTGCCTGGGCGGGATGGCCGCGGCCGTCGTCCTGGCCGGCCAGGGGCACTCGCCGGCCCGGCGCGCCGCGCTCCTCGCGGCCGCGTCCGCCACGGGCAACGCGCTCACCGCCGCCCTGCTGAAGTCGGCCACCGGCACCTTCGCCGACCACGGGTTCACGGCGTTCCTGCGGTCCTGGCAGACGTACGGCTTCGCGCTGACCGGCGTCGCCGCCGTGGTGCTGCTGGAGAACGCGCTCCAGGCCGGTCCGCTGGCCGCCGCGCAGCCCGCGCTGACCATCGGCGACGCCGTGGTGAGCCTGACGCTCGGGATGACCCTGTTCGACGAGCGGATCCGCACCGGCTGGTGGCTCGTACCGGGGGTGTGCGGTGCGCTGCTGATCGTGGTGGGCGTGGTGGTGCTCAGCCGGGCCGTCCAGCACATCACAGTGGTGCCGGTCCCGGCGGAACAGCGCCGTCTGGCGACCTGAGCCCGGCCTGGGCGGGCGGGAGGGGGCGCCGCCCGACCGCGCCCGACCGACCGCGCCCGCGCGGGCCTGCCGGTGGCGAGCCGTGCGGTCAGCGGGGGTGCGTCAGCCGTACGTCCGCCACGCCCAGCAGGCCGAGCAACGGGACCTTTCCGCTGCTCCGGCCGGGGTCGACGACGAGTCCCGAGCCGCGGACCCGGTCCAGCAGCAGCTCGGCGAGCGGCATCACCATGTGCCGGCCCCAGCAGCGTTCGGAGGAGTGCCCGAAGGGCAGGTAGCCCGGAGCCGTGTCGGGGTCGAGGTCGTTCCAGCGCTCCGGGCGGAAGGTGTCCGGGTCGTCCCACAGGGCCGGGTCGCGGTGGGACAGCAGGGGCAGCACCAGGACGTCGTCCCGCGCACCGATCCGGTCGTCGACGGCCGGGTACTCGGGCGAGGCGTTGCGCAGGATGTTCCAGGAGGGCGGCAGCAGCCGCAGGGACTCCAGGATGATGTTGCGGTGGGGCACGGCTTCGTCGAAGGGCGCACCGAGCCAGAGCGCATTGGCCACCAGCGTGGAGACGGTGAAGCACACGGGAGCGGCCGCCCTGCGGTACATGCCCATGGCGTACCGGCGTTCCTGGTAGCCGGTGGCCTGCGCGGCCCGGCCCGCGAGAGTGGTGAGCCGGTCGCCCGGCCGGGGCCAGCCGGGCAGGGCGGCGCCGATCGCGATCACCGACCAGGTGAGTTTCGGGGTGAGTTCGAGATTGCGACTCATCAGCATGCGCAGCCGGTAGGGGTCCTGGCCGAGGATGAGGTCGCGCAGGAAGAGGTGCCCGGTCAGCGGCCAGGATCCGGCGAGGTCCACGTCCTCGGGCAGCGGCCCGGCCAGGGCTTCGCGCACGTCGTTGCCGATCGTGCGGGTGACCGTGGACGCCTCGGCGCGCGTGATGGAGCGCCCGTGCAGCGGCTTGAAGGTGGGACGTTCGGTCTCTGTCGCCCGGCGCGCGGCGAGGATGCGATCGGCGACCTCGTGTCCTGCGACACCGATGGTGTCGGGTTCCAGCCGGAAGACGTCCTGTCCTGTGTGGGCGCCGATGAGCGCGGCGAGCCGCGGGGCGAACACGGTGGTGCGCGCACGTGTGACGGATGACGGCGGCATGGATGCTCCCGGTGGTCAACGGGCAGTCGGGAAAGGGCGCGTGAGAGGACAGGCTGCCGCGCCCGGCGTACCACCGTTGTCCGGCCGGGTTGTGACCACGCTCGGCCGGACAACGATGTCACCTCACCTGCGCGGCGAGGCCTCGTATCAGTACCAGAGGTACCAGGCGTTCGCCTTCAGGCTCTTGGTGGCCGCGACCTTGTTGCGGATGGCGAAGAGAAGCTTCATCACTGCACCTCCTGGAGAGGGTGGACGAGTGACACACGACGAAGCCGGAACCTCAGGTCAAGATCGTGTGCCGATGACTTCGGAACACTTCCCTCGTCCGACCGGCCGATAATCGCCCCAGCGATCAAAATCCTTCAGACATGGCCGATTTCAGACCTTCTCCGTTCATCGGCGCTCCGCTTTGACCACGCCCCCCGGAGTGTGCACGCCCCACACCCGCACCGGCCCAAACGTGCTGGTGAGGGAACGCGCCCGCCGTCCGGATGCCGGACGGCTCGGCAACGGGAGCGGACACCTGAGGGTTCGGCGTTCGACGGTTCAGCGGTTCAACGGCCGAAGTCCTGCCGGAGTTCGGCCGGATCCGCATGGCTCACCGACTCGCGATCCCGTCGATCCAGGACCGCAGGCGCTCCCCCTGGACGGCCATCAGGTCCGGGTCGCGCAAGGTGTTGGTGAGGACGGACATGCCCTGGTAGGCAGCGACGAGTTCGACGGCGAGAGCGGCGGCGTCGGCGCGGCGCAACTGCGTGAACTGGCACTCCACCCAGTCGAGCAGGGCTCGCATCACCTTCGCGGCGGCCCGGTCCAGGCCGTCGTCACGCTTGTCCAGCTCGGTGGCGAGGGTGCCGAAGGGGCAACCGAAGCGGGCCGCGGTCTCCCGCTGGTCCACCCAGCCGGCGACGAGCGTCTTCAGCCGAACCGCCGGGTCCGGGAGAGCATCCAACTGAGCAGTGAGCGCGTCGAGTTGCTCGCAGTGGGCGGCCACCGCGGCTTCGACGAGCTGATCCTTGGCCTTGAAGTAGTAGTAGACATTGCCGAGCGGCACCTCGGCCGCACGGGCGATGTCGCCGAGGGTGGTCTTCTCCACGCCCTGCTCATGGAAGACCTGGACGGCCGCCCGCACCAGACGCTCACGCTTGCCGCTCCGCCCCGATCGCCCCGGCCTCGCCGTCTCGGCCGTCACCGCAGATTCTGAGTCAGTCACCTGACTAAGGATAGACACCGAAGGCCGTCGCGGGCTAACGTTCGACTTAGTCAGTCAACTAACTAAGTCGCGTAACTCAGTCGGGAGAGCTGTTGCCATGATCGTTGTCACGGGCGCCACGGGGAACGTCGGACGGACCCTGGTCGCCGAGTTGATCGAGGCCGGGGAGACGGTGACGGCCGTCGCCCGGCACATCAGGACCGAGGACGTCCCGACGCAGGTGCGGGCCGTCCCGGCCGACCTGGGGCGACCGCTGAGCCTCGCGCCCGCGCTGGAGGGCGCCAAGGCACTCTTCCTGCTGGTGGCCGGCGAGGATCCGGCGGGCATCCTGAGCCAGGCCGCTGCGGCTGGAGTCGCGAAGGTGGTGCTGCTGTCCTCGCAGGGCGCGGGCACCCGGCCGGAAGCGTATGCGCACGCGGCGCGTTTCGAGGCTGCCGCGGCCGAGTCGGGGCTGCCCTTCACCGTGCTGCGCTCGGGCGGCCTGTCCTCCAACGCGCTGGCCTGGGCGGAGCCGATCCGCCGGTACCGCATCGCGGCGGCGCCCTTCGCCGAGGTGGCGCTGCCGTTCGTCGACCCGGACGACGTCGCGGCGGTGGCGGCGGCCGTGCTGCGCGGGGACGGACACGACGGCGCCACCTACACACTGACCGGCCCGGAACCCACCACCCCGCGCGGGCGGGCCGCTGCCATCGCCACCGCACTCGGAGAGCCGGTGACGTTCGTCGAGCAGAGCCGCGAGGAGGCCCACGCGCAGATGGTCCGGTTCATGCCGCCCGCCGTCGCCGAGGGCACGCTCGCCGTTCTCGGCACGCCCACCCCGGAGGAGCAGACGGTGAGCACGGACGTCGAGCGACTGCTCGGCCGCCCCGCCGCCCCCTTCTCCACGTGGGCGGCACGGAACGCGGCGGCGTTCCGCTGATCCGCCGGGAACGCGCTCTTCCTCGCGGCCTCGCCGACCCTGATCGCCCTGCTGGGCCTGCTGTGCCTGCCGGACCTACCGGACCTGCCATGTCTGGCGGGCGACTTCCGTAGGCCGTACCCGGAACGCATCTCGCCACCCACGAGATGGCCATGGCACCGCAACTCGACGCCCTGCGCGCCGGGACGATCGGCACAGGTGTGCTGCCTGATGGGCGCCGGGCCGAGGTGTCCGTGGCACCGGCAAGCACTCGCCGCATCCGGCTCAAGGGCTTGGCCTTCCGCCGGATCGATCCCGGAACGGCGCGGCCCCGGGTCGCCGTCGCACGGCGCAGGGGCAACCGCACCCCTCGCGTGCCCGGCCGCTCGCGTCGCCCGGCCGCTCGCGGCGATCAGCCGGGGCACACCGTCCGGGCCCTGGCCGATCGTCGCGAGCGCCGTCAGTGCTCCGGGCGCACCGGATGCCTGCTCATGATCGAGACCCGGTTGAACGCGTTGATGGTGACGGCCACCCAGATCACCGCCGCTGTCTGATCGTCACTGAGCACCTCCCGGGCCGCCGCGTAGGCCGCGTCCTGCGCCCCGGCGTCCGCGGCGGCGGTGGTCGCCTCGGCCAGCGCCAGGGCGGCCCGTTCGACCGGCGTGAACAGCTCGGTGTCCCGCCAGGCGGCGAGCACTCCAAGACGCTCGGGGGTGTCACCGGCACGCAGTGCGGCCCTGGTGTGCACATGCAGGCAGTAGGCGCAGCCGTTGATCTGCGACACGCGCAGGTTGACCAGCTCCACCAAGGTCCGCTCCAGGCCGGCGTCGGCGGCGGTGGCCCGGACCGCCTCGGACGTCTGCACCAGCGCGTGATACGCCTTGGGGCTCTGCTTGTCGATGAAGATCCGCCGCGTGACGCCGGCCGGAACGGGACTGCTCAACCTGAACTCCTCCGGGTACGGTGACCGGCAGACGCCACGCCGTCGAGCGGACGCGGGGCCGGTTCCGGACTGCGATCACACCATATTCGTTGAATAGAAAACTATCATGGCGGTGTGTCGCTCACTTGTCGAGCCCTCCTCGCTCGACGAGCTGCCTCGCGATGATGTTCCGCTGGATCTCGTTGGTGCCCTCTCCGACGATCATCAGCGGGGCGTCACGGAAGTAGCGTTCGACGTCGAACTCGGTCGAATAGCCGTAACCCCCGTGGATACGGACCGCGTTGAGGGCGATCTGCATCGCGGTCTCGGAGGCGAACAGCTTCGCCATCCCTGCCTCCATGTCCACCCGGCGCCCGGCCTCCGACTCCCGGGCCGCGTACAGGGTGAGTTGGCGGGCCGCGGTCAGTGACGTCGCCATGTCGGCCAGGTAGTTGCCGATGGACTGGTGCTGCCAGATCGGCCTGCCGAAGGACTCGCGCTCCCGGGCGTAGGCCAGCGCGTCCTCCAGCGCCGCCCGGCCCACTCCCAGCGCCCGGGCGGCGACCTGCAGCCGGCCCGTCTCCAGACCCTTCATCATCTGCGCGAACCCCTCGCCCTCGACCCCACCGAGAAGCGCGTCCGCCGGAGCCCGGTAGTCGTCGAACGACAACTCGCAGCTCTCGACGCCCTTGTAGCCGAGCTTGGGCAGGTCACGAGAGACCGTCAGCCCCGGTCCGTGCTCGACCAGGAGGATGGAGATGCCCCGGTGCGCGGGGCTCGCCTCCGGGTCGGTCTTGCACAGCAGCGCGATCAGCCGGGAGCGCCGGGAGTTGGTGATCCAGGTCTTGGCGCCGTTCACCACGTATCCGTCGGCGTCCTTGGCGGCCACCGTGCGCAGCGCCTGCAGATCCGAGCCGCCGCCCGGCTCGGTCAGGGCCAAGGTCGCGCGGATCTCGCCGGTGGCCATCTTCGGCAGGTACCGGCGCTTCTGCTCCTCGGTACCGAAACGCAGCAGGAGTGTGGCGACGACCGTGTGGCCGCCCATCGCACCGGCCAGGCTCATCCAGCCGCGCGCCAGTTCCTCGGTGATCAGCACGTAGCAGGGCATGGAGACGGGGGTGCCACCGTGTTCCGCGGGGACGGCGAGGCCGAAGATGCCGAGCTTCTTCATCCGCTCGATCAGGCTCTCGGGATAGGTGTTGCCGTGCTCCAGCTCCCGCGCGACCGGCTTGACCTCCTTGTCCACGAAGTCGCGCACCGTGCGTACGACGAACTGCTCGTCCTCGGAGAGGGTGCCGAGAGTGCTCATGCCGTGTCGCTCCCAGTCGTCATGTGTGTGGCGCCGCCATGTGTGTCCGCTGTCATGCGAGCCGTCGTCATCCGTGACCGTCGTCATGCGTGTCCGTCGTCATGCGTGTCCGTCGTGATGGGTGCACGTCGTGATGGGTGCACGTCGTGATGGGTGCCGTCGTTACGCGTGTCCGTCGTCGTCTGTGTGCTCGCGGGCGGTGGACCGCGTCGACCGTGTCAGAGAACTCCGTCGGCTCGCAGGACCTCGATCTCGGCCGGGCCGTAGCCCAGTTCGGTGAGGACGGTTGCGGTGTGCTCCCCGACAGCCGGGACGGCATCCATGCGGGGTGTCACGCCTTCCAGGTCGGCCGGCGGAATCAGGGCAGGGACCTCGACGCCCGCGGGAATCGACACGTCCCGCCAACGACCGCGGCCGGCGAGCACCGGGTGGTCCAGGAACTCCTCGACGTCATTGACCCCGGCGTTGGCGATCCCGGTCTCGTCCAGCGCCTTCTTCACCTCGGCGCTGTCCGACCCGGCGCAGCGCTCGGCCACGATCGCGTTCAGTTCGTCGCGGTGGGCCACGCGCGCGGAGCCGGTGGCGAAACGCGGATCATCGACCAGTCCGGGGTCGTGGAGGAATCGCTTGCAGAGGGCGGCCCACTCGCGTTCGTTCTGGATGGAGAACAGGACGTCCTTGCCGTCGGCGCACGGGTAGGCGCCGTACGGTGCGATGGTGGCGTGCTGGGTACCGATGCGCGGAGGCTGGGTGCCGCCGAAGCGGGTGTAGTAGGCGGGTTGGTGCATCCATTCCGCGAGCGCCTCGAACAGCGACACCTCGACGGCGCGGGCGACGCCGGTGGTGGCGCGCGTGAACAGGGCGGTGAGGATGCCCGAGTAGGCGTACATGCCGGCCGCGATGTCGGCGACGGAGATACCGGCGCGCGCGGGCTCCGAGGGGCTGCCGGTGAGGGAGACCAGACCGGTCTGGCACTGCACCAGCAGGTCGTACGCCTTGCGGTCGGCCCAGGGTCCGGTGGTGCCGTAACCGGAGATCGAGCAGGGAATCAGCGACGGGAACCGCTCGTGCAGGGCGTCTGCCCCCAGCCCCATCCTCCCCGCCGCCCCGGGCGCCAGATTCTGCACGAACACATCGGCCCGCGCGAGCAGTTGCTCGAGAATCCGCCGGCCGGGCCCGGACTTGAGGTCGAGTGTCACGGACTCCTTGGAACGGTTGAGCCAGACGAAATAGCTGGACTCGCCGTGCACCGTGGTGTCGTACCGGCGGGCGAAGTCCCCGTCTCCCGGGCGCTCCACCTTGATCACACGGGCACCGAGATCGGCGAGCTGCCGAGTGGCGAAGGGAGCCGCCACCGCCTGCTCGACGCTGACGACCGTGATGCCGGACAGGGGCAGGGCTGCTGGGTGTTCGCGCATGAACCGACCTCCGGGAATTGGGCTCGACACGCTGGAGTGCCATCATGACCACATGGGGTGGCGAGCGTGAAACAGCACCTCGTGATGGGTCCATGCCCACTGCGGTCGACGGTGCCCCGGTGCGCAGGCTGATGGAGTGCCGGCAGGGCTGATGTGCGCGAAGGACACCGCCGCTTCCTACGGCCTGTCCACAAGGTCAGGGCAGGCAGAGTTTGAGGCAGGCGAGGGTGACCAGGGCTTGGTCGTGGCGGGCGCGTTTGTCGTAGCGGGTGGCCAGAGCCTTGTTGTGCTTGCGCCGGTTTCTGCGACTCGGACGAGGAGCCGCCGATCGTCCGGACGGCCGCCGGTGGAGATCTCTCCAGCCAGCCGTCGGCCACGGTCCCGGGAGGCGCGGAAGCGCAGTTCACCTTGGTGGCCCGCACCGCGTCCCCGATCACAGGGGCAGTGCCATGGCCGCGAGTCCCCCCTCCCCGGAGCCGCCCGCAGGCTCAAAGTCCGATCCTGGCGTCCGGCGGTGTGGGCAGCGTCGGACAGTCGCGAGCCCGGTCTCAAGCCCGTCGGACGCTCCACCTCCGATCGGGGGAATGCGAGCCCGTAGGCGACAAGCCCGCGGGCGGTAAGGGGAGAAAGAACTGCATGGCTGTTACTGTCCAGGTCGACACGGCACATCCCGTCGGCACCCTCATCAATGTCTTCACCGTCTCACCCGACCGCCAGGACGAGCTGATCACCCTGCTCGCCCGCGCGACCGATGAGACCTTGCGGCGCCAACCGGGCTTCATCTGCGCCAACTTCCACGCGTCCCTCGACGGCGAACGCGTGATCAACTACGCCCAGTGGGAGACCTCGGAGCACTACCGGGCGATGCTCGCCAATCCCGAGGCCCGCGTCCACATGGACCAAGCCACCAAGATCGCCACGGATGTGCAACCGCGCCTCTTCGAGGTCCGGTCGGCCCACTACAGAGCCTGAGGCTCCCCCGTACGACCCGAGCGCGCCTCGCCTCCCTCACCTCCGTCCGCCCCTCAGTACCCGAGCCCTTCAGCACCTCGGCACCGAAAGCGGGCTCAAGCCGACGGGTCGATGAGTTCGTCGGCGACCCACTGGGCGACGCCGGTGGGATAGGGCGACGAGAGTCCGAGGACGATGTGCCGGAAGCCGGCGCCTATGGATTCGTGGATCGCCTCTCGGGTACTGCCGGGTTGGGCGTAGGAGACCGGCAGGTGGATCGAGCGGATGATGGAGGCGGGGTCGCGGCCGATTTCTGCGCAGTAGCGGTCCAGCAGCGCGCTACGGCGGGCGATCTCGTCGATGTCACCACCGCCGGGGATGTTCCACAGGTCGGCGTGCTCGGCGACCACGCGCAGCGTGGCGGACGAGCGGCCACCGATGAGGATCGGCGGATGGGGGCGCTGGACGGGTCGGGGACTGCCGAACGCGCCGGTGAGGTGGTGGTAGGTGCCGTGGAAGTCGAAAGGTTCGGGTTCCGTCCACAACCGCCTGATCACCGTGCAGGTTTCGGCAAGGCTCCCCACGGCGTGTTCGGAGTCATGGAAGGGCAGGCCGTGCGCCTCGTACTCGCGCCGGGCCAGCGGATGGCTGGGGCGTGAGCCGACGCCGATGCCGAAGTCGAGCCGTCCGCCGGAGACGACGTCGACGGTCGTGGCGATCTTGGCCAGCATCGCGGGCGGCCGGAATCGATTGCTGGTCACGAGCACACCGATGCGCAGGCGCCGGGTGTGGGCCGCGAGGGCCGACAGCAATGTCCAGCCCTCATAGGTCGGTCCGCCGGGATCACCGAAGATCGGCATGAGGTGATCGAACAGCCATGCGTGCTCGATCTCCGGGATGGTGTCCGCCTCGCGCCAGACCCGCAGAACGTCGTGGTAGTCGACTTGCGAGGGGGCGGTCATGATTCCGAATCGGGGCCGATATGTGTGCGGCATGAGCTACTGGTCCTTTCGATGTGGGGAACT
Source organism: Streptomyces yokosukanensis (assembly GCF_001514035.1). Classification (GTDB taxonomy): domain Bacteria; phylum Actinomycetota; class Actinomycetes; order Streptomycetales; family Streptomycetaceae; genus Streptomyces; species Streptomyces yokosukanensis. The sequence goes on along the minus strand of NZ_KQ948207.1, from coordinate 193,133 downwards.
CGGCTCACCGCCCCTCGGGCGTTCATTCCGCGAACGCGGAGCCGGCCCGAGGGACATGGGCGCCGCTCCGCGAGGCTCAGCGCCGCCGCAGGGACGCATCCAGCAGGGCGGGCGGGGTGTCGAACTTCTCTCCGGGGGCCAGGTCGACACCGGGGGACACGATCGCGTCGACGGCGTCGAGCACATCGGCGGGGAGCGCCGTGTCGGCGGCCGCGAGTTGGGAGTGCAGGTGGTCCAGGGTGCGAGGGCCGATGAGCGCGCTGGTCACGGCGGGGTGCGCGGTCACGAAGCCCAGGGCCAGCTGGATCATCGTGAGGCCCGCCTCGTCGGCGACTCGGGCCAGTTGCTCGACGGCCTCGAGCCTGGCCCTGTTTGCGGGCACGGTGAGGTCGAAGCGTTGCGGCATGAACGCCGACCGGTTGGTGGCGATGTCCCGGCCCTCACGGACCGCACCCGACAGCCAACCCGAGGCCAGCGGGCTCCAGATCAGCACTCCCATCCCGTACTCCTGCGCCACGGGCAGCACATGGCTCTCGATCCCGCGCTGCAGTATGGAATAGCTGGGCTGTTCGGTGACATAGCGGCTCAGGTGGTGTTCACGAGCGGCCCACTGCGCCTGGACGATGCGGTAGGCCGGGAAGGTCGAGGAGCCGAAGTAGCGGATCTTTCCTGCGCGTTGCAGGTCGGTCAGCGCCGACAGGGTCTCCTCGTCGCTGGTGCTCGGGTCCCAGCGGTGGATCTGGTACAGGTCGATGTGGTCGACCCCGAGACGGCGCAGGCTGTCGTCCAGCGCGGTGACCAGCCAGCGGCGCGAGCCGCCCCGATGGTTTCGCTCGTCACCCATGGGCAGGGCCGCCTTCGTGGCCAGCACGATGTCGTCGCGGCGGCCTGCGATGGCTTTGCCGACCATTTCCTCCGACTCGCCGTCGCTGTACTTGTCGGCGGTGTCGATGAGGTTGATCCCGCCCTCCAGGGCGGCGTCCACGAGGGCGGTGGCCTCGTCCTGGGTGGTGTGTCCGAGCCTGCCGAAGTTCATCGCGCCGAGCGCGAGGGAGCTGACCTGCACGCCGGTGCGGCCCAAGGTGCGGTACTGCATGTCCGTATCTCCTCATCGAGGGGGAAACGCTGGTGGCAACTGATGACGGGAAAAGAGGGCGTCGCGGCCATGGCAGGGCCGGGCACGGCTTGGCTGCCGGCCGATGCTCTGAGACCATGAGCAAGCGGAACATCGTTCCGGTCACGACGATACGGAACCTTGTTCCGTTTAGCAAGTGCGGCTGTGGAAGGAGCGGCGCTGTGAACGACAGCGGCGAGAGAGCAGGGCGTGCGGCCCAGTCCGAGGGACGTGGGGCCGAATCCGAAGGACAGGCGGCTCAGCCCGAAGGACAAGCGGTCCCGTCCGAAGGACGTGCGACCCAGTCCAAGCGGAGTGATGCCCGGCGCAACAAGGAGACGCTGCTCGAGGCCGCCGCGGCGGCCTTCGTGGCGTCGGGTGTGGAGGCACCGGTACGCGACATCGCGGCCAGGGCCGGGGTCGGGGTGGGCACGATCTACCGCCACTTCCCGGCACGCTCGGACCTGATCATCGCGGTCTACCGCCATCAGGTGGAGAGCCTGGCCGAGGCCGGTCCCGACCTGCTGAAGACCAGTGCCGGCCCGTACGCCGCACTCGGGCGATGGATCGATCTCTTCGTCGACTTCCTGGTGACGAAACACGGACTGGCCGCCGTGCTGAAGTCCGAGAACGCCGGCTTCGAAACCCTGCACACCTACTTCCTCGACCGGCTCGTGCCCATCTGCACCGAGCTGCTCGAAGCCGCGGCCACGGCCGGCGAGATCCGCTCCGACCTGCAGGCCTATCAGCTCATGCGCGGGGTCGGGAACCTCTGCATCGGCGCGGAGAGCGATCCCCGGTACGACGCTCGCCGCCTGGTCGAGCTCCTGATCAAGGGCCTGCGCACGGACAGCACCGACCGTACGGAACATCGATCGGGCAACCGGAACTGAGAGACGGGCCCCGTCTGCGGCAGCGGCCGGGGCCAGGGACCAAGAGCCAGGGGTCAGGCCGAGGGGACAGCGCAGGGCCCCGGCCCGCAACTCGGCGCGTGGCTCGACCACGCCGACGGCAGGTCGAGCGGGCGCGACCCACCGGAGACCACCAGTCCGGCACAGCCACGGCCACGGCCACGGCCACGGCCACAGGCGCGGCACGGCGTTCGGACGGCGGGTGTGAAGTCGCGGTCAGAACCAGATGCGGCAGGTCAGCAGTCCCAGGCCCGCTGCCGCAACCTCTCTCCACACCCGCAGCGGCTGATCCAGGAGGTCGACGGCTTCCTTGTCACCCGGCCAGTCGTCGATGCGACCGAGCACTCTCTCCCGCTCCCCTCCCGACAGGGCGAGCACGGCCTCGACGGCTGCCAGACGATCACGCACCTCGGCGGCGGTCAGTACCGCGTCGCCCGCCCACCCCGGCAGCACTCGGGCTCGCTGCGGACCGAGTCCGTGGAACAGGGCCGCCACGGGATTGTCCTTGCGTACAGCGGTGATGAACGGCTCGACATCCTCGTCGAACCGCTCCCACCACGCCATGACATGCAACTGACACAAGTCGTCCAAGGCATCGAAGGCCGATACGTTGACCATGTCGTACAGATGCAGCGCCTCGTCGGTGTTGTAGCCGTCCGGCCGCCAGAGCCGCACCGCCCCGCCGCCACGGACCGCATCCCGCTCCCAGCGCGACCAGGCGTCCCGTGCCGATGCGGACTCCCCCATCTCCTTGATCTTCGGCCCCGCGACAGAGGCGATCTCCGCCACCTCCTCGTCGCTCAGCGCTCCGACCGCCCACCAGCTGGACAGACCCATGCCGCTCGTCCTTCCCCCGTGTCCGAGTTCGCCGGCTCCGTAGCGCCCGGCCACGGTCATGGCCGGGTCCGAAGGCCCGTACAGCCATGATGGCGACCGGCACTGACAACGCCCGGTCAGGCTGCCTGCGCGACAGCGGACATGAGCGGCGGCGGCTCCGGGCGGGAGTGGTGCCACGACGACACGGTCGGCTCTCACATCTCTCTTAGATTTGGTCGCGATAGTCCACGGCCGTGAAGGCGAGGAAGCTCAAGAAGACGAAGCCGCAGACGAAGTTCATCGCGATGAGCGCTGCGCTGCTGACGGTCGGCGCGCTCGGTACCACCGCCGCGTTCGGTACCGGCAAGCCTGAGACCCGGCACATCGAGGCGCACGGGACCCAGCTCTCCGTGCCGGTCGCCGGTGGCCGTGCCACGGTGGACATCACCTCCCTGGCGGTGCGGGCCCGCGCGGACGACGGCCGGACATGGCAGCTCTCGGCACCGGCGTCCGGTGATCTGGGCGCCCCGGGCGAGGTCACCGTCCGGGGTGGGAAAGCCAGTTGGCGCTACGGCGACAGAGGGTTGACCGTGACCGCTTCCGCGCGGGACGGGCGGCTGGCCGTCACCGTGCGCTCGGCCCGACAGGCCAACCTGACCTGGCCGGTCTCCGGCATGGACCGGTCGACCCAGGAGCTGCAGATCCCACGCGGTGAGGGCCTTTCCGTACCGGTCGGCGACCGGTGGTGGAACTCCGCGTCGGCGGGCCTGGCGGGAACCGGAGCCGACATGGCCGAGGGCCTGACCATGCCCTTCTGGGGCACCAGCCAGTCCGGACGGCACGGCGCGAGCTACCTCGTCGAGTCCGACATCGGCACGACCCTCAACTTCGTCTCCGCCGGGGGACGTCTGCACACCGAGGCAGAGCACGCGTTCTCTCCGCAACAGGCCACGGAGAACTACACCGTGACGTTCGCGCTCACCGACGGATCGCCCGTCGCAGCGGCGCGCGACTATCGCGCTTGGCTCCAGGGCCACGGTGGCATCACGACGCTTCGGCAGAAGATCGACCGCAACCCCGAAGTCGCCAAGCTGGTCGGCGCCTTCCACGCCTACACCTGGGGCCAGGCGCGTACCGCCGAGGGTGTCCGCCGCCTGCGGGATCTGGGGATCGACCGCATGTGGCTGGGGTACGACTCCGACACCAACCCCATGGACCGCAAGGCGACGCGCCTCGCCCAGCAGGCCGGCTACCTCGTCGGACCCTACGACTCCTGGGCCAACGCCCAGGATCCGGCATCGGCCGACAGCCCCGTGTCCGCCTGGCCCGCCCCGGTGTGGCAGGACGCCTGTGTGCGTGGTGCGAACGGCGCGATCGTCACCGGTTTCGGCGGCCGTGGCTGCTACGTGAGTTCCGAGGCGCTGCGGCGCGCCGAGCCCTCGCGGCACTACCTGGCCGACCGCACCCGGCAGATGACCGCCAACGGCGCCACGAGCTACTTCCTGGACGTCGACGCGGCGGGTGAGCTGTTCACCGATCACTCTCCGGCGCATCCGATGACCAAGGCGCAGGACCGGCACAACCGCGTCCAGCGCATGGGCTGGCTGTCCGGCGACCGTCGCCTGGTCCTCGGTTCGGAGAGCGCGGGTTCCTGGGCGAACGGCGTGCTGTCCTTCAGCCATGGCTCGGGCACACCGGTGGACGACCGGCTGTGGAAGCTGGAGAAGGACCGTCCGACCTGGGGCGGCTACACCCCCGCCGGCGCGCCGGCGATCTTCTTCAAGCCCGTCCGTCTGCCGTCCGACGTCGCGAAGACGATGTACGACCCGAGGTATCGGGTGCCGCTCTATCAGACGGTCCTGCACGACTCGGTGATCAGCACCGAGCGCTGGGAGCTGTCGTGGTCGAAGCTGCCGGACCAGAGCCGTACCCGGGCCCTTCTCGCGATGCTGTACAACGTGCCCCTCAACCTGGTCCTCGATCAGGACGAACTGGACCGGCACGGCAAGCAGATCGCGCAGTTGCAGAAATACTTCGAGCCGCTGCACAAGGCGGCGGCGACCCAGCCGATGACGGACTTCCGCAGGCTGACGGACGACCGTCTCGTGCAGCGGACCACGTTCGGCGACGGCGTGCTGACCGTGACGGCCAACTTCTCCGCCAGGACTCACGACGGACTGCCCGCCAGGTGTGTCGACGCGGTGATCAAGGGCGGTGCCAGGCACCGGTTGTGCCCCACGGGTCTGTGAGGCGTCCGGCTCTCGGCAGGCGGCCGGGGCCCGACGGGCAGTCCCCTACGGATCCCCTGAGGGGCAATATCGGGGGCTTCCCCGGATGTGCGCAGAGCCGACGAGCCGTCAGCCTTGATCCATGACACATCCACTTCCGCGCAACCGCAGCAGGGGCACCCGTCGAAGGGCCCTCGCCGTCTGCACCGTCGCCACGCTCTGCACGCTGACCGCCGCTGTCCCTGCGGTCGCGGCCACCGGCGCCGGACGCGACGCCCCCACCTCCCCGACCCCGCCGTCCGCCCGCTCCCTCTCCCTTCCCGCCCCGACCGGTCGATTCGGGGTCGGGGAGGTGGAGTTGCATCTGGTGGACCGCTCACGACCCGATCCGTGGCAGTCCGGGCACCACCGGCGCGAACTGATGGTCAGTGTGTACTACCCCACGACGCACACGGCCGGCCGTCCGGCGGCCCCGTACATGCTGCCCAAGGCGGCTGCGCACTTCGACAAGGTCACGGCGAACCAGTACCTCATGCTGAGCGTGCCGGCCGGTCGGGCAGACTGGGCCCGCACCGTCACCCAGGTGACCCAGGGCGCCCCCGTGGCCGCCGGGCGCGGTGGTCGGCTCCCTGTGGTGCTCTACTCCCCCGGGCTCGGCGAACCGCGTACCTGGGGCACGACGGCGGCGGCCGATCTGGCCAGTCGTGGCTATGCGGTCGTCACCATCGACAACACCTACGAGTCTCCCGAGGTCCAGTTCCCGAACGGCTCCCTCGCCACCGTGTCGCTGCCCTCAGGCGACGGCGACGCCTTCGTACGCAAGGCGCTGGGCGTCAGGGTCACCGACACCAGCTTCGTCCTGGACCAGCTCCAGGAGCTGAACGACGGCCGGAATCCCGACGTGGACGGAGAGCCGCTGGCGGACGGTCTGACCGGGGCGCTGGATCTGGCCGAGGTGGGCATGTTCGGCCACTCCATGGGCGGGACGGCCGCCGCGCTGGCGATGGACGCCGACCACCGGATCGCCGCGGGCATCAACATGGACGGCAATCTGACCTACATCAACGGCTCGCTGATGCCGGTCGCCCAGCACGGCCTCGACCGGCCCTTCCTCCTCATGGGCAAGGACGGCGAGACCGACACCGGTCCGGGCTGGCAGGCGTTCCGCGCCCACACTCCGGGCTGGAACCGTCAACTCACCCTGCTCGGTTCGGAGCACGCCTCGTTCACCGACGCGGAGGCACTTGTACCGCAGCTGCACCTGAAGCCCTCCGTACAGACCGGCGACATCGGCTCCATCGATCCGGCCACCGCGATACGCACCAACGAGGCATATGTCTCGGCCTACTTCGACCACTGGCTGCGCGGCCGCAGCGGACGGCTTTTGGACGGACCGTCACCGAAGTATCCAGACATGGCGTTCGTGAAGTGATCACACGGCTGTCGCGGAGGGAGCAGGGGCGGTAGTCAGAATGCTCTGCCCTACGCCGGGGAATTTCGGCCGCCGCCATGGGTTCGATGCGGCCGTGCACGCTGTCGTGCCGTCGGCCGCGGGCTTATGGTGGGCCGTCACTTGCGTCCGTTCTGAGGGGAACCGATGGAGCCCGGGACCAGGATCGTGAGATACGCCGCCGTCTGCGCGGCCGCTCTTCTGCTCTGCGCCGGTCTGACCAGCACGGCGTCCGCCGACAGCGCCCCGACCGACCCGAACCCGCTCGCCGGTCGGCTCGACGCCTACTGGACCCCCGCCCGCATGGCGGCCGCACAGCCCGCCGACACACTCAAAGGCACCGAGACCGGCACGCCCGCGACCACCGCGTCCCCAGCGGTGGACGGACCTCGGCCGGGCGAGTACATCCCGCCGAGCAGGAGCTTCGACGGCATCCCGCAGGCCGGTACCTTCTTCTGGACGGATGCCACCGGCACCGGCCGCACCTGCAGCGGCTCCGTCGTGCACAGCCTCGGCCACGACCTGGTCCTGAGCGCCGGGCACTGTCTGAAGGGGTACGCGGGCACCTCACCCAAGCGTCATCTGGCCTTCGTCCCGCAGTACCACGACACCCTCAAGCCGTTCGGGATCTTTCCGGTGCGGACCGACGGTGTCTATGTCCCGCAGGAGTACTACGACCTGGGCGAGCACGCGGGCGCCGCATACGACTTCGCCTTCGCGGTCACCGAGCCCAACGAGGACGGAACGCTCCTGGAGGACGCGGTCGGCGGAGTGCGCCTGCTCACCGGGACGGGCTACCACCACATCCCGGTGCGGATGATCGGCTACCCGGCGGGAGCCGAGAAGCCCCTGGAGTGCTGGAGCTGGACCACCCGCTGGGACAGTGACGACCCGGCCGACCCGGGCACGTTCCCGCGCATCGCCTGCGACGCCTTCGTGGGCGGCACCAGCGGCGGCCCCATGCTCGTGCCCTGGCCGGGCGGATGGGCGGTCATCGGAGTGATCGGCGGCTATCACACCGGCGGCAACACCCCGCAGATCTCCTACAGCGCCTACTTCGGCGACGCCACCCGGAACCTGTACCGCGCGGCCGTCACCGGCGCGCCGCCCTCCGGCCCCCGCTCCGCCACCGGTTGACGAGAGAGCGGGGCCCGGGAAACAGCGCCCGCGGGTCCCACTGCCGAGACCGCGCCACCGTGGCCACGACCGCGAGGCTTCCGCTCTTCGGCGCCCAAGGGGACAGGCGCGGTGTGCCTGATACAGGCCTGGTACAGGCCCGGTACAGAGAGGTCCCGTCAGACCGCGTAGCGGCCCGGCGCGAACAGGTGCAGGTTGGCGCTGATCCAGTCCGACGTGTTGCTGAGGCCTTCGTCCAGGGAGACCTCGGGCTTCCAGGACGCCCAGGTACGGGCACGGGAGTTGTCCGACAGCAGTCGGTGCACCTCGCTTCCGGCCGGGCGCAGGCGGGCCTCGTCCACGACGATCTCCGCGTCCCGTCCCGAGACGGCGATCAGCTTGCGGGCCAGGTCGCCGATGGAGATCTCCTCGCCGGTGCCGAGATTGACGACCTCGCCGAGCGCACGGTCGCACTGGGCCACGGCGAGGAAGCCGCGGGCGGTGTCGGTGACGTAGGTGAAGTCGCGGGTGGGGGTGAGCGAGCCGAGGCGTATCTCGCGTGCGCCGGAGTGCAGTTGGGCGAGGATGGTGGGGATGACGGCACGGGCGGACTGGCGGGGGCCGTAGGTGTTGAAGGGCCGCACGACCGTCACGGGCAGCTCGAAGGCGTTGAAGTGGGAGAGCACCATCATGTCGGCGCCGATCTTCGATGCGGAGTACGGCGACTGCGGCTGCAGCGGATGGTCCTCGGCGATCGGGACGGTCAGGGCGGTGCCGTAGACCTCGCTGGTGGAGGTGTGCACCAGGCGGCGTACGCCGTGGCGCCGGCAGGCTTCGGCGATGTGCTCGGTGCCGGTGACGTTGACGGCGACGTAGGCGCCCGGCGAGTCGTAGCTGTACGGGATGCCGATGAGGGCGGCGAGGTGGAAGACGGTGTCGCAGCCGGCCACGGCGTCCATCACCCGGCCCGGGTCGCGCACGTCACCCGCGATCAGCTGCACCTGGGGATGGTCCAGGAGGTGGGCGAGGTTGCCCTTCTCCGCGTAGGGCTTGTAGTGGACCATGGCGCGGACCGTGGCGCCCTCGCCGACGAGCAGATCCACGAGGGTCGAGCCGATGAAGCCCTCGGCTCCGGTGACGAGGACGGTACGGCCGTGGAAGAAGCCGGGTGCGTACATGGTGATGCCTTTCTTTCGGTCGGAACTCTCGGTGTCGGACTTGTCAGGGGTCGGACTTGGGGGCGTCGGACTTGTCGGCGTCGGACGTCTCGATGCCGGGCGATTCGGCGCGGAGCGTTTCGGTGTCGGTCACCGTTGGCTGGGGACCGCGGCCAGTGAGCGGTGTCCGGCCAGTTGGAGCACCTTGGTGGCCAGCCGGTCCGCGGCGGTGCGGTGGTGGGTGCCGACGCCCGCCGCCGCGGCGGCCCCGGACATCTGGTGCAACCGGACCGGGTCGTCGAGCAGAGAGCCGGCCATGGCTTCGAGGGAACCGGCGGTGGTGTCCTCGTCCCGCAGCAGGACCCCCGCCCCGATCCCGGTGAGGGCGCGGGCGTTGTGGGTCTGGTGGTCGCCCGGGGCGTGCGGATACGGCACCAGGACGGCGGGCAGCCCGATGGTGGCCAGCTCGGCGACGGTCGCCGAGCCCGCACGGCACACCACCAGATCGGCGGCGGCGTAGGTCCGGTCGATCCGGTCCAGGTAGGCCACCGCCTCGGCGACACGATCGGCGCCGGTCGTCATCAGCCGGGCACGGGCGGCGTCCAGGCCCGCCGGACCGGTCTTGATCAGCAGCCGTACGTCGGTGCGGTCCCGCCAGCGTTCGGCCAGGCCGAGGGCCGCCTCGGTGAGCCGGGCCGCGCCCAGGCTGCCCCCGTTGACGAGCAGCAGCCTGGTGTCCGACGGGATGCCCAGGGCACGCCGGGCGTCCGCGCATTCGGCGGCGCGGTCGAGGGCGGCGAGCGGCCCGGACAGGGGCATGCCGACGACTTCGGGCCGGCAGGAGGCGGGCAGGGCTTCGCCGCCCGCCGCGAAGGCGAGTGCGACATGCGGGGTGAGCCGGGCCGCGAAGGCGTTGGCCCGGCCGGGCACGGCGTTGGACTCGTGGATGACGCTGGGCAGCCCGGCGAGGCGGGCGCCGAGGATGACGGGGGCGCTCGGGTAGCCGCCCATGCCGACGGCGATGTGCGCGCGCTGCTCCCGCAGGATGGTCCGGCACTGGCCGGCGGACTTCAGCAGGGCGGCGGGCAGGGTGAACCGCCGGGCGCCGAGGGAGCGGTCGAAGGGGATCATGTCGACCGTGTGCAGGCGGTAGCCGGCGTCGGGGATGAGTCTTGTTTCCAGGCCTCGCTCGGTGCCGACGAACGAGATCACCGCGTCGGGCACCCGGCGGCGCAACGCGTCGGCGAGCGCCAGCCCGGGGTAGATATGGCCGCCGGTGCCCCCGGCACCGATCACGACGGAGAGCGGAATGTCCATGCCCTGCACGGTCCCGGCCTGTTCTAAGAGGTCTTTAAGAAGGTCGTTTGGCAGGCTTGGTCTCATGAATGATGCAGGTCAGGACCTGTCCCCCGCCGGTGCCGCGCGTGTGCTGGTCGTGGACGACGATCCCGAGGTACGCGCTGCCCTGGAGGACGGGCTGGCCCTGGAGGGATTCACCGTCCGGGGCGCGGCGGACGGGCACGCGGCGCTCGCGGCCGTGGCGGACTGGGAGCCGGACGCGCTGGTGCTGGACGTGATGATGCCGGTGGTGGACGGACTCGCGGTGTGCCGGCAGTTGCGGGCCCTGGGCGACCGTACGCCGATCCTGGTGCTGACCGCGCTCGACGCGGTCAGCGACCGGGTCGACGGGCTGGACGCTGGGGCGGACGACTACCTGGTCAAGCCGTTCGCGCTGGACGAGCTGGCGGCCCGGCTGCGCGCCCTGCTGCGCCGCGTCGGCCCGGGCGAAGCGGCCCCGTCCGCCGCGGTGCTGCGCTTCGCGGACCTCGTCGTCGATCCGGAGACCCGTACGGCGCAGCGGGGCGGGCGGCGACTGGAGTTCACCCGCACCGAGTGGAGCCTGCTGGATCTGCTGCTGCGCAATCCCGGCCAGGTGCTGGAGCGGGAGACGATCATGCGCTGGGTGTGGGGTCGGGACCTCGGGCCGGACTCCAATTCCCTGGCCGTCTACATCGGGTATCTGCGCCGGAAGCTGGAGGCGGGCGGCGGCTCACGGCTCGTCCACACCGTGCACGGCGTCGGCTACCGGCTGGACGAGCAGTGACCCGCCGTCGGCCCGGGGCCGCACGCGCGGTGAGCCGGCCCCGCCGCCATCGGCGCCCTCCGCTGCGCCGCCGGCTCGCCCTGACCGCGTCGGCCGCGGTGGCGGGCGTGGCGCTCGCGGTGTGCGCGGGGGCGTACGCCGTCACCGTGTACACCCTGCACCGGCAGTTCGACCTGCAGCTGACGCAGGCGGCCACGCTGGCCGTCCAGCAGCATCAGGAGAACGGTCCGGGGGTGCAGGCGGGCGAGTGCCGGTACCTGGCCGCACCCGCCTGCGCCCAACTGGTGCCCGAGTCCTCCGCCGAAGACCCGCACGAGCCCTATCTGCTGCCTGTCACCGACGCGGTGCGCGAGGTCGCCGGCCGCCGTCGGGCGCCGTACTTCAGCACGGCCTCGGTGGCCGGCAATCCGGTGCGGGTGCTGACCACGCCGGCCCGCAAGGGGCTGGCGATGCAGGTGGCGCTCCGCTCCGACGGGGTGCAGCGGGCCGAGCGGCAGGCGGCCGGGCTGTTGGCCGCGATCGGCGGGGCGGGCGTGCCGGTCGCGGCGCTGCTGGGCTACTGGGTGTCCCGTTCGGGTCTGGCTCCCGTGACCCGGCTGACCTCGACGGCGGAGCGCATCACCGCGACGCGGGACGCCGGACTCCGTATCGAGCTGCCCGTGGAGCCGCGGGGCAGCGACGACGAGATCACCCGGCTCGCCGTCACCTTCAACACCATGCTCGACGCATTGGAGGAGTCGCTGGCCGCGCAGCGGCGGCTGGTCGCCGACGCCTCGCACGAGCTGCGGACCCCGCTGACGGCGTTGCGCGCCAACGCCGAGATCCTGCTGCGCGCCGATCAGCTGACGCCACGTCAGCGGGAGCGGGCGACCGGCGCCCTCACCCGGCAGCTGCGGGAGGTGACCACGCTGGTGAACGACCTGATCGACCTGGCCCGCGGGGAAGAGCCGCAGCAGGCCTTGGAGTCGGTGCAGCCGGTTGCCCTGCTGGAGCACGCGGTGGGGGCCGCCCGCGATCACTGGCCGCACGTCCCGTTCGTGCTCGACACCGATGTCTCGGCCGCGTCCGCGCTGGCCGCGGCGGTGCCGAGCCGGCTGACGCGGCTGTTCTCCAACCTGCTCGACAACGCGGCCAAGTTCTCCCCGCCGGGCGGCCATGTCGAGGTGGCGGCGCACCGGTCACCGGACGGCACGCGTGTGGAGATCACCATCCGCGACCACGGCCCCGGAATCGACACGGACGATCTGCCGCATGTCTTCGACCGGTTCTACCGGGCCCGGGCCGCTCGTGCCCTGCCCGGCTCGGGCCTCGGGCTGGCCATGGCCCGGCAGATCGCCCACACGCATCACGCCGAACTGACCGCCCATCAGGCGCCGGGCGGCGGCGCCCTGTTCCGGCTGCGGCTGCCCGTGGACACGCCCACGAGCGCCTGACATCTCAGCCCAGCCGGAACTTCTGGGCGGCCGACCCGTTGCAGTCCCAGATCCGCAACCGCGTCCCGTTGCCCGTCGCACCACTGGGAGAGTCCAGACACCGCCCCGACTGAGGATTCAGCAACGAGCCATCACCCTGCTGCACCCACTTCTGACCACCCACACCATTGCAGTCCCACAACTCCACCTGCGTCCCGTTCGCCGTCCCGTTCCCGTCGACGTCCAGACACCGGTCCAGGGTGCCGAGCGAGCTGTCGGCCCGGTGGTACCAGTGCTGGTCGACCGCCCAGGACTGGCAGTCCCACAGCTGTACGGCCGCCCCGTCGGTGCCGGTGTCGTCGGCCGACACGTCGAGGCACTTCCCGCCCGGGGCCGCGACGGGGGCGCCGCCGTCCACCGAGAACTTCTGGGCGGCCGACCCGTTGCAGTCCCAGATCCGCAACCGCGTCCCGTTGCCCGTCGCACCACTGGGAGAGTCCAGACACCGCCCCGACTGAGGATTCAGCAACGAGCCATCACCCTGCTGCACCCACTTCTGACCACCCACACCATTGCAGTCCCACAACTCCACCTGCGTCCCGTTCGCCGTCCCGTTCCCGTCGACGTCCAGACACCGGCCGATGGTGACGAGGGAGCCGTCGGCGCGGTGCGTCCAGTGCTGGTCCTCGGCGTACGACTGGCAGTCCCACAGTTGTACGGCGGCGCCGTCGGTGCCGGTGTCATCGGCGGCGACGTCGACGCACTTGCCGCCGGGTCCGGTGACGGTGCCCTGCGGGCCGCCCGGGACATCGGTCCGGCCGGAGTAGCCGACAGAGACGATGTTCGCCTGCACCGCGTTCTCGGCGGCGTCGCTCGGATAGCCGGAGACCATCACGCCCTCGAAGAACGTGCCCATGTTCCAGTTGCTGTTGTCACCCCCGGTGCCGAGGATGATGCCGCCCTCCTGTTGCATGGGCCGATAGCCGCCGCGCGTGGGCAGGGCGCCGTCCCACCAGGTCGTGAGCGCTCCCGCCTGTGCGTCGCCGCCCTTGAGCGCGTACCGCGTCTGCCCGTCGTTCTTCAGCAGCGCCGTGACGAAGGTGCTGCCGTTGCCCCGGTTGGCGGTGTTGGAGCCGTTGTCGCCCTGGAACATGCCGTTCTCCAAGTCGGCCTCGACCCAGGGCCCGGAGCCGGTGCACGGTGCGAAGTAGCAGGTGGTCGCGAGGCTGACCGCGTCCATGTGGCCGTTGCCGGTGTCGGCCGGTGTGCTCTCGGCGTTGCCGTAGTCGAAACAGCAGGCGGAGCCGACGTGTGTACCGCTGGCCACCATGTAGGCGCCCTCCGGTTGCCCGTTCACGGCGACGCCCGAGGCGGCTCCGGAGTACCGGTAGCCGACGCCCGGCGAGATCCACACGCCGTACGCCTTGTGCCCACCGGCGGTGACGGCGATCTCGGAGGCGTCGGCGCCGCGGTCCGCGCCCATGCCTGAGGTGCCCGCCGGGCCCGGGGTGAGGTCGTTGTGCCGGGAGGTCTGGTCGTAGATCTTCGTGATGGCGCATGTGGTGTCCGCGCAGAATCTGTCCTGCTGGGCGGCGTCGGCGTAGCCGCCCGGGGACAGCGGGCCGATGTCGGTGCCGGCTCCGTCGGAAGCACGGGTGACCCGGTACAGCGGGCCGTCGTAGGAGGCGAAGAGGGCGCGCACCGTGCTGTGCGCGGCGACGCAGGGGGTGCCGGCGTCGCCGTAGAGGTCGCAGGGCAGCGAACCGGCGGCGCGCGCCGGTCCGGGAAGGCCCAGCAACGCGCCCAGGACCAGGCCGATGACGGCCAGGAGCGACGCGAGCGATCTGGGGTTTGCGCGCATGCTGGGCTCCTCGATGGGGGGATCGCGGCCTGATGGCGGTCGAGTCGGAGCGTCGGGCGGCCGTTGCGGAACGTACGCATGCTGGTGGTTGCCGTCAAGATTTGTTGCTTTGGCCTTTTGAAAAGTTCTGAGTCTGAGCCAAGGCAGGGATCTCTCCGGCGACATGACAGGGTGTCAGGCGAACGGCTGGTTCTTCACCGCGCATCCTTGACAGCAGGGGCCGCAGGGACCACTTTTCGGGACAACGTTGTCGAAGGGACATGGTCACGATGGTGCCGTTCCGACTTCTGTCCGTGCTGGCCGCGGGCGCCCTGGCCTTGGGCGCCGCCTCCACCCCCGTCCATGCCGATCCCGACTCGCTCGCGCCGGTCACCGATCCGGCCTCTCTCGTGAACCCGTTCATCGGGACTTCTAACGCCGCCGACGACTTCCCGGGCGCCGACAGCCCGTTCGGGATGGTGCAGTGGAGCCCCGACACCAGCCCCCACCGGCCGGACGGCGGTGGCTACGAGTACACCGATTCGGCCATCACCGGATTCGGCCTGACGCACATCGCGGGACCGGGCTGCCGGGCCGCCGGCGACATCCCGGTGCTGCCGACCGTCGGCGCCGTCGACACGGGCGCCACGGACACCTTCTCGCACGACAACGAGTCCGCCTCGCCCGGCTCCTACACGGTCTCCCTGGACAACGGCGTCAAGACGGAGCTGGGCGCCACGACCCGCAGCGGCATGGCGCGCTTCACCTTCCCGTCCACCAGCCGGGCGAACCTCCTGTTCAAACTCACGGCCAGCGAGAACGGCGACACGGCCGCCGAGTTCGACGTGGTGAACAACACGGAGATCAGAGGCAAGGTCACGAGCGGCAACTTCTGCGGCGAGGGCAACTCCTACACCGTCTACTACGACATGGTCTTCGACCAGCCGTTCCGCCACAGCGGCACCGCGCTGGCCACCGCCACGCCCTCCACGCCAAGGACCCACGCCTCCCCGAGCACCCCCGAGGCGCCGAACAAGCCGGTGCTGCACGGTGCCGCGTCCCGTACGCCGCACACCTTCGCACCCCGGGCGAGCGGCTCCGACGGCTACGTCACCTTCGACACCACCGCCCACCGGGCCGTTCAGGCCAAGGTCGGCATCTCCTACGTCTCGGCCGCGGGCGCCGTGGCCAACCGCCGGGCGGAGAACCCCGGCTGGGACCTTGCCAAGGTGCGTGGCGCTGCGCACGACGCCTGGAAGTCCCTGCTCGGCCGGGTGCGGATCGCCGGCGGCACGTCCGATCGGCAGACCGTCTTCTACACGGCGCTCTACCACTCGCTGCTGCATCCGAACGTGATCAGTGACACCGACCGCCGCTACCCCGGCTTCGACGGCAAGGTCCATACCGTCGACCAGGGCCACGGCGCCGCCTACGCCAACTACTCGGGCTGGGACGTGTACCGCTCGCAGGCCCAGCTCGAAGCCCTGCTCGCCCCGCAGGTCGCCTCCGACACCGCCCAGTCGATGGTCGACGACTACCGCCAGACCGGTCTGTTCCCCAAGTGGTCGGAGAACAACGGCGAGACCCACGTCATGGTGGGCGATCCGGCGGACGAGATCATCGCCGACTACCACGCCTTCGGGGCCCGGAGGTTCGACACCGCCACCGCGCTCAAGGGCATGATCGCGGGCGCCACCGTCGCCAACGACAACCGACCCGGCCTCGCCTACATGCAGCAGCTCGGCCGACTGCCCAGCAACGGCAAGTACGGCTGCTGCAACTTCTACGGCCCGGCCTCCACCACGCTGGAGTACAACTCGGCGGACTTCGCGATCTCCGCCTTCGCCGGCGCCCTCGGCCAGACCGCCGACCAGCACCGGTTCGCGGACCGGGCGCAGGACTGGCGGAACCTGTTCGACTTCAACAGCGGCTTCGTCCAGCCGCGGGAGGCCTCGGGCAGCTGGACGGGCGGGTTCTCGCCCACCTCGGGCAAGAACTTCGTCGAGGGCGACTCCTGGCAGTACACGCCGATGGTGCCGTTCAACCTGCACGGACTGGCCACCGCCATGGGCGGAGACGCGGCCATGGCCACGTTCCTGGACACGGACCTGTCCTCCCTGACCGGCGCCGGCGGACACACCGACCTGGGCAACGAGCCCAGCCTCAACATCCCGTGGGAGTACGACTACATCGGCCGCCCGTACCAGACGCAGAAGGTCGTCCGGCAGGTCCAGGACCAGATCTGGACCGACAGTCCGTCCGGGCTGGCGGGCAACGACGACCTGGGCGAGATGAGCTCGTGGTACGTGTGGTCCGCCCTCGGCATGTATCCCGAGACCCCCGGCACCGCCGATCTGGCGCTGGGCAGCCCGCTCTTCCCCCAGGCGGTGCTCACCCTGCCGTCGGGCCACACCCTCACGATCGACGGCACGGGCGCGGCGGACGACGCTCCCTACGTCCAGTCGGCCACCTGGAACGGCGCCGAGTGGAACGCGGCGCACGCTCCCGACGGCGCCCTCAGCGCCGGCGGCACCCTGACCTACGTGCTCGGCACGTCCGCCAACACCTCCTGGGCATCGGCCGCCTCCGCGGCGCCGCGCTCCTACCCGGGCGCACCCACCTACAGCGGCGTCGGCACCTCCGGCGACACCGCCGCGGGCTCGGCGAACTTCGACGGCGCGGGCTTCAGCTACTCCGCGCACGCCCTGGCCGCCGCGGGAGTCACCCCCGGTGCGAAGGTCGCCGTCGGCGGGGTGACCTTCACCTGGCCGGACGTGGCGGCCGGCGCCCGGGACAACTACGAGGCGAACGGGCAGACGGTACGGGCCTCCGGCTCCGGCGGCATCTCCTTCCTGGGGGCCGCGAACAACGGCCCGGTCTCCGGGACGGCGACCGTCACCTACACGGACGGTACGACCCAGCAGGTCACGCTCGCCCTGTCCGACTGGACGCTGAGCGCGGGCGCCGCCTCACCGCTCGCCGACAACACCGTCGCGGTGACCCTGCCGTACCGCAACCACGCGGGCACCGCGTCCGACAGCACCAAGACGTATGTGTTCGCCACGGCTCCCGTGGCCCTGAGCCCCGGCAAGACGGTCGACAGCGTGCGGCTGCCGTCCGACGTGGCGTCGGGAGGCCTGCACGTCTTCGCGATCGGCTTCGGCGGAGCGTCCTCGACGCCGCGGCGGAGCTGATCGGCGGAACATGCCGCTGAGTGGAGCAATACCGGCATAAGGCGGCGCGGCGCACCAGGCTGGTCGGGTGAAGGACGAACCTGTGGGCCGGGAGCCGGAGGACATCGCCGTGCCCCGACCCGGGCTGCCGGCGCCTCCGCTGTGGATGCGCTGGCTCCCGGTCCTCTATGTCGTGGCCGTGCTGCTGCTGGAGCCGGTCACGCCCGTGGACTGGCCGGTGAGTTTCGCGCTGATCTGCGTACCCGTGCTGACCGCGTTCGCGCACGGGCCGGGGGTCGTCGCCGCCGCCACGGTGTTCTCCGTCGGCCTCGAAGGGGTGCTGGCCGGCACGCCGTGCTGTGCGGGCCGGGCCGTCGGCTATCTGTGGGACCGGCACTACGTCGCCTCCTACATCTGCACGGTGCTGGTGGGCGGCCTCGGCACGGTCCTGGCCGCCCACCGGACCCGCCGGGAACGCACGCTCGCCGACGTGCGGTTCGTGGCCGAGACCGCGCAGCGCGTCCTGCTGCGCCCCGTACCGCACCGGCTCGGCCATCTCCGCCTGGAGAGCCTCTACCTCTCCGCCAGCGCGGAAGCCCGCATCGGCGGCGATCTCTACGAGGCGGTCCCCACCCGTTTCGGGGTCCGGCTGCTCATCGGAGACGTCCGCGGCAAGGGCCTGCTGGCGGTCGAGACCGCCGCCACCCTGCTCGGCGCGTTCCGCGAGGCGGCCTACGACGAACTCGACCTCCCGGCGCTGGCCGGGCGGGCGGAGGCGAGCATGCGCCGCAGGGCGAGGCAGCTCGGCGGCACCGAGACGGGCGAACGGTTCATCACGGCGGTCTTCGCGGAGATCCCCACCGACGGCCATGTCGTACGCATCGTCAACTGCGGCCATCCGCCGCCGATCTCACTGCGCGGCGGCGAGGTGCGCGAACTGGACAGCGGGCGGTCGGCCCCGCCGCTGAACCTGGGCATGCTGGTCGAGGACCCCTACCACATCGACGAGTACCCCTTCCGGCCCGGCGATCAACTGCTGCTGTACACGGACGGCGTCACGGAGACGCGGGACGCGACGGGCACCTTCTATCCCCTGCTGGAGCGTCTGCGCGCCTGGGGTCCGCTCCCGCCGAAGGAGTTGCTCCGGCGGCTCCACGACGATCTGCTCTCCTACAGCCGCAACAGTCTTCAGGACGACACCGCGGCGCTCGCGGTCTGCCTGGTGCCCGAGGAGCATTCGGTGGCGTCACCGGCCGCGTGAGCCGGGCCGAGGCGGACCGCCGCCTCGGCCCGGCCGCCGTGTCAGAAGGCCGTGTGGGCGAACCAGTTGTCGAGGACCGCGGCCTGCCCCGAGACCTCGAAGACGGGGTCCTGGTGGGAGCGCCGCCCGTACAGGAGCAGCAGCAGGTCCGCCGCGTGGCCGCGCACCGCCGCCGTGACCGGCGCGGACGCGTCGGCCTCGTGGTCCGCCGGCGGCACCGGGCGAAAGCCGTCCTGCTCCAGCCGTACCCGCCACTCTTCGGCGGCCGGGCCGTCGGAGTCCTGGCACCGGAACGCGAGGGTCTCGCCGTCGCCGCGCAGCTTCGTCACACCGGGGGCGAAGAGACCCGCGTAGGGCAGGTTGACGAGGAACTCGTCCACGCCGTCCGCCGCGAGCACGGGGTCGATGTCGCCGGGCAGGCCGACGGCACGCTCGGCGTCCACCCGGTGGACCAGCGTCTCGAAGAGCATCCGCCGGGCCCAGAACCGCGCGTACCCGTCCTCGCCCCAGGTCCACATCGGTGCGTCGGGGTCCGTGTCCCGCAGGACCGCCGCCACGCCCGGCACACCCGCCGCCACCCACTGCGGATAGTCCTCGGCCCTCTCCGGCAGCCCCAGCTCGATGTCGCGGCTGCGGGGAGGCTCCTGGACCAGCTGCGTCAGCAGGGTGGCGAACCAGCGCTGCAGCGATCCCACGTGCCGGGTGAGGTCGGCCACCGTCCAGCCGGGGCAGGAGGGCACCGGGGTCGCCGGATCGGCGGCCTGGACCGCCTCGGTGAAGCGCAGGGTCTCGCGGGCGATGGCCTCGCGGTAGGTGTCGTACGGCAGAGGGTGCACCGCCCCGTTCGTCGCTGTCATCAGCCGGCGCCGTCCTGTTCTGTGTGAGCCGAGGTTCCGTCACCGTCAGTCTGTCGGCTCGAGTCCGCTCGAAGGCAAATCCGGGCTCAGGGAATCTCCAGTTCGGCCCAGATGATCTTCCCTTCGGCGGTGTACCGGGAGCCCCAGCGGTGGGCGAGCTGGGCCACCAGGAAGAGCCCACGGCCGCCTTCGTCGGTGCTCCGGGCGTGTCTGAGCCGGGGGGCCGTGCTGCTGGCGTCGCCCACCTCGCAGGTGAGGCGGGCGTCGCGCAGGAGTCGTAGCCGGATGGGCGGTGCGGCGTAGCGCAGGGCGTTGGTGACGAGTTCGCTCACGATGAGTTCCGTCGTGACGGCCAGTTCCGGACCGAGGCCCCAGGCCTCGATCTGGCGGGTGGCGCGGGCGCGCAGATCGCCGACGGCGGCCGGGTCGGGGGGTACGTCCCAGGAGGCGACCCGGTCGGCGCCGAGCACATGGGTGCGGGTCAGGAGCAGGGCGATGTCGTCGGACTGCGGCACGGGCACGAGCCCCCGCACGGCGGAGGTGCACAGCGCCTCCAGGTCCTCGCCGGAGCGGCTGAGGGCCTTGGCGAGCCGCGCCATGCCGCGCTCCAAGTCCTGGTCGCAGCCCTCGATGAGGCCGTCGGTGTAGAGGCCGAAGAGGCTGTTCTCGGGCAGTTCGATCTCGGTGGCCTCGAAGGCCATCCCGCCCAGCCCGAGCGGGGGTCCGGCCGGGATCTCCGGGAAGTAGGCCGGTCCGCCGGGTGCCACGACGACGGGCGGCGGGTGTCCCGCGCGGGCCATCGCGCACCGTCTGGTGACCGGGTCGTAGACGGCGTAGAGGCAGGTCGCGCCGATGAAGGTGCTCCGGGCGGCCGCGCCCGCGACGGCCTCCTCGTCGCTCAGCCGCAGCACGAGGTCGTCGAGATGGGCGAGCAGGTCGTCGGGGGGCATCTCCATGGCGGCGAGGGTCTGGACCGCGGTGCGCAGCCGGCCCATGCCGGCCGCCGCGGTGATGCCGTGGCCCACCACGTCGCCGACGACGAGGGCCATGCGGGCGCCGGACAGCGGGATCACGTCGAACCAGTCGCCGCCGACGCCGCCGGAGGGGTCCGCCGGCCGGTAGGAGGAGGCCACGTCCAGCGCGGTACCGCCCGTCAGGGCCGGTGGCAGCAGACTGCGCTGGAGGGTGATCGCCGCCGTGTGCTCCCTGGTGTAGCGGCGGGCGTTGTCCACGCACACCGCCGCGCGTGCCACGAGTTCCCGGGCCAGCAGGACGTCGTCGGTGCCGAAGGAGACCGGGTTGAGGGACCGGGCGAACGTGGTGAGGCCGAGGACGGTGTTCCGCGCCCGCATCGGCACGAAGATCACCGAGTGCAGGCCGAACTCTCGGATGCGTGCCGCGCGCAGGGGTGCCCGGGTGGCCCACAGCTCGTCGGCGGGGTCGAGGATCGGGATGAGCAGCGGCTCGCCCTCGATGAGCAGGTGCGTGTCGTGCGGCGGCGGCAGGAAGTCGACCGCGTCACCGACCTGTACGACGGCCTCGGGGGTGCCGTCGCGCACCGAGCGCAGCGCGGCACGGCGCATGGCCGGCCTGGCGGGCGCGGGTCCGGCGTCGCTCAGCCATGCCCCGTGGCCCTCGGTGCTGAGTACGGGTTCCAGCAGGTCGACGATGACGAAGTCCGCGAAGCGCGGGACGGTGAAGTCGGCGAGTTCCTGGGCGGTCCGCATCACGTCGAGTGTCGTGCCGATGCTGGTGCCGGCCTCGTTGACCATGGTCAGCAGCTGGCGGGCGTTCCATCGCTCGGTGACGTCCTGGACCATGTAGCAGACGCCGGTGACGGCGTCGTCGGCGGCCACCAGCGGGAAGAACGAGGTGGCGTAGGCGCGCTGGCGGTGCGGGTCGGCCCAGCTCCAGCCCACGTACTCGTAGTCGGTCACCGGCACGCCGGTCGCGAGCACCTTGCGCATGAGGCCCTCCAGGGCCTCCGCCTGCAGTCCGGGCAGCATCTCGCTCAGCCGTTTCCCGAGCCGCTCGTCCCGGGGGACCCCGCCGAAGCGTTCCAGGGTGTCGTTCAGCCAGATGTACCGCAGCTCGGTGTCCATGACGGCCATGCCGACCGGCGAGCGGGTGAGGAACCCGCCCAGGACCGACTGGCCCATGGTCCACGGCTGCCGCTGTGCGCGGGCCGACACCAGGAAGCACTCGGTGTCGCCGATGCGGAACGCCGCCGAGACCCGGAGCTGGAGGTCGAGGCTGCCGCCGTCCCGGTGCCGTACGGCGATCTGCCCGCTCCAGCCGTTGCCTGCGCGGCACCGCTCCACGACGCCGGCGAGCCGTGCCGGGTCCGCGGGCATGACGAGCAGGCGCGCGGCGGAGGCGCCGACGACGTCCGCTGCCGCGTGGCCGAGGAGTGTTTCGGCGCCCCGGGTCCAGCCGACCACGACGCCGTGTTCCGATATCACCGCAGCCGCGTCGGTGGACGCGTCGAAGGGATCACCCGGTGCCCCGGGTGTGCCTGCGGCGAAGCCCTCTCGCGCGGATTCCATCAGTTACACCCTTACACCACTATGGGCCTGTTTGTCCGCTGATGTGCAGAGATCCGCCCGAGACCCTGCCCGGGACCGCGCCTCGTGCCGTCGTGGGGTTGGACCGAGCCCGGGCCGGGGCGACCATGGAAGGACCGGCCCCCAGCGCCAGTGCGTGGCCGTCCGGCCGGTGGAGGTGACCCGGCATGGCAGTGGACTCCTTCGAAGCCGGCCATGACAAGCAGAGAACCGAGCTGCCCCGGCCGACCGGACTGCTGGATGTGCTGAGTGTGGCGGCGGTGGCCCTGGACACCCGCGGCCGCATCGTCTTCTGGACCCCGCAGGCCGAGGAACTCTTCGGGTACTCCGCGGAGGAGGCCCTCGGCAAGCACGCGGCGCGCCTGCTCATCCACCCCGAACATCTGCAGTCCGTGGTGAGTCTGTTCACGGAGGTGCTGCAGACCGGCCGGGGCTGGGCCGGCGCCTTTCCCGTCCGGCACAAGGACGGCAGCAGCCGGCTGACGGAGTTCCGGACCATGCGGCTGCTGGACGACCTCGGAGACGTCTACGCCCTCGGCATCGCGGCCGACCACACGCTGCTGCAGCGCGTGGAGACCGATCTGGCGCTGTGCGAGCAGCTGATCAACCAGTCCCCGATCGGGCTGGCCCTGCTCGACCCCGACCTGCGGTATCTCCTGGTCAACCCGGCGCTGGAGCGGATCGACGGCATTCCCGCGGAGGAGCACATCGGCCGTCGGCTGAGGGAGACGCTGCCCTTCCCGGACGTCGACACGGTCGAGTCCGCGCTGCGCCAGGTGCTCACCACCGGTACGCCTCTGCTGGACCAGTACCACGTCGGCCGTCCCCCCGCCGATCCCGGTCATGAACACGCCTGGTCGCTGTCCTTCTACCGGCTGGAGGATCCCGGCGGGCGGGTGCTGGGCGCGGCCGCCTCCGTCGTCGATGTCACCGAGCGGCACCGGGCGGCCGCCGAGGCCGACCGGGCGCGGCGACGCCTGGCGCTCATCGCGGACGCCTCCGCCCAGGTCGGCACCACGCTGGACGTGGAGCAGACGGCCCGTGAGCTGGCCGAGATCGCGGCGCCGGCGCTGGCCGACGTGGCGGCCGTGGACGTCCTGGACGCCGCGCTGTCCTGCCGTCGCAAGGGCAGAGGCAACGGCCCCGAGCTGTTCCGGGCCCTGGCCCTGAAGGCGGCCCACCCCACGGTCGCGCTGCGTGCCGCCGATCCGCCCGGCGACGTGGCCGCCTATGCGGGCGACCGCCTGGTCACGCTGTGTGTGCACACCGGACGGCCGGTCCTGGTGTCCCATGTGGGGCCGCACGATCTGCCGCGCATCGCCCGGGACGCCACCGCCGGCGCCCTGCTGGCCCAGGCCGGTGTCCACTCGTATCTCGCCGTGCCGCTGATCGCGCACGGCGAGGTGCTCGGCGCCCTCGATCTCAAGCGGACCGACAACCCGGCGCCGTTCGACGAGGACGACGTGGTCCTGGCCGCCGAACTCGCCGGCCGGGCCGCCGTGGCCATCGACAACGCCCGCTGGTTCCAGAGCGTCCGCAACACCGCGCTCACCCTGCAGCGCAGTCTGCTGCCCGACCACTCGGCGCACCACACGGGCCTGGAACTCGCCTCCCGCTACCAGCCTGCGCAGGCCACCAGCGAGGTCGGCGGCGACTGGTACGACGTCATCCCGCTGGCCGACGACAAGACCGCCCTGGTCGTGGGCGACGTCATGGGCAACGGCATCGACGCCGCCGCCACCATGGGCCGGCTGCGCACGGCCACCTGCGCCTATGCCGATGTCGATCTCGCCCCCGCCGCGGTGCTCCAGCACCTGGACAAGATCACCTGCGATCTGGAGCACTACATCGTCACGTGTCTGTACGCGGTGTACGACCCGCGCACCGGGCGGTGCAGCATCGCCAACGCCGGGCACATGCCGCCCGCGCTCGCACGCCCCGACGCCTCGCCGAGACTTCTGGACCTGCCGGCCGGGGTGCCCCTCGGCGTCGGCGGGGTCCGGTTCGAGACCACGACGGTCGCACTGAACCCCGGTGACCTGCTGGTCCTCTACACCGATGGCCTTGTGGAGACCCGGCAGCACGCCATCGACGACCGGCTGCACGCCTTGCTGGACCTCCTCGACGAACCGCAGCGGTCGCTGGAGGAGACCTGCGACGTCCTGCTGTACGGACTGCGCAACCCCGACGACCACGACGACGTGGCCCTGCTCGTCGCCCGCGCCCTGTAGGCCGCCCGCCAAGTCCCGCCGGCCGCCCGGGAGAACGTGCCTCTTCCCTGAACCGTGTCGCATGGTGGACACTCCGCCCATCGGGCCGACTTCGCCACCCTGGTCGCACGGCCCTCCCCCACCCCCCTACCGTCAAGGGCTCCCCAGATGCCGATCGCACCTGCCGTCCTGCGCCTGGCCGTCGCGGTCGCGGGCTTCCTGCTCGTCACCGCCACGTCCACCACGGCCTCCGCCCTCCCCGAGGACCCGACCACACATGCCTCAAAGGCAGTTGACGCCACGGTCCCGGCCTCCTGGTCCGCCCCGCTCTCCACGCAGGGCCGCTACATCGTCGACAGCCAGGGCAACCGCTTCCGGCTGAAGGGTGCCAACTGGGACGGCGCACAGGGCTCCTGGACGGGCAGCGGCAGCATCGACGATCCCGCCAACCACCACGCCGGCCAGAACTCCCACGGCATACCCCTCGGCCTGGACCGCGTCCCGCTGGACCAACTGCTCGGCGACTTCCACCAGTCGGGCATCAACACCATCCGGCTGCCGTTCTCGAACGAGATGATCCACAGCACGACCCCGGTGCCCGACAGCGCCGTGGCCGCCAATCCCCAACTGCGCGGCAGGACACCGCTGGAGATCTACGACGCCGTCGTCGACGCGCTCAGCGACAGCGGGTTCGCCGTGATCCTCAACAACCACACCAACACCTCGCGCTGGTGCTGCGGCGTCGACGGCAACGAGCGCTGGAACAGCTCGCAGTCGACGCAGGCGTGGGCCGACGACTGGGTCTTCATGGCCCGCCGATACGCCTCCGTCCCCCGGGTCGTCGGCGCGGACCTGTACAACGAGGTACGGCGCGACGTCCTGGACGACCCCAACTGGGGCCTGGGCGACAACCACGACTGGTACGCCGCGGCCCAGCTCGCCGCGGACCGCATCCTCACCGAGGCGAACCCGCGCCTGCTCATCGTCGTCGAAGGCATCAACTGGACCGGCATCCCGGCCGACGGACTCCCCCACGGCCGGCCCGTGCTGACCCCCGCCGGCACCCTGTCCCACACCCTCGTCGACTCCCACAAGCTGGTCTACTCCGCGCACTTCTACGGCTACACCGGCCCCCACCACAGCGGCGCGACCGGTATCGGCGAGACCCACGACCCCCGCTACCAGGACCTGAGCCGCGACGACCTGTACGCGGCGCTGCGGGACGAGGCGTTCTTCGTGGAGGAGGCGGGCCGGCACTACACCGCGCCCGTCTGGGTCAGCGAGTTCGGCATCGGCGCGAGCGAGACGAATCCCGTCGCCCGCACCTGGTTCGGCAACATCACCGACTACTTCGCCGACCACGACACCGACTTCGCCTTCTGGCCGCTGGTCGGCTTCACGGGACACGACGACTGGGCGCTGTTGCAGTACGACGCGTCGGGACATCGCTCCGGCATCCTCGATTCGGGCGACTGGCGGGCCTCGGCCTGGCAGCACCTCATGACCGCGGCGAGCGAGAGCGGTCCGGTGCCGACGGTCCCGGTCTGGCGGATGCTCGCCGTCGACCACGGCGACGCGGTGGAGTCGGTGCGCGTGCGGGCCACGGGCGACTGGGACTCCGGGGCGCGCAAGGCCGCCTGCCCCGACGGGCTGCGGCTCACCGGCCTCGGCCACACCAGCGGCCGCGGCCTGTGCACGGACGGCAACGGCAGCGGACCGGGCGGCGATCTGCGTGCCGCCTCCGCCGGCCAGACGGTCGTCACGGACGAGCGCTACGTCCCGGCCGGCGGCGACTGGGCCTCGGGGTACACCAAGCTGCAGTGCCCTGAGGGCGGTTTCCTCATCGGCTACAGCGTCCGCGGCGAGCGGGTGTCGGCGGCCCTGTGCGTGCCCGCCCGGACCTCGCTGGCGGGAGCGGGCCGCACGGTGTGGTTCGACCGGTCCGACAACCGCCCCACCGCCGCATCCGGCGGCGACTTCGCGTACGGCGACTACAAGGGCCAGTGCGGCGACGACGAATACGCCGCCGGAATCGCCTACACCACCCGGGTGGGCAGCCGTCCCGGGCCCGACGCCCTACTGTGCCGCCGGCTCCCCTGAGGCGGCCGTGGACGGCCGGTCGGCGGCTCCTCGCACCAGCAGCAGGAGGGCGTCGACCAGGTCGTCCACGGGACTGCCCGTGGCCAGCCGCCGCAGCTGCAGGCCCATCACGAGGGCGACGGTGGTGGCGGCCAGGCGCTGCGCGTCCGGTACGCCCAGCGCGGTGAGGATGCGGGCGGCGAGCAGGTCGTAGGCCCGGA
This sequence comes from Streptomyces yokosukanensis, assembly GCF_001514035.1. Classification (GTDB taxonomy): domain Bacteria; phylum Actinomycetota; class Actinomycetes; order Streptomycetales; family Streptomycetaceae; genus Streptomyces; species Streptomyces yokosukanensis. Next base: position 166,620 of record NZ_KQ948207.1, on the reverse strand, counting down.
ACGCCTCGGCCGCCGCCTCCCGCAGCCGTTCGTCGCGCCCGGCGTGGATGTACAGCTCGAACGGCGCGAGATGGGCGCTGTCCAGCGCCGAGCCGCAGGCGACCTGGCCGGCCAGGGACGCCGCGTCCTCGACGGCGAGGCCCTCCGTCTGGCACTGCTCGGCCAGCTCGGTGAAGTGCCGCGCCTCCTCGCGCACGAAGTGCAGCAGGCTCTCGCGCAACAGGTCGTGCTGGGTGGCGAAGTGGTAGGTGACCGAGCCGAGGGACACGCCCGCTTCCCTGGCGATCCGCCGGTTGGTGACCGCCGCGACACCGTCCTCACCGATGATCCGCAGGACGGCGGTGATGATGCGCTGGCGCATCGGGGCGGCGGGAGCGGATTGGGCGGCGTGCGGCATGGCGTGCATTCTTCCATCACCGGTGGACAGGGACGTCCGGAGTCCCTAGTGTTCGTTCGAACGAACAAGACGGAGGGGTAGTCGTGGACATTGCCGGGTCAACCGTTCTGCTCACCGGCGTCACCGGCGGCATCGGCGGTGCGCTCGCCGCCGAACTGTCCGCCCGCGGCGCCCGTCTCGTGCTCACCGGCCGCCGCATCGACGCGCTCGAACCCCTCGCCGAGCGCTACGGAGCCCGGACGATCGCGGCGGATCTGGGAGACGCCGACGATGTGCGACGGCTCGGCGAGGAGGCCGCGGACACGGACATCCTGATCGCCAACGCGGCCCTGCCCTCCAGCGGTGACGTCCTCGACTACACGCCGGAGCAGATCGACCGGGCCCTCGCGGTGAATCTGCGGGCCCCGGCGATGCTCGCCCGGCTGCTGGCTCCCCGCATGGTCGCCGCCGGACGCGGCCACCTCTGCTTCGTCGGGTCCCTCTCCGGAATGGCGGCCACCAAGTCGTCGTCCCTGTACACCGCGACGAAGTTCGGGCTGCGCGGCTTCTCGCTGGCCTTCCGCCAGGATCTGCACGGCACGGGCGTCGGCGTCTCGATCGTCCAGCCCGGCTTCGTACGCGAGCTGGGCATGTTCGCGAAGACGGGCTCGGCGACGCCCGGCCGGGTCCGCACCGTCTCGCCGCAGCAGGTCTGCAAGGGTGTGGTCAGGGCGATCGAACGCGATGTCGCCGAGGTCAACGTGGCACCGCCCGAGCTGCGCTTCCTCACCAAGGTCGCGTCGCAGTTCCCGGGGTTCGCGGAGCGGGTGCAGCGACTGGCGGGGGCGGAGCCGACCGTGACCGCGATCGTGGCCGCGCAGCGCTCCAGCCGGTGACGGTCAGCGCCGGCTCGCGGGAGCACCCGGCAGCGCGGACCGACGCCCGGCTCGCGAGGCGGATTCCCGCCGGGCCGGCGCTTGTCGGCGCTTCCCCCGCCGTGCCAAGATCGCTGTGCTCGAAGGCGCATCCGTTCCGTTCTCATGAAGGACTGAAGTCCATGGTTCCGGCGTCCCCCAGCGGCCGCCGTCGGTACTGAGCCGTCTGCCCCGAGGCAGCGCTCCGCGGTACCCCTCGCTTCTTCTCACGGCGGTCCGACGACGCGGTGTCCCCTGCACCGCCCTCTCCTCGCAGAGGCCGTTCCCGTATGCCCGGCCACGCACCGGCCCACATCAGCCCGTGGCCCCTTTCACCATGAGGTCTTCGTCGTGCGCACCGATGTCCAGAGCTTTGCCGTCGCCAACCTCCTGCGCCGCCCGGCGGCGCGTGAAGTCGGCGGCTTCGTCGTGGGGTTCGACGCCTCCACGACCAGCCCGTACGTCAACTACGCCACCCCCCGCCCCGGCAGCGAGCCCACCGACCGGGACGTGGCCGACCTGATCGCCGCGTTCCGCGAGCGCGGGCTCAAGCCCCGGCTGGAGTTCGCCCCGGACGCCGCGCCCGCCGTGGAACCCGCGCTGCGCCGGGCGGGATTCGGCACGGAGGCGGTGCACGACTACCTGGTCTGCACCCCCGCCACGCTGACCGTGCCCGGCGCAGGCCCGGGCCCGGCGGCCCCCTTCGAGGTGGAAGCCCCGGCCACGGACGCCGACTACGCCGCGCTCGACAAGGCGCTGGCCGCGGCCTTCGGCGGCGAGTGGGAGCCGTCGCCGCAGAGCGCGGCACGGCTGCGGCGGACCGAGGAGAGCGGCGGAGCCGTCCGGTTCGTCCGCGCGCCGGGCGGCTGCGCCGGGGGCGCCCTGTGCTCGGCGCCCGCCGAGGGCACGGCCGAGCTGGCGGGCGTGGGCACCCTGCCCGCACACCGGGGGCGCGGCATCGCCGCCGCGGTCACCTCGACCCTGGCCGCGACCATGTTCGGCCGCGGCGCGGGCTCCGTGTGGCTGGAGTACGGGGGTGAGGGTTCCCGTCGCGTGTACGAGAGGGTCGGCTTCCGGCCCGGCGGCACGCGCCTGTACGTCTCCCTCGAAGGGTGACCTGCCCGTGCGCGGGCGGGGACGGACCCACGTCCCCGCCCGCGCACGGGGTCAGCGCTCGTCGGGCAGGGGGTGGTCCTTGGCGAACCGGCGGATCTCGTCAGTGAGCGCGGCCGGGTTGTCCAGCGGGACCAGGGTGCGGGCTCCGGGGATCTCCACATAGCGGGAGTTCGGCAGCAGCTCGGCCAGGCGGCGGCCCGCCGCGGGCGGCATCATGCGGTCCTCGGCGCCCCAGGCGACCAGTGCCGGGCGGGTGAACCCCGGGAGGTTGCGGGCCGCCCGCAGATAGCAGTCCTTCCGGGTCGCGTGGAGGAACCGGGTGAAGTCCCGGCGAACATGACGGTTCGTCAACAGCGGCCCGTACCAGCGCCCGATGAGTTCCTTCGGCAGCCGTGTCCTCGCCATGCCGCCGAGCGAGGTCCGCATACGGACGAGGGAGGGGAAACGGAAGGACTGCACGAGGAGGAAGGTGCCGCCGGGGACCTTGCAGGCCACGGACAGGATCCGGCCCTGGATGCCGGGCGGGTAGTTGTCCAGGGCCTCGCAGGAGGTCAGGACGAGCCGGGCGATGCGTTCGTCCCGTACGCCGACGAGGAGTTGGGCCGTACCGGCGTCGTTCTGGACGAGGGTGGCGTCGCGCAGGTCCAGGCGGTCCATGAAGTCGGCCAGCACACGGGCGACGCCGTGCGCGGAGAGGTCCGCGTCCGGGCGCATCGGGCGCCGGTGGCTGCCGAGGGGCAGGACGGGCACCAGGACACGGAAGTCGGGGCTCAGCGCGCGGACGACGTCGGCCCCGACCGATTCGTCGAAGCCGAGGCCGTGGGCGAGGACCACGGTGAGCCCGTCGCCCCCGGTGTCCTGGTAGTCGATGGTGCAGCGACTTCCCGGAGGTGCCACCGTGAGCGACGGCAAGGCCATCAGCACCCATGAGACGCGGCGGCGCATCGTGCACGCCGGTACCGAGCTGTTCCGGCGTTCGGGCTACACCGGCACGGGGATGAAGCAGATCGCCGAGGCGGCCGGTGCGCCGTTCGGCTCGATCTACCGCTTCTTCCCCGGCGGGAAGGCCCAGTTGGGCGAGGAGGTCGTCCGCACCTCGGGCGCCGTCCACCTGGAACTCGTCACCACACTCATGGCGCCGTACGAGGACCGCGTGGCGGCCACCGCCGACGCCTTCGCCGCGGCGGCCGGCACCCTCGCCGAACTGGACTTCGCCGACCCGTGCCCCATCGCGACGGTCGCGTTGGAGGTGGCGAGCACCAACGAGTCGCTGCGGCAGGCCACTTCGGAGGTGTTCGACAGCTGGATCGGCCATCTGGCCGCCTACTACGCCGAGGGCGGCATCCCCGAGCCCGTCGCCCGCAGGACGGCGAGTTCGGTCATCGCCCTGCTGGAGGGCGCCTTCATGCTCGGCCGGGCCGCGCGCAGCACCGAACCGGTGCGGGCCGCGGGCACGGCGGCCGCGGCGATCGTACGAGCGGCACCGGCCGGGGAGTGAGCGGGCCGGACCCGGCCGTCAGGCCTGCCGGTGCGCCCGGTGGAGGTCGCGGAGCAGGGCGATCTCGGCGCCGTGGTGCAGCACTTCCTGGTTGACCCACCACACGATGTCGAGGAAGGGTTCCTCCGCGTCGCTGCCGTACGGGTAGGCGCAGTACCCCACCGTGTCCAGCGCCGGGTCGTCGGCGCCGAGCAGTGCCTGGCGCCAGGCGGCCGCGCCCGTGCGGAAGGCCTCGATCGCGGTGGCGGCGTCGCCGCTGACGGGATGCTCGTCGCGGGTGGCCGAGCGGCTGCCGGCGGTGTGGTCGGCGCGCAGCACCAGCATCTCGGTGAGATGGCTCAGGCGCCATGCGAGGGTCGTCACGGGCGGCGGCCACGGGTGCGGGTACGGCGCGGCGTCCCGCCCCCACGGGCCGCCGCCGGCCAGAAAGGCCGCCCGTGGTCCCGGCCCGTCCGCGCGCCGTCGCACCGTCCAGCAGCCGGGGACCGGTTCCCAGAAGTACTCGTCGTCGGTCAGGGGCTCGACCTCGGTGTCCGTGCCGTCGCCGCTGTCCGTGACGGGCCCGGCCAGTCGGCCGAGGAGGCGCTCGCACGCGAAGTCGAACTGGGCCAGCAGCGGGCGGAGTCGGGGCGGTGACGGCGTCATCGGACACTCCTGGAGGTGAAGGCCCCGGAACGTGCCGGAGCCGGCCGGTGCGTGGCTGTGCCGACGGGCCAGCCTGACACATCCGCCCCGACTGCGCGCCCCGGTTTCCCGGCACGGGCAGCGCCCGTCTCGACGGAGGTCGCACCCGCCGCACCCACCACGTTCCGGCACCGGGGAGATCTTTCGGCGTCCTAGACCCGAGCGGCGTACCGGTCGGTCGCCGCCACCAGGGCCTCGGCCATGCCCGGCGCGCCGCTGTTGTGGCCGCTGTCGCCCACGATCACCAACTCGCTCTCGGGTCAGGCCCGATGGAGCCGCCAGACGGTGCCGAGGAGGTTGCCGAAGTCCAGGCTGCCCTGGACCAGGGTGCCGGGGATCCCCTTGAGCAGGGGTGCGTCGCGCAGCACCACGCCCTCGTCGTTGCCCTCGCCGAGGAAGTGGTCGTTGCCCCAGTAGTGGGTGACGGTGCGGGCGAAGCCCATGCGGAAGACCGGGTCTTCATAGCGGTCGACGGAGCGCGGGGGCGCCGGGATCGTGGCCGTCTCCCAGTCGGTCCAGGCCCGCGCGGCCCGCTCCCGCACCTCGGGGTCGGGGGATTCGAGCAGCCGGTTGCAGGCGGCGGCGAGGTTGCCGTCCCGTTCCCCGGCCGGCAGCGCGGACCGGAACCGCTCGAAGGCGTCCGGGAAGATCCGGCCAAGTCCCCTGGTCAGCAACTCGACCTCGGCGTTCGACCCGGTGGCGACGCCCGTCAGCACCAGTTCGGAGACGGCACCCGGGTGGGTCTGCGCATAGCGCAGCGCGAGCACCGACCCCCAGGACACGCCCCACACCAGCCACCGTTGGATGCCCAGGTGCCGGCGCAGCAGTTCCAGGTCGGCCATGAGATGCGCCGTGGTGTTGACGCTCATGTCGGTGTCGTGGCGGCTCGCGTGCGGCGTGGACCGGCCGCTGCCGCGCTGGTCGAGCAGGACGATCCGATAGGCGGCCGGGTCGAACAGGCGCCGGGGGTAAGGGGAGCAGCCGGATCCCGGTCCGCCGTGCAGGACGACCGCCGGTCTGCCGTCCGGGTTGCCGCAGGTCTCCCAGTGGACGTGGTTGCCGTCGCCCACATCCAGCAGGCCGTGCGCGTACGGTTCGATCTCCGGATAGAGAGCCATCCGGGCACCGTACCGACTCCGCCGGCCGACCGGCCGTGCGCGCTCAGGCCCACTGTCGCGGAACCGCCCCGGAATTGTCCGTGATCCGTAACAATCGGATCCCCCTTCGAACCCTCGCCGTCCTGACAGGTGCACAGAACACGGGTGCATGGGGCCAAACAGACACGGACGAGATCGGGGCGGGACATGGCGGGGCATGGTGGGCGGGGATGGCACGGTCGGATGATCGCGGCGGCGGTCGGGGTCACGGCGGTGGCGGCCGCCACGTCGGTGTGGACCGCGCAGGCCGGCCAGTCGGGCAGCGACGCGCCCGCGCCCCGGGCGAGCGCCTCGGCCCGTGCCACCACGCCGAAGACACCACCCGTGTCCGCCGCGATCGCTCACGCCTCGGACGGGGGCGCGAACGCGGTCAACATCACCATCGACGACGGACCGGACCCGGTCTGGACCCCGCAGGTGCTCCAAGTCCTGCGCGCCAACGGCGTGAAGGCGACGTTCTGCATGATCGGCCCGCAGGCCGAGGCGCACCCGGACCTGGTCCGGCAGGTGGTGGCGGCAGGGCACAGACTGTGCGACCACACGGTGTCGCACGACACCACGATGGACAAGAAGTCCGAGGCCTACCAGTCACAGCAGATACTTGAGGCCGAGCAGCAGATCACCAAGGCGTCCGGCGGTGTACGGCCGATGTACTACCGGGCTCCGGGCGGGGCCTTCACCCCGTACAGCCGCCACCTGGCGGCCTCGCACGGGATGCTTCCGCTCGGGTGGAACGTGGACTCCAAGGACTTCGAGCGGCCCGGCACCGCCGCCATCATCAGCACCGTCAAGCGCGAGTTGGCCAACGGGCCGACGCTCCTCTTCCACGACGCGGGCGGCGACCGCTCGCAGACCGTGGCCGCGCTGCGCACTCTGCTGCCGTGGCTGAAGCAGCAGGGCCACTCCTTCGGTTTCCCGGTGAGCTGAGCACCGGCCACCGCGGCACGCGGCGCCAGCCGCTCACCGTGAAAGCGCCGGTGAACCCCAGGGGAATTCTTGGCCATCGAACGCCCTGGACGGATGTTCGGTTCCGGAACGGCGCCTACCATGAGGCCGTTGCGTACATCGTTCCGGAAAGGCTCGCCATGCCGTTGCCTCGCCTCGGCACGCGGTCCGTTCGTCTCCGGACGGCGCCCGCGGTGTTCGTCGTCCTCGCCGTGGCCCTGGCGGGCACGCTGCTCGCATCCACGCTGGGCGGGCCGCGACACGGCCGGACCACCGGCGCCCCCTCGGACCATGTCGTCATCGACGTCTCGCAGAGCCGCTGCGGCCACGGCTGGACCCGGCCCGAGCCCGGAGTGCGCACCTTCGACCTGCACAACTCCTCCGACGGCGCCGCCGAGGTCTACCTGGAGGACCCCGGCAGCCAGGCGGTGTACGGCGAGGTGGAGGGCATCGGGCCCGGTACGACACGGCAGTTGACCGTCCGGCTGGGCAAGGGGGCGTACGCCTTCAAGTGCGTGCCCGACGACGCCGACGCCGTGACCGGGCCCACCGTGCACATCACCGGCGGCGAGCGCGGACCGGGCGCCGCGCCGGTCACCGAGCACGATCTGATCCCGCCCGCCCTCGCCTATCAGAAGTGGGTCGGCGGCGGCCTCGACGACGTCGTGCGGCTGACCGCGAAACTCAAGGACGCGATCGACGCGGGAGACCTCGCGACCGCCCGGTCGGCCTGGCTGCCGGCCCATCTCCAGTACGAGCGGCTGGGTGCGGCGTACGACGCCTTCGGGGACGTGGACGCGGCGATCAACGGCACCGACGCCGGCCTGCCCGGCGGGGTGCGCGACAAGGACTTCGCCGGGTTCCACCGCATCGAGTACGGGCTGTGGCACGGCGCATCCGCCGCCGGGCTGCGCGCTCCGGCCACGGCCCTGGTGAAGGCGGTGACCGGGCTGCGGGACAGCTGGTCGCAGACACGGATGGACCCCGCGCAGCTGGGACTGCGGGCGCACGAGATCCTGGAGAACACCGTGCAGTTCGAGCTGACCGGCCGCAGCGACTACGGCAGTGGCAGCAATCTCGCCACCGCCCGCGCCAACCTCGACGGCACGCGCGAGGTGCTGTCCCGGCTGCGTCCGCTGCTCACCACCCGGTACACCGATCTGCCGGGCCTGGAGGCGGACGTGGACCGTGCCGGGCACACCCTCGACGGCTTCCGGCACGGCGCTCGCTGGACCCCGCTGGACCGGCTGAGCCGTGCGCAGCGCGAGCAGACCGACGCGGTGCTCGGCGATCTGGTGGAGCGGCTGGCCTCGGTGGCCACCCTGTGCGACCCGCGGAGGACCGTATGAGCAGCACCGAACGACCCGACGGCGTGGGCCGGCGCCGCTTTCTGCGCGGCGCCGCCCTGGCGGGCGCCGGCCTCGCCACGAGCGCCGCGGCACCCGCCGCCGCTCCGGCGACCGCGGCGGACGCCCTGGCCCCGTTCCACGGCGTCCACCAGGCCTCGGCGATCGCGGCCCCGCGCCGTACGAGCGTGTTCGCCTCCCTCGACGTGACCGCCGAGAGCCGTGCGGACCTCAGCGACCTGCTGCGCACGCTCACCGACCGGGCCCGCTTCCTCACTTCCGGCGGTACGCCGGCCCCGGCCGGCATCACCGCCCCGCCCAGCGACTCGGGTGTCCTCGGCGACCGGGTGCCGTCCGGTCGACTGGCCGTCACCGTGGGCGTCGGCGCCTCGCTGTTCGACGACCGGTTCGGGCTTGCCGCGTCGAAGCCGCGGCGGCTGACCGCCATGCCCGGGTTCCCCGACGACGACCTCCGGGCCGACTGGTGCCACGGCGACGTCAGCCTCCACCTGCACGCCGACGACCCGGACACCACCCTGCACGCACTGCGTGACATCGCCCGGCACACCCGGGGCGCCCTTCAGGTCCGCTGGCGGCTGGACGGCTTCTCCAGCCCGCCCCGGCCCTCCGGAACCCCGCGCAATCTCATGGGGTTCAAGGACGGCACCGCCAACCCGGACGCCACCAGCGGCCGTGAGATGGACCGTCTGATCTGGGTGGGCAAGGGCATGGGCGAGCCGGACTGGGCGGTCGGCGGCAGCTATCAAGTCGTGCGGCTGATCCGGATGCTGGTGGAGTTCTGGGACCGGGTCTCGCTCAGCGAGCAGGAGCGGATGTTCGGCCGCGCCCGCTCCTCCGGCGCACCGCTGGACGGCGACCACGAGCACGACACGCCGCACTACGCCGACGATCCGAAGGGTGACGTCATCCCGCTGGACGCGCACATCCGGCTCGCCAACCCGCGCACGTCCGCGACCACCGACCAGCGCCTGCTGCGCCGGGCGTACAACTACGACCGGGGCATGGACGCCAACGGCAACCTGGACATGGGCCTGTTGTTCTGCTGCTACCAGCAGGATGTGAAGCGGCAGTTCGAGGCGGTGCAGCACCGGCTGGCCGGCGAGCCGCTGACGGACTACATCACGCCGTTCGGCGGCGGATACTTCTTCGCGCTGCCCGGCGTCCGGGATCCCTCGGACTGGTACGGACGTGCCCTGTTCGGCTGAACCTGTCCGGACAACTCATCAGCCAATAGGGTCAACACACCGTCAAGTTTTGCCCTAACATCCCTGACTCGGTGTTCACCTGGGCGCCATCATGGCTCCGCCGACGCGCTCCGCAGTGGGCGCAGCATGCGTGCTCGTACGACGCACAGACGTTCTGTCCAAAGGGGTAGACCACCATGGCCAGCAGAGGAAGACGAGCCGCGATGCGGAGCCTGGGCGCGCTCGCGGGAGCCGCGGCGCTGACCGTGCTCGGCAGCAACGCGCCCGGTTGGGCGGCAACGCCCTCCGGGCACGGCGGGCACTCCTCGACCGTGACGCCGATCAAGCACGTCGTCGTGCTTTTCGACGAGAACATCTCCTTCGACCACTACTTCGCGACGTACCCGAAGGCCGCCAACACGGACGGCACGAAGTTCACCGCGTCGAAGAACACCCCGAAGGACATCGACACCCTGGCGCACGCGGGCCTGCTGAAGCACAACCCGAACCAGTACGCGCCCAAGCGGCTCTCCCCGTCGCAGGCGATGACCTGCGACCAGAACCACTCCTACGGCGCCGAGCAGTACGCCTACAACGGTGGCAAGGCCGACCAGTTCGTCCAGAACACCGAGGTCGACAAGTGCAGCGGCGGCCTGTTCGGCGAGCCCGGCCTGGCGATGGACTACTACGACGGCAACACCGTCACTGCGCTGTGGAACTACGCCCAGCACTACTCCCTGAGCGACCGCGCCTACAGCTCGGTCTACGGCCCCTCGACGCCCGGCGCCCTCAACCTGATCTCCGGTCAGACGCACGGCGCGGTCTCCGTGGACCCCGTCACCGGCAAGCAGACCTCGAAGCCGGACGCGTACGCGATCCAGTCGCCGGACGCCAAGGGCGTCGGCACGGTGATCAACGACCCCGACCCGGCGTTCGACGACTGCTCCGGCAAGGACCACACCAGCACCAACGCGCTGGCGTCGCTGCAGGGCAAGAACATCGGTGACCTGCTCAACACCAAGAAGGTGTCCTGGGGCTGGTTCCAGGGCGGCTTCCGCCCGTCGACCGCGTGGAACGGCACGTCCGGCTCGTACGCCAAGTGCGACACCACGCACACCAACGTGGGCGGCGCGGCCGTGGCGGACTACAGCCCGCACCACAACCCGTTCTCGTACTACAAGTCGACGGCCAACCCGCACCACCTGGCCCCGAAGAGCGTCTCCGAGATCGGCCACAGCGGTCAGGCCAACCACAACTACGACCTGACCGACTTCTCCGCCGCGCTCAAGGCGGGCAAGCTGCCGGCCGTCAGCTTCCTCAAGGCCGGTGAGTACCAGGACGGCCACGCCGGGTACTCCGACCCCACCGACGAGCAGCACTTCCTGGTGCAGCAGATCAACGCGATCCAGAGCTCACCGCAGTGGAAGTCCACCGCGATCGTGGTCGCCTACGACGACTCCGACGGCTGGTACGACCACGCCTACGCCCTGCCGAAGAACGGCTCGACGGACTCCTCGGTCGGCTCCAACGGCAAGGCCACCGACGGCCCGGCCTGCCAGAAGGGCCCGAAGGCGTCGGGCGGTTACGCGGACCGCTGTGGCCCGGGCACCCGTCAGCCGCTGCTCGTCGTCTCGCCGTTCAGCAAGGTGAACAAGGTCGACCACACGCTGTCGAACCAGGCCTCCATCACCCGGTTCATCGAGGACAACTGGCGCACCGGCCGGGTCGGTGACCACTCCTTCGACGCGACGGCCGGCTCCCTGTCGGGCATGTTCGACTTCCGGCACCCGAACAACAGGCAGGTGCTGCTGAACTCCGACGGCTCGGTCAAGCACGTCGGCCCGATCAAGCACGTCGCCCCGGTCGCCACGAGCATCACCGGGGGCACGATGCAGAACACGGCCGCCACGACCGACGCCTCCGGCTTCCCGACCCTGCCGGTCGGCCTCGGCGTCGGTGCCCTGCTGGCCGCGGGTGCGACCGGCACCTACCTGACGATGCGCCGCAAGCAGCGCGCCTGATCCTCCCCGCACAACGGCGCGCCCCCGGTCGGTGACCGGGGGCGCGCCCCTTTGCGCGCCGCGTCCGGCCGATGGTGGGATGGCGCGATGGAGCGGGAGAGCCGAACCGGCCGCGGAAGTCCGATCGCCCGTGAGTCTTCGATCGTCGTGGACCGGAACACCTACCAGTACGCGGCCACCCCGTGGGAGCGGGAGTCGTGGCGGGACGCGGCCCTCGACTGGGTGGCCGAGCGGCTCGCCGCGCGCGGTCTGCGCATGGGCGCTGAGCTGCGGGTGCGGTTGCGGCCGTGGTCCGTGCTGGTGCGGGTGCCCGTCCAGGGGCGCGACGCCGTCTGGTTCAAGGCCAATCCGCCGGGCAGCGCCTTCGAGGGCCCGTTGACCGCCGCGCTGGCCCGCTGGGTGCCGGAGCATGTGCTGGAGCCGCTGGCCGTCGACGCCGAGCGGGCCTGGGTGCTGCTGCCCGACGGGGGCGAGCTGTTCCGCACCGCGCTCGCCCGCGCGCCGGTCGAGCCGGTGGCCTGGGAGGACCTGCTGCGCCGGTACGCGCGCCTGCAGCGGGCCGTGACCGCGCACCGGCACGAGATCGAGCAGCTCGGAGTGCCGGCCGCCCGGACCCTCGGCCTGCCCGAGACGTTCGACGGGCTGCTGGCGAGGAACACCGTGCTGGGCGCCGAGGACCGCGCCCGGCTGGAGCGGTTGCGCCCCCGTCTCGCGCAGTGGTGTGCCGAACTCGCCTCCATCGGCGTCGAGGACACCCTGGACCACGCGGACCTGCACGACGGCCAGCTGTTCCGGCCGGCACCGGGCCGGTTCACCTTCTTCGACTGGGGCGACGCGGCCGTGTCCCACCCGTTCTGCAGCCTGCGGATCCCCGCCGAGAAGGCTCTTGCGCGCTACGGCCCGCAGGTCCTGGACCGTCTTCTCGACGCGTATCTGGATCCCTGGACGGGCCCCGGCCGCACGGCGGCGGATCTGCGGCGCGCCGCGCACCTCGCCTGGCGGCTGAGCGCCCTGAGCCGCGCCGCGTCCTGGGGCCGTACGTTCCCCGACCCGTCGGGGACGGCCTCGGGCGACGAGCACAGCGCGAAATCCCTGGTGGAGATCCTCGACGCCCCACCGTTCTGAGCGAGTTGGGGGTTTCCGACGGTCGGTGCAGGGTCCTCGTCACCGCGCGTGCGACCCGCCGATCCGGACGCGTCGGCGCCGACGCCTGCGACGGGCACCGTCGGCTCGAGCCGGTCCGATCCGACGGCAGGGCGCCGACTGGCCCCTGCCGTGCCGCCCGGCGGACACTGGGCCCCATGACCCCGACGGGCCCTTCCTCGCCCCGTCGCCGTGCCGTGCTGGGCGCCTTCGTCTCAGCCGCGCTCGGCGCGGCCGGCTGCTCCCGGACCGCGGCACCGGCCGGGCACCCGCGCCAGGAGGACCCGACCCGCGGCGGCTCGCCGTCGCCCTCCCCCGGCCTGCCGCACACCGTGCTCTGGCGGCCGACGTCCGCCGAGGTCCAGCCGGCGGCGAAGCTGCGCGCCGTGCGGCTGGTGGAGGCGATCGGCGCGTGGGCCGCCGGGCAGGGCGGTGCGGCGGCGGCGCGCGCACGGGTCGCGGCGCTCGGACTGCCGACGGCTCTCGTGGGCCGGGCCGGACCGCTGCTGCCGACGGCCGACGAGGCCGCGCTGCAGGTCGTGTACGCGCAGTACGGCGGGATTCTGTCCCGGTCGGCCAGTGTGCTGGTGGTGTGCCGGCAGTGGACCCGGCGCGGCGGCACGACGCGCGCGGGCGGAAGCACGGTCGACGTGCGACTGTCCCGGTCGGGGTCCGACTGGACGGTCGACGCGCTGTATCCGGCGCGCCCCGGACCGGCCCTGCGGTCACTGGCGCCGGACATCCGGACCGCGCTGTCCGACGACCGGATCGTGCTGCCGCCCGCCGCCGTGGCGGACCTGCGCAGCGGTCAGGTGCACACCAGCGCGGCCCGGGCGCTGCTCGCCCTGGCGCGGACGTACCGGCTGGAGGTGAGCGTCGTGCGGTCGGGGCACCCGCTGGACGTGTTCGGCACCGGCCGGCCCAGCGACCATCCGCGCGGGCGGGCCTTCGACGTCTGGCGGATCGACGGTCACGCGGTCGTCGACCCGGCGACGTCACGCGGCCTGATCGAGCGGTTCATGCGGGACGCGGCGGCCGCCGGGTCGTACAACGTGGGTGGTCCCGTGCTGTTGCCGGGCGGCGGCGCCGGCCAGTTCTTCAGCGACGCCACCCACCACGACCATGTGCACGTCGGCTTCCGCGCCTGACCCGGTCAGTCCGTCGCCGCGTGCTGCCCTCCCGAGCGCATGTGGTCCCTGCGTGCGTTGTTGTAGATCCGCAGGAGATGCTTGGCGACGGCACAGGCCGCGCCGTCGGCATGGCACTGACGGCACGTCCGCACGTGCTGCTCATAGGTGAGGCGCGCGTTTTCCAACACGTCGTTGAGAGAGGACATCGAGATCTCCGGGCAGGGCGCGTCCTTGGACAGCGCCTAGTTGACTGACTGGTACACCCAGAGACAAGGTGATCATGTTACTGGCGGTACTGGGAAACTCGTACCGTCCGCGCCACCGCCGTGCCGCGGCACCCGTCAGCAGGCACCGTCCGGCGGTCGCAGCAGCGCACGCGCGTGGTTCATGAAGGCGGCCAGTCCCACCTCGAAGGCGCGGTCGGCCCGGCCCTCGCCGACGGCGGCCAGGGCGTCCGCGAGGCGAGGCGTGGACGCACGGTCCGTCAGCTCCCACATCGTCTCGGGGGCGGCGAGGTCGAGGGCGGAGCCCAGCACCAGGTTCTCCAGCGCGATGATCAGCGGCATGACCTCGGCGCGGTCGAAGCCGGCCGCGAGCAGCAGGCTCACCGCGCGCTCGTACTGCTCCAGGACCCGTGGCGCGCGCACCGGCGACGTCATGAGCAGCGGGATCGTCCGGGGGTGCGCGGCGAACGCGGCGCGGTAGGAGCGGGCCCAGGCCTCGACGGCCGTGTCCCACGGGGTCAGTTCGAGGGTGCCCGGGTCGATCGCCGCGCAGACGCGCTCGCGCAGCAGTTCCACTATGCCGTCGCGGCCGTCCACGTGGTGGTACACGGAACCCGTCTGCGCGCCGAGCCGCCGGGCGATCTGCGGGACGCTGAAGTCACCGGTCTCGTCGATCAGGCGGAGCGCGGTCGTCGTGATGCGCTCGCGGTCGAGGAGCGGTGTGCGCGGCCGTCCCATGGTCAGCGTCCCCCTGAGGTCTTCCCGGATGCCCAACGGCAGGTTACATTGCGAAAACCGAAAGGCTTTAGGTTTACGGCTCCGGCTGCCCCCACCACCGGGACCCCTCCCCTCCGCCGCCAGAAGGGCTCCCCGCATGTCCGTGTCCCCCTCCGAGCCGCCTGAGGGCAGAGCGCCCTCCGGTACGGCCGGTCTCCGGTCCGGCTCACTCGGCACCGCCGACATCGCCTTCTTCGTCGTCTCCGCCGCCGCACCCCTGACCGTCATGGCCGGGGTCGCTCCGCTCGCGCTCCTGCTGGGCGGCGTCGGCGCGCCCGTCGGCTATCTCCTCGCCGGGCTGACCCTCGCGGTCTTCGCCGTCGGCTTCACCACCATGAGCCGCCATGTGACCAGCGGCGGCGCCTTCTACGCCTACATCTCCCGCGGCCTCGGCCGCACGGTCGGCATCGGTGCCGCGCTGCTGGCGCTGATCGGCTACAACGGCATGGAGATCGGCGTCTACGGCCTGCTCGCCACCACCACCGGCGACACCCTGCACACCCTCGCCGGCCTCGACGTGCCCTGGCTGCCGGTCTCCCTGGCCGGCCTGGTGCTGATCGGCTACGGCGGCTACCGCTCGATCGACTTCGGTGCCAAGGTCCTCGGCGTCCTCCTCGTCGCCGAGACCGGCATACTCGTGCTGCTCGCCGGCGGGGTGCTGGTGAAGGGCGGCGCGCACGGACTGTCCCTGGCCTCACTGGCTCCCTCGCACGTACTCGTCCCCGGCATGGCGGCCGTCCTCGCCTTCGCCTTCGCGGCGTTCACCGGTTTCGAGTCGACCGTCATCTACCGCCGCGAGGCCCGCGATCCCGCGCGCACGGTGCCGCGCGCCACCTATCTGGCCGTCGGATTCCTCGGCCTGTTCTACGCGTTCGTCGTCTGGATCGCCGTCCAGGCCTTCGGCGACGACCAGGTCGTCCGCGCGGCGGGCAAGGACCCGGCCGGGCTGTTCTTCACCGCGATCACCACCTATGTGGGCGGCTGGGCCGCCGATCTGATGCACGTCTTCATCGTCACCAGCGTCATCGCGTCCCTCCTGGCCTTCCACAACGCCATCAACCGCTATGTCCTCGCCCTCGCCGAGGAAGGGGTGCTCCCGCGCCGGCTCGGCCGGATCCACCCGCGCCATCGCTCCCCGTACGTCGCCGGCGCCGCCCAGACCCTTCTCGGCGCCGTCGTGGTCCTCGCGTTCCGGGCCGCGGACGCCGACCCGTACCAGCAGCTGCTGCTGTGGGTGAACACCCCGGGAATGATCGGCCTGTTGCTGCTGCAGCTGCTCGCCGCGATCGCCGTCCCGTGCTACTTCCGGCGGGTGCGACACGGCGAGGGCGTGGTGCGCACGGTGCTGGCGCCGGCGCTCGCCGCCGTCCTGCTGACGACGGCGATCGCGCTGGTCGTGACCCACATCGACCTGTTCACGGGCGCGTCCCGGGCCGTGAACGTCCTCCTCGTCGTCGTGGCACCCGCCGTCTTCGCCCTGGGCCTGCCGCTGGCGTGGTGGCTGCGCCGCTCCCGGCCCGACGTCTACGCCCGCTTCGCCACCGAACCCGACGCAGCCACCGAACCCGGCGGAGCCGCCGGTCCCCGTGAAGGGGCCGGTCCCGGCCGGGACACCGCACCGGCCCCCGTCACCGCCCCCGCCGAATGACCCCGATGCCCTCCCGGCGTACAGGAGTTGATCCGATGCCCGCTGCCGACCTCGTCCTCACCGGCGCCCAGGTCCGCACCCTCGACCCCGCCCGCCCCACCGCCTCCGCCGTCGCCGTGCGGGACGGGGTGATCACTGCGGTCGGCGGGACGGAGGACGTACGGGACTGGCGCGGTCCCGGCACCGAGGTCGTCGACCTGCGCGGCGCGCACCTCGTGCCCGGCCTGGTCGACGCGCACAGCCATCCGGTGTGGGGGCTGGACATGGCGACGGGCACGGATCTGTCGGGCGTGACCGATCTGGCCGGGCTCCGCGCGGCGCTCGCCGGGGCCGAGCGGATCGACGGCTGGATCGTCGGCCACGGCCTGGACCACAACGCGTTCGAGGGCCGTCCCATCCATCACGACCTGGTGGCGGACGTGCTCGGCGCCGGCCCTGCCTTCCTGCGCCTGTACGACGGCCACTCCGCCCTCGCCGACGCCACCGCGCTCGCCGCCGCCGGGGTGACCGGGCCGCGCGCCTTCGCCCAGCACGCGGAGGTGGTGTGCGACGCCGCGGGCCGGCCCACCGGCCATCTGGTCGAGCACGCCGCGATGGATCTGGTGGCGGACGTCGTACCCCGGCCGTCGTACGCCGAACGGCGGGCCCGACTGCTGGAGTTGCTGTCCGCCATGGCCGCGACGGGGCTCACCGGAGCCCATGTGATGGACGGCGGCGACCTCGGCCTGGTGCGGGAGGTGGCCCAGGAGACGGTCCTGCCGCTGCGGCTGCGGTTCGCGCCCTGGTGCATGCCGGGCGCCGACGAGGACGCGCTGCGGGAGCTTGTGCGGCTCCAGCGCACGGGCGGGCGGCACTGGCTGGTCGGCGGGGTGAAGTTCTTCATGGACGGCACCGTCGAGGGCGGCACCGCCTGGCTCGAACACCCCGACTGCCACGGTCAGGGCACCGCCGCGTTCTGGCCGGACCCACGACGCTACGCGGAGGCCGTCCACGCCCTGCACACCGCCGGCGTCCGCACCGCCACGCACGCGATCGGGGACGCGGCCGTCCGCCACGTCCTGGACACCGTCGCCGCCCTCGGGCCGAGCGGGCGCGGAGCCCACCGGATCGAGCACATCGAGACCGTCCCCGACGAACTCCTTCCCCGCTTCGCCGAGTTGGGGGTCGCGGCCTCCCTGCAGCCGCCGCACACCGGCTACACCCGCGACGACGGCACCGACGAGTGGTCCCGCCGGCTGGGCGGCGAGCGGGCCGCCCGCGCCTGGCGGCTGCGCGATCTGCGGGAGGCGGGCGCGACGCTCGCCCTCGGCTCGGACTGGCCGATCGCCCCCTACGACGTGCGGGCCGTGCTGGCGACGGCCCGGCGGCCGAAGGGCGCGGCGGCCCACCGGCCGGGCCTGACTCCCTTGCAGGCGCTGGAAGGCTGCACCAGCCACGCGGCGGCCGCCGGCGGCGAGTCCGGCGTCGCCGGCCGGGTGGCGGCGGGCTGCCGGGCCGACCTCACCGCGCTCGCCGTCGACCCGGTGCACGCGCCCGGCGACGAACTCGCCGATGCGCCTGTGGCGTTGACCGTGACCGGCGGACACGTGGTGCACCGCGGCGGTTGACGTCCCTCGTCAGCGGCGGGTCGGCGCGGCGGGCGGCGGCTCCGGCCGCGATGCCCGCGGTGACCGGCTCGGGCCCCACCGCTACCCACGCCGGTCCGTATCGTCCCGCCCGCCGCGCTCCACGGGTCCCATCAGGCGGGCCGGGACCGGCCCGCCCCCACCCGGCACACTGTGCGGATGGACGACTTCCGACCGGTGCACCGCGAGCCCGCACCCGAGTGGTTACGGACGCCTGCGGGTCCGTACCGACGACCTGTCCCCCGCCCGCTGGCTGACGGTGTCCGCGTCGGGCCGCGGCGCCTTCGGCACAGTCGCGGGCGTCAGCGGTCCGGGCTTCGCCGCGTACGCCCGCATCCTGCACCCGGCCTCCCTCGCGGAGCGGCCCGTGCGCTGGTCGGCGGTGGCCGCCGCACGCGGGACCCGCGTCGCGCCGGGCTCGCGCTGGCACGAGGTCGCGGGGATGGGCGGCGCCTATCACGACGTCGCCGAATACGGTCTGCCCGGCGTCTGGGACGAGCATCCCGGTGAGGGACCGACCCCGCCCGAGGTCGCGCGGGACCTCCTTCCCGTGCTGGCCCGGCACACCACGACCGCGCAGCGGTGCTGGTTCGGGCTGTGGAGCGGCTACGGCCGCTGGGACTTCGACCGGTTCCCCTGCTTCGAGACTCCCGGCCGCGACGAGGTGCTGCTCGGCGGCGCCCTCGCCGACGCCGTCTCACCGGTGTCGCTGGACGAGTTCGCCGAGCTGCCCGATCTGTGGTGGCCCGCGGACCGGGCCTGGTGCCTGGGCGGTGACGTCGACCTGACCAGCACCTATGTCGGGGGGTCCGAGGAACTGATCGCCGACCTGCTCGCCGCCGCCGACCTGGAGGCGCACCCCGTGGCCGCGTCCGACACACTCGGCTGAGCCGTCCGCGGTCCGCCGGGCTAAGATCGACAGTGGCATCGCGTGTCGGTCACCGGCCGGGTGAGGCATGGAGGTGCCAGGACATGACCAGGAGGGATTCCTTGTCAGTCGAGTTGAACCACACCATCGTCCACGCCCGGAACAACCGGGAGTCCGCCGACTTCTTCACCGAGTTGCTCGGCCTCGAGACCGCCCCGGAGTGGGGCCCGTTCGTCGCGGTCAGCCTCGGCAACGGAGTCACGCTGGACTTCGCCAGCGTCCCCGAGGAACACATCGCACCACAGCACTACGCGTTCCTCGTCTCCGAGGAGGAGTTCGAGGCCGCGTACGGCCGTATCGTCGAGCGCGGCATCGAGCACTGGGCCGACCCGCACCAGAAGCAGCCCGGCACGATCAACCGCAACGACGGCGGCCGTGGCGTGTACTTCCTGGACCCCGCGGGCCACGCCATGGAGCTGCTCACCGTGCCGTACGGCGGCTGGCCGTCGTAGCCGACCCCCTCGTGCGCCGAATTCATGCGCCGAACGCCTCGCTCACGGGCGCGTGCGCGGGGCCGTCGCCGCAGGGCCCGGAGCCGTTGCGGTCGACGGGCGCTCACTCGCCCGGCGCGAGGACACGGGCCAGGATGCGGGCCGCCTCCGCGACGAGCGCGTCGTCCGCCGTCGCGTCCTGGGCGCTCTTGGTGGACAGCACGGTCAGCAGGACCGGCGTCCCGCGGGTCGTCCAGGCCACGCCGATGTCGTTGGCGGTGCCGTAGTCGCCGGTACCTGTCTTGTCCGCGAGTGCCCAGCCGCGCGGCAGTCCGGCGCCGAACCGCGCACCGCTGGTGGTGTTGCCCTTCAGCCAGGTGACGAGCCGTTCCCGGTCGGCGCGGGCGAGCGCCCGGCCCAGGGTCAGCCGCTCGAAGCTGCGGCCGAGCGCCCCGGGAGTCGTGGTGTCGCGCGGATCGCCGGGGATCGCGGTGTTCAGGTCCGGCTCCCACCGGTCGAGCCGGCTCGCCTCGTCGCCGAGCGAGCGGAAGAACCGGGTGAGCCCGGGGGGCCCACCGATCTGACGCAGCAGCAGATTGCCCGCCGCGTTGTCGCTGTACTGGATCGCCGCCGCGCACAGGTCCGCCACCGTCATACCGGTGTCGACGTGCTCCTCGGTGCGCGGCGAGTGCGCCAGGATGTCGCGCGGCGGGTAGTGGATCACCGTGTCCAGCGGGGTGCGGCAGGTCTGGTCGCGCAGCACCGCCGCCGCGGCGAACGCCTTGAACGTGGAGCACATCGCGAACCGCTCCCCCGCACGGTGGGACACGGTCCGCCCGGTGCGCGCGTTGCGTGCGTACACACCGAGCCGGGCGCCGTGCCGACGCTCCAGTTCGGCCAACTCGGCTTCGGCGCGCCGCCGTTCGCCGTCCGGGGCGGCCGACGCGGCGGGCGCGGCGACCGCTCCGGCCGCGACGGCCGCGGTGGTGAGGGCGAGACCCGCCTTGAACAGGCCGCGCCGGGCCATCGGGGCGGAGCGGTCGGATCCGGATGCGGAGTCGGGATTCGGGTTCGGGTTCGAATGGGGCAGGGGGCGGGCCATGGGCGCGGTCCTCCGGTCGTCCGGGAGCGGCTTGGTGGATCTTCGGCTCGGACAGGGAAACACCGGGGCCGCGCTCATGTCCAAGAGGGAACTTTGAACATCTCATTCCCTATTGATATGAGTGCTGGATGGATCTCCTGGCGCACCTAGAGGCGTATGTCGCGACGGCCGACGAAACGAGCTTCTCCCGGGCGGCGGACCGGCTCGGCATCGCGCAGCCGCTGCTCAGCCGCCGCGTCAAGACCCTGGAGGAGCACTTCGGCGGACTGCTGTTCGACCGTTCACGGCGGCAGATCACGACCACGGAACTGGGGGTGCTGCTGCTGGCGTACGCGCGGGACGTGCTGGACCGGGCCCAGCGGCTGCGGCAGGTCGCGGGGGCGGCCGGGCGGTCGCGCGTGCGGGCCGTCGGGGTGCCGGCGCACTGCGCCCCGGCGGCGCTGGGGCGCGCGATCCGTGCCGCCGGCGAGCGCGGCGTCACCCTCGGCATGCGTGAACTGCCGCCCCGGGAAAGGGATTCCGGGCTGGCCGACGGATCGCTCGCCTACGCGCTGGTGCGGGTACCCGCGGAGCGGGGCGCCCACCGGGTACCGCTCGGCCTGGCGTCCCCGCCGGAGACGGAGGACGGACAGTGTGCCCCGGCGTACGCCGGCGCGCGGCGCGCGGTCCAGTTGGAGGACCTGCGGCCCCGCCGCGGTCGCGGCGCCGAACCCGGTGCCCCGCTGCCGGTGCTGACCCTGCCAGAGGACCAGATACCCGCGCACGAGGAACGGCTGGAGCGTGCCGCGGCCCGAGCCGGTCTGCCCCCGGGCCGGTTCCGGCCGGCAGGGTCCGCGGCCACCGCGCTGGCCGAGACACTGGCCGGGCGCGCGCTGCTGCTGTGCGCCGAGCCGTTCGCCCGGCAGCACGGGGCACGGTGGGCGCCGCTGGGCGACCGGTCGCTGCACCGGGGGTACGACGTGCGCGCCGCCCCGGACCGGGCCGGTGCGGCGGCTGCGCCCGACTGGCTGGTCCCGCTGCTCGCCTCGGCGGTGGGCGCCGCCCGCGGGCCGAAGGGGCCGCCCTCCGGGCCCCGTACCGAGGACGCGACGGCGCGACTGGCGGCACGCGGATGAGCGCGGCAGGGGTGCGCCGTCCGGTGTACGTCGGGGACGACGGCGCCCTGAGGGACGTCGCCGAGGCGATCGCCACGGACTGGGCGGCCCTCGGGGTGCGCGGCTCCTTCCTCGCCCGGAATCTCGACACGGGCGAGCAACTCGGCTTCGATATCGAGGAGTTGATCCCGCTCGCCTCCGTGGTCAAGGTGCCGCTCGCCCTCGTCGTACTGGACCGGATCGCGGCCGGGGACCTCGACCCGGCGACCCCGGTGCCCGTCGACCCGGCGCGAAGCAGCGTCGGTCACACCGGGCTCGCGGCGTTCCGGTACCCGGCCATCGTGGCCGTCGGCGATCTGCTGCTGATGATGCTGTCGGTGAGCGACAACGCCGCGGCGGACACCGTGCTCGGCCTGGTGCCGGTGGCGGACGTGGACGAGCGGCTGCGCGCCTGGGGGTGCGGGGACATCCGGGTGCGGCACCGGATGAACCACATGTACGAGTGCGCCGCCGGTGCCGCCGGCAACGACTTCTCGCTCGCGCTGGAACTGGCCCTCCGGGACGAGCGGGCGGACCGGCACACCATCGAGACCCTGGACCCCGCCCACGCCAACGTCGGCTCGGCCGCGGCGCTCGTGGAACTGCTGCGGCGGGTGTGGTGCGACGAGATCTCCGCCCCCTCGGCCACGGCGGAACTGCGCCGGCTGATGAGCCTGCAGGTCTTCACACAGCGGCTGGCGAGCGAACTGCGCGCGGACACGCTGCGGTGGAGCGGCAAGACGGGCACGTTTCTGCATCTGCGGCACGAGATCGGCGTGGTCGAGGCGGAGTCCGGGGACCGGGTGGCGATGGCGGCGTTGACCCGTGCGGACCGCTGCGCGGGGCTTGCGCCGGATGTCGAGCTTGCGATCGGGGTGGCCGGGCGGGAGGCGTTCGAGGCGTTGCGGGGGTGAGGGAGCGGGTGCGGGGGTGAGGGAGCGGGTGCGGGGGTGCGGCGGCGGGTGCGGGGGTGTCGTAGCTGGTCACGGCGTTCCCCGCGCCCCTTCGGGGTGTTGCCGCCGACGGTGTCGGGACGTTCCGTCAGGGCAGTAGGCGCTGCTCCTTCGCCACTGCCACCGCGCCGGCTCGGGTGTCCACGCCGAGTTTGTCGTAGATGCGGCGCAGGTGGGTCTTGACCGTGGCCTCGCTGATGTAGAGGGCACGGGCGATGGCGTGGTTGGGCAGGCCCTGGGCGAGCTGGGCGAGGATGTCGCGTTCGCGTGGGGTGAGGGCGGGGCGCGGGTTGCGGAGGCGGGACATGACGCGGTCGGCGACGGGTGGTGAGAGCGCCGGGCGGCCCTGGGCGGCGGCGTGGATGGCGGTGAAGAGGTCCTCTGCGCGCTCCGCCTTCAGTAGATAGCCGGTGGCACCGGCCTCCACGGCGCGGGTGACGTCGGCGTCGGTGTCGTAGGTGGTCAGCACCAGCACGTGCGGGGCCGGGTGGAGGGAGCGCAGCCGCCGGGTGGTCTCCACGCCGTCGATCCCGGCACCCAGTTGGAGATCCATCAGGACGACGTCCGGGGCGGTCTTGCGGGCCAGCGCGAGGGCCTCCTCGCCGCCGCCGGCCTCGCCGACGACCTCGATGTCGGGGGCGCTGTGCAGCAGGGCGAGCAGGCCGGCGCGTACGACGGCGTGGTCGTCGCAGACGAGGATGCGGACCGGTGTACGGCCGGGCGGCTCGGGCGGGTGGGTCATCGCGGCTCCAGGGGGATCGCCGCCGACAGGGCGGTGCCCTCGCCCGGTGCCGACTCTACGGTGAGGGTGCCGCCCAGCTGCCGCAGGCGGGCGCGGATGGCGGGCAGGCCGTGGCCGCGCGACTCGCTCGTGGTGGATTTCGGGGCGGCCCGTGCGGTGTGCGGGTCGAAGCCGCGGCCGTCGTCCGTGACGTCCAGGACGATCTGGTCGTCCAGACAGGTCAGGGTGAGGGTGGCGATCGTGGCGGCCGCGTGTTCACGGACATTGGCGAGGGCGCCCTGTGCGATGCGCAGCAGGGCCGCCTCCACGGGCGCGGGCAGCGGGTCGGGCGGGGTGCCCTCGCAGTGGACGCGGACGGTGAGCGTGGGTGTCGTCTCGCGCTCGGCGACGGCGCGCAGGGCCTGGAGCAGACCACCGCCCTCCGCCAGATCGGCCGGGGCCAGATCGTGCACGAAGCGGCGGGCCTCGGCGAGGCTGCGCTCGGCGATGGCGGCCGCGGTGCGGACGTGGTCCCGGGCGGTTCCGGGAGCCGTGTCCCACAGGCGGTCCGCGGCCTGCAGCAGCATGCGCTGGCTGGACAGGCCCTGGGCGAGGGTGTCGTGGATCTCCCGGGCGAGCCGTTCGCGTTCGGCGAGGGTGCCCTCGCGGCGCTCGGTGGCGGCGAGGTCGCGGCGGGTGCGCACCAGATCGTCGATCAGCGCGTCCCGGCGGGCCGCCTGGCGCTGCATGACGACGAACACGGTGGCGGCGACGGCGGCGACGGCCGGCGGTGCGAGCAGGACATTGGGGTCGGGCCAGCCGGCGAGGCTGAGCTGGGCGGCCACGGCGAGGGCCGTCAGCAGCGCGACGAGCGGGATCGCGGCGCGCGGCGGGAGGGTGCGCAGGCCGGTGTAGAACAGCGGGACCGCGCACCAGGCGAAGCTCGGGGCCAGCACGACGAGCAGCGCCCAGGTGGCGACGACGAGTCCGAGCCAGGTCAGCCGGCGCGGGCCGGGCCGGGCGCCGACCGCGGGACCGAGGACATAGAGCACGGCCAGCAGTGCGGACAGAGCGATGATCCAGGGCGTGTGCGGTCCGTCGGCGTGCCGGGCCAGATAGCGGGCGAGGGAAGCCGCGAGCAGCACGAAGAACGCGGTGTGCATGACGACGGTGAGGGCGCGGGCGTCGTCGCGTTCCGGTGCGCGGGCGTCGTCGCGTTCGGGTACGGGCACCGCTGACACCTCCTTGGCCGCCGCGCTGAGCTGGGCAAACACCCTCCATTGTTCCCTGGGCCGGAGCATGCGAGGTCATCCGTTCGGATGACCCCCAGGACAACCGGTCCGGCGACGGGGTGCGGGCGGATCAGGGCCCAGGATCGATGACGGAAGCGATTCCGACCCGACATACCCGCACAGGAAGGCCCCCGTCATGTCCAGCCGCAAGAAGCCCTCCCGCCGTACCCGAGTCCTCGTGGGCGGTGCCGCCCTGGCCGTCGTCGGCGCGGGTGTCGTCGGTACGGTCGCCGCCAACGCCGCCGACTCCACCGGCGGCGCGTCCGCGGCCGCCCCCGTGGCGGCCCGGAGCGGCGACCTCACCCAGAGCACGCATCTCACCCTGGCCGCCGCCACGAAGGCGGCGCAGGCCGCCGTGGACGCCGCCGCGAAGGACGGCAGGCAGGTCTCCGTGGCCGTCGTCGACCGGGGCGGCAACGCCCTGGTGACGCTGCGCGGGGACGGGGCGGGCCCGCAGTCGTACGAGTCCGCGGAGCGCAAGGCGTTCACGGCCGTGTCCTGGAACGCGCCCACCTCGGAGCTGGCCAAGCGGCTGGAGCAGGCGCCGACCCTGAGGGACATCCCGGGCACGCTGTTCCTGGCGGGCGGCGCGCCGGTGACCGCCAAGGGCGCCCCTGTCGCGGGCATCGGTGTCGCGGGTGCCCCGTCCGGCGATCTGGACGAGCGGTACGCGCAGGCCGGTGCGGCGGTCCTCGGCCGCTGACGAGGCGCTCGGGGCCGCTGCCGAAACGAGGACGTCCGGGTCCGCCCTGCTGGGCGGGCCCGGACGTCCTGTTCAGCGGACCGGCCGGGGCCGGTCACGCTCGGCGCGAAGGCGGTCAGACGAGGTCGTACCGGTCCGCGTTCATGACCTTGGTCCACGCGGCGACGAAGTCCTTCACGAACTTCTCCTTCGCGTCGTCGCTGGCGTACACCTCGGCGACGGCCCGCAGCTCGGAGTTCGAGCCGAAGACCAGGTCGGCCCGGGTGCCGGTCCACTTGACGGCGCCGGAGGCGTCGCGGCCCTCGAACTCGTCCTGCGCGGAGGAGGTCGACTTCCACTCGGTGTCCAGGTCGAGCAGGTTGACGAAGAAGTCGTTCGTCAGCGTGCCCGGCCTGTCGGTGAGGACGCCGTGCTTGGAGCCGTTGTGGTTGGCGCCGAGGACGCGCAGACCACCGACGAGGGCGGTCATCTCGGGCGCGCTCAGCCGGAGCAGGTTCGCCTTGTCGACCAGCAGGAACTCGGCCGGCAGGCGGTTGCCCTTGCCGATGTAGTTGCGGAAGCCGTCGGCGGCCGGCTCGAGCGCGGCGAACGACTCGACGTCCGTCTGCTCCTGCGAGGCGTCGACACGGCCCGGCGTGAACGGCACCTCGACCGCGACGCCGCCGTCCTCGGCCGCCTTCTCGACGGCCGCGGAGCCCGCGAGCACGATCAGGTCGGCCAGCGAGACCTGCTTGCCGCCCTTGGCGTTGAAGGACTCCCGGACGCCCTCCAGGACGCGCAGCACGTGGGCCAGCTCGTCCGGGTTGTTGACCTCCCAGTTCCGCTGCGGCTCCAGGCGGATGCGGCCGCCGTTGGCGCCACCGCGCTTGTCGCTGCCGCGGAAGGAGGAGGCGGCGGCCCAGGCGGCCGAGACCAGCTGGGAGACCGTGAGGTCCGAGCCGAGGATCTCCTGCTTGAGGGAGGCGACGTCCGCGGCGCCGATCGGCTCACCGGTGCGCTGCGGCAGCGGGTCCTGCCACAGCAGCTCCTCGCTCGCGACCTCCGGGCCGAGGTAGCGGACGACCGGGCCCATGTCACGGTGCGTCAGCTTGTACCAGGCGCGGGCGAAGGCGTCCGCGAACTCCTCGGGGTTCTCGTAGAAGCGGCGCGAGATCGGCTCGTAGACCGGGTCGAAGCGCAGCGACAGGTCGGTGGTGAGCATCGTCGGGCGCTGCTTCTTCGACGAGTCGAACGCGTTCGGAACGATCTCCGGGGCGTCCTTGGCCACCCACTGGTTGGCCCCGGCCGGGCTCTGGGTCAGCTCGTAGTCGTACTCGAAGAGGTTCTTGAAGAAATTGTTGCTCCAGCTCGTCGGCGTCTCGGTCCAGGTGACCTCGAGGCCGCTGGTGATGGCGTCCTTGCCGACGCCGGTGCCGTAGCTGCTCTTCCAGCCGAGGCCCATCTGGTCCAGCGGGGCGGCCTCGGGGTCGGCGCCGACGTTGTCCGCCGGGCCGGCGCCGTGGGTCTTGCCGAAGGTGTGACCACCGGCGATGAGGGCGACGGTCTCCTCGTCGTTCATCGCCATACGGCGGAAGGTCTCACGGATGTCGCGGGCCGCGGCGATCGGGTCCGGGTTGCCGTTCGGGCCCTCCGGGTTGACGTAGATCAGACCCATCTGGACCGCGGCGAGCGGGTTCTCCAGCTCGCGGTCACCGGTGTAGCGCTTGTCGTCCAGCCAGATGGTCTCGGGACCCCAGTAGACGTCCTCGTCGGGCTCCCACTCGTCGACGCGGCCGCCGGCGAAGCCGAAGGTCTTGAAGCCCATCGTCTCCAGCGCCACGTTGCCCGTGAGGATCATCAGGTCGGCCCAGGAAATGGACTTGCCGTACTTCTTCTTCACCGGCCACAGCAGACGGCGGGCTTTGTCCAGGCTCGCGTTGTCCGGCCAGCTGTTGATCGGTGCGAAGCGCTGCTGGCCACCGCCGGCACCGCCGCGGCCGTCGCTGATGCGGTAGGTACCGGCGCTGTGCCAGGCCATACGGATCATGAGCGGGCCGTAGTTGCCGAAGTCGGCGGGCCACCAGTCCTGCGAGGTGGTGAGCACCTCGGCGATGTCACGCTTCACCGCGGCGAGGTCCAGGTTGCTGAAGGCCTCGCGGTAGTCGAAGTCCTCGCCGAGCGGGTTGGCCACGGCCGGGTTCTTGGCAAGGATCTTCAGGTTGAGCCGCTCCGGCCACCACTGGCGGTTGCCACCGCCCTGGGTCGGGTGCGCGGCGCGGCCATGGGCGACGGGGCAGCCGCCCTCAGCCTTCGCGTCTGCGACGTTCGCGTCGTTGTTCTCAGTCATGGCATTCCTTCCGAACTGTGCGGAACTCGGTGCTCAGGAACTGCGGCCGGTGGAACATTCGGGGCACACACCCCAGTAGACGACCTCGGCCTCCTCGATGGCGAAGCCGCGGTCGTCGGAGGCGGTGAGGCAGGGCGCGTCGCCCACGGCGCAGTCGACGTCGGCGACGGCGCCGCACGACCGGCACACGATGTGGTGGTGGTTGTCCCCCACACGCCCCTCGTACCGGGCCGGGTGACCGGCCGGCTCGATACGGCGGACCAGACCCGCCGCAGTGAGCGCGTGAAGGGCCTCGTAGACGGCTTGCAGGGAGATGTGGCCTACGCGGTGGCGCACCCCGGAGGCGATCGCCTCGACGCCGAGGTGGTCGCCCGCCCGGACGGTCTCCAGCAGCGCGACGCGGGCTGCCGTCACGCGCAGGCCGACACCGCGGAGCTCCTCGGCGGTGGTCGGGGTCGGGGAGGCGGTCATGAGGCCGAACCTACCCTCATAAACACGAGGGATTCAAGAAAACGAACGATGCAATTTGAGTCGCGCGGCGTCACCCGCCGTCCACCTCCGCCTGCACCCCGGCGCCCACTCCCTCACCCGTCCGAACATTTGCATTCACATTTGCCTTCGCATGCATCACCCAGGCGCACGCTCCCGCCGCCGCGTCTCCGTGCCGGACGTGGCGAACGTGGCGAACGTGGCGGACACAGGCACGGGAGGCGGGAAGGTCGGACAGGGGACGGGCCAGAGGGTCGGTCGAGAGGCGGGTCGCGGGGTGGAGCGAGGGGTGCAGCGTGGGGCGGGGCGGGGACATGCCCGCATCATCCGGCCCCGGATCGGCGACGGCGGCGCGGCAAGCCGGACGGTCCTCCGAAGGGATGAGCCGGAGCGACCGCACCCCGGCGGCTGCGGCTGCGCGGGTCAGGGGGCGTGGTGGCGGCCGGTTCGCGCGGAACGGTAGCGGTGGGCCAGGGCGTGGAAGGCTTCCTTCGGTTCCCAGTGCCAGCCGGAGGCGGGGTCGTCCGGGCGGTCCTTGACGGCCTTGGTGATGCCGTAGCTCGCCATGTCGAGGTCGTGGCGCGGGTCGCCCGGTCGGTGCGGGGCGTCGGGGGTCACGAACTCGAAGGCCATCGCCGCGTACAGGTTCAGCGAGGAGAAGGCGTCGAGGAGTTGCATCAGGTACGCCGCCTGGGTGCGCTCGCTGCGCACCAGGTCGCCCTTGATCTCCGGGGGCTTCTTGTCGTAGTCGACGATGTCCCAGCCCATGCCGGCGGTCTTGGGCGCCCCGACGTACGCGCAGGTGCCGAACTCGGTGACGGCCAGCGGCTTCCCCCACCGGAGAAAGCGGTTCAGCTCCTTCACGTAGTCGGCCCTGCGGGGGAAGTACGAGTAGTAGTCGATGCCCACGATGTCGAAGAGGCGCCAGTCGACCTTGTCGTCCTGGGCGGCGGCGTAGCTCAGCCGACCGTGGAAGACCGACCGGCCGACCGCGGCCGCCTTCGCCGTGAAGCGGTCCAGCCGGCGTTGCATGGCCACGGGGTCGACCTTGCCGTCGAGCAGGTTCCGGATGCGTTCGAAGACGGTGTCGCCGGGGACGATCCCGGGCACGAACAGCCAGAACTCGCAGCCCACGCTGAGGTCGACGGCGGCACCGTGCCGACGCAGCCCCTCCGCGAACCGGCCGGTCTCGGCGAGGTGTTCCAGGATGTCCCGCTCGGGGGCGTCGCCGAGGGTCGGCTGGAGCCAGACCCGCAGCCCCCGCTCGGCCGCCTCGGCCGCGGTGGCCGTGAGCCGTTCGACGCCGTCACCCGTGACGTCGACGGTGTCGGCGTGCAGCTCGTCGCGGACGGCCCGGATGTCCTTGCGCATCCGGGCGGCGCTGAAGGCCGTACCCGGAGTCTCCCCCTCGCCCACGGTGTACACGACCCCGTGATGGCGCAGCGCGCCGTGTGCGGCGGGGGCCCGCCCCGGGCCGCCCTGCGCGGCGCGGGCCGGGCCCGACGGCAGCACGGCCGCGGCGAGCCCCGCGGACGCCATGCCGGCCAGGAACTGTGCGCGTTTGATCCCCTCGGTCCTCTGCATACGGCCACCCTGCCGGGCCCGACCGCGCGGGCGCCGTCGGCCGACGGTCTGCGGCGGGGGTCCGAAGGATGGAGATCCGGCGCCGAAAGTCGCGAGCACCGCCGCCGGCGCACCGGGCGCAAGGGGGGGAACAACTCGGCCTCGAACACGCCGGGTTGTTCTCGCGTGGAACCTTCACGCAGCTGTCACCGTCCTCACCGGCGACACAGCTGCGGCACGTGCACCGCTCGGACCCCCTCAACCCCGAGGGTTCGTCCGGGAGGTCGTGTGCCTCGCCCCGGACGGGCCGATCAAGGCGGTGCGTGGGGCGTCACTCGTCCGGGTGCACCCGGACCTGCCGTCCGTGGCATCCGGAAAGGTCTGTCGTTCGGCAGCAGTGTGATGTTTGCCATGTGACGTAATTGACCGGGCTCGAACGGGCAACATACCCCTTCATGCCCCATGCCAACCCTCTGCGCAGGTGATTCGATGACCACGGCGACGACCCGGGCGCTCCGGACGACGCCGCCCGCCCGTACAGGCGATACGAGCGCCAGGGATTCCCCGGCCGCCCTCATGCCCTCGCTCCCGTCTCTGACGGGACTGCGGTGGATGGCGGCACTGCTGGTGTTCGGACTGCACGTGAACAACTTCGGCTACTTCGGAGGCACCGGTGGCCGCCTCGTCAACTGGGGATTCAGTGCCGGTGCCACCGGAGTGTCGTTCTTCTTCGTGCTGTCCGGCTTCGTACTGACCTGGTCGGCCCGCCCCCACGACCGTGCACTCGCCTTCTGGAGACGGCGGATCGCCCGTGTCTACCCGGTGCATCTGGTCACTCTGGCCCTCGCCCTGGTGATGGCGTACACGCTGGCGCACCAGCCGAGGCCGACGCCGAAGCAGGCGCTGTCCAACGTGCTGTTGCTGCATTCCTGGTGGCGCCCCTGGTGGCAGACGCTGAACCCGGTCAGCTGGTCACTCGCCTGCGAGGCGTTCTTCTACGCCTCCTTCCCGTTGCTGATCCTGCTGCTGCGCCGGCTCGGCACACGCGGTTCGGCGGCCGTGGGCGGCCTGTCGGTGGTGGCGGTGACGGTGCTGGCCTGGGCGAACGCCCACCACTGGTGGACGTATGAGCTGTACTCGTTCCCCGCGGCCCGGCTGCCCGAGTTCGTCCTCGGAGCGGTCACCGCGCGGCTGGTGCTGCTCGGCCGGTGGCGCGGGCCCGGCCTGGAGGCGTCGCTGGCCCTGGCGATCATCGGCTATTTCCTCGTCCCGCAGGTCGCCCCCGGTTACTCCTCGACCGTGTGCACCATCGCCGGGTTCGCGCTGCTCATCCCGGCTGCGGCCGTCGCTGACGTCCAGGGGCTGCCCTCGCTGTGGCGGCGCCGGCGGCTGGTGCGGCTCGGCGAGCTGTCGTTCGCCTTCTACATGATCCATCTGCTGGTGCTGCGCTCCGCCACCCAACTGCTCGGGACGAAGCCGCACTTCGGGCTGCTGGCGGGGGTGGCCGTCACCACGACGGCGTTCGCGGTGTCGCTCGGGCTGTCCTGGATCCTGTACGAGGCGGTGGAGCGTCCGGCGAGACGTCTGCTGCTGCGCCGGCGCCGCCGCCCGGGTCCCGCCCGGACGCCCTGACCGGCGGACGGATAGTGCCCTCGGCTGCTCGGCGGAAGGCCTCGTACCGGCGCGTCCTGAGCCTGTGAGGGCCCGCCGGCCGCCTCCGAGGGGAGCGGGCCCCGCTCCCCTCCCCCGTCCTCCCAGACACCCGGCGGGCACTTCGAGGGCGGATGTCCTCCGGACGGCCCTGTTCCGCCGCCCCGGGCAGCCGGCGCGCACAACCCCGTCCGGCGGCTGACCGGGGCGGCACGGGTCACGGGAAGGACGTCACCTTGGACGGTACGGTGCTCGTTCCCGAGGTGGGGGCGCCGGTGCTGTCGACGACGTGGGCGTACTGGCCGTTGCCGCCGAGGGAGATCACCAGCAGGTCGTGCATCGTGACGCCGCCGGTCCGCGGGACCTGGAAGCCGTGGGCCTGGACGATGCCGGGATCGGCGGTGTAGTTGCAGTAGCTGCCGAGCCCCCAGGCCTCGTGCGTGGTGACGGAGTCGGCGACCTTGTAGGCCGCGTAGCCGACGATGCCGTCGTGGGTGACGGCGGCGGCGTTCGGGGCGTCGTACGCCTTCTCGTTCTGGAAGAAGATCGTCCGGCCGCGTTCCCCGTTCCAGGAGACGTCGTACTTGTTGAAGTGTTCGACGAACAGGCCGGTGGCGAGTACGTCGTCGCCGTTGACGGTGAGGCCGTAGTCGGCGCGGTTGGTGTCCCAGCCGACGCCGCTGCCGTGGTCGGCGCGCCAGATCCAGGTGTGGTCGACGATGGCGTCGTCGCTGTCGACCACCACGGAGTTGGTGGCGAGGCCGGGTCCGGCGCCGCCGATGCGGATGAACACGTCCTGCATGGTGGTGGGGTCGGCGGAGTGGTCGGCGTGGGTGCCCGGGGTGCCGATGCGCAGCAGCGTGTCGGAGTTCACCGGTCCGGCGTCGATGAGGAATCCGGCGAGCCGTACGCCGTCCACGTCGGCCACGTGCATCGCGTCGACGCCGTTGTCCGGGACCAGTGTGGCGAGGCCGAGTCCGAGGACGACGGTGTCGGGGCGGGTGACCTCGATCGTCCGGTCGAGGTGGTAGATGCCGGGCGTGAAGAGGAGGTTGAGGCCCTGGGCGAGGGCCGCGTCGATGGTGGCGGCGGTGGCTCCCGGCTTGACGACGTAGAACCGGTCGAGCGGGATCGATGTGCCCGGGGTGTTCGGCCAGGAGACGCCCCGGGCGTCCGTGCGCTTGCCGGGGACGAAGACCTTGTAGTCGTTGCCGTCCAGGTAGAGGAACGGCTTCTCGCGTGAGACGGGTGTGGTGTCCAGCGTGGTGTACGGGCCGCTGTCGAAGTTCGTCGCGGGAGCGCCCTGGACGCCGGAGAAGGTCATGTTCCACACGCCGTTGGTCCAGCCGCCGACCGAGCTGTCGCGGGTGTACCACTGCTGCTGGGAGTACGGGCCGACCGTGCCGTCGATCTTCGAGTCGGCGACATAGCCGCCGGACGCCCAGCCGTAGCCGGTCGGGGCGAGGTCGAGGCCGCCTTCGACGTGGATGCGGCGGAAGGGGACGGCTTGGGCCACGGCCCAGCGGTCGGTCCCGGCGGAGGGCTTGATGGCGAGGTTCTCCGCCGAGCGCCAGAAGTTCTGTGTGGCGTTGCCGTTGAACCAGCCGGCGTCGACCGTGACATCGCCGTCGATCCGGGTGTCGTCGGGGTTGAGGCCGAGTCCGGAGACGGAGGTGTAGAAGCCGATCTGGGCGTTGATGCCGTCGTAGGTGCCCGGCTTCAGCAGGAACTGGTAGCGGCCGG
This sequence comes from Streptomyces yokosukanensis, assembly GCF_001514035.1. Classification (GTDB taxonomy): domain Bacteria; phylum Actinomycetota; class Actinomycetes; order Streptomycetales; family Streptomycetaceae; genus Streptomyces; species Streptomyces yokosukanensis. Next base: position 133,777 of record NZ_KQ948207.1, on the reverse strand, counting down.
TGCCGAACTGGGCCGATTCCTGCTGCTTGAAGACGTCGTCGAACTTCTGCTGGAGGTTCGGGGTGGAGGGGTCGACGACGATGACGTTCGGGCCGAGGTCGCCGCCGCCCTGGACCGGCCCGGTCGTTCCGGTGGCCGTGGTGTGCACGGCCATCTCCCACAGGGAGTAGCCGTAGCCGGTGCCGCGCGCGGTGCCGTACATCCGGACGTAGCGGCCGGAGCCGCTGACGTCGTACGACGTCGTGCCGCCCGTCGCGCCGGTGACGGTCTTGAGGGTGGTCCAGTTCTGCCCGTCGGTGGAGGCCTGCAGCTGGAAGTCCTTGCCGTAGGCGGCCTCCCAGTTCAGGTCGATCCCGCACAGGTCCTCGACCGTGCCGAGGTCGACCTGGAGCCACTGCGGGTCGGCGAACCGGCTGGACCAGCGGGTGGCGGCGTCGCCGTCGAAGGCGGCGGAGGCCGTGGTCCCGGCGTTCTCGGTGGAGGAGGCCGTGGCGGGCCTGCCCTGGGCGGCGTTCGCGGTGTCGCAGGTCTGGGCCGCGGCCGCGGCCGGAGGGTGGGCGAGGGGCAGGGTGATCAGCGCCGCCACGGCGGCCAGCGCGACACCCAGGCATCTCGGTCCCGTACGGCTTCTGTTCCGGGTTCTCATGGGCGGCTCCCAACGGGAAGAGGGGTCGAACGGGCCGACCCGACGGCTTAGTTCAGGTGTTGATTTAAGTGGTGAGGCAAACGGGCGGCAAGCCTTCGGGAGTCAGAACCTTCAGAACCGCGGGGCTTGGAGCACCGTCGGCCCCTCAGAACCGCATGCCGTGTCCCCGGGCCAGGACGAGATGGGGGTCGTGGCGCCGTTTGGCGTCGGCGAGGGCCGGCCAGCGATCCCCGTAGTGGTCGCGCCAGTCGGCGTCCGACAGGGGCAGGGCGTTGACGGGGTAGGCGACGGCGCCCTGGGTTCGGGCGAGTTCGTAGGCGGCGCGGTTGGCGGCCACCATCGCGGCGGCGGTCCCGGGGCTGTCCGGCGGCGCCGTGCGCAACAGGGCGAGAAGGTACAGGACTTGACCGGACGGGCGGCGGAAGAAGGGGGCGCGCAGTCGGTCGGAGAGCAGCGGGTACAGCAGGACGAGGCCGGTCTCGCGCAGGTCGGCGAAGGCCGGATCGGCGAGTACGGCACGGACCACGGACTCGGCGCTGCCGTCAGGGAGCAGCAGGTTGAGCCAAGGATGCGGACACAGCCACTCCCCCGTCGTCGTCAGGACCTCCTCGTCCGTGTCCACACGGTGGGCGAACTCGCCGTATGCGAGGTCCTCCGTCTCCAGGGCGGCGGGGTCGTGCGCGAGTCCGTCGAGCAGGGTGCCGTCGTCGGGCGGGCCGAGCCCGGTGTGCGGGGCCACGGCCTCGATCATGTACTGCCAGCCGTGCTCGCCGACCGGGCGGGCCTGGCCCTCCAGATGGGTGAACCGCTGCTCGTGTGCGAGCCGCCGCTGGTCGGCGAGATAGCGGGTGAGGTCCGCGTAGTACAGGCAGTAGCGGCGGACCCGGTCCGGGGCGGGCACCAGGCGCAGGGTGGCGGCCACGATGACGGCGCACTGGCCGAGGCCCGCGAGCACGGCGTGGAACAGCTCGGGCTCTCGGCCGGGCGAGCAGAAGTGGTGCTCCCCGGATCCGGTCACCACCTCCAGTTCCAGGACCTGGTCCGCGAGCAGGCCGTGCCGGTGGCCGGCGCCGCCGAGCCCGCCCGCCGACAAGGTGCCGCCGACGCCCGCGCCGAGGTAGTCGGTGAGGACCGGCGGGGTTCGCCCGTGCGCCAGGGTGGCGGCCAGTACGTCCCGCCACAACGCGCCCGCCTGCACGGTCACCTGAGTGTCCGTCACGGGGCCGATCCGGTCCAGCGCCCGCAGGTCCAGCACGATCCCGCCGCCCGCCTGGCCCTGGCCGTACATCGAGTGGCCGCCGCCGCGCGCGCTCACCGGGATGCCCCGGGGGCCGGCGAACTCCAGCAGGTCCCCGATCTCGGCGGCGGAGTGCGGACGCAGCACGCCGAGCGGCTCGGCCCGTACGAGGTGCCCGAAGTCCTGTGCGGCCTCGCCGAGGCTCTCGGGGCGGATGTCCAGGGCCGGGCCGAAGCGGGCCGCGAGGTCGTGGGCCGTCGTCATGCCGGCATCACATCAGACGGGCGCGCGGTGCGTCGAGATCGCCTTCAACGCGTCTGCGCCTCCTGCTTCTTGACGAGGTCCAGGAGTGCGGCGTGCGTGTCCGCGTCGGCCGCCGCGACGAGCCCGTCCGCGCCGGTGAGCACGGGCTCGCCGTGCAGGCCGGTGACCGTGCAGCCGGCCGCGCGGCACAGGGCGACACCGGCCGCGAAGTGCACGCTGTCGCGCAGGTCGCCGTCGGTGACATAGGCGGCCCGGCGGCCGGCGGCGACCCAGGCGACCGCCAGGGTGCTGGAGATCACCCGGGGCCGGAACCGCGCACCGAAGCCCGGGTCGGCGAGGAGCCGGGCCGGGTGGAATCCGGGTGCGTGGAGGAAGGGCGGATCGAGGTTGACGTCGACCAGAGCGGACCCGGCGGAGGGCGTCAGCCGCTCGTCGGCGCCGTGTCCGCGGACCCAGGCCGTGTCGCCGTCGGTCCAGAACACCTCGTCGCCGAACGGGTCGGCGGTCGCGGCGGCCGTGACCTCGGACCCTTGGCGCAGGGCGACGTTCACGCCGACGAGCATGGTCCGCACGGCGTAGTTGAGGGTCCCGCACAGCGGGTCGACGAGCCAGCGGCGGTGGGCGTCGGCGGCGCCGGAGCGTCCGCTCTCCTCGCCGGTCACGGCATCCTCGGGGCGGGCGGCGCGCAGCACGTCCAGGATGGCCCGCTCGGCGGCGAGGTCCGCCTCGGTCGCGAAGTCGCCGGCGGACTTCTCGTGGCGTTCGAGGCGGCTGCCGTAGAGGTCGCGGACCACGGCGGCGCCCGCCTGGGCCGCGTCCACGGCCAGGCGGGCGTCGGATTCCCCGTTGATGATCGTCATGTGCGCAGAGTAGTCGGACGTCCTTGCCGTCCAGGAGGGTTGAGCGCTCCGAAGAGTCAGGGGGGCGCTCAGGTCGCGGTGAGCGACAGGGTCTGTTCGGCGGCGGTGCGTCCGGCGCCGACGGAACTCCCGCTGCTGTCCGTCCAGTCGCGCACGGGCGTGGTCTCGGCGAGCCGGCCCGACCTGCCGGAGAGCCCGAGGACGAGACCGCTGTAGCGGTTGACCAGACGGTAGCCGCCCCCGGTGGCGTCGGCGATCACGAACCACTGCTGTCCGACCGACGGCCCGCCGGCCCGGGGCGCGGTGACGGTGGGCTTGGCGCCCCAGGCGCGTCCGGCGCCGGAGGAGGAGTCGACACCGAGCAGCCGGCCGTTCGCCGCGCCCGCGATGGTGAAGGCGCCGTCGCCGGTCGGGGTGAAGACCCAGGTGTCGCGGCCGTGTCCGGCGGGCCGCGTCAGCGAGGTGGTGGCGCTGCCGCCGGCCGACTGGGCGAGTATCCGGCCCGCGCCGCTCGCGATGCGGTAGGCGCGGCCCGTGTCCATGGGGGCTGCGGCGGGCGTGGTGGAGTCGACGGTGAGGTCGACGTACTCGCCGGAGGCGTCGTGCGAGCAGCCGAAGGCGCAGTAGGACCGGAAGGACTTGCCGACGACGGTGGAGCTGGTGCGGTTGGCGCTGTCGAGGAACCAGCGGTACCAGGAGGCGTTGGTGTAGCTGCCGGTGTCCCCGATGAGGTGCCACTTCTGGGTGGTCAGGTCGTCGGTGGCGTAGAGGTACTGCGGTGATTTCCCGCTCTGGTCGACGGCCTGCGGTTCGCCGATGTACAGCCCGAGATAGGCGTCGTAGGCGATGTTCATGACGAACAGCGGCGAGGTCGGGGGCATCGTGCCGGCCGCGATCTGCTGGGCCGCGGTGCCGGTGTTGGCCGGGTCGTACTCGGCGGAGGCGGGGGTGTGGCCGGTGGGGTGGTCGGCGTCGACGGGGACGATGTTGCTCTCCTTGCCGCCGGTGCCGGGCTGGGACCAGGCGCCGTCGTACCACTTCTGCCAGGAGCCCGGGGCCATCTTGGCCGAGATCGGGGCGCGGGCCACATGCTCGTAGAACGCCTTCCAGCCACCGCTCTTGTCGATGATCCGGGAGCCGTAGTAGACGTAGAAGTAGCCGGAGGCGGTGTCGACGAAGAGGCGCTGGTCGCCGTCGCCGTAGGAGTACGTCTGGTTCGGGAAGGCCGTCGTGTCCCCGCGCTTCGTGCTGTACGGCGAGGTGATCGCATGGTCCCTGACGGTCCAGGTGCGGCCGCGGTCGGTGGAGACGGCGTAGTCGATGGCGTCGTAGTGCAGTCCGTCGCCGAAGGGCTGCGGCGTGAACTCGTTGTGGACCAGCCCGTACCAGTCGCCGGTGTCGGGGTCGACCCACACCCCGGACAGGTCGCAGTAGTTCTTCTGGGCGTAGCCGGAGCCGCTCGGGGCGTAGGTGGCCTCCCGGCCGGTGGGGCTGTTGTTGCAGCGCCAGGTGGTGTCGTCGTTGCGGTCGGCGGAGTTGGCGGGATTCACCGCCTTGCTCAGGGCGGTGTCGAAGCGCGCGGAGTCGAAGTCCTTGCCGGTGTAGAAGTCCCAGGTGCGCGGGTCCGCGGCACCGTACAGGGCGGCGGACTGCTGGTAGTGGAAGGTGCCGTCCCGGTCCAGGTAGGGGCTGGCGGGGGTGTCCGTGGGGTGCGTGAAGGGTACCGGGGTCCCCACGGTCACGGTGTAGGTGGCGTCGGCGGACGGGGCGGCCGACGCCGGGGACGCGATGCCGCCGCCCAGGACCAGGGCGGCGGTCGCGGCCAGGGCGCCGCCTGCTCTGCTCAAGAGTCGCAACTGTGCTCCTTGTTGCCGAAGGGCCGGTTGCACGGAACGATCCGGCTCCGGCGCTTTCCCCGGCAATGGACTCCAGTGCTCCGCCTCTTGCACTTTCGCGCACGGTCCCGGCATGCTCCGGCGCCGTCTGCGTACTCCCGCCCGAGCGTGTCCGCCCGGTGTGCGCCGCTCAGGCCTCCTCGGGCGGGGCGGCGGACAGCCTGCTGTCCCAGACCAGTTGGCGGATCAGTGCCTCGTCCGGAGCCGCGGGCCGGGTCGCGATCGGCCCCGGGCGGGAGGGGTTCCGGCCGCCTCGGGAGATACCGCCGCTGACGGTGATGTTGTGCTCCACCCGTGGACGGCGGTGCCGTTCGTAGGCGGTGAACGCCGCCGGTGCGTCCGGCAGGTCCCGCAGTGCCTTGGCGAGGACGACGGCGTCCTCCAGCGCCATCGAGGCGCCCTGGCCGGTGGCCGGTGAGGCCGCGTGGGCCGCGTCGCCGATCAGCAGGACGCGCCCCTTCTGCCACAACGCGCCGAGCGGCATCTCGGTGGCGTTGGTGACCATGACGGGGTCCTGGGAGGCCGCGACGATGTCCGCGGCGGGGGTGGCGTCCTTGCGCAGCAGCGGCAGCAACTCCTCGCGCCAGGGGGCCCGGTGCGCGGACCGGCCCGCGGGCAGCGGTTCCGTGCCCACGCGGGCGAACCAGTACGTCTGCCCGTCCGGCGACACCGCGTAGCCGAACGCGCTCTCGCTGCCCCGGACCATGGTGATGACACCGGTGCCGTCCGCGACGGGTGCGGTGCCGCAGTAGCCGTAGAAGACCCGCTGGCCCGCGTACGTGGGCCGGACACCGGGAGTGAGGATCCGGCGCACGGTGGAGTTCAGCCCGTCGGCGCCCACGACGAGGTCCGCGTGGGTCGCGCTGCCGTCGGCGAAGGCGGCGGTGACGCCGTGCGGGCCGTCCGTGAGCGCGACCAGACGGGTGCCGTGCCGCAGGCGGATGCCGCGCCGGACCGCCTCGCCCTGCAGGGCCGCGTTCAGGTCGCCGCGCCGCAGACAGCGGTAGCGCAGCGCGGGGTCGGCCACCTCCCCGAGCGGTGCGTGCGTCAGCTCGGTGCCCTCGTGGTCGAGCAGCCGCAGCGAAGTCAGCGGAAATCCCACGGCCGTGACGGCGTCCGAGGCGTCCAGCTCGGCCAGGGCGCGCATCCCGTTGCTCGCGAGGGTCAGGAACGCCCCGATGTCCTCGGCCGTGTCCGGTTGTGCCTCGCACACGGTGACGTCGAACCCGGCCTTGTGGAGTCCGAGCGCCGTCGCGGTGCCCGCGATGCCGCCGCCGATGACCAGTACCCTCGTCGATTGCGTCGTGCTCAAGTGCCGCTCCTCGCGCCGACAGTGGTGGTGACCATCTAAGGGCATCCAAGGGCGGGGAGCGGGCTTCCGGACGGCCGGGGGCCCGGATCCGGACAGCGGGTGGCCGGCGGGTCCGTGCGGCACGCCGGGCCGTGCCGTGCGCGGAGGCAACGCGCACATGACGGGTTTTTGGCGGCGTAATGGGTAGTCCCCGGCCATGCGGGTGAGTGTGGTGGATGCGGGGTCGAACACGGTTCGGCTGGTGATCGCGGATGTGCGGGGCGGTGTTCCGCTGCCGGTGCACACCGTCAAGTGGAAGCTGCGCCTGTCCGAACACGTCGGTCCGGACGGCACCATCGCCGACGAGGCGGTGGAGCGGCTGGAGAAGGCGGTGGCCGCGGCCGGGGCGACGGCCCGGATGTGGCATGCGCCGGGGCCGCTGGCCTTCGCCACCGCGGTGGTGCGCAGCGCGCCGAACCGGCAGGAGGTGCTGCGCCGGGTGGTGTCCGGGACCGGGATCCGCATGTGCACCCTGCCGGGGGCGACCGAGGCGGAGCTGACCTTTCTGGCGGCCCGGCGCTGGCTGGGCTGGCAGGCCGGCCCGCTCGCGGTGCTCGACATCGGCGGCGGTGCGCTGGACGTGGCCTTCGGCCGGGGCCGGCTGCCCGACTTCGCCGCCGCCCTGTCGCTCGGCGCGAACCGGCTCACCCGGGAGTACCTCGGCCTCCAGGACCCGCCGGGGCCCGCGGAGCTGAAGGAGCTGCGCCGCCGCATCCGCCACGAGCTGCGGGACGTCGCCTCACGGATCCGCTGGGAACGGCCGCGCACCGCCGCGGTCAGCTCCCGTACGTTCCAGCAGCTGGCCCGGCTGTGCGGGGCGCCTCCCGGGCGGCACGGCCCGTTCGTGCAGCGCGAGTTGCACTGCCGGGATCTGCGCGAGGCGGTCCACACCCTCGCCGCGATGCCCGCCGCCGAGCGTGCCCGGCTGCCCGGCATCTCCGCGCCGCGCGCCGCGCAGAGCCTGGCCGGGGCCGTCGTCGGGCACACGGCGCTGAAGCTGATGGGGCTGCGCAGAGCCGTCGTCTGCCCCTGGGCGGTCCGCGAGGGTGTGCTGCTGCGCTATGTCGAGGACGGCGCGGACTGGTGGACGGCCGTCACGGGTGCCGCCGACACCGCGCCGCCGTCCGGCGCGGCAGCCCTGCGCGTCGCCGGTCCACGGGTCTGACCGGGCGCATGGCTGCCCGGGGTCCCGAACTCGCCGCGTATTTCTCCAAAGGCCCCGAAATCCGGCCCGATCTGTAGCGATCATGACAATGTCGGGGTAGTCATGCCCGTATGGCATCACGTCGATCACGTTCGGGAACGAAACGGCTCGCCTCTCTCGTGGCCGCGGCGGCGCTGGTCCTCGTGGGCTGCGACAGCGGCGGCACGTCGGCCGCCGACGGGCGGCAGCAGCTGACCGTCGCGGCACTGCCGCTCACCGACTCCGCCGCCCTCTATCTCGCACGGGACCGCGGGCTGTTCGCCAAGGAGGGCCTGGACGTGCGCATCCAGCCCGTGCAGCAGAGCATCCAGGCGCTGCCCGCCCTGCTCAAGGGCCAGGTGAGCGTGATCGCGAGCGCGAACTACGTCACCTACTTCCAGGCGTACGAGAAGGGCACCCTGGATCTGCGCATCCTCGCCGAGGGCGTCCGGATCGCCCCGCACATGATGGACGTCCTCGTGCCGAAGGACTCCGCCCTGAAATCGCCCGCGGACCTCGCGGGCAAGAAGGTCGCCGTCGCCGTCCTCAACAACATCCAGTCCCTGACCCTGAACGCGATCCTCGACGCCCGGGGCGCCGGGCGGCCCGTCTACCGGCAGATCCTGTTCCCGCAGATGGGTCCCGCCCTGGAGAAGGGCCAGGTGGACGCCGCGCACGTGGTCGAGCCCTTCGACACGGCCGTCCAGGGCGAGTCGGGGGCCCGGGTGCTGCTGGACGGCGGCTCGGGGCCGGCCCGGGGCCTGCCGGCCAGCGGATACATCACCACGGGCGACTTCGTGAAGAAGCACCCCGAGGCGGCGGAGGGCTTCCGGCGCGCCGTCGAGGCCGCCTCCAAGCTCGCCGCCGAGGACCCGGGGGCGGTGCGTACGGAGCTGCCCAGGTACGCCAAGGTGAGCGCCGGCCAGGCCACGTCGATCCATCTGCCGGCCTATCCGGTGAGCGCCGACCCCGCAGCGCTGCGCCGGCTCGTCCGCCTCATGCGCACCGAGGGGCTGCTGAAGAAGGACATCGACCCGGCGCCCCTGCTGGTGAAATGACACGACGTCAGGACTTCCTGCTCGGCGTGCTCGGCGCGGCGGCGGCCTTCGGAGCCTGCGAAGCGGTCTCCCGGGCCGGGATCGTGCGGCGCGCCTATCTGCCACCCGCCTCCGAAGTCCTCGCCCGTGCCGCCCGGTTGGCGGGTGACCGGGCCTTTCTCGACGGGATCGGGGTGACGTTGCGGGCGTGGGCGCTGGGCCTCGGACTCGCCTGCGCGATCGCCGTGCCGCTCGGGCTGCTGCTGGGCGCGGTGCCGGTCGTGGAGGCCGCCGTGCGCGCGTTGATCGAGTTCCTGCGGCCGCTGCCGTCCGTCGCACTGATCCCGCTGGTGTCGCTGCTGCTCGGGTCGGGCACGCGGACGGAGGTGACGCTGATCGCCTACGCCTCGCTCTGGCCGGTGCTGTTCAACACCGTCTACGGCCTCGCCGAGACCGACCCGCTGGCCAAGGACACCCTGCGCGCCTTCGGGTTCGGACGGGTCGCCGTGCTGCTGCGGGTGGAGCTGCCGGCCACCGCCCCGTTCATCGCCGCCGGCGTGCGGATCTCGGCATCGGTCGCCCTGATCCTCGCCGTCGCGACGGAGATCCTCTCCGGCTTCGGGCAGGGCCTCGGCATCTTCATCGCCGAGGCCCAGACGGAGCCGGACGGCACCCGGGACGTGCTGGCCGGGGTGGTGTGGGCGGGCGTGCTCGGGCTGGTGATCAACGGCGTGCTGGTCGGCGCGGAGCGGCGGCTGTTTGCCTGGGCGCGGGAACCGGGCCCGGCGCAACGGAAGCCGGCTCGGAGCCGAGCGTGAGGTACGGACGAGGCTCCGCGCCCGGTGCGCCCCGCGCCACCGCCGTCCCCTTCCTGCTGCGCTGGTCGGTGCTGCTCGTCGCCGCGGCCTGCTGGGAGCTGGCCGCCCGCGCGCGGGGCAGCGTCTACTTCCCGCCGCCGCTGCGCATCGTCCGGCACGCCCGTGACCTGTGGTTCTCCGGGCCCGTCGGCCATCTGTTCCTCACCTCGGCCGCCGTCGACACCATCCTGCCGAGCCTTTGCCGGATGGCGGCGGGGTTCGCGCTCGCCGCCGTCGCCGGGATCACCCTGGGGATCGCGATGGGCCGCTCGCGCCGGGCGTACGCGCTGTGCAACCCGGTGCTCCAGTTCGCGCGGGCCGTGCCGCCGCCCGCGCTGGTGCCGGTGTTCGTCGTCGTCCTCGACTTCGGTACGCCCATGCAGGTGGCGTCGATCGCGTTCAGCGCCGTATGGCCGGTGCTGGTCAACTCGGCCGAGGGCGCACGGGCCACCGACCCGCTGCGGCTGGAGGTTGCGGCCGTGCTGCGGCTGACGGCGCCCGAACGGCTGTGGTTCCTGATCCTGCCCTCGGCACTGCCCCGGATCTTCGCCGGGCTTCGGCTCAGCCTGTCGCTGTGCCTGATCCTGATGGTGTTCTCGGAGCTGCTGCCGGGCAGTGACAACGGCATCGGCTTCACGCTCACCGACGCCCAGACCCGCTCCGACCTGCTCACCGTGTGGTCGGCGCTGCTGCTGCTCGGCGCGCTCGGACATCTCCTCAACACCGGTCTGCTGGCGGTCGAGAAACGGCTCCTCGGGCCCCGTACGTCCGCAGGGAGGACGGCATGACGACGACCACGGTCCGCGACGCGGTCGTACGGCTGCTGCGCGAGACCGGCATGACCACGGTCTTCGGCAACCCGGGCTCCACGGAGCTGCGGATGTTCCGCGACTGGCCGGAGGACTTCACCTATGTGCTGGGGCTGCAGGAGTCCGTCGCCGTCGGGATGGCGGCCGGACACGCCCTCGGCACCCGGCGGGCCGCCTGCGTCAGCCTGCACTCGGCCGGCGGGGTGGGGCACGCGCTCGGCGCGGTGTTCAACGCCTTCCGCGACCGCGTGCCGCTGGTGATCGTGGCGGGCCAGCAGGCGCGCTCACTGCTCCAGCTGCGACCGTTCCTGGGCGCCGACGAACCGGCCGTGTTCCCCCGCCCGTACGTGAAGTCCGCCCGCCAGCCGGAGCGGGCCGCGGACGTGCCGGCCGTGCTCGCCGAGGCGTACCGGATCGCGATGACGCATCCGCGCGGCCCGGTGTTCGTGTCCGTGCCCGAGGACGACTGGGACCGGCCCGCCGAGCCCGTCGCGCCCCGTACGGTGCACTCGGCGTTCACCGCCGACCCCGAGGCCCTCGCCGCGCTCGCCGCGCGGCTGGCCGACAGCGCGCGCCCGGCACTGGTGGTGGGTCCGGGCGTGGACGACGAGGACGCGCTGGAGCAGGTGCGGGCGCTGGCCGAGCGGCTCCGGGCCGGGGTGTGGATCAGCCCGCTCTCGGGCCGCTCCGGGTTCCCGGAGTCCCATTCGCTGTTCCAGGGGTTCCTGCCGCCGGTCGCACGTCAACTGGCCGCGCGCCTCGCCCCGTACGACGTGGTGGTCGCCCTCGGCGCACCGGTGTTCACCTATCACGTGGCGGACGACGGGCCGCCGCTCGCGCCCGGCACCGAGCTGTTCCACCTGGACTGCGACCCCGGCCAGGCCGCCTGGCTGCCCGCCGGCACCAGCCTCGTCACCACTTTGCGGCCGGCCCTGGCCCGGCTGACGGAACTGCTGAAGGAGCCCGACCGCGATCCGCCGCCACCCCGGCCGGCTCCCGCCCCGGCCCGCGCCGAGGGGCACATCACCCCCGAGCTGTTCTTCGATCTGCTGCGCGCCCGGCTGCCGCACGACCGGGTCCTCGTCGAGGAGGCGCCGAGCCACCGCGACGCGCTGCACGCGCGCGTGCCCATCGAGCTGAGCGGAGGCTTCCTGACGACGGGCAGCGGCGCGCTGGGCTGGGGCCTGCCGCTCGCGGTCGGCCGGGCGCTCGCCGACCGGCGCCGGGTGGTGTGCGTGGTCGGCGACGGATCGGCGCTGTACTCGGTTCAGGCGCTGTGGAGCGCGGCCCGGCACGCGGCCCCGGTCACCTACGTCCTGGTGGACAACGGCGGTTACGCGGCCGTGCGCGCGCTGGGCCGCCGGATCGGCGTGGCGCCCGTCCCGGGGACGGACATCACCGGCATCGACTTCGCCGCGCTCGCGGAGTCCTTCGGCTGTCCGGCGGCCCGTGCCGAACACGCCGAGGAGCTGCCGGCCGCGCTGGAGGCGGCCCTCGGCCGCGGCGACGACGCGGGCCCCTTCCTGCTGCACCTGCGGGTCACCGGCAGCGCCGGCACCCTGTACGAGCCCTGGGCGGGGTGAGGGATGCTGCGCCTCGACTCCGTCAGCCGGCACTTCGGCGACCAGCACGTCCTGGACGGCATCAGCCTCACCGTGCCCGACGGGCAGCTCCTCAGCGTGGTCGGGCCCTCCGGCTGCGGCAAGTCCACGCTGCTGCGCTCCGTCGCCGGGCTGCTGCCCGGTGAGGAGGGCACCATCACCCTGGACGGGGCGCCGGTGACCGGGGTGCCGGAGCACCTCGCGGTCGTCTTCCAGGAGTACGGCCGCTCGCTGCTGCCCTGGCTCACCGTCCGCGACAACGTGGCTCTGCCGCTGCGCCGTCAGGGCCTCGGGCGCGCCGCCCGGCGGGCCGAGGCCGAGGCGATCCTCGAACGCGTCGGGCTGCACGGGGTCGCCCGGCGCCGTCCCCGCGAGCTGTCCGGCGGCATGCAGCAGCGCGTCGCCATCGCCCGTGCCCTGGTCTGCCGGCCGTCCCTGATGCTCATGGACGAGCCGTTCGGCTCGCTGGACGCCGGCACCCGGGAGGATCTGGAGGACCTGCTGCTGGAGGTCCACCGCGCGGACGGCACGACCATCGTGTTCGTCACCCACGACATCGACGAGAGCGTGTACGTCGGCGACCGCGTCGTCGTGCTCTCCCCCGGCCCCGGCTCCCGTGTCGTCCGGGACCTGCGGGTCGACCTGCCGGGCGAGCGCGACCAGATCGGCACACGGAGCCTGCCGGATTTCGTGGCGCTGCGCACGGAGGTGGGACGTGCGGTCCGCGGCGGCGGCTGAGCCTCCCGCCGCGGCACGGGTGGCCCCGCAGGACCGGGGCCACCCGGGGCACGCGGCGGTCAGCGCATGTCGCGCACCTTGACGGTGTAGATGCCCCGGCCGTGCGTGGCGGCGTACAAGGTGCCGCCGTCGGGGCTCGTCTTCAGCTGGAGGACCGCGACGGCGGGCAGGCTGCCGACCCGCTGCCACGTGGTGCGGCCCGGCGCGCGGTGGACGACGCCGAGGTCGGTGGCGACGGCGAGGCCGCCGTCACCAGCAGGGAGTTGGCCGGCACGTCGGGGAGGTTCGCCGAGATGTCCTTCCAGGTGGTGCCGCCGTCGGTGGACTCGAAGACGTGGCCGACGCCCGCGCCGGGGCCCTCGGTCCAGTGCCGGGAGAAGCCGTTGACGGCGAGGAAGACGTGGTCGGCGTGGTGCGGGTCGACGGCGAAGCCGCTCAGGTAGCGGTTGGGCACGGTCCCGTCGACGGGCAGGCTGATGTCGTGCCAGCCGCTGCCGTCCGCGTTGCCGACAGCGATGCCGCGGGCGAAGCCCTGGTTGTTGCAGGGGCCGCACCAGGCCGCGTAGATCTTCCCGCCGGAGGCGGCGACGGCGGTCGCGGTGCGGCCGGCTCCGAAGTCGTGCACGCTGGTCCACTCGGAGCCGCTGCGGATGGCGTAGCCATGGGTCTGGACCCAGATGTGGCGGCCGCCGGCGATCCAGGTGTCGCCGTTCCTCAGGTCGGTGGCGAGCGGGGCGATGAAGCGGGCCTCACTCGTGGCGTTGTCGGGCGGGGCGACGGAGTACGAGGTGGCCTTGGTCGGGTCCGTGCTCCAACTGCCGTTGTTCAGCGCGCAGTTCTGGGTGACCTGAACGGCCAGGTAGACGTACTCCTGCGCGATGTCGCACCCGTTCGCCGGGTCGGTGAGCGTGTCGCCGCCGTCGCCGCCGAAGTTCGAGCCCATCACGGTGTCGTTGCTCCGCAGGACGGACTGGCCGTTGTCCTGCAGGCCGCCGGTGACGGACACCCCGCCGTGGTCGAGGTCCTTGCCGATGCCCACGGAGTAGTACTGCAGGGTGTCGATGGTGCCGTCGTTGAGGGACGTCCAGTCGGTGGCATGGCCGGAGCCGTCCTGGGCGCCGTTCACCGGGCGCTTGTAGACGCCGCCGTCGTTGCCGACGTACACGAAGCTCTTGCCGTGGTACTGGCCGATCGCGACGCCGTGCTGGTCGGAGTGGGTGGTCTGGTGGCAGGCGCCGGTCTGCCGGGAGGGGTCGATGCTCCAGCAGGAGAAGGGGAAGTTCCAGTACGGGCCGACGGTCGACCAGCTGCCGCCGCCGTCCTTGGTCTCGTAGACCTCTTCCAGGCCGGCGTACACGTGCTGTGCGTCGCTCGGGTCGACGGCGAGGAACTGGTTGTACCAGGCCTGGACGCCCGGCATGTAACCGGCCGTGGTCAGCGCGGAGTTGTCGGCGGCCAGGCCCTTGTAGTCGGCGATCTTCGTCCAGGGGCCGGCCGGCGAACCGGACCTGGCCACGTAGATGCCTTCCAGGCCGCTGTCCGGGTTGGTGCTCAGCTGCTTCGGGGACTGGTCGATGGCGTAGTAGCGGGAGCCGTCGGCGGAGCGGGCGAAGGTGACGTTGCCGATGTCGTCCGCGTCGGCCGGCAGGTCACCGAGGCCGCCGGTGGTCCGGGTCCAGGCGCCGTTCACCTTGGTGTAGAAGCCGTTGTAGTCGTCACCGCCGCGCCAGCCGACGGCGAGGACCACCTTGGAGGGGTCCGCCGGGTCGATGGCGATGTCGTTGGCGATGTTCTTGTAGGGGGCGTCCGGGTCGCCGGCCTGCGAACCGCCCGGCAGGAAGTCGGGGTTGGGCGCGAACTCCAGCTTCCAGGGGCCGCTCAGCCGCCGGGTGGAGTGGCTCCACACGCCCTCGCTGGTGGCCGCCCACACCGTGCCGCCGCCGAAGCGCAGCTCGTGGATGGTGGTGCTCTCCAGCTCGTCCCCGCCGACCCGGCTGCGCTCGGAGAAGGTGCCGTGGTGCGGGTGGGTGAGGACGTAGACGCCGCTGCCGAGGTAGGCGTCGGAGTTGGTGGTGGCCTCGCCGGTGCCCAGCCAGAGCCGGCCCGCGCCGTCGAGGGCGAGGGCGCCGGTGGACTGGGCGGGCAGCCGGTCGCTGATGGGCCGCCAGTGGCCGCCCCCGGTGCGTGAGCGCCACACGCCGCCGCCGGCGCTGCCCGCGTAGACGTAGCCGTCGTCGTCGGCGGCGATCGCCGCCATCCGGCCGGTGACGTTGCCGCTTCCGCCGCTGGAGTTGGAGTCGACGTCGCGGTAGCGCGGGTCGTCGGAGTCGTACGGCAGGTCGGTGATGTTGCGCCAACTGCCGCCGGTGCTCGGGAGGTTGGTGAGGTCGTGCCAGGCGGCGCCGTACGCGCCCGGTGCGACCACACCCGGTGAGGTGCGGGCCTCGGCGTACTGGTCCGCGCCCTCGGCGATCTCGTCCGCCTCGTTGCCGTCGCCATCGTCCGCCGCCGCATGCGGGGACATGGCGCCCACCGACTGCTCGCGCTCCGCGGCGAGTTGCCGGACGGCGCGGACGCCGAAGGGGCTCGGCGAGTGAGAGGAGGCGGCGGACGGGGGGATCGTGACGAGGGCGGCGGAAGCGGTGAGCGCACAGAGTGTGAACCACCGTCTTCTGCGGGATGGTACGGACACCAGGGACCTCCGGGATGCATCGACACTGCCGACGCAGGAGACCCGACCACTCCGGCGCGAAATCGTCCGCCGCTTGGCGAATTCTTGACGAGAACCTGTCAGTAGCTAGCCGTCCGGGAGGCGGTTCTTCCGGGCGGCCGCCGGCGCACCCTGGACGCGGAGGCGGCCCACCGTCCGCAGCAGGTGGTCGGCGGGATCGCGCAGGCCCGGATGGGCCAGCACCGTGTTGCGCAGCCCGCGGACCGGCCGGCGCCACAACCGCTGGGCCAGCGCCATCGGATGGGCGCGGGCGGCGAAGCCCTCGGCGACCCGCAGTTCGCGGGTCTTCAGCCAGTCCTTGTACTCCTTGTCGCCACGGCCGAGGTCGACCAGGGTCACCCCGGCCCGCGCGGCCGCCTCGGCGGTCCGCAGATGCATCATCAACCCCGGGGAGTAGTAGTGCAGTTCGGGGTCGTACGCGGTGAACCAGGCTGCGAGCACGGTGCTCGACCGGGGGCCGAAGTGGGCCGCCACCGGCCGGTCGCCCGCGTACAGCACGGACAGCACTCCGGTGAAGTGCTCCTCGTGCAGGCGGAAGAGATGGTCGACGAGAGCGACGATCCAGGGCCGGGCGAACCGGTCCATGCGGCCGGTCCTGCGGTACTGCGCGGACTTCCACCGCATGAGCGTGCGCAGGATCTCCGGGTCGCGCTCGTCGAAGACGAACCGCACCTCGCCGACGTCCCGGCCGAGCCGCCGTTCCTTCTTCAGGGTCGTCTTGGCCAGCCCCGGATAGGTGCCGCGCAGCCACTCCGGATAGCCGCCGTCGCCCGGTTTCACATCGATCACCGGCGAGGCGAAGGTGCCGGTCACATGCGGGGCGAACGGCCGCTGCTCCTGGACGAGATGATCGAACTCGAAGATGCTGAGCCCGCAGGCCCGCAGCAGTTCCTCGGCGTTCCAGGTGACTCCGGGCCGGTGCACGAGGGCCTGGCAGTCGGACAGCCCGAGCCCGATGGCCCGTCCGGTGCCGAACGGGCCCCGCTCGTACGGGAAGAAGCCGGCGGGCTCCCCGCCCTCGCGCAGCACCGCCACCCGCGCCCCGGCCCGGTACCGGCCGACGCCGATCGCGAACTCCGGTGCGAGGAAGGGGTTGGCGTACTCGGGCGACTCGTCCATCGCGCGGTGCCAGGCCCCGCGCAGCTCGGGCGTCAGCTCGCCGGGTCTGTGGATGGTGATCTCCACCTCAGTTCGCCCGCCCTTCCGCCGGCTCCACGAGCGGTGTGCCGAAGCCGGCACGGGTCGGTGAGGCGTGTGGATCATGGCTGATGGATCGCATCGGCGATCGCTCCCCCCACGACGCGCCGGGCGCGTCCTGCCACTGGTTCCGATGTGCGCAGAATTCCCCTCCGTGCGCCACTGCCCAAACCTCGCCAAACAGTACGCACTCCGTCAAGGGTGCCTCAGTCGGCGGACGGTCCGCCACGGGTCTGCGGACATCGGTGACAAGTCGTCGGTTCTTCAGCGGGGCCGGTGCCCCAGGCCGTCGGCCGCGGCGCTCAGGTCCTGGGTGCCGATCACCGACAGCAGTTCGAGCTGGGCGGCTCCCTCGGTGCCGGGCGGGGCGCTGAACCACAGCAGCCGCTGGCGGCCGTCCTCGCTGAACAGGCTGTGGCAGTCCAGCTCGATGACGCCGAGCGAGGGGTGGACGATCCGCTTGTGGTCCGTGCGCCGCAGAGCCACCTCCCGCCGCTCCCACAGCTCGGCGAACTCCGTGCTGCGCCGGCGTAGCACGGCCACCAGCCGGGTGGCGTCCGCGTCCTTGGCACGCCGGGCCGCGACCGCCCGTAGGTCGGCGGTGAAGACGCGGGAGTGGTGCGGATGGTCCTCGGCCGGGTACAGGCCGCGGGCGGCGGGGTCGGTGAACCACCGGTACACGACGCTCCGTTCGGGCCCGCGCCCGGTCGGCATCACGCCGAGCAGCGCCCTGGCAAGAGGGTTCTGCACGAGCGGCTCGTGCAGGTCGGTGATGACCTGGGCGGGGGTCGTGGTGAGCCGGTCCAGCAGGCCGAGCAGGGCGGGCTGGACGAGCGCGGTGGGTCCACTCGCGGCGAGCGGCAGCGGGCGCTCGGCGAGATGGAAGAGGTGGTCGCGTTCGTCGCCGCCGAGCCGCAGGGCGCGGGCGAGCGCGGCCAGCACCTGCGTGGAGGGCTGGGCACCCCGGCCGCGCTCCAGCTCGGTGTAGTAGTCGGCCGACAGCCCGGCGAGCTGGGCGACCTCCTCCCGGCGCAGGCCCGGCACCCGGCGGCGGGGGCCCGTGGGCAGGCCGACGTCGGCGGGGCGGACCCGGTCGCGGCGGGACTTCAGGAAGGCGGCCAGCTCGGCATGGTTCACGCCGTCCATCGTCACGCTTCTCGGGACGCGTAGCCAGGGGTCGCCGACCCCAGGGTGAACGCAGCCGTGGTCCGCGCCGGCGCGGCGGCCCAGGGTGGAGTCACGCACCGGGCAGCACGCCCCACAGCCACGGGAGATCCGATGTCCGCCGAACCAACCAGCCCCTCGGCTCCCCGGGTCGCCGTCGTCACCGGAGGCTGGCGCGGCATCGGCCGGGCGACGGCGGCCCGGCTCGCCGCGGACGGCTTCGCCGTGGTGATCGGGTACGCGGGCAACCGCGACCTGGCCGAGGCCGCCGCCCGGGGGATCACCGCGGTCGGCGGCCGTGCGGTCGCCGTGCGCGCCGACATCGCCGACGAGGGGCAGGTCGCCGAGTTGTTCCGGGCGGCCGCGACCGAGTTCGGCGGAGTCGACGTCGTGGTCCACGCGGCGGGCCGGATGCGTCTCGCGCCGATCGCCGAGCTGGACCTCGCGGAGCTGGACACGATGCACCGCAGCGACATCCGGGGCACGTTCGTGGTCGCCCGCGAGGCGGCCCGCACGCTGCGCCGGGGCGGCGCCTTCGTCGGGTTCTCCAGCTCCGTCGTGAGCCTGGCGTTCGCCCCGGGCCCCACGGCCACCGATCTGTTCCTGGACGGCAAGGACGAGGAGACCGTCGCGCGGCCGGCCGCGCAGCCGCCGCTGGAACGCCTCGGCACGCCCGTGGACCTCGCCGACGTGGTGGCCTTCCTCGCCTCACCGGCCGGCCACTGGGTCAACGGTCAGGTCGTGCGCGCCAACGGCGGCATCGTCTGACCCGTCCTGCCGACCGACACCCTCTCACCTCAGGAGTCCTCCATGCCTTTCGCGAACTTCAAGGTCCCCGCCGGATCCCTGGACGACGAGCAGAAGGAGCTGATCGTCACCCGTACCACCGAGTTGTACGTCGAGATCTACGGCGAGCGGGCCCGTGCCGCCACGATGGTCCTGGTCGAGGAGGTCGCCGACGGCGGCTGGGGCATCGGGGGCGATGTGCTGACCCTGGCCGAGCTCCGTCGACCGTCGCGGGATTGACGACCGGCCGATCCCACCCGCATCCGCCCGAGGGTGCGTCGGGTACGTCGGGGGCCGGCCCCTGTCCGCGGGGGGCCGGCCCCCGTCGTGTCCGGCTCGGGTCCCGTACACCCCGCCCTTGACATGAACCTGCGCCAGCCCCGAGTCTTCGTGCGTGAAGTTGCTCGATTGAGGCTTGTTTCAAGCGCATCCGAGCATCAACTGCAAGAACAGTCAGTCCGCAGTGCTGCGAGGGGAGCTGTTCCGCCGTGCAAAGACCACGAAGACTGCGCCACCGTGTGCCATGGCCGGCCTGGGTACCGCTGGGGCTGGCGACCGCCCTGGCGGCGACCGTGCTCTCCGCCCCGGCATCCGCCCAGGCCGCCGCCACCGCCTCCGGTGCCGTGCTCGACCCGGCCCACGGCAGCGTCGGCTGGCAGAGCCCGGTCTACGCCAAGGGCACCGGCGGGGGCACGGAGAGCTGTCCCGACGCCGCCGCCGACCCCGACAACAAGGTCTGCGACCGCTTCGACCTGACCGTCTCGGTGCCGGACGGCTACTGGGACGACAACCCCGAGGGCGGCGTCCCGCTGTCGATCAAATGGGACAAGCCCTCCGACGACTTCGACCTGTACGTGTACGACGACCACGGCAAGCAGGTGGCGTCCAGCGCGGGCACCGCCGACCCGGAGGCCACGGTCGTCCCGCGGGCGTCGGGGACGTACCACGTCCTGGTCGTGCCGTACGACGTGCACGACAACTCCTTCACGGGCACCGCGTACCTGCCCGCGACCACCGACGCGGGCGATCTCACGTCCTTCTCGGGCGGCGACGGCAGCTACCGCGTCGAGGCCGGGCAACTGACGGCGCAGGCAGACTTCCTGACCGATGGTCAGCTCCGGCTCCAGGCCGATCCGTCCGGTTCGCTCAGCGATCCCGCGGGGACCGCGATCGTCCGCAAGGAACCCGCGCTCCAGCGGCACACCTCGTCCTTCGACGCCGGCGACTACTACGGCATCCGCTCCCCGCAGGCCGTGCTGCGGGTGTACAAGAAGCCGCTGCGCTTCGGGCTGTACAAGCCCGACAACCGCACCCGGATCTGGCAGGAGGACAAGCCGCTGCGCTGGTCGACCGGCGGGATGCGGCAGAGCCTGGCACGGGGCGCGGACGAGCAGTTCTTCGGCGGCGGCGAGCAGAACGGCAGCTTCTCGCACCGCGGGCAGACCATGTACGTGTCCAACAGCTTCGACTGGGACGAGGGCGGCTACAACAACTCCCAGCCGTTCTACCTCTCCAGCGCGGGCTACGGCGTCTTCCGCAACACCTTCGCCCCCGGCGTGTACACCTTCGGCCAACCGGTCACCACGGGCCAGCAGGAACGGCGTCTGGACGCCTACTACTTCCTCGGTGACGCCAAGCAGGTGATCGGCAAGTACACGTCGTTGGTCGGCAAGCCGTTCATGCCTCCGGTGTACGGCCTCGAACCCGGCGACTCCGACTGCTATCTGCACAACGCCAACCGGGGCGAGCGGCACACCCTGGACGCGCTGAAGATCGCCGACGGGTACACCGAGCACCAGATGCCGCTCGGCTGGATGCTGGTCAACGACGGCTACGGGTGCGGCTACGAGAACCTGGCGCAGACCGCCAAGGGCCTTGAGGACCACCACGCCCAGCTCGGCCTGTGGACCCAGGACGGCATCGACAAGCTCGCCGAGCAGGTCAAGGCGGGCCAGCGGGTGGCCAAGCTGGACGTGGCCTGGGTCGGCAACGGCTACAAGTTCGCGCTGGACGCGTGCGACGCGGCGAAGAAGGGCATCGAGGACAACAGCGACGCGCGCGGTTTCGTCTGGCTGCCGGTGTCCTGGGCGGGCGCCCAGCGCTGCGGGGTGCTGTGGAGCGGCGACCAGAAGCTGTCCTGGGACTACATCCGCTGGCAGATCCCGACGTACGCCGGGGCGACCATGTCCGGTATCGCCTACAACACCGGTGACGTGGGCAGCATCTACCGCCACGACGCCAAGATGTACGCCCGCGACCTGCAGTGGAAGGCGTTCCTGCCGGCCATCATGACCATGGACGGCTGGGCGAGCGACATCACCACGGGCAAGCCCGCCGATCAGCAGCCCTGGCTGGACGGCGAGCCGTACACGTCCGTCAACCGCAAGTACCTCCAGCTGAAGGAGCGGTTGCTGCCGTACATGTACACGCTGTCCGCCGAGGCGGCGAAGACGGGGGTGGGCGCGGTGCGTCCTCTGTGGCTGGAGTATCCGAACGACCCGGGCACCCTGTCCGACCAGGCGAAGTACGAGTTCCTGTCCGGGCCCGACTTCCTCGTCGCCCCGGTCTACCAGGACTCCGACACCCGCGACGGCATCTATCTGCCCAAGGGCACCTGGACCGACTACTGGACGGGCCGCACCTATCAGGGCCCGACCACGCTCAACGGCTACCACGCCCCGCTCGACACGCTCCCGCTGTTCGTGCGCGAGGGCGCGATCGTGCCGATGTGGCCGAAGGGGACCACGAGTTGGCAGACGAGGGACACCCACGAGCTGGACTGGGACCTGTATCCGGCGGCCCACGGCACGAACCGCTACACCCTCTACGAGGACGACGGGGCGACCCGCGACTTCGCCAAGGGTGCCGCCGCCGCCCAGCAGGTCTCCGTGCGCGCCGACGGCCAGGGGACGACCGTCTCGGTGGGCGCGAGCCGAGGTGACTACGCCGGCAAGGTGGACGCCCGCGGCTACCGGTTCACGGTGCACGGCGACGCGGCGCCCCGGCGGATCCTCCTCGACCGGCGCCAACTGCCCGACTCCGCCTGGTCGTACGACGCCGGCACGCACGTCACGACCCTCACCACGCCGGCCCTGCCGCTGGACCGGGGCTTCACCGTGCGCCTGGTCGACAAGAGGTAAAGGAATCGTATGGTCTAGTCCAAAGAGCGCGTTGGTCTAGTCCAGATTATTGACGTGACCGCAACAGCTCCCGGAGGGTGGGGCTCCCCTGCCCTGGGGACTCCCCACCCCCACCCTCTGGAGGCACGCAGTGAGACGTCTTCGGGCATGTCTGGGCGCGGCGGCGGCCGTCACGCTCGCCGCCGCCGGCACCACCGCGCTCGTCGCGAGCAACGCCTCGGGCGCGACCACCGCGCTCGGCGACCGGTGGTACGCCGCCGCCCCCTATCTGATGCCGCTGGACAACGACCCGCCGGACCCGGCCGCCATCATGGACGCCACCGGTCTCAAGGCCTTCCAGCTGGCCTTCATCCTCGCCCCCAACGGCGGCGGCTGCTCCCCGACCTGGGGCGGCACCGCGTCCGTCGACTCGGACACGGCCGTACAGTCGATGATCAACACGATCCGCGCCAAGGGCGGCGACGTGTCGGTCTCGATCGGCGGCTACGGCGGCACGAAGCTCGGCCAGGCCTGCGCGGACGCCGCGTCCACGGCGGCGGCCTACCAGCAGGTCATCACCAAGTACGGGCTGCACGCCATCGACTTCGACCTGGAGGAGCCGGAGTACGAGAACACGGCGGCGATCCACAACGAGATCGGCGCGGCCAAGATCCTCCAGCAGAACAACCCCGGACTGTACGTCTCGGTGACGACGGCCGGCACCGCGGACGGCACCGGCTGGTTCGGCAAGCAGATGCTGCTGGAGGCGAAGTCGCAGGGCTTCACCCCGAACAACTTCTCCATCATGCCGTTCGACGGCGGATTCAACGGGGCGGCCGGCCAGACCAGCGCGCTGACCAACTTCAACTCGATCCTGCAGTCCACCTTCGGCTGGGACCAGGCCACCGCGTACGCCCATGAGGGCTTCTCCGGCATGAACGGCCGCAGCGACACGGGCGAGATCTTCACCCAGTCCGACTTCCAGACCGTGCTGGACTACGCGACGAGCCACAACATGGACCGGTTCACATTCTGGTCCCTGAACCGTGACCGGCAGTGCACCCCGCCCGACAACGGGGGCCGCACCTCCGGCACATGCTCCAGCGTGGCGCAGAACTCCTGGGACTTCGCCAAGTACTCGGTGCAGTTCGCCGGGGTGACCCCGCCGACCACCACCCCCACTCCCACTCCGACACCCACCCCCACCTCCTGCCAGACCGCCTGGAGCGCATCGGCGGTGTACACGGCCGGCAACGAGGTCTCGTACGGCCGGCACAACTGGAAGGCCAAGTGGTGGACCCAGAACGAGGTGCCCGGCGCCTCGGAATGGGGGCCCTGGCAGGACGAGGGCAGCTGCTGAACCTCTTGACGTGCCTGGTTCAGACCTCTAGCTTCTCGGGTCACCGGCGACCAAGGATGCGTTCAGCGTTCATCATGTTGAACGCATCCTGGTCCGACGAAGGGACCCCCCATGACCCGATCCCGGCTCCTCGCGATGCCGCTCACCGCGGGCCTCGCCCTCACGCTCACCGTGCTCGGCGGCACCGGCGCGAGCGCCGCCGATCCGCATGTCGCGCCCGGCGGCAACTTCGACCTCTCGGTCTGGGAGCTGCAGGAGCCCGTCGGCTCCCCCGGCCACCCGACCACCATCGCCTCGTCCAGGCTCCAGGGCGCGAACGGCTACCAGGACGCGTACTTCTACACCGACACCCGCGACGGTGCGATGGCCTTCTGGGCGCCCGAGAAGGGCGTCACGACGCCGAACTCCAACTACGCCCGTTCCGAGCTGCGCGAGATGAACCGCGACGGCAGCGCCGCCGACTGGGCGCTGTCCGGCACGCACAAGATGAGCGCGACCCTGCGCGTGGTGTCCGTGACGAAGAACGTGTGCGTCGGGCAGATCCACCTCGGCACCGGCGGCTCCTCCACCAAGCCGCTGTTGGAGCTGTACTACCACGCGAACGGCGACATCGTCCTCGGCACGGAGAACTCGCCCTCCGGCGGGCAGACTCCGCACACCGTGGGCCATGTGTCGATCGGCAAGACCTGGAGCTACACCATCGCCGTCTCGGGCGGTGACACCATCGACCTGACCGTCAACGGCACCACCACCCACTACGGCATCCCGTCGTCCTTCGACCAGTACAAGCAGTACTTCAAGGCCGGCTCCTACAACCAGTCCTCGTCGGACAGCACCACCAACGGCGCCCGTGTCGCGTTCTACGGCCTGACCGTCAAACACGGCTGACACGCGGCCCGACCTGCGCGACTGGTGCAAACGGCCGTAGGGTCGTAGCGTCGAGAAGACGCGGTCGGACACAGCACAACGGTGGGAGCGGCCATGCGCGGATCAGTGATGGGAACGGCGGTCACCCTCGCGGCGGGAACGCTGCTGGCAGCGGCGATGACGACGACGGCGGCAGCCAGTCCGCCGACCGCGGCCTCCACACCCGCCAAGGCCTCGCCGGCACCGACGGTGCTCGTCGACTGCTACTTCCATCGCAACGTCCGCCCGGAGGACTTCATCCTGGCGTGCGGCGACGGGAACAGCCGGCTGATCGATCTGCACTGGACCGAGTGGGGTCCGGACGGGGCGAAGGCCATCGGCGTGAACATGGTCAACGACTGCAAGCCGTACTGCGCGGCCGGGACGTTCCACGCGTACCCGGTCGTCATCCGGCTCAACGGCCAGCAGAAGTGGCACAGGCATCCTTCCTTCCAGCGGTTCGCCGACATCAGCCTGACCTACACCGGCGGTCGGCCGGACACGTTCAAACAGGTCGTGACCTACCCGCTCTGGGACTGACACCCTGACACCCCCTCCGGCGCCGGTCGGTGGTCCGCGCGGGCGACATTGCGCCCCGACGCTCTGGACCGTCGACCCGCGCCCCGTCATGTTGGTGTGACCTTGTCCGCGGCGCCCCGCGCGCCGTCCCAAAAGAGGTCACATGCCCCGTCTCCCTCAACTGGCCGGTGCCGCCACGGCCGTGCTCGCGCTCGGCCTGGTCGCGGCGGCCCCGGCCGCCGGCCAGGAACCCCCTGGCGACGACGCACACGTCGTCGCCCACTTCGATCCGACCCTCGGCCAGACCCCCGACAACATCGCGCTCGACCGTGACGGCTCCGCCGACCTGACCCTCGCCTTCGCCCGGCAGGTCGCCCATGTCGACGCCGACGGCACCACCCGGATCCTCGCCACGCTGCCGGACGTGCCCGACCCGTCCACCCCCCTGGTGCACAGCGCCGTCGTCACCGGAATCGCCCGCGCACACGACGGCACGCTGTACGTCGGCTACGCCACCGGCACCAGGAAGACCGGCATCTGGCGCCTGGTCCCCGGCGAGGAACCCGAGCAGATCACCGAATTGCCGCCGACCGGGTTCCCCAACGGCCTGGTTCTCGACGAACAGCGCGGCGTCCTCTACGCCACCGACTCGGTCCTCGGCACGGTCTGGCGACTCCCCCGGCAGGGCGGCCCGGCCACGGCGTGGGCGACCGGTCCGGCCCTCGATCCGCTCCCGGATCCTGCCCGCGGCTTCGGCGTCAACGGCGTGAAGATCCGCCGCGACACCGTATGGGTGTCCAACAGCGACCGAGGCACCCTGCTGCGCATCCCGG
The DNA here is from genome assembly GCF_001514035.1 of Streptomyces yokosukanensis. GTDB lineage: Bacteria > Actinomycetota > Actinomycetes > Streptomycetales > Streptomycetaceae > Streptomyces > Streptomyces yokosukanensis. The sequence goes on along the minus strand of NZ_KQ948207.1, from coordinate 108,684 downwards.
TCCGTGCGGACGGCTCCGCCGGTCCGGTCGAGACACGGGCCACCGGGCTCGCCGGCATCGACGACTTCGCCTTCCTCGGCCCCGGAACGAGCGTGCTGGCCACGGCCGACACCGCCAATTCCCTGGAGCTGGTGGGTCCGGACGGCGCCACCACGACCGTCCTGTCCGCGCGGGACGGGCTGTCCAACCCGACGGCCGTGGCCGTGAGCGGCCGGACCGTGTACGTGGCGAACGCGGCCTACTACACGCAACGGGACCCGAACCTGCTCCTCGCTCACCTGCGGAGCACTCCGCGGGAAGCCGGATGACGGGCAGACCGTGAGCAGGGCCGTGCCGTGCCCGAACCGTGGGCACGGCAATGCCCGTACCTCGCGTCGGCGGTACGTCAGGCCAGTTCGACCAGCAGGTCGCCGCCCTCCACCTGCTGGATGCGGTTGATGGCCAGGCGGGAGACGCGGCCCGCCCGGGGGGCGGTGATGGTGGCCTCCATCTTCATCGCCTCGATGGTGGCGACGGTGACACCGGCGGCGACCTCGTCGCCCTCGGCCACCGCCAGGGTCACCACGCCGGCGAACGGCGCCGCCACATGGCCGGGGTTGGCGCGGTCGGCCTTCTCCGTCACCGGTACGTCCGAGGCCGCAGCCCGGTCGCGCACCTGGATCGGCCGCAACTGGCCGTTGAGCGTGGACATCACGGTGCGCATCCCGCGTTCGTCGGCCTCGCCGATCGCCTGCAGCTCGATCAGCAGCCGGACGCCGGGCTCCAGATCGACGGCGTACTCCTTGGCCGGGCGCAGACCGTAGAAGAAGGCCTTGCTGTCCAGGACGCTGGTGTCGCCGTACGCCTGGCGGTGGGTGTCGAACTCCCGCGTCGGGCCGGGGAACAGCAGCCGGTTGAGGGTCGCCCGGGTGTCCTTCGCGAGGCCCTCGCGGTCCTCGGCGGACAGTTCGGGCGCGGGCTTGGGCGCGGCCCGGCCCTTCAGCGCCTTGGTGCGGAACGGCTCGGGCCAGCCGCCGGGCGGGGTGCCCAGCTCACCGCGGAGGAAGCCGATGACCGAGTCCGGGATGTCGAACCGGTCGGGTGTCTCCTCGAAGGCCTTCGGGGAGACACCGGCGCCGACCAGGTGCAGGGCGAGGTCGCCGACCACCTTCGAGGACGGGGTGACCTTCACCAGGCGGCCGAGGATGCGGTCGGCGGCCGCGTACATCGCCTCGATGTCCTCGAAGCGGTCGCCGAGGCCGAGCGCGACGGCCTGGGTGCGCAGGTTGGAGAGCTGGCCGCCGGGGATCTCGTGGTGGTAGACCCGGCCGGTCGGGGAGGCGAGGCCCGCCTCGAACGGGGCGTAGACCTTCCGGACGCCCTCCCAGTACGGCTCCAGGTCGCCGACCGCCTGCAGATCGAGGCCGGTGGGGCGGTCGGAGTGGTCGGTGGCGGCGACGAGCGCCGACAGCGACGGCTGCGAGGTCGTACCGGCCATGGAGGCCACCGCGCCGTCCACCGCGTCGGCGCCCGCCTGGATCGCGGCGAGGTAGGTGGCGAGCTGGCCGCCGGCCGTGTCGTGGGTGTGCAGATGCACGGGCAGGTCGAACTCGCGGCGCAGCGCCGAGACGAGCTTGGCCGCGGCCGGGGCCCGCAGCAGTCCGGCCATGTCCTTGACGGCGAGTACGTGCGCGCCGGCCTCGACGATCTGCTCGGCCAGGCGCAGGTAGTAGTCGAGGGTGTAGAGCCGCTCGGACGGGTCGCCCAGGTCGGCTGTGTAGCAGAGGGCGACCTCGGCGATCGCGGTGCCGGTCTCGCGTACGGCCTCGATGGCGGGGCGCATCTGGCCGACGTCGTTGAGGGCGTCGAAGATGCGGAAGATGTCGATGCCGGTGGCGGCGGCCTCCTGCACGAAGGTGTCGGTCACCTCGGTCGGGTACGGGGTGTAGCCGACGGTGTTGCGACCGCGCAGCAGCATCTGCAGGCAGATGTTGGGCACGGCCTCGCGCAGGGCGGCCAGCCGCTCCCAGGGGTCCTCGGCGAGGAAGCGCAGCGCCACGTCGTAGGTCGCGCCGCCCCAGCACTCCAGGGACAGCAGCTGCGGCAGGGTGCGGGCGACGACCGGGGCGACGGCGAGGAGGTCCTTGGTGCGTACGCGGGTGGCGAGCAGGGACTGGTGGGCGTCGCGGAAGGTGGTGTCGGTGACGCCGGTGGTCGGCGACTCGCGCAGCTGCCGGGCGAAGCCCTCGGGGCCGAGGTCGACGAGCAGTTGGCGGGAGCCGGCCGGGGGCTCGCCGGCCGGCAGCGGCGGCAGCTTGGTGACGGGGTCGAGCAGGTCGGGGCGTTCGCCGTGCGGCTTGTTCACGGTCACGTCGGCGAGGTAGGTGAGCAGCTTGGTGCCGCGGTCGGCGGAGGAGCGGGCGGTCAGCAGATACGGGCGCTGCTCGATGAAGGAGGTGGTGACCCGTCCCGCCTGGAAGTCGGGGTCGTCCAGGACGGCCTGCAGGAACGGGATGTTCGTGGCCACGCCGCGGATGCGGAACTCGGCCACGGCACGCCGGGCGCGGCCCACGGCGGACTTGAAGTCCCGGCCCCGGCAGGTGAGTTTGACCAGCATCGAGTCGAAGTGCGCGCTGATCTCCGTACCGGCGTGGGTGGTTCCGCCGTCCAGGCGGATGCCGGAGCCGCCCGGGGAGCGGTAGGCGCTGATCCGGCCGGTGTCCGGGCGGAAGCCGTTGGCCGGGTCCTCGGTGGTGATGCGGCACTGCAGGGCGGCGCCGCGCAGGGTGATGGTGTCCTGGGCGAGGCCGAGGTCGGCGAGGTTCTCACCGGCGGCGATGCGCAACTGGGCCTGGACCAGGTCGACGTCGGTGACCTCCTCGGTGACCGTGTGCTCGACCTGGATGCGCGGGTTCATCTCGATGAAGACGTGGTTGCCGTCGGGGTCGAGGAGGAACTCCACGGTGCCCGCGTTGCGGTAGCCGATCTCGCGGGCGAAGCGGACGGCGTCGGCGCAGATGCGGTCGCGCACCTGCGGGTCGAGGCCCGGCGCGGGCGCCAGCTCGATGACCTTCTGGTGGCGGCGCTGGAGGGAGCAGTCGCGTTCGTAGAGGTGGATGACGTTGCCCTCGCCGTCGGCGAGGATCTGCACCTCGATGTGGCGCGGGTCCACGACGGCCTTCTCCAGGAAGACGGTCGGGTCGCCGAAGGCGGAGGCTGCCTCCCGGGAGGCGGCCTCGATGGACTCGCGCAGCTGGGCGGGATCCTCCACCCGGCGCATGCCCCGCCCGCCGCCGCCCGCGACCGCCTTCACGAAGACGGGGAAGCCGATCTCCTCGGCGGCGCGCACCAGTTCGTCCACGTCGGTCGAGGGCTGGGAGGAACCCAGTACGGGTACGCCGGCCGCGCGGGCGGCGGCGACCGCGCGGGCCTTGTTGCCGGTCAGCTCCAGGGTCTGGGTGTCGGGGCCGACGAAGGTGATGCCCGCTTCCTCGCAGGCGCGGGCCAGTTCGGGGTTCTCGGACAGAAAGCCGTAACCGGGGTAGACGGCGTCGGCGCCCGCCCGGCGGGCGGCGCCCACGATCTCCTCGACGGAGAGGTAGGCCCGCACCGGGTGCCCCGGCTCGCCGATCTCGTACGCCTCGTCGGCCTTCAGCCGGTGCAGTGAGTTGCGGTCCTCGTGCGGGAACACGGCGACGGTGCGCGCGCCGAGTTCGTAGCCCGCCCGGAACGCGCGGATCGCGATCTCTCCACGGTTGGCGACCAGCACCTTGCGGAACATCCTGGATTCCCTTCAGCTGCCTGCCGGCGACGAACACCATGGTGTCAGCCACGCCCTGCCGTACCTCGCGGCACACCTTAGGGTGTGCCCGCGCGTGTCGACGTGCGAAAACCATCACATTGACGGAGTGGGCCGCGCCACAGTCCGGTGCGCGGGGGTCAGCGTTCCAGGGACGTCATCGCCGCGTCCTGGGCGCGGCCGGCGGCCGGCGGCGGGGGCACGGACCCGGCCGGGGCGGGCACCGGGCTCGCCGGCGGCCCGGCGGTGCCGGGAGCCGGGGACGTCGACGGCTGCGCGAGCGCGTATCCGCGTTCCGGGATCCGCAGCAGGGACCGCAGACGCGCCTGGAGGCGTGGGCGGTGGCCGTGCAGGAGCCCGAGGACGATGGCCGAGCCCACCGCGATCAGATGCTCGCGTCCGGCGAGGTTGGGGACGGCGATGGACTCCCACACCATCGAACCCCCAGTCAGGGTGAACACCACGGGCGCGCGTCTGACCACGGCGAGATAGGTGAACAGGCCGACGACGGCCGCGGAGGGGCCGGTGTCGAGGACGTGCGCGCAGTCGGGCGGCAGCCCGAGGCCCCACCAGCCGGGACCCATCGCGATCATGACACGGGCGGTGAGGGTGCCCGCCACGGTGGTGGCGTAGGCGATCGCCAGGGTGCGGGCCCGGCCCAGGACGACTTCGGCGAGGGCGAAGGCGAGGAACAGCTGGGTGATGCCCGCCCACACGGGCAGGTCGAGCGCCGGGACGTACAGCGACACGGGCGTGCGCAACAGGGAGAGCCAGAGCGGCAGATCGGCCCGGACGCCGCCGAGCCGCTCCACCCATGTCGCGCCGAGCGGGTGCTGGGCGATGTCGTGGAAGAAGACGACGCCGAACGCGGCGACGAATCCGAGCAGGAGCCCGAAGACTCCGCGGCGCAGGAGGCGGCGCACCGGGTCGACGACGATCGAGTGCCACTCGGCCCACAGGGTGCGCCCGGTGAAACGGGCGAGCCGTGCGGGCAGCGAGCGGCACCACGGGATGCGCCCTTCAGTCGTCATGAGGCACGGCAGCCCATCGCCTTCGGCTCACCCGGCATCTCCATCGCCCCCTCCACCCCGCCGCCGGCATTCCGGTCGCGGGGCACTTTTCCGTCATCCACCCGTTTGAGCGATCATCGTATAGATGGACGGATCTTGCTCCGTCGGGGGCCGGGCGGTCCGGAAACCGTCGTTCGTGGGCTGGTCGTGCCGCGGTTGTGCCGACATGCGCCCGATCCCTCCCCGGGTGTGGACCTCTGTGGTGGTGAAGCCCGATCGGTGACAGTTCAGCGAGCCGGGAGGCGGGCGTCAAGATCCATCGCTGAAGCACACGGGTGTGGGAAGACCCACAGGTCCACGACGCCGGAATCCGGGGGCGGCAGGCAACCTGCGCCCCCGTGGATCCGTCCTTCAGTACAGGCCTCTTCGCGGGCTGCGGTTCCCGCGCTCTTTCACGGCGCCGACGTCCGCGCCGCCTTCGCGAGGTCCAGGTCCGTCGTCTCCGGGGCCAGGAAGTGGGAGACCAGGCCGCCCAGGGCGAGGACCCCGGCGCCCACCAACAGGACGAACCGGGCGCCGTAGCGGTCCAGGCCCATCGGCAGCAGGAAGGTGCCGATGGCCGCGCCGACCCGGCTCATGGCACTGGCGAAGCCGACTCCGGTGGCGCGCAGCGAGGTCGGGAACACTTCCAGCGGGTAGACGGCGGTGAGTGCGCTGGAGGCGGCGTTGAGGAAGATGAAGAACAGGAAGCCGCCGACGATGACGGGAGTGGACTTCGGCCACATCGCGACCACGGCGAGGGCCAGCGCGGTGATCCAGAACGGCGGGATCAGCAGCTTGCGGCGGCCGATGCGGTCGACGACGAGGCAGCCGGCGGTGACACCGGCGACCGCGGTGAAGGAGTAGACGAGCAGCGCGGCGACCGCGTTGTCGCCCATGTTCAGGGCGTCGAAGACCTGGGTCCAGAAGGTGCCGATGGCGAAGTACGGCAGCACCAGCGCGGCCCAGAACACGCTCGCGAAGACCGTGCTGCGCAGGTGGCGGCGACTGAACAGGGCACGCAGGCCCTGCGCTTGGGCGTCGGCCGTGTCCGCCAGCTCGGCATCGACGTCGATGTCGATGCCGTAGCGCGCGATGAGCCGCTCGGCCTCCTCGCGGCGGCCCCTGCTGAGCAGCCAGCGCGCCGACTCCGGGACGCCGCCGCGCAGTGCCACGCAGGCCACGGCGATGACGGCGCTGCTGGCCAGCGTGTACCGCCAGCCGCCGTGGACGTTCTCGAAGACGGCACCGACGACAGTGGCGAGCGCGTAGCCGAGGTACCAGCTGATCTCCAGGCTGGCCAGCAGCCGGCCGCGGCCCTTGCGCGGGGCGTACTCGGAGAGCAGCGGGGCGCCGATGGCGTACTCGCCGCCGATGGCGATGCCCATCACCAGCCGGATGACGAAGAGTTGGAGGCCGTCGGTGACGAAGAACTGGAGCACCGAGCCGATCAGGAAGATCAGCATGTCGACGAGGAAGACTGGACGGCGGCCGTAGCGGTCGGCGAGCCGGCCGAAGAGCGGCCCGCCGACGAAGATGCCGATCAGCGGGGAGGCGCCGACCAGGCCCTCCATGACCGTGGACAGGTGCAGATCGGTGGTCAGGGCGCCCATCGCCATGCCGATGCCGCCGATGATGTAGCCGTCGATGCCCTCGCCGATCTGCGTGGCGAGCTTGAGCTTCGTGTGCAGGCGGCGGCGTTCGCGCAGCAGCTCAGGGGACGGGACTTCAGGGATGTCGAACTGGTGTTCAGCAGTAGGCGTCGTTGCCATGAGCGGTCCTTGCTTCAGGGGACGGCGGGAGAGTTCAGTCGGTGGGCCAGTCCAGCGCGATGTACTGCGTCTCCAGGAACGCCTCGATGCCCTCGCGGCCGCCTTCCCGGCCGAGCCCGGACTGCTTGACCCCGCCGAAGGGCGCGGCCGGGTCGGAGAGCAGGCCCCGGTTGACGCCGACCATCCCCGCCTCCAGGCGTTCGGCCAGCCGCAGGGCGCGGCCGACGTCGCGCGAGTAGACATAGGCGGCGAGGCCGTGGACGGTGGCGTTGGCCCGGCTCACCATCTCGTCCTCGTCGGTGAAGGTGGTGAGCGGGGCGACCGGCCCGAAGACCTCCTCGTGGAGGATGCGGGCGTCGTCGGGGACGCCGGTCAGGACGGTCGCGGGGTGGTAGAAGCCGGGTCCCTGCGGGACGGTGCCCCGGGCGGCGATCCGTGCGCCGCGCCCGAGCGCGTCCTCGACGAGGGAGCAGATCTTGTCGACGGCGGCGCGGTTGATCATCGGACCGAGGGCCACGCCCTCCTGGGAGCCCGGTCCGGTGGGTACGGCGGCCATGGCGGCACCGAGCTTCTCGGTGAACTCGGCGGCCACGGACTCATGGACGTAGAACCGGTTGGCGGCGATGCAGACCTCGCCGCCGCCGCGCATCTTGGCGTCCATCGCCCCGCGCACGGCCGCGTCGACGTCGGCGTCCGCGCACACGACGAACGGCGCGTTGCCGCCGAGTTCCATGGTCACGTTGACGACGTTCGCGGCGGCCCGGCCGAGGAGGACCTTGCCGGTGGCGGTGGAGCCGGTGAAGGAGAACTTGCGGACCCGTTCGTCGCCGAGCCATACGGAGACGACCTCGGGGGCGCGGTCGGTGGGCAGCACGTTCAGCAGACCGTCGGGCAGACCCGCCTCGGCCAGCAGGGCGGCGACCGCGAGTGCGGTGAGCGGGGTCTCGGGGGCCGGCTTCAGCAGCACGGGGCAGCCGGCCGCGAGCGCCGGGGCGATCTTGCGGGTGGCCATGGCGGCGGGGAAGTTCCACGGTGTGACGAACGCGGTGACGCCGACCGGGTGCCGGCGCACGACGTGCCGGAAGCCGCCGCCGGGCGCGTCGCCGAAGGAGGAGCCGATGCGCACGGCCTCCTCGGCGAACCAGCGGAAGAACTCGGCCGCGTACCCGACCTCGGCGAGCGCGTCCCGGCGGGCCTTGCCGTTCTCCCGCACGATCAGGTCGGCGAGCGTGTCACGGTGCTGAAGCATCAACCGGAAGGTGTCGTGCAGGATCTCGGAGCGGCGCCGGGGCGGGGTGGCCCGCCAGCCGGCCGCGGCCTCCTCGGCGGCGGCGAGCGCCGCGCGGGCGTCCTCGGCTCCGGCGTCGGACACCCGGCGCACCGGCTCGCCGGTGGCCGGGTCGTAGACCGGGTACGTCCGGCCGTCGGCGGCCGGGAGCCAGCGGCCGCCGAGGAACACATCGCCGTCGGCGAGCGGGGCCTTGGCGAGGGTGTCGATGCCGGCGAGGTTCATGAGCTGCTCTTTCTCCTCCGTGCCGGACGGGGTTCCGTCCGGTGCGCGGTGAATTTACGAGCGCGTCATACGGCCGACAAGGCCACTCAGCCGGATCGCAACGGGGGTTGCTGTGACGGCAACTCGCCGGTCACGAGGACGTCTTGAAGGGCGGACCCACAAGGCGTGGCTCCCAGCCGAGCAGCGCGGAGACCCGGGCCGCCGCCCGTGCGGTCGTCCGTCCGGCGTCGGCGAGCCGGTCGCCGAGGCGCGCCTTGGGCGCGGAGATGTTCAGCGCGGCGACCACCCGGCCGCGGAAGTCCCGCACCGGCGCGGACACCCCGACCAGGTCGGCCTCGAACTCCTCGCTGACGCTGGCGTATCCACGCCGTCTGGCCTCCTGGATCAGCGACCACAGCGCGGGCACCGGCATCTCGCCCGTCGTGCCGAAGCGGACGTACAGCTCGTCCGGGGTGGCGTCGGCCAGCAGGACCCGGCCCGCGGACAGCCGCCAGGCGGGCACCCCGCGGCCCTCCCAGCCGTGGACGCGGAAGGAGTGCCCGGAGACCGACAGGAGGGTGAGCACCTCGCGGTCGTGCAGGACACAGAGGTGACTGGTCTCCTCCAGGTCCGCCGACAGCGCGTGCATCACCGGCTCCGCGACGCGCACCAGACGGCTCTCGGAGGTGCGGGCGACCAGCGAGAACAGCCGCCAGCCCAGGCGGTACTCCAGGGTGTCGGGGTCGCGTTCGACGATCCCCTCGGCGGCCAGGGCCTTCAGCGCCCGGGAGATCTGGGTCTTCTCCCGGCCGACGAGCTGGGCGAGCCGGACCACGCCGAGGCCTCCGGTGCGCTGCGCCTCGTCGGAGGCGAGGGCTTCCAGCAGGTCGATGTCCCGGCGCAGACCGTGCCCGCGCGCGGTGGGGGTGTCCGTCACGGCGCCATCCTAGGCACGTCGAACCGGCAGAGAACCCCCAGGTCAGGGCTGGAGTTGTCCGGAGAGCAACCGGCATTGCGATTCCCTGGACCGCCTTGCCGACGGCAGGCGCCCGACCTAGATTCGCCGCATCGGGCCGGAAGAAGTGATCCGAATGCGAGGTTCACGCGTTTTCGGCCCGTTCGTGCCCTGGTTCGCCCGTCGAACCCCGCCACCGAAGGTCCTGGAGTTCCGATGCCTTCCCCGGATTCTTTCGCCGCGAGCGCGCTGATCGGCGAGTCGTTCGTCGGCGACGGCGTGAACGCCGCGCACACCAACGTCGTGATCGGCCGGAAGGGCGGCCCGGTCGGGACGGCCTGGGCGACCGCGCTGGCCACGCCGAGCGCCGGACACGTGCCGTTCCTGACGGTTCTACGGCCGTCGGTGCCGGTCAAACCGGCGACCCTGTTCGTCACGAAGGCCGCCGCAGCCGGTGAGCTGCACGAGCGGGCCACCTGGGGCAGCGCCCAGGCGGGGCTGGCGCAGGGCGTCCTCGACGCCGTCGTGGAGGGGCTGCTGCCGGCCGAGGAGGCCGACGAGCTGCTGATCATCGCGGCCGTCTGGGTCAACCCGGGCGTCGACGACCTCGACGCCTCCTTCCGCAACCAGCGCGCGGCGGCGTACGGCGCGGTCCGCGCCGCGGTGACGGGCGCGCCCTCGGTGGCCGACGTGCTGGACGCGGCCGAGAAGGGACCGGCGAACCCGTTCTACACGCCGTCCGCGGAGGTGCTCGCCCGATGAAGATCACGGACATCACGCTCGACCGGCTGCGCCTGGAGCTGGACCCGCCGTTCCGTGCGGCCTGGGACCCGGTGCCGCGCCGCCACTTCGACGCCACGATCGTGCGCGTGCACACCGACGAGGGGATCACCGGCATCGGCTCCGGCGATCTCATGGACGGCTTCGACAGCTACAAGCACCTGTTCGTCGGCGAGGACCCGCTCGACATCACCCGGCATGTGAGGGCGCTGGAGACGGCCAGCTTCCACGGCGCCCCCTACTGGCCGCTGGAAGCCGCCCTGTGGGACATCATCGGCACGGTGCACGGCCGTCCGGTCGCCGAACTCTTCGGCAACGCGGCGAAGAAGCTGCCCGCGTACGCCTCCTCCGGCGAGCTGAAGTCCCCCGAGGAGCGGGTCGCGACCGCGCTGAAGGTGCGTCAGGCCGGGTTCCGGGCGATGAAGATCCGCATCGACCGGGACCGGGTCGACGAGGGCGTCGCGGCGGTCCGGGCCGTACGCGAGGAGCTGGGCGACGACTTCGAGATCATGGTCGACCTGAACCAGTCCTGGCGGATGGCGGGCGACACCGCGCCCGCCTCCGATCTCGCCAAGACCCGCAAGATCATCGCCCGGCTCGCCGAGCTGGACGTGTTCTGGGTCGAGGAGCCGCTGCCCTACGCGGACCTGGACGGTTTCAAGCGGCTGCGCGCCGAGAACCCGGGCGTGCGCATCGCGGCCGGCGAGATGCACCACTCCGTCCCCGAGCTGCTGCGCTGCCTGGAGGAGGACGCCCTCGACATCTACCAGATGGACGTCGTCCTCGCGATCGGCATGCACCGCGCCCGCACGCTCGCCGAACTGGCCCAGCTGAAACACCGTCAGTTCACCCCGCACAGCTGGACCAACGGCATCGGAATGCTCGCCAACCTGCACGTCGCCGCGGGCGTCGGCGCCGGCCCGTACTTCGAGTTCCCCTACGACCCGCCCGGCTGGACCCCCGAGCGCCGCGACTTCATGCTCGCCGAGCCGCTCAGGGTGGCCGCCGACGGCTGCCTGGAGGTGCCGGACCGGCCCGGACTGGGCGTGCAGCTGGACGAGGACGCGATCGACCGCTGGAGGGTGAAGTGACGTACAGCATCGAAGAGCTGCTCAGCCGCTCGTACGACGAGTGGCGGGCCGCGGCCGACAAGCTCGCCTTCGAGACCCGTCCCTACATCGACGGCGCGTTCAGGGACGCGACCTCCGGCGACTCCTTCCCGAGCGTCTCGCCGCGCGACGGCAGGGTGCTGACCGAGGTGCAGGCCGGCTCCGCCGAGGACGTCGACCGCGCCGTGCGCTGCGCACGGGCCGCCTTCGAGGACGGCCGCTGGCGCGACCTCGCGCCCAAGGAGCGCAAGCGGATCCTGCTGCGCTGGGCGGAGCTGATCGAGGCGAACGCCGAGGAACTGGCGCTGCTCGACACGCTGGAGATGGGCAAGCCGATCACCGAGTCGCTGCGCGTGGACGTGGCCAAGGCGGCGGAGACGATCCGCTGGTACGCGGAGACCGTCGACAAGACCTACGACGAGATCGCCCCGACGCCCGGTGACGCGCTCGCGCTGATCACCCGCGAACCGCTCGGTGTCGTCGGCGCCGTCGTGCCGTGGAACTACGCGCTGCTGATCGCCAGTTGGAAGCTGGGCCCGGCCCTCGCCACCGGCAACAGCGTGGTGCTGAAACCGGCCGAGCAGACCTCGCTCGCCGCGCTGCGGCTGGCCGCGCTCGCCACCGAGGCAGGGCTGCCGGACGGTGTGCTGAACGTGGTCCCCGGGCGGGGTGAGGCGGCCGGGCAGGCACTCGGCCGGCACCCGGACGTCGACAAGATCGCCTTCACCGGATCGGCGGAGGTGGCCCGGCTCTTCCAGGTGTACGCGGGCGAGTCCAACGGCAAACAGGTCGCCGTCGAGGCGGGCGGCAAGTCGCCCCAGCTCGTCCTGGCCGACGCCGACATCGAGGCCGCCGCCTCGGCCGTGGCCTGGGGCATCTTCTACAACGCGGGCCAGACGTGCAACGCGGGCTCCCGGGTCGTCGTGCACACGTCCGTCAAGGACGAACTCCTCGCCGCAGTACGCCGGATCACCGTCGGCACCTTCCGCGTCGGCGACCCGCTGGACCCGGCCACGGTCATGGGCCCGATCGTGGACCGGGCCCAGCTCGCCAAGGTCCTCGGCTACATCGAGCGCGGCCGCCAGGACGGCGCGACCGTCCTGCTCGGCGGCGAGCAGGTGCTCGCCGAGACCGGCGGCAGCTATGTGGAGCCGACGGTGCTGGACGGGGTGGTGAACACCTCCGTGGTCGGGCAGGAGGAGATCTTCGGACCGGTGCTCGCCGTCGTGTCGTACGACGGCGACGTGGACGAGGGCGTACGGCTCGCGAACCAGAGCGACTTCGGGCTCGTCGCCTCCGTGTGGACCCGGGACGTGACCGTGGCCCACCGCACCGCGCGCCGGCTGCGGGCCGGCACGGTGTGGATCAACACCTTCGACGCCAGCGACGTCATCACCCCCTTCGGCGGCTTCAAGGCGACCGGCGCCGGCCGTGACAAGTCCCTGCACGCGCTGGACGCGTACACGGCGCTCAAGACGACATGGATCGCCCTCGCCTGACCCGGCGAACACACTCTCCTGCACCACTTCTCTCTTCTGAGCGAGGACAACTGATGAGGATCGGTTTCATCGGCCTGGGCAACATGGGACGCCACATGGCCCGGCACCTGGTCCACGCGGGACATCTGGTCACCGTGCACGACACCCGGCCCGAGGCCGCCGCCGAGCATCTGGCGCTCGGCGCGCGCTGGGCGGACAGCCCCGCGGACTGCGCCCGGGACGCCGAGTTCCTGATCACCATGCTGCCCAATCCGCGCATCGTGGAGGATGTGCTGCTGCGCGGCGGGGCGGCCGGGGCGCTGCCCGAGGGCGCGCTGTGGATCGACATGTCGACGTCGACCCCGGCCGCCGCCGAACGGGTCGCGGCCGAGGTGCTGGACGCGCGCCGCATACGCCGGCTGGACGCGCCGGTCAGCGGCATGGCGCGGGGTGCCGAGGCGGGCACCCTGCAGATCTTCGCGGGCGGCGCGGACGACGACTTCCGCATCGCGCTGCCGGTCTTCGAGGCGCTCGGCGACCCCGACCGCGTACTGCATGTCGGCCCGCTCGGCGCCGGCTACACCGTCAAGCTCATGATCAACCTGCTGTGGTTCAGCCATCTGGTCGCCACCAGCGAGGTGCTGGCGATGGGCGTCAAGGCGGGAGTGGACCTGGGGGTGCTGCGCAACTCCCTGCTCGCGTCGCCCGCCGCGTCGCACTTCCTGGAGAGCGACATCATGTGCGTGCTGGCCGACGGCGACTACGACGACTCCTTCGCCATGTCACTGGCCTGCAAGGACCTCGGGCTCGCCGTCGATCTCGGCCGCGACCTGGGCGTCTCCACGGAACTGTCGGCGCTGGTCGAGCAGATCTACCGCCGCTCCAAGGCCCAGCACGGGGAACTGGCGGGCGAGATGAGTCCGGTCCGGCTCTACGAGGCGCTGGCCGGGCGGGAGTTCAGGCTGCCCTCCCCGACCGCCGCGTTCGACGCCACCGCCGTCACGGTCTGACGCCACCCCTCTTCTCAGGAGCCGCACCCATGACCGACAGCTTCACCCCTGTGAGCCTCGACACCGTGTGCCGGGTCGAGTTCGGCCCCGGCCGGATCGGGCTGCTGCCCGAGCTGATCGCGGACACCGGCCGGCACCGCGCGTTCGTCGTCACCGACCGGGGACTGCGCGCGGCCGGGATCGCCGAGCGCGTCCTGAAGATCCTGGACGCGGCGGGCGTGGAGTACGCCGTGTACGACGAGGTGGCGCCCAATCCGTCCACCGGGAACGTCGACGCGGGCGCCGCCCGGGCCCGCGCCTTCGGTCCCGCGGCGGTCGTCGCGCTCGGCGGCGGCTCGGTGCTGGACGCCGCGAAGGGCATATCCCTGCTGGTGGGCAATCCGGACGCGGTCGCCGCCGACGCCGACCACCTCTGGGAGGCGGCCGACGGGCTGCCGCTGATCGCCGTGCCGACGACCTCCGGGACCGGCGCGGAGACCAACGGCTTCGGCGTCATCGAGGACGCGGCGGCCTGCCGCAAGGTGTACATCGGCCACCCGTCCGTCAAGCCCCGCGTCGCCCTGCTCGACCCGGAGCTGACGCTCGGTCTGCCACCGGCCGCCACGGCCGCGACCGGCATCGACGCGCTCGTCCACGGCATCGAGTCGCTGGCCTCGCGCGGCGCCGACGCGTTCTCCATGGCGTACGCCGGCCAGGCCGTGGCCATGATCGGCCGTGCCCTGCCGCGTGCCCACCGGGACGGCTCGGACCTCGACGCGCGCGCCGAGCTGATGATGGGCGCGCATCTCGCGGGTCAGGCCCTCACTCTGTCCGGGCTCGGCCTCGTGCACGGCATCGGCCATGCGCTCACCGCCCACACCGGCACCCCGCACGGCGTCGCCCTGGCCGCCGTGCTGGAGGAGGTCATGGAGTTCAGCGCACCGGCGGCGCAGGAGGCGTACGAGCAGACGGCGCGGGCGCTGCGGGTGCCGCCGCCCGCCGACGGCGACTGGGCGCGGGCGGCCGTCGCCGCGGTACGGGAGCTGTCCGGGGCGCTGGACATCAAGCGGCCCCTGCGCGAGCTGGGCGCCGACCGTGCCCTGCTGCCGGCCGTCGCGGCGGGCGCGGTCGCGGACGCGGTCACGAAGAACGCGCCGCGGCTGCCGCGGGAGCAGGAGGTGCTGGAGATCCTCGACGCGGTCCTCTGAAGCGGGCACACGACGATCAGGGCGGCCCGGCCGGGTGTCTCCGAACCGCCGACGGGCTCCTCGTAGGTCTGCGGCCGCACCGCCGTCCGTGTCACGGCACAGTGCCCGATTCCTTTTCGTCCGGTGTGACGTGCGTCGCGTCCGGCCCAGGAGCACGCTGTAGGAATGAGACCCCGGCTCAGGGCGTTTTCAGGGCAGCCGTGGCAGTCGACGCACGCTCTGCTGTTGCTCCCCGTCGCACTCATCGTGTTGATCACGGTGGTGGACATGCAGGCCCCCTACAACGTCCACCTCGGTCCGGCCCTGGTGATCGCGCCCGCGCTCACGCCCTCCATCGCCGGGCCCCGGAGCACGGCGGCCGTCGGAGCGCTCGCCCTGGCCGCCCAGATCCTCATCGGGGTCACCCACGGCGGGCTCGGCACGACGAACCACGTCGTGCAGATCATCACCCTCGCGGTGCTGTCGGTGCTGCTGGTCGTCTACAGCGCCCTGCGCGAGCGCCGGCAGGCCCAGCTGGCCCAGATCCGCACGGTCGCCGAGGCCGCCCAGCACGTGCTGATGTGGCCGCTGCCCGAGCAGATCGGTCCGCTGCGGATCGCCTCGCTGTACCTGGCCGCCGAGGACGAGGCACAGATCGGCGGCGACCTGTACGCGGCGACCCGGTGCGAAGGCGCGGTGCGCGTCCTGATCGGCGACGTACGCGGCAAGGGGCTGTCCGCCGTCGGTGAGGCCGCCCTGCTGCTCGGCGCGTTCCGCGAGAGCGCGCACCGGCACATTCCGCTCCCGGATCTGGCCGCACTGCTGGAGCAGAGCGTCACCCGCTACGCGGCGGACCTGGAACCGTCGGAGGAGGCGGGCGAGCGGTTCGCCACCGCGCTGCTGGTGGAGATCCCGGACCGGGATCCGGTCACCCGGATGACCAGCTGCGGCCATCCGCCGCCCCTGCTGCTGAGCCCCGGCCACGCCGTCACCGTGCCGAGCCTGCACCCCTCACCCCCGCTCGGGGTGCACGCTCCCAGCGAGCACACGCTGGACGTGTTCTCCTTCGAGCCGGGCGACACCCTGCTCCTCTACACCGACGGCGTGGTGGAGGCCAGGGACGCGCGTGGCCGGTTCTATCCGTTCACCGAGCGGGTGGTGCGCTGGACCGACGACAGCCCCGAGGCACTGATGCACCATGTGCGGCGCGATCTGCTGACCCATGCCGGGGGCCGGCTGGGCGACGACGCCGCCCTCATCGCGCTGCACCGCACGGCCGTCGACCGGCGGCGCCATCACGGCCGGGTCGCCGACGCGGATGCCCTTCACCCCAGGTGAGAAGGGCCGGCCCCGCGGCGGCGGAGAGCGGGGACGGCGGGGGCGTCGTCAGGGGCGGTCGCACCGGCGTGCCCGGCGTGACCGCCCCCTCCTCCGACGGGGCGTTGCCCCGGCCGTACCCACGGCAGGCGTGAGGCCCGCCCCGAGTGGGGGCGGGGCGGGACGCACGCCCCCGGTCAGCGGACCGACGTGAGGTCGGTGATCTTCAGGGTCTTCAGGCTGGACTGGACGTCGATCTTGCTGACCTCGGCGTGCGGGCCGTCGCCCCAGGTCAGCGTGACCCGGCTGGTGGCGTGGCCGGCGCCGGATCCGGTGTAGGTCACCTTCCACTTCACCGGCACGTCCTGCGCGAAGAGGATGCCGTCGGCGTGCTCCTTCTTCTCGAAGGCGGCGACCTTCTTCTGGGCGGCGGCGGAGAGGTAGAAGGCCCGCAGCGCCTGGGCGGCGTCGCCGGCCGACTTGTCGTCGGTGGCCCAGACGGCGTCGATGTAGGCGCCGTAGAAGTCGGCCACGTGCTGGGTGACGTTGCGCGGGTCGCCCTGGGCGGAGGACACGGCGGCGGCACGGGGGGTGTGGCTCGCGGTGGTTCCCGCGAGGGCGGGCGTCACGGCGGCCAGGGTGAGTCCGCCGGCGAGGGCGACGGCGGTGAGCAGGGTCTTGTGGTTCCGGACAGACATATGCGTCATTCCCCCGGTTTCGTTACGACCAGGCCGATCCCGGCCGTCGACGGACCTTAAGACCGCATTTCCCTCGCACCGGTTCCGATTCCCTCCGCATTTTTTCCACGCAATTCCCGGAACATGAGGAAGCCGGAAGGTTGGGCCGAATTCCGGTCGGGTTTCGGCGCCCTTTCGGTCATTCCAGCTCGGGCGACCGACGGGCACCGATACGGCCTTCGACGAACCGGGCGAGATTGTCCAGGGCCATTCGGGTGCCCAGTTCGTTGTCCTCGCGGCGGATGTCGTCCGGGACCCCCTCGTGCAGGATCTCGACGTCCGTGCCGCCGTCGGCCCCGGTGAGCGTGGTGGTCATGGTCATGAGGCCGCGCACCGAGGCGGAGTCGCTCTCGAACTCGACCTCTTCCACGACCAGGGCGCCGGGCACGAGCCGGGCGAAACGGCCGTGGTAGGTGTCGGTGCGGCCGCCCGACTTGCCGGTGGCGGCGGTGTCGTCGTAGGTCAGTGAGACTCGGAAGGTGCCGCCCTCCCGGGCGTCGAAGGTGTGGACGCGGGCACTCATGCCGGCCGGGACGCGCCAGGCCGCGACGGCATCCGGATCGGTCAGGGCCCGGTAGACGGCGTCCGGGGGTGCCTGCACATGCCGGGTGACTCGGGTGGCGTACACGGGCTCACGCTAGCGGGCCGGCTTGTCCGCCGTACGGGACCTGGGTACGCCCGGCCCGCCGCAAGAAGGAGGCGGGGCCGGGGTCCGGGAGGTGGGTCGGACCCCGGCCCCGGGTCTGTGCGGGCCTGCCGGTCGTCTGTCAGGGCTTGCGGGCGACCGCGCCGTACATCGCGATGTCCTCGTCGCGGATGCCCTGTTCGCCGGTGCCGTCGGGGTGCCACTTGTGCACCTGGACGATGCCCGGCTCGACCAGTTCGAGCCCTTCGAAGAATTCGTGGGCCTCGTCGAGGGTGCGCAGCCGCATCGGCATGTTGCGGGCCGCGTACTCGCGGGCGACCCGGCCCACCTCCGCGGGCGCGAACTCGGCGGTGCCGATGGACATCGCCAGGTGGCTGCCGGACGGCAGCGGCTCCATCAGCCGGCGCACGACACCGACCGCGTCGTCCGCGTCGAGCATGAAGTGGACGATGGCGATGACCGTGAGCGCGACCGGCTCGTCCAGGTCCAGGGTCTCGCGCAGCTCCGGAGCGTCCAGGATGGCCGCCGGGTCACGGAAGTCGGCCTCGATGTACGAGGTGCGGCCCTCGGGCGCGCTGGCCAGCAGGCCCTGGGAGAGGGTGAGGACGATCGGGTCGTTGTCGACGTAGACCACCCGGGACTCGGGAGCCACGGCCTGGGCTATCTCGTGCAGGTTGGGTGAGGTCGGGATGCCCGTGCCGATGTCCAGGAACTGGCGCATGCCCGCCTCCTCGGCGAGCCGGCGCACGGCGCGGTTCATCCAGTCGCGGTTGGCCCGCATGTGGACCGGGAGCGCGGGCCACTCCCGTGCCATGGCGTCGCCCGCCTCCTGGTCGGCGGGGTAGTAGTCCTTGCCGCCGAGGATGTAGTCGTAGATGCGGGCTGAGTGGGCGTTCTCGGTGTCGATCCGGTCGGCCGGCCATCCGTTGTCGGGCAACGCCGTGTCTCCCATTCGGGTCGGGGGGGCGGGGACTTGCGTACGAACTGGTGCGTCACAGCTCCTTGCGGATCGCGCCGAGCAGGGACTCGGTCTTCCTCGCGGGCGCGGCCTGGGCGCCGAGCCGGTCCAGCGCCTCCCGGTACACCACGACGTCGGCGGACTTGTCGAGGTAGACGGCTCCGACCAGGCCGTTGAGGTAGACGATGTCGGGCAGTTCGCGGGCCCGGAAGCGGAAGAGGTGGTACGCGCCCGCCCGCATCGCCGGGTGCGGGCCGTGGGTGAACGGCATGAGCTGCAGGGTCACCTGGGGCAGCCGGTTGACCTCGATCAGATGGTCGATCTGCGCCCGCATCACCCGGGCGCCGCCGACCGGCCAGCGCAGCACGGTCTCGTCCATCACCACCCACAGCCTGGGCGGTGCCTCGCGGACGAGCAGCTCCTGGCGCCGCATACGCAGCGCGACCCGGCGTTCGGTGGCCTCGGCACAGGCGTGCGGGTTCTCGGCGCCGAGCAGGGCGCGGGCGTAGTCCTCGGTCTGCAACAGGCCGTGCACGAACTGGTTCTCGTACGCGCGGATCTGCAACGCGGCCTGTTCCAGGCTGAGATACGCGGCGAACCAGTCGGGCATCACGTCGCGGTAGGTGTGCCACCAGCCGCGTTTGTTGGCCTCGCGCACGGACTGCAGGAAGGTGTCGATCTCGTCCTGGTCGCTGACGCCGTAGACCTGGAGCAGCTTCTCGGCGTCTGGGAGCCGCAGCCGGGCCACCTTGGCGGCCTCCATGCGGCGGATCGTGGAGTGGCTGACCCCGATGGCGGCGCCCGCCTCGTCGTAGCTGAGCCCGGCCCGGGTGCGCAGCTCCTCCAGCTGCCGCCCGAGGATCATGCGCAGGACGGAGGGTGCACCGCCCCAGTCGGTCTCCTCGGTCATACGCACACCCCCCTCTCCCGGTCACACAGGGACACCGTCACCCGCGATCGCTTTCCCGAACCATTCGATCACGTTCCGGCCGAAGCAGCATGCACTTGGCCACTTGCAAATTTCAACTTGCCGGTTGCGGAGCGTTGTCGGCGGATGCCACAGTGGACCTACTGCTCCGGCCGACCAAGGAGCGGGCGGCACGGCCGGGTTGGGGGAGACCGGGCCGCGGTACGGCCTCGTCGCAGGCGGTGTGTCGTCTGCTGCGCGAGCGGTCGGCCCGGAACCGACACCCCACGCGTGAGGCCGGACGAAAGGCACACGGCGATGGCTCCGCCCTCTCTCCCCCCACCGCTGCACCGATCACCCGGGGAACCGCCCCTGGCCGCCGGCCCGTTGCGCCTGCCCGCGGTACCCCGCCAGTGCCGGTCCACGGCCGCCGACCCGGACGGGACGCCGGACTCCGTGAACCACCCGGACCGGGACCCCGCCGCGGCGGACCGCCCGCACCGGGCCCTGGACGGCCCCCGGCGGACCCGCCCCGTCCCGGACGGCACGGAGCGTCCGCACCGACCGCCGGTCCCGGCAGCCCCCTTCGGACCACCCGGAGGCGAGCAGCTCGGTCGACTCCCTGGGCCCGTCGGCCCCGACCGGCTCGCCTCCGGGGCCCCGCTGCCACGCGCCGCCGCCTTCGAGCTGCCGGCCCAGCCGGCGGCCGTCGCCGCGGCCCGCCGTGTCGTGCGGGAGCTGCTGGCCGCCTGGGGAACACCGGAAGGCCGCCGGGACGACGCGGCCCTGGTGACCTCGGAACTGGTCACGAACGCCCTCGTGCACACGGCCGGTGACCGGATCGTCTGTCGGCTGCACGACACGGCGGACCGGGTCCGCATCGAGGTCGAGGACCGGGAGGGCGGCCCCGTGCCGCCGGCGGCCCGCCGCCCCGGACCCGACGACCCGCACGGACGCGGGCTGTTGCTGGTCGACGCGCTGAGCCGGGACTGGGGCGTGACACCGATACCCGGCCGGCCCGCCCGCGTCGTCTGGGCGGAGCTGTCGTCCGACCACGCCTGACACCGCGATCCGCCCCCACCGTACGGACCATCCCCCACTCGTCCGAAGGATTCCCATGCACCCGCACCGCACCGCTCCCGTCCCCGCCCCGGCCGCCGACCCGTCCTGGACCCGCACCCGCCCCAAGCCCGGCTCCCAGGAACAGGCCGGCTGACCCCCGACGCAGCGCACCGGAACACCCCTCGCGCGCCGCTGCCCCCGCTCACCCGGCCCCGGCCGCGGCGAACCGCCGCGCCCCGTCCCCGCGCTGTCCCAAAACCGCCTCCACCTCCACCCCATCCACCCCCGAACCCCGGTACATTCGCCGCCGGTGCGGGTCGTCCGCATCGGGCGGGGAACCGGGGCCCTACGGGCCTCGTGTTCGCCGCGCGGGCCGTCGCGTCGGGAGTGTGCAGGGTGGTCTGGTCGCTGATCCGCCGGAGGCGGGCCGCGTCCGGGCTTCCCGTGCCCGGCCGGTGCCGGCCCGAGGCAAGCCGACATGTCCTCGCCACCCCACGGCTGTTGCTGTTCACGCCCCGCACCCGGCTGGACGTGGCCGCGGCGCTCGCCGCCTGCGCCGACGCCGAGGCACAGCGCTGGCTCGGCACCCAGGCGGACGAGGTCGTCCCCGATCCCCGCGCCCGCAGGGCACTGCTCGCCTGGCGGCCGACCGGTGACGACGGCCGCCGGGTGCCCCGGAAGCTGGCCCAGCCGTATGTGCCCGGCCCGGACGACCCGCTGCTCCTGGTCTGTGTGCGCAGATCCGACCTCGGCTATGCCGGCGCGCTCGAACTGGAGCACCGCACGGGCGAGATGGGCGGCTGGCTGGCCCCGGCCTGCCGCGGCCAGGGGCTGGGCGCGGAGCTGTTTCGCGCGGGAGTCGCGCTCGCGCACACCCACGCCGGGCTGACCACGGTCCGGGCGGGCGCGGAGCCCGGGAACACCGCGAGCCGGCGCGCCCTGCTCCACGCCGGCTTCGCGCCGGACGAGGGGCCACCCCGGCACACCCTGCCCGACGGCCGTGTGGTCGAGGCCGTCTGGCACCGGCACGACGACGCGGCGGCCTCCCGCTGCCGCTGACCCTCCGCTCCGGCGCACGACCGGCGCCGGGGCACCCACCCACCCCCCACCCTTCACGGAGAGCCGACGTGACAGACACCGGATCCAGCACAGACACCGGATTCAGCCCGGAGCGGATCGACACCGGCAAGCCGCACTCCGCCCGGATGTACGACTGGTTCCTGGACGGCAAGGACCACTACGCCATCGACGCCGAGGCGGCGGGCAAGGTGATGGAGCTGTTCCCCGGCGTCAAGGACACGGCCTGGGCCAACCGCGAGTTCATGCACCGGGCCGCCCGCTTCGTCGCCCGCCAGGGCGTCGACCAGTTCCTGGACGTGGGCACCGGGATCCCCACCGAACCGAATCTGCACCAGGTCGTGCAGGCGGTCGCCCCGCGCGCCCGGGTGGTGTACGCCGACAACGACCCGATCGTGCTGCGGCACGCCGAGGCCCTGCTGCACGGCACGCCCGAGGGCCGTACCACCTATCTGCACGCCGACGTCCGCGAGCCGGAGCGGATCGTGGAGTACGCCCGCGAGCACCTGGACCTCACCCGGCCCGTGGGCCTGTCGCTGATCGCGCTGCTGCCGTTCGTCACCGACGAACAGGACCCCTACGGTGTCGTCCGCACCCTGCTGGACCCCCTGCCCGCAGGCAGCCACCTGCTGCTGTCCCACGGCAGCGGCGAGTTCGACCCCGTGGTCCGGGAGCGGGTCGAGGCGGTCTACCGCGCCGGAGGCACCCCGGTGCAGGCGCGCTCGCACGCCGCGGTGACCCAGTTCTTCGACGGCCTGGAGCTGTGCGATCCGGGTGTCGTACCGGCCACGAGCTGGCACCCCGAGCCGGGCATGCGGGTCCAGCGGGAGCAGCCGGTGTACGTCGGGGTGGCTCGCAAGTCCTGACGGGGGCAGGCCGTGGAACGGTCGGTCGTGCCGGACGGCCACGGCGGACATATGCTGCGAAATGCCGCCCCGAAGGGAGTACTCATGGCCGACGTCCCGCGCACCCCCGACGAGCTGACGCTGCAGCCCCTCGGCTTCGAGCACCTGGCCGCCGTCCTCGATCTCGGCCACCGCGTGTACGACACGGACGCCATGCCCTACACCGGCTGGTCGCTGTCCGCCGTCGCCGAGCATCTGGACGCGCCGGACTCCGCCTGCCTCGTGATGCTCGACGGCGACCGGGTGGCCGGGTTCGTGCTCGGCTCGCCGTCCTTCGAGCAGCGCGCCGACTGGAGCTATCTCGAGTGGATCGCCGTCGACCCCGCCTATCAGGGGCGCGGGGTGGCCTCCCGGCTGGTGAAGGAGTGCTGTGCGCGGCTGGCGGCGGCCGGGGCGGTGTGCGTGGTCACGGACGTGGAGCGGCGCAACACCGCCTCCGCCGAGCTGATGCGCCGCAACGGCTTCGCGGAGGAGGCCACGGTCAGCCTCTTCGTACGGCCGCTCACCGAGGGCGCCGAGGGCGGCTCGGAGCGGGCCCGTGACGCCTCCGCACCGCGCCGCCACCTCACCCGGGCGGCGGCCGAACGGGTGCGCTGAGGCCCGCCGCGACACGGATGCCGGTCGAGGGGCAGGACCGTCAGCGCGGCAGGACGGCGCCGGCGCTGCGGTGGAGCATGAACCGGGGGCAGGCCAGCACGAACAGGGGCCGGGCCGCGTCGATGCCGAGCCGCCGCAGCTGTCCGGCGAGCGGTTCGGCCGCCGCGGTGCCCAGTCGCAGCCGGACACCGGTGCCGGGGTGCAGCCGCAGCCTGCCGCGGGCCCGGACGAGGGTGCGTACCGTGCTCTCGCCCCGGCGGCCGTAGAGGACCCAGTCGGCCTCCGGGCAGCGGATGCCCGGACCGAGCGGGCCCCGGACGGTGAGCCCGAGGTCCCGGGAGCGGACGTCGATCTCCCGGCCCGTCAGGTCCGCCTCGGCGGTCGTCCGCATCGCGGGCTGGCCCCAGATCTCCCGGGCGACCACCCGGGCCTCCTCGCTGGTCACGGCGACCGAGAGGACATGGCGGCCGGTGCGGCGCAGGTCGGCACGGCGCAGCAGGTCGGCGGCGAGGTCGTAGGGGCCGGGCCGCCACAGGTCGTCGACCAGGACGGACAGGGCGATCTCGGTGTACGGGCCGATCGTGGTGCGGCGGTGCTCGTGGAGCGAGAGCACGGCGAGGGCCCGCCCGCCCAGCCGGCTCGGGGTCAGCCACGGGACGTCCGGAAGCAGGCCGCGTGCCGTGTCGGCGCAGACGGGGAAGCACAGGTGGGCGGCGGAGGAGTCGGAGTAGCGCACCGGCACGTCGACCGGGCCGACCGTCGTCGCGATCGAGCCGGTCGGCAGGGTGAGGAACGGGTAGCCCTCGGGCGGGCGGGCGCGGTCCTTGAGCCGGTAGGCCTGGGTGCGCACGATCGGGCCCCGGTACGGCGTGAGCGCCGTGTCGACGGCTTCGCGGGCACCGGGGACGACGGTGCGCAGGTGCTCGATGTACTCGCGGAGCATCTGGCACAGCGGGACCGCGCGGGTGGGCCCGGCGTAGTCGACGTCGTACCGGTTCGGATGCGGCTCGCACGCGGAGGCCGCGTCCTGGCCGTCCTGGCCGGGCAGGACGTCGTACTGGTTGGTGATGCCGGCGATCCAGGTGCGCGGGTCGGCGGGCCTGCCGTGGCCGCCGCGGGAGCCGACGGCGACGACGTGCGTGACCCGGTAGGTGCGGCAGAACTCCTCGTCCTGGGCGAGGTTCAGCATCGCGAGCCCGCCCTCGCGGTGTCCGATCAGCGCGAGGTCGGCGCCGCGCGGGATGCCGTAGTCCTCCAGGGCGAGCAGCACGGAGCGGATGTAGGGCGAGTCGGCCGCCCTGTCCGCGCCGGGCCGAGTGCCGGCGAGGTACTGCGGGGAGTCGTTGCGGGGGCGGCCCGGTGCGATGCCGGGCGCCTGGACGACATAGCGGACGATCCCGTCGGGCCCGCGCACGTTCTGCACGAGGATCCGTCCGCCGGCGGACAGCACCTCGATGTTGCGCAGGAAACCGAGGAAGGAACCCGCGGTCGCGATGAACTGCTTCTCCTGGTCGACGAGTTCGACGGCTTCGGCCGCACCGTCGCCCCTCGCCCTGTGCCCGGGGTGGGGTGCGCGGATCCGGTGCGGCGGGCCGGCCGACGGCGCACGCCCCGCCATGAGGGTCCGGCCGGTCCCACCGCTCTCGGGACCCTCGTCCAACAGGACGCGGACGAGCCCGAGTTCGGCCATCGACCGAGCCGGCCCGGACAGGGCGCGCCGGGGTCCGCGGTCGCGGAGCAGCGCGCGCAGAGCCCCTGCGGCGGCCAGGCCGTGATCGGCGACGGCCGCCGTCAGCCGGCGCACGCGCCGCAGCATCGGCAGGCTCCCGTAGTCCTGGCGGCTGTCCCGGCCGGGAACCTGACCGGGGTCCCGGCCGTCCGGCGTGGGCCGTCCGGGTGCGTGGCCGTCCGCTCGCATCCGACGCTCCCTCGCTCTGTGACGTACGACGTACGACGAATGGGACGGGCCACGGGCCACGGCCACGCCGTCGGCACCCGGCCCCGTCCCATCGTCGGCCAGGGACACCGGGCCCGCACCTTCTTCCCTCCGGGCAGGGCGTGCGGCGCGGGGTGTGCGGTGGGACGTCGGCCCGTCGCTCAGACGCCGGGCATCAGACCCGCGGCGATCGTGGCCCCCAGCTCCCAGCACGCCTGTGTGTCGGCCTTGGCGGGCTCGCCGGTGACGGCCACCGCGTCGGCGGCGCGCCGCCAGCCGAGGCCCGTGGTGACGGCCTCGACGGCGCGGACGGCGCCGGTGACGTCATTGCCGCCGTGGACGTAGTAGCCGAAGGGCCGGCCCCGGGTCTCGTCCAGGCAGGGGTAGTAGATCTGGTCGAAGAAATGCTTGAGCGCGCCGGACATGTAGCCGAGGTTCGCCGGTGTGCCGAGCACATAGCCGTCGGCCTCCAGGACGTCGGACGCGGTCGCGGACAGGGCCGCCCGCCGCACGACGCGGACGCCTTCGATCTCCGGTGTGGTGGCTCCGGCGACGACGGCCTCCAACAGGGCCTGGCAGTTGGGCGACGGGGTGTGGTGGACGATCAGCAAGGTAGGCACACACCGCACCCTGCCGTGCGTCGGCGGCGCCTCGCAAACGGCGGGCGTGCCGGTCGGCGCGGCGGGGTAGACGCTGTGCACGGGAAGGACGGAAGGGGCTGCCGTGACCGGCGTGGGTGCGCGTACGACCGCTCTTCGTCCGCTGTGGCTGCCGGACGGCTACCGGTGCCGCTCGGTGTCCCTCGCCGATGTGGCCGCGATCCACCGGCTGGTCGCCTCCTGCGAACGCGAGCTGCACGGCCGCCCCACGACCGGCGCCGACCGGCTCGCCGCCGAGCTGTCCCTGCCCGGACTGCGGCCGGAGTCCGACACGCTGCTCGTGCGGGACGGCACGGGTGGACCGGTCGGCTACTGCTGGGTGCAGGGGCGACGGGCCAGGGTTCATGTGCACCCCGGCCACCAGGGGCGGGGACTCGGCAGCGGCCTGCTCGGCTGGGCCGAGGACCGGACCCGGCAGGCGGGCGGCGACCGGCTCGCGCAGACCGTCTCGGACACCGATCGCGCCGCGACCGCGCTCCTGCGGGCCGCCGGGTACTCCCGGCTGGTCACCGAGTGGCTGCTGGAGGTCGCGCTGCCGCACGGACCGCACGTGCCCGATCCGCCGGCGGGCATCACCGTACGCCCGTTCCGACCCGGCGACGAACAGGCTGCCCACCAGCTCACCGAGGACGCCTTCGACGAGTGGCAGCCGCGCCGGAAGACCTACGCGCAGTGGGCCCGGCGCACCGTCGAACGGCCCACGTTCGTGCCCGCGGCATCGCCGGTGGCCTTCGCCGGTGAACAGATGGTCGGGGCCGTGCTGTCGCTGGAGATCCCGGCCCACGGCGAGGAGGGCGCCGACGGGTACGCCGAGGCGGATGCCGACGGGTGCGCCGCGGAAGGCATCGAGGGGGACGCCGAAGGGTACGTCGCGCGGGTCGCGGTACGGCGCGACCACCGCGGGCGGGGCATCGCCCGCACGCTCCTGCTGCAGGCGTTCGACACCTTCCACCGCCGAGGCAGGCCCGCCTGCACGCTGTGGACGCACTCCGGCACCGGCGCGTTCGCGATGTACGAGCGTCTCGGCATGACGGTCCGGCGCAGTTCCACGCTCTACGGCAAGGCACTCGTGTGAGGCTGATCGGGCCCGCCCGCGCGGGACATGCCGTGCCGCGCTGTCGGTGCCCTCGGTTACAGTGGCGCCCCTGAACGGGAGGGGAGCCGGAAGTGCAGGTCAGGGTGGGTTCCGTACGGGGAAGAGCGGTCGTGGCGGTGGCGCTGGCTGCGGTGCTCGGCGGGTGCGTGGGATCGGCGGACGGTGACGAGGAGAAGGCCACCGGCTCGGCTGCGACCGCCGGGGGCAAGGGGGCCGGGAGGACGGCGACGCCGACGGTGCGCGGCGGCTCGATCGGGGCGGCCGGGTCGGGCTGTGAACTGCCCGTCCGTTTCGACATCGCCGAGCACTGGAAGGCCGAGGCGATCGACTCCGGGGCGGAGTCGTCGAAGGCGTCGAAGGGCTCCGACGGCGACCTGAGCGGGGCGCTCGCCGAGGCCCTCCTGCGCCAGGGGCCGGTCACCGCCGCGTGCGAGATCGACGCCCGGCCGGCGGGCCGCGTCGGCTTTCTGCGGGTGTGGACCGGCAAGCCGGGGAACGCCGACGCGGGCGGCGTGCTACGGCAGTTCGTCGCCGCGCAGGGTGGCGTCGGCAAGGAGCGGTACCACTCCGTCACGACGGGCGGCGGCCTGCGCGGCGTGGAGGTGGAGTACCTCTGCACCAGCGAACTCCTCGGCGAGTCCAAGCAGGAGACCGCCTTCGCGGTCAGCACGCCCGGCGGACCGGTCGTCGTGCACCTCGGCGGCATGGACACCGAGGAGCACGACGCCATGCGACCCGCGTACGAACTCGCCAAGCGGACGCTCCAGCTGCGTCAGTAGCGCAACCGCCTGGCCCTGACCAGCATGACCAGGCCCGACAGGGCGAGCAGGGTGCCGAGGGCCGCGGGCCACAGATGGGACCCGGTCTCCGCGAGCGCGCCCTGCGTGCCCTGGGGCTGGGCGGCGGCGGGCGGGACCTGTCCGGCGGCGGTGGCCGCGGCGGAGGCGGACGCGATGGTCTCGGCGGACCGGGTGGCCTGCGCGGGCCGGGTCGGCCGAGGTGCCTCGGCGGACGCCGCGGGTGAGGCCGACGCGGAGGGCCGGTCCTGCTGGGTGGCCGTGGGCTGCGCGTGGTCGCGCTCGGCGGCGTGGGTCTCCTTGGCCGGGTGGGCCTCCCGGGTGGCCCGGGGCTGCCCGCCGGTGTGCGACTGCCCGGTGGGCCGGGGCTGTTCACCGGTGCGGCCCGGTGTGGTCGTCGCGTCGGTCCTCGGTTCCGCACCGGGCGCGGAGGCCGAGGCGGACGTGTCGCCGCCGGGCTGCGCCGTCGTGCCGTCCCCGGGGGCGGCCGTCGGGCCCGAGCCCGAACCCGCCGTGGGCGTCGCCGTCGTACCGGAACCGCCGCCGTCGGGGCCGCAGCTGCGGCCGGAGTTGATGCAGTCGACCATCTCGCCCATCAGGTCCTCGTCGAAGACGTTGATGAAGTCGCCGTGGTCGGTGACCGGCTTGTGCAGCTGCTCCGGGAAGGAGTCGACCGCGAAGAGCGGGACCGTACGGCCGCCGTCTTGCAGGCTCGGCGCCCGGACGTCGTAGACGATCCGCTGCACCAGCTGGGGAATGGGGCGGAAGCCGGCCGGGCAGGAGCCGTCGAGACCGGTGAAGGCCACGTGGGTGCGGTGGTTGGCGCTGTCGATGTTGCGGCCGTCCCAGCAGCTCTGGAAGCGGAAGGTGCGCACCACGTCGCTGCCCTGCGGGCACAGCGGGTACTTGTCCTTCAGCTGCCGGTTCTCGTAACCGGTGCAGCTCCAGGACGCGTTGGCGTTGCCGGGTCCGTTGACGAAGGCCTTGGCGTCACCGGTGATGATGCGCAGCAGGCGCGGCATGGCGGTGACCTTGCCGCGCGGGTTGCCCTCGAACGTCAGCGTGACCTGCCGGGGCGTGACGATCCGGCCCGCGTTGCCCTCGGTGCCGCCACCCGGGGATCCGGCGTCGCGCTCCTGGGTGCCGTTCTGCAGGCGCAGCACCGGCCAGTAGTACGAGGACTTGTCTCCCTGGTCGGCACAGCTCGTCCCGGCCTTCGCCAGGTCGTCGTCACTGGCGAAGGCGTTGTTGCCCTGGTTTCCGACGTAGTCGTGAAAGTGATGGGCGCCGTTGGAGACACCGGGCGCGACGATGACGTTGTCCGAGTTGAACAGGCCGTTCGCGTTGACACCGCACTCGGAGGTGAAGCTGCCGCGCGAGGCGTCGGCCTGCTGGGGCGGGTTCGGCACGTCGGGCTGTGCGGAGGTGATGTCGGCGTAGTCGGAGACGACGGGTCCGTTGCCGCCCTGGCCGGCGCCGGTCTGCTGGGCGCCCTGGGTCGGGGTGGCGGGCACGGTGGCCGCGGCGGTGCCGGTGGCCTGGTCGCCGCCCCCCGCGCCGTCGTCGCCGGGGCGCAGTGTGCAGGCGGCCAAATCGTCGAGGCCCTGTGGGGGATCTCCGGCCCGGTCGATGGCGCCGGATATCCGCCCGATCGCCGCGGTCCGCTGCTCCTTCAGCGGGTTCATGATCGTGTCGTCGACGGAGCCGGAGTCCTGGCCGCCGGTCCGGTCCGCCTGCTGGAGCTGCCGGTAGGCCGTCGCCGTCTGCCGGTCCAGCAGGGCGAGTTCGCGGTCCACGTCGGGACGGGCCGCGTCCGGTACGGCGGTCAGCCGGCTGCCGACGTCGGGGCAGTCGATCGTCGCCATGCCCGCGGACAGGACGTGTCCGGTGCCGGTCGTGGCGGACCCGTCGCCCCAGCTCTCGGTCGCCGAGGCGTAGACGTTCGCCGCGACGAGGCCGCCCCCGCCCAGCATCAGGGCCATCGCTGCGAAGGTCGCGCGTCGTGCGCCGGTCGGGCGTCTGCGCCTGTTGCGTACCAAGGTCGTCCCCTGTAGGTGTGCGCCGGTCGTACGGGGGCTCCGGCCGGACATGGAGCGCCCCGGCCTCATACGGGCGGCGGTGCCGGCGTGTTCAACGGGTTCGCGAATTCACCCGGATCTCACAGGAAGGCGTGAGCCTCACCCGTTTCCCTTTCGAACACCATCGCGAACATCACAATTACGTATCGGACATTCCACGCCTCGACCTTCACACGAGGTACACACCTTGGCTAGGTTGACGCGAGGCCGCCCGGCGCTCGAAGGAGTCCGGACGAATCGGCCCAACTGCCCTTCGGGGCAAGGAAGGAGCGTGTCTTCCATGGCGCCGGAGAGCCGCGACGAGGTTGCCCAGCGGGACGAGGTCCGGCAGCGGATCGAGTCCCTCTACGACCGGGCCGAGAACGCGACCGGGAACTACAACGCGACCCGGGCCATGGCGTCGGCGGCGCGCTCGCGGCGCGCTGCGGCGACCGACCGGTCGGGGCGGCGCCGGGATCCCGCTGCGGACGAGGTCACCCGGACGTGGTTCGCCGCGGTACGGGCCGAGTTCGGCCCGACCGTGCCCGCCGTCCTGCCCGCCGACCGGCTCCCCGACCGCCCGGTGGCTCCGGGGCGTTCCCGGGAACGGATGGAAGGCGGCGCCCCGGACGGCGTGCGGAACGCCCTGGAGCCCGGCCGGTCCGCGCGACGGCCCGAGGCGCTGGAGCGGGCCGTCGACCGGGTGGTGGCCGAGCTGACGGCCGGCCGCGCGACGGACCCGGAGAGCCTCGCCCTGGCCGCACGCGGGAGCGGGCGCCCGGCGCTGCCCGGCCCTCGCCGCCCTGAACTACCCGGCGGATCAACGGATTCGGCCGACCTCGAGGCAGTGCGAGCGGCCGGTCTCGGCGCCGTCGAGACGGCCGTTCTGCCCGTGGCCGCGATCGCCGCCGCGCAGGACGCCCCGGTCCAGGAACCGAGAACGCTCCCCCGCACCACGGCGCCGGACCGCCCCTCCCCCGCCGTGTCCAAGGCGAACAACCAGCGCAAGCTGGCCGCCGCGAGCGATGTGATCTCCCGATACGCCGCCCGACTCGTCACGTCTGCCGCGGCCGTCCAGTCCACCCTCCTCACGACCGCGCCCACGGCCACGGACACCTGGGCCGCCCCCACGGTCCCCGTGACACCGGATCCGGCGGCCCACGCCCCCATGGCCTCCGTCACCGACACCGGCTCGCTCGCCCCGGTCGTCGAGTCGCCGGAAGTCGTACGCGTCGCCAAGGCCGTCGCGTTCGCGCGGGCGCAGCTCGGCAAGCCGTGCGTCTGGGGGGCGACCGGGCCGGACTCGTACGACTGCTCCAGCCTGACCCAGGCCGCCTGGAAGGCCGCCGGGGTCACCCTGCCCCGGGCGGCGCACCAGCAGGCGCTCGCCGGCACTCCGGTCGCCCTCGACGGGATCGAGCCCGGTGATCTCGTCCTCTTCTTCGACGACGACCGGCACGTGGGCCTCCACGTCGGCGGCGGCGTGATGGTGCACGCCCCCGGCCCGGGGTCGTCGATCCGGGAGGAGTCGATCTACGGCGCCGGGGAGTCGGCGATCCACCGCGTCGTCCGGCCGGCCTGACCGGCACGCGCACCGGGAGCGGGACCGGAACCGGAACCGGAACCGGGGTCAGTGTCGGGGCCGGCGTGCCCGGCGGCTCTCGTAGTGGTCCAGCAGGGTCTGCGCCAACGGGCGGTAGGTGAGCCCGAGTTCGCGCACACTGCGGCTGTTGTCGACCCGGAAGCGGATGCCCAGGTGCTTGCGGATGTAGTCCTGGGTGAGGCCGAAGGAGGGGCCGAGGATGCGCACCGGCCAGTGCGGGAGCCTGGTGCGCGGCAGCCGGAGGTCGAGAGGGTGGCGGGCGAGGATGATGCGGGCCATCTCGTGGAACGAGGTCATGGTCTCGGCGGCCACGATGTAGCGCCCTCGCGCCGCGGGGTGCTCGGCGGCGGCGATGTGCGCGTCGGCCACGTCGCGGACGTCCGCCGTGGTGAAGCTGAAGTCCGGGGCGCCGTAGCAGAAGCAGCCCTTGAACAGCTCCTCGAGCAGGAAGAGGCTGCCGGAGTCGGAGGCGGGCGTGAACGAGGGTCCGAGGATCAGTCCGGGGTTGACCGACACCATGCGCCAGCGGTCCTGCGCCGCCTCGGCGTCCCAGGCGGCGCGTTCCGCCAGCGTCTTGGCGTAGTGGTAGGGATTGTTCTCGGCGGTGCTCGTGGTGTTGACGTACCGCTCGGACAGCACCTGGCCGTCCATCGCGAGCACATCGGCGTAGTCGCCGAAGATCGCGCCGACGGTCGAGGTGAACACCAGCGTGTGGACGTCCGGGGTCCGTTCGAGCGATGCCAGTACGTTGCGGGTGCCCAGCAGCGCAGGGTCCACGACGTCCCGTCGGCCGTCCCCGATCCGCTCCGGCATCAGGAACGGCGAGGCCACATGGAAGACGACCGCGCAGCCGCGGAAGGCCGCGTCGAAGGTGCCGTCCCTCAGCAGGTCGGCCTCGAACAGCTCCAGCCGGCCGGGGAACGCTTCCTGCAGCTCCCACAGCGGCCGCGCCTTCGGCGGGTCGGCCCTGTTCCGTACAGTGGCATGGACCCGGTAGCCGCGTTCGAGCAGGCGTCGCACCAGATGGCTGCCGACGAAGCCGCTGCCGCCCGTCACCGCCACGGTCGTTCCCGCACGTCCGTCCACGCTCGCCCCCGCACCGTCCCGTCCGGCTCCCGCCTCCCGCACAGAACAGGGTCGGGCACCGGCAGCGACGGGGGAACACCCCCGACCATAAGAAGTCGCTGGGCAAGTCATAAGATCCCCTTATGAGGTCATAGACCGGACCCGCGTACCAACTTAGGTCTGCCTTAGTTTAGGCTTCCCGATCGAGTCGCCCATTCAGACGCGAAGGGAACCTGATCATGCCGCGCCCCCTGCGGGTAGCCATCGTCGGAGCCGGTCCCGCCGGGATCTACGCCGCCGACGCCCTGCTCAAGTCCGAGGTGGCCGCCGACCCCGGTGTGTCCATCGACCTCTTCGAGCGGATGCCCGCCCCGTTCGGCCTGATCCGTTACGGCGTCGCGCCGGACCATCCGCGCATCAAGGGCATCATCACCGCCCTGCACCAGGTGCTCGACAAGCCCCAGATCCGCCTCTTCGGCAACGTCGACTATCCGACCGACATCAGCCTGGACGACCTGCGCGCCTTCTACGACGCGGTGATCTTCTCCACCGGCGCGACGGCCGACCGCGAGCTGCCGATCCCCGGCATCGAGCTGGACGGCTCCTACGGCGCCGCCGACTTCGTCTCCTGGTACGACGGCCACCCGGACGTGCCGCGCACCTGGCCGCTGGAGGCCGAGAAGGTCGCCGTGCTCGGTGTCGGCAACGTCGCCCTCGACGTGGCCCGCATCCTCGCCAAGACCGCGGACGAACTGCTGCCGACCGAGATCCCGCCGAACGTCCACGACGGTCTGAAGGCCAACAAGGCCAGGGAGATCCACGTCTTCGGCCGCCGTGGCCCCGCCCAGGCGAAGTTCAGCCCGATGGAGCTGCGCGAGCTGGACCACTCGCCGAACATCGAGGTCGTCGTCGACCCCGAGGACATCGACTACGACGGCGGCTCGATCGAGACCCGACGCGGGAACAAGCAGGCCGACATGGTCGCCAAGACCCTGGAGAACTGGGCCATCCGCGATGTCGGCGACCGGCCGCACAAGCTGTTCCTGCACTTCTTCGAGTCCCCCGCGGAGATCCTCGGCGAGGACGGCGAGGTCGTCGGCCTGCGCACCGAGCGCACGGCCCTCGACGGCACCGGCAACGTCAAGGGCACCGGCGAGTTCAAGGACTGGGACGTCACCGCGGTCTACCGCGCCGTCGGCTACCTCTCCGAGAAGCTGCCCAAGCTGCCCTGGGACATCGACTCGGGCACGGTCCCGGACGAGGGCGGCCGGGTCGTCGAGGAGGGCGGCACGCATCTGCAGTCCACGTACGTCACCGGCTGGATCCGGCGCGGCCCCGTCGGTCTGATCGGCCACACCAAGGGCGACGCCAACGAGACCGTCGCCAACCTGCTGGACGACCACGCGAACGGCAGGCTGCACACCCCGGCCTCGCCCGCCCCGGAGGCCGTGGACGCCTTCCTCGCCGAGCGCGAGGTCCGCTTCACCACCTGGGAGGGCTGGTACAAGCTGGACGCCGCCGAGCGGGCGCTGGGCGAGCCGCAGGGCCGCGAGCGCGTGAAGCTCGTGGAGCGCGAGGACATGCTGCGCGAGAGCGGAGCGTGAGGACGCGGGTCCCGTAGGGCCCGTACGAGGGGCCGGCGCCACTGCGCCGGCCCCTCGTCCCGTTCCGGCCGGCCCCCGTCCCTTCCAGGCCGTGGCTGCCGTCCCCTCCAGGCCGTGGCTGCCGCCGCCCGCGCGGCCGGGCGAGTCGCAGCCTTTCCAGGCCGGGCCGGGCCGGAGCCAGGGCACGGCCCGGAAGGACTCGCCGGCGCCCCGGGAACGGCTCAGCGCGCCGCGAGTTCGCGGCGGCCGGCCACTGCCAGGACCGCGGTCAGCAGGGCGAGTGCGCCTGCCTGGGCGAGACCGCCTGCGATGTAGGCGGCGGCTCCGGGCACCCGGAGCCATGGGTAGAGGGCCGCGACACGCACGGCCAGGAGGAGCAGGCCGAGCACGGCGAGGGCGAGGGCGCCGCCGGGTACGCCCCGGTCCGTGCGCCGGACACTCCACAGGAGCAGGCCGAGGGCGCCGACGACGAAGCAGTTGACGGGCCCCCACACCAGGTCGGAGACGGCGGGCAGCAGCACCAGGGAGGCCCCCGTCACCACGCACGTCGCCATGAAGACCAGACCGGGGGTGCCGGCGGGCAGCCGGGCCGGGGGTGCGTCACGGTGGTGGGCGGTGCACAGCGCGAGGGCCGGCAGCCAGGCGAGGAGCGCCAGCATCGTGACGAACGCCGGCTCCGGGAGGGGCGTCGCGTCCGTCACCGAGCGCAGCAGCGGCCACAGGCTGGGCAGCGCGGCCGCCAGGACGCCGAGCCGGGCGAGGCGGGGACGGTCGCGCAGGAGGGCGAAGTAGGCGACCGCCCAGCCGAGCGGCAGGACCCACTGGGCGACGGCGACCGTCCCGGCGAGCACACCGTGGTCGGTGAACTCCGACAGGAACAACCGCCGCTGCGCACCGCCTCGGGTGAACGACCAGGTCAGCCGAAGCACCGGTGCGACGACGGCGGAGGCCGCCAGGAGCAGCACCGCGGCCAGCGCGAAGAGACGGGTGACGGAACCGAGGACGACGTAGGGTCGGGGCGCCCCGGCGGCGCCGAGGCGGCTGCGCACCGCCAGGGCGGCGATGCTCACGACCTCGCCGAGCGTGGGCCGGCTCTGGTCCTGTGTGTCGCGGTCGAGGTCCTCCAGGTACGTCTCGACCATCTCCTCCTCCCGTTCGCGCCGGTAGTAGGCGGGGAGCAGGCGCAGGACGGTGCGGTAGCGGGTCTCCAGCAGCGTGGTCATGCGAAGCCTCCCGCGAGTCCGGGTGCGGTGGGGGGTTCGAGCCCGGCCGGGTCCTGCGCGGCGGGGCGGGCGGCGGCACGGCGGCCCTCCGCGATGCGCCGCCTGGCGGCCCCGGCGCCGGCGGCCATCCGCTCGGCCTCCGCATCCAGGGCCGCCACGCCGTCGTCGGTGAGCCGGTAGTAGCGCCGCAGTCTGCCCTGCTGGACCTCTTCCCGGTCCAGCACGATCAAGCCGTCCGCGGTGAGCCGGTCCAGCACGCCGTACAGCGTGCCGACCCGCAAGTGGACCTCGCCGCCGGACAGTTCCTCCGTCTCGCGCAGGATGCCGTATCCGTGCCGAGGCTGGTCTGCGAGCGCCGTGAGGACGAAGAACGCCGCCCGGGTCATGCTCTTCGCTGTCATGCGGCCAGGATATATCGAGCGCCGATATATATCGAGAGGGGGCGGCCCATCCCTGTGCGCTGGGCGCATGGCGCGCGTCCCTTGCGCGGGGGCGCCCGGCGGCCGCGACGCGCCGCCGGGCGCCCCCGGACCACGGGCCACCCGGCCGAGCGGTGATACTGGAAGGCGCACCCGCCTCCATCAGCAGATTGGCTCATGTCGAACTCCGCCGGCGACCGCGCCACCATCCCGCAGACCCTCTGGACGGCCCACGGCCGCCACACCGGTCCCGATCCCGAGGAGGTCGTCCGCCGCACCCTCCGTCGGCACAAGGAGAGCGGCGACATCGACGACTTCGCCGAACCCGCCGTGCCCGAGGACTCGGCCCTGCGGGTCTTCGAGGCGCGCTGGCGGGCCGGCGGCACGGTCACCGTGCGGGCCCGGCTCACCCTCGTACCCTGCGAGGGCCGACGGCAGGGGCACGAATGGCGGCTCGTCGCCGAGGCGGAGCGCCCCTGGGACGAGGCCTGGCCGTCGCCCGCGACGCTGTTCTGGCCCGAGGGCGGCACCGGCGACGACGGCTCCTGGGACCACCACGCCACGGTCACCGGGCTGCGCTTCCGGCAGGTCAACGCGCTGCCCGCGGACGACAAGGAGATGCGGCGCCGACTTCGGGACGCGGCCCGCGAGGCGTGGAGCGTGAACGTCGTCGTGCACGAGGCGATGACCCCGGACGAGCAGGGCCGGCTGCCGCTGGCCCGGCTGCTGCCGCCGGGTCTCAGGCACCGCGTGGTGGAGCACCGTGCCGCGCCGCACCAGTTCCGCGCCGTCAACTGGGCGCTGAAGGCCCTCGATTGCGAGGTGCCGCGCGGCGGCGCGGTGCTGCTGCCGCCGGACCCTGCTCCGCAGGGCTACGACAGCCGGGAGCACAGCGTACGCAGCGTCTTCCTGGACGGTTCCGAGCCGACCGAACTCGTCGCCGCCGTGCGCCGCTTCGCCGCCCTGCCACGGCCGATGCCCCGGGAGGTCGAGGAGGCGCTGACCGACCTGCGGGACAACTGGACCCTGATGACCCCGCAGGAGGAGTTGGAGCGCGAACGGCAGCGGGTCGCCATGTACGCCGAGGCGCTGGAGTCGATGACCAGGTCACGGGACCTGTACAAGGAGGCCGCCGAGCAGGCCCTGGAGGCCCTCGCCGCCTACCGTGACGTCCCGGCGCCCGCGCTGCCGCAGCAGCGGCCCGAGTCCCGGACGCCGGGTGCGCTGCAGCAGCTGACCCGGACGTTCGAGCGGCTGCGGTTCAAGGGCCAGCGACAGCCGGACCCGGCACCAGCACCAGCACCAGCACCAGCACCAGCACCAGCACCAGCACCACAGGATCCCGCCGAGGCCTCGGCGACCGGGCGCGCGGCGGAGAGCGGCGGCCAGGAGACCGCCGACGGCACCGACCGGCCCGCGTAGCGCCATGGACACCACCACGACCGTGCTGGTGATCGGCGCCGTCGTCGCGGCGGGGCTGCTCGCCGTCGCCATCGGCCTGCTGGTGCGGCTGGTGCGGGCCCGCCGCACACTGCTGCGGGCCGGGCTGCCGACGGGCCCGCGCTGGGTGTTCTGGGGCGCGGTGGCCTATCTGCTGCTCCCCACCGACCTGCTGCCCGATCCCGTCTACCTGGACGACATCGGCGTCCTGCTGCTCGCGCTGCGCAGCCTGCGCGCCGCCCGCCCGCTGCCGCCGGGCCCGACCGAGTCCTGAGCGACGGAGGACTCTGCACGCTCCGGGTGCACCGGTTCGCCCGAGACGCGTTCGCCATGGTGGCCGCCCGGGAGGACGGCCACCAGGTACTGCGTCCGGTGGACGCCGGGAGCGCGGTGCCGCAGCCTGCGGATCCGGCGCGCCCGGCGGCCCGGGTCAGCCCGCGCCCTCGCGGCGGGCGTCGCGCGTGAACAAGGCGCCCAGCAGCACCGTCAGGGCCATGAGCGCGGCGGCTGCCGCCGCCGTGGCGGCGAGCCACGGCGGGGCGAGGGTCGCGTCCCACAGCCGGTGCGCGTCCGGCAGGCCGAACCGCCCGCCGAGCAGCTGCCCGACACCGAGCGCCGCCGTGACGCCGAACGCGGCGGTCGCCGCGACGAGCCGGGCCGGTGCCGTCCGGACGGGCAGTACGAAGGCCAGGAGCCCGCACAGGCCCGCGGCGAGGACGGTGCCCGCGAGGACGCCGTGGGACGCTCCGGCCCATTGGCGCGGGGCGTGGGCCGCGCCGCACAGCAGGACCAGCAGCGCGGCGCCACGGGTACCCCACAGGAGAGCCGCGGCCCTGCGGCCGTCCCGGTTCCGGTCGTCGACCGAACAGGCCCTCGCCAGCCGGTCCTTCACGAACCTGTCCTTCACCGACCGCTGCTTCGGGGGATGTCGCTCAGCGGCTCGCTCCTTGACCGGCGACCGCTCCTTCGCGGAGCGATCCTCCGTCCGCCCTTCCTCGGTCCGCTCTTCCTCGACTCGTCCTGCCTCCGTCGGCCCTTCCTCCTTGCGTGCCTCCTCCTTCCGGCGGTCCTCGTTCCGAAGGTCTTCGTTCTGATGCCCTTCGGCGCGCTCGGCCGTCCCACCGGTGGTCGCCGCGGCCCAGGCGTCGAACGCGGACACGGTCTGCGTGGTCAGCGGTACGGCGTCCGGCGGGCAGGCGGACGCCGCGTCGGCGCCCGAGGGGACGGCCGTCGGCAGGTCGGCGGACGGCGGGTCGGACAGCGGGGTTCCCGGGGCCTCGCGCACCGTGCGGTCCGCGGCCAGCCGGCCGATCAGCTCGTGGAGTTCCTCCACCGGCCGGCTGACGGCCACGGCCCGCACCGCGGCCTGCCCGCAGTACGGTCCCACCGACGTGCTGTGCAGCAACTGCATCAACCGGCTCACGTCGTCCAGCGGACGGCGCTCGGCGGCGATCCGGATCGCCTCGTCGGCGCTGGCGGTGTCCCGGGGCGACTCGGTCAGCAGAGTCACGAGCCGGGCGAGGTCCTCCACGGACCGGTCGACGCCGACCGCGTGCAGCGCGTCGGCCGTCGTCCGCGCGTGCTCGGGGGAGCCCTCCAGCAACGTGATGAGCCGGACGACGTCTTCGACCGTACGGTGGGCGACGGCGGCCTGGACCAGACCGGGCAAGGGATCGCCGTACGGGAGAGCACCGTCCGGCGGGACACCGTCGTGCGGGACACCTTCGTGCGGGGCATCGCCGAGCGGAGCGTCATCGGCCGGAGCGACGTCGGAGACCGCCTGATCGACCTCGTCGGGCGCCTCAGCGACCTCGTCGATGGCCAGGGGGACTTCGGGCCGGCCCATGTGGGGGGCGTCGGTGAACGGCTTCACGTGCAGCGACGGCCACATGACGAGGTGGGGGTACAGACTGGCGGCGCCGGTGGGGAGCGGCGCGGAGGATATGGAGGATATGAACGCGTCGTCGGGACGGGGGGTGGGAGATCGTGTCATCTCGCCTCCAGACGAAGGATGCGGCCGTGTGTGCGCCCCTGGCTCCAGCCGCGGCATTACGCACCATTACTAGGATCCGGTCGGTGGGCCCGCCACTCGGGTGCGACGGCGTACCAGGAGGTCGGGTGCCCCCCGAGGGCCGGGCAGGACGTCTGCGGCCGCACGGCACGCACCCGCCCCGTGCGCGCGCCTCGCGCATGGGCCGTGGGAGCGGATAGGCCAAGTGAGTGTCCTCCCCCGGCCCGGCGGACACCTCAGCCCGACGGCACCCGCTCCTGCGGACGGATTCCGTCCTTCCGCCTCTTCTCCCAGGTGCGGCACACGGTGCTCCTGGCGCATTCTTGCTGTGTCATCCACCCGAAGGCGCACGGGACGAGGTAGGGGCGATGACTGGGAGTGGTGGCGAGCAGCCGGTCCGTACGCGGGCCCGGCTCGCCACGCTGCTGGCGGACACGTCGACCGGCGCGCTCGGTGCGGCCGGGGGCCGCGTGGCCGGTGTCTATCTGCGGTCCGGCACCCCGGGCCTGCTGCGTCTCGCGGTGCTCGCGGGTCTGCCCGGTCCGCTGTTCCAGCCCTGGTGGCGGCTGCACGTCGGCCGTCCGTTCCCGGTCGCCGACGCCTACCGCCTCGGCGTACGGGTGGTGCTGGCGAACGCCACCGAGACGGTGCGCCGGTATCCGCAGTTCGCCGCGGGCCTGCCCTTCCCGTTCGGGTCGGTGCATGTGCCGGTGCCTGGCGGGAGCGAGCCGCTCGGGGTGCTCACGGTGCTGCGCCCGGCGGTGGCCGACTCCGTGGACGAGGTGCTGGACATGGAGCTGCTCGCGCGGCTGGCCGACGGTCTGGGTGCCGAGCTGCTGAGGCTGGCCGACGGGGACGCGAGCGCGGTCGTCTGGGACGCCGAGCCGCTGTGCGTCC
The DNA here is from genome assembly GCF_001514035.1 of Streptomyces yokosukanensis. Taxonomy (GTDB): domain Bacteria; phylum Actinomycetota; class Actinomycetes; order Streptomycetales; family Streptomycetaceae; genus Streptomyces; species Streptomyces yokosukanensis. The sequence continues at coordinate 69,082 of NZ_KQ948207.1, read as the reverse complement.
GGCCGCCCGCGTGGCGGCCCGCCCGCGCGGCCGTGGCGCGCTTCGGCTGGGATCCGGTGACCTGTGCGGTGCGCGCGGACGAGCGCCTGTACCCCCTTCTCGGCCTGTGTCCCGGCGAGTTCGCGGGGACGGACACGGCGCTCGCGGACGCCCTGGCCCCGGACGACGCGGACCGGATCCTCGCCGCGCTGCGCGACACCGCCGCCGGGAGACCGCCTGCCGAGCCGCTGGCCCTGCGGGCCCGGGACGGCGCGCCACGGCTGCTGGACCTGTGGCAGGTCACGGAGGACCCGGGCGCGACGCGGGTCGGCGGGATGGTGTTCGACCCCGGTCCCGCCGTGTGCGCGGACGGCGCGGCCGACCTGCTGCCGCAGGGCGTGCTGTGCCTGGACCGGCTGGGACTGGTCGTGTACGTCAACCGGACCGCGGCCCGGCTCGCCGGCCGGACGCGGGAGTGGCTGATCGGGCGGACACTGTGGGAGGCGCTGCCGTGGCTGACCGGTCCGCCGTGCGACGACCATCTGCGCGGCGCCCTGCTGACCCCGGATCCGGTGCACTTCCATGTGCGCCGACCGGCCTGCGCCGGCGACGAGCCCGGGGCGGGCGACTGGCTCGCGGTGTCGGTGCATCCCGGCGAGGACCTGCTGACCTGCACGCTCGTGCCGACCAGCCGCGTGGGCACGCCGGTGGAGCCGGTGGCCGAGGAGCACGTCCCGCAGGACGCGGTGCCGGGCGACCACGCGCTGGCGCCGCTGTACCGGCCGATCGCCCTCGCGATCGCGCTGACCGACGCGGTGACCGCCCGGCAGGTGTCGGCGGTGATCATGCAGGAGCTGCTGCCCGCGTTCGGCGGTCGGCGCCTGGCCATCTACCTGCTCCAGGAGCGGCATCTGTATCTCGCCTGGGAGACCGGCTTCCCGCAGGGGTTCCTCGCCCCGTTCGAGGGCGTCGGCCTGGACGCGCGGCTGCCGGGCGTGGAGTGCCTGACCACGGGGCGGCCGCTGTTCTTCGAGTCGATGCAGCAGCTGCCGGCCGACTATCCGGGCATCGCGCTGGACGCCGACGAGGGGGCTCGGGCCTTTCTGCCGCTGATCGCCTCCGGGCGGCCGGTCGGTTCGTGCATCCTGGGCTTCGACCGCCCGCGCGGCTTCAGCACCGAGGAACGTACGGTCCTCACCGCACTCGCCGGGCTCATCGCGCACGCCATGGAGCGTGCGCAGCGCTACGACAGCGAGGCGGCGCTCGCGCGCGGACTGCAGCAGGCCCTGCTGCCCCGCAGGCTGTCGGCACATCCGCTGGTGGAGACCGCGGGCCGGTATCTGCCGGGCACGCAGGGCATGGACGTGGGCGGCGACTGGTACGACGTGGTGGAGGCGGGCGACGGGCTCGCCCTGGTGATCGGCGACGTCCAGGGGCACGGGGTGCAGGCGGCGGCCACCATGGGGCAACTGCGCAGTGCGGTGCGCGCGTTCGCGCTGAGCGACCGGCCGCCGGACGAGGTGATGAGCGGTACCAACCATCTGCTGATCGACCTCGACCCCGGTCAGTTCGCCAGCTGCTGCTATCTGCGGCTGGACCCCGCGACGGGGCGTGCCCGGATCGCCCGGGCCGGGCATCCGCCGCCGCTGCTGCGCTCCCCCGACGGGCGGACCCGGGTGGTGGACGTGCCGGGCGGTGTGGTCCTCGGGGTGGATCCGTACGCCCGGTACCCGGTGACCGAGCTGCTGCTGGAACCGGACGCGATCCTCGCCCTGTACACGGACGGGCTGGTGGAGCGGCCGGGCACGGACATCGACGACGGCATCACCGCGCTGCGGCGGGCGCTCGCCGGGGCCGGGGCCTTCGCCGGGCCGCCGGGCGGGCGGTCGCTGGCCGAGGTCGCCGACCGGCTCACGGGAGGCGCCCGGCATGCCACCGACCGCCCCGACGACGTGGCGCTGCTGCTCGCCGCCCGCCGTTCTGCTCCCGTGTGCCGCCCATGACCGGATCACGCCGCTCCGATCGGCGGCCGCCGCCTCGGGTGACGGTCTCGCCTCAGGGAGCCGGGCAGTGTAGACATGGGCACATGGTGCGACTGCCCGGCCGGTCTGCGACACGGCCGCCCCGTCCCGTCGGGGATCTGCGCGCATCACGGGCCCTGCGGCCTGAGGGTGCGGGCCGAGGCCGGGGCAGGGCCGGAGCCCTGTGGTCGGCGGTCACCGGGCGCAGCGTCGCCGGCCAGGTGTTCCTGCTCCAGGTGGTGATCGTGCTGCTGCTGGTCGTCTCGGCGGTGGTGGCGCAGGTGCTGCAGGTGCAGCACGACACCGACCGGGAGGCGCAGAACCGTTCCCTCGCCGTCGCCGAGTCGTTCGCGCACGCGCCGGGTACGGCGGCCGCGCTGCGTACCTCGGACCCCACCGCCGTGCTGCAGCCCCGTGCGGAAGCGGTCCGCAAGGCGACCGGGGTGGACTTCGTCGTCGTCATGAACACCGACGGCATCCGCTACACACACCCCAAACCGGACCGGATCGGCAAGAAGTTCGTCGGCACCATCGGCCCGGCGCTGGCCGGCGGAACGGTCACCGAGCACGTCAACGGCACGATCGGACCGCTGGTGCAGGTCGTGGTGCCGGTGAAGGACGCGGCCGGCACGGTGGTGGGCCTGGTGGCGGCCGGGATCACCACGGCACATGTGGGCGGGGCGGCCGACCAGCAGCTGCCGCTGCTGCTCGCGGCGGCAGCGGCGGCGCTCGTGCTGGCCACCGCGGGCACGGCCCTGGTCAGCAGACGGCTGCTGCGGCAGACGCACGGCCTCGGACCGCACGAGATGACCCGGATGTACGAGCACCACGACGCGGTGCTGCACGCGGTCCGCGAGGGTGTGCTGATCGTCGGTGACGACGGGCGGCTGCTGCTCGCCAACGACGAGGCGCACCGGCTGCTGGACCTGCCCGCCGACGCCGAGCGGCGCAGCGTGCTGGAGCTGGGCCTGGACGAGGAGACGGCGGCGCTGCTGGCCTCGGGCCGGGTGGCCACGGACGAGGTGCATCTGGTCAAGGACCGGCTGCTGGCGATCAACCAGCGGCCCACCGATCTGCGCGGCGGCCCGGCCGGCAGCGTCACCACGCTGCGCGACTCCACGGAGCTGCGCGCCCTGTCGGGCCGTGCGGAGGTGGCGCGCGAGCGGCTGAACATGCTGTACGACGCCGGGGTGGGCATCGGCACCAGCCTGGATGTGAGCCGTACCGCCGAGGAGCTGGCCGAGCTTGCGGTGCCCCGGTTCGCGGACTTCGCGACGGTGGATCTGTTCGACGCCGTGCTGCACGGCGAGGAGCCGAAGCCCGGCACCGCGCTGCGCCGCGCCGCCTGCTCCGGCATCCGCGAGGACTCCCCGCTGTACCCGGTCGGCGAGCGGATCCGGTTCGTGGCGACATCGCCGCAGGCGCGCAGTCTGACCACCGGGCAGTCGGTCCTGGTGCCCCGGTTGCGGGAGGCGCCGGGCTGGCGCGCACAGGACGTGGAGCGCACCGGCAAGGTTCTGAGGTACGGCATCCATTCGCTGATCACCGTGCCGCTGAGGGCGGGCAGCCTGGTGCTGGGGGTGGCGAACTTCTGGCGTTCGCAGAAGCCGCAGCCGTTCGACGCCGAGGAGCTGGCCCTGGCCGAGGAGCTGGTCGCGCGGGCCGCGGTGTCCATCGACAACGCCCGCCGGTACACGCGCGAGCACAGCATGGCGGTCACCCTGCAGCGCAGTCTGCTGCCGCGCACGCTGCCCGAGCAGGGCGCGCTGGAGATCGCCTACCGCTATCTGCCGGCCCAGGCCGGGGTGGGCGGCGACTGGTTCGACGTCCTGCCGCTGTCGGGTGCCAGAGTGGCGCTGGTGGTGGGGGACGTGGTGGGGCACGGGCTGCACGCGGCGGCCACCATGGGCCGGCTGCGCACGGCGGTGCACAACTTCTCCTCGCTGGACCTGCCGCCGGATGAACTCCTCGGTCTGCTGGACGAGTTGGTCGGCCGCATCGACCAGGACGAGACGTCCGCGGACGGCGCCGCGGCGATCAGCGGCGCGACCTGCCTGTACGCCGTCTACGACCCGGTCTCGCGGCGGTGCACGCTGGCCCGGGCCGGCCATCCGCCGCCCGCGGTGGTGCACCCCGACGGCCGGGTGGAGTTCCCGGAGGTGCCGGCGGGGCCGCCGCTGGGGCTGGGCGGGCTGCCGTTCGAGACGGCCGAGCTGGAGCTGGCGGAGGGCAGCCGGCTGGTGCTGTACACCGACGGGCTGGTGGAGGACCGTCAGCGGGACATAGACGTGGGGCTCGGCCTGCTGCGCGACGCCCTGAGCGGCGCGCCGGACGCCTCGCCGGAGGAGACCTGCCGCGCGGTGCTGGACCGGCTGCCGGCCCGGCCGGACGACGACGTCGCGCTGATCGTCGCCCGCACCCGGGTGCTGGGCGCCGACCGGGTCGCGCAGTGGCAGGTGCCGTCCGAACCGGCGGCGGTGTCCCAGGTGCGGTCCGCGGTGACCCGGCAGCTGTCCGACTGGGGTCTGGAGGAGCTGGTCTTCACGACGGAGCTGATCCTGAGCGAGCTGGTCACCAACGCCATCCGCTACGGGCGCGGCCCGATCGCCGTACGGCTGCTGCGCGACCGCACGCTGATCTGCGAGGTCTTCGACCGCAGCACGACCTCGCCGCATCTGCGGTACGCGGCGAGCACCGACGAGGGCGGCCGGGGGCTGTTCCTGGTCGCGCAGATGGCCGAGCACTGGGGCACCCGGTACACCCCCGACGGCAAGGTCATCTGGGCGGAGCAGCCGCTGCCGTAGCCCGCCGGGAAGGGTGTGCGGGAATTGCGTTGAGGACGACACGGACTTCGCCGCGTTCGCCGGGGCGGTCGGGGGCACCTGGCTGCGCGGTGGCCGGGCGCGGGTGCGGTCGGCCGGGCCCGTGCCGAGTTCCCGGTTCGCCTGAGCGCGGGGGCGGGTCAGCCGAGGGCGCGGTCCAGGTTGAACGCGGCGCTGATCAGGGCGAGATGAGTGAACGCCTGCGGGAAGTTGCCCTGTTGCTCGCCGGTGCGGCCGATCTCCTCGGCGTACAGGCCGAGGTGGTTGGCGTAGGTGAGCATCTTCTCGAAGGCCAGTCGGGCCTCGTCGAGCCGGCCGGCTCGCACCAGGGCCTCGACGTACCAGAAGGAGCAGATGGAGAAGGTGCCCTCGTCGCCGCGGAGTCCGTCGGGGCTGGACTGCGGGTCGTAGCGGTAGACGAGGGAGTCGGAGACCAGGTCCTCGGCGAGGGCGTCCAGGGTCGACAGCCACTTGGGGTCGGTGGGGGCGATGAACTTGGCGAGCGGCATCATCAGCAGCGAGGCGTCCAGGACGTCGCCGCCCTCGTACTGCACGAAGGCGCCGCGCCGCTCAGACCAGCCGCGGTCCATGATCCGCCGGTAGATCGCGTCGCGGGCCTGCCGCCAGCGCGGCAGGTCGGCGGGCAGCCCGCGCCGGTTGGCGAGCCGGATGCCCCGTTCGATGGCGACCCAGCACATCAGCCGTGAGTAGGTGAAGTTCCGGCGGCCGCCGCGGGTCTCCCACACGCCCTCGTCCGGCTGGTCCCAGTGCAGGCACACCCAGTCGACCAGCTTGCACACGTCGTCCCACTGGCCGCTGGAGATCGGCTGGGCCCATTTGTCGTAGAGGTAGATCGAGTCGATCAGGGCGCCGTATATGTCCAGCTGGAGCTGGTCGGCGGCGGCGTTGCCGACCCGGACCGGGGCGGAGCCTAGATGGCCCTCCAGATGCGGCAGGACGCGTTCGGGCAGATCGGTGCGGCCGTCGATGCCGTACATGATCTGCAGCGGCGGGGTGCCGTCGGCGCCGTCGCAGGGGCTGACATGCGTGGTGAGGAAGCGCATGAACGCCTCGGCCTCGCCGGGGAAGCCGAGCCGCAGCAGCGCGTAGACGGCGAAGGCGGCGTCACGCACCCACACATAGCGGTAGTCCCAGTTGCGCTCGCCGCCGAGCTGCTCGGGCAGGCTGGTGGTCGGGGCGGCGACGATGGCGCCGGTGGGGGCGTACGTGAGCAGCTTCAGGGTGAGCGCGGAGCGGTGCACCATCTCGCGCCAGCGGCCCCGGTAGCGGGACTGGTGCAGCCAGCGCCGCCAGTAGGCGACGGTGGCGTTGAACTCGTGCTCGGCCTCGGCGTGCGGGCAGCAGCGGGGAGCCACCTCGTCGCCGACCTGGTCGAGGGCGAACACCGCGGTCTCGCCCTCGCCGAGCTTGAAGTCGGCGCGCGCGTCCCGGGCGTCGCACTCCAGGACGACCGTGGAGGTCAGCGCCAGAGACTGCACGGCGGACTCGAACACGAGGGTGCCGTCGACGGTGCGCAGGGTGTGCGGTGCGGCGCCGTAGTCGAACCTCGGGGCGACCAGCACCCGGAAGGGAACGGTGCCGCGGACGCAGACCACGCGCCGGATCAGCCGGTGCCGTCCCGCGTCGCCCGCGCCGTCGGAGGTGACCGGCATGAAGTCCTGCACCTCGCCGACGCCGTCCTCGGTGAAGAACCGGGTGATCAGTACGTTGGTGTCGGGGAAGTAGAACTGCTTGGTGCGGGCGGGTACGGCGGCGGAGAGCTCGAAGCTGCCGCCGCGCTCTGCGTCGAGAACGGCAGCGAAGACGCTGGGTGCGTCGAAGGACGGACAGCAGTACCAGTCGATCGTGCCGTTCGTGCCGACCAGGGCCACACTGCGCAGGTCGCCGATGAGCCCGTGCTCTGCGATCGGCAGATAGCGGGGGCTGGGGCGGACTGCCTCGGGAAACGGGGTCTCGGCCATCGGCGGCCTCCCGGTGCGGAGTGCGAGATGCCATCCAGCTTAGGGCGCCTGGAGATGCAGGGTGCGTCGATGCGGGCAATGGTGAGAGTGTGCGCCGTTCGGCGGCACCGGCACGGATGCGGTCATCCGGACCGAGGAGGAGGCATCATGTCGACCACCACACCCGATGAGTCCAGGTCGTCCGACGACCACTGCACCCCGGACGCCCTGCTCCACTCCGCTCCCGCGCGGGATGTCACCGCTGAGGACTATCTGATGGCGGCGGGCAGGGACGTCACACCGAAGAACCTCGACTGGGCACGCCGCAAGATGGAGAAGGACGGCCCGACAGCCATCGAGCGGCTGATGCCGTAGGGCGTTCCGGGGAGACCAGGGCCCTTTCGAAGGGGCCGGGCAGCCGGTGCCGGCCCCGCGACCCCGGCACGATCCGGAAGAGGGGCCCTGGCCCTACGGCGAAGAGGCCCGGGGACCGCACACCACCCGCACCCAGCACACCGCGTTGTTGCCGAGACCACTCCGGTTCCAGCACGGGTCGAGCGGCTGGGTGCGACCGTCGGCGTCCGTCGCGCACGCGCCCACCCCATGGGTGCCGGGCGACGCGACCCAGTCGTGGTGCCAGGCCCGCCAGGCCCACCGGTGCCCGCCCCCGGCAGGGTCCAGGACCGCCGGCGCCCAACTCGCGCCGTGATCGGTACTGACCGCCACCGAGGAGACGGGTGCCTGCCCGGACCAGGCGCGGCCGAAGAGCCTCACCGGACCCGGCCGCAGCACCCGCGTGCGGGACATGAAGTCGGGAAACCCCGGAGGCACCAGCAGGGCGCGCGGTGCGATCCGGGTGACCGGCTCGCCCTCGTCGTCGGCGCTGCGCCGGATCCGGTACGCGACCGACTGCTGGAAGCCGGTGAAGGGGACGTCGCTCACCGTGACCGAGCGCAGCCACTTCACCTGGGCCATGCCGTACCAGCCGGGCACGATCAGCCGGAGCGGCCGGCCGTGCTGCGGCGGCAGGGGCGCGCCGTTCATGGCGGTGGCGACCAGCACCCGGGGGTCGTCGCCCCGGGCCACGGCCAGGGGCAGGGCGCGCTGGTAGTCCTGCTCGACTCCGCGCTCCACGCCGTGGTCGGCGCCGGTGAAGACGACGTCCACGGCCGCCGGGTCGGCGCCCGCCTCGGCGAGCAGCAGCCCGAGCGGTACGCCGGTCCAGTCGGCGGTGCCGACGGCCTCCGTCAGCCACGGCTGGCCGACCGGCCGGGGTGTGAGCAGGGCCCGGCCGTTGCCGGCGCACTCCATGGTCACCCGGGTGGTGATCTGCGGGAACGACAGCAGGTCGGCGAGGGACAGGTCGAGCGGGGCGCGTACCCGCCCGTCGACGGTGAGCCGCCAGGCGCCGGCACTGGGCACGTACGGGATGTCGTAGTGCGTGAAAACGTAGTGCAGCCCGGGCGGGGTGATGTCGTGCCGCAGCGCCTCCAGCGGCAGACCGTGGTTGCGGGTGGCGAGCGCGAGTTCGTCGGCGCCGATCCCCTCGTCAGGGGCGGCCGGCCGGGCGGGGGCGCTGAGGTCGCCGGTTCGCTGGCCCATGGCGCCATTGTCCTCCGGGGGCACCGGTCCGGCGAGGACGGCCAAGGCCGGCGGCAACTCCCCTTCGGTCCGGGGGATTTCGACGGCGGCGGGATCTTCCGGAGCGGGCCGGAGGGCTGACAGACTCCCGAAGGTGCCCGACTTCGATTTCGACATGCTCGTCATAGGATCCGGACCCGGCGGTCAGAAGGCGGCCATCGCCGCGGCAAAGCTCGGCCGCAGCGTCGCCGTCGTCGACCGCCCCGACATGCTGGGCGGGGTCTCCCTGCACACCGGGACCATTCCCTCCAAGACCCTGCGCGAGGCGGTGCTGTACCTGACCGGTCTCACCCAGCGCGACCTGTACGGGCAGAGCTACCGGCTGAAGGACGACATCACCGTCGCCGATCTGACCGCACGCACCCAGCACGTCGTCGGCCGTGAGGTGGACGTCGTCCGCAGCCAGCTCGCCCGAAACCAGGTGACCGTCTACTCCGGCACGGCCCGCTTCGCCGATCCGCACACCGTCGCCCTGTCCGAGATCTCGGGACGGGAGCGGCTGCTGACCGCCGGGCACGTCGTCATCGCCACCGGCACCCGGCCGGCCCGCCCGGACACCGTCGCGTTCGACGGCCGGACGATCATGGACTCCGACAACGTGCTCTCGCTGGAGCAGGTGCCGCGGTCGATGGTGATCGTCGGCGCGGGTGTCATCGGCATGGAGTACGCCTCCATGTTCGCCGCGCTGGGCAGCAAGGTCACCGTGGTGGAGAGGCGTCCCGGGATGCTGGACCTGTGCGACGTGGAGATCGTGGAGTCGCTCAAGTACCACTTGCGGGACCTCGCCGTCACCTTCCGGTTCGGCGAGACCGTCGCCGCCGTCGAACGTCATCCGCGGGGCACGCTCACCGTGCTGGAGAGCGGCAAGAAGATCCCCGCGGACACGGTGATGTACTCGGCGGGCCGGCAGGGCCTCACCGACGAGCTCGACCTGGACCGGGCCGGCCTCACGGCGGACGCGCGCGGCCGGATCACGGTGGACGAGAACTACCGCACCGAGGTGCCGCACATCTACGCCGTCGGTGACGTCATCGGCTTCCCCGCGCTCGCGGCGACCTCCATGGAGCAGGGCCGCGCGGCCGCGTACCACGCGTACGGGGAGCCGGCCGGGCGGATGCACGATCTGCAGCCGATCGGCATCTACACCATTCCGGAGATCAGCTTCGTCGGCCGGACGGAGGACCAGCTGACCGAGGACCGGGTGCCGTTCGAGGTGGGCCTGGCCCGGTACCGGGAGCTGGCCCGCGGGCAGATCATCGGGGACTCGCACGGCATGCTGAAGCTGCTGGTCTCCCCCGTGGACCGCACCCTCCTCGGGGTGCACTGCTTCGGCTCGGGCGCGACCGAACTGATCCACATCGGGCAGTCGGTGATGGGGTGCGGGGGCACGGTGGACTATCTGGTCAACGCGGTGTTCAACTATCCGACGCTGGCGGAGTCGTACAAGGTCGCCGCACTGGACGCGACGAACCGGCTTCGCCAGATCGACCGACTGGACTAGCGCCGTGGGGGTTCTTGTTTCGTCGCCGGGCGCGGGTCCTTCGTGGCCGGTCGCGCAGTTCCCCGCGCCGCTGGGTGGGTGAGACGTGCCTCGGCTGAAGCGCTCGGTCAGTCCGCCGACTGCTCCGCCAGGTTCGCCGTCCACTTCTCCTCGATGCGTCCGGCCTTCCACACCAGGAGGGCGATCACCCAGGTGGCGAAGAACAGGCCGACGATGACGAAGCCGACGGTGTTGAGGTCGAGGCCGGAGATCCAGTCCCAGAAGGCGCCGTGGAGGTCCAGCTTGTCGGCGAGGAGGCCGAGGAGTTCCACGGTGCCGATGATCAGGGCGACGGCCACGGACAGGCCGGTGATGGTGAGGTTGTAGTAGACCTTGCGGACCGGCTTGGAGAACGCCCACTCGTAGGCGAAGTTCATGAACGAGCCGTCGATGGTGTCGAGGAGCGACATGCCGGCGGCGAACAGGACCGGCAGGGTCAGGATGGCGTACCAGGGCAGGCCGGAGGCGGCTCCGGAGCCGGCGAGGACCAGCAGGGCGATCTCCGTCGCGGTGTCGAAGCCGAGGCCGAACAGCAGGCCCAGCGGGTACATCTGCCAGGGCTTGCTGATCGAGCCGGTGACGCGGCCGAGCAGGCGGTTCATGAAGCCGCGGTTGTTCAGCTGGTGCTCCAGGGCGGCCTCGTCGTAGGCGCCGGAGCGCATCTGCCGGAAGACCTTCCAGATGCCCGCGAGGATGACCAGGTTGATGCCGGCGATGAGGTACAGGAAGGTGCCGGAGACGGTCGTGCCGATCAGGCCGGTGACCTCGTGCAGATGCGAGTTGTCGTCGCGGACGGGGCCGGCCAGCGTCTTCATGCCGAGCGAGAGCAGCAGGGCGAGGCCGAAGACGATGCTGGAGTGGCCGAGGGAGAACCAGAAGCCGACCGAGAGCGGGCGCTTCCCTTCGCCCATCAGCTTGCGGGTGGTGTTGTCGATGGCCGCGATGTGGTCGGCGTCGAAGGCGTGCCGCATCCCGAGGGTGTAGGCGGTGACGCCGATGCCGATTCCGAAGGACTCGTTGCCGACGCTGAAGTGCTGGGGCGCGATGATGCCGACGAGGGTGCCCCAGCCGATGACGTGCAGGGCGAGCACGAAGGCGGCCATGCCGCCGACCCTGGTCCACTCCTGCCGTGTCATGGAGCCTCGGACACGCTGCCAGGCCGAACGCTTGGCGTCGGCCTGGACGGGGAGGGACGGAGCGGAACCAGGGGCGGCCGTCATCGGGAGGGGCATCCTTCGGTGGTGCGGGTACGGCCGCGCGTCGCAGCCTCGTGCCATTTTCTCCTACCTGCAAACCATGTGCAGTACGCGTGCGGTAAAGGCAAAGGCAGGCCTTTCCCATGCGGAGGAAAAGGCCTGCCGTGCCGAAACGCGAGATCAGCGGGGTGGTCAGGCGGAGAGCATGCCCCGGCCCAGCCAGTCCTCGGTGTCCCTGACGCCGGGCAGGGCGAAGAAGTAGCCGCCGCCGGTCGGTGAGATGTAGTCCACCAGCGGCTCGTCGATCAGCCGGGTCTGCACGGCCTCGAACTGGCGCTTGACGTCCTGCTGGTAGCAGCAGAAGACCAGGCCCATGTCGAGGTTGCCGACGTTGTCCACGCCCCGGTCGTAGTTGTAGCCGCGGCGCAGGATGCGGGAGCTGTCGGTCCTGGCGGTGCGCGGGTTGGCGAGGCGGATGTGGGCGTCCACCGGGATCGCGGTGCCGTGCGGGTCCTTGGCGTAGTTGGGGACGTCGGTCTCCTTGGCGCCGTCGAGCGGGGCGCCGGTGTCCTTGCGGCGGCCGAACATCTTCTCCTGCTCGGTGAGCGAGACCCGGTCCCAGAACTCGACGAGCATCCGGATGATCCGGATGACCTGGTAGCTGCCGCCCGCCGTCCAGGCCGGCTCGCCCTGGCCGTCGCCGACCCAGATCAGCTTGTTCGTCTCACGGGCGGAGGTGACGTCCGGGTTGGCGATGCCGTCCTTGAAGCCGAGCAGGTTGCGCTGGGCGCCGGTGGGGCGCGGGGCGTTCTGGAAGCCGTCGATGCGCCACTTGATCTGCATGGCGCCGCGGGTGTGCCGGGCGATGTCGCGCAGCGCGTGCAGCACCGTGTCCTGGCTCTGGGCGCAGATCTGCAGCGACAGGTCGCCGTGGCACTCGGCCGCGTTCAGGTTGTCGTTGGGGAACGTCCGCATCGGGGTGAGCCGGGCGGGCCTGGCCTTGGCGAGGCCGTAGCGGTCGTCGAAGAGGGAGGCGCCGACGCCGACGGTGACGGTGAGGCCGTCCGAGGGGACCGCGGGGCCGAGGATGCCGTTGTCGGAGGGCGGCGCGCCGACGCCCAGGTCGGTGGGGGTGCCGCCGGAGGTGAGGAAGCGGGCCCGCTCGGTGAGGGTCTTCAGCAGGTCGGTCAGGCCCTTGCGGTCGTCGGCTATGACGTCCAGCGAGACGAAGGTGGCGGCGGCCGGTGCCGCCGTGACGATGCCGGCCTGGTGGGCGCCGTGAAAGGGGGTCTTCGCCGTGCCGTCGGCGTTCGAGGGCTGCGCCTCGGCGGTGCCACCGCTCTCCTGCGCGAGCGCGAAGCCGCCGCCGGCCAGGACCGCGCCCGCGGCACCGGCGCCCAGTGCGGTGCGCACGAAGGAGCGGCGAGCGGGGCCGACGGGGCAGGCCGACGGTTCGGCAGTGGACATCGGAGGGTTCCCTTCGTGGTGCGGCTGTGCGGGCGTCGTCGGGCGGCTGTCGGTCATCAGGCGGACTTCCGGATCTCGAGGAGGTCCGGGATCGGGGCGAGGTCCTCCAGGAGCTGCCCGGTGGCGCCGTCGAGACGCTGCTTGTCGGGCGCGGCGAGCCGGTCGACGGGCGTCCAGTCGGTGCCGTGGTGGGCGGCGTCCAGCAGGCTCTGCAGGCGGGCGATGTCCGTGTCGACGGCCTGGAGGAGCTTGGGCGCGCGGGGGGTGAGCAGCGGCTTGAGGACGGTGAGCAGCTCGCGGGTGCCGGCCAGGTTGGCGTCGGCGGTGGCGAGGCCCGTGCCGCTGCCCTCGTCGGTGTCGCCGGTCAGCTCGAACTGGAGGGTGTTCTCCAGGATCTCGTGGGCGCGCAGCGGGAGGTCGCCGGGGTCGAAGTCCTGGCCGGGGAAGGCCTTGCGCAGTCCGGCGACGTCGGTGACGAGCTGCTGGGCGGGGCCGGTCAGCTCCTTGGCCGGCCGGCCGTGCCACAGGCCGTGCTCGATGCGGTGGAAGCCGGTGAAGTCCTTGTCCTGGACGCCGTCGGTCAGCCCGTCGGCCCGGCCGTTGATCTTCTTGTCGAAGTCCTCGAAGGTGCCGTAGGCGGCGCCGAGCGAGGAGTAGGTGCGGTGGGCGGTGAGCCAGTCGGTGCGGGCCTTGTCCAGGTGGTTGCCCCGGATGTCGTCGGCGAGCGTGCGGGTCTGGCCGACGAGGGTGTCCAGCCCCTGCTCGACGTAGGCCTTGTACGCCTTCAGGGGGGCGGCGAGGTCCTGTTCGGAGACGGGGACGACCGGCTTGGCCGCGCCGCCGCCGGTGACGGTCACCGACCCGGAGGTGACGGCCTTGCCGTCGGTGGGCACGCACCGCCAGGCGTAGGTGCCGCCCGCGACGGTGGCGACGAGGTCACGGGTGGTGCCGGGGGCGAGGCCCTCGATCTCGCCGTAGACGGCGTTGGTGGACGGGTCGACCAGGTACACCTCGGAGGTCTTGCCGCCGGTGTTGTGCATCTGGAAGGTCTGCCGGCCGGGCTTGGGCGCGGTGAAGCCCTTGCCGCACTCGGTCTCGGAGACGGCGACGGTCTGGTCGCCCGCGGGCTTGGGCCGGGAGAGCGCGACGACGAGTCCGGCGATCACGACGGGTACGGCGACCACGGCGGCCGGCACGACCCAGACCGGGCGGCGCCGCTCGGGCCGGTCGGCCTTCGGCTCGCGCGCGGGGCGCTCCTTCGCCGGCCCCGGCGCCGAGGCCCGTACACCGCGCACGAACAGGGTCATGACGACGACGAGGTAGGCGACGTAGGCCACCACCTGGAGCCAGGTCATGGTCGGGGTGAGATTGAGGACACCCTGGACGAGGGTGCTGTACCAGGAGCCGGCGTCGACGCTGCTCGCGAGGTCGACCGCGTAGGCCGTCCTGCCCGGCAGCACACCGCCTTCCTGGAGGTCGCGCAGGCCGTAGCCGAGGACGCCGGCCGCGATGACGATCAGGACGACACCGGTGGCGGTGAAGAACTTCGTCAGGTTGATCTTCAGGACGCGCCGGTACAGGCCCCAGCACAGGCCGGCCGCGAGGACGAGGCCGATTCCGGCGCCGGTCAGCGGTCCGGCCGACTCGCCGGCCGCCCGGGCGGTGGTCCACAGGAACAGGGCCGTCTCCAGGCCCTCACGGCCGACCGCGAGGAACGAGGTCAGGATCAGCATGCCGGAGCCCATGGCGAGGGCGCCGGTCACCTTCTCCTTCAGCTCGCCGGAGAGGCCGCGGGCCGAGCGGCGCATCCAGAACACCATGGCGGTGACGAACGCGACGGCGATCACGCTGAGCGTGCCGCCGAACGCCTCCTGGGCGGTCTGCGGCATGGACGCGGCGGTGAAGGTGAGCACCGCGCCGAAGCTCATCGCCACGGCGACGGCGGCGAGGACACCGGTCCACACCTGGGGCAGCCGGGAGCGCGCCTCGGCCCGCACCAGGGTGGCGACCAGGATGGAGACGATCAGTCCGGCTTCGAGCCCCTCCCTGAGTCCGATCAGGAAACTCGGAAACGCGTCGTCCCACATGCCCTGCTGCCCTCCCTGCTACTTAGTGAAGGCATGCCTTACCTTCGCGGACCATCATGACTACGGCCGTGTAGTCGGTCAGTCATGAAGCGGCAATGGACAGGCAAAGTCACGGAACGATCGGCACTCTCCGTTCGTCTACAGTCCAGTAGACCGTCTACAAATATGTAGTCGGATCTTGTCGAGGAAGTCGACGAAAAGTCGATGGAAAGGGTGTACGGCGATGGCCGCTTCCCCCCACCTGGCGTCGCAGCTCGCGGTCAATGTGCTCGACGCCCACTCCCTGCTCGCCGCCTTCGGCGTGCTCGGCGTCGGCGTGGTGCTCTTCGCGGAGACGGGCCTGCTGATCGGGTTCTTCCTGCCCGGGGACTCGCTGCTGTTCACGGCGGGGCTGCTGTGCACGGGATCCGCCGGTGGCGGGGTGCACCTCTCGCTCGGCCCGCTGCTCGTCGCGGCCGCCGCCGGTGCGCTGGCCGGCTCGCAGTGCGGCTTCCTGATCGGCCGCAAGGCGGGCGGCACCCTGCTCGCCCGCACCCGCTCGGCCAAGCTGCGCGAGGGTGCCCGGCGCGCCGAGGAGCTGCTGGAGCGCTACGGCCACGCGAAGGCGATCGTGCTGGCCCGCTTCGTGCCCGTGGTGCGCACGGTGCTGAACCCGATGGCGGGCGCGCTCGGCGTGCCGGCCCGGACCTTCACCCTCTGGCAGACGGCGGGCGGACTCGTGTGGAGCCTCGGCCTCACCCTCGCCGGATACGCGCTGGGCTCCTCGATCCCGAACGTCGACAAGTATCTGCTGCCGCTGATCGCTCTGATCGTCGTCGTGTCGCTGCTCCCGCTCGCCGCCGAGGTGCTGCGCTCCCGCAGGGCCGCGAAGGAGGCCCGCGGATGATGACCGCCCTGACGGGCTCGTCGGTCGACGGGCCGCTCTACACCGACGTGGTGAACCTCGCCCACCACTCCCCCGCCTGGCTGGACGACACCGTCGCGGTGTGGTCGGCGTACGGCCTGGCGGTGTTCGCGCTGCTCATGGCGGTGGGCTGGTGGCAGGCCCGCCGGGACGGGGCGGGGGCGGCCATGACGGCGCTGGCCGTGCCGTTGGTGGTGGTGGCCGCGTTCGCCGTGACCAGCGCCGTCAAACCGCTGGTGGCCGAGGACCGGCCGTGCCGGAGCCTGCCCTTCCGCACGCTGGAGGCGTGCCCCGCGCGCGGTGACTGGTCGTTCCCGAGCAATCACACCGCGATCGCCTGCGCCGCGGCGGTCGCCCTGTTCTTCGTCTCCCGGCGCCTCGGCGCCGTCGCGTCGGTGTGCGCGCTCGCCATGGCGGCCTCCCGGGTGTGGGTCGGGGTGCACTACCCCCACGACGTCGTCGCGGGGGCGGCGCTCGGCGGGCTGGTCGGCTACCTGACGATGCTGGTCGTACGGCGCCGGCCGGCGGGCCTCGCGGAACGGCTGTCGGGGACATGGCTGCGTCCTTTCCTGGTGTCATGAACCGCAGCCGGATCAAGGAACCGGCGGGCACCATGGCTCTCGGCACATGGATGGCGTTCGCGGTACTGGCCGCGGTGGTGGTGAGCAACCAGGGCGCCCCGCTCTATCTGGACCGCGGCCTGCTGTCCTGGTCCGTCGGGCACCGCCCGCCGGTGGCGGTGGCACTGGCCCGGGGACTGACCACCACGGGCACGGGGGTCGTACCGTACGTCCTCGTGGCCGTGGCCGGACTGATCGCGGGACGCACCGCACGGCAGCGGCTGGTGGCCGTGCCGCTCGGCGCGCTCTGCCTCGGCGCCGGCCAGGCGATGCGCTACGGCGTGATGGAGCTGATCGACAGGGTGCGGCCGCCGGGGTACGACTGGCAGACACATGCCTCCGGCTGGTCCTTCCCCTCCGGGCACGCGACCACGGCCGCGCTGACGGCCGGCCTGCTGATCGCCGCCCTGTGCCTGCGCGCCCCACGCGGCCGGACCGCCCTGTGCGTACTGGTCGCCTGCTGGGCGGCCGGGGTCGGGCTGACCCGGGTCTTCCTGGGCGTGCACTGGTTCACCGACGTGCTCGGCGGCTGGCTGTTCGCCGCCGGCCTGCTCGGCGTCTTCATCGGCGCGGTGGCCCACTGGCTGCCCGAGCGCCACGTCCCCCGTGCCCCCGAACCGGGCACATCCCACCCGAGCGATACGGCCGACGGGCCGATGGAGAGCGATGCGTCCCACGATCCTCATCGTCGAGGACGATCACGCCCTGCGTGACGTGCTGCGCCGTGGACTGCACGACGAGGACTTCGACACGGCGGTGGCCCCCGACGGTGCCACCGCCCTGCGGCTGGCGACGGCGGACGTGGCAGCCGCCGTGCTGGACGTCGGGCTGCCCGACGCCGACGGCCGCGACGTCTGCCAGGCCATGCGCGCCAACGGCTTCCTCGCCCCGGTCGTCTTCCTGACCGCGCGGCACGGGCTGACCGACCGGCTGTCCGGCTTCTCGGCCGGCGGCGACGACTACCTGCCCAAGCCCTTCCACCTCGCCGAGCTGGCCGCCCGGCTCCGGGCCGCCCTGCGGCGGGCGGCACCGTCGGCCACGCCCGCCGCCCCTGTCACCGCAGCCGGCGGCCTGGTGCTCGACGGCGTCCGGCACAGCGCCACCGTGCACGGCAGCCGCGTCGAGCTCACCCCGACGGAGTTCCGGCTGCTGGCGGCGCTCACCGCGGCCGGCGGGGAGCTGGTGCGCCGCCGCGATCTGC
The DNA here is from genome assembly GCF_001514035.1 of Streptomyces yokosukanensis. Lineage (GTDB taxonomy): Bacteria > Actinomycetota > Actinomycetes > Streptomycetales > Streptomycetaceae > Streptomyces > Streptomyces yokosukanensis. The sequence goes on along the minus strand of NZ_KQ948207.1, from coordinate 51,643 downwards.
TCCGCGCGGGCTGGCCCGAGGGGGCACAGGTCAGCGAGAACACGCTCGACCAGTACCTGACCCGGCTGCGCCGCAAGCTGCGCGCGGCCGGCAGCGAGCTGACCATCGCCACCGCGCGCGGCGTCGGCCACCGCCTGACATGAACCTCCCCGCACGCACCCGGTCCGTGCTCGCCCGCCTCGCGCCGCGCACCCTGCGCGGCCGGCTCTCCCTGGTCGCACTGACCACGGCGGCCCTGCTGATGGTGATCCTCACCGTGGCCTTCAACGCCGTGGTCCGCCATCGCCTGGAGCGGGAGGCGGACGACGAACTGCGCACCCGTGCGGCGGCCGTCGCCACGACCGTCGACATCCACGACGACCGGGTGCGCGTCCTGGAGACCTCGGGCGACCGGCTCCTCGACACCAACGCCTGGATCTACGCCGGCGGCCGACTGCTGGAGCAGCCCCCGTCCGAGTCCGGCGCGCTCACCCGTGCCGCCGACGCCCTGGCCGCCGCGGGCCGGCGCGGCTGCCGCACGGTGCAGGGCCCCGACACGGTACGGCTGTGCGCGCAGCCGGTGCCCGGGGCCACGGCACGGGCCACCGTGGTCACGGCGCTGGACCTCGCGCCGTTCCGCAGCTCGGCCCGGACACTGCTACTGGGCTCGCTCGCCCTGGACGCGGTGATGCTCGCCTGCACCTATGCGCTGACCCGGCTGGCGGTGGGGCGGGCGCTGCGGCCGGTGCGGGCCATGACGGACCAGGCGACCCAGTGGAGCGCCGTGGGCTCCGAGGAGCGTTTCGCGGGCCGGGGCGGTCCGGCCGAACTGGCCGCACTGGGCGCCTCGTTGGACTCCCTGCTGGACCGGATCCGGGCGGTGCTGCGGCACGAGCGGCAGCTGACCGGCGAGCTGTCGCACGAACTGCGCACTCCGCTCAGCCGGATCGTCGCCGAGCTGGACTGGTGGCGTGCCCGCCCGCGCTCCGGGGCCGAGACCCGGGCCTCGCACGAGGTCGTGGCGGAGGCCGCGCAGTCGATGCGCACCATCTGCGACACGCTGCTGGACGAGGCCCGCGAGGGCATGCCCACGGCCCCCGGCACCGCCGACGCGCCGCTGGTGCTCAACCGGCTGGCGGCACGCGCGGACGCTCCCGGTGCGGTGCGGATCGTCGTACCGGACGGGCCGGTGCCGCTCACCGTCGGCGTGCAGCCGGCGCTCCTCGAACGGATCGTCAGCCCGCTGCTGGCCAACGCGGTGCGCTATGCCCGTACGACGGTCACGCTGAGCGCGTCCCGGTCGGAGAGCGGTATACGGGTCGAGGTCACGGACGACGGCCCGGGTGTACCCGCCGCCTTCACCGAGCTGCTCTTCCAGCCCGGCAGGCGGGCCGACCCCGGCGACGGGCACACCGGCGCGGGCCTCGGGCTGCCGCTGGCCCGTCGCCTGGCCAGGTCGGCAGGGGGCGAGGTGTCCTACGAACCCGGGCACGGGCCGGGGGCGCGGTTCGTGGTGATCCTGCCGGCGGGCTGATCCCGCCCGGCTCGGCGCGACGGCCCGCTGCTCGGTGACGTCCTCGTGGGTCACCATCGGGTGGACCGGCGGGGTGCGTTCGGCGCCCGTACCGCCGGTCCGCCGCCATCGGCCCAGCTCAGCCACTCGACGCGAAACAGGGAGGTTAGGGTCGCAGGCATGACAACACCCCTTGCCGGCAGTGCCTTCGACTCGCTCCGCCTCGACGCGGTGGCCGACCAGGAGGCGTTGCGCCGGGCCTACGAACTCCCCAGCGACGCGGCCGTGCGCAAGCAGATGACCGAACTCACCGAGCAGACCCGGCGGTTGATCGGCTGCTCCTCGCTGGTCCTGGTCGCGAGCGCGGACGCCGAGGGCAATTGCGACGTCTCCCCGCGCGGCGGCCCCGCCGGGTTCGTCGCGGTCCTGGACGCACGGACGGTGGCGATACCGGACGCGACCGGCAACAAGCGTCTGGACACCCTGCAGAACGTCGTCGCCACCGGACGGGCCGGGCTGCTGTTCGTCATCCCGGGGCGCACCACGACACTCAGGGTGAACGGCCGGGCCTGCGTCTCCACCCGCCCGGAACTGCTGTCGCAGCTGACCGCCGTGGGCAAACCGCCGGCCAGTGCGCTGGTGCTGGGGGTCGAGGAGGTCTACCCGCACTGCCCCAAGTCGCTCCTGCGCAGCGCGGCCTGGAAGCCGGAGCAGTGGCTGCCGGCGGACGCCCAGCCGACCTCGGCCGAGGTGACGCTGGCCCAGCTGCGGATGCCGGAGCTGACGATCGCCGACATCGAGCAGGCGGAGGCGGATTCACTGAAGTACCGGTACGAGTAGCGGGCCGACCAGCGACTGCCGAACCACCGGCCCGCCGGACTCCCGGACCGGCACGCCCCGAGACCGATCTCGGGGCAGCCCGTCGGCGCGGTGACCCGCGTCACACCCGGTTCCTGTCAGCAATCGGGGCTCCGTCTCGTTCAGGGGGCACGCGAACGAGACAGGAGCAACGCCATGAAGCACCGCATCGTGGTACTCGGCGCCGGATACGCCGGGACCTTCGCCGCCGGAAACCTGGCCCGCCGGCTCTCTCCGGCCGACACCGAGATCACCGTCGTCAACGCCGTGCCCGACTTCGTCGAGCGGATGCGGCTCCACCAGCTCGCGATCGGCCAGGATCTCGCGTCCCGCAGGCTCGTCGACGTGTTCGCGGGCACCGGCGTACGGCTGCGCCTGGCGCGCGTCACCTGCGTCGACCCCGAGCGCAGGACCGTCGCCGCGACCGGCGAGGACGGCGACGGCGAGCTCGCGTACGACACCCTTCTCTACGCGCTCGGCAGCTCCGTGGCCCACCACGGCGTCCCCGGCGCGGCCGAGTACGCCTTCGATGTGACCGGCCGGTCCTCGGCGCTGCGTCTGCGCGAACGCCTGGCCGGCCTGGGCGAGGGCGGCACCGTGCTGGTCGTCGGTGAGGGGTTGACCGGCATCGAGACCGCCACCGAGTTCGCCGAGTCCCGGCCCGACCTCTCGGTCGCGCTCGCCGCCCGCGGCGAGCTGGGCGCCTGGCTCTCTCCGAAGGCCCGCCGTCACCTGCACCGGGCCTTCGACCGACTCGGCATCACCGTCCACGAGCACACCGGCATCGAAGCGGTCGAGCCGACACGGGCGATCGCCGCCGACGGTACGTCCGTCCCGGCCGACGTGACCGTGTGGTCGGCCGGGTTCGCCGTACACCCCATCGCGGCCGCCAGCGGCCTGGAGGTGGCCGAGACCGGCCAGATCGCCGTCGACCGCACCATGCGCTCGATCTCGCACCCGGACGTCTACGCCGCCGGTGACAGCGCCTACGCGATCGGCGAGAACGGCCGGCCGCTGCCGATGTCCTGCGCCTCGGCCGGCTACACCAACATGCAGGCGACCGCCGCGATCGTCGCGCGCCTGACGGGCGGCAAGGTCCCCACCACCGGGCTGAAGTACCACGGCAACCACATCAGCCTCGGGCGGCGGGACGCGATCTTCCAGATGGTGGACGGGGACGTCCGGTCGAAGTCCTGGTACCTGGGCGGCCGGACCGCCGCGCGGCTCAAGTCGGGCGTGCTCAAGGGGGCCGGGTGGGGCATCGACCACCCGACCTTCGGCATGCCCAAGCGCAAGCGCCGTCTGGCCACCGCGCCCGACCGGGGCGGTGTGAGGGCCGCCGCATAGGCTGCTCCGCATGGACAGCGCAGCCATCGATCGGTTCGAGGCCTGCCGGGGCCGGCTGGCCTCGCTCGCGTACCGTCTGCTCGGCTCGGCCGCCGACGCCGAGGACGCCGTGCAGGACACGTTCCTGCGCTGGCAGACTGCAGACCGGGAACGCATCGAGGTGCCGGAGGCCTGGCTGACCAAGGCCGTCACCAACCTCTGCCTCGACCGGCTCCGCTCGGCGCGGGCACGCCACGAGCGAGCTGCCGGAGCCTGGCTGCCCGAGCCGCTCCTCGATGGCGACCCGATGCTCGGCCCGGCCGAGACCTTCGAGCAGCGCGAATCGGTGTCCTTGGCCGTCCTGACCCTCATGGAGCGCCTCTCTCCGGTCGAGCGGGCCGCTTACGTCCTGCGCGAGGCCTTCTCCTGTCCCCACGCCGAGATCGCCAAGATCCTCGACATCACCGTGTCCGCGAGCCAGCAGCATGTCCACCGGGCCCGGATCCGGATCGCCGCCGAGCGCCGCGGCGGCGACGAGGTGGATCCCGTGTCCGCGCGCCGGATCGTCGAGGAGTTCCTCGCCGCCGCCACGTCGGGGCGCACCGAGCGGCTGGTGGCGCTGCTCACCGACGACGCGACCGCGGTCTCGGACGGCTACGGTCTGGCCAGGCGGCTGCTGCGGCACAACACGCGCGAGCGCGTCGCCTCCTACGTGCGGGCCGGTTTCAAGCCCACGCCGGCGAAGCGGCGGCTGGCAGGCGGCTCCCCCGCGTTCCACATCGCGCTGGTCAACGGCTCCCCAGCCGTCCTCGCGGTGACCGACGGCCGGGTCGTGGGCGCCGTGGCGTTCGAAATCGGCGACGGCAAGGTCGCGTCCCTGCTCGGCATCGCCACCGCGGACCGGCTCACGCGCCTCAACGAGGCCTGGCAGCAGTACGAACCCGACGCGCCGGTCATCGAGGCATGGTGACCAGAGCTGCGCATCCTCGGTCACGTCCTTGCGGGTGACGATGAGGTGGACGACCAGGGCGAGGATGACCGTGAGGAACAGTGCGCCGGTCACCACGGTGCCGAGGCCCAGTCCGCCGTCGCCGGTGGGCTGGGAGAGGTAGTCGCCGATGGAGGCGCCGAGCGGCCGGGTGAGGACGTACGCGATCCAGAAGCTGGTCACGGCGCTCACGCCGAGGGCGAACCGGGCGAGGGCGAGGGCGACGGCTGCGACGGCGACGGCGACGGCGAACAGCAGGGCGGGCACCCAGTAGCCCCATCTCCCGGCTCAGTCAGAAACTCGGGAGACCCGGGGAGGGGCGCACGGCGACGCCTGGTCCGTCACAGGGCCTTGCGCCGCACCAGCACGCCGAGCACGAGCAGCCCCGGGAGCAGCGGCAGCCACACGGTCAGCAGCCGGTAGCCGAGCACGGCGGAGGCGGCGGCCGCGCCGGGGGCGCCCGAGACGGTGAGGCCGAGGGCGAGCGCCGCGTCCAGGGAGCCGAGGCCGCCCGGGGTGGGCAGCAGGGCGGCGGCGCTGCTGCCCGCGAGGTACACCAGGGCGACCTGCAGCGGGGGCAGCGGCACGGCGACGGCCTGGGTGACGGAGATGAGGACCAGGCAGTGCAGCGCGGCGAAGGCGAGGGAGCCGCCCCACAGGGCCGCCGCCCGCGCGGGACAGCCGTGCAGGGCGCGGATGTCGGCCCGGACGGCGCAGAGGGCCCGGCGGCAGCGCGTCCACCAGGGGGTCATCGGCAGGATGCCGAGCAGCACGAGCACGCCCACGGCGACGGCGAGGGCCGTCGCGGTGAGGTGCGGCGGGCGCAGCAGACCCGGACAGGCCGGGGCCAGCAGTGCGATCAGCGCCAGGCGGACGACGGCCCCGGCAGTGGCCTTGACCGCGAGAGCGCTGGCCGAGCGGCCCGCGGGCAGTCCGCAGCGCATGAGGAAGCGCAGGTTCACCGCGCCGGCGCCGAGCCCTGCGGGCAGCAGATGGCCGACGGCGGAGGCGGCGAACTGGGCGGCGACGAGCCGGGGTCGGGGCAGTCGGCGCAGGACCGCGCCCTGCTGGGCGAGCGCCGACGCCGCCCAGGTGGCGAGGGCCGCGGTCGCGCCGACCAGCAGCCAGCCCTGGTCGGCGCCGGCCAGGCGTCCGGCGCCGCTCTCCAGGGCGGGCCAGTGCCGGCGGGCGAGGTAGAGCCCGCCGAGCAGGACGGCGAGCAGGACGCCGGCGTGCCAGTAGGCGCGGCGCCGGCCGAGGGAGACGGCGAGTGAAACCGGTGAGGTCATCTGCGGCTCCCTGGCAGGCGGTGGTGGCGGCTTCTTGCGCACGCGGTGGTCCGGTGCCGTCATGGGCCGCTCCCGGGCACGGAGTAGTACAGCCGCCCTCCGTCGAAGGGCGCGGTCGGCCAGGTGTGCGCGTATCCGGGGGGCCGGGCGCCCGCGGACACCAGTACGGCGACCGGGATCCGCCGGGCCGTCGCGGCGATGGCGTGCTCGGTGGTGTCGGCGTTGTGCCCGGCGGTCGCGGCCGACGCGCAGCCGGCGGCGAACGCGACGGGGATGGCGTCGCCCCCGGTGAGCAGGCAGGGCGGGCGCACGCCGAGCCGGTGCAGGGCACCGGCCGTGCGGGACCAGCCGCGGTGCTGGGCGGTGGCGTCGTCCACCACGTGCGTCAGGACGGTGAGTTGGACGGCGAGGTGGGCGGCGAGCGCGAGGCCGAGCAGTGTCGCGACGACCGGGCGCCCGCGCCCGTGCGCCGCGCCGGCCAGGTGCACCAGCGCGTCGGCGACCGGCAGCGCGAGGAGGGCGTAGGCGGGCAGCAGGAAGCGCGGGGCCGCGTAGTCGATCAGGAAGAGGTAGGGGAAGGCGGCGGTGGCCGCGCAGGCCGAGGGCAGCAGGGTGGGCGTCGTACGCCGGGCGCGGACGGCGACGACGCACCCGAGCAGGGCGAGCAGGGGCAGGACGAGCCACCAGAAGGTGACCACCGGGTGGGGCGGTGCACCGGTGCAGGGGCGGCACAGCGACCGGCCGCCGAGGCTGCGCCACTGGTCGGCGACGGCGAGGTGCCAGCCGAGGCCGCCCTGGATCGCCGAGCCCTCGGACAGCCGGTGCAGCAGGCCGCCGTAGCGGACGTAGGCCTCGATCACCCACTCGGCGGCGCCGGCCGCGAGCCCGGCGAGCAGCACCGCCAGGGCCCGCCGGTGGCGGCGGACCAGGCCGAGGACGACGAGCGGCGACGCCGCCCAGACGGCGTCCGTGGGCCGCATCCCCGCCATGAGCGCGGCGCTCGCCGCCAGGCCCCACCATGGCGCCCGCCCCGGGCCGTCGCAGGCCCGCAGGAAGCAGCCGACGGTGGCCGAGGCGCCCACCGCGACCCAGTAGTTGGGCATGGCCTGCGGGCCGTAGAACAGGGTCACCCACAGGGAGGCGAACAGGGCGCCGGCGAGGACGAGGACGCGGACCGGGAACAGGCCGCGCCAGGCGCGCAGGGCCAGGAACAGGGCGAGACCGGACAGGAGCGCGAGGTGGATCCGCAGCAGTGCGGTGGAGGACGACCAGGAGGCGACGGGCGCGACGAGCAGGGAGACGCCGCGCGCCCGGGGCGCGCTGAAGAAGGCGGCCGGGGCGTGGGCGCCGACCTGGCTGACGTACACCGTCTCGTCCCAGCCGAGGCCCATGCCGGGCCGGACGAGGAGCAGTTGGGCCAGGGTGAAGGCGACCGCCACCGCCGCGGGTGCGGCCGTGGCACCGGACCACCGGGGGTCCTCGGACCTTCGGTGGGAGCGCTCGCGCCGCAGCCCGGCGAGTGTGGCGTGCACGCTGCCGGTCATCATCACCCCTCTGCCCCGCGGCATGCGGAACCCCTGCCACCCTACAGCTCGTAGGGTGGCAGGCGAACGCGCCGTCCAACCACGGGAGAAACAGCGACAAAGTACCCCGATTCACGGCCCTGTGCCGGGGAGACGGGGCCATCCGGCCGATGGCACTACGCGCTGTAAGGTTGGGGCATGGCTGGCACAGGGTCCCGCGGCAGGGCGGAGCGGCGCAGCGCCGGTGCGCTGGAGAGCGAGGTGCTGGCCGCGCTCTGGGCCACCGAGCGGCCGCTGACCCCGGCGGAGATCCAGGCCGAGATCGACGGCGGACTCGCCTACAACACCGTGCACACCATCCTCAAACGCCTCTACGACAAGGGTCTGGTGCTCCGGGACGCCGACGGGCGGCGCGGTGCGTACCGGCCGGCGAAGAACGCGGCCGAGCTGACCGCCGAGGCGATGCACGAGGCCCTGGACCGGGGCCCGGACCCGATCGCCGCGCTCCAGCAGTTCGTGACCGGGCTCAGCCCCGAGGAGGAACGGGCGCTGCGCGAGCTGCTCGCCGGAGAAGGCGCATGAGGTTCGACGTGTACAGCCCGCTGGCGCTGTCCCTGCTGCTGTCGGCGCTCGGGCCGGTGATCGGCCGCCGGGTCGCTCCGGCGCTCGCCGTGCGCGTGCTGACCTCGGCGGCCGTGGTGACGGCCGCCGCCACCGCCTGGTCGCTCGTCCTACTGGCCGCCGCGCTGCTCGGGGACGCGCCGCCGGTGATCCGCGAGGCCCGTGAGGACGGGCGCACGGTCGCGGATCCGGTACCCGAGGCGATCGGACTCGCGGCCTGCCTGGCGTTGGTCGCGATCGCCGTGCGCGTGACCCGCGCCGTACGCGCCGAGCACCGCACCCGGCGGGCCCTGCGCCGGCTGTGCGCGGGACACCCGGCCGACACCGAGCTGATCGTCGCCGCCTCCCCGGTGCCGCAGGCGTTCGCCGTCCCGGGCCGGCCGGGCCGGATCCTGGTCACCTCGGCGATGCTGAGCGCGCTCGATCCGGCCGAGCGGCGGGTGCTGCTCGCGCACGAGCGCGCCCATCTCGCCCACCGGCACGGCCCGTTGGTCACGGCGGCGACGCTCGCGGCGGCAGCCGACCCGCTGCTCGGACCGGTGCGCAGAGCCGTCGGCTTCCTCGTGGAGCGGTGGGCCGACGAGCAGGCGGCGGCCGCGGTCGGCGACCGGCGGACCACGGCCCGGGCGCTGGCCCGGGCCGCGCTCACCGCGGGCGGCTCCCGCGGCGCCTGCGCCCTGCACTTCACCGACCGGGCCGTGACCCGGCGGATCGCGGCCCTGCAGACGAGCCCGCCGCCACCGCTGTGGCCGGCCGCGGCGGCCGTCCTCCTCCTCGGCACCCTGTCCGCGCTGCTCGCCGCCGACGCCACGAGCGACCTGCTGCGTCAGCTGTCGGGCGCGCTGTACTGAGCCGAGCCGTCGCCGCCCGCACGTGCGGCGGGGCGCTCAGCCTCCGTTCAGCGCCCGGTGCAGGGGCTGCTCGGGGGTGGGGCGGCGGAGGGTCGGCGGTACGGCTCGCACGGCCGGCTCGTCGGTGGACACCGTCAGCGGCTCGCCGTGATGGCGCAGAGTCAGTGGCGGGCCGTCCAGCAGCGCGTACATGGCCTTGTCCGCGCCGATGTCGACGCGCAGCCGCCGCCCGCGGAACTCGACGTTGAAGGCGAGGCGGCTCAGCCGCTCGGGCAGGCGTGGCGCGAACCGCAGGCGCTCGCCGTCGCGGCGCATCCCGCCGAAGCCCGCCACCAGCGCCATCCAGGTACCGGCGAGCGAGGCGATGTGCAGCCCGTCGCGTGTGTTGTGCTCCAGGTCCTGCAGATCCATCAGGGCCGCCTCGGTGGTGTAGGCGTGGGCGAGGTCCAGATGGCCCGTCTGGGCGGCGATGACGGCCTGGCAGCAGGCCGACAGCGAGGAGTCCCGGACGGTCAGCGGCTCGTAGTAGGCGAAGTTCCGGGCGACCTGGTCCGCGCCCCCCTGGTCGCGTCCCGCGTCGAAGTAGTCGCCGCAGGTGTACATGGCCAGCACCACGTCGGCCTGTTTGACGACCTGCTTGCGGTAGAGGTCGAAGTAGGGGAAGTGCAGAAGCAGCGGGTACTGGTCGGCGCGGGTGCCGGCGAAGTCCCAGCGCTGGTAGCGGGTGAAACCGGAGTGCTGCTCGTGGACGCCGAGTTCGTGGTTGTAGGGGATGTGCATGGCCTCGGCGGCGTCCCGCCAGGCGGCGCTCTCGTCCTCGTCCGCGCCGAGCCGTTCCGCCTCGCGCGGATGGCGTTCGACGGCGTCGGCGGCGGCGAGCAGGTTCTGCCGGGCCATGAGGTTGGTGTACGTGTTGTCGTCGGCGACCGCGCTGTACTCGTCGGGGCCGGTGACGCCGTCGATGTGGAAGACGCCGTGCGCGTCGTGGTGGCCCAGCGAGCGCCACAGCCGGGCCGTCTCGACCAGCAGCTCCACGCCGACCTCGCGCTCGAACACGGTGTCCGCGGTGGCCTCGACGTACCGGACCACGGCGTCGGCTATGCCGGCGTTCACATGGAAGGCGGCGGTGCCGGCCGGCCAGTACGCCGAGCCCTCCGGTCCGGCGATGGTCCGCCAGGGGAACGCGGCCCCGCCGAGCCCCAGCTGGGCCGCGCGCTCACGGGCCTCGTCCAGCGTGTTGTACCGCCAGCGCAGGGCCTCGGCGACGGCCGCGGGGGCGGTGTGGGTGAGCACGGGCAGGACGAACATCTCGGTGTCCCAGAAGGCGTGCCCGTCGTAGCCGGAGCCGGTCAGGCCCTTCGCGGGTATCGCGCGCTGCTCGGCGCGGCTGCCGGCCTGCAGCACGTGGAACAGGGCGAAGCGGACCGCCTGTTGGACCTCCTCGTCGCCCTCCACCTCGACGTCCGCGCGGGCCCAGAAGTCGTCCAGGCAGGTCCGCTGGTCCGCCAGCAGGCCCTGCCAGCCGTCGTGCGCGGCGGCGGCGAGCGCGGCGTCGACCTGGTCGGCCATCGCGGGCAGCGAGCGGGTGCCGGACCAGCCGTGCGCGACCAGCTTCTCCACGCGCAGCGTCTGTCCGGGCTCCAGCACGGAGGTGACCGTCAGGCGGGCCACGTCGGTGCCGCTCTCGCTGCGCGTGGTGGTGCGCTCGGGGCCGCTGACGACATGGTCGGCGGCCACCGCCACCCGCAGGCCGCTGCGCCGGGTGCGGTGCACCAGGCGCAGCCGGCTGTCGGAGGCGAAGTGGTCCTCCTGCTCCAGCGGGGACTGCAGCGCCATGGCCGCGCGCGGGTCGCCGTCGGCCTCGGGCAGGGTCTCGTTGGCGACCAGCTCGGACTGGATCACGACGCGGCTGCGGCTGCCGACGGCCTCCACCTCGTACGCCACCGCGGCCACCGCGCGCTGGGTCAGCGACACCAGCCGGGTCGAGCGCACACGGACCGTGGAGCCCGCCGGGGAGGTCCACTCGCAGGTCCGCTCCAGCACCCCGCGGCGCAGGTCCAGGATCCGCTCATGGGCGACGAGGCGGCCGTAGCGCAGGTCGAACGGCTCGTCGTCCACCAGCAGCCGCAGGACCTTGCCGTTGGTGACGTTGATGACCGTCTGGCCGGACTCCGGGTAGCCGTAGCCCGCTTCCGCGTACGGCAGCGGGTGCACCTCGTGCACGCCGTTGAGGTAGCTGCCGGGCAGGCCGTGCGGTTCGCCCTCGTCGAGGTTGCCGCGCCAGCCGACGTGCCCGTTGGACAGGGCGAACACCGACTCGCTCTGGGCGAGCACATCGAGATCCAGGGCGGTCTCGCGGACGGCCCACGGCTCCACGCTGTACGACCGGTCGGTGATCACCGCTTGCCTCCCAGCTCCGCCAGGTCCTTCACCACGACGGTCGCGCCGTGCGCGTAGAGCGCGTCGGTCTGGCCCACGCGGTCCACCCCGACGACGTACCCGAAGCCGCCCGCGCGGCCGGCCTCCATCCCTGCCAGCGCGTCCTCGAAGACGGCCGCGCGGGCCGGCTCGACGCCCAGGTCGTGGGCGGCGGCGAGGAAGGTGTCGGGGTGCGGCTTGCCGGGCAGGTGCCGTTCGGCGGCGACCACTCCGTCGATCCGTACGTCGAAGAAGTGCTCGGCGCCGACGGAGCGGAGCACGTCCTGGCAGTTGGCGCTGGAGGAGACGATCGCGGTGCGCAGCCCCTCGGCGCGGACCGCCTCCAGATAGCGCAGGGTGCCTTCGTAGGCCTCCACGCCGCCGGTGCGGATCCTCTCCAGCAGCAGGACGTTCTTGCGGTTGCCGAGGCCGTGCACAGTAGGGGCGTCCGGCGGGTCCTCGGGGGTGCCCTCGGGCAGGCGGATGCCGCGCGAGTCGAGGAAGGCGCGGACGCCGTCGGCGCGGGGGCGGCCGTCCACGTACTCGTCGTAGTCGGCCACCGCGTCGAACGGTCGCCCCTGTTCCCCCTCGTAGTCCCGCAGGAACGCGTCGAACGTCTCCTTCCAGGCCGCCGCGTGCACGACGGCCGTCTTGGTGACGACCCCGTCGAGGTCGAACAGACAGGCCTGGATTGCGTCGGGAAGACCGAGCTGAGTCATACCGGCACTCTTCCCCATCGACCGCGCTCCAGTGGGTGGCGCGCGCCACAGCGGCCGCACTTCTCGGCAAAGATTCCGGTTCCGGTCCCCTGTCCCGGCGCGAACCCGCCGGTGCCACACTGTCCCCTGTGCCGCTGACCTTCGACGACCTTCTCGATCGCGCCCGTGGCCTCGTACGGGACGGCCGGCGTGCCGTGCTCGGCATCGCGGGCGGCCCCGGCGCGGGCAAGACCACCCTCGCCGAGCATCTGGTGCGCGCCCTGAACGCCGGCGGGCCGCACCGGGCCGCGCACGTGCCCATGGACGGCTTCCATCTCGCCGATGCCGAACTGGAGCGGCTCGGCCGCCGGGACCGCAAGGGGGCACCGGACACCTTCGACCCGGCCGGGTACGCGGCGCTGCTGCGGCGGCTGCGCGAGGACCCCGACGAGGTGGTGTACGCCCCCGGCTTCGAGCGGGTGCTGGAGCAGCCGGTCGCGGGCGCGATCCCGGTGCCGCCGGCCGCGCGGATCGTGGTCACCGAGGGCAACTACCTTCTGCTGGCGGAGGGTTCGTGGGGGCGGGTGCGGCCGTGCCTGGACGAGGTGTGGTTCTGCGAGGCGGACGAGGACGAGCGGATCCGTCGGCTGATCGCCCGCCACGAGGAGTTCGGCAAGGACCACGAGACCGCCGTGGCCTGGGTCCTGGGCACGGACCAGGCCAACGCCGACCTGGTCGCGACGACCCGCGGGCGGGCGGACCTGCTGGTGCCGCCCGCCGCGCTGCCCGCCGTCGCGCTGCCTGAGGGATGAGGCTCAGCGGCGCACGGTGAGCGAGGGCTCTCCTCGGCTGTCTCCGGCCACGGGACCGACGACCGCCGTGAACGCCTCCGTGCGCACGAGCAGCCCGCCGGAACCGCCGGGTTCGACCGCTTCATCGGACTCATCGGGCGCGCCGGGCGCGCCGGGGCTCGCCTCGAAGACCGGCGCGAACGCTCCGCCGGGCCCGTACCGTACGGCGAACACATGCAGCCCGTCCGGGGCGCCCGGTGCCGGGGCGGCCTCCAGCGCGGTGGAGGAGACCAGGTGGCGCCAGCCCTCGTCGGGGTTGCCGTAGCCGCGCGGGTCGGCGGCGAGCGCGAACGCGGCCTCTTCCTGGGTGAGTGCGGCGCGGGCGTCGAAGTGGTCGGGGCCCCCGTCCGCGGGGTGGGTGAGGCGCAGCCCGCCCGCCGAGACGACCTCGCCCTCGGCACTGCGGCGCACCCGGTCGCCGTCGTCGGCGGCGTACGGCAGCCCGGACAGCAGGTACGGCGCCCCGCCGAGCCGCTCCACGGCGACCGTCACCCACAGGCTGGTGCCGTCGGTGACGTACAGCGAACGCACATGCCGCAGGACGTGGTCGCGGCCGACGACCGGCTTGGTCACCAGTTTCGCCGCGAGTCCGTCGGCGCGGGCGTCCGCGACGCGCACCTCGCCCATCGGGCGGCACAGCAGGAAGCCGTCGGTGACCGGGCCGAACCCGTGCTGGCGGCGCACGGCGGCGGGCAGGTAGTAGGTGCCGGCCGCCTCGATCAGGGCGGGGGTCATCCGGTGGTCGAAGGCCACCGAGACGGTGCCGGAGCGCAGTTGGTGGCGGACGGGCGCGGCCGAGGGGGTGCGGTGCCAGCGGGTGGTGTCCTGGATCTGCCAGACCAGCATGAAGGCGAAGTGCCCGTCGATCCGGCCGTCCCGCCGGTCGGCGTGCCGGCCCCAGCGGGTGTCGCCCCGGTAGCGGCCGAGGTCGGCGCCGATGCGGGCGCCGAAGCGGCGCAGGCCCAGGACGGATTCGAATCCGGAGTGCTGTTCGCTGTAGCGGGGGCCGCCGTAGTCGTAACCGCCGCTGGTCACACGGGCGTCGATGTAGCGGGCGAGGGTGTCGCCGTCCTCGGCGAACGTCTCCTCGCCGCTGACCCGGTGGGCCTGGGCGAGGAAGGACAGGGAGATCGGGCCGTAGTTGTTGTCGTAGGCGCCGCCGTGCTCGGGCGGCAGGAGGGCGCCGCGGTCGGGGACCCGGTGGGCGCGGATCTCGTCGGTGTACAGGGCGAGGGCGCGGGAGCGGACGGGTGCCGCGTCCTCCGGGGGCAGATGGCGGGCCAGCATCAGGCCGCCGACCACGCAGCCGATGGCCTGGTTGCCCGCCTGCTGCGGGTTGAAGAAGGTGGCCTCGGTCAGCCAGCGCCAGTAGCCGTGCGCCAACTGCCGTAGCCGCGCGTACTGTTCGTCCTCCAGGAGGCCGTCGGCCGCGTCGAGGACGTTCACGGCCTGGAGCAGCGCCCAGACCGTACTGGGCCAGTCGCCGATCGGGTGGGCGCCCGCTTCGAGGACGTAACGGGCGTAGGGCAGGCCGGAGCCGGGCTTGCGCAGGTTCGGGTAGCCGGGGTTGTCCGTGGTGTACATGCGCTCGCGCAGATGGAAGTCGAGGCTGCGGCGGACCGCCTCCGGCAGCCGGGGGTCCTTGCCGCGCTGCCAGGCGAGGGCCAGCAGGGAGGTGATGCCGAGGGAGGTGTCGCCGATGTCGTCGTGGGCGTCGGGGTGTTCCAGACTGCCCTCGGGGGTCAGACGGGCGAGGGCCTCTTCGCTCGCGTCGGCGAGGACGGAGTCGTACGCCTGCGGGGTGTCCGGCAGGTCGTGCAGCGGGCCGCGCTGGTAGGGCAGATGCACGGTGGGTCAGCCCTTCGTTCCGGTGGTCGCCAGGCCTTCGACCAGTCTCTGCGGCGGGTCGGCCCGTCCATCATGACGGCCGGGTCCGGCTCGCGCGGGCCGCAGCGCGGGAACCGCACCGTCAGAAGGGTGTTGATCCAGGTCAGGTTCTGGAAGATCGTGTACTGCGGGATCAGCGCGCCCCGACGAAGGAGGTCCCGTGCAGCACTCCGCGCCCGTCCTGGTCGGCATCGACGTGGGCGGCACCAAGACGCATCTGCGCGCCGTGGCCGACGGAGCCCCCGTCGCCGACCACGTCCGCGCGAGCGGCGGCTGGCGACCGCACGACCCCGCGGCCGCCGCCGGCTGGCTGGCCGCGCTGGCCGCCGACGCGCTGCCGGCCGGGGTACGCCCGGCGGCGCTGGCCGTGGGCGGGCACGCCTGCGAGACCCCGCGCCAGTGCGCGGAGATACGCACGGCCCTGCGCGGCCACGTCGACGCGCCCGCGCTGGTCGTGGGCGACGCCGAACTCCTCCTGCCCGCAGCCGGATTGGACCGGGGCATCGCTCTGGTCGCCGGTACCGGCTCGGTGGCGGTGGGCCGGCGTGCCGACGGCACGCCCGTGCAGGTCGGCGGCTGGGGCGCGGTTCTCGGGGACGAGGGCGGCGCGGCCGGGCTGGTCCGGGAGGCGGCTCGCGTCTGCTGGGCGGCCCATGACCGCGGCGAGCCTCCCGACGCGCTGGCGGCGGCCCTGCTCGACGCGTTCGGTGTTCCCGAAGTGCCCGCGCTGGGCGCGGCGTTGGAGAGCGCTGCGGACCCCTCGGCCGAGTGGGGCGGGCGGGCACCGGCCGTCTTCGCCGCCGCCGAGGCGGGCTCGGCACTCGCCCGCGCGGTGATCGCCGCCCAGGGCCGCTCCCTGGCCGCGCTGGTGGCGCTGCTGGCCCGGCGCGGAGCGGCGGCCGACGACGTGGTGGTCGCGGGCACCACGGTCCTCGCCCAGCCGCTGCTCTACGACGCGTTCACCGCCGCCCTCGCCGGGACGCTCCCGGCGACCCGGCCGCGACCGCTGCGCGTGCCACCGGTCGACGGGGCGGTGGCACTGGCGCGTTCGCTGCTGTGAGTCCGCGGCCGGATCTCCTGCGCGTCCCCGGTGGGACTGCCGCTGCGGCTGGACACCGGACGGCCCCCGGCCGAGGGCAGCGCCCTGCCGGTCGTCGACGTGCCCCGGCCGCACGGCCGGTTCACCCGGACCGAGGTGAACTCCGACCGGCTGCGGGCCGTACCCGTGTACACGGCAGAAGGTCTGCCGGTACGACTCGTGCAGCGGTGACGCCGCAAGCGGCGAGAGCGGTGCGACAGTAGGGCCATGATCGGGTCCTCGACCGTTCCCGCCGCCCCTCGGCCGGTGTCGCCGCAGGGCGGATGATGGCGCGCGAACAGCACCTGGTCCTCGGCCGGACGGCCCCCGCCGGAGCAGCGGCCCGCCCGTACGCCGCCGTGCGCCGGCATCGGCGCCGGCTGGTGCCGCTGCTCGTGGCGCTGCTGCTGGCACAGATGGCCGCGGCGATGGTGACGACGGCCGTTCGGCAGACACCCACCATCGACGAGCCGGTGTACGTCGCGACGGCCACCGACTATCTGCGCGAGCACCGGATCCGCTACAACCCCGAGCATCCTCCGCTCGGCAAACTGCTGATCGCGGCCGGGGTGGCGGTGGCCGGCCCGCACTACGACCCCTCGTCCCCCGGCACCCAGGGGGACGTGGGCCGCCATCTGCTGTACGAGTCGGGCAACGACCCGTGGCGGCTGATGCTGTGGGCACGGCTCCCGGTGATCGTGCTGACGTTGCTGTTCGGGCTGGTCGCCTTCGCGTTCGCCCGTGAGCTGACGGGCACGGCGGGCGGTCTGGCGGCGCTCGCGCTGTACGCGTTCTCGCCCGACCTCGTCGCCCACGGCTCGCTGGCCACGCTGGACGTGCCGACGGCCGGGTTCGTGCTGACGTCGGCCTGGCTGGTGTGGCGGGCGCGGCGGCGCCCCGTGCCGTATCTGCCCCTCGCCGGCGCCGCCCTCGGCGCGGCCGTCGCCACCAAGATGAGCGCACTGCCGGCGGTGCCGGTACTGATGGGACTGGCAGCGGTGTCCACCGTCGCCGCGGGGCGGGGGCGGGACCTGCCCGCCCTCATGAACGGGGCCGACAGCCGTCGGCGCGAGGTTCCGCTTCCGGTCACCGGTGCTGTCGGCGGTCGGCGGCGGACCGTGGCGGAAGGACTGGGCGGTGCGGCCGTCGTGGCGCTGGTGGCGGTCGCCGTCGTCTGGGCCGCGTACCTCGCCGTCGATCCGCGTCTGCGGTTCTCCCCCGCCGAACCGGTGCCGACCCTCCACGGGCTGCGCGGCCGGCTGGTGGACCTGTTGCCGGTGCCGGATGCCTACCGAGCGGGCATGCGGGTGCAGTTCGGGCTGGAGGACCAGCCGTGGCAGGGCTATCTGTTCGGGCATCTGTACACCGGTTCGCTCTGGTACTACCTGCCGGCGGCTTTGGCGGTGAAGACGCCGCTCGGGTTGCTCGCGCTGGGCGCGGCCGGTGCCGTCGCGGCCGTGGCGGTGCGGCGGCTGCGGCCCTCGGCGCCGTACCTGCTGCTGCCGCCCGGCGTGCTGCTCGCGGCGGCGATGACGGGGTCGCGGGACTTCGGGACGCGGTACGCGCTGTTCGTCCCGATGTTCCTCGCGGTGGCGGCGGCCTGTGCGCCGCGGCCCGGCCGGCGGTGGACGGTCGTCGCGACGGCCGCGCTGGTGCTGTGCACGGCGGTGAGTTCGCTGCGGACGTTCCCGTACTACCTGCCGTACTCCAACGAGGCCTTCGGCGGCCCGGCGCACACCCACCGGCTGCTGCACGACTCCAATGTGGACTGGGGGCAGGACCTCGGCCGGCTCGCCGTCCGGCTCCGCCGGCGGTATCCGGGCGAGCGGGTGTGGCTGGTGTACAAGGGCAGCGGCGTGCCGTCGTACTACGGCATCCACGCAGCCGATCCGCGCACGGTGCCGGTGCGGCGGGTGCACGGTCTGCTGGCGGTGTCGGACTCGGCGCTCGCCAAGGCGCGCGGACGGCTCGCCGAGCTGATCGACAGCAGCCGTCCGGCCGGTGACGTGGGCCATTCGATCAGCCTCTTCCGGCGTTGAAACCTCCTGCTCAACCCCCTGTTCATGACACTGGGTGAGCTATGTTGAATGCTTGTGGCAGACAAAGGAGGCGAGCCGGTGCCCTCGCCGCAGCAGGCACGCGCACAGGCATCAGCGATCACGTCCGGCAAGACCGTGCCCGCGACCGAGGCCGCGCCGACCTCGCAGCTCCGGGAACTCTTCGACGGCCCCCGTCTGTCGCCGGGGCAGCGGCGTGTCGCCCAGTATCTGATCGAGCACATCACCGAGGCCGCGTTCCTGTCCATCACCGAGCTGGCCGACCGTGTCGGGGTCAGCCAGCCGTCCGTCACCCGCTTCGCCGCCGCCGTCGGTTTCAGCGGCTATCCCGCGCTGCGCGAGAAGCTCCAGTCGATCGCGCTGAGCACGCTGGCCGGCGGGGCGGGCGAGGAGAACCGGGCCAACGAGCTGCAGGCGGCCGTCGACGCCGAGATCGCGAACCTGGAGAACCTGCGGCGCGACTTCGGCAACCCCGACCAGATCATCCGGATCGGCCGCGAGCTGTCCCGCTCCACCCCGCTGACCGTGCTGGGCCTGCGCATCTCGGTGTCGCTGGCCGAGTACTTCGGCTACGCCGCCCGCCGGATCCACCCCGACGTCCGGCTGGTCACCCGGGGCGGCAGCGTGGCCTACGACGTGCTGCTGCAGTGCCGCGAGGCCGGCGGCACCTGGGTGCTCGCCTTCGCCATGCCCCGGCACTCCCAGGAGACGCTGCAGGCGGTCCGGGTGGCGCGCGGCGCCGGTCTGAAGGTCGCGCTCGTGACCGATCTGGCGCTCGGACCGCTGGCCGACGAGGCCGACATCACCTTCGCCACCGGCACCGGATCCCGGCTGGTGTTCGACTCCTACGCCGCGCCGGGCATCATGGCGGCCGCCCTGCTGCAGGCCATGACCGACGCCGATCCGGAACGCACCCAGGCCCGGCTGGAGAAGTACGAGCAGCTCTCCGACCAGCACCAGTTCTTCCTGAAGGACTGACTCCGGCCGTGCCGGTCCGCGCACGCGCGGGCCGCGCCCGCACGGGCCGGGCACGGTGAAGATCTTGCGGTCTCCCATGCCATGGACGGGGATCATCCACGACAAATCACGCATGAATGTTTTCATACGCCTTGCAAAGCGGACGGCATATATAAATACTGCTCACGGATCGCCCCGGCTCACTCCGGGCACGTTCCGCACCAGCGGACTCACCGCTCGCACACCGCCCCGAGAAAGCCGACGGACCGCCCATGCGTACGCAAGCCTTCACGCACTGCCGGTTCCCGATGCCCGGGGCTCCCACACGGACACTCCCGGCCGCCGTCTCCTACCCACGTCGGCGCCTGGGGTGTACCGGGGCGCATCGTCTGCGCGACGCGCCCGGGGCGGCCCCGGCCATCCCCTAGGCCGGGGCCGCCCCGCACCCGTCGGACCACCCTCACGACGCCGCCCACCGGAAGCGATGATCATGCCTCTGACCAGCACGCGTATCAGCACCGACTGGCCCTGTCAGGTGAAGCCCCCGGGCTCGTTCGACTGGGAGCGCTCGGCGGCCAGGTGGCTGCGCGAGCTGATCCCCGCGCGCTACGCCAGCTATCCGGCCCTCATCCGCCACCCCGTGCTGCTCGCCCGGCACGCCCAGCTGCAGGTGCAGCAGGAGGTGCGGGTGGCCCGGACCGCGCTGCAGACGGCGCGGGCGGAGCTGCCGATGCTCGGGCTGCCGGAGTCGGTCATCGAGCACACGATCAAGCTGTACGCCGCCGAGGTCATGCAGCTGCAGCACATCGCCCGCAGCGTGCGCGCGGTCAGCGAGGCGCTGGCCGGCCGCGGCGCGGGCCGCTGACCGGCAGCTTCCGCACCGCCGCTGGACGCGGGCAGGCGTGCCGCCGGGAGTCGCGCGGCAGGCGCGAAGGCGGGCACGGACGCGCAGGCGCGTGCGCGCAGGGGGGCTGAACGGGTAAGGGCGCCGGAGCGGGCAACGAGGCCGGGGCGAGGGTCAGTCGTCGTCGCGGTGGCGCCAGTACCAGTACACGCCGACGACCAGCGCCAGCAGGAACACGGCGGGCACGATCAGGCCCGGAATGCGGGAGCCGGTCATCGGCCTGGCTTTCTGTGGTGCGGCGGAGCACGCGACCGTCGGCCGCGGGTTGCCCATGATGAGGCCTGAGCCCCGCTCGCATCCATGGCTTTCCCTGAGCCTTGCCCGACGTTCGACGGGGAGTGTCGCCCCTCCCCCAGCCAGAACTACCGAACGATCGAAACGCTCAACTCTGCCTAAACCATTGAGCGTTTAAGAAAGCGCGTGCTAGAAAGCGCCGTCATGACGACTCCTTGGTCACGCCGTGGCTTTCTGACCGTCTGTTCGGGAACCGCTGTCGCCCTGGGTCTCGGCACCCGGGCGTTGGCCGCGACGGACGAGTTCGCGACGCTCCGCGCGAGATGGCGCACCCTGACCCTCGGCGAGGGATTCGACCCGACCGCCGACCCCTTCAAGAGCAGGCTCGCCGACCTGGGCACGACAGCGAGCCAGTACCGGGCCACGATGGCCCCCGCCACCGGTTCCCTGTGGCCGGACCTGGTCTACGCCGACCCGGATCCGGACACCGACCAGGAGTCGTACGGCTACTCGGGCAACATGAACACCAGCTACACGCGGCTGAGCACACTCGCCCAGGCCTACTCCCAGCCGGGCACCGGCCTGACCGGCGACCCGGGCCTGCGGGCGGCGATCGTCGCAGGTCTCGATCATCTGCACGACGACGTCTACAACGCGGGCCAGACCCGCTACGGCAACTGGTACAACTGGCAGATCGGCGCCCCGCAGGCGCTGCTGGACACCTGCGTGCTGCTGTACGACGCCCTGTCGGCCGCGCAGCTCGCCGACTACCTCGCCGCCGTCGACCACTTCGTGCCCGACTCGGCGGTGGCGAGCTACAGCGGGACCAGCACCGGCGCGAACCGGGTCGATCTGTGCCGGGTGCTGGCGCTGCGCGGCGTGCTCGGGGCGAGCGCGGCCAAGGTGGCGCTCGCCCGCGACGCCCTCTCCGCCGTGTACCCGTACGTCACCTCGGGCGACGGGCTGTACGCCGACGGCTCGTTCGTCCAGCACACCACGGTGCCGTACACCGGCTCCTACGGTTCGGTCATGCTCGGTGGGCTGGGGCTGCTGTTCGCGCTGCTGGCGGGCTCCACCTGGGCGGTGACGGACCCGAACCGGCAGATCGTGTTCGACTCGGTGGAGCACGCCTGGGCGCCGTTCCTCTACAACGGCCTGGTCATGGACGGCGTCGCGGGCCGGGCGATCAGCCGGGGGCTCACCGCGGCGGACCCGAAGCAGATCCAGCAGGACGACCATCTGCGCGGCCATCCGATCCTCGCCTCGATCGTGCTGCTCGGGCAGGGTGCGAGCACGGCCGAGAGCACCCGCTGGCGTGCTCTGGTGAAGGGCTGGATGCAGCGCGACTACTACAGTGCGCCGCTCGCCGACCCGGTGCTGAGCCTGCCCCATCTGGCCCGGCTCAAGGCAGTTCAGGACGACGGGTCGGTGACGGCGGTCGCCGAGCCGACCGGGCACCGGCTGTTCCCGTCCATGGAGCGGGCCACGCACCGCAGGCCCGGCTGGGCGGCCTCGCTGAGCATGGCCGACAAGCGGATCACGTACTACGAGACCGGCAACGGCGAGAACCTGCGCGGCTGGCACACCGGTTCCGGGATGCTGTACTGGTGGGGCGACACCTTCGCCAACGGCCAGTACAGCGACGCCTTCTGGCCCACGGTCGACCCCTACCGGCTGCCCGGTACGACCGCCTCGCGCAAGGCGCTCGCGGACGCGGCCGGCGGCGACTGGGGCGCCTCGAAACCGGACGTGAACTGGGTGGGCGGTGCGACCGACGGTCAGCGGGCCGCGGTCGGGCAGTATCTGAAGGGCCTGCAGTCCACGCTCGTGGCGAAGAAGTCGTGGTTCTTCCTGGACGACACGGTCGTCTGCCTCGGCGCGGGCATCGGCTGCACCGACGGCACGGCCGTGGAGACGACGGTCGAGAACCGCAACCTCGGCCCCACCGGCGGCGCCCCCTTCACCGTCGACGGCACCGTCGAGCCCGCCTCCTACCCCTGGTCGGCGACGCTCACCGGGGCGAAGTGGGCGCACATCGGCGGGCACGGCGGCTATGTCTTCCCCGGCGGGGCGGCGGTGCGCGCGCTGCGCGAGGCCCGTGAAGGCAGCTGGAGCACCATCAACAAGGGCGGCTCGACCACCGTGCTCAACCGCAAGTACCTGACGATGTACGTCGATCACGGCACCGACCCGGTGAACGCCTCGTACGCCTACCTCCTGCTGCCCGGGGCCACCGCGGCCGGTACGCGGGCGCGGGCCGCGGACCCGAACTGGCTGACCGTGCTCGCCAACACCGACAGTCAGCAGGGCGTCCTCGTGCGCTCGCTCGGCTTCACCGGGGTGAACTTCTGGTTCGGCGGTACGGTCGGAACGCTCACCGCGAGCGATCCGTGCTGCGTGATGATCAGCGAGAGCGACGACGGCACCGCCGTGATCGCCGTGAGCGATCCGATGCGGATGCGCACGAGCCTCACGCTGACCTGGCGGCGGGCGGTCACCGCGGTGACGTCCGCGCCGGGCACGCTCGCCTCGGCGGCCACCGGAGCCGCCCTGACGCTGTCCTTCGGCGATCTCACGGGCATGGCGGGCGCCTCCCAGCGGGTCACGGTCAGGCTGGGTTGAGCGCTCCGTGCACGAACCGGCTCAGGGACGCCGTGAACGCGGTCACGAAGGCGTCCCTGGCCTCCTCCGGCAGGGCCGCCAGGGACAGATAGGGGTTCAGGTCCTCCAGTTCGACGAGCAGGAGGTCGCCGTCGCGGGTGCGGCAGGCGTCGACGCGCTGGATGCCGTGGCCGAGATCGTTCCAGTCGATGAACCGCCGCGCGAACTCCAGGTCGGCGGCGGTGGCCGCATAGGGCCGCAGCTCCCAGCGGCGCTCGGGGTCGGGGGCGTACAGCGCGTACTGGTAGTCGTCGTCGACGAAGTAGAAGGACACCTCGTGCACGAAGTCGACACAGGGCTGGATCAGGACCTCGCCGACCGCGAGCGCGGCGACCCGCTCGGCCGGGGCGATCCGCAGGCCGAGGGAGTCCGCGCCGAGCATCGGCTTGACCACGTACCGCTCGGCGGCGGGCAGCAGGCGCAGGTCCTCGGCGCGGCCGACCGTCGGGATGACGGGGAAGCCCGCGGCGCTCAGGTCGAGCAGATACCCCTTGCCCGCCATGTCGGCCTTGCCGGTGAGCGGGTTGTACACGCGCGCGCCGGTGGCGAGCGCGTGCGCGCGGAAGGCGTCGTACGCCTGCTGATGGCCGAGGACGGGCCCGCTGTTGCGCACGACCACCCCGTCGAAGCCGTCCATCAGCGCGGCGGCGTCCATCGGATGGCACAGGGCGAGGTCGAAGCGGGCGCGGAGCCGGGAGGTGAGGAAGATGTCCTCGTCGCAGTAGCGGCGCCCGCGGGCCTCGTACGCCAGGTCGGTGACGTAGAGCAGGCGGGGGCGGGCGGCGGGCATGCGGGATCTCCTCGGGCGCTTCGGCCGTGTCGGCGGCGGGTGAGGAAAGGTTACGCCGGGGCGTGACCGTCGCCTCCGCGAGGTGTGCCGTCGTCCGCCTCGACCGGGGCGAGGAAGCCGCCGGCCGTGAGCGCGTCGGGGTGCGGGGTGGACAGACGGCCCAGGGGGTCGAGGCGTACGCCGCCGATGCCGACGACGAGGACGCGGCGGGCCGGCATGGACGTCCCTTCGGGAGGCGCGGGTCGTGGCTCTCAGGCGGAGCGGGTGAGTTCCTCGGGGCCGACGGGGTGGGCGAAGGGCAGACCGCGGGCGTAGCGGTCGAGTTCGTCGACGGCCCAGTCGGTCATGCGGCCCAGTTCGTTGCCGAGCGAGCCGGCGATGTGCGGTGTGAGCAGGACGTTCGGCAGCGTGTAGAGGGGTGACTCGGCGGGGGGCACGTCCGGATCGGTGACGTCGAGGACGGCGTGCAGACGGCCGGTGAGCAGGTGCTCGGTGAGGGCGGCGGTGTCGACCAGGGAGCCCCGGGCGGTGTTGACCAAGGTCGCGCCGTCCTTCAGGAGGGCGAGGCGACGCGCGTCGAACATGTGCCGGGTCTCGGGGAGTTGGGGGGCGTGGATGGTCACCACGTCGCTGCGCGCGGCGAGTTCGTCCAGGTCCGTCGGCTCCGCGCCCAGCGCCCTGGCCTCGACGGGGTCGACGTAGGGGTCGTACAGCAGGACGTGCAGGTCGAACGGGCGGAGCAGCTCGATCACCCGGCGCCCGACCCGGGAGGCACCGACGACGCCGATGGTGCGCCGGTAGTTGCCGTGCCCGCTGTAGTACGGCAGGAGGCCGGGCGCGGTGCGGGCGCGGGCGTAGTCGCGGGCGATGTCGAGGACCCGTTTGCCCGCGAACAGAACGGCGGCCAGGGTGAATTCGGCGACCGGGACGGCGTTGGCGGCGGCCGCGGAGGACACCGCGATGCCGCGGTCCCAGACGGCTTCGGTGACATGGTGCTTGACGGAACCGGCCGCGTGCACGACGGCCCGCAGCCGGGGCATGCGGTGCAGCGCCTCCTCGGTGAGCGGCGGTGCGCCCCAGTGGGTGAAGAGCACTTCGGCGTGGGCGAGCCGGAGGGCCGCGGCCGGGTCGGCGTCGGTGATCGTCGTGATCGTGGTGGTCGTGTCGACGCGGGCGACCTCGCGGAGGCGGTCGAGGAGGTCGTCGGCGAGCAGGGCCCGGTGGATGTCCGTTCCCATGGCGAGGGCGGTGCGCGGGCGGGGCGAGGTACGGGCGGGGGCGGAAGTCACGGTCACCTTCACTTCACCGCGCCGGCGGTCAGGCCGGAGCGCCAGAAGCGCTGCAGGCAGACGAAGACGGCGATCAACGGGAGGACGGCCACGAGCGAGCCGGTGATCACGAGCGCGTAGTACTCGGGCTGTTGCTGGGTGACGCTGTTCCACATGAACAGGCCCAGATTGACCGGGTAGAGACGGTCGTCGTTGAGCATGACGAGCGCGCCGAAGAAATTGTTCCAGCTGGCCGTGAAGGAGAACAGGAAGATCGTCATGAAGCCGGGGGCCAGCATGGGCAGGCCGATGCGGGCGAAGGTGCGCAGTTCGCCGGCGCCGTCGACGCGGGCGGCCTCCAGCACCTCGTCGGGCACATAGCCCTCGGAGAAGACCCGGGCCAGATACACGCCGAAGGGGTTGACGAGGGCGGGCAGCAGCAGCGCCCAGTAGGTGTCGACCACGCCGGCCTTGGTGGCGAGCAGGTACATGGGCAGCTGGATGACGGTGCTGGGAACCAGGACACCGCCGAGGACGAGGGCGAACAGCTTCTCCTTGCCCTTGAAGTCGTACTTGTCGAAGGCGTACCCGGTGGCGACGCAGATGAGGCTGGAGGCGGCGGAGCCGACGACGGAGTACAGGACGCTGTTGCCGAGCCAGCGCAGATAGATGCCGTCGTCGAAGGCGAACAGGTGCCGCAGATTGGCGACGAGGTCGACGTCGCCGAACGCGAAGCCGGAGGTGGCGAAGAGGTCGCGGTGGTTCTTGGTGGCGGCGATGAGCAGCCAGCTGACGGGCAGCAGGGTGTAGCAGGCGGCGAGTGCGAGCAGCCCGTTGACGACGGTCTTCGACAGCAGGGCGTGCGCGGGGGCGCGCCGCCGGGCGCCGGTCCTGGCGGGGCTGCCCGGGGAGGGCCGGCGGGCGGGGGCGGCGGTGCCGCGGGCGAGGAGGGTCATACCGCCGCCTTCCAGCGGTTTCCGAGCCGGGTGACGACGAACGACAGGGCGATGCCGAGGGCGGCGAGCATCAGGGACGCGGCGGCCGCGAGGCCGTAGTCGTGCTGCACGAATCCCGCCTTCCAGATGAACAGGGTCGGCGACCACTCGGTGTCGATCGAGGGTGCACCGCGCTGATTGAGCACCTTCGGTTCGGTGAAGATCTGGATCGCGCCGACACAGGTGAACAGGACGGTCATGACAATCGCGGAGGCGATCATCGGGATCTTGATGCGCAGGGCGGTGCGGAGTGCGCCGGCGCCGTCCACGACGGCCGCTTCGATCACTTCACGCGGTACGGCCTGCAGTGCGGCGTAGAAGATGACCATGTTGTAGCCGGTCCACTGCCAGGCGGACAGGTTGATCATCGACAGCAGCACATGGTCGTTGGCGTAGAAGTCCCAACTGCCGCCGGCCGCCTGGATCCAGTCGAGCACAGGGCTGAGTCCCGGGGTGTAGAGGTAGATCCAGATGATCGAGGCGATCAGTCCGGGGATCGCATGGGGCAGGAAGAGCGCCAGCTGGAAGAACCGTCTCGCGCGGGCGAGGGCGGAGTCGACGAGCAGGGCGAGGGCGAGCGAACCGCCGATCATCACCGGGATGTACAGGAGGCAGTAGAGCGCGATGTGCGCGAAGGAGGCGCGGAATCCGGCGTCGGAGAGCGCGGTGGTGTAGTTGCCGAGTCCGGCGAACACCCTCCGGGTGCCGCCGAAGCCGAGCCCCGACGAGCGCTCCCGGAACAGGCTCATCCACAGCGCGTAGCCGATCGGTGCGACCATGACGGCGCCGAACAGGACGAAGAACGGGGTGATGAGCAGGGCCGCGGCTCTGCGCCGGCCGCGCCCGGGCCGCACGCCGCCGGTCGGCTCGCCGGCGGCGGACCGTCCCGGCCCGGCCGGGGCGGCGTGTCCGGCCGGCGGTCCGGCGGTTCGTGCCGAGGGTGTTGCCACGGCGGCTCCTTCGAGGTCGAGGGAAGGGGGGCGGGAGGAAGGGGTGGAGGACAGGCTGCGGGTGCGAGCTGCGGTGGGACGGGCTGCGGTGGGCGCGGGGCGGCACCCTGAGGCCCGACGGCACGGCAACTCCCTTGGGGGCGCGGGGCTGTTACGAGGTGCGGTTCCGCCGCGTGGGCGGGACCAGCCGCCGGGTGCCCCCGGTCGGCGGACGGCTCCAGCGGGCGGACGAACGGCCCCTCGCCCCGGAGGGCGCGTCACTTGCGGAGCTTGAGGCCCCGGTCGGTGATGCCGGACTCGGCCTTGCGCTCGCCCGCCTCGACGCCCGCGGAGAAGCCCGACGTGGCGGTGGTGTCCTGGACGGCGGTGTAGACGTCCATCTGGTCGGGGCCCCAGGTCCAGCCGGGCACGATGGTGTCGGCCTGCTGCGAGGCGAGGGCGTACAGGTCCTGGCCGTCGAAGTAGGAGGTGTCGAACCTGGCCGCGGCGACCTTGCGCATGTCCTGGTCGGCGGGCAGCGCGCTGCTCGGGGACGTCAGGTCGGCGAGCCGGGCCTCGACGCCGGACTTGTTCGTGGTGAGCCAGGTGATGAACTCGGCGGCGGCCTCGACGTGCTCGCTGCCCTTGAGGACGCCGTAGGAGGTGCCGCCGTAGTTGCCGCTGGCCGGGGTGCCCCAGTTGGGCAGGGGGGCGGCGGCCCACTTGCCCTTGAGGTCGGGCAGGGCCGTCTTCATTCCGCCGGCGGACCAGGAGGCGCCCAGGAAGGCGAGGGTCGTGCCCTGGGCGCGGGCCTTGGTCTCCTCGGGGCTGTAGCCGGTGAAGGTCTGGACGAGGTCGTCCTTGACGAGGCCGTCCCAGTAGGCGGCGACCTTCTTGGTGGCGGCGTCGTCCACGCCGGTCCGCCAGGCGTCGCCCTGGGTGCCGAACCACTTGCCGCCGGCCTGCCAGGCCAGGGCCGCGAGCAGGGCGGGGTCGTTCTTCGGCATCGAGGCCAGTCGGGTGCCGCTGTTCTCCTTCCTCACCTTCTCGGCAGCCTTCTTGAAGTCGTCCCAGGTCTTGGGGACGGCGATGCCGTACTTCTTGAAGAGGTCGGTGCGGTAGTACAGCAGCTGCGGTGCCATGTCGTACGGGACGGTCCAGGTACGGCCGCCGAAGGTCACCATGGACTGCACGGACTTCGGGAACTTCGTCCTGACCGTTTCGCCGGCGTACTTGGTCAGATCGATCAGATTGCCCTGGCTGGCGAACTCGGGGACCATCTGGTACTCGATCGTGGCGACGTCGGGCGCGTTGCCCGCCTTCACCGCGTTGGCCAGCTTGCTGTAGCCCTCGGTGCCGCTCGGGATCTCGGTGAATCGGACCTTGACGTCCTTGTGGGTCCGGTTGAAGGCGTCGACGGTCGACTTGGCGCCGAGAGTCCAGGTCCAGTAGTCGATGGTCACGGGCTTGCCGCCGGAAGCGGCGTCCGTCGAGCCGCCACCGCCGCCACAGGCGGTGGCGAGCAGACCCAGCGCGGCGAGGGCGGCGGTGGCGGCGACTGTGCGGAACGATCGTGACGTACGCGTCATGGCACGGCTCCTACGAGACCTCGTACGGGAAGAGGCGGTCGCAGGACATCTTTTGTGCAGGTGCGATCAGCGTCAAGAGCATTCGACCAACATAATCAAAACGATCGCCATAGTGATCGATTCATGGCGTGCGATGGGTCGACCAGAAGATCAGGAGCCGTCGGCCGGGGCCTGTCCGCCGCACGAAGACCGGATGTGCAACTCCGGGAGCAGGTCGACGTGTTGACGCGGACCGGGCCGCTCGCCCGTGCCCTTCTCGGCGAGGCGGCGCAGCAGCAGGCTCGCGGCCAGCTCGCCCACCGCGCGCGTGGGCGGCGCGACGGCGGTCAGCGGGACGTCGGCGAGGCCGGCGACCTGGTCCTCGTAGGCGATGAGGGCGAGATCCCCGGGCACCCGGACGCCGTGCGCCTGGAGCCGCGGCACGAGCACGATGGCGTCCTCGTCGCTGTGCACGAGGGCCGCGGTGACGCCGCGTTCGCGGACCGCGCGGACGAGATAGTCGACGCAGGCGTCGTAGTCGCCGTGTTCGCGCACGTTCGGGGCGCTGTCGTCGACCTCGATGCCACGCGCGCGGACGGCGGCCCGGAAACCGGCGTCGATCTGGACGGCGTGCGGACCCTCCTGGAGGACGGCGGTGATCCTGCGGTGCCCGAGGGCGGCCAGATGGCCGACGGCGAGGGCCGCGCCGTGGGCCCGGTCGGTGCGGACCCGGTCGAGGTCGGCGGCGGGATTGCCGGGCGGGGCGGAGCGCTCGACCAGGACGGTGGGCACCCCGCACTCCATCAGCCACTTCTCCTGACCGTCCCGGGGGACGCCGACGAACCAGCTGGGCGCCACCAGCAGCCCCTGCGCACCGCCCGCGATCAGGTGCTCCGCCTGCACGCAGTCCTCGGTGTCGACATAGCCGGAGAGGCCGAGGACGAGCCGTCCGCCCCGGGCGCCGACGGCCTCGCGGGCGCCGCGCACGATGTCGGCGAAGAGGTTGACCGTGGTCGGCACGATCATGCCGATGACGGTGCCCTCCAGGGACTCCTGCCGAGGTCCGGCGCCCGCGGCGGGGGCGGGAACGCGTTCGCCGGGCCAGACCACCGCGCCGTGCAGGCGCTGCACCCGACCCTGGGCCGCGAGCGCCTCCACGTCGCGCCGCAGGGTGACGGCGGAGACACCGAGTTCGGCGGCCAGTTCGGCCACACGGAGGCTGCCCCGCTCCCGGACGAGTTCGAGCACCCGCTCGTGGCGCTGGTCGACATGCAGTCGCATGGGGTTCCCCCTGGCACAGTGATCCCGAGTCGCCTACTCTACGCCCACAATCGTATCGATCGATTCCAATCAAATCGATCGCTCCCGTGTTCGGTCGCACACTCCAAAAGCACTCAGTTCCCCCATGAGGTCACTCGGACTGCACTGAGTGCCATACGTCCCATCCGGGTGCTACGTTCCCCTCCATGAGCTCCACGAGCGCGGCGCCGGCCGCGAAGCCGCCGATGCGGGAGGCCCTCGTCGCGGCGGCTTTCCAGCTCTTCCTGGAACGCGGTTACGAGCAGACCACCGTGGACGACATCGTCGCCCTGGCCGGGGTCGGCCGGCGTTCGTTCTTCCGCTACTTCCCCTCGAAAGAGGACGTGGTCTTCCCCGACCACGAGCGCTGCCTGGCCGACATGACCGCCTTCCTCGCGACGGACGACGAGGAGCACGAACCGGTGCGGCGGGTGTGCGACGCGGCCCGGCTGGTACTGGGGATGTACGCGGAGAACCCGTCGTTCTCGGTGCAGCGCTACCGCCTCACCAAACAGGTGCCGGGCCTGCGGGCCTACGAGCTGTCGGTGGTGTGGCGCTACGAGCGCGCGCTCGCCGGGTATCTGCGCGACCGGTTCGCGGACCGGCCGGACGGGACGCTGCGGGCGGACGTCGTCGCGGCCGCGGTCGTCGCCGCACACAACAACGCCCTGCGCTCCTGGCTGCGTTCGGACGGGCTGGGCGACGCGGGCGCGGCGCTGGACCACGCGCTCGGGCATGTGCAGAAGACGTTCGGGCGGGCGGCCGGGCCCGCGTCGGCGCCCACCCGCATCGGCCCGCTCCCGACGGGGCGCCCCGAGGACGTGGTGGTGCTGGTGTCCCGGCGGGACGCCCCGTTGTGGCGGGTGGTGCAGGAGCTGGAGGCGGCACGGGGCCGGACGTGAGCCTCTCGCGTCGCAAAATGGGGGTACGGAGTGCCTTTACGAGTGACACTGAGTGCCATACGCTGGCGCCGTGCACGGTGGCACGTTCGCCGCGCACTCGTGTGCCCGGTGCGCGCCGGGCACGCGGGATTCCGGCCGAGCGCAGGGAGTTGACCAGCGTGTACCACCACTCATCACATGCCTCGCATCCGGCGGCCGGCTCCGCGGCGGGTGTTCTCGATCCCGTCCCCGCGGACTCCAGGGACGCCATCCACTTCCAGCGGTGCACCTGGTGCGCCACCGCGATGTTCCACCGGCTGCTGTGTCCGGTGTGCCAGGGCAGCGAGCTGCGCACCGAGCGCAGTGAGGGCGTCGGGACGGTACGGCACTCCACCGTGGTGCACCGCAACACACCCGCGGCACGCAATGTCTCCCTGATAGAGATGGCCGAGGGGTTCGTCGTGCGCGGCCGGGTCATGGGCCCGCCGGTCGGCATCCACAGCGGCGACCGGGTCCGGCTGTCCACCGCCCAGGATCCGGTGCGGGGCGAGCCGGTCTTCCAGTTGCTGGACGAGCCGTACCGGGGCGCCTGGACCTGAGGCCTCCGTACGACGGCCGGGACCGCGAGCGAGAGGCTCGCCGGGCAACTGGACGGACTCAGGCCACCGTTGCCGTAGTTCGGCCATGTGATCGATCACTTCTTCTCCACAGGCAACCCACAGGCTTCACCTTCCGTCCTCCGGGGGCGAGGGGCTCCCGGGACGGCCGGGACGCCAGAGGTCGGGGGTCGAGGAGGAACTGTGGTCCGTGCCCGGCGCATATGGGTGACCGCCACCGCGCTGCTCGCGGTGGCGGGTGCGTCCCCAGGGGTGGCAGTCGCACAGGGGCAACCACCGTCACCGGTGGACAGGTCGGCGGCGTCGGACGGCACGGCACTGCCACCGGGCTGGCGGATCGCCGGCGGGCGGTCCGCGCCCGAGCTGGAGTGGCGGTCGGACCGGCCGGTCCCGATGGGCGACGCCCGGGTCGAATTCCGGTCGGACGGGCGCCTGTTGGGAGCGCCGCGGCCCGGTGCCGACGGGCACACCTTCCAACTGCCGCTGGACGGGCACGGCGGCGGCGAGCTGAGCGGGCTCGAAGTGTGGTCAGGCGGGCGGCGGTTGGACGAGCGGAACCCCGCCGCGGCCGGCGCCACGGCCGCGGCCCGTCCGTCGGCCCTGCCGGCCCCGCTGCCCGCGAACCCGGTCGATCCGGGCAAGCCCGGCTCGTACCGGACGCGGACGGGCGAGTACAGCCTGAAGTCGGTGAAACTGCCGGGCCTCGCGGCGCCGGTGGAGATGCGGGCGGTGGTCGTCGCCCCCGTCGGCGCGTCGGGCAAGCGTCCGCTCGCGCTCTTCCTGCACGGCCGTCACTCCACCTGCTACAAGGGCCACGACACCACCGGCGCCTGGCCCTGCAAGAGCGGCACGCAGCCCATACCGAGCCACCGCGGGTACCTGCGCGACCAGAGGCTCCTCGCCTCGCAGGGCTACATGACCGTCTCGATCTCCGCCAACGGCATCAACGGCCAGGACTTCGCGGCCGAGGACGGCGGCGCCCAGGCCCGCTCCTCGCTCGTGCGGCTGCACCTGGCCCGCTGGGCCGACTGGGCCGCGCACCCCGAGACCGCGCCGTCCGTCGTACGCCGGTCACCGCGCGCCGATCTGTCCGAGGTGCTGCTCGTCGGGCACTCCCGGGGCGGCGAGGGCGTCGACCGGGCGGCCCTGGACAGCCTGTACCCGCCCCCGGCCGGCGAGGACGGCTACCACGGCCCGGTCCGCTGGAAGGTCCGCGGCACGGTCCTCATCGGCCCCACCGTCTTCGGTCAGAACCCGGCGCCCGACGTGCCGTCGGTGACGATCCTGCCCGGCTGCGACGGTGACGTCTCCGATCTGCAGGGCGAGCTGTACGTCGACGGCACCCGCGCGGTGAGCAACGGCAGCGCGCTGCACAGCGCCGTGTATGTCATCGGCGCCGATCACAACTTCTTCAACTCCGAGTGGACGCCCGGCCAGTCGGCGGCGCCCTCCGAGGACGACTTCGGCGACGACCCGCACCACCCGGACGCGGTGTGCGACAAGCGTGCGGCGACCCGGCTCACCGCCGACCAGCAGCACCGGGCCGGTTCGACGTACATCGCGGCCGCCGCGCGGCTGTTCCTGGCCGGGGACGACCGGGTACGGCCGCTGCTGGACGGCTCCGGGAAGCGGGCGCCGTCGGCGGACCCTGCGCGGGTCCTCAGCCATGCGGTGGGTGCGCGCCGGGGTGGCGGGTTCCTGCCGGACGGCGGGGTGTCGGTGACCGGGGCCCGGCTGTGCGACGCGGTCGACCCCAGCCCGGCCAGGTCCTGCCTGGGCGAGGGAGCGAAGGGGATGTCGCCGCACTTCGCGCAGTGGGCGACCGACCGGGAGCCCGGCCGGCACGCGATCGCGCTGCGCTGGACGCGCGCCGGCACCGCGGCGCGGGTCAGCGTCCCGCGGCCGGTGTCGCTGGCCGGTGCCGAGGAGCTGGCGCTTCGGCTGTTCGTGCCGCCGAACTCCCGGGGCACGCAGCTGGACGTGTCCCTGACCGACACCTCGGGCCGGAAGGCGAAGCTGGGGCGCATCAGCGCCGACGGACTGCCCGGCAGCGGGCGGACCGCGTCGTACTGGGCGCGCGAGTTCCGGGTGCCGCTGACGGCGGCCACCCGCGCCGGGCTCAGGCTCGGCTCGGTCAAGTCCATGGAGCTGACGTCGCGTTCGGCGTCCGGGCAGGCTTGGCTGATGGACGCCTGGGGCTGGCGGCCGGGGACGCCGACGGCGCGGGCGGCCGTGCTGCCCCGCGTGGACGTCGGCCGTATGACGGTGAACGAGGGCGACTCGGGTGTGCGCACCTACCGCGTCCCGGTCCAGGTGAGCGGCCACGGCAGCGGACAGGTCCGGGTGTACGTATTCGACCCGGCCACCGGCGCGGCCACGGACCGGCTGGTGACAGTGCGCCCGGGCGGGCACGACATCGACGTACCGGTCCGGGTGAAGGGCAACACGCGCTACGGCCTGGACGTGTCGCACGACGTCCTGGTCAAGGCGGTCCGCGGTGCGGTCGTCGGCTCCTACCGGGGCGGGATCACGGTCCACGACGACGATCCGGCGCCGAAGATCACCGTCACGCCGGTCGCCGACCGGGTCGCGGAGGGGCAGTCCCTGAAGTGGCGGCTGACCCTGTCGGAGGCGGTCGACGTGGGTCTGAGCCAGATGTTCACCGTGGTGCCGGGCACCGGGCCGGAGCTGTCGACGAAGGACGTCTCGGCGCGCTGGCTGCAGCAGGCCGGCGGGGTGAAGCCCGACCCGGAGCGTGCGCTGTCCAAGGCGGGCATCTCTGTGTGGGTGGACATCGAGCCGGGCAGGACGAGCGTGGACGTCGCCGTGCCCACGGTCAAGGACACGGTGAAGGAGCCGACCGAGTCGGTGCGGTTCCAGCAGGTCGACATGAGCACCGGTGAGCCGAAGCCCGATGGACTGGTGCTGACCGGTTCGGTGCGCGACGCGTCGTAGCGCGCGTGTCCCGGGTGGCCCTCACCGTTCTCGTTCCTCGAGGGTCACCCGGATCCCGACGGTGCCGTCCAGGCCGCGCCGCAGCCGGCTGCCCAGCAGGGTGAGACGGCCGACGATGCCGTACTTGCGGGCGATCAGGTCCCGGTAGCGGGCGGTGGTGGCGGTGTCGGCGATCTCCGCGGTGGCCGGCAGCTGCTCGCCGGTGGGGTTGCCGCGCAGGTCGCAGGGGCCGACGAGGACGTCGGGGCGGCGCCGGATCCGCTTGACCTTGAAGCTGTCGGCGGCCGTCCAGACCCCCAGGGTGCCGCCGTCACGCACCACCCACACCGGGGTGGCGACCGGGGTGCCGTTCTTGCGGTGGCTGGTCACCAGCAGGTACTTGCCGGAGCCGAGCCGATCCAGCCGTGTGTCGTCCATGCCCGGCAGTCTAGGAGCCGGTCCGCACGGGGGAACGACAAGGTCGTCCGCCCGGGTGTCGCCGGGTGCGGGGGCCTCGGCGACGGCGCGGGGGCGCAGGTGCGGCGAGGGGTGGGGGCGCGTGAGCGGCCCGGATGCCCGGGACGGATCGGCGCGGAGGTGAACTCGGGCGTCTAGATTGCATCATGACGGTGCATCACCTTCTCGTCCGGCATCTCATCCGTACCCAGGAGCTGACCCACGTGACCGACAACCCGGCTGCCACCGACGACGTGGCCGTGTCGCTGCGCGCCCGTATCAACACCGACCGGCCGCACACCGCCCGGATCTGGAACTACTGGCTCGGCGGCAAGGACAACTACGAGGTCGACCGCGCGGCCGGCGACCAGATACGCCGACTGCACCCGGGCATCGGGGAGTACGCGCGCGCCGACCGGCTCTTCCTCGGCCGCGCGGTGCGCCATCTGGCCGGCGAGGTGGGCATCCGGCAGTTCCTCGACATCGGCACCGGGCTGCCCACCGCCGACAACACGCACGAGGTCGCCCAGCGCATCGCCCCGCAGGCGCGGGTGGTGTACGTCGACAACGACCCGCTGGTCCTCGCGCACGCGCGTGCCCTGTTGACGAGCACGCCCGAGGGCCGTACCGACTACCTGGACGCGGATCTGCGCAACGTCGACGCGGTCCTCGAACACGCCGCCGGGGTCCTCGACTTCAGCGAGCCGGTGGCGCTGATGCTGCTCGGTGTGGTCATCTTCATCGGCGACGACGAGGACCCGTACCGTCTGGTGCGGCAGTTGACCGATCGGCTGCCGGCGGGCAGCCATCTGGTGCTGTCGCACACCGTCACCCATCCGTCGATGCCGGACGTGGACGAGGCGGTGAAGTTCTGGAACGAGCACGGCACCCCGAAGCTGACCCAGCGCACGCCCGACGACGTGGCCCGGTTCTTCGACGGTCTCCAGTTGCTGGAGCCGGGTGTGGTGTCCTGCTCGCGCTGGCGCCCGGAGCACGACCACGGGGCCGAGGCGGAGGAGGTCGCGATGTTCGGCGGGGTGGCCCGCAAGAACTGAGTCCTGCCGGTGGCGATCCACGCTGTCGCTGAACGCCAGGGCCGTGGGCCGCGTATGGAGGTGCGGGCCCTCGACGACCCGAGGGTCTCGCGCCGCCGGCCACCGGCACCGCGCGTCCGGTCCGGCCACGGGAGCCCTGCATGCGGCACGCACGACGACGGATCGTCAGGCGGGTGACACGTCTGGCGGCGGTCGGCGGACTCCTCCTCGGCGGCGCGATGGTCACCCAGGCGGCCATGGCGAGCCAGACACCACCAGCGGCCGGCAGAACGCTCTCCTCGGCCGCCGGTGCCGGGGACACCGGCGGCGCGCTGGTGGCGCGGCTCGGCACGGCGCGGACGGCGGGCGACTGGATCGGCGCCGACGGGCGGCCGGTGGTGGCGGTGACCGACGAGGCCACGGCGCGCGAGGTACGGCGCGCGGGAGCCGAGGCGAAGGTCGTCGCGCACAGCATGAACGAGCTGAAGTCGGCGACGGCCGCGCTGCGTTCGGCGCCGCGGGTGGCGGGCACCGCGTGGGCGGTGGACTACCGGACCAACCGGGTCGTGGTGAGCGCGGACAGCACGGTGTCCGCCGGTGACTGGTCCCGGATGAGCCGGGTCGCCGCGCAGATCGGCAGTTTTGTGCGGATGCGGCGCACGACGGGCACGTTCACCACGCGCCTGAACGGCGCCCAGCCGATCCTGTCGACCGGCGGCCGCTGTTCGGCGGGGTTCAATGTGACCGACGGGCGGAGCGACTTCATTCTCACGGCCGGTCACTGCGGCCCCTCGGGATCCACCTGGTTCGCCGACAACCAGGGCGATCAGCAGCTCGGGCGGACGGTGAGCAGTACGTTCCCCGGCAACGACTTCTCGCTCGTGCAGTACGCGAGCGGCAAGGCCGGTGACGGGGCCGACGTCGTCGCGATCGGCGGCGGGAACGGGGTGCGGATCACGGGGGCGGCCGACGCGGCGGTGGGGCAGCGGGTGTTCCGCAGCGGCAGCACCAGCGGCCTGCACGACGGCACGGTGACCGCGTTGAACGCGACCGTCAACTACCCGGAGGGCACGGTCACCGGGCTCGTCCAGACCAATGTGTGTGCCGAACCGGGCGACAGCGGTGGGCCGCTGTTCTCCGACGGGATCGCGCTCGGGGTGACCTCCGGCGGCAGCGGTGACTGCACGAAGGGCGGGACGACGTTCTTCCAGCCGGTGACGAGGGCGATGACGGCGCTGAACGTCAAGCTGATCGTGGCGGCGCAGAACGCCGGCGGTGGCAGCTCGAGCGCCTCCCCCGCGCCGTCGACGTCGGCCGCCCAAGGAGCGGTCACGCCGAGCGCGGCCTCGCCCGGTTCCTCGGCGCCGGTGACGGGCGCACCGGGGCAGACGCTGCTGGCGCGGCTGACGGACACCCGCAACGTCGGTCCGGGGCTGCTGGTCATCGCGGGCAGTCTGATCGCGCTGGTCGCGACCCGCTACATCCGGGCCGAACGGGACCGCAAGGCCTATCAGCGGTACTACTCGGCGACCTGGGGCTGACGAGCGGACGGGGGGCCTGCGCCCGCCGGAACCGCGGCGAGAAGGGCACCCGTGCGCTCACGGGTGCCCTGGACGATACGGCGATGGCGGCGCGGTCCGCGCGAGGTCGATCAGGCCGCCCGCTGCGACCGCGGGGTCGCGGCGGCCCACTCCATCACGAGGCGCTGGTACTCCGCGCGCTGCTCGGTGGTCAGTGTCCCGCCAGACCGGCGCCACAGGGCCCTGATCTCCTCGTTGACCTCCGCGGCCGATCGCGCGGAGCGATCAATGGCGGCTTCAACAGTGGTGGACATGCTGTGAAGCATATGCCGATCGACGTGAAGGCGCTGTGAGCAAGCACACCGGATAGGGACATTCCGGACCGTGTTACTCATCACGTCAATGTGTCAAGCGGGAGGCGGGAGTTCACACCGCGCCCTCACCGAGGACGAGCACCTGGATCGCCAACACCGCGGCGCCGCGCGCCCAGTCGTGGAAGTCGGACACCTTGGTCTCCAGGTCGACCGGGTCGGCGTGCGGATGCCGGTGGGCGCGGATGGTCTCGTGGACCGTGTTCCCGGCCACATCCATCAGCCCGACGCCCTCTCCGGCGAGCAGGATCCTCTGCGGCATCGCGAAGTTGGCGATCTGCGCGACCAGGACGCCGAGGGCGCGGGCGGCCTCGCCGACGACCCTGGCGGCCATGGGTTCGCCCGCCTCGGCTCCGGCGAGGATCTCCTCGTAGGAGATGTCACGGCCGGTGGCGGCGCGGATCTGGTACTCGATGCTGGGCACGGTGAGCAAGGACACAGCGCTGCCGCGCTCTCCGGTGGGGGTGAGCGGGCCGGCCGGGTCGATGATCCAGTGCCGGCCGAAGCCTCGGCCGTCCTCGGTGAACGGCACACGTCGGCCGCCGAGCACGAGTCCGTAGCCGATGCCGGCGCCGATGGTCAGGACGGCGAAGCGGTCGAGTCCGCGGCCCGCGCCGAACCAGGTCTCGGCCTCGACCAGGGCGGCGACGTCGTTCTCCACGACGACCGCCAGCCCGGTGCGCTCCCGCACCAGTGCGGCCAGCGGCACCTCCCGCCAGTCGAGGAACGGCGACTGGGCGACCACCGCGCGCTCGCGCACGAGACCGCCCACGCCGATGCCGATACCGGCCGGGGCGGGGCGGTCCTCGGTGAGCGCGGCGGCCATCTCCGCGAGCAGTGCCGCGACGGCGTCCGGGTCGCGCGTGGCCAGCGGGCGGTCGAGCCGGCCGGTGACCTCGCTGCGCAGCGTGGTGACGACGCCGTAGACCATGTCGCCGGTGATCTTGAAGCCGAGGAAGGAGCAGGCGTCGGCCACGACCCCGAGCGGCTGCGACGGCCGGCCCTGCCGCGCCGGGGCCACGCCGCCCGCTTCCGGGGCCTCGACCAGCAGCCCGGACTCGGTCAGCGGCTTGGTCAGCCGGGTGAGGCTGCCCTGGGAGAGCCCGAGGCGCCGGGCCAGCTCGGTGCGGGACAGCGGACCGTGCACGAGCACCTCGATCGCCACCGACCGTTCGGCGGGGCTGAGCGGCAGCCAGCTGGTCATGGCATCCGGCCCTTCTTTTTCTTCCGACCCAGAAGCAACCAGGTCACCTTACGTCACGCCACGCGCACCACAGAAGCTTCCGCCCACCACTTGACGGTCAGATTCTTGCACCACAAAAGTAATCGGCATGACTTTCTCTCTCGGCATCGTCGGTGCCGGCCAGTTCTCCGGCCGGTTCGCCGCGCTGTTCCAGGCCCATCCCGGTGTCCGTGACGTCCATGTCACCGATCTGCTGCCCGAGCGGGCCGAGCGGCTCGCCGCCGCGCAGGGTCTCGCCGGCACCTTCCCGTCGTACGAGGCCATGCTGGAGTCGAAGGCGGTCGACGCGGTCGCGATCTTCACCCAGCGCTGGACGCACGGTCCGCTGGTCCTGCAGGGCCTCGGCGCCGGCAAGCACGTGTACTCCGCGGTCCCCATGGCGATCACCGTGGAGGAGATCTCCGCGATCATCGACGCGGTACGGGCGACCGGGCTCACGTACATGATGGGCGAGACCAGCCAGTACAACCCGGCGACCGTGCACGCGCGCAACCAGATCGCCCGCGGCGCCTTCGGCCGGCTCTTCTACGCCGAGGGCGACTACGTCCACGACATGGACCTCGGCTTCTACGACGCCTACCGGTACAGCGGCGGCGAGGACTGGAAGGCGACCGCCAGCTATCCCCCGCTGCTGTACCCGACGCACTCGGTGGGCGGAGTGCTCGGGGCCTGGCGGACCCACGCGGTGAGCGTGTCGGCGATCGGCGTGCGGGACGATCGCGGCGACGGCGTCTTCGACCGTTCGGTCAGCCAGTTCGACAACGACGTGTCCAACGCGACCGCGCTGTTCGAGGTGGCGGGCGGCGGATCGTTCCGTACGAACGAGTTCCGGCGGGTCGGCTACCCCTCGCACATCCGAGAGTCCCGGTTCCGGTTCTTCGGTACGGAGGCCAGCATGGAGCAGCTGGCGACGGTGGCGCTGTGGCAGGACAAGAACGGGGTGAAGGACATCAGCGAGCTGCTGGAGCCCAAGCCGGCGCTGGCCCCCGACGATCCGTCCCTGACACACATCGCCCCGGAGCTGCGGGCCGCCTTCACCTCGGGTTCGGCGCCGGTGCACGACCGCGGGCGACTGCCCCGGGAGTTCGATCGTCTGCACAACGGCCACGAGGGCAGTCATCACTTCCTGGCGGACGACTTCGTCACCGCCGTCAACACCCGCTCCCTGCCGTCGGTGAACGCATGGGTGGCCGCCCGCTACACCCTGCCGGGCATCGTCGCGCACGAGTCCGCGCGGCAGGGTGGCGTCCGGCTGGGCATCCCCGATTTCGGGGACGCGCCGCAGGGGTGACGGCCGGGGCGGCGACGGCAGGAGCGCCGGCCCCGGTGGCGGCTCAGGTGCCCGGCTTGCGGCCGTAGACGAAGACGTCGTCGCCCGTCTTCAGCAGGGACCAGTACGCCTTGGCGTCCTTGGTGGTCATGTTGACGCAGCCGTGCGAGCCCGGCGGGTTCCACATGCTGAGACCCACCGAGTGGAAGGCCTGGCCGCCGTTGAAGAACTGGCTGTAGGGCATCGGCACGTTGTAGAGCGTCGAGACGTGGTCGACGTCCCGCCAGTAGATCTTCTTCAGGCCGGTGCGGGTGGTGAAGCCCTTGCGGCCGGTGCGCACGGGGACCGGGCCGTAGACGAGCTTCTTGCCGTCCTGGATCCAGCTGAGCTGGAGCGTGAGGTTCACACAGGCGATACGGCCCTTGTTCACCGGGCACGCGCCGTCCTTGCCGGGATTCCTCCCGACGGCCTTCTGCTTGTTCATCAGGTCCATCACGCCCCAGGTGACGGGGCCGGCGTAGCCGATGTCGGGCGTGATGCCGTGCTTGTCCTGGAAGGCCTTGATCGCCTTGCAGTCGGCGGCGGACTGCTTGCCGTCGACCGGCCGGCCGAGGAACTTCTCCACCTGCTTCTGATGCGGCCCCGCCTGCGTGGTGCAGCTCGCGGCCTGGGCCGGTGCCGCGGTCAGGGCGAGTGTGAGCGGCGCCACGAGTCCCGTGACGCCCAGCCCGACGACGCCCCGTCTGCCTATGACCCCCATGTACAACCTCTTCTCCCCTTGTCGCCCAGGGTCTGCCCCGGGTGCTTCCCTGCGCGATGCCCGCGATGTCGGAGTATTAGACCCCCGCGGGGGCGTAAGGGTTGTGTTTCCGGTCAGTCCGTGACGAAACGGTTAACTGCGTCACCTCGCAGCCGGCCGGCGGGGAGGCCGCGGCCGTAGGCGACGAGCAGAAGGTCCTGGCCACGGCCGTACAGGGGCGTACCCGAGCCGAAGGACCAGTCGAGGTCCTTCGCGCACAGCCGTACACCGGCGAGGTCGGTGCCGAAGATCCGGAAGGCCCGCGGGTCGACGGCGTCGAGCAGGATCCGCAGCCGGTCCTCGGGCACCTCGCGGTCCACGCCGAGCGCGACGGAGACGTCCAGGCCGTGGACCACGTCGTGGCCGAGGGCCGAGACGAGGCCGCCGATCGGGGGCGTCCAGGGATGGTGGGCATGGGTGCGCAGGAAGCCGGCCAGTTCGGCGTCCGAGTGGGCGGCCGCGTCGCGGCGGGCGAGCCGGTCGGTCGTGCGGTGCAGGCTGCCGCGTGCCTTGACCAGTTCCCGCAGCACCTTCGCCGTCGGATACCGGAACCCCATCGAGAGGTGCGCCACGACCTCGCGCACCCGCCAGCCCGCGCAGAGGCTGGGCGCGTCCCACTGCTCGGGTGTCAACGACTCGAAGAAGTCGGCCAGTTCGTAGCGCTCGGCGGCGATGGCGGCGGCAATGGCGGCCCGGTCCGGCGCGGTGCGTGCTGTTTTCCCCATGTCTTGAGCGTGTTGCCGCCGCGACGGGAAGTCCAAGACATGATCCGTCTGCCACCGAGCATGACCGGTTGTGGAGTTGAGGCAGCTGCGGTACTTCGTGACGGTGGTGGAGGAGGCTCAGTTCACCCGGGCCGCCGATCGGTTGCAGCTGGCCCAGCCCGGACTGAGCGCGCAGATACGGCAGTTGGAGCGGGAGCTGGGGCAGCCGTTGCTGGACCGGTCGGGGCGTTCGGTGCGGCCGACGGAGGTGGGTGAGGCCGTGCTGCCGTACGCGCGGGCCGCGCTCGCGGCCGTGGACGGGATGCGGCAGACGGTGCAGGAGCACACGGGCCTGCTGCGCGGCCGGGTCGCCGTCGGACTCGTCCCCGGTACCCTCGCCCACGCCTTCGACGTGGCAGGGCGGCTGGCAGACTTCCACGACGCGCACCCTCAGGTGGAGGTCACCCTCACCGAGGACACCTCGGACCGGATGCTGGCGGCGCTGCGCCGGGGCGAGCTGGACCTCGCCGTGATCGGGGTCGCGAAGGGGACACCGCCGGCAGGCGTCGCCCTGCATGTGGTGATCGACGAGCCGCTGGTCGCGGCGGCCGCGCCCGGACATCCCCTGCTCGTCGAGCACGCGGACGCCGGCGCGGCCCCGCCGTCCGCCCTGCGCGGGCACCGGCTGATCAGCATGCCCCGCGGGACCGGGATGCGGGGTGTGCTGGACCGGCTGTGCGCCGAGGCCGGCTTCCGCCCGCACATCGCGTTCGAGGCGGCCACCCCGGACGCACTGGCCCGCCTGGCGGTCCGCGGCCTCGGGGTCGCCCTGCTGCCCGGGCTCGGCCCCCGGCCCGGCCTCGGCACCCTGCCCGTCGACGCGCCGGACGCGCGCGGCCGGGTGGGCCTGGCCTGGCGCGCCCAGGGGCCCATGGCTCCGGCGGCCCGGGAACTTCTGCGACGGCTGCGGGAGAGGGCGGGTGAGCGCCGGGGAGAGGTCCTCGGCCGTCGCGGCGGGCGGGTCCGTGGCCGGTGGCTCGCGCCCACGCGGCGCGCCGGACGTCGATGCGGCGCCGGGCCCCTCGGGGAGCCTCGGTGCCGTCGGCTCACGGGCGCCGCAGGGCCGCGTGGAACGTGGTGTTCACCGCGGTGAGGCCGCCGTCCACCACCAGGGTGGTGCCGGTGATCCACGCGGCGTCGCGGGAGGCGAGGAAGGCGACCGCGGCGGCGATGTCCTCGGGCTCGCCGACCCGGCCCAGCGGGTACAGCGGGCGGAGCGCGTCCAGTTCGGTGCCGCGCCCCTCCCACGCCGAGGTGCGGACCGTGCCCGGCACCACGAGGTTCACCCGCACACCCCGGGGCGCGGCGTGCCCGGCGAGGGTACGGGTGAGCGAGCCCAGGCCGGCCTTGGCGGCGCTGTAGGCGTGGTTGCCGAAGTCCTGCAGGCCGTTGACGGAGCCGATGCCGACGATCGCGCCGCGACCGGTGGCGGCGAGATGGGGCAGCGCGGCACGGCAGCAGCGGTGGACGCCGGTGAGGGTGACATCGAGGTCGAGCGCCCACGCGTCGTCGGGGTCGTCCTCGAAGAGCGGCACGTCCGGGGAGCAGTGGGCGGCGCAGTTGACCAGCACGTCGAGCGAGCCGAACACGGCGACGGCGTGGGCGACGGCCGCCTCCACCGAGGCGCGGTCGGCGGTGTCGCAGACCGCTGCCTCGGCGGCGAGGCCGTCGCGGCGCAGCGCGGCGGCGGTCCGCTCGGCCTCGGGCAGATCCCGGTCGGTGACCAGGATGCGTCCCCCCCTCCTCGGCCAGCCTGCGGGCGGCGGCGGCGCCGATGCCGCGGGCCGCGCCCGTGACGAGAACTCCGTGTCCTGCGAAGCGGGTGTGATCGGTCATGCGCCGACCGTACGGCCCGGCGGGCGCCGTCTCACCGGTATCCGGTGACGTCGGCCGGCTTGCCCGCGTCCTGCACCTCGACCAGGTACCGCCAGGCGTCGGGCCGGCTGCCGTCGAGGTCGGTGAAGCCGTACACCTGGGCGAGGCCGCCGCTGGAGAGGGAGTGTCCGTTGAAGCGGGCCACGTCGGGGTCGGCGGCCAGGGCGGCGACGGCGCGGCCGACGTAGCGCGGGGTCTCGGAGATGGCGAAGTGCGGTTGGCGGGCGAGGGCGTCGCGCCAGTCGTGCTCGCTCACGCCGTACGCGTCGAGCATCATCTCCGAGCGCAGCCAGCCCGGGGTGAGGGCGAGCGCGGTGGCGCCGCGCGGGCCGAGTTCATGACCGAGGGCGAACGCCATGCGCAGCACGGAGGCCTTGGCGAGGTCGTAGAAGAAGTTCACGCGGTAGGTGTCGCGGTTGTAGTCGGCGGTGCCGTCGGTCATCTCCACGACCAGGCCGCCCGGACGGCGCAGCAGCAGGGGCAGGGCGCAGTGGCTGGTGATCGCGTGGGTCTCGACGGCGAGCCGGAGGAGTCTGAGCCCGTTGTCGAGGTCGTGCTCCCACACGGGGGTGTCCCATGCGAAGAGCTTCTCGCCGCCCCAGATGTCGTTGACGAGGACGTCGAGACGGCCCCGCTCGTCCGCGATGCGGTCCACCAGGGCCCGTACGGCGTTCTTGTCGAGATGGTCGACGGCGACGGCGATGCCGTGGCCGCCGGCCGCGGTGACGAGTTCGGCGGTGTCCTCGACGGTCTCGGGGCGGTCGTACTCAGAGCGGCGCTGCCGGGTGCTGCGGCCGGTGACGTAGACGGTGGCGCCGGCCGCGCCGAGTTCCACGGCGGTGCCGCGTCCGGCGCCCCGGGTCGCGCCCGCGACCAGCGCCACCTTGTCCTGCAGCGGTCCCGACATGTCCGGCCTCCCGTGTGGTGCGACTGCTGTCGCCGTCCACTGTCCCGGGGAAACCGGACATCCTCTGTCGGTCTTACGGGGGCGTTCTCAGTGTCCGCGCCTGATCCACTCGTCCAGGTGGGGTGCCTCGGCGCCGATGGTGGTGGAGTCGCCGTGGCCGGGGAGGACCTTGGTGTCCGGCGGGAGGGTGAGGAGCTTGCCGCGGATGGAGTCGATGATCGTAGGGAAGTGGGAGTAGGTGCGTCCGGTGGCGCCCGGTCCGCCCTGGAAGAGGGTGTCGCCGGTGAAGACGGTGCCGAGCCCGGGGTCGTAGAGGCAGACGGCGCCGGGGGCGTGACCCGGGGTGTGGAGCACGGTCAGGTCGGCGCCGGCCGTCTCGATGACCTGGCCGTCGAGGAGATGCCGGTCGGGGTCGCGGTCCGGGTGGGTCATCTTCCACAGCGGCA
Source organism: Streptomyces yokosukanensis (assembly GCF_001514035.1). Lineage (GTDB taxonomy): Bacteria > Actinomycetota > Actinomycetes > Streptomycetales > Streptomycetaceae > Streptomyces > Streptomyces yokosukanensis. The sequence goes on along the minus strand of NZ_KQ948207.1, from coordinate 6,984 downwards.
GGTCGTCGGGGTGCAGCCAGATGGTGGCACCGGTGAGTTCGGCCAGTCGCGGTGCGGCGTTGACGTGGTCGTTGTGGGCGTGGGTGCACACGATGGCGGTCAGGCGCCGGTCGTCGACGGCGCGGGCGATGGCCTCGGCGTCGTGGGCGGCGTCGATGACGATCACCTCCCGCTCGTCGCCGACGATCCACACGTTGTTCTCCACGTCCCAGGTGCCGCCGTCGAGGCTGAACTGCCCGGAGGTGACGAGGCGTTCGATGCGCACGGTCATCAGAGCACCACCACCGAACGCAGCACGTCGCCGTGGTGCATCCGCTCGAACGCCTGCTCCACCTCGTCCAGTCGGACGGTCTCGGTGACGAACGCGTCGAGCGGGAGCCGGCCCTGCAGATGCAGGTCGATCAGCATGGGGAAGTCGCGGGAGGGCAGACAGTCGCCGTACCAGCTGGACTTCAGGGCGCCGCCGCGGCCGAAGACGTCCAGCAGGGGCAGTTCCAGCTTCATCTCGGGGGTGGGGACGCCGACGAGGACGACGGTGCCGGCGAGGTCGCGGGCGTAGAAGGCCTGTTGGTAGGTCTCCGGGCGGCCGACGGCCTCGATGACGACGTCGGCGCCGAAGCCGCCGGTCAGCTCGCGGATCGCCGCGACCGGATCGGTCTCCTTGGAGTTGACGGTGTGGGTGGCGCCCAGGGTGCGGGCCTTGTCCAGCTTGCTGTCGTCGATGTCGACGGCGATGATCCGCGCCGCGCCCGCGAGGTTCGATCCGGCGATGGCCGCGTCGCCGACGCCGCCGCACCCGATGACGGCGACGGAGTCGCCCCGGCCGACGCCGCCGGTGTTGATGGCGGCGCCGAGGCCGGCCATGACGCCGCAGCCCAGCAGGCCGGCGACGGCCGGGGACACGGCCGGGTCGACCTTGGTGCACTGCCCTGCCGCGACGAGGGTCTTCTCGGCGAACGCGCCGATGCCGAGGGCCGGGGACAGCTCCTGGCCGGTGGCCGCGAGGGTCATCTTCTGCTTGGCGTTGTGCGTGTTGAAGCAGTACCAGGGGCGGCCCCGCAGACAGGCCCGGCAGTTCCCGCACACGGCACGCCAGTTGAGGATGACGAAGTCGCCGGGCGCCACGTCGGTCACGCCCTCGCCGACCGACTCCACGACACCGGCGGCCTCGTGGCCGAGGAGGAAGGGGAAGTCGTCCGAGATGCCGCCCTGCTTGTAGTGCAGATCGGTGTGGCAGACGCCACAGGCCTGGACGCGCACCACGGCTTCACCGGGCCCCGGATCCGGCACCACGATCTTCTCGACCCGCACGGGCTCGTCCTTCCCCGATGCGATCACGCCGCGTACTTCCTGCGCCATGGACTGGCCCCTTCCTCGATTGTCTTCCCGGCCGACCCTACGCGCGACCGATCGAGAGGGGGTGGACCACGGCGGTGATCGTGGATCTTTCGGGCCGCCCGGCGCGCGGCCCGGAAGGGCGCGAGCGCGCCGGCCGGGCCGGGCCCGGATCAGCGGGCGGTCTCGGGGCCGGGCTCCTCCGGTGTGTCGAGGAAGTAGCTGTCGTGCTTCACCTGGAAGGCCTTCAGCTCCTGCGGGCCGCGCCGCGCGAACTCCGCCACGCGCTCGAAATACTCCTCGCGGGGTGCGCCCGGGGCGAACAGCGTGAGCATCGAGAGGGGTTCGTCGGTGTCGTTCTTGAAGGCGTGCAGCCCGCCGGCGGGGACGTAGAGGAAGTCACCTTGCCGTCCGGTGAGCCAATCGCTGCCGTCGTAGAGCCGGACCTCGCCGGAGAGGACGTAGAAGGACTCGGAGATGGCCCGGTGGAAGTGTGTCCGGGCGCCGGGGGCCTTGGGGCCCATGTCGACGCGGTAGAGGCCGAATTCGCCGCCGGTGGTGGCGTGACTGGCCAGACAATGTGTGGCGGTCGCGCCGGAGGTGAGGTCGGGTGCGGTGTCCGCGGGCCGGAAGACCGCGCTGATCTCGCCCTTGTCGCCGAGGTAGCGCGGGTGCGGATTCGACATGTGCCGACTCCTTCGTAAGAAATGGCGCCTTCTTCGGTAAGAGACTGCGCCACTGTCTCCCCCCGGCACCCACCGGCGGCATCGGACCGCAGTATCGATCACGCGGACGGCGGGACCAGGAGTTCTCGGTCTCGGGTCCTGGGTCCTGAGACCCGGCTCTCCGGGAGCACTTCGAATCGAGTAAGAATATGACCGAATATCGTCATTCCATGATGACAATCTTTTTGCTGGGTGCATGAGTTTGCCTGGTGTGGGCGTCGGCCCGGTCGTGCCTCAATGGGGGCATGTCCCTCGACGGCCCGCTCGGACGTACCGCATTCCTGTTCTCGTCCGGCGCCGCACCGCGACCCGGAACAGGCCGTGAACTCCTGGCGGCGGGCCAGGTGTTCGCCGACACGCTGGACGATGTCTGCGCACGCCTCGATCCGTATCTCGAACTCCCCCTGAAATGCGTGATGTTCGCGGACGACGGCACGCGGACGGCCGCGCTGCTGGATCGGGAGTCGTTCGCCGGGCCGGCGGTCTTCGCGCTCCAGGTGGCGCAGTACCGGCTGGTGCGCAGCTGGGGGGTCCGGCCGGACGTCGTCCTCGGGCAGGCGGCCGGGCGGATGGCCGCCGCATATGCCGCGGGTGTGTTCTCGCTGGCCGAGGCCTGCCACGCGGTCGGCACCCTCGCCCGCCTCCTGGGCGGCCTGCCCGCCCAGGGGCCGCACCCCCCGCGCCTCGACGGCATCCTCGACGCCTACGGCCGTACGCTCGCCACCCTGCGCCCAGGTGCGCCACGCCTCCCCCTCGTCTGCGACGTCACCGCCCGCCCGGTGGGCGCCGAGACCGCCGAGCCGGAGTTCTGGCTGCGGCGCGCACCGGTGCGCCTCGCCGAGGCCGTCGGCCTGCTGCACCGATCGGGCGTGCGCACCTGGCTGGAGCTGGGCCCCGGGGACCGGCTCACCCGGCTGCTCCCGCAGTGCCTCCCGGACGGTACGGCCGCGGCTTTCGCGCTGTCCCGCGACTGGGCGGCGCTGCGGTCGGGTCCGGGCGCGGACTCCGGGACCGCACCGGGCTGAGCGCCGCCCTCCGCGACCCCTCTCCGCGAGCGGTGGAGCCCGTCATCCGGGCTTGCCGTGGCCGCCGGGCCGGAGGAGTCTCGAAGGGTGGGGGTCCGTGCGGTCCGCGCCCCACCGGGCCGAGGGCGCCCGAAGGAGGTCACCATGGGCACCGCGACAGGTTCCGCCTTCGACACCGAGACACTGCGCCGGGGCATAGAGGGAACCACCGGGAACACCCTTCTGTCCCTCTACGCCGACGACGCCGTGATCCGCATCGTCGACCACAACAGCCAGCCCAGCCACCCCACCGTCCTGCGCGGCCGGAGTGAGATCGCCGTGCTGCTGGACGACATCTACCGCCGCGACATGACCCACAAGCTGGACCAGTGCGTCGTCCAGGGTGAGCACGCCGCCTTCACCGAGTCCTGCCAGTACGGCGACGGCACCCGTGTCCTCGCCGAGTCGATGGTCACGTTGCGGGACGGCAAGATAGCCGACCAGCTGATCATCCAGGCCTGGGACGAGTAGGCACACCCCGATATGGCAGGCGCCGGAAGAAGATTCGCCAGGGTCCAGGTCACCTCCCGGCTGACCTGGACCTTCTCGGTCCGGGCGAGCCTGGGGCGGCTGCCCCGGGCCCACGCCCGACGGCCCGTACCGGGTTCCGCGGCGGTAGTGCCCGTGCCCGCCGCCCTGCTGCGCTCGGCCCTGAGGGCGGCGCGCCGTCGCCCCCGCCCGCCGCTGCCGCACGCGGTGCGGACGCGGCACGGCCGGCCTCGGTGAACCGCGGCGAGCGTCCCGGCCCGACGGCCGCGCACCCGTCGGTGGGCGCGGGCCGGGAGCCGTGCGCGGGCTCGGCTACGCTGTACCCGGGCCGTGACTGGCGCTGAGGTGGAGTACCACCGGGGAGCGGCCCGGGAGAGATGCCGCGCGCCTGGGCGAGAGAGTCGATCCAGCTCAGGAGTGTGCAGCATGACCCAGGCCCGTCTCATGGACGGCACCGCTCTCGCCCGCCGCATCGTCGAGGACACCGCGAAGAAGGCCGCCGACCTGACGGAGCGGACCGGTACCGCCCCGTGTCTGGCGACCGTCCTGGTCGGCGAGGACCCGGCGTCCGTGACCTACGTCCGCATGAAGCAGAACCGCTGCCGCAAGGCCGGCATCGCCTCCCGGCACGTGACCCTGCCCGCCACCACGACCACCGGCGAACTCGTCGGCACGCTGCGGGAGTTGTCGGCCGACCCGGCCGTGCACGGCATCCTGCTCCAGCACCCGGTGGGCGACCACATCGACGAGCGGGCCGCGTTCGAGGCGATCGCCCCGCAGAAGGACGTCGACGGCGTCACCTTCGCCTCCTTCGCCACGATGAGCTTCGGCCTGCCGGGCTTCGTCTCCTGCACGCCCGGCGGCATCCTGCGACTGCTGGACGAGTACGGCGTCGACCCCGCGGGCAAGCGGGCCGTGGTCGTGGGCCGCAGCGCGATCCTCGGCAGGCCGGTGGGCATGCTACTGCTGGCCCGGGACGCGACCGTCACGTACTGCCACTCTCGGACGGCGGACCTGTCGGCAGCGGTCCGCGAGGCGGACGTCGTGGTCGCCGCCGTGGGCCGGCCGCGGCTGATCCGCGGGCAGGACATCAAGCCCGGCGCGGTCGTGATCGACGCCGGCTACAACCCCGGGAACGTCGGCGACGTCGACTTCGACTCCGCCGCGGAGCGGGCCTCGCTGATCACTCCGGTGCCGGGCGGTGTCGGGCCCATGACGATCGCCACGCTCCTGGAGCAGACCGTGGAGGCCGCCGCCCGGCAGATCGGCGCCTAGCCGCCCGCCCCGCGGCTCGGCGCACACGGGGTGCACACGGGGCGGCGCACATGAGTCGGCCGGGGCGGGGCCGGGGGCTGCGGGGGTCAGCGCATCCAGGCGCTGTACTCCATCACGTCACCGGCCTTCACCCCGTACCGGGGGTCGTCCCGGGCGAAGGTCGTTTCGATCCCCAGGACGGCACCGGTGCGCGGCTCGAGGATCAGCATGCGCCGTTCCCCCGGGCCGTCGTTCACGTAGGCCTGCCCGGGTCGCCCGAGCCGGTCCGTCACCTGTCCGACGGGGCGCAGGCCCCCCGCGTCCGTGAGGATCCGGACCAGCGCCGCCGACTCGCGGGCTCCCAGGGTCCAGTGATCCAGCAACTCCTTCACGGTGTCCAGGAGTTCGGGCGTCGCCAGGGAGCCTGTTCGGGGGTGGAGCGTCTCCGCCAGATAGGCGCGCAGGGCGGCCGGATCGTGCGGGGGGCGTGCCTCGGGCGGGGCATCGCTCCAGCTCGGCGGGTAAGTGGTCCGGCTCAGTACCTTCCCGTCCTCCACCAGGCGCGGAGCGCCGTCCTCGTCGCCGTCGGTGAGGACCGGGCGGCCCGGACGGCTCGGGTCGGTGGCCACGACGACCTCGGTGTGGCTGTCGTCCGCGTTCCAGCGCACGACGCGCTCCTCGGGGAGGGTCACGGGCGGCTTGCCGTCGCTCATGGCGAGGCTCCAGGACTGCACATGGGTGCCCCTGCGCAGACCGGGAGAGCCGTCGGCGGCGGCCGCGGCGGCCAGTTCGGCCATTTGGTGCAGGGGTACGGCGGTGGAGTGCGCCCGGACGGCCAGCGGCCGGGGCGCGGCGACGGCGGGCTGGCTGTTCGGGCCGGCGAGCAGTGCGGTGAGGGTCGTCGCGAGGACGACGGCGGTCGCGGCGAGACCCCACAGCAGCCGGGCGCGCGGCGTCCGGCGCCGGGCGCTCAGCATTCGGGGCCGGGCACGCGGGATTCGGGGCCGGGCACGCGGGATTCGGGGCCGGGCACGCGGGATTCGGGGCCGGGCACGCGGGATTCGGGGCCGGGTACCCGGGATCGGCGGTCGGGTGCCCGGGGTTCCGCGCCGGGTGCCGCGCTCGTCGTCCGCGTGCAGCAGCAACTCCAGGCGTTGCTCGGCGCGGTGGTCCAGCGGGCCGTCGCCGAAGTGCGGGCCGTGGGCCGGTACCGGGTCGGCCCGGCGCAGGAGGTCGAGTTCTTCAGACATGGCGGGGGTCCTCGCGCGGGGGTACGGCGGCGGGTCCGGCGGCATACGACAGGTGCCGGGAGAGGCCGCCCTGCCCGGCGGACGGTCCGTCGTCGCCACGGCCGGGTACGGCGGTGCGTCCGTCGCCGGGCACCTGCCCGGGGGGTGAGGGAGCCGTGGGCGCCGCGGGGCGCATCCGGTCGATCTCGGCGCGCAGCCGACGGCGGGCGCGGTGCAGCCGCATCGTGGCGGCGCGTCTGCCGCAGCCCAGCGCGACCGCGATCTGCTCGGCGTCGAGTTCCTCCCAGGCCGCGAGGCGCAGCACCTCCTGGTCGGGCGGGGAGAGCCGGCCCAGGGCCTCGTGCACCCAGGCGCCCGGTCCCTCCGCGTCCGGGCTGTCCACGATGTGCCTGCCGTGCGCGGCCTCGTCGTTGCCGAGCCGGTCCACCAGCCGTCGCCTGCGCCCGAATCCGCGTACCGCGTTCGCCAGGCAGTTGCGTGCCACCCCGTACAGCCAGGGCAGCGGTGTGTCCGGCAGGTCGCTCCGGCGCCGCCAGGCGACCGTGAACACCTCCGCCACCACTTCCTCCACCTCGTCGGCCCGTCCGGGCAGCCGTCGCGCGACATAGCGGCTGACCGCCCAGTAGTGCTCGCGATAGGCAGCGGCGAAGATCTCGTCGTTGCTCATGTTCGGTTCGTGTCCGGCACGGCCCGGATCGTCACACCCTTCTTCCGTGATGCTCCTCGCGTCGTCCGAGTGTGACCGGTGGGCCCGGCGCGGACACAGGCGGGGCGTGAAGAGGATCAGAGACATCAGGGGCAGCAGGGCCGTGCGGTGGCTCACCACCACCGATCACAAGACGATCGGAACGCTCTATTTGGTCACCG
>NZ_KQ948206.1:547034-745504 GCF_001514035.1 Streptomyces yokosukanensis | reverse complement strand
CTTTTCTCGATCCGATTTCCTCGGTGCTTTCCAGGTTCCCGCTTCTTTCTCGCGGTTTCCTTTCCGGCGGTTCCGACTCTATCAGATCCTTTCGGCGTCTGACTCCCAGTCAGGGGGGTTTGTCTTCCTGGCCGCTGGGCCGTTCCGACGAGTGAGACTTTAGCGGATTCCGTGCTCCCGAGCTAATCGGGGGCTGCGTCCTTTCGAACGCGGATTCCTCATTTCGCAAATACGCACGCCGAAGCACTCGGCGCCGGAGCGTCGATTGCTGGTTGGTACTTGCGGAGTGGCTGTCCGGGGACCGACCGGGGTCGGCGCTCACGTCGGACAACTCGGAGAACAGTACGGATCGGGGTGGGGTGTGTCAACTCTTGTCCTCAGGGTGCCCCCGGGGCGTACTCTGACGGACATGACGACGCGTACGTGTACCCAGCTTTGGTGGGCCGCCTGACGGCGGCCGTACTCACGTATGCATCCAACGGCCGCCGCTTCGGCGGCCGTTCTCGTATCTCCTCCGGGCTCCGGGGGACGGCCGCAGGAGCGGCGGTCCCGACCAGGAGGTGGAGTGGAGATGACACGGGTCTTCAGCGGGATCCAGCCGACCGGGCACCTGACGTTGGGCAACTACCTGGGAGCCCTGCGGCGCTGGGTGGAGACGGACCAGCACCAGGCCGACGCCCTGTTCTGCGTAGTGGATCTGCACGCGCTGACCGTGGACCAGGATCCGGCGCGATTGCGCAGGCTCAGTCGGCAGACCGCGACGCTGATGCTGGCGGCCGGGCTCGATCCTGAAGTGTGCACCGTGTTCCTGCAGAGCCATGTCGACGAGCACACGCGGCTGTCGTATCTGCTGGAGTGCGTGGCGTCCGACGGTGAGATGCGGCGGATGATCCAGTACAAGGAGAAGGTCGCGCGGCAGCAGGAGCGTGGTGCGAGTGTGCGGCTGTCGCTGCTGACGTATCCGGTGCTGATGGCGGCGGACATCCTGGCGTACGGCGCCGGCGAGGTGCCGGTCGGGGACGATCAGGTGCAGCATGTCGAGCTGGCGCGGGATCTGGCGGCGCGGTTCAACCAGCGGTACGGCCACACGTTCGTGGTCCCGAAGGCGACGCGGCCGGGGGTGGCGGCGCGGGTGATGAATCTGCAGAGCCCGACGGCGAAGATGGGGAAGTCGGACGAGTCGGGTCTGGGGGTCGTCTACCTGCTCGACGAGCCGGACGACGTGCGCAAGAAGGTCATGCGTGCCGTGACCGACAGCGGGCGGGACGTGGAGTACGACCGGGAGGGGCGGCCGGGGGTCGCGAACCTGCTGGAGATCCTCGCGGCGTGCACGGGTGGGAACCCGGAGGCCTTGGCCGATGTGTACGAGTCGTACGGCGCCTTGAAGAAGGACACCGCGGAGGCCGTGGTGGAAGTCCTCAGGCCCGTGCAGGCCCGGCACCGGGAGCTGTGCGCGGACCCTGCCTTCGTGGAGGGGGTGCTGCGCGAGGGTGCGAAGAAGGCGAGAGCGATGGCCCGACCGACCGTCGACGCGGCGTACCGGGCGATCGGGCTGCTGCCGCCGGCCTTCGACACGGCGTTGAGCCGGACCGGCGGTTAGGGCCTGCCGCCCCCGTACGCGCGGAGCCCGCGCGTACGGGGGCGGGCGGCTGCCGATCGGCCGTCGCCCCCGGCGCCGGGTCAGTCCTTCTTGCCGGTGGCGAGTTCGCGGCTGCGGTCGCGGGCGGCTTCGAGGGCGGCGATGAGGGCGGCTCGTACGCCGTGGTTCTCCAGTTCGCGGATGGCGTTGATGGTCGTCCCGGCCGGGGAGGTGACGTTCTCGCGCAGCTTGACGGGGTGTTCGCCGCTGTCGCGGAGCATCACGGCGGCGCCGATGGCGGACTGGACGATGAGGTCGTGGGCCTTGTCGCGGGGCAGGCCGAGCAGGATGCCGGCGTCGGTCATGGCCTCGACCAGATAGAAGAAATAGGCGGGGCCGGAGCCGGACAGGGCGGTGCAGGCGTCCTGCTGGGTCTCGGGGACGCGGAGCGTCTTGCCCACGGCGCCGAAGATCCCCTCGGCGGTGGCGAGGTGGTCGGCGGTGGCGTGGCTGCCGGGGGAGATGACGGACATGGCCTCGTCGACGAGTGCCGGGGTGTTGGTCATGACACGCACGACCGGGGTGCCCGCGGCCAGGCGTTCCTCGAAGAACGAGGTGGGGATGCCGGCGGCGCCGCTGATGATCAGGCGGTCGGCGGGGACGTGCGGGGCCAGCTCGTCCAGGAGGGTGCCCATGTCCTGCGGCTTAACCGTGAGGATGAGGGTGTCGGCGGTCTTGGCTGCCTCGGTGTTGGTGACCGGGGTGACTCCGTAGCGGGTGCGGAGTTCTTCGGCGCGTTCGGGGCGGCGGGCGGTGACCAGGAGGTCGGCGCGGTCCCAGCCGCCCCGGATCATCCCGCTGAGCAGGGCTTCGCCGATCTTGCCGGTGCCGAGGACTGCGACTTTCTGGCTCATGAGGTCATCCTCGCACCGGGCCTGCGGGGTGCGGGCGGTTGTCCGGCAGCCGGGACACGGACGGGGATCAGGAGGTGCGGCGCCGGAGGGTGGCCGCGCCCAGAGCGAGGACGAGCAGCGCGCAGCCGGCCACGATCAGGACGTCTCGTACGAAGGTCGCCGTCATGTCGCTGTGGTGGAGGACCTGGTTCATGCCGTCGACGGCGTACGACATCGGCAGGACGTCGGAGACGGCCGTGAGCGCGGGGTGCATGTCGGACCGGGGAGTGAAGAGGCCGCAGAGGAGGAGCTGGGGAAAGATCACCGCGGGCATGAACTGGACCGCCTGGAATTCCGAGGCCGCGAAGGCCGAGACGAAGAGACCGAGGGCCGTGCCGAGCAGGGCGTCGAGGAGGGCGACGAGGAGGAGCAGCCAGGGGGAGCCGGTGACGTCGAGGCCGAGCAGCCACACGGCGAGTCCGGTGGCGAGGGCGGACTGGACGATGGCGACGGCACCGAAGGCGAGGGCGTAGCCGGCGATGAGGTCGGCCTTGCCGAGGGGCATGGCGAGAAGGCGTTCGAGGGTGCCGGAGGTGCGTTCGCGCAGGGTGGCGATGGAGGTGACCAGGAACATCGTGATCAGCGGGAAGATGCCGAGCAGGGATGCGCCGATGTTGTCGAAGGTGCGGGGGCTGCCGTCGAAGACGTAGCGCAGCAGGATCAGCATCAGGCACGGGACGAGGATCATCAGCGCGATCGTGCGCGGGTCGTGGCGGAGCTGGCGCAGCACCCGGGCCGCGGTGGCGGTGGTGCGGGCGGCGTCGAGCGCGGCGGTGGGGGCGGCCGGGGCGGTCGTACTCATCGGGTCGGCTCCTGGGTGTGGCGGGTCGGCGCCTCGGTGCGGTGTGCGGCGGTGGCCTCGTCGACGAGGCGGAGGAACGCGGCCTCGACGGTGTCGGTGCCGGTGCGGCTGCGCAGGGCCTCGGGGCTCTCGTCGGCGAGTACATCGCCCTCGCGCATGAGGAGGAGGCGGTGGCAGCGCTCGGCCTCGTCCATGACGTGGGAGGAGACGAGGAGGGTGGCGCCGCGGGTGGCGGCGATGTCGTGGAAGAGGTTCCACAGGTCGCGGCGCAGGACGGGGTCGAGGCCGACGGTGGGTTCGTCCAGGACGAGGAGTTCCGGCGTGCCGAGGAGGGCCACGGCGAGTGAGACCCGGTTCCGCTGGCCCCCGGAGAGGTTGCCGGCGAGGGCGTCGGCGTGGCTGGTGAGGTCGACGTCGGCGATGGCCCGGGTGACGTGTTCGTGGCGGCGCTCCGCGGCGGCGCGGCCCGGGTCGAGGACCGCGGCGAAGTACTCGAGGTTCTGGCGGACGGTCAGGTCGTCGTAGACGGAGGCGGCTTGGGTGACGTAGCCGATGCGGCTGCGCAGGGTGGGGTGGCCGGCGGGTCGGCCGAGGACGTCGAGGGTGCCGGTGACCTTGGCCTGGGTGCCGACGACGGCGCGCATGAGGGTGGACTTGCCGCAGCCGGACGGGCCGAGCAGGCCGGTGATCTGGCCGCGGGGGACGGTGAAGCCGAGGTGGTGCAGGACGGTGCGGGGGCCGCGGACGACGGTGAGGTCGTCGGCGTGGACGGCGGGGGCCGGGGAGGTGGTGAGCGGTTCGCTCGGCTGGCCCGGCAAGTAATTCATCACGCGATGAATAATCGGCCCGGGGGCCCCGGGCGTCAAGGGCTGTGCGGTGGCGTCCGGCGGCGCGTGTCGGTGCGGGCGGGGTGCCGGGACGGCAGCGGCGGCCGGGAGGCACCCGGTCGCCGCTGTCAGGGGGACGTCGCCCCGGTCAGGGCTTCGCTCAGGGCTTCGCTCAGGGCTTGGTGGCGACGAGGAGGAGTACGTCGTAGGTCTCCTCGACGATGCCGTCCGGGAAGACCTTCAGCAGATGGGCGCGCTCCTCCCGCAGGAAGGCGGTCCGGCGCTGCTCGGGCAGCACGAGGAAGGCCGAGTGGCTGCCGACGTTGGCGAGATGGGTGTCGACCGGGACGCGGCGGCTCCAGCGGACGTCGCGGCGGACGAAGTCCAGGCGCCCGCTGGGGTCGGCCAGGTCCGTGCTCTCGCCGGCCTCGCGCTTCTCGGCGGCGCCGTCCACTCCGGTGCAACGGGCCGTGCGGTCGGCGGCCTCGGCGATCCAGTCGATGTCGAGCGCTTCGGTGTTCCACCACAGCGCCAGCGCGCCGCCCGGCCGCAGCACCCGCAGTGCCTCCGGCACCGAGCGGGCGGTGTCGGTCCAGTGCCAGGCCTGGGCGTAGGTGACGAAGTCGGCCTGTGCGTCGGCGACGGGAAGGGCGTTGCCGTTGCCTCGGACGATCGGGAGGTGCGGGAGCCCGCGGTGGAACTCGGCGGCCATGCCCGCGCCGGGTTCGACGGCGAGGACGTCGGCGCCGCGGTCGTGCAGGAGGGCGGTCGCGATGCCCGTGCCGGCCCCGACGTCCACGACCCTGGCCCCGGACAGGGACCGGCCGGCCAGTTCCTCGACGGTGTCGAAGAGGGCGGGCGGATAGGAGGGGCGGTTCGCCGCGTACTGCGCGGCCGCGGAGTTGAAGGAGTGCGCGCGGGCCGAGTGCGAGGGGGTGGGCGAGGACGGCTGTGTCGTGGTCATACGGACATCGTGGAGAGGCCGGGGAGAGGACGACAGCGGAATTTCGGGGGTGGGCGCCGATTTTCCGGGCGGGATCCGGGTCCGGGAGGGGGTTTTCGGGGCGGATGCCCTCAGGGCGGAACGCGGGTGCGAGGTGGCTCCGGCAGTGTCGGTGCGGCCCGCCTCGGTGCGGCCCGCCTCAGTGGTGGCGCTTCTTCTTCGACGGGTTGCCGGTGCGCCGGGAGGAGCGGCGCTCGTACGCCTCGCGGGCCTTCTCGTACTCCTCGCGGTGCAGCTTCTCGCCCGGGGCCTCGGTGAGGGAGCGGAAGAAGTAGGCGAGGAGGGAGCCGACGAAGCCGATGGCGAGCAGACCGCGCAGCGAGGCCTGCCGCTGCGGGTCGTGGCGCTTGCCGAAGCCCTCCAAGGTGTTGCGGAAGGCGAGCGCGCTGCAGATCGCGAACATGGCGATGATCAGCACAGTCACGAAGGAGCCGGTGTCGGCGATCTGGATGCCCTCGTAGGCGAGGCGCAGGACCAGACAGGAGGCGACGGCCGCGGCGAGGGACCCGACGGCGACGCCGACCCGACGGGCGGTGTAGCCGTTGTCGTGGTTCACCCAGGTGGTGCCGAAGAAGCGGAGGGGCTCGGGGCGGGGGCCGCTGCTCGGGGCCGCGCCGTCCGAGGAGCCCGCCGGGGTGTCCGGGGTGCCGGTTTCGTCGCTCACGGAACGATTATGGCGCCGGACCGGGACGGGCCCCCGGTGGGGTCAGGCGCAGCGCGAGGCGACGTAGCCGTCGGTGCCGGTGTGGACGTAGGCGTCGGAGACGTACTGGCCGTTGTCGATGTTGTCCCAGATCGCGGTCGTGCCGTACGGGCCGCTCACCGTCGTACCCGGGGTCTGGCAGAAGATCGGGACGCGGGTTCCCTCCGGGAGGACGCGCACGATGCCGAAGCTGGTGCCGGGGCCGTTGCGCACGTTCAGCCGGACGCCCGGAGCGACCGCGTACGTGCGCACGGCGGTGTCGGCCGTCATGGCCTCGGAGTCGATGCCGGCCTGGGCCTCTTCGACACGGTCAACAGACATGTGAAACCTTCCCCCTCGAGTCCCATGCTTCCCATGGGCACCGCTTGTTCCCCTCGGCCGCGCCACGAAACATCCGTGCGCGACTCGCGCGCGAAGGCTAGCAAGCCGCCTCTGTCTCGCACGAGTCATCGACTAGGCTCCGTGCGTCGCGCGCGCGGACGAACAGCACGGGGGTGGTCGCATGACGCCACACAGGAACACGGGGGCGGGCGCGGAAGCGGAACTTCCCGAGTACGCCGGTCACTATCGCCTGGAGTCACACCTGGGCTCGGGTGGCATGGGGGTCGTCCATCTGGCCCGGAGCACCTCGGGGATGAAGCTCGCGGTCAAGGTCGTCCATGCCGAGTTCGCCCGGGATCCCGAGTTCCGGGGGCGTTTTCGGCAGGAGGTGGCCGCCGCCCGCAAGGTGAGCGGCGCCTTCACCGCGCCCGTCGTCGACGCCGACCCGGATGCCGAACGGCCCTGGATGGCCACGCTGTTCATCCCGGGCCCGACCTTGTCCGCCGAGGTGAAGCGGAACGGTTCGATGGCTCCGGCGCAGGTGCGGCGGCTGATGGCGGGGCTGGCCGAGGCGCTGCGTGACATCCACCGGGTCGGGGTCGTGCACCGGGACCTGAAGCCGAGCAACGTACTGCTCGCCGAGGACGGCCCGAAGGTGATCGACTTCGGCATCTCCCGGCCGAAGGACAGTGAACTGCGCACCGAGACCGGCAAGTTGATCGGCACCCCGCCCTTCATGGCGCCCGAGCAGTTCCGGCGGCCACGCGAAGTGGGGCCCGCCGCCGACATCTTCGCGCTCGGCTCCGTGATGGTGCACGCCGCGACCGGGCGCGGGCCCTTCGACTCCGACAGTCCGTACGTCGTCGCCTACCAGGTCGTGCACGACGAACCCGACCTCACCGGTGTGCCGGAGGACATGGCGCCGCTGGTACGGCGGTGTCTCGCCAAGGAGCCGGAGGACCGGCCGACCCCCGATGAACTCATGCGGGAACTGCGTTCGGCGGCGGCCTCGTACGACACACAGGCGTTCATACCGGCCCAGCGGTCGAGCGACGGGCCGGCCCAGCGGTCCGGCGGGGCGCCGGCCGCGCAGTCGGGCGAGGCGCCGGTTCCGCCGTCGGGCGACGAGCCGGCTCCGCGGTCCCGAGCCGGGCAGTCGCAGGCGCCGGTCAAGCGGCCCGCCGGGAGGCGCGTCGGGGGGCGCGTCGGGGGGGCGCGTCGGGCGGAAGGTGGCTCTGGGTGCCGGAGCCCTCGGCCTCGTCGTGGTCGCCGCGCTGGCCTCCGTACAGCTGATGGGGAGCGACGGCCCCGCGTCGGCCGGCACGACCCCGCACACCAAGGCCGCCGTGTTCAGCTCCTGGGCGGCCGGGCCGGCGCCCGAAGGGAGTGGGATGCCGCAGTGTTCTTACGGAGCCGGCACGTTGCTGTGTGCGCGGCCCGGCGCGGTCTTCGCCCTCTCCCCGGCCGACGGAAAGCTGCTGTGGCGTCGCCCCGTCGCCGCCGAGCCCATCAGCGAACCGCCGGTCCTCCTGGGCTCCGTCGTACAGCTCAGCACGGACGGCAGCACGCTGCTGCAGGGCTTCGACCTGCGCTCCGGCAAGCAGCTGTGGAAGCGGCCGCTGCCCCACGGCACGACGGTCCGGTACGCCGGCGGCACGCCCCTGCTCACCGGCGCCGACGGAACGATCACCGGCGTGGCCGGCACATCGGGCCGGACGAAGTGGAGTCGGCGGCTCCCCGGCTCCGGCACGCCGTTCCTCGCCTCGTTCGCCGGGGACCCACTGGCCTACGCGACCAGCACGTCCCAGGACAACACGCGCACGCACATCACCGCGATGGATCCCCATACCGGTGCCGTGCGCTGGGAGGCCTCGCTGAAGGGGGTGCTCGAGCCCGTCGGCAGCCACGGCACGTCCCTGGTCCTCCTCTCCGTCGACAGGCTCTCCGGGGAGACCGACGGCGTGGTGCGCTACGCGCCGGCGTCGAGGACGACGCGCCGGGTGGCGCTGCCGGTGCCCCGGCTGACCCCGCAGGCCGGCATGGTCGGCGACGTGGTCTACCTGCTGGCCACGGGCGGCTCGCTGGAGGCGGTGGACCTGAGCGCCGGAAAGCGGCGCTGGCACATCGAGACGTCCGTCATCCGCGGTTCGGCCCCGGTCGGCGACGGTGCGCACGTCTACTTCACGGCGGCCGACGGACGCCTGCTGGCGATCGACGCGCGCGACGGCCGGCTCGTCGGGCAGACCCGGCCGCGGCTCGGCGCCGACGCGGACAAGGTCACGGCCGACCTGCCGGCGCCTCTCGTCGTCGACGGCCACGTCTACGCCGCCGCCCCCGACGGAACGGTCTTCGGCGTCGCCGCGCACAACCCGTCCGGCTGGTGACGGACAGAGGGGCGGACGGGGGCGACGGACAGGGGGACACAGACGTCGGGGCCGCCGCCCGACGGAGGCGGCCCCGACGTCTGTGTCCCTGTGCGGGTCAGCCCAGCTTGGTCACGTCGCGGACCGCGCCCTTGTCGGCGCTGGTCGCCATCGCGGCGTAGGCCCGCAGCGCCGCCGACACCTTGCGGTCGCGGTTCTTGGGGGCGTAGGCGCCGCCCAGGGCCTGCTCACGGCGGGACAGCTCCGCCTCGTCGACCAGCAGCTCGATCGTGCGGTTCGGGATGTCGATGCGGATGCGGTCGCCGTCCTGGACCAGGGCGATGGTGCCGCCGGAGGCAGCCTCCGGGGAGGCGTGGCCGATGGACAGGCCCGAGGTGCCGCCGGAGAAGCGGCCGTCGGTGATCAGGGCGCAGGTCTTGCCGAGGCCACGGCCCTTCAGATACGAGGTCGGGTAGAGCATCTCCTGCATGCCGGGGCCGCCCTTGGGGCCCTCGTAGCGGATGACGACGACGTCGCCGTCCTTGACCTCCTGGGTGAGGATCCGCTGGACGGCCTCCTCCTGGGACTCGCAGACGACGGCCGGGCCCTCGAAGGTCCAGATGGACTCGTCGACACCGGCCGTCTTCACCACGCAGCCGTCGACCGCCAGGTTGCCCCTCAGGACCGCGAGGCCGCCGTCCTTGGAGTAGGCGTGCTCGGCGGAGCGGATGCAGCCGCCCTCGGCGTCGTCGTCCAGGGCCTCCCAGCGCTCGGACTGGGAGAAGGCCTCGGCGGAGCGGACACAGCCCGGGGCCGCGTGCCACAGTTCGACCGCCTCGGGGGAGGGCGAGCCGCCGCGCACGTCCCAGGTCTTGAGCCAGTCGGCCAGGGAGGGGCTGTGGACCGCGTGCACGTCCTCGTTGAGCAGGCCCGCGCGGTGCAGTTCGCCGAGCAGGGCGGGGATGCCACCGGCGCGGTGCACGTCCTCCATGTAGTACGTGCGGTTCTTCGCGACGTTGGGCGCGACCTTGGCGAGGCACGGCACCCGGCGCGAGACGGCGTCGATCTGCTCCAGGCCGAAGGGGACGCCCGCCTCCTGGGCGGCGGCCAGCAGGTGCAGGATCGTGTTGGTGGAGCCGCCCATCGCGATGTCGAGGGCCATGGCGTTCTCGAAGGCGGCGAACGTCGCGACGTTGAGCGGAAGGACCGACTCGTCGTCCTGCTCGTAGTAGCGGCGGGTGATGTCCATGACCGTGCGCGCCGCGTCGACGTAGAGCTGCTTGCGTGCGGTGTGGGTGGCGAGGACCGAGCCGTTGCCGGGCAGGGACAGGCCGATCGCCTCGGTCAGGCAGTTCATCGAGTTGGCGGTGAACATGCCGGAACAGCTGCCGCAGGTCGGGCAGGCGTTCTCCTCGATGCGGAGGATGTCCTCGTCGGAGATCTTGTCGTTGACGGCGTCGGAGATCGCGTCGACCAGGTCGAGGGTGCGGACCGTGCCGTCCACGAGCGTGGCGCGGCCGGCCTCCATCGGACCGCCGGAGACGAAGACCGTCGGGATGTTCAGGCGCAGCGCGGCCAGCAGCATGCCCGGCGTGATCTTGTCGCAGTTGGAGATGCAGACCAGGGCGTCGGCGCAGTGGGCCTCGACCATGTACTCCACCGAGTCCGCGATCAGGTCGCGGGAGGGCAGGGAGTAGAGCATGCCGCCGTGGCCCATCGCGATGCCGTCGTCCACGGCGATCGTGTTGAACTCGCGCGGGATGCCGCCCGCCTCCTTGATCGCCTCGCTGACGATCCGGCCGACCGGCTGCAGATGCGTGTGGCCGGGCACGAACTCGGTGAAGGAGTTCGCGACCGCGATGATCGGCTTCCGGCCGATGTCCGCACCGGGTACACCGGAGGCGCGCATCAGGGCGCGGGCGCCCGCCATGTTGCGGCCGTGGGTGACTGTGCGGGACCTCAGCTCGGGCATCGTCGCTCGCTCCTTCGAAGACCTACGAATACCTACTGCCAGAGACTTCTGACACTACGGTCGAGCCTACGCCGGTGCTCCAAACGCTGGACACGGTTGTCCGGAATGCGGGACGCGTGTTTCATCCCACCGGGAGACTCGGGGGCCGGCGGGCCGCGGAACACGGGGGCCGGCCGACCGCAGGACACGGGGATCGCCTGGCCGTGGGACGCGGGTGCCGCCCGGCCACGAGACGCGGGTGTCACCTGGCCGTGAGGTGGTGCTGCACGACCGGGGCGATGCGCGCGATGATCTGCTCCAGGTCCGCCGACGCCAGCGGCTCCAGCTTGATCACGTAGCGCATCATCGCCGTGCCCACGATCTGCGCGGCCGCCAGTTCGGCCCGCAGTTCCGCGTCCGGCAGGTCCACCTGGGCGGCGATCCGGCGCAGCAGCTGGGTGGCGATCACCCGGCGGAAGACAGCCGCCGCGGTCTCGTTGTTCACCGCGGACCGGAGGACCGCGAGGAGGGGCGCGCGGGTCGCGGGGTTGTCCCAGACACCGAAGACGAAGCGGGTCAGCCGCTCCCCCACACCGTCCAGGGGCCCGGCGGCCACCGCCTCGGGGGCGTGCAGCGCGGCCGAGAAGGAGACCGAGATGGCCGCCTCGAAGACCTGCTCCTTGGTGCCGAAGTAGTGGTGGACCAGCGCGGAGTCGACACCGGCCGCCTTGGCGATACCGCGCACGGACGTCTTCTCGTACCCGCGCTCGGAGAACTCCTCGCGGGCCACGGTGAGGATGCGGTCGCGGGTGTCGGCGGACTCCGCGCGCGGCGGCCTGCCCCGTCTGCGGGCGGTCGGCTCGGGCTCGGCAGGATCGGCGGGGGTCGGGGTCTCGATCATGGCCGGGGCACCCGTACCGCCGACGCCAGGTGCTTGCGGGTGAAGGCCAGGGCCTCGGCGAGGTCGGCCTCGCGCTCGGCGCTGGACATCGCCCGCCGGGTGTTGACCTCGATGACGACATGCCCGTCGAAGCCGGAGAGTGCGAGGTGCTCCAGCAACTCGGCGCAGGGCTGGTTGCCGCGGCCGGGCACCAGGTGCTCGTCCTTGGCCGAGCCCCGGCCGTCGGCGAGGTGCACATGGCCGAGTCGGTCGCCCATGCGCCCGATCATGTCCAGGGCATCCGCGCGGGCGGTCGCCGTGTGGCTGAGGTCGATCGTGAAGTGCCGGTAGTCGTGCTGGGTGACGTCCCAGTCGGGGGCGTAGGCGAGCATCTCGCGATCGCGGTAGCGCCACGGGTACATGTTCTCGACGGCGAACCGTACGTCCGTCTCGCCGGCCATCCGCCAGATCCCGTCGACGAAGTCGCGCGCGTACTGGCGCTGCCAGCGAAAGGGCGGGTGCACGACGACGGTGGAGGCACCCAGCTTCTCGGCGGCCGCCCGGGCCCGCTGCAGCTTGACCCAGGGGTCCGTCGACCAGACCCGCTGGGTGATCAGCAGGCAGGGGGCGTGGACCGCCAGGACGGGAATGCCGTGGTAGTCCGACAGGCGGCGCAGCGCCTCGATGTCCTGGCTGACCGGGTCCGTCCACACCATGACCTCGACGCCGTCGTACCCGAGGCGCGCGGCGATCTCGAAGGCCGTCGCCGTGGACTCCGGGTAGACGGAGGCCGTCGACAGCGCGATACGCACGTCCGTTGGTTCAGCCACGTCCGTCACCTTACGGCGTGGGGTGGGGCCGGTGAGGGGTGCCTGTTCGCCGTTGTGAGCTTTGCCATTCGGGCGGGTGCGGGTGCCTCGCGGTCGCCCGCTCCCCCGAGTTCGCGACCGCGCTCGATCCCGGCGGACACAGGTCGCGGCGGACACCCGTCCCGGCACACCCCCGTCGCGGCGCAGCCCGTCGCGGTGCAGCCCGTCGCGGTGCAGCCCGTCGCGGTGCAGCCCGTCGCGGCGCAGCCGCACCGCGCGCCACGCACCGCGGTCCCACGCCCCCTCGGGGGGGCTAGGCGCTTCCCATGTGGTCGAGGCGCCGGAGGATCACGCCCTCCCTCAGGGCCCATGGACAGACCTCGAGGCTCTCCACGCCGAACAGGTCCATCGCCCCCTCGGCCACCAGAGCGCCCGCCAGGAGCTGGCCGGCCCTGCCCTCCGAGACCCCCGGAAGTTCACGGCGCTGGTCCTCGGTCATGCCGGCCAGGCGCGGGACCCAGGCCTCCAGGGACTCGCGCTTCAGCTCGCGCTGGACGTAGAGGCCGTCGGCGCTGCGGGCGGCGCCCGCGATACGGGCGAGCTGTTTGAAGGTCTTGGACGTGGCGACCACGTGGTCGGGGGCGCCGAAGCGGCTGAACTCGCCGACCGTGCGGGCGATCTCCGCGCGGACGTGGCGGCGCAGCGTGCGCACGGCCTCGGCGGCGGGCGGGTCGCCGGGCAGCCAGCCCGAGGTGAGCCGACCGGCGCCGAGCGGCAGCGAGACGGCGGTGTCCGGCTCCTCGTCTATGCCGTAGGCGATCTCCAGGGAACCGCCGCCGATGTCCAGGACCAGCAGCTTTCCGGCGGACCAGCCGAACCAGCGGCGGACCGCGAGGAAGGTCAGCCGGGCTTCCTCGGGGCCGGTGAGCACCTGGAGTCGTACGCCGGTCTCGTCCGCCACGCGCGTGAGGACGTCGTCGGCGTTGGTCGCCTCCCGGACGGCGGACGTCGCGAACGGCAGCAGGTCCTCGACACCCTTGTCCTCGGCGGCCTGGAGCGCTTCCCGTACGACGCCGACCAGCTTCTCCACGCCGTCGTCGCCGATGGCACCGCTGTCGTCGAGCAGTTGGGCAAGCCGAAGGTCGGCCTTGTGCGAATGCGCGGGCAGCGGGCGCGCGCCGGGGTGAGCGTCCACCACCAGCAGATGCACCGTGTTCGAACCCACGTCCAGGACACCGAGTCTCATATACGGAACGCTACTGCCAGATCGTCCGCGCACGGTCCCCGGAGCGGTGCTCGGCCACTTACCCTGGACGCGTGCCAAAGACGAAAAAGGCGAAGAACCACAAATCCTCCAAGGGAATGAAGGATTCTTCGCAGGCGAAGGCGTCCACGTCCAAGAAGTCCAAGCAGGCCCCGCAGCCGAGCGACGAGACGGGGCTCGACTTCGCGCGCGCCTGGGTGGAGTTTCCTGATCCTGCGGACGACGAGCAGGTCTTCCGCTGCGATCTGACATGGCTGACCTCTCGCTGGAACTGCATCTTCGGCAGCGGCTGCCAGGGCATTCAGGCGGGCCGCGCGGACGACGGGTGCTGCTCGCTGGGCGCGCACTTCTCCGACGAGGACGACGAGAAGCGGGTCGCCGAGCACGTGGCGCGGCTCACACCGGAGATCTGGCAGCACCACGCCGAGGGCACGCGGGACGGCTGGGTGTCCCAGGACGACGAGGGCTCCCGCCAGACCCGGCCCTACCAGGGCTCGTGCATCTTCCAGAACCGGCCCGGTTTCGCGGGCGGCGCGGGCTGCTCGCTGCACATCCTCGCTCTGAAGGAGGGCCGGGAGCCGCTGGAGACCAAGCCGGACGTGTGCTGGCAGCTGCCGATCCGGCGCACGTACGACTGGATCGACCGCCCCGACGACACGCGCGTCCTGCAGGTCTCGATCGGCGAGTACGACCGCCGGGGCTGGGGGCCGGGCGGCCATGACCTGCACTGGTGGTGCACGTCGGCGACCTCGGCGCACGGCGCGGGCGATCCGGTGTACGTCTCCTACCGGGCCGAGCTGACCGAGCTGATGGGCAAGGCGGGGTACGACCGTCTGGTCGAGCTGTGCGAGCAGCGACTGGCGTCGCAGCTGCCGTTGGTCGCCCCCCACCCCGCGGACCCGCCGCGCTAGCGGCGGACCCGCCGCGCTAGCTCCGCGGAAGCACGGCAAGCCGAGGCCGTTGGACAGCCACCCGCGGGGGTTCGCCCCCGCCCCCGTCCACGCTCCCCCGCCACCCCAGATCCCCCCGCCTGCCACACCTGCCACATCCCCCGCTCTCCCCCGGACCCCGGTTCCCCGGCCCTGCCCCCGTCGCTGCGGTCCCGGCCCCGGTGTCCACGCAGCCCCGCTACCCACGCGGCCCCGGATCCAGTCCGACCGGCTGTCCGGCCGCACGTCGGCATGAGCCACCCACAGACCCTGAAGTGCTCGGCATGTCGGTGTCGTACGGGGACGGGGCAGCAGCCGTGCGGCGAAGGCGGCCCGGCCCTTCGACCTTCCGAGAGGCACTCCTAGCTCACGGAAGGGCTCGGGGTGTCCGGGGTGGAGGGGGGCGGGGGCGTGGGGGTCGGGGAGTCGGTGGTCGGAGGGGGGTCGGTGGGGGTGGGAGTCGGATCGGTGGAGGGCGGGGGCTGGGTGGGCGGTGGGGACGTGGGGGGCGGAGTGCCGGGCGGGGTGGGGGTCGGGGTGGAGGAGGACGGTGGGGGTGTGGGGCGGCGGCTCGGGGCCGTGCCGTAGCCGTCGATGGAGACCACCGTGCCGGCCGGGGAGACCGCCACCTGCGCGTGCCAGTGGCCGGAGGGCTCGCGGAGGTGGTCGATGTACACCCTGATCGTCGACGTCTCGCCGGGGGCGAGCGTGCCCGTGGGCTGACTGAAGTAGAGCCAGGGCGCCGACGTGGACGCGGACCAGTCGACCGGGGCGGAGCCGGCCGCGGTGAGGGTGATCAGCGTGGTGTCGCCGTCGTTCGCGGCGCTGACGTCGAGCCGTCCGGAGCCCTTCCCGCCCGTCCCGGCGACGCTGACGACCTCCACGGAGACGTCCGCCTTGCCGTCCTCGCCGATGCGCGTGCCGGGCTGCGCGCTGGCGTTCCCGGCGTTCTCGTAGCCGCCCGCCGGGTCGCTGCCGAGCGCGTCGGGGCCCTGCGCCTCGCGCGCGGTGGCGGAGGGGCCGTCCCCCTCCCCCGTCGGGGCACCCCGGTAGGCGGCCCACAGGGCCAGGACGGGGGCGGCGACCACCGTGGCGACGACCGTCGTCGTCACGGCACGCGCGCGTAGCCGGTCGCGGCGGGCCGCGCGGTCCTTGGGATCCATCGGGAAGCCGCGCCGGTCGAAGCGGGGCACGCCCACGCCCCGCGCGCGCGGGGCGTGGGCGAGGGCTACGTGGAGGGCCGCGCGGGGAGCTTCGAGGACGGGCAGCTCGGCCGGGGTGACCGTGGCGCCGGGCCAGCGGCCGGACACGGCGCGCTCGGCGGTGCGGCGGCAGCGCGGGCAGTCGTCGACATGCCGGACCAGCTCGCGGCGCAGGGCGGTGCTCAGGACCAGCCGGCTGTCCCCCGTGAGGTGGGCCACGTTGGGGCAGCCGCCGGTCTCGACGACGGCGAGGGCCGCACGGGTGCGCTCGACCTCGCAGGCGGCGGTGGCGAGCAGGTCGCGCGCGGCGGTGGGTTCCATGCCGAGGACGGCGGCGACCTCGTGCGCGGCCAGGTGGTGGCGGACGGCGAGTTCCAGGGCCTCGCGCTGCTCCGGGGTGGTGCCGGCGGCTTCCGGCCAGGCCAGCAGGGCCAGTTCGCGGCGCCGTCGCTCCTGGATCTCCGGGGCCGGGGCCGGCTCGGGGGCCCGGCTCGTCGCCGTGGGACGGCCCGCCGCGTGGGTGACCTGACGTTTCTGCTTGGCCTCGGCCAGCTTGCGCAGGCACGCCCAGCGGGCCAGCGCGTACAGCCAGGCCCTGCGGTCGGCTGCGGCATGGGGCACGCGGTGGCCGCGCCGCTCGGCCAGGGCGAGGACGTCGCCGAGGGCGGCGGTGGCCGCGTCGTGATCGCACAGGACCGACAGGCAGTAGGTGAACAGCCCGTCCAGGTACGGTTCGTAGCGCGCCGGCGGACGCTGGGCGAGGGTGCGCCCGGCGACGCGGTCGCGCCCCTCCCGCGCCTCTCGCGCGTCACGCGCCTCGCGGTGCGCCGCCCAGTGCGTGCCGCTGGTGCGGGTGGTGGTCTCCGGGCTGCTGCTCATCACCCGTGCGACCGTAGGCGGCGGCGGAGTGCCCGTTCTCGAACCTTGAGCACTTTTACTCCGTACGGGTGAAACGATCCCTCATAAGGGGACAGGAACCCTATGTGCCGTGGCCCGATCCCGACAGGGCGTGGCCGATACCGGTTCACCCGCACGCGTCCCGTGAGGACCCCGCGGCGGCCCGGGGACGGATTGTCAGTGCCGCGGGCTACGGTTTCCGCATGGCTGCCCGTACCAAGACCACCAAGGACCGCCCGTCCTACCGCTGCACCGAGTGCGGCTGGCAGACGGCCAAGTGGCTCGGCCGCTGCCCCGAGTGCCAGGCCTGGGGCACGGTCGAGGAGTACGGCGCGCCCGCGGTCCGTACGACGGCACCCGGCCGGGTCTCCACCTCCGCGCTGCCCATCAGCCAGGTCGACGGCCGCCAGGCCACCGCCCGTACGACCGGCGTGCCCGAGCTGGACCGGGTGCTCGGCGGCGGTCTCGTGCCCGGCGCGGTCGTGCTGCTCGCCGGCGAGCCCGGAGTCGGCAAGTCCACACTGCTGCTGGACGTGGCCGCCAAGTCCGCGAGCGCGGAGCACCGCACGCTCTATGTCACCGGTGAGGAGTCCGCGAGCCAGGTGCGGCTGCGCGCGGACCGCATCGGTGCCCTCCACGACGAGCTGTATCTGGCCGCCGAGACCGATCTGTCCGCCGTCCTCGGACACTTGGACGAGGTGAAGCCGTCCCTGCTGATCCTGGACTCGGTGCAGACGGTCGCCTCCCCCGAGATCGAGGGCGCGCCCGGCGGCATGGCCCAGGTGCGGGAGGTGGCGGGGGCGCTGATCCGCGCCTCCAAGGAGCGCGGCATGTCCACGCTGCTGGTGGGCCATGTCACCAAGGACGGCGCGATCGCGGGGCCCCGCCTCCTCGAGCACCTGGTGGACGTCGTGCTGCACTTCGAGGGCGACCGGCACGCGCGCCTGCGCCTGGTGCGCGGCGTGAAGAACCGCTACGGCGCCACGGACGAGGTCGGCTGCTTCGAGCTGCACGACGAGGGCATCACGGGCCTCGCCGACCCGAGCGGACTTTTCCTGACCCGCCGGGACGAACCGGTCCCCGGCACCTGTCTGACCGTCACCCTGGAGGGCCGCCGCCCGCTGGTGGCCGAGGTGCAGGCACTGACGGTCGACTCCCAGATCCCCTCTCCGCGGCGCACGACCTCGGGTCTGGAGACCTCGCGCGTGTCGATGATGCTGGCCGTGCTGGAGCAGCGCGGCCGGATCAGCGCGCTCGGCAAGCGGGACATCTACTCCGCGACGGTGGGCGGCGTGAAGCTGTCGGAGCCGGCCGCCGACCTCGCGGTCGCGCTCGCGCTGGCCTCCGCCGCCAGCGACACTCCGTTGCCGAAGAATCTGGTGGCCATCGGCGAGGTGGGCCTCGCGGGCGAGGTCAGACGGGTCACGGGCGTGCAGCGCAGGCTCGCCGAGGCGCACCGCCTGGGCTTCACACACGCGCTCGTGCCCACCGATCCTGGCAAGGTGCCGGCCGGCATGAAGGTCCTGGAAGTGGCCGACATGGGGGACGCGCTGCGGGTGCTGCCGCGCTCGCGTCGCCGAGAGGCCCCACAGGAGGCTGAGGAGCGCCGGTAGACTTTGCGCAGGTCTCGCCCGTCCGTACGAACCGAGTGCGGGTACGGGAGCGCGTCAGAACCTGCGACCGGAGGAGTGCAGTGGCAGCCAACGACCGGGCAGCAGCTCCCGGAAAGTCCGGTGGGAGTGCCGGTTCCGATGGCCTGATGCGCGCCTCGCTGAGCGCCGTGGCTCCCGGTACGGCCCTGCGCGACGGCCTCGAACGCGTCCTGCGCGGCAACACCGGCGGGCTCATCGTCCTCGGCTCCGACAAGACGGTCGAGGCGATGTGCACGGGCGGATTCGTGCTGGACGTGGAGTTCACCGCGACCCGGCTGCGGGAGCTGTGCAAGCTGGACGGCGGCATCGTGGTGTCGTCGGACCTGTCGAAGATCCTGCGCGCCGGGGTGCAGCTGGTGCCGGACCCGACGATCCCGACGGAGGAGACCGGCACCCGGCACCGTACGGCGGACCGGGTCAGCAAGCAGGTCTGCTTCCCCGTGGTCTCCGTCTCCCAGTCGATGCGGCTGATCGCCCTCTACGTCGACGGCCAGCGCCGCGTCCTCGAGGACTCGGCCGCGATCCTCTCCCGTGCGAACCAGGCGCTCGCCACCCTGGAGCGGTACAAGCTGCGCCTGGACGAGGTGGCGGGCACCCTCTCGGCGCTGGAGATCGAGGACCTGGTGACGGTGCGGGACGTGTCCGCCGTCGCACAGCGACTGGAGATGGTCCGCCGCATCGCCACCGAGATCGCCGAGTACGTGGTCGAGCTGGGCACGGACGGCCGCCTTCTCGCCCTCCAGCTGGAGGAGCTGATCGCGGGCGTCGAGCCGGACCGCGAGCTGGTCGTCCGGGACTATGTCCCCGAGCCGACGGCCAAGCGGTCCCGTACGGTCGAGGAGGCGCTGTCCGAGCTGGACGCGCTGACCCACGCGGAGCTGCTGGAACTCAGCACGGTGGCGCGTGCGCTGGGCTACACCGGGTCCCCGGAGACCCTCGACTCCGCGGTGTCCCCGCGGGGCTTCCGGCTGCTGGCGAAGGTCCCGCGCCTGCCGGGCGCGATCATCGACCGGCTGGTGGAGCATTTCGGGGGCCTGCAGAAGCTTCTCGCCGCCAGCGTGGACGACCTGCAGACCGTGGACGGCGTGGGCGAGGCGCGGGCCAGGAGCGTGCGGGAGGGTCTGTCGCGGCTGGCGGAGTCCTCCATCCTGGAGCGCTACGTCTGAAATCGGGCCGGGCGCCCGCCGACTCGGGGCGCGTGCCGACCCGACGACCGCGGGTGCGGCGCCCGGCGCCTGGGGCCGCTCAGTCGGCCGACAGCACGAAAGACGCCTGCAGCTTCCCGAACCCCGGCGCCTTCGCCTCCAACAGATACGTTCCCGCCCCCGCCGAACCGCCGGAGGGCGTAGCGCAGTGGGCCGCACTCGGGCTGCGGTCCCACTTCACGGTGTAGGTGATGCTCTGGCCCGCCGGCACCCGGAACACCAGGCTTCCCGGGCCCTTGGGGCAGTCGGCCGAGGACCAGAACGCGTCGCTCCCGTCCGCCGGCGTGATCGTCAACACCGCGTTCTTCGGACCGAGATCGATCTTGCAGTCGGCGGACGAGCTGTTCTTCGCGGTGAGCTCGAAGGCCGGCGTCTGGTCCGGGGAGTAGGAGTTGTGCAGACTGCGCAGGCTCAACGCCAGTGCGGGGGTCGCGCAGTTGGGCAGCGCGGAGGACGCCGGGAGCGCGTCGCCCGCGGCGACGACGCCGCCGCCCGAGCCCGAACCGGAGCCGCCTCCGGAGCCGTCACCGGACCCGGAGGAGCCGGCGTCCGCACCGTCGCCGCCGCCGGAACCGGAAGCGCTTCCGCTGGAGTCCCCACCGCTCGATTCGTCGCGCCCGCCGGGGTGTTGGCTGATCGCGGGCCCGGACGAGGACGGCCCGGGGGTGATGGTATCCACGGGATTCTTGCCGTTGGACGCCCCCGCGTCCTTCTTGCCGCCTCCGCCTCCGGCGGCGACGATCCACATGATCACCAGCGCCAACACGGCGACCACGGACAGCAGTACGACCCTCCTTCGCCAGTAGATCGAGGAGGGAAGCGGCCCGACCGGATTGCGCAGAGATCCCACGGCCCAAACCTTACGAGAGATCGGTGTGCTTGCTTGCGCCACCCGCCGCTCGGGCGGCAACTTTTCCGGATCATCATCCTGGTAACTACCGTCGACGGCGCGGCCTTTCGCACATAGCGACGCTGAGTGACCGCGCCGTCACCTGCCATGGGTGCCGAGCCGTGGCAGGATCGGAAGGCCATGACTGAGAAGCTCCACACCCCCGTGATCGCCTGGTTCGACATCCACGCCCGCGACCTCCCCTGGCGCCGCCCGGAGGCAGGTCCCTGGGGGGTGATGGTCAGCGAATTCATGCTCCAGCAGACCCCGGTCAACCGGGTGCTGCCCGTCTACGAGGAGTGGCTGGCCCGCTGGCCGCGCCCCGCCGACCTCGCGAAGGAGGCGCCGGGCGAGGCGGTGCGCGCCTGGGGCCGGCTCGGCTATCCGCGCCGCGCCCTCAGGCTGCACGGCGCCGCGGTCGCCATAACGGAGCGGCACGGCGGGGACGTACCGACGAACCACTCACAGCTGCTGGCGCTGCCCGGCATCGGCGAGTACACGGCCGCCGCGGTGGCGTCGTTCGCGTACGGGCAGCGGCACGCGGTGCTGGACACGAATGTGCGCCGGGTCTTCGCGCGGGCGGTGACGGGGGTGCAGTACCCGCCGAACGCGACGACGGCCGCCGAGCGGCGCCTCGCGCGCGAGCTGTTGCCGCAGGACGACGGGACGGCCGCGCGCTGGGCCGCCGCCTCCATGGAGTTGGGCGCGCTGGTGTGCACGGCGAAGAACGAGGGCTGCGGGCGGTGCCCGATCGCCCCGTTGTGCGCCTGGCGGCTGGCCGGCAAGCCCGAGCACGCGGGGCCGCCGCGCCGGGGGCAGACGTACGCGGGCACGGACCGGCAGGTGCGCGGCAAGCTGCTGGCGGTGCTGCGGGAGGCGCACGCGCCGGTACCGCAGGCGGCGCTGGACCGGGTGTGGCACGAGCCGGTGCAGCGCGCCCGCGCGCTCGACGGGCTTGTCGCGGACGGTCTGGTGGAGCCGCTGCCGGGCGGCCTGTACCGGCTGCCGCAAAGCTGACGGACAGCCAAGTCACAGCCCTTGGGGCTTCGTTACGGAGCCAATCGACCGACAAAGGCCAACAGAAAGGTACATAACGGTCAGCTCATATACCCCTTCCCCACGGCCGTTACACAACCGACGGATAGCCGATTGCTAGCCGAAGGCTGGATCGGACAGCGCCGTGACAACAGCTCCGTAGCTTCTTTTCCGTGCCCGGCAGACCACCGGACACGGGGACGCAGGACTTCAGGCGGATGCCGGAGTGAACGGGGAACGGAGGCGGTTGATCATGGCGCAGGGCGAGGTGCTCGAATTCGAGGAGTACGTCCGCACACGGCAGGACGCGCTGCTGCGCAGCGCTCGCCGGCTGGTTCCGGACCCCGTCGACGCCCAGGATCTGCTGCAGACGGCGCTGGTGCGCACGTACGGCCGCTGGGAGGGCATCGCCGACAAGCGGCTCGCCGACGCCTATCTGCGCCGTGTCATGATCAACACCCGTACGGAGTGGTGGCGGGCGCGCAAGCTGGAGGAGGTCCCGACCGAGCAGCTGCCGGACGCGTCCGTGGACGACTCCACCGAGCAGCACGCCGACCGGGCCCTGCTGATGGATGTCATGAAGGTGCTCGCACCGAAGCAGCGCAGTGTCGTGGTGCTGCGACACTGGGAGCAGATGTCCACAGAGGAGACGGCCGCGGCCCTCGGCATGTCGGCCGGTACGGTCAAGAGCACGCTGCACCGGGCGCTCGCCCGGCTCCGCGAGGAGCTGGAGGCCCGCGATCTGGACGCACGCGCGCTGGAGCGTGAGGAGCGGGAGCGTTGCGCGGCTTGACCGGGGCCGGGCCCGAACGGGCCCGAGGCAGTTCACAGGCGGTGATCGCGGTGGGGGCCGTGCTCGCCGCCCTCGCCCTTTTCGTCGCCGGGTGCGGCACGGGGGGCACCGGCGCCCGGGACGAGGGCCCGGCACACGCGTCGGCGGTCGCGGGAGCGGTCGCCTCCCCCTCGCCGAGCCCGTCGGGCGGCTACCGGCGGGTGGACGCGGTCTCGCTGATCAAGGAGGACCCGAAGGTCTCCGCCACGGTGAAGCGTGAGCTGAAGCCGTGCGACGCCAATGCCTACCCCGTAGAGGTCACCTACGGCTATCTGACGGGCGGATCCGTCAACGACGTCCTCGTCAACGTCTCCAGCTGCGGTGACTGGGTGGGGATCGCCACGTACGTGTACCGGGACGTCGACGGCACGTACAAGAATGTGTTCAAGGCGGAGGAGTCGCCGGTCTACGCGGAGATCGACGGCACCGACCTGACCGTGACCAAGCAGGTGTACGAGACGGACGATCCGGTGTCGAACCCGTCCCGCGAGA
Source organism: Streptomyces yokosukanensis (assembly GCF_001514035.1). GTDB lineage: Bacteria > Actinomycetota > Actinomycetes > Streptomycetales > Streptomycetaceae > Streptomyces > Streptomyces yokosukanensis. The sequence continues at coordinate 722,916 of NZ_KQ948206.1, read as the reverse complement.
CTGTGATCACGTACAGGTGGAAGGCGGGCCGGTTCACCGAGCACGCCAAGCACGAGACCGACTACAGCAAGACCAGCGGCACTGCGGCGTCCGCGCAGGACAACTGATCCCCCACACGTACACCACGAGGACTGAGAGCACCGGGATGGCAGACCAGACCCACGTCCTGTTCGTCGAGGACGACGACGTCATCCGCGAGGCCACCCAGCTCGCCCTGGAGCGGGACGGCTTCGCGGTCACCGCCATGCCCGACGGCCTGTCGGGCCTGGAGGCGTTCCGGGCCGACCGCCCCGACATCGCCCTGCTGGACGTGATGGTCCCCGGCCTGGACGGCGTCAGTCTGTGCCGTCGTATCCGGGACGAGTCGACCGTGCCGGTGATCATGCTGTCGGCGCGCGCCGACTCCATCGATGTCGTCCTCGGCCTGGAGGCGGGCGCCGACGACTATGTGACGAAGCCGTTCGACGGGGCCGTGCTGGTCGCGCGGATCCGGGCCGTGCTGCGTCGCTTCGGGCACGCGGGCGGCAACGACCGGACCGAGGTCGTCGAGGACCCGGTCTCCGGTGGTGTGCTCGCCTTCGGGGACCTGGAGATCGACACCGAGGGCATGGAGGTGCGCCGGGCCGGTGTGCCGGTCGGGCTCACCCCGACCGAGATGCGCCTGCTCCTGGAGTTCTCCTCGGCGCCGGGCACCGTGCTCTCCCGGGACAAGCTGCTGGAGCGCGTCTGGGACTACGGCTGGGGCGGGGACACCCGGGTCGTCGACGTGCATGTGCAGCGACTGCGGCAGAAGATCGGCCAGGACCGGATCGAGACGGTCCGCGGCTTCGGCTACAAGCTGAAGGCCTGAGCGGGGCGGTATGCGGGGGATTCTTCGGAACCCGGTCCGGCGCATGGAGCGCGCGGGCCTTCACACGGGACTCAGATGGAAGCTCAGCGCGGCGATCGCGCTGGTGGCCGGGCTGGTGGCGATCGCGCTGAGCCTGGTCGTGCACAACGCGGCCCGGGTCTCGATGCTCGACAACGCACGCGACCTGGCCAATGAGCGGGTCCAGATCGCGCAGCGCAACTACGAGCTGAACCGGCGGCCGAACTTCCCCGCCATCAAGCTCGACGACCCCGATCTGCCGGACGCGCTGCGCACCAAGGTCGAGGAGGGCCGCAAGGCCAGCGACGTCATCGACCGTGACGGGGTGCCCGACATCTGGGCGGCCGTGCCGACCAAGGACGGGCGGGTGCTGTCCCTGCACAGCCGTATGCCCGTCCGTTCCACCGATGTGCTGAAGGACCTCGACCAGGCGCTGGTCATCGGCTCCGTCGCGGTCGTGTTCGGCGGCAGCGCGCTCGGTGTCCTGATCGGCGGGCAGCTGTCCCGGCGGCTGCGCAAGGCGGCGGCCGCCGCGAACCAGGTCGCCAAGGGCGAGACCGACGTCCGGGTGCGGGAGGCCATCGGCGGCGTCGTACGGGACGAGACGGACGATCTCGCGCGCGCGGTGGACGCCATGGCGGACGCGCTGCGGCAGCGGCTGGAGGCCGAGCGCCGGGTCACCGCCGACATCGCACACGAACTGCGCACCCCGGTCACGGGTCTGCTCACGGCCGCCGAGCTGCTGCCGCCGAGCCGGCTGACGGAGCTGGTGCTGGACCGGGCGAAGGCCATGCGCACGCTCGTCGAGGACGTCCTGGAGGTGGCCCGGCTCGACAGCGCCTCGGAGCGGGCCGAGCTGCAGGACCTCATGCTCGGCGACTTCGTCACCCGGCGCGTGGCGGTCAAGGACCCGGAGATCACCGTACGGGTGGTGCACGAGTCGGAGGTCACCACCGATCCGCGCCGCCTGGAGCGGGTGCTGTTCAACCTGCTCGCCAACGCCGCCCGGCACGGCCGGCCGCCGATCGAGGTGACCGTCGAGGGCCGGGTCATCCGGGTCCGCGACCACGGTCCCGGCTTCCCCGAGGAACTGCTCGCCGAGGGGCCGAGCCGCTTCCGCACCGGCAGCAAGGACCGCGCCGGTACGGGCCACGGGCTGGGCCTGACCATCGCGGCGGGCCAGGCCCGGGTGCTCGGCGCCCGGCTGACGTTCCGCAACGTACGGCCCGCCGGGGCCCCCGAGGGCATCCCCGCGGAGGGCGCGGTGGCCGTGCTGTGGCTGCCGGAGCACGCCCCGACCAGCACCGGCAGCTACCCGATGCTGCCGTTGTCCGGGGGCGCGAGCTGAGGGTGCCCGCCGGCGGCAGCGGCCCTCAGCCCAGCAGAGATTCGGTGAGCGCTTCGGCGGCGGCCGCGTCCAGCGGGGCGTGGCCGAGCAGGAAGCGGTACCAGAAGAACCCGTAGAACTGGTCGACCAGAAGGTCGAGGTCCCGGTCGGCGGGGAGTTCGCCGCGCTCCCGGCCGCGTTCGAGCACCGCGCGCACGGCGGCCCTGCGGGACTGTGTGAACACCCGCATCAGCTCGGCCAGATGCGTGTCCCGCGCCGCTTCCCGCACCAGGGTGCGCAGGGCGGGCGCGGACGGCCGCCGCTGGGAGGCCTCGAAGGTGGCGATCGCCAGCTCGCGCAGATCCTCGCGGAGGTCTCCGGTGTCCGGCGCGGGCACGTCCTGGGCGGCGCGATCGGTGAGCGCGTCCAGCAGGACGGCGCCCTTCGAGGGCCACCAGCGGTAGAGGGTCTGCTTTCCGACCCCGGCCGCGCGCGCGATGGTCTCCACGCTCACCGGGGCGCCGTCGGCGTCGGCGAGCAGCTCCAGCGCGGCGTCGAGGATCGCCCGGCGCGCGGCCTCGTTGCGGCGGCGGCCGGTGTGCGGGCGGGGTTCGTTGCTGTCGTGCACGGGCCCATCCTCTCCGAGTCCCGACCGCTCTCCGCGAGCTCCTGCGCTTCTTGCCGGTCGAAGCACTCTTGACGAGACTACCGGTCTCGGTAACACTTTAACGAGACCGACGTTCTCGGCAAAGGGCCGGAACTCGGTGATGTCTCGGGAGAGAGCCACTCATGAGCACTCCGAACAGCCCTGTGCACTCCCTCGCCGGCCAGCGCGTCGTCGTCATGGGCGGCAGCTCCGGCATCGGCGAGGCGGCGGCCGCGTTCTTCGCGGCGGACGGCGCCGAGGTGGTGATCACCGGCCGCGACCAGGACCGCCTGGACGCCGCGGCGGACCGGATCGGCGGCAAGGTCTCGACGTGCCGGCTGGACGGGGCGGACCGCGCCGCGGTGGACGTCTTCTTCGCGGACTCCGGGCCCGTCGACCATCTGGTCGTCGCGCTCAGCGGCAGCAAGGGCGGCGGCCCCTTCGCCGAACTGGACCTGGCCGAGCTGGCCGCCGGCTTCGACGGCAAGTTCTGGCCGCACGTCCAGGTGCTGCAGGCCGCCCTGCCCGCCCTGCGCCGCGACGGCTCGGTGACGCTGGTGACCGCCGCCTCCGCCCGTGCCGCCCTGCCCGGCACCGCCGGCCTCGCCGCGATCAACGGAGCCCTGGAGGCGATGGTCCCGCCCCTCGCCGTGGAGCTGGCACCGCTCCGCGTCAACGCGGTCTCGCCCGGTGTCGTCGACACGCCCTGGTGGCACGGCGTACCGGACGAACAGCGCCGGACCCTTTTCGACGGCTTCGCCGCGATCACCCCGGTCGGCCGCGTCGGCCGCCCGGAGGACATCGCCCGCGCGATCCACATGCTCACGGCCAACGATTTCGTGACCGGGGTGGTCCTGGAGGCGACGGGCGGCGCGACGCTGGCCACGGGGCGCTGAGGAGCGCTCCTGGGCGCTCGGGCCGCACGGCCGCGCCCGGCCCCGAGCCGTCACGCGTTCAGCAGGCCCAGTCCCGCTCCGTGTCCAGACCGCCCTCGCGGCGCTGGGTGAAGGAGAACCAGTTGCCGGAGTCGTCCCGGAAGAGCGCCTCCGTGCCGTAGGGCCGCTCCTGGGGCTCCTGGAGGAACTCCACCCCGCGCTCCTTGAGCTTCTTGTAGTCCCCGTGGATGTCGTCGGTCGCGAGGACCCCGGCGCCGAGCACCCCCTTCGCCACGAGCGTGCGCATCATCTCGGCGGACTCCGGGTCCATCGCCGGCGGCCCCGGCACCATCAGCGTCAGCTCCACGTCGGGCTGGCCGGGGGCGCCGACGGTGAGCCAGCGCATGCCGCCGTCCCCCATGGTCATGTCCGTACGGACCTCGAGGCCCAGCTTCTGGGTGTAGAACTCCTTGGCCCGGTCCTGGTCGAGGACCCAGACGGTCGTGATGGCAAGCCCCTTGATCATGGTTCCGCTCTCCTGTCGGCTGTGCTGGTGGCGCGGGCGGCGTCGTCCGCCGCGGCGGGCTCCCCTTCGCCACCGTAGGCAGGGCCGGACCCGGAGCGCTTCTCCGATCTTGCGGTACTGAATCCGCCGGCCCAGAGCATGGCGTAGCAGCCGGGTATCAGGGAGGCGCCGCGGCCCACGTGCCGGGCGCGGTACGCGCTCGGGGTGAGCCCCGTGCGGGCCTTGAAGCGGGCGGAGAACGTGCCGAGACTGCTGAAGCCGACGAGCGTGCAGATCTCGGTCACGGTGAGGTCGGCGGAGCGCAGCATCTCCTCGGCGCGTTCGATGCGCCGGTGCGTCAGATACTGGCCGGGCGTCTCGCCGTAGACGTCCTTGAAGGCGCGCAGGAAGTGATAGCGCGAGTACCCGGCACACGCGGCCACCGCGTCCAGATCGAGACCGGGATCCGTCCAGTCCCGGTCCATCGCGTCCTTGGCCAGACGCAGCCGCCCCAGTTTGTCCATGCAGCCGATGGTGACACGGGGCACTGACAGCGCGTTCTCCCGCGAACAGCAGCGCGCGTCCTCCCGCGAAAAGGGGGAAGACCCCCGGGGCGGACACCAGCCGGGGGTCTTCCGTTCGTGCGAGGCGCGGACCGCCTCGGTCACCTACGCCGCAGCGACCTCAGTCGCCGATCACCGCCGCAGGCTTCTGGTCCCCGCTGCGCAGCGGGACCTCCTTGACGAACACCGCCGCGATCAGCACGATCACCGCGATCGCCGCGCCCAGCAGGAACGCCGTGTGCGTGCCGGCGGACACCGCGTGCTGGTACGCGTCCCGGATCACCGCCGGCAGCTTCGCCAGGCTCTTCGCGTCCAACTGCGCGGACTTCTCGGTGACGCCCTTGCCCAGCGCACCGGCCCGCTCGGCCATGACGTGCTTGACCCGGTCGTTGAACAGCGCGCCCATGATGGCGACACCGAAGGAGGAGCCGAGCGTACGGAACAGGGTCGCGGACGAGGAGGCCACGCCCATGTCCTTCAGCTCCACGCTGTTCTGCGCCACCAGCATGGTGATCTGCATCAGGCAGCCCATACCGAGACCCAGTACGGCCATGTAGACACCCGAGGTGAAACGGCTCGTGTCCGTGTCCATCAGCGACAGCAGGTACAGCCCGACGATCATCAGCGCACCGCCGACGATCGGGAAGGCCTTGTAGCGGCCGCTGTTGGTGGTCACCCGGCCCGCGACCATCGAGGTCACCAGCATCGCGCCGAGCATCGGCAGGAGCAGCAGACCGGAGTTGGTGGCGGAGGCGCCCTGCACCGACTGCTGGTACAGCGGCAGGTAGAGCGTGGCGCCGAACATCACGAAACCGGTGATGAAGCCGATGACGGACATCAGGGTGAAGTTGCGGCTCTTGAACATGTGCAGCGGCAGCACCGGCTCGGCGGCCCTGGTCTGCCACCCCACGAACCCGACCAGCGCGACGACGCCGATGGCGGTCAGCTCCATGATCCGCGCGGAGGTCCAGGCGTACTCGGTGCCGCCCCAGGTGGTGACCAGCACGATCGCGGTGATACCGACGGTCAGCAGGATGACGCCCAGCACGTCGATGCTGGCCCTCGCCCGCTTCTTGGGCAGATGCAGCACGGCACTGACCAGCGCCAGAGCCACCACGCCGAGCGGCAGGTTGATGTAGAAGGACCAGCGCCAGCCCCAGTTGTCGGTGATGGTACCGCCGACCAGCGGACCGCCGATCATCGCCAGCGCCATGACGCCAGCCATCATGCCGGTGTACTTGCCGCGCTCGCGCGGCGGGATCAGGTCACCGATGATCGCCATGACGCCGACCATCAGACCGCCGGCGCCGAGGCCCTGCACGGCGCGGAAGCCGATCAGCTCGCCCATGTTCTGGGCCATGCCGCTGAGCGCCGAGCCGATCAGGAAGATCACGATCGAGGTGAGGAAGGCGCCCTTGCGCCCGTACATGTCACCGAGCTTGCCCCAGACCGGGGTCGACGCCGCGGTGGCCAGGGTGTAGCCCGTGACCACCCAGGACAGGTGCTCCAGGCCACCCAGTTCGCCGACGATCGTCGGCATCGCCGTACCCACGATCATGTTGTCGAGCATCGCGAGCATCATCGCGATCATGAGCGCGAGCAGCACCACGCGCACGCTCCTGGGCTGCTTGCCCTCCTGTTTGCTCTCCGCGACTTCGCTGTCCGCGACACTTTCGAGTGTGTCCGCCATCTCTTCCCCAATCCCCCGCAACGACCACTTACTTGCCGCCCGGCTAGTTGACTACACTGGGAAGGTAGACGTTTCACTAGCCGGGCGTCAAGTAAGTTTCCGTGGGAGTGCAAGGAGTACGAGGATGGGCGTCACCATGGACGGCACCAAACAGCAGCGCCGCGGCAACACCCGCCAGCGCATCCAGGACGTGGCGCTCGAACTCTTCGCGGATCAGGGCTACGAGAAGACCTCCCTGCGCGAGATCGCCGAGCATCTCGACGTCACGAAGGCAGCCCTGTACTACCACTTCAAGACGAAGGAAGAGATCATCGTCAGCCTCTTCGAGGATCTGACGAAGCCGATCGAGGATCTGATCGTGTGGGGCCGCAGCCAGCCGCACACCCTGCAGACCAAGCAGGAGATGATCCGGCGCTACAGCCGCGTCCTGGCCGACGCCGAGCCGCTCTTCCGCTTCATGCACGACAACCAGGGCACGGTCCGGGACCTGCGCATCGGCGACATCTTCAAGGACCGGATGCGCGACCTGCGGGACATCTTCACCGACCCGGAGGCACCCCTGGTCGACCAGGTCCGCTGCGTCAGCGCGATGTTCACCCTGCACACGGGCATGTTCGTGATGAAGGACATGGACGGCGACCCCGAGGAGCGGCGCGAGGCCGTCCTCGAAGTCGCCCTGGACCTCGTCACCCAGGCGCACGAACACGCCGGGGAGCGCTAGTTCGGGCGGTCGCGCCCGTACGGAGCAGGCGGTCACGCCCGTCAGCGGCTCAGAACGTGACGCCCTTGGCGCGCAGGAAGGCGGCCGGGTCGACGGCGGAGCCGTAGTTCGGGGTCGCGCGGATCTCGAAGTGCAGGTGAGGGCCGCTGGAGTTGCCGGTGGAGCCGGACAGGGCGATGCGCTGGCCGGTCTTGACGACCTGGCCGGCCTTGACGTCGATCCGGGACAGGTGCGCGTACTGCGAGTACTGGCCGTTGCCGTGCTTGACGACGACGGCGTTGCCGTAGGCGGGGCCGTCGCCGGCGCCGTTCGGACCGGCCTTGACCACCGTGCCGCCGTGCACGGAGACGACCTCGGTGCCGGTCGGCACGGCGAAGTCCTGGCCGCTGTGCTTGGCCTTCCACATGGCACCGGACTGCATGTAGCCGGCCGAGAGCGTGTACTTCTTCACCGGGTCGACCCAGGCTGCGGCGGACGGCGCCGCGGCGCTCGCGATCCCGGTCCCCACGACGGCCGTGGCCCCGACTGCGGCGGCCAGGACGGCCACGCGGGTGCAGGGGGAGGGCGTGCGGGGAGAACGGGGCGTGGCGCGCTGGAACATCGAAACCTCGTGGACTCGGGGACAGAACCGCCACCCGGCGAACGGACGTTCCACCGCGTGACCGTTCCTTGGTAACCGAGCACCCCACCGGCCCCAAAACGCCCCGTCTACGGCGTCCACTAGTAGACGAGCGCGGAACCATCGGCACCTTGACAGCACCCCGGTCCGCCGGGCACCGCCTCTCACGACGTCGCCCTTTCGCGGATGGTTCAGCGCCGCATGGCCTTTTTGTCGGGTCTTTACCTGACTGATTGATCCCACTATCGACGCTAGTAGGGCACATATCGCCTGTGCGGCTTATCACCGGCACCCCAAACCGACGATCACGTGAATGTGACGCACACCTCTGGGCACCTACCGTTCAGTAACCCTACGGTTCCCTTCACGCCACCCCCGCCTCGGATCATGCCCCTGACATTCAGGCCCCCACCGCGTGAGAGGAACCCCCACCGATGACCACAGGCCCCTGGGCTCGTCGCATATCCGCCACCGCCGTCTCCGTGGCCGCCCTGGCAGCGATGGCCGCCCCGGCCCAGGCCGCGACCACGGGCATCGCCGCCGACACCTCCGCCGCCACGGCCTCCGCCTCCGCCGCGAAGGTCGACTACGCGACCTGGCAGAAGGACTGCCAGACGGTGATGGACCAGGCCCTGCCGTACCTGAAGGCGCGGATCGCCGCCGCCGAGCCCGGCGAGAAGCAGGCGATCGTCTTCGACATCGACAACACCACGCTGGAGACCGACTTCGGCTTCAGCTACCCGCAGCCGGCCAACAAGCCCGTCCTGAACGTCGCGAAGTACGCGCAGGACCACGGCGTCAGGCTGTTCTTCGTCACGGCCCGTCCCGGCATCATCTACCTGCCGACCGAGTACAACCTCGAGCACGACGGCTACAACGTCTCCGGCCTCTACGTACGCGGCCTGTTCGACCTCTTCAAGGACGTCGCCGCCTACAAGACCGCCCAGCGCGTCGACATCGAGAACCACGGCTACAAGATCATCGCGAACATCGGCAACAACGCCACCGACCTGTCCGGCGGCCACGCCGAGAAGACCTTCAAACTCCCTGACTACAACGGCCAGTTGTCCTGACGCACGACCGAGGACCCCGGTTGCGCTCCGTGCGCCGGCGTCCGGCCCGCTCGGGCCACCGGTGAAGAAGCTGTTCGCGGAACTCACCATGGAACAACGCCGGAAGGGGCCGGTGCCCAAAGGCACCGACCCCTTCCGTTCGGCTGATCCGCAGGAGGCTTACGCGTCCTTGCTCAGGTTCGGCCCAGCCCCACCGGCCGCCTGCTCGATCGGCGGGACGTCCGGCAGCGCCGACTTCTCCTCACCCCGGAAGGTGAAGGTGGCGGTGTCGCCCTCGCCCTCGGTGTCCACGACCACGATGTGACCGGGGCGCAGCTCGCCGAAGAGGATCTTCTCCGACAGCGTGTCCTCGACCTCGCGCTGGATCGTGCGACGCAGCGGACGCGCGCCCAGCACCGGGTCGTAACCCTTCTTGGACAGCAGCTCCTTGGCGGACTGGGACAGCTCGATGCCCATGTCCCGGTCCTTCAGGCGCTCGTCCACCTTGCTGATCATCAGGTCGACGATCCGCAGGATGTCCTCCTGCGTCAGCTGCGGGAAGACGACCACGTCGTCGACGCGGTTGAGGAACTCGGGGCGGAAGTGCTGCTTCAGCTCGTCCGACACCTTGTTCTTCATGCGCTCGTAGTTGGTCTTCGTGTCGCCCGCGGCGGCGAAGCCCAGGTTGAAGCCCTTGGAGATGTCCCGGGTGCCGAGGTTGGTCGTCATGATGATGACCGTGTTCTTGAAGTCCACGACCCGGCCCTGGGAGTCGGTCAGGCGACCGTCCTCCAGGATCTGCAGCAGCGAGTTGAAGATGTCCGGGTGGGCCTTCTCGACCTCGTCGAAGAGGACGACGGAGAACGGCTTGCGGCGGACCTTCTCGGTCAGCTGGCCGCCCTCTTCGTAACCCACGTATCCGGGCGGGGAACCGAAGAGACGCGACACCGTGTGCTTCTCGCTGAACTCCGACATGTCGAGGGAGATCAGCGCGTCCTCGTCACCGAAGAGGAACTCGGCGAGCGCCTTGGACAGCTCGGTCTTACCGACACCGGACGGGCCGGCGAAGATGAACGAACCACCCGGACGCTTGGGGTCCTTCAGACCCGCGCGCGTACGACGGATCGCCTTCGACAGCGCCTTGACGGCGTCGACCTGGCCGATGACCCGCTTGTGCAGCTCGTCCTCCATGCGGAGCAGACGGCTGGACTCCTCCTCGGTCAGCTTGAAGACCGGGATGCCGGTGGCCGTGGCGAGGACCTCGGCGATCAGCTCGCCGTCGACCTCGGCGACGACGTCCATGTCGCCGGCCTTCCACTCCTTCTCGCGCTTGGCCTTGGCGGCCAGGAGCTGCTTCTCCTTGTCGCGCAGGGAGGCGGCCTTCTCGAAGTCCTGCGAGTCGATCGCGGACTCCTTGTCCCGGCGGACGGCGGCGATCTTCTCGTCGAACTCGCGCAGGTCCGGCGGAGCGGTCATCCGGCGGATGCGCATCCGGGAACCGGCCTCGTCGATCAGGTCGATCGCCTTGTCCGGCAGGAAGCGGTCCGAGATGTAGCGGTCGGCCAGGGTGGCCGCCTGGACCAGGGCCTCGTCCGTGATGGAGACGCGGTGATGCGCCTCGTAGCGGTCGCGCAGGCCCTTGAGGATCTCGATGGTGTGCGGCAGGGACGGCTCGGCGACCTGGATGGGCTGGAAGCGGCGCTCCAGGGCCGCGTCCTTCTCCAGGTGCTTGCGGTACTCGTCCAGGGTGGTCGCACCGATGGTCTGCAGCTCACCACGCGCCAGCATCGGCTTCAGGATGCTCGCGGCGTCGATGGCGCCCTCGGCGGCACCCGCACCGACCAGCGTGTGCAGCTCGTCGATGAACAGGATGATGTCGCCGCGGGTGCGGATCTCCTTGAGCACCTTCTTCAGGCGCTCCTCGAAGTCACCGCGGTAGCGGGAGCCGGCGACCAGGGCGCCGAGGTCCAGCGTGTAGAGGTGCTTGTCCTTGAGCGTCTCGGGCACCTCGCCCTTGACGATGGCCTGGGCGAGGCCCTCGACGACGGCGGTCTTGCCGACGCCGGGCTCACCGATCAGGACCGGGTTGTTCTTCGTACGGCGGGACAGCACCTGCATGACCCGCTCGATCTCCTTCTCGCGCCCGATGACCGGGTCGAGCTTGGACTCACGAGCGGCCTGGGTGAGGTTCCGGCCGAACTGGTCGAGGACGAGGGAGGTCGAGGGGGTGCCCTCGGCCGGGCCGCCGGCGGTGGCGGTCTCCTTGCCCTGGTAGCCGGAGAGCAGCTGGATGACCTGCTGCCGCACCCGGTTGAGGTCTGCGCCCAGCTTGACCAGGACCTGGGCGGCGACGCCCTCGCCCTCACGGATCAGGCCGAGCAGGATGTGCTCTGTGCCGATGTAGTTGTGGCCCAGCTGAAGAGCCTCACGGAGCGACAGCTCCAGGACCTTCTTGGCACGGGGGGTGAAGGGGATGTGCCCGGACGGGGCCTGCTGGCCCTGACCGATGATCTCCTCCACCTGCTGGCGGACCGCCTCAAGCGAAATGCCGAGGCTCTCCAGGGCCTTAGCGGCGACACCTTCACCCTCGTGGATGAGACCCAGGAGGATGTGCTCGGTGCCGATGTAGTTGTGGTTGAGCATCCGGGCTTCTTCCTGAGCCAGGACGACAACCCGCCGCGCGCGGTCGGTGAACCTCTCGAACATCGTTAATCGCTCCTCAGAGCGGTCAGGCAGTGGGGGGAACTTCCCCTCCCTGTCCTTCCGCAGCTTAGTCCCGCAAGCGGGGACCGCTCATTCCAACTGCCGACACCGTCCTTGGCCTCCTGACCCCGAACGCCGACATCTGCTCCAACCCGATGGTGCGAGACGATGTTCCCGCAGGCCAGGCACTTACCCCCATCGTCAGTACGCCGATGGCGAACGCGAGACGGCCCGGCCTGCGTGTCGCCCCCTCCCACTAGGCATGTCTTACCCGCAGGGACGGACACTCCATGCCGCGCGCACCCGTTCCCTCCGCTATGGGCGAACAACCTCGCGCCTCCCCGCACCCCCACGCGCCCCCTTTTGTGACACTCTGCGCGATCGACAAGACACCCAGCGTAACTTGCCGGTCGCTTCCGCGGTTGCACTTGGCATGGCTGGCCCGTTCCCCACGACCCCCACGGCTCCCTCGGACCCCATGAGTCACGAGTACGCGGTGCCTCACGCGCACGCGGTCCATACGGTCCCCCTTCCTCGTCGGCCCCTCGATCCGGAACCGGAGTCCTACGCTCCATCGGCCTGCCCGGAGGCCCGGGCCCGCCACTGGTACGAGAACGATCTGGGGTGGGCGAGCGTGCCCGGACGGCCGCTGCGACTGCTCACCGGAGTGCGGTTCGACATCCTCGACGTGCCGGCCGAGGCGGGCGCAAAGGCGCTCCGGCATCTCTCGACCGGCTCTCCGGTGGCCCTTCGGGGTGACCGGATGGAGATTCTGGTGGCCGCGGGCGGCGCGGAGGAGCTGCCGGGGCTGCTGGACTGGCTGGAGTGGAGCGCCGTGGCCCTCGATCTGCGGGTCCTGGGCGCGGGCGACGCCGTGGAGGCACCGGCCCCACCCGCCGGGGTCACCTCACCCGCCGGGGCCGTCTCACGCGCCGGTGTCGTCGTACCCACCGGGGTCATGCCGCCGGCGCCGACCGGGGTCGGCGCCGCGGTGCGGGCCGGGTCCGTGCAGGGGGCCGCCGTGTGGCTGCGGCCCCCTGATCCTGGAGGCGAGGTCGAGGCCTCGCTGCCGGCGATGCCGGGCGTGGGGCGCGAGGGAAGCGCCCCCGATCTCGTACGACTGGTGGACACGGTGGCAGCGCAGTGTCACCGGGTCCGGCTGCTGCGCCTTGGCGCCGGGCTGCCGACCGCCTACCGGCGGGTTCAGCCGTTGGCCTTCTCGTAGGCCTCGCGAATGGACGCGGGAACACGGCCGCGGTCGTTGACCTCGTAACCGTTCTCCTTGGCCCAGGCGCGGATCGCCGCGGTGTCCTGATTGCCGCCGGAAGCGGCCCGCGCCTTTCCACGTCCGCCGGAGGCACGGCCACCGGTACGACGACCACCCTTCACATAGGGGTCGAGAAGGCCGCGCAGCTTGTCCGCATTGGCGGTCGTGAGATCGATCTCGTACGTCTTGCCGTCCAGCGCGAACGTCACCGTCTCGTCCGCCTCGCCGCCGTCGAGGTCGTCGACAAGAAGGACCTGAACCTTCTGTGCCACCGGATTTCCTTTCATCGATAACGTTGAGGGCCAGGGGTGTGCGGCGTCCGCCGTTTCGCCGCCCCTGTTATATGCAGTACTGCAGTACGTCGGAAAGCAAACCGCTTTTGCCGGAAAAACACAAACCCCTGGCAGAGGACCGGCGGGCGGCCTCCGCCCGGAAACATGCGCGTTTCGGACATAGGGCACCTGGGCAAAGACGATCACAGATGCAGAAGCATCCGACTGTTGCCCAAGGTGTTCGGTTTCACTCGTTCGAGACCCAGGAACTCGGCGACGCCCTCGTCATAGGAACGCAACAGCTCCGCGTACACATCGGTGTCGACCGGCGTCTCCCCGATCTCCACGAAGCCGTGCTTCCCGAAGAAGTCCACTTCGAAGGTCAGGCAGAAAACCCGGCGAACGCCGAGCCACCGCGCGGTCTGCAGCAACTTCTCCAGCAACTGATGTCCGACGCCGGCGCCCTTGAGGCCCGGCTTCACCGCGAGAGTGCGGACTTCCGCGAGGTCCTCCCACATGACGTGCAGCGCACCGCAGCCGACCACCTCGGCGTTGTCGTCGCGTTCCGCGACCCAGAACTCCTGGATGTCCTCGTAAAGCGTGACGGTGGCTTTGTCGAGCAGGATGCGGTCACGGACGTAGGCGTCGAGGAGGTTGCGTACGGCCGGGACATCGCCGGTCCGGGCACGCCGGACGGTGATGGCTTTTGCGGAGACTTCAGGACGCTCTGCTGACATGAGCGGACGCTATCGCCCGTCCGCGCCCTCTGCCGAGCCGGGGTTCTGCTCTTGTGCGGGTTCCTCTTGCCCGGCTTCGCGTTGCCGCGGTTCGGAGGGTTCCACGGTTTCCGGGCCCTGGACCATGCGTACGGCATCGCTGAGTGCCTGACGCTGTTCCTCGCTCATCATCCCGAAGAAGGCGACGAGAGCGGCGGCCGGGTTGTCGCTCTGTGACCAGGCATCGTTCATGAGGGCGGCGGCGTACGCGGCCCGCGTCGAGACGGCCTCATATCGATAGGCCCGCCCTTCCGCCTCGCGGCGCACCCAGCCCTTCTGATGGAGATTGTCCAAAACAGTCATCACGGTGGTGTACGCGATCGAGCGTTCCTGCTGCAGGTCTTCCAGGACTTCTCGAACGGTCACCGGGCGGTTCCACTTCCACACCCGCGTCATGACCGCGTCTTCGAGTTCTCCCAATGGGCGAGGCACAGCTCAGAACAATAGTGGGAGATCCCGGCAATGGCATGCCGGACGTGCACTAACTCCACGAATAGGAACAAAAAGGGCGCACGGCTGGCAAAGGGGCACGAACTTGAGCGGGTGGGCGACGGGGACGCCGCCGACTCGGACGCTGCCGACTTCGGACGTCGAGGGCGCGGGCCTCGCAGGCTCAGGCGTCGCGGACTCAGGCGTCGCCGGCGGAAGCCTGTCGCGTGCTCTCCACGCGCGCGAGGGCGGCGTCGACGGCCGCGTCCTCCTTGGCCTTGGCGGCCCCGCCCTGGGTCTTCACGATCACCCTGACCACACCGATGAAGAACACGGCCATCACGACCGGAGGCACGAGCGCGGAGACGTAGTCCATGCCTCCAGGGTAGCCAGGGCGGACCGGGCGAAAGGTACGGGGTGCACAAACCCCCGGACCCCCCTCCCCACCTGCACCGCAACCCGCACGCGACCGTGTTGCGGCACGGACGGCGCGGGTGGAGGGACGGGTTCCGTCGGCAGGCCGCGGACGGACCGGTCAGCCGGCGGCGAGCTGGCGGGTCTCGGCCGGGTCCGCCGGAGGCACCGGCTTGCGGCGCGGGAAGACCTCACCCGGCGTCGGGATGGGCCGCTTCGGCGCGGCGGGCTCCGTGGCAGGACGCTCCACAGGCGTCGGCGAGGGCTTCGGCGCCGGCTTCTGCCCGGGTTTCGGCGACTCCTGGCCCTGCCCCGCCCCGGACTCCCCGGCGCCGCCGGGAAGGGCCGTCAGGCGCGTCCGTGCGGGCGGTACGGCGGGGGCGGGGGCGGCCCTGCCCCCCTGTGCGAACCGGGCCCGCACGTCCTGCTCCGCCAGCAGCTGGCAGCGCTCCAGAAGTGCGGCCGCCGCGGGGTTGCCGCGCAGCGCGCGCAGCGCGGCGAGATCGTCCGGCGTCGGCCGGTGCCCGGCGCCCAGCGCCTCCTCCAGAAGGGTGAGATAGCCGGCGGCGGTACCGGGGAGCGCGGCCCGGTACCGGCCGAGGTCGGCCACCAGGAAAGCGCGCAGTCTCGCTCCCTCGCACATCGCCTCGTCGAACGACTCGGCGAGCCGGAAGAGGTCCTGGGCGTCCTCGGCGGACGCTTGGCCGGGGTGAAGGGCGAGGGCGAGGGCGCGGCGGAGCACACGCAGCTCCTCCACGCCGAACGCCAGGCCGCCGCGGGATCCGTATGGCGTGGGCATGCGGCGACGCTACCGCTAATCGGACAAAAGTGACGAATTGGTGTGCTGTTTCACCGCGTGTCGCTCCCGGTTTCCCTCGACCGGGGCTACACCACCGCACCGGCCGCACCACCGCGCCACGGAGAGAACCGGCGCCCGCGCGGGCGCCGGTCGCCTCACAGGCGCGACACGTTCCGCTCGTACACCAGGCGCAGTCCGATCAGTGTCAGCCACGGCTGGTGCTCGTCGATCACCGAGGACTCCCCCAGCACCATCGGCGCGAGTCCGCCCGTGGCGATCACCCGCACGTCCTCCGGATCGTCGGCCAGCTCCCGCGCCATCCGGCTGACGACCCCGTCGACCTGCCCGGCGAAGCCGTACACGATGCCGGCCTGCATGGCCTCGACCGTGTTCTTGCCGATCACGCTGCGCGGCCGGGCCACCTCGATCTTCCGCAGCTGCGCGCCCTTGACGCCGAGCGCCTCCACGGAGATCTCGATGCCGGGCGCGATGACCCCGCCGACGTACTCCCCGCGCTTGGAGACCGCGTCGAACGTGGTCGCCGTACCGAAGTCGACGACGATCGCCGGGCCGCCGAACAGCTCGACGGCCGCGACCGCGTTGATGATCCGGTCCGCGCCGACCTCCTTGGGGTTGTCGGTGAGGATCGGCACGCCCGTCTTCACGCCCGGCTCGACCAGGACGGCCGGGACGTCGCCGTAGTAGCGCCGGGTGACCTCGCGCAGCTCGTGCAGCACCGACGGGACGGTCGCGCAGATCGCGATGCCGTCGATGCCGTCGCCCAGCTCCTCACCGAGCAGCGGGTGCATGCCCATCAGGCCCTGCAGCAGCACGGCCAGCTCGTCCGCCGTACGGCGCGCGTCCGTGGAGATGCGCCAGTGCTCGACGATGTCCTCGCCGTCGAACAGGCCGAGGACGGTGTGCGTGTTGCCGACATCGATCGTGAGGAGCATCGCCGTTACTCCGCCTCGCGCAGGTCCAGGCCGATGTCCAGGATCGGCGAGGAGTGGGTGAGCGCGCCGACCGCCAGGAAGTCCACGCCCGTCTCGGCGTACACGCGCGCGTTGCCGAGCGTCAGGCGGCCGGAGGCCTCCAGCAGTGCCCGGCCGGCGACGATGCCGACGGCCTCCGTGCACTCGCCGGGCGTGAAGTTGTCCAGCAGGATCAGGTCGGCGCCCGCGTCGACGACCTCGCGCAGCTGGTGCAGGGTGTCGACCTCGACCTCGATCGGCACGTCCGGGAAGGTCTCCCGTACGGCCTTGAAGGCCTGCTCCACGCCACCGGCGGCGACCACGTGGTTGTCCTTCACCAGGGCCGCGTCGGACAGCGACATGCGGTGGTTGACGCCTCCGCCGCAGCGGACGGCGAACTTCTCCAGCGAGCGCAGGCCCGGAGTGGTCTTGCGGGTGTCGCGCACGCGCGTCTTGGTGCCCTCCAGCGCGTCCGCCCACGCGCGCGTGGCGGTCGCGATGCCGGACAGGCGGCACAGGATGTTCAGCGCGCTGCGCTCGGCGGTCAGCAGGTCACGCGTGCGCGTGGTGACCGACAGCAGCTTCTGCCCGGCCTCGATCCGGTCGCCGTCCTCGACGTGCCGCTCGACCTCGAACTCGTCGGTGCAGACCACGGAGAGCACGGCCTCGGCGACCCTGAGGCCCGCCACGACGCCCGCCTCGCGCGCGGTGAAGTCGCCGGTGGCCACCGCCTCCTCGGGGACGGTGGCGACGGTCGTCACGTCCACACCGCCGTCCAGGTCCTCCTGGATGGCCACGTTGGCGATGTCCTCGACCTCGATCGGGTCGAGCCCGGCGGCGGCCAGCAGCTCGGCGAGCGCGGGGTCGAGCCCGCTCTCCAGGTACTCCTCGTCAC
Source organism: Streptomyces yokosukanensis (assembly GCF_001514035.1). Classification (GTDB taxonomy): domain Bacteria; phylum Actinomycetota; class Actinomycetes; order Streptomycetales; family Streptomycetaceae; genus Streptomyces; species Streptomyces yokosukanensis. The sequence goes on along the minus strand of NZ_KQ948206.1, from coordinate 705,524 downwards.
CGTCGGCGCCACAGGCGCAGCCGTCGCCGCAACCGCCGGCGGAGGCGAGGGGAAGGTCGTCGGTGCTCACGTTCGTCACTGCTCCTGAGCGCTGGGGTGTTGCCGGGTAGGGGGGAAGTCTGCGGTGTCCGTGGTGTGTACGGCCAGCGACCGGTCCGGATTGAGCCGTACGACGATGTGGCGCCGCCAGTGGGCGTCGTCGCGGTCGGCGCCGTCCTCGCGCCAGTGGCAGCCGCGGGTCTCCTCGCGCAGCCGCGCGGCGGCGACCAGGACGCGCGCGACGCACAGGAGGTTGGTGGCCTCCCAGGTGTCGACGCCGGGCTCGGCGGTCTTGCCGTTCTCGTCGAGGGCGTCACGGGCGTCCGTGTGCATCCGCCGGAGCTGTTCGGCGGCCCTGGCGAGGGACTCCTCGGAACGCAGCACGCCGGCGCCCTCGGTCATGGTCCGCTGGATGGCGAAGCGGGCCTCGGGGGCGAGCAGCGGGTACGCGGGCTTCTCGGGGTGCGGGACCGGCGCCGGCACGCGCGCGTGCAGGCCGTTCTCCGTCCGCTCGGCGGCGATGTCGTCGGCGATCCGCTCGGCGTAGACGAGGCCTTCGAGGAGGGAGTTGGAGGCGAGCCGGTTGGCGCCGTGCACGCCGGTGCAGGCGACCTCGCCGCACGCGTACAGGCCGGGCACGGTCGTACGGCCCCGTGCGTCGGTGCGGACGCCTCCGGAGGCGTAGTGGGCGGCCGGGGCAATCGGGATGGGGTCGACGAGCGGATCGATGCCGTTGGCGCGGCAGGCGGCCAGGATGGTCGGGAAGCGGTGCTCCCACATCTCGGTGCCGAAGTGCCGCGCGTCCAGGTACATGTGCTCGGCGCCCTGCTCCAGCATCCGCCGCAGGATGCCCTTGGCGACGATGTCCCGGGGGGCCAGCTCGGCCAGCTCGTGCTGGCCGACCATGAAGCGCACGCCGTCGGCGTCGACCAGGTGGGCGCCCTCGCCGCGCACCGCCTCGGAGACCAGCGGCTGCTGGCCCTCGGCGTCCGGGCCGAGGAACAGCACGGTCGGGTGGAACTGCACGAACTCCAGGTCGGAGACCTCGGCGCCCGCGCGCAGCGCCAGCGCCACGCCGTCGCCGGTCGACACGGACGGGTTGGTGGTCGCGGAGAACACCTGGCCCATGCCGCCGGTGGCGAGGACCACCGCGGGGGCGTGCACGGCGCCCACGCCGTCGTGCTGGCCCTCGCCCATCACGTGCAGCGTGACACCGGCCGTACGGCCGTCGGCGTCGGTCAGCAGGTCCAGCACGAGCGCGTTCTCGACGGTGTGCAGCCCACGCGCGCGTACGGCCTCCACGAGCGCGCGGGAGACCTCCGCGCCGGTCGCGTCGCCGCCCGCGTGCGCGATGCGGCGCCGGTGGTGGCCGCCCTCGCGCGTGAGGTGGATGTCGCCCTCGTCGTCGGTGTCGAAGTGGGCGCCGGTGGAGATCAGCCGACGCACCGCGTCGGGGCCTTCGGTGACGAGGATCCGTACGGCCTCCTCGTCGCACAGGCCCGCCCCGGCCACCAGGGTGTCCTCGAGGTGCTGTTCGGGCGTGTCGCCCTCGCCGAGGGCGGCGGCGATGCCGCCCTGCGCCCAGCGCGTGGAGCCGTCGTCGAGGCGGGCCTTGGTGACGACGACGGTCGTCAGGCCGGCGGCCTCGCAGCGCAGGGCCGCGGTCAGGCCGGCCACTCCGGAGCCGACGACGACCACGTCCGCGGAAATGGCCCACCCGGGGGCGGGCGCGTGCAGTCGTATGCCTGTGCTGGTGCCTGTGCTGGTCACGAGGCGGCTCCGAAGGTGAGAGGAAGGTTGTCGATCAGCCGGGTCGCGCCGACCCGCGCGGCCACGGCGAGGACGGCCTCGCCGGTGAAGCCGTCACCGATCTCGGTGAAGTCGGACGGGTCGACGAGGGCGAGGTAGTCCAGTTCGAGCGGCGGGGCGAAGCGGGTGGCCTCGTCCAGCACCTGGCGGGCGGCCGCGCGGACGGCCGCCGGGCCGCCGGGGGACGCCGTGGCGACCGCGTGCGCGTCGGCGGCCGCGCGGGACTCCCCGAGGGCGCTCAGCGCCTCGGCGCGCGCCTGTGTGGAGGGCACTTCGCGGGCACGCGCGCGCAGCGCCTCCTGCGCGGCGTGCCGGTCGCGGCCGGCGAACAGCGCGCGGGACAGCGCGAGCGCGGTCAGCCGCTCCTCCGGCGAGAGGTAGCGGTTGCGGCTGGACAGGGCGAGCCCGTCCGTCTCGCGCACCGTCGGTACGGCGACGATCTCGACGCCGAAGTTCAGGTCCCGCACCATGCGCCGGATCAGGGCCAGCTGCTGGGCGTCCTTCTGCCCGAACAGGGCCACGTCGGGGCGGGAGAGATGCAGCAGCTTGGCGACGACGGTGAGCATGCCGTCGAAGTGCCCGGGTCGCGAGGCGCCCTCCAGGCGTTCGCCCATGGGGCCGGCGGTGATGCGGACCTGGGGGTCGCCGCCGGGGTAGACCTCGTCCGCGGAGGGCGCGAACACCACGTCCGCACCGGCCTGTTCGGCGATCTTCAGGTCGGCGTCGAGGGTGCGCGGGTAGCGGTCCAGGTCCTCCCCCTCACCGAACTGCAGCGGGTTGACGAACACGGTGACGACGACCTCGCCGTCCGGGCCGGCGATCTCGCGCGCGCTGCGGACCAGGGTGGCGTGGCCGTCGTGCAGGGCACCCATGGTCATCACGACGGCACGGCGGCCGCCGCGTACGCGCGCGTGCAGCTCGTCGGCGGTGCTCAGCAGGACGGTGGTCATCGGTCGTTCCCCTCGGTGCCGTGAGTGCCTCTCGTGCCGCCGGCCCCGTCGGCCAGCACGCCGAGCAGGTCCTCGGCGAGTTCGGGCTTCAGCAGGCCGTGCGCGAGCGCGCGGTCGGCGGTCGCGCGGGCCATCGCGACGTAGCCCGCGACGGTCTGCGGTGCATGCTCGCGCAGCTCGGTGATGTGCGCGGCGACCGTACCGGCGTCCCCGCGCGCGACGGGCCCGGTCAGCGCCGCGTCGCCCGAGCGCAGCGCGTTGTCCAGGGCGGCGCCGAGCAGCGGGCCGAGCATCCGGTCGGGCGCCGCGACACCCGCCGTGCGCAGCAGCTCCATGGACTGGGCGACCAGGGTCACCAGGTGGTTGGCGCCGAGGGCGAGGGCTGCGTGGTAGAGCGGGCGGTTCTGCTCGCTGATCCACTCCGGTTCGCCACCCATCTCGATCACGAGGGCCTCGGCGGCGAGCCGCAGTTCCTCGGGCGCGGTGACGCCGAAGGAACAGCCGGCGAGGCGCTGGACGTCCACGGGGGTGCCGGTGAAGGTCATCGCCGGGTGCAGGGCCAGCGGCAGCGCGCCCGCGCGCAGGGCCGGGTCGAGGACTCCCGCGCCGTACCGGCCGGAGGTGTGCACGAGCAGCTGTCCCGGCCGTACCGCGCCGGTCTCGGCGAGGCCGTCGACAAGGCCGGGCAGGACGTCGTCGGGGACGGTGAGCAGCACCAGGTCGGCCCGTGCGAGGACCTCGGCGGGCGGCACCAGCGGCACGTCCGGCAGCATGGTCTCGGCGCGCCTTCGGGAGGCGTCGGAGACACCGGAGACGGCAACCGGGCGGTGCCCGGCGAGTTGCAGGGACGCGGCGAGCGCGGGGCCCACACGGCCGGCGCCGACGACGCCTACGGTGAGCCGCGCGGGGCGGTCCTTGAGGTCTGGCTGGTGGACTGTACTCACGCGACGGCGGCCTTCCCGTTCCAGTCCGCTCTGGGTACCGGACGATTTCTCGTCATGTTAACGCTATCTCGGTCCGGCAGGGATCGGTCATCCACAGGCTGTGGGTTTCACCACGCCGTCGTTCCGCTGCGGCGGGCGCGGGGCTGCGGCGCCTGCCCGCCGACCGGCCGCGCGCACAGCATGGTGCCCCGCCCGGCCGGGGCAGGGCATGATCGCGCGCATGACCGACACGGCGGAACAGGACGAGAAACGATCGACGTACGAGCGGCGCCTGGCCGCTCTCCGAGTGGCGCGCCGCGTGCTGTGGCGCCCCGGCTTCGAGGCCACGATCCGCGAACGGCTGGACTGGCTCATGCGGACGGCTCCGCAGGTCCACGACCTGGACGAGCGCGTGGACATGTACGGCGGCGGCCGGATCGTGGCCGCGCTGGAGGAGCGGGTCGCCGACCTGCTCGGAACCGGGGCCGCCGCCTTCTTCCCGACCGGCACGATGGCCCAGCAGGTGGCGCTGCGCTGCTGGGCGGCCCGCACCGGCAGTCCCACGGTGGCCCTGCACCCCCTCAGCCACCCCGAAGTTCATGAACGGAACGCGCTCAGCCAGGTCAGCGGTCTGCGCCCGGTGCGGGTGACGAACGAGCCCCGGCTGCCCACTGCCGCGGAGATACGCGACTTCGACGAGCCCTTCGGCGCGCTGATGCTGGAACTGCCGCTCCGGGACGCCGGTTACCTGCTGCCCACGTGGGAGGAGCTGACCGAGGTCGTCGAGGCGGCGCGGGCGCGCGATGCGGTGGTGCACTTCGACGGCGCGCGCCTGTGGGAGTCCACCGTGCACTTCGGCCGCCCCCTGGACGAGATCGCCGGCCTCGCCGACACCGTCTACGTGTCGTTGTACAAGTCCCTCGGCGGCTTCGGCGGCGCCGCGCTCGCCGGTCCGGACAGCCTGATCGAGGAGGCCAGGACCTGGCGGCACCGGTACGGCGGAACGATCTTCCAGCAGTTCCCGACCGCGCTCGCGGCGCTTGCCGGGCTGGAGACGGAGCTGCCCCGGCTGCCGGACTATGTGCGCCACGCGCGCGTGGTGGCCGCCGCGCTGCGCGAGGGATTCGCCGCGGCCGGGCTGCCCTGGGCGCGCGTCCACCCGGAGGTGCCGCACACGCACGAGTTCCGGGTCTGGCTGCCGTTCGCTCCGGACGTTCTCGCCGAGGCCGCGGTGAGGCAGGCGGAGGAGACCTCGGTGGGCCTGTTCGCCCGCTCCTGGGACCGCGGCGGACCGGACCTGTCGTTCACGGAGGTCACGGTCGGCGCGGCGGGCCTGGAGTGGACGGCGGACGACGTACGGGCGGCCGTGGCCGATTTCGTGGCCCGGCTGCCCGCGCTGTGATCACTGCGCCCAGGGGTGCGTGATCACAGGGCGCGGGAGCATGCTCGCTGCGCACGCCGGTGCACGTCGGTGCACGCTCCCGCGCATGATCACAGTGCGCGCCGGTGTGTGATCACAGTGCGCGCGGGTGCAGCCACCGGCGCAGGGCGTAGCGCACGCGCCCCTGCGCCGGGCGCTCGGCGACGACCGCTCTGAATCGCCGGTAGTCGCGCACTTCGCGCATGGTGTCGGCATCGTGCCGGCCCGGCGCGGGCGGCTCCGGTTCACCGAGTACGCGGGCGCGGTAGCTGTCGAGGAGGTACTGCTGGGTGATGCTCATGGCGGATCGCTCTCGGAGTGTCTCGGGACGGGGACTGGCCACCGACCGCTCGGTGACCGTTCGGGCTCCGCGGCTGCCCCGGTGTCTCCAGACTGCCCCTGGCCAGGGCGGTTGTCCCGTGGATTGACGGCTGCCGTCAATCCACGACGTCACTGTCAGTGGCCCGGTGCACGATGGAGGGCATGAGCGTGACCATCGACATCACCGGGCTGCCGGTGGAGCGCGTCTCCGTCGTGCCCTCTCCGCTGGCGGAACTGGGCATGGCGCTGCACGCCCTCAGCGAGCCCGGCCACCACCCCGCCCTCCAGGGCTGGGCGACCGCCGTCTCGTCCCGGTTGGACCCCTGCCTGGCCGACCGGCTGTGCGAGGCGGACTTCCTGTGGCGTACGACGTTCTCCGACGTCTTCGCCCCCTTCGCAGGCATCCCCGGCGGCCGCACGCTGCCCGGCGGCACCCTCATGGAGGAGCTGGACCTGCTGGACAAGCTGACGGACGACCAGTTCGTCAGCGCCGCCCTGGAGTTCACCTGCCAGCTGCGCTACGACGTGCAGAATCCCGGCCCGCTCAACGACCCGGAGCTGCGCCACCGCTCCCTGGAGATGGCCGCCGCGCGCGGCGCCGTACAGGAGCGGTTCACGCGCCGGCTGCTGGAGGACCCGCCGGTGGTCCGCGCCTGGTTCCGGCAGCTGATGCTCGACTGCGACGAGGCGTTCTTCGCCGACACCTGGGCCCGTATCCAGCCGCAGCTCGCCGCGGACGCCCGGCGCAAGACCGACCTGCTGCGCCGCGCGGGTCTCGCCGAAGCCCTCGCGTCCCTCTCCCAGGCCGTCTCACTGGACGAGCAGGCCGGGCTCATCACGATCGACAAGCTCTCGGTGGGCCGCACCGCCACGGGCGACGGCGGCCTGGTCCTGGTGCCGACCAGCCTCGGCTGGCCGCATGTGCTGGTGCTGCACCGATTCGGCTGGCAGCCGTCGATCTCCTACCCCGCGAGCGGCTCGCGCGCGCAGGCCCCGTCCGTCGAGCAGCTCACCCGCCGCATGGAAGCGCTGGCCCACCCGGTGCGGATGCGGCTGTGCCGGCACCTGGCGCGCGCCCCGCACACCACGAGCGAACTGGCCGAGGCGCACGGCATGACGGCACCCGAGATATCCCGGCACCTGACGGTGCTGAAGAAGGCGGGCCTGATCACCAACTGCCGCCGCGGCCGGTACGTCCAGCACCAACTGGACCTGACGGCGGTGGCCAGGCTGGGCAGCGACTTCATCGAGGGCGTCCTGCGCTGATCACACCTGGACGCGACGAGCCGTGGCTATGGCGTGGCTTGGCTATGGCGTGGCTTGGCTATGGCTGTGGTCGGCCATGAGGAGCCCACGCCCCCGTCCTGCCGGGCCGGTCCCGCCGGCGGCCGAGGGCCGAAGGGACCCGCGCCAGCCCCTCGCCCCGGCCGGACTCAGCCGTGGCCGCCCGCGCGCACCAGCCCCGTCTCGTAGGCCAGCACCACCACCTGCACCCGGTCGCGCAGGCCGAGCTTGGTCAGGATGCGCCCCACATGGGTCTTCACCGTCGCCTCGCTCAGCACCAGCCGGGCCGCGATCTCCCCGTTGGACATGCCCTGCGCCACCAGCACCATCACCTCGCGTTCCCGGTCGGTGAGCCGCTCCAGCTCCTTGTGCTGGGGCTCCTTGCCGGTGGAGGGCAGCATCGGCGCGAAGCGGTCCAGCAGGCGCCGGGTGGTGGAGGGAGCCACGACCGCGTCGCCGCTGTGCACCGCGCGGATCGCGGCCAGCAGGTCACCGGGCGGCACGTCCTTGAGCATGAAGCCGGAGGCGCCCGCCTTCAGCCCGGAGAAGGCGTACTCGTCCAGGTCGAACGTGGTCAGGATCAGTACCTTGGGCGGGTTGGACTCGGCGCAGATCCGCCGCGTGGTCTCCACGCCGTCCAGCTTCGGCATGCGAACGTCCATCAGGACGACGTCGACGGCTGTGGACCTGAGCACCTGCAGGGCCTCGACGCCGTCGCCCGCCTCCGCGACGACCTCCATGTCCGGCTGGGCGGCGAGCACCATCCCGAACCCGGTGCGCAACAGCACCTGGTCGTCGACGAGCATCACGCGGATCGTCATCGGGCCTCTTTCGTTCGGGTCGGGGTCGTGCGAGGCGGCGCTCGTACGGGGCGAAGGTGGGGTAGTGCCGGGTGGTGCCACTGTTACAGGTGTCAACTGGGGGCGTGCGGCGGCGTCAATGCGCCGGTTTGAGCGGGAGCAGGACGCTGATGCGGAATCCTCCGCCCGGACGGGGGCCGGCGTCCAGGGTGCCACCGACCATGCCGACCCGTTCGCGCATACCGATCAGGCCGTGTCCCTGACCGTCCGCGCCGCCCTCCTCGTACAGTTCGTGCGGGGCGCCCTTGCCGTCGTCCTCGATAAGCAGACCGAGCCCGTCGTCGAAGTAGACCAGCCGCACGCTCGCGCCCGCGTTGGGCCCGCCGTGCTTGCGGGTGTTGGTGAGCGCCTCCTGCACGATCCGGTACGCGGTCAGCTCCACACCGCTCGGCAGCGGGCGCGGGGTGCCCTCGACCTTGAAGTCGACGGGGAGGCCGGAGGTGCGGCACTGCGCGATCAGCTCGTCGATCTGCTCGACGTCGGGCTGCGGGACGTACTCCCCGCTCTCCTGGTGCTCGCCGGTGCGCAGGACGCCCAGCAGGCGGCGCATCTCGGCGAGAGCCTGTCGGCCGGTGGAGGAGATCGTCTCCAGGGCCTTCTTGGCCTGGTCGGGGGCGGCGTCGAGGACGTAGGCGGCGCCGTCGGCCTGCACCACCATCACCGACACGTTGTGCGCGACGACGTCGTGCAGCTCGCGCGCGATGCGGGCGCGCTCGGCGGCGACCGCGACCTTCGCCTGCGCCTCACGCTCCTTCTCCAGCCGGGTGGCGCGCTCCTCGAGCTGGGCGAAGTAGGCGCGCCGGGTGCGCATGGAGTCACCGAGCACCCAGGCGAGCGCGAAGGGCACCGTCTGGAAGACCGCGATGGCGATCTGCCCGGCGAAGCTGGAGTGCGTCGCAGGCCAGCGAATCTGCGCGAGGGTCGCCGCGACGAGGCTGACGGCGAGCGCGAGCCGCGAGGCCCAGCGGGAACCGATCGCCGCGACGGTGTAGGTGATCACCAGCATCGCGAAGTCGGCGATGGTCGTCCCGACGTCCAGGACCAGCTGGGCCAGCCCGGTCGCGCACGCGACCAGCAGCATCGACTCCGGGTAACGGCGGCGCAGCGCGACGACGACGCACAGGACGACGGACACGGTCATCGCCGCGGCGACGGATCCCTGCTGTCCCGGCGCCCCGTGCAGATTGACCACGCTCAGGCCGGACAACCCGAGCAGGGCGACGGCCCAGAAGCTGTCGACCCAGGTCGGGTGGCGGCGGAGGAAGTCATAGAGGCGCTGCACGTAACCCAGAGTAGGGAAACCAGATGCGTGCAGGGGTCAACCGGAGGACCGATCCCCACCCGGCGCGCGTACTCCGCAAGGTGGAGGAAGTGATCATCTGTGCCCCTAGTCTGTTCCGGTGACGGATGAGACGGCACCGGAACCGGAAGGAACCGCAGGCGGCAACCCCGACGCCCGCGACCGCGACGAGGCCCACGACCGGGACGCCCGGCGCGGCGGAACGGGGTGGCGCGGCTGGCGTGCGGCCGCCGAAGCGGCGCTGTACGGACCCGGCGGCTTCTACCGCCGCCCGGAGGGCCCGGCCGGCCACTTCCGTACGTCCGTGCACGCCTCCCCGCTGTTCGCACAGGCCGTGGCCCGGTTGCTGTGCCAGGTCGACGAGGCGCTGGGACGGCCATCGGAGCTGGACTTCGTCGACATGGGAGCGGGGCGCGGCGAGCTGGTCACCGGAGTGCTGGCCGCCCTGCCGGCCGATGTGACCGAGCGCACGCGCGCGTACGCCGTCGAACTCGCCGACCGCCCGGCCGCACTGGACGAACGGATCACCTGGCTGGACACTCCCCCGGCCGCCGTCACCGGGCTGCTGTTCGCCAACGAGTGGCTGGACAACGTGCCCGTGGACGTCGCCGAGGTCGACCCCGCGGGCGTGCCCCGGCTGGTGCTGGTCGCCGACGACGGTACCGAGCGGCTCGGGGAGCCGGTGACCGGAGCGGATGCGGACTGGCTCACCCGGTGGTGGCCGCTGCCGGCCGAGGAAGGGCTGCGCGCGGAGATCGGGCTGCCCCGGGACACCGCGTGGGCATCGGCGGTGGACCGGGTGGTTCGCGGGGTCGCGGTGGCCGTGGACTACGCCCACACCGTCGACACGCGCCCCCCGTTCGGGACGCTCACCGGCTTTCGGGAGGGGCGCGAGACGGCGCCGGTACCGGACGGGGCGTGCGACATCACGGCGCACGTCGCGCTGGACGCCTGCGCGACGGCTCCCACGGCGCACACGCCCTTGAGAGCGGCGCAGAATCGGGGGTGCGCGCCGCCAGAGACAGCGCTCGCACCCCCTGCCACAGCGCACGCACCATCCCCCGCGCGCCTTCTCACGCAACGCGCCGCCTTGCGAGCCCTACACATCACCGGCGCACGCCCCCCGCTCGCGCTGGCCTCCACGAACCCCTCCGCCTACGTACGCGCCCTCGCGAGCGCCGGGGAGGCCGCCGAGCTCACCGCCCCGGGCGGTCTCGGCGACTTCGGCTGGCTGATCCAGCCCGTTGGGATTCCGGACCCGCTCGCCTGAGCCGGCCGCTCTCCCGGGGCCCGCCTATTTGTCGATGTCGCCGACCACGAAGAACAACGAGCCCAGGATCGCCACCATGTCCGCCACCAGCGTTCCCGGCAGCAGCTCGGTCAGCGCCTGGATGTTGTTGTACGAGGCCGAGCGCAGCTTCAGCCGGTACGGCGTCTTCTCGCCCTTGCTCACCAGGTAGTAGCCGTTGATGCCGAGCGGGTTCTCGGTCCAGGCGTAGGTGTGTCCCTCGGGTGCCTTCAGCACCTTCGGCAGCCGCTGGTTGATCGGACCGGGCGACAGCTCGGCGAGCCGGTCCAGACAGGCGTCGGCGAGGTCGAGCGCGTTGTGGGTCTGCTCCAGGAGCACCTCGAAGCGCGCGAGGCAGTCGCCCTCGCTCCGGGTGACGACCTTCAGGGTGTCCTGGAGATCGCCGTACGCCAGGTACGGCTCGTCACGGCGAAGGTCGAAGTCGACGCCCGAGGCGCGCGCGATGGGCCCGCTCACGCCGTAGGCGTGCACCGTTTCCGCTGTCATCGCACCGACCGCGCGGGTGCGCCCCCGGAAGATCTCGTTGCCGAGCACCAGGTCGTCGAAGACGTCCATACGGGAGCGCACGGCGGCGACGGCGGCACGCGCGCGTGCGGTCCAGCCGGCCGGCAGGTCCTCCTTGAGGCCGCCGACGCGGTTGAACATGTAGTGCATCCGACCGCCGGAGACCTCCTCCATGACGTTCTGGAGCACTTCGCGCTCGCGGAACGCGTAGAACACCGGGGTGATGCCGCCCAGCTCCAGCGGGTAGGAGCCGAGGAACATGAGGTGGTTCAGCACGCGGTTCAGCTCGGCGAGCAGAGTGCGCGTCCACACCGCCCGCTCCGGCACCTCCATGCCGAGCATCCGTTCCACGGCGAGGACCACGCCCAGCTCGTTCGAGAACGCCGACAGCCAGTCGTGGCGGTTGGCGAGCACGATGATCTGCCGGTAGTCGCGCGCCTCGAAGAGCTTCTCGGCACCGCGGTGCATATAGCCGATCACCGGCTCCGCGCGCACGATGCGCTCCCCGTCCAGCACGAGCCTGAGCCGCAGCACGCCGTGCGTGGACGGGTGCTGGGGCCCGATGTTGAGCACCATGTCGGTGCTCTCCGCGGCACCGCCGATCCCGACCGTGGTCTCCGTCGTAGGAGTCATGGCCCCAGTTTCCCCTACGTACGCTGGCTCCATGGAAACGGGGAGCCCGGAGGAGACCGGGACACCGGGGGAAGAGCTGACGTGGCGGGGGCTGCAGCCCGCCCTGGTGCGTGTGCGCCGGCTGCTCGTGGTCGTGTGGATGGCAGGGCTCGCACTCGCCACGGGGCTGCTGCTGGGCCTGCTGGTGGGGCCCGCTTGGGCGGCCTTCGCGCTGCTGCCCCTGGCGTCGGCCGCATGGTGCTGGAGGCTGCTGGAGCGCAACTGGCGCTCGTGGCGCTACGCGGAGCGCGCGGACGACCTGCTGATCTGCCGCGGTGTCCTGTGGCGTGAGGAGACAGTGGTGCCGTACGGGCGGATGCAGCTGGTGGAGGTCACTTCAGGACCCATCGAGCGGCGTTTCGGGCTGGCCACCGTGCAACTGCACACGGCGGCCGCCGCCACCGACGCCACCATCCCCGGCCTTGACCCGGCCGAGGCGGAACGGCTGCGCGACCGGCTCAGCGAGCTGGGCGAGGCGCGATCGGCGGGCCTGTGACGACCCCGGACCACAGCGACGCCGGGGCCTCCCCGGCCGACATACCTGCCATAGCCGATGCAGCCGATGCAGCCGATGCAGCCGATGCACCAGACATAGCCGGCATACCTGACACAACGGGCACAGCGGGCTTCGAGGGTGCCGAGAGGCGCGCGGCTGTGATCGAGCGCCGGCTGCATCCCGTCACGCCCTTCCGGCGGGCGTGGGCGCCGATCGCCGTGCTCGCCGGATGGGCGGTGCACGACCCGGACGGAACACAGCAGCAGCTGGCGCGGCTGACCACCACCGTGCTACTGCTCGGGCTCGCGGTGCTGGTGCCGGTGGCCGGGCTCTACGGCTTCCTGTCCTGGTGGTGCACCCACTTCGCGGTCACCGACACCGAACTGCGCATCCGGACCGGCCTGTTGTTCCGGCGCACGGCGCACATCCGGCTGGAGCGCATCCAGGCCGTGGACGTCTCCCGCCCCCTCCTCGCGCGCATGGCGGGCGTCGCGAAGCTGCGGATCGACGTCGTGGGCGCCGACGACAAGGACGAACTGGCCTTCCTGGGCGAGCAGGAGGCGCGCGCCCTGCGCGCGGAGCTGCTCGCGCGCGCGGCGGGTTTCGCGCCCGAGACGGCGCGCGAAGTCGGCGAGGCACCGGCGTACGAGCTGCTGCGCGTGCCCCCTCGCGCGCTCGCACTCTCTCTGGTGCTGACGGGCGCCACCTGGGGCTCGCTGTGCGCCGCGCTCGTCGCACCGACCGTGCTGTGGCTCACCACCCACAACCTGTGGACGGTCCTCGCCACCGCCCTCCCCCTGTTCGGCGCCGCCGGTGCGAGCAGCGCGGGACGGTTCGTCGGCGAGTTCGACTGGAAGGTGAGCGAGTCACCGGACGGACTGCGCATCGACCACGGACTGCTCGACCGTACGCACGAGACGGTCCCGCCGGGCCGGGTGCAGACCGTGCGCTTCGTGGAACCCCTGCTGTGGCGGCGGCTCGGCTGGGTGCGGGTCGAGCTGGACGTGGCCGGGTCCGCCAACTCCGTGCTGGTGCCGGTCGCCCCGCGCCCGATCGCCGAGTCGGTCGTCGCGCGCGTGCTGCACGGCGTCACGGTGCCCGAGGAGTTGTCGCGGCCACCGCGTCGGGCCGGCTGGTGCGTGCCGGTGTGGTGGCGCGGTCACCGCCTCGCGGTCACCGACACGGTGTTCGCCACCCGGCACGGTCTGCTGCGCCGCAGCCTCTCGCTGGTCCCGCACGCCAAGGTGCAGAGCGTACGGCTGAGCCAGGGGCCGTGGCAGCGCCTGTGGCGGGTCGCGGACGTCCACGTGGACACCGGGGCCGGCAAGACCGTGACAGCCCGCCTGCGGGACGCCCAGGAGGCCGCGCGGCTTCTGCACGCCCAGGCGGAGCGGTCCCGTACGGGCCGCCGGGACGCACGCCCCGACCGCTGGATGACATCCGGATGACGCAAGGCCCGGCCCCCTCTCCGGGAAGCCGGGCCTTGTGCCTGGTACCGACTCAGGAAGCCGCGCTGCGCAGCCTCTGGACGTCGATCTGCTCGGTCTCGTCGTGCGCGGTCAGGTCGATGACCTGGCCGACGCCGTCCTCCTGCGCACCGGCGGGCTTGAACTCGGCCTCGGACTCGGCCTTGTGCACGTCCAGGGCTTCCTGGCCGACGACGTCGGCGAGATCCTCGTTCTGCACCGAGTCCAGCGCGTCCTTCGGCGCTCCCTTCTGGGTGCCGAAGAAGTCGAATCCGCCCTCGACCGCCGGGCGGCGCGCGGGCGCGGCCGGTACGACGGCCACCGCGGTCGGCACCGTGAAGTGCCCGGCGAGCGGCCGACCCACGGGCTGGGCGGGTTCCGCCGGTGCGGTGGGGGCGGCGGCCGCGCGCGCGTGCCCGTCGGCCGCCACGGGCTGCCCCTGTGCCTCGTCCTCCTGGGCGGCCGGCGCACCGGCTCCGCTCCGAGGAGCACCTGCGGCGTCCGTCACGCCTTCCGCTGCGCTCTCCCCGGCGCCATCTGCGGCGATGTCTCCCGCGACGTCCACCGTGCCCTCCGGCCCGGTGGCGGAAGGGACCTCGCCCTCGTCGGACCTGCGGACATCGGCCCGGTCCGTCGTAACCGCGCCCGCATCGGCCTGGACCGCGGCGGTGTCTGCATCGGCTTCAGGAGCCGCCGCGTGCACAGCAGCCGTGTCCCCGGAAGCCTCAGCCTCGAAAGCAGTCTCGAAGCCCGCAGTCTCGAAGTCCGCAGTCTCGAAATCCTCGGTCACGGCGGCCTCAGTCCCGGCGGCCTCGGTTTCGGAAGTCACCGCTTCATCACCCTCAGAAGCGTCTGCCTCCGCAGGCTCGGACTCGGACTCGGACTCGGTCTCGGACTCGGTCTCGGACTCGGTCTCGGACTCGGCCGAGGCCTCGCCGTCGAACCGGGCCAGGGCCGTCAGGGCCTGCTGGTACAGGCGTACGCCCTCGTGCGAGAACACCGCCTGCGCCGTCGGCCCGTCCCCGGAGTCCGCCGCGTCCTCACCGGCGACGTCGTCCGGCTCCGTGGGCTCGTCCGCCGCCTTCGCCTCCGCCTGGTCCGGCTCGGTGCGGCGTGCGGGCGGCAGCGCGGGCGCCGACGAGGGCACGGCCGCCTCGATCTCCAGCAGCCGACGTCCCTCCAGGGCGCTCGCGCGCTCGGTCTCGGCAGTGGCGTACCGGCGCAGCAGGGAGGCGTGCTCGTTGCGCAGGCCCGCCAGCTCCGCGCGCTTGGCGCGCAGCCGCTGCTCCAGCTTCGTGCGCAGTTCGCGCGACTCCTCCAGGTCGGTCTCCAGTTCGGCGACCCGCTCCTCGTACCGCCATTCGTCGCCGGCACGCGCGCGTGTGAGTTCGGCGACCTGCTTGCCCGCGTGCGTGTCCCAGCGGCGCATCACGACCGCGCCGACGACCGCCGTCGCGGCGGCGGCAGCGGCCAGGGCGCGCAACACCGTGGTCTCGGAGAACGCCCAGGGACCCAGCGCGCAGGCGACGGAGACACCGGCGATCGCCGACGGAGGCAACAGCCGGTGCAGAGGCGGGGAATGGCGGTGGCGTCCACGTGGCATGGCCAGAAACTTACCGCGCGTATGCGAATCGTGGACCCCCACCCCGTAAAAACACGGCCACATCACCGGCTTCGCGGGCATCAGGCGCGCGGCGGGTCAGCGGTCGGTGAGGCGTCCGCTCATCCACTGCAGCATCGCCGGGATCTCGCGCCGCCAGGTGTTGAAGTTGTGGCCGCCACTGTCGAGGATGATCGACGAGATCCGGGTCAGCTTCGTGTTCTGCACGCGCGTGATGAACTTCAGCGTGTCCTTGTAGTTGTGCTCACCGACCTTGCTGCTGGTGACGAGCAGCGAGGTGTCCGGCGCCTGCTCGTGCTTGAGCAGCCAGTTCAGGTCGGCACGGTTCTGCAGGTTCTTGTCGCCGTGGAAGAGGTCGCCGGTGGTGGGGTCGATCGGCGCCTTGTAGTACGGCGAGAGGCCCGCGGCGGCGGCGTACACGTTGGGATGGTGCATGGCGAGCTTGAGCGCGCAGTAGCCGCCCGTGGAGTCGCCGATGACGCCCCAGCCTCCCGGGCGCTTGCCGACCCGGTAGTGCGCGAGGACGGCCTCCGGCAGGTCCTGGGCGAAAAACGTCTCCGCCTGCGGCCCGCCCGGGATGTCCACGCACTCGGTGTCCCGCGGCGGTGCCACGGTCGGCCGCATCATCACCAGGATCATCGGCTGCATCCGCCCGCTCTTGGCCAGTTGCTGCGCCGTACGCGGGTAACGCAGCTTGTCCACCAGCGCCTGCGCCGTACCCGGGTAGCCGGTCAGGACGACCGCGGCCGGGAACGTACGCGTGCGGTACTGCGGCTGGAAGTACTCCGGCGGCAGGTAGACGAAGGCCGGCGTGGCGATGTGGCTCTTCCGGCCGACGATGTCGACCTTCTGGACCTGCCCGGTGGTCTGCGAGCCGGTGCCGCGCACGCCCTGGACGTCGGACGAGGAGAGCACCTGTATCGGACCGCCGGTGCCGCCACCCGCGGCGTGGTCGACGACGACGCCCTGGTCGGTCTCCTGCCCGAACAGGTCCGCCCAGCTGGCGTAGAACCCGAAGGCCTGGTTGGCGGCGAGGCCCACGGAGACGAAGAGCGCCAGCTGGGTGGTGAGCATCAGGCCGACCCGTCCGATGACGGTCCGCCAGCTCTGCCGTGCCAGCCGCGGCCACAGCCACACCGTTCCGATGAACAGAGCGGCGGCGAGGACGATCGCCAGCACCAGCACCTTGTTGCTCGTGAGACCCATGGGCTGCTTCCTGCCTGCGCTTTCCGCCCGGCGCATACCCACGCGCCGTCGCGAGGCTTGCCCGGGGCTTTCCTTGCCCTTTGACCCGACTTTCCGGTGAGGAGTGAACCTCTCTCCCCGAGACACCGTCCTAGAGGGCGCAATGTCGCCGGATGCCCGATCGGGCCCGGGTTCAAGGTCTCTCGCAGAACTACGGGATGCGATGTCTGTCAGGATAGATGGGGAAATGTCGGGCGAGGTTCCGGGCCGATCAAGCCGGGCGCGGCGCATACTGCGCGGTCCGCGCCCCGAGGCCGTACCTACTCTGGTCAGCAGGGCGGCCGCGATCGTGGGCGCCCTGGACATTGCCGCGGGTGTGTTCCCGCGCTTCCGCCACAGCCGTATGCACGCCATCGCCGAGGTGCTGCCGGGCTCGTTCGGGCCCTTCGCCGCAGCGCTCTCGCTGAGTTCCGGCGTGCTGTTGCTGCTGCTCGCGCACGGGCTCAAACGGCGCAAGCGCCGGGCATGGCGGGCCGCGGTGGCGCTGCTGCCGGCCGGCGCGGCGGCGCAGTTCGCGTACCGGCACTCGCTCGTCGGCGTGCTCATCGCGGTCGTGCTGCTCGTACCGCTGCTGCTCCATCGCGACCAGTTCGCGGCCCTGCCGGACCCGCGCAGCAGGTGGCGCGCGCTCGCCAACTTCGTCCTCATGAGCGCCAGTTCCCTGGTGCTCGGACTCGTCATCGTCAGCGTCCACCCGCACCGGACGATCGGTGACCCGAGCCTGGCCGATCGGCTGACGCACGTCGTCTACGGCCTGTTCGGCTTCGAGGGCCCGGTCGACTACCAGGGGAACACGTCCTGGACCGTCGCCTTCTCCCTCGGCGCCCTCGGCTGGATCACCGCCGCCACCACCATCTACCTGGCGTTCCGCCCCGAGCACCCGGCCGCCCGCCTCACCGAGGAGGACGAGTCCCAGCTGCGGGCCCTGCTGGAGAAGCACGGCCGGCGCGACTCGCTCGGCCACTTCGCGCTGCGCCGCGACAAGGCGGTCGTCTTCTCGCCCAGCGGCAAGGCCGCGGTCACCTACCGCGTCATCTCCGGCGTGATGCTCGCCAGCGGCGACCCGATCGGCGACGTCGAGGCCTGGCCCGGCGCCATCGAGCGCTTCATGGACGAGGCCAAGGCCCACTCATGGACCCCGGCCGTCGTGGGCTGCTCGGAGACGGGCGGCGAGGTGTGGACCCGGGAGACCGGCCTGGACGCCCTCGAACTGGGCGACGAGGCGGTGGTGGACGTCGCGGATTTCTCGCTCGCCGGACGCGCGATGCGCAACGTCCGTCAAATGGTCAAGCGCATCGAGCGAGCCGGCTACGAAACCCGGGTACGGCGCATCCGTGATCTCGGCGAGGCCGAGCTGGAGCGCATCCGCCTGGCGGCGGAGGACTGGCGCGGCACCGACACCGAGCGCGGCTTCTCCATGGCCCTCGGCCGCGTCGGCGACCCCACCGACGGCGACTGCCTGATCGCCACCGCCCACAAGCAGGACGACGAGCCCGGGGAGTACGGGGACCTGAAGGCGGTCCTGCACTTCGTGCCGTGGGGCAAGGACGGCGCCTCGCTCGACCTGATGCGCCGCGACCGCAGCGCGGACCCCGGCATGAACGAGCTGCTCATCGTCGCCGCCCTCCAGGCCGCACCGAAGTTCGGCATCACCCGGGTCTCGCTGAACTTCGCGATGTTCCGCTCCGCGCTCGCGCGCGGCGAGAAGATCGGCGCCGGTCCGGTGCTGCGCGCCTGGCGCGGGCTGCTGGTGTTCCTCTCGCGCTGGTTCCAGATCGAGTCGCTGTACAAGTTCAACGCCAAGTTCCAGCCGCGCTGGGAGCCGCGGTTCATCGTCTACCGGGCGACGACCGACCTGCCCCGTATCGGCTTCGCCACCATGCAGGCGGAGGGCTTCGTCAACCTCGCGCTTCCGCTCCCGCGCTTCATGCGCCGGCGCAGGGCGACCACCGAGCGCCCCTGCGCGCACGCCGTGGCGGAAAGAGATGTCCGCGCGGCCTGAGCGCCGCACGACAGCTCTGAGCACCAAAGAACCGAGCGCCGCGACACAGAGCGGTGCGCCCGAGGACCGGCCCGGGCGGACACCCCACCCCCTCCAGCACGGGGGCGTCCGCCCGGGCCACCGCGCATTCGCGGCACCCTGCTGGGCCTACGCTGAACGTATGAACAACCACAGCGGACGCGGCCGGGTGGCCGGCCTTCCGGCATGGGACCGGTGCGCGGTCATGGGCGTGGTCAACGTGACCCCCGACTCCTTCTCCGACGGCGGCCGCTGGTTCGACACGACGATCGCCGTCAAGCGCGGCCTGGATCTCGTGTCCGAGGGCGCTGACCTGGTCGACGTCGGCGGCGAGTCCACCCGCCCCGGCGCCACCCGCGTCGACGAGGCCGAGGAACTCCGGCGCGTCGTCCCGGTCGTCCGCGGGCTCGCCTCCGAGGGCGTCGTCGTCTCCGTCGACACCATGCGCGCCTCCGTCGCCGAACAGTCCCTCGCTGCCGGCGCCTCCCTCGTCAACGACGTCAGCGGCGGCCTCGCCGACCCCGCGATGATCCCCGCGGTCGCCGCCGCGGGCGCCCCGTTCGTCGTCATGCACTGGCGCGGCTTCCTCCAGGGCGACAGCGTCAAGGGTGCCTACGAGGACGTCGTCGCCGAAGTCGTGGACGAACTGCAAGCACGCGTGGAGGCCGTGCTGGCCGGTGGCATCGCCCCCGACCGCATAGTCGTCGACCCCGGCCTCGGCTTCTCCAAGGAGGCCGAGCACGACCTCACCCTCCTCGCCCACCTCGACCGTCTGTGCGCCCTCGGGCACCCCCTGCTCGTGGCCGCCTCCCGCAAGCGTTTCCTCGGCCGGGTCCTGGCCGGCCCGAACGGCGCGCCGCCGCCGGCCCGGGAGCGCGACGCCGCCACTGCCGCCGTCTCCGCCCTCGCGGCGCACTCCGGCGCGTGGGCGGTGCGCGTGCACGAGGTGCACGCCACCGCGGACGCGGTACGGGTCGCACGCGCTGTGGAAGAGGCACGTACGGCGGGACCCGCGCCGGGCGCGAGAGGCGAGCGCGGGGCGCGTGACGCGGAGCACACGCTGGGCGACGCGCATGAGCACCAGGCGCGCGGCGATGGGCGTGCGCCCGGCGCCGACGGCACGCACGGGGCGGAAGGACCCCGGTGAGCGCCCCTCACACCGACGTCGAACAGGTGGAGGCCGCCAACACCGCCTTCTACGAGGCGATGGAACGCGGCGACTTCGAGGAGCTGTCCTCCCTCTGGCTCACCCCCGCCGACCTGGGCGTGGACGAGGAGTACCACGATCCGGCGGACACGGGCGTGGTCTCCTGCGTCCACCCGGGCTGGCCGGTGCTCACCGGCCGCGGCGAGGTCCTCAGGTCGTACGCCCTGATCATGGCCAACACCGACTACATCCAGTTCTTCCTCACCGACGTGCATGTCTCCGTCACCGGCGACACCGCACTCGTGACCTGCACCGAGAACATCCTCAGCGGCGGCCCCGCCCCGAAGGACGGCACGGAACTGGGACCGCTGGTCGGCCAGCTCGTCGTCGCCACCAACGTGTTCCGGCGCACGCCCTCCGGCTGGAAGCTCTGGTCGCACCACGCCTCCCCCGTCCTCGCGGAGGCCGACGACGACGGCGAGAACGGCCCCGACGGCACGGAACGGGACGACGAACCCCTCGCCTGAGCGGGTGCACGCCGCACAGAGGCGAAGAAGTGGTTGGAATCACCTACCCCTGGGTATGAGCCGCTACCAGCCCATGACACGGCCGGGTTTTCCGGGGGAAACACGAGATGAACCCTCGTGCTCCCGACCCGCGCCCGCGCCCCGCAGCCCGGCTTTGTCAGTGCCCGCAGGTAGATTCGTCTGAGGCCGGTGTGCCGCCCGCACGTGGTACGGACCGGTCCTTCCCGACGATTGCAGGAGTGATTCGCGTGGATCGTGTCGCGCTGCGCGGCCTCAAGGCCCGCGGGCACCACGGTGTGTTCCCCAAGGAGCGCGAGGAGGGCCAGACCTTCATCGTCGACCTCGTCCTGGGGCTGGACACCCGGTCGGCCGCGGCGGACGACGACCTGGCGAAGACCGTGCACTACGGCATCGTGGCCCAGGAGGTCGCGGCCGTGGTCGAGGGCGAGCCGGCGAACCTCATCGAGACTCTCGCCGAGCGGATCGCGCAGACCTGTCTCAAGCACGAAGGGGTCCAGGAGGTGGAGGTCTGCGTCCACAAGCCGGACGCGCCGATCACCGTCCCCTTCGACGATGTGACCGTCACCATCACCCGGAGCCGAGTATGACCCGACCTTTCCTCCAGGGTCACAGCGACCCGACCGTCCAGCCGGTGCCCGCCTCGGTCGTCGAGAAGGTGGACGCCGCCGACACCACCCTGCAGAACCCCAAGTGGGCCGTCATCTCCATCGGCGCCAACCTGGGCAACCGCCTGGAGACCCTCCAGGGCGCCGTCGACGCGCTCGAGGACACCCCCGGCGTCCGTGTGAAGGCCGTCTCGCCGGTGTACGAGACGGAGCCCTGGGGCGTCGAGCCGGGCAGCCAGCCGTCGTACTTCAACGCGGTCGTGGCCCTCAAGACCACCCTGCCCCCCAGCTCCCTGCTGGAGCGCGCGCACGCCATCGAGGAGGCGTACAAACGCGTCCGCGACGAGCACTGGGGTCCGCGCACCCTGGACGTCGACATCGTCGCCTACGCGGATGTCACCTCCGACGACCCACAGCTCACCCTGCCCCATCCGCG
This sequence comes from Streptomyces yokosukanensis, assembly GCF_001514035.1. GTDB lineage: Bacteria > Actinomycetota > Actinomycetes > Streptomycetales > Streptomycetaceae > Streptomyces > Streptomyces yokosukanensis. The sequence continues at coordinate 684,549 of NZ_KQ948206.1, read as the reverse complement.
CGCCCATGAGCGCGCCTTCGTGCTCGCGCCCTGGCACGACGTGGACCCGCAGGCCCAGCTGCCCGGTCGCGGCGCGGTGGCCGAATTGCTGTCGGCCCTCACCCGCGCCGGCGTCGAACCACGCCAGGACCTGGAACTCCGACTGCCCGAGTAGTCGTTAAGGTCAAGACGACAAGGTCGATGCGACCGCAGTCCGGACCGGTCCGGGGGAACTGAAGGGACACCGTGAGAGAGCTGCGCATCAGGGTGCTGGCGGGCGTGTTCGTCGTGGCCGGCATCCTGTCCTGGGCGGGCGCCCGCCTGTGGAACTCGATCGGGACCCTTCCCAGCGTCCCGCTGGCCGCCCCCGTCGTGCTCGCCCTGATCGCGGTGGTCCTGCTCTCGACGGCGCTCTCGCTGCGCGGCCGTTTCAAGGCCCAGCGCGAGCGCCGCCCCGGCGCGAAGGGTGTCGATCCGCTGATGGCCGCCCGCGCGGTCGTCTTCGGTCAGGCGAGCGCCCTGGTCGCCGCCCTCGTCGCCGGTATGTACGGCGGCACGGGCGTCTTCCTGCTGGAGCTGCTCGACATCCCGGCACGCCGCGACCAGGTCATCTACGCGGGCTTCTCGGTCCTGGCAGGCATCGGGGTCATAGCGGCCGCGCTGTTCCTGGAGCGCGTGTGCAGGCTCCCGGAGGACGACGACGACCAGAACCACCCCGGGGCAGAGCCGGTGGCATGACCGCCGATGCCCGGCGACGGCATCGGCGTCAGCGGTTCCGCGGTTCAGCGCGCCATGATGAGGCTCATCGCCTCGTTACGGGTGGCCACGTCCCGCAGCTGACCACGGACCGCTGAGGTTATGGTCTTCGCTCCCGGCTTGCGGATGCCGCGCATGGACATGCACATGTGCTCGCACTCGACGACCACGATCACGCCGCGCGGCTCCAGGATCGCCATCAGGGAGTCGGCGATCTGCGTCGTGAGACGCTCCTGCACCTGAGGGCGGCGCGCATAGACGTCCACGAGCCGGGCCAGCTTGGACAGGCCGGTGATCTTCCCGGACGTCGACGGAATGTACCCGACGTGCGCCACTCCCCGGAACGGCACCAGATGATGCTCACAGGTGCTGTACACCTCGATGTCCTTCACCAGGACCATCTCGTCGTGCCCCAGGTCGAACGTCGTCGTCAGAACGTCCTCGGGCTTCTGCCACAGGCCCGCGAAGATTTCCTTGTACGCCCGTGCCACCCGCGCCGGGGTCTCCCGCAGGCCCTCGCGGCCCGGGTCCTCGCCGACCGCGATCAGCAGCTCGCGAACGGCGTTCTCGGCGCGCTTCTCGTCGAACTCGCCGATGCGGCCCTCACCGTCCAGCGTCACGGGGTCGATCATCTGGTTCCTCGTTCCTCTGCCTGTACGCATGGCGACAGCCACCCGTCATGTTGCGGACATACGAACGCCGCGCCTCCAGGCTAAAACCTGGCGGACGCGGCGTTCATTCCGGCCCGTTGGCCAGAAGCCGTCAGCTCTCCGGGCGGTCCTCCGGAGTCTGGTCCGTGACCGGGGCCGACTCCGTGGCGGTGGACTTGACCGTGCTGATCGCGGCCGTGGCGCCGTTCGCACCGTTGGTCAGTGCCAGCTCCTTGGGAGAGAGCACCGGCGGGCGGGTGGACGGGGTACGGCGGGAGGAACCGGTCCACGCGGGCCGCGGCGGGCGCTTGTGGATCGGGGCGAAGATCTCCGCGATCTCCTCCTTGCCCAGGGTCTCCTTCTCCAGCAGGTGAAGGACGAGCTGGTCGAGGACGTCGCGGTTCTCGACCAGGATCTCCCAGGCCTCGTTGTGCGCGTTCTCGATGAGCTTCTTGACCTCTTCGTCGACCAGCGCGGCGACCTCTTCGGAGTAGTCGCGTTGGTGAGCCATCTCACGTCCGAGGAACGGCTCGCTGTTGTCGCCGCCGAACTTGATGGCGCCGAGCCGCTCGGTCATGCCGTACTGCGTGACCATCGCGCGGGCCAGGTTGGTGGCCTTCTCGATGTCGTTCGCGGCGCCGGTGGTCGGGTCGTGGAAGACCAGTTCCTCGGCGGCGCGGCCGCCCAGCATGTAGCCGAGCTGGTCCAGCATCTCGTTGCGCGTGGTCGAGTACTTGTCCTCGTCCGGCAGGACCATCGTGTAGCCGAGGGCGCGGCCGCGGGACAGGATCGTGATCTTGTGGACCGGGTCGGAGTTCGGCGAAGCAGCCGCGACCAGGGCGTGACCGCCCTCGTGGTACGCGGTGATCTTCTTCTCCTTGTCCGACATGATCCGGGTCCGCTTCTGCGGGCCTGCGACCACGCGGTCGATCGCCTCGTCCAGCGCCTTGTTGTCGATCAGCTTCTGGTCGCCGCGGGCGGTGAGCAGCGCGGCCTCGTTCAGCACGTTCGCGAGGTCGGCACCGGTCATGCCCGGGGTGCGGCGGGCCACGGCGGACAGGTCGACGTCGGGCGCGACCGGCTTGCCCTTCTGGTGGACCTTGAGGATCTCCAGGCGGCCCTGCAGGTCCGGCGGGTCGACCGCGATCTGGCGGTCGAAGCGGCCCGGGCGCAGCAGCGCCGGGTCGAGGATGTCGGGCCGGTTGGTGGCGGCGATCAGGATGACGCCGCCCTTGACGTCGAAGCCGTCCATCTCGACGAGCAGCTGGTTCAGGGTCTGCTCGCGCTCGTCGTGACCGCCGCCGAGGCCGGCGCCGCGGTGGCGGCCGACCGCGTCGATCTCGTCGACGAAGACGATCGCCGGGGCGTTCGCCTTGGCCTGCTCGAACAGGTCACGGACCCGGGAGGCACCGACACCGACGAACATCTCGACGAAGTCGGAACCGGAGATCGAGTAGAAGGGGACGCCCGCCTCGCCGGCGACGGCGCGCGCGAGCAGGGTCTTGCCGGTACCCGGGCGGCCGTAGAGCAGTACGCCCTTGGGGATCTTGGCGCCGACGGCCTGGAACTTGGCCGGCTCCTGCAGGAACTCCTTGATCTCGTGGAGTTCCTCGACGGCCTCGTCGCAGCCCGCGACGTCCGAGAACGTCGTCTTCGGGGTGTCCTTGGTGATCAGCTTGGCCTTGGACTTCCCGAAGTTCATGACTCGGGAGCCGCCGCCCTGCATCTGATTCATCAGGAACAGGAAGACGACCACGATCAGGACGAAGGGCAGCAGAGAGAGCAGGACGCCGACGAACGGGTTCTGCTTGGACGGCGAAACCGTGTAGCCGTCGGGGATCTGCTTGTCCTGGTACTTGGTCTGCAGCGTGCCGGCGATCGTGACGCCCTGATCGCCGATGTAGCTCGCCTGGATCTTCGAGCTGCCCTCGACCTTGTAGCCGTCCTTGAGCGTGACCTTGATGCTCTGTTCGTCACCGGTGGTGAGCTTGGCCGACTCGACCTTGTTGGCGTTGATCGCCGCCACAACCTGGCCGGTGTCCACCGTCTTGTAGCCGCCGGACGAGCCGACGACCTGCATCAACACGACCACGGCAAGGACGGCCAGCACGATCCACATGACCGGCCCACGGAAGTATCGCTTCACGTCCATCCATACGGAGCGGTGCCGCCCCGTCCCTCCTGCCACAGTGAGTTTGATAAGACAGTTCTTCTGACGGTACCCCAGCATGCTGGCCCGAAGCCGCACGAAGGCGCTTCGACGGCTGGGAAACCCGTCTCTGCATGCTTCAACGGCGCGGAACCCGCCGGGGTTCCCGATCGTCCTACAAGGCTTGAGCCGACTGGCTCAGCCGCCGTAGACGTGAGGCGCGAGCGTACCGACGAACGGCAGGTTGCGGTACTTCTCGGCGTAGTCGAGGCCGTAACCGACGACGAACTCGTTCGGGATGTCGAAGCCGACCCACTCGACGTCGATGGCGACCTTGGCGGCGTCGGGCTTGCGCAGCAGCGTGCACACCTTCAAAGAGGCGGGCTCGCGGGAGCCGAGGTTGTTGATCAGCCAGGACAGGGTCAGGCCGGAGTCGATGATGTCCTCGACGATCAGGACGTGCCGGCCCTTGATGTCGGTGTCGAGGTCCTTGAGGATCCGCACGACGCCGGAGGACTGGGTGCCCGCGCCGTAGGAGGACACGGCCATCCAGTCCATGGTGAGGGGGGTGGACAGCGCCCGCGCGAGGTCCGCCATGACCATCACGGCGCCCTTGAGGACGCCGACGATGAGCAGGTCCTTGCCCGCGTACTCCGCGTCGATCTTCGCGGCCAGCTCGGCCAGCTTCGCGTCGATCTCTTCCTTGGTGATGAGCACCCGCTGGAGGTCGGCACCCATGTCTTTCGCGTCCACCCGCATCACTTTCGGTCGTCCCGCACTTACGGCCGCATGCACGGCCCTCGGCTGCCCGGACCGGCCGCCGGAGGGTCGCTCCGCGGGGCCGGGATTCAGCCTTGCCGAATCACCAGTCTGCCACCCTGGCGCCGGGCGACGACTTTGCCCGGGAGATTGATGGCTCCCTGGCCGCGCCAGCCGGTGATCAGGCGGTCGACTTCCTCGATGTGACGGGCGAACAGCGAACCCGCCGGGGCACCGGCCTGGATGGCGGCACGGCGCAGGATCCGGCGGCGTACGGCGGGCGGGAGGGCGTAGAGCTTGGCGCACTCCAGAACGCCTGTGGCGTCGCGTACGGAGGACTCGGCCTGGCTGGCCCAGGCGTCGAGGGCGTCGGCGTCGTCGCGGGAGAGCTGGGCGGTGCGGGCGAGCGCCTCCACGACTCCCTTGCCGAGGGCCTTCTCCAGCGCGGGCAGGCCTTCGTGCCGGAGCCGGGAGCGGGTGTAGGCGGGGTCGGCGTTGTGCGGGTCCTCCCAGACCGGGAGGGACTGGACCATGCAGGCCTTGCGGGCGGTCTGCCGGTCGAGCTGCAGGAAGGGCCGCCGGTAACGGCCGTCGGCCCCCGAGACCGCGGCCATGCCGGACAGGGAGCGGATGCCGGAGCCGCGGGCGAGGCCGAGCAGGACGGTTTCGGCCTGGTCGTCCCGGGTGTGGCCGAGCAGGATCGCCGCGGCTCCGTGACGTTCGGAGATGGCGTCCAGGGCGGCGTAGCGGGCGTCGCGGGCGGCGGCTTCCGGTCCGCCGTCGCGGCCGACGGTCACGGCGATGGACTCGACCGGGTCGAGGCCGAGTTCCCGCAGGCGCAGAACGACCTCGTCGGCGCGGAGGTCGGAGCCGGGCTGGAGGCCGTGGTCGACGGTGACGCCCCCGGCGCGGACGCCGAGCCTGGGCGCTTCGAAGGCGAGGGCGGAGGCGAGGGCCATGGAGTCGGCGCCGCCGGAGCACGCGACGAGCACGAGCGGGGAGGGGGGCCGCTCGACTGTCCGGTTCGCGCGCTCGCCGGAGGCCTGCCGGCCGGGCAAGCCGCAGGTGTGGTGGTGGTTGAGGATGTCATGGAGGACGCGGCGGACCGCCAGGCGTATCGCCGCGACCGCAGGATGGGGACCCATGTCCGGTTCCCTTCATGAAGTTGTCGGGGGGTGAACCCGAGTCGGTCACTCAGAGTGTGTAGATGGTGACAGAACCGGGCGGTTCCCCGAGCATTGCACGCCTACGCATGGCTCACGGTCCCTCGGAAGGGTGATTGGAGGGGCGTTCGCCTGCCGCAGGCCGGATTCATTTCACAACGCGTCCATGCCGTCTCACGACTCGGCCTTGCGATGCACCCGTGCGACCCAGTCCGCCGGTTTGGCGATCTCCGTCTTGGTGGGAAGGGTGTTGGGCGAGGTCCACACGCGGTTGAAGCCGTCCACACCGACCTGCTCGACGACGGCCCTCACGAACTTCTCGCCGTCCCGGTACTGCCTCAGCTTGGCATCCAGACCCAGCAGCTTGCGCAGGGTGAGATCGAGGCGGGAGGCGCCCTTGGCGCGGCGTTGCTGGAACTTCTCGCGGATCTCCGAGACGGTCGGTACGACGCTGGGCCCGACGCCGTCCATGACGTAGTCGGCGTGCCCCTCCAGCAGGGACATCACGGCGGTGAGGCGACCGAGGATCTCGCGCTGGGCCGGGGTCTGCACCAGTTCCACGAAGGAACGCCCGCCGTCGTCCTCCTCGCCCTCGGGGCGGCCTCCGGCGAGGGACTGGGCGGCTTCCCTGATGCGCTCCAGGAGCGTCATCGGGTCGACATCGGTCTCCGCCAAGAACGACTGGATTTCGCCCTCCAGGTGGTCACGCAGCCAGGGCACGGCCGTGAACTGCGTGCGGTGGGTCTCCTCGTGCAGGCACACCCACAGGCGGAAGTCGTGCGGATCGACGTCGAGTTCACGCTCGACGTGGACGATGTTGGGGGCGACGAGGAGCAGGCGGCCGCCGCCGTTCTCGCCGGCGGGCAGGTCGCGGGTGGCGGGGGCGAAGGTCTCGTACTGGCCGAGGACGCGGGAGGACAGGAACGACAGCAGCATGCCGAGTTCCACACCCGTGACCTTGCCGCCGACGGTGCCGAGGACCGCGCTGGTGGGATTGCCGGAACGGCGCTCCTGCATCTTCTCCAGGAGCGGTTTGAGGATCTCGCGGAAGCCGGCGACGTTGGCGCGGACCCAGCCGGGGCGGTCGACCACGAGGACGGGGGTGTCGTGGGTCTCGTCAGCGCCCATACGAGTGAAGCCCCGGACGTGTTCCTCCGAGGCCTTCGCGTGCCGGCGCAGCTCCGCGACGACGGTGCGCGCCTCGTCGCGGCTGACGTCGGGGCCCGGTCGCACGAGCCGTGTCGCGGTTGCCACCGCGAGGTTCCAGTCGACCATCCCGGGAGATGTGGTGCCACCGAAGCCAGTCATGCTGTCAACCGTACGGGACCGTTCCCGCTTGAGGCAGGCCATGCGGGGTCGGCGGGTGCCAGGGGTGTTGGGCGGGCGCGGCGGTGCGGCCGGGCCCGAGGGGTCACACGGCGCAGCCGCAGCTCGCCAGTGCCGTGGCCGCCCTGTCCAGGGCCGCCTCCGCCGCCGTGGGGTCCGTGGTGCCGGAGGCCATGAAGGCGAAGGCCAGCAGCCGGCCGTCGGCGTCCACGACCGTGCCGGCGAGGGTGTTCACGCCGGTCAGGGTTCCGGTCTTGGCGCGTACGACGCCTGCCGCGCTGTCGGTGTAGCGGTCGGCCAGGGTGCCGGTGAAGCCGGCCACGGGCAGGCCGGTGAGGACGGGGCGCAGGCCGGGGCGGCCGGGGTCGCCGGCGGTGACCAGCAGGCCGGTGAGGAGGTCGGCGGTGAGCCGGTCGTCGCGGTCGAGGCCGCTGCCGTCGTGGAAGGAGGCGCCGGACATCGGCAGGCCGAGCTTGGTCAGCCGTGCGGAGACCGCCTGGGCGCCGCCGTCGAAGCTGCCGGGCCGGCCGCTGGCCAGGGCCGTCTGGCGGGCCAGGTGCTCGGCGATGTCGTTGTCGCTGTTGGTCAGCATGCGTTCGACCAGGGCGGACAGTGGGGGCGAGGAGACCGTGGCGAGGTTCTCCGCGCGCGTGCTGGCCTTGGAGGGGCCGGGGGGCGTGGAGGTGATGCCCGCGTTCTTCAGGAAGCCCGCGAACTTGCCGGCCGCGTCCTCGGCCGGATCGCTCACGCGGGGCGTCGGGCCGCTGGTGGAGTCGTCGGTACGGCCCTCGTCGGCGCTCAGCGCGCTGACGGGCGCCACGTTCTCGTTGACCCCGATGGGGTGCAGGGCGGGGCCGGAGTAGAGGGTCGTGTCGTAGGAGAGCGTGACCTTGTGGACGCCGCGCTTGCGCAGCGCCTCGGCGGTGTCCGCCGCGAGCGTGCGCAGGCTGGCCCAGCCGTCGGGCTTCTCGTGCGCGGTGAGGGTGGGGTCGCCGCCGCCGACCAGGACGAGTTCGCCGGTGTCGGGTTCGAGGGCGGCCCGGGTGGTGAGCCGGTGGTCCGGGCCGAGGGCCGACAGGGCGGCGACGGCGGTGGCGATCTTGGTGGTGGAGGCCGGGGCGAGCGCCTTGCCGGCGTCGGCCGCGTACACGCGCCTGCCGGTGGCCACGTCGACGACGGCGGCCGTGTGCGCGCCGCCCAGCGCGGAGGCGCTCAGAAGGGGCCTCAGGACGTCGGAGAGGGCCTTTCCGCCCGGGGCGGCCTGCTGGGCGCCGACGGCGCTCCTCGCGGCGTCCAGGCCCGCCAGGACGGGCGCGGCGCTCGGCGCGGGCCGGGGCGCCCCCTCCGCCGTACCGGACCCACCGTGATCTGTGCCACCTGACCGCTCCAGGGCGACCGCCCGGTCCCGCTCGGCCGTACGCTGACCGTTGGCGTCCCAGGGGCCGGCCACGGTCACCACACCGGCGGCGAGCGCGAAGCCGGCCGTGACGGCGCCGGCGGTGTACTGCCAGGTCCTGGCGGACTGTGGGCGCGGCGGGTGCGGGGGGCGGGGGCGCAGGGCCCGAGTCCATTGCACCAGGCGCGGCTTCGCGGCCGTCGCGGCCCGCGCCAGACGCGGTCGTACGGCGTTCGCGATCCGCTCCACCTGCGGTCTCGCGGCTCGCCAAGGCCTCAGCTCTGGCACGACCACCAGCCCCTTTCGCGATCACACACGTGCGTGAGGGACACTTAATCACCAGAACTATGTGCTGATCATGGAGGAGCCACCGGTGGAGTTCGACGTCACGATCGAGATCCCGAAGGGTTCGCGCAACAAGTACGAGGTGGACCACGAGACCGGTCGGATCCGCCTGGACCGTCGCCTCTTCACCTCGACCGCCTACCCGACCGACTACGGCTTCGTCGAGAACACCCTCGGCGAGGACGGCGACCCGCTGGACGCGCTGGTCATCCTGGACGAGCCGACCTTCCCGGGCTGCCTGATCAAGTGCCGCGCGATCGGCATGTTCCGGATGACGGACGAGGCGGGCGGCGACGACAAGCTGCTGTGCGTTCCGGCCACCGACCCGCGGGTGGAGCACCTGCGCGACATCCACCACGTGTCGGAGTTCGACCGCCTGGAGATCCAGCACTTCTTCGAGGTGTACAAGGACCTGGAGCCCGGCAAGTCGGTCGAGGGTGCCAACTGGGTGGGCCGCTCGGACGCCGAGATCGAGATCGAGCGGTCGTACAAGCGCTTCAAGGAGCAGGGCGGTCACTGATCGCTCGGCGATCTCTTTTCGGCGCCTTTCCGGGCGTCTTCGGCGAACGGGCCGTACGCGTGCGCGTGCGGCCCGTTTCGCGTTCCCGCACCCGTGCGGACTCGACCGGGTGTTCGTGCGCATACTGAGGGCCGGCGGAAGGTGTCGTTCAGGGAGCGGTGCGAGGTGACGGAGGCGGAGGACCGCAAGCCCCGGTCGGACGAGGCGCGGTACGACCCGGAGACCACATCCGAGTTCGCCGTTCCCGAGGGGCTCGATGTCCCGAGGACGGTCGGTGAGCCGGAGACGACCTCCGAGTTCACGGTGCCGGAGGGGCTTCAGACGCCGGAGCCGCCGGGTGCCGAGCCGGAGGGGTCGGCGTTCAGCCCGCCGAGCACCTACGGCGCCAGGGACTCCCTGACGGCGTTCACCCCGGCCACCGGGGTGCCGCTGGTCAGCCTGGTCAAGGACGCGCCCTGGCAGGACCGGATGCGCACGATGCTGCGCATGCCGGTGGCCGAGCGGCCCGCGCCCGAGCAGGTGCAGCGCGAGGAGGAGGGCGGCCCGGCCGTCCCGCGCGTCCTCGACCTGACCCTGCGTATCGGGGAGCTGCTGCTGGCCGGCGGTGAGGGCGCGGAGGACGTGGAGGCCGCGATGTTCGCGGTGTGCCGGTCCTACGGCCTGGACCGCTGCGAACCGAACGTCACCTTCACGCTGCTGTCGATCTCGCACCAGCCGTCGCTGGTGGAGGACCCGGTGACGGCGGCGCGGACGGTACGGCGGCGGGGCACCGACTACACGCGGCTCGCGGCCGTGTTCCGCCTGGTGGACGACCTGACCGACCCGGAGACCCATGTCTCTTTGGAGGAGGCCTACCGGCGGCTGGCGGAGATCCGCCGCAACCGGCACCCCTACCCCGGCTGGGCGCTGACCCTGGCCGGCGGTCTGCTGGCCGGCGCGGCCTCCGTGCTGGTCGGCGGTGACCTGATCGTGTTCGTCGCGGCGGCGCTCGGCGCGATGCTCGGTGACCGGCTGGCCTGGCTGTGCGCGGGGCGCGGGCTGCCGGAGTTCTACCAGTTCACCATCGCCGCGATGCCGCCCGCGGCGATCGGGGTGGCGTTCGCGCTGGCGCACGTCGACGTGAAGGCGTCCGCCGTCGTCACCGGTGGGCTGTTCGCGCTGCTGCCCGGGCGGGCGCTGGTGGCGGGCGTGCAGGACGGTCTGACCGGCTTCTACATCACCGCGGCGGCCCGGCTGCTGGAGGTCCTATACTTCTTCGTCGGCATCGTCGCCGGCGTGCTGGTCGTCCTGTACTTCGGCGTGAAACTCGGCGGCACTCTGAACCCGGACGCGGCGCTCATCATCAACGAGCGGCCGCTGATCCAGATCGCGGCCTCCATGCTGCTGTCGCTGACCTTCGCGGTACTGCTCCAGCAGGAGCGCTCGACCGTGCTGTGGGTGACCCTCAACGGGGGTGTGGCGTGGACGGTGTACGGCGCGATGCACTACGTCGCGAACATCTCGCCGGTGGCGTCCACGGCCGTGGCGGCGGGGCTGGTGGGCCTGTTCGGGCAGCTGCTGTCGCGCTACCGGTTCGCGTCGGCGCTGCCCTACACGACGGCCGCGATCGGGCCGCTGCTGCCCGGCTCGGTCACCTATTTCGGGCTGTTGAGCATGGCCCAGAACCAGGTGGACAAGGGGCTGGTGTCCCTGGCCAACGCGGCGTCCCTGGCCATGGCCATCGCCATCGGGGTCAATCTGGGGTCGGAGATCTTCCGGCTGTTCCTGCGGGTCGGCTCCGCCGGTAAGCGGCGGGCGGCCAAGCGGACCCGGGGCTTCTAGGGGGCGGGGGCGGGGGCGGGTGCGCCCTGGCTGTTCGCGCAGTTCCCCGCGCCCCCGGGTCGGCTACTGCTGGCGGTAGTCGTAGGGGTACGGGTTCTGGCCGTGCTGGCCGTATTGGTTCTGGCCGTTCTGACCGTACTGGCTCTGGTCGTACTGGCTCTGGTCGTACTGCTGCTGCGGGTACTGCTGCTGGGCGTAGTACTGCTGATCCCAGTCCTGCTGCTGGGGCTGCTGGTACGGCTGCTCGTACTGGTGAGCCTGGGGGGCTTGGTGAGCCTGGGGGGCCTGGTGCGTCTGGGGGGCCTGGTGCGTCTGGGGGGCCTGGTGGCCGTACGGCTGCTCCGGCTCGATGCGGCGCAGCTGGGTGGTCGAGGCGTCCATGGCCGGCGGGCGCTGGTGCAGCGACTGCTGCTGAGGCAGCTGCTGCGGGGCCGGCTCCGGCTGGGGCGCGTTCTTCGCCTTGCTCCGGGCGCGCAGGAACTCGATGGCGATCGGGACCACGGAGACGAGGACGATCAGGATCAGGATCGCCTCGATGTTGTTCTTGACGAAGTCGATCTTGCCCAGCCAGGAGCCGAGCAGGGTGACGCCCGCGCCCCACAGCACGCCACCGATGACGTTGAAGATCACGAACGAGCGGTACTTCATGCCGCTGACGCCCGCGATGATCGGCGTGAACGTGCGCACGATCGGCACGAAGCGGGCCAGGACCAGGGACTTCGGGCCGTACTTCTCGAAGAACTCGTGCGCCTTGGTGACGTTCTCCTGCTTGAACAGGCGGGAGTCCGGGCGGTTGAACAGGGACGGACCGACCTTCTTGCCGAACATGTAGCCCGCCTGGTCGCCGAGGACCGCGGCGAGGCAGATCAGGCCGATCGCGCCCCACAGGGGGAAGTCCAGCTGGTGCGAGGTGATCAGCAGACCGCAGGTGAAGAGCAACGAGTCACCGGGCAGAAAGAATCCGATGAGCAGGCCGGACTCGGCGAAGACGATGAGCAGCAGGCCCCAGATGCTGTACGTGTCGAGCAGGTAGTTGGGATCGAGCCAGCTCGGGCCGAGGGCGAGTGTCATCACGGGTCCGGGCTCCTGAGGGGGTGAAGGCGGCTACGGCGTCCATGTGAAGGCCGCACAAAGCTATCAACGTGATGTGACCGCCCCAGGTTCCACCGGTGTCTCCAGGATGCACTGTGGGATGACTGAGAGAAAGCTGTGACTCATGGGACTCGAGGACTACGGCGGCGGCCAGGGGCCGCAGCCGGACGTACTGGTCGTGACGACGAACGACGTGCCCGGACACCGGGTGGAACAGGTGATCGGCGAGGTCTTCGGACTCACCGTGCGATCGCGCCACCTCGGCAGCCAGATCGGCGCCGGATTGAAGTCGATGATCGGCGGTGAGCTGAAGGGGCTCACGAAGACGCTGGTCCAGACCCGCAACCAGGCCATGGAACGTCTCGTGGAGCAGGCACGCGCGCGTGGCGCCAACGCGGTGCTGGCGTTCCGCTTCGACGTGACCGAGGCCGCGGACGTCGGCACCGAGGTGTGCGCCTACGGCACGGCGGTGGTCCTGACCCGGGAGTGATCCCCGTGCACCCCCGGGCCGGGACCGGTCAGGGGGTGCGCCGGTCGGCGTTGGCGAGGATCGCGTCACGCAGGTGCTGGGCGAGACCGGGGTGCATGGAGTCGTAGAACGCCTTGAAGCGTTCGTCGGAGACGTACATCTCCGCGAAGCACCGGTGCATCTCGTAGGAGACCTCGAAGTAGTACCTGCTGACCTGCTGCCGGTGCTCCTCGGCCAGGTCCATGGCCGCCTCGCCGGCCGGCTGTTCGCCGGCGGCGACCAGGGCGGCGTACCGCCGGCCCCAGTCGTCGACCTCGGCCTGGATGCGCTTCCAGTCCTCCTTGGTGTACGTGGCGGCGCGGCGCTGCGACTCGGCGTACGCCTCGGTGTCGCCCCAGCGCTGTTCGGCCTCCTCGGCGTACTGCTCGGGGTCCTTGTCCCCGAACACCTCGAACCGCTCCTCCGGCGTGAGGTTGATGCCCATCTTGCGTGCCTCCATGGCGTGCTCCACGGCCGCGGCCATCTTCTGCAGCTTCTCGATCCGGGCGGTCAGCAGTTCGTGCTGGCGGCGCAGGTGTGCGCGCGGGTCCGCGTCCGGGTCGTCGAGCAGCGCCGCGACCTCTTCGAGCGGGAAGCCGAGCTCCCGGTAGAACAGGATCTGCTGGAGCCGGTCGAGGTCGGCCTCGTTGTAGCGCCGGTGGCCGGCGTGTGTGCGCTCGCTGGGTACGAGCAGGCCGATCTCGTCGTAGTGGTGCAGGGTGCGCACCGTGACCCCGGCGAACCCCGCGACCTGTCCCACGGAGTAGCTCACGTTTCCGCTCCTTCTCGTCGGTACGCCCTCCACGTTGAGGCCTCACGCCACGTGAGGTGCAAGCCGGTTTCCCGCATGGCGTTCAGGATGTTCTGCGCATTTTGTCCGCTTATGGTGAGCGCGTGGCCCAGGAGACCGACGCGCCGCAGGTGCCCCCGACCGCCCCCACGGCGCCGGCGCGGGCCCTGCTGCCGTTCATCCTGCCCGCCGTGGCCGTCGGCGTGGCCGCGAGCCTGGTGTTCGTCGGGGTGAGCGCGGCGGCGGAGGGGCTGCAGCACGTGCTGTGGGGCGCGCTGCCGGACGCGCTCGGGGTGGGGCGCTACTCGGTGCCGTGGATGTTCACGATGCTGATCGCGACGGGGCTCGCGGTCGGGCTGGTGGTGTGGAAGGTACCCGGGCACGCCGGGCCCGACCCGGCCACCCTCGCCCTGAGCGCCCGGGTGATGGCGCCGGCCGTGCTGCCGGGCCTGGTGCTGGCGACCGGGCTGATGCTGGCCGGCGGCCCGAGCCTCGGCCCGGAGAACCCGATCATCGCCGTGAACGTCGGCCTCGCGGTGTGGCTGGGCGCCCGTCTGATGCCCCGGACGCCGGGCACCCTGTGGCCGGTGCTGGCCGAGGCGGCGACGATCGGCGCGCTGTTCGGCACGCCGGTGGCGGCGGCGCTGGTCATCTCCGAGGCACTGGCCGGGCGCCCGATGCGCGGACGGCTGTGGGACAACGTGTTCGCGCCGCTGACCGCCGGCGCGTGCGGGGCCATGACGACCGCCCTGGTGGCCCGCCCGACCTTCGACCTGGGGCTCCCGCCCATGGGCCACGCGCACGCGAAGGACCTGCTGGCGGCCCTCGTGATCGCCTCGGCGGCCGCGGTGCTCGGCATGTGCGCCGTGCACGCCTTCCCGTACGTCCACGCCGCCTTCCAGCGGCTGCGGCACCCGATGCTGATGCTCCCGGCCGGTGGCGCCGTGCTGGGCGCCCTGGGGGCCCTTGGCGGCCATCTGACGCTGTTCAAGGGGCTGTCGGAGGTCGAGGAGCTGTCCCGCGATCCGGAGGGCTGGACGGCGGGCCAGTTCGCCGCGATGGCGGTGGTGAAGCTGGCCGCGCTGCTCGTCGCCGCGTCCTGCGGCTTCCGCGGCGGGCGCATCTTCCCGGCGGTCTTCATCGGCAGCGCCCTCGGTCTGTGCGCCCACGCGCTCGTGCCCGCCGTCCATCCGGCGGTGGGCGTGGCCACGGGCGTCCTGGGCATGCTCCTGGCGGTCACCCGGCAGGCCTGGGTGAGCCTGTTCACGGCCGCCGTGCTGGTCACCTCGCCGGGCCTCCTCGCCCTGCTGTGCATCGCGTCGCTGCCGGCCTGGCTGCTGGTGACGGGGCGCCCACAGATGCAGTTGTGCGCGGACGGCACCCCGGTCCGCTGAAACCCTTCCCTGGAGGCACGTTCATGGCCCTGCACAAAGGTCCCGAGAAGCACGACGAGCGGAAGATCTCGGTCAACCCCTTCTACGGGGAGGCCAATCCGGTCGGCGGCATGACGGAGGCCCCGCCCACGCATCGGCTGCCGGACACGCCGCTGGCCCCGAACACGGCCTACCAGCTCGTGCACGACGAGCTGATGCTGGACGGCAACTCCCGGCTGAACCTGGCCACGTTCGTCACCACCTGGATGGAGCCGCAGGCCGGGGTGCTGATGGCGGAGTGCCGGGACAAGAACATGATCGACAAGGACGAGTACCCGCGCACGGCCGAGCTGGAGCGGCGCTGTGTGGCGATGCTCGCCGACCTGTGGAACGCGCCGGACCCGTCGGCGGCGGTGGGCTGTTCGACGACCGGGTCGAGCGAGGCGTGCATGCTCGCCGGGATGGCGCTGAAGCGACGGTGGACCACGCGCAACGCCGACCGCTATCCGGGCGCCCGCCCGAACCTCGTCATGGGCGTCAACGTCCAGGTGTGCTGGGAGAAGTTCTGCAACTTCTGGGAGGTGGAGGCCCGGCAGGTGCCCATGGAGGGCGACCGGTTCCATCTGGACCCGCAGGCCGCGGCCGAGCTGTGCGACGAGAACACCATCGGGGTCGTCGGCGTCCTCGGCTCCACCTTCGACGGCTCCTACGAGCCGATCGCGGACCTGTGCGCGGCCCTGGACGCCCTCCAGGAGCGCACGGGGCTCGACATCCCGGTGCACGTGGACGGCGCGTCCGGCGCGATGATCGCCCCCTTCCTCGACGAGGACCTGGTGTGGGACTTCCGGCTCGCGCGCGTGGCGTCGATCAACACCTCGGGGCACAAGTACGGCCTGGTCTACCCGGGCGTCGGCTGGGCGCTGTGGCGGGACAAGGAGGCACTGCCCGAGGAACTCGTCTTCCGGGTCAACTACCTGGGCGGCGACATGCCCACCTTCGCGCTCAACTTCTCCCGTCCCGGCGCCCAGGTGGTCGCGCAGTACTACACGTTCCTGCGCCTCGGCCGGGACGGCTACCGCGCGGTGCAGCAGACCTCCCGGGACGTGGCGACCGGACTCGCCGAGCGGATCGCGGCGCTCGACGACTTCCGGCTGCTCACCCGCGGCGACGAGCTGCCCGTGTTCGCCTTCACCACCGCCGACCACGTGACGTCGTACGACGTCTTCGACGTCTCCCGGCGGCTGCGCGAGGGCGGCTGGCTGGTGCCCGCGTACTCCTTCCCGGAGAACCGGCAGGACCTGTCCGTGCTGCGGGTCGTGTGCCGCAACGGCTTCTCCCACGACCTGGCCGACCTGTTCCTGGCCGACCTCACCCGACTCGTGCCCGAGCTGCGCCGGCAGCCGCATCCGCTGACCCACGACAAGGAGGCGGCGACCGGCTTCCACCACTGACATCCCCAGCGCCGTTCGGATCACCGGCCCTCCGCGGTCGGCTCAGCGGTCGTCCCGCGGGTGCCGCTCCCCCGTCGCGTACGGGTTCTCCTCGTCCTCGGCGAGGACGCCGACGAACGGTTCGCCCTCGCCGGCGAAGGTGTAGGCGCCGTTCTCGACGCGCTCGACGAGGCCATGGGTCCACTCGGCCTCGGAGTCGGCCGTGTGGACCCACATGTTCATGATCTCGCCGATGTGGCCGAGCTGCCCCGGCCCCTCCTCGGGCACGTAGTGGTCGGTGACCGAGGCACGCCACGCCTCGATCCGGCGCGTGCGCTCCTTCAGCAGCGCCACGGCCTCCGCCCTCGGCAGGTCGACCATGAAGCCGATGGCCGCGGTCTTCATGTCGCCGCGCTGGTCGTAGGTGACCAGCGCGGCGCGCAGCAGGGTGAAGTACTCCTCGGTGCCCCGGTCGGTCAGCTCGTACTCGGTGCGGGGCGGGCCACCGGCCGTGGACGGCGCGATCTCGTGCGCGTGCAGCAGCCCTTGCTTGGCCATCTGCTTCAGGGCGTGGTAGATCGAGCCCGGCTTGGCGTTGGACCACTCGTGCGCGCCCCAGTACTCCAGGTCGCCCCGCACCTGGTAGCCGTGGGCCCGCCCGTGCTGGCGGACCGCGCCCAGCACGAGAAGACGGATCGCTGACATGCGGACCAGGCTATTGCCGTACGGCGGTCCGCCCCGCGGGCGCCCTCACGAGGCGCCCTGAGCGGCCCGCTCCTCGGCCACCAGCTCGAAGGCGGTCCTGCCGTCCAGGGACTCGCGGACGATGTCGGCGTGGCCGGCGTGCCGGGCCGTCTCGCGGATCAGATGCAGACACACCCAGCGCAGCGAGACCCGGCCCTCCGGCGGGAACCAGGGGTCCGGCGGCAGCGGGAAGGTGTCGTCCAGGCTCGGCGCGGAGCGGATGAACTTCTCCGTCTCGGCCGCGACCTGCTGCCAGCGCGCCAGCTGCGAGGCGACCGTCTCGTCGCCGATCAGCTGGAAGGTCTCGTGCCAGTTCGACTGGTCGCGCACGATCGCCGGCGGCTCCTGCTTCGCCCGCGCGATCCAGCTCTGCTCGACCTCGGCGACATGCTTGAGCAGTCCGCCGAGCGACAGCTCACTGGCGCTGGGGCGGGTGCGGGCCTGCTCTTCGGTCAGTCCGAGCAGGGCCCGGCGGATGCCGCCGCGCTGCTCCTCGATGAACGCGAGCAGCGCCCCGCGCTCGTCGCCCCACTCCTCCGCCGATACGTGCGTGACCATGGCCGACCGCCTCTCCTCACCGTTGCCGGGGCCCTCTGCCCTCCGACACCGATGACGCTACGGGCCATTGAGGTCAGCTTCTGTCCGCAATGGCCCGTGGCCGGGAAAAGTCGGGCCGAAGAATTCGGAGCCGGAGAATTCGGAGCCGGAGGATCGGGGCCGGAGGATCGGGGCCGGGTCAGAACGGGAAGCCGCTGCGGCCGTGCTGCACCGAGATCCACTTGACGGTCGTGAAGGACTCCAGGGTCGTCTCGCCGTTCAGGCGGCCGAGACCGGAGTGCTTCTCGCCGCCGAACGGCACGATCGGCTCGTCGTGGACCGTGCCGTCGTTCACATGGAACATGCCCGTGTCGACCTGCTTGGCGAAGGCGACGCCCCGCTCGATGTCGGCCGTGTGGACGGCGCCGCTGAGGCCGTAGGGGGTGTCGTTGACGATGCGGAGCGCCTCCTCCTCGCCGTCGAACGGGACGAGGAAGACGACCGGTCCGAAGACCTCCTGCTGCAGCAGCGCGGAGTCGGCGGGCACGTCGACGAGCACGCTGGGCTCGACCAGGTTGCCGGAGGTGGCACCCCGGACGAGGGCCGTGGCACCCTCGGCGAGCGCCTGCTCGACGGTGCCGGAGATGGCGCCCGCCTGCTGGGAGTTGATCACCGGACCGATGACGGTCTGCGGGTCGCGCGGGTCGCCGACCTTCAGGGCGCGGACCTTGGCGACGAACTTCTCGGTGAACTCCTCGGCGACGGACGCGTCCACGAGGACCCGGTTGGCGGCCATGCAGACCTGGCCCTGGTGGACGAACCGGCTGAAGACCGCCGCGTCCACCGCGTAGTCGATGTCGGCGTCGTCCAGGACCACCAGCGCGCTGTTGCCGCCCAGTTCGAGGACCGAGCGCTTGAAGTTCGCGGCGCAGACGGTGGCCACGTGCCGGCCGACCTTGTCGGAGCCGGTGAAGGAGATGACCTTCGGGACGGGGTGCTCGATGAACGCGTCGCCGATCTCGGCGATGTCGGTGACGACGACGTTGAGCAGGCCGCCGGGCAGCCCGGCCTCCTCGAAGATGCTGGCGATCAGGGTGCCGCCGGCGATCGGGGTGTTCTGGTGGGGCTTGAGGACCACGGCGTTGCCGAGCGCGAGCGCCGGGGCGACCGACTTCAGCGACAGCAGGAAGGGGAAGTTGAAGGGGCTGATCACGCCCACGACGCCGACCGGCACCCGGTAGACGCGGTTCTCCTTGCCGTCGGTCGGCGAGGGCAGGATCCTGCCCTCGGGGCGCAGCGCCAGATGGATCGACTCGCGCAGGAACTCCTTGGCGAGGTGCAGCTCGAAACCGGCCTTCACGCGCGTGCCGCCCAGTTCCGTGATGATCAGGTCGGCTATCTCCTGCTCGCGGTCCTCTATGAGCCTGAGCGCCCGCTCCAGGACCGCGCGGCGCGCATAGGGGTTGGTCTCGGCCCAGTGCTTCTGGGCGCGGGCGGCGGCCCGGTAGGCCTGGTCCACCTCGTCGACCGTGGCCACCGTGATCGAAGCCAGCTTCTCGTCGTCGTACGGGTTGAAGTCGATGACGTCCCAGGAGCCGGTGCCCGGACGCCACTCGCCGTCGATGTACTGCCGGGCCAGGTCGGTGAAGTAGGACGACATGTGATCCCTCAATCGCTAGCGGACACCAGATCTACGCCATGCCTGATCACACGTCATCGTACTTGTGTTTAAAGCGAGTTGAAGGAGTCGACTCAAGACAGAAGAGGACCGCTCAGGACAGCTGGAGGAGTCCGCGGAGCAGGTCCCGGCTCTCGTCGGGTCCGGGGCTGTCCTGCTGGAGTTCCTTCAGCGCCTGCTCGTACTGGGCGACGTCCTCGCGCTTGTCCAGGTAGAGGGCGCTGGTCAGCTGCTCCATGTAGACGACGTCGGACAGGTCGGCGTCGGGGAAGCTGAGGATGGTGAAGGCGCCGCTCTCGCCGGAGTGCCCGCCGAAGCCGAACGGCATGATCTGCAGCCGCACATTGGGCCGCTCGGAGACCTCGATCAGGTGCTGGAGCTGGCCGCGCATCACCTCGCGGTCGCCGTAGGGGCGGCGCAGGGCGGCCTCGTCGAGGACGAAGTGGAACTCGGGGGCGCTGTGCGCGAACAGGTGCTTCTGGCGCTCCAGCCGCAGCGCGACGCGGCGGTCGACGTCGGCCGGGCTCGCTCCCTTCATGCCGCGCCGGACCACCGCGCGCGCGTACTCCTCGGTCTGGAGCAGGCCGTGGACGAACTGGACCTCGTAGACACGGATGAGGGACGCGGCGCCCTCCAGGCCCACGTAGGTGGGGAACCAGCTGGGCAGGACGTCGGTGTAGCTGTGCCACCAGCCCGCCACGTTGGCCTCCCGGGCGAGGGAGAGCAGCGACTCGCGTTCCGTCCCGTCCGTGATGCCGTACAGCGTCAGCAGGTCCTCGACGTCTCTGGTCTTGAAGCTCACCCGGCCCAGCTCCATCCGGCTGATCTTCGACTCGGAGGCGCGGATGGAGTACCCCGCCGCCTCGCGCGTGACCCCCCGTGCTTCACGCAGTCGCCTGAGTTGCGAGCCGAGCAGCATCCGCCGCACCACCGATCCGGGCTCTCCCGCGCTCACGTTCGCCAGCCTCCCCAACCGTCTTCAGGGCCCGCAGTCTGCCACTAAAACACTTCGAGCAGTACTCGTCCGGTTACGGAAACGGAAAGAGCTGAACCGTTTCTGGCTGCGTATGTCGGGAAGAGGTCAGGACCACTGGCGGCAACCGCAGAGAAGATGGCAGAAAAAATGGCCAAGAAGCGGTACGGGCAGTGCCATTTCGGTCGCGTGCACGTGCATCTGCCCTTGCATCTGCTCAGCGCATCCGAAACCATGGTGCCGCGCCACCGCTGCATCGCTACGACCGCGAATTCCCGGGAGTGCCTCGCATGGGGACGAATGGATCGACCATGCTCAAGCCGTTACGGCAGGGCCTTCCGCCGTTGGATCCCGCGGCCGTGTCCGATGCCGCCTCCTGTGCCCTGCCCGCCCGCTACGAGGCGGTGCGCGAGGCCCGGCGCTTCACCCGCGACACCCTGGACCAGTGGGACGTCGGCGACCGCTTCGACGACATATGCCTCGTCGTCTCCGAACTCGTCACCAACGCCCTGCGCCACGCGGTGCCGACCGACCTCGGATGCTCCGAACACGCCTCGTCCGTACGGCTGCACCTGATGCGCTGGACCGAGCGACTGGTGTGCGCGGTGCGCGACCCGAGCCACGAGACGCCGGTGCCACGCGACTCGGACGACTTCTCGGCCGAGTCCGGGCGCGGACTGTTCCTGGTGGACTCCTTCGCGGACAGCTGGGGCTGGCACCCCCTCGCGGGCACCCTCGACGGCAAGGTCGTCTGGGCGCTGTTCCGGCTCCGCCCGGTCGGCTGATCCGGCGACGTGCCGACGGACGTCCCGTGTCTACGCGCGTCACCACGCCTCTTCCGCCCCGTCCGACATCGTTGCCATCAGGGTCGCCGGGGGCCCGCCTCCCCCTGGGTGTCAGCTCGCCACCAGGTGGTCGAACTCCCCGTCCTTGACGCCGAGCAGCATGGCCTCTATCTCCGCGCGCGTGTAGACGAGCGCCGGACCGTCCGGGAAGCGCGAGTTGCGCACCGCCACCTCGCCGCCCGGCAGCAGGGCGAACTCCACGCAGGAGCCCTGCGAGTTGCTGTGCCTGCTCTTCTGCCAGGCCACTCCGACCAGCTGCTCGGCAGCCATGCCGTTGTACACGTCGTACCCCCCGTACACGCCGTCAACGTCGCGGTCCACAGGTCGCTCCCCGGTGGTGCACTGGCTGGTGTGGCCATAGATGCTGTGGTCAACTGACCCGGATCATAACCCCGTTCACGTGCAGATGCATGAGCAAATGCACGTGCACGGGGGGTGTTCCCTCGGTTACAGGTTTGACGTCCGCTTTACCGAAGTGGTCCCCGCGACCTGTGCCGACGGCCCTCCACCCGAGCCGACGGCCCGTCATCGAAGCTGTTCCAGCGTTTGCCCCAGTGCGGGCAGGACATGCCCCCGCCACCCCCCGTCCATGATCCTTCGCGCCATCAGCTGAGCCGGGTCGTCCGGATCGAAGCCTTCGTGCACTAGGAAGAGACGCGTACCGCGCCCTTCATGTTCCAGGGTCCAGGTGATGGTCCAGTCCGCGGGGTTGGCCGGATCGGCGTCGGCCCACCGGACGGACAGCATCCGCTCGATGTCGTAGGCCAGGACCCGCACCTCCACGACCCCGGAGAAGCGGGAGTTGGGACGCGGGACGGAGGTCATCCGGTACCGGTGGCCGACCTCCAGCCGGAAGCCCTCGGCGCCGGGCATCTGCCACTGCACGAGCAGTTCGGGGTCGGTCAGGGCGCGCCAGACCTTGGCGGGCGGGTGCCCGAAGAACTGGTCGACGCGGATGGTGGTCAGGTCGTCGTCCGGTGCGGTGCTCATGACTGGCCATCGTCGGGCAGGCGGTCGAGGAGGTCGCCGAGGCCCTTCAGCTGGTCGCGCCAGAACCGCTCGTACGGGTGGAGCCAGTCCTGCACCTCGGCGAGCGGGGCCGCCCGAAGGCGGTAGATGCGCTGCCGTCCGGAGCGCTGCTCGGCGACGAGGCCGGCCTCTCGGAGCACCTTGAGGTGTTCCGAGAGGCTCGGGCGGCGCATGTCGAAGTGGTCGGCCAGGGCCTGGACGGGCTGCGGTCCGCGCTCGCGCAGCAACCGCAGCACCTCGCGGCGGGTGGCGTTGGCGAGCGCGGCGAAGACACGGTCCTCGGCGGCGGCCTCGCGGGCCCCGGCTGCGGTCATCGCGGACCTTTCTCCTGGTGAGCCTCTACTGGTGAGCCTCCGTGAGCAGCATCAGACCGTTGCCGTCGGGGTCCCGGAAGGAGGCCATCCGGCCCCACGGGTGCTCGTCCGGGCCTTGCACCTCGGTGCCCGCCTCGGCGAGCCGCGCACAGTCGGCGTCGACATCGGTCGTCACCAACATGATCCCCCGTGCCGAACCGGGCTCGAAAGCGCCCATGCCGGGGCCGGCGAGCGTGAAGGCGGTCTGCGCGCCCTTCGGCGCGACCTGGAGCCACCGCCCCGGCGGCATCCGCAGATCGGCGGTGACCTCGAAGCCGAGGACGTCCCGGTAGAAGCGCAGGGCGCGGTCCTGGTCGGTGACGGGGAGGGTGACGAAAGAGGCGTGTGTGATGTTCATGGATACGACAATAGGTAGGCGTTTCCCTACCAGTCAACCGTAGGGAAACGCCTACCTATATGTGTGATCAGCGGCTGGAGTACGGCAGAAGCGCCATCTCGCGCGCGGTCTTGACGGCCCGTGCCAGCATCCGCTGCTGCTGGGCGGTGACCCGGGTGACCCGGCGGCTGCGGATCTTGCCCCGGTCGGAGACGAACTTGCGCAGCAGGTCCGTGTCCTTGTAGTCGACAGAGGTGACGCCCGCCTGGTCCAGGGGGTTGGGGCGGCTGCGGGCGGGCTTGCGGTCGCTCTTGCGGGACATCAGATCTCCAGCAGGGTGTCGAAGGCGGGCGGGAGCTTCTTCCAGGCGTCGCGCCCCGCGTCGTACTCGGCGTCGGTGAGCAGGCAGGACTCCAGCAGGTGCCGCAGCCCGTCGCGGTCGAGGCCTGGCGAGGTGAACACGAGGTGGTTGCAGCAGTCGCCGTGCTCCGGGTGCCAGTCCAGTGCGGCTGCGGCTCGGCGCACGGGCGGGACCAGCTCCCAGGCCGCGTCGGGCAGCGCGGCCAGCCACGGCCCGGCGCTCTCGACGCACAGCGCCCCACCGGCCGCGTCCCAGTGCAGCAGCGTGTCCGGCCTTTCCGCGAGCCAGAACCGGCCCCGGCTGCGGGCCGCCGCGCAGGTCAGATCCTCCAGCGCCGCGTACAGCCGCTCCGGGTGGAAGGGCCGGCGGCGGTTCCAGACCAGGGTCGACACACCGTGGTGATCGGCCTCGGCGGGCAGCAGCGCACAGGCCGGGTGCTGGGCCGCCGCGGCGGCTTCCACGTCGAACCCGGCGAGGGCCGCGCGAGTCAGTGGGCCGAGTGCGGGGGTGGGGGTGGGGGTGGATTCCGGGGCGGGTGCGGGTGCGGGGGTGGACCCGGTGCCGGCGCCGGCGCCACCGTGGCCGATCGGAACCTGGCGGGCGGTCGGGTGGAGCTGCGCCAGCAGCTCGCGGTCCTCGTCGTCCGCCTCCGGGGAGTCGGCGACGGCGAGGACGGGGGCGTACTCCAGTTGCCGGGCGAAGGTGTCGGCCACCGTGCGCTGATCGGTGGCGGCCGCGGCGAGACCGGCCTCGGCGAGATCGTCGCCGTTGCCGAGGTACGGCAGCACCAGCGCCGGATCGACGGCGGTGATCACGGAGGTGAGGGTCAGCCCGCCCGCGGCGATCACCTCGGCCATCGCCTTGGGCTCGACCGAGTCCCACAGCTCGACGACGGCGAGCCGGGTCGTGCCGTCGTGGGCGAGCCTGCGCAGCTCGGGCACCAGGTCCTCGCGCAGCGCACAGCAGGCGCAGTCGTTGACCAGGGGCGTCTCCCCGGTGGACACGATGCCGTCGCGGTCGCGAACCGTGCGGACGACCGTGCCGGCGGTGGCCGTCGCCAGATCGTGGTGGAGTGCGACGCTGCCGGGCACGTCGGCGAGCAACCGCTCGACGGCCGCCGTGCGGGCCTCGGCGTGCAGCCCGCCCACGACGGCCACGGCGAGGCTCACGCTCCGCCCCGCTTGCCGTAACGGCGCTCGAAGCGCTCCACGCGCCCGGCGGTGTCCAGCACGCGCGCGGTGCCGGTGTAGAAGGGGTGGCTGACGTTCGAGATCTCGACGTCGACCACCGGGTAGGTGTTGCCGTCCGCCCACTCGATCGTCTTGCCGGTCGGCACGGCCGAGAGTGTCGACCGGGTGAGGAAGGCGTGGCCGGCGGCACGGTCACGGAACACGACGGGCCCGCAGTCCGGGTGAATTCCCTTGCGCATGGCGGTGGTTCAGCGCTCCTCTCGGAAGTCGACGTGCCGGCCGGCGACCGGGTCGTACTTGCGCAGCGTCATACGGTCCGGGTCGTTGCGGCGGTTCTTGCGGGTCACGTAGGTGAAGCCGGTCCCGGCCGTGGACCGGAGCTTGATGACCGGGCGGAGTTCGTTGCGTGCCATGCTGCTATCTTACTGAAAATGAATTCCATTACGCACTACGCCTGAGGAGACTTACGTCACCGTGTCCGCGCACTGCATGCTCACCGGGGCCCGACCTGGCTTCGGCAACCGCATCTCCCACTCCCACCGGCGCACCTCCCGCCGCTTCGACCCGAACGTCCAGAGCAAGCGCTACTGGCTGCCGAACGAGAGCCGCCACGTCCGGCTGCGGCTGAGCGCGAGGGGGATCAAGACCGTGGACACGATCGGCGTCGAGGCGGCCGTGGCCCGGATCCGCGCCCGGGGGGTGCGCATCTGATGGCGAAGAAGAGCAAGATCGCGAAGAACGAGCGGCGCAAGGAGGTCGTCGCCCGGTACGCCGCCCGGCGCGCCGAGCTGAAGGAGATCGTCCGGCGGCCCTCGTCCTCGCAGGCCGACCGGCTCGCCGCCCAGCGCGAGCTGCGCAGGCAGCCGCGGGACGCGAGCGCCACGCGCGTGCGCAACCGCGATCAGGTCGACGGCCGGCCGCGCGGTTATCTGCGCACCTTCGGCCTGTCCCGGGTGAGCGTGCGCGAGCAGGCTCACAACGGATTCCTGCCCGGCGTCCGCAAGTCCTCGTGGTGACCAGCTGGTAGCTTGCTGCGGGCCGTCCGGCCGAGGGCGGCCGGCCGCTACGAGCTTGGGAGCATTCCGGTGACTTCTGCGACTGCAAGCGTGCGAACCGCGACCGTGGCCGCGGGACTGGTGACCGCGCTCGCCGCGCTGACCGCGTGCAGCGGGGGCGGGGGCGGGGGCGACAAGACCTCCTCCCCGACATCGAGCGCGGCCGCCGCGTCCACGTCCCCTTCCCCCTCGGGCTCGGGAGCCGTGACGGGTGCTTCGGACAAGCTCCAGGGCAGCTGGATCACGACGAGCGGCGGCAAGATCGTGGCCCTGGTGGTCACCGGGAAGAAGGCCGGGCTCTTCGTGACCGGGCGCAAGGCGTGGTGCCAGGGCACCGCCGGCAAGGAGACGGGGACGCAGATGATCCATCTGACCTGCCCCGACGGCAACAAGGACCGGGTCAGCGGAAGGGTGGACTCGGTGGACGGCAAGGGCATGACGGTGAGCTGGTCGGGCGGGACCGGCAAGGAGACGTACACCAAGGCGGAGGGTGGCAAGCTGCCGTCGGTACTGCCGACGAAGCAGGGTCGGTGACCGTCGGAGTTTCTTGAGGCAAACCACCTGAAGCGGTGATTCCGCAGGGGTGCGCGAGCGGGTGGGCAGCGCAGCCGCCATGATGCAGGTGCACCGTCACGACCTCGATGGGACTTGCTCATGCGCGCCATTCCGCTCACCGTCACAGCCCTCGCCGCCGCCCTGCTGCTCACCGCCTGCGACAACGGCGGGAGCAACGGCGGCGGCAAGAACAGCTCGGGCTGCGAGTTCGGTGGGGTCTCCGTGCAGATCGGGTCGGCGAGCGTGGCGCCGAAGGCCGGGGACACGGGTGAGATTCCCGTCAGCATCACCAACCAGAGCAAGCCCTGCACCCTGGACCACTTCCCCGTCGTCTCCCTGAACACCGGCAAGGCCAAGACCGACGTGCCGGCGCTCAAGGGTGCGAAGGCGCAGAAGCTGAAGCTCGCCAAGGGCGACTCGGCGTCCTTCACCATCAGCTATGTGCGCGGCAAGGAGGGCGACAAGGCCGCGCTGGACGCGAAGACCGTGAACATCACCCTGCCCGGCACCAGCACCTCGCGAAGCTTCCCCTGGTCCTACGGCCCCGTCGCCGGCCAGTCCGGCGGGAACGGCCCGGACGCCTCCGTGACCGCCTTCCAGCAGGTCGGCGACTGAGCGTCGCTCCGGACGGGCGGGACGCGGAAGCCTTCACTCCAGTCCGGGGCGGGCCCTGACCTGGGCCCGGTCCGCCGCCCGCGCGCCCTCCGTCCACCCGGCCGCGTCGCTCACTCCGCGCAGCCGGGTCGTGGTGGTCTCGGGGAACATGCGCTCCATCCGGTCGGTGACGGCCATCTCCCTGGTGGCCAGGACCGGCAGCAGATCCTGGGTGACCTGGGTCTCGGCCGCGGCCGTGAGCCGGTCGCCGACGCGATGGGCGTAGGCGGCGAGGAACGACTGCCGGAAGGTCTTGGTCCGCTTGCGTCCGCCGGCTCTCTGGGCGGCCTCGGCCTTGGTCATCGCGTGCGTGGCCTGCACCAGGAGCGAGGTGTAGAGCAGCTCGACCGCCTCCAGGTCCGCCTCGAAGCCGACGACCGTGGAGAAACCCAGCGGTTCGTTCCACACCGCTCGGCAGTTGTTCGCGCCGGCCACGGCGTCGAGCAGGACCGCCTTGGCCTGTTCGTACGGCGGCTCGACGCCGATCCGGCAGGCGCCCGGCGCGTCGGGGGCGGGCGCCTCGGCGGCGAGCAGCGCCTCGTCGACGCTGTGCCGCGCCATCAGCTCCTGCGCCTTGGCGCTGAGCGCCTCCGCCTCCTCCGGATACCCGGTCGCCTCGGCCTTGGCGAGCAGCGCGCGGATACGGGCGAGCATGCGCGAGGCGGCGGGGCCGGAGGCGCGACGGGGCTCGTCCTGCAACGGCTCCAGGGTGGGCAGACGCAGCAGCAGCCGGTACAACTCCAGCGCTGCCGTGGCCTGCGAGAAGCGGTCGGCCTCGCGGGCGGAGCCGTCGGGCAGGTCCGCCAGCTGGGCGGTCCAGCGGCGCCCGCGCGTGCGGTCCCGCCCGGCCTGCGCGCGGATGAGCGCGGCGGCCAGGCGCACATGCTCGTCCGCCAGCTCGCGCCGCACCAGTCTCACGACATCGGCGGGTTGCCAGCCTCGCTGCCAGGCCGTCGCGACGAACTCCTCGCCCCGTCGCGCCAGTTCGGCGTCCGAGGCGGGGTCGGCCGCGAGCAGAGAGGCACCGGTGTCGAGTCCGGTGTCGGTGTCGTCGTAGAGAGCGGTCCGGAAGGCACGCTCCACCGTGCTGGCAGTGCTGGTCACATCGTCGATCGTGCCATGCCCCGCCGACAGCGGGCCGAGCTTTGTCCACAGCCTGTGGATGAAGACGGGAGGGTGGGGCGGGGCCGGGGGCGCCGATGATCGACAACAAGGTAGTGGCCGACGACGGCGGGAGCCGGGAGGGCGCCCGCTGCCCCTCACAGGGAAACTCGACTGTCAACCGCCGGTTGACAGTCGCTGGGGTGCAACCTACGGTTGACACATGGCGACCAATCCGAACATCACGGCATCCGTACGCCTCGACGACCTCATCGAGGCCATCAAGAAGGTTCATCCCGAGCCCCTCGACCAGCTCCAGGACGCGGTGATCGCCGCCGATCACCTCGGTGACGTGGCCGACCATCTGATCGGCCACTTCGTCGACCAGGCACGGCGCTCGGGCGCCTCGTGGACCGAGATCGGCCGGAGCATGGGAGTGACCCGGCAGGCGGCGCAGAAGCGGTTCGTGACGAAGGAGTCCACCGACCTCGACCCCGACCAGGCCTTCAACCGCTACACCCCACGCGCGCGGAACGTGGTCGTGTCCGCGCACAACGAGGCCGTGGCGGCCCGCAACCCCGAGGGCCGCCCCGAGCACCTCGTCCTCGGCCTGCTGGCCGAGCCGGAGGGCCTGGCGGCGAAGGCGATCGTCGAGCAAGGCGTCCTGCTGGACTCCGTACGGCAGGCCGCGACCGCCGCGCTCCCGCCGGCCGCGGACGACGTCCCCGACCTCATCCCCTATGGCACCGAGGCCAAGAAGGCCCTGGAGCTCACCTTCCGCGAGGCGCTCCGGCTCGGCCACAACTACATCGGCACCGAGCACATCCTGCTCGCGCTCCTGGAGCAGGAGAACGGCGAGGGCGTCCTGAGCGGCCTCGGCATCACCAAGCACGGGACCGAGGCGTACGTCGCCAAGGTGCTGTCGATGCTGGCGGAGCAGCGGAACCCGGCGGCCGAGCCGACCTCCTCGCAGGACTGAAATCGCAGGTCGGCCGGATTGTCAGACCCGCCTGCCACACTCGCACTCATGGCCGACCGATGGGCGCTCGCTCCGGCCGAGGACGGTGGCGTGGACGTCGCCCCCCTCGGCCCGGACGGGCTGCCCACCGGGCCGGTGCGGCGGGAGAGCGATCTCGCCGGGGCGGTGCGGAGCCGCCCGGAGGTGACGCGCTGGGTGTGGCGGTCCACCCCCGAGGTCTATCCGCGTCTGCTCGCCACGGGGGTGCGAGCAGAGCGGTGCTACGACATCGAGGACGCCGAGACACTCCTGCTGGGCCACGAGGGCCGACACGGCGAGCCGCGCTCGGCCGCCGCCGCCCTGGCCCGCCTCCGGGGCGGCCCCGTGCCGCCCGATCCGCCGCAGCGCGCGGCCGAACCGGGCGCCCAGTCCCCCCTGTTCGAGCCCGCCGGTACCCGGCTGCCCCTGACCGACCTCCTCGCGGTCTACGCAGAGCAGCTGCGGCGGCATGAGCGCACCACCCACCCCGACCGGATGCGGCTGCTGACGGCCGCCGAGTCGGCCGGGATGCTGGTGGCCGCCGAGATGAACCACGCGGGCCTGCCATGGAGCGCCGAGGTCCACCGCCGCCTGCTGCACGACCTGCTGGGCGAGCGGTACGCGGGCGGCGGCGAGCCACGTCGCCTCGCCGAGCTGGCCGACGAGGTGTCGACCGCCTTCGGCCGCCGGGTCCGCCCCGATCTGCCCGCCGATGTGATCAAGGCCTTCGCCCAGGCCGGCATCAAGGTGCGCTCCACCCGCCGCTGGGAGATCCAGTCCCTCGACCACCCGGCCGTTGCCCCCCTGCTGGAGTACAAGAAGCTGTACCGCATCTGGGTGGCACACGGCTGGACCTGGCTGCAGGACTGGGTGCGCGACGGCCGCTTCCGCCCCGAGTTCCTCGCCGGCGGCACCGTCACCGGACGCTGGGTGACCAACGGCGGGGGCGGACTGCAGATCCCCAAGGTGATCCGCCGGGCCGTGGTCGCCGACCCCGGCTGGCGGCTGGTGGTGGCCGACGCGGACCAGATGGAGCCGCGTGTGCTCGCGGCGATCTCCCGCGACCCCGGCCTGATGGAGGTCGCCGGCCGCGCGAGCGACCTCTACCAATCCGTCTCCGACCGCGCCTTCTCCGGCGACCGCGACCAGGCCAAGCTCGCCGTGCTCGGCGCGGTCTACGGCCAGACCTCCGGCGACGGTCTGAAGAACCTGGCCGCGCTGCGCCGCCGCTTCCCGAAGGCGGTCGCATACGTCGACGAGGCCGCCCGCGCGGGCGAGGAGGGTCGACTGGTGCGCACCTGGCTGGGCCGGACCTGTCCACCGGCGGCCGGGTCCGGCGAGGACGCGGCGGAGGAGGCGGGCATCCCCGTCGGCGAGGACGACCCCGACACCCCGGCCGCCTGGGTGCCCGGCTACGCCTCCACCAACTCACGGGCCCGGGGCCGCTTCACACGGAACTTCGTCGTCCAGGGCAGCGCCGCCGACTGGGCGCTGCTGATGCTCGCCGGGCTGCGCCGGGCCTGCGCCGGCCTCGATGCCCAGCTCGTCTTCTTCCAGCACGACGAGGTGATCGTGCACTGCCCCGCCGAGGAGGCCGACACGGTCGTGCAGGCCATCCGCGCCTCCGCCGACCTCGCCGGGCGGCTGACCTTCGGTGAGACACCGGTGCGGTTCCCGTTCACGACTGCGGTGGTGGAGTGCTATGCCGACGCCAAGTGAGCGCCGCGCGGGCACACTTCGGCCACTGCGCGAGCACTGCTCAAGGATCCTTCGGGCACTTCGCACGGGCCGCGCGCGAACCCTTGGCTCAGCCCTCCAGCAGCTTCCGCAGCTCCGCCACGACCGCCTTCGCGTCCGTGCCGTCCAGCGCCGCGAGCGCCGCGCGCCAGGCGTCGTACGCCTGCGTCCGCTGCCCTCGCGCGTGCAGCAGCAGCCCGTGCTGGTGGCGCGCGAGGCCGCCCATATAGCAATCGGCGCGGGCGTCGGCCCGGCCGAGCAGCTCGGCGCACTCGCGGCCCGCCCGCTCGGCCTCCCCCAGCTGCCGCAGCGCGCGGACCAGGCCGAGTCGGGTCTGCGACTCGCCGTGCCAGTCGCCGTGGCCGCCCAGGATGCGCAGGCTCTCCTCGAAGTGCTCCGCGGCAGCGGCCGGTTCGCCCAGGGTGAGGTGGGCGTAGCCGATGTTGCAGTGCGCCGAGTGCTGCACGATGACCGCGCCGATCGCGTCCCCGATCGCCAGCGAGCGCCGGTGCTGCTCGATGGCGGCACGCGGGTCGGTGTGCTCGTAGAGGTTGCCGAGGTGGCTGTGGGTGACGGCCTCCCCGTGGGGGTCGTTCAACTGCCGCGAGTACGCGAGGCTCTGCCGCAGCGCCTCCCCGGACTCCTCGAACCGTCCGAGCCCTTCCAGCAGCAGACCGCGGTTGTTCAGACAGCGCCGGATCCTGGAGACGACACCGAGCCGACGCCAGATCTCCAGGGACCGGTCGGTGAGGGTCAGGGCGTCCTTCTGCCGGCCGGTCATGAAGTGCAGGCCCGCAAGGTCGCCCAGCGCGTACGCCTCGGCCGCCGCGTCCCCGAGCCACCGCGCCGCCCCGAGCCCGGCCCGCCCCAGCACCTCCATCTCGGCGACCCGTCCCCCGCGCTGGGCGTAGGGGAAGAGCAGCCGCACGAGCACCGAGAGACGGGCGGCCCGCAGCGGGTCGGAGGTCCCCGCGTTCCGTGCCACCAGAGCGACGACGTTCTCCAACTCCACCTCGCCCCAGGCGAAAGCCACCTCGGTGGACTCGAAGGACGGCAGCACGGCCACGTCCGCCGCGTGGTCCGGCGGCTGCGCGGAGGTCGCCCGACGCCGGTCGTCCAGATCGAGCCCCGGCTCCACGACCGCCTCCAGCACCCGCTCGGCCGCGGCGGCGTACCAGCGCAGGGCGGTCAGGTCGGGGGCACCCGGCGCGTCGGCGCCCACGCCGGGCGCGTCGGCGTCCAGGTCCGGCCCGGCGCCCTCCCTCATGTCCTGTGCCGTGTCGGCCAGTTCGCGGGCGAAGTCGCGGACCAGGTCGTGCGGGACGTAGCGGCCGTAGGCCGACTCCTCCAGCAGGGCGACGTCGACGAGGCGGTCGAGGGCGGCCTCGGCGCGGCGCTCGTCGGTGCCGGTGAGGCGGGCGATCAGCGGAGCGCCGTAGGTGGGCAGGTCCAGCGCACCGATGCGGCGCAGCGCGCGGGCCGCGTCCCGGTCCGCCTCGCGCTCGGCGGCGGCGAGCGCGTCGTGGGCGACGCCCAGGGAACGCCGGACGCTCAGGTCGTCGTACTCCAGATGCCGCAGTCTGCCGCCCGTCTCGGCGAGTTGGCCCGCCAGCACGTCGGGCGTGAGCGCGCGACGGGCGGCGAGCCTGGCGGCGACGACGCGCAGCGCCAGCGGGAGCCCGCCGGTCAGCTCGACCAGCGCGTGGCCGGCGTCCAGCCCCTCGCGCCCGCTGACCGCGCGCAGCAGCGCCGCACTGTCCTCGCCGGTCAGGGGGGCCAGCGGGAAGCGCCGGGCGCCGTCGAGCGCGGTCAGCGGCGAGCGGCTGGTGACGATCACCGCGCAACCGGGCCCGGCCGGCAGCAGGGGCCGCACCTGAGCCGCGTTCGCCGCGTCGTCGAGCACCAGCAGGACGCGGGCCGGGGCGAGCAGCGAGCGGAGCAGCGCGGTTGCCGCGTCCGGGTGTTCGGGGATGCTGCGGGGCTCGGTACCCAGGTCGCGGAGCAGCGACGCCAGTGCCTGGGCGAAGGTGAGCGGGGTCATGCCGGGGGTGGCACCGTGCAGATTGACGTACAGCTGGCCGTCGGTGAAGCGGTCCCGCAGCTCATGCGCGACATGCAGGGCGAGCGCACTCTTGCCGACGCCCGCCATGCCGCTGATCACGGCGATGGCCGGAGCCGGGGCGGGCGGCTCGGTGAGCGCGTGCCGCAGCGCGCGACGGATGTCGGCGCGTCCGGTGAAGTGGGCCGGTGGGGGCGGGAGTTGCGCCGGTCGCGGAGTCTGCCGGGCGTCCGGCCCCGCCCCCTTGCGCGGGGCCGGCGCCTCCTCCTTCTCCTCGGAGGCGGCGTCCGAACGGCCTGCGCCCTGCGGGGGGCGGCGGACGACGGTGCCCTGCGTGCCCCGCCGGAAGCTGGTGCGCTCCCCCTCCGCCCGCCGCTGCTTCTCGTCGCTCCCCCGCAGCACCTCGACGTGCGCCTCGCGTACCGCCGGGCCGGGTTCGACACCGAGTTCCTCGATCAGGCGGGCGCGCAGATCACGGTGGACGGCGAGGGCCTCTGCCTGACGGCCGGTGCGGTGCAGGGCGAGCATCAGCTGACGGTGGTACGCCTCGCGCAGCGGATACTCGGCGACCAGCGCCGCGAGTTCCGGGACGACCTCGGCCAACCGCGCTCCGCCCAGCGAGAGTTCGGCGTCGTAGCGCCACTCCAGCAGGAGCAGCCGGGCCTCCTCCAGGCGCTGCACCAGGGCATAGCCGCCGAGGTCGGCGGGGAGCCCGCTGAGCGGGGTGCCGCGCCAGAGCGCGAGGCCGGACGTGCAGGCCCGTACGACCGCCGTCCAGTCCCGCCAGGCATGCGCGGCACGCGCCTCGGCGACCCGGGCGTCGAAGACGTGCACGTCCAACTCGCCCTGGTCGACACGCAGTACGTACCCCGGCGGTACGGCCCTGAGCCGGTCGGGGTCGTCCAGGAGCCGGCGCAGCCGGGCGACATGGTTGTGCAGCGACGCCTGCGCGGAGACGGGCGGTGCGCCGCCCCACAGGGCGTCCTTCAGCGACTCCACCGACACGACCCGGCCCGGCTCCAGCAGCAGTGCGGCGAGCAGCACGCGCACCTTGGGACTGCCGATGGCACGGACACCGTCGTCGAGGGTGTCGGCGGCGTGTTGGTCGGGACCGGCGAAGGGGGACTCGGTCGAGATCCCGAACGGTGGTCGGTCGTACAGAACGGGCGGCCCCAGCAGTCCGAACCGCAGCTCGCACCGCCGCATCACGCCGCTCCACTGCCTTCCCGCGCGGTCGGGGCCGACCATGCTCCGCGACGGGCGTGCGCCCGCCGTTCCCTGGCGGAAATCCACCCTGTCCACAACGGTTTCCCGCCACCTTCTGTCGCCGGCCCGGCCCCGGATCGGCCTGTCCGGCGGCCCGCTTCGGATACCGTCGGCATGTTCCGGCCAACGGATCCGCGACGCACCGACGAACCGTTGGCCACATGTTAGCGATCCGTTGGCGAAAGCTGATGTGATCATTTCCATCGGATCCGGCCCTACGGTGCGCGCGTAAGTCGCGTAACTCGGGGGAGTGTCGCCGCAGGCTGGGTCCGGGGACGCAAGGGGCCCCGGTCGGCGGAGGTGAACGCCCGGGGCCCCGTCCCGTTCCTCACCGGGGCCCGCCCGGGATCAACGGCGGGTCGGCTCAGATCACCGGTGGGCGCCCGAGGCGGGTGAGCCGCCACACCGTGCGCCAGCGCATGGGCCGACGCTCGCCGGCCGGCTCCCGCAGCCCTTCCACGAAGCCGCCGAACCACGCCTTCAACCCCGCCAGGGAACGAGTGCGGGCGAGGGTGAGCAGCGTCCACACCCCGAGGTGCACGAAGACCAGCGGCAGCGGCAGCCGGCGCCGGACCAGCCAGACCCGGTTGCGGGCGTTGACGCGGTAGTAGATGGCGTGCCGGGCCGGCGAGGTCTTGGGGTGCTGGAGCAGCAGCTCGGGAACGTAACGGATCTTCCAGCCGGCGTCGGCGGCGCGCCAGGCCAGGTCGGTCTCCTCGTGCGCGAAGAAGAACTGGGCCGGCCAGTCCCCGGTCTCGGCCAGCATCGCCATGCTCAGGCCGTGCCCACCGCCGAGGAACCCGGTGACGTACCCCCCACGCATCGGATCCGACTTCCCCACCCGGGGCACGTGCCGTTGCTGTGTCTCGCCGTGCTCGTCGGCGATGCGGAAACCGACGATGCCGAGGCGTGCGTCGGCGGCGTACAGGTCCCGTACGCGCCGCAGCACATCGGGGTCGACGAGCAGCCCGTCGTCGTCCAGTTCCACGACGACGTCGACGTCGCCGTACTCCCGCAGCCGGGCCAGCGCGACGTTCCGGCCGCCGGGGCAGCCGAGGTTGTCCTCGACGTCGATGGTGGTCACGGCGCCGGGCAGGGACAGCCGGTCGGCGAACTCGGGCAGCCGGCAGCCGTTGCCGACGATCACGATGCGGGCGGGGGCGAGGTCCTGCTTGGCCACGGACTCCAGCAGGGCGTCGACTTCCACGGGCCGGTTGCCCATGGTCACCACGGCAACGGCGATCCTCGGCTCCGTCACGTCCCTCACCCCATCCGGCCGACGGCGGCACCGCACCCTGACCACGCGGCGCCCATCGTTCACCAAGATGTTGCCTCAGGTCCCCGGGTTCACCCGACCTCGATTCACTTTGCGGCCCCTTTGCTGCGGTTTTATCCGCCCGTTCCCGCAAGGACCGAGGAGGCGCGAGAAATGCGAGGATGAGCGGTGCCGATGTCCGCGCCGGGAGCCTTCGCCTCACAGAAAACCCCGGGTGGATGATGTCCGACCCGGGGTTTTGGTGGAGCCGCTTTCGGGATTCGAACCCGAGACCTACGCATTACGAGGGCTGCTGGGGGTGTGGTGGGTGGTTCCGGACGGTACTCCGCCATCCGGAATCACCAGGTCAGAGCACATTCACCATGAGGTGCGATCCGGCTCGTGACAGCTTGTGCCGCACCGTCCGCTCACGTATCGCTCACGCACAAAGGGCTGTTGGCCTGGTGCTTTCGCGCTTAGGAGGGCTCTGTCGGTTGGTGCAGGGCTGTGTCGGCGGGGTCTCGGGCGAAGCGGGTGAAGCGGACCTGCAGCCTTCCCACTCGGGTGAACAGCAGAAGGGCCCGGCCGCTGTCGGGGCCTCCGGGGGCAGTGGGGCCAGCCGGACCATGCGCCAGGGGCCGTCCCCACAGCGGGCACGTACCGTCACCGCGTCACCGCTGCGACTGGCTCGTACAGTGACCGTGCGCCCGTGCCAGTCGGGAACCGGTGCGAGGGACCAGTCCGAGACGCCGTGGGTGACGACCGCTCCCACGTGGGGCACACCGCGGTCATCTCATCTCGACACCGGCTTTGATCCACGTCTCCGCGTCGACGCGAACCATCAGGCCGACCTGGTCGTAGAGCCTGTCGAAGTCCGCGAGGAAGGTCACCTCGGTCGCGCTGCCCTGAGGGAAATGGTGGAGCAGGGCATGCCCGCCGTCGCGGACGAAGCCGTAGCTGGTGGTGCGCCAGAAGTCGCTGTGACCGCGTGTGGTGACCAGGACCGGTTCCGTCGGTCTCGGTGTGCTGGGGCTGGTTGAGCCAGGTGGCCTCGTGTCAGGGGACCACTCATTGCTGGTGCATGTGCCGTCCTTGCCTGCGGGTTCGGAGTGATGTGGCTCTTGCTCGCCGGTAAATCCATTCGTCCGCCCGATTGATCACCGCTAGCGTGCGCGGCGTGATGACGGCTGACGACGTACTGGCCATCCTTACCCTGCCGCGGAACGCCCGAGCCGACGTCTGGATCGGTGGCGGGGGGGGGGGGGCGTCGACGCCCTGCTCGGCAAACAGACCCGACCGCATCGTGACCTGGACCTGATGCACTGCGGGCATCAGGAGCCGGCCGTCCTGGCGGCTCGGGAAGAGGCCGGATACGTTGAAATCCTCGATTTGCGGCCCGTGCGGTTCGTCGTCGCCGACCGACACGGACGAGAGATCGATCTTTTGCCTGTCGCCAGGGCAGCAGTTCTACTTCCATCAGGGCTACGAGCCGACCGACCGTGATCGTCACGACATGGCTCAACTCCGGCAGGCATTCGGCATTGCCACCCACTTCTGACCGGCTGTGGCTCACGAGCGGGGGATCTTCATCGTGTGGCTGGTACGGCCGGTGCCATCTTCGGTGATGACGAGGTCATCCTGGGTGGTGCGGTAGAAGTCCCTCTGTCCGGACGCGTCATGCCCTGCTGCGCACGCTGGCGCGCTCCGGCCTGCGGGGCTCGCTCAGCGAGGGCGAGCTGGCTGTTCGGCTGTCCGAGTTCCTCCCGAAGGCCTCGCTCGTCGTCAATGCGCTGCTGACCCAGGCTGGGAGGCCGGTGCAGAACAGTCCCGGGATGCGAAGTCCTGGCGAACCGCGTCGGTGTATCGGGGCAGGCCGGTGTCGCTGGAAGGGAATTTGTACAGGCGTGCTCTACCAGTAGTGGCGTCGGCCGCCGACCGCGTGGCCGAGGGAGCCGAGGAGGAACAGGACGACTCCGATGAGGAGCAGGATGATCCCGATTGTCCACAGGATGCCGATGTTCAGGACGAATCCGACGACGAGCAGGATGATGCCAAGTGCGATCATGGCGTTCTTCTTTCTCTCCGGCCGGTGTGCCGGCCGCTGTGAGGCGGGATGCCGTTCACTTCCTGGACCCGTTGCGCCTCGCCTCACGGGTGTGTTTGTCAGGTGGTGAGCAGGCGGTTGAAGAACGAGCGATAGTGGCGCAGGGCCCTGCGCAGGGCTTCGGTGTCGACCTGCTCGCCTCGGCTCCACTGCTCTTCGAGGTTCTTCTTGTGCTCGTCGAACGTCGCGGCGAGCGTCTGCATGACCTTGGCGACCAGGTTGTCCGCGGCCTGTACCGCCTGGCGAGGATCGTCAACGAAGCCGCCCTGGATGTTCTCCCACTCCTGACGGAAGGCTTCCTCGTCCTGCGATGTCAGCAGTTGCGGCATCTCGTCGGCGTCTGTGGTCCGTGCGCCCGCCGCTTCGTCCGCCGCGGGGGTGGCCCCGTCGCGGGACGCGAGGTCGTCGGCCGCATCCGTTCTGTCGTCGCCCTCGCTCGGGTAGACCGGGGGCGGTGGAGTGGTGTTCGACGCTGCGCCGGCCTTGCGGGGCTGGGCGAGGTCCTCCGTGGACAGCCCGCTGTCACGAGTGTTCGGTGTGTCGTCGCGTTGCATGTCTCCTCCGTGTCCGTTCGGTCCCGGCTGCCCGAAGGTCAGGCCGGGGCGTGGCGGGTCTGGCCGCCGTCGGAGAGAAGTTCGTCGAACAGCGCCCGGTAATGCACCATGGCGCCGCGCAGTTGCTCGGTGGTGGCCTTGTGACTCGCGCTGAGTGTGTCGATCTCGTGGGCGGCTCGGTAGTGCTCGAGGGTGCGGCCGTGCTCGACGGAGAGATCCTTGAGCTGCTGGTCGTAGCTTTCGGTGGGGTAGCCGCGGTCCTGCATCAGGGAGGTCACCAGATGGTCCGCATCGTGTACGGCGTCCTCTGGCCGGTCCACGAACTCGTGCTGCACGTGGTCCCAGTCCCGTGAGTAGCGCTCGCGGAGACGGTCGGGCAGAGGCTTGATGTCGAGTTTGTCGTGCCGTTTCTCGCGTGCGCTGAGCTCCCGCTCGGCGGCGAGCCTGCTGTCGGCGCCGTCGACGGTCCGTTCGTACTCGGGGCCGAAGCGCTGGCGCAGAGCCCGGTGCCGCAGGAAAAGAGCCAGGGCCGCGGCAATCAGCACGACGACCACTGCGACGGGAATGACGATCGCCAAAAGCATGCCGGTAGACATCTGACCGACCTCCTCACGGATGGGCGATATCCCCCGTGTTCCCAATTTCTGTTAATTGGTGCTTCACAGTCGGGCTTTGGGCCTCCTCCCTGCGGCAGGCGCCGACGCATGAGATCCGGAACGCAAGCCCGGCTTCAGCATCGGACTCTCAAGACCGACCCCAGCAGCTCAGATCCCGCCGGCCCAAACCTTCCTGACAGCGAATGCCGGTCCGCCGCCGGTGTTGCGTGTTCTGGCGTCGGCATGCTCGTGGGCGGGGGAGAAGAGGCTGTGGGTGTCGGTATAGGTCAGCAGTCGTTCGACGGCGGGGCTGGCCGTGGTGACGGTGACCGTCTTCCCCGCCGCGACTGCGTCGCGGCGAGCGGCCAGCAGCACGTTGAGTGCAGAACAGTCCGCGAAGTGAAGTTCGCTGAGGTCCAGGTCCACACTCTCGGCCAACCGCATGATTACATCACGCAGGGCGTGCCGGAGGCTCTGGCAGTTGTCGAGGCAGAGCTCTCCGCTCACGGTGACGATCACGCGGATCCCGGCCGGCCCTGCCTGCACCGGCAGCGCGCCGGTGGACGGCGGTGTGCGGTCGGCTTCGTCGCCGGCGAGCGGTGTGTCCGGGGACGGTAGCGTCGTCATGCTCGCCTCCTCCGGTCCTCCGGGTTGCTCTTCTCCAGGCTCAGCCGCCTCTACGTGACACGTCAACCCCTACACGAATTTATCTTCGTGTTTTTGGATGCGCGAATGTGTGGTCGTAGCATGGAGTCGTGACGGAATTCCATGGAGTGCCCGAGCCGCACACAGGGTGGACGTTTCTGACCAATCACGCGCGCGTGCTGGCCAGCATCGCCGACAACCACCACGCGCGGGTCCGTGACATCGCGGCGCGATGCCGGCTCACGGAACGGGCCGTCCAGAAGATCATCGCGGACCTGGAGCAGGACGGATACCTCTCCCACACCCGCCACGGCCGCTCCAATCGGTACAGCATCGACCCGGACAAGGTGCTGCGCCACCCGGCCGAGGAGGGCGTGACCGTGGCCTGCCTGCTGTCGATGCTGGCCAGGGACGAGGACGAACGCCACGGCGCCGACGACCATGCCCGGCCCGGTTCGTGAGGGGATGCGGTCTGCCTCGACCTTCCAGATCTGCCCGCCGGTCAGGGAATGAGACCAGGCGGCGCCTCAACGCCGGCCAGGACCTCATCGGCAGCCTGACGGTGAGCGAGTGGCTCGACCGGTGGCTGGCGGGCAAGTGCATACGCAAGTCCGGCCTCAGCCGCTACGAGACCGACATCCGCGTGCACTTGAAGCCGCGTATCGGAAACCGCCGCCTGGACCGGCTGCGCGTCAGCCACCTCAGCGAGATGTTCACGGACATCCGCGACGCCAACGCCCAGATCCTGGAGGACAACGCCCAGCGGCGGGCCGCGATCGACGAGCTGGCGACCGTCCCTTGGAAGGGCGTGGATAACCGCGCTCGCCGCAAGGCGATGAAGGCCGCGATCGACGAGATGCTGCCCTTTCGTCGCATCACCGGCCCCGCCACGCGTCAGCACGTCAGGGCCACGCTCCGCGCGGCCCTGAACGACGCGATCGGGCAGCAGATCATCACGATCAACCCGGCGGGCCCACGTCGAGATCGATCCCGTGCGCAAGCCGAAGGCGCTCGTGTGGACGGACGAGCGGGTCGCCAAGTGGGAGCAGACGGGCGAGAAGCCGTCGCCCGTGATGGTCTGGACGCCCCAGCAGACCGGCGCCTTCCTCGACTTCGTCGCCGAGGACCGGCTGTACGCGATGTGGCACCTGATCGCCTTCCGCGGCCTGCGCCGTGGCGAGGCATGCGGACAGCCATGGTCGGAGACCAACCTCGACACCCACTCCCTCACCGTCTCCTCCCAACTCGTGCAGGACGGCTGGGAGATCGAGGCATCCGATCCCAAGACCGACAGCGGCTACCGCGTGGTCGCGCTCGACGACGACACCGTCGACGTCCTGAAGCGGCACCGCGAACGGCAGGACGCGCACCGCAAGGAGTGGGGCTCGGCCTGGGTCGAGACCGGCCACGTCTTCACTCAGGAAGACGGCTCCTGGCTCCATCCGGGCAAAGTGACCGACCTCTTCGAGCGCCTCGTCGCCGCTTCCGGCCGCCGATCCGGCTGCACGATCTGCGCCACGGCGCGGCAACGCTCATGCTGGCCGCCGACATCGACATCAAGATCGTGTCGGACACGCTCGGGCACAGCGACACCCGGATCACGCGGGACATCTACCAGAGCGTCCTGCCCCAGGTCGGCAGGAGCGCCACCGAGGCGACGGCGAAGCTGGTCCCGCTTCAGCGCAAGGCCGAGGCGGAGAAGGCGGCCCGCAAAGCCGCGAAGAAGGAGAAGGCCAAGAAGGCCGCGGCGAAGAACGCTGGCAAGGCCAAGGACGGCAAGCCGAAGAACAAGGCGAAAGCCCAGGCCAAGGCCGACAAGAAGACCAAGCGCCGAACGCCCAAGAAGTAGGTTTCTGAGCGGCTCCGCTCACGCATCGCTCACGCAAGCAAAG
Organism: Streptomyces yokosukanensis; assembly: GCF_001514035.1. Lineage (GTDB taxonomy): Bacteria > Actinomycetota > Actinomycetes > Streptomycetales > Streptomycetaceae > Streptomyces > Streptomyces yokosukanensis. The sequence goes on along the minus strand of NZ_KQ948206.1, from coordinate 643,975 downwards.
TCTCGGCAACCCGGCCGCGTGACGTGCCATACCCCGAGCAGCAGAAAACCCCAGGTCACGGGCTATGTGACCTGGGGATTCTCGGAGCCGCTTTCGGGATTCGAACCCGAGACCTACGCATTACGAGTGCGTTGCTCTGGCCATCTGAGCTAAAGCGGCGAGCTGCCCGCACTATGGTGCGATCGGCAACGTCGGTAAGTCTACACAGTTTCCGAGGGTGCTTCGTACCGGCCCCGGAGCAGGGGGTCCCAGGGCCGGTCTCGGGGCCTATGAGCAGCGCTTTCCTGCGCTCGGGGAGGTGTCCTGGAGCAGATAGCTGTTGATCGAGGTGTCGATGCACGAGCTGCCGCGGCCGTAGGCGGTGTGGCCGTCGCCGGCGTAGGTCAGGAGGCGGGCCGAGGAGAGCTGGTGGGCCAGGGACTGCGCCCAGCGGTAGGGCGTCGCCGGGTCCCGGGTGGTGCCGACCACCACGATCGGCGCCGCGCCCTTCGCCTCGATGCGGTGCGGCTCACCCGTGGCCTTCACCGGCCAGTACGCGCAGTTCAGCGCGGCCCAGGCCAGGCCGTCACCGAAGACCGGGGAGGCCTTCTCGAAGGTGGGCAGCGCCTTCTGCACCTCTTCGGGACTGGTGAAGGCCGGCGGCAGATCCAGGCAGTTCACGGCGGCGTTGGCCATCATCAGGTTGCTGTAGTGACCGTCGGCGTCGCGTTCGTAGTAGCTGTCGGAGAGCGCGAGCAGGCCCGCGCCGTCGTTCTTCTTCATCGCCGAGCCGAGCGCCTCGCGCAGCTGCTCCCACTCCGCCTGGTCGTACATCGCCGCGATCACCCCGGTCGTGGCCAGCGCCTCACTGAGCTTGCGGCCGTCCGCGTCGCCCGTCGGAACGGGGTGCTGGTCCAGTGTCCGGTAGAACGCCTTGAGGTGGTCGCCGACCTGTGCCGGCGTCGCACCCTTGCCGCCGAGCGAGCAGTCGGTGTGCCGCACACAGTCCTTCGCGAACGCCTGGAACGCCGTCTCGAAGCCGGCCGTCTGGTCCAGGGTCATCCTCCGGGCGCCCAGGGAGGGGTCCATCGCGCCGTCCAGGACGACCCGGCCGACCCGGTCGGGGAACAGCCCGGCGTACGTCGACCCGAGGAACGTGCCGTACGACGCCCCCACATAGTTCAGTTTCCGATCGCCGAGCGCCGCCCGCAGGATGTCCATGTCCCGCGCCGCCTCCACCGTGGAGACGTGCCGCAGCAGCCGCGCCGAGTGGGCCCCGCAGCTCTCCGCGAACGTCTTGTCTGCCGCGACCAGCGCGTTTCGCTCCTTCTGGTCGTCGGGCGTCAGATCCGTCTGGGTGTACGCATCCATCCGACGGCCGTCGAGGCATTCGACGGGCTCGCTGCGGGCGACGCCCCGCGGGTCCACCGCGACCATGTCGTAGCGGGCTCGGATGTCTGCCGGGTAGCCGATGCCCGCGTAGCTCTGGAGGTAGCTGACCGCCGAGCCGCCCGGACCGCCCGGGTTGACCAGCAGCGAACCGAGCGGCTTGCCCTTGCCGGTGGCCTTCTTGCGGGCGACGGCGAGCCGGACGTCGCCCGAACCGGGGTTGTCGTAGTCCAGTGGGGCCTTCATGGTCGCGCACTGGAAGCCGGGGACCCCGCAGCTGCGCCAGTGCAGTTGCTGGGTGTAGTACGACGACAGCGCGGCCGGCGTCGCGCGCGGCAGCGCGGCCAGCACCGCGTCCGCCGCACCGCGCGCCGACGTGGTCGAGCTACCGGATGAGGAACAGGCGGACACGAGCAGGGCGGCGGCCGTGAAGAAGGTGGCCGTGAGGCGGGCCGTCGTCCGGGTGCGGGGGCGACGAGTCCGGCGGGGGGATGGCCTGGTGTACATCAGGCGAGCGTAACGCTGTGCGACGGCTCGGACGCGATGCGTGCGAGGGATGTGCTCGTACGAGGGACAAGTGCGGCCGCCGTGCGCATCCCGGCCAAGGCGACGGAGACGTCCACGCGCAGCATCCGGGGAGAAGTCCGCGCCCCGGCTCGGGGAGAGACGTCTACGCCCCGGCCCGGGGAGAGGGCCACGCCGAGGATGGCGTCCACGTGCCCGCCCCGCCCGCGGAAGCACCCGTACGACCGTCCGCCGGAGGCATCCGCACGGCCCTCACCCCGCCGGCACCGGACACCGCACACGGCCCTCACCCCGCCCGCAGCGCCATGGTCATCGCCTCCACCGCCAGCAGCGGTGCCACATTGCGGTCGAGGGCCTCGCGGCACGCGGCGATCGCCTCGACGCGGCGGAGCGTGGATTCCGGGGTGCTGCCGCGCGCCAGCCGCTCCAGGGCGTCCTCGGCGTCGGCATTGGCGATCGCCACGCGGGAGCCGAGCTGGAGGGCGAGGACGTCGCGGTAGAAGGCGGTGAGGTCGCCGAGCGCGATGTCCAGGCTGTCGCGCTGCGTGCGGGTTCTGCGGCGCTTCTGCATGTCCTCGAGGTCCTTCATCACGCCCGCCGTGCCACGCGGCAGCCGACCGCCCTGGGCCGCGCCCAGCGCCGTCTTCAGCTCCTCGGTCTCCTTGCCGTCCATCTCCTCGGCGAGCTGCTTGGCGTCCTCGGCCGCCGCGTCGACCAGTTCCTGGGCGGCCTTCAGACAGGCGCCGACCTCGTCCAGGCGCAGGGGCAGCTTGAGCACGGAGGCGCGGCGCGCGCGGGCCGCCGGGTCGGTGGCCAGGCGCCGGGCCCGGTCGACATGCCCCTGGGTGGCGCGGGCGGCGGCCGCCGCGACCTCGGGATCGATGCCGTCGCGCCGTACGAGCATGTCGGCGACGGCGTGCACGGACGGCGTGCGCAGGTTCAGATGGCGGCAGCGGGAGCGGATCGTCGGCAGCACGTCCTCGACGGAGGGGGCGCACAGCAGCCACACCGTGCGCGGGGCGGGCTCCTCGACGGCCTTGAGGACGGCGTTGGCCGACTTCTCGTTCAGCCGCTCGGCGTCCTCGACCAGGATGATCTGCCAGCGGCCGTTCGCCGGGGCGGTGAAGGACTTGCGGACCGTGTCCCGCATGTCCTTCACGAGGATCTCGGAGCCCACGGCGGCCACGGTGGTGACGTCCGCGTGGGTGCCGAGCAGCGCGGTGTGGCAGCCGTCGCAGAATCCGCAGCCGGGGGCTCCGCCGAGGGCGCGGTCGGGACTCACGCACTGCAGGGCCGCGGCGAAGGCCCTGGCCGTCTGGTTCCGCCCCGCTCCGGGCGGGCCCGTGAACAGCCAGGCGTGCGTCATCTTCGACGACTCTGGCGCAGGCTCGTCGGCCGCGGCGGCCGTGACGCGGGCGTCGGCGTCCCGCGCGGCGGCGCCGAGCACCGCGCTCACCTTCTCCTGCCCGACGAGGTCGTCCCACACGGTCATGGGTCACGCCGCCCTTTCGTCACACTCCGCGTTCCGTCACTCCATTGTGCGGGTGGGCACCGACAACGCGGTCCGCGTGCTCGCCGCCGGTCCACGCGAGCCGACGATAAATCCGCGCCGAAGGCGAAGGCGGCGCCGGTCGGTGTTCCGACCCGCGCCGCCCTCTGCTCGCCGTATCCGGCAGGACCGGCCGTCAGCCTCGCCGACCGCGGCCGCCGCGACCACCGCGGCCCTGCTCCTCGCCCTGGTCGCCGTAGTCCCGCTCGTCGTACGACCCCAGCAGCTCGTCCGCCAGCGTGGGCAGGTCGTCCAGCGGGGTCTCCTCGGCCCAGTCGGGGCGCGGCCGGCGGCGAGGCGTGCCGTCGGCGTCGATCTGGGGCATCTCGCGCGTGCGGTCCTCGGAGCCGTCGGGGCCCGCCGCGGTGCGCTCGTCCCGGAAGAAGCCGGGCGGCATCCGGTCCGCCGGGGCGTCACCCCGTACGGGCGGCAGCACGGCCGTCTCGTCGGCCGCGCCCGGAACCACCGGAGGCAGCACGGCGGTCTCCTCGGCGGAACCGGCAGGACCGGCGGACACGGGCGGGAGGACCGCCGTCTCGTCGGCGGAGCCGGAAGCCAGCGGTGGCTGCGGCAGCTCGGCGGTCACCTCGGAGTCCGAGTGGGAGCCGCCGGAAGCCCTGCCACCCTTGCCGGCCGCGGCGTCCGTGGCGTCGCTGGCGTCCGCGGATTCCTTCGCGTCCTCGGCGCCCTCGCCACCCCTGGCCTTCCCGGCGTCCTCAGCAGAGCCGTCCCGCACCGGGCGCAGTACCGTCGTCTCGTCAGTGCCCGGCTTCCTCGGCTTCCTCGGCTTCCCTTCCGAGACCACCGGTGTCGGAACCGTCTCCTCGGCACCGCGCGCGTCCGGCGACACCACCGGCGTGGGAACCGTCACCGCGTCCGGGACGACGCCCGGCGCGGGCGGCAGGGGTGTGCTGGGCCTGCGGGCCGCCGTGTCGGCCGCCGTCGCTGCCTCGGCCGCCTGTCGGCGCGCTTCCTCGGCACGCAGCAGCGCCTCCTCGGCCTTGCGCTGCTTCTCCAGGCGCCGCGCCTCCTCCTCGGCACGCAGCCGGGCCTGCCGGGCCTCCTCCTCCGCGCGCAGCCGGGCCTCTTCCTCGGCCTGCTTGCGGCGACGCTCCTCCTCGACCCTGCGGCGGGCCTCCTCCTCGGCGCGGGCCTTCTCCTCGGCGAGCAGCCGCTGGCGCTCCTCCTCCGCGCGACGGGCGGCCTCCTCGGCCCGCTGCCGGGCCTCCTCCGCCTGCCGTTCGGCCTCGCGGCGCTGCGCCTCCTCCAGCTCGCGGCGCTTGCGCTCCTCCTCCTCGGCGCGCAGCCGGGCCAGCTGCTCCTGGCGCTCGCGCTCCAGGCGCTCCTCCTCGGCCTTGCGCGCGGCCTCTTCCTCGGCCTTGCGGCGAGCCTCCTCCTCGGCCTTCTTCCGCGCCTCTTCCTGGGCCTTGATCTCGGCCTCGGACAGCGGCAGCACGGTGTCGAGCCGGTGCCGGATCACCGTGGTGACGGCCTCGGGCTCCTGGCCGGCGTCCACGACCAGATAGCGGCCGGGGTCGGAGGCGGCCAGCGTGAGGAATCCGGCCCGCACGCGCGCGTGGAACTCCGCCGGCTCGGACTCCAGCCGGTCCGGCGCCTCGGTGAACCGCTCGCGGGCGGCCTCCGGGGAGACGTCCAGCAGGACGGTCAGGTGCGGGACGAGCCCATTGGTCGCCCAGCGGTTGATGCGGGCGATCTCGGTCGGGGACAGATCACGTCCGGCCCCCTGGTAGGCGACGGACGAGTCGATGTAGCGGTCGGAGATGACGACGGCGCCGCGCTCCAGGGCGGGCCGTACGACGGTGTCGACGTGCTCGGCCCGGTCGGCGGCGTACAGCAGCGCCTCCGCGCGGTGCGACAGGCCCGCCGAGGACACGTCCAGCAGGATCGAGCGCAGCCGCTTGCCGACCGGAGTGGCTCCGGGCTCGCGGGTGAGGACGACCTCGTGGCCCTTGGCCCGGATCCATTCGGCGAGGGCCTCGGCCTGGGTGGACTTGCCGGCGCCGTCGCCGCCCTCCAGGGCGATGAAGAAACCGTTCGTCGCCGGTGTCTCGACCGGGTCGTCGCCGCCGAGCAGCGCGTCCCTGAGGTCCTGGCGCAGCGGGATGCCGGAGCGGTCGTCGACCTTGGCGAGCACCAGCGCCGCCACCGGCAGCAGCAGCGCGCCGACCAGCATCAGTGTGAAGGAGGCGCCGCCGTGCGCGAAGACGAACCGGCCGTTCTCCAGGCGGTGCCGGCCGATGAGTCCGGCGACCACCGGGGCGACCAGCGCGGCGAGCGCGATGGCGACCCGGACGACCGCGTGCAGATGCTCGGTGACACGCGCCCGGCGGTAGTCCTCGGTCTCCTGGTCGAGCAGGGCGTGCCCGGTGTTCGCGGCCACGCCCGCGCCGACGCCGGCGAGCGTGACGATCAGCAGGACCGTGGTGACGTCAGGGACCAGCCCGGCGGCCAGCAGGGCGATGCCGGTGAGGGCGATCGCGAGGGCGAGCAGCCGGCGGCGCGAGAGCGAGGGCAGCAGCGCGGGGGCCGTACGGATGCCGGCGGCGACTCCGCCGGTCAGGCCCAGCACCAGCAGGCCGTACAGGACCGGGCCGCCGCCCAGGTCGGTGGCGTGCAGCACACACACCGACACGGCGGCGGCGATGGATCCGGCGACCGCGGCGCAGGCCGGGACGAGCAGCGGGATCACGCCCGTACGGCCCTTGTCGACGCCGGTGCCGGTGCGCGGGCGGCGCAGGCCCTCCAGCGGGGACCGCGCGCGCGGGGTGCGCACGTCGGGCAGCTCCAGGAAGGTCAGGACGGACAGCGAGGCGGCGAACAGGCCGGCCGCCACATACGCCCCGAGGGCCGCGTGGTGCTGGTCGAACCAGGTCACGCCGGCGCCCAGCAGGTTGTTGAGCAGGGCGGCGACGACCAGCGCGGCGGCCGCGAGCGGGACGGCGAGGAAGCTGGTGCGCAGCGAGAGGCGGCGCAGGGCGTCCATGTGGTCCGGGAGCGGCCGTACGGTCGCGCCCTCCGGGGGCGGACCGGGCAGCAGGGCCGGGGCCGCGCTCTCCCGGCACACCGTCCACAGGCGTTCGGCGACGCCGGTGACGAAGGCGGTGACCAGCAGGACGGCCAGTGCGTTGTCCGGGGTCCAGTCGATCCACAGCGGGGCGACGATCAGCAGCGCGGCGCGCACGCCGTCGGCTCCGACCATGGTCCAGCGGCGGTCGAGCGGGCCCTCCTGGCCGGTGAGCGAGGTCAGCGGGCCGAGCAGGACCGCGCCGAACAGCAGCGCGGCGAGGACACGCGCGGCGAAGACCGTCGCCACTGCGAAGGCCACGCCCCGGTATCCACCCCCGAACGAGCCCTGGGTGATCGCCGCCTGGAGGGCGAGGACGACCAGGACGAGAAGGGCCAGGGTGTCGCCGACACCGCTCACCAGCTGCGCGCTCCACAGGCGCCGCAGCTGCGGTCGGCGCAGCAGGGAACGGACGGCGCGCTCGCGGGAGTCCGCGACCAGGGCGTCGTCCGGGGCTGTAGTGGGGGCCGTTGGCTGCTCGGCTCGCGTCATGCGTTCAGCCTATCGGCAGCCACCGACAGCACACGCCGTCCCTCCTGGCATGCGCACGCCCCGACACCAAAGTGATGCCGGGGCGTTCGCTGAGCGAAGCCGAAGAGGCTGCCGGGAGCGGACCGTCACCGGGGTCGATGCCCCGGGTCCTCCGCGTCGGCCCTCCGGGCCGGAAGCCCGGTGTCAGCCAGGCCTCCGAGCGCGAGTGCCAGGCCTCCGGGCCCGAGCGTCGGTCCTCCGTGCCGGAGTACTCAGTCCTCCGTGCCGGAAGCCGCCGCCTTGGACGCGGTCGCCTTCTTGGCGGTCGTCTTCTTCGCCGTGGTCTTCTTCGCGGCCGCCGTCGTCTTCTTCGCCGCCGTCTTCTTGGCGGCGGTCTTCTTCGCCGGTGCCGTCTTCTTGGCCACGGCCTTCTTCGCGGTCTTCTTGGCAGGAGCCTTCGCACGCTTCTCGGCGAGCAGCTCGAAGCCGCGCTCCGGGGTGATCGTCTCGACACTGTCGCCGGAGCGCAGGGTCGCGTTGGTCTCACCGTCGGTGACGTACGGGCCGAAGCGGCCGTCCTTGACCACGACCGGCTTGCCGGAGACCGGGTCCTCGCCCAGCTCCTTCAGCGGCGGCTTGGCGGCGGCCCGACCGCGCTGCTTGGGCTGGGCGTAGATCGCCAGCGCCTCTTCCAGCGTGATCGTGAAGAGCTGGTCCTCGGACTGCAGCGAGCGCGAGTCCGTGCCCTTCTTCAGATACGGGCCGTAGCGGCCGTTCTGCGCGGTGATCTCCTGGCCCTCGGCGTCCGCGCCGACGATGCGCGGCAGCGACATCAGCTTCAGCGCGTCCTCGAGCGTGACCGTGTCGAGCGCCATCGACTTGAAGAGCGAGGCGGTACGCGGCTTGACCGCGTTCTTGCCGGTCTTCGGGGTGCCCTCGGGGAGGATCTCCGTGACGTACGGGCCGTAGCGGCCGTCCTTGGCGACGATCGTGTGGCCGCTGGCCGGGTCCGTGCCCAGCTCGAAGTCGCCGCTCGGCTTGGCCAGCAGCTCCTCGGCCAGCTCGACGGTCAGCTCGTCCGGCGCCAGGTCGTCCGGGATGTCGGCGCGCTGGTGCTGCTCGCTGTCCTTCTCACCGCGCTCGATGTACGGGCCGTAGCGGCCGACGCGGAGCACGATGTCGCTGCCCACCGGGAACGACGACACCTCGCGCGCGTCGATCGCGCCCAGGTCGGTCACCAGCTCCTTGAGGCCGCCCAGGTGGTCCCCGTCGCCGTTGCCCGCGTCGGCCGCGGTGCCGTGGCCCGTGCCTTCGCCGAAGTAGAAGCGCTTCAGCCACGGCACGGCCTTGGCCTCGCCTGCGGCGATGCGGTCGAGGTCGTCCTCCATCTTGGCGGTGAAGTCGTAGTCGACGAGCCGCCCGAAGTGCTTCTCCAGGAGGTTCACCACGGCGAAGGACAGGAAGGACGGCACCAGGGCGGTGCCCTTCTTGAAGACGTAGCCGCGGTCGAGGATCGTGCCGATGATCGACGCGTACGTCGACGGGCGCCCGATCTCGCGCTCTTCCAGCTCCTTGACCAGGGAGGCCTCGGTGTAGCGGGCCGGGGGCTTGGTGGCGTGGCCGTCGACCGTGATCTCCTCGGCGGACAGCGCGTCGCCCTCGGAGACCTGGGGCAGCCGGCGCTCGCGGTCGTCCAGCTCGGCGTTCGGGTCGTCGGCGCCCTCGACGTAGGCCTTCAGGAAGCCGTGGAAGGTGATCGTCTTGCCGGAGGCGCTGAACTCGACGTCCCGGCCGTCGGCGGCGGTGCCGCCGATCTTCACGGTCACGCTGTTGCCGGTCGCGTCCTTCATCTGGGAGGCGACGGTCCGCTTCCAGATCAGTTCGTACAGCTTGAACTGGTCGCCGGTCAGGCCGGTCTCGGCGGGGGTGCGGAAACGATCACCCGAGGGCCGGATCGCCTCGTGGGCCTCCTGCGCGTTCTTGACCTTCGCCGCGTACGTTCGCGGCTGCGGCGGCAGGTAGTCGGCGCCGTACAGCTGCGTGACCTGGGCGCGGGCGGCCGTGACCGCGGTGTCGCTCAGCGTCGTGGAGTCCGTACGCATGTACGTGATGTAGCCGTTCTCGTACAGCTTCTGGGCGACCTGCATCGTCGCCTTGGCGCCGAAGCCGAGCTTGCGGCTGGCCTCCTGCTGCAGCGTCGTCGTACGGAACGGGGCGTACGGCGAGCGGCGGTACGGCTTGGACTCGACGGAGCGCACGGAGAACCGGGTGCTCTCCAGGGCGGCGGCGAGGGCGCGGGCGGTCGCCTCGTCGAGGTGGAGGGTGTTCGCGCTCTTGAGCTGTCCCAGGGAGTCGAAGTCGCGGCCCTGCGCGATCCGCCGGCCGTCGACGGTCTGCAGGCGGGCGACCAGCGACGACGGGTCCGACGGATCTCCCGCGCGGCCGGTCGCGAAGGTGCCCGTCAGGTCCCAGTACTCGGCAGAACGAAACGCGATGCGCTCGCGTTCCCGCTCGACGACGAGTCGCGTCGCGACGGACTGCACGCGCCCGGCCGACAGCCGGGGCATGACCTTCTTCCACAGGACCGGCGAGACCTCGTAGCCGTAGAGGCGGTCGAGGATGCGGCGGGTCTCCTGGGCGTCGACCAGCTTCTGGTTGAGCTGGCGCGGGTTGGCGACGGCCTCGCGGATCGCGTCCTTGGTGATCTCGTGGAAGACCATCCGCTTCACGGGGATCTTCGGCTTGAGGACCTCCTGGAGGTGCCAGGCGATCGCCTCGCCCTCCCGGTCCTCATCGGTGGCGAGGAACAGCTCGTCGGAATCCTTCAGCAGGTCCTTGAGCTTCTTGACCTGCGCCTTCTTGTCGGCATTGACGACATAGATCGGCTGGAAGTCATGGTCGACGTCCACACCGAGGCGGCGGACCTCGCCGGTGTACTTCTCGGGCACCTCCGCGGCGCCGTTGGGGAGGTCGCGGATGTGCCCGACGCTCGCTTCGACGACGTAGCCGGGGCCGAGGTAGCCCTTGATCGTCTTCGCCTTGGCAGGCGACTCGACGATGACGAGTCGGCGGCCGCCCTGTGCGGTCTCGCTGGTCGGGGACAACTTCGCTCTTCTCTCCGGTCGACGCTGGGGCCTCCCCAGGCCTTTGTCCCGGGGTCGCGGCGTACAGCTGGCACGTGTGACGCTGCGGAGTGTGACGGTACATCCCGCCCCCGTGTCAAACGGGAAAAGCCCACAACGGCCACTCGAACGGTAACCCGACTACCGCCATTCCTGCCGCCCGGAGTACCGGGTACCCACAGGAGGCATGTCCGGAGCGTGACGCTCCTTTTACTCCCGCGGCGCTCTCTCCGCCGCGCGCCCGCCGACGTCAGAGGCGGGTCAGGCAGTACACACCGAGGGCCAGCGCGACAGTCCCGGCCGCACTCGCGAGGGCGGCCGATGCGACCTGGTTCACACCGTGGGCCACCGGCTCGCGGCGCTTGAGGCGGGTTCCGGTCCAGGCCAGCAGGGCGCCTCCGAACAGGGCGAACACCGTTCCCGCGAAGATCGCCGGCACGCTCTCCATCGCCCGCCCCACCCTTTCCGTGCCGTCCGGCTCTGCCCAGCGCGGGGAGAGTGGCACGCGCGAGAGACACGCGAGCGACATCGGGATGAACGGAGGGTCGACGCATTACCGCACATACGATCGAACGGCGTCGGTACGGGACACGGGGCCCGTATTTTTCCGGCCGTTTTCCCGGCACCGGCGCGTCACGGCGCCCACCGCCGGTCCGCGGGGGCCTGTGCCACCGGCATACGACGATGATCCGGGCGCGGCCACCCCGGCATCCCGGAGTGGCTACGACCGCACAGGCATCCGGTGTACCTCAGGCGAACCAGCCGCCGTCCCCCCGCCTCACCGCGCCGGCTCGAGGAAGCCCTGCTCCACCAGCAGCCGGATCTGCGCGGGGGTGCGGTCGCGGAGGAACACCGGGTCCTCGTTGACGAGTTGGGCGATGGCGTCCAGGATGCGGCCCGCGCTCAGCGTGCCGTCGCAGACGCCCGCGAACCCGGCGCCGACCGTGTCCACCTTCGTGGCCCGGCGCATCCCGCGGTGCTGGCGCAGCACCACGTGCTCCGGGTCCTCGGCGCCGGGCAGCCCGACCTGCTCCTGGACCACCTCGGCGGCGAGCCTGAAGTGGCTGTCGAGGAGCGCCGCGTCGTCGTGCTCCCGGAGATAGTCGAGGCGCTCGAAGTGCGCCAGGATCGTGTCCCCGAGGGGCTGCTCGACCGGGTGCGGCCACTCCTCCACGGTGACGACGGGCTCGGCGGAACCCGTCCTGCGCAAAGTGATCCAGCCGAAGCCGACCGCCTTGACCTTGCGCGCCTCGAACTCGTCGAGCCAGGCGTCGTAACGCGCCTGGTACTCCGCCGGATCCCCGCGGTGGTCACCGGCGTCCCTCAGCCACAGCTCGGCGTACTGCGTGACGTCCTGCACCTCGCGCTGCACGATCCAGGCATCGCACCCGCGCGGCACCCACGACCTGAGCCTGTCCTGCCAGTCCTCCCCTGCCACGTGCTGCCAGTTGGCGAGGAACTGCGCGAACCCGCCCTCGTTCAGCCGTTCCCCCGCCCGCTGAACGAGCGAGCGGCACAGATCGTCCCCGCCCATGCCCCCGTCCCGGTACGTCAGCCGGGCACCGGGAGAGATGACGAACGGCGGGTTGGACACGATCAGATCGAAGGTCTCGTCGTCGCGCACGGGCGCGTAGAGCGAACCCTCGCGCAGGTCGGCGGCGGGCGCGCCGGAGAGCGCGAGCGTGAGCGCGGTGATGTGCAGCGCGCGCGGGTTGAGGTCGGTCGCCGTCACGCGTGTGGCGTGCTGGGCGGCGTGCAGCGCCTGGATGCCGGAGCCCGTGCCGAGATCGAGGGCGGCCGCGACCGGCGTGCGGACGGTGATGCCGGCGAGGGTCGTGGAGGCGCCGCCGACGCCCAGGACGACACCCTCGTCGCGCTGCCCGATGCCGCCGGCACCGCCGACGGCGCAGCCCAGGTCGGAGACGATGAACCAGTCCTCGCCGCCGGAGCCGCCGTAGGGCCGCACGTCCACGGTGGCGGCCACCTCGTCGCCGCCGACACGCGTGAGCCACCCGGCGTCCAGCGCCTCCTCGACCGGCAGAACGGCCGCCACGCGCGCGTGCGGCACCGGTTGCTGGAGCAGGAAGAGCCGTACGAGCGTCTCCAGCGGCGTGTCGCCACGGGTCGCCCGCAGGGCGGGCACGGTCTCGCTGCGGGCCAGCGCCGCGTACGCGGGGGCGCCGAGCAGATCGAGCAGCCCGTCGGCGGTGAAGGAGGCGGCCAGCAGCGCGTCCCGCAGGCGTGCGGCGACGTCGGGCCGGTCGGAAGCGGGCAGGGAAGCGAGTCCGGAGTCAGTCACGCCCCCATTGTGGCCCGCGCCGCATCCCGCACGCGGCCTCAGCACACCTCACCGACGCGGCCCGGCCACGGCGAGGACGCCTCACCGGCACGGCCCGACCACGGCCGGGCCGGCGCGCCGACACGGCCCGCGCATGGGCCCGCACATGTCGCCGACGGGCCTCGGCCAAGACCCGCCGGCCGTGGGCCGCCGGGTGCCGCCCAGGGGCGGTCGTGTCAGCCCGCCGACGACGAGGCCGGTGACGAGGCCGACGAGGCGACCTTCTTGCAGCTGGCCTGCTGGGCGATGGCGTTCTTGACGTCGCCCTGCTGGAGCTTCTCCAGCGCGTCGGTGCCGCTCTTGTGCTGCTTCTCCAGGTCCGTCATCTGCGTGGCGATGTCGTGGAGACCGGAGGCGAACTTCGCCTGGTCCTTGGTGTCCAGCGCGTCGACCTGCTTCTTCAGGCCGGCGTAGGAGGCGGAGAGCCCGCTGAAGCTCTTCACGACGGCCTGCAGCCGCTTGGTGCCGTCGGCGACACCGGGAGGCGCACCCGCGCTGCTGACGGCGGTGGCGATCGCCTTGTAGCCGTCGGACATGTCCTTGAAGGCCTGGGAGTCGGTCTTCTGGAGGGTCTCGGGCTTGGCCGTGTCGGCGGCCGTCGTGCTGATCGCCGCGTTCGCCGACTTGATCTTCGCGTCCTGCGCGGGCACCGCGTCGCACACCGACTTGGCCCAGGCGACCAGCTTGGGGTCGGGCCCCTTGTCACCGCCGCTGCTGGTGCATCCCGTCAGTGCCACCACCAGTACCGCACCGCCGGACAGTGCGGCCGTGAGCTTCTTGTTCACCGGATTGGTCCCTTCCCTGGCTCTCGGCCCACGGACCCTACACGGCGGACGCACACCCTCCCCACCCCGTACGCCCCCAAAGTCACATTTTTGTACTCTTTGCACCATGAGAGAAGGCTCACCACGTGGGCGAGCCCACAGACACAGGTGGGCGGGCGGGCGGCGCGTCAGTACGCGCCGTCCGCCCGCCCGTTGAGCAGGGTGCCCCCGGCAGACCGAGGAGTACGCCTACGAAACCACCGCCGTGTTCGGTGAGTTGGCGACCCGCTCGGTGCTCTCCTCGTCGCCGACGGCGATACCGCGCCGCTTGGAGACGTACACGGAGACGACGATCACCAGGAGCGCGAAGGCCGCGATCGTGATCCGTACGGCCAGGTTCTTGTCGTTGCCGTAGGAGAACTTGATGACCGCGGGCGCGATGAGCAGCGACACCAGGTTCATGACCTTCAGCAGCGGGTTGATCGCCGGTCCCGCGGTGTCCTTGAAGGGGTCGCCGACCGTGTCGCCGATCACCGTGGCCGCGTGGGCCTCACTGCCCTTGCCGCCGTGATGACCGTCCTCCACCAGCTTCTTGGCGTTGTCCCAGGCGCCGCCGGAGTTGGCGAGGAACACCGCCATCAGCGTGCCCGCGCCGATCGCGCCGGCGAGGTAGGAGCCGAGCGCACCGACGCCGAGCGTGAAGCCGACGAAGATCGGCGCCATCACGGCGAGCAGACCCGGTGTGGCCAGCTCCCTGAGGGCGTCCTTGGTGCAGATGTCGACGACCTTGCCGTACTCGGGCTTCTCGCTGAAGTCCATGATCCCGGGCCTCTCGCGGAACTGCCGCCGCACCTCGAACACCACCGAACCCGCCGAGCGCGACACGGCGTTGATGGCCAGTCCGGAGAAGAGGAAGACGACCGCGGCGCCCGCGATGAGGCCGACGAGGTTGTTGGGCTGCGAGATGTCCAGGGACAGGCTCAGCGGCGCGCCCGGCCCGGTGAGCTTCTCCCCGACGTCCTGCACGTTGGTGGTGATCGCGTCGCGGTACGACCCGAACAGCGCCGACGCGGCGAGGACGGCGGTGGCGATGGCGATGCCCTTGGTGATGGCCTTGGTGGTGTTGCCGACCGCGTCCAGGCTGGTGAGCACCTGGGCGCCCGCGCCCTGGACGTCGCCGGACATCTCGGCGATGCCCTGGGCGTTGTCGGACACCGGACCGAAGGTGTCCATGGCGACGATCACGCCCACCGTGGTGAGCAGTCCGGTGCCGGCCAGCGCGACCGCGAACAGCGCCAGCATGATCGACGTACCGCCGAGCAGGAAGGCGCCGTACACGCTGAGCCCGATGAGCAGCGCCGTGTAGACGGCCGACTCCAGACCCAACGAGATGCCGGACAGGACGACCGTGGCCGGGCCCGTGAGGGAGGTCTTGCCGATGTCCCGCACGGGGCGGCGGTCGGTCTCGGTGAAGTAGCCGGTCAGCTGCTGGATGACGGCGGCCAGCAGGATGCCGATCGCCACCGCGACCAGGGCGAGGACCCGCGGATCGCCGTCCTTGCCCCGGATCGCCGCGTCGGTCACCCCGTTGAGATCGGAGTACTTCGACGGCAGATAGACGTAGACGGCGACCGCGACCAGCGCGAGGGAGATCACCGCGGAGATGAAGAAACCGCGGTTGATCGCGGCCATGCCGCTGCGGTCGGTGCGGCGCGGGGCGACCGCGAAGATGCCGATCATCGCCGTGATGACGCCGATGGCGGGCACGAGCAGCGGGAACGCCAGGCCGGAGTCACCGAAGGCGACCTTGCCCAGGATCAGGGCGGCCACCAGGGTCACGGCGTACGACTCGAAAAGGTCGGCCGCCATGCCCGCGCAGTCGCCGACGTTGTCGCCCACGTTGTCGGCGATGGTCGCGGCATTGCGCGGATCGTCCTCCGGAATGCCCTGTTCGACCTTGCCGACCAGGTCGGCGCCGACGTCGGCGGCCTTGGTGAAGATGCCGCCGCCCACACGCATGAACATGGCGATCAGGGCGGCGCCGAGGCCGAAGCCCTCCAGCACCTTCGGTGCGTCGGCCGCGTACACCAGCACTACACAGGAGGCGCCGAGCAGGCCGAGCCCCACCGTGAACATGCCGACGACGCCGCCCGTACGAAATGCGATCTTCATCGCGGTGTGCGAGACGGTGGTGAGATCCTTTTCTGGTTCTCCTGGTGCCGGTGTGGCCTCTCGGGCCGCCGCGGCCACCCGCACATTGCTGCGCACGGCGAGCCACATGCCGATATAGCCGGTGGCCGCCGAGAACACCGCACCGATCAGGAAGAACACCGATCGCCCGGCACGCTGATTCCAGTCGTCCGCGGGCAGCAGCATGAGCAGGAAGAAGACGACGACAGCGAATGCGCCGAGCGTGCGCAACTGCCGGGCGAGATACGCCTTCGCACCTTCCTGGACCGCCTCGGCGATCTGTTTCATGCTGTCGGTGCCCTCACCTGCGGCCAGTACCTGGCGCACCAGGATCCCCGCGACCACGAGCGCGGCCAGGGCGACGGCCGCGATGACAGCCACCATGATCCGGTTGTCGTCGGTCAGGACCGCGGCTGCAAGGGATGTGGGGTGATCCGATTGTGGGATGGAAAGCCCCGCCATTCGTCCTCCTTGACGCTTGGACTGAGCTCAAGATGTGGACGGATTCTAGGTACCTCGGAGTGATCTCAACAGAGCGCGGGAAACGGAATTAGCCTCAACGGGCTCATCAGCAAATGATCGCGATCCCGCCACCCCACCCGAAGGAAGTAATGCCCTCGGACCATTGACGGCCCATTGCCCCCTGATTGCGGCTTGATCAATTGATCCAGGGCTTTGATCGTGAATTCATTCACGAATTCGTGGGCGTGTCGGAAAACGCTGAGGGCCCTGCTCGGCAGGGCCCTCGAACGGTGGAACGGCAGTGCTTCAGACCAGCGCCGCGGTCGGCGGTGTGGTCGGCCAGGTCATGCGGATCCGGCCGCCGTCCTGTCCGGTGGTGACCTCGACGTCGTCGACGAGGCCGCTGATGACCGCGAGGCCCATCTCGTCCTCCTCGATCTCCGCCTCGCCGTCCTGCGCGGCGCCCGGCGTGCCCCCCGGGGCGGCGTGCGGCGCCTCGTCGCCGACCTCGATGGAGAACTGTTTCTCCTCCTCGATCAGCGCCACCTTCACAGGCGCGGTGATGCCGCTGATCTGGTGGAGTCCGACGGCCCGGGAGCAGGCCTCGCCGACGGCGAGCCGGACCTCGTCCAGGACGGCCTCGTCCACTCCTGCCCTGCGTGCCACCGCGGCCGCCACCAGACGGGCGGTCCGGACGTGCTCGGGCAGCGCGCTGAAGCGGAGTTCGACGACGGCCATGCATCCCCCTCGCGACTACGGGCGTGCGATCGGGGGCGGGGCCGGAAAGCCCGCACCCCCTGCTGTGTTTCTGTGCCCGGGCCCCTTCAGCGGCCCGGACGGGACCGCCCGGCGTACGGGCTCCGGCTGGAGCCCGACGCCGGTGGCGCACCCAGGGTCAGTCGGTGGCCTGCACCGCGTCCTCGACCGAGGTGTGGATCGGGAACACCTTGGTGAGGCCGGTGATGCGGAAGATCTTGAGAATGCGCTCCTGGTTGCAGACCAGGCGCAGCGAGCCCTCGTGGGCACGCACTCGCTTCAAGCCACCGACCAGCACGCCGAGCCCGGTGGAGTCGAGGAAGTCCACGCCCTCCATGTCGACGACGAGGTGAAAATTCCCGTCGTTCACCAGCTCGACCAACTGCTCGCGCAGCTTGGGCGCGGTATACACGTCGATTTCGCCACCGACTCGGACGACCGTACGATCGCCGACGGTCTCGGTCGACAGGGACAGGTCCACGGATCCTCCAGCACCTTGCTATCGAGCGGTCGCCCCTCGGACACCTCGGCTTGAGGCCCCCGGGACGCTTCGCCAGCCGCGATGGCATTCAATCACTTACGGGCAGGCGTGCACGACGCCTTGGCTCCATTGTCCGTCACGCCAGTGACACACTCGGTCCCGATGGCCAAGAATCACCGATCTGATCGATCCCCGGCCGACCCGGCCCGCCGCCCGTCTCCGGGGGCGGTCCTGGACCGGCTCGCCTCGGGGCCGAGCCGGGCTGCGCGCATCACTCATACGGAGCACTTGCCCCCGCGCGCGGGTCGCCATGCCGTCTGGCCTCACCGGATTCGAACCGAGGTGATCGCGGCCGTCCAGGCCTACGGCATCGAACACCCCTGGGCGCACCAGGCGCTGGCCGCCGAGCACGCCCTGGACGGCGATTCGGTGGTCGTCGCCACCGGCACCGCCTCCGGCAAGTCCCTCGCGTATCTCGTGCCCGTCCTGTCCACCCTTCTGGATGGCTCCGAGGCGCCGAACGGCCGAGGCGCCACCGCCCTGTACCTGGCGCCCACCAAGGCGCTCGCGGCGGATCAGTGCCGGTCGGTGAAGGAACTTTCACAACCCCTCGGCAATGCCGTACGCCCCGCCGTGTACGACGGCGACACCCCCTTCGAGGAACGGGAGTGGATCCGCCAGTACGCCGGCTACGTCCTCACCAACCCCGACATGCTGCACCGCGGGATACTTCCCTCCCACCCGCGCTGGTCCTCCTTCCTGAAGTCGCTCAAGTACGTCGTCGTCGACGAGTGCCACACCTACCGGGGCGTCTTCGGCTCGCACGTCGCCCAGGTGCTGCGCCGCCTGCGCCGCCTGTGCGCCCGCTACGGCGCCTCGCCCGTCTTCCTGCTGGCCTCAGCGACCGCCGCCGAGCCTGCCGTGGCGGCGCGGCGGCTGACCGGCCTGCCGGTGATCGAGGTCGCCGACGACGCCTCCCCTCGCGGGGAACTCGTCTTCGCCCTCTGGGAGCCCCCGCTCACCGAACTGCACGGAGAGCGGGGCGCCCCTGTACGGCGCACCGCCACCGCCGAGACCGCCGACCTGCTGACCGACCTGACCGTGCAGGGCGTGCGCTCGGTCGCCTTCGTACGGTCCCGGCGCGGCGCCGAGCTGATCTCGGTGATCGCCCAGGAGAGGCTGGCCGAGGTCGACCGCTCCCTGGTCCGGCGTGTCGCGGCCTACCGCGGCGGCTACCTCCCCGAGGAGCGCCGCGCCCTGGAACGCGCCCTGCACTCCGGGGAACTCCTCGGCCTCGCCGCCACGACGGCCCTGGAGCTGGGCGTGGACGTCTCCGGCCTGGACGCGGTGGTGATCGCCGGCTACCCGGGCACGCGCGCGTCCCTGTGGCAGCAGGCGGGCCGGGCCGGGCGCTCCGGACAGGGCGCGCTCGCCGTCCTGGTGGCCCGCGACGACCCGCTGGACACCTTCCTCGTCCACCACCCGGAGGCGCTGTTCGACCAGCCCGTGGAGTCGACGGTCCTCGACCCCGACAACCCCTACGTCCTCGCCCCGCACCTGTGCGCCGCCGCCGCGGAACTCCCGCTGACCGAGGAGGACCTGGACCTCTTCGGACCCGCCTGCGCGGACGTGCTGCCGCAGCTGGAGGCCGCGAAGCTGCTGCGCCGGCGGACGAAGGCCTGGCACTGGACGCGCCGGGAGCGGGCCGCCGACCTGACCGACATCCGCGGCGCCGGCGGCCGCCCCGTGCAGGTCGTCGAGTCCGGCACGGGCCGCCTGCTTGGCACGGTCGACGCCGGCGCCGCGCACTCCGCGGTCCACGAGGGCGCGGTCCATCTGCACCAGGGCCGCACCTATCTGGTGCGCTCGCTCGACCTGGAGGACGGCGCGGCCCTCGTCGAGCAGGCCGACCCGCCGTACTCCACGGTCGCCCGCGACACCACCTCGATCTCCGTCCTGGAGACCGACACCGAGATCCCGTGGGGCGCCGGCCGCCTCTGCTACGGCTCGGTCGAAGTCACCAACCAGGTGGTCTCCTACCTCCGCAGACGTCTCATCACCGGCGAAGTGCTCGGCGAGACGAAACTCGACCTCCCTCCTCGTACGCTGCGCACCCGGGCGGTGTGGTGGACGGTCACCGACGACCAGCTGGACGAGGCCCGGATCAACCCGGAGATCCTCGGTGGCTCCCTGCACGCCGCCGAACACGCCTCCATCGGCATGCTCCCCCTCTTCGCGACCTGCGACCGCTGGGACATCGGCGGCGTCTCCGGCCCGCTGCACCCCGACACCCTGCTCCCCACGGTCTTCGTCTACGACGGCCACCCCGGCGGTGCGGGCTTCGCCGAGCGGGCCTTCCGCACCGCCCGCGCCTGGCTCTCCGCCACCCGCGAAGCCATCGCCTCCTGCGAGTGCGAGGCCGGCTGCCCGTCCTGCATCCAGTCCCCCAAGTGCGGCAACGGCAACGACCCACTGCACAAGAGGGGGGCGGTACGACTCCTCACGGCACTGCTGCGGGGAGCCCCGGAGGAGAAGCCGACGCAAGAGACCGAGGAGAAGCCGACGGAGGAGAGCCCGATCCCCTGGAGCCCGGAGAACGAGGAGGGTCCGGAGAACGGGAGGGGCTCGGAGCGCGGGACGGGCCCGAGGAGCGGAGGGAACTCGGCCGCGCCGGCTCCCGGGCAGGTGCCCGGGGCCTGAGCGGGGGCGCGACCGGCCCGTCCGGCACCGGTGGCCCGTCCGGCACCGGTCCTGTCCGCACCGGGCCGGCCGCCGCTGGATCCGCCGGCCCCGCTCTGGCCCTGGACCGAGCCGTGAACGGCCCTCTTCCCGAAGCCGCCGTCACGTCCGAGATCTCGCCGACGATCGCGCACCGCACGAGCCGTACGCCCTGGTCGGAGGCCACCCGCTCGGCCCGCGCACAGGCCGCCGCACTGCCCTCGGCCCAGTGGTCGGCCGCCGCGAGCGCCGCAAGGTCGGCGCCGCCGGCCGCCCGATGCCGGACCACGACGGCCTGCCCGAGCGCGAGCACGGCACCGAACACCGCACACAGCACGGCGATCGCCCCCAGGCTCCACACGGTGGCGGACCCCCGGTCGGACGGCCGCCGATCCCGCACCGCACCTCGCCTCACGGCCCCACCTCCCCGGCTCCCGCGGTCTCTGCGACCCCTGTGGCCTCTCCAGCTCTTGTGGCCTCTCCGGCCCCGGCGCCGGCTGCTTCAGACCCGCTGATCTCCCCGCTTCCTGCCGGTTCTCCGGCCCCTGCGGTGTCCTCGGCCGGCGCGACGGCGTCCTCCCGCACCTCGAAGGGCAACCCGCTCAGCACCGGCGGCCTGGCCACGACCGTGACCCGGACCCGGTCGCCCTCGCGCCCGACGGTCACGCGCGCCCCGCGCGGCGCCGCCTCCCGGGTGACCGCCACCACCGCGGCGGCCGGGTCCTGCCGGGCGGCGGCCCGGGCGCCGATGCGGGCGGCGTCCACGCACCGGATCTGCGCGGCCACCACGAGCAGCCCCCAGACCAGCGCCATCGTGAACGCCACCAGCACGCACAGCACCACGGCCGCCTCCGCGGTCACGAACCCCTGGTCCGCCCTTCGCTCACATCCGCGCACTGAGGGCCTTCTTCACGATGTCCTGCAGTTCCGCCCGGACCTGGCCGCTGGTGACGACCTCGTAGAGCAGCAGCGCGAATCCGACGGCCGCGATGATCCCCATCGCGTACTCGGACGTCACCATCCCGGCGTCCCTGCGGCGCTCCCCCCACAGCCGCAGCGCCACTTCCTTGGTCTTCCCGTTCATTCCAACCCCCTTGAAATTCCGACTCTCTGCTCGTGGTCCTGCTGTTGTTCCTACTCTTCGTCGCAGCCCTTCCGTGCAGCTCTTCCGTGCAGCTCTTCCGTGCCGACGGCCTCGTCCGCTCCCGTACGTGTCGCCTCACCTGCCTCCCACCGCTGCGCCCGCCAGTCCGATGACGACGGGCAGCACACCGACCGCGATGAAGGCGGGCAGGAAGCACAGGCCCACCGGTGCGGAGATCAGTACGGCCGCGCGCCGGGCACGGGCCGTCGCGGTACGGGCCCACCGCGCACGGGCGTCCGAGGCGAGCCGGGCGGCCGGCCCGGCTGCCGGAAGCCCGGACTCGTCGGCACGCTCCAGGAGCCGCGCCAGGGCTCCGGCGCCGGGCAGCGCGGCCAACCGCCGCCAGGCGTCCGTCGGTCCACCACCCAGCCGCACCTCCGCCGCGCCCTGCGCCAACGCCTGTCCGACAGGCCCGTCGAGCGCTTCCCCCACCGCCTGGGCGGCGATCACCGGGCCGGCTCCCGCCGCGACGCAGGCCGCCAGCAGATCGGCCGCGAGCGGGAGTTGCCGTGCGGTCGCTGCGGCGTCGACCGGCTCTGCCCGGTCTGCCGCCTGCCGGCTGCTCCGCCACCGCCACAGCGCGACCCCGGTGCTCAGCCCCACCACGGCCCCGGTCACGCCCCCGACCAGGACCCAGGCGCCGCACGCCGCCCCGGCCGGCGGCAGCCACCGCCGCGCAGCGCCCGCCCATGCGAACCGCGGCCCGGGGACCGGGATTTCCCTGCCCAGCAGCTCGGCCACCCGCCGCCGGGCGCGACGCCGTCGCCGGACCAGATCCAACCGCCAGGCCGCCCAGCCGAGGGCCAGCGTCCCGCCCTCCACCATCCCCAAGCTGTGGACAACTTCCGCGCTCATACCGCCCTCTCTCCCACACACGCCCCAGCCCGGGGCACCCGTCACACTCCGCACACCGCTCCCCGCTCACCCCACGCCCCTCGCTCACCGCCCCCGGCTCACACCGCCCCCGCTCCTCGCACGATCCGCACCGCCCACCAAAGCCCTGCGCCCTCGAAGGCCGACCCGATCGTCAGGCAGCCCAGGCCGGGGCCGGTGTGGAGCAGCACGTGCAGGGGCTTCGCGCCCATGGCCGAGCCGAGGAGCAGACCGAGGGCGGGCAGGACGGCGAGCAGCACCGTGGTCGCTCGGGCGCCCGCCAACTGGGCGTGCAGATCGGCACGCTGGTCCCGCTCGGCACGCAGGGCCGCGTCCAGGCGGTCCAGGCCGGCCGCGAGTCCGGCGCCCTGGTCCACGGCCACCCGCCAGCACGCGGCGAGCCCGAGCAGGCCCTCGGCGCCCGGCTGCCGGGCCGCCACGGCGAGCGCGCCGGGCACGTCCCCGCCGAACCGTGCCGCCGCGACCACGGCCGACTGCGCCTCTCCCAGTCCTCCGGAGTCCTGTGCCGCCCGCAGCAGCGCCTCGCCCGGCTGCCGTCCGGCACGGACCTCCCCGGCGAGGGCTCCGCACAGGGCGATCACCGCGTCCGCCGTCCGCTCCCGGACGTGTCGCTTCTGCCGGGCCAGCCGCACCCGGCGCAGCACGGGCACCCCGGCCGCCCCCGCGGCGACCGGAATCACCGAGGCCCCCAGCATTCCGAGCACCAGGCCCGCGGCGAGCGCCCACCATTCGGCGCCCAACCGGCCGCGCAGCCGCCGTAGTTCCGTCAAAGCCTCCCCCCAGAAGGGCGGGCCGGTCGCCACCACCCCATCGCCCGCGAGCAGCAGCCGCGCCCGCCGCATCCCGTAATGCCGCTCGCCGAGCAGCCGGACCAGCGCGCCGAGACAGAGCAGCGCGGCCGTCATGGACGTCTCACCGGTCACTTCCCTCACCTTTCTCGGTCCTCCTCGAACTCGCCCGCGGCGCCCAAGAGGTTTTGCAGTCGCTCCCAGCCCCGCTCCCGCACGAAGGCCCGCTCGCCCCAGCGCAGGGCCGGCAGCGTCCGGACCAGTCCCGTGGCGTCCCGCTCCAGGACATGCACCTCGGCGATCCGGCGCCGCCCGGACCGGTCACGTACGAGGTGGAGCACCACGGAGAGCGCAGCCGCCAACTGGCTGTGCAGGGCGGCCCGGTCGAGCCCGGCGGCCGTGGCCAGCGCCTCCAGGCGGGCCGGCACATCTCCGGCGGCGTTGGCGTGGACCGTGCATTCTCCGAACTAAGTGCCTTTAAGAAACCCCCGAGCACGGACCTGCGTCGTGCCTGGCTGCGGCGCTCCGGGCACTGGTCATCGTCGTCATGCCGGTCAGTGGACGGGAGGCGGCGAAGGACCTTCGCAGTTCAGGCAGGTTCAACGTGATAGCGAGCGGAATTGCGGTGCCAGCCATCCATGTTGGCGATCCAGTCGCGCATGCTCAGCAGGCAGCGCCGAAGTCCATGACGTGTCTGCTCATCCAGGCCGGAGTCGTCCACGGCTCGGGAGGCTAGGGCTTGCTCGGCCTGGAGGTAGTCCTCAACGGCACCGGTCATGCGCTGAAGGGCCGCATGGACGGCATCCTCCTGGCTGCACCCTCTCGCCCGGCTGATCACCGTGATGATGTTGTGGGGATCGTTGACGGCCCGCTCCTTGGCGAGGGAGTGCAGGTCGTTGCAGCACGCGCAGTAGTCGGCGACAGCGATGATGCACGCCTGGTACGGGGCAGAGCAGTAGAGATGCTGCGGGAGTTCGGTCCGGGAGGCGAGCTCAATCAGGTCCGCCCACACGAACATGCCAACCGAGCGGCGCCGCATGTCGAGGAAGTCCTCGATGGTCTCGATGTGTCCGATTCTCCGGTTGGTGAACTCCCGGTCGTTGACGTCGATCACGTCGGTCCAGTGCTGTGTGTAGCGCTGCCACCAGGCGTCCGAGAAGTGGCGGCGCGTGCGCACCAGAAGGTCGGCGAACGCACGCGGGGTGGGATCAGCCGTGGCCAGCGCTCCGGCTGGATCGCGAAGACACGCGCGCAACTGGGCAGCCTGCTGCTGCCACTCGGCTTCCCGTCCCTCCACGGCGAACTTGTTGACCTGGTCGTCCCAGACGAAATACCAGGAGCACAGGTCCGCCATGATCTGTGCGCCTTCGCGTGTGGCGTCGAAGGAGTACAGCGTCGCCAGGTCCGGGTAGGCGAGCTGGTCGAAATTCTCGGCCACCTGCGGCGACATCATCCTCATCGCCTCTGTCCAGACCCTTGTCTGGGCGCAGATGCTGCGCGCCTGTGGATGGGTCCTGCCGGTGAACGGGATGGCAACGCGTCCGACGCTCATTGTTCTTTCCTCTCGCGCGGGCCATGGAGTCGGCTGTTTTTCTCGCCGGACACGTCCAGGAAACGGCAGCCACAATGAGGCCAACCGCTCCCGCGCATGGGCCTCATCATGACGCGCACCAGCCGTTTGTCACAGGGATGTAGGGCCGGCGCGTGATGTGAGATCGGCACCGGAATTTGCGCCTGGCGCACGCGGGCCCGGGGTCCTCACAAACGACCGAAAGCGCAGGTCGGCACGCACCAGGTGCACGACCCGCGCAGAGAAGGGCGTATGCGTCATCCAGCGCTGAACGAAGCGGCCAACACCTTCGGCTGAGCTCGATGATCAGAGGTCTCTACACAGTCACTAATGCGACCTCGACTTGACCTGGTGAGAAGGCCGTCGCGCGAGGAACTGCCGAGGGAGCCATCCGAGAGACGTTGCGGCAGGTGTTCGGGGAGCTCTGCAGGGGCTAAGACTCGAGGTGGCCTGCAGTGATGCGGGCCACCCCGTCGGCGCGCTCGCTGGTTCTCAGCCTTCGCGAAGCGGCCTCGTCATGTGCCCTCGGCGGTCCGGACTGTCAGTTGGCTGAGTGTCGGAATCCCGAGGAACACCGACGAGTTCTGTCGGGCCAGGCGGGCATCCAACAGGGCGATCTTCTCCTCTGCGGCGGCGAGGCTGACCGAGAGGCCTTCGACCTCACCGAGCCATCCCTCGGTTTGCGCTTCAGTGATTCTGTCCTCGAGGTTCTGCCGGATCTCTTCCAGCCGGCCGCGGTCTTCCGACCCGACGATGAGGACGGGGCATCGAACGCATGCGTGCTCGTGGGCGCAATCTGTCCCGTAAGCGCGGCCACACTGCCCGAGGGCGAGCTTCCGACGCTCGAAGTGACCGAGGAACTCTTCCCATTCCTCGGGACTCACCGACCGGTACTCTTCCGAGGGCCTGAGCGTGCGGCGGCGGGCGATGAACGCCCGATGCGCCTCGATTGCCTCCGCCGGATAGATAGCCGCGTAACCCATCGTGGTGTTGATGTTGCGGTGACCTGCAATGACTTGCGCGATGTGGGGCGGGAGGCCGTTCATGATGGCGTCGGTGATGAAGATGCGGCGGAAGTCGTGGGGCTGGAACTGCAGCGGCCGCCCGCTGCTGTCGACGAGGCCTGACGCGGCGAGCGTGTCGTTCAGCGCCCGCCGGATGCTGCTGATCGAGATGTGCCGGTTCTCGCCAGACACCTGCCACTGGTAGAGAACCGGCATGGGAGGGTTCCAGATCCGCTCGTTGGAGTCGTAGGTTCCAACGGACGGCACCGTGCCGTCGGCTCCGCGGACACGTTGGATCACCGCGCTGAGGACGTCTGCCAGTTCCGGGTTGATCAGCAGGAGTCGCTCCTGGTCCGTTTTGGACGGGGCGATCTGCAGCAGCGGGACGACATCGCCTGTCGTGGGCAATTTGTAGCTGATGATGCTGTGGTGCCCGAGCTCAAGGAGTTCCTCGATGCGGATGCCGGTGTGCCTCAGGATCTCGATGGTGGCCCAGGCGAAGAACGCGTGCTTCTCCTCGGTGCGGAGGCTGCGCACCTTGCCGTCGGCGTTGAAGACCTTCCCCGGCTTGCCGTCGACTCGCGTCGTTGTCTTGGGCAGCGTGAACGTCTCGCCCAGGACGGTGACTTGGGAACCGAGCGGGGCACTCTCGACTGCTTCGAGGCGGACCCTGGCCTCCTTCAGGCGCCGGTTCGCCGCGCGGATCAGGGCCGGCAGAACCGGCAGCCGCTCTCTCGTGCGCTGGTCGGTCCTGGCCTTCTGCTCGCGCTCGACCTTCTTGACCGTGCAGTCGGCCTCGCTGATCGGGTTGGGAGCCGCCCACGGCCCCCAGCGTTCCGGCTCCTCCAGCGCCCAGGCGGCGATGTCCAGGTAGAACGCCCGCACCAGCATCTTCGTGGACGCCGCGCTCGTGCGGGGTGCCAGCTCCTTCGTGAGCGATCCGTCGATCTGGCGCCGGTGAACGGTCTTCACCGCGATGCGGGCTTTCCAGCCCTCTGCGACCTCGGGCGCCAGCCGGAGGCTGTCGATGCCCGGGTGGTGCCGTTCGAGGTCCGCCCAGAACAGTCTCGCGAGAGCGGACGACATGTTCTTCAGGGAGTTGTAGTCGAGGCTCGGCTGTCGTTCCTTGAGGTAGTCGACGATCAGGTCGCGAACCGGCTTGCACTGCAGGTCGTATCGGTCAACGAGGTCTTCCGGGCTGACCTGCCCTGTTCGGGCGCCCAAGTGGTGGAAGGTCCCGGGAGCGTGAGCGGGGAAGTTGCCGCGGTCCCTGAGCCAGACGTATGCCAGGCGGATGCCGCTGTGGACCGAACGTCCCGTCACGGGATAGAAGGACAGCAAGTCCCCGACGGTGATGTCCTTGAGGCGTCCGCCGTAGGCGGCGATGATCCGTGCCAGCGTGTGGACGGCTCGATCGCCCACGTTCGAGGTCCACTCGCTCTCGGGCATGGACGCCCTCAGCTCCTCGAACCCTTCGGGGTCACGCGTGCGGATGATCTCGGCCGGCAGGTATCGAGAGGAGTTGCCCGCGAGCCAGCGAGGGCTGGGCCGGATGACGTCTGCGCAGGTCAGTGTGAGCACTCCGGCGGCGAGGTAACCCAGGCTGGTCTTCTTGGCGCTGACTTGCCCGGTGGCGTTGAGCCAGTCCTGGGGAGCCGAGGCCCAGTCGGCATAGGTGGTGGCCGGGCTCGCGTTCCACCGCTCCTGCCAGGTGTCTCCCGGGAAGGTCTCAAGCCAGTCCAGCATGTGCTGGCAGCCAGTCCTGCGCGCGTACTGGGTGAGTTCCCGGGCAGCGTTCAGCGGGGGATGCTCGATGCGCGCCATAACCTCCCTGAGGGAGGCGCTGGTGGCCGGCCAGTCGGTGATCCGTGGCCGGGGCGGGAAGGACCGGATGACGTTCGCGGCGTCCCGTCCGCGAAGCGGTCTCGCACTCGTGGGGCCCGCGGCGACCGGCGAGGAGAACAGCAGGTCAGTCGTCATCAGAACCCGCCCCCGAACAGGACGTTCAGCGACGCGGGGTTGTACTCGGGGTCCCGACGGACCGGCTGGGTCTTGCGCCGCTGTTCCATCCGGGCGTGGTGGGCGAGCCCGGCCGCGATGACGTCATCCCTGCCAGGCCGGTTGTAGATATCCAAGGTCGCCAAGTGCTTGTGGCCGAGGATGTGCTGGACATAGACGGGCGGCATGTCAGGGTCGTCGAGCATCATGAACGAAGCGGTGTGCCGCAGATCGTGAAGGGTCCAGTTGGCGCCCAGGAGGTCGTTCGCGCGGTTGAACATCATGCGGGCCGCGTCGTACTCCAACGGCCGCCAGGGACGCCGTAGCGTCCACCACAGCGGATGCCGACGGCCTCGCGGAACTCCCTTCTTCCAGGCTTCTTCCTGGTAGAGCCGAAGCCATACGAACGCATCGGGAGTCGCGGGCAGTTCTTGGTAATCGCGCGTGCCTTTGCGGGTCACGCCGATGGTCTGCTGGCCAACGATCGCGCCGCCCTGTGTGGCGGTGAGGAGTTCTTCGGCGCGGGCGCCCGTAGCGACCCAGAAGGCCAGCAGAGCGCGGTCCCGGTGCGAGCGGAGGCCCGCGAAGACCTCGGTGTACTTCTCCTCGGGGATACGGCGTGGGATCTCCTGCGGCACCGTGGGCCGGTAGAGACCAGTGCGCTCCTTCTTGTGGTCGTCCTCGGGATTGCGGTGGGCATTGGCGCGTGCCGAACGCCGGTTGCGGACGAGAGGGAAGGGGTTGACCAGCAGCGACCCGCTGTTGCGGTCCAGGTGGAAGTCGTAGAACGACCGGAGCACGGTCTCGCAGTGCGCCCGGGTTCGCGGAGCGTACTTCCGGCCGATGGAGGGCTTTCCGGTCACTGGGTTTGGTGACCCTGGTGCGGGCCTGCCGACTCGGGAAGGCCGGGGGATGTCGGCGGGGTCCTTGTCGCGGTGACGCCAGTGGACGCGTACCGGCTTGTCCCCAAGCTTCATCCACAACATGAAGTCCCGGGCATCCTCACGTGTCGCGCGGTCCCACTCGATCCCCAAGGCCCACAGGAAGCGCCACCAGCGGAGCAGATCCATCCCGTACGACCGCGGCGTCAGCACCGAACTGTCCGCGGCCATCAGGTCCTTGAAGTACACCGCGGCCGGCTCGACCGGCCTCCCGAACGAATCAAGGAGCTGTACGGGCTCCCAGGGGTCATCCGTCTCGAGTAACTGGCCTGTCTCGGGCAGCACAAAGCTCTTCATGTCCCTTCCGGGACGTTGTTCACCAGGCATGCCGGGAAGCTAGCAGAAACCCCAACTGACCTGCGAAAACACCTAAGTTAGTTCGGTCAACACGCCACAGCCGCCCTCGTGGCCGGTGTTGAGAGCCGCGAGGAGATGCACGACCTCGGGTCCCCGGACCTCGCCGACGACCAGCCGGTCGGGCCGCATCCGCAGGGCCTGCCGCACGAGGTCCTCCAGTGTGACCAGGCCGGCGCCCTCCTGGTTGGCGGGCCGGGTCTCCAGCCGGACGACGTGCGGATGGTCTGGGCGCAGCTCGGCCGAGTCCTCGGCGAGCACGATCCGCTCGCCCGCTCCGACCAGGCCCAGCAGGGCGCTGAGCAGGGTCGTCTTGCCGCTTCCGGTGCCGCCGCTGACGAGGAAGGACAGCCGGGCCGCCAGCAGCGCGCGCAGGATCCGGTCGCCGCCCGGCGGCACGGTGCCCGCCTCGACCAGTTCCTGGAGCGTGAACGCCCGGGGGCGTACGACCCGCAGGGCCAGGCACGTGCAGCCGACGGCGACCGGGGGCAGCACCGCGTGCAGCCGGGTTCCGTCGGGCAGCCGGGCGTCCGCCCACGGCCGGGCGTCGTCCAGCCGGCGTCCGGCCACGGCGGCCAGTCGCTGCGCGAGGCGTCGTACGGCCGCCGCGTCGGGGAAGGTCACCCCGGTCAGGACCAGTCCGCCGCCGCGGTCCACCCACACCCGGTCCGGGGCGGACACCAGGACGTCGGTGACGGCCGGGTCGGCGAGCAGCGGCTCCAGGGGGCCGGTGCCGACGAGTTCGCTCCTCAGCTGCCGGGCAGCGCCGAGGACTTCCGCGTCGCCGAGGACCCGGCCCTGTTCGCGCAGTGCCTGGGCGACACGCGCGGGGGTGGGTTCGGCGCCGCTCTCGGCGAGCCGGCGCCGGACGCCGTCGAGCAGGGCGGTGCCGTCCGCGCGGTCGAGTCCGGAAAGGCTCATCGGGTGCCTCCGGCCTCGACCAGCGCGCGTTCCCAGAAGTTCGCGCAGAAGCGGGCGAGCGGGCCGCGTCCGGTCGTGCCGGGCGGGTTCGCGCCGCCCTGCGGGCGCAGCAGCGGTGGCTCGACGGGCACCTCGCCGGCCAGCGGCAGGCCGAGCAGGCGGGCCACCTCCCGGTCGTCGAGGCCCGGAGCGTACGGTCCGCGAACCGCCACGCGCAGGTCGCGCACGACCATGCCGACGGCGGAGGCGACCCGCCCGGCGGCCGCGACCGCGCGCAGGTCGGCGGGGACGACGAGCAGCGCCAGGTCGAGCTGGGCGAGGGCTTCGGCGACCCCGTCGTCGAGGCGGCGGGGCAGATCGACCACGACCGTGCCGCCGCGCCGCCGGGCGGCGGCGAGCACCGCGCGCACCGCCTGCGGCGGGATGGCGACGCAGTCCCCGCGGTCCCAGCTCAGCACCCGCAGGGAGTGCAGTTCGGGCAGGGACTCCTCCAGGGCGCCGCCGCCGACCCGGCCGCGGGAGGCGGCGAAGGCGGGCCAGCGCAGTCCGTCGGCGCTCTCGCCGCCGAGGAGCACGTCGAGTCCGCCGCCGAGCGGATCGGCGTCCACGAGGAGGGTGCGCACTCCCTCGCGCGCGGAGGTGACGGCGAGCGCGCACGCGAGCGTGGAGGCGCCGGCACCGCCCCGGCCGCCGACCACCCCGACAGTGAGGGCCGGTCGGCCGACGCCCTCGGCGACGTCGGCGATCCGGTCGACCAGCCACCGCTCGCCGTCGGGCAGCATCAGGACGTGGTCCGCGCCGATCTCCACGGCGCGCTTCCACACCCCCGGGTCGTCCTGGTCCCGGCCGACCAGGACCACTCCGCGCCGGCGCGGAGCCCCGCCGACCCGGCGGGCGGCGTCGTCGCCGACCAGCACCAGCGGAGCCGACTGCCAGCCGTCGCCGTGTTCCGGTACACCGTGGTGGACCTCGGGTGTGGCGCCTGCGGCCGCGCACAGGCGCAGCAGGTCGTCCAGGAGTTCGGCGTCCTCGGTGACGATGAGCGGCCGGTCCGGCAGGCCTGCGGCGCCGGGCGGTGGGTCGTGGGTGACGGCTGCGGTCACGGGTGTTCCCCCTTCGCTGCGTGGGCCGCGCAGCCCCTGCGGCCACGCGATTCCCAAAGGTGTGAAGAACCGGCAAGCGGCCCCCCATATGAACGGCCGGCGGAAACCGGCCATACGCGCTCCGACAATCGGAACCGGCCGTGAACTCGCCATGGCCGAGTGCGTGGGAATCACGGTGCAGCGATCCGCGAAATCATGTGGATCTTGGTGGAAAACTGTGGACAACTCGGAGGCTGTGAATATCGCCGTCACCCATACCGGTGACCTCCGCGCCGATCCCTGTGCGACTTCCACAGAGCAGCGCAATGCTTACCGAGAGTCACGGATCATGGGTGCACGGAAGCCGCGGCCACGGCGGCGCGATGCCGGCCTCGCGGCCGTACGAAGAACGGAGAGAAAAGCAGAAAACCCACCCGGACATGCGACGACCCCCGCCGGGGGGGAGAGCGGGGGTCGTCCCCACGGCCGACTCGGGGGGGGAGGAGTCGGACCGGGTTAGCACGGTCGCGAACGATCCGTGACTTCCATGGTGTACCCGAGAGCCCTCTCAGGCAAACCCACGCGCCCCACCTTACGCCGAATGGTGGGCGCCTATGCTCAGGGGCGTGGAAAACCACTCCTTGCCCCGCGCAGCAGCCTTCTTTGACCTGGACAAGACGGTCATTGCGAAGTCGAGCACACTCACCTTCAGCAAGTCCTTCTACCAAGGCGGGCTGATCAACCGCAGGGCCGCGCTGCGTACCGCATATGCCCAGTTCGTCTTCCTGGCCGGCGGCCTGGATCACGACCAGATGGAGCGTATGCGCGAGTATCTCTCCACCCTGTGCCGCGGCTGGAACGTACAGCAGGTGCGGGAGATCGTCGCCGAGACCCTGCACGACCTGATCGACCCGATCATCTACGACGAGGCCGCCTCCCTCATCGAGGCGCACCACACGGCCGGGCGGGACGTGGTGATCGTGTCGACCTCGGGCGCCGAGGTGGTCGAGCCCATCGGCGAACTGCTCGGCGCGGACCGGGTGGTGGCCACGCGCATGGTGGTCGGCGAGGACGGCTGCTTCACCGGCGAGGTGGAGTACTACGCCTACGGCCCGACCAAGGCCGAGGCGATCCGGGAGCTGGCCGCCTCCGAGGGCTACGACCTCGACCGCTGCTTCGCCTACAGCGACTCCGCCACCGATCTGCCGATGCTCCAGGCGGTCGGGCATCCGCACGCGGTGAACCCGGACCGCGCGCTGCGCCGCGAGGCACTCGCGCGCGAATGGCCGGTTCTGGAGTTCCGGCGCCCGGTCCCGCTCAAGAAGCGGCTGCCCACGTTCTCCGTCCCGCCCCGGCCCGCACTGGTCGCGGCGGCGGCCGTAGGAGCGGCGGCCGCGACCGCCGGCCTCGTCTGGTACGCCAACCGGCGCCGAACCACGGCCTGACGACCGCCCCTTTCACCCCCGTTTGAACCTGAAAGTAAAGAAGTGCAGGTAGGGGTTCCGCTTCCTCCGGGGTCGCGGTAGAAAGAACCTAGGCCCGCGAGACCAAAGGACATCCGAGAGGATCACCTACCACTACGCACTTGGCCACACGGACCCCGCATGGATATTGGGCACCCACGCGACGTCGACCCGTCGATTACGGGCCAGCCGCACCAGGTGACGGGCAAAGTTCCCCGGCCTGATGGGCACATATCGAGGACGCTTGGTAACCCGGTGAGCATGCCAGCGGCGGTACGAGTACTCGTACCGCCGCAACTCATGTCCCGCCGCCTCCCGCCGTCCACCGGCGAGTCACGGCCTCAGGCCGCGCCGCGCTGCAGGGCCTCGCACACCGCCGTCGACTCGCGTGCGCCCAGCTCGATCGCCCTGGCGCAGTGGCCGATCCAGGCCGCCACGCCCTCGGGGGTGCCGGAGACGTATCCGTCCAGCGCCGCCAGGTAGGAGGCGCGGCCCAGTTCGGCATGGCCGACCTCGGCCGGGCAGACGGCTTTCGGGTCCAGACCGCTGCCGATCAGCACGATCCGCTCCGCCGCGCGCGCGACCAGGCCGTTGTGGGACACGAAGGGCCGCAGCGCGAGCAGTTCGCCGTGCACCACGGCGGCCGTCACCAGCGCGGGCGCGGACGTTCCGGCCACGATCAGGTCAGCGAGCCCCTCCAGCCGGCCGGAGACCTCCTGGGCGCCCGGCAGCGGCAGCTCGATCAGTGGCTCGTCCACCGCCTCACCGGCCTGGCGCGGCCGGCCGACCTCGTCGCCCTGGCCCGCCGCGGCCACCAGATGCAGCCGGGCCAGCACCCGCAGGGGCGACTGCCGCCAGATGGACAGCAGCTGCCCCGCCTCGGCCGACAGCCTGAGGGCGGCTCCCATGACGCGCGCTTCGGCGTCGGCGCCGAAGTCGGTGCGTCGCCGCACCTCCTCCAGGGCCCAGTCGGCGCCGGACAGCGCCGCGGAGCCGCGGGCGGCGCGCAGGGCCGCCTCGCCGGTGATCTCGGTGCTGCGGCGCCGCATGACCCGGTGCCCGTAGACCCGGTCCACAGCCTTGCGCACGGACTCCACGGAGTGGGCCACACCGGGCAACGAGCCCAGGGCCGCGAGCGGGTCGGCGTTCGCGCCTGTCGTACTCATGAGTACGACCCTACGCACCTCATCGGCCGACCCCTCGAAGGAGTGGTCTTCTTCACTCCCCCCTGACACATATAGCTACCAACTGACTACGCTTGGTGAACATGAAAATTGCTTTCGTCGGGAAGGGCGGCAGCGGCAAGACCACGCTCTCCTCCCTCTTCGTCCGCCACCTCGCGGCCACCGGTGCCCCGGTGGTCGCCATCGACGCGGACATCAACCAGCACCTCGGACCCGCGCTCGGCCTCGACGAGACGGAGGCGGCCGCACTGCCCGCCATGGGCGAACGGCTGCCCCTGATCAAGGACCATCTGCGCGGCACCAACCCGCGCATCCACTCCACCGCCACGATGATCAAGACCACCCCGCCCGGCGAGGGCTCGCGGCTGGTCCGGGTGCGGGAGCCCAATCCGGTCTACGACGCCTGTGCGCGGCCGGTGGAACTCGACGGCGGCGCCGTCCGTTTGATGGTCACGGGCCCCTTCACGGACGCCGACCTGGGGGTCGCCTGCTACCACTCCAAGACGGGAGCGGTGGAGCTGTTCCTGAACCACCTCGTCGACGGCCCCGACGAGTACGTCGTGGTCGACATGACCGCGGGTTCGGACTCCTTCGCATCCGGCATGTTCACCCGCTTCGACATGACGTTCCTCGTCGCCGAGCCGACCCGGAAGGGGGTCTCCGTCTATCGCCAGTACAAGGAGTACGCCCGCGACTTCGGCGTCACCCTGAAGGTCGTCGGCAACAAGATCCAGGAACAGGACGACATCGACTTCCTGCGCGCGGAGGTCGGGGACGACCTGCTCGTGACCGTCGGGCGCTCGGACTGGGTGCGTGCCATGGAGAAGGGCCGGCCGCCCCGGTTCGACCTCCTGGAGGAGGCCAACGCCCGCGCCCTGCAGACCCTGCGGGCCACCGCGGACGCCACGTACGAGCTGCGGGACTGGGAGCGCTACACCCGCCAGATGGTGCACTTCCACCTGAAGAACGCCGAGGCGTGGGGCAATGAGCGGACCGGGGCCGACCTGGCCGCACAGGTCGATCCCGGCTTCGTGCTCAGCGAGGACGTCGGCGCGGGCGTGACCACTCCCGCGTGACGCCTACTGCTGGATCGCCGGCGCCCCGGGCACGCCCTTCGGTGCCGGGGCCGGGCGGCCGGACAGGAAGGACGCCCAGCCCTGCCGGGGCGCCTGGCCCACCTGCAGGGTGCGCAGCTCCCGAAGGACCTTCGGGTCCTGGGCGTCCAGCCAGTCGACCAGCTGATGGAAGGACACACAACGCACGTCGGGCTTGTTGCACACCTCCTTCACCGCCTCCTCGACGGCACGCATGTAGGTGCCGCCGTTCCAGGACTCGAAGTGGTTGCCGATGACCATCGGCGCGCGGTTGCCGTCGTAGGCCCGGTAGAAGCCCTTGACGAGGCCGTCGCGCATCTGGTCGCCCCAGTACTCGAACTTGTCCGGGTCGCCCTGGGTCTTGGTCCCGGACTGGTTGACCATGAAGTTGTAGTCCATGGTCAACTGCTCAAAGGTGTGACCGGGGAAGGGCACCAGCTGCATCGACAGGTCCCACAAGCCGTGCTTCTTCTTGGGCCAGACCTGTTCGTTGACCCCGCTGGAGTCGTAGCGGAAGCCCAACTCGCGGGCCGCCTTCATGAAGTTGTGCTGCCCCTCCAGACAGGGGGTGCGGGCGCCGATCAACTCCTTGTCGTAGTCGAAGGGAAGCGGGGCCGACTTGGTCATGCCGGTGTTGGTCTTCCAGTTCTTCACGAACTGCTTGGCCTGGGCGATCTCGCTCTTCCACTCGTCCACCGACCAGGTGCCGACCCCGCCGTCGGGCCCGCAGAAGTGGCCGTTGAAGTGGGTGCCGATCTCGTTGCCCTCCAGCCAGGCCAGCCGTGCCTGCTCGACGGTGTCGGCGATCCCCTTCTCGTCGTTGAAGCCGATGTCGGAACTTCCCGGCGAGTGTTCCGGCGGCTTGTACTGGTCGCGCTTGTCCTCCGGCAGCATGTAGACGCCGCTGAGGAAGTACGTCATGGTCGCGTTGTTCTCCTTGGCGACCGCGCGGAAGCGGGAGAACAGCTTCTGGCTGTCCTCGCCCGCGCCGTCCCAGGAGAACACCACGAACTGCGGCGGCTTCTGGCCGGGCTTCAGCCGCTCGGGTCTGGGCAGATACGGCTGTGAGCCGGTGAACGCGGTGGATCCGTCACCGATCAGCCGGAGCACACTCCGAGGCGCCGGAGCCCCCTCCTGCGGGCCGGACACCCCTTCCTTCGAACCGTGGGAGCCGGTCGAGCAACCGGCGAGCGACGAGACGCAGGCCGCGGCGATCACGACGCCGACGGCGATCCTCTGGGTGGCGGTCATGCTCCGCCCACCTTCTTCCTTCTCTCAGGCACGCGCTGATGAGGGCCGGTTTCTGGCGATACGCCGGGATTGCACCGGCAGCGTCGTCAAGGTCGCACGGAAGCGAGAAGGAATTAGTACGACAAGCCGATCAAATGATTAGTTCACTCATGCGTGGGATCGACTGGTCCTTTTGCCCCGAAAAGTTATGGATTGTCTTTACGGTTCATTACGATTCGTTGACCGACGTTGATCCATCCCGCCCAGTCCGCGACCGTGCCGCCCTGGAGGAGACAGGACCATGTCAGCCCCCGCACTCCCACACCCCCACCAGCACCCGCATCCACCGCACGGCCCGCCCCCGGGCCGGAGGAACCGCTTGCCCGTGGCGGGCGCCGACCTGTCCGCGTCCGTCGCGGTCTTCCTGATCGCCCTGCCGCTGTCTCTCGGTATCGCCCTGGCCACCGGCGCCCCGCTCCAGGCCGGTCTGGTCGCCGCCGCCGTGGGCGGGATCGTCGCCGGCCGGCTCGGCGGCTGCCCGCTCCAGGTCAGCGGCCCCGCCGCCGGGCTCACCGTGGTCACCGCCGACCTGATCCACCGCTACGGCTGGCGGACGACCTGCGGCATCACCGTCCTCGCCGGACTCGCCCAGCTCGGTCTCGGCCGGCTGCGGGTGGCGCGCGGAGCGCTCGCGGTCAGCCCTGCCGTGGTGCACGGCATGCTCGCCGGGATCGGCATCACCATTGCCGTCGCCCAGTTGCACATCGTTCTCGGCGGCAGCCCTGACAGCTCCGTCCTCGCCAATCTGCGGGCGCTGCCCGCCCAGTTGGCCGACCTGCATCCGGCCGCCGTCTCGATGAGCGCGCTGACGCTCGTCCTGCTGCTGTCGTGGCCCCGCCTGCCGGGCCGGGCCGGCCGGCTGCTGCGGCGGGTGCCGGCCGCCCTCGTGGCCGTGGCCGGGGCGACCGCGACGGCCGCGCTCACCGGTCTGGCCCTGCCCCGGGTCGATCTGCCGTCCTGGCACAGCCACGCCCTGGCCGGCCTGCCCGAGGGCCCGACGCTCGGCCTCGCCGCCGCCGCGCTCACCACCACCCTGGTGTGCAGCGTGCAGTCACTGCTCGGCGCGGTGGCCGTGGACAAGCTGGTCGCGGCCCGCCCCGGCCCTGTCGCCCGCGTCGGCCGCGCCGACCTCGACCGGGAGCTGCTGGGCCAGGGCGCCGCCAACATCGTCTCCGGGGCGCTCGGTGGACTGCCGGTCGCGGGGGTGGCCGTACGCAGCACCGCGAACGTGAACTCCGGTGCCCTGAGCCGGAACTCCACGATGCTGCACGGCGTTCTCGTAGTAGTCGCCGCGCTGCTGATGGTCCCGATCCTTCGGGAGATCCCGCTCGCCTCCCTCGCCGCCCTGGTGATGGCCGTCGGCATCCAGATGGTGTCCCTGCACCACATCCGCACGGTGACGCGCCACCGCGAAGTGCCGGTCTACGCCGCGACCGCACTCGGCGTGGCACTCCTCGGCGTCCTTCAGGGCGTGCTCCTCGGGGTCGCCGTGGCGGTCGCCCTCGCCCTGCACCGCCTCGCCCGCACCCGCATCACCCATGAAGAGAAGGGAGGAGTCCATCACGTACGTGTCCGAGGTCAGTTGACGTTCCTCGCGGTGCCCCGGCTCAGCCGAGCCCTGCATCTCGTACCCCAAGGTGCCCACGCCGTCGTGGAGTTGGACGGTTCGTTCATGGACCACGCGGCGTACGAGTCGCTGCAGGACTGGCGGGGCGCCCACATCGCGCGAGGCGGTACGGCCGAGTTGTCGGGCCGGCGCGGCGGGATCCGGACCGCCGGGCCGCCCCCGCCCGCCCGGTGCCGCTGCCGTCCGTGGACGCCCTGGCGCGATCACCGGTCCTGCTTCCCGGAAACGGCCGCCGCCCCGGCCGACCGGAAGGCGGGACGAGAACTCGCCCACGGGATCGGCTCGTTCCACGGCAGCACCGCCTCGCCGGTGCGGGCGGAGCCGACGCGGCTCGCACGGGAGGGGCAGCGGCCCACACAGCTCTTCCTCACCTGCGCCGACTCCCGGCTCTCCCCCTCGCTGATCACTTCCAGCGCCCCCGGCGACCTGTTCGTCGTGCGCAATGTCGGCAATCTGGTGCCGCCGCCGGGCGAGGAGCACGGTGACGACTCGGTGGCGGCCGCCGTCGAGTACGCCGTGGACGTACTGAAGGTGCGGTCCGTCACGGTGTGCGGGCACTCCGGGTGCGGGGCGGTGCAGGCGCTGCTGACCGCCGAGCCCCCGGGTGCGGCGACGCCGCTGAGGCGGTGGCTCCGGCACGGCCTGCCGAGCCTGGAGCGGATGGCCGACGACCGGCACACCCGCCCCCGGCCGGCCGGTCGGGGGCCCGCCGACGCGGTGGAGGAGCTGTGCCTGACCAACGTGGTCCAGCAACTGGAGCATCTGCGGGCGCACGTCCCGGTCGCGCGGGCGCTGGCGGCCGGGGCGCTGGAGCTGCGCGGAATGTATTTCCACGCAGGCGAGGCGAAGACATATCTGCTCGGGCGAACCGGGAAGGTGTTCGAGGACGTGAGAGAGGAAGAAGGTGCGGCGGAGGAGCCGCGCCGTCCGGTGTGAACGGCCATTCCCGGATAGGTCTAAACCAATTTCGCCGAGGGCTCTTGTCATCGACGCCCCTCGTCTGATGAGGTGTGGCACAGGACACAACGGACACCCCGGGAAAGGGAGATGTCGTGAGCAACGAGAGCCTGGCCAACCTGCTGAAGGAAGAACGCAGGTTCGCGCCGCCCGCCGACCTGGCCGCGCATGCCAACGTCACCGCGGAGGCGTACGAACAGGCCAAGGCTGACAGGCTCGGCTTCTGGGCCGAGCAGGCCCGCCGCCTGACCTGGGCGAAGGAGCCGCAGGAGACGCTGGACTGGTCGAACCCGCCCTTCGCGAAGTGGTTCAAGGACGGCGAGCTGAACGTCGCGTACAACTGCGTGGACCGGCATGTGGACGCCGGCCTCGGGGACCGTGTCGCCATCCACTTCGAGGGCGAGCCGGGCGACAGCCGCTCGATCACCTACGCGGAGCTGAAGGACGAGGTCTCCAAAGCGGCCAACGCCCTGCTGGAGCTGGGTGTCCGCAAGGGCGACCGGGTCGCCATCTACATGCCGATGATTCCCGAGACCGCGATCGCGATGCTGGCCTCGGCCCGCATCGGCGCCGCGCACTCGGTGGTCTTCGGCGGGTTCTCGGCGGACGCCCTCGCGACCCGGATCAAGGACGCGGACGCCAAGGTCGTCATCACCTCCGACGGCGGCTACCGCCGCGGCAAGCCGTCCGCGCTGAAGCCGGCCGTGGACGAGGCGATCACCAAGGTCGACAACGTCGAGCATGTACTGGTGGTGCGCCGTACCGGCCAGGAGGTGGCCTGGAAC
This sequence comes from Streptomyces yokosukanensis, assembly GCF_001514035.1. Taxonomy (GTDB): domain Bacteria; phylum Actinomycetota; class Actinomycetes; order Streptomycetales; family Streptomycetaceae; genus Streptomyces; species Streptomyces yokosukanensis. The sequence goes on along the minus strand of NZ_KQ948206.1, from coordinate 605,050 downwards.
GGCGAGCGGGACGTCTGGTGGCACGACCTGGTCGGGCGCCAGTCGGCCGAGCACACCCCGGAGGCGTTCGAGGCGGAGCACCCGCTGTTCATCCTCTACACCTCGGGCACCACGGGTAAGCCGAAGGGCATCCTGCACACCTCGGGCGGCTACCTCACCCAGGCCGCGTACACCCACTGGGCGGTCTTCGACCTCAAGCCGGAGACGGACGTGTACTGGTGCACGGCCGACGTCGGCTGGGTCACCGGCCACTCGTACATCGTGTACGGCCCACTCGCCAACGGCGCGACCCAGGTCATGTACGAGGGCACGCCGGACACCCCGCACCAGGGCCGGTTCTGGGAGATCGTGCAGAAGTACGGCGTCACGATCCTCTACACCGCGCCGACGGCGATCCGGACGTTCATGAAGTGGGGCGACGACATCCCCGCCAAGTTCGACCTCAGCAGCCTGCGGGTCCTGGGGTCCGTGGGCGAGCCGATCAACCCCGAGGCATGGGTCTGGTACCGCAAGCACATCGGCGCCGACAGGACGCCCGTCGTGGACACCTGGTGGCAGACCGAGACCGGCGCGATGATGATCTCGCCGCTGCCCGGCGTCACCGAGGCCAAGCCCGGCTCGGCGCAGCGCCCGCTGCCCGGCATCAGCGCGACGGTCGTCGACGACGAGGCGCACGAGGTGCCCGACGGCGGTGGCGGCTATCTGGTGCTGACCGAGCCGTGGCCGTCGATGCTGCGCACCATCTGGGGCGACGACCAGCGGTTCATCGACACCTACTGGTCCCGATTCAAGGGCAAGTACTTCGCCGGTGACGGCGCGAAGAAGGACGACGACGGCGACATCTGGCTGCTGGGCCGGGTGGACGACGTGATGCTGGTGTCCGGGCACAACATCTCCACCACCGAGGTGGAGTCGGCGCTCGTCTCCCACCCGTCGGTGGCCGAGGCGGCCGTCGTCGGCGCCGCCGACGAGACCACCGGCCAGGCCATCGTCGCGTTCGTGATCCTGCGTGGCACGGCCGCCGAGAGCGAGGGGCTCGTCGGCGAGCTGCGCGACCACGTGGGCGCCACGCTCGGCCCGATCGCCAAGCCCAAGCGGATCCTGCCGGTGGCCGAGTTGCCCAAGACCCGCTCCGGCAAGATCATGCGCCGTCTGCTGCGCGATGTGGCCGAGAACCGCCAGCTCGGTGACGTCACCACGCTGACGGACTCCACGGTCATGGACTTCATCCAGGCCAAGCTGCCGGCGGCGCCCAGCGAGGACTGACCCGCAGCACCCCGAGGGGGCACCCGGCCGACGGGCCGGGTGCCCCTTTTGCGTCTACCGTGAAGATCACCGGTCCCGGACCGTGCCCTTTGAGCCATCGGCCAACCTTAGGTAAGCTAAGTAAAGCGTCAAGAGCGCGACAAGGGTGCGCCGGGAAGTCTGGTCGGCATGTGAGCCGTCCTGCCTACCCACCGGAGGTCTTCCCGTGACCGCGCCCCGCACCCCCCGCAAGCTCCTCGGACGCCTGTCCCTGCCCGAGCGGGCCTTCGTGGCGGACGCGCTGCGCACGGAGACCGTCGGCGGCGTCCTGCTCCTCCTCGCCGCCGTGGCCGCGCTGACATGGGCGAACATCCCCGCCCTCCGCCACAGCTACGAGACGGTCGCGGACTTCCACCTGGGCCCCGGCGCGCTCGGCCTGAACCTCTCCATGGCCCACTGGGCCGCCGACGGCCTGCTCGCGGTGTTCTTCTTCGTCGCCGGTATCGAGCTGAAGCGCGAACTGGTCGCCGGGGACCTGCGCGAACCCAGGGCGGCCGTCCTGCCCGTGGTGGCCGCGCTGTGCGGCATGGCCGTACCGGCGCTCGTGTACACCCTCACCAACCTCACCGGGCACGGCTCGACACAGGGCTGGGCGGTACCCACCGCCACCGACATCGCCTTCGCGCTCGCCGTCCTCGCGGTCATCGGCACCTCCCTGCCCAGCTCGCTGCGCGCCTTCCTGCTCACCCTCGCCGTCGTCGACGACCTGTTCGCGATCCTGATCATCGCGATCTTCTTCACCGACCGGATCAACTTCCCCGCGCTCGGCGGAGCCGTCGCCGCACTGGCCGTCTTCTGGCTGCTGCTGCGCAAGGGCGTGCGCGGCTGGTACGTGTACGTGCCGCTCGCCGTCGTGATCTGGGCGCTGATGTACAACAGCGGCGTGCACGCCACCATCGCCGGTGTGGCAATGGGCCTGATGCTGCGCTGCACCACCCGGGAGGGCGAGCAGCACTCGCCGGGCGAGCACATCGAGCATCTGGTGCGGCCTCTGTCCGCCGGACTCGCCGTACCGGTCTTCGCGCTGTTCAGCGCCGGTGTGAAGGTGTCCGGGGGCGCGCTCGGGGACGTCTTCACCAAGCCCGAGACGCTCGGTGTGGTGCTGGGGCTCCTCATCGGCAAGACGCTCGGCATATTCGGCGGCACCTGGCTCACCGCCCGCTTCACCCGCGCCTCCCTCAGCGAGGACCTCGCCTGGGGAGACGTCTTCGCGGTGGCCTGCCTCGCCGGCATCGGCTTCACCGTCTCCCTGCTCATCGGCGAACTCGCCTTCGCGGGCGACACCGTCCTCACCGACGAGGTCAAGGCGGCCGTCCTGACCGGGTCACTGCTGGCGGCGGCGTGTGCGACGGTGCTGCTGAAGATACGCAACGCCAAGTACCGCAGGCTGTGCGAGGAAGAGAACCGCGACGAGGACCTCGACGGCATCCCGGACATCTACGAGCAGGACGACCCGGCCTATCACCTGCGCATGGCCGCGATCCACGAGCGCAAGGCCGCCGAACACCGCCGGATCGCCGCCGAGCGGGCGGCCATGGCGCGCCACGGGCTTGCGGAAGTACCGGGCGGGGCAGGCGAGCAGGGCGACCGTCCGGCATGATCTGACGAGACGGTACAAAACAAGACGGCCGCACGAGCAGGACCGCCGCCCGCCCACGGCGGCGCGGCACGCCTGCGGCACGAGAAACCTCTGAGGGAGAACGCGATGAGCGCACCCGACGGCAGCCCGGTCGGCGCCGAACGCAGCATCGGCCAGCTGTTCGCCTCGGCGACGACCGAGATGTCGGCGCTGGTGCACGACGAGATCGCGCTGGCCAAGGCCCAGCTGAAGCAGGACGTGAGGCGCGGCGCGCTCAGCGGCGGCGCGTTCATCGCGGCCGTGGTGCTGCTCGTCTTCTCCCTGCCGATGCTCAACTTCGCCCTCGCCTACGGCATCCGCACCTGGAGCCACTGGAACCTGGCGATCTGCTTCGTGCTGTCCTTCGCGGCCGACGTGCTCCTCGCCGTCCTCCTCGGGATCATCGGACTGGTCTTCGCGAAGAAGGCCAAGAAGGGCCAGGGCCCGCAGAAGGTGGCCGCGTCGGTGAAGGAGACGGCGGGCGTGCTGCAGAACGCCAGGCCGCACCCGCGCGCGGAGCTGCCCGAGGACCGGTCCCCCGCGGCCATCGAGTCTGTGGCACGCTCACAGTCATGACCGACCCCGCCCCTTCGGCCGTACGGATCGACCTTCCCCACGGGAAGAAGGTCACGCACAGGGACGTCGCCGCGAACGGCGCGCGCTTTCACATCGCCGAACTCGGCGACGGCCCCCTGGTGCTGCTCCTGCACGGCTTCCCGCAGTTCTGGTGGACCTGGCGGCACCAGCTGGTCGCGCTCGCGGACGCGGGCTACCGGGCGGTGGCGATGGACCTGCGGGGCGTCGGCGGCAGCGACCGCACGCCCCGCGGGTACGACCCCGCCAACCTCGCCCTCGACGTCACCGGCGTCATCCGCTCGCTCGGCGAGCCGGACGCGGCACTGGTCGGCCACGACCTCGGCGGCTATCTGGCGTGGACGGCGGCGGCGATGCGACCCAAGCTCGTCCGGCGCCTCGCCGTGGTGTCGATGCCCCATCCCCGGCGCTGGCGCGCGGCGATGCTGCGCGACGCCCGGCAGACGGCCGCCAACTCCTACATCTGGGGCTTCCAGCGGCCGTGGATCCCGGAACGTCAACTCACCGCGGACGACGGGGCGATGGTGGGCCGGCTGCTCCGGGAATGGTCCGGGCCGCAGCTGCCGGACGACGAGGCGGTGGAGACCTACCAGCGGGCCATGTGCATCCCGTCGACCGCGCACTGCGCGATCGAGCCCTACCGCTGGCTGGTGCGCTCGCTGGCCCGCCCGGACGGCATCCAGTTCAACCGCCGGATGAAGCGCCCCGTACGGGTGCCGACACTGCATCTGCACGGCTCGCTGGATCCGGTGACCCGCACGCGCAGCGCGGCCGGTTCGGGCGAGTACGTCGAAGCGCCGTACCGCTGGCGCCTGTTCGACGGTCTCGGCCACTTCCCGCACGAGGAGGACCCGGCGGCGTTCTCCACGGAGCTGGTCAACTGGCTGAAGGATCCCGAGCCGGACAGGTGACGCGGACCGGCGACCACGGGTGCGTGCCGGCGCACAAGTGTGATCGCGCTGTGACGGGTTCGATGCGTGGAGTATCCGGATCGTGAACACTTGTCCCTCGAACGGCCACATGCCTGCCGCATAGGCCAATTGGGCGGCGCTCAGGCGGTTATCGACCTTCGGGCAGGGGCACACGTCGGGGTATGGGCTGGACGCACGACTACAGTGACGCACCCCGCAACCGCCGCTCGACCTCGGGTCCGAGCACGCCTCAGCGAGGCAATCCACAACTCGCGGAAGGGGACCTCCGCGTGGGGATCCCGCGCATCCTGCGCCGCCGGGCCCGCTGGGTCTCGGTGCGCCTGCGTCACCCGCGCGGCTGAACCCGCGGCACCTCCTCCCGGAGGGTCACAGGGCGCAGCTGTCCGTACCCACCTGCTCGTTCGCCGTACGTCCCCGCTCGACGTCGGGCTGGATCTCGTCCGCCGTGAGCGCGTAGCCGGTCTCGGCGTCGTCGAGGGACTTGGCGAACACCACGCCGTACACCCGGCCGTCGGGGGTGAGCAGCGGGCCGCCCGAGTTGCCCTGACGGACGGTCGTGTACAGCGAGTAGACGTCGCGGCGAACGGTGCCACGGTGGTAGATGTCCGGGCCGTTGGCCGTGATGCGCCCGCGCACACGCGCGGCGCGCACGTCGTACGAGCCGTTCTCCGGGAAGCCCGCGACGATCGCGCCGTCACCGCCGGCCGCGTCGGCGGGGGAGAACCTCAGGGCGTGCGCCCTCAGGTCGGGCACGTCGAGCACGGCGATGTCGCGCTTCCAGTCGTACAGGACGACCTTGGCGTCGTACCTGCGGCCCTTGCCGCCTATCTGCACGGTGGGCGCGTCGACGCCGCCGACGACATGCGCGTTGGTCATGACCCGGCGGTCGGCGAAGACGAAGCCGGTGCCCTCCAGGACCTTGCCGCAGCTCTCGGCGGTCCCGGTCACCTTCACGATGGAGCGCTGGGCGCGCAGGGCGACCTGGCTGTTCGCGAGGGCCGGGTCGGGCGGCTGGACGTCCTTGATCGGCTCGTTGTCGAACGGGCTGAAGACCTGCGGGAAGCCGTTCTGCGCGAGGACGGAGGAGAAGTCCGCGAACCAGGTGTCGGCCTGCGCGGGCAGCGCCCGGGAGACACCGAGGAGCACCTTGGAGCCGCGGACCTCCTTGCCGAGCGTGGGCAGGGTGGTGCCGGCGAGGGCGGATCCGATCAGCCAGGCCACCAGCAGCATCGCGACGACGTTGACCAGGGCGCCGCCGGTGGCGTCCAGGGCGCGGGCCGGGGACCAGGTGATGTACCGGCGGAGCTTGTTGCCGAGGTGGGTGGTCAGGGCCTGGCCGACGGAGGCGCAGACGATGACGACGACCACGGCGACCACGGCGGCGGTGGTGCCGACGTCCGCGTTGTCGGTCACGGCGTCCCAGATCACGGGCAGCGCGTACACCGCGACGAGGCCACCGCCCAGGAAACCGATCACCGACAGGATGCCGACGACGAAGCCCTGGCGGTACCCGACGACCGCGAACCACACCGCCGCGACCAGCAACAGGATGTCCAGCACGTTCACTGCTTGAGGCCTCGCCTACTCACTCCGGTCCCCACAGCTCGGACGGGGGTCCGGCCCGCCACGCGGTGGCAAGAGGACAGGGTGTCCCCCGGGAAAGACAGCACGGTGGACACCCTGTCATGACCGCCAGTCGAGTGGGACCTGCTTCTCCCTGTCCCAGGGGCGCTCCCAGCCCGCGAAATGCAGCAGGCGGTCGATCACTCCGGCCGTGAATCCCCAGACCAGGGCCGATTCGACCAGGAATGCCGGGCCTCGGTGTCCGCTGGGGTGGACGGCCGTGGCGCGGTTGGCGGGGTCCGTGAGATCCGCCACGGGGACGGTGAAGACCCGCGCCGTCTCGTTCGGATCGACGACGTCGACCGGGCTGGGCTCGCGCCACCAGCCGAGCACGGGCGTGACGACGAAACGGCTGACCGGGATGTACAGCGCGGGCAGCACACCGAAGAGCTGGACGCCGGACGGGTCGAGGCCGGTCTCCTCCTCGGCCTCGCGCAGCGCGGCTCTGAGCGGTCCGTCGGTGTGCGGGTCGCCGTCCTCGGGGTCGAGCGCGCCGCCAGGGAAGGACGGCTGCCCGGCGTGCGAGCGCAGCGAGCCGGCGCGCTCGATCAGCAGCAGCTCCGGGCCGCCCTCGCCCTCGCCGAACAGGATCAGCACGGCCGACTGCCGGCCCGAGCCGTTCTCCGGCGGCAGGAAGCGGCTCAGCTGGATCGGCTCGACCGTCTCGGCGGCCCGCACCACGGGTGCCAGCCACTGCGGGAGCCCCTCCTTGCTGAGTGCCACCGCGCCGCCCCGCGTCTCACTGGCCTTCGCCATCGCCACCCCCGTCGCTCAGTCCGTCCAACGCCCGAGGGCCCCGAGATCGTTCCGTCACGCGGCCCCCAGTGGCGGGGCCGCCTTGCCGCCCGCGTCCAGGTAGGCCTGCGGGGGCTTGAGCCGCTGGCCGGGGAAGCCGCCCTTCTCGTACTTCAGGAGCTTTTGCGCCTTCTCGGGGTCGGTCTCGCCCTCGCCGTAGGCCGGGCAGAGCGGCGCGATCGGGCAGGCGCCGCAGGCGGGCTTGCGGGCGTGGCAGATCCGGCGGCCGTGCCAGATCACGTGGTGGGACAGATCGGTCCAGTCGCTCTTCGGGAACAGCGCGCCGACGGCGGCCTCGATCTTGTCGGGATCGGTCTCGTCCGTCCACCGCCAGCGCCGCACCAACCGCTGGAAGTGGGTGTCGACGGTGATCCCGGGCCGTCCGAAGGCGTTGCCGAGCACGACGAAGGCGGTCTTGCGGCCGACGCCGGGCAGCTTGACCAGGTCCTCCAGCCGCCCCGGCACCTCACCGCCGAAGTCCTCGATCAGGGCCCTGGAGAGCCCTATGACGGACCTGGTCTTGGCCCGGAAGAACCCGCAGGGGCGCAGGATCTCCTCGACCGCTTCCGGATCGGCGGCGGCCAGGTCCTCGGGGGTCGGGTACGCGGCGAAGAGCGCGGGGGTCGTCTGGTTGACGCGCAGGTCGGTGGTCTGGGCCGACAGCACGGTGGCGACCAGCAGCTGGAAGGGGTTCTCGAAGTCCAGTTCGGGGTGGGCGTACGGATACACCTCGGCCAGCTCGCGGTCGATACGGCGGGCACGGCGGACCAGGGCGGTGCGGGACTCCCGCGCCGCGGGCTTCGCGGCGGCCTTCTCGGCGGGCGCGGCCGCCTTCGTGGCCTTCTCGGCGGGCGCCGCCTTCTTCGCGGCCCTCTTGACGGGCACGGCCTTCTTGACGGGCGCCGCCTTCTTCGCGGGCACAGCCTTCTTCGCGGCGACCCTTTTTACCGTTTTTCCGGTTTTCTCACCATCGCCGGAGCTCTGTTCGCCCACAGCGGAAACGCGACGTACATCCACCCGCTAAGCCCCCTAGGCCTGTGCTCTCACCGGCGATTTGGACACCCGGCCAGCCTAAAGCCCGGCACCGACATCCGCTCCGGACCCGGAAGATCGGCCCCCGATTGGACCCCTGACGCTTACCTCAGGACACCTGTGCGGCATCCTTGTGACAGATCACACTGTTTGGACCGTCCGGCAAAATGGGGAACACGGTCCCCTGGCACACGGGGGAGCAAGATCCCCTGAGCAGGTCTACAAGGAGAGAACTCGTGGACGACGTTCTGCGGCGCAACCCGCTCTTCGCGGCTCTCGACGACGAGCAGTCCGCGGAGCTTCGCGCCTCCATGAGTGAGGTGACCCTCGCACGCGGCGACTCCCTGTTCCACGAGGGCGACCCCGGGGACCGGCTGTACGTCGTCACCGAGGGCAAGGTCAAGCTGCACCGCACCTCCCCCGACGGCCGCGAGAACATGCTCGCCGTCGTCGGCCCCGGCGAGCTGATCGGTGAGCTGTCGCTCTTCGACCCGGGCCCGCGCACGGCCACCGCGACCGCGCTGACCGAGGTCAAACTGCTCGGTCTCGGCCACGGCGACCTCCAGCCCTGGCTGAACGCCCGCCCCGAGGTGGCCACCGCGCTGCTGCGCGCCGTCGCCCGCCGTCTGCGCAAGACCAACGACGCCATGTCCGACCTGGTCTTCTCCGACGTCCCCGGTCGCGTGGCGCGCGCCCTGCTGGACCTCTCGCGGCGCTTCGGCGTGCAGTCCGAAGAGGGCATCCACGTCGTTCACGACCTCACGCAGGAGGAGCTGGCCCAGCTGGTCGGTGCCTCGCGCGAGACCGTGAACAAGGCGCTGGCGGACTTCGCCCAGCGCGGGTGGCTCCGCCTGGAGGCGCGCGCGGTCATCCTGCTGGACGTGGAAAGGCTCGCCAAGCGCTCCCGCTGAGGCCCCTGGCCGAACACTCGCCCAAAGGTCCCTGACCGAGCGCTCGCGCTGGGGTCCCTGGGTGAGTGCGCTCCAGCCGGGGTCCCCCGGGGGGGCGGCCGCCCCCCGGACCCTGCTTCGGGCCGGACCGGCGCCGGACGCCGGACGGGGTGTCCGGTCGGCGCGCGCACGAAATTCGGGTGTCCGCCGGTGCCGCAGGCGGCACAGTGGCCCCATGCCCGAACCGCCCGTCCCGCACGGCCTCGACGACCAGGGCTTCATCGCGCGCGAAGGCTCCCTCGCGCGCGTGCCCGTCGTCTTCCGCCCAGCCGTCGCCGCAGCGCGCGACCGGCTGCTGGATCTCTTCGGGGCGCGGCTGCACAGCGCCTACCTCTACGGGTCGATCCCGCGCGGCACCGCGCGCGTGGGCCGCAGCGATCTGGACCTGTTCGTCGCGCTGCGGGAGGAGCCCACCGACGCCGACCGGGAGGCCGTACGGGCACTCGGTGAGGCCGTCGACAAGGAGTTCCCGCAGGTCGACGGCGTCGGCACGCTGCTGTACGGCCGAGGCCGGCTGCTGAGCGAGCTGGAGCGGTACAACCTGGGCTGGTTCGTGGCCTGTCTGTGCACCCCGCTGCTCGGTGACGACCTCGCCGAGTATCTGCCGCGCTACCGTCCCGACTCCCTGCTCGCCCGCGAGACCAACGGCGACCTGGCCCTGCGGCTGCCCCGCTGGCGGGAGCGGATCGCGGACGCCGAGGACTCCGAGGAGGCCCGGCGCCCCCTCGTGCGCTTCATGTCCCGGCATCTCGTCCGCACCGCCTTCACCCTCGTCATGCCCCGCTGGAACGGCTGGACCAGCGATCTGAGCGAGATGGCCGAGGTGTGCGGCGCCTACTGCCCCGAGCGGGCCGAGCAGCTGCGCACGGCGGCGCGGTACGGCCAGGAGCCCGTCGGCGATCCCCAGGTGCTGCGGTCGTACGTGGACGACCTCGGGCCCTGGCTCGCCGAGGAGTACGCGCGCGTGCACGGCGTGAAGGCGCCACGTCCGCAGGACTGAACGGATCCCCCGGATCCGCTTCCAGGTCGGCCGGAACACGCTCCCGTCGCAGGACAACCCTCCCGCCCTCCGCCTCATCTTGCCTGCGGCAGCTGCGAATCGACCGGAAGGCAGCAGACAGACGTGACCCGCCCAGCATCTCCCCTCCTCCGGCGCGGCGCGGCCGTGACCTCCGCTCTCGCGCTCGTGGCCCTCGCCGGACCGCAGGCGGCCCACGCGGCGCCGGCCGCCGCGCACACCGGCCCCGCGGCCCTGCACTGGTCCACCTGCCCCGCGGGCTCCCAAGCGCCGCGCGGCACGTACTGCGCCACCCTCAAGGTGCCCCTCGACTACGCCAGGCCGGGCGGCCGGCAGATCACGCTCACCCTGTCGATGATCGGCGATCTCAACGCCCCGCGCACCCTCGTGGTGAACCCCGGCGGGCCGGGCGAACCGGGCATCGGCACGGAGAAGTTGGTGTGGGCCTCGTTGCCCGAGAAGGTCGGCGCGGCGTACAACGTGGTCAGTTTCGACCCGCGCGGTGTCGGTGCCAGCACCCCCGTCTCCTGCGGGGACACGACGAAGCTGATCAAGCATCCGGCCACGCCGGCGACCCCCGTGAACGCGGCCCAGGAACAGGCGCGGCGCACGGTCGCCCGCAAGGTCGCCGGGCAGTGCTCCGCGCACGCCGAGGACCTGCTGCCGTACATGACCACCGCGAACGCGGCCCGCGACATGGACCGGATCCGCGGCGCGTTCCACCGCGACAAACTGGACTACCTCGGCTACTCGTACGGGACGAGGCTCGGCGCGACGTACGCGACGCTGTTCCCCGCGCACACCGGCCGCATGATTCTGGACAGCGTCGTCGATCCGACGGTTTCCACCTACGGCGCGCAGTTCGAGCAGGATCCGGCGCTCCAGCACCGGGCCGACCAGTTCTTCGCGTGGGCGGCCGACAAGGACGCGACCTACCACCTGGGCACCAGCCGGGCGAAGGTGTCGGCCACATGGGACGCCGTCCGCAGGAACCTGGCCGCCCACCCCGCCGGCCGCCGCGCGGGCAGCGCCGAGCTGGACGATCTGCTCGCCTCCGCCATGTACACCGACCAGTTCTGGAGCGACGTGGCCCAGAACGTCTCGGACTACCGGCGTGGGGACGCGAGCGGTCTGCTCGGCGCGACCGACCAGCTGGCCTCCGGCGCCGTGGACCCGGCCCGGCTCGCCTACAACTGCGTGGACGACGCCTGGCCCCGCGACTGGGCGGCCTGGCACCGGGACACGGCGGCCGCCGCCCGCAAGGCCCCGCTGTTCGCCTGGCTGAACACCTGGTACAGCGCGCCCTGCGCGTACTGGAAGGCCCCCGCGACCAAGCCCGTGAAGATCGGTTCGGTGAAGGTGCCGCCGATCCTGCTGCTGCAGGCCGAGGACGACCCGGCGACCCCGGTCGTGGGCGCGCGGCGCATGCAGAAGGCGCTGTCCGCGTCCCGTCTCGTCGTCGCGGGCGGCGGCAACCACGGCCAGTACCTGTTCGACGGGAACGCGTGCATGGACCGCGCCGGCAACGGCTATCTGCTCACGGGGAAGCTGCCGGCCGCGAACGCCACGTGCCCGGCGTCACCGGCGCCGTAGGCCAGGGCCCCGCTGCTGTGACGCAGGTCACGGCAGCGGGGTGTCACGGTTTTCCGCGCCGACGTGTCCCATCGCCGTCCGAGCAGAGGAGCCGAGCCCGATCATGGCCGAGGACGCCTTCACCGAGCACCGACCGCTGCTGTTCACCATCGCCTACGAGATGCTGGGCAGCGCCGCCGACGCCGAGGACGTGCTGCAGGAGAGCTATCTGCGCTGGCGCGAGGTCGACCCGGCCACGGTCGCGCACGCGCGCGCGTACCTGGTCCGCACGGTGACCCGGCAGGCGCTCAACCACCTGCGCGCGGCCAAGTCGCGGCGCGAGGAGTACGTCGGCACCTGGCTGCCCGAGCCGATCCGCACCGCGCCCGAGGTCGCCGACGACGTGGTCCTCGCCGAGTCGGTGTCGATGGCCATGATGCTGGTCCTGGAGACGCTGAACCCGACCGAGCGGGCGGTGTTCGTCCTGCACGACGTGTTCGGCTACACCCACGGTGAGATCGCCGCCGCGATCGGCAAGGCCGAGGCCACCGTCCGGCAGATCGCGCACCGCGCGCGCGGGCACGTGCACGCGCGCCGCCGCCGTTTCGAACCCGATTCCGCCTCCACCGGGGAGATCGCCGAGCGGTTCCTGCGGTCGGCGGCGGACGGCGACGTGCAGGCCCTGATGGATCTGCTCGCACCCGACGTGGTGGCGATCGCCGACGGCGGCGGGAAGGTCAACGCCGTCCGCCGCCCGGTCGTCGGGCGCGCCGAGGTCGCCCGGTTCGTCCTCGGCGTGTACCGCACCAGCGCGACGACGGCCCGGATCGAACCCGCCCGCTACAACGGCATGCCCGCGGCCCGGTTCCTCACCGGCGGCGCGCTGGACTGGCTGGTGGCGTTCGAGATCCGGGACGGACGGGTCACCGGCCTCTACGGCATGCGCAACCCGGACAAGCTGGATCGCGCCGAAGTCGTGCGACCGCTGGACAGAGGGCCGCTCGGCACCGGACCGCTCGACACAGAGGCACTCGGCTGAGGAGGCCGGCAGGTATGGAGACCATGACCGTGGAACGCGTCATCGCCGCCCCGATCGAGGACGTGTTCGCCTGGCTCACGACGACCACCCACTACACGGCCTCGCCGCTGGTACTGCGCTGCCGGCTGGCTCGGCACGGCCGGGGCGCGCCCTACGGCGTCGGCGCGATCCGCGACCACCTCTGGCTGATCGGCTGGTTCCGGGAGCGCGTCAGCGTGTACGAACCGCCGTACGCCACGGAGTACGTGGTGGAGCGCAGTCTGCCCCCGGCCCGGCACGAACTCGGGCGGATGACGTTCATCGAGACGGACGGCGGCACCCTGGTCCGCTGGACGACCCGGGCGGAGATCCCCCTCCCGCTGCTCGGCCGCCCGCTCACCCGCTTCCTGGCCCGCCCGATCATCACCCGCACCTTCGGCAACATTCTGGAGGCCGCCGAGAAGGCGCTGACCGGCCCGAACGCGAATTCGCCGACCCGGTAGGCGCCAGCGACCCGGTAGGCGCCGGCGAGCCTGCGGCTCACATCGGCTGGATCAGGCCGTGCTCGCTCAGGTAGTCCAGCTGGGCCCGTACGGACAGTTCCGCCGCCGGCCACAGGGAGCGGTCCACGTCGGCGTAGACGTGGGCGACGACCTCGGCCGGGATGCGGTAGCCGTCCTCGACCGCGGTCTCCACCTGGGCGAGCCGGTGGGCGCGGTGGGCGAGGTAGAACTCGACGGCGCCCTGGGCGTCCTCCAGGACCGGCCCGTGCCCCGGCAGGACCGTGTGCACGCCGTCGTCGACCGTCAGGGAGCGCAGCCGCCGCAGCGAGTCCAGGTAGTCGCCCAGACGGCCGTCGGGGTGCGCCACGACGGTCGTACCGCGCCCGAGGATGGTGTCGCCGGTCAGCACCGCCCGGTCGGCCGGGAGATGGAAGCACAGCGAGTCCGCGGTGTGTCCGGGGGTCGGTACGACCCTCAGCTCCAGGCCGCCGACGGTGATCACGTCCCCGGCGGCCAGGCCCTCGTCGCCCAGGCGCAGGGCCGGGTCGAGGGCACGCACGCGTGTGCCGGTCAGTTCCGCGAAGCGGACGGCGCCCTCGGCGTGGTCGGGGTGGCCGTGGGTGAGCAGGGTCAGGGCTATCCGCTTGCCGGCCTTCTCGGCCATGTCCACGACCGCGGTCAGATGGCCGTCGTCCAGGGGGCCCGGGTCGATCACGACGGCGAGATCGGAGTCGGGCTCGGCGACGATCCAGGTGTTGGTGCCGTCCAGGGTCATCGCGGAGGCGTTGGGCGCGAGGACGTTGACGGCCCGTTCGGTGGCGGGGCCGGAGAGCACCCGGCCGCGGGGCTGGCCCGGCAGGGCGCTTGCGTCGGTCATGCGGGGCCTCCACCGGTGGTCGTCTCGTCCGTCGGGATGTGCTTGGTGAACTCCTCGTGCCCCGGCCAGGCCAGGACGATCTCGCCGTCCACGAGCCGGGCACGGGCCATCACGGGAGTCATGTCGCGCGCGGGCGCGGCCGTGAGCGCGTCGGCCGCGCGGTCGTACGGCATCAGCTGGCGCAGCGTGGCGATGGTGGGCGGCATCATCAGCAACTCGCCCTTGTCGTAGCCGGCGGCGGCCTCACAGGGGCGGATCCACACCGTGCGGTCGGCCTCCGTGGAGGCGTTGCGGGTGCGCTGGCCCGTGGGCAGGACGGCCACGAAGAACCAGGTGTCGTAGCGGCGGGCCTCGAACTCCGGGGTGATCCAGCGGGTCCAGGCGCCCAGCAGGTCCGAGCGCAGCACCAGGCCGCGGCGGTGCAGGAAATCGGCGAAGGACAGCTCGCGCGCGACCAGCGCGGCCCGGTCCGCCTCCCAGTCGTCGCCGGTGGTGTCGCCGACGACCGAGTCCGCGTCGGGCCCGGCGAGCAGCACGCCCGCCTCCTCGTACGTCTCCCGTACGGCCGCGCAGACGATCGCCTGGGCGCCCGACTCGTCGACGCCGAGCCGCTCGGCCCACCACGCGCGCGTGGGGCCCGCCCAGCGCACCAGACGGTCGTCGTCGCGCGGGTCGACACCGCCCCCCGGATACGCGTACGCGCCTCCGGCGAAGGCCATGGAGGCGCGTCTGCGCAGCATGTGGACGACCGGGCCGGACTCGGTGTCCGCCAGGAGCAGGACCGTGGCCGCGCGCCGGGGGGACACCGGGGTGAGGGCGCCGTCCGCGAGCGCCCGGATGCGGTCCGGCCACTCCGCGGGATACCACTGACCGTTCGCCATGGGCGGAGGCTATCCCGTGCACGGCGAATGTTCGAGAGGTGCCCGAGGTCAGCGAGGGTTCCGCCGGGTCAGCGGGGGTTCCGCGGGATCACGGGGCGAGTTCCACCTGGATCTCGACCTCCACCGGCGCGTCCAGCGGCAGCACCGCGACGCCGACGGCGCTGCGGGCGTGCACACCCTTGTCGCCGAGGACCTCGCCGAGCAGTTCGCTGGCGCCGTTGACGACACCGGGCTGCCCGGTGAAGTCGGACGCGGAGGCGACGAAGCCGACGACCTTCACCACGCGCGCGATGCGGTCCAGGTCACCGGTGACGGACTTCACGGCGGCCAGCGCGTTCAGCGCGCAGATCCGGGCCAGGTCCTTGGCCTCCTCGGCCGTGACCTCGGCGCCCACCTTGCCGGTGACCGGCAGCTTGCCCTCGACCATCGGCAGCTGACCTGCGGTGTAGACGTACACGCCGGACCGGACGGCCGGCTGGTACGCGGCGAGCGGCGGTACGACCTCCGGCAGGGTCAGTCCCAGTTCGGCCAGCTTGGCCTCGACCGCGCTCATGCCTGCTTCTCCCGCTTCAGGTAGGCCACGAGCTGCTCGGGGTTGTTGGGCCCGGGCACGACCTGGACGAGCTCCCAGCCGTCCTCGCCCCAGGTGTCCAGAATCTGCTTCGTGGCATGGACGAGCAGCGGCACGGTTGCGTATTCCCACTTGGTCATGGGGCCGACTGTAGCCGCTGCGGACAGCGGGGAAGGCGGCCGACCACGGCCGACGACGTCCACAGGGCGGGTGGCTTCGAGTGTGACCACCGTTATCCACAGCCTCGGGCGTGCCCGTCGGCCGGACTGGTTAGTCTCGAAGGCGTGAGCAGGCTCCAGGTCGTCAGCGGCAAGGGCGGGACCGGAAAGACGACGGTCGCCGCCGCATTGGCACTGGCCCTCGCGACCGAGGGGAAGCGGACGCTTCTCGTGGAGGTCGAGGGCCGGCAAGGCATCGCACAGCTCTTCGAGACGGAGGCGTTGCCGTACGAGGAAAGGAAGATCGCGGTCGCCCCCGGGGGCGGCGAGGTGTACGCCTTGGCCATAGACCCCGAACTGGCCCTTCTGGACTACCTCCAGATGTTCTACAAGCTCGGCGGGGCGGGCCGCGCCCTGAAGAAGCTCGGCGCGATCGACTTCGCCACCACCGTCGCGCCCGGCATCAGGGACGTCCTGCTGACCGGCAAGGCGTGCGAGGCCGTGCGCCGCAAGGACAAGAAGGGGCGGTTCGCGTACGACTACGTCGTCATGGACGCCCCGCCGACCGGCCGCATCACTCGCTTCCTGAATGTGAACGACGAGGTGGCGGGCCTCGCGAAGATCGGTCCGATACACAATCAGGCGCAGGCGGTGATGCGGGTGCTGAAGTCGCCGGAGACGGCGGTGCACCTGGTGACGCTGCTGGAGGAGATGCCGGTCCAGGAGACCGCCGACGGCATCGCCGAACTCCGCGCGGCACGGCTTCCGGTGGGCCGGGTCATCGTGAACATGGTCCGGCCGCAGGTGCTGGACGCGGCCGACCTGGAACTCGTCGGGACCGTGAAGCGTTCATCGGTCGCACAGGCGTTGTCGGCGGCGGGGCTCGGCGGGGCCCGGCGCGGCGGGAACGCGGAGAAGCTGGTGGACCCGCTGCTGCGGCAGGCGGCGGAGTACGCCGAGCGGTACGCGCTGGAGCAGGAGCAGCGCGGAGCCCTCGGCGAGCTGGGCCTTCCGCTGGGCGAACTGCCGCTGCTCGCCGAGGGCATGGACCTGGCGGGTCTGTACGAACTCGCCACCGAGTTGCGGAAGCAGGGGTTGTCATGAGTCCGGACCCGGCCGAGGCACAGGAGACGGCCGAGGGGCGGGGGTCCGCGAAGGAGCGGTCGTCCGCCGAGGGGCGCGAGCAGGGCCGCCGCCTGTCCCCCGCACGCGTGCTGGACGTCGATCCGCTGCTGGACGACCCGAAGACCCGGATCGTGGTCTGCTGCGGCTCGGGCGGGGTCGGCAAGACGACGACCGCGGCGGCCCTCGGCCTGCGGGCGGCCGAGCGGGGCCGCAAGGTGGTCGTCCTCACCATCGACCCGGCCAGGCGGCTGGCCCAGTCGATGGGCATCGACTCCCTCGACAACGTCCCGCGCCGGGTGAAGGGCACCGAGGATCAAGGGGAGGCATCGGGCGGCGATGCGGCCGAGGGCGGTGGCGGGCGACGGGCCGGCGGCGAACTGCACGCCATGATGCTCGACATGAAGCGCACCTTCGACGAGGTCGTGGAGGCGCACGCGGACCCCGAGCGGGCGGCCGCGATCCTGGCGAACCCATTCTACCAATCGCTCTCGGCGGGCTTCGCGGGCACGCAGGAGTACATGGCGATGGAGAAGCTGGGCCAGCTGCGCGCGAAGGACGAGTGGGACCTGATCGTGGTCGACACCCCGCCGTCCCGCTCCGCGCTGGACTTCCTGGACGCGCCGAAGCGGCTGGGCTCCTTCCTGGACGGCCGGCTGATCCGCCTGCTGACCGCTCCGGCCAAGCTCGGCGGACGCGCGGGGATGGCCTTCCTCAACGTCGGCATGTCGATGATGACCGGCACCCTGGGCAAGCTGCTGGGCGGTCAACTGCTCAAAGACGTGCAGACCTTCGTGGCCGCGATGGACACCACCTTCGGTGGTTTCCGTACGCGTGCCGACGCCACGTACAAACTGCTCCAGGCGCCCGGTACGGCGTTCCTGGTGGTCGCTGCCCCGGAGCGGGACGCGCTGCGCGAGGCGGCGTACTTCGTGGAGCGGCTGGCCGCGGAAGAGATGCCGCTGGTGGGTCTGGTGCTGAACCGGGTCCACGGCAGCGACGCGGGCCGGCTGTCGGCCGAGCGGGCGCTCGCCGCCGCCGAAAATCTTGAGGACCCCCGCATTGTGGATCAGGGGGGCGGGAAAGCTGGACTTCGTAACTCTCCCGAGTCATACGGCAGTTCGCGATCTCCCGCATCCGAGACATCCGACGCATCCGAGACCGCAACCGACGCCACAGCTTCCGAGGAAGGCTCCCCCGCCGACACGGAGCGCCCTGTCGACCGGCTCACCGCGGGACTGCTGAGACTGCACGCCGATCGCATGCAGCTGCTCGCGCGCGAGCAGCGCACGTGTGACCGTTTCACCGCCCGCCACCCCGAGGTGGCGGTGGTCGAAGTACCCGCACTGCCCGGCGACGTCCATGACCTCACGGGCCTGCGCGACATCGGCACCCGACTGGCAGCGGGCGCGACGGAGCGGACAGACGCGACGGAGCGGAGAGAGCCGACATAGCAGGCCGAATCGGCACAGTCGCGAGCGCGCGCAGGGCGAAAGTCGACTCGTACGCACGGGGTTGGCACACGCGCGCACGGCATACGAGACGCGGCATGTCCCGCGTCCCGGGCGTGTACCCACTCGGCACCCCGGGTCCCTGCCCGACCCTGCTCCGCGTGACCTACACCTCAAGCCGCCCATGGCGTACGCCGGGTCGGGGTGATGTGCCCCGGGGATGTGCCCAAGGGAAATGCCCTCAGCTCACCGCCGCGTAGTTCTCGTACACCTCGTCACTGTCGAGGGGCACGATGCCCGCGCCGCGCTCGTACTCCGAGCGGGCGGTCTCCAGCAGCCTGCGCCACGAGGTCACGGTGGGCCGGCGGCGCAGCAGAGCGCGGCGCTCCCGCTCCGTCATGCCTCCCCACACGCCGAACTCGACGCGATTGTCCAGCGCATCGGCCAGGCATTCCGTGCGTACCGGACATCCGGTGCACACCGCCTTGGCCCTGTTCTGCGCTGCTCCTTGAACGAACAGTTCATCCGGATCGGTAGTGCGACAGGCAGCCTGCGCACTCCAGTCGGTCACCCAGCCCATACCGGCGCCGTCCTCTCCCGAATCGAGGCTCCCCCACGGCGGCAGCGGCATATTCACCGCCGCCAGTTGAGGACGTTACGGAAGGCGGGCACAGCGCAACACCCCCTTCGGGCCCAATCTTGAATGGCCCGAACGGACTATGGGTAAGCGGCAGATCACCCGCGGGAGTGAGCTGACGACATACGCGACCACCCCGGCAAACCGGGACAGCTGTGGTGCGCCACAACGGGCGCCGGGTGACACACGAGGCGGATTCGGACACGCCCGCCTCAGGCGCTGGTCACACCCCCCGCGAAAAAAGCGGGGTACACCCGGAACGATTCGGGGTCGCCGGACGTATTGATACGTGACCGCACTGCTGTGACAGTTGAGAGCAGCTTAGGCCAAGGCCTGCGCGCGTGTCCGGCGAATGGGAAGGTAGAAGTTTCCCTTTGCTGTGCCGTGATGCGTCACGATCCGGCACCCGAACCCCCCGAGGGGGAGCCGCTCCCTCGGAACGCTCATGAGTACGGATTAGGCTGCCCCCATGCCAAAGAAGCGCTCGGGTGGTGGTCTGTCGCCAACGCAGCAGGCCGCCAAGTTCCTCGGTGTCAGTGTGCTCGCCGGAGCCGTGATGGCGGGCATCGCGCTGCCCGCGGCCGGCGCGCTGGGCCTCGCGGCCAAGGGCTCGGTCAAGGGCTTCGACGAGATCCCGGCCAATCTCAAGAGTCCCCAGCTGAGTCAGCGCACGACGATCCTGGACAACCAGGGCCAGCAGATCGCGAGCGTCTACTCCCGCGACCGTACGGTGGTGGACCTCAAGGACATCTCGCCGTACATACAGAAGGCGATCGTCGCGATCGAGGACGCGCGCTTCTACCAGCACGGCGCGATCGACCTCAAGGGCGTGCTGCGCGCCCTGAACAAGAACGCGCAGGAAGGCGGCGTCGCACAGGGCGCCTCCACCCTCACCCAGCAGTTGGTGAAGAACTACTTCATCGAGGAGGCCGGCGACGACCCGACGAAGGTCGCCGAGGCCACCCAGCAGACCCTCGGTCGCAAGATCAAGGAACTGAAGTACGCGATCCAGATCGAGGAGAAGCTCGGCAAGAAGAAGATCCTCGAGAACTACCTGAACATCACCTTCTTCGGCGAGCAGGCCTACGGCGTCGAGGCCGCCGCCCAGCGCTACTTCTCCAAGCACGCCAAGGACCTGAACCTCCAGGAATCGGCGCTGCTGGCCGGCATCGTGCAGTCCCCGAGCCGCTACGACCCGGTCAACGACGAGGCGGAGGCCACCAAGCGGCGCAACACCGTGCTGCAGCGGATGGCGGAGGTCGGCGACATCTCCCAGAAGGACGCCGACGAGGCCAAGCGGACGCCGCTCGGACTGCACCCGAGCCAGCCGAAGAACGGCTGCATCACCGCGGTCAAGGGCGCCGGCTTCTTCTGCGACTACGTACGTGACGTCGTCCTGAACGACCCGGTCTTCGGCAAGTCCAAGGAGACCCGGGCGAAGCTGTGGAACCAGGGCGGCCTGACGATCCGCACGACGCTCGACCCGCAGGCGCAGAACTCCGTGCAGGCGTCCGTCAAGGACCACGTCTACCAGTCCGACCCGGTGGCGACGGCCGCGACCATCGTCGAGCCGGGCACCGGCAAGATCCTCGCCATGGGCCAGTCCCGCCCGTACGGCTTCGGCAAGAACGAGACCCAGATCAACCTCTCCGCCAACTCGGACATGGGCGGCGGCGCGGGCTACCAGGGCGGTTCGACGTTCAAGCCGATCGTCGCGGCGGCCGCGATAGAGGGCGGCAAGCCCCCGACGCAGGAGTACCCGTCGCCGTACCAGATGACGTACCCGAGCCCGGTGCAGGCGTGTGGCGGCAAGGCCTGGCGCAACGACCCCGGCAACCCCGCCAAGCTGACGAACGAGAACGAGTCCGAGCACGGCCCGTACGGCATGAAGGAAGCGACCGCCAAGTCGGTCAACACCTACTACGTGCAGCTGATCAGCGACATCGGCATCTGCCCCGTCACCCGGATGGCGAAGAAGATGGGCGTGGAGCGCGCGGACGGCCGGGTGATGGACCAGGCCCCCTCGATCGCGCTCGGCACCCAGGAGGTGTCGCCGCTGACGATGGCGAACGCGTACGCCACCTTCGCCTCGCGCGGCATGTACTGCACCCCGGTCGCCATAGAGTCGATCACCCAGAAGATCGGCAGCGAGGAGAAGCCGCTGCCCGTGCCCAAGTCGACCTGCACACGCGCGATGTCGCAGAAGACCGCGGACACCGTCAGCACGCTCCTGAAGGGTGTGGTCGAGGACGGTACGGGTCAGGAGGCCGGTCTCGGCGACCGCCCGAGCGCGGGCAAGACGGGTACGACGGACGAGCGTTACGCGGCCTGGTTCGTCGGCTACACCCCGAACATGGCGGGCGCGGTCTGGGTCGGCGACCCGGCGCACAAGCGCCAGATGACCAACATCACCATCGGCGGCGTACCGCACGCGAAGGTGTTCGGCGGCGAGGTGCCCGGCCCGATCTGGCGCGACATGATGACCGGCGCGCTGCAGGGCAAGCCGGCTCCGGACTTCCATCTGATCGACATCCCCGACGACAACCACAAGGGCGACAAGGGGGACGGCCGGGGAAAAGGACGAGGGGGGAGGGACGGGGGCAAGAACGGGGACAGCAACGGCGGGATCGGGGGACTGATCGGCGGCCTGACGGCCGGGGGAACGTCCAACGGCGGCACGGGTGACACGACCGGCGGCACCGTCCCGACGCCGACCTTCTCCCTCCCCGGCAACTTCATCCAGGGCCAGGGCAACGGCGGAGACAACGGGACCGGCAACGGAGGCTGGCCGGGATGATCCCGGTCGTACGAGTACGGCGGCGGGGCCGCACCCTGAAGTCGGGGTGCGGCCCCGCCGCCGTATGCAGCCGCATGCAGCCGCATGCAGCCGCATGTAGGGCATGTAGGGCAGGTGGGGCCGACTCGGCTCTGAGGAGAGCCGGCGACTCGGCGCCGGGGAGCGGCTCAGCCCTGCAGCAGCTTCTTCACCGAGGCGGCGACCCGGCCGCCCTCGGCCTGACCGGCCACCTTCGGGTTCACGATCTTCATGACGGCGCCCATGGCACTCGGCCCCTCGGCGCCGGCCGCCTTCGCCTCCGCCACGGCCTGGGCGACGATCGCGTCCAGCTCGTCGTCGGACAGCTGCTTGGGCAGGTACTCGGCGAGCACCTCGCCCTCCGCCTTCTCCCGCTCTGCCGACTCGGCACGACCGCCCTGCTCGAAGGCGTCGGCCGCCTCACGGCGCTTCTTCGCCTCGCGGGTGATCACCTTGAGAATCTCGTCGTCGGACAGCTCGCGCTTCTCCTTGCCCGCGACCTCCTCCTTGGTGATCGCGGCGAGCGTCATCCGGAGCGTCGCGGAGCGCAGCTCGTCGCGCCCCTTGATCGCGGCGTTGAGGTCGTCGTGCAGCTTCGACTTGAGCGTGGTGGTCATGCGATCGATTGTCGCAGGTGCACCACGGCGAACGCCCGCTGATTTCAGGGAGGGCGGCCGGTCCCGTCGTACGGCCGGGGTCTGACACGATGGACGTATGCGCGCGCGATACGGAGTACCCCTGGGAATCATGGCGGCAGGCGCCGCCGGTCTGGCGTACGCGGCGGGTTTCGAGGCCCGCTCCTTCCGCCTCCGACGAGTGACGGTCCCGGTCCTCCCGCCGGGCATGCGCCCGCTGCGCCTGCTTCAGGTCTCCGACATCCACATGGTCAGCGGCCAGCACAAGAAGCAGCGGTGGCTGCAGTCACTGGCGGGCCTGCGCCCCGACTTCGTGATCAACACGGGGGACAACCTGTCCGACCCGCAGGGCGTCCCGGAGGTCCTGGACGCGCTGGGTCCGCTGATGGAGTTCCCGGGAGCGTACGTCTTCGGTTCCAACGACTACTACGGCCCCAAACTCCGCAACCCCGCCCGGTACTTGCTGGAGAGGACGAGCGGCCGACACGGTCTGAACGGCAACCCGCCGGCCGTGGGCGCCCTCCACAACCCGTGGGAGGACCTGCGCGACGGCTTCGACACGGCGGGCTGGCTGAACCTCACGAACACCCGGGGCGTCCTGAAGGTCGAGGGCGTCTCGATCGAGCTGACCGGCCTCGACGACCCCCACATCAAGCGCGACCGCTACGCCCAGGTCGCGGGCGGCCCCTCGGGGACGTCCGACTTCTCCTTCGGTGTGGTCCACGCCCCGTACCTGCGCACCCTGGACGCCTTCACCGCGGACGGCTACCCCCTGATCCTGGCCGGCCACACCCACGGCGGCCAGCTGTGCATCCCCTTCTACGGCGCCCTGGTCACCAACTGCGACCTGGACACCGACCGGGTCAAGGGCCTGTCCACGCACACGGCGGACGGCCACACCTCCTACCTCCACGTCTCGGCAGGCTGCGGCACCAACCGCTACACCCCGGTGCGCTTCGCCTGCCCACCGGAGGCGACGCTGCTGACGCTGGTGGGGCGGGAGTAAGCGCTGGTGGGGCAGGGGCTAGGGCTTGATGGGGCGAGAGCAAAGGCCGGCGGGGCGGCAGTGACCGGGGGCTGGGGGCTGGGGGCGCTGAGCAGCGAGGATGCCCACCGCCCGTAACCCACCTGGACTAAGCCACATGGCCGAACCCCTCCCCCGCTCCTAGCGTGAGGGCATGACCGCCCCTATACCCAGGGACATCCCGGATCTGCCCGCGATCCCGGGACCGCCCCTGCTGCTGCCGGCCCCGGTGCCCGCCACGGCGGTGGTGGCGCCGGTCCGCCGCCCCACGGTCGCGCTGTTCCGCTTTCTGATCGCCGTGGTGGCGGCCATGGGCGTAACCCTGGAACTGATACTGGGCGCCCCGGCCCGCGCGCTGAGCTACTTCAGCGTCCAGGCGAACATCCTGCTGGCCGTCGTCATGTTCCTGTCGGCATGGAGGGCGCGGCGGGCCCGCCGCGCCCTGTCGTCCGCCGTGACAGGCGCCACACTTCTCTACGTCGTGATCACAGCGCTCGTCTACCACCTGCTCCTGGCGCACACGACGCCACCGTTCTCCATGACCGGCGCGGCGACGGCCCCGGCACGATGGCACGGCCAGTGGGCGGCCCTGCAGATCCTGCACACGATCACGCCGGTGGCGGCCGTGCTGGACTGGCTGCTGCTCACGCCGGCGGCCCGTCTGCACCTGCGCCAGGCGGCCGCCTGGCTCCTCTACCCCCTGGTCTACCTGGGCTTCTCCCTGGCCCGAGCCGCCCTCCTCGCGCCCTCGAACCCGTCCCGCTACCTCTATCCCTTCCTGGACGTGGCCGCCCACGGATACCGCAGCACCCTGGCCAACGCCCTGCTGCTGGGCCTCGCGATCTACGCCCTGGCCGTCCTCCTGGTGGCCCTCGACCACACCCGCCCCACACCGGTTCGCCACCGCGGCTAAACCGGATTTCGTCTACAGCCACCAGTGGGCTAAAGTAAACGTCGTCGCCGCGAGAAGCAGCGACATCGGGGTGTAGCGCAGCTTGGCAGCGCGCTTCGTTCGGGACGAAGAGGTCGTGGGTTCAAATCCCGCCACCCCGACAGTCGTAACACCAGGTCAGGCCTGGTACTGAGAGATCAGTACCAGGCCTGATTTGCGTTGCGGCCCTGTTTTGGTAGCCAACTGGGTGTGATCTTCAGGATCCGGTTCCCGGGCCGCTCGCCAGGAGTACAGCTCGACGCAGTCACCGCGGACCGCAGCGCCTTCGAGATCTCCGAGGAGGTCATGCCGAGAGTGCTCGCGCTGCTACGCCTCCTCGCCGAGCGGGCTCTCACGCGGTACGGCGAGATCGCGGTGTCCAAGAAGCACAAGCAGCCGAGGCCGCTGCTCACCGTCCACGGCTGGACATACGAGATCGGGATCGGCCGCCCGCCATTGCTCGTGCAGCAACCGGACGGCGGTCAGGTCAACTCGCGGGTGCACCAGCAAAGATGGGCGGTCAAGTCATACGATTCGAGGTGAGCGCACGGATGTTCAACCGTGCGCCGGATACAGAAGTGACCGTCGCGATCGGGGGAGCGAATGGATCCGCAGCTGATGCAGCTCGCGCAGACCGCCGGCGCCACGGTGGTCGCGTTGTCCGACGAATGGCACGGGCGCCTCATGGCGCTCCTGGCAAGCGACCCCGGAACAGCACCACATCTGGAGCGAGTAGTGCATGAGGCACGTGAGCTGCGTCCTTCCGGCGGGCAGTCGTTGATCGGCTCGGTGTACATCTCGGCCCACACCACTGGGAATTCCCCTGCCCACCAGGCCGGGCACGACCGGCACATCACCGAGCGGTGAGCCAGCCACCGTATGGGCCCGGGGCGTCCGCATCGGGGCGGAGCCGGGTGTTCCAGGCCCAACACGACCAGCACATCGAGGAGCACCATCACCACTATCCGGCCGCGCCCACTCATGGTTGGCTAGGGCCGGTCCCGCACTCCGTCCGGGTGCCGTTGGCGGCCGAGTTGGTCTCCGCCCTGCGCGACCGGTCCGAGCTGCGCGACATCCTGTTCCGTGCCATCTCGGATGGGCCGGGCGGACTGGTGCATGTGTTGCAGGGCATGGCAGGCTGCGGCAAGACCGCGCTGGCCCGGCACGTCTTCACCGAGGCCGTCCAGGCCGGTGAGGTGATCGGGCTCTGGGTCGACGCGTCGTCGGCCTCGTCCCTCCATGCCTTCATGCTCGGCGTCGCCGCCGATCGCGGGGCGACGCCGGCCGAGCTGGAGGCTGCCCACAACCGCGTCCGGCCCGTCGCCGACCTGGTCTGGGACTACCTCGACCGCTCGCCCGAGACCTGGCTGCTGGTGTTCGACAACGCCGACGAGCCACGGCTGCTGCAGGAGGGCAACTGGTTGCGCCGCAGCCCTCGTGGCACGGTCCTGGTGACCACCCGGGACAGCAGCTCCGAGCTGTGGCAGGACAAGCTGCCCCACCAGGTGGGTGTGCTGCCTCTCGAAGCCGCGGCCCAGGTACTGCTGGACCTGGCACCCGACGCCGGCCGGCCGGAGGATTTCGAGAGGCTGGCCCAGCGCCTGGACCGGCATCCACTCGCTCTCGCCCTTGCCGGGCGACACCTCCGCCGTCAGCTCCTGGAACGATGGACCGTGAGCGACTACCTCGACCGGCTTCCTGACGACCCCAGCGAACTACTCGACAAGGCGGCCCAGCCGACCGAGGACCACACCCGTATCCGGTTCAGCACCACCTGGCAGCTGTCACTGGACGTCCTGGCCCGGCAGGACCTACCGGACGCGCTCACCATGCTGCGGCTGCTGGCCTGCTTCGCGCCCATGCCGGCACCGCTTCCGCTGACGCTGCTCGCCCCGGCCGCCCTGGACTCCACGGCTTTGTCCCGTCTCGATCCCCCACTCACCGGGGAACGCGCAGACGCAGTCCTCCAGGGCCTGATCTCCACATCCCTGGTCAGCCTCATCGACGTACCAGGCGATCGGGGCCACCGCCCTGTCCTCAGCCTTCAGACCCACGGACTGCTGCTGGACACCGTCTCAGGACAGATTCCCTCGGGCACTCTCGGTGATCTCCTGCTCTGCGCGATCGCGCTGCTCGACGGTGCTCTCTCGGACCGACCCGACAGCCAGGACCTGCGCTTGATCGCCCCGCACGCGCTCGCCGTACTGCGCCGGTCCCGAGCCGAGACCGCGGGCACGCACACCTCACGGGCAGCCTTGGAACTCGTACGTCGCCTGCGCGATCTGCACTACGAACGAGGAGAGTTCACCCCGGCCCTCGAACTGGCCACGCATGCCGCGGACTTCTCGGCCACGATGTTCAACTCGAACAGCACCGAGGCCGTGGACGACCGTTATGCCTTGGGACGGACGCACACCGGCGCCGGACGCTTCGCCGAGGCCGAAGCACAGCTCCGCGCCGTCCTCACCACCCGGGAAAACGAGTTCGGCCGGGATGACCCCCGTACGCTGGACGCCGCGCACGCCCTGGGTATCGCGCTCTACGGGCTCGGGCAGTGGGCCGAGGACGAGCAGTTGCTGCGCCACGTCCTTGCCGGGCGCGAATCACTGCTGGGCCCCTATGATCCGGACACCCTCGACGTCTGCGCCGGCCTTGCCGACGCCCTCGGTGAACAAGGCCACTGGGAGGAGGCGGAAGCCCTCGCCCGGACCACCGTCGAACGCTCTGCCGCGTCGTTGGGCGAGCGCCACGCCCGCACAGTGGTGAACCGCCTCACCCATGCCTGGGCGGTGGCCGGACGCGAGGCATGGGACCGTGCGGAACCTCTGGCCCGCCGCACACTCCAGGACGCCGAACAGGTCTTCGGACCCCACCACCCGCGCACGCTCGCCGCTTGCCATCTGCTCGCCACCGTCCTGCGGCAACTGAGCCTGTGGACCGAAGCCGAGACGCTGCTGCGCGCGGTCGCTCAGGCCCGCGAGACCGTCCTCGGCTCCACCCACTCCCACACCCTCTCTTCCCTCACCGACCTGGCCGCCGTCCTCGCGGACGCGGGCAGGGCGGCGGAGGCAGAGCCGTTGGCCGTGAAAGCCCACGAGGGTTACGTCCGCACGCTCGGGCCCGAACATCCGAGGACCGAACGCTCCCGCACCGTGCTGACCACCGTAAGAGCGGCGCTTCCCGCGCCCCACACCCCGGAGAAGAACACACCGTGACGACCGGCATCGCCATACCTGCCGAAAGCCCCGTCTTCCGCTGGCACAAAAGCTCTCACAGCGGCGAGACCAACAGCTGCCTGGAACTGCGTACCCCCCCCCCAGCACGGGATGACGCGTGTACGTGATTCGAAGGATCTGGCGAAGCCGTCCCTGATCTGCACGGTGGAAGCATGGGCCACGTTCGTCGAGGCGATCCGCGCCCAGGCAATCGGGCTGCCCTCCTGACGGCCCTGCTCGTACGGCTCCACATCACTGAGAAGAAAGGGCATCGATGAGGCCGTCGGGTCCTGACTGCGTGGTGACCACTTTGGTGGAGATTCAGGGTGGTCCAGCCAAATGGGAGAAGGTCGAACAGTACCTCCGCGAAGTCGCATGGCCCTGCCGGACGCCGTCACCGAAGGTGCGCCGAACGGCTCGGCGAGCTTTTTCCTCTGATCCCGCCGGCTCACGCTTCCTCTGGATCGAAATCCCGATCACCGGGTCACCCTGGCGCGCAGACCGGGAAGCATCATGGCACGTTGCCGCCGTGCGCAAGGCAACACAGGTCATCGTCTACGACCGTATGCTCCGGCGTGACAAGGCCGACCGGACGATCCAGCCCGAGTGGCAGCTGCACTCGACAGAAGCCCGGGCATGGGCAACTCCCTCGGCCAGTGCGCCCGCCTGGTCGAAACCCATCTGGTGGCTGCGCAAGGCTCTCTACCTCGCTGCGGTGCGGATGGGATTGTTCGATGTCGGACTGAGAGTCCACGGTAGCCAGTCCGCCGCCCTGGATCTCGCACGAGGCATCACCGCACGCAATGACGTCGATGTCCGGCCGCTCGACGGCCGCGGGCGCCCTGGCACCCTGCAACACGGAGAAGACGCCCTCAACCGAGCCCTGGCGCTCTTCTTGGGGCCTATGGCCGCCGCAATCCTCTTCCTTGTGCTGTCCCGGGGCGCGAGCCCCCTCGGAGCCGTCATCTCCTGGCTCGCGGCTTTCGCATGCACAGGTGTCGCCTGGTGGACGGCGCTGACGCTGCCCTGGGCACGCACCTGGATCCGCTCCGCGCTATTCGCTCTCGCAAGCACCGTGCTGACTGTGTTCTTCGCGCTGGGCATACCGGGATTGACCAGCGGTGTGACGACCACGCAGGCAGTGGTGATGGCCGGCGTCGGCTATTACACAGTGGGTCTGGTGCTGCTCGGGCGGCGCTGGAAGTGGCAGGTGCTGGCCGCCAGTGTCCTGCCGCTGATCGCCACCGTGGTCGTGGCGGCGCTTCCCCTCACCAGCCGGTTCCTGCACGACATCTACGCGGACGAACTCTCCCTGACCTCAGCTGAAACAGGTGTCAGCGGCATCTGGCAGCTGGCCGCCGCCGTAAAACTCCTCTGGCCGTCCCTCGGAGCCGTCCTGTTCATCGCGGCCGGCTGGGGCATCCTGCGCTACTTCCACTTCATCCGTCCCCGCAGCTTCACAGCCGGCTTCGGTGCCACGGTCCTCCTGGCCGCGGCTCTGACCATGACCGTCTCCACAACGCTGAACTCACCGGCAGCAGCGGCCGACAAAGTGAAGCAGACGGCTGTCCGGAAAACTGGGACTCCTCCGTCGTACTTCGGTGTCAGCCCGGAGTGGACGTGTGTCGTTCCCACCGTGCCGACGGGCAAACTGACCGAAAAGGGCGGCACCCTGAAGGCCGGGGAGCCATATGTCTCCTTCGGCATTGCCGACGGTCAGGTGGTTCTGTGGAACAGGATCACCGCAGAGCCACTGCGCGTCGCCGCCGACCAGGTGAGACTCATCCCGCAGCGTGGCGGCGCCCTCGGCTGTGAATGAGTTTCGGCCATGCGCACGGGCACGTGGGCACCGGTACCTCAGATCACCTGCTCGGTGAACGAGTCGCCGCCTATCATCGCCGTCAAGTGTCCTGGGATGCGGGGGAATCGGTCATGGATCCGGAAGTGCTGGCGCAAACCGCGGGAGTCACCGTCGTCGCTCTGATGGCCACCGACGCATGGCAGCGGACACGCGAAGGCGTTGTAACGCTGTGGCATCGGGTACGACCGGTACAGGCTGAAGAGATCCGTACAGCGCTGGAGGAGACACGCGAAGAGATCCTCGCAGCCCGGCGCGAGGGTGACTCCGCAGGCGCTGAGGATCTGGAGCGGGACTGGCGCCGCCGGCTGAGGCGCCTTCTGGACGCCGATCCGTCCATCGCCCAGGATCTTCAGGAAGTCCTGGACCAGGCACGTGCCTCCCTTCCCGAGGGTGAACAACCACCCGTTCCCACCGTGCAGATGCATGCTCACGCCTCGGGACACGCTCGGGTCTACCAGGCCGGTCGGGACCAGCACATCGTCGAGCGATGAGGGAACATCCGGGCGCTCCTGAGGGAAGCCGTGTCCTGCGGGCTGTGGCCGACGGGCACAGCCGGGTGTACCAGGCCACCGGCGACCAGATCATCGTCGAACAAGGTCACGTGTTCACATCCCACCACCCCGACACCGCGCCGCGAGTTTCGGGTGGTCGATGTCGGGGAGCCAGTCGCGGTGCGGGTCGTACTCCAGCCAGCGCCGGGTGCGGCCGGCTTCGGTGAAGCCGTGCAGCAAGGTGTTCAGGAGGGGATGGCGGGCCGACTCCCGCCAGGTCAGCGACCACGCGTACAGCGGTGTCGGTTCGACGAGCGGGACACAGTGCAGGCCCATGTGGTCCGGCAGCGGCTCGTCGGCGGGGAAGACGGTAAAGGCCTCGGGGTCGTCGCGCAGGTGTCGGAGGAAGTGGTCCAGGCCCAGATTGGGGCCGTCGTGGCGCCGTGTGATCCGGAATTCGTCGGCGAAGCGGCCCAGGAAGTCCAGGCGGCTCAGTTCGGCCGGGCACCACAGGACGCTGTCGCGCAGGTCGGCCGGGCGCAGTGCGTCGGCGCCGGCCGACGCGTGGGACGGGCTGAGCACCACGTCGACGGGTTCCAGCCGCACCAGGCGCTGGGTGAGCCCCGCGTCCCGGCCGTCGGGCAGCGGGTGCACCCGTCCGAACCCCAGGTCCGTGTCGCCGCGCAGCAGCGCCCCCGCGACTGACGGCCAGTCACGTCCCGGGCCCGGCTCCCACCGGACGGAGCCGAGCGCCTGTACCGCGTCGGCGACCGTGCGCATCGGCGCGTACAGATGACCCCACGTGTCGATCCGTACGACGGGTCCGGCGCCCGTCACCGCCGCGACCGCCCGCTCGCCCGCGGCAAGCGCCTCGCGTGCGGCGGGCAGGAACCGCTCCCCCGCCTCGCTCAGCCGGGTGCCGCCCTGGCGCTCGAAGAGCCGCAGGCCCAGCAACTCCTCCAGTCGCGCGACGCGTTTGGACAGCGCCTGCTGACTGGTGTTCAGCTCCTCGGCGGCCCGCCCGAAGTGCAGTGTCCCGGCGGTCGCGACAAAGGCGCGGACCAGGGCGAGGTCAAGGTCCATGCCGCTGACCCTATGCGACAACCGTGCGTTGTCGGCCTGGCGGCTTGGTTGTTGGCCGGGGCGGCACGGCACGCGGTCAGATGGTCACGGAAGCCGGAGCACCGGAAACCGCACCACGGAACGGCCCGAGGCCGCCGAGGAGATGACCACGATGAAAGCCTTCGTACCGACCGGAGATCCCGCCGAGCCGGTCGTGCTCGCCGACGTCGCCGAGCCGGCGCCGCGCCCGAACGAGGCGCTCGTGAAGGTCGAGGCGTTCTCGGTCAACCGGGGCGAGACGTTCAGGCTGGAGAAGCCCGTCCCCGGCGAGCGCCCCGGCAAGGACATCGCAGGCCTGGTGGTGCAGTCGGCCCCCGACGGCAGCGGACCGTCCGGAATCACTCGGGTCGTCGGCCACCCCATGTCAGGCGGCTGGGCCGAGTACGTGGCGGTGCCGACCAGCGCGCTCGCCGAACTGCCGGACAGCGTGTCCGTGCTCCAGGGTGCGGCGCTGCCGCTGGCCGGTCTCACCGCGCTGCGGCTGCTGCGCGCCGCCGGACCGGTGCTGGGCCGGCGGGTGCTGCTGACCGGTGCCTCCGGAGGCGTGGGCCACTTCGTCACCGAACTCGCAGCCGCCGCCGGGGCCCAGGTCACCGCCGTGACCAGGGACGCCGAACGCGGCGCCCGGCTTGCCGAACTCGGCGCCGCAGAGATCGTCCACGACGTCGTCGACGCCCGGGGCCCCTTCGACATCGTGCTGGAGTCGACCGGCGGCCAGGCCCTCCCCCTCGCACTCGCGCGGCTCGCCGGGCGCGGCACGCTCATCTGGTTCGGGCAGGCCAGCCGCACACCGGCAACGCTCGACTTCTTCGACTTCTTCGCCGGGCCCGAATCGGCTGTCATCCGCCACTTCCACTACCTCGACGCCGACACGCGCCTCGACGACGACCTGGCGGCACTGGTCCGGCTGACCGCCGAAGGCCGCCTGCACCCCGAGATCGGCCGTGTCACGGACTGGGCCGACACCGCGACCGCCCTCACCGACCTGCGCGAGCGCCGCATCCGCGGCAAGGCCGTCCTCACCCTCTCCTGAACCATGCCGGAACGACCGGACACGAGAAGGTCCGGACACCACCACGACCGAAGGGGCACGACCATGAACACCAGCGACCCGAGGGCCGTCGTCATCCGCTACGTCGAGGCCGTCCGCGACGGTGACGCCGACGTCATCCGCGACAGCTTCTGCGAAGACGTGACCTGGCACTACCCGGGCGACCTGCCCATCTCCAAGGTGTGGCACGGCCGCGACGAGATCGTCGACGAGTTCCTCGGCACCATGGGAACGGTCTTCGTGCCCGGCACCGTGGAGATCGAACTGGTCAGCACGATCGCCGAGGGCGACCGCGTGGTGGCCGAATGGACCGCCAAGGCCACGACCGTGTACGGCGGCGCCTACGACAATCGCTGCCTCGGCATCTATACGGTCCGCGACGGCAAGATCGCGTCCGTCGTCGAGTACGCCGACACCCAGCACGTGGCCGCGACCCTCTTCCCGGACGTCACCGCCCAGGGTCCCGCCGGCACCGAGTGAACCGCGCCGACGGCCTCGGCGACCGACGCATCCCGTGTCCCGCGCGGCCGGGCCGGGCAGCTGAAGGGCCTTGGCCCTGGCCCTGGTTGTGACGGGTCAACGGGTGCTTTGTGACGTCTCATCGGGCGGGTTCGATCCCGGCGTGTGAGGATCGACCGTCATGACCGACAGTGAGCAGGGGCCCCTGGACGGTGGGCTCGCCTGGGACGACGGGCAGGACTTCGCCGATGCGGACCGGGGATTCCTCGGTCGGCTGGAGCCCGGTGTGGTGCGCGATGCGCGGGGCCGGGTGGTGTGGGACGCGGACGCGTACGGCTTCCTGGACGGGGAGTGTCCGCCGACCGCGCATCCGTCGCTGTGGCGGCAGAGCCGGCTCGCGGCCCGCCACGGGCTGTACGAGGTGGCGGCCGGGATCCACCAGGTGCGCGGGCTCGATCTGTCGAACATCACCTTCGTGGAGGGCGAGCGCGGTGTCGTCGTCATCGACCCGCTGATCAGCGCCGAGGTGGCCGCGGCCGCGCTCGGCCTGTACCGGGCACACCGCGGTGCGCGGCCGGTGACGGGCGTGATCTACACCCATTCCCACGTCGATCACTTCGGCGGTGTGCGTGGGGTGGTCGACCCCGGCGAGGTGGCGGACGGGCGGGTTCCGGTGCTCGCGCCGGCCGGGTTCCTGGAGCACGCGGCGAGCGAGAACGTCTTCACGGGGACGGCGATGGCCCGCCGGGCGGGCTACATGTACGGCGCCGCGCTGCCCAAGGGCCCGGCCGGGCAGATCGGCTGCGGGCTCGGGCAGACGACGTCGACCGGCAGTGTGGGACTGATCGCGCCGACGGTCGACATCACCGCCACCGGGCAGAGCGAGACCGTCGACGGCGTGCGGATCGTCTTCCAGCTCACCCCCGGCACCGAGGCGCCGGCCGAGATGAACTTCCACTTCCCGGATCTGCGGGTGCTGTGCGCCGCCGAGAACGCCTGCCACACCCTGCACAACGTGCTCACCCTGCGCGGGGCCCTCGTGCGGGACCCCAGCGCCTGGGCCGCGTATCTGACGGAGACCATCCGGCTGTTCGCCATGGACACGGACGTCGTCTTCGGCTCCCATCACTGGCCGACCTGGGGGCAGGACCGTGTCGTCCGCTTCCTGGAGGAGCAGCGCGACGCCTACGCCTATCTGCACGACCAGTCCGTCCGCATGATCAACGCCGGGTGCACCGGGGCGGAGATCGCCGAACGGCTCCGCTTCCCGCCCGCCCTCGACCGGGCCTGGCACACACGCGGCTACTACGGCACCCTCAGCCACAACGCCAAGGCGGTGTACCAGCGTTACATGGGCTGGTTCGACGGCAACCCGGCGCATCTGTGGCAGCATCCGCCCACCGAGGCCGCGAGCCGGTACGTGGCGTTCATGGGCGGGACGGACTCCGCGGTCGGCAAGGCGAAGGAGTCGTACGCGGCCGGGGACCTGCGGTGGGTCGTGGAGGTGCTGGGCCATGTGCTCTTCGCCGAACCCGGCCACGCCGAGGCGCGCGCCCTGCAGGCCGACGCGTTCGAACGGCTCGGCCAGGGGGCGGAGTGCGGTCCGTGGCGCAACTTCTATCTGATGGGCGCGGCCGAGCTGCGCGGCGGTGTCCTCGGCACGCCGACCCGTACGGCCCCGGACGTCCTGGCCGCCCTGACGGCGGAGCAGATCTTCCGGTCCATGGCCGTACGCGTCAACGGCTCGCGTGCCGCCGAGGCCGGACGGCTGCTGCTGCGCTGGGAGTTCACCGACTCCGGCGAGGTGTGGTCCCTGCTGCTGTCCAACGGCGCGCTGACCCCGATGCACGGCGACGCCCCGTGCGGCGAGCGGCCCACCGCCGTGCTGCGGCTGGCCCGCAGCACGCTCGACGCCGTGCTGGGCGGGGCCTCGACCTTCGCCGACGAGATCGCGGGTGGCGGGGTGGTCCTCGACGGCGACGCGCGGGCCCTCATCACGTTCGGCTCGCTGCTGGACGCGCCGGATCCGGACTTCGCGATCGTCACTCCGTGACCTTGGGGGCCGTCTCCGCAAGGAGCAGGGACGCCAGGGCCAGGGCGGTGTCTCGGGGGTCGGCCAGGTCGAGGCCGGTCAGGTCCTGGATGCGGGCGAGGCGGTGGTCGACGGAGTTGGGGTGCAGGCTGAGCCGGCGGGCCGTGGCCCGGCGGTCCTGGCGCTGCTCCAGATGGGTGCGCAGGGTCTCCACGAGTTCGGGCCGGCCGGCCAGGGGGGCGAGCAGGGCGGCGATGCGGTCGCTGCCCTCGCTCGGGCGGGACAGGTGGTACTCCAGCAGTACGTCGTCGAGCCGGTGCAGTCCGTGCGGACGGCCGCACGCGGCGGCGATCCGGACCACCTCCCGGGTCAGCCGCGCGGCGCGCGGGATGTCGCGGATCCCGGTCGCGGTGGCCGCCGCCGACCGGACGCCGACCCCGGCTCCCGCCGCCTCGCGCAACAACTCCAGGGCTTGGAGCGGGAGTTCGGGTGCTCCGGGCAGGACGACGGCGTGCCCGCCGTCGGCGTCGAGCAGGGCGGGGACGTCCGTGCCGAAGGCCCGGTCCAGTGCGGCCTGAACGCGCCGCACCAGCCGCCGTACGGCCACGGGCGCGCGGGACTGGCCTTCGGCGGCGGCCGAGTCGCCCGAGCCCGTGTGGTCGAAGCGCAGCCACAGCACCAGTGCCGGGCCGTCCGGCGTCGGTGCGGAGCCGTCGGTGACCGGGCGGCCGTCCAGCAGGGCCCGGGCGCGTGAGCGACGCTGCTCGTGCCGTTCCGCGGCGAGGGCGGCCTGCTCGTCGAGGTAGCTCTCGGCGACCGCGCCCACGACCCGGTCCGCCGCGGTGAACAGCGCCTCGGCCAACTCGGCCAGGGCCTCCTGCTCGCCGGGGCGGGCGGTCTCGCGCAGCGCCCGGAACAGTTCTTTCGTGCCCAGGGTGTAGGTGCGCAGCAGCAGGTGCAGCGGCATGCCCTCCTCGGCACGCTGGGTGGCGCGTTGCTGGAAGTAGTCCAGCGCGACCGGCCACGCCCGGCCACCGTTCCCGTTCCCGCCCCCGGCCCCGGTACCGCGCAGGAACAGTCGCATGCCGTGCCGGGCCGTCGCGGCGATCTCCATGTCCTTGACGTCGGCGGGCAGTTCGGCGTAGCCGCGCAGCTGCTCGAAGACGTCGCGCGCCATGCGGCGGGCCAGCTCGTTCACCCGGGGCTCGCACCGGGCGGCGAGCGCCGCCGCGGCGGCGGACAGCTCCGGCGGACGGTCGCCGGCGCGGTCTTCGTACGTCATGGATCACCTCGCCGCCGTTGGTGATCCGTCACCATAGCGGGCGCGTACGACGGTGCCGCCGAAGGCCGGCCGGGCGGGGACGCCGGTGACGGTCGCCGCACCGCCGGTACGGAAGCGGCCCTCGTGCTCACAGCCCCAGTCGGTAGGGCAGCAGGCACACCACCACGTCGGTGCGGGCCCGCAGCACCGTGGCGAGGAGCAGGCCCCGCTGGTTCTGGAGGATCTCGTAGCGGCGGTGGCGGGGCTCGACCTCGGGGATGAGGACGGCGATCTGGCGCCCGTCCCGCGCCGCGCGCTGTACGTAGTCGACGATGGGCTGGACCAGGGAGCGGCTCGGGCTGTCGATGACGTCGAGGCGTACGCCCGGGTTCCAGCGCTCCCAGGACTCCCGCAGGGCGCGGCTCTTGGCCGGGTCGGCGTGGACGGCCACCGCCACGACCTCGTCGCCGAGGGAGAGCGCGGCGCCGATGGCGTGCCGGGCGAGCTTGCTGACCTCGCCGAGGGGGACGATGACCAGGCTGGCCGTGCGCCGGTCCGGCGGGGCGGGGACGCGGCCCAGGCCGAGTTCCTCGCCGACGGCCGTGTAGTAGCGCTGGATGCGGGCGAAGAGCAGCATCAGGAGGGGAACGGCCACCACTACCACCCAGGCGCCCGCAAGGAATTTCGTGGTCAGCAGGATCACCCCGGCCAGGGTGGTGAGCAGCGCCCCGGTGCCGTTGATCAGCGCACGGCGCCGCCAGCCGGCCGGTTTGTCGCGGGCCCAGTGCAGGACCAGGCCGAGCTGGCTGAGGGTGAAGCCGATGAAGACGCCGATGGCGAACAGGGGGATCAGGCGGTGGGTGTCGGCTTCGGTCGCGAGGAGCAGGACGGCGGCCAGCAGGGCCAGGGCGAGCACGCCGTAGCGGTAGACGGGCCGTTCGGCTCGCAGCCCGAACAGGTGGGGCAGCCGGTGGTCGCGGGCGAGCAG
The DNA here is from genome assembly GCF_001514035.1 of Streptomyces yokosukanensis. Lineage (GTDB taxonomy): Bacteria > Actinomycetota > Actinomycetes > Streptomycetales > Streptomycetaceae > Streptomyces > Streptomyces yokosukanensis. The sequence continues at coordinate 568,508 of NZ_KQ948206.1, read as the reverse complement.
GCTCATCAGGACGGGCAGGCCGCCGAAGCTGGTGTTCGCCGCGAGGCCGAGGACGAGCGTGACGACGAGGTTGGTGGCGTAGTAGGGCCAGCCGGTGCCGAACGCGCCGGCCGTCAGCTGGGCGAGTACGGTGACCTCGCCGCGCGGGGCCACATGGTCGCGGCGGATCAGGACCGCCAGCCCGATCAGCATCACGCCGAGGAGCGCGCCGAGCATCAGTTCGGTGCGCTGGGCGCGCCGCACGCGCGGGGCGCGGAAGGTCGGTACGGCGTTGGCGATGGCCTCCACGCCCGTCAGCGCCGAGCAGCCGGACGAGAACGCCTTCAGGAGCAGGAGCAGGCCGAGGCTCTCCTTCGGCGGGAAGGACAGCGGGGTGCCCACCACGGCCGCCGGGTGGGAGCGCAGCAGGTCGATGACGACGACGCCCAGGATCGTCATGATGAACAGCACGGTGGGCAGCATCAGCACCCGGGCGCTCTCGGCGACGCCCCGCAGGTTCACCACCGTCAGCAGGGCCAGGCCCGCCAGGCAGACCGGCAGCTTGTCGTGGGCGAGGGCGGGGAAGGCGGAGGCGAGCGCGTCGGCGCCGGCGGACAGGCTGACGGCGACGGTGAGGACGTAGTCGACGACCAGGCTGGCCGCGGCGAGCAGGCTTGCGGTCGGGCCGAGGTCCTTCTTGGCGACGGCGTATGCGCCTCCGCCGTCCGGGTGTACGGCGATGACCTGGGCGTACGACACGACCAGTGCGGCGAGCAGGAAGACGATGGCCAGGGTGACGGGCAGGGTCGCGGACAGGGCGCCGGTCCCCGCGGCCACCAGGGCGATCACGATCGCCTCGGGGCCGTACGCCACCGAGCTGAGCGCGTCCAGCGACAGTGCGGCGAGGCCCTCCAGGCTCGTCAGACGGTGCTTCTCGCCCTCGCCGGGGCGCAGCGGGACGCGTGGTCGCAGTTCGCGACGTGCCAGGCCAAACACCATCGGGACCTCGCCAGGGCCGGTCGGGCAGTCGGACCCAGTGTGCGGGGCGGGGCGGGTGCGCGCCCGTCGATGTGACCCGGGCGGGTCGGTCGGCGAGGGAGGGAAGGCCGACCCGCCCGGGAGTCGTGGGGCGGCGGCCGGGGAGCCGCCCGGGGTTACAGGCCCACGTCGCGGCTGCGGATGTCCTCCAGGGACTCGCGGCGCACCAGCAGTCGGGCGAGGCCGTCGCGCACGGCGACCACGGGCGGGCGGCCGACCAGGTTGTAACCGGAGGCCATGGACAGGTGATAGGCGCCGGCCACCGGGACGGCGAGCAGATCACCGGGGCGGGTGTCGGCGGGCAGCTCCGCGTCGGCGGCCAGGACGTCGCCCGCCTCGCAGTGCCGGCCCACCACGGTGACCCGGGCGTGCTCCGCCGTGCTGTGCCGTCCGATCAGGCGCGGTGCGTAGCGGACCCCGTACAGGGCCGGGCGCGGGTTGTCGCTCATTCCGCCGTCGACGGCCACGAAGACGTGCTCGCCGGTGTGCTTCACGGCGAGGACCCGGTACACGGCGATCCCGGCGGGGCCCGCGATCGCCCGGCCCGGCTCGATGATCAGGCGGGGCACGGGAAGCCCGGCCGTGGCACAGGCGTCGGCGAGTTCCGCGCGGACCTTGCGGGCCAGTGCCGTCAGGTCCAGGGCCTCCTCGCCGGGGCGGTAGGCGATGCCGTGGCCGCCGCCGAGGTCGAGTTCGGGCAGGACCAGGCCGTGCTGCTCGTACAGCCGGCTCATCAGCCCGACCAGCCGGCGCACCGCGACGAGATACGGCTTGACACTGGTGATCTGCGAGCCCAAGTGGCAGTGCAGGCCGGTGAGTTCGAGCTGGGGCTGGTCCAGGATGCGGGTGATGGCGTGCTGGGCGTACCCGTCGGAGATGCTCAGGCCGAACTTCTGGTCCTCGGTGCCGGTGCGGATCTTGTCGTGGCCGCCCGCGCTGATCCCGGGCACCACCCGGACCATCACCTTCTGGTGCCCGTCCGGTCCGACGGCGGCGGCCAGCCGGGCGATCTCCGCGGGGCTGTCGATGACGATGCGGCCGACGCCCAGGCGCAGCGCCGCCTCCAGGTCGCGCGGGGACTTGGCGTTGCCGTGCAGCACGATCCGCTCGGCCGGGAAGCCGGTGGTGACGGCGAGTTCCAGCTCGCCGGCGGAGCAGACGTCGAGCCCCAGCCCCTCCTCGTCCACCCAGTGCGCCATCGCCCGGCACAGGAACGCCTTGGCGGCGTACAGGACTTCGGCGTCGGGGAAGGCGTCGAGGTAGGTACGGCAGCGGTCGCGGACCTCCGCCTCGTCCAGGACGTAGACAGGGGTGCCGAAGCGGTCGGCGATCTCGGCGAGCGGAACGCCGCCCACGGCGAGGTCGCCGTGCGGCGGTTCGGCGGTCGACGCGGGCCACACCGACAGATCGGCGGCCGTGGTGGGGGCGGTGGGTTCGTGAACCGTGGTCATCTGTGCTGCCCCTCTCAGGCGATCCGCAGCGCGGGAGTCTCGGACAGGACCGGCGTGACCGGCGCGGGGACCGAAGCGGTGAACTGCGGGTCCACCGTGAGGGTGCTGACGCCGAGCGGGGCGGTCAGCTCGCGCAGGGCGGGCTCGGCGAGGCGGATCCACGCCTGGCCGGCGCCGAGGGTGGCGCGAAGCCGACGCTCGGAGGTGAACCCGACGGCCGTACGGCCGCCGAGCGGGGTGCGGAAGAGCCGGGCCGCACACCCGGAGGGCCCCGACCGGACCGGGACGTACAGGGGTCCGGCCGGGAACGGATCGGAGGGCTCGGGGTCTTCGGCGTAGCGGAGTGCTGCCATGGGGTGCCTCCCGAAGGGCAGGGCGCGTGTGATCTGGGGCCCCGGACGCGGGGAGGCGGACCGGGGCGCGGTGTCGACGTTATGCCCGGTGCCCGGGGGTCCCGGGCGGCCCCTGACGTGACGCTGACGCCGATCCGGAGGAACTTGACGGCATGCTGACGCCGCGGGTGCAAGGGCCTGGAAGCGACCGTCAGAAGGCCGTCAGGAACGGGCGTTCGGGCTGTTCGGGAGGGGCGGGGCGCGGTGTCATGGAAGGGATTTCCAAGGAGGAGCCGATGTCCGAGTACCGCCCGCTGCCGGCCGGTCGGGTCGTGGTGGGAGTGTGCGGCTCGCTGGGCGGCGCGACCGCCCTGAGCCGGGCCGCCGTCGAAGCCAGGCGCCGGGGAGCCGAGCTGTGGCCGGTGCTGGCGTGGGAGCCGCCGGAGGGGGACCTCGCCTCCCGCCGGTTCCCGGCCACGACCGCCATGGTCCCGCAGTGGGAGCAGCTGGCGCGCGAACGCCTCGCGGAGGCGCTGCGCGAGGCGTTCGGCGGCCCGGAGACCGGGCTGTCCGGGCAGGCGCTCGTCGTCCGGGGCGCGCCCGGACCGGCGCTGGTGCGCACCGCCGACCGCGCGGACGACATCCTCGTCGTCGGTGCGGGGCAGCGGGGCCGGCTGCACCGGGCCCTGTGGCCGTCGGTCAGCCGCTACTGCCTCGCCCGCGCCACGTGCCCGGTCCTTGCGGTACCCCCGTCTCCGCTGCAGGCGGAGCTGACCGCGGTGCACCGCCGCAACGCGTGGCGCCTGCGGCTGAACACCGGGCACATGGAACGGGAGTTGCACATGGTGCCGCCGGAGGCGTGAGGTCGCGGGGTGCCCGCAAGCCCCGGCGCGGATACAGATGCGGCGGCCGCAACCCGTAGGGGCGCGGGGAACTGCGCGACCAGCCCACGGCTACCCGCAGTCCCCCGACACGACGAGCCCCCCGAGCTGTTCGCGCTCCGGCGCCGTCGGCACCGCGAGCACCATGGTCAGCCCGCCCCCCGGCGTGTCCTCCGCGAGCAGCGACCCGCCGACCGATTCGGCGAAACCGCGGGCCACCGCGAGGCCCAGCCCGACACCGACCCCCCGCGGAGCGTCCCCGTACCGCTGGAACGGCTCGAAGATGCGGTCCTTGGCCTCGTCCGGGACGCCCGGCCCCCGGTCGACGACGCGCACCTCCACCCGGTCGGCCAGCGCACTCGCGGAGACCAGGACCCGCTCCCCGGGCGGGCTGTACTTGACCGCGTTCTCCACGACGTTGGCCACGGCCCGCTCCAGCAGGCCCCGGTCGACGTACACCATCGGCAGGGTCTCGGGGATGTCCAGGTCCACGCTGTCCTCGGGCACTCCGCCGAGCGCCATGGGCACGACCTCGTCGAGGTCGGTCTCCCGGATGATCGGCGTCACCGTGCCGGTCTGCAGCCGGGACATGTCGAGGAGGTTGCCGACGAGGTGGTCGAGCCGGTCGGCGCCCTCCTCGATGGCCTCCAGCAGATCCGCCCGGTCCTGTTCGGACCACTCGACGTCGTCCGAACGCAGCGACGTCACCGCGGCCTTGATGCCGGCGAGCGGGGTGCGCAGATCATGGCTGACGGCGGCGAGCAGCGCGGTCCTTATCCGGTTGCCCTCGGCGAGTTCCTTGGCCCGGTCGGCCTCGTGCTGCAGGCGCTGGCGGTCCAGGACGACGGCGGCCTGCGCGGCGAACGCGGCCAGCACCCGGCGGTCGGCGGCGGGCAGCACCCGGCCGCGCAGGGACAGGGCCATGTGGTCGCCGACCGGTACGTCGACGTCCGCGTCCTCCGGGATCCGCGCGGGATCGGGCCCCACGCTGCCGGCGCAGGTCCAGGGTGCCGTCTCGCCGGTGCGCTCCAGCAGGGCCACCGACTCCATGCCGAAGGTCTCGCGGACGCGTTCCAGCAGCTCCTCCAGGCCGGTCTCGCCGCGCAGCACGTTCCCCGCGAGGAAGGAGAGGATCTCCGACTCGGCGCGCAGCCGGGCCGCCTGATGGGTGCGCCGGGCGGCGGTGCCCACCACCGAGGCGACGGACACGGCGACCCCGATGAAGATCGCGATGGCGACGATGTTGTTCGGGTCGGCGATGGTCAGGGTGTGGACGGGCGGGGTGAAGTACCAGTTGAGCAGCAGCGAGCCGACCACCGCTGAGGCCAGCGCCGGGAAGAGGCCGCCCAGCAGGGCCGAGGCGACCGTCAGCGTCAGGTACAGCAACATGTCGTTGGCCAGGCCGACGGACGGCGCGGCGCCGGTGAGCAGCCCGGTGAGCAGGGCCGGGCCGAGCACGCCCACGGCCCAGCCCGCGATGACCCGGGCGCGGCCGAGGCGGGCGCCGCGGGCCACGGGCAGCCCGCGCCCCTTGCCGACCTCGTCGTGCGTGATGAGGTGCACGTCGAGGTCGGGACCGGACTCGCGGGCGACCGTGGCGCCGACGCCCGGCCCGAAGGCGTACTGCCAGCTGCGCCGGCGCGAGACGCCGAGCACGATCTGGGTGGCGTTCACGCCGCGCGCGAAGTCCAGCAGGGCGGCCGGTATGTCGTCGCCGACGACATGGTGGAAGGTGCCGCCGAGGTCCTCCACCAGGGTGCGCTGGACGGCCAGTTCCTTGGGCGAGGCCGAGGTCAGGCCGTCGCTGCGGGAGATGTAGACGGCGAGCACCTCGCCGCCGGCGCCCTTCTCCGCGAGCCGGGCGGCACGCCGTATCAGGGTGCGGCCCTCGGGGCCGCCGGTCAGCCCGACCACGATCCGCTCGCGGGAGCCCCAGATGGTCGACACCCGGTGCTCTCGGCGGTACTCGTTGAGGTACTCGTCGACCCGGTCGGCCACCCAGAGCAGGGCCAGCTCGCGCAGGGCCGTGAGGTTGCCGGGCCGGAAGTAGTTGGACAGGGCCGCGTCGACCTTGTCCGGCTTGTAGATGTTGCCGTGCGCCATCCGGCGGCGCAGCGCCTGGGGCGACATGTCGACCAGCTCGATCTGGTCGGCACGCCGTACGACCTCGTCCGGGACGGTCTCCTGCTGCCGCACCCCGGTGATCGACTCCACGACGTCGCCGAGGGACTCCAGGTGCTGGATGTTGACGGTGGAGATCACGTCGATACCGGCGGCGAGCAGCTCCTCGACGTCCTGCCAGCGCTTGGCGTTGCGCGAGCCGGGGATGTTGGTGTGCGGCAGCTCGTCCACGAGCGCCACCTGGGGGCGGCGCGCGAGGACGGCGTCCACGTCCATCTCGGTGAAGACGCTGCCCCGGTACTCGAGTTCCCTGCGCTCCACCTGTTCCAGGCCGTGCAGCATCACCTCGGTGCGCGGGCGGTGATGGTGTTCGACGAAGGCCACGACGCAGTCGGTGCCCCGCTCGATACGGCGGTGCGCCTCCGACAGCATCGCGTACGTCTTGCCGACGCCGGGTGCCGCGCCGAGGTAGATCCGGAGCCTGCCGCGTGCCATGTCATCCTTCGAAGCGGTAGCCCATGCCGGGCTCGGTGATCAGATAGCGGGGCTGGGAGGGGTCCGTCTCCAGTTTGCGGCGGAGTTGGGCCATGTAGACCCGCAGATAGTTGGTCTTGTTGCTCTGCGAGACCCCCCAGACCTCCTGGAGGAGCTGTTTCTGGGTGATCAGCCGGCCGGGGTTGGTCACCAGGATCTCCAGCAGATGCCACTCGGTCGGCGTGAGCCGTACGTCCCGCCCGGCCCGCACGGCCTTCTTGGCGAGCAGGTCGATGCTGAACTCCGGCGTCTCGACCAGCGTCGTCTCGGGGACGAGCGGGGTGTCCTCGGTGCGGCGGACCGCGGCCCGCAGCCGGGCGAGGAGTTCGTCCATGCTGAACGGCTTGGTGATGTAGTCGTCCGCGCCGGCGTCGAGGGCGGCCACCTTCTCGTCGGAGGCCTGCCGGGCGGAGAGAACCATGATCGGCACGCGGCTCCAGCCGCGCAGGCCCTTGATGACCTCGACGCCGTCCATGTCGGGCAGGCCGAGGTCCAGCAGCACCACGTCGGGCTGGCGCGCGGCTGCGAGCCGGAGGGCCGTGGCACCGTCGGGGGCGGCGTCCACGCCGTAGTGACGTGCCTGCAAGTTGATGACGAGGGCCCGTACGAGCTGCGGGTCGTCCTCCACCACGAGCACCCGGGTCATGGGTGTGTGCCTCTCCTGTCATGCCTGCGGGAGCCGGCGGCACCGGGATGCCTCCCGGGCGCCGACTCCCGTCGCGAATCGCGTAAGGCCGTCACTTCTTGGCCACGAGGTCCTTGAGCGCGATGTTGAGTCGAAGGACGTTCACCTGCGGCTCACCGATGAACCCGAGGGTGCGGCCCTGGGTGTTGTCCTTCACCAGCTTCTCCACCGCGGCGACGGACAGACCGTTCTTCGCGGCGATCCGGTGCACCTGGAGTTCGGCGTACTCCGGGGAGATGGCCGGGTCGAGGCCGGAGCCGGAGGAGGTGACCGCGTCGGCGGGGACGTCGGACGGCTTCACGGTGTAGCCGGGGACCGAGTTGTCCTTGACGACGGCGTCCTTGGCGGCGACCACCTGGGCGCAGAGCGTCTTGTCCGCCGGCTGGTCCGGGCACACGCCCTTCACCGCACCGCTGTCCGCGGAGAGGTTGGTGGCACCGGAAAGGATCAGCTTGTACCGGGTGTTGAGGCTGTTGGCGCCGAGGCCGTTCTGCGGGCGGCCCTGGAACCACTTGAGGTCGGGATCCGGGCTGGTCTGGCCCTTCTTCAGCGGCAGGTTGTACGACTGCCCGATCAGGGACGAGCCGACGACCTTGCCGTCCGCCTTGATCTCGGAACCGTTCGCCTTGTTGTTGAACAGTGCCTGGGCGATGCCGGTGACGACCAGCGGGTAGATGACGCCGGTCACCAGGGTCAGCACGAGGAGGGCGCGCAGGCCCGCCCCGAGCAACCGGGCGGTGTTCGTGACGGAGTTGTTCATGGTGATCAGCACTCTTTTGAATAGTTACAGCCCGGGGATGAGGGAGATGAGCAGATCGATGATCTTGATGCCGATGAAGGGCGCGATCAGGCCGCCGATGCCGTAGATCCCGAGGTTGCGGCGGAGCATCTTGTCCGCGCTCATCGGCCGGTAGCGCACGCCCTTCAGGGACAGCGGCACCAGCGCGATGATGATCAGCGCGTTGAAGATGACGGCCGACAGGATCGCGGAGTTGGGCGAGGACAGGTGCATGATGTTCAGCTTGTCCAGGCCCGGGTAGACCGCCGCGAACAGCGCCGGGATGATCGCGAAGTACTTCGCGACGTCGTTGGCGATGGAGAACGTGGTCAGCGCGCCGCGCGTGATCAGCAGCTGCTTGCCGATCTCGACGATCTCGATGAGCTTGGTCGGGTTGGAGTCGAGGTCGACCATGTTGCCGGCCTCCTTCGCGGCCGACGTGCCCGTGTTCATCGCCACGCCCACGTCCGCCTGCGCGAGGGCCGGGGCGTCGTTCGTGCCGTCACCGGTCATCGCGACCAGCTTCCCGCCCGCCTGCTCCCGCTTGATGAGGGCCATCTTGTCCTCGGGGGTGGCCTCGGCGAGGAAGTCGTCGACGCCCGCCTCCTCGGCGATGGCCTTCGCGGTCAGCGGGTTGTCACCCGTGATCATGACCGTCTTGATGCCCATGCGGCGCAGTTCCTCGAACCGCTCCCGCATGCCCTCCTTGACGACGTCCTTCAGGTAGATGACACCCAGCACGCGGGCGCCCTGGTCGTCGTTGACGGCGACCAGCAGCGGGGTGCCACCGGCCTCGGAGATGCGGTTCGCGATCGTGTCCGCGTCCTCGGCGATCCGGCCGCCCTGCTCCTCGACCCAGGCGATGACCGAGGCCGTGGCACCCTTGCGGATCTTGCGGCCGTCGACGTCCACACCCGACATACGGGTCTGGGCGGTGAACTCGATCCAGTCGGCGTGCGCCAGCTCGCCCTGGTGGCGTTCGCGCAGCCCGTACTTCTCCTTCGCCAGGACGACGATGGAACGGCCCTCGGGCGTCTCGTCGGCCAGCGAGGACAGCTGGGCCGCGTCGGCGACCTCGGCCTCGGTGGTGCCCTTGACCGGGACGAACTCGGCGGCCTGCCGGTTGCCGAGCGTGATCGTGCCGGTCTTGTCCAGCAGCAGCGTGGAGACGTCGCCGGCGGCCTCGACCGCGCGGCCGGACATCGCCAGGACGTTGCGCTGCACCAGCCGGTCCATGCCCGCGATACCGATCGCGGAGAGCAGGGCGCCGATGGTGGTCGGGATCAGGCAGACCAGCAGCGCGACCAGCACGATCATGGTCAGGTGCGTGCCCGCGAAGTCGGCGAACGGCGGCAGCGTGGCCACCGCGAGCAGGAAGACGATGGTCAGCGAGGCGAGCAGGATGTTCAGCGCGATCTCGTTGGGCGTCTTCTGCCGGGCGGCGCCCTCGACCAGGTTGATCATCCGGTCGATGAAGGTCTCGCCGGGCTTCGTCGTGATCTTGATGACGATGCGGTCGGAGAGGACCTTCGTGCCGCCCGTGACGGCCGAGCGGTCGCCACCGGACTCGCGGATGACCGGGGCGGACTCGCCGGTGATGGCCGACTCGTCCACCGAGGCGACACCCTCGACGACGTCACCGTCACCGGGGATGATGTCGCCGGCCTCGCAGACCACCAGGTCACCGATGGTCAGCGCGGTGCCGGGCACCTGCTCCTCGGTGTCCCCCACCAGCCGGCGGGCGACCGTGTCGGTCTTGGCCTTGCGCAGGGTGTCGGCCTGCGCCTTGCCGCGGCCCTCGGCGACCGCCTCCGCCAGGTTGGCGAAGATCACGGTCAGCCACAGCCACGCGCTGATCGCCCAGCCGAACCAGTCGCCCGGGTCCTTGAAGGAGAAGACGGTGGTCAGGACCGAGCCGATCCACACCACGAACATCACGGGCGACTTGACCATCACCCGCGGGTCGAGCTTGCGGAAGGCGTCCGGCAGCGACTTGACCAGTGCCTTGGGGTCGAAGAGGCCCGCTCCGACACGACCCTCGGCGGGCTTGTGCCCGGTGGGGACGTCGCTGTGCGGCGCCCGGGTGGGAGTGGCTGTGGACATCGAGTCCTCTTGCTTGTCTATGCGAGTGGTCATGACGCCAGCCCCTCAGCCAGCGGCCCCAGCGCCAGGGCCGGGAAGTAGGTCAGACCGGTGATGATCAGGATCGCGCCGACCAGCAGGCCGGTGAACAGCGGCTTCTCGGTGCGCAGGGTGCCCGCGGTGACCGGTACCGGCTTCTGCTCGGCGAGCGAGCCGGCCAGCGCCAGCACGAACACCATCGGCAGGAAGCGGCCGAGCAGCATCGCGAGCCCGGTCATGGTGTTGAACCAGTCGGTGTTCGCGTTCAGACCGGCGAAGGCCGAGCCGTTGTTGTTCGACGCCGAGGTGAAGGCGTACAGCACCTCGGAGAACCCGTGCGCGCCGGAGTTCAGCATCGAGTGCGGCGGGGTCGGCAGGGCCATGGAGGCCGCCGTGAACACCAGCACCAGGGCGGGGGTGATGAGGATGTAGCAGGCGGCGAGCTTCATCTCGCGGCCGCCGATCTTCTTGCCCAGGTACTCGGGTGTACGGCCGACCATCAGACCGGCGATGAACACCGCGATGACCGCCATGATCAGCATGCCGTAGAGGCCGGAGCCGGTGCCGCCGGGCGCGATCTCGCCCAGCATCATGCCGAGCATGGCGATGCCGCCGCCGAGGCCGGTGAAGGAGGAGTGGAAGGAGTCCACCGCACCGGTCGAGGTGAGCGTGGTCGACACGGCGAAGATCGAGGAGCCGCCGATGCCGAACCGAACCTCCTTGCCCTCCATCGCGCCGCCCGCGGCCTGGAGCGCCGGGCCGTGGTGGGCGAACTCGGTCCACATCATCAGCGCGACGAAGCCCAGCCAGATGGTGAACATCGTGGCGAGGATCGCGTACCCCTGCTTCACCGAGCCGACCATCACGCCGAAGGTCCGGGTGAGGGCGAACGGGATGCACAGGATCAGGAAGATCTCGAAGAGGTTGGTGAAGGGCGTCGGGTTCTCGAAGGGGTGGGCGCTGTTGGCGTTGAAGTAACCGCCACCGTTGGTGCCCAGCTCCTTGATGGCCTCCTGGGAGGCGACCGCGCCGCCGTTCCACTGCTGCGAGCCGCCCATGAACTGGCCGACCTCGTGGATGCCGGAGAAGTTCTGGATGGCGCCGCAGGCGACCAGGATCACCGCGGCGATCGCGGCGCCCGGCACCAGGATGCGCAGCGTGCCGCGCACCAGGTCGGTCCAGAAGTTGCCCAGCTCACCGGTGCGCGCACGGGCGAAACCGCGGACGAGCGCCACGGCGACGGCGATGCCGACGGCGGCGGAGAGGAAGTTCTGCACGGCCAGACCGGCGGTCTGCACGACGTGACCCATGGTCTGCTCGCCGTAGTACGACTGCCAGTTCGTGTTCGTCACGAACGAGACAGCCGTGTTGAACGACTGCGCCGGGTTGACGGACGAGAAGTGCAGCGAGCCGGGCAGCACACCCTGCAGTCGCTGCAGGAGGTAGAGGAAGAGGACGCTGACCGCCGAGAAGGCGAGGACACCGCGCAGGTAGGCGGGCCAGGTCATGTCGGTGTCGGGGTTGGCACCGATGCCCTTGTAGATCCACTTCTCCACGCGCAGGTGCTTGGTGGAGGAGTAGACCCGGGCCATGTAGTTGCCGAGCGGGATGTAGACGAGCGCCAGTGCGCCTATCAGGGCGAGCAGCTGGAGCAGGCCTGCGAGTACGGGACCCATGTCGCCCGCTGCGGAGGCAGCTGATGTCACGGTCAGAACCTCTCCGGGTAGATCAGGGCGAGGACGAGATAGCCCAGCAGGGCGACGGCCACGACGAGGCCGACGATGTTCTCGGCGGTCACAGCTTCGTCACCCCCTTGGCGACGAGAGCCACCAGCGCGAAACCCGCGAGCACGGTGACGACGAAGGCCAGATCGGCCATCGCGAACTCCTGGAGTGAGGTTCGGTTGAAACGGACGATTAGAGGAAAGCGCCTGTCTGGCCGGATCCGGTCGCCCGTTGACGCCTCTCATACGGCCGCGGTTACGCCTTTGACGCGTCTCTTACGACCTCTGGCCCGTACCGGTGGGTAGGCCGTCGTGACGTACGGTGACCCGGCTCACAGTCGCCCTGGGACGTGGGCCGGGTCCCGCTCACGGCGCCGGAGTCACGGCCCGCTTCAACCGTCGCATGCGTCACACTCGCCGCACGAGTGGCAGCCGCCCGCACGGGTTACAGCCGTCACAGAAGCCACAGCCGTACGCGGCGCCGCCGTCCCCCCACACGGGCCACGGCGGCCTCACCCGTCAGAGCCGGAAGCGCAGCCGGCAGATCACCGCGTCCGTCTCCCGGCGCACGGCGTGCGCGACGACCGCGCCCCGCTGGTTCTGCAGCAGGCGCTGCCAGAGGTGCTCCGGCTCGGTCTCGGGGATCAGCACGGTGACCCGGGTGCCGGGCTCGCCGGCGGCCACCTCACGGACGTAGGCGGCGATGGGACGGCCGAGCGTGCGCCGCTCGCAGGAGAGCCGGACCAGTGGCACCCCCGGGTCCCAGTCCGCCCAGGCGCGCTCCAGCGCGTGCAACTGGGCCCGGTCCTCGGCGTCCGGGTAGCACACGGTCACCGCGCGGACCTCGTCGCCGAGGGAGGTGGCCGCGCTGAGGGCCTCCGAGGTCAGCCGGGACAGATGGGACACCGGGACGACCACGAGCGAGCGCTCGCGGTGCGGGACCTCCGGGATCCGGCCGAGTCCGAGCCGGTCGCCGATGCGGCCGTAGGCGCGGTGCACGATCTCGAAGGCGACCACCAGCAGCGGGAGGGCGATCACGATCAGCCAGGCGCCCTCGGTGAACTTGCTGGCCGTGACGACGACGGCGGCGACACCGGTGAGGAGCGCGCCGAAGCCGTTGAGCACGGTCTTCCCGCGCCAGCCCCTGCCCCGCTCCAGCCGCCAGTGCCGGACCATGCCGACCTGGGCGATGGTGAAGCCGACGAAGACACCGATGGCGAACATCGGCACCAGGGTGTTGGTGTCGCCGCCGGAGAAGACCAGCAGCGCGGCCGAGACGACGGCGAGCGCGAGGACGCCGTGCCGGTGGACCTGGCGGTCGGCCTTGAGCGCGAAGACGTGCGGCGCGTAGTTGTCGCGGGCGAGCAGCTTCAGCAGCACCGGCAGCCCGCCGAAGGAGGTGTTCGCGGACAGGGCCAGCAGGATCATCGTGGCGAACTGGACGACGTAGAAGGCCCAGTTGTGGCCGAAGGAGGCGTCCGCGAGCTGGGCGAGGACGGTGACACCCTCGACCGGCTGGAGGTGGAAGCGGCCGATCAGCACCGACAGGCCGATCAGCATCAGGCCGAGCACGGCACCGAGGGCGACCTCGGCGCGCTGGGCCCGGCGCACCCGCGGCGCCCGGAAGGAGGGGACGGCGTTGGCGATGGCCTCCACTCCGGTCAGCGCGGCACAGCCGGAAGCGAAAGCTTTCAGCAGAAGGAGCGCGCCCACGCTGGAGGCGTTGTCCGCGAGGACCGAGGCGTGCCCGGCCGCGGTCGCGGTGCTCACGGGGTGGGAGCGGAACAGGCCGACGGCGATGAGGACGAAGATCGAGCCGACGAACACGACGGTCGGCACGATGAACGCCTTCGCCGACTCCACGATGCCGCGCAGGTTGACGCCCGTGACCAGGGCGAGCACCGCCAGGCACAGCCACAGCCGGTCGCCGTAGAGGGAGGGGAAGGCGGAGGTCAGGGCCGCCACGCCCGCGGTCACCGCGACGGCGACGTTGAGCACGTAGTCCAGCACCAGCGAGGCGGCGGCCACCAGGCTCGTACGGGCCCCCAGATGGGTCTTGGCCACGGCGTAGGAGCCGCCGCCGTCCGGGAAGGCCGCGATCACCTGCCGGTAGGAGGCCACCAGCACCGCCAGCAGGGCGGCGATCGCCAGCGTCACGGGCATCGTGAAGCCCAGTCCGTGCGCGCCCGCGGCGGCGAGGACGAGGACGATCGCCTCGGGGCCGTAGGCCACCGACGCCATCGCGTCCAGCGACAGGGCCGCGAGCCCGGTGACGGCGGTCAGCCGGTGGCGCTCGCCGGTATCAGGCGGCTCCTCGCCGGCGGGTACGGCATCCGGCTGCTCGGTGGTCAGGACGGACATGGGCACGTGCTCCTTCTTCGTTCACCCCGCACGAGGGCTGACGGGTGCGCGGGTGCGCGGGGTGCACCCAGGGTCTGTCCGCTTCCCGCGCGCCTCTGCCGTTGTTTGCGCCATCTTCGCGCCCAACCGGCAGACCTTGACGTGTCCTTGACGGTCGGCTCAGTCCCGCCGGGTGGTGGCCAGGACGACCCGGTCACCGGCCCGCCCCTCCAGCTCGGGACGCCCGGCCACGTCCACGCAGGTGAACAGCAGCGAGCCCCGCTCCACCGGCATCACGCCGAGCAGGGCGGCGATCCCGGCGCCGTACGCGTCGTCCCGGGTCGGCACCACCACGGTGACGACCTCGCCGCACACCGCGTCCAGTTCGAGCGCGAGCCGGTGCGCGAGTCCGTCGTCGCCGCAGATCACCATGTGCTGGGAGCGCTGCTCAAGTTCCCGGCGCAGATGGAGAGTTGACGTCACATCGGAAAGGAACGGCGGAGGGCGGGGTGCCGGTCCACCGGGCGGCCGGTCCGGCGTCAGGATCGCGTCAGCAAATGCCCGGGCCCTCGGCGGGCTCCCCCGTCACCTCCGCGCCGGTCCCGCCGTGTCCAGTGCCGCACCCGTCTGGTCGGCCAGGGTCACGGCCACCAGCCGGGCCTGGAGCGGGGGTACGGGGCCGAGGCCGGGGGTGAGCATGAAGCGGCCGAGGTAGTGGCCGTTGCCGTAGGCGCGCAGCTCGATCTCGCCCTCGGGCCAGCCGTCGGCGTCCGGGTCCCAGGCACGCCGGCCCACCGTGACACCGCCGTCCGGCTCCAGACGCGGCGGGCGCCCCAGCAGGCTGCCGTACTCGAAGCGGCAGGCGCGCAGGCCGAGGAGTCCGGTCAGCTCACCGCGGACGTGATCGACCACGACGTCCGCGGAGTTGGCCGTCTTCGCCAGGTCCGCCGTCCGCTGGACGCGGGCGAGATGGGCCGCGTCCGTGACCGTGACGACCTCCAGCCGGCGGGCACGGGCGGCCAGTTGGGCCACGAGGACGCCGACGGCCAGCAGCAGCACCGCCGTCTCGACGTCGGCGGACGCGGTGATGTCGAAGGTCTCGTACGGCCGGGTCAGGAAGAAGTCGAACCAGGCCGCCGCCGACAGGGCCGCGACCACGCCCGCCGTGCGGCTGCCGAGCGCGGCCACCGCGACGACCACCACGACGAGGACCAGCGCGGCGTTGGTGTGCGTCAGGCTCGTACGCAGCGGGACGAGCGCGAGGCAGACCAGGAACGGGGCGGCGAGGGCCGCCGCCAGGGCGAGCCGGTCGCGCACCGGCCGGCTGCCCGGGGCGCGGGTCTGCGCACGCGGCGGCTTGAAGATACCCGTCACAGCGCTCATCAGGGGCCTCCTACGCTCTGCTCGGTCGGTGCGGCACCCGTCGACAGGCCCGCGAACGGCAGCGACACGACCATCGTGAGGCCGCCACCGGGAGTGTCCTCGGGGCTGATGGTGCCGCTCATCGCCTCGGTCAGGCCGCGCGCGAGGGCGAGGCCGAGACCGAGGCCCGTGGTGTTATCGGTGTCACCGAGCCGCTGGAAGGGCTCGAAGATCCGCTCCCGGCCGTCGGCGGGCAGCCCCGGCCCCCGGTCCACCACCCGCAGCTCCACCCGCCCGGCCAGCGCGCTGGCCGTGACCAGCACCTTCTTTCCGTCCGGGGTGTGCCGGGCGGCGTTGCCGACCAGGTTGGCGATCACCCGCTCCAGCAGCGGCGGATCGGCCAGCACCGCGGGGATGCCCTCCATGTCCGTCACGCGCACCTCGGGCACGTCGGCCAGCGCCATGGGCAGCACCTCCTCCAGGGTGGTGGCCCGCAGGTTCAGGGTGAGGGCACCGGCCTCCAGCCGGCTGAGGTCGAGGAGGTTCTCCACCAGGCGGTTGAGCTTGGCCATGGACTCGTCGGCGGTGGCGAGCAGCTCGTCGCGGTCCTCCGCGGTGAAGGCGACGTCACGGCTGCGCAGCGAGGTGACCGCGGCCCAGCCGGCGGCCAGCGGGGTGCGCAGATCGTGGCCGACCGCCCGCAGCAGGGCCGTGCGCAGCCGGTCGGCGGCCTTCACGGGCTCCACCTCGGCCGCCGCCTCGGCCAGCCGGGCCCGCTCCACCGCCGAGCCGACGTGCGCGGCGAACGCCGCCAGGACCCGCCGCTCGGAGGAGGAGAGGGTACGGCCGCGCAGCACGAGGTACGCGCCCGGGCCGGCCGGCACCGAGGTGGCGCCCTCGGCGTCGGGCGGCTCGTCCACCAGGTCCGCGGACTCCATGCCGAAGGTCTCGCGGGTCCGCTCCAGCAGCGCCGGAATGGTCGCCTCTCCGCGCACGATGCTGCCGGCCAGGGACGACATGGTCTCCGCCTCGGCCGTGGCCCGGGCGGAGCGCCGGGACGACCGCAGGGAGCGGTCCACGACCGCGGCGACGGTCGCCGCGACGACCGCGAAGACCGTCAGCGCCACCAGGGCGTTGGGATCGTTCAGCGTGAAGGCGCCGATCGGCGGGATGAACCAGTAGTTGAGCAGCAGGGACGCCGTCACCGACGCGATCACCGCGGAGGCGACCCCGCCTATGCAGGCCACCCCCACCACGGCCAGCAGGAACAGCAGCGCCTCGCTGGTCAGGTTCAGGGTGCCGCGCAGCTGGGCGAGGGCGGCGGTGAGCAGCACGGGCAGCACCAGTCCGGCCACCGGTCCGGCGATCAGCCGGGCCGTCGACAGGGTGCGCCGCCTCGACGGCAGCAGGGTGCCGCGGCCGGCCCGCTCATGGGTGACCCGGTGGACGTCGATGTCGCCGGACAGCTCGGTCACCGTCTCGCCGGTGCCGGGCCCGGTCAGGAACCGTGCCAGCCGCCCCCGCCTGCTGGTGCCGAGCACCAGCTGGGTGGCGTTCTCGGCGCGCGCGAACTCCACCAGGGCGGTGGCCACGTCGTCGCCGACGACCGAGTGGTAGCTGCCGCCGAGGTCCTCCACGAGCCGGCGCTGGCGGGCCAGCGAGGCGTGGGAGACCCCGGCGGCGAGGCCGTCGCTGCGGGCCACGTGCACGGCGAGCAGATCCCCGCCGGCGGACCGGTCGGCGATGCGGGCGGCCCGCCGGACCAGCGTGTCGCCCTCCGGTCCGCCGGTCAGGGCCACGACGACCCGTTCCCGGGTCTCCCACACCCCGCCTATGCCGTGCTCGAAGCGGTACTCCTGGAGCGCCTCGTCGACCCGGTCGGCCGTCCACAGCAGCGCCAGCTGGCGCAGGGCCGTGAGATTGCCGGGCCGGAAGTAGTTGGCGAGCGCGGCGTCGATCTTCTCCGGGGCGTAGATGTTGCCGTGCGCCATGCGCCGGCGCAGTCCCTCGGGGGGCATGTCCACCAGCTCGATCTGCCAGGCGCGGCGTACCACCTCGTCGGGCACGGTCTCGTGCTGCGGCACCCCGGTGATCTTCTCGACGACGTCGTTGAGGGACTCCAGGTGCTGGATGTTCAGCGCGGTGATCACGTCGATACCGGCGTCGAGCAGCGCCTCGATGTCCTGCCAGCGCTTGGGGTTGCGGCCCTCGCCGGGGATGTTGCTGTGGGCGAACTCGTCGACGATCGCCACATGGGGCCGCCGGGCGAGGACCCCGGCCAGGTCCATCTCCTGGAACCGGCCGCCGCGGTAGTTGCAGGGCGCCCGGGGGACGGTCTCCAGGCCGTCGAGCATCGCCTCCGTGTGCGGGCGCGCATGGCACTCCGCGAACCCCACCACCACATCCGCCCCACGGGCGGCACGGCGCCGCCCCTCGTCGAGCATCCGGTAGGTCTTGCCGACCCCCGGGGCCGCTCCGAGGTAGACCTTCAGTCGTCCGGGCCGTACGTCACTCATCGCCGCCGACGCGCTCCGCTCACTGATCCAACTCCCCTTCGCGGGAGGGTTTCTCCTCCCAAGGAAGCCGCTTCACGCAGCGGGCGACGTACTTGTTAGCGGTTCCTTGGCGTCGGCACCGGGGACCTTGACACTGTCTTGACGTGGCCTGGCCCGATAGGGTGAGGCCAGGTGTGCCGGGAAGTCTGGTCGGCCGGGAGTCGAAAGCGGCTTCCGCAATCCCAGGGGGACGGCATGCGCAGCGTCGGTACGGTTCTCGCCCTCGTGGTCCTCGCCACGGTGGTCGCCACCTTCGCGCGCCGCTGGCGGATCCCCGCCCCCTCCCTGCTCGTGGTCGCCGGTCTCGCCGTGGCCATGCTGCCGGGCACCCCGCAGATCCAGATCAGCCCCGAGATCATCGGCCTGGTCGTGCTGCCGCCGCTGCTGTACGCGAGCGCCGAGGACATGCCCTGGCGGGAGCTGCACGCGGTGTGGAAACCGGTCGGGATCCTGGCGATCGGCCTGGTGCTGGCCTCGGCGGCGGCCGTCGCCACGGTGGCCGTCTGGGTCACTCCCCTGTCCTGGCAGATGGCGTTCGTGCTCGGCGCGGTGCTGGCCAGCACCGACCCGGTGGCGGTCACCGCGCTCGGCCGCCGCCTCGCCCTGCCCCCGCGCGTGCAGGTCCTGGTCCAGGCGGAGAGCCTGTTCAACGACGCGACGTCGCTGGTGCTGGTCCGGGTGGCGGCGGGCATCGCCATCGCCTCGGCCGCCGCGGACTGGGGGGCGGCGGGGACCCAGTTCCTGGTGCTCGCGGGCGGCGGCACGGTGATCGGGGCCGCCGTGGCCGCAGTGATCACCCTGATCCGGCGCCGCACCGAGGACCCCGTCCTGGAGACGGTGATCGCCCTGGTCACCCCGTACGCCGCCTACCTCCTCGCGGAGGCCGCGCACACCTCCGGAGTGACGTCCTGCGTGGTCGCGGGGGTCGTGCTGGGCGGCCGCGGCGACCGGCTCACCAACGCCCGCATCAGACTCCAGCTGCACGCCGTGTACGGCACGGTGGTGTTCCTGCTGGAGAGCGTGGTCTTCAGCCTCATAGGGCTGGCCCTGCCCGGCGAGGTGCGGGCTCTGGCGGACGGCGACCACTCCTGGCCGCTGTACGCCCTCGCCGTCGCCGCCACGCTCATCGCCGTACGGCTGCTGTGGCTGGCCCCCCTGTCGGCGGTCGTGCAGCGCAAGGGCGGGGTCGGGCGGCTGAACTGGCGGGTGCCGATGGTGCTGACCTGGGCGGGCACCCGCGGTGTGATGCCGCTGGCCGCCGCGCTGTCCATCCCGGAGATCGCGAAGGACGGCAGCCCACTCACCGACCGTCCCCTGGTCCTGGTCCTGACCACCTCGGTCGTGGTGGTCACCCTGGTCGTCCAGGGCTTCACTCTCGCCCCCGTCGTCCGGGCCTCCGGTATCGCCCTGGAGCCCGCGCACACCGCGCGCGAGGAGGCCAAGGCCCGCTCCCACCTCGCGCACGCCGGGCTCGCGCGCCTGGAGGAACTGGCGGAGCTGGAAGTCGTACCCGACGTCGTCCTGGACCGGCTGCGCCGGGGCCTGACCGCCCGTCTCGACGACGCCCGCGACCGGCTCGCGGAGGGCGGCGCAGCCGACGGCGGCCCCGCCACCGAGTCCGCCGACCGCGTCTACCGCCAGCTCCGGCACGACCTGATCGCCGTCGAGGCGGGCGAGCTGCAGCGGCTCTACGACGCCCACGCCATAAGCGACACCACCAGGCGCAGGCTGCAGCGGTCGCTGGACCTGGAGGAGGCCCGGCTGACAGACGTCTGAACCTGGCCCCGGGACTAACCGAGGCGGTCGACGGCCTCCTTGGCCTCCTTCAGGTCGGCGCCCGAGACCTCCCGGTACAGCTTGATCGCGTGGATCTTCTTGCCCTCGCGGACGAGCGCGGTCACCTCGTCCATCCGCGGATACTCCACGCTCAGGTCGAGATGCTCCATGACCAGGTCGAGCTTGCGCTCGACACGCGCGAGGCGCCGGTCGGCCCGCGCGGAGCGGCTCTCGATGCTGAGGATGCAGCCGAGCACGGCCAGGGCGAGAGCGAGGAAACCCACTGTGTCCATGACCAAGATCCTAAGGCGTCGTCCCGTCCGGCGAGTTGACGGTTGCGGGGCGCAGAGCCGTCCTCCGGTGGAAGCGGACCCGGTCAGGCGCTGAGCCGGTTGTGCGCCACCGGGCTGCCCGCCGCGTGGTGGACGTACTCGCGGACCAGGCGGAAACCGGCGTGCCAGGCCAGCAGGCGGCTGGCGCGGTTGTGGACCGAGCAGTTCCAGCTGGGCGTGTGGCCGCGGGCCGCGATGTCCGCGCACAGGGCGGTGACGCAGGCGAGGCCGAGGCGGTGGCGCCGGCGGTCGGGGACGGTGTGGACGGCCACGTCCTCGTAGCCGGTGCCGCGGAAGTAGGTGCAGGCGACGGCCAGGAGACGGCCGGCACGGCCCACCGCGGCCCAGGCGTGTCCCGAGGCGGACAGACCGAGCGGACCGCCCCAGCTCGCCGAGAGCCAGGAGGAGTCCGGGCCGAGGGCGTGCACGGCCTCGGTGTCCGCCGGTTCCAGGTGACGTACGGTCACCCCGTGCGGGACGGGCGCGGGCTGCGGCGCGGCCTGGAGCGTCCAGACCATGCGCTCCCACGGGGTGAGCCGGTCGAAGGCGGCGCCGAGGGCGGGCAGGAACCGGGCCGGAGCCTCGACGCGGTGACCGGCGAGCGGGGCGAGCAACGCGGGTGTCAGCTCCTCCGGGCTGCCGCGCAGCACGACATGGCCGGCGCAGGACACGGCGACCGTGCGCGGCTGGACCGGACGGTCCCCCCACCAGCGCCCGGCGCCGGTGGCCAGCACATGCTCGCCGATCGTCGCGGGACCGGGCGCGCCCGTGGGCAGCCAGCGGGCGAGCGCCCGTGCGTCCGGCGGTGAGATCTCGATCATCGATGCCTCCCGGGAAGGGGTGACGGGACGGTGTCGGGGGTGGAGACGGGGGTGGTGCGGGGGTTGCGGGTGGTGGTGGGGGGGGGGGTGGGGGTGGGGGGACATGGACCGGGCGGGCGACCGGGAGTGTCCGTCCCCTGTCGCCCAACTCCTCGATGGGGGAAGGTTCTTCAAGCGGTGCGGCCGACCAGCAGGTCCGCCAGCTTGGTCAGGCGCCGCACGGTGCGGTCCTCGGTCGCCGCCGGGGCCGGTTCGACCCGCTCCTCGCGGTCGTAGTAGGCGCCGTTGACGATCTCGACCGCCGGGTCGCACAGCCGCACCACGTGCCCGGCGCCCTCGGCCGGGGAGACGCCCTCGTGGGCGTAGAGCGGCAGCAGCGCGGTGGCGCAGACGCCCGGGTGGACGGAGACGGCGGTGACGCGCGGGTCGGACGCGAACACCGTGAGGGCGAGCTGGGACTGGGCGTAGGCGGCGAGGCGGGAGTAGCGGCGGGCACGGTTGGGGTCGGCCCACTGGATGGAGGCCGTGCGGTGCAGGGAGGACGAGACGTTGACGACCCGGCCGCCCGGGTCGCTGGTCAGCGCCGGCTCCAGCAGGCAGGTCAACAGGTAGTGCGCGAGGAAGTTGACCTGGAAGGCGATCTCG
>NZ_KQ948206.1:537907-547009 GCF_001514035.1 Streptomyces yokosukanensis | reverse complement strand
TCGGGCGCCGCCATACCGGCGTTGTTGACGAGGACGTCCAGGTGCGGGTGCTCGGCGACCACCGCGCCCGCGAACCGCTCCACCTCGTCCAGATGGGCGAAGTCGGCGCTGTAGAGGGCCAGTTGGGATTCGCTGACGCCGGACGCGGCGATCAGGCGGTCGGCCGCCGCCCGGGTCTCGTCGGCGCTGCGTCCGTGCAGCAGCACGGTGGCGCCGCGCTCGGCAAGCTGCCGGGCGGCCTCGTAACCGATGCCGGAGGTGGCGCCGGTGACCAGGACGGTACGGCCGGACAGGGACGAGAGGGTGGAGTTGGACATGATCCGTTCCGGGGTCGCGGCACGCCGACGCGGCCCCTTGCGGGGGCGGGCGTGCGGTGGTGGAGGGAGGGCGAGGGGCGCCGGAGTCGGTCCGGCGCCCCTCGGGTCACGGAAAGCGGCGTCGGCGGGACGCGGCGCCGGCCCGGTACGCGTCGACGGAACGCGATACCGGTGTGGCGCGGACGCTTCCGGTCAGCGCGGCGAGCGACGCGGCGGCCGAGCGGGACTCGGCGGCCGGTCGAGCAGGAGCCAGGCGCTGTTCACGCCGTCCATGGAAGCCGTACCGCAACCGCCGGGCAAGCCGGAACGCCGGTCCATGACGGGGTTCTGACGTGCGCATACGGGACCTTGACGGGGGAGCCAGAGGGGCGGACGCGGCTCAGCCAAGGCCGGGCACCCCCGAGATCAGCAGGTCGATCAGCTTGATGCCCACGAAGGGCAGGACGAGTCCACCGAGGCCGTAGACGAGCAGGTTGCGGCGGAGCAGGTCGTGCGCGGAGGCGGGGGTGTAGCGCACCCCGCGCAGGGCCAGCGGGATCAGGGCGACGATGATCAGCGCGTTGAAGATGATCGCGGAGGTGATCGCGGAGGTCGGGCTGTGCAGCCCCATGACGTTCAGCGACTCCAGGCCCGGGTACGAGCCCGCGAACATCGCCGGGATGATGGCGAAGTACTTCGCGACGTCGTTCGTGATGGAGAACGTGGTCAATGCACCGCGCGTGATCAGCAACTGCTTGCCGATCTCGACGATCTCGATGAGCTTGGTCGGGTTGGAGTCGAGGTCGACCATGTTGCCGGCCTCCTTCGCGGCCGACGTGCCCGTGTTCATCGCCACGCCCACGTCCGCCTGCGCGAGGGCCGGGGCGTCGTTCGTGCCGTCACCGGTCATCGCGACCAGCTTCCCGCCCGCCTGCTCCCGCTTGATCAGGGCGAGTTTGTCCTCGGGGGTGGCCTCGGCCAAGTAGTCGTCGACGCCCGCCTCCTCGGCGATGGCCTTCGCGGTCAGCGGGTTGTCACCCGTGATCATGACCGTGCGGATGCCCATGCGCCGCAGTTCGGCGAAGCGTTCACTGATGCCGTCCTTGACGACGTCCTTGAGCCGGATCACACCGAGGGCGCGCGGCCCGTTCCAGTCGTGCACCGCGACCAGCAGCGGTGTCCCCCCGGAGGCGGCCACGGCGTCGGCGTACCGGCGCGCCTCGGGCGGGACTCGGCCGCCGTACATCTGCACCCAGTCGATCACCTGCTGGGCGGCGCCCTTGCGGATGGCGCAGACGGCTCCGTTGTCCCAGCGCAGATCGACCCCGCTCATCCGGGTCTGCGCGCTGAACGGCACCCAGCGGGCGTTCGCCAACTCGCCCTGGGCGGGCGCCCGCAGGCCGTACCGGTTCTTGGCGAGGACGACGACGGAACGGCCCTCGGGCGTCTCGTCGGCCAGCGACGACAGCTGCGCGGCGTCGGCGAGTTGGCGTTCGTCGACGCCGGGCAGCGCGATGAAGGCGGCGGCCTCCCGGTTGCCGAGCGTGATGGTGCCGGTCTTGTCGAGCAGCAGGGTGTTGACGTCGCCGGCCGCCTCCACGGCCCGGCCCGACATGGCGAGCACGTTGCGCTGCACCAGGCGGTCCATGCCGGCGATGCCGATCGCGGAGAGCAGGGCGCCGATGGTGGTCGGGATGAGAGTGACGAGCAGGGCGACCAGAACGGTCGTGGACTGGGCGGCACCGGCGTACTCGCCCATCGGCTGCAGGGCCACCACGACCAGGAGGAAGATGACCGTGAGCGAGGCGAGCAGGATGTTCAGCGCTATCTCGTTCGGGGTCTTCTGCCGGGAGGCGCCCTCGACCAGCGCGATCATCCGGTCCAGGAAGCTGTGTCCGGGGCGGGCGCTGACCCGCACGACGATCCGGTCGGACAGCACCGTCGTACCGCCCGTGACCCCGCTGCGGTCGCCGCCCGCCTCCCGGATCACCGGCGCCGACTCTCCGGTGACCGCGGACTCGTCCACGGCCGCGACCCCGTCGATGACGTCGCCGTCCGCCGGGATCATCTCGCCCGCCTCCACCAGCACCACGTCCAGCGGCTTCAGATCGGTGGCGGCGACGGCCTCGGTGCGGGCGGTGGCGAGATTCGCGCCGTAGTTCCAGTGTTCGAGACGCAGCGCCACCGTGTCCGAACGGGCCCTGCGCAGCGATTCGGCCTGCGCCTTGCCGCGGCCCTCGGCGACCGCTTCGGCCAGATTGGCGAAGACGACCGTCAGCCACAGCCACAGGCTGATGACCCAGGTGAAGACGGCTGGATGGAGCAGTGCGGACAGGGTGGTCAGGACCGCGCCGACGGAGACGACGAACAGCACCGGGTTCTTCACCAGGACGCGCGGGTGCAGTTTGCGCACGGCCTCGGGGAACGAGCGGACGAGCTGCACCGGTTCGAACAGCCCGCCGCCGGCACGGCGTCTCGCTCTGCCTCCGCGCCCGGGCCGGGGCGCGCGTTCGGGGCGGGACGGTGGGGCCTGCTCGGGGGCAGCGGGAAGCATGGACACCTTCGTGTCGTGAGGCGGGACGGGGACGGTGGTCGACGGCCGCCCGCGCGCCACGGCTGCGCGCCGCCGTGGCGCGGGCTCCGCCGGTCGCGCGGCGCCCAGGGCCTCCTCGGTCCCGGCGGCGGCCGACAGCGAATCTAGCCCGGCCCGGCGGGCCGATCGCCCAGGTCGCCAAGGAATTTGCGGCTCTCATACGGCGCGGGCGCGCCCGCCGTCAAAGTCCCGTCAAACCGACCTGAGGAGCCGTCAGGGGGCCGTCAAGGCGGGCCGTGGGTGGCCGAATCCGGTCGCAGACTGATCGGCAACGGGGGACGGGCGACCGTCCGTGGCGTGACGTTGGAGGGACCGTGACTCTCACGGCCAGAACAGCGCGAGGTCCTGGGACCGAGGGGGAGACACCGCCACGAAGAGAGGTGGTCGCCCCGTCCGGGAGCAGCCCCGGACCGCGGAGCCGAGAGGGTTCGCGGACGGCCGGACGGGGTCCGGGGCTGCGCCCGCGGCGGACCGTGGCCGCGCGGGCCGCTCTGCGCCGCCGCTTCTGGGCCACCGTGCCCGCGCGGCTGCGCCTTCTGCGCGCGGCCACGCTCCTGCTCGCCACCGCCGTGGCCGCCCTGCTGCTCGTGGCGGGGCTCGGCCTGAACGGCACCTGGGACAGGATCAGCGGGTGGGACGCGCCGCGCACCACCAGCGCCGCCGACCTCGACCTCGCCCTCAACGACATGGACGCCCAGGCCGCCAACATCCTGCTGTCGAACGGCGACGCGGGAAAGGGCCGGCTCCGGACGCCGTACACCAAGGCGGTCGGCTTCTACGGTGACGCCCGCCGCGCGACAGGCCACGATCTGCGCACGCTCGCCGTGGCCGCGCAGGGCAGCCCGGCCGACGAGAAGACCGTGGAGTCGCTGACCGACGGCTTCGCCGAGTACCAGGAGCTGATCGGCCGGGCGCTGGAGAACGACGGCCACCACGGCGGCAGGCCGGCCGCCCTCGCCGACCACCGCCGCGCCACCGACCTGCTGCGCACCCGACTCCTGCCCGCCGCGGGCACCTTGGTGTCCTCGAACGACACGGCCTTCACCGCGGAGTACTCCTCGGCCCGCGCCACCCTCTCCGCACAGCTCACCGCGCTCCTCGTGCTCGGCGTCCTGCTGCTGGCCGTGCTCGGCCTCCTGCAGTGGTACCTCGCCCGCCGCTTCCGGCGCATCCTCAACCCGGGCGCACTGGCCGCCTCGGTCTGCACCCTGCTCGCGGTGGTCCTCGGCACGCAGCTGCTGTCCGCCTCGGCCACCCAGCTGCGCGTGGCCCGCCACGACGCCTTCGACTCCGTCGTCGCCCTCTCCCGGGCCCGCGCCATCGCCTACGACGCCAACGCCGACGAGAGCCGCTATCTGCTCGACCCCGGGCGCCGCACGCAGTACGAGGAATCGTTCCTGGCCAAGTCCCAGCAGCTGTACGGCCTCAAGGGCGCGACCCTGTCGACGTACGACGCCGAACTGGCCGGCACCTGGCAGGCGTACCGGGCCGACCACCACGACCTGCGCTTCACCGGCGAGTTCCGCCGCGAGCTGGACAACGTCACCTTCCCCGGCGAACGGGCGGCGGCCGAGAGGACGGTGCGGGCCTACGCCGTCTACCAGCGCGACGACCGCACGGTCCGCGCCCTGCTGGCGGCCGGCAAGGAACGGGAGGCGGCCGAGTTCTGCATGGGCTGGGAGCCGGACACCTCCAACGCCCACTTCGGGGTCTGGATGTCCGCCCTGAACCGGGTGGCGGACATCAACCGCGCCCACTTCACGTCGTCCGTCGACGCGGGCCGCGCGGGGCTGGGCGGCCTGCTGCCCTGGGCGGGCGGGCTGCTGGGCGCCGCGGCGCTGCTGACCGCGCTGGGGCTGCGCCCGAGGCTGGCGGAGTTCCGCTGAACCGGCCCTCGAGACAGCCGGGCCCTTCCCTGCCCCCGCCGCGGGAAACGGCCTACTCTTCCACGCGTGACCACCGAGTTGACCCTGCTGCCCCGTGTCGCCTGCCGCGGACGGGAGATCACCGCGCCCCGGCTGCGCGGCCTGTTGGCGCTGCTCGCCGAGGATCTGCGCACCGGCTGCAGCACGGGCCGGCTCGTGGAGGGGCTGTGGGCCGAGGAGCTGCCCGAGCGACCGGGCAAGGCGGTGCAGATCCTCGTGTCGCGGCTGCGGGCGCAGATCGGTGCCGAGGTGGTCGTGAGCACTCCGACCGGATACCGGCTGGCGCTGCAGGAGGCGCAGGTCGACAGTTCCGCGCTGCTGCTGCACGAGGCGGCGAGCGCCGAGCACGCGCGGGCCGGGGAGCATGCGGCCGCGCTCGCCGAGGCCGAGGCGGGGCTGGCGCTGTGGGACGGGAACGTGGACGCGGGCGCCGGAGAGGATCTGCACGATCCGGTGGCGGCGCTGCGCGCCGGGCGGGTGCGGGCGCACCGCGCGCTGGTCCGCTCCCGGGCGCTCGCGCTCGCCCGGCTGGAGCGGTGCGAGGAGGCCGCGGCGCCCCTGGCCGAGCTGGTGCGGGAGCTGCCGCGGGACGAGGAGGTGCTGGCGGAGCTGCTGCGCTGCGAGGCCGCCACCGCGGGCCGGGCCGCGGCACTGACCCGGTACGACGCCTATCGCCGCGGGCTGCGGGAGGAGCTGGGGGCCGATCCGGGCCCCGAACTCAGGTCCGTCTACCAGCGGTTGCTGAGCGCGGACGTGCCGCCGCTCCGGCACGGCGTGCCGGCCGAGCCGAACCCGCTGCTGGGCCGGGACGCCGACCTCGCCGCCGTGGCCGCGCTGCTGCGCGAGGCCCGGGTGGTCACCGTCGTCGGTCCCGGCGGACTGGGCAAGACCCGGCTCTCCCACGCGGTGAGCCGGGCGGCCGAGCAGCCCGTGGTGCACTTCGTCACCCTGGCCGGTGTCACCACCGACGACGACGTGGCCGGTGAGGTGGCCTCGGCGGTCGGTGCCGGGGAGGGCCGGCAGTTCGCCGGCGGCGGGGATGCCGTGAGCGGCATCGTCGGCGCGCTCGGCGCCGGGCCGGTCCTGCTGGTGCTGGACAACTGCGAGCACGTCATCACCGGGGCGGCGGCCCTGGTCCAGGCGATGGTCTCGCGCTCCGGCCGGCTGCGGGTGCTGACCACCAGCCGGGCCCCACTGGGGCTGACGTCGGAGTCGGTGTACGCGCTGCCGGAACTGTCCCTCGCGACCTCGGTGGAGCTGTTCACCCAGCGGGCGCGGGCCGCCCGGCCCGGTGTGGAGCTGCCCGCGGGCCCGGTCGCCGAGATCTGCCGGCATCTGGACGGGCTGCCGCTCGCCGTGGAACTGGCCGCGGCCCGGGTCCGGGTGCAGTCCGTGGCCGACATCTCCCGTCGGCTGCGGGACCGGTTCGCACTGCTGCGCGGCGGTGCCCGCGACGTGCCCGAGCGGCACCGCACGCTGCGGGCCGTGGTCGACTGGAGCTGGAACCTGCTGGAACCCGACGGACAGGCCGCGCTGCGCGCCCTGTCCGTGTTCCCCGGAGGCTTCGCCGAGGACGCGGCGCAGTACGTGCTCGGCGACACCGGGGACGCGCTGGACCTGCTGGAGCAGCTGGCCGGCCAGTCCCTGGTCAAGGTGGGCGACAGCCCGTCCGGGGTGCGCTTCCACATGCTGGAGACGCTGCGGGAGTTCGGCGCCGCCAAGCGTGCCGAGGCCGGCGAGGAGGAGGCGGTCACCGGCCGGTTCCTCGCCTGGGCCCGGGACTTCGGCCGCGCCCACCACGACGTGCTGCTCGGCGGCGACCCCGTACCGGCCTGGCTGCGCATCCGGGCCGAGCAGGACAACCTCGTCCTGGCGCTGCGCCACGCACTCGCCCGCGCCGACGGGCCCGGCACGGCCGCCGTCACCGCCGTGCTGGCCTCCCTGTGGTCCACCGACTCCAACTACCCCCGGCTCGCGGCCCTCGTCGCCGAGACCGGTGGGCCGCTGTCCCGCTTCCGGCCGTCCCCCGACAGCCCCGAGGACGTGGAGACGGCCCGCAGCGCGGCGGCCGTGTGCGCGGCGAGCCTGTTCATGGGCCGCGGACCGCACGCCGTACGGCAGTTGGTCACCCTGCGCCGGCTGCCGCCCGCGCCGCCGGACACCCTGGTGCGGGCGCTGACGATCGTGCTGTGCGCCGTACCGGACATACATCCGCCCCGCTTCGAGCGGCTGGACGAACTGTGCGAGTCCGACGCGCCCCTGCTCGCGGGCGTCGCGGCCTGCGTGGCGAGCTATGTGTGGGAGTCCCAGCACGAGAGCGAGCGCGCGCTGGAGTACGCCCGCAGGATGCTCCACTCGCTGGAGCCGCTCGGCAATCCGGTCACCCTGCTGCTCAGCCACGGCCGGATCAGCGAGCTGTGCCTGCAGTCCGAGCAGGGCGCGGAGGCGTACGACCATCTGCGGGCCGCGCTGGACGCGCTCGGCGAGTTCAACCGGTTCGGCGACTGGTCGGACTCGGTCGGGGTGCACGGGGGGCTGGTGCTGGCCTGTCTGCTGCGCGGGGACGTGGAGGAGGCGGAGTACTGGCTGCGGCTCGCGGCGCTGGACCAGCCGCCGGAGTCCGCCCGGATCTTCACCTCCGAACTGCCGGCCCGCGCGGAGATCGCACTGGCCCGGGGACTGACCGAGGTCGGCCTCGGGCTGTGGCGCCGGGCGGTGGCGCAGATGCAGGAGGACAGCCTGCTGTATCCCGGTGACCCGTTCGTGGAGCCGTGGTCGCTGGAGGTGCGGTCGGCCGCGCTGGCGGCGCACGCGCAGGCCGCCCGGCTGGAGCCCGTGGCGGGCCTCGCCGAGGAACTGCGGGACCGGCTGCTGCAGATGCTGTCCGGCGCCCCGGCGGACGGCACCCTGGCCGAGGGCGCTCCGGTGGAACTCCCGGTGTACGGCACGGTGTTGATGGCCCTCGGTTTCACGGGGCTGGCCCGGGGCGAGGCGGGGGCGGTACGGCTGCTGGCGCTCGCGGAGCGGATGCCGGCGGTGCGGGAGTTCCCCACCCTGTCCCTGGCCCGCTCCCGGGAGGTGGCCGAGAACGCCGACAGGGCGGCGTACACCGACGCGAGGTCGAGGTACGCCGCCCTGGGGCGGGAGGAGCTGCGGGCGGTGGCGCTGCGCGAGCTGACGGCGGCGCGCGGTTGAGCGGCGGCTGGAGGCCGGCGGGGGCCGCAGCCGCGGCTCGGCCGGCCGGGTTCACCGGTTCGGCTCGCGGTTGAACCGCGCCTTGGACCACAGGTAGCCGAGCACGCTCAGGCCCAGGGACCAGGCGACGGCGAGCACCGCGTCCTTGGTGCCGGCCCCGCTGCCCGTCAGCAGTCCGCGCAGGGTCTCGATGGCGGGCGAGAAGGGCTGGTACTCGGCGAACCAGCGGAATCCGTCCGGCATGGCGTTCACCGGCACGAACGCGCTGGACAGGAGCGGCAGCATCGTCAGCGGCATCCCGAGGTTGCTGGCGCCCTCGGCGTTGGGGCTCACCAGGCCGATACCGACCGCGATCCAGGTCAGCGCGAGGCTGACCAGAGCCATCAGGCCGGCCGCCGCCAGCCACTGCACCGGCGAGGCGTCGGGCCGGAAGCCGAGGGCCACGGCGATGGCCAGGATCAGCGCCAGAGACAGCATCGTCTGGATCACGCTGCCGATCACATGGCCGATCAGCACGGACGCACGGTTGATCGCCATGGTGCGGAACCGGGCGATGATGCCCTCGGTCATGTCGGTGGCCACGGACACCGCGGTGCCGAGCGAGGTCATGCCCACGGTCATCAGGAGGATGCCGGGGACGATGTAGGCGAGGTAGTCGGAACGGTCCGCGTGGCCGCCGGCCATGCCCGCGCTCATCACGTCGCCGAAGACGTAGACGAACAGCAGGAGCAGCATCACCGGGGTGAGCAGCAGGTTCAGGGTCAGGGAGGGGTAGCG
Organism: Streptomyces yokosukanensis; assembly: GCF_001514035.1. GTDB lineage: Bacteria > Actinomycetota > Actinomycetes > Streptomycetales > Streptomycetaceae > Streptomyces > Streptomyces yokosukanensis. The sequence goes on along the minus strand of NZ_KQ948206.1, from coordinate 538,223 downwards.
GCGGGCGTGCAGGAGGCTGCGCCGCAGCATGGTGAGGTTGTCGCGGACGGCGTACGAGGTGGCGCTCATCGGGAGGTCTCCTTCTGGAGGGAGTCGACGGACCCGGCGGGGGCGGTGTCCGCGGTCAGCGCGAAGAACACGTCGTCGAGGTCGGGGGTGTGCACGGACAGTTCGTCGGCCTCGACGCCGGCGGCGTCGAGCCAGTCGAGGACCGCACGCAGCTCGCGCTGGCTGCCGTCGCTGGGGATCTGCAGCGTGAGCGCCTCGTCGTTGCGCGTGGTCTCGCGCAGCGCGCTCGCCGCCCGCTCGTACAGCA
>NZ_KQ948206.1:0-537217 GCF_001514035.1 Streptomyces yokosukanensis | reverse complement strand
CGCCATCAGCAGCATGTTCTCCTCGCCGGTGATCAGCCCGTCCACGGCGGAGAACTGACCGGTGACGCCGATCGCGGCCCGCACCGCCTGGGCCTCGGCGGTGATGTCGTGCCCGGCGATCCGCGCCTGGCCGCCGTCGGCGGAGATCAGGGTCGACAGGATGTTGACCGCGGTGGTCTTGCCGGCGCCGTTCGGCCCGAGCAGGGAGAAGATCGTGCCCGCGGGCACATGGATGTCGATGCCGTCGAGGACGGTCTTGTCCCCGTAGGCCTTGCGCAGCCCGGTGGCCGCGATCGCGAGTGTCTGGTCCGTTGTCGTCATGCCGCAGAGCGTGCGGCCCGGCGGGTTCAGATCGGCTTCAACCGGGTTTCAGCCGGCCGCGCGGGACCGTGGACCGTTGAAACGCGCAGGTGGGCGGTGTGTCCGGGGGGCGATGGGCGGTGCCCGCGCACCGGGCGGCGGCCCGGCCTTTTAGGCTTCTTCCTGTAGGAGGGCCGTAGGAGAGCCGCTTCGGAGACGTCGCTTCGGCCGCGAAGTCCGCGAAACCCGAGGCGCGTGAGGTCCGTGGAGTCATGAGAGAGGTCCCGTTGAGCTTCTGGTCGATCTACCAGCACGGCTTCGCGCGCGTCGCCGCGTGTACGGGCCACACGGTCATCGCCGACCCGCCGGCCAACGCCGAGGCGGTACTGCGCCACGCGCGCCGCTGCGCCGAGGAGGGCGTCGCCGTCGCCGTGTTCCCGGAGCTGTGCCTGTCCGGGTACGCGATCGACGACCTGCTGCTGCAGGACGCCCTGCTCGACGACGTGGAGACGGCGCTCGCCACGATCGTGGCCGAGTCGGCGGACCTGCTGCCGGTGCTGGCCGTCGGCGCCCCGCTGCGCCACCGCGACCGGATCTTCAACTGCGCGGTGCTCGTGCACCGCGGCCGGATTCTCGGCGTCGTACCGAAGTCCTACCCGCCGAACTACCGGGAGTTCTACGAGCGCCGGCAGATCGCCGCGGGCGACGGCGAGCGCGGCGCGACGATCCGGCTCGGCGGCGCGGACGTACCGTTCGGCGTGGATCTGCTCTTCGCCGCAACGGATGTGCCCGGACTCGTGCTGCACGCCGAGATCTGCGAGGACATGTGGGTCCCGGTGCCGCCGAGCGCCGAGGCGGCGCTGGCCGGCGCGACCGTCCTCGTCAACCTCTCGGGCAGCCCGATCACGGTCGGCCGGGCCGAGGACCGCAAGCTGCTGTGCCGCTCGGCGTCCTCGCGCTGCCTCGCCGCGTACGTCTACGCGGCGGCCGGCCTCGGCGAGTCGACCACCGACCTGTCCTGGGACGGCCAGACCCTCATCTACGAGAACGGGGCGCTGCTGGCCGAGACCGAGCGGTTCCCGCTGGGCGAGCAGTACGCGGTGGCCGATGTCGACCTGGACCTGCTGCGGCAGGAGCGGCAGCGGATGGGCACGTTCGGCGAGAACCGCCGCACCCACGCCGTGCGCACCGAGGACTTCCGCACGGTGTCCTTCGCGCTCTCCCCGCCGGCCGCCGCCGATCTCGGTCTGCGCCGCCGCGTGGAGCGCTTCCCGTTCGTGCCCGCCGACGCCGAACGACTCGCCCTCGACTGCTACGAGGCCTACAACATCCAGGTGGCCGGACTGCAGCAGCGTCTCGCCGCGATCGGCGGCCCCAAGGTGGTCATCGGCGTCTCCGGCGGTCTGGACTCCACGCACGCGCTGATCGTCGCCGCCCGCGCGATGGACCGCGCCGGCCGGCCGCGCAGCGACATCCTGGCCTTCACCCTGCCCGGCTTCGCCACCAGCGACCACACCAAGGACAACGCGCACCGGCTGATGCGGGCCCTCGGCGTCACCGCGGCCGAGCTGGACATCACACCGACCGCGCGGCTGATGCTCAAGGAGATCGGCCACCCCTTCGCCGCCGGCGAGCCGGTGTACGACGTCACCTTCGAGAACGTCCAGGCCGGCCTGCGCACCGACTACCTGTTCCGGCTGGCCAACCAGCGCGGCGGCATCGTGCTCGGCACCGGCGACCTCTCCGAACTGGCGCTCGGCTGGTCGACGTACGGCGTCGGCGACCAGATGAGCCACTACAACGTCAACTCCGGCGTGCCCAAGACGCTCATCCAGCACCTCATCCGCTGGGTCATCGGCAGCGAGCAGTTCGGCGACGAGACCGGCAAGATCCTGGCCGCGATCCTGGACACCGAGATCAGCCCCGAGCTGGTGCCGGGCGAGGAGATGCAGTCCACCGAGTCGAAGATCGGCCCGTACGCGCTGCACGACTTCACCCTCTTCCACGTGCTGCGCCACGGCTTCCGCCCGTCGAAGATCGCCTTCCTCGCCTGGCACGCCTGGCACGACCGCGAGGCCGGCGCCTGGCCGCCCGGCTTCCCGGAGGCCGACCGGGGCGCCTACGACCTGGCCGAGATCCGGCGCTGGCTGGAGGTCTTCATCCGCCGCTTCTTCGCCTTCTCCCAGTTCAAGCGCTCAGCCATGCCGAACGGCCCGAAGGTCTCGGCGGGCGGCTCCCTCTCCCCGCGCGGCGACTGGCGCGCCCCGTCGGACGGCACGGCCCACGCATGGCTCAGAGACCTGAACCGCTTCGATCTGACGGAGGGGGCGGGGGGCTAGTGCCCCGACAGGGGCACTAGCCGCTCCGCGCGACGCCGTCCCGAGTGTTCGTGTGCGTGTCGTCGTCCGGCGGACTCAGTTGTTCCAGGTCTCGTCGTACGGGTCGGACGGCACCGGGACCGGTTTCGCCGAGGTCACCTTCAGATACGGAACGGGGCCGTTGTTGACCGGGTCGTGGGTCAGGCGCGGGGTGTAGCCGCCGGTCACCTCCAGCCAGGCGTCCGGCCGCAGCACCGGGGGCAGACTGCCGGTCAGCGCGATCTTGACCGGCTGGGCGTCCGCGGCACAGCAGTTGAGGGCCATGCGGACCAGGTACGGCGCGCCCGAGTGGTCCAGGGCGAGGAACCCGGTGACCCGGACCGTGCGGCCGTGCAGGGAGCGGCCGTGGCCGTAGGCGGCACGGGAGGCGTAGTCGACCACCGAGAGCGGGGCCGGATCGCCGCTGGGCAGCGGGCCGAGGGCGTACGGCTTCTGCAGGGCCGTACCGGAGCGCAGGGCGCTGTAGGAGCCGAGGGCGGGCGGGGCGATGAGGATGAGGGCGAGGAGGGGGAGCAGCAGCAGCCAGGAGATACGGGGCTCGGGGTGGCCGTGGGTGTCCCCCTCGTGGCCCTCGCTTCCCCCGGCCGCGGCCCGGCGGCGGCTCCGTCCGCGCTCGTACCAGACCGTCGCCAGCGCGGTCAGGATCAGGACCGCGCCGGAGGCCAGCAGCAGCGGCTGCAGGCCCGCCTTGACGTACCGCAGGTAGAGGTCGGTGCTGCCCGCGTGCAGCAGGGCGGCACCGAGCAGGAACATGACGGCGGCCTGGGCCTGGCGGTTCACAGCAGCACCGCCGAGGTGGCCACGGCGCCCGCGACGGCCAGGGCGAAGGTGGCGGGTGCGAAGCGCAGGGCGAAGCCGCGGCCGAAGGTGCCGGCCTGCATCGCGAAGAGCTTGAGGTCGATCATCGGGCCCACCACCAGGAACACCAGCTTGGCCGTCAGGGAGAACTGGGTGAGGGAGGCCGCGACGAACGCGTCCGCCTCCGAGCAGATGGACAGCAGCACGGCCAGGACGGCGAGCGCGAGCACGGAGAAGACGGGGTTCCCGGCCGCCGTGCGCAGCCAGTCCGCCGGAGTCGCCGCCTTCAGCGTGGCGGCGGCCATCGCGCCGAGCACCAGGAAGCCCCCGGCGTGCATGGTGTCGTGCCGTACCGAGTGCCAGAACGCCTCCCCCTTCGTCGCCCCCTCGTGCGCGCCGTGGGCCGGCAGGCGCAGCCAGTCGGTGCGGCCCAGCCGCTGCCACAGCCAGCCCATCGAGCACGCCACCAGCAGGCTCGCCAGAAAGCGGCCCAGCACCATCTCCGGATCGCGCGGGAAGGCGACGGCGGTGGCGGTCAGCACGATCGGGTTGATCGCGGGGGCGGAGAGCAGGAAGGCGAGGGCGGCGGCCGGGGTGACTCCCCGGCGCACCAGCGCGCCCGCCACCGGCACCGACGCGCACTCGCAGCCCGGCAGCACCGCGCCCGCGACCCCGGCGACCGGTACGGCGAGGGCGGGGCGGCGCGGAAGGGCGCGGGCGAAGAAGGACGGCGGCACGAACACCGCGATCGCCGCCGACAACAGCACGCCGAGCACCAGGAACGGCAGCGCCTGCACGGTCACCGCGACGAACACCGTCATCCAGCTCTGCATCAACGGGGTGCCGAGGAGCCCGCGGATCGGGGACTGGGCGAGCACCGCCAGCACCAGTGTCAGCGTCAGGACGAGCGGGGAGCTGAGCCGGCGGCCCTCCTGGCCGGACGGCGCGTCGGCGGGGCCGGTCTGCGCGCCGGGCGGTGCGTCTTCGGTGATGGCCACGTGCGGTTACCTCCGGCTGTCCTGGCTCCCTCCCCGTCAGTACGCGGGGCGGCGCACGGGTGTTCACCGCACGGCTGGAACCACCCGCGTCCTTGGGGCAGTCTTTTCCCTCGTGGTGAGCGTTCCGTATCAAGGGGGGCCCGGGGCCCCGTACATGGTGGTGTGCGGTGACGACGGGCTCGCGCACCGGCTGGCCGCCGAGTTGCGCGGAGTCTACGGCGAGCAGGTCACCCTCGTGGTACCGCCGAACGGGCGCACCGCGAGGCCTCCGGTGGTCGGACGGTCCCGGTCCGCCTCGGCGGCGCTGTTCGACCGGGTCGTGAACGCCGCCGTCGGCCGCACCGGTTCCGGCACCGGCTCGGGTTCCGGCGCCGGCTCCGCGTCCGGCTCGGCCGGGGCGGCCACGAGCACGGGCGGCGGCGCGAACGGCGGCAACGGCACGGCCGCCACCCCGGTGTTGGAGGCCGCCGAGATCACCGAGGCCGTGCTCGCCGAGGCCGGAGTGGAACGGGCCACCGCGCTCGCCCTCGTCTTCGACGACGACGAGACCAACATCCGGGCCGCGCTCACCGCCCGACGGCTCAACCCGCGGTTGCGGCTCGTCCTGCGGCTCTACAACCGCCGGCTGGGCCAGCACATCGAGGAACTCCTCGACCAGGCCGCCGCGTTGGCTGCCGGCAACGGCGAGGGCGGCACGGACGCGTCCACCACCGTGCTGTCCGACGCCGACACCGCCGCGCCCGCGCTGGCCGCCACCGCCGTCGCCGGCACGAGCAAGGTCGTCCAGACCGAGGGGCTGCTGCTGCGGGCCGTCGAACGGCGGGCGGCCGGCACCGGGTTGTGCACGCTCGCCCTGCTCTCCCCCACCGGTACGGACCCCGAGGGCGTCGGGGAGCAGGAGCCGCGGCTGCTGCCGGACGACGACGAGGTACGGGAGGCCGCCGGACGGCCCGCCGTCGTGCTGGAGCAGGTGTCGTCGGCGGGCGACAGGGAGTCGGCCGCGCCCGGCCGGGGCGGGGTGGTGCCGCTCGCCTCGCTGTTCTCGCGGCGGCTGCGGTGGTCGCTGGCGGGCAGCGTGGCCTGCGTGGTCGCCCTCGCGGTGGCGCTGTGGGTGGTCAGCCCCGGGATCCATCCGCTGCGCGCCTTCTACTACACCCTCCTCGACCTCTTCGCGATCGACAACCCCGCCATCGGGGCGCCGCTGGGCCGGCAGATCCTCCAACTCCTGTCCGGGCTCGTCGGGTTGCTGCTGCTTCCGGTGCTGCTGGCGGCCGTGCTGGAGGCGCTGGGCACCTTCCGCACCGCCTCCGCCCTGCGCAAGCCGCCGCGCGGCCTCGGCGGGCACGTGGTGCTGCTCGGGCTCGGGAAGATCGGCACCCGGGTGCTGACCCGGCTGCGCGAGCTGAACATCCCCGTGGTCTGCGTCGAGTCCGATCCGGAGGCGCGGGGCCTCGCGGTCGCGCGCCGGCTGCGGGTGCCGGTGGTGCTCGGCGACGTCACCCAGGAAGGGGTGCTGGAGTCCGCCAAGATCCACCGGGCGGACGCGCTGCTCGCGGTGACCAGCGCGGACACCACGAACCTGGAGGCCGTGCTGTACGCGCGGTCCGTACGGCCCGATCTGCGGGTGGTGCTGCGGCTGTACGACGACGACTTCGCCACCGCCGTGTACCGGACGCTGCGGGCGGCGTATCCGCAGGCGCTGACCCGGAGCCGGAGCGTCACGCATCTGGCCGCGCCCGCGTTCGCCGGGGCGATGCTCGGGCGGCAGGTGCTGGGCGCCATCGCGGTGGAGCGCAGGGTGCTGCTGTTCGCCGCGGTCGATGTCGCCGGGCATCCGCAGTTGGAGGGGCGGATGGTGCGGGACGCCTTCCGGGCCGGTTCCTGGCGGGTACTGGCGCTGGAGGGGCGTACCGACACGGCTCCCGAACATGTGCTGGAGAAGGGGGACCGCGTGGTCGTCGCCGCCACCCGCAGAGGCCTCGCGGAACTCCGCTGACCACCGGGGGGCTCGCCCCCGGCAGTCCGGTCCGCGACAGGCCCTAGATGCCTTGGATGCCCAAGTGCCTCTGCGCGAAGTCCATTTCCAGTCTCACCTGCTTGATGCGCTCGTCCACCACCAGGGAGCCGTGCCCGGCGTCGTAGCGGTAGACCTCGTGGGTCGCTCCTCTCGTCTCCAGGCGCTTGACGTAGTTGTCGATCTGGCGGATCGGGCAGCGCGGGTCGTTGACACCCGCCGAGATGTAGACCGGGGCCTTGACCTGGTCGACATAGGTCAGCGGGGACGACGCCTCGAAGCGCTCGGGGACCTCCTGCGGGGTGCCGCCCAGCAGGGTGCGGTCCATGGCCTTCAGGGCCTCCATCTCGTCGTGGTACGCGGTGACGTAGTCCGCGACGGGCACGACCGCGATGCCCACCGTCCACGCGTCGGGTTGGGTGCCGAGGCCGAGCAGGGTGAGATAGCCGCCCCAGGAGCCGCCGGTGAGGACCAGACGGGTGGGGTCGGCCAGGCCCGAGGACACCGCCCAGTCGCGGACCGCCGCCACGTCCTCCAGCTCGATCAGGCCGACCCGGTGCTTCAGGGCGTCGGTCCAGGCGCGGCCGTAGCCGGTGGAGCCGCGGTAGTTGACGCGGATCACCGCGTAGCCCTGGTCGACCCAGGCGGCCGGGCCCGCGGCGAAGGAGTCGCTGTCGTGCCAGGTCGGGCCGCCGTGCAGGTCGAAGACCGTCGGCAGGGGGCCGCTCGCGCCCGCCGGCTTCTGGATCAGGGCGTGGATACGGCCGCCGGGGCCCTGCACCCACGCGTCCTCCACCGGCACCGACGGCGGGCAGGCCATACCCGGAGGGTCCAGGACGACGCTGCCGTGCGTCGAACGCACCGCCGACGGCTCGGCGGCGGACGACCACAGATACTCCACGCTGCCGTCGGGGCGGGCCGTGGCGCCGGAGACCGTGCCCGGCGGGGTGGGGATGCGGGTCAGCTCGCGGGTCGCGAGGTCGAGGCGGAACAGCTCGCTGCGGGCCTCGAAGCCATGGGCGATGAGCAGGGCGGAGCCGTCCGGATACCACTCGGCGCTGACGTCACCGGGCAGGTCCACGGCGAGGTCGGTCTCCTCGCCCGTGGCCACGTCCCACACCAGGGGCTCCCAGCGGCCCCGGCGCTGGTGGCCGATGAGCAGCCGGGCGTCTCCGTCGACCGGTGCGAAGCCCAGCACCTCCAGGCCCAGCTCCTCGGTGCCGCCCTTGGTGTCGTCCAGCTCGGCGACCGGCGTGCCGTCCGGGCGGAGCACGCGCAGCGCCGCGTGCATGGCGTCGCCGTGCTCGGTGTGCTCGACCGCGATCAGGGAGCCGTCGTGCGAGAGGTCGCCGACGCCCGCCGACTCGCGGTGCCGGTAGATCTCGACCGGGGCCTCGCCCTCGCGTGCGAGGTGGATCGTCGTACCGTCCTCGTCCGTGGAGCGGCCGACGACCGCCGTGCGGCCGTCGCGGGCCAGGGCGAGTCCGGCCGGGTAGGAGGGGTCGAGGCCGGGGACGGCCGGCTCGTCCGCCCCTCCCCCGAAGGGCTGGCGGCGCCAGATGCCGAACTCGTCGCCGTCCTTGTCGTCGAACCACCAGATCGAGGTGCCGTCCGGGCAGAGCACGCCGTCCGTCGTGCCGTTCGGCCGGTCCGTCGCCTGGCGCTGCTCGCCCGTCGCACGGTCCCAGGCATACAGCTCGTACGTCCCCGTCGCGTTCGACACGAACAGGGAGCGGTCCGGCGCGTCCTCCGCCCAGTCGGGCAGCGACACCCGCGGCGCCCGGAAGCGCTTCTCCCAGTCCGGCACACCGGCCGCGTCCCGCGCGCCCGGCTCCTTGCTCTCATTCATCGCCCCAGTCATGCGCCCATACTGCCTGGCCGCGCCGACAATTGGGGGGCGCATGTGCGCGGCCTGTGGACAACTTCGCGATCGTGAGCGCGGCCGGCGCGCCGTGCCGGCCGCCCGGCATCCGCCTCCCCCCGATCCGGTCCCCGAAGGCGCACGAGGCCGGCAACGGCCGACCCGCGGGCGGGCGCCCGGAAGCGGCGCCGTACCGTGGACGGCGTGTACCGCTTTCTGCTGACACCCCGCTGGTGGGGCATCAACGTCTTCGTGCTGCTCGCCATCCCGTTCTGCATCTTCATGGGGTCGTGGCAGCTGAGCCGGTTCGAGGGGCGGGTCCAGGAGCACCGGTCCGCGACCAAGCAGGCCGCGTCCGACCAGCACGAGACGGCGCGGTCGCTGGACTCGATGCTGCCCGTCGACAAGGCCACCTCGGGCCGCAGGGTCACCGCGAGCGGGCACTACGGCAAGCAGCTGCTGGTGCCCGGTCGGCAGGTGGACGGCAGAAGCGGCTTCTACGTCCTCACCCTGCTGCGCACCGACTCCGGCAAGGCGCTGCCCGTGGTGCGGGGCTGGCTGCCGGGCAGGGTGGACGCGGCGAAGGCGCCCGCGGCGCCGGGCGGTGAGGTCACCGTCACCGGCGCGCTGCAGGCGTCCGAGACGCCCGGGGACAACGGGGTCAGCGCACAGGGCGGGCTGCCGGCCGGGCAGACGGCGGCGATCAGCTCGGCGTCGCTGGTGAACCTGGTGCCGTACCGGCTGTACGACGCCTGGATCACCCTCGACCGGGCCGACTCCGGGATGAAGGCCGTGCCCGCGGCGGCGCCGGACGGCACCGGGCTGGACCTGAAGGCGTTCCAGAACCTCGGCTACACCGGCGAGTGGTTCGTCTTCGCCGGCTTCGTGGTGTTCATGTGGTTCCGCCTGCTGCGGCGCGAGGCGGAGGCGGCCCGGGACGCCGAGCTGGGCCTGGTGCCGCAGGAGACACCGGAGCCGGTGACCAGCGGCTGACCGGCCGCATACGGCACTCCCGGCCGCCCGCGGGCGGCCGACGCCCCGAGGCCCCGGTCTCTACGACCCCGCCAGCACCCCGGTGTAGTAGACCGTCCCCGCGCACTCCCCCGGCACGGTCGCCGTGGCCGAGGGCGAGCCCCCCTGCGCGGTGTGGGTGATCTGCACGCTCCCGTCGGTCGTGGTGTCCTCGGTCACCAGCTGGGTGGTGGTGCCCGCCGAGCCCGAGCCGTCGGCCGAACCGCCGGCGGCACTCGCGTCCTGGGTGGGCGACGGATCCGGCGAGGCGCCGCCCGTGTCCGAGCCGCCGGTGGCGGGGTCGCCGCCGGTGGTGGGGCAGGCCTGCGACGGCACGAAGGCGAACTTCTCCTCGTAGGCCGAGCCCGGTTGCAGGACCAGCCCGGAGACCTCCTGCGAGGGGTCGGGCAGGCCGGTCGCCGCGTCCCCGGCCGCATGCCGCACAGCGCTGATCTTGGTCGGGTCGGCCGCGCCCAGCGCGGCCGGGGTGAGCGTGCCCGCGCCGGCGACGGTGCACGCGGCGGCGGAGACGTTGGCGACGTGGAACGTGCCGTAGACCACGCCCGCGGAGTCGGCGGCGTCGGCGGCTGCGGTGGCGGAGCCGAGCTGGGTCGGCGTACACAGCGGGACGTCGCCCGCGGCGAGGGTGGCGGACGGGTTGACGCCGCCGGTGGAGCCGGTGGTGCCGGTGCCGGGCTTGCCCTTCCCGCCCGGCTTGCCGGACTGCCTGCCGCCGGGCTGGACGCTCGTGCCCCCGGGGTCCTTCTTGGTGCCCGGGGCGGCGTCCTTGTCCTTGCCCTGCCCGGTGCCGCCCTGGGCCTGGGAGGACTGGCCGGCCATGGCGGTGTTGGGGTCGGTGCCGCCGGAGTCGGAGACATGGACGAGGGCCGGGATCGCGGTGCCGAAGAAGAGGGCCGCGGCGGCCATGCCGACGGCTGCCTGCCGCTTGCGGGCCCGGCGCGCGGGGACGGCCCGGCGCAGATGGTCCAGGGCTCCGGTGCGCGGCTCGATGTCGTCGACCGCGGAGTGCAGCAACCGGCGCAGGTTCGGCTCATCGGCGCCGAGCCCACCGAGATCCGGCCCGGCCCCCTCCGATCCGGGGCCGGAGCCGAGCGCGTCGAGGTCCGGTCCACGCCCGTCGGTGCCGGGATCGAGCCCGTCGGGGCCCAGGTCGAGGCCCTCGGGGCCCTTCTCGTCGGGGCCGTGGTTCACAGTTCCGTTCCCAGCGTGCGATTGCGTGTGCTCTTGCTCGTGCCGCTTCGTCGGCGCGTGCCAGGCGAAGGGCTCATGACGTTCGTGGGAGTGGCGTTCGTCGGAATCGCCTCCTTCGGCTCGCCCGCTCATGCCGAGGCCTCCATGGCCACCCGCAGCGCGGCGATGCCGCGCGAGCCGTACGCCTTGACCGAGCCCAGGGAGATCCCGAGGCTCTCGGCGACCTGGGCCTCGGTCATGTCCGCGAAGTAGCGCAGGACCAGGACCTCGCGCTGGCGGCGCTGCAGGCCCTTCATCGCCTTGATGAGGTCGCGGCGCTCCAGCTGGTCGTAGGCCCCTTCCTCCGCGCTCGCCATGTCCGGCATCGGCTTGGAGAGCAGCTTCAGGCCGAGTATGCGGCGGCGCAGCGTGGACCGGGAGAGGTTGACGACCGTCTGCCGCAGGTAGGCGAGGGTCTTCTCGGGTTCGCGGACGCGCTTGCGGGCGGAGTGCACCCGGATGAAGGCCTCCTGGACGACGTCCTCGCAGGAGGCGGTGTCGTCGAGGAGCAGCGCGGCGAGGCCGAGCAGGGAGCGGTAGTGCGCCCGGTAGGTCTCGGTGAGGTGGTCGACGGTCGTACCGGCGGCCGCGGTCGCCGCGGCCTCGTCGGACTCGTCACGCTGACTGGGTATGCGGGCGGGCCGCGCTGCGGGCATGGGCGCGATCACCGGCATGCCGCCGGGCGTGCGGGGCCGGAGCGCCGCACGGGACGGCCGAAGGGCCGCAGCGCCACGGGCCGCACTGAGTTCGAGTACCTCTGCCACGCCAGTTGGACACGTCTACCCCCGCCAGGGTTGTACGTGCCCGACGTCACATGTGCGACATCCGGCGGTGCCTCAAGTGCCGTCATGCGTCCCGCTCTTCCCTTATGTCCTGTCTGAACGGGCGTCCCCACGCCCCGATCACGGCGTCCCCACGCCAGGATCCCCACGCCCACAGCCCCGCAAGGGTGACCGCAAAGACGCTCCCCGCCCTGCACGCGGTTGCGCGGGGCGGGGAGGAGATTCCTGTGGTGATCTTCCGATGCCGTACGGCCTGGTTCAAGTGGTCCGGACCATGCTTCTGAACACATTTCTTACGCAGATCCTACAAACGGTGCCCATGGGCCCGTGCAGGTAAGACCCGTGCAGGAGAGCGGTCAGCAGAACTCCGCCGCGACCAGTTCCGCGATCTGCGCGGTGTTCAGCGCGGCTCCCTTGCGGAGGTTGTCCCCGCACACGAAGAGTTCCAGCGCGGTGGGGTCGTCCAGGGCCCGCCGCAGCCGGCCCACCCAGGTCGGGTCGGTGCCCACGACATCGGCGGGGGTGGGGAACTCGCCGGCGGCCGGATCGTCGCACAGCACCACTCCGGGTGCGGTCGCGAGGATCTCCCGGGCGCCGTCCACCGTCACCTCGCCCTGGAAGCGGGCGTGCACGGTCAGCGAGTGGGTGGTGATCACCGGGACGCGTACGCAGGTCACGGCGACCGGCAGCTGCGGCAGTCCGAGGATCTTGCGGGCCTCGTCGCGGACCTTCATCTCCTCCGACGACCAGCCGTCCTCCCGCAGCGACCCGGCCCACGGGACGACGTTCAGCGCGACCGGCTCCGGGAACGGCCCGGTGTCCTCGCCGACGGCCCGCCGCACGTCGCCCGGATGCGTCCCCAGCTCGGTGCCGGCCACCAGGGCCAGCTGGGCCCGCAGCGTGTCCACGCCGGCCCGCCCGGCCCCGCTCACCGCCTGGTACGACGACACCACCAGCTCGCGCAGCCCGAACTCGGCGTGCAGCGCGCCCAGGGCGACGATCATCGTCAGGGTCGTGCAGTTGGGGTTGGCGACGATCCCGCGCGGGCGGGTCCGCACGGCGTGCGGGTTGACCTCGGGCACCACGAGCGGCACCTCGGGGTCCAGCCGGAAGGCGGCGGAGTTGTCGACGACGACCACACCGCGCGCGACGGCGATCGGCGCCCACTGCGCGGCGACCTCGTCCGGGACGTCGAACATCGCGATGTCGACCCCGTCGAAGGCCTCCTCGCTCAGGGCCACCACCTCGACCTCCTCCCCGCGCACGACCAGCTTGCGGCCGGCCGAGCGAGGAGAGGCGATCAGGCGGATCTCGCCCCAGATGTCCGCGTGCTGGGACAGGATCTGGAGCATGACCGCACCGACGGCCCCGGTCGCTCCCACGACCGCGAGCGTCGGCCTGCCGGTCATCGTCGTACGCCTCCGTACCGGGAGACGGTCATCGGCCGGTGCCGCCGTAGACGACGGCCTCGTCGGTGTCGGAGTCGAGCCCGAAGGCGGTGTGCACGGCGCGCACGGCCTCCGGCACGTCGTCCTTGCGGGTGACGACCGAGATGCGGATCTCGGAGGTGGAGATCAGCTCGATGTTCACGCCCGCGTCGGACAGCGCCTCGAAGAAGGAGGCGGTGACCCCGGGGTTGGTCTTCATACCGGCGCCGACCAGCGAGATCTTCCCGATCTGGTCGTCGTAGCGCAGCGAGTCGAAGCCGATGCCCGGCCGGTTCCTCTCCAGCGCGTCGATGGCCTTGCGGCCCTCGGTCTTCGGCAGCGTGAAGGAGATGTCCGTGAGGCCGGTGGAGGCCGCGGACACGTTCTGCACGACCATGTCGATGTTGATCTGGGCATCGGCGATGGTCCGGAAGATCGCGGCAGCCTCACCCGGCTTGTCCGGCACGCCGACGACCGTGATCTTGGCCTCGGAGGTGTCGTGCGCGACACCGGAGATGATGGCCTGCTCCACCTTCTGGTCCCCAATCGGCTGACTGCTGACCCACGTGCCCTGCAACCCGCTGAAGCTGGAGCGGACGTGGATCGGGATGTTGTAACGGCGGGCGTACTCCACACAGCGGTGGAGCAGCACCTTGGAACCGGAGGCCGCGAGCTCCAGCATGTCCTCGAAGGAGATCCAGTCGATCTTCTTCGCCTTCTTCACCACGCGCGGGTCGGCGGTGAACACGCCGTCGACGTCGGTGTAGATCTCGCAGACCTCGGCGTCGAGGGCGGCGGCGAGCGCCACGGCCGTCGTGTCGGACCCGCCGCGCCCCAGCGTGGTGATGTCCTTCTTGTCGGCGCTGACACCCTGGAACCCGGCGACGATCGCGATGTTGCCCTTGTCGAGCGAGTCGCGGATCCGCCCCGGGGTGACGTCGATGATCCGGGCTTTGTTGTGGACCGAGTCGGTGATGACGCCTGCCTGGCTGCCGGTGAAGGACTGGGCCTCGTGGCCCAGGTTTTTGATCGCCATCGCCAGCAGGGCCATGGAGATCCGCTCTCCGGCGGTCAGCAGCATGTCGAATTCGCGCCCGGCAGGCATCGGAGAAACCTGCTCGGCGAGATCGATCAGCTCGTCCGTCGTGTCGCCCATCGCGGAAACGACGACGACAACCTGGTTGCCGTTCTTCTTCGCTTCCACGATCCGCTTGGCGACGCGCTTGATGCCTTCGGCATCGGCTACGGAGGAACCTCCGTACTTCTGCACGACAAGGCCCACGTGCGCTCCTCGCTCGGTTCGTTTGTGTCGGCTCAGTCTAACGAGCGCCCGAATTCCACCACCCTGCTCCCGCATGGTGAGACATCGGACGTCGGGCGTCCGCGTCCCGCATCTGCCCAGCCTCCGCCGGGCCACGCGGGAAAGTGCCCCGGGTCACACTCGCGTCGCACTAAGTTTCGATCATCGCGGGTACGGGGGCGGCATGACGGAGATCCTGCTCGGGGCGATCGTCCTGCTCGGCGGATGCGTGCAGTGGCTGACCGGCATGGGCTTCGCCCTGGTCGCCGTACCGGCGCTGGTGCTGCTGCTCGGCCCCGTCGACGGGGTGGTGCTCGCCAACTGCGCCGCGGGCGCCATCAGCGTCGTGGGCCTGGCGGGCGGCTGGCGCCGCGTGCGCCCGGCGGCGATGGTGCCGCTGTGCCTGGCCGCCGCCTGCACGGTCCCGGCGGGCGCCTGGACGACCCGCCAACTCCCGCGCCCCGTACTGCTGCTGGTGATGGGCGCCCTGGTGACGGCGGCCGTCCTGCTGGTGATGCGCGGCGCCCGGATCCCGGCCCTGCGGGGCGGCCGGGGAGCGGTGGCGGCGGGAGCGCTGGGCGGCTTCATGAACGCGGCGGCGGGCGTGGGCGGCCCGCCCGTCTCCCTCTACGCCCTCAACGCGGGCTGGACGGTGCGGGAGTTCGTGCCCAACGCCCAGTTCTACGGCGTCGCCGTCAACGCGC
This sequence comes from Streptomyces yokosukanensis, assembly GCF_001514035.1. Lineage (GTDB taxonomy): Bacteria > Actinomycetota > Actinomycetes > Streptomycetales > Streptomycetaceae > Streptomyces > Streptomyces yokosukanensis. The sequence continues at coordinate 522,393 of NZ_KQ948206.1, read as the reverse complement.
TCTCCCTCGCCGCGAACGGCACGCCCCGGCTGACCGGGGCGCAGTGGGCGGTCGTCGCCGCGGCGATGGCCATCGGCGCCCTGATCGGCAACGCGATCGCCGCCCGCACCCCCGAGCACCGCGCCCGCTGCCTGGTCCTCGTGCTGGCCCTGGCGGGCGGCGCCACGGCGATGGCGAAGGGGCTGTGGGGGATGTGACTCAGTCGGTGAGCCGCTTGGCCGTCACCCATTCGAGGTGCGCCGCCCAGGCGAGGGCGGCGACCCGGAGTTCGGGGCCCGCGGTGACCTTGGAGTCGCGGACGTGGACGGCGGCGGAGAGGGCGCCTTCGACGCAGGCGCCGCCCTCGTCATCGCTGTAGCTCGACTTGAACCAGTCCAGCGCGACCTCGACGCAGTTGCCGCCCTCGGAGTCGCTGTAGCTCGACTTGAACCACTTCAACTGATCGCTCATCGCTGATCCGCCATCCCCTCGATGAAACGGGCCGATCTCTCGGGATCGAGAGCCTGCGCACGGATCATGCTAAGCCGCTCGGTGACCCTGCTGACAACCCCCGGATCGGCCGAAAGCTCGCTGGCGAAGGAGCCTTCCATAAAGGCGAATCGCTCGTGATCCTGGGTCTCCAGCAACACCATGGGCCCCATGAGTGCCGCAGGAATGGCCCGTTCGAACGGGAGGACCTGCACTACGACGTTCCGGGGCCGGGACGCTTCCAGCAGACGGCAGAGCTGCTCGTCGTCCACCTGAGGGCTCCGCAGCGCGGCCTCGTAGAGGACAAAGCTCAGACCAACTGGTGGCTTCCGCCCTGTGAGGATGGTCTGCCGCTCCATTCGGGCCGCGGTGCGCTCCTCCACTGTCTCTTCGTCCAGAGGCGGAACGTGGTTGTCGATGAGCGCTCGTGCGTACGCCTTCGTCTGCAACAGGCCGGGGATGTACGTGGCTTCGTACGACCAGATACTGGTCGCCTCCCTCTCCCGCTCCATGAAGTCCTGCGCCCGCGCAGAGAACCGCTCCCGGTTCAGGAACGGCTTCGCCGCGCTCAACATCCCCTGTGCTCCGCACAGTTCGTCGGCGACGTCCAGCACGCGCGGTGTCGGTCTGCGCACCCCGCGTTCCATCGACTCGATGGTGGCCGGGGAGTAGTTGGCGGCGGAGGCGAGTTTCTCCCGGCTGACATCCGCCTTCGCGCGCCAGCGCTTCAGCTGGTCGCCGCCGTACCGCCAAGCAACAGGCGGCTGATTGTCGTTCGCGTCCGACACCGAACCCCACCTCCGACCGGTCCACCCGGGCACGCCCTGTCCGGGCAATCACCGAGCGTAGCGCCGCAGTCGAGGTTCTGTGACGGTGTTGTCCTACCTGCCCGGCTGGATTCCCAGCGGACCACCGATCTCCTCGGCCATGACGCGGCCCGCCTCGAACTCCAGGGTCTCGTCGCCCATGGTGGCCTGGTCGGTGTCGAGGCCGTCGAGTTCTTCCAGGGGCTGGTCGAGGCGGACGTGGATGAGGACCGACTGCAGGGCGCGCAGCACGGCGGAGGCCGTGGGGCCCCAGTTGGAGAAGTAGGAGAACTGCCACCACCACAGGGCTTCCGTGGTGCGGCCGGCGCGGTAGTGGGCCATGCCGTGGCGCAGGTCGGTGATGACGTCGGCGAGGTCGTCGGAGATGCGGGCCGGGACGGGGGCCTTGCGGGGCTCGTAGGGGTCGAAGACCTCGGAGTAGACGTCGACCGGTTCGAGCAGGCGGACCAGGTTCTCGCGGAGTTCGTCCACGTCCGCCTCGGGACCCAGATCGGGCTCGTAGCGCTCGTCGGGGACGATGTCCTCGTGCGCGCCGAGGCGGCCGCCGGCCAGCAGCAGCTGGGAGACCTCCAGGAGGAGGAAGGGGACCGTCGAGCCGGGCTCGTCGCCTCTCGCCACCTCCGTGACGGCCACCAGGAAGCTCTCGACCTGGTCCGCGATCTGGACCGCGAAGTCGTCCGGGTTCTGAGCGGTCGCGTGCAGTGTGGCGTCAGACATCTAGGAGTCGTCTCCCCTCGAAGGCGCGGCCGAGGGTGACCTCGTCCGCGTATTCCAGGTCGCCACCCACCGGGAGGCCGCTGGCCAGGCGGGTGACCTTCAGGCCCATGGGCTTGATCATGCGGGCGAGGTACGTCGCCGTCGCCTCGCCCTCCAGATTGGGGTCCGTGGCCAGGATCAGTTCCGTGACCGTCCCGTCGGCCAACCGCGCGAGAAGTTCTCGTATACGCAGGTCGTCGGGACCCACACCCTCGATCGGGCTGATGGCGCCGCCGAGCACGTGGTAGCGGCCGCGGAACTCGCGGGTGCGCTCGACCGCGACGACGTCCTTCGGCTCCTCCACCACGCAGATGACCGAGGGGTCGCGGCGCGGGTCACGGCAGATGCCGCACAGCTCCTCCTGTGCCACGTTGCCGCAGGTCGCGCAGAAGCGGACCTTCGCCTTGACCTCCATGAGCGCCTGCGCGAGCCGCTTCACGTCCGTCGGCTCGGCCTGCAGGATGTGGAAGGCGATCCGCTGCGCGCTCTTGGGACCGACGCCGGGCAGCCGCCCCAACTCGTCGATGAGGTCCTGGACCACGCCTTCGTACACCGGACTGCCCTTCCTGGAGACCTTTCGGTTCGTACCGTAGTTGGCCCGGGCTCAGAACGGCAGACCGGGGATGCCCGTGCCGCCGCCGAGGCCCTGGGCCAGCGGGCCGAGCTTCTGCTGCTGGAGCGTCTGCGCGTTCTCGTTGGCCGCCTGCACGGCCGCCACGATCAGGTCGGCGAGGGTCTCGGTGTCCTCGGGGTCCACGGCCTTCGGGTCGATCTTCAGCGCCCGCAGCTCGCCGGCGCCGGTCACGGTGGCCTGCACCAGACCGCCGCCCGCCTGCCCGTCGACCTCCGTGTTCGCCAGGTCCTCCTGCGCCCGCTGGAGATCCTGCTGCATCTTCTGGGCCTGCTGGAGCAACTGCTGCATGTTGGGCTGGCCACCACCGGGGATCACGATCAGCTCCTCTACGTTCTTCTCCTTGAGCATGAGCCTACGTGGTCCACGCCCCCGTCGCCCCGCCACTCTTTCGAGTGAGAAGTCCGGGTGGCCTATACCTGACCAAGACCCTCTTCCGGGCGGAAAAGCCGGGAAAGCTCCCTCTTCGCCACCCATTGGGAGGTAGGAAGGGTGCCGCACGTCGGCATGATATGTCACGCTGCGTGACCGGTCGTGATCAGTGATCAGTAGGGAGTGCCGGGTGGGTCAGCCGGAGATGCAGCCCGAGGGTCCGCCACAGGACGGGCGGGGCGAGGGCGCGGCCCGGCTGCGGCCGGGCGATCTGGCCGGGCGGGCCTTTCCGCTCGGGGACTGGGGGGAGCCCGCCGAGCGGCTCGACGAGCTGTACCGGTGGGTGGAGCGCGGGGCGCTCGACACGGCGTCCTGGTATCTGCGGGACCGGGTGTGGAAGCGGCGCGGCGCGTGGGCGCTGCGGTCGGCCGCGGCGGCGGGTGCGGTGGCCGGTGCCGCGCTGCCGCTGCTCGACCTCGCGGGCGCGGCCCGCGGGGTGGCGCCGTGGGGCTGTCTGGCGCTGCTGATCGCGGTCTCGTGCGCCGGCGTCGACCGGTTCTTCGGCGTGACGTCCGGCTGGATGAGGGACGTGGCCACCGCGCAGGCGGTGCAGCGGCGGTTGCAGGCGTTGCAGTTCGACTGGGCCTCCGAGAGCATCCGGGAGGTGCTGGGCCCGGCGGAGGGCACGGCGAGCGAGGCGTCCGAGCGGTGCCTCGGGGTGCTGCGGCGCTTCTCGGAGGACATCACGGAACTGGTGCGTACGGAGACGACCGACTGGATGGTGGAGTTCCGCACCGGAGCGGCGCCGCTGGGGATCCAGGCGGCGGTGACGTACGTACCGCGGCAGGAGGCAGCGGGCTCCGGCGGCCGCCTCCCGCTGCCGCCGGCCAACGGGACCCGCCCGAACATGCCCCGGCAGCGGCCACCGGAACCCAGGTAGCGCACGGCCGCAGCTCCCGAGGGGCACGGGGCCGTATCGCTGTCGCGTCAGGGCTGCCTGGTGTACGTGAGGCTCTCCTCGCCACCGGCCGTCGCCCGCTTCAGCATGCCGCTCGGCAGCAGTGTGACCTCGGTGGCCGCACCCGGGGTGCAGGAGGAGGCGGGCGCGCCGCTGGTGACGGTGGACGGGCCGATCTCCAGCGTTCCGTCCGCGCCCGGCGCCCGGGTGAGCCTGGCCTCGAAGACGCAGTGGTACGTGCCACCGTTCTGCGTCGGCCCGTCCGCGATCAGTGTCAGCACGTCGTCGCCCACCTCGCCCTGCCGGATGGTGAGTCGGCGGGTGTTGAGCCGCCCGTCGGTGTTGTCGATCGTCGTCTTCCAGCGGCCCAGGTAGCCGCCCGGGACGGCTCCGTCCGTGGCGGCGGAGGCGGAGCCGGACGGTGTGGACGCGGTGGGGTCCGGCGCCCCCGAGGTCCCGGCGCCGGCCGTGGGACCGGCGCCGCCGCCCGCCCCGCCGTGGCCGCCGCCGCCGTCGTTCATCAACGCGTACACCGAACCGCCCGCGCCCAGCGCCACCACCAGCGCGACCACGATGAGCAGCGCGGTGGACCGCCCGCTGCGCCGCTCCGGCTCCTGCATCCCGCCGACGGCCGTCGATCCGTACGACGGCGTGGCTCCGGGCCCGCCGCCGTAGGGCCCGCCCCCGTAGGGCTGGTACGGCGGCCGGCCCCCGTCCCACGACCCGTCCCCGGCCTGCTGCGGATAGCCGTGGGCGCCGCCCGGCCGGGGATGCTGCTGTGCCGCGTACCCGTACGCCCCGGACGCCGTCGCGAACCCGGGAGCGACCGGCGGCGCGGGCGGCGGGGCCTGCCCGGACACCTCGGTCGGCCGATGATCGGCGCCCCCGGCCGGGGCGTCGGAGGCGGCAGCGTGCTCGGGCGTCCCTTCGGCTTCGGCCCGCGGGGCGGAGCCGCCCGTGGCCGCCGACGGCGGAGCACCCCCACCGGGGCCACCGGCGGCCGCCGCCGACGACGGCGGTGCGGGCGGCGCAGGCGGTGCGGGCGGGAAACCGGACAGGGTGACAGATCCGGACTCCGGGTCCTCGACCTCCAGCAACTGCACCGCGTGGCGGCCCAGTTGAGCGACCAGCGCCCCCGGCAGCCAGGGGTCCCTGGATCTGCCCCCGGCCACGGTGTCCTCCGCCCCGGTGCGCTCCAGCAGCGCGTCCAGCGAGGGCCGGGCCGCCGGGTCCTTGCGCAGACAGTCCCGCACGAGGTCGGCGATCCCCTCCGGCACCCCCTGCAGATCCGGCTCCTCCTGGGCGATCCGGAACATCAGCGCGTGCACACCGCTGCCGACGGTGCCGAACGGCAGTGCCCCGGTCGAGGCATAGGCCAGCACCGAGCCCAGGCAGAAGACGTCGCACGCCGGCGTGATCCGGTCCCCGCGCACCTGCTCGGGCGCCATGAACCCCGGCGATCCGAGCAGGGACCCGGTCCGGGTCAGGTCCTCCCCGCCGAGCGAGGTCGTCTCCAGGGCCCGTGCGATCCCGAAGTCGATCACGCGGGGCCCGTCGATCGTCACGAGCACGTTCGACGGCTTCAGATCCCGGTGCACGATCCCCGCCGCGTGGATGTCCTTCAGCGCATGCGCGAGCCCCGCCGCGAGGATCCGCACCGACCGCTCGGGCAGCGCCCCGTGGTCGTGGCCCACGACCTGCTGCAGGCTCGGCCCCGCGACATACCCGGTGGCCACCCACGGCGCCGCCGCCTCGGTGTCGGCATCCAGCACGGGCGCGGTCCAGTACCCGCCGACCCGCCGCGCGGCCTGCACCTCCTGCCGGAACCTGGCCCGGAACTCCTCCTGCGCGGCGAGTTCCTTGCGGACCAGTTTCACGGCGACGGTACGGCCCCGGTCCGACCGGGCCAGATACACCTGCCCCATGCCGCCCGCGCCGAGCCGCGCCAGCAGCCGGTAGCTGCCGATCCGACCCGGATCTCCCGCCCCCAGTTTCTCCATGGCCCGCCCCGCCTTCGCCCCGTGCACCCCACCGACCCCGCACACGCCACGCATACGTGTACGACGGACGAGAATAATCCGGCCCTCCCGGGGAGTCGCGTGGCCCCACGGCCACGGTTGCGACGGGGTCCGCCGCTCCGGCGGGGCCGCGAGCGGTTCCCCCGTCGACAACCTGTCGCGGAATCCCCCCGTCCAAGGAACAAGACGCCGATAGGCCTTCCGCATCGCGGACATTTACCCTCGGCCGCATGACCCCTCAGCCCAACCCCGACACCGGCGCCGCAGTGAAGGCCGCGGACCGCGCCCACGTCTTCCACTCCTGGTCCGCACAGGACCTGATCGACCCGCTCGCCGTCGCCGGCGCCGAGGGGTCGTACTTCTGGGACTACGACGGCAAGCGGTACCTGGACTTCACCAGCGGGCTCGTCTACACGAACATCGGCTACCAGCACCCGAAGGTCGTCGCGGCCGTCCAGGAGCAGGCGGCCACGATGACGACCTTCGCGCCCGCCTTCGCGATCGAGGCGCGTTCGGAGGCGGCCCGGCTGATCGCCGAGCGGACCCCCGGCGACCTGGACAAGATCTTCTTCACCAACGGCGGCGCGGACGCCGTCGAGCACGCGGTGCGCATGGCCCGGCTGCACACGGGCCGCCCGAAGGTGCTCTCGGCCTACCGCTCGTACCACGGCGGCACCCAGCAGGCGATCAACATCACCGGCGACCCGCGCCGCTGGGCCAGCGACAGCGCCACGGGCGGCGTCGTCCGCTTCTGGACGCCGTTCCCGTACCGCTCCCGCTTCTACGCCGAGAACGAGGAGCAGGAGAGCGCACGGGCCCTGGAGCACCTGGAGACGACGATCGCCTTCGAGGGGCCGGGCACGGTCGCGGCGATCATCCTGGAGACCGTCCCCGGCACGGCCGGGATCATGGTCCCGCCGCCCGGCTATCTGGCGGGCGTCCGGGAGATCTGCGACAAGTACGGCATCGTCTTCATCCTGGACGAGGTCATGGCCGGCTTCGGGCGCACCGGTGAGTGGTTCGCCGCCGACCTCTTCGGCGTCGTACCGGACCTGCTGACCTTCGCCAAGGGCGTGAACTCGGGTTATGTGCCGCTCGGCGGGGTGGCGATCTCGGGCGCGATCGCCGAGACCTTCGGCAAGCGGCCCTACCCCGGCGGCCTCACCTACTCCGGGCACCCGCTGGCCTGCGCCGCCGCCGTCGCCACGATCAACGTGATGGCCGAGGAGGGTGTCGTCGAGAACGCCAGGCGGCTCGGCGGGAGCGTCGTCGGCCCGGCTCTGGCCGAGCTGGCCGAGCGGCACCCGAGCGTCGGCGAGGTGCGCGGTGTCGGCATGTTCTGGGCGCTGGAGCTGGTGAAGAACCGCGAGACCCGCGAACCGCTGGTGCCCTACAACGCGACCGGCGAGGCGAACGCCCCCATGGCCGCGTTCGCGGCCGCCGCCAAGCAGCACGGCGTCTGGCCCTTCGTGAACATGAACCGCACCCATGTGGTGCCGCCGTGCAATGTCACGGAGGCCGAGCTGAAGGAGGGCTTCGCCGCCCTGGACGCCGCGCTGAGCGTGGCCGACACATACACGGCGTAGTACACGGCGTAACCGAACAGCGGCTGCCGCCGCGCACACTCGAACGCGTAAGGTGACGTGCTCGTAAGACCTGGACGAGCACGTCATCTACGCGCGAGGAGACTCCGAGGATGCCCGGCACCGGTGCCGTGACGCGCAGCACCCTGCGCCAGCAGATCGCGGACGCGCTCCGCGACGAGGTGCTGGCGGGGCGGCTGCGACCGGGCCGGGCGTTCACGGTCAAGGAGATCGCCGACCAGTACGGGGTCTCCGCCACACCCGTCCGCGAGGCGCTGGTGGACCTGTCCGCACAGGGCATCCTGGAGGCCGACCAGCACCGCGGCTTCCGCGTGCCCGAGTACACCCTCACCGACTACCGGAACATGATCGAGGCCCGCAGCCTGGTCACGGACGGCATGTTCCAGGCCCTCAGCACCGGCCATCCCGCCTTCCGCACCCCGCCGGAGGACCCGCGCACGACCGCGGCCCTGGCCACGGTGCGCCGCCGCGGCGAGGAGGCCCAGCGGGCGGCGACGGCCGGCGACCTCACGATCCTCGTCGGCTACGACCTCCGCTTCTGGCGCGAACTGAGCGCTCTGTTCGGCAATCCCTACCTCGGCGACTTCCTCGACCGGCTGCGGGTGCAGTCGTGGGTCTGCGCCGTGCAGCATCTGCTCCGCCTGCCCGACCTGCGCGGCCGGCTGTGGGCCGGGCACACGGACCTGGTCGACGCGCTGGCCCGGCGCGAGGCCGACACCGCCCGCTCGATCGTCGCCGCCTCCAACGCCCAGTCGCTGGCGCTGCTGGAGCACCTGGCCGGTAGCTGAGCGGCCGGGGGGGTATGGGACCGGCACGGCACCGACTACCCTGCCCTGACCACCTTCTGTGTGTAGGAGCCCTCTTTGGCCTGTGACCTGTGGCTGGTACCGCTCGTGGACGTGTTGTGCCACACCCCGGACAATCCCTTCGCCGAAGAACTCGCGCAGTACAACAACGCACTGACGGACGCCGGGCTGCCCCCGGTGCCGGTGTACCAGTACATGCCGGGCCTGTCCGGCGAGGTCGCGCCCGTGGCCGGCTTCGACTACGACGCCCTTCACTTCCTGCGCCGCGTGTACCTCCTCCAGGTCTGCGGTCTGCCGGTGACCCCGGTGGACGAACTGGGCGGCGACTACGAGCAGTTGCTGGAGATGTTCGAGTCCACGGCTCAGCAGTCCCACCTGGTCTGGCACTACGACCACGCGGGCGCGTACGTCCCGGTCGACTTCCCGCAGCCGCTGTCCAACGACGACCTGCTGGCGGGCGGCGGTCCGCTCGGCTCCTCGCAGACGCTGCTGCGGGAGCTGGAGTACGTGGCCCCGACCATCGGCATCGACCCCGCGAACCCCCCGGCGGCCCCGGCCCCGCCCACGGCCCCCACGGAACTGGAGGAACCGGCCGTCCCCGCGCCGTACGACCCCAGCCCGTTCGCCCGCGAACGGCATGTGTGGCTCGGCCTGCACGCGGCGGCGACCCGCTCCCTGGCCCAGGGCTCGATGATCGTGTTCAGCTGATCAGAGCCGTGTGATTTCACCCACCTATTCTTGTCGTGGGCGAATTGCCCACCTACGTTCGATTGCATGTCCCCCCACGGCCCCACCTTCGACTTCAACGTCGACCTCAGCGCACACGAGATGCTCCGACGCACCCACGTCATGGCCGCCCTGGGCCCCGACTGGGACCCCGCGGCGGCGCTCCGCGGCGAGGAGGAGGCGCGGGCGCTGCTGTACTCCGGCCTGGACGCCGAGCAGCAGCGCATCTACGACGAGCTGGTGGCGGCCGGTGTGCTGCCCGCGGGACCCACCGATGCTGCCGCTTGATCCGCAGGCCGACCGAGGGCGGCGCGCCTGGGTGGCGTGCCCGAACTGTGACGACCGCAGCGGGTGCGACGCCTGTCGGCGGGGAGACGCCTGCACCGCGCACTGGCGCTATCTGCTCTCCAACACCGGCAGCCTGCTGCACCTGCAGTGCCCCTCGTGCACCCATGTCTGGACGCACGAGACGCACTTCGGTGCCACGCGCAAGACCCGCTGACCCTGCCCGGCGGGATCAGAAGACCGGTGTACCGGCCTGCGTCAGCTTCCAGTTGGTGACGGCGAAGTCGGCCGGGTCGAGGCTCTTCTTCGCGGTCACGTAGTCGATCATCAGCTGGCGGATCTCGTTCGTCGAGCTGTACGCGATCGGCGCCGCCGCGATGTGCGGATAGCCGGAACCGCCGTTCGCACGGTAGTTGTTCACGGCCACGACGAAGACCTGGTCGTCGGCGACGGCCGCGCCGTTGTAGGTGAGGTTCTTGATCCGGGAGCCCTCCGGCTGGGCGATGTCGATCTCGTAGCCGACGCCCGCCGCCGTGTCGTACATGTAGTCCCAGAAGCTGTTGGCGTTGGTGAGGGTCGCCGTGTCGACCTTCGTGCCGGCCGGCACCTGGTGGTAGTACTTCGCCGCGAACTCCAGGTAGTCCTTGAGCTGGGCGCCGGTCAGCTTCTTGCCGTACAGGGTGTTGTCGTAGATGTAGAGACCGGCGATGTCCTTGATGGTGACGCTGCCCTGGGGGATGTCCGCCGTGCGGGAGAAGGGGGCGGCCACCGAGATCAGCGGGAGGGCGGCGTCGGCGGCCGACAGGCCCGCCTTCACGCTCTCCGTCTGGACCTTGTGGATGAAGTCCATGATCGGCACGTCCTTCCAGCAGGAGTCCGCCGCCGAGAGGTCCGCCGTGCAGGTGCCGACGGCCGTGTTCACGTACTTCACGACCAGCTCGTGATCGGCCTCCAGGAGCTTCTTGATCTCCGGGTCCTCGTCCACCGTGTTGGGGTTGAGGGTCTGCGCCGTCTTGCTCGTCACCTTCCACTGCCCGTGGTGCAGTTCCAGCTCGAAGTCGAAGACGCTGAGGCGGTAGCCCCAGCAGTACGGCTCGGAGAGCAGGACTTCCTCGCCGGTCTCCGCGTTCTTGACCGTGTAGGAGGGGACCTCGACATGTGTGTGGCCGACCAGGATCGCGTCGATGCCCGGCACCTGCTCGGCGACCAGGTTCGAGGCGTTCTCCACATAGGGGAGTTCGTCGCCGTAGGAGGACGATCCGTCCAGGCCCGAGTGGTCCGTCAGGAAGACGACGTCGCAGCCCAGCGCGCGCAGCCTCGGCACATACTTCTTCGCCTGTTCCACCAGGCCGGGGAAGACCATCTTCCCGCTGACGTTGTCCTTGTCCCACAGGGCGATGCCGGGGTTGGTGAGGCCGAGGATGCCGACCTTGATGTCGGGGGCGCCGGGGACGCGGATCCGCTTGACGGTGTACGGGTGGAAGGCGGGACGCAGGGTCTTCGCGTCCAGGGCGTTCGCGCCGAGCAGCGGGAAGTGGCACTGGCTCTCGAACTTGCGCAGCACCTCGATGCCGTAGTTGAACTCGTGGTTGCCGAGGGCGGCGGCGTCGTAGCGCATGTGGTTCATGGCCACGGCCATCGGGTGCCTGGGGCCCTTCTTGCCGTCGGTGCCCGTGATCGGGTCGACGCGCGCGAAGTAGTAGGCGAGGGAGGTGCCCTGGATGATGTCGCCGGCGTCGACGAGGAGGACATGGTCCTCGCCCTTGGCCTCGCGCTGCTGCTTGATGAGGGTGGCCACGCGCGCCACGCCCACCGAGTTGCCCGCCTTGTCGGTGTAGGCGGCGTCCTTGTAGTAGTCCCAGTCGAAGACGTGGCTGTGCAGGTCCGTCGTGCCGAGGACGGAGAACGACCAGGTGCGGGGGTGGCAGTCCCGCTGCTGCTCGGCCGCCTGCGCGGGGACCGCCGCGACGGTCCCGGCGGCGGCGACGGCCGCTCCGGTGACGGCCGACTTCTTCACGAACTCCCGGCGGTTCATGGGACTGAGGGGCATTCGAGGCTCCTGGAAAGGGCTGGGGTGAGAAGGTTCTACGCGCGTGCATACGGGGGCTACCCGCGTAGATGCTTGCCTCACCCGGTTCCGCTGGGAACCAGGAACAACCCAAGGGAAGGTCAAGGAAGTTCATGTCCATGACCAACGGCGCCGTCGGCACCGAGCCTTCAACCGCCGTACCGCCGGGGTTGGTTGCCTTCGCCGCTCAGACGCGGCCGATCAGCCTGATCTCCGGGGGCCACAGCACCCCGCTCGCCATCAGCAGGGCGGGCCCGAGATGCACCGGGCACACGGGCAGCGGCGGCAGGCCGTAGCGGACGATCTCGAAGACGGCCGGATCGGAGCAGTCCGTGCCGTCGGCCTGGTCGCCTTCACCGCCGTACGGTCCCCGGCACCGTGCGTTCCGGTGGACGCTCATACGTCCATTGTCCACCGGACACGACGGCCGCCGGGGCCCCTACGGCGATGAAAGGAGCACAGCCCCTACAGGAACGAGTTGATCTCGATCGTCTCGTCCCGGCCCGGGCCCACGCCGATCGCGGAGATCGGGGCGCCGGACATCTCCTCCAGCGCCTTGACGTAGTTCTGGGCGTTCTTCGGCAGGTCGGCGAAGGACTTCGCCTTGGTGATGTCCTCGGACCAGCCCGGCAGGGTCTCGTAGACCGGCTTCGCGTGGTGGAAGTCGGTCTGCGAGTACGGCAGTTCCTCGACGCGCTTGCCGTCGATCTCGTACGCCACGCAGACCGGGATCTGCTCCCAGCCGGTCAGCACGTCCAGCTTGGTGAGGAAGAAGTCGGTCAGACCGTTCACACGGGTCGCGTAGCGGGCGATCACCGCGTCGAACCAGCCGCAGCGGCGGTCACGGCCGGTGGTCACGCCCCGCTCGCCGCCGATGCGGCGCAGCGCCTCGCCGTCCTCGTCGAACAGCTCGGTCGGGAAGGGACCGGCGCCGACGCGGGTCGTGTACGCCTTGAGGATGCCGATGACCCGGCTGATCTTCGTCGGGCCCACACCGGCGCCGGTGCAGGCACCGCCGGCGGTCGGGTTCGAGGAGGTGACGAAGGGGTACGTGCCGTGGTCGATGTCGAGGAGGGTGCCCTGACCGCCCTCGAAGAGCACGACCTTGTCCTGCTCCAGCGCCTCGTTCAGGATCAGCACCGTGTCGGCGACGTACGGCTTGATCTGCTCGGCGTAGCCCAGCAGCTCCTCGACCACCTGGTCGGCGGCGATCGCGCGCCGGTTGTACAGCTTGGTGAGCAGCTGGTTCTTGACGTCGAGGGCCGCCTCGACCTTCTGCAGCAGGATCGACTCGTCGTAGAGGTCCTGGACCCGGATGCCGACGCGGTTGATCTTGTCCGCGTAGGTCGGGCCGATGCCGCGGCCGGTCGTACCGATCTTGCGCTTGCCGAGGAAGCGTTCCGTCACCTTGTCGACGGTCACGTTGTACGGCGTGATGATGTGCGCGTTACCGCTGATCAGGAGCTTGGACGTGTCGACGCCACGCTCGTTCAGACCGCTCAGCTCGGAGAGCAGGACCGACGGGTCGACGACGACGCCGTTGCCGATGACCGGGACACAAGTAGGCGAGAGGATTCCGGAAGGGAGGAGATGCAGTGCGTACTTCTGGTCGCCGACGACGACCGTATGGCCGGCGTTGTTGCCGCCCTGATAGCGCACTACATAGTCCACCGAGCCACCGAGCAGGTCGGTCGCCTTTCCCTTGCCTTCGTCACCCCACTGAGCACCGAGCAGCACAAGTGCGGGCACGCGCGTACACCCCTTCCGGGCGGGGCATGTCCAAGGTCGGGGGCGTGGGCGTAAGGTTCACCGCCGCGTGCCACAGCGACCGCCGTTGGTCGCACAACCGTCGGACCGGATGCCCCGGAATAGACGAAGCCCCTGGCGCAATAGCGCAAGGGGCTCTTGCACAAAGATGCTACCCGAGGAAGCGAGGCAGGACCGAGGTGGCGACTTTCGCGACGTCCGAACAGCTGCTGGTGATCATCGATCCGGCGGCACGACAGACGGACGGGGAGTCCGTACGGATCGCGAAAGACGTGCTCAGCGCGGGTGCGGCGACCAAGGTGTGTCTGCCGGACGGGCCGGAGGAATTCGCCCGTGCGCTGGGCCGGCGGGGCTCCAGGAGGCCGGTGGTGATCGGGGACGACCGCGCCCTGGTGCGGGCCGTGACCGTGTTGCACCGGGCGCGGGAGCTGGCCGGATGTGCGCTGTCGGTGGTCCCGGTGGGTGACACCGCACTCGCCGAGTCGCTGGGCGTGCCGCGCGGCGCGGTGGCGGCGGCACGGGCCGTGCTGGACGGGTCGGAGCGCCGCCTGGACCTGCTGGTCGACGACAGCGACGGGGTGGTGCTCGGCGGGCTCGGCATTCCGCCGGAGCCGGTGCGGGCGGCTGCCCCCGAACCGGTGACCGCGGCCGCGGGCCGGACCTGGTACCGCTCGCTGGTGCGCACCCTCGCCCCCGGCCGGCCCCGGCTGCCCGCCGTGCCGTCGCCGGGACCCTCCCGGCTGCGGGTCGAGGTCGACGGGGCGGCGGTGGTGGACCTCGGCCAGCCCGTGGAGGCGGTGTCGGTGGCGCCGGGCACGGGCGGACTGGCCCGGGTGGAGGTACGGCCGCTGTCGGTGGGCGCGGAGGCGACTCCGGTGCGGGCGTGCGGGCAGACGGTGACGGTGATCGGCGCGGACTTCCGCTACCGGGCGGACGCGGCGGTGTCGGGACCGGTACGGCGGCGCACATGGCGGGTGGCGGAGGGCGCCTGGGGGCTCACCCTGCCCACCGGCTCATGAGCCGTTGCTGTCCGCCGATGGGCGAGCCGTACGCCCCCTAAAGGTCTGGTGACAAATATTTAACAGCGCCGACCCCTTCCCGTGCCCCCGTCTCGTCCACCATCCTGCTCCATCAGGACCCACCAGGACTCTTGCACCGGACACGGAGGGGGCCACCCGATGGCAGTGGACGAGGGCGTCGCCCCGGCGGCGGGCAGCACCGAAGACGAAGCGGTTCACCGGCTGAAACCGAACGCCGTAGGCCTGCTCGGCGTGGTGTTCATGGCGGTGGCGACCGCCGCGCCGATCACCGCGATGACCGGCAACGTGCCCTTCATGGTGTCGTCGGGCAACGGGATCGGGGCGCCCGCCAGCTATCTCGTGGCAATGGTCGTCCTGGCAATCTTTTCCGTGGGTTTCACGTCGATGGCGAAACACATCACGTCCACGGGCGCGTTCTACGGATTCATCTCCTACGGGCTCGGCCGGACCGCCGGTCTCGCCTCCGGGCTGCTGGCGACCTTCGCGTACGTCGTCTTCGAACCGGCGCTGATCGGCATCTTCTCCACCTTCGCCACGACCACCCTGAAGGACCAGACGGGCGTGCACGTGCCCTGGTGGGCGTTCGCCGTCCTGATGCTCGCGATCAACGCGACCGGCACCTGGTTCGGGGTCAGCGTCGCCGAGAAACTGCTGGTGGTGCTGCTGGGCACCGAGGTGACCGTGCTCGCCGCCATGGCGGTGTCCGTCGCCCTCCACGGCGGCGGCCCGCACGGGTTCGCGTTCGCGCCGGTCGACCCGGTCAACGCCTTCAAGGGCACGTCCGCCGGGCTCGGGCTCTTCTTCGCCTTCTGGTCCTGGGTCGGCTTCGAGTCGACCGCGATGTACGGCGAGGAGTCGCGCGACCCGAAGAAGATCATCCCCAAGGCGACGATGATCAGCGTCCTCGGCGTCGGCGTCTTCTACGTCTTCGTCTCCTGGATGGCCATCATCGGCAACGGCCAGGCCGAGGCCGTGAAGGCGGCCTCCTCCGCGAACCCGCTCGCGATGTTCTTCGACCCCACCGAGCGCTATGTCGGGCACTGGGCGGTCGACGTCATGCAGTGGCTGATGATCACCGGATCGCTGGCCTGCGGCATGGCCTTCCACAACTGCGCCGCCCGCTATCTCTACGCCCTCGGGCGGGAGGGCGTCCTGACCTCGCTGAAGAACACGATCGGCCGCACCCACGCCCGGCACGGTTCGCCGCACATCGCCGGGCTGGTGCAGACGGCGGTGAGCGCCGTACTGATCGCCGCCTTCTGGATCGCGGGCAAGGACCCGTACAACGCGCTCTACGTCCTGCTCGCCATCCTCGGCACGATGGCGATCCTGATCGTGCAGGCCGTGTGCTCCTTCGCCGTCCTCGTCTACTTCCGCAGGAACCACCCCGAAAGCCGCCACTGGTTCCGCACCTTCACCGCGCCGCTCGTCGGGGGCATCGCGATGCTCGCCGTCGTGGTGCTGCTGGTGTCCAACATGAGCGCGGCGGCCGGGCCCGAGTCCGGCTCGCTCGTACTGAAGGCGACCCCGTGGCTGGTGGCCCTGGTCGCGGCGACGGGCGTGGGCTGCGCCCAGTACCTGAAACGGCGCTCGCCCGAGCGGTACGCGCTGCTGGGGCGGACGGTGCTGGAGGAGACGAAGGAACGCTGAGCGGGCTCAGCGGGGGTACTTCTGCTCCCGGTGCACCCGCCAGCGCTCCATCACCCCGACCAGTTCCTCCTCGATGAACTCGAAGAAGCCCAGTGTCTCGGCGAGCCGGCGCCCCGCGGGGGTGTCGGCTCCGAGGCTGGTGACGCCCTCGCGCAGGGCGTCCTCCCAGCGCTTGATGATGGCCTCGCGGTTGGTGAGCGCCTCGTACCACTGGTCGCTGTGCACCCGGTACCGCTCGCGGCGTGAGCCGGGCTCGCGCTCCCTCGACACCATGTGGACCTGCGCGAGATAGCGCACGGCACCGGAGACGGCGGCGGGGCTGATCTTCAGCTGGTCGCCCAGTTCGGCGGAGGTCAGAGTGCCGGCGTCGGAGGCGAGGAGGGCGCCGAAGACCCGGGACGGCATACGCGGCATGCCCGCCTCGGTCAGCTGGGCCGCGAAGTGTTCCACGAACCGCGAGACCGACTCGGGGTCCCGCTCTGCACTCGGCTCCGTCATGCCTCTCACCCTATCCGGCATTCATGCGCTTCCTTAACTTCACAAATTTCTGAAAGAAGCGTACGTTCGGAATCATGACGAAGGCAATCACGGTCGCCGGACTCCACAAGTCCTTCGGCCGTACGCACGCGCTCGACGGCCTCGACCTGGACGTCGAGGCCGGTGAGGTGCACGGCTTCCTCGGCCCCAACGGCGCCGGCAAGTCGACCACGATCCGGGTGCTGCTCGGACTGCTGCGCGCCGACGCGGGCGCCGCGCAGGTACTGGGCCGCGATCCCTGGCGGGACGCGGTCAAGGCGCACCGCAGGATCGCCTACGTACCCGGCGACGTGACCCTGTGGCGCAATCTCTCCGGCGGCGAGGTCATCGATCTCTACGGGCGGCTGCGCGGAGGACTCGACGCCCGCCGCCGGGCCGAGCTGATCGAGCGGTTCGAGCTGGACCCGACCAAGAAGGGCCGCACCTACTCCAAGGGCAACCGGCAGAAGGTCGCCCTGGTCGCCGCCTTCGCCTCCGATGTGGACCTGCTGATCCTGGACGAGCCGACCTCGGGCCTGGACCCGCTGATGGAGGAGGTCTTCCAGACCTGTGTCGAGGAGGAGCGCGAGCGCGGCCGTACGGTCCTGCTGTCGTCCCACATCCTCAGCGAGGTCGAGGAACTCTGCGACCGCGTCAGCATCATCCGCAAGGGCCGGACCGTGGAGAGCGGATCGCTGGCCGACCTGCGGCATCTGACCCGGACCAGCGTGAGCGCCGAACTCGTCGGCCCCCCGGGCGCACTGGGCCTGCTGCCGGGCGTGCACGACCTCGACGTGCAGGGCCGGCGCGTCCGGCTCCAGGTGGACACGGACCACCTGGACGCCGTCCTGCGCTCGCTGAGCGCCTCCGGGGTGCGCTCGCTGACCTCGACCCCGCCGACGCTGGAGGAACTGTTCCTGCGGCACTACCAGGACGACATCGTCGAGGTGCCGGCATGAACCGCACATCCTCCCGACTGGCGGGCACCGCAGTCCTGCTGAGGTTCGCGCTGCGCCGCGACCGGGTGCTGATCCCGGTGTGGGTCGCGGTGAACACGCTGATGGTCCTCTCCATGCCCAACACCCTGAAGACCCTGTACGGCACCCCCGCCGAGCGCGCCGGCCTGCTGCACCAGATGGCCACCGACACCTCGCTGCGCGCCATGGTCGGGCCGGTCTTCGACGACTCCCTCGGCGCGCTGACCGCCTGGCGGGTCGGGATCTACGCGGCCGCGCTCGCCGCCGTGACGAGCCTGCTCGTCGTCGTCCGGCACACCCGCGACGAGGAGGAGAGCGGACGGCAGGAAATGGTGTCCTCCGGGATGGTGGGACGCCGGGCCCCGCTCACGGCGGCACTGCTCACGGCGGCGGTCGCGAACGCGGCCCTGTGCGTCCTGATCGTCGCGGGGCTCGCCGGACAGGGCGCGGCCGGTGCACTGGCCTTCGGGCTCGGGGTCGCGGGCGCGGGCATGGTGTTCGCCACGACGGCGGCGATCGTCGCCCAGCTGACCGAGAGCGCCCGGCTGGCCCGGGGGCTCACGGCGGCGGTGCTCGGCGCGGCCTTCGTCCTGCGCGCGGCGGGCGACTCGGCCTCCTTTGACGGCTCCTCCCCGCTCACCTGGCTGTCCCCGCTGGGCTGGCTGGAGAACCTGCGCGCCTTCGCCGCCGAACGCTGGTGGGTGCTGCTGCTGTTCGCGGCGGCCGTGGCCGTCCAGGCGGTGGTCGCCTACGCGTTGGCGGGGCGCCGGGACATCGGCATGAGCTTCCTGCCGACCCGGCCGGGACCGGCGGCCGGTCGGCTCGGCACGGCGGGCGCGCTGGCCTGGCGGCTGCAGCGTGGCAGCGTACTCGGCTGGTCGATCGGCTTCTTCCTCGCCGGAGCCGTCTACGGCGGGATGACGGACGGCGCGGCCAGGCTCGTCGGCGACAACGCCGAGGCGCGGAAGATCTTCCAGCGGTTGGGCGGCCAGTCGGGTCTGACGGACGCCTTCCTCGCCGCGATGGTCGGCATGCTCGGCCTGGTCGCCGCGCTCCACGTCGTCTCCTGCGTGCTCCGGCTGGCCGGTGAGGAGGCCTCGGGCCGCGCCGAGCCGGTCCTGGCCGCCGCGGTGGGCCGGGTGCGCTGGGCCGCCGGCCATCTGCTGATCGCGTTCGGCGGCTCGGTCCTGATCATGCTGCTGGCCGGACTGGGCTTCGCCGTCGGCTACGGCCGGCAGATCGGGCCGGTGCTCGGGGCCTGCCTGCTGCAGGTCGCCGCCGTGTGGGTGATCGGCGGAATCGCCGTCCTGTTGTTCGGCGTCGTGCCGCGGGGAGCCACGGCGGCCTGGGGCGTGGCCGGCGCGGTCCTCCTGATCGGCTGGATCGGCCCCGCGCTGAACGTCCCGCGCGCGGTGCTGGACCTCTCCCCGTTCGGGCATCTGCCGAAGCTGCCCGGCGGCGGGATGCAGTGGGAGCCGGTGCTGGTCCTGCTGGGGCTGGCGGTCGCGCTGGTGGGCGCGGGACTGGCGGGGCTACGGCGTCGGGACCTGGCCGGCTGAAGCACGACAGCTCGGCCGGCGTACCGCCGCAACGGCGATCACCCCACCCGCACGCGCAACCCCTCCAGCCCCCGGATCACGAAGTTCGGCTTCCTCTCCGGCTCCGCCGCCGGCGACAGCGTGGGGGCCTGCCGGAGCAGGGCCGTCATCGAGGCGGCCAGCTCGATCCGGGCCAGGGGTGCGCCGATGCAGTAGTGGATGCCCGCGCTGAAGGAGATGTGCGGGTTGTCCGCACGGGTCAGGTCCAGCCGCTCGGGCCGCTCGAAGGCCTCGGGGTCGTGATTGGCGGAACCGAAGAGCATGGCGATCTCCGAGCCCCGCGGGATCGTCGTGCCGTCGATCTCGATGTCGTCGAGCACCCAGCGCTCGAAGAGCTGGAGCGGGGTGTCGTAGCGCATCAGCTCCTCGATCGCGGAGGGGACCAGGCGGTGGTCGGCGCGCAGGGCCGCCAGCTGCTCGGGGTGGCGGAACAGCGCCCACCAGCCGTTGACCGTGGCGTTCACCGTGGCCTCGTGCCCCGCGTTGAGCAGCAGCACCGCCGTGGAGATCATCTCCTGTTCGGTCAGCCGGTCGCCCTCGTCGTGCGCCGCGATCAGACCGGAGACGAGATCCTCCCCCGGCTCCTTGCGGCGCGCCGCGATCAGCTCGCGCAGATACTCCGAGAACTCCACCGAGGCGCGGACCGCCCTCGTGGCCGTCTCCTGCGACGGATTCAGCTCGTACATCCCGCAGATGTCCGCCGACCAGGGACGCAGCTGTCCGCGGTCCGCCTCCGGAATGCCCAGCATCTCGGCGATCACCGCCACCGGCAGCGGCTCCGCCACGTCCGCCAGCAGATCGCCGCCGCCGGCCGCCACCAGCCGGGCCACCAGGTCGTTCGCCAGCTCCTCCACATACGGGCGCAGCCGCTCCACCGTGCGCGGTGTGAACGCCTTCGACACCAGGCGCCGGATCCGGGTGTGGTCCGGCGGCTCCAGGTCGAGCATGCCGTGGTCGTTGAGCGTGCGGAACGGCTCGTGCTCCGGCGGGGGCGCGCCCCGCCCGAACTCCTCGTGCGAGAACCGGTGCTGATACGTCCGCCCCAGCCGCCTGTCCCGCAACAGCGCCGAGACGTCCGCGTGGTGCGGGACCAGCCACTGGTCGGTCGCCTCGTACCGGATCACCCTGCCCCGAGCCCGCAGCTCGGCGTAGGCGGGGTAGGGATCGGCGAGGAACGCCGGGTCCCAGGGGTCGAACGTCACGTCGATGGAGCCAGCCATGCGGGGACGCTAACGCGCCGACCGACGGCTGACCAGGGGTCCCGGCCCCCGACGTGCCCGGCCGGCGGCCTGCGGGACACCGCGTCAGCCCGGTGTGACCAGCCGGGCCTCGTAGGCGAACACCGCCGCCTGGGTGCGGTCCCGCAGGCCCAGTTTCACCAGGATCCGGCTCACATGGGTCTTGATCGTCGACTCCGCCACCACCAGCCGCTCGGCGATCTCCGCGTTCGACAGGCCCTGGGCGATCAGGATCAGCACCTCCGTCTCCCGCTCCGTCAGCTCGCCGTACGACGCCTGGGCCGCCGGCATCAGCCGCGGGGTCTCCGACAGACGGGAGAACTCCGTGATCAGTCGTCTGGTGACCGAGGGGGCCAGCAGCGCCTCGCCCGAGGCCACCACCCGCACCCCGTCGGCGAGCTGGCGTGCCGAGGCGTCCTTGAGGAGGAAGCCCGAGGCTCCCGCGCGCAGCGCCTGGTACACGTACTCGTCCAGGTCGAAGGTCGTCAGGACCAGCACCTTCGCCGCACCGTCCGAGGCGACGATCTCCCGGGTCGCCTCGATGCCGTTCAGCTCCGGCATCCGGATGTCCATGAGGACGACGTCCGGAGCGAGTTCACGGACCCGTTCCACCGCCTGCCTTCCATTGACGGCCTCGCCGACGACTTCGATGTCCGGCATCGCGTTCAGCAGGACCGAGAAGCCCTCGCGGACCATCATCTGGTCGTCCGCGATCAGTACGCGGATGGTCATGCGTCCCCTTCGATCCCGGTGGCCGGAGGTACCGGCAGGAACACCGTCACCTCATAGCCTCCGTCCTCCGCCCGGCCCGTCGCCATCTCGCCGTTCAGCATGGAGACACGCTCCCGCATGCCCGTGAGGCCGTGCCCGGCGCCCGGTGAGGGCTTTATGAGATGCGGGGCGGGCGGCGGACCGTTGACTATCCGCAGACCCAGACCGCCGAGGACATAGCCGATCTCCACACGGGCGCTCGCTCCCGGAGCGTGCCGCAGGGTGTTGCTGAGGGCCTCCTGCACGATGCGGTACGCCGACAGCTCCACCCCCTGCGGCAGTTCGCGGACCGCGCCGGTCACCGCCTTGTCCACCGTCAGGCCGGCCTGGCGCACATTGCCGAGCAGTGCGTCGAGATCGGCCAGGGTCGGCTGCGGGGCGTCCGGCGCCTCGTAGTTCTCCGCGCGCACGACCCCGAGGACCCGGCGCAGCTCGGTCAGGGCCGCCACCGCGTTCTCCCGGATGGTGACGAACGCCTTCTCCAGCTCCTCCGGCGGGTTCTCCACACGGTAGGGCGCGGCTTCCGCCTGGATGGCGACGACCGACATGTGATGGGCGACCACGTCGTGCAGCTCGCGGGCGATCGTCGAGCGCTCCTCCAGCAGGGTGCGGCGGGAGCGCTCGTGCTCGGTCACCGTCTGCTGGGCGGTCATCTCCTGCCGGGCCTCGCGGCGGATGTGCCAGACCGTGACGATCAGCAGAATCAGCGCGGACAGGAACAGCATCGCGCCGGTGTCGCTGGCGTCGTACCCCCAGCCGAGGCCCGTCTGGGCGAAGAAGCCGTACGCCGCGGTCAGCAGCCATGTCCAGGCCGCCGTGCGCGGGCGGGTGCGGATCGCGACGACGGTGAGCACCACCAGATGGGAGATGAAGCTGCTCGGCAGCCACGGCCAGCTGCCCCCGGCGCCGCCGATGATCGCCGTGGCCGTGGTCCCCGCGAAGGACAGCCAGAGCGCCCCTTTCGGACGCACCAGGGTCAGCAGCACCGGGATCAGCGCCAGCATCGCGGACAGCAGGCCCCTGATCCCCACCTCGTCGTCCGTCAGGCCGACGAGCACCGCCAGCGTGCCGGCGGCCGCCACCGTCGCGTGCGGAGCCCACGCCGCGTACTCCCTCATGAGGCGGGGCAGCCTCCGGGCGAGCGGACCGTCCACGCTCATGAGGGGCAGCGGGCGGTAGGCGAAGGCGTTCTGGAACAGGTCCTGCCGCAGGCCGCGCAGGGCATCCGCGGCGAACCGGAACTCCGGGCTGCGCGGCCGGCCGGCCGGGCCCGGCGGTGTCGTCTGCGTGTGCGTCGTCTGGGTCACGTACAGAACGGTATGCGGGGGCGGGGGTCGCGGTCGTCACCTTGCAGAGGGGTCCTCGGGGGTCCCCCTCAGGTACTACGGGTCGCCCCGCAGGGGGTCACCGAGACGTCAGCGGCCGCCGGGGCGGACCAGGCCGGACTCGTAGGCGAAGACCGCCGCCTGGGTGCGGTCCCGCAGGCCCAGCTTGACCAGGATGCGGCCGACGTGGGTCTTCACCGTCTGCTCGGCCACGACCAGCCGCTCGGCGATCTCCGCGTTCGACAGGCCCTGGGCGATCAGTGCCAGCACCTCCGTCTCCCGCTCGGTGAGATCGCCGACGCGCTGCTTGAGCGGGGCCCGGCGGCTGCCGTCCAGGCGGGAGAACTCGGCGATGAGGCGGCGGGTGACACCCGGCGCGAGCAGGGCGTCGCCCGCGGCCACGACCCGTACCGCCTCGGCCAGCTGGGCCGCGGAGGCGTCCTTGAGCAGAAAGCCGGAGGCCCCGGCCCGCAGTGCCTCGTACACGTACTCGTCCAGGTCGAACGTGGTGAGCACCAGCACCTTGACGACCGGCTGCTCGGTGGTGATGCGGCGGGTCGCCTCGATGCCGCCGAGCTCGGGCATGCGGATGTCCATCAGCACCACGTCCGGGGCCAGTTCGGCGGTCTGGGCGATCGCGTCCACGCCGTCCACCGCCTGCCCGATCACCTCGATGTCGGGCTGGGTGTTGAGCAGCACGGTGAAGCCCTGCCGGACCATCTGCTGGTCGTCGGCGATCAGTACGCGGATGGTGCCGGCACCGCTCGTCATGGGACCTGTTCTCCTGTCGGGGGCTCGAAGATGTGCGGATCGAAGCTGTACGGATCGGATACGAGGAAGGCGGCGGGGGCCGCGGGTCAGGGCGGCGAGGGGGACGCGGGCTCGGCCGGCTCGGGGGCGCCGCCGCGGGGGAGGAACGCCGTCACCACGAAGCCGCCGTGCCCGGCCGGTTTCGCCTCCAGGCGCCCGCCCAGCATCGCCGCGCGCTCCCGCATGCCCAGCAGGCCGTGACCGCTGCCCGGGGACGGCTGGACCGGACGGCTGGGGCGGGTGTTGGTGATGCTCAGGTATATGCCGCCCGGCAGATGGGAGATGTCCACGTGGACCTTGGCGCCCGGCGCGTGCCGCAGGACGTTGCTCAGGGCCTCCTGGACGATCCGGTACGCGGACAGCTCCACGCCCGGTGAGTAGCCGCGCGGGTCTCCCTCCTCGGCCTTCACCACGTCCACGCCGGCCGCCCTGGTGTTCTCCAGCAGGGCGTCCAGCCGGGCGAGGTTCGGCTGCGGGGCGTGGGGCGCCGGGCCGGTGCCGGGCGCGGGCAGGCCCGGGGAGTCCTCGACGGCCTCCGCCTCGTCCGGGTTCTCGGACCGCAGGACGCCGAGCACACGGCGCAGTTCGGTCAGGGCCTCCAGCGCGTTGTTGCGGATGCCGTCGAGGTTCTCCTTCAGCTCCTGCGACGGGTTCTCCACCAGGTGGGGGGCGACCTGGGCCTGGATGGAGATCACCGACATGTGGTGGGCGACCACGTCGTGCAGCTCCCGGGCGATACGGCTGCGCTCCTCCAGCAGCGTGCGGCGGGCCCGCTCCTCCGCGGTGATCGTCGTCTGCTGGACCAGTTGCGTACGGGCCACGCTGCGACCGCGCAGGAGGGTGCCGATGACGGCGGCGACGGCGAACAGGGCGAGGGCGTCGAGTCCCGTCGCGGAGTAGCGCTGCGCCCCGATGCCGCCTTCGACGGCGGCGGTCGTCAAAGCGGTCGCGCCGAACGCCGCGAGGGTGCCGCGAGGGCGTACCCGCAGGGCGAGGAGCAGGAGGACGACCACGTGGGCGAGCAGAACGGGTGTGGACCAAGGCCAGTTGGGACTCGGGAGCTGCGGAGAGTCCAGCTTCGGGCGGGCCAGCATCGCGGTGGTGATGGCCACGACCAGGGACAGGGCCCACGCGGGGACCGGGCGCCACAGGGCCAGGACGACGGCGGTGGCCTGCAGGAGCGTGCTCGACAACGCCACGGCGCCGGTGAAGCCGTAGCTGTGGGACAGCTCCTCGGCGCCGGCGAGGGCGATGCCGAGGGCCACGTAGACGACAAGGACATAGGTGAGCAGCCGCAGCCAGCGGTACTTCGAGAAGGGGGGCGACTGGGGCGAGGGCACTGCGCCCAGCCAGGCGCGGAGGCGGGCGGCACGGGACGGGGTGGCGGGACCGGTCTCCGTCTCGGTCTCCGTCTCGGTCTCGGTCTCGGTACGGGGGGTCGGTGAGGTCGCGCGCCCGGCGTCGCCGGAACGACCGGTCGGGTTCTCGGGATCCGCGGACTTCACGGACGTCACTCTATGCATGGCGCGAGGGCCTCGCCGGGGGCACATGACGGCGGATCACCTGCGACGAGCGGTGCCGGGGGCGGGCGGGGCCCTGCTCGTGGTGCCGGAAGGCCGCCCAGCACAGCGCCAGGACCGAGAGGAAGACGGGGAGCCACACGAGGCGGGACGCCACCCAGGCGACGGAGTCCGGCGAGGTGTGCAGGCCGGGCAGCCGGCCCGCCAGGAGGCCCATGGCCGTCGTGGCCATCATGGCCGTCTGGTGCCAGAGGAAGATCGTCATCGCGGAGAGGTTGACGAAGGCGATCGCCGCCCAGGCCAGGGGCCGGGCCATCGCGCGGCGCAGGCGGTCGCGGAGCAGGAGGGCGAGGCCGCACTGGGCCAGGCCGAAGGTGACGGCCGCCAGGGTCGGAGGGTTGAGGTTGGACGTCGCCGCCCCGGGGACGCCGACCATGGACGCCGGATAGCCCGCGCAGGTGATGAGCAGGGCCGTGGCCGCCGTACCGCCGAGCAGCAGGACGAAGGCCGAGCGGCGGCTGCGCAGCTCGCCCCGGGCCCAGGCGGCGCCCAGGGCGTACGGGACCAGCCAGCCCGCCGCCAGGTTCACCCAGCCGAGCCAGGACGGGCCGAGGTGCAGGCCGAAGCGGAGAACGTCCACGTGCAGGACGACGGCGAACGGCCACAGGGGGTTGAGGCGCGCGACGAGCGGGGTGACGGCGGTGAGCCCGGCGAAGACCAGGAGGAACCACAGCGGGGACAGCGCCAGCTTCAGCAGCGTGTGGACCGTGGACAGCGGTGCGCCGGTGAGCAGGAGCGTCACGGTCGTCACCGACCACAGACCGAGCAGCGCGGCCACCGGACGCAACAGGCGGGCCAGACGGGCACGCAGCCAGGAGGCGTAGCTGTCGCCTCTGGCGCGGGCCGAGGCCAGGCTGTGCGTCGCCACCTGGCCGCCCACCAGGAAGAACACTGCCAGCGTCTGGAAGAGCCAGGAGACCGGGGCCAGCCAGGGCATGTGCTGCAACGGGCTCGCCGTATGCAGACCGCCGTCCCGTGCGACCAGGGCCGTCACCAGCCAGTGGCCGAGGACGACGCCGAGGATCGCGAACGCGCGCAGGGCGTCGAGCGCGCGGTCCCGGGATGCGGGCGTGGCGGCGTCGACGCGCCGGGCGGCTCGGCGGAGGGCTCGCAGGGCGGTGGCCGGGGTGAGGGGGGAGCGCGTGCGCCCCGGGACGCCGGAGGCGGGAGTGGCAGCGGGAGTGGTGGGGCTGAAGGCCGGGGGGCGGGGGGCGCGCGGACGGGTACGGCGGACGTGGGCGGTCTGCTCAGGCACGGGTCACCTCCGAGGTCTCGCCGAGGGTGATCCGGGCCAGGTTGGCGAGGGAGGCCGAGCCCGGGGTGAAGTAGCCGCTGTGG
Source organism: Streptomyces yokosukanensis (assembly GCF_001514035.1). Lineage (GTDB taxonomy): Bacteria > Actinomycetota > Actinomycetes > Streptomycetales > Streptomycetaceae > Streptomyces > Streptomyces yokosukanensis. The sequence continues at coordinate 496,264 of NZ_KQ948206.1, read as the reverse complement.
TCGGCGTCGGCCGCGTCGAAGACCCGGGCGCCGAAGGCGCGGGAGACCGGGTCGGTGCCGAAGCCGATGGTCGTGCCGAAGAGGTGGACGCGGGTGTGCGGCACCCGCCGGATCCAGTCGTCTGCGCCGCGGGCCGCCCAGACGCGGGCATCGGTGTGCAGGGCCGCGGCCGAGTCCGCGCCGGTACCGGGGCTGCCGACGAGGGCGATGTCGTCGGCGTCCAGGCCGGGGGCGGCACGGCCGCAGACGACCGTGCCGTAGGAGTGGCAGAGCAGGGAGAGATGCGCCTGCGGCTTGGTCGCGGTGCGCAGGTGGCTCACGAAGGCGCGCAGCCGGGGAGCGGCCTCGTCGGCCCGGGTGGTCGTGGTCACCGTGGTGCTGACCGTGGCCGGGGGTTCGTAACCGAGCCAGGAGATGACGGCGGCGGTGGTGCCGTGGGGGGCGCGGTGGGTGAGGTCCGTGTACAGGGCCGCGGCGGCCTTGTGGAAGCGGGCGTAGGTGTCCAGGGAGGTGTCCGAGCCGGGGACGAGGACCGCGATGTGGTCGGCGTGGGCGAGGTCGCCGAGGACCTCCGTGGCCTGGCCGGCGCCTCGGCCGTCGAAGGCGAGGAGGTTTCGGCCCGGCCCGGCCAGGGCCTGGTCGGCGGCGGCACGGTGGGGGTCGCCGTGCGCGGCGGCCATGTGGGCGGCGCGGGCGGCGTCGGCCCGGTTGGCCTCGTAGGTGGTGTGGAGGCTGGTGGCCGTGAGCGGGGGGAGCGCGGCGGGGGTGGGGGCGGGGATCTGGGGGCGGGCCGCACCGGAGAGGGGGGCGGCGATGGCCGCGGTGAGGAGGGCGGCGAGGAGGGTGCGGCGCCAGGTTCCGATGCGGGTGCGGGAGGTCTTCGGCGGGGTTCGCCTCTCCGTCCCCCGCACCAGCCGTGACCGTTTCGTCGTCGAGTGCGGGTGGCCCCCGCGCGACGGATTCGCCGTCGGCGACTGCGGCTCCGCGGAGGGGGAATCAGCGCCCGCCGACCGCTGCCGGCCGCCGGAGAGGGGTGTCGGGGGGTGCGGGTGAATGGGGTGGCGGATGGGCCCCATGGTCGGGTTCCTTTCAGATGGCCCGGCCATCGGGCTTCTCTGACAAGGAAATTAGGGACCGGGGCCTGTCGTCGGCGTCCCGCCAGGGAGCTGTCCTGCGAGGTAGCTCTCAGGTACTACGGGTATCACCGGGGCCGACCCGCACGGGCCGCACCGCCCACTCCACCAGGCCGGTCGTCACGGCCGACCGTCAGGGCCGGTCGCACGGACCGACCTCCAGAGCCGATCGCACGGGCCGATCCCCGGAGCCGGTCGCCGGAACCGGTCGCCGGAACCGACTACCAGGCCAGTTGGGCGATCTCCTCGGCCACCACCGCGCACGCGTCCGCCGCCGGGTCGATCAGGGGGAAGTGTCCCACGTCCTCCAGCAGGGTCAGGCCGACCACCTCGCCCGCCTTCGCCGCCGCCGCCGCGTAGGACTCGGCCACCGCCTGCGGCACCTCCGCATCCGTACGCCCCTGGACGAGTGTCGTCGCGATGCCCGTCGGGAGGAGCAGGACGGGGTCGGCGAAGGGGCGGCGCTCGGCGAAGGTGCCGTGGCCACCGAGGAGTTGCAGGCTCGCGTTGCCGCACACGTCGAGCTTCTCCGCCACCTCGAGGTCCGCGATCGGGGCGAGGGCGACGACGCCGCGCAGCGGGGCCGGCCGCTCGGTGCGCCAGGGCGAGTCCGCGGGCAGGACGTGGCGGGCCGCGGCCCACAGGGCGAGATGGCCGCCGGCCGAGTGGCCGGTGAGAACGGTACGGCGCGGGTCGGCCTGCGGGAGCGCCTCGCGGACGAGGGCGGGCAACGCCTCCAGGGCGGCCGCGACGTCGTCGAAGGTGTCGGGCCAGCGGCCGGCCGGAGGGGTGCCGTCGCCCGCGTTCTGCTCGGGGATCAGGGGTGCGCCGCCGCGCCGGTACTCGATGTTGGCCACCGCGAAGCCCCTGCGGGCGAGATAGTCCGCGAAGGGGGTGATGTGCCGGCGGTCGTGACGGGCGCGCCAGGCGCCGCCGTGCAGGACCACCACCAGGGGAACGACCGCCTCCGGGGCGGCTCGGGGGGCGTAGAAGTCGATCACCTGGTCGGGGTGGGCGCCGTACGCGGAGGTGGCATCGGGGTCGACCGGAGGATGCGCGAAGGCCGACTCCTCCTCGGCGGCGGCGCGGGCTGCTGCGGCGTCGTCCGGCATGCTCCAACCTCTCAGCGATGGAACGTGTTTGGCGTGTGGCGGACCGGGTGAGGAATTTTCGTTCGCCGTTGGCGGGACGGTATCAGGCCAGTGACGTGCGAGGGCATGGGGATGTGACGCAGAGTCAGGGATAAACGGTTCTGTGGACCGTTCGCAGGAGAGGGCTCCCCGGAGCCGGGGAGCCCCCTCCCGCCGCTACGCCGTCTCCTCGCGCTCTACGCCAGTTCCTCGCTCAGGATCCGGGCCGCCCGCTCGGTCTCGGCGAAGGAGACGTACAGCGGGGTGAACCCGAAGCGGAGGACGTCGGGGTGGCGGAAGTCGCCGACGACGCCTCGGGCGATCAGGCGGCGCATCACCTCGCCGGCGTCCGGACAGCGCAGGGCGACCTGGCTGCCGCGTTCCTCATGGCGTTCCGGAGTCACCGACTCGACGCGTCCCGGTTCGGTGTACGCCCGCACACAGCGCAGGAAGAAGTCCGTCAGCGCGAGGGACTTGGCCCGCACGGCACCGACCCGGACGCCGTCCCAGACGTCCAGGGCCGCCTCCAGGGCCAGCATGGAGAGGATGTCCGGAGTACCCACGCGGCCCCGCGAAGCGCCCGGCGCCGGGGCGTACGACGGGCTCATGCCGAACGGGTCGGTGTGGGAGTTCCAGCCGGGGAGGGGGGAGTCGAAGCGGGGCTGCAGCTCCTCGCGAACGTAGAGGTACGCCGGTGAACCCGGGCCTCCGTTCAGGTACTTGTAGGTGCAGCCGACCGCCAGGTCGACCCCGTGCTCGTCCAGGCCCACCTCCAGCGCGCCCGCGCTGTGGCACAGGTCCCAGACCGCGAGCGCGCCCGCGGCGTGGACGGCGGCCGTGAGGGCGGGCAGGTCGTGCAGGCGGCCGGTGCGGTAGTCGACATGGTTGAGGAGGACGGCCGCCGTGCGCCCGGTCAGGGCGGCGGGCACCTCGGCCGGGGTCACCTTGCGCAGGGTGCGGCCGGTCAGACGGGCCGCGGACTCGGCGATGTAGCCGTCCGTGGGGAAGGTCGTGGCGTCGACCAGGATCTCGGTCCGGTCCTCGCCCGCCATCCGTACCGCCGCCACAAGTGCCTTGAAAACGTTGACACTTGTGGAGTCGCCCACGACGATCTGCCCGGCCGCCGCGCCCACCAGCGGGGCGATGCGGTCGCCGATCCGCTCGGGCGCGGTCCACCAGCCGCTCTCGTCCCAGGAGCGGATGCGCAGTTCGCCCCACTGGCGGCGGACCACGTCGGCCACCCGGTCGGGTACGTGGGCGGGGAGCGCGCCGAGCGAGTTGCCGTCCAGGTAGATCCCCGCGGTGCCGGCCGCGTGCTCGCAGGCCTCATCGAGGACGAAGCGGTCCCTGAGCGGTGCCAGTTCGTCCGCCGCGTCCAGCTTCTCCGCCTGCAGTGCCAGTTCAGACATGGGACCTCGCCGTCCACAGCTCGGGGAACACGTTCTTGCGGGCACGCTTCTCCAGCCAGGCCACGCCGGCCGAGCCGCCGGTGCCGGTCTTGGCGCCCATCGCGCGGCGGGTGGCGACCAGATGGTCGTTGCGCCAGCGCCAGACCAGTTCGGCCACGTCCGACAACGCCTCGCCCAGGCGGGCGAGTTCGGTGCTCTGGTCGCCCGAGTAGATCTCCGCCCAGGCGGCCTCGACGGCGTCGGAGGCGTCGTAGCGCTGGGAGACGTCCCGGTTCAGGACGGGGTCGGGGATCGTGTGGCCGCGGCGCGCGAGAAGGTGGACGACCTCGTCGTACAGGCTCGGTTCGTGCAGCGCCTTCTCCAGTTCCGCGTGGGCCCGCGGGGCGCCGCGGTGCGGGACGAGCATGGACGCGGACTTCTCACCGAGCAGGAACTCCATGCGGCGGTACATCGCGGACTGGAAACCGGAGCCGTCGCCGAGGGCGGAGCGGTAGGAGTTGAACTGGGCCGGGGTCAGCTGGCCGAGCGGCTTCCAGGAGGCGTTCAGGGCTTCCAACTCCCGTACGGAGCGCTTGAGCGCGGCGACGGCGGTCGGGACGTCGTCCGAGCGCAGGGCGTTCGCGGCGGTCTCCCACTCGTGCACGATCACCGTGAACCACAGCTCCATGACCTGGGTCGTCACCAGGAAGACCAGCTCTCCGGGGTCGTCGGAGAGGGTGTGCTGGAGATGGGTGAGCACGTCCGCCTTGACGTAGTCCTCGTACGGCGTCGTGCCGGCGAAATCGAGATGCGGGGCCTCGGGCTCAGCGGCTTGGGGAAGGGGTTGAGCCTGTTGGGACATCGCTGTCTCCTGTTGTTGCTCCGGGTAGCGGTCCGCCCCTGCCGATTCCGGCACGGGGGCCCCGGTCCCCAAGCGGAATCCTCCGCAATCCCATGGGATACGGCAAGGCCCGTCTGCTGCCAGACGGGCCACACCGGGAATCCCGTAGGGGTCAGCCGAGGGTCTGGGCGGCCGTCTGCGAGGAGTCCTTGAGGAACTGCGAGCAGCGCTCGTACTCCTCCTGCTCGCCGATCGCCTGCGCGGCGCGGGCGAGGGCGTGCAGGGCACGCAGGAAGCCGCGGTTCGGCTCGTGCTCCCAGGGGACCGGCCCGTGGCCCTTCCAACCGCTGCGACGCAGGGCGTCGAGGCCGCGGTGGTAGCCCGTACGGGCGTAGGCGTACGACTCCACGACCGCGCCACGCTCGAACGCATCGTCGGCCAGCTGGGCCCAGGCGAGGGAGGAGGTGGGGTACTTGGCGGCGACGTCCGCGGGGGCGGTGCCGGCCGCGAGGAGTTCGCGGGGCTCCGGGTCGTCGGGGAGATGGGTCGGGGGCGGGCCGCCGAGGAGGTTTTCGTGAATCGTCATGAGGTCCAGTTAACTGTACGGCCGACGGCACTGCAGCTCCCTGGGGTCGCGGCCGGAGGCCGAGACCGCCGACCGCCCCCCTACCTGCCCCGCCCCTCCAACGGCGGAGCCGTCACGCTGCCGTGGGTACGGCACTCCGGGTGCCGGCAGCCCGGGGCCGGCCGGCGGACCAGGGTGAAGGCCAGTGCCGAACCCAGCAGCAGCGTCCCCGCGCACATGGGCATCGCCCGGTCGAACGCCGCGTCGAAGGCCGCCGGGTCGCGATACGCCTCCGGGCCCATCCCCGCGAGCAGCGGCAGCGCCGCGACCGCGATCAGGCCCGCCGCCCGTGCCGCCGCGTTGTTGATGCCGCTGGCCAGCCCGGCGCGCGCGGTGTCCACGGAGGCGAGGACCGTGGCGGTCAGGGGCGCCACCAGGGTCACCATGCCGGCGCCCATGACCAGCATGGCCGGCAGCACGTCGGTGAGGTAGTCGGCGTCCTTTCCCACCCGCAGCATCAGCAGCATCGCCGCCGCGCTGAGCAGCGGGCCGACGGTGAGCGGCAGGCGCGGGCCCGTACGGTCCGCGAGGGCGCCGGAGCGGGCGGAGAAGAGCAGCATCAGGGCCGTCGTCGGCAGCAGGGCCGTACCGGCCGCGAGGGGCGAGTAGCCCGCCACCACCTGCAGCTGCAGCGCGGTGAGGAAGAAGAAGCCGCCGAACGCCGCGTACACGCACAGGGTGACCAGGTTGACGGCCGTGAACTGGCGCGAGGCGAAGATGTCCGGCGGGAGCATCGGGTCCGGGCGGTGCCGTTCGACGTGGACGAAGGCCACCGCCGCCGCCAGGCCCGCGGCCCCGGTCAGGGCCACCGCCCAGGAAGCCTCCCTGGCCTCGACCAGCGCGTACGTCAGCAGGGCCAGGGCGAGGGCGCCGAGCACCGCGCCGAGGACGTCGAAGCGGGCGTGCCGACGAGGGTCCGCCGACTCCGGGACGTGCCGCAGCGCGACCGGTACGCACAGCAGGGCCAGCGGGACGTTCAGCAGGAACACCCAGCGCCAGCCGGGGCCGGCCACCAGCCAGCCGCCCAGGAACGGGCCGACCGCCGCGCCGATCCCGCCGAAGCCGGACCACAGGCCGACGGCCCGGCTGCGGTCGTCGGGGTGGAAGGAGGCCTGGATGATCGCCAGCGACCCCGGGGTCAGCAGGGCGCCGCCGACGCCCTGCAGCGCCCGCGCGGCGATGAGGATGCCCGAAGTCGGCGCCATACCGCACAGCAGGGACGCCGTCGCGAACCACACCACGCCCAGCACGAAGATCTTCCGGCGGCCGTAGTAGTCCCCCAGCGAGCCGCCGAGCAGGATCAGACCGGCCAGCGTGACCATGTACGCGTTGACCGTCCACTGCAGCGCGGCGAGGCTCGCGCCCAGGTCGCGGCCGATGCGCGGCAGCGCCACATTGACGACGGTCGAGTCCAGCAGGGCCATGCTGGAGCCGAGGATCGTCGTGAGCAGGATCCACTTGCCCTGGGGCGAGGCGAGCCGAACGTCGGGCATGCTCACAGGTATACCGCCGGGCGGCGGAAAATGCGGCGGACCCGGCGCATGGACAGCGCCGGGCCCGCCGGGGAAGAACGGACGTGCCGCTTACTTGATCTTGTTGCCCGCCGAGCGCAGGTTCTGCGTGGCCTCAAGGACACGCGCGGCCATCGACGCCTCGGCCAGCTTGCCCCAGGTGCGCGGGTCGTAGGCCTTCTTGTTGCCGACCTCGCCGTCGACCTTCAGGACGCCGTCGTAGTTCTCGAACATGTGGGCCGCGACCGGACGGGTGAAGGCGTACTGGGTGTCCGTGTCGAGGTTCATCTTCACGACGCCGTTCTCCAGCGCGGTCAGGATCTCCTGCTCGGTGGAGCCGGAGCCGCCGTGGAAGACGAAGTCGAACGGGGAGGCCTTGCCGAACTTGGCGGCCACGCCGTCGTTCAGCTCCTTCAGCAGGTCGGGGCGGAGCACGACGTTGCCCGGCTTGTACACGCCGTGCACATTGCCGAAGGAGGCGGCCAGCAGGTAGCGGCCCTTCTCACCGAGGCCGAGGGCCTCGGCGGTGCGGATCGCGTCCTCGACCGTCGTGTACAGGGAGTCGTTGATCTCGTGGGAGACGCCGTCCTCCTCACCGCCGGTCGGGGTGATCTCCACCTCCAGGATGATGTTGGCGGCGCGGGTGCGCTCCAGCAGCTCCTGGGCGATGGCGAGGTTGTCGGCGAGGGTCTCGGCGGAGCCGTCCCACATGTGGGACTGGAACAGCGGGTTCCTGCCGGCCTTCACCCGCTCCTCGGAGACCGCGATCAGCGGACGTACGTACCCGTCGAGCTTGTCCTTCGGGCAGTGGTCGGTGTGCAGCGCGATGTTGACCGGGTACTTCTCGGCGAGGATGTGCGCGTACTCGGCGAGGGCGACCGCGCCGGTCACCATGTCCTTGCTGTACTGGCCGCCGAGGAACTCGGCACCGCCGGTCGAGATCTGGACGATGCCGTCGCTCTCCGCCTCCGCGAAGCCGCGCAGCGCCGCGTTCAGGGTCTGGCTCGAGGTGACGTTGATGGCCGGGTAGGCGAACTTGCCTGCCTTCGCCCGGTCGAGCATCTCGCCGTAGACCTCGGGGGTTGCGATGGGCATCTGTCCGCTCCTTGTGTTGCGGGTTGGGTTGCTGCGTTACGGCCCTGACCTAGACCTGGGGGGCGACGTCATCGTCGCGCCCATCTTTCCAGACCTGGCGCCTCGGTAGGCGCACCGGTCAAGTCCAGGTCAAACCGCCCGGTCAGTCCAGACCCAGTTCATCCTTCGAGAAGGCGAAACGGTACGGAACGCCCGCGCCGGCCTCGATCTTCTCGGCGGCGCCGGTGGCCCGGTCCACGATGGTCGCGACGGCGACGACCTCGGCACCGGCCTCGCGCACGGCCTCCACGGCGGTGAGCGGGGAACCGCCGGTGGTGGAGGTGTCCTCGACGACGAGCACACGCCGCCCCGCGATGTCCGGGCCCTCCACCCGTCGCTGCAGGCCGTGCGCCTTCGCGGCCTTGCGGACGACGAACGCGTCGAGCTTCTTCCCGCGCGCGGCGGCGGCGTGCAACAGGGCGGCGGCGACCGGGTCGGCGCCCATGGTCAGGCCGCCCACCGCGTCGAACTCCAGGTCCGCGGTCAGGTCCAGGAGCACCTGGCCGACGAGCGGGGCGGCCTCGCCGTCGAGGGTGATGCGGCGCAGGTCGACGTAGTAGTCGGCCTCCAGACCCGAGGAGAGGGTCACCTTGCCGTGCACCACGGCTTTGTCCTTGATCTGCTGCAGCAGCGCGCCGCGTACGTCCGTCATGCCGACCAGCTTAAAGGCGCCGCCAGCTCCAGGTCGTCGTCGCCTCCAGCGGCTCCAGCGGGGTGACCAGGCGAGGAAGGGTGTTCAGGCCGTTGGGCGGGCCGGTCTGCGGCTCGACGCACACGGCCTCGGCCTGCTCGTCGTAGACGACCACCCACTCCTCGCGGCTGGTCACCTTCAGTTCCAGCTGCCCGGGCCAGGTGAGGGCGACGTCGACGCCGTCCGGCATGCCGAAGCAGTCGTCCCAGGGGCCGGGCCCGGGGGCGATCCGGTTGCCGGTCGGCAGATGGTCGTCGCCGCGCTCCTCCTGCCAGGCGGGCTTGAAGTCGAGCACCACGTCCGCACCGACCGCACCGTCCTCGCCCGCGAGGGTTCGGTTGAACCAGGGGTGCCAGCCGATCTGCGCCGGGAAGGAGTCGTCCCGCGCCTCCACCGACATCGTCAGCGTCAGGCTGTCCTCGGTGAGCGTGACGACCTGGGTGACGCGGCCGTGGTGCGGCCAGGGCTCCACCAGGTCGTACGTGATCACCGCCTCGTTGTCCGCGACGCGCGCGACGTTCCAGGCGCCGTCGCGGGCGGTGCCGTGGATGGCGTGCGGCGGGGAGTTGAGCGGCATCTGGCGCGCGGTGCCGCCGTCGAGGAAGCGGCCCTCCCGGATCCGGCCGCACCAGGGCACCATCGGGAAGCAGCCGTAGCGGTCCCCCTGCCTCAGCAGTTCGAGGGAACCGACCCGGAGGCCGGAGACACGGCCGCCGTTCTCGGGGGCGACACGTACGGTCGCGTCGCCTGCTGTCAGCGTGATGTCTTCGTTGCTCACGGGACGACACTACTGGGGGACCGGCCGGGCCTTCGGCGCGGGCGCGTCGTGGTTACTCGCGTGGTTCCTCGCGCCGTTCGCCGCACCCGTCGACGGGCGCCTCCGCTCAGCGGCGTCTGCGCAGTGCCCTGCCCACGACGATCGCGGACGCGAGGGCCAGTGCCGCCGCCGGGGCGGCCCAGCGCAACGCCGATGTCGCGCCGACCGTCTGGGGTGCCGGGACGGGGGCGTAGCGACCGCGCGGCGGGGCGTGGTCGACCTCCTCGGCGCTGCGGCCGATCATCGTGCGGCGCGCGTGCGCGGCCTCGGCGGGCGGCTCGCCGGTGTCGGCGAAGTCGTCCGCGAGGCGTTCGGCCGCCGGGTCCAGCGAGGGCGCGGGCACCTCGGTGTCGAAGACGGAGGTGTGCCCGGCCTCGGACTCCGGCCCCTCCCCCTCCTCCTGACCCTGACCCTGCTCCTGTCCCTGCTTCTCCCCGATCGCCCCGCGCTCCTCCGGAAGCGCCGCCAGGCCTTCCACGAAACGGGTCAGCAGGCGGGTCGCCGCCGTGCTCACCGCGTCCGCCGGCAGCTCCGCGACACGGCCGTCCGCGTCCGCCGTGCCCTCGACCGTGACCGTCGTACCGCCCTCGGTGGCCGCGAGGCGCAGGGTGAGGGCGAGCTTCACGGCGCCGGTGCCGCGGGCCTCGACCGCGTCGCCCTCGACGGCGTACGTGCCGTCCTCGCGGGCGACCACCCTGGCCGTGCCCCGGTAGGTGACGGAGTGTCCGCCGACGCGCAGCTTCAGACGTCCGGCGACGGGCTCTGCACCGGCGTCCTGGTGCAGACCGGGAACCGCCCGCGCGACGCGCGCGGGATCGGCGAGGGCGTCCTTGAGCGGCTCGAGCGGGACCGGGACGAAGACCTGGTGCTCCATGTCCGCTGAGCCTACCCAGGTGTGACCGGAACGTACCCTCCCCTGACCGGCTCGTCAGTACCGGGGATGCACCAGCGTGGACGCCGGCAGCCCGCCGATCCGTGTCCGCCCCGCCGCCCTGCCGTCCGCGGTCAGCTCAGCCTGCGTCAGCGTGCGCGGGTGCCAGGGCCCCAGCCGCAGCGAGGGCGGTGTGCGCCCCGGCCTCGCCAGCAGGAATCCCCAGTCGTGCGGGGCGCTGGACCTGCCCGCCGAGCGGTCGGGGCCGGCCGGGAAGCCGGAGTCGTGGCCGAGGACCCGGTAGGGGGAGCCGGCGAAGCCCGCCGCGCGCAGGGTCGCGGCGACCGTCCAGAAGCAGCGGGGGCGGGTGGTGACGGACCCGGCGTGCACGACGAGCCGGCCGCCGGGGGCGAGGACGCGGCGGGTCAGGCCGTAGAACTCCTGGGAGTACAGCTTGGTGCTGGCGGTGATGCCGGGATCGGGCAGGTCGGCGATCACGACGTCGTACGCGGCGGTGGGCGCCCCGCGCAGCCAGCCGAGCGCGTCGGACGTGGTGGTGTGGACGCGCGGGTCGTCGTAGGAGTGGCCGTTGACGGCGGTGAGGCCGGGGTCGTGGCGGGCCAGGCGGACCAGGCCCGCGTCGAGTTCGACGATGTCGACGCGGCGCACCCCGGGCCGGCGCAGCACCTCGCGGGCGGCCAGGCCGTCGCCGCCCCCGAGGATGAGGACGCGCGCGTGCGCTCCGCCGGACAGCGCGGGGTGGACGAGGGCCTCGTGGTAGCGGCGTTCGTCGCGGCCGCCGACGCGGAGCCGACCGTCGAGGAAGAGGTCGAGGGGCCTGCCGTCGGTGCCGCCGGCGAGGACGACCTCCTGGACGTCGGTCTGCTCGGCGACCCGGACGTCCTTGCCGTAGACGGCGTGCCGGGCGGCGCGTTCGAAGTCGCCGACGAGGGCGGCGGCGGCGGCGAGGACGCCGAGGACGACGAGGCCGCCGAGGAGCAGGGCCCAGCGGGCCCGGCGGGTCAGGTCGCGGCGGAAGAGGCCCAGCACCAGGGCGCCGCCCGCGACGACGTTGACCGTGCCGGTGAACAGCGCGCCCGTCAACTGGCCGAGGAACGGCAGCAGGAGGAAGGGGAAGGCGAGGCCGCCGACCAGCGCACCCACGTAGTCCGCGGCGAACAGGTCGGCCACCGCGCCGCCCGCGTCCTGGTGGCGGATGCGCTGGATCAGCTCCATCAGCAACGGGACTTCGGCGCCGATGAGCAGGCCGATGGCGAGGGAGAAGGCGACCAGCAGACAGCGCGGGCCGTCGGCCCACATCCCGCCCCAGCCGCCGGTCCAGGCGAAGACGGCGTAGAGCGCCATCGCGCTGCACCCGCCGACCAGCGCGAGGACGGTCTCGATCACGCCGAAGCCTGCCGCCGCGTGCCAGCGCAGCCGCTTGGCGCCGAGGGAACCGATGCCCATGGCGAACACCATGACGGACAGCACGACGGAGGACTGGGTGACCGAGTCACCGATCAAGTACGAGGCGAACGCGACGAGTTCGAGTTCGTAGACGAGCCCGCAGGCCGCGCAGACGAAGACACACGCGAGGACCAGGAACCGCCCGGTGCCGGGCCGGACGGGCAGCCGGGCGGGGCCTGCCCAGGAGGGCGGGGCGCCCGGGGGCGCGGGGGCGTGCGGTTCGATCACGGTGCGACGTTACGTCACACACTCGGCACGCCTTGTCACCCACACGTGTGGAACTGGGGGCAGTTGACATCCTACGGGTTTATGTCCGCGCGGAGCGCTCGGCACGGTCGCCCGGGTCCCCCGTCGGGATCCGGGCCCCGACCCGGGTCCGGGTGGCGACCAACTGCCCGTCCTGCGGGTAGGCGTGCCAGGTGCGCCAGTGCACCTGACCCTCGTGGTATTGGGCCAGCATCGCGGTGAACGCGTGCGGACTGCCGGGGAAGACGCCCGCGAGACCGTGCGGATGCTCGGAGACCAGAGCCAGCAACTCCTGTGCGCGGCCCGCGAACGAGCCGGGTGTGAGCACCTCGACGCGCGCGGCGAACTCGTACTCCCAGTCGCCGACCCGCTTGGCGACGCCGAGCGGCAGCGGGGTGCTGGAGCCGGGGATGCACGCGACCGTCTCCGAGCAACTGCCGTGCTGCTCCTCCAGCAGCACCTGGTGGGATGCGCCGAGCAGGCGCAACTGGAGCTTGGCACCGGTGAGTTCCAGGTCGAGGGCGGCCAGGGCGGGCAGCGGCTCGCGCCCGAGGGCCCAGGCTAGGTCGGCAGCGCGCGTATCGGTGTAGGAGGTGTTCAGGGTCGTGAGCATGGATCGGCTCCGCATTACACACGATGAGGGGGAGATCGGCCATGTCAGCCCAGCCGGCTCGGCCGGGGTGGGGAGTCTCAGGGACGTCCGAGGGGCTGCGTTGGCGACTTAGATCGAATCATGAACAGAGGCACCCCCACAGCGCTTTTACCCAACTTCGCCGGGTTTCCATCCCTCCGAGGGCTCCACAGCTCAACTGTTCAACCATGTCGTGCGCCGGGCGCGGAAATTGCACGGCGAGCGCCCGCCGGCTGCCTTCCCCGGCGGGCGCTCGAGTGCGGCCCGGATACGGTTCCCCCGACGAGCTCAGCTGCCCCGTGTCAGCTGCCTCCCCCGCATCCGCCCCCGCCGCCGCAGGACGAACCTCCGCCGCAGGAGGAGTGGCCTCCGCAGGAATGGCCTCCGCCGCAGGAATGGCCGCCGTGATGACCCCCGTGGTGCCCGCCCGACGAGCCGGAGTCGACGGTGCCCGCCCACCAGCTGCTGGAGCTGTCGGACACGGACGACGAGGACGACGAGCGGGACGACCGGGACCGGCCGCCGCTGCCGCGCTTGCCGAGCGACACCGTGCGCTGCCGGTCCCTGGCCCGGCCCGCACGCGCCGCGAGCAGCACGACCGTACCCACGATGAGGATGAAGACGATGCCGGCGACCATGGCGTCACCCTCCTTCCGTTCCCCCGAAGCGGCCCCCCGTGGACCGCGGTGCCCGAGGGATGCCCGGCCGCCCGGAAACTCAAAGCAGAGTTGAGGAACTTCAGAGGCTTCTCTCGGGCCATCGGCCCCTGACCTGCACCGCAGCCGACGCCCTGCGACTGGGCCGGCGATGGCGCGTTGCACATGTGCGCAGGCGGCCGACCCGGAAGGCGAGTTGAGGAACTCCGGAGCTGGGCGCAGGATGGCCGCCATGACCTCCAGCGCACGTCCTCACCTCAATCGCCGGCTCGCCGAGTTCGGGACGACGATCTTCGCCGAGATGTCCGCGCTCGCCGTGACGACCGGCTCGATCAACCTCGGCCAGGGCTTTCCCGACACCGACGGCCCCGAGGAGGTCCGGGAGGCCGCGGTGCGGGCGCTGCGCGAGGGCCGCGGCAACCAGTACCCGCCGGGCCCGGGCATCCCTGAGCTGCGCACCGCGATCGCCGCGCACCAGCTGAGCCGCTACGGGCTGTCGTACGACCCCGACACCGAGGTGCTGGTCACGGCGGGCGCGACGGAGGCGATCGCGGCCTCGCTGCTGGCGCTGGTGGAGCCGGGCGACGAGGTGGTGGCCCTGGAGCCGTACTACGACTCCTACGCGGCGAGCATCGCGATGGCGGGCGGCACCCGGGTACCGGTGACCCTGCGGCCGCACTCCGCCGAGGAGGCCGGTTTCCGCCTGGACCTGGACGAGCTGCGCGCGGCCGTCACCGACCGCACCCGGCTGCTGCTGATCAACACCCCGCACAATCCGACCGGGACGGTCCTCACGCGCGCGGAGCTGGCCGCGATCGCCGAGCTGGCGGTCGAGCGGGACCTGCTGGTGGTCACCGACGAGGTCTACGAGCACCTGGTCTTCGACGACGCCGAGCATGTGCCGCTCGCCTCCTTCCCCGGCATGCGCGAGCGCACGGTGACGATCGGCTCGGCCGGCAAGACGTTCTCCTTCACCGGCTGGAAGGTCGGCTGGGTCACGGCCGCGCCGGAGCTGGTCGCCGCGGTCCGCGCGGTGAAGCAGTTCCTGACGTACGTCTCCTCGGGCCCCTTCCAGTACGCGGTCGCGGAGGCGCTCGCCCTGCCCGACTCCTACTTCGAGGAGTTCCGCCGGTCCATGCTGGCCCGCCGGGACATCCTCGCGAAGGGGCTGGCGGAGGCGGGCTTCAGGGTCTTCCGGCCGGCCGGCACCTACTTCATCACCACCGACATCCGCCCCCTCGGCGAGAAGGACGGCTTCGCCTTCTGCCGCGCCCTGCCGGAACGGGCCGGTGTGGTGGCCATCCCCAACGCCGTCTTCTACGACGACCGGGAGGCGGGGGCGCCGTTCGTGAGGTTCGCCTTCTGCAAGAAGGAGGAAGTGCTGCGGGAGGCGGCGGAGCGGCTGCGGGCGCTGTAGGCGCCCCGCGGGAGGCGCGGGGCCGCGTCCGGTGCGCGGACCCGCGGCGTGGGCGCGGCCGGCCACCACCCACCCGCAGACGGGTGACGGCGGACCCCGCAACGGCGCTTCACCGTGCGGCCGTGCCGCACCGTCACGCAGGGTGCGAAGATGTGACCCACGCCAGCACCGCTCTCACCTCCCCCGTAGCCGCGCCGCAGCGGGCGCGGCGCACCCGCACCGGGCCGTCCCTCCTGCGGGCGAGCGTGGTCGCCGTGGGCCTCTTCCTCGGCGCCCGGCTCAGCGGCGCGGCCGTGCTCGCCCTCGTGGCATGCGGCGCGGGCAGACACCCGCTGACGCTGCTCGCCCGGTCCTGGGACTCGGTCTGGTACCTGGGCATCGCCGCGCACGGCTACGGCCACGACCTGCCCTCGCACGATCCGGGCCCGCACAGCGACCTGGCGTTCTTCCCGCTGTACCCGGTGCTGGTGCGGGCCGTGGCCGCGCTGACGCCGCTCGGCGCGGCCGCCACCGGGCTGCTGCTCTCGTGGGCCGCGGCCGCCGTGGCCGCCGCCGGGATCCACACGGTCGGCTCCCGGCTGCACGGGCGGGCCACCGGTCTCGCGCTGGTGCTGCTGTGGGCGCTGCTGCCGCACTCAGTGGTGCTGTCGATGGCGTACACCGAGCCGGTGCTGACCGCGTTCGCGGCCTGGGCCCTGTACGCGGTGCTGGCCGGGAACTGGCTGTGGGCGGGTGCCCTCGCGGCGTTCGCGGGGCTGGCCCGCCCGAACGGGTGCGCGGTCGCCGCCGCGGTGCTCGCCGCGGCCGGTGCCGAGGTGTGGCGGCGGCGCGGAAAGGTTTCCCACAGGCTGTGGACAGGGGCGGCGCTCGCCCCGCTGGGCTGGACGGCGTACGTGCTGTGGGTGGGCCGGCGCAAGGGCGATCTGCTGGGCGGCTACTTCGAGGTGCAGCGGCTGTGGGGGTCGCGGTTCGACTTCGGTCTCGGCGCGCTGCGGTACGTGCGCCTGATGCTGCTGCACGGCAGCCGGTTCGTGGTCCCGATGGCGGTGGCCGTGGTGGCGGCGGGGGCGCTGCTGTACGTGGTGCTGCTGCTGGACCGCGCTCCGCTGCCGCTGCTCGTGCACAGCGGGGTGCTGCTGCTGATCGCGGTCGGCGGGTCGGGGTTCTTCGAGTCCAAGCCGCGGTTCCTGCTGCCGGCGTTCCCGCTGCTGCTGCCGCTCGCCCGGGGGCTGGTGCGGACGGCAAGAGCCCGGCCCTGGCACGCGACCGTGCTGGTCGCGGCCCTGGCCGGGCTCAGCTATCTCTACGGCGCGTACCTGGTGGTGTACTCGCCGACACCGCTGTAGGCGGCGCTGGGGTGCCTACTCGCCGTCGCCCTCGGCGTCACCCTCGGTCCCGTCCGCCTCGTCGACGGCCTCCTCCAGGCCGAGCTGCTCGACGAGCCACTTGTCGAACTCGATCGCGGCCCGCACCCAGCTGACCGTGGAGGAGACGAAGTGGTTGATGTCGACGCCCGTGCCGATCAGCATCTGGGCCTCGCCGATCAGCCGGACGGTGCCGTCGTCGTGGGTGTGGGTGTAGACCTTGGGCCACAGGGTGCGGCGGTTCCAGTCGTCGATGGACTCCAGCAGCTGCGGCTTCTCGTCGATCTTGTGGGGGCGGTCGTAGAACGTCCGCACCGAGAAGACCGCCTGCTCGTCCTCCCCGCGGAACATGAAGTAGGTGCGGAACAGCTCCCACGGCGCCGCGAGGTCGCCCTCCTCGTCGACGACGTACTTCAGCTCCATCTGGTCGAGGAGCTGCTTCACAAGGTCCTGATCCGGGAGGACGGGGCCGGCCGGTCCCTGGGGCTGCGGTTCGGGCTGGCCCCCGAAGTTCGGAATCGAGGACGGGTCGATGCTCACCGTGTTTTTCCCTTCATGGCGGATTCCGTCATCCTCCCCCATGCGGGGAGGGGCGTGGCAAGCCCCGACGGCCCCGTGTCAGCCCAGGGCTGACACGCGGGGCACCGGGCACCGGGGCGCCACAGCCCACGGGTACCCCTGGCTAGAGCGTCTTGCCCGTCGCCGGGCCCACCAGCAGGCCCTCGCCGAAGCGGTCCACGCGGACCGTGTCGCCGTCCTTGACCTCGCCGGAGAGGATCTCCCTGGCGAGGCGGTCGCCGATGGCGGTCTGCACGAGGCGGCGCAGCGGCCGGGCGCCGTAGGCCGGGTCGTTCCCCTCCTCGGCGAGCCAGGCCAGTGCCTCGGGCGTGACGTCCAGGGTGAGCCGACGCTCGGCGAGCCGCCTGCCCAGGCTGTCGATCTGCAGCTGGGCGATCCGCTCCAGCTCGGGCAGGGTGAGGGACGAGAAGATCACCAGGTCGTCGAGCCGGTTGAGGAACTCCGGCTTGAAGGAGGCGCGGACGACCCCCAGGACCTGCTTCTTCTTCTCGTGCTCACTGGTCGAGGGCTCCCCCGGGCCGTGGTCGCTCAGGAACTGACTGCCCAGGTTGGAGGTGAGCACCAGGATGGTGTTGCGGAAGTCGACCGTACGGCCCTGACCGTCCGTCAGGCGGCCGTCGTCCAGCACCTGGAGGAGGATGTCGAAGACCTCCGGGTGGGCCTTCTCCACCTCGTCCAGCAGCACCACGCTGTACGGCCGGCGGCGCACCGCCTCGGTCAGCTGGCCGCCCTCCTCGTAGCCGACGTACCCGGGAGGCGCGCCGACCAGCCGGGCCACGCTGTGCTTCTCGCCGTACTCCGACATGTCGATGCGGACCATGGCCCGCTCGTCGTCGAAGAGGAAGTCCGCGAGCGCCTTGGCGAGTTCGGTCTTGCCGACGCCGGTCGGGCCGAGGAAGAGGAAGGATCCGGTGGGCCGGTCGGGGTCGGCGATGCCCGCGCGGGAGCGTCGTACGGCGTCGCTCACGGCCCGTACGGCCTCGCTCTGGCCGATGAGCCGGCGGCCCAGCTCGTCCTCCATCCGCAGCAGCTTCTGCGTCTCGCCCTCCAGCAGCCGGCCGGCCGGGATGCCGGTCCAGGCGGCGACCACGTCGGCGATGTCGTCGGAGCCGACCTCGTCCTTGACCATGGTGTCCCTGGCGGCCTCCTCCTCGGCCTCGGAGGCGGCCTCCAGCTCCTTCTCCAGCGTGGGGATCTCGCCGTACAGCAGCTTGGCCGCGCGGTCGAAGTCGCCGTCGCGCTGGGCGCGTTCGGCCTGGCCGCGCAGGTCGTCCAGGCGCTCCTTCAGCTCGCCGACCCGGTTGAGGGACTGCTTCTCCTTCTCCCAGCGGGCGGTCAGGCCCCGCAGCTCCTCCTCCTTGTCGGCGAGGTCGCGGCGCAGCTTCTCCAGGCGGGCGAGGGAGGCCGGGTCGGTCTCCTTGCCGATCGCCAGCTCCTCCATCTTCAACCGGTCGACGGCGCGCTGGAGTTCGTCGATCTCGACCGGGGACGAGTCGATCTCCATGCGCAGCCGGGAGGCGGCCTCGTCGACGAGGTCGATGGCCTTGTCGGGCAGGAAGCGGGAGGTGATGTAGCGGTCGGAGAGGGTGGCGGCGGCCACCAGCGCGCTGTCGGCGATCTGCACCTTGTGGTGGGCCTCGTACCGGCCCTTCAGGCCGCGCAGGATCGCGACGGTGTCCTCGACGGTCGGCTCGGCGACCAGCACCTGCTGGAAGCGGCGCTCCAGGGCCGGGTCCTTCTCGATCCGCTCCCGGTACTCGTCCAGGGTGGTCGCGCCCACCATGCGCAGCTCGCCGCGGGCCAGCATGGGCTTGAGCATGTTCCCGGCGTCCATGGCGGAGTCGCCGCCCGCACCGGCCCCGACGACGGTGTGCAGCTCGTCGATGAAGGTGATGATCTGCCCGTCGGAGTCCTTGATCTCGGCGAGCACGGTCTTGAGCCGCTCCTCGAACTCGCCGCGGTACTTGGCCCCGGCGACCATCGCGCCGAGGTCGAGGGAGACGAGCCGCTTGTCCTTGAGCGACTCGGGCACGTCGCCCTTCACGATCCGCTGGGCCAGCCCCTCGACGACGGCGGTCTTGCCGACGCCGGGCTCGCCGATGAGCACGGGGTTGTTCTTGGTCCTCCGGCTCAGCACCTGCACGACCCGCCGGATCTCCTGGTCCCGGCCGATGACCGGATCCAGCCGGCCCTCGCGGGCGGCGGCGGTGAAGTCGGTGCCGAACTTCTCCAGGGCCTTGTACTGGCCCTCGGGGTCGGCGGTGGTCACGCGACGTCCTCCCCTGGCCTTCTTGAAGGCCTCCAGCAGCTTCTTCGCATCGCCCCCCTGGCCGCGCAGCAGCTCACCGGCGGCCCCGCCCTTGGCGGCGATGCCGATGAGCAGATGCTCGGTCGACAGGTACTCGTCACCGAGGTCCTTCGCGCGCTCGCCGGCGTCGGCGAGGACGGCCAGCAGCTCACGGTTGGGCTGCGGGGGCGCGACGGTGGATCCGGTCACGCTCGGCAGGGCGGCCAGGATCTTCTCGGTGCCCGCGCGTACGGCCGCCTGGTCGGCGTCGACGGCCGCGAGCAGGTCGGTGATGTTCTCGTTCTCCTGCCCCTGGAGCAGAGCCAGCAGCAGGTGGGCGGGGGTGAGGTCCGGGTGCCCCTCGGTCACGGCCCGGCTGCTGGCCGCGTTGATCGCGTCCCGGCTCCTGTTGGTCAGCTCGGCGTCCACGTTGTCCGTTCTCCTCCTCGGCCACACTCTCCACTGCTGACTTCACCAGCGTACACAAAGTTGAGTCTATTCCGCTCAAGGTAGGCGGGAAGCCTTGCGGGGACTAGGTTGCGGGGCATGGTGAAGCACTCTGAGCGATACCTGGAGTTCTGGCGAGAACGCCATCTGTGCACGCTGACGACGCTGCGGCCCGACGGCAGCCCGCATGTGGTGCCGGTGGGGGTGACGTACGACGCGGAGGCCGGGCTGGCCAGGGTGATCACCAGCGGGACCAGTGCGAAGGCCCGGCATGTGGGCGCGGCCGGGGCCGAGGGCGCCCGGGTGGCGGTGTGCCAGGTGGACGGCCGGCGCTGGGCCACACTGGAAGGGCGCGCACGGGTGCGGACGGAACCGGACCGGGTCGCGGAGGCGGTGCGCCGCTACGCCGAGCGCTACCAGCGGACGCCGAGACCGAATCCGGCGCGCGTGGTGCTCGAGATCGAGGTGGAGCGGACGCTGGGGAACGGCTGAGATGCCCAAAAACTTTCAGCCACGATGGAAGTGCGCCCATACCCGGATATGTCCCGGCAAACTGCAGCGGCGTCACCGTGTTCAGGTCACGGTGACGCCGCTGCGGGGGGAAGCACCTGAGCGATCTTTTACGACGGGGGAATCGCGTCAGGCACTGCGAGGGGTGGCCGAGATGGTCCTCACGTCCTGGTCCGTCGGCCCGGCAAGCCGATGGTCCCGCTGGTCGAGGTTCACAAAGATCATTCCGTACCGGATGGCACATCGCACCGGCTGGGGCGCGCCACGCGGCTTGCGCAGGCACCGGTACGCTCGCACATCCTCTTCCTCGTCCCGCGTCACGACGACCGGCTCACCGAACACCGTCACCATCAGCGAGTCACCGCTGTGGGGGATGGCGGTGACCAGGTCGATGAAGTGCCAGCCGGAGCGATAGGCCGTGGCCATCTCGCGGCGGAAGGAGCGATCGTCGGGTGGAGTGGTCATGACTCGGCAACCCATGTGCTGTCTCCGGGAGCGACCCATGTGCTGTCACCGGGAGCGAACCAGGTGCTGTCACCCGGGGCAGCGGAGGCCGCGACGACCCATGTGCTGTCACCGGCACCGGCAGCAGACACGGTGCTCGTGCGCCAGGTACTGTCGCCCGCCGTGTCCGCCTTCGCCCCCGCGAGGCCACTCAGCGCCCCGAAGGCCACCACGGCAGAGAAGGCGGCGACAAGCGCCGAGCGAAGCATTTTCTTATGCATAGTCGGCTTCGTCCTCATGTGAAGGTCACCTCTCCCCCGTCCGAATACGACGATGGCCCATTCCGGCACGTCATGGCCACACAATCGATGCATCATGTTCCTGCACGTTCATGACCCTGGGGGGTGGAGATTTGGCAATAAATGAGACCAACCGGACACATCCCCACGGGCTGACCGACCTGTGCGAGGACGGGCGCCGCCTTTACGGGAACGCTCTCCGGACGGGACGCCTAGCCCGTGCGGATGTGGAACCCGCGCCGTGTTTGATGGAGTTCGCCCTCCTTCATCCGGACCCGGACGACCCGAACTGGCTACGCCCGGTGCCCCCGTCGATCGCGCTCGCCCAGCGACTGAACCCGATCGAGCAGGAGATCAAACAGCGCAGGCGCCAGTCGGTCGAACTGTCCGATGCTTTCGAGCCGTTCATGAGCATCAGCGCCCAACCCACGGCCACCACGCACTCGATCACCGTGCTGGAAGGCCTCGACCGGATCAACGCGGCACTGGATCTGGCCACGACCCAGTGCCAGACCGAGATGCTCACCGTGCAGCCGAGCCGCCGACGGCTGGAGCACACCCTGGCGCAAGGGCTGAAACGCGACCGGCCGCTGATCGAGCGGGGTTGCCGCATCCGCACCCTCTACCAGCACCCCGCCCGCTACAGCCCCGAGACGCTCGCCTACGTCGCCCAGTTCACGGACGGCAAGGTGGAGTACCGCACCATCGACGAACTCGTCGAGCGGCTGATCATCTGCGACGAGACCGTGGCCTTCATCCCGACGCGCGACGACGGCGAGATCGCCCTCGAACTCCGGCATCCGGGGCTCGTCCGCTACCTGATCAAGGTCTTCGAGTTCATGTGGGCCCGCGCGGTCCCGCTGAGCGCCGGCGCCCCCTACGAGACCGCCCCCGACGGCATCACGGAGATCCAGCACTCCATCGCCAAGCTGCTGGTCGAGGGACACGTCGACGAGGCCATAGCCCGGCGCCTGGGTATGAACGTCCGCACCTGCCGCGCCCACATCGCCAAGCTCGCCACCGCCCTGGGCAGCGGCAGCAGAGCCCAACTCGGCTTCCTCATAGCGCAGTCGGGGCTCCTCAAGCAGGAGCCCTGACACCCGGCAGCCCGCCGCCGCGCTCGGGAGCGGGAGTCGGGCCCGACCGGGATGTCCCACGGGGCGGTCCGGCATCCTTGGTCGCAGGGGGAGGTGAGCCCGTGACGCATCGGGAGCACGGTGTCGAGGAGTTGTGTGCCGCCGGACAGGAGGTGTACGAGCGCGCCCTGCGCGCGGGACGGATCCCCGTCGCCGACGCCTCCGACGTACCCTGTCTGACCGGCTTCGGCCTGCTCCATCCGGCCCTCGACGATCTCGGGCTGCTCGAACCGGTGGCGCCCGCCGCGGCGCTGCACCGGCTGCTGCGCACCTCCGCGGCACGCGTCGCCGAGGAACGGCGGCGCGAGGACCGGCTCGTGTCACGGTTCGAACCGCTCATGCGGATCGACGTACGGCAGACCCCCGGCACCGGCACCGGCACCTCGATGCTGCGACTGCTCAGCGGCACCGAGCAGATCAACCGGGCCATCACCGACGCGATGGTCGACGCCACCGAGGAGTCCCTCACCATCCAGCCGCACTCCGGCCTGACCGGCCCACGCGGCGAGGCGGCCCGCGACACCGCCTTCCCGCGCGACCAGGCCCTGCTGGACCGCGGCGGCCGTATTCGCGTCCTCTACCAGCACACCCTGCGCCATGTGCCGCTCGTCTACGGGCCGCTGGAGTACTTCCGGCACGGCGACACCGAGGCCCGCAGCCTCGACGAGGTGCCGGACCGGCTCATCGTCATCGACCGCAAGGTCGCCTTCGTCCCCGCCGCCGACGACGGCACGATGGCCCTGGAGGTCCGCCACCCGGCCCTGATCAAGTACTTCGTCACGACCTTCGACCGGCTCTGGCGACTGGCCACGCCGATGTTCCCGAAGGCGGTGCAGCCACCGTCGGTGGACGGCGTCACGCCCCGCCAGCGCGCCATCGCGGCCCTCCTGGTCGAGGGCCACACGGACGCCGTCATCGCCGATCGCCTCGGCATGAACGTCCGTACCGCCCGGCTGCACATCGCCAAGCTCGCCGCCACCCTCGGCAGCGACAGCCGCGCCCAGCTGGGCTATCTCATCGCACGCTCGGGGATTCTTGATCGGAAGCCGTGAGCGCGCCGGCCGGCAGCGCGGGGCCGCGCTGGCGGTCCAGGCCGACCTGGGCGATCCGCACGCCCAGTTGGGTACGGCTGGCCGCGCCGAGGGTCTCCGACAGGCGGGCGATGTGGGCGCGGCAGGTGCGCACGCTGATGCCGAGCCGTTCGGCGATCACGGCGTCCTGGTGGCCCTCGGCGAGCAGCGCGGCGATGGACTGCTCGCGGTGCGAGATGCCCTCGATGCCGGTGTCGGGGAGCGGCGCCGTGAGCGGGATCGCGAGGCGCCAGAGGCGTTCGAAGACCGTCAGCAGGTACTCCACGAGGGCCGGGTGGCGCAGTTCCAGGGCCATCGTGCGGTCCGCGTTGGCGGGGATGAAGGCCACCGTGCGGTCGAAGAGGATCAGCCGGTCGATCACCTCGTCCAGCGTCCTGGCCTCGACCGTGTCGCCCATCAGTTCCAGGTAGTTGAGCAGGCCCTGGCCGTGCCGGGCGACATGCGTGTACAGGTCGCGCATGCGCACGCCCCGGCCGCGCAGGGCGAGCGCCCGGTGCAGCCCCTCGGTCAGCTCGGCCTCCCGGCGGATGCCGCCGGGCTGCACGGTGAGCACCTCGGTGGTGCACGCCTCGGTCGCCTCGTCCATCGCGGCCTGGATCCGGGAGAGCCCGTCCAGCACCCGGATCGCACTGCCCTCGGCCGGTGCGGCCAGCGCGCCCAGCTGACGGCCGAGGCCGGCGTACCACTCGAAGGCGGCAACCGCCGAGCCCACCCGCCGCTGGCTCTCACTGACCTCGTCGTACACCCCGCGCAACAGCCTGGTCATGACCTCCTGCGGCGAGGTCGGCACCAGCCAGTCCATGTCGTCGGGGTCCGGGTGCAGCAGGGCCAGCTCCAGCAGGCAGGGCACCGTCTCGGCATCGGTGCGCGGCACGCGCCCGCGGCGTACGGCCCGTGAATACACCCGGTCCCCGGCCGCGCACAGTCGGTCGGCGCCGTGTGGATGCTGCTCCGCCCCACGCCCGGCCATCGTGCATTTCACCCCCGGTGTGCTGCCACTTCCGCAGCGCAACTATGCGCGGCGCCGACCGGGTCCGCAACACGGCTCCCCCCAACAGGGCTGCCGCAAAGCGCTGTTATGTCCGGGTATCAGCCAGGCTCCACCCCTCGCATTGCAACAAGCTGATGGTGGTGGGGCGGTCCACGTCACGGCATCGTTGATCCCGCTTCCCCCGGGTGTCGCAGAGCATCCGGCACGGCATCGCGTTCACGGGGGTGACGCGATGCGGGGGGCGCCGCGCGGGACGTTCCGCGCCCACAGCCCCGCGCCCGCGCGGGGCTGCCGCGCTTCCGGCCTCCAGGCCGAACGTCACCCCAGGGCAGTCGTCACCCCCGGGGCGATCGTCACTTCAGCCCGATCGTCGCGCAGGCCACCTTGTACTTGGCGGTGCAGATGTCGTCGATGGTGTAGATGCCGTCCGCGACGACCGTGGACTTGATGTTGGCCTTGGTCAGGGCGGTCGGCTGGATCAGCTTGGCCGGGATGCCCTTGGCGGTGGGGCTGTCGACCTTGTCCTGGGTGAGCGCGTCGAACTGGATGTCCTTGCCCTGGACCCTGGCGACGGCCATCTGCGCGGCGGCCTCGGCCTCGTCCGGGTAGGGCTTGTAGACGCTCATGTACTGCTCGCCGGCCACGATCCGCTGGACCGCGTCGAGTTCCGCGTCCTGGCCGGTGATCGGGGGCAGGCTGGTGACACCGGCGGCCTTCAGGGCCTTGATGACGCCGCCCGCCATGCCGTCGTTGGCGGCGTAGACACCGGCGATGTTGCCCTTGCCGATCGCGTTGATCGCCTTGGCCATGTTGGCCTCTGCGTTCTCCGGCTTCCAGCCCACGGTGTCGTACGTCGCCGCGACGGTCACCTTGCCGTTCAGCTCGGAGAGCGCACCCTCCTTGAACTGCTTGGCGTTCGGGTCGGTGAGCGAGCCGTTCATCATGACGATCTCGTCGGAGGAGCCGGCACCCGACCCGAGGGCCTGCAGCAGGGTGCGGCCCTGCACCTCGCCGACCAGCTCGTTGTCGAAGGAGACGTAGGCGTCGATCGGGCCCTCGGCGAGACGGTCGTAGGCGATGACCGGAATGCCCGCGTCCTTGGCCTTCTTCACCTCGGAGGCGACGGCGTGCGAGTCGACGGCGTCGAGCAGGACGACATCGACCTTGTCGTCGATCATCTTCTGCAGCTGCGAGGCCTGTTCGGAGGCGTTGGCGTTCGCGTTCGCGTACTCGACCGTGCCCTTCTTGCCCGTGAGTTCGGCGACCGTGCTCTTGATGATGGGGTAGTCGAACTTGTCGTAGCGGGTGTTGGTCTTCTCCGGCAGCAGCAGCCCCACGGTCAGGTCGTCGCCCTTGCTCGGGCTCGCGTCCGCGCCGTCCCCCGTCGCGTTCAGCACGCCACAACCGGCGAGCGAGAGGGTCATCGTGGATGCGGCCACGGACAGGGCGATACGACGCATTCGAGAGCTCACTTCAGGTGCGTTCCGGACGTAGGGCTGCTATACGACCCAGGTGTCTGAAAAGACAACGCGGAGGCCACACCCGCCGTCAAGCAAAACCACTTAACGAGATGGCAACATCACTGTCAGCTCCGCCGGTGAAGGTATGGCAAGACCCCGCGAATTCACCTTCAAACGCCCTTTACGGACCCTTCACCGGCCGCCCCATCTCGTACACGTGACCGAACATTCTCGGTCAGCGCGCCCCCGGGTCGTACTTGCGCAGGGACGTCTGGACCTCGGCCGCGTAGGGGCCCTCCCACCACGGGATCGTCTCGACCAGGACCGGCTTGGTGCCGGAGGCGAGGACCAGGGCGCGGCCGGGGGGCATGGCTCCGAGGTCGGAGACCTGCAGGACGCGTTCGCGGCGGACGGACTCGCTGACCGTGCGGTTGCCGGACCAGCCGTACGGCTCCGACTCCCGGCTGGTCTGGTACTCACGCAGTTCGAACTCGCCCGCCAGCTCGCTCAGATCGCCCAGGAACCGGGTGTCGGAGACACCACCGCCGTACACCCGGACGTTCGCCGCGGACCACAGCTTCTCCATGCCGCGCTCGCCCCACACCTCGATGCCCTGCGCCCAGGACTGCAGGATCGTCATCAGGACGATGCCGCGTGAGCCGTAGTGCGAGTACAGGTCGGGCAGGGTGCGCCAGCGGCACACGTTGGCGGCCTCGTCCAGGACACCGATCAGCGGCAGCGGGAGCCGGCCGCCGCGCTGGGTGGTGGCGTACTCCTCGGCGGCCTCGACCACCGCCACGGTGAGCGCGGTCACCAGCGGGCCCGCGCTGTCGCGCCCCTCGCGGGACAGGGAGTACAGCGTGCCGCCGGTGCGGACGAAGGCGTGCGGGTCGAACTCGGGCGCGCGGGGGTCGTCGGGCGGGGTCACCCAGCGGTTGACCTCGGGGTTGATCAGGCAGGACGCCATCTGCTGGGCCACGCCGTAGATACCGCTGCGCTGCTTGTCCGGCGCGGTGATGACGCCGTTCAGCCCGTCGGCGGCCATGGTGTGCCCGGCGGAGCGCAGGATCCGCTCCGGGGTGTCGTCCTTGGGGCTGGACAGCCAGGTGTAGATCTGGGTGACGGGCGCCTCGGCGCAGGCGGCGGCGAGCAGCAGATTGGCCAGCAGGTCCTGTCCCGCCGGGTCGAAGAAGGCGTCGGTGGAGGCGTTCGCGTCCCGCGAGCCGGACGCGAAGTGGTCGGCCATCTTCCGCGCCTTGGCGACGTCGGTGACGTACGACAGCGGGTTCCACCACCAGCTCGGCGCCTCCGCCGCCACCTGCTGCGGGTCGAAGACCCACACCGGGCCGCGGGCGGCGCGCGGACCGCGCGTGGCGTCCACGATGTCCCGCTTGTTGGAGGTGACGAGGACCGCGCCGGGTCCGTCCAGGATCGCCGGGATCGCCCGCCGGGTGGTCTTGCCGGTGCGCGGCCCCCAGATGTCGACGTGCATGTCCTCGTACGAGCCGAACAGCGGCTGGCGGCCCTTGACCGACCGGCCGATGAACACGCCCGGGGTGCGCGCCTGCACACCGAGCCGCTCGGCGGTGGCCGCCGCGCCCTTCATCGTCAGCTTGCCCAACTCCTCGCCCTTCGCGAGGTGCTGGGCCGCCCCGTCGACGCCGGGACGGTTGCGCCGGCGCGCCCGCAGCCGGTAGCCGGCCAGCAGCACGACCCCGAGCAGCAGGGCCTCCCCCGCCGCGACCGCACTGGCCGCGGAACCAGGCCAGCGGTAGTCGCCCTTGACCATCGCGACGAGGAACGACAGGGGATTGCCGGGCGGTTCGGGGGCGTGGGCGAACGGCGCGCCCAGCTCGGCGGCCAGCCAGGCGCCGCTGACGCCCAGCAGCACGACCGCGATCAGGACGACGATCTCCATCGTCCAGTCGTCTTCGGCGCGGGGCTTCTTCTGCTGTTCCGTGGTCACCCGCGGGATCCTTTCTGCGGAGCGAGGACGAAGGGGTCCCGGTCGGCCGGGGCGCCTACGCTCCCTTCTCGTTGCCGTTGCTCTCCACCGGGTCGGTGCCCTTGGGGATCGGCACCCGGTAGACGCCGGTGATCTTGTCCTGGACGTCCCAGGTGCTGAACTCGACCGTCTTGCCCGGCCGCGGAGCGTGGATGATCTTGTGGCCCTTGGGGTCCCAGACCAGGCCGACGTGTCCCGAACGGCCGTTGCCCTCGGGCCGGAAGAAGATCACGTCGCCGGGCTGGGCCTGCGCGAGCGGCACCTCGTACTTGCTGAGGTACGGCTGCTGGTCGTAGGTGGTCGAACCGATGTCGATCTTCCCGCCGCTGGCCATGTAGTACGCCCACTCGGTGAAGCTGGAGCAGTCGAAGCTGGTCGGGTTCTGGCCCTGCAGCCGCGGGGCGCCGAACACGTACGGCACACCGGTCCCGCGCTGCGCCCAGCCGAGGACCGCGCGGACCACCGGGTCGTCGGAGTCCGGGATGACACCGGAGGCACCGGCACCGTCGGGCGGGACGTTCGCGCCGCCGCCACCCGCCGCGCAGTCGGCGTAGCGGCTGTCACGGCCCTTGCCGCCGGAGTCGGAACCGGGAACGGTCCCGTAGTCCGGGTTGGCGGTGACCCGGCCCTTCATCCAGTCCACCGGGTCGACCATGCCCGGCCCCTGGTCCTGGCCGGCGACGAACGGGTCGTCGACGCCGGGGACGCGGACCTCCCAGTGCAGATGAGGACCGGTCACGTTGCCGGTGGCGCCGACCGTGCCGATCAGGTCACCGCGCTTGACGCTCTGGCCCATGGACACCTTGATCGTGGTCTGGTGGGCGTAGAGCGTGATGACACCGTCGGCGTGCTCGATCTCCGTCATGTTGCCGTACGAGCCGCCGGGACCGGCGTGCACGACCTTGCCGTCGGCCGGGGCGTAGATCGGCGTGCCGGCGGACGCCACCAGGTCCTGGCCGGTGTGGTAGCCGAGGCTCCACATGTTGCCGTTCTGGTGGTACGGGGTGCCGAGCGTGTACGTGCCCTGCTTCATCGGCCACTGCCAGTCCTTGCCACCGGTGGCAGGGTCGGCGGCGGGCACGGCGTACGCGGCCGCAGCCATGGCGGTCACCGTCTTGCCGCCGCTGCCGTCCAGCGGCGGCGTCGACCAGGAACGCGGCGTACTGGCGGCGATGTTCAGCGCACTGTCCGGCTGGGCGTTGTTGTCGACCGGCTCGGGGATGTCCGACCGCGTACCCAGCGTCGGGAACGAGGGGTTCTTGTCGATGGTGTCCTTCAGGTGCGCGTACCAGCGCTTGATGAGGTCCTGGTCGCCGGTGAGCACACCGCGGTAGCGGGCTGCCTGGGTGAGGACGACCCGCGGGTAGACGGTGTTGGAGGCGGTGGAACCCGAGTAGGACAGCAGCGCCTTCCATGGCTGGGTCTCGGCGTGCAGCGCGTGCAGGTAGTTGGCGGCGCCCCAGGCGGCGTCGTCGACGCTGTACAGGTCCTTCTTGCCGTCGCCGTTGCCGTCGGCGCCGTACTCGCTCCAGGCGGGGTGGCCGAACTGCAGGATGCCCATGTAGCCGAGCGAGTTGGCGCCGCCCGGTGCCGCTGAGGGGTCCTGGCCGTACTTGGTCTCCTGGTACATCTGCCCGACGATGAGCGTCCAGTCGAGGCCGTCGTAGCGCGCGGCGGCGCGCATGGCCGCCAGGATCATCCTCGGCGGTATCTCGGCACGGGCCGTATCGCTCGGCATGTACATCTTGCCGGCCGGCATGATCGGGTTGGTGGCGGCGGCGTCACCGGTGTTGCCGGCGTTGGCGTTGTCCTTGTAGTCGCCGCACGCGGCCTCGGCCACACCGGCCGACATGCCACCCAGCATGGCGCCCAGCAGGACCATGACGAGTCCGACGATTCCGGCGATCGGCAAAAGTCCGCCGCCGGCGATCCACATCCACTTGCGGTTGTTCTTCCCGCCCCCACCGGAGCCCTTGCCACCCGGAGCCGCCTGCCTGGCCGCCTTCGCCGCCTTGGCGACCTTCGCCGCCCTGCTGGCGGCGGCCAGCACCGCCGGAGCAACCATGGCGACTCACGCCCCCGAATCGTCGGAGGCGCCCACGTCACCGAGGCCGAAGACGTCGAATCCCGACACGAGCCATCGGCCGTCGACCTCCTTGACGGACACCAGCCACCGGTTGGACTCCGTGGTGGTCCTGCCGTCCGCGGTGCGCGTGGCGGTCACCTTGACCAGGCTGGAGATCGACCGGCCGCTGCCGCGCACCAGGTCGGACGAGACGATGGCGTCGCGTACGACGACAGCCGTGCCCTTGGCGGAGCACCGCTCGGCCTGGCAGGTCGCCCACTCCTTGCCGGTGGGCAGGGAGGTGACCTGCTTCATCCGGGTGTCGTTCGTGGTGAGACGCAGCAGCGGGGCGCTCCAGGCGGACGTACCGGTGGTGTGGTCGTAGGTGTTGAGGCCGGCCATGTACTGCGCCATGGCCTCGTGGGCGGCGGTGGCCTCGGCTGACGTCATGATCGGGTCGACCGCGCCGCCCTTCGCGTCGTCGGCGCCGGAGTCCGCCGCCTCACCCGAACCCGAGCCCGAACCGCCCGGTCCGGTCGTGGCGGTGGGCGCCGGGGAACCGCCGCCCTCGTCGCCTCCGTCGCTCCCGTCGAAGACGGTGAACACAGTGAGCACGGCGACCAAGAGAACGCCGAGCACTGCCAGGGCCAGCAGCCCCGTGCGCTTGTTCTCCTCAGGCAACTCCACGTTCCCGCGCCTTCCTTGTGCGAGCCGGTACGGCGGGTGACCGGGACACGGTAGGGGGAGGCCAGTCGGCCGGGGCAGCGGGAATTCCCGGCGGGAAAGGTGCCGGGGGAGGGAATGGGGAAAGCAGAGGAAAACGGGGTCCGCGGGCGGCGCCCGAACACCGGTCACACCGGTCGTGCGTCCACCGGCAGCGGGTCGAACGGGTAGGCCGTGTGGCCGTCCTTGGGGGAACAGACCGCGAACGGGCCGTTGTCCGGGTCCATCAGGACCCGCAGATGGGGGTCGGCGTGGTGCAGCCACCACGTCGACATGCCGAGCGCCGGATCCTGGCGCAGGTGCTCCCAGGCGAGCCACAGCGCGGAGAGCCGGGCACCGGCCTCGGGGTGCTCCCACCAGGTGGGGCACCAGGTGGTGGAAGTGCCGTTGACGCGGCGGCGGATCACCTGGGCGAGGTAGTCGGAGACGAAAGCGTAGACGTCCGGGAAGTGGAACTGCGGCTCTTCTTGAGGCTGTTCGTCGGCGGCGTTCATCGTTCCACTCCTGCGGGCTGCTGCTCGGGCATCGGGCACGGCATGGTGAGGGCCGCGGCCGGGTTGAGGACTCCATGACCGGCGGTCGGGCCACGCGCGGCGGCGGCCAGAACCGCGCCGTTGTCCTGCGGACCCGACGCGGTCACCCGCCAGCACGCCGTCAGGCCGGCACTGACCAGGGGGCTTCCGTATGTGGTGGTGTTGCCGAAGGACAACTCCCCACCGGTCGTCGTACGGACCCGCAACTGCCGGTCGAACGTCAGCGGCTCCCAGCCGTATCGCCCGCACCACTCCCGCAACTCGTTCGCGCTCTGCGGCGGCCCCGCCCACACGGAAGCCCAGTCGACCTCCCGCAGCACGGCCAGCTCGGCGGCGAGGTCCTGCGGGTCGCGTCCCGTCGTCTCCGTCAGCATGTGGTTTCTCCCGGCCGGTCGAGCGGTCAGGTCAGGTCAGGTCAGGTCAGGTCAGGAAGATACCGAGCAACAACAGCACCACCACGATCGCGCCCATCACGATCCGAGCCGTCGGATCCTCGCGTTCCCACAGGTCGTGGACGACCGCCCAGCCGGTCACGCGCGCGGCACGACCGCTCTGGAAACGGACCGCCAGGCTCTGCTCCTCCTCGTCCGCCGCGTCCACCGCCTGCGCCTCCGGAGCGGGATCGGCGTCGAGGCCGACCGGCAGTCCCTGCTGCTCCTGCGCCACCAGCACCATCTGCTCCAGGAGTTCCGGAATGGTGTTCGGGGTGAGGGGATGAGCGAAGATCCCGTACGGCGTCTGCACGCACAGGCGGGCCTGCCACGGATTGCCCGGCTCGTAACCGTCCACCCAGGCGTGCTCGGCCGTGAACACCTGCGGGACCTGCGCAGCCTCGACGGCCTGCGCAACCACGGGGACCTGTGCGGCCGGTGGCGTGTGCCGGGCCTCGGGCACCTGCTGCGGTGCGCCCCAGGCGCGCGGGTCGGGCCGCTGCGGTAGCCCGTTGTGGTCGCTCAACTCTCGTCCTTCGCCGGGGTCGGTGTCGGTACCAGGTGCGGGTACGTCCGGCAGACGTGCCCCGCGCATTGTGAGCCGGGGCACGTCCCCTGCACCGAAGCCCTTTCCCCGCATGTCCCCGACACCTTTCCCAGCCCGTTTTCCCCGGGGCGGCCCGCCGGGAAATCCCCTACTCCCGCCGGGAAAAGCGACGACGGTCGGGCGCGGGGCTTTGCCACACTGCCAGCGCACCTGGCCGGGCCAGGGCCCGTCGTGCGGTGCGGTTCCGGCCCCGCCCAGGCGGACGGGAGACCGACTTGCTGGAGTGACCGACTCGATGACAGACCACAACGGGCAGCCCGGGTCCTTCGGTCCTCCACAGCAGCCGCAGCCCCAGGCGTGGTCGGCACAGGGAGGGCAACAAGCCCAGGGACAGCCCACCGCCCCGCAGCCGTCTCACCCCCAGCCTCAGCAACTGCCCACCGACGCGGCCCGGGCGCAGGTCGCCGCGGCCTGGGTGCGCAACGCGCCCCGGGCCGGACAGGCCGCTGTCCCCACGCTGCCCCCGCGTGAGACGCGTCCGCAGGGCGAGTCGAAGAAGGAGAAGCGCGAGCGGGAGCGGGCGGCGCGCAAGGCCGCGTACGAGCAGAAGAGGGCGGCGAAGGAACAGCGCAAGAAAGGCGATCCGGCGAAGGCGGCACCCGCCCCGGCGCCCGCCACACCCGCGCCCGCCCCCTCTCCCGCGGCCACCGCGGCGCCTTCCAGCACCGCGGCGCCTTCTGCCGCCCCGGTGGAGGCCGACGCTCCCGCGCCCACCCCCGCCCCCAAGGCGGGCACGGCGCCGGCCCGCCCTTCCCGCGACTTCGACGTGCCCCGGCCCGGCGGCCGGGGCAGCGGCGGCGGGCGCCGCACGCATGTCGCGCTGCGCGCCACCCTCCTCATCACCACGTGCGTCTTCGCGCTGGGCTCGTGCGGTGTGATGGGGCTGGTGATCGGCAAGTCGTCGCAGACCTCCACGGCCGGTCTCGACGCCGCCGACGCGGCCAAGTACCGGCTCACCGACTTTCCGACGCAACAGGCGGCGTCCTTCGCGGAGCAGTACGCCCTGGTGTGCATGACGTTCTCCCCGGGCAAGGCCACCGAGCGGCGCAAGGACCTCGCCCGGTACGCCTCCGCCGGTGTGGACCCTGACTGCGGCTGGAACGGCGAGGGAATCAGCACCGCCGTCTCCGCCACCTGGGACGGCACGGCCGAGGAGCTTCCCGAGTACGGGGCCAACGGCCGCTACATCGGTGTGGAAGTCCGGACGAGGAACGGCGAGCTCACCACACTCACCGTTCCCGTCTACGTGAAGGACCTCAAGACCGGCGAGGGCATGCGCGTGGCGGGTGACGTCGGCGAAATGCCGATGCCGGCCCGGGCGGACGCACCGGAGATCAGCAAGAAGGACGAAGTGGTGGACGACACCCTCTCGGCGCAGCTCCAGCACCAGGTGCTGCCGGGCTACTTCGAGGCCTGGGGCAAGTCCGACTCCACCGCCATGGCCCGGTTCACGGCGCCCCAAGCCACGACCTTCGCCACCTCCGGCCTGGACGGGCGGCTGAGCGCACCGAAGGTCGACACCGTCGAGGCACTGGTCCCCAAGAGCCTCCAGGGCACCGACTCGTACACCTACAAGGCCGGCCAGACCGTGGAGGTGCGGGCGGTCGTCGAGTGGAGCGACGGCACGTCGCGGACCATGCGCCGCGCGTACCGGCTGACGATCGTGAACACCGCCCAGGGCTGGTTCATCCAGGACATCCGCGGCGGGATGCTGGACGCGCAGGGCGGCCGGGCGGACGACGAGCGGAGCGGCCCGTCCGCCGATGAGCAGCCCGGCACCGAGGCCGACGGAAGCGCTTCGCCGTCCGCGACTGCCGGCACGGGCACGCAGTCGTCCAAGGGCCGACGGCCCAAGAAGTCCTGACTCCCGGCCGGCCGACCGACCGCATTCTCAGCACACCGAACGTCACATCGAGAGGAACCACCATGTATCTGGCCGCCAATGACGACATGACCGGGATGTTCAACCGGATCGAGGACATCCTTCGCAACGCGGGCACGATGGTCGCCGTCATCGCCCTCCTCATCCTCGGCATCCGCATGCTGCTGTCGATGAAGCGCGGTGACGGCATGCGCGAGGCCTTCCAGGGCTTCGGCATGATCGCGCTCGCCGCACTGATCATCGGTGGTGCCACCGGCCTCGCCTCTCTCCTCATCGGTCTCGGCAGCAACATCGGCAACGGCAACTGAACGGCGCCGAGCGCTCTGAGCAGAAGGGAGGTTCGCGGTGTTGACGCAGGAGGCACCTGAGCCACTGGTCGCGTACGACCACACCGACCTGGTGAACCGCCCGAAGCGGATCTGGAACTGGGGCAACATCCCGCTTCCGGGGCTGCTGCTGCCCGCGCTGGGCGCGGCCTTCGGCTTCGGCCTGGTGTGGCTCGTCACGCTGTTCACGGTGTCGGCCTTCATGCCCGTACTGGGCCTGTCGATGTGGACGTCGATCCTCTACTTCGGACCACCGTTCGCCGTCTACTTCGTCTGGGGCCGACCGCTGCCCTCGGCGCTCACTCTGAGCCAGCAACTGGTGGTGTGGGCCGACTACTGGTTCCAGCCGAAACGGCTGCAGGGGCTCGCCGCCGACCGTGAACCGGAGAACCTGCACTGGCAGGTCATCCTCTGGACCCCGGGGTCGCCGCGCTGGCAGGCGCGCTACGACGCCGCACGCCAGGCCGCCGCCGAACGCGGCACCGCGTTCTCACCGCGCCGCTGACCCATCGCCGGCCTCTCACTGTCCTACGTCAACTACCGCAGGGTGACTCCTCCATGTTCATGCTGATCCTTCTGGGCGCGGCGGCAGCCTTCTTCGTGGTCGCCGTGATCATGGCCGCGTCGTCGAGCAACAAGAAGCAGGGCCAGGGCGGCGGCCGGACACGGTCGTCCGCATCCGGTTCCAAGGGCTCCGGCTCGTCCTCCGCCCGCAGCGAGGACCTCCGTCTCCCCTACCGCTACGCCGACGACATGATCTTCGTGCACGGCGGCTCGGTGTGGACCGGCCTCGTCCTGCCCACCGCCATCGACGAGTACCTCAACGCCACCGAACTCCAGACGATGGCCGAGGGCCCGGCCCGGGGTCTGCTCAACCTGGCACGCGGTGACCGCAACGTCGAGTGTCACTACCGCAAGGTGTACCAGCCGATCACCGCGCTGACCTGGGCGGAGGAACTGAATGCCGTCGCCTGGGACCCGACGGAGAACTACAAGGCGTACAACCTGCGCAAGGCGGACTACCAAGAGCGCATCGGCGCCAAGCGGGAGCGCAACATCCTGCTGGTGAAGCTGGGTTCGCTGAAGCGCAGCAGCGGCGGTACCGGTGTCCTGTCCCAGGACGACGAGCCCTACGACGAGCCGGGGCTGCTCCAAGGGGTGCGCGGCGCGGCCGATCAGGCCGCCTCGGTCGCGACCGGCGTCGCGGACGAGCGCCTGTCCCCGTCCGTCCTCGCGGAGTGGACCCAGACCGCGGTCGAGGTGCACGAGAGCCTGGAGGGCCTCAAGGGCGCGCCGCTCACCCGCGAGGAGCTGGTCTGGCTGATCCGCAAGCCGCTCCACGGCGACCTGCCCGTGCCGCCGGAGCCGGTCCTGGGCTCGCGTGCCTGGGGCCCGGACCAGTTCGACCTGGTCGTCGACTTCTCCGGCGAGAACCGCAAGACGCACATCGTGCTGCACCAGTACGACGAGGTCACGGGCGAACAGCAGACCAGCTACACCACCACTCTGGTGGCCGCCAACTGGCCGGCCGAGACCCGCTTCCGCCAGTCGACCGCATGGGCCCGCTACGCCGCCCAGCACGTGGACTTCCCGGTCGAGATCGACATGCGGTTCACGCTCGTCCCGTACATGAAGTTCAAGGACCGCGCCGACAAGATCCGCGGCAACCTCGTCGACGAGATGAACGACATGGCCAACTCCGGCCGCGCGCCGGACACCAAGCTGGCCAGCCAGGTCACCCGCGCCCAGGAGCTCGTCGACGACATCGAGGAGCACAAGATGCCGGGCATGGAGGCGCAGATCCGCTTCACGATCTCAGCCCCCGACGTCAGGGAGCTGGAGCGCCGCCGCCGTGTCCTGGAGATGCAGTTCAAGCAGGACCTGAAGGTCACGCTGCTGCGTCCCACCCGCCAGCAGTGGCGCCTGCTGCAGTCCCAGCTGCCCGGTGACGCGCCCAAGCTGCCGATCGCCCCGTACCTGCGGCTGCAGGAGGTCGAGCAGCTCGGCGCCGGCCTGCCCACCGCGGGCACCGAGCTGGGCGACAACCCCGAGACCCGCTCCGGCAGGCGCCTGGGTTGGGTCGGCAACCTGGTCGGCTGGGCGGGCAAGATGCCGGTCCACTACTCGCTGCACGTGGGCCCGGCCCGCAACGACGGCGGTGGCCTCGCCATCGTCGGCGCATCGGGCGGTGGCAAGTCGTCTCTCGCCCTGCAGAAGTTCTACGAGGAGTCGGAGTCGGGCGTCCGCTGCCTCGTCATCGACCCCAAGACCGACTTCGCCCAGATGTGCTACTACCTGGCCTTCGGTTCCCAGGTGAACGACCCGGCGTTCGCGGCGGACGCGGAGGCCGGCGTCCTCGGCACGCCGCAGAGCGCGTTCCGGCCGATCAACCCCGGGTTCTGGGCTGAGACGGAAGTCGTCGACCTCCTCAAGGGCCAGGCGGGCGTGCTGGACCCGTGGGTGATCGCCCGTGACGTGCCCGCCGGCCGGCTCCTCGCCGAGTCGATGCTGCGCGGTTTCCTCGGAGACGAGGACTACCAGCGCGTACGGCTGCCCGTCATCGAGGGGATGGCCACGGTCGTCGGCCGCTACAACTCCGCGATACGCCAGGCGGTCGAGCAGGGCTGCTCCGCCCGCGACGCCGAGCAGCAGGTGCCCCGGCCGACGTTGTGGCAGGTGGTCGACGAGGTGGTGGCGGCCTACGATCACGCCGTCGCGACGGGAGACAGGGACGCGACGAAGGACCTGAAGCTCGCCCAGATGCTCCTGACCGAGTTGCGCACGCTGCCGTACGCACGCCTGTCGTTCGCGGAGCGCCCGCAGCCCCTGTCCAGCATGCGCAAGCGGCGTACGGTCATCACCCTCCGCGGCTTCCAGTCGCCGGCGGCGTCCGACCCGCGCAACTGGAACCCTGCGGAACGGCTGGCGGCGACGGCCCTGATGGCCGTCGTGGAGCTGGGCAGCCAGATGCTGGACGTCGGCTACGAGAAGAACCCGGTCACCGGCCAGATCGGTCTGCGCCCCAAGGCGCTCTTCGTGGACGAGGCGTACGTCGTCACGGCCACGGAGTCCGGCCGTGACCTGATGCGCAGAGCCCTGAAGCAGGGCCGTTCCTACCTGGCCGTCACCGTCCTGATCACCCAGCAGGCCATCGACCTGGTCCAGATCGAGGACTCCGAAGCCCGCAGCGGTGGCGCCAACCAGATCCACACGGTCTTCGCCTTCAAGCAGAAGTCGGCCCAGGAGGCCTCGCTGGTCGCCCCACTCCTCGGCCGCCCCGAGGACGACCCCAAGGTCATCGCCGCCCTCCAGGAACTCCGCACC
Source organism: Streptomyces yokosukanensis (assembly GCF_001514035.1). Taxonomy (GTDB): domain Bacteria; phylum Actinomycetota; class Actinomycetes; order Streptomycetales; family Streptomycetaceae; genus Streptomyces; species Streptomyces yokosukanensis. The sequence goes on along the minus strand of NZ_KQ948206.1, from coordinate 459,202 downwards.
GGTGTCTGCCTCCAGCGCGACGCCGACAAACGGGTCGGCACGGTCGCCGTCGACCTGGTCTTCAAGGAGATCCTCGCCGCGACGGACACCAACGGCACGACCCGCCCGACCCGGCAGGGGATCAACCCGCCGCTCAGCGTCTGGGACTGGACGTTCCTGCAGGAAGCGGAGGAGGACCCGGCGCAGCAGACTGCCGTGGCCGCGGACCCGGCAGCTGTATGACCCCCGACACCCGAAGGATGGCAAGCACCGTGCGCTCGCTGAAGTCCCTGCTCCCCACCGCCGTTTCGGTGGCCCTGCTGACGGCGCTGACCGGCTGCGGCGGCGGTTCCGACGGCCACGCACTGCCCAGCGCCAAGACGGTCGGGGACGTGCAGAAGTTCATCACCCGGGCGGGCCTGCCCTGCACCGCCCTCAGCAACGACCCCCTCGGCGCACCCGGAGCGCCGGCGGAGGGCTTCATCAGCCCGACCTACCACGGGTACAGCGGTGCGGACTTCAAGGAGGAGACCAAGGCGGACGCGGCCAAGTGGTCAGTGAAGGAGGGCGCCGCCTGCGGGAAGGACAACTCCGACGCCGGAGGCTGGGTCATCTACCTGACCAAGGACATGAAGACGTTCCAGCAGGCCTACCGGGACGACGTACGCAAGTCGGTACGGAGCAGCGAGTCTGATCCCACGCTGCGCCGCGGCACGTATCTCGTCGGCGCCGACTTCACGGTCGACCCCACCGCCTCCCTCCAGGACAACCCGCTCCTCCAGACGGACCTGCGGGTCCTGAACTGCTATCCCGACCTCAAGGTCCCCAGCGGCTACAGCGTGCAGCCCGCGCTCGTAGAGGGCTGTGTGCTGACCGACTACGTCCCCGAGTAAGGCAGAAGGACATCACCATGCGACTCCAGCGAGCACTGGCCGTAGGCGCTCTCCTCGTCATGTCGGCGTCGGTGGCCGCGTGCGGCAACGACGGCAAGGACGGCAGCGGCGCGATCGGCGGAATCGGCAACAGCGACGGTGACGGCAAGGCCAGCGGGGGCGGGGCCGCCAAGGGCGGACTCCCCTCGGCTTCCAGCATCGCCGACATCTCCGACTACCTCAACCAGCACGGGGCCTGCCTGGACCTGCAACCGGGCGACGAGTACGACGCCGGCAGCCTCGCGGGCCACGATCCGGCCTGGGACATCCCCGACGATCGGGGGGCCGCCGTCTGGGGCGTCAGGGAGCGTTACGTCTGCAGGGACAACTACGACGACTCCACCACGCTGGCCCTGGTGGACATGAAGAAGTTCCAGGGCGCTCTGAAGACCAGCGGTGTCACCTCAGGGGTCCTGGTCGGCCAGGACTTCCTGGTGGTTCCCGGTGGCTCCGAAACCGCCCAGGACCTGAAGACATCCGGCCTCAAGTACCTGACGTGCGACCCGAAGTTCACGATGCCCAGCGGCTACAAGAAGGAGCCCGCGCTGGTCGACGGGTGTGTCCTGACCAACTACTTCCGCCATCTCTGATCCGTCCGAAGGACATCGCATGCTGACCCACCCCCTGCGCAAGGCAGTCATCAGTACCGGTGTCGCCGCGCGCGCCATTCTGTTCGTGGTGCTCGGGGTGATCGCGCTGTCGCTCTCCGCGCCGCAGTCGGCCAACGCCCTCTTCAGCACGTGTGACTGGGTGGATCAGAGCATCAACCAGAGGGCGGACGTGCCGGGCGCCGGCGGGGAGAACATCTTCCCCGCGGTGAGGCAGTGGGACGGCTCGCGCGGCCTGGTCTCCGGGGCCGAGCCGATGCCGAAGACGGCCAAGGACTACACGCTCTACGAGATCGACGGCATGAGAGGGCTCAACTGGTCCGCCACTCAGCAGAGTCAGAGCGAGGCAAAGACCGGGCGCGACGGCGACCACGCCGACGACGACGAGTGCAGCATCCAGAACTCGATCACCAACACCGTCGCGCAGGCGATCTTCGACATCAGCAAGTTCGTCAGTCGCGCCGCGATCAGCCTCAAGGAGATCGCGTCCAACCCGAGCCCGCTCTCCGCGCTCTACAAGCACACCGTCGAGGGTCACGACAGCGTCGTCGACCGCTTGAACAACAGGGTGTTCAAGGTGGCCGTCCCCACCATGATCCTGCTCACCGGGCTCTGGGTGTTCGGCAAATGGCGCAAGGGCGACATGCGCGAGGTCTGGTCGGGCGTGGGATGGGCAGCGTTCGTCGTGATCGCGGTGTCGGCGTTCCTCGTCGACAACAACTACACGACCGTGGTCCAGAAGGCCGACTCGGGAATCGCGCAGGGCAACGCCGCACTGGCCGAGGCAGTGCTGTCCAGTGCGACGGGCGACATCAGTCCCCCCTGTGCCCTGCCGAGCGGCGCGCCCCAGCGCGGCATGCGCATATCCACCTGCGCCATGTACGACACCCTGGCGTTCCGGCCCTGGGCCATAGGCCAGTTCGGCGACTCGGGCAAGACGCCCATCCCGTACAAGGGCGACGCCTTCAAGTGCGATCTCGCAAAGACGTACTGCGACGACCTGCGTGTCAGGCAGGTCTCCGCCCAGTCGCTGAACAACTTCGAGCTCTACCCGAACGGGCAGAAAAAGATAGTCACGGACGGCGTGATGACGGACAAGGAGCACCAATACGGAGAGGTCCGCTACTACGTCGCCGGCCATGAGCCCCCCGACGTCTACGAAACGTGGAGCGGTGACAAGCCCGGCGCACGCGTCAGCATGGGTGTCTACGCCCTGGTCGCCTCTCTGATCGTCGGCATCATGGTCATGGTGCTCAGTGCTCTCACACTGCTGTGGCACGCGGTCACGCTGATCATGGTGATCCTGCTGCCCCTGGTCGCGACCATCGCGATCCACCCGACCCAGCAGAAGCTGCTCAGGGGCTGGTGGCAGACCTTCGTGCACAGCTTCGTGCTGCGCGCCGGATTCGGCGTGATCCTCACCATTCTGCTGCTCTTCTATCAGCTGATCCTCCCGCTCCCGGAGCCGCTGGGCGTGCAGCTGCTGATGCTCCTCCTGGTCACGATCGCCGTGGTGGTGCTGCTCAAGAACCTGCTGTCCGGGAAGTTCACGCCGCAGGTCGCGGGTGCGGAGGACGCGCTGGGCGTCGCGGATGCGGCGAACTCGGCCTTCGGCAAGGCGGCCGCCATGCCACCGGGCGTCGCGGCAGGCACGGCCAAGAGGTCCGGCCGTGTCGTGGCTTCCACGGCCAAGGGAGCCGCCTGGACCGCGGACCGTGTCGTCGCCAAGGGCCGGGGCCGCGACAAGCTCCAGCAGTGGGGCTGGCTCGGCCAGTCGAGGCGGGAGCAGCGGCAGACGGCCCAACAGCAGTCCGAGGCGGCGAAGATGGTCAACGAAGAAGTGCGGGAGCGCCGCGATGCGGCGGAACAGCAGGCGCCTCCGGCCTCCCCCACCCGAGGCCGACGTGTCAGTGGCTCCAGCGGTCAGAAGACCCTCCAGCCCACGGCAGCACAGCCGGAACCGCGCCAGCCCACCGCGCCGGCACAGTCGGGCTCGGCACAGTCGGGCTCGGCACAGCTGCAGAAGCACCAGCCGGCCGCATCCCGTCCCCGGCCCACTGCCGCCGAGCCGCCCGCCCCCCGGCTCCGGCCGACGCCCACCGAACCGCCGACGGTGCCCCGGCAGCCGACGTCCCCGACCCCGCCCCCACGAGACCCGCGCGGCCCCAACGGCCGCGTATAGAACCAGCTCTGCGCCTGTCCGCCAGTAATGATCCCGAGGAGCCACCCCATGCCCACCCTGACCGCCGACTGCAGCCCCGACCAGGTGGTCGAGGAACTGGAGCGGCTCATCGAGGTGGACTGGTCCACGGTGTGGGAGGGGTTCCCGGACGACGGGGAGAAGCGGACCGCCTGGTGCGCCGACCTGGGCTGGCGGGCGCTGTGGTTCGAGGCGGGCCAGTGGGTCCGCACGCCACAGGGCAGCCGCCTGCACCTCGCCTCGGTCGCCCCCGGCCGTCCGGTCACCCGGGTCGAGCACACCCTGTGGTCGGTCCGCGCGGGTGCGGCGGCGGAGAACGGCGCCGTGGCCGCCCTCGCGGCCGGACGGTGGCCCGCCTATCTCGGCGCCGTCCAGGCGGTGCTGAACATGCCCGCCTGGTCCGGTGACTGGGACACAGCCGGCTTTCCGGATCCACCCGGCACCGGCTACTGGAGCGACGCGGCATGGCGTGCGGAACACCAGGACCCCTACCGACTGGCGGTCTGGTCCTTCCGTACGCCGGGAGCACCACTGTTCGCACTGAAGGCGAGCCTCTCCGCGGGTACGGCGACGGGCTGGGGGCCCGGCAGTGCGACGATCTCCCTGGCCTGTCATGGGCCGACCGACCCCGGGAACGCCGGTCCCGGCTGGCAGCTGTGACGAACGACGAGACGAGAGACAGACCATGGGCCTCACATCAGGACGCCAGGACCGCACTCCGCAGGAGCTGGTCACCGAGCTGCGGGGACTGGCCGAGGTGGACTGGCCGACCATGTGGGCCGGCCCGCCGCTGCCGGGCCAGGGCCTGGACATGTGGTGCGCCCAGTACGGCTGGATACCACTGAGCTTCGAGCGCGTCCTTCAGGTACGGACCGACACGGGAGGCGAGTTCGTTCTCAGCGCCCCCGGCGGCAGCTGGGCGCCCGTGGACTCCGTCCGCCACTGGGTGTGGGGGGCCGGGGCCGAGACCGCCGAGGACAACCCTGCTGTGCTGGAGGCGGCGGACCATGCTTGGCCCGTGTACCTGACGGCCGCGTGCTCCGTTCTGGGGGAGCCGACGTGGGAGGGGTCCTGGAGCGCCGACGACTTTCCCGACAGGGTCTGCGGCCTGGACCTGGCCGACCCGGAGGACCGGCTCGACGAGCGGAACCCGTACCGACTGGCCTACTGGCTGCCCCGGTCGGGCACAGGACCGCTCGTCGTCATGGACATCGCCCTGGCGGTGGGAACAGCCCACAGCGAGTGGGACGGCGCCGCGAACCTGTCCGTGACCTTCCGTCCGCGCCCGATCGAGATGGGGGCAGTGTGAGCACGCCGACGATCCCGGAGAACATAGAAGACCTCGCCGTCCGGTTCGCCACCGAGGAGGCCGAGCGCGCCGCGTACGCCAGATCCCCCAAAGGCCGCAAGGCGATCGTCCGGCAACTGCGAGCGGAAGCCGGGGCCAAGGGCATGGAGGTCAAGGAGTACATCGAGGCCCTGACCAGGGACCCGGAAGGTGTGAAGCCTCCCGAGGGCACGGCACCCACCAGTGCCTTCTGGTCGTACGGCATCGAGCACCCGGACGTGCCCGCCAACAGCTGGAACCAGCACTTCCTCGACAACCGGTACATCGCCGAGGCCTGGGCCCGAACCCAGAACGCGCAGAGTCCTGGATCGGCGCAGACGCTGGAAACCACCGAGGGCGGTCGACGGCTCAACGCGATGTACCTGTGGGAACCAGAGGTCCTCAAGGCTCTCGGTGGAGCCGAGAAGGGCTTCACCGAGGACTGGACCCGCGAGTGCTGGGGCACCATCTCCGAGACCTACGCCGCCGAGGCGAAAGGTCCGGTCGTCGCCTTCGCCCAGTACGCCGACACCCGCTCGATCCTCTACAAGCGCGAACTCCCCACCCTCCACGCCAACCCCGACGTCGGCCTGGACCACATCAACTTCGCCTACGAAGCGCCTCAGACCTGGCCCGAGCAGACACGGACCGAAGTCGGCACCGACGCGGCCCGTGCGCAGCTTCAGTACAACGACCCCACGGCCGCGCACTACATAGACCCGCAGACGTACCCGGACCAGGACCCCGTGGAGCGCAGGGCCGGTCTCGAGTCGGAGTTCGCCTCGGTGGCGAACGAACGCGCCGAACGCGCGGCCGCGAAGAAGGCGGGACGGGCGACGAACCCGTCGGCCGAGCAGACCGAGGAACAGGCAACGGACCGGCCGACCGAGCAGACCGAGCAGACCGAGCAGACCGCGGAAGAGACGACCGAGGCAGAGGCCCCTGCGACCGTCGGGGCCAAGGAGCAGAAGGCCCCGGCACCGTCGGCCTCCGTCCCGTTGTGGCAGCTCGGTTTCACTCCCAGGCCCGTCGCCCTCGAGACGGGTTCCTCCGGCGCGGCGCCGGACTCGAAGGCGCCCCCGGCCCCGGGCCTGGAGCATCAGAGCACGAGAGCTGAGCTGGGATGAGTACGACACAGGCAAGCCGGAGGACTCAGCGGTGCGCCCGCGATGCCAAGGCGCCCCGCGGCCGGACGAGCGGTCTCCTGCCCGGTCTGCGCCGCCTCCTCCACCAGGACCGGGACGACCCCTGGGCCGTCCGTCTCCTGCCCCGTCTCGTGTTCGGCGTCGCCGTCGTCTACACCCTGTTCGCCATCGCCTCGCAGAGCCTCGCCTCCTTCGGCGCGATCTGTGCGCTGGCACTCGGCGGCGCGGTCATCTGGCTGCTCCGCCGCCGCACCCAGCTCCTGCTGGCACTCGGCACGACCACGCTCACCGTCGCATTCACCGGATACTTCTCCGCGATGGGCGACTTGGCCCGTACGAACACGAGCGCGACCGTCACCGGCCAAGCCGTCTTCGGCTACTGGGCCCTCACCGGCATGGCCCTCCTCGGCGCCTGGATGGTGAAGGAGCACCCGGGTCGGCGTGGGGTGACCGTGCTCCTCGCGGATGTGATCCTGGTCATCGCCTCGGTTGTCGGGATGTTCGCCCCGCAGGCCGGTGTTCCGCTGGGATTCCTCGGCGTCCTCGGGGTGTTGGCGCTCCGTGGCGGCACCGCGAAATCGCTGGTCGCCCGGCTGCGCCGAGTGGGGCGCGCGGGCCGATCCGGCACCAAGGCGCCGCAAGGCGCCGACAGTTGAGGGCATTGTGAACGTTTCGTCGCGTCACTGTCTCAGCCTGGTACGCAATTTAGAGATGCGTTGCACGGCTTTTACGCGGTGTTTTAGAGTCCCCCACGCTCAAAGATCACCACGGGGGACTTCACACATGCGCCTGGCACGTCCTGCGACGCTGCCCGCACTGCCCACGCCACGCGCGCGTGAGCGGCATCGGGGACCGTACACACCTGACGCTGCGCTGCCCTGCCGTCGCCGCCCGGACGTCTTCCAGCACCCGCTGCTGGAGAACGCGCCGGACGCCGCGGGAGTTCCGGGCGGCCCGCCCGAGCAGCGCCGCCAGCATCTCGTCCTGCTGCGCACCGCGAGCGACCTGTGCGCCTCGTGCCCGCTGTGGGCCGAGTGCCTCCAGGACGCGGTGGCCTACGCCGAGCCCTACGGCTACGCGGCGGCGACCACCCCCGACGACCGCCGCCGGATGCGCCGGGCCCTCGGCATCGGCGACGCCTGGGGCGATCTGCCGACCCGGGTCGCGGACGGTGCGGACGATCAGGCGCGGCGGCTGGCCCGGGTGCGCTCATATGCTGCCGAAACGTTCCTTCATCGCGCCGCCGCCCACGGCCCGGCCACCCTGGAGGAGATCCTCGACGCCTTCGACCGCCTCCAGGACGAACCACCGCGCGCCCCCGAGGAGCCGAGGCGCCCCGCGGCCGACCCGGGACAGCCGGCCCGCGAGCACACACGACCACCGAGACCACCACGACACCCCGGTACGACCGGGCACACGGAAAGCGGGAACGAGCACATGGCAGCGGCCGGGGCCGGGCAGCGGATCGCCTTCTCCTACGAGGATCCCGCCCAGGCCGTACGACAGGCGCTGCTCGGCCCGCTGGTGCGCACGACCCTGCCCGCGCTGGCCAGCCTGGAGCAGTTCGTCGCGATGCTCGTGTGCCTGCCCGGCAGCGAGGTGCGCCCGGAGTCGCTGGCGGAGGTCCGGGCCGTGCGCGCCGCCGTGGCCTCCCTCGTCCCCGCGGAGGACAGCGCCGACGCCGTCGCCTGGCCCCACCTGCTCAGCGGATCCATCTCGGTCGAACTCGCCACCAAGGACCCCGTGGCCGCACTGCGCCACGACGTCCTCCATCCGCTGCTGCGTGAACTGGCCGCCGGCCTCGGCAACATCGAGAAGGTGGCGACGATGCTGGCCGCCACGGTCGACGGCGACGACGACCTGCCAGCGACCATCCGCTCGGCCCTGCACAAGCTGCGCGCCCACCTGCCCCACCCGGCCGCGGACGACCCCGCCGCCCGTGACACGGGCACGGCCGCCGTGCCGGAGCCGCGCCGCCGTCCGCCGACCGCGCCCAGCATCCGCGCCGCCGTGGAGCGGGCGGTGAAGGCGTTCCCCGGCCCGTTCTCCGCCCGCGACGTACGACGCGCACTGCCGCCGGGCGTCTACGGCGACCCGTCCAAGACGATCAGCAACGTCCTGTCCGCCCTGGTCAAGTCGGGTCGCCTGCAACGGCTTTCGCGCGGCACCTACGCGCGGGCCGGGCACGGGGGCGCCGCCGACCCGGCCGCGCCGAGGATCGCCTGACTCATCTGCTGCCCGAGCCCGCCCGCACCTTCCGAGGATCCGATGACCGAACCGACGCCGACCCAGCCCGCCCCGAGCACCACCGCCGACGCCCAGGTCCACGTCTTCTCCCCCAACGCCGCGCTGGTCGACGGCGTCCCGGTCACCGCGCCGCCCTACGGCGACATCCAGGACGTCGTCCTGTCGATCCTGCAGGAACGCGCCCGGCAGCTCGGCGGCCCGACCCCGGCAGCCATCACGGACAACCGCTACGGCGGCTCCATCCGCCTGCTCGTCCACCCCGACGGCTCCACCGAGCAGTTGGACTGACGCCCCGCACGGAACACGGCGAGGGGCCGGGAGGATCGTTCCTCCCGGCCCCTCGCCGTGTTCCGTGCGGTCCTGCTGCCGTTCAGTCCTGCTGCCGCTTCGGTCGCCACACCACCAGCGCGCTGGTCTGCTGGACCTCCTGGTACGGGACCAGGTCGCGGCGGTAGGAGGCGTGGACGGCGGCCTCGCGCTGCTGCATCGCGGCCGCCGCGCCGTCCAGGGCCGACTCCAGCTCCGCGACGCGGGACTGCAGCGCGGCGACCTGGTTCTCCAGTTCGATGATCCGCTTGATGCCGGCCAGGTTGATGCCCTCGTCCTGCGACAACTGCTGCACCGTGCGGAGCAGTTCGATGTCACGGGCCGAGTAGCGGCGGCCCCGGCCCGCGGTGCGGTCCGGGGAGACCAGGCCCAGGCGGTCGTACTGGCGCAGCGTCTGCGGGTGGAGTCCGGAGAGCTGGGCCGCCACCGAGATGACGTAGACCGGGGTCTCCTCGGTCAGTTCATACGGGTTACGTCGACGGCCGTCCATCTCTCTCAGTCTCCCTTCGCCGCCTCGAACAGCTCTGCCCGCGGATCCTCGCCCGCGGTCGCCTCGCGATACGCCTCGAGTGCGTCACGAGCCTTCCCCGGCAGGTCCGTGGGAACACGCACCTCGACGGTGACCAGCAGATCGCCTCGGGTGCCGTCCTTGCGGACCGCGCCCTTGCCACGGGCGCGCATCGTGCGGCCGTTCGGCGTGCCGGGCGGCAGCTTGAGGGTGACGGGCGGACCGCCGAGGGTCGGCACCCGGACCTCGCCGCCGAGGGCCGCCTCGGGATACGTCACCGGCACGGTGACGGTGAGGTTGTCGCCCTTGCGCCCGAACACCGGGTGCTCGCCGACGTGCACGACCACATACAGATCGCCCGCCGGTCCGCCCCGCTCGCCGGGCGCGCCCTTGCCGCGCAGCCGGATCCGCTGCCCGTCGGTGACGCCCGCCGGGATGCGGACCTGCATCGTGCGCGAGGACTTCGCCCGGCCACTGCCGTTGCACTCCATGCAGGGGTGCTCGGCGATCAGGCCGCGGCCCTTGCAGTCGGGGCAGGGGTCGGTGAGCGAGAAGCCGCCGCCGGAGCCCCGCGCCACCTGCCCGGTGCCGACGCAGGTCGGGCACACACGCGGTGTGCCGTTCTTGTCGCCGGTGCCCGAGCAGGCCTTGCAGGGCGCCTGGGAGGACATCCTGAGCGGCACCGTGGCGCCCTCGATGGCCTCCGTGAAGCTCAGCGTGACCTCGGACTCGATGTCCTGGCCGCGCCTCGGCTGGGTGCGCGCGCCGGCGGTGCCGCCACGGTTGAACAGGCCCCCGAAGACGTCACCGATCCCGCCGCCGAAGCCTCCGCCCTGGGTGTTTCCGCCGGCGCCTCCGCCGAAGAGGTCACCCAGGTCGAAGTTGAAGGAGCCGCCGGCGCCCGGCCCGGGGCGGAAGCCACCGCTTCCGAACAGGGCGCGTGCCTCGTCGTACTCCTTGCGCTTCTTGGGGTCGCCGAGCACGTCGTTCGCCTCGGAGATCTCCTTGAAGCGCTCCTCGGCCTTGGCGTTGCCCTTGTTGGCGTCCGGGTGGAACTCGCGGGCGAGCTTCCGGTACGCCTTCTTGATCTCGGCCTCGGTGGCGTCCTTGGGAACGCCGAGGACCTTGTAGTAGTCCTTCTCGATGAAGTCCTTGGTGCTCATCCCCGACGTCCCTCCTTCCCCTTGAGTGTCTGCCCGTCAGCCCTCGTCCGGGCCACCGTTCTCCCCGTCGTCGACGGCACCGGCCTGCTTCGCCTCGGTGGTCTCCTCGGCGCCCTCGGCCTTGGCGGTCTGCGCGCCGGGCTGCGGCTCGGCGACGGCCACCCGCGCGGGGCGGATGGTGCGCTCGCCGAAGCGATACCCGGGTTGCAGGATGGCCACGCAGGTCGTCTCGGCGACGTCCGGCGCGTACGAGTGCATCAGGGCCTCGTGGATGGTCGGGTCGAAGGGCTCGCCCTCCTTGCCGAACTGCTGCAGGCCCATCTTGGCCGCGACGGTCTCCAGCGACTCGGCCACCGACTTGAAGCCGCCGACCAGTTCGCTGTGCTCCCGCGCGCGGCCGATGTCGTCGAGCACGGGCAGGAGCTCGGTCAGGAGGTTCGCGATGGCGATCTCCTTGACCGCGATCCGGTCGCGCTCGACCCGGCGGCGGTAGTTCTGGTACTCGGCCTGGAGGCGCTGGAGGTCCAGCGTGCGCTCGTTGAGCGCCGTGCGCACCTGGTCCAGCTGGGCCACCAGACCCGCGCTTGCGTTTGCGTCCCCGGCCGGGGCCGCCCCCTCCTCGGGGGCGGCCTTCGACTCGGCGTCGTCGGGGGTGGCGCCGGAGGGGACGTCGGGCTTCTCCTCGAAGCCCGGGGTCTCCTCCGTCACGCGGCACCGTCCTTGCGCTCGTCGTCGACGATCTCGGCGTCGACGACGTCGTCGTCAGCGGCCTTGGCGCCACCGGCGGCGGCACCCTCCGGGCCGCCGGCCTGCGGGGCCTGGGCGTCGGCGTACATGGCCTGGCCGAGCTTCTGGGAGACGGCCGCGACCTTCTCGGTGGCGGTGCGGATCTCGGCGGTGTCCTCGCCCTTGAGCTTCTCCTTCAGCTCGGCGACGGCGGCCTCGACCTCGGTCTTGATCTCGCCCGGGACCTTGTCCTCGTTGTCCTTGAGGAACTTCTCGGTCTGGTAGACGAGCTGCTCGCCCTGGTTGCGGCTCTCGGCGGCCTCGCGGCGGCGGTGGTCCTCCTCCGCGTACTGCTCGGCCTCCTGGCGCATCCGGTCGACCTCGTCCTTCGGCAGCGAGGAGCCGCCGGTGACGGTCATCTTCTGCTCCTTGCCCGTGCCCAGGTCCTTGGCGGTCACGTGCATGATGCCGTTGGCGTCGATGTCGAAGGAGACCTCGATCTGCGGGACGCCGCGCGGCGCCGGCGGCAGACCGGTCAGCTCGAACATGCCGAGCTTCTTGTTGTACGCCGCGATCTCGCGCTCGCCCTGGTAGACCTGGATCTGCACGGACGGCTGGTTGTCCTCGGCCGTCGTGAAGATCTCGGAACGCTTGGTCGGGATCGTGGTGTTGCGCTCGATCAGCTTGGTCATGATGCCGCCCTTGGTCTCGATACCGAGGGACAGCGGGGTGACGTCGAGCAGCAGGACGTCCTTGACCTCGCCCTTGAGGACACCGGCCTGGAGCGAGGCGCCGATGGCGACGACCTCGTCCGGGTTCACACCCTTGTTGGCCTCCTTGCCGCCGGTCAGCTCCTTGACGAGCTCGGCGACGGCGGGCATGCGGGTGGAGCCACCGACGAGGACGACGTGGTCGATCTCGTTGATGGAGATGCCGGCGTCCTTGATGACGTTGTGGAACGGCGTCTTGCAGCGCTCCAGCAGGTCGGCCGTCAGCTGCTGGAACTGAGCCCGGGTGAGCTTCTCGTCCAGGTGCAGCGGGCCCTCGGCGGACGCGGTGATGTACGGCAGGTTGATCGAGGTCTCGGTGGAGGAGGACAGCTCGATCTTGGCCTTCTCGGCGGCCTCACGGAGGCGCTGCAGGGCCATCTTGTCCTTGGACAGGTCCACGCCGTGGCCGGACTGGAACTGCTTGACCAGGTAGTCGACGACGCGCTGGTCCCAGTCGTCACCACCGAGGTGGTTGTCACCGTTGGTGGCCTTCACCTCGACGACGCCGTCGCCGATCTCCAGCAGGGACACGTCGAAGGTGCCGCCGCCGAGGTCGAAGACGAGGATGGTCTGGTCGTCCTTGTCGAGGCCGTAGGCCAGCGCGGCGGCGGTCGGCTCGTTGACGATGCGCAGGACGTTCAGACCGGCGATCTCGCCGGCCTCCTTCGTCGCCTGACGCTCGGAGTCGTTGAAGTAGGCCGGGACGGTGATGACCGCGTCCGTGACCTTCTCGCCCAGGTAGGACTCGGCGTCCCGCTTCAGCTTCTGCAGGATGAAGGCGCTCATCTGCTGCGGGTTGAACTGCTTCCCGTCGAGCTCGATCTTCCAGTCCGTGCCCATGTGGCGCTTCACGGAGCGGATGGTCCGGTCCACGTTCGTGACCGCCTGGCGCTTGGCGACCTCGCCGACGAGCACTTCGCCGTTCTTGGCGAAGGCGACGACGGACGGCGTGGTCCTGGCGCCCTCGGCGTTGGTGATGACGGTGGGCTCGCCGCCCTCCAGAACGCTGACGACGGAGTTAGTCGTGCCCAGGTCGATGCCGACCGCACGTGCCATTTTTGATTCCTCCAGCTGACTTGAGTGGAACGGACTCAAGTGTGCACGACTCCCACCGCTGGGTCAACAGACCTGAGTCGAGAGGGCTCAAGTCTTATCCGTTCCTTACACGCAATGGGCCGCTGACCTGCGTAGATTCCGTCCGCCGAGACGACTGGACAGGAATCCCAAGGAGTACGACGACCACCAGCAGCACCCCTCCGGCCACCCACAGCACAGCCCCCTCCCCCGTCCATCCGGTGTGCACGAGCACCCCCACGAGCACCGCGGAGAAGGAGCCGGCACCCAGCAGGACGACGGAGGCCTGCGGGGTGAGCCCGAGCCGCCGCAGCCGGTGCGCCAGATGGTCGGGCCCGCGCCGCAGCAGCGAACGCCGGGCGAACCCCCGGGCGAGGACCACCAGGAGGGCGTCGGCGAGGGCCACCGCGCCGAGGCAGAACATCACCGCCGCGCTCGGCCCGAGGTCGTACCCCGCGCGCGTGAAGACGAGCGAGGACGACAGCAGGAACCCGGTGAACAGCGAGCCGCAGGTGCCGAGGCCGATCCGCGCGGGATGCCAGTTGTGCATCAGGAAGCCGGTGAGGGCGGCGGCGAACACGCTCAGCAGGACCGCGAGCCCGTCCATGATCTCGGCGGCGGCGCAGGCCCCCGCCCCGAAGGCGGTGACGACCCCGACGGTGCCGGCCAGCCCGTCCACGTGATCGAGCCCCTTGAAGGCCAGCGTGGCCGCGACGATCCACCCGAGGGCGAGGACGCCGCCCAGCACCCCCGTCTCGTCGTAGGGCACCACACAGGCCGCCGCCACGGCCGCACCGGCGACGAGCACGCGCAGGCGCAGCCGCCAGACGTCGGCGACCAGGCCCAGCGCGGCGACCAGGGCGGCGGACACCAGCAGCCGGTCGACCCCGTCCCCGAGGGGTGCGACGCCGGTCCACTGCCCGGCCCCGGCGACGAGACAGGTGACCGTCACCACGGCGACCCCGCCGAGCAGCGGCAGCCGCCGGTGCAGACGCCGGTCGACGATGCCCGCCCGCAGCGCGGGCACTCTGAGCAGCGCCGCCAGCACGGCGGCGAGAAAGAGGGCTGCGGTAGCCGCGGCGATCCCGTAGAGCACAGCCCTAAGGTAGGGGCGAATGTAGCAATTCGGTATGAATAACACGATCTGATGACCCGGGGATGATGCTCATCACCCCGCGCTCGGCTGCAACCCGCAGGAAGATGGGGGTAGTCTCAGACGGACTGGATAAGTTACCGCTTAGTAATGTCGCTCGCTCGGTTAATTCGAGGCCGCCCCAGGAGCCCCAATGCAACTCGCCGCGATCATCGTGTCGCTGGTCCTGATCGTGGTCGGCGTGGCACTGTTCGGCCGCGCCCTCCTCCAGATCTTCAACTTCATGCGGCTGGGCCAGTCCGTACCGGCCGGGACGCGGACCGACGACCCCACGCAGCGCACCCTCACCGTGGCCAAGGAGTTCCTCGGCCACACCCGGATGAACCGCTGGGGCGTCGTCGGTGTGGCGCACTGGTTCGTGGCGGTGGGCTTCTTCTCCCTGCTGCTGACGATCGTCAACGCGATCGGGCAGCTGTTCAAGGCGGACTGGATCCTGCCGATCATCGGCGACTGGGCACCGTACAACGTCTTCGTCGAGTTCATCGGCACCATGACGGTCGCCGGCATCCTCGTCCTGATCGCGATCCGCCAGCTGAGCAAGCCGAACAAGCCGGGCCGCAAGTCCCGTTTCGCCGGCTCCAACTTCGGCCAGGCGTACTTCGTCGAGGCCGTCATCCTCATCGTCGGCGTCTGCATCTTCACGCTGCACGCGCTGGAGGGCGCCCAGCACCACGTGGACTCCTACGAGGCGTCGTTCTTCCTCTCGTACCCGGTCGTCTCCTGGTTCCGGGGCATGGACGTCTCCACGCTCCAGAACCTCACCTACTTCTTCGCCGGCCTGAAGATCGCGACCTCCTTCATCTGGATGATCACGGTCGCCCTGAAGACCGACATGGGTGTGGCCTGGCACCGCTTCCTGGCCTTCCCGAACATCTGGTTCAAGCGCAACGCCACCGGTGAGACCTCCCTCGGCGCGCTGCTGCCGATGACGTCCGGCGGCAAGGCGATCGACTTCACCGACCCCGGCGAGGACGACGTCTTCGGTGTCTCCCAGGTCGAGCAGTTCTCCTGGAAGGGCCTGCTGGACTTCTCCACCTGCACCGAGTGCGGCCGCTGCCAGTCGCAGTGCCCCGCCTGGAACACCGGCAAGCCGCTCTCCCCGAAGCTGCTGATCATGTCGCTGCGGGACCACGCCCACGCCAAGGCGCCGTACCTGCTGGCCGGCGGCGGCAAGACCATGGAGGGCGAGGAGAAGGCGAGCGAGGAGCAGCTGGCCGGCGTCCCCGCCGCCGCCCTGGCCGAGGCCGAGCGCCCGCTGATCGGCACCGCCGAGGAGAACGGCGTCATCGACCCGGACGTGCTGTGGTCCTGCACCACCTGCGGCGCCTGCGTCGAGCAGTGCCCCGTGGACATCGAGCACATCGACCACATCGTCGACATGCGCCGCTACCAGGTCATGATCGAGTCCGCCTTCCCGTCCGAGGCGGGCACGATGCTCAAGAACCTGGAGAAGAAGGGCAACCCCTGGGGTCTGGCGAAGAAGCAGCGCCTGGAGTGGACCAAGGAGGTCGACTTCGAGATCCCGGTGGTCGGCAAGGACATCGAGGACCTCTCCGAGGTCGACTACCTGTACTGGGTCGGCTGCGCCGGCGCGCTGGAGGACCGCGCCAAGAAGACCACGAAGGCCTTCGCCGAACTGCTCCACATCGCGGGCGTGAAGTTCGCGATCATGGGCGGCGACGAGAAGTGCACCGGTGACTCCGCCCGCCGCCTCGGCAACGAGCCCCTGTTCCAGGAGCTCGGCATGGAGAACGTGGCCGCGCTGAACATGGCGTTCGGTGAGTCCCTCAACGAGGAGGGAGAGGTGGACGAGTCGACCAAGAAGCCGAAGTCGGCGAAGAAGATCGTCGCCACCTGCCCGCACTGCCTCAACACGCTCGGCAACGAGTACCCGCAGCTCGGCGGCGACTACGAGGTCATCCACCACACCCAGCTGCTGCAGCACCTGGTCGACGAGGGCAAGCTGATCCCGGTCACCCCCGTCGAGGGCATCATCACCTACCACGACCCGTGCTACCTGGGCCGCCACAACAAGATCTACACGCCCCCGCGCGAGATCATCGGCAAGGTCCCGGGCCTGCGCAACGAGGAGATGCACCGCCACAAGGAGCGCGGCTTCTGCTGCGGCGCCGGCGGCGCCCGGATGTGGATGGAGGAGCGGATCGGCAAGCGCATCAACAACGAGCGCGTCGACGAAGCTCTGTCGCTGAACCCCGACATCGTCTCCACCGCCTGCCCGTTCTGCCTGGTCATGCTCACGGACTCCGTGAACGGCAAGAAGAACGACGGCAAGGCCAAGGAGTCCATCCAGGTGGTGGACGTCGCCCAGCTGCTCCTCGACTCGGTGCGGACCCCCCTCGACCCGGCCGGCGAGACCGAGCCCGCGAACGAGCCGGAGCCCGAGCCCGCGAAGTAGCACCGGCTCCACGACGTACGGCGCCCCCTGCCCCGCACAGGCAGGGGGCGCCGTCGTGCGAACGGCCGGTCCCGGCTGTCACAGATCCGTCCGCTGCCTTGTCCTGCTGATGCCGGACATCGGCATCAGCGAACGGAGACAGAGATGAAGATCATGGTTGTCGGCGGTACGGGGCTCATCGGCTCACAGGTGGTCGCACTGCTGCGCGCGGCCGGTCACGACCCCCTCCCGGCCACCCCCTCCACCGGCGTCGACACCCTGACCGGCGAAGGTCTGGCAGCGGCGGTCAAGGGCGCGGACGTGGTCGTGGACGTGTCGAACTCCCCGTCCTTCGAGACCGAGGCGGCGCTGGACTTCTTCACCCGCTCGGCGCGGAACCTGTTCCAGGCCGAGAAGGAAGCGGGCGTCCGCCACCATGTCGCGCTGTCCATCGTCGGCGTCGACCAGGTCCCCGACTACGGCTACTACCGGGCCAAGGTCGCCCAGGAGGAGGCCGTGCGCGACAGCGGCGTCCCCTTCAGCATCGTGCGCGCCACCCAGTTCTTCGAGTTCATCGCGCCGGTGATGGACATGTCCGCCGAGGGCACCGAGGTGCACCTGCCGTCCCTGCGGCTGCGTCCGATGGCCTCCGCCGACGTCGCCGCCGCCGTCGCCGAGGCGGCCCGGGCAGAGCCGTCGAACGGCGTGCGGAACATCGCGGGGCCCGAGGTGCACGCCCTCGACCGGCTCGGGGAGATCACCCTGGCGGCGAAGCCGGACGGCCGTACGGTCGTCACGGACGAGTCCGCGAGCCCGTTCGCGGGCATGCCCGACGGCGTGCTCATCGGCGACGACACGGCGCACCTGGCGGCCACCCGCTACGAGGACTGGCTCACCCGGAACTGACCGTCCCCCCCCCGCTCATGGGGGGGCAACCGGTAGATCTACGACGGCAGGTGAGCCCGACGGGCGGTCCGTGTGGCTACGGGTGGGCGGTGGCTCTGCGGGCGGAGCGTTCGTAGGCCCTCAGTTTGGCGGGGGCGAGGACCCAGTAGAGCCCGTCGATGCCCTCCGCCCCCACCGTGACGGACACCAACGCGACGGCGACCCCGTCGCGGACGAGCAGCACGCTGGGCCGGCCGTTGGCCTCGACCACGCCGTACTCGGCCCCGGGGAAGAACCGCTGGGCGAAGGCGCTGATCCGGGCCACGCGCTCCGCGCCCACGACCGCCAGCCGGGCCACGCCGCGCATGCCGTTGCCGTCCGCGTAGGCCACCGCGTCGGCCGACAGCACGCTCTCCAGCGCGGCCACGTCGCCGTGCCGCGCGGCGGCGACGAAGGCTTCGACCAGCCGCCGGTGCTGCGCCGCCTCGACGGGTTCGCGGTGCTCGGCGGACAGCCGCTTGCGGGCCCGGCTGAGGATCTGCCGCGCGTTGGCCTGGCTCAGCTGCAGGATGTCCGCGATCTCGGCGTACGAATACGCGAACGCCTCCCGCAGCACGTACGCCGCCCGCTCCACGGGGTTCAGCTTCTCCAGGACCAGCAGCACGGCCAGCTCCAGCGCCTCGCCACGCTCCGCGCCGACCTGCGGATCCACGCTGGTGTCCACGGGCTCCGGCAGCCACGGCCCCACATAGGCCTCACGGCGGACCCGCGCCGACTGCGCCACGTTGACGGCGAGCCGCGTGGCGATCTTCGCGAGATACGCGCCCGCGTCCCGCACCGTGCTCCGGTCCGCGCCCTGCCAGCGCATCCACACGTCCTGCACCACGTCCTCGGCCTCGGACACGCTGCCGAGGACGCGGTACGCGATACCGAACAGCCGCGGCCGTACGCCCTGAAACGCGTCCGCCGCCTCGTCCAACGACCCCTCGCCGAGCCGCTGCCGCTCATCCATGCCGTCGATGCCTTTCCCTGCCCGACCGCCGTACCCCCGACCGCCGTACCCCCGGCCGACCGCGCACCCGCCGCCGAAACGACCCACGCGCCACCGCTCGGGGACGGCGCCCGTGCCCCGCACGGACAGGGGCGCCGTCGCTCTGCCCAACTGCCTTTCCGCTACGCCCCCTTCGGCCCCGCCTGCTGCACCACCTCGAAGGACCACAGGGTGGAGCCGGAGGCCGCCGGCTTCGGACGCTCGCCCTCGGCACCGCCCTGGTGCGCGGACTTCATCGGCCCCTCCATCCACGCCTGGAAGGACTCCTCGTCACGCCAGCGCGTGTAGACGAGATAGGTGTCGGTGCCCTCGACGGGGCGCAGCAGCTCGAACCACTCGAAGCCGTCGGAGTTCTCCACCGCGTGGGCGCGCGAGGCGAACCGCTTCTCCAGCACCTCCCGCTGCTCGGCGGGCACGGTCAGCACATTGATCTTCACTACGCTCATGGCACCATCCTCGCCCACCGCCCTCCGCGTCGGCGGGCAAGGGCTCACAACGTCTTGACCTGGCCGCCGTCGATCGTGAACTCGGCGCCCGTGATGTTCCCGGCGAGCGGGGAGGCGAGGAAGACGGCCAGATCGGCGACTTCACGAGCCTCGGTGACCCGGCCGGTGGAGATGGCCATGGTCCGCGGCACGACGACATCGACGGCTTCCTGCGCGCTGGTGCCGGCCTGGGCCGCCGTCGCGTCGGCGAAGCCACCCGGCGCGGTCCAGAACGGGGTGCGGACCGGCCCCGGGGCGATCGCGTTGACCCGGACGCCGCGCGGCGCGAACTCCTCGGACAGCGACTTGGTCAGGCTGGCCAGACCCGCCTTGGCCGCGGAGTAGTCCACGACCATGGGGAAGGGCAGGCGCGCGTTGACGGAGCTGATGTTGACGATGGAACTCCCGTCCGCGGCCAGCAGGTGCGGAAGCGCCGCGCGGCTGGCCCGCACCGCGCTGAACAGGGTCAGGTCGAAGATCCGCAGCCACTCGGCGTCGTCGATGTCCAGGAAGCTCGGTCGGGGCGTCGCGGCGCCCAGGTTGTTGACCAGGACGTTGACCCTGCCGTGCCGCTCCACCGCGTGCCGGACGAGTGCGTCCGGCCCGTCCGCGGTGGACAGGTCGACCGCGACCGCGGTGACGCCGTGCGCCTCGCGGAGCGCTTCCAGTTCGGGAGTGATGCTCCGGCTGCCGGCGACGACGTGCGCGCCTTCACGGGCGAAGGCGTCGGCGATGGCGAGGCCGATGCCTCTGCTCGCTCCGGTGACGACGGCGACGGTGTCCTTGAGCTGCATGTCCATGGCGGTCCCCTGCCCGGGTCGGCCCCCGCACGTCTGTCCACGGTAGGCGGATCCGGCGCCACCGGCTCGGCAACTCGCCACGCCCAGCAGTCACACAAATTTACTGACCTCACGTACAACCCTTACGCATCCCGACGGGTCTCCTGATCGCCGACCGCCCGGTGAACCGTGGGACAACTCACAGCGAACAGAGGCGGTCCGCGCCCCATCGACTGTGGATGCCCGCCAGGCATCCCCGCATGCAGCAGGAGAAACCCGCATGCACAAGCCTCTGCGACTCGCCCTCACGACGGCCACCGCGGCCGCGCTCACGGGCGGTCTGCTCACGTTCTCGGCCGTGACCGCCACGGCCGCGGACTCCACCCACGTCCCGCAGGCCGACTTCAACGGCGACGGAATCGGTGACGTGGCCTTCTCCGCCGACGGCGCCTACGTGAACGGCAGGAGCGGCGCCGGCCAGCTCGTCGTCCTGTACGGCACGAAGACCGGCGTCTCCTCCGCCAAGCGCTCCACCATCAGCCAGAACACCGCCGGCAACCCGGGCACCGCCGAAGCCGGCGACCACTTCGGCGCCGAGACCGCGTACGCCGACTTCAACGGCGACGGCTACGACGACATCGCCGTCGGCACCCCCGGCGAGGACGTCGGCAGCGACAAGGACGGCGGCGGCATCGCCATCCTGTGGGGCTCGGCCTCCGGCGTCACCGGCAAGGGCGTCACGGTCGCCGACCCGGCGCCCACCGCGCACGACTACTGGGGCAAGAACCTCGCCGCCGGCGACTTCGACGGCGACGGCAGGGCCGACCTGGCCGTCGGCAGCTCCGCCGCCACCATCTATGTCCTCAAGGGCGGCATCAACGCCTCCGGCGCGCCCGGCGGCACGTACACGATCAAGCCCCCGATCATGGGCACCGACGCGGGCGGCCCGCTCAACCTGACCGCCGGCGACATCAACGGCGGCGACGGCACCGACCTGGTGGTCGACGGCTACGAGACCGACACCTCGTACGGCTGGAACCGCAACTACTACATCCCCGGCGGGGCGAACGGCCTGCACATGTCCGAGGCCATGACCCTCAAGCCGGGTGTGATCAGCGCGATCGGCGACATCGACGGCGACGGCTACGGCGACATCGTCAGCGGCGCCTACTGGAACCCCACCACCGAGGACGGCACCACCGTGCCCGACTCCGGCAAGGGCGGCAAGGTCTGGGTGACGTACGGCTCCGACGGCGGCCCGCTCACCCCGACCGCCACCGGCATCACCCAGGACACGGGCAACGTCCCCGGCACGGCCGAGGGCAACGACTTCTTCGGCTACGAGCTGGACCTGGGCGACATCGACGGCGACGGCTTCCTCGACCTCGCGATCGGTGTGGCGGGCGAGAACATCGGCAGCGCGACGAACACCGGCGCCGTCACCGTCCTGTACGGCACGGCCAAGGGCCTGGACACCGCCTCCGGCGCCCAGGGCTTCGCCCAGTCCGCCCCGGGCGTGCCCGGCAACGACGAGAAGGACGACTACTTCGGCCAGGACGTCAAGCTCGACGACGTCACCGGCGACGGCAGGGCCGACCTGCTCGTCGGCTCCCAGGAGAACGCCGGCAACGGCGCGGTGACCTATCTGCCGTCCGACGGCACGAAGATCACCACGTCCGGGTCCCGCACGGTCTCCCCGAGCACCTCGGGCGTCTCGACGACGGGTGCGCCGTACTTCGGCGCCAACTTCGCCGACTGACACCCGGTTTCCCGGACCGGCCGCTCCCGCTGTCCCGAAACCCTGGAAATCCCCTGGTCCGTCCGCTGACGGCCCCTTAGGGGATGTCACAGGTCGGCCGCAATGCCGGGCCCGAACACCTGGGCCCGGCACGTCACTCTCCGGGACCAGGTACGTTCGATGACGTGGCTGGATTCAGGATCGGACGCGGGGGCCGGGGCAACCGGACCCCCCAAGGACAGCAGGCGCCGCAGGGACCGTCGTACGGCCGGCCCGGACCGCCGCACGGGCAGCCCCCGGGGCCCTCGCACGGGCAGCCCGCGGGGCCCTCGTACGGCCATCCGCAGGCGCCGCAGCGGCCGTACCCGCAGCAGTCGTACCCGCAGCAGGGGCAGCGGGCGCCGCAGGGACAGCCCTACGGCCGACCGGGGCAGTCGTACGGCCATCCCGGTCCCGCCGACGACGGGCCGGAGTACTTCGGCGACGACGGCGGCCACCCGGCCGGCGCCCCGGGGCACGACCCGTACGCGGCCAACAACCCGGGCCACACCCAGGCGTTCTCGATCGACGAGGCCGCCGGATACACCCAGGGCGCGACCTACCACGCCGGTTCGACCGCCGCCCCCGCCGCCCCGATCGGCCCGCCGCTGCACTGGAAGGAACTGCTGAAGGGGATCATCACCTCCCCCGACCAGACCTTCCTGCGCATGCGGGACTACACGATGTGGGCCCCGGCGATCATCACCACCTTCCTCTACGGCCTGCTCGCGGTCTTCGGCTTCGACGGCGCCCGCAAGGACGCGATCAGCGCGACGCTCTCCAACGCGGTGCCGATCGTGCTGATCACGGCGGTCGTGATGGTGCTCGGCCTGTTCATACTGGGCGTGGTCACCCACTCCCTGGCCCGCCAGCTCGGCGGCGACGGCGCCTGGCAGCCGACGGTCGGCCTGTCCATGCTGATCACGGCGCTGACGGACGCGCCCCGTCTGCTGGTCGCCATGTTCGCCGGCGGCGACGCGACCTTCGTCCAGGTGCTCGGCTGGGCCACCTGGCTCGGCGCGGGTGCCCTGCTGACCATGATGGTCTCCCGCTCCCACGACCTGCCCTGGCCGAAGGCGCTGGGCGCGTCCGCGATCCAGCTGATCGCGCTGCTGTCGATCGTGAAGCTCGGCACGTTCTAGGAACTCGGCACCGGTCCGCGCGACCGGCATGCGAAAAGGGCCCCGGCCATGCGGCCGGAGGCCCTTTTTCCGTACCCGAACCCGAGGATCGGGCGTACCCGAACCCGAGGATCAGGCGTCGACGGCCGGACGTCGGTCTCCTCCGCCGAGGTGGGGCTGGACCTCCAGGGTGAAGGCCGCGCTCTGGGGGGTGCCCTCCCAGCCGCGCCAGACATGCACGTGGACGAGCCTGTCGCTGTGGAGCCCGCGCATGTCCCAGTCGGCCATCAGCTCCCCGGCGACATGGGCCGCCACGTACTCCGCGTCCTGGTCGGGGCCGTCGCTGGTCATCCTGCCGCGCCACTGGGCGGGGTGGTCTCCGTATATGCGACACCCCGCGGAACCGTACGGCTCGTCCACCCGGTACACCCAGTGGGTCACCCCGCTCCTGGTCCCGGCCCCCTCCAGAAGCTCCGCGCGCCGATGGAGGGCGGTGCCGCTGTGCGGCACGTCGGCCGGATGGCCGTCGACACGTCGGCCCACCAGGTGCCGTGCGACGGCCTCCCCGGCGAGCTGCGCGTAGAGCTCCATGGTCCGCAGGTCTTGAGCGGACGGGCGGCCGGGCTGCGACGCGTGGGTCGAGATCATCCCGACCAGCCGCCCGGCGCGATCGACCAGCGGCGTCGACTGGACCGCGCGCACCCCTGCGGCACGGAAAGTCCTCTGGTGCGGGGCGAAGGCGGGGTCCTCGCGGACGTCGGGCGTGACCGCCTGGACGCCCTGCCAGGCGGCCCGTCCGCAGACCGAGCGGTTGTCATGGACCACCGCGAAGTGGTCGAGGAATTCCTGCTCGAATCCCGACTGGGTGACCAGAACCAGGGAGTCGTCGAGGGGGTCCAGGAACTGGATGTTCCCGAACTCGGCACCGATGAGAGCCATTGCTCCCTCGGTGATCCTCGGAAGCACGGCGGACAGCTGAGGGACGTCGCGCAGTTCCGCGGCCTCGTCCTGAAGGTTCTTGAGCACCGCCGGCTCGTCCAGACTGAGGGCGACCCACGCGGCGAGCTGGTCGGCTCTCCGCGTGACCGACACCTTGCGCGCGGGCCGTGGCCGCACGGAACGATAGGAGGCCGTCACATGATCGAGCGGCCCCACCAGGTTCTGGAAGTGGTTCATGTGCACCACAGCCTCGTTCGGGTGGCCTTGTGACGAGTTTACGTTTCCGTTGCCACGCTGCACAGTCCCGGGCGGGGGCGGCTCGGCCCTCCCTCGGAAGCGCTGGTCAGAGCGCCTCCTTGTTCTCCCTCGGCGCCTCACCCGACCTATGGACCGGAGGCAGGACGCTCCACGGGAAGTTGATCCAGTCGTCGGTCCGCTTCCAGACGTACTCGCACTTCACGAGCGAGTGGGACTTCTCATAGATCACCGCGGAGCGCACCTCGGCGACGGTGTCGAGGCAGAAGTCGCGCACGAGCTTCAGCGTCTTGCCGGTGTCCGCGACGTCGTCGGTGATCAGCACCTTCTTGTCGGAGAAGTCGATCACGTTGGGGACGGGGGCCAGCATGACCGGCATCTCCAGGGTGGTCCCGACACCGGTGTAGAACTCCACGTTCACGAGGTGGATGTTCTTGCAGTCGAGGGCGTAGGCGAGCCCACCGGCGACGAACACCCCGCCCCGGGCGATGCTGAGCACGATGTCGGGCTGGTACCCGTCGTCGGCGATGGTCTGCGCCAGGTCGCGGATGGCGCCGCCGAACCGCTCGTAGGTGAGGTTTTCCCGTACGTCACTCATGCTGCTGCAGCCCTCACACCTGGGTCCGATGGAAATTGACGTAGGACCGCGAGGCGGTCGGACCGCGCTGCCCCTGGTAGCGGGAGCCGTAACGCTCGCTGCCGTAGGGGAATTCGGCGGGCGAGGTCAGCCGGAACATGCACAGCTGGCCGATCTTCATCCCCGGCCACAGCTTGATCGGGAGCGTGGCGAGATTGGACAGCTCAAGGGTGACGTGCCCGCTGAAGCCGGGGTCGATGAACCCGGCGGTGGAGTGGGTGACGAGCCCGAGCCGCCCGAGCGAGGACTTCCCCTCGAGCCGCGACGCGAGGTCGTCGGGGAGCGAGATGACCTCGTACGTGGAGGCCAGCACGAACTCCCCGGGATGCAGGATGAACGGCTCGTCCCCCTCGGGCTCCACGAGCCGCGTCAGATCGGCCTGCTCGATGGAGGGGTCGATGTGCGGGTACCGGTGGTTCTCGAACACCCGGAAGTACCGGTCCAGCCGCACGTCGATGCTCGACGGCTGCACCATGGAATGGTCATAGGGATCGATCCGTACCCGCCCGGCATCGATCTCGGCCCGGATGTCCTTGTCTGAGAGAAGCACGTAGCGAGGATACGCAAGGCGCGCGGAGCCGTGACAATCGTGACGACTCCGCGCGCCTGTGTTATCGCTGGTTGCCTCTGTTCCCGCGGCGGCCTGTTCGCTAACGCTTCCGCCCCGCTAGCGCTTCTCCAGGGCGACCGGCACCACACTGCGGAGCCGGGCGCACCGGGGGCACCTCATGAGCCGGCCGGGGCCGAGCCGCTCGGCCTGCTGCATCGGGAACGAAGCGGTGCTGAAGACGTGCCCGTCCGCACAGCGGACGACGGTGCTTTGCATCAAGTCCCTTAAGTCCCTTCCCCAAGAGCCTCGTCGGGCTTACCGCGCCCTGACGACAAAAGCCACATTACGGGATTAAAGAGACCACCCTCCAGGCGGCACTCCGGCCTCACCCGACCCCTCCGCGAGGCCTCCGCGAGGCCTCCACGGTACGCCCCAACTCACCCCGCCCGCAGCCGGATCCCACCCCTGAAACAGACTCAGACCCCGGGGTCGGGACACCAGGGGTCTGCGATGATGTAGAGTGAGCGAACGTCCGGACAAGGACCCCGAGAGGATCATGTCCGAACTTACGCGGGTGTAGTTTAATGGTAGAACATCAGCTTCCCAAGCTGAGAGCGCGAGTTCGATTCTCGTCACCCGCTCTTCATTGAAGCCCCAGGTCAGCGGCCTGGGGCTTCAGCTTTTCCGCCGTCCTGCAGCTTCACTCCGGGTTTCGGGAGACACCGAAGTCCCTTTCTGCAGCCGGGACTTGGGGGGCAGAAGGCCGTGTCGGAACGGCACGTCGTCGGGCAGGACCCGGGACACGGAACAACCGAGCGGCGCAGACCCTGTCGGCCGTGCGGCCGGGTACTCGAAGAGGGACGATCGGGGCACCGACGTCTCTGTGGCCCGGTGGCCCAGGGGTCGCGGTGTGGTCTGTGCGGGAAGGACGGCGGCGACGTGGTCGAGGGCTTGAGGTCCGGCGGGGAGTACGAGAGACGACTGTCTGCGGAGCCGGATCTGTGGGAGCAGGTCGTCGGGCAACTGGGTACGGCCGTTGCCGTGATCGACCCGGCCGGGCGGATCGTCGCGGTCAACCCGGCCGCCGAGCGGCTGATGGGGCGCACGGCAGCGGTGGTGCACGGGCAGGACCTGCACGACCTGTGCCACCGGGACCCGGGAGGCGCCGTCATCCCACGAGAGCGCTGTCCGCTGCTGCGGGCGCTGGCGGAGGGGCGTCCGGCGCACGGGGACGACGACCGGTGCCTGCGGGGTGACGGACGGCTGGTCCCGATCTCCTGGTCGGCCACGCCTCTGACGGACGACGACGTCTCCGGCGTCTGCCTGGGCATGGTCGTGCTGATCGTCGAGACCGCGGCGGACCGCCGTGCCCGTAGGGAACGCGCGGAGCAGGCGGAACGTGCGGAGCAGTCGGAGCGGGTGGAACAGGCGGAACGAGCCGCTCATACGAGCGCTCTGGAGAGTCTCACCGAGCGGTTGACACTCGTCGCGGAGATCACCGACGTGCTCGGTCAGACCCTGGAGGTGGACGAGGCCCTCGCCCGGTTGAGCCGGCTCCTGGTCCCCCGCCTCGCCGAGTGGGCCGCGGTGGACCTGCGGGTCGGCTCCCACCAGGTCCACCGAGTGGCGGTGACCGGCCCCGAGGGCCGTGACGCCGGGCAGGAGGACTGGCGCGGTCAGCTGCCCCCGGCCGGTGAGGCGACCCACTCGCCCCTGGTCCAGGTGCTCAACGGAGGCGGTCCCGTCCTGCAGGCCAGGGCGGACCTGGACGCACCGCCCGACTCCCCCCTCGCCGCCGTCCACAGCGCCTTCCTCGGAGCAACCGGCGCGGCATCCGTCATCACGGTGCCGCTGGGCAGCAGACGACAGGTCACCGGTGCGCTGACACTGGTGCGCACCGAGGCGGCACGGCCCTTCGACACCGGCGATCTGGACGTGGTGAGCGACATCGGCCGCCGGGTCGGCCTGGTCATCGACAACGCCCGCCGGTTCGGCCGGCAGCGCGCGGTCGCCGAGGCCATGCAGCGCAACCTCCTCCCCCCGCTGCCCGCGCACGGCCGGTTCCAGCTGGCCGCCCGGTACCAGCCCGCTCCGGCCGGCTCCCAGGTCGGTGGCGACTGGTACGACGCGTTCACGCTGAGGGACGGCACGCTCGCCCTGGTGATCGGTGACGTCGTGGGCCACGATCTGACCGCCGCGGCCGGGATGGCGCAGCTGCACGGCATCCTGCGCTCCCTCGCCTGGGACCACCCCGGGCCGACCGGTGCCGTCGTGGACCGCCTCGACGACGCCATGCACGCCATCACCACCGTGCGGATGGCCACCCTCGTCCTCGCCCGGGTAGAAGGTCCGGACACCGGCCCCTGGACGCTGCACTGGACCAGTGCCGGGCACCCGCCGCCCCTGCTGCTGACCTCCGACGGGAACGCGCAGTACCTCGAATCCGGGCAGGGGCTCATCCTCGGAACCCACCTGGGCGCCGGCGGTCGTCGGCCGAGCGCGACCCACGCCCTGCCGCCGGGGTCCACGCTCTTGCTCTACACCGACGGCCTGATCGAAGTCCGCGGCAGCGACCTGGACAGCGGGCTCGCCCGGCTGCGCCGGCATGCCCTCGCTCTCGCCCACGAATCACTGGACACGCTGTGCGACCAGCTGTCGAGCCGGATGACCCCCGGCAGCACCGACGACATCGCCCTGCTCGCCCTGCGTCTGCCGGTGCCCCTGACCGGGGCCGAGGCGTGATCCGTGGCGGGGTGGCCGCTCACGCCCCCGGAGCCAGCACCAGAATGCGGAACGGACCGCGCGGCACGGCCTGGAGGGTGTCGTCCCCGGCATACCGCCAGCCCCAGGACCGCATCGTCTCGACGGTCCTGTCGTCCCGGACGTCCACCAGTGCGACGCCGAGCGCAGCGCCGTGGTCGGCGAGCAATCGCCGCTGCAGGCGCCGGGCGAGGTTCCAGACCTGGTCCCGGTACTCCCGGCGCACGCGAGGCGGGACGACGATCCCGGAGACGACGAAGAGCCGCCCGGAGGCGGCGCTGCGGAGCAGACGTCCCCTGACGTGTCCGTCGAAGCCCGCCCACCACGGACCCGTGCCGCTCGTGGGGAAGCCGTAGGCGTATCCGGTCAGGGCGGTGGTCTCCGCGATCAGCAGGGAGAACCCCGGTCGACGTGCGTCGGCCGCGAGATGGCGCAGGAAGGCGAGCCGCGCCTCGTTCCACGCCCATGGGTCGCCACCGGAGGTCTCCGCGTACAGGTCGCCCAGTTCCTGCAGACGGTCCCCGACCTGACCACGCGTCAGCGGGCGGACGCGTTCTGCGATCTGGGGCGAGGACCTGCGCTCCCTCTGCGGCGGGCCTGGCACGTGGGTACGCGGCCTGCCCCGTGCGGGCCGGAGCGCGGGGAGGGTCAAGGTCGTCGGGAGGAACACCTGCGCGGTCATGACCAACCCTGCCCCGGGCGCGAACAATGGCCGCCCCGGCGTCGTCGATCCCCGAGAACGGCACCGGTGCCTGAGGCGGTGCGCGGCGTGCCCTCGGTGTCTCCACCGTACTCCCGGCCGGGCGACCGGCGGGTGGCCGGTCGGTCGGCCAGTCGGCCAGTCGGCCAGTCGGCCAGTCGGCCAGTCGGTCGATCATGGGACGCGCGGCCACCCTTACCCGGCATACCCTTCAGAAGAGGGCCGCCGTGGAAACGCGACGCAGCCCCCGCACTGTCGCCCGGCGTTTCGGGCAGCGACCGGAATCACGGTTCGTACCCGTCGCCTGCCAGGAGGTCCGTATGGAGCACGAGCCCTTGCCCTCCGAGGGCCACGCCGAGGTCCGCATCGTCGCCGCGACACCGGAGATCGCCCGTCGCGTCGCCGAAGTACTGCGGCGCTGCTTCGCCTCGACCGAGCAGCGCAGCTACCCCGCCGGCCTCGAAGGAGGAACCCGGCTCCATCTCACCCTCGACACCACGCACACCGCGGAACCCGCACGGTCCTGGCTCGCGACCAGTAGATCGACAGAGCAGGCGCACGCTCACGCCGACGAGGTATGAACCGGGTCCGCGAAGCCGCGAAGATCCGCCGTCGCGTCCGTCCCCGCGCGGCCGTCACACCGGAGAACGACAGCCATGACGAAACTCCGCGAACGCAAGAACAACCGGGAGGCGGTCCTGCGCTCCCTGTACGGGGCCGTCGGGCTCAATCGCCCCGAGGTCAGCGGATCTGCGCTCCGCGCCGAGCTGGGCCTGCCCGACGAGGACCTCTCCGCCGCCTGCGCCTATCTGGCTGACGAGGGCCTGATCAGCGTGGACTGGACCTCGCACCGGACCCCCGCGGCCGTCTCGCTGACACATGAGGGCATCCGCCTGATGGAGGAGCTGGAGGAAGAACAGGAGGAACAGGAGAGGCCGGAGAGGGCGGAGCCGGACGAGTGAGCCGTCCGCTTCGCCTCGGCCAGGAGTAGCCTGACCATACCGAGAGCTTTTCGCGCAGCGCTTCCGGCGGTGCCGTTCCCGGCGAGGGACGAAACGGGTAGTCGTCCCACGGCTCCCGGGACGGGATCGCACGATGGAACCCACCAGAACGCCGCCCGAGGGCGCGTTCGGTGCCGCCGCGCACACGTACCGCATGCCGCTGCCCCGCCTGACCCTCACCCCGGAGGTCAGTCACGGCCCGCTGGACGGGGCCTGGTGGCCGCGCTGCGATGCGCTGGAAATCGAACTTCCCTCGCTCGTCGGCTCGTTGGAGCCGGAGCCGGGGGCCGCGATACAGGTCACCGTGGACCCCGCCGGGTGGCCCGACGCCCCGCGCACGGTCATGGCGCCCGGCCGGGTGATCGCCGTGGAGCCGGCCGGACCCGGAAGCGACGCACACGTCATCACCCTGGACTGCGGCACCGTGGGACGCTGGGTGCTCCTGGTCGTCCCACCCGAGGCGCCTGCCGGTACGGCCGTCCGGCTGCTGGCCGCAGCCGCCGACCCCGAGAACCCGCTGACCGCCGCGCGCATGCTGATGCTCGCCTGGGGGTGCCCCCAGGCCGTTCAGGCACTGGGGGAGGGTCGCCCGGTGGGCGCGACCGGGGAGGCGGAATGAGGCGCGGGGCTCCTCGGGAGCCCACGGCAGGGACGATCCAGCGGCCTCAACCACCGTCTTCGCGCGAGCCGTTGCTGTGCGAGGCGTGGTCCGACTGCCGCGCCCGGGGCGGCTGGATACGCATCGTGTACGACAACCGCAGGACCGGCCTGGCCTTCCGCCACTCCGGCATGCCCGACCGCTTCCCCGCCCACGCGAACGCACAGGACGCCTGGGAGGGACGAACGGCCGACGCCGCACTCCGCCTCACCGCGAGCGCAATCCCGGCCGCCGAGGCGCACCGTCCGGCCGAGGACGTCGTACCGCGCCGAACCACTCGACAGGACACCTCATGAACGACCGACTACGGCGCCCGCCACCGGCCCCGCCCCTCCTCCGCCTGTACCTCGCGCCCGAGAGCACCGTGCCACGCCGTATCGACGGGGCCTGGTGGCCGCGTACCTTCGATCTCCTGGCGGAACTCCCGCCACTGCTCTCCGGTCTGCCCCGCGCCTGGGGCCAGATCGTCAGTGTCCTGGTGAACGGCACGGGGTGGGCCGGAGCGCCGGGCCGCATGCTCGTCTGCAACGAGGTCGTCCGGCTGCGCAGGACCACCACGGAGCGCACGCCGAGCACCATCGTTCTGATGGCCCCCGCCCATGGGCGCCGGGATCTGCTGGTCGTACCGCCGCAGGCCACCGAGCGGGCCGCCGAATCCCTCATGTCCGCAGTGGGACTGACACCGGAGCAGGACCACTTCGTGAGCTGAGTGCGCGGGTTCGCCCTGTCCGGCGGCACGGGCAGGGCGAACTGCGGCGGCTCGTCGGGCTGCGCGTGGGAGGAGATCTGCCATGGCGAGCCCACATCTCCATGCCTGCCGGAGTTAGGGTTGTCGCACGACGCGGACGGCGCTGAATCCTTCGGAGACCGGTGCCGGACACGCCCGGGTCCCTTGCCGCGTCCCCCACAACGAAGGTGCTATGCCCGCCGAGAATTCCTCTGCCGCAGACAGCCTCGACGATGACGACTATCCCGCCTACACCATGGGGCGGGCCGCCGACGTCCTTGGCGCCACCCCCGCCTTCCTCCGGGCCGTCGGCGAAGCCGGGCTGATCACGCCACTGCGTTCGGAAGGGGGTCACCGCCGGTACTCCCGCCGTCAGTTGCGCATCGCCGCCCGCGCCCGGGAGCTGGTCGACCAGGGCACCCCCGTCGAGGCCGCGTGCCGCATCATCACACTGGAGGACCAGCTCGACGACGCCCTCCGACTGAACCGGGAAATACGCCGGGAGCTGGACGAGCACGGCGCGGATACCTAGTCCCGCCAATACAGAAATACATAGCCCAGCGGGATGAGAAATACCGGACGATTCCCAAAACGCATGACCGCTTGCACCCAGGCCTGTGCTAACGTGATAACAGTTGCAGTTTTGGTTGCCAGAGAATATTTCTTTGCAGAGCTTTCCGGATCTTTCCGGAGGGGTGATCATTCACGGCGACTCGACTCCGTAAAGTGCGGAGTCCGGCACTGCCCCCGAGGGAGATTCAATATGGCATCTGGCACCGTGAAGTGGTTCAACGCGGAAAAGGGCTTCGGCTTCATCGAGCAGGACGGCGGCGGCGCCGACGTGTTCGCCCACTACTCGAACATCATCAGCAACGGTGGCTTCCGCGAGCTTCAGGAAGGCCAGAAGGTTAGCTTCGACGTCACGCAGGGCCAGAAGGGCCCGCAGGCCGAGAACATCGTTCCCGCCTGACGCTGACGCGAACCGTCGCGAGCCACTGGTTCGCGCATCATGTGGCTGGGGCCCGCGCTCTTGGGGTGCGGGTCCCAGCCCATTGTGTTACCCGGCTCTTCGCATTTCCCTTCGGCTCATTCTTGTGATTCCTCGTGCGCGGCGGCCCGCCGCTGGCCGGAATTCCTCGATACGCCGCATCGAGGAAGGTTCCCTCCATGAACCACACCCGTCAAACCGGCGGCAGTTCCGGTCGCTTCCGTACGGACAGGAGTTCCACCCGCTCGACGGGCTCCGCCCGCGGCAGCCGCTTCCGTACGCAGGAGACGGGCCGGCAAGGTCCTCGTCCGGGCGCCGGGCGAAAGAGCGCCCGGGGAGGACGCTCCACCGCGCGCCGACAGGAGTTCGCCCTGCCGGTCACCCTCACCGAGCCGCTGCCCGCGGTCGAGACGTTCGCCGAACTGGACATGCCCGAACGGCTGCTGACCGCGCTCCGCGCCGAGGGCGTGACCGTTCCCTTCCCGATCCAGGGGGCCACCCTGCCGAACGCCCTGGCGGGTCGGGACGTCCTGGGCCGGGGTCGTACGGGCTCGGGCAAGACTCTCGCCTTCGGCCTGCCGGTACTGGCCCGCCTCGACGGGCAGCGGGCCCAGCCCAAGCAGCCGCTCGCCCTCGTCCTCGTCCCCACCCGGGAACTGGCCCAGCAGGTCACCGACGCGCTCACCCCCTACGCCCGAGCCCTGCGGCAGCGGCTCGCCACCGTGGTGGGCGGCATGCCGATCGGCCGGCAGGCGAGTGCGCTGCGCGGCGGCGCCGAGGTCGTCGTCGCGACGCCCGGCCGACTCACGGACCTCATCGAGCGAGGAGCCTGCCGGCTGGACCAGGTCGCCGTCACCGTCCTGGACGAGGCCGACCAGATGGCCGACATGGGCTTCATGCCGCAGGTGACCGAGCTGCTCGCCCAAGTCCCGTCCCGCGGCCAGCGGTTGTTGTTCTCGGCCACGCTCGACCGCAACATCGACCTCCTGGTGCGCCGCTACCTCCACGACCCCGTGGTGCACTCGGTCGACCCGTCCGCGGGAGCCGTCACCACCATGGAGCACCATCTGCTGCACGTGCGCGACGCCGACAAGGACACCGCCGCGACCGAGATCGCCGCCCGCGACGGACGTGTGCTCATGTTCCTGGACACCAAGCACGCGGTGGACCAGCTGACCAAGCACCTGCTCTCCGCCGGCGTGCGCGCCTCGGCCCTGCACGGCGGCAAGTCCCAGCAGCAGCGCAACCGGACACTCGCCCAGTTCAAGGACGGCCACGTCACGGTCCTGGTGGCCACCAACGTCGCCGCCCGCGGAATCCACGTCGCGGGCCTCGACCTCGTCGTGAACGTCGACCCTCCCGGCGACCACAAGGACTACCTGCACCGCGGCGGCCGTACCGCCCGCGCCGGCGAGTCCGGGACCGTCGTCACCCTCGTCCTGCCGCACCAGCGCCGCGCGGTGGACCGCTTGATGGCCGACGCCGGCATCACTGCGCGCAGCGCGCAGATCCGTCCGGGCGAGGCCGAACTGCAGCGCATCACCGGTGCCCGGACCCCCTCCGGTGTGCCCGTCACCCTCACCACGCCGGTCGACGGACACCGCGAGGGCAAGGGATCCGCCGCCCGGCGTCGCGGGGGCCGGGCCGCCGGCCGTGGCGGGAACGGTCGGGCCGCCGCCCGGGCACGTCACTCCGCCCCGAGGACCGACACATAGGCCGGGCACGGGGAACGCGCTCCCAGCAGTCGGGCCGAGACGTCGCCCGTTCTGTACGCCCCGACGACGAGGAGAACCCCTTGACGCCGATTCCGCCCCGAACACGGCAGACCGACGACACCGGGCTGACCGCCCGCGACGCCATGCACGCTCCCGGGCCCCAGGTCGACGACCACATGACGGTCGACGTCGCCCTGTCCGTGCTCATCGGTGCCCGCGTCCCGCACCTGCTCCTCCGGGACGAGGACGGGCGGTGCGCGGGACTGGTCACCCGGGCCCAGCTCGCCGCGCACCGCGGCGGCTCGTGGTACTGCGACCGGACCCGGCTGCGGGACATCCCGCTCGACCGCGGACCGTTCACCTCGTCCGTCGCCGTACTCGGCGAGGCGGAGGCCGCCATGCGGGACCGGACCCTGGACGTGTCCCCCGTGATCGACGAACACGGCTACGCCCTGGGCATCCTCGCCCTCACGTCCTGAGCCATCACCGCCTGACCGCCCTGTGGAGGCATCCATGCGCTGTGTCATCGCCCGGTTCCCCTTCGACCTGACCAAGATCGAGGTCGAGCAGTCGATGAGCGGCATCACGCCCGAACCCGCCACCGGCGTGTGCGTGACCATCGACCGCCGTACCTACCCCGTGATGCAGGTCGGGGAAGTGATCACCAGGCAGAACCGCCGCGACTTCACCTCGGTCGAGATGCACCGAGCGCTGACCCGCCTCGGCTTCTCCTGCCACGACGCGCGCCCGGTCACGCCGGACTGGGACGCGCGGGCCGACGAGGACGCACTCGGTTGGTGACGCTTTCCGGGGCGACGAAAGGTCATGCGCCGTTCGCGGGTTGGAAAGCCGAGGATGTGGCACCCGGCCTGTGAGCGGACCGGACGCGCGAACCGCGTCCCGGAGGGGCCGACGGTTCGGCAATGAGCCGCACGCCGCACGAGACCGGTACGGCCCGCTCCGCCCGGTTGTCGCCGCCGGACTGCGCGGCGACAACCGGTGTGGCCCGCCCGGGCCGCCCCCTGCTGTCCAGGCCAATTCGAGGGTGGCGTGCGTCCCCTTTCACCGCGGTGCACCTGAAGTCGCCTTGGCAAAGCCCGCGTTCAATTCATCCATGCCTGCGATGCCCTGATGCACTGGCTCTTCCGGGCGGGGCGCGGGCCAGAGCAGGTCGAAGTCATGGCGTTCGTGGAATCTCCGGGCTCGTACGTCGCGTAAGACTCCCTGTCGGCGGCCCGGTCGTCCGTCGACCTGCGCGGGCGGCCGGGTGGGCGCACGCTGGAGGTGAGGCCTGTACTCACCGGCCGAGGAAGGTGATCGGCGTGATGTGGTACGGCGGCGGCTGGGGCTGGGGCGGCTGGATCGTCACGACTGTGATCATGGTGCTGTTCTGGGCGTTGGTGATCGCGGGTGTCGTCGCGCTTGTCCACTACCTCACGGGTGGCCACCGCGGCCGACAGCCCGGCGCTGCCCCGCCTCCCGGCGAGGCCGGATGGGGCGGTGGCGGGCGGGCCGAGGATGTACTGGCTGAGCGGTTCGCCCGTGGGGAGATCGACGAGGACGAGTACAAACGCCGTCTCGCGGTGCTGCGGGAGCACCGGTGATCAGCGGACCCCAACGCCGACTGCGGCTCGTCGTGGCCGGGGCGGTCGCCGCGCTCGTGCTCGGCATCGCCACGACCGTACTTCTCGCTGCTACGGGCGCCTTCCGCCACACCGCGCCCACGACCTGGCGGGCGCCGGGAACACGGTGCAACGCGCCCGCCCTGCCCGGCCAGGTGGTGGACGTGACCGTGGCCAACATGGGACCGGGCATGATGCACGGCCCCAGACGGCGTGACTCCGGCAGTCGCCAGGGGTACGGCACGGGCACGATGTGGCTGCGGGTGACTCCGGGCACGGTCCGCGCCGGCGCTGTGTCCCTGCGTGTCCTCAACGCCGGATCCCTCACTCACGAGGTCGTCGTGCTGCCGCTGCCGAACGGCCAGAGCGCGGGTGGGCGGCCGGCCGGCTCCGACGGCAGGATCAGCGAGACGGGAAGCCTGGGCGAAGCCTCACGCAGCTGCGGATCCGGTAGCGGGGACGGCATCGAACCCGGCGCGACAGGATGGACCACGGTGACGCTGCGACCCGGCCGTTACGAGCTGGTGTGCAACGTCCCCGGCCATTACGCGGCCGGCATGTACACCGAGCTGGACGTCACGCCCTGACCCTCCCACCGGTATCAGACAGGAGACCGCACAGCTGCGGCGCCCGCCGTCGCACCACCAAACCCCGAACCAGCCCCCACATGACCGCAACTTCCCAAGCCGAGCTGTCCAGCCCGGCCGCGCCGTCGCACCGGGTGCGCGCGCTTACGCAGCGCCCGGTGCACCCGTGTCGCCGAGGAGTCTGCCCACGAGCAGTTGCGCGTAGCCGGAGGCCGGCGGGTCGATGCCGAAGATCGCCCGCAGGTAGAGAGGCGCGATGAGCTGGTCGAGGATCTCCTCCAGGGGCGGGGGGCTCTCGCCACGGGCTGCGGCCCGCTCGCGGATGCGCTCGATGGAGTGGATCCGCCGCTGGAAGTGCTGTGCGCGTTCCGCCTGCGTGTGGGAGCTGCTCGGCATGGACAGGGCAACGGCTCGTACGAGAAGCCGGCCTTCGGGTGTGCGGATGCTCGCCACCCCCGCTTCCACCCAGGCGGTGAGGTCCCCGCGCAGGGTGCCGGTGTCGTTCAGCGGCCAGTCCCGTTCGAGGCGGGTGGTGACCACGTCGACCAGGAGAGCCTCACGACCGCCCCAACGCCGGTAGATGCTGGTGTGGTTGACCCCGGCGCGTTGCGCGATCGCGGGGATGGTGAGGTCCGCGCCCTCGGAGTCGGACAGCAGGTCGATGACCGCCTGATGGACGGCTGAGCGGACCTGCTCGGGACTCTTGCGGATGCGAGCGGTCGGTTGTTTCGAAGCCACCCCCACATCGTAAGCACAGATGTTTGCTTCGCGGCGCTCATGGATCTACAGTGGCCCACAAGCACAGATCTGTGCTTGTGGGGCGGAGGAGAGTGACATGAAGCAGCTGCTGTTCCCGAACAACACCCAGTTCTGGTACGAGACCCTGCGCTCGATGAGCCACATCGCCTACGGCGGCGCCGACTTCGGCGAGGTCGTCTCCACCAGCGAGCGCATCGTCGAAGGCGACTACGACAGCTGGCACAAGGAGTGGCTGGCCACCGCCGACCGGGTGTCCGCCGAAGCGCAGAAGGCCCTGGACGCCGGCCACACGGTCAGCGCGCGGGACGGATTCCTGCGGGCGTCGAACTACTACCGCTCGGCGGAGTTCTTCCTGCACGGCAACCCCTGCGACCCCCGCCACGACCACGCCTACGACCGCTCCGTGGCCTGCTTCCGCTCGGCGGCGGCGCTGTACACCCCGGCCATCGAACCGGTCGAGATTCCGTACGAGGACACCACCCTGCCCGGCTACCTCTACCGGGCCGACACCTCAGGAGAGCCGCGGCCGACCCTGATCATGCACAACGGCTTCGACGGCACCGCGGAGGAGATGCACTTCTTCGGGGCACTGGCCGGCGTCGAACGTGGCTACACCGTGCTGGTCTTCGACGGCCCCGGACAGCCCGGACCGCGCCACCACCAAGGCCTGGTCTTCCGCCCCGACTGGGAGAACGTCATCACCCCGGTGATCGACTTCGCCGAGACCCTCCCCGAGGTCGACGACAGCCGCATCGCACTCCTCGGCAGCAGCATGGGCGGCGTACTCGCCCCCAGGGCCGCGGCCTTCGAACACCGCCTGGCCGCGCTGATAGCCGTCGACGGCGTCTACGACCTCGGCCAGGTGTCCGTCCGCAACATCCCCGGCGACCGCGAGGCAGCCGAACGCCTCCTGCGCGCCGACTCCGCCCCCGAACTCGACGCCGCGATGGAGCGGATCATGGCCACCGACGCGACCGCGCGGTGGGCGATCAACCACGGCATGTACGTCATGGGTGTCGACACCCCCCGCGCCTTCAACGCCTCGTACCTCGACTACACCCTCGCCGACGGCATCGCCGAAAAGATCCAGTGCCCCACCCTCGTCTGCGACGCCGCCGAGGACGAGTTCTTCAAGGGCCAGCCCGAGCAGCTCTTCGACCACCTGACCTGCCCCAAGACCCTGATGGTGTTCACCGCCGAAGAAGGCGCCGGCGCCCACTGCCACCCAGGCGCCATGCGCCTGTCCCAAGCCCGCATCTACGACTGGCTCGACGACACCCTCGCCGACGCCGGCGCCTGAGGCCCCGGCCCACCAGGCACCACCGCGCATCCCTCTCTTCCGAATCCGCTGAATCCACTGAATCCGCTGAATCCGCTGAATCCACTTGGAGGACCTCTCATGACCCGCACCGGCATCAAGGCCGCTCTCACCGACCTGCTCCTCAACGAGGACATCACCCTGGCCGAGGCCGCCGACCGCCACTTCACCCCCGACTACCGCCAGCGCACCGACGGCGAGTGGGCCGACCGGGCCGAGTTCCTCGACCACATCGCCCATCTGCGCACGCTCGTCGCCGACGGCGAGGTCGAGGTGCACGAGGAGCTCTACGACGGCGGCAAGTACGCCGACCGGCACACCTGCCACATCACGAAGAAGGACGGCTCGACCGTGAGCATGGAGGTCTACGTGTTCGCCGACCTCTCCCCCGACGGCCGCTTCCAGCGCATCGAGGAGACCACCCTGATGCTCAAGGGCTCCGACGCCGACCGCAACCTCGGCAGCGCCCGCTGACCACCCCCACACCGCGAGGACACCGCGCACCCGGCAGCCGACCGGCGTCATCCGGCCGGCCGGGCCGCCGGGGAACGGCTCAGTGCTTGTCGACCGCCGAGGCCCAGTCGAGGTTCACGCCCATGTCGGAGTACATCTTCGTGTAGCCGACGTAGCAGTTGAACTTCTCCACCTTGCCGTCGCGCAGGTACCAGAAGTCGGCGGTCGGAGCGTCGACCTTCGCGCCGGTCGGCTTGACGGTGCCCGCCGGAGTCTGGAGCGGCCCCTCGAACGTGCCCTGGATCGACAGCTCGATGCTGACCACGTCGCCGTTCACGGTGATGCGCTTGAGGTCGCGGTGGACATCGGGGAAGAGGTTGGCCATGTAGGGCAGTACGTCACCGAGCGCCTTGCCCTGGTAGGCCTTGCCGGCGACCTCGTCGTTGAAGACGCCGTCCTCGGCGAAGCTGTTGACGAAGGCGGGGACGTCCAGGCTCTTGCCCTCCGCCACGTGGTACGCGTTCAGCACGACCGCGAGATTGGCTATCTCGTGCCGGGTCAGGTGCCGGCCGGTGAGCGGCAGCGCCGCCAGTTCGCGAGGGCTCAGGGCCGCGTGGGCCCGGGAGCCGCCGGCGGTGCGGACGTGCGCGCCGCCGACGGCGGGGCTCGCGGCCTGTGTCGGTGCGGCGGCAACGGCGAGACCGGCCAGGCTCGTGACCGCGGCCGTGGCGATGATCGTCTTCCATCCGAGCGACTTCATGTCGTGTTCCTCCGCGTTGGTTCTCGGGATCCGAGATCCGTCGAGACGGGTTCGCGCCGGGCGCGGCGCCTTTCAATCAAACGCTCGCTTGACTGTATGGACGGCACTGGAGACATGTCAAGCGAATGTTTGATTTACATGGCGGGTGAGTGTCACGACCTGAGGGGCGGGCGCCCGCCTGGCGTTCTGCGGTCGCCGGTGGGCCGCCTGTCGGGCGTTCGGCCGCTTGACAGCAAAATCAAGCAGCTGTTTGAGTTCCGTCCATGGCGACAGAACGGACGGATCAACGCCGCGAGGCCGGCCAGCGGACGCGGGACGGCCTGCTGGCCGCCGCGCAGGAGTTGCTCGCGCGACGCGGCCAGGAGGGTGTGACCCTCCGCGAGATCACGGATCGCGCGGGAGCCAACGTCTCCGCGGTCAGCTACCACTTCGGGTCGCTGAAGGCGCTGTGCGATTCGGCGATCGAGAACGCGCTGGAGCGGTACCTGGACGCGCAGATCGACGAGGTCGCTTCTCTCGACACCGCATCCGGCGTCGAGGATCTGGCCGCGGCGTTCGCCCGGCCGATGATGCGTGCGCTGGAGGCCGGTGGACGGGATCTGGCGGTCATGCGGACGGTGGCCCGCGTCGGCATCGACCCCCCTGAGGGCTGGGGCCGGCTGACAGCGAAGTTCCAGCAGTCCCGGCGGGACATCGTCCGGCAGCTGTCGGCGAAGACTCCCGGAGTCGACGAGCGGGAGCTGGACTTCCGCATCCGGTGCGCGGCCGGCCTGCTGAACTGGCTCGTGTTGGCCCCCATAGGCGCCGAACTGGCCGCCGAGCCCCCTGAGCAGATCGAACGGTGGCTGGTCCCCGTGCTGGCCGGGGCGTTCCTCGGCTCCCCGAACGTCGGCTGAACCGGGCTGATACCGCGGGCCCGTCGCACGCGAGCGAACTCCCGTACCTGTTCGACATGGGAGGCCGCCGCCGGATCATGACACCGGCCCAGCGCCGCCTGGCCGACTTGATGATCGACTACTGGTCCCGCTTCGCACGAACGGGCGACCCGAACGACGCGCCCTCACCGGGCGCGGCCCCGCAGCCCTGGCACCCCGGCGCGGTGCAGTCCCTGGCCCCCGACCACACCGGCCCGGCACACACCGCGGCCCACCACCACTGCGCCTTCTGGAACGTCCGGCGGTGACAGTGCCACCGGCCGGACGTCGTCCACCCGCTGGGCGCGCCGCCACCGGGACCTCTCCATCACGGCTCCACCCCTGCCAGGGGGGACCATACGGCCGATCCCGATCCCGATCCCGATGGCGATGGCGATGGCGATGGCGGTGGCCGGCCTACTCGTCGTCCTCGTCCGAGCCGTCTGCGAAGACGAAGAGGGGTTTGGCGCCATGAGCGGGTGTTTCGGCGGACGAGACGGCTTCGGTGAAGCGTTCGAGCGGGAACGGCAGGCCCTCGGGGATGCTCAGCACTTCGTCTACGACGAGGGCGCGGACCTCGGACAGCGCGCGCAGCGCGTCCGCGGGCGAGGTGGTGCCGAACCAGCGGTTCAGCCAGAAGCCGCGGACCACTTTGGTCTCGTAGATGAGCGAGCGCGCCGGCAGCGGAATCGTCAGCGCCGCCGGGTCGGTCTGCCGATGGGTGGAGAGCGCGCCGTAGACCACGACCTCTCCTCCCGGAGCCAGTGCCTGGGACACCTGGGCACCCACGTGGCCCGCGACGCAGTCCACGGCCTTGCGCACGCCGGCCGGTCCCGCGATCTCGGCCACGCGCCGCAGCAGGTCCTCGTCCTCGGTGCAGATGACCTCGTCGCCGCCGAGCGCCTCGATCTCCTGGGCGGCATCGCGCCGCCGCACCACATTGATCGTGCGCGCACCCAGATGCCTGGCCAGCTGAACGACGAGCCGGCCGACGGTGGAGCCCGCGGCTGTCTGCAACAGCCATTCCCCCGGCTGTACGTCGAGTTCGCGGGTCAGCAGGAGCAGCGCGGTCAACGGGTTGACGGCGAGTTGGCAGGCGCTGGAGTCGCTCAGCCGGTCGGGGACCGGCACAAGCCTGTGGGTGTCGGCGACGAGGTATTCCTGCCAGGTGCCGGTCGGACGCGGCCCGGGTACCGCCGGGACGGCGACGGCCACCACACGCTCGCCGGTCCCCGGTCCCTCGGTGTCCGGGCCCAGGGCCTCGACGCGGCCCACGCATTCCATGTGCCCGCCGACCGCGGGGAACTCGGGGGAGAAACCGTAGCGGCCGCGCAGCACGTGCAGATCGCTCGCGTGAATCGGAGTCGCCTTCACGCGGATCAACGCCTGGCCGGCTTCCGGCACGGGAACGGGCCGGGACTCCAGCCGCAGGACATCGTTCGGCTCGCCGACCGCTCCGGCCACGAGCGCACGCATGGTTCGCGGCATGAGCGGCCTCTCGTCTCTCAGCACACCCCCCGCACTCCTCCCAGCCTCCCCTCCTTCGCGAGCGCTGTCATGCCGTGGGCGGCCCGACCTCGTCACTGCGCCTGCGCGAGGCTCGCGTCCTTCGCGGCGGGCTTCTGCTCGCAGGTGACGCGGACGGCCCGGTGGGGCAGTTTCGGCTCCACCCGCAGCAGGGCCAGGCTGCCCAGCAGCACGCCGGCGGCGAGGAAGGCCCAGGTGAGTGGCGCGGACTCGGCGAGCAGGGCCGTGAACATCGCCGGTGCTGCCGCCTTGGCGACGGACCAGGACAAGAAGTACGTGGACAGGTACCGGCCCCGCAGATCGTCGGGCGCGGCTTCGGAGGCGAGTGCCCCGGACGTGGTGCCGTGCAGCAGTTCCCCACAGGTGTAGGTGAGGGTCGCCGCGGCCAGGCCCGCGTACAGCCACCATCCCGTGCCTGCCAGGTCGAGCAGGGCGAAGGAGACGAAGGACGCGGCGAAGACCACACCGCCGAGGGCGGCGGCCCTCGTCCTGCGGGTACGGACGAGCCTCCTGGTGACGAAGACCTGGGCGAGCGAGACGACCACGGTGTTGAGGGTGAACAGCAGGCCGGGCGTCGAGGGTGAGCCCTTGAGGGACTGGGTGACGTACACCGGCAGGATCACGCTCAGCGACGAATAGCACAGGGCGAGCGGGATGTTGGCCACGGTGAGCTGGAGATAGGGGCGGTCGCGCAGCACCGTCCGGTAGCCGGACCCGGCGCGCGGCCGGGCGGCCGGGCGGACGTGCGGTGCGCGGGGCGGCATCCGCAGCGTGGCGATGAGGACGGCCGCGACGGCCAGGCCGACACCGCTGCCGATCACGACGGACTGGTACGCCCAGTCGCTGTCGACTCCCAGGACGACGCCGGCCAGCAGGCCGCCCGCGCCCATGCCCGCGTTGCGTAGGCTGTACTGCGCGGCGAGCAGCCGGTCCCGGTCGGCGCCCTGCGCCAGCTCCGCCACCATGGCCTGCACCGATGCCTGGAAGGAGCGGTCGCCGACGGCCACCAGGGTGCCGGCGGCCAGCACCTGCCAGAAGCTGTGCGTCATCGGGTACGAGAGGAAGCCCACCGCGCGGACGACGAAGCCGCCGACCACGGCGGTGCGGGCGCCCCAGCGGTCGATGACGGGTCCTGCCAGCGGGCTGACGGCGAGGCCGAGGAGCGCCGCGATGGTCATGGCCACACCGATTCGCGACATGGACATGCCGGTGACATGGTGGAAGTAGAGCAGCGAGACCGGTACGTACAGCCCGCTGCCGACGGCCTCGGCGGCGACCGCCGTCAGATACCGAAGGTTGCGGGCCGGGCGGTGCGGGGCGGTGTCGGTCGGCAAGGCAGCTCCTCGGTTGCGATGGGGCGGATGCGACGGGCGCGGCCGACACCGGGACCCCGCGGTGACCGGAGCGGACCGGACCGTGACAGGCGCCACACGGAGAGAGCGGCTGGGCGGCCCTTTCGCGCCATGAATTCTGCGACCGGGTGTTCCCGATCACCTCCCGCTTCGGTACCGGTCACCACCGATGACCGATTATTTTCGGCAGAAGCAAGCCTCGACCTGGTTTTGCACGACTTGAGCAGGAGGGCTCGCTATGACCGGACCTGTGGCGCGAACCGTGCGCTTCAACATCCTCGGATCCCTGGAGATCCAGGACGGTGAGGACCGGCTGCGGCTCGGGGGACCGATCCAGGAGCGGGTCCTGGTCGCTCTTCTTCTGGAACCGGGCAGGGTGGTGCCCGTCAGCCGACTCATCGAGGTCGTCTGGGAGCAGGAGCCGCCCGCGACCGCCGTCCACCAGATCCGCAAGGCCGTCGCCGACCTCAGACGCCGCATCCCGGACGGGGCCGACCTGATCGTCACGGACAGTTCCGGGTACCGCGCCTGCGTCGAGGAGGAGCAACTGGACCTGAGCCGCTTCACCCGGCTCACCGCCCAGGCCCGCCAGGACCTCGCCGCCGGTGCCGTCACCGAGGCCGCCGACCACCTGCGCGCGGCCCTCGCCCTGTGGCGCGGGCCCGTCCTTGCGGACCGCGGCGGCGGCCCCGCGCTCACCGCTGTCACCACCGCCCTGGACGAGCGGCGGATCACCGCCGCCGAGCAGCTCTTCCAGCTCCGGCTCGACCAGGGCGAGACCGCCGACCTCATCGGCGATCTGCGGGAGCTGATCACCGCGCACCCGCTGCACGAGACCCTCCGTGCCCAGCTGATGCTCGCCCTGTACCGCTCCGGGCGGGCCGCCGAGGCCCTGGAGGAGTACGGCAGGGTCCGCGACCTGCTGATCGAAGAGCTCGGCACCGATCCGGGGCCGCGCCTGACCAAGCTGTACGAGGCGATCCTGCACGACAGCGACGAGCTGACCGCCCCCGAGCCCCGGGGCGCCCCGGCCGGCGTCGCGCCGCCCACCGCGCTGTCCACCCTCCCGTACGACCTGACGGACTTCACCGGCCGCGAGGACGAGCTGAAGCTGCTCCTGGCCCGGGTGGACGAGTCCTGCGAGGGCACCCGGATCGTGGCCGTCGACGGCATGGGCGGGTGCGGCAAGACCAGCCTCGCGGTGCACGCCGGCCACCTCCTGGCGGACCGGTACCCCGACGGGCGGCTCCACGTCGACCTGCGCGGGCACTCGCCGGGCGAGGAGCCGCTGCAGCCGGCCGCCGTGCTCGGCATGCTGCTGCGCACCATCGGCGTCCCCGATCAGCGGGTCCCCGAGGACGAGGGCGGCCGGGCGGCGCTGTGGCGAGCCACGCTGACGAACCGGCGGGTACTGCTCCTGCTGGACAACGCCTCCGACA
Source organism: Streptomyces yokosukanensis (assembly GCF_001514035.1). Lineage (GTDB taxonomy): Bacteria > Actinomycetota > Actinomycetes > Streptomycetales > Streptomycetaceae > Streptomyces > Streptomyces yokosukanensis. The sequence continues at coordinate 414,889 of NZ_KQ948206.1, read as the reverse complement.
CCGCGCAGGTCAGGCCTCTGCTGCCGGCCTCGCCCGGCTGTCTGGTACTGATCACGAGCCGCCAGCGTCTGGTGCATCTCGACGGCGCCGAGTGGATCTCGCTCGGCGAGATGCCGCCCGCCGACAGCGCGACACTCCTCGCGGAGACGCTCGGCGAGCAGCGCGTGGCGGCCGAGCCCGAGGCGGTGACCGAGCTGGCCGAGCTGTGCGGCCATCTGCCGCTGGCCCTGCGCATCACGAGCGCCCGGCTGCGCAACCGGTCGCGCTGGACCGTGCAGCACCTGGTCGACCGGCTGCGTGACGAGACCCGGCGCCTGGGCGAGCTGAGCGCGGGCGAGCGCAGCGTCGCGGCGACCATCCAGCTGTCGTACCAGGCGATGGACGAGCCGCACCGCAAGGCGTTCCGGCTGCTCGGGTTGCACCCGGGCACGGAGGCCGACGTCCACTCGGGCGCCGCGCTGCTCGGCACGGGCCCCCTGGAGGCGGAGGACATCCTGGAGCGGCTGCTCGACGTGCACCTGGTGCGGCAGAACACGCTCGGCCGGTACGCCCTGCACGATCTGGTGCGCAGCGTCGCGCAGAGCCTGCGCACCGAGGCCACCCGAGCGGCGGACCACGCCGCGGTCCAGCGTGTCGTCGATTACTACGTGGCCGCCTCCGAGGTGGCGTGCTCGGTCCTGTTCCCCGGACGAGCAGGCCATACGACGCAGACCCCCTCCGTGGCCGAGCTGCCGCCGCTGCACGGCATCGAGCAGGCCGGCGACTGGTTCTGCCAGGAGCAGGAGGCGGTGCTGTCCGCGGTGGCGGTGGCGCACGAGCGGGGCCTGGACACGAAGACCGGGCAGCTCGCGCGCAACGCCATGTTCTATCTGAACCTGCGCGGCTGCTACGACGAGTACGCCCATGTCGCCGAACTCGCGGTCGCCTCCGCGCGCCGCCTCGGCGAGGGGTCGGGCCTGCGCACGAGCCTGACCAACCTGACGTCCGCGCACTGGAAACTCGGCAGGTTCCGCGACGGCCTCCGCTCGGCCGAGGAGGCCCATCAGATCGCGCTGTCGTCCGGCGACCTCTACGGGGAGGCGGTCAGCCTCGACCAGCTCGGGCTGCTGAACAGCAGCCTCGGGCAGCTGCGCGAGGGCCGGGAACAGCTGCTCCGCAGCGTCGAGATGCAGGAGAACCCGCTGCGCAAAGGGATCGCGCTGTGCAACCTCAGCACCGTCTGCTCGTGCCTCGGCCGGTACGAGGAGGCGGTGGACGCCGCCGAGCGGGCTGTCGTGCTGCACAGTTCCAACGGTGAACCGGCCGGCCGGATCCCTGCGCTGAACGACCTGGCGGTCGCCCTGCTCAGCCTCGGCGATCCCGAGCGGGCGAAGACGCACCTCGACCAGGCGCTGGCCTTCGGTGACGGGTCGTCGGTCCCGGAGGACTTCGCGCTCACCCTCGCGCTCGCCGCCGACGCCGAGCAGCGCCTGGGGCACCAGCGCACCTCCGCGGCGTACGCGGAACGAGCCGTGGACCAGGCGCGGACCCGGGGCACGGCGCTCAGGGCCTGCGAAGTGGAGAACATCGTCGGCCGGGTGCACCGGCACGGGGGCGCGTACGCGCGGGCCCTGGAGCTGCACCGCAGCGCCGCACAGCGGGCGGGCGCCATCGAGTGCCGCGTGGAACTCGCCCGCGCCCACGACGGGGTGGCGCAGGCCGCGGGCGCGCTCGGGGACCAGGCGTCGGCGCGGCGCAACCGGTCGGCCGCGAACGAGCTGTTCGCCGCCATGGGAATGCCCTGCGGGACACCCTGAGACGGTGACGGTGCCCGGCTCTCACGAGGCCGGGCACCCCCGGGCCGGGTGCACGGGCTCTCAGGCCGCGGGCGCGGCCGGACCGCCGTTGCTGAACAGCGCCGGGGAGCCGCCGCCGTCCGCCGACGCCGTGGCGGCGCCCCCGAGGCCGAGCGCGAGCACCGTGGTCGCGATTCCCATGATTGCGGCGATCTTCTTGAGCATGGTGTGACTCCTTGGTCGTGCAGCTGTGCGGTGGGGTGTCGCGCGGCGTCGGTGACGGCGCTCGCTGTCGACGCCCCTCATGTTGGTACAGGCCAATACCGATCCGGTCCCCTGCCGATACCGGGGCGGGCCCAAGGGGCCGTCACACGACGACGATCTCCCGCTCGAAGCGTTCGCCGAGGGCCCGCAGCCGCTCCTCGCACACGGCGCGGGTGGGCCCGGTCAGCACCGCCGCGGCCAGGAAGTCCGACGAGATCGCGGCCTGCCCAAGGTGCTCTCCCGGCTCGGCGAAGACGGCGTAGAACTCCACGTGCCGCTCGCTCGGCGGCTCGGGCACCGCGCGTACCTCACCGGCCCTCTTCATGATCAGGACCTGTCCGGCCATCCGGCGGGGCCGCAACCGTTCGCCCGCCGGAAGGTCTTGCACCGCGGGCAGGGCGAGGCCGGTCTCGGCGCGCGCCGCGTACTCCACGGGATGCAGGTCGTACGCGGCCTTCAGCACGTCACGGACCCGGCCGCCGGCCGGACGGCACGCGATCTCGCACAGCACCAGGCGGTCGTCCGGGGTGTGGAAGACCTCGGCGTGGAACGCGGTGTCGGCCGGGGCACCGAGCGCCCTCAGCAGGGTGTCGGTCAGCTCGACGACGCGGGCGCTCACCGGGTCCGCCGGGTCGAGCATCAGGTCGACGCGCGCCCCCCGGTCGGTCCGGAACGACGCCAGCTCGTACTGGTACTGCGAGGGGCACGACAGCACCGTCCGCCCGCCCGCGACCAGACCGTCCACGTGGCACATCCGCCCGGGGACATACGCCTCCAGGAGCACGTCGTCGCGCGGTGCGGCACCGTCGGGGAACTCCCGTCCGACGTGCTCGGCGAGCTGCTCCCGGGTGTGGACGACGCGCAGCCCGACGGAGCCGAAGCCGTCGCGCGCCTTGAACACCAGGGGGAGGCCGTGGATCTCGGCGAAGGCGCGGACGTCGGCGGCGGTGGCCGGCACGGTGTGCGGGGCGACCTCGATGCCCGCTCCGACGGCCCGGTGCTTCATCAGCACCTTGTCGCGGAACGGCAACGCGTCGTCGCGGCGCGGACCGGGCAGGCCCAGCTTCTCGCGCAGCAGCCCGGCCCGGAGCAGGTCGGCCTCGTGGTGGGCGACGACATGCGTGACACCGTGCTCCAGGGCCAGGTCCAGGGCCCGACGGGTGACGAGGTCGTCGTCGTCGAAGCTGTCGAGCACCTCCAGGTGCCGGTATCCGAGGAACCCTTCGGGGACCGCCTCGCCGCCCTGTTCGATGCGGTCGCGGGCGGCGATCATCACGACCCCGCCGTCGTGGTCCGCGAGCCAGCGGTCGTACGGGAAGGGGCCGAGCGGGAAGCGGTGCAGGACGAGGACGCTCACGCGTCACCTCCAGGGTGCTGGGTGCCGGCGTCGGCCCGGCACGGGGGCTCAATGACGGACATGGGGCGGGAGCCGGTCGCGCCCTGCGAGCAGGTCACGCACCACGGCGATCCGTTCTTCCGCCCCGGTGGGCGAGGGCGCGGCGACGACGACCCGGCCGGCGTGCCCCGCCGAGGGGCGCGGCGGGACGAGTGTCCGCACATGGGGCAGGGCCGCGACATCGCTCAACACGGCCTGGTGCACGGGCGGTTCGACACCGATCGCCGCCGCCGCGCGGTGCGGTGCGGGCCGTGGCACCTGCTCGCCGGCCAGCGCGCGGAACAGCCACACCTCGGGATCGAACCCCGCGGCGGCTCGCAGCAGGTCGAGGGCGTGTTCCTCGATACCCGTCTGCACGGACAGGACACGCGGGCCGTCCGGCGAACGGACCAGCCGGACGTGGGCGAGCCCGAACTGCAGGTCGGCGAGGTCGAGCACGGCGGTGGCGGCGGAGCGCAGTTGCCCCTGCGCCCGGACGCCGAGGGGTACCGGATAGACCTCGATGTCGTCGAACCGGCCGGTGAGGGCGAGAAAGTGGTGGGCGCCGGACACGGTGAGCGTGTGCACTCCGTACACGGGCCGGTGCTCCGCCCGGGCGGTCGTCTCACCGGGCGCCGCGACGTAGCGGCCGTCCTCCGCCAGGAGCTGCCGGAGCGCGGCCGGTTCGGTGAGCCGGTGCACGGACCGGGCACTTGTCATCGACAGGCCCGCCGCGTCGGCGGCGGTGAGTGCCGCGGCGCGGCCGGGCCCACCGCCCAGGTGCAGAACGCGGCCGATGCCGTGGCGGTGCGCCGCGTCCCGCACCGCCGCGGCGAGCGCGTCCGGGCGTTCCTGCGCGCGGCCCCGGAGCGTCCAGGAGCGGAACCCGGCCGCCGTGGCCTTGGCCGTCGTCGCCGGACCGGGCTCGATGACGAGCAGGCGCCGGGGGTCGCCGGGGCGCGGCATGGGCGTTCTCGCTTCCTGGTTCTGGCGTACGGGGTCCGGACGGAGGATCACGTGCCGGAGGGGCGGGGGCGGGCGGGCGGCGGGGCGACGAGTTCGTCCGCGAGAGTGCCGCCCATGCCCCAGTGGTCGTGTGCCACGTCCCGGACGAGAACGGTCACGGCCTCCTTGGGGCAGCCCGCGATGCGCGAGGCGCTCTCCGTCAGTTCGGCCACCAGCTCGGCGCGGGCTGCGCGGTCGTTGCCCCGCCACCAGTCGACAGTGATCACTGGCATGTCGTCGCTCCTCTTTTCGTACGGGTTGCCGTACAGATTTTTGTACGTGTTTTGACGGGTTCTGTACGGGTGTCGGTGTGCGCGCGTCATGAGATGCGGGGCTTCGTCCGGTCGTCCTGCCACACGCTGAGGTAACGCTCGCCGGTGTCGGGCAGCACGGTGACCACGGTCCGGCCCGCGTACTCGGGTTTCCCGACGAGCCGGGCGCACGCGTGCACGGCGGCGCCCGAGGAGACCCCGACGAAGATGCCCTGCCCGCGGGCGAGGGCGCGCGCCGTCTGAAGCGCCTCCTCGTCGGAGACGGTCATGACCCGGTCGATGAGTGAGACGTCGGTGGTGGCCGCGACGAAGCCGCCGTTGAGGCCGGGGATGCGGTGCTGGCCGGCCGTGCCCTGCGACAGGACCGGCGAGTTCTCCGGCTCCACGGCGACGATCTGCACGGCGGGGTTGCGTTCCTTGAGGTGGCGGGCGATGCCGGTGAGCGTCCCGCCCGTGCCCACGCCGCACACCAGGACGTCGACGCCGCCGGTGGCCTCCCAGATCTCCGGGCCGGTGGTCTCGTAGTGGGCCCGCACGTTGTCCTGGTTCTCGTGCTGGCGGCAGAACCAGGAACCGGGCGTCGCCGCGTGGATCTCCTCGGCCTTGGCTATCGCACCCTGGTACCCGGCGTCGCGCGGTGTCCGCACGGCCTCGGCCCCGAACGCCTCCAGCAGGGCGGTCCGCTCCGTGCTGGCACTGTCGGGCAGCACGATCACACAGGGGTGGCCCTGCGCGGTGGCGAGCGCGGCGAGCGCGATACCGGTGTTCCCGGAGGTCGCCTCGATCACGGTGCCACCCGGACGCAGCTCACCGCGCTCCCGCGCCGCACGCAGCATGAACAGGGCGGCCCGGTCCTTGATGCTGGACAACGGATTGGCGGACTCCAGCTTGGCCAGCACCCGCGTGCTCTCGTCAACACCCTCCAGCCGCAACCGGAGAAGCGGAGTGGAGCCGACCAGATCGGCGATGCTGTCGGCGATGGCGAGCGGCATGATGCGGTCCTGTCCTCACGGTGGGTGGTCGGGTCGGTCTGACATCAGTTCCGGACGGCTCTCACGCGTCCGTCCGCCCATCGGCCGGTTCCTCCGGCCACCAGCTCAGATAGCGCTCTCCGGTGTCGGGGAGGACGGTCGCGACGGTGGCGCCCGCGAGGTCGTGACGGCGGGCCAGCTCCACACAGCCGTACACCGCGGCGCCCGAGGAGATCCCGACGAGCAGCCCGGTGCGCGCGGCGATCGCGCGGGTGGTGGCCGCCGCGTCGGCGTCGTCCACGGCGATCACCTCGTCGATGAGGCCGAGATCGGTGACCGGGCTGATGAAGCCGCCGTTCAGGCCGGGGATCCGGTGCGGCCCCGGCTCACCCCCGGACAGCAGCGCCGAGCCGGCCGGCTCGACCGCGACGACCCTGAGGTTCGGGTTGCGGGCCTTGAGGTAGCCGCCGATGCCGGTGAGCGTGCCGCCGGTGCCGACCGAGCAGACCAGATAGTCGACGCGGCCCGCGGCGTCCCGCCAGATCTCGGGGCCGGTGGTCTCGTAGTGGGCCCGCACGTTGTCGGCGTTGGTGTGCTGCCTCGCGTACCAGGAGCCCGGCGTCCCGGCGTGCAGCTGTTCGGCGCGGTCCACGCAGCCCGCGAAGCCGAGTGCCGGGTCGGTGAACTCGACCTCGGCGCCCAGCATGCGCAGGGCCAGGACGCGTTCCTGCGTGGCGTTGCCGGGCAGCACGATCACACAGGGGTGGCCCTGCGCGGTGGCGAGCGCGGCGAGCGCGATACCGGTGTTCCCGGAGGTCGCCTCGATCACGGTGCCACCCGGACGCAGCTCACCGCGCTCCCGCGCCGCACGCAGCATGAACAGGGCGGCCCGGTCCTTGATGCTGGACAACGGATTGGCGGACTCCAGCTTGGCCAGCACCCGCGTGCTCTCGTCGACCCCCTCCAGCCGCAACCGGAGAAGCGGAGTGGAGCCGACCAGATCGGCGATGCTGTCGGCGACGCGTTCGCCGAGGGCCAGGGACACGGTGGGTTCCTCACTGTCGGACGGGTGGGCGGGACGGGACGGGGTGCGCGGGCCGGACGACGGAGCCCGCCTCACCATGAGCCGACCGATGCCGTGGTCGCGAACAGGTCCTCCATCAGGCGCGGTTCGTGCCCCACGGGCCGGACCACGGCCGTCGGTGCCAGGACCTTCGCGTGCGCGGGTACGTCCTTGTTCACCAGCGCCTGTGCTCCGATGACGGCATGGTCCGCGATCGTCACGGGCCCCAGCACCGTGGCGTTGGTGCCGAGGACGACGCCGTTGCCCACGTGGGGGTGCCGTCGCTCGCCGGCGGGCCGCTCGTTGTCGCTCCACCAGCCGACCGCACCGAGCGTCACCTGGTGGTAGATGGTGACGTCGTCGCCGACCCGCGCGGTCTCCCCGATCACCACGGCCGCACCGTGGTCGATGAACACCCGCCGGCCGAGCCGGGCACCGGGGTGGATCTCCACTCCGGTGGCGCGCCGGGCGGCGTAGGCGAGCAGCCGGGCCGGCATCCGCCGCCCGCGGCAGTGCAGCCGATGGGCGATCCGGTGGGTCCACAGGGCGGGCAGTGCGGGATGCAGCAGCGCCTCGCGGCGGCGGCCGATGGACGGGTCGCGTTCGACGATCACGCGCAGGTCCTCGCGCATCGTGTCGAGGATGCCTGGCTGCTTCGGGCTTTGCGGCATGCGGACTTCCTTCGGTTGCGGTGGCGGGCTGACGGGCCGGGCGGCGCCTCAGCGGTGTGCGACGGCCGGTCGCGGCAGCGCGGCGAGGGTCGCGTCGACGAGGCCGCCCAGCGCGGCGACCACCGACGGTTCGGTGAACTCGCCGTCCGCGCGGCGCAGTTCGTGGGCGTTGCCGATGGCGACCGGCTCGTGGTCCACGACGTGGGCCCCGCACCGGGCGAGCACACCGGTCAGGGCGGGCTGAGCGTCCAGCGCGCCCCGCGCCCCGGGCGAGGCGCTCAGCACGGCGACGGTCAGCCCGGCCAGCGGGCTGTCGCCGGAGGGCCGCGAGAGCCAGTCCAGGGCGTTCTTCAGAGCGCCCGGCATCTCCCCGTTGTACGAGGGCGTGCTGATGAACAGCGCGTCCGCGTCCCGCACGAGGTCCTTGGACTCCTCCACCACGGCCGTGCCGCCGCTCTGCTCCAGGTCGCCGTCGTACAGCGGCAGCCGTCCCGCCTCCAGGACGGCGACGTCGTGCCCGCCGGGGACGGGACCGGGCCGCTCGTGCACGAGGCGTCGCACGGTGCGCAGGACGGCGGCGTTGAGGGAGTCCCGGCGGACACTCCCGGAGAGCAGAACGATCTTGGCCACGGCGGCTCACCCTTCCCAGGTCTTCACTGCCCCGAGCCTGGCCGCCACCGATACCGAATCCCTCCCGGCCAGGTACCCGCGGCACCGGGATCCGGCCGGGAGGGGCGCGGGAAGCGGCTGGCCCAGGTTGGTCCGCGTCAGGGGGCAAGCTCCGCCACCTATCGATCACCACGTTGCGGGGACGATGCAATGAAGACTTCGAGCGCACTCACTTTTGACCCGGCGCGCACGGGAAGCTGCCTGTTCGACATGCTGGAGCGGCAGGCCGGGCTCCGGCCGGACGCGACGGCTGTCACGTTCGGCGACGAGCGGCTCTCCTACCGCGGGCTTCACGAGGAGAGCCGGACCCTGGGCAGCCGCCTGCGCCGGCTCGGCATCGGCCCCGACGCCTGCGTCGGCCTGTTCACCGATCCCTCCATGGACCTCATGGTCGGAGCCTGGGGCGTCCTCGCCGCGGGAGCGGCCTACCTGCCGCTGTCTCCCGACTATCCGGAAGAGCGCCTCCGCTACATGATCGAGGACTCCGGTGCGACGGTGATCGTGACCCAGGAGCACCTGCGTGAACGGCTGTCGGCCCTCGTCCCGCGGGGCACCGAGATCATCACCTCGGCGAGGACCCCGGACCGCCGGATACCGGAGGCCGACGAGGCACCCGTGCCCGAACGGTCGGGCGGACACCTCGCGTACGTCATCTACACCTCGGGCAGCACGGGCAAGCCCAAGGGCGTGATGATCGAGAACGAGGCGGTCGTCAGTCAGCTCCGCTGGCTCACCTCGTGCGGCTACCTCGGTCCGCGGGTCACCGTGCTGCAGAAAACGCCGATGAGCTTCGACGCCGCGCAGTGGGAGATCCTCGCCCCGGCGGCCGGCACCCACGTCGTGATGGGCGAGCCGGGCATCTACCGGGACCCGCAGGCCATCGTCACCGCCCTGCGCACGCACCGGATCACCGCCCTGCAGTGCGTGCCGACGCTGCTCCAGGCGCTGTTGGAGACCGACGGGTTCACATCCTGCGCGTCGCTGCGGCGCGTCTTCTCCGGCGGCGAGGCGCTCACACACCGGCTCGCCCGGAGCTTCTTCCACGAACTGCCCGGTGTGTCCCTCGTCAACCTGTACGGACCGACCGAGGCCACCATCAACGCCACCGCGCACCAGGTCGACCCCGAGCGCATCGGCGGCGAGGACTCGTGCACCGTGCCCATCGGGGTGCCCGTCGACGGCGTGACCGCCTACGTCCTGGACGAGAACCTGGCCCCCGTCGACATCGGCGAGGCAGGCGAACTCCACCTGGGTGGACGGCAGTTGGCGCGCGGCTACCTGGGTCGCCCGGGACAGACCGCCGAGCGGTTCGTGGGCTCCACCCTGGATCCGGACGGACGGCTGTACCGCACCGGAGACGTGTGCCTGTGGAACCCCGACGGCACCCTCCAGTTCGTGGGCCGCACCGACAACCAGGTCAAACTCCGCGGCTACCGCGTCGAGTTGGAGGAGGTCGCGGCCCGGATCGAGGAGCACACGTGGGTGCGGCACGCCGCGACGGTCGTCACCGACGACCCCCGCACGGGCCACCGGACCCTCGTGGCATGCGTCGAGCTGAACCCGCACACGGCGGCCGTCATGGATCAGGGCGCGCACGGCGCCCACCACCAGTCCAAGACGTCGAAGCTCCAGGTGAAGGCGCAGCTGTCCAACCCGGGCCTGCGCGAGGCCCATGAACTGGCGGGGCGGCCCGTCGTGGACCTGCCCGGCCGCGCTTGCACCCCCGAGCAGCGGCGCGAGACCTTCAGCCGCAAGACGTACCGCTTCTACGAGGGCGGACGCGTCACCCGCGACGCGCTGCTCCGCCTCCTCGCCCCGCGCCCCCTGCCCACGCGCTCGCGACCGCTCGCTCAGCTGTCACCGGAGGAACTCGGGCACGTCCTTCGCTGGTTCGGCCAGTTCCACAGCGACGAGCGGCTGCTGCCCAAGTACTCCTACGCCTCGCCGGGCGCCCTGTACGCGACCCAGCTCTACGTGGAGTCGGGCGGCGACGTCGCGGGACTCGCGGCCGGCGTGTACTACTACCACCCCGTCGACCACACGCTGGTACGCGTCGGGGACGGCAGCGGCCACTGCCCGCCGGGCGGGCTCGTCGTGCACTTCCTCGGCAAGAAGCGGGCGATCGAGCCCGTCTACAGGAACAACATCCAGGAAGTGCTGGAGTTCGAGACCGGGCACATGCTGGGTGTCTTCGAGGAGATCCTGCCCGCGCACGGACTGACCATCGCCCCGCTGGGCCACTTCGCCACCGTCAAGGAGGCCCTGGACGTCACCGGGGAGGACCACTACCTCGGTACGTTCACCATCACCGCGAACGACGGCGTGGCGCGCCCCGACCCCACCGAGCTGTACGTACAGGCGCACGGGGACCGTGTCGAGGGCCTGCCGGGCGGCCAGTACCGGTATCGGGACGGGGAGTTGGAGCCGGTCTGCGACGCGCTGGTCGAGGCGCGCCACGTCATCGCCATCAACCAGGGCGTGTACGAGCGCGCGAGCTTCGGCATCAGCGCGGTCGGCCGTGCCGAGGAGCCCTGGCTCGCGTACGTGAGCCTCGGGACCCGCCTGCACCACCTTCAGCGCACCCCTGGCTTCGGCTTCATGTCGTCGGGCTACTCCTCCCGGACGGGCCACCCGCTGCCGGCCGCCCGCCGTCTGGACGACATCCTCGGCGCGGCGGGCATCGCGAGCGGTCCCTCGTACTTCTTCCTCGGTGGTCTCGTCAGCGACGAGCAGGCCGCGAGCGAGGGCATGCGCGAGGACTCCGTGCACACCAGGGGTCCCGCGGAGATGATCCGCGACGAACTCGTCCAGTTCCTGCCGGACTACATGGTGCCGAGCCGGGTCCTGGTGCTGGACGCGCTGCCGCTGACCGCCAACGGGAAGATCGACACCAAGGCTCTCGCCGCCGCCCCCGAGGTGACCGGGGCGCAGCGGTCCGGCCCGTTCGTGGCACCGGCCACGCGCACCGAGAAGTGGCTGGCGGCCGCGTGGGGCACGGCCCTGCGGTACCCGGACGGCGCCGACGTCTCGATCGAGGACGAGTTCTTCGCCTGCGGCGGCGACTCCCTGACCTCCGTGGCCCTCATCAACAGGATCAACAAGGAGCTGGGCACCGCACTGCCCTTCCAGGTCGTCTTCGAGCACCCGAGGCTGAGGGATCTCGCGGCCCGCATCGACGCCGACACGTCCGCCCCGGTCGGCCGTCTGGTCCCGCTCGCACCCGAGGGCGGCTTCGATCCGGTCTTCTGCTGGCCGGGGCTGGGCGGCTACCCGATGAACCTGCGCCTCCTGAGCCACGAGGTCGACCTGGACCGCCCCTTCTTCGGGGTCCAGGCGCACGGCATCAACGAGGGCGAGACCCCCTACGGCACCATCCGCGAGATGGCACGGGCCGACCTCGCGGAGATCCGCCGCGCCCAGCCCAGCGGCCCCTACACACTGTGGGGCTACTCCTTCGGTGCCCGCGTCGCCTTCGAGGCCGCCTGGCAGTTGGAGCAGGCCGGTGAGAAGGTCGAGCACCTGCTGCTGATCTGCCCCGGCAACCCGAAGGTGCGCGAGCGGGACGGCCGCGCCCGGGGCCGCGAGGCGTCCTACGGCAATCCCGCCTACGTCACGATCCTGTTCTCCGTCTTCGCGGGCACGATCCACGGCCCCGCGCTCGACGCCTGCCTCGCCGCCACCCGCGACGAGGACAGCTTCGTCGCCTTCGTCCACGGCCTGCTCCCCGCCCTGGACACGGCGACGATCCGCCGCATCGCCCGGATCGTCGCCACGACGTACGAGTTCGAGTACACCTTCCGCGAGCTGACCGAGCGCACCCTCGCGGCGCCCGTCACCATCCTCAAGGCCCGGGGAGACGACTACTCGTTCGTGGAGAGCCACACCGGCTACTCGGCGCAGCCGCCCACGGTCGTCGACCTGGCCGGCGACCACTACAGCGTCCTGAGGGAGCAGGGCGTCGCGGAACTGGCCAGGGCGGCCCACACGGCGATGGGGCGCTGACGGCCCCGGCCTCCCTTGCCTGATCTCATGCGCGGGGGGCCTCGGGGCGGGTCACCCGACGGTGATCGTCACGGTCGCCGTGCTGGTCGCGGCGGGCAGCCGGGTGGTGTCGACGGCCAGGTACTCGCCGTCGTCCTGCGTGCCGTTCGGGAGGGTCTTGGCGTGCAGGGAGTACGGCGGGGCCGGGGTCGAGTCGGAGACCCCGTCGACGCCGAAGTCACTGTCGTTGCTGACGACGACCGTGCGGCCGCCGTCGGTCGTGGCGACGCCCTCGATCTTGTCGTGGCCGAAGAAGCCGCCGGTCGGGTCGAGGCCGGTGAGCAGGGAGCCGAGGTCGAGGCCGAGGGTCTTGGCCACGGGGGTGATGCCGGCCGACTTCAGGGCGGCGGTGGCGGTCGCCGTGTTCGCGGTGCCCGCGCAGGTCTCGATCGTCCGCCGGTCCGGGCCGACGAGCAGCCCGCCCTCGGCCGCGTCGTACGTGGCGCCCGGCACCGTGGCCGACGGGCCGACGTCCGTGGCGCCGGACAGGTCGATGGCGAACAGCTTCTTGTAGGCGCCCGGTTCGACGTTTCCGTCCCGCTCGTCGACGAGGAAGCGGGTGGCGCTCAGTGCGGTGATCTCGCTGACCGCGCCGCTGTTCGTCTTGGGGTCGTCGAGCAGGTACACGTACTCGTGGGTGGCGTGGGTGCGCAGGTCGTAGGTGACGATGCGCAGCGTGCTGACGTTCTTGACCTTGACTCCGGCGGGCAGGTCGGGGGCCTGGAGCGCGGACTGCATGATGCCGACGAGCGTGCGGCCGTCGGGGGTCACGGTCAGGCCTTCCATGCCCTTGTTGGGGACGCGGTTGCGCAACTCGGCGGGGAGCGAGCCGTCGAAGGGGGAGAGGCGGTCGAGGGCCCGGCCGTCGCGGCCGAAGTGCGTGATGTAGGGGCCGTACTCGTCCGACACCCAGAAGGTGCCGTCGCGCAGGGCCACCAGGCCCTCCGGGTCGTAGCCGTACGGGGAGTGCGGCAGCGCGGTGCCGTTCAGGTCGACGAGGTTCTCGCCGGTGCCCGCCTGGGAGTTGACGAGCCCGTTGTACGGGGTGCCGTCGGCGGCGCGCAGCGGTACGGTCCGCTCCAGCACGGCCTTGGTGCCCTCCAGCCGGAACCTCCCGATAGCGGGGTCGAAGTCCGGCAGCGGCAGCACCTTGGCGCCGCTGGGCGCGTCGACGTTCGGGCCGCGGTCGGTGAGGCCGTAGAACTCGTTCCTCGAGCCGGGCACCGGGTACAGCGACGATCCGTACGCCCCGGCAGTGACCCGGACCCCGCCGATCGTGGCGAGGGGCTTGAGACGGGTCCGGTACAGCCGTACGGCGTCGCTGATCCGGTAGGTGAAGGTGTCGGTGCCGTGGTAGCCGGCGTCGGGGGTGTAGCGGAACGAGCCGTCCTGGTCGAGGGCGAGCGTGCCGTGGGCGGTCGTGGTGTGTGCGACGAGGGTCGCCGGCCTGCCGCTGTCGTCGGCGAGGACCCCGTGCCGCGCGCCGATGGTCAGCGTCCGTCCGGCGTGCGCGGTGTAGGCGTCGTCGTGTGCCCGCAGCTTCGGCGTGCCGGCGTCGGCCGGTCCGGTGCCGGCCAGGGACAGGACGACGGCCGTGACGGCCGCGGTCGCGATTCCCAGACGGTTCATCTGATCCCCTCCTCGTCACGCGTCACGGTGGCGCGCGAGGAGGAAGTCTCTTCACCGCGCATGGCCGGGGGGCGTCCGGAAGGTACGCAGGGGGTAAAGCATGCCCGCGGCGGCCGGGCGGTGGTGTCCCACCGCTCCCGGTCGGGCTCCGGCCGTACCGTGGGGTGGCCAGGTGTCGAGTGTCCGACAGCGCCGAAGGGGCGAGCCGCATGGAGATCGTGTCGTCGCAGAAGATCACGCCGTTCCTGATGTTCGAGGGCAACGCCGAGGACGCGATGGCCTTCTACGTCTCGCTCTTCGACGACGCCGAGGTCGTCCACATCACCCGCTACGGCGCCGAGGGCCCCGGCAAGGACGGCAGCGTGCAGCACGCGACGTTCTCGCTCGGCGGCCGGCAGTTCATGTGCGTCGACAGTCCCGCGCGGCACGACTTCACCTTCACGCCCTCGTTCTCGCTCTTCGTGCAGTGCGAGAACGAGGCCGAACTGGACCGGCTCTACACGGCCCTCGTCGAGCAGGGCACGGCGCTGATGCCACTGGGGGACTACGGCTTCAGCGCCAGGTTCGGCTGGGTCAACGACCGGTTCGGCGTCTCCTGGCAGCTGAACCTGCCGGCGTGAACCGGTCGTCGGGACCAGGCGCCCGGGTTCACGCCGCCGTCGAGGAGGTCGCCGCGGACGGCGGTGCCCCCTCGGCCGGGCGGGGCACGACGCGGCGGCGCCGGGTCGGCATCCCGACCGTCGGGTTGGCCACGGCCCAGGCCGCGCCCTTGCAGATCAGCTCCTTGTAGACGGCGGCGAGCCGTCCGGTCAGGGCCGCCTCGACGGCACGGTCGTCCGCGGTGACGTACTGGATGAGGCCCTCCTTGCGGCCGAGCGAGATGCACTGGTTGAAGTAGCGCAGCGGCAGGTTCGGGAGCTTGCCGCCGGTCAGGCGGGCCGCGATGGCGTCGGCGGCCTGCCATGCCATGGGGGTGCCGGAGGCGCAGGACATCCGCAGCGGCTTGCCGCCGGGGCCCGTCGCCAGGGCCGCGTCGCCGACGGCGTACACGTCCGGGTGCGAGCGGGAGCGCATGGTGGCGTCGACCACGATCCGGCCGGTGTCGCCGACTTCCAGGGCGGTGGCCCGCGCGATCGGGTGGGCGGCGAAGCCGGTGGTCCACACGGTGACGGCGGCCGGGACGGAGCCCCCGTCGGCGGTGACGACACGGTCGGCCTCGACGGCGGTGACGGTGGCGTGTTCGTGCACGGTGATGCCGAGCTTGCCGAAGACGTTCCGCAGGTGCCGGCCGCCCCTGGGCGAGAGCCAGTCGCCGAGGCCGCCGCGGGCGGCGAGGGCGACGTCGAGGTCCGGGCGGGCCTCGGCGATCTCGGTCGCGGCCTCCACGCCGGTGAGGCCGCCGCCGACCACGACCACGGACCCTCCGGCGGCCAGGCCGGCCAGGCGCTCGCGCAGCCGGAGCGCACCGGGGCGCCCCGCGATCTGGTGGGCGTGCTCGGCGGCACCGGGGACGCCCCGGTCGTGGAAGCCGCTGCCGAGGGCGTACACGAGCGTGTCGTACGCCAGCATCTCGGACCCTCCCGTGAACTCACCGGCCCCTGCGGCGAGTCGACCGGACTCCCCGGTGCCGTTCGGGTCGGCGAGGGTGACGGTCCTGCGCTCGACGTCGACGCCGGTGACCTGCGCGATCTTCAGTTCGACGCCGGTGCCCGCGAACATCTCGCGCAGGGGCCGGGGCCTGAGGGACTGGCCGACCGCGAGCTGGTGCAGGCGGACGCGCTCGACGAAGTCGGGCTCGGCGTTGACGAGGGTGATGGCGACGTCCTCGGGGCGCAGCCGCCTGGCGAGGCGGCCGGCGGCGATGGCTCCGGCGTATCCGGCTCCGAGGACGACGATGCGGTGCTGCATTTCCTGGCTCCTGTCATCAGCTCTTCAGCGGGTCGCCCCTTGAACCGGGCGGCCCGCCGTTTCCTGACAGCAACCGGATGTGAAGCACCTCACATCGGAATCAGAAGGCGTGGAGCAGGGGTTCGCCGTGCTCGGCGGTCGCCCACCACCGGGTCGCGCGCTCCAGCTTGTCGGGGTTGACCTGGCTGCGGAACGCGGCGATGCCCTCGACCTCGATCTCCAGGCACATGACGCCGACGACACGGCCGTCGAAGACCGCGACGAGCGCGGGATCGCCGTTGGCGGTCGTGGCGTACACCTCGGGTGAGCCGCCGACCAGAGCGCGCTTGGCCTTGGCCGGTTTGAACAGGCCCCGCATGAACGTCGCCACCGCGAGGGCGCCTTCGAACGCCTTGGCGCGGGCCGGGACCTTCCCGCCGCCGTCGCCGATCGCGATGGCGTCCTGGGTGAGCAGCCGTACGAGCGGCTCGGTCCGGCCGCTGGTGGCGGCCGCGAGGAACTCCTCGACGATCCGCCGCGCGGCGGCCTCGTCGACCGCGGTGCGGGGCTTGCCGTCCGCGACGTGCTTCCTGGCCCGATGGAAGATCTGCTGGCTCGCGGCCTCGGTGATGTCGAGGATCTCGGCGATCTCCCGGTGCGGGTGGTCGAAGGCCTCGCGCAGGACGTACACCGCCCGCTCGCCCGGGGTGAGGCGCTCCAGCAGGGTGAGGACCGCGAACGACACCGACTCGCGCTGTTCGGCGGTGTCGGCGGGGCCGAGCATCGGGTCCCCGGCGAGCAGTGGCTCGGGGAGCCACTGGCCCACGTAGGTCTCGCGGCGGGCGCGGGCCGAGGTGAGCTGGTTCAGGCACAGGTTGGTGAGCACCTTGGTCAGCCAGGCCTCGGGGATCTGGATGCGTTCGACGTCGGCGCCCTGCCAGCGCAGGAACGTCTCCTGCACGGCGTCCTCGGCCTCGCTCGCGGACCCGAGGAGGCGGTAGGCGATGGCCTCCAGGCGGGGTCTGGACGCCTCGAACCGGTCCACGTCGTTCATGGTCAGCGCCATGGCCCGGATCCTAGCCCCGCACCGCACGCAGCGACCGCCGGGGCCGCGTGGCCGAGCCGCTCGTCACCGCAGCGGGTAGTGCGGGAGCGTGATGCCCTCGGCGGCCCTGCGGGCCATGGTGGCGGCCAGGTTCCGGCCCGGGAGGTAGGGCAGGAGGCGGTAGTAGCGGTTCAGGAAGGCGGTCAGGAAGCGGCTGCCGGGCACCATGAGGCGGGCGACGCCGTCGCCCATCTTCTGGCAGCCGGCCGCGTAGGGGCGCATCAGCTCCTCGTAGCGTGCGAAGGCCGTAGTGTGGTCGCCCCGCGCGGCGGCCAGCTCGCCCGCCAGGACGTAGGCGCCGACCAGGGCCAGTCCGGACCCCATGCCCGACAGGGAGGACGGGCAGTGGGCGGCGTCGCCGATCAGGGCGACCCGGCCCCGGGACCAGGTGTCCATGTGCACCTGGGCGACCGAGTCGAAGGAGAAGTCGGGTGCGTACCGCATCCGCTGGAGCAGATGGTCGCTCTCCCAGCCGTTTCCGGCGAACTGCTCGGCGAGGACCTGCTGTTGGCGGGCCGGGTCCCGGCGGTCCAGGTCGAGGCCCGGCGCGGCGAAGTAGAAGACGGCCTTGGCCTCCGCGTTGTGCCGGGCGCTGTACAGGGCGACGAGCTTGCCGGCGGTGCGGTAGGCGTGGCCGGTGTGGTCGAGTCCGAGGTGGTTGGCGGTGGTGAAGATCGCGCAGTGCACGCCGGAGTGCCGCACGAAGCGGTCCTCCGGGCCGAACACCAGGCGGCGGGTGGTGGAGTGCAGTCCGTCCGCGCCGATGACCAGGTCGAAGCGGCGCGGTGCGGCGCGTTCGAAGGTGGCGGTGACACCGTCGGCGTCCTCGGTGAGCGAGGTGACCGAGTCGCCGAAGACGTACTCGGTGAACTCCTCGGTGGCGTCGTGGAGGATGCGGGCCAGGTCGCCACGGAGGATCTCGATGTCACCGGCGAAGAGGTCGGCGGGCAGTTCGGCCACGGGCTTGCCCGCGCTGCTGACGTACGCCATGGATCCGGTGCCGGTGCGGGCGCGTTCGAGTGCGGGCAGGATGCCCATCCCGCGCAGGATCGACAGGTGTGCCTCGCCGCGGAAGTCCACGGCGTAGCCGCCGTCCCGCAGAGCGGGGGCGCGTTCCACGACGGTCGGGCGGAAGCCGTGCCGGTGGAGCCAGTAGGCGAGCGCGGGGCCCGCCACGGAGGCGCCGGAGATCAGGACCCTGAGGTTCTTCGCGGTGTTCGTCATGGCCCCGACTCTGCGCCCGCGCGCTCACCGCGCACTCACCACCGGCTCACCGCCGCGACGAGCGGTTCGACGAGCGGTCCGGGAAGGCCCAGCAGGCGCAGTGCCTCGGGCAGTGCCTCCGCCGTGGGGACCGCGGAGCCGGCGGTCTGCGCGGCCTGCCGGTAGCGGGCCCGGGCCTCGGCGTGGTCGCCGTGCGCCTCGGCGACCCGGCCCAGTCCGGCCAGGGCGCGTACGCGGTTGCCGAGCCCCTTCACCCAGTGCGGGCCGAGCTGTTCCAGCGCCTGGGTGTAGAGGTCCTGCGCCGTGCCCCGGTCCCGCTCGGCGAGGGCGATGTCGCCGAGTCCGCGCAGGGCCGCCGCCAGGGCACCGGTGCCGCCGGCGCGGCGGGCCAGCTCGGCCGCGCGGACGTAGTCGGCGCGTGCCGCCGCCGGGTCGGTGTCCGCCCACTGGTCGCCCCGGTTGACCAGGAGGTCGGCGCAGTCCTCCAGGGCGCCCAGCTGTTCGGCGAGGCCGAGCGCCTCGTCGGTGAGCGCGACCGCCGTCCGCCGGTCGCCCCGCGCGGCCGCGACGCCCGCGAGCGCGTCCAGCACCAGTGCGGCGCCCCAGCGGTCGCCCAGCGCACGGAACTCCGCGAGGGCCGTGCGGAAGGCTTCTTCGGCCTCGGCGGGGTTGCCGTCGCCGAGCGCCCCGAACCCGATGACGTACCGCGCGACGGCCCGGGCCCACGGCTCACCGCTGTCCCGCTGGGCCGCGACGAGAGCGAACGCCCCGGGCGCGTCCCCCTCGCCCGCCGCGTTGTGCAGCATCCACAACAGCAGGGCGGCCGGATACCGCCCCGTCCGCCCGCCCGACCACACCTCGGCCAGCGCCACCCCCGCCGCGCCCCGACACCGCCGCCACACGCCCCGCTCGTCCGGCCCGGCCGACCCGGTCCGCCCTGCCGTCGCCAGCAGGACGCAGATCGCGTACTCCTCGGACAGGCCGTCCGGGGGTGTGTCGCCCACGGTGTCGAGAAGGGCGCGGGCCTGGGGGGCCAGGGTGTCGGCCGCGCCGCGGATCCAGAGGTACGACGACGCGGCGGCGAGCAGTTCCAGGGCCGTCCCGGTCTCCTCCGCCCCGACGGCCCAGCGCACGGCCACCAGCAGGTCGGGCTGTTCCGCGGTGAGGGCCGGCAGCCGTCGAAGCTGTTCGGCCCGCAGCAGCCACGGGCCGGCGGCGCGGAGCAGCTCCAGCAACGTCCGTGCGTGGTCGCGCCGTATCCGCTCCGTTTCTCCCGCGGCGTCCAACTGCTCGGCGCCGTAGGCGCGAATCGTCTCCAGCATGCGGCAGCGCCCGCCCGTCCACTCCAGGAGGGACTTGTCGGCGAGCGACTGCAGGGTCGCCGGCCCAGTTCGTTGGCGAGCGACGGGGCCAGCGACTCCAGCGCGGCCTTGGTGACGGTGTAGCCGATCTGGGTGGAGACGGCGAACCGGCTGGCCGTGGAGCCCATGTTCACGATGCGTCCGCCGTCGTTCAGCAGGGGCAGGGCCCGCTGGATCACGAAGAACGGCGCGGTGACGTTGACCGCCAGCAGCCGTTCCCACTCGTCCAAGGCCATCCGGGAGATCGGGCTTGCCGAGGAGATACCGGCGTTGTTGACGAGGATGTCCAGCCCACGGCCGTCGAGTCCGGCGGCGAGTCCGCCGAACAGCCGCTCCACCGCGCCGACTTCACCGAACCGGGCCTGTACGGCGAACGCCCGGCCGCCGGCCTCCTCGATCCGGTTCACGGTCTCCTCGGCCGCCTCGCCGTCGGTTCCGTAGTGGACCGCGACCAGCGCGCCGTCGGCGGCCAGCCGCAGGGCCACCGCCCGGCCGATGCCCCGCGATCCACCGGTCACCAGCGCCGTCCTCCCCGCCAGATCACCCGTCGCCGCGCTCGTCGCCACGTCCGTCGTCACGCCCATCGTTCCGCTCCTTCTCCGGCGGCCGGTCCTCGGTGCGGGACCGGCGATGGATCCACCGTGGCGGCGCCCGCTCACCGTGGGCTCACCGCGCGCTCACCGAGGCGGGCTCACCGGCCGGCGGGCACACGGCGAGGCCCGGCGGCCCACCGGGAAACGGTGAGCCGCCGGGCCTGTTGCCCGAGTGAGCGCGACGCCGACAGGGCTTAGCGACCGCTGTGCGCGTCGCGGGCCGGCAGGTGCCGGCCGGGCACCGCGGTCGGATCGGCCGCCGGGCGGGCGGTGCCGGCCGCGGACGGGCCCGTGCGAGCGAAGGACCGCGCGCCGGACGCCGTCGCCGGCAGTTCGCCGCCCGCCGCCCACTGGGTGGTCGTCCAGGCGCTGCTCGCGGCGATCGCCGAGGCGATGGCGGTGCGGTTGGCGGGCGGGTACGACGTGTTGCCGCCGAAGGTCGACACCGCCCAGACGCTCGCGGCCTCCTGGCTCAGGTAGGAGGAGGCAGGTGCCGACAGGGTGGACTCGGAGGACCAGAGCATCGGTCCGTACGTGGCGGTGGCGGCGCCGCCCGCGACGGCGTTCTGCCAGGTCCAAGTGGACTCGACGGTCGCCTGGGTCGGTGCGGACCACCAGAACCGGGCCAGGTTGGCGGCGACGTCCTCATGGGCCTTGCCGCCGATGGTCCAAAAGCTCCAGACCTTGTTCAGGGCGACGTGCTCCACCGCCTGGGTGGCGTTGTAGCCGACCGTCACCAGGTTCGTGGCCGTCGGGTTCAGGGTGTTGAGGTAGTTCTTGACCGAGGTGGGGACGGTCTTGCCGTTCGTCAGCAGGACCACGCCGGTGCCGCGGTAGCCGAGCGCGGCGGCAGCCGTGGAGGCGGCGATCGGGTCGTGGTACTCGTTGCCGTCGGCGACGAAGATCCAGCTCGGCTTCGCGCTGATCTGCCGGGCGACCCGGGCCGACAGCGAGGAGAGGTCGGGGGCATCCAGGCGCAGCGGCTTGTAGCCGAGCGCCTGCACCTGGCTCGCCACCTTGGAGCCGAGGATGCGGGTGCCGCCGTTCAGGTAGACGGTGCCGCCCTTGGGGAGCGAGCGCTTGAGTTCCTTGGCCGCGGACGAGTCCAGGCCGCCGCCGGAGGTCAGCAGGACCGGGCCCTGCTTCTCGGCGGCCAGCGCGATCGCGGGGGCCGAGTAGGTGGCGTTGGACTTGTTGACCAGGACCGCGGACTTGGCGGTGATCAGGCCGGGCACGTGCGCTGCGCCCTGGGTGTCGAACGTCCAGTGGGACGCGGCCGCGTCGATGCCGGTGGAGCCGGTTCCGTAGACCCGGACCAGGGTGTTCTTCCGCAGCGGCTGCCAGGCGGGCTTGGCGCCCTTGCCGGCGTCGGTGACCTGGGTCGTCGTACCGCTCGACAGGTCCAGGAGCCGTACCGTCTGCACGTCGTCGGACCAGCCGGCGTGCGAGGTGTGCGCTTCGTAGGCGATCCGGCCGCCCGCCGGGTCCCAGGTCGGGTTCAGGTGGTCGGACGCGTCGGTGGTGACCTGCTGGACGTCGCTGCCGTCCGCGTTCGCCGTGAACAGCTGGGTCCAGCCGTCCACTTCACGCGTGAAGGCCAGCTTGCCGCCGTCCGCCGAGAACACCGGTGAGGAACCGGACGCGATGATGTTCTTCAGCGCCTTGGTGGCCGGGTCGTAGGTCCAGATGCCCTGGCTGTCGTAGCAGCCGTAGTTGTGCCGGCGTTCGAAGGCCAGCGTGCCGTTCGGACGTGCCGTCGGGTGCTCGTCGCAGACCGTCGACGGCTCCTGGGCGTCCGTCAGCAGCGGCTCCGGCGCCCACGAGCCGTCCGAGGGCCCGTAGGCGAGCTGGCCGCCGGTGCTGAAGACCACGTAGCGGCCGTCCAGCCAGAAGGTCGGGTCCTCGTAGGACGCGCTGGAACGAACCTTGGTGGCCCAGGGCAGGGTGATGGCGGAGGTGGCGCCGGTGACCCGGCCGGTGGTCAGCTGGCTCCAGCCGGCCACCACCCTGCTGCCGTCCGGCGCCCAGTTCGGGGTGTATCCGTAGTTCGGGATGCCCGGGACCGAACGCAGGCCCGTACCATCCGCGTTGACGGTCTCGACCCCCGTGGAACCGCCGTACAGGCTGATCTGGCCGGCCGCGACGTCATCCGTCGCGGCCTGCGCGCCCGGCGCGGCGGCACCGAGCAGACCGGCCGCCAGCGAAGCGGCCGAGGTGAGCGCCGCGAGATTGCGGCGCGTGCGAGATCTCAAGGAGAAGCCCCCCAGCTTGAGTTCCTGTGATGGCGCGCGCGTGTGCGTGCCGCGCGGCGCTCCAGGTGTCGGCGGTCCATCGCCGAAAGCAGGACGGTATGTGATGCCGCGCGGGGGACACCGGAAAGCGCATTCGAACATTCAATGAACAACAAACGGCGGGGCGGGCAGGACGACCCCGGTGCCGTGCAGGTGCTCGAGGGCCGCGGCGGGCCGCCCCCGCTGCCTCCTGTCCGTCCTGTCGTCCGTTCCGGGTGTGTGATGATGCGTGGCGCACGACCGGTGACCGGCGCGACCGGCGGTGGTCGGGGGTCGGGGGTCCTGGGGAGGGACCGGCCGGGTGAGGGAGAAGAAGCGGGGAGTTCGTCGTGGACAAGGGTGGGGAGTCGTCCATATCGGACGAGGAGTGGGAGCGCTTCGTGCGGGAGGCCGGGGCCGACGCACCGAGCGCGCCCGAGGAGCCCTCCGCACGGGCCCGGATGGTGGCGGGACGGCTGCGGGAGCAGCCCGACCGGCCGCACGCGTGGCGCGGTCATGAACCGCCCCGGCGGCGCGCGGGCAGGGCACGGTACGTGGTCGGTCTGCTGGTCGCGGCCGGCCTGCTCGTCGTGGCGCTGGACCCCGGCCGGGTGACCGGCTGGTTCGGCGGCGGGGGCGGGGACGACTCGGGTGCGCCGCTCGCCGTCGAGTCCGAACGCCCGGATCAGCCGCCGCCCACCGGGCCCGCCTCCCAACTGCCCACTCTGGACCAGCCGTTCAGGGGCTCACCGGCCGCCCGCTGGAGCGACGGCGGGGCGGGGATCGGGCTGCCGGCGGCACGGGCCACCGGCTGGATGAGCAAGGCGCAGGTCGCGCAGGCGCTCGCGCGGAGCCGGGACTTCCTCGTCGCGTCCAACCTGGACACCGGTGTGCTGCGCGGGGAGCGGCCCCAGAAGGCCATCGCGCTGATGAATCCGCATCAGCCCGACATCCGGAAGTACCTGGCCGCCGCGTTCCGCACGCCCAGCCGCGAGAACGATCCGCTGCTGCTGTTCAGCCGGTTCGACAGGACGAAGGTCCGGCTGGTCGGGGACGTCGTCAAGACCCGGGGACGGATCACGTACCGGGAGGGCGAGCGCGGCGCGGTCGAGGTGAGCGCCGATGTCACGTTCGTCTATCCGGTCGTCCGCGCCGCGAAGGGCAGCGACGACGTCGAACGCACCATCGTGCGCCGCGAGACCGTCATGAGCTGGGACGACCCGGCGAAGGTGGTCACCGAGTCCGGGACGTTCTCGCTGCTCTCCTACAAGTCGGACACCACGAACGGCGGCTGCGGCACCTACACCGGCTACCTCACCCCCGAGTTCGACACCGGGCAGGGGTCCCCGAGCCCGGACGACGGCCCCACCATCGACCCGTACGACCGCAGCACCTCGATCGCCCCGGGCAGGCACGGCGAGGGCGACACGGCCTGCGGGACCGCCACCCGTTCATAGGCGGCGCCGCGCGCAGCGTGCGCACCGGGGAGTGGAAGGCCGGCAGGAAGCTCAGCGTCATGCCGGCCGCGCCGATCCACAGCGTGGCCGCCGCCCCGAACACGGAGCCCGACGCTCCGCCGAGGACCGCGCCGAGCGGAAGGCCACCCGAGGACACGAACCGGGCCGTCGCGCTCGCCCTGCCCAGCAGCCGGTCCGGGGTGAGGACCGGGTGGGTGGCGGGCGTCAGCGCGACGGTCGACGTCACGCCCGACGGCCGACGTCAGGCCTGGCGCGGGTCCGGCTTGAGTACGGCGAACACCGCCTCGGCCGGGTCGGTCAGCCAGGCGACGCGGCCGACGCCGGGGATGTTCGCCGCCGGCATCAGCACCGTGCCGCCGCAGTCGCGGGCCGCGGTGACGAACGCGTCCGCGTCGGCCACCGCGAAGTACGGCACCCAGCGCGCCTCCTCCCCGGTGTCCTGCAGCGGGGCCACACCGCCGAAGGCACCCTCCTGCCGGTCGCCCGCCGCGATGCTGAGCACCTGGTACGTCATGCCCGGCGCCTGCATCGCCTCGCTCCGCCAGCCGAACAGCCTGCGGTAGAAGCCGATGGCCGCCTCCGTGTCACCGGTGTGCAGCTCCACCCAGACCAGCGTGTCGTTCTGCGACGCGCGCTGCAGGCCCTGCCCGGACTGGAGCACGGCGAACTGCCCGCCCTGCGGGTCGGTGAACTGGGCGAAAGTGGCCTCGCCCATGCTCATCGGCTCGGTGCGCACCGCACCGCCGGCCGCGACCACGATCCGGGCGGCGGCCCGCGCATCGTCGCTGCGGAAGTACGTCATCCAGGCGGACCTCGCCCCGGACTCGGTCAGCGGGCCGAGCGCGGCCACCGTGCCGCCGCCCTTCTGGAAGTAGCCGTAGCCGCCCGCATCCGGGCCGGCGGAGACGAACTCCCAGCCGAAGACGGCGCCGTAGAAGGCGGCCGACCCCTCGATGTCGGGACTGCCGAGGTCGATCCAGTTGGGCGACCCGGTGCGGAACTCTGTGCCGAGCATGCGTGTCCTCCTGCCGGTCGGTGCGCAGCCGCCCGCCACTGCGCCGACGGAGCCGCCCGCCACTATGCCGACGGGCACCGGCGGGCGCGGCCCGGACACGGCCCACCGGACCGGAGGCCCGACGGGTTTCACCCGGCCGGGGAAACAGCACCCGGCGAATCTGCGCAGGAGTGCCACACGGGCTGCACACAGCCTTTCGAAAGGCTCGTTACCGTGACTGGTCGCTCGACCCCCTGTACGAGCATGACCAGGCCGCGCCCCCGGTGGGCCGACGGCGCAGTCGACTCAGGAAGACCGCAGATGGACTACTGCTCCTCGTGCCGCCGGCACCTCAACGGTGCCCTGGTCTGTCCCGGGTGCGGTGCCTACGCCCCCGACATCGCCCCGCCCGGCACCCACGGCAGCCGCCCCGAGCCGTCGTCACTGTTCGCCGACCAGGGCCCGACCGCACCGCACACATCGCACGCGTCGCACGCCGACCAGGGCTGGTTCGCGACGGCGTCGCCGTCGGCCCCCGCCGCCGACGGCTGGTTCGACACCGGGAACCCCCACAGCGAGGTCTCCACCGCATCCCCCGCCGAGTTCGCGGACGCATCCCCCGTCGACGTCACGGACGCGCCCTCCGCCCCGCGGGGACGCGCGGCCCGGCGTCGCCAGATGGCCCGCTGGAAGAAGAACCAGCGCCGGGCCGTCGTGGCGACCGCCGTCGCGCTCGTCGGCGGCGGCCTCACGCTCGCCTCGATGGACCGCGGCTCCGGCGGCCGGGCCCAGGCGGCCACGGCGCCGGACAACCGCAGCATGGGCCTCACCGAGGACCCGTCGACCGCGCCCAGCCGGCCCGCGTCCACCGCGACACCGCCCGCCACCGCGCACCGGCACACACCTGCCGCCCCGACGGCGCGGACGACCGTGGCCAACGTCCCCCACCAGCAGACGCTCGCGGCCACGCCGCGGCCGGCCGTCCCCCACACCGACAGCGCGACCGTGGCGTCCCACCCGACCGCGTCGACGGCACCGGCCGCGGCGGCCACCCCGCAGCCGCGGAGCACCGCACCGGCGTCGTCCTCCGGTACGGCCGCACAGCCGACGCCCTCCACCGGCGGCACCACCAGCACCGGCGCAGACACCGGCACAGGCTCCACCGGGGGCGGCTCCTCCGCATCCGCCCCGGCCTCCGCGTCGACCTCACCCACCCAGCTCTGCCTGGTCCTGATCTGCCTGGGCTGATCCAGTCCCCGCAATGCTCGCCGGTTGATCAGCTACGCTACGCGTCCGACGACGGGAGAGAGACACATGTTCGTGTCCGGTGGGCGGCTGAGGGCGGCCGGTGTGACGGCGATCCTGCTGGCCGTGCTGACCGCCTGCGGCGGCGGCACGTCGAACGGCGCGCGGACCACGGCGCCGGCGACCACCGCCTCCCCCACCCCGACCCAGAACCCCGTCCACGGCATCAAGGACACCCTCCGCCACGTCACCCGCAGGACCACCCCGGCCACCCGCCCGCACCTGGTGAGGAGCTGCACGCCCGGCACCCGCCAGGTCCGGCACACCTCGCGCTCCGGCTCCGGCAGCCACCGCCGCACCCGCACCTGGTACACCACCGAGCACTACCAGAACTGCCACAAGGTGCGCAGCGGCACCGAGACGTACCGCCGGGAGCTGCGCCCGGAGCGCTGGTGCGTCCTCCTGGACGACGTCGGCGGCGACCGCAAGCGGGACGACGTCTGGTTCCGCGTCGACCACGTCGACTACAACCGCATCCTCACCGCCGACGACCACACCCGCGTCCAGTTCGTCCCCCTCCTCCCGAACACCGGCTGCTGACAACGGCGTTGTCCGGCCGCGCTCGTCGGACGACAACCCCGGCGGCGGCGAGCGGCGGGCCCACCACGCGTGAGTACGACAACGGATGTGCCCCCGCCCCGTGCCCCGCCACGATGGCGTGGTGAATCCTTCTTCCGCAGCGCCCCCCGGGGGCCGGACGGACCGTGGTCCGGTCGTCGGGCTGCTGGTGGCGACCGTGCTTCTGCTGCTGCCCCTCGTGTACGGGCTGTACTACATCGCGCACGACTCCATGGAGTGCTTCGGACCGACCGGCTGCCGGGGCGACCACGACGACAAGGCGTCCCTGGCGCGCGCGGCCGGATGGCTGGTCGGCGGGCCCTCCTGCGGCGCCGTGCTCTTCGGTCTCGGCGGAGCCGTCCTGCGGCGCCGGGCCGGGGTCTGGGCGGCGGCCGGTGCGCTGCTCGGCACGCTCGTGGTCTGGGCCGCGATGCTGGTCTGGCTGAAGCACAGCTGGGAGAACTCGAACTTCGAGATCTGAGCCGGGCGCTCATCCCCCGCGTGGTTCGTCCTGGTCCGTCTGCGGCCCACGTGCCAGTCGGCGGTCCCGGCGGATCAGTACCGCCGTGCTCAGGACGACGAACGCGAACGCCGCCGACAGCGGCACCAGGAAGCCGACCATCACCGCCCCCTTCCGCCGACCCTCACCGCTCCTCCCCGCCACCGTTCGCGCGGGCCCGGTTGATGGCGGTCTCCACGGACGCCACCCGGTCCGCGAGCAGGCCCAGGGCGGCCACCGCGCGGGTGAGGGGGTCGTCCTCGGGGCCGCCGAGGACGCGGGCGCGGACGTGGGCCGCCTTCACCTCGGTCCAGCGGGCGGCCCGGCCGGTGTCGAGCGTGCCGCGCAGTTCGGCCAGTTTGAGGAGGTTGGCCTCGGCGCCCGTGGTGAGGGTCTGGGCCTCGGCCGTGTAGTGGTCGTCGACGACGGCCTCGCGTTCGGCGTCGTTCATGACCGGCCGCAGCCGCTGGGCGATCTTGTTCATGTCGCGGTAGGAGCCCTGGAGGCGGAAGGGGGGTTCCGGACGGGCCTCCTCCGAGCGGGCGGCGGAGGCGATGTAGGCCGCGTTGACCCGCAGCACGGTCTCGCGGGCCGCCAGGAGATGCCCCAACACCCGTACCACCGCGTCCAGTTCGGCCGGCGGCATCGGCTGGGTGAGACGGTCGGCGTGGGCCGTGGGGTCGGCGGCGGCCAGCCGGACCAGCAGGTCCAGATCGGCGCGGTCGCGGGTGGCGAGCGGGACGAGCACCGGGTTGGCGGTGAGGGCGTTCTCGACGAAGCTGAGCGCGAAGACGTCGTCCTTGCCGGTGAGGACGTCGCCGAGGTTTTGCACGTCGGCCCGGTTGGCGAGCATGTCGGGCAGGCGGAAGCGCTCGCCGGACTCGGTGTAGGGGTTGCCGGCCATGCAGACCGCGAACCGCTTGCCGCGCAGGTCGTAGGTGCGCGGCCGGCCGTCCCACACACCGTCCACGCGCCGGGTCGCGTCGCACAGCGGGATGAACTTCTGCAGCAGCTCGGGCGAGGTGTGCTGGATGTCGTCCAGGTACAGGAGCGTGTTGTTGCCGGCCGCCAGCGCGAAGTTGACCTTCTCGATCTCGCGGCGGGCGGTGGCGTTCGGGGCGTCGGCCGGGTCCAGCGAGGTGACGGTGTGGCCGAGCGCGGGGCCGCTGACCTTGACGAGCATCAGGCCGAGCCGGTCGGCCACGTACTCCATGAGGGTCGTCTTGCCGTAGCCGGGCGGGGAGATCAGCAGGAGCAGCCCGCCGGTGTCGGTGCGCTTGGACGCGCCGGTGGTGCCCAGCTGGCGGGCCAGGCTGTCGCCGATCAGGGGAAGGTAGACCTCGTCGACGAGGCGGCCCCGGACGAACGCCGACAGCACCCGGGGACGGTGGTCGTCCAGACGGAGCCGGTCGCGTTCGGCGGCCACCAGGGTCGTACGGCGGTGCTGGTAGGCACGGAAGCCGGGTACCTCCTCGGCCGCGAAACGGGCGGTGCGGGACAGGAACTCGTCCAGGCGCAGCGGCAGTCGGCCGCCGCTCACCCTCGGGTGCGCGCCCAGCAGGCCCTCCGCCGTCGCGGTGAGCGGGGCGTCCCCGTCGTGGCGGGGCAGGTCGGGGCAGAGTTCGGCGACGACCGCCTCGGCCAGCTCGCCGGGTCCCGCCTCGGTGCCGATGGCCTCGGCGTACGCGCCGAGCCAGGCCGCCACCACCTGCCGGCGCGCCGCCAGATCGGTCAGCCCCTCCAGATCGCCGCGGTAGCTTCCGCCCGTGTGCCGGAACTTCTCCAGCAGCGTGCGCGCGGTGACCCCGAGGACGAAGCCGGCGGGCCCGGTGGTCAGCTCCTCGAAGAGGTACGCGGCGGCCGGCCCGCCGGCCGGGCCCGGATCCCAGGCCTCCATCGCGTCCGCCAGTTCCCGCTCCAGCTCCCCGATGGCCGGTACGGTGCCGAAGGCGTCCCGGGCGCGGGCCAGGGACAGCGCCCGCCGCCGCCATGCGGTACGGGCCTCCTCCGTGGTGCCGTGCGCCCAGAACAGCTGGGCGGCGGCGCGGGCGGCGGGCTCGTGGCGCAGCGTGCCGGCGCCCTCGTACAGGGGCAGCAGGGCGTGCAGCACGGCGGTCGCGTCATGGTCGTGGACGCCGCGCTCGTAGCCCTCGTCGTACGACTCCTGCGCCGCCCGGCGGACCAGGCCCGGCAGGTCGTCGGCGGCGGCGAGGGCGGCCGGGCCGTGCTCGGCGAGCAGCCGGGCGGCGAGGTGCTCGGCGCGGTAGACCCCGGCCGACTCGGAAGGCAGGTGGCGGTCCCAGTAGGGGCGGTACGCGGCGAAGTCGGGGTCGGTGACCGGGGCGCGGTAGTCCGTCGCCGTCACCGCGTAGGCCAGGGTGTCGCCGTGCGGGACGAGGGTGAGGTCGAGCGGCTGGGTGTTGACGGCGAAGCGGTGGCCGCCGAGCAGCAGGGTGCGGCCGTCGTCGGCGTACAGGTCGGTGCGGTCGCGCAGGGCGCGGGCCGCCTCCTGGCGGGCGGACTTCAGCCGGCCGTCGAGTTCCTCGGCGCGCACGCCGTCGCCGAGGGTGCGCAGTTCGCCGGCGGTGCGGCGGATCTTGGCGACCAGGGGGTCGGAGGCGAAGTACGTCGTCACCGCGTCGGTGTCGGCGAGCGTGGCCGCGCGCCGGCCGATCGTCTCCAGCATGCGCCCCGCCGAGACGGCGAGCTGTTCGGCGCGGCGGGCGCGGGCGTCGGCGAGTGACTGCTTGCGGGCGGCGAACGCCTCGTAGACCTCGGTGCGCCGGTCGGCGAGTTCGGTGAGGAAGTCGTCGAACTCGGCGAACCGGCCGTCCAGGTCCTCCACCCGGCCGAGGACGGAGGCGAGCTGGTCGTCGCACTCCTCGGGGGTGCCGGAGGCGGCGAGCGCGGCGGTGACGGCCTGGGCGAGCAGCGCGGTCTCGGCGGCGAACTCGGCCCGCCCCTCGCTGTCCTGGAGGGCTCGCCTGCGGCCGTCGAGGGTGGCGCGGGCCCGGTTGACGCCGCCCAGCACCTCGGCGATCCGCTCCAGCACGGCGGTACGGACGGTGGCGTCGGCGATGTCGAGACCGGTGACGACGTCGGTGACGGTGCGCAGCCCCTCGGCCAGCTCGTCCAGCCGGGCGGTGACGGGCGCGGCGCCCGCGACGGTCGCGACGGCCGCCGCCTGGCCGACGAGCCGCTCGACCTCCTCCTGCTGGGCGGTGAAGGCGTCGTCGCGGGCGAGGAAGGTCACCGCGCGCCGGCCGAACGCGGCGAGGTCGGCCGCGGCGCCGTCGGCCAGCTCCGCCAGCCGGGCCGTGTCGACGTACCGCAGCTCCCGCAGGGTGAGCAGGTGGCCGTGCGCGTGCCGGAGTTCGGTCAGTCCGCGCACCCAGGCCGCGGCCTCGCGCGGGGCCTCGCCGCGCAGCCGGCGCACCACGGCGGCGATCCGCTCGGCGGCCTCGTCCAGGGCACCCGCGGCCTGCCGGGTCAGCTCCCGTACGGTCTCGAACTCGGCCAGCACCTGCTCGGCGGTGCCTCGCAGCTCGCCCAACGGACCCGCCAGGTCGCCGAGTTCGGGATCGTCGAGCCAGTGGTTGGTGTCGGCGGCGCGGACACAGGCGGCGGCCAGCGCCCGGTAGCCCTCGCCGGTCTCGATGCCGTCGGCGACCAGCCGGGCGACGGACAGGCAGTCGGCGAGCCCGCGCACCAGGTCCGCGTTGCCGACCCGGGCGAGGGCCCCGGTGCCGGTGCGCAGGGCGGCGGCATGGGTGTCGGAGACGTACGGCGAGGTCCACCACTGCAGCGGATGGGTGTGCGCGGGCTCGTCGCCCCCCTCGCGCAGCGCGGCGAGCGCGCCGTCCTCGAAGAGCGCCCAGCCCCGGCACGACAGCGGGGTCGCGACCTCCTTGCGCAGGGTGTTGTACGACAGCAGCAGCGTGCGTCCCCGGGCCCGGGACCGGAACGCGTACAGCACGTCCTCGCCGTTGGGCGCGCGCACCTCCCGCTCGAACTCCAGCTCCCGCACGTCGAGTTCGTACGTCCGGTGCCCGGCACCGGCCAGGCAGTACCCGCCGGGGAAGACGATCCCCTGCTCCTCGGGCAGGCGCCTGCAGGCCTGCCCGATCCCGTCGAGCCGGACCACCGTCCGGGTCAGCGTGTCGAACACCAGGTAGCGGTCGGTGTCCTCCTTGTACGGCAGCACCCGCAGCAGCACCAGCGGACCGACGCGCGCGTACCCGACGGCCGCGTCGGCGAGCGACTGCAGCGGCTCCTGCACCGGCTCGGCGTACAGCGGATCCCCGTCCGTGGTGCGCACGGTGAGCGTTCCGCCGACGGTCGACACCCCGACTCCGGCGGGGACGGCGACATGCGGCGCACGGCCCAGCACGTGGTCCTCGCGGGTGGTCGGCGTCCAGGTCAGGTCCTGGGCCGGCGGGAAGGTGTCGTCGCGGTCGCCGCGCGCGTCCAGGAACGCCACGCGGCCGTCGTCGGCGACGCTCCAGCGCAGGACGCGGACGTCGTCGGCGTTCTCGCCGGTGCGGAACACGGCCAGCAGTCGGCCGTCGACCCGGCGCAGCCGCAGCAGCCGGGCCTGCCGGTAGTAGCGGTGCAGGGCGGTGAACTCCCGTACGAACGCCGGGTCGTCGAGCAGACCGGGCACGGCGTCCGCGGGCAGCCGCTCGCCGTCGCGGCCGTACAGCGCGAGGACGTCGGCGACGGCGGCCTCGGTGCCGTCGGCCGTCTTTCCGGTGCCGCCGAAGAGCAGGGCGTCGCCGACGGCCACGATGTCGCAGGGCAGGCACGGACGGCCGGTGTCGAGCCGGGCGGTGGCCGCGAGGTCGAGCCGTACCGAGCCGAACTCCTCGGCCCTGCGGGTGTTGAGCGCGTCCGCCCTGCGGGCGAGGTCGGCGGCGTGCGCGGCGAGCCGGTCGCGGAGTACCTCATAGGTACCGGCGTCGACGGTGGCCATGGGGAGTGCTTCCCTTCGTGGACTGTGCGGCTGCCAGCTCGGGGCTGCGAGACGTGTGCCGGGTGCGGGTGCGTGGGGGCCGCTCGCTCCCACGCACCCGCGTACCGCCCGCCGTCAGTTCGGCGAACCGCTCCCGTTCAGGGCCGTCAACGGCGTGTCCGACAGGCCCAGTTCGCTCGCCCGGTCCAGCAGCTTCTGGAGCTGCCCCGTCTGCGGGCCGCCGCCCCCGATCTGCTTCATCAGCAGCGCCGACACCGTCAGGTTCCGCACGTCGGCCGTACCGATGGCTCCGAGGACCCGGCTCAGGTCGTCCGTGAAGCTGCCGGAGCCGTCCAGCCAGGGCTTGGCCAGCGCCTGGGCGGTGTGGGAGTTCTCGACGAAGCCGTCCACGCCCTTGCCGAGGGAGACCGCGGACACCAGCCGGTCGAAGAAGACGGACTCCCCGCCGACGATGTCGATGTCGGCGTTCTCCAGACCGGTGGAGAGGACGGCCGCCTGCGCCTCGGCGACCTGCCGCTGCGTCTCCAGACCGGCCAGCCGGATCTCCTTCTCGGCCTGCAGCCGCAGCCGGTACTCCTCGTGTCCGCGCGAGGCCTCGTCGAGGGCGGCCATCGCGGCGGCCTTCTCGGTGAGTCCGGCCGCCTCGGCCTTCAGCTTCTCGCCGATGGCGGTCGCCTCCGCGAGCGCCTTCGCCCTGGCGCCTTCCGCCTGGGCCGCGCCCATGGCCTTCGCGCCCTCCGCCTGGGCGGCGCCCATCGCCTTCGCGCCCTCGGCCTCGGCCAGCGCCTTCGCCCGCGCACCTTCCGCCTCGGCCTTCAACCGCGCCTCGGTGGCCTCCGCCGCCGCCCGCGCACCCTCGGCCTCCGCCAGGCCCTTCGCCCTGGTGCCTTCCGCCTCGGCCTTCAACCGCGCCTCGGTGGCCTCCGCCGCCGCCCGCGCGCCCTCGGCCTCCGCCAGGCCCTTGGCGCGGGCGCCCTCGGCCTCGGCGAGGGCCTTGGCCTGAGTGCCCTCGGCCTCGGCGCGCAGCCGTGCCTCGGTGGCCTCCGCCGCCGCACGGCCGGCCTTGACCGTGACCTCGGCCTCCTTGTCCCGGACCTGGACGGCGGCCAGCCCCTCGGCGGCGGCCTCGGCCTGGACGCCCTCGGCGAGCCGCAGCTTGGCCCGGGCGTCGAGGTCGGCGGTCTTCAACCGGGCCTCGGCCAGGGTCAGTTCCTCCGCCGCCCGGTGGGTCGCGGCCTGCTCGGCGGCCTCGGCGGCCTTGATGTCCTTGACCAGCTTCTCCTGCGCCTCCGCCTCGGCGGCGATGACGAGGGTCTGCCGCTCGCGCTCGGCCTCCTCGACCACGCGCAGCTTCTTGATGGACTCCTCCTGCTCGGCGACCGTACGGTCCACCGCGACCCGCTCCCGGACGACCTCGGCGATGTCCCGCTTCTCCGCCTCGACCTCCTTCTCCGCGGAGATCTTCGTCAGCTGCGTCTCCCGTTCCCGGGCGATGACCTCCAGCAGCCGGTCCTTCTCTATGCGCTCGTTCTCGACGGCGATGACGCGCTCGCGGTTCTTCGCGGCGACGGCGATCTCCCGGGCCTGGTTCTCGCGCTGCACGCCCAGCTGTTCCTCGGTGCGCAGGAAGGCGCCCTGCGCGCGCAGCCGCTCCTCCTCCACCACGCGGGCGGTCTCGGCCTCCTCGCGTGCCCGGGAGGTCTCGATCTCCCGCTTCTTCTTGATCTCGGCATCCGCCTGCCGGCGCTCCAGCTCCAGGATGGCCTCGCGGGCGTCGACGTCCTGGCGGGTGATCTCCATCTGCTCGTTGCGCTTGGCCTCGTTGGTGCGCACGTGCTCGACGGCCGTCAGCTCGGTGATCTTGCGGATGCCCTGGGCGTCGAGGACGTTGGCCGGGTCGAGCTGGGTGAGCGGGGTCTGCTCCAGGTAGTCGATCGCGGCGTCCTCGAGGTGGTAGCCGTTGAGGTCGATGCCGATCAACTCGATGACGTGGTACCGGAGTTCCTCGCGCTTGGTGTAGAGGTCGGTGAAGTCCAGCTGCTTGCCGACGGTCTTCAGCGCCTCGGAGAACTTCGCGTGGAACAGCTCCTGGAGCGTGTCCTGGTGGCTGGCGCGTTCGGTGCCGACGGTCTGGGCGACCTTGATGACGTCCGGGACGGTCTTGTTGACCTTCACGAAGAACAGGATCCGGATGTCGGCGCGGATGTTGTCCCGGCAGATCAGCCCGTCCCGGCCGGAGCGGCTGATCTCGATCGTCTTCACCGAGATGTCCATCACCTCGGCCTTGTGCAGGATCGGCAGTACGACCTGCCCGGTGAAGGACACGTCGACCCGCCGGGTCTTCGACACGATCAGGGCCTGGCTCTGGTCCACCTTGCGGTACAGGCGGGAGAACGCGAGCAGCGCGAGCACCACGAACACGAGACAGCCGGCGACGAGCACGCCGAGGACTTCCATGACACACGTCCTTGCGTCAGACGATGGGTACGGAGCCCCCCGAGGCTGGAGTGCCGGTCATTTGCCGGTGACCGGCACCGCAACCTTCCGTAGTGCTCCCCGCAGAGGATGGTGTGGCAGGGGAACAGCCCCGCGCACTGCCGGTTTCCGGCAGTGTTGACTAGGGTCTGCATGCCGGACATGCGCTAAGAAAGCGTCACCGGCACGTCAAGATCACGGGGGAGTGGGGCCGGCATGGGGGATCAGCACGACAGACACGAGCTGCCCGAACGCTGTCTGGACGGGTTCGCCCGGACGTTGGCCGAGGTCGCGGCCACCGGCAGGCGGCTGACCAGGGAGGAGCTGAAGGTCCGGCGGACCCTCGGCGAGCAGGCCGCCGACGCCGGGCACGGGCTGCGCGCGCTGGTCGTCGCCCATCTGGCCGCCGCCCGCGCCGCCTGGCCCGCCAGGGACGGCTCGGCCGAGAGCGGCCTGGCCACGCTGGCCGCCGTGGAGCAGGCGATCGACGCGTTCGCCGAGGGCTACGAACGCGCGCAGCGGCTCGCCGTGCGCCGCGAGGAGGCCGCGCGGCGGGAGTTCATCGACGATCTGCTCTACGGCCGCAGCGACCTGGGCCGGCTCGCCGAACGCGCAGAACGCTTCGGCCTGCTGCTCTCCCGGGCATACGCGGTGGCCGTCGCCGAGGGCCCGTCCGCCTACGCCGAGGGCGGCCCGGTCGCCCGCCGCGTCGAGGCCGCCGTCCTGAGCCGGTTCGACTCGCGCAGCATCCTGCTCACCACCAAGAACGGCCGGCTGCTGTGCATCGCGCCCGGTGACGAGGACGAGATCCTCCTGTACTTCGCCAAGCAGGCGTACGCGGCGACGGACGGCGGCCGGGTCGCCATCGGCCGTGCCCAGCACGGCGCGGGCGGGGTCGTGCAGTCGTACGAAGAGGCCCTGGCCGCACTGGAGATGGCGGCCCGGCTCGATCTGGCCGGGCCGGTGCTGCGCGCCGCCGACCTGCTGGTCTACCCGGTGCTGGCGCGGGACCGGCAGGCGCTCGTCGACCTGGTCACGCACACGCTCGGCCCGCTCACCGCGGCGCGCGGCGGCGCCGGTCCGCTGCTGGACACCCTCGCCGCGTACTTCGACTCCGGCTGCGTGGCCGCCGGGGCCGCCCGCCGGCTCTCGCTCAGCGTGCGCGCGCTCACCTACCGCCTGGAGCGCATCCACAAGCTCACCGACGCGGACCCGACCGACCCGGCCCACCGCTACATGCTCCAGACGGCCGTCATCGGCGCCCGCCTCCTGGACTGGCCGAACCGCCCTCTGTGAACGTCGTGGACCGTCCCTCTTCGGCACCCCCGCGAGCGGCAGTTCACGCGAACGCACCACGCGTGTCCGCGTCCGTGCCGCGTCGCCGGCCTCGATCATGACCTTGCTTCGCACGGCATTCCCCCGGACCGGGCGGACGACGCGGTCGAAGCAGTCGGATGAATCAGACGAGCCGGATGAACCGGATGAACCAGTCGAAAGGACAGTCATGTCGCGACGGATCCTGAGGCCCACCCGTGCCCAGGTCGCAGCGCTGCTCGCCGCGCCCGTGCTCGGCCTGGGCCTGCTCGCCCCGGCGGCTTTCGCGGACACGCCGCCTCCCGGGCCGAAGGTCGACAGCGGTACCGCCATCGGCCGGGTCTGCCAGGAGGCGAACGCCGAGCCCGAGGACGGCCAGGACGTGTCCTGCGAGCGGGACATCGCACCGCTCCTGTCGCGTCTCATCGGCCCCGGCAGCGGGATCACCTGCCGGAACTCGGCACCGACCGCCATCGTCTGCCGCCGGGAATGACCAATCATCAGAAAGTACTTGCCTTCTTGGAAAGTACTGTCCATGCTGAAGGTATGCACGAGGGGCGGACGACCAACCGCCCCTCCCCGCACCGGAGGTAAGCGCATGGACAGCACGGGGGAACCGATGGACGCCCGGCAGGCACAAAGCGCGCTCGCCGCCGCCTGCGCCGCACGGGTCGCGGCACGCGAGGCCGGCGAGCGCGAACGGCCCCGCGGTTACGGCATCGGACAGGGCCTGACCTTCGCGGTGGGCTTCATCGCCCTGGGCCTCGCCGACCGGGAGCCGCGCTGGGGGATCTGGCTGGTGGCCGCCGCCACGGTGAGCCTGACCGGCTTCCTCGTGCTGCTGTGGCTGGGCGCCCACCACGGGGGAGTGACACGCTGGTTCCACCGGGACCGCGGTTCCGGCCGCCCGCCCTGGCAGGCCTGGGTGGTGCCCTTCATCCCCCTGGCGATCAGCCTGCCGGCCGCGGTCGTGTACGGCTCGGCCGGCTGGCTCATCGCCTTCGGCCTGGCCTCCGGCGCGGACTACGTGCTGCGCGGGACCTGGCAGGCGGGCACCGCATGACAGACCCCACGGGCGGTGCTCCACCCGCTCTCGACCGCGAACTCCACCACCCGACCCGGCTGGCCCTCGCCGCCTACCTCTCGGCGTGCGGTGAGGCGGAGTTCGCCGTCCTGCGCGACTACTGCCAGGTCTCCGACTCCACGCTGAGCAAGACCCTCTCCGCGCTGGAGAAGACGGGCTACGTCAGCATCCGCAAGGGCTACCTCGGCAAGCGCCCGCGCACCTGGGCCGGCCTCACGCTCACCGGCCGCAGGGCGCTGGCCCGGCATCTGGCGGCGCTGGAGGAGATCGCGGCGACGGCCCGCCGGGCCGCGGGCGCCTGCGCCGAGGACACGACCGGCAGCTGACGGACCCTCATCATCCGGCGGCCTACTCCCCGTTGACGGTCCGCACCGGAGTCGACTCCCCCGGCTCCCGTGACTCGGCCAGCTTCGACCGGAGCAGCAGCACATCACCGATGAAGAGGTCGTAGACGACGATCCCGACCACGCCGCCGATCAGCGGCCCGACGATCGGGATCCACCAGTAGCCGCTGTAGGAGCCGGACACGCTCCCCGGGAACGCCAGGCTCTTCCAGCCCTCGACCCAGGTCAGCAGACGCGGCCCGAAGTCACGGGCCGGGTTGATGGCGTACCCCGCGTTCGCGCCGTAGGACATGCCGATCGCGGCGACCGCGAAACCCACGATCAGGGGGGCGAGGTTGGCCTTCACGGCCTGGTTGCGAAGGTCGTTGACGGCGGCGATCAGCATGAGCAGGAAGGCCGTACCGACGATCTGGTCGATCAGCGGTCCCCAGATGCCGCCGTGGAAGTACGGGGCGGGGAACGTCGCGAAGATGGAGAAGGTGGCGTTGGTGTGCCCGTTCACCTTCGGTCCGGGTGCCGCGGCGTCGAAGGCGTGGATCGCGGCGTGGTAGACGAGGTAGACCAGCGCGGCGCCGGTGAAGGCGCCCACGACCTGCGAGAACCAGTACGGCAGCACCTTCGCCCAGGCGAAGCCGCGGCGCACGGCCATGGCCAGGGTGACCGCCGGGTTGAGATGGGCGCCGCTGACTCCGCCGCCCACGTAGACGCCGAAGGTGACGGCCATCGCCCAGCCCCAGGTGATCAGCAGCCAGTCACCGGCCGCAAGGAAGATCGTGGTGGGGGTCGCGGCACGGCCCGAACCGGGCAGTGCGGCAACCGCCATCGCGACCACACCGCAGCCGAAGGAGATGAGCACGAACGTCCCGAGGAACTCGGCGAGACACTCACCCAGCAGCCCGCCCCGGCTTCTGAGCCGGGACGGCTTGATGATCGCGGGGATTTCGACAGCCATTCCAGGCCCCCTTGACGAGAGCAATACGGCCAACATCCCCATATTGGCCTACAAAACCCCACACCGCAGGCCGACAGCGGCCCGTCGGCCCCGGTTCATCGGCTCAAGCGTCGAGATCGTCCGCGAAGTGCCGGAAACCGTGCCGGTCCCGGTGCATGCCCCACAGCAGCTCCGCGAGCACGTCAGGGTCCTTGCGGGCGTGCCCGGGTGTGATGGCCCCCGGAATCACCAGCTGGGCGACATGGATCCCCTCGCGTGCGAGCCGCTCGTGCAGCAGATGCCCGTACGCGCTCTCCGCCGCGAACGCGATCGACGTCCCGGCCCGCTCGGTGTGCGGGACGACGGCGCTCCCGCCGTTCACGAACAGGATCGTCCCGCGCCCCAGCCGCCGCATCCCCGGCAGCACCTGCTGCACGGCGGCGACGGCCCCGTACACGGAGAACTCGATGGGCCCGACCAGATCGCGGGGCCCGGTCTCCAGCACGGGCCGCATGAAGTCCCGGTGCGGCACCGGGCTGTACTGCAGCACCTCGACGGTCCCCAGTTCGTCCACCGCCCGCTCCAGCGCCCCGGCCAGCTCCTCGGGCCGGCGCACATCCGCGGCGAACCCCTGGGCCCTGATCCCGTTCGCGCCGAGTTCCCCCACCAGCGCGTCGAGCCGTCCCGGGTCCCGGGCGACGAGGGCGACCCCGAAGCCCTCCCGCCCGAACCGCCGCGCGACGGCGACCCCGAGCCCCGGTCCGGCACCCACAATGGCGATACAGCTCATGCCGCATCCGTACCGCACACCGCCCCGCCCCACACCGGGCTGGGCCGTCACAGGACCTCGGCCACCCGGGTGCCGGTCGGCCGGGCCGCGCGCAGCCGCTCCACCTGGGCGGCGGTCACGGCCCGCACCGCGAAGGCGCCGGCGCAGGCGGCCGCCACGACGAGGGCGTCGCACAGCTGCAGCGGCCACCCCTCGGTGTAGGCGCGCGCGATGATCTGATCCGTGGAGTCGCGGTAGACGATCCCCACCCCGGTGAGCAGCCCGATCAGCCACAGCCCCCACCACACGTTGACGGAGGCGGGAAGCCTGCGTCCGGGCGCGCTGCTGCGGAACGCGTCGACGACGATCCCCCGCGGGAACCACAGGTTGACCACGGGCACGATCCACCCGAGGAACACCCAGATCCCCAGGTACTTCGGCGTGTCCCCCGACAGCGCCCGCGCGTTCTCCCGCAGCTTGAGCAGCCAGGACAGAAAGAGCGCGGCGCAGAGAAGGGTCAGCGCACCGCCCACCGAGGTCACCAAGTGGTACGAGTTCTCCAGCGAGTTGAGCG
The DNA here is from genome assembly GCF_001514035.1 of Streptomyces yokosukanensis. GTDB lineage: Bacteria > Actinomycetota > Actinomycetes > Streptomycetales > Streptomycetaceae > Streptomyces > Streptomyces yokosukanensis. Next base: position 375,417 of record NZ_KQ948206.1, on the reverse strand, counting down.
GCCGGTGCACCCCGTTGCCCTGGTCCGGCGGCCCGGCGGCGGGCTCTCCGGCCATGGCGAGCCGGATCTCCCACACCCCTCGCACGGCCCAGGCGAGCCCGGCGAGCAGCAGTCCCCCCACAGCCAGCCGCCCTGACAGCTGAACCGGCCGATGGGCGGACGCGGGCGCGGCGGACTGATCCATCTGTTCGGTCACCGGCCCATCCTGTCGTACGAAAGCCGCAGGCCACCAGCTAGGGATGCGGTTGCGCCATCCGTGTGCATCCGTCATGCGTTCGGCCGCGCGTCGGCCGCTCAGGGCGTCGGCCGCGCCGTCCCGCAGCAAGGATGCACCTGTGAGCATCCTCAACGAACCGCATGGTGCCGCCGCGCCCGAGGACTCGTACGAGAGCGAGGTGCCGGTCCGGCGCCGGCAGCCCGGCAACGTCGTGGTGAAGTGGCTGACGACCACCGACCACAAGACGATCGGCACGCTGTACCTGGCGACGTCGTTCGCGTTCTTCCTGATCGGCGGCGTGCTGGCGCTGGTCATGCGCGCCGAGCTGGCCCGGCCGGGCCTGCAGATCGTCTCGAACGAGCAGTTCAACCAGGCGTTCACGATGCACGGCACGATCATGCTGCTGATGTTCGCGACGCCGCTGTTCGCCGGTTTCACGAACTGGATCATGCCGCTGCAGATCGGCGCGCCCGACGTGGCGTTCCCCCGGCTGAACATGTTCGCCTACTGGCTCTACCTGTTCGGCTCGACCATCGCGGTCGGCGGCTTCCTCACCCCGGACGGCGCGGCCGACTTCGGCTGGTTCGCGTACTCCCCGCTGTCGGACGCGGTCCGCTCACCGGGTCCGGGCGCCGACATGTGGATCATGGGTCTGGCCTTCTCCGGCTTCGGCACCATCCTCGGCGCGGTCAACTTCATCACCACGATCATCTGCATGCGCGCCCCCGGCATGACCATGTTCCGCATGCCGATCTTCGTGTGGAACGTGCTGCTGACCGCCGTCCTGGTCCTGCTCGCCTTCCCGGTGCTGGCCGCCGCGCTGTTCGCCCTGGAGGCGGACCGCCAGTTCGGCGCCCATGTCTTCGACGGGGCCAACGGCGGATCGCTGCTGTGGCAACACCTCTTCTGGTTCTTCGGCCATCCCGAGGTGTACATCATCGCGCTGCCGTTCTTCGGCATCGTCTCCGAGATCATCCCGGTCTTCGCCCGCAAGCCGATGTTCGGCTACATGGGCCTGATCGCCGCGACGATCTCCATCGCCGGTCTGTCCATCACCGTGTGGGCGCACCACATGTACGTCACCGGCGGCGTGCTGCTGCCGTTCTTCGCCTTCATGACCTTCCTGATCGCCGTCCCCACCGGTGTGAAGTTCTTCAACTGGATCGGCACGATGTGGAAGGGCAGCCTGTCCTTCGAGACGCCGATGCTGTGGGCCGCGGGCTTCCTCGTGACGTTCCTCTTCGGCGGTCTGACCGGGGTCATCCTGGCCTCGCCCCCGATGGACTTCCACGTCTCCGACTCGTACTTCGTGGTGGCCCACTTCCACTACGTGGTGTTCGGCACGGTCGTCTTCGCGATGTTCGCCGGATTCCACTTCTGGTGGCCGAAGATGACGGGCAAGATGCTCGACGAGCGGCTCGGCAAGATCACCTTCTGGACGCTGTTCGTCGGCTTCCACACCACGTTCCTGGTCCAGCACTGGCTGGGCGCCGAGGGCATGCCGCGCCGCTACGCCGACTATCTGGCCTCCGACGGCTTCACCACCTTGAACACGGTCTCGACCATCGGCTCGTTCCTGCTCGGCCTGTCGATGCTGCCGTTCCTCTACAACGTGTGGAAGACGGCCAAGTACGGCAAGAAGGTCGACGTCGACGACCCGTGGGGCTACGGCCGTTCCCTGGAGTGGGCCACCTCCTGTCCGCCGCCGCGGCACAACTTCCTCACCCTGCCGCGGATCCGCAGCGAGTCCCCGGCGTTCGACCTGCACCACCCGGACATCGCGCTGCAGGAGCACGAGTTCCAGGTGCCGGCGCGGACCGACCGAGGGCAGGGGTGACCGGGCTGTCGAGGCGGGGGGCCGAAGGCGCGCTCGGCGACGAGGTGGAGGGGTACCTGCTCTGGCAGGCCCGGATCGCCGAGGCGGAGCAGCGTGCGCGGGAGTTCGTCGCCCCCATGGAGTGGCTGACGAGCGCGCAGCGCGAGGACGTCGAGCGGCGCTACGTCGCCGACAGTCTGCGCCGGGCCCGCGCGGACCTGGAACGGATCGCGGCCCGGTGCGGGTCGCTGCGCGTCGAGTACGAGAGCCGCTACCGGCTGCTGCGGCGGCGCTGCGTCGGCACGGCGCTCGCCGTGTGCGCCGGCTGCATCGCCGTGGCCACGCTGCTGCTGCCCCTGTCACCGACCCTGTGACGTCCGGTCCTGGGCCGTCCGGTCCTGGGCCGTCCGACCCCGGGACGTCCCTCCCCTGAGGCGGCCCGCTGGGTCAGGCCATCCAGAAGAACACCGCCGTCATCCTCTTCTCCTCCAGCGTCTTGCCGAAGTAGCCCGTCGCGCTGTGCACGAGGTTGGCGTTGTAGAGGAGCAGGCGGTTGTACTTGTGGGGGACGCGGACGTCGTCCTCGAAGTGGTCGCCCGGGACGTAGCGCGTGCCGAGGGCCTCGACCAGGTTGTTGTGCGGGGCCTGGACGACGTTGCCGCCGAGCCGGCCGCCGGGCAGCGACTGGCGGTAGAAGGCGGTGCCGCAGCTCTTGGGGACGTTCGGGTTGAGGTAGAGCACGGCCGCGTACCGGCACAGCGCGCGGGAGTCGGTGTGCGGGCGGGGCTCGCTCTCGCCCTCGCCGACCACCTGGACGCAGTTGTGGTTGAGGGTGCCGCCGCCGGGCGCCTGCTGCACCCACAGCTCCTCGGCGCCGGTGGCCTGCTTCACCAGCCCTTCGACGACGGCGAGTTCATCCGGCTCCAGCCCCGGCATGGCGCGCAGGCCGGGCCAGGTCTCGGAGGTGTACGGATAGCCCTCGACCCAGTCGTCCTTGGCCAGGCACCGCTCCCGTACGGCGTCGACCTGGGGCAGGGCGTCGTCGAAGACCCAGTAGTCGCGGCCCTTGGTGGGCTTGCGGTACGGCAGGACCGGCAGCGCGGCGGGCATCCTGGGCGGTGGCTGTGGGGGCATGCGGCGAATCTATGGCAGCGCTCCCCCTCGTCTCTCCCGAGGAAAGGTCAACTCTTCTTTACCTGCCGCATCGAGACGATCGGCCCGCGCGTGCGTACTGCTGTGCGTCCGAACCGTCCCGCTGCCACCGTGGGCGGGATCCACGACCGGGCTGGAGACACGGTGCGCTTTTCGCGGAACGCGACGGGAACCCTCTTCGTGGGCGGGGCGATGGCCCTGACCCTCGCGGCACTGGCCTACCCGAGCATGCTCGGCCTGAACAAGGTCGCGAGCGCACAGGACCGCGTCATCGCCAGCACCCAGTGGGGGCCGCTCACCGAGCAGGACCGGGACTTCGTGGTGAAGGTGCGCGCGGCCGGGCTGTGGGAGTACCCGGTGGGGCAGATAGGGCTGCAGAAGGGCACCACGCCGGGGGTCCTCACGGCCAGCAAGCACCTGGTCGACGGGCACGCGGCGCTGGACACCACCTGCCGCAAGATCGCGCCGATGCTGAACATCACGCTGCCGAACCTGCCGAGCCCCCAGCAGCAGGGATTCGTCAGCCAGTTGAAGGCGGACAGCGGGAAGAAGTTCGACAGCGACTTCGCCAACATCCTGCGGATGACGCACGGCGCGATCTTCAACACGATCTCGAAGATCCGGTCCACCACCAAGAACTCGCTGGTGCGGGCCCTCGCCGACCAGGCCAACGACACCGTGCTGGACCACATGACGGTGATGGAGAAGACCGGTCTGGTCGACTTCGACCAGACCATCTTCCAGCAGACCACCCCGCCGAAGCTGCCGAACTCCGACCTGACCCCGCCACCCCCGGCCGCCGGGCAGCCGGAGGTGGTACTGACCCCGCCGCCGAACGCCACGTCCACACCCGTGGACATCAACGGCCTCACCGGGGGCGGGAGCGGCGCCTCACCGGGGGCGAGCCCGGCGCCGACGGCGGGTTAGGGGGCTCAGGCCAGCCAGGCCGTCGTGTCCGGGGGCAGGGTGCGGGTGTCGGGCAGGGGCGTGCTGGTCAGCAGGACCTCGCCCGGCGGCAGGGGTACCGGCTCGTCGCCGAGGTTGGTCAGACAGCGCCAGGCCGCGCAGCGGGTGAAGTCCAGCACGCCGGCCGGGGCGTCCGGCGCCCAGGTCAGCGTCTCGCCCTCCAGCAGCTTGCGGCGCAGGCGCAGGGCGGTGCGGTACAGCTCCAGCGTCGAGCCGTCCGTCCCCGTCTGCGTCTCGACGGCGTACGACGCGAAGGACGCCGGCTGCGGCAGCCAGGCGGCGCCCGCCCCGAAGCCGTACGACGGTCCGCCCGCCCGCCACGGCAGCGGCACCCGGCAGCCGTCGCGGCCCTTGCGGACATGCCCGGTCTGCTCCCAGATCGGGTCCTGGAGCACCTCGGTGGGCAGGTCGGCGACCTCGGGCAGGCCGAGTTCCTCGCCCTGGTAGAGGTACGACGCTCCGGGCAGCGCCAGCATCAGCAGGGTCGCCGCGCGGGCGCGGCGCAGCCCGGCCCCGGTGTCGATCGCGGGCGCGGTGCCGCCGGACAGCAGCCAGGCCTCCGGGGCGGTGCCGGGCGCAAGCATCAGACGCGAGGCGTGGCGGACGACGTCGTGGTTGGAGAGCACCCAGGTGGCGGAGGCACCGGCGGCCCGCGCGGTGGCCAGCTCGTCGGTGATGACCCGGCGCAGCTCCGTCGCGTCCCAACGGGCCTCCAGGTATTCGAAGTTGAAGGCCTGGCCGAGTTCGTCGGGGCGGGCGTACCGGACCCGGCGGGCGCCCGGCACCCAGGCCTCGGCGACGGCGCTGCGCGGCGGGCTGTAGGCGTCGAGGACCTGACGCCAGTCGCGGTAGATCTCGTGGACCTCGTCGCGGTCCCAGTACGGGTGACTGCCCGGCGGCACGCGCGGCAGCGCCGCCTCGCCGGTGACCGCGAGGTTCCCGATGTCCCGCAGCGGCTCGGCGAGGTCCTTGGCGAGGCCGTGGGCGACGTCCACACGGAAGCCGTCGACGCCCCGGTCGGACCAGAAGCGCAGGGTGGTGCGGAAGTCGGCGCGGACCTCGTCGTGGGTCCAGTCGAGGTCGGGCTGTTCGGGGGCGAACAGGTGCAGGTACCACTCGCCGTCCGGGGTGCGCTTCCAGGCGCTGCCGCCGAAGACGGACTGCCAGTCGGTGGGCGGGTGTTCGCCGTGGGCGCCCTGACCGGGGCGGAACACATAGCGGGCGCGGGCCGGGGAGCCGGGGGCGGAGCGCAGCGCCTCCTGGAACCAGGGGTGCAGGTGCGAGGTGTGGTTCGGGACGATGTCGACGACCACCTTCAGACCGAGCCGGTGGGCCTCGCCGACCAGGGCGTCGAAGTCGTCCAGGGTGCCGAGCCGGGGGTCGACGCCCCGGTGGTCGGCGATGTCGTAGCCTCCGTCGGCGAGTTCGGAGGGGTAGAAGGGGCTCAGCCAGAGCGCGTCCACACCGAGGGTGGCGAGATGGCCCAGGCGCTCGGTGATGCCCCGAAGATCACCGAGGCCGTCGCCGTCGGCGTCGGCGAAGCTGCGGGGGTAGACCTGGTAGATGACGGCCTGGCGCCACCAGTCGGGGTTCTTGGAGGAGAGGTCTGCCATACGGGATCCCTTCGAGAAGGACGGCAGGACGGGGAATCCGTACGGGGAATCTGTCCACATTGCCCGGAAAGGGAACCTTCGGGCCGAGGCCGGGCGAGGAGCCCGCGGGGCGGCCCGTGATGCAATGACCGCGACGGATCGGACTCGGGTCTCGGGGTGGAGTACGGCGTGTTGAGCAACGGTGGGCCCGACGCGGAGAGTTTCGAGCCGCTGGAGCAGGGCGATCCGCGGACGGTGGGCGGCTACCGGCTGGTGGCCCGGATCGGGTCCGGCGGCATGGGACGGGTCTACCTCTCGCACACCCCGGGCGGACGGGCCGTCGCGGTCAAGGTGATCCGGGCCGAACTGGCCGAGAACACCGAGTTCCGCAGGCGGTTCCGCGCCGAGGTGGCCGCCGCGAGCCGGGTCCACGGGATCTACACCGCGCCGGTCGTGGACAGCGACACCGAGGGATCCGTGCCGTGGTGCGCGACCGCGTACGTGCCCGGCCCCTCCCTCGCCGACGCGGTGCGCGAGCACGGGCCGCTGCCCGTCGACACCGTGCTGCGGCTGATCGCCGGGGTCGCCGAGGCGCTGCAGGCGGTGCACCGCGAGGGCATCGTGCACCGGGACCTCAAACCGTCCAACGTGCTGCTCGCCGCCGACGGCCCGCGCGTGATCGACTTCGGGGTGGCGCGCGCGGCGGACGCCACGTCACTGACACAGAGCGGTACGGCCCTGGGCACGGTCGCCTACATGGCGCCGGAGCAGGTGCTGGGCGCGGAGGCCGGCCCCGCGGCCGACGTGTTCGCGCTGGGGCAGACCGCGGTGTTCGCGGCGACGGGCGGCGGCGCGTTCGGGGACGGGGATCCGCACGCGGTGCTGTACCGGGTGGTGCACGAGGAGCCCGACCTCGGCCGGGTCCCGGCGGAGATACGGGACCTGGCCGCGCGCTGCCTGCGCAAGCCCGCCGCCGAGCGGCCCGCCGTCGAGGAGGTCATACGCTGCGTCCAGGCGATCCAGGCCTACCGCGGTGACGAGGCCCGCCACGCCTGCGGGGCCTGGCTGCCGGGCGAGTTGGCGGCGGGAATCGAAGCACGGGCCGCGGACGCCGACCAGGCCCGGTCGCGGGCGACGGCACCGGGCCCGGCCCGGCCCCCTCACCCCGAGGCCGCCTTCGGCAGCGCCGCCACGCCTCCGGCCGCCACCGACGCACCCGGTGCTCCCCGCACACCCGGCGTGTTCCCGCCCGGCGGCCCCACCGGATTCGGCCCGCCGCCGGTCTACCCCGCCCCGTCCGCCCCGTCCCCTCACTCTCCCCAGTCCCCCTACTCCGCCCACGCCGCCTACTCCCCCACCTCGCCGTCCCACGCCGCGCTGCCCGGACCCTTCGTCATGGGGGCGGCGGCCGTACCGGGTGCGTACGCTCCGGGTGCCGGGGCGCAGTCGCCGGACCCGGCCGGCGCGCCGACCGCCCCGGTGAGCGCGGGCGGCAAGGGCCGCAGGGCGCGGCCCTTGCTGCTGTCCGCGGCCGCGGTCGTCCTCGTCGCCTGCGGCGCGGCCGTCACCCTGCTGTTCGTCCCGGGCAACGGCGACAAGGACGGGCAACGGACCCAGGACGTGGCCGCCTCGCAGTCAGCCACCTCCGCCGGGCCCTCGGCGTCGGCGTCCGGTTCTCCGACCGTCCGGGCCTCGAAGAAGGCGAAGGCCGCCAAGTCCGCGGCGGCGCCCAGCCCTTCGGGGCCGCCGGCCCCCACCCGCACGGTGTCCTCCGCCGCACCGGCCACCGCCGTGAGCAAGCCGGCGGCCGCGCAGGCCCCCGCCCCGGTGGCGTACCCGGGGATCCGGATGACCAAGAGCCATGACCTGTACCTGGCGGACACCCCGGTGCGGGCGAAGGCGGACACCGGGACCTCCGACGAGGATCTGACCTACGCCGTCTACTCCTCGGGCGCGCTCCTCGCCCCCGGCACCACCTCCGGCAGCTCGCTCGCCCTGTTGCCCGCGGGCCGGGCGGGGAGCCTGAACGTGTGCAAGGCCGCGACCGGCTACCGGAACTACATCTGGACCAAGGACCTCACGGCCGGGCAGCAGATGTGTGTCATCAGCGGGACGGGGCACGTGGGGCTGGTGACGTACCGGGTCTCGTCCGGGACGACGTACGCCACCCTGGACGTGACGGTGTGGCGCAACGCCGCCTAGACAGGCCCTAGGGCCGCTCCACCGTGTCCAGGTACAGCTTGACGTAGCGGTCCACGTCGACCTCCAACGCCACGTCCACCAGGGCCAGTTCGCGGCGGCCTCCGTGGATCTCGGCCTCGCCGGGGCGGGGCCGGCGGTCGACGACGGTCTGGCCGCGTGTGGGGCCGGGGACGAGGGAGACCTCGACCGGCAGCAGGCGGGTGGTGATGCCCTGCGGGTCGGCGACCGCGCAGACCGCGCCGGCGTCGCCGAGCCCGCCCGCCTCCTCCGCCTCCGGGGCCTCGCCCACCGCGGTCGGCCGGTGCGCGAGGAGGTCGCCGGCCAGCCGGGTGCCGGGGTCGCTGCTCGCGCGCAGCCGGTGGACGTCCGGGGCGGCCACGACGACCTGCATGAAGACGTCGAGGCCGTACATCGTGATGGGCACCCCGGCCGTCAGCAGGATCGCCGCCGCCTCCGGGTCGTGCCAGACGTTGAACTCGGCGACCGGGGTGGCGTTTCCGGTGGCGACCGCGCCGCCCATGAAGACGATCCGCTCGATGTTGCGGGTCACCTCGGGGTGGGTGCGCAGCAGCAGGGCGATGTTCGTCAGCGGCGCGGTCGGGATCAGCGTGACCGGACGCGGGGAGGCCAGGATCTCGCGGCGCAGCAGGGCGACGGCGTCCAGCTCGGACGCGGTCCGGGCCGGGGCGGGCAGGCCCAGGTCGCCCATGCCGTCGGCGCCGTGCACATGCCCCGCCGCGCGGGCCGGTTCGAGCAGCGGGCGGTCGGCGCCCCGGCCCACCGGGATGTCCGGGGCACCGGCCTGCTCCAACACGGTCAGGGTGTTGCGGACCACCGCGTCGACGTCCGTGTTCCCGGCCACGCAGGTCACCGCCCGCAGATCGAGGCCCGGGTGGCGCACGGCGAGCAGCAGCGCGAGGGCGTCGTCGACACCGGTGTCGCAGTCGATGATCACGGGGATGGGCTGACCGGTCACTGCGGACTCCTTCGTCGTACGACACCGACACCGACACCGGAACCCTAGATCACTCCCACAGCGCGGTCCCGCGTGCCGCCACGCGTGCGGCGATCCGGGACAGCAGCTCGGGCACCGGCAGCGCGCCGGGCCGGCGGCCGTCCCGCAGCCGTGGGGCGGCCAGGCCCGCTGCTGCCTCCCGGGCGCCGATGACCGCCTGGTACGGCACCAGACGCGCGGCCCGGATCCTGGCCCCGAGGGTGCCGTCGGCGGGCCCGGCGAGTTCGGCGCGCAGACCCAGCTCCAGGGCCTCCCGTACGACGGCCGCCGCCTGCTCCCGCTGCTCCTCGGCGACCGGCAGCACCACCAGCTGGACGGGTGACAGCCAGGCCGGGAAGGCACCGGCGTGCGCCTCGACGAGATGGGCGACGGCCCGTTCCACGCTGCCGATGATGCTGCGGTGCACCATCACCGGGCGGTGCCTCGCGCCGTCCGCGCCGGTGTAGTGCAGGTCGAAGCGGGCCGGCTGGTGGAAGTCGATCTGCACGGTGGACAGGGTGGACTCGCGGCCGGCCGGGTCGGCGATCTGCACGTCGATCTTCGGTCCGTAGAAGGCGGCCTCGCCCTCCGCCTCCTCGTACGCCACCCCGGCCTCGGCGAGCACCTCCCTCAGCAGCGCGGTGGCCCGGCGCCACAGGTCGGGGTCGGCGACGTACTTGCCGCCCGCGCCGGGCAGCGACAGACGGTGCCGTACGGCCTCGATGCCGAGGTCCGCGTAGGCGCGGGCGATCAGCTCCAGCGCGGCGCGGGCCTCCGCCACCACCTGGTCCAGGGTGCAGAAGACATGGGCGTCGTTGAGCTGGATGGCCCGCACCCGGGTCAGCCCGCCGAGCACACCGGAGAGTTCGGCGCGGTGCATGCCGCCCGACTCGGCGATGCGCAGCGGCAGTTCGCGGTAGCTGTGGGGGCGGGAGCGGTAGATCAGGGCGTGGTGGGGGCAGAGGCTGGGCCGCAGGACGACCTCGTCCGCGCCGAGCCGCATCGGCGGGTACATGTCGTCGCGGTAGTGGTCCCAGTGCCCGGAGATCTCGTACAGCTCCCGTTTGCCGAGCACGGGCGAGTACACGTGCCGGTACCCGGCGCGGCGTTCGGCCTCGCGGACGTACTCCTCCAGGGTGTGCCGTACGACGGCGCCGTCGGGCAGCCAGTACGGCAGGCCGGCGCCGATCAGCGGGTCGGTGTCGAACAGGCCGAGTGCCCGGCCCAGGCGGCGGTGGTCGGGCAGCGAGTCGTTCATGGTGGTCTCCTCGGACGGGAGAGGCGAACGCCCGAGAAACGCCGAGGCCCCGGGGCGTTCGCCCCGGGGCTTCGATGCTGGTCAGGTGTCAGCGCGCCGGGACGGTCTCCGGCGTCGTCGTGCTCATCGAGCACTGCGGGCACTGCTGGGCGCGCTGCATGCGGCGACCGTAACAGGGCCCGGAGCCGCGGATCGAGGCATTTTCGCCGGGCCGCTCACCCGGACGGGCCCGGCGCGCTGGTGGGGCGGTCGGGGCGGTGGTGCGGTGAGAGAAGGCACACCGCGGCACGCCGACGAGACACGTCGGCAAGCCCGCCGGCAGCACGTCAGCAGGCACCCCGCCCCCGGGCCCGACCGGCTCGCAGTCCAGGAGGCACCTCGGTGATCTCGATGACCTCATTGACCTCATTGATAACCTCGTTGAACGAGGCGATACGCCCCCGCGGCGTCCGGCTCTCCCTCACGGCCGCCGGCCTCGTCATCGTCGGCGGCTGCGCGGCCTTCGGCCTGGGGCAACCGGAGACCGCGCCCCAGCCCCTCCCGACGATCGACAGGCCGACCCCCTCGCGGAAGGCGCCCGCGCGGCCCGACGGCTCCGTCCTCACCGACGCGCAGGCGCAGGCCGCGCTCATCACCCAGGGCGATCTCGGCGCCCCCTGGACGGCGACCCGGGGCGCGGCCACCTGGCGGGACGGGCTGCTGAAGGCGACCACCTCGGCCGGCGACTGCCAGCGGCTGCTGGACGCCCTGTACAGCGACGAACTCCTCGGCGGCCCCGCCCGGGTCGCCATCGGCATGGACGACGCCGACACCGACGCCCAGCTGCGCTACCAGATCGGCGCCCGCCGCCCCGCCGACGTCGACGCGGCGCTGGCCTGGCTGAAGACGATGCCGGACCGGTGCGCGCGCTTCACGGCGACCACGCAGACCGGGACCGAGGAGGACGTCAAGGTCAGCGACGCCTCGCTGCCGGAGGTCGGGGACGCGCGCCAGGGCCTCAGGGTCAGCATCTCCGCCACGACGTCCGACGACCAGGAGGACCTGCTCACGCTGGAGGTGGCCGTCGTCCGGGTCGGCCAGGACGCGTTCGCCCTCACCAACGGCGGCCTGGGCGACGTACCGAACGACGCGACCCAGGTCGCCGTGCAGGACGGCGCCCTGCGTCTGGCGGACATCCGCAGACAGGGCCGGGCGCAGGTCTAGGGGGCGGGCCGGCGGGGGCTCACAGGGGCGGCTGGGCCGGGGCCGGGCCCAGGGTGGTGGTGCCCGGGGTCGTGCGGTGGCCGAGGCCGGTGCGGTAGGCGTCCAGGGCCGCCTCGATGCGGCCCGTGCGGCGCAGCAGGTCACCGAGGAGACGGCACAGGTCGGCCAGGTCACCGGCGGCGCCCGCGCGTTCCAGGAGGCTGAGGGCGCGGACGTAGTGCTCCTCGGCCGCCTCCGTGTCCCGGGTGTCCTCGGCGATGATCCCGAGGAGCCGATGGGCCGCGGCGGCGTGCACCGCACCGCGCTCGGAGGAGAAGTCGCCGAGGACGCCCTGGAGCAGCTCGGCGGCCTCGTGCGAGGCTCCGCGCCGGTGCAGGACGTCGGCGAGCTCCACGGCGGCCTGGCTGCGGTAGAGGGCGGCCCGGGTCTCGGAGAGCATGGCGTGGGCCTGCCTCAACTCGGCCTCGGCGCGCTCCAGTTCCCCGTTCTGGGCGCAGACGTAGCCGCGCATCCAGTGGCAGTTGGCCAGCTCGGTGCGCAGCCGCAGCTGGCGGTACAGCTCGGCCGCCTTGGCGAGGGAGGCGTCGGCCTCGGTGACCCGGCCCTCGGCGATCAGGGTGCGGGCCACCGAGCGGTGCATCCGGGCGATCAGCGCGGGGTCCCCGGCCTGCGGCGCGAGGGCGAGGGCGAACTCGGCGGCCTGGGCGGCACGGGCGTGCGCGCCCATGTCCATGTACGGCCCGATGGCGCTGGCGTAGAGCAGCAGGAGCGCGTCGGGATCGTGCAGTCCGCCGCGGTTCAGTTCGTCGAGGGCGGACTCCAGCAGATAGACGGCGTAACGGAGTTCACCGGCGAGATAGTGCGCGACCGCGCGACCGCGGACGGCCGGGACGCGCACCGGCAGCGACTCGTCCGCGAGACGGGCCTCGGCCCGCTCGAAGAACTCCCGCGCCCGCACCAGCTCACCCGTCTCCAGGGCGCATTCGCCGAGCCCGAGCAGCGCGGTGGCCTCCTCGCACCCCAGCCCATGGCTCTCGGCCTCCGCGAGCAGCTCCGCGTACAGCACGGCGGCCTCCTCGGCCCTGCCGTCGGCGAGGACCCGCTGGGCCTCGGTGAGCCGGAACCGCAGGCCGGTGGCGAGATGGGCGGGCCGCCCGACGGCCAGCTCGTCGTAGGCGACGCCGAGCCGTCCGGCGATGTGCCGCAACGCCTCGTCGGAGGCCCGCACCCGCCCCGCCTCCAGGGTGGAGATGTAGGCGGGCGTATAGGCGGGTTCCGCCAATTGCCGCTGAGTCAGTCCGCGTTGGGCGCGCAGCTGCTGCACACGCCGTCCGATGACCTCCGGGTCGTCCCGCTCGCGCATCCGCTCGTCGCCCCCAACTCCCTTGGCACCTCTTGCCGTTGGCGCCGCTCAACCTCTAGGTTAAACGGCGGATTAAGTCTGCTTAATAGGTCGCTGTTGTGTTGCGAGGTCGCCGTGCCCGGACGTACATCCGCACCTTTCGAACGACCCACGACAAGGTATGCCAGAGCGGTGGCCGCGGCGGTCGTGGCCGCGGCGGCGCTGATCACAGCGGCGAACGCGGGCCCGGCACGGGCGGCGGAACCCCACCCGACGTCCCAGGCCCGGCAGGCGACACCCGCACCGCACGCCTAGACGCGGCACCCGGACGCCCCGCCGCCCCTTCCCTGAACACGATCGGCGTCCGCCCGGACCCTCCCCCCTGCCCCGCCCGAGGCCTACGCTTGCGCTCGTGACGTCCCCAGCCGCGCGCACCGCCCTGGACCTGACCGCCGACCTCCCGGTGACGGACCTGGAGGACCTCTACCGCGACCTGCACCGCCACCCCGAGCTGTCCCTGCGCGAGCACCGCACCGCAGGCAGGCTGGCCGGCCGGCTGAAGGACGCCGGGTTCGAGACCACCGAGGGCGTCGGCGGCACCGGTGTCGTGGGCCGGCTGCGCAACGGCGACGGGCCGACCGTGCTGCTGCGCGCCGACATGGACGCGCTGCCGGTCCAGGAGGAGACCGGGCTGCCCTACGCCTCGCGGACGGACGGGGTGATGCACGCCTGCGGGCACGATCTGCATGTCACCTGGCTGACCGGGGCCGCCGAGGCGCTGGCCGCCGGGCGGGAGACCTGGCAGGGCACCCTGCTGGTGGTGGGCCAGCCGGCCGAGGAGACCGGGCAGGGCGCGGCGCGGATGGTCGCGGACGGGCTGTACGAGCGGTTCGGCCGCCCGGACGTCCTGCTCGGGCAGCACGCCGCGCCCGGCCCGGCCGGCCTGTACCCGCACGCACCGGGTCTGATCATGTCGGCGTCGACGGAGGTCGACATCGTCGTGCACGGCCGGGGCGGACACGGTTCGCGGCCGGAGGCGACCGTGGATCCGGTGGTGACGGCCGCCTTCCTGGTCACCCGGCTGCAGACCGTCGTGTCGCGGGAGCTGGCCGCCGGTGAGGCGGCCGTGCTGACCGTGGGCCGCATCGAGGCCGGCACCCGGCACAACATCATCCCGTCCGAGGCCCGCGTCTCGCTGAACCTGCGCAGCCAGTCCGAGGAGGTACGGCAGCGGATGCTGGCCGCGATCCGGCGGATCGCGCACGGCGAGTGCCTGGCCGCGGGCTGCCCGCGCGAGCCGGAGGTGACCATCGGCAACACCTTCCCGGTGACCGTGAACGACGCGGCCACCGACGCCGCGGTGGCCGCCGTGCACCGGGAGGTCTTCGGCGCGGACACGGTGTTCGACCCGGGCCCGGCGATGGGCAGCGAGGACTTCCCCCAGCTGGCGCTGGAGAACTCCATCCCCTACTCGTACTGGTTCGTGACGACCACCCCGCCGAAGGTGTGGGACCGGGCCCCCGGCGACACCTTCCCGGAGAAGTTCGCGGCCGTGCCGAGCAACCACAGCCCCCACTTCGCCCCCGACCCCGCCACGATCGCCCCGGGCACCCGCACCCTCGTCTCCGGGGCCCTGGCCCTGCTGTCGGGGTACTAGGGGGCCGTCTGAAGCTCGCGCAGATGCTGCTGGACGTTCTCCAGCGCACCCTGCCGGCGGCCCGGCACCCGCAGTCTCAACTGTGCCAGCACGGGGCCGAGTTCACGAGCGGGCGCCGCTTCCGTGATGCGGCCCCACTGGTGGTGCGCCCGGTCCACGGCCGTCTCCACGGCGGGCGAGTCCGCGGACTGCCCGGCGGCCAGCCGGGCTCCGGCGACCGCGAGCCAGGCCCGGCAGCTGCGCGCCGCGTCCCCCGCGAACATCGCGAGGTCCGCGCGGACTTCGGCCCAGTGCAGGGCCTCGGGGGAGCCGGGCCCACAGGCGGCAACGGCGAGCCGCTCGTACCGAGCGGCCAGCACCTCGGCATCCCCGTGCCGCCCACCCTGGACGGCCGCGCTGATGGCGGCGTGCGGGTCCGGTTCGACGACGCGCGGGGCCGGCTCGACGGCCCGGGCGACCAGAGCGCGGGCGCGGGTCCCCTGATCGACGGGGTGGGCGGGCGTGGAGCCCCCGGGGAAGGCCAGCACCAGATCCCGCCCGGCACGCGACTCCGCGATCCGGGCCCACGCCTGCTCGTGCAACGCGGGCAACGGCGGCCGGTACCCGCTCCTCAACAGCGTCGCCACCGCCTTCATGTACGCCGGCTCGGCCGGCCCCCGCCGCCCGGAGGACCCCGCCACACGGCCGTAGACGGCGGTGTGGGGGCCGCAGTCCAGCCCGCGTTCGGCGACGTACCGCCACGTCTCGTCGTCCGCGTGCAGATCGAGCACGAGGGCCGTGTCCGCGGCGGAGCGCAGCCGCAGTTCCTCCCGGATCCAGTGCCACGGCAGCGCGGTGTAGCGGACGGTGGCCGGGGTGGTGCGCGCCAGCGCGAGATGCGGCAGCCGCTGCCGGCGGTCCAACTGGAGCTGTCCGGCGATGTACACGCTCAGCGGCGCGGGCGCGGCCGCGGCGGCCCGCAGTCGGGTCAGAACGGCCTGCGGCTCCAGCGGATCGGCGAGTTCGACCACGTTGGCGGTGTCCGCGCCGGACAGCACGGCGGGGGCGACGGCGGCCAGCACCGGCAGCACACCGGCCGCGTCCACCAGACGCCCTTTGCCGAGCGGCGCGGCAGCGAGCAACAGCACGGTTGCGGGCATCGTCCCTCCCCCTGTCGACCCTGATCCGCCTTCGGCCTTCCAGCCAGCACCGTAACCGCTGCGGCTGCGAACCCGCGCCTCAGGACCGCAAACGTCCCCCTTCGCCACCTTCGCCGCCTTCGCTTTCTTCGCTGCCTTCGCCCCCCGCTTCCCGGATCCGCCGCACGGCGAACGCGGTGGTGTCGTCGCCCAGCCGCCCGCCGCTGTGCCGCAGGACCCCGTCGCGGACCCGGCGGACCAGCTCCCGGGGAGCCGTGTCACCCCGACCGGCGCCACCCGGATCGGCGGCGGCCGCGGGCGCGATGTCCCGGGCCAGCGGATAGAAGGTGCCCGTCCGGTCGCGTGCCTCGGTCACCCCGTCGGTGACCAGCAGCAACGTCTCGTCGGCGGCCAGCGGAACCCGGTGCACGATCGGCTCGGTGGGCACGAGATCGCTGAGGCCGAGCGGCAGCCCGTCGCCGCTCGGCAGTTCACGGACTCCACCGGGACCGACCGCGAGCGGGGCCTCATGGCCGAAGTTGACGATCTCGACAGTGTCCGGGGCGTCCTCGGGAAAGGCGATCAGCACGGCGGTGGCGAACCGGTCGCCGTCGTCCCGGCCGAGCGCGGTGCTGTGCGAGCGGTGCCGCAGCATCCGGATCTCCAGTCGCTCGGCGACGGACGCGAGGTCCTTCTCGTGGTAGCCGGCCTCCCGGAAGGTGCCGAGCAGCGCGGCGGCGGTCTCCACCGCGGCGAGGCCCTTGCCCTGCACATCGCCGACGAAGACCCGGGTGCCGTGCAGACCGGGCTGGATGTCGTAGAAGTCGCCGCCGACCCGGGCGTCGACGTCCGCCGCCAGATACACCCCGGCGTGCTCCAGACCGGCCCATCGCGGCGGCAGCGGGCGCAGCACGGTACGGCGGGTGGTCTCGGCGATGTCCTGGAAGTGCAGGGCCTGTCTCTCCTTGCTCACGCGCACACCGGAGGCGATCGTGGCCAGGAGGCCGCCGAGCGCGACCAGGACGAAGTCGCCGAGACCGGCCTGGTACTGGTTGGGCCAGGCGCTGTCGACGGCGACGTACGTCACCACCGCCAGTACGGCGAAGGCGCCCGTCGACCACACCCCGCAGATCGCGGCGGCGCTGCCGGGGACCAGCACGATCCAGGTGATGATGCGGAACCGTTCGGTGGTGTTGAAGTCCAGCAGCACGATCCCGACGAGCAGCAGCAGGGGCGGCACCCAGGAGACGTTCCGGCCGCGCACGCGCAGCAGCTGCTTTTGGCGCCCGTATTCGATGTCGGTCACGGCGGGCAGCCCTCCATGCCCCCAGAGAAGCACGGGAGGAAACGAGGCGCATCCGGGCATCGGACACCGCGTCCGGCACCGCGCCCTTCACCGCGTGCTTCACCCGCCTGGCCGACTTGCCACGCCGTGTCGCCAGGTGTGCTCTGGAAGGCGGGGGCGAGGAGAGAGGAGTGCTCTCATGGCTCAAGCGGCACCCGCGCCCGGCGGAATGTCCCGCCCCGGCCGTACGCCGGAGATCGAGGCCCGGGAATCCGAGGGGCGCACCCGTCCGCCCGACGTCTTCGACGCGCGCGCCCATCGCATCGCGCACATCGCCGTCCCGGTCGTCCTGGGGCTGCTCTACGGCTACTGGGTGGCGGCCGACGCCCGCCAGGGCGGCGGCATCACGGGCGGGAACCTGCTGCTCGGCTGGATCAGCGCGCTGGTGTTCGCGGGGGTGTGCGTCGCCCTGCTGACGCTGGCCCCGCGGATGCCGCGGGAGCTGCACGCGCTGCTGTGGACCGCGTTCGTCGGTGTCGCGTTCGGTTTCCTGTACATCCAGACGGGCCACTCGGTCTGGCGGACCGTGCTGATGTCGCTGGTCGTCGCGGCGTGCACCTTCGCGGCGTTCTTCTACCGCTACTACACGCGCGAGGACGCGGCCGGACACCGGGTCCACTGAACGGAGCCGCCGAACGGTGTGCGCGGCGCCCGAGCCGTGACGGTGTGTGCGTGGGCCCCGGCCGGTCGGCCGGGGCCCACGCACTCCCCTGTGACCCCCTCTTTCCCTCACCTCCCCGTCAGGCTCCGGCTCGATGAGCCGGAGAGCCGGAGACGCCGGAAGGCCGAAGACGCCGGGGGAGACCGGAATCGGCACCACACGCGTCGCTTCCATCTCCCCAGCACCAGGAAACACCCGTTCGGGCGAACCCTCCACCGGAGAGCGGAATCCCCAGCTCCGCCCCGGGGTGCCGCCCCGCGGGACACCCGTACGGCCCGCCCTTCCCCCGATCGCAGGCGCTCCGCTGGCGCCCTCACCCTTGGGGCCCTTGTCTGGAAACGTGCCCCCTCGCCTCCGGAGCGCCCTGTCGGCCGCACTGCTCGCCCTGTCCTGCCTGCTCGTGCCGTTCAGCGCGCTGGCGGCCTGGGCCGCGTACGGGCTCGCCGACACCGGCCGGTACGTGACCACGATGGCGCCGCTCGCCACCGACCCGAGTGTCCGTGAGGCCGTGGCGAAAACCGTCGGGGACGGCATCCTGCGCGCGGCGAACCGGCGCCTGGACGTGCGCCCGGTACCCGGCTCCGTCCGCCCCTTCCTGCACGACGTGGTGCGCTCCTTCACCCAGACCGAGGCCTTCCGGCTGGCCTGGGACACCGGCAACCGGGTCACCCACGACGCGGTCCTGCGCGCCCTGCGCGAGGAGGACGGCGCCACCACGGCGGAGCAGGCGGTCACCGTCGACTTCGCCCCCGTCACCGACCAGGTCAAGCGCCAGCTGGCCCGGGACCATGTGCCGCTCGCGGCGCGCATCCCGGTGGAGCACACCGCGGTCTCCGTGCTCCCGGCGGCGGAACTGGTCTCGCTCCGGAAGGGATTCCACGTGCTCGAAGTCGCCGGTATCTGGCTGCCGGTGGCGGCCGTCGCCTGTGCCACCACCGGGATCGCCCTGGCCGTCCACCGCCGCCGCGCCGTCGTCGCGACCGCGCTGGGCACGGCCCTGGGCGGCGGACTGCTCGCCCTGGCCCTCGCCATCGGCCGCACCCTCACCCTCGCCGACCTGCCCGCCGACGTGCCCCACCCGGCCGCCGGCGCGGTCTACGACGCCCTCACCGGCACCCTGCGCACGGTCTCCTGGCTGCTGTTCGGCCTCGGCCTCACCGTGGCCCTCGTCACCTGGCTGACCCGGTATCTGCGCCTGGGACGTCCCGCACGACGCCGCGCCTGCGCCCCGCCTCCGCCGTCGGCCCCCGCCCTCCCGCCCGCTCCCCCGCACCCGCCCTCCCCGACCGAGCGACCGACCCGGGCCCAGGTCTGACCGCGTCCGCTCCCGCAGACGTCCTGGCGCGCGGCGGACGGGCGGCCGTAGGCTCGGCCCGTGAACCGACGTCCCGGACGCAGGCTCGGCGCCTGGTGTGCCGGACTGCTGCTGGCCGGAGTCGGCGTGGTCGTCGGCTGCCGGGCCGCCGACACCGACGGCGTCACCCCCGTACCCCAGTTGCTCGCCTTCCTGCCGTGGCTGCTCGTGCCGACCGGCGTCGCCCTGCTCTGCTCGCTGCTGGCGCGCTGGTGGCCGGGCCTGGTGGGCTCGGTCGCCGTGCTCGGCCTGCTCGCCTGGTACCTGGAGCCGTACGGCAGGAACGCCGAGCCGACGGGTCCGCCGCTCGCCGCGCTGCGCGTGCTGACCTCCAACGTGGAGTTCGGGCGCGGCACCCCCGCGCTGGTCCCGCGGATCCGCGACCTGCGGCCGGACCTCGTCTTCGTCGAGGAGTGCCCGTACACCTGCCAGGCCGCACTGGAGTCCGACTTCGCCACCGCCTACCCCTACCGGCAGGCGGTCCGCGCGGCCGGCTCCCACGGCTCGATCGTCCTCAGCCGCTTCCCGCTCCGGCCCACCGCGGGCGTCCGGGGCACGATGGGCATGCCCGGCGCCGTCGCCGACGTACGCGGGCACTCCGTACGGCTCCAACTCGCCCACCCCATGCCCCCGTTGCCGCGCCAGGTCGGTCTGTGGCGGCGCGAACTCGGCAGGCTCCGCGCCTTCGCCGCCGCCGACCGCCGCACCCCCACCGTCCTCGCCGGCGACTTCAACGCCACCCAGGACCACGCGGCCTTCCGCCACCTCCTCGACACCGGACTGACCGACGCGGCCCGCCAGGCCGGCCACGACCGCGCCGCCAGCTGGCCCGCGCGCACCGCCTCGGTCGTCGGCGCCCAGATCGACCACGTCCTGCTCTCCGCGGACTTCACCGCGACCGGCGCCCGCTTCCTGCGCGTGGCCGGCAGCGACCACCGCGCTCTCGTCGTGGATCTCACTCTCCACCAGCGCGGATGACCTCCGGGGCCGGGGAGCCGACCCGCGATAATGGCCGTATGTCGCGAGAGTTCCCCATCGGCCTCACCCCTCCCGACTGGCTGGTCCGGAACCTCCGCCCCGAGCAGGCTCCCGTCAACAGGGCCGCCGTCGCCCGCGCCGCCGTCGCCATGGCCCTGCCGCTGGCGACCGGCCTCGCCGTCGGCTACCCGGCGTACGGCGCCCTCGCCTCCATGGGCGCCCTGTCCGGCGTCATCGGCGACACCGCCGACGCCTACCGCATGCGCATCCTCAACATCGCCGTACCGCAGCTGTTCGGCGCGGTCGGCGTGACGCTGGGCACGCTGGTGTACGGGCACGGCTGGTACGCGGTGGCGACGGTGACCGGGATCGCCCTGCTCTCCGGCATGATCTCCACGATCGGCGCGGTCGCCTCGGTCTCCGGCCTGCTCCTCCTGCTGAACTGCGTGGTGGGCGCGGGCCTCCCGCTGCCGTCCCCGTGGTGGCTGGCGCCGGCCCTGATGACCGGCGGCGGTCTCCTGGTCCTCCTCCTCGCCCTGCTGGCCTGGCCGCTGCGCTCGGGCGTCCCCGAACGCACGGCGGTGGCCGCCACCTACCGCACCGTCGCCGCGCTCCTCACCGTCTCCGGCACCGACCGCACCGAGGAGTACGAGGACGCCCGCCGCACCGTCACCCAGTCCCTCAACCAGTCCTACGACGTGATCCTGGCCCGGCGCGCCCGCCACCACGGCCGCAGCCGCGAACTCACCCGCCTGCTCGCCCAGTTGAACGCCATCACCCCGGTGGTCGAGGCGGCGCCCGCGGCCCACCTGGCGGGCGGCCCCCTGCCCCCGCAGATTTCCGAGGCGGTCGGCCACCTCGCCCAGGCGGTCGAGACGGGCTACACCGGCCCGATAGCGCTGGACCTCCCTGTCCCGACGACGGAGACGGCGCGCGCGGTGGACCACGCCCTGCGCCACACGGCCGAGGTCGTCACGTCCCCCGACACCGGCCTTCCCCCACTCCCGGCTTCGCCCGAGCGGGGGGACCCCCAGGGCACCGACGACCGCCTGGGCCGCCCGGCGGCGCTCCGCATCCGCACGGCGCGAGCAGCCCGCAGCATGATGCTGTCGGCCAACTCCTGGCGCTACGGCCTGCGGCTCGCGCTCTGCATCGGCATCGCCCAGGCCCTCGTCTCCCTGATCCTGGTGCCGCGCTCCTACTGGGTGGCCCTGACCATCACCTTCGTACTGAAGCCCGACTTCGGCTCGGTCTTCTCCCGCGCCCTGCTGCGCGCCCTCGGCACGGTGGCGGGCCTGGTGATCGCGGCGGTGGTCCTGGCGGAGGTCCCGCTGGGCTGGTGGGACGTCCCGGCGATGCTGGTCCTGGCCCCGCTGATCCCGGCCCTGACCCCGCGGGGCTACGGCTACCAGACGGCAGCGATCACCCCCGTGATCCTGCTCCTCTCGGACATCCTGAACCACCAGGGCACGGCTCTCCTCCTGCCCCGCCTGGCAGACTCCCTCCTCGGCTGCGCGATCGCGCTGACGGCCGGCTACCTGCTGTGGCCGGAGAGCTGGCGCACCCGCGTCGGCGACCGGCTGGCCGACGCGGTGGCGGACACGGCGGCGTACGTGGAAGCGGCGTTCGGCTCCGCCACGGAACCCGCCGCACGGGCCCGGATGCGCCGCCGCCTCTACCGCGACCTGTCGGTCATCCGCACGGAGTTCCAGCGGGCCCTGACCGAACCACCGCCGACCGGCCGCCGCGCCGCCGCCTGGTGGCCGCTGGTCGTCGCCGTGGAGCGCATCGTCGACGCCACGACCGCGGCCCGCGTCCGCGTCCGGCACGGGGCGCCACCGCCGTCCACGGCCGAGATCACCCAGATCTCCCTGCAGCTCCGCGAGCTGTCGCAGGGCGTACGCGACGCGAAAACCCTGACCCCGGTCCGCACCGATCTCGCCGGTCCCGCCGGCAGTGTGCTGGAGCCTCTCCGCCAGGAGGTCGCCGCGGCCCGGTCGATCGCATCCCCCCACTGACTGCTTCGCTAACCTTACGTGTCCGTCCTGGCCAGGGATCTACGGGCATCAACTCACGCGAAGGGTTGCGCATATGGGCATTCTCACTCTCCTGCGGAACGCATTCGGCCGCTCACGCAAGGCACGTGCCGCCGAGGCAGAGGGTGCGGACCGCCTTCCGGCGCAGCCGACCACCCCCGAGCCGACACCCCCCACCACCGACACGCCTCCGGCCCCCTCCGGCACGGCTGCTCCCGCCCCGGACGCCTCCGCCACGGCCGACCCCACCCCCTCGACTCCCCCCACCACGGAGCCGACCCCCACCGTCCCCGAACCCCGCCGCTCCTCCCCGGACGAACACGACCTGGTGGCAGCGGCCTTCGACAACGTCACCATCCCCCACCCCACGGAAAACCCCGAGACCACCACCGAGCCGACACCGACGGCACCCCCGACCGAGACGGTCACCGAGGCCAAGACCTCCACCGAGACGGTCACCGAGCCCGAGACCTCGACCGAGGACAGGGCTGCGGCCGAGACCTCCACCGAGGAGGGGGCTGAGCCCGAGCCCTCGACCGAGACGGTCGCTGAAGCCAAGACCTCCACCGAGGACGAGGCTGAGGCCGAGGGACAGCCCGAGGCGGCGGCCACGGCAGAGGCGCAGCCCGAGGTGGCGGCCACCGCCGAGGCGGACTCCGAGGACGAGGCTGAGGCCGAGGGACAGCCCGAGGCGGCGGCCACGGCACAGGCACAGCCCGAGGTGGCGGCTACCGCCGAGGCGGACTCCGAGGAGGGGGCTGAGGCCGAGGGACAGCCCGAGGCAGCGGCCACGGCAGAGACCCGCCCCGAGAAGAGCACTGAAACCGAGCCCCAGCCCGAGGTGGCCGCCACGGCAGAGGCACAGCCGGAGGAGACGGCCGAGGCCGAGACTCAGACCGAGGCGGCGGCCACGACCGAGGAGCAGCCCGAGCCGGAAGTCGACGAGCAGGACCAGGGAACGGTCGAGCCGACTGCCGAGCAAGAGTCCGACGACGCACAGCCGACCGAGATTCACAAAGAGGCTGTCGCACCGACCCCGGTAGACACCGAGGCGAACACGCAGACCGAGCCGGAGGCCGAGGCCGAGGCGCCGCCCACGCCGGAGGCCGAGGCCGAGACATCCGCCACGCCGGAGGCCGCCGACGGCGAGGACGCCCCTCAGGGGCCACCCGCACCCGACGACGAGACCCGCACGGGTGGTGCGGGTGGGAACACCGCCGCCGAAGGCGAAGCCGAGGCGGACCCGGACCCGGCCCCCGCGCCGCAGGCCCCGGCCCCGGCACCCGCCACCTCCCTCCCCAAGGTCAAGTCCCGCACCCCGGCCCTCGCCACCGCGTACCGCGCCGCCGCGACCGCCCTCAAGAAGACCGACCTCACCGGCGCCCGCGCCAAGCTCTACCTCGTGCTGGACCGCTCCGCGAGCATGCGCGCGTACTACAAGGACGGCTCCGCCCAGGCCCTCGCCGACCAGACCCTCGCCCTCGCCGCCCACCTGGACCCCGAGGCCACGGTCCACGTCGTCTTCTTCTCCACGGAAGTGGACGGCACCACCGACCTCACCCTCACCCCGGACCACGAGACGAAGATCGACGACGCCCACGCGGGCCTCGGCCGCATGGGCCGTACCAGCTACCACGCCGCCGTAGAGGCCGTACTCGCCCACTACGAGCAGTACGAGAAGGACGCGAGCCCCGCCGCCCCCGCCCTCGTGGTGTTCCAGACCGACGGCGCCCCGGACGCGAAGACCCCCGCCACCCAGGCCCTGACCGAGGCCGCCGATCGCCACCCGTCGGTGTTCTTCTCCTTCGTCGCCTTCGGTGAGCACGACAACAAGGCCTTCGACTACCTCCGCAGGCTGAAGACCGGCAACACGTCCTTCTTCCACGCGGGCCCCACCCCCCGCGAGCTGACGGACGCCGAGCTGTACGAGGGCGTACTCGCCACCTGGCGCCCGTGACGGACAGTAACCCTTCGTGACACCCGGGCCGCCCCTTCCCACTCCGTAAAACGGGAAGCGGGCGGCCCACCCCTGTCGGCTACGATTTCAAGGTTCGAAACCGCAGAAAAAGCAGCGACCTGGGAGCAGCCACGATGGCTCGACACCTCATCACCAGCGCCCTTCCGTACATCAACGGGATCAAGCACCTGGGCAACATGGTGGGGTCCATGCTCCCGGCGGACGTGTACTCCCGCTACCTCCGCCAGCGCGGCCACGACGTCCTGTACATCTGCGCGACGGACGAGCACGGCACCCCCGCCGAGCTGGCCGCGAAGGAGCGGGGTCTGCCCGTCGACGTGTTCTGCGGCCAGGCGCACGACGCGCAGAAGGCGGTCTACGACGGCTTCGCGCTGGCCTTCGACTACTTCGGCCGCAGCTCCTCCGCGCAGAACCGCGAGATCACCCAGCACTTCGCCCGCAAGCTGCACGAGAACGGCTTCATCGAGGAGCGCTCGATCCGCCAGGTGTACTCCCCGGCGGACGGCCGCTTCCTCCCGGACCGCTACGTCGAGGGCACCTGCCCGCACTGCGGCTACGACAAGGCCCGCGGCGACCAGTGCGAGAACTGCACCCGCGTCCTGGACCCGACCGACCTGATCAACCCGCGCTCGGCGATCTCCGGCTCCACGGACCTGGAGGTCCGCGAGACCAAGCACCTCTTCCTGCTGCAGTCGAAGCTGGAGAGCGAGGTCCGCGAGTGGGTCGCCCGGCACGACAAGGACTGGCCGCAGCTGGCCTCCTCCATCGCCCACAAGTGGCTGACCGAGGGCCTGCACGACCGCGCGATCACCCGCGACCTGGACTGGGGCGTCCCGGTCCCGGCCGACACCTGGCCGGAGCTGGCCGCCGAGGGCAAGGTCTTCTACGTCTGGTTCGACGCCCCGATCGAGTACATCGGCGCGACGAAGGAGTGGTCCGACCAGGACCCGGAGAACCGCGACTGGAAGTCCTGGTGGTACGAGGCGGACCAGGGCGAGAACCCCGTCCGGTACACCGAGTTCATGGCCAAGGACAACGTCCCCTTCCACACGGTGATGTTCCCGGCCACGGAACTCGGCATCCGCGAGCCCTGGAAGATGGTCGACTACGTCAAGGCCTTCAACTGGCTGACGTACTACGGCGGCAAGTTCTCCACGAGCCAGAAGCGGGGCGTCTTCACCGACCAGGCCCTGGAGATCCTCCCG
Organism: Streptomyces yokosukanensis; assembly: GCF_001514035.1. Lineage (GTDB taxonomy): Bacteria > Actinomycetota > Actinomycetes > Streptomycetales > Streptomycetaceae > Streptomyces > Streptomyces yokosukanensis. Next base: position 350,343 of record NZ_KQ948206.1, on the reverse strand, counting down.
GCGGACTACTGGCGCTACTTCCTCATCGCCAACGCGCCCGAGTCGGACGACTCCTCCTTCACCTGGGAGCACTTCACCGCCACGGTCAACAAGGACCTCGCCGACACCCTCGGCAACTTCGTCAACCGCGTGCTGTCCTTCTCCAAGAAGCGCTTCGGCGACGAGGTCCCGGTCGGCGGCACCCCCGGCGAGGCCGAGACCAGGCTCGGCGAGCAGATCGCCGAACTCCTCGCCGAGTACGAGGGCCACATGGAGTCGCTGCAGTTCCGCAAGGCCGCCGCGGCCCTGCGCGCCCTGTGGTCGGCCGGCAACTCCTACCTGGAGGAGAAGGCCCCCTGGCTCCAGATCAAGACCGACAAGGACGCCGCGGCCCTCACACTGCGTACGGCGATGAACCTGATCCACCTGTACGCGGTGGTCTCCGAGCCGCTGATCCCGGCCACGGCCAAGGCGATGCGCGAGGCCTTCGCCCTCGGCGACGACACCGCCGCCTGGGTCACCGCGGACGAGGCCAAGTCCCTGACCTCCGTCCCGTCCGGCACCGCCTTCACCGTCCCGCCGGTCCTGTTCGCCAAGCTGACGGACGAGGACCTGGACAACTACAAGACCCGCTTCGGCGGCCAGGAACAGTAGCCCCCCACCGAGCAAGTCGTCAGCACCGGGTGCAGCCGGGCGGTGTCTTACCTATGCTGATGACGGGTCGGAACGGGTGGGGGACGATGACGACGACAGGGGCGCCGGGGCCTGAACCGGCAGCGGTCCGCAGGGAGTTCGCGTTAGAGCGGTACCGCTACATCCTGCAGCAGATCCACGCGGTGAACGAGAACGCCCACCGCTTCCTCGCCCTCTACCAGACGCTCGCCACCGCCCTCGTGAGCGGTGCCCTCGCCCTCTTCGTGGGATTCCGGAAGTGGGACATCCCCGCGGCCACCGCACGCGGCGGCGTGGTCGGGTTGCTCACCCTGACCACCGTGGCCGCCGCGTTCACCTGCACCTTGATCGTCGTCGGAGTCCTGGCCTGGCTCGACTACCGCCACGAAGAGTGCGACATCACCGACGAGCTGATCGGCCCCGGCTTCCGCAAGCGTCCCCGCCCCGGCAACTTCGTGCGCTGGTACGAGACGTACGTACTGCTCTTCATCCTCGTCTCGGTGATCACGATGTGGGTTCTGGCCGGACTCCTCCTGCTTCCCGCGATGAGGTGATCGTCCCCGGTGCCCGAGCACGGCTATCAGAGCACCTTCCTGTGGCGGAGCACCCTGGCCGCGCGTACGAAGGGTGACGCCCACACCGAGCAGCGCGAGCAACTGCGCACGTCGTACCTGGACCTGCGCAGGAACGCGACAGTGCTCCTCGGGGAGAACGCCCGCAGCATGCCCGACTTCACGGTGCACGACATCAGCCACGTGGACGCCCTGTGGGAGACAGCCGACCTCGTGTGCGGCCACGAGGTCACCCTGAATCCGGCCGAGGCATACGTCCTCGGGTGCGCCTTCGTGCTGCACGACGCCGCGATGGGGGAGGCGGCGTACCAGACGAGCGTGCGGGACACCCTGGGCGAGGCGCGGTGGCACGACCTCGTGTCGATGGCCTACTACCGCCGCAAGGGATGCTGGCCGGAGCCGCACGAGTTGGACGATCCGCCCGCCGAGATCGCCACGGAGTGCCGGACGACCGCCATCCGCGAGACACACGCGGAGCAGGCGCGCCGCCTGGTGGACCAGGCCTGGAGGTCCAGCACCGGCCATGACATCCACCTCATCGAGGACGGCCGGCTGCGCGAGTTCTACGGCCCGCTGGTCGGGGACCTCGCGGCCAGCCACTGGTGGCCGGTGGACCGGCTCGCCGAGGAATTCCGGCACGAGAGCGGCCCGCTCCCCGGACTGCCGGGCGAGTGGACCATCGAGAAGCTCAAGCTGGCCTGCATCCTGCGACTCGCCGACGCCACCCAGATCGACAACCGGCGTGCTCCGGCGTTCCTGTTCTCCCTGCGCGATCCGCAGGGCTTCTCCCGCAAGCACTGGCGCTTCCAGTTGCACATCAGCCGCCCCGTCCTGGACGGCGACCGGATCAAATACGACTCGATGCGACGGTTTCCGCCCGAGGAAGCCGGTTCTTGGTGGCTGGCCCTCGACTATCTGCGCGCGATCGACCGAGAACTGAAAGCGGTCGACGCGCTTCTGCACGACCACCGCGAGAAGCGGCTCGCAGCCCGCGCGGTCGCGGGGGTCGACGCGCCGGAGCGGTTCGCCCAGCACTTCCGTGTCGAGGGGTGGCGGCCCATCGACGCGACCATCAAGGTCTCCGACGTTCCCGCCCTGGTCAAGAACCTGGGGGGAGAGCAGCTGTACGGCGACCAGCCCGAGGTCGCCGTACGCGAACTGATCCAGAACGCGCAGGACGCCGTGCTGGCCCGCCAAGCCCTGCAACCGGGATTCACGGACGGGCGCATCGAGGTCCGGCTGACCGGGACCGACGGTTCCCGGTGCCTGGAGGTCCGCGACAACGGCCTCGGCATGGACGAGGAGACCCTCATCCACGGCCTGCTCGACTTCGGGAACAGCGGATGGAGTTCCACCACCGTGCGCAACCGGCTTCCCGGTCTGGCCGACGGCGGGTTCACGCCCAAGGGGCGGTTCGGCATCGGCTTCTTCTCCGTCTTCCTGCTCGGCGACCAGGTGGAGCTGATCACCCGCCGCTACGACGCCTCCCTCCAGGACGCCCGCCGGCTCGCCTTCGACGGTCCGTCCCACCGCCCTCTGCTGACCCCCCTGTCCACCCAGGGCTGGGTCCCGGAAGGCACGACGGTGCGCGTCACCCTGAAGAAGAGCCCCAACGACGTGCGGGGCCTCCTCTACTACACGGAGGACGATCTGCTCGACCAACTGGTGCGCCGGCTGGTCCTGGAGAACGCCGTGCCCATCCATGTCTGGGAACTCGACGCGACGCAACCGGCTGTCCTGCCCTGCTTCTCCCTGGCCTCCGGGACGCCGGACGAGGTCTTCGACCGCCTCTATCCGCCGGCCGCCACCGACTACTGGAGCGCCGGGGACGAGAAGCAGCGCCTCCAGACGCGGGAGGCCTTCGCCGGCCGGGCCACCGAGCTGCTGGACGAACAGGGCCGGCGCATCGGCCTGGCCTCGCTGTGGAACGATCTGCACTACCAGGGACCGCGCTTCTACGCGGGGATCGTCACGGTCAACGGTTTCCTCGCCGACCAGTCACAGGCCTTCGCGGGCTATCTCGCGGGGGTGCCGAACCGTGCCTCGCGGGACAAGGCGGATCTGGCCGCCGACCAGGAGCAGGTACGCCAGTGGTTGCGGGGTCAGGAACAACATCTGCGCGACGCCGGGCTGCTGGACGACTCGCTGCAACTCGAGCTGGCCGGCACGCTGTACGGCGCATACCAGGACCTGCCCGGTGACGTGGCCTTCGCCCTCACGGCAGACGGCCTGCTCCGGGCGTCCGACGCGGTCGGCTGGGCCGAGCAGCGGGAGGAGGTGTTCGTGGCCTTCACCGGGCCGTCCCTGGCCTGGGGCTCCCGGCCCCCGGAGCTCTTCCAGTACACATCGGGAGATTCCGTGCAACTGCCCGACAACTGGGTCCTCGTCTGCTCGCGCTATCCCTCCGCGCCGTTGGATCAGGTCTTCCCGGACGTGGAGAACCGCGACCGCGCCTATGAATCCGCGCGTCATCACACCAAGTTGACCTGGCAAAAGCTGTGGTGGCGCCAGTCGAGCAACCTGCAGGGATTCCTCCTGCGCGCCGTGTGCCGCGCGTGGTCGTGCACCATGGAGTCCCTGCTGGCGCCGGTCGAGGCTCGCAAGTGGTCGGACACCGGGCGGCTCGGCGACGAGAGCATCGGGCCGGTTCCGGGCTATCTCCTGCGCCGACCGCCGGAGAGCGTCTTCCCGTAGTCGCCCCGGCGCGGTCAGGCGCAGGTGGGTGTCGCGGACTCCTCCCGCTCAGCCCGCGAACCCGAGGACGAGCGCACCGACCACCGGTGCGGCGTAGACGAGCGGGAACGGGATGTGCGAGTACCAGCGGGCCCGTGCCACGGTGACGGCGGCGCCGAGGAAGTAGACCACCAGCCCGATCCCGGCCAGCACGCCGATGACCGGCACGAACAGCCCGACCACCAGTCCCACGGCCCCGGCGGCCTTGGCCACCCCCAGCAGGGTCCACCACCCCTGCGGGACCGAGTAGTCGGTCAGTGCCTTCACGATCCACTCGGCCCGCATCAGCAGCACGACCCCGGAGAATCCGGCCATCAGCGCGGCGAGCAGGGTGACGACGACATGGGCGATGTGCATGAGAAGCTCCCGAAGAGACGCATGCGGACTCGGACACTTCTCTGACACCGCGGAGTCCGGGCGTGTGACGGCGAGCCGAAAAGAATTTCTGGCAAAGTACCGATGTCGTGAACCTCCCCGAACCCCACCGGCGGCTTGTCGCGGACGTCGTCACCGCGGGCGGCCCCTACGGGCTGGTCCTCGCCGGGGGCTACGCCCTCCAGGCGCACGGCCTGGTCCAACGACCGCACACGAACGTCGACTTCGCCGGCGAGAGCCCCGAGCCCATGGACCGGATCGCCCATGCCGTCGGCGCCACCCTGGAGGCACGGGGGCGCCAGGTGCGGATCGCCGCCGTCACGGCGCTCACCGCCCAGCTGTCGGTCGCCGACCCGCCGACCGGCGAACCCTGCACCCTCGCGCTCCACAAGGAGGCGTTCTGGCAGCCTCCGGAGCTGACCGGGTACGGTCCGGCGCTCTCCCTCGAGGACGCCGTCGGTACGAAGATCCGGGCGCTGTACGACCGGGGCACGGCCGTCGACCTGATCGACGCGCGGGCCGCCGCGGCCCGGTTCTCACTGCCCGAACTGGAGGAACTGGGCCGCCGTCACGCCCACGACCCCTTCGACCTGCCGACCCTTCAGTCCCGGCTGACCGGCACGGACTTCTACTCCGTCCTGGACTTCGTCCGGTACGGGCTGGACGAGGCCCAGGTCGGCGCCCTGCGCACCTGGGCCCAGGAGTGGTCCGACGACATCGCCGAGCGGCTGCTGGAGGACGGCGCGTCCCCCGACAGCCATGACGACGACCGCGAGGACGACGACGAGGACGACGGCAGCGGCGACGGTGCTCGGGGCGGCTGAGCCACCCGCCGTGCGCCTGCCTACTTCGGCTGCGGCTTCCTGATGTTCAGGTGCAGCTCGCGCAGGCGGGTCTCCTCCAGCTCGGTCGGGGCGCCCATCATCAGATCCTGGGCGTTGCCGTTGAGCGGGAAGGAGATCGTCTCGCGGATGTTGGGCTCGTCCGCGAGGAGCATGACGATGCGGTCCACGCCGGGGGCGATGCCGCCGTGCGGCGGGGCGCCGAAGCGGAACGCGCGGAGCATGCCCGCGAACTTCTCCTCGACGGTCTCACGGTCGTAACCCGCGATCTCGAAGGCCTTGAGCATGATGTCCGGCTCGTGGTTCCGGATCGCGCCGGAGGACAGCTCGACGCCGTTGCACACGATGTCGTACTGCCAGCCCAGGATGTCCAGCGGGTCCTGGGTCTCCAGTGCCTCCAGGCCGCCCTGCGGCATCGAGAAGGGGTTGTGCGAGAAGTCGATCGTGCCGGTCTCCTCGTCCTTCTCGTACATCGGGAAGTCGACGATCCAGCAGAAGCGGAAGACGTTCTCCTCGAAGTGGCCGGCACGCTTGGCGGCCTCGACGCGGACCGCGCCCATGATCTTGGAGACCTCGTCGAACTCACCCGCGCCGAAGAAGATCGCGTGGCCGGGGGCGAGCGAGAGGCGCTTGGTCAGCTCGGCGACGTTCTCCTCGGTGAGGAACTTCGCGATCGGGCCGGACAGCGCGCCGTCCTCGCCGACGCGGACCCAGGCCAGGCCCTTCGCGCCCAGCGAGACGGCGAAGTCGCCGAGCTGGTCGAAGAACTTGCGGGGCTGCGCGGAGACGTCCGGCACCGGCAGGGCGCGCACGTGCTTGCCGGCGAAGGCCTTGAACTCCGAGCCCTCGAAGACATCGGTGATGTCCACCAGCTCCAGCTTGGCGCGCAGGTCCGGCTTGTCGGAGCCGTACTTCAGCATCGCCTCGCGGAACGGGATCCGCGGGAAGGGGGAGGTGACATGGCGGCCGTTGCCGAACTCCTCGAACAGCTCGGTCATCAGCTGCTCGATCGGCTGGAAGACGTCCTCCTGCTCGACGAAGCTCATCTCGACGTCGAGCTGGTAGAACTCGCCCGGCGAGCGGTCGGCGCGGGCGTCCTCGTCGCGGAAGCAGGGCGCGATCTGGAAGTAGCGGTCGAAGCCGGAGATCATCAGCAGCTGCTTGAACTGCTGCGGGGCCTGCGGCAGGGCGTAGAACTTGCCCGGGTTCAGACGGGAGGGGACGACGAAGTCGCGGGCGCCCTCGGGGGAGGTCGCGGACAGGATCGGCGTCGCCATCTCGTTGAAGCCGAGCGCGGTCATCTTGTGGCGGATCGCCGAGATGACCGCCGTGCGCAGCATGATGTTGCGGTGCATGCGCTCGCGGCGCAGGTCCAGGAAGCGGTACTCAAGGCGCCGCTCCTCGTTGACCCCGTCCTCGGCGTTGATGGTGAAGGGGAGCGGGGCGGCGGCGCCCAGCAGCTCGACCTCGGCGACCTCGACCTCGATCTCACCGGTCGGCAGATCGGCGTTCACGTTCTCGGTTCCACGTGAAACAACGCGACCGTCGACGCGGACCGTGGACTCCTTGGAGGTCTTGTCCAGGGCCTCGTACGCGGGCGTGCCGGGGCGGGCGACGAGCTGCGTGATGCCGTAGTGGTCGCGCAGATCGATGAAGAGGATGCCGCCCAGGTCGCGCCGATTGTGCAGCCAGCCGCTCAGCCGGACGTCGGTGTCGACGTCAGAGGCGCGGAGCTGGCCGCAGGTGTGGGACCTGTACCGATGCATCGTCGTTCATCGTCCTTCGTGTGTGGGTCTGCGGCGGGGGTGCTCTCCCCGGCGAGAACGGGCACGGGGCCCGGACCCATCAAGGGTACCGGGCACCCAAAGATCGGCTCTCCACCGTTTCCCGCGCTCCCGCTGGAGGATCCTCCGTATACACGGGTGGGCAGGATCCTCCTTTCCTACGGTGGCAGTCGCCGCCCACATCTTCCTAAAGTGGGGCAATGCGTACAGGCGAGCCTCTCCCGTCCGTCGGGGACGTCCTCGCCGCCCTCGCTACCGGACTGTGGCACTGGGACACCGCTGCCGGACTGGTCACCGTGGACGCGGAGGCGGCGCGACTGCTCGGGCTGCCCGAGGAGGCGACCACTCTCACCGAGGCCCAGACCCGGGCCCGGCTGCACCCGGTCGACTGGAACGAGATCACCGGAGTGATCCCGCTGGCGGTCGCCGAGGGCACGCTCGCGGAGGTGCGCATCCGGATCATGGACGAGCGGGGCAACATCCTGCGAGTGGTCCGCAGCCGCTCGAAACCCGCCTACGACCCCGAGCGACAGGCCTACCAGCTGATCGGCACCCTCCAAGAGGTCACCGAACCCACCCCGGGCACGCAGGCCGCCCGCAGCGCGGTCACCGGCGACTGGCGGCGCTCGCGGGAGGCGTTCTTGCTGGACGCGGGCCGGGCGCTCGCGGAGGCGCGGTCCACGGAAGAGGTGCTGCGGGTGGCCGGCGGGCTGTCGATGCCGGGGTTCTCCCCGGACGGCCTGGTGGTGTTCGGTGTGGCGGGCGACCGGCTGACGATCATCGGCCAGCACGGACACCAGCCCGGCGATCTGGGCCCGTTCTCGAACATGGCGCTGACCACCGACTATCCGGCGGCCCAGGTCTCCCGCACGGGCCGCGCGGTGTATCTGTCCTCCCCCGAGGAGTACCGGGCCCGCTACCCGGCGGCCTGGCCGCTCGCCCGGCGCTTCGGCCGCAGCTCCTGGGCCTTTCTGCCGCTGACGGTGGCCGGCCGCACGATGGGCGCCTGGATGGCCGCCTTCACCTATCCGGTCGCCTTCACCCCCGACGAGCGCGCCGTCCTCGCGACGGTGGCCCGGATGCTCGCCCAGGCGCTGTCCCGGGCGGAGGCCACCGCCTCCGAGCGGGAGCTGACCGAGGGCCTGCAGCGCTCCATGCTGCCCTCGCTCGGCCCGGAGATCCCCGGGATGCAGGTGGCCGCCCGGTACATCCCGACCGGCGGCGGCCTCCAGGTCGGGGGCGACTGGTACGACATGATCCCGCTGCCGTCCGGCCGCTTCGCGCTGGTCATCGGCGACGTACAGGGCCATGACGTACGGGCCGCGGGCCTCATGGGCCAGCTGCGCATCGCCCTGCGCGCCTACGCCAGTGAGGGCCACCGCCCGGACGCCGTGCTCTCCCGCGCCTCGCGGTTTCTGCACGGCATCACACACGACGACGAGCTGACCGACCTCCGCTTCGCGACCTGCGTCTATGTGGAGGCCGACCCGGAGACCGGCCTGCTGGAGGTCGCCCGTGCCGGACACCCGGACCCCGTGATCCGGATGGCCGACGGCACGGTGATGAAGCGGCTGACGGCGGGCGGGCTGCCGCTCGGCATCGACCCGGACGCGGACTATCCGACGACCCGGTTCACCCTGGAGGCCGGCGAGACGCTGACGCTGTGCACCGACGGCTTGATCGAGACGGGCGGGCACGATCTGGAGAGCGGCTGGCGCCGGCTGCGCGCGATCCTCGAGGCCCATCCGCGAGACGACGAGGACGATCTGGAGTCGCTGGCCGACGCGCTGGTGCAGGGTGTGCACGGGCCGTCCTCGCACCACACCGTCGGCCCGCTGACCGACCGGCGCGAGGACGACATCGCCCTGGTGCTGCTCTGCCGCCCGGGAGACGGCCGCGGCTACGGCGCCACGGCGACGGTACGACCGCAGGTGCGGCGCACCCTGCTGTCGGTGGCGCAGGACGAGCCGGACCGGATCGCCGAGGCCCGCCGGCATCTGCGCGAGCTGCTGCACGACTGGGCCGCCTGCGAGCAGGTCGACTCGGCGGTGCTGCTGGTCTCCGAGATGGTCACCAACGTCCTGGTGCACACCGACGCCGACGCGCTGCTGCTCGCCGAGGTGGCCGGCGAGGTGGGCGCGCGGCGGCTGCGGGTGGAGGTCACCGACGTGGGCGACGACCTCCCGCACCGGCGCCGGCCCGGCGAACTGGCCTCCTCCGGACGCGGCCTGATGCTGATCGAGCTGCTCGCGGACGCCTGGGGGGTGGACCCGCGCGGCGAGGGCAAGAGCATCTGGTTCGAGCTCTACGAACCGGAAGGCGCGTCGGAGGGCGGCGCGGCGGACGACGAGGATCCGCAGGACGAGCCGTCGGAGGGCGCCGCGTAGCGGGTCCGCAGCTCCTGTACGACCCCGAAGCCGGCCGCGGTCAGCGGTACGGCGAGGAGCATGCCGAGGATGCCCGCTACGGAGGCGCCGGCGGTGATGGCGAGCATCACCACGGCCGGGTGCATCTGCACGGTCCGGCTCTGGATGACCGGCTGCAGCACATGCCCCTCCAGCACCTGCACGGCGAGCACCACCCCGAGCGCCCACAGCCCGATGACGAAGCCGCGGTCGGCGAGGGCGACGAGGACGGCCACCGCGCCGGAGATGAAGGCGCCGAGGTAGGGGATGTAGGCGCCGACGAAGACGAGCGCGCCGAGCCCGATCGCGCCGGGCACCTGAAGGATCAGCAGGCCGACGGTGATGCACACGGCGTCGATGAACGCGATGAGGGTCGTCCCGCGCATGAACCCCTCCACCGCCTCGAAGGCGCGCCGCGCGATGGCCTCCAGGGTGTCGGCGGTGCCGCCGGGCGCGATGGACCGGATGGTCTCGACGGCCCGGTGTGAGTCGCGCAGGAAGAAGAAGACGAGCAGCAGGGCGAGCACCGCCATCGCGATGCTCTCGCCGACGACGCTGACCCCGCTGATGACGTTGGACGCGGCCGTGCCGCCGAACCTGCTCAGCAGCTTGCGGGAGTTGGCGGCGAGGTCGTCCAGTCCGGTGCCGGCGGCCCCGAAGTGCTGGGAGACGGCCTTGGCGGCGTTGCGGAGCGAGGCGATGATCTGGTCGCCGGTGTCGATGAGCGCGGCGACCACGATGTACACGGCACCGCCGACGACGGTCAGGACGGCGACGCAGGTGAGCCCGGCCGACACCGACGCCTGCACACCGGTCCGTACGAGCCGCCGGTGCAGCGGACCGAGCAGCGCGGTCCCGAGCAGGGCGAGCAGCACCGGGGTGACGGCCGTACGGAACTCTCCGCACAGCCGCACCGCGACCCATCCCACCCCGGCGACGAGCAGCAGCACGGCGCACCAGGCGGCGACACGGCGTACGGGATCGGGCAACAGCTGCACACGTCCAGCCGATCACGGGCGCCGGCTGATGTCCTGGCGTACGGGCCGGGCGGGTGAGGCCCGTTGCCGCGTCGTGGCGGGGGCCGCTCGGTGCGCCCGCACAGGCGTGAGCGGCCGCCTCGGTGCGAGGCGGCCGCTCATGCGTCGGCTGATCGGTGCCGGCGAGTTTCCTCAGAGGATGCCGAGGAGCCCGTGCAGGATGCAACCCAGGCCCAGGAGGCCGCAGCTGGCCTGTTCGCCGTTGCCGAGGAGGCCCGAGGGCGCGCTCTGCTGGACGGAAGCCGTCGGCGCCTGGTCGTCGGCCTGGGCGGGGGCGGCCAGCGCGAGGCCGCCGACGGAGAGGAGGACGCTTGCCGCCGTGCACGCCACGGCCCTGCGGATGCTGCTCATATGTGTCTCCTGAACTGGTTGTGTGCGAGGTGTCGACCACCAAGAGCGACCACTCATGCGCGCACTGGAACGAGTAGCGCACTTGCGACGCTATGGGCCCGTCCGGTGCGACGCCTTGCGGAGTTGGTCCATCCGTGTCGGCGTGCCGTCTTGCCCCGGCTCTCCCCCGGCACACACGAGGCCCCGTCCGGATGCCGGACGGGGCCTCGTCTCAACCAGCCTGCGGGCCTACTGCCCCTGCGGGCCGCCCTCGGTCATCCCGTGCACCGCCGGGATGGTCCCCAGGCGGCCCTTCTGGAAGTCCTCGAAGGCCTGCATCAGTTCGTCCTTGGTGTTCATGACGAACGGGCCGTAGTGGGCCATGGGCTCACGGATGGGCTGTCCGCCGAGGAGGACGACCTCCAGGTCCGGCGTGTGCGAGTCCTGCTTCTCGTCCGCGCGGACGGTCAGCGAGGACCCGGCGCCGAAGACGGCGGTCTGGCCGAGGTGGATCGGCCGGCGCTGCGCGCCGACGCTGCCGCGGCCCGCGAGCACATAGGCCAGGCCGTTGAAGTCCTCGCGCCAGGGCAGGGTGACCTCGGCGCCCGGGGCGACGGTCGCGTGGATCATCGTGATCGGGGTGTGGGTGATGCCGGGGCCCTGGTGCCCGTCCAGCTCGCCCGCGATGACGCGCAGCAGCGCACCGCCGTCCGGCGTCGTCAGCAGCTGGACGTTGCCGCCGCGGATGTCCTGGTAGCGCGGGGCCATCATCTTGTCCTTGGCCGGGAGGTTCACCCACAGCTGCAGGCCGTGGAAGAGACCGCCGGACATGACGAGGGACTCCGGCGGGGCCTCGATGTGCAGCAGGCCGGAGCCCGCGGTCATCCACTGGGTGTCGCCGTTGGTGATGGTGCCGCCACCGCCCTGCGAGTCCTGGTGGTCGAAGATCCCGTCGATGATGTAGGTGACGGTCTCGAAGCCCCGGTGCGGGTGCCAGGGGGTGCCCTTGGGCTCGCCCGGCGCGTACTCCACCTCACCCATCTGGTCCATCATGATGAACGGGTCGAGGTGGCGGTAGTTGATCCCCGCGAACGCCCGGCGCACCGGGAAACCCTCACCCTCGAAACCGCTCGGAGCGGTCGTGACGGTCAGCACGGGACGTGCCACGACATCGGCGGGAGCGGTCACCCGGGGGAGCGTCAGCGGGTTCTCGACGGTCACTGCAGGCATGGTCGGTACCTCCTTGTGCGCCCACTTTAGTTGAGCGTTGAACTTTCTGCCACCCCCAACACGACGGGCCCGGAGAGAATTCCCTCCGGGCCCTCGATCGGCTCACTGTCAGGAGCCCGCGGATCAGCCGTACATCCGCCGCATCGCGAAGTCGACCATCTGCTCGACCGCCTTCGCGTCGAACACCATCCGGTGCTCGCCCTCCATGTCCAGGACGAAGCCGTAGCCGGTGGGCAGCAGGTCGATCACCTCCGCGCCGGTGATCACGAAGTACTTGGACTCCTTGCCCGCGTACCGGCGCAGCTCCTTGAGCGAGGTGAACATCGGGATCACCGGCTGCTGGGTGTTGTGCAGGGCGAGGAAGCCGGGGGTGTCGCCGCGCGGGCAGTACACCTTCGACGTGGCGAAGATCTGCTGGAAGTCCTCGGCGGACATCTGCCCGGTGGTGAAGGCGCGCACCGCGTCCGCGAGCGAGGGCGGGGACGGCTCCGGGTAGAGCGGCGGCGGCTGGCCGTACCCGCCGACACCGCCCGGCTGCTGCGGCGGGGCGTACTGCTGCTGCGCGGCGCCGCCGTCCATGGACTGGCCGTATCCGTACATGGGCGCAAGCGTACCGAGGCCCGGCGCGGCACAGGGACGGAGCGGCAGGACCCCTGCGGAGTAGACCCTTCTCACACTCGGGCCGATAGGGGTTGCGTCTTATTACCGACGGGTAGCATCATCGTAGCTACTTGTTGGTACGTGAACTAAGTGCGAGGAGCCAGTGCCTCGCCGATCTCTCTACGGAGCCGTCGTCATGGGGCACTACAAGCCGAATCTCCGCGACATCGAGTTCAACCTCTTCGAAGTACTGGGGCGCGACAAGGTGTACGGCACCGGCCCCTTCGAGGAGATGGACGTCGACACCGCCACGAGCATCCTGGAGGAGATGACCCGCCTCTCGGAGAACGAGCTGGCCGAGTCCTTCACCGACGCCGACCGCAACCCGCCGGTCTTCGACCCGGAGACCAACACCGCGCCGGTCCCGGCGTCCTTCAAGAAGAGCTACCAGGCCTTCATGGACTCCGAGTACTGGCGGCTCGGCCTGCCCGAGGAGATCGGCGGCACCACCTCGCCCCGCTCCCTGATCTGGGCCTACGCCGAGCTGATCCTGGGCGCCAACCCGGCCGTGTGGATGTACTCCTCGGGCCCGGCGTTCGCCGGCATCCTCTTCGAGGAGGGCAACGAGGTCCAGAAGCACATCGCCTCGATCGCCGTGGAGAAGCAGTGGGGCTCCACGATGGTGCTCACCGAGCCCGACGCGGGCTCCGACGTGGGCGCCGGCCGCACCAAGGCGATCCAGCAGGAGGACGGCTCCTGGCACATCGAGGGCGTGAAGCGCTTCATCACCTCCGGTGAGCACGACATGTCGGAGAACATCCTCCACTACGTGCTCGCGCGTCCCGAGGGCGCCGGCGCCGGCACCAAGGGCCTGTCCCTCTTCCTCGTGCCGAAGTACGAGTTCGACTTCGAGACCGGCGAGCTGGGCGAGCGCAACGGCGTCTACGCCACCAACGTCGAGCACAAGATGGGCCTGAAGGCCTCCAACACCTGCGAGATGACCTTCGGCGACCAGCACCCCGCCAAGGGCTGGCTCATCGGCGACAAGCACGAGGGCATCCGCCAGATGTTCCGCATCATCGAGTTCGCCCGCATGATGGTCGGCACGAAGGCGATCTCCACGCTGTCCACGGGCTACCTGAACGCGCTGGAGTACGCCAAGGAGCGCGTCCAGGGCCCCGACCTGGCGAACTTCCTGGACAAGACCGCCCCCAAGGTCACCATCACCCACCACCCGGACGTGCGCCGCTCGCTGATGACGCAGAAGGCGTACGCGGAGGGCATGCGCGCCCTGGTGCTGTACACCGCCTCCGTCCAGGACGCGATCCAGGTCAAGGAGGCGGCCGACGAGGACGCCTCCGCCGAGCACGCGCTGAACGACCTGCTGCTGCCGATCGTCAAGGGCTACGGCTCCGAGAAGGGCTACGAGCAGCTGGCCCAGTCGCTGCAGACCTTCGGCGGCTCCGGCTTCCTGCAGGAGTACCCGATCGAGCAGTACATCCGGGACTCCAAGATCGACACCCTGTACGAGGGCACCACCGCGATCCAGGGCCAGGACTTCTTCTTCCGGAAGATCGTCCGCAACCAGGGCGCCGCGCTGAACTCCCTCGCCGAGGACATCAAGAAGTTCCTGGCGCTCGGCACCGGCGGCGAGGAGCTGGCCGGCGCCCGTGAGCACCTGGCCAAGGCGGCCGTGGAGCTGGAGGCGATCGTCGGCCTGATGCTGACCGACCTCGCGGCCACCGAGCAGGACACCAAGAACATCTACAAGGTGGGCCTGAACACCAGCCGCCTGCTGCTGGCCTCCGGTGACGTCGTCGTCGGCTACCTCCTGCTGAAGGGCGCCGCGATCGCCGCCGAGAAGCTCACGGAGAAGGGCGCGGCCGGCTCCGCGAAGGACCAGGCGTTCTACACCGGCAAGATCGCCGCGGCGAAGTTCTTCGCTGCGAACGTCCTGCCGGGCGTCACGCTCGCCCGCAAGGTCGCCGAGGGCGTCGAGCTGGACCTGATGGAGCTGGACGAGGCCGCGTTCTAGAAGATCCCCGGCCCTGGAAGATCCTCGGCCATGGAAGATCCTTGTGGATTCCATGTGCGGGCCCGCTCCTTTCCGGGAGCGGGCTCGCGCACGTCGTTAAGGTGAATGCCATGAGCGCACCTCCCCGCTTCGACCGCGGCCACACCGACGACCTGATGTCCTTCCTGGCGGCCAGCCCGTCGCCGTACCACGCGGTGGCCAATGCCGCCGAGCGGCTGGAGAAGGCAGGTTTCCGGCAGGTCGCGGAGACGGACGCCTGGGACGCCTCGAGCGGCGGCAAGTACGTGCTGCGCGGCGGCGCGATCGTCGCCTGGTACGTCCCCGAGGGCGCCGAGGCGCACACGCCGTTCCACATCGTCGGCGCCCACACCGACTCCCCGAACCTGCGGATCAAGCCGCGGCCCGACAGCGGGGCGCACGGCTGGCGTCAGGTCGCCGTCGAGATCTACGGCGGCCCGCTGATGAACTCCTGGCTCGACCGCGATCTGGGCCTGGCCGGCCGGCTGAGCCTGCGCGACGGCTCCACGGTGCTGGTCGGTGTGGACCGGCCCCTGCTGCGCGTGCCCCAGCTCGCCATCCACCTGGACCGCTCGGTCAGCACCGAGGGGCTCAAGCTCGACAAGCAGCGCCATCTGCAGCCGATCTGGGGTCTCGGCGACGATGTGCGCGACGGCGATCTGATCGCCTTCCTGGAGCAGGAAGCCGGGCTCGCGGCCGGCTCGGTCACCGGCTGGGACCTGATGACCCACCCCGTGGAGGCCCCGGCCTACCTCGGCCGGGACCGGGACCTGGTCGCCGGCCCGCGGATGGACAACCTGCTGTCGGTGCACGCGGCCACGGCCGCGCTGGCCGCCGTCGCGACCTCCGGCGCACCGCTCACCCGGATCCCCGTGCTCGCCGCCTTCGACCACGAGGAGAACGGCTCCCAGTCGGACACCGGCGCGGACGGCCCGCTGCTCGGAACCGTCCTGGAGCGCTCGGTGTTCGCCCGCGGCGGCTCGTACGAGGACCGGGCCCGCGCCTTCGCCGGCACGGTGTGCCTGTCCTCCGACACGGGCCATGCCGTCCACCCCAACTACGCGGAGCGGCACGACCCGACGCACCACCCGCGCGTCAACGGCGGCCCGATCCTCAAGGTCAACGTCAACAACCGCTACGCCACGGACGGTTCGGGACGCGCGGTCTTCGCCGCCGCCTGCGAGAAGGCCGACGTCCCGTTCCAGACCTTCGTCTCCAACAACTCCATGCCGTGCGGCACGACGATCGGCCCCATCACCGCGGCCCGGCACGGCATCCGCACGGTCGACATCGGCGTCGCGATCCTGTCCATGCACAGCGTCCGCGAACTGTGCGGCGCCGACGACCCGTTCCTCCTGGCGAACGCGCTGGTGGCGTTCCTGCAGGGCTAGGGCCTGTCCGATGGGTCCGCGCCCCCCTGGGGCGCGGCAGCACCCCGGGGGGCGCGGGCGACCGCGCGACCGGCCGGGCGGCGACGCACCGACGTAGCCCCCCGGCCCGACGCAGGCCTACTCGTCCATCCCGGCCAGCACCAGCGGCAGCCGATCCGTCGCACCCTCGGTGAGCCGGAGCGGAACACCCCAGTCCTGTTGGTGGACATGGCAGGCGGGATACGGGTTGGCCGGATCGTCGTCGCAGGAGGCCGCCATCGCCGAGACGTGCAGCACGCCTTCCGTGACCGCCGGGTTCAGCTCCAGCTCGCGGCTCAGGTCCGGGTCCGCGCCCTCACCCTCGATCAGCAGCTCCGGCGGGGTGGCGGAGACCAGCAGCCGGGTCGAGGGGCCGTACCTGGTGTCCAGCTTCTGGCCGGCCGGGGCCTGGAAGATCACGTCCAGGCGCAGGCGGCCCGGGGCGACCTCGGTCGCCGCGCGCCGGGTGCGATGGGCGACCGACTCCACGCTCACCGCCTCCTCGGGCAGCCGCAGCCGGGTCAGCCGGTGCCGGGCCGACTCCACGACCACGATGTCCGCGCCGTCGAGGACGGCGTCGCTGGGCTCGCGCAGATCGGTCGCGAGAGTCGTGACCTCGCCGGTCGCCGGGTCGTAGCGCCGCAGGGCGTGGTTGTACGTGTCGGCGACCGCCACCGAGCCGTCCGGCAGCGCGGTGACGCCGAGCGGGTGCTGGAACAGGGCCTGGTCGGCGGCGCCGTCGCGGTGGCCGAAGTCGAACAGGCCGGTGCCGACCGCCGTGTGGACCTGTCCGTCCAGGTCCACCCAGCGCAGCGCGGACGTCTCGGAGTCGGCGAGCCAGAGCCGGTCGGCGGTGGCCGCGAGGCCGGAGGGCTGGGCGAACCAGGCCTCCGCGCCGGGCCCGTCGACCAGGCCCTCGTTGGTCGTGCCCGCCGCCACCGCCACCGTGCCCGTGACGGGGTCGTACGTCCACAGCTGGTGGACACCTGCCATGGCGATCCACACCTTGCCGCAAAAGAGCGCGACGTCCCACGGGGAGGAGAGGTCGACCTCGCGGGCCGGACCGGAGGTGGCCGACCCCTGCCACCACTGCTTTCCGGTGCCGGCCAGGGTGCTCACCGCACCGGTGGCGAGGTCCAGGCGGCGCAGGGCGTGGTTGACGGTGTCCGCCACGACCACCGAGCCGTCGTCGAGCAGGGCGAGGCCCTGCGGCTCACTGAACGAAGCGTCGAGCGGACCGCCGTCCGCGAACCCCCGGCTGCCCGAGCCGATCCGCCGTACGACCGTCTCCCCGTCCGCCTCCAGCTCCACCAGCTGATGCCGGGTCGTATCGCTGACCAGCACGTGCCCGGACGGAAGCGACAGCGCCTTGCCCGGGAAGCGCAGGGCCGTCGGCTCCGGCTCCGGCGCAACGTACGGACCGTCGCCGCGGCGCAGGGTGCCCTTCGCCTCGTGCTCGGCCTCCAGCTCCGTCACCAGCCGCTCGATGGCATGAGCGTGCCCCTCGCCCGCGTGCTGCGCGACGACGTACCCCTCCGGGTCGATCACGACCAACGTCGGCCAGGCACGCACCGCATACTGCTTCCAGGTCGCCAGCTCCGGGTCGTCCAGCACCGGATGCTCCACGCCGTAACGCTCCACCGCGTCGACGACCGCCTGATGCTCCGCCTCGTGCACGAACTTCGGAGAGTGCACACCGATGACCACCACCGTGTCCCGATGCTTCTCCTCCAACTCGCGCAGCTCGTCGAGGACATGCAGGCAGTTGATGCAGCAGAAGGTCCAAAAATCCAGGACGACGACACGTCCGCGCAGGTCGGCGAGGGTGTACTGGGTGTTGCCCGTGTTCAGCCAGCCGCCCTTGCCGATCAGTTCGGGGGCGCGGACGCGGACGCGTCGGGGTGCGGAGTCGGTCATGGATCCAAGGGTGCCACCCGACTCCGACAGCCGTTTCGGTGCCTGTGGAAAACCCTGACCGGCGTCTGGCCCGGCCGGGCTCGGGGCCGTCAGTCCTGGTGGACCACGTCCGTGCCGGGACCGCCGGAGAGCGTGTCCTGGCCGGCGCCGCCGTAGAGCTTGTCGTTGCCGCTGTTGCCGTACATCCGGTCGTTGCCGCTGCCGCCGTACAGGGCGTCGTTGCCCTTGCCGCCGTAGAGGGTGTCGGCGCCGGCGCCGCCGGTGATCGTGTCGTTGCCGTCGTCGCCGGACAGGTCCTGGTCGCCGGCGCCGCCGCGCAGCACGTCGTCGCCGTTGCCGCCCTTCACGATGTTGTCGCCACCGCTCGCGTTGATCGTGTCGTTGCCGTCGCCGCCCCAGGCCAGGCCCAGCTTGCCCACCGTGATGGTGTCGTCGCCCGCGTCGCCCGAGACGTAGGCGCCGTCGAGACGGCCGGAGTCGGTCGCCTTGTCGTTGCCCGCGCCGAGCGCGATCTGGGCGTAGGAGTAGACCTGGTCGGTGGCGTTCTTGTAGGTGACCGTGTCGTCGCGGTCGCCGAGGTCCATGACCAGCGCGGGGTACGGGTCCTGGCTGTCCACGTCGGTCACCGTGCAGGAGACCTTCGTGCGGTCCGCGCTGTCGGGGTAGACGCAGTCGTGGCCGGCGCTGATCCGCACGACGTCGTCGATCACATAGGTGATGCCCTTGCGGTCCGCGGTGGGCGACGCGGTGACGGTCGCCTTGTTGGCCTGCCCGGCGGCGGCCTTGTAGGTGAGCTGCCAGTCGTACTGGTTGACCGCGGCGGTGGCCGGCGAGGTGGCGGCGCCGGCCGTACCGGCGAGGGTGAGGGGCAGGGCCAGGGCGGCACCGAGAGTCAGGGCCAGCGCGCGTGCAGACGGTATGCGGGTCATGACGGGTGGTCCTCCGGAAGATGCGTGGGCAGTGGTGAGCCTTACGCGACGTCCGACTCGGGGGCACCGCCCATGGTTGGTCAACTTCCGTGCACGTAGCGGAAATTCACCTGCGTGACACCCGAACGCCCGATGGACTGCGATGAACCGTCAGGCCAGGGTGTGGCCGGTGGTCGTGTCCACGTGGTCCGGCACCTCCTCGTGCCGGTCGCCGACCGACAGGGTGCCGCTGGGCTCCAGGACGAGGATTTCGGTGGGTACGCGCGCGTACGGCTTGTGCTCGATCCCGCGCGGGACGGTGAACACCGAGCCCTTGGGCAGCACGACCGTGCGCTCCCCGGCCGGCTCGCGCAGACCGATGTGCAGTTCGCCGTCGAGGACCAGGAAGAACTCGTCGGTGTGGTCGTGGGCGTGCCAGAGGTGTTCGCCCGCCACCTTGGCCACACGTACGTCGTAGTCGTTCACGGTGGTGACGATGCGGGGGCTCCACTGCTCGGTGAAGGAGGCGAGGGCCTTCGCGAGAGAGATCGGCTGCCTGGGTGCGGAGATCGGTTCCATGGGTTCATCGTGCGGCCGGGCGCAGCCGCCGTACGAGTGCTAGGAATCGCACATGCCGCAAGAATCCTCTCACCAGCGCCCGCAACCGGCTCAGCGTTCGCATCGCGCTCATCGGGCTCGGCGTCCGCTTCGGACGCATCGGGTCGCCGTGATCGTCGACGAGGGCACCAACCCCTTCGAGGTCGGGGTCGCCACCGAACTGTTCGGTCTGCCCAGGCCCGAACTGGACGTCCAGGGGCCGCTGTACGAGGTGACGCTGTGCACGCCCGGCCGCGGGGTGCGGATGAACCACGGCTTCTTCACCCTGACCGGCGTGCCCGGACTGGAGGCGGCGGACGAGGCCGACACCCTCGTCGTACCGGGCCGCCCCGACAACGTCGTACCGCGCGGTGCCGACGTCCTGGACGCCATCCGGCGCACCCACGCGCGCGGGGCCCGTGTCATCAGCTTCTGCACCGGCAGCTTCGCCCTCGCCGAGGCCGGACTGCTCGACGGCCGGCGGGCCACCACGCACTGGATGTGGGCGGACGTCTTCCGGGAGCTGCATCCCCAGGTGCTGCTGGAACCCGACGTGCTGTTCGTGGACGAGGGCGACGTCCTCACCGCCGCCGGCAGCGCCGCCGCGCTCGACCTCGGCCTGCACGTCTGGCGGCGCGACCACGGCGCCGAACTCGCGGCCGCCGTCTCGCGGCGCCTCGTCTTCGCCGCCCACCGGGACGGCGGGCAGCGGCAGTTCGTGGAGCGTCCGGTGCCCGAGGTGCCCGACGAGTCGCTCGGCCCGCTGCTGGCCTGGGCGCAGCAACGGCTGGGCGAGCCGCTGACGGTGGCGGACCTGGCCGCCCGCGCGGCCGTCAGCCCCGCCACCCTGCACCGCCGCTTCCGCTCCCAGCTGGGGACGACGCCGCTGGCCTGGCTCACCGGTGAGCGGGTGGCGCTGGCGTGCCGGCTGATCGAGCGGGGCGAGGAGCGCCTCGACGTCGTCGCGGCGCGCAGCGGACTGGGTACGGCGGCCAATCTGCGGGCCCGGCTGCGCCGGGAGACGGGCCTGAGCCCGTCGGACTACCGGCGCCGCTTCGGCCCCCGGTCCCCGCTCCCTCCGTCCCCGCTCCTTGCGACCCCGCTCCTTCCGTCCCCGTGACGGTCGCCTTCCTCCGGCTCTGTGATGATCACGCCGTGGCGGGGAACGGTACCCGCATGAGACTCCTCGTACGCGACCGGCTCCTCGGCATCGGTGACGACTACTGGATCGAGGACGAGCACGGCCGGAAGGTGTTCCTCGTCGACGGCAAGGCCATGCGGCTGCGCGACACCTTCCAGCTGAAGGACGCCCACGGACGCGTCCTGATCGACATCCACCAGAAGATGCTCGCCCTGCGCGACACCATGGTGATCGAGCGGGACGGCGAGGGCCTTGCCACCATCAGGCGCAAACGGCTGTCCCTGCTGCGCAACCACTACCGGGTGTCCTTGGCCGAGGGCACCGAGCTGGACGTCAGCGGCAAGATCCTCGACCACGAGTTCGCCATCGAGTACGACGGTGAACTCCTCGCGGTGATCTCCCGGCGCTGGCTGCACCTGAGGGACACGTACGGCGTCGACATCGTGCGCGACGACGCGGATCCGGCCCTGCTCATCGCGGTGGCGGTGTGTGTGATCCACCTGGCGCAGAAGGAGCGGGAGGACCACTGAGGGAGCCCGGCCCGATCCCGGATGCGGGCAGGCCCTGGCGTTGCGGCGGCTCCAGGCCCAGTACGCGGTCCTTCAGCGCCGGGAACTGCTCGCGGGTCGTCGCCACCTTCGCCGGGTCGAAGTCGACCGTGAGGACCTCCTCGTCCGGGCCCGCCTCGGCGAGCACCTCGCCCCAGGGATCCACCACGATCGAGTGACCCGCCTGCGGAACTCCCGCATGGGTCCCGGCCGTTCCACAGGCGAGCACGAACGCCTGGTTCTCCACCGCCCGCGCCTGAGCCAGCAGCGTCCAGTGCGCGCGTCGCCGCTCGGGCCAGCCCGCCGGGATCACCAGCGTCTCGGCGCCGGCGTCGACCAGGGAGCGGAAGAGTTCGGGGAAACGGAGGTCGTAGCAGGTGGCCACGCCGAGCGTGGTCCCGGGCAGCCGGACCGTCACGAGGTCCCGCCCGGCGCCCATCAGCACGGCCTCGCCCTTGTCGAAGCCGAAGCGATGGATCTTGCGGTAGACGGCGGCCAGCTCACCGGAGGGGGAGAAGACGAGAGAGGTGTTGTAGAGCGGCCCGTCCGCCGTGGCGGAGCCGGTGCCGGACACGGCCCGCTCGGGAATCGACCCGGCGTGCAGCCACACGCCCGCGTCGCTCGCGGCCTTGGCCATCGTCTCGTACGTCGGCCCTTCGAGCGGCTCGGCCTCGGGGCCGAACTCCTCGTAGGCGAAGGCGCCCGTCGTCCACAGCTCGGGCAGGACGACGAGATCTGCCCCGGCCTGCTGCCGGACCAGCGCGGCCGCCCGTTGCCGCCGGGAGTCGACCGATTCATCCTCGTTCACGGCAATCTGGATCAGCGAGGCGCGCACACTACCACCGTCCTGGCATTCGAGTCGTCCACACAGGCCTACGATCGTCACACGAAAGCACTGCCGGGGTGCCTGCAAGCAGCGTAACTTGGGGGTCCCCACGGTTCGAGCGCAGCCGAGAACTGGGGGAGGCTCAGACGCCGCCGCCGCGCCGACGCCCGCTGGCAACGCCGCCACAACCTGCCCGTGTACCGACCGCCGAGGGGTCCCGTTCCGTGAGTCTGCATCCCACCCTCCAGCCCTACGCCGACGCCTGGACGCACTCCATCGAAGCGATATCCGAGATGGTCCAGTCGCTCGCGGACGGCGAGTGGAACCGGCGGACCCCGTGCCCCGGCTGGTCCGTGCGGGACATCGTGTCCCATGTGATCGGCATGGACTGCGAGATGCTCGGCGACCCGCGTCCGATCCACTCGCTCCCGCGTGACCTCTTCCACGTCACCACCGAGTACCAGCGGTACATGGAGATGCAGGTCGACGTCCGCCGCCACCACACGGCGCCGGAGATGACGGCCGAGCTGGAGTACACGGTCATCCGCCGCAACCGCCAGCTCCGCAACGAGTCCCGCGACCCCGGCGCCACGGTGCGTGGCCCGCTGGGCACGGAGATCACGGTGGAACAGGCCTACCGGACCCGGGCCTTCGACGTGTGGGTGCACGAGCAGGACCTGCGTACGGCCCTCGGCCGCCCCGGCAACCTGGACTCGCCCGGCGCTCATGTCGTGCGGGACGTCCTTCTCGAAGCGCTCCCCAAGGTCGTCGCGAAGGACGCGGAAGCGCCGCGCAGTTCGGCGATCGTCTTCGACGTGCACGGCCCGGTGGAGTTCCTGCGCACGATCCGCGTCGACATCCAGGGCCGCGGCAGCCTGGAAACCGCCCCGGCCCTCGGCCCGGCCGCCACCCTCACCCTCGACTGGGAGACCTACGTCCGCCTCGCCTGCGGCCGCGTCACCCCGGAGGCGGTGGCGGACCGCGTCAAGACGGAGGGCGACCCGGACCTGACGACGGCGATCCTGAACCACTTCGCGGTGACGCCGTAGTCGTTCAGGGCGGTGGCGGGGGTCCGGGCCCCCGTGACGCCCGCGATGGGGCCCGCACCGGCGCAGCGCGCTGTCACGCGGGCACGTGCACCGTTTCCACCCGGCTGGCCACCAACCGCTCGCGCTCCCGCTGGGCCGCACGCCCGCGGAGCCGCAGGATCTGGGACACCCCGAGCGCCTGCAGCACGAACACCGCGCTGAAGGCCGTGTCGTAGTCGTCCCCGGTCGCGTCCAGCAGCACCCCGATCGCGAACAGCGTCGTCATCGAGGCGATGAAGCCACCCATGTTGGTGATGCCGGACGCGGTCCCCTGTCGCTCGGGCGGGTTGGCCGGCCGTGCGAAGTCGAAACCGAGCATCGAGGCCGGCCCGCACGCGCCCAGCACCGAGCACAGCACCACCAGCAGCCACATCGGCGCCTGCGCGCCGGGGTACGCCAGCGTCGCCGCCCACAGCAGCGCGGTCGCCCCCACCGTGCCCAGGGCCAGCGGCAGCCGCGCCGCGTGGTGCCGGGCGACGATCTGGCCGTAGACCAGCCCGATCACCATGTTGGACAGGACGACGAGGGTGAGCAGTTCGCCGGCCGTGGTCCGGCTCAGCCCCTGCGCCTGGACCAGGAACGGCAGACCCCACAGCAGCAGGAAGACCATCGCCGGGAACTGGGTGGTGAAGTGCACCCACAGTCCGAGGCGGGTGCCGGGCTCCCGCCAGGCCGCCGCGATCTGCCGGCGGACGTAGGCCGCGCCCTGGTGCGGGGACGGCTCGGGCTCGAAGCCCTCGGGGTGGTCCTTCAGGAACAGCAGCGTCAGCACGAGGACGACGACACCCGCGAGCGCGCTGCCGGCGAACGCCGGGGTCCAGCCGATGCCGTGCAGCAGCCGGGCGAGGACCAGGGTGGAGACCAGGTTGCCCGCCATGCCGACCAGTCCCGCGAACTGGGCGACCAGCGGGCCGCGCCGGGCCGGGAACCAGCGGGTGCCCAGCCGCAGCACGCTGATGAAGGTCATCGCGTCACCGCAGCCCAGCAGGGCGCGGGAGGCGAGGGCGGTGCCGTAGGACGGGGAGAAGGCGAAACCCAGCTGTCCGGCCGTGAACAGCACGGCGCCGATGCTCAGCACCTTCTTGGTGCCGAGCCGGTCGACCAGCAGGCCGACGGGTATCTGCATGCCGGCGTAGACCAGCAGCTGAAGTATGGAGAACGTCGACAGGGCGGAGGCGTTGACATGGAAGCGATCCGCCGCGTCCAGTCCCGCCACACCCAACGACGTACGGAAAATGACGGCGACGAAGTAGACGGCGACGCCTATGGACCACACGGTGACGGCGCGTCGGCCGCCCGGCGGATCACCCGGAAGAGTGACGTTCCGCGCCGGGCTGCTCATCGGACCTCACCCCGGGCGAGGTGCTCGAACCAGCTCACGTGCCGGTGCACGACCTCGACGGCCGCCTCCGCGTCCCCGGCGCGCAGCGCGTCCAGTATCTCCTCGTGCTCGGCGAGCGTCTTGGCGATCCGGTCGGGGTGGGAGTGCATGACGGCGACGCCCATCCGCAGCTGCCGGTCGCGCAGTTGGTCGTAGAGCCGGGACAGGATCTCGTTGCCGCCGCTGCGCACGATCTCGGCGTGGAAGGAGCGGTCGGTGACCGCGGCCGCGGCCAGGTCACCCGCGGCGGCCTGCGTCTTCTGCAGCTCCAGCAGCTCGGTCAGCCGCTGGAGCAGGCCGGGCGGGGCGGGTACGGCCTTGCGGGCGGCGTGCTCCTCGACCAGCTGGCGGGTCTCCACCACGTCGGCGATCTCCTGCGCGGAGACGGGCAGCACCAGGGCGCCCTTCTTCGGGTAGAGCCGGATCAGACCCTCGACCTCCAGCCGCAGCAGCGCTTCCCGCACGGGCGTGCGCGAGACGCCGACGGCCTCGGCCAGTTCGCCCTCGGTGAGCAGGGTGCCGCCCTCGTAGAGACGGCCCAGGACGCCCTGTTTGACGTGGGCGTACACGCGATCGGCGGCGGGCGGCGGCTTCTCGTGCCGGCGGGTGGTCTGCTGTACGGCCGTCTTCATGCCCACAGGATAGATACAACACGTACGCATACGGCAGCGACGTCCAGCATCCGGACGTGACCGATTTCGCCCGCAGCAGCCGCACAACCTTCTGTGCTACTTACGTGTCTCACACGTGCGGTCCTCTGCTCCTGCCACCTCAACTCGGCCGCACTCCAGGGGCATTCAACACAATCGGGGTACATCACTTTGATTACCGGCATTAAGGGCACCCGCAGCACGCGCATCCGCAGAGCCGCCGCCGTCGCCGTCACCTCCGGCGCACTGCTCGCCACCGGCGCTCTCGCCGCGGCGCCCGCGCAGGCCGTCACGGCGCCCTCGATCGTGGCCGCCGGCGGCTACGTGATGAACAACGCGAGCGGCACGACGCTCTACACCAAGGCGGCGGACACCAAGCGCTCCACCGGTTCCACCACCAAGATCATGACTGCCAAGGTCGTGCTCGCGCAGTCGAACCTCAACCTCGACAAAAAGGTGACGATCCAGAAGGCGTACAGCGACTACGTCGTCAAGAACAACGCCTCCCAGGCGCACCTGATCGTCGGCGACAAGGTCACCGTCCGCCAGCTGCTGTACGGCCTGATGCTGCCGTCCGGCTGCGACGCCGCCTACGCGCTCGCCGACACCTACGGTTCGGGCTCCACCCGCGACGCGCGCGTGAAGAACTTCATCGGCAAGATGAACACCGCCGCCAAGAGCCTGGGCCTGAAGAACACGACCTTCGACTCGTTCGACGGCATCGGCAACGGCAACAACTTCTCGACGCCGCGCGACCTGACGAAGATCGCCAGCAGCGCGATGAAGAACTCCACGTTCCGCGCGATCGTGAAGACGAAGTCGTACACCGCGAAGACCGTCACCAAGACGGGCGGCACCCGCACGATGAGCACGTGGACGAACACCAACGGGCTCCTCAGCAGCTACAGCGGCACCATCGGCGTGAAGACCGGTTCCGGCCCGGAGGCCAAGTACTGCCTGGTCTTCGCCGCGACCCGGAACGGCAAGACGGTCATCGGCACCGTCCTCGCCTCCACCTCCATCCCCCAGCGCGAGGCGGACGCCAAGAAGCTGCTCAGCTACGGCTTCGCCAAGCTCGGCTGACACACCCTCGGCACCCCACGGGCCCGTCGCGACACGCGGCGGGCCCGTTCTGCTGTCCGCCCTCACGACAATGAAGCTGATGGTGCTAGTGTCATTGGCACCATGCTGCTGCGTCTGGACAAGACCGACACCCGCCCGCTGCACGAGCAGGTCGCGGCGGCGATCCGGCGGGCCGTCGCCGAGGGCGAGTGCCGCCCCGGCGACCGGCTGCCCTCGGCCCGCGATCTCTCCGCGACCCTGGACATCAACGTCAACACCGTCCTGCGCGGCCTGCGTGAACTGCGGGACGAGGGCCTGCTGGAGTTCCGCCGGGGCCGCGGGATCAGCGTCGCCGAGGGGGCGCCGGCACGCTCCGGACTGCAGATCAAGGTGCGGGAGCTGATCGCGGAGGCATCCCGGCTCGGCTACAGCCGCACCGACCTCATCGACATGATCCGGGGGACGACCACATGACGAACGGGAACACGACGCGATGACGACCGGGGGACACGCAGCCGCACCCAACGGGGGCGGCGGCAAAGGCGGCCACGGCCGCGCCGCGCGCTGGGTGCGCGCGGGATCCGTCGCGGCCGTCGCGGCACTGCTCGCCGCCCTGCCCTGGGCCGCCCACGGCCGACTGCCCGACCGGCTGGCGACCCACTGGAGCGGCGGTGACACTCCCGACGGCTCGATGCCGCTATGGGCGGCCGCCCTGTTCCCGGCCGGTTTCTGGCTGCTGATCGCCGTCGCGGTGAGCGTGCGTTGGCGCTGCTCCTGGCCGGCCGTACGCCCATGGCGGGCGCTCGCGCTGGCGCCCACGGCGACGGTCCTCGTCGGCGCGCAGGCGTCCGTCGTCCGCGCGAATCTCGACCGCACGGACTGGCACGCGGCCCGCGAGCCCGCCCTGGACATCGTGCTGATCCTGGCGTCGGCGGCGGTCGCCGGAGTGGTGGCCTGGCTGTCGAGCACCCGTTCCACCCCCACGCCGGCCACCCCCGCCCCTGAACTCAGACTGCCCGAGGGCCAGCGGCTGGTGTGGTTCTCCCGCACCGCCAACCCCTGGCTGCAACTGGTGGCCACGCTGACCGGCCTGATCGCCGCCGGAGCCCTGGTGGCCCTGGCCGTCGGTCTGGCCCGACCCTCCGGGCTGTGGCCCGTGTGCGCGGTCTGCGCCGTCGCCTCGCTCGCCGGCGCCGCCTTCTCCTCCGTCCAGGCGAAGGTGTCGGAAGCGGGCCTGGAGGTGTCGTTCGGTCCGCTCGGCTGGCCGACCCGCCGCTGGTCCCCGGCCGCCATCGAGTCCGCCCGCGCCGAACACCGGCTGCCGTCCCAGGTCGGCGGCTGGGGCTACCGCCTCAGCGGCCTCGGCACGACGGTCATGCTCCGCGCCGGCGACTGTCTGGTCATACGCCCCCGTGGCCGCCACGCGGACTTCGCGGTGAGCGTGGACGACGCCGAGCGGGGCGCGGCCCTGCTGAACGCACTGCGCCGGCAGGGCTGAGCCGCCATGGACGTCCGGGGGGGAGGACGACGGCGACACAGCGCCCTGGGACACGGCCGCCGCCGGTCCGGGCCGCGCAGGGCGGGGACGCGCTGGCCATGGACGAGTTGCTCACGCTGGTGACGCCCTATGTGACCCGGCTGCCGCCGTATTCGGCGAGATGCAGCCGCGTCCCGCGGACGTCGAGCAGGCGGTGCCCGGCGCGCTCGTCCTTCGGCAGTGGACGCTCGGTGTGCGGTGCCATGCCTGGCCCCTCTCGGCCGGTGCGGTCCCCTGCCGGGTCCGCATCGCCGGGGCAGGAGTCGGGGTCAGTGCGAAAGGTTCCCTCCTTCTCTCTGTGCCTTGGCGTCCTTCGCCGGGAGCTGGTCGTAGGTCTTGAAGGTGTACGAGGCGTCGTACGACAGCAGGTTCCCCGTGGCGGACGGCAGGCCGAGCCGTCGGTCGAGGGGGCCGGCGAGCGGTCCGCAGTGTTCGGTCGCCGGGGCCGTGAACGTGTCGTCGTACGCCGAGAATTCGATCACCGGGGGATCCTGGGAGACCCACTTCGAGGGGCCCGAGCGCTTCAGCTGGAAGTCGAGGGGATCGCCGGCCCCGATGGCGCAGCCGTGCGGCACCAACGGGCCGACGAGCCGGAAGCGAAGGCTGAACTGCCCGGTGTAGAAGTCCGACCGGCCGCCGTACTCCGGCTGTATCGCCAGCCCGAGGACGGCCGTGCGATCGCCTGCGGGGGTGCCGGTCAGCCCTCCCGGTACGGCGGTGGGGGAGCTGTGCATCGCACCCCACACCTGCCCGTTGCTTCTGTCCGGCAGCGGGCCTTCGGCATGCGTCATGGTGATCGGGGCGAGGTTCACCGCGACCTTCCCGACGGTCAACCGAGGGGCGGCCGTGTGCACTTCGCATCTCCATCGGGTCGGGTCGACGCCGTCGGGGAGAGCGGGGCAGTCCCCGAAGTCGGTCGTGGACGGCGAAGCAGTGGCGGAAGAGGGTGAGGAAGAAGGGAGCGAGGAGGGAGCCGTTGCTGACGGGGAGGGGGCGCCGGGCGTGGCGGACGCGGTTCCCGGCCCGCACAGCGCCGCCGTAACGGCGAGGGCGGCGGCGGTTCCCGCGAGGCCGGCGACACGGCGGACGGGGGTGGAACCGAGGCGGGGAGCAGCGGATTTCGTCATGTCACCAGCGTGCCGCCGTAGCCGCTCCACCACCATCCGTGACATCCCCGACCCGGCCCCGACCGGACCCTGATGCGTCATCAGGGATCAGCCGGACCGGTGCTGTCAGCCGAATCCCGGAATCCGTCGGAGCTCGGCGACCTTCAGCATCCTGGCCAGCACCAGATAGACGAGGGCGAGGACGAGCGTGCCGGCCGTGGTGGTCAGGATCTCCCCCGCCGTGCCGTCCCCCAGCACACCGGCGCAGCCCCGCGCCGCCGCCCAGCCCGCCACGGCACCGACGCCACCGGCGCACAGCAGCCGGGCGTAGGTCCCGCGCAGGGTGCCGTCGTCGAGCCGGCCGCCGGTGCGCCGGGCCAGCAGCCGGGCGGTGAGGACGAGTCCGGCGAAGTAGGAGACGGTGTAGGCACCGGCCATGCCCGTCACCGCCCAGCGCGCGGGCAGCAGCAGATGGCAGGCGGTGGCGAGCGCGATGTTGACGACGCCGATCCACACGGCCGTGAAGAGCGGCGTACGGGTGTCCTCGACGGCGTAGAAGCCGCGCAGCAGCAGGTACTGCGCCGAGAACGGGATCAGTCCGAGCCCGAAGGCCTGGAGCATGTGGCCGAGGGGCTGGGCGGTGGCGGCGTCGGCCGCGCCATGGGCGAAGAGGAGGACGGCGATGTCCGGTCCGAGCGCGGTGAAGAGGAAGGCGGCCGGGACGATGGCGACTGCGCTGACCCGCAGCGCCCGGGAGAGATCGGCGCGCAGATCGCCGATCCGCCCCTCGGCCGCCGCCTTGCTCATACGTGGCAGCAGCGCGGTGACCAGCGAGACGGTGACGATGGACTGGGGCAGCATCCAGATGGTCTGCGCATAGCTGTACGCCGTGTAGCCGATGCCTGCCGTCGGCAGCCGCGCGTCGGCGGCATTGGCGTAGTGGGTGACGACGGTGAGGGCGACCAGGTTGGTCAGCACGAACATCAGCGTCCACTTCGCCGCGTGGATCCCGGAGCCGAGTCCCGTGCCGCGCCAGTCGAAACGGGGCCGGAACCGGAAGCCGGCGGCGCGGGCGAACGGGATGAGCGCGAGAGCCTGTACGGCGATCCCGAGGGTCGTACCGACACCGAGCCAGCGGACCTGGGTGCCGGTGACGTCGGCGACGGAGCGGGGGACGGTCATCATCCCGAGATAGACGCCGAACATGGCGACGAGGACGACGTTGTTGAGCACGGGCGTCCACATCATGGCGCCGAACTTCTCGCGGGCATTGAGTACTTGGCCGTAGATGGCGAACAGTCCGTAGAAGAAGATCTGCGGCAGCAGAAACCGGGCGAAGACGACGGTCAGCCGGAACGCGTCGTGCTCCTTGGGGGTGTCCCGGATGTACAGGCTGACGATCTCGGGCGCCGCCCAGACAGCCAGCACGGTCCCGACGGCCAGGACGCTGACGACGAGGGTCACGAGCCGCTGCTCGTACGCCCGCCCGCCGTCGGCGTGCGTGGCCCGGGCGCGCACCAGCTGCGGCACCAGTACGGCGTTCAGCGCACCGCCGATCAACAGGGTGTACAGGCTGGTCGGCACGGTGTTGGCCGTGTTGTACGTGGTGGCGAGCAGCCCGGTGCCGAGCGCGGCCCCCTGCAGTACCTGCCGGACCAGCCCGCTCGCCCGCGAGACGACGGTCCCCCCGGCCATGAGCACGGAGGCCCGCCCGGCCCCGCCGCGCCCCGCCGCCCGAGGCTTCACACGCCGACCTGTGGTCTTCTCCCCCGTCACCATGCCGTAAATCTACGGCAGTTGTGACAACAAGATCGCATGCGGAAACCGGGCCTCAATGGAAGAGGGGACGGTCGCACGTCGTAGGTGCGTCCGTCCCCTCAGCGCTTCGAGGCTTGCTGCCCGGCGCCGTCAGGCCCAGGTGATCAGCCTCTTCGGCTGCTCCAGGATCGCCGCCACGTCTGCCAGGACCTTCGAGCCCAGCTCGCCGTCGACCAGGCGGTGGTCGAAGCTCAGCGCCAGGGTGGTCACCTGGCGCGGCTTGACCTTGCCCTTGTGCACCCACGGCTGGAGCTTGATCGCGCCGATCGCGATGATCGCCGACTCCCCGGGGTTGAGGATCGGCGTACCGGTGTCGACACCGAAGACGCCGACGTTGGTGATCGTCACCGTGCCGCCCTGCATCGCGGCCGGGGACGTCTTGCCCTCGCGGGCCGTCGTCACCAGTTCACCGAGGGCCTCGGCCAGTTGCGGGAGCGTCTTGGCGTGCGCGTCCTTGATGTTCGGCACGATCAGACCGCGCGGGGTGGCCGCCGCGATGCCCAGGTTGACGTAGTGCTTGTGCACGATCTCCTGGTTCGCCTCGTCCCAGGACGCGTTGATGTCCGGGTTGCGCTTGATGGCGACCAGCAGGGCCTTGGCGACCAGCAGCAGCGGGTTGACCCGCAGGCCCTGCATTTCCTTGTCCTGCTTCAGCTCCTCGACCAGCTTCATCGTCCGGGTCACGTCCACCGTCACGAACTCCGTGACATGCGGTGCCGTGAACGCCGAGCCGACCATCGCCGTCGCCGTCGCCTTGCGGACACCCTTGACCGGGACACGGGTCTCGCGCGCACCGTCGTACGACGCGACCGGTGCCTGCGGCACGGCGGGCACGGCGACCGCGGGGGCCTGCTCGATCGTCCCGGCCGGCTGCGGCGTGGCCGCCGCGTGGATGTCCTCGCGCGTGATGACACCGTCCGGGCCGGACGGGGTGACCGTGGCCAGGTCGACGCCGAGGTCCTTGGCCAGCTTGCGCACCGGTGGCTTCGCGAGCGGGCGGGGCTTCTCGGCGACCGTGCCGTGGCCGTGGCCGTTCAGCTCGGTCTGGATCGCCTGGGCCGCCGCCGGGACGCCGGCCTCGGTGCTCTTGCGGGGGCGGCGCTTGGTGGAGGACGTGGCCACGCCGTACCCGACGAGGACCGGCTGGCGGCCCTCCGGCTTCGGCTCCTCCGCCACGGTGACGGGTGCCGCCTTCGGCTGCTCGGCCGGTGCCTCGGCCGCCGCGCCGCCCGCCAGGTCCACGGCGATGATGGCCGTGCCCACGTCCACCGTGGTGCCCTCGGGGAAGTGCAGCGCGCGGACCACGCCGTCGTAGGGGATGGGCAGTTCGACGGCCGCCTTGGCGGTCTCGACCTCGCACACCACCTGGCCGTCGGTGACCGTGTCACCCGGCTGGACATACCACTTGAGGATCTCGGCCTCGGTGAGTCCCTCGCCGACGTCCGGCATCTTGAACTCGCGTACGGACGCTTCCGTCATCGTCGTCACGACCCTCTCCTCAGAACGCCAGCGAGCGGTCGACGGCGTCGAGCACGCGGTCCAGGTCCGGCAGGTACTCCTCCTCCAGGCGGGCCGGCGGGTACGGGGCGTGGTAACCGCCCACCCGCAAGACCGGGGCCTCCAGGTGGTAGAAGCAGCGCTCGGTGATCCTGGCGGCGATCTCCCCGCCGGAGCCGAAGAACACCGGCGCCTCATGCACCACGACCAGGTGGCGGGTCTTCTCCACCGATGCCTGGATGGCGTCGAAGTCCAGCGGGGAGACCGAGCGCAGGTCCAGGACCTCCAGGGACTTGCCCTCCTCGGCCGCCGCGTCCGCGGCCTCCTGGCACAGCTTCACCATCGGGCCGTAGGCGGCCAGGGTGAGGTCGGTGCCCGCGCGGACGACCTGGGCCTTGTGCAGCGGGGCCGGGATCGCCTCGGCATCCACCTCGGCCTTGTCCCAGTAACGCCGCTTGGGCTCGAAGTAGATCACCGGGTCGTCGCTCTGGATGGCCTGCTGCATCATCCAGTACGCGTCGGAGGCGTTCGACGGGGAGACGACCTTCAGGCCCGCCACGTGCGCGAACAGGGCTTCAGGGGATTCCGAGTGGTGCTCGACCGCGCCGATACCGCCGCCGTAGGGGATGCGGACGACGACCGGCATCTTGACCTTGCCCAGCGAACGCGCGTGCATCTTCGCGAGCTGGGTGACGATCTGGTCGTAGGCCGGGAAGACGAAGCCGTCGAACTGGATCTCCACCACCGGGCGGTAGCCGCGCAGGGCCAGGCCGATCGCCGTGCCCACGATGCCGGACTCCGCCAGCGGGGTGTCGATGACGCGGCTCTCGCCGAAGTCCTTCTGCAGGCCGTCCGTCACCCGGAACACGCCGCCGAGCTTGCCGACGTCCTCGCCCATGACCAGGACCTTGGGGTCCTCCTCCAGGGCACGACGCAGCGATTCGTTGATGGCCTTCGCCATCGCCATCTTCTCGGCCATCTCAGCGACCCCCTTCAGCTGCGTCCGCGAACGACGCCTGGTAGGCGGCGAACTGCGCTCGCTCCTCGTCGACGAGCGCGTGCCCGTCCGCGTACACGTTCTCGAAGATCGCGAAGTGGTCCGGGTCCGGCATGGCACGGACCGCTTCGCGCACTCGCCTGCCCAACGTCTCGGACTCGGCCTCGAGTTCCGCGAAGAATCCGTCGTCCGCGTGGTTTGAAGTCTCCAGGTACCGGCGAAGGCGCAGGATCGGGTCCTTCGCCTCCCAGGCGGCACGCTCGTCGTCGCCCCGGTAGCGGCTGGGGTCGTCGGAAGTGGTGTGGGCGCCCATGCGGTAGGTGTAGGCCTCGACCAGGGTGGGGCCCTCGCCGCTGCGGGCGCGCTCCAGCGCCCACTTGGTGACCGCCAGGCAGGCGAGGACGTCGTTGCCGTCGACGCGTACGCCGGGGAAGCCGA
This sequence comes from Streptomyces yokosukanensis, assembly GCF_001514035.1. Lineage (GTDB taxonomy): Bacteria > Actinomycetota > Actinomycetes > Streptomycetales > Streptomycetaceae > Streptomyces > Streptomyces yokosukanensis. The sequence goes on along the minus strand of NZ_KQ948206.1, from coordinate 316,811 downwards.
AGCCCTGTGCCCGCTGGTAGAGCGGCACCCGGCTCTGCTTCTCGGTCGGTTCGGAGATCGCCCACTGGTTGTTCTGGCAGAAGAACACCACGGGGGCGTTGTAGACCGCGGAGAAGGTGAACGACTCGGCGACGTCGCCCTGGCTGCTCGCGCCGTCGCCGAAGTAGGCGATCACGGCGCTGTCCGCGCCGTCCTTGGTGATGCCCATCGCGTAGCCGGTGGCGTGCAGCGCCTGGGAGCCGATGACGATGGTGTACAGGTGGAAGTTGTTGCTGTTCGGGTCCCAGCCGCCGTTGTTCACGCCGCGGAACATGCCGAGCAGGTTGGTCGGGTCGACCCCGCGGCACCAGGCGACGCCGTGCTCGCGGTAGGTCGGGAAGACGTAGTCGTCGTCGCGCAGGGCCCGGCCGGAGCCGATCTGGGCGGCCTCCTGGCCCAGCAGGGAGGCCCACAGACCCAGTTCGCCCTGGCGCTGGAGGGCGGTGGCCTCGGCGTCGAAGCGGCGGGTGAGCACCATGTCGCGGTACAGGCCGCGCAGGTCTTCGGGGGTGACGCCGGCGACGTAGGCGTCGTACTCGGCGTTCTTGACCCGCTTGCCCTCGGGCGTCAGCAGCTGTACGAGCTGCGGTTCGGCGCTCGTCTTCGCCGCGGCGCGGGTGGTGCGCTTGGTGCCGGTGGCTCCGGACGCGTTCCCGGCCGTGCCGGTCTTCGACCCGGTGGTGCCGGTCTTGCTGCCGGTGGTGCCGGCCTTGCCTGCGGCGCTGCGTCGCGGCTTGCGCGCGGCACTGCTGTCCACGGTCACGTGTGCTCCTCCGTCGTTCCGGCCCCCGGGGTTGCCGGTAGGCCAGTGCGGCTCACCTGTCTCGACCACCGGGCACGGGGTGGGTGCCACTCGGCCGGGAACAGGCGTGACAGGTGCCCCGGCGAGCGCCCTGCAACCATCACGTTACCCAGTGCTCCACATTTCTGTGAAACCCCACCTGACCTGCGATTTTGCTTGGATTTCCAAGTAAATCGAGAAGGTGCGCAAGCGTGCTGGTCACAGCCTTGCGAAAGGCCGGAGCAACCGCACGTTATCCCGCTGACCCAGGTCACGGGAAGAGTTTGTGTGTGAGACTGACTTCGTGCGCGAAGAGGGAAAAATCAGGGTATTCCTCCTCGATGACCACGAGGTGGTCCGCCGGGGAGTCCACGAGATGCTCTCCGTGGAGCCGGACATCGAGGTGGTCGGCGAGGCCGGCACGGCGGCCGACGCACTGGTACGCATTCCGGCCACCCGACCCGACGTGGCGGTGCTGGACGTACGGCTGCCGGACGGCAGCGGGGTCGAGGTGTGCCGGGAGGTCCGCTCCACGGACGAGACGGTGCGGTGCCTGATGCTGACCTCGTTCGCGGACGACGAGGCACTGTTCGACGCGATCATGGCCGGCGCCTCGGGGTACGTCCTGAAGGCGATCCGCGGCAACGAACTGCTGCAGGCGGTGCGGGACGTCGCCGCCGGGAAATCCCTGCTGGATCCGGTCGCCACCGCGCGCGTGCTGGAGCGGCTGCGCGACGGCGGCCCCACGCGCACGGACGACAAGCTCGCGCAGCTCACCGAGCAGGAACGGAAAATCCTCGACCTGATCGGCGAAGGACTCACCAACCGCCAGATCGGCGAGCGATTGCATCTGGCCGAGAAAACGATCAAGAATTACGTTTCGAGTCTGCTTTCCAAACTCGGTATGCAGCGCCGCTCCCAGGCCGCCGCTTATGTCGCCCGCATGCAGGCGGAAAAGAGCGGAAGCGGCGGCAGTAACGGAAATCTTTGATAAAGCCTGCCGCGTGCGACATGCCCTGTGACCGAAAGCGATCGTCGGCGACTGCCTGTGACAACTCCCAGCTCACGGCCGCTTTTCGTGCCCTAACATCTGCGGCGTGCCGCGCTCATGTGTACCACCCCTTGTCTCCCACGCGCCCCCTCTGGGCGCCCTGCTCCGCCTGTACGCCGCCGGTACCGCCCTCACATGCGAGCCGGTCGACCAGGGCCTGCTGAACCGCGGCTACCGGCTGTGCACCACCCGCGGCCGCTATTTCCTCAAGCACCACTTCGACCCCGACACCGCCGACCCGGTCGCCATCGAGCGCCGGCACCGCGCCACCCAGCGCCTGGCCGACCTCGGCGTCCCGGTCTCCGTGCCGCTCGCGCACCGCGAGGGCCGCACGGTCGCCGTCGTCGGCGGCCACGCCTACGCCCTGCACCCCTGGATCGACGGCAGGCACCGCCACGGCGGCCAGCTCACGCGTGGGGAGAGCGCACGCCTGGGGGCGCTCCTGGGCGCCGTGCACGCCTGTCTGGAGCGCGTGATGCCCCCCAAGGGGCGCACGCGCCCGGCCACGAGCCCCCACCCGGTGGAGAGCGCCGACCCCACCGACACCTTCGCCCTCATCGACGATCTGCTCGCCCATGTGCGCCGGCACCGCCCCGCCGACGCCTTCGACGAGCTGGCCCGGCACCGGCTGCTGGAGCGCCGCGCGCTCGTGGAGCAGCACGCGGACCGGCGCCCGCCGCGCGGCGCCTCGGTGGGCTGGGTGCACGGCGACTTCCACCCGTTCAACGTGCTCTACAAGGACGACACTCCGGCCGCCATCGTCGACTGGGACCGGCTGGGCGTCCAGCCCCGCGCCGAGGAGGCCGTACGGGCCGCCGTGATCTTCTTCGTACGGCCCGTGGGCGCCCTGGACCTGCCGAAAGTGCGCGCCTACGCACGCGCGTACCGGCGCGCGGCCGGGGCCACGCCCTCCGAGCTGGCGGCGGCCGTGCACCGGGTGTGGTGGGAGCGCCTGAACGACTTCTGGATGCTGCGCTGGCACTACGAACGCGGTGACACACGCGCGGACTGCCAGTTCCCGGCCGCGTCGGCGCTCGTGGTGTGGTGGACCCGCGAGTACGACGCGGTGTGCGACGCGTTCGTGGAGTGAGCGCGGGGCGGACCGGCGCAGGCGAGCGCGGGCGTACCGGCGCAGGCGAGCGCCGGCGGGTGGCTCGGGTGGCGCCGGGCGGATCAGCTCACGCGCCGGCGGGTCGACTCACGTACGCGCCGGGCGGATCAGTTCACGCACGCGCCGGCGCATCGCTTCACGCGCACGCCCGGGCGGACCGGCTCACGCGCACGCCCCGGCGGACCCGTTCACGCACGCGCCCGCGCACCGGCTCAAGGGGAGGCCGACACTGGCGCCGTAGGTGTCCTTCAACCGGTGGGGACGCCCGCGGCGCCGCCGTCCGCCGTGGTGCCGACGTCGGTGCCGCCGTTCGTCGCGCCGGTGTCCGTGCCGCCGTTCGTCGTACCGGTGTCCGTGCCACCGTCAGTGGTACCGGCGTCCGTGCCACCGGTCGTGGTGCCCGCGTCCGTGCCACCGGTCGTCGGGTCCGAGGACTCCGACGGGGAGGTCTGCGGGTCCGTCGGCTCGCCGGTCGGATCCGTGGTCTCCGGCTGCGACGGCGTGTACGACGGGGTGTAGCCGGACCCACCCGAACTCGCGTCCGAACCGTTGTCGGTGGCGGGGTTGGACGGCTGGTCGGTGGTGTCGCCCGACGGGGTCGGCGTGTCCGATTGCTTGTGCGAGGACTTCGAGTGCGACGTCGTCGGCTTGTTGGTGTCGGAGCCGGTGCCGGCGGTGCCGCTGGTGCCCTTGAGTGCCAGCGCGACACCCGCCGCGATCGCGATGACCGCGAGGACGGCGAGGATCCACAGCTTGCCGCGACCGCTGCCCTTGTTGCCGTGCCCCTCGAAGCCGCCGTCGTCGCCGTTGCCGTAACCGGACGGCAGGATCGACTGCGGGATCTGCGCGGTCCCGGCGCCGTAGTCACCCGGGTGCTGCATCGCGGTCGTCCCCGTGAAGCCGCCCGCCGGGGTGTGCCGACCGTCGTGCGCCTCCACCACGCCGGTGTTCCAGGTGCCGGTGTGGCCGCCCTGCTCGTACAGCATCTGCAGGCCGTACTGGACCATGCCGCGCATCTCCTCGGCCGTCTGGAACCGGTCGTCCGGGTCCTTGGCGAGTGAGCGCATGACCAGGCCGTCCAGCTCCGGCGGGCAGCCGTCGGAGGTGGCGGACGGCGGGGTCGGGATGTCCTGGACGTGCTGGTAGACGACCGACAGCGGGGTCTCGCCGGTGAACGGGGGCCGCAGCGCGAGGAGTTCGTACAGCAGGCAGCCGGTGGCGTACAGGTCGGAGCGGTGGTCCACGGCCTTGCCGAGCGCCTGCTCCGGGGAGAGGTACTGTGGCGTGCCCATGACCATGCCGGTCTGCGTCATCGTCGTGGACGCGCCGTGCAGGGCGCGCGCGATGCCGAAGTCCATGACCTTGACGGCACCGCTGTTGGTGATGATCACGTTCGCGGGCTTGATGTCGCGGTGCACGATGCCGTGCTGATGCGAGTAGGCGAGCGCCTCCAGCACCCCGGAGACGATGATCAGACCCTGCTCGGGACCCGGCGCCTCGGCGTTCATGAGCAGATCGCGGATGGTTCGGCCCTCGACCAGCTCCATCACGATGTACGGCACGGACTGACCGCCGACGAAGTCCTCGCCGGAGTCGTACACGGCGACGATCGCGTGGTGGTTGAGGCCGGCGACCGACTGCGCCTCGCGCGTGAAGCGAGCCTTGGAGACCGGGTCCTCGGCGAGGTCGGCGCGGAGCAGCTTGACCGCGACGGTGCGTCCCAGACGGACGTCCTCGGCCGCGAAGACCTCGGCCATGCCGCCTCGGCCCAGCCGGTGGGTCAGCCGGTACCGGCCGTCGCCGACGAGCCCTCCGTTGCCCCACATCTCCGGCGTGTCTGACATACCGCCGCCAGTCGCCTCGGGGTCGGACGGGCCCTGGGCGCTGTGCGTCTGTGCCATCGGTCCTCGCCGTCGTTTCTGCCCGCGATACGCGCGGTGTTGTCACGGGTCTCCGTCGGCCACGCTACAGCCTCAGCGTGAGCCACCGGTTCGGAACCGGAACCGGGACCGGCCGAAGCCGGACCGGCCATGAAACCCCTAGCACGCGCTGTCGTGCAAATTCTGTGTACTGCTGGTACGGCCCCTGTAACGCTTGCGCGACGCTTCTTGCGCGTACGGTCACGGAACGGGCACCGAGCTTGACGTGTCAGTGCCCTGGGGCAGACTTGGCCGGGAATGACACATTCGATCAAGGCCCGTGCGATGAGCTGAGGCGCCGCAAGGCCAGTGGGGGACACCGAGAGATGAGCCAGGACGGCGCACACGGCCGGTACACGGGGCAGTCGCTGGCCGGCGGTCGCTACCAGCTGCGGGACCTGCTCGGCGAGGGCGGCATGGCCTCGGTGCACCTGGCGTACGACGCCGTGCTCGACCGCCAGGTCGCGATCAAGACGCTCCACACGGAGCTCGGCCGGGAGCAGGCCTTCCGCGAGCGCTTTCGCCGCGAGGCCCAGTCCGTGGCCAAGCTCACGCACACCAACATCGTCTCGGTCTTCGACACCGGCGAGGACGATCTCGGCGGTCTGACGACGCCGTACATCGTCATGGAGTACATCGAGGGCCGCCCGCTGGGCTCGGTCCTCGACGAGGACGTCCGGCAGTACGGCGCGATGCCCGCCGACAAGGCGCTGAAGATCACCGCGGACGTGCTGGCGGCGCTGGAGATCAGCCATGAGATGGGGCTGGTCCACCGCGACATCAAGCCGGGCAACGTGATGATGACCAAGCGCGCCGTCGTCAAGGTCATGGACTTCGGCATCGCCCGCGCCATGCAGTCCGGCGTGACGTCGATGACGCAGACCGGCATGGTCGTCGGCACGCCGCAGTACCTCTCGCCCGAGCAGGCCCTCGGCCGCGGTGTGGACGCCCGCTCCGACCTGTATTCAGTCGGCATCATGCTGTTCCAGCTGGTCACCGGGCGGCTGCCGTTCGACGCGGACTCGCCGCTCGCGATCGCCTACGCGCATGTGCAGGAGGAGCCGGTGGCTCCTTCGTCGATCAACCGCTCCCTGCCGCCCGCGGTGGACGCGCTGGTCGCCCGCGCACTGAAGAAGAACCCGAACGAGCGTTTCCCGACCGCCGAGGCCATGCGCGACGAGTGCCTGCGGGTCGCCGCCTCCTTCCAGGCCTCCGCGCCGAGCATCGTGCCGGGCGTCGGGCCCACGCAGAGCGGCGCGGGTGTCGGCTCCGCGGTGTTCCCGCCGGTCGACCGGACCGCCCCGGTGCCCCCGGGCCCGGTCCAGACGCCGTACCAGCCGGGCCCGTACGCCACGCCGCAGACGCCCGCCCCGGCCCCCGCCTACGGCTACCCGCAGCAGGGTGGCTACCAGACGCCGCCTCCGGTGGGCTACGGCCCGCAGGCCGCGCAGACCCCGCCGCCGTACGGGATCGCGTCGCAGTCGGCCACACAGCCGTCCGCACCGGTCTCCGGCGGCGGCAAGAGCAACAAGCCGGTGATCATCGGCTCGGTCGTGGTGTCGCTCGTCGCGGTCGTCGCCCTGGTCGTCGCGCTGACGATGAGCAACGGCGGCAGTGACGACAAGGGCGGCGGAGGCGGATCGAGCCCCTCGCCGTCCTCCGCCCACAAGGCGGGTTACCGCGGGCCGGACCCCACGCGGCGCATCGACAAGGCCAAGTGCACGGATCCGACGGAGTCCTGGAACGACTCGAAGAAGATCCTGCTGCCCGACTTCCGGTACAAGGACATCAACTCCGTGAAGGCGTGCTTCCAGGCCGCCCACTGGGAGTACAAGATCAAGAAAGAGGACGACAACACCTGGGGCGACGGCACCGTCCTCGACCAGTTCCCGTCCGAGAACTCCGACATCGACCCGAAGAATCCGGGCACGATCGAGCTGACCGTCTCGACCGGCAATCCGCCGCAGTGACGACGCAGATCACCGCGTAGGCCGCGACGAGATGACCGCCGCGCAGGACGCGACGAGAAGGGCCCGGCGTTCGTCCGCCGGGCCCTTGTGGTGTGCGGAGTCACAGGTACGCCGCACATGGTTTTGAAGGTCTTGCTGTGAACAGCCCCTACAGGTACGGCCCGCCCGTGCGGCCCGCGGTGTGCGGGTCGTCGCCCTCGTGGCCGCCCACTCCCGGCGGGAGCGCGCGACGCATCTGCTCCAGCTGAGCCCGCGCGGCCATCTGCTGGGCGAACAGCGTGGTCTGGATCCCGTGGAAGAGGCCCTCCAGCCAGCCCACCAACTGCGCCTGCGCGATCCGTAGTTCCGCGTCACTGGGGGTGGCTTCGTCGGTGAACGGCAGGGAGAGCCGTTCGAGTTCCTCGACCAGCTCCGGCGCGAGGCCGTCCTCCAGCTCCTTCACCGAGCTGGCGTGGATCTCCTTCAGGCGCACCCGGCTCGCCTCGTCCAGAGGAGCCACGCGCACCTCCTCGAGAAGCTGCTTGATCATGCTACCGATCCGCATGACCTTGGCCGGCTGTTCCACCTGCTCCGTGACCGGGATCTCGCGGGAATCGTCGTCCCCGTTGCCGCCGCCGAGTGCCATCCCGTCCTGGCCCACGACGAAGATCTGGGGATTCTCCGGCGACCGTTCGTTCCTCGGCATCTCCATGCCGCCATTCTCTCGCACCTGTACACCTCATCACCGTGGTGCCCCCTCATAGGGCTGATCCACCGTTTAGACCCGACGGCGCATTCTGAAATGCCCTGTACGCCCATGAATGTGAGGCTTGTTTGCGTCGGTCATCCATCGATCACGACATCCGGGCTCCCGGGAGGTCACCGACGTGACTCCATGGCTGCACACCACGCTCCCCTTCGTACGGCTGCTGCTCGTCCTCGCGGCGGCCCTGCCCGCGTACGGCGCTGCCACCGCGTACGCCACGTCCGCGTACGCCGCGGAGCACGGCTCCGCAGGCTCCGCCGCGCCGGCAGATCGGCTCCGCCACGCCCCGGCGGACGCGGACCGCCCGGTCCCGCCCGGCGATTCGGGGGGCGCGGCCCACGGGGACCCGGACGGGCTCGACCCCGGGCGCCCGGACTCCGACGATCACGATCATGATCACGGCGGCTCCGCCGATCCGGATCACGCTCACGGCGACTCCCCCGGCAACGGCCTCTCGCGCAGTCCCATGCCCTCCGATTCCGCCTCCGCCTCGTACCGCCCGGGGCGGACCGTCGAGCCGACCCGCGAGGGCAGCCGGCCCGGCGAGGGGCGGATGCGGCCGGGCCGGCCGGACGGACCCGGGGCCGACGACGAGGGCGACGACGACCCCGCGTCCACCCAGGCACCCGGCACCGGTCGGCCCGAGGAACCGGAGACCGCACAACTCCCGCCCGCGACTCCTGCGCCGCAAGCCTCGGACGTCCCCGATCGGGCCCCTCTCGACCCGTCCCCCGCCGAGAACGCCGGCCAGGAAGGCGACACCACCACCGGACCGGTCCTGCAGATCCTCCCGCTGGGCACCGGCCTGGTCCTGATCGGCCTCGGCCTGGCCCTTGCCTTCCTGGGCCTGAAACTCCGCAGAGACTGACAGGAGCGGCGGCTGCCCCGTACCCGTGGCACGGGGCAGCCGCTCATGCGCCCGCCGCAGTCCTACGACGTCACCAGCAGCACCTTGCCGACGTGGCCGCTCGCCTCCACCACCCGGTGGCCCTCGGCCGCGTCCGACATCGGCAGCTCACGGTCCACGACCGGTCGCACATGGCCTGCTGCCAGCAGCGGCCACACATGCTCACGCACCGCGGCCACGATGGCCGCCTTCTCGCTCAGCGGCCGTGCCCGCAGCGAGGTCGCGCTGATCGCGGCCCGCTTGCCGAGCAGCGTGCCGATGTTCAGCTCGCCCTTGGCCCCGCCCTGCATACCGATGATCGCGAGACGCCCGCTGACGGCGAGCGCCTGAACGTTGCGGTCCAGGTACTTCGCACCCATGTTGTCGAGGATCACATCGGCCCCCGCGCCCCCGGTGGCCTGCTTGATCTCGGCGACGAAGTCCTGCTCGCGGTAGTTGATGAGGATGTCCGCGCCCAGTTCGGCGCACCGCTCCAGCTTCTCCTTCGTACCGGCGGTCACCGCGACCTTGGCGCCGACGGCCTTGGCGAGCTGGATCGCCATGGTGCCGATGCCGCTGGATCCGCCGTGCACGAGCAGCGTCTCGCCGGGGCGCAGGTGAGCGATCATGAACACGTTGGACCAGACCGTGCAGACCACCTCGGGCAGTGCGGCGGCCTGCGTGAGGTCGACGCCCTCGGGCACGGGCAGCAGCTGCCCGGCCGGTACGACGACCTTCTGTGCGTATCCGCCGCCCGCGAGCAGCGCGCACACCTCGTCGCCGACGGCCCAGCCGGAGGCTCCGGGGCCGAGCGCGGCGATCCTGCCGGAACACTCCAGGCCGGGGTAGGGGGAGGCGCCGGCCGGCGGGTTGTAGAAGCCCTGCCGCTGCAGGATGTCGGCGCGGTTGACGGCGCTGGCCACCACCTCGACCAGCACCTCGCCCTCGCCGGGCACCAGGTCGGGGACCTCCGCCCACACCAGCGCCTCGGGACCACCAGGTTCGGGAATCGTGATCGCATACATGCCTGCGACGCTACTCCCCGCGGGTGGCCTCTTCGGGGCAGACCCGCTCGCTCCCGGATGCCCGGGGCACCGCGTCAGTCGTGCGGCAGCGGACGGTTGTCCGGGGTGACCCGGGCGCCGGGGGACGCGCGGACGATCGTGATCAGCCGGTCCGTCAACTGCAGGGTGCCGATGGCCGGATCGTCGTATCCGAGCACCCGGTGTCCGCGGACGACGCTGACGACGAGGTCGTCGGTCTCGCGCGTCCGCTTGCCCACCTCGGCGCGGACCACGGGACGTTCGACGAGGTCCAGCCCGCTGCCCTGCTGGATCAGGTCCTCCATGACCATGCCGGCGGCGGGGCTGAGCACGGAGAGGCCGAGCAGTCGGCCGGCCGCACTGGCGCTGGTGATGACGGCGTCGGCACCGGACTGCTTGAGCAGCGGCGCGTTCTCCTCCTCGCGCACGGCGGCCACGATCTTCGCGCTCCGGTTGAGCTGCCGGGCCGTCAGTGTCACGAGGACGGCGGTGTCGTCGCGCTGTGGGGCCACGATGATCTGCCGGGCCCTGTGCAGTTCGGCCCGCTTGAGCACATCGCTGCGGGTGGCGTCACCCATGACGCCCGCATAGCCCTCGGCGGTCGCCGCGTCGACGGCCTTGGCGCTCGGGTCGACCACGACCACCTGCTCCTTCTTCAGCCCCGTCGCGCAGACGGTCTGGACCGCCGACCGTCCCTTGGTGCCGAAGCCGATGACGACGGTGTGGTCACGCAAGGTGGACCTCCAGCGGTTCAGGCGCCATTCCTCCCGGGTGCGTTCGGTGAGGACCTCCAGCGTGGTGCCGACCAGGATGATCAGGAACAGCACGCGCAGGGGCGTGATGACGAAGATGTTGGTGAGCCGGGCACCGTCGCTGACCGGGGTGATGTCGCCGTATCCGGTGGTGGAGAGCGTCACGGTGGCGTAGTAGAAGGCGTCGAGCAGGTCGACCGGGCCGTCGGCGTTGTCGTTGTAGCCGTCGCGGTCGGCGTAGACGATCAGTGCGGTGGCGACCAGCACGAGCAGGGCCATGAGCACCCGTTTGGCGACCTGGCGGATCGGACGCTCCACCACTTTCCTCGGGAGTTTCACCCGATGGGTCACCAGATGATCGCCCGCCTGGCGGGCGATGGCGTCGTGGCCCGGAAGTTTCACGTGAAACACACCTCGATCCCGGCCGCCGCCCACGGCAGGTCCAGCAGCTCCGTCTCCTCGCTCTGCCCAGCCCCGCCGGGCGGTACGACGGCGAGCGCGTCGGCGGCCGCGATGCCACGGAGCATGGCCGGACCGTTGAAGTGCAGCGGTGCGGCACGGTCGCCGCGCAGCACCACGGGGACGAGCCGGGTGTCGTACGGGTGCCCCTGGATCGTCTCCTTGAGCGGCAGCGTGTACGGCTCGGGGGCGGGGTGGGCGGCCAGGGTGCGCAGCAGCGGCTCGGCGAGCGTGAGCAGGCCGGTGACGGCCGCGAGGGGGTTGCCGGGCAGGCCGACGAGATGCCGGCCCTCCTTGGTGCGGGCCAGCAGCATGGGGTGGCCGGGGCGCACCTTGACGCCGTCGACGAGGAGTTCGGCGCCGATGCGTGCCAGGACGGGATGGACGTGGTCGACGGGTCCGCCCGCGGTGCCGCCGGTGGTGACGACGAGGTCGGCTTCGGAGCCGGTGACGGCCTGCTGCAGGGCCTCGGCATCGTCGCCGATCCGGCGCACCGCGACGACCTCGGCGCCGAGCGCACGCAGCCAGGGCGGCAGCATGGGCCCGAGCGCGTCCCGGATCAGCCCGTCGTGCGGCAGGCCCTCGGTCAGCAATTCGTCGCCGAGGACGAGGACTTCGGCACGCGGACGCGGTACGGCGGTGACGGCGTCGTACCCGGCCGCCGCGGCGAGGCCCAGGACGGCGGGGGTGACCAGGGTGCCGATGGGCAGCAACTGGTCACCGCTGCGGCACTCCTGGGCGCGCGGGCGGATGTCCTGGCCGTGTGCCACCTCCCGGGTGGCGTGCAGCCGTCCCTGTGCGTCGGTGCGGCCGTGCTCGCTGCGCAGGACGGCGGTGGTGTCGGAGGGGATACGGGCGCCGGTGGCGATCCGCACCGCCTCGCCGTCGGTGAGCGGCTCCGGCTGCACGTGCCCGGCGAGCACGCCCTCGTCCCGTACGTCCCAGGGGCCGGGCCCGGCGACCGCCCAGCCGTCCATCGCGGAGGTGTCGAAGGAGGGCAGGTCGGTGAGCGCTTCGAGTGGGGCGGCCAGGACCAGGCCGAGGGCGTCGCCGAGCGGAACGGTGACGGGAGCGCGGCGGACGTGGGCGCGGGCGGCACGGGCGGCGATCTCACGGGCCTGGCGCCATGGGGTGGCCCGGTGCCCCTCGCCGTCCGCTTCGGGCGCCGGTGCGGGCACCTGGCCCTGGCCCAGGGGGTCGTCCTTGGCATGCCTCACCAGGGCCAGGGCTTCCTCGACGTCGAGGTCGTCGCTGTCCTCGGCGGGCGCCCCGGCCCGCGTTCCGGGGGCGGTCATCCGGCGTCCGGGGCGCTCGAGCCCCCGCTGTCGTCTTTCCCGCCCCCGTTGTTCTCTTCCCCACTCTCTTCCTCCCAGCGCAGCGCGAGCGCGGCCGCCTTGCGGGCGGCTTCGGCGACCGCGTCGGGGCCGCCCTTGCCCTGGGCCGCGGCATAGCCGACCAGGAAGGTGGTCAGCGGGGCGGCGGGCCGGGCCACGCTGTGCGCGGCGTCCCGGGCGAGGTCGAGCAGGACGCCGGTGTCGACGTCCAGGTCGATACCCAGCTCTTCCTTGACTGCGGAGATGAATTCATCCAACACGTGCCCATGCTCCCTGATGCGTGCCCTGGCGTTGACGAGGTCGTCCCAGGTGTCGCAGTCGAAGGACGCGAGCGGGTCCGGGACGCGGGTGAGGCGGAGAGCGCCGGTCAACCGGCGCAGGGGCAGTCCGGCCAGTCCGTCGGGCCTGGTGGCGAGGGTGGCCAGCTCGCGGCGGAGCGCGGCGGTGCGGTAGGCGGCCACGAGCGGCTGGTCGCGGCCGTCGGCATCGGTGAGCAGTGCGCCGTCGGCTCCGGTCGCGCCCAGGGCGGTCAACAGGCGCTGCAGGGTGGCCGGTCGGAGGAAGGGCAGGTCGGCGGAGAGGACGACGGTGTGCTCGGCGGTGGTGAGCCGCAGGCCGGCCTCCAGCGCGGCGACCGGTCCGGCGCCGGGCGGCTCCTCGCGCGCCCAGCGCACCGGCCGCACGGTGGTCCGCCGGGTGGCCACCACGACGGTCGTACCGGCGCCCGCGCAGGCCGCGAGCACCCGGTCGAGGAGCGCCCGGCCCCCGACTCGCAGACCCGGCTTGTCGGCCCCGCCGAGGCGCCGGGCGGCGCCGCCCGCCAGCACGACGGCGTCGTACGGCACGGGCTGCCCGGGGGCCTCGGGGGCGTTGTCGCTCACCCCCCGAGTATGTCCCGGGGGGCGCTGCTTGTATTCGTCCGCGGGGCCTTCCTTCCGGGCCCCGCATGCCTCACAGCGTGCGCAGGAGCACCGCCGGCTGCTCCACGCAGTCCGCCACGTACCGCAGGAAGCCGCCGGCCGTGCCGCCGTCGCACACCCGGTGGTCGAAGGTGAGCGAGAGCTGGACGACCTGACGCACCGCCAGCTCGCCCTCGTACACCCAGGGTTTGGGAATGATGCGGCCGACACCGAGCATGGCGGCCTCGGGGTGGTTGATGATCGGGGTGGAGCCGTCGACGCCGAAGACCCCGTAGTTGTTCAACGTGAAAGTCCCGCCGGTGAGTTCCCCAGGGGTCAGTGTCCCGGTGCGGGCGGACTCGGTGAGCCGGGCGAACTCGGCGGTCAGCGACTCGGCGTCGCGTGCGTGGGCGTCCCGCACGACCGGCACGACGAGTCCGCGCTCGGTCTGCGCGGCGAAGCCGAGGTGGACATGGTCGAGCTGGACGACCTCGCGAGCCTCGGTGTCGACGAAGGAGTTCAGCTCGGGGAACCGGGCGAGCGCCGCCGTGCAGACACGGGCGAGCAGTGCGAGCAGGGAGATCTTCGGGCCGCCGGAGGCGTTCATCGCGGCACGCGCGCGCATGAGTTCGGTCGCGTCGGCGTCGACCCAGCAGGTGGCGTCGGGGATCTCCCGGCGGCTGCGGGAGAGCTTGTCGGCGACGGCACCGCGCACGCCCTTGAGGGGGACGCGGATGCCCGTGGCGCGGGTGGCCGATGTGGCGGGAGCGGGCGGGGCCTGGACGGCGTGGGCCGCCGCGCCGGGCGCCTCGGCCGTACGGCCGCGCGGGGCCGCGTTGGCCCGCAGTACGTCCTCGACGTCCGCGCGCAGGATCAGCCCGTGCGGGCCGGAGCCCGCCAGCTGCCGCAGGTCCACGCCGCCCTCACGGGCGAGCTTGCGCACCAGCGGGGAGATCACGGGCACGGGGCCTTCGGGCCGCGGGGGCCCGGGGGCGGGTACGACGGGGGCGGGCGCCACGGGCACGCGGGCGGACGCCGCGGGCGCGGGCTTCGCCTGCCCGTTGGCGGCGGCGACCGCTCGCACCCGGCGGCGCCGCGCCGGTGCCTCGGAGGTGCCGTAGCCGACCAGGACATTGCCGGAACCCTCCGGTTCCGCCGCCGGTTCGCCCACGGCCACCGTCAGCAGCGGTGCGCCGACCGGCAGTTCGGTGCCCTCCTCGCCGAAGCGGGCGGTGACCACGCCGCCGTAGGGGCAGGGCACCTCGACCATCGCCTTGGCCGTCTCGACCTCGACGACCGGCTGGTCGACGGCGACGACGTCGCCGACCTGGACCAGCCAGCGGACGATCTCCGCCTCGGTGAGTCCCTCACCGAGGTCGGGGAGCTTGAACTCCAGCACCTGTGCCATCAGCCCTCGGCCTCCCACTGCAGCCGGGCCACGGCGTCCAGGATGCGGTCGACGCCGGGCAGATGGTGCCGCTCCAGCATGGGCGGCGGGTAGGGGATGTCGAAGCCGGCCACGCGCAGCACCGGCGCCTCCAGGTGGTGGAAGCACCGCTCGGTGATCCGGGCCGCGATCTCGCCGCCCGGACCGCCGAACCCGGTGGACTCGTGGACGACGACCGCGCGTCCGGTGCGCCGGACGGCCGCGCAGACCGTCTCGTCGTCGAACGGCACCAGCGAGCGCAGGTCGACCACTTCCAGGTCCCAGCCCTCGGCCTGCGCGGCCTCGGCGGCCTCCAGGCAGACCGGCAGGGACGGGCCGTAGGTGATGAGCGTGGCGCTGCGGCCGGGGCGCCGGACGACCGCACGCCCGATGGGCTCGACCTCCGTCGGACGGTCGGCGTTCCAGCTGTCCTTGGACCAGTACAGCCGCTTGGGCTCCAGGAAGACGACCGGGTCGTCGGAGGCGATGGCCTGGCGCAGCAGGCCGTAGGCGTCGGCGACGGTCGCGGGCGTGACGACGTGCAGTCCGGGCGTGGCCATGTAGTACGCCTCGGAGGAGTCGCTGTGGTGCTCGACGCCGCCGATGCCGCCGCCGTAGGGGACGCGGACGGTGATCGGCAGCGGCATCCTGCCGCGCGTGCGGTTGCGCATCCGGGAGACATGGCTGATGAGCTGCTCGAACGCCGGGTAGGCGAAGGCGTCGAACTGCATCTCCACGACCGGGCGCAGCCCGTACATGGCCATGCCGACGGCGGTGCCGAGGATGCCGGCCTCGGCGAGCGGGGTGTCGGTGCAGCGGTCCTCGCCGAACTCCTTGGCGAGGCCGTCGGTGACCCGGAAGACACCGCCGAGGGTGCCGACGTCCTCTCCCATGACGTGCACAGCGGGGTCGGCGGCCATCGCGTCGCGCATCGCGCGCGTGAGGGCCTGCGCCATGGTGGCGGGCTTGACGGCGACGGTGGTCATCGGGCGCCGCCTTCCTGCTCGTCGTGCCGGTCCTGCTCGGCTTCCAGTTCGGCTCGCAACAGGGCTCGCTGTTCGCGCAGTTGGGCGGTGGTCTCGGCGTAGACGTGGTCGAAGAGGGCCATCGGATCGAGTTCGGGGTCGCGGTTCATGCGTGTGCGCAGGTCGGCGGCCATCTCCTCGGCGTCCTGCCGGGCGGCCTCGATACCGGCTTCGTCGAGCAGGCCGCGCGCGGTCAGCTCCCGCTCCACCAGGTGGACGGGGTCGTGCGCCCGCCAGGCCTCGACCTCCGCGTCGCCGCGGTAGCGGGTGGCGTCGTCCGCGTTGGTGTGGGCCTCGATCCGGTAGGTCACCGCCTCCACCAGGGTCGGACCGCCGCCCGCGCGGGCGTGCCGTACGGCGTCGGTGAGGACCTCGTGGACGGCCGCCGCGTCGTTGCCGTCGACCAGCCGGCCCGGCATGCCGTACCCGACGGCCTTGTGGGCCAGGGAGGGGGCGGCGGTCTGCTTGTCGAGCGGGACGGAGATCGCGAAGCCGTTGTTCTGCACGAGGAAGACGACGGGCGCCTGCCAGACGGCGGCGAAGTTCAGCGCCTCGTGGAAGTCTCCCTCGCTGGTGCCGCCGTCGCCGACGAGGGCGAGCGCGACCACGTCGTCGCCCTTGAGGCGGGCGGCGTGCGCGAGGCCCACGGCGTGCGGCAGCTGGGTGGCCAGCGGGGTGGAGAGAGGGGCCACGCGGTGGGTGTGGGGGTCGTAGCCGCTGTGCCAGTCGCCGCGCAGCAGGGTGAGGGCCTCGACGGGATCGACGCCCCGCGCGACGACAGCGAGGGTGTCGCGGTAGCTGGGGAAGAGCCAGTCGCGTTCTTCGAGGGCCAGGGCGGCGGCGACCTCGCAGGCCTCCTGGCCGGTGCTGGAGGGGTAGACGGCGAGGCGGCCCTGTTTGGTGAGCGCGGTGGCCTGTGTGTTGTAGCGGCGGCCGCGCACCAGCTGGGCGTAGAGCCGGCGCAGCAGGTCCGGGTCGGCCTTGGCGGCCGCCTCCGTGCCGAGGACGCGGTAGGGCTCGGCGTCGGGCAGCAGCGGCGCGGGGTCCATACGGGGCTGCCAGGCGGGCGGCGGCGATGGCCGGTACGCGCCCCGCTGCTCCATGACCGTCATGACGGCACCTCCTCGTGGGAGTGACTACGGGAGGCGCGTCGACTGTGAGGCGCCTCACCAACCGATTGTTCGGTCGTCGACGCATTTTGGCTACAGCCCCCTCCAGGCTGTGGACAAACGGTTCTCCACAGCCTGGAATGAACGCAGGACGTCCACGGCGAGGGAGCGGGGGGCAATGGCAGCTGAACAAATGGCCGAAGGACCGCAGGACGGCGTCCCACTGCCGCCGCCGCGCCCGCTGGACGCCATCGATCAGGACATCCTGAAGATTCTGCAGGCGGACGGCCGCGCCTCGATACGGTCCGTCGCCGAACGCGTGCACGTCTCGCGCGCCAACGCGTACGCGCGCATCAACCGACTCGTCGAGGACGGCGTCATCCGCGGTTTCAGCGCGCGCGTGGACCATGAGCGGGCGGGGCACGGCACATCGGCGTACGTCACCCTGAAGATCGTCCAGAACACCTGGCGCACGGTTCGCGAGCACCTCAGGCAGCTCCCCGGCGCCTCCCACATCGCACTTGTGGGCGGCGACTTCGATGTGCTGCTGCTGGTGCACACGCCCGACAACAGGGCGCTGCGCGAGCTGGTGCTCACCCGGCTCCAGGCGATCCCGGAGGTGCTCAGCACCCGCACGCTGCTGGTGTTCGAGGAGGAGGACCTGGAGCCGGAGGCGTGAGCGGAGCCGCGCCGCAGACCTGGGGTCAGTCCCGGCGCAGGCCCGCGAAGACCAGCCGGACCACGGCGTCGGCGACCTCGCGTTCGCCGACGCCCCGCGGGTCCGGCCGGTACCACTCCACGATCGAGTTGATCATGCCGAAGACCAGCCGGGTGGCCAGGCGGACCTCCACGTCACCGCGGACGTCTCCGTCGGCCGCCGCGGCCTTCAGCAGTTCCGCGACCCGGTGATCGAAGTCGCGGCGCCGCTCCAGCGCCCACCGCTCGGTCTCGGTGTTGCCGCGCACCCGCAGCAGCAGCGTCACGTACGGCAGCTCGCCTATGAGCACCTCGACCATGCGCCGCACGACGTGCTCCAGCCGGTCGACCGACCGCCCCACGCGCGCGTGCTCCTCGCCCAGGATCGTGAACAGGCCGTCCAGGGCACGGCTGACGGCCCGGCGCAGCAGCTCCTCCTTGCCGCTGACGTGGTGGTAGATCGACGACTTGGAGATTCCGGCCGCCTTGGACAGGTGCTCCATGGAGGTGCCGTCGTACCCGCGCTCGTTGAAGACCTGGACGGCCACGGAGAGCAGCGTCTCCGGCGTGTAGGTGTCGCGCTTGACCGTGGTCATGACGTGCTCTCCCGCTTGTCGATGGCGTACGCGTGGCGGTAGAGCGCGAGGGAGGGCGCATAGCGTCCGGAGGGGTCGCGCTCGTGCATCTCGTCCAGGACGTCGAAGGCGAACTCGCGGCCGAGCCTGCGGTCCCACTCGAAGGGGCCGAGCGGGTAGTTCACGCCGAGGCGCATGGCCGTGTCGATGTCCTCCTCGGTGGCGACGCCCTTGGAGACGGCGTCGTGGGCGAGGTCGATGATCCGGGCGACCGTGCGCGCCACGATCATGCCCGGGACGTCGCCGATGACGCTGACGTCCTTGCCGAGGGCCTGGAACAGGCCGGTGGCCTCGGCGAGGATCCGCGGCGCGGTGTCGTGGCAGGCGGACAGGGCGATGCGGGTGGCCGCGCGGTAGTCCAGGGCGAGGTCGAAGTGGACGACGTCCTTGAACTCCACACAGGTCTGCCCGTCGGCGAGGACCAGCTGGCCGCCGCTCGGCAGCACCAGGCGGGTGCCGTTGTCCTCGTCCTCCTCGCGGACCTGGATGCCCGCCTCGCGGATCAGCCTGAGCAGCTCGGCCGCGGGGCCGAGGTCGCCCTCGGCGACGACGTAGGCGGGCGGCTGCTCCTTGTCGGCGGTGTGCGGTTCGTGCGGCTCGGCGTCGGCGGCGTGGTCGTACCAGCCGTGTCCGCTCTTGCGGCCGAGGCGGCCGGACTCCACGAGCCTGCGCTGGGCCAGGGAGGGGGTGAAGCGCACGTCCTGGAAGAAGGACTGCCACACGGAGTGGGTCACCGACTCGTTGACGTCCTGCCCGATGAGGTCGGTCAGCTCGAAGGCGCCCATCCTGAAGCCGCCGGACTCGCGCAGGATCGCGTCGATGGTGGCCGGTTCGGCGGCCTGGGCCTCGTAGACCGCGAACGCCTCGGCGTAGAAGGGCCGGGCGATCCGGTTGACGATGAAACCCGGGGTGTCGGCGCAGGCCACCGGGGTCTTGCCCCAGGCGCGGGCGGTCTCGTACGCGCGCGTGGCCGACGTGACGTCGGTCGCGAACCCGGAGACGACCTCGACCAGCGGCAGCAGCGGGGCCGGATTGAAGAAGTGCAGGCCCACGAAACGGCCGGGACGGCGCAGACCGCCGGCGATGGCCGTCACCGACAGCGACGAGGTGTTGGTGGCGAGCAGGCAGTCCTCGGCGACGATCTCCTCCAGCTCGCCGAAGAGCTGCTGCTTGACGTCCAGCCGCTCGAGGACGGCCTCGACGACCAGTCCGCAGTCCGCCAGCTCGCCGAGGCTCTCCGCGGGCCGCAGACGGGCGCGGGCGGCGTCCCGGTCGGCGGCGCCGAGCCTGCCCTTCTCCACGAGCCGGTCGAGGCGGGCGCCGATCGCCGAGGCCGCGTCCCGGGCGCGCCCGGCGACGGTGTCGTAGAGGCGCACGGGGTGGCCGGCGACCAGCGCGACCTGGGCGATGCCCTGGCCCATGGTGCCGGTGCCGACGACGGCCACGGGGCTGCTGAGGTCGATTGCTGTCATGTGCGCGATCCTCCCGCACGACGTTGTCCACAGATGCGGCAGGCCCCCTTGTCCCGACCGATCGTTCGGTTACTCTAGCTCTGACCGCCCACCCGCCGCTCGCCACCGCCCCTTACGAGGGGCTTCGCGCCACACTTTTTACTCAACCGCGCCGCTTTCTTCCCAGGTTGTGAACTCGACGACGAGTTCCCCAGACGAGGAGTTGGTCCCGCATGGCCGCCGAACTGACCGCCCACGATCTGATCGCGAAGCACCGGCCCACCCTGGACCAGGCGCTGGAGGCGATCCGCACACGCGCGTACTGGTCCCCGCACCCCGAGCACCCGAAGGCCTACGGCGAGAACGGCAGCCTGGACGCGGCGGCGGGCAAGGCCGCCTTCGACGCCGTGTTGAACACCCGGCTCGACCTCGGACAGCCCGGCACGGACGACTGGGTCGGCGGCGAGGTCTCGCCGTACGGCATCGAGCTGGCCGTCGACTATCCGCATCCGGACCTGGACGTGCTGATCCCCGCGATGAGGGCGGGCCGGCGAGCCTGGCGGGACGCGGGCGCGGAGATCCGGGCCGTGGTGTGCCTGGAGATCCTCAAGCGGATCAGCGACCGGACCCACGAGTTCGCGCACGCGGTCATGCACACCAGCGGGCAGGCCTTCATGATGGCGTTCCAGGCGGGCGGCCCGCACGCCCAGGACCGGGGCCTGGAGGCGGTGGCGTACGCGTACGCGGAGCAGGTCCGCACGCCCGAGACGGCCGAGTGGACCAAGCCCCAGGGCAAGCGCGACCCGCTGGCCCTCACCAAGCGGTTCACCGCGGTGCCGCGCGGCCTCGCCCTGGTCATCGGCTGCAACACCTTCCCGACCTGGAACGGCTACCCGGGCCTGTTCGCCTCCCTGGCGACCGGCAACGCGGTCCTGGTCAAGCCGCACCCGCGCGCGGTGCTGCCGCTCGCCCTCACCGTGCAGGTCGCGCGCCAGGTGCTCACCGAGGCCGGCTTCGACCCGAACCTGGTGGCGCTGGCCGCCGAGCGCCCGGGCGAGGGCATCGCCAAGACCCTCGCCACCCACCCCGAGGTCCGGATCATCGACTACACCGGCTCGACGGCCTTCGGCGACTGGCTGGAGGCCAACGCCCGCCAGGCGCAGGTCTACACGGAGAAGGCCGGCGTCAACACGGTGATCGTGCACTCCACGGCCGACTACAAGGGCATGCTGTCGAACCTGGCGTTCTCGCTGTCCCTGTACAGCGGCCAGATGTGCACGACCCCGCAGAACCTGCTCATCCCCCGGGACGGCATCCGCACCGACGAGGGCCCCAAGACCTTCGACGAGGTCGCTGCCGACCTCGCCCGTGCGGTCGACGGTCTCCTCGGCGACGACGCGCGCGCGAACGCCCTGCTCGGCGCGATCGTCAACCCGGACGTCAAGGCCCGCCTGGAGGCCGCCGCCGGCCTCGGCGAAATCGCCCTCGCCTCACGGGAGATCAGCAACCCCGAGTTCCCCGGCGCGGTCGTGCGCACCCCGGTCGTCGTCAAGCTGGACGGCGCCAAGCCTGACGACCAGGCCGCCTACATGAGCGAGTGCTTCGGGCCCGTCTCCTTCGCCGTCGCGGTCGACTCGGCGGCCGACGCGGTGGAGCTGCTGCGCCGCACGGTCCGCGAGAAGGGCGCGATGACGGTCGGCGCCTACACCACCGACGCCGAGGTCGAGCAGGCGATCGAGGAGGCGTGCCTGGAGGAGGCGGCCCAGCTGTCGCTCAACCTGACCGGCGGGGTGTACGTGAACCAGACCGCGGCCTTCTCCGACTTCCACGGCTCGGGCGGCAACCCGGCGGCCAACGCCGCCCTCACGGACGGCGCGTTCGTGGCCAACCGGTTCCGGGTGGTGGAGGTTCGCCGGGAGGCTTAGGAAGGGCCGTTCAGGAAGCGGCGGGCGCGCCCCCGGTCGCGCTCCAGTGGTACAGCGTCATCGCCACACTGGTGGCGAGGTTGTAGCTGGAGACCTGGGGGCGCATCGGCAGGGCCAGCAGGTGGTCGGCACGCGCGCGCAGCTCGGCCGACAGCCCGCTGCGCTCGGAGCCGAACGCCAGGACGGCGTCGTCGGGCAGCTTGGTGCCGCGGATGTCCTCACCCTCCGGGTCGAGGGCGAACAACGGCCCGGCCGGCAGCTCGTCGACGCCGAGGCGCTCCACGGCGGTCGCGAAGTGGAGACCGGCTCCACCACGCACCACCGTGGGATGCCAGGGGTCGAGTGTGCCCGTGGTGACCACTCCGGTCGCCCCGAAACCGGCCGCCAGCCGGATCACGGCGCCGGCGTTGCCCAGGTTGCGGGGGTTGTCCAGGACCACGACGGGCGCGGTGCGCGGGGTGCGGGCGAGAGCCCGCACGTTGGCCTCGCGCGAAGGCCGTACGGCGAGCGCGGCCACACCGGTCGGGTGGGGCCGCGGGACGAGTGAGGCGTAGGTCTTCGCGGGCACCTCGGTGAGCAGCGTGTCCAGCGCCTCCCGTACGTCCCCGGCCAGCTCCTCGGCCAGGGCGAGCGCGGCCGCCCGGTCGGTGGTGACCGCCACCGGGACCTCGGCCCCGAAGCGCAGCGCGTGCTTGAGGGCATGAAAGCCGTCGAGCAGCACACAGGCATCGGCGTGCGCGCGCCAGCAGGTCAGCGGGTCCGTCATGCCGTGCACCCTACGCGGCCCCCTGCGGGCTCTCCTGCGGGGAGCGAGGCCCCGGCACCGTACGCTCGCCGCGCCGGACGACCCGCCCACGCGCGCGTGCCGCCAGCGCGCCCAGCCGGCGCAGGAACGGCGTCGGCAGGAAGACCGCGTCCGCGGTGATCATCGCGAGCGAGAAGAACGGCAGCCCGAGCACGACCGCGATCACCGCGTGCTCGATCATCATCAGCACCAGCAGGACGTTCTTGACCCGCCGGTTGAACAGGGTGAACGGGAAGGCGACCTGCACCATGACCGTCCCGTAGGCCACGATCATCATGATCGTGCCGCTGGAGGACATCAGATCCGCGAGTCCGGGCCAGGGCGAGAAGTAGTCCAGGTGGAGCGGGTAGTAGACGGCGGTGCCGTCCTGCCAGCGCGAACCCTGGATCTTGTACCAGCCGGCCGTCGCGTAGATCAGACAGGCCTCCGCCATGATCACGAGCAGTCCGGCGTTGTGCAGGACGTTGGCGATGACGTCCAGCAGGATCCGCGGCTCCGGCGACTTCGCCCAGCGGCCGACGGCCCACCACATCGCGAGCACCACCCAGGCGGTCCACAGCAGCGCGGGGATCAGCCAGCCGTTGTCGAACCGGCCGGTGAACGTCGCGACGAGGAGCCCCAGACCGAGCACCGCCCACAGGAGTGGTCCCACCCGGTCGGCGGGGACCCGCTCCCCACGCGCGCGTGCCGCCGCCGCGCGCGTCGCCCGCCGCGCGTCCAGCGACCACACCTGACCGCAGCGTGTGAAGACGAGGTAGAAGGACATCAGGTGCAGGACGTTGTCGCCGCCGTCACCCACGAAGACGCTGCGGTTCTGCAGCGACAGCACACCCACCATGAACAGCACGGACGCGGTCCGGGTGCGCCAGCCGAGCAGCAGTGCCGCGCCGGCGGCGATCGCCAGCAGGTAGAAGCACTCGAACCACGCCTGCCCGTCGGACCACAGCAGAGCGGTGAAGGCGTGGTTGTCCGCCGTCAGCTCCTTGGCGAGGCTCCAGCCCCACGGTCCGTTCGGGCCGTACAACTCCTGGCGGTGGGGGAACTCGCGCAGCAGGAACAGCAGCCAGGTCCCGGCGAACCCGATGCGGATCACGGCGCTCTGATACGGCCCGAGAGCCGATCCGGTGACTCGGGCGATACCGCGCGAGAGGATCAGGGAGACCTTGTTCACCGCACGCCTCCCGCTGCCTCGCCGGCCGTCACGGTCCACCAGGGCAGCATGCGGTAGACGGGCTTGTCGGACACGCGCTCACGGCTCCACTCGGGCGGCTGCACATTGGTGGTGCTGGAACGGATCTGCACGCGCTGGATGACGCCCTCCCGGTCGGCTGGACAGGTCCGGTACAGACGCATCACCACGATCCGGCGCAGGTACTGCTCGGAGAGAGAGCCGCGCATGCCCATGGGCCGGTTGTCGGCACCGTGCGTGGCGGTGAAGAAGTCCCAGGCGCGGCGCAGCTCGTTCTGCTGGGTGTGGCTCGGCACCAGGTTGCCGTCGATCGCGGCACCGTCCTGGGCGGAGAGGTCGGTCCACCCGGTGGTGCGCAGTGCGCCGTCCTTGGACCGCACCACGGCACGCACCTGGACGGCGATGTTCTGCTGCAGCGGGTTCGGCGCGAACAGCTTCCAGTTCTGCTCGAACTCCGGGTACACCCACTCCTCGACCGCCTTGCCGTGCTGCTTGGTCACCGTGTTCGCGGGGGCGAGACTGAGGAACACCATCAGCAGATGCACACAGGCGGCGACACCGACCACGGCGAGCGCCAGCGCCGCGACGACCTGGTACCGGGGCGAGAGGGCCGCCACACCGGTACGGGCCACGCCGGGCGGCACGGGAGCGTCGGGTGCGGACGACGGGACGGATGCGTCGGGCGCGGGCGCCTGGGCGGAGGCGCCGGGCGCGGGCGGCGGGACCGGCCGGGCGGACCCGCTCGACTCGGATGCCATGGATTCCGTCACGGAGTCCGGGTCGGCCGGGGGAGTCTCCGGGAGACGCGTCCCGGCCGACCCGTCGGGGCCGGGTCGGGCCCCCGAGTCCTCGTCGTACGCGTCCATTCCGCCCCGTCCCCCGTTTCGGCTCAGTCGTTCGGCTCAGTGTCCAGCTCAGTGATGCGGCGCCGCCACGGGCGCCCCACGCTGCACGCACGCCACTGAATGGCGTCCGCACGGAACGGTACTCAGCCCCGGCCACCGGGCGCAGCCCCGGGTACGGGCCACGGCCGTGGTCCTCGCCACGCCGTACGGCGCCGACACGGACCGCGCCCTCGTCCGGCAGGCCTCCGGCACGTTGTCCACGGGCTGCCCGCCGGAGTTTTCCACAGCGGTTGACACCCCACGGCGCCCCGGCACACCATTGATGCGCACGGACCGAACGATCGGTCGGGACGGATTCACCAAAGAGCCCGAGGTCAGGGGGACCGCATGGCCACAGCAGCGCCGCAGCGCACGGCCCGCACACAGGCGGCCGGCGCACCGGACACCGTCGACACGGCGGCCTATCAGCACGCCTTCGACGCGGCCGTGGCCGCCGACGAGCGCATCGAACCACGCGACTGGATGCCCGACGCCTACCGCGCCACCCTGGTCCGGCAGATCGCCCAGCACGCGCACTCCGAGATCATCGGCATGCAGCCGGAGGCCAACTGGATCACCCGCGCCCCCTCCCTGCGCCGCAAAGCGATCCTGATGGCCAAGGTCCAGGACGAGGCCGGCCACGGCCTGTATCTGTACAGCGCGGCCGAGACCCTCGGCACCGGCCGTGACGAACTGCTCGACAAGCTCCACAGCGGCCGCCAGAAGTACTCCTCGATCTTCAACTACCCGACCCTGACCTGGGCCGACGTCGGCGCGATCGGCTGGCTGGTGGACGGCGCCGCGATCACCAACCAGGTCCCGCTGTGCCGCTGCTCCTACGGCCCGTACGCCCGCGCGATGGTCCGGATCTGCAAGGAGGAGTCCTTCCACCAGCGCCAGGGCTACGAACTGCTGCTGGCCCTCAGCAAGGGCACGCCGGAACAGCACGCGATGGCGCAGGACGCGGTGGACCGCTGGTGGTGGCCCTCGCTGATGATGTTCGGCCCGCCCGACGACGCCTCCCAGCACTCCGCGCAGTCGATGGAGTGGAAGATCAAGCGCCACTCCAACGACGAGCTGCGCCAGCGCTTCGTCGACATCTGCGTCCCCCAGGCCGAGTCCCTGGGCCTCACCCTCCCCGACCCGGACCTCAGGTGGAACGAGGAGCGCGGGCACCACGACTTCGGCCCGATCGACTGGACGGAGTTCTGGGAGGTCCTCAAGGGCAACGGCCCGTGCAACGAACAGCGGATCACCCAGCGCAGGCGCGCGCATGACGAGGGCGCCTGGGTCCGCGAAGCAGCCGCAGCCCACGCGGCCAAGCACACCGGCACCACCAGTGGCACAGCAGACACGACAGGCGAGACAGAAGCGGAGCGAGCATGAGCACCACCGACTGGCCCCTGTGGGAGGTCTTCGTGCGATCCCGGCGCGGCCTCTCCCACACCCACGCCGGCAGCCTGCACGCCCCCGACGCGGAGATGGCCCTGCGCAACGCCCGCGATCTGTACACCCGCCGCGGCGAGGGCGTGTCCATCTGGGTCGTCCCGGCCGCCGCCGTCACCGCGTCCTCGCCGGACGAGAAGGACCCGTTCTTCGAACCGGCCGCCGACAAGCCCTACCGGCACCCGACCTTCTACGAGATCCCGGAAGGGGTGAAGCACCTGTGACCGCCACCGGTCCCGCCACCGTCCCGGTGACCGCCGCGCTCGCCCTCGGCGACGACGCCCTGGTTCTCTCCCACCGACTGGGGGAGTGGGCCGGGCAGGCCCCCGTCCTGGAGGAGGAGGTCGCCCTCGCCAACATCGCCCTCGACCTGCTCGGCCAGGCCCGGTTCCTGCTCTCCATGGCCGGCGACGAGGACGAACTGGCCTATCTGCGCGAGGAGCGGGCCTTCCGCAACCTCCAGCTGGCCGAGCAGCCGAACGGCGACTTCGCCCACACGATCGCCCGCCAGCTGTACTTCTCCACCTACCAACAGCTGCTCTACGCCGAACTGGCCGCCGGAGAGGGCCCGTTCGCGCCCCTCGCCGCGAAGGCGGTCAAGGAGGTCACCTACCACCGCGACCACGCCGAGCAGTGGACCCTCCGCCTCGGCGACGGCACGGAGACCAGCCACGAGCGGATGCGCCGCGCCTGCGAGGCCCTGTGGAAGTTCACCGGTGAGATGTTCCAGCCGGTCGAGGGCCTCGACGCCGACTGGGCCGGCCTGGACCGGCGCTGGCAGGAGTCCGTCGCGGACGTCCTCGGCCGCGCCACGCTCCCCCTGCCCGAGGGGCCGCGCACCGGCGCCTGGTCGGCCGGCGCCGGCCGACAGGGCCTGCACACCGAACCGTTCGGACGCATGCTCGCCGAGATGCAGCATCTGCACCGCAGCCACCCGGGGGCGTCATGGTGACGGCCACCGCCCTGGAGGCGGAGCTGCTGGAGCTGGCCGGCTCGGTGCCCGACCCCGAACTGCCGGTGCTCACGCTCCAGGAGCTGGGCGTCGTGCGCGCGGTGCACCTCCACGACGGCGACACCGTCGAGGTCGACCTCACCCCCACCTACACCGGCTGCCCCGCCATCGAGGCGATGAGCGTCGACATCGAACAGGTGCTGCGCGCCCACGGCATGCGCGAGGTCACGGTCCGCACGGTGCTGACACCCGCCTGGTCGACCGACGACATCAGCCCCGAAGGGCGGCGCAAACTCCAGGAGTTCGGCATCGCTCCCCCTCGGGTGCGAGGCGGCGCCTCCGGTCCGGTCCCGCTGACCCTCGCCCCGACCAGGACCGAGGACGGCCCCACCAGGCCGGCCGCCCCCACGGCTCCCACCGGTCCCATCACTCTCACCGATCCCACGGCCCCCATCGGTCCCGCCACTCTCACCGATCCCGCCGCTCTCACCGATCCCGCTGCTCCCAGCGATCTCACCGGTCCCGTCCGCTGCCCGCACTGCGGCTCCGCCGAGACCGAGCTGCTGAGCAGGTTCTCCTCCACCGCGTGCAAGGCACTGCGCCGCTGCCTCGCCTGCCGTGAACCGTTCGACCACTTCAAGGAGTTGTGATGGCACGCTTCCACCCGCTCCCGGTGGCCGCGGTCGACCGGATCACCGACGACTCCGTCGCTCTCACCTTCACCGTCCCGGCCGAGCTGCGCGAGGAGTACCGGCACGCGCCCGGCCAGCACCTGGCGCTGCGCCGACAGGTCGACGGCACCGAGGTCCGGCGCACCTACTCGATCTGCTCCCCCGCACCCGACCCGGCCGGTGCCGGCCCGGACACGCTGCGGGTGGGTGTACGGCTCGTGGAGGGCGGGGCGTTCTCCGCCTACGCGCTGAAGGAGATCGGCGTCGGCGACGTGCTGGACGTGATGACCCCGGCCGGCCGATTCACCCTGACCCCGGAGCCCGGGCTGTACGCGGCGATCGTCGGCGGCAGCGGCATCACCCCGGTGCTGTCCATCGTCTCCACGCTGCTGGCACGTGAGCCGGCGGCCCGGTTCTGCCTGATACGCAGTGACCGCACGGCGGCCTCGACGATGTTCCTGGAGGAGGTCGCCGACCTGAAGGACCGCTACCCCGAGCGGTTTCAGCTGGTGACCGTCCTCTCCCGCGAGGAGCAGCAGGCCGGCCTGCCGTCCGGCCGGCTCGACCGCGAGCGGCTCGGCGAGCTGCTGCCCGCGCTGCTGCCGGTCGACCGGGTCGCGGGCTGGTTCCTGTGCGGGCCGTACGGGCTGGTGCGGGGCGCGGAGCAGGTGCTGCGCGAGCTGTCCGTGGACCGCTCCCGCATCCATCAGGAGATCTTCCACGTGGACGCGGGCTCACCACCGGCCACCGCCGCCCGGACCCCCGCGCACAGCACGGTCACCGCCCGGCTCGACGGACGCGGCGGCACCTGGCCGGTGCAGGAGGGCGAGTCCCTGCTGGAGACGGTCCTGCGCAACCGCTCCGACGCGCCCTACGCCTGCAAGGGCGGCGTCTGCGGGACGTGCCGCGCCTTCCTCGTCTCCGGCGAGGTCCGCATGGACCGCAACTTCGCCCTGGAGACCGAGGAGACGGAAGCCGGATACGTACTGGCCTGCCAGTCGCATCCGCTGACGGAGCGAGTAGAGCTGGACTTCGACCGCTGAGGGCTGGAAGGTCCCCCAGGAACACCGCGACTCCGTACCATTCCCTTCTTCTAGAACCTGTTCTATCTTGACGCACCGTCAGCTCACCGGACTCGCCGGAAGGACAGGCCGTGGACTTCACCTTCACCGAGGAGCAGCGGGCAGCGGCCGAGGCGGCGCGCGGGGTGTTCGCCGGCGTGGCACCGGACGCGGTGCCCAGCCCGGCGCTCACCACCGGTGCCGTGGCCGAGGGCCTCGACCGGGAGCTGTGGTCCCGGCTGGCCGAGGCGGACCTGTTGAGTCTGCTGCTCGACGAGGCGCACGGCGGTTCCGCCCTGGACGCGATCGCGCTGTGCCTGGTGCTGCGCGAGTCCGCCAAGGTGCTCGCCCGGGTTCCGCTGCTGGAGCACAGCGCGGCGGCAGCGGCCGTACAGGCTTACGGCGGGCCGGAGTTGGGGCGGCGGCTGCTTTTGCGGGCCGGGCGGGGCGAGCTGGTGCTGACGGTCGCGGCGAACGGCCGCACCGGCCACGACCCGGCCGAACTGGCCGTCGGCGCAAGGCGGGACGGTACGGCCTGGGTGCTGGACGGGGTGCAGACGGCGGTGCCGTGGGCGTACGACGCGGACTTCGTCGTCGTACCGGCGCATCTGGCGGGGACGGCCGCCGAGCGGACCGTGCTCGCGCTGGTGCCGCGTGAGCTGGACGGGGTGGTCCTCGCCGAGCAGGTGTCCACCAGCGGGGAGCGGCTGGCCGAGCTGCGGCTCACGTCCGTGCGGATCGACGCGGGTGACGTCATCGAGGCGGACGGCGCCTGGGAGTGGCTGTATGCACTGCTCGCCACCGGTACCTGTGCGCTGGCCCTCGGGCTGGGCGAGCGGGTGCTCGGCATGACGGCCGAGTACACGGGGAAACGGGAGCAGTTCGGGTATCCGATCGCGACGTTCCAGGCAGTGGCGGTGCAGGCCGCGGACCGGTACATAGATCTGCGCGCCATGGAAGCCACTCTCTGGCAGGCCGCCTGGCGGATCGCCTCGGGTGCGCCGGGGGCGCTGCCCGCCGCCGGGGACGTCGCGGTGGCGAAGATCTGGGCGGCACAGGGGGTTCGCCGGGTGGTGCAGACAGCACAGCATCTGCATGGCGGGTTCGGTGCCGACACCGACTACCCGCTGCATCGCTACCACGCCTGGGCCAAGCACCTGGAGCTGGCGCTCGGCCCGGCGGCGGCGCACGAGGAGAGGCTCGGAGACCTGCTGGCCGCCCATCCACTGGGCTGACCGCCGCGCCTTCCGGGACGGGAGGCGCCCGCGAGCGGAAGCCTCCCGGACAGGAGTTACAGCACGAAGCCCGGCTGGCCGTCGTCCGTGGTCACCGGGCGGCCCGCCGTCTGCCAGACCTGCATGCCACCGTCGACGTTGACCGCGTCGATGCCCTGCTGGACCAGGTACACGGTGACCTGGGCCGAGCGGGCGCCGGAGCGGCAGATGACGTGGACGCGGCCGTCCTGCGGGGCGGCCTCGGTCAGCTCGCCGTAGCGGGCCACGAAGTCGCTCATGGGGATGTGCAGCGCCCCCTCGGCGTGGCCCGCCTGCCACTCGTCGTCCTCGCGGACGTCCAGCAGGAAGTCGCCGTCCTTGAGGTCCGTGACCTCGACCGTGGGTACACGAGCTGCGAAATTCATGTCTCCGACGCTACCCGAAGGCGCCGGGCGCCAGGAGAGCGAGCCGTGGCTCAGCCCTGCTCCAGCAGGGCAGCCAGCTCCGCCTCCCGCTGGGCGATGTCGGCGCGCATCCGGCCGGCGATCTCGTCGAGGAGCCCGTCGGGGTCGTCCGGGGCGAGCCGGAGCATGCCGGCGATCGCCCCCTCCTCCAGTTCGCGGGCGACGAGAGTGAGCAGTTCCTTGCGCTCGGCGAGCCATTCGAGGCGGGCGTACAGCTCCTCGGCGGGGCTCGGACGCCGCTCGGGGGGCACCGGGCCGGCCGCCCATTCCTCGGCCAGTTCCTTCAGCAGGGTCTCGTCGCCGCGGGCGTAGGCGGCGTTGACGCGGGTGATGAACTCCTCACGCCGTTGCCGTTCCGCTTCCTCCTGCGCGAGGTCGGGGTGGGCCTTGCGGGCCAGCTCGCGGTAGAGCTTGCGGGCCTCCTCGCTGGGCCGCACTCGCTCCGGGGGCCGTACGGCCTGGTCGGTGAGCATGGCGGCGGCCTCAGGGAACAGGCCGTGGCCGTCCATCCAGCCGTGCAGCAGTTCCTCGACGCCGGGGATCGGCAGGACGCGGGCGCGGGCCTCCTCGGCGCGGCGGATGTCCTCCGGGTCGCCGGTGCGGGCGGCCTTCGCCTCGGCGATCTCGGCGTCCAGCTCCTCGATGCGGAGGTAGAGCGGGCCGAGCTTCTGCTCGTGCAGCCGGGAGAAGTTCTCGACCTCGACCCGGAACGTCTCGACGGCGATCTCATACTCGATCAACGCCTGCTCGGCGGCCCGTACGGCCTGTTCGAGCCGTTCCTCGGGCCGCGGCGCCTGGTTCTGATCGGGTTCCGGGGTCGTCACGCCAACAGCATAGGGGGCCGCGGTCCCGCCCCCTCAAACCCTTCACACCCCCGACTCGGCCGCGATCCTTCCCGCTCGCACCGCCGCCACCAGCTCGGCGTGGTCGGCCTCCGTGCGGTCGGCGTAGGCGACGGCGAAGGCGGCTATCGCCTCGTCCAGTTCCTCGTTCTTGCCGCAGTACCCGGCGATCAGCCGCGGGTCGGCGCTGTGGGAGTGGGCGCGGGCCAGCAGGGCGCCGGTCATCCGGCCGTAGTCGTCGATCTGGTCGACGGTGAGGGCGGCGGGGTCGACGCTGCCCTTGCGGTTGCGGAACTGGCGCACCTGGAAGGGGCGTCCGTCGACGGTGGTCCAGCCGAGCAGGATGTCGCTGACGACCTGCATGCGCTTCTGCCCGAGGACCACGCGGCGGCCTTCGTGCTCCACCGGCGCCGCCTCGAACCCGGCCGTGGCCAGGTGCGGGACGAGCGCGGAGGGCCGGGCCTCCTTCACCTGGAGCACCAGCGGCTGCTCGCGGTGGTCGAGGAGGAGGACGACGTAGGACCGGGTGCCGACGCTGCCGGTGCCGACCACCCGGAAGGCGACGTCGTGCACCGCGTGCCGGGCGAGCAGGGGGTGGCGGTCCTCGCTGAGCGTGTGGATGTACGACTCGAGGGACGCGGCGACCGCGTGGGCCTCCTCGTCGGGGATGCGGCGCAGCACCGGCGCGGCGTCCACGAAGCGGCGTCCGCCGTCCTCGACGGCCTCGGTCGACCTGGCCGCGAACCGGCCGCTGGTGTTGGCGCGGGCCTTCTCCGAGACCCGCTGCAGGGTGCCGAGGAGATCGTGGGCGTCGGTGTGGGAGACCAGTTCCTCGTCGGCGATGGCGTTCCACGCGTCGAGCACCGGCAGCTTGGCCAGCAGCCGCATGGTGCGGCGGTAGGCGCCGACCGTGTCCTGTGCGGCCGCACGGCACGTGTCCTCGTCGGCGCCGGCTTCCCGTCCGGCGAGCACCAGCGAGGCGGCGAGCCGCTTCAGGTCCCATTCCCAGGGGCCGTGCACGGTCTCGTCGAAGTCGTTGAGGTCGATGACGAGATCGCCGCGGGGGTCACCGTAGAGGCCGAAATTGGCCGCGTGGGCGTCTCCGCATATCTGGGTGCCGATTCTGGTCATGGGGGTGCGGGCCAGGTCGTACGCCATGAGTCCTGCCGAGCCGCGCAGGAAGGCGAAGGGGGTGGCCGCCATCCGGCCGACGCGGATGGGGGTCAGCTCGGGGATGCGGCCGGTGTTGGACTCGGTGACGGCGCGTACGGCGTCGGGGCGGGTGGCGTCCACGTCGAGGGCGTCGTGGGCGCTGCGCGGCACGCTCGTGCGCAGCGCCTTGCCCTCGTCCTTGGGCGAGCCCTGCCTCGGCCACCGGGCGAAGCCGCTCACCCGGGGCAGCCGGCGCGTGCCCCGCTCCGTCGCGTCCGTCGCTTCCCCACCGGCACCGGTCACCGCGACCGCCTCCCCCGTACAACCGTCAGCTTTCGGCCTTCGACCTTCGATCTTCGGCCTCAAGCCTTCGACCTCGACCTTCGGCACGAACATCAATTCGTGCAGACCGTACAGCCGACGGCCGACATGCGTCAGACCCGGTGGGGCAGACCAGGGGGCAATTCCGGCTGATTCGGCAGTTTCCGCCGCACCGGCCAGTCACGTACCAGGCCGTCGGGCGCCGGTCGTCAGGCCCTCAGCCGCCGAGTCGGGCCCTCAGCCGTCGAGTCGGGCCCTCAGCCGTCGAGTCGGGCCGTCAGCCGTCGATCCGCCAGTCATCGATCCGTCAGCCGCCGGTCCGGTACAGGTCGCTCTGGCCGTTGGACGCGGTCAGGCCGCCGTCCACCGGGAGGTGCACGCCGTTGAGGTACGCCGCGTCGGGGCCGGCGAGGAACGCGACGGCGGCGGCGACCTCGGCCGGCTCGCCCGCCCGGCCCATGGGTACGCGCTCCGCGAAGCGGCGGTGCAGTGCGCTTCCCTCGGCGAGCGCGTCGCGCAGGAACCCGCTGCTGAGGGTCACACCGGGGTGGACGGCGTTGACCCGGATCTCCCGGCCGTGGTCCAGCGCCATCGCGTTGGTCAGGCCGACCAGGGCGCTCTTGGTCATGTCGTAGACGGCCTGACCCCAGTCACCGCGCAGTCCTCCGACGGATCCGACGTTGACGATGCAGCCGCGGATCTCGCGCAGATGGGGCAGGGCGGCTCGCGAGGCGTGGAAGACGCCGTCGACATTGGTGCTCATCATGGTCCGGTAGCTGTCCGGGGCGGTCTGTTCGACGGTGCCGGGGATGGCCACGCCCGCGTTGTTGACCAGGACGTCGAGGCGTCCGAACCGTGCGGCGACGCCGTCCATGACCGCGGTGACGGCGTCCGGGTCCGAGACGTCCGCGACCCGGGGGTGCATGTCCGCGGCGGCCGGCCCGTCCTGGACGGTCTGCCGCAGCGTGGCCTCGGTACGGCCCACGAGCACCACGGTGTACCCGTCGGCGGCGAACCGGTGCGCGATGGCGACCCCGATGCCGGAACCCGCACCCGTGACGACGGCCACACGCCCCGCTTGCTGATGATTCACGAATCCCTCGCCTTCCTCTTCCTCGTCCTTGGACGCACGACGCTAAGAAGTCCGGCACGGTGCACGCTTGGACCACGGCGCCGTCCTGATGGGACATCGGCGCCAGCGGGGCGGCGGGCTGATGGGGGCACGGCGGGAGGAGCCATGACCGGCACCGATGCACAAGGGGACGGGGCACGATCGACGACTTCCGGGTCAGGACGAGACGGCACCCGGTACGACGGCCAGGGTGATCGTCCTGCCCGCAACCGCGCTCACGCCCCCGCTCGGGAACCGGATCGTCACCGGGCCGGCGGACGCGGCCGAGGTGCGGCTGCTGGCGGCCCACGCCCGCATGATCCACACGACCTGACCGACCCCGGCCCCGCCGGTGTCCAGGCCGCCCACGGCGCGCTGATCGAGCTGGCGAAGGCGGTGGCCCGGCGCCGTTTCGACGACGCGGAGCCCCTGCCGGCCCCCGCCCCCGCCCCCGCCCAGGCCGCCAAGGGCCTCGCCGACGACCTGCTCGTCGAACCCGGGCTGTCCCCGGCCCTGTTGGCGCGTCGGCTCAACGTCTCCGTACGCACCCTGCAGCGGGCGTTCACGACGGTGGGCGAGCCGTTGACGTCGTACATCCGCCGCCGCCGGCTGAAGGAGGCCGGGCTCGCCCTCACCGCGCCGTCCGGCCGCCCGAGCGTCTGGCGAACGCAGCGCAGACGGTCGTCCTCGGCTACCGGGCCGGGCTGGTGCCCGGGGCCGGCCAGGGGTCTTTCAACTCCCTTTCGGCGACCGCCCGGAAGCTGTGCGCCGGGCGGCCGGTGAGGCGCTGGACGGCGTCGGTGGTGCGGTCCTCGGCGCCCTCGGCGATGGCGCGGTCCATCCCGGCCAGCATGGCGGCGAACTCCAGCGGCATCTGCGCCGCCAGACGGTCGCGCATCTGCTCGTACGTCAGCTGCCGGTGGACCACGGGCCGGCCGGTGACCTCCGTGACGACGGCGGCGATGTCGTCGTAGCCGAGCGCCTCCGGTCCGGTCAGGACGAGGTCGGTGTCCGGCGCCCGGTCGTCGGTCAGCGCGCGGACCGCGACGGCGGCGATGTCGTCGGCGTCGACGAATCCGACCCGGCCGGTCCCGGTCGCGGTCAGGATGACGCCGTCCTCGCGGATGCTGCGGGCGTGGACGTGCGCACCGGTGAAGTTCTGCATGAACCAGGAGGGCCGCAGGACCGCCCACTGCTCGAACAGGCCGGGCAGGGCCTGGTGCACCGCCCCGACCCCCGGGCCCCCCTCGGGGATGGCCGAGGAGCTGAGGAGTACGGCGCGTTGCACTCCCGCGGCACGGGCCCGGTGGAGGAAGGGCAGCATGACGGCGGCCGGGTCCGGATCGCCGACCGGCGGGACGAGGTAGACGCCGCCGGCTCCGGCGAGGGCGGCGCCGTGGGTGTCGGGGTCGTACCAGTCGAAGCGGACCGCGTCCGCTCCCGGGAGCCGGGTGGCCCGGCGGCTCGCGGCTCGGACGCGACGGCCGGCGGCGATCAGCTGCGCCGCGGTACGGCTGCCGGTGGTGCCGGTGGCCCCGATGACCAGGACGGTGCCGGTGGCGTTCATCGGGCACCGTCCCCGGCGAAGTCCAGGCCGGGCTGCTGGACGGCGAGCGGGTTCCAGTAGTCGCGGTAGGAGGTGAAGTGCCCGTCCTGGGCGGACACGACGGCGATGTAGGTCATGTCGAAGGGCGCCCCGGTCTCGACCAGACGGCCCACGCCGCGCATCTCGACGACGATGGTCTGCGGGCTGGTGGTGCGGTGGATGCGCAGGTCGGGGAAGTCGTGCAGGTCGATGTGGTCGGGGTAGTCGCGCATGTAGGCGGCGATCGCGTCCCGGCCCTCCAGCCGGCCGGGCCAGCCCGGCGGCGCGAAGGGGAACTCCATCACGCCGTCCTCGGCCCACAGGCCGACCCAGCCGGCGATGTCCTTGTCGAGGAGCAGACGCAGGCTGTGGCGGTAGAGCGCTTCCGGTGAGGTGTGTGTGGGCATGGGCATGGATTCCTCCGTCCCGTACGATACGGACCGGCGGTCCGCTTCAGTAGACGATACGGACCGCGGGTCCGGTTCGCAAGGAAGACGCCGACCACCCCCTCAAGGGGCGCACACCTCGCAAAGAGACCCGTGAAAGGGAGGAACCACGTGACCGAGCGCAGACCCCGCAAGGACGCCCTGCGAAACCGCGCGGCCGTCTTCGCCGCCGCCGACGCGCTCTTCGCCCGCCGCCAGAGCCCCGACAGCGTCACCATGGCCGACATCGCGACCGAGGCCGGCGTCGGCAAGGCGACCCTCTTCCGCGCCTTCGGCGATCGCACGGGACTGATCCGCGCACTGTACGAAGCGCGCCTCGAACCGATCAGAAGCGCGGTCGAACAGGGCCCGCCGCCACTGGGACCCGACGCCGAGCCCCTGGAGCGCGTGCCGGCCCTGCTGGACGCCGTCCTGTGCTTCAAGCTCGACAACCGCCATCTCGCCCTCGCCCTGGAGCAGACGGGGAGCGGCAGCCCCTACAGCGCGGAGCACTACGAGCGGTGGCACACCCTGCTGCGCACCCTGCTGGAGCGGATCCCGGGGCTGCCCGACAGGGACTTCACGGCCCACGCCCTGCTCGCCGCCACCCGAGCCGACCTCGTCGAACACCTGGCCGGAGAGAAGGGACTGCCCCGCGACACGATGCGGGCACAACTGGCGGAGTTCACCGCCCGGATCCTCGGCGTGAGAGAGAACTCACATCCGGCACAGCCGTGAAACATTCGGCACGGCACCGAAGAAGAGAAGTGAGGTACAACACCCCGCGGCGCAGCACCACACCGCGCCGCACCACCGGACCACGCCGAGGGGGCACAAAGAGAAACGGTCGGCATCGTGATCACGATGCCGACCGTTTCATCGGTGCGCGAGGGGGGAGTTGAACCCCCACGCCCTTGCGGGCACTGGAACCTGAATCCAGCGCGTCTGCCTATTCCGCCACCCGCGCATTGGGTGTGTCTTCCGGCTCCGTCCCTTTCGGTCCGGCCCCTTCCGACACCCAGAACATTAGCACGTCGTACGGGGTGGGTTCACATCCCTTCCTGCCCGCCGACCGGCACCTCCGGCGCCCGCCCCACCCACCCGCCACCTGCACCCACACCCGCCCCGCCGCCCGCGGTCACCCGCCCCCGCCGTCCCCTCCGTACGTCTCAGGGAGACCCGCTTCACGTATCAACCTCGTACCGGTGACGGGCATCTCCCCATGAGGCGGGCCGGGTCCACAGCCAGGTGCGGGACACTGGTCTTCGCCCCCCTCTACGATCCATGGCAGCAGGAGTGCGCGTCGGGAGTTCGAAGGGGAGCCGCTGGGGGAACCGGCTGATTGCCGGGCGCGTAGATACGATCAGTGAGCAGCACCAGCAGAGCAGGCAGTACAGGCAAGGCAACGGCCACACAGCAGCGCAAGACGACGGCAGGGACGGAGGAGGTGCCCCATGGGAGTCATGAAGAAGTTCGAGCAGCGTCTCGAAGGTCTGGTGAACGGCACCTTCGCCAAGGTCTTCAAGTCCGAGGTCCAGCCCGTGGAGATCGCCGGCGCGCTCCAGCGTGAGTGCGACAACAACGCGACCATCTGGAACCGCGACCGGACTGTCGTACCCAACGACTTCATCGTGGAGCTGAGCGCGCCGGACTACGAGCGGCTCAGCCCCTACTCGGGGCAGCTCGGCGACGAGCTGGCCGGCATGGTGCGCGACTACGCCAAGCAGCAGCGCTACACGTTCATGGGCCCGATCAAGGTCAACCTGGAGAAGGCCGACGACCTCGACACGGGCCTGTACCGGGTGCGCTCGCGCACCCTCGCCTCCTCCAGCAGTCAGGCGGCCCCGGCTTCCGGCCGCCCCGCGCAGGACCCACAGGGCGCCCCGGGCGGCGGCTACGGCTACCC
The DNA here is from genome assembly GCF_001514035.1 of Streptomyces yokosukanensis. Classification (GTDB taxonomy): domain Bacteria; phylum Actinomycetota; class Actinomycetes; order Streptomycetales; family Streptomycetaceae; genus Streptomyces; species Streptomyces yokosukanensis. The sequence continues at coordinate 279,527 of NZ_KQ948206.1, read as the reverse complement.
GCCCGCCGCCGCGCCCGCCGCCCCGCCCACCGGCGCACCCCCGATGCCCTCCGCGCCGCCGCCCGGCGCCCGCCCCGGCGGCTACGGCCAGCCCACCGGCCAGCGGCCCCCGGCCGCCCCCACGAGTGGCGGACGCGCCCGTTTCTGGATCGAGATCAACGGCACCCGCCACCAGATCTCCCGCCCGACGCTGGTGCTGGGGCGCAGCACCGACGCCGACGTGCGGATCGACGACCCCGGCGTCTCCCGCCGGCACTGCGAGATCCGGACCGGAGCGCCCTCGACGATCCAGGATCTCGGCTCCACCAACGGCATCGTGGTGGACGGACAGCACACCACCCGCGCTACGCTCCGCGACGGCTCGCGGATCGTCGTGGGCAGCACCACCGTTATCTATAGGCAAGCCGAAGGGTGAAGCGGGGGCAATGTCAGAGCTGACCCTCACGGTCATGCGGCTGGGTTTCCTGGCCGTACTGTGGCTGTTCGTGATCGTGGCCGTGCAGGTCATCCGGAGCGACCTGTTCGGTACGCGCGTCACCCAGCGCGGATCGCGCAGGGAGGCCGGGCGCCAGCAGCAGGCGCCCCGGCAACAGCCCGCCGCGCCCCCGCAGCAGCGCGGCCAGCAGGGCGGCGGCCGACGCGGTCGCAACGCCCCCTCCAAGCTGGTCGTGACCGAAGGCACACTGACCGGCACCACGGTCGCGCTGCAGGGCCAGACGATCACGCTGGGCCGGGCGCACGACTCCACGATCGTGCTGGACGACGACTACGCCTCCAGCCGCCATGCCAGGATCTACCCGGATCGCGACGGTCAGTGGATCGTCGAGGACCTGGGCTCCACCAATGGCACCTACTTGGACCGGTCCCGGCTGACGACCCCCACGCCGATCCCGCTGGGCGCGCCGATCCGCATCGGCAAGACCGTCATCGAGCTGCGGAAGTAGTGCTACATCATGAGTGAGCGCGAGCGGAGCGAGCACGCAGCGGGAGGCCGCACCCCGGTCTCCGGCGCGCTCCCGACCGGAGGGTGGGCAGTGTGGCTCGACACGACCGGCTGCATTCTGAGCCGACGGGCGAGGTGCGCATGAGTCTGTCACTGCGCTTCGCCGCCGGATCGCACAAGGGCATGATCCGCGAGGGCAACGAGGACTCCGGTTACGCCGGTCCCCGTCTGCTCGCGATCGCCGACGGCATGGGCGGCCAGGCGGCCGGCGAGGTCGCCTCTTCCGAGGTGATCTCCACCCTGGTCACGCTCGACGACGACGTGCCCGGCTCCGACATCCTCACCTCCCTCGGCGAGGCCGTGCAGCGCGCCAACGACCAGCTGCGTGCCATGGTCGAGGAGGACCCCCAGCTGGAGGGCATGGGCACGACGCTCACCGCCCTGCTGTGGACCGGGCAGCGCCTCGGCATGGTCCACGTCGGCGACTCGCGCGCCTATCTGCTGCGTGACGGAGTCCTCACCCAGATCACCCAGGACCACACCTGGGTGCAGCGGCTGGTCGACGAGGGCCGGATCACCGAGGAAGAGGCCACCACCCACCCGCAGCGCTCCCTGCTGATGCGCGCCCTCGGCAGCGGCGACCACGTCGAGCCCGACCTGTCGATCCGCGAGGTCCGGGCCGGCGACCGCTACCTCATCTGCTCCGACGGCCTGTCCGGTGTCGTCTCCCACCAGACGATGGAAGAGGCCCTCGCCAGCTACCAGGGCCCGCAGGAGACCGTGCAGGAGCTGATCCAGCTCGCGCTGCGCGGCGGCGGCCCCGACAACATCACCGTCATCGTCGCCGACGTCCTCGACCTGGACACCGGCGACACCCTCGCCGGACAGCTGTCCGACCAGCCGGTCGTGGTCGGCGCGGTCGCCGAGAACCAGCACCACCTGCACGACAACGGCATCATGCAGACCCCGGCCGGCCGCGCCTCCCACCTGGGCCGCCAGACGCCCGGGCACGGCGGCGGCGAGTTCGGCCCGCCCGGCTCCGGCGACACCACCGGATACGTCCCGGCGGGTGACTTCGACGACTACGCGGACGACGACTTCACCAAGCCGCGCAGGGGCCGCAAGTGGCTGAAGGGCACCCTCTACAGCGCCCTCGCGCTCGCCGTCATCGGCGGCGGCCTCTACGGCGGCTACCGCTGGACGCAGACGCAGTACTACGTCGGCGCCAACGGCGCGCACGTGGCGCTGTACCGCGGGATCAGCCAGGACCTGGCCTGGGTGTCGCTGTCGAAGGTCGAGAAGGACCACCCCGAGATCGAACTCAAGTACCTGCCTCCGTACCAGCAGAAGCAGGTGAAGGCCACGATCACCGCGGGCGGTCTGCAGCAGGCCCAGGCGAAGGTCGAGGCGCTGTCCGTGCAGGCCTCCGCATGCCGGAAGCAGGCGGAGCGCCAGACCGCCGAGTCCGAGCGCAACGCCAGTTCGGGCCAGGGCGAGGCCGGAGGCACCACGGGAACCACCCGTACCGCCTTCACGTCCAAGGCATCACCGACGCCGAACCCGTCGACGGGTTCGACTTCGAAGAAGCCCCCGACATCCTCGAAGCCCCCGTCCCCGACCGCCACTCCGAACCCCGGCCCGAGCCTCTCCGAGGATGAGCAGAAGGTCGTCGATCAGTGCGGCAAGCAGTAGCGAAGCCGCGAGAGGCCCTGTCACACGATGAGCAGTACGACTAACTCGCCGACGCACCACACCTCCACGATCGGCGCGATCGGCGCACCGAGCCGCCGCAACACCGAGCTGGCCCTGCTGGTCTTCGCCGTGGTCATCCCGGTGTTCGCCTACGCCAACGTGGGCCTGGCCATCAACAACCATGTGCCCGCCGGGCTGCTGGAGTACGGCCTCGGCCTCGGTCTGCTGGCCGGCGTCGCCCACCTCGCCGTACGGAAGTTCGCGCCGTACGCCGACCCGCTGCTGCTGCCTCTGGCCACACTGCTCAACGGGCTCGGGCTCGTCGTCATCTGGCGGCTGGACCAGTCCAAGCTGCTGCAGTCGCTGAAGGGCTTCTCACCGGCTGCTCCCCGCCAGCTGCTCTACACCGCGCTCGGCATCGCCCTGTTCGCGGCCGTGCTGATCTTCCTGAAGGACCACCGCGTCCTGCAGCGGTACACGTACATCTCGATGTTCTGCGCCCTGACCCTGCTGATCCTGCCGCTGGTGCCGGGCCTCGGGGCCGACATCTACGGCGCCAAGATCTGGATCCGCGTCCCCGGCCTGGGCTCCCTGCAGCCCGGCGAGTTCGCCAAGATCGTCCTCGCCATCTTCTTCGCCGGCTACCTGATGGTGAAGCGCGACGCCCTGGCCCTGGCCAGCCGCCGTTTCATGGGCCTGTACCTGCCGCGCGGCCGTGACCTCGGTCCGATCCTGGTCGTCTGGGCGATCTCGATCCTCATCCTGGTCTTCGAGACGGACCTCGGCACCTCGCTGCTGTTCTTCGGAATGTTCGTCATCATGCTGTACGTCGCCACCGAGCGGACCAGCTGGATCGTCTTCGGTCTGCTGATGTCCGCCGTCGGCGCCGTCGGTGTGGCGAGCTTCGAGTCGCACATCCAGACGCGTGTGAACGCCTGGCTCGACCCGATGCGCGAGTACCAGCTCAGCCGCCAGATCACCCATGACGGCATCCTCCACTCCGACCAGCTGCAGCAGTCCCTGTGGGCGTTCGGCTCCGGCGGCACCCTCGGCACCGGCTGGGGCCAGGGCCACTCGGACCTGATCAAGTTCGCCGCGAACTCCGACTTCGTCTTCGCGACCTTCGGCGAGGAGCTGGGGCTCGCGGGCATCATGGCGATGCTGCTGCTCTACGGCCTGATCGCGGAGCGCGGCATGCGCACCGCCCTCGCCGCCCGTGACCCGTTCGGCAAGCTGCTCGCCGTCGGCCTGTCCGGCGCCTTCGCCCTCCAGGTCTTCGTGGTGGCCGGCGGTGTGATGGGGCTCATCCCGCTGACCGGTATGACGATGCCCTTCGTCGCCTACGGCGGCTCCTCCGTGCTGGCCAACTGGGCGCTGATCGGCATCCTCATCCGCATCAGCGACACCGCCCGCCGCCCGGCGCCCGCCCCCGCCGCCAATCCCGACGCCGAGATGACCCAGGTGGTCCGCCCGTCATGAACAAGCCCCTGCGCCGGATCGCGATCTTCTGCGGCCTCCTCGTCCTGGCCCTGCTGATCCGCGACAACTATCTGCAGTACGTCGAGGCCGGCCAGCTGGCCAGCAACAAGGACAACCGCCGGGTCTCCATCGAGCGCTACGCCAACCCACGCGGCGACATCATCGTCGACGGCAATCCGATAACCGGCTCCGTCGAGTCCACGGGCCGGCAGTTCAAGTACAAGCGCACGTACAAGGACGGACCCATGTGGGCTCCGGTGACCGGCTACTCCTCGCAGGCGTTCGACGGCAGCCAGCTTGAGAAGATCGACGACGGCATCCTGACCGGCAACGACGACCGGCTGTTCTTCCGCAACACCCTCGACATGATCACGGGTAAGACCAAGCAGGGCGGCAACGTCGTCACCACGCTGAACGCGGCCGCGCAGAAGGCGGCGTACAGCGGCCTGGCCAAGCAGGGCGGCAAGGGCGCGGTCGTCGCCCTGGATCCATCCACCGGCAAGATCCTCGCGCTGGCCTCCTACCCGTCGTACGACCCCTCGTCCTTCGCGGGCGACCGCAACAGCGACGCCAAGGCCTGGAACGACCTGAAGAGCAACAAGGCCGAGCCGATGCTGAACCGGGCGCTGCGCGAAACCTACCCGCCGGGCTCCACGTTCAAGGTGGTCACCGCGGCGGCCGCGCTGGAGAACGGGCTGTACAAGTCGGCCGACGAGCAGACGGACTCCCCGCTGCCGTGGATCATGCCGGGCACCACGACCCCGCTGAAGAACGAGGGCAACATCCCGTGCAAGAACGCCACCCTGCGTGAGGCGCTGCGCTGGTCCTGCAACTCGGTCTTCGGCAAGATCGGTTCCGACCTCGGCAACGAGAAGATGCTGGACGAGGCGAAGAAGTTCGGCTTCGACTCCGAGCAGTTCACCCCGGTCCGCTCCAACGCGTCGGTGTTCTCCGACAACATGAACCACTCGCAGACCGCGCTGTCCTCCATCGGCCAGTTCAACACCGCCGCGACCCCGCTGCAGATGGCCATGGTCGCCTCGGCGGTCGCCAACGACGGCAAGCTGATGAAGCCGTACATGGTGGACAAGCTCCAGTCCTCCAACGTCGACACCGTCGAGCAGACCGAGCCGCAGGAGATGAGCCGGCCTCTCACCTCGGCCAACGCGCAGGTCCTGCAGGACATGATGCAGACGGTGGTCGACAAGGGCACCGGTACGAACGCGAAGATCCCCGGCGTCATGGTCGGCGGCAAGACCGGTACCGCGCAGCACGGTGTGGCGAACAGCGCCAACCCGTACGCGTGGTTCATCTCCTACGCCAAGCTGCCCGACGGCAGCTCGCCGGTAGCCGTGGCCGTGGTCATCGAGGACGAGAGCGCCAACCGCGACGACATCTCCGGCGGCGGCCTCGCGGCACCGATCGCGAAGAACGTCATGCAGGCGGTCATCCAATCGAAGAAGTGACCCCCGTCACGTCTCCTTCACATCGTTGCACGTTGCGATACCGGTCCTGTATCGGGTTGCGGGCTTGGCCAGGTCACACAAAGCGAGCCGGGTACGGTAGGCCCGGACGGCAGCCTCCGGCGGCGCACGACGGTGCGTGGCCGGGACCGACGGAGAGGGCTGGTAGGTAGCTATGGAAGAGCCGCGTCGCCTCGGCGGCCGGTACGAACTGGGCCAGGTGCTCGGTCGTGGTGGCATGGCGGAGGTCTACCTCGCGCATGACACCCGGCTCGGCCGCACCGTGGCAGTGAAGACGCTGCGCGCCGACCTGGCACGCGACCCTTCCTTCCAGGCTCGGTTCCGCCGGGAGGCCCAGTCGGCCGCCTCGCTCAACCATCCCGCGATCGTCGCGGTCTACGACACGGGCGAGGACTACATCGACGGGGTCTCCATCCCGTACATCGTGATGGAGTACGTAGACGGTTCCACGCTCCGCGAACTCCTCCACTCCGGTCGCAAGCTCCTGCCCGAGCGCGCGATGGAGATGACCGTCGGCATCCTCCAGGGCCTGGAGTACGCCCACCGCAGCGGCATCGTCCACCGCGACATCAAGCCGGCCAACGTCATGCTGACCCGCAACGGCCAGGTCAAGGTGATGGACTTCGGTATCGCCCGCGCCATGGGCGACTCCGGTATGACCATGACCCAGACTGCCGCGGTCATCGGCACGGCCCAGTACCTCTCGCCGGAGCAGGCGAAGGGCGAGCAGGTGGACGCCCGCTCGGACCTGTATTCGACGGGTTGCCTCCTCTACGAGCTGCTGACGGTGCGCCCGCCGTTCATCGGCGACTCCCCCGTGGCCGTGGCCTACCAGCACGTCCGCGAGGAACCCCAGTCCCCGTCGGTCTTCGACCCCGAGATCACCCCCGAGATGGACGCGATCGTCCTGAAGGCGCTGGTCAAGGACCCGGACTACCGCTACCAGTCGGCCGACGAGATGCGCGCCGACATCGAGGCCTGCCTGGACGGCCAGCCGGTCGCGGCGACGGCCGCGATGGGCGCGGTGGGCTACGGCGGCTACCCCGACGACCAGCCGACGACGGCCCTGCGCCCCGACGCCGGCGGCGGAGCGACCACGATGCTCCCGCCGATGAACCCGGACGACGGTGGCTACGGCTACGACGACGGCCCCGGCCGCCGCGGCCGGCAGCAGAAGAAGTCCCACACCTCCACGATCCTGCTGGTGGTCGCGGGCATCCTGGTCCTGATCGGCGCGATCCTGATCGGCAAGTGGGTGGCCAGCGGACACAACGCCGGGGACGGCAAGGTGCCGGTGCCGAACTTCGTCGGCGTGTCCGAGAGCACGGCCAGGGGGATGGCCGACAACGTCGACCTGAAGGTGTCGATCACCAAAAAGCCCTGCGACGCCCAGGCGAAGGGCAACGTCTGCAGCCAGGACCCCCAGCCCAAGACGGAGGCGAAGAAGGGCGACACGATCGACTTGGTGGTCTCGACGGGCGCACCGAAGGTCACCGTACCCAGCGTTATCGGCCTGAGCCTGGACGACGCCAAGGCGAAGCTGGAAAGCGATGACTACAAGTTCGTGGTGAAGACGCAGACCCGTGTCTCCACCGAGAACCCGAACAGCGTCCTCGACCAGGACCCCATCGGCGGCAAGCAGCGCCAGAAGGGCTCCACGATCACGCTGACCATCGCCAAGGCCGCGGAGAAGGTCACCATCCCCGCCGACATCGTCGGCAAGTCCTGCGACGACGCCAAGTCCGAGCTGACGAACCTGGGCCTGGCCCCGGGCAACTGCACCGACACTCCCACCACCGACCAGACCCAGGACGGCAAGGTCCTCTCGACCAACCCGGCGGCGGGCCAGCAGGTGGACAAGAACACGCCGGTCGCCATCAACGTCGGCAAGTTCCAGGGCGGCGGCCAGACCCAGGGCCAGGTGCCGAGCGTCACGGGCCAGACCCTGAAGCAGGCCGAGCAGATCCTGCAGCAGAGCGGCTACACGAACATCCAGGTCAGCGGAGCCAACGACGACAAGGCGCGGGTCATCCAGCAGACCCCGACGGCGGGAACCCAGGCCGACCCGAGCACCACCCAGATCGTCCTGACCACCCTGGACCTCGGCGGTGGCGGCAACGACAACGGCGGCTTCCTGGGCGGCAACAACGGCTGACCCGGCCACCGTCAAAAGGGTCCGCCCCGGGAACGCGCGTTCCCGGGGCGGACCCTTTTCCCGTCGCTGTCAGCCTCGCAGTTCCTTCGGCGGCGTCCGCTTGCTGTCCACCTTCTCCACCCGCACCAGCTCGCCCCACACCACGTAGCGGTACTCCGAGGTGTAAACAGGGGTGCAGGTCGTCAGGGTGATGTAGTGGCCCGGTTTCTGCTTGCCGGATTCCTTCGGGACCGACGAGAGGACCTTGACGTTGTACTTCGAGGTCTCCGGAAGGATCGAGTAGACCTTGTAGACGTACCAGTCGTCCCGCGTCTCGAAGACGATCGGGTCGCCCGTCTTCAGCTTGTCGATGTTGTGGAACTTCGCCCCGTGCCCGTCCCGGTGGGCGGCGAGGGTGAAGTTGCCGTCCTTGCCGGTCGTGGGGAGCGTGGCCTTGACCGGGTCCAGGTAGTAGCCGGCCACGCCGTCGTTGAGGACGTCCGTGCCCGTGCCCTTCTCGACCAGGACCTCGCCGTTCTTCATCGCCGGTACATGCAGGAAGCCGATGCCGTCCTTGGTGTCCAGCGCCCCCGGACCGGTGTCCGTCGCATGCGCCCAGTGGTCGCGGACCTTGTCGGCGCGCTTGTCCGCCTTGCGATCCGCTATTACATTTGTCCACCACAACGAGTAGACGACGAACAGGGCGAGCAACAGCCCTGCCGTGATGAGGAGTTCACCGAAGACGCTGACCGCCTTCGCGATCCGGCCGGGACGCCGGTCGCGCGGGGCGGGACTCGGGTCGGACGCGTCCGTGTGTTCTGCGGTGTCGTCGGTGGTCGCTGCCACAGTTTCCTCTGCCCCTACTCGCTGAAGCCCTACTCGATGAGCGCGTCCGGCTTGCCCTTGCTGCGCGGGCGTTCCTCGACCATCTTGCCCCAGACAACCAACCGGTACTTGCTGGTGAACTCCGGCGTGCACGTGGTGAGGGTGATGTAGCGGCCGGGTTCGGTGAAGCCCGAGCCCGGCGGAACCGGATTCAGCACACTGGTGTTGGACGGCGACGTCACCGGCAGCGTCCTGGTCACCTTGTACACGAAGTACTTGTCCTGCGTCTCGACCACGACCGCGTCGCCGGGCTTGAGCTTGTTGATGTACCGGAACGGTTCGCCATGCGTGTTGCGGTGGGCGGCGAGCCCGAAGTTGCCGGTCTTGTCGCCGGGCATCGCGGTCTTCAGCGGGGGCTCGCCGTAGTGCCCGACCATGCCCTTGTTGAGCACCTTCTCGGTGCTGACGCCCTCCGCGATCGGCGCGACCACGTCCAGCGTGGGGATGTGCAGGATGGCGAAGCCCTGCCCCGGCGCGAAGACACCCGGATTGCGCTTGCCGCTGGCCCAGTCGTTCTGCAGCTGGTGCGTCTCGCTGCCCGCCTGGGCCTGGGCGCGGATGTTGGTCCACCACAGCTGATAGGTGACGAACAGCAGCATCAGCACACCGGTGGTGATGAAGGCCTCGCCGACCACCCGGCTCGCGATGACGCCCGGGCTCGCCTTGCGCAGCCGCGCCTGCCGCCGCGCCTCCACCCGGGACAGCGGCCGGCCGGGCTCCGCGTCCCCCGGCGGCGTCTCGGCGGGTGCCGCCTCCCGGCCGCCGCCATGGCGCCCTCCGCGCCGCTTGGCGGCCTTTCTGCGGGCAGCACGCCCACCGGCGGTGGGCGCTGTGGCCAAGGAGGCGGAAGAGGCCGCAGAGGCCCGTATGGGCTCGCTCTCGCGGCCGTGCGGCGCATCCGGAATCCGCAGCGCCATCGTCTCGTCGTCCAGGACGGGCCGATACGGTTCGCCGTACGACTGTTCGCTCGACTGCCCGTAGTCCCCAAGCGCACCGGAAGCCTCGTACGACTGATCCCCGTACGAGGCATCGGTCTCGCGCTCCGGGCGCAGCGCGGTCACGCCGTGGCCCTGCCCACCACCGGGGCGAGCCCCGCCGACCTCGCCACGGCACCCTGATCGCCGCACTCCACCAGCCAGTTGGCCAGCATCCGGTGACCGTGCTCGGTCAGTACCGACTCGGGATGGAACTGCACACCCTCGACCAGGAGTTCACGGTGCCGCAGGCCCATGATGATGCCGTCGTGGGTGCGGGCGGTGACTTCCAGCTCGGCCGGCACCGTCGCCGGCTCGGCCGCCAGGGAGTGGTAGCGGGTCGCCGTGAAGGGGGAGGGCAGACCCGCGAAGACGCCCTTGCCCTCGTGCTCCACCTGCGAGGTCTTGCCGTGCAGCAGCTCGGGCGCCCGGTCCACCACACCGCCGTACGCCACCTGCATCGACTGCATGCCGAGGCAGACGCCGAACACCGGTACCCCGGTCGCGGCGCAGTGGCGGACCATGTCCACGCACACGCCCGCCTCCTCCGGCGTCCCCGGGCCGGGCGAGAGCAGCACACCGTCGAAGCCGTCCTGGGCGTGCGCCGTCGACACCTCGTCGTTGCGCAGTACCTCGCACTCGGCACCCAGCTGGTACAGGTACTGGACGAGGTTGAAGACGAAGCTGTCGTAGTTGTCGACGACGAGAATCCGCGCACTCACTGGTTGTCCACCGTCACATCGTTGAAGGGCAGCAGCGGTTCGGCCCACGGAAAGACGTATTGGAAGAGGATGTAGATCACGGCCAGGACCAGTACGAGCGAGATGAGCGCCCTCACCCACACGTTCCCCGGCAGATGCCGCCAGATCCAGCCGTACATGCCGTTCCTTCCGTCTCCCCACGGCACCAGACTCACGCCGTACGCCACCAGACTAACGGCGCAGAGCCTTCGGTTCGCCTGCCTCCACAGACTGTGTGGAGTCCAGGTGCGCCCAGACGATCAGTCGGTGACTGTGCCCCCATTCCGGATCGCACGTGGTCAGCGTCAGATAACGGCCCGGACGCGTATACCCGGACTTACGTGGCACAGGGTCGATCACCTCAACGTCCGTCGGCACGGTTTTGTAGGGCCCTTGGTCGATCCGATACGTGAACCAGGTCGTTCCGTCCGTGAGGACGACGGCGTCACCGGGGCGCAGCTCGGGGAAGTCCTTGAACGGGTCGCCGTACGTCCGCCGGTGACCGGCCACCGCGAAGTTCCCCTCCTGGCCGAGCTGGGCGGTGCCCGCGTAGTGGGCGAGGCCCTTCGCCAGCACGTCTCGGCCGGTGCCCTCCAGAACCGGCTTGTTCCACGTGAAACCGAGCCGCGGGATGTACATGATCGCGAAGGCCTTGCCGTAGTGGTACGGCGCCGGTTTCGCCACGGACACCGAGCGCTCGCCCGAGCTGCCCGCTTTCGGCACGCTTCCCTGGGACCACTGCCGGTGCAGCTGGTCGATCTGGTCGCTCATGGCGCCGTCGGCCCGCACGCCCGTCCAGAACAAGACGTAGGCGACAAAGAGCACGATCAGGGTGCCGACGGTGATGCACAGCTCGCTGACGGTCCGGACGATCACGCGCACCGGCGCCTCCGTGAAGGGCGGCTGACGGATGGCTACTGCACGGGCTTCGCGTAGTGCAGATCCACTGTGCCCGAGTAGCCGGGAAGAGTCACCGTTCCGTCGTCGGTGACTTTCCAGCCGAGGCCGTACACGTTGACGTACACCATGTAGGTCTGGATCGCCTTGCTCGCCGCGAGCGCCTGCTGCAGCTTGTCCGGATCCCCGATCGCCGTGATCTTGTACGGCGGTGAGTAGACCCGGCCCTGGAGAATCAGCGTGTTGCCGACGCAGCGCACCGCGCTGGTCGAGATCAGCCGCTGGTCCATGACCTTGATGCCCTGGGCGCCGCCCTGCCACAGGGCGTTCACCACGGCCTGCAGATCCTGCTGGTGGATGACCAGATAGTCGGGCTGCGGCTCGGGGTAGCCGGGGAGCTTGGCGGTGGCGTTCGGCGGGGCGTCGTTCAGGGTGACGCTGAGGGCGTGGCCGGTGAGCTTCTGGGTGCCGGCACTCTTCTCCAGGCCGCTGAGCCTGCGGTCCTGCGCCTTGCTGCTGCCGTCGTCGCTCTCGGCGAGCGACTCCAGGTTCCCGCGCAACGCCGCGTTGGACTCGTCCAGGTCCTTGTTCTTGCGGCTGCGCTGCTGGATCAGGTCGGACAGCTTCAGCAATGAGCCATCCTGACGGATGTCGGTGCCCTTGGCCGTGTTGAAACTGGTGAAGAAGATGAGCCCCGCGAGGGCGAAGACGGCCGCCGTCAGCATCCGCACAGGGCGGAGACGCGGCCTGCGGCCAGGGCCGGAGCCCGTTGATTGCGTCCCGGGGGAGTCGGCAGAATTGCTCAACGTACCCTTATCTCCTTCGGCGCCACGGAAGCACTACGCTAACGGACGCCCGGGGGAGCACACAGAGTCGTCATGTTGAGCCCTTGTACGCTGCCCCGAGCCCGACCCAGTTCCCTGCGCGGCCACGCAGCGCATCGACAGGAGAGACCCTCGTGCCGAAGTCACGTATCCGCAAGAAGGCCGACTACTCGCCGCCTGCGGCGAAGCAGGCGCAGGCGATCAAGCTGAGCAACCGAGCCTGGGTCGCCCCCGTCATGCTGGCCATGTTCGTCATCGGTCTGGCCTGGATCGTCGTCTTCTATGTGACTGACGGTTCGCTGCCCATCGACGCGCTGGACAACTGGAACATCGTCGTCGGCTTCGGCTTCATCGCCGCCGGCTTCGGTGTCTCCACCCAGTGGAAGTAGCTCTACCCAGGGCTATCCACTGAGTTATCCACAGCCGTTTTCCACAGTGGGGAAAAAGAACGACGATCTGTGGATAACTCATCGGGTGTTGACGCCGGTGTGACTGCCCTACCGACGCTCACACACCTGTTCGCCCCCTGCCCGACCTGCGGAAACACATCCGAGCGGCAGGGGGCACAGCTGTGCCCCCACGCGGTGCACAAGATCCGGCACACGCTGTGGACAACGGTTCGGTATCAGGTGTGGATCAGGTGAGCTGAGTGGTCCTGACCAGCGTCAGCACCACCACGACGGCGAGCACGACCGCACAGGCGCCGTACTGGACCAGTGTCCGCCGCTCGCGCGGAGCGTGGACCATCGCGTAACCCACGGCGACGCCCGCGACGAGACCGCCGATATGGGCCTGCCAGGCGATGTTGAAGCCGGGGCTGAAGGTGATGATCAGGTTGATCACCAGCAGGGCGACGAGCGGGCGCAGGTCGTAGTTGAGGCGGCGCATCAGCACGCCGGTCGCGCCGAAGAGCCCGAAGATCGCTCCGGAGGCGCCGAGCGAGGGCATGTTGGGCTCGGCGAGCAGATAGGTGAGCGCGCTGCCGGCCAGGCCCGAGACGAAGTACAGCGCGAGATAGCGGGCACGGCCGAGGGCCGCTTCCAGGGGGCCGCCGATCCACCACAGGCTGAGCATGTTGAAGAGGATGTGGGTGTAGCCGCCGTGCAGGAACATCGCGGTCAGCAGGCGGTAGTACTGCCCCTCGGCGACGCCTTCGACGGGGCCGAACAGGGAGTACTGGGCCCGGCCGATCAGCTCGAAATGGTTGGTGAAGCTGTCACCCAGGGAGAGCTGCACCAGGAAGACGGCGAGGTTGATCCCGATCAGCAGCTTGGTGAGCAGCCGCGGGTCCGACGTGATCGTGGCGCCGGCGATCGTGCGCGGCTGGGACGCCGTCGGGGCGTGCCCCGTACCGCTGCCGCCGCGCACGCACTCGGGGCACTGGAAGCCGACCGAGGCGCTGACCATGCACTCGGGGCAGATGGGGCGCTCACAGCGGGTGCAGCGCACGCCGGTCTCGCGGTCCGGGTGCCGGTAGCACATCGGCACCCGGTGGGCGTCCTGCATACCGGGACCGGCTGCGGCCTCGTCCATCTCTTCCCCTTGCTCTTCGTGGGACTGCCCCTGGCAATGCCCCGCCCCGCTCATCCTTGGTACGGACGAGCGGGGCGTTTGGTTCCCTGCGGGATGTTCCGGTGTGTCGCTGCGGGACGCACCGGAGCCTGTCCACGGGATGATCCCGGGAGCGGTGGGCTCAGCCCTCGCGCGACTCGACGACGACCGACTCGATGACGACGTCGTTGACCGGGCGGTCGTTGCGCGGGTTGGTCTGCGCGCCGGCGATGGTGTCGACGACCTTCTGGCTGGCCGCGTCGGTGACCTCACCGAAGATGGTGTGCTTGCGGTTCAGCCACGTCGTCGGGGAGACGGTGATGAAGAACTGCGAGCCATTGGTGCCCGGGCCGGCGTTGGCCATGGCGAGCAGGTACGGCTTGTTGAAGGACAGCTCCGGGTGGAACTCGTCCTTGAACTGGTAGCCGGGGCCGCCGGTGCCGTTGCCCAGCGGGTCGCCGCCCTGGATCATGAAGCCACTGATGACACGGTGGAAGATCGTGCCGTCGTAGAGCCGGTCGTTGCTCTTCTGCCCCGTCTCGGGGTTCCTCCACTCGCGCTGGCCCTGGGCCAGCTCGACGAAGTTCTTGACCGTCTCCGGCGCGTGGTGCGGGAAAAGCTGGACCACGATGTCGCCGTGGTTGGTCTTCAGGGTGGCGTAAAGCTGCTCGGCCACGATCTGCCTTCCGTTGTCTTCCTGTGACCCTCCGATCCTCGCACGGTCGACCTTCCGAGGCCCCCGGCAGCCACGAGTTCCGCACGGAAGGCAGCGTTCTGCGGGGATTCGTGGCAGTGTCGACGACGGGCTCGGGTTGCCCGGTATTCATCCGTAATCGAGTCTGAGGGAACGATCGGCACCCATATGCCCGCCCTCACATGCCGCACGGGCTGTTGGCAGGCATGATCCGTAAAAGGGTGGAAAGTCGAAATACCGTACGCCACCGTGGAGGAGGAACCCGTGACCCGCAAAGACAGCGTGCGCGCCGCGGCCGGCTCGGCGAAGGACAGCGTGCTGCACGCCGCGGAAGTGGTGGCGCCCTACGCCGACACGGCCAAGGAGCGTGCCGCACTCTATGCGCAAGAGGCACGCGTACGGCTGGCACCCGTGGTGTCGCAGGCCGCCGAACAGGCTCGTGTGCAGTACGACGCCCGGCTCGCCCCGCGTCTGGAGCAGGCTCGTGCGCATGTGCCGCCGATGATGGACGTGGCGGCGCAGGAGGCCGCCGTCCGTGCCCGCAAGGCTGCCCGGCAGGCCGCCGAGTACTCGCGCCCGAGGATCGAGCACGCCGTAGCGGCGGCCGGTCCGGTCCGCGACGAGGCCGCCGCGCGGGGCGCCGCCGCCCTGGCCGCGCTGCGTGGTCAGGTCTCGGCGGAGGAGATCCAGAAGCTGGCACGCAGGAACGAGCGCCGGTGCAGGGCCGGCCGCGCCGTGAAGATGCTGGCGGTGCTGGCCGTGCTGACCGCCGGTGCCGTCGCGGCCTGGAAGTGGTGGGACAGGCAGGCCAACCCCGACTGGCTGGTCGAGCCTCCCGCCGCGACGGAGGTACCCGAGTCGGGCGGGCGGCTCAGCTCGGTGGACGGCAGCGACGCCTCGACCCTGGACCCCGAGGTCCAGGCGAAGCAGGCCGGGGAGGAGTCCGCGGACCGCGACGACCAGTAGCCCGGTCGAGCGGGTACCACTGGAACCACCTGAACACCTAAGGCACCGAACGGGCCGTGGGACACGGAGAGTTGACGCTCGCCGAGTCACCACGGCCTGTTTCACGTGAAACAGGCATCCGGCGCAGGGCGTCTTCGGAGACCTGGTCATCGGGCAAGTAGGCCAAGAAGTGATGACCGGGCTCGTCGACCGCGGCCAACTTCACGTACCGCAGGCGCAGTTCGCCCACGCCGGGATGCCGGAAGCGACGTACCGAGGGCTGGAATCCGGCTGTCTCCCGACGCTCGTACCAGCGGGCCGCGTCGGAGTCGGACAGCAACTCGTCGACGAGTTCGGCGAACCGCGGATCGTGCGGACGGCGAGCGGCCCGGGAGCGGAACTGGCCGAGCAGCGCCCGGGCATCGTCCTCCCAGTCGACGAGCAGGGTCCGGGCCGGCGGCCAACGGAACACCAGCCAGAGAAGATTGCGCTGCTTGGGGTGCAGCCGCGCCGGATCGGTCAGCAGCGCGGCGTACCCGGCGTTCCAGGCCAGCAGGTCCCAGTGCGGATCGAGCACCACGGCCGGGTGCGGCGTCATGACCTGCACCAGGCTGAGCAGGTTCCGCGACACCCACGTGGGAGCGTCGGCGGGCTGTCTGTTCTCCTCCACGAACGACAGTACGTGCGCGGTTTCCGCGGCATCCAGGCGCAGTACCCGCGCCACCGCGCGCAGCACCTGCTCAGAGGTACGCACCCGGCCCTGCTCCAGCCACGTGTACCAGGACAGGCTGATGCCGGCCAGCTCGGCCACTTCGGCCCGGCGCAGCCCCGGTGTCCGGCGGCCCGGTCCGTCCGGCAGCCCCGCTTCTCGCGGCGTGAGCCGTTCTCGGCGGGAGCGCAGGAAGGCCCCCAGTTCGTACTGGGGGAACGCGCCGGGGGGTGTGCGTGCGGCGCTCACTGGATCGTGCCTCTCCTCCGACAACGGGCGTCCGCCCGAACGCGGGCGCCGTCCTTCGATGCTGCCGTCGCCCGGCGCGGGGCCGGGCCGTCAGGGTGTGAGTGATGGTAATAGCCGGCGACCTTCGCCCCGAGGGGCCCGGTGCTGAACTGGTGCCAGACCGCGGCCGTCCAGGTCGGTCCCCCTGTGCCACCTGTTCTCGTCGAACCCCTCGGAAGGGAGCGTCCCCTTGTGACCACCACCGCGTCGGCTCCGATGGCGACTTTGCCGAGGTCCTCCTTGCGGCTGCTGCGGACCGCCGGTTTCGTCAGCAACTTCGACCGCTTCTGCATCGCGCCCATGCTGGTTCTCATCGGACCGCGGCTCGGGGCCCCGCTCCCCACCGTGGTCCTGGCCGCGAGCGGCTACTACCTCATGTACGGGCTGATGCAGCCGGTGTGGGGTGTGGCCAGCGACCGGCGGGGCCGCGTGTGGGTGATGCGGGTGTCGCTGACCGGCGCGGCGCTGGCCGCCCTGGCTTCGGCCCTCGCTCCCGACGCGCCCGTGCTGATCGGGGCCCGCGCCCTGGCCGGCGCGTTCTTCGCCGCCTCCATCGCGGCATCCCTGACGTACGTGGGCGACACGGTGCCCGTCGCGATACGGCAGCGGCCCCTCAGCGAGCTGATGACCGCCTTCGCGCTGGGCACCGCCGTGGCCACGGTGGTCGCCGGGGCGCTGGCGCACTACCTCAGCTGGCGACTGGTGTTCGCCCTGCCCGGCGTCCTCGCCGCCTACCTGGTGGTGGCACTGCGCCGCCTGCCCGAGCCCGAGCGGGCGCCCTCCGGGTCGCTGCTGGCTCCCTTCCGCGTGGTTCTGTCCTCGCCGTGGCAGTGGTACGTCATGGCGGTGGCGTTCGTGGAAGGAGCGGTGCTGCTCGGCTTCCTGACCTACCTGGCTCCGGCCCTCGAAGCACACGGAGTCCCCACCACCTCGGCCGGCGCGGTGGCCGCCCTGTACGGGGTCGGCTCCATGACCGCGGCCCAGGTGGTCAAGCGGCTCGTCGGACAGTGGTCCGCGGTGCGCCTGATCGCGACCGGCGGTGTCCAGATCACCGTGGCGTACCTGCTCGCCGGGTACAGCCAGTCCACCGGGGCGCTCGTCGTGGTCGCGCTGCTCCTCGGTGGTGGCTGGTCCTTCATGCACTCCACGATCCAGTCGTGGGCAACGGCCCTGACCCCGACGGCCCGCGCGACCGGGGTGGCCATGTTCGGTGTGGCTCTCTACGTGGGCAGCGCCCTGGCCAGCTGGCTGGCCGCCGCCACCGCCCAGGCGCACGACTTCCGGCAACTGTTCTGGCTGGCGGCACTCCTCACCGCACCCTTGACCGTGGCCGCGGCGGTGGGACGGGCCCGCTACCGGTGAGCGGCGGTGGGACGGGCTGGGCACGAACAACGCCCCCTGAAACCACGTTTTCGCAGGTCAGAGGGCATTTGAGGGGGGAGCCCAGGGGTGTTTGCACGAATTGCAGCACCGGCGTGCGGGAAAGTGCCGTCCAAAGGGGAATGCCGGGGCGAGATCGCACCGATCATGCAGCAAATGGAGCGGCACACCTCGCAGCCAGCGGTGCGTCATGTGTCGCTCGTCGGATGGTGGCATCAACTACGCTGACACCAGCCGTACGGCCCGTGCCCGCGAGCCGGGATCAAGGCCCCTGACCGGCCCATGAGGCGCTTGGAGGAAGCCGTGACCGCCGAGTTCCCCGACTGGATGATCCCGCCCAGGCCGAGCGGCTGGGAAGCCGACGACCTCGACCATCTCCCCCAGGCACCGCGCCACACGGAACTTATCGACGGAGCCCTCATCTTTATGATGTCGCCGCAGCGGTCCTGGCACTCCCGGCTCGTGGAGAACCTGACCTTCGCCCTGCGGCAGGCGGCCCCCGAGGGATTCGAGACCGAGCGTGAGATGACCGTTCGCCTCGACAAGAAGAGCCGCCCCGAGCCGGACGTCCTGGTCACCACCGCCGCGTACGATCCCGATCGCACCTGGTACGCGCCCGCCGACATCGCCCTGGTCATCGAGGTCGTCTCGGAGGAGTCGGCGGACCGCGACCGGTCTCTCAAGCCCTTCAAATACGCACAGGCCAAAATCCCCCACTTCTGGCGCATCGAGGACGAGGCCGGCTCCCCCACCGTCCACAGCTACGAACTCGACCCGATGACCAGCACCTACGTAGCCACCGGCATCCATCGGGACCGCCTGAAGGTACCCGTCCCCTTCCCCCTCGACATCGACCTCAACACCCTCGTGCCCGCAACCTGACCGTCGGTCACCTGCCGAGCGGACCGTGCCGACCTACGGGTCAGCCGCGGGCACCGAGGCGTTTCGCCGTCGACCGCAAGGCCTCCACCGGCACCAGCACTACCGCCACACCCCGCACTGGAGCACCCCGCCATCGAGGTCGCCTCCCGCTGTCTGCCCGCCCACACAGATGCCGGCATCAGCGGTGACTGGTGACAGCAGCCAGACCCGCCTGGCGGCATCGCCAGGGCCCATCCCGTGCAGTTCCGTCGTCACGGATTCGCCGGTGGCCACCACCTGCCGCAGGGCCTCGGCGACGCCCCGGAAGTCCGTGACGGTCCGGCCGGTGGCGGAGTGCCCCATGGGCCAGCCGAGCAGGTCGTGATCCGGCTTGCCGGTCTCGCGCGTCATGGCGGCGTTGATTTCGATCGGCAGGCGCCACGATCCGCGACCCGCAGTTGGCGGAGGGGCGGGCAGAGTGGGACGAACTCGCCGTCACGGAACGGCTCCTTGAGCGGGTGAGCGAGCCGGATGCGGAGGAGACCATGGTCCCGCCGGACTACCAGCGGATCCTGGCCGCGGTGCGGCGGGCCGTCGGACCAGTCATGGCTCGGCAGGTCGGCGAGATGTTGGGAGCGAACGCCGGCGTGCGAGCCAGCTGGGACCGCTGCGCGGAAGGCTGGTTCAGAGTCATCGATCGCGGCTGGCTGCGGCAGCTTTCCGACGATCGGCTCACCACCCGCCTGTAACCGGGCACGCTGCCGCCCGGAGCGATGCACCGCAGGAGTAACCGCCAGCGGCTGTTGGAATTGTGCGACGAAGACCGAAGAACGCGCCGACGACACCTGCTCGCTTGTCTACCAGTGCCGTCTGCCGCTGTCCGCGCGCACCGTCAACCGCCTCGTCGGCCTGCTGCACCGCCGTCTGAAGGCGATACGGCAATGCCGTGCCGTTGTTTTAGCTACTGAAGTATCGCGGGCGCAAGGGTGGTGACGTTCTCGGGAAGCCGCCGCGTGCCGCGCCTGACTACCAGCCGCGGCCCATTGACCACCACTTCTGGATCGTCCACGTCCTTGACCAGGTCGCCTCCTCCGTCCCCCAGGCTTCGGCCCTTCGGTGACCAGCGACATCGAGCTGAACCGAGTCGAGGAGGTGCACGGGCCGCGCAATCTGGAGGTGGTCCTGGTGACAAGACCGTATCTCGACTCGGCCACGCCGTTGGCCCCGCACGAGTTGCGGCTGGCCATGCTGCGGCGCTGGTCGGGGCGCCCTGCCGGCGCGGGCGCCTTTGCGGCCCGGGAGAGGCGGTCTGCTTCTGGACGGGGTGTGGCCGTGGCGGTCATCGCCGTCCCTCCTGCTGGACGATGCCGGACAGCAGACGCAGCGCTGGCATCGCGAGCGCGATGGTGAGTACCAGCGTGACCAGCCCGTACGGTGAAGCAGTTCCGCTTCGATCGACGCGGCGGCTCATATCCCTGCGGCGGTGGGCAGGTAGGTGATGTCACGGCCGGCTTCGCCTTCGTGTCCGGCCGGATCGAAGCGCGCGGGTTCGCATCTTCTCGGATGGCCAACGGCAGGAACCCGTGCGGCGAGCTGATCCCGGTGCTCTGGCTCAGCTGTCCAGGCGGCGATTGCTGAGCCAGGCGACCATCTCGGGGTCGTGGTGGTCGAAGAACAGCGTGGCGCCGGTGTCGAGGGCAGCGATGCCGGACATCTGGTCGTCGGTGAGTGTGAAGTCGAAGACGTCGATATTCTGCGCCATCCGGTCGGGGTTGACCGACTTGGGAATGGTGACGATGTCGCGCTGGATCAGCCAGCGGAGCACGACCTGGGCCGCGGACTTGCCGTGCGCCTCGCCGATCTTGCTGAGGACGGGGTGGGTGAACAGGTCGTTCTTGCCTTCGGCGAAGCCGCCCCACGCTTGGTGCTGGACTCCGTGCTCGCGCATGAGGTCGTGGTCGGGGTTGCGCTGGAAGAAGGGGTGGGTCTCGATCTGGTTGACCTGCGGGGTGATCTCGTTGTTGAGGATCAGGTCCAGGAGGCGGTCGGGGTAGAAGTTGGCGACGCCAATCGCCTTGGCCAGGCCCTCGCGGCTGGCAGTTTCCATTGCGCGCCATTGGCCGTAGACGTCGCCGTAGGGCTGGTGCATCAGGTACAGGTCGACGTAGTCCAGGCCGAGCTTGGCCAGGGAGGTCTCCAAGGCGCGGCGGGTGTTGTCCTGTGCGGGCGCGTCCTGGACCCACAGCTTGGTGGTGACGAAGAGTTCCTGGCGGGGGATGCCGCTGTTCCTGATCGCGTGGCCGACGGCTTCCTCGTTGCCGTAGGCGGCGGCAGTGTCCAGCAGCCGGTAGCCGGCGGCGAGAGCGTCGGCTACAGCCTGCTCGGTCTGCTCGGCCGGGATCTGGTAGACGCCGAAGCCGAGGATCGGCATCCGGACGTCGTTGTTCAGGGCGACGTGCTGCACGGGGGACTCTCCTGGAGGAACTGATGGTCGGGAGGTGATGGCGGGTCAGTCGGCGGCTTCGGTGACCGCGGCCAGGATGCCGGTGGCGCTCATGGCGGCCGGCCAACCGGCGTAGAAGGCGAGGTGGGTGATCGCCTCGGCGAGTTCGCCAGGGCTGAGGCTGTTGTCGAGGGCACGGCGCAGGTGGCCGGTCAGCTGGGCGTCACGACCGAGAGCTACCAGGGCTGCGACGGTGATCAGGCTGCGGTCGCGGGGGGACAGGTCGGCTCGCTCCCAGACGTCGGCGAAGAGGACGTCGTCGGTGAGGTCGGCGAGCTTCGGGGCGTGGCGGCGGACGAGGTCCGGTGCGACGCGCGGGTTGGTCCCGGTCATCAGCGCTCCATCATCCGCATGCCGGCTTCGTTGTGGGTGTCGCCGGCGGCCGGGGGAAGGCTGCTCAGAGCGGTGAGCTGGCCGGCGGTGAGGCGGACAGTGTCGGCGCCGGCGTTCTCCTCGATGCGGGCCACACGGCGGGTGCCGGGGATGGGCGCGATGAAGTCGCCCTGGGCGAGCAGCCAGGCCAGCGCCACCTGTGCCGGGGTGGCGCCGATGTCGGTCGCAATGGCGGCGACCTGGTCGGCCAGGTGCAGGTTCTGCTGGAAGTTCTCGCCGGTGAACCGCGGGTTGTCGGCGCGGAAGTCGGTGGGGTCGAACTGCCCGGTGGAGCGGATCGTGCCGGTCAGGAAGCCGCGCCCGAGCGGCGAGAAGGGCACGAAGCCGATGTTCAGCTCCCGTAGCACGGGCAGGACGCGGGCCTCGGGGTCGCGCGTGAACAGCGAGTACTCGGACTGCACCGCGGTGATCGGGTGGACGGCGTGGGCGCGGCGGATGGTCTCGGGGCCGGCTTCCGAGAGGCCGATGTGCCGGATCTTGCCCTCGGCGACCAGTTCGGCCAGGGCCCCAACGGTCTCCTCGATCGGGGTGCCGGGGTCGACGCGGTGCTGGTAGTAGAGGTCGATGCGGTCGGTGCCCAGGCGGGCGAGGGAGCCCTCGACGGCGGCGCGGACGTTGGCCGGGCTGCTGTCGGTGGCACCGGGGCGGCCGGTGTGGGAGATGAGGCCGAACTTGGTGGCGAGCACCGCCTGGTCGCGGCGGCCCTTGAGGGCGCGGCCGACGAGTTCCTCGTTGGTGTAGGGGCCGTAGACCTCGGCGGTGTCGATGAGGGTGACGCCCAGGTCCAGGGCGCGGTGGATGGTGCGCACGGACTGGTCGTCGTCGGTGCCGGCGCCGGTGTAGCCGTGGGACATGCCCATGGCTCCCAGGCCGATGCGGGAGACGTCCAGATCGCGCAGGTGGATGTGCTTCACGAGAAATCCTGTTCGTTCGCTGGTCGATGACGGTTCGCCGAGCACCGGGTACGGGCCGGCTGCGCGCGGGCGACCGATACGGGAAACCCCGAAGGACTCCCGCGCCGCGGCCGGCGTCGGTGCCGCAGCGTGGTTCCCTGGTTCCCCACGGGCACGTACGCCGCTCACGGGGAGCGAGGGGTGAGCAGGTCAGGCCTGGCCGGCGGGGCGAAGAAGGATCTCGTGGATGGCCAGGTGGCGGGGGCGCTGGAGGGCGAAGGTGATGACCTCGGCGACGTCCTCCGCGGTGACCTCGGCGACGCCGTAAAGCTGCTGGGCGCCCTGGCGGGTCGCTTCATGGGTGATGTGGGTGGGCAGCTCGGTGGCGACGACGCCCGGCTCGATCACGGTGACACGGACGTCGGGC
Organism: Streptomyces yokosukanensis; assembly: GCF_001514035.1. GTDB lineage: Bacteria > Actinomycetota > Actinomycetes > Streptomycetales > Streptomycetaceae > Streptomyces > Streptomyces yokosukanensis. Next base: position 256,831 of record NZ_KQ948206.1, on the reverse strand, counting down.
AGCAGCTCCTTGCGCAGCGACTCCGACCAGCCATTGATGCCGAACTTGGTGGCCGCGTACACGCCGCTGCCGACGTTGGCGACCCGGCCGGCGACGGAGGAGATGTTCACCAGGTCGCCGCCGCCGTCCTTGAGCTGGTCGAGGAACACCTCGGTGGCCGTGATCGCGCCGAGCAGGTTGACCTCGATCATCTTGCGGTAGTCGTCGCGCTGCTCGGCGGAGAACGGGCCGAGCAGCATGACCCCGGCGTTGTTGACCAGCACGTCCGTGCCGCCGAACTCCTGCTTCACCTGTTCGGCCGCCGCGACGAGGGCGCCGCGGTCGGTGACGTCGGCGGAGATGGCGATCGCACCGTCGCCGAGCTCGTCGGCGAGGGCCTTGATGCGGTCCGTGCGGCGGGCGAGAAGCGCGACCCGGTAGCCCGCTGCGTGCAGGGACCGGGCGGTCGCGGCGCCGATTCCGGAGGAGGCCCCGGTGATGACGGCGACGCGCCCCTGCTTCTGGTCCTGGCTCATCGTGTTTCCTGTCCTTCGTGGTGACGTTGCGTGGCCGACCGCCCGGTGGCGGTCGACGCTCGGCGGCCCGAAAGGTCCGGATCGCCCCGACGTAGCCATTGCAGCACCGGCCCGCAGAGGGCGCGAGGGACGGCTTATACGTGTACTGGCAGTCACTCCTCCAGATCCTCGACCGGCCGTACCGTGGACGACATGGACAACCAGGCCGAGGTGCGGGACTTCCTGCGCACACGCCGCGACCGCATCACCCCCGAGCAGGCGGGGATCGTCGCTGGCAGCCGTCGCCGCCTGCCCGGCCTGCGCCGCGAGGAAGTCGCCATGCTGGCCGGAATGAGCAGCGACTACTACGCGAAGATGGAACGCGGGAACCTCGCCGGCGTCTCCCCCGAGGTACTCGACGCCTTGGCCCGGGCGCTTCGCCTCGACGAGGCGGAGACCGAGCACCTGCACGACCTCGCCAGGGCCGCGAACCCCGCACCGAGCCGACGCCGCTCCCGCCCCGCACAAGCGACGATCCGGCCCTCGCTCCAGCGTTTCCTCGACGCGATCACCGGCGCACCCGCATGGATCGTCAACCAGCGGGCCGACATCCTCGCCACCAACCCGCTCGCCCGGGCCCTGCTCGCCCCGCTGCTCGCGGACCCGGACGCCCGGAACAACAGCGCGCGGTTCATCTTCCTCAGCCCTGCCGCGCGCACCTTCTACCCGCAGTGGGAGCGCGCCGCGGACGCCTCCGCCGCGAACCTGCGCACAGCCGCAGGACGAAACCCGCGCGACAAGGCCCTGACCGACCTCATCGGGGAACTCGCGGCCCGCAGCGACGCCTTCAGCAGCCGCTGGTCCGCCCACGACGTCCGCCTGCACCGCACCGGCACCAAGCACATCCACCATCCCGACGTCGGCGACCTCGAATTCGTCTATGAGGGTGTCGAACTGCCCGACCACCCCGGATGGATGATGTACGTCTACACGAGCGCGGCAGGGTCCCCGACCGAGGAACGGGTCAAACTCCTCGGCAGCCTCACCGCCACAGCAGTCGACGCGCAGGCCATCGCACCCGCCCTCCAGCCGGACGACCAGTGAGCCCGTTGCGACTCCTTCTACGCCCTGGACGTCCTCTACGGCCACGATGGCGGCAAACGCCCCGAGGTGATCGTCCGCGACTGTGTTCGCGGATCGCGCCGAAGGAGTAGCTACGGTCCGCGTTCACCTCCGCCGCAGGCGCGGTGGAGCCCGCCCTGCCGATCACGGAACAGCAAAATCTTGCGCCCCGGCTGAGACGCCATCCGCATTAGTGGCTACCAGGGCAGCTTCGCGGTGCGCGCCGGGTAAGCGGCGGTGACGTAGCGCATGGCGGTCGCTTCGGTGATCCCGAAGAGCCTCATGAGCTTGAGCGGGTCACCGGTGGCGAAGGCTTCGTCGAGGATGCGGTCCTGGCGCAGCCCCTCCAAGGTCAGTCCGTCGGGCAGGCCCATGCGCAGGGAGTCTCTGTTGACGTCCGGGTGGTCCGGGTCGAGTGCGGTCGACGGTGAGCGCGGCGCCGAACACGGCTCCGGCCTCGGAGTCCACCGCTGGGTCGTAGAGGGCGCCATCGCGCTGCTGCACTGGTTCCGGCGCCTGCGCATCCGCATCCCTCGGTCCAGTCCCCTCACGGGCAGTGTGGACAGCGCCCGCACAGGCGGAAGGGCCGCACAGCAGCCATAGCCGGATCTGCCAGCCAACGTCGGCGCGGTTCCGTCCTGCTCGCCCTCCCGTTCCTCACCAGCGAGCAAGCACTCCACCCGCGGAGAACCGGACCGGCCTCCCCTCGCGCGCCACAGGAGGGGAGTACCGGGGGAACAGCAGGGGAGCACAGATCACTCAAAGCCATTGAATTTCAAGGGCTCTCGCCCACCCTCCCCCGCCCCATGTGCGCACACGCGCGCACCGTGTGCGCACCAAAAATGCCCCCTGAAACCGCGTCTCCGCAGGTCAGGGGGCATTTACCGGGTGGAGCCTAGGGGAGTCGAACCCCTGACATCCGCCATGCAAAGACGGCGCTCTACCAACTGAGCTAAGGCCCCGGAAAGCAGCGACCTGCCGGAGGTGTCGCGTTCCGGTGGGCGCCGCAGACCAGAGTACCGGGTCACCCCCCGTATCCCGCAAAAAGATTGGGGGGTCCCCGCAGATGACCACTCTCCGTAGGATGCTCGACGTGGTTCGCTACAGCGAACCGCGGTTTTTCAGGGGAAGCGATGGGGAGACGCAATGGACGCCGCACAGCAGGAAGCCACCGCGAGAGCGCGGGAGCTGCAGCGGAACTGGTACGGAGAGCCGTTGGGGGCGCTCTTCCGTAAGCTCATCGACGATCTCGGGCTCAACCAGGCCCGTCTCGCGGCGGTCCTGGGGCTGTCCGCTCCGATGCTCTCGCAGCTGATGAGCGGCCAGCGCGCGAAGATCGGCAATCCTGCCGTGGTCCAGCGGGTGCAGCTGCTGCAGGAGCTGGCGGCCCAGGTCGCGGACGGCAGCGTGAGTGCGGCAGAGGCGACCCAGCGCATGGACGAGATCAAGAAGTCGCAGGGGGGCTCCGTGCTCAGCAACACCACCCAGACCACCAGCGGTTCGGGGGCGCCGACGGTCAAGCGGGTGGTGCGTGAGATCCAGTCGCTGCTGCGTTCGGTGGCCGCCGCGGGCGACATCATCGACGCTGCGGACAGCCTCGCCCCGGCCCATCCGGAACTGGCGGAGTTCCTGCGCGTCTACGGCGCCGGCCGCACCTCCGACGCCGTCACGCACTACCAGTCGCACCAGAACTAGGAGCCGCGGCCCGGTTCACGGAGGGGGTCCGGGGGCCGGGCCGGGGCCCAGGTTCGTGCGGCGCCGGGGTCGTATCACTCATCACGGGGGAGAGATCAGGGACGGGAGAGCAGGGGGAAGCGAGGGGTAGGGGGGAAAACAAGGGGCAGGTGGGACTGGCGGGGTCCAGGGGGAGGAGTGATGGGCTGCCATGGGTGAGGTCTTCGCCGGGCGGTACGAGCTGGCCGACCCGATCGGTCGCGGTGGCGTGGGCGCCGTATGGCGTGTCTGGGACCACCGCCGACGGCGCTATGTGGCCGCCAAGGTGCTCCAGCAGCGCGACGCCCACTCCCTGCTGCGCTTCGTACGCGAGCAGGCGCTGCGGATCGATCATCCTCATGTCCTCGCCCCGGCCAGCTGGGCCGCCGACGACGACAAGGTGCTCTTCACCATGGACCTGGTCACCGGTGGCTCCCTGGTGCACCTCGTCGGTGACTACGGCCCCCTGCCGCCGGGGTTCGTGTGCACCCTGCTCGACCAGCTCCTGTCCGGTCTGGCCGCCGTCCACGCCGAGGGCGTCATCCACCGGGACGTCAAACCCGCCAATGTCCTCCTCGAGGCCACCGGAACGGGCCGGCCGCGGCTGCGGCTGTCCGACTTCGGCATCGCCATGCGCCTGGGCGAACCCCGTCTGACGGAGACCAACCTGGTGGTGGGCACGCCCGGATATCTCGCGCCCGAGCAGATGCTCGGCTCCGAACCCGACTTCCCGGCCGACCTGTTCGCCGTGGGCCTGGTCGCGCTGTATCTCCTCGAAGGCGCCAAGCCCGACGCCAAGGCGCTCGTGCAGCACTTCGCGGAACACGGGACGCCCGGCCCGCCCAAGGGCATCCCGGAACCGCTCTGGCAGGTCGTCGCCACGCTGCTGCAGCCCGACCCGGCCGCGCGTTTCCGCACCGCCACAGGTGCGCGCAAGGCCCTCGCGTCCGCCGTGGAACTCCTGCCGGAGCCCGAACCCGACGACGAGCTGATCGAGATCTTCGACCAACTCGGCCCGCTTCCTCCCGGATTCGCCCCCGACGGCCCTCTCAAGAGAGCCTCCGGAGTGAGCCTGGAACCGGTCGAGGGTGCGGACACGACTCCGGCACCGGATTCCGGCCCCGCTGCCGACTCAGGTGACGCCACCGGCTCAGGTGACGTTTCCGACCCAGGTGTCGACGCCGACCCAGGCACCGGTTCCCTCTCGGACACCGGCAGTTTCCGCCTGCCGCCTCCCCAAGAACCCTCGACGGGTGTCCAACAGCCGCCGGACCACGTGCCGTACCCCCCTCAGCCACCGCGGCACACCACCGAGCAGACACCCCAGGACGCGACCCCCTCCCTCTACCCTCCCCACGTCCAGCAACCCCGGACCCCTTCGGCACCGCCGTCCGCACCCCCTTCCCGAAGCGCCCCCCAACTCCCGCCCCATCAGCCGTACTTCTCCCCCAACGACGTCTCCCCCAGCGCGATGGCGGCGCATCGTGTCGATACCTCCACCGCTTCGTACACCGCTCAGGACGTCCGGGTTCCGCCCCCGGCGCAGCCGATGCCGGGCCCGCCCGCGCGAGGGCACAGGGCGGGCCGGGCACGTCGGGCGCGGCGGAACCGGCGGCCCGGGCCGCCGGCCAAGGTCGCGGTCCCGCTCCTGCTACTGGCGCTGGCCTGCTACGCCGTGGGCTTCTGGGCGTTGGCCCGCGTCTGAGCCCGCCGCGCCGACACCGTCCAGAGGACGAGCACCAGCGACAACGCGGTCCCCAGGCCGATCCCGCCGACCGCGACGAGCTCCATCCCGACGTCGTCCCGGCCCCCGGCGTTCTGCGAGTTCCCGGTGCTCCCGGAGAGCGCCGCCTCATGGGCCAGCTCGGTGACCCTGAACGCATCACCCGGTACGGGCCGCCCGGCGTACTCGGGCCCCGCGTGCGCCCGCCCCGCCACCCGGACCCGCAGCGTCACACCGTACGGCCCCCCTCCGAACGTGCCGGACAGCTGCTCGCTGAGGTGCAGGACCAGGTAGTAGTCACCGGCGAAGCGGACGGACGTCACTCCGGCGGGCGCGGCGTAGCGGTTGGAGTACTCCACCGGCGGGAGCGGTGCGAGCACGGCGGGTTTGCGGATGCCGGTGTAGCCGAGGGCGGTGTCCTCGACGTAGCCGCGCACGGGGTTGTAGACGGAGAGGTTCAGGGCGCCGCCGACGTACCCGTGCCCGGCGGCACCGTCCAGTTCGGCGGAGGCGTTCAGTTGCCGGCCCCAGTCGACCGGCACCTTGTAGAACCGGGTCTCACCGGGCACGAGAGCGGTCCGCCACACCCCTTGGCCCAGCGGGCGCGCCGAGGCGAACCCGGTGCCGCCGGCCCGCTCGCTGGGCTCGCCGCCGAGCGGCTCGGGGGTGGCGGAGTCCCAGGTCTGCGGCGCGGAGGTGGCTCCGGCCCGCGCAGGGCGCGGTTCCGTGGCGGGCGCGATCTCCAGATCCCAGCGCTGTGCGGGGGCCGACGCGCCAAAGCCCCCGGCGTCGAGGCGTTGGACGAGCACGTAGTACGTCCCGCCGCCCTGGCACAGCGACTTGCCGGCCTCCCGCTGCGCCAGCGCGGTGATCGGGCGCGGGCTGAGGCCCGCGCCGAAGTGGGCGGAGGCGTAGGCGCAGGGCGTGCCGTGCGCGTCCTGGACCGACACCCTGATGCCGTCGGTCGCGGAGACGGTCGCGTTCGCCGGGGGTACGGCGGTGACGGGGACGTACGCCGTGTCGGCCGAGCCGAGTTCGAGGCGGTAGAAGAGCTTGCCGTTCCTCGGGAGGGAGCTGCGGTAGTCGCGGCCGGGGTCCAGCCGTTCGGCCGTCGCGGTGCCCGTCGTGCCCGAGACGGCACGGGCGCCGGGCGCGAAGGCGTACGCCTGGAGCCGCGCGTCCTCGGCCGCGGCCGCGGGCGAGGCGCCGACCGGCAGGACGAGCAACGCGCACAGCCCCGGCAGCAGGACCATCCGCAGAACCGTCCACAGAGCCGTCCTCAGCCCTGTCGTCAGCGGTGTCGTCGGCGCTGTCGTCAGCCGCCGCCACGCCGTACGTCGCCCTCGCCCCCGCACGTGCCGTCCTCCCTGTCGCCGCACCGCGGCGCTCGCACTCGCCGTGACCGCGCGGTCGCTCTCGCCGTACCGGACCGCGCCCCATCCTGCCCCGGGCGCCCCTGTGTCATCCGGGCAACGCCTACGGCCGTCCGAAACGCCCGGCACTGCCGGGGCGGGCGTGCGCGCGACGGCCGGGCGCCCTCCCGAACGCCTACCGCACCCTTCGAGCCCCCGCAACACCGCGTGACACGGAGAACACGCGCCGCCCGCGCGCACCCGGACAACACAAAACCCCGACCGCGCGGGCGGTCGGGGTCTGTTCAGATTCTGGTATCGGCACTCACGAACCCGTGGGCACGGAGTCAGTGGCCTCCGTCCACAGATCCTGCTCGGCGCGATCCGCCTGGATCTGGCGGTACACGAGGAGCCCGCCGATGGCGGCCAGTGCGACCAGGAGCAGCTTCTTCACCGCGCGACCTCGTCTTTCCTTGACGTAGGGGACCTCTGGCGCCCGACTATACACACCGACCGATACCGATCGGTGATCTGCGCAGGGCCCCAACTCCCGCCTCCGGCAGCGCAATAGCCCAGGTCCGAGGCCTGTCCGATCGGAGGGTGATCACACCTCCACGGACGGTTACTTTGCTCCCCCTTCGCTGTCTCTCACCAGCTTTTGGGGTTTTCCGGCCCTCTTGCCGCCATCCGGGTGGTGTTGATCTGAACATCGACGCGCCACGGCCGCAGGTCCACCACTTCTCGGCCCGCATACACATCATGAGGAAAGTACGCAAATCGCCCAACCTGAAAGTGAGGGGCCATGACCCAGAACAAGGTCATGAAGCTGTGGACCGCCATCGGCACCGCCATCGTCGCGCTGTGCACGGCGCTCGGACTCATCACCACGACCGCCACGGCCGCGACGGCCTCGACGGCCACTCCGCAGCCCGAGGGCCCCCGCACCAGCACCGTGCAACGAACCGCCCCGACGGTCCCGGCGCCACGCCACTGGGCCTGGTCCCACGGCAGAGCCCTTCCCCCCACGATGAAGCAGCGGATCCGGGCCGAGGCCCACGGAAAGTCCCCGAGCTGCCGGCACCGGCCCCCCACCGACAGCCTGACGGAGAGCACGGCCGTACCCGAAGAAGCCGCGGCGGCCAGTCTCGACTGCTGAGCCTCCCGCAGGAGCGCGACGTCTCGACTTCTGGGCGACTTGCGTACGCATCAGTCGACACGGAAAGACCCCCGGCCGGGTTCGGCCGGGGGTCTCGCGCGTTGGCCCCGGGCTTCTCCGCCCGGGGCCTCTCCTCCTGTTACCCCCCTGGACCTCTCCTCCTATTACCTATTACCTCCGGGGCCTCTCCTCCTGTTACCTATGGGCATGACTGACACCAGGCAGGTCACCGTCATCACCGCTGTCCACGGCCCGTCCGCGCGGTTCCTGCCGGACGCCTACGCGTCCCTGTGCGAGCAGCGGCTGCCCAGCGGCTGGGAGTGGAAGTGGGTGCTCCAGGAGGACGGCACGACGGACGAGGTCCGTCCTCATGTCCCGCACGACGCGCGCGTGAGCTTCGGCCAGAGCCGGCCCGGCGGGTCCGGAGTCGCCCGCACGATGGCGCTGGCGCGCGCCGAGGGCCCGTACGTGAAGGTCCTCGACGCCGACGACCGGCTCGCGCCGGGCGCGCTGGCCCGTGATCTCACCGTGCTGGAGGCGGACCGCACCGTCGGCTGGACGACGTCCCGGGCCCTGGACCTGCTGCCCGACGGCTCGACCGTGGGCTTCCCCGACGACCCGGCCGAGGGCCCGCTGGAACGCGGTTTCGTGCTCGACCGCTGGAAGCGGAACGACTTCCTGCCGCCGGTCCATCCGGCGACCCTGTGTGTCCGGCGGGAGCTGCTCGTCGCCCTCGGCGGCTGGATGGCGCTGCCGGCCTCCGCGGACACCGGCCTGCTGCTTGCGCTGGACGCGGTGAGCCGCGGCTGGTTCTCGGCGGAGGTCGGCCTGCTGTACCGCAAGTGGGAAGGCCAGGTCACGGCCCAGGCGACCCATGCCGACCCCGTCGAGCGCGCGGCCCGTACGGCGGTCGCCGAGGCCCGCGCCCTCGCCCTGGCCGGCCTGCGGTGGGCCTACCCGGCGGACACCGCGTGAGCCGCTCCGCACCGCTCGGCACCTCACCTCACCCGGACGACACCTCGGTGAGGGCTACTCCGTGAGCACGATCGCCTGTGAGGGGCATTTCTCGGCCGCCTCCACGAGGCGCGGGTCGTCGGCGGACTCCTCCCGGCCGGGCCGTACGACGCCGTATCCGTCCTCGAACGCGAACACGGCCGGCACCCGGTGCGCGCACTCGGCGGAGCCGTAGCACAGGGCGCGGTCGACGGACACCTTCATGCGTCCTCCAGTCGTCAACGAGCCCGGCCGACGGGGCCGGCCGCGGGTCGACTCGGTGACCTCCAGGACGTCCCTGCCCGGCGCGGCACACCCTGAACCGACACGGCGCTCCCGAGCCGGCCCGACCGCCGTGAACCGGCCCGCCGCCTGCCTGCGGCTGCCCGCCACCCGCCTGCGGCCCGCCCGCCGCCTACCGCTCCCCGCCCGCGACCGAGAGCCAGTGGGCCATCCGGCGGACCGTGGGTTCGTCGAGCAGCTCGGCCATCGCCCGCACCGCCTCGCCGTCCTCGGCGCTCAGGTCGTACAGGCCCGCCCTGCTCAGACCGGCCAGGAGGACCTGGTGGCGGCGGCCCGTCATGCGTTCCACGAGCTTGGCCGGTCCACCGGCGCCGGCAGCGGGCGTACCGGTCGGGGCGGCGGGGGCAGGGGTGGTGTCCCTGGCGGTCGGAGCGTCGAAGAGGTGCCAGGTGCCGTTCTCGGGCCCCCACAGCGCGACCGACACCTCCTCGCCGCGCGCCCGCACGGTCTGGGTCATGTCTCCCACGGCGAACAGCACGGGCGCCCGGTCGGGGGACTCGGCGCCCACCGTCCAGGAGTCCTGGGCGGGCTGGTGGAACATCGCGACCCAGCGCGGGGCGCCGGGCGGCGTCGGGCACGGGGGATGTTTCGGCATGGCACTCACCCCTTCGGGAACTACCGGCGCAGGCACCATATCTGACGGTACGTCAGATAACCAGGGCCCACCGGCCGGGACCCGTGCTTCTGGTCTCTTCACGACCGACGTGGCACCCTGCCGGCACCCCAGAGCAGGGGTACCACGTCGTCCCGGAGCAGGGAGGCCGAGGATGAGCAAACGGACAGAGGAACGGACCGAGGGGGCCGCCGCGGCGGTCACGCGGGCCGAGGCGCTGCGCAGACGCCACGGGGCCCGTGCCCACAGCGCCTACGACCGCGCGGTCGCCGCGTGCCGGTACGCCGGGGTCGGACAGGACGCGGCCGAGGCCGTGCCGAGGGATCCCGTCGGGCGGGCCGCCAACGCGCTGCGGCTGTCGGCCGAGTCGCTGGCCGCGCTGACCGGGTCCGCCCCGGACCCGGCGGCGGACGCCCGCTGCGCCCGCAACGCCGCGGCCACCGCGGCGCTGGCCGCCCAGGTGGCCGCGGCCCGGGACGATGACGGCACGGCCGCGGCTACGGCTACGGCTACGGCGGGATCGGGATCGGCGTACGGATCGGGATCTGAACCGGGATCGGAGTCGCCGTCGGCGGCCGCCACGGCCCTGCGCGCGGCGCTCACCGCGTCCCAGGCCGCCGCGGCCGCGGCGGCCGGCAGCGCGCGGGGCCAGGACGCGGCCCTGAACTCCACCGCCGAGGAGGCCGAGCGGCATGCCGTGGCGACGGCCCGCGCGGCCGGATGGCTCCCGGTGAACAGCTGAATCGGATCGTTCTCGAAATGCCCCACCCGCCCGGCACCGGTCCCTCCCCTCGTGGGGACCGGTGCCGAACGGTGCGGAGTGTCGACCCGTACCGCGTCGGCTCGGCGCGGGTCGAAGAGGGAAGCCGCCGTCGGCGGGTTCCGCTCGCTCATCGCTGATGCAGGTTGGCCGAGATGCATCGGCGCCGTGCCGCTCTCTCGGCGGGCACAGGGCCGTGGCCAGTTCGGACCGTGTGTGACGGGCCGACTACCCGGTCCGGATCCTGCCATCTGTTGCCCTCCCGGGAGGAGACCGCCGCTTCCGGTCCAGTGCTTATCCGCAGGTCAGCCATATAAGGTGGGTTTTCCGGTCCGGACGTCCAGATGCGGGGGGAAGTAAAGGGGTGGGGCCTTGGGTTCCGACTCAGGGACACGCACGGCTTTCGCCGAGCGCTTGGCACTGCTCTACAAGGAGGCTGGAAACCCGCCCCTCAAGAGCGTCGCCGAAGCGGTCGTAAGGCTGCAGCGGATCGACGAGCGCGGTCGGCCCGTGCGGGTGTCCGCGCAGCGGATCAGCGACTGGCGCCGGGCCAAGAACGTGCCGGCCCAGTTCACCGCCCTCGCGGCGGTGCTGCACATCCTGATCCCGGAGGCGCGCCGACTGCGGCCCGCCGCGGTGTCCACGGGCCTGTACGACCTCGCGCACTGGCAGCGGCTGTGGGAGCGCGCGCTGGCCGACCCGGTCGGCGACCGGCCCGCACCGCCCGCCGAGGAGGAGCAGCAGCCGCCCGCCGCCCCGGCCCCGCCCGTCGCCGGCGGCGTGTGCCCCTACCGCGGTCTGGCCCCCTACCGGCAGGAGGACGCCCGGTGGTTCTTCGGCCGGGAGCGGAGCACGAGCGCGCTCGTCGACCAGTTGCTCGCCGCGGAGCGGACCGGCGGTCTGGTGATGCTCGTCGGCGCCTCGGGAGCGGGCAAGTCCTCGCTGCTGAACGCCGGTCTGGTACCGGCCCTGCGCGGCGGCGCCCTGCGCGAGGCGCCCGGCGCCTCGGCGGACGCCGCCCCCGCCGCCACGGGCACCGCCGTCGGCGGCAGGGACCAGGCCGACTGCGTCCTGCATCTCGTCCCCGGCGCCGACCCCCTCGGTGAGCTGGTCCGCCGCATCCCCGATCTGACCGGTGTCGCCGCCGAGGCACGCCGGGCCGAGCAGGAGGCGACGGAGAATCCGGCACTCCCCGGCTCCGACTCGCCCCGGTTGGCCCGGGCGGCGCGCGAGGCCATGGCGGAGTGGGCCCGCCGGGAGGTGCCCGCCGGGAACCGGCCCGTCGTCATCGTGGACCAGTTCGAAGAGGCGTTCACTCTCTGCCCGGACGAGGCCGACCGGCGTACGTTCATCCAGCTCCTGCGCGCCGCCTGCACCCCGCCCGCCGGCTCGTACGGGCCCGTTCCCGTCCTCGTCGTCCTCGGTATCCGCGCCGACTTCTACGAGCAGTGCCTCGGCTACCCGGAGCTGGCCGACGCGCTCCAGCACCGGCACATGGTGCTCGGCCCGCTGACCAGCGCCGAGCTGCGCGACGCGGTGACCGGACCGGCCAAGGCGGTGGGTCTGGAGCTGGAACCGGGCCTCGCCGAGCTGATCGTCCGCGAGGTGAGCGCCGACGGCCCGCGCGGGGCGCACGACGCGGGCGTGCTCCCGCTGCTCTCGCACGCCCTGCTCGCCACCTGGCAGCGCCGCAAGGCCGGCCGGCTGACGCTGGCCGGCTACCGCGCGGCCGGCGGCATCCAGGGGGCCGTCGCGGCGACCGCCGAGCGTGCCTGGTCGGGACTGGACCCGGCGGCCCGTACGGCCGCCCGGCTGCTTCTGCTGCGCCTCGTCCGGCTGGGCGAGGACACCCAGGCCACGCGCCGGCGGGGCACCCGGCGCCAGCTCGCGGAGGAGTCGGCGGACCCCGGCAAGACCGAGGAGTCCCTGGAGGCGCTGGTCCGGGCCCGGCTGGTGACGCTGGACGCGGAGACCGTGGAGATCACCCACGAGGCGCTGCTGCACGCCTGGCCCCGGCTGCGGCACTGGATCGACGACGACCGGGGCGACCAACTGCTGCGCCAGCGGCTGGAGGAGGACGGCCGGTCCTGGGAGGACTCGGACCGGGACAGCTCGCTGCTGTACCGGGGCTCCCGGCTGGAGCAGGCGCGCAACTGGGCCGGATCGGCCGGGGACATCTTCCTGACCCGCAGCGCGGTGGAGTTCCTGGCCGCCTCGGTACGGCTGCGCAAGCGCACGGTGTGGATCAGCCGGGCCGCGGTGGCGGCGCTGGTGGTGCTGGCGCTGGTCGCGGGCGGTTCGGCGATCATCGCCCGGCAGCAGCGGGACGACGCCGTCTTCGAGCAGGTGCTCGCCGAGGCGGACCGGGCCCAGCACACGGATCCGTCCCTGGCGGCACAGCTCGACCTGGTCGCCCATCAGCTGCGCCCGCACGACGAGGGGACGTACAGCAGGCTGCTCTCGATCGTGAACGCGCCGCTGGCCACCCCCCTGTCCGGCCACACCGGCGCCGTGTACCTCACCAGTTTCAGCCCCGACGGCAGAACCCTGGCAACGGCCAGCTACGACCGGACGGTCCGGCTGTGGAACGTGGCCGACCCGAGCCGCCCGAGGCCCCTCGGCAAGCCGCTGACCGGCCACACCAGCTGGGTGAGCAGCGCGGTCTTCAGCCCGGACGGGCACACCCTCGCGAGCGCCGGTGACGACGGCACCGTCCGGCTGTGGGACGTGCGGGACCCCGCCCACCCCAAGCCGCTCGGCACACCGCTCACCGGCCACAGGGGCACGATCTACCTGGTCGCCTTCAGCCCCGACGGACACACGCTGGCCTCGGCGAGCGAGGACCACACGGTGAGACTGTGGAACGTGGCCGACCCCGCCCACGCCTCCGCGCTGGGCTCACCCCTGACCGGCCACTCCGCCGCGGTGCGCAGCGTCGCGTTCAGCCCCGACGGCCGCACTCTCGCGGCGGGCGGTGACGACGACACGATCCTGCTGTGGAACACGGCCGACCCGCGCCGTCCGAAGCCGTACCGCACGGTGCTGAGGGGCCACACGGACCTCGTGCACTCGGTGGCGTTCAGCCCCGACGGGCACACCCTGGCCAGCGGCAGCGCGGACGACACGATCCGGCTGTGGAACGTCTCCAACCCCGCGGACCCGTCGGCGCTGGGCCCACCCCTGACCGGGAACACCGGCCCGATCTGGTCGGTGGCCTTCAGCCCGGACGGCGGCCGGCTCGCCGCGGCGAGCGCGGACAGCACGGCCACCCTGTGGAACGTCGCCGATCCGACGGCTCCCTCGCAGGTCGGGGAGCCGCTCGCGGGGAGCAGCGGGGAGATGTACGCCCTGGCCTTCAGCCCCGACGGGCGGACCCTCGCCACCGGCAGCGGTGACAGCAAGGTCCGCCTGTGGTCGCTGTCGACGTCGGACATCGTCGGCCGCACCGGCGCGTTCCGGCCGGACGGGCGGGTGCTGGTCACGGGGGCGCGGGACGGCAGGCTGCGGCTGTGGGACGTGACGCGGCCCGGGCAGCCCGAGCCGCTGGGCAAACCCTTCATGCAGGCGGACGGCGGCCATCGCGCGCCGCTGGTGTTCTCCCCCGACGGCCGCACCCTCGCCGTCCTCACCAACAACCACCTGGTGTACCTGTGGGACATCAGCGATCCGTCCCACCCGGTCACCGGCAAGCCCATCCGCCTGCGGACGCGCTTCGCGGGGCCCGCGCTCGCCTTCAGCCCCGACGGGCGCACCCTGGCCACCTCCTACGACGACTACACCCTTCAGCTGTGGAACGTCGCCGACCCCGCGCACCCCGTCGCGCGCGGCAAGCCGCTCACCGGCCACCGGGGGTACATCAACGCGCTCGGCTTCAGCCCCGACGGACACACGCTGGCCAGCGGCAGCGCGGACAGCACCATCCGGCTCTGGGACGTCACCGACCCGGCCCGCCCGACCGGGCTCGGCCGGCTCACGAAGCACTCCGGTCCGATCAACACGCTCGCCTTCAGCCCGGACGGACACGTGCTGGCCAGCGGCAGCGACGACGACACGGTCCGGCTGTGGAACGTCACCGATCCCGCCTCGGCGACCGCGCTGGGTGCGCCGCTGTCCGGTCACACCGAGGCCGTCAAGTTGCTGACTTTCAGCCCGGACGGGCACGTTCTGGCCAGCGGCGGCAGTGACAACACCGTTCGGCTGTGGAACGTCAGCCACCCCGCGTCCGCGGACCCCATCGGCCAGTCGATGAGCCCCAACGCCAGGTCGGGTACGTTCCTCTCCTTCAGCATCGGGAGCAACGTCCTCGGCGTCTCCAGCGGCACCGACACGGTCCGCCTGTGGAACCTGGACTCCGACGCGGCGATCGCACACATCTGCTCCGTCACCCGGGGCGTGCTGACCCAGCAGAAGTGGCACGAGTACCTGCCCCGCCTGTCCTACGACCCCCCGTGCGGTCGATGATCGGCCAACCTGACTGATTCCCAGCCGACTTGCCCCCGCAAGGCGCTCAAACTTGTTACCCTTGGCCACAGCCCGATCGCTGGTGCATCCCCCGTCGCCAGCGATCGGGCCTTTTCTTATGAGGCGAGCACCGGATCCCAGCAGCCAAGCACGGGACGGGCAGCCGTAGATGCAGAAGACCCCCGATCCATCCGGACCGGGGGTCTTCACACTGTGGGGCTAACAGGATTTGAACCTGTGGCCTCATCCTTATCAGGGATGCGCTCTAACCAACTGAGCTATAGCCCCGCCGCGCTCTGCGGTGTGTGTCCCGCGCGCTGACTCCTGAAGATTAGCGCACGACCACGTCAGTCCCAAAATCGGTTGTCGGGGGACTATCAGGTCAGGGACCCGCAGGGCATGCGGAGCGTCTCACTCGTCCTCGGCCAGGGTCAGCTCGACGCCGCCCACGAAGCCCGCGGAGAGGTTGTAGATGAACGCGCCGAGTGTCGCGAGCGCGGTGGCCAGGACCACGTCGATGACCGCGATGATGGTCGTGAACGTCAGCACGTGGGGGAGCGACAGAAACGCCTGGAGGTCGAAGCCGTTGGCCTCGTTCGAACCGGTCGCCTCCGAGATCGTGCCGCCCACCGTCGAGAACACGCCCATCGCGTCCATGACCATCCACAGCACCGCCGAGGCGACGATGGTGCAGATGCCGAGCGCGATGGAGAGCAGGAAGCTGACCTTCATCACCGACCAGGGGTCGGCCTTGGCCACCCGCAGCCGCGCCTTGCGGGTGCGCGGCGCCGTCCGGGCGCCGGTACGCGGCCGCCGTACGGCGCCGGCCGGGGGCTGCGCCGGATAGGCCTGCGGCGGGTGGTAGGGCGCGGCGGGCTGCTCCTGGCGCCGCTCCCCGGGGAGCGGCGACGGCGACTGCGCCTCGCCGGGCGCGGCCGGGCCTCGGGTGTCGGTCACAGTTCCCCCCTGGGATCCGGATGTGCCGGAGGAGCCGTTCTCGGACACCTTCACCGGCTTCAGGTTGGTCGTGTGCGGGTCGGTCGTGCTCCCCGCGCCCACCCCGTGCGCGGCGGAGCCACGGCCGCCGCCGTTCGTCTCCGTACCCGTGGAGGTACCGGCCGATCCGGCGCCCGTGGCTCCGCTCACGATGACTCTCTCCTCGTGCTACTCGGCCGAGGGCGAATCACCCTCGTCCGTGCCGGGGGCCTGGGCACCTTCGGCGGACTCGTCGACGACGTCCGCACCGTCGACCTCCTCCGCCTCGCGCCCCGCCTCGGCGTTACGTGCGATGCCGACCACGGCATCGCGCTTGCCCAGGTTGATCAGTTGGACGCCCATGGTGTCACGGCCCGTCTCCCTGACCTCGTTGACTCGCGTACGAATCACACCGCCGGACAGGGTGATCGCGAGGATCTCGTCGGTCTCCTCGACGACCAGCGCGCCGACGAGCGAACCGCGATCCTCCACGATCTTGGCGGCCTTGATACCGAGGCCGCCGCGGCCCTGGACGCGGTACTCGTCGACGGCGGTCCGCTTCGCGTACCCACCGTCCGTGGCAGTGAACACGAACGTACCGGGTCGAACGACATTCATCGAGAGAAGCTCATCGCCCTCGCGGAAGCTCATGCCCTTCACACCGGAGGTGGCGCGGCCCATCGGACGCAACGAGTCGTCCGTGGCCGTGAACCGGATCGACTGGGCCTTCTTGCTGATCAGAAGCAGATCGTCGTCGGCCGAGACCAGCTCGGCACCGATCAGCTCGTCGTCGCTTCCGTCCTCGCGCTCACGCAGGTTGATCGCGATCACACCGCCGGAACGGGGCGAATCGTAATCCTTCAGAGGCGTCTTCTTGACCAAGCCGGACTTGGTGGCCAGGACCAGGTACGGCGCCGCCTCGTAGTCGCGGATCGCGAGGATCTCGGCGATCGCCTCGTCCGGCTGGAAGGCGAGCAGGTTCGCCACGTGCTGGCCGCGCGCGTCCCGGCCGGCCTCGGGCAGCTCGTACGCCTTCGCCCGGTACACCCGGCCCTTGTTGGTGAAGAACAGCAGCCAGTGGTGGGTCGTGGAGACGAAGAAGTGGTCGACGATGTCGTCTTCCTTCAGCTTCGTGCCGCGCACGCCCTTGCCGCCGCGCTTCTGTGCACGGTAGTCGTCCGCCTTGGTCCGCTTGACGTAGCCGCCGCGCGAGACGGTGACGACGATGTCCTCCTCGGCGATCAGGTCCTCGATGGACATGTCGCCGTCGTAGGGCACCAGCATGGTCTTGCGGTCGTCGCCGTACTTCTCGACGATCGCGGCCAGTTCCTCGCTGACGATCCCGCGCTGGCGGACCGGCGAGGCCAGGATCGCGTTGTACTCGTTGATCTTCGCCTGGAGTTCGTCGTGCTCCTGGACGATCTTCTGCCGCTCCAGGGCCGCGAGGCGCCGCAGCTGCATCTCGAGGATCGCGTTGGCCTGGATCTCGTCGATCTCCAGCAGGCCCATCAGGCCGCTGCGCGCGATCTCGACGGTCTCGCTGCGCCGGATCAGCGCGATGACCTCGTCGATGGCGTCCAGAGCCTTCAGCAGACCGCGCAGGATGTGCGCGCGCTCCTCGGCCTTGCGCAGCCGGAACCGGGTCCGGCGGACGATGACCTCGATCTGGTGCGTCACCCAGTGGCGGATGAACGCGTCCAGGGACAGCGTGCGCGGCACGCCGTCGACCAGCGCCAGCATGTTGGCGCCGAAGTTGGTCTGCAGGTCGGTGTGCTTGTACAGGTTGTTCAGCACGACCTTGGCGACCGCGTCCCGCTTGAGGACGATCACCAGGCGCTGGCCGGTGCGCGACGACGTCTCGTCACGGACGTCGGCGATGCCGCCGACCTTGCCGTCCTTCACCAGGTCGGCGATCTTCTGCGCGAGGTTGTCCGGGTTGACCTGGTAGGGCAGCTCGGTCACGACCAGGCACTGCCGGCCCTGGATCTCCTCGACCTCGACCACCGCGCGCATCGTGATGGAGCCGCGCCCGGTGCGGTACGCCTCCTCGATGCCCTTGCGGCCCACCACCAGGGCGCCGGTCGGGAAGTCCGGGCCCTTGATGCGCTCGATGAGGGCGTCGAGCAGCTCCTCGTGCGAGGCCTCCGGGTTCTCCAGGCACCACTGGGCGCCGGCCGCGACCTCGCGCAGGTTGTGCGACGGGATGTTGGTCGCCATGCCGACCGCGATGCCGGCCGAGCCGTTGATCAGCAGGTTCGGGAAGCGGGCGGGCAGGACGGTCGGCTCCTGGGAGCGGCCGTCGTAGTTGTCCATGAAGTCGACGGTTTCCTCGTCGATGTCACGGACCATCTCCATCGACAGCGGCGCCATCTTGCACTCGGTGTAGCGCATGGCCGCCGCCGGGTCGTTGCCCGGAGAGCCGAAGTTGCCGTTGGAGTCCACCAGCGGCATCCGCATCGACCACGGCTGCGCGAGGCGGACCAGCGCGTCGTAGATCGAGGAGTCGCCGTGCGGGTGGTAGCTGCCCATGACGTCGCCGACGACACGGGCGCACTTGTAGAAGCCGCGCTCGGGGCGGTAGCCGCCGTCGTACATCGCGTAGAGCACGCGTCGGTGGACGGGCTTGAGGCCGTCCCGGACGTCGGGCAGCGCGCGGGACACGATGACGGACATCGCGTAGTCCAGGTACGAGCGCTGCATCTCCGTCTCGAGCCCGACGGGCTCGACGCGCATGACGGTCTCGCCGCCCTCGGTCTCGGGGTTTTCCGGAGTGTTCTCGTCGGCCATTGCTGGTGAAGATCCTTCCTGGTGCGGTCAGCTGAGACCGACTCAGATGTCGAGGAAGCGGACGTCCTTGGCGTTGCGCTGGATGAACTGGCGGCGGGCCTCGACGTCCTCGCCCATCAGGACCGAGAACAGGTCGTCGGCCTGGGCGGCGTCGTCCAGGGTGACCTGGCCGAGGACCCGGTGCTCCTGGTCCATCGTGGTCACGCGCAGTTCCTCGGCGTTCATCTCGCCGAGGCCCTTGAAGCGCTGGATCGAGTCCTCCTTGACGCGCTTGCCGCGCTGACGGCCCATCTCCAGCAGTGCGTCGCGCTCGCGGTCGGAGTACGCGTAATCGACCTCGTCCCGGCCCCACTTGATCTTGTACAGCGGCGGACGGGACAGGAACACGTGCCCGGCCTCGACCAGCGGCCGCATGAAGCGGAACAGGAAGGTCAGCAACAGGGTGTTGATGTGCTGGCCGTCGACGTCGGCGTCCGCCATCAAGATGATCTTGTGATAGCGGAGCTTCTCGATGTCGAAGTCCTCGTGCACACCCGTGCCGAAGGCCGAGATCAGCGCCTGGATCTCCTGGTTCTGCAGGATCTTGTCGATCCTGGCCTTCTCCACGTTGAGGATCTTGCCGCGGATCGGGAGGATCGCCTGGTACTGCGGGTTGCGGCCGGACTTGGCCGAGCCGCCGGCGGAGTCACCCTCGACGATGAAGATCTCGCACTTGGTGGGGTCGTTCGACTGGCAGTCGGAGAGCTTGCCCGGCAGGGACGCCGACTCCAGCAGGCCCTTGCGGCGGGTCAGGTCGCGCGCCTTGCGGGCCGCCACGCGCGCGGTGGCCGCCTGGATGCCCTTGCGGACGATGTCCGCGGCCTCCACCGGGTTGCGGTCCAGCCAGTCGTTGAGGTGCTCGTAGACCGCCTTCTGCACGAAGGTCTTGGCCTCCGTGTTGCCCAGCTTGGTCTTCGTCTGGCCCTCGAACTGCGGCTCGCTCAGCTTGACCGAGATGATCGCGGTCAGACCCTCACGGATGTCGTCACCGGTGAGGTTGTCGTCCTTCTCGCGCAGCAGCTTCTTGTCGCGCGCGTACTTGTTGATCAGCGAGGTGAGCGCCGCGCGGAAGCCCTCCTCGTGCGTGCCGCCCTCGTGGGTGTGGATGATGTTCGCGAAGGAGTACACGCCCTCGCTGTAGCCGCTGTTCCACTGCATGGCGACCTCGAGGGACAGGCTCTTGTCCTTGTCCTCGGCCTCCAGGTCGATCACCGTCGGGTGGACGGCCTCTCCCTTGCGGGAGTTGAGGTACTTCACGAAGTCGACGATGCCGCCCTCGTAGTGGTACGTGACCGACTTGACCTCGGCCTTCTCGTCCGCACCCGCCTCGTCCGCGCCGCTCGTGGCCTTCGCCGACTCGCGCTCGTCGGTGAGCCGGATCGTCAGGCCCTTGTTGAGGAACGCCATCTCCTGGAAGCGCCGCGACAGCGTCTCGAAGGAGTACTCGGTGGTCTCGAAGATGTCCGGGTCGGCCCAGAAGGTCACCGAGGTGCCGGTCTCGTCCGTGGCCTCGTGCTCGACCAGGGGGGCGGTCGGGACGCCGAGCTTGTATTCCTGCGTCCAGCGGCGACCGTCCGTCTTGATCTCGACGGACACCTTGGTCGACAGCGCGTTCACCACGGACACGCCCACACCGTGCAGACCGCCGGAGACCGCGTAACCGCCACCGCCGAACTTGCCGCCCGCGTGCAGCACGGTCAGCACGACCTCGACGGCCGGCTTGCCCTCGGAGGGCACGATGCCCACCGGGATGCCGCGGCCGTTGTCGACGACCCGGACGCCGCCGTCGGGGAGGATCGTGACGTCGATCGTGTCCGCGTACCCGGCCAGCGCCTCGTCGACCGAGTTGTCGACGACCTCGTACACCAGGTGGTGCAGACCGCGCTCGCCCGTGGAACCGATGTACATGCCGGGCCGCTTGCGGACCGCGTCCAGCCCTTCGAGCACGGTGATGGCGCTGGCGTCGTAGGAGGCGGAGGCTGTGGCCTCGCCGCTCACGGGGGCCTCGGCGGCCTCGCCGTTCACGCCGGCGTCGGTGGACGGGATGTTCTCGTTGGGGTTGCCGGAATCGGCCACGAAGCGCCCTTTCTGGCACAGCACGAGCCGGGCTCGTCGGCAGGTTGCCGGAGCGGCTGCGGCATGTTGCGTTGGTAAGCCTTGATCAGCGTTGCTCAGCTTTTCCCGGGCGGTCCCCACATTGGGGCGGGATTGGCTTCCAGTCTACCGGTAGCTCTGACATCGATGGGGGTTTGCCGGTACCTGAGTCCCCATGTGCCGCCCTGAACCGGCCTCGACCGGGTCCCGATATACGGATGGGGGCTCCAAGGGGCTCACAGCGGCACTCAGCGCTTCGAGCCGTCAACCCTTGGCTACTGGGGGGTCAGATGGCGCTCCGGCCGCGATCCGGCGGCCGCCCGCACCGGTGTACGCAGGCACACCGGCACCCCGCTCCGCCCCCTCGACGTGAGGTACGTCACCCTGCCTCAGGCGTACGTATCGCCCGGTCCGGAGCTTCCCGGAGCGCGCAGCGGGCCGTAGCGACGGGGCGGACCGCCCGGATTGAGCACCTTGATCATCCGTACGGTGCCGTGCCCCAGATCCTCGTTGAGCCGGGCGACCAGCGCGGGCGCGAGATGGCGCAGCTGGGTGGCCCAGGCCGTCGAATCGCACCCCACGGTCAGCACACGCTCGTCCTCGTCGTACCGCTGCGGCACACAGTGCTTGGCCAGGTCCTCGCCGACGATCTGCGGCCAGCGGCCCATGACGCCGCCCACCGCCGCCGGGGCCTCCCAGCCGCGCTCGGTCAGCAGACGGTTGATCGCGGCGCCCAGCGCCATCGGATCGCGGCCGTCGGCGCGCGCCCCGGAGCGCAGCCCGCCGCCGCGCCGGACCTGCTTCTTCTGCCGCGCCGCGTCCCCACGCGCGCGTGCCTGCTCCCGCGCCGCGCGCAACGCCACGCGCGCGAGGTCGACACCGGAGGGTTCGGGCGCCTTCTTGGGGGTCTTGGGCGTGGGCTCCTCGGTGCTCATACGCGCTCCACCGTCCCACCGGACACCGCATACCGGGCGCCGGCCAGTGCATCCGGTACATCGTCGTCCACGGCGGCGGTGACCAGCACCTGCTCGCCGGGCGCGACCAGCTCGGCCAGCCGCTCACGACGGCGCGCGTCCAGCTCGGCGAAGACGTCGTCCAGGACCAGCACCGGCTCGTTGCCCTCGGCCCGCAGCAGGTCGTAGGAGGCCAGCCGCAGCGCGAGCGCGTAGGACCAGGACTCGCCGTGCGAGGCGTACCCCTTGGCGGGCAGCTGACCGAGCCTGAGGACGAGGTCGTCCCGATGGGGACCTATCAGGGTCACCCCGCGCTCGATCTCCTGCTTGCGCGCCTCGGCCAGGGCCGCCATGAGCTGGGCGCAGAGATCCTCGCGCGTGTGCGCCTCACCGGGAGCGGACGGCTTGTAGTCGAGCATGACGGGACCGCCGCCGGGGGCCAGCTGCTCGTAGGCCTTGTCGGCGAGCGGCTGCAGCGCCGCGATCAGATCGAGCCGCTGGGCGAGCAGCTCGGCACCCGCGCGCGCGAGGTGCTGGTCCCACACGTCGAGGGTGGACAGGTCCATGGACCGCCCGCCGTGCCGACGGGCGAGAGCGGCGGTCTTCAGCAGGGTGTTGCGCTGCTTGAGCACCCGCTCGTAGTCGGAGCGCACACCGGCCATGCGCGGCGACCGGGCCGTGATCAGCTCGTCCAGGAACCGCCGCCGCTCCCCGGGGTCCCCCTTCACCAGCGCGAGATCCTCCGGCGCGAACAGCACGGTCCGTACGATCCCCAGCACGTCCCTCGGCCTGACCTGCGAGGACCGGTTGATGCGGGCGCGGTTGGCCTTGCCGGGGTTCAGCTCCAGCTCGACCAGCTGCCGGCGGTCCCCCTGCCGTACCTGCGCCCGGACGACGGCGCGCTCGGCGCCCATGCGGACGAGGGGGGCGTCGGAGGCGACCCGGTGGCTGCCGAGAGTGGCGAGGTACCCGACCGCCTCCACCAGGTTGGTCTTGCCCTGCCCGTTGGGGCCGACGAAGGCCGTGACGCCCGCATCGAGCGGAACCTCGGCCCGGGCGTACGAGCGGAAGTCGGCCAGCGAAAGATGCGTGACGTGCATGGTCGTTTCGCCGGCCTTCCCCAGAGTGCTGATGGACTGTGGATCGCGGGGCGACCCTGTGGCTCTCGCGATCCCGCGCTTGTGGATCTGCGCCTGTGGATCTGTGGATTACTTCTCTCGACTACTTCTTCGGACTACTTCTTCGCCACGGCGTGCCCGCCGAACTGGTTGCGCAGCGCGGCGATCATCTTCATCTGCGGCGAGTCCTCCTGGCGTGAGGCGAACCGCGCGAACAGCGACGCGGTGATCGCGGGCAGCGGCACCGCGTTGTCGATCGCGGCTTCCACAGTCCAGCGTCCCTCACCGGAGTCCTGTGCATAACCGCGCAGCCCGTCCAGGTGCTCGTCCTCGTCGAGCGCGTTGACGGCGAGGTCGAGCAGCCAGGACCGGATGACCGTGCCTTCCTGCCAGGACCGGAACACCGCACGGACGTCGGTGACGGAGTCGACCTTCTCCAGCAGCTCCCAGCCCTCGGCGTACGCCTGCATCATCGCGTACTCGATGCCGTTGTGGACCATCTTCGCGAAGTGGCCCGCGCCGACCTTGCCGGCGTGCACGGATCCGAAGTCGCCCTCGGGCTTGAGCGCATCGAAGACCGGCTGCACCTTGGCGACGTTCTCGGCGTCACCGCCGTACATCAGCGCATAGCCGTTCTCCAGGCCCCAGACGCCGCCGGAGACACCGCAGTCGACGAAGCCTATGCCCTTGGCCGCCAACTCCTCGGCGTGCTTCTCGTCGTCCGTCCAGCGGGAGTTGCCGCCGTCGACGACCACGTCACCGGGTTCGAGCAGCTCGGCGAGCTGGTCGACGGTCGACTGGGTGGGCTCGCCGGCCGGGACCATCACCCAGATCACGCGCGGACCGCTGAGCTTGCCCACAAGCTCTTCCAGGCTGTGGACGTCCGCGAGGTCCGCGTTGCGGTCGTATCCGATGACGGTGTGGCCTGCGCGGCGGATCCGCTCGCGCATGTTGCCGCCCATCTTGCCGAGGCCGACGAGACCGAGCTCCATCAGTTGTGTTCCTTAGGTCGCTGTGTGGCGTGACAGGCACCGAAGTGCCGGACCGAGCCTAGACCCGCCCGCGCATGCACAGCTGTGGGCATACGCGCTCAGGCGTTACCCCCCTGACCTGCAACTTCTCCACGTGTCGTCATAGCGGCGCCGGGCACCCACAGAGGCACCCGGCGCTGTGGACGGACGGTCAGCCGCTCAGCCGCACCGGCATGATCAGGTACTTGTACGCGTCGTCCGCCTCGGCATCCACCGCCGGCTTCCCGCTGAGCAGCGCCGGCTTCGTGGACGTCGTGAACGACAGCTGGGCCACCGGGGAGTCGATCGCGCTCAGACCGTCCAGCAGGAACGTCGGGTTGAAGGCGATGGAGATGTCGTCGCCGTCCAGCTGGGCGTCGACCCTTTCCACAGCCTGTGCATCGTCACTGGACCCTGCCTCGAGGATCAGCACGCCCTTCTCGAAGCTCAGCCGTACCGGGGTGTTCCGCTCGGCCACCAGCGCCACGCGCTTGACGGCCTCCACGAAGGGCGCGGTCTCGATCACGGCGACGGTGTTGAACTCGGTCGGGAACAGCGTCCGGTACTTCGGCAGGTCGCCCTCGAGCAGCCGCGTGGTCGTACGACGCCCCGCGCCCTCGAAACCGATCAGACCCTCGCCCGCACCCGACCCGGACAGCGCCAGCGTCACGCTGTCACCGGCACCGAGCGACTTGGCGGTGTCCAGGAGCGTCTTGGCCGGGACCAGGGCGACCGCGGAGGCCTCCGGGTTCTCCGGCTTCCACAGGAACTCGCGGACCGCGAAGCGGTAGCGGTCGGTGGAGGCCAGGGTGACCGTGTCGCCCTCGATCTCGATGCGCACACCGGTGAGGACGGGCAGCGTGTCGTCGCGACCGGCGGCGATGGCCACCTGGGACACGGCGGCCGCGAAGACCTCGCCGGGGACGGTGCCCGTGGCGTTCGGCATCTGCGGCAGCGCCGGGTACTCCTCCACAGGCAGTGTGTGCAGGGTGAACCGGGAGGATCCACAGACCACGGTCGCCCGTACACCGTCTGTGGAAATCTCCACCGGTCGGTTGGGGAGAGCGCGGGAGATGTCGGCGAGCAGGCGGCCGGAGACGAGGACGGTGCCCTCCTCCTCGACCTCGGCGTCCACCGACACGCGTGCGGAGACCTCGTAGTCGAAGCTCGACAGGCTCAGCTGGCCGTCCTCGGCCTTGAGGAGGAGGCCGGCGAGGACAGGCGCCGGCGGACGGGCCGGGAGGCTGCGTGCCGCCCACGCCACTGCCTCCGCGAGTACGTCGCGTTCCACCCGGATCTTCACCGTAAGCCGCCTCCTGCTGTTGCTACTGAGTCCTCCGACTCGGTGTCACCACCCACTGCGAAGGGAAGGACACCGGGGACCAGTCTGACGCACCGCACTGACAGTAGGTGCCTGTCGGGGTCAAGTCGCTCGGAGGGGCAGCCGGACGCGAGACAGCGAGTTGTGCACAGGCCCCGCTTCAAAGCGATTCCCGAACTCTCTCTAGTTGGGAGTAGTAGTAGGGCCTGTGGATACCGTGGATAACCACGTTTTCCCAGCTCAGAGGCCAAATTTTGTCCACCGGGCCTGTGGGTGGAGGCGGTGGACAACCAGGTGTCTCTGTGGAGAACAGAAAGTTCTGCACACTCCGCCCACAGCCCGAGGGCAGTTCTCCCCAGCTGCGTCCCCAGGTTTACCCACGTTTCCCACACCCCAACCCGGCACCTTCGTGTGACGCCTTTCACTCGACGCGGTGACCGGGTGCGTCGCGTTGCCGAACAGTGGACAGCCATGTGGAGAAGCCGGGGATCACTGGGGACAACCGGCTCCAGCCTGTGGGTTGTCGGTGGACAACTCCGTGCACAGCCTGTGGATCTTCTGTTTTTCCACAGTCTGTGGAGATCGTTCGTCCTCAATTCCACAGGCAG
The DNA here is from genome assembly GCF_001514035.1 of Streptomyces yokosukanensis. Classification (GTDB taxonomy): domain Bacteria; phylum Actinomycetota; class Actinomycetes; order Streptomycetales; family Streptomycetaceae; genus Streptomyces; species Streptomyces yokosukanensis. The sequence continues at coordinate 231,236 of NZ_KQ948206.1, read as the reverse complement.
CTGAGCTGGGCGAACGTCGTATGAACAGGCTCCCTGTGGACGCCGTTCGGGACAACTTCGCAGTCCCCAGGATGTGGACGGAAGAAAGTCGGCGAATCTGTGGAGAGTGGCCGTAACCCGGCAGTTAATCGAACAGCCGATGGCGGGCGAGGAACACTCCACAGCCCGCGGACCCCCTCTCCACAGGCCGGTGGCACCTCGCCGGAGCCGGTGGGCGACCCCTCCCGCCACCCCGTGCACACCTCCGCGCGGCCAGAGCACCGGGCAGGCCACAGCACCGGGCAGGGCGCAGCCGAAGCGGACCGGAACGCAGAAGGGCGCCCCCGGGAAACGGATCCCGGAGGCGCCCTCGATGCCGGCGTACGCGGCCGGCGTCAGCCGTTCTTGATGCGGTTCGTCAGCTCGGTGACCTGGTTGTAGATGGACCGCCGCTCGGCCATCAGCGCACGGATCTTGCGGTCGGCGTGCATGACGGTGGTGTGGTCGCGGCCGCCGAACTGCGCACCGATCTTCGGCAGCGACAGATCGGTCAGCTCACGGCACAGGTACATGGCGATCTGCCGGGCGGTGACCAGCGCGCGGCCGCGCGAGGTGCCGCACAGGTCCTCCACCGTCAGCCCGAAGTAGTCGGCGGTGGCCCCCATGATGGCCGTCGCCGTGATCTCGGGCGCGGAGTCCTCCCCGCCCGGGATCAGATCCTTCAGCACGATCTCCGTCAGGCCCAGGTCCACCGGCTGCCGGTTGAGGGACGCGAACGCCGTCACCCGGATCAGCGCACCCTCCAGCTCACGGATGTTCCGCGAGATCCGGGAGGCGATGAACTCCAGCACCTCCGGCGGGGCGTTGAGCTGCTCCTGCACCGCCTTCTTGCGCAGGATCGCGATCCGCGTCTCCAGCTCGGGCGGCTGGACGTCGGTGATCAGGCCCCACTCGAAACGGTTCCGCAGCCGGTCCTCCAGCGTGACCAGCTGCTTGGGCGGCCGGTCGCTGGACAGCACGATCTGCTTGTTGGCGTTGTGGAGCGTGTTGAAGGTGTGGAAGAACTCCTCCTGCGTCGACTCCTTGTCCGCGAGGAACTGGATGTCGTCGACGAGCAGGATGTCCATCTCGCGGTAGCGCTTGCGGAAGCTGTCGCCCTTGCCGTCGCGGATGGAGTTGATGAACTCGTTGGTGAACTCCTCCGAGCTGACGTACCGCACGCGGGTGCCCGGGTAGAGGCTGCGCGCGTAGTGTCCGATCGCGTGCAGCAGGTGCGTCTTGCCGAGCCCCGATTCCCCGTAGATGAACAGGGGGTTGTACGCCTTCGCCGGTGCCTCGGCGACGGCCACCGCGGCCGCGTGCGCGAACCGGTTGGAGGCGCCGATGACGAACGTGTCGAAGAGGTACTTCGGGTTCAGGCGTGCCGTGGGCTCACCGGGGCCGCTCGCCGGCGCCGGCTTTGCGGCCAGCGGGCCGGGGGCACCGGTGCCGCCGCGGTGCGCCGGGCCACCGCTCACCGGTTGATCGGGAAGCTCGCGGCGGACGGGGTCGCGCTGGTCGTACTCGGTGCGGGAGGGGGCGTACTCGGAGCGTGCGGAGTCGTAGTCCGGGCGCCCGGAGTCGAAGTCCCCGCGCGGGTTGTCGTACTCGCTGCGCGGGTTGTCGTACTCGGCGCGCTGCTGCTCGTACGAGGGCCGGTCCATGCCCTGCTGGCGGTAGTCGGACGGCGAGCCGTAGGGGTCCGAGCCGGAGCCGTAGGCGTCCTGGGACGACGGCGACGCGTACGGATCGCGTTCGGGGAAGCCGAGCCGCGGCTGCTGCCAGCCGTACTCGTCCTGCGCGGGACGCGGCCAGGCGCCGGGCTCGCGGCGCTGGTACTCAGAGGGGTACGCCGGGCGCACGACGGGGAGCTGATCGGCGCGGCCGGTGGGCAGCTGGTCGCCGCGGGACTGCTGCTCGGCCGGCGGCTGGTCGGCGGCGCGGTGGCGGCCGTAGCCCTCGTACGGCGCGGACGGCAGTTCCGGTTCTTCGTAACGCGGCTTGGGCGACTGCTGCACCGGCGCCGCGGGAGCCGGCGGCTCGCCGGCGGAGTCGTCCACGGTGATCGCGATACGGATCGGACGGCCGCACTCGCGGCTCAGCGTCTCGCTGACGATCGGTGCGAGACGGCCCTCCAGTACGCCCTTCGCGAATTCGTTCGGTACGGCGAGCAGAGCGGTGTCCGCCACCAGCGCGAGCGGCTGGCAGCGGCGGATCCAGTGCTCGTCCTTGACCTCGACACCCTGTCCACGGCCCTCGCCGAGGAGCTGCTCCAGTACTCGTGGCCACACTGCGGCAAGATCGGCAGGTACGTCAGCCACAGGGCACGCTCTCTCACAGGTCCCACGAACGTGTGATCGCGGGACGGGTCGGGTGTACATCGGGTGGTCGGTGGGTCAAACCCGCCGGGGCGGGGGACAAAAGAACGAATCGGAGTTCAGCCACGGTAGTCAGCGCGGCGGGTACGGTTCAAGTTGTTGTCCCCAGCCTGTGGATAGTGTCTCTCCGCAGCCCTCGGTTTGACCGGATGGCGTAGCCCCGCGTACCGTAACCAGGTCGAGTTGTCGATGGCTGCTGCCGCCTGCCTCCGAAGGGCACAGATCACTGCAGGTGATCGGGAAGCGGTGCAATCGGGCGTGAAGCGAGCTACTCGTGGGCGCACGGTGACAGCTAAGACGGCACCCGCCACCACCGATTTGATTTCTGGAGCCCCCGAGTGAGCAAGCGCACCTTCCAGCCGAACAACCGTCGTCGCGCGAAGACCCACGGCTTCCGCCTGCGGATGCGCACCCGTGCAGGCCGCGCGATTCTGGCGAACCGTCGCGCCAAGGGTCGCGCCAGCCTGTCCGCCTGATTCCGGTCAGGTCATGCCATCGTGCTGCCCACCGACAACCGGCTGAGGCGGCGCGAGGACTTCGCGACCGCGGTCCGACGAGGACGCCGGGCAGGACGCCCGACCCTCGTCGTCCACCTTCGTAGCGGTGCCACGGACCCGCACGCGCCTGGGGAGAGCGCTCCCCCGACGCGTGCGGGTTTCGTCGTGAGCAAGGCTGTGGGTGGTGCGGTCGTGCGCAACACAGTGAAGCGCAGACTGCGCCATCTGATGCGTGACCGAGTCGCCCTGTTTCCCCCCGGTAGCCTGGTAGTCGTACGAGCGCTGCCCGAAGCGGGCGACGCAGACCATGCACAGCTGGCCCGAGACCTGGATGCCGCTCTTCAGCGGCTACTGGGAGGGGGCGCGCGATGAAGTACCCGCTGCTGGCTCTGATCAAGCTGTACCAGTGGACGATCAGTCCACTGCTGGGGCCGGTGTGCAAGTACTACCCGTCGTGCTCCCACTACGGCTACACGGCCATCGACCGGCACGGTGCGATCAAGGGAACGGCACTGACCGCCTGGCGCATCCTCCGGTGCAATCCGTGGTCGCTGGGCGGTGTGGACCATGTTCCGCCGCGCAAGCGCCCACGGTGGCACGAAATGCTGCGCAACGCCTGGAGCGCACGCAGGGGCGGGCCCTCCGCCGCCGAACCGGCCACCGAAACGAAGCCTCCTACCGAGCTTCTTTCGAGCCCGGCCGCAGAGACCTCGTCCCATGCCCAAGGAGCATGATTAGTGGACACGATTGCCAGCTTCTTCAGCTTCATCACGACACCCGTTTCATGGGTCATCGTCCAGTTCCACTCGGTGTACGGGAAGATCTTCGGTCCCGACACGGGCTGGGCCTGGGGCTTGTCCATCGTGTCCTTGGTGATCCTGATCCGCATCTGCCTGATCCCGCTCTTCGTGAAGCAGATCAAGGCGACCCGGGCCATGCAGACGCTCCAGCCCGAGATGAAGAAGATCCAGGAGCGCTACAAGAACGACAAGCAGCGTCAGTCCGAAGAGATGATGAAGCTGTACAAGGAGTCGGGTACCAACCCGCTCTCCTCGTGCCTTCCCATCCTGGCGCAGTCGCCGTTCTTCTTCGCCCTGTACCACGTGCTCAACGGCATCGCGACGGGCTCGACGATCGGCGTCATCAATGAGTCGCTGCTCGCCAGTGCCCGCAAGGCGCACATCTTCGGCGCCCCGCTCGCCGCGAAGTTCACGGACAGCGCGGCGAAGGTGGACGCGCTCGGTGCTTCTCTCACCAACGTCCGGGTCGTCACCGCGATCATGATCGTCCTGATGTCGGCGTCGCAGTTCTACACGCAGCGTCAGCTGATGACCAAGAACGTCGACACGACGGTGAAGACGCCGTTCATGCAGCAGCAGAAGATGCTGATGTACGTCTTCCCGGTCATGTTCGCCGTCTTCGGTATCAACTTCCCGGTCGGTGTTCTCGTCTACTGGCTGACCACCAACGTGTGGACCATGGGCCAGCAGATGTACGTCATCCGCAACAACCCGACCCCGGGTTCCAAGGCCCAGGCCGCCTACCTGGAGCGCCTGACCAAGCACGTCACGCACCACGGCAAGGTCCGTCGCCGGAGCGAGAAGACCATCGTCAAGGCAATCGTCACCAAGGGTCGCGACCGCAACGAGTTCGAGCGCAAGTTCATCAACGCGCTGAACAAGGCCGGGCTCGCCGCTCAGGCCGACGGCACCGTGGCGAACAGCGCGGCCCAGGCCGCTGAGCAGATCGCGGACGGCGCGGAGAGCACCTCGGCAATCGAAGCCGGCGGTACGGCCCGGCGCCAGCAGCCCAGGCGCCAGTCCAAGGCCCAGCGTCAGTCCGGTGGGCCCAAGGCGGCCGGCGAGTCCACCTCGCTGGAGAAGTCCGGCGAGCCGGAGGACGCCGACACCAAGCCGTCCGCTGCTCAGCAGCCCCGGAAGCCTGGCTCCGGCACCCGCAGCAAGGCCCAGTCCGGCCAGCGCAAGGGTGGCCCGCAGCGGCCCAAGTCCCCGTCCAAGAAGTAAGAAGGAGCCCATCCCGTGACGGAAGGCACCACCTCCGCCGCTGCCGAGGGTGCAGACACCCTGACCCACCTGGAGCAAGAGGGTGAGATCGCGGCGGATTACCTGGAGGGTCTGCTGGACATCGCCGACCTCGACGGCGATATCGACATGGATGTCGAGGCCGACCGCGCCTCCGTGTCGATCATCAGCGAGACCGGCAGCCGGGACCTGCAGAAGCTGGTAGGCCGGGACGGCGAGGTGCTGGAGGCACTGCAGGAGCTGACGCGCCTGGCCGTGCACCGGGAGACCGGCGACCGCAGCCGGCTGATGCTGGACATCTCGGGGTACCGGGCCAAGAAGCGGGCCGAGCTGTCCGAGATCGGCGCCAAGGCCGCCACCGAGGTGAAGAACACCGGCGAGCCGGTCAAGCTCAAGCCGATGACGCCGTTCGAGCGCAAGGTCGTGCACGACGCGGTCAAGGCCGCCGGACTGCGCAGCGAGTCCGAGGGCGAGGAGCCGCAGCGCTTCGTCGTCGTGCTGCCGGCCTGATCGGCCCCCACGTTCCACCGGCCCCGTCTGTAGAGCAGACGGGGCCGAACTTTGTCAGCCTGGTAGTTCTGGTGGCCGGTGCGCGAAGCATCGGCGCTGTACGGAAGGACGGTCCCCGTGACGGAGGCAGCGGAGCTTCCCCCCGCGCCCGAACAGGCGCGGGAAGTGTTTGGTGATCGCTTCGCCGATGCGGTCCGCTACGCGGAGCTGCTCGCCGAGGCGGGCGTGCAGCGTGGCCTGATCGGCCCGCGGGAAGTGCCCCGCCTGTGGGAGCGGCATCTGCTGAACTGCGCGGTGCTCTCCGAGGCGGTCCCCGAGGGCGTGACGGTCTGCGATGTCGGCTCGGGCGCCGGCCTGCCGGGCATTCCGCTGGCCCTGGTCCGGGGCGATCTGAACATCACCCTGTTGGAGCCGCTGCTGCGGCGCACCAACTTCCTCACCGAGGTCGTCGAGCTGCTCGGTCTGGACCATGTCACCGTCGTACGGGGTCGTGCCGAGGAGGTCCTGGGCACGCTCTCGCCGGTCCATGTGGTGACCGCTCGGGCCGTGGCACCGCTGGACCGTCTGGCCGCCTGGGGCATCCCGTTGCTGCGTCCCTACGGCGAGATGCTCGCCCTCAAGGGGGACACCGCCGAGGAGGAGCTGAAGGCCGCGGCCACCGCACTCAGCAAGCTGGGCGCGGTGGAGACGTCCATCCTGCATGTGGGTGAGGGAGTGGTGGATCCTCTGTCCACCGTCGTACGGGTCGAGGTCGGCGAGAGCCCCGGCGGTGTGCGGTTCGCGGCGAAGCGGGCGAAGGCGGCCCGGACCGGCCGCGCTCGTCGTCGAAGGTGACTCCGGGATCGCTGAGCCTGAGGGAGGCGCCGACGCTGGGAGGCGTGGGCGTTTCTGATCCGTCCTGACGACGAGACGTACTCCACACAAGCTGCCCAACCTACGCAGGTCGGAGTGTCGCGAAGGTTCGGTCGCCGACGCTGTGCATCGTGTTTCACGTGAAACGTCGCTCACTGCTGCACGGCATCATCAGTCGCGGCCGCGCTGCGGCCGAACCTCGGGACCGCAAGCCTCTCGGTTCCCTGAGAGAGGATCCCGCTTCTCGGGGTACTTCGGCTCTCTCCGGGGGCACGGAGTTGTCCACAGAGGTGGATTTCTCCACAGAACACCAGGCCTCACTGGTTCACGACCCCGAAGACATGGGAGGCTCTGTTCATTGCGAGCCTGAAGTCGAGGAGAGTGAATCCTTGCGGTCCGACGCCAACATCGCGGGACCGATGACCGATCCGGTCCCCGGTCCCCGTACCGAGTCGATGGGGGCGGATGTTTCACGTGAAACACCGCCTCCGATGGACGACACTCCCATCGGTCGAGCGGCCCAACTGGCGGTAGAGGCTCTGGGCCGCGCCGGCGAAGGTCTGCCGCGGCCGGAGCAGACCCGAGTCATCGTGGTCGCCAACCAGAAGGGTGGCGTGGGCAAGACGACGACGACCGTCAACCTTGCCGCTTCGCTCGCTCTGCACGGCGGCCGTGTCCTGGTGATCGACCTCGACCCGCAGGGCAACGCATCCACCGCCCTCGGGATCGACCACCACGCGGAAGTTCCCTCCATCTATGACGTGTTGGTCGAGAGCAAGCCTCTCGCCGAGGTCGTCCAGCCTGTCCCCGATGTGGAAGGCCTCTTCTGTGCCCCCGCCACCATCGATCTCGCCGGTGCGGAGATCGAGCTGGTGTCCCTGGTGGCGCGTGAGAGCCGACTGCAGCGGGCGATCCAGGCGTATGAACAGCCGTTGGACTACATCCTCATCGACTGCCCGCCCTCGCTCGGCCTGTTGACGGTCAACGCGCTGGTCGCGGGCCAGGAGGTCCTCATCCCGATCCAGTGCGAGTACTACGCACTCGAGGGTCTGGGCCAGCTGCTACGCAACGTCGACCTGGTGCGGGGTCACCTCAACCCCACGCTGCATGTGTCGACCATCCTGCTCACCATGTACGACGGCCGGACGCGTCTCGCCTCCCAGGTCGCGGAAGAGGTGCGCACCCACTTCGGCGACGAGGTGCTGCGGACGAGCATTCCCCGCTCGGTCCGTATCTCCGAGGCGCCGAGCTATGGGCAGACGGTGCTGACTTACGATCCTGGTTCGAGCGGTGCCCTCTCGTATCTTGAGGCGGCCCGAGAAATCGCGCTGAAGGGTATCGGCATCAGCTACGACGCGAGCCAGGCCCATATCGGCGCCCAGAACGACCCGAGCATGGTGGAGGGGATCCAGTGAGCGAGCGACGGAGGGGACTGGGCCGTGGCCTTGGCGCACTGATCCCCGCTGCCCCGACCGAGAAGACCCCGGCTCCGGCCGCGCTGGGCGGCGGAGCCTCCGCCTCCCCGGCAGCCGTTCCGGTACTGACGAGCGACCGCGGGGTGGCTGCCGCGAAGGTGGCCACACTGCCGGCTGTTTCACATGAAACCGAGGAGCCCCCGGCAAGCCCGATGAGGGAGACGCCGGCTCCTCCGCTGGGGGCGCACTTCGCCGAGATTCCCCTCGACGCGATCTCGCCCAACCCGCGTCAGCCGCGTGATGTCTTCGACGAGGACGCGCTCCAGGAGCTGGTCACCTCCATCAAGGAGGTCGGCCTTCTGCAGCCCGTCGTCGTACGGCAGCTGGGGCCCGCGCGCTATGAGCTGATCATGGGCGAGCGGCGCTGGCGAGCCTGCCGTGAGGCCGGCCTGGAGGCCATCCCGGCGATCGTCCGGGCCACCGAGGACGAGAAGCTCCTCCTGGACGCGCTGCTGGAGAACCTGCACCGCGCGCAGCTGAACCCGCTGGAAGAGGCCGCGGCCTACGACCAGCTGCTCAAGGACTTCAACTGCACGCATGACCAGCTGGCCGACCGCATCGGGCGCTCCCGGCCTCAGGTCTCCAACACGCTGCGTCTGCTGAAGCTCTCGCCGACGGTCCAGAAGCGGGTTGCCGCCGGAGTCCTCTCCGCCGGCCACGCCCGGGCACTGCTGTCCGTGACGGACTCCGAGGAGCAGGACCGCCTGGCTCACCGCATCGTGGCCGAGGGGCTGTCGGTGCGCGCTGTCGAGGAGATCGTGACCCTCATGGGCTCGCGGCCCCAGAAGCCGCAGCGCGCCAAGGGGCCGCGAGCCGGCTCCCGGCTCTCCCCGGCGCTGAACGAGCTGGCGACCCGTCTGTCGGACCGCTTCGAGACCCGGGTGAAGGTCGACCTCGGTCAGAAGAAGGGCAAGATCACTGTCGAGTTCGCCTCTGTGGACGATCTCCAGCGGATCCTGGGCAGCCTCGCTCCCGGTGAGGGGCCGGTGCTGCACCAGGAACTGGAGGAGGACGTGACAGAGGAGCAGGACGACTGACGCTGCCCCTCTCGGCGTGGCAGGGAGCGGGCCGTGTCCGGTGTGTACCGGAACACGGGCCGCTCTTTGCTTTGAGGCGGTATCGAGCGAATCACATCGTGGATACGATGCGAACGGGTATGGCGCATCCACCGGACCAGCATCTGCATCTCTGAGTGGGGAGTCGGGGGCCATGCGATCGATGAACCGCACCGGACTGGTGAGCGCGGGCCTGAGCCTTGGAGCGGTCGGCGGATTCGTCGGCAGCCTGCTCAGGGAGCGGAGCGCTCTGTCAGCCGCTCGTGATGCGGCGGGCGAAGAAAGCGAGGAACAGCCTTCATGGGGCGTCGGCTCGTGCCGCTCACGCTGGACAACCTTCAGGACCTTCCCCCACGCTGTCGCTCGTGCGTCTTCTGGGAGCTGGACCCCGTCAGCGGAGAAGCCGCGGTAAAAGCGGGCACCTCGGCGCTGGAGAAGGAGTCCTGGATCTCCGCCGTCCTCTTGGACTGGGGGTCGTGCGGCCGCCTGGTGTACGTCGATGACGTACCGGTGGGTTTCGTGCTCTACGCTCCTCCGGCCTATGTCCCGCGTTCGACGGCCTTCCCCACGAGTCCCGTGTCACCGGACGCCGTACAGCTGATGACGGCGTTCGTCATGCCCGGCTATCAGGGCCAGGGGCTGGGCCGGGTGCTGGTGCAAGCTGTCGCCAAGGATCTGCTGCGCCGGGGCTTCAAGGCAATAGAGGCCTTTGGTGACGCCCGTTGGAAGGAACCTGCCTGCATACTGCCGGCGGACCATCTCCTGGCCGTGGGCTTCAAAACGGTCCGACAGCATCCCAAGCACCCTCGGTTGAGGCTGGAGCTGCGGTCGACGCTCTCCTGGAAAGAGGACGTGGAGCTGGCTCTGGACCGGCTTCTCGGAGCCGTCCAGAAGGAGCCTGCGCTGAGGCCGCTATAGCGGACGAGAGCGTCGTAGGCGTGGCAGCAGCCGCGGGCGCCAGCCGGACGCCCTCATGCGAATGGGCCAACCCGCAGGGGTTGGCCCATTCGTGTTTCACGTGAAACGTCACTCGGCGATGAAGTCGGCGAGGTCCCTCTCGATCGCAGCCTTGGGCTTGGCACCGACGATGGTCTTGGCGACCTCACCGCCCTGGTACACGTTCAGAGTCGGGATGGACATGACGCCGTACTTGGCGGCCGTGGCCGGGTTCTCGTCGATGTTGAGCTTGACGATCTCGATCTTGTCACCGTGCTCGGCGGCAATCGCCTCCAGCGACGGGGCGATCTGGCGGCACGGACCGCACCAGGCAGCCCAGAAGTCCACCAGGACGGGCTTGTCGCTCTTGAGGACATCCTCGTCGAAGGAGGCGTCGGTCACGTTCTTCAGGTTGGCCACAGCGGGCTCCTCAACTTGATCGTGCGGTGGGGAGGGGAAGGGGAAGGTCAGACTGCGGCGGGCTCAGCCTTGTCCTCGTCCGCGAGGGCGGCGAGGAAGCGCTCGGCGTCCAGAGCGGCGGAGCAGCCGGTGCCGGCGGCGGTGATCGCCTGGCGGTAGGTGTGGTCGACCACGTCACCGGCGCCGAAGACACCGCTCAGGTTGGTGTGGGTGGACGGGGCGGCGACCTTCAGGTAGCCCTCGTCGTCCAGCTCCAGCTGGCCCTTGAACAGCTCGGTGCGCGGGTCGTGGCCGATCGCGATGAACAGACCCGTCACAGGCAGATCCGACAGCTCGCCGGTCTTGACGTTGCGCAGCTTCAGACCGGAGAGCTTCTGGTCGCCGTGGATCTCGGCGACCTCGCTGTCCCAGACGAACTTGATCTTCGGGTCGTTGAAGGCTCGCTCCTGCATCGCCTTGGAGGCGCGCAGCGTCTCCCGGCGGTGGACGATCGTCACGGACTTGGCGAACCGGGAGAGGAAGGTGGCCTCCTCCATCGCGGTGTCACCGCCGCCGATCACGGCGATGTCCTGGTCCTTGAAGAAGAACCCGTCACAGGTGGCGCACCACGAGACACCACGACCGGAGAGGGCGTCCTCGTTCGGCAGGCCCAGCTTGCGGTGCTGCGAGCCGGTGGTGACGATGACGGCCTTCGCCTTGTGGACCGTGCCGCCGGTGTCGGTGACGGTCTTGATCTCACCGGACAGATCGACGGAGACGATGTCGTCCGGGATCAGCTCGGCACCGAAGCGCTCGGCCTGTGCCCGCATGTTGTCCATGAGGTCGGGGCCCATGATGCCGTCTCGGAAGCCGGGGAAGTTCTCCACCTCGGTGGTGTTCATCAGAGCGCCACCGGCGGTGACAGCGCCCTCGAACACCAGGGGCTTCAGCGACGCTCGCGCGGTGTAGAGCGCCGCCGTGTAGCCGGCGGGCCCGGAGCCGATGATGATCACGTTACGGACGTCGCTCACGGCTTGATTCCTCGTCTCTGGTCTGCGTCAGTCGACCGGGGGAGCCCGTTTCCGAACTCTCACCCCACCCAACGGATCCTACGGGGCGTGCATTCCCGGTGTGTCAGGGCACACGCCCGCTGCGCGGGGACTGAACAGAGAGGCCCAGAAGACTCAGGGGCGGAGGAAGGAGTGCTTCAAAAGCACCTTGCCGACGGTACCGGACGGTTGCCGGATACAGGCCGCGTCGACGATGTAGGCCGTGACCCGTGTGCTGTCGCCGGCATCGGGCACCACCACCAGATAGGCGGACGTCCCGCCGTATGTTCCCGTCTTGGCGCCCAGGACGTCGTCGCCCCGATGGAGCGCGGCCCGGACGCAGTCAGGGACCGGGACGTCCGTCTGGAGCAAGGTGTTCGCGCTCTGGGTCGACCCAGGGGTGCTCTGCTCGGACTCAAGGCCCGATCGGGGCCGCTGGCCGGATCCCCGCTGAGACTTCTTCTTGGTGGCGAGCAGATCCTTCACCTGGCTCTGGACGCTGGTTCCGGAGAACGGCGCGACGGAAGACGTCGGCTTTCCATGTGCGGTGGAGGTGTCGGAGGAGTGGTCGCCGAGCGACTGCAGCACCAGCGAACCGGCTCCGAGGACGGCTGCCGTGAGGACCGCGCCGAGGACCACACGCCTGCGTCGCCGTCCTCGCTCGCGCCCCTTGCGCCCTGGACCCGTCGCGGCCTGAGGTCGTCCGGTGGGCCGGTCCGAGGGAAGCGATGTTTCACGCGAAAAGGGAAGCGATGTTTCACGTGAAACACGGCCGTCCTCGCCGTTCTCACGGCCCCGCTCGGTCTTCGAGGGGAGCGGGGCGCTCAGCGGCTCCGGAGCGGCGGCGCTGAGCAGTGCCTCGGCGGCGAGGGCGGCATCGATACGACCGGCCACGTCGGCCGGCATGCGCTCCGCCCCCGATACGGACCCCAGTAGCCCCCGGATCTCCTCCAGCGAGGCATGGACGTCCGCGCACAGCTCACAGGCCCCCAGATGGCGTCGTACGGCCGTGCTGCGGTCGCGAGGGAGAAGACCTTCGGTGAGGTCGGAGATTTCGGCGACGTCCGGGTGCCCGGCCGTGTCCGTCGTGGAAGTCACGCTCGCCCACCTCCGCCCTTCACTACGGCTGAATCGCTGGGTCCCATGTCCTCAGGGCCCTCGGCCGAAGACCCCGTTGCAGGTGGGACGGATGTCCCGTGCACCCGGTTCCGTCCCGCGCCGGGTTCTTTTCCGCTTCCGGAGGCTTCGGGCCGTAGATGGGTGAGGAGAGGCAGCAGCCGGGCTCTGCCCCGTGCGCACCGACTCTTCACCGTGCCCGTCGGTACCTCGAGGATCCGGGCGGCCTCGGCCACGGGATACCCCTGCATGTCCACCAGGACCAGGGCGGCCCTCTGTTCGTGCGGGAGGGTGCCCAGCGCTTCGAGGAGCTGGCGGTGCACGTCATTGCGCTCGGCCGGTTCCGAGGCCGACTCGTGCGGCTCCAGCAGCTGCTCCAGTCGCTCCGTGTCGTCGACCGGCGAGGTCTTGCGCGAGGCCACCTTGCGGGCACGGTCCAGGCAGGCGTTCACCGTGATCCGGTGCAGCCACGTTGTGACAGCCGACTGGCCCCGGAAGGTATGAGCAGCCCGGTAGGCCGACACCAGGGCGTCCTGAACCGCGTCGGCGGCCTCCTCGCGGTCCCCCAGGGTCCGCAGCGCGACCGCCCAGAGCCGGTCCCGATGCCGTCGCACGATCTCACCGAAGGCATCGGGGTCGCCTTTCACGTGGCGGGCGAGCAGGTCCTTGTCGCCCACCCCGTCGTATCCGGCGCCTTCCGCCATCTGCCCCCTCCGGTCCGGGTGAGACGTCAGCCCGTGAACTGCACTTCGCCGATGGCCTGCTTGTAGCCGGCATCGGCGAACAGCTCGGAGTCATACCCCGATTTCGGTACGGCCGTGAGCCAGACGAGGACGTACCGCGTCTTCACCGACTTGGTGGCCTTCACCGTAGCGGTCTTGTCGGTGGTGGTGAGGTGACCGATCTGCTGCATCGAGTCGAGCGACGACGGTGTCAGCGAGTCGGCCGCATACAGCTCGATCGTCGTGTGATCACCGGCGTAGCGCATGTCGAGGGTGGCGGCGCTGAGCGTCTTGGCCGAGCCGAGGTCGTAGACGATGCCGACGCCCGGCTTGTACGGCGCGAGGGGCGGCCCGCTGTTGAAGCTCCTGGTCCGCCAGTATGTCGAGGGGTTGCCGTCGTAGGTCTTCTGGGCGTCGCCCGGGCGCTGGGGACCTCCCTCGGCAACGAACTCCTGGCTTCCCTCGATCTTTATCGGTGTCGGCTTGGGGTTCGAGGCACCCTTGTCGCCGTCGTCCGTCTGCCGGCTCTTGTTGGTGTCGTCGGACTTGCCGCCCTGATCCATCAACGCGTCCGCCAGCTGCCAGCTGCCCAGGCCGAGGGCGGCGATGAGGAGTGCCGACACCGCCCACTTCAGGGCCTTGCCGGTGCGGCTCTGCAGCGGGGGCGGCGGGGGCGCGATCGGCTGGGTGGCGCCGGGACGGGGGGCGGGGCGCCCGTACGTGCCCTGCTGGTAGGTGGTGCGCTGGTACTCCGGCGGGGCCGTGAACGCCGGCTCCGGCGGCCGGATGCGCGGCATCTCGCCGATCGCCTTCACCAGCTCCTCCGGCGTGGTGCACGGCGCCTCATGGCGGGAGGCGGTGGCCCCGTCGTTGGCGAGTGCGCGCATGGCCAGTTCGGACAGACCGCGGTGCACACCGGCTCGCACCTGGTCCGGCGCGATGAGGCCGACGCCCTTGGGGAGGCCGGACAGACCGTACGCGTCGCTCTCGTACGGCCAGCGCCGGGTCAGCGCCGCGTACAGCAGGGCGCCGATCGCCTCGGTGTCCGTGCGCTGCGGGGTGTCGGAGCTGATGCCGCGCAGCGCGGCGTTCACGGCGAGGCCACGGATACGCCACTGCCCGCTCGATGTGCGCAGCACGGCGTTCGGGCTCAGCCGCAGATGGGCGAGGCCCTCGCGGTGGGCGGCGGCCATCGCGGAGGCGACCTGGCTGACCAACTGGTAGGCGTCGTGCGACTCCAGGGGGCCGGGTGCGAGGAGCGTGGTCAGCTCGGTGGCGTCGGGCAGCCACTCGTGCACGACGTAGACGAGGTCGTCCTCCTCGACGGCGTCCAGGACCTGGACGAAGCGAGGATCGCCGAGCAGGGCGGAGGAACGAGCGGCGGCCAGGACGGAACGGGACCGTGGGTGGTCCGCGGGCAGGATGTGGACGCCGACGGCCCGACGAAGCTTCTCGTCGACCGCGCGCCAGCTGCTGAATCCGTCCAGACGGGTGAGGCACTCCTCCAGTCGGTAGCGTCTGGCGAGCTTGTGACCGCTGTGCAGTTCGGGAGGCGAGGCCTTCATCCCAGGACTCTCGGTCCCGCCGCTCCCCTGTGCCTCGTCGCTGTCCGTGTCCTGCTCCGGGTTCTTGGCCACCCCGTCGGCCGTGGACTGGTCCGCCTTGGCGGTCAGCGGCTGCTCGCCACTGTTGTCTGCCACGTCGACGGCAGCCGTGCTCCGTTCCGCCACCGTCGTCCCTGCCTCCCCATCCGTTGCACGCTGTCCGACGCCGAAACCAATTGTGCCCACAGTCTGCCGCTATGCACGACACACGACGGCGGACGATGGTTGTGCGCCTACCCCCACCTCAGCGGCCCAGACGTCCGCGGACCATGCCGACGAGCGAATTGAGTTCCTCGATGCGCATACGCCGGGCGGCGACGAAGAAGACGCCGAGCAGGACGGCACCACCGGCGAGCAGCGCGGCGAAGGAGCCGATGACGCCCTGGCCGAGGGTGCGCCCGATGCCGTAGCAGGCCGCGCCGCTGAGCAGGGCCGCCGGCACGGAGGCGATGCACAGGCGCGCGTACGTCCGCATCACCCGGGTGCCGTCCAGGTCACCGCCGAGCCGCTTGCGCAGCCGCCGCCAGGCGACGCCCACACCGGCCACGTAGGCGAGGCCGTACGCGGCCGCCATGCCCGCCACCGCCCAGCGGGCGGGCAGCAGGAAGTAGCAGAGCGCCGAGGCGCTCGCGTTGACGGCGGCGACGATGACGGTGTTGTAGAAGGGTGTGCGGGTGTCTTCGTACGCGTAGAAGGCACGCAGGACGACGTACTGCACCGAGTACGGGATCAGGCCGAGGGCGAAGGCCATCAGCATGTAGCCCATGTTGGTGGCCGAGTCGGTGCCCGCGGAGCCGAAGATCAGCGTGCACATCGGGATGCCGAGCGAGATGAAGCCGAAGGCGATCGGGACGATGGCGACGGCGGTGGTGCGCAGGCCCTGGGAGATGTCGTCGCGGACGGCACCCGCGTCGCCCTCGGCTGCGGAGCGCGAGATGCGCGGCAGCAGCGCGGCCATCAGAGAGACCGTGATGATGGCCTGCGGCAGGCCCCAGATCAGCTGGGCGTTGGCGTAGGCGGCGAACCCGGTGCCCTTGACGCCGGAGTCCTTGCCGGCGGCGGTGGACAGCTGTGTGACGACCATGGCGCCCGCCTGGTTGGCGAGGACGAACAGGACGGTCCACTTGGCGAGCATCGCGGCCTTGCCCAGACCGTGGCCCCGCCAGTCGAACCGCAGCCGGATCCGGAAGCCCGTCTCGCGCAGGTAGGGGATCATCGCCAGTGCCTGGACGACCAGACCGAGCAGCACACCGACACCGAGCAGCCGCTGGCCCTCCGGCGGGATGTTGGTGACGTCCATGTGGGAGTTGGCGGCGGTGCCGTAGACCCAGATGAACATGCCGAGCGTCACGATGATGACGATGTTGTTCAGGACCGGGGTCCACATCATCGCGCCGAACTTGCCGCGCGCGTTGAGGATCTGGCCCATCACCACATGGATGCCCATGAAGAAGATCGAGGGCAGGAAGTAGCGGGTGAAGGTGACGGCGACCTCGTTGGCCGCCGGGTTGGTGGCGACCGGGTTGGACAGCAGCCGCACCAGCAGAGGCGCCGCGAACATCGCGAGTCCGGTCAGTGCCGCCAGCGCCACCATCACCAGCGTCAGCAGACGGTTCGCGAAGGCCTCGCCGCCGTCCTCGTCCTCCTTCATCGATCGCACCAGCTGCGGCACGAAGACGGAGTTCAGACCGCCGCCGACGGTGAGGATGTAGATCATCGTCGGCAGCTGGTAGGCCACCTGGAAGGAGTCCGCGAGGAAGCCGAGGCCCAGCGCCGCGGCGATCAGCGCGGAGCGGACGAAACCGGTGAGGCGGGAGACCATCGTGCCCGCCGCCATCACCGCACTGGACTTCAGCAGCCCACCGGCTTTCCCGCCCTTTTTCGCGGGCGCGGAGGAATCCGCGGGCGCAGTCGCCTCCGGTTCCGCGTCCCTGCGTGGCCCGGCGGGTTCCGGCGCCGCGGTCGGGGCGGGCACCGGCGACTGCGCCGGGGCCCCCTGGGCGGTCGGGGCAGCCGGGTAGGAGGCCTCGGCGTACGGGTTGCCCTGCTGCGGACCCTGGCCATAGGCCGGCGGATACGAGGCGGGACCGTAGCCGGCGCCCGGAGCGGCGGCAGGCCCGGAGAAGCCCGGCGGATCCATCGGCGCCTGCCCGCCGCCCTGCTGCTGGTCCCTGAAGAGGTGCGCGAAGGCGTCCGGCTCGTGGTGCGGCTCGCCCGAGTGCGAGACCAGGTCGTCCACGCCCACGAACTGGGTCGTACGCGGGTCGTCGCCGTACGGCATGTACGGGGTCGTGCCGTCCGGCTCCGGCGCCGGCGTCTGAGCCCACACCCGCGGGTCGGGCGCGTACGGCGACTGGGCGGGCTGTCCGTAGAGCGGCTGCTGCTCGTAGGCGCCCGCAGGGGGCGGCGGGTGCGCGGCACGGTCGTAGAGCGCCTCGGCGACCGGGTCCTGGGCGGTCAGGTCGTGCGCCCGATAGGGGTCGTGGTCGTAGGCGTCCTGGAGATACATGTCCGCCGGCTGCTGCGGCGGTACCTGACCGGGCTCCGGCGGCGGCTCGGGGTAGCCCGAGCCGGCCGCGCCCTGGCCGCGATCACCGTCGTACGGCGCGTTCATGCTTACCCCACCTCATCGTCCCGGGCCCACCGGCCACGACATCGCTCAACGGTCCACTCTCTCACCCGTCCCGGACGGGTCGGGGCTTTCCGGTGCGGTGTCCGGCGCAGGGTCACTCGGGTGCTCCGGGGCTTCCGCCTCGGAGACGGAGCCGGTTTCCTCCGGTTCCGCCGGCTTCTCCGGGAGACGGTCGGCGGGGGCGTCGGGGTTCCCGGGCTCGTCGGTGGCCTGCCCCGCCGTGCCGGGGCCGTCCTCCTCGGCCTGACGGGCCGCGGCGCGCTTGCGCTGGGTGTACATCCGGAAGCCGGCGAGGACGAGGAGGAGCACCCCGCCGCCGATGACCAGCATCACGGTGGGCGTGATCTCGGTGACCTTCACGTCGAAGCTGACGGCGTCGCCGTACGGCTGGCCGTCCTCGGTGTACAGCTGGGCGACGACCGTGACCCGGCCGTTGGCGTTGGCCGAGGTGGTGAACTTCACGGACTGGCTGTGCCCGCCGGAGATCTCCACCGGCTGTTCGGAGTAGGCCTTGCCGCCGATCTTCAGGCGGGTCGGCATGCTCGACGTGAGGCGCAGGACCAGATGGCCGACGGGCTGGACGAGGTTGTTCTGGACGGTCACCGGGATGGTGGCGCTGCGGCCGGAGAGCTTGGTCTCCGACTTCTGGATCAGGTTGACCTGGTCGGCCAGCTCGTCGAGCCACTTCTCCACGCCGTTGCGGAAGCCCTCCGCCTCCGCGCTCCTGCCCCGCCACGACGTGGACATCTCACGGTTTATGGCCCGCCCGAAGGGCGTGACGACGCGGGACTGGTCGGAGAGGATCACCTGGAAGCTGTTGAGCTTGTCCTGGGTGCGGGCGATCTGCTCGAAGGCCCCCTGCGGCAGCTCCTGCGAGCGCAGCGACGAGGGGTAGGAGGACGCCGACGGGATGCGCGTGGTGGCGTTCGGGTCGGGCTTGTCCTTGGCCGTCGCGCCGAGGTCCTGGGACTGGGACCAGTTCCCGTCCTGGAGCGTCTTCAGCGCCGCCGCCATCGCCTGCGCCTGGCTCCCCGTGGGCATGCGCTGAGGGGCGACGACGATGCTGCGCTGCTTGTCCGTCTGCGCGTTCACCTCGAGGCTCTGGGCCAGGAACTCCTGCACGGACAGCGTGGCCGAGCCCGCCTTCGTCAGGTCGCCCTCGAAGGCCGTGGACAGCCGGGCGTCGGAGACCACCGCCGTGGTGCCTCCACCGACCGGGCGGGCGGCGGAGGGCGTGTACGGCAGCCCGGCGGTCTCCTGGAGGCTGTCGCTGCGGGCGATCACACGGTCGGCTCCGGCGGAGGTGGCGACCTTCATGATCGCCGGGTCCACGGCGCCGTCCACCGGCCAGGCGAAGTCGGTGCTCGGTGTGACGTGGAGCACGGTCTTGACGGTGATGGCGGCGACGTCGGTGGCGTCCTTGAGGTGGCTGAGCGAGCCGGTGACGCTGGTGCCGTTGTGCGCGAGGGACGCGAGGTCAGGGTCGGCGAAAGGCAGCGCCACGACCTCTTTGCCCGTCACCGCGTCCTGCAGGTCCGCCAGCCACTGTTTGGCGATCGCCTGGTGGTCCTTCGGCCCGGGCGTGGTGGTGCCGCCGTCGCCCGGCAGCCGGTAGTTGCCGGTGGCCATCGCGTCCACCGAGGCCAGCAGGTCCGGGTCGATCACCCAGGTGATGTCGAGGTCCTTGCCGAGTGCCACCATCTGCGCCAGCCGGCCGCCCGGCGCCAGCTCCCTGGCCAGGGTGTCGTCGCGGAACACCGGCGTCTGGAGCTCACCGGCGCCCGTCTTCGCCGTCATGTGGACGGTGGAGATCAGCGGCCACAGGAACGTCGTCTTCGTCTTGGTGTCGGCCTCGGAGGGCTGCCAGGGCAGGAAGGTCCGCTGGATGCCGAGGAGCTGGTCCCAGGGCTGCGCGGCGGTCTGGCCGGAGAGGGAGACGCCGAACTCGTAGACGCCGTCGTCGCCGAGGTCGAGCTTGTCCACGGGGACGGAGATGCTGAAGTGCTCCGCGACGCCCGGGGACAGCTTGGCGAACTTCTCCGCGTACTTGCCGCCGACCTCGACGCCGGTGCCGCCCTGCAGCTCGTCGGAGCGCTGGGCGACGCTGTCGATCTCCGAGCGGGTGTTCAGCATGGGGCCGACCTGCAGGCCCACATGGGCGGCGGTGACGGTCTGCCTGCCGTTGTTGGTCACCGTGCCCGACACGGTCAACGTGTCCCCGTCCGTGGGGGCACTGGGGGTCAGCGAGTCCAGGGAGACGGACACCGTGTCCGCGGACGCGGCCTGGGCGGGCGCAGCGGCGGGCAGCTGGAGCAGTCCGGCCAGCAGTGGCGCACCAGTGAGCAGCGCGCCGGTGCGCCGCAGCCACCGGCGGGCAGGTGAGGCACTGGTCCCCTGGAAGTCAGCCGCCTCGGCCACGCGCTCGCCCGTCCCTCGTCGTCGTCAGTGGTCGTCGGAATGTGCGTCCACGCATGGTAACGATGCGCGCTGAGGGGAAGTGCCGCGGTCTCCACCACAAGATCGAAGAAGATCCGGCGACCCGTCCTCTATATCCAGTATCGAGTGGAGAGCTTCCGTACGCCGTGAGGGCAGTGCTTGCGGCGGGTATGCCAGGAGCTGTCCGCGGCCTCTCCCGGGGCCGCCCCCCACAGGAAATGGAGGACGTCCCTGGTCGCCGGGGCACGTACCCTTTTCTGTTGTGCCGAACCCCAACGAAGACACTCCCTCTGCCCTGAGCCAGGCGCAGCAGCGCGCGGTCGCCGAGCTGCTGCGGGTGGCCCCCGTCGCCGACGATCTCGCCCGCCGATTCCAGGCGGCCGGGTTCTCTCTCGCCCTGGTCGGCGGATCGGTGCGCGACGCGCTGCTCGGCCGGCTCGGCAACGACCTGGACTTCACGACCGACGCTCACCCCGAGGACGTTCTCAAGATCGTCCGGCCGTGGGCGGACGCCGTCTGGGAGGTCGGCATCGCCTTCGGCACCGTCGGCGCGCACAAGGGTGGGTACCAGATCGAGGTCACCACCTACCGGTCGGAAGCCTACGACCGCACCTCGCGCAAGCCCGAGGTGTCCTACGGCGACTCCATCGAGGAGGATCTGGTCCGTCGGGACTTCACGGTCAACGCGATGGCCGTGGCGCTGCCGGAGAAGGAGTTCATCGACCCGCACGGAGGCCTGGAGGATCTGGCTGCGCGGGTGCTGCGGACACCGGGTACGCCCGAGGAGTCGTTCTCGGACGATCCGCTGCGGATGATGCGGGCCGCCCGGTTCGCCGCCCAGCTGGACTTCGAGGTCGCACCCGAGGTCGTCACCGCGATGACAGAGATGGCGGGACGCATCGAGATCGTCTCGGCCGAGCGGGTCCGGGACGAGCTGAACAAGCTGATCCTCTCCGCGTACCCGCGCAAGGGGATGGCCCTGCTCGTCGACACCGGGCTCGCCGCCCATGTGCTGCCGGAGCTGCCGGCGCTGCGACTGGAGAGTGACGAGCACCACCGGCACAAGGACGTCTACGACCACTCGCTGATCGTCCTGGAGCAGGCGATCGCGCTGGAGCAGGACGGTCCCGACCTCACGCTCCGCCTGGCCGCGCTGCTGCACGACATCGGCAAGCCGCGCACGCGCCGCTTCGAGAAGGACGGCCGGGTCTCCTTCCACCACCATGAGGTGGTCGGCGCCAAGATGACCAAGAAGCGCATGACCGCCTTGAAGTACTCCAACGAGCTGGTGAAGGACGTCTCGCGGCTCGTCGAACTTCATCTGCGCTTCCACGGCTACGGCGCAGGAGAGTGGACGGATTCGGCGGTGCGCCGCTACGTCCGTGATGCGGGCCCGCTACTGCACCGCCTGCACAAGCTGACCCGCTCCGACTGCACCACCCGCAACAAGCGGAAGGCGCTCGCGCTGTCCCGGGCCTATGACGGCCTGGAGGAGCGCATCGCCCAGCTCCAGGATCAGGAGGAGCTGGACGCGATCCGCCCGGACCTCGACGGCAACCAGATCATGGAGATCCTGGGTGTCGGTCCCGGCCCTGTCGTCGGCAAGGCGTACAAGCACATGCTGGAGCTGCGCCTGGAGAACGGGCCGATGGGGCACGACGCGGCGGTGACAGCACTCAAGGACTGGTGGGTGGAGCAGGAGCAGGGCTGAGTCAGCGGAACGGGGTCATGTTTCACGTGAAACATGACCCCGAGGTGTGGCAGCCGATGTTTCACGTGAAACCTCGGCCGCGACTCAACGCACTGGCGTGATTACTTGGCGTCCTTCAGGCAGAGCACCACATCGTGGCCGCCGCCGTACTGGATGTAGGAGATCGTCGCTCCGGTGACGGCGGCGCACTTGCTGTCGTCGCTGGAGCCGTCGAACTTCTGGACCACTGTGTACTGGGCGTCGCTGGAAGAGCAGTCCACTTCCTTCAGGTCAGGCTTGGCGGTCGAGCCGTTGTTGTGCATGCAGGAACCCACCGACGTCGTCTCCGCGTCATCGCGGGTCAGGAACCAGCCCGCGCCGAACTTGAGGAGACCGACGATGACGGCGACGACGATGATCCCGACGATGCGTATAGCCCTCTTGCCCATGCGCTTCCCGGTCGACGCGGGTGCCGGCGGAACCGGGGCTCCCTGGTTGGGGAACTGGGCGTAAGGCGCCTGCGGCTGGCCCGGCTGCTGCGGGTAGCCGCCCTGGGGCGGGTACGGGGCCTGGGGCTGGCCGTACGCCTGCTGGCCCTGTGCGAATGGGTTCTGGCCCTGGGGCGGCGGAGTCGTCACTTGGGGGTCCCCCTAGAAGAGTTGGTGAGCAGCGCACATAAGGCGCGCGTAAGACGCACGTAAGTTACCGGGCTCCACTGACACTCCTGTAGCTCAGGGGGACACTGTGGCTTTGATGTGACACTCACCGGCGTTCAAAGCGGGCCATAGCGCCAGCAACCGCTCCGTAGACGAGGGCGAGGGTGACGACCAGCGTCGCCGAGCGGCCGTCCGGCGGCAGCATCAAGGCCGCGACCGCGGCGGCACCGACGAAGGCGATGTTGAACAGGACGTCGTAGACGGAGAAGACCCGCCCACGGAAGCCGTCGTCCACCGAGGACTGCACGATCGTGTCGGTCGCGATCTTCGCGCCCTGGGTGGTCAGGCCCAGGACGAAGGTCGCGACCAGCATGGGGCCGACGGCGAACGGGAGTCCGAGGGCGGGCCCCAGGACCGCGGCCGCCGCGGCGCACACGACGATCCAGCGTCCCGGGCCGAGCCGGCCGGCACCCCAGGGCGTCACCACGGCCGCCGCGAAGAACCCTGCGGCCGACGTGCCCAACGCCAGCCCCAGCAGGCGCAGCCCGTCGTCCGTGTTCGAGGCGAAGGTGTAGCGGCACAGCATCAGCAACATGACCAGCAGGGCGCCGTAGCAGAACCGCATCAGCGTCATCGTGAAGAGCGCCCAGGCGGCCTCGCGGCGCGGCGGTGCGGCGAGGTGGCGAACGGCGGCCATCAGGTCGCGGGCGGTGCCGGTGAGTGCCGTCGCCAGGCGGGGCTGGACCAGCTCGGGGTCCGGCCCCAGTTGCCCGGGTGCGAGGCTCAGGGACGCGAGCGCCGCACACAGGTACAGGACGGTGCCCAGCAGCACCACCGCGGCGTCGGAGTCCGCCACCACCAGCCGTACGACGAAGGCGAGGCCGCCGCCCGCGGCCGCGGCGAGCGTACCCGCGGTCGGCGACAGGGAGTTGGCCATCACGAGGCGCTTGTCGTCGACCACGCGCGGGAGCGCGGCGGACAGGCCCGCGAGGACGAAACGGTTGACGGCCGTGACGCACAGCGCGGAGACGTAGAACAGCCAGTCCGGGACCTGGGCGATGATCAGCACGGCCGTCGCCGACGAGAGCAGGGCGCGCAGCAGGTTGCCGTACAGGAGGACCTGCCGGCGGCGCCAGCGGTCCAGCAGGACGCCCGCGAACGGGCCGACCAGGGAATAGGGGAGCAGCAGGACCGCCATCGCCGAGGCGATGGCGGTGGCCGAGGTCTGTTTCTCCGGGGAGAAGACGACGTACGCGGCGAGCGCGACCTGGTAGACGCCGTCGGCGCCCTGGGACAGCAGGCGGATGTACAGCAGGCGTCGGAAGTACCGCAGGCGCAGCAGGACGCGCAGGTCACGGACGACGGGCATGGGGCACAGCCTCACACATGCGGAAGGTCCCCGGGTCGGTGAACCCGGGGACCTTCACAGCCCTGGCAGGAGCGTTCTCGTGCGAGCGGTTCCGCGCGCCTCGGCGCGCCGTGCCGCGTCGAGCTAGCGCGCCATGCTGTGTCGAGCTAGCGCTCGACCTCGCCGCGGATGAACTTCTCGACGTTCTCGCGGGCCTCGTCGTCGAAGTACTGGACCGGCGGGGACTTCATGAAGTACGAGGACGCCGACAGGATCGGGCCGCCGATGCCGCGGTCCTTGGCGATCTTCGCGGCGCGCAGCGCGTCGATGATGACACCCGCGGAGTTCGGGGAGTCCCAGACCTCGAGCTTGTACTCCAGGTTCAGCGGGACGTCGCCGAAGGCGCGGCCCTCGAGGCGGACGTAGGCCCACTTGCGGTCGTCCAGCCAGGCCACGTAGTCGGACGGGCCGATGTGGACGTTCTTCTCGCCGAGGTCCCGGTCGGGGATCTGGGAGGTGACGGCCTGCGTCTTGGAGATCTTCTTGGACTCCAGGCGCTCGCGCTCGAGCATGTTCTTGAAGTCCATGTTGCCGCCGACGTTCAGCTGCATCGTGCGGTCCAGGATGACACCGCGGTCCTCGAACAGCTTCGCCATGACGCGGTGCGTGATGGTGGCGCCGACCTGGGACTTGATGTCGTCACCGACGATCGGCACACCGGCCTCGACGAACTTGTCCGCCCACTCCTTGGTGCCGGCGATGAAGACCGGGAGGGCGTTGACGAAGGCGACCTTGGCGTCGAGGGCGCACTGGGCGTAGAACTTCGCCGCGTCCTCGGAGCCGACCGGGAGGTAGCAGACGAGAACGTCGACCTGCTTGTCCTTGAGGATCTGGACGACGTCGACCGGCTCGGCCTCGGACTCCTCGATGGTCTGGCGGTAGTACTTGCCGAGGCCGTCGAGGGTGTGGCCGCGCTGGACGGTGACACCGGTGCTGGGCACGTCGCAGATCTTGATGGTGTTGTTCTCGGAGGCGCCGATCGCGTCCGCGAGGTCGAGGCCGACCTTCTTGGCGTCCACGTCGAACGCGGCGACGAACTCGATGTCGCGCACGTGGTAGTCACCGAACTGCACATGCATCAGGCCGGGGACCTTGGACGCCGGGTCGGCGTCCTTGTAGTACTCGACTCCCTGCACCAGCGACGCGGCGCAGTTGCCCACGCCGACGACGGCTACGCGAACCGAACCCATTCCGGTTGCTCCCTGTGTGTACGAGTGAGGCCCTGAGGTGGGACTCACGTGGCGGTGTCGCCGGGCGTATCCGTGCCGGAGGTGCCTCCGGCACGGGGCAGGCCGCCCGTCGATCCAGTGGTGGTGTCCGGAGCGGACCCCCCGGAAGCGGAACCCTTCAGGTCCCGTCCGGCCCGTTCGCTCTCGATGAGCTCGTTCAGCCAGCGCACTTCGCGCTCCACGGACTCCATCCCGTGGCGCTGGAGCTCGAGTGTGTAGTCGTCGAGGCGCTCCCGCGTGCGTGCCAGAGAGGCGCGCATCTTCTCCAGGCGCTCCTCCAGGCGGCTGCGCCGGCCCTCCAGCACACGCATGCGCACATCGCGCGACGTCTGCCCGAAGAAGGCGAAGCGTGCGGCGAAGTGTTCGTCCTCGTACGCGTCGGGGCCCGTCTGCGAGAGCAGCTGCTCGAAGTGTTCCTTACCTTCTGCCGTCAATCGGTACACGATCTTCGCTCGGCGTCCGGCAAGGGGAGCGGCGTCCTCGTGGGTGCTGCCCGGTTCCTCGATCAACCAGCCGTTGGCGACCAGCGTCTTGAGGCAGGGGTAGAGGGTTCCGTAGCTGAACGCCCG
The DNA here is from genome assembly GCF_001514035.1 of Streptomyces yokosukanensis. GTDB lineage: Bacteria > Actinomycetota > Actinomycetes > Streptomycetales > Streptomycetaceae > Streptomyces > Streptomyces yokosukanensis. The sequence continues at coordinate 205,963 of NZ_KQ948206.1, read as the reverse complement.
GAACACACCCAGGGACGTGTTGAGCCGTTTGCGCAGCTCATAGCCGTGCATCGGGGACTCGCGCAGCAGGCCGAGCACGGCGAACTCGAGGATGCCGGAACGTCGGCTCATCGTCGCCTCCTCTCGGTCCCGCCGGTCGCTCCCGCGGGTCTCGCAGTGCCTCTCAGCGTCTTTATCTCGCGCTGATGTATCGACTCGATACATCACGACGATAGAACGACCGTCCGCAGGCGACAAGAGGGACGGCCGTGAACGGGGTCACATCGCCGATTCATACGATGCAAGTTGCCTGTTTTGGGGTGAACTTCAGGGCTCGGCAGGTTTTGGCGGTGCGTAGTCTGTGCGGCATGCAGACCACCGGGAACCATGCGACGCCTGGGGGGCGTCGTCGTCCCTGGTGCGGTACGGGTGAATGCAGGACCGACCACATCCGTACTTCGGGGGGACCGGAAAACCGCCGCCGTTCCAGGCGCGCACGGGTGCGCCTGCCCGAGGAGTAATCGTTCGATGAGCGAGCACCGTCGCAAACCGCCGCCGCCGCAGGGAGGCGGACGTGCCGCGGCCCGACGCGGCCAGTCCGGTTCGTCCCCCGGTCGCCGTGCGGCACCGCGAGGCGCCACCGAGTCTCCGGCCGACTCGTACGGGGAGGCACCCCGTGGGTCGGAGGACGAGGCGCGGCTCTACGGTGGCCGCGCCGAGGCCCGGCGCGCGGCACAGAGAGGCGGCCGCCGCCGAGCGGCCGAGCCCACCGGTCGTGGCGGTCGACGCGGTGGCCCGAGCGGGCCCGGCCGCGGTACGGGCCGTACGGCTCCCCCTTCCAGAAGACGGATGATCGACTATCCGCGCGCCGACAGGTACGGCTGGCGCCGATGGATGCCGTCCTGGAAGCTCGTCACCGGACTCTGCCTCGGGTTCGTCGGAAGCCTCATGGCGGTGGCGGGCATCGCGTACGCGATGGTGTCCGTTCCCAACGAGGCTGCGGTCGCCAAGGCGCAGAACAACGTTTTCTACTGGTCCGACGGCTCGGTGATGGTCGCGACCGGCGGTGAGATCAACCGCCAGAACATGAACTACGCGAGCATCCCCAAGGAGATGCGCTACGCCGTCATCTCGCAGGAGAACAAGACCTTCGAGACCGACAGCGGCATCGATCCGAACGGTATCGCGCGTGCGGTGCTGAACATGGCACGCGGCGGTCAGACGCAGGGCGGCTCGACCATCACCCAGCAGTACGTCAAGAACGCGATGCTGAACGACCAGGCGCAGACGTTGTCCCGGAAGTTCAAGGAGATCCTCGTCTCGATCAAGGTGGGAGCCCAGGTCCCCAAGGAAAAGATCATGGAGGGCTACCTCAACACGACGTACTTCGGCCGCGGCGCCTATGGTCTCCAGGCCGCGTCCCGGGCGTACTTCAACAAGGACGCGACGAAGCTGGACCCGGGCGAGTGCGCCTTCCTCGCCGCGATGGTCAAGGGCGCCACGTACTACGACCCGGCGGGCGCGACCTCCCTCGACCCCGCTGCGACTCCGGAGGCCAACAGCAGGCGGGCTCTGGCGCAGATGCAGGACACCCTCGACAAGATGGTCCAATACGGCCATCTGAGCCCTGCGGAGCGCACCAAGTACAAGACCCTCCCCAAGATCCAGAATCCCCGGTCGAACGGCCAGCTGGGGGGCCAGATCGGCTATCTCGTCGACCTGGCCAAGGCGAACGTGGTCAACAACCCGGCGACGCACATCTCCGCGGACGATCTGCAGAAGGGCGGCTACCAGATCTACACGACCTTCGACAAGAAGAAGGTCAAGGCGCTGGAAGCCGCCGTGAAGAACGTCCAGAAGTCGAACATCAAACCGGCGCAGCGGCCCAAGACGGACACCAACGTCCAGTTCGGCGGGGCTTCCGTGGACCCGACCTCGGGTGCCATCAGGGCCATCTACGGCGGCGAGGACGCGACAAAGCACTTCACCGACAACGCCGACTCGACCGGTGCCCAGGTGGGTTCGACCTTCAAGCCGTTCGTGCTGGCGGCGGCCATGCAGTGGGGCGTGCGCAACCCGGACGGGCCGGAGTCGCAGGCACAGGACGAGCGCACGGTCGCCTCTCCGAAGAGTCTGTACAGCGGCCAGAACAAGCTGAAGATCAAGGAGTACAACGGGAAGGTCTGGACCGACAAGGACGGCAACGAGTGGCTGCAGACCAACGACGGCGGTGAGTCCGTCGGAAACGCGCCGAACTACAAGATCGACCTGCGTGAAGCGATGCAGTTCTCGGTCAACTCCGCCTATGTCCAGCTCGGCATGGACGTGGGACTGGACAAGGTCGAGGAGAGCGCCAAGGACGCCGGCATTCTCCCGGGCAGCCTCGCCAGTGCCAACTACCCGTCCTTCTCGATCGGTACGTCGGACCCCAGCGCCATCCGCATGGCCTCCGCCTACTCCACCTTCGCGGCCAGGGGTCAGCAGCGTGAGCCCTACTCCGTCGTGAAGGTGAGCGACAAGGACGGCGTGGTCTTCAAGCACCAGGACAAGTCCACCGAGGCCTTCACCCAGCAGGTCGCCGACAACGTGACCGACGTGCTGAAGACCGTGGTGGACAAGGGCACCGGTACCAAGGCTCAGCTCCCCGGCCGCGACGTCGCCGGCAAGACGGGCACCACGGACGGCAACAAGTCCGCGTGGTTCGTCGGCTACACCCCCCAGCTGTCGACCGCGATCAGCATGTTCCGGCTGGACGACAACGCGAAGAACAAGAACCGGACGTTCCTGGAGATGTACGGAACGGGTGGCCAGGAGAAGATCCACGGCGCCTCGTTCCCGGCCGAGATCTGGCACGACTACATGGCCGAGGCGCTGCAGAACGAGCCGGCCGTGAAGTTCCCGACTCCGACGCCGATCGGCACGGTGCTCAACGCCGAGCCGAGTCCGCCGCCGAGCCCCTCGGCCACCCAGAGCCGGACGACGAGCCCGTCGCCGAGCCCGTCGCCGAGCCGCACGTCCCCGTCCCCGTCCCCGTCGTCGAGCGACACCTGCCAGTGGAGCTGGGACAACCCCTGCAACGGCGATACCAACGGCAACACGAACGGCAACGGCGGCACGGACACGGGCGGTACCAACGGAGGCACCGATCCGTCGCCCAGCGCCACGGACACGACCGGAACCGCGACGGGAGGCAATACCCGAGGCAACGGCAACGGAGGCATCTTCGGCGGCCCGGGCGGCTGAGTGAGTCGCCCCACGCCGTAGGCACTGCCGGCGGTGGGGCGAACGGACAGGGGTCGTCGGGTCTCCCGAGGGCCCCTGTCCCTGTTTGCGGCTGCAGGCGGATCCGTGAGCGGCGCGCCCCTCCACAGGCCGGTACGGCAGGATGTGCCCCATGCCCAGTGCAGAGATGACGCCCGCGAGCAGGCACGAGCCCGAGCCCGTGCGGCCCGCCGCGGCAGAACCGGTGCGGCCGACCGGCGAGGACGAGATCGCCCGGGCCGGCAGTGAGCTGATCGGCGGTCCGCTCGGGCGGCGTGCCCTGCCCGGGACCTCCTGGTGGACCCCCGTACGGGTCGTCGCGCTCGTAGCCATCGGCATGTTCGCCCTCGGCCTGGTCCAGAAGGCGCCCTGCTATCACAGCGGCTGGTTCTTCGGCGCGAGCAGCCAGTACACGCGCGCCTGCTACTCGGACATTCCGCACCTCTACCAGGGCCGCGGATTCGCCGACCATCTCGTGCCGTACTTCGACAAGCTCACGGGCGACATGGACTACCTCGAATACCCGGTGCTGACCGGCGTGTTCATGGAGGTGGCGTCCTGGCTGACCCCGCACAGCGGCACCATCCAGCACCAGGAGCAGTGGTACTGGTTCGTCAACGCCGGAATGCTGATGGTGTGCGCGGCCGTCATCGCCGTCTGCGTGGCCCGCACCCACCGTCGGCGCCCCTGGGACGGCCTGCTGGTCGCCCTTGCGCCCGCCTTCATGCTCACCGCGACCATCAACTGGGACCTGCTGGCGGTGGCGCTCACGGCCGCCGCGATGCTGATGTGGTCCCGGAGCCGTCCCGTCGCCTTCGGCGTCCTCCTGGGCCTCGCCACGGCCGCCAAGCTCTATCCCGTGTTCCTGCTCGCCCCGCTGCTCGTGCTGTGCTGGCGGGCCGGAAAATGGCGGGAGTACGCACAGGCCGTGGCCGGTACGGCGATCGCCTGGCTCGTGGTGAACGCGCCGGTGATGCTCTTCGCCTTCGAAGGCTGGTCGAAGTTCTACACGTTCAGCCAGGAACGGGGCGTCGATTTCGGCTCGTTCTGGCTGATCTGGGCACAGAACACCAGCAATCCGCCCAGCACCGGCTTCGTGAACACCGCTGCCATGGTGCTGGTGGTGCTGTGCTTCCTCGGCATCGCCGCGCTGACGTTCACCGCCCCGCGCCGGCCGCGCTTCGCCCAGCTGGCCTTCCTGATCGTGGCGGCCTTCATCCTCACCAACAAGGTCTACTCCCCGCAGTACGTCCTGTGGCTGGTGCCGCTCGCGGTCCTCGCCCGCCCCAAGTGGCGGGACTTCCTGATCTGGCAGGCGTGCGAGGTGGCGTACTTCCTGGGCATCTGGATGTACCTCGCCTACACGACCAGCGGAGACGCCCACAAGGGTCTGCCGACCCACGGCTATTACTGGGCCATCGTGCTGCACCTGGTGGGCACGCTGTACCTGTGCGCCGTCGTCGTACGGGACATCCTCATGCCGGAGCGGGACGTGGTGCGCCGGTCGGGCGACGACGACCCCTCGGGCGGTGTGCTCGACGGGGCCGAGGACGTCTTCGTGCTCGGGGCGGCAGCCCATCCGCCGCGGCACGCCGCCCACGCCGAAGCACCTCAGGTGGACTGGGGCAGGCCGCTCCCGCCCTCTCCCGAAGGGCGTTCGCTCTGAGCGAACGTGCCGTCGGAAGGCCATGAAGAAGGCCGTACACGAGCGATGCGTGTACGGCCTTCTCGCTGTCCTGGTCCGGGTTCAGCGGTCCATGATCCGGTCGAACTGCGTGGTGGTGTGCCGCAGATGGGCCACCAGCTCGTCGCCGACCCTCGGCTCCGGGGCGTCGGACGGGACGAACAGGATCGACACCTGCATGTGCGGCGGCTCCGCGAACCAGCGCTGCTTGCCGCCCCAGACGAACGGAGAAAGGTTCCGGTTGACCGTGGCGAGGCCGGCTCGGGCGACGCCCTTGGCGCGCGGCATGACGCCGTGCAGGGCCTTCGGGGCCTCCAGACCCACCCCGTGGGACGTTCCGCCCGCCACGACCACCAGGTAGCCGTCGGAGGCCGCCTTCTGCTGCCGATAGCCGAACCGGTCGCCCTTGGACACGCGCGTGACGTCCAGGACGGCACCGTGGTACTCGGTGGCCTCGTGGTCCCCCAGCCACAGCCGCGTCCCGATGCGGGCACGGAACCGGGTCTGCGGGAACTGCTGCTGGAGACGGGCGAGTTCATCGGCCTTCAGGTGGCTGACGAACATCGTGTGCAACGGCAGCCGGGCCGCGCGCAGCCGGTCCATCCAGCCGATGACCTCCTCGACGGCGTCCGAGCCGTCGGTGCGGTCCAGCGGCAGATGGATGGCGAAGCCCTCCAGCCGGACGTTCTCGATGGCCTGGTGCAGCTGGGGCAGGTCCTGCTCGCTGATGCCGTGGCGCTTCATCGAGGACATCACCTCGATGACCACGCGCGCGCCGACGAGGCCGTACACGCCGTCGATCGACGACACCGAGCGCACCACCCGGTCGGGCAGTGGCACGGGCTCCTCGCCGCGCCGGTACGGCGTCAGCACCAGCAGGTCACCGCCGAAGAAGTCCTTGATGCGTGCGGCCTCGTACGTGGTGCCGACCGCGAGCAGGTCCGCGCCCAGCCGCGTCGCCTCCTCCGCGAGCCGTTCGTGCCCGAAGCCGTAGCCGTTGCCCTTGCAGACCGGGACGAGACCCGGGAACTGCTCCTGCACGTGCTTGTGGTGCGCCCGCCAGCGCGCGGTGTCGACGTAGAGCGTGAGCGCCATGGCCGGACCCGGAACCTTTCTCGTGGCTGCGGTGTATCAGAGAGGTGAAAGCTGTGAACCCTATGGAATCAAACGCCTGTGCCTCAGCGACGCGACATGTAGATGTCGAGCGCCTTGTGGAGCAGCTTGTTGAGCGGGAAGTCCCATTCACCGAGGTACTCGGCGGCCTGGCCGCCGGTGCCGACCTTGAACTGGATCAGACCGAAGAGGTGGTCCGTCTCGTCCAGCGAGTCGGAGATGCCACGCAGGTCGTAGACGGTGCCGCCGAGCGCATAGGCGTCACGCAGCATCCGCCACTGCATCGCGTTCGAGGGCCGGACCTCTCGGCCGATGTTGTCGGAGGCGCCGTAGGAGTACCAGACGTGTCCGCCGACGATCAGCATCGTGGCCGCGGACAGGTTCACGCCGTTGTGGCGGGCGAAGTACAGCCGCATCCGGTTCGGGTCCTCGGTGTTGAGGGCCGTCCACATGCGCTGGAAGTACGACAGCGGGCGGGGCCGGAAGTGGTCGCGCACCGCCGTGATCTCGTACAGCCGCTGCCACTCGGCCAGGTCCTGGTAACCGCCCTGGACGACCTCGACACCGGCCTTCTCGGCCTTCTTGATGTTGCGGCGCCACAGCTGGTTGAAGTTCTTGTGGACCTCTTCCAGGGAACGGTTCGCCAGCGGCACCTGGAAGACGTAGCGCGGCTGGACGTCGCCGAAGCCGGCGCCGCCGTCCTCGCCCTGCTGCCAGCCCATACGGCGCAGCTTGTCCGCCACCTCGAAGGCGCGCGGCTCGATGAAGTCGGCCTCCAGGTCGCGCAGGCGCTTGACGTCCTGGTCCTGGATGCCCTTCTTGATGGTCTCGGAGTTCCAGCGCCGGATGATCACCGGCGGGCCCATCTTCACGGAGAAGGCGCCCTGCTGCTTCAGGTGCGCCAGCATCGGCTGGATCCAGTCGTCCAGGTTCGGCGCGAACCAGTTGATGACCGGGCCCTCGGGCAGATAGGCGAGGTAGCGCTTGATCTTGGGCAGCTGGCGGTAGAGGACCAGGCCCGCGCCGACCATCTCGCCGGTGCGGTCGTCGAACCAGCCGAGGCTCTCCGAGCGCCACTCCGCCTTCACATCGGCCCATGCCGGGACCTGCATGTGGCTCGCCGACGGCAGGCTCTGGATGTAGGCCAGATGCTGCTCGCGGCTGATGGTCCTCAGGGTCAGGCTCATGTCGGGGCGCTCCTCGGGCTGGTGTGTCCCCATGGGTACAGGGGCTCCGGCTCTCGCGCCGAAGCCTACTGCGCCTCGCGCGCGACCCGACTGGGCGTACGGGCCTTAACCCCGGTCGGCGGGGCGACCGGGGCGGCCTGTGGGGTGAGATGAGGACGTCGGCGGACGTCGTCCGGTGCTCAGCTGCCGATGATTCCGCCGAACAGTCCGCCGTGTGCCATGCCGATCAGGAAACCGACCCCCGCGGCGCCGAGACCCAGGATCAGGCCGAAGCGCTGCCGCGTGGTCACCGAGACCCACTGTCCGTAGATGCCCACGACCAGCCCCAGCAGGCCTGTCCACGAGGTCAGCAGGTGGAGGCTGTGGAAGAAGGACGTGATGAAGGACAGCACGCCGAGGACGAGCGTCCCCGCCATCAGCGAGTCCTGCAGCGGATGGGGCTTGCCGTCCGTGGCGAAGAGGGAACCGGCGGTGTTGGGATGCAAAGCCTGTGCCATGGGCACCTCCTGCGGAAAGCGGCGCATCGTAGCGCCGCACACACCCGTCGTGTACAGATTGGCGGCCTTCACGGCCGGATTTCAACCGGAAGCGGGTGTGCGGGTAGTCTGTACCGTCTGCACCGGTGTCTGCTCAAGCCTGCCCAGGTAACACTGCGGGAACCCTCAGGGCCCCCCGATTGTCAGTGGTGGCCGATACCGTTGCGTACGCATCACAACCCTCCTGCCACGGAACGACCGTGGCCGCTGAGTCCAAAGGAGGTGGGTTCCACATGCGTCACTACGAGGTGATGGTCATCCTCGACCCCGATCTGGAGGAGCGCGCTGTCGCCCCCCTGATCGAGAACTTCCTCTCCGTCGTCCGTGAGGGCAACGGCAAGGTGGAGAAGGTCGACACCTGGGGCCGTCGTCGTCTCTCGTACGAGATCAAGAAGAAGCCCGAGGGCATCTACTCGGTCATCGACCTGCAGGCCGAGCCTGCGGTCGTCAAGGAGCTCGACCGCCAGATGAACCTGAACGAGTCGGTCCTCCGGACCAAGGTCCTCCGCCCCGAGACCCACTGAGCCTTCCCGCTCAGCTGATCTCGGGTTTCGAGTAGCAGCAAGCAGCCAGCAGCAAACCCGCCGAGAGGTTCCCCCATGGCAGGCGAGACCGTCATCACGGTCATCGGCAATCTTGTCGACGACCCCGAGCTGCGCTTCACCCCGTCCGGTGCGGCGGTCGCGAAGTTCCGTGTCGCGTCCACTCCCCGCACCTTCGACCGTCAGACGAATGAGTGGAAGGACGGCGAGAGCCTGTTCCTGACCTGCTCGGTCTGGCGTCAGGCGGCGGAGAACGTCGCCGAGTCGCTCCAGCGAGGCATGCGCGTCATCGTGCAGGGCCGGCTGAAGCAGCGGTCCTACGAGGACCGCGAGGGCGTCAAGCGCACGGTCTACGAGCTGGACGTCGAGGAAGTCGGCCCCAGCCTGCGGAACGCCACGGCCAAGGTCACCAAGACCGCCGGTGGCGCTCGCGGTGGCCAGGGTGGTTACGGCGGCGGTGGCGGCCAGCAGGGCGGCGGCTGGGGCGGAGGCCCCGGTGGCGGCCAGCAGGGCGGCGGCGCTCCGGCCGACGACCCGTGGGCGACCGGCGGTGCTCCCGCCGGTGGCAACCAGGGTGGTAACCAGGGCGGCGGCGGCTGGGGCGGAGGCTCCGGCGGCGGTGGCGGCTACTCGGACGAGCCCCCCTTCTAGGTCCTCGGACCAGGGGCGGGCCGTACCCCCAACTTCTTGATCACACAGGAGAAACACCATGGCGAAGCCGCCTGTGCGCAAGCCTAAGAAGAAGGTCTGCGCTTTCTGCAAGGACAAGGTCACGTACGTGGACTACAAGGACACGAACATGCTGCGGAAGTTCATTTCCGACCGCGGCAAGATCCGTGCCCGCCGCGTGACCGGCAACTGCACGCAGCACCAGCGTGACGTCGCCACGGCCGTCAAGAACAGCCGTGAGATGGCGCTGCTGCCCTACACGTCCACCGCGCGCTAAGGGAAGGGTGACCGACTCATGAAGATCATCCTCACCCACGAGGTCACTGGCCTCGGTGCCGCCGGCGATGTCGTCGACGTCAAGGACGGTTACGCTCGCAACTACCTGATCCCGCGGAAGTTCGCTATCCGCTGGACCAAGGGTGGCGAGAAGGACGTCGAGCAGATCCGTCGTGCTCGCAAGATCCACGAGATCCAGACCATCGAGCAGGCCAACCAGGTCAAGGCTCAGCTCGAGGGCGTGAAGGTCCGTCTGGCCGTCCGCTCCGGCGACGCCGGTCGTCTCTTCGGTTCCGTCACCCCGGCCGACATCGCGTCCGCGATCAAGGCTTCCGGTGGCCCCGAGGTCGACAAGCGCCGCATCGAGCTGACCTCGCCGATCAAGACCCTGGGCGCCCACGAGACGTCCGTGCGTCTGCACCCCGAGGTTGCCGCCAAGGTCAACATCGAGGTCGTCGCGGCCTGATCGCCGCGTGATCGCTGTGCTCGCTTGAGCCGGTGAAAGGGGCCGCACCCTTGCGAGGGTGCGGCCCCTTTCACATGGCTGGAGTCGGCCAGGGGGACGTGTTTCACGTGAAACGGTCCGCGGTCAGCGGATAGCGCCTGTGACGATCCAGTGGCCCGAGCGGGTGCGCAGCCACAGGGTGACCATGCGGATGGACATCATCAGTGTCATCGAGGCCCACAGGGCGGTGAGCCCGCCGCCGAGTGTGGGGACGAGCAGGGCGACCGGAGCGAACACCGCCAGGGTGACGACCATGGCCCCGGCGAGGTACGGCCCGTCGCCGGCGCCCATGAGGACTCCGTCCAGCACGAAGACGATCCCGCAGACGGGTTGCGAGAGCGCCACCATCAGCAGCGCGGGCAGTGCCGCGTCCTTGACCATGGAGTCGCTCGTGAACACCGGCAGGAAGAGCGGCCGGGCGGCCACCACGAGGAGACCGAGGACCACGCCGATCGCTATGCCCCACTGGACCATGCGGCGACAGGCCTCATGGGCTCCTTGGGCGTCGTTCGCCCCGAGATGGCGGCCGATGATGGCCTGCCCCGCGATCGCTATCGCGTCCAGGGCGAAGGCGAGCAGGCTCCACAGGGACAGGACGATCTGGTGAGCGGCGATATCGGCGTCGCCCAGATGCGCCGCGACCGCCGTGGCGATCATCAGGATCGCCCGCAGCGACAGTGTGCGGACCAGGAGCGGCACGCCCGCCTGAGCCGAGGCTCGGATGCCGCCGACGTCAGGGCGGAGCGAAGCCCCGTGGCGTCGGGCTCCGCGGACAACGACGGTCAGATAGACGGCCGCCATGCCGCACTGCGCGATGACCGTGCCCCAGGCCGAACCGGCGATGCCGAGCCCGGCACCGTAGACGAGTCCCGCATTGAGCGCGCCGTTGGCGACGAAGCCGGCTATGGCGACGTAGAGCGGGGTCCTGGTGTTCTGCAGTCCTCGGAGCACTCCCGTGGCGGCAAGGACGATGAGCATGGCCGGGATGCCCAGTGCGGAGATCCGCAGATATGTGGTGGCGTAGGGTGCCGCGGTCGTGGAGGCACCGAAGAGGTCGACGATGCCGGGGGCCAGGGGAAGGACGACGGCGATCACGCCGACACCGAGCAGCAGGGCCAGCCAGATACCGTCCATGCCCTGTCGAATGGCGGCCTGCAGATGGCCGGCGCCGACGCGGCGGGCCACGGCGGCGGTCGTGGCGTAGGCGAGGAAGACGAAGACGCTCACCGCGGTGGTGAGGAGCGCGGAGGCGACGCCGAGGCCGGCGAGCTGAGCGGTTCCGAGGTGGCCCACGATGGCGCTGTCGGCCATGACGAAGAGAGGCTCCGCGACGAGGGCGCCGAAGGCCGGGACGGCCAGCGCGACGATCTCTCTGTCGTGCCGTCGACGGGTGGCCTTGGGTGTCGCGAGAGCCTGTGTCATGAGCACCAATCTAACCGTCCACAGGTAAGTGATGCAACTGGCGAATGACCCTTACTTCTCATCTTGAGGTGTGTCCTTTCGCGCACCGTTCGAAGCGATCTTGGTCCGACTGGGAAAGTTTTTCTTCTGCACAGCCGGTGGATGGCAAACATGCAGGTCAAGCCGTTCTGCTGGCTTTGAGGGAGGGCTTGTTCACAGGGCTGTCCACTGAGTCGTGCACAGGTTTCGGCGAGTTCTCCACAGCATCCGGGCCGTCGTCCACATGGCCTGTGGATAACCAGATTGGCTGACGGTGCCGACAGGCCTACCGTTGTCCGGCGCCCGCTCCATCTCTCGGCCCGGGAAGCGTTGTTTCCTGAGCCTTGGAAGCGACACAAAACCGACGCGCCGGAACCGGAGTTGGGCCTCTCAACTGTCAGTGTCGTGCCGTACAAAAGAGGGCACGGCGAGGTCCGCTGTGCGGACGGGAGGAGGTGGCTCGGTGAGCATTTCCGAGCCCTTGGACGATCCGTGGGCCGACGCCGGACCCAGCGATCGCCTGCCGGCCTCCCGTCGCCGCGGTGACGACGGCCGGGGTCGTGACGAACAGCACGATCGGGGCCGGGAGAACGCCTCCTGGGACGGAGGGGGTTCCTCCTTCGAGCGGGTGCCGCCGCAGGACCTGGACGCCGAGCAGTCGGTCCTGGGCGGCATGCTGCTGTCCAAGGACGCCATCGCCGACGTCGTCGAGATCCTCAAGGGCCACGACTTCTACAAGCCCGCGCACGAGACGATCTACCAGGCGATCCTGGACGTCTATGCCAAGGGCGAGCCGGCCGACCCGATCACCATCGCCGCCGAACTCACCAAGCGCGGCGAGATCAACAAGGTGGGCGGGGCCGCATATCTGCACAGCCTCGTCCAGACCGTGCCGACGGCGGCCAACGCCGAGTACTACGCGGAGATCGTCCATGAGCGGGCGGTGCTGCGCCGCTTGGTCGAGGCCGGCACACGCATCACGCAGATGGGATACGCGGCCGACGGCGATGTGGACGAGATCGTCAACAGCGCGCAGGCCGAGATCTACGCCGTCACCGAGCAGCGCACCAGCGAGGACTATCTGCCGCTCGGCGACATCATGGAGGGCGCCCTCGACGAGATCGAGGCGATCGGCTCGCGCAGCGGTGAGATGACCGGTGTGCCGACCGGCTTCACCGACTTCGACTCGCTGACGAACGGTCTGCACCCGGGGCAGATGATCGTCATCGCCGCCCGACCGGCCATGGGTAAGTCGACGCTCGCGCTGGACTTCGCGCGCGCCGCCTCGATCAAGAACAACCTCCCCAGCGTCATTTTCTCGCTGGAAATGGGCCGCAACGAGATCGCGATGCGTCTGCTGTCCGCCGAGGCCCGGGTCGCCCTGCACCATATGCGGTCCGGCACGATGACCGATGAGGACTGGACCCGGCTCGCCCGCCGTATGCCGGACGTCTCGGCCGCACCGCTCTACATCGACGACTCCCCCAACCTGTCGATGATGGAGATCCGAGCCAAGTGCCGGCGCCTGAAGCAGCGCAACGACCTGAAGCTGGTCGTCATCGACTATCTCCAGCTGATGCAGTCCGGCGGCTCCAAGCGCGCCGAGAGTCGTCAGCAGGAGGTCTCGGACATGTCCCGTAACCTCAAGCTGCTCGCCAAGGAGCTGGAGGTCCCGGTCATCGCGCTCTCCCAGCTGAACCGTGGTCCCGAGCAGCGCACCGACAAGAAGCCGATGGTCTCCGATCTGCGTGAGTCCGGCTCCATCGAGCAGGACGCCGACATGGTCATCCTGCTGCACCGTGAGGACGCGTACGAGAAGGAGTCCCCGCGTGCGGGCGAGGCCGACCTGATCGTGGCCAAGCACCGAAACGGCCCCACGGCCACGATCACGGTCGCCTTCCAGGGCCACTACTCCCGCTTCGTGGACATGGCCCAGACCTGATCGCCCCGTCTGAAGGGGCTCAGGCAGACTGGAACCGTCGGACGGCGATGATGAAATGAACTCGACCTCCGCCGCCTGACCAGGTGGACTGGGGCCATGACGACACCTCAGGAAGAGCTGCTTCCCACGACCCGGCGAACCCTGCTGCACCGGATCGCCGTCGCACAGGCCGAAGGGCGGGCACCGTCGCTGGTCGCGGCCGTCGTGCGGGGCGGGCGTGCGGTGTGGCACGGCGCGCGGACCTCGGTGGACGGGCACGGGCCGGACGAGACCGTGCAGTACCGGATCGGATCCATCACCAAGACCTTCACCGCCGTTCTGGTGATGCGGTTGCGCGACGAAGGCCTGCTCGACCTCGGTGACCCGTTGGAGAAGCATCTGCCGGGCACCGGCGCGGGCGAGGCGACGATCGCCGAACTGCTCGCGCACACCGCAGGTCTGGCGGCCGAGTCGCCCGCGCCCTGGTGGGAGCGGACTCCCGGCACCCTTCGGCCCCAGCTGAGCGATGTGCTCGGTGAGCAGCCCCTTCTGCACCCCGTCGGCCGACGGCACCACTACTCCAACCCCGGTTACACGGTGCTCGGCGCTCTGGTGGAGGAGCTGCGAGGTGCTCCCTGGGAGGACGTGCTGCGCAACGAGATCCTCCAGCCGCTCGGCCTGCACCGTACGAGCGCGCAGCCCCAGGCCCCGCACGCCGGTGGATGGGCTGTGCATCCGTGGGCGGACGCCATACTGCCGGAGCCGCTTGAGGATCTGGGCAGGATGGCACCGGCCGGTCAGTTGTGGTCGACCACGGGGGATCTGGCGAGGTTCGCGGCATTTCTGGCAGCGGGGGACGACCGGGTACTGAGCGCGGAGTCGGTACGGGAGATGCGTACGCCAGCGGCGCCCGCAGAGGCGGCCGATGTGCTGGACGGGGCAGCCTACGGCCTCGGTCTGCAGATCGGCCGCCATGGCGACCGGCTCCTGGTCGGGCACTCCGGTTCGCTGCCCGGCTTTCTGGCGAACCTCACCCTCAGCGTGGGGGACGACGTGGCGGCGGTGGTGCTGGCCAACTGCACCAGTGGCCCGCTGCTGGGCGCGGTGGGTGCCGACCTCGTGCGCATCGTCGCCGAGGCGGAGCCGAGGATCCCGGAGCCCTGGCGGCCGTTGCGCGAAGTCGATCCGGCGGTCCTGGAGCTCGCGGGCCAGTGGTACTGGGGGACCCACGCCTTCAGCCTGCGGGTGACCGCAGACGGTCTTCTCCGGCTCGCCCCGCTGACCGGCGGAGGCCGGCGTGCCCGCTTCCGCTCGAACGGTGACGGCACCTGGACCGGGCTGGAGGGCTACTTCACCGGGGAGCTTCTGCGGCCCGCACGACGTGCGGACGGGGCGGTGAGCCACCTCGACCTCGGCTCGTTCGTGTTCACCCGGCAGCCGTACGACCCCGAGGCCGCGGTCCCCGGTGGGGTGGACCCGGAAGGGTGGCGGGGCATCCGCTAGGCCTTGGGCGACGGGGGGTGTGTTTCACGTGAAACACACCCCCCGTCGCGTTGTGGCCGCGTGCCTCAGAGCCGCAGTTTGAAGCCTTCGTGCGTGGGGCTGAAGCCGAGCCGCTCGTAGAAGCGGTGGGCGTCGGTACGCGTCTTGTCGGACGTGAGTTGCACCATCAGGCAGCCGCGTTGCCGGGAGGCGTCGATCGCCCACTCGATCAGTTGACTGCCCAGCCCGCTGCCTCGTTCGTCGGCGTGGATGCGCACGGCCTCGATGAGCGCGCGGACAGCCCCTCTGTGGGAGAGCCCAGGAATGATCGTGAGCTGGAGGGTTCCGATCACGCGGTCTTCGCGGACAGCGACGACGAGGCTCTGGTTCGGGTCGGCGTCCACGCGTTCCAGCGCGGCCCGGTAGGGCGCCATGTCGTCGGGGGTCTCACGCTGAGAGCCCAGTGGATCGTCGGCGAGCATGGCGACGATCGCCGGAAGGTCGTCGACGGTCGCACGCCGTATTTCAAGATCTCCCATGAGCGCACCCTATGCCGGTACGTTCAGCGACTCCAGGGCCCTTACCAGCGGCGCCAGTTCCGGATTCATGGACGCCTCGTCCAAGGCCTCGCGCAGGGCGGCGTCATTGGTGGGCCGCGCCTCCTCCAGCAGGCGCAGGCCGGCCTCGGTGACGTTGGTGTAGATGCCGCGCCGGTCGGTGGGGCACAGATAGCGCTCCAACAGACCGCGGTCCTCCAGCCGGCTCACCAGGCGCGTGGTGGCGCTCTGGCTGAGGACGACCGCGTCGGCGACCTGCTTCATCTGCAGATGGCCGCCCTCACCGTCGTGCTGGCGACTCAGCACATCGAGCAGGGAGTACTCGCGCACGCTCAGGTCGTGCTTTGCCTGCAAGGAGCGCTCGATGTGCGCCTCGATCCTTCCGTGCAGCGCAGAGAGGGCGCACCAGCCCTGTGCGAGGGCGGTGAGCGCGGGGTCCGTCGCTGTCATTGGCGTTTTCCTCCGTCCCGGAGCGGCTGCTCCCAGGGTAGAGCAAGTCCGCAATAGTGTGCGGTTGCCATTAACCCGCGTCTGCAACTATTGTGGACGCACACAAAGCGCTCCTGCAATCGTCTGGGAAGGTGTACCCCTCCATGCCTCTCGCGCTTCTGGCCCTCGCGATCGGGGCCTTCGGAATCGGAACGACCGAGTTCGTGATCATGGGCTTGCTGCCCCAGGTCGCCGGTGACTTTGGGGTCTCCATCCCCACCGCGGGCCTGCTCGTGACCGGCTACGCGCTCGGCGTGGTCATGGGTGCCCCGCTGATGACCGTGCTCGGCACGAAGGTCTCGCGCAAGCGGATGCTGATGCTGCTGATGGGCCTCTTCATCGTCGGAAACCTGCTCTCCGCGGTGGCCCCCGCCTTCGCGATCATGTTGATCGGGCGCGTGGTGGCCTCGCTCGCGCACGGTGCCTTCTTCGGCATCGGCTCGGTCGTCGCGGCGGAGCTGGTGGCCCCTCACAAGAAGGCCGGTGCCATCGCGATGATGTTCACCGGTCTGACCGTCGCCAATGTCGTGGGAGTCCCGCTGGGCACGCTCATCGGGCAGCACGTCGGCTGGCGCGTCACCTTCGCAGTCGTTGCCGCCCTCGGGGTCGTCGGCCTCGCCGGAGTCGCCAAGCTGGTGCCCGAGCTGCCGAGGCCCGAGGGAGTGCACCTGCGCCACGAGCTGGCCGCCTTCAAGAACGCCCAGGTCCTCCTCGCCATGGCGATGACCGTCCTCGGCTTCGGCGGCGTCTTCGCGGCCATCACCTACATCGCGCCGATGATGACCCACATCGCGGGCTTCGCCGACGGCTCGGTCACCTGGCTGCTGGTCCTCTTCGGCCTCGGCATGGTCGGCGGCAACCTCGTCGGCGGCAAGTTCGCCGACCGCGCCCTGATGCCGATGCTGTACGTCTCCCTGGGCGCCCTGTCCGTGGTCCTGGCCCTGTTCACGCTCACCGCCCACAACAAGATCGCGGCGGCCGTCACCATCACCCTGATCGGCGCCTTGGGCTTCGCGACCGTACCGCCGCTGCAAAAGCGCGTGCTCGACCAGGCGCACGGTGCCCCGACGCTCGCGTCGGCCGTGAACATCGGCGCCTTCAACCTCGGCAATGCGCTCTCCGCCTGGCTCGGCGGCATCGTGATCGCGGCCGGCTACGGCTACACGGCCCCCAACTGGGTCGGCGCCGCCCTCGCCGCGGCTGCCCTGGTCCTCGCCGTCCTCTCGGCGGCCCTGGAGCGGCGCGACGGAGCCCGCAGCACCGTGGTCGCCTCCGGGACGCCTGCCGGTCAGCAGACCCCGGTCCACCACTGAGTCCTTCGGATCACAGGGCGCCTCGCCGTCCGCAGTCCACATACCTCTGTGCCGGGGCGTGTCTCCGGTACGGCAAGCACCCCATCTCAGCAACACCCGAGGAGAGAACCTCCATGAGCACCACCGCTGTCGTCCCGCTGTCCACCGAGGACGCCGAACTGCTTGTCGCCACCGCTCGCCGTGCGGCCGAGGACGCCGGGGTCACCGTCAGCGTCACCGTCCTGGACGCCGGTGGCCATCTGCTCGTCTTCCACCGTGACGACCGTGCGGTGCTGATCTCCGGCGAGACCAGCACCCGCAAGGCCTACACGGCACTGCAGCTGAATGCCCCCACCGCCGACCTGGTCGACGCCGTCCAGCCCGGCGGCCTCTTCCACACGCTGCCCACGGCTCTCGACCGGCCCCTGCTGTTCATCGCGGGCGGTGTGCCCGTCCACCGGGACGGCAGGCTGATCGGCGCGATCGGCGTCGGCGGTGGTGCGCCGGAGCAGGACCACGGCTTCGCCGCCGCGGCCGTGCAGGCGCTCGCCTGATCACGCCACCGAGCACGGAAAACGCCGGCCCCGCCGCACGACGCGGCGGAGCCGGCGTTCTCCGTTCTACGGCGCCTCAGCCGGCGGCCACGGTCAGCGGCGCGAACCGACGGGTCCAGTCCCCCGGAAGATCGGTGATGCCGTACGTCATCACCGCGTTGAACGCGACAGAGGCCAGCCCCCGCGCCTTCGCCCAGGTCAGCAGCTCCTCATGGCGCACGTCGACGTCGGTGCGCAGCGGACGGTCGGTATGGGCGGCCAGCGATGTGATGAGCGCCTGTGCGGTCTCCGTATCCCGGGCGATCAGTGGACCGACGACCTGGGTGTCCATATTGGGCCATGCCGCCGCGTAGCCGATGATCCGGCCGTCCTCCTCGGCCACCCGCAACTGGTCGGCGAAGGCAGGGAGCCGGGTGATCAGGGGAGTGCGGTCGACGCCGAACACCTCCTCGTCCATCCTCAGGATCGAGGGGAGATCCTCCGCGGTAGCGGCGCGTGTGAGCACGCCGGACTTCGGCCCGCCGGGAGCGAAGTGGCCCATCAGCATCTCCGCCCGGCCCGTCACCTTGAAGCCCAGCTCTTCGTACAGGGGGCGGCCGTTGGGCGTGGCGTGCAGGGTGAGCGGAGTGGTCCCCATGGTCGACACGACATGGTTCATCAAACGTCGCCCGACGCCCCGACGGGCATGGCGTTCGGCCACCAGGACCATGCCGACGGCACCGAGATCCGTGCGCTCCCACGAGCCGTACTCCGTGACGACGCACGCGGCGACGAGTCCGCCCTCGGGGTCGTCGATACCGAAGCCCTTTCCGGCCGCGAGGAGGAAGCCCCACTTGTGCTCCTCGCGTGGCCACCCCCGGTCCTCGGACAAGTCGGCGCAAGCGGTGAGATCGCGAAGCGTCAGACGGCGGATGGGCAGAGTAGCGAGGGAAGGAGTCGACACGCAGGTCAGGCTGTCCGACCAGCAGCCCCGGCGTCCACCTGTTTCGCCGCAGACACACGTGCTTTTGGCCATGCCGTAGCCATATGCACAACCCATGGACAGTAGGGAAGTGTTTCACGTGAAACATCGGCAGCCGGTTAGCCTCAGGCCCATGGCGAGACTTCATCTCTTCGACCTCGACGGTACGTTGCTGCACGGCAGTACGGCGCCTGTGCAGATTTCACGCCAGCTGGGACGGGAAGCGGAGACCGTTGCACTGGACCGGGCGATCGCGGAGGGACGGATCGGCCCGCCGGAGTACGCGGCACAGGTGTACGACCTGTGGGCCGATCTGACTGAAGCAGATGTCAGTGCCGCATTCGAGACGGCTCCCTGGCTGGCCCGCATTCGTGAGGTCTGGGCAGAGATCAGGAGCGCCGGCGACTACTGCGCGGTGGTGTCGCTCTCGCCGTCCTTCTTCGTGGAACGCCTTCTCGACTGGGGTGCTCATGCGGCCCACGGATCACGCTTCCCGGCCGTCCCGTTCACCGAGCCCGTCGATCCGTCCGGGGTGCTCAGTGCCGCGGCCAAGGTGACCATCGCGGACCGTCTGTGCCAGGACTTCGGAGTGGCGCGGGCGGATTGTGTGGCGTACGGCGACTCGTCGTCGGGCAAGGATCTGTTTGCTGCCGTACCGGTCTCCGTGGCCGTCAATGCGGATGCCCATCTGGCCGGACTCGCGACCCACTCCTACACGGGCCGGGATCTGTGGGACGCCTACTCATTGGTTCGCTCTGCCCGTTAGCTGCCGGACGGCGTGGTGCACCCTCTTGTCCGATTGGTGAGAGAGCGAGGGGGGACTTGTGTGTGCGGCGACGGCCGGTAGGGTCGACTTCGGTTCACGCCGTGCTACGGCTGACCGTCCGCCGGGGGAAAGCATGCACCTTCCGGGGTGGAGGTGCGCAGACCGACCGCAAGACGTTCGAGGCGAGGGCACACCATGGACGCTCCGACCACCACGTCGGGGGAGAACGGCATGTCGGGCGGGGACAACTGGTTCACGCCACGCAGAACACTGCCGGCTTCGCCTACGGACACAGACCACACAGCGACGGACACAGACCACACAGCGCAGGCAGGCCCACGGCCTGCGGACACACCGGTCCCACCACGCGTGCTGCCCCAGCGGGTGGCGTCGGCAGGCGAGGAGGGGTCTTCGGACGCCGTCCTCATACGCCGCACGATGGCCGAGATAGGTCCGGTCGCCGACAAGGTCACCTCCTACTTCTATGCGCTGCTCTTCGTCCGCCGTCCCGATCTGCGCGCGCTGTTTCCGCCCGCGATGGACATCCAGCGGGACCGTCTGCTGAAGGCGCTGCTCACCACGGCCGAGCACCTGGACAACACTCCGGTCCTGGTCGACTACCTGCGAAATCTCGGCCGCGGACACCGTAAGTACGGGACGCTCGCCGAGCACTATCCGATCGTCGGAGAGTGCATGATCGGCGCGCTGAGCACGTACGCCGCCACCGTGTGGAGCCCGGAGACCGAGGCGGCCTGGGTCCGGGCGTACACGACCATGTCCCAGGTCATGATCGACGCTGTGGCGGCCGATGAACTGCGGTCCCCGGCCTGGTGGCATGCCGAGATCGTCACCCACGACCTCAGAACCCCCGACGTCGCGATCCTCACCGTCCGCCCGAACCAGCCTTATCCGTTCCTCGCCGGCCAGTACACGAGTGTGGAGACACCGTGGTGGCCCCGCGTGTGGCGGCACTACTCCTTCGCCTCCGCACCCCGTTCGGACGGCCTGTTGACCTTCCATGTGAAGGCGGTCCCGGCCGGCTGGGTCTCCAACGCGCTGGTGCGCCGTGCCCGGCCCGGAGACGTCATACGCCTCGGCCCGCCGACCGGCTCCATGACCGTCGACCACACGAGCGACAGTGGGCTGCTCTGCCTGGGCGGTGGCACCGGCATAGCTCCCATCAAGGCACTGGTCGAGGATGTCGCCGAGCGTGGAGCACGTCGGCCTGTCGAGGTGTTCTACGCCGCCCGCACCGACCATGGCCTCTACGACATCGATACCCTGCTCCGGCTCCAGCAGAGCCATCCTTGGCTGGCGGTCCGGGCGGTCATCGACCAACAGGCGCGCCTCCGGCTTCCCGACGCCCTGCGCGACTACGGCCCCTGGAACGAGTACGACGCCTATCTCTCTGGTCCGCCCGGGATGATCCGCAGCGGCATCGACACGCTCCGGGACATCGGCATCCCGTCGAGCCGCATACGGCACGACGCGGTGGAGGAACTGTTCCTCGCCACGAGCTGAACGTGCTAACCGAGGTCGGGAGCGTGCATGGCGCGTACACCCTCGATGTTGCCGTCCAGATAGTGGCGCAGCGACAGCGGGACCAGGTGGACGGAGGCGATGCCGACGCGGGTGAAGGGGACGCGGACGATCTCGTACTCACCCATGGGCTCGTCCACTTCGGGGCCGTGCCGCAGGGCCGGGTCCATGGACTCCAGCCGGCAGACGAAGAAGTGCTGCACCTTCACGCCGGTCGCGCCACCATCTTCGCCGATGTGCTCGACGGTGTCCACGAAGCACGGCACCACGTCGGTGATCTTGGCGCCGAGTTCCTCGGACACCTCTCGGTGCAAGGCGTCCACGACGGTCGGGTCTCCGGGTTCGACCCCGCCACCGGGGGTGACCCAGTAGGGATCGACGCCAGGCTTGGTGCGCTTGATCAGAATCAGGTCGCCACCGTCCAGAAGAACGGCACGGGCGGTGCGCTTGACCACGGGTCGGACGGTCATGGGAGAAATGTGGCCCGGCTGGTTCCACGTGAAACATCGCAAGGGGTCACCGGACGGCCGCCGTGCGTGGACGCTGCGTCGAAGAGGCTCAGCACCAAGCGGTGGCCGCCCGCTGAAGCCACTCATGAGCCCGCGCGATATGAGGCATGGCGAGGGTGCCGGTGCGCACCACCAGGAAGTAGGTGCGCAGGGGCGGCACCACCGGGTTGTTGAGGGCCGCGATCGTCCCGTCCTCGAGGTTCGCGGCGCACAGATACCGGGGCACCACCGCGAGTCCGGCTCCCGCGATCGTGCAGGCGAGCACCGCCCGTAGATCCGGGACGATGATCGTGGCCGAGGCGGCAGGGCGGGAGTCGAAGACGGAGGCCCAGTAGCGCGAGACGAAGGGCAGCGACTCATGGACCTCGACGACGGGCAGATTTTCCAGCGCCGACGCTCCTTTCAGACGCAGTGCCTCCTTGCCGATCCGCTCCACCCAGCGCGGGCCCGCGATCAGTACGTGCTCCTCGTCGCACAGCGGAGTCGCGGTCAGCAGAGCACCACGCGGTCGGGCCGTGCTGATGGCCAGATCATGGTGTCCGGAGGCCAGCCCCTCCAGCGCTTCTTCCGCCGTGCCGAAGGAGGCGCGGAGGGTGAATCCCTGGCCGTCGTCACCGGTGAGTTCCGTCAGGGCGGGCAGGGCGCGCTCGGCGGTGAACTCGGGCGGGCCGGCGAGATGGAGCGTTCTGAGCGAGGACTCGTCGTCCAAGCCGCTCTCGGCTATCTCCACCAGGGCGTCGAGGTGGGGTGCTGCCTTGTGCGCGAGTTCGTCGCCGATGGTCGTCGGGGTCACCCCGCGCGCCTGACGCAGGAAGAGAGGCTTGCCCAGCTGCCGTTCCAGCGTGCGGATCTGCGAGGTGACGGCGGGCTGGGAGAGGCCGAGCAGAGCAGCGGCGCGGGTGAAGGAACCAGCCCGGTGCACAGTGACGAAGGTGCGCAGCAAGGCCAGATCCATGGCGTGCTCTCCCCTATCCCTGCCCTCCTTCGGCTCCCAGGCAGGCCCTAACTATAAATAAGTCGATAGGTCTCTGTCGCTAGCGTGATTGGACACTGACACAGAGTCAACTAGCCTTGTTCGCGCGGTTCTTGGCGCGCAGAACCGAAGACGGTCCGAGCCACGAGGGGGGAGGCTCGGACCGTCGTGCGCCATCGGCGGGCGGACGGGCAGGGGTTCACCCGGCAGACTCGTCCAGAGCCCGCAGCACATCGGCGATCAGGTCCTCGGGGTCCTCGGCACCCACGGACATACGGATGAAGCCCTCTGGCACCGCGTCCCCGCCCCAGCGGCGGCGGCGCTCGGCCGTCGATCGCACCCCGCCGAAGCTGGTCGCGTCCTCCACCAGGCGCAGAGCCTGGAGGAACCGCTCCGCACGCGCACGCGTGGGCAGCGTGAAGGAGACCACGCAGCCGTAGCGGCGCATCTGCTGCGCGGCGATCTTGTGCGACGGGTCGTCGAGCAGTCCGGGATATCGCAGGCCGGACACCTCGGGCCGCGTCTTCAGTGCCTCCGCCACCGCGAGGGCGGTGGCGTTCTGCCGGTCGACGCGCAGCTGGAGCGTGGCGATGGACCGATGCGCGAGCCACGCTTCCATGGGCCCGGAGACGGCTCCGACGATTTTGCGCCAGCGCCGTACGGCGGCCATCGCCTCGGCGTCGCGGCCGGCGACGTAGCCCAGCAGCAGGTCCCCGTGGCCGGTGAGCTGCTTGGTGCCGCTGGCCACGGAGAAGTCCGCGCCCAGCTCCAGCGGGCGCTGTCCGAGCGGTGTGGCGAGGGTGTTGTCGACCGCCACCAGGGCGCCCTGCGCGTGGGCCGCCACCACCAGCCGCCGGATGTCGCACACGTCCAGTCCCGGGTTCGACGGGGACTCGATCCACAGCAGGCGGGCGCCGGTGAGGACTTCCAGCTGGCCGTCACCACCGGTGGGCGCCGTGCGCACCTCGATGCCGTACGCCTCCAGCTGGGCGCGGACGAGAGGCAGTACCTGATAGCCGTCGGAGGGCAGCACGACCGCGTCCCCGGCGCGCAGTTGGGAGAACAGCACGGAGGAAATCGCCGCCATGCCGGAGGCGAAGACGAGCGTCTCGACGTCGCCCCACCCGGGCGCCTCCAGCTCGCCGATGGCTCGTTCCAGCAGCGTCCAGGTGGGGTTCTCGTCGCGGCCGTACAGATACGGGCCCGTCGCCTCGCCGGGCAGGTGGAAGTGTGCCGCGAACACCGGCCCCGGCAGGGTCGGCTCGTGCTTGACCGGCTCGGGCAGTCCCGCGCGTACCGCGCGCGTGCCGTCGCCGGTACGCCCCGCGTCCTCGGCGGCGGGGCTCATGCGACTCCTCCTCCCAGCTCCTCGCGCACGGCGGTGAGCAGGCCGGCGCTCGCCGCCTCCACCATCACGAGGCACTCCTCGAAGCCGCCCCGCTGCCCGTAGTAGGGATCGGGCACGTCGAGGTCGTCGTCGGCAGCGGGGTCGTAGGAGCGCAGCAGGCGGACCTTGCGCGCCTCCTCCTCGGTGGGCGCGAGGCGGCGCAGGGCCTTGAGATGACCGGTGTCGAGGGCGATCACGAGATCGAGGCGGGAGAACCACGACGGCTGGAACTGGCGCGCGATGTGATCGCCGTCGTAGCCGTGCTCATCGAGGACCGAGACGGTCCGCGGGTCGGCGGGCTCCCCCTCGTGCCAGCTGCCGGTGCCGGCGCTGTCGACCTCCACCAGAGCCTCGAGACCGGCCTCAGCCACCCGCGCGCGGAAGACGGATTCGGCCATCGGGGAACGGCAGATGTTTCCGGTGCACACGAAGCAGACGCGGTAGGCCATGGCGCGCTCAGTCCTCGTCGGGCAGGACGACGTGCAGTGCCCAGGAGACGACGGAAACGATCAGGCCGCCGATGACTGCCGTCCAGAAGCCCTGCACATGGAAGCTCAGGTCGAGCTTGCCGCACACCCAGGAGGTGAGCAGCAGCATCAGCGCGTTCACGACCAGGGTGATCAGCCCCAGGGTCAGGATGAAGAGAGGGAAGGTCAGCACCTTCAGTATCGGCTTGACCAGCCAGTTCACCAGGCCGAAGACCAGTGCGACCACGATCAGCGTGCCGGCCTTCTTGGCGGTGCTGTCACCGGTAAGAGTGATCTTGTCCAGGAGCCACACGGCGACAGCGAGCGCGCCCGCGTTGGCGATCGTCTTGACTACGAAATTCTTCATGTGTCTGATCGTGGCAGACCGGATCGGAACCGAGCAGTGAGATGAGGGCGACAGCGGCGATGAAGGCATTCCGGCTGGACGAACTGGAGGCGGAGCGGGCCGCCAACGAGGGGGCTTACCTTCAGTTCCTGCGGGAGCGGAACATGTCCGTCGGCCTGTACGCCCTCAACGCGGGCGAGCACGACCCGCAGAGGCCGCACAACCAGGACGAGGTCTACTTCGTCGTGAGCGGCCGGGCGTCGATCACGGTCGGACTGGAGACGACCGAGGTGGCGCGGGGCAGCATCGTGTACGTGCCGGCGGGCGTCGCCCACAAGTTCCACCACATCAGCGAGGATCTGAGGGTTCTCGTCGTCTTCTCTCCGCCTGAGGCGTGAGCCCGGTGCTCGGGGTTCCCTAGGGGATGGTTCAGGGGAGGACAAGGGACGCGAGGGCCCCGCGGGACCCCTTGTCGGCCCTAGCATCGAGTGCAGAACACCAACGCTGTACTGAGAACCCCAGACGTACGAGAACGCAAAGGACAAGGGCGATGCGAGAGATCTTCGCGGGACTGCCGTGGTGGATTAAGTGGGTCGCGGTGCCGGTCATCGCCCTGGTCGTGTTCGGCGGCCTGATAGCGACAGTGGTCGGATTTGTGATCAGCCTGCTGTTCAAGGCGCTGATCTTCGTAGCGCTGGTCGGCGGGCTCGTCTACATCGTGCGCAAATTCATGTCGAACTCCTCGTCGCGCAGCGACTGGTGACGGACGCGGGGACCGGTGACCGGCAACGGGGCCACCGGTTCCCGGCAAGGAGATCACCGATTTCCCTCGGGGGAGGGAAGTTTCCCCGTGAGGCCGTCTGGGTGCGGTGGCGGACGATTAGAGTCCGGAACTCCCGCGGGGTCCGGCCCCGCGGGTGGCGCAGACCCCTCCGTGCTGTTCCGCGGCACGGGCTGCCCCTCGCGCTCAGGGAGTGACCCTTGGCCACGGTTGACACCGTACCGGCAGAACCGCACGCACCCCCCACCCCACCGCGCTCCTGCGCACCCCCCGCCCAGCCGCCGCCGGCCGTCGCCGTCCCGGAACAACCACATCCGACCGACGTCCCCGGCCCACCGCACCCCACGGACGATTCCGCGCCGGGTCATTCCTCCCACGCTCCCGACCCACCGGCCGCCGTGACCCTCATCGGGTCCGTCCAGCGCGCCATGCGCCTGCTGGAGACCGTCGCCGCGCACAGCTACGGCGCCCCCGCCAAGCAGCTCGCCCGCGAGACCGGCCTCGCCCTCCCGACGACGTACCACCTGCTGCGCACCCTGGTGCACGAGGGCTATCTGCGGCGTGAGAAGGGTCTGTTCTTCCTCGGTGACGCGGCCGAACGGCTGGGCAGCAGCGGAGCACAGCAGAAACGTCGCAGCGCAGTGGCCGACACGCTCGCGCACTGGCGCGATTCGATCGGTGCCCCGGTCTACTACGCGATGTACCGGGACGGTGAGATCGAGGTCCTGTGCGTCTCCGACTCCCCCGAGGCGCCGGCCGTCGAGGAGTGGGCCGACTTTCGCGCTACCGGCCACGCGCACGCCATCGGGCAGTGTCTGCTCTCCCAGTTGGACGAGGACGCCCGCCGCGACCATCTCGCGCGCTATCCCGTGCAGTCCCTTACGCCGTACACCGTGCGTGACAACGATGCCCTGCTGCGGCGGCTGGCCCGGATGCCGCGCATGGAACCGGTGGTGGAGCGCCAGGAGTACGCGCTCGGCACGGTCTGCGCGGCGGTTCCGATCACGGTCGGCACCACCGTGGCCACGATGGCCATGTCGCTGCCCGTCGACCAGGCCGACCGGCTGCTGCCCGCGGCCCGCCGACTGCAGGCTGAGATCGGGCGGCATCTGGGGACCCTCAGCCTCTCTATCAGTATCTGAAAACTTACTCCTTGTGATCTGCCGTGTACGTTCAGCAAGATTTGACCACCGTTAGAGGGATCAAACCCGGCCAGTCGATGTCATATGACGGGGTAAACAATGCGCGAGTCCGTACAGGCAGAAGTCATGATGAGCTTTCTTGTGTCAGAGGAGCTCTCCTTCCGTATTCCGGTGGAGTTGCGCTATGAGACCAGTGATCCTTATGCGGTGCGACTCACTTTTCATCTGCCTGGCGATGCCCCGGTGACCTGGGCGTTCGGACGCGAGTTGCTGATCGATGGCGTCGGCCGGCCCTGCGGGGAAGGGGATGTGCACATCGCTCCCACCGATTCGGAGATGCTGGGTGAGGTGCTGATCAGGCTTCAGGTCGGCAGTGACCAGGCCCTGTTCCGCTCCTCCGTGCCGCCGCTCGTGGCCTTCCTGGACCGTACGGACAAGCTGGTGCCGCTCGGTCAGGAGGGCGCTCTGGCCGACTTCGACGCCCATCTGGAAGAGGCCCTGGACCGCATCCTTGCTGAGGAGCAGAGCGCCGGCTGAAGCGTTACGGCACGGGGCGCCTGGTGCTCCTCCGTGCCGCGTGGAGGCTCGCAGGAACGCTTCTGCGAGAAGTGGGCAGTCTGTTCTGTGTCCCGCCTCGCTGTGCCCTGCCTCGATGTGGTCGGCCTCACCGCTTCCGGCGACGCCCCCGGCCGCCGCGGGCCGGGAGGGGCTGTGCCATGGCGGGTGCCGGGCTGTCCGGGCCGGGTCGGTCGGCCGAGACGACCAGGGCGGCGAGTGCCGTGGTGACCGGGACCGAGGCGACCAACCCGATCGAGCCCACCAGCGTGCGCACGATCTCCTCGGCCACCAGCTCGCTGTTGGCCACGGTCCCGACACTGCTCTGCGCGATCGAGAACAGCAGCAGCAACGGCAGCGCGGCACCGGCGTAGGCGAGGACGAGGGTGTTGACCACGGAGGCGATGTGGTCGCGGCCGATGCGGATGCCCGCCCGGTACAACCCGCGCCAGCCCATCGCCGGGTTGGCCTCGTGCAGCTCCCAGACGGCCGACGTCTGCGTCACGGTCACATCGTCCAGGACGCCGAGCGAACCGATGATGACGCCGGCCAGCAGCAGACCGCTCATGTCGATCGACGGGTACAGGCCGTGGATCAGGCCGGTGTTGTCGTCCGTGTTGCCGGTCAGCGCGGCCCAGCCGATGAACAAGGAGCCGAGCAGGCCGATCAGTGACAGGGAGATCAGCGTGCCGAGCACCGCCACCGACGTGCGGGCGGACAGACCATGGCACATGTACAGGGCGATCAGCATGATCGCGCTCGACCCGACCACCGCCACGAGCAGCGGGTTCGAACCTTGAAGGACCGCGGGCAGGATGAACAGGGTCAGCACCAGGAAACTCACGGCCAGGGCGACGAGCGCCATGACCCCGCGCAGCCGGCCGACCACCACTACGGCGAGTGCGAAGATCCCCGCGAGCAGCGCCATGGGGAACTTGCGGTTCACATCGGCCACCGAGTATTGAAGATCCTTCGGCGCCGAGGGTTCGTAGGCGACCACCACCTTCTCGCCCGTGTGCAGTTGCCGAGGCTGGTCCGGCTGCACGATCTCGGTGAAGGTACGCCCCTGGTCCTTGCCCGTGTCGACCCGGACGGTCGCCTTCTTGCAGGTTCCCTTCGCCTCCTGCTCGGCCGAGGTGCCCTCGGCAGTGGAGGTGTCGCCGGTCGGGGTGTCGCCGGAGGCATTCACCGACTTGCAGTTCACCTCGACGACCTTGGTGACCGTGGCCTGCTGTGTCTCCCGGTCGAAGCCGACACCGGTGCGTTTGTGGGACGGTGCTCCACCGGGCCAGAGCACCAGCATGCCGACGACGACCGCCGCCGTGAACGGGACCAGGATCGCGGCGATGACCTTGCGCAGGTGCTTTGAAACGGGGGCTGCAGGACCATGGCTGTGCCCATGTCCATGTCCGTGCCCGTGACCGCCGCCGTCCCCGCTGGGTCCTCGCTCGGCTCCTCGCCCGTCGCCCCCGTCGAAGCTGGACCCCTGCGTGTGGCCGGTCCTCGAAAGGGCACGGGGGTGCTCATGGTCCTGCCCGGTGCCTGTCGTCCGGTCGTCGTGGCCATACGGGTCGCCGGCCGCATGGCCGTCGTTGCCGTAGCCGCCGCCCTGTCCCGCGACGCCTTGGCGCCGCGGTTCGGGTGGTCGATACGGGTACTGCTCCATCCTGGTCACCGCCAGATCATTGCAAGAACGGGAGGGGGCCCACTGTTCACCGCGCCACATATGACGCTAGCGTGGAGGCACCTTTGCACACGCGGGAGCTCGGAGCACCGGGCTGAGAGGGCGCTGACCTCCGTACACGCGATGTTTCACGTGGAACAGGCGATGTTCCACACGAAACGTCGACAGACGGAAACCGCTGCGTCGACCGCCGAACCTGTTACCGGGTAATGCCGGCGTAGGGAGTAGGTCTCATGACCAACAAGGACGCACGCACGCCTGCCTCCGCTCAGGACGAGAAGTCCCAGGAGGCCGGGAAGTCCATCGGCTGGCACAAGGCGTACGTCGAGGGCTCGCGCCCCGACATGCGCGTGCCGGTCCGTCAGGTGCATCTCACCAACGGGCAGGCAGTCACGCTGTACGACACGTCGGGCCCATACACCGATCCACTCGTCGACACCGACGTCCGCAGGGGCCTGCCGCCGCTGCGGGAAAACTGGATCATCGCCCGTGGTGACACCGAGGAGTACGCGGGCCGTCCCGTTCGTCCCGAGGACGACGGGATCAAGCACACCTCCCCGCGTGGCGGACTGCGCAACCTGGACGCGGTCTTCCCCGGGCGGCCCCGCCAGCCGCGCCGAGGACGCGACGGCCAGGCGGTGACACAGCTCGCGTACGCCCGCCGGGGCGAAATCACCCCGGAAATGGAGTATGTGGCCGTTCGGGAGAACGTCTCTCCCGAGGTGGTCCGCGAAGAGATCGCGGCGGGCCGGGCGGTGCTGCCGGCCAACGTCAACCACCCGGAGATCGAGCCGATGATCATCGGCAAGCGGTTCCTGGTGAAGGTCAACGCCAACATCGGCAACTCCGCGGTGACCTCCTCCATCGAGGAGGAGGTGGAGAAGATGACCTGGGCGACCCGCTGGGGTGCCGACACGGTCATGGACCTGTCCACCGGCCGCAACATCCACACCACTCGCGAATGGGTGTTGCGCAACTCCCCCGTCCCCATCGGCACGGTGCCGCTCTACCAGGCCCTGGAGAAGGTCGACGGCAAGGCCGAGGAACTGACCTGGGAGATCTACAAGGACACGGTCATCGAGCAGGCCGAACAGGGCGTGGACTACATGACCGTCCACGCGGGCGTGCGCCTGCCGTATGTGCCGCTCACCGCCAACCGCAAGACCGGCATCGTCTCGCGTGGCGGCTCGATCATGGCCGCGTGGTGCCTGGCGCACCACAAGGAGTCGTTCCTGTACGAGAACTTCGAGGAACTCTGCGAGATCCTCGCCGCCTACGACGTCACGTACTCGCTGGGCGACGGCCTCAGGCCTGGATCGATCGCGGACGCCAACGACGAGGCGCAGTTCGCTGAACTGCGCACGCTCGGGGAACTCAACCAGATCGCCAAGCGTTTTCACGTACAGACCATGATCGAGGGCCCGGGCCATGTCCCGATGCACAAGATCAAGGAGAACATCGACCTTCAGCAGGAGATCTGCGATGAAGCCCCGTTCTATACGCTCGGCCCGCTGACCACCGACATCGCGCCCGCGTACGACCACATCACCTCCGGCATCGGCGCCGCGATGATCGCCTGGTGGGGTACTGCGATGCTCTGCTACGTCACGCCCAAGGAGCATCTGGGCCTGCCCAACAAGGACGACGTCAAGACCGGCGTCATCACCTACAAGATCGCCGCTCACGCGGCCGACCTCGCCAAGGGACACCCGGGCGCCCAGGAGTGGGACGACGCGCTGTCCGACGCCCGCTTCGAGTTCCGGTGGGAAGACCAGTTCAACCTCGCCCTGGACCCGGACACGGCACGGGAGTTCCACGACGAGACCCTGCCGGCGGAGCCCGCCAAGACGGCCCACTTCTGCTCCATGTGCGGGCCGAAGTTCTGCAGCATGAAGATCTCGCAGGACATCCGTCGCGAACACGGCGGCAGCCGCGACGAGATCGAGGACGGCATGGCGCAGAAGTCGAAGGAGTTCGCGGCCAGCGGGAATCGGGTGTACCTGCCGATCGCCGACTGAGTCGGACGGGCTCAGCTCGCCGCGCCGGATCGCCTGTCGTGGCGGCCGGTGCGGTCGAGGAACGGCGGGGTGGCGGCTGACCGGGGTGGTGGTGCCACACCGGTTGGCCGCTCGGTCCGCCCGGTCGGGCCCCTGTTGTTCCGGGGCGCGAGCCGGGGCTGTTCAGCCGCGGATGAGAGGGCTACTCGGGCTGGTGCTCCGGGCCTCCGAAGTCCGGGCTCGTGTAGTCCGGGCTCGTGTAACTCGGGCGGCCGGACTCGGTGCTGTCGCCGGGGCTGCTGAAGCCGGGGCGGTCGTACCCCAGGCGGGGCATGCGGCCGCTCGGGCCGGATGGTGTCGTGCGGCGCACGGCGGCCGGTCCGGGTTCGGCGAGCGCCTCACGGAGGAACGGCAGGATGCCGCGCTCCAGCAGGGCGTCCCGCCAGGCCTCTCTGGCCTCGTCCAGTTCCCGGTGCGCCGCGTCCAGTGCCTGAGCCTGCTCCGAACTGCCGTTGCGCAGGGCGGTGAGGAGCAGTCCCACGGCGGCGACGAGGAACGCGGCCGCGGTCACCGCGCCGAACACCCAGCCGGCGGTGAGCATGGTCTGGGCGAAGGCCTGTCCGGGGCCCAGCGTCTTCAGGATGTAGCCGACGAGCAGGAAAATCGCCGCAGCGGTTCCGGAGAGTACGGGAGCCAGTACGGCGATGACAGCGATGGCGCCCGCTCCGGTTCCTTCGGCTGCCTCGCCGAAGGTGGTGACGAGCCCCGTCGTGGCCGAACCCGGCTGCGTGGAACCGGAATCGCCGGCGACCGAGGAGGCCATGGCCGGATGCCGCAGTTCCTCACGGATCCTCACATAGTGCTCGTATTCGGCCGCGGCGGCGGGTGTGATCAGCGCGGTGGCGTTGAGCGCCATGGTGCGCAGTTGTTCGAGGTTGAGCCGCTGTCCGACAGCGGCCAGTTCCGGTCGATGCGGTGCGGAGCGCAGCACCTCATCGAGGAGCCGCTCGAATTCCTGGCGGTCCTCGCTCTGCAGGTGCTGCGGAACGCTGTTCATGTGCATCCCCCGATGCTCCGTAGGGCTTGGGGCTCGCACGCCGGCGAGCCGTCGGGCAGAAACGGAGGGGAGCCTGCTACGGATAAGCCGATGGTAGAGCCGTGACGGCACACGGTGACAGGGGGTTGCCGGAAATTGCCCCCGGCGCGCGTGTGAACCGCCGGGGGACGCCTGCCCAGGGAACGGTCAGGTAGTCAGAGGCAGTTGCCGGGCCAGTAGCTTTCCAGCCATGGTCACCCCGCCGTCCATCGCGATGGCGAGTCCGTCGGCGTAGACGTGCGGTCCCTCCACGACCGGGCCGGTGCCCTCCTCTCCGTCCTCGGACCCGACCTCGCCGAGGAGGTAGGGAATCGGGCTGTGACCGTGAACAATGCGGGTGCCGCCATACGTATCGAGGAGGGATCGTACGGCGTCGGCGCCGCCTTCGTCGCGGAAGGAGAAGCGTTTGGTGAACTTGCGGAACAGATCCCAGCACTCGTCCGCGTCGTTGCGGGTGAGGGTCTCACGGACGGTGTCGTTGACCGCCTCGATGGAGTCGCCGTAGTCGAGGTAGGCGGTGGTGTCCGAGTGCACGAGCAGATAGCCGTCCACCTCCTCGATGGCGTCGAGGCGAGCCATCCACTGCAGATGGTGGTCCTGGAGACGGTCCATGTCGGTCTTCTGGCCGCCGTTGAGCAGCCAGGCCGCCTGGAAGGTGGCGGTGCCCGCACCGGAGTTGACGGGGGTGTCGCCGAACCGCTTGGCGCCGAGCAGCAGCAGCTCGTGGTTGCCCATGAGTGCCTTGCAGTAGCCGCCTGCCGCCGCGGCCTCTGCGGACAGCCGCATCACGAGGTCGATGACACCGATGCCGTCGGGGCCGCGGTCGGTGAAGTCGCCGAGGAACCACAGCCGGGCGGTGCCCGCGCACCATTGGCCCGAGGCGTCGATCAGCTCCTGCTCCTGCAGGGCGGTCACCAGTTCGTCGAGGTAACCGTGGACGTCGCCGACGACGAACAGCGGTCCGGGCCCGGTCGCGGGCTGCGGGGCCGGAGCGGCGGGTGCCGGTTCGACGGGGACCTGGAGCGTCGGCGACCGGTCGACGACGACGGGAAGGTCGCGCTGGGTGGGTGTGTAGTCCTCGGGGTACGACTCGTCGGCCGGCGGCACGGTGTCGCCCGGATGGGCGGTGCGGGTGCACGGACCGGTCTCGTGGACGTACGCCGGTACCCGGAAGTCGCGCAGCGTCGCCGTCCGCTCCACTTCGGGTCCCTGACCGGCCCCCTGAGTCATCAGACCCCTCCACCATCGCGCCGCATCTGCACCGCTTCGGACTGCCTGGTCGCAGCGGTCCGCGGTGTCGTGGGCCCATCATAGGAATGCGCGTCGCGCCGTGTGATGACCCAGGGGTGGTGAATCGGAACAAGACTCCAGTTCACCGCGGCTTTCGCCCCGTTTGGGCAGGTGTTCGGCCGGCTCCGCACCGACCGGACACCCGGCTCGGCGGTCGCCGGCCCGTCACGCCCCCTTCATCGGACGGTGCGAGTACGGGGCGAGCGCCCCGCTTTTCGGCGGTGTCGCCCGTCCCCGATCGTTCTCGCCCCCGCTCGATCTCGTCCGCACCCGTTCTCGTCCCCGCGTTCCCGTCCGCGCTACTTCTCGTCCGGTGTGCGTGGCGGGCTGACCGTCGTGCGCGGCGGGCGCCGCTGGGAGGAGGTGCGCACGATCAGCTCGGTCGGTATCACCTGCTCGACCGGCTGGTCCGACTCCAGGCCCTCGATGGCGTCGATGAGCAGCTGGACCACCGCCGTGCCGATACGACGCGGTTTGAGAGAGAGTGTGGTGATGGGCGGCTCGGTGCTGGCGTACACCATGGACTCGCTGCAGCACACGAGCAGCAGGTCGTCGGGGACACGCAGGCCGTAGCGCCGGGCGGCGGCCAGCAGGTCCGTGCCGTTGGGGTCGAACAG
This sequence comes from Streptomyces yokosukanensis, assembly GCF_001514035.1. GTDB lineage: Bacteria > Actinomycetota > Actinomycetes > Streptomycetales > Streptomycetaceae > Streptomyces > Streptomyces yokosukanensis. The sequence continues at coordinate 172,366 of NZ_KQ948206.1, read as the reverse complement.
GCCGTAGACCGCGTCGGGCCGGTCGGGGCGGGCGAGGAGCCGGTCGGCGGCTACGGCGCCCGCGCACGGGTCGTGCGCCGGGTAGGCCTCGTAGACCGGGTCCTGGCCGACCCGCTCGCACCAGTGCAGGTAGGCGGTGGTCGACAGGTGGGTGTACGTGTCCGTGGTCGTGCCGGTGAGCAGGCCGATACGGCGTGCGCCGGCATCGGCGAGGTGATCGAGGATGCCGAGGACGGCGGCCTCGTGGTCGTTGTCGACCCAGGCGGTGACCGGCAGCGAGCCGGCCGGACGACCGTCCGAGACGACCGGCAGCCCCTGCCGGACCAGCTCGCTGACCACCGGGTCCTGATCGGAGGGGTCGATCACGACCGTGCCGTCCAGGGCGACGTTGGACCACACGTCGTGGCGGGAGGTCGCGGGCAGGATGACGAGGGCGTAGCCGCGGGCGAGCGCGGCCGAGGTGGCGGCCCGGGCCATCTCGGCGAAGTATGCGAACTCTGTGAAGGTGAAAGGTTCATCCCCGTAGGTCGTCACGGTCAGGCCGATCAGTCCCGACTTGCCGGTACGGAGGGTGCGGGCGGCGGCCGAGGGGCGATACCCCAGCCGGTCGGCGACCTCGCGGACATGGCGTCGGGTGGCATCCGGGAGTCGGCCCTTGCCGTTGAGGGCGTCGGAGACGGTTGTGATGGAGACCCCGGCGGCGGCGGCCACGTCTCTGATGCCCGCCCGGCCCGGCCGACTGCCTCGACGTGAGGTTTCCGCGCGGCTCACCTGGTGCTTCCCTGCTGCTGTCATGGCGAGCCGATAGTAGGGCTCATGCGGTGGGGTAGTGCGGACGCATATGCGCGCGTTGACAGGCACGTTTCTGCATGGTCAGTTGGGGTCAACTACCTTAGAAATATAGGTAGTTGAGCGATCCATCGCTAGGACGAGACTTGTCAACGCGTATGGACCTGCCAAGTGTCCGATGTTTCGAAGAGGTCTCAACTCACCTGCATGGGGGATGCGCGCCACGGCGTGAGCCACCGGCGCGTAGATATATGTACGGCGCGCCCCTTGAAACGTACGCCTTCGTACGGTGATGCCCCTGATGGCGTCGGGCGGGATGCGGTTCACGCATTCCAGGACCGCGACCTGTACGCACCGGGGCCGAATCCTCATAAGGTGAGGAGTATTGGAAGCCGGCGGCGTCGACGGTCCGCCGGTGGTCGCGAGGAGGACTGCGGTGAGCGAGACGAGCCCCAAGCTGCGCGCCGAGCTGGAGGGTATCCCCACCTACAAGCCGGGCAAGCCTGCCGCGGCCGATGGGCCGGTGGCCTACAAGCTGTCCTCGAACGAGAACCCCTACCCGCCGCTGCCCGGTGTGATGGAGAGCGTGACGGCGGCGGCCTCCAGCTTCAACCGCTACCCGGACATGGCGTGCACCGGGCTGATGGACGAGCTGTCCGAGCGCTTTGGCGTCCCGGTCTCCCACCTGGCCACCGGTACCGGTTCGGTGGGTGTCGCCCAGCAGCTGATCCAGGCCACCAGCGGCCCCGGCGACGAGGTGATCTACGCCTGGCGGTCCTTCGAGGCGTATCCGATCATCACGCAGGTCAGCGGCGCCCGGTCGGTGCAGGTGCCGCTCACGCCCGGCGATGTGCACGACCTGGACGCGATGGCGGACGCGATCACCGACCGGACGCGTCTGATCTTCGTCTGCAACCCCAACAACCCGACCGGCACGGTGGTGCGGCGGGCCGAGCTGGAACGGTTCCTCGACCGGGTGCCCGGCGATGTTCTGGTCGTGCTGGACGAGGCCTACCGCGAGTTCATCCGCGACCCCGAGGTGCCCGACGGCGTCGAGCTGTACCGGAACCGGCCCAACGTCTGTGTCCTGCGCACCTTCTCCAAGGCCTATGGGCTCGCCGGGCTGCGCGTCGGTTTCGCGATCGGCCATGAGCCGGTCGCGGCGGCGCTACGCAAGACGGCGGTGCCCTTCGGTGTCAGCCAGCTCGCGCAGGAAGCGGCGATCGCCTCGCTGCGGGCCGAGGACGAGTTGTTCGGCCGGGTCGGTTCGCTGGTGTGCGAGCGCACGCGCGTGGTCGACACGTTGCGCGCCCAGGGCTGGACCGTGCCGGAGACGCAGGCGAACTTCGTCTGGCTGCGGCTGGGGGAGCGCACGGTCGCGTTCGCTCAGGCCTGTGAGCAGCACGGTGTGGTGGTCCGGCCGTTCCCGGGCGAGGGTGTGCGGGTGACGGTCGGAGAGAACGAGGCGAACGACATCTTCCTGAAGGTGGCGGAGGCGTTCCGCAAGGAGCTGTAGCTCCTGATGGACGGGGGCGGTGGCTCCCGATGAAGCGTGTGTGGTGACCCCTGGGGTGGTGTGGCCCCGGTGTGCGGGGGTCAGCCCTGGTCGTCGATCAGTTCCACGCGGATGGGATCACCGCCGCGTACGGTCGCCAGGGCCCGGGGGTCTCCGTCGAGTCGACCCAGGACGTTGCACGGGCTCGCGAGGCGGCATTCGTCGCCTCGCGAGATCGGCGTGGGCCCATAGGGGAGGGCGAGCGCGTCGCCGTCCGTCCAGAAGGCCACCGTGCCCGGCTCTACGACCTGCCGGGCGTCCGTTTCACGTGAAACGGCGATACCTGTGTCGAAATAGACCTCCTCGCCCCATGTGCAGGCGCTGGAGGTGAGCGGCAGCGCCTTGGCGAGGGCCTGTGCGGTCGGTGTGTCTGCGTCGAGGGTCGCGGTGATGTTTCCCGCGGGCCAAGAGATACGAATCTGCATGGCGCGCAATTCAACAAGATGTTGAAGTCGCTGCCAAGGTCTTGACGCGAAGGCGAAGGGGGGACCCCCCGTTGGTTGCCGAAAATCAGTGAGTCATAATGGCTTGTGAATGTGAACGCGTTCACAAGCGCGTCCTGATTGTCCTGTATGTACGCAATAAACAGGGCAATCTGCCGCTGTACCACGCCGTAGTAAGGAGAGTGACGACGTGGACCTGGCTCTGGCGCCAGAAACACTGGCGCGCTGGCAGTTCGGCATCACCACCGTCTACCACTTCCTGTTCGTCCCGCTGACCATCTCCCTGGCCGCCCTCACGGCCGGACTGCAGACGGCATGGGTGCGCACGGACAAGGAGAAGTACCTCAGAGCGACGAAGTTCTGGGGCAAGCTCTTCCTGATCAACATCGCCATGGGCGTGGTCACGGGCATCGTGCAGGAGTTCCAGTTCGGCATGAACTGGTCCGACTACTCGCGCTTCGTCGGTGACATCTTCGGCGCCCCGCTCGCCTTCGAGGCGCTGATCGCGTTCTTCTTCGAGTCCACCTTCATCGGCCTGTGGATCTTCGGCTGGGACAAGCTGCCCAAGAAGATCCATCTGGCCTGCATCTGGATGGTCTCGATCGGCACGATCCTGTCGGCGTACTTCATCCTCGCGGCCAACTCCTGGATGCAGCACCCGGTCGGATACAAGATCGACAAGGCGAAGGGCCGCGCCGAGCTGACCGACTTCTGGGCCGTGCTGACCCAGAACACCGCACTCAGCCAGGCCTTCCACACCCTGTCCGCGTCCTTCCTGACCGGTGGCGCCTTCATGGTGGGCGTCGCCGCCTTCCACCTGGCCCGCAAGAAGCACATCCGCGAGATGAAGACCTCGCTGCGGCTCGGTCTGATCACCGTGGTCATCGCCGGCATGCTCACCGCGATCAGCGGCGACACCCTCGGCAAGGTCATGTTCAAGCAGCAGCCGATGAAGATGGCGGCCGCCGAGGCGCTGTGGGACGGGCAGAAGCCGGCCCCCTTCTCGATCTTCGCCTACGGCGACGTGGAGAAGGGCCACAACACCGTGGCCATCGAGATCCCCGGCCTGCTCTCCTTCCTGGCCAACGACAACTTCACCTCGTACGTCCCCGGCATCAACGACGTCAACAAGGCCGAGCAGCAGAAGTTCGGCCCGGGCGACTACCGGCCCAACATCCCGGTCGCCTTCTGGGGCTTCCGCTGGATGATCGGCTTCGGCATGGCCTCCTTCGCCATCGGCCTGGCCGGGCTGTGGCTGACCCGCAAGAAGTTCATGCTGCCGCAGCATCTCCGGGTCGGCGAGGACGAGGTGCCGCATCTGGTGCTGTTCAAGAGCAAGGCGCTCAGCCCGAAGCTCACGCCCTGGTACTGGCGCATCGCGACCTGGACCCTGGCCTTCCCGCTGATCGCCAACTCCTGGGGCTGGATCTTCACCGAGATGGGCCGCCAGCCGTGGGCCGTGTACGGCGTCCTGCAGACGCGGCACGCGGTCTCCCCCGGTGTCTCCCAGGCCGAGGTCCTCACCTCGATGATCGTCTTCACCTCGCTGTACGCGATCCTCGCCGTGGTCGAGGTCAAGCTGCTCGCGAAGTACGTCAAGGCCGGCCCACCCGAGCTGACCGAGGCCGACCTCAATCCGCCCACGAAGATCGGCGGCGACACCCGTGACGCCGACAAGCCGATGGCCTTCTCGTACTAGGCCGGGGGAACAGTCATGGAACTTCACGACGTCTGGTTCGTCCTGATCGCGGTCCTGTGGACCGGCTACTTCTTCCTGGAGGGCTTCGACTTCGGGGTCGGCATCCTCACCAAGCTGCTGGCCCGGAACCGGCCGGAGCGGCGGGTCCTGATCAACACCATCGGGCCCGTCTGGGACGGCAACGAGGTATGGCTGCTCACGGCCGGCGGTGCGACCTTCGCCGCGTTCCCGGAGTGGTACGCCACCCTCTTCTCCGGCTTCTACCTGCCTCTGCTGGTCATCCTGGTCTGCCTGATCGTCCGGGGCGTCGCCTTCGAGTACCGCGCGAAGCGCCCCGAGGAGAACTGGCAGCGCAACTGGGAGACGGCGATCTTCTGGACCTCGCTGATCCCGGCGTTCCTGTGGGGCGTGGCCTTCGGGAACATCGTGCGGGGCGTCAAGATCGACCAGCACTTCGAGTACGTCGGCAGCCTCGGGGACCTGTTCAACCCCTACGCCGTGCTCGGCGGTCTGGTGACGCTCACGCTGTTCACCTTCCACGGAGCGGTCTTCACCGCGCTCAAGACCGTGGGTGACATCCGGGTGCGGGCACGGAAGCTGGCTCTGCGGGTCGGTGTCGTCACGGCCGTCGTGGCGCTCGGATTCCTCCTGTGGACGCAGGCCGACAGTGGCGACGGCAAGAGCCTGGTGGCCCTGGTCGTAGCGGTCGTCGCCCTCGTGGCCGCCCTGGTGGCCAATCAACTCGGGCGTGAAGGATGGGCGTTCGCGTTGTCGGGCCTCACCATCGTGGCCGCCGTGGCGATGCTCTTCCTCTCGCTCTTCCCGAATGTCATGCCGTCCACGCTCAACGGGGACTGGAGCCTGACGGTCACCAACGCCTCGTCGAGCCCCTACACCCTGAAGATCATGACGTGGCTGGCTGCCATCGCCACGCCCCTGGTGCTGCTCTACCAGGGCTGGACCTACTGGGTGTTCCGCAAGCGGATCGGCACGCAGCACATCGCTCCCGATGCTGCGGGCAGCGCCGCACACTGAGTCCGCCGAGGGTGTGTTTCACGTGAAACACACCCTCTGGACCGAAGGGCGCGTTTCACGTGAAACCAATCGATCCACGCCTGCTGAAGTACGCCCGTGCCACGCGCTTGTTCCTTGTGGCGGTCGTCGGCCTGGGAGCCCTCGGTGCGGGGCTGCTCATCGCCCAGGCGATGCTCATCGCCGAGATCGTCGTCGGCGCGTTCCAGCATGGGCAGTCCGTAGCTGAACTGCGCACTCCCCTGCTGTTGTTGGCGGCCGTCGCCGTGGGTCGCTCGGTTGTCGCGTGGCTCACCGAGCTGGCGGCTCACCGGGCGAGCGCGGCAGTGAAGTCCGAACTGCGGGGACGGCTTCTCGATCGGGCGGCCGCGCTGGGTCCCGGATGGCTGGCCGGGCAGCGCACCGGTTCGCTGGTCACCCTGGCCACGCGCGGAGTCGATGCCCTCGACGACTACTTCTCGCGCTATTTGCCGCAGTTGGGGCTCGCGGTGGTCGTGCCGGTGGCGGTGCTGGCGCGGATCGTCACCGAGGACTGGGTGTCGGCGGCGATCATCGTCGGCACCCTGCCTCTCATCCCGCTCTTCATGATGCTGATCGGCTGGGCCACCCAGTCCCGGATGGATCGTCAGTGGCGGCTGCTGTCCCGACTGTCGGGGCACTTCCTGGACGTGGTCGCCGGACTGCCCACGCTGAAGGTCTTCGGCCGGGCCAAGGCGCAGGCCGAGTCGATCCGCCGGATCACCGGCGAGTACCGGCAGGCCACCCTGCGGACCCTGCGGATCGCCTTCCTCTCCTCCTTCGCGCTGGAGTTGCTCGCCACGCTGTCGGTCGCTCTGGTCGCGGTGACGATCGGTATGCGGCTCGTGCACGGCGACATGGATCTGTACATCGGTCTGGTGATCCTGGTGCTGGCGCCCGAGGCGTACCTTCCGTTGCGCCAGGTCGGTGCGCAGTACCACGCGGCGGCCGAGGGGCTCGCCGCGGCGGAGGAGATCTTCACCGTGCTGCAGACGCCTGTTCCGGCGTGCGGTTCCGGTGTGGTGCCCGCGGGTGCGGTGGCCTTCGACGGGGTCACCGTCCGCTATCCCGGCCGGTCCACGGATGCCGTGACGGATGTGTCGTTCACTGTCGAGCCCGGTGAGACGGTCGCCCTGGTGGGGCCGAGCGGCGCGGGCAAGTCGACGCTGTTGAACGTGCTGCTCGGGTTTGTCGAGCCCGGCGAGGGGCGGGTGCGGATCGGGGGAGCCGATCTCGCCGACCTCGATGTGGAGCAGTGGCGGTCACGGATCGCGTGGGTGCCGCAGCGGCCGCATCTGTATGCCGGGACCATCGCGGAGAACGTGCGGCTGGCCCGACCCGACGCGGACGACGCCGCCGTACGCCAGGCGCTGCGGGACGCCGGGGCGCTGGAGTTCGTGGATGCGCTGCCCGAGGGGGCCGAGACCGTACTCGGGGAGGACGGGGCCGGGCTGTCGGCGGGGCAGCGGCAGCGGTTGGCTCTTGCGCGGGCTTTTCTGGCCGACCGGCCTGTGCTGTTGCTCGATGAGCCGACGGCTGCTCTGGACGGGGCGACGGAGGCGGGTGTTGTGGCGGCGGTACGGCGGCTTGCGGCGGGTCGTACGGTGCTGTTGGTTGTGCACCGGCCGGCCTTGCTGGAGGTTGCCGACCGGGTGGTGCGGCTGGAGAGTGCGGAGCCGGTGAGCGAGCGGAGCTGCGGTCGGGCCACCAGGGGGCTCCGTCCCCTGGACCCCCGCCCACCCGCCACCCGACTCGGTGGGCCGGTGAGCGGCGCTGCGGAACCTGTCTCGGGTGGGCTGGTAAGCGGCGGCGCGGAGTTGGTCGCGGGTGGGTCGGGAAGTGGGACCGGTGGGCGGGGGCTGGATGTAGGGCCTCAGCGGGGTTCGGGGCGGGCTCGGCGGGTGCTTGCGCGGGTTCGAAGGCTTGCCGGGCCTCGGCGTGGGCGGCTGTTGTCGGCCGTGCTGCTCGGCAGCTTGGCGCTGGGCAGTGCCGTGGGGCTGATGGCGACGTCCGGGTGGCTCATTTCGCGAGCCTCGCAGCAGCCTCCGGTGCTCTATCTGATGGTGGCCGTGACGGCCACGCGGGCCTTCGGGATCGGACGAGCCGTGTTCCGGTACGCCGAGCGGCTGGTGTCGCACGATGCGGTGCTGCGGATGCTGGCCGACACCCGGGTCGCGGTCTACCGGCGCCTGGAGCGACTCGCGCCGGCGGGGCTGCGGACCGCCCGGCGCGGTGATCTGCTCACCCGACTCGTCGCGGACGTGGACGACCTCCAGGACTACTGGCTGCGCTGGCTGCTTCCGGCCTCGGTCGCCGTCGCCGTCTCGGCCGCTTCCGTCGGCTTCACGGCCTGGCTGCTGCCCGAGGCCGGTGCCGCCCTCGCCGCGGGCCTCGTCGCAGCCGGTGTCGGCGTGCCGCTCGTCACCGCGACCGTGGCCCGGCGGACCGAGCAACGGCTGGCTCCGGCCCGGGGCGCCCTCGCCACCCGTGTCACCGATCTGCTCACCGGTACCGCGGAGCTGACCGTCGCCGGTGCGCTGCCCGCGCGTGCGGACGCGGCCCGCCGAGCCGACGGAACCCTGACCCGGATCGCTTCGCGCGCCGCCGCGGTGACCGCGCTCGGTGACGGACTCACCGCGCTGATCTCCGGTCTGACCGTCACGGCGAGCGCACTGCTCGGCGCTCAGGCGGTGGCCGCGGGTCGGCTCGGCGGTGTGGCGATGGCCGTGGTCGTCCTCACTCCGCTGGCCGCCTTCGAGGCCGTACTGGGACTGCCGCTCGCCGTGCGCTACCGGCAGCGGGTGCGGCGCAGCGCGGAGCGTGTCCACGAGGTGCTCGACGCCCCGGAGCCCGTACGCGAGCCGGAACGGCCCCGGCAGGCGCCGGTCTCGCCGTTCCCCGTGGTGGTCAAGGCACTGGCCGCGCGGTACGAGGGGCAGCACCGCGAGGCGCTGGCCGGCTTCGACCTCACCCTGCGCGAGGGGCGGCGGATCGCGGTGGTCGGGGCGTCCGGTTCCGGCAAGACGACCCTCGCCCAGGTGTTGCTGCGCTTCCTCGACCCGCAGGAGGGCTCGTACACGCTCGCCGGTGTGGACGCGTACGCGCTCGCCGGTGACGACGTACGGGGGCTCGTCGGACTGTGTGCGCAGGATGCCCACATCTTCGACAGCTCGGTGCGCGAGAACCTGCTGCTGGCCAGGAAGGACGCCACCGAGGCCGATCTGCGCCGGGCGCTGGAGCGGGCCCGCCTGCTGGACTGGGTGGAGGGGTTGCCCGACGGCCTGGACACGCTCGTCGGTGAGCACGGGGCGAGGCTGTCCGGTGGCCAGCGGCAGCGGCTGGCGCTGGCCCGGACCCTGCTGGCCGACTTCCCCGTCCTGGTCCTGGACGAGCCCGCCGAGCATCTGGATCTGCCGACGGCCGACGCGCTGACCGCCGATCTGCTGGCCGCCACGGAGGGTCGTACGACGCTGCTGATCACCCACCGGCTGGCCGGACTGGAGGCGGTGGACGAGGTGATCGTGCTCGACGCCGGCCGAGCGGTGCAGCGGGGCACGTATGCGGAGCTTCTCGCGGTGGACGGGCCCCTACGGGAGCTGGCGCTGCGGGAGGCGCAGGCGGAGTCGCTGGTGGAGGCGGCCTGACGGTCACCGGCGGTCACTCCTGCTCTTGCCTCCGGTTTCGGTGACAAAAGGGACTAATTACGCTCAGGTCATGTGCGCCCCGTCTCCCTCCGACCCCTCGGGGTCCGCCGAGCCCGTGCCGTCGGCCGACCCCCCGCTCCTCGCCGAGCCGGCCCTGCGGGTGCCGCAGTTGCTGGAGGCGATGCGGTCCGTGGGCAGTGGGCTGGAGCTGCACTCCACACTGGACCGGATCTGTGAGACGGCCGCGGATCTGACCGGCGCCCGGTACGCGGCGATCGGTGTGGTCGACGAGGAGGGCGGCGGGCTCTCCGATTTCGTGTACCAGGGGGTGGACGAGGCGACCGCCCGCCGGATCGGCCGGCTGCCCGACGGGCGCAGGGGGCTGCTCGGCGCACTCATCAGGGAGCCGAAGCCGGTTCTGCTGGCCGATCTGAGCGAAGATCCGCGCTCCTGCGGCTTTCCCGAGCACCATCCGCCGATGCGCAGCTTCCTCGGTGTCCCGATCCGGGTGCAGGGAGAGATCTTCGGCAATCTGTATCTGACCGAGAAGCGCGGCGGCCGTCCCTTCGACGACGACGACCTCGCCATGGTCCAGGTGCTGGCCACCGAGGCCGGTATCGCGGTCGGCAACGCCCGGCTGTACGAGGCGGCCATGCAGCGGGAGCGCTGGATCGACGGGTCTGTGGCCGTGACCACGGCGCTGCTGTCGGGCGGGGACGCCGACGACGCCCTTCAGGTCGTGGCGGAGCAGGCGCGCCGGCTGTCCGGAGCGGCGGCCGGGATCGTGCTGCTGCCCGCGGAGGAGGGCGGTCTGGAGGTCGTGGCCGTGGCCTCGGACGAGCCGACGGGCATGCTGGGCGCGGTGATTCCGCCGGAGAGCCGGATCGTCGCCGAACTCCTGGACGGGCAGGCGGTGTTCGTCATCGACGCGGCCACCGACTCCCGGATGCTGACGCAGTACGCGAGCGGCTACGGCCCGGCGATGATGGTGCCGCTGCAGAGCGACGGCCGGGTGCTGGGCACGCTGGTCACGCCCCGTGCGCGCGGCGGACGGCCGTTCACGCGGGCCGAGCGCACGCTGGCCGTGCAGTTCGCCTCGCAGGCGGCGCTGGCGCTGATGATGGCCGAGGCGCAGCGCGACCGGGAGCGGCTCGCGGTGTTCGAGGACCGTGACCGGATCGCCCGGGATCTGCACGATCTGGTCATCCAGCGGTTGTTCGCCACCGGGCTGATGCTGGAGAGCGCACATCGGCGGTCCGTGGTGCCGGAGGTGCGTGAGGGCGTCGGCAAGGCGGTGGACGAACTCGACGTCACCATCCAGGAGATCCGTACCGCGATCTTCGCGCTGCAGCAGGGTCCGGCGGAGGTGCCGTCGGGGTTGCGGACGCGGGTGCTGCGGGAGATCAACATGGCTGCCGTGCCGCTGGGGTTCAAGCCCTCGCACCGCTTCCTCGGCCCCGTCGACACCGTCGGTGATCTCACGGGCAAGAACCTCATCGCGGCGCTGCGGGAGGCGCTGTCCAACGCGTTCCGGCATGCCGATGCCTCTCGGATCGATGTCGTGATCGATGCGACGGTCCCCCTTGCCGACGGTCGGCCGGGGGTGCGGCTGAGCGTCGCGGACGACGGCGTCGGCATCCCCGAGGGCGGCCGGCGCAGTGGGCTGCGGAACCTGAAGCGGCGGGCCGACTCGCTCGGCGGGGACAGCCGGCTCGGCCCGGGCATCGGAGAGGGCGGCGGCGGGACGACGGTGGTGTGGGAGGCGCCGTACTAGCCGTATTAGCCGTGCTGGCCGGAAGCCGGACCAGCCGGACCAGCCGGACCCGTGGTGCCGGCCGTGCCAGAGGTGCGCGCGGGAAGGGTGGCTGCGCTCGCCTGACGAGGGCTTCCGGCCCCGCTGAGCGCTACAGACGGGTGGCGAGGAGCTGCTCGATCACGAGCGCGACGCCGTCCTCGTTGTTGGCGACCGTGCGGCCCGACGCGGCGGCGACGACGTCCGGGTGGGCGTTGCCCATCGCGTACGACTGGCCGGCCCAGGTCAGCATCTCGACGTCGTTGGGCATGTCGCCGAAGGCCACGACCTCCTCGTGCGAGATACCGCGCTCGGCGCAGCACAGGGCGAGGGTGCTGGCCTTGGAGACGTCGGGGCCGCTCAGTTCCAGCAGGGCGCTGGGGCTGGAGCGGGTGACGTTGGCGCGGTCTCCGATCGCCAGCCGGGCGAGGGCGAGGAAGGCGTCCGGGTCGAGGTCCGGGTGGTAGGCAAGGATCTTGAGCACGGGCTGGTCGGCGTCCGGGCCGTCGGGGGCGAGAAGCCGCTCGGCGGGCAGGAGGTTGTCGGGTATCTCCATGTGCAGCTTGGGATAGTCCGGCTCCTGGTGGAAGCCGTAGGTCTGCTCGACCGCGAACACCGTGCCGGGTACCGCCTCGCGCAGCAGCCGTACGGCGTCCAGGGCGTTCTTGCGGGCCAGTTCGCGCACCTTCACGAAGCGGTGGGCGCCGGGGCCGCCGTGCAGGTCGACCACGGCGGCGCCGTTGCCGCAGATCGCCAGGCCGTGGCCGTGGACGTGGTCGCTGACGACATCCATCCAGCGGGCCGGGCGGCCGGTGACGAAGAAGACCTCGATGCCCGCCTCCTCCGCGGCGGCCAGCGCGGCGACCGTGCGCGGGGAGACGGACTTGTCGTCCCGCAGCAGCGTGCCGTCGAGATCGGTGGCGATCAGCCGCGGGGGTGTGGCGGCGGCAGGGGTCCCGGGCTGTCTGGTCGCTGAGGTCACCGCGCCATTCTCGCGCATATGCCAGCACGACCGTGCGGGACTCCGCACAGATGAGACGCAGATGACGCTCAGCCCCGCGGCGATCCGGTCAGCCCTCGGCGGTCCCTCGGCGGTCCTGGTCAGCCCAGCTGGGCGGTGGCTTCCATGGCGATCTGCTCGAAGACCTTCTCGTCCGCAGCGAAGTCGGAGTCCGGGATGGGCCAGTGGATCACGATCTCCGTGAAGCCCAGCTCCTGGTGCCGGCCGGCGAAGTCCACGAAGGAGTCGAGCGACTGAAGCGGCCGGGCGCGGTCCGGGGTGAAGCCCGTGAGCAGGATCTTGTCCAGGCCGGTCACGTCCCGCCCGGCGTCCGCGCAGGCTTCGGACAGCTTGACGATCTGCCCGCGCAGGGCCTCGACGGACTGCTCGGGGGTGCCCGTCTCGTACAGCTTCGGGTCGCCCGTGGTCACCCAGGCCTGGCCGTGCCGCGCGGCGAGCTTCAGACCGCGGGGGCCGGTGGCCGCCACCGCGAACGGCAGCCGGGGCCGCTGCAGACAGCCGGGGATGTTGCGCGCCTCGTGCGCCGCGTAGAAGCGGCCGTCGTACGAGACCGCGTCCTCGGTGAGGAGCCGGTCCAGCAGCGGCACGAACTCCGCGAACCGGTCGGCGCGCTCGCGCGGGCTCCACGGCTCCTGGCCGCTGTTCATGAGCGCCGTCGCGTCGAAGCCGGTGCCTCCGGCGCCGATGCCGAGGGTGATCCGGCCGCCGGAGATGTCGTCGAGGGAGATCAGCTCCTTGGCGAGGGTCACCGGGTGGCGGAAGTTCGGCGAGGTCACCAGTGTGCCGAGGCGCAGGCGCTCGGTGACGCCGGCGGCGGCGGTCAGCGTCGGGACCGCGCCGAACCACGGGCCGTCGCGGAAGCTGCGCCAGGACAGGTGGTCGTACGTGTACCCGGTGTGGAAGCCGAGCTGCTCGGCCCGCATCCAGGCCGAACGGCCGCCTTCGCTCCAGCGGCGGTAGGGCAGGATCACGGTGCTCAGACGCAGACTCATGCGTTCGAGGGTAAGGGGACCGACTGACAACGGACCAAACGCTCACCGAACGCGGCTGCTCGGCCACGCGCCGAGCGGGGTCAGCCGGGGGCGGGAAAGCGCAGGTAGCGGGGTGGTACGGCCTGGGTCAGCCAGACCCCGTTCGCGCTGACACGGAAGACGTGGCCGTCGCGGTGCATGGCTGCGGCATCGACGGTGAGCACCACGGGGCGGCCACGGCGGGCGCCGACCCGGGTGGCGGTCTCGCGGTCGGCGGAGAGGTGGACGGCGTGCCGGCTCATGGGCCTGAGGCCGTCCGTCCGGATCGCGTCCAGGTTCCGGGCCACGGTGCCGTGGTACAGGTGTGGCGGTGGGGGCGCCGGGGGCAGTCCGAGGTCGACCTCGACGCTGTGGCCCTGGCTGGCGCGGATCAGGCCGCCCTTGATCGCGAAGCGCTGCTTGTCGTTGGTGGCCACCACATGGTCCAGTTCCTCGCGCGTGAACCGGAAGCCGTGGGCGGTGGCCGCGGCGATCAGCGCGTCGATCTCCACCCAGCCGCCCTGGTCCAGGGTGAGCCCGATGCGCTCGGGCTGGTGCCGCAGGTGTTTGGAGAGGTACTTCGACACCTTCACGGTACGTTTCTCGTCGATATGGCTTTCGTCTTGTCCTTCTTCTCGTCCTTCGCCTTGTCCTTCTTCGCGTCTTGAGTCGTGGCGTTCGTCCATGAGTCCAGCGTGCGGGAGAGACGTGGATCACGCAGGTTGTTTTTGGTCGCAGGTTTGATCCACAACCAAGTGAGGTTATCCACAGGGGAATTGGCGGATCTGTGGACAAGTGGCGTACTGTTTAGGTTGATTCGCGAACTTCTCTGGCCTGTGCGACATCTGACGCGAGATGGTCCAAGGCCCGTGCGCGCAGCTCGCGTTCGGTCGCCAGTGTGATGAATTCGCAGACGTGCTCCCGCCCAACGAGCCTTTCCACAGCGTCGATCGTGCTGGTGGGAAGAGCCACGGTGCGCTCGTCGGAGCGATCTTCAACAGGCTGCTCCGCGCTGAGGCGCGTGCGCAGATGCCGGGTCGCCAAGGACCGCATGGCGCGCGCCAGTTCGGCGTCCATCGTCTGCCGGGCCAGCGGGCGCAGCCGGCGCACCAGCGAGGCCGCTTCCGCCGCGTGCGCGTCCGTGCGGCGCTCGGGGTCGTCCAGATAGCGAGCGAAGACGTACTCGGTGGTGAACTCCAGGAAACGGGCGGCGATGTGCTCGACCTGGCCCCTCAACTCCCGCAGATGGCCCGAGATCGCGGTCAGCGGAACCCCGGCCGCGTTCAACTCGACGGCCACGGACAGCTCTTGCGGGCTCGGTACGAGGAACGTGTCGGGGTCGCCGTCGACGCGCTCCAGCACGCCGAGTTCGACCGCCTCGCTCACCGCGTCGTCATCGGGCGTGCCGCCGAAGCGTGCGTCCAGTGCGGCGCGGGTGATGCGGTCGGGGCGCTCGTCGGTCCACGGCCCCTCCACCTCGGTGACCAGACCGAGGATCCCGCCCAGCCCGCGGCCGGTGTCCCAGGCGTCCAGCAGTTCCTTGATCGAGGCCAGGGTGTAACCGCGGTCGAGGAGGTGGGCGATCTGGTGGAGGCGGGTGACATGGGTCTCGGCGTAGAGGTTCGCGCGGCCTCGGCGTTCGGGGCGGGGGAGGAGACCGCGGTCCTGGTAGGCGCGGATGGTCCGTACGGTGGTGCGGGTCTGGTGGGCGAGGTCTTCTATGCGGTAGGTGTGCTGGGCCGGGAGGTCGCTCATGTTCGGCTCCCTTGGCTGGTGGCCGGGGTGCGGGCGGGGCGGGCCGTTCGCGGGTGCCGGGACGGTCGAGCCGACGGAACACCGCAGCTCACCGGGGGTGCGGAGAACCGCGCGAACAGCCCGCCACGGACCCGCACTCGGTCACGGGGACCCGCACTCGGCCGCGGATCCGCGCTCGGCCCTCGACCCGCACCCCCGTGGTGCGATCCCTGCCGCTCTCACACCTTCGGCTCCACCCGCGCAAGCCCCCGCAACGCCCCCGGCATCAAGCGCGACAACAGATGCGCGCCGCGGGCCTCCGGGGTCACCGGCACGACCGCCCTGTTGTGCACGACGGCTTCCAGGATCGCCTCGGCCACCTTCTCCGGCGGGTAGTTGCGCAGACCGTACAGACGGGCGGAGTTCTTCTGGCGGCGGCGCTCCTCCGCCTCGTCCGCACCGGCGAAGCGGGCCGTCGAGGTGATGTTCGTGTTGACGATCCCGGGGCATATCGCGCTCACCCCGATGCCCTGCCCGGCGAGTTCGGCGCGCAGGCACTCGGAGAGCATCAGCACCGCGGCCTTGGAGGTGCTGTAGGCGGGAAGGGCCCGTGAGGGCTGGAACGCGGCAGCCGAGGCGATGTTGACGACATGGCCGCCCTGGCCGCGCTCGACCATGCGCGCGCCGAAGATCCGGCAGCCGTGGATCACGCCCCACAGGTTCACGTCGAGGACCTTGCGCCAGTCCTCGGACGTGGTGGCGAAGAAGGAGCCCGACAGTCCGATGCCCGCGTTGTTGACCAGCACGTCCAGCACGCCGTACTCGCGGTGCACCTTCTCGGCGAGCTTCTCCATCGCCTGCTCGTCGGAGACGTCGGCCGTCTCCGCCCAGGCCTGCGGCGCGCCGATCAGCCGGGACAGCTCCGCGGTGCGGGCGGCGGCCTCGGCGTCCCGGTCGACGGCCACCACGCGCGCGCCTGCCTCGGCGAACGCGAACGTCGTGGCCCTGCCGATGCCGCTGCCCGCCCCGGTGACCAGCACCAACTGCCCGCCGAACCGGTCGGCGTGGCGGCCTGTTGCCTTCGGCGCGGGGCGGCCGCCGTCCACGGACATGATGAACTCCTCGATCCAGGAGGCGAGTTGATCGGGGCGGGTGCGCGGGACCCAGTGCTTGGCGGGGAGCGTGCGACGGGTCAGCTGGGGCACCCACTGCTCCAGGTCGTCGTAGAGACGCTCGGAGAGGAACGCGTCCCCCTGGGGCGTGATGAGCTGCACGGGCGCGTGCGCGTACGCGTCGGGGCGCGGCCTGGTCAGCCGGGCGCGGACGTTGTCCCGGTACAGCCAGGCGCCGTGGGCCGCGTCGGAGGGCAGCGAGGCGGTCGGATAGTCGCCGGCCGGGACCCTCTCCACCCGCTGGAGGATCTTCGGCCAGCGCCTGCCGAGGGGGCCGCGCCACGCCAGCTCCGGCAGAACCGGTGTGTGCAGCAGATACACGTACCAGGACTTGGCGCCCTGTCCGAGGAGCTGGCCCACCCGGCGCGGGGTGGGGCGCTTCACGCGCGCGTTGATCCAGTGCCCGAAATGGTCCAGGGACGGTCCGGACATCGAGGTGAAGGAGGCGATACGGCCCTCGGTGCGGCCGACCGTGACGAACTCCCAGGACTGCACCGAGCCCCAGTCGTGCCCGACCACGTGCACCGGGCGGTCCGGGCTGACCGCGTCCACGACGGCCAGGAAGTCGTCGGTCAGCTTGGCCAGCGTGAAGCCGCCGCGCAGTGGCTTCGGAGCCGTCGAGCGGCCGTGGCCCCGCACGTCGTACAGGACGACGTGGAAGCGGTCGGCGAGGCGGACGGCGACCTCCGACCAGACCTCCTTGCTGTCCGGATAGCCGTGCACCAGCACCACCGTCGGCGCCTCCGGATCACCCAGCTCGGCCACGCACAGTTCGACCCCGCCGGTCGCCAGCCGGCGCTCCCGCGCACCTTTCAGCGTCACTTCTCCTCCGCCCAGCGCCGCACGTGCGGCAGATCGTCGTCCAGCCAGAACGCGCTCTCCTCGGGGTCCTCGGAGTCGGTCACCACGAGGATCTCCTCGAACTTCGCGCCCGTGCCCCGGAAGCCGAGGTGGGGTTCGACCGCCCACAGGCCCGGCTGCGGCGGATGGTCCGAGAAGCGGTACGGCGACCACAGGGGCGACCAGCCCTCGCGGTGGCCGTGCAGCGCGTCGGCGGCCAGGCCCTTCAGGGACTGCGTGCCGAACCCGAACAGGTGGGGCGAGAAGCGGCGCTGCTTCACCCGGTCCACCTTGTGGGCGATCACGCCGAACGGGTACGCGCGATGGCGGTTGGCGTAGCCCTGGCGGGCCATGAGCCGGTCCACGTTCTCGTAGATCTCGCGCAGCGGGCGCCGCTCGCGCACCTCGCGCAGGATCAGCTCGCGATGCGCCTCCAGGTCGGCCATCAGCCGGTCCTGCACCGGGTTCACACCGAGCGAGCCCGAGTAGCCGATGTCCGCCGTGTGACCCTCGTACACCGGCGCCATGTCCAGGATGAAGGGCATCCCGGGCTCCAGGGCCCGGTCGGTGGGGAAGAACTGCAGGGGGATGCGGAAGTTCACGAACGCCGTGCGGTCACCGAACCAGGCGAAGGGCAGATGGAACCAGTCCCGCACCCCGCGCTCGCGCAGATACTCCCGCTGCATCCGCGCCGCCTCACGCTCGGTCACGCCCGGCTCCAGCCGCGCCGCGACCGCCTCCGCGCATTCGTAGGCGAGGCGCTGCACCCGCCTGAATCCCTGCAGCTCCACGGGGAGTTCGCTGCTCACTGCCGTCGTCATGCCGCCTCGTCCCGTCGTGCCGCCGACTCGCCCGTCGACTGCGGTACGCGTCCGTAACTTGACACTGGTGAATGTGACAGTTGTTAGAGGCGGCGTCAATAGGAGCGGCGGCAGGCTGTGGAAAACCCTGGGTAACCCCTGAGGTGGGGTGTCCCTTAGGGACCCGTAATACCTGGGTCTGACGTGAAGACGGCTCTGAAGTCTGACGACCCGCGTGGCCGGGGTCACTACCTTCGAATGCGTGACTGTGATCGCGACCGAAAGCCTGAGCAAGCGGTTCCCCCGGGTGACCGCTCTCGACCGGCTGTCCGTGGACATCGGGCCCGGTGTGACCGGACTCGTCGGAGCCAACGGCGCCGGCAAGTCCACCCTGATCAAGATCCTGCTGGGTCTGTCCCCCGCCACGGAGGGCCGCGCCGAGGTGCTCGGCCTCGACGTCGCCACCAAGGGCGGCGCCATCCGCGAGCGCGTCGGCTACATGCCGGAGCACGACTGCCTGCCGCCGGACGTCTCGGCCACCGAGTTCGTCGTCCACATGGCACGCATGTCCGGGCTGCCGCCCACCGCGGCCCGCGAGCGCACCGCGGACACCCTGCGCCACGTCGGGCTGTACGAGGAGCGCTACCGCCCCATCGGCGGCTACTCGACCGGCATGAAGCAGCGCGTGAAGCTCGCCCAGGCACTGGTGCACGACCCGCAGTTGGTCTTCCTGGACGAGCCGACCAACGGCCTCGACCCGGTCGGCCGGGACGAGATGCTCGGCCTGATCCGTCGCATCCACACCGACTTCGGCATCTCGGTCCTGGTCACCTCCCACCTCCTCGGCGAACTGGAGCGCACCTGCGACCACGTTGTCGTCATCGACGGCGGCAAGCTCCTGCGCTCCAGCTCCACCACCGACTTCACCCAGACCACGACCACCCTCGCGATCGAGGTCACCGACAGCGACGCCCACCCGGACGGCACCCGCGCGGTCCGCGACGCGCTCCACGCGCGCGGGGTGGAGACGCACGCCGAGGGCGCGGGCCTGCCCGGCGCCGGGCACATCCTGTTGCTCACCGCCCAGGGCGAGGAGACGTACGACCTGGTCCGGGACGTGGTCGCCGACCTCGGCCTCGGCCTGGTCCGCATGGAGCAGCGCCGGCACCACATCTCCGAGGTGTTCACCGGCGGCGCCGAGAACAGCGGCGCAGAGAACGACAGCGACGAGCGCGACAGCGACGAGCGCGGCAGCGACGAGCAGTGGAAGGAGGCCGTCGGCCATGGCGGTTGAGCAGCCCCTGACCTCGCCCACGGGCGACCAGACCCGTATCCACGACATCGGCTACCGCGGTTACGACGGCCCTCGCCTCGGCCGCTCCTACGCCAGCCGCTCGCTGTACTCGCAGTCCCTGCGCGGCGCCTACGGACTCGGCCGCTCGGCCAAGTCCAAGGTGCTGCCGATGCTGCTGTTCACGGTGATGTGCGTGCCCGCGGCCATCATGGTGGCCGTCGCGGTCGCCACGAAGGCGCACGAACTGCCGGTGCAGTACACCCGGTACGCGATCATGATGCAGGCCGTGATCAGCCTGTACGTCGCCGCGCAGGCACCCCAGGCCGTCTCCCGCGACCTGCGCTTCAAGACCGTGCCGCTGTACTTCTCACGGCCCATCGAGACCGCCGACTACGTCCGCGCCAAGTTCGCCTCACTCGCCTCGGCGATCTTCATCCTGACCGCCGCTCCCCTGCTCGTGATGTACGTGGGCGCACTGCTGTCCAAGCTGGGCTTCGCCCACCAGACGAAGGAATTCGCCGAGGGACTGGTCTCCGTGGCCCTGCTCTCCCTGCTCTTCGCCGGCATCGGCCTGGTCATCGCCGCCGTCACCCCGCGCCGCGGCTTCGGCATCGCCGCCGTGATCGCCGTGCTGGTCATCTCCTACGGCGCGGTCAGCACGCTCCAGGCCATCGCCAACGTGCAGAACCACACCTCCGCCATCCCGTGGATCGGCCTGTTCTCGCCCGTCACGCTCATCGACGGCGTCCAATCGGCCTTCCTGGGCGCGACCGCCCGAAACCCCGGAGCCGTCGACCCGTCGGCCGGGCAGGGCGTGGTCTACGTCCTGGTCGTGCTCGCCCTGATCGCCGGCAGCTACGGCCTGCTGATGCGCCGCTACAAGAAGGTGGGACTGTGACCACGCTCAGCATCGACCACGTCTCCCGCTGGTTCGGCAACGTGGTCGCCGTCAACGACATCACCATGACCATCGGCCCCGGCGTCACCGGCCTCCTCGGCCCCAACGGCGCCGGAAAGTCCACCCTGATCAACATGATGGGCGGCTTCCTCGCCCCCTCCACCGGCACGGTCACCCTCGACGGACAGCCGGTGTGGCGCAACGAGCGGATCTACCAGCACATCGGCATCGTCCCCGAGCGCGAGGCGATGTACGACTTCCTCACCGGCCGCGAGTTCGTCGTCGCCAACGCCGAGCTGCACGGCCTCGGTGCCAAGGCGGCTCAAAAGGCGCTGGCCACGGTCGAGATGGAGTACGCGCAGGACCGCAGTATCTCCACGTACTCCAAGGGCATGCGCCAGCGCGTGAAGATGGCGAGCGCGCTGGTCCACGAGCCCTCGCTGCTCCTGCTGGACGAGCCCTTCAACGGCATGGACCCGCGCCAGCGCATGCAACTGATGGACCTGCTGCGGAAGATGGGCGACGAAGGCCGCACCGTGCTGTTCTCCTCGCACATCCTCGAAGAGGTCGAGCAGCTCGCCCGGCACATCGAGGTCGTCGTCGCCGGACGGCACGCGGCCAGCGGCGACTTCCGCAAGATCCGCCGGTTGATGACCGACCGCCCGCACCGCTACCTGGTCCGCTCCAGCGACGACCGGGCCCTCGCGGCGGCGCTGATCGCCGACCCGTCGACGGCCGGCATCGAGGTCGACATGTCCGAGGGCGCGCTGCGCATCCAGGCCGTCGACTTCGGCCGCTTCACCGTCCTGCTGCCGAAGGTCGCCCGGGACCACGGCATCCGACTGCTCACGGTCTCGCCGTCCGACGAGTCCCTGGAGTCCGTCTTCTCGTATCTGGTCGCGGCGTAGGAGGCCGAAGATGTACGACCCCACCGTCGCCCGGCTCACCTACCGAGCCCTGCTCGGCCGTCGCCGGGCCCTCATTCTCGGCGCGCTGCCGCTGTTGCTGATCGTGCTCTCCGTGGCCGTGCGTGCCCTGACCGGGGCCGATGACCAGACGGCTTCCGACGTCCTCGGCGGCTTCGCGATCGCCACGATGGTGCCGATCATCGGTGTCATCGCGGGCACGGGCGCGATCGGCCCGGAGATCGACGACGGCTCCGTCGTCTACCTGCTGTCCAAGCCGCTGAAGCGCCCCACGATCATCTTCACCAAGCTGATCGTCGCCATCGCCGTGACCATGGTCTTCTCGGCTGTGCCGACCCTGATCGCGGGCCTGATCCTCAACGGCAACGGCCAGCAGATCGCCGTCGCCTACACGGTCGCCGCCCTGGTCTCCTCCATCGCCTACTCGGCGCTGTTCCTGCTGCTCGGCACGGTCTCCCGGCACGCGGTGGTCTTCGGCCTCGTCTACGCGTTGGTCTGGGAGGCGCTGTTCGGCTCGCTGGTGCCCGGTGCGCGCACGCTCAGCGTCCAGCAGTGGTCGCTGGCCGTCGCCCACAAGATCGCCGGCGGGGACCTGGTGACCTCGGACGTGAGCCTGACGACGGCCACCGTGCTGCTGGTCGCGGTCACCGCGCTGGCCACCTGGTACGCCGGGCAGAAACTGCGGACGCTGAAGCTGGCGGGCGAGGAGTAGACGCCCGGCGGGTCCCCGTCCGGCCGCGGTGGCTTTGACGGGGACTTCACGCCGCCCCGGGCAGACTGGACAAAGCGGATGTACGGCTAGGAGGCCGGTGATGGCAGAGGAGATACCGCAGAACGACGGGCGCGGGCGGTCCGACGCGGACGCCTGGGACGATCTGGTCCTGGACGAGACCTTCGTCCGCTCCGCCGAGACCTCCGAGCCGTCCGCGAGAGCCCGGATGCTCGCCGCCCGCTGGCGGGCCGAGGAGCCCGAGCCGCAGCCGTGGCGCTCCGACGAGCCGCCGGCGGGCTGGTTCTTCAGCAAGGTGCGCAGGCGCAGATGGGGCCGCCGGTAGCGCGAGTTCTCCGCACCGGTCGGCATCGGTGGACACCGGTCGATTCCGTGCCGCGGTTAATTCGGTGGCGCCCCAACTCGGCGGCGGGGCAGAGTGGTTGTACCCCATCCGCCGGGAACGTCCCGGCGCCGCATTCCGGGAGAGGAGCCGGGCGATGTCCATGCACGACAGTACGTCCAGCTCCCGACAGGGCAGCCTGAGGCCGGGTCCGGTGTAGTTACGCCACCGTCGAGCCCGAGGGGCAGCCCGGGGCGGCCGCTTCGAGCACGTGAGCGCATGCGCTGCGCTTGCGTGGGCCGCCCACCCGGAGGATTGGCCGAGCGGTAAGGCACTGGCTTGCTAAGCCATGGTCGGGGGCAACCCCGCGCACGTTCGATCCGTGCATCCTCCGCAGAAGAAGCAGAAAGCTCAGCCCAGCAACCGCTCCAGCACCACCGCGATGCCGTCATCCTCGTTGGACGCCGTCACCTCGTCCGCCACCGAGCGCAGTTCCTCGTGGGCGTTCGCCATGGCCACGCCCCGGGAGGCCCAGGCGAACATCGGGATGTCGTTCGGCATGTCGCCGAAGGCGATCGTGTCCGCGGCCTTCAGGCCCAGGCGGCGGGCCGCCAGGGACAGCCCCGTGGCCTTGGACAGACCGAGCGGCAGCAGCTCCACGATGCCCTCGCCCGCCATGGCCACGGTGACGAAGCCGCCGGCCGCCTGCCGGGCCGCGTCCGCCAGAGCGTCGTCGGACAGCGTCGGATGCTGTATGTAGATCTTGTTCAGCGGCGCCGTCCAGAGGTCGGACGCGTCCGTGAGGGGGATCGCCGGCAGTGTGCCCGTGACCGCGTAGCCCGGACCCACGAGCACCTCGCCGTCCAGGCCGTCGCGGCTGGCCGCCAGGTACAGCGGGCCCACCTCGGCCTCGATCTTGGCCAGGGCGACCCCCGCCAGCTGCCGGTCCAGGGTCACGGACGTCAGCAGGCGGTGCGACCCGGCGTCGTAGACCTGTGCGCCCTGGCCGCAGACGGCGAGGCCGTCGTAGCCGAGGTCGTCCAGGATGTGTCGGGTCCATGGGACCGCGCGGCCGGTGACGACGATGTGGGCCGCGCCCGCCGCGGTGGCCGCGGCGAGCGCCTCACGGGTGCGCTGAGATATCGACTCGTCGGAGCGCAGAAGCGTTCCGTCGAGGTCGGTGGCGATCAGGCGGTACGGGAAGCCGGTCACTTGGCGACCGGCTCCAGGACCTCCCGGCCGCCGAGGTACGGGCGCAGCACCTCGGGGACATGGACCGAGCCGTCGGCCTGCTGGTGGTTCTCCAGGATGGCCACGATCGTGCGCGGCACGGCGCACAGCGTGCCGTTGAGCGTGGCGAGCGGCTTGACCTGCTTGCCGTCGCGGACGCGGATCGACAGCCGGCGGGACTGGAACTCGGTGCAGTCCGAGGTCGAGGTCAGCTCGCGGTACTTGCCCTGGGTCGGGATCCACGCCTCGCAGTCGTACTTGCGGGCGGCCGAGGCGCCGAGGTCAGCGCTGGCGACGTCGATGACGCGGAACGGCAGCTCCAGCGAGGTCAGCCACTGCTTCTCCCACTCCAGCAGGCGCTGGTGCTCGGCCCGGGAGTCCTCCGGCGAGACGTACGTGAACATCTCGACCTTGTCGAACTGGTGCACACGGAAGATGCCCCGGGTGTCCTTGCCGTGCGAGCCGGCCTCGCGGCGGAAGCACGGGGAGAAGCCCGCGTAGCGCAGCGGCAGGCGCTCGGCGTCGATGATCTCGTCCATGTGGTACGCCGCCAGCGGCACCTCGGACGTGCCGACCAGGTACAGGTCGTCCTTGTCGAGGTGGTAGACGTCCTGCGCGGCCTGGCCGAGGAAGCCGGTGCCCGCCATGGACTGCGGGCGGACCAGCGCCGGGGTGAGCATGGGGGTGAAGCCGGCGGCCGTGGCCTGGGCGATCGCGGCGTTCACCAGGGCCAGCTCCAGCAGGGCGCCGACACCGGTGAGGAAGTAGAAGCGGGAGCCGGAGACCTTGGCGCCGCGCTCGACGTCGATGGCGCCGAGCAGCTGGCCCAGTTCGAGGTGGTCCCTGGGCTCGAAGCCCTCGGCACCGAAGTCACGGATGGTCCCGTGCGTCTCCAGCGTGACGAAGTCCTCCTCGCCGCCGACGGGCACATCGGGGTGGACGAGGTTGCCGAGCTGGAGCAGCAGCTGCTGGGTCTCGGCGTCGGCCGCGTCGCGCTCGGCGTCGGCGGCCTTCACGTCGGCCTTCAGCTGCTCGGCACGCTTGAGCAGCTCGGCCTTCTCGTCGCCGGAGGCCTTGGGGATCAGCTTGCCGAGCTGCTTCTGCTCGGCACGCAGCTCGTCGAAGCGGACGCCGGAGGACCTGCGCCGCTCGTCGGCAGACAGGAGGGAGTCGACGAGCGCGACGTCCTCTCCACGGGCGCGCTGCGATGCGCGCACACGGTCGGGGTCCTCACGAAGCAGGCGAAGGTCAATCACGAGGCCAAGGCTACCGGTGCGGGCTCGCGGCTCACGAATCACTATTCCGTGGAGTTCTGATTTGCCGCCGTTCACCCGCTTACGTTCCGTTATGCGTAAATTGCGGAACGTGTCAGAACGCGTCAAGGAAAAGTGTCTCACTCCCTGGGACGGAGCACCTGCCAGGCGTGGGGTTGACCGGATTCCCTTGTGGAGAACGGGACTTGCCCACACCGCTGTCCACAGGAATCCACACCCCCCCGAGAGTTATCCACAGGCTGTGTGGAAGATCTGTGGACTTCGGAATTGATCACTCCGGAAGTTGCCTCCGGATCGAGAAATTCCCAGGGAAAACCCGGGTCACACCCACTTTTGGATGGAAAGTGGTCACCCTGAAAGATGAATCAATGGAAACGGGTGGACGAAGGGTGAGGTGCCGAGCGGTGGCCGCCCGGGAGGTGTGGGAGGTGATTTGTCGACCGACTCACATACCGTTGTCGACTTGTCCCCAGGTCGAGAAGCGGACCTGTGGATAACTTCTGTGGATAACGATGATATGCAGGTACGACTGGCTAGAACCGGCCGTCCTCGCAACGCGTCACCCAGTCCGCCGCCGCCATGAACTCCTCGTCCGATGTCCCCGGCGGCGTCGGCCTGGCCTCCGCCGGCGTGATGTCCGCACGGGGATAGGAGCCGAGGAAACGCACCTGCAGACAGATCCGCTTCAGCCCCATCAGCGCCTCCGCCATCCGCCGGTCGGAGACATGGCCCTCGGCGTCGATGCAGAAGCAGTAGTTGCCGATACCGGCGCCGGTCGGCCGGGACTGCAGCAGCATCAGGTTGATGCCGCGCGTGGCGAACTCGCCGAGCAGGTCGCGCAGCGCGCCCGGGTGGTCGTCGCGCTGCCACAGCACCACCGAGGTCTTGTCGGCGCCGGTCGGCGCGGCGGGCCGGGCCGGGCGGCCCACCAGCACGAACCGGGTCTGTGCGTTCTCCGCGTCGTGGATCCCGGTCTCCAGGGCCTGGAGGCCGTACCGGGCGGCGGCGAACTCGCCGGCGAAGGCGGCGTCGTAGCGGCCCTCCTGGACCAGGCGGGCGGCGTCCGCGTTGGAGGCGGCCGACTCCCAGACCGCGTCCGGAAGGTGCTTGCGCAGCCAGTTGCGCACCTGCGGCTGAGCCGCCGGGTGCGCGGAGACGGTCTTGATGTCCGTGAGCTTCGTGCCGGGCCGGACCAGCAGCGCGAAGGTGATCGACAGCAGCACCTCGCGGTAGATGGTCAGCGGTTCGCCCGCGACCAGCTCGTCCAGGGTGGTGGTGATGCCGCCCTCGACGGAGTTCTCGATCGGCACGAACGCGGCCTCGGCCTCGCCGGCCCGCACCGCGTCCAGCGCGGACTGCACCGACACATACGGGACGAGTTCGCGGGTGGCGGCTTCCGGGAGGGTCCGCAGGGCCACTTCGGTGAAGGTGCCCTCGGGGCCGAGATACGCATAGCTCGCTGGCATGTCCCTCACCCTAATGGCCGCGCTCAACTCCGGCTCCGCTGTCTCACGGCAACCACTCGACCGAGTGGTTTGGCCCCGGAAAGCCCAGCAAGCGCCGTAAACCCCGTACCTTCGTCGCACCCGTGTCCCTGCCGAACGGGGGACTACCCCTCCAGCAGCCGCTGCCCCACGTACTCCCCCTTCGCCGCCCCGCCCGGCACCGCGAACAGTCCGCTCGCCTCGTGCCGGATGAACTGCGAGAGCGCATCCCCCCGGTCGAGCTTGCGCTGCACCGGTACGAAGCCGCGCAGCGGGTCCGCCTGCCAGCAGACGAAGAGCAGACCGGCGTCGGGTGTGCCGTCCGCGTCGAAGCCGTCGTGGTAGGAGAAGGGGCGCCGCAGCATGGCCGCGCCGCTGTTCTTGTCGGGCCGGGTGATCCGGGCGTGCGCGTTGAGCGGGACGATGTACTCGCCCTTGGCGTCGGCCTTCTCCAGGTCCATCGGGGTCGTCTCGTCGCCCCCGGACAGCGGCGCCCCGTTGGACTTCCGCCGCCCGATGACCGCCTCCTGGGCCGCCGTCGACAGCTTCTCCCAGTCGTCCAGGAGCATCCGGATACGGCGTACGACGGCGTAGGAGCCGTTCGCCATCCAGGCGGGATCGCCCGAGGCGGGCACGAAGATCCGCCGGTCGAAGTCGGATTCGGAGGGCTTGGGATTGCGGGTGCCGTCCAGCTGACCCATGAGGTTGCGGGCGGTCATGGGATGGGCGGTGGCGCCCGGGGTGCGGTTGAAGCCGTTCATCTGCCAGCGCAGGCGCGCCGCGCCACCCGCGTCCTTCTGGATCGCGCGCAGGGCGTGGAAGGCGACCAGGGCGTCGTTCGCGCCGATCTGCACCCATAGATCGCCGTCGCTGCGTGCCTTGTCGAGGCGGTCGGAGGAGAAGTCCGGCAGCGGGTCCAGCGCGCTCGGCCGCTGCTTCTCCAGACCGGTCCTGTCGAAGAAGCCGTGCCCGAAGCCGAAGGTGATCGTCAGGGAGGAGGGTCCGGCGTCGCGGGCCACATCGGTGTCGTCGTGCGGAGCCGCCTCGCCCGCCATCAACCGCTCGGCCGTCGTCGACCAGCGGCGCAGCAGGGCCGCGGCCTCCTTGCGGCCCGCGCCCGCCGTCAGGTCGAAGGCGGCGAGATGGCCGCGTGCCTGGAGCCCCTCGGTGATGCCGGGCTGATGTTTCCCGTGAAACATCCCCCGGTCGGAGCCCACCGAGGTCAGAGGGGTGGCCTGGGCGGGCGCCGCGGCGTACCCCACGGCTCCGCCGGACGCGCCGAGCACGAGCCCGGTGGCGCCCGCGGTGCCCAGCAGGGCACGCCGGGAGACGCCGTGGCCGCCGGTGGAATCGGGTGCCTGCGCGACCTCGGCGGAGGTGCGGGCCTGAGGGACGGACTGGTCGGGCATGGGTCGTTCAGCCGATCTGCGCGTTCTTGGAGACGGTCGCCTGGTCGATGTCGGAGGTCCGCACGGTGACGGCGATCTTCCAGTCGCCGGCCATGGGGATCTGCACGCCGCTCGCCGACCAGTGGCCGGTCGTGATGTGGTCGGGGGTCACGGGAAGCGGGCCGATCTTCTTCGTCTCGAGGGTGAAGGAGACCTTCACCTCGGGGATGTCGAAGGCCCGGCCGTTGGGTCGCTGGACGTAGACATGCATCTCGTTGGCGCCCACGCGCGCGGGGTCGAGGTCGATGCTGACGACGCCCTTGCCGTCGGTGCCGCCGGTGTCGAAGGGCATGTCCAGGGTCAGCGCGCCGTTCGAGGGCGCCGCGGCCGAGCCGGTGGAGGACGTGGCGGCCTTGGCCTCCAGCTCGGTGCGGCCGGGCTCGGTCTGGGTCAGCCAGGTGGTGACGGCCAGCAGCACGACCGCGACGCCCGCCTCGGCGAGCACCGAGCGGCGCAGCCCGAAGCGGTTCGTGTCACCGTCGCGCAGCCGCTTCTGCCGGGCGGCGTCCATGGCCGCCCGCTGGCGGGCGAGCTGCTCGGCGCGCCGGGGGTCTCCGCTGGTCCTGCCCTTGGCGGACTGCTTGGCCGCACCGGAGCCGACCCGTTCCTTCTCGGGCGTCTCGGCGGTGACGGCGCAGCTGTCGACGAGTCGGCCCGTCCAGCGCCGGGATGTCGAGGCGATGGCGATCAGCAGCGCCACCAGTCCGATCTTGACCAGCAGCAGCTGTCCGTACCGGGTGTCGGTGAACGCCGACCAGGAGCCCAGCTGACGCCAGGACTGGTAGGTGCCGGTCACGACGAGCGCGACGACACTGCCGAAGGCCAGGCGGGAGAAACGCCGGACCGCGACGGCCTCCAACGGCGTCTCGGCGGGCGCCCGGTAGAGGGCGACGAGCAGGGCGGTGAGCCCGCCCAGCCACGCGGCGACGGCGAGCAGATGCACGACGTCGACGGGCATGGCGATGCCCGGCTGGAGCCCGACCGAGGCATGCTCGGCCATGGCCCAGCTGGTGGCGAGTCCGGCCGCGACGACGACACCGCCGATCGCGAGCCCGAACGTCAGATCGCGCTTCTCCTCGTCCTCTTCCCGTTTGGTGTACGCGCCGAAGAGGACGGCGATGAACAGCGCGGCGGCGGCGAGCAGCAGCAGCCGGGAGATCAGGGCCGCACCGGTCTTGGTCTGCAGCACCTGGCCGAGCAGTCCGAGGTCGAAGACGTCGGCGAACTTCCCGGAGGTGGTGTAGGAGCCGCGCAGGAGCAGCAGCCACAGGGTGGCTCCGGTGAGCGTGAGCCAGCCGCCGACGACCAGCCGCTGCAAGGCCCGTACCCCCGCGCCGCGCTGCCAGCAGGCGAGCACGAAGGCGGCGCCGCCCGCGAGCACGATGAAGCCGGCGTACGACGCGTACCGCCCGAACGCGTAGAGCGCGCCGACGAGCCCGCCGCCCGCGACCGGCCCGGTACCGGAGACCACGGTCTGCGAGGGCGCCCCGATGGAGAAGGTGTAGGCACCGGAGACGGGGTGGCTGTCGGCCGAGACGACCTGGTAGGTGACCGTGTAGGTGCCCTTGCCCAGGCTGCCCTTGAGGCGCACGGCGTACGTCGTGCCGCTCACGTCGGCGGGCTTGCCGCTCTGCACCGGCTTGCCCCGCGGGTCGAGGACGCGCAGGGAGTCGTCGTTCATCGCCACCTTCTCGGAGAAGGTGAGCGACACCTGGCTGGGTGCCTGCTTGACCACCACCCCCTGCGCGGGGTCGCTGCCGGTCAGCGCCGCATGCGCGGAGGCCGGCCCGGCACCCGCGAGCAGAGCGCCGGTGACGGCGAGGAACAGCAGCACCAGGATGCGCAGGCCGCGCCTGTGTCCCTCGGGGGTGGTGGTCCGTGTCATGGTGGTCCTTCCCTCCGTCAGTGGCCGGTCGACGGGTTGTACGTGGCGGACTTCACCGGCATCTCGACGGTGAGGGGCCCGGACTTGGCGAAGGTGAGCTTCACGGTGACCGTCTGGCCCTGCTTCGGCTTGCGCTTCAGCTTCTCGAACATCAGATGGTTGCCACCGCTTTTGAACACGAGTTGACCGTGGGCGGGTATGGCGAAGGAGGTCTCCTCCTGCATCGAGCCGCCCATGGTGCTGTGCATGGTGACCTGGCCGGCGGCCTCACTGCTCACCGAGGTCAGCTGGTCCTTGGCGCCGCCCTTGTTGGTGATCGTCAAAAAGCCGGCGGCCATGTCGGCGGAGACCGGCTGCGGTATGTACGGCCCGCTCACCGACAGCTCGGCCTTCGCGGAGCCCGAGCCCGAGCCGGACTTCGACCCGGAGTCCGAGCAGCCCGCGAGGGCCAGCGCACCGGTGAGCGCGGCGGCCGTGGTCAGGACGGCGGAACGGCGCCTCACGGGTTCGCCCCCTTCATGAGCTTGGGCAGGTCCTTGGTGTAGTCGTCGACCGTGGCGTCCTCGCCGTAGAGGACGTAACCGCTGTCGGTCTTCGGGGAGAAGGCGATGACCTGGGTGCCGTGGACGGAGACGAGCTTGCCGTCCTTGTCCTTCTTCGTCGGCTCCACGGAGATGCCGACCGAGCGGGCGCCGGCCTGGATGGTGGCGAAGTCCCCGGTCAGGCCGATGAACTGCGGGTCGATGCCCTTGAGCCACTTGCCCAGCCCGGCCGGGGTGTCGCGGCCGGGGTCGGTGGTGACGAACACGACCCTGAGGTCGTTCTGCTCGGCCTTGGGCAGCGCCTTCTTGGCGACGGCGATGTTGCTCATCGTCGTCGGGCAGATGTCGGGGCAGTGGGTGTAGCCGAAGTAGACCAGGGTCGGATGGCCCTTCGTCTCCTTGCGGAGGTCGTACTTCTTGCCGTGGGTGTCGGTGAGGACGAGGTCCGGCTTCTCGAAGGGCTGGTCGAGGACGGTGGCGGCCTTGCCCGAGTCGGACTCCTCCGAGACCACGGAGACCGGCGACTTGTCGTCGGTCCCGCTGCCGCAGGCGGACAGGGTCAGGGTGGCGGCGGCGAGCAGCGTGGCCGCGGCGAACGTCTTCTTGCGCATAGAAAAATGTCCCAGATGTGAGTACTCCGGCGCGCACCGGGGTCGTACGACAGCCACGACAGCGTGGCACGGCCCCCGTGCGCGGTGCGGAACGGTGGGGCTCAGGCGGTCCGGCGGCGGCCCGCGAGGACGCCGTAGGCGACACCGGCGACGCCGACGACGATGCCGACCACGCCGAGGACGCGCGCGGTGGTGTCGGTGTCGTGGGAGCCGGAGTCCGTGGTGGCGGCCGCGTTCTCGGTCTTGTCGGCGGCGTCCTTGCCGTTCGCCGTGCCGTGGTGGCCGTCGGCCGCGGCGGACAGCTGCAGGACCGGTGCCGGGTTCTGCGGCTCGTCCTGGCCGGCCTGCTGCACCTCGATCCAGCGCACGAGCTCGTTGTCGGAGTACGTCTGGAGGGCCTTGAACACCAGCTGGTCGGTGTTCTCGGGCAGGGCGCCGACGGAGAGCGGGAACTTCTGGAAGTAGCCGGGCTGGATGCCCTTGCCGTCGGCGGCGGTCCAGGTGACCTTGGTGACGGCCTCGTCGATCTTCTCGCCGTGCATGCTCAGCGGCTTGTCCAGCTTGGACTTGGTGACCTTCGCGGTCCAGCCGGGGACGGGCTCGGGCATGACCGAGGCGAGCGGGTGGTCGGCCGGGAAGTTGACCTCGACCTTGGTGGTCGAGGCCTTGTCGCGCTCGTTGGGGACCTTGAAGTCGACGACCGCGTACCCGCCCTTGGCCGCGGTGCCCTCCGGCTGCACGGTGACGTGCGCGAAGGCGGGGACGGACAGTGCGAGGACGGCCGTGCCCGCGACGGCGGTGGCGGCGGCGAGGCGCGAGGCGATACGAGAAGCCTGCATGGCAGGAGCTCCACTCTTGGTGAGTTCCGGTGACGAAGAGAGGTGCGCGTGCGCGTGGCCGTGCCGCTCGGCGCCGGGCCGGGCGTGCGGGAGGTGCGCACACGTGCGTGCCGCGCGACGGCGGCTGCCTCTCCCGTGGGTCTCCACGTGGAGTGGTGCGCGCGTCGCGTCAGGCGGCGAGGAGGAAGCGGTCGGCGGGCGGGCCGCGCCGGATCACCGTGTGCTGGAGCGCGGTGGTGTGCGGGGCGGACGGCTCGTCCCGCGCGGTACGACGGCCGAGCGGGCCGGGTCCGGCGGTGGGCAGCAGCCCGGCGCACAGGGCGCACACCAGCGCGAGCGCCGCGCGCAGGGACCGTACGAGCGCTCCCTCCGCGACTCCGTGCGCCGACAGCTCGATCAGCCGGAGCAGGGCCAGGTCGCCGCGGCGCAGCAGCCAGCCGGCGGCGACGGCCGCGAGGACGTGGCCGAGCAGCATCGGCAGCGAGGGCAGCAGCGCGGCGGCGGCGCCGGTGGCGCCGTACGCGTGCCGCATGCCACCCGTGCCGGTCAGGGGCCGGCCCGTGCCGTCGATGAGATGTGCGGCGAGCAGGACGTGGAAGGCGCGGCCGGGGGTCAGGGCGCCGGGGCTCGCCCCGCACAGGAACCGGGCGGCCTGCTCGACCAGCGCGGTGTCGCTGAGCGAGGAGCCGAACGAGCCCGCAGAGCCGGTGGAGTTCATCGACCCCGTCGACCCCATCGCCATCGGACCGGAAGCCATGGCCACCCCGTGCTGGCCCAGCCCGAACAGCGCGTGCAGCGCGGTCTGGCCGAACGCGAGGAGCGCGGCGATGCCCGGCAGCGAGCGGGTCCGCCCGGCGAGCGGCACCACGAGCAGCAGGCAGCCGAGGAATCCCGCGCCCAGTGTCCACAGCGGCACGCTCGCGCAGGAGGCGAGGGCGTGCCCGCACGCGGCCAGCGCGACGCAGACCGCGGAGAACACCGCGGCCCGCAGGATCCGGAGCCCGGCTCCGGGGCGCGCCGTGCGCGGGTGGGGGGCAGTCATGGCGGGCCCATCATCGCACTGGACTTATCGCTCTCCTACGGCAGGGCCGCGTCGCGGGATCGCCCCTCATACACCGATTCCTCCCGCGGCGCATCGGCTGTATGGGCGGAGTCACGTCAACGGTGTGCTTACGGCCACGTATGGGCGGCAATACGTAACGGTATGTCGAGCCGCGGCCAGGAGGCTGGAGCATGAGCATCTGGTGGTCACTCCATCTGCGGCGCGAGGCTGCGAGCGTGCCGCTCGCCCGGCGGCTGCTGATCGGCACCATGGAGACGGCGGGCGTCGACCCCGAGATCTCCTACGACCTGTCCGTCGCCCTGAGCGAGGCCTGCGCGAACGCCGTCGAGCACGGCGGGCGCGCCCCGCACGGCGGATCCTCGGGGGCGTACCGGGTGACGGCGTATCTCGACGGCGAGAAGTGCCGTATCGAAGTGGCCGATTCCGGACCGGGACTGCCGCGTCCCCCGGAGATCCGCCCCGCCCGCCCCGACGCCGAGCACGGCCGCGGTCTCTGTCTCATCCGGGAACTCGCCGATCACGTCCAGATCGGCGCCAAGCCCGGCCGGGGCGGCACCGTCGTCAGCTTCGACAAGATCCTCAAGTGGCGCGAGGACGTGCCGCTGCTGGTCGTGTAACCGCCTCGGGCGTCCAACCCTTTCAGGCGTCCAGCACCTTCCCCAGCACCTCCAGGGCCTGCGGGTACGCCCGCTCGCGGGGTGTGCCGTAGCCGACGACCAGGCCCTGCGGACGGCCGGGGCCGGGGGTGTGCCAGTGGTCGCCGAGGGCGCCGAGGGCGAGGCCCTGCGCCTCCGCGCGGGCCAGAACCTCGGCCTCGTCGGGCACGTCGATCAGCGCGTGCAGTCCCGCCGCGACCCCGTGCACGCTCCGGCTCGCCCCCAGCTGGTCCAGCAGCTGGTCCCGGCGGCGCCGGTAGCGCAGCCGGCACGCCCGCACATGCCGGTCGTAGGCGTGGCTGTCGATCAGCTCGGCGAGCGCCAGCTGGCCGATGGTCTCGGTGTGGTGGTCGCTGTGCAGCTTGGCGTCGGCGACGGCGTCGACCAGCTGCGGCGGCAGCACCATCCAGCCGAGCCGCAGCGCCGGGCCGAGCGTCTTGGAGGCGGTGCCGAGGTACACCACCTGGCCGGGTGCCATGCCCTGCAGCGCGCCGACCGGCTGGCGGTCGTAGCGGAACTCCCCGTCGTAGTCGTCCTCGACGATCAGTCCGCCACGCGCGCGTGCCCAGTCGCCGAGCGCCCGGCGCCGCTCCGGGTGCAGGGTCACCCCGGTCGGGTACTGGTGCGCCGGGGTGACCACCACGGCGGCCGCCTCGCCCAGCCGCTCGGGGCGCACCCCGCGCGCGTCGACCGCCACCGGCAGGACCGTTCCGCCGTTGCGCCGTACGACCTCCCGGTGGAACGGCAGCCCGGGGTCCTCCATGGCGACGGCGGCGCCGTCCAGCACGCGCGTGAGGAGCGCGAGACCCTGGACGTACCCGGAGGTGATGACGATCCGCTCCGGCGGCGCGAGCACCCCGCGGGCCCGGCCCAGATAGCCGGAGAGCGCGGTGCGCAGCTCGATCCGGCCGCGCGGGTCGCCGTAGTCGTACGCCAGGGAGGGTGCCGTCGCGATGGCCCGGCGCAGCGCGCGCAGCCAGGCGGCCGCCGGGAACGCGCCGACGTCGGGGCTGCCGGGGCGCAGATCGAAGAGCGGGGCACGCGTGTGTGCGTGTGCCTGCGGCGCCTCGGTGTCCAGGGAAGGGGGCAGCGTGGCGACTCGGGTGCCCGAGCCCTGCCGTGCGGTCAGATAGCCCTCCGCCACCAGCTGGTCGTACGCCGCCTTCGCCGTGCCCCGTGAGACGCCGAGGTCGGCCGCGAGGCGCCGGGTGGCCGGCAGCCGGGTGCCGGGCGCGAGCCGGCCGTCGCGCACGGCGTCCCGCAGGGCCCGCTCGAGCCCCGTGCGGCGGCCGTCCGCGGAGTCCGGCTCCAGATGCAGATCGACACCGACACCGGACCAGAAGTCGTTCACGAGAACCTTCCCCCCAGGCACGCGAATGGCCGGGCACCTCCCCGGTACCCGGCCATTGAAACGCAGATCAGCCCTTGAGAGAGGCCATCCACGCCTCGACCTCGTCGGAGCGGCGCGGCAGGCCGGCCGAAAGGTTCCTGTTGCCGTCTTCGGTGACCAGGATGTCGTCCTCGATGCGGACGCCGATGCCCCGGTACTCCTGCGGCACGGTCAGGTCGTCGGCCTGGAAGTACAGCCCCGGCTCGACCGTCAGCACCATCCCCGGCTCCAGGACACCCTCGACGTACGTCTCGGTCCGCGCGGCGGCGCAGTCGTGGACGTCCAGGCCGAGCATGTGGCCGGTGCCGTGCAGGGTCCAGCGGCGCTGTAGGCCCAGCTCCAGGACCCGCTCGACCGGGCCCTCGACCAGGCCCCACTCGACGAGCTTCTCGGTGAGCACGTGCTGGGCGGCGTCGTGGAAGTCGCGGTACTTGGCGCCCGGCTTCACGGCCGCGATACCGGCCTCCTGGGCCTCGTACACGGCGTCGTAGATCTTCTTCTGGATCTCGCTGTACGTGCCGTTGATCGGCAGCGTGCGCGTGACGTCGGCGGTGTAGAGGCTGTGGGTCTCCACGCCGGCGTCGAGCAGCAGCAGGTCGCCGGAGCGGACCGGGCCGTCGTTGCGCACCCAGTGCAGGGTGCAGGCGTGCGGGCCGGCCGCGCAGATGGAGCCGTAGCCGATGTCGTTGCCCTCCACGCGCGCGCGGAGGAAGAACGTGCCCTCGATGTAGCGCTCGCTCGTGGCCTCGGCCTTGTCGAGGACCTTGACCACGTCCTCGAAGCCGCGGACCGTCGAGTCGACGGCCTTCTGCAGCTCGCCGATCTCGAAGTCGTCCTTGACCAGCCGGGCCTCGGAGAGGAAGACGCGCAGCTCCTCGTCGCGCTCGGCGGTGACCTTGTCGGTGAGGGCCGTCTCGATGCCGGCGTCGTAGCCGCGCACCACGCGGACCGGGCCGGTGGCCTCCTTCAGCTTCTCCGTCAGCTCGCGCACGTCGGCGGCCGGGATGCCGTACAGCGCCTCGGACTCGGCGAGGGAGTGGCGGCGGCCGACCCACAGCTCGCCCTGGCCGGAGAGCCAGAACTCGCCGTTCTCGCGGTCGGAGCGGGGCAGGAGGTAGATCGTCGCCTGGTGGCCGTCCCCCTCGGGCTCCAGGACCAGGACGCCGTCCTCGGTCTGGTTGCCGGTGAGGTACGCGTACTCGACGGAGGCGCGGAAGGCGTACTCGGTGTCGTTCGAGCGGGTCTTCAGGTTGCCCGCGGGGACGACGAGACGCTCGCCCGGGAAGCGGGCGGAGAGCGCGGCACGGCGGCGCGCGGTCTCGGCGGCCTGCGGGATCGGCTGCAGGTCACGCAGCTCCGTGTCGGCCCAGCCGGACTTCATGCTCTCGGCCAGCTCGTCGGAGACGCCCGGGTACAGGCCGTTCTTCCGCTGCTTTATGGGCTCCTCGGACTCGGTCTGGGGGCCCTCCGCGGTAGCGGTGTCGGGCACGACCGGGTTGAGCTCGTCGGACACGTGATCCTCCTCGATACGCCTGGTGATCTCCCCCGGGGCCCACGGCGCTCCTGCTTGTGGCCGAGCGGGGACCTCCATCATCGTACGGTCGTACCAGGAGTGGGTGGGGGCCGGATGCCCTGTTATGCCCGGTCATCACAGGTGCGCTCAGTCGAAGCGGGCCGCCAGCAGCACCACGTCCTCCTGGCTGTCCCCCTTGTCCCGGCCGTCCGGCAGGACGGTGCGCAGGACGTGGTCGGCGATGGCGCCGGGGTCGTGGCGCAGCGCGCGCGGGACGCCCGCCGCGGCCGCGTGCAGGCGGGCGAAGGCCCGGTCCATCGGATCGCCGGTACGGTGCAGCAGCCCGTCGGTGTAGAGCAGGACCGTCTCGCCCGCCTCGGCCTGGATCTCCACGCTGGGCGCCTCCCAGCAGGCGAGCATGCCGAGCGGGGCGGAGACGGAGGTCTCGGCGAACTCGGTGCGCCGCGCGCCGGTCAGCAGCGGCGGGCTGTGCCCGGCGCCGGCCAGAGTGACCTTGCGCAGGGCGGGCTCGCAGTAGGCGAACAGCGCGGTGGCCGAGCGGGCGGGCTCGGTCAGTCGCAGCAGCAGCTCCAGATCGGACAGGACGGCGACCGGGTCCTCGCCCTCCATCACGGCGTACGCCCGCAGGGAGGCGCGCAGCCGGCCCATCGCGGCCACGGCGCTCGGCCCCGAGCCGGTGACCGAGCCGACGGACAGGCCGAGCGCGGCGTCCGGCAGCGGGAGCGCGTCGTACCAGTCGCCGCCGCCGCGCGGGCCGGTGCGGTGCCGGGCGGCGAGCTGGACGCCGGGCACGCGGGGCAGCCGGGTGGGCAGCAGCTCCTCGGTGATGGTCGCCACGCGCGCGCGGGTGCGTTCCACTTCCAGCAGTCGGGCGAGGTGCTCGGTGGCGTGCCGGACGTAGAGGCCGACGAGGTGGCGCTGCCGCTCGTGCGGCTCGGCCGGTTCGTCGTAGAGCCAGACGGCGGCGCCGAGGCGCCCGGCGGAGTCGGAGGCGAGGGGCAGGGCGTAGCTGGCGGCGTAGCCGAGACGGGCGGCCACCTCGCGGTGGCGCGGGTCGAGCCCGTCCTCGGCGAGCAGATCGGGGTGGACGATCTCGGTGGCCGTGCGGGTGTCGTAGGGCAGCGCGCCGCGCGGCACGGTCTCGATGTGGCCGAGATCGGCGCGGCCGAGGCCGAGGCCGAGGGTGGTACGGGGGCCGAGTCCGTCGCCGGGTTCCAGGGCGACGAGGCCGCGGCGGGCCCCGACGAGGGCCGCTCCGGCGCGCAGCAGCTCGTGCAGGGCCGGTTCCAGCGCGTTCGTGCGGGACAGGCGCTCGGTGAGTTCGTGGAGGGTCGTGAGGTCCGAGACCCAGCCGGCCAGCCGGTCCTGGAGGAGGGTGCCGGGCGCGGGGGCCTGCGGGGCGGGGACGGAAGGGGCGTCCGGGGAGTCGGTGGCGCCTGCGGCGGGAGAAGTGGGCGCGACAGTGTGTGCGGGCGTCGGAACCGTGGGATCGATTCCGGCCACTTTCGGAGGGTGAGGGGCGTTCATGGCGTCCGGCCTTCAGACCGGTGCGTATTGCTGAAAAGCATCGCAAACCCCCATGTCATTCTGCGCCGCTAGCAGTGTCTCCACATGTACACGCACTCGTGAGGGGATGTCCAGCATTGTCCTGCGAGGATTCCTGGTGTCCGTGAGGCGGACGAGGGATTCCTTCGAACCCCTTGCCTTACTGCCAAGTTGGCTTAAAACTGCCTCGGGTATCGGTTCATTGCGGTCGACTGGCCTTGCTCCACGGAGCGTCACAGCGGTCGTGATGGGTACGTACTCGGAGAAGGCCAGGGGTGGTTGGGGGCCACCCGGAACCTGGCGACGGACCCGGGCGTCATAGCCACCGACGGCCGAGCCCCATCCTCCCTGGCGGAGGCGGAGAGAAACACGCGCGACGGCAAAACGCCACACTTCGCCACCCCCGCGCCGCAACCGTGCTTTTGGCAGACGCACCGGGGACGCGGACGCGGCCCATGCTCGACCCTTTGGGGTTCCCTCTGCCGTGCGCAGGGGCGTGATGCGCCATCAGGTACGCACAGTGAAGTGATCGACACATGGTGTGATGTGGTCCACGGTGTTGCCAGCGGTGCAACGGAAAGGAACGAGCGCTCATGCGCGAGATCCTCGGAAGGCGACGCAGGCTCCTGTCCAGGCGGAACGACGGAAGGCCTGAGTTGATCGGCGCGGCCCTGACCTTCGCCTCCGAATGGCAGTGGCCCGTACTCCCGGGCGTGGCCCCGGATCCGCAGGGCCGGGCCCGCTGCGCCTGCCCCGACCCGGAGTGCACGGTGCCCGGTGCCCACCCCTTCGACCCCGGCCTGCTCGCGGCCACGACCGACGCGCGCATGGTGCGCTGGTGGTGGGCCAACCGGCCGAGCGCGCCGATCGTCCTGGCCACCGGAGGCAAGGCGCCCTGCGCGGTCAGCCTGCCGGCGCTCGCCGCCTCGCGTGCTCTCGCCCTGCTCGACCGGCGCGGTATGCGCCTCGGCCCGGTGATCGCCTCACCGAACCGCTGGTCGCTGCTGGTCAAGCCGTACTCGATGGAGCAGCTGGGGGAACTGCTCTACGCCAAGGACTTCGTCCCCGGCTCCCTGCGCTTCCACGGCGAGGGCGGCTATCTCGCCCTGCCCCCCTCCGAGACCGGCCAGGGTGCCGTCCGCTGGGAGCGGGCTCCGCTGCCCGGCTCGGCCGCCCCCTGGGTGCCCGACGTCGAGGCCGTGGTGGACGCGGTGGTCGACGCCCTCACTCGTACGGGTGTGAGCGCGCCCGAGTTGTAAGGGTGTCCGGCGCGGGCGCGGCGGGTGAGCCCCGCGGGCTCGTTATCTTCCGCACATGCTGCGAATTTCTGGGGGTCAGGGCCGTCGGTCTTCGGGGGAACGGGACAGTCGGTACACGGGGCGGCACGGCCGCCGATCGCCGCGGCGCGCCGCGCCGCAGGCGGGTGCGCGCGGACGGGATCACCGCACGCTGTGGCTGCTCGTGCTCCTCGCCGTCATGGCGGCCGCGGTCGTACTGCCGCTGGCGGTGGCGTCCGCGGGGCAGGTGGGCGAGGCGGCCCGGCATGCGGTGGTCGGCGAGTCGCGGGACGGCGCACGGACGCCGGGGCGCAAGGGCGGCGCGGGGAGTGGCGCGGACTCCGGGCATGAGCACGGCACCGGGTCCCACTCCCGCCGGGGCGGCGCCGGGACGCGGGAGGAGGCGGCCGGCTCCGAGGACGCCGCCGGGTCTGCGGACGCGAAGATCCCCGCGGCCGACGAGGCGCCCCGGCTGCTCGGGCTCGGCCTCGCCACCGCCGCGCGCTGCGGCCCCCAGCTGACCTCTCCCGACGGCCTGGAGGCACAGACCTGTGTGCTGACCCAGGGCACGGACACCTGGGCCCGCACCTACTACCGCAACGTCACCGGCGAGCCGCTGGACTCCATGCTGAGCCTGATGGGTCCGGGCGGCCGCAGTGTGCAGATGCACTGCGTCACGGGCACCGACGACGAGCCCGCCACCTGCGAGACGCCCCGTGAGCACACCAAGGGCGGACCGGACGCCTACACGGCCGTCGACGAGTTCGCCACGCGCGGGACCGACGGCACGCTGCTGCTGCGCTCGGGCAGCGACGCGGCGCACGCCGCCGGCAACGGCAAGGCCAAGGGCGGCAGTTGACGCTCCGCTACGGGCTGTGACCGTAAGCGGGCATGGAAAGGCCCGGTTGCTGGCGACGGGGGATGCACCAGCAACCGGGCTACTGGAACGGTAACAAGAGATCGGCGGTTCGCAAATTCCGCCCGGGGCATTCGGCCACCGATTTCCCTGTCATCAGGGGGAGTTGTGACAGGAGTCACCCGTTCCGCGGGCGCGGTCCCGACTCACCGACCGTTCAGTCGTGGCGCGCGCCCGCGACGGCGTCAGTTGAGCGTGACCTGTCGGTTGGTCAGTCCGCCGCGCGCCCGGCGCTCCTCCGGCGTGAGCGGCTCGGTGGTGGCGAGGGCGGCGGCGAGGCGCTCGGCGAACTCGGCGGCCGGCTTCTCCACGTCGTCCGCCGTGACCCCGCTCGGCAGGTCCCAGACCGGCACGGTGAGGGCGTGAGCACGGAAGGAGCCCACGAGCCGGGTGCCCTCGCCCAGGTTGGAACGGCCCGCCGCGTGCAGCCGCGCGAGAGCGTCCAGAAGCTGCTCCTCGGGATGCTGCATCACCCAGCGCAGGTGGTTCTTCTCCGGGGTCTCGCACCAGTACGCGGCGTCCACACCGGTCAGCTTCGCCGTCGGGATGGCGGCGGCGTTGGCCCGCTCCAGGGACGCGGTCACCTCCGGCGTGGCGTTCTCCGCGTCCGGCACCCAGAACTCGAAGCCGCTCTGCACGACCGGCTCGAAGGGCGCCGTGAGGTCCAGCACGTCCTGCAGCCGCGGACCGTCGGCGGGGGCGCGGCGGCCCTTCACCGGGGTGCCGGGCTCGGCCTGCAGCGCGCGCAGGAGGGTGTCGGCGAGGTCGCGGCTGAGGTCGCCGGAGGCCGTGTCGTTCTGCAGGCCGATCAGGACCGAGCCGTCGTCGCGGCGCAGCGCCGGCCAGGCCATCGGCAGCACTGTGGCGAGCGTGACCGAGGGAACGCCCTCGGGCAGGCCGTCCTTGAGGGTCAGCTCGACGGTCGCGGCCGGCACCAGCTCGCGCAGCGCGACCCAGTCGCCCTCGCCGGGCAGCCCCTCGAACGGGCGGTGCACCAGCTCGGTCATCGCGTGTGCCGCGGCGCGGCCGTGGCACGCCTTGTAGCGCCGGCCGCTGCCGCAGGGGCAGGGCTCACGGGCGCCGACCACCGGGATCTCCCCGTCGATCGGCGTCGGCCGCTCGGACTTCGTCTGGGGTCGCTTCTTGGCCATGGTGGGTGTCTCCCGGTTACGGCGCTTCTGGTACGGGCGGGAGCCTAGCCGTTCAGGCCGTGACCGGCGGGAACCTGTGGACAACGCACGTCGGCTCGGCGCCAGAGGTGTGAACCTGTGGACGGTCTCGGGGGCGTCCCGCGGTTCGTTCCCGGGCCGTGTCGAGGCCTCTCCGGGCCTCTTTGGGCCTCCCGGGACCCCAGCGGGTCGCTGCCCCGGGGACTCGTCGGCGTCCGTCGGTCCAGACCCTCGGTCGTGTCCGCCGGCTCCGGCTCTCGGGCGTGTCCCCCGGTCGTGTCCGTCGGCTCCGGCTGCGGCCGCACGGTCGTGGCCGCAGCCGTGGCCGTTCAGCCCAGGTCGTCGAACGCGTCCGCGAAGTCCAGGCCCGCCATGTCCGCGAGCGCGGGGGCGGTGACGCGCGTAGCGAAGCCGTCCCGGCGGTAGCCGGCATCGGGATCGTGGACGTCCTCGTGGACCACCACCCAGACCGTCACCTCGCCGCGGACGTCGTCCCGGACGCCCCAGTCGTCGGCGAGGGCCGTGATGATGTTGAGCCCCCGGCCGCCGTGCGCCGTCACCGAAGGGGTGGCCGGCGCCGGGCGGGTCGGGCCGCCGCCGTCCGTCACCTCGACGGTGAGCCGTCCCCGTGGGTCGACCCGCCACGTCGCGCGTACGTCGCCGTCACCGGCGAGCGCGTCACCGAGGGGGCGCCCGTGTTTGCAGGCATTGCTCAACAGTTCGGAAAGGATCAGTACGGCATCGTCGATGACCGATTCGGACACGCCGCCGCTGCGCAGCTGCGAACGCATCCGGTGCCTCGCCTTCCCCACGCCCGCAGGGCCATGAGGTACGGCCATGCTCGACGACGTGGGCACCTCCTGTGCCACCACCAACGCCACCCCCGAGACCTCCTTTGCCCCACGCCACGGTGTGGATGCCCCATTGGCCTGTACCGGAAACCGGCCAGTCCTGTTCCGGTGACGCATTCGCAACGGCCTTGCACGGAGCGAACGCGCCGGAGCACTCCCTGTGACGAAGGCCCTTCCTCAGGTCGTCATATGGCTGGATTTCATCGGTGTGGCTGAGACTGGAGGATTCAGCAGCCGCACAGCCGGGTCAAGGGGTGCGCATGGCTCCTTACCGCCCTCTTGAGGTCACAGGCGCCCCAGCTGTCGCAGGACCGCGCGCGGACGGTTGGTGATGATGGCGTCGATGCCCAGGTCCACACAGAGGTCGACGTCCTCGGGCTCGTTCACGGTCCAGACGTGGACCTGGTGACCGGCGCGTTTCAGCCGTGCCACATAGGCGGGGTGATTGCGCACGATACGGATCGAGGGCCCCGCGATCCGTACGCCCGCGGGCAGCCGCCCGTCGCGCAGTCGCGGCGTGAGGAACTGCACCAGATAGACCGTCGGCAAGGTCGGCGCGGTGACACGCACGCGGTGCAGTGAACGCGCCGAGAAGCTCATGATCCGGACCTGGGACTCGGCGGCGGAGGCCGGCGCGTCCAGTCCGAACCGCTTCAGCAGGGCCAGCAGCCGCTCCTCGACCTGGCCGGCCCAGCGTGTGGGGTGCTTGGTCTCGATGGCCAGCTCCACCCGCCGCCCGGCGTCCGCGACCAGTTCCAGCAGCCGCTCCAGGGTGAGTACGGAGGTGTCCGCCGGGTCCTCCGGACGGGTCACCCAGTCGGGCTCCTCGTCCCGTGCGCGCCAGGACTCGCGCGTCTTCCAGGAGCCGAAGTCGAGGGCGGCGAGGTCGGCCAGTTCCAGGGCGGAGACGGCGCCGCGGCCGTTGGAGGTACGGTTCACCCGGCGGTCGTGGACGCAGACCAGATGGCCGTCGGCGGTCAGTCGTACGTCGCACTCGAGGGCGTCGGCGCCGTCCTCGACGGCCTTCTTGTAGGCGGCCAGAGTGTGTTCGGGCGCGTCTTCGGAGGCGCCTCGGTGGGCGACGACCTGGATGGAGCGCTGTGGTGCGTGGGTCACCGCGTCATGGTGCCACCGACGTGGGGTACGCGCGGCGGCGCGTATGCGTCCGGGCGGCGAACGACGACATCCACCTTGCTCGTTTATATAACTTTTGCCTGAAACTTCCCTTATAAGGAAAGGTCGCGGACCCACAGCCACCGCTTATGGTGCTCTGACGGCCTGTGGGAAAAGCTGACTGCATACATACAACGGGAACAGCCGTGGATCGAGGAGAAGAGCTGTGAGCACCGAGAACGAGGGCAACGAGGTACCCCCGGCCCCGTCCGCACCTCCCGTGCCGGTGGCCTCTCCCACCTCCCCGCAGGGTTCCGCACCCGAGGGGAACGCGCCGACGGCTCCCCTTCCACCGGTACCCCAGGACGCTCCGCCCGCCTCCGCCCCGCACCCGTCCGGCCCCGCGCCCGACGGCTCCTGGCCGCCTCCGCCGCCGGCCACCGCGCCCTACGGCGAGGGCCCGGTCCACGGCGGTGCCGTTGGCTTCGGCGGCGCGGCCGGTGCCGGCGGCTGGGGGGCGTCGTACCAGCAGCCCGCCCCCA
Source organism: Streptomyces yokosukanensis (assembly GCF_001514035.1). Classification (GTDB taxonomy): domain Bacteria; phylum Actinomycetota; class Actinomycetes; order Streptomycetales; family Streptomycetaceae; genus Streptomyces; species Streptomyces yokosukanensis. The sequence goes on along the minus strand of NZ_KQ948206.1, from coordinate 129,278 downwards.
AGCAGCGCAGCGGGCGCGGCGGGCTCGTCGCCGCGGTCCTGGTGGCCGCGCTGGTCGCGGGCGGCCTGGGCGGCGGCCTCGGGTACACCCTGGCCAAGGACAACGACAACAACGGCTCCACCACCGTCTCCGCCTCCGACGGCAGCGCCGCGCAGGTCAAGCGCGCGCCGGGCACGATCGCCAACGTCGCCGCCAAGGCGCTGCCCAGCACGGTCACCATAGAGGCGGAGAGCAACAACGGAGAGGGTGGCACGGGCACCGGCTTCGTCTTCGACACCCAGGGCCACATCGTCACCAACAACCACGTGGTGGCCGACGCGGTCGACGGCGGCAAGCTCACGGCCACGTTCCCCGACGGCAGGAAGTACGACGCCGAGATCGTCGGCCACGCGCAGGGTTACGACGTCGCCGTCATCAAGCTCAAGAACGCCCCGTCGGACCTCAAGCCGCTCGCCCTCGGCGACTCCGACAAGGTGGCCGTCGGCGACGAGACGATCGCCATCGGCGCGCCCTTCGGTCTGTCCAACACGGTGACGACCGGCATCATCAGCGCCAAGAACCGCCCGGTGGCCTCCAGCGACGGCAGCTCCAGCAGCAAGGCGTCGTACATGAGCGCCCTGCAGACCGACGCGTCGATCAACCCGGGCAACTCCGGCGGCCCGCTGCTGGACGCCGCCGGCGCGGTCATCGGCATCAACTCGGCGATCCAGTCGAGCAGCAGCGGCGGTTTCGGCGGCTCCGGCCAGTCCGGCTCGATCGGCCTGGGCTTCGCCATCCCGATCAACCAGGCCAAGTACGTCGCCCAGCAGCTGATCAAGACCGGCAAGCCGGTGTACGCCAAGATCGGGGCCTCGGTCTCGCTGGAGGAGTCCACCAACGGCGCGAAGATCACCGACCAGGGCGCGGCCGGGGCCGCCGCGGTCGAGTCGGGCGGCCCGGCCGACAAGGCGGGCCTCAAGCCCGGCGATGTGATCACCAAGCTGGACGACATGGTGATCGACAGCGGCCCGACCCTGATCGGCGAAATCTGGACCCACAAGCCCGGCGACAAGGTCACGATCACCTACAAGCGCAGCGGCCAGGAGCGCACGGTCGACCTGACCCTGGGCTCCCGGATGGGCGACGGCTGACACCTGCGGCGGACGGCACGCACGCGTGAGGGCGCCTCTCGGCAGAGGGGCGCCCCTGCCGTATCCGTGCCGGAGCACCTCGGTGACGGCGGCCCGCGCGAGCGGCCACGCGCCCTCCCCGGGCCCGGGTGTGGACCACACCGCCCGCCGGGCGTTCGATCCCGGTACGCTGTACCCGCTCCGTCCCAGGCGGACGGCGGCCAGGTGGGTTGCCCGAGCGGCCTAAGGGAACGGTCTTGAAAACCGTCGTGGCGCGAGTCACCGTGGGTTCAAATCCCACACCCACCGCACAGGTTGAAGGCCTCTGACCAGCAACACAGGTCAGAGGCCTTCGCCGTGTGCGATTCCGGGCGACGGCAAGCGCCGGGACGCCCGGTGCGCCAGTGCAGTTCGACGGCATCGTGACCAGAACAGCACGGACGGGCAGGCGGCATGCTGAGGATTGAGGAGTTGGAGGCCGTGCTTCCGGCGATGACACGGTGGCATGCCCGGGGACTTCCCCAGCGACTTCCCGCAGGTGCTGGGCGGCTCCGTCCCGGTGCCGGCGGATCCCCCGCCGGAGGCATCGTCTTGACCGCGGGCCGCTCGTAGCCGTCCGGTCCGGCCTGCCCGCGCAGTGGCCATCGCTCGTGATCGGCGAAAGGCCTTGAAATCCGTCGTGGCGCGAGTCACCGTGGGTTCACGTCCCACACCCACCGCGGCAGCTCGACTCCAGTGCCGGTCGGAAGGGGTGTCTCCCGCCCCAGGGCACCCTTTGTGCGCGCGGATGCGACGCGCGCCGAGATCGAGTGCCGAGATCGAGCGCCGAGTTCGAGAAGCCGATCGCACCTTTCGGGAGCGGCGAACGTGAAGGCCCTGCCCAGCATCGACCCGGCGTTGCCGAGTGATCCGACTCCCGAGCGAGTCTGGTACACGTCGTACGGCTCCAACATGCATCTGGACCGAATCGCCTGCTACATCCGGGGAGGCCGGCCGCCGGCGGCGGCGAGGAGCTATCCGGGATGCCGGAACCGTGCCATGCCCGCGAGGTCGATCCCCGTGGAACTGACGGGCGCGATGTACTTCGCCACCGAGTCGCCCGTATGGGGCGGAGGCAGGGCCTTCTACGATCCCCGTGCCGAGGGGCGCGTCATGGCGCGGGCGCATCTGGTGACGGCGGAACAGTTCTCCGACATCGCCGTCCAGGAGATGTACAGGGACCCCGGGAAGCTGCTGGACCTGGAGGAAGTGCTCTCCAGCGGTCGCGCCGTCCTGGGCGAGGGCCGCTACGAGACGCTCGTGTGCGCCGGTCAGCTCGACGGCCTGCCGGTCGTGACCTTCACGGCCCCGTGGGCGATGGACGACGTCCCGTGGGTGGCCCCGTCCCGCGCGTACGTGCGCTTCCTCGCCACGGGTCTGCTGTCGGCCGGCGCCTGGGACGCGGATGCGGTCGCCGCGTACGTGGCCGCGTGCCCCGGTGCGGCCGGTCACTGGTCGGCGCGGGACGTCCTCGATCTGACGACGGGCATGTGACGGCTCCGCTCGCCCCAAAAATCGAACACATGCTTGAATTCGGTCATGCGACGGATTCCCGACGACCTCCCGCGCCGGGGCGGTGCGCGCGATGTCCCTGCTGCCGCCTGATCCGCGCCGGCTGCGGGCGATCCTCGCGTACCTGGACGAGCAGCTCGCGGCGAACGAGACGGTCGCCGTCTACCTGCGCCTGCAGCGGGACGCGATCCTCGCCGCGCTCGTCCGGGCCGAGCGTCCGCCGCAGCACCGCCCGCGGCACAAGGCCAAGGGCGGCGGCCCGCTGCCCGCCTTCAACCCGCCCGCTGCGATGCCGGGTTACGTCGTCCAGCAGAAGCGGACACCGTCCGGGCCGGAGCCCGCCCTCGTCCATCTGGCCGACTGCACCATGATCGGTGGCGCTGTGCATCGCATCAGGGCCGACGAGGCGCGGGCCGCGCTCACCGACCCGAACATCGAGCCGTGCGAGTTCTGCCGGCCGGACACCGAGCTGGGCATGGACCTGACGTGAGTACGGGTGTGGTCAGGGCTGGTGCCCCGTCATGCGTGCCGCCGAGGCGATCGTCGCCCGGGCCTCGCGTTCCGACAGGCCGGTGTTGAGGGCAGCCTCGGTCAGGGGGTCGACCAGAGCGGGGCCGATGCCGTTCTCGTAGGCGCGGCAGGCCGCCCAGAACAGACGGGTGTTGCGCTGCCCCTCGTGTGCGGAGAGGACGAACTGGACGAGGCCGCGGCCGTGGTCGCCGGGAGCGGGCGAGGCCGGGATCGGGGCCGGGTGCGGGGGCCGGGGTGGTGGCACGAGCAGGCGCAGCAGGGAGGGCGGGCAGGGTGCGGGGGTCAGGTGCGTGGTGCCCGGGGCGGTCGTGTACACGCCGTGCTCGGTGCGGGAGCCCGGGCCCACGAGATAGCCGCCGGCGCCCCGGATGTCGATCCCGGGGGCGAGACGGCCGGCGGAGTTCGGTACGACGATGTCCGGCGGGCCGGTGAGCCACAGATGGCGCCCGCCGCTCGGTGTGCGGACGACGACCGTCTCCGGAATCGTGAACAGATGGCGCAGGGCCAGTTCGCGCAGCGCGGTCGAGGAGTCGGTGCCGGACTTGGTGTCCAGGTCGACGCCGATCAGGTGGTACGGCGGCAGTCCGCACGCGATGCCGTAGCCGGTGGCCCAGGGGGCGGCGGCGAACAGCTCGCGGATGCGCGGCGGGTCGGTCGAGGCGTCGTACACGCCGTGGCCGAAGCGGCCGCACTCGCCGTGGCAGCGCGGTCCGGCCGGGTCGGGTTCGTCGCGGTGGGGGGAGCGCAGGGCCGGAAGCTTCGTCCGGCACAGGGGGATGACGGCCAGGCCGCGTTCGGCGGCTGACAGCGCGTGTGCGAGGGCCAGCGTCGTGGCCTGCCGGTCGGTGGTGGCCATGGCTCCATGTTCGTACGCATGTTCGAAAAAGGGAAGAGGGGTCGGTGGTGACGCGCCGAGGGCGGGGAAAACGGCCGGATGTACGGTGAAACGATTCGTCCGTTGTGTCGCTTGAGGAGTGAAAGCGGCCTCTGGACCGTCCTGAGGTAGTGGACGGCAAAAGGTGGCGATAAAGGTTTATCGACTTGTCATCACGCTTGCGTGCGAATCGGGTCTTCCAGGGTGGTTCGCCGGGGATTCGGTGGGCAACTCTGATCTCGCGACGTCGCCACGACAGTCAGAGCGGTCGGCCAACTGCCCTGACGCAAGCCGTACTTCACGTACTTCCGGCCCTAGGGCCGCCGAGTTCTTGGTTCTGGAGGAACAACATGGCAAGCATCCGTACCGCCCGCGTTCTCGCCGCCGTCGCCGCGCTTCCGCTCGCAGCCGCCCTCTTCAGTGGTGTTGCGACCGCCGACAACGGCTCTCTCGCGGACAACGGATCGAGCGCCAACACCGGTGTGGCGGGCATCATCGGCAGCGGAGTCGGCCACGACAACTTCGGCAACTCGTCCACCACGCAGCAGAACGCGGTCGGCAACGGCGCCTCGAACCAGAGCAACACCGCTCAGGTCAACGACTCCGCGTTCGCACCCATCCAGCAGGGCAACGAGAACGTGGCCATCCACTTCACCCACCTGTGGTGACCCTGGGACGAGGTCCCTCCCGGTGAGGGCCCTCGTGGGGAGTGCTTCGGGGTCGTAACGCGTCTGCGCGGCGGTGCTTCGGTGCCGCCGCGCACACGTTTGTGCCGCGGTTGTGCTCCCTGGCGCGGAGCGCGGGCGCGGTGACCCACCTTGACACCCACCGGTATCTGACGGACAGTCAGAAACCGTCCCCGTCAGGTACGCGAGGCCGGGAGGGCCCCCGCCGTGCACCTCGCCCCCACACAGCGGCAGCAGCGTCTGCGCGCCGAACTCCGCGCCTACTTCAAGGACGTGCTGCCCGATCCACACGAACCCGCCGACGCCCGTGCCCTGTTGCGCCGCATCGGCGCCGACGGCTGGCTCGGGATCGGCTGGCCGGTCGAGTACGGCGGCCGGGGCCGGGGCGCGGACGAGCAGTTCGTGTTCTTCGACGAGGCGCACCGGGCCGGCGCCCCGGTCTCCATGGTCACGCTCAACACCGTGGGCCCCACGCTCATGAAGTACGGCAGCGAACCGCAGAAGGCCTACTTCCTGCCCCGCATCCTCAGCGGCGAGGCCGTCTTCGCGATCGGCTACACCGAGCCCGCCGCCGGCACCGACCTGGCCTCGCTGCGTACCCGGGCCGTGCGCGAGGGCGACGGCTGGCGGATCGACGGGCAGAAGGTCTTCACCTCGGGCGCCCAGCACGCCGACTGGATCTGGCTCGCCTGCCGCACCGATCCCGAGGCGCCCCGGCACCGGGGCATCTCCATCCTCCTCGTCCCGACCGACGCGCCGGGGTTCTCCTGGACACCGATCGAGACGGTGGGCGGGCAGACGACGACGGCCACCTACTACGACGGCGTCCGCGTCCCGGCCGGGCACCTGGTCGGCGCCGAGAACGAGGGCTGGTCGCTGATCACCGGCCAGCTCAACCACGAGCGGGTCGCGCTCGCCGCCCTCGGCATGCAGGCCGAGGAGTTCCTCGCCGCCGCGCTCACCGCCGCCCGTGTCCCCGATCCGGTGACCGGGCGGCGCCGCATCGACGAGCCGTGGGTGCGCTCGCAACTGGCCGAGGCCCATGCCCGGCTGGCCGCGACACGCCTGCTCAACTGGCGTCTCGTCGCGGACGTGGGGGCGGGCCGGCTCGCTCCCGGCGACGCGAGCGGAGTGAAGTTCGCGGGAACCGAATCGGCGGTCGCGGTGTATCGGGCGTGCCAGCACGTGCTCGGGACGGACGGACTGGCGGGGCTGATCCGTTCGGGCTCGCCGGGTGCGTTCGAGGACGGCGAACTGGAGCGGCTGAACAGAGCGGCGCAGATCAACACGTTCGGGGGCGGGGTGAGCGAGGTGCAGCGGGAGATCGTCGCGACGATGCGGCTCGGGATGACGAGGGGGCGGCGGTGAGCGGGGAGGCCGGGAAGGGCGCGGTGCCGGGGGCCGGGACGGCGGCAAGCACGCATCCCGACGCGCTCGGCGAGCGGATGGAAAGGGACGCGCTCGGTGTGCGGCCGGAGTCGGACGGGCTCGGCGAGCGGCCGGAGGCGGATGCGCTCGGTGTGCGGCTCAAGGCGTACGAGGGGGCGCCGGCCGCCCTCGCCGGGGCGGGCAAGGACCCGGTGAACGCGCCGATGATCCGGCACTGGTGCGAGGCCATGGGCGACACCAGCCCGGCCTACTCGGGCCCCGACGCCATCGCCCCGCCCACCATGCTCCAGGCCTGGACGATGGGCGGTCTGTCCGGACACGAAGCCCGCACGGGCGCCTACGACGAACTGCTCGGCCTTCTCGACGCCTCGGGCTGTACGTCCGTCGTGGCCACCGACTGCGAGCAGGAGTATCTGCGCCCCCTGCGCCCGGGTGACCGGGTCGCGTTCGACTCGATGATCGAGTCGGTCTCCGACCGCAAGACGACGAAGCTGGGCACCGGATACTTCGTCACGACCCGCACGGACGTCCGGGTCGACGGCGACCTCGTCGGCACGCACCGCTTCCGCATCCTCAAGTACGCCCCGGCCCGCCGGAAAGCCCCGGCCCCGCGCCCCCGCCCGGTGGTCAACCGGGACAACGCCGGCTTCTGGCAGGGCGTCGCCGACCGAAGGCTCCTCGTCCAGCGCTGCACGGACTGCGGCACCCTGCGCCACCCCTGGCTGCCGGGCTGCAACGCCTGCGGCGGTCCGGACTGGGACACGGTCGAGGCGAGCGGCGCGGGCACGGTCCACTCGTACGTGGTGATGCACCACCCGCCCTTCCCCGCCTTCACGGAATCCGATCAGGGCACGGGCACGGCGGGTCCGTACGCGGTCGGTCTCGTCGAACTCGCCGAGGGCGTGCGGATGGTGAGCAATGTGGTCGGGGTGCCCTACGACAAGGTGCGCATCGGGCTGCCGGTCCGGGTGGAGTTCCGGACCTACGAGGACACGGAGGGTGCGCTGGTCCTGCCGGTCTTCCGGGTCGTCGAGGGCGAGGGCTGACATGGACTTCACACCCACCGAGGCCCAGACCGAGGCCCGTGACCTGGCCGCGCGGGTCTTCGGCGACCTCTCCACGCACGAGCGCCTGCGGGCGGCCGGCACCGGCAGCGATCCCGAACTGTGGAAGGTCCTGTGCGCGGCCGGCCTGGTCGGCGCGGTCACCGATCTCGGCCTGCTCGGCCTGGTGCTGCTCCTGGAGGAGCAGGGGCGCACCACGGCCCAGGTGCCCTATGCCGCGAGCTGTGTCTACGGCCTGCTGGCGCTCGCCGCCCACGGCACCCCCGAGCAGCGGGACCGACTGCTCCCGGCCCTGGCGGACGGCTCGACGGTGGTGACCGGGGCGTTCCCCGCGCAGGGTGCGGTCCGGGCCTCGGCGTCGGGTGAGCTGACCGGTGTCGTACCGGTCGTCCCGTGGCTGCGGGACGCCACCCACGTCCTGGTCGCCGACACCGAGCGCCGGTTGTGGCTGGCCCCGCTCGGCCGGGGCGCCGACGTCACCGCGGTCGAGCTGACGGCCCCCTGGTCCGCGGGCCGTCTCACCCTCGACGGGGCTCCGGCCGAGCCGCTCGGCGGCCAGGGTGCCCACGCCGATGTCCTCGCCAGCGCCCGTACGGCCTTCGCCGGGCTCCAGGCCGGTGTGTGCGCGGGCTCCCTGGCGCGGGCCGTGGCGCATGTCGGCGGCAGGGAGCAGTTCGGGCGGCCACTCGCCACCCGGCAGGCCGTCCAGCTCCGCGCGGCCGACGCGCACATGGACACCGAGGCGATACGGGTGACCGCCTACGAGGCCGCCTGGCGGCGGGACGCCGGGCTGCCGTACGCCACCCATGCGCTGACCGCCGCCTGGTGGGCGTCCGAGGCGGGGCAGCGGGTGGTGCACACCGGCCAGCATCTGCACGGAGGGGCGGGAGCCGACCTCGACCATCCGGTGCACCGGCACTTTCTGTGGGGTCGGCAGCTGGACGCCTATCTGGGCTGCGGGCCCGAACTGCTCGAAGAGCTGGGGGAGTTGATCGCGCATGGGGAGTGAGACATGACGGCGGCGCCGACGGGGCAGCCGACGGCGGGCACCGAGCTGCCGCCGTTGGAGATCCCGGTCACGCGGACCCTGATCGTGGCGGGGGCGATCGCGTCGCGGGACTACCAGGACGTGCACCACGACGCCGAGCTGGCCAGGCAGAAGGGCTCGCCCGACGTCTTCATGAACATCCTGACGACGAACGGCCTGGTCGGCAGGTACATCACGGACCACTTCGGCCCGACGGCGATGCTCCGCAAGGTCGCCATCAGGCTGGGGGTGCCCAACTATCCGGGGGACACGATGGTGTTGACGGGCAGGATCGAGGCGGTCGACGGCGACACCGCCACCGTGCGGGTCGTCGGCGCCAACGCCCTCGGCAGACATGTGACGGGCACGGTGACGGTCACGGTCCCGACGCAGGCGCCGCCGTCCGCCCCGGCCCCGGAGGGCCGCTCATGAGCGTGCGCACCCGTGACGCGCTGGGCGGGCGCGCCGCGATCGTCGGGATCGGGGCCACCGAGTTCTCCAAGGACTCCGGGCGCAGCGAGCTGCGGCTGGCCGTGGAGGCGGTGCGGGCCGCGCTGGACGACGCGGGGCTGGCGCCGGCGGACGTGGACGGGATGGTGACGTTCACGATGGACACCAACCCGGAGATCACCGTGGCCCAGGCCTGCGGGATGGGCGAGCTGTCCTTCTTCTCCCGGGTCCACTACGGCGGCGGCGCGGCCTGCGCGACGGTGCTGCAGGCGGCGCTCGCGGTGGCGACGGGCCTGGCGGAGGTGGTGGTCTGCTACCGCGCCTTCAACGAGCGGTCCGGCCGCAGGTTCGGCGCGGGCGTGCAGCACCGGGAGCCGTCGGCGGAGGGCGCGGCGCTCGGCTGGGTGCTGCCCTTCGGGCTGCTCACCCCGGCTTCCTGGGTGGCGATGGCGGCGCAGCGGTATCTGCACGCGTACGGGCTGACACCGGAGGCGTTCGGGCATGTCGCCGTGGTGGACCGCGGATACGCGGCGACGAACCCGGCGGCGTACTTCCACGGCCGTCCGATCACGCTCGCCGAGCATGCGGCGTCCCGCTGGATCGTGGAGCCGCTGCGGCTGCTGGACTGCTGTCAGGAGACCGACGGCGGACAGGCGATCGTCGTCACCTCCCTGGAGCGGGCGAGGGACCTGCGGCATCCGCCGGCCGTGATCGCGGCGGCCGCCCAGGGCGCTGGCCGGGCGCAGGAGCAGATGACCAGCTTCTACCGGGACGATCTGACCGGCCTGCCCGAGATGGGGGTGGTGGCCCGGCAGCTGTGGCGCACCGCCGGGCTCGGCCCGGCCGACATCGACGTGGGGATCCTGTACGACCACTTCACGCCGTTCGTGCTGATGCAGCTGGAGGAGTTCGGGTTCTGCGGGAAGGGGGAGGCGGCGGACTTCGTGGCCGAGGCGCGGCTGCCGCTCAACACGCACGGGGGCCAGCTGGGGGAGGCCTATCTGCACGGGATGAACGGCATGGCGGAGGCGGTGCGCCAGCTGCGGGGCACGGCGGTGAACCAGATAGCGGGAGCGGCCAGGACCCTGGTGACGGCCGGTACGGGGGTGCCGACCTCGGGGTTGATCCTGACGGCTGACGGCTGACGGCTGACGGCTGACGGCTGACGGCTGACGGCTGACGGCTGACGGCTGACGGCTGAGTGCTTGGGGAGGGGAGGGCTGATGCGGTCGCCCGGAGGCGGCCCGTAGGCCTTCGGTCTCAGGGGCGGAGCGGGGACGGGGCCAGGTCCGATCGGCCCGGTGTCAGGGTCGTACCCGCACACGGGGTGCACCCGCCGTCCACCTTCAGGAGGTGCAGCGAGCCCCACCCCTACAACCTGAGGGGGACTCCGCTTCGGGACCTGCGGGCGATCCGCGCGAGGGGGGTCCGCTCCTAGCGTGGAGCCATGACCACACCCGTCTGCACCAGCGCCTCGGCCGCTGCCGCACCAAGGCGGCAGACCCTCCCCCACTCGCGGCTCCGTCCGGCCGGGGAGGCTCCCACCTACCCGTCGTTCGCGTCGTACGTGCGGGCCCGCCAGCCGGTCCTGCTGCGCACCGCGCGCTCACTGACCGCGAATCTGAGCGATGCCGAGGACCTGCTGCAGACCGCGCTCGCCAAGACCTATGTGGCCTGGGAGCGGATCGAGGACCAGCGCGCGCTCGACGGCTATGTGCGCCGTGCACTGCTGAACACCCGTACCTCGCAGTGGCGCAAGCGCAGAGTGGACGAGTTCTCCTGCGAGGAGCTGCCCGAGCCGGAGCCCGTGCCCGGTGACGACGACCCGGCCGAGCGGCAGGCGCTGCACGACGCCATGTGGCGCGCGGTCGTCAAGCTTCCCGCGCGGCAGCGGGCGATGGTCGTCCTGCGGTACTACGAGGACCTCAGCGAGGCTCAGACCGCCGAGGTGCTCGGGGTGTCGGTGGGCACGGTGAAGTCGGCGGTGTCGCGTGCGCTCGGAAAGCTCCGGGAAGACCCTGAGCTGGGGCTCGTTCGCTAGCGCCCCGGTGTCCTCGACCGCCTCGTCCGCAACCGCCGGACGGGCATATTTGTCCTCCACCTAGTGACATACCGCGTGGTATGTGAGCAGAATCAGCGGAACCTCTACCACCGCGTAGGCAACGCCGCCCCGGGAGGACTCCGTGCTGAGCACCATGCAGGACGTACCGCTGACCGTCACCCGCATCCTCACGCACGGGACACTGGTGCACGGCCGGTCCCAGATCATCACCTGGACCGGGGAGCCCGAGCCGCAGCGGCGCAGTTTCGCCGAGGTGGGGACGCGCGCGGTGCGGCTGGCGAACGCCCTGCGGGACGAACTCGGCATCCGGGGCGACGACCGGGTGGCGACCCTGATGTGGAACAACGCCGAGCACGTCGAGGCCTACTTCGCGATCCCGGCCATGGGCGCGGTGCTGCACACGCTCAATCTGCGGCTGCCCGCCGAGCAGCTGGTGTGGATCGTCAACCACGCGGCCGACCGGGTGGTCGTCGTCAACGGCTCGCTGATCCCGCTGCTCGCACCGCTGCTGTCCAAGCTGCCGACGGTCGAGCACGTCGTGGTCTCCGGTCCCGGCGACCGTTCGCCGCTGCAGGGCACGCACGCCCGGATCCACGAGTACGAGGAACTGATCGCGGACCGGCCGACGACCTACGACTGGCCGGAGCTGGACGAGCGCCAGGCCGCCGCGATGTGCTACACCTCCGGCACCACGGGCGACCCCAAGGGCGTGGTGTACAGCCACCGTTCGATCTATCTGCACTCCATGCAGGTCAACATGACCCAGTCGATGGGTCTGACCGACCAGGACACCTCGCTCGTCGTGGTGCCCCAGTTCCATGTCAACGCCTGGGGCCTGCCGCACGCCACGTTCATGACCGGTGTGAACCTGCTGATGCCGGACCGCTTCCTGCAGCCGGCACCGCTCGCCGAGATGATCGAGCGCGAGAAGCCGACCCACGCCGCGGCCGTCCCGACCATCTGGCAGGGCCTGCTCGCCGAGCTGACCGCCCGCCCCCGGGACGTCTCCTCCCTCACCCAGGTCACCATCGGCGGCGCGGCCTGCCCGCCCTCCCTCATGGCGGCCTTCGACAAGCTCGGCATGCGGGTCTGCCACGCCTGGGGCATGACGGAGACCTCCCCGCTCGGCACGGTGGCCCGCCCGCCGGCCCACGCGGTCGGCACCGAGGAGGAGTTCGCCTACCGCCTCACCCAGGGCCGTTTCCCGGCCGGTGTCGAGGCCCGGCTCAGCGGCCCCGGCGGCGAACGCCTCCCCTGGGACGGCGAGTCGGCGGGCGAGCTGGAGGTGCGCGGCCCGTGGATCGCGGGCGCCTACTACAACGGCCCCGAGGGCGAACCGCTGCGCCCCGCCGACAAGTTCAGCGAGGACGGCTGGCTGAAGACCGGTGACGTCGGGATCATCTCCCCCGACGGGTTCCTCACGCTCACCGACCGCGCCAAGGACGTCATCAAGTCCGGCGGCGAGTGGATCTCCTCGGTGGAGCTGGAGAACGCGCTGATGTCCCACCCGGACATCGCCGAGGCCGCGGTGGTCGCCGTACCCGACGAGAAGTGGGGCGAGCGCCCGCTGGCCACGGTCGTCCTCCGGGACGGCGCCACCGCCGACTTCGCGACCCTGCGCGCCTTCCTCGCCGAGGAGGCCAAGATCGCCCGGTGGCAGCTGCCCGAGCGCTGGACGATCGTCGAGTCGGTGCCGAAGACGAGCGTGGGAAAGTTCGACAAGAAGAAGATTCGCGAAGAACATAGGCTGGGGCAGCTCGACGTGACCAAGCTCAGCTGACCTTGCTGAGCGGCGTGGCGCCCCTGGCACCCAGCCGGGGGCTCTCGCCGTTGCAACTGCTCTCACCCCGACGGAGCCCGTCCAGTGGCTCACTCAGGAGGCAGGCCGCCGCTGTGCCCCTCTCCCGGATAAGGCGAAAACGCGCATAGCCGCGAGTGCGCAAGGATGGCCGTGCATGGCCCTCGTACCGTCGCGCTCTACGGTTCAACGAGGGCCGCGCCTCTTCCGCACCAGCTCGCACCGGCAAGATCACTATCTACGAGTGTTCCGTGAGCAACTCCGCCAGGCGGTCCGCGAATGCGGTGAGCCAGTCCAATCGTGGTCCGCTGCGGGCAATACGGTATCCGTGGTGACGGCCCCAGAACGCAGCCTGGACGGCATGGAACTGGGCCCAACGCTGGACGCGTTCGCGATCGAGTTCCGCGGCCTCGGCAAAGACGTCCAGAGTGCGGTGGACGGCCTTGCGCAGGTCGTCCGCTTCGAGGAGCGCCAGCGCGCGCGACTTGAGCAGTGTGCCGCCGTCGTACGCGGGGTCTCCTACGTACCCCTTGGGGTCTACGGCCAGCCATGGCTCACGGTCGGCGCGCAGGATGTTTCGGGCGTGAAGGTCACCATGAATGAGCATGTCCGGCTGGACACGGCCCAGCTCGCGGACGGTCGCCACGGCGGCGTCCACCACATGACGCGACAGCGTGTGCGTCAGCTCCTCAGCATCCTTGCGTAGCTGCCTCTCCCAGGCGTCGGCCTGCTTCCGCAGCCGAGGCAGGCCAGGCGGCGCGGGAACGGCCAGTCGGCGATTGATCCGCCCTGCGACCGTCACCACTTCATCGCCGTCTGCGACCTCTGCCAGAGTCGACGTCTGGACCCGTTCGAGCAGCATCGCGAAACGCTCGTCGTCGCGCTCGCGCAGCAGAACAGCTCCACGCCCACCCCACGCTGCGAATGCGTCCGGCTCATGAACGTTGCCGGGATGCGGAAACGACACCTTCAGCACAGCGGGCCCCTCGCCCCGCCGTCGCACCGGGACGATGACCCCGACACCACCGTGCATAACCTCGCCGTCCGGCACACACCCCCAGCGCCCCAGCAGCTCGTCCACAATCCTCGGCAGTTCGGCAAGCCACGCTGCTCCGGGCTCTCCTTCACGCTCGACAGTGCCCCGCGCGAAGACCTCTGGTACGCCGATCATCCGGGCACCCTACGTGCCGGTCCAACGCCGCCACCAGGCCCGAGCCAGCCACTACCGCCGCCAGGTAGACCTCCCACCGTGAAGAGCAAGATCTACGGCTTTCGCCCCCGTACGTCGTTCGCCGTCATGGTCCACTCCGAGTGACCGAGTAACCCCCGTCGCGCAAGGGACAGCTGTGCTGTGGCACCTGTCGACTCCCCTGTGTGCCGGGGGTTTGCACCGTGTGGATCCCTCAGGCGGTCGTACCGGGACGACGAAACAAGACCCCCGGCCGAGAAGGCACGGGGGTACGTACTGGGTGCTGCTGCGCTCTACTCTCCGAGGTGGCGGTAGAGAGTCGCCCTGGACACGCCCAGGGCGTTAGCGATGGTGCTCACGATGATCTGGAAGAACAGACGCCCATCCGCGCTGGTCGTGTCTACGGCGCTAAGGGCGCCGGTAAGGACCCTGTGGCCGGCAAAGCCGCTCACGTCCCCAAGGTCTGGAAACTCAACCATCATGGTCACCTCGGTACCGCCGTCCCAAAACTGCGCCGTAGGTGCGTACTCCCTGCACGGGTCACTGGTCGGGGTAGTGGTATAGGTCTTCTTGAACCGTACCGGGGAAGCCCGGTGCTTCTGCCTTGGCTATAAGACTCCCGAAGGCTGACAAGCCGAGAGGGAGTATGTTCTGTCTCCCGACTCGAACTCTGCATGCCCGAACGTACCCGCGCGGGAGATCGCGTGCAGGAACAACAGCAGGTCGGTGCTTCCCTCGCCGTCGCCTTTCGCGGCCCTCCCGATGGCGCTCGTTTTCAACGGCACCTTTGACTTCGCCAGGAGGTCGGGATGCAAAGTGTCTCCGTCGAAAGCCCGCTGTGCTGTACCGCACCTAAGGTTCTCAGGCCGCCCAAACGACGTCCAGCAAATCTGGATTGAACTTGCGCGCGCCTCGGCCCGCAGGGTGCACGACAATGGCCTTTATATGCTTCATGACGACAGCGCGCTGACGCTCGATGGGCAGTCGCTCGAATTCCTCGGGCAGGTCGACCGTAGCAGCCGTAGTTTTCATTTGCTCAACCGTGTGGCGGTTCCGCTCGTATCCGAGTTCATCTCGTTCCTGCTCCAGTGGTTCCAGCATCGCAATAGCCGTGGCAGCGGAAATCCTCTTCCCGTTCATCGCGGAAATCAGTTCGCTGATCTCCTGTTCAACATCAGCCAAACGGGCCGCCCCCGGCCATTCGGCAGGCTCGGAAGCAGGCGCCTTCAGCCTGGCTTCAGCCTCATGGATCAGATTCACAATGTGCTGGTCTAGCGGTTCACCGGCGCGAGACACCTTTCCGCAACCACCGTCTTTCGTGGCCGGGCAGCGATACATGAAACGGCTTCCCTTGCTGCCTTCCTTCCAGGAAGAGCGCATGTTCGCAATCATGCGCGTACCGCACTCGGCGCAACGGAGGATTCCGCTGAGCAGATACTTATGGTTGTTGCTCAGGTTGTTCGCTTTGTACTGCGACTTGACGCCCTCGAGAACCGCCACAACGGCGTCAAGCGTCTCGGGGGTGCAGATCGGTTCCCATACCCCCAATACCGGCTTACCGTCCAGGCCGATATGCTTCTGACCCTTCACGGCCCGGAAGCCAGCCAAGCGCGGATTCGTGAGAATGCCCTTCAGGGCAACACGCGTGATCGGCTTGCCAGTGTTCCGCGAAGTGCGAATCCCCTTCTCCTGCCACTCGGCAGTGATCGTTGAGAGCCGAGTGCCGGCCAACAGTGCGTCATGCGCCTTCGTAATCAGCTCGGCCTGTTCCGGATCAACAGTCACCCGGTCAGCCTTCCAGCCGAACGGCGGGAAGCCACCGCCGTTCTTTCCAGCGTCCGCAAGCTCACGATGCTTGCGAGCCACGCGCCTACCCGTGTCGGCGCTGGCCTTGTTGGCGAACGCCACCATTACCCGCGCCATCGTCCGGCCGTCCGACGTCGACAGGTCAATGTCGTTCGTGACCGTGCAGAAGACCAGCTCCGGCCGATCCTCGAAAACGTCGATGAGCCGTTCAAGGTCGCGCGGCTGTCGAGCCAGCCGGTCAAGGTCGTAAGCGATCACGCCGTCCATGACTCCCGACTGGAGGTCTGTCAGAAGTCGCTCAAACTCGGGGCGAACTACGTTGCGCTTGAAGGCACTTACGTCGTTGTCGATGTAGTCGCGTGCTACCTCCCAGCCGGGCCGCACCCCGGCAACCTGTCGGTAGTCGCGACGCTGGCGCTCCACGCCCAGTTCTTCGCCATCCTTGTCGAGACTGATCCGGGCGTACCCCCCGAGCCGCACAACCACCGTGCCCCTCCCCACCCTGCCGGGCGTTGTACATGCGGGCAGGCTACGCAGCCTGACCTGCACTGATCGCAGAGCAGGAGGCTACCGCACAACTGAGGTGGAAAATGAAGGTTCTTGGAGAAGGTGCTGCGTCGGCAGTACGCGGACGGGCAGTTGGACGTCACCCGTCTGTGACCGCCGGCCGGTCCCCGCCCCGGCTTCCCGGCGGGGTCCGGTCACCGCCGGCTCCCCCCGCCGAGGGGCCGTGGGCCCGCTCACCGCCGCTCGGCCCGGCCCGCCGTGGCCGCCCAGCCCACCACCAGCCACGCTCCCGCGACCGCGCACACCCCGGTCCAGCCCCAGTGGCCGAAGGCGGGGCCCGCGGCGGCCGAGGCGAGGGCGCCGCCGGCGAAGCCGGAGACGACGTAGGCGGTGTTGGCGGTGGCCGGGGTGGAGGTCGTGGTCAGGGCCAGGGTCTGGTTGGCGACCTGCGAGGCGACCAACGCGGCGTGGAGGGCGATCGAGGCGGCGAACAGCGCCACGAGGACGTGTCCGCCGAGCCAGAACAGCGGCACGGCCACGGCTGTCAGCAGATAGGCCGCGCCCACGACCCGCGCGGCACCGAAACGGTCCACCAGGCCGCCGGCCGGCGGTGCCACCGCGCTGGAGGTCAGCCCGAAGAGGCCGAAGAGCCCGGCGGTCGCGGTCGACAGACCGTAGGAAGGACCGGTGAGCAGCAGCGCAAGGGACGTCCACAGCGCGCTCCAGGCACCGAACATGCCCGCCTGCCTGAGGCATGCCCGCCACAGTGCGGGCGAGCGGCGCAGCAGCCCCGGCAGCTCGGCGACGCCGGAGAACAGCCCGCCCTGCCGTGTCCGCCGCTCCGCGGGCAGGGCCAGGGCGGTGGCCAGGCCCAGGGCGAGGGTCAGTACGGCGGATCCGGCGTACACCCAGCGCCAGCCGAAGGCCTGTCCGGCCAGGCCGCCCACGACTCGGGCGGCCACGATGCCGGTGAACAGCCCGGCGACGACGGCCGCGACGTGCCGGGCGCGCCGGTCGGCCGGGGCCCGCTCGGCGACCAGCGGAACCAGCAGCTGCGGTATGACGGTCGCGGCGGCGGCGGTGAACACGGCGGCGGCGAGTGCGGCGGTGCCCGGGGCCAGGGCCGCGCCGACCAGCGCCGCCGCGGTGGCGACGGACAGTCCGGCGACGAGTGGGCGCCGGTTGACGCGGTCACCGAGCGGGGCGAAGAAGAGCAGGCCGGCCGCGTAGCCGAACTGGGCGGTCGAGGCGATCCAGGTCACGGCCGAGGCGGTCGTGCCGAAGTCGTGGGCGATCAGGGGGAGCAGCGCGGCCGCGAGGTAGACGTTGGCGGCGGTGACGCCGGCGCAGACGGCGATGAGCAGCAGGAACGGCCCGCCGGACGAGGTGGCCGGCGCGCGGTCGGGGGCTCGGAGCCGATGGGCCGGGCGGGTGCCGGCGGCTGACGAGACCGAGGTGGCTGACGGCATGAGCGGATCTACTCCTTGGAGCCGACTGTTACAACTAACTGGTTGGTTGGTAACTGTCGACAGACTGCACCATGCCCGCGAAATCCGTCAACCAAATAGTTGGTTACTTGTGCGGCACGCCCCTACCCTGTCCCCATGGCAGGAGTGAGGGACCCCGAGGCCACCAAGGCCCGTATCTTCGACGCGGCGGTCGCCGAGTTCGCCCGGCACGGGATAGCGGGCGCCCGCATCGACCGCATCGCCACCGAGGCCAAGGCCAACAAGCAGCTGATCTACGCCTACTTCGGCAACAAGGCGGAACTGTTCGCCCAGGTCCTCGGCAGGTGCATGGTCGACCTGGCCGCCGCCGTCCCCGTCGACCCCGACGACATCGACGGCTACGTCGACCGGCTGCTCGACTACCACGCCACCCACCCCGAGTTCCTCCGCCTGCTGGTCTGGGAGGGCATCGAGTACGGCAGCGCCGAGCTGCCCGACGAGCCGACCCGCCAGGAGGACTACGCCCGGAAGGTGGCCGCGCTCGCCGACGGCCAGGCCCGGGGCGTGATCACCGACGCGATGCCGCCCGGCGACCTGCTGCTCCTGCTCGCCGCCCTGACCAACTGGATGGCCGCGGTCCCGCAGATGCGGCGCATCGTCACCGGACCGCAGGACACCGACCGCGACCGCCTGCGGGCCTCCATCAAGGAAGCGGCCCGCAGACTGGTGGCCCGCTAGGGCCTGTCGTCAAATTCCCGCCTGCCGCGCGGCTTCACCGCGCGCAAAGCCCCCGAACCCGCACTCCCCTTCGGAAGCCGGCGCCCCTCAGTTCGTGCCGATCCCGGCCAGCAGGTCCACGATCCGGCTCTGCACCTCGGTGCTCGTGGAGCGCTCCGCGAGGAAGAGAACCGTCTCGCCCGAGGCCAGCCGGGGCAGGTCGGCCTGGTCGACGGCGGCGGTGTAGACGACGAGCGGGGTGCGGTTGAGCTGCCCGTTCGCGCGCAGCCAGTCGATGATCCCGGTGTAGCCGGCCTGCCGCCGCTGCACCTGCATCAGGTCCATCACCACGAGGTTCGGCCGGAACTGACCCGCCAGCGTCACCGCGTCGTTGTCGCTCGCGGCCCGTGCCACCTGCATCCCGCGCCGCTCCAGCGTCGAGGTCAGCGCCAGCGCGATCTCCGCGTGCTCCTCGATGAGCAGCACCCGCGGCGGATGCTGCTCACTGTCGCGCGGCGCCAGCGCCTTCAGCAGAACGGCGGGATCGGCGCCGTACGCCGCCTCGCGCGTCGCCTGCCCGAGCCCGGCCGTGACCAGCACCGGCACCTCGGCGGCGACGGCGGCCTGGCGCAGCGACTGCAGGGCCGTACGCGTGATGGGCCCGGTCAGCGGATCCACGAACAGCGCGGCCGGGAACGCCGCGATCTGCGCGTCGACCTCCTCACGGGAGTGCACGATCACCGGCCGGTAGCCGCGGTCGCTCAGCGCCTGCTGGGTCGTCGCGTCCGGCGCGGGCCACACCAGCAGCCGGCGCGGGTTGTCGAGCGGCTCCGGGGGCAGCTCGTCGTCGAGCGGCTGCGGCAGCGGCGCGTCCGCGACCTCCACGGCCCCGCCGGGACCGTCCAGCGGCTCCGGCCCCTCGGCGGCGTCGGCGTCCGGAGCGCCTATGGCGTACGACCGTCCGGCGCCCTCGGTGCCCGGGGCGAGCCGGGACTGCCCGGCGAGCGACGGCTGCGCGGGTGCGGGAGCCGGCTGTGCCGGGCCCGGCTGTGCGGGAACCGCGCCTTCGGCCGGCGGATGCGGCCGACCCGCCTGCTCGGGCAGCGACTCCTGACGCTTGGCCGGGTCCGGAGGCGTACCGAGCTTGCGCCGTCGGCCGGAACCGCCCGGCGCGTGCGGCGGCGGGGTCGCCGTCGGCTGCTGCACCTGTGCGGCCTGCCGCGAGAACGGCACACCCTGCCCGAGCGTGCGGACGCTGATCGCCCGCCCCTGCGTCGAGTTCGGGTCGACCGCGGCCCCCTCGGAGGGCAGCGGCTGCGCGGCCCGCGGCGGTTGGAGACCGGCGCGCTCCGCGGGCAGCGGCGTGCCGGAGGCGGGTGTCCCGGCCTGCGGCGGTACGGGTACGGGGGTGCCCGCGCCGGACGTGTCGTCGGCGCCGGGCCACTGCTGCGGCACGCCGGGCGCGGACACCGGTGCGGCGCCCGCCTCAGCGGGCAGCGGCTGGGTGTTCGGGGTCCCGCCGGGCGGGGTCGCGGCCTGCGCGGCGGCGGGCTGCTGGGCCGCGACCGCCTGTCCGGGAGCCACCGGCACGGCGTGGCCGGGGGTGCCCTGCGCGGGCACGGCGGGGTGCGCCGCGGCCGACTGCTCACCGGGCGCGGGGGCACCGGGCGCGGGGGCACCGGGCCGGATGCCGGGCGCCGGCTGCGCGGCCACCGGGGCCTGGACCGGGGCGGCGGGCTGCCCCGCGGTCGGCGCCGGAGGGGCCTGGACGGGGATGCCCTGCCCGGCCGTACCCTGCGCCGGAACGCCGTGAACCGGCGTGCCCCGACCGGGAGTCGGCGTCCCCGCCGGGTGCGGCCCGGCCTGCCCGGGAGCGACCGGAAGCGCCGGAGAGGGAGCGCCCTGCGCGCCCTGCGCCGGAGCGGGCTGTGCGGGCGCGGGCTGTGCGGGAGTGAGTTGTCCGCCCGCGGCCTGCGCCGGAGGCGTCGGGGCCGGCTGGGCCACGGCCCTGCGGCGCCGGCCGGTCGGCGCGCTGGTCGGATGCGGCTGCGGCGGGGTGTGGTCGGCGCTCTGGTCGAGCGGTACGGCGTCGTGCCGCCCGTCATCCCCCGGTGCCGCCTCGACGGACACCGGCAGCTGAGCGGGCACCGGCAGTTGAGCGGGCACCGGCACCGGCACCGGTCCGGCGTCCGGCCCCGAAATCCGCGGCTGCCCCTCGATGGCGGCCCCCGCCGCCCCACCGGCTCCCGGCAGGACCCCACCGGCCCCCGGAACCCCGACGCCTCCGACGCCCGTCGCCGAGTCCGCGGACCGCGGTGAGCGGTCGGCCTCGGCCGGCGGGAGGGCGAAGACCGTACGCCCGCCGCCCGCCTCCTGGGCCGCGGCGCGCTCCGCCGCCGCGGCCAGCGCACGCCGGCGCCGCCCGGTCGGCTGTCCGCCCTCGGCCGGAACGACCTCGGCACCCGAAGCGGCCGGCCCACCCGGATCACCGCCCGCCGCGGGCAGAGCCGGCGGCAGGGCGGCCTGCGGCGCGCCGGAATCGGGCCGGGCACCCCGGTCCGCGGGCACGGGCACGCCCCGCGGCGGTACGGCGGAACCGAGTCCCGTACCGGAGGCGGCGGCGCCCGCGGCATGCTCGGCCGCGGTCACCACGGCGCCCTCGCTCACTCCGTCGCCGTCACCGGCGTTGCCCTCGGCGGACCGGCCACGGCGTCGCCCCGTACCGCCGGACGCGGCCTCCGTGCTCTCGACCGGGACCGGGGCGGCCTCCTCGGTGGGCGCGCCCGCGCGCCTGCGCCGCCGTCCGGTCGGTACGGGCGCCTCCGTCTCACCGGCCTGGCCCGCCTCCGGCGCCTCGCTCTCCAGGAAGGCGTCCGTGGAGGCCCGCCGGGCCCGCCGCCGTCCGCCACCGGCGGCCTGCTCGGCGGCTCCGGCCTCGTCCGCGGGGCCCTCACCGGCAGGGGAGACCTGCCCAGTCGCTTCCCGCGCCGGGGGGAGCGCCGCGGGCGCCTGCCCGCCGACCGCCGCGCCGACCGTCCCGGCGCCACCGCCGAGCGGCACTTCCAGCACATACGCGCTGCCGCTCATGCCCGGCACCTCGTGCGTCTGCAGCACTCCGCCGTGGGCCCGCACGATCCCGCGCACGATGGGCTCGTGCACCGCGTCTCCCCCGGCGTACGGCCCGCGCACCTCGATCCGCGCGACCTCACCGCGCTGCGCGGCCGCGACCACGACGGTGTTGTCCAGGTAACCGCCCGCGGAGACGGGCGAGTTGCCGGTCGCGTCGACACCGGCCACGTCCGCCACCAGGTGCGCGAGCGCGGTGGCGAGCCGCTGCGGGTCGACCTCTGCCTCGATGGGCGGGGCGTGCACCGCGAACTGCACACGGCCGGGGCCGATCAGCTCCACCGCGCCCTCCACACCGGCCGCGACGACCGCGTCCAGCATCACCTTCGTACGCGCGATGTCCTCGACACCCGCGTCCAGCCGCTGGTACCCGAGGACGTTGTCGACGAGGGTGGTGATGCGCGAGTACCCGGCCGACAGGTGATGGAGCACCTGGTTGGCCTCGGGCCACAGCTGCCCGGCGTCGTCGGCGGCCAGGGCGGCCAGCTCGCGCCGCAGCTCGTCGAGGGGCCCGCGCAGCGACGTCCCGAGCAGGGTCAGCAACTGCTCGTGCCGACCCGCCAGCGCCTCGTACCGGTCCTTCTCCCGCTCGGCGAGCGCGGCGTACCGCTCCTCGCCGGCCGCCAGCTGCTCCGTGTGCGTGTCGCGCAGCTCCGCCAGCTCGGCGACGTGCCGCTGGCGCAGCGCGGTCAGGTCGGAGGCGTGCTCCTCGGAGAGCCGCTCGACCTCCTCCGTGTGCGTCTTCTCCTGCTCGGCCTTCTCCTCGGCCAGAGCCTCGTAGGGCCTGCGGTCGGTGAAGGTCATCACGGCACCGACGAGCTGTTCCCCGTCGCGCACCGGCGCGGTGGTGAGGTCGACGGAGACCTTCGCGTCGCCCTTGGACCACAGCACCTGCCCGCGCACCCGGTGCTTGCGCCCGGAGCGCAGGGTGTCGGCCAGCGGTGACTCCTCGTACGGGAAGGGGGTGCCGTCGACACGTGAGTGCAGCACGAGGGCGTGCAGCTCCTTGCCGCCCAGCTCGCCGGCCCGGTAGCCCAGTATCTGCGCGGCGGCCGGGTTGACCAGCACGATCCGCCCGTCGGTGTCGGTGCCGACGACACCTTCGGCCGCGGCCCGCAGGATCATCTCGGTCTGCCGCTGCGAGCGCGCCAGCTCCGCCTCGGTGTCGACGGTCCCGGACAGGTCCCGTACGACGATCATCAGTAGCTCGTCGCCGGTGTAGCCGTAACCGTCGTACGCCTGCTGACCGTTCTCGAGATTCGCGCTCGTGACCTCGACCGGGAACTCGCTCCCGTCGGTGCGCCGGGCGATCATCCGCGTCGGCTTGGTCCGCCCGTGCGGATCCATGTGATCGGGCCGGCGCATCGACCCGGGGATGAGCCGCGAGTCGAACTCGGGCAGCAGATCGAGCAGCCCGCGCCCGACGAGCGCCGTGCCCGGCGCCTCGAAGGCCTCCAGCGCGATGGTGTTCGCGTTGACGACGGTTCCGTTGGCGTTGACCAGGACCAACGCGTCCGGTAGAGCGTCGAGTATGGCTGCGAGGCGAGCAGCGCCTCGGGATGGCCTGCTGCTCACGAGACGCCTTCCTCCCTGTTACCGCACCTTGCCGACCGCTCGGGCCATCTTGCCAACCGGCCCGCGACGTGTCACGCGAGGGAGTCTAAGCGCACGGGTTGCGCTCGCGACGCCGGATGAGAGGGAGGTCCCACGACGAAGTGACACCGAACCCGTGACCGCACGCCGACGACGCCCCCCACTTCCCCGCCACCCTCGCCCCCACCACCACTCCCATCACTGCCTCCACCACTGCCCCCACCTCCGCTCCCGGCTCCCCTCGGCTCTCCCTGGGCTCCCCTTTGGCTCCCCTTGGGCTCCCTCTCGGCTCCGCGAGACCTTCGCGGGACCTTTACGGGACCGGTGATCTCCCCCGGCGCCCCCTGTGGGCCGGCCCGGGGGAGGCTCTGCGATCCCTACGTCGCCACGCTCAGCTTCGGCAGCAGCGGCACCATCCGGTCCCACCGCCCGATCTCGCATCCGTTGCTGCGGTCGTAGCCGGCGTCGACCGGGCGCCCGGCCCAGGTGCCGGTCACATGGGCGGTGGCCGGTCCGCCGTAGAGCATGGTGCAGTCGGCGCCGGGCGCCACCGGCGCGAACAGGTCCCGCCCCCACCGGGTGTCTTCGTCCAGCACCCGGCAGGCCTCCGCCGCGTCCGGGTGATTCCCGGAAGCCGGATGGCAGAACAGCTGGTACGCCCCGTCCCGCTCGGCCCCGGCGTGCCGGACGACCACGGTGAGGTGATCACCGGCCCGGTCCTCGGGCCGCACGGGCGGCGGTACGACGGGCGCGGCGACGGCCGGTACGGCGAAGAGGGCGGCCGGTGCGGCGGAGAGGGCGAGAAGACCCGAGAAGACGGCGAGAACCGGCACGCGACCGGCTCGTGCCGGACCCCGCGGAGTCCGGCCCTGCTGAAGACGGAAGACCATGCCTTCCCAACGCCCCCGGCCGCCGGACGTTGCGTCCGCGCCTCGCCGGACGGAAGCCCTTTGCCCTGTGACCCGGGTGCCTAGTACCGTGGGGGTCGATTGGTGACGGGCCGCTCGGCTGTGTCATCATCTGCACGCACCGTTCGCGCGCTCGCGTGAGTGGTTGTGGTGGAGGCGTCGCCTAGTCCGGTCTATGGCGCCGCACTGCTAATGCGGTTTGGGACGCAAATCCCATCGAGGGTTCAAATCCCTCCGCCTCCGCACAGATCCCGAAGCCCCGGTCCTCAGGACCGGGGCTTCGGCGTTCCCGACCCCTCGCTGCCCACTCACCCCTCCAGAGGTGTTTCCGCAGGTCACAAGGGGTGCGCCAATCGGATTTCACATGTCGGCGGCAGTCATGTAATGTTCTTCCTGTCGCCGGGACGGGCCGAAAGGGCCGAAACGGAAGACAAGAACAAAAGAACAAGCACTCGTAGCTTAACGGATAGAGCATCTGACTACGGATCAGAAGGTTGCAGGTTCGAATCCTGCCGAGTGCACAAGAGTTCAGAGGCCCTGTGGAGTGATCCACAGGGCCTCTGGCTTTTGCCTTGACGGCTGGTCCGTCAGTCGGAGATGCGGGCGTACTGGTAGCGGGTCGGACCGTTCTCGTCGCCGGAGTGCTGCCGGCCGACCATGACCTCGTAGTCGCCCGCCTTGGAGTAGCTGTTGCTTTCCCTCTGCTCCGGGCTCCAGCGGTACGCGCTCAGTTCGACCGTCCGCCCCCATGCGCTCAGTGAGGCGGTCGCGTACCTCGTCTGGCCGTTCTCGTCGCCGGAGTGCTGTCGGCCGACCAGGACCTCGTTGGGCGGGGCCGCGAAGAAGGAGTTGCTCTCCCTCTGGGGAGCGCTCCAGTTCGGCGCGCTCACCTTGACCTGTTGTCCGTCGATGAGGATGAGGCCGCAGTAGTACGTGGTGTTTCCGTTCTCATCGCCGTAGTGCGACCGGCCGAGCAGGACCTGGTTGGTCGGGCAGGCGACGGGGGTTCCCGAGGATTCCTTCACCGTCTGGGTGTAGCCGTCGATGATGATGATCTCCGACGCCGCGGCGGCGTGCGCTTCAGTGGCTGACGTCGTGGCAAGCCCCCCGGACAGAAGAGCGGCGCTCGCAAGGGCCATGGCCCGCCTGGCGGTGCGCGAGAAGTGGCTCACGAGTGTCCTTTCGCTTGTTGAGCGGGGCGGCGGCTTCGTCCCCGCAGTCGCGAGCGTCCTCCCCCTCACCTGTTCCTTTGACACAGAGTGCCTGATCGGTGACGAGAAGTAGCTGGCGCGGCCGAGGACGTGCCCTTGTCGACGCCGGAAGGGCGTGCCGGCTCCGTGACCTCGACGAACGCCGCACTGAAACCATCGGGCGCGGCTGTTGTGGAGGTCCAGGCCGCCGCGAAAGACACCCGCTGGAGCGTATGGGAAGCACGGTGCAGGGTCGCTCCGGGGTGCACGCTCGGCGCGTTTCCATTGCGGGTGCGTCGACTGGGCACCCGTCATGTGTGTGTCCAGTGACCTGTGCCAACCTCGGCCAGGCTTCTTACGCCGTCACGGCAGCGGGCCGGACGATGAGGGCGGTACTCCTCAGCACTCCTCGTCCGGGTCGTTCCGGTTCAGTTTCTCCAGGTACTCGTGGGCCAGGTCCGTGGCCCGGGTGAACCAGTCCGTGATGATCGCCAGTTCCTCGGGGGAGTAGTCCGAGAACAGGGCCGTCAGGCGTTTGTAGTGGCCCACGTACACCGCCTCGACGCGGGTGACCGCGGACGGTACGGCGGCCACGCGGACCCGGCGGCGGTCCGTCGGGTCGGGGCGGCGGCTGACGTAGCCGGCGCGTTCGAGGCGGTTGAGGATGCCGGTCACCGCGCCGGTGGTGACGTGGGCGCGGGCGGCGAGGTCGCCGGCGGTCAACAGGTCCTCGCCGGCCTCCAGGACGAAGCCGAAGCAGGTCAGGTCGGTGACGTTCAGGCCCAGCCGCCGGGCCAGCTCCTGCTGTCCGATCACATGGGCGGCGATGAGGTGATCCATCGCCGACAGCGCCTGGGCCGGGGTGGCGGCGGGCGGTCGCGGCGTGCCGTGCATCTTTCGGAATCCCTTAGGTCGTGAGATATTCGAGGCGTTAACTTCTTAGTTCGTGAGGGAATCTCGACCTCGGAGGTGGCTGTATGAGTCTGTACGACGAGGGTCACACGATCGCCGGCTGGACCGGCTTCGGCATCGCGACGGCGGGAGGCGCCGTGGTGGGGCTGGGGGTGTGCGAGGCCTCGCTTCGGGTGGCCGTCGGCGGGCTGGCCGTCGTGGCCGTGAGCGTCCTGGTGACCTGGGTGCTGCATCTGGCCGGCTGGGGCAAGCCGCCGGGTGTGCGGCCGCACGACCAGTGGGGCATGCGGGTCCGGGACGCGCGGGCGCGCGAGGGGCATGCCAAGTGCGTGAGCTGCCGGCTGGCGGGGCGGGGGCGCCCGGCCGCCGTGGTGGTGGCGGGAGCCGAGGGGCCGGTGCCTCTGTCGACCGTCGACTGAAGGCGCTGTCGCCGCAGGGCAGTTGGCGATCGCACGAGCGGGCCGGCGGGCCGAGCAGTGCGGTGGGCGGGAGCCCGCGGTGGCGGAGGGTGCCGGTGTACCGCTCTCGTCGGCCCTGTGCCGCCTCGTCGTCCGGTACCCGTTGTCGGACCCGCCTTCTACTCTGACCAGTGATGGCACGTGGATGGAAGTGTTCGGGACTGCGCTGGTCGTCCGACGGGCCCGCGCTGGTGTGGGACGGCGGGCGGCGCAGTGCGCTGCCCTGGGGGAAGCGGGTCGGCTTCGCGGTGCCGGAGGGGGGTGTGCGGACGTGTGTGGGGGCGCGCGGGTACGCCTGCCCCACCCGTGTCGCCGTACCGGGGCGGAGCACGGGGGCCCGGTGCGAGGAGTGCGCGCGGCTGGACCGGGCGCACTCGGTGGCCGCCGACACGATCGCCGACGACCCGCGGCCGTACCGGGTGTATCTGGCGTGGTTCGGGCCCGGCATGGTCAAGGTCGGCATCACCGCTCTCGAGCGGGGCGATGCCCGGCTGCTGGAGCAGGGCGCCGTCTGTTTCAGCCCGCTCGGCACCGGTCCGCTGATGGCCGCCCGGCGCACCGAGGAGCTGCTGCGGGCCGCGCTGCGGGTGCCGGACCGGATCCCGTACGCCGAGAAGCGGGCGGTGCGGTCGGCGCTGCCGGGGAGCGGGGCGGAGCGGGCGGCCGAGGTGCGGGAGCTGCACGCGCGGGCCGTCGCGCTCGCCGGTTGGCCGGAGTCGCTGCGCCCTGAGCCCTGTGAAGTGACCGACCACATGGGGGTTTTCGGGCTCGCCGGGGCACCGGCCGCGCTCGGTGAGGTCGTGGAGCTGGTTCCGGGCGGTGGCCTCGGCGGGGAGTTGGTCTCGGCCGCCGGACCCGATCTTCATCTGGCGGTCGCCGGGCGCGGGGTCGTCGTGCTCGACACGCGGCTGATGACCGGTTGGGAACTGGTCCCGCCCGCCTCGGCGAGCGATGGACTCACGTTTGCGCTGCGGGAGTTCGCACAGAGGCCCGAGGGCCTGTTCTGAGACTCCCGAGGCCCGGGAGCGCGAAGGGAGTTCCTCCCAGGAGCTGCCTGAGAGTCACCTGTGTGTTTCTCAGGGAAATCACAGACGGTGGAAAGCCTCCTCTCAGAGGGCGGCGACAGGGTGTCCACCATGACCACGACCTCGCCCCAGGGGCGCACCGAACTGCTGAGGCCGGACGGGAGCCCCGTTCGAGTGCTTGTGGTGGACGACGAGCTGTCGATCACCGAACTGCTGAGCATGGCCCTGCGCTACGAGGGCTGGCAGATCAGGAGTGCGGGAGACGGGCAGGGAGCCGTCCAGAGCGCCCGTGAGTTCCGGCCCGACGCCGTCGTGCTCGACATGATGCTGCCGGACATGGACGGACTGACCGTCCTCGGGCGATTGCGGCGTGAACTGCCCGACGTGCCCGTGCTGTTCCTGACCGCCAAGGACGCCGTCGAGGACCGTATCGCCGGGCTCACCGCCGGCGGCGACGACTATGTCACCAAGCCGTTCAGCCTGGAGGAGGTCGTGGCGCGGCTGCGCGGGCTCATCCGGCGGTCCGGGGCGGCCGACCGGCGGTCGGACTCCGTGCTCGTCGTCGGGGACCTGACCCTCGACGAGGACAGCCACGAGGTGTCGCGGGCCGGGGTGTCCATCCACCTGACCGCCACCGAGTTCGAGTTGCTGCGCTTCCTCATGCGCAACCCCCGGCGGGTGCTCAGCAAGGCGCAGATCCTGGACCGCGTGTGGTCGTACGACTTCGGCGGGCAGGCCAACGTCGTGGAGCTGTACATCTCGTATCTGCGGCGGAAGATCGACGCGGGTCGTGAGCCCATGATCCACACCCGGCGTGGGGCCGGATATCTGATCAAGCCTGCCGCGTCATGAGCCGGCGACGGCGGCCGGGTCCGCAAGCGCGGCAGAAGCGACGAGCACCGCGCACCCTGCGGACCCGGCTCGTCGTCGCGTCGGTCGTGCTGATCGCCGTGGTGTGCGCGGTGATCGGCACGGTGACCACGGTGGCGCTGCGCTCGCATCTGTACGACCAGCTGAACGGGCAGCTCGGCGAGGCCTCGGCGCGTGCGGCCGGCGGTTTCGGACCGGGGCCCGGCGGGTTGAAGGACGGCGGCGTCCCGCCGGCCCGGCAGAGCGACCGGGACCTTCCCGCCAAGGAGACGAACGTCTCCCAGTTCGTCACCCGGGGCCCGCAGCCCGGCGGCACCATCGCGGCGAAGGTCGAGAACGGCGTCATCACCGACGCCGAGGTCGGCCACAAGGCCAAGGACGACAACGACGTCACGCAGATGAACGCCAGGCGGCTGTCGGCGTCCCAGACCAGGGCGCTCGGCTCCGTCGCCAAGGACAAGGAGATCCACGGCGTCGAGATCCCCGGCCTCGGCGACTACCAGGTGCGCTACGTCCACGGCAACAACGGCGCCTACTACGTCGCCCTGCCCACAGCGGACGTCGACGGCACCATCAACGCCCTGATCCTCGCCGAGGTCAGCGTCACCGCGGCCGGCCTCATCGCCGCCTCCCTCGCCGGGACCATCATCGTCGGCGTCGCCACCCGCCCCCTGCGCAGGGTCGCCGCCACCGCCACCCGGGTCTCCGAACTCCCCCTGCACACCGGCGAGGTGAAGCTCAGCGAGCGGGTCCCGGAGTCCGAGTGCGTTCCGCACACCGAGGTCGGCCAGGTCGGCGCCGCGCTCAACCGGATGCTCGACCATGTGCACGGCGCCCTGCACGCCCGGCAGCAGAGCGAGACGCGGGTACGGCAGTTCGTCGCCGATGCCAGTCATGAGCTGCGAACGCCCCTCGCATCGATCCGCGGGTACGCGGAGCTGACCCGGCGCGGGCGGGAGCAGGTCGGGCCCGACACCCGGCACGCGCTCGGGCGGATCGAGTCCGAGGCGGGCCGGATGACCCTCCTCGTCGAGGACCTCCTCCTCCTCGCCCGCCTCGACGCGGGCCGGCCGCTGCAGTTCGAGCAGACCGATCTCATCCCGCTCGTCGTGGACACGGTGAGCGACTCCCGCGCGGCCGGCATGGACCACAACTGGCGCCTCGACCTGCCCGACGAGCCCGCCCCGGTGTCCGCCGACGCGGCCCGGGTCCAGCAGGTGCTCGTCAATCTGCTCGGCAACGCCCGCAAGCACACCCCGCCCGGTACGACGGTCACGGCGCGCGTGCAGCGGCGCGGGCCGTGGATGTGTGTCGACGTCGAGGACAACGGGCAGGGCATTCCACCGGATCTGCTGCCGCATGTCTTCGAGCGGTTCGCGCGCGGGGACTCCGCGCGTTCCCGGTCCACCGGGTCGACCGGGCTCGGGCTCGCCATCGTGCAGGCGGTCGCCGCCGCGCACGGGGGTGCCGTCACCGTGGACAGCGTTCCGGGGCGGACGGTGTTCACCGTGCATCTGCCCGCGCTCGCCCCCGCCGTCGCCCGGCCCGCGCCCGAAACGGACTGGCAATCGCACTCACAGGCACAGCACAGTGCCACCACATCGGTGCAACAGGGCGCCTGACGACAGTCGGTCCCATGCGAACCGACTCTTCTCCCGGCACTCTGCCGGCGCGGGAGCACCTCCCGGCCGCAGACGCCGGTACGCCTGTCCTGGACGTAGTGATCCCCGTCTACAACGAGGAGAAGGACCTCCAGCCGTGCGTGCTCAGACTGCACGAGCACCTCAAGCGCACCTTCCCGTACGCGTTCCGCATCACGATCGCCGACAACGCGTCCACGGACACCACCGCGCTGGTGGCTGCGCGGCTGGACGCGGAGATCCCGGAGGTCACCAACTTCCGCCTGGAGCAGAAGGGCCGAGGACGGGCCCTCAGGACCGTGTGGTCGGCGTCGAACGCGCCGATCCTCGCCTACATGGACGTCGACCTGTCCACCGACCTCAACGCCCTGCTGCCGCTGGTGGCGCCGCTGATCTCGGGCCACTCGGACCTCGCGATCGGCTCCCGGCTGGCCCGTTCCTCCCGGGTCGTGCGCGGCCCGAAGCGGGAGTTCATCAGCCGGGCCTACAACCTGATCCTGCGGGGTTCGCTCCAGGCCCGCTTCTCCGACGCGCAGTGCGGTTTCAAGGCGATCCGGCGGGATGTGGCCCAGGTGCTGCTGCCGCTGGTCGAGGACACCGGCTGGTTCTTCGACACCGAGATGCTGGTGCTCGCCGAGCGGGCGGGGCTGCGGATCCACGAGGTGCCGGTCGACTGGGTCGACGACCCGAACTCCACCGTGCACATCGTGAAGACGGCGACGGACGACCTCAAGGGTGTGTGGCGGATCGGCAAGGCGCTGGCCACCGGTTCGCTGGCGCTGGACCGGCTCGCCCGGCCGTTCGGCGACGACCCGCGCGACCGCGATCTGGCCAATGTGCCCAAGGGACTGGCCCGCCAGCTCGTCGGCTTCTGCGTGGTCGGCGGCCTGTCCACCCTCTTCTACCTGGTGCTCTACAGCCTCTTCCGGCAGTTCTCCGGCTCCCAGGTCGCCAACGCGCTCGCGCTGCTGGTCTCGGCGGTCGCCAACACGGCCGCCAACCGCCGGCTCACCTTCGGGGTACGCGGCCGGGGCGGCGCCGTACGGCACCAGGCGCAGGGCCTGGTCGTCTTCGGCATCGGTCTCGCCCTGACCAGTGGCTCCCTGGCCGCCCTGAACGCGGCCAGTGACAACCCGGCGCACTCCACCGAACTGGCGGTGCTCATCGCCGCCAACCTCGCCGCGACCGTGCTGCGCTTCCTGCTCTTCCGCGCCTGGGTCTTCCCTGACCGCGACGACTCCGGCTCCGGCACCGGCGGGGCCGTGGCCGCCGCCCACACCCCGTCCGCACCGGCCTACGGCACTCCCACCACCCCGCCGTACGGCACGGCCGCGCCGTACGCACCGCTGCCCCAGCGGCCGATGCCGCACCAGCAGCCGTACGCGCGGCCGCACCGGAGCACCCAGGTCCGCGCCGGTGAAGCCGCGGACGGCAACTGGAGGGACGCCACCGTGCGACTGCAGCCGGTGCGCCCTCACGACACCGATCCGGGGGATCCCCGATGACCACCCACTACGACGCGTCGACCACACAGACGAGCGACACGGCGGCCTGGAAGCCGCCGCCGGCCGCTGCGCCGCATCCGCACCGGACCGGTGAGCCCAGGCCGCCGATCCCGCGCAGACTGTGGCGCGGCCGTCCCGAGGACCCGCGCTGGGCACGCCCGGCCTTCCTCGGCCTGCTGACCGCCACCCTCCTGCTCTACCTGTACGACCTCAGTGCCTCCGGCTACTCCAACTCCTTCTACTCGGCGGCCGTGCAGGCGGGCAGCAAGTCCTGGAAGGCCTTCTTCTTCGGTTCGCTGGACGCGGGCAACGCGATCACCGTCGACAAGCCGTCGGCCTTCCTGTGGCCGATGGAGCTGTCGGTACGGATCTTCGGCCTGAACTCGTGGGCGATCCTCACGCCCGAGGTGCTGATGGGCGTGGGCGCGGTGGCCGTCGTGTACGCGGGTGTACGGCGCCGGTTCAGCCCGGTGGCCGGACTGGTCGCGGGCGCGGTGCTCGCCCTCACCCCCGTCGCCGCGCTGATGTTCCGGTTCAACAACCCGGACGCGATGCTGGCCCTGCTGATGGCGCTGGCCTGCTACTTCGTCGTACGGGCGGTGGAGGACGGCCGGACGAGGTGGCTGGTGTGGGCGGGGGCCGCGATCGGTTTCGCCTTCCTCGCCAAGACCCTCCAGGCGTTCCTGATCCTGCCGCCGCTGGCGATCGTGTACGCCGTCTGCGCCCCGGTGGCGCTGCGGAAGCGGCTCGGTCAACTGGCCCTCGCCACCGTCGCGCTGGTCGTCGCCGGCGGTTGGTGGGTCGCGATCGTGGAGCTGTGGCCGGCCTCCTCGCGCCCCTACATCGGAGGCTCGCAGAACAACAGCTTCCTGGAGCTGACCTTCGGGTACAACGGCCTCGGCCGGATCAACGGCGACGAGACCGGCAGTGTCGGCGGCGGTGGCGGCGCGGGCGGGACCGGCCGCTGGGGCGCGACCGGCTGGGACCGGATGTTCAACTCCGAGATCGGCAGCCAGATCTCCTGGCTGCTCCCGGCCGCGCTGATCCTGCTGGTCGCGGGCCTCGTGGCCACCAGGAAGCTGAAGCGGACATCGGCCACCCGGGCCTCGTTCCTGGCCTGGGGCGGCTCGCTGCTGATCACCCTGGTGGTCTTCAGCTACATGGCGGGCATCTTCCACCAGTACTACACCGTGGCGCTCGCCCCCTACGTGGCGGCCGTGACCGGCATGGGCGCCGGGCTGCTGTGGGAGAAGCGCAAGGAGACCTGGGCGTCGATCACCCTCGCCGCCTCCGTGGTCGCGGCCGCGGCCTGGGGCTACGTCCTGCTCAACCGCACCTCCGGCTACCTCCCCTGGCTGAAGTGGCTGGTTCTGATCGGCGGTCTGGTGGCGGCGCTGGGCCTGGTCTTCGCCGGCCGGATCTCCCGGCAGCTGGCCCTCGGGGCGGCGGCGCTGGGCCTGGCGGCCGCGCTCGCCGGTCCGACGGCGTACACCCTGAGCACGGTGAACTCCCCGCACACCGGCTCCATCCCGACGGCCGGTCCCGCGGGTGCGAGCATGATGGGCTTCGGCGGCGGCCGGGCGGGCGGTGGCAAGGGCGGCTTCGGCGGCGGGATGCCCGGCCGACAGGGCCAGAACGGTCAGAGCCCGCAGAACGGCAACGGTTTCCCGGGCGGCGGTGGCTTCGGCGGCGGCATGCCGGGCCAGAACGGCAACGGGAACACTCAGGGCCAGGGCCAGGGCCAGGGCCAGGGCCAGGGCCAGGGGCGGATGGGCCAGGGGCAGAACGGCAACGGCTTCCCCGGCGCCGGCCGGACGGGCGAAGGCGGCATGGGCGGCGGCATGGGCGCGGGCGGCCTGCTGAACGGCGCGAACGTCTCCTCCGCCGCCAAGAAGCTGCTGGAGAAGGACGCGTCCCGGTACACCTGGGTCGCCGCGTCCACCGGCTCCCAGAACGCGGCCAGCTACCAGCTCGCCACCGGCGACCCGGTGATGGCCGTCGGCGGCTTCAACGGCACCGACCCGTCCCCGACGTTGACGCAGTTCAAGAAGTACGTGGCGGACGGAAGGATCCACTACTTCATCGCGGGCGGCGGCTTCGGAGGCGGTGGCGGCGGCACCAGTGGTACGGCCTCGCAGATCAGCTCGTGGATCGAGAAGAACTTCAAGAAGGTGACGGTCGGCTCGGCCACCTTCTACGACCTCACGCGGAGGACGAGCGGCTGACGGAACCGGCTGGCAGAAAATCTGCTGTACACCGTATAGCGACGGCTATACGGTGTACAGCATGTCCACCTCCCAAGGCCACCCCCAGCGCTGGCTGATCCTCGGCGTCATCTGCCTGGCCCAGCTCACCGTGCTGCTCGACAACACCGTCCTGAACGTGGCCATCCCCTCGCTCACCCACGAGCTGCACGCGGCCACCTCCGACATCCAGTGGATGATCAACGCCTACTCACTGGTGCAGTCCGGCCTGCTGCTCACCGCGGGCAGCGCCGCCGACCGCTACGGCCGCAAGAAGATGCTCGTCGCGGGGCTCGCCCTGTTCGGGATCGGCTCGCTGGTGGCCGGACTCGCCGGATCCACCGGCCAGTTGATCGCCGCGCGGGCCGGTATGGGCGTCGGTGGAGCGCTGCTGCTCACCACCACACTCGCCGTGGCCATGCAGATCTTCACGCCCGAGGAGCAGCCGAAGGCGATCGGGATCTGGAGCGCGGTCAACGCGCTCGGCTTCGCGGGCGGTCCGCTCATCGGCGGCTTCGTGCTGAACCACTTCTGGTGGGGTGCGATCTTCCTGATCAACATCCCGGTCGCGGCGCTGGGTCTGATCGCCGTGGTGGCCCTCGTACCGGAGTCGAAGAGCCCCGGCGGCGACCGTCCCGACCTGCTCGGCGCAGTGCTGTCGACCATCGGCATGGCCTCGCTGGTCTTCGCGATCATCTCCGGACCGAGCCACGGCTGGACCTCTTTGCGCGTGCTCGCCATGGCTGCCGCAGCGGTGCTCGTGCTCGGCGCCTTCGCCTGGTGGGAGAGCCGGATCGCCGAGCCGATGCTCGATCTGCACTTCTTCCGGGACCGGCGGTTCACAGGCGCGGTCGCCGGGGCGGTGCTCCTCATGTTCGGGATGGGCGGAGCGATGTTCCTGCTCACCCAGCACCTGCAGTTCGTGCTCGGGTACGGGCCGTTGGAGGCGGGGCTGCGGACCGCTCCGCTGGCGCTGACCGTGGTGCTGCTCAACTTCACGGGGCTGTCGGCGAAGTGGTACGCCAGGCTGGGCACGCCGGTGTCGGTCGCGCTCGGGATGGTGCTGATGGCGGGGGGACTGGTCGCCATAGCCGAGGTGGACTCCGGGGGGTACGCCGGAACCCTGCTGGGGCTGGTGCTGATCGGCGCGGGGGCCGCGGTCGCCAACCCGGCGATGGCCCACGCCATCATGAGCGCGATTCCCGCGGAGAAGGCGGGGATCGGGGCCGGGATCAACGGCACCCTCGCCGAGTTCGGGAACGGTCTCGGTGTCGCCGTCCTGGGCGCCGTGCTCAGCTCTTCCGTGGCGTCCGGGGAGTCCCTGTCCGCCGGGCTGGGCACCGGCCAGCTGGTCGGTGCCGTCGCCGTGCTGGCCGGGGCGTTCGTGGCAGCGGGGCTGTTGCGGCGGGCGGAGCGGGTGAGCGTCTGAGCGCTCGGGGCGGCCCCGCGCCCTCTAGGTTGGACCAGTGGCCGGAATCGAGGAAGGTGCGGCTGTGGTGAAGGAAGCAGAGCGGTCGGCCCGAGCCAGTGTGTGGCTGGGGGCGAAGACCCGGCGGGGTGGGCGCGGTGGCGGCCAGCCCTCAGGGCTCGACCGGGAGCGGATCACCTCGGTGTCCGTGCGGCTGCTCGATGCCGAGGGGTTGGAGAAGTTCTCCATGCGGCGGCTGGCCGCCGAGCTGAACGTCACCGCGATGTCCGTGTACTGGTACGTCGACACCAAGGACGACCTGCTCGAACTCGCCCTGGACGCCGCCTTCGGCGAGCTGCGGCTGCCCGATCCGGACGCCGAGGACGAGGACTGGCGCGAGCAACTGCGGGCGCTGGCCACCGAGTACCGGGCGCTGCTGGTGCGTCACCCCTGGCTGTCGCCGCTGGCGGGGCGCTACCTCAACATCGGCCCGAACTCGCTGGACTTCTCCCGCGTGGTCCAGCGGGTGGTCCGCCGCACGGGGCTGCCCCCGCACGGGGTGATGGGGGCGATCTCGGCCGTCTTCCAGTTCGTGTACGGCTACGGCACGGTCGAGGGCCACTTCTCCGCCCGGATCTCGGACACCGGGCTGAGCGCCGACGAGTACCACCAGCAGGCCATGGCCGTCGTGGCCGAGTCGCCGGAGACCGCCGAGGCCGTCGAGGAGTCCAAGGACCTCCTGGCGGCCCGCGGCGGGGACACGGTGGCCGAGATGCTGGACCGCGACTTCACCTTCGCCCTGGACCTGCTGGTCGCCGGCATCGAGGCGATGGTGGCACGCGGCTGACTACTCCTCGCCCGACACCAGCCGCGCCGGGAACCCGCCGGTGGCGACCGGTCCCCAGTGCTCCGGTGTCACGCGGATGATCGACTTGCCCTGCTTGACCATCGCCGCGCGGGCGTCTTCTGTCTGCGTCTCTCGCGCTGCTTCGCAGGCTTCGAGGCGCTGCGCCGGACTCCGTCCGTCGGGTGGGGGTGGGCGGTGTTCATCGGTCGGTGGCCAGTCTCGCCGGGAACCCGCCGGTGGCGACCGGTCCCCAGTGCTCCGGTGTCACGCGGATGATCGACTTGCCCTGCTTGACCATCGCCGCGCGGTATTCGTCCCAGTCGGGGTGTTCACCGGCGATGTTGCGGTAGTACTCGACCAGCGGCTCCACCGAGTCCGGCGGGTCGATGACCTCGGCCGAGCCGTCGATCTGGACCCAGGGCCCGTTCCACTCGTCGCTCAGCACGAGCAGGCTGACCCGGGAGTCGCGTTTGGCGTTGCGGGTCTTGGCACGTTCGGGGTAGGTCGAGACGACGATCCGTCCCGAGTCGTCGACCCCGCAGGTCAGCGGGGAGGCCTGCGGCCCGCCGCCGGCCCGCCGGGTGATGAGCAGGGCCCGGTGCCGGGGCCGTACGAAGTCCAGCAGCTCGTCCAGCGATACACGGGTGTTGGTAGCGATGTTCGGTGCCATGGGGGCAGCCTAGGGGCAACATGCGCCCCGTGGCTGACCCTGTCGTGCCTACGCCTGGGGGAGCGAGTCGCCCTGGACCGCCTGGATGTTCAGCTCCACCCTCAGCGTCGTGCCGATCGCGGCGATGCCGGCCTGCAGGACCTGGTTGTAGTTCATCGCGAAGTCCTCGCGGTGCAGTTCGGCGGTCGCGCGGAACGCGGCGCGCGTGCCGCCCCAGGGGTCCGCGCCGGTGCCGAGGTAGGCGAGGTCCAGGTCCACCGGTCGTACGACGCCGTGCATGGACAGCTCACCGTGCACGGTCCAGCGGTCCGAGCCGGCCGTCGTCACACCCGTGGAGCGGTAGGTGATCTCCGGGTGGTTCTCCACGTCCAGGAAGTCCCCGGACTTCAGGTGGGTGTCGCGCATGCCGTTGTCCGTGTCGACGGACGCGGCCTTGATCACCGCCTCCACACGGGACTTGGTGACGTCGTCCGGCGCGATCTCGATCGTGCCGCCGAACTCCGTGAACCGGCCGTGCACGCTGGAGATCCCCAGGTGCTGGGCGACCGCGGCGACGGAGGAGTGCACGGGGTCGATGGTCCAGGGCCCGGGTGGCGGCAGCTCGGTGCCGCCCTGCCGGGCCAGCGTGACCGTGCCGACCTCGGCCCGTCCGCTCGCGGTGACGATCGCGCTGGACGCGGCGGGCGCGTATCCGACGGCCGTCACGATCACGGTGTACGCCCCCGGCGCCAGCTCGGTGGTGTCCCGTACGGCCCCCTCGGCGTCCGCCTCGGCGCGCAGCACCTGCGTACCGGTCATGTCGGTCACCGTGACGACCGCGTGCGACACGGCCCACCCGTCCCGCGTGCGGATCTTCGCGGTCAGTCCCATCCCGTTTTCTCCCTGCAAAGCCTTACAAACTGGTCGTATGAAGAACCGGCCCGTGGCGGGGCGTCTCCGGTCGGAGCGTGCCCCGCCGCGGGCCGGGCGGAACTACTCGTCGGGGTGGGCGAGCCGGATGTCGTGGCCGTCGACTCCCGTGCCGGCCACGGTCAGGGCCGTCGCCATCGGCGGGTAGCCCGTCGCGATGACGGTGTACTCGCCGCTGTTCAGGTCGGTGAAGGCGTAGGCGCCGTCCGCGCCGGTGGTGGCCGTGCCGACCACGTTGCCCGCCTGGTCGACGAGCGTCACGCGGGCGTCGGCCAGCGGTCCGTGCGGGGCCTTGACGACACCCTGGAGGTGGGCGCCGGCGTCCAGGTCGATCTCGATCCGGGTGACCCCGGCGCCGCCGATCTCGACCGGCAGCGCACGCGGCCGGAACCCGTTCGCGTTGACGGCCATGGTGACCGTGCCGGGCACCAGGTCGGTGAAGGCGAACTCGCCCTGCTCGCCGGTGGCGGCGGTGGCCAGCAGATCACCGCGTACGTCGGTGACGATCACCATCGCGTCCTTGACCGGCAGCACGCTCCCGGCGGCCCGGACCACACCGGTCAGCCCGCTGGTGCCGCTGAGCAGGATGTCGTACGCCAGCGGCTCCTCGCCCACCACGACGGTGGAGGCCTGCGGCTGGTAGCCGTCGGCGGAGGCGATCAGGACGTACGAGCCCGTGCCGGGGGCGTCGAGGAAGTAGGCGCCGTCGGGCTGGGCGACCGCGCGACCCAGCTGGCGGCCGGCCAGCGAGATCAGGGTGACCGCGGCCTGCGGGACCGGGGCGCTCTCGGCGCCGCGGACGAAGCCGTGCACCGGGGTGCCGCCGCCCGGGGCGGGCTCGGCGATCGTCGCGACGGCGGTGGCCACCGGCGCCGCGGCGCCGGCCTGTGCCGCGGTGGACGTGTCCGACACGACGGGCGTGGCCCAGCCGGGCACCTTCTGCTGCGCGGGCTCCTGCACGATGTTCTCCACAGTCATCTCCACGGGGGCGGCGGCTTCCGCGACCGCCCCGGCCTTCTCCTGCGCGGCCTGGGCCAGCGCACCGGACGTCCGCAGCGGGACCTCCTTGATGAACAGCACCGTGATGAACGCGATCAGCGCGCACGGGGCCGCGTACAGGAAGACGTCCGCGATGCCGTGGCCGTAGGCGCCCTCCAGCCAGTTGCGCACCGGGGCCGGCAGCGCGTTCATGTCGGGAAGGTTGCTGCTGCCGACGGCCTTGGCCGCGGCCTGCTGCGCCTTCGGGCTCAGCTCGGTGATGGTGTCCTTGGCGTGGTGGGTGATCCGCTCCGACATGACCGAGCCGAGCACGCCGACGCCGACCGCACCGCCGAGGGAGCGGAAGAAGCTCACCACGGAGGAGGCGGCGCCCAGGTCCTTCGGCTGGACCTGGTTCTGCGTGGACAGCACCAGGTTCTGCATCATCGTTCCGACGCCGATGCCGAGCAGCGCCATGTAGATCGACAGCTCCCAGTACGGCGTGTCGTAGCGCATCAGGCCGAGCAGGGCGAGGCCCGCCGTGAGGGCGACACCGCCGCCGACCAGCCAGCCCTTCCAGCGTCCTGTGCTGGTGATGAAGCGGCCGGAGACCATGGACGCGACGAACAGGCCGCCGATCATCGGGATGGTCATGACGCCGGACATCGTCGGCGACTTGTCGCGGGCCAGCTGGAAGTACTGCGAGAAGAACACGGTGCCCGAGTACATGCCGACACCGACGAACAGCGAGGCCAGCGAGGCCAGCGTGATCGTGCGGTTGCGGAAGAAGCGCAGCGGGATGATCGGCTCGGCGGCCTTGGTCTCGGTGAACACGAACAGCAGCGCGAGCACGATCGTGCCGCCCACCATCGTGTACGTCTGCCAGGACAGCCAGTCGTACTTGTCGTTGGCGAAGGTGACCCAGACCAGCAGCAGCGAGGCGGCGGCGGTGATGAAGAAGGCGCCGGTCCAGTCGACCTTGACCTTCCGCTTGGCGACCGGCAGGTGCAGCGTCTTCTGCAGCACGACGAGCGCGATCAGCGCGAAGGGGATACCGACGAAGAGGCAGTAGCGCCAGCCGAGCCAGGAGGTGTCGGTGATGACACCGCCGAGCAGCGGGCCGCCGACGGTGGCGAGGGCGAAGGTGGCGCCGGTGTAGCCGGAGTACCGGCCGCGCTCGCGCGGGGAGATCATCGCGGCCATGATGACCTGCACCAGGGCGGACAGACCGCCGGCGCCGAGGCCCTGGATGACACGCGCGCTGATCAGCATCGCCGGGTTCTGCGCGAGACCGGCGACGACCGAGCCTATGACGTAGATGACCAGGGATATCTGGACGAGCGCCTTCTTGCTGACCAGGTCGGCGAGCTTGCCCCACAGCGGCACGGAGGCGGTCATGGCGAGCAGCGCCGCCGTGACGACCCAGGTGTAGGCGGACTGGCCGCCGCCGATGCTCTTGATGATCGTCGGCAGTGCGTTGGTGACGATCGTGGAGGAGAGGATGGCGGCGAACAGGCCCAGGAGCAGGCCGGACAGCGCCTCCATGATCTGCCGGTGCGTCATGGGGGCGTGCTCCGCCGGGGAGCCTCCCCCGTGCTTGGCATGAGCCCGCACACCGGCTGGTGTGGTCGTTGCCATGGGCGTCCTTTTCTTACGTGCTTGCGGGTGTACGGGTGGTCTCTTCGAGTACGGGATCGGAGAGCCGGAGCGGGGCGGACCGGCAGTCGCCGAAGGACGCGCGCAGCCGGGTCATCAGCCGGATCAGCTGGTTCACGTCGTCGTCGCTCCAGTCGGCGAGCCGCTCGGTGAGCAGATGCGTGGTGCGCCGGGACAGCTCGTCCAGCTGTGCCAGGCCGACGGGCGTCAGGCGCAGGATGCGCGAGCGCTTGTCCGCCGGGTCCGGGTGCCGTTCGATCCAGCCGCGCGCGGCGACGTGTGCGACATGCCGGCTGGTGACCGACATGTCCACGGCGAGCAGCTCGGCGAGCTTGCTCATGCGCATGTCTCCGTGGCGGCCGAGCAGTGTCAGCACGGCGGCCGAACCGGCCGGGCAGTCGGGCGGCAGGATCCGCCCCATGTCCCGTTTCACGGCTCCGACGGCACTGAGCTGGCGCGCCAGCTCTTCGAATTGCGCCTGCTCGGCCATCACACCTCCCGTATTCGTTGCTTGGGGCAACCATAGGGGTGTTTGGTTGCTGCAGGCAAACAAATCGGCGCACCTCGGCGCAAAAAGTTGGCAAAGGCAAGTATTGCGAACGTAAACTTGCAGGCCGGTGCGGGTGAGGTGCCCCCCTCTGTCCCGGTGGCCCCCCACTTGGGCGGCCCGGCCCGTCTTCGCTAAGGTCTCGGGCCATGGCTAACACCCAGGGCCCCCAGGGCAATTACGACCCCGCCGGCAGCACCCAGATGTTCCGCGCGTTCGTCGACGAGGCTCCCCAGGGGGGTCGGCAGCAGCAGGCGGCCGCCTCCTCCGGCCCCCGCATCGGCGTGATCATCGGTGTCATCGTCGCCCTCGTCGTGGTGGCGGGCGTCGCCTGGCTGGCGCTCGGCTGAGGCGTACGGCGCTCTCGGCGCCGTCCGCCCCTACTTCCACTGGACGGACACGTCCCGCGTCTCGATGTGCATGCCGAGCGGCACGCGCCAGGCGTCGACGCACACCGTCCAGGTGGGGCTCTTGTGCGCGCCCGGCGCGATCGGCACCGGGAGGTCGGCGGCGGAGTCGACCGTCCCCCAGTCGATGCCGAGCGCGCCGATGATGTGCGTGCCGAACGTCACCGATCCCGAACGCACCGCCGTACCCCCGGAATTGTGGAAGCCGACGGTCACCTTCTGGCACCAGCGCTGATCCACGGCCTTCGTCGTCGGCTTGCCCCAGGAGAGGGCGGCGGGCGTCGCGGTCCTGCCGGGGCCGGTAGTCGGGGTGGGCGAGCCGGGTGTGGGCGGCGTGGGTGCCGCAGGTCCGGGCGTGCCGGCGGACGTGCCGGGCGGGTCCGCCGACGGCGTGACCTGCTGCGCGCTGCCGGTGTCCCCGGGCGATCCGCTCGGCTGCCCTGAACCGGGCGCGTCCACCGGGGAGTTGCTCGGCCCCCGGCTGCCGCTCGGCGTGTCTCTGCCGTTGGTCCCGCGGGCCTTCCCGCCGTCCTTCGCGCCGTTCTTCCCGCTGTCCAGCGGCACCAGCGAGACCGAGCCGGTCGGTGCCGCCCTTGTCGTGCTCCCTCGCTCCGGGCCGCCCGCCGCGCCGATCGCGACATAGCCGCCGCCGGGGCCGTGGCCCGCACAGGCGGCCAGTACCCCGCCCAGAACGACGACGGCCGCCGACGCTGCCGTAACGGCGCCTCGGCGGCCATGCGTCCATGTCGCACGTGTCGCACGTGTCGTTCGTGCGGTGTCGTCCGGCCCTGTCGCTCGCAGCATCGAGCCAGTGTCACTGACGAACCGTCAGAATTGAACCCTCAGTCCGAGATCAGGCCTTCACGCAGCTGGGCCAGGGTGCGGGTGAGGAGGCGGGAGACGTGCATCTGGGAGATGCCGACCTCTTCGCCGATCTGCGACTGGGTCATGTTCGCGAAGAAGCGGAGCATGATGATCCGGCGTTCGCGGGGCGGGAGTTTGGCCAGCAGGGGCTTCAGGGACTCGCGGTACTCGACGCCCTCCAGGGCCGTGTCCTCGTAGCCGAGCCGGTCGGCCAGGGAGCCCTCGCCGCCGTCGTCCTCGGGGGCCGGGGAGTCCAGCGAGGAGGCGGTGTAGGCGTTGCCCACCGCGAGGCCGTCGACCACGTCCTCCTCGGAGACGCCGAGCACCGCGGCCAGCTCCGTCACCGTGGGAGAGCGGTCCAGCTTCTGGGACAGCTCGTCGCTGGCCTTGGTCAGGGCCAGGCGCAGCTCCTGCAGACGGCGCGGGACGCGCACCGACCACGAGGTGTCGCGGAAGAAGCGCTTGATCTCTCCGACGACCGTCGGCATCGCGAACGTCGGGAACTCCACGCCCCGTTCGCAGTCGAACCGGTCGATCGCCTTGATCAGGCCGATGGTGCCGACCTGGACGATGTCCTCCATCGGTTCGTTGCGGGAGCGGAAGCGCGCGGCCGCGTAGCGGACCAGCGGCAGATTCAGCTCGATCAGGGTGTCCCGCACGTACGCCCGCTCCGGGCTGTTCTCGCCGAGGGCGGCCAGCCGCAGGAACAGGGAGCGGGACAGCGTGCGGGTGTCGATGTCTCCCGAGGCCGGCGGGGCCGGGATGTCGGCGGCCGCCTGGGCGGGCGGGGCCGGCACGGCGTCGAGGGCCGTGACGCCCTCGATGCCGTCGAGGACGTCGAGCGCGTCGAGCTCCTTGGGCGCTGCCTCGCTCATCGCGGGCGTCAGCACCTTCGAGCTGCCCTGGTCTGCGGACATGCCACCCCCTTTGGGTCGCGGGACGGTCGTGGCGGCGGCGCCTTTCGGTCAACGCAGCCTTCACCTGAATACCGGATCAGAGGGTCCGGCAAACGCGTCTCCCGCAGAATGTCACATGTCGGCAACGCGCTGTAGTGACATGTCGACATGCAAGAGGCGAATCAGCCCTGGAAAGACGGGGTCTGGCGCCTGTTCGGGGCGCTGCTGTCGGCATCGGCGCTGGTGAGCGATTCGCTCGCGATGATGATGCATCGATCAGGCTTGCGATGCAGGGTGCGTTCCTGCCTGTGCTTCCGTGCGCCTGTCATGCATCGGGTGGACACCCGCTGTGCTCCGTCTCGACCGGCTCTATGCGTCGATTCGATTTGCCGAACGCAGCCGCTGGAAGCTACGGGCGAGGAGCCGGGAGACATGCATCTGGGAGACGCCGAGTTCCGCGCTGATCTGTGACTGGGTCAGATTGCTGTAGTAGCGCAGAAGAAGGATTCTCTGTTCGCGCTCGGGGAGTTGGACGAGCAGATGCCGGATGAGGTCCCGGTGCTCCACGCCGTCCAGGGCCGGGTCCTCGTAGCCGATGCGGTCCAGCAGGCCGGGCAGCCCGTCGCCCTCCTGGGCGGCCTCCAGCGAGGTGGCGTGGTACGACCGTCCCGCCTCGATGCAGCTCAGCACCTCCTCCTCGCTGATGCGCAGGCGCTCGGCGATCTCGGCGGTGGACGGGGAGCGGCCGTAGAGCGTGGTCAGGTCCTCGGTGGCGCTGTTGACCTGCACCCACAGCTCGTGCAGCCGGCGCGGTACGTGGACCGTGCGGACGTTGTCCCGGAAGTACCGTTTGATCTCGCCGACCACGGTCGGCATCGCGAAGGTCGGGAACTGCACCCCCCGGTCCGGGTCGAACCGGTCGATGGCGTTGATCAGGCCGATGGTGCCGACCTGGACCACGTCCTCCATCGGCTCGTTGCGGGAACGGAAGCGCGCGGCGGCGTAGCGCACGAGCGGGAGGTTCGCCTCGATCAGCGCCCCCCGTACCCGGTTGTGCTCCGGCGTGCCCGGTGTCAGCTCCTTCAGCTCGGCGAAGAGCACCTGGGTGAGGGCTCGGGTGTCGGCGCCACGCCGCTTCTCGGGGGCCGCGGGAGCGGGCGCGGGGGCAGGGGTGGTCGCCTCCTCCTGGGGCGGCGCAGTACTGGCCGACACGGTCAACGCCACCTCTTCATCGGTCAATCATCCGTCAAAAGTGGTCATAGCATCACAAGAGTGTGCACTGTGTGCAAGCACCGCATAACGCCGTGTTGTTGTCCAATTTTGACAAGTTGGGGCGCAGGACGCACGAAAGCCCCCCGCCGATCCGGCGGAGGGCTGTGTCGAGCGCGGGAGTCCCGAGGGGATCAGAAAGCGTAGTCGGCGATCACCCACGTGGCGAACTCGCGCCACAGGG
The DNA here is from genome assembly GCF_001514035.1 of Streptomyces yokosukanensis. Classification (GTDB taxonomy): domain Bacteria; phylum Actinomycetota; class Actinomycetes; order Streptomycetales; family Streptomycetaceae; genus Streptomyces; species Streptomyces yokosukanensis. The sequence continues at coordinate 84,965 of NZ_KQ948206.1, read as the reverse complement.
CGACACCCGCCTGATGAGCCGGATGCTCCAGATAGCGCTTGAGGGCGTCGGTGTCCTCGACCGCCGAGTTGATCGCGAAGTCGTAGGCGATCGGGCGGTCGCTGATGTTCCACGCGCACTCCCAGAAGCGCAGCTCCTCGATCTGGCCGCCGAGGGCGTTGAAGGCCTCCACGCCGGCCACGACCCGCGGATCGTCGCGCTCGACGCCTTCGTTGAGCTTGAAGAGGACCAGATGGCGGATCATGGGATGTACCTCAGCTCTTTCCTCCGTGGGCGACCCAGGTCATGAAGTCGCCTATGGCCTTGGCCGCGTCCGATATGCCCTCGAAGCCTATCTGGACGTAGTCGGCCGCCTTGGCCGGGTCCGTGATGATCACGTAGAGACAGAAGACCACGAGCACGTACACGGCGATCTTCTTGGCGTTCACCGTCATCGCGGCCTCCCCTGTGCTTTCTGCCCTGCGAGCGCCCTGCTGCCGGCGGCGAGTGTAACCTTCACCCCTCTTTTAAGGACCAACGGCCCGCCGTCCTAGGTCTTTTGCCGGGCCCGCACCGGCGCCGCGCGGCGCAGGATGGAGGAGCCCGGTGGGTCTGGCAGGAATCCGCGGGGCGGGGACAGGACCCCCACTGCGGGGTGCGGGCCGCGACATCCCCCCGGAAGCGGCGCGCACTTGGGGGTCCGGTCCCCTGCGTCCCTTCCTCAGGACGTACGAAGGGCCCCGTCTTTCGACGGGGCCCTTCTTCAAGCGGTAGCGGAGGGATTTGAACCCTCGGTGACTTGCGCCACACTCGCTTTCGAGGCGAGCTCCTTCGGCCGCTCGGACACGCTACCGAGGGAGACCTTACAGCACGGTGGGGCATGGTTTGAAATCGGAATTCGGCGGCCCCGTCGGGGGCCCTGTCAGCGGTCCCGGAAGAACTCCGTGAGAAGCCGGGCGCACTCCGCCGCCGACACGCCCTCGACGACCTCAGGACGGTGATTGAGGCGCCGGTCGCGGATCACGTCCCACAGCGAGCCCGCGGCGCCCGCCTTCTCGTCCCGGGCACCGTAGACGACCCGGTCGACTCGGGACTGGACGATCGCACCCGCGCACATCGTGCACGGCTCCAGGGTGACGACGAGCGTGCAGCCGGTCAGCCGCCACTCCCCGAGCCGGGCCGCGGCCCGCCGGATCGCGAGGATCTCGGCGTGAGCCGTGGGGTCACCGGTGGCCTCGCGCTCGTTGTGCCCGGTGGCGAGCACCGTCGTACCGTCCGGGGACAGCACGACGGCGCCGACGGGTACGTCCCCGCCCCGGACCGCCTGTTCGGCCTCGTCCAGGGCGAGCCGCATGGCGGCCCGCCAGCGGTCGCGTACCGGGTCCACCGGGTCGGGTGCGCCCAGTGGGGCCCGTGGTGTGGTCAGCGGACGCCCTCCAGGACCTCCGCGGCGCCCAGGATGTCGGCGATCTCGCTCAGCGCGTCCCCGCTCTCCAGGGCGCGCAGCTCCTTGCCGCTGATGCCCAGGTCGGTGAGGATCTCGCTGTCGCCCACCGGGCCGTGTGCGACCGCGTCGGCGGCGGCACCCTCGTCCCCGTCGTCGTCCTCCTCGGCCTCGGGCTCACCGTCCTCCGTGCCGTCGAGGTCCAGGGAGTCCAGGTCGTCGACGTCGTCGGCGCCCGGATCCCGGCCGAGCAACTCGTCGGTGAGCAGCAGCTCGCCGTAGGCGCTGCGCTGGGCGGCGGCCGCGTCCGAGACGTAGATGCGAGGGTCGTCCTCGCCGTCCACGCGCACGACACCGAACCAGGCCTCCTCCTGCTCGATCAGGACGAGCACCGTGTCGTCGTCGGGAGAGGCTTCCCGGGCCAGGTCGGCCAGATCCGACAGGGTCTCCACATCGTCGAGCTCTGTGTCGCTCGCTTCCCACCCGTCTTCGGTGCGCGCGAGCAGTGCGGCGAAGTACACCGTGACTCTCCCACTGGTCATAGGCGTGCCGGTTGGGGGTCCCCCCGGCGGAGGTACATGGGCGGAGAGAACCAGGGCTCCGAGCCCCACCCACTCGGAATCGTGGCAGAAACAAGGCTTTCAGGGGACGTCTTCGGCTCCCTGTGTCTGCTGTTTCGATCGTGGATCCGTCATCGACGCAACCGACCGCTCGTTACCGCCACCTGCGGATCGTAACCGGCTTTTCCCAGCACTCACGCACGCCCACCACGCAAACTCCGCCGTAGGCGTGGATCTTCCTCACCGTTAACTTTCTTACCGGGACTTGCCCAAGAACTTCCCCCTTCAGGCGGCCTACCAGCGGAACGTCCGCATGCGCATCGCGTGGCGCAGCCGGGCGGCCTTGGCGCGTCGCGGCTGGACCCGGGCGCGCAACGCACGGGCCTCGGCGAGGTCCCGCAGGAATTGGGCGCGGCGGCGGCGCCGCTCGGCGTCCGTCTCGGGGATGTCGCCGCCGCTCTGCGCGGGCTCGCCGGTGTCTGCGCAGCCTTCGGCGTTCCCGGGCGCGTTGTCAGGCAGGTCGGGCACGTCTCACCACCCCAGTCCGTCCCTCCCACTTTCCCTCGTTCGGGCGGTTTGACGCCAGCACCAGGGGGTGCGCGGCGCAGGTACCGTTATGGGCATGCGTCTCCACGTCGTCGACCACCCCCTGGTCGCCCACAAGCTCTCCACGCTGCGCGACCAGCGCACCGACTCCGCGACCTTCCGCCGGCTCGCCGACGAACTGGTCACCCTGCTCGCCTACGAGGCCACGCGGGACGTGCGCACCGAGGCCGTCGACATCCAGACCCCGGTCGCGCGGACGACCGGCGTCAAGCTGGCCCGCCCGCGCCCGCTGGTCGTGCCGATCCTGCGCGCCGGTCTCGGCATGCTGGACGGCATGGTCCGGCTGCTGCCGACCGCCGAGGTCGGCTTCCTGGGCATGATCCGCAACGAGGAGACGCTGCAGGCCTCCACGTACGCCTCGCGCATGCCGGAGGACCTCTCGGGCCGCCAGGTGTACGTCCTGGACCCGATGCTGGCCACCGGCGGCACGCTGGTCGCGGCGATCCAGGAGCTGATCAAGCGCGGCGCGGACGATGTGACCGCCGTGGTGCTGCTGGCCGCTCCCGAGGGCGTCGAGCTGATGGAGCGGGAGCTGGCGGGGACGCCGGTGACCGTCGTGACGGCGGCGGTGGACGACCACCTCAACGAGCACGGGTACATCATCCCGGGGCTGGGGGACGCGGGGGACCGGCTCTACGGGGCCGCCGAGTAGTTCTCCGCGCCTGCGGGGCCCGCCGGGCCCGCCCCCGCTCGTCAGCAGCTCTTCTTCGTGGACGGCGCCGGCGCCGGCGCGGTCAGGGCCGTCAGTGCCTGCTGCGCCGCCGCCGGCCGGGCCAGGCCCTTGTAGCCGTCGCCGATGACGAGGTCGAGGTCGGTGCCCTTGCGGGGGTCGGTGCGCTGCTCGGCACCGGCCAGCTCGGTGCCGAGGACCGCCAGTGAGGTGCGCTGCGCGGCGGCCGGGCCGAGGAGCACCCCGGTGCTCTTCACCTTCTTGTCGAACTCTTTGCTCGCGTTGCCCACGTTGCCGATCTTGAAGCCGCGTTTCCTCAGCTCGTCCGCGGTGTCCTTGGCGAGCCCGGTGCGGGCGGTGGCGTTGTAGACGTTCACGGTGATGTCGCCGGGCTTGGGCAGGGCCGTGCCCCGGGCGACCGCCTGCGCCTTGGTCCGGCAGTCCTCCTTGGTGCCGGAGGCCGCCGCCGTCGTGCTGGTGTCGCCGGTGAAGACGTCGATGAGCTGCAGGGTGCCCCAGCCGACCAGGCCGAGCACGGCGACGGACGCCACCACGGCGGCTGCGAGCCTGCCGCGTCGGCGCGGCGGACGCATCCGAGGGTATTTGTCCCCCGTGATCCGGTACTGGCCGCCCATGCCGGGGGGAGTCAGCATGCTCATGGGCGCAGCGTAGTGCGCCCGAGCGACGATGCCTATTAGATGATCAGTCGATGCCGCTCAGCGAACCCGAAAGGGTCAAGGCTGACAGCCGCGTCGCGCCGGGTCAGTCGAGTTCGAGCACGCGGGCGTGCAGCACCTGGCGCTGCTGGAGGGCGGCGCGGACCGCGCGGTGCAGCCCGTCCTCCAGATAGAGGTCGCCCTGCCACTTCACGACATGTGCGAAGAGGTCGCCGTAGAACGTCGAGTCCTCCGCCAGCAGGGTCTCCAGGTCGAGCTGCTGTTTGGTGGTCACGAGCTGATCGAGGCGGACCGGGCGCGGCGCGACGTCCGCCCACTGCCGGGTGCTTTCCCGGCCGTGGTCGGGGTACGGCCGGCCGTTTCCGATGCGCTTGAAGATCACACGGAAAGCCTACCGGTCAAGACGTTCCGGGCGCAGCCATGGCGGCGGAGTGCAACGCTTGAAAAGATGCCGCAAAAGGGTCATACGTGCTGCTACCGGGAGCAGGGGGCCGAGATGAGTGACAGCGAGACCGGGCCGCCCGCCGCTCCCGAGAGCGCCGCCGCGCTCCCCGCCGAGGCACGGAGGATCGCCTCCGGGTACGCCTTCGCGGGCCCCGCCCTGGACCTGGGCGCCCTGCTCTGGGACGGCGTCTGCCACCCGGACGCCCCGGTGCGCATCCCGCTCCCCGTGCTCAACCGGCACGGTCTGGTCGCGGGCGCCACCGGCACCGGCAAGACCAAGACCCTGCAGCTGATCGCCGAGCAGCTCTCGGCGCAGGGCGTGCCGGTGTTCCTCGCGGACATCAAGGGCGACCTGTCCGGGATCGCCCGTCCGGGGCAGGCGAGCGACCGGGTGGGCGCCCGGGCCGCCGACGTGGGCCAGGAGTGGACCCCGGCCGGCTTCCCGGCGGAGTTCTTCGCGCTCGGCGGCCAGGGTCACGGCATCCCGGTGCGGGCCACGGTCACCAGCTTCGGCCCGGTGCTGCTGTCCAAGGTGCTCGGGCTGAACCGGACCCAGGAGCAGTCCCTCGGGCTGATCTTCCACTACGCCGACACCAAGGGCCTGGAACTGATCGACCTCAAGGACCTGCGCGCGGTCGTCGCGTTCCTCACCTCCGACGAGGGCAAGGCCGAGCTGAAGAACGTCGGCGGGCTGTCCACCGCGACGGCCGGGGTGATCCTGCGCTCCCTGACGGCCTTCGAGGCGCAGGGCATGGCGGACTTCTTCGGGGAGCCGGAGTTCGACACGGCGGATTTCCTCCGTACGGCCGAGGGCGGGCGCGGGATCGTCTCGGTCCTCGAACTCCCGGCGGTGCAGGACAGGCCGCAGCTGTTCTCCACCTTCCTGATGTGGCTGCTGGCGGATCTCTTCCACGACCTGCCCGAGATCGGCGACGCCGACAGGCCGAAGCTGGTGTTCTTCTTCGACGAGGCCCATCTGCTGTTCGACGACGCCTCCAAGGCGTTCCTGGACTCCATCACGCAGACGGTCCGGCTGATCCGCTCCAAGGGCGTCGGCGTCTTCTTCGTCACCCAGACCCCGAAGGACGTGCCCGGTGACGTCCTCGCCCAGCTCGGCAACCGCGTCCAGCACGCCCTGCGCGCCTTCACCCCCGAGGACCAGAAGGCGCTGAAGGCGACCGTGCAGACCTTCCCCAGGTCGGCGTACGACCTGGAGGAACTGCTCACCGTCCTCGGCACCGGTGAGGCCGTGGTGACCGTGCTCGGCGAGAGCGGCGCCCCGACCCCGGTCGCCGCCGTCCGGCTGCGGGCGCCGGAGTCCCTGATGGGCCCGGTGGACGGGGCCGAACTGGACGGGGCGGTGCGCGCGTCCGCGCTCCACGACCGTTATGCACAGGCTGTGGACCGCGAGTCGGCGTACGAGAGGCTGAGCGCCCGGCCGGAGCCGGAGTCCGCCCCGGTGGCGAGGCCGCCCAAGGCGGAGCCGTCACTGGTCGAACAGGTCGTGGGCAGCGGGATGTTCCGGTCCCTGGCCCGTTCGGTCGGCACCCAGCTCGGCCGCGAGATCACCCGCTCCCTGTTCGGCACGGCCCGGCGGAGACGGTAGCCCGTCCCCGCCGGTGCCGCGGTCAGCGGTCGCGCTCCTCGGGCGTCCGCTGCGGTTCTTCCTTCTGCTCCGGCCGGGGTGCGGAGGCACGCCTGGCCTCCGCGCGCAGCAGGGCGCGCAGGACGGCGTAGGGATCGACGGGCATGGCTGTGCTCCTTGCGTCTGACTGACCTGGTGCGGGGGGACGCGGGTCGGTCAGCAGCGCAGGACCACCGTGCGCAGCAGATGCGCGGTGTACGGCACGCGCGGCGTGCCGGGGCAGGCGTGGGCGGACGGCTGCCGGGCGGGCTCCGGGTCGGGCAGGGGCGAGGGGCGCACGGGCGCGTCGGCCTGGTGGACGGTGTGGGCGGGCGGCCGTACGAGCGTGTCGAGGGCGTCGTGCTCGAAGGCCTCGGCCGACAGGCCCAGTGCGGGGGCCGCCTGGGCCTGCGCGTGGACGCAGGGCACCCACAGGGCGAGGAGCAGCACGAACACCCGCAGCCAGGTGCGGCTGCGGGGGAGGCCCGCGTTCCTGCTCACGGCAGGTGTCTCCCCCGCACGGGAGGCCGGTGCAGCACATCGGGCCCGAGAACCGCCCGCGCGGCGTACGTGCGGGGCGCTGGGTTGACGGCGGTGTTCACAGCGACTGCGGGACCTGCTTGGCCCGGCTGCGGATGCTGAACGCGGTGACGATCTCGGTGATGCCCACGACGACCAGCCAGATGCCGGCGACGAGGGTCAGCACGCCGACCGACCGGAACGGCGAGTCGATGAGCACGATGCCGGCGATGAAGGTGAGGACCCCGAGGAAGATCTGCCAACCCCGGCCGGGCATCCGGGAGTCCTGGAGGGCGGCCAGGGTCTGGGTGATCCCGCGGATCAGCCAGCCGATGCCGATCCACAGGGCGAGCAGCAGGATCGACTGCATGGGGCCGCGGAAGCAGAACAGGCCGAGCAGGATCGAGACGGCGCCGCTGATGAAGGCCAGCACGCGCAGCGAGGTCCTCATGTGCGTGCCGAAGGCGGAGGCCAGCTGGAAGATGCCGCTGATGACGAGGTAGACGCCGAAGAGGACGCCGGCGGCGAGCAGCGAGGCGCCGGGCCAGACGAGCACCAGGACGCCGAGGATCAGCGAGGCGATCCCGGTGGCCAGGACCACCTGCCAGGCGGCTTTGGACAGAGCGTGCAGAGGGCCCTCGAAGGGCGGCTCGGGCTCGTTCCGGCCGCCCGGCGGCACACTCGTGCGGACGTTCCGGTCGTCGTGCTCACGGCCCTGGTTCGAGCCGCCGTTCGGTGCCTCGGTCATGGTCCATGCTGTGAGCGGCGGGGGTGGCCGTGCCATCGGAGAGGGCTGTCCGGGTGAGGCCGGCGGAGCGGGGGAGCGGCACTATCTGGCGGAGGACTTCGCCTTCGCCGCCGCCTTCATCTCCTGCTTGTGCGCGCGCACCTTGGCCAGTGACTCGGGACCGGTGATGTCGGCGACGGACCGGAAGGACTCCGGCTCGCCGTACGCGCCCGCCGCCTCCCGCCAGCCCGTGGGCGTGACCCCGAGCTGCTTGCCGAGCAGGGCGAGGAAGATCTGTGCCTTCTGCTTGCCGAACCCGGGCAGCTCCTCCAGGCGCTTTCGCAGCTCGGCGCCGCTGCCGACGCCCCGCCAGACCCCTTCCGCGTCCCCGTCGTAGTGCTCGACGAGGTACTGGCACAGCTGCTGGATGCGCTTGGCCATCGAGCCCGGGTAGCGGTGCACGGCCGGCTTCTCGGAGAGCAGCCCGGCGAAGGCCTCCGGGTCCGCCGCCGCGATGTCGTGCGCGTCGAGATCCCCGGTGGCTCCGGCGCCGAGCCGGTCGGCGATGGTCCGGGGGCCCTTGAACGCCCACTCCATCGGGACCTGCTGGTCGAGCAGCATGCCCACCAGCGCGGCGAGCGGCGAGCGTCCGAGCAGCGCGTCGGCCTCGGGGTCCTGGGCGAGGTGCAGGGTGACGTCCATGCGTCGATGATCGCCCGGCCTCCCGTACCGCGCAGCCGGGGGCCGACGGCGTGGCGTACGATTCCCCACCAAGAACTTAGGCAAGGCTAACCTAAAGTAAAGTGGGGCTTCCGGGTGAGCACCGAGACATACCGCGACGCCTGGGGCATCCCCCATCTGCGCGCCTCCAGCGTCCTCGACCTGGCCCGCGCCCAGGGCCGGGTGACCGCCCTGGACCGTGCCTGGCAACTGGAGGTCGAGCGCCACCGCGCCCAGGGCACCTCGGCCTCGTTCCTCGGCGCCGACGCCCTGTCCTGGGACGTCCTCGCCCGCCGGGCCCGCATCGAGGACACCGCCCGCCGCTGTTTCGCCGCGCTGGAACGCCGGGACCCCGCGACGGCCGAATGGGTCCGCGCCTACGCCGCCGGTGTCGACGAGGGCCTGCCCCGAGGCGCCCGCCGCGCCCCGGAGTTCTCCCGCACCGGCCTCGTCCCCGGCCGCTGGGAGCCCTGGACCCCGCTCGGCGTCTGGCTCGCCACCCACATCCTGTTCGCCGGCTTCCCCGCCAAGCTCTGGCGCGAGCAGGCGACACGGCACCTCGGCCCGGACGCGGTCGGCCTGTTCGCCACCGACGGCCCCGGCACCGCCGGCAGCAACGGCTGGCTCGTCTCCGGCTCCCGCACCGCCACCGGACACGCCCTGATCGCCGGCGACCCGCACCGCTTCATCGAGGATCCCGGCGTCTACCAGCAGATCCGCCTCTCCTGCCCCGAGTTCGACGTCGTCGGCCTCGCCGTGCCCGGCGTCCCCGGCATCGCCCACTTCGGCCACACCGGCACCGTCGCCTGGGCCATCACCCATGCCATGGCCGACTACCAGGACCTGTACCGCGAACGCCTGCGGCGCACCGGCGCGGGGATCCAGGCGCTCGGCCCGGACGGCCGCTGGCACCGGGTCGAGCGGCACACGGAGAAGGTGGAGATCGCGGGAGAACCCCCGATCGAGATCGAGTTGATCGAAACCCCACGGGGCCCGGTGATCGCGGGCGGCCCGGAAGGCCTGGAGGCGGGACTCTCCCCGGAGCCGTCCCCGATGCCGTCCCCGAAGCCGTCGTACGACCCGCACGTCCCCGGCGACGAGAGCCGCACGAGCGGTCCGGGCGGGGGCGGAGTCCCGGCCGAGGCCGAGGCACTGGCCCTGCGCTACCCGCCCCGCGTCACGGAAGACCTCGGCTTCAGCGCCCTGCTCCCCCTCCTCCGCGCCCGCACCGTCGCCGACCTCGACCAGGCCCTGCACCTGTGGGCCGAGCCCGTCAACGTGGTCCAGGCGGCCGACACCGCCGGAGGCACCCTGCACCGCGTCGCCGGCCGCGTCCCCGTCCGCTCCCGGGCCAACCGTCTGCACCCCGTCCCCGCCTGGCTCCCCGGCCACGCATGGCAGGGCACGCACGAGACGCCGTACGCCGACCCCGAACCCGCCGACGGCATCGCGGTGATGGCCAACCAGCGCGGTCTCGCCGCCCCCCTCGGCGTCGAGTTCGCCCCGCCGCACCGCGCCGACCGCATCCGTGACCTCCTCGACGCGCGCCGCACCTGGACCGCCGACGCCATGCCGGCGATCCACACCGACACCCACCTCGCCTCCGCCGCGCCCCTGCTCGACCACCTCGCCGCCCTCGACCGCCTCACCCCCGAGGCGGACCGCCTGCGCGAGCGCCTGCTCGCCTGGAACCGCCGCATGGACGCCGACAGCACCGACGCCGCCCTCTACGCGGCGGTGCGCGGCGCGGTCGTGCGCCGGCTCGCCGCGCACCCGGTGTTCGCCCCGCTCACCGAGCCCCCGGCCTACCCGGAGGTCCTGCTGCCCTGGCTGGCCCTCGTCCCGCGCATCGGCTACGCCCTCGAACACCTGCTGCGCGCCGAGGAGTTGTACGGCATCGACCGCCCGGCCGCCGTACGTGCGGCGCTGGAGGAGGTGGCCGCCGCACCCCCGTCCGGCACCTGGTCCGACACCCATCGCCTCGCCCCCTGGCGCGCGGTGCCCGGGGAGCCGTACGACGAGCCCGGACTCGCCGGAGACCACGACTGCGTGCTGTGCACCTCCGCCGTCCCCGGCGTCACCGACCGCGCACCGCGCGGCCCGGCCGCCCGCTACGTCTGGGACCTCGCCGACCGCGACAACAGCCGCTGGGTCGTGCCCTTCGGCGCCGACGGCGTCCCGGGCTCGCCCCACCACCGCGACCAACTCGCCTTGTGGCGCAAGGGGGAACTGGCCCCCGTCATCACCGACTGGACCCTGCTGACCCTGCTGGAACGCACCGAGGAGACCCGATGACCGACCCCCGCACCCCCCTCTTCGAACAGCACGCCCCGGGGCTCGGCACCGTCCGTATCCGCCCCCTCGACCCGGCGGCCGACGCGGACGTCCTCCACCGCTGGGTGAGCGAGGAACGCGCCGTCTTCTGGGGCATGACCGGCCTCACCCGGGACGAGGTCGCCGAGATCTACACCCACATGGCCGGCCTCGACACCCACCACGCCTTCCTCGTCACCCGGGACGGGGCCCCGGCCGCCCTGCTGCAGACGTACGAGCCGGCCGCGGACCGGGTCGGCGAGTGCTACGACGTACTCCCCGGCGACCTCGGCGTCCACGTCCTGCTCGCCCCCGCCGGCCCCGACGGCCCGCGCCCCGGCTGGACGTCCGCGCTGCTGGCCGCGATGACGACATACGCGCTGCGCACCCCGGACCGGCGCCGGCTCGTGGTCGACCCCGACGTCCGCAACACCAGGGCGATCGCCCGCTTCGCGCGCGAGGGCTTCGTCCGCGGCCCGGCGGTCGTCCTGCCCGAGGTGGACCTGCCGGACGTCCATCTGCCGAAGAAGCACGCCCAACTCGCCTTCCTGGAGCGGACGGTGGCGCCGCCGAGGCCCTAGCCTTTCCCGGGTGACGACGACGCCCGAAGAGCTGATCGCCCATTACGGACTCGAACCCCTGCCCCGCGAAGGCGGCCTGTACCGGCGCACCTGGGTGGGGCCCGCGCGCCCGGACGGCCGCCCCGCGGGCTCCGCCATCGTCGTCCTGCTCACCGCCGACGACTACTCCGCCCTGCACCGCCTGCCCACCGACGAGATCTGGCACTTCTACCTCGGCGACCCGCTCCACCTCCTGCTGCTCGATCCCGACGGCACCACCCGCACCGCCGTCCTCGGCCCGGCCCCGCTCTGCGGCCAGCACGTGCAGCTGACCGTGCCGGCCGGCACCTGGATGGGCGCGCGGACCGCCCCGGGCGGTGCCTGGACGCTCTTCGGCACCACGATGGCCCCCGGATTCACCGACGCGGACTACGAACACGGCGACGCACGCGAACTGACGGCGCGCTACCCCCGCGAGGCCGCCCGCATCACGGAACTGTGCCGCCCATGAACCTTCTCGACAGACAGACCGCCCTGGTGACCGGCGCCGGCGGCGGCATCGGCCGCGCCATCGCGCTGCGCTTCGCCGAACAGGGCGCGGCGGTCGCCCTGCACTGCCGTACGGCGGTGCGGGCGGCCGAGGACGCGGCGGACCGCATCCGGGAGTCGGGCGGCGAGGCCGTCGTGCTCCAGGCGGACCTCACGGACGAGGCCGCCTACCACCGCCTGGTCCGGGAGGTGACGGACTGGTCCGGCGGCCGGCTCACCGCCCTCGTCAACAACGCGGCCGTCCAGCCCGTGCAGCCCCTGCCCGCGATGACGGCGGACGAGTGGCGGACGGTCGTCGACACCGACCTCACCAGCGTCTTCGCCTGCACCCAGGCCGCCGTCGCCGCCATGCGGGCGCCCGGCGGCGGCACCGTCACCCACATCGCCTCCATCGAGGCCGCCCACCCCGCACCCGGCCACGCCCACTACAGCGCGGCCAAGGCGGCGGTGGTCATGCACGCCCGCGCGGCCGCGCTGGAGTACGGGCCCGACGGCATCCGCGTCAACACCGTCTCGCCCGGCCTGATCGACCGGGAGGGCCTCGCGCAGGCCTGGCCGGACGGCGTACGCCGCTGGCTGGCCGCCGCCCCGACCGGCCGCCTGGGCCGCCCCGAGGACGTGGCCGACGCCTGCGTCTTCCTCGCCTCGCCCCTCGCGAGCTGGATCACCGGCCACGACCTGACCGTGGACGGCGGCATCTCGGCCCGCCCCACCTGGTGAGCAACACGGCCGATCTCTGCGTACGTATACGGAGGCCGGAGGAAGGCACGGGGCGGGGAGAGGGGACGAGGTGCTGCTGCGCGACCGACACCGACACCCGCGACGGCGGCCCGGACGGCCACGGCGGCTGCCCCTGCGCCGCCTGCCCCCGCTCCGGCGGCCATGGCGGCCGATCCTGGTCTGCGCGGGCCTGCTCCTCCTCCTGCTCGGCACGGCGGCCCCCGCGTCGGCCCACGCGGCCCTGCGCGCCACCGACCCCGGCGACGGAACCGTCCTCAGGTCCGCGCCGCGGCAGGTGACCCTGACGTTCACCGAGTCGGTCGGCCTGCTCACCGACTCCTTCCGCGTCTACGACCCCCGCAACCGCCGCCTGCGCACGGGCCCCGCCGAGCACGCCCCCGGCGGTCCGGCCACCGCCCGCGTCACCCTGCCCGCCGAACTCGCCACCGGCACCTACACGGTCGCCTGGCGGGTGGTGTCGGCCGACAGCCACCCGGTGTCCGGCGCGCTGACCTTCTCGGTCGGCCATCGCACCGCGACGACGGCGGCCCCGGCCCCCGAGGACACCGAGAACCCGGCAACCGCGGCCCTGTACAACATCGCCCGCTGGCTCGCCTACCTCGCCGTGGCCCTGCTCCTCGGCACCGCCGCGTTCGTCGCGTACTGCCGCCCGCCCAAGACGGCTCCCCTGCGCACTCCCGTCCTGTCCGCCGCCTGGGCCCTGGTGGCCTCGACGGCGGTCCTGTTCGTGTTGCGCGCGCCGTACGAGGAGGGCACGTCACCGCTGCGGTTCCTCTCCCCCGGCTCCCTCGCCCGTACGGCGACGACCCGCCCCGGCGCGCTCCTGCTCGCCCGGCTGGCGCTGCTCCTCCTGGCCGGCGCCGGCGCGGCCCTGCTGCGGGCCCGCCGCAGAAGGCTCCCGCGCCGCATCACGCTGGCCGTGGCAGCGGCCCTCGCCCTCCCCCTGGCCCTGACCTGGACGGCCGCCGAACACGCCTCGGCGGGCATCCAGGTCCCACTGGCGATCGCCTCCGCCACCCTCCACCTGCTCGCCATGGCGGCCTGGCTCGGCGGCCTGGCGGCCCTGCTGCGCACGCTCCGGCGCACCTCCCTCGCGACGGTGGCCCGCTTCTCCCGCCTCGCCCTCGCCTCGGTGACGGTCCTCGTCGTGACCGGTGTCTACCAGTCCTGGCGGGGCCTCGGCTCCTGGCAGGCGCTCACGGACACGACGTACGGCCGCACCCTGCTGGCCAAGCTGGCGGCGGTCACCGCGCTCCTGCTGGCGGCGGCCTGCTCCCGCGCGTGGACGACCCGCGCCGCGAAGACCCGGGCGACGGCCTCGGCTCCCCCCGCCCGCGTCCCCGAACCGGCGACCGGCCCCCCGCTCCCGCCGGAACCGCTCCCCCCGCCCGCGCTCCCGCACCCGCCCTTCGAGACCCTGCGCCGTTCGGTGCTGGCGGAGGCGGCCGTCGGCGTGGTGGTCCTCGCCCTGACGACCCTGCTGACCAGCACGGTGCCCGGCCGCGCGGCCACCGAGGCGACCCGCACCGAGGCCCCGACGGCCAGCGTCCCGACCGCCTCCGTCACCACGATCCCCTTCGCCCTCGGCACCCCCGGCGGCCACGGCAAGGTCCAGATCACCCTGGACCCGGGCCGCGTGGGCCGGACCTCCGTCCAGGCGGTCGTCTACGGCCCCGACGGCGGCCTGTCCACGGTCCCCGAACTCCGGATCACCCTCACCCTCCGCGCCCAGCGGATCGGCCCCCTCGACACCAAGGTCACCGACCGCGGCGGCTACTGGGCCACCGACTCCTTCGACCTCCCCCTCCCGGGAACCTGGACGATGAAGGCGACGGTACGGGTGTCGGAACTGGACCAGGTGACGGTGTCGGCACCGGTGCGGGTGGCGCGGTAGACCTCACCCGGTGAGGAAATCCGGCGCGCCCGGATACGTCGAAGGCCCCGACCGGCGAACCGGTCGGGGCCTTCCACTGCCCTGTTGGGCTGAGGCGGAGGATACGAGATTCGAACTCGTGAGGGGTTGCCCCCAACACGCTTTCCAAGCGTGCGCCCTAGGCCTCTAGGCGAATCCTCCGCCGGAAACATTACATGACCGAGGGGAGTGCTCGCGAACCCGTTCCCGCAGGCCCGGATCGGGTGTGGCCGCGGCGAGTGATCGGGTACTGAATGCGGGCCGCGATCGGGTACTGTGGGCCGCAGCCCCTCACGTGGCGCTATCTGACTGAACTCCCCCAGGGCCGGAAGGCAGCAAGGGTAGGTCGGCTCTGGCGGGTGCGTGGGGGGCCCTTGTTTTCCCGGGTTGTCAGTGGGCGCCTATAACCTCGTATGCGTGTCGTCTCTCGCGCTGTACCGCCGCTATCGCCCGGAGACCTTTGCCGAGGTCATCGGGCAGGAGCATGTCACCGACCCGCTGCAGCAGGCGCTGCGGAACAACCGGGTCAATCACGCGTACCTGTTCAGCGGTCCGCGCGGCTGTGGCAAGACGACCAGCGCGCGCATCCTCGCCCGCTGTCTCAACTGTGAGCAGGGTCCCACCCCGACCCCCTGCGGCGAGTGCCAGTCCTGCCAGGACCTCGCTCGCAACGGGCCGGGTTCGATCGACGTCATCGAGATCGACGCGGCCTCCCACGGAGGCGTGGACGACGCCCGTGAGCTGCGCGAGAAGGCCTTCTTCGGCCCCGCGAGCAGCCGCTACAAGATCTACATCATCGACGAGGCCCACATGGTCACGTCGGCCGGCTTCAACGCGCTGCTGAAGGTCGTCGAGGAGCCGCCGGAGCATCTGAAGTTCATCTTCGCCACGACCGAGCCCGAGAAGGTCATCGGCACCATCCGGTCCCGGACCCATCACTACCCCTTCCGGCTGGTCCCGCCCGGCACCCTGCGGGAGTACCTCGGCGAGGTGTGCCAGAAGGAGGACATCCCGGTCGAGGACGGTGTGCTCCCGCTCGTCGTGCGCGCCGGAGCCGGCTCCGTGCGTGACTCCATGTCCGTCATGGACCAGCTCCTCGCCGGCGCCGGTGCGGACGGTGTGACATACGTCATGGCCACCTCCCTCCTCGGCTACACCGACGGCTCGCTTCTCGACTCCGTCGTCGAGTCCTTCGCCACCGGTGACGGGGCCGCCGCCTTCGAGGTCGTCGACCGCATCATCGAGGGCGGCAACGACCCGCGCCGCTTCGTCGCCGACCTGCTGGAGCGGCTGCGCGACCTGGTGATCCTCGCCGCCGTTCCGGACGCCGTGGAGAAGGGGCTCTTCGACGCCCCGGCCGACGTCCTGGAGCGCATGCAGGCCCAGGCCTCCACCTTCGGCGCCGCCGAGCTGAGCCGCGCCGCCGACCTCGTCAACGCAGGCCTGACGGAGATGCGCGGCGCCACCTCGCCCCGCCTCCAGCTGGAGCTGATCTGCGCGCGCGTGCTGCTCCCCGCCGCCTACGGAGACGAGCGGTCGGTGATGGCCCGTCTGGACCGCCTGGAGCGCGGCGTCAACTTCTCGGGCGGCGGCGGTGCCCCGGCCATGGGGTACGTCCCCGGGCCCGAGGCCCACGGCGGTGCTGCCCCCCAGCCCCCCGTACCGCAGGGCGGCGGCCCGGCCGCGGCCCGCGCGGCCGTTCGCGCCCCCAGCGGCCCGGCGGCCGGCGGGGACGGGGGCGTCGGTGGTCCCGGTGGTGTCGGCGGTCAGGCTCCGGCCGGTCCCGCTCCCACGGTTCCCTCGGCCCCGTCGGCTCCGCAGGCACCCGCCCCCGCACCCGCACCCGCACCCGCGCAGGCCCCGGCAGCGGCCGCTCCGGCGGCCCCCGCCGCCCAGGCTCCGGCCCCGGCCGGTCCTTCGGCCGCCGCCCCCGCCGCTGCTGCCGCTCCCGGTGCGTGGCCGACCGCCGTTGCCGCCGGTAGCGGCCGGCGTCCCGGCGGCTGGCCCACGGCTGCCGCTCCGGCCGGTGCTCAGCAGAGCCAGGCTCCCGCCCAGCCGCAGCACCAGGCGAGCCCCGACCCGGTGGCTCCCGCGCCCTCCGCGCCCCCTGTCGCCGCCGCGCCGCCCGCGGCCGCTCCGGCGGGCGGCCTCGACCCCCGCATGCTCTGGCCGAACATCCTGGAGGCGGTCAAGAACCGCCGCCGCTTCACCTGGATCCTGCTCAGCCAGAACGCCCAGGTGGCGGGCTTCGACGGCACGACCCTCCAGCTCGGCTTCGTCAACGCCGGTGCCCGCGACAACTTCTCCGGCAGCGGCAGTGAGGACGTGCTGCGGGCGGCGCTCGCCGAGCAGTTCAACGTGCAGTGGAAGATCGAGGCGGTCATCGACCCGTCCGGCGGTGGCTCCGCGCCCCCGCCCGCCGCAGGCTCGGGCTTCGGCGGCGGAGGGGGAGGCGGTTACGGCGGCGCCCCTGCGGCCCCCCGGCCCACGGCTCCCCAGCCGGCCGCCCCGCAACCTCCCGCGTCCCCGCAGCCCGGCCCCGCTGCCTCCGCACCCGCACCTGCGGCTCCCCGGCCCGCGGCGGCCCCGGAGCCGCCCCCCGTCGCCCCCGAGGACGACATCCCGGAGGACGACGACCCCGATCTGGACGAGTCGGCCCTGTCCGGCCACGAACTGATCGTGCGGGAGCTGGGAGCGACGGTGGTGGAGGAGTTCTCCAACGAGTGACGAGTGACGAGTGACGAGTGACGGCGAGGAGCGATGAAGGGCCGCGGAGCTGGAGAACCGAGGAGCTGAAGGGGCTGACCGGGCTTTGGAGGAAAGTCCGAGAAACCCGGCCCCCGGCTTTCGGTGACCTTGCCATTAGGCTGACCCCCGTGAAGGTCCTCGTCATCGGCAGCGGCGCCCGCGAACACGCCCTGTGCCACTCCCTGTCCCTCGACCCCGACGTCACCGCGCTGCACTGCGCCCCCGGCAACGCAGGCATCGCCGAGGTCGCCGAGCTGCACGCGGTCGACGCGCTCGACGGCCGCGCGGTCGCCGAGCTGGCCACCGGTCTCCGTGCCGACCTGGTCGTCGTCGGCCCGGAGGCCCCGCTGGTCGCCGGTGTGGCCGACGCCGTCCGCGCGGTGGGCATCCCGGTGTTCGGCCCGTCGCGGGAGGCCGCGCAGCTGGAGGGCTCCAAGGCCTTCGCCAAGGACGTCATGGCGGCGGCCGGGGTACCGACCGCCCGCTCCTACGTGTGCACGACCGCCGAGGAGGCCGCCGAGGCCCTCGACGCCTTCGGCGCCCCCTATGTGGTCAAGGACGACGGACTCGCCGCGGGCAAGGGCGTGGTCGTCACCTCCGACCTGGACGCCGCCGAGCGGCATGCCGCCGGCTGCGACCGGGTGGTCGTCGAGGAGTTCCTCGACGGCCCCGAGGTGTCCCTCTTCGCGATCACCGACGGCGAGACGGTCGTACCGCTGCAGCCCGCCCAGGACTTCAAGCGCGCCCTGGACGGCGACGAGGGCCCGAACACCGGTGGCATGGGCGCCTACTCGCCGCTGCCGTGGGCCGAGCCGAAGCTCGTCGACGAGGTGCTGGAGAAGGTTCTGCGGCCGACCGTGGACGAGCTGCGCCGCCGCGGCACCCCCTTCTCCGGTCTGCTCTACGCCGGTCTGGCGATCACGAGCCGCGGTGTCCGGGTGATCGAGTTCAACGCCCGCTTCGGCGACCCGGAGACGCAGGTCGTGCTGGCCCGGCTGCGGACCCCGCTGGCCGGTGTCCTGCTCGCCGCCGCCAACGGCACCCTGGCCGATCTGCCGCCCCTGCGCTGGCGCGAGGACGCGGCCGTCACCGTCGTCGTCGCCTCGCACAACTACCCCGGCACCCCGCGCACCGGTGACCCCATCACCGGTCTGGACGAGGTGGCCGCGCAGGACGGCCCGCACGCCTACGTCCTGCACGCCGGGACGAAGCGGGACGGCGACGCGGTCGTCAGCGCGGGTGGGCGCGTGCTGTCCGTCACGGCCACCGGCAAGGACCTGACCGAGGCTCGCGAGCGGGCGTACCGGGCGGTGGGCCGGATCCGACTGGACGGCTCCCAGCACCGCACCGACATCGCCGCGAAGGCGGCGCAGGAGGCCGGCGTCTGACGTGCGCCTCCCGCGCGCCCGGCCTGCGTTCGACCTGTCTCCGACTTGTCTCCGGCCTGTCTCCGCTCCGCCGCTGATCGACCTCTGACCTGCTCTCCTGTCGCCAGGAAGGCTTTCGGGCCCCGGACCTCAGATCCGGGGCCTGATCTTTGCTGTCTGTCACCCACCTCTGACCAAAGCCATTCCATCGAGTGAGCAATCGTCTATATGGCTGACGAGGGCCGGGGCCCCAACTAGGGTGCCGCGCAAGCGTTCCGGCACTTGGCCCACCGGCATTGCGATGTCAGTGGCGGGTGCCACAGTGGGGGAGTGAGCACCACCAGGACAGCATGGCTTCGGCGGCGAGGGGGTGAGGGCGGGACGTGAGCGGAATCGGTGCGGAGGCGGGCGCGCAGGCCGCGCGCTCCCGGGCCCTTGCCGTACTGCGGGTCAGGGGCCGGGCGCTGGCCGTGGCCCTGCTGCCCGCTGCAGCCGCGGTGATCCTGCTGAC
Organism: Streptomyces yokosukanensis; assembly: GCF_001514035.1. Classification (GTDB taxonomy): domain Bacteria; phylum Actinomycetota; class Actinomycetes; order Streptomycetales; family Streptomycetaceae; genus Streptomyces; species Streptomyces yokosukanensis. The sequence continues at coordinate 66,294 of NZ_KQ948206.1, read as the reverse complement.
CGGCGGTTCCACCGGCCATTTCGTCGGCGGGGGCTGGGACGCCGCCCGCTGGGCCGTGGGCGTGCTCGCCGTGCTGGTGCTGCTGGCCGCCGCCGGTGTCGCCCTCGTCGTGGCGCGGGCCCGCCCGGCCGTCGTCCCGACGGTGCCGATCGCCGAGGCGTCCGCCCCGGATCTGTACCGCATGGTGCGCGACCTCGCCGACCGGCTGGACGTGCCGGCGCCCTCGGCGATAGCGCTCACCCCGGACTGCGACAGCTGGCTGGAGGACCGCGCGCACGCGGCCCACGGCCCGCCCCCGCGGCCCGCGCCCGACGAGATAGCGGGTCCGGGCCGCCGCCGCGTCCCCGTCGCCCCGGTGCTCGTCATCGGCTCCCCGTTCCTGTGGTGGATGCGCGTCGGCGAACTGCGCGCGGTCCTCGCCCCGGTCATCGCCGGTACAGGCCCTTCGGCGCACCCGGACATAGCCGCCGCCCGGCGCTTTGTGCGCGGCCTGGACGCGGCGGTCGCGGTCGCCGCGGCGCCGGGCCGCCGTCCGCTGACCCGCGCCGGGTGCGCGGCACTCGGCTGGGTGGTCCGGCCGCTGCTGCGCGGCTGTCGGGAGCACGCGACGCAGATGGAGCGCGGGGTCGCCGCCGCGGCGGCCGAGCGGGCCCAGGCGGTGGACTACGGCCTGCGGATCGTCGCCCAGGAGCAGGTCGGCCTCGCCTACGCCGGCTGGGACCGGCTGCTGACCAGGGTGGCGCTGCCCGCCTGGCGCATGGGCCGCTGGCCGGCCCGGCTGGACGCGGGCGTGGTGGCGGCGCTCACCGAGTTGTCCCGGCGCGACCGCCTGGCCGAGGGCTTCACGTCCCGGCTCGGCGAGCGCCCCGCCTGTGACCTGCTGGAGGAGCCCGGCGCGGTGGACGAGGCCGCCTCGCTGCTCGCCGCGCGCCTCTTCCACGGCGGCCCGGCGGAGTCCGGTCCGGACTGGGCGCCGGTGGACTGGCCGGCGTATCCGGAGGAGGTCGTGGACCGCACCTGGCGCGCCGACGCGGCCCGCCTGCACCGCGTCCTGGACTCCCTGGGCGTCCGCCCCTCCCTCGACCCCGCAGCCCCCGACCCGGGCGGCCCCACCCTGGCGCGCGTCCTGGACCACCTCACCGAGCCCGCCGACCGAGCCCACCAGGACGGCTGCGACCCCACGGCCGACACCGCCCGGCTCCTCGACGCAGCACCGCATTCCGGCCAAGGCGCCCACGCCGCCGCAGCCGATGTCGGGATCCACGGGATCGATGAGATCCACGAGATCGATGAGATCTACGAGGGTGACGATGCGGACGAAGACGCGGACACCGACCCCGGGACGGAACGCAGTGTGGCCCTGGCCGCCGGGCTGAGCGCCGAGCTGGCCCGTGAGGAGGCCGGCGCGCCGAAGGTCGGCGCGACCGCCACCGGCCAGAGTCCCGAGAGCGCCCTGTGGGACGACGGCGGACTGCCGCTCTTCCCGCTGCAGCCTCCGCGCACCGCCCGCGAGCTGCTCACCGAGCACGTCACGGCGATGGTGTGCTGTGCGGCCGTCGACACGGCCGGCGCGGTGCCCGCCCTGGACTGGCTGGACGGCCCCTCCCTGCTGCTCGGCGGCGAGCGTGCGGCCGACCTCACGTCCAAGGTGCTCAGCCTGATCGAGGAGGGAGACCCGGGCCCGCTGCGTGACTGGCTGGCCGCATCCGGGATACGTCCCGAGAAGCCGGTTCGGCTCGTTTAACGGGAGTCCTGTCTTCCACTTCAGGTCAATTCGCAACGACTAGTGACCGAGCCCGTGCGTTATGTGATGTGCTGGGGAGCGACCACGCACGTGGCAAAGGCGTGCGACATACGACAGCACTGCCGAGCACGGCGCACATCACCGAGCACAGTGCGCACCACCGGGCACCGCGCGCACCACCGGGCACCGCGAGCACCACCGAGCACGGCGAGCACCACCGAGACAGGACGACACGGGGGCTGAGGGAGGGGAGCGACCATGGCCTCGGACCACATTCGCCGCTGGGAATCAGGAGCGCTCGCGCACGCCGTCACCGACCCCTTCGGCCAGGGCCCGGTGCCCTGGCTGCGCGGCAGCGAGACCTACTTCGACGACACGGGCCATGTCGTGCCCTGGTACGTCGAACCGAGCCCGCAGCAGGTCGCCGACGGCAGGCGCCGGGTGCCCGCGCAGCGTTCGGCGGGCACCGGCCCCCGCTCGGCCGACGACGTGCACTGCCAGATCAAGGGCTTCGCCTCCACCGGTGCCGTCACGCCCGGCGAGGCGATCGACTTCCACATCACGGTCGATCCGCCCCAGGAGTTCAGTGTCGACATCTACCGGATCGGCCACTACAGCGGCGACGGCGCCGCCAAGATCACCACCAGCCCGCGTCTGTCCGGCATCGTCCAGCCCCGGCCGCTCGCCGCCGACCGCACCGTCTCGTGCCACCACTGGTGGCTGTCGTGGCGTCTGCAGGTGCCCCCGCACTGGCGCATCGGCGCCTATGTGGCCGTCCTCACCACCGCCGACGGCTACCGCTCCCACGTGCCGTTCACGGTCCGCGACGACCACCCCGCCGACCTGCTCCTGCTGCTGCCGGACATCACCTGGCAGGCGTACAACCTGTATCCGGAGGACGGCCGTACCGGCGCCAGCCTCTACCACGCCTGGGACGAGAAGGGCCGGCTGCTCGGCGAGGCCGACGCGGCGACCACGATCTGCTTCGACCGCCCCTACGCGGGCGCCGGCCTGCCCCTGCACGTCGGCCACGCCTACGACTTCATCCGCTGGGCCGAGCGCTACGGCTACGACCTCGCCTACGCCGACGCCCGCGATCTGCACGCCGGCCGTGTCGATCCCACCCGCTACCGGGGCCTGGTCTTCCCCGGCCACGACGAGTACTGGTCGGTGTCGATGCGCCGGGCCGTCGAGGACGCCCGTGACCGCGGCACCTCGCTGGTCTTCCTCTCCGCCAACACCATGTACTGGCAGGTGGAGTTGGGCCCGTCGCCGTCCGGTGCCCCGGACCGGCTGCTCACCTGCCGCAAGCGCAGGGGTCCCGGGAAGCCGGTGCTGTGGCGCGAGATCGACCGGCCCGAGCAGCAGCTCGTCGGCATCCAGTACGCGGGCCGGGTGCCCGAGCCGCACCCGCTGGTCGTCCGCAACGCGGGCCACTGGCTGTGGGAGGCGACCGGCGCGCACGAGGGCGACGAGATCGAGGGCCTGGTCGCCGGCGAGGCCGACCGGTACTTCCCGCGCACCGCGCTGCCCGTGCACGAGGAGCGCATCCTGCTCGCCCACTCCCCCTACACCGACAGCGAGGGCGCTCTGCGCCACCAGGAGACCTCCCTCTACCGCGCCCCCTCCGGCGCCTGGGTCTTCGCCGCCGGAACCTTCGCCTGGTCCCCCGCCCTGGACCGCCCCGGCCATGTGGACCCCCGGATCCAGCGCGCCACCGCGAACCTGCTCGACCGCATCTGCAAACGCGACTGACCGCGAACGCCCCCCGGTCCAGCCCTCGGCGACCCCTGTCCGAAACCGATCCGCCCGATAGGGGAGAATCGAGGGCACTTGGACAGAACCACGGGGAGGAACCGTGTCCGGATTCGTAGAAAAGCCTGAGCCGATCCAGGTTCCGGGCCTGGTGCACCTGCACACCGGAAAGGTGCGCGAGCTGTACCAGAACGAGGCGGGCGACCTCGTGATGGTCGCCAGCGACCGCATGTCCGCCTACGACTGGGTGCTGCCCACGGAGATCCCCGACAAGGGCCGTGTCCTCACCCAGCTCTCCCTGTGGTGGTTCGACCAGCTGCGCGATCTGATCCCGAACCACGTCATCGGCACCGAGGTGCCCGAGGGCGCCCCCGCCGACTGGGCGGGCCGCACGCTGGTCTGCAAGCAGTTGAGGATGATCCCGGTCGAGTGCGTGGCCCGCGGCTACCTCACCGGCTCGGGCCTGCTGGAGTACGACGAGTCGCGTACGGTCTGCGGCCTCGCCCTGCCCGAAGGCCTCGTCGACGGCTCGGAGCTGCCCGCCCCGATCTTCACCCCGGCCACCAAGGCCGAGGTCGGCGAGCACGACGAGAACGTCCCGTACGAGGAGGTCGCCCGCCAGGTCGGCGCCGAGACCGCCGCCCAGCTGCGCCAGGCCACCCTCGCCGTGTACGCGCGCGCCCGGGACATCGCCCGCGACCGGGGGATCGTCCTGGCGGACACCAAGTTCGAGTTCGGCTTCGACGGGGACACGCTGGTCCTCGCCGACGAGGTCCTCACCCCGGACTCCTCCCGCTTCTGGCCGGCCGACGAGTGGCAGCCGGGCCGTACGCAGCCGTCGTACGACAAGCAGTTCGTGCGCAACTGGCTGACCTCGGCCGAGTCCGGCTGGGACCGCAGGAGCGAGCAGCCCCCGCCGCCGCTGCCCGAGGACGTCGTCCGGGCGACCCGGCAGAAGTACGTGGAGGCGTACGAGCGCCTGACGGGCCTGGGCTGGATCTGACCCGGTCCGGACACGCGAGAAGCCCCCGGCCGGAACCGGGGGCTTCTCCATGGAGCGGACGACGAGGCTCGAACTCGCGACCTCAACCTTGGCAAGGTTGCGCTCTACCAACTGAGCTACGTCCGCATTGCGCCGTGGCGCGAGAGCAACTATACCCAACCTCGCTCCCGTGCGAGACGCACTGCCGCATGACGGTTCTCCGCACCGAGCTTCGTGACGGCGGAGGAGAGGTAGTTCCGCACGGTCCCCGGTGACAGCGCGGCCCGCTCGGCGATCTCCGTGACGGGCGCCCCGTCGGCCGCCAGCTCCAGCACCTCGGCCTCCCGGGCGGTCAGCGGGGAGTCGCCGGCGGAGATCGCGTCGGCGGCCAACTCAGGGTCGACGTAGCGGTTTCCGGCGTGCACGGTGCGGATGATCTCCGCGAGCCGCTGGGCGCTGACCGTCTTCGGGACGAATCCGCGCACACCGGCCGCGAGGGCCCGTTTGAGATGGCCGGGCCGCCCGTGCCCGGTGACGATCAGCACCTGGCAGCCGGGCAGTTCGGCGCGCAGCGATGTGGCGACCTTCACACCGTCGGCGCCCGGCATCTGGAGATCCAGTACGGCCACGTCGGGTTCGTGTGCCCGCGCCATCGCCAGGGCCTCGGGTCCGCCGGCCGCCTCCGCGACGACGAGGAGATCGTCCTCCAGCGAGAGCAACGCGGCCAGCGCGCCGCGGATCAGATGCTCGTCGTCGGCGAGCAACAGCCGTACCGGAGTGCTCATGATGTGACTTCACTCACTTCCTGCTCCAGGGGCACCTCGGCCACCAGTCGGAACCGTTCCCCGGAGACGGCCCCGGCCTCCAGCGTCCCCGCCACGACGGCCAGTCGTTCCCGCAGCCCGGCGAGTCCGGAACCGCCACCGCCGTCGGGGGGCGCGGACACGCCGTCGTTCTCCACCGTCAGCACCACACGCCCCTGGAGCACCCGCAGGCACAGCGTGCAGCGTCCTGCGTCCCCGTGCCGCAGCACGTTGGTGGTGGCCTCGCGCACCACCCAGCCGAGCGCCGACTGCACGTCGGCGGGCAGTCCCGCGATCTCGGCACTGACCTCGCAGTCGATCCCGGCGGCCGTCAACACACCCTGCGCGCCCCAGAGTTCGGCCTTGAGGTCGGCTTCCCGGTAACCGCGTACGACGGCCCGCACCTCGCGCTGGGACTCCTGCGCGATGCGCTGCACCTCGATCATCTGCTCCACCGCCTCCGGCCGCCCCCGCCGGGCCAGTTGCACCGCCAGTTCGCTCTTGAGCGAGATCACGGACAGGTTCCGCCCCATCACGTCGTGCAGATCCCGCCCGAACCGCAGCCGCTCCTCGGCGACGGCGAGCCGGGCCCGGGCCTCGCGGGCCGCGTCCAGCTCGTACACGGAGTCGACCAGCCACACGGAGAAGGCGCAGGTGAGGGTGAGGAATCCGGTGCAGAGGAACACCAGGAACGCCGTGACCAGCGAGATGGGCCAGGGTGCGCCCAGGGCGAGGGCGATCACCGCCGAGCCGCAGGCGAAACCGGACACGAGCGCGAGCATGGGCCGTCGGCCCCGGAAGCCGAGCGTCAGTATGCCGCCGCCCCAGGACAGCAGGCCGCCGTAGACCGTGCCGATGGCGGTGCCGGTGCCCCGGCCGACCGGGCCGTACTGGTGCACGGCGAGCGTGGCCGCCGCCAGGGCGAACGTGACGATGCCGAGCGTCCACAGGGCCCACACCGGCCGGGCGCGCCGGCCACGCGTCCAGTCCAGGGCCAGGGAGGTGGTGACCGCGATCACCGCCGCGTGCACCACGACCGCGGCGACCAGCCAGCCGACGAGCCAGGGTTGCACTTGCCCGATCGCGGGCAGCCCGACGCCGGTGAGTTCCGCGACGGAGAGGAAGTAGAACGACCAGCGCGTGTACGTCTCCAACTGCTCCGGCCGGCTCTTGCTCCGCCACCATGCGCGCGGCCCGCTCATCCCCGTGCCCCCCTGTCACCCGCAGTGCCTCATCGCCGCGGCTCCCAACGGAACCACCGTCCTACAGCAAACACGGCCAGGATCGTCCAGGCCAGCGCGGTCGCGAGGGCGCCCAGTGCCTCGTACCCGCTCATGTGGCCGCTCCAGCCGGCGCGGACGAGCCGGATCGCCGGGGACAGCGGAAGCAGCTCGCAGAGGGAGGCGAGCGTGTCGGGCATGACCTCGGTCGGGATCGTGATCCCGGATCCGACCAGCGACAGGAACATCAGCGGCAGCGCGGTCACCTGACTGCTCTCCACGGTCCGGGTGAAGGAGGCGGTGAGCGCGGCGAGTGCGGCACTGACCACGAGCCCGGCCAGCAGGCCCGGCACGAGCAGGTACGGCGCCCTGGGGGCCCCGGTGTGCAGCAGCGCGGCGCACCCGGCGCACAGCAGCAGCGCCTGGGCGAGTCCGATGCCGACGGCGGGCAGCGCGGTGCCGACGAGGATCTCGGCGTCGGAGAGTTCACCGGTGCGCAGCCGTTTGAGGACGAGTTCCTCGCGGCGGGCGACGTAGGCGTTGACCAGCGAGCTGTAGACGGCGAAGAGGAAGGAGAAGCCGATCGCGGCCGTCAGCAGGGTGGTGCCGAGGGTCAGTCCCTGCTTCTTCAGATCCAGCTGGTCGATGGCCGGCCGCATGCTGAACGGCAGCATGAGCGGCACGGCCAGCGCCGTGAAGACGACCCCGCGGTTGCGGCCGAGCAGGGTGAGTTCGGCCCGCCCCAGCGCCCACAGCCGCCGGCTCGCCGACGTCCCCGCACCGCTCGGCGCGCCGCTCCGCGCGCCGCGCTCGGTCCCCCGCACGCCACTCACCCCACGGCTTTCGACCTTCACTCCGGCCTCACTCATGCCGCCACCCCCTGTGCCTCTTCGTGTGCGATTCCCAGGAACGCCTCCTCCAGCGAGGCGGAGCGCACCTCCAGGCCGCGCAGTTCGACTCCGGTCCGTTCGGCCCAGGCCAGTACGGCGGTTGCGGTCCGCTGCAGCTGGGTCGTCCGCAGCCGTACGACCCGGCCGGCGCTCTCGTGGTGGCAGACGCCGAGGCCGGCCAGCGGCGGCAGGTCGCCGAGGAAGTAGCCGTCGGGCAGTTCGAAGGACATCCGGGAGGGCCGGCCGGCGGTGACCTCGGCCGGGGTCCCCGAGACGGCGATACGGCCCTCGTGCAGGATGGCGAGCCGGTCGGCGAGACCCTCGGCCTCCTCCAGGTAGTGCGTGGTGAGCAGCACGGTCGTGCCCGCGTCACGCAGGGCCCGCACCAACTCCCAGGTGTCCCGGCGGCCTTCCGCGTCGAGCCCGGTCGTCGGCTCGTCGAGGAAGAGCACCTCGGGGTCGCCGAGCAGGGCGAGCGCCAGGTCGAGCCGGCGCCGCTCCCCGCCGGACAGCTGCTTGACGCGCACCTCGTGCTTGCCGGCGAGCCCGACCAGCTCCAGCACGTCGGCCTCGGGCCGCGCCCGGCTCATGCACCCGGCCCACATCCGGGCGGTCTCGGCGACGGTCAGTTCCGCCGGGAAGCCGCCCTCCTGCAGCATCACACCGGTGCGGGGCCGTACGGCGGCGCGCTCGCGGTAGGGATCGTGGCCGAGTACCCGGATCCGGCCCTCGGCGGGTGCGGCGAGGCCTTCCAAGAGTTCGACGGTCGATGTCTTGCCGGCCCCGTTCGTGCCGAGCAGGGCGAAGATCTCCCCACGGGCCACGGAGAAGGTGATTCCGCGTACGGCCTCGAACCCGCCCCCGTAGACCCGCCTGAGATCGGTGACCTCAATCACGTCTTCGTGTTCGTCGTAGTGCATGAAGCCAGCGTCCCGGCGGCCGGAGCGACTCGGCAGTGCGCGATGTCATCGCCCGGCATGACAAATGTCAGAGCATCACGGGCATACGAAGAGACCCCGGTCCGATGGACCGGGGTCTCTTTCCCGAGCGGACGACGAGGCTCGAACTCGCGACCTCAACCTTGGCAAGGTTGCGCTCTACCAACTGAGCTACGTCCGCACTGCCCCCGATCGGCTCCCACCGATCGGTGCGAGCACCAGCCTACCTGATCCACAGGAGTGGTCATGACGGCCGATGCCGGAGCGGGTGACAGGAATCGCACACTGCGCCTTCCCCCTGGAAGGGGGATGTTCTACTACTGAACTACACCCGCACGCTCCTCGGGGTTCGGTCCTTTCGGCCTCGCCCCTCGGCGTGTCCCAGACATTAGCTGATCAGCAGGGGGGTAGCGCAAGTCGGCTCCCGTGAGGCCGCGCAGGCCGACCGCCGCCGGCCAAGTGCACAGCCCTCAGGGTCCGCTGACGGACCCTGAGGGCTGCCCCTTCGCGGGCTTCACTGGGCGGCGCTGAAGGCCTCGTAGACCTTCTTGGGGATGCGTCCGCGGGCCGGCACGTCCATCTTGTTGGCCTGGGCCCAGGCGCGGACGGCCGCAGGGTCGGGCGCGACCTCCGTCTGCTTGTACGCCCTGCCGGACCGCGACCGCTTGCGGCCGGCCTCGACGTAGGGCGCGAGCGCCTTGCGCAGTTTCTTGGCGTTGGTTTCGTTGAGGTCGATCTCGTACGACTTGCCGTCGAGTCCGAAGGCGATCGTTTCCGCCGCTTCCGAGCCGTCGATGTCGTCAGAGAGCGTGACCACGACCTTTTGCGCCACGAATATCGGTCCCTTCGTGCGGCACGTCGATACAGCTCAACGGCGATGACGTGCCGAGTATCGGCTATTGCCAATTCATTTGTACAGTGCCCGGCAATGCAAAGTGAAGCCCGACTAAATCCGCCCGCGTGTCCGAACACAATAGGCGGACCGGGCGAACCGTCGAACTTTCCCAGAACTTTTCGTGGCAGTACGGCTTCGACACCGGATCGTGATGCGTCTCACGTAGTTTCCTACAACTCTACCCGCGTAGAAATTTTGTGCGGGTAGTCTGAAGGAACCTGCTCAGCACCACACATCGGGAGTGCCAGTGGCACGCGTCGTAGTCGACGTCATGCTCAAGCCGGAGATCCTCGACCCCCAGGGCCAGGCGGTCCAGCGTGCGCTGCCGCGCCTGGGTTTCGCGGGGATCTCGGACGTACGTCAGGGAAAGCGATTCGAACTGGAAGTTGACGGTCCCGTCGACGAGGCAGTGCTCGCCCGCATCCACGATCTTGCGGAATCCTTCCTCGCCAACACGGTGATCGAGGACTTCATCGTCAAGGTGGAAGAAGTGGCGGAGGCGGCCAAGTGACCGCTCGTATTGGCGTCGTCACTTTCCCGGGGAGCCTCGACGACCGGGACACCCAGCGTGCGATCCGTCTCGCGGGCGCCGAGCCGGTCGCCCTGTGGCACAAGGACAAGGACCTCAAGCAGGTCGACGCCGTGGTCCTCCCCGGCGGTTTCTCCTACGGCGACTATCTGCGTGCCGGTGCCATCTCCCGGTTCTCGCCGGTGATGGAGTCCGTCATCGAGCAGGCGAGGGCCGGTCTGCCGGTCCTCGGTATCTGCAACGGCTTCCAGGTCCTCACCGAGGCGCATCTGCTCCCGGGCGCGATGCTCGGCAACAACCACCTGCATTTCATCTGCCGCGACCAGAAGCTGCGGGTGGAGAACGCGCAGACGGCCTGGACCGGCGACTACCGCGCGGGCCAGGAGATCCACATCCCGCTGAAGAACATGGACGGCCGGTACGTCGCCGACGCGTACACGCTCGACGAGCTGGAGGCCGAGGGGCGGGTCGTCTTCCGGTACCTCGTCCGCGGCGAAGCCGCTGATGGATACGGCAACCCCAACGGTTCCCTGCGCGACATCGCCGGCATCACCAACGAGGCCGGCAACGTCGTGGGCCTCATGCCGCACCCCGAGCACGCGGTCGAGCCGCTCATCGGCACGGGCCGCACCGACGGCCTCCCGTTCTTCACCTCGATCCTCAAGAAGCTGGTGGGCGCATGAGCCGGACGCCTCTGGACACGGTCGAGCACGCGACCGCGACCCCCGACGTCGAGCTGCCCTGGGCCGAACTCGGCCTGAAGGAGGACGAGTACGAGCGGGTGGTGGAGATCCTCGGCCGCCGCCCGACCGGCGCCGAACTCGCCATGTACTCGGTCATGTGGTCCGAGCACTGCTCGTACAAGTCCTCCAAGGTCCACCTCCGCCAGTTCGGCGAGAAGGCCCCCGAGTCGGACGCGCTGCTCGTCGGCATCGGCGAGAACGCGGGCGTCGTCGACGTCGGCCAGGGCTACGCGGTCACCTTCAAGGTCGAGTCCCACAACCATCCGTCGTACGTGGAGCCCTACCAGGGCGCCGCGACCGGCGTCGGCGGCATCGTCCGCGACATCATCGCGATGGGCGCCCGCCCGGTCGCGGTCGTGGACCCGCTGCGCTTCGGCGCCGCGGACCACCCGGACACCAAGCGCGTCCTTCCGGGCGTGGTGGCGGGCATCGGCGGCTACGGCAACTGCCTGGGCCTGCCCAACATCGGCGGCGAGGTCGTCTTCGACTCCTGCTACCAGGGCAACCCGCTGGTCAACGCCGGTGCCATCGGAGTGATGCGGCACGAGGACATCCACCTCGCCAAGGCCTCCGGCGCGGGCAACAAGGTCATCCTCTACGGCGCCCGGACCGGCGGCGACGGCATCGGCGGCGCGTCGATCCTCGCGTCCGAGACCTTCGACGACGCCAAGCCGAGCAAGCGCCCGGCCGTCCAGGTGGGCGACCCCTTCCAGGAGAAGCTCCTCATCGAGTGCACCCTGGAGGCCTTCCGGGAGAAGCTGGTCGTCGGCATCCAGGACCTCGGCGCGGCGGGCCTGTCCTGCGCCACCTCCGAGCTGGCCTCGAACGGCTCCGGCGGCATGCTCGTGACCCTGGACGACGTGCCGCTGCGCGACTCGACGCTCTCGCCCGAGGAGATCCTCATGAGCGAGTCGCAGGAACGCATGTGCGCGGTGGTCGAGCCGGAGAAGGTCGACCGCTTCCTGGAGATCTGCGAGAAGTGGGACGTCATCGCCACCGTCATCGGTGAGGTGACCGACGGCGACCGGCTGGAGATCTTCTGGCACGGCGAGAAGATCGTGGACGTCGACCCGCGCACGGTCGCCCACGACGGCCCGGTCTACGAGCGTCCCTACGCCCGCCCGGACTGGCAGGACACCCTCCAGGCCGACGACGCGAACAAGCTGCCGCGGCCCGCCACCTCCGAGGAGCTGAAGGACCAGGTCCTCAAGCTGGTCGGCTCCCCGAACCAGGCCTCCAAGAAGTGGATCACCCAGCAGTACGACCACTTCGTGCAGGGCAACACCGTCCTCGCCCAGCCGGAGGACTCCGGCATGATCCGCGTCGACGAGGAGAGCGGCCTCGGCGTCGCGATCGCCACGGACGGCAACGGCCGCTACGCCAAGCTCGACCCGTACGCGGGCGCGCAGCTGGCGCTGGCGGAGGCCTACCGGAACGTGGCGACGACCGGTGCCAAGCCGCTCGCGGTCTCCGACTGCCTGAACTTCGGCTCGCCCGAGGACCCGGCGGTGATGTGGCAGTTCGCCGAGGCCGTGCGCGGTCTGGCGGACGCCTGCCTGCAGCTCGGCACCCCGGTGACCGGCGGCAACGTCTCGCTCTACAACCAGACGGGCGAGGTGGCCATCCACCCGACCCCGGTGGTCGCCGTCCTCGGCGTGATCGACGACGTGGCACGCCGCACCCCGGTCGCCTTCCAGGAGGAGGGCCAGCTGATCTACCTCCTCGGCGACACCCGCGAGGAGTTCGGCGGCTCGGCCTGGTCCCAGGTCGTCCACGACCACCTCGGCGGTCTGCCCCCGCAGGTCGACCTGGAGCGGGAGCGGCTGCTGGCCGAGATCCTGATCTCCGCCTCCCGCGACGGCATGATCGACTCCGCGCACGACCTGTCCGACGGCGGTCTGATCCAGGCGGTCGTGGAGTCCGCGCTGCTCGGCGGCAAGGGCGCGCGGCTGGTCGTACCGGACGGGCTGGACGCGTTCACCCTCCTGTTCTCCGAGTCGGCCGGCCGTGCGATCGTCGCCGTGCCGCGCTCGGAGGAGGTCCGCTTCAACGACATGTGCGGTGCGCGGGGCCTGCCGGCCACCCGCATCGGTGTCGTGGACGGTGACGCGGTCGAGATCCAGGGCGAGTTCGCGCTCACCCTCCAGGAGCTGCGCACGGCGCACGAGGAGACCATTCCGGCGCTGCTGGCGTAGCTCGCCACCCGCCTGCTGCGAAGGCCCTGCCCGCGACCGCGGGCGGGGCCTTCCCCGGCGGCACGGGCACGATCACCGTGTCTTCGCGCCGGTCGAAAACAGTCTGAACGGCCGCGCTCCGAAGGCATAGGCTCACCGCCATGCCTCCGGCCAAGAAGCGTGCCCGCGCCTACGACCCCGCCAAGACCCGTGCCGCGGTCCTCGCCCAGCTCGGCAACGTGCGGGAGGCCGTCCGCGGCCTCGGTCCCGAGCAACTCGCCCTGCCCACACGGCTCGGCGCATGGACCGTACGCGATCTGATCGCGCACATCGGTATGGCGGCCACCGCCGTCCACCGCGCCCTGGACCGGCCGGCCCCGCCCAAGCAGGACGTGACGGTCGCCGAGTGGCCCTTCGCCACCGCCGCGAGCGCCTCCGCCATCGACGAGTTCACCCGCGGTCTCGCCGCGGACCACCCCGACGTCGGCGCCTTTCTCGCCGACGTCGAGGCCTCCCTGCGCACCCTTCTCGCCGGGCACCTCGGCGGCCGGCTGCTGGAGACCAACGCGGGCGCGCTGCCCCTCGACGACTACCTGGTCACCCGGACCGTCGAACTCGTCGTCCACACCGACGACCTCAACGCCGCGGTGCCCGGTCTCCAGGTGCCCCACGACCGCCAGGCCCTGGCCGCCGCCACCCGGCTGCTCGCCGACGCCCTCGCCGTGAAGGCGCCCGGCGGCTCCACCGAGGTGCGTGTGCCGCCGTACGCCGTGGTGCAGTGCGTCGAGGGGCCCCGGCACACCCGCGGCACCCCGCCCAACGTCGTCGAGACCGATCCGCTGACCTGGATCCGGCTCGCCACCGGCCGGGTGGGCTGGGCGGAGGCCGTCGAGGAGGCCATGGTGAGCGCCAGCGGGGAGCGGGCGGACCTCGGGGGGCTGCTGCCGCTGATGTCGTAGCGGAACCACTTGGACCGGCGGAGCGTCGAATCGCCATGAATCGGTACAAGAAGCGCATGATCCCGACGGTGGCCGCCGCTCTCGCCGTGCTCACGGTGGCATGCGGCAGCGGGAGGGCGGACAGTGGTGCGGTGAGCGTCCAACAGCCGGTGACCGGCGTCGACTGGCGGGTCGACAGCCTGACCGTCGGTGGCAGCACCCGGCACGCGCCCGCTGCCGCCCGCCTCCGCATCGACGCCGACGGCAAGGCGGCCGGGAACCTCGGCTGCAACCAGTTCAGCGCCCGGGCCACGGTCCACGGCGACCACATCACCTTCGGCGATCTGCGCACGACCAGGATGGCCTGCGCCCCCGACCGGATGGACTTCGAGCGCGCCCTCTCTCGCGCCCTGACCACCGGCACGCTCGTGGCCAAGGCCGGCGACGGGAAGCTGACCCTCACCGACGGCGACGGCGACCGCATCCAGCTCAGCCGCGGCACGTCCGGATGATCACCCGCAGTACGCCCGAATGATGTGCGACACCTCACTCACAGACCCGGCGAACCCGGCGGCGGGCGTCGCGCGGCAGGCCGCAGGCGCCCACCGGATAGTCGAACACGCCTAGCTGACCTGCATAAACGAAGAAACCGACAAGGTGATCCACATGATCTGATCCGTAAGAAGCGCGTATCCCCAATTCGGACCAGTGGTCGACCTCGCCTACACTCGGTGGCGTGCCACGTGGTGACGGTCGACTCAATCACGATCTGCTTCCCGGCGAGAAGGGCCCCCAGGACGCTTGCGGCGTCTTCGGTGTCTGGGCTCCGGGTGAAGAGGTCGCAAAGCTCACGTACTTCGGGCTCTACGCCCTCCAGCACCGGGGTCAGGAATCCGCGGGAATCGCGGTCAGCAACGGCTCCCAGATCCTCGTCTTCAAGGACATGGGCCTGGTCTCCCAGGTCTTCGACGAGACCTCGCTCGGTTCGCTCCAGGGTCATATCGCGGTCGGACACGCCCGCTACTCGACCACCGGCGCCTCCGTGTGGGAGAACGCCCAGCCGACGTTCCGTGCCACCGCGCACGGCTCGATCGCGCTCGGCCACAACGGCAACCTGGTCAACACGGCACAGCTCGCCGAGATGGTCGCCGACCTGCCGAACGACAACAACAGCCGCTCCACCCGGGTCGCGGCGACCAACGACACCGACCTGCTGACGGCCCTGCTCGCCGCCCAGGTCGACGCGGACGGCAAGCCGCTCACCATCGAGGAGGCCGCCCACACGGTCCTCCCCAAGGTGCGGGGCGCCTTCTCCCTCGTCTTCATGGACGAGCACACCCTCTACGCCGCCCGTGACCCGCAGGGCATCCGCCCGCTGGTCCTCGGCCGCCTGGAGCGCGGCTGGGTGGTCGCCTCCGAGACCGCCGCCCTGGACATCGTGGGCGCCAGCTTCGTCCGTGAGCTGGAGCCGGGCGAGTTCGTCGCCGTCGACGAGAACGGTCTGCGCAGCTCCCGATTCGCAGAAGCGAAGCCCAAGGGCTGTGTGTTCGAGTATGTGTACCTGGCCCGCCCGGACACCGACATCGCCGGCCGGAACGTGTACCTCTCCCGGGTGGAGATGGGCCGCCGGCTCGCCAAGGAAGCCCCCGCCGAAGCCGATCTGGTCATAGCCACCCCGGAGTCCGGCACCCCTGCCGCCATCGGCTACGCGGAGGCCTCCGGCATCCCCTTCGGCGCAGGTCTCGTGAAGAACGCCTACGTCGGCCGGACCTTCATCCAGCCTTCGCAGACCATTCGCCAGATCGGCATCCGCCTGAAGCTGAACCCGCTGAAGGAAGTCATCAAGGGCAAGCGCCTGGTCGTCGTCGACGACTCGATCGTGCGCGGCAACACCCAGCGCGCCCTGGTCCGCATGCTCCGCGAGGCCGGCGCGGCCGAGGTGCACATCCGGATCTCCTCGCCGCCCGTGAAGTGGCCCTGTTTCTTCGGTATCGACTTCGCCACGCGCGCGGAGCTGATCGCCAACGGAATGACCATCGACGAGATCGGCACCAGCCTCGGCGCCGACTCGCTCGCCTACATCTCCATCGACGGCATGATCGAGGCGACCACCATCGCCAAGCCCAACCTGTGCCGCGCCTGCTTCGACGGCGAGTACCCGATGGAGCTGCCGGATCCCGAGCTGCTCGGCAAGCAGCTGCTGGAGACCGAGCTGGCCGCCGGGCCCGCCGCGACGGCCGCCGCCGACGCGATCCGCCGCCCGTAAGCCCCGTCATCAACCCGAAAGATCCCAGGCAATGTCTGCTGTGTCAGATCAGTCGACTCCGTCGACGGGCAGTTCCGGTGCTTCCTACGCGGCTGCCGGTGTCGACATCGAAGCGGGCGACCGCGCCGTAGAACTCATGAAGGAGTGGGTGAAGAAGACGCAGCGCCCCGAGGTCCTCGGCGGCCTCGGCGGTTTCGCCGGGCTCTTCGACGCCTCCGCCCTCAAGCGCTACGAGCGCCCGCTGCTCGCCTCCGCCACGGACGGCGTCGGCACGAAGGTCGACATCGCCCGCCGTATGGGCGTGTACGACACCATCGGCCACGACCTCGTCGCCATGGTCATGGACGACATCGTCGTGTGCGGCGCCGAGCCGCTGTTCATGACGGACTACATCTGCGTCGGGAAGGTCCACCCCGAGCGCGTCGCGGCCATCGTGAAGGGCATCGCGGAGGGCTGTGTGCTCGCCGGATGCGCGCTGGTGGGTGGCGAGACGGCCGAGCACCCGGGCCTGCTGGGCGCGGACGACTTCGACGTCGCCGGCGCCGGTACGGGCGTCGTGGAGGCCGACCGGCTGCTCGGTGCGGATCGCATCCGTACGGGCGACACGGTGATCGCCATGGCGTCCTCGGGGCTTCACTCGAACGGGTACTCCCTGGTCCGCCACGTCCTGCTGGACCGCGCCGGGCTCGCCCTGGAGGCAGAGGTCGCCGAGCTCGGTCGCACCCTCGGCGAGGAGCTGTTGGAGCCCACGAAGATCTACTCGCTGGACTGCCTGGCGCTGACCCGCACCGCCGAGGTGCACGCGTTCTCGCACATCACCGGCGGCGGTCTCGCGGCCAACCTGGCCCGTGTGATCCCGGACGGGCTGCACGCCACGGTCGACCGCTCCACCTGGGCCCCCGGCGCGATCTTCGACCTGGTCGGCAGGACCGGGAACGTCGAGCGCCTGGAGCTGGAGAAGACCCTCAACATGGGCGTCGGCATGATGGCGATCGTCCCCGAGGAGTCCACCGAGGTGGCCCTCGCGACCCTGGCCGACCGTGGTGTCGAGGCATGGGTGGCCGGCGAGATCACGGAACGTGGCGAGAAGGCGACGGGTGCCGAGCTGGTCGGGGACTACGCCGTCTGACCGTACGGACAGCACAGAAACCGGTCGGTGGCTCTGCCACCGACCGGCCCGGTCACTGCAAGGTCAAGCGCCGCGACGGTGCTGTTGGTGAGGATCCTTGTGGTCCTCGTCCTCGTCGTCGTCCTCATAGAGGTCGGCGTAACGAGAATAGAGCTCGTCGTCTTCGTTCTCATCGTCCTCGAGCGGCTCGCCGTTCGGCGGCTGGCTCGAAGTCGATGCGCCCAGTTCACTGGCCAGACGTGACAGGTCAGTCCCACCGCTGTTGTACTTCAGCTGGCGGGCGACCTTTGTCTGCTTGGCCTTGGCCCGGCCGCGCCCCATGGCTCGACCCCCTCGGTGACAGGGGCTCAACGGCCCCAGAGTCTGACACGCGTTCATGATCCGGAACGGACCCTCCGCAGAGAGGCCGGTCCGTAGGGCTTCCACGGTACCTGAGCCCGCGCCCATACGGTACGTCGCCCGCAGCACGCGCGTGTGCCCAAGACCTGCGAGGCGCCCCGTCCTCGCTGGTCAGTGGCGATTTTAACCACTTATCGGGGAACGACCCGCCGGTGGAAGTGAGAGTTCTCTCTAAGTTCCCGCCGACGGGTACCGCTCACGTGTGCGACCGAGTCAGTGTGCGACACGTCCCGCGCGTGCCTCGGCCATGCGCTGCTCGGCGATCCGGTCGGCCGCGGCGGCCGGCGGAATCCCGTCTTCCTTCGCACGTGCGAATATGGCCAGCGTGGTGTCGAAGATCTTCGCCGCTTTCGCCTTGCACCGGTCGAAGTCGAACCCGTGCAGCTCGTCGGCGACCTGGATGACCCCGCCGGCGTTCACCACGTAGTCCGGCGCGTAGAGGATCCCGCGGTCGGCGAGGTCCTTCTCGACGCCCGGGTGCGCGAGCTGGTTGTTGGCCGCGCCGCAGACCACCTTGGCGGTGAGGACCGGCACGCTGTGGTCGTTCAGGGCGCCGCCGAGCGCGCACGGGGCGTAGACGTCGAGCCCCTCGGTCCGGATCAGCGCCTCGGTGTCGACGACCGCCGTCACGCCCGCCGGGTACTGCTCGAGGATCCGCTGGACGGCGTCCGGGCGCACGTCCGTGACGACGACCTCGGCGCCCTCCTCGCGCAGGTGCTTCACCAGGTGGTGGCCGACCTTGCCGACGCCCGCGACGCCGACCTTGCGGCCGCGCAGCGAGGGGTCGCCCCACAGGTGCTGGGCGGAGGCGCGCATGCCCTGGTAGACGCCGAAGGCGGTGAGCACGGAGGAGTCGCCGGCGCCGCCGTTCTCGGGGGAGCGGCCGGTGGTCCAGCGGCACTCGCGGGCCACGACGTCCATGTCGGCGACGTAGGTGCCGACGTCGCAGGCGGTGACGTAGCGCCCGCCGAGCGAGGCGACCATGCGGCCGTAGGCGAGGAGCAGTTCCTCGGACTTGTCGCGTTCCGGGTCGCCGATGATGACGGCCTTGCCGCCGCCGTGGTCGAGACCGGCCATGGCGTTCTTGTACGACATCCCGCGCGCGAGGTTGAGGGCGTCGGCGACGGCCTCGGCCTCGGTGGCGTACGGGTAGAAGCGCGTGCCGCCGAGGGCCGGGCCCAGGGCGGTGGAGTGGATGGCGATCACGGCCTTGAGGCCGCTGGCGCGGTCCTGGCAGAGCACGACCTGCTCATGGCCGCCCTGGTCCGAGTGGAACAAGGTGTGCAGGACATCAGCAGGTGCGCCGGTTACGTCGGTCACTGTGGTGACTCCTGTGTACTAGCGGCGAGTGGGGCTGGCACCCCGTACGGGTGGCGGGGCGCCGTGGCATGAGCGTAGAGCCTCGACTCGACCACCATCCGTGCAGTGTTCAGGATCACTCTCGAGAGCCGCTTGTGCACGCATGTCCGTGGCACGATTTGCAGTGGTTTTGCAGCGGTTTTCGGGCGGGGCCCGGTGGGGAGGGAGCAGGCGTGCCGAAGGTGTCCTCCGTGGTCGTCCCTTATGCCGCGTACCTGCGCGTGTACGAGCCGCTGGTCGCCTTCCCGGAGCCGGAGCGCAGCCACTGGGCGAGCTACGCCCGCCGCCCCGACCGCCCCTCCTACCAGGACGAACTGCGCCGCTCCCTCGCCGACTTGCTGCCCACCCCGCCGGTCGTCGTGCCGGTGCACGAGAGCAGCGACGCCTTCGTGCTGGAGGTCGACGGCGTGGTCTGCGTGTGCCCCTGGCGGACCCGGCTGCGCGGCTGGCAGGCGCTCGGCGAGCTGGTGGACGAGCTGCCGGCGCCGGTCCTCGACGCGGCGCTGCCCCAGGTCGTGCGCCTCCAGGCCGCCCAGGACTACGAGCGCTGGCTCGTGCGCAACCCCGACGCCCGCCCGTGGATCCGCACGGCGACCTGGCAGGTGCCGCTGAACTGGTTCGTGCTGGTCTCCGACGAGGAGCGGCGCCACGAGAAGGGCACCGCCGAGGTGCCGCCGCTGCTGCGCTACCGCACGCCCATGGTGCAGGCCCGGCGGCGGGTGGCGCGGGCGCTGCGCACGCTGAAGGACACCGTCGAGGAGAGCCCGCTGATCGAGGGCCTGATGGACGTCGGCCGCTGGCTGGAGGAGTTCCACCCGCGCTCGCTGGTGGAGCTGGACTACGGCGGGCTGGTGCATGTGCTGTCGGCCGCCGAGTTGGAGGGCGACCACTCGGCGGCGGACGTGGCCGGCGGCATCGAGGCGCTGCGTCGGGGCGACGGGGCGGCGGCCGGCGAGGCGTACGTGCGGCTCGTCGAGCGCTGGCGGGCGGTACGGGACCGGCGTTCCGCGAATTGAGTGACATGTGGGCGTGATGTACATCACGGCTCGAACGGCGTCGAACGACGTACGGTCTACGGCACTTGACCATGTGACGGGACGTTGGTCCCGATCTGGACTATTGCCTCAAGGGTGATGGACGGCACTTACCCGGCCCTTGCGCCTCTTGCCACTCCTCATGCCAAAATAGGACAAGGAGTCCGGGGAGGGCTCCGTCCGTCCAACTATGCTCCATCATGGGCGGAATCTCAGCATTGCACGCTTTGGGGGGTCTGGTGACTCCTGATCGCCCTGTGACTGATCGTCACAGTGGCGTGACTGTCCGCTATGGCATGGTCCATCGGCTTCCGTCGCTGATGAACACCTGGGAGGGCAATTCCATCGGTTTGGCCGACGCGGCTGGACAGATGGTGTAGTTGTAGTGCCGAGGACAAGCCGTTCGTCCTATAACCGACTCGACTCGCGTCCGCCATTTCGGGCAACGCGGGTCAAGGTGCAGAATTTAGAGGAAAGAACCGAGAAGGTTCGGTTCTCCCGAGGAGGCCGCTCATGACCGCTCGCACCCCTGATGCCGAGCCGCTGCTGACCCCGGCTGAGGTCGCCACCATGTTCCGCGTCGACCCCAAGACGGTCACGCGGTGGGCGAAGGCCGGCAAGCTCACGTCCATCCGTACGCTCGGCGGCCATCGCCGCTATCGCGAGGCTGAGGTCCGCGCTCTGCTCGCGGGCATCCCGCAGCAGCGCAGCGAGGCCTGAACAACCGCATAACCGGGCAGAACGGCAGGTCCCCCAACCTGTCGAGGCGCCCGAAACCCTAGCTCCAAGCGACGCGGGACCTGCCCCAACAGGCCCCACGCCCAGGCCGAAGAGAACGTTGTAGGCAGCGACACAGGGTGCGTCGTAGATCGCGCTGGACCCCGCCGGGTTCAGCGCGATCTTTTTTGTGTGCTGGTCGGGGCCGGGGGCGGCGCTCCGTGAGCGCCCTTGTCGGAGTCTGGGCAGGGCTGTCGGAACCGCTGCGCACGGCCTCCGAGGGCGGTGCAATTGCACATATTCTATTGACCAGTTGTAGGGCGGGGGTAAGTTCCGCCCTTTCAAAAACTCATGCGGTGACTCCCGTCACACGACCCGTCGGTTGTTGCCGACGGTGTGTGTGCGCTAGAGGAGCGGTCCGTTCCAGCGTCCCACGTCGACGGGGCTGTTGGGACCGGCCTTGGTCACGCGGTGCGAGGACTTTCGTCCTCCGTCTCCTCGTCGCTCGCCTCATGGATCCGCGGGGTGGTGTCCATGGCCAGCCGCAGCAGGTGATGGCAGATGGGGCAGTGGCGGGTGAGGTGCCGGTAGGCCGAGGCGGCCGACAGATGGGCCCGGAGCAGTGCCCGCGTCTCGTGCCTGGCCGATGCCGCCATACGCCACCTCCGCGGACCGCACAGGGGAACGGGCCCTGGTCTCTGGGTACCGACGGAATGTGACGCCGTCAAGGGCGCGGACGCCCACTGCCGGCCTGCCGCGAAGCGGGGAACAGAAGAAGGGCCCCACGAGGGGGCCCTTCTCTCTTGCGGTCCTGACGGGATTTGAACCCGCGGCCTCCACCTTGACAGGGTGGCGAGCACTCCAAACTGCTCCACAGGACCAGGTTTCGCGGCGCTTGGCTCGGTGCGTTGCGCTGCGAGATGAGACTGTACAGGAGGTGGGGTCGCCTGGTCGAACTCACCCCCTGTACACGGGCGGCTACGGTGCGGCCGCGTCGATCGCCTTCACGATCCGCTTGTCGGAGACGGGGTACGCCGTGCCCAGCGCGTGGGCGAAATAGCTGACCCGAAGCTCCTCGATCATCCAGCGGATGTCCAGGACCTGCCGCGGCACCGGGCGGCCCTTGGGGAGCTGCTCCAGGAGCCAGGCGTACTCGTCCCGCATCTCGTGGACCTTCTCCATGCGCGTGGTGTCCCGCTGGACGTTCGTCGGCATCTGCTGCAGACGCCGGTCCGCGGCCACCAGATAGCGCATCAGGTCGGGCAGGCGGCGTATGCCGGCCCACGTCACGAAACCGGGCTTCACAAGGGCGTCCAGCTGCCCCCGGACGTCCGTCAGGTTCGCGAGCAGCACCGGGCTCCGCACGGCCTTCAGACGGCGCTCACAGGCCTGCCAGGCCGCGAGGACCTGCTGCACCTGGGCGACCGTGCGGACCGTCGTGTCGACGATCTCCGCGCGCACCTTGTCGTACAGCTTCCGATACGACTCCTCGTCCCACACCGGGCCGCCGAAGTCCGCGATCAGCTTGTCCGCCGCGGCCGTCGCGCAGTCGTCGAAGAGGGCCTGGACGGAGCCGTGCGGGTTCGCCGACAGGGCGAGCTTCTGGGCGTTGGTCAGCTTCTCGGAGGCGAACTTCGCCGGGTTCACCGGGATGTTGCGCAGGATGAGCCGCCGGGTGCCCTTCCACATCGCCTCGGTCTGCTCGGCCTCCGTGTCGAAGAGCCGGACCGAGACCGTGTCGCCGTCGTCCACCAGGGCCGGGTACGCCTTCACCGGCTGGCCGGCGCGGCGGGTCTCGAAGACCCGGGTGAGCGTGCCGATCGTCCAGTCCGTCAGGCCCTTGCGTTCCAGGGACTCGCCGCCCTCGCGGGAGGCCGTCGCCGCGGCGGCCTGGGAGAGGGCCTTGCGCGCCTTCGGCTTCAGCTGGAGCTTCAGCGCCTCCAGGTCCTTGTCCTCGGCCAGGTTGCGGCGCCGCTCGTCGACGATCCGGAACGTGATCTTGAGATGGTCGGGGACCTTGGACCAGTCGAAGTCCTCCGCCTCGAACGGCACGCCGACCATCCGCTTCAGCTCGCGGGCCATCGTCACGGTCAGCGGCTCCTGCAGGGGCACCGCCTTCTCCAGGAAGGCCCTCGCGTAGTTCGGCGCGGGCACGTAGTTGCGGCGGATCGGCTTGGGCAGGGTACGGATCAGTTCCGTCACCACCTCCTCGCGCAGGCCCGGGATCTGCCAGTCGAAGCCCTCGTCCGTGATCTGGTTGAGGACCTGGAGCGGGACGTGGACCGTCACACCGTCCGCGTCCGCGCCCGGCTCGAACTGGTACGTCACCCGGAACGTGAGCTGCCCCTGCCGCCAGGAGTCCGGATAGTCGGCCTTGGTCACCGCCTCGGCCGACTCCCGGATGAGCATCTCCCGCTCGAAGTCCAGGAAGTCCGGCTGCTCCGTCCGCTTCCGCTTCCACCAGGAGTCGAAGTGGGCTCCGGAGACGACGTGTTCGGGCACCCGCTGGTCGTAGAAGTCGAAGAGCGTCTCGTCGTCGACCACGATGTCCCGGCGCCGCGCCCGGTGCTCCAGCTCCTCCACCTCGCTGAGGAGTCTGCGGTTGTCGGCGAAGAACTTGTGGTGCGTGCGCCAGTCGCCCTCGACCAGCGCGTTGCGGATGAACAGCTCGCGGCTGACCTCGGGGTCGATCCGGCCGTAGTTCACCTTGCGCTGGGCGACGATCGGGACGCCGTACAGCGTGACCTTCTCGTACGCCAGCACGGCCGCCTGGTCCTTCTCCCAGTGCGGTTCGC
This sequence comes from Streptomyces yokosukanensis, assembly GCF_001514035.1. Taxonomy (GTDB): domain Bacteria; phylum Actinomycetota; class Actinomycetes; order Streptomycetales; family Streptomycetaceae; genus Streptomyces; species Streptomyces yokosukanensis. The sequence goes on along the minus strand of NZ_KQ948206.1, from coordinate 42,984 downwards.
TGTACGTCCGCTTCAGCAGGTGCTCGGCGAGCGGTTCGACCCAGTCGGGCTCGATCTTGGCGTTGACCCGCGCCCACAGCCGGCTCGTCTCCACCAGCTCGGCCGACATCACGAACTTCGGCTGCTTCTTGAACAGAGAGGAGCCCGGGAAGATCGCGAACTTGGCGCTGCGGGCGCCCAGGTACTCGTTCTTGTTGCCGTCCCGTACGTCCTTCATCCCGATGTGGGAGAGAAGGCCGGCGAGGAGCGAGACGTGGATGCGGTCGCCGGGCGCGTCCTCCTCGGCGAGGTGGATGCCCATCTGCTTGGCGACCGTACGCAGCTGGGTGTAGATGTCCTGCCACTCGCGGATGCGCAGGAAGTTCAGGTACTCCTGCTTGCACATCCGTCGGAAGGAGCTGGAGCCCCGCTCCTTCTGCTGCTCACGGACGTACCGCCACAGGTTCAGATAGGCGAGGAAGTCGCTGGACTCGTCCTTGAAGCGGGCGTGCTGCTGGTCGGCCTGGGTCTGCTTGTCGGCCGGCCGCTCGCGCGGGTCCTGGATGGACAGCGCGGCGGCGATGACCATGACCTCGCGGACGCAGCCGTTGCGGTCGGCCTCCAGGACCATCCGGGCCAGGCGCGGGTCGACGGGCAGCTGGGCCAGCTTGCGGCCGGTGTCGGTGAGCCGCTTGCGGACGTCCTTCTGCGTGGGGTCCAGCGCGCCCAGTTCCTGCAGCAGCTGCACGCCGTCACGGATGTTGCGGTGGTCCGGCGGGTCGATGAAGGGGAACTTCTCGATGTCGCCGAGGCCGGCGGCGGTCATCTGCAGGATCACGGAGGCGAGGTTCGTGCGCAGGATCTCGGCGTCCGTGAACTCCGGCCGGGCGAGGAAGTCGTCCTCGGAGTACAGCCGGATGCAGATACCGTCGCTCGTCCGGCCGCAGCGGCCCTTGCGCTGGTTGGCGCTGGCCTGGGAGACCGGCTCGATGGGCAGCCGCTGGACCTTGGTGCGGTGGCTGTAGCGGCTGATCCGGGCGAAGCCGGGGTCGATGACGTACTTGATCCCGGGGACGGTGAGGGACGTCTCGGCGACGTTGGTGGCCAGAACGATCCTGCGCCCGGTGTGAGGCTGGAAGACCCGGTGCTGCTCGGCGTGCGACAGCCGGGCGTACAGCGGCAGTACCTCGGTGAACCTGTACTTCTTCTTCTCCAGCGCGTCCGCCGTGTCCCGGATCTCCCGCTCACCGGAGAGGAACACGAGGATGTCGCCCTGCCCCTCCGCCATCAGTTCCTCGACGGCGTCGGTGATCGCGGTGATCTGGTCCCGGTCGGCGTCCGCAGCGTCCTCGGTGTACTCCTCCAGCAGCGGCCGGTAGCGCACCTCCACCGGGTAGGTCCGGCCGCTGACCTCGATGATCGGGGCGTCGCCGAAGTGCCGGGAGAAGCGGTCGGGGTCGATGGTCGCCGAGGTGATGACGACCTTGAGGTCCGGGCGCCTGGGCAGCAGCTGTGCCAGATAGCCGAGCAGGAAGTCGATGTTGAGGGACCGCTCGTGGGCCTCGTCGATGATGATCGTGTCGTAGCCGCGCAGCTCGCGGTCGGTCTGGACCTCGGCGAGCAGGATGCCGTCCGTCATCAGCTTGACGAAGGTGGCGTCCGGGTTCACCTGGTCGGTGAAGCGGACCTTCCAGCCGACGGCCTCGCCCAGGGGCGTCTTCAGCTCCTCCGCCACGCGCTCGGCGACGGTCCGCGCGGCGATACGGCGGGGCTGGGTGTGCCCGATCATGCCGCGCACGCCCCGGCCCAGCTCCATGCAGATCTTGGGGATCTGCGTGGTCTTGCCGGACCCGGTCTCACCGGCCACGATGACGACCTGGTGATCGCGGATGGCCGCCGCGATCTCGTCCTTCTTCTGGCTGACCGGCAGCTGCTCGGGGTACGTGACGGCGGGCACGCGGGCACGCCGTTCACCGATCCGGGCCTCGGCCTTGCCGACCTCCGCCTCGATCTCGGCGAGGACGGCGGCGCGGGCCTCCGGCTTACGGATCTTGCGCGCACCCTCCAGCCGCCGGCCGAGCCGATGCGCGTCGCGCAGCGACAGCTCGGTCAGACGGGGGGCGAGGGCGCCGAGAGCGGGGGCGGGATGCGTAGACATACGCGATCCAGGATCTCACCCCCGCCGAAAATCACGCGAATGATTTGCCCGGGGAGCCGTCAGCCGTCTTCCGTCCGGGCGCACGGGCACCGCGCGGCGGGATACCGGCGGGTCGGCTCAGGAAGTGCGCTGGGCCGGCGGCGCGGCGGCCGGCGGCGCGGCCGCGGCAGGAGGTGCCGCGTTCAGCGCGGCGCTCTGCTGCCCCAGCGCGATGGACTTCGCCGTGTTGGAGACGGCCTTGATGCCCAGGTAGGCCGTGGTCATGCTGCTCACGGCGGTGAAGGCTGCGGTCAGGATGCCGACGATCACGGACTTGTCGCCGTCGAGCTGCCACACCCCGACGATCGCGACTGCGGCGATCGCGACATTGCTGATGACGACCGCGAGCAGTCCGTACCGTGCCCGTACCTTCTCCAGCTGGGTTTCCGTCATCACGGCGGCGACCTGCTCCTGGCTCATCTCCGCGTCTCCCCGTTCAGCAGTTGTGCGACTCGTGCGTCCACCTGCGCTCGGTCGTACCCGCGCCGGACGATGTCGAAAACCGGCGGCGCCGCGGGCGAGGTGCCTTCGGCCGGCCCGGCCAGAAAGGCGTCCACCTGGGCGCGGTCGTAGCCGCGCCGGGCGATCTCGAAACCCTGGAAGTCCACAGCCATGCATGCCCCCCGACGACAAAGGCCCCGTTCGTCGAACGGGGCCTTCGTGGTTGTGGCTGGGGCCGGGGTCGAACCGGCGACCTATCGCTTTTCAGGCGATCGCTCGTACCAACTGAGCTACCCAGCCACGGTGTTTCACGTGAAACACCAGCGGTCCTGACGGGATTTGAACCCGCGGCCTCCACCTTGACAGGGTGGCGAGCACTCCAAACTGCTCCACAGGACCAAGCGTGTGTGCAACAGTGTCGCACACGATCTTGCGTGCCCCCAACGGGATTCGAACCCGTGCTACCGCCTTGAAAGGGCGGCGTCCTAGGCCGCTAGACGATGAGGGCTATCGGCCCGCCTGGGCGCTTCTCAGCGCGTCGGGGACGTGAGAAGCATATGGGATGGCGGGGAGGATCGCCAAAACGGTTTACGGCGAAGGGGCGGGCGAGGCGGGGGAAGGGGCCGTCGGGGTGGGAGTGGCGCCCGCGTGCCTGCGGTGGGCCCGCTGCCCGACGGCCTCGTCGGCCAGGTGGCGGCTGACCTCGGCGGTCGTCTCGCCCAGGCCGCCCAGCCTGATCGCGTCCCAGGCCTGCAGCCGGCGGCTGTCGCGGTCGAAGTAGAGGATCGAGGCCTCGACGGGGGCCGGGTAGGTGTGCTCCACCGCACGCAGACCGCTGCCGCCCGTGGAGCCCTCCATACGCAGCCTCGTGCCGTACGGCAGCATCTCGTCGCCCTCGTGGTGCAGATGCCCGCACAGCACCAGCGGCACCTCGCCGTCCGTCTCGCGGGCCGCGGCCGGCTCGTGGGCGATCGCGACGTCGACCGGTGTGCCGGCCGCCCGCTGGTCGCGCAGGGCGCTGGCCAGCCGGTCGCCGGCCAACTGCTCCGCCGCGTCGCCGCCGGGCACCACCGAGCGGTCGGGGGTGAACTGCGGGTCGCCGATCCCGGCGAAGCGCAGGCCCGCGACCGTCTGCGCCCGGCCGTCGTCCAGGACGTGCACGTTCTTCATGCGCCGCAGATAGCGCTGGGTGGTCCGCGAGTCGTGGTTGCCCCGCACCCAGACGTACGGCACCCCCAGGTCCCGGATCGGGTCCAGGAAGCCGTTCTCCGCCGATGTGCCGTGGTCCATCGTGTCGCCGGAGTCGACGATCACGTTCACCTTGTACTGCTCCACCAGCGAGGAGACGATCTTCCAGCTCGCCGGGTTGAGATGGATGTCCGACACGTGCAGGACCCGGATCGTGGAGGGGTCCGGCTGGTAGGCCGGGAGCGTGGAGGTGACGTCGTAGAGCTTCGTCACGTTCGTCACCAGGCGGGCCAGTTCGCTCTGGTAGACGTTGAAGTCGGAGACGATGCTGCGCGCGTTGCCGACCACCGAGGGTGCCGAGCTGAGCAGCCCGGAGAACCTGGGTTCCAGTATCGACTTCGGGTTCCACGTGGCGTACGCGCTCGCCCCGGACGCGGCCAGCAGGGTCAGGGCGAGGCCGCCGGCGGCGAGGGCCCGGCGGGGGCTGCGGTAGACGGCGAGGCCGAGGGCGGTGGCGCCGGCGACCACGGCGACACAGGAGCGCACGGCCAGGTCCAGCGTGCCGTGCTCGACGTCCGCGGCGACCTCGTCCTGGAGGCCCGAGATCCGCTCGGGGTGGTCGACCAGGTCCTGGGAGCGGAGCGGGTCGAGCTGGTCCACGTTCACATCGAGGCGCACGGGCGCCACATGGCTGTCCAGGGTGAGCGCGCCCAGCGGCGAGATGTTGATCTTCGTGCCGCCGGTGAGCGACGGACGCAGCGCCATGGTCGTGTTCATGGGGCCGACCGGGGTCCGTACGCTCCCGACGATCAGCAGGCCCAGCCAGGCGCCGACGAGAACGACGGCGGTGAGGCCGAGAGCGCGGAGCCAGGGGCGGGGGCGGGCCGCGAGTTCCGGGGCGGGAAGGGGGCGGGTGCCGCGGCGGGCGGGGCGCGTGCGGCGCGTCATCGTGCGAAGGGCTGCGACGGGAACGCGGGCCATTGGTGCCGTATGCCCAAGTCCGGGACCGGATATGCGGTGCCGCACCGCTCTCGTACGGGGCCCCGTACCGGACAATGACCGTGTGCTGGAGATGACGCGCGAGGAGTTCGAGGAGCTGGTCGCCGAGGCGCTCGACCGGATCCCGCCGGAGCTGACGCGGCTCATGGACAACGTGGCGGTGTTCGTGGAGGACGAACCCCCGGCCCACGACCCCGAGCTGCTCGGGCTGTACGAGGGCACGCCGCTGACCGACCGCGGCGAGTGGTACGCGGGCGTGCTGCCCGACCGGATCACCGTCTACCGCGGACCGACGCTGAGGATGTGCGACAGCCGCGCGGACGTCGTGGCGGAGACCGAGGTGACCGTGGTGCACGAGATCGCCCACCACTTCGGCATCGACGACGCCCGTCTCCACGCTCTCGGCTACGGGTGAGCGCCGGGGCGTGCACCGCGGCGGGGGTGCGTGGGCGTGCGGCCGGGAGGGCCGGTGCGGGTGGCCGGGTGGTGATGCGCGCGGGGCGCGTGTCCTCTTGTGGGCGGCGGGAGTTGGGGAGGTTGACTCCTTTCCTTGCCTCCGGAGGTGGCCGCCGTGCGCCCCTTGCCCGTACCCGTCCGGCTCACCGTCACGGTGCTGGCCCTCGCCGCTGCCGCCGGTTGTGTGAACGTGGGTGACGACGCGGGCCCGGCCCGGCCCTCGCACTCGGCGGGGCAGCACGGCGGGGAGGCGCCCGACGGCGGCCCGGTGGACGGCGCCGGCGGGTTCGGCGGGCACGACGACAAGGTGGGCGGCGGCAAGCGCGAGCACGGTGGCAAGGCGAAGCCGGGGAAGTCGCCCTCCGCGTCGGCCAGCCCGTCCGGCGGCGAGGGCAGCGCGCCCGCGGCTCCGGCGCAGCCCGGCAGGCCGGGCAAGACCGTCAAGCCCGGGGACCCGGTCCCGACCGAGGCCCCGCCGACGCCACCGGTCACCTCCGCCCCGCCCGAGCCCCCGCCCTCCACGCCGCCTCCGGCGACCTCCGAGCCCCCGACGGCCGAGCCGTCCTCCTCGGCGCACGAGGAGACGGGGCCGCAGCTCGTCCAGCGCGAGCCGGCGCCGGCGGCGGGCGTGCCGGCCTGAGCCGTCGAGCCGGGGCGCAGCCGTGGTCAAACGGTTCGAGTGGACCGGCGGCTATGCCGTTCGACCTGCGGATACGAGGCTCGGTTTGCCTTCAGGGGGGGTGGGTGCGTATGGTGGTAGATCGTTTGATCCCATTTGCCCGGCGCCATCACAGAGCGCGCCGTGTGGCGCGTACTCTCCTTTGCCGTGGCGGACCGCATTGAGGCGGTCGTGAGCGAATCACGGAGTTGACGGGCGCGTGCCGAAGAGACTCCGGAAGGTTTCGCATTCGCATGTCCGTGTCCAGTACTGACCAGTTTGTCGTGTCCGAGAACGAGTTCAACGAGCTCGACCAGGAACTCTCCGACGCGACGGCCGAGGTCACCGAGGCCCCCGAGGCCGCTGACACCACCCCCCAGACCACCTTCGCCGACCTCGGCCTGCCCGAGGGTGTTGTGCGCAAGCTCGCGCAGAACGGCGTCACCACCCCCTTCCCGATCCAGGCCGCGACCATCCCGGACGCCCTGGTCGGCAAGGACATCCTCGGCCGTGGCCGCACCGGCTCCGGCAAGACCCTCTCCTTCGGTCTGCCCACCCTGGCCCAGCTGGCCGGCGGCCGCACCGAGAAGAAGCGGCCGCGCGCCGTCATCCTCACCCCGACCCGCGAGCTGGCCATGCAGGTCGCCGACGCCCTCCAGCCGTACGGCGACGTCGTCGGCCTGAAGATGAAGGTCGTCTGCGGCGGCACGTCCATGGGCAACCAGATCTACGCCCTGGAGCGCGGCGTCGACATCCTCGTCGCCACCCCGGGCCGGCTGCGCGACATCATCAACCGCGGCGCCTGCTCCCTGGAGGACGTGCAGATCGCCGTCCTGGACGAGGCCGACCAGATGTCCGACCTGGGCTTCCTGCCCGAGGTCACCGAGCTGCTCGACCAGGTCCCGGCCGGCGGCCAGCGCATGCTCTTCTCCGCCACGATGGAGAACGAGATCCAGACCCTCGTCGACCGCTACCTGAAGGACCCCGTCTCCCACGAGGTGGACGCGGCCCAGGGCGCGGTGACGACCATGTCCCACCACATCCTCATCGTGAAGCCCAAGGACAAGGCGCCGGTCACCGCCGCGATCGCCTCCCGCAAGGGCCGCACGATCATCTTCGTCCGCACCCAGCTGGGCGCCGACCGCGTCGCCGAGCAGCTGCGCGAGGCCGGCGTGAAGGCCGACGCGCTGCACGGCGGCATGACCCAGGGCGCCCGCACCCGCACCCTGGCCGACTTCAAGGACGGGTACGTCAACGTTCTGGTCGCCACCGACGTCGCCGCCCGCGGTATCCACGTCGACGGCATCGACCTGGTCCTGAACGTGGACCCGGCCGGCGACCACAAGGACTACCTGCACCGTGCCGGCCGCACCGCCCGTGCCGGCCGCACCGGTACGGTCGTCTCCCTCTCCCTGCCGCACCAGCGGCGCCAGATCTTCCGCCTCATGGAGGACGCCGGCGTCGACGCCGCCCGCCACATCATCCAGGGCGCCGGCGCCTTCGACCCGGAGGTCGCCGAGATCACCGGCGCCCGCTCCATGACCGAGGTCCAGGCCGAGTCCGCGGGCAACGCCGCCCAGCAGGCCGAGCGCGAGGTCTCCCAGCTCACCAAGCAGCTGGAGCGCGCCCAGCGCCGCGCCACCGAGCTGCGCGAGGAGGCCGACCGGCTGGTCGCCCGAGTCGCCCGCGAGCGCGGTGAGGACCCGGAGACCGCGGTGGCCGAGGCCCAGGCGACGGCCGCGGAGGAGCTGGCGGTCGCCGAGGCGGCCGTCACCGAGCAGCAGACCGAGCGCGAGGAGCGTCCGGCGGCTTCGGCGCCGTACGAGCGCCGCGAGCGCCGCACGTTCGACCGTGACCGCGGCGAGCGCGGTGGCTTCGACCGCGACCGCGGTGGCCGTGGCGACCGGGGTGGTCGTGGTTTCGAGCGCCGCGACGACCGTCGTTCCTTCGACCGTGACCGTGGCGAGCGGGGCTTCGAGCGTCGTGACGAGCGGGGCGAGCGCGGTGGCTTCGACCGTGACCGCAACGACCGTGGCGGCCGCTCCTTCGAGCGCCGTGACGACCGCGGTGGTTTCGAGCGTCGTGACGACCGTCGCCCGTTCGACCGTGACCGCAACGACCGCGGTGGCCGTTCCTTCGAGCGCCGTGACGACCGCGGTGGTTTCGAGCGTCGTGACGACCGCCGTCCGTTCGACCGTGACCGCAACGACCGCGGTGGCCGTTCCTTCGAGCGCCGTGACGACCGCGGCGGCTTCCGCCGGGACGAGCGCGGCGGGCACCGCGGCAGCGACCGTCCGTTCAACCGCGACCGCCGTGACGACCGCCCGGGCTTCCGGTCCGGTGGCCACGAGCGCCCCTACGGCCGCCGTGACGACCACCGTGGCAACAACGGCTCCTTCGGGCGCCGTGACGACAAGCCGCGCTGGAAGCGCAACGGCTGACGCCGAGTGATCTGAGGAAGAGGGCCCGTACGACGCTGTCGTACGGGCCCTTTTCGGTCAGCGGGTGACGCATGTCACGCCCCCGTGGAGGGAATTGCTGGGGGCATGACAGATGATGCGAGAGTGGGCGAGGCACACACGCCGTCGGACGAGGAACGGCTGGCCCAGCTCGGCTACACCCAGGTCCTCGCCCGCCGGATGTCGGCGTTCTCGAACTACGCCGTCTCCTTCACGATCATCTCGGTGCTGTCCGGCTGTCTCACGCTGTACCTCTTCGGCATGACCACCGGCGGTCCCGCGGTGATCGTCTGGGGCTGGGTGGCGGTGGGCCTGATGACCCTGTTCGTCGGCCTGTCGATGGCCGAGATCTGCTCGGCGTATCCCACCTCGGCCGGCCTGTACTTCTGGGCCCACCGCCTCGCACCACCCCGCTCGGCGGCGGCCTGGGCCTGGTTCACCGGCTGGTTCAACGTGCTGGGCCAGGTCGCGGTGACCGCCGGCATCGACTTCGGCGCGGCCTCCTTCCTCGGCGCCTGGCTGAACCTCCAGTTCGGCTTCGAGGTGACACCGGGCCGCACGGTGCTGCTGTTCGCGGCGATCCTGGTGCTCCACGGCCTGCTGAACACCTTCGGCGTGCGCATCGTCGCGTTCCTGAACGGCGTGAGCGTGTGGTGGCACGTCCTGGGCGTGGCGGTCATCGTCGGCGCGCTCGCCTTCGTCCCCGACCACCACCAGTCGGCGTCCTTCGTCTTCACGAAGTTCGTGAACGAGACGGGCTGGGGCAGCGGCCCGTACGTCGTCCTCCTCGGGCTCCTGATGGCCCAGTACACCTTCACCGGCTACGACGCCTCCGCCCACATGACCGAGGAGACCCACGACGCGTCCACGGCGGGCCCGAAGGGCATCGTCCGCTCGATCTGGACGTCCTGGATCGCCGGCTTCGTGCTCCTGCTGGGCTTCACGTTCGCCATCCAGTCGTACGACAAGGAGCTGGCGTCACCGACGGGCGCGCCCCCGGCCCAGATCCTCCTGGACGCCCTCGGCGCCACGAGCGGCAAGCTCCTCCTCCTGGTCGTGATCGGTGCCCAGCTCTTCTGCGGCATGGCGTCCGTCACCGCCAACAGCCGTATGATCTACGCCTTTTCACGCGACGGCGCGCTGCCGTACTCGCACATCTGGCACACGGTCAGCCCGCGCACCCGCACCCCCGTGGCGGCGGTCTGGCTGGCGGCGCTCGGCGCGCTCGTCCTCGGGCTGCCGTATCTGATCAACTCGACGGCGTACGCGGCGGTGACGTCGATCGCGGTCATCGGCCTCTACATCGCGTACGTCATCCCGACCTTCCTGCGGGTCCGCAGGGGTGCCGCGTTCGAACGCGGGCCGTGGCATCTGGGCCGCTGGTCGGGGGCGATCGGGGTCGTCTCGGTGATCTGGGTCGTGTTGATCACGGTCCTCTTCATGCTCCCGCAGGTCTCTCCGGTCACCTGGAAGACCTTCAACTACGCCCCCGTCGCCGTTCTGGTCGTCCTCGGCTTCGCCGCGGCCTGGTGGCTGGCCTCGGCCCGCCACTGGTTCCTCCAGACGGAGCCGGCCCCGGCCCGCGAACCGGTCGAAAACTGACCATTCCCGCCCGCTCCTCCCCCTGCCGGTTCCGCACGACGCGGCCGGGTCGCCGATACCCGATCGGAGACACGGCCTCGTCCGGCTATGCTCGGACAGACAACATCGCCTGGGCCCTTAGCTCAATTGGCAGAGCAGTGGACTTTTAATCCATTGGTTGTGGGTTCGAGTCCCACAGGGCCTACCCTTCCGCAGGCGCCGGTACGGCCGTTGACCTGCTGAGAAGCGCCCCGACCAACTCTGACCGGTCGGGGCGCTTCGTCGTCCTCGGCCGTGTGCGTGAACGATGCGCGGGCGGACGGGACGGGAACGCCCCCGGCTCATGGGCAGTGGGAGCTGGGGGCGTGTCCGTTGTGGGTGCTGCGTCATGGGGCAGGCCGGGGTGTTGATGTCCGACGGCCTGCCCCCCGTTCAATATGAGGTCACCAGCAGAGCGAGCTAATCGTGTGGGTATCGCACACGTACTTGGGGCCCTCGCCGGCCGATGCGGCCGGGGCCGCAAGAGCTGTGAGGATCGCGGCGATGAAGAGAACAGAGATGTGTCGTCGCATGGCGAACGGTCCTTTCTGGGTCCTCCGGCCCAAGACATGTGTCTTGGGGGAATGTCTCCCAGGCTTGCCCAGGCCCGCACGGCCTGCATGTCGGAACGTGCACGGTCGGTGATCATCCCAGGTCGCCGGGTGTTTTCCCCTTAGTCCATCCGACGCCCCGCGGAGCGCGGGCGGGCGGTGAGGGTGCGCACTTTCCTGCGCGTCCGCCCGACCCGGCTACGGCAGGCCTACGACTTGGTGTTCCGCCGACTCTGCGCGGCGTGGCGGGGTTTGGCCACCTTGGACGAGACCTGGCCGACGATCTCCCAGAAACACACCAGGGCGGTGATCGGCGGAATTCCGAAGATGATCAGCGAGAGCGGTGAATGTGATGAGTGGCTGACGCACAGGGCGACCGCCATGGCGGAGGCGCCCAGCACCACACCCCAGGACCTTCGCGCACTGCGATTCTGAACCGTGGCCCGCAGAATGGACAGGGCCGCCACAAGCCACGGCCCGTACACCGTCAGCGGCCACCACTGGGCCAGTTTCGCCGGCAGCACGGAGGACGCGGTGGCGCGGAGCTGGGCGTAGGAGTAAGAGAATGACCAGCCCAACATGCAGACGGCGCACACCGAGATGGTCGCGATCAGGATGGTGACATGTGTGCCTCGGCTGTTGTCCTGCGAGCGGGACTCCGCACGGAGCCGCTGCCGGGTTCTTCTGTGACTGGACCGCTCTGGCGGCGGGCTCGGTGCGGGTTCCGCGCTGGATGCCGCGGACAGCATCTGGGCCAGCTCCTCGACCGGATCCCACTGCATCTCGATCGTGCTGAACTCGGTGTCACTGAAGATGTCTTCGTTGTGCGTCCTGTCCATCGAGTAAGTCCTATAGCCCCACCATCGCGTGCAGGTACTCGCTCTCCAGCTGGGTCATTCTTCTCAGGAAGTCGTCCAGAAGATCTGAACATCCGTCAATGAACACCTGGCCTTCGTCACGATCGACGTCAAATGTGATCGTCGAGCGAAGATTCCTGGTAGCGAGTCCCTCGGTCCGTGTCACGACCGCCTAACGAGTCCCTCTGGGGGATGGGGTGTCGGACATTCGGGTGTTTTCGTGACCCGAAAGCAGTCAGAAGTATCTGATGGCAGTAATGGGCGAAAATGCGAAAAGGCTGGAAATTGCATTCCGTGAATATCGCCCCGGTCGCCGTCAGCCGGCCCTCGTCGGGCCGGGCGGCAGCTGGACCGTCATGATCGGATGACAGGGCTCGGCGCCCGCCGTCGCCGGCGCCTTCCCCGGCACCCTCATCGCCCCGAACAGCCCCGGGCCACCGTCTGATCCGGTTCGCCGTGTCGCCGTGTCGCCGTGTCGCCGGGGTGGCTCAGGCCTGAGCCACGATCCGCTCGACCGCCGCCGTCACCAGCGCGTCCCGCTCCGCCTCGCAGAGCACGTCCGGCAGGGTGAGCTGTTCGACGATCAGCCAGTTCAGGGCGAGGTGGAGCAGTTTGACGGCCGTGGCGTCGCCGGGCAGGCCGGAGGCCTCGTGGTAGGCGACGTTGGCGGCGAGGTCGGCGCGGACCCGCTCGGTGAGCACCGTGCGCAGCTCCGGGCGGCGGGTGGCCTCCAGGCGGAGTTCCAGCAGCGCGAGATAGCCGGTGCGGAAGGAGGAGACACGGCCGACGAGTTCACGCATCAGCTCCGCGTACGTCTCCCTGTCGCGGCCGGCCGTCCGCTGCCGGGCGATCGTGGCCTCGTCGGGCTGGAGCCGCTCGTAGACGCGGGCGCCGGCCTGGGTGAGCAGATCGTCGCGGCTGGAGAAGTAGTTGGACGCCGTGCCGGGGGGTACGGCGGCCGCCCCGTCCACCGCCCGGAAGGTCAGCCCGCGCGCCCCCTCCCGCGCCAACACCTCGATCGCGGCGTCGACGAGCGCGGCCCGCCGCTGGTCATTGCGTCTCACCATGGAATGTCCGGCTCCGTGTGTGGGTCATCGTCGAAAACCACTCCGGTCAGAGTACTCCGTGTGAAGTTGTCAACAGCCTCGACGGGACCCGCAAATTAAAACGTACGATCGGTCGTATTTCTTTTTTGGCGTGTGGCACGATGGCGCGAATGGAAAGCGAACGACACGGTCCGGAGCGCGACACGGGGCGGGGAGTCCTGGGCGCGGAGGGGCCCGAGGTGACCGATCTGCGGCTGGTGCGCGGTGCGCGCGCCCGGCAGCGGGTCGCCCGGCACGCCGTCGACATCGCCTCGCTGGACGGGCTCGACGGGCTCAGCATCGGCCGGCTCGCCACCGACCTCGGGCTGAGCAAGAGCGGTGTCCAGACGCTGTTCGGCACCAAGGAGAACCTGCAGCTGGCCGCCGCCGAGAGCGCGCACCGGGAGTTCGAGCAGGCGGTCGTGCGGCCCGCGCGGTCCGCCCCGGCGGGTGCCGCCCGGCTGCGGGCGCTGACCGAGCACTGGATCGCCTACGCGCAGGCGCCCCTGTTCACCGGCGGCTGCTTCTGGTCCGCCAACCTTCCCGCCTACGACAGCCGCCCCGGCGCGGTCCGCGACGCCCTGCTCGCCCACCGCGACGCATGGCTGAAACTGATCGACGAACAGCTGCGGCGAGCCGTCGGCGACGGTGATTCCGCTCCGCTGGACGCGGAGTTGGCCGCGTTCCAGATGGACGCCGTCTGCAACGCGGCCAACATCGCCATGCGGCTCGGCGACGACGGCGCCGCCGGCAAGGTGCGCCGCGTGGTGGAGGGGTTCCTGCGGGACGCGCGGTGACCCGCGCACGACCGCCCGCCGGGTTGGCGGCGGTCGCCGCCGACGGTCAGCCGGCGGAGTCCGAGCCCTCGCGTCCGTAAGCCCGCAGGAATGCCGCCACGCCGCCCCTGACCAGGCGGTCCGTCTCGGGTGCCGGGAGGGGGTGGACGCCGTAGTTGGTGACCTGCACGATCGTGTGAGCGGTCAGGGCCGTGAAGTGGGCGGCGGTCATCGCCGCGTCCCCGTGCGGGTCGAGCAGACCGTCGTCGGCCAGGCGTGTCATCGCCTCGGTGACGGCTCGGCCGACCGGTCCCGGACCGGCCTCGTGCCAGGCCTTGAGTACCTCCGGCGGCACATGGTCGGCCTCGGCGTGGATGTGGCGGACGAGGGCGAAGTGGTTCGGGTAGTCGGCCATGAGGCCGACGAACGCGCGGGCCAGGGCGACCAGATCGCGTTCCAGGTCCTCCGCGCGCGGTGGTCGCTCGGGGTCCAGCACGGCGCGCAGACGCGCCAGTTGGGCGTCACGGACCTCGTTGGACGTCCAGGTCACCACGGTCTGGAAGAGCTGCGCCTTGCCGCCGGGGAAGTGGTTGTAGAGCGTGCGCGTGGAGACGCCGGCCTCGGCGGCCAGCGCGTCGACCGAGGCGCGCGCATAGCCCTCGCGGCCGAAGAGCGTGCAGGACGCGCTCGCGATCGCCATCTGCTTCTCCAGCCTGCGCGGTGAGACCTCGCCTCGCGCCCGCGTCAGCCGGGACTCGTTCGTTTCGCCCACGGATGCCTCCTCATGGTCGGCCACCCTACCTGACTTACAACGGGCGTTGTAATTCCTACAACGCTCGTTGTACTTTGCTGTGCGGGAGGCCGCACCGGGCGGCCGGCCCACCAGCTGAAGGGGGACACCCATGTCCGTCACCGGCAAGGAAGCCGTGTCTGTCGTCGACGACGAGGCCGCGCCGGGCGACGACGCGCCGCTGCGCGTCGCCGTCCTCGTCGGCAGCGTCCGGGAGGGCCGGCAGGGCCGGGCCGTCACCGAGTGGTTCCTCGGCGCCGCCGGTGACGCCGGTCTCGACCTCGACGTCATCGACCTCGCCGAGGTCGACCTCCCGCTGGTGCTGCCCGGCTGGGGCGGCACGCCGGGCCCCGCCGCCCTCGCCGCGCTGCGCGAGGTCTCGCCGCGGCTCGCCGCCGCCGACGCGTTCGTCGTCGTCACGCCCGAGTACAACCACAGCTTCCCGGCGTCCCTGAAGAACTTCATCGACTGGCACCACGCCCAGTGGCAGGCCAAACCGGTGGGCTTCGTCTCCTACGGCGGCCTCGGCGGCGGCCTGCGCGCGGTCGAGCAGCTCCGGCTGGTCTTCGCCGAACTGCACGCCATGACCGTGCGGGACTCGGTCAGCCTGCACGGCCCCTGGTCCGGCCTCGGCGAGGACGGCACCCCGCGGGACGCGGCCGTGTGCGCCGGTGCCGTCAAGGGCATGCTCGGTCAACTCGCCTGGTGGGGGCGGGCGTTGCGGGCCGCGCGGGCCGAGCGCCCGTACGCGGCCTGAGGGGGGCGGGGGAGATGCGTACGGCCACGCCCGCCGTGGCACCGGCCCCACCGGGGCCGCGCCCGGACGCGGCCCTGCGCCGCACCCTGGCCGTCACGGTCGTCGGCTCGGTGATGGCGGTGCTCGACATGACGATCGTCAATGTCGCGATGCGCCGGCTCTCGCAGTCCTTCGGCGCCTCGCTGGAGACCATCCAGTGGACCGCCACCGCGTACACGCTCGCGCTGGCCGCCGTCGTCCCGACCGCCGCCTGGGCCATGGCCCGGCTCGGCGCCAGGCGCACCTATCTGACCGCGCTCGTCCTCTTCACCCTCGGCTCGCTGCTCGCCGCCTGCGCCTGGGACGCGGGCAGCCTCATCGCCTTCCGGGCGGTGCAGGGGCTCGGCGGCGGACTGCTGCAGCCGGTCGGCATGACGATGGTGATGGGCGCCGCCGACCGGAGCCGGCTCGGCCGCGCGATGGCCGTGGGCGGGCTGCCCGTCCTGGTCGGCCCGATCGCCGGACCGGTGCTCGGCGGCTGGCTGGTCGACGCCGCCTCCTGGCACTGGATCTTCCTGGTCAACGTACCCGTCGGCGCCCTGGCCCTGGTGCTCGGGCGACGGCTGCTCCCGGCGGACGCGCCGTCGGCCGGGAGGGCCGCCGTCCGGCTGGACCTGCCCGGACTGCTGATGCTCTCGCCCGGTCTCGCCCTGCTCCTGTACGGCCTGGCCCGGGGCGGTGAGCACGGTGACTTCACCGCGCCCGGCACGCTCGTGCCGGTGCTCGTCGGCGCGGCCCTCGCGGCGGGCTTCGTGCGCCGGGCGCTCACCGCGTCGGCGCCGCTGCTGGACCTGCGGCTGCTGCGCGACCGCACCTTCGCCGCCGGCGTCGGCACGCTCGCCCTGTTCACCTGCGGCTACTTCGGCTCGATGCTGCTCGGCCCGCTGTACTGGCAGCAGGAGCGGGGGCTGAGCGCCACGGCGGCCGGCCTGCTGGGCGTGCCCGCGGGCCTGGTCGTCGGTACGACGATGCAGATCGCGGCGCGGCGGATCGACACGGTGGCGCCGCGCCGGCTGATTCCGGCCGGGATCGCGGTGGCCGCCCTGGGGATGGCGCTGCTGGCCTGGCAGGTCGGGGTGCCCGGGGTCGCGCCCTGGCGGATGGTCGCGTCGGCCATGGTGATGGGCGCCGGGGCCGGGATGGTGATGATGCCGGCGATGACCACCGCGAGCCGGGAGCTGCCCGCGCCGCGGCTGGCGGCGGCGAGCACCGCGCTGAGCATCAACTCGCAGCTGGGCGCGTCCGTCGGGACGGCCGTGCTGTCGGTGGTGCTGGGCCGGGCGGGCATGGCCCCGACCGGCTTCCGTACCGCGTACGCCGTCGCGGCGGCCCTGCTGGCCCTGGCGGCGCTGCCGGCCCTCTGCCTTTTGCCGCGCGGCCGGCGCTGACGTGCGCGTGTGACGCCCGGCGGGGGCGGACGGCTCAGCCCGCGTTCAGCTCCGTCAGTTCGGCCAGCGGCAGGGTGTGGCTGGTCTGCAGGACCTTCGCCCGCAGGTAGCGGACGTTGTGGGCCGTGGTGAAGACACCGGTCGGCACCCGGTCCCGTACGACGACGCCCAGCCCGCGCAACTGCTCCGCCTTGTCCGGGTTGTTGGAGAGCAGGTCCAGCTCCTCGATGCCGAGGGCGGTGAGCATCTGCGCGGCTGCCGTGTAGTCGCGGGCGTCCTCCGGCAGGCCGAGCGCGGCGTTCGCCTCGTAGGTGTCGAGGCCCTGGTCCTGGAGGGCGTAGGCGTCGAGCTTGTTGTACAGGCCGATGCCGCGCCCCTCCTGGCGGAGGTAGAGCAGGACGCCGCCGCGCTCGGCGATCCGCTCGACGGCCTCGCGCAGTTGGGGACCGCAGTCGCAGCGGGCCGAGCCGAAGACGTCGCCGGTCAGGCACTCGGAGTGCAGGCGCACCAGCGGAACGGGACCGGGCTCGCCGAGCACGACGGCCACGTGCTCCTGCCCGTCGGTCAGGCCGTGGAAGGTGACGAGTTCGGCGTCGACGCTGTAGCCGTCGTGGAAGCGCAGCGGTACCCGGACGCGGGCGCGCGGCGTGGCGGCGGGGGTGTCGGGCATGCGGGTCCCTCCGGGAGGCAGCTGCTTCAGATTTGAAGCAGCGTATACGAGGGGACCCTATCTCATGCTTCAAACTTAAAGCAATTGTTTTCCGGGTGTCGGATGCGGCGGGTGTGATGGGGTGGGTGTGACGGGTGTGACGGGTGTGACGGGTGCGACGCGGCGGGCGTGGCGGGGGTGATGGGTACGGCCATGGCTCAGGGCTCCGCGGGTGGCGGTGGCGCGCAGGACGACCGGCGGCGCCAGGGGACGTCGTCCCCGGCCTCGGTGGCGTCGCCCTGCAGCCCGCGCACGACCCCCGTGAAGATCTCCTCCAGCTGCCCCACCTGCTCCGGCGTGAGCCGGTCGAACAGGGTGGCGCGCACGGTCTCGACGTGTCCGGGCGCCGTACGCTCCAGCACCGCCGTCCCCTCGTCCGTCAGGACGGCGAGACTGCTGCGCTTGTCCCAGCGGCAGTCCTCCCGGCGCACCAGCCCGTCCCGCTCCAGGCGGGTCACCGCATAGGTCAGCCGACTGCGCGTGATCTTCAGTGTCTCGGCGAGATCGGTCATGCGCAGCCGCCGCTCGGGCGCGTCGGAGAGGTTGGCCAGCACGGAGTAGAACAGGTGCGGCATGCCGGCGTCCTGCTGGAGCTGTCGGTCGATCGCGTCCTCCAGGAGGTGCGTCGCGGCGAGATACGCGCGCCAGGCGCGCTGCTCCTCGGGAGTGAGCCAGCGGGTCGTCATGCTGCCAGTGTAGGTTTGTTTAAAACTTGAACCAAGACCGACTTCGCAGGGAGACCCCGCCGATGCCGTACCCGTACGTGCTGCTGTCCGCCGCCGTCTCCCTCGACGGCTACCTGGACGACACGGGCCCCGAACGGCTCCTGCTGTCCGGCCCGGCCGACTTCGACCGGGTCGACGCCGTGCGGGCCTCGGTCGACGCCATCCTGATCGGTGCGGGCACCATCCGCGCCGACAACCCGCGGCTGCTGGTCAACTCCGCCGAGCGCCGCGCGGCCCGGGTCCGGCGGGGCAGCTCCGAGTACCCGCTGAAGGTGACCGTCACCGCCACCGGCGACCTCGACCCCGGCGCCAACTTCTGGCACACCGGTGGCGACAAGCTCGTCTACACGACCGACCAGGGCGCCGAGCGGGCCGCCCGCCGCCTCGGCGGCGCCGCCGACATCGTCCCGCTCGGCCCCGGCCTCGACTGGCGGGCTCTGCTGTCCCACCTGCACGACGTGCGCGGCGTGCGGCGGCTGATGGTCGAGGGCGGCGGCACGGTCCACACCCAGCTGCTGCAGCAGGGCCTCGCCGACGAGCTGCAGCTGGTCCTCGCCCCGCTGTTCGTCGGCGACCCGGCCGCCCCCCGCCTGTTCGGCCCCGGTGGCTACCAGGGCGGCCGGCTGCGACTGACCGAGACCCGCCGCATCGAGGACGTGGTGCTCATGCGCTACGAGCCCACGGCCCCGGGCACCGGCCCGGTCCCCACCGCCGCCGACCGCCACTGGCTGCGCACCGCCTGCGAGCTGGCCGCGCTGTGCCCGCCGTCGCCCACGGCGTTCAGCGTGGGCGCGGTGGTGGTCGCCGCCGACGGCGGCGAGCTGGCCCGCGGCCACTCCCGGGAGGGGGAGGACCCCGTGGTCCACGCGGAGGAGGCGGCGCTCGCGAAGATCGACCCGGCGGATCCGCGGTTGGCCGCCGCCACGGTGTACTCCAGCCTGGAGCCCTGCGCCCGGCGCGCTTCCCGGCCCGCGCCCTGTGCCGAGCTGATCCTGCGGGCGGGGGTGCGACGGGTGGTCACGGCGTGGCAGGAGCCGGACACGTTCGTGGCTTCGGCCGACGGTGCGGGGGTGCTGGTGGCCGGGGGGGCCGAGGTCGTCGTACTGCCGGAGTACGAGGAGCGGGCGAAGGCGCCGAACAGGCATCTGGTGGGGTGAGGCCCCAGGGGCCGGAAACACTCAGGGCCCGGAAACCATTGGTTTCCGGGCCCTGAGTCTTCAGTAGCGGGGACAGGATTTGAACCTGCGACCTCTGGGTTATGAGCCCAGCGAGCTACCGAGCTGCTCCACCCCGCGTCGTTGTGACTCCAGTGTACGCCATGCGCGGGAGTGCTTGCACATCGGTTAACCGTGAGGTGTGGACCGGTGTCATCCGCTCGGGTCAACCGGGTCGCCCGGCGGGTCCCGTCCCGCCACTCTGTACCTACGTCGGACATGTGGGAGACAAGCGGTGCGCCCTGGAGAGGTGGAGGAGAGCCCGTACGTCAGGGTGGGCGACCGGCTTCCGGGCGACCCGGTGCCCGACCCGGGCCTCGGCGACGAGAGCGCCCCCGCGCCCCCGCGCGGCCCCACCCCCCGCTCCCTGGCCCGCGCCCTGCCGGCCCTGCTGATCGCCGGCGGTGTGCTGTACGGACTGCTCACCCCGAGAGAGTTCACGGCCGTCCCCTTCTTCACCGCCGCCCCGCTGATCGCCGCGCCCCTGTCCTCGCTGCGCACCACCGCGCTGACCGGCGTCGCGGCCGTCGCCGCGATGTACGCGGTGCGTGCCCGGGGCGGGGAGCATCCGGCGGTGGGCGTCGTCACGGACGTCGTCACCGTGGCCACGGTCGCCCTGCTGGCCGTCGCCATCAACCGCGTGGTCCGCATCGGCGACCGGCGGCTCGCCTCCGCCCGGGAGATCGCCGAGGCGGCCCAGCGCGCCCTGCTGCCCGAGCCCGCCGAGCGGATCGGCGGCTTCGAGATCGCCGCCCGTTACGAGGCGGCCCGGCAGGACGCGTTCATCGGCGGCGATCTGTACGCCGTGCAGGACAGCCCGCACGGGGTCCGGCTGGTCGTCGGTGATGTGCGCGGCAAGGGGCTGGGCGCGGTCGCCGCCGTCGCCGTGGTGATCGGCGCGTTCCGGGAGGCGGCCGAGCAGGAGGCCACGCTGGAGGCGGTCGCGCAGCGGCTGGAGCGGGCGCTGGCCCGCGAGGGCACCCGGCGGGACGGCATCGACGCCTTCGAGGGGTTCACCACCGCGGTCCTCGCCGAACTCCCGCACGGCGACGGCGTCGTACGGATCGTCAACCGCGGCCACCCCCCGCCGCTGCTGCTGTACGCCGACGGCACCCTGCGCACGCTCGCCGCACCCGAGCCCGCGCTGCCGCTCGGCATGGGCGACCTCGGGATGTGGCCCGACCGCGCGCAGGAGGAGGAGTTCCCGAGCGGGGCCACCCTGCTCCTGCACACCGACGGCCTGTCCGAGGCCCGCGACCGGCACGGCCGGTTCTACGACCCCGAACGGCGGCTCGCCGGGCGCACCTTCCCCGATCCGGCCGCCCTGCTGGACCGGCTCGCCGACGAGGTGCGCGAGCACTCCGGCGGCGGAATGGCGGACGACATGGCCCTGCTCGCCGTACGACGCCCGTGACCGTTCGCGGTCGACCGTGATCGTCTTCACCGACAGTAATCGGACGAGCGCCCTCCGCATGACATCTGAGTCACCATCAAAAACTCCTACACTCCTGAACCGCGGTCGACTCGCCCGAATTGGAGCACTCCCGACCGGTAAGTCCTGGCTGGAAAACGTTAATGATCAGGCTGAACGGCTTGGAAACTCACTCGCAGGTCTATTAACGTTCGATAACGCAGCGCGGTCGTCCCAGCCGTCACAAGAGACGGCTCCGTGCGCACGCGCCGAATCCCGCGAGGGAACCGGGGAACCACCACCTTGGGGTGAATCGCGCGGATACCGTCGTGAACTCGCACAGTTCACGCCCGGTATACGCGTGTAGGAGACCTTCCTGCTCCGAACCCGTCAGCTAACCCGGTAGGCGGAGGAAGGAAAGGAGCACGCCCTAGTGGCGTCCAACCGGCCTGCCCCAGAAGCCCCGTTCGTACCCGCGGGTGCCGAGCCCGAGACCTTCGGCTACGGCGCCTTCCGCGCCGAGGAGGGCCCCTGGGAGGAGTGGAACCCCACCGAGGACTCCCTCCCCCCGGTCCGCGGCCGACACCGCGTCGCCAAACAGCGCAACGGATTCGCCCGCAGCTCCACCGTCCTCGGCGTCGGCGTGATGGCCGCGGTCGGCGCGGGCGGCATGGCCAGCGCCAACACCGGCAAGCCGCCGGTCTCCATATCCCTGCCGGACTCCGTCAGCCATCTCTTCGGTGAGGACTCCTCGCCCAAGCCGCAGGCCGCCACCACCGGGCTCAGCAAGGTCGGCGTGACCGCCGAGCGCGGCGACAGCGGCGACGCCGGTGAGACCCTGCGCAACCGGATCATGGCCCAGGCCGAGCAGCAGCAGAGCAAGGCCGACAGCAAAGCCACCGCCACCGCGCTCGCCGCCTCCGAGAAGGAGACCGCCGACGCGGCCGCCAAGGCGGAGAAGGCCGCGGCCGCCAAGGCCGCCGCCGCCAAGCAGAAGGCGGACGCCGACGCCAAGAAGGCGGCCGAGGCCAAGCGGCTCGCCGAGCTGGCCAAGCAGTACACCCTGCCCGTCGTCTCGTACACGATCACCGGCACCTTCGGTCAGCCCGGCGCGATGTGGTCCTCCGGCTACCACACCGGTCTCGACTTCGCCGCCCCCACCGGCACCCTCATCAAGGCCGTCCACGGCGGCACGGTCACCGAGGCCGGCTGGGCCGGTGCCTACGGCTACCGCACCGTCCTGACCCTGGACGACGGCACCGAGCTGTGGTTCTGCCACCAGTCCTCGATCAACGTCTCGGTCGGCCAGAAGGTCTCCACCGGCGACGTCATCGGGCGCGTCGGCGCCACCGGCAACGTCACCGGCCCGCACCTGCACCTGGAGGTCCACCCGAACGGCCAGGCCACCGCCATCGACCCGGCCCCCTGGCTGCGGGACAAGGGCCTCAACCCCTGACCCAGGGCATTCGAGTGAACCAGGCGCCGGCGGCGGAATGAGATCATCCACCGCCGGCGTTGGCATAGGGCATGACTTCCCTGCGCACACTCGGCACGTCCGACCTCGAGGTCTTCCCGCTCTGCCTGGGCGGCAACGTCTTCGGCTGGACCGCCGACGAGGAGACCTCCTTCGCCGTCCTGGACGCCTACGCGGCCGCCGGCGGCAACTTCCTCGACACCGCCGACTCCTACACGGCGTGGATCGAGGGCAACAAGGGCGGCGAGTCCGAGACGATCATCGGCAAGTGGGTCAAGGCCCGCGGCAACCGCGACAGCGTCGTCATCGCCACCAAGGTCAGCCAGCATCCCGACTACCCGGGCCTGTCCGCCGCCAACATCAAGGCCGCCGCCGACGCCTCCCTGCGCCGCCTGGACACCGATCACATCGACCTCTACTACACCCACTTCGACCAGCTCGACGTGCCGGTCGAGGAGATCATCGGCGCCCTCGACGAACTGGTGAAGGCGGGCAAGGTCCGGCACATCGCCGCCTCCAACATCAGCCCCGAGCGCCTGCGGGCCTCCCTCGACTTCTCCGACCGCGAGGGCCTGGCCCGCTACGTCGCCCTCCAGCCGCACTACAACCTCGTCTCCCGCGACACCTACGAGGGCCCGCTGCAGGAACTGGCCGCCAAGGAGGGCCTGTCCGCGGTCCCCTACTTCTCCCTCGCCGCGGGCTTCCTGACCGGCAAGTACCGCCCCGGCACCACGGTCGACAGCGCCCGCGCGGGCCGGGCCCAGCAGTACGCGGACTCCGAGCGCGGCCGGAAGGTCCTCCAGGTCCTGGACGAGATCGCCGCGACCCATGACGCCCCCCTCGCCACGGTCGCCCTCGCCTGGCTCGCGGCCCAGCCGACGATCACCGCCCCGATCGCCTCGGCCCGCACGACGGACCAGCTCCCGGCCCTGCTGGGGGTGGCGGACCTGAAGCTGTCGGAGCAGGAACTGACGACCCTGACGGAGGCCTCGGCCTAGTTCGCGGCGCGATCCGGCGGTGCCGAACCCTGCGACACCCCCTAGGACCGGTACGGGTTGTACCCGGCATACGGTGCCGCCGGATACCCGTACATCGGCCCGGACGCCGCGGGCGTCTGCGCCGCCGGAAAACCGAACTGCGGCGCCCAGTGCACCGGGGTCGGAAGCGATGCCCTGGCCGCGTACTCCAACGCCGGTCGGGCCACTTCCCGCCGCTTCCACAGCTCGTCCAGCAGCTCCCGCTCCCGTACGACGAAGTCGGCCCCGGCCTTCCCCCGGCGCCCCCGGTGCCGCAGAAACGCGAGGGAGGTGGCGTACGCCTCGTACTGCGCCACCGCCCGTGCCGCCTGTCGGCCATGGTGGTGGCGGGCGTAGTCACGGGCCGTGCGCCGCGCCCCCATCGCGCCGAGCGCGAAGGGTTCGGCCGGCCCCAGCCACCCGGCCAGCACATACGCCGGCAGCTCCTCCCGCACGGTCCGCAGCTCCCGCTGCCGCGTCCAGATCGCGAGCCAGGTCAGCAGCCCGAACACGGGCACCATGAACCCGCCGTAGACGGCGAAGAACCCGAACTCGCCGAAGGTGGAGGAGCCGTTCCAGAAGGCGTGCATGCTCATCGCGAGCAGCAGACCGCAGATCGGCAGCAGTACCCGGCGCACGCGCTGCCGCTCGGCCGAGAGCGCGGCGATGCCGAAGCCCAGGCCGGTCAGGGTGGTGAACAGGGGGTGCGCGAACGGTGACATCACGATGCGCACGAAGAAGGTGGCGGCGGTGACGGAGGCGATGCCCCGGCCGCCGGTCAGCTGGTCGGTCCCGAAGGCCGTACCCAGGTAGAGGATGTTCTCGGTGAACGCGAACCCGGTGGCGGTGATCCCCGCTATCACCACCCCGTCCACGATCCCGGTGAAGTCGCGCCGGCGGAAGAGGAAGACCAGCAGTACGGCGGCGGCCTTGGCGGATTCCTCCACGATGGGCGCTATCACGGTGGCGCCGAGCGTGTTCGCACTGGCCGGGTCGGCGGTGGCGGTGGCTATCCACTTGGTCGCGAAGCTGTTGGCGACGATGGCTATCAGCGCCGCCGCGCACGCACCCCAGGCGAAGGCGAAGACCAGGTTCCGCCAGGGGCCCGGCTCCACCCGGTCCAGCCACCGGAACGCGGCTATGAGCCAGGGCACGGGCAGCATGGCCAGCCCGAGCCCGACGAGGAATCCCTCGGTACCGGTCTGCCTGCGCACCAGCGCGAGGATGACCAGCCCGGACAGCGCCAGCAGCGTGATCAGTGCCCCGTACCGCACCCACCTGCGCTGCCACCAGTGCGGATGGCGGGGTACAAGGCCTTCGGGGCCCGGGGGAGACATCGGAAACGGAGGACTGGTGGCCACGGCATCGACCCTAACGGTGACGGGACGAGGGGCTGGAGCGGTTTATCGGCCCTGGTGCGATTCGGGCGAAGGCTCCTGGTGGGGTACGCGACGGAACAGCAGATCGTTCACCACATGTCCCTTGTCCAGTCCCTGACCCTCGAAACGGGTCAGCGGCCGAAACTCCGGGCGCGCCGCGAAACCGCCGTCTTCCTGCGTGTTCTCGAAGTCGGGGTGCGCGGTGAGCACCTCCAGCATCTGCTCGGCGTACGGCTCCCAGTCGGTCGCACAGTGCACGAGCGCGCCGGGCCTGAGCCGGGTCGCGGCGAGGGAGAGGAACTCGGGCTGGATGAGCCGGCGCTTGTGATGCCGCTTCTTGGGCCAGGGGTCCGGGAAGTACACGCGCAGTCCGTCGAGCGAGTCGGGCGTGAGCATCTCCCTGAGCAGGATGATCGCGTCGCCGTTGCCCACCCGGACGTTGGCCAGTGCGTTCCGGTCGGCGAGACTGAGCAGATTGCCCTGCCCGGGGGTGTGCACGTCGACGGCGAGGATGTTGGTGTCGGGGTCGGCGGCGGCCATCTGCGCGGTGGCCTCGCCCATCCCGAACCCGATCTCCAGCACGACGGGCCCGTCGTTGCCGAACAGCTCCCCGAGGTCGATCTTCTCCTGGCCGTCGATGTCGAGCCCCCACGTGGGCCACAGCCGCTGCAGCGCGTCCGCCTGCCCGGCGGTCACCCTGCTGCGCCGCGGCTGAAAGCTCCGGATTCGCCGCTCGAAGTGCGATCCTGCGGGATCGGCCTGGGGGCCGTCCGGAAAGCGCGGCTCTCCCTTGGCCCGGGTGTGCCGGACGGAGACGCCGGGGGTGTGGGGGGCCGGCGCGGGGGCTTCGGGGAGATTCAGGGAGTCAGACACAGTGACACCGATTTTACGTCCCGCTTCCCGGGCGGCGGACCTCCAGCGAGCCGAGCATCGACAGCGCCCGGCGCCCGACCTCCCGCCCGATCAGCAAGGATGCGGTGGCCGCGGGGGACGGTGCGTTGAGCACATGCACCGCCCGGCTGCCCTCCCGGATGAGGAAGTCGTCCACCAGCGTGCCGTCCCGCAACACCGCCTGGGCCCGCACACCGGCCGGGGCGCGCACCAGATCCGCTTCCTCCACCGCGGGCAGCAGTCGCCGCACGGCCTGGAGGAAGGCCCCCTTCGACAGCGAGCGGTGCAGCTCCCCCGCCCCGTACCTCCAGTGCCGCCGGGCGATCGCCCACGACCCCGGCCATGCCACGGTCCCGGCCAGCTCCCGGGGGCGTACGACCCCCCAGCCGTACCCCTCGCGGGCCAGTGCCGGCACCGCGTTGGGCCCGATGTGCACGCCGCCGTCGATGCCCCGGGTCAGATGGACCCCGAGGAACGGGAACGCCGGGTCGGGCACCGGATAGACCAGCCCCCGCACCAGCTCGGGCCGCGCCAGTTCGTAGTACTCGCCGCGGAAGGGCACGATGCGCACCTCGGGCTCGTCCCCGGTCAGCCGCGCCACCTCGTCGCAGTACAGCCCGGCGCAGTTGACCAGCACCCGCCCGCGCACCACGTCCCCGCCCGAGGTCAGTACGGCCACACCGCGATCGGCCCGCCGGTCGATCCGGACGACCCGGGCGCCGTAGCGGATCTCGGCCCCCGAGGCCCGCGCGAGCGTCCGGGCGACCCCGGTGAAGTCGCACACCCCGGTCGTGCCGACGTGTATCGCGGCGAGGCCTCGCACCTCCGGTTCGTACTCGCCGATCTGTGCGGCGCCCAGCTCCCGCACCGGAATGCCGTTCTCCCGGCCTCGCTGCACGAGTGCGTGCAGGCGCGGCAGCTCCTCCCGCTCCGTGGCGACGATCAGCTTGCCGGTGACGGCGTGCGCGATGCCGTACTCGGCGCAGAACTTCACCATCTCGGCGGCGCCCCGCACCGCGTACCGCGCCTTGAGCGAGCCCGGCCGGTAGTAGATCCCGCTGTGGACGACCCCGCTGTTGCGCCCCGTCTGGTGCCGGGCCGGTCCCGGCTCCTTCTCCAGCACGGTGACCCGCGTGCCCGGCGCGGCGCGCGTGATCGCATACGCCGTGGACAGCCCGACGATCCCCCCACCGACCACGAGCACGTCACAGTCGTACGCCCCGACCGGCACCTGCACCACCTCCCACCTCGATAGTGCACTGCGCCACTGACAACGCCTTCAAACGCAGGCGGTGAGGTTCTCAGGCCGGAGTCATCAGCAGCGGCCGGGCCCGCTCCCGCAGCTCCACCACCCGCGGCTCGTCCCCGTACGGCTCCAGCCGGTGCAGCAGATCCTTCACGTACTCGGTGGTCCGGGCCGAAGAGATCCGTCCGGCCACCTCGACGGCGCGCACCCCCTGCTCGCACGCGGCGTCCAGATTCCCGGACTCCAGCTCGGCGACCGCCGACACCACCAGGCGCAGCCCGTGCGAGCGCACGAACTCCTCCGTGGGCTTCGACAGCGCCTGCTCGGTGAACCGCCGCACCTGTCGGGGCGCCTTCAGATCCCGATAGCACTCGGCCGCATCCGCGGCGAACCGGTCATAGCCATAAAAACCAAGCCAAGAAGGATCGTTGTCGCCCTCCCGGGACCGTTCGAGCCATCCCTCGGCGGCCTTCAGCGCCGCACCCGCCGCCTGCGCGTCGCCCGCACGCGCGTGTGCCCGTGCTTCCACCAGGCGGAAGAAGCTCATCGTGCGGGCGGTCGCCAGCCCCCGGTTCCGCTCCAGCGCGGCCTGCGCCAGATCGACCCCTTCGTCGCCGAAGCCGCGATACGTCGCCTGCAGCGACATGGAGGCGAGCACATAGCCGCCGAGCGGTACGTCCGCCGCCGCGCGCGCGAGCCGCAGCGCCTGGATGTAGTACCGCTGCGCGGCCTCCTGCTGGCCGGTGTCGAAGGCCATCCAGCCGGCGAGCCGGGTGAGTTCGGCAGAGGCTCCGAAGAGCGCCCGGCCCACCTCGTCGGAGTAGGAGCCGAGCAGCAGCGGCGCCGCCTCCACCCGCAGGCACTCCGGGACCATCGACGAACGCCAGTCCCCGCCCCCGTACTTGGAGTCCCACCGCCTGGCGTCCTCGGCGGCCTCCCGCAGCTTCTGCACATCGCTGTGGCCGACTTTGATCGGTGCACCGGAGCCCTCGACGGAGCCCGCCTCCCGTGCGACCGAGCTGTCGGCGGGGGTTATCAGCCACCGTGAGGCAGGCGTTGCGTATGCGCTCACTGCGAACGATCCGGCGAGCGACTGCCAGATGCCGCCGGAGCCGGCCCGGCGTCCGGCGAGGTCGAGTCGGTACAGCTCCGTGGCCGACTTCACGGCCTGCCCCACGTCTCTGGGGAAGGCGAGGCCCACTTCGGGCGCGGGATCCGCGTCCGCCAGGCCGATCTCGTGGAGCGGCACGGGGCGGCCGAGCTTCTGCCCGATGGCGGCTGCGATGAGGTGCGGCGCCGCGCCCTGCGGCACCATCCCCTTCGACACCCAGCGCGCCACGGAGGTCTTGTCGTAGCGAAGAGTCAACCCGCGTTGCGCGCCAAGGTCGTTGACGCGTCGTGCGAGTCCTGCGTTGCTGATTCCCGCGAGGGCGAGAACGGCGCCGAGCTTTTCGTTCGGCCCGCGTTGCTCCCTGGACATGCGCCACCCCTCGACACAGACGGCTGCCGCGCTGGCATAACCACGCGGCATTCGTAAACCCAGCGTAGTTCGCCGCATCCCAAGCGTTAAGGGGCATTGTTCCGGATGGCGGGATTGTGGTCCGTACGGAAGTACGGTCCTGTACGCACCGTGCACGGCCTGTCGCCGCGTGCCCCTGCATGTGTGGCCGTGCGCCTGTCCGTGCGCTCTTCTCCGGCCATCGCGGGAGCGGTTCCATGGCTCTTGCGTGGGTCGGCCCGCTGTACTGGATCCAGCGGGCTGGGGGACACCGCCACCTTCATCCCCGCGGGTGGCGGACCGGTCCGGGAGGCGCTGCCCGCCTCCCGGACTGTGCGCGTTTTCGCGTCGCCGCGCTCTGTGCAGCCCTGTACGGAGCGTGCTCAAATCCTGAGCCTCCCGGCATGTTTGGCCGAAAATAGACCCAGCGCGCCAAGGTCAAATTCCGCTCCGACCATGCAACTTGAGGGCGTGAAGGGCGGTTTGGGGGAGCGCATAGGGGGCGCATTCGCGTCGTACTCATCGTGAACGGCCGACGGCCGGCATGCGTCGCACCCGACGGCTCCCCTTGTCCCGCCCCGGCGTTCGCCGCGGGCTTCCCTCGTTCCGAGCCGGTGCCGCCACCCCTCCACGGCGCGCCTTTCATGGCAGCATGAGGATCCGGTTCGTACGGTGCACTGTTGTCCACAGCCTGTGGAGGCGTCGATGCGGTGGTTGGTGGGGTGGAGCAGCACCGCCGCGGGCGTCTCCGGGACCGGTTCCGCGGGCGCCACCGGTTACGACGGCGAGACCCTGCACCCGGTGGGCTCCCACCTCCTGTGGGGCGACCCGGATCCGCTGTGGGCCGTCGGCGACTGGCGCCCGGACGAGGTGCGCGTGGTGCAGGCCGACGCGGGCAACCGCATCGCCGTCCTCGGCATCTGCGGCGCCTCCGACGAGGAGCTGCGGCGCGGCCTGTTCACCGCGCGCGGGGGCGCACTGCGCCATCTGACGACGTGGCCGGGCAGTTACACCGCCGTCGTCCAGGTCGGCCGCCGCATCACCGTCTGCGGCGATCTCGCGGGCGCCCGCCCGGTGTTCCACACCCCCTGGGCCGGCGGCACGGCCTACGCCACCGCCGCGCTGCCCCTCGCCGACCTCATCGAGGCCAACCTCGACTTCGGCCACCTGGCCGCCCTGCTCGCCGCCCCGGACGTACCGGCCGCGCTGCGCGACACCACCCCGTACGACGGCGTGCGGCGCGTTCCGCCGGGGCACGCGCTTGTGCTGCGCGCCGGGGCGCGTGAGATCGCCGGGTACGAACCGGTCGCGTCCCTGGCCGTGGCCGCGGCCCCGACCGAGCCCGACCGGGCCGTGGACGCCGTACGCGACGCCCTGGTGGAGGCGGTCCGCACCCGGCTGTCCGCGCCGCGCCATGTGCCCGACCTCGACCCCGGCCCGGTACCCGGCATGGGCCCGGCCGAGCGGCGGGCCCGGCGCGGGATGCCCGTGCCCGGCATCGGCGCCGACCTCTCCGGCGGCCCCGCGTCCGGCACCCTCGCGCTGCTGGCCGCCGGGCTGCCCGGCAGACCCGGCACGCTCCTCGGCCACGGCACGGGCGCGGGCGAGCGGCTCCTCGCCGTCACCTTCAACGACCTGGCCGTCGCCGGCCGCGAGGCCGAACTCGAACGCGCCGGAGCCCTGGCCGCGAGCCCGCGCCTGCACCACGTGGTCGTCACCGGCGCCGAGGACACCCTGCCCTACGCCGACCTCGACGGCCCCCTCACCGACGAACCCGGCCCCTCCCTGGTCACGGCCGCCCGGCACCGCGCCCGGCTCGCCGCAGGCAGCGCCGACCACTTCACCGGACACGGCGCCCGCCAGGTCCTGGACGCCCACCCCGCCCGCCTCGCCGACCTCCTCATGGACCGCAGACGGCGCCATCTGGTCCGCCCGGTCGCCGCGCTCGCCAAGGCCGACGGCTCGGTGCTGGTCCCCGCGCGCGTGTACGGCGCCGCCCGCCGGCTCGCCCGCACGCCCTACCGGGCCGGTCTGGAGGTGCTGGCCGAGCGGCTGATGCGGCGCCGCTTCGACGAGCCCAAGGGAGCGGTCGGCGCGTCCCTCGCCGCACTGACCTGGGCCAGACCCGGGCCCGCCGCCCGTTGGCTGACCGGGGAGGCCCTGGCCGAAGTATCGGTTCTGCTGCAGGCGGAGGCGGACCGCTCCGCCGCGGGCGCCGGGCAGCGTCCCGGCGAGTACCGCGCGCGTGCCGCCCTCGCCCGGTACGCCGCCGATCTGCGCGTCCTGGAGCAGGCCGCCGAGATCCGCTCCCAGCGCCTGCACACGCCGTTCCTCGACAACCAGGTCGTCCGCGCCTGCCGCGCCCTCCCGGAAGCCCTGCGCGTGCGGCCCGGCGCCCGCGCCGCCATCCTCCGTACGGTCCTGGAGGGCGCCGGCGTCACCGACCTTCCGCCCGGCTGGGGCGCCCCCTCCCACGCGTCGTCGGCCGCCGCCGCGCGCGCGGGCCTGCGCGTGGCGGCCGACCCGCTGCTCGACCTCTTCGCCACCCCTCTCCTCGCCGACGCCGGGCTGGTCGAGGCCCGTGTCGTCCGCGAGGCGCTGGGCGCGGCCGCCGCCGGCGAGCCCGTCCCGCTGGACGGCCTCGCCGACCTCGTCTCGCTCGAACTCTGGCTGCACCGCCTCCTCTCCCGCCGAGGCACGTGCTGGACCGGAACCCCGGCCCGCGCCCGCGCGGTGCCCTCGGGCATTCAGCCGCGGAGGGGAGCTTTGGCCTCCGGTGCGTGAAGGCCGAGGGAGCTGCCCCTGCCCTTCTGGGGGCTGCCGCCCCCAGGCCCCCGCCGTGGTGGCTCCGCCGGCAAGCCGGCCGCGGGTCCGTCGTGGTGGCTCGCGCAGTTCCCCGCGCCCCTGGGGAACTGCAGTGCCGGCGCGGTGTGGATCCCCAT
The DNA here is from genome assembly GCF_001514035.1 of Streptomyces yokosukanensis. Taxonomy (GTDB): domain Bacteria; phylum Actinomycetota; class Actinomycetes; order Streptomycetales; family Streptomycetaceae; genus Streptomyces; species Streptomyces yokosukanensis. The sequence goes on along the minus strand of NZ_KQ948206.1, from coordinate 12,239 downwards.
CCCCGCCCGGCCGCGGCACAGCCCGCCGATCTCCGCACCGCTGACGAAACCCCGTCGCCCCATCCCGGGCCCCCGCGACAATGACGAGGTGCGGTACAGAATCCTGGGCGTGACCCAGGCAGCGGACGACCAGGGCACCCCCATACCCATCGGCGGACCCCGCCTGCGCACGCTCCTGGCCGCGCTCGCCCTCCACCCCTCCCGCACCACCACCCCCGAAGCCCTGATCGACGAGATCTGGGCGGACGACCCACCCCATGACGCCCCAGCCGCCCTCCAGGCCCTCGTCGGCCGCCTCCGCCGCGCCCTCGGCCGCCACACCGTCGCCTCCACCCCCGGCGGCTACCGTCTGGAGGCGGCCGAGGACGACGTGGACCTGTTCGTCTTCGAGCGGCTCGTCCACTCCGGCACCAAGGCCCTCACCGCGGGCGAGGCGGCCGTCGCCCACCGCACCCTCACCGAGGCCCTCGCCCTCTGGCACGGCCCCGCCCTCGCCGACCTCCCCGACCGCACCGCCGCCACCCGCCCGGAGGCCCTGCGACTGGAGGCGACCCGCGCCCGGGCCGCCGCCGCCCTCGACCTCGGGCGCGCCCCGGACGTCGTACCGGAGCTGAAGGAGCTGACGGCGGCCCACCCGCTGGACGAGCCCCTGCACGCTCTGCTCATCCGTGCCCTGCGCGACACCGGCCGCTTCGCCGACGCCCTGTGCGCGTACGAGTCCGCCCGCCGCGCCCTCGCCGACACCCTCGGCACCGACCCGGGCCCGGAACTCACCGCCCTGCACACGTCGTTGCTCGCCCAGCCGGAAGCGCAGCCGCAGCCGTGGCGGTCCCCGGCCCCCGCTCGACCCCCCGAGCGCACCGGCAACCTCCGCCCCCGACTGACGTCGTTCGTCGGACGGGAACCCGAACTGGAGGCCATTCGTTCCGATGTGCACAGGGCCCGCCTGGTCACGCTCACCGGACCGGGCGGCTCCGGAAAGACCCGCCTCGCCGAGGAGGCCGCCGCAGGGCTTCCCCAGGCATGGCTGGTCGAGCTGGCCCCGCTCGACCATCCGGAGGCGGTGCCCGGCGCGGTGGTCAGCGCGCTCGGTCTGCGCGAGACCGTGCTGCTGACGAACGAGCTGGCGCCCCAACAGGCCGACCCCGTCGCCCTGTTGATCGAGTACTGCGCCCCGCGCGGCCAACTCCTGATCCTTGACAACTGCGAGCATGTCATCGGCGCGGCCGCCGCCCTCGCCGAGACCCTCCTCACCCACTGCCCGGGGCTCACGATCCTCGCGACCAGCCGCGAACCCCTCGGCGTACCCGGTGAGTCGGTGCGCCCGGTCGAGCCCCTCGTCCCGGAGCAGGCGCACCGTCTGTTCGCCGAGCGCGCGAAGGGCGTCCGCCCCGACGCCGCAGCCGTGCTCGCCGACACCGGGGCCGTGGCGGAGATCTGCCGCAGGCTGGACGGGCTGCCGCTGGCCATCGAGCTGGCCGCCGCCCGGCTCCGGCTGCTGACCCCGCGCCAGATCGCCGACCGGCTCGACGACCGGTTCCGCCTGCTCACCTCCGGAAGCCGCACGGTCCTGCCCCGCCAGCAGACCCTGCGCGCCGTCGTCGACTGGTCCTGGGACCTGCTGGACGAGCGCGAGCGCACGGTGCTGCGCGAGGCGTCGGTGTTCGCCGGCGGCTGGGACCTCGCGGCGGCCGAGGCCGTGTGCAGCGGCCCGGCGGCCGACCTGATCGGCGCCCTGGTCGACAAGTCCCTCGTCGTCGCCGCGCCGGACGCCCCCGGTACCGGCATGCGCTACCGCATGCTGGAGACCATCCACGAGTACGCCACCGAGCGCGGGGCCGAGGTCCCCGGAGTGCGCGCGGCGGCCGAGCAGCGGCATCGCGCGTGGGTGCGGGCGCTGGTCGAGGAGGCCGAGCCGCGCCTGCGCTCGGCGGCCCAACTGCCGTGGATCTCCCGCCTGGAGACCGAACTGGACAACATCCGGGCGGCCCTGGACCGCGCCGTGCGCGCCGGGGACGAGCCGGAGGCGGGCGCCATCGCCCTCGCCATGGGCTGGTTCTGGTGGCTGCGCAACCACCGCCAGGAGGCGGTCGCCTGGGTCCGTCTGGTCCTGCGTCTCGGCGTGGCCCTGGACACCCTGCCGGCCTCCGGCGCACCGGACGCGCTGCGCGCCGGAGGCGGTCTGGCCGCGCTGGTGGAGGTGGCCGACCCGGTCGGGGCCCTGCTCGCCGAACCCGACGGGGAGCGCGGGCATCCGCTGGGGGAGCTGCGGATGGACCTGCGGATGCTCGACCTGTTCCTGACCTCGGAGTCGAGCCCCGAGCACCTCGCGACCGACTCGCGCGCCCCGCAGTACATCGCGCGCGTACGGGCCGCCTACCAGCACGGCGGCCCCCGGGCGGCCCGGCTCCCCGGCATCGTCTGGCCGCTGACCGCCTACTACCTGGGCGGCTCGGGATCGGTCGGCCCGGACATGGCCGCAGCCGTCGCCAACTGCCGCAGGTACGGCGGCGACTGGGAGACCGGCGTCTCCCTGATGTACCGCGCCCATGTGATCGTCGACTCCCCGGGCAACCTGCGCGGCGTGGACGAGGAACTGGCCGAGCTGCGTACGCTCAGCCGGCGCGTCGGGGACCGCTGGATGCGGGCCCAGGTGTGCAGCGCGGCCGGCGAGGCGGCCATGGCACGCGGCCGGTTCGACGAGGCACGCGGTGAGTACGAGGAGGCGCTGCGCCTCGCCTACGAGGTGGGCGCCTACGCCGAGTCGCCCTTCCTGATGGCGCGGCTCGCCGAGATCGCCTACCGCTCCGGCGACCCGAAGACCGCGCTGGCCGCCCTCGACGAGGCGGGGGCGGCCGCCGACAGGTACGCGGTGCCGGAGTCGGCCGCCTTCGTGTTGCTGATGCGCGCGCACATCGCCGTGCAGGACGGGCAGACCGGCCGCGCCCGCGAGCTGTACGAGGCGACCCGTGCGGCGGCGCGCGGGGGCACCCCGCCACCGCAGTTCGGGGCGGGGCTGCGCATGGTCGAGGCGCTCGTCGTCGCCGCCGAGTCGGGCCCGGAGCACGGACTGCCGATCGTCGCCGAGGCGTTGCGCGAGGCGGCGGCGCAGCAGTGCGCCGAGACGATCACGGCCGGGCTGGTGGACACCGCGGCCGTGCTGCTGGCCCGGCGCGGCGATCTGGCGGGCGCGATCCGGCTGTTCGCCGCGGCGGACCACTGGCGCGACGGCCATCGGCGCCCGGAGCCGGAGCACGGCCAGGCCGCCCGGGTGCACGCCGAGGCCCGTACGGCACTGCCGTCCGGCCGTTACGCGGCCGAGCGGGCGCGGGGCGCGTCCCTCGGTGTGGCCGAGGTGCTCGACGAACTGGACGCCCTGGCCACGACCGCCGAGTGACGCCGGGGGCGACGGCTCAGCGGCAGGTGAACCGGGATTCCGCCCAGTCCGCGAGCGCCGCCCGGTCGAGGACGTCGCGGTGCGGCCGCACGACGAGCCGTACGGTCCTGTGCCCGGTCAGGTCCACATGGACGGGCACGGCATGATCGTTTCCCTTGACCGTGCCGGACTGCCACAGCGAGACCCCGTCGGCGTAGACGGCGAAGGACACCTTGCCGAGACCCAGCGTCATGTCGTCCACGCCGGCCAGAGCGTCGTAGGCGGTGCACTGCCGGTTGAGGGCGATGGTCACCGAGGACTCGCCGTGCACGGTCACCCCGCGCGCGTACTGCTCGCCGTCGATCGACATGCCGTAGCGCTGCCACACCCAGCTGCTCTCGCCGAGCTGGATCTCGGGCTTGGTGCCGTCGCCGACGACGTCGTAGCTCAGCTCGCTCACCTGGTAGACGGTGGATGCCGGCGGCGGAGTGGGCGTCGGGGTCGGCGTGGGCGTGGGTTTCGGGGTGGGCGTCGGGGTCGGCCTGGGTGTCGGCGTGGGCTTGGGCGTCGGCTTCGGTGTGGGTCTCGGGGTGGGTGTCGGAGTGGGGGCCGGCTCAGGGGCGAGCACCACCGGCTTCGGCGATGGCTTCCTCTTCGACGGGGTCGGCTTCGGTGCCGGGGAGTGCACGACCGGCGCGGACGGCGACGGCCTCGCCACCTCCTTCGCCGGCGGACGGCTGTCGTTCACCAGGGCCAGGGCCACCGCGGCGGCGGCCACCGCGACCACACCGGCCGCGATCCCCGCCTTCACCGGCGCCCCGAGCCCCTCCGAGGCCGCGGCCCCGCCCGCGCCACCGGCCCCGCCGGACGAGCCGGTGGCCGCGGCGGCGGCACCCGCCGCGCCGACCCCGGCGCCGCCGGCGACGATCCCGAGCGCCTTGGCGTACCCGGCGGCCCCGAACCAGCCGATGACCGCGACCGGGACGACACCGGGGATCCCACCGGCGACCTCTTCGATCTGCGCGGCCGCCAGCCGGCACTTGGCGCATTCCTCCAGATGCTTGCGCAGACCCCGCTCGGCGCGGATGCGCAGCTTTCGGCGGGCGTAGGTGCCGAGCTGGTCGGCGTAGCGGGCGCACTCCTCGTCCCCGACGAGGGAGGCGCTGACATGAGCCTGGAGATAGGCCTGCTTCAGGCCCTCGCGCGCACGGCTGGCGAGGACCCGGGTGCCGTTGGCGTCCAGCCCGAACAGCACGGCCACGTCGCTCGGGGACTCGTCCTCCACCTCGGTGTGCCACAGCACGGCCTGCCAGCGCTCGGGCAGTGACCGGAAGGCCCGCATGGCCATGGACTGCTCGGCCTCGTGCAGCGCGCGCACATCGGCGCCGAGGTCCACGGTGTCGTCGTCGGAGACCTCGGCGCCCCGGGCGGCCTGCTGGGCGAAGGTCGCGAAGTCGTCGACGAGCTGCTCACGCCGGGCGGACCTGGTCCAGTGCGCGGCGACACGCCGCACGGAGGTCAGCAGATAGGCGCGAACGGCGTGCTGGGGCCCGGATCCGCCGCGCACCGCCTGCAGCATCCGGGCGAAGACCTCGGCAGTGAGGTCGTCGGCGGTGTGCCCGTCCCGGCAGCAGGTGCGGGCGTAGCGTCGTACGGCGTCCGCATGCCGCCGGTACAGCTCCTCGTACGCGGAGTCGTCACCGCCGCGCATCCGCTCGATCAGCGCGCCGTCGTCGGACGGCCGCTCCCGGGGCGGCGGCAGCACGCTGCCCTCGCGCTGGGCCGGTACGCTCCCGTCGCTGCGCCCACCGGACGAAGCCGGACGACCGCCCTGTTTCGGAACCTGGGGCGGGTTCGGCCCGGAGGAAGCCTCCGCGTCCGCGTCGTCACCGCGTGACTCGTCCCACCCGTCAACGCCCATCGCGGAATGCCCCCGACGCCGGCCCAGCCCAACCCGTCACCCGGCTCAGGGTGCCACATTGTCTTTTGTTCAACGCCCCCCGTCCAAGGCATCCACTCATCCGAGGGCCTCTGTCATCACAGGCTTTCGAACGCCAGCCGAACGAGCGAATCGCGTCGCCTTCGACCACGGGCACCGACGGGGCAGGCGGCACGGCAGTCCCCCGGGGGCGCGGGGAACTGCGCGAACAGCCCCCCACACTCCCGCGGTCCGACGATCGGTGACCGCTCACCCCGAACCGACCGGCGGGTTCCTACACCGGCCGGGACCGCAGCCCCTCCAGCAGGATGTCCAGCAACCGCGCCGACGCCGCCGCCTGCTGCGCCGCGTCCGGCAGGGACGGCGCCGCCGTGGCGATCACCAGCAGCACATCCCCCACGGACACGTCCGTCCGCAGCTCCCCGGCCGCCCGAGCCCGCTCGACCAACTGCCCGACCACCTCGAGCAATGCCCCGACCCCGCTGTCGTCGGCGCCCCCGGAGGCGTCTCCGGGCACCAGCCGCAGTTCACCGGCCCCCGGCTGCACCCGCTGCTGAGGCACCCGGGCCTCGTCGACGGACCCGGCCGAGCCGGCCGAACCCCGCGCGGAGCCGGCGAGCACCTGCGGCGGCAGCAACCGCCCGGCCCCCGACGCCACGGACGTCCGCAGGAACCGCGACAGCGCCGACCAGGGCTCGTCCTCCTGGCCGAGCGCGGTCCGCGCCTGCTCGGTCAGCCGCGCCGTCTCCTCCTCGGCTATCCGCCGGACCAGCACGTCCTTGCTGGGAAAGCGCCGGTACACCGTGCCGACCCCGACCCTGGCGCGCCGCGCCACGTCCTCCATCGGCGCGCCGTACCCCAGCTCGCCGAATACCTCACGCGCCGCACGCAGCACGTGTTCCAGATTGCGCTGAGCGTCCACCCGTAGCGGCGTCGTCCGCGCGGCGTCCGCGCGTGCGTTGCCCACCGCCGGGCTCACCGACCCGCCACCGGGCGCGATGGCGGCTGCGGATGACCAATGTGCGTCCTGAACATGCATGTGTTTCCCCCGGTAATGACGTCTCCCCCCGGAGACTCCCCGCCACTGAATCGGGAGTGCGTGGATCTGGCATCGGTCTCGACCGGGTCCGCCCGTCGCGGCACCCGCTCGACCACATTCCCTACACCCCGTCGACACACGAACATAGTTGAGAGGAAGTCAATTCAGAAGGGGCAGGTTCCGCACAGTGCGCCCCCCGATCGGAGTACGGGTCTCGTACGTCCGGTTTCCTCACCTTCGCGCCCCATCGCCTGCCCCCACTGACCTGCCCCCTTTCGTCCTGCCCCGATACCCGCGCCGCCCCCGGGCACACCCGCCCGCCAGTCACACAAATTGCCGGGGCTGTGGACAAACAACTGCGCCGGGTGCGTCATGGGATGGTGAAGGAACGTGCGCGCATTCTGGTTGTCGGCGGCGGCTACGTCGGGATGTACACGGCCCTGCGTCTGCAGCGAAAGCTGAAGGGCGAGCTCAGGCGGGGTGAGGTCGAGATCACGGTCGTCACCCCCGACCCCTATATGACGTACCAGCCGTTCCTTCCCGAAGCGGCCGCGGGTTCGATTTCCCCTCGTCATGTCGTCGTACCCCTGCGTCGCCTCCTGGACCGGTGCCATGTCGTCATCGGTGAGGTCACCTCCATCGACCACGAGGTGCGCACCGCCGCGATCTCCACGCTCGCCACCGCCGAGGAGGGCAGATCGGCCGAACTCCTCGGCTACGACGAACTGGTGCTCGCCCCCGGCTCGATCTCCCGCACGCTGCCCGTCCCGGGCCTCGCCGAGTACGGCATCGGCTTCAAGACCGTCGAAGAGGCCATCGGACTGCGCAACCACGTCATCGAGCAGATGGACATCGCCTCCTCCACCCGCGACCCGGCGATCCGCGACGCCGCCCTCACCTTCGTCTTCGTCGGCGGCGGCTACGCGGGCGTGGAGGCGCTCGCCGAACTGGAGGACATGGCCCGCTACACCGCGCGCTACTACCACAACGTCCGCCCCGAGGACATGAAGTGGATCCTCGTGGAGGCCTCCGACCGCATCCTCCCCGAGGTCGGCGAGGACATGGGCCGCTACACCGTCACCCAGCTGCGCCGCCGCAACATCCAGGTCCTCCTCGGCACCCGCCTGGACTCCTGCGCCGGCCGCGTCGCCGTCCTGAGCGACGGCCAGCGCTTCCCCACCCGCACGGTCGTGTGGACCGCCGGCGTCAAACCGTCCCCGCTGCTCGCCGCCACCGATCTGCCGCTCACCGCACGCGGCCGGCTCAAGTGCACCGCCCAGCTGACCGTCGACGGCGCGGAACACGCCTGGGGAGCCGGAGACGCGGCGGCCGTACCCGACGTCACCGCCACCGAACCCGGCGCCGAGACCGCGCCCAACGCCCAGCACGCCGTCCGCCAGGCCCGCACCCTCGGCGACAACATCGTCCACGCGCTGCGCGGCGAGCCCCTGCAGACGTACGCCCACACGTACGTCGGCTCGGTCGCCTCCCTCGGCCTGCACAAGGGCGTCGCCCAGGTCTACGGGCGCAAGCTGAAGGGCTACCCTGCCTGGTTCATGCACCGCGTCTACCACCTCAGCAGGGTGCCCACCGTCAACCGCAAAGCCCGGGTCCTGGCGGAATGGACCCTCGCCGGGCTCTTCAAAAGGGAGATCGTCTCGCTCGGTTCACTCGAACATCCGCGAGCGGAGTTCGAACTCGCGGCCGGTGGAAAGCCTCCTCACAGCCCCTCGGACGACCCGAAGGGGTCGTCCTGACCGGACCCAGGAACTCCCCGGCCCGCCCAGGCGTCTGACGGATGTCGCCGCGGCGCGCTCCCTGCCAGACTGCCCCACGTCCGCGGACGGGCCACCCACCCGCCCTCAGCACCCACGAGGCTTCTTCCCAAGTGAACTTCACGCGCTGGAGCGCCCGGCTCCCCGGAACGCACCGCCGCGCCGCCGCGCGGACCGAGACCCCGGTCTCCCCGGACCGGCGAGGGGAAGGCTCCGTGCCCGCGGCCCGCGCCGAGCAGTCGGCCGACGGCACACCCCCGGTGCCCGCCGTCGACGAACTGCCCGCGCGCGACGTCCTCGACCGCGTCCCCGCCCTCGTCGCGCTCGTCCACGGCCCGGACCACCGCATCGCCTACGTCAACGACGCCTACACGACGGCCTTCGGGCAGCGCCCCACCGGCGCCCCCGCCCGCGAGGCACTGCCCGAACTCTCCGAACTGGGCCTGCTCCCGCTCCTCGACCAGGTGCTGCGCAGCGGCAAGCCCCGCACCCTGAAGTCCCGCAAGGCCGTCGACGGCCGCTCCTACACCTTCACCTGCACCCCGGTCGCCGAGGACGGCGACCGCGACGGCGGTGTACTCGTCTTCGCCACCGACGTCACCGACCACGCCGAGGCCGCCGAACGGCTGCGCGCCAGCGAGCGCCGCCAGCGCGAGACCGCGGTGACCCTCCAGCGCTCCCTGCTCCCCCAGGAACTGGAGCAGCCCGACGACCTGCGCATCGCCGCCACCTACCAGCCCGGCGGCACCGAGGCCGCGGTCGGCGGCGACTGGTACGACGTGATCACCCTCGGCGGCGGCCGCACGGCCCTGGTGATCGGCGACGTGATGGGCAGAGGAGTCCGGGCCGCCGCGGTGATGGGCCAGCTCCGCACGGCCGTCCGCGCCTACGCCCGCCTCGACCTGCCCCCGCACGAGGTGCTCCAGCTCCTCGACGGCCTCGCCACCGAGATCGACGCCAACCAGATCGCCACCTGCGTCTACGCCGTCCACGACCCCAACGAGGGCCGGCTGGTGTACGCCTCCGCCGGCCACCTCCCGATCCTGGTCCGCGACGAGAGCGGTACGGTCTGTCGCGCCGACGAACCCACCGGCCCACCCCTTGGCACCGGCGGCTGGATCCACGCCTCCGGCTCGATCGCGCTGGGCCCCGGTTCCACGGCGGTCCTCTACACGGACGGCCTGGTCGAGCGCCGCGACGAGGACCTGGACGAGGGAATCGCCTCCCTGGAGCGCGCCCTGGCCGGCGCGACCGGCACCCCCCAGGTCGTCTGCGACCGTCTGGTCCGCTCGGCCGGTGTCACCGCCGACCACGACGACGACGTGGCCGTCCTCGTCCTGCAGCACCCGGCTCGTACGGGCCCCGACGGCGACCTCTTCCGCAACGCGGCCCTGGAACTCCTCGGCGGCGTGGAGGCGGCCCCGCGTGCCCGTGCGTTCGCCTCCGGCGTCCTGACCAGCTGGCGCTTCCCGGTCGAGCTGCACGATCTCGGCGTCCTCGCCGCGAGCGAACTGGTCGCCAACTCCCTGCAGCACGGCACGCCGCCCATGCGCCTCCGGCTCCGCCGCACCGACCGCCGCCTGATCATCGAGGTCACGGACGGCGACGACCACCTTCCGCGCCGCCGCCGCGCGGAGCCCGGCGACGAGTCGGGACGCGGCATCGCCATCGTGGCGACGATCGCCTCCGGCTGGGGATCCAGAAGGACCCCGGGCGGCGGGAAAGCGGTGTGGTGCGAGTTCGTACTGCCGAGGACCTAGTGGCCCCGGCAGCACCACCGGTGCCGTACGGCTACGCGGTCACGGACTCCGCAGCCGCTTCGCTCCGGGCGACCACCCGGCTGCTCTTCGCGGCGGCCCACGGGTGGTCCTGGGCAAAGGTGAGGCGACGCCCCAGGCGCAGCGCCAGCACCGTGATTCCCAGTGAGAACAGCAGGAACGTCACGATGTACGGCGCGTGCAGTGACGCGCCCAGCGGCCCGCCCACCGCCGGCCCGACGGCCAGCGCCAACTGCTTGACCAGCGCGAACGCCGAGTTGTACTGCCCGGCCATGCCCTCGGGCGCCAGATCGGCGACCAGCGGAGCGACCGTCGGCGACAGCATCGCCTCACCCAGACCGAACAGCGCGTACGTCGACACGAACGCGGCGGTCGCCATCTCCTGGCTGCCGTGGCCCAGCCCCGCGTACCCCGCGGCCAGCCAGGCGACGGCCCAGATCAGCCCGACCCCGGCGATCACCCGGGACCGCCGACGGCGCTCCACGAACCTCAGCACGGCGAACTGGGCCACCACGATCATCAGCGTGTTCGCGGCCAGTGCCGTCCCCAGCGCGGAGGTGGAGATCCCGGCGGCCTCGACACCGTACGCGCTCAGCCCGGACTCGAACTGGCCGTAGCAGGCGAAGAACAGCACGAAGCCGAGGACACACAGCTGCACCATTGCCCGGTTCCCGAGCAGCTGCTTCCAGCCGCCCTTGGCCGACCCCGCCGGAGCCTCCTCCAGCCGCGGCGCGCGCGGCATCCGCACGGTCGCCATCACCACGACCAGCAGCAGGAACATCGCCGCCTCGATCGCGAACAGCAGCGTGAACGACGACACGTGCGTGGTGTCGACGAGGTGACCGCCGATGAGGCCACCCACACCGAGGCCCAGGTTCTGCAGGAAGAACTGCATGGCGAACGCCCGCGACCGAGTGTCGGCCGTCGAACAGTCCACGATCATCGTCGCCAGCGCCGGCTGCATCACGGCCTGCCCGGCACCGAGCGCCGAGGCCGACAGCAGTACGGCGACGGCATTGCTCGCGAGACCGAGGCTCAGCGCGCCGAGCGCGGCCGTGACCAGGGCGGCGAGCAGGACCGGCAGCGGGCCGCGCCGCACGATCGCCCTGCCGGCGAACGGCAGCACGATCAGCGCGGCCACGGCGAAGACGGCGAGCACGAGTCCCGCCGTCATGGCTCCCAGGCCCCGCACCTGCGCCACATAGACGTACAGGTAGGGGACGGTGAAGCCGAGCCCGAACGCGCTGAGTGCGTTGCCCACGTGGATCCGGCGCATCGCTGCGCCCATCGCCCTGGTCACGTTCACCTCTCTCACTAGTTAGACCTGAAGACTTCGAAGCTAAAGTTCGAAGCTAAAGAGTACACAGTGAAGGACTTCAAGGCAAAGCAGCCGCGTGCCATACTGCGGCCATGGCCGACACCGCCCCCGACGTCACAGAGCCGACCCTCGAAGAGCAGATCGCCGCCTACCAGCGCGAGTTCCAGGACCTGGACCCCCAGGTCGAGAAGATCGTCTCGGCACTGTCCCGGCTCAACCGCCGCATGAACGTCGCCTACGGCCGCCAGACCTCGGCTCTCGGCATCAGCAACGCCGAGTGGGAGGTCCTCAAGGCCCTCGTCCTCTCCGGCGCCCCGTATCGCATGGGCCCCAGCGACCTCGCCAAGCGCCTCGGCCTCACGCCGGCCGCGATGACGCACCGGATCGACCGCATGGTCACCGAGGGGCTCGTCACCCGGGAGCGCGACGAGTCCAACCGCGTCCGGGTCATCGTCGAGCTGACCCCCGAGGGCCGCGAGAAGTGGCTGGAGGCGATGCGCCTGGCGACGGTCTTCGAGGAGGACCTGCTCCAGGACCTGACCCCGGCGGAGCGCGGGGTGCTCGGCGAGGTGCTGACCAGGCTCCTGCGCAGGGTCGAGCACGCCCAGCCGGATGCCGGCGGCCGGCTCAGCGACCTCGACTGAGGTCGTCAAAAAGATCTTGACAGGGGAGGGTTGACACGCCCCTGCCCGTTCCGTAAAGTTCTCCGAGTTGCCACGGGGCCGTAACGGTTCTTCGGCAACACCTCAGCCGCTTCGAGCGGCAGCCTCTCACACCATCAGCACGATCTCCCGTACGGGTCGATTTCGGCATGCCCGAATTCAATTCGAATGGAAGCCCGGTGGCCCGATTGGGAATCACCGAGCGGATCCGCTAAGGTTTGAGACGTCGGAACGGCCCAACGGCCGGGAAGACAAACCCCCCTGACTGGGAGTCAGACGCCGAAAGGATCTGATAGAGTCGGAACCGCCGGAAAGGAAACCGCGAGAAAGAAGCGGGAACCTGGAAAGCACT